>NZ_CP077659.1:0-4851460 GCF_019056635.1 Enterobacter cloacae complex sp. ECL72 | reverse complement strand
GATGAGTAAAGTCAAACAAACAGATATCGATCAGCTGATCGTCCTGGTCGGCGGACGCGATAACATCGCCACCGTCAGCCATTGCATTACCCGCCTGCGCTTCGTGCTGAACGATCCGGCCAAAGCCAACCCGAAGGCCATTGAAGAGCTTTCTATGGTTAAAGGCTGCTTCACCAACGCCGGGCAGTTTCAGGTGGTGATTGGTACCGAAGTGGGCGATTACTATCAGGCTCTGCTGGCGACTACCGGGCACTCTTCCGCCGATAAAGAGCAGGCGAAGAAGGCCGCGCGCCAGAATATGAAATGGCATGAGCAGCTGATTTCCCATTTTGCGGAGATCTTCTTCCCGCTGCTGCCAGCGCTGATCAGCGGGGGCTTAATTCTGGGCTTCCGTAACGTCATCGGCGATGTGCCAATGAGCGACGGCAAAACCCTGGCGCAGATGTACCCGGCGCTGCAAAGCATCTATGACTTCCTGTGGCTGATTGGCGAAGCGATCTTCTTCTATCTGCCAGTCGGGATCTGCTGGTCCGCGGTGCGCAAGATGGGCGGAACGCCAATTCTCGGTATCGTGCTCGGCGTGACGCTGGTCTCTCCGCAGTTAATGAACGCTTACTTACTTGGTCAGCAAACGCCAGAGGTGTGGAACTTCGGCCTGTTTACCATCGCCAAAGTCGGCTATCAGGCGCAGGTGATCCCGGCATTGCTGGCGGGCCTGGCGCTGGGCTTTATTGAGACGCGCCTGAAGCGCATCGTGCCGGATTACCTCTATCTAGTGGTGGTCCCGGTCTGCTCGCTGATCCTGGCGGTGTTCCTGGCGCACGCCTTTATCGGTCCGTTTGGCCGCATGATTGGCGACGGCGTGGCCTTCGCGGTCCGTCACCTGATGACCGGCAGCTTCGCGCCAATCGGTGCCGCGCTGTTTGGCTTCCTCTACGCTCCGCTGGTGATCACCGGCGTGCACCAGACCACGCTGGCGATTGATATGCAGATGATCCAGAGCCTCGGCGGTACGCCTGTCTGGCCGATCATCGCCCTGTCTAACATTGCGCAGGCCTCGGCGGTAACCGGCATCATCATCGTCAGCCGTAAGCACAACGAGCGAGAGATCTCCGTTCCGGCTGCCATCTCCGCTTACCTCGGCGTCACTGAACCGGCGATGTACGGTATCAACCTGAAATACCGCTTCCCGATGCTCTGCGCGATGATCGGCTCCGGTCTGGCGGGCTTGCTGTGCGGCCTGAACAGCGTGATGGCGAACGGGATTGGCGTCGGCGGCCTGCCGGGTATCCTCTCCATTCAGCCCGCGTTCTGGCAGGTATTTGCGCTGGCGATGGCGGTGGCGATTATCATCCCAATGGCGCTGACTACTGTGGTTTACCAGCGTAAGTTCCGTCAGGGCACGTTGCAGATTGTTTAATTCTCTCTTTCGGGGCGCAGTTGCGCCCCTTCGCATTTGCAGGAACGTACTATGAATACCCTTCCTCACTGGTGGCAGAACGGCGTCATCTATCAGATTTACCCAAAGAGTTTCCAGGACACCACCGGCAGCGGCACGGGCGATCTGCGCGGCGTGACGCAGCGCCTGGACTACCTGAAAACCCTCGGCATTGACGCCATCTGGCTGACGCCGTTTTATATCTCCCCGCAGGTGGATAACGGTTACGACGTGGCGAACTACACTGCCATCGATCCGACCTACGGCACGCTGGACGACTTTGACGAGCTGGTTGCCCGGGCGCATGAACGCGGCATCCGCATCGTGCTGGATATGGTCTTTAACCACACGTCCACGCAGCACGCCTGGTTCCGTGAGTCGCTGGATAAAGCGAGTCCGTACCGCCAGTTCTATATCTGGCGCGACGGTACGCCGGATACGCTTCCCAACAACTGGCGCTCCAAATTTGGCGGCAACGCCTGGCGCTGGCACGCCGAAAGCGAGCAGTATTATCTGCACCTGTTCGCACCGGAGCAGGCGGATCTCAACTGGGAAAACCCGGCGGTGCGCGCCGAGCTGAAAAAAGTGTGCGAGTTCTGGGCCGATCGCGGCGTGGACGGCTTGCGTCTGGACGTGATTAACCTGATTTCAAAAGATCAGGATTTCCCGGACGATACCCTCGGCGACGGTCGCCGCTTCTACACTGACGGGCCGCGCATCCACGAATATCTTCAGGAGATGAGCCGCGACGTCTTTACGCCGCGTAATCTGATGACGGTGGGCGAGATGTCCTCCACCTCGCTGGAGAACTGCCAACAGTACGCGTCTCTTGACGGCCGCGAGCTGTCGATGACCTTTAACTTCCACCACCTCAAGGTAGACTACCCCGGCGGCGAAAAATGGACGAAGGCGAAGCCGGACTTCGTGGCGCTAAAAACCCTTTTCCGCCACTGGCAGCAGGGGATGCACAACAAAGCCTGGAACGCGCTGTTCTGGTGTAACCATGACCAGCCGCGCATCGTGTCGCGCTTTGGTGACGAAGGGGAACACCGCGTGGCGGCGGCGAAAATGCTCGGCATGGTGCTGCACGGGATGCAGGGCACGCCGTATATCTACCAGGGTGAAGAACTGGGTATGACCAACCCGCATTTCAGCCGTATCACCGACTACCGCGACGTGGAAAGCCTGAACATGTTCGCCGAACAGCGGGCTAACGGTCGCGATACGGATGAACTACTGGCGATTCTGGCGAGTAAGTCACGCGATAATGGCCGCACGCCGATGCAGTGGGACGCCTCGCATAATGCGGGCTTTACCGAGGCCGAGCCGTGGATTGGCGTCTGCGACAACTACGAAACCGTGAACGCCCGCGCGGCGCTGGACGACCCCAATTCGGTGTTTTACACCTATCAGTCGCTGATTCGCCTGCGCAAAACCTTGTCGGTACTGACGTGGGGGGATTATGAGGATCTCCTGCCTGACCACCCTTCCCTGTGGTGCTACCGCCGCCAGTGGCAGGGACAAACGCTGATGGTGGTGGCGAACCTGAGCCACGCGCGCCAGCAGTGGCAGCCCGTCCCCGTAGAGGGAGCATGGCGGGTGGCACTCAGCAACTATGAAGAGGTTCCTTCCGACCCGATACGTTGCTATTGCGCCCGTTTGAAGCTATCTGGTGGGTGCAGGAATAAACCTCAGGAGATACAGCATGCTGTATCTCTTTTTTTATGTTTAGCGATACGCTAAATGTACGACGATAACTTTTACAATATGGCGCACTCAAAATAAAAATAGCCTGCCAATTAAATAACCTCGGCAGGATATTATGAAAAAGATAATTATTAAAGCAACGTGTATTAGCGCATTATTATTGAGCACGCAGGGATGGTGCGGAAATACGTCCGTCGATCTTCGCTTTGGTCATAATACACGCTCAGACGTAAATGATTCACGCATTAAGGTCATGCATCAGGCGAATAACGGTTTTTACTTCTCCGTTGAAGCCGCTCAAAACCATAACGATACGTTTTTTGGTGATACCGACAGATATAACCCAGACGACAAAGGGTTAACGGAAGCGGCACAGGAAATCGAAACGCGCTGGCGTTTCGATCTGGGAAATGGTTTCGCCGTTGCGCCTGGCATGGTGACGGTTTTCACCGCCAGCAATACGCATTACCGCCCCTTCATTCAGGGCTGGAAAGCCTTCGATAACGGTCTGAATCTCTCCGCCCGTTACCGCTATAACACCGTCAATGACGCGCACAGCGATAAAGAACTCGACGGCAGCGGTTATACTCGCCGCCAGTGTCGACCCCTGACGGGTAATCGCAATAATCTTCAACCCTTTGCGCAGCGCGTTACGCGCCATTTCAATCAGCGACTGCGTCTCCCCGGATTTACTGATCAACACCAGCGTCCCCTTCGATACGCGTGTCAACTGGTGCATGTCATTCAAAATAAGGTGCGGCAGGCTCGCCAGCGACAAAAAGCGCGACAGGTAGTTGAGGCTGGTGAGCGAGGCCCCGTGCGTAAAGATAGATATGGCTGGAATGCGTAAGCAACCTGGACACGTCTGTCACAATATCATCCGGCTGCGGCCCCACGTCGGGTGTAGCAGGTGCAGGTGTAAAATGGTCGCGTAAAAAACGGTACCGAAGCTCGGTATAGCTTTTATAGCCCATTTTTTTACATACACGATTAACGGATGTTGTCGTGGTAAAGGTATCACGGGCAATCTCTTTGCCGATATATTAGAAATATTACACGCATGATGCTGAATGTATTCAAATATCAAACGTTCACTTCCCTGGAATGAATTCATCTATTACGCCCCGTTTAATCCCGAGATGATATTAACACAACAGAGAAATAGTCTCTGGAAGGCGCTTCACACATTGAATTTACGCGTATCACGATACGTAATTAGTATTAGCAAACATTAAAAACTGTTTTAGGTTCTCTTTATACTTCCCCTGTTTTCACATCCAGGGAATTATGACAATGACGAAACAAAAAGTTGTCGCGGTAACGGCCTGCCCGACAGGTATCGCACACACCTTTATGGCGGCGAATAAAATTATTGCATGGGCTAACGAGCACAATATCGAGGTAAAGGTCGAAACGCAGGGCAGCGACGGCGTTAAAAACCGCTTAACAAAACAGGATATCGCCTCCGCCACGGCCATTATTCTGGCAACCGACGTTCCCATTCAGGATGCCGAGCGTTTTGAAAACATTCCTCACCTTCAAACCCGCACACAAGAGCTGATCAAACATACCGATCGCTATCTGCGTCAGGCGCTGGCAAAGGAAAAAAACGTCACCACTGTCGCACAAGAAGACGATCTTCAGCGTTCGGCTTACCAGATTTTTATTGGCCATATTATGGCGGCCATCAGCTATATGCTGCCGGTGGTGGTGATGGGTGGGCTGATGATGGCGACGGCCAAAATAACCGGGCAGTTTATTAACATCGAACATTCGCCGTTCAGCGTGCTGGATAAAGTGGGCTTTATGACCATTAAGTTCATGTATCCCGTTTTTGCAATGTATCTGGCGTTTTCCATTGCCGGTAAACCGGCACTCATCCCCGGTCTTATTGGCGGCATCATGTCAGACGAAGTCTATAAGCGCTTCTTTGATATCGAAGGCTTTATGCCATCCGGCTTTTTCGGCGCCATTGGTATCGGCTTTTTTGTGGGCTATCTGGTGCGCTGGCTCAATGATTCGATTCACGTCCGCCAGCAGCTCACCACCATTAAAACCATGCTGCTCGTCCCGCTGATCACCGGCATTACGCTGGTGATGGTCATGGAATATTTGATTAACCCGATTTTTGGCTCGCTTAACCAGCTGATGGTGGTCTTTTTTACCTCGGCAGGTGACACCGGGCGCGGGTTCTATTCCGCGATGATCGCCGCGGGCACCGCGTTCGACCTGGGCGGTCCGGTCAACAAGGCGGCAGGCTCGGTCGCGCTCGGCCTGAACGGCATGAGCGAGACGTTTGATTTAACCGCCCGCGAACTCTCCATCGTGATCCCCTCCATTGGCGTCGGCTTTGCTGCGTTCCTCAACGGCCGCTTTGGATTACCGGATGTCTTTAGCCAGGAAGAGAAAACCGTCGGTAGCACCTCGTTGTTGCTGGGCGTGATTGGGATCTCCGAAGGCGCGATCCCGTTCATCCTGAAAAACCCACGTCTGATCCCGGTGTTCATGACCGGTGCCGTCGCCGGCGCGCTGGTCGCCATTACCCTTGGCGTGAAGCAGACGCTGCCTCTGCCAGCCGTCTGGGGCTGGCCGCTGGCAACCAACGTGGCGGGCTACCTGGCGAGCGTCTTTATTGGCGCACTGATTTGCGCCCTGGGCGTGCTCTATGTCAGCCCAAAGAACGCCAGATAAGGGGAACGTCATGAATCAGATCCACGTCATTGCCCATACGCACTGGGATCAGGAGTGGTATTTCACCCGTCAGGACAGCATGGTGCTGGCGTCATATAATTTTGCGGACGTCATCAACACGCTGGAGCAGGACTCCGCTTACACCTGCTATCACCTTGACGGACAGATGGCGGTAGTGGAGGACTTTCTCGCCATCAATCCTGATTATCGCGCCAGGCTGGAAAAGCTGGTCAGAGAAAAAAGGATCTTCGTAGGGCCATGGTATACCCAGACGGACACCTATAACGTGCATGGCGAATCGATTATCCGCAACCTGAAGTACGGCATTTTTTCTGCCCGGACGCTGGGGCATGCGATGCAGGTTGGGTATCTTCCGGATACCTTTGGCCACAATGCGCAAATGCCCACGATCTTGCAGGGCTGCAATATCGACAATATCGTCTTCTGGCGCGGTATCGATCACGACAGGCACGCCAAAAGCAGCCAGTTCCTCTGGCGCGCACCCTCAGGTGCGACCGTCATCGCCTGTGCGATGGCGCTCGGTTATGGCGCGGCTAAAAACATGCGTTCGGAAGCCTCCCATCTCCGGGGAAAAATCTACCCGATGACCACACTTTTGCGTTCACGGGCCGGTCTAAACGACCTGCTCCTGCCCTGCGGCGGCGATCAGGTCAGCATCGACCCGGCGCTGCCGAAAATTCTGGAGGTCGCCAGCGCACAGTCCCCGGATCAGGACCGTTACTTCATCAGCTCTCTGGAGCGTTATGTAGAAACCCTTCGCGCGCAGCGTGAACAGTTTGAGCTCCTGGAAGGAGAGCTGAAATCGCCGCGCTACACCCGCATCCATAAAACGATCGGCTCCGTGCGCTACGACATCAAAAAGAAAAACGATGAGGTTGAACAATTCATCCTGCGACAGCTGGAGCCGACAATCGCAATGGCGCGTCACCAGGGGATTCCGGTCAACCTCGCGGTAGTCGACACCCTCTGGAAAAAGCTGTTGCGAAACCATGCCCACGATTCCATTGGCGGCTGTAATAGCGATGCCACCAACCGCGACATTCTGCATCGTATGGAACAAACCGAACAGCTGTGCCATAGCCTGTGGAATCTGGTGGTGAAAACCCTGGCCGCCGCCTGCGTTCAGGATGGCGACCTGCTGATTTTTAACTCGCTGGCTACCCCAACGCAGCGCGTGGTGATAGCCACACTGTATAGCCGGGCGGATAATATCGCCCTGACGCATCAGGGGCAGCCCATCCCTTTCGACGTCCTGGAAAGAGACATTCTGCCCGGCGGAACGGCGATCTCCCTTACCGCCGAGGGCGAGTGCGAGACGCCCCTTCTCCCTTATTACCGCTGGCACGTTGCGGTAAAGACACCGGTTCTGCCGCCGATCGGCTATCTCACCGTTAACGTTGAAGAAGACCCTGCGCCTTTCCTGGCGTCTGAAAAGATAAAGGGCAGCGAGATTGAGAATGCGCATTATCGACTGTCGCTGGATGCCGGAACGCTTACCCTGCATGACAAACGCAGCGGCAGACGTATCCCCTCTTTCTTTACCTTTGAAGACTGCGCGGACGCGGGCGACAGCTACGATTTCTCACCGCTTGCGGGCGACGCGCCGACGCGCTGTTCGCATTTTACGCTCGTCGACGGCGTAAAAACGCCGCTTGTCGAAAAGCTGACCGTCGAGGCCACAATGCGTCTTCCGCAGGATCTCGCCAGCCGTCAGGATACGGCCCGAACGCCGTTATCCATTCGTCTGGTCTGCGAATTACGCCACGACGATCCGAATCTGTATGTCGAGGCTTCGCTGGAAAACAGCCACTGCGATCACCGGCTACGTTTACTGATCGGCAGCGATGTTCACACCCGTCACGCTATCGCCTCACAGCCCTTCGCAATCATCCAGCGCGAAACGGGATATGACGGTGAACACTGGCAAGAACGCTATCGCGAGAAGCCCGTGGATATCGAAACCAGCGAGGGCATTATCGCTGTCACGGAACCGGGTAAAGCGCTGGTTGTGACTAGCCGTGGCATGAAAGAATTTCAGATTATCGGCAGCGAACCCGCTGCTATTGCCCTGACGATGTTTAAATCGACGGGCGTGCTCGGACGCAGCGATCTCGAATGGCGACCGGGTCGGCCTCCGGCATCAATAATACGGTGGTTGAGACTCCTGATGCCCAGTTGCTGAAACCGTTGCGCTTTTCATTCACCGTCGCGCTGGCCGACAACGCCGACCACCTCACGCTGCGCCAGCTGGAAAATCAGGCGGCTGGACAGCCCTTCACCTACCAACGGCAAACGCTACACACGCTCGATCACCGTCTTGAGCGCTTTTCGTTGCGTCTGCCCGAGCGCAGGCTTCCGGCAGAGTTCTCGCTACTGACCGTGCCGGAGCCGCTCATCCTTTCCGCTCTGCCCCATGCGCAGCTGCTGCATGGCACCGTCTTACGCGTATTTAACGCCGGGACACAACCGGCTCCCGTCCCGGAAAGTCTGGCAGTGTTACGGCAGATCAACTATCTGGAAGAGCCGATGCAACCGGTAACGGCGATCCTCCCTCCGCAACCTGCGATTTTTGATTGAGGCTTAATATGAACTTGCTGGCATTGACGCATCCCGATCTGGTGTTTATCAACCCGCCCCAACGTACGCCGGAAGCAGTGATCCGTTGGCTCACCGAGCCGCTCGCCAGGCGGAAGGTCATCAACGATCGAGAGGCATTTATCGAAAGCGTTTTACAACGTGAAAGTGAAGGCCCTACCGCGCTGGGTGAAGCGCTCGCCGTCCCGCACGGTAAAACCGAGGCGGTGCAACAGGCGGCATTTTGTCTGGCGCTCTTTGACGATCCGATATGCTGGCCGGGGCTGGAGGGTGATGAAGAGGTGAGGATGGTTTTCCTGCTCGCCATTCCGCCAGCGGAAGCAGGCAGTACGCATATGCACCTGCTGACGACGCTGACCAGCAGACTCACGGATGAGCGGGTGCGTGAGCAATTGCTGGCGGCGCGTACGCGGGAAGAGGCGATGTCTGCGCTGAGTAATGAAGGTTCTCAAAAACAGGACGATGCCCCCGAAAGCTCTCTTCTCATCCCGTTGGTACTGGGCTGCATCGTTACCGTAGCCTTTGCAGGCAGGGTTGAGCTGGGCCTGCGGGGTGAGTTAATCGAGCAGCGCTCAGCACAGGCTCTGCTGAGCGCTTGTTTTTGTTGAATAATTAATCAGATTTTTCCTTCGAGTCTTTACAATTGCCCCAGCGCCCGCCGTATGTACTCGTCTTTTACTTTGTTCTGCATCAAAAAATCGCAAACTTGTTTGATGCAAATCACTATATGTAGCACTTAAAATGCACGCCGACCCAACATCTTGTATTTATCGTCTACTATTCCAACAACAAGACGGCGCGAACGCTGGCCGGAATTGTGGATAACACGAGCTGGGCACGCGGGAAGTCTTTGCCGCGGCGAGGAATACGTCCGGTGAATACTTCTCCACCTTTGTGGATAACCTGTTTTTAAAATGGAGTGATCATGACACCGCATGTGATGAAACGTGATGGCTGTAAAGTGCCGTTTAAATCAGAGCGCATCAAAGAAGCCATTCTGCGTGCAGCTAAAGCAGCGGGAGTCGATGACGCAGATTACTGCGCCACCGTCGCAGAAGTCGTTAGCAGCCAGATGCATGAACGCAGCCAGGTGGATATCAACGAGATCCAGACCGCGGTTGAAAACCAGCTGATGTCTGGTCCGTACAAGCAGCTGGCGCGCGCCTACATTGAGTATCGTCACGACCGTGACGTCCAGCGTGAGAAACGCGGTCGCCTGAACCAGGAGATCCGCGGCCTGGTAGAGCAAACCAACTCGTCGCTGCTCAATGAAAATGCCAACAAAGACAGCAAAGTGATCCCAACCCAGCGCGACCTGCTGGCCGGTATCGTCGCCAAGCACTATGCCCGCCAGCACCTGCTGCCGCGCGACGTGGTGTCTGCGCACGAGCGCGGTGAGATCCACTATCACGATCTCGACTACTCGCCGTTCTTCCCGATGTTTAACTGCATGCTGATCGACCTGAAAGGCATGCTGACCCACGGTTTTAAAATGGGTAACGCCGAGATTGAGCCGCCGAAATCCATCTCCACCGCGACGGCGGTCACGGCGCAGATCATCGCCCAGGTGGCAAGCCACATCTATGGCGGCACCACCATTAACCGCATCGATGAAGTGCTGGCCCCGTTCGTGGCCGAGAGCTTCAACAAACACCGTAAAACGGCGGAAGAGTGGCAGATCCCGGATGCCGACGGTTACGCCCGTTCCCGCACCGAGAAAGAGTGCTACGACGCGTTCCAGTCGCTGGAATATGAGGTAAACACGCTGCACACCGCCAACGGCCAGACGCCGTTTGTGACCTTCGGGTTTGGCCTCGGCACCAGCTGGGAATCACGCCTGCTCCAGCAGTCTATTCTGCGCAACCGCATCTCCGGCCTCGGTAAAAACCGTAAAACGGCGGTGTTCCCGAAACTGGTGTTCGCCATTCGTGACGGCCTGAACCACAAGTTTGGCGATCCGAACTATGACATCAAGCAGCTGGCGCTGGAGTGCGCGAGCAAGCGTATGTACCCGGACATCCTCAACTACGACCAGGTGGTGAAAGTCACCGGTTCGTTTAAAACGCCAATGGCTGCCGCAGCTTCCTCGGCGTGTACGAAGATGAGAACGGCGAGCAGATCCACGACGGGCGCAACAACCTGGGCGTCATCAGCCTGAACCTGCCGCGCATCGCGCTGGAAGCTAAAGGGAATGAAGCGGCCTTCTGGACGCTGCTGGATGAACGTTTACAGCTGGCACGTAAGGCGCTTATGACCCGCATCGCCCGTCTTGAAGGGGTGAAAGCCCGCGTCGCGCCAATTCTCTATATGGAAGGAGCCTGCGGCGTGCGCCTGAAGGCGGACGATGATGTGTCGGAGATCTTCAAAACGGTCGCGCATCGATCTCTTGGCTATATCGGCATTCACGAAACGATTAACGCGCTGTTTGGCGACAAGCACATCTATGACAACGACGCCCTGCGTGAGAAAGGTATCGCGATTGTGCAGCGCCTGCGCGATGCGGTAGACCAGTGGAAAGAGGAAACTGGCTACGGTTTCAGCCTGTACAGCACGCCGAGCGAAAACCTCTGCGATCGCTTCTGCCGTCTGGACACCGCCGAGTTCGGCATCGTGGAAGGCGTGACCGACAAAGGTTACTACACCAACAGCTTCCACCTCGATGTGGAGAAGAAGGTGAACCCGTACGACAAGATCGACTTTGAAGCGGCCTATCCGCCCATTGCGAACGGCGGTTTTATCTGCTACGGCGAGTACCCGAACATTCAGCACAACCTGAAGGCGCTGGAAGACGTGTGGGATTACAGCTATCAGCACGTGCCGTACTACGGAACCAACACGCCAATTGACGAGTGCTACGAGTGCGGCTTTACCGGTGAGTTCGAATGCACCAGCAAAGGCTTCACCTGCCCGAAATGCGGTAACCACGACGCAGCCCGCGTCTCCGTGACCCGCCGCGTGTGCGGCTACCTCGGCAGCCCGGATGCCCGTCCGTTTAACGCCGGTAAGCAGGAAGAGGTGAAGCGCAGGGTGAAACATCTGGGGAATGGGCAGATCGGGTAATCCGCTGCCACGTTAATGCCCGGTGGCGCTGCGCTTACCGGGCCTACGGACCGCTCTCTTTGTAGGCCGGGTAAGCGCAGCGCCACCCGGCGTGGTTATTCGCGATGAACTATCACCAGTACTACCCCGTCGACATCGTCAACGGCCCCGGCACCCGCTGTACCCTGTTTGTATCAGGCTGCGTTCACGAGTGCCCCGGCTGCTACAACAAAAGCACCTGGCGCCTGAACTCGGGTATGCCGTTTACCGCTGAGATGGAAGACCGCAT
Source organism: Enterobacter cloacae complex sp. ECL72 (assembly GCF_019056635.1). NCBI lineage: Bacteria > Pseudomonadati > Pseudomonadota > Gammaproteobacteria > Enterobacterales > Enterobacteriaceae > Enterobacter > Enterobacter cloacae complex sp. ECL72. The sequence continues at coordinate 4,839,680 of NZ_CP077659.1, read as the reverse complement.
CATCAACGACCTGAACGACACGCGCATCAAACGCCAGGGGATCTCGCTCTCCGGCGGCGACCCGCTCCATCCGCAAAACGTGCCGGCGATCCTGAAGCTGGTAAAACGCATCCGCCGCGAGTGCGCAGGAAAAGACATCTGGGTCTGGACGGGCTATAAGCTGGATGAACTGAATGCGCAGCAGATGGAAGTGGTGGATCTGATTAACGTCCTGGTCGACGGCAAGTTCGTGCAGGATCTAAAAGATCCTATGCTTATCTGGCGCGGCAGCAGCAACCAGGTTGTGCATCATCTGCGTTGAATGAAGGCGGATATCCTCTGTCCGCCTGAACGTCAAAACCGACTCAAACTCTCCATCGCCTCAGCCTTAAACGCCGCAAAATTCTCGCACTGGCACAGGCGCGCCATCGCGCGTTCACGCAGGAAGGTGACAAAGATGTCGTAAATCGCCATTGCCTCTTCGTACTCGCTTTTGCTGATGGCGAGCAGGAAGATGACATGAGCGGTTTCATCTCCCCACTGAATGCCCTGCGGCGCCAGCACGGTGTAGACCACCGTTTTTTGCGCCAGCAGCCCGAGGGAGTGCGGCAGCGCGATGCCGTCGCCGAGCATGGTGCTGACGATGGCTTCACGCTCGATAACCGATTCCAGAAACTCCGCGCCGACAAAACCTTCCTTCAAGCTGCCCGCACAGTTCGCGGAACAGCGTTTGCTGGTCGACAGGCTTGTCGAGAATGCGGAAATGGGCCGCGTCGAAGTATTTTTCCAGCATCCACGTGCGGGTGCGATCCACCAGCACCAGCTTGCCGATCTGCTCTAACTGATAATCGGTCGGGAACGGGGCGATCATCACCACCGGTTTGGATTTTTCGCTCACGCGGGCGGTGGAGATCACGAAGTCTTCGCCAATGGCATCGGCAAGCTCGTACTCACGAAGGGTGAGCGTGCGCGTCACCTCAATCTGCGGATATTTACGCTGAAGTACCGCCTCGATCATGCGCACCATCGCGTTACCGGCGTCGCACACCAGCAGCACCTGCGGCTGGCGCTGGTAGCCGATATTGTAATGGCGCTCCAGCCCGACGCCGATATGCAGCACCAGAAAACCAATTTCGTTTTCGCTGATCACATACGGGGTGTATTTGCCCCAGCTCGACACCGCCGCGAGGGTCATATCCCACGCCATCGGGTAGTGCTGCTTGATGTTATCCAGCAGCGGATTGGGGATCATGATTTGATACCGCACGCGGGTAATCATGGTTTTGATGTGCGTGAGCAGATCTGCATGCAGTTGCTCATCGCTCAGCAGGTTGTAGTTATAGTGGGTGTTGATGTAGCGCAGAATGTAGTTGACCAGGGCTTCGTCGTCGTCGGCGTTAATCGCGCTGGGGGCGATCTCCTGGATCTGCCGCGCCGCAATGTGCACACACAGCCAGCTCTCTTCTGACGGCGAAAGCGCTTTGCCCGCCAGCTCCTGGATAGCCACCGCGATATCTTTCGCCGCCTCACGCACGTTCTCTTCCACGTCCTCCGCGTGGAATTCCGGCAGCGGATACCCTCGCTGATGCGCCGCACCGACACCGCGCAGTACAGGCGCAGGAACAGCTCGCCTTCATCGGTCAGGCGAATGTGATGGCGCGTCAGCGCATCGTGCAGCACCGGCACCATCTTTTCCGCCACCCCCGCATTCAGCGCCACGTCGGTCACCAGCGGGTTCAGGCTGTCCTGCTGCGCCAGCTCCCACAGGAGGTCGGTCAGGCAGGCGCGGATCGCCATCTCGCTGCCAAACAGCTTCATCCCGTGGCGCGGGCGGGTTTCCAGCGTCAGGTTATAACGGTGAAACCACTCGCGCACTTCCACCATGTCGCTCTGCAACGTAGCCCGGCTGACGAACCACTCATCGGCCAGATCCTCCAGCTTGAGGGAAAAGGCTGACGTCAGAAAACGCACCACCAGATAGTGCACGCGCTCCGGTCCGGTTCGCGGAATACGCAGCGCGCGGGTGGGACGCCTGCAATTGTTGATAGCGCACCACATCATTAATTTTGAGCTGATAGCCGTTGCCCCGGCTCAAAATGAACTGCGCGCCGTGGCTGGCCAGCAGCGCGTTCAGGGCGGTGATATCCGCCCGGACGGTTCGCGTGGAGACCGACAGCCGCTGCGCCAGCTCGTCCTGTGGCAGCGTCTCGTTTTGCAACAGATCGAAAAGTTGCGCTAAACGTTGGTTCGGAAATCGCACGTCGTTGTCCTCTTACTGCTCAGGGTGAAATGACCATCTGGGATGGGCTGCCGACCGGGGTATAGTCTGGCTCGGCGCTCAGCTTGCCGTCCGGCGCCACGCGGAAACGGGTAATGTTGTCGCTGCGCTGGTTCATGACGTACAGCCAGCGACCCTGCTTATCGAGCGTCAGGGTGCGCGGATAGTCGCCGCGCGTCCAGACATCATCCTGATGCGTCAGCGTACCCTCCGCCGTTACGGTAAAGTGCCCGATGCTGTTATGCAAACGGTTAGCGACATACAGCTGTTTCCCGTCGGCGCTTAGCGCCAGCCCGGCAGCAAAACTGGTGCCTTTATAACCGTCCGGCAGGGCTGAAACCGTTTTACCCTCTTTCAGCCTGCCATTACTGTCCAGCGCATAATGGGTGAGCGTAGACGCCTCTTCGTTAATCAGCCACAGGGCATCGCCTTTCGGCGTAAAGACGAAGTGGCGCGGCCCGGCCCCTTTTGAGGAGGCGCTGATAAATGGCGGATCGTTAGGAGTCAGCTTCCCGGTTTGATCGTCAAAACGGTACTGATAGATGCGATCCAGCCCCAGATCGGTGGAAAAAACGTATTTCCCGTCCGGATCGGCGGCGATCATGTGCGCATGTGGGCCGTTATGATCGCTGATGGCGAAACTGCCCTCGACGGCAGCTTCCGGCTTCGCCGCGCCCGGTTCGCCTTTGTCCTGATGGGTGTCCGTAGCATCGCCCAGGCTGCCGTCTGCGTTAACGGGCAGCACCGCGACAGTTCCGCTGACGTAGTTTGCCACCAGCAGATGTTTGCCGTTCGGCGTCAGGGAAAGATACACCGGCCCCGCGCCGCCGGAGGACACCTGATTCAGCTCGCTCAGCGCGCCGTTATCACCGATGCGCAGCGCCTGCACCACGCCCTGCTCCACTTCGCTTGCCAGATACAGCGTTTTGCCGTCGTGTGAGACGGTTAACTGCGCGGCGTTCGGCAGTTTGCTCACCAGTGTTTTATCGTTCAGCGCACCGGTTTGCGGATCGACGGTAAAGCGGTACAGCCCTTCACCGTTCGGATTATAGGTACCCACCAGGCGTACTGGTTTGAGCGATTGCAGAGGTAGCAAGTAAAGAGAGTGAAGCGACAAGCAGGGTACGGGTGTGCATGGTGGCTCCTTCGGGTGTGTGTTTGTTTCCTCACCCAGCCCTCTCCCAAAGGGAGAGGGGTAAGGTTCCCTCTCCCGGTGGGAGAGGGTTAGGGTGAGGGGCAGGTTCTACTTAACCAGCTTCTTCGTCATCGCCAGCAGCGTACGCACATCTTCCGGACGCGTATCACCGCTGGCTTTATCGATAATCGAGCTGTAGATATGCGGGATGATTTTGCTCACGCCCGCATCCAGGGCGATCTGCAAGATCGCCTCGAAGTTCTCCAGATCGATTCCCCCGGTCGGCTCCAGCCAGAAGTCGTGACGGGCGCAGGCTTCCGCCACCGCCTGGTATTCGTCACGGCATTTCAGGCCGCCCATCGGGAAGTACTTGATGGAGCTGCCGCCGAAATCTTTCAGCAGGGCGATAGCGGTTTCAACCGGCACTATGCCGTCCGGCGCTTTGCTGCTCAGCGGGCCGGTGGAGATTTTCACCATGCCGACGGTGCCGGTCGGGGAGACCAGACCGTTGACCACGGACTCATTCTGCCCCAGCAGCGCGCGGCTGGTGGCCACGCCGGTAAAGACCTGGTTAACGTGCTGCGGCTGCACCTGGCGGGAGATTTCACTCACCATCGCTGACTGGTTCGGGTCGCCCGCGCCCAGCCCCACGGAGAGCGCATTATCAATCAGGGCTGCGTATTCGCGCATGTCCGCAACCGCGCTCGCCACGTCCGGGTAATTTTTGGAGAGCACGCCCACCAGCACATGACCTTCCGCCGCCTCGTAAATGGCGCTGGCGTTGGCCTTTGAGCCTGCCAGCACGTTCAGGCAGACGCGGTCACGGTAAAAGTTGGGGGTCAGTTTCATGCTTTTTTCTCCTGTCCTAATACTTCGCTAATGCGGCGGTACACGATGTTCAGCTGGTCAGCATTCACGCTGCGCACGTCCGCCTCGATAATCCCTTCGTTGGCCTTATAGCCACGGAAGTAAATGGCGTATTCGCCCTGTTTCAGCGCGTTCACCAGTTCACCGGTGCCGACGCCGGTGGTGGCTTCGTCAAACTTAATCTCGGTGCGGGCGATGTCACGCCCGGCGCTGTCCCAGACCACGCGCGCGGTCACGCCGTTCAGGGTGTTCAACGCGTCGATAAACGGCGTCATCTTCGCCACCATCTCGGCCCCGCTCTCTTTGGTCGCCGTCAGGTAGTGTTCGATGGCGCAGGTCAGCCCAGGATACCCTCTTTGCCCACTTTCATCGCGCGACCAATGCCCGCCGTCTGGCGCTTCACCCACTCAACGTACTGGGTTTTGCCGATCACCAGCCCGCTGGTTGGCCCTTCGATCGCCTTCGCGCCGCTGTAGATCACCAGATCGGCACCGGAGCGGTAGTAGGCGTGCAGATCTTCTTCCGCCGCCGCATCGACGATCAGCGGGAGATCGTGCTTGCGCGCCACGACCGCCGCCTGCTCGACGCTGAGCATGCTTTTCTGCACGCAGTGGTGCGATTTGATGTAGAGGATCGCCGCCGTGCGCGGAGTGATCGCCGCCGCCAGCTGATCGGCAGAGCATTCGTTGGCGTAGCCCGCCTCCACCAGCTTGCCGCCGCCCAGCGCCACCATGGTGCCCACCGGCGCGCCAAAGTTCACGTTGTGGCCTTTCGGCAGGACGATTTCGTTGTTTTCAATCGGTGTGACGTGCAGGTTTTCCAGCAGCCAGTCGCTGTCTTTCACCAGCACCGCCGCCACGGACTGGGCAATGCCCGCCGACGCGCAGGAGACCACCGTCGCCCCTTCCACCTCCAGCAGCTTCGCGATGTATTCCCCGGTTTTATTGACCAGATCCTTCATCTCGAAATAGTGATTCATGCCGTCCATCGCCGCCTGCACCACTTCCGGGCGCGGCGTGGAGACACCCAGCGCCGTCATGCGGCCAGAGGTGTTGATAACCTGCTTTAAGTTGTACTTCTCATAAATCGAAGGCATGTTCCGTGCTCCCTTGTTCGGTCATGTAGCCCTTGCCCGCGCGGATCGCGGCAAGCGGCATCAGAATGTGTTCAGCCTGTAGGCTGTCGTTTTCGGCATCCGTCAGCACCGTCGGCTGGCGCTTGAGCGTAAACAGCGTCAGATCGGCGTCGAGGCCAGGCTGAATGCGGCCTTTGCGCGTCAGGCGCAGGCCGTCGGCGGCGTTGGCCGTGACACAGTCAATCACCTGCGGCAATGACATGCCGATGGCGAGGAATTTCGACATCACGCTCGCCAGCGAGCCGACCGGGCCGTTGATGCGGTTGCGGCAGTAAATATCCGAGCTGATGGTATGCGGCAGAATGCCCATCGCAATGGCGCGCTTCGCCACTTCAAAGCTGAAGCTCGCCGTGCCGTGGCCGACGTCCAGGCGCACGCCGCGCTTCAGCGCAGACGTAATGGAGGCGCGCAGCTCGCCGGAGGGCGTCAGAATGCGGTTAGGCTTGCCGTTGTAGCAGTGGGTGATGATGTCGCCGGAGCTCAGCAGTTCGGCAATCTCATCGAGGTTCGGCGGGTTGTTGCCGATGTGCACCATCAGCGGCAGGTCGCCGTTCTCTTTCTGAATCGCTTTCGCGCGCTCCAGCGGGGTGATGCCGTTTTCACCGACCACGCTGCTGCTCATGCGCGCCTTCAGGCCAACGATAAAATCCGGGTGGCGCGTCACCGCCTGCTTCACCGCATCGGCGTCAATATTCGCCATGTTGGCCAGCTCGTTCTGGGCGATCAGCCCCACGCGGGAGATGTTCAGCAGGGCAAACACCTCGGTGGAGGCTTTGCGGGTGATGGCGTAAAATCGTCCACGTCGTCGGCTCCGGTACTGCCCGCGTCCACCACGGTGGTGACGCCGGTGGCAATGCCCACGCTGTCCGGCTCGTCGTGGTAAATCGGGGAGTTCGGGTAGCAGTGGACGTGGGAGTCAATCCAGCCCGCGCTGACGAACACGTCGCCGTTCAGCTCAACCGTTTTGCGGGCGGGAGCGTCAATGTCGCCTGTCGCGGCAATCTTCCCGTCCTGGATGGCGATATCGGTCAGGGTATCGTCGGCGAGGCGCGCACGGCGCAGGAGTAAATCAAACATGAGGATCTCCTGATAAAGCGGGCACCGAAGCGCCCGCGGGTATTAAAGGGCGACCGGGAACAGCCAGCCCAAAATCATTGCGCCGAGGATGGCGCCACCGGTAATCGGCTTCTGCCAGATGTAGAACAGCAGCGCGCCTACCAGGGAACCGACGCCGATTGGAATGGAGGCGGTCATGGCGCTGAGGATAATCAACGGCCCGAGGAAGCGGCCGGAGGCGTTACCCGCGCCCATCATCACGTCTGCGCCGTAGGTGGAGTTGCTCTGATTGATGGTGAACTTACGCGCCAGGATGATGACGTAGCCAATCGCCAGGCCAATCACCAGGCCGGTAATCAGCGCGGCAATGAAGTTGGTCACCGGGAACATGATCCCCGCGCCCAGCAGCAGCGCCGGAACGCCGAGGCCCACGCCGGTCTGGATCGCACCGCCGATATCGAGAATACCCACTAGCGAGCCTTCGATAATACGGGCGAACAGGAAGCTAGCACCGAACGCCGCCACCGCGCCGTAGACGCCGGTATCGATTCCCGCTTTCAGCATCGCCACGAAGGCCACTTCGTTAAACGCGCCGATGCCGTAGAGGTAGTACATGTGCGTCCCGGCGAAGACGCCGGAGGAGAGCAGGCCAACGAAGATCGGGAACGACCAGTCGGCATACCAAAAACCTTTATTCTGTTCCATTTAGAGGCTCCTGTTATTTACCGCTGAGCGAGTTGTGGATCATGTCGAGCCAGTTCGGCACGGTCAGATGGAAGGATTCGATCATCTTCATGTCGAAGCCGCGGAAGAAGCCGCTCAGCACGAAGAGCAGAACGATCGCCGCCATCATCACTTTGGTGACGTGGTTCCAGCCACTCTCTTCAACACCTTTACCAATCAGAATACCCAGTACCAGACCCGGTACGGCGTTACCCATGATCAGCTGTGCCGCGCCGCCAAAGATGGTGGCCCAGAAGCCCGATTTTTTACCCGCGTCGATGGCCGCCAGCCAGAAGATCACCGGCATCACGGTGTTGACCAGCAGGTTCGCCGCCGGTACCAGCACCTTCACGGCGGTCACCTGAAGCGCTGCCGGAACGGAGGAGGCGGTCAGGTTAAGGAAGGTCACAACAATCATGCCGATGATGCCGCAGGCAATCGCCATTTTGCGCGGGTCATGCAGCGTTTCACCGACGTTACGGTTTTTAATCATCAGTGCAGCAGCACCCCAGTTCGGGATGATGCGGTGGTCAACGTCCTGTGTGAAGGCACCTGCGGCCACGGAAGAGGCCCAGGCGTTAAAGAAGAAACCTAACCCAAAGGAGAAGTGGGACGCCGGATCCCCTTCGCAGGAGTTCAGTTCCCCCAACGTACGAAACGCGCCCATACCCTGAGTGGTAGGCGCATGAAACATGCGTGCAGCCCCGGCGCCAACACCGACGCCAACCAGGCCGCCAATGATGAGCGATTTTATTAATATAATTAAGAACATCAGTCTGCCCTTTTATGAATAATCAGCGTTGCGTGACGAACTCCACCTGGTCGAGATTGATGGCGGTCACGTTGACGGTCACATCCAGCTCCACGCTGTAGGTGCGTCTTTCCCGGCGCAAAAAGAAGAACAGAAACGCTTCTTTTCGCACCGCTTCTTGCGCCTGAACAACCTGCACATCCTGTGGCTCAATACGCAGTAAGATATGCGGTGAGGCTTTCATCACCGCAGCCTGAACGTGGTTGAGGGCGTCGGCAAAGGCGCGCGCTTTGGCGTCGCCCTTCCCCTTCACTCTCACCGTGGTTGTGAACTGTTCTTTCATGCTTACGCGCCGTATTTCTTCTGCCACGCCTGTACCAGACGCTCGCCCAGCTCTTCTTTATCCATAAAGCCAAAGCCCAGCACGTTGCAGCCTTCGTTGATGGCGGTCACCCCCTCATCCACGGAGCGCATGCCGTATTTGGCCTTGTAGCCATATTTGGTCTGAGCGGTGATGGCGCCCGCGCCGCCGCTGCCGCAGAAGGAGATCCCGAAGGTGGCGTTTTCTGCTTTCATCACGTCACCGAGCTTCATATCCGCTGCCATGCCCGGTACGACAACCGCGCGTCCGCCGGCTTTTTCCACACCCGCAGCCACTTTCTGACCTTTACCCAGGCGATCGCCAATCACGACTGTAATCTGTTCCATGTGTTGCTCCTTAAAGGTTGTCTTTCGCGACTTCGAAGTGAACGGAGAGCAGCCAGGCCTCTTCATCAGGAAGGTTGCCGAACTGCGCTACCACTTCACGGGCGAGTTGCATTGAATCTGGTGAAATTTCGTCGAACAGCTCTGCTTCAACCTCCGGCAGCGGCTCGCCGGTCACGGACCGGTGCGCCATTGCGCGAACGTGGGAGGTCAGCATCTGCTCCTGTACCGCGTTGGGAATGATGTTGTGCCGGGCCAGCAGGGCGTAGACCTGCTGAAGCATGGTGTTCGCGAGCTGTTCTGTTTGCACCGCCTGTTCCCCAACGTCGTTCATTACCGCTCCGTTAATCACTCGTCTTACCCCGTTAATGGCTCTGGAATAAAACTAACGTCGAGGGGGAATTGTTTGTAGCGAGTTGTTTTCCACTTCGAAGTGGAAAGGCGAGCAGCGGCAGTGATCTGTGCCACATAAATGCGGTGAATCTGTATAAATCGCTGGATTTACGTGATGAATATCACGCTATTACGCGGCATTAGACTGGTAAGCGGAGTGGAAAAGATTACGAGCAGGCTCGTAGAAATGTGACGTGGATAAGGTTTTCTTATGGGGATCCGCTAGAGTGGCGGCGGGTGCTTGAGACTGACCGTCTCAGGCATGGGACGGAGTGGGAAGCCCCGCCTGATAAAAATCAGGGCGGGGGCTCGAAACGACACGTCACACCGTGGAGTTCGCTACCTCGCCCGCTTTAAAGCAAGGAGGCATCCATGAAACGCAGAAACCCAAGTATCGGGGTTTTGATGATTATTTCTTTGACAATAATCATCTTAACGCTGGTGACGAGGAAAACACTGTGCGAGATCCGTTTTCGTAACGGCTCGCTTGAAGTGACAGCGCGGATGGATTGTCGCTCCGGCAAGTAGGGAGCAACGATGCGGGGCGCATAATGCGCCTCCGCATACGGGAGAGGACGTACAGCTCAGGCACCCAATTAACGATACTTTTTGTGGTACGTGTTGCGGGTCGCGACAAACTGATCGGCTGCCGCCTGGGCTTCTTTCACTTTGCCTTCGTTCGCCAGCTTCAGCGCGCCGTCAATCTGGCCGACCAGCACGTCAAAACCGTGGCGGTAGTCTTTCATCTCGGCGCTGTCTGCCGCTTTGCTTTCCAGCTTCGGCGGCGTCGCTTTTTGCGCATCCAGCGCGGCTTCACGCATTTTAGTCAATGCGTCTTTCATGTCCGCCGCATTGTCCGTTTTCTGCACCACCTTCAGGTTTTCACTGAGGATGTCCATGTTGTCTTCGAGATCGGCAGCAAACGCAGACGGGCCAAGAACCAGCGTTGAAGCCGCGACGATCGCTAACAGGTGTTTACGCATTGCTCACTTCCTTTTTTTATTATTAATCAATCTTTTACGGGGATTATTGCCCGGCGATTTTCATCTCCGGCAGTAATACAGAACCACACTGAATATTGCTGCGTGTTTCAATATCGTTACCGACCGTAACAATATTGCGCCACATGTCCTTCAGGTTGCCGGCGATGGTGATTTCGCTCACCGGATACTGAATTTCACCGTTTTCGACCCAGAAGCCCGCTGCACCGCGAGAGTAGTCGCCGGTAATACCGCTCACGCCCTGCCCCATCAGCTCGGTGACCACCAGGCCGGTGCCCATCTCTTTCAGCATCTGTTCAAAATTCAGGCCCTGTCCGGCAATGCGCCAGTTATGAATGCCGCCCGCGTGCCCGGTGCTTTTCAGCCCCAGCTTACGCGCGGAGTAGTTGGTCAGCAGCCACTGGGTCAGAATGCCGTCTTTCACGATATCACGACGTTCCGTGCGCACGCCTTCGCTGTCGAACGGCGTAGAGGCCAGCCCTTTCAGCAGGTGTGGGTGCTCTTCGATGGTCAGCCATTCCGGCAGGATCTGCTTGCCCAGCGAGTCGAGCAGGAAGGTCGATTTACGGTACACCGAACCGCCCGCAATCGCTCCCACCAGATGACCAAACAGGCCGGTTGCCACTTCGTTGGCAAAAATGACCGGCGCTTTCATGGTGGAGAGTTTACGCGGCGAAAGGCGTGACAGCGTGCGTTCGGCGCACGCTTTTCCCACCCACCCGGAGACTGCAAATCTCCCAGCGCGCGGCCAATGGTATACGCGTAATCACGCTCCATATCGCCGTTTTCTTCGGCGATGACGCAGCTGGAAAGCGAGTGGCGGGTTGAGCAGTACCCCTGCAACATGCCATGGGAGTTACCAAACACTTTAATGCCGTAGTGGCTGTTAAAGCTGCCGCCTTCGGTATTGGTGATGCGTTTGTCAGCCTGCAAAGAGGCCTGCTCGGCTCGCGCGGCCAGCTCAATGGCTTCATCCGGCGTCACTTCCGCGGGATGGAACAGATCGAGATCCGGCGCGTCAAACGCCAGCAGCTCTTTATCGGCCACGCCAGCGTAAGGGTCCGGGGAGGTGTAACGCGCGATATCCAGCGCCGCCTGCACCGTACGGGCGATGGCATCCGGGCTCAGATCGGTAGACGACGCGCTGCCTTTACGATTCTGGTGATACACCGTGATCCCCAGCGCGCCATCGCTGTTAAATTCTACATTCTCCACTTCGCCATAGCGGGTGCTCACGCTAATGCCGGTGGTTTTGCTGACCGCCACTTCGGCGCCATCTGATTTACCTGAAGCGAGCGTCAGCGCGGTGGAGACGGCTTCTTCCAGGATCTTACGCTGCGCTTCAACTTGTGAGGTTACTTTCATCGCAAATGCCATACTGTAAGAGAGAGTTAAGTGAAGTCTAACAGAGAACCGTTTTTCAGTGCGCGTCTTAACTGGTAACATTAGCCTCTTTTTAAGGAGCCTGACATGACTAAGCAGCCCGAAGACTGGCTCGACGACGTTCCCGGTGATGACATCGAAGACGAAGATGATGAGATCATCTGGGTCAGTAAAAGTGAAATTAAACGTGACGCCGAAGAGTTAAAACAGCTTGGCGCAGAAATGGTAGAACTGGGTAAAAACGCGCTGGATAAGATCCCGCTCGACCAGATCTGCGTGATGCCATTGAACTGGCACAGAAAATCAAGAAAGAAGGGCGTCGCCGCCAGCTTCAGCTTATCGGTAAACTGCTGCGTCAGCGCGACGTGGAGCCGATCCGTCAGGCGCTGGACAAACTGAAAAACCGCCACAACCAGCAGGTTGCGCTGTTCCATAAGCTGGAGCAGATCCGCGATCGTTTGATCGAGCAGGGTGATGACGCGGTACCTGAAGTGCTGAACCTGTGGCCGAATGCCGACCGCCAGCAGCTGCGATCGCTGATCCGCAACGCGAAGAAAGAGAAAGAAGGGAATAAGCCCCCGAAGTCTGCGCGCCTGATTTTCCAGTATCTGCGCGAGCTGTCTGAGAACGAAGAGTAATCTGTGCGGGTTTGCGCCGGATGGCGGCGTAAACGCCTTATCCGGCCTACAAGGTCGTGCGAAAATGTAGGCCCGGTAAGCGCTAGCGCCACCGGGCTTTTTTTACTCTGCGGCCGCGGCTTTCTTCGCCAGACCGTCCAGCAGCTTCTGATGGATCCCACCAAACCCACCGTTGCTCATCACCAGAATGTGATCGCCAGGCTGTGCGGCTTTCACCACCATATCCGCTAAGACATCCACGTCCGCACTCCAGTGCGCCGGCTGAATGCAGGCGTCTGCCACTTCGGCCACCTGCCACGGAATATGCTGCGGTTGCAGCAGGAAGACCTCGTCGGCACGCCCTAAGGACGGTGCGAGATCGTCTTTGCAAATACCCATTTTCATGGTGTTCGAACGCGGTTCCAGCACGGCCAGAATGCGCGCGGTGCCGCCAACTTTGCCACGCAATGCGGCAAGCGTCGCCAGAATGGCCGTTGTGGTGCGCGAAATCGTCATAAACGGTAACGCCGTGGGCTTCACCGCGCAGCTCCAGACGGCGACGGGCGTTGATAAACGAGCCCAGCGCATTGGCGGCATCCGCAGGCAGTACGCCCACGTGACGCGCCGCGGCGATCGCCATCAGGCCGTTGTGCATGTTGTGCTCGCCCACCAGGCCCCACTTCACCTCGCCCACTTTCTCACCGTCGAGCAGCACTTCCCATTCGGAGGCATCCGCGTTGAGCTTTTTCGCCTGCCAGTGCCCCTGCTCGCCAACCAGCTCCTGCTCGCTCCAGCACCCCATCGCCATAGTCTGCTTCAGGTTGATGTCGTTCTCCGGCAGGATAATGCGGCCCTGACCCGGAACAATGCGCACCAGATGGTGGAACTGTTTCTGAATCGCTTTCAGGTCGTCAAAGATATCCGCGTGATCGAACTCAAGGTTGTTGAGGATCAGCGTGCGTGGGCAGTAATGCACGAACTTGGAGCGCTTGTCGAAGAACGCGCAGTCGTATTCATCCGCTTCAATCACAAAGAACGGGCTGTCGCCCAGACGCGCGGAGACGTCGAAATTCCCCGGTACGCCGCCGATCACGAAGCCCGGCTTGTAGCCGCAGGCTTCGAGGATCCAGGTCGCCATACCGGCGGTGGTGGTTTTGCCGTGCGTCCCGGCAACGGCGACAACCCAGCGGTCGCGCAGGACAAAATCATGCAGCCACTGCGGGCCAGACATGTACGGGATATTGCGTTCCAGCACCGCTTCAACGCATGGATTCCCACGGGTCATGGCGTTACCCACGATCACCAGATCCGGCTGCGGCTCCAGCTGGCTGGCGTCATATCCCTGAATCAGAGAAATTCCCTGCTTCTCGAGCAGCGTGCTCATCGGCGGATACACATTGGCGTCCGAACCTGTCACTTCATGGCCCAGCGAGCGCGCCAGCATTGCCAGTCCGCCCATGAAAGTGCCACAAATCCCCAATATATGAATGCGCATACGTCACTATCCTTCTTCAATGTGGCGCACATTTTACTCACATGTCAGCGGCTGTGAAACGCATTTCAGGTAAATCCGTATTTTGCTGGCGCGATTCACCTCTGCGCTAATATTTGAATGTTTGTTAAGATTGTTGGACATCAACCGCTTTACTCAACATAAGATGCAGGGAAAGTGTTATGAAAACGTTAGGTGAATTTATTGTCGAGAAGCAGCACGAGTTCTCTCATGCTACGGGTGAGCTCACTGCTTTGCTGTCGGCAATAAAGCTGGGCGCTAAGATCATCCACCGCGATATCAACAAGGCCGGTCTGGTCGATATCCTGGGTGCCAGCGGTGCCGAGAACGTTCAGGGTGAGGTTCAGCAGAAACTCGACCTGTTCGCCAATGAAAAACTGAAAGCTGCACTGCGCGCGCGCGACATCGTTGCGGGTATCGCCTCTGAAGAAGAAGATGAGATCGTCGTATTCGAAGGGTGTGAACACGCGAAATACGTTGTTCTGATGGATCCGCTGGACGGCTCCTCCAACATCGACGTTAACGTTTCTGTCGGTACCATTTTCTCCATCTACCGTCGCGTCACGCCGGTTGGCACACCGGTGACGGAAGAAGACTTCCTGCAACCGGGCAGTAAACAGGTTGCTGCCGGTTATGTGGTGTATGGCTCGTCCACCATGCTGGTGTACACCACCGGCTGCGGCGTACACGCCTTTACCTACGATCCGTCCCTGGGCGTGTTCTGCCTGTGCCAGGAGCGTATGCGCTTCCCGGAGAAGGGCAACACCTACTCCATCAACGAAGGCAACTACATCAAATTCCCGAACGGCGTGAAGAAGTACATCAAATTCTGCCAGGAAGAGGATAAAGCCACCCAGCGCCCATACACCTCGCGTTACATCGGCTCGCTGGTGGCGGATTTCCACCGTAACCTGCTGAAGGGCGGTATTTACCTCTACCCAAGCACCGCCAGCCACCCGGACGGAAAACTGCGTCTGCTGTACGAGTGCAACCCGATGGCGTTCCTGGCCGAACAGGCAGGCGGCAAGGCGAGCGACGGTAAAGAGCGTATTCTGGATATCGTGCCGGAAAGCCTGCACCAGCGCCGTTCATTCTTCGTCGGCAACCGCCATATGGTGGATGACGTTGAACGCATGATCCGCGAATTCCCGGACGCGTAACGCACGAAAAGGGGAGCCAGGCAGGCTCCCTTTTTTTCAGGCCGTTTGCATCGTCAGCTTGAAGGAGGCCATCGCTTCCATCAGCTCGCGCGACTGTTCCTCCAGGGAACGAGTTGCCGCAGATGATTGCTGGACCAGCGCCGCATTTTGCTGCGCCGTTTCATCCATCTGATTGACGGCGATATTCACCTGCTCAATACCGCGGCTCTGCTCCTGGGACGCCGTCGCAATTTCACGCATCAGTTTGGTCATACGCAGCACTTCGGTAGCGATCTCGTCCATCGTCTCACCGGCCTGCTGCGCCAGCTCGCTGCCCTCGTTCACGTGGGTTTGCGAATCGCTGATAAGCGAGCGGATCTCTTTCGCCGCATCAGCACTGCGGCTGGCGAGATTACGCACCTCACCCGCCACGACCGCAAAACCTCGCCCCTGCTCACCCGCACGCGCCGCTTCAACGGAGGCGTTCAGCGCCAGAATATTGGTCTGGAAGGCAATGCCGTCGATGACGCTCAGGATATCGGCGATGCGCGCCGAGCTGCCGGAGATGTCGCGCATCTTCTCAATGACATAACAGACCATTTCACTGCCGTGATCGGCGGTATCGGAGACCGACTTCGCCAGCTGGTGCGCCTGCTCGGCGTTATCGGCGTTAAGTTTCACCGTGGCGGTGATCTCTTCCATGCTGGCGGCCGTCTGCTCCAGCGAGGTGGCGGTGGATTCCGTGCGCTGGGCCAGGTTCATATTCCCGGCCGTCAGCTCGCGGCTGCCGGTATCAATCTGCGAGCTGGCGTCACGCACCCGCAGAACCGAGTCCATCAGCGACTGGCGCATCCCTTCGATCGCCGCGTTAAGGCGATTAAATTCCTGGCTCGCCGGCGCGTTCAGGGTATGGGTTAAATCCCCGGCCGCCACATGTTCCAGCTGGGCAATCGAGGCTGAAAGCGGCTTGAGCAGCATATGGCGCAGCACCAGCCAGGCCAGCACGATAATGCCAGCCGTCAGCAGCGCCGCGACGATAATCAGGATCAGCACGCGGGTTTTACTCGCCTGCACGGCGCTCACCTCCGCTTTACCGCGCGCCTCGCTCCATGCCTGGAACGCCTGCATATCGTTATCAAACTGCTTCGCCACCGGGACCAGCTTGTTTTCCAGCAGATCGTAATAGCTGTCCGCGCTTTGCTCGTTCAGGGCTTTCAGCATCGGGCTGATGCCCTGCTGGTTGTACACCGCCAGGCTCGCGGCGACGTTATCCAGAAGCATTTGCCCCTGCTCATCCGCCACGCCGCTGCCGATCACGTCCTTCAGCGTTTTCTGTGCCAGCGCCACTTCCTGGTTAATGGTTTTGACCGCCCTGACCGCATCGTCCAGCAGGCCGACCTCCATCATGCGGACGGCCTGCCCCGCTTCGTTACGCGCGCGCAGGATCAGCGTATAGCCGGCATTCAGCTGCACCATCTGTTCACCCTGAAGATGATTGATGCGCTGGAGAGAAGCGGAACTTTGTGTAAGGGCATAAATGCCGATGCCGCTGACAATCAGCAGCAGAAGGGTCATAACGGCCAGTAAAGAGAGCAAGCCGGTACGAATCGATAGCGTTTTAAGCATGATGTTATTTCCGGTAGCGAGATATTTCTGGGCATAAAAAAAGAGTATCGGCCGCTACCGGAAAATGTTTAGAGTTTAAGCAATTTCAGCATGTTATCGCCCTGTTACAGAGGTATTCACCCGGGTAACAGGCGAGCTCTGGCGGTTCTCCCACAGCACCGTCAGGCCGCGCTGAAGCGCGATGAAAATAAACAGCAGAATGCCGATGGCGATTTTGGTCCACCAGAGCTGAGCGTGCCGTCGAAGTTGATATAGGTCTGAATCAGCCCTGGATCGCCACGCCAAATAGCGTGCCGAGCACCGTCCCCACTCCGCCACTGAGCAGCGTACCGCCAATCACCACCGAGGCAATGGCATCCAGCTCAACGCCCACCCCCGCCAGGGCATAGCCTGCCTGGGTATAAACCGAGAAGACAATCCCCGCGAGCGTGGCCAGCCCGGTCGAAAGCATGTAGATGCGGATAGTGGTGCTGCGCGTGGAAATTCCCATCAGGTTCGCGGACGTGGCGCTGCCGCCAATGGCATAAACCTGGTTACCAAACCGGGTACGGTGGGCGAGGAAGATCCCGATCACCACCACGCCCAGCATCAGCAGCCCCATTGCGCTCAGGCGTCCCCCGCCGGGGATTTTCCACGCCAGGCTGGAGAGCGTGTCGTAGATCGGGTGGTTAATTGGAATTGACTCCTCCGACACCAGATAGCTCACGCCGCGCAGGAAGAACATCCCGGCGAGGGTGATGATAAACGCCGGGATTTTCAGCGCATCGATCAAAAGCCCCATAAAGGCGCCGAACGCGCAGCCCATAACCAGCACCAGCGGAAAAGCCAGCAGCGGCGAAATCCCCCAAAAGCCAATCGCCTTGGCAAGGAACACGCCGGTAAAGGCGATCACCGACCCAACGGAGAGATCGATCCCGCCGGAGAGGATCACAAACGTCATACCGACGGCGATAATGCCTAAAAAGGCGTTGTCGGTCAGAATGTTGCAAATCACCCGCGTGGAGGCGAAGCCCGGGAACTGGGTCAGGCAGTAAAGGTATCCCAGCACGAACACACCCAGCGTGATCATTAACGGCAAATTACGTTTTATCATGACCGCGGTTCCCCTTAATGAGAGTGATAAAGCGCGGCGACTGCACGATAAGTACGATAAGCACCACGACCGCTTTGACGACCTGATTCAGCTCCGGCTGGAACCCGGAGAGCAAAATACCGGTATTCATACCCTGAATAATCAACGCCCCCACCACCGAGAGCAGCAGATTAAAACGTCCGCCCATCAGCGATCCACCGCCGATAACCACCGCGAGGATCGCATCCAGCTCGAGCCAGAGTCCGGCGTTATTGGCATCCGCTCCGCGAATATCGGCGGCCACGATCACCCCGGCAATCGCAGCACAGACGCCGCTCAGCACGTAAGTCAGCATCACCATCAGCCGCGTATTTACCCCGGCGTTTTTCGCGGCCCGAATGTTAATCCCCACCGCTTCGATGAACATCCCGAGCGCCGTTTTGCGGGTGAAAAGCCAGAACACCACCAGCGTCACCAGCGCGACGATCACCGGCGTCGGGAAGAACAGAAAATTACCGCTGCCGATCCACGCCAGGCTCGGGGAGTTAAAGGTGACGATTTGACCGGAGGTGATAAGCTGCGCCACACCGCGCCCGGCCACCATCAAAATCAACGTCGCGACAAACGGCTGGATCTTGAGCACTGCGACCAGAATGCCGTTCCATAGCCCGGCTAATACACCGGAGCCCAGCGCGGCCAGCAGAACCACCGGCAGGCTGTGCCCGGCGACGGTCATCGAGGCGGCGGTGGCGCCCGCAATCGCCATTACCGCACCGACGGAGAGGTCGATCCCGCCGGTGGCAATGACCAGCGTCATACCAATCGCCAGCAGCGCCACTGGCGCGGCACGGTTTAAGATGTCGATCGGGCTACCAAACAGGCGGCCATCCTGCACGACGATCTGGAAAAAATGCGGAGCCACCAGGCTATCCACCAGCAGCACCAGCAGCAGCGCCACGATTTGCGGCGTGCCGGTCGGCCAGGTGAAGCGGCGCTTCGCTTCGCCAGTTTGCGAAAGAGAACGGGACATCACATTTGACTCCTTACGCCGCGATGGCATTCATGATCGCCGGTACCGACAGTTTATCCAGCGGGATCTCTGCCACCTGCCTGCGATCGCGCATGATGATGACGCGATCGGCATAGCCGACCAGCTCCTCCAGCTCGGACGAGATCACCAGCAGCGCCAGACCGTCGGCGCAGAGCGTTTCGATAAGCCGGATGATTTCGGCGTGCGCGCCCACGTCGATACCGCGCGTGGGCTCGTCGAGGATCAGGAATTGCGGTTTGGTGAGCAGCCAGCGCGAGAGGAGAACCTTCTGCTGGTTACCGCCCGAGAGGAACTCGATGGGCTGTTCCGCGCTCGGGGTACGTATACCGAGCTGGCGGATGAAGCGCTCGGCAATCGCGTTCTGCTCGCGCTTAGGGATCGGACGCAGCCAGCCGCGCTGGGCCTGTAGCGCCAGAATGATGTTTTCCCGCACCGAGGCGGCGGCAATAATCCCGTCCGTTTTCCTGTCCTCCGGGCAGAAGCCCACGCCGAGGCACGACGCCTGATGCGGTGAACGTAGCGTTTGTGGTTTGCCTTTGATCAGCGCCGTTCCGCTGTCGGCAGGTTTGATCCCGAAGATGACTTCGGCGGTTTCGGTGCGCCCGGAGCCTAACAGCCCCGCCAGACCCACAATTTCACCGGGGCGTACCTCGAGGTTAAACGGCGCGATGGTCCCTTTTCTGCCGTAATCGTGAAACGCGGCGATCGGTTTTTCGCTCAGCAGCGTACGGCCCGCGCGCTGAAGCGCGTTGGTCTCGAGCTCGCGGCCCAGCATCATTTTGACCAGCTCTATCTGCGGCAGCTCGCGGGTTTCCCGGCAGCCGACAAAGCTGCCGTTGCGCAGCACCGTTATACGGTCGCTCACCTCGTAAACCTGATCGAGGAAATGCGTCACGAAAATCAGGCTGACGCCCTGATTACGCAGCTGGCGCATCAGGGTAAAAAGCATCTCCACTTCCTGGGTATCGAGGCTGGCGGTGGGTTCATCGAGGATCAGCACTTTCGCCGAGAGATCGATAGCGCGACAGATCGCGACGATTTGCTGCATCGCTACGGAAAAACGGTTCAGCGGTTCGCGCACGTCGAGAGAGAAGCCATACGATTCCATCAGCTTCGCGGCGCGCGCTTCCATCTCTTTGCGGCGCAGCAGGCCAAAACGTCTGGGTTCGCGGCCAATAAACAGGTTATCCGCTACCGACATGTTTGGCAGCAGGTTCACTTCCTGGTAGACCGTGCCGATCCCCAGTTGCTGGGCATGCGCGGTGTTTTTGGGCGAAATGGCGTTACCTTCCAGCCAGATAGCGCCGCGATCGGCGTGATAGACCCCGGTCAGGGTTTTAATCAGCGTCGACTTCCCCGCCCCGTTTTCGCCGAGCAACGCCATGATCTCCCCACGCCGCAGGCTGAAATCAACGTTATCCAGCGCCTTAACGCCAGGGAAAAATTTACTCAGGCCCTCTGTGCGGAGGATTTCCTGGTGTTGTTCGGTGGTCATGGTTTCCCCCTGCATCAGGCCGGATGACGCTACGCTTATCCGGCCTACAAAAGAGCGTATCGTAGGCCGGGTAAGCGCAGCGCCACCCGGCAATTTCACTGGATCAGTAGCCCATATTTTTCTTCTTCTCTAACTCTTCTTTCGCCGTGTCCGGCAGGTAGAGCGTGGATTTGGTGATGGTCAACTTCTCAGGCTGGGTGCCGTCTTTCTTGAATTTCTCCAGCGCATCGAATGCCGGGCCCGCCATATTTGGCGTCAGCTCCACGCTGGCGTTCGCTTCGCCGTCAATCATCGCTTTGTAGATGTCCGGTACGCCGTCGATCGAGCCGGTGAGGATATCTTTGCCCGGCTTCAGGCCCGCTTCTTTGATGGCCTGGATGGCGCCGATCACCATGTCGTCGTTGTGGGCGTAAACCATGCAGATATTTTTGCCGTTATTTTCTGCCTTGATGAAGCTTTCCATGACCTCTTTACCCTTGCTGCGGGTGAAGTCGCCGGACTGAGAACGGATGATTTTGATGTTTGATGCTTTAGCGATGGCCTCCGCGAAACCTTTCTTACGGTCGATAGCCACGCTCGCCCCGACGGTGCCCTGCAACTCAACCACGTTACACGGCTTGCCATCCACCTGCTTCACCAGCCAGTCACCAATCAGTTTGCCTTCCAGCACGTTATCGGCGGTGACGGTGGTCATATAGAGAGATTTGTCTTTTACGTCGATGGAACGGTCGAGCAGGAAGACCGGAATTTCAGCATCTTTGGCTTCCTTCAGTACCGGCTCCCAGCCCGTGGCGACAACCGGGGCAATAAAGATGGCATCCACGCCCTGAGCGATAAACGAGCGCACCGCTTTAATCTGGTTCTCTTGCTTTTGCTGACCATCGGCGATTTTCAGCGTAATACCGCGCTTTTCGGCCTCACTTTTCGCCACATTCGTTTCAGCGGCGCGCCAGCCAGATTCAGATCCGACCTGCGAAAATCCAACGGTTAAGGGTGCGGCCATCGCCATAGACGACATGGCTGCCGAAACTGCTGTAACAAGAAGTAAGCGCTTCCACATATGAACGTCCTCGTAGGGTAGGTTATTGTTGGTTAAAAGATGTTCCGCGGATGAACTATAGCCAATGGAATATGTTACGGATTGCGTTACATCACACTTCAGAAAAGTGAATAAAACGTTAATCACAAGTTTGTAATCGCTTTCATTTCAACATTTAAAATGCGGCTGAGTTTATGGATTATCCTGTCATGGAAACGGTCTGAAAAGTGAAGGCGCGAGGGAGAGAAGACGAAAACAGGCGGAGACTTTCAGCGCCAGTTGGCTATAATACCTGCCACTTGTTTACCATCCATTTTAAAGGACACCGACATGAGCTTACTCAACGTCCCTGCGGGTAAAGAACTGCCAGAAGACATCTACGTTGTGATCGAAATCCCGGCCAACGCAGATCCAATCAAATACGAAATCGACAAAGACACCGGTGCGCTGTTCGTTGACCGTTTCATGTCTACCGCCATGTTCTATCCGTGCAACTACGGCTACATCAACCACACTCTGTCTCTGGACGGTGACCCGGTTGACGTACTGGTCCCAACGCCATATCCATTGCAGCCAGGCTCCGTCATTCGCTGCCGTCCTGTTGGCGTGCTGAAAATGACTGACGAAGCGGGTGAAGATGCGAAACTGGTTGCCGTACCGCACACCAAGCTGAGCAAAGAGTACGATCACATTAAAGATGTGAACGACCTGCCAGAGCTGCTGAAAGCGCAGATCGCCCACTTCTTCGAGCACTACAAAGATCTCGAAAAAGGCAAATGGGTTAAAGTTGAAGGCTGGGATAACGCAGAAGCGGCGAAAGCAGAAATCATCGCCTCTTTCGAACGTGCTGCTAAGAAGTAATTCTTACTGCTGAGACTAAGCCCCGCGCGTCGGGGCTTTTTTGTGCCTGTCGCTCCAGGTAACCCGTGCGATTGAGGAGTATCGCCCGGCGGCGCTACGCTTGCACGGGCCTACGGCGCAAAACGACAACGCCACCTTACGGTGGCGTTGTCGTTTTTCAGAACTGGTCTCTGTCTAACCAGTTACCGCTTTCAATCAACGTTAACCCGTCGACCGAACGTTGGTACACGTACATCCATGCACTGCCGTAAGGCGTCTGGATCAACTGGCGAGCGTATTCACCGCCCCTGGTGCGCAAGGCATCAAGTTCGGCCAGCGTGGCATTATCAATACGATAAACCTCACCCTGTACCGTTCCGTTCCCCGGAACCGCGCCTGGATAGTGGCCCAGACTGTACAACTGGTAGTTTTCGATTGTGTAATTTCCCAGCAACTGGGCGTTGGTCATCCAGTGGCTGTTGCCTTGCCTGGTTCGTAAACTGCCGTAAACAAATATTCGCATTGCTAAAACTCAAACTGATAGAGCAGATCAAGTGCCTGGTCTACGCCGGACACTGCTTCCAGATATAGCTTAGGCATCAGGCGATAACGTAACGTGAGTGTAGCCAGTGAGTCAAAGATCCCCACGCCATATTTTACCTGTAGACCCGGCAGTACATAGCCGCTGACCACTACCTGCGAAGAGTCACCCACGCCCTGAGTGTCCAGCGCCAGATTGCTTACGCCAAACGTCTCGCCGATTTTACCCACAACCTGACCACTTTGTGCAACCCCCAGACCAACTAACATTGATGTCATTGCCGCACCATCGCCCTGTTGGCTATCCAGACCCTGGCCGCGCAGCAGGTAAGAGAGCGCTTCCTGTTGCGACATGGCCGGGTCAGAGAAGATCTCTGCCTTAGGTTCATCGGCGGAGCCCGTCACGCGCACGCCTGCAATCACATCATCTTCGGTGGCTTCCGGGTTACGGATCGCTTCGATATTGAGTACCGGCTGATCCGGTGGACCGGAGAACAGCAGCTCGCCTTTACGCACAATCAAATCCTGCCCGTAGGCATGGAAGCGCCCTTCAGGAATATTGATTTGTCCATTGAGGCCAAGTCCCTGTTGATCCTGCGCCACTTTCAGGTCACCCGTGAGTCTCGCCTTTAGCCCAAACGCGTCCAAACGCACGTTATTCCCCACGTGCACGATAAGATTACTATTGATCGGTATGCCAGCGCTCTTCTGTTCAACAGGTTTCAGATTTTCATTGAGCATAACTTCGTCACTGGAGACGCCAACCGCGCTTTCCGGCACCTCGTGAACCACGATGCGCGCCCACGGTACGTCAACACGGCCGTCCAGGGTGAAGAGACTCGGCGTTGCCTCAAAGACCACGTCTGGCGACACGTCCAGGCGCACCATCGGCGGTACCGTGATACGCACCCTGCTGCCCTTGGCCGCAATACGGGCGCGCCAGTTGTCGAGCTGGCTCCAGTCTGCGTCACCGCTCAGGTTGATTTGTCCCTGCTGCGTCAACACTGAGCCACTGAGGGTTGAGCTTTGGCCGTTAAAGTTCATCGTCAGCTGGCTTGGCTGCATATCGAACGGCATAAAGTTACCGTCAATGTCCACACCG
The DNA here is from genome assembly GCF_019056635.1 of Enterobacter cloacae complex sp. ECL72. Classification (NCBI taxonomy): domain Bacteria; kingdom Pseudomonadati; phylum Pseudomonadota; class Gammaproteobacteria; order Enterobacterales; family Enterobacteriaceae; genus Enterobacter; species Enterobacter cloacae complex sp. ECL72. The sequence continues at coordinate 4,816,240 of NZ_CP077659.1, read as the reverse complement.
TTTAACCGCATCTGGCCAAACAGCTGTGGGCTTTGCGCATCCCCCGCCAGACGCAGGTTGGCGCTGAGCATCCCCGCCGCCTTTTCTCCCCGCGAGAAGATCGGATTCACCATCGCCAGGTTGAAGTTACGAATATTGACGTTGCCGCCGAGATTGCGCCGCCCTTGCGGATCGGTAATTTGCACCTGTCCGTCAAACTGACCGTTGTTGGTCAGGCGGATCAGCCATCCCAGTTCCGCACGATTGTTACGCAGGTTAGCGTTCACATTCAGGGTGTCGAACGCCACCGGCAGTGGCGCGTCATTGACCTCCTGCGTCACCTTCACGTTACGCCCGGAGAGGGTAACGCTGCCCTGCGGCAGTCCCTCTTTGGTGGTGTCCCACGCGACGTCCGCTTTACCGCTGAAGACCCCGCTGGCCTGGGTGGTTTCCGGCATAAACGGTTTCAGCATCGCCAGGTCGAAACGGTTGAGGTTGATCTGCGCGCGTCCTTCCGCGCCTGCATCAATGGTCTGCGGCACGCACAGCTCAGCATTCGGGTTGGTCCAGCAGTGTGGCCCAATGCTGATCTTTTGCTCCGCGTTGCGGTAATCCAGCGCGACAGACCGCGACAGCACCAGCGGGCCGACCGGCGTGCTGAAGCGGGTGTTATCCAGCACGCCTTTCCAGCGCGTCGCCTGGCGGTCAAAACTGCCCGTCAGGTGCAGCTGCCCGGAGACCGGCTCGCCCTGCACGCGTAGCTGGAGATCGTGCTGCTTTTCGTTACCTTTTGCCGCCAGCGTGACCAGACTGATGTTCACGTCCGGCTGAGAGATACGCTCCACGCGCAGATTCAGGTTTCCGCCGATCTGATCGGTGGATTTCACGTCTCCCTCGACACGTACGCGGGCAATAGAAAGTTCCTGCCAGCGCAGGTTATTGGCGGTGATGTCCGCCAGCAGCTGCGGCGCCTCCACCGTACCGCGAACCTTCACTAACCCCTTCGCCGTGCCGCCAAGACCCGGCAGGGCGTTATCGAGATTTGGCGCGTCGATGGTGGCATCCAGATTGAGGTCTTTCACGCCCAGCTCGCCTTTGATATCCGCCGTGTTGCGACCCAGCGCCACGTGCAGGCCCGGGATCACCCACTGGAGATAGCTGTTGCCCTTAAGCGAGCCCTCTACGTTGACTTTGTTCTGCTTCACGTTGCCGGTGAGCTTGAGTTCCGGCACGTCCATCTGCCAGGTGCCACCGTACAGGCTACCGCGGGTTTTGATCAGGCCATCCAGTTTTGACGGCCAGTCCGGGACCTCTTTAGCGGTGTTGATCCCGGTCAGCTTCAGCTCGCCGCGCCAGCTGATCGCCTGCTGCCAGTCGAGCAGCGCGGTCAGCTCGGTTTTTCCTTCCAGCGCCGCCACGGTCAGCTTGTCGAGGTTAACCTGCAACTCGTTACCCTTCGCATCCAGGGTAATATCGGCGGGCGGTACCCCCTGCCCCTTCACTGCCGTGCGGAACGACAGCGTGTAGTCGGTCATTTTGCCACTCAGCTTCAGCTTCAGATCGTCAGCCTGGAACTGTTTTTCGCCGGTGAACGGCCAGTAAAGCTGCTTGCTGACAACCTCAAGGTTGAGCGGTAAACCGGCCTCTGCCAGCTGGGTTTGCCCGCGCAGCACCATATCCACCGGTCCGGAGAGGTTCACGCCGAACTCCAGCTTCTCGCGCAGCGCGCCGCCGACTTTCACCTTCACCTTTTCGCCTTTCAGCGGATCGATGTTCAGGGCGCTATTCAACGTAATATCTACCGGCCAGTTGTCGCGCAGCAGCGCATTGCCTGAGGCGTTGACCGACCCCTGGTTAGTATCAATATCCAGCGCGTCGAGCTTCATGTTGCCGTCGATACTGCTGACTTTAAGCAGCATGTTGAAGACCGTCAGATCGGTATCGCCGGTCAGACGCAACTGCTCGCCCTTAAACTCTTCGATATTGAGGTTCAGCGGCAGATGCACGTCGGTCATCTCCGGCAGAACCGGTTTCGAGAAGAGATCTTTCAGCGTTTCGCCCAGCGGTTTTTCTTCCGGCTGCGGGTTCTGGATCTTCGGCTCGACGATCTCTTCCTGCGCCACGTCGGCCACCTTCGGTAGCGCAATCAGCAGCCCTTGCAGGGAGGTTGGGGTCAGGGTGAGGTTTTTCTCCTGCCAGCGCAGACCGGAGGTGAAATCCATCACGGATACCGTCGTGTCGTCGATTTTGATATTCACGTTATCCAGTGCGACCCGGTAAAGCGCAATCGGGTACGGCGTGGAGAGGTTCAGCGGGCCGCTGTCCTCTTCTTCGACAGGCTCGGACTTCGGCATTTTTTTGGAATCTATCGCCACGTTAACGTCTTTTAGCGACAGATCGTTTACGCACAGCTGGCTGTCCCGCAGGCAGCCGAGCTTGACCGCCAGATGAAACTCGCCCGCGTTCACCGCCACGCCGGGCTGTTCATAACGGATATTTTTCAGGCGCAGATCGCGCCAGCCGCCCGTTACCTGGCCGATTTCCAGCCCTGGCACCCAGCGGTTCGCGGCGTTAAACAGCAAATGCAGGCCCGTGGTGGTGCCCACCAGAAACGCCACCGTACCGAGCAGTAATACGATAAAAATCAGCACCCCGAGGCTTATCTTCTTCCATAAACTCATAATTCAGGCCCCAGACCGATGTAAAACTGTAAACCGTGTTCGTCTTTGTCGCCCACCGGAACGGCGAAATCGAGCTTGATGGGCCCGACCGGTGACTGCCAGCGCACGCCTACGCCCGCGCCGGTTTTGAAATCGCTGCGGCGGATATCGTTCACCGCTTCACCGCCGTCAACGAACATCGCTCCCCACCACTTGCCGCTGACGTTGTACTGGTACTCCAGCGAGCCAGTCGCCAGTTTTGACGCCCCGGTCAACTGGCCTTTGTCGTTTTCAGGTGAGATCGATTTATACTTATACCCGCGAATGCTGCGGTCGCCCCCGGCGAAGAAGCGCAGATCCGGCGGGACGCGTTCGAAGTCACCGGTTTCGATCCAGCCGAGATTACCGCGCATCACAAAGCGGTGTTTGTCGTACAGCGTGCGGATCCAGACGTTTTGCGCCTGAAAGACGGAGAAGTCTACGTCGGAGCCCCAGGCGGTGTTGGAGTAATCGATGGAGTAGCGCTGAGAATCGCCCCAGGTCGGCATCAGGCCACCGCGCGAGCGGGTACGGCTGATCATCACGCCCGGATAAAGCAGCATGGTGGTGTTGGTGACGTTTGCCTGGGTAAAGTGGTCGAGGCTCCAGCGCAGGTTAATGGCGCGCTGCCAGCCGCTGGAGAGATCCCAGAAGCGTGATACCGCAAGCGTCGTCGAGTCCTGCTCGGTATCGTTCAAATCGGTACGCTTAAAGCCGCCCTGCACGAGGTAGTATTGCTCAAGCGGATTTTTCAGCAGCGGCATTTTATAGCTGAAGTCCAGCTGCTGTTCAGGCGCAGACAGGCTGACGCTGGTGGTCAGGCTGTGGCCGTAGGAGTTCATCCACGGTTTTTTCCACGAGGCTTTCACGCGCGGGCCGACGTCCGTGGAGTAGCCGACACCGGTCTCAATGGTGTTCTCGGTGCGCGGAGAGACCACGCCATGCAGCGGTAACACTTTCGTTTTACGGGATTTATCAAATTCCGGCGCTACCACCACGGAGTTAAACCAGCCCGTCGCGGACAAACGACGGTTCAGCTCGCCCAGGTCGCTGGACTGGTAGTAGTCGCCCTTTTTAAACGGCACCAGATTTTGCAGATACTCGTCACGGATTTGCGATCCTTCGAAGGTCACATCGCCAAACCGGTAGCGCTCGCCGCTGTCGTAATCGATATCCCAGAATGCCTGACGTCGCTCAAGCGCAACGCCCAGCTGGCTTTTGTTGAACCGGCTGTCGAAGTAGCCTTTGCGCAGCGAAACGCTGGTTAAGGATTTTTTAAAACGATCGTAATCCCCGTGATTGAGCACGGTGCCCACTTTCGGACGGGTGCTGAGCAGATCCAGGTAGTCCCGATCGGTGCGCGCACCGCCGCGCAGCACCACGTTCGTGCCGCCAATCAGGACGGGTTCGCCCGGCGAGACGCGGGCAATCAACACCTGGCGTCCTTTCGCCGGCGGCGGGCGTAAATCGAAATCGATGGTGGGTTCGTAGTACCCCAACGCCTTTAAGCCTTCGCGGATGGCGTCATCCACGCGCGCGCGAAAACGCCGATCCGGCGTGACCTCATCGCTCTGGATGGTAGAAAGCTGCGCACGCACGTTTTTTTCCAGCGCCCCGGATAACCCCTCAACCTGCAAACGGACATTCGCCGCGCTGGCAATCCCGCTGGTCAGCATTAAACTGACTAAACATAACTGGCGGATCTTTGTCACGTTTTCTCCTGAATATCCCTGTTTCCACCCTGGAAGCAAATGCAGTGCCGCTCCGCGGCAAAATACGGCCTGAAAGCCAAAAACCCAAATTACGGGTTGAAAAAGGGTGTAACACCCAAATATTTCTTATGATTAAATCTAGACTCATTCATCGCATTTATTGTGTTCAATTAAACGCTTCGTGACAACCTTAACCGAAACAACGCTACCCGGGAGGCCCCACCGTGAGTTTATTCGATAAAAAGCATCTGGTATCACAAGCCGATGCGTTACCGGGACGCAACACCCCTATGCCAGTGGCAACATTACACGCCGTAAACAACCATTCAATGACAAACGTTCCTGATGGAATGGAGATCGCCCTGTTTGCCATGGGCTGCTTCTGGGGCGTAGAACGCCTGTTCTGGCAACTGCCGGGCGTGTACAGCACCGCTGCGGGCTACACCGGAGGATATACGCCTAACCCAACCTACCGCGAAGTCTGTTCCGGTGAGACCGGTCATGCTGAAGCGGTGCGTGTGGTGTATGACCCGAGCGTCATTAGCTATGAACAGCTGCTCCAGGTGTTCTGGGAAAACCATGACCCGGCACAGGGCATGCGTCAGGGTAACGATCACGGCACCCAATACCGTTCGGCCATCTACCCGCTCACCCCAGAGCAGGAGGCCGCCGCCCACGCCAGCCTGACGCGTTTCCAGGAAGCGATGCAGGCGGCCGGTGATAAACGTCAGGTCACGACGGAAATCGCTACCGCGAAACCGTTCTACTATGCCGAAGACGACCACCAGCAGTACCTGCATAAAAATCCGTACGGCTACTGCGGTATCGGCGGCATTGGCGTTTGCCTGCCTCCCCAGCAGGCCTGATTACTGCATCAGCGCCACGCGAGCCGCGTGGCGCGTGGCATTACTCACCGAACCGTAATCAATGACTTTCCCCTGCAACAACAGGTTAAACACTGGCGCCTGTGGTCGGTTGAGCCGCGTTTGCAGCAAATGCACCGCTTCTATACCCAAATCCCGACAGGGCACCGTGATCCCCGTAATGGGCTTTTCAAGCCGGTTTGCTAAATTCCACGCAAAATCGGTGGTGATGATGGAGATGTCTTCCGGCACGCGCAGCCCATGCCGCTGTAACGCCTTCAGCACACCCTCGGTCATGCTGGTGCTGTTGGGAAAAATGACCTCAGGCCACTGCGCTCTGTCGTGACGTAACAGCCACGCATCCAGCTCGCGCTCAGCCTCTTCAGCGGTAAACCACTCCGTGACCAGTAAATCCCGCTGCGGCTCAAACGCCACATGAAAATGCCGGTACGCTTCTTTAATTCCATCCAGCCGGGCATAGAGCGTGTCCCGGCGTAAACAGGTGATGGTCAGCACCCGGCGATGCCCCTGCTCGAAAAGATATTGCATCGTGGTAAAGCCGATTGCGCGATGATCGGGGGAAACCGAATCCAGCACCCGGTCCCGGTCAACGGAATTAATTAATACACAGGGTTTATTCAGCGTGCTGGCCAGCTTAAATATGGTGGAATCATCCGTACCAATGATAATTATTGCGTTAATATTTTTATGGCTTGCCTTTTCCATAAATAATTTCACGTCCGCATTTTGTTCCTCTAATCCGCAATAACTGATCCAGACATTATGTGGCGCGCTGGCTTCCGCAATGCCTTTGGTCACTTCCAGATAAAAAATATCCCCACGCCCCTGAAACGTTCTTTCAGGCGCAAATACAGCGATTCCGTTAATTAAAAGCCGTCCGCTCGCCATCGACTCCAGCACGCCAAGCTCCCGTGCGATGCGGACAATGGCTTCCCGGGCCTTATCGCTGGTATAAGACTTGCCGCTCAAGACCCTGGAAACCGTGCTCACGGAATATCCCGTCAGGGATGCGATCTCCTCCATTTTTAACTTGCCCGGCATAGTGTGACCTCGCTCTCAATCAGTTTTTGCAAATATTTGCAGAAACAGCGCTTTGATTTTAAAACCAAATTTCAAAATGGTTGGAGTTTACTTATTCACCTTGCGAGTATTCTCACAAAAACACATTGTCGCTACGTCTCGCCTTTCCTATTTTTCGGTCATCACGCTTTTTGACTGAAATTAAGGTGAGAAATGGAGAAGGTACGTTTTGGCATTATTGGTATAGGTAATATCGGTACGGTCCACGCACGCTATTTACTGGCCGGAACCGTCAGCGACGCCTGCCTTACGGCGGTGTGCGATAACGCGCCGGAAAAGCATCCGGCCATTCGGCAGCTGGTTGGTGGCATTCCGCTGTTCAGTGATGCGCAGGAAATGCTCCAGAGCGGGCTTATCGATGCGGTCATTGTCGCCACGCCGCATTACGATCACCCGCACCTGTCGATGCTGGCGATGCGCCACGGCATTCATACCCTGTGTGAGAAGCCAGCAGGCGTCTACACCGCGCAGGTCCAGGAGATGAACGCCTGCGCCCGGGAGTGCGACGTGGTGTTCGGCATCATGTATAACCAGCGGCCCAACCCGCTGTATCAGAAAGTGAAAGATCTGATCGACAGCGGCGAGCTGGGCGAGATCCGCCGCTCCAACTGGATCATCACCAACTGGTATCGCTCGCAGAGTTACTACAACTCCGGCGGCTGGCGCGCCACCTGGAAAGGGGAAGGCGGCGGCGTGCTGCTCAACCAGGACCCGCACCAGCTCGATCTCTGGCAGTGGCTGGTGGGCATGCCGGTTCGTCTGCGCGCGTTTTGCCAGTTCGGTAAGCATCGCGATATCGAAGTGGAAGACGAGGTGACAGCCTACGCCGAATATGCCAGTGGCGCGACCGGCGTGTTCATCACCACCGTCGCGGAAACACCGGGTACCAACCGCCTGGAGATTGTCGGCGATCGCGGCAAAGTGGTCGTCGACGAGGGCAAACTGCGCTACTGGCGGCTGCGCGAATCGGAAACCGAGTTTAACGCTCGCTGGCAGAATGGCTTCGGTGAGCCGGAATGCTGGGAGGTTTCTGTCCCTGTTGCCCCGGAATACAGCGAGCACCACGTCATCACCGCCAACTTCTGCGCCGCCGTGCTGCGCGGCGAGCCGTTGATTGCACCGGGTCTGGACGGCATTCGCGGTTTAACCCTCTCTAACGCCATGCACCTCTCCACCTGGACGGAAGACTGGGTTGAGCTACCGCTGAACGAAAAGCAATACCTGCGCCTGCTTCAGCAGCGCATCAGCACCTCTGTAGATAAAGGGGCCACCAGCATCACGCTGGATGCCGCGGGTACCTGGTAACACCGGAGAAAATCGATGTTAAATGTCGCCATTGTGGGAACAGGAAATATCTCCCATAACCATATTCAGGGTTATTTGCAGTTTGGACAGCGCTGCCGGATCGTTGCGCTGGTTGATATCTATCCGGAGAAAGCGGAAGAGAAAAAGGCGCGTTACGGCCTGACGGACGCCCGCGTGTACGCCAGCCACCGGCAGCTGCTGGAGGATGCGCTTCCCATCGATATCGTTGACGTCTGCACCCCGCCCTATGTCCATGCGGAGATCAGCATTGATGCGCTTCATGCCGGCTGCCATGTGCTGTGTGAAAAACCGATGGCCGCCTCGCTGGAGGAGTGTGATGCGATGATCGCCGCCCAGCAGGCCAGCGGAAAAACGCTCTCCATTATTGCCCAGAACCGCTTTACCGATGCCTTCTGGCGCTTAAAAGCGGCGCTGGATTCCGGCCTCGCCGGAAAAATATGCCATGCGCAGGTGGATTCCTTCTGGTGGCGCGGACATTGCTACTACGACCTGTGGTGGCGCGGCACGTGGGAAAAGGAAGGGGGCGGCTGCACGCTGAACCACGCGGTGCACCATATTGACGCCATTCAGTGGATGCTCGGCTTCCCGTCTGAGGTGGTGGCGATGATGACTAACGTGGCCCATGACAACGCCGAAGTGGAAGACCTTAGCGCCGCGATATTCAAATACCCCAGCGGCGCACTCACCCAGCTTACCGCCTCGGTAGTACACCACGGGGAAGATCAGAAGATCATTATCCAGGGTGATAAAGCGCGCATCTCCGCCCCATGGCAGGCTTATGCCAGCGTGAGTGCTGACAACGGCTTCCCGCAGGAGACCAATGATATTGAGCGAGAAGCCCTGCTTGATGCCGTTTTCCAGGCGACGCCCAGGCTCGAATGGACTCTGCACACCGGGCAGATTAACGACCTGCTTCAGAGCATTGAGCGCGGTACGGCCCCGCTGGTGGACGGCGTGCAGGGTAAGCGCTCGCTGGAGCTGATTACTGCGATGTATAAATCAGCCATTACCCGCAGTGTCGTTTCCCTGCCTGTTAGCCGCGATGATCCGTTTTACCGTACCGGCGGGACGAACGCTCTCGCCCCCCGTTTTTATGAAAAATCCGCAAGCGTCGCCAACTTCAGCGAAGTGGGCGCTATCCCTCTGGGTAAAGATCTGGATCGAGGACTGTAACCATGAACAAGAATGACGGAATGAACTACGCGCCGGTGGGCAAACCGCAGCCGGTGGTGCAGGCGGGTGAATTTGTATTTGCCGCCGCCGCGCTCGACCACGGCCATATCTACGGAATGTGTAATGGCCTGATTGAAGCAGGTGCCACGCTGAAGTGGGTTTACGATCCCGATCCGGCGAAAGTGGACACGTTTGTTCAGCAGTACCCGCAGGTGAAGGTGGCTGATTCCCTGGACGTTATTCTCGCCGATGACGACGTGCGCCTGGTGGCCGGGGCGGCCATCCCCTCCGAACGCTGTGCGCTGGGGCTGAAGGCGATGACGGCTGGCAAAGACTACTTCACGGACAAAGCGCCGCTCACCACCCTTGAACAGCTGGCAGACGCCAAAGCGATGGTGGAGAAAACCGGGAAAAAATACGCGGTCTACTACAGCGAGCGTCTGCACGTGGAAAGCGCGGTCTTTGCCGGGCAGCTGGTACAGCAAGGCGCCATTGGTCGCGTGGTGCAAACCCTGGGCATGGGGCCGCACCGGGAAGGGACTGGCCGCCCGGACTGGTTCTACGATCGTCGCTATTTCGGCGGCATCCTGTGCGACATCGGCAGCCACCAGATCGAGCAGTTTCTGTTTTATACCGGCAACCGCGACGCCACCGTGGTCGCCAGCCAGGTGCGCAACGTTAACCACCCGCAGTATCCCGCATTCGAAGATTTTGGCGACGCCATGCTCAAAGGAGAAAACGGCGCCAGCGGCTATTTCCGTTGTGACTGGTTCACTCCTGACGGGCTCTCCACCTGGGGCGATGGTCGCCTGACGCTGCTCGGTACCGAAGGGTATATCGAGATCCGTAAATATGTCGATCTCACCCGGGGTGAGCAGGATGTCGTCTACCTCGTCAATAACGAGGGCGAGTTCCGCTATCCTGTGGCCGGGCAGGTTGGGTTCCCGTACTTTGGCGAACTGATCCTCGACTGCCTGCACCGCACCGAAAATGCCATGACTCAGGCGCATGCTTTCAAAGCTGCCGAACTGTGCGTGAAAGCACAAATGCTCGCAAACGCAGCTGACTAAGGGGACGACATGAACATCCTGAACACGGCGATTATCGGTGCCGGGGCTATTCACAGTTGCCATGTGAATGCCCTGAGGCAAATCCCCAATGTCGCGCTGCGCGCGCTGGTCGATATCGACAGCGTCAAAGGACTGAAGCTGGCGATGAACTATCAGTGCCGCTTTTATCAGGATTACCGGGAAATGCTGCTGGATGACAGCATCAACGTGGTGCATATCTGCACGCCCCACTTCGAGCACAAAAACATGATTCTGGCGGCGCTGGCCGCCGGGAAACATGTCTTTTGCGAAAAACCGGTGGGCATGAACAGCAGCGAGCTTGCCGACATTGCCTCTGCCGCCGCGCAGGCACCCGGCAGGCTCGGCGTCTGCTACCAGAACCGGCTCAATCCGACCAGCCTGCGCATTCGCAAGGAGCTGGCGGAAGGCGTACTGGGAAAGATGTTAAGTATCAAAGCTGTGCTGACCTGGTCCCGCTCGGGGGCGTATTACACGGAAAGCCCGTGGCGCGGGCAGCTGGCAACGGAAGGTGGAAGCCTGCTAATCAACCAGGCGATCCATACCCTCGATCTGATGCAGTGGTTTGCGGGTGGCGTCACGCGGCTGAAGGGGGTAGTCGACAGCGGGGAACTGGCTGACGTCACGCAAGGGGAAGACAGCGCGATGGCCACGCTTCACTTTACCAACGGTGCGCGCGGTCTGTTTTATGCCAGCAACTGCCACACCACGGATTCCCCCCTCTGTCTGGAGATCCACTGCGAGCGCGGCTCACTGCTGCTCAACGACAACACGCTCTGGCGCATAACGCCCGGCGAACGATTTCGCCTGGAAAGCGATGCCTCTCCCGATGGCACCGCAAAAAGTTACTGGGGATTAGGACACCAGCAGGCGATCCGCCGTTTTTATCACGCTATTCATCACCCGGAGAGTACGGATTTTACCGATATTTGTACCGCCGGAAAATCACTCAAGATTGTGGAGGCTTTTTATCGGTCATCTCAGTTAAGACAATGGATAGATATTAATAATTAGAACGTCACGTGTAGTCCAGCAGTGCAATAAAAATACAACCTCTACATCTACCCTACACTGGATATTATTATGGTTAAACCAACTGAACGCAGAGTGGGTTATGGCGTGGCGCTTGGCTACGGCATAACCGACCTCTTTGGCGGAGGCGCTTTCGCCATTATCGGCACCTGGCTGTTATTTTTTTACACCACCTATTGCGGATTATCCGTCGTGGAAGCCGGCTCTATATTTGCTATTGCCCGCGTCATTGACGCGGTATTAAGCCCGATAATGGGTTACATCACCGACAATTTCGGCGACACCTGGCTTGGGCGTAAATTTGGCCGTCGCCGTTTCTTCTTATTACTCAGCTCTCCCTTAATGTTCCTCTATGCTCTGCTGTGGCTGACGGACATGGGTTACTGGTATTACCTGGGCACCTATCTTTCCATCGAACTGCTTTCAGCGATGGTGCTGGTGCCGTGGGAAACCCTCGCCGCGGAGATGACCAACCGCTATGAAGAGCGCAGCCGCCTGTCGGGCGTACGGATGATCTGCTCGCAATTGGGCGGTTTTCTTGCGGTGTCGGTTCCGGGCGTGATTATGCAATTTACCGGCAAAGATAATTCCTTTACCTACACGCTAACCGGACTGATATTTTCCTGCGTCTTTTGCATCGCGGTATTTATTACCTGGTACAGCACCTGGGAAGCAAAAGATGTGCATCAGGAGTATGACTTCAAAGTTGATACCCAGCGCAGCAGCGGAGTAATTAATCACCTCAAATATCTGGTGCTGGATCTCTTCTCTTCATTTCGTATTCGCGCGTTCCGCCTGCATATTCTTATTTATATTTTCTCCTTCACCGCGATGGACGTATTTGGTTCAGTTTTTACCTATTACGTGGTGTATTGCCTGAGTCAGGATGCGGCAGCAGTGTCCGGCTGGCTAAGTATTGCGGCGTTTGCCTCCGTGCCGGGCACGTACGGATTTATGCTGTTACTCAACAGGCTGAACATGACCCCTTCCGCCGCACTGCGCCTTTCGTATAGCTGCATTTTCCTGGTGCTGGCATTCCTGTTTACGGTTTATCTCACCAAAACAGAGGTGCCAACGCTGCTGTTCTCCGCCGTCTTCGTCCTGCTGGGTGCAGCCCGTTCCGGCCTCTATTACATTCCGTGGAATATTTATAGCTTTATTCCGGATATCGACGAGATCGTCACGCAGCAGCGCCGGGAAGGCATTTTCGCTGGCGTAATGGTGTTGACCCGCAAAAGCACCGTCGCCATTGCGATTATGATTATCGGCCTGGTGTTGCAGGAGTCCGGTTTTGTGAAAGGCAGTGGCGCACAGCCTGAAAGCGCGCTGGGAGCAATAATTGGCCTGATGATTTTTGCCACCGCCGCGCTGCTGGCAGTGAGCTTCTTCGCGACCTACAAATTTAAGCTGACCCGCGAGACGCATAAGGTGCTGCTCAAGGAGATCGCGCGTCGGAAGCTCGGTGGCGACTATCGCGACTGCGACGCCAGCACCCGCGTGGTCATCAAACAGCTGACAGGCTATGAGTACGATCAGGTCTGGGGCGGCGATGCCACACGCCTGGCTGTGGGCGAAAACTTATCCACCGTGAAATAGCCCTTCCCGCCGGATCGGCCCCATGTCGGTCCGGCTTTTTTTGCCGAAAACGTGACCTCTGGCAGGTTTACACGTCTTTACGCTATACTACCGCTGAAATAATCGGCTCAACGCTACGAGCTGAGTTCAATGTGTCTTCACACGAATGGTATCAACTCCCCTTCTGAGGATCTGGCGAGAAGCCGGATAAACTATGTTAAACAGTATTTTAGTAATACTTTGTCTTATTGCCGTCAGTGCATTTTTCTCGATATCGGAGATCTCGCTGGCTGCCTCCCGTAAAATCAAACTGAAGCTGCTTGCCGACGAGGGCAACATCAACGCATCACGCATTCTGAAAATGCAGGAAAACCCCGGCATGTTTTTTACCGTGGTGCAGATTGGCCTGAACGCGGTCGCCATCCTTGGCGGTATCGTGGGCGATGCAGCGTTTTCTCCGGCGTTTTATAGCCTCTTTGTTAAGTACATGTCCGTAGAGCTGGCCGAGCAGTTGAGCTTCATCCTCTCCTTCTCCCTGGTCACCGGCTTGTTCATTTTATTCGCGGACCTGACCCCGAAACGCATCGGTATGATTGCGCCAGAAGCTGTGGCTTTGCGTATCATCAACCCGATGCGCTTCTGCCTGTATGTCTTCCGTCCGCTGGTGTGGTTCTTTAACGGCCTGGCGAACGTCATTTTCCGCATCTTCAAGCTGCCGATGGTGCGTAAAGACGACATCACCTCCGACGATATTTATGCGGTGGTGGAAGCCGGGGCGCTGGCAGGCGTGCTGCGTAAGCAGGAGCACGAGCTGATTGAGAACGTTTTCGAACTGGAATCCCGTACCGTGCCGTCCTCCATGACCGGCCGTGAAAACATCATCTGGTTCGATCTGCATGAAGACGAGCAGAGCCTGAAGACCAAAGTGGCGCAGCATCCGCACTCCAAGTTCCTGGTCTGTAACGAAGATATCGACCATATCATCGGCTATGTGGACTCCAAAGACCTGCTGAACCGCGTGCTGGCAAACCAGAGCCTGGCGCTGAACAGCGGCGTGCAGATCCGCAACACCCTGATAGTGCCGGACACCCTGACGCTCTCCGAAGCGCTGGAAAGTTTCAAAACCGCCGGGGAAGACTTCGCGGTGATCATGAACGAATACGCGCTGGTGGTGGGCATTATCACCCTCAACGACGTTATGACGACCCTGATGGGCGACCTGGTCGGCCAGGGGCTGGAAGAGCAGATTGTTCAGCGTGACGAAAATTCATGGCTCATCGATGGCGGTACGCCGATTGAAGACGTCATGCGCGTACTCGACATTGACGAGTTCCCGCAGTCCGGCAACTACGAGACCATCGGCGGCTTTATGATGTTTATGCTGCGTAAAATCCCGAAACGTACCGACTCGGTGAAGTTCTCCGGCTTCAAGTTTGAAGTGGTGGATATTGATAACTACCGCATCGACCAGCTGCTGGTAACGCGTATTGATAGCAAACCGACCGTGCTGGTGCCAAAACTGCCGGATGCGGAAGAGAAGGTGTCGGCGTAATCCTTTGTATGTCCCACAAACATCAACGGCTCCCATCGGGAGCCGTCTTTTTAACTACTACTGCATAGCACGTTGGTTAAGCCATCTCAGTTTGCAGACGCATAACCTGACGGTTGACTTCGGACATCACAGACAAGTGCTGTTTGTCCTTCACTTTTGGGATAAGGATTTTGCCCTTATCGAACTCAAAAGCGCCAACATCCTTGATGTACAACCGTCCACGGAACAGGATCTTCACGTACTTCGCCACCTGAAGCGGGTTGTAGCGTTGGAAAATTTTCATTCTTGTATCTCCTGCGAATCATACGCTCTTGCGGTGCCACAATCGGCCCGACTGTCCTGAGCGCAAATTTTGATGCCCAATGACTATAGACCAGAACCTCGTACTTACCCAGTGTGCATAAGTTTATTTACCGTTTGATTACAATTATTCAGAATAATCTTTGCAAAGCGTGATACAGCGCAGTATATGCCGTCGTTTTTGCATGGATATGTGCGTTCGCCCGCAAACTGGCATCGGGATTGCGGGAAAAGCCTATTGATCGCACTTATGATTAAAAGCGCATGACCAAGTGGTCGGATCACCTGCTAACAATAAGGAAACATCATGACCCTACGTAACCTCCTGGCAGCAGCTTGCCTGTTGCTGCCGCTGATGGCTTCCGCACACAACATTGAAAAAGGACAACGTGTCCCGCCGGTCGGGATTGCTGACCGGGGAGAATTGATTCTCGACAATGATAAGTTTAGCTATAAAGCCTGGAATAGCGCGCAGCTTGCGGGCAAAGTGAGAGTTGTACAACATATTGCCGGACGTACATCCGCTAAAGAGAAAAATGCCACCCTCGTGGAAGCGATCAAAGCCGCAAAACTCCCGCACGATCGCTACCAGACCACCACCATCGTGAACACCGACGACGCGATTCCCGGCTCCGGGATGTTTGTGCGCTCAAGCCTTGAGAGCAATAAGAAGCTCTATCCCTGGTCGCAGTTTATTGTCGACAGCAACGGCGTGACGCGTAAGGCGTGGCAGCTGGAAGAAGAGAGTTCAGCGATTGTCGTGCTGGACAAAAACGGTCGCGTACAGTGGGTTAAAGACGGCGCGCTGACGCAGGATGAGGTGCAGCAGGTGGTTGCCCTGCTGCATAAGCTACTGACTCAGTAAAGTGATACCCGGAAGCCCGGATTCAGGAATGACTCGCGCGGGGTGTAGTCCAGTGGCTTACCCTGCCAGTCATGCACATGCGCGCCAGCGGCCGCCGCCACCGCATGCCCTGCCGCCGTATCCCAGACGTTCGTCGGCCCGAAACGGGGGTACAGCTGCGCCTGCCCTTCCGCCACCAGACAGAACTTCAGCGACGAGCCAATCGATGTCGTCTGGTGTTCACCCAGCTGTTGCAGATACTCCTCCAGCTCGCTGTCACTGTGCGAGCGGCTGATCACCACCAGCGGAGGACGGGCATCACGCACCTGGATCTGCTTACGCACGCCGCACTCTTCCTTCCAGGCTTTACCTTCCGCCGCGCTGTACATTACTTTCATCACCGGGGCGTAAACCACGCCAAGCACCGCTTTTCCTTTTTCAATCAGGGCGATGTTGACGGTGAATTCACCGTTACGCTTGATAAACTCTTTCGTGCCATCCAGCGGGTCGACAAGCCAGTAACGCTGCCAGTGCTGACGTTCATCCCAGCTCTGGGGCGCTTCTTCAGAAAGGACCGGAATATCCGGCGTCAGGGCCTGCAAACCTTTCAGGATCACCGCATGCGCCGCGATATCCGCCGCCGTCACCGGGGAGTCATCCGCTTTGCTGACAACATCCATCGGTTTCGCACCGTCGTACACCTGCATAATGGCATCACCCGCATCCCGTGCGAGCTGACAAATTTTATCTAACATTCTCCACCTCTTCGTTAACGCAGTGGGCATAACTTATTGTTTTAGTTATATCGTAATGTGAACAATTCCGCTATCTGTGAAGCAATTCTGGTTTCAGCGCCCTTTTTTCTGGCAGCATTCACACTTCTGTAAGCAACAAATACTACATACATATTCTTTTGTGGCTTGGATCGAAAAAAGGACTCCTCAGATGATTAAGTTTAGCGCAACGCTCCTGGCAACGCTGATTGCGGCAAGCGTTCAGGCAGCGACGGTGGATCTCCGTATTCTGGAAACCACCGATCTGCACAGCAATATGATGGACTTCGATTACTACAAAGATACCCCTACGGAAAAATTCGGACTGGTACGCACGGCAAGTTTGATCAACGCCGCCCGCGGTGAAGTGAAAAACAGCGTGCTGGTCGATAACGGGGACTTAATTCAGGGCAGCCCGCTCGGAGACTACATGGCGGCGAAGGGGCTGAAAAAAGGCGAGATCCATCCTGTTTATAAGGCAATGAATACGCTGGACTATGCCGTCGGCAACCTGGGCAACCACGAATTTAACTACGGCCTGAAATACCTGCACGACGCGCTGGCAGGAGCGAAATTCCCGTACGTTAACGCCAATATCATCGACGTTAAGACGAAGAAGCCGCTCTTCACCCCTTATCTGATTAAAGAGACCGAGGTTGTCGACCAGGACGGTAAAAAACAGACGCTGAAAATCGGCTATATCGGTTTTGTGCCGCCGCAGATCATGACGTGGGATAAAGCCAACCTCGACGGGAAAGTGACCGTCAACGACATTACCGAAACCGCGTGCAAATACGTGCCGGAGATGCGGGCGAAAGGGGCGGATGTGGTCGTCGTCGTGGCGCACTCTGGCCTCTCGGCCGACCCGTATCAGGTGATGGCTGAGAACTCCGTGTACTATCTCAGCCAGGTGCCGGGCGTGGATGCGATCCTGTTCGGCCACGCCCACGCCGTCTTCCCGGGCAAAGATTTCGCTGATATCAAAGGCGCGGACATCGAAAAAGGGACGCTCAACGGTGTGCCATCGGTGATGCCGGGCATGTGGGGCGACCACCTTGGCGTGGTGGATCTGGTGCTGAATAACGACAGCGGAAGCTGGAAAGTCACGCAGTCGAAAGCGGAAGCGCGTCCGATCTACGACGCAGCGGCCAAAAAATCTCTGGCAGGGGAAGATAAAAAGCTGGTCGACATCCTGAAGCATGACCACGACGCGACGCGTGAATTTGTCAGCAAGCCGATCGGTAAATCGGCTGATAACATGTACAGCTTCCTCGCGCTGGTACAGGATGACCCGACCGTGCAGGTAGTCAACATGGCGCAGAAAGCCTATGCGGAGCACTATATTCAGGGCGATCCGGATCTTGCAAATCTGCCGGTACTGTCTGCCGCGGCGCCATTCAAAGTGGGCGGGCGGAAGAACGATCCGGCCAGCTACGTTGAGGTGGAAAAAGGCCAGCTGACCTTCCGTAATGCCGCCGATCTCTACCTCTATCCCAACACCCTCGTGGTGGTGAAAGCCACCGGGAAAGAGGTGAAGGATTGGCTGGAGTGCTCTGCCGGGCAGTTCAACCAGATCGATCCGCACAGCAGCAAACCGCAGTCGCTGATTAACTGGGACGGTTTCCGCACCTACAACTTCGACGTGATCGACGGCGTGGAATATCAGATTGACGTTACCCAGCCCGCGAAATATGACGGCGAATGTCAGGCCATTAATCCGCAGGCAGAACGTATCAAAAACCTGACCTTCAACGGCAAAGCGATTGATCCGAATACCACTTTCCTGGTGGTGACCAACAACTACCGCGCCTATGGCGGCAAGTTTGCCGGTACGGGTGACAGCCACATCGCCTTTGCCTCGCCGGATGAGAACCGTTCGGTGCTGGCGGCGTGGATCAGCGCGGAGTCGAAAAAGACGGGTGAAATTCATCCGGCGGTGGATAACAACTGGCGACTTGCGCCGATCCACAGCGACACTAAGCTGGATATTCGCTTTGAGACATCTCCGTCCGATAAAGCAGCCGCGTTTATCAAGGATAAGGCGCAGTATCCGATGCAAAAGGTCGCGACGGATGATATTGGGTTCGCGATTTATCAGGTGGATTTGAGCAGGTAGCGATGATTGTGCCGGGTGGCGGCTTCGCCTTACCCGGCCTACGCGCAATCCTCGATCCCGTAGGCCGGGTAAGCGCAAGCGCCACCCGGCATTTCACGCCGCACGCTCGTCCCTATTCGCCATCACCTGCGGCGTATTGACCTCAATCCAGTCGGCCAGCGCGGCCACCTTCTCGCTTACCTCCTGCCCCATCGGCGTCAGGCTATACTCCACATGCGGCGGCACGACCGGATACGACACGCGATCGACAAACCCGTCATGCTCCAGCGCCTGTAAAGACTGAGCCAGCATCTTCTCGCTGACGCCGCCCATCTTGCGGCGCAGATCGCTGAAGCGATGCGTCCCCTGACGTAACGCCACCAGGATCAGCACGCCCCAGCGGCTGGTTACGTGTTTGAGCACCTCCCGTGACGGGCACTGTTCCGCAAAGAGGTTGCCATCGCGCATTTGCTCGCTGAGCGTTGGTATTGTTGTTTTCATACTTACCTTTTTGTACGTACTTACTAAAAGTTAGTTATGGTGATAGTGTGCCACAACACCAGACAAACACGAAGGAGATTCATCATGATCGCGATTACCGGCGCAACTGGCCAGCTTGGCCAACACGTTATTGAAGAACTGCTGAAAACCGTTCCGGCCAGCCAGATCGTGGCTATTGCGCGTAACCCGGCGAAAGCCGAAGCGTTGCGTCAGCAAGGGGTCGTTGTGCGTCAGGCGGATTACACCGATGAAGCCGCATTTACCACCGCGCTGAACGGCGTGGATAAACTGCTGCTCATCTCCTCCAGCGAAGTGGGCCGGCGTGCCGTACAGCACCAGAACGTGATAAACGCCGCCAAAGCCGCCGGGGTGAAATTCATCGCCTATACCAGCCTGCTGCATGCTGACAAATCTCCGCTGGGTCTGCACGTTGAGCACGTCGAAACCGAAAATGCCCTGGCGGCCTCCGGCGTGCCTTACGCCCTGCTGCGCAACGGCTGGTACACCGAAAACTACCTGGCAAGCGCGCCGCCAGCGCTGGAACACGGCGTATTTATGGGTGCCGCAGGCGAAGGCAAAATTGCCTCTGCGACCCGTGCGGATTACGCGGCGGCGGCAGCGAAAGTGATTTCTGAAGAGGGTCATGCCGGCAAGGTGTATGAACTGGCGGGTGATAATGCCTGGACGCTGAGCGAACTGGCTGCGGAACTGAGCAAGCAGAGCGGTAAGCCGGTAACGTATCAGAACCTCAGCGAAGCCGATTTCGCCGCTGCGCTGAAGGGCGTTGGTTTGCCTGCCGGGCTGGCGGAGATGCTGGCGGACTCCGACACCGGCGCGTCCAAAGGCGGCCTGTTCGACGACAGCCGTACCCTGAGCAAACTGATCGGCCGCCCAACCACATCACTGGCGGAAAGCGTCAAAGCCATCCTGTAGTTGTTAAAAATTGGTTATTTTTTGTGGCATCCCCTCGGGTCATCTCTGATAATGAAGCGATGACCCACAAGGAGGCTCACCGTGCAAGGCGTACCGGAACAGTTCACTGATGAGAGAGACAGCGCGCGCTTTCGCCATCTGGCGCAGCTGCCGGGCCTGGAGCTTTATCACGCCCATATCTCTGACTACGCCTTTGAGCCTCACACTCATGAAGCCTTCGGTATCGGCACCATCGAAACCGGTGCCGAACGCTTCCGCTATCGCGGTACCCAGCATCTTGCCGCGGAAAAATCCGTCGTGACCATGAACCCGGACGAGATCCACACAGGGGAATCCGCCACCGAAGGCGGCTGGCGCTACCGGATGGTCTACATCGAACCAGACCTGCTGGAAGAGGTCACCGGCCTGCGTCACTGGTGGTTTAATGACGTCACGCGCCACGACCCTTTGCGCTCGCAGCAGATTGGCCGGTTAATTTACGGCTTGTGGCACACCAACGATCCGCTGGCGCAGAAGGGGCTGCTACTGGATTTGATTCAGACTTTTCAGCCGCTGGCCCACCATGCGCCGGTGGTGCAGGAGGCCGCGCACCGCTTCGAACGCGTTCGCGACTATCTGCACGACAACTATATGCGCTCGCTGACCCTGGACGAGCTGGCTAACGTTGTCTCGCTCAGCCCGTACCATTTTCAGCGCCAGTTCAAAGCCCATTTCCACGTTACGCCCCACCAGATGCTGATGGCCATCCGGCTGTGGCGCGCAAAAGCATTCCTCACCCACGGCATGCCTGCCGCCGAGGTGGCCGCCGCGACCGGGCTGACCGATCAGTCGCATTTAACCCGCGCCTTCACCCGTCGCTACGGCATCACGCCCGTGCGCTACCAGAAACAGGTTATGCCGCGCTAATGCGCAACCTAATACAATACGCGCGCGTTTTGCCCTCCTACACTGATCGCAAAGTGAATCAAGATGGATGGAAAAATGATTAGCGGCGTGTTGTATGCCCTGCTTGCGGGTTTGATGTGGGGGCTGATTTTTGTCGGCCCGCTGATTGTGCCGGAGTACCCGGCAATATTGCAGTCGACCGGACGTTACCTGGCGCTGGGGCTGATTGCCGTGCCGCTGGCATGGCTGGGGCGCGCGCGTCTGCGTCAGTTGGGCCGCCAGGACTGGCTCACCGCGCTGGCGCTGACCATGATGGGTAATCTGATCTACTACGTCTGTCTGGCGAGCGCCATTCAGCGCACCGGTGCGCCGGTGTCGACCATGATTATCGGCACGCTGCCGGTGGTCATCCCGGTTTTCGCGAACCTGCTTTACAGCCAGCGTGACGGCAAACTGGCGTGGTCAAAAATGGCGCCCGCTCTGGTCTGCATCGCCGTGGGGCTGGTGTGCGTGAATATTGCCGAGCTTCGCCACGGCCTTGAAAACTTCAGCTTATGGCGTTACGGCTCAGGGATCTTTCTGGCGTTTATTTCGGTTGTCTGTTGGGCCTGGTATGCCCTGCGCAATGCACGCTGGCTGCGGGAAAACCCGGATAAACATCCGATGATGTGGGCGACGGCGCAGGCGCTGGTCACCCTCCCTGTCTCGTTGCTGGGCTATGTGGGCGCGTGTGTCTGGCTGGGTAGCCAGCAACCGGCATTTACCCTGCCCTTCGGACCGCGCCCGTGGGTATTCGTCGGGTTAATGGTCGCCATTGCCGTGCTCTGTTCGTGGGTGGGCGCGCTGTGCTGGAACATTGCCAGCCAGAAGCTGCCGACGGTGATACTGGGGCCGCTGATTGTCTTTGAGACGCTGGCAGGGCTGCTCTATACCTTCCTGATGCGTCAGAGCGTGCCGCCGCTGCTAACGGCCTGCGGGATCGCGCTGCTGGTCGTTGGGGTGGTGATTGCGGTGAGAGCGAAGCCGGAAAAACCGATGGTCGTTCCGGCGTCGGAGGGGTGAGCTTTTCGCCCAGCGGCGCTTCGCTTGCAGGGCCTACAAACCGTAGGCCGGGTAAGCGTCAGCGCCACCCGGCACAGTATCAGAACGTTTCCCAGTTCGCTTCAGACGCCGCCGCGACGGGCTGCGCTTTAGGTGCATAGGTCTTTACCGGCGCGGCTTTCACCGCCTGGTTACGGGTGATCTTAAACACCGCCACCGCGTCGTTCAGGCGTGCAGCCTGATCTTCCAGCGCCGCCGCTGCCGCCGCAGACTCTTCCACCAGCGAGGCGTTCTGCTGGGTGACGCGATCCATCTCCGCCACCGCCTGACCCACCTGGTCGATACCGCGGCTCTGTTCGTCGGAGGCCGACGCAATCTCACCCATGATGTCCGTCACGCGCGTAACCGCATTGACGATCTCCGCCATCGTCGCGCCCGCTTCATTTACCAGCTGAGAACCCGCGTTGACGCGTTCGCCGGAATCATCGATCAGCGCTTTGATCTCTTTCGCCGCCTGTGCGCTGCGCTGGGCAAGGGTACGCACCTCGCCCGCGACAACCGCGAAGCCACGTCCCTGCTCGCCCGCGCGCGCCGCTTCTACCGCCGCGTTCAGCGCCAGAATATTGGTCTGGAAAGCAATGCCGTCGATCACGTTAGTAATTTGCGCGATTTTGCTGGAACTGGTGGCGATTTCGTCCATGGTGCGCACAACGCCCTCGACCACGTTACCGCCCTTCTTCGCGGTGGAGGAGGCGTCCAGCGCCAGACGCGACGCCTGACGCGCGTTATCGGCGTTTTGCTTCACGGTGGCGGTTAACTGTTCCATGCTGGCTGCCGTCTCTTCCAGAGAAGCGGCCTGTTGCTCGGTACGAGAGGAGAGATCGTTGCTGCCCGCCGAGATTTCACCCGCGCCGGTGTAGATGGTATCTGCGCCTTCACGCACCACGCCCACCGTGTTGGCCAGCGCAGTCTGCATCTCCTGAACGTTGCGCGCCAGGATCGCCATTTCATTTTTACCCTCAGCCTGAATCGGCTGGGTTAAATCCCCTGCGGCAATGGCGCGGATATGGTTGATCACCTCTTCCAGCGGCAGCAGCAGCACGCGGCGCATCGCAATCCAGCTGGAAATAATCACCGCGATCACCAGCAGCATCACCGCAGAAAGGATCCACAGAATGCGTTTGTAGTCGCTTTCATTGTCCCGGATCCCTTTGGCGGTCAGCGCGGCCTGCGCCTCACGCCACTCGCGATAAACCTTTTGCATCGCGGTCTGCTTCTGTTCGGCATTTTGTTTGAACATATCTTCCAGATTGCCCTGCCCCAGCAGAACGTTCATTTGCGTCAGCGTGGCGGAGTAGACGCGGTATTGCTCTTCCAGACGATCGGCCAGGTGCTCGTCCATACCCGGCGTTTCCGGCAGCGCGTAGTATTTATCGTAATGGATCTGGGCATCGGCCAGCAGGTTTTTCGCGGTATTGACCAGCTCGTTCAGCTGTCCGCCGTTAATCTGCGACGCCATGCTGCTTTGCAGGCGCAACATGCCGCGGTTGAGAGTGACGCGCGCCTGGTTCAGGCTGATCCAGGCGTCGGTAAACTCCGCGACGTTCTGGCTGGAAAGCTGAGAAACGGTGAAGTTCTCTTTATCGTTATTGAGTGCGTTAATGAAAATGCCAGCGGAGATCAGCTGCATGATGCCGAGCACAAGCAGCACCGAAATCAAAAGAGTAATGACTTTTATACGTTTAAACATGCGTTGCCTTTTTTATATACAGGTATTGTCTGACCTGTATCTATCGGCACGCGCGGCAGGTTGTTTACTGTTTCTCCACCTTTAAAAACTTTCGAAAGCCCTTTTCTGCATTCAATCAGCAAGTTAAAAGCACGCTTTTTTTGTGATCCCCTTCTCATTTTCACCCTTGCCTCTAAAGGGTTATAGTATCCACATAAAGATGTATTTAAAATACATCTTATATTCCTGATGATGAGGTAACTGCTATGGCCTTCCGCGACCAACCCTTAGGCGAGCTGGCGCTCTCCATCCCTCGCGCTTCTGCGCTGTTCCGTAAATACGATATGGATTACTGCTGCGGTGGTAAGCAAACGCTGGCGCGCGCAGCGTCGCGTAAAGAGCTGGATGTGGAGGCTATCGAAGCGGAGCTGGCTCAACTGGCTGAACAGCCTGTCGACAAAGACTGGCGCACCGCGCCGCTGGCTGAAATCATCGACCACATCATTGTGCGTTACCACGACCGTCACCGCGAGCAGCTGCCGGAGCTGATTTTACAGGCGACCAAAGTTGAACGCGTTCATGCCGATAAACCTTCCGTACCGCGCGGCCTGGCGAAATACCTGACCATGCTGCACGAAGAACTTTCCAGCCACATGATGAAAGAGGAGCAGATCCTCTTCCCGATGATCAAACAGGGCATGGGCAGCCAGGCTATGGGGCCCATCAGCGTGATGGAAAGCGAACATGATGACGCCGGCGAACTGCTGGAAGTGATCAAACACACCACCAACAACGTCACACCGCCGCCAGAAGCGTGCACCACCTGGAAAGCCATGTACAACGGCATTAACGAGATGATCGACGATCTGATGGAACACATTAGTCTTGAGAATAACGTTCTGTTCCCGCGTGCATTATCGGGTAAATAAAAAAGCCCGGTGGCGCTAGCGCTTACCGGGCCTACAACATCCGCGAACCTAGGCCGGGTAAGCGTCAGCGCCACCCGGCAACATGCTTAGCGCATGCCCGCCATACGTTTCTTACCGATAAACAGCCAGCCCAGCCCCAGCGCGATAAACCACAGCGGCGTGACCATCAGCGCCTGTCGGGTATCTTCTTCCAGCGTCAGCAGCACCAGCACGAAGACGAAGAACGCCATGCACACCCAGCACATCAGCTTGCCCAGCGGCATCTTGTAGATCGACTTCTCGTGCAGGTGTGGACGCTGCTTGCGGTACACCAGGTACGAGCAGAGGATGATGGTCCAGACGAACATAAACAGGATCGCCGACACCGTGGTGATCATGGTGAACGCGCCGATTACGCTCGGGTTGACGTAGAGCATCACCACACCGCCCAGCAGACAGATGCAGGAGAAGGTCAGCCCTTTCGCTGGTACCGCGCGTTTAGACAGTTTGGCAAACGCGCTCGGAGCAACGCCCTCCTGCGCCAGGCCGAACAGCATACGGCTGGTGGAGAAGACGCCGCTGTTCGCGGAAGAGGCCGCAGAAGTCAGCACCACGAAGTTAATCAGGCTCGCGGCAGCAGGCAGCCCCACCAGCACGAACAGCTCGACGAACGGGCTCTTGGTTGGCACCACCGAGCTCCATGGCGTCACGGACATAATGACGATCAGCGCGAACACGTAGAACATGATGATACGCAGCGGAATGGAGTTGATCGCACGCGGCAGGGATTTCTCCGGATCTTTGGTTTCCGCCGCCGTGGTACCGACCAGCTCAATCCCGACAAACGCAAACACCGCAATCTGGAAGCCGGCAAAGAAGCCGCTGATACCTTTCGGGAACCAGCCGCCGTCATTCCACAGATGGGCAAACGAGGCCTGTACGCCGGTTGGCGACTGGAAGTGCGTCAGCACCATCACCAGCCCGACGACAATCAGCGCGATGATGGCGACGATTTTGATCATCGCGAACCAGAACTCCATCTCACCGAACATTTTAACGGTGGCGAGGTTCAGGCTCAGCAGCAGAACAATCACCGCCAGCGAAGCCACCCAGTCCGACAGGCCGGGGAACCAGAATTGGGCGTAGGCCGTAATAGCGACAACATCCGCCATGCCGGTAACCACCCAGCAGAACCAGTAGGTCCAGCCGGTAAAATAGCCCGCCCACGGGCCGAGCAGGTCTGACGCGAAGTCGCTGAAAGATTTGTATTCGAGATTCGACAGCAGCAATTCACCCATTGCACGCATCACGAAAAAGAGCATAAAACCGATGATCATATAAACGAAGATGATCGACGGGCCGGCAAGACTGATGGTTTTGCCCGAGCCCATAAACAGCCCGGTGCCGATGGCTCCACCAATGGCAATAAGCTGAATGTGACGGTTCGTGAGATTTCGCCGTAGCGACTGTTCAGACGTCGCCTCTTCTGCGGCGGCGACTTTGACCTGATCTACCATGTGATATTTTCCTGTTTATGCCTGTCTGTGTTGTTAAGGCTCTTCTGGCCTTTATATACGCCAAATAAATGACGGACCCTGTGTAAGGACTAATCGATAGTAGGTAAGAATCGGCGGGATGAATACTATGATTTGAATATTATGTTAATAATATGTTGAAAGTGAGTGTCATATCACTCATACAGCGCGAAACAGCTCACAAAAATACACGTAACAGTTTCGTTTGCAATACAAAATGTTGATTTCGTCGTAACTCCGGGTTTTATCGCTATTTTCCTCTCCCCGATCGGAGAGAGGAAAATAAGAAAAACCGATTACAGGATTTCCAGCAGCTCGACTTCAAACACCAGGGTGCTGAATGGCGGAATGGACGCGCCAGCGCCACGCTCGCCGTAAGCCAGGTTGTGCGGGATAGTGAGTTCCCATTTGGAACCTACTGGCATCAGGGTCAGGGCTTCGATCCAGCCTGCGATAACGCCGTTGACCGGGAATTCAGCCGGTTCGCCACGCGCGACGGAGCTGTCGAACACGGTACCGTCGATCAGCTTACCGGTGTAGTGTACGCGAACGTGGTCGGTACGCGCCGGGATTGCGCCATCACCCTGATTGATTACGCGGAACTGCAAGCCGGACTCGGTGCTGTTCACGCCTTCACGCTCACGGTTCTCTTCCAGATATTTCACGCCTTCTGCCGCCATCTCTTCGAAACGCGCGCGACGTACGGCGTCAGCACGTTCGTGGATTTCACGCAGCGCACGGTGCACAACGTCAACCGGCACAGCGGGCTGCTTGCCTTCCAGCGCGTCAGCGATACCCGCCACCAGCGCTTCCGGTAACAGACCTTCCAGGCCGGATTCGCTCAGCTGCTGTCCTACCTGCAAGCCGATGCCGTAGCTTGCCTGCGCTTCGATAGTGTCAAAAGTCGGGGTGGTCATGGGTTTTCCTTCCATCACATTTAAAGTAGCGGGCAGCATATCAGCCATGCCCTTATGGGTAAAACTTTGTCTTAAGTAAAGGTGACAAACTGCGACGAAACGGAAACAATAGTAGCCGTCAGGATTTTCCCTAATATATGTCACGAAAGCTGGCTTTGTTACGCCCATCAGGCAGTTAGCAAACTACACTTCTCAGGACAGGATAAAAAGACGCGGAGCAGGAGGAGAGCCATGCCCGGGCGATTTGAACTGAAACCTACCCTGGCGAAAATCTGGCATGCGCCGGATAACTTTCGCATCATGGACCCGCTGCCGCCTTTGCACCGCAGAGGCATTATTATCGGCGCGTTGCTGATCGTCATCGGCTTCCTGCTTCCTTCCGGCAGTGACAACGTTGATACCGCGCCGGTCAGCCGGAATGCTGTGCTGGATATCCAGTCGCAAAGCCAGCCGCAGCCTGATTCACAGCCGATGCAGACGCAGCTGGTCACACCGTCTAACGATCCGGGCCAGGTTGCACCGGTTGAACCTGAACCGGTTCAGGAAGATCAGGAGCAGGCCGCCGCCCCTTCAGAGCCACAGGCGCAACAGCCCACCGGCATTGAGCAGCAGTGGCGTTCGTATCGCGTAGAGCCTGGGAAAACTCTTGCCCAGCTGTTCCGCGACCACAATCTGCCAGCAACGGATGTGTATGCCATGGCGCAAGTCGAGGGGGCAGGCAAACCGCTCAGCAACCTGCAAAATGGTCAGATGGTGCAGATCCGCCAGAATGCCAGCGGGGTGGTGACCGGGCTAACGATCGATACCGGAAACGGGCAGCAGGTACTGTTTACCCGCCAGCCGGACGGCAGTTTCATCAGAGCACGTTAATGACCCAGGCCGGGTAAGGCGAAGCCGCCGCCCGGCACTTGTGTTCTCAGGCACGCCGTTTATTCACCCACCAGATCCCCGAGCAGACCAGCACCAGCGCAATCGCGTATTTGATGTCCAGAATGTTTTCGCCGAGGAAGATGGCCGAGAGCACCGTCCCTGCTACAGGTATGACAAAGTTGAACGGGGCAATCATACTCACGCGGTTTACTTTCAGCAGCGCGCTCCACAGGGCGAACGCCACGGATGAGAGCAGCGTCAGATACCCCAGCACGGCGACGGCTTTCATGCTGTGCACCTCCAGCGCCCCGCCCGTGGCATAGCCTCCCGCAACCAGTGCCGCCCCGCCTATCCCCAGCTGCCAGCCAGTCATCACCGTCGGGTCAACGGTCTGGGAAATGCGCTTCCCGTAAAGCGTGGCCGCAGAGAGAATAAAGGCGGCCAGCACCACAAATCCGTCACCTTTCCAGACAAACTGGAACTCACTTAACCCGCTGTGGAAGTTCACCAGCATAACCCCGGCAAAGCCCAGAACACATCCCAGCGTTTTGTTATAGCTGAGTTTGTCGTTGTGGTAGATAAAGTGCGCCAGCAGCACGCTGAAGAAGGTCCCGGTGGCATTCATGATGGAGCCGTTCACCCCGGTCGTGTAGGCCAGGCCGATATAAAAGAAGGTGTACTGGAGGGAGGTCTGCGTCAGTCCGAGGATCGTGAGCTGGCCAAACTGCGTGGGCGTGAGCCTGCCAATCGGCTTTCGCTGGGCCAGGGCAAAAAGCAGCAGCAACGCGCCGGCAAACAGAAAACGGTATCCGGCAAAGACGACTTTGGAGGGGATATCATCGGTCGCGATCTGAAAGAGTTCGTAGCCACTTTTAATGGCCGGGTACGAGCTTCCCCAAAGCAGACAGCAGAGCGTGGCGCAGGCATAGGCCACATTGCGACGGGCAAAGACGGGCGTGGGCAGAGCAGTATCCATGACAAATCTCATAAATAAAATTGCGTTTCAATTTATTATCAGAGAATGCGTCAGGAATAGCGACCTTACAAGAGCAAAAGATGACGCAGGGTCACGCTAAAAAGCAAAACGCCGGCACAAGGCCGGCGCTTCGACGCGAGCAGAGTAAAAAATTACTCAGCTACTACGTTAACAACCAGTTTAGCGAACACTTCGCTGTGAACCTGGAAGTCAACTTCGTGCTCACCAGTGGTACGCAGAACGCCGTTCGGCATACGAACTTCGCTCTTAGCCACTTTAACGCCTGCCGCAGTAACTGCATCAGCGATATCGCGGGTACCGATGGAACCGAACAGTTTACCTTCGTCGCCAGCTTTAGACGCGATAGTAACGGTGCCCAGTGCGTTGATTGCTTCAGCGCGAGCGTTAGCAGCCGCCAGAACGTCAGCCAGTTTGGCTTCCAGTTCAGCACGACGTGCTTCGAAAAACTCTACGTTTTTCTTAGTAGCTGGAACAGCTTTACCCTGTGGAACCAGGAAGTTACGAGCGTAACCCGCTTTAACGTTTACCTGATCACCCAGGCTGCCCAGGTTTGCTACTTTATCAAGCAGAATAACTTGCATTACCTTATCCTCTTAAAGTCGTATTAATGGACCGTGCCCGATTACTGATGACGATCAGTGTACGGCAGCAGAGACAGGTAGCGAGCGCGTTTGATAGCGCGAGCCAGCTGACGCTGATATTTTGCACGAGTACCGGTGATACGGCTTGGGACAATCTTACCGCTTTCGGTGATGTAGTTTTTCAGCGTTGCGATATCTTTATAGTCGATCTCTTGAACGCCTTCCGCGGTGAAACGGCAGAACTTGCGACGACGGAAATAACGTGCCATATGGCTAGTCTCCAGAATCTATCAAATCAATCTGCTCGGCATGCAGAACCATTTTGCTCAGGCCGTTCTTTGCCTTGTGGCAAGAAATGAACCCCTGAACGATTACTGCGCTACCGACCGTTAAACTGTGAGTAATGGCCTGGTTTTCGTGTCCGCTAATAATTACGGGCATTTGGCACCACGCCTGCCGGTGAAACCCGGCTTCCTCTTGCACAGAACGATGCTCAAGCACGAACTGGCAATGCGGAATTCCTGATGGGCTGACCTTTCGAAGGGGGGTCCTGCACACGGTGCCGGACAACACCAGACGGTTGGTCATCAGAAATTACTCTTCAGAATCCCCAGCATCAGAATCATCTGCGGTTTCGTTTGCGAAATCATCGCGACGCTCACGGCGCTCGTCTTTCGCTTTAACCATCGGAGATGCTTCGGTCACTGCGTGTTTGGTACGCATAACCATGCTGCGGATAACGGCATCGTTGAAGCGGAAGGTAGTTTCCAGCTCATCGATCACTTCCTGCGGAGCTTCAACGTTCATCAGAACGTAGTGTGCTTTGTGCAGTTTGTTGATCGGGTAAGCCAGCTGACGGCGGCCCCAGTCTTCCAGACGGTGGATCGTGCCTTCTGCACCAGTGATGGCAGCAGAGTAACGCTCGATCATGCCCGGAACCTGTTCGCTCTGGTCAGGGTGGACCATAAAAACGATTTCGTAATGACGCATCGAATTGCTCCTTACGGATTATTCAGCCTCCTGTCTGGGTCAGCCGAGGCCCGGGGAGGCAAGGAACGTGTTAAAGGTCGGCTGAAAAATTGACGCGTCATAATACTTGCGCCCCCCAGGAAACTCAAGCTGATTGCACAAATAATTCGCACAAAGGGTAAAGCTGTTCTAAGTGGGTGATTTAAAATCGCACTCATCAGAAGCGCTGTTTTTTTGAACAACACCATCAGAAATGGTCACCCATCGCAATCCGGGTAGCGATTACACTTTAATCAGAGACACGGAACAGAGAAGGAGAACATTACCCCGTATCACAGCACGCAGTCGTGGAGCGCATATCATGAAAAGAATCGCAATCGCCATTTTGGCTGCGCTTTTGCTCAGTGCAAACGCGATGGCAGCCATCAGAATAGACAGCCAACAGGCCAGAAACATGGATGATGTGCAGAGCTTAGGCGTTATTTACATCAATCATAACTTCGCCACTGAAAGTGAAGCAGATCAGGCGCTTAATGAAGAAACCGATGCGCAGGGCGCAAAATACTATCACGTCATGCTGACACGTGAGCCCGGCAGCAACGGTAATATGCACGCCAGTGCAGATATTTACCAGTAACGCTTTATCGCTAGCACCAGGAAAGCCAACGAAAATCAAAGCCATATATAATTTGCCCCCTGCCCGGGGCCTTTTTTATGAATGGCTCCGGAATACCACCGGTTACAACTGTTTCGGTATTCCAGAGCACTTATTCACTTCTGCCCGTAATAAGCATTCGGGCCATGCTTACGCATGAAATGCTTGTTCATCAGGTAATCATCAATGCCCTGAAGCTGTGGGTTAATGCCGCGCGCAATCCACGCCATTCTGGCCACCTCTTCCATCACCACCGCGTTATGCACGGCGTCATGCGCATCTTTACCCCAGGAGAACGGACCATGCTGGTACACCACAATACCCGGCGTATGCAGTGGTTCCGTCTCACCCAGCGTTTCGATAATGACCCTGCCGGTGTTAAGTTCGTACTCGCCTTCGACCTCAGCCTGCGTTAACGCTCGCGTGCAGGGAATATCGCCGAAGAAGTAATCTGCGTGCGTCGTACCCAAAGCAGGGATCGCCAGCCCGGCCTGTGCCCAGGCGGTGGCGTGCGTGGAATGGGTATGCACAACGCCCCCCAGAGACGGGTAACGCTGATACAGCGCCAGGTGGGTTGCCGTATCAGAAGAAGGGCGCCATTTGCCTTCAACGACGTGTCCTTCCAGGTCAACCACCACCATATCGTCCGCTTTCATGGCGTCATAGGCCACGCCGCTCGGCTTAATCACCACCAGCCCCTGCTCGCGATCGATGGCGCTTACGTTGCCCCAGGTAAACGTCACCAGTCCACAGCGCGGGAGATCCATATTGGCTTCATAGACCTGCTGTTTCAGCTTAAGCATGTTCCGCCTCCATCAGCCCTGCCCGCGCCATGCGCTCGCGCACCCAGTCCCGGGCTTTCGCCACTTCTGCCGCCGGGTCGTCCGCGGTTTCGCTCCACATCTCAATCAGGTAAGGCCCGCAATAACCTGTCTGTTTGAGCGTCTGGAAGCACCGTTCGAAATCCACCACCCCGGTGCCGAACGGTACGTTTTTAAACACGCCAGGACGGGTATCTTTAACGTGCACCGCCACGATATGCCCGATGCCCGCCTGAAGCTCCATCTGTACGTCGTTATCCCATGCCGACAGGTTTCCGATATCCGGATAAAGCTGGAACCATGGGTTGTTCAGATAGTGCGCATAGCCCAGCGCCTTGCTGATGGAGTTCATCAACGGATAATCCATGATCTCCATCGCCAGCGTCACCTGCGCACGGCTTGCCATCTCAACGCTCTCTTTCAGGCCCTCCCGGAAACGACGGCGCGTTTCATCGTTGGCTTCCTGATAGTAAACATCGTAACCCGCCAGTTGGATCACGCGGATGCCGACATCCTGTGCAAAGCGAATGGCTTTACGCATGATCTCCAGCCCTTCGGCGCGTACAGCATCATCTTCGCTGCCAAGCGGAAAACGACGATGAGCGCTCAGGCACATGGATGGCACGCGCACGCCGGTTTCGGCAATGGCGCTCACCAGCGCCAGACGCTGGTCGCGACGCCAGTCCAGGCGAGAAAGACGCTCGTCCGTCTCATCCACCGACATTTCGACAAAATCGAAACCCAGCTGCTTCGCCAGCTGCAACCGCTCCAGCCAGCACTCCCCCGCAGGGAGTGCCTTTTCATAGATGCCAAGCGGGACCTGTTTTGACAACATACCCGCTCCTTAACCCCAAAGCTGAGCGATTGAGCGTTTGAACTGACGCGCCGCTTCCACCGGAGACGCAGCATCACGAATGCTACGACCGGCAATAAAGACGTGAATCGGGATACCCTGGAACAGCGGCAGATCCTCCAGCGCCAGGCCACCGGTGACGGTCACTTTGAAGCCCATATCGGCCAGACGTTTGATCGCGCTGATATCGGCTTCGCCCCACGCCACGCCTGCGGCCTGCGCATCACGGCTACGGTGATAAACCACCTGCTGGATACCCGCTTCGCGCCACTCCTGCGCCTGCTCCCAGGTCCAGAAACCAGTCAGTTCAATCTGCACGTCGCCGTTGAACTCTTTCGCCACGTCCAGCGCGCCTTTCGCGGTGTTGATATCCGCACAGCAGATCACGGTGACCCAGTCGGCGTTGGCTTCAAAGCACATGCGAGAGAGGATTTTGCCCGCGTCGGCGATTTTGGCATCCGCCAGCACGATTTTATGCGGATAGAGCGCCTTCAGGTCACTAACCGCACGAACGCCTTCGCCCACGCACAGAATGGTGCCGACTTCGATGATGTCCACTTCTTCCGCAATCAGACGGGTGGTTTCGTAAGCGTGAGACAGAGTCTGGTTATCCAGCGCGACCTGCAACATTGGTAATGACATTTTCAATTCCTCTTAAACGGCCGCCGCAGTGGCGTTATCAATTAAATCCAGCACGTCCTGCGCGGTACGACAGGCGCGTAAACGGTCAAAATTAGCTTCATCATCAAACAGATTGACGATCTGCATGATCCCCACCTCCTGGTGGGTGTTGGCATTGACAGCCGCCATGGTGATCAGAATGTCGACCGGGTCGTTATCTTCGTGGTTGAACACCAGTGGTTTTTTCAACGTCACCAGCGCAAAACCGGTTTTCTTGACGCCCTCTTCGGGACGGCCATGCGGCATTGCCAGCCCCGGGGCAATCACAAAATAGGGTCCAAACTGCGCCACGCCATCCAGAATGGCCTGGTAATAACGCGGCTCGACAACGTCCGCCTTAACCAGCAGGTCCACGCCCAGCTTCACCGCTTCCTGCCAGGTGCTGGCTTCGGCCTGTAAAAGGATGGAGTTATTCTCTGCCAGCGAATCACGTAGTTTCATGTGGCATCCTTACTTCACGTCTTGTGGGAAGTGTTCTTTGATCACTTCCAGCAGCTTTGGCCCGAAATCCGCAGGCGACAGCATGTTGCGTACGCCTACCACGTATTTGTTGCCCGACACGCTAATCTCGCCGGCAATGTGCGTTGAGGCGATGATGATGTCCGCGCCGTTCAGTTCACTTTTGTATTCACCCACTGCGCAGCTGTTCACCGTGTGGTCAATGTTTGACTGGGTTAAAAACTGGTCCACTTTCATCTTCATGATCATGGAGCTACCTTGCCCATTGCCACACACAGCCAGGATACGTACGGTCATAATCGAAACTCCTTAATGAGCAGACACTTCTGCTGTTTGTTTTTCTGCATCTTCTTCAGCCCGCAGCGAACGGCCAGCGAAGAACATATAAGCCAGGGCAATCAGGATGATGACGGCCATAAAGACCAGCCCGACGGACGCAAAGCCCTGCATCATCGGCGGCGCCAGAATTGACCAGTCCGCCATGCCCATCCAGGCGCTCATGCCAGTGAGCTTGACCGCCCACACGCACCCGAAGATTTCAACCATGCCCATCACCAGGCAGATCTTGAGCGCTGCGCGCCATCCGCCGAAGTGGTTAGCAAACACGCCGATAGTGGCGTTGGAGAAGAACATCGGGATAAAGCCAGGAATAATCAGGATTGAGGAGCCACAGCCCACCAGGATGCCGACCGCAATCAGCTGGCCGATGGTGCCCCACATAAAGCCCCAGACGACGGCGTTTGGCGCAAAGCTATAGATAGCCGCACAGTCAATCGCCAGCACCGCGCCAGGGATCAGGCGCTGGGAGATGCCGTTAAACGCTTCCGACAGTTCGGCGACGAACATACGCACGCCCTGGGTGATGATGAAAATGGCCACCGCGAAGGAGAAACCGGTTTGCAGGATATAGACCGTCCAGTGGGTTTTACCCGCCATCGCCTGCACCACGTCAATGCCAAAGGAGAGCAGGATGGCACCGAAGAAGATGGTCATCACAATTGCCGTGGAGACGATGTTGTCGTGGAAGATATTCAGCCAGCCAGGCAATTTGAGGTCTTCAACACTCTCCTCTTTTTTGCCCAGGTACGGCGCAACTTTGTAAGCAATCCAGGAGGCGAACTGCTGCTGGTGACCGATGGAGAAGCCGCAGCCGTCCGTAACGTCCTGCGTTGGCTTATACATCATGTTGGAGGTGATGCCCCAGTAAAGCGAGACCAGTATTGCCGTGCAGATGACGGTGGTCCACATTGGGTAGCCGAAGATATAGAGAGAAACCGCAATCAGCCCCGCCTGCTGGAACATGATGTGCCCGGTGAGCATGATGGTGCGAATACCGGTGATGCGGCGCAGGAGCACGTAAATGATGTTCAGCGCCAGCGCGAGCAGTACCGCATACCCAACCCAGCTGTACGCATCCCCCATACGATCGATGGTGGCCATCATGGACGCGTAAGTGTCAGAGATGGCGCCGTTAATGCCGTACACCTCTGACATTTTGGCAACAACCGGCTTAAACGTGCTGGTCAGAATGCCAGACCCCGCCTGCAACAGCATAAAACCAATGATGGTTTTGATGGTGCCTTTGATAATCACGCTGACGCTTTTGCGCAGCAGGATGTACCCCAGGCACGTCACGATACCCAGCAACAGCGGGGCGTTGGTCATTACCTGATTAAAGAACACGGTAAAGACGTTGTAGAGGATCTCCATAACTCTCTCCAGAAAATGAGAACACGAGGGGCAATCCCTGTGTGGTTGGTGTCATCACTCTATTAATCACAAATAATCATCACAAGATTGCATTTGATTATTTGTGACGGATCACGCAATTTATTTCCATGGTATTAGTAATGATTTTCACTACCAATCCAAACAAATAAATAAATTCTTAAATTTCAATACATTAATCATTTATAATGGTTATCTTAACAACGTCATGAAGTTTTTTCTGTGAGGTGGCGAGGGGAATTTTCCGCAAATCAGCCATTGCAAATCGATTAAAACAGTGCCAGCATTAATCACAACAAGTCATATAGTGATTACTTTTGATTAAAACCAGGAGTCAAACGATGAGTAAAGTGAAAACCATCACCCGTGAATCATGGATTCTGAGTACCTTTCCGGAGTGGGGTAGCTGGCTGAACGAAGAGATCGAGCAGGAACAGGTTGCTCCTGGCACATTTGCGATGTGGTGGCTGGGCTGCACCGGGATCTGGCTGAAATCAGAAGGCGGCGCCAACATTTGTGTTGATTTCTGGTGCGGCACCGGCAAACAGAGCCACGGCAATCCACTGATGAAAAAAGGCCACCAGATGCAGCGTATGGCCGGCGTTGAAAAGCTCCAGCCGAACCTGCGCACCACGCCTTTCGTGCTGGATCCTTTTGCCATTCGTCAGATCGACGCCGTACTCTCTACCCACGATCACAACGATCATATCGACGTGAACGTGGCGGCAGCGGTAATGCAAAACTGCGCGGACGACGTACCGTTTATTGGGCCGCAGACCTGCGTGGATTTGTGGATTGGCTGGGGCGTGCCAAAAGAGCGCTGCATCGTGATGAAGCCGGGCGACGTAGTGAAAATCAAAGACATTGAAATTCACGCGCTGGATGCCTTTGACCGTACCGCGCTGATCACCCTGCCTGCCGACCAGAAAGCCGCAGGCGTACTGCCAGACGGGATGGATGAGCGCGCGGTGAACTACCTGTTCAAAACGCCCGGCGGTTCCCTGTATCACAGCGGTGACTCCCACTACTCCAACTATTACGCGAAGCACGGTAACGAGCATCAGATTGACGTGGCGCTTGGCTCTTACGGTGAAAACCCGCGCGGGATCACCGACAAAATGACCAGCGCAGACATGCTGCGTATGGCCGAAGCGCTGAACACCAAAGTGGTGATCCCGTTCCACCACGATATCTGGTCAAACTTCCAGGCCGATCCGCAAGAGATCCGCGTCCTGTGGGAGATGAAAAAAGACCGCCTCAAGTATGGCTTCAAGCCGTTCATCTGGCAGGTTGGCGGCAAGTTCACCTGGCCGCTGGATAAAGACAATCTTGAGTACCACTACCCGCGTGGTTTCGATGATTGCTTTACGATTGAACCCGATCTGCCGTTCAAATCCTTCCTCTGATTCTGAGGCCCAATCGCCAGACCTTGCGTCTGGCGATGTCATATTTATCTTAGTAATTTCACGCTATTTCAAATATCATCTTTTCAAATCAATTCTTATCGGAATAGCTCATGACGGAAGCGCAACGGCATCAAATTTTACTGGAACTCCTGGCGCAAACAGGGTTTATCACCGTCGAGAAAGTGATCGAACGTTTAGGGATCTCCCCCGCTACCGCGCGGCGGGACATTAACAAGCTGGATGAGAGCGGCAAGCTGAAAAAAGTCCGCAACGGTGCAGAGGCCATCAGCCAGCAGCGTCCACGCTGGACGCCGATGAACATCCACCAGGCGCAGAATCACGATGAAAAGGTGCGGATTGCCAGAGCGGCATCACAGCTGGTAAATCCTGGAGAAAGCGTGGTGATCAACTGCGGTTCGACGGCGTTTCTGCTGGGCCGTGAGATGTGCGGCAAGCCGGTGCAAATCATCACCAACTATTTGCCGCTGGCCAACTATCTCATTGACCAGGAACATGAAAGCGTGGTGATCATGGGCGGCCAGTATAACAAGAGCCAGTCCATCACCCTTAGCCCGCAGGACAGTGAAAACAGCCTCTACGCCGGGCACTGGATGTTTACCAGCGGCAAAGGTCTGACGGCGGATGGCCTGTATAAAACCGATATGCTCACCGCAATGGCAGAACAGAACATGCTTAACGTAGTGGGCAAACTGGTGGTGCTGGTCGACAGCAGCAAGGTCGGTGAACGCGCCGGCATGCTTTTCAGCCGCGCCGAGCAAATCAGCATGGTGATCACCGGCAAAAACGCCAACCCCGAGATCCTCAGCAAGCTGGAGGATCAGGGTGTCACAGTGCTGCGCGTTTAAAGGTGCTGACGGAAGAATTCCACGGTTGACTCCAGCGCGGCCGGGGTAATACGGTGCCGGACACCTGCTCCCCACAGGCAGGTCAGATTGCTGTCCAGCCCTTCACGCTGTAGCGCCTGTTGCAGGCGGAACGTTTCACCGGGCGGTACGACGTCATCGGCGTCCCCATGCCACAGAAGCAGCGGACGATCGGCCAGCTGCGAAAGCGCATGGCTGACGTCCCATTCAGACAACAGGGCCTCAATCTCCTGAGGGGCCTGAGGCGGGAACAGCGTCTTTGCCAGTGACGTAAAGTAGCCCGATCCCATCAGGCAAGCCACGGACGTCACCTCCGGATGCCTGGCCATGATCCCCAGCGCCGTCATTCCGCCCATTGATGCGCCTGCGACCGCCAGCCGTTTCCCCTCCACCAGCCCGGCCTGCAAGAGCGCGTCACGCAGCCCGGCGAACTCGGTCAGATTGCCGTGCAGCGTTTGCCAGAACAGCCCCAGCCGCGCCTGCTCATCGCCCGTAAAGCGTGCCCCATGATTCGGCGCATCAGGCATGACCACCCGGAAACCGGCCTGCGCCAGCGCGACGGCAAAATAGCTGTAGACCAGCTTCGAGGAGAGAAAGCCATGATAGAAAACTACCGTCGGCAGCGGCTGTTCACCTTTACCAGCCGAAAAAGCATGGATGATTTCATGCCCACTCAGCTGGCGAGTTTCAATTTCAATCATTGTCGATCCTGTGCTGATGAATGATTCATAATGTTGAGAGCTGGATTACGGTTTCACGATATTTTCATTCGAAATCTACGTCCCAGATAACACTTCGGGAACATTCCCCCAAAACTAAATTCGCAGACAACTACACTATGGCTATCAGGAAAAGAGACAGGTTTATGCGCAGGCTTACGGCTTTATTGCTGGTCTCACTGCTCAGCGGATGTTCCATATTGCAGGGTACGCCAGAACCGGCGCCGCCGGTTACCGATCATCCTCAGGAAATTCGTCGTAATCAGACGGAAGGATTACAACGCCTGGATACCGTATCCGCGATGGTTCGTGGTTCCCCGGATGATGCAGAAGACGCAATTGAAGCACAGGCAGTTGCCGCAAAAGCAGATTATTACGTCATCACGATGATTGATGAAACCATTATTACGGGACAGTGGTACGCCCAGGGAATTTTGTACCGTAAGTAAGCATCATCATTTGAACGACTTTTACACTGCTTTGCGTCCGTAGACATTTTCCTGTCCACAATAAACTCCATGCCAGCAACAATGGAAATGAGTTTATTCGCGAAGGATTGCCCGGCGGATACCGGAGACACGTGAAAAGGAGCTGACGATGAAACGAACCCTTGCTTTAACGACGCTATTGCTTTCAGCGGGCCTGCTGAGCACCACGGCGCAGTCGGCCGAATTTGCCAGCGCGGATTGCGTCACGGGCCTGAACGAGATTGGTCAGATCTCCGTCAATAATATCACGGGAAGTCCGCAAGACGTTGAACGTGTCGTCGCCCTGAAGGCCGATGAACAGGGCGCATCCTGGTATCGCATCGTCCAGATGCAGGAAGATAACCATGTTAATCACTGGCGCGTGCAGGCCATTCTTTATGCATAATCCCTTCCGATAAAAGCCACTTAATTTTAGTGGCTTTTCACTTTTGCAAATTTTTTATCCCTCCCGAAACTTAATAAAAACAAATAGGTAACATTCAGTTACATTAAACAGATAAACGTTCTCTTCGCTCTGCCGTTGAACAGCCATCACTTTTCAATAATGAGCAATTTATGATCACCTTTTTCCGCCGGGCAGGTCTGGGCACGAAGCTATCGCTGCTAACAGGTGCAAGTGTCGCCACGCTTTTTTTGCTGTTCACTTTTCTGTTGAGCCACAACGCCAGCCAGCAGCTTGAAGATCTTGCGGTTGAAGACCTGCATAACCAGTCCACCGGCATGGTGGATATGGTAGAGATGTTCAACACCAGCCTGAGCGAAGAGGTTGAAAGCTATACCCGTCTGTTCACCACCTTTTTGCCACAGCCGCTGAACAGCGACAGCAGCCAGAGCCGGACCATAAACGGGCTTACCGTTCCTCTGCTGAAAGGCGGCGAAACGGAGTTGCATGAAAACAATACGCTTTCTGATGACTTCCTGAGCCGAACGGGCGCCATCTCGACGCTGTTTGTCCGCAGCGGTAACGATTTTATCCGCGTGGCCACGTCGCTGCGCAAAGAGAATGGCGACCGCGCCATCGGAACCGTTCTTGATACCACCAGCCCGGCATTTGCGGCTGTCACCAAAGGGGAGGTCTATCGTGGCCTCGCGCTGCTGTTCGGCAAGCGCTATATCACGCAGTACCAGCCTGTTAAAAATGCGGAAGGCCAGGTTATCGGGATTATCTTTGTCGGCGTGGACATCACCCATTCGTGGAACGTCATGCGCGAGAAAATCCTTAACCGTCGTCTGGGCGAGAGCGGCCACTTCTTTGTACTGGATCGCAGCAGCGGCAAAACGCGCGGACAGTATCTGTTCCATGCCAGCGATGAGGGCAAACTGCCCAACTGGGACACGGCGACACAGCAGCAGCTTCTGAGTGATAAAGCCGGCACGCTGGAGCGCGTGAGCGCAGATGGCCGTACGCTCAAAGTTGCCTACACGCCGCTGCCGGGCTGGAACTGGACCATCGTGGGTGAAGTGGATAAAGCCGTACTGCTTTCAAGCGTCACCACGCTGCGCGATCGCTTCCTGATCGCGGGCGTGGTGCTATCCGCGCTCTTCGCGGGCCTGTTCGTTATCCTCATTCGCCGGATGCTAACCCGCCCACTGCGCGCAGTGATCGCGCTTGCACGGCAGTATGCCGCAGGCGATCTGCGCGCCAGCCTGCCGGTAACCCGCCAGGATGAGGTCGGCCAGCTGATTGATGCCATCAACGGGATCGGGGGCGGCCTGCAAAAAATTGTGTTGCAGGTCCGCGAGGCCGCAAGCGAAATCCATCTGGGGACTAACGCGCTGGCTTCAGATACCGGCGAGATCTCTGAACAGATCAACAAGCAGGCCAGCAGCGTTGAGGAGACCTCCGCCAGCATGGAGCAATTAGCCGCCACCGTGCAGCAAAATGCCGCCAACATGGAGCAAACGCAGCAGCTGGTGGGTGAAACCTCGCGCGCGGTGCATCAGGGTGGAGAGACGGTGACCCACGCAGTCTCCACCATGGATGATATTCGTGATGCATCGAAACGCATTGAAGACATCACCCGCGTGATTGAGTCCATCGCTTTCCAGACCAATATCCTGGCGCTCAATGCGGCGGTTGAAGCGGCGCGGGCGGGCGAGCACGGGAAAGGTTTCGCAGTGGTGGCGCAAGAGGTGCGCGCCCTGGCCGCACGCAGCGCCAATGCGGTAAAAGAGATTGAACAGTTGATTGGCGACACGCTGAACAAGGTGAGCGAAGGCCATGCGCTGTCTGAGCAGACGCGTCTGGCGATGGATGCCATCATTGTTCATATCGATAACATCAGCCAGCTTGTCACCGAGATCAACCACGCCTCCCGCGAGCAGTCTGCGGGGATTGGTCAGGTGAATCTGGCGATGACGCACATCGGTGAGGCATCGCACATCAATGCCGATCGCATCTCACGCAGCGAGCAGACGGCACAGACGCTGCGCGAGAAGGGTTCACATCTCACCCGGCTGGTGAGCCTGTTCCAGCTGAAAGCTTAACCGACCCGGCCCGTGGCACGCAGCAGCAGGTCGGTTTGCACTTGTTCGCTCATCAGCGTGCCGCCTCGGGTATCCAGCATCATGCGGCACCACGCCTGCGCCACGGGCGGCGATGCGTGCCGCAGCATCTGACTTCCGGCCCCGAGTAAAAAGAGCTGCCGCGCGATCTCCCTGCCCTGCGCTTCCTGCGGTTTACGCAGCTTCTGCTGTAGCTGCCGCCAGCTGCGATCGAAATGCCTGTCCTGGCCTTTGACCTGCGCGAAATCATCGGCGAGCAGGTCGAGAATACCCGACTGCTTCGCCAGCACGCGCAGTACATCCAGGCACATAATATTGCCAGAGCCTTCCCAGATGCTGTTGACGGGCATTTCACGGTACAACCGCGGAAGTTCACTCTCTTCGCAATAGCCTGCGCCGCCCAGCACCTCCATTGCCTCTGCCACAAACGGTATGCCCGCTTTGCAGACGCTGTATTTTGCCGCCGGAGTGAAAAGCCGCGCCCATGCGACCTCCTGCGGGTCGGTGCGGTTGTCCCACGCCCGGGCGAGTCGGAACAGCAGTGCCGTGTGTCCCTCCAGCACCAGCGCCATACGGCTTAGCACGTCGCGCATTAACGGCTGGTCGATCAGATTTTTGCCGAAGGTCTGCCGCTGATGGGCATGATAAAGCGCCACCGAGAGCGCACGGCGCATCAATCCGTGGCTGCCAAGCGCACAGTCAAAGCGCGTCAGCCCGCCCATCTTCAGAATTTGCCGGACACCTTCACCCTCTTCGCCCAGCAGCCAGCCGTAAGCATCAAGGAACTCAGCCTCACTGCTGGCATTTGAACGGTTACCGAGCTTGTCCTTCAGACGCTCAAGGCGCACGGCATTACGTTGCCCGTCGGGTAAAAAACGCGGAACAAAAAAGCAGGAAAGCCCGCCCTTCGCCTGCGCCAGCACCAGATGCGCATCGCTCTGCGGCACGGAGAAAAACCATTTGTGCCCCACCAGCCGGTAACTGCCATCACTGCATTTCTCTGCTTTGGTGGTATTACTGAGTACGTCCGAACCGCCCTGCTTTTCCGTCATCCCCATGCCGATCAGCAGGCCGCGCTTTTGCGCCCCCGGTGCGAGATGGGGATCGTAGCGATCGCTCATCAGCGGCGTTAACCAGTCGTGAAACGGTTTGGGCAGCGACTGTAGCAACAGCGGCGTGGCGGCGAAGGTCATGGTCACCGGGCATAGCGTTCCCGCCTCCACCTGTGCATGAAGCACAAAACGCGCGGCCCGGGCGACGAACGATCCTTTCCGCGCCTCCTCCTCCCACGCCAGGTTGTGCACCCGGTTGGCGCAAAGCCCCTGCATCAGAAGATGCCATGCCGGATGAAAGCGGACGTCATCCAGCCTCGCTCCCGTGGCGTCATAACGCAGCAGTTCCGGCGGATTAACGTTCGCCAGCCTGCCCAGCTCCAGCGACTCCGCCGTACCCAACTGCTGTCCGATGCTGGCAAGAAGATCCACATCCCACTCAGCCCCTTCGCGCGCTACCGCATCGCGCAGGGCGCAATCAGAGAGAAAAAGGTTGCTGTTCGATAGCGGTGCAGGTTGATTAAAAACGGTATGTGTCTGCCAGTGCATGCTGTCTCCCTCCTTTCATTGGCAATAAAGGTAAGTATGGACAGAGGGCATGCACGCTGCATGGGAGGGGGGTCACACGATGACGATCGTGTTGATATCATTCGTGAAATAGCTCACAGAACATAAGAATAAACTATTTCATTACTTCACCAATGCTGAATAATTTATTCTTACCCCGTTTATGTGAGGATCGTTATGCAACAGGATGCGCACAAGCGTGCATTAATTGCAGGCTCCATCGGTAATTTCATCGAGTGGTATGAATTTGCGGTCTACGGTTTTCTGGCAACGGTGATTGCCAGAAACTTCTTCCAGCTTGAGGGGGAAGCGGAGCTCACCAGCCTGATCCTCACCTGGGCCTCGTTCGCCATCGCTTTCTTCTTCCGTCCGCTGGGTGCGGTGGTCTTTGGCCGCATTGGCGACAGGATTGGCCGCAAACCGACGCTGATTATAGTGCTGGTATTGATGACGCTCGCCACCGCTGCCATCGGTATTGTGCCGGTCTACGCCAGTATCGGGATTGCCGCGCCGCTGATCGTTACGCTCCTGCGTATTCTGCAAGGACTGTTCGCGGGCGGTGAGTATGGCGGTGCGGTCTCATTGATGACGGAGTTCGCCCCGCGCGGCAAGCGCGGTCTTTACGGGGCATGGCAGTCCTTTACCGTGGCGCTCGGGCTGTTAGCGGGCGCAGGCATTGTCGCGTTGCTCTCTGCCCTGCTCTCCCCTGAAGCCTTGCACGACTGGGGCTGGCGCATTCCGTTCTTCCTGGCGCTGCCGATGGGTGCGGTCGCGCTATGGCTGCGGGTGAGCATGGAAGAGACGCCGAGCTTTGTGCAGCAACGGGAAAAACCGGTTGTTACTCAGGCCAGCACCGCCGCCACGTTCAAAACCATCCTGATGGGCATTGGCCGCGTGATGGTCTGGTCTGCGGCGGGTTATACCTATCTGGTGATTATGCCGACCTATCTGCAATCTGCGCTGCACACCGGTTTTAACCAGGCGTTACTGATTGCGGTGATTTCTAACATTGGGTTTGCGCTCACGATCATTCCGTCGGGCATGCTGAGCGACAGGATCGGGCGGCGCACGGTGATGATTATCGCCACCGTGCTCCTGCTGATCCTCGCCCTGCCGCTGCTGAAAATTTTGCAGGCGGAATCCAGTACGCTGGCAGTCAAAGCGATTGTGGTGCTGATTGCGGGGGGTCTGGTTGGGATGCTGGCAGGGCCGGGGCCGGCAATGCTGTCTGAGATGTTCCCGACGCGCGTGCGTTATACCGGGCTGGGGCTGGCCTATTCTCTGTCGAATGCGATCTTCTCGGGCTGTGCGGGGCTGATCATTACCGGGCTGATTAAAGAGACGGGCAATCTGGATATTCCGGCGTACTACGTGATGGCAACGGCGGTGGTGAGTATTTTCGCGCTGATGACGCTGAGAAAGGATGACCATTTACGGTCGTTAGAGGAGTGAGATTGTTGCCCGGTGGCGCTACGCTTACCGGGCCTACGGTACCATGCTTTTGTAGGCCGGGTAAGGCGAAGCCGCCACCCGGCACAACAGGCTACCCGCGCTGACGCACCGCTTCAAACAGGCAGATACCCGTCGCAACGGAAACGTTCAGGGACGATACGCTGCCCGCCATTGGGATGCTGATCAGCTCATCGCAGTGCTCGCGCGTCAGACGACGCATACCTTCGCCTTCCGCTCCCATCACCAGCGCCATACGGCCGGTCATTTTGCTCTGGTACAGGGTGTGATCCGCTTCACCGGCTGTTCCTACGATCCAGATATTTTCTTCCTGCAACAGACGCATGGTGCGCGCCAGGTTAGTCACGCGGATTAACGGGACGTTTTCCGCCGCGCCGCAGGCGACTTTTTTAGCGGTAGCGTTAAGCTGCGCGGAGCGATCTTTTGGCACAATCACCGCATGCACGCCTGCTGCATCGGCGCTACGCAGGCACGCGCCCAGGTTATGTGGGTCGGTTACGCCATCGAGGATCAGGAAGAACGGGTTCTCCAGCCCGGCGATCAGATCCGGCAGATCGTTCTCCTGATACTGACGGCCTGGCTTCACGC
Organism: Enterobacter cloacae complex sp. ECL72; assembly: GCF_019056635.1. Classification (NCBI taxonomy): domain Bacteria; kingdom Pseudomonadati; phylum Pseudomonadota; class Gammaproteobacteria; order Enterobacterales; family Enterobacteriaceae; genus Enterobacter; species Enterobacter cloacae complex sp. ECL72. Next base: position 4,771,386 of record NZ_CP077659.1, on the reverse strand, counting down.
GCGCGATAATACCCTGGTGTACAGCACCTTCGCTTTTTTCATCCAGATACTGGCGGTTCGCCAGCTGGATCACTACGCCCTGCGCTTCCAGCGCGTGGATCAGCGGCATCAGACGTTTATCTTCACGCCCTTTCAGAATAAAAACTTCCTGAAAACGCTCCGGCGCGCGCTCCAGCAGGGCCTGCACCGCGTGGATGCCGTAAATCATTTCACTCATTGATGGTTCTCGTAATAAATATTTTCCCTCTCCCGTTGGGGAGAGGGTCAGGGTGAGGGGAAATTACTCCGCCTGCTGTTTCTTCGCCGCGCGCTTCGCTTTGGTCGCGGCCGCTATTTTTTGGGTCTTGGTCGACGGTTTTTTCGCTTTACGAGCGTCTTTTTTCGCCGCCTTGGGCTTCTGTTTCTTCTCGCCACGGAAAGCACTGTCTGGCTCAAAGTTTACTCTTTTACCTGCCTGACGTCGCTTACCGCCCGCTTTACCGTTACCGCCTTTTTTCGCTTTCTCACGCTCGGTTTTGCCGACGTTACGCGGAGCACGCTCGCTGGAGATGAGGCTGAAGTCGATTTTACGGTCGTCCATATTCACGGCTTCAACCTTCACTTCCACCCGATCGCCCAGACGGTAGGTCTGGCCGCCGGATTCGCCGATCAGACGTTGTCCGACCTGGTCGAAGCGGTAGTAATCGTTATCGAGGCTGGAAACGTGCACCAGACCGTCGATAAACAGCTCATCCAGACGCACGAAGAAGCCAAAGCCGGTGACGCTGGCAATCACGCCTTTAAAGACGTTACCCACCTGATCCAGCATAAAGTCACACTTCAGCCAGTCCGCCACGTCGCGCGTCGCTTCATCCGCACGACGCTCGGTCATGGAACAATGCTGGCCCAGTTGCAACATCTCGTCCATGGAGTAGTGATACCCTCCGGTTTCGGTCGTGTTGCCTTTATGACCCTGCTCGTGCGCCAGCAGATACTTGATCGCACGGTGCAGGGACAGATCCGGATAACGGCGGATCGGCGAGGTAAAGTGCGCGTACGACTGTAACGCCAGACCAAAGTGGCCCCGGTTTTCAGGATCGTAAATCGCCTGCTTCATGGAGCGCAGCAGCATGGTTTGCAGCATTTCCGCGTCAGGACGATCGCTGATGGATTCCAGCAGCTCGGCGTAATCGCGTGGCTCAGGCTTATTACCGCCAGGCAGCTCCAGGCCGAGTTCAGCCAGCACGGAGCGGAACGAGGTTACGGCCTCCGTGGTTGGCTTGTCGTGAATACGGAACAGCGCAGGCTCTTTGGCTTTCTCAACGAAACGTGCCGCCGAGATGTTCGCCAGGATCATACACTCTTCAATCAGCTTGTGCGCATCGTTACGCTGAGTCTGTTCGATACGCTCGATACGACGCTCAGCGTTAAAGATAAACTTCGCCTCTTCACTCTCAAACGAGATCCCACCGCGCTCTTCGCGCGCCTGATCCAGCGTTTTGTAGAGGTTGTGCAGCTCTTCGATGTGTTTGACCAGCGGCGCGTACTGTTCGCGAAGATCCTGATCGCCCTGCAACATATGCCAGACCTTGGTATAGGTCAGGCGCGCATGAGAACTCATCACCGCTTCGTAGAACTTATAGCCCGTCAGACGTCCCTTGCTGGAGATGGTCATTTCGCAGACCATACACAGGCGGTCCACCTGCGGGTTGAGGGAACACAGGCCGTTGGAGAGCACTTCTGGCAGCATCGGTACAACCTGCGACGGGAAGTAGACCGACGTACCGCGGCTGCGCGCTTCGTTATCCAGCGGCGTGTGCGGACGCACGTAATAGCTCACATCCGCGATAGCCACCCACAGACGCCAGCCGCCACCGCGTTTTTTCTCGCAATATACGGCATCATCGAAGTCACGGGCGTCTTCACCATCAATGGTGACCAGCGGCAGATCGCGCAGATCCACGCGGCCTGCTTTGGACTCTTCCGGCACTTCTTCACGCAGGTTTTCAATCTGATCTTCAACCGCTTTCGGCCAGACATACGGAATTTCATGGGTACGCAGCGCCATATCGACGGCCATGCCGGTGCCCATGTTATCGCCCAGCACTTCGACGATTTTACCCACCGCTTTGGTGCGACGGGTTGGGCGCTGGGTGAGTTCCACCACCACCACAAAGCCCATGCGTGCGCCCATCACCTCTTCAGGCGGGATGAGAATGTCGAAGCTCAGACGGCTGTCATCCGGCACCACAAAGCCTACGCCCGCATCGGTAAAGTAACGGCCCACAATCTGGCTGGTTTTCGGCACCAGCACGCGGACCACGCGCGCTTCGCGGCGGCCTTTACGGTCTGCACCCAGCGGCTGCGCCAGGATCTGGTCGCCGTGAATACACATCTTCATCTGTTCGGATGAGAGGTACAGGTCGTCTTTACGGCCTTCCACGCGCAGGAAGCCGAAGCCATCGCGATGACCAATAACGGTGCCTTTCAGCAGGTCGAGGCGTTCTGGCAGCGCGTAGCACTGGCGACGAGTAAAGACAAGTTGCCCGTCACGTTCCATGGCGCGCAGGCGGCGGCGAAGGGCTTCAATTTGCTCTTCACCTTCAATGTTCAGTTCAACGGCAAGTTCTTCACGATTGGCGGGTTTTTCGCGTTTTGTTAAGTGTTCAATGATGAACTCGCGGCTGGGGATAGGATTCGCGTATTTTTCGGCTTCGCGTTCCTGGAAAGGATCTTGTGACATGTCGGTTCCTCCGTTGTCAGCTCCGGTGGAAATTTTCTTCATTCCACCAGCAATAATTTATAAAGCGGTTGATTCTCTTCAACCAAATCGGCCAGCGTGTAGTTATCCAGTTCCTTGAGAAAACTTTGCACGGCCTTTGAAAGCGCCTGTTTCAGGCGGCAAGCGGGCGTAATGTGGCAGAACGCGCTGCTACAGTTCACCAGAGAGAGCGGCTCCAGTTCACGTACCACATCGCCAATACGGATACTCTGCGCCGGTTTACCGAGACGGATCCCTCCATTCTTCCCGCGGACGGCAGCAACGTATCCGGCACGACTAAGTTGATTGATTATTTTGACCATATGATTACGGGACACACCGTACACCTCTGTGACTTCAGAGATGCTGGTCATCTTCCCATCGGGTAACGACGCCATGTAAATCAGCGCGCGTAAGCCGTAATCGGTGAAACTTGTTAACTGCACATCAACCTCAGGAAAAAGGGAAAACGCGGTCAAACCGCAGAGATATTCATTAATGATGATAAACCAGCCAGATAGTTAGCGGCTAATTTATTTGACAGACGGGGCGAAAAAGCGGAGATCCAGGAGCGGTCGCCGGATGGCGCTGCGCTTATCCGGCCTACGGGTTTCCCCGCAGGCCAGCAGTCACGAAGATTATGCGTCGAACGGGTCGCGCAGGATCATCGTTTCAGTACGATCCGGGCCGGTAGAAATAATATCGATCGGCACTTCGGTCAGTTCTTCAATGCGCTTGATGTAGTCCAGCGCGGCTTTTGGCAGGCCACTACGCTCTTTCACACCAAATGTGGTCTCAGACCAGCCCGGCATAGTTTCGTAGATTGGCTCAATGCCTTCCCAGTCGTCAGCAGCCAGCGGAGTGGTGGTCACCTCGCGGCCATCAGGCATACGGTAGCCTACGCAGATTTTTACTTCTTTCAGGCCGTCCAGTACGTCCAGCTTGGTCAGGCAGAAGCCAGACAGGGAGTTGATCTGCACTGCACGACGCACTGCGACCGCATCCAGCCAGCCGGTACGACGACGACGACCGGTGGTCGCGCCAAACTCGTTACCCTGCTTGCACAGGAACTCGCCAGTTTCATCAAACAGTTCGGTCGGGAACGGACCCGCACCCACGCGAGTGGAGTACGCTTTGATGATACCCAGAACGTAATCCACATAACGCGGGCCCAGACCGGAGCCGGTTGCCACGCCACCCGCGGTGGTGTTAGAGGACGTTACGTACGGATAGGTACCGTGGTCGATGTCCAGCAGCGTACCCTGCGCACCTTCAAACATGACGAAATCGCCACGCTTGCGCGCCTGGTCCAGCAGATCGGACACATCAACAACCATACCGGTCAGAATATCAGCAATCGCCATGACGTCATCCAGCACTTTCTGGTAGTCAACGGCTTCGGCTTTGTAGAAGTTCACCAGCTGGAAGTTGTGATATTCCATCACTTCTTTCAGTTTTTCAGCGAAGGTCGCTTTGTCGAAGAGGTCACCCACGCGCAGACCGCGACGAGCCACTTTATCTTCGTAAGCGGGGCCGATACCACGACCGGTGGTGCCGATCGCTTTCGCGCCACGCGCTTTTTCACGCGCCACGTCCAGCGCCACATGATAATCCAGGATCAGCGGGCAGGCTTCGGAGAGCAGCAGACGCTCACGAACAGGGATACCACGGTCTTCCAGACCTTTCATCTCTTTCATCAGCGCAGCGGGAGACAGCACAACGCCGTTACCGATGATGCTGGTGACGTTTTCGCGAAGAATGCCTGATGGAATAAGATGGAGGACGGTTTTTTCACCGTTGATTACGAGAGTATGGCCCGCGTTGTGACCGCCCTGGTAGCGTACAACATATTTGGCCCGTTCAGTCAGAAGATCAACAATCTTCCCTTTACCTTCGTCACCCCATTGGGTGCCCAGTACGACGACGTTGTTACCCATTTTTTCAAAATCACCGTTTGCTTAAAAATGGATTCTACCATCGCTTTTTCAGATATACAGCACTTTTTGACCCTAAAATATGCCAATTGCGGTTAGTTTTTGATCAGCCAATCGTTTTCCTCAACATGTAGTAGATAACGATACCGGCAACCACAAGACCACCGCCAAAACGACGCAAAATATTGTCCGGGAGTTGGCTCATTGTCGCGATCATCCGGCGCCATGCGCGCGGATAGAGCATCGGGCCGAGGCCTTCCAGCACCAAACAAGGGCCAGTGCGAGCCAGATCGTGGAGTTCATTTTTCATCCTTATAAAAGAAAACCACCGCTCCGTGAAGAGCGGTGGTTTGAATACTCAAACGAGCCTGAGTTTATCGCGTTGCGTTGGTCGGCGTCTTCATATAACGGAAGAAATCGCTGTCCGGGCTGAGCACCATCACATCCTGGTTGCTCTTGAAGCTATTCTCGTAAGCGCGAAGGCTACGGATGAAGGCATAGAAGTCTGGATCCTGGCTGAATGCATCAGCAAACAGTTTCGCCGCTTCGGCATCACCTTCACCGCGCAGGATACGACCCTGGCGCTCAGATTCCGCCAGCGTCTTGGTGACTTCATAGTCCGCTGCCGCGCGCAGTTTTTCCGCTTCTTCCTGACCCTGTGAACGGTGACGACGGGCTACCGCTTCACGCTCGGCGCGCATACGGTTGTAGATCGCCTCGGACACTTCCGCTGGCAGGTTGATCTGCTTGATGCGCACGTCAACCACTTCGATGCCCAGTGCCGCCATACTGTTCGGGTTGATCACCGGCACTTTACCGTTGGTTTCAGCCTGAACACGTTCAGCCGCTTTGGCAATCGCATCGTCTGCCGCCGGGGTTTCAACTTCATCTTCGGTGCCCGCAGAGCCGGAGTTCAGCGCATCACGCACTTCCAGCGTCAGACGACCACGGGAGTCGGTCACGATGTCTTTCACATCCAGACGACCAATTTCGGAACGCAGACGGTCAGAGAACTTACGTTTCAGCAGCACTTCTGCCTGAGAAACGTCGCCACCCCCGGTTGCCAGGAAGTAGCGGCTGAAATCGCTGATGCGCCATTTGATATAGGAATCAACGATCAGGTCTTTCTTCTCTTTGGTCACGAAACGATCGGCCTGGTTATCCATGGTCTGGATACGCGCATCGAGCGTTTTCACTGACTGAATGAACGGGATCTTAAAGTGCAGACCCGGCTCATAAATCACCGGACGCTTGTCGCCGTCACGCACGACGCTGCTGAACTGGAACTTGATCCCACGTTCGCCCTCTTTCACCACAAAGATGGAGGTGTAGAGCACGACCAGTACGATGATGATGATCGCAATAACTGACTTACGCATCCTTATTCCCCCTGACGCTGGTAGTCGTTACGCTGCGCGTTAGCACGGCGTTGGTCCATAATGTCACCATCGTTCGAAGAAGGCGTTGTGTTCGCGCTGGCGCTGCCAGACGAGGCCGGTGGCAGACGCAGCAGGTTGTTCGCACCGCTGTTGTCTTTTGCTGCCGGTGCAGAACCGCCTTTCAGCATCTGATCCAGCGGCAGGACCATCAGGTTTCCGCCTTTGTTGTCGTTAACCAGCACTTTACGCGTATGGCTCAGCACTTTTTCCATGGTCTCGATATAGAGACGCTCACGGGTAATTTCCGGCGCGGCTTTATATTCCGGCAGGATCTTCGCGAAGCGAGCCACTTCACCCTGTGCTTCCAGGATGGTCTGGGTCTTATACGCACGCGCTTCTTCCAGAATACGCTGCGCCTGACCGTTTGCACGCGGCTGAACTTCGTTGGTGTACGCTTCCGCTTCACGGATGTACTGCTGTTCGTTTTCACGCGCGGCAATCGCATCGTCAAACGCGGCTTTCACCTCTTCCGGCGGACGTGCAGCCTGGAAGTTGACGTCCAGCAGGGTGATACCCATGTTGTACGGACGGATGGTCTCTTCCAGCTCACGCTGGGTATCGCTACGAATAACGGTACGACCTTCGGTCAGAATACGGTCCATGGTGTATTTACCGATCACGCCACGCAGGGCGCTGTCGGTCGCCTGACGCAGGCTGTCATCGGCGCTGGTCACGCTAAACAGATAACGTTCCGGATCGGTCACGCGGTACTGTACGTTCATCTCAACGCGCACCACGTTCTCGTCAGAGGTCAACATCACGCCAGAGGCGGCCAGTTCACGGACGGACTCCACGTTAACCGCGGTCACGTCATCAATGAAGGTCGGCTTCCAGTTCAGGCCCGGTTCAACCAGATGGCTGAACTTACCGAAACGGGTGACCACGCCGCGTTCTGCTTCTTTAATGGTGTAGAACCCGCTGGCTGCCCAGATGATTACCACCGCAGCGGCGACAATGCCCACCACGCGGCCACCCATTGGCGGGCGCGGACTCTGAGTGGAATTGCCACCCGAGCCAGAACCTTTTCCTCCGCCAAGGCCACCAAGCTTTTTGCTCAGTTTGCGGAAGATATCATCCAGATCCGGCGGCCCCTGCTCGCGACCACCTTTGTTGCCATTTCCCCCAGAGTTGCCGCCTTGATTATTGCTGCTTCCCCACGGGTCGCGGTCTTGTCCGTTATTACCGGGCTGATTCCACGCCATGTATATGCTCCATATTTGTTATGCAAGGGCGAATTTTTCAGGCTTCCCCTTTCTGATCAGACGATATAGTCCGCCAGCGCAGGTTCTTGTTTACAGAGGCGACGCCAGTCAACGATCGGCATACGCACCTGCATCCCCACGCTGCCGTCATCCTCCATCCACTCTTTTTCTATCGCCTGAAGCTGATAAAACCGGCTGCGCAGCCTGCCTTCCTGTGGCGGCAGTCGCAGCGTGTGCTGAGCTACCTCACCGGAAAGACGTTCTGTCAAAGCCTGGAAAAGCAGTGGCACACCAATCCCGGCCTGAGCAGACAGCCAGACCCGAATCGGTTTGTTCTCTTCGTCTCGGTCGATACGCGGTTCGAAATCGTCCAGCATATCGATCTTGTTCATCACCAACAGGGTGGGAATTTCGTGGGCGTCGATCTCTTCGAGCACCACGTTCACCGCGTCGATGTTCTCCTGCACGCGTACGTCAGCCGCATCAATCACATGCAGCAGCAGGGTCGCCTGACGCGTCTCCTGCAACGTCGCTTTAAACGCCGCGACCAGATCGTGCGGCAGATGGCGGATAAACCCTACGGTATCCGCCAGCACCGTTTCACCCACGTCTGCGACGTCAATACGGCGCAGGGTTGGGTCCAGGGTCGCAAACAGCTGGTCTGCGGCATACACCTGGGCCTCGGTTATCTGGTTAAACAGGGTGGATTTACCGGCGTTGGTATAACCCACCAGCGACACCGTTGGGATATCGGCTTTCGTTCGCGCCCGACGCCCCTGTTCGCGCTGTTTCTCTACACGTTCCAGACGTGAAAGGATCTGGGTTATACGCCCACGCAGCAAACGGCGGTCGGTTTCGAGCTGGGTTTCACCCGGGCCGCGCAAACCAATCCCGCCTTTTTGTCTTTCAAGGTGTGTCCAGCCACGCACCAGACGCGTCGCCAGATGGCGCAACTGCGCCAGCTCAACCTGCAACTTACCCTCGTGGGTACGCGCACGCTGAGCAAAAATATCTAAGATCAACCCCGTGCGATCGATTACACGGCATTCGCAGAGAGCTTCCAGGTTACGTTCCTGAGCCGGAGACAGCGCATGATCAAACAGCACAACGGATGCGCCGGTTGCTTTTACGGCATCCGCAATTTCAACTGCTTTACCTTCACCAACAAAGTACTTCGGGTGCGGCGCTTTACGGCTACCGGTAATCACCTGCATTGCTTCGACACCGGCGGAAGAGACCAGAGATTCAAACTCCTGGAGGTCTTCCATATCTTTGTCTTGCGAAAAATAGATGTGTACCAGCACCGCCTGCTCACCGGCGTCATAACGGTCAAACAAGCGTAAACCTCTCTAAAAAGATCAGCGGGGAACGCAGGATCCCTGGCTCCCCGTGTGGATAACAGCCCAAAACCTTATTCGGTTTCTTCGCTGTCCTGCGCTGGTGTTGAAGAACCCTGCGCGTTGCTGCCGTGATGGTAGTTACTGCCAGTGCCGCCGCCAGCGTTATTGCTGTGATGAGATACCGGACGGGACGGAACAACAGTAGAAATCGCGTGCTTATAGACCATCTGGCTGACCGTGTTTTTCAACAGGATCACGAACTGATCGAAAGACTCAATCTGACCTTGCAGCTTAATACCATTCACCAAATAAATAGAAACTGGAACACGCTCCCGACGCAATGCGTTCAGGAACGGATCTTGTAAAGATTGCCCCTTAGCCATTCTATCTTTTCCTTATATGCTTGTTTTGTACTTAGAACCTTGCGATTCTGAAAAATTGCGCACGATACGGCTTAATTGTACACATTCAGTCAGCGATATCACCAATAACCTCAATCACTTCGTTTAACGCCTGTTGTGGTTTTTCACTGTCTAACCAGTGAACACCCTCCCAACCGCGTAACCAGGTGATCTGGCGCTTCGCTAACTGTCTCGTGGCGCAAACACCTCGATAAACCATTTCATCGTATGAAATCTCACCTTCAAGATACGACCACATCTGGCGGTATCCCACACAACGAATGGAAGGCATGTCCGTATGCAAATCTCCACGGGCAAAAAGCGCCCGCACTTCTGCTTCAAAATCTGAAGCCAACATCTGATGAAAACGCTGCTCAATTCGTTGATGGAGCAGTTCACGGCTCGCCGGGGCGATGGCGAACTGATGCACCTGATACGGCAGAGCGTCTCCTGACGTTTGCGTCAGTTCCGTTAAAGTTTTACCCGAAATGAAAAAAACTTCCAGTGCCCGGGAAAGCCTTTGCGGATCGTTTGGGTGGATCCGCGCTGCGGCAACCGGGTCAATCTCTTCCAGTTGCCTGTGCAAAGCGTCCCACCCCTGCTCTGCCGCCTGCCGCTCAATCTTCGCTCTCACTTCCGGATCGGCCGATGGCAGAGGCGATAACCCCTCCAGCAGCGCCTTAAAGTAGAGCATCGTGCCGCCAACTAACAGCGGTATGCGTCCCGCGGCGGTAATCTCGGCCATCTCGGCTAAGGCGTCGCGGCGAAAATCTGCCGCGGAGTAAGCCTGTGCCGGGTCGAGAATATCCAGTAAACGGTGCGGTGCCGCACGCAGTTCGTCTGCGTTGGGCTTCGCCGTGCCGATGTCCATCCCTCGGTAAATGAGGGCTGAATCAACGCTAATCAACTCTACTGGCAAAACTTTACGTAACTCAATGGCTAACGCCGTTTTGCCGGAGGCCGTTGGCCCCATTAAAAAAATCGCCTTTGGCAGGCTCGCCTTACTTACTTCAGTCATGTTTCAGGGCGGTCATCGCCGTTTGTAAATCAACAGGTTGTAACAAACCACCTGGAGGCGCTTTCACCAGCTGTGGACAGAGGCGCTCCACCTCCGCCAGAACGGTAATCGCCTGCGCCATACTCCACGGTGCATGCTCGCTGGCCAGATGGCGGGCGATCCACTGCGCGGTATCGGCGGCATCAAACGTCGTTTGCTGCGCCAGGTAGCCTATCAGTTCAGGAATCAAGTTTTGTAAATTTTGTTGGCGTAAGGGTAAAGGCACTGCGCGAATTGTCACATGCTGCGCGTCCAGTACGATTTCAATCCCCATTTCGGCCAGTTGCGTCTGCACGCGCCGCAAAACCCCTGTTTCTTCAGGGGATATTTTCAGGCGAACGGGGATCAACAGCGGCTGCGCGCAGGCGGCATTCACCCCCGGAGTTAACTGCGCCTGTTTGAGCCAGCGCTCCGCCACGGAAAGCGCCAGCAACAGGAGTTTACCTTCGCGTTCAAGCAATGCCATGTCGGGGGCAATAATGGTCAATACCCGACCAAAACTCTGGCTATGCCCATCCAGAGAAGGGGTTGAAACCGTGATGTGCTCTTTATGCTCCACCGCCGGCGTATCCAGCAGTTTGCGGTACAGCGCCCCCTGCTGTTTGTGATAGCCCGGCTGAGCGTTGGGATAGTTGGCGCCGGTTGGTCGCGGCGCGTTGCCCGCCGGGGATAAACGTGGAGCAGCCGGCTCGCGCGCGACCGCCGGTTCGGCAAAATGGTTACGCCCGGCCGCCACGCGGTTTTCCGGCAGTGGGCGCGGCGCGGGCTCTTCTTTTGCCAGCGGCAACTCTGGCTCTGCCTGCTGCTGCAATACAGCGGCAACGCCCTGGTAGATGAAATCATGCACCAGGCGCGACTGGTGGAAACGCACCTCGTGCTTGGCAGGGTGCACGTTAACGTCAACCTGGTGCGGGTCGATCTCCAGATAAAGCACAAAGGCGGGCTGTTGATCGGCGCCGAGCTTATCTTCGCAGGCCTGTCGAATAGCGTGGTTAATCAGGCGGTCGCGCATCATGCGGCCGTTGACGTAGCAATACTGAATTTCTGCGAACGCGGCGCTGCTGGCGTTCGGATCGGCAACCCAGCCGCGCAGGGCCAGATCGCCATGCTGCCACTCAATGGCCAGCGCTTTTTCCAGAAACGGTGTGCCGCAGATGGCGCCCAACCGACGCTCCTTTTGTCCACCCTCCGCCACTGCGCGGTACTGGCGCATCACCTTACCGTTATGGCTGAGGTTGAGGGTGACATCAAAGCGCGCCAGCGCGATGCGGCGGATGATCTCGTCGATATGTCCGAATTCGGTCTTCTCGGTTCGCATAAACTTGCGCCGGGCGGGCGTGTTATAGAAGAGATCCAGCACTTCAAGCGTGGTGCCTACCGGGTGCGCCGCAGGTTTAACCGTGACGTCCATATCACGCCCTTCGGCGTAGGCCTGCCAGGCTTCCTGCTGGTCGGCCGTGCGGGAGGTCAACGTTAAGCGGGAAACGGAGCTGATACTGGCCAGCGCTTCGCCGCGAAAACCCAGGCTGATAATCGCTTCCAGATCGTCAAGTGAGGCAATTTTACTGGTGGCATGACGCGCCAGCGCCAGCGCCAGCTCGTCCTTTTTGATGCCACAGCCGTTATCACGAATGCGGATAAGCTTTGCGCCCCCGCGTTCGATATCAATATCAATGCGGGTCGCCCCTGCATCGAGGCTGTTTTCCACCAGTTCCTTCACCACCGACGCAGGGCGTTCCACCACCTCACCGGCGGCGATTTGGTTCGCGAGCTGCGGCGGTAGAACCTGAATCGGCATGAACTCTCCTTAATTAGTCGCGGTCATCTCACCCGGCAGCGCGGCGCTTGCCGTCTGGGCGGCCCCGCCCTGCGGCGCAGACTGAAGCGGATGCGCGTCAAAGTATTTACGCAGGCCGTTATAAATCGCTTCGGCAATTTGCTGCTGATAGCTGTCGCTGCCCAACAGGCGCTCTTCGCCGTTGTTACTGATAAAGCCCGTCTCTACCAGAATCGACGGAATATCCGGCGAACGCAGGACACCGAGGCTTGCATGCTCAGGGCGACGCTTATGCAGCGATCCAATGCTTTGCAGCTGGCTCAGTACGTTAGTGGCGACATCATACCCGACGCGCTGAGAATGACCGAACTGTAAATCCAGCACCGCCTGGCTGAGATACGGATCGGCCTGGCTGTTTGCCAGCACATCGCCTGCCCCGCCTAACAGTTCAGACTGCTTCTCGTGCTCTTCAAGCCAGTTCGCCATTTCACTGTTGGCGCGACGGTTCGACAGCACCCATACCGACGCGCCGGTGGCGTTACGGTTCGGCGCAGCATCCGCGTGAATCGACACCAGGAAGTTGGCGTTTTGCTTACGCGCCACATCCGAGCGTCCCATCACTGAAATAAAGTAATCTCCGTCGCGGGTCATGACCCCTTTAAACATCGGATCGTCATTCAGAAGCGCACGCAGCTTACGGGCAATGGCGATAGTGACGTTTTTCTCCCGCGTGCCGCCCGGGCCAATCGCGCCAGGATCTTGCCCGCCGTGTCCGGCGTCGATGGCGATAATCACTTTGTCGCCACTGACCGGCGTTCGCCGCGCGCTGACCGCCGGACGCGTCACCGTATTGCTGCTGGTCACGGCGGTAAGTCGGTCATTTTGTGATTTAAACGGATTACGGGCTGGCTCAGACGGCCTTGGGGTATAAACCGGCGCCTCCACGCGTTTTGCTACAACAGGTGCAGGCGGTGGCGGCGGAACATCAGCATTAATGGTAAAGACCACCGTATAATTGGCGCCGTTTTGCTGCTTAACCGCCTTCGTCTTGCCCTTTTCGGTGAGATCGACCACCAGACGCAGAGACTGCGCATCCTTCGGCGTCCCCGAACGGATGCTTTTCACCAGATTGTTGCCGCTGAACTGGAGCGGCAGCCCCTGGATCACCCCGGTCTGTTTAATATCGAGCGCCACGCTGCGGCTGTCGATTTGTGAGAAAGCATATTCAGGATCGCCCATAAAGCTGAACGTAATACGGGCCTGGCTATCGCCATTCGACACCTGAATATCCGAGAGGCTGGCCGCCCCGGCCTGCGCGCACAGCAGGACCGTGGCAGCCAGCACCCAACCTTTAACGCGATTAATCATCCCGTTATCCCTACGCTCAACCGGCTAAACGCGCCAGTAAGGAACAGCCTGATGAGGAAACCGCACTGATGCGCGCCTCACGCCCTTGTGCCTGGTAATCTAAGTGAATTTCGACATCCGGGTCAGGCAGCACACCCGCACCTTGTTGCGGCCACTCCACCAGGCAGATGGCGTCGTTGGCAAAGTAATCGCGGATCCCCATAAATTCCAGCTCCTCAGGATCCGCAAGACGATATAAATCAAAGTGGTACACCATGATATTTTCAAGCGTGTACGGTTCTACCAGCGTGTAGGTCGGGCTTTTTACGTTCCCGTTATGGCCTAACGCCTGCAAAAAGCCACGGCTGAAGGTTGTTTTACCCGCGCCTAAATCACCATACAGATAAATGACGGTCGCCCCCTGACAGGCCTGCGCCACGCGCTTGCCGAGATCTAAAGTGGCTTGTTCATCAGGTAAAGGAATCGCTCGATTAGTCATTTTCTACGTCAATCACATCCGGGTTAACAACACGCCGCAGCGTGCAAAAAAGATCGGTGGCCAGCATACCGCGCGTTCCGTAACAAGCAGCCAGCCTGTCAGCCGCCGCACCGTGGGCCACGCAGCCGGCACAGGCTGCATCATAAAGGGGAAGTTTCTGTCCGAGCAATGCGCCAATGATGCCAGAGAGCACATCGCCCATGCCGCCGCTCGCCATGCCTGCATTACCGGCATCAACGATGCCCATCGCACCATCGCTGGCGATAACGGTCCCCGCCCCTTTCAAAACGGCAACACCTCCGTAACGTTTTACCAGACGTTGGGCTGAAAGTAAGCGATCGCTTTCAATTTCTGCCACGCTACAGTTAAGCAGCCGTGCGGCTTCGCCGGGGTGCGGCGTCAGAATGCGATTGTGACGCTTATCCGGGTTTATTGCCAGAAGGTTAAGCGCGTCGGCATCCCAGAGCATCGGTTTACGAAAATTCTCGGCCTTTTGCAGGGCCTGTTTACCCCACTCCTGCTGACCCAGGCCCGGACCAATGACCACCACGTCCGCCCACTCAAGACCCTCTTCAATCGCCTGCGGGGTAAGCTCATGGACCATCAGCTCCGGCCGCGCGGTAATAATGGGCGGGATGTTTTCGCTACGGGTCAGCACGCGTATTAATCCGGCGCCGCTGCGCAACGCGGCCTCTCCGGTCATACGAATCGCACCTGCCGTGCCGCGATCGCCGCCGATAATCAGCAGTCGGCCATGGTCGCCCTTATGGGACGTGGGACGGCGCGGCGGCAGCCACTGTGCAAGCAGGGAGGCATCAAAGCGGGTGATGTGGGTATCCTGTCCGGCCAGCCAGTTTTCCAGCCCCAGGGCGTTGTGGTGTAACGTGCCCACGACATCCCGCGCTTTACCGGTCAGTAAACCCGGCTTCAGGGCGATAAAGGTCACGGTGCGCGCCGCCTCAATCGACACGCCCGGCGTCACGCCGGTTTGCGCCATCAGGCCGGAGGGAATATCCAGCGCTACCACCGGGGCGGGGTGCGCATTAGCGCGCGTAATCAGCGCGGCGACGTCATCGCGAGGCGCGCGCATCAGTCCCGTCCCCAGCAGACCGTCAACAATCACGTCGACATCCTCGGGCCAGACGATATCAGGCGCATGAATAATGCCCCCCGCATTCAGCCAGGCCTCTCTCGCCATGCCCGCTTCTTCCGGTAACGGCTTGTCGCTCTCCAGCGCCAGCAGGGTGACGCGCAGCCCCGCCGCCACCGCAAGACGAGCCACCACAAAACCATCGCCACCGTTATTGCCGTGCCCGCACAGGATCAGATAGTGCGAAGCCTCCGGATAAGCCGTACGCGCCACGTTAAACGCCGCCTCGCCCGCGCGCTGCATCAGTTCGTAAAGGGTAATGCCCAGGCTATCTGCGGCCTCTTTCTCGGCCCGACGGAGGTCATCCGCATGCCAGATGGAATGTGGTATACTTGCGGGGTTTTTCTTCACAGTATGGTCCGTCATGTCACAGCCCCTCGATCTCAATGAATTAGCGCAAAAAATAAAACAGTGGGGTGCTGAACTGGGCTTCCAGAAGGTCGGTATTACTGACACCGACCTCTCTGCCAGCGAGCCTAAGCTCCAGGCATGGCTGGATAAACAATACCACGGCGAGATGGAGTGGATGGCGCGTCACGGTATGATGCGTGCCCGCCCCCACGAGCTGTTGCCGGGTACGCTGCGCGTTATTAGCGTACGCATGAACTATCTGCCTGCTAACGCGGCCTTTGCGCGCACGCTAAAAAATCCTTCGCTGGGTTACGTCAGCCGATACGCTCTGGGACGTGACTACCATAAACTTCTGCGCAACCGTCTAAAAAAGCTCGGGGAAACCATTCAGCAGCACTGTGTTTCGCTGAATTTTAGACCCTTTGTCGATTCTGCGCCTATTCTTGAGCGCCCGATCGCCGAAAAAGCCGGGCTCGGCTGGACAGGTAAGCACTCACTTATCTTAAGCCGCGACGCGGGCTCATTCTTTTTCCTGGGTGAACTGCTGATTGATTTACCCCTGCCGGTAGACGGTCCGGTGGAAGAAGGCTGTGGTCGCTGTGTGGCCTGTATGACCATCTGCCCAACGGGCGCTATTGTCGAACCGTATACCGTTGATGCGCGCCGCTGTATCTCTTATCTCACTATCGAGCTGGAAGGCGCCATTCCAGAGGAATTTCGTCCGCTTATCGGCAACCGCATCTACGGCTGTGATGACTGTCAGCTGATTTGTCCGTGGAACCGTTATTCACAGTTGACGGACGAAGAAGACTTCAGTCCGCGCAAGGCGTTACATGCCCCGCAGTTGATCGAACTGTTCGCCTGGAGCGAAGCCTGGTTCCTGAAGGTGACGGAAGGTTCCGCCATACGTCGTATCGGCCACCTGCGCTGGCTGCGTAATGTGGCCGTTGCGCTGGGGAATGCCCCGTGGGATGAAGCAAATCTTCAGGCGCTCGAAAGCCGTAGAGGTGAGCACCCACTTCTTGATGAGCACATAGAATGGGCGATTGCGCAGCAAATTGAGAAGCGAAATGCCGGCGTGGTTGAAGTGCAGTTACCGAAGAAACAGCGCCTGGTCAGGGTGATTGAAAAAGGGCTGCCGCGGGATGTGTGATATATTCACAGGCTGTGAATAAAAATAAGAATTCAGGCGCCATCAGCTCTGGCAAACAGGTCAAGTGATCTCAATAACATTTTGAAATCAAATTTTCTTCATAAATTACAGGGAATTACGAAGATATTATTCACCCTGCTAACATTTCGTACAGACTGGTTTTAACACGGTTTCTGTGGATAACTCTGTTCACAAGAGTATTTCAGACATAATAGAAAACGTCCCCAACGAAGCACTTCGCTGTGGATAATCTGGAGATGAAGAAGAATTTGGAGCGGGAAACGAGACTCGAACTCGCGACCCCGACCTTGGCAAGGTCGTGCTCTACCAACTGAGCTATTCCCGCTTGGGTGTTCTGGTGCTATGCGTATCTTGCGATACTTTCAAATTTTGGAGCGGGAAACGAGACTCGAACTCGCGACCCCGACCTTGGCAAGGTCGTGCTCTACCAACTGAGCTATTCCCGCTTGGGTGTTCTGGTGCTGGCGTATCTTGCGATACTTTTCAAATTTTGGAGCGGGAAACGAGACTCGAACTCGCGACCCCGACCTTGGCAAGGTCGTGCTCTACCAACTGAGCTATTCCCGCAAATCTGTACTGCTTTTGTTGCTGTCGTAACGTGTAATTCTCTGTCGTTACGGGAGGCGCATTATACGAGAAATCCGTTTAGCTGCAACCCCCCTCAAAGCGATTTTTTTGAAATTCAGTTCAAGTGCTTATTTAATCGGCAAGCTGAACAATTTAGCGACAAAAACCCGGCCACGCAAGGCGCCGGATCGCAAAATCAGAGCTTAATAAAGTTTTCGCGATAGTACGCCAGCTCCGCAACAGACTCACGGATGTCGTCCATCGCCTGGTGCGTCCCCTGCTTTGTGAAGCCGTCGAGAATTTCCGGTTTCCATCGGCGGGCCAGCTCTTTCAGGGTGCTCACATCCAGATAGCGGTAGTGGAAGTAGGACTCCAGCTCCGGCATGTACTTAAACAGGAAACGACGATCCTGACCAATGCTGTTGCCACAGATAGGCGATTTTCCTGCTGGCACCCACTGCTTCAGAAATTCAAGCGTCGCCAGCTCCGCTTCGCGGTCGCCCAGGGTGCTGGCCTTCACGCGTTCCACCAGCCCGCTGCCGGTATGGGTACGCACGTTCCACTCATCCATCAGCGCAAGCTGGTCATCGGACTGGTGCACGGCAATCGTTGGGCCTTCCGCCAGAATATTGAGATTGGCATCGGTGACCAGTGTGGCGATCTCAATAATGCGATCGCGCTCGGGATCCAGGCCGGTCATCTCCAGATCGATCCAAATCAGGTTGTTTTCGTCCGCGCTCATGTTATTTTCCACCCTTCTCGCATAACCGGCAGTAGCAGGTTAACTAGTATTAATTAGAGTGTATCATAGAGGTTTTGCCCGCTACGGGCGACCAGGAGCCAGCGCGATTGAGTAAAAATAAACTCTCCAAAGGGCAGCAGCGCCGCGTGAATGCAAATCACCAGCGCCGTCTTAAAACCACTACGGAGAAGCCCGATTACGACGACAACCTGTTTGGCGAAGCGACAGAAGGCGTTGTGATTAGCCGCTTCGGCATGCACGCCGATGTCGAATCCGCCGACGGGGATATCCACCGTTGCAATATCCGTCGCACCATCCGTTCCCTGGTGACCGGTGACCGCGTGGTCTGGCGTCCAGGCAAAGAGGCGGCGGAAGGGGTAACGGTTAAAGGTATCGTTGAAGCCGTGCATGAACGCACGTCGGTTCTGACCCGTCCGGATTTCTACGACGGCGTGAAGCCTATTGCCGCCAACATCAACCAGATAGTGATCGTTTCAGCGATTTTGCCTGAGCTTTCGCTCAATATTATTGACCGTTATCTGGTGGCCTGCGAAACGCTACAGGTTGAGCCGCTCATCGTGCTGAATAAAATCGATCTGCTGGATGACGAGGCCATGGCCTTTGTAAATGAGCAGATGGATATTTACCGCAACATTGGCTATCGCGTGTTGATGGTTTCCAGCCGCACCAAAGATGGCCTGAAGCCGTTAGAAGATGCGCTGACCGACCGCATCAGCATCTTTGCGGGGCAGTCCGGCGTAGGTAAATCGAGCCTGCTTAACAACCTGCTCGGCCTTCAGCAGGAGATCCTGACCAACGATGTGTCTGACGTCTCGGGCCTGGGCCAGCACACCACCACCGCCTCACGTCTCTATCACTTCCCGCACGGTGGCGACGTAATTGACTCCCCGGGCGTGCGTGAATTTGGTCTCTGGCACCTCGAGCCGGAACAAATCTTTAACGGATTTGTCGAATTCCATGACTATTTAGGCGCTTGCAAATACCGCGACTGTAAACATGACAACGATCCGGGCTGCGCTATCCGCGAAGCGGTAGAGAACGGAGAAATTGCGGAAACCCGTTTCGAAAATTACCACCGTATTCTCGAAAGCATGGACCAGGTAAAAACGCGTAAAAACTTTTCTGATTCTGATAACTGACAACTAAGCTAAGCGTCGCTAAAATCGTCCCCTTTTTTCAGGTTCCGGCAGCGTAATGCCGGATCAGGAACGACAAAACAATGGCCTGGAGGCTACCTTGTTAAACTCATTTAAACTTTCGCTTCAATACATTCTGCCGAAACTGTGGCTCACTCGCCTGGCGGGCTGGGGCGCGAGCAAACGAGCGGGCTGGCTGACCAAACTGGTCATCGACCTGTTCGTGAAATACTACAAGGTCGACATGAAAGAAGCGCAGAAGCCGGATACGGCAAGCTACCGCACCTTCAACGAATTTTTTGTGCGTCCGCTGCGCGACGAAGTGCGCCCGCTGAATACCGACCCGAACGTGCTGGTGATGCCAGCGGACGGCGTGATCAGCCAGCTGGGTAAAATTGAAGACGACAAAATTTTGCAGGCGAAAGGCCATAACTACAGCCTTGAAGCGCTGCTGGCCGGTAACTACATAATGGCCGATCTGTTCCGTAACGGGACTTTCGCGACCACCTATCTCTCCCCACGCGACTACCACCGCGTGCATATGCCGTGTAACGGTATTCTGCGCGAGATGATCTACGTGCCGGGGGATCTGTTCTCCGTAAACCACCTGACGGCGCAAAACGTTCCTAACCTGTTTGCCCGTAACGAGCGCGTCATCTGCCTGTTTGATACTGAATTTGGCCCAATGGCGCAGATTCTGGTGGGTGCTACCATTGTAGGCAGCATCGAAACCGTCTGGGCGGGCACCATTACGCCGCCGCGCGAAGGCGTGATCAAGCGCTGGACCTGGCCTGCCGGCGAAGAAGAAGGTTCTGTGGCCCTGCTGAAAGGTCAGGAAATGGGCCGCTTCAAGCTGGGCTCAACGGTCATCAACCTGTTCGCACCGGGCAAAGTTAACCTGGTCGACGAGCTGGAAAGCCTGTCCGTGACCAAACTCGGCCAGCCTCTGGCAGTATCGACGGAGGTCTTTGTGACGCCAGAGGTTGCGCCTGCCCCGTTGCCGGAAGAAGAGATCAAAGCCGAGCACGACGCCAGCCCGCTGGTTGACGACAAAAAAGACGAAGGCTAACAACAGAAGGATCGCTGACGTGCGCCCGATTATCGTATTACTGATGGCCTGGTGCCTCAGCATGGGGGCGTACGCAGCGACGGCCCCCGACGCCAAACAGATAACCCAGGAGCTGGAGCAGGCAAAAGCGGCGAAACCCGCTCAGCCGGAGACCGTTGAGTCACTCCAGTCTGCACTGAACGCGCTTGAGGAACGAAAGGGTTCCCTTGAGCGCGCGCAGCAGTATCAGCAGGTTATCGACAACTTCCCCAAACTCTCTCAGACCCTGCGCTCGCAGCTAAACAACCTGCGCGATGAACCACGCCAGGTCCCCGCGGGGATGACGTCCGAGGCGCTTAATCAGGAGATCCTGCAAGTCAGCAGCCAGCTGCTGGAAAAAAGCCGTCTGGCGCAGCAGGAGCAGGAACGGGCGCGTGAAATTGCCGATTCCCTCAGCCAGCTTCCACAGCAGCAAACCGATGCCCGCCGTCAGTTAAATGAGGTGGAACGCCGCATCGGGACGCAGACAGGCAGCACACCGCAGAATCAGGCGCAAAATCTTGGGTTGCAGGCGGAATCCGCCAGACTAAAAGCGCTGGTTGATGAACTGGAGCTGGCGCAGCTTTCCGCTAACAACCGCCAGGAGCTGTCGCGGATGCGTTCCGAGCTGGCGCAGAAGCAGAGCCAGCAGCTGGATGCATATCTCCAGGCGCTGAGAAATCAACTCAACAGCCAGCGTCAGCGTGAAGCTGAACGTGCGCTGGAAAGCACCGAGTTACTGGCCGAAAACAGTGCTAACCTGCCCGACAGCATCGTCGCCCAGTTTAAGGTTAACCGCGAGCTTTCTGCCGCGCTGAATCAGCAGGCGCAGCGCATGGATTTGGTGGCCTCGCAGCAGCGTCAGGCCACCAATCAAACCCTCCAGGTTCGTCAGGCGCTCAACACTCTGCGTGAACAGTCCCAGTGGCTTGGCTCGTCTAACCTGTTGGGCGAAGCGTTACGCGCGCAGGTGGCTCGTCTGCCAGAGATGCCAAAACCGCAGCAGCTTGATACGGAGATGGCGCAGCTACGCGTTCAGCGTCTTCATTATGAAGATCTCCTCAACAAGCAGCCGCAAATCCGCCAGATCCGTCAGGCTGACGGACAGCCGCTCACCGGCGAGCAAAGTCGTATTCTGGAAGCGCAGCTGCGCACCCAACGCGAACTGCTCAATTCCCTGTTGCAGGGAGGCGATACGCTGATCCTTGAGCTGACCAAGCTGAAAGTCTCGAATAGCCAGCTGGAGGATGCGCTGAAAGAGGTCAACGAAGCCACGCACCGTTACCTTTTCTGGACGTCCGACGTACGGCCGATGACCTTCGCCTGGCCGATTGAGATTGTGCAGGATCTGCGCCGCCTCATTTCATTGGACACCTTCAGCCAGCTGGGCCTCGCCAGCGTAATGATGATAACCAGCAAGGAGACCATCTTCCCGCTGCTGGGGGCGCTGATTCTGGTGGGCTTCAGTATTTATTCCCGTCGTCACTTTACCCGTTTCCTTGAGCGCTCCAGCGCCCGAGTGGGAAAAGTAACCCAGGATCACTTCTGGCTGACGTTGCGTACGGTGTTCTGGTCAATTCTGGTCGCGTCTCCACTGCCGGTGCTGTGGATGACGCTCGGATACGGCCTGCGTGAAGCCTGGCCCTACCCGCTTGCCGTCGCGATTGGCGATGGCGTGACCGCCACCGTTCCGCTGCTGTGGGTGGTGATGATTTGCGCCACGTTTGCGCGGCCAAATGGTCTGTTCATCGCTCACTTTGGCTGGCCGCGTAATCGCGTTGCGCGGGCGATGCGTTACTACCTGATGAGTATCGGGCTGATTGTGCCGCTGATTATGGCGTTGATCATGTTCGATAATCTCAATGACCGGGAGTTCTCCGGCTCGCTGGGACGGCTGTGCTTTATGCTGATCTGCGGGGCGTTAGCGGTAGTGACGCTCAGCCTGAAACGCGCCGGGATCCCGCTCTATCTCGACAAGACCGGCAGTGGCGATAACATGTTTAACCGTCTGCTGTGGAACCTGCTGCTCAGCGCGCCGCTGGCGGCGATGCTGGCGGCAGCGGTCGGTTATCTCGCCACGGCGCAGGCGCTGCTCGCCCGACTGGAAACGTCGGTGGCTATCTGGTTCCTGCTGCTGGTGGTCTACCATGTTATTCGCCGCGGCATGCTGATCCAGCGTCGTCGTCTGGCGTTTGACCGTGCCAAACACCGTCGCGCAGAAATTCTGGCCCAGCGCGCTCGGGGTGAAGAAGAGCCGAACCACGTCAACAGCACCGAAGGGACCACAGACGCCGATGACGTCGAACTGGATCTGGATGCGATCAGTACCCAGTCCCTGCGGCTGGTACGCTCAATTCTGATGCTGGTTGCCCTGCTGTCGGTGATCTTCCTGTGGTCGGAAATCCACTCCGCGTTTGGCTTCCTGGAGAACATCTCTTTATGGGATGTGACGTCCACGGTGCAGGGGGTCGAAAGCCTGGAGCCCATCACCTTAGGGGCCGTGCTGATTGCGATTCTGGTGCTGATCATCACCACGCAGCTGATCCGTAACTTCCCTGCCCTGCTGGAGCTGGCGCTGTTGCAGCATCTGGATTTAACCCCCGGCACGGGCTATGCGATCACCACTATCACCAAGTATTTAATCATGCTGTTTGGTGGGCTGGTTGGCTTCTCGATGATTGGTATCGAATGGTCAAAACTGCAATGGCTGGTTGCCGCCCTGACCGTAGGCCTGGGCTTTGGTTTACAGGAGATTTTTGCCAACTTCGTTTCTGGTCTGATCATTCTGTTTGAAAAGCCGATTCGAATTGGCGATACGGTGACCATCCGCGATCTCACCGGCAGCGTCACCAGGATCAACACCCGCGCCACCACCATCAGCGACTGGGACCGTAAAGAGATCATCGTCCCGAACAAGGCGTTTATCACCGAGCAGTTTATCAACTGGTCGCTGTCCGACTCCGTCACGCGTGTGGTGCTGACCGTACCCGCTCCGTCGGATGCCAACAGCGAAGAGGTGACGCAGATCCTCTATACGGCTGCTGAACGCTGTTCGCTGGTAATCGACAACCCGCCGCCGGAAGTGTTCCTGGTTGATTTGCAGCAGGGGATCCAGATTTTCGAGCTGCGTATCTACGCCGCCGAGATGGGACACCGTATGCCGCTGCGCCATGAGATCCACCAGTTGATTCTGGCTGGCTTCCGCGAGCACGGAATTGATATGCCGTTCCCACCGTTCCAGATGCGTCTGGAAACGCTGGACGGACGTAAGACGGGAAGAACGTTGACGTCAGCGGCGCGTACGCGCCCGGCGGGAAGTTTGTAATCCTTTCCCCCTCCCCGTCGGGAGGGGGTCAATCCTTTACGCCACTTCTGCTACACAGGCCGTCGAGCGACGACGGTAATGCTCATAAATCCCCATTGCCAGCAGCGAGAAGAAGATCGGTCCGCCAACCATCCACAGCGTGCTGTTCCAGTCATTTGCCTCAACCACGGGCTGAATGACGGTAAAGATATTGGCGAACGCGACGACCAGCACCACAACAGTGGTCGCCAGCAGCGTCGCCGCGCGGGTTTTGAAGATCACAAACGGCCGCTCCAGATCCCGCTTCGCCTTAAAGAACGGGAACGCCAGGGTCAGGAACAGATACGGAAGCGTCATCGATACGTTCGCCATCAGGGTCAGCTTGTTATAGAACGCCGACGCGGTATCACCGCCGAAGGACACCAGCAGAATGAACACGCACACCAGCAGGCACTGCATCCACATCGCGTTGGCAGGCATACCGGCAGCGTTCAGCTGCGTCATACGTGCGGGCCACAGCGCCTTTGGCGTCCCCTGAATAATCGCTTTCAGCGGCGAGTAGATCAGCGTGAAGAATGCGCCAGTATAGGCGAGGAACATCGGCAAGCCGGTAATCCGCGCAAACCAGATCCCCAGGGTGGCCGACGTTTCCGGCGCGAGATCCATGGCGTTGCCCAGCGTCACCCCCAGGCTTTTCATCAGCACGTAGGTAATGTTGCCGAGGTTGGTGGTGTTATTGCTCAACACCTGCTGCCAGTTGGTGCTGACGCCCCAGAGGAAAATCGCCAGTGAGTAGCCAATGGAAATGACGATGGCGGCAAAGATAATGCCTTTGGCGAAGTTCTTTTCCGGATTTTCGGTTTTGTCGACCAGCCCGCCCACGGCTTCAATTCCACCGTAAGCAAAGATGGCAAACACCACGAAGGAGAGCATGGCCAGCCCGGACTGGTAACCCGGATTAGGCGATGAAACGAAGTTGACTTCCTGTGCGAAATGCCCGCCGTTCAGGCACAGAATGGCGATGCTGACCAGCAGCAGCACTAGGTTCAGGCACATCACGGAAATACCGCCAACGGCAGTGATACGGGCAATTTTGTTGATGCCTTTCGAGGCCACCAGGGTGACCATCACCATCCAGCACACTGCCAGAATACCGACCACCTGCGTGGAGCTCAGCCCCGCCAGAGACCAGACCTGCGTTTTATCCGCACCGAAGAGAAACGTTGAGAACGGCACCCAGACCTTGGCCGCCGTGCTGACCATCCAGACGACGTAGGATGAAAACCACATGAACGTACCGATAAATGCATAACGGGGGCCGACGCTGTTGTTCATCCACGAATAGACGCCGCCCTCTTCTTTCCGGTACGCCGAGCCCATCTCCGCCATCATCAGCGCAAACGGGATAAAGAAGAACAGAGCGGAAACGATATAAAACGGCGTCGCGCTGTACCCCATCAGATAAAACGCGGACGGGCTGTTGGCAAAGCCAAAGACTGACGTAAAAATCATCAGGATGAGCCCGGTAAGGGTCATTTTTTTGAGTGAGTGAGGCATATAACCATCCGAAACGGAATTAAACTGCGCGGATGGTAGCAGATGACCAGACAAACAATGTGGCTATCCGAGTCAAATTAAGAAAAAGACCCGTATAGAGAGAAATGAGCAGTTTTTAATGTGGCAGAGTTAAATGACCGAGTAGGCCGGGTAAGCGCAGCGCCACCCGGCATTTTTTCAGGCGCGATCGACCGTAAAGGCAATCACATCGCCCAGCTGCTCGGCGCCCAGCGCCAGCATGACCAGACGATCCACGCCCAGCGCCACGCCGGAACAGTCCGGCAGACCGGCCTTTAACGCTTCCAGCAGGTTGTTATCAATTGGCTGCTGCGGCAGACCGCGCGCGTTGCGCTTGCGGTTATCCTGCTCGAAACGCTGCTGCTGTTCGCGCGCGTCGGTCAGCTCGTGGAAACCGTTCGCCAGCTCGATGCCTTTGAAATACACCTCAAAACGCTCCGCCACGCGGTGATCTTCGGTGCTGATCTGCGCCAGTGAGGCCTGGCTGGCCGGGAAGTGATAGACAAACGTCGGACGATCTTTGCCAATCTGCGGTTCAACACCAAAGGTGAACAGCAGTTGCAGCAGCGTGTCGCGATCCTCTTCGCTATCCGCCACGTTGCTCAGATCCAGTTTTGCCGCCACTTCACGCAGCTGTGTTTTATCAGCCGACAGCGGATCGATTTCCAGATGGCGCTGGAAGGCCTGCTGATAGGAGAGCGTTTCAGCTTCCGCGCAATCCAGCACCTGTTGCAGCAGATCGTCAACTTCGTTCATCAGACGATACATGTCGTAGTGCGGGCGGTACCACTCCAGCATGGTGAATTCCGGATTATGGTGTCGGCCCATCTCTTCATTACGGAAGCTACGGCACAGCTGATAGACCGGACCACACCCGGCCGCCAGCAGACGCTTCATATGGTATTCCGGGCTGGTCATCAGATACAGATTCATGCCCTGAGAGTGGCCTGGGCCAACAAAACGGGTTTCAAACGGGACCAGATGAATATCCGTGACCGTCGCCTGACTCATGCACGGCGTTTCCACCTCCAGGACGCCGCGATCGGCAAAGAAACGGCGGATCTCAGCCATAATTGCTGCGCGCTTTAGCAGGTTTGGAATGGATGCGCTCGGCTGCCAGGTGGCCGTTTCGCTCATGAGTTATTTCTCCGTTTTCAGACAAGGGCACGAAGTCTACTCGTAAGCCGGGGCAGAGACAAATTTTGCACAGTAAAAGTCCTTTTTCATTGCACAGAGAAATACTGTGACGCCATTCATTAATCACGATGATAAATCACCGCACAGAACAGCAAAAAAATCGAACACGTCAAATTTCCCTCACTTCTACGCGGTTATACTGTTTTACCCATAAAGGAGCAGTGGAATCGCTTCCGCAATCGCCCGTTCGGGCAGGTGAACGTCCTTTAGTTCATCCCGTTGCGGGAAAACAAAAATCTGGAGGAATGTCGTGCAAACTTTTCAAGCCGATCTTGCCGTAATAGGCGCTGGCGGGGCTGGATTACGCGCTGCAATTGCTGCGGCACAAGCCAATCCGAACGCTAAAATCGCATTGATTTCAAAAGTCTATCCGATGCGCAGCCACACGGTAGCCGCAGAAGGAGGATCCGCCGCCGTCGCGCAGGATCATGACAGCTTCGAATACCATTTCCACGACACGGTTGCAGGGGGCGACTGGCTTTGCGAACAGGATGTCGTTGATTACTTCGTGCACCATTGCCCAACGGAAATGACCCAGCTGGAACAGTGGGGATGCCCGTGGAGCCGCCGTCCGGACGGGAGCGTCAACGTCCGCCGCTTCGGTGGCATGAAGATCGAACGCACCTGGTTTGCCGCCGATAAGACCGGCTTCCACATGCTGCACACCCTGTTCCAGACCTCCCTCCAGTTCCCACAAATCCAGCGCTTTGACGAACATTTCGTTCTCGACATTCTGGTCGACGACGGTCATGCGCGCGGACTGGTGGCGATGAACATGATGGAAGGCACGCTTGTCCAGATCCGCGCGAATGCGGTGGTGATGGCAACGGGCGGCGCGGGTCGCGTATACCGCTACAACACCAACGGCGGCATCGTCACCGGTGACGGTATGGGCATGGCGCTCAGCCACGGCGTCCCGCTGCGTGATATGGAGTTCGTCCAGTATCACCCAACCGGCCTGCCGGGCTCCGGTATTCTGATGACGGAAGGCTGCCGCGGTGAAGGCGGTATTCTGGTCAACAAAAACGGCTATCGCTATTTGCAGGATTACGGCATGGGTCCGGAAACCCCGCTTGGCGAGCCGAAAAACAAATACATGGAACTCGGCCCACGCGACAAAGTCTCTCAGGCTTTCTGGCACGAGTGGCGCAAAGGCAACACCATCTCAACGCCGCGCGGCGACGTGGTGCATCTCGACCTGCGTCATCTCGGCGAGAAGAAACTGCTGGAGCGTCTGCCGTTTATCTGCGAGCTGGCGAAAGCGTATGTGGGCGTCGACCCGGTGAAAGAGCCGATCCCGGTGCGTCCAACCGCGCACTACACCATGGGTGGTATCGAAACCGACCAGCAGTGCGAAACCCGCATCAAAGGGCTGTTTGCGGTGGGCGAGTGTTCCTCCGTCGGTCTGCACGGCGCAAACCGTCTGGGCTCGAACTCGCTGGCTGAGCTGGTGGTCTTTGGTCGCATGGCGGGCGAACGTGCGATGGAGCGTGCCGCAACGGCAGGTGAAGCTAACAGCGCGGCGCTGGATGCGCAGGTTGCAGACGTCGAAAAACGCCTGAAAGACCTGGTGAACCAGGAAGGTAATGAAAACTGGTCGAAGATCCGCGACGAAATGGGGCTGTCGATGGAAGAAGGCTGCGGGATCTACCGTACGCCAGAGCTGATGCAGAAAACCGTCGACAAGCTGGCGGAACTCCAGGAACGCTTCAAACGCGTGCGCATCACCGACACTTCCAGCGTCTTCAATACCGATCTGCTTTATACCATTGAACTGGGCCATGGCCTGAACGTCGCAGAGTGTATGGCCCATTCCGCCCTGGCGCGTAAAGAGTCCCGCGGCGCGCACCAGCGTCTGGATGAGGGCTGCACCGAACGTGACGACGTCAATTTCCTTAAACACACTCTCGCCTGGCGCGATGCGGATGGCACTACGCGACTGGACTACAGCGACGTGAAAATCACCACGCTGCCACCGGCGAAACGCGTGTACGGTGCAGAAGCAGAAGCCGCCGATAAGAAGGAGAAGGCGAATGGCTGAGATGCAAAAACTGAAAATTGAAGTGGTGCGCTACAATCCGGAAGTGGACGCCGCGCCGCACAGCGCTTTCTATGAAGTCCCTTACGACGAGCAAACCTCCCTGCTGGATGCGCTCGGCTATATCAAAGATAACCTGGCCCCAGACCTGAGCTACCGCTGGTCCTGCCGCATGGCAATTTGCGGCTCCTGCGGCATGATGGTCAACAAGGTGCCAAAGCTGGCGTGTAAAACCTTCCTGCGTGATTACACCAAAGGTATCAAGGTTGAAGCGCTGGGCAACTTCCCGATTGAGCGCGATCTGGTGGTCGACATGACCCACTTTATCGAAAGCCTCGAAGCGATTAAGCCGTACATCATCGGCAACCCGCGCACGCCGGATCAGGGGCCAAACACCCAGACGCCCGCGCAGATGGCGAAATACCATCAGTTCTCCGGCTGCATCAACTGCGGCCTGTGCTATGCCGCCTGTCCGCAGTTTGGCCTGAACCCTGAGTTCATCGGCCCGGCCGCCATTACCCTGGCGCACCGCTATAACGAAGACAGCCGGGACCACGGTAAAAAAGAACGTATGGCGCAGCTTAACAGCCAGAACGGCGTCTGGAGCTGCACATTCGTGGGCTACTGCTCCGAAGTGTGTCCGAAGCACGTCGACCCGGCCGCCGCTATTCAGCAGGGGAAAGTGGAAAGCTCGAAAGACTTTCTTATCGCTACCCTGAAACCACGCTAAGGAGTGCATGATGACGACTAAACGCAAAGCCTACGTGCGACCAATGCCGTCCACCTGGTGGAAAAAACTGCCGTTTTATCGCTTCTATATGCTGCGTGAAGGCACGGCTGTTCCCGCGGTCTGGTTCAGCCTCGAACTGCTGTACGGGGTTTATGCCCTCAAGCACGGCCCGGAAGCCTGGGCCAGTTTTGTGGGCTTCCTGCAAAACCCAATCATCGTTGTGCTGAACCTGATTGTGCTCGCCGCCGCGCTGCTTCATACCAAAACCTGGTTTGAACTGGCGCCAAAAGCAGCGAACATCATTGTAAAAGGCGAAAAAATGGGGCCAGAGCCGGTCATTAAAGGGCTCTGGGCAGTGACGGCAGTTGTCTCTGTGGTCATTCTGTTTGTCGCACTGTTCTGGTAAGGAGACTACTGTGATCAATCCAAATCCAAAACGTTCAGACGAGCCGGTCTTCTGGGGGCTGTTTGGCGCAGGCGGCATGTGGAGCGCCATTATTGCCCCGGTCATTATCCTGCTGGTCGGGATAATGCTGCCGCTGGGGCTGTTCCCGGGCGATGCGCTGAGCTATGAGCGCGTACTGGCCTTTGCGAGCAGCTTTATTGGCCGCGTGTTCATCTTCCTGATGATCGTCCTGCCGCTGTGGTGTGGTCTGCACCGTATCCACCATGCGATGCACGATCTGAAAATCCATGTGCCAAGCGGTAAATGGGTCTTCTACGGTCTGGCGACCATTCTGACGGTCGTCACGTTGATTGCCGTGGTCACCATCTGACTGAACAGGCCCGCCATCCGGCGGGCTTTTTACTTTTTCATCTTCTCCACCAGCCACCGGGAAAATTCGCGCATGGCTGGCGTTTCTGCCCGGGACTGCAATCGGGTCAGCCAGTAGCTGCCAAGCTCAATCTGCGTCGCAAAGGGCTGCACAATGCGCTCGCTGGCTAACAGATGGGTAAACATATCGACAGGCGCAATAGCAATACCCACCCCTGCCTGAGCGGCCTCCAGCATGGTCACGGACGAATCAAATACCATCACGCGGTGCGTTGGCGAAGGGGGATGCTCGCCGGCCGCCTGCATCCACGCGGTCCACTCGTCGCGTCGGTAGGAGCGCAGCAGCGTAAACCTGAGGATGTCGGCCGGACTGTGCAGACTGGCGGCAATATCAGGCGTACACAGCGGCGCGAGCGGCGCATGACAAAGAAATTCAGCCTCGGTACCGTGCCACGCCCCGCCACCGTAGCGGATCGTATAGTCAAGCCCTTCGGCAGCCGAATCAACGCGGTTGTTATGGGTGGAAAGCTGAAGATCGATATGCGGATAGCCACGGCGAAAATCCTCCAGCTGCGAGAATAAGACCCCGGTGGCAAACGTACCCACCACGCCGATTTTCAGCTTCTCCTGCGCACGATGGTTAGCGAAGCGATCCAGCATTCCGGCTATACGATCGAACGAATCATTCAGCACCGGCAGTAAATTTTCGCCCTCGGTAGTCAACATCAGCCCGCGCGACACGCGAATGAACAGCTGACAGTTCAGGTGCTGCTCCAGCGTTTTCACATGCTGGCTAATAGCCGAATGCGTCACGTTCAGTTCAATGGCCGCATGCGTAAAACTGAGATGTCTTGCGGCAGCCTCAAAAGCCCGAAGCGAATTGAGGGGTAGATAGCTTCGCGTCATGGTCGCTTCCGTTAGAAAAATTAACAGCTAATGCTAAATTTAACCGTTTGTCAGGCACAGTCAAATCCAACAGACTACGCCTGTCTGACGGGCCCGGACATCCCCTTGACTCGCTATTACGGAAGATTACTGATGATGAAAAAATCCCTTTGCTGCGCCCTGCTGCTCGGCATCTCTTGCTCTGCTCTCGCCACGCCAGTGTCAGAAAAACAGCTGGCGGAGGTGGTAGCGAATACGGTTACCCCGCTGATGAAAGCCCAGTCTGTTCCAGGCATGGCGGTGGCCGTTATTTATCAGGGAAAACCGCACTATTACACGTTTGGCAAGGCCGATATCGCGGCGAATAAACCCGTTACGCCTCAGACCCTGTTCGAGCTGGGTTCTATAAGTAAAACCTTCACCGGCGTGTTAGGTGGGGATGCCATTGCTCGCGGTGAAATTTCGCTGGACGATCCGGTGACCAGATACTGGCCACAGCTGACGGGCAAGCAGTGGCAGGGTATTCGTATGCTGGATCTCGCCACCTACACCGCTGGCGGCCTGCCGCTACAGGTACCGGATGAGGTCACGGATAACGCCTCCCTGCTGCGCTTTTATCAAAACTGGCAGCCGCAGTGGAAGCCTGGCACAACGCGTCTTTACGCCAACGCCAGCATCGGTCTTTTTGGTGCGCTGGCGGTCAAACCTTCTGGCATGCCCTATGAGCAGGCCATGACGACGCGGGTCCTTAAGCCGCTCAAGCTGGACCATACCTGGATTAACGTGCCGAAAGCGGAAGAGGCGCATTACGCCTGGGGCTATCGTGACGGTAAAGCGGTGCGCGTTTCGCCGGGTATGCTGGATGCACAAGCCTATGGCGTGAAAACCAACGTGCAGGATATGGCGAACTGGGTCATGGCAAACATGGCACCGGAGAACGTTGCTGATGCCTCACTTAAACAGGGCATCGCGCTGGCGCAGTCGCGCTACTGGCGTATCGGGTCAATGTATCAGGGTCTGGGCTGGGAGATGCTCAACTGGCCCGTGGAGGCCAACACGGTGGTCGAGGGCAGCGACAGTAAGGTAGCGCTGGCGCCGTTGCCCGTGGCAGAAGTGAATCCACCGGCTCCCCCGGTCAAAGCGTCCTGGGTCCATAAAACGGGCTCTACTGGCGGGTTTGGCAGCTACGTGGCCTTTATTCCTGAAAAGCAGATCGGTATTGTGATGCTCGCGAATACAAGCTATCCGAACCCGGCACGCGTTGAGGCGGCATACCATATCCTCGAGGCGCTACAGTAAAACATTGCCGGGTGGCGCTGCGCTTACCCGGCCTACACAATACGTGAACTTTGTAGGCCGGGTAAGGCGAAGCCGCCACCCGGCAAAACACCCTGCACAATCTCCCGCATTTTCCTTGCTGTCATCTACACTTAACAAAAAACAGTAAGGAAACTCCTATGCGCATTCTGCCTGTTATTGCCGCAGTAACAGCCGCGTTTTTAGTGGTTGCTTGCAGTTCCCCTACTCCTCCGCCTGGCGTCACGGTAGTCAGTAATTTCGACGCACAGCGCTTCCTCGGCACCTGGTATGAAATCGCCCGAATGGACCATCAGTTCGAACGGGGCTTAGAAAAAGTCACGGTCAGCTACAGCGCGATGGATGACGGCGGGATCCGGGTCATTAACCGCGGCTATAACCCGGATCGCCAGATGTGGCAGCAGTCAGTTGGTCAGGCCTATTTCACCGGCGCGTCTAACCGCGCGGCCATGAAAGTCTCTTTCATCGGCCCATTCTACGGCGGGTATAACGTCATTGCGCTGGACAGAGAGTACCGCCATGCGCTGGTGTGTGGGCCGGATCGCAACTATCTGTGGCTCCTCTCCCGCACGCCAACGATCTCGACGGAAATGAAACAGCAGATGCTGGACATAGCGACCCGGCAAGGGTTTGACGTGACGAAATTAATCTGGGTAAAACAGCTGCATTAGTGCGTACTGAGTTTTAACCCGATGATACCCGCGACGATTAACGCGAGGCTGGCGATGCGCGCCAGACTCGCAGACTCCCCCAGCAGCAGAATGCCGGTAATGGCAGCCCCTACCGCGCCAATTCCAGTCCAGACAGCGTAAGCCGTTCCGACTGGCAAGGTTCGCATCGCCCATGACAGCATGACGATACTGACAATCATTGCGGCGATAGTGATGACGCTGGGCGTCAGGCGGGTAAAACCGTGGGTATATTTCAGGCCAATTGCCCATACCACTTCGAGCAAACCGGCAATAACAAGAACGATCCAGGACATATCAGGCTCCTTAACTTAACGACAAGTTGGGGCCGTCCCCGATGAATGAAGCGCTTACGGGTCGTCCCGCAAGGCTGAGGTTGCGCCTTATATTTTGGTTAGCATGGAATTTTTTTTCAAACTTTTTCTGCTGAACACGTTAAGGCAAGAAATAGCCTCAGTAAGGCACGGAGTTCAGGCATTTATGACTCATCCGACTTCTCTATGATGATAGGCTTTCTGATGGCAGGAAGCCAAACCACTAGCCGACTGCGAAAATTATATGTTCAAAATTCTTTTGATTGACCGTTGTCACTTCACCCGCACGGGATTTGAAGCCTGGCTCAATCATTCAGACCTGTTTTCGGGTCATTTCGTCGTAACCGGGGTAAATAATCTTTTCCTCGCCAGAGAGCATATCCTGCAATGGAAACCTGCGCTGGTCATCGCTGATTTATCGGGCTTCCGGCAGGATTTACACCATTTTCAGCAGCTATCTTCCCTGCTTATTGCCAGCGAAACATTGCCTTTTATTATGCTGCAATCGGGGCAGGAGCAGGAGATGACAGATTATCTGGCGCAGTTCCCGATATGGTCTTCACTTTCCAAAAATACCGATCTGGAAAAACTGGCGGCGGTGATAAACGACGCGCTAACGACATGCGCAAGCGCGGAGCTTCCGGAAATGGCGGCACCGTTACTGACGCGTCAGGAAGAGAGAGTACTGACCCTGTGGATGGATGGTGCGAGCAACCAGAAAATTGCCAGCAATCTGCGCATTAACGGAAAAACGGTGTATACGTACAAACGCAATATCCGCATGAAGCTTCATATGGATACGCGTTACTCCCCGTTTTTATCGCTACAGGAAGTGGAGAATTGACGGTACGGTGAAGTTAGCTGCCGTACCGTCGCTTTCATTAGTTCTGAGCTTTAGTTGCTGCGCCAGAAATCGCGTTACCACCGTCGGAGATATCTTCCCCTACGCCACGGGTGGTGTTACATGCAGTCAGTACCGAAGAAAGCACCAGAACAGAAAAGATCGCTGCAATTGTTTTCTTAACCATAATATCTTCCTTTTATAGCCAAAGTTATTTTGTGTATAGCAACTTAAGAATAGACAAGATCTTGTCGTTTGACGGAAAAGGAAGAATTTTTAGGAAAATTAAACGGAATTAGCTGGCCGCATGGGAAATGATATGGCCGAGATCCTGAATATCTTCGCCCACGCCACGCGCGGTGTTGCAACCGGAGAGAATTGCGCTGGAGAACGCTAACAGAAGCAGAATTTTAACGGTACGTTTCATCTTCCCTGCCTGCAAAATCAGGCGCAGCGGGCGCTGCGCCTTTAATCATGACGTAAATTACTTCACGCGGGATACGTATTCGCCGGAGCGGGTATCCACTTTGATCACTTCACCGATCTGTACGAACAGTGGCACTTTAACCACCGCGCCGGTAGACAGGGTGGCAGGCTTGCCGCCAGTACCTGCGGTATCACCTTTCAGACCTGGATCGGTTTCAACGATTTCCAGCTCAACGAAGTTCGGAGGCGTAACCGCGATAGGCTGACCGTTCCACAGGGTAACGATGCACTCAGCCTGATCCAGCAGCCACTTGGCGTTGTCGCCAATCGCTTTCGCGTCCGCAGACAGCTGCTCGAAGGTTTCGTTGTTCATGAAGTGCCAGAACTCACCGTCGTTGTACAGGTAAGTCAGGTTCATATCGACAACATCAGCGCCTTCAGCGGAGTCAGTAGATTTGAAGGTTTTCTCAACACGGGTACCGGTCAGCAGGCGGCGCAGCTTAACGCGTGCGAATGCCTGGCCTTTACCTGGTTTAACGAATTCGCTGGCTTCAACCGCGTACGGTTCGCCGTCCATCATGATTTTAAGACCAGCACGAAAATCGTTGCTATAGTACGTTGCCATAAGGCCCTCTAAATTTGTTAACTGGTAGCTAAGCCACAAAATGGCGCATATTGTAACCCTAAACACCCCGTCCAGAGAAGATTGGTTATCGCAACTTGCCGATGTAATCACCAGTCCTGATGAATTGCTGCGTCTTTTAGACCTCGAACAGCACGAAGCGTTGCGTGCAGGTCGTGAGGCGAAGCGCCTTTTCGCCCTGCGCGTTCCCCGCGCGTTTGTTGCCCGAATGGAAAAGGGTAACCCTGGTGATCCATTATTAAAACAGACGCTTACCTCTCAGGATGAGTTTATTACCGCCCCCGGATACAGCACCGATCCGCTGGAAGAGCAAAACAGTGTCGTACCGGGTTTGCTGCATAAATACCGTAATCGCGCCCTGCTGCTGGTTAAGGGCGGTTGCGCGGTAAATTGCCGCTATTGCTTCCGTCGCCACTTCCCGTACGCCGAAAATCAGGGCAATAAACGCAACTGGCAGGTGGCACTGGACTACATCGCGGCGCACCCGGAGCTGGATGAAATCATCTTTTCCGGCGGCGACCCGCTGATGGCAAAAGATCATGAGCTGGACTGGCTGCTGACTCAGCTTGAGACCATCCCGCACATTAAGCGTCTGCGCATTCACAGCCGTTTACCGATCGTCATCCCGGCGCGTATCACCGACGCCCTGGTCACGCGCCTGGAGCAGTCCCGTTTGCAGGTGCTGCTGGTGAACCATATCAACCACGCAAATGAAATTGACGCGGACTTTCGTGCGGCGATGGCGCGTATGCGAAAGGCAGGCGTGACGCTGCTCAACCAGAGCGTATTACTGCGCGGCGTGAACGACAGCGCCCGCGTGCTGGCCGATCTCAGCAATGCCTTATTTGATGCGGGCGTAATGCCCTATTACCTGCATGTTCTGGATCGCGTCCAGGGCGCGGCGCACTTCATGGTGACAGATGAAGAGGCCCGGAAGATTATGCGCGAGCTGTTAACGCTGGTTTCGGGTTATATGGTGCCGAAGCTGGCACGTGAGATTGGCGGAGAGCCGAGTAAGACGCCGCTGGATTTGCAGCTGCGGCAGCAGTAAAAAGGCAGGTAGCGCTACGCTTACCTGCCCTGGAGATAAAGCGGCAGCGCCATCAAAAAGTTATATCAGTTCGGGCACTTATAGACCTGGCCGTTCATCTGGCTGGCGGTTGGCACAAAGCTGGACAGCATCCCCTGCGTCGGGCTGCTCACCCCGTAAATCACATTGCCGCCCATTGCCGCAGCCTGATTACGCAGGGCATTGGCCGCACCGCGCATAGAGCCGCCCTCTTCGCCGTGCTGCCCCGACATCCAGTTGCTTTGCTCGCCAGTGGCGGTGCCTAACAGCTGGCATTCGCTGCCCGGCTTATCTTCCACAAAGCGAACGCTCTGGCCCGCTGCCGTCAGCTCATTGCTGGTGCTACAACCCGCCAGCAGCAATGCTGCACCTACAATCCCTGCACAGACTTTTATGCGCATGTTATTCCTCGTTTTCAATAAGCTGGACAGTAGTTGTCCGCGTGTAAACCTTATACTAAAAAGATGACCAAAAGAAAAATGCTGAGCATTTCTGCGAGCCAGATTCCGCTCGCACTCCTCCGACATCTTAAATGAATTCTGATAATAACCTTTGGGATATCGTGTTTTAGCCCCCGATCGTTTTTAGTGATGCGACGTACAACTTTTGTACGCGACTCAAAAAAGGGGGTTTCATGAGTGCATCATCCTCAGGAGAGGAAAAAGTAACCTGGGTGGGCTATCTGGCGTTCGTGCTCACCATCGTATTTTTCTCAGGTTTTTTCGCCAAAAGTACCGAATGGTGGCGCGTGCTGGATTTTACCGTGCTGAACGGCAGCTTTGGACCGGTGAACGGCGCGCTAACGTTTCGCGGTGAGGGCGGCACAGGAGCGAAAGATGGGTTTTTGTTTGCCCTTGAACTGGCGCCCTCGGTCATTTTATCGCTCGGGATCATTGCCGTTACCGAGGGGCTGGGCGGGCTGCGCGCCGCACAACAGCTCATGACGCCCATTCTGCGCCCGCTGCTCGGCGTGCCGGGCATCTGCTCTCTGGCGCTTATCGCCAACCTGCAAAATACCGATGCAGCCGCAGGGATGACCAAAGAGTTGACTGACGAAGGGGCGATTACTGACCATGAACGCGCCATTTTCGCCACCTTCCAGACCAGCGGTAGCGCCATTATTACCAACTATTTTTCTTCTGGTGCCGCACTCTTTACCTTTATTACCGTCCCGGTGATCACGCCGCTTGCCGTCATTCTGGTGTTCAAATTTGTTGGCGCGAACTTCCTGCGACTGTGGATCGCCCACATGGAAGTTCGCCGCGTTCAGGAGGAAAGATGATCGCCCAGCCGCGTAAAAATATCATGGACCTGTTTATCGATGGCGCCCGCCGCGGCTTTACCATCGCCACCACCAGCCTGCTGCCGAACGTGGTCATGGCGTTTGTCATCATTCAGGCGCTCAAGGTAACCGGCCTGCTGGATATTGTCGGCAGGGTATGCGAGCCCATCATGGCCCTGTGGGGGCTTCCGGGTGCGGCGGCAACGGTTCTTCTGGCCTCGGTAATGAGCATGGGCGGCGGTGTGGGGGTCTGCGCCAGTCTGGTCGCTGCCGGCACGCTCAACGGTCACGATGCCACCATCCTGCTGCCCGCCATCTATCTGATGGGTAATCCGGTGCAAAACACGGGCCGTTGCCTTGGCACCGCAGGCGTCAACCCGAAGTATTATCCGCACATCATCACTATCTGCGTCATTAACGCCCTGCTCTCAATGTGGGTGATGCAGCTACTCTTCTGAGGAGATAAAAATGGATTTTTCAGTGCTGGAACCGCACCTTTTCCGCAATGCGCAGCTTTACGCTCCCGAGGATCTTGGGCATTGCGATCTGCTAATTGCCGGAGGAAAAATCGTCGCAGTCGAAAAAGCGGGCCACGCCACAACGAGGCCAGACTGTCCTGAAAGCGATCTCGCCGGAGCGGTGGTTTGTCCGGGGTTTATCGATCAGCATGTACACCTGATTGGCGGCGGCGGTGAAGCCGGTCCCCACACCCGGACGCCAGAGGTGCGATTGTCTGCGCTGGTGGCGGCTGGCATCACCTCCGTTGTTGGCCTGCTGGGCACCGACGGCGTGACCCGCCATCCCGAGTCGCTGCTGGCGAAAACGCGGGCGCTTGAGCATGAAGGGATCAGCACGTGGATGCTGACAGGCGCGTATGGCCTGCCTTCTCCGACGATTACCGGCAGTATCGAAAAGGATGTGGCGCTGATTGATAAAATCATTGGCGTGAAATGCGCGATTTCCGACCATCGCTCTTCCGCTCCGGCAGATGACCAGCTCGCGAATATGGCCGCCCAGTCACGCGTCGGCGGGCTGCTGGGCGCCAAAGCGGGGATATCCGTGTTTCACCTCGGCAACAGCCCGAAACGGCTGGAGCCACTGCTTAACATCCTGAATAACGCCGACGTGCCCCGCACGAAGCTGCTGCCAACCCACGTCAACCGCGCCCAGGCACTGTTCCACGCCGCACTGGACTATGCCCGCGAAGGGGGGTACATCGACATCACCACCAGCATCAGTGAGCCCATTGATGCCGCTACCGCCATCGCGACGGCCCGTGACGCGCAGGTGCCGTTTAACCGGCTCACGTTCAGCTCGGATGGCAACGGCAGCCAGCCGAATTTTGACGCAAACGGTAATCTTGTTGGCATTGGCGTGGCGGGTTTTGAGTCCCTGCTTGAGACGCTACAGCAGCTGGTCGGCCGATATCACCTGCCGCTGGAGGAGGCGCTTCTGCCATTTACGCGTAACGTGGCGGAGTTTCTCGGTCTGGAGCATAAAGGGCGGATCGCGCCCGGATGCGATGCCGATTTCCTGGTGCTGACGGATGACCTGAAGATCCGTGAGGTCTGGGCGAAAGGCCGCCAGATGGTGCGTGAAGGCGTGGTGTGCGTGAAAGGCACGTTTGAGTAGAAGACAATAAAAAACCCCGGGCATTGCTGCCCGGGGTTCGTTCTGAGAGGTTCAGAACAGCATGATTACATCATGCCGCCCATGCCACCCATGCCGCCCATACCACCA
This sequence comes from Enterobacter cloacae complex sp. ECL72, assembly GCF_019056635.1. Taxonomy (NCBI): domain Bacteria; kingdom Pseudomonadati; phylum Pseudomonadota; class Gammaproteobacteria; order Enterobacterales; family Enterobacteriaceae; genus Enterobacter; species Enterobacter cloacae complex sp. ECL72. The sequence continues at coordinate 4,732,597 of NZ_CP077659.1, read as the reverse complement.
GCAGCACCTAAGTCAGGCGCGTCGCCTTTAGGCAGGTCGGTCACCATGCACTCGGTCGTGATCATCAGACCAGCTACAGATGCCGCGTATTGCAGTGCAGAACGGGTCACTTTAGTTGGATCCAGGATACCGAAGTCGATCATGTTGCCGTATTCTTCAGTTGCCGCGTTGTAACCGTAGTTACCTTCACCCGCTTTCACGTTGTTCGCAACCACAGACGGCTCTTCACCGGCGTTGGACACGATCTGACGCAGAGGAGCTTCCATCGCGCGCAGCGCAACTTTGATACCCACGTTCTGGTCTTCGTTCTGAGCAGTCAGGCCAGCCAGTTTAGCGGCTACACGCACCAGCGCGACACCACCACCAGCAACCACGCCTTCTTCTACCGCAGCACGGGTCGCGTGCAGGGCATCGTCAACGCGTGCTTTCTTCTCTTTCATTTCAACTTCGGTAGCCGCACCGACTTTGATTACCGCTACGCCGCCTGCCAGTTTCGCTACGCGCTCCTGGAGTTTTTCACGGTCGTAATCGGAAGTTGCTTCTTCGATCTGCTTACGGATCTGACCAACACGGCCCTGAATAGCAGCTTCTTCACCCACACCGTCGATGATGGTGGTGGTGTCTTTGTTGATCACAACGCGTTTCGCCTGGCCCAGGTCTTCCAGGGTCGCTTTTTCCAGCTCCATACCGATCTCTTCGGAGATCACGGTACCGCCAGTCAGGGTAGCGATATCCTGAAGCATCGCTTTACGACGATCGCCGAAGCCAGGTGCTTTAACCGCTGCCACTTTCACGATGCCACGCATGGTGTTAACCACCAGAGTCGCCAGCGCTTCGCCTTCAACGTCTTCAGCAATGATTACCAGCGGCTTGCCTGCTTTCGCAACGGCTTCCAGCACTGGCAGCATTTCGCGGATGTTGGAGATTTTCTTGTCAGCCAGCAGGATGAACGGGCTTTCCAGCTCAACAGCGCCAGTTTCTGGCTTGTTGATGAAGTATGGAGACAGGTAACCGCGGTCGAACTGCATACCTTCAACCACGTCCAGTTCGTCTTCCAGACCAGTACCGTCTTCAACGGTGATCACGCCTTCTTTACCGACTTTATCCATCGCTTCAGCGATCAGTTTACCTACGGTTTCGTCGGAGTTAGCGGAGATAGTACCAACCTGAGCAATGGCTTTAGAGTCAGAGCACGGTACGGACAGCGCTTTCAGTTCTTCAACAGCAGAGGCGACAGCTTTGTCGATACCACGTTTCAGATCCATTGGGTTCATGCCCGCAGCAACGGCTTTCAGGCCTTCGGTGATGATCGCCTGCGCCAGTACGGTCGCGGTGGTGGTGCCGTCACCGGCAGCGTCGTTCGCTTTAGAGGCAACTTCTTTCACCATCTGTGCGCCCATGTTTTCGAACTTGTCTTCCAGCTCGATTTCACGTGCAACAGAAACACCATCTTTGGTGATGGTTGGCGCGCCGAAGGATTTGTCCAGCACTACGTTACGGCCTTTCGGGCCCAGAGTGACTTTCACTGCGTCTGCCAGTACGTTTACGCCGCGGAGCATTTTTACACGAGCGTCGTTACCGAATTTTACGTCTTTAGCTGCCATGTTCTTATTTCCTCAAATTCGTACAGTTTCGTGCGTTAATTACGCTTCAACAATTGCCAGAATGTCGCTCTCGGACATGATCAACACTTCTTCATTGTCGATCTTCTCGGATTTCACGCCGTAGCCATCGTTGAAAATGACGATGTCACCAACTTTAACGTCCAGTGGCTGCACAGTTCCGTTTTCCAGGATGCGGCCCTTACCGACAGCGATGATTTCGCCACGCGTTGATTTTGCTGCTGCTGAACCGGTCAGAACGATGCCGCCAGCAGACTTGGTTTCAACTTCTTTACGTTTGACGATCACACGATCATGTAACGGACGAATACTCATTGATAGCTCTCCTTTGAGAAAGTCATTATCAGTTATGGATGACGCCGGTCCGCATGCGGTTTTCCGGCTAGTGCCCTGAGAGATGGGGATAGCTTTTTACCCCTTCAAGGGGTAATCGAAAAAAAATTTGCGAAAGTGTTACCATCCACTCTCTTTTGATGGTCGCGGGACGAGGTAAATGAGTGGACTCAGGCAGGAGTTGGGGCTGGCGCAGGGCATTGGCTTACTCTCAACGTCTTTATTAGGCACGGGGGTATTTGCGGTTCCCGCGCTGGCGGCATTGGTTGCCGGCAATAACAGTCTTTGGGCATGGCCGGTGCTGATCGTGCTGGTGTTTCCGGTGGCGATTGTCTTTGCCATACTCGGGCGGCACTTCCCGAGCGCAGGCGGCGTAGCGCATTTTGTCGGCATGGCGTTTGGGCCGCGGATGGAGCGCGTCACCGGCTGGCTATTTTTGTCGGTGATACCCGTTGGCCTTCCGGCAGCCCTGCATATCGCAACCGGCTTCGGACAGGCGCTGTTTGGCTGGCACGATGAACAGCTGCTGCTGGCTGAACTCGGTACGCTGGCGATTGTCTGGTGGGTAGGCTCACGCGGGGCCAGCTCCAGCGCCAATCTGCAAACGCTGGTCGCCGTGTTAATTGTCGCGCTGATCGTCGCCATCTGGTTTGCGGGTGACATTACCGTGGCGGATATTCCTTTCCCCGCGATTAACGACATCGACCACGCACAGCTTTTCGCTGCACTATCCGTCATGTTCTGGTGTTTCGTCGGTCTGGAGGCGTTCGCTCATCTGGCATCCGAGTTTAAACAGCCCGAGCGTGATTTCCCCCGCGCACTGATGATTGGCCTGCTGCTGGCGGGTACCGTGTACTGGGCCTGTACCGTACTGGTGCTGCACTTCAACGCGTTCGGTGAAGAGAAAGCTGCCGCCGCGTCGCTGCCGGGCATCGTGGTGCAGCTGTTTGGCGTTAAGGCCCTGTGGGTAGCCTGCGTGATTGGCTATCTCGCCTGCTTTGCCAGCCTCAACATCTATATTCAGAGCTTCGCCCGGCTGGTGTGGTCTCAGGCACTTTATAAACCGGATAGCCCCCTCTCACGCCTGTCAAAGCGTCAGCTTCCGGTGAATGCGCTGAATACCGTACTGGGCTGCTGCGTGGTGAGTTCCCTGGCCATTTATCTCCTCGACATCAACCTTGACGCGCTGATTGTCTACGCCAACGGTATTTTCATCATGATCTACCTGCTGTGCATGCTGGCGGGCTGTCGGTTGCTGAAAGGACGCTTTAAGGCGCTGGCGGCTGTCGGGTGTGTCCTGTGCCTGATGCTGCTGGCGATGGTGGGATGGAAGAGTGTGTACGCCATCGTCATGCTGGCGGGGCTGTGGGTGTTTTTACCGAAGCGGCAAAAGCCGCAGGCCCGGTGAGCGAGCGCCACCGGGCCACAAACTCACCGATCGTCTTTATGATCTAACCGGTCGCGCTGCTCATCCTTACGCTGATATTCCCCTTCAAAGGTATCCCCCGGGCCGGTGCTGAAACCACCGCCTGGCATACGGCTGAAACGCAGGTGCGGCAGCAGCTTCATGGTCAGATGCTTCTGCACCGGCGGCAACAGCAACAGCAGGCCGAGGAAGTCGGTGAAGAAACCAGGCAGGATCAGCAGCAGGCCAGCAATAATCAGCGACACGCTTTTGATCATCTCGGCTGCCGGGCTTTCGCCTGCGGCCATCTTCTGCTGCATTAACAGGAAATTTTTGAAACCCTGATTGCGCACCAGCGACATGCCGATGACGGAGGTGAAGATCACCAGAATCAGCGTCAGCAGGACGCCCAGCACATGGGCAACCTGGATGAAAATCGAAATCTCAATGTAAACATAAAGAAAGAAAGCAATAAATGGTATCCAGCGCACTGGCATCTCCTGTGTGGCAGGTGCCTTCAGGCCCCTGACTGAATGTGTTCGCGAAGCGCGTAGATAAGAAATGGTGACGGTTAGCCAAAATTCAATCGGTTTGCACGGATATTTTTTCTGGAAATATTAAAGCGGTGACATATTTCACAGATTAATAATTATCATGAAATCGGGTCGATAATAAGTGATCCAGCTTACGGCAATTCGCTATCATCAGCATATGATCTCGAACATCTGGCCGATTGAGGGAATAATCGTCGGTCATAAAATATCCAAAACCACATATATACTGTGTGTTTAGTACAATCCATCGGCAGCTTGAAAAGAAGGTTCACATGTTAAACAACATTCGTATCGAAGAAGATTTGTTGGGTACCAGGGAAGTTCCAGCGGATGCCTACTATGGTGTTCACACTCTGAGAGCGATTGAAAACTTCTACATCAGCAACAGCAAAATCAGCGACATCCCTGAATTTGTGCGTGGTATGGTGATGGTAAAAAAAGCCGCGGCTCTGGCGAACAAAGAGCTGCAAACCATTCCTAAAAGCGCTGCAAATGCGATTATCGCCGCGTGCGATGAGGTGCTGAACAACGGCAAATGCATGGATCAGTTCCCGGTCGACGTCTATCAGGGCGGCGCGGGCACCTCCGTCAACATGAACACCAACGAAGTGCTGGCAAACATCGGCCTGGAGCTGATGGGTCATCAGAAAGGTGAATACCAGTACCTGAACCCGAACGACCACGTTAACAAATGTCAGTCCACCAACGACGCCTACCCAACCGGCTTCCGCATCGCGGTGTATGCCTCTATCGTCAAACTGGTCGACGCGATTAATCAGCTGGGCGATGGCTTCCAGCGTAAAGCCGTTGAGTTCCAGGACATCCTGAAAATGGGCCGTACCCAGTTGCAGGACGCGGTGCCAATGACCCTCGGACAGGAATTCCACGCGTTTAACGTGCTGCTGAATGAAGAGACCAAAAACCTGCTGCGCACGTCCGAACTGCTGCTGGAAGTGAACCTGGGCGCAACCGCCATCGGTACACGCCTGAACACGCCAGATGGCTATCAGCAGCTGGCGGTACAGAAGCTGGCTGAAGTGTCCAACTTGCCGGTTGTGCCTGCGGAAGACCTGATTGAAGCTACCTCAGACTGCGGCGCCTACGTGATGGTGCACAGCGCACTGAAACGTCTGGCGGTGAAACTGTCCAAAATCTGTAACGACCTGCGCCTGCTCTCCTCCGGTCCGCGCGCTGGCCTGAATGAAATCAACCTGCCAGAGTTGCAGGCGGGTTCATCCATCATGCCAGCTAAAGTGAACCCGGTGGTGCCAGAGGTGGTGAACCAGGTTTGCTTCAAGGTTATTGGTAACGATACGACCGTCACCATGGCCTCGGAAGCCGGTCAGCTCCAGCTGAACGTGATGGAGCCGGTGATTGGCCAGGCGATGTTTGAATCTATCCATATTCTGACCAACGCCTGCTACAACCTGCTGGAAAAATGCATCAACGGCATCACCGCGAATAAAGAAGTGTGTGAAGGCTACGTCTATAACTCCATCGGCATCGTCACCTACCTCAACCCGTTCATCGGCCACCACAACGGCGATATCGTCGGGAAGATTTGTGCCGAAACCGGTAAGAGCGTGCGTGAGGTGGTTCTCGAGCGAGGATTGTTGACCGAAGCCGAACTGGACGATATCTTCTCCGCCCAGAACCTGATGCACCCGGCATATAAAGCGAAACGATATACCGATGAAAGCGAACAGTAACCGTTCAGGCTAAGCTTCCGAAAGGCACGTCACTTGTGACGTGCCTTTTTTCTTTATGGGCGTTACCAAAACACAACAATTCAATATCAACTTGTTAATGAGCAAGGCAGGTCTTTATGTTTGGAGCAGAACTCGTCATCGTCCTGTTGGCGATTTATTTGGGCGCACGACTCGGGGGTATCGGCATCGGTTTTGCTGGCGGTCTCGGAGTGCTTGTACTTACCCTGATCTTTCAGATTAAACCCGGCGCAATCCCTTTTGACGTTATCGAAATCATCATGGCGGTTATTGCTGCTATCGCGGCTATGCAGGTCGCAGGCGGTATGGACTACCTGGTGAGCCTGGCGGAGCGAATGCTGCGTCGCCATCCGAAATACATCACCTTCCTTGCCCCACTGGTGACCTGGTTTATGACCATTCTCGCCGGTACCGGCCACACCGCTTTCTCCACGCTGCCGGTAATCACCGAAGTGGCGAAAGAGCAGGGTATTCGCCCGTCTCGCCCTCTTTCTATTGCCGTGGTCGCCTCCCAGATTGCGATTACCGCCTCGCCCATTTCCGCGGCGGTGGTCTTCTTCGCGGGTATCCTTGAGCCGATGGGCGTAAGTTACCTGACGCTGCTGGCAATCTGTATTCCGGTCACGCTGATTGCGGTAATGATCACTGCCGTACTGTGTAACTTCCTTGGCGCCGAGCTGAAAGACGATCCGGTTTACCAGGAGCGTCTGGCAAAAGGTGAAGTGAGCCTGCGCGGTAGCCAGGTCTTCGAGCTGAAGCCGCATGCAAAACGCTCCGTGCTGCTGTTCCTGATTGGTATCGTCGCCGTGATGTTCTACGCCACCGCCATCAGCGATACGGTAGGTCTGATCCAGAACCCGGTTCTGCCGCGTAACGAAGCCATTGTGGTGTTTATGCTGACCATCGCGACGCTGATCAGCATCACCTGTAAAATCGACACCAGCGAAGTGCTGAACGCCAGCACCTTCAAATCCGGTATGAGCGCCTGCGTGTGCGTGCTGGGCGTGGCGTGGCTCGGCGATACCTTTGTGAAAGCGCACATCAGCGATATCCATACCGTTGCAGGCGACCTGCTGCACAACTATCCGTGGCTGCTGGCAGTAGTGCTGTTCTTTGCCGCGACGCTGCTGTACTCCCAGGCTGCGACCACCAAAGCGCTGATGCCTGCGGCACTGATGCTGGGCGTAACGCCGCTGACGGCGATTGCCTCTTTTGCAGCGGTTTCCGCCCTGTTCGTTCTGCCCACCTACCCAACCCTGCTGGCCGCGGTTGAGATGGATGACACCGGCTCAACCCGTATTGGTAAATACGTGTTTAACCACGCGTTCCTGATCCCGGGCGTGGTGGCGATTACGCTCTGCGTGATCCTCGGCTTTATCATCGGCGGCATTGTGCTGTAAACGATTAGCCGTTGTAAAAATAGTTAAAATCGGGCCGCTCTGCGGCCCGTTTCATTAATGACCAACCGCCTTGCGTGATATAGTGAAGACTTTCGTGATGAGGAGGTCGACTTGTGAACACGCCTGATGCTGTTGTTGTACTGTGCACCGCCCCTGATGAAGCTTCTGCCCAGGATCTGGCCGCCAAAGTGTTGGCCGAAAAACTGGCTGCCTGTGTCACACTTCTTCCCGGCGCCACCTCCCTTTATTACTGGGAAGGCAAGCTGGAGCAAGAGTACGAAGTCCAGATGTTGCTCAAAACCAACCTGACAAACCAGCAGGCGCTCCTCGACTGCCTCAAGTCTCATCATCCATACCAAACCCCGGAGCTGCTGGTTCTGCCAGTGGTCCACGGCGATAACGATTATCTCTCATGGCTCAACGCTTCATTACGCTGATCCTGCTGCTGTGCAGCACGTCAGCTTTTGCCGGATTGTTTGACGCACCCGGCCGTTCGAACTTTATTCCTGCCGACCAGGCGTTCGTTTTCGACTTTCAGCAAAACCAGCACGATCTCAGTCTCACCTGGCAGGTGAAAGAGGGTTACTACCTCTATCGCAAGCAGGTCAGCATCACGCCGGCAAAGGCGAACGTCGGCGCATTGCAGATGCCCGCTGGCGAGTGGCACGAGGATGAGTTCTACGGTAAGAGTGAAATTTATCGCCAGCGCTTAAGCGTGCCCGTCACGGTGAATCAGGCGGATAAAGGCGCCACATTAACGGTCACCTATCAGGGCTGCGCCGACGCCGGATTCTGTTACCCACCTGAAACAAAGGTCGTTCCGCTTAGCGAAGTGAAAGCGGCGGCCTCTCTCCCACCAGGGGAGAGGGCCAGGGTGAGGGGTGAAGGCAAAGCCGCTTCAGACCTTCCGTTCTCAGCGCTTTGGGCGTTATTGATTGGTATCGGCATCGCCTTTACGCCCTGCGTGCTGCCCATGTACCCGCTTATCTCTGGCATCGTGCTGGGCGGTAAACAACGCCTTTCCACTACCCGCGCGCTGTTGCTGGCCTTTATCTATGTGCAGGGCATGGCGTTAACCTATACGGCGCTCGGCCTCGTGGTCGCTGCTGCCGGATTGCAGTTCCAGGCCGCCCTTCAGCACCCTTATGTGCTTATCGGTCTGTCAGCGGTGTTTATTCTGCTGGCGCTGTCGATGTTTGGCCTGTTCGCCCTGCAACTGCCCTCTTCCCTGCAAACCCGTCTGACGCTAATGAGCAACCGTCAGCAGGGTGGCTCTGCGGGCGGCGTGTTCGCCATGGGTGCCATCGCCGGGCTGATTTGCTCCCCCTGCACCACTGCGCCGTTGAGCGCCATCCTGTTATATATTGCCCAGAGCGGCAACCTGTGGCTCGGCGGCGGCACGCTGTACCTCTACGCGCTCGGCATGGGCCTGCCGCTGATCCTGATGACGGTGTTTGGCAATCGTCTGCTGCCGAAGAGCGGCCCGTGGATGGAGACGGTGAAAACCGCGTTTGGTTTTGTCATTCTGGCGCTGCCGGTATTTCTGCTGGAGCGCATCATCGGTGATGTGTGGGGTACGCGTCTTTGGGCGATGCTCGGCGTGGCCTTCTTCAGCTGGGCGTTTATCGTGAGTCTGGGGGCGAAGAAACCGTGGATGCGCCTGCTACAGATCCTTCTGCTGGCGGCCGCGCTGGTGAGCGTCCGTCCACTACAGGACTGGGCGTTTGGCACCCCGGCAGGTCAAACGCAGGCTCATCTGAATTTTATACAGATTAAGAACGTGGATGACCTTAACCGCGCCCTGGCGCAGGCGAAAGGCAAACCGGTCATGCTCGATCTCTACGCAGACTGGTGCGTGGCCTGCAAAGAGTTTGAAAAATACACCTTCAGCGATCCGCAGGTACAACACGCGCTGAGCGATACCGTTCTGCTCCAGGCGAACGTTACCGCCAACAGCGCGCAGGATAAGGCTCTGCTGAAGCAACTTAATGTGCTCGGGCTGCCTACCATCCTGTTCTTCAATAAACAGGGGGAAGAACAGCCGACGCAACGTGTAACCGGGTTTATGGACGCGACGGCATTCAACGCGCATTTGCGCAATCGCCAACCGTAAACAACACTTTAGACGGGACAAACCGTTGGGAATAGCGGAGGAGATAACCGTGCAACGCGAAGACGTACTGGGACAAGCCCTGCAATTGCTTGAGATTCAAGGGATCGCCAGCACCACGCTTGAGATGGTCGCCGACCGTATCGATTACCCTCTGGATGAACTTAAGCGCTTCTGGCCGGATAAAGAGGCGCTGCTGTACGATGCCCTGCGCTATCTCAGCCAGCAGGTGGATATCTGGCGCAGGCAGCTGATGCTGAATGAAGAGCTGACCACCGAGCAAAAGCTGCTGGCGCGCTATACCGCACTGACGGAGTGTGTAACCAACAACCGTTACCCAGGCTGCCTGTTTATCGCCGCCTGCACCTACTATCCGGATCCCGGGCACCCCATCCATCAACTGGCAGATCAGCAAAAACGTGCCGCGCACGAGTTCACACACGAGCTGCTGACCACGCTTGAAGTGGATGACCCGGCAATGGTCGCGAAGCAGATGGAGCTGGTGCTGGAAGGTTGCCTGAGCCGCATGCTGGTGAACCGTAGCCAGGCGGATGTGGATACAGCGCACCGTCTGGCGGAAGATATTTTGCGGTTTGCGCAGTGTCGTATGGGTGGTGCTCTGACCTAAGCCAGCATTCCCGTCCAGGCGGAAATAAACAAGCACAGCGCCATCGCGCGCTGAAATCGCACCATCGCCACGGTGGTGCGGAAAATCCGGTTCACCGCCTTCCCCAGCCACGCCCAGCACAACAAACAAGCCACAGAGATCGCCAGAAACCCTAGCGCCATCAGCGCAACATCCCGAAATGCATGGTCGCTTGCCGGAGCAAACAGGCTGACAACTGCCAGCGCCATCATCCACGTTTTTGGGTTTACAACCTGTAATAACGCCGCCGCCCGCGCGGTAAACCGGACATGGCGTCTGGAGGAGAGATTCGCGGCCGGGGCGCTAAACAGCTGCCAGCTCATCCAGGAAAGCCACAGCACGCCCGCCCAGCTCATTACCTGACGTATCAGCGGATACTGGCGTAACACTTCTCCTGCCCCAGCACCTGAAACCAGAACAATAGCGCTGGCGGCAATACACCCGCCCAGGATCGCAGGAACCGTATTTTTTACGCCAAAGTGCTGACTGTTAGCCAGTACCAGAATATTGGTTGGCCCCGGTGTAATCAAGGCGACAAATGCAAACAGCAGGAAGGGTAATAAATTCACAGGTGACTCCTTTTTTATTAGAGCCACGAATGTGCCGTTATTTTCTGGAAACGTCTGGAAGGTTTGTGCACAACCGACGGTAGTGTGCCGGAGAAATACGGTATGCCCGCTGGAACCAGCGACCAAGATGGCTTTGATCGGCAAACCCCACTGCCGTTGCAACATCGACAGGCAGTTCCCCACACGCCAGCATCTGTCGGGCCTTTGCCAGGCGCAGCTGGATAAGCCAGGCGTGCGGTGCCAGGTGAAATTCGCGCTTAAAACAGCGGGTGAGCGTAAAGCGATCCGTACCCGTCTCACGGGCAAGGTCTGAAAGCCCCACGTTCTCGCCGATATGCGCATAGAGATAGTCGCGGGCACGATGCGCCACGGCGGAGCTTTGTAGCTGAGACGGGAGTTTCTTACGCCAGTGGCAGTGGGCAGTGATCTGAGAGAGCAGGTTATCCATTGTGCTCTGTTGGACGATCTTCATTTCATCGTTATGCAACGAGGCAAATGTATCACCGATAGCGCGCACCAACTGAGGCTCTCGCGTCAGCGTTTGGGCAAAGTGGAGGGTGTAGCTCCCGGGAGTAGAGTCGTACAGCCCTTGAAGCGTACGGGTGAGCCAGTGTTCATCCAGATAAAAGGTCAGATAAGTAAAGCCCCCCTCTATCGGTGCATCACCGTCATGGATCTCCCCGGGCTCAAGTAAAAAAGCATCGCCCGGCTGGCTACGGTGGCGTTCACGGCGACAGTGGAACTGCTGCGTGCCGGAAAGGGTTATTCCGACCAGATAGCTATCATGCCAGTGGGGATCAAAGGCATGTCCTTCGAAATGCGCCTTAATTGTCTCAATACCTGTTTCTGCATGCTGACGCAGCTCAAGCCAGTCGTTTGCCATACTGCCCTCCTCTTACCGCCAGCATTGTCACATCTTGCCTGAACTGTCTGGAAGATTTGTGCAATTCCAGGGCACAAACGGACAGATTGCCGCAAACTTAAGCAGTTGAACAGCTTTTCCCGAAATAATGTTGACGATCGCGCGCGATTGCGGTTTAATGCGCTCCGTTGCCCGGATAGCTCAGTCGGTAGAGCAGGGGATTGAAAATCCCCGTGTCCTTGGTTCGATTCCGAGTCCGGGCACCACTATTTAAAGAACCCAGCCTATGGTTGGGTTTTTGCTTTTCTGTATCCGCTACGCATTGAATTTTCCCTTCTGTCAGGTAATAGTGATTTTTTCCCCTGACAATGAAAATGATATGACCTTATCTGCTTTAAAAGTCGGGTCACTGCTCCTGCTGTTGATCCTGTTTTATACCGGCCTGTTCACGAGCGATCGCATCACCTGGCTGATGGAGGTGACGCCCGTCATTATCATCATCCCACTTCTGCTTGCCACGCACCGGCGATACCCCCTGACTCCCCTTCTCTATACCCTGGTTTTCTTCCACGCCATCATTCTGATGGTTGGTGGTATGTACACTTATGCAAAGGTTCCGGTTGGTTTTGAGGTTCAGGAGATGCTCGGGCTTAGCCGAAATCCGTATGACAAGCTCGGTCACTTCTTCCAGGGGCTGGTTCCCGCACTGGCAGCGCGAGAAATTCTGCTGCGCGGTGGGTATGTTCGTGGACATAAGATGACGGGATTTCTGGTGTGCTGTGTTGCTCTGGCCATTAGCGCCACCTATGAACTCATTGAGTGGTGGGCAGCTTTGGCAATGGGACAGGGTGCGGATGATTTTCTTGGGACGCAGGGCGATCCATGGGATACCCAGTCTGATATGTTTTGCGCGCTGCTTGGTGCGTTAACGACGGTGCTGATCCTTGGGCGTTTCCATCAGCGGCAATTGCTTCGTTTGAATGTTTGTCAGGGATAGTACGCTCTGAGTTGCCGGGTGGCGGCTTCGCCTTGCCCGGCCTGCCGTTTTTCGACGTACAAACGCAAAAAGGCCATCCTTCCGGATGGCCTCTTCACTTGTTTGATGCCTGGCAGTTCCCTACTCTCACATGGGGAGACCCCACACTACCATCGGCGCTACGGCGTTTCACTTCTGAGTTCGGCATGGGGTCAGGTGGGACCACCGCGCTAAAGCCGCCAGGCAAATTCTGTTAATCTGTATCAGGCTGAAATTTGATTGTCTGTCTCTTCGCCAAAACACCTTCGGCGTTGTAAGGTTAAGCCTCACGGTTCATTAGTATCGGTTAGCTCAACGCATCGCTGCGCTTACACACCCGACCTATCAACGTCGTCGTCTTCAACGTTCCTTCAGGAGACTCAAGGTCTCAGGAGAACTCATCTCGGGGCAAGTTTCGTGCTTAGATGCTTTCAGCACTTATCTCTTCCGCATTTAGCTACCGGGCAGTGCCATTGGCATGACAACCCGAACACCAGTGATGCGTCCACTCCGGTCCTCTCGTACTAGGAGCAGCCCCTCAATTCTCCAGCGCCCACGGCAGATAGGGACCGAACTGTCTCACGACGTTCTAAACCCAGCTCGCGTACCACTTTAAATGGCGAACAGCCATACCCTTGGGACCTACTTCAGCCCCAGGATGTGATGAGCCGACATCGAGGTGCCAAACACCGCCGTCGATATGAACTCTTGGGCGGTATCAGCCTGTTATCCCCGGAGTACCTTTTATCCGTTGAGCGATGGCCCTTCCATTCAGAACCACCGGATCACTATGACCTGCTTTCGCACCTGCTCGCGCCGTCACGCTCGCAGTCAAGCTGGCTTATGCCATTGCACTAACCTCCTGATGTCCGACCAGGATTAGCCAACCTTCGTGCTCCTCCGTTACTCTTTGGGAGGAGACCGCCCCAGTCAAACTACCCACCAGACACTGTCCGCAACCCGGGTAACGGGTCTACGTTAGAACACCAGCCATTAAAGGGTGGTATTTCAAGGTTGGCTCCACGCAGACTGGCGTCCACGCTTCAAAGCCTCCCACCTATCCTACACATCAAGGACCAGTGTTCAGTGTCAAGCTATAGTAAAGGTTCACGGGGTCTTTCCGTCTTGCCGCGGGTACACTGCATCTTCACAGCGAGTTCAATTTCACTGAGTCTCGGGTGGAGACAGCCTGGCCATCATTACGCCATTCGTGCAGGTCGGAACTTACCCGACAAGGAATTTCGCTACCTTAGGACCGTTATAGTTACGGCCGCCGTTTACCGGGGCTTCGATCAAGAGCTTCGCGTTGCCGCTAACCCCATCAATTAACCTTCCGGCACCGGGCAGGCGTCACACCGTATACGTCCACTTTCGTGTTTGCACAGTGCTGTGTTTTTAATAAACAGTTGCAGCCAGCTGGTATCTTCGACTGATTTCAGCTCCACCCGCAGGGCTTCACCTACACATCAGCGTGCCTTCTCCCGAAGTTACGGCACCATTTTGCCTAGTTCCTTCACCCGAGTTCTCTCAAGCGCCTTGGTATTCTCTACCTGACCACCTGTGTCGGTTTGGGGTACGATTTCGTGTTACCTGATGCTTAGAGGCTTTTCCTGGAAGCAGGGCATTTATCACTTCAGCACCGTAGTGCCTCGTCATCACACCTCAGCGTTAAAAGGTACCGGATTTACCTGGAACCTCCGCCTACATGCTTAAACCGGGACAACCGTCGCCCGGCTGACATAGCCTTCTCCGTCCCCCCTTCGCAGTAACACCAAGTACAGGAATATTAACCTGTTTCCCATCGACTACGCCTTTCGGCCTCGCCTTAGGGGTCGACTCACCCTGCCCCGATTAACGTTGGACAGGAACCCTTGGTCTTCCGGCGAGCGGGCTTTTCACCCGCTTTATCGTTACTTATGTCAGCATTCGCACTTCTGATACCTCCAGCATGCCTCACAGCACACCTTCAACGGCTTACAGAACGCTCCCCTACCCAACAACGCATAAGCGTCGCTGCCGCAGCTTCGGTGCATGGTTTAGCCCCGTTACATCTTCCGCGCAGGCCGACTCGACCAGTGAGCTATTACGCTTTCTTTAAATGATGGCTGCTTCTAAGCCAACATCCTGGCTGTCTGTGCCTTCCCACATCGTTTCCCACTTAACCATGACTTTGGGACCTTAGCTGGCGGTCTGGGTTGTTTCCCTCTTCACGACGGACGTTAGCACCCGCCGTGTGTCTCCCGTGATAACATTCTTCGGTATTCGTAGTTTGCATCGGGTTGGTAAGCCGGGATGGCCCCCTAGCCGAAACAGTGCTCTACCCCCGAAGATGAGTTCACGAGGCGCTACCTAAATAGCTTTCGGGGAGAACCAGCTATCTCCCGGTTTGATTGGCCTTTCACCCCCAGCCACAGGTCATCCGCTAATTTTTCAACATTAGTCGGTTCGGTCCTCCAGTTAGTGTTACCCAACCTTCAACCTGCCCATGGCTAGATCACCGGGTTTCGGGTCTATACCCTGCAACTTAACGCCCAGTTAAGACTCGGTTTCCCTTCGGCTCCCCTATACGGTTAACCTTGCTACAGAATATAAGTCGCTGACCCATTATACAAAAGGTACGCAGTCACCCCATAAAGAGGCTCCCACTGCTTGTACGTACACGGTTTCAGGTTCTTTTTCACTCCCTCGCCGGGGTTCTTTTCGCCTTTCCCTCACGGTACTGGTTCACTATCGGTCAGTCAGGAGTATTTAGCCTTGGAGGATGGTCCCCCCATATTCAGACAGGATACCACGTGTCCCGCCCTACTCTTCGAGTTCACAGCAAGTGTGCTTTCGTGTACGGGACTATCACCCTGTACCGTCGGACTTTCCAGACCGTTCCACTAACACACAAGCTGATTCAGACTCCGGGCTGCTCCCCGTTCGCTCGCCGCTACTGGGGGAATCTCGGTTGATTTCTTTTCCTCGGGGTACTTAGATGTTTCAGTTCCCCCGGTTCGCCTCGTTAACCTATGTATTCAGTTAACGATAGTGCAACGGATTGCACTGGGTTTCCCCATTCGGACATCGCCGGGTCAAAGGTTCATATCACCTCGCCGGCGCTTTTCGCAGATTAGCACGTCCTTCATCGCCTCTGACTGCCAGGGCATCCACCGTGTACGCTTAGTCGCTTAACCTCACAACCCGAAGATGTTTCACTTCTGATTGCGAAAATTTGAGAGACTCGAACACACATGAGCTGTGTGTCGTTTCAATTTTCAGCTTGATCCAGATTTTTAAAGAGCAAATATCTCAAACATGACTCGCAAGTCAGTTTTGAGATATGACGGCAGGTGACTTTCACTCACGAACCAGCAAGTGGCGTCCCCCTAGGGGATTCGAACCCCTGTTACCGCCGTGAAAGGGCGGTGTCCTGGGCCTCTAGACGAAGGGGACGTACAGTCTCAATCGCAAGACGCCTTGCTATTTACTTTTCATCAGACAATCTGTGTGAGCACTGCAAAGGCAGGTTCTTTAAGGTAAGGAGGTGATCCAACCGCAGGTTCCCCCTACGGTTACCTTGTTACGACTTCACCCCAGTCATGAATCACAAAGTGGTAAGCGCCCTCCCGAAGGTTAAGCTACCTACTTCTTTTGCAACCCACTCCCATGGTGTGACGGGCGGTGTGTACAAGGCCCGGGAACGTATTCACCGTGGCATTCTGATCCACGATTACTAGCGATTCCGACTTCATGGAGTCGAGTTGCAGACTCCAATCCGGACTACGACGCACTTTATGAGGTCCGCTTGCTCTCGCGAGGTCGCTTCTCTTTGTATGCGCCATTGTAGCACGTGTGTAGCCCTACTCGTAAGGGCCATGATGACTTGACGTCATCCCCACCTTCCTCCAGTTTATCACTGGCAGTCTCCTTTGAGTTCCCGGCCGGACCGCTGGCAACAAAGGATAAGGGTTGCGCTCGTTGCGGGACTTAACCCAACATTTCACAACACGAGCTGACGACAGCCATGCAGCACCTGTCTCAGAGTTCCCGAAGGCACCAAAGCATCTCTGCTAAGTTCTCTGGATGTCAAGAGTAGGTAAGGTTCTTCGCGTTGCATCGAATTAAACCACATGCTCCACCGCTTGTGCGGGCCCCGTCAATTCATTTGAGTTTTAACCTTGCGGCCGTACTCCCAGGCGGTCGACTTAACGCGTTAGCTCCGGAAGCCACGCCTCAAGGGCACAACCTCCAAGTCGACATCGTTTACGGCGTGGACTACCAGGTATCTAATCCTGTTTGCTCCCCACGCTTTCGCACCTGAGCGTCAGTCTTTGTCCAGGGGGCCGCCTTCGCCACCGGTATTCCTCCAGATCTCTACGCATTTCACCGCTACACCTGGAATTCTACCCCCCTCTACAAGACTCTAGCCTGCCAGTTTCGAATGCAGTTCCCAGGTTGAGCCCGGGATTTCACATCCGACTTGACAGACCGCCTGCGTGCGCTTTACGCCCAGTAATTCCGATTAACGCTTGCACCCTCCGTATTACCGCGGCTGCTGGCACGGAGTTAGCCGGTGCTTCTTCTGCGGGTAACGTCAATCGACAAGGTTATTAACCTTATCGCCTTCCTCCCCGCTGAAAGTACTTTACAACCCGAAGGCCTTCTTCATACACGCGGCATGGCTGCATCAGGCTTGCGCCCATTGTGCAATATTCCCCACTGCTGCCTCCCGTAGGAGTCTGGACCGTGTCTCAGTTCCAGTGTGGCTGGTCATCCTCTCAGACCAGCTAGGGATCGTCGCCTAGGTGAGCCGTTACCCCACCTACTAGCTAATCCCATCTGGGCACATCCGATGGCAAGAGGCCCGAAGGTCCCCCTCTTTGGTCTTGCGACATTATGCGGTATTAGCTACCGTTTCCAGTAGTTATCCCCCTCCATCAGGCAGTTTCCCAGACATTACTCACCCGTCCGCCACTCGTCAGCAAAGCAGCAAGCTGCTTCCTGTTACCGTTCGACTTGCATGTGTTAGGCCTGCCGCCAGCGTTCAATCTGAGCCATGATCAAACTCTTCAATTTAAAAGTTTGATGCTCAATGAATTAAACTTCGTAATGAATTACGTGTTCACTCGTTGAGACTTGGTATTCATTTAGTGTCCGAGGACATTAAGAATCCATGTCACTTTGAGTGCCCACACAGATTGTCTGATAAATTGTTAAAGAGCAGTTGCGACGCGCTTCAGCGCGCTGTCGCGAGGTGGCGTATATTACGCTTTCCTCTTTCAGAGTCAACCCGTTATTTCAGGATTTTTTCTCTTCAGCCGACCGGGTTATCTGTGAAGTGATTCACATCCGCCGTGTCGATGGAGGCGCATTATAGGGATCCCAGTTTTTAGCACAAGTATTTTTTAGATCTTTTTTTCCAACTGATGATTTTCCGTTCTTTTCGCTGAAAACCCACCCGATCCGCTTAAAAATTGACGCATTTTGCCTTGCCTCGATCCAGGAATACGATCAAAGTCTTCTTTAATAGCGCTCATCTGTATCGAGGTAGATATGTTTGCAGTATTACGTCCTTATAAAGATCTGTTCCCCCAAAAAGGCGATCGCGTGATGATCGATACCAGCAGCGTGGTCATTGGTGATGTTCGCATGGCCGAGGATGTCAGCATCTGGCCACTCGTCGCGATCCGGGGCGATGTTAACTACGTTGCGATCGGTGCACGCACCAATATTCAGGACGGCAGCGTGCTGCATGTGACTCATAAGTCATCTTATAACCCTGAGGGCAATCCGCTCATCATTGGGGAAGATGTCACCGTCGGTCATAAAGTGATGCTCCACGGCTGCACAATCGGTAACAGGGTGCTCGTTGGGATGGGATCGATTTTGCTGGATGGCGTCATAGTAGAAGATGACGTAATGATTGGCGCAGGAAGCCTTGTTCCGCAAAACAAACGTCTGGAAAGTGGCTATCTCTATTTAGGCAGTCCGGTTAAACAGATCCGCCCCCTAAAAGAGGCGGAGATCGAAGGATTGAAATACTCAGCGAACAATTACGTTAAATGGAAGAATGACTATCTGGATCAGGATAACCAGACCCAACCCTGATCGTCTTCCTGCTGATCGCGGATCAAATCGCTGGCTTCCTCTTCCAGATCCCAGCGATTTTCGCAAAAGACCGCTAACGGATCTGAACCACCAAAGCGCTGATGCAACGTCTCCCCTTTAATCGCACAGGTGAGCTGCATTCCATGCACCAGCACCGGGAAACAAACCGCTTGCTTATTTTCATCCCAGATTTCTCTGTCGGGAAAATGAATCGCCTGATTCATGCCATCAGTTCCTGTTTCAGCTTTTCGATCACCGGTTCTACAGCAGGTAACACGCCATGCCAGAGTAGCACCGCATGAGCCGCCTGCCCCACCAGCATGCCCAGACCATCAGCCACGTGTTTTGCCCCCTGTTGTTCACACCAGGTCAGAAATGGCGTTTTCCCTTTTTGATAAAACATGTCATAGCCGTAGATGTGGGAATGAACCAGGGATGCAGGAATCGCCGGGATCTCTCCATTAATGCCGCTTGAGGTGGCATTAATCACAAGATCAAATTCGTGACTCGCGAGATCGTCAAGTGCTACCGCAGTTACGCTGCCTGTGTGTGCGAACAACGCCGCCAGTTCTTCTGCTCTGGAGAAGGTACGGTTGGTGATTGTCACCGCACAATCCAGCGAAAGAAGAGGAAGCAATACGCCGCGCGACGCGCCACCCGCGCCGATCAGCAGGATCCGAAAGCCTGGTTTAATAAACGACAGTCGTTCCAGATCGCTGAGTAAACCTATGCCATCGGTGTTATCGCCCAGAAGGCGACCATCTTCAAGCCGCTTAAGGGTATTGACGGCACCAGCGAGCGACGCACGCTCGGTCAGCTCATCCGCACGCCCGAAAGCCTCTTCTTTAAAAGGCACCGTGACGTTCGCACCTTTACCACCCGCATCAAAAAAGCTATTCAGCGTCGGTATAAATGCATCAACAGGCGCAAGAACCCGACCATACGGGTGATCTATCTGCAATTGCTCTGCAAACAGCTGATGGATCAGAGGCGACTTGCTGTGCGCGATCGGGTTACCAAAAACAGCATAGGTTTCCATAACATTATCCCTGGCGAAAACGTTCGCCGGTCAAGGCATCGCGAATTTCTGACGGGTTAAGACGACCCCCGGTTTCACCCACGGCTACAGGGAAATCATTCCCGAACTGCGCCAGAACTTCTTCTGTTGTCCGACAAGGGGGAAGCCCGGTCAGGTTGGCGCTGGTTGAAACCAGGGGTTTACCAAATGCCTGGCATAACTCCACCACCAAGGGATGGTCGGTAACGCGTACCGCGAGTGAATCGAAACGCCCGGTTAGCCAGCGCGGCGTTGTCGGTTGTGCAGGGAAAACAAACGTCACGGGACCAGGCCACGCAGAGAAAATGGTTTCCCGCTGTGCAGGTGTCAGCATGGAATCATCAATATAAGGCTTAAGCTGCTCGTAGTTCGCAGCGATCAAAATCAATCCTTTTTCGACAGGCCGCTGTTTTAGCGCCAGCAGACGGTTAACGGCGACTTCGCTGTCAGGATCGCACCCGACCCCGAAAACGGCTTCTGTTGGATAGGCGATGACTTCTTCTTTTTTCAGGATGTCCACCGCCTGCGCGATGGAGCCTGATGGCAGGTTATTATTCACTGATTTGATCCGCCGAAACCGGCTTTCCACATTGTTTACTGGCGCAAAAGCGTTTCAAGCCTTGCGCGGTTTTCTTTTCTATAAGTAACGGATAATCGCAATGAGGGCAGACGCCCGCTACTGGTTTGAAATTGATAACGAACTGACATTCAGGATAGCGATCGCACGAATGGAAGGTCTTGCCATAACGAGAGCGGCGCTGCACCAATTGACCACGCTGGCACTGAGGGCAGGCAATTGCCGTTTCATCTGGTTTATCAATTTGTTCCGTATGTTCACATTCCGGATAGCGGCTGCATCCGATAAACATCCCGAACCGCCCCTGCCGCAGCGCCAGTTCGCCGCCACAGAGTGGACAAAGCTGTCCCTCCAGAATTTTGACGATATGTCCGTCCGCCTGGCTTTTCAGGGGACGGACATAATCACATTCCGGATAGTGTGAACAACCGAGAAACGGACCGTGTTTCCCGGACCGAATAACAAGTTCAGCCCCACACTGTGGGCAGGGCTCGTTTTTATGCACCGTGAAGAGTGCTGATTTGGCCATAACAACTCTTGTTGCTGCACATAGAATTAATGCAGCATACCTTCATTCACTTCAAAGAGTAATTCTTCCATTTGCTGATAGGCATTTTCACAGCCTGGGATGTTGAACAGAACCATCAGGATCACCCATTTGAGATCTTCCAGTTCAAACTCAGCAGTATCCAGCGCCATGACGCGCTCTATCACCATCTCTCTCGTTTCGAGGTTTAGCACCTGAATCTGCTCGAGGAATAAAATGAATCCCCGGCAGCTGGCATCCAGCCTTTCACACTCTTCAGCTGTATAGATGCGCACAGACAATGGGTCAGAAGCAAGCTGCATCGGTTCGGCGAGGCCGTCCTGATAATCAGCCAACTTATCCAGCCACATCAACGCATTATAAATATCTTCCCGCTCAAAACCTGCGTCGGTCAGATCCCGTGTTAATTTGTCCTGATCCACCTGCATTTCTGCTTCGTTGTGGATGTAAGTCTCAAACAAATACATCAGTACGTCGAACATGGCATGCCCTCCTTAATCGGACATAGCCGCCGGGTACAGCTGCGATCCACCCTGCTAACTCCAGTTCGAGTAGCTGTGCTACCGTTACTGGCACAGGTTGGCCGGCACGTTCAGCGACAACGTCAACAGGTGTTACCTCATCTCCTACGTTAGCCAGGAGCTTGGGAAATGGCAATGCTACTGCCTCCTGATCCGATGAAATATGTCGCTTTTGGAGATCATCCTGCAACCAATGCAATCCATACTGCAAATTTTCCAGGATATCCTCTTTACAGGTCACCAGCGTCGCCCCCTGTTTTATCAGCCAGTGAGGGCCTTCGCAGCCAGGGTTCCCCAACGGGCCGGGTAGCGCAAAAACTTCACGCCCCTGCTCCAGTGCGCACCTTGCGGTAACCAGCGATCCACTCCGAATCGCAGCTTCGACCACCAGCACGCCCTGGCTTAACCCACTGATGATCCGGTTACGCCGTGGAAAGTTACCCGGTCTGGGCGATGTCGAAAGTGAAAACTCAGACACTATCGCCCCCTCTGAAGCGATAAGTTGCTCAGCCAGAATGTGATGACGACGCGGATAGAGACTAAAAAGACCATTGCCAAGCACAGCGACACTTCGCCCTTTTGCTGACAACGCCGCATGATGTGCCACACCATCGATGCCGCAAGCCAGGCCACTGGTGATCGTAAAGCCACATTGGGACAGCTGTTCACTCAGCATTTTGTTCACTCAGCATTTTCCCCCACCGCTCGCCATACCACGAGGGCGCACGGCTGCCCACAACCGCAAGCTGCATGCTATTAAGCACGTCAACGCGGCCTCGCACAAATAGCGCCCCGGGAAAATCAGGTATAGAACGTAACAATGGCGGAAAGCGAGGATCATCCGCTGTGAGAAGGTGGTTGTCGGTGTGTTCCAGCCATTCCAGACTACGTTCAAGCTCACTCTCACTGAACGAAAAAAACTTTACGGCATGTTTGGGCGAAAGCCCTGACGCGTTGACAGCTTCAGCATCGACGGTTGCCTGGCGAAGCAGCCTCTGCGCAATCTCCAGCATCGCGTCACCGTATAACGACCCGATGTTTATAAGCCGTAACCATATCTCTGTGGACGTCATCCTTTTCTCTGCCATAAGCAGCCTCAGCAATCTTTGCGATTGGTCACTGATGCTGTCAATCGACCGGGGATTTGTCTAGAATAGAAGTAATATTCTTATCAACTCCTGAACACGACTCTGGAAATTTATGGCAGTTTTGCAAGTGTTACATATTCCTGACGAGCGCCTTCGCATCGTCGCGGAACCGGTTAAAGAAGTGAATGCAGAAATTCAGCGTATCGTCGATGATATGTTCGATACCATGTACGCTGAAGAAGGCATTGGCCTTGC
Organism: Enterobacter cloacae complex sp. ECL72; assembly: GCF_019056635.1. Taxonomy (NCBI): domain Bacteria; kingdom Pseudomonadati; phylum Pseudomonadota; class Gammaproteobacteria; order Enterobacterales; family Enterobacteriaceae; genus Enterobacter; species Enterobacter cloacae complex sp. ECL72. Next base: position 4,710,219 of record NZ_CP077659.1, on the reverse strand, counting down.
CGCGACCCAGGTAGACATTCACAAACGTATTATTGTGATCGACGTTTCTGAAAATCGCGATGAGCGCCTGGTGCTGATTAACCCTGAGCTGCTGGAAAAAAGCGGCGAAACAGGTATTGAGGAAGGCTGTCTGTCTATCCCTGAACAGCGCGCTTTGGTGCCACGTGCCGAAAAAGTTAAAATCCGCGCACTGGATCGTGACGGCAATCCGTTTGAGCTGGAAGCCGACGATCTGCTGGCGATTTGCATTCAGCATGAGATGGATCACCTGGTCGGTAAACTGTTTATCGATTACCTCTCACCACTGAAGCAACAGCGTATTCGTCAGAAAGTTGAGAAACTGGATCGTTTGCGTTCTCGCGCTTAACGCCCCCCGGATACAAGGAATAACGTGTCTACATCACTACGTATAATCTTCGCGGGTACCCCTGATTTTGCAGCGCGTCATCTCGACGCGCTGCTATCGTCTGGTCATCAGATTGTTGGCGTATTTACTCAGCCGGACCGTCCGGCTGGCCGCGGTAAAAAACTGATGCCTGGCCCGGTTAAAGTGCTGGCAGAAACGCATGGTTTACCGGTATTCCAGCCTGCGTCATTACGACCTCAGGAAAACCAGAAGTTAGTGGCAGATCTGAACGCTGACGTGATGGTAGTTGTGGCTTACGGCCTCATTCTGCCGAAAGCGGTACTCGATATGCCCCGCCTGGGCTGTGTTAACGTTCATGGTTCTTTGCTCCCACGCTGGCGTGGTGCAGCCCCTATTCAGCGCGCTCTGTGGGCAGGCGATGCTGAAACTGGCGTGACAATCATGAAGATGGACGTAGGTTTAGACACGGGCGACATGCTGTATAAACTGGCGTGTCCCATCACCGCAGGAGATACCAGCGCCACGCTGTATGACAAGCTGGCGGATCTCGGCCCACAGGGGCTGATTGAGACGCTGCAACAGCTTGCTGACAATACAGCGACACCTGAAGTGCAGGATGAGGCACAGGTGACCTATGCTGAAAAACTGAGTAAAGAAGAAGCCCGGATCGACTGGTCCCTGTCAGCAGCTCAACTCGAACGCTGCATCCGCGCCTTTAATCCGTGGCCGATGAGCTGGTTGATGATTGATGAGCAGCCAGTGAAAGTCTGGAAAGCTTCAGTAATTAACGGCAATACTTCGGCAGAGCCCGGTACGATTATCGACGCCAGCAAAAACGGTATCCAGGTTGCGACCGGAGAAGGGATCCTGAATCTTGAATCGCTGCAACCGGCCGGTAAAAAGGCAATGAGCGCGCAGGATCTATTAAATTCTCGTCGTGAATGGTTCATCCCTGGCAATCGCCTTGCCTGAACAAATTTACTCTTAAGGCCCGGTGTTTCCGGGCATTTTTATTTTTACGGTTATGAAAAGACAAAATCTACGCACTATGGCGGCTCAGGCCGTTGAGCAGGTTATCGAGCAGGGCCAGTCACTGAGTAATGTCCTGCCTCCACTGCAACAAAAGGTTTCCGATAAAGACAAAGCCCTGCTTCAGGAGCTGTGCTTTGGCGTGCTGCGCACCCTCTCTCAGCTTGAGTGGTTAATTAATAAGCTGATGTCACGCCCGATGAGCGGCAAGCAGCGTACCGTGCATTATTTGATCATGGTCGGTTTTTACCAGCTTCTTCATACCCGCATTCCACCTCATGCTGCGCTGGCTGAGACAGTGGAGGGTGCCGTTGCGATTAAACGTCCCCAGCTGAAAGGATTGATTAACGGCGTGCTGCGTCAGTTCCAGCGTCAGCAGGACGAACTGCTGGCAGAATTTGCGCAAAGCGAAGCGCGCTTCCTGCATCCTGAATGGCTGCTGAATCGCCTTAAAAAAGCCTACCCTCAGCAATGGCAAGACATTGTGGATGCCAATAACCAACGTCCGCCGATGTGGTTACGCGTCAATCGTAACCATCATACCCGCGACGCATGGCTGGCCCTGCTGGAAGAGGCCGGAATGAGCGGCTTCACACACGCTGCTTATCCTGATGCGGTACGTTTAGCCTCCCCTGCACCGGTACATGCATTACCCGGTTTTGAAGAGGGCTGGGTAACGGTACAGGACGCATCCGCTCAGGGCTGCATGACCTGGCTTGAACCGAAAGACGGGGAGCAGATCCTTGATCTCTGTGCAGCGCCAGGGGGGAAAACAACGCACATTCTGGAAGTGGCGCCGCAGGCCAGCGTGATGGCCGTGGATGTTGATGAGCAGCGTCTTTCACGCGTCTATGACAACCTCAAGCGTCTGGGTATGAAAGCTCAGGTTAAGCAAGGCGATGGACGTAAACCCGCAGACTGGTGTGGTGATACCAGGTTCGATCGTATTTTGCTGGACGCCCCTTGCTCAGCAACTGGCGTGATTCGTCGTCATCCCGATATCAAATGGCTGCGTCGCGATCGTGATATCAAGGAGCTTGCCCAGTTGCAATCCGAAATTCTGGATGCCATCTGGCCGCATCTCAAACCCGGCGGAACCCTGGTGTATGCAACCTGCTCTGTTCTTCCGGAAGAGAACCGTCAGCAAATTGCGGCTTTCCTGAAACGCACCCCGGACGCTACGCTGCATGATACGGGAACACCTGAGCACCCGGGTCTGCAAAACCTGCCGGGCGCAGAAGAGGGTGATGGTTTCTTTTACGCTAAGCTAATCAAAGAGTGATGTTGAGAACAGGTCACGAAAGATGAAAATTATCATTCTGGGCGCAGGGCAAGTTGGCGGAACGCTGGCGGAAAATCTCGTGGGCGAAAACAACGATATCACCATTGTGGATACCAATGGCGATCGCCTGCGCGTTTTGCAGGACAAGTTTGATCTTCGTGTTGTACAGGGGCACGGCTCTCACCCACGTGTGCTTCGGGAGGCGGGCGCGGACGATGCCGACATGCTGGTTGCAGTAACCAGTTCTGATGAAACCAACATGGTTGCATGTCAGGTGGCCTACTCGCTTTTCAACACACCGAACCGCATCGCCCGCATTCGCTCCCCGGACTATGTCCGGGATGCGGAAAAGCTGTTTAATTCCGAAGCAGTACCTATCGACCATCTTATTGCCCCTGAACAGCTGGTTATCGACAGTATTTATCGTCTGATTGAGTACCCGGGCGCGTTGCAGGTTGTGAACTTTGCGGAAGGAAAAGTAAGCCTGGCGGTTGTGAAGGCTTATTACGGCGGCCCGCTGATTGGTAATGCCCTGTCGACAATGCGCGAGCATATGCCACATATCGATACGCGTGTTGCGGCGATTTTCCGTCACGACAGACCTATTCGTCCGCAAGGGTCCACCATTGTCGAAGCCGGGGATGAAGTCTTCTTTATTGCGGCTTCTCAGCATATCCGTGCGGTGATGAGTGAACTTCAGCGTCTCGAAAAACCGTATAAACGTATTATGCTGGTTGGCGGCGGTAATATTGGCGCAGGTCTGGCGAGACGGCTGGAAAAAGACTACAGCGTGAAGCTGATCGAACGAGATCAACAGCGCGCGTCGGAGCTGGCTGAAAAGCTTCAGAATACTATCGTGTTTTATGGCGATGCTTCGGATCAGGAATTGCTGGCCGAAGAGCATATCGATCAGGTTGATCTTTTTATTGCCGTCACCAACGACGACGAAGCGAATATTATGTCCGCCATGCTCGCTAAACGTATGGGGGCGAAAAAAGTAATGGTGCTTATCCAGCGTAAGGCTTATGTCGACCTGGTACAGGGTAGCGTAATTGATATTGCTATTTCGCCTCAGCAAGCCACCATTTCTGCCCTGCTAAGCCATGTACGTAAAGCGGATATTGTCGGCGTGTCGTCTCTTCGTCGTGGTGTTGCTGAAGCCATTGAAGCCGTCGCTCATGGGGATGAAACAACGTCGCGCGTTGTTGGTCGCGCGATCGACGAAATTAAACTTCCACCAGGCACCATTATCGGCGCCGTAGTGCGAGGTAACGATGTCATGATCGCCAATGATAATTTACGTATTGAGCAGGGTGACCACGTTATTATGTTCCTGACCGATAAAAAATTTATTACCGACGTCGAGCGTTTATTCCAGCCAAGCCCGTTCTTCCTGTAATGATTTGGGTGCTCAGACGAGAGCACCCAAATATTAACCTTCTAATTTTCATGCCTTTTATTTTTCATAACGATTATTTATCCCCAATGGCAATTAGCTAATCATTTGTTAAACTTATAGGCGTCAGCTGGCACAAGGAGAACATAATGAGTTTTATTAAAGAGTTTCGCGAATTTGCGATGCGCGGGAATGTGGTGGATTTGGCTGTGGGTGTCATTATTGGTGCGGCGTTCGGTAAGATCGTTTCATCATTAGTCGCCGACATTATTATGCCGCCGTTAGGACTGTTGATTGGAGGCATTGATTTCAAACAGTTCGCCTTCACCCTTCGGGAGGCTCAGGGCGATATCCCTGCGGTTGTAATGCACTATGGCGTATTCATTCAGAACGTATTTGATTTCGTGATCGTGGCATTTGCCATTTTCATGGCGATCAAACTTATCAACAGACTTAACCGTAAAAAAGAAGAACCGGCTGCTGCCCCGCCAGCACCAACTAAAGAAGAAGTCTTACTGACTGAAATTCGCGATCTGTTAAAAGAGCAGAACAACCGCGTTTGATCAGGCGACAGAAACAGAAAGGCCAGTGGTAAAAAAGCGATTAGCTTGCTTGCCACTGGCCTCCCAGTTACCCCGTTGTGCATGTTTACCTTTACGTAGATAACTCCCTTTTCCTTTCTTGTTCTTCTCAACACGCTGTCTGAAAAGCGGGTCGTGAAGCAATGCCTCAATGGCGTTATCCTTAATTTGTCCCTTCGTATGCTGATAGCGGCTCATCATTTCTCCTGAGCATAGTTAATGTCGGCGGGAGTCTAGTCCCTGGCTGATAAAAAATCAACAACCCTGAGTTTCACTACTGGCGCCCTGTTCAAGAGCTTCCAGTATTGAGCAATAAACACTGCTATGAGCGGTACCGCAGCATGCGTCATTTAACCTTTGCAGAGATCGCTGCATGGCTTGCAGCTCCTGAATGCGTCCTTCAACTTCATCCAGCCGGGCCTGAACGATGCTTTTAGATTCCTGACACGTATGATGTTCAGGATCGATACGGATCGACAGCAGTTCACGGATCGACTCCAGCGTGAAGCCGAGTTGCCGTGCATAGCGGATAAAACGAAGGCGTTGCAGGTCGTTATCCGTATAAAGGCGAAATCCACCTTCCGTTCTGACCTCATGATCGATCATCTGCTGCTTTTCGTAGTAGCGGATAGTATCCGGCGTTACGTTAGCAAGCTTCGCAAGTTCACCTATGCGGTACATGGCTACTCCTCGTTTATTTTTTGCATTAACCTTTCACTGTACTCACCATGCAAAAAGTCAGTATTCATTCCCGTCTGGCGCAGTTTTAGCTCGATGAGCGCCAACCGACGACTGATTTCGGAGTACCGCGGGTCATTCTTATGAATGCCTTTAAGCAGATCGGCAAGCTCGACGGCTTCATTGCGTTGCTGAAGTTCAGGCGGTAAACAACCTGCGTTTTTCAGTAAGCGATAACCGGCCCGTAATTCAGGGGGAATATGTGAATCATCGTCCAGAATCAGCGGCTCACCGCTACCGGGAAGATTTTCGAACTCGCCTTTGTTTTGGGCATCGCAAATATGGCGTTCAGCCCACTGATCGAGCAACCACATAATGAACTCCAGGGGGTGAGCAGAAAAGATACAGACATTGTAGATAAGTGGAGATTCTGCGGATATAAAAAAACCCGCCGAGGCGGGTTTTTTTACGTTACTACAGATTACTCTGCAGCAGCTTCTGCTTTCTCTGAACGATCAACCAGCTCGATGTAAGCCATCGGCGCGTTGTCGCCTGCACGGAAGCCACACTTCAGAATGCGAGTGTAACCACCGGCACGGCTCGCGAAACGCGGGCCCAGTTCGTTAAACAGTTTTGCCACGATCTCGTTATCACGAGTACGGGCGAATGCCAGACGACGATTAGCAACGCTGTCAGTCTTGGCAAGAGTAATCAGCGGCTCAACTACGCGACGCAGCTCTTTCGCTTTAGGCAGGGTCGTCTTGATGATTTCATGACGAACCAGTGAACCTGCCATGTTGCGGAACATAGCCTGGCGATGGCTGCTGTTGCGGTTCAGTTGACGACCACTCTTACGATGGCGCATGACCTTATCCTTCTCAGTAAAACCTTAACCTGTGATCCGGTTACTCGTCAGCAATGCTTGCCGGTGGCCAGTTTTCCAGGCGCATGCCCAGAGACAGACCACGTGAAGCCAGCACGTCTTTAATCTCGGTAAGAGATTTTTTACCCAGGTTCGGCGTTTTCAGCAACTCAACCTCGGTACGCTGTACCAGATCACCGATATAGTGGATAGCTTCTGCCTTGAGGCAGTTAGCAGAGCGGACAGTCAATTCCAGATCGTCAACAGGGCGCAGCAGGATCGGATCGAATTCTGGTTTCTCTTCTTTCACTTCCGGCTGACGTACATCACGTAAGTCAACGAAAGCTTCCAGTTGTTCTGCCAGGATGGTTGCCGCACGACGAATCGCCTCTTCAGGATCGATTGTGCCATTGGTTTCCATTTCGATGACCAGCTTGTCCAGGTCGGTACGCTGTTCTACACGCGCTGCTTCAACATTGTAGGCAATACGCTCTACAGGGCTGTAACATGCGTCGACCAGCAGACGGCCGATTGGGCGCTCATCTTCTTCCGAATGAATTCGGGCAGAAGCCGGCACATAACCACGACCGCGCTGAACTTTGATACGCATGCTAATAGCTGCGTTCTCATCGGTCAGGTGGCAGATCACGTGCTGCGGCTTGACGATTTCAACATCACCGTCGTGGGTGATGTCGGCTGCAGTCACAGGGCCAATGCCAGATTTATTCAGAGTAAGAATAACTTCATCTTTACCCTGAACTCTCACCGCCAGCCCTTTCAGGTTGAGCAGGATTTCAAGGATATCTTCCTGAACGCCTTCTTTGGTGCTGTACTCATGAAGTACACCATCAATCTCAACCTCGGTCACCGCGCAACCCGGCATCGATGAGAGCAGAATACGGCGCAGTGCGTTACCCAGAGTATGGCCAAAGCCACGCTCTAAAGGCTCAAGGGTCACCTTGGCGTGCGTCGAACTCACTTGCTCGATATCTACCAGGCGCGGTTTTAGAAACTCTGTCACAGAACCCTGCATTGTGTCCTCTCTTTGGTACTAAGCTTTACTTGGAGTAAAGCTCGACGATCAGGTGTTCGTTAATGTCCGCAGACAGATCAGAACGTTCTGGCTGACGCTTGAACGTACCTTCCATCTTGCCAGCATCAACTTCCAGCCAGGTTGGCTTTTCACGCTGCTCAGCCAGCTCCAGAGCGGCTTTCACGCGAGATTGCTTTTTCGCTTTCTCACGAATGCTAACAACGTCATTCGCTTTAACCTGATAAGAAGCGATGTTAACAACACGACCGTTTACCATGATTGCTTTATGGCTAACCAGCTGGCGTGATTCAGCACGAGTCGCGCCGAAGCCCATACGGTATACAACGTTGTCCAGACGACCTTCCAGCAGAGCCAGCAGGTTTTCACCTGTGTTGCCTTTCAGACGTGCTGCTTCTTTATAGTAGTTACGGAACTGACGCTCCAGCACACCGTAGATACGGCGAACTTTTTGCTTTTCACGCAACTGCACACCATAGTCAGACAGACGCGGTTTACGCGCACCGTGCTGGCCAGGAGCTTGTTCAATTTTACACTTGGTATCGATCGCGCGAACGCCAGACTTAAGGAATAAGTCGGTGCCCTCACGACGGCTCAGCTTGAGCTTAGGACCCAAATATCTTGCCATTTTCTATCTCCAACTAACCTAAAAAACGAGCGTTATACGCGACGTTTTTTCGGCGGACGACAACCGTTATGAGGGATCGGAGTCACATCAGTAATATTCGTGATGCGGAAACCAGCGGCGTTCAGAGCGCGAACAGTAGATTCACGACCCGGACCCGGACCTTTAACCATAACTTCCAGATTCTTGATGCCGTATTCTTTTACGGCTTCAGCGCAACGCTCTGCTGCAACCTGAGCTGCGAACGGAGTGGATTTGCGAGAACCACGGAAACCGGAACCACCGGCTGTTGCCCAACCCAATGCGTTACCCTGACGATCAGTAATAGTAACGATGGTGTTGTTGAAAGAAGCATGGATATGAGCCACGCCGTCAGAGACTTGTTTTCTTACACGTTTACGTGCACGAACTGGTGCCTTTGCCATTATTCAATCACCCCGATTATTTCTTGATCGGTTTGCGCGGACCCTTACGGGTACGTGCGTTGGTCTTAGTACGCTGACCGCGCACTGGCAGACCACGACGATGACGCAAACCGCGATAGCAACCAAGATCCATCAGGCGCTTGATGCTCATGCTGATTTCACGGCGCAGATCACCTTCAACGACAAATTTGGCAACTTCGTCACGCAGCGTGTCGATTTGTTCTTCAGACAGCTCACTGATCTTAACATCTTCAGCGATACCCGCTGCAGCCAGAATGGCTTTAGAACGGGTCTTGCCGACGCCATAGATCGAAGTTAATGCGATCACAGCATGTTTCTGATCAGGAATGTTAATGCCTGCTATACGGGCCACTATGCACTCCTACTATTTAATATGTACGCACCATGCTGAAAAGCCCGTTTTCAGGATACTCAAATGGAAACGTACAGACATACAAAAGATTGGCTGGCTAATCTAGCCAGCTCAACCCAACTTTGCAAGAAAAATATGCGAAATAATCAGCCTTGGCGCTGTTTATGCTTCGGCTCGGCACTGCAAATCACACGGATGACACCATCACGCTTAACGATTTTGCAGTTACGGCATAATTTCTTGACGGAAGCACGAACTTTCATTTTTACTCTCCGTAACTTCTCAGGCGACCAGTTAGCGGCCGTAGCCTTTCAGGTTCGCCTTCTTCAATGCAGACTCATACTGACTGGACATCATCAGAGTTTGCACTTGAGCCATAAAGTCCATAATCACGACCACAACGATAAGCAGTGAGGTCCCACCGAAGTAGAACGGTACTTTCATTGCATCACGCATGAACTCCGGGATCAGGCAGATAAAAGTAATATAAAGCGCACCAACCAAAGTCAGGCGAGTCATTACTTTATCGATATACTTCGCCGTTTGCTCTCCCGGACGAATTCCTGGTACAAATGCACCGGACTTCTTCAGGTTATCTGCTGTTTCACGCGGGTTGAAGACCAACGCCGTGTAGAAGAAACAGAAGAAGATGATCGCAGACGCATAGAGTAACACATAAAGTGGTTGCCCAGGCTGCAAATACAGCGAAATTGTTGTCAGCCAGTTCCAACCAGTACCGCCCCCGAACCATGACGCGATGGTTGCCGGGAACAGAATAATACTGGAAGCGAAGATAGCCGGGATAACCCCCGCCATATTCACTTTCAGCGGTAAATGTGTGCTCTGTGCAGCATAGACACGACGACCCTGCTGACGTTTAGCGTAGTTCACCACAATGCGGCGTTGACCACGTTCAACGAAGACAACAAAGAACGTCACTGCAAATACTAATACTGCAACCAACAGCAACAGGAGGAAGTGCAGGTCGCCTTGACGCGCTTGCTCGATAGTATGGGCGATGGCCGGCGGGAGACCCGCAACGATACCGGCGAAGATAATGATTGAGATACCGTTACCGATACCTCGTTCAGTAATCTGTTCGCCGAGCCACATCAGGAACATGGTCCCTGTGACCAGACTTACAACAGCGGTGAAATAGAATGCAAAGCCCGGGTTTAATACCAGGCCCTGCATACCAGGCATATTCGGAAGACCGGTAGCAATACCGATCGACTGGAATATTGCCAGCACCAGAGTGCCGTAACGGGTGTACTGGCTAATCTTACGACGTCCAGACTCCCCTTCTTTCTTCAACTCTGCCAGGGCCGGATGAACGACCGTCAGCAGCTGGATAATAATCGATGCCGAAATATACGGCATAATACCCAGTGCGAAAATAGAAGCACGGCTGAGAGCACCACCAGAGAACATGTTGAACATTTCAATGATGGTGCCTCGCTGTTGCTCAAGCAGTTTGGCAAGTACAGCGGCATCAATACCAGGGATCGGAATAAAAGAGCCAATACGGAACACAATCAGCGCGCCGATTACAAACAGCAGTCTGCGTTTCAGCTCGCCAAATCCACCTTTGGCACTTTGAAAATCTAATCCCGGTTGCTTAGCCATCTGCTACTTATTCCTCAATTTTACCGCCAGCAGCTTCGATAGCAGCACGAGCACCTTTAGTAACACGCAGGCCACGAACAGTTACCGGAGTAGAAACTTCACCAGCCAGGATCACTTTCGCGAACTCGATCTGGATACCGATAATGTTAGCCGCTTTCAGCGTGTTCAGGTCTACAACGCCGCCTTCAACTTTCGCCAAGTCAGACAGACGGATTTCCGCTGTGATCGCTGCTTTGCGAGAGGTGAAGCCGAACTTCGGCAGACGACGGTACAGTGGCATCTGGCCACCCTCGAAACCGCGACGTACGCCACCGCCAGAACGAGAGTTCTGACCTTTGTGACCACGACCACCGGTTTTGCCGAGGCCAGAACCGATACCACGACCCAGGCGTTTACCCGCCTTTTTAGAGCCTTCGGCCGGAGACAGAGTATTTAAACGCATCTCTTACTCCTCAACTTTAACCATGAAGTAAACCGCGTTGACCATACCACGAACAGCAGGAGTATCCTCGCGCTCAACGGTATGACCAATACGACGCAGACCCAGGCCAAGCAGCGTTGCCTTGTGTTTCGGCAGACGACCGATTGCACTGCGGGTTTGAGTGATTTTAATAGTCTTTGCCATGGTCAATTACCCCAGAATTTCTTCAACGGATTTACCACGCTTGGCAGCGACCATTTCTGGAGAATTCATATTTTCCAGGCCATCAATAGTTGCACGAACCACGTTGATCGGGTTGGTGGAACCATATGCTTTAGCCAGAACGTTATGAACTCCAGCAACTTCCAGAACGGCGCGCATTGCACCACCGGCGATGATACCGGTACCTTCGGAAGCTGGCTGCATGAATACACGAGAACCCGTGTGAACACCTTTAACTGGGTGTTGCAGGGTACCGTTGTTCAGCGCGACGTTAATCATATTGCGACGGGCTTTTTCCATCGCTTTCTGGATCGCTGCTGGAACTTCACGCGCTTTACCGTAACCAAAACCAACGCGACCGTTACCATCACCCACTACAGTCAGAGCTGTGAAGGAGAAAATACGACCACCTTTAACGGTTTTAGATACGCGGTTTACCGCGATCAGCTTTTCCTGCAGTTCGCCAGCCTGTTTTTCGATGTGAGCCATCTTACACCTCTACCTTAGAACTGAAGGCCAGCTTCACGGGCAGCATCTGCCAGTGCCTGGACACGACCATGATATTGGAACCCGGAACGGTCAAAGGAAACATTGCTGATGCCTTTTTCCAGAGCGCGTTCAGCGACAGCTTTACCTACAGCTGCTGCGGCGTCTTTGTTACCGGTATACTTCAATTGTTCTGAGATAGCTTTTTCTACAGTAGAAGCAGCTACCAGAACTTCAGAACCGTTCGGTGCAATTACCTGTGCGTAAATATGACGCGGGGTACGATGTACCACCAGGCGAGTTGCACCCAGCTCTTTGAGCTTGCGGCGTGCGCGGGTCGCACGACGGATACGAGCAGATTTCTTATCCATAGTGTTACCTTACTTCTTCTTAGCCTCTTTGGTACGCACGACTTCGTCGGCGTAACGAACACCCTTGCCTTTATAAGGCTCAGGACGACGGTAGGCGCGCAGATCTGCTGCAACCTGACCGATCAGCTGTTTATCAGCGCCTTTCAGCACGATTTCAGTCTGAGTCGGGCATTCTGCAGTGATACCGGCCGGCAGCGGATGCTCAACAGGGTGTGAGAAGCCCAGAGACAGGCCTACTGCATTCCCTTTGATAGCTGCACGATAACCTACACCAACCAGCTGAAGCTTTTTAGTGAAGCCTTCGGTAACACCAACAACCATTGAGTTCAGCAGGGCACGCGCGGTACCAGCCTGAGCCCATCCATCCACGAAACCATCACGTGGACCGAAGGTCAGAGCGTTATCTGCATGTTTAACTTCAACAGCATTGTTGAGGGTACGAGTCAGCTCGCCGTTTTTACCTTTGATCGTAATAACCTGACCGTCGATTTTTACATCAACGCCGGCAGGAATAACGACCGGTGCTTTAGCAACACGAGACATTCTTTCCTCCGATTAGGCTACGTAGCAGATAATTTCGCCACCAAGACCAGCCTGGCGCGCTGCACGATCAGTCATAACACCTTTAGAGGTAGAAACAACTGCGATACCAAGACCAGCCATTACTTTTGGCAGCTCATCTTTTTTCTTATAGATGCGCAGGCCTGGGCGGCTGACACGCTGAATGCTTTCTACAACAGCTTTACCCTGGAAATACTTGAGAGTAAGTTCCAGTTCCGGCTTGGTGTCGCCTTCAACTTTAAAATCTTCGATAAAACCTTCTTCCTTCAGCACGTTGGCAATTGCCACTTTCAGCTTGGCGGAAGGCATGGTGACCGCAACTTTGTTCGCGGCCTGACCGTTACGGATACGGGTCAGCATATCCGCGATCGGATCTTGCATGCTCATCTGTCTTTACTCCCGTGATTCAATTGGTAATTACCAGCTAGCCTTTTTCAAGCCTGGCACTTCACCGCGCATGGCGGCTTCACGCAGTTTGATACGGCTCAACCCAAACTTGCCCACATAACCATGTGGACGACCTGTTTGACGACAGCGGTTACGCTGACGAGACGGGCTGGAATCACGCGGCAGAGACTGCAGCTTGAGAACCGCATTCCAACGATCTTCGTCGGAAGCGTTCACATCAGAAATGATCGCTTTCAGTTCAGCGCGTTTAGCGAAGAATTTATCAGCTAAAGCTACGCGCTTTACTTCGCGTGCTTTCATTGATTGCTTAGCCATTCAGTAACCCTACCTTACTTGCGGAACGGGAAGTCAAAGGCAGCCAGCAGAGCACGGCCTTCTTCATCAGATTTCGCAGTAGTGGTAATGGTAATATCCAAACCACGCACGCGGTCGACTTTATCGTAGTCGATTTCTGGGAAGATGATCTGCTCACGGACACCCATGCTGTAGTTACCACGACCGTCGAAAGACTTAGCGGACAAGCCACGGAAGTCACGGATACGTGGAACAGCAATAGTGATCAGGCGCTCAAGGAACTCCCACATGCGTTCGCCACGCAGAGTTACTTTACAGCCGATCGGATAGCCCTGACGGATTTTGAAGCCTGCAACAGATTTGCGTGCTTTGGTGATCAGCGGTTTTTGACCGGAGATTGCTGTCAGGTCAGCTGCTGCGTTATCCAGCAGTTTCTTGTCAGCGATCGCTTCACCAACACCCATGTTCAGGGTGATCTTCTCGACCCGAGGGACTTGCATGACAGAATTGTAGTTAAACTCAGTCATGAGTTTGTTAACTACTTCGTCTTTGTAGTAATCATGCAGTTTCGCCATCGTACTACTCCAAATTACTTGATAGTTTCGCTGTTAGATTTGAAGAAACGGACTTTTTTACCGTCTTCGAATCTAAAGCCTACACGGTCAGCCTTACCGGTAGCCGCATTGAAGATTGCAACGTTAGAAACCTGAATAGCAGCTTCTTTTTCAACGATGCCGCCTGGTTGGTTCAGGGCCGGAACCGGCTTCTGATGTTTCTTAACCAGGTTGATACCTTCAACGACAAGTTTGCCGGAAGACAGAACATTTTTTACTTTACCGCGTTTACCTTTATCTTTACCGGTTAACACGATAACTTCGTCATCACGACGGATTTTCGCTGCCATGATTCGCTCCTTAGAGTACTTCTGGTGCCAGAGAGATAATTTTCATGAACTTCTCAGTACGAAGTTCACGAGTTACCGGCCCAAAGATACGCGTGCCGATAGGCTGCTCGCTGTTATTGTTTAAAATAACGCATGCATTACCATCGAAGCGAATGACAGAACCGTCAGGGCGACGAACACCCTTCTTGGTGCGCACCACTACCGCCTTCAGCACATCACCTTTTTTGACCTTACCACGTGGAATTGCTTCCTTGATGGTGATCTTGATGATGTCGCCTACGCCTGCGTAGCGACGGTGCGAGCCACCCAGAACCTTGATACACATTACGCGACGTGCACCGGAGTTGTCGGCGACGTTCAGCATAGTCTGTTCTTGGATCATTTTAGTGCTCCGCTAATGTCAACTACTACCTGAGACTCTAAAATCAGAGCCGTTAAAAAGCCCCATATCGAGGGCGCAGCATTATAACACCGCTTCTGCAATATGGGTAGAAAAAATAAACGGCTCATCGCTGAGCCGTTTATTCGTATTGAGAATGCGTACTCTATTACAGAACCGCTTTCTCTACAACGCGAACCAGCGTCCAGGACTTAGTCTTGGACAGTGGACGGCATTCACGGATTTCAACCTTGTCGCCGATACCACATTCGTTGTTCTCGTCATGTACGTGCAGTTTGGTCGTACGCTTGATGAATTTACCGTAGATCGGGTGTTTCACAAAACGTTCGATAGCTACAACAATGGATTTCTCCATTTTATCGCTAACAACACGACCTTGCAGAGTACGGATTTTATCGGTCATTACGCACCCGCCTTCTGAGTCAGTAAAGTCTTAACGCGCGCAACATTGCGACGCACTTGCTTCAGCAGGTGAGTCTGTTGCAGCTGGCCACTTGCAGCCTGCATACGCAGGTTGAACTGCTCACGCAGCAGGTTCAGCAGCTCAGCGTTCAGCTCTTCAACGCTTTTTTCACGCAGCTCTTTTGCTTTCATTACATCACCGTCTTAGTTACAAAGGTGGTTTTGATAGGCAGTTTCGCTGCTGCCAGGCCGAAGGCTTCACGGGCCAGCTCTTCCGGAACACCGTCCATTTCATAAAGGACTTTGCCCGGTTGGATCAAGGCAACCCAGTACTCCACGTTACCTTTACCTTTACCCATACGAACTTCCAGTGGCTTCTCGGTGATCGGTTTGTCCGGGAATACACGGATCCAGATCTTACCTTGACGCTTAACTGCACGGGTCATTGCACGACGTGCTGCTTCGATCTGACGTGCAGTCAGACGACCACGGCCAACAGCTTTCAGACCGAAAGTGCCGAAGCTAACATCCGTACCCTGCGCCAGACCACGGTTGCGGCCTTTGTGCACTTTACGGAATTTTGTACGCTTTGGTTGTAACATCAGCGACGCTCCTTATTTACGGCCTTTACGCTGCTGCTTTTTAGGTTGAGCAGCCGGTTTTTCCGGTTGTTCAACAGCAGCCATACCACCCAGGATCTCACCTTTGAAGATCCATACCTTAACGCCGATTACACCGTAAGTGGTGTGCGCTTCAGAGGTGTTGTAGTCGATGTCAGCACGCAGAGTGTGCAGCGGTACGCGACCTTCGCGGTACCATTCGGTACGTGCGATTTCCGCGCCGCCCAGACGGCCGCTAACTTCAACTTTGATACCTTTAGCGCCCAGACGCATTGCGTTCTGTACAGCACGCTTCATAGCACGACGGAACATAACGCGACGTTCCAGCTGAGAAGTGATGCTGTCAGCAACCAATTTAGCGTCCAGTTCAGGCTTACGAACTTCAGCGATATTGATCTGTGCAGGAACGCCAGCGATATCCGCTACGACCTTGCGCAGTTTTTCTACGTCTTCGCCTTTCTTACCGATAACGATGCCAGGGCGAGCAGTGTGAATAGTCACACGGATGCTCTTAGCTGGACGCTCGATAACGATACGAGATACAGACGCTTTAGCCAGTTCCTTAGTCAGGTACTGACGTACTTTAAAATCGCTGTCCAGGTTGTCAGCGAATTCTTTGGTGTTCGCAAACCAAGTAGAGTTCCATGGTTTTACAATACCCAGGCGAATACCATTAGGATGTACTTTCTGACCCATTGCTAGTCTCCAGAGTCTCAGCGATCGGACACAACCACAGTAATGTGGCTGGTGCGCTTCAGGATGCGATCTGCACGACCTTTCGCACGCGGCATAATGCGCTTCATGCTTGGGCCTTCATCTACGAAAATTTTCGCGACTTTCAGATCGTCGATGTCAGCGCCATCGTTGTGTTCAGCGTTAGCAATGGCAGATTCCAGTACTTTCTTGACCAATACCGCAGCTTTCTTGTTGGTATAGGTCAGGATGTCCAGGGCCTGCGACACTTTCTTACCGCGAATCAGGTCAGCAACAAGGCGAACCTTCTGTGCAGAAGAACGAGCATGGCGATGTTGAGCTAAAGTTTCCATCTCTTCCTCCTACCTTATTTCTTCTTCGCTTTTTTATCAGCAGCGTGGCCGCGATAAGTACGAGTCGGTGCGAATTCACCCAGTTTGTGACCAACCATTTCGTCGGTAACAAAGACTGGAACGTGCTGACGACCATTATGGACAGCGATGGTCAAACCGATCATGTTAGGAAAGATCGTTGAACGACGGGACCAAGTGCGCAGGGGCTTCTTGTCTCCGCTTTCCACCGCTTTCTCTACCTTCTTCAGCAAGTGCAGGTCAATAAAAGGACCTTTCTTGAGAGAACGTGGCATGGCTTATCCTCTAAAATTATTTGCTACGGCGACGTACGATAAATTTATCAGTACGCTTGTTGCTGCGGGTCTTCTTACCTTTGGTCTGAACGCCCCACGGAGTTACCGGGTGCTTACCAAAGTTACGACCTTCACCACCACCATGTGGGTGGTCGACTGGGTTCATCGCAGTACCGCGAACGGTAGGACGAACACCACGCCAGCGTGCAGCACCAGCTTTACCCAGAACGCGCAGCATATGCTCAGCATTGCCAACTTCGCCCAGAGTAGCGCGGCAGTCTGCTTCGACTTTACGCATTTCACCAGAACGCAGACGCAGGGTGACATAAGCACCGTCACGCGCAACGATCTGAACGTAAGTACCCGCGGAACGCGCCAGCTGACCGCCTTTACCTGGTTTCATTTCTACGTTATGAACGGTAGAACCAACCGGGATATTGCGCATCGGCAGGGTGTTGCCTGCTTTGATTGCAGCATCAACGCCAGACTGAATCTGGTCGCCAGCTTTCAGGCCTTTAGGGGCCAGGATGTAACGGCGTTCGCCATCTTTGTACAGAACCAGCGCGATGTTCGCGGAACGGTTCGGATCGTACTCAAGACGCTCAACAACTGCTGGGATACCGTCTTTGTTGCGTTTGAAGTCAACAATACGATAAGCCTGCTTGTGGCCACCACCGATGTGACGAGTGGTGATACGGCCATTGTTGTTACGACCACCGGATTTGCTGTTTTTTTCCAGCAACGGAGCAAAAGGTTTGCCCTTGTGCAGCTCAGGGTTAACCACTTTAACTACGTGGCGACGACCCGGAGATGTCGGTTTACATTTAACAACTGCCATTGTATTACTCCTCCGACTTACTCAGCGCCGCCAACGAAGTCCAGGTTCTGGCCTTCTTTCAGGGTGACGTAAGCTTTTTTCCAGTCGCTACGACGACCGATACGCTGTCCGTGACGTTTAACTTTCCCTTTAACTACCAGGGTGTTAACGACTTCGACTTCGACTTCAAACAGTTTCTGCACAGCAGCTTTGATCTCTGCTTTGGTCGCGTCTTTAGCAACTTTGAGAACGATGGTGTTTGTTTTTTCCATCGCAGTAGACGCTTTTTCAGAAACGTGCGGTGCGCGCAGCACCTTCAGCAGACGTTCTTCACGAATCATGCCAGCATCTCCTCAACTTGCTTAACAGCATCAGCAGTCATTACGACTTTGTCGAAGGCGATCAGGCTAACCGGGTCGATACCAGTCGCGTCGCGTACGTCAACCTTGTGCAGGTTACGCGCGGCCAGGAACAGGTTCTCGTCCAGCTCACCGGTGATGATCAGCACATCTTCCAGAGCCATGTCTTTCAGTTTCTGTGCCAGCAGCTTAGTTTTAGGCGCTTCAACAGAGAACTTCTCGACAACGATCAGACGATCCTGACGTACCAGTTCGGACAGAATGCTTTTCAGCGCGCCGCGGTACATCTTTTTGTTAACTTTTTGACTGTGGTCCTGTGGACGCGCAGCGAAGGTCACGCCACCTGAACGCCAGATCGGGCTCTTGATAGAACCTGAACGCGCACGGCCGGTACCTTTCTGGCGCCATGGCTTTTTGCCTGAACCAGTTACTTCAGCACGAGTCTTCTGAGCACGAGTACCCTGACGAGCACCAGCTGCATAAGCAACAACAACCTGGTGAACCAGCGCTTCGTTGAAATCACGACCGAAGGTAGTTTCGGAAACAGTCAGCGCGCTCTGCGCGTCTTTCAATACTAATTCCATTGCTATCCCCTTACGCCTTCACAGCTGGTTTAACGATCAGGTCGCTACCGGTTGCACCCGGGACCGCACCTTTAACCAGCAGCAGGTTGCGCTCAGCGTCAACACGTACTACGTCCAGGCTCTGAACGGTTACACGTTCGTTGCCCAGCTGACCTGCCATTTTCTTGCCTTTGAACACTTTGCCCGGAGTCTGGTTCTGACCGATAGAACCCGGAACGCGGTGAGACAAGGAGTTACCGTGAGTAGCGTCCTGGGTACGGAAGTTCCAGCGCTTAACGGTACCAGCAAAACCTTTACCTTTAGAGGTACCGGTTACGTCAACTTTTTTAACGTCAGCAAACAGCTCAACGCTAATGTCCTGACCTACGGTGAACTCTTCGCCTTCAGCAAGACGGAATTCCCACAGACCACGGCCAGCTTCGACGCCAGCTTTAGCGAAGTGACCCGCTTCTGGTTTGGTTACACGGTTAGCTTTTTTAGCACCAGTGGTAACCTGAATAGCGCGGTAGCCATCGTTAGCCAGATCTTTAACCTGAGTAACGCGGTTTGCTTCAACTTCGATTACGGTTACTGGGATAGAAACGCCATCTTCAGTGAAGATGCGGGTCATACCCACTTTTTTACCGACTAAACCAATCATTGTTTCAACCTCTCAATCGCTCGATGACCTGATTAACCCAGGCTGATCTGCACGTCTACACCGGCAGCCAGATCCAGACGCATCAGAGCATCAACGGTTTTCTCAGTTGGCTCAACGATGTCAACCAGACGCTTGTGAGTGCGGATTTCGTACTGATCACGCGCATCTTTGTTAACGTGCGGAGAGATCAGAACGGTAAAGCGCTCTTTGCGGGTCGGCAGCGGGATCGGACCACGGACTTGCGCACCAGTGCGCTTAGCAGTCTCGACGATTTCCGCGGTTGATTGATCGATCAGACGATGATCAAACGCTTTAAGGCGGATACGGATTCTTTGGTTCTGCATGAGACCAGAGCTCCAATTATTTTATAAACGAAAATGATTACTCCTCAAACCCATTACGATTGATGGGAGAGTGTAACCGTTCTTACGTAGCTCCCCAATTGGGAGCATTGTTGAGTAACAAAGTGAGCTACTCTGGTTCAGATTGAACCCGCCGTCAATTACGACAAGCCCGCGCATTATACGTAAATCAGAGAAAGACGCAAGTGCCGTTTAGAAATTAAGCGCCAAAGACGTACTATACGTAAGGCCGCGCAATTTTTTATGCAAAGTATCCCTTCTCAACTCTTTGTATGAAGCCGCTACGCAATTGCTGTTTTTACACATTGCCGGGCATGCAGATTATTACGAGTATGCGCTCAAACCATTTTGAGGCTCTCGCTATGCTACTGTCCCTCCCCTTTCTGTTGATCTATTTTGCGTTATCGGCCTTGCTTGTTCGCACCGATATCCGCACGGGGCTTCTTCCCGATAAATTTCTTTGCCCGCTGCTATGGACGGGCCTGCTCTACCAGCTTTGTCTCCATCCTGATTTTTTGCCGAGCGCGGTAGTGGGTGCGATGACAGGATATGCCGGATTCGCCATTATCTATTGGGGATACCGGCTCATCTGCCGACGTGAAGGGATGGGATATGGCGACATAAAATATCTGGCGGCGCTGGGGGCATGGCATGGCTGGTGTGTACTACCAATACTGGCATTAGTGGCCGCGTTAATGGCTCTGCTGTATCTGGTTGCTTTCTCGTTGTTTACCCCTGATAAGCAGGCATTAAAAAACCCACTGCCTTTTGGGCCATTTCTGGCGGCAGCGGGTTTATGCGTTGGCTGGGAAAGCCTGATTAACTTTCCACTTTGATCTGAGACTGAAGGTAGTTCTGTAGGCCAATTTTGCTAATGAGATCCAGTTCGGTCTCAAGCCAGTCGATGTGCCCTTCTTCATCGGCCAGGATCTGGATCATCATATCGCGGCTGACGTAGTCATGTACGCTGTCCGCATAGGCAATGGCTTCACGCAGATCTTTTGCACCCTCCAGCTCCAGCCGGAGATCAGAACGCAGCATCTCTTCGACATCTTCTCCGATGCCCAGTTTTCCGAGATCCTGTAGGTTAGGAATGCCTTCGAGGAATAAAATACGCTCAATGTATTTATCGGCGTGTTTCATTTCATCAATGGACTCATGGTATTCAACATCGTTGAGGCGAGTCAGTCCCCAGTTTTTAAACATTCTTGCATGGAGAAAATACTGATTGATTGCGACAAGCTCATTTCCCAATAATTTATTGAGATAACTTATGATTTTAACATCACCTTTCATTATATAGTCCCTCCGCTTCCACTCATTGAAGCGTAGATCGGGCTACGGGGATGTCAAAAAAAAGATAGAGGCTTACGCGATCTCTTTGAATTCCGGGATCTGCATCAGTTCGTCCTGCATGATCTCACGCGCTGCGCGAACGCATTTACCGCATTGATTTCCCACCGGAACAAACTTGCGAAGCTGCTGGAAAGATTGTGGTTGAAACTGGCGAACGGCCTGACGAATTTTTTTGTCGCTTACACCATTACATAAACAAACGTACATAAAGACTCCCGTTCAAAATATGCGCAAAGTGTAAGTGAGAATGGTTATGATTACAATAGCGCGGGCGTCGGAATACGTGGCGGGAGAAAGCAAAAAATGCGAATTTTTATGACAATGCCCCAACGGCAGAAAACAAAAAAGGACGCCGGAGCGTCCTTTTTATTTCAGGGATAATTAATTAGCCCAGAACTTTAGCAACAACGCCCGCGCCAACGGTACGGCCGCCTTCACGGATTGCGAAACGCAGACCGTCGTCCATCGCGATTGGGTGGATCAGCGTCACAACCATCTTGATGTTGTCGCCTGGCATTACCATCTCTACGCCTTCTGGCAGTTCGATGGTACCGGTCACGTCAGTTGTACGGAAGTAGAACTGTGGACGGTAGCCTTTGAAGAACGGAGTATGACGGCCGCCTTCGTCTTTGGACAGAATGTACACTTCAGATTCGAACTTGGTGTGTGGCTTGATTGAGCCTGGCTTCGCCAGAACCTGACCACGTTCGATTTCTTCACGTTTGATACCACGCAGCAGAACACCAACGTTCTCACCAGCACGGCCTTCGTCCAGCAGTTTGCGGAACATTTCAACGCCAGTACAGGTAGACTTCGCAGTCTCTTTGATACCAACGATTTCAACTTCTTCACCAACTTTGATGATACCGCGCTCTACACGACCGGTAACAACGGTACCACGACCGGAGATGGAGAATACGTCTTCGATTGGCAGCAGGAATGGCTTGTCAATCGCACGCTCTGGTTCTGGGATGTAAGAATCCAGGTAGCCAGCCAGTTCGATGATTTTCTCTTCCCACTCTGCTTCGCCTTCCAGCGCTTTCAGCGCGGAACCACGAACGATTGGAGTGTCGTCGCCTGGGAAATCGTACTGAGACAGCAGTTCACGAACTTCCATCTCTACCAGTTCCAGCAGCTCTTCGTCATCAACCATGTCACATTTGTTCAGGAACACGATGATGAAAGGAACGCCTACCTGACGACCCAGCAGGATGTGCTCACGAGTCTGAGGCATAGGGCCGTCAGTCGCAGCAACAACCAGGATCGCGCCGTCCATCTGCGCAGCACCGGTGATCATGTTTTTAACATAGTCGGCGTGGCCTGGGCAGTCTACGTGTGCGTAGTGGCGAGTCGGGGTGTCATACTCAACGTGAGAGGTGTTGATGGTGATACCACGAGCTTTTTCTTCTGGTGCGTTATCGATCTGGTCGAAAGCACGAGCAGCACCGCCGTAGGTTTTAGCCAGTACGGTGGTGATTGCAGCAGTCAGGGTAGTTTTACCATGGTCAACGTGGCCGATAGTACCAACGTTGACGTGCGGTTTTGTACGTTCAAATTTTTCTTTAGACACGGCTATATTCCTTACTATAGTGCTCTCCCCTTCGGAGAGAGCACGGGACTTAGGTTTTAATCCTGTGGATTACTTACCACGGGCTTCGATAACGGCCTGAGCAACGTTGTTCGGCGCATCATCATACTTCAGGAATTCCATAGTGTATGATGCACGACCTTTGGTCAGAGAACGCAGCTGAGTCGCATATCCGAACATTTCAGACAGCGGAACTTCAGCGTGGATCTTAACGCCAGTTACTTCGGATTCCTGACCACGCAGCATACCGCGACGACGGCTCAAGTCACCGATAACGTCACCGGTGTTCTCTTCAGGAGTTTCTACTTCAACCTTCATGATCGGCTCAAGCAGAACTGGTTTTGCTTTCTTAAAGCCTTCTTTAAAGGCAATAGACGCAGCCAGTTTAAACGCCAGTTCAGAGGAGTCAACGTCGTGGTAAGAACCGAAGTGCAGACGAACACCCATGTCTACAACCGGGTAACCAGCCAGAGGACCAGCTTTCAGCTGCTCCTGGATGCCTTTATCAACGGCAGGGATGTATTCGCCAGGAATTACACCACCTTTGATGTCGTTGATGAACTCGTAACCTTTAGGGTTAGAGCCCGGCTCCAGTGGGTACATGTCGATCACAACGTGACCGTACTGACCGCGACCACCAGACTGCTTAGCGTGTTTACCTTCAACATCGGTAACTTTCGCGCGAATCGCTTCGCGGTAAGCAACCTGAGGTTTACCCACGTTTGCTTCAACGTTGAATTCACGCTTCATACGGTCAACGATGATGTCCAGGTGCAGTTCACCCATACCAGCGATGATGGTCTGGTTAGATTCTTCATCAGTCCATACGCGGAATGATGGGTCTTCTTTCGCCAGACGGCCCAGAGCCAGACCCATTTTTTCCTGGTCAGCTTTGGTTTTTGGTTCAACTGCGATGGAGATTACCGGCTCAGGGAATTCCATACGCTCCAGAATGATCGGGTGATCCGGGTCACACAGGGTGTCACCAGTGGTCACGTCTTTCAGACCGATAGCAGCAGCGATGTCGCCCGCACGAACTTCTTTGATCTCTTCACGTTTGTTAGCGTGCATCTGTACGATACGGCCAAAACGTTCACGCGCCGCTTTCACGGAGTTCAGGATGGTGTCACCGGAGTTAACCACACCAGAGTAAACGCGGAAGAAGGTCAGGTTACCCACGAATGGGTCGGTAGCAATTTTGAACGCCAGTGCAGAGAACGGCTCGTCATCACTTGCGTGACGCTCAGCCGGAGTATCTTTACCGTCGTCCAGGATGCCGTTGATCGCAGGAACGTCAACCGGGGATGGCAGGTAGTCAACTACCGCATCCAGCATCGCCTGAACACCTTTGTTCTTGAACGCAGAACCACAGGTTACCAGGATGATTTCGTTGTTCAGAACGCGCTGACGCAGAGCAGATTTGATCTCTTGCTCAGACAGTTCTTCACCACCCAGGTATTTCTCCATCAGCTCTTCAGAAGCTTCTGCTGCGGATTCGATCAGGTTCTGGTGCCATTCGTCAGCCAGGTCCTGCATCTCTGCCGGGATATCTTCGTATTCGAAGGTAACGCCCGCATCTGCTTCGTTCCAGTTGATGGCTTTCATTTTCACCAGGTCGATAACGCCGGTGAAACCTTCTTCAGCACCAATTGCCAGCTGAAGCGGAACAGGGTTCGCGCCCAGACGGGTTTTGATCTGGCCAACAACTTTCAGGAAGTTAGCACCCATACGGTCCATTTTGTTAACGAACGCGATGCGTGGAACTTTATATTTGTTTGCCTGACGCCATACGGTTTCAGACTGTGGCTGAACACCACCAACTGCGCAATAAACCATTACCGCGCCGTCAAGAACACGCATGGAACGTTCTACTTCGATGGTGAAGTCAACGTGCCCTGGGGTGTCGATGATGTTTACGCGATGCGGTTCGTACTGCTTAGCCATACCTGACCAGAATGCAGTAGTCGCTGCGGAGGTGATAGTAATACCACGCTCCTGCTCCTGTTCCATCCAGTCCATGGTGGCTGCGCCGTCATGAACTTCACCGATTTTATGGTTTACACCGGTGTAGAACAGAATACGTTCGGTAGTAGTGGTTTTACCGGCGTCGATGTGCGCACTGATACCGATGTTACGGTAGCGTGCGATGGGTGTTGTACGAGCCATTTGATTCCTCGTTTATATCTTTAGGCGTTCAGTTAAGTTACCCAGAGCGGGCGGCTTCTCTGAAGCGCCCGCCTGGTGACTACGACTCCGAAGGGATTACCAACGGTAGTGTGCGAACGCCTTGTTGGCTTCTGCCATACGGTGAACGTCTTCACGTTTCTTAACTGCGGTACCTTTGTTTTCCGCAGCATCAGAAAGTTCGTTCGCCAGACGCAGAGCCATGGATTTATCACCGCGTTTACGAGCAGCTTCAACGATCCAACGCATTGCCAGAGCATTACGACGAACCGGACGAACTTCAACTGGAACCTGATAAGTAGAACCACCAACGCGGCGAGACTTAACTTCTACAGTCGGGCGCACGTTGTCGAGAGCGACTTCGAAGGCTTCCAGTTCATTTTTACCAGAACGCTGAGCCAGGGTCTCCAGCGCGCTGTATACGATTGCTTCTGCGGTAGATTTTTTACCATCTACCATCAGGATATTTACAAATTTTGCCAGCAGTTCTGATCCGAATTTCGGATCTGGAAGAATTTTACGCTGACCAATGACGCGACGACGTGGCATGGGATTACTCCGTTGTTAATTCAGGATTGTCCAAAACTCTACGAGTTTAGTTTGACATTAAGATAAATCAGTTTGGCCTTACTTAACGGAGAACCATTAAGCCTTAGGACGCTTCACGCCGTACTTGGAGCGAGCCTGCTTACGGTCTTTAACACCTGAGCAGTCCAGCGCACCACGAACGGTGTGGTAACGAACACCCGGAAGGTCTTTAACACGACCGCCACGGATCAGGATCACGGAGTGCTCCTGAAGGTTGTGACCTTCACCACCGATGTAGGAAGTCACTTCGAAACCGTTAGTCAAACGCACACGGCATACTTTACGCAGTGCGGAGTTTGGTTTTTTAGGAGTGGTGGTATATACACGAGTACATACGCCACGTTTCTGCGGGCAGGCTTCCAGCGCAGGCACGTTGCTTTTTGCAACTTTGCGTGCACGTGGTTTGCGTACCAGCTGGTTAACTGTTGCCATTAAATAGCTCCTGGTTTTAGCTTTTGCTTCGTAAACACGTAATAAAACGACCTCATACAATATGAGGACGCGAAATTTTAGGGCTACGTCGAAAAGGTGTCAAGAAATATACAGCGATCTCAAATCACCAGTTCATTTGACTGGCGTGCGTCACAGTAAGATTGACGAAATCAGTATAGCCAACCACGTCAATTTTGGCTGAAATTTGACCAGAAAGACCCCGCGCATCCAGATCCTCTTTCAGCGCAGAGACTGTTATGGGGGCATTAGCGAGGATTTCAACAAAACGGCTGCCTTCAAGCGCCGCAAGCACGCCATCCTGAATCAGCAGCAGATCATCACCTTCGCGCAGCATGCTCAGTAACGTGTCGATATCGCATTGCCACGGTGAACGGCTCAGGGTATGGAGCATGACAGCCTCAGAAAGTCAGAACGGTATCGTAGTGAGAGAGTTGTTCGCGCAGCGCAGCAGATGTCAGGATCGTCACGTCCAGCACGAACGGTGTTTTCTCGTTTAACCCACGCGCGGCCAGCGAGTCGGCGCACACATAGAAGGTTTCAATGTCATAGAGCGGCAGAACTTTAAAGGTCGCAATGTAGTCGCGCGCAAGAATGGCCTGCGGTTGTTGGCCTGCCAGAAGCTGGAATACGCCATCGCCTAAAAAGAAGACGCCGATATCTTCGGTTAAAGCCGATGTCGCGAGCAATGCATCCAGCCCTTCCCGGCCTGAAGCGCTGCCATGCGGCGCAGAAGTAAAAACAAACGCTACGCGCTTCATCAAAATTGCACCACTCTGTCGCAGGTCAACGCCGCCTGTGCCAGGGCACCCAGTCCGCTGAGCGAAAAGCCCGGTTGCAGGTTAGCCCCCGCCAGACCAAGGCGTTCGGCTTCGGTCACATCCGTCACGCCGCGACGCAGTGCCGCCGCGACGCAGATATGCAGGTCAACGCCCTGCGTTTCGTTTAATTTTTGCCAGGCGCGCACGAGGTCAAACTCATCGCTCGCCGGAGACGTAAACTGGTTCGCGTTATATACGCCTTCGCGATAAAAGAAGACGCTTGCCAGTTCATGACCGGCATCAAGCAGCGCATGGGCAAACTGTAGCGCGCTGCTGGCCTGCTGGGTACCGTACGCCGGGCCCGTCACCATTAACGCAAAACGCATTACTTGTCTTGTCCCAGGAAGTCGCCGCTTTTGAACTGGCGAATATAGAGGTAAACCGTGTGTTTGGAGATATTCAGGCGATCGGCCACCTGGTTGATGGCATCTTTGATATCAAAAATCCCTTTCTCATAGAGGTTCAGGACGATCTGACGATTCTTGGCGTTGTTGGATACGTTGCGATCGGCATTCACCTCTTCAATGGTGAACTCCAGCGTCTGGGTCACGAGATCCTCAACCGAAGAAGCAAAGTTCACCGATGAGCCCACGTCCGGCGTTTCTGGCGGGATGAAGGTGCTCATGATTTGCGAGAATGGCACATCAAGGTTCATGTTGATGCACAGCAAACCGATTACCCGGTGTTCGCGATTTCGAATCGCGATCGTTTCTGATTTCATCAGCACGCCACTTTTGGCGCGGGTGAAATAGCATTTTGAGACGCTGCTGTCCGCGCCGGTCATGTCATGCAACATACGCAATGCAAGGTCGGTTATTGGCGAAC
This sequence comes from Enterobacter cloacae complex sp. ECL72, assembly GCF_019056635.1. NCBI lineage: Bacteria > Pseudomonadati > Pseudomonadota > Gammaproteobacteria > Enterobacterales > Enterobacteriaceae > Enterobacter > Enterobacter cloacae complex sp. ECL72. Next base: position 4,682,922 of record NZ_CP077659.1, on the reverse strand, counting down.
CAATTTTACGGCCAGTGTGCTCACCATTCGCAATGCGGATAGCGGAACACTTAAGATCTTGCAGGGAATGCAATACGATTTCGCAGTGGGAACCAATGAGCATCGCTAACCCGTCCACTACCGCTTCGTAGGATTTCAGAATATCGAAGTCGGTCTGGTCAAATGGACGTTGATCCAGCAAATCAAGTTCACTGGTTTCGTTGGTTAAAAGCGACCTGGACATGAAAAAAACACTCCTTTTCAGGAGCCTGTCGTTAGGTTTTCAGGGCAGGCTCATTATCTACACGGACAACTAAATTAATACAGCGTGTATAACGCTTTCCAGTGTTAATTATATCTGCCCCGCAATAAAAAAACCGCCGCCTGTAAAGGCGGCGGTTTTTTTCAGGATTACTTCTTAGCTGCTGCGGCTTTGTCGTCAGCCGGTGCGTCTGTTTTCGCATCCGCTTTCGGCGCCGGTTTGATGTCCAGCAGTTCTACATCAAATACCAGCGTGGAGTTAGCCGGGATACCCGGAACGCCGGTTTTGCCGTAAGCCAGATCCGGTGGGATGACCAGCTTGATTTTACCGCCTTTCTTGATGTTCTTCAGGCCTTCGGTCCAGCCCGGGATCACACCATCCAGACGGAAGGAGAGAGGCTCACCACGGGTATAAGAGTTATCGAACTCTTTACCGTCGATCAGCGTACCTTTGTAGTTCACCACAACGGTGTCGCTGTCTTTAGGCGCGTCGCCGGTACCTTCTTTCTCAACTTTATAGATCAGGCCAGTAGAAGAGGTTTTAACGCCTTTCTCTTTAGCGAACTTGTCGCGGTAGGCTTTGCCTTTCGCTTCGTTATCTTTAGCGTCTGCTTCCATCTTGGTCTGAGCGGCGCCTTTCACGCGCGCTTCAAACGCTTGCAGAGTCTGCTCGATTTCCTGGTCAGACAGTTTGCTCTTGTCTGCGAACGCATCCTGAACCCCTGCGATCAGCTGGTTTTTGTCCAGTTTGATGCCCAGTTTCTCTTGTTCTTTCAGAGAGTTTTCCATGTAACGACCCAGAGACGCGCCAAGTGCGTAGGCGGATTTCTGGTCGTCATTTTTGAATGCCGCTTTGCTGTCTGTAGTCGCAGCAGGCTTCGCAGCAGTATCAGCAGCGAAAGACAGCGGCGCATTGAGCGCTACAGCCATAGTGGTCGCCAGCAGCGTAACTTTAAACAGTGATTTCATCCATATCTCCAGGACCTGAGGTCTCTCACCCCAGTGTTAAACGTAAATGAGTGACGTACTATAAAACGTTGTGGAAGAAATCTACAGACAGACTCCCCCGAATGTCGCTTCTTTTCAGACTATTTTTGTTTAAATAAGTTTCTTGTCAGGGAGATGGATACTGTACTTAGGGAAAAAGTCAGCTAAACTTCGCCGCCGCTGGTCCATTATGGCGAATGAGAGATAAACGAGGTGAATGATGAAGGATACAACGATCGAAGCGAGACTGGCTGAGCTGGAAAGCCGCCTGGCTTTTCAGGACATCACCATCGAAGAACTGAACCAGACCGTGACGGCCCATGAGCTTGAAATGGCAAAACTGCGCGATCACATGCGCCTGCTGACGGAAAAGCTGAAGGCCACGCAGCCGTCAAACATTGCCTCTCAGTCAGAAGAGACGCCACCACCTCATTATTGAGGCGTAAAAAAAGCGGGATTATCCCGCTTTTTTATTTTCCGGAGTACGGAATCAGTGGCAACCGCAGCCGCCGTTACCACAACCACCTTTACCGTGGCCGTGGTCATGACCATGGTCGTGGCCGTGACCACCGCAGCAGCCGTCGTGGCCGTGATCGTGGTCATGGTCGTGACCGTGCGCACCGTGAACGTGGCCATGAGCCAGCTCTTCTTCGGTCGCTTCACGGATCGCAACAACTTCTACGTTGAACTTCAGGTTCTGACCCGCCAGCATGTGGTTGCCGTCAACCACAACGTGGTCGTCTTCAACTTCAGTGATTTCAACCGGAACCGGCCCCTGGTCAGTTTCCGCCAGGAAGCGCATACCAACCTGCAACTCGTCAACGCCCATGAATACGTCTTTAGGAACGCGCTGAACCAGGTTGTCGTCATACTGACCGTAAGCGTCGTTCGCGCCTACAGCAACGTCGAATTTGTCGCCAACTTCATGGCCTTCCAGCGCCGTTTCCAGGCCGGAAATCAGGGAACCGTGACCATGCAGGTAGTCCAGCGGCGCACTCACCGGAGACTCATCAACCAACACACCGTCTTCTGTACGTACCTGATAGGCCAGGCTGACCACCAGGTCTTTTGCTACTTTCATGATATCTCCTGAGCGTGGGAAAATTGCTGGCGCAGATTGTAGCGGAAATCTGCACCCGTGTACCCTTAAGCTTAAAAAAACTCAGAGCATATCGCTAGTCTGGATGAAAAATGCCGATCACTTGCTCTTCTTTGCGAACGTGATCGCGGGCTTCTTTGTCGGCCTCACGCATCTGGTGACCGCACTTAACACATTCAACGATATCGATATTATTTTCACGCCACATGGCCAGTGTATCTTGCGCCTGGCAGGATGGGCATTTTGCGCCCGCGATAAAGCGTTTACGTACAGCCATCTTTCGTTACCCTTTATTCAAATTCATCCCAGCCGTCGAGCTGGCGTCGTTCCTGTTGCATCTCACGCTGGAAGATCTCCTCCAGTTCGCGACGCGCTTCCCGCACGCGGGAGATCTGCGCCGTGTCGCTGTGCACGGGCATCAGTTCACGCAGCATTCGCATATCCAGCCGGCGGAAATGCATCTGGGCGCGTTGCGCCTGGTGAGGATGCATACCCAGCGAAACCAGCGCCTTGCGTCCCAGCTCCAGCGCGCTGGAGAAGGTTTCGCGGGAGAAGTGTTTCACACCCGCCTGCAAAAGTTCGTGAGCCTCCACACGTCCACGCGCACGCGCCAGAATATGCAGATGCGGGAAATGCTGCTGGCACAGCTCCACCAGCTTCATCGTGTCTTCCGGATCGTTGCAGGTGATGACGATGGACTCCGCAGCCTCTGCCCCCGCCGAGCGCAACAGCTCAAGCTGCGTCGCATCGCCGTAGTACACCTTATAACCATATTTGCGCATCAGGTTGACGGCGCTGATATCGCGCTCCAGCACCGTAATGCGCATTTTATTCGCCATCAACAGGCGACCAATCACCTGTCCGAAGCGACCAAAGCCCACGACGATCACCTGCGGTTTATCATCTTCCACCCACGGCGCTTCGTCTTCATCGTCTGCGGGATTCAGGCGGCGCGACAGCAGTTTGTCCACCAGCTTCATCAGCAGCGGGGTGGTCATCATCGACAGCGTAACCGTCACCAGCAGCAGCGCCATCTGGTCATCTTTGAACAGCTTCTGAGACGACGCCGTGGAAAACAGCACAAACGCAAATTCTCCACCCTGGCTTAACACGCTGGAAAACTGCATTCTTTCCGAGCTGCGCAGCCCGTAAATCCTCGCGAGGACATACAGCACCAGCGTTTTGACCGCCACCAGCACGGCGACACTCGCAATAACCCACAGCAGATGGGTATAGAGCACGCCAAGATTAAGCGCCATACCCACCGAGATAAAGAACAGCCCTAACAGCAGCCCCTTAAACGGATCGATGGCGGTCTCCAGCTCGTGGCGGTACTCGCTTTCCGCAAGCAGCACCCCGGCGATAAACGTCCCAAGCGCCATCGACAGCCCCAGCGCATCCATAAACAGCGCTGAGCCAAGCACCAGCAGCAGCGTTGCGGCGGTGAATACCTCGCGCACGCCGGATGCGGCAATAAACCGGAATACCGGACGCAGTAAAAACCGTCCGCCGATCAGCATCCCCGCGAAGGCCAGCACCTTCATGGAGATCTTCATCCAGTCGAAATGATCGTCTCCGGAGCCCGCCAGCAGCGGCACCAGCGCCAGCGCCGGGATCACCGCTAAATCCTGGAACAGCAGCACCGAAAAACCCAGCTGCCCCGCCTCGTTGCGGTTCATCCCTTTGTCGCGCATCAGCTGAAGCGCCATCGCCGTCGACGACATCGCAAGACCGATCCCGCCAATCACCGCGGCCTGCCAGGAAAACTGCGTCAACATCAGCAGTCCCGCGAGAATGGCCGCGCTGAGTAACACCTGCGCCGCCCCGACGCCAAAAATAGATTGCCGCAGTTGCCACAGCTTGGCGGGGTTCAGCTCCAGCCCGATGATAAACATCAGGAAGACCACGCCCAGCTCGGAGAAGTGGAGAATTTCATCCACATCGCTGATAAACCCAAGCCCCAAGGGGCCAATGGCGATCCCCGCCAGCAAATAGCCCAGCACCGCGCCAATGCCGAGACGCGCGGCAAGCGGGACCGCGACGACGGCGGCAAACAGAAACAGCACCCCGGCAAGGAGTAAATTCGAACCGTCCATTAGCGTCCTCCCGCCGGAATCGGTGACGCCAGCCATTCGCCATAGGCCCTGGCATGGCTCGCCAGTGCTTTCGGATCCTGCCGCCGTGCCCAGTAGATAATAATCGGGCTCATCCAGTGCATACGGCACATCGCCGCCGTCAGCTCAAACGGCCGCAGAATGTCGCTCATGGGGTAACGGTTCAGCCCGTCGTGACGGTAAGCGCTTTCCGGCTCACCGGTGGTAATGACACTCCGCCAGTACTTTCCCGCCAGCTGGTTGCCCCCCACCCCGCTGGAGAAGCCCCGGCTCAGCACGCGGTCCAGCCACTCTTTGAGCAGCGCCGGACAGCTGTAGGTATAAAGCGGATGCTGGAACACAATCACGTCGTGCTGACGCAGCAGTTCCTGCTCGTAAGGAATATCGATAAAAAAATCAGGATAGTGCGCGTAGAGATCGTGCACCGTTACGTTACTGAGCTGTGTGGCCGGCTTAAGCAGCACCCGGTTCGCCACCGAGTCCTGTGATTCCGGATGGGCATACAGCAGCAGCACTTTCGCTGTCTGAGACATCACTCCCCTCCCGGTTCTGTTTTTGTGTATTGTTGTCGTTTTGGGCTACCATGGCGGCCCGGTGGGGAAAATGGCCCACACCTTACATTATCATAATGACAAATTAACATAGTCGGAACATACGGCGCTTCTATGATTGTTTTCTCCTCGTTACAAATTCGTCGCGGCGTGCGCGTCCTGCTGGATAACGCGACTGCTACCATCAACCCGGGCCAGAAAGTGGGGCTGGTCGGCAAAAACGGCTGCGGTAAATCCACCCTGCTGGCGCTGCTGAAAAACGAGATAAGCGCGGATGGCGGTAACTTTACCTTCCCGGGCAACTGGCAGCTCGCCTGGGTGAACCAGGAGACGCCCGCGCTGAGCGAACCCGCGCTCGACTATGTTATCGACGGCGACCGTGAATACCGCAAGCTCGAAGCGGAGCTCAACGCCGCCAACGAACGCAACGACGGCCACGCCATCGCCACCGTCCACGGCAAGCTGGACGCCATCGATGCCTGGACCATTCGCTCCCGTGCCTCCAGCCTGCTGCACGGTCTGGGTTTCAGCAACGAACAGCTTGAACGCCCGGTGAGCGATTTCTCGGGCGGCTGGCGCATGCGCCTTAACCTGGCCCAGGCGCTGATCTGCCGCTCCGACCTTTTGCTGCTCGATGAACCAACCAACCACCTCGATCTTGATGCGGTTATTTGGCTGGAGAAGTGGCTCAAGAGCTATCAGGGCACTCTGATTCTGATCTCTCACGACCGCGACTTCCTCGATCCGGTAGTGGATAAAATCATTCATATCGAACAGCAAAGCATGTTCGAATACACCGGCAACTACAGCTCTTTCGAGCGCCAGCGCGCGACGCGCCTTGCCCAGCAGCAGGCGATGTATGAAAGCCAGCAGCAGCGCGTGGCGCACCTGCAAAGCTTTGTGGATCGCTTCAAGGCCAAGGCGTCAAAAGCCAAGCAGGCGCAGAGCCGCATCAAGATGCTGGAACGCATGGAGATGATCGCCCCGGCGCACGTGGATAACCCGTTCCACTTCAGCTTCCGCGAGCCGGAGAGCCTGCCGAACCCGCTGCTGAAAATGGAAAAAGTGAGCGCGGGCTATGGCGATCGCATTATCCTCGACTCTATCAAGCTCAACCTGGTGCCAGGTTCACGCATTGGTCTGCTGGGACGTAACGGCGCCGGTAAATCGACGCTGATCAAGCTGCTGGCGGGCGAGCTTAACCCGGTCAGCGGCGAAATCGGCCTGGCGAAGGGCATCAAGCTTGGTTACTTCGCCCAGCATCAGCTGGAATTTTTACGCGCGGATGAATCGCCGATCCAGCACCTGGCGCGCCTGGCGCCGCAGGAGATGGAGCAGAAACTGCGCGACTACCTCGGCGGCTTTGGCTTCCAGGGCGATAAGGTGACGGAAAACACCGAGCGCTTCTCCGGGGGCGAAAAAGCCCGTCTGGTGCTGGCGCTGATCGTCTGGCAGCGCCCGAACCTGCTGCTGCTTGATGAACCGACCAACCACCTCGATCTCGACATGCGCCAGGCGCTGACCGAAGCGCTGATAGAGTTCGAAGGGGCGCTGGTTGTCGTATCGCACGACCGCCACCTGATCCGCTCCACCACCGACGATCTCTACCTGGTGCACGGCGGCAAAGTGGAGCCGTTCGACGGCGATCTGGAAGATTATCAGCAGTGGCTGACGGACGTGCAGAAGCAGGAAAACCAGCCGGAAGAGTCAGCGAAAGACAACGCCAACAGCGCCCAGGCGCGTAAAGATCAGAAGCGCCGTGAAGCGGAAATGCGCACCCAGACGCAGCCGCTGCGTAAAGAGATTGCCCGTCTCGAAAAAGAGATGGAAAAGCTCAACGCCACGCTTGCTGCCGTCGAAGAGAAGCTGGGCGACAGCGAACTGTACGATCAGAGCCGCAAAGCGGAGCTGACGGACTGTCTGCAAACTCAGGCGAAAGCCAAATCCAGCCTCGAAGAGTGCGAAATGGCATGGCTGGACGCGCAGGAACAGCTGGAAGCGATGCTGCAAGCCGACTAACACGCCGGGAGGGTTATGGGCTTCGATACCACGAGCGAGATTACATTCCGTAAGCTCAGCATCTTCATGACGTTCATGGAGAAGGGCAATATCGCACGTACCGCCGAAACGCTCGGCCTGAGCGGTGTCAGCGTGCACCGCGCGCTGCATACCCTCGAAGAGAACGTCCGCTGCCCGCTCTTTGCTCACAAAGGGCGTAACCTGATTGCCCTCCCCTCCGCGTGGACGCTGCTGGAGTATTGTCAGGAGGTGATGCAGGTGATGGAGCGCGGGCTGGAAGAGTCGCGCAAGATCGCCGGTATCGGCCAGGGACGGTTGCGCGTCGGCACGCTCTACTCGCTGACGCTGGAAACCGTGCCGCGCCTGATAATGGGCATGAAGCTGCGCCGTCCGGATCTGGAGATGGATCTGACGATGGGCTCGAACGAAACCCTGCTCCATATGCTGGATGAGGGATCGCTGGATGCGATTTTAATCTCTATTTCCGAAAGCGATATCGACCGTAACAGCCTCGAAGTGCTTCCTCTGTTCCATGACGATATTTTCCTTGCCGCACCGGCCTCTGCCACGCTGAATACCAGCGGCCCCGCCGATCTGCGTGATTATAAAGATCAGAAGTTTGTCGCCCTAGCGGAAGGGTTCGCCACTTACGCCGGGTTTCAGGAAGCGTTTCATATCGCCGGTTTCGAGCCGGAGATTGTGACGCGCGTGAACGATATCTTCTCGATGCTGAGTCTGGTGCAGGCGGGGGTCGGGTTTACGCTGATGCCGGGCAGGATGAAGAAAGTGTATGAAAATTCGGTGCAGCTACTGAAGCTGGCGCAGCCGTACCAGATGCAGCAGCTGATCGCGATCGTCTTTGCCCGCAACCGCGAGCAGGATCCGAGCCTGCGGGCATTGGCCGCGGAAGGGCGGATGTATGCGAGAAGTTTGCAGGATAGTGCCTGATGTTATTGCCCGGTGGCGCTACGCTTACCGGGCCTACAATCCGGGAGTAGGCCCGGTAAGGCGCAGCCGCCACCGGGCTAAAACTTACCGCTGAAGCCGACCCGCCAGATGCACCGCCACGTCCACCCCGCTGCGCTCCAGCGAAATGGATTCGCCTTCCCACGCCGCCTGCCGCGTCAGACAGGTCAGAATACCCCCTGGCGGCATCTCAATCGCCAGACGCGCTTCACGCTCGTTAGCAGAAATCACCGCCTCCTGCCAGCGCACGGTTCGCGCCATATTCATCGCCAGATCGTCGGCAATTTTCTCCGGCTGCCAGAGCACGCGTCCGGTACTGCCGCTCAGGTACGCACAGCGCGGACGTGAAAGCGTGACCGAATTAAATGCTGCCACCAGCTTCTGCGCCGGTTCCGCCAGCAGTTCACAGTGCGACGGTACGCTCACCGCCAGCCGCTTAGCCTTGCTCGCGCCTTTTGCCAGGGCGCGCTCCGCCACCTGCGCCATGCCGTCATCGGCTCCGGCAATCACGATCTGCGTTTCGGCGTTCAGGTTAGCAATATAGGTTCCTGTCCCCTGAATCAGGTTTTCCACCTGCGGCAGGGTCAACCCCATAATTGCCGTCAGGCCGTAGCCGTGAGGATACGCCTGCTCCATCAGATCGCCGCGCAACGCCACCAGCTTCAGCGCGTCCGTAAAGTCCAGCGCGCCGGCGATAACCGCCGCAGGATAAGCGCCAATGGACAGCCCGCTGACGATATCCGGCGACACGCCGCGACGTTCCAGCTCGCGCGCCCACGCCACGCCGGCAATCAACAGCGAAAGCTGAACCGCACGGGTGTGGGTTAACGAGCATGCGCTGTCCAGGGTATCGACTTCCGCCCCCAGCACAGCACGGGCCTGCTCCAGCTCCGTTCCCGGCAGGTTTTGCAGCATACCTTCATGCTGTGTGCCCTGCCCCGGAAAGGTAAACAGTATTTTCATTACTCCTCCCTGTGCCATGGATCCGCCACCAGGCGCGGTCCACATTGCGTTTTTAGCAGCGTTTTGCCGTCGCGTAACCATTCCGCCAGCGCGAATCCGCCCTCGGGCGTGTCCACCTGCGTATCCGCCCGGCACAACGCACGGCTGAGCTGAGCCTGCCAGCCAGTAAACGCCTCAGGGGAAACGGCACGCGGGGCGCGGATGAGCAGATCGAGATCGCTGTCGGCGTGGATCACCGGAATGCCGGTCGCCAGCGCGTAACCCGTACTGCCGGTTATCCCCCACGTCCACGGCCACGACTGCTGCGCAAGCTGAAGCGCCACCTGAACCGGCGGCTGAGTGATAAACGGCGAACGCAGCAGGTCGGCGGCAACGCTCAAATCTTCGGGCGACACCACGCGCAACACGTTCTCAGGCTTCACCCATCCGGCCGCCCGCTGGTCGCGGCGCAATCCGCGCACGCCAACGGGAATACGGCCTTCATTATCAACATCACGCCGCACCACTACCGGTAGTCCGGCATGCCAGGCCGCGTCCACCCAGGATTCGGTAATCCCTTCCAGGGCGTCGCGCGCGGTAAGCCAGATGAGGTCGTGTGGGCGTAATGTTGTGGTCATGATTACATTCCTGAAGTCAGCGAGATAAACAGCGGCAGCGACAGGATACACAGTACGGAGCTCAACAGCAGCACGGCTTCAGCATCCGGCGACTGCACGCCAAAGCGGTTACCGAACACCACGCCAAAGAAGCCCGCGGACAGCGCAATCATCAGGATGGCGGTGATCGCCACAGAACCGTGCAGACCGAAGATTAAAACGATACCCCAGGCAATCGCTGGCTGGATCAGCAGCTTGGCGATAGTGGAAGTGATCACCATGGTGTTGATCTGAAGTTTACGCGCGGAGAGGATCACCCCGGTCAGGAACAACGCCGCAGCGGTCGCAGACAGTCCCAGCGGTTTAATCGCCGCCAGTACCAGCTCCGGCATTTTGATGCCGATAGCGGACAGGATCACACCCAGCAGCGGGCCCATCACGATCGGTTTTTTAATGGAACGCCACATCAGCACCGGCAGCATGGAAAGCGTTGAACCCGAGTTATTGCCTTCGGCGCGGGCTTTCTCACGCTCCAGAATCAGCAGGCAGAACGGGGTCATCAACACTGAACCACAGGCGATGGAGACCGCCACGGACAGTGAGGTTGAAGGGCCTTCGCCCAGCACGCTGCCCAGAATCGGCAGGCCAAGCGCCGCGTAGTTTGGCAGGGCGACGGTAAGCGTCAGCACGGCCGCATCCTGCGGGGATTTTTTAAACACTTTCGTCGCGAGGAAGTAGATGACCGCATAGGTGATCCACATCGCCAGGGTGAGCACCAGGATCAGCGGCGACTGCGCCACGATGCCGGTCCACGGGGTTTGCACGGTGGCGCTGAACAGCGCAGCCGGGAGTGCAAAATCCATCACGAAGATATTCAGCAGGGAAACATTTTTGTTATCGACCATCTTTGCCTTACCGGCCCAGAATCCCAGCAGCATGATGACGAAAATCGGTGCAAGAGCATGAACAATTACGTAAGTCATAAATCACCTGTAGTAAAAAAGTTTAAGCACTGGCGCGATGTTTATTATTTTCAGGATGCAGGTTCCCGCGTGGACGCAACGGGCGCGCCCACGGGGTGATGCATCTGGCAGGTCTCTTTTTACTTACCAGCTGGCTCGCATACGTTCACGTACGAGCGCCGAGCTGCGGCGGTTGTCAGCACCCAGACGGTTTTTCAACGTGGTGTCCTGACGAGCGTCGCTGATGGCCTGTTGCAGGGTGGTTTTCACCCGCGTCAGATCGCTTTCGGTAGGGGCATCCGGATTGCTGATATCCAGCAGGTCGGAAAGCAGCCCCAGCGTGGCGTAGTTGCTGATGTCATACGCCATTGGCGGAATGGTTGCAGCCAGTTTTTCCAGCGCCTCAACGGTACGCAGCGTAATGCGCGCCGCAGACTCTTTGCCCATGGCATGGATCAGCACGCCTTTATCGTTGAAGGCAATCAGACGGTTAGCCTGGTAGCCGTGCGCCAGAAACGCGCCGGACATGGCCTTACCGACGATAAGACCAATCACCGGATGACCCGCCAGCCGCGCATTAGCGTAGGCGGCAGCGGCGCCGGCCAGCGCCTGGTGGATACCAAACGCCTCTTCGCGACGGCCATAGGCCTGGCTTGGGACGTCGATTACCGCCACAATCGGGCGCTTCACGGCTTTATCTGCGTCGGCGGCGACGGTTTCGCTGACCACTTTTGCCAGCGTCCATCCTTCCAGCAGGCCGACTTCACCCTGCGCCGCGCGCGGGAAGTGGTTGTTGGCGTCCGGCACCACGGTGACAAAACGCACCGTTTCACCGTTTAGCTCGCCGTCTGCGGCCTGCACGGACGGGCATAACCCCTCCAGACGTTTCGCGTTCGGGGCCAGAGTTTCCAGCCAGAGTTCGCCACGGCTAATTGAGTTAGTCATCATTTCACCTCCCGGGCAAAAAGCGCTTTAATCTGTTCGGCATCGGCCTGTTTGCGGGTGTCGAAATTCGTCAGACGGTTCAGGTAATCGTCGTAGTTATCGGTGCGATGTTTCGCCGGTACGCCTTTGGCGATGGCTTCGTTCATCGCGGCTTTCACCGCGTTCACGCCGTCGCCCACCAGCGCGTCCACCAGCCCGCTTTCAAAGCGTACTTCGCCGCCGGTCATGCTCCAGATAAACGGACGGTCGCGGGAGTCATACTCTTCAATGCCCGCTTCCTGCTCGATAACCTGCGGACCGTTGAGGCCGAGCCGCGCTTCGCGGGTCACAATCAGGTAGCTGCACAGCGCCGCGGCGATAGACATCCCACCGAAGCAGCCCACGGTCCCGGCGACAATCCCGACGACCGGGGTATAGCGACGCAGGTCAACGATCGCGGCGTGGATATCGGCAATCGCCGCCAGGCCGAGGTTGGCTTCCTGCAAACGTACGCCGCCGGTTTCGAGGCACAGCACCGCCTGAGTCGGAATGCCGTTGCGGTTATCTTCCGCCGCCAGCTCCAGCGCTGCCGCCATTTTGGCGCCGGACACTTCGCCCATGCTGCCGCCCTGGAAGGTGCCTTCAATCGCCACCACCACCGCAGGCTGGCCGTTGATGGTCCCTTTCGCGACCACCATGCCGTCATCGGCCTGAGGAACAATCCCCTGTGGCCCAAGCCACGGAGAGATAATGCCTTCAAATGGATCCAGCAGTTCGCGGTAGCTGCCGTCGTCGAGTAGCGCCTGCGCACGCTGGCGCGCTTTTAATTCGATAAAGCTGCTGTCATCACGCATGGTTCACCCCTTCAAAAACCTGTTCGATACGAATGCGTGCCACGCCCGGCGTCGCGCCGAAGTCGTGGATGGTCAGCTTACCTGCGGGCAGGCTGCTGACGGTTTGCAGGCGGTTGAACAATGCCTCCCAGCGCCCGCGGCTGTTGTCGACGGAGGTGGTGATATCAATGGTTAAGGTCTGGCCCGGTTCGGCGGTGAAAAGCACCTCCATATCCCCGGAACCGACGACCCCTGCCAGCGCCCTGCCGCTTACTTCGCGGCTGGCGGGCACGGTCAATGTGATTTTTTCCATAACATCCTCTTAATGCTTTGAATAGGGCGTTTCGGCGCGGTCAAGAAACAGCGTGGCGGCAAGCAGGTCTGCGGCTCCGCCCGGCGAGGCGTTAAGCGCCAGCATCTGACGGTCTAACCGCGCCAGCGCCTGCTGCCCCGCGAGGGTTGCGCATCCTCCGGCGTTCAGCACCGCACGGGCGCCGTTCTGCATGGCGTCCAGCCCCTCCATGCCGGCGCGCGACAGCACGCAGGTGTCGGTGAGCGAGGTCATGATCGCCATCAGCGCGTCGAGTCTGGCCTGCGTTTCGCTGCTGCCGTTGAGACGGCTGAGGCGAAGCTGCGGCAGCGCGCGCTGCATGATGTGCGGAAACGCCTGCTGAGCCTCTTCACGCGCGCCCGGTACACGGTAGCGGTGCGTGACGCGTAACCCCTTGCTGAACACTTTCGGCGCCGCGTCATCCGGCAGCTTCGCCAGCTGAGCGGCGGTGTTCGCGACGGTTTGCGCCCGGGCATCGCCGCCCAGCATCGCCACCGCGCTCACCAGTAATCCCAGCGCCCAGATCGCGCCACGGTGCGTGTTCACGCCGTCGGTAGCGGCCATCATCTGCCGTTCACCTTCGCGACCCAGGCGGCCAACGGTTTGCCTGAGGGCAATATCCGCCGGACGCTGCCAGCTCTGCTGCGCCAGCGCCTGAAACGTGGGGGTCAGGCTGTGAGCGGAGCGCTCCATCAGCGCAAGCGATAAATCGTGGTGCGCGCCGTTCCCCCGGCTGTCCACCAGACCGGGCTTCGGGCTTAAACGTGCTTCGTCAATCAGACACTGCGTGGCGGTTCGCGCCAGCCATTCGGCACCGCCTTCAACCTGGATCTGGGGCAGAAGTTTCATTACCAGCTCCGGAATTTCGCAGGTGGGTTGTAAAGACCGCCGGACCATTCCACCAGGTCCGCGACGCTACCGGCCGCCAGCAGCGAACGGGTGGCATCGGTACGACGAATGCCCATATCTTCCGGATACACAACCTTGCCGCTCTGGCGCAGTTCCGCCACGCGTTTGGCGTCAACGCCCAGACCGATATCGGTGATACCCGCCACGGCGGCGACCATGGCGCGACGCTCTTCCAGATCTTTCGCCCGGTAGAGGTAAGCAATCCCCTCTTCCGTCAGCACGTGGGTGACGTCATCGCCGTAAATCATGACCGGCGCCAGCGGCATACCGGAGGCTTTCGCGACCTCAACGGCGTCGAGTTTTTCCACGAAGGTTGGCTTCACGCCCGCCTGGAAGGTTTCCACCATCTGCACAACCAGCTTTTTACCGCGCTGCATCGGGTCAGGCTCGGTGATCATGTTCAGCCAGGCCGGTGTGGCGTGGCGACGACCGTGCGGATCGTGGCCCATGTTTGGCGCGCCGCCGAAGCCGGAAAGACGGCCGCGAGTCACGGTTGAGGAGTTAGCGTAACCGTCGACCTGTAGCGTGGAGCCGATAAACATATCGACCGCGTACTGACCTGCCAGCTGACAGAAGGCGCGGTTAGAGCGCATGGAGCCGTCGGCACCGGTAAAGAACACGTCAGGACGGGCGCGGATGTACTCTTCCATTCCCAGCTCGCCGCCGAAGCAGTGGACGCTCTCCACCCAGCCGCTTTCGATGGCCGGGATCAGCGTTGGATGCGGGTTCAGGGTCCAGTGTTTACAGATTTTGCCTTTGAGTCCGAGCTGTTCGCCGTAGGTTGGCAGCAGCAGCTCGATCGCTGCGGTGTTAAAGCCAATCCCGTGGTTCAGGGACTGCACCTGGTGTTCAGCGTAGATGCCTTTAATCGCCATCATCGCCATCAGGATATGTTCCTGTTTGATCAGGCGCGGGTCACGGGTGAAGAGCGGTTCGATAAAGAACGGCTTATCGGCAACCACCACAAAATCAATCCACGAGCCCGGAATATCCACACGCGGCAGGTCGCACTCGTCGTCCACCAGCTCGTTCACCTGCGCGATGACGATGCCGTCATGGAACGCGGCGGCTTCCACCAGCGCCGGAGTATCTTCGGTACTCGCCCCGGTATAGAGGTTGCCTTTGCGGTCCGCTTTAAAACCGGCAATCAGCGCCACGTTTGGCGATAGGTCGACGTATAAACGTGAGTAGAGTTCGATGTAGGTGTGAATCGCCCCGATTTCGAGCTGACCATCCTCCAGCAGTTGGGAGATTCGCAGGCTTTGCGTACCGGAGAAGGAGAAGTCCAGCTTGCGGGCGATGCCTTTCTCAAAGATGTCCAGATGTTCGCTGCGGCCCACGCTCGGCATGATCATATGCAGATCGTGCACGATTTGCGGGTTCACTTCCGCCAGTGAACGGGAAAGGAAATCCGCCTGCTTCTGGTTGTTGCCTTCCAGAACGACTTTGTCGCCTGGTGCGATCAGTTTTTCCAGCATGGCGACAAGATCGCCGGTTGGCAGTACCTTGCCCTGCACCGGTACGGACGCCAGACGACGCGCTTTCTCACTGCGTCGGGTGTTCCATTGCCGGGTGGGTGTTTGCCCAGATAACATTATTAACCTCCTGATTCAGCACATCATTCTGATTTGCTTAACGTTGAGTAAAGTGTGCGCTCTGGTGAGAAAGGCATCAATTAAGCGTAGAGCCAAATCATTAGCCTGAGAGTAATAATCAAGGTAAATATTTGTGATCGGGATCAGTTCATGTTTCGGAAAAACGGGCTAAACGGGGTACAATTCGGAAGGTATAGTTAATTTCTGACAAGAATCAGCATCGCCCTTATGACTCAAATCATTCCCTCAGACTTCGACATTGCAGCCGAAGAGAGCGCAGAGTTCGTGCCCATGCGCGGTGTGGCTAACCCTCACCTGCAAACCATGCTGCCGCGCCTGATCCGCCGCAAGGTACAGTTCACCCCGCACTGGCAACGCCTGGATTTGCCGGATGGCGACTTTTTGGATCTCGCCTGGAGCGAAGATCCGGATCGGGCCAGACATAAACCCCGTCTGGTGGTGTTTCACGGTCTGGAAGGCAGCCTGCACAGCCCTTACGCACACGGTCTCATTGAGGCGGCGAAAGCCCGCGGCTGGCTTGGGGTAGTGATGCATTTTCGCGGATGCAGCGGCGAGCCTAATCGTCAGAAACGTATTTATCACTCGGGTGAAACCGAGGACGGTACCTGGTTCCTGCGCTGGCTAAGAGACAATTTCGGCGAGGCGCCAACGGCAGCGGTGGGGTATTCGCTGGGCGGCAATATGCTGGCCTGCCTGCTGGCGAAGGAGAGCGACGCCGTACCGCTGGATGCGGCGGTGATCGTCTCTGCGCCCTTTATGCTGGAGCAGTGCAGCTATCATATGGAAAAGGGGTTTTCGCGAGTGTACCAGCGCTACCTGCTCAACCTGCTGAAAGCCAACGCCGCGCGCAAGCTGAAGGCCTATCCGGATACGCTGCCTGTGACGCTGCAACAGCTCAAACGCGTGAAGCGCCTGCGCGAGTTTGATGATTTGATCACCTCGAAAATTCACGGCTTTGCCGATGCGATTGACTATTACCGTCAGTGCAGCGCCATGCCTTTACTGAACCAAATCACGAAACCTACGCTGATTATCCACGCCAAAGATGATCCGTTTATGGATCATCACTCGATTCCGGCGCCCGATCATCTGCCGGGCAACGTGGAGTATCAGCTCACCCAATTCGGGGGACACGTCGGCTTTGTCGGCGGCACGCTGCGTCGGCCAAAAATGTGGCTTGAGACGCGTATTCCCGACTGGTTAACGGCTTATCTGGACGGTAAATAATGATTATTCCCTGGCAGGATCTCTCTCCCGACACGCTCGATAATCTGATTGAAAGCTTTGTCTTGCGCGAAGGCACCGATTATGGTGAACATGAACGTTCGCTTGAACAAAAGGTCAACGATGTTAAGCGCCAGCTTAAAAGCGGCGACGTGGTGCTGGTATGGTCCGAACTGCATGAGACGGTCAATATCATGCCCCGCAACGCGTTTCACGGCTGATCTTTACACTTTTCCAGTCAGGGAGTTGCTATGTCTGCCAGACATCCGGTTATTGCCGTTACGGGTTCGAGTGGGGCGGGAACCACTACCACCAGCCTCGCCTTCCGCAAGATCTTCGCCCAGCTTAACTTACGGGCGGCAGAGGTAGAAGGCGACAGCTTTCACCGCTACACGCGCCCGGAGATGGATATGGCCATCCGCAAGGCGCGCGATCTGGGTAAACACATCAGCTACTTCGGCCCGGAGGCCAATGACTTCGGCCTGCTGGAGCAAACCTTCCGTGAATACGGGCAAAGCGGTACCGGGCAGTCCCGCAAGTATCTCCACACCTACGATGAAGCCGTGCCCTGGAACCAGGTCCCCGGCACGTTCACGCCCTGGCAGCCGCTGCCGGAACCGACTGACGTGCTGTTTTACGAAGGATTGCACGGCGGCGTGGTGACGCCTCAGCACGACGTGGCGCGCCACGTGGATTTGCTGGTGGGGGTGGTGCCGATTGTTAACCTTGAGTGGATCCAGAAGCTGACGCGTGACATGAGCGAGCGCGGCCATTCGCGAGAGGCGGTCATGGACTCGGTGGTGCGCTCCATGGAAGATTACATCAACTTCCTGACGCCGCAGTTCTCCCGAACCCACATTAACTTCCAGCGCGTCCCCACAGTGGACACCTCCAACCCGTTCGCTGCAAAAAGCATCCCTTCCCTGGACGAGAGCTTTGTGGTGATCCACTTCCGCAACCTGGAAGGCATTGATTACCCCTGGCTGCTGGCGATGCTACAGGGTTCGTTTATTTCGCACATGAATACGTTAGTGGTGCCCGGCGGAAAAATGGGGCTGGCAATGGAGCTGATCATGACACCGCTGGTGCAGCGGCTGATGGAAGGAAAGCAGATCGCGTGACACCTGTTGCCGGATGGCGCTTCGCTTATCCGGCCTACGTTCGTGCAGTTGTAGCTTTGGTAGGGCGGGTTAGCGAAGCGCCACCCGCCAAAAATTAAGCCGCGATCACTTCATAAGAATGGGTGATTTTTACCGCTTTCTCCAGCATTAGCGCCACAGAGCAGTATTTCTCCGCAGACAGGTCAACCGCACGCGAGACCGCCGCATCCTTCAATTCTTTGCCGGTGACGATAAAGTGCAGATTAATATGCGTAAACAGGCGGGGCGCCTCTTCACGACGTTCCGACGTCAGCTTCACTTCACAATCGGTCACGTCATGACGGCCTTTTTGCAGGATCGACACCACGTCGATCGCACTGCATCCGCCTGCCGCCATCAGCACCATTTCCATTGGGCTTGGCGCTTTATCGCCGGAGTTGCCATCCATCAAAACCTGGTGCCCGGAAGCAGACTCGCCCAGGAATGTTAACCCTTCAACCCATTTCACACGCGCTTGCATATTCACTCACTCCAACGTTGCATTTTTTATGACAGATTACGTGTACGTTACATTTCTCGCAACGGAAGGCGACCTGCGTCATGCTGAAGCGAGACACCAGGAGACACGCGGCGAAAGCTATGCTAAAACACTCTGGATGCTACAGTAATACATTGACGTTACACATGTATGCAGAGGACATCAAACTTTACTGGCTGCGAAACGTTACGACAGCCGACTTCCCAGGTATGGGTAAGAATTCGATTGCAACCCCAGAGTCCGGATGCATCTTATGACTCTGGTGACAGCTTATAACAGAGGATAACAGCGCATGGTGCTTGGCAAACCGCAAACAGACCCGACTCTCGAATGGTTCTTGTCTCATTGCCACATTCATAAGTACCCATCAAAGAGCACGCTGATTCACCAGGGTGAAAAAGCGGAAACGTTGTATTACATCGTTAAAGGCTCGGTGGCCGTGCTGATCAAAGATGAAGAAGGGAAAGAGATGATCCTTTCTTATCTGAACCAGGGCGATTTTATCGGTGAACTGGGCCTGTTTGAAGAAGGCCAGGAACGTAGCGCCTGGGTTCGTGCAAAAACAGCATGTGAAGTGGCTGAAATTTCTTACAAGAAATTCCGTCAGCTGATTCAGGTCAACCCTGACATCCTGATGCGTCTTTCTTCCCAGATGGCACGCCGTCTGCAAGTGACCTCTGAGAAGGTGGGTAACCTCGCCTTCCTGGACGTGACCGGTCGTATCGCGCAGACGCTGTTGAACCTGGCGAAACAGCCAGACGCCATGACCCACCCTGACGGTATGCAAATTAAAATTACCCGTCAGGAAATCGGTCAGATCGTCGGCTGCTCCCGTGAAACAGTGGGCCGTATCCTGAAGATGCTGGAAGACCAGAACCTGATCTCTGCCCACGGTAAAACTATCGTGGTCTACGGAACCCGTTAATTTCGGTCAAACGGCGTGCCGCCGCAGGGTGGCACGCCGTTTTTGTCTCTACTCCTCATGTGGCGCAGGCTGATCTATCACCCGGAAGTTAACTACGCACTACGACAAACGCTGGTGTTGTGTCTTCCCGTGGCCGTGGGCCTGATCCTCGGACATCTTCAGCAAGGCCTGCTGTTTTCCCTCGTGCCCGCCTGCTGCAACATTGCCGGTCTGGATACACCGCATAAACGCTTTTTTAAACGTCTGATTATTGGCGGCTGCCTGTTTGCCGGCTGTAGCCTTGCCGTACAACTCTTACTGGCCCGCGACATTCCTCTGCCGTTGATCCTGACCGTGCTGGCGATGACGCTCGGCGTCACCGCCGAAATCAGCTCGCTGCACGCCCGGCTGCTTCCCGCGTCGCTGATTGCCGCCATCTTCACCTTAAGCCTTGCGGGCAATATGCCGGTGTGGGAGCCATTGCTGATTTACGCCCTCGGCACGCTATGGTACGGGCTGTTTAACTGGTTCTGGTTCTGGCTGTGGCGGGAACAGCCGCTGCGCGAATCCCTGAGCCTGCTCTACGTGCAGCTTGCTGAATACTGCGAAGCAAAATACACCCTGCTCACTCAACATACCGACCCGGAAAAATCCCTGCCGCCGCTGCTGGCGCGCCAGCAAAAAGTGGTGGATCTGATCAGCCAGTGCTATCAGCAGTTGCACATGCTTGCCGCCAACAAAAATCATGAATACAAGCGGCTGCTGCGAACCTTCCAGGTCGGGCTGGATTTGCAGGAGCATATCTCCGTCAGCCTTCATAATCCGGAAGAGGTGCAAAAGCTGGTGGAGCGCAGCCATGCGGAAGCGGTGATCCGCTGGAACGCGCAGACCGTCGCGGCCCGCCTGCGGGTGCTGGCTGACGATATCCTCTATCACCGCTACCCGACGCGCTTTAACATGGACAAACAGCTCGGCGCGCTGGAAAAGATTGCGCGTCAGCACGCGGATAACCCGGTCGGGCAATTTGCTGCCTGGCATTTCAGCCGCATCGCCCGGGTGTTACGCACCCAGCGCCCGCTTTATGCCCGGGACCTGATGGCCGATAAGCAAAAACGGCTGCCGCTGCTGCCCGCGCTCAAAAGCTATCTATCACTGAAATCTTCCGCCCTGCGCAATGCCGCGCGGATCAGTGTGATGCTGAGCATCGCCAGCCTGATGGGAATGGCCCTGCACCTGCCGAAACCCTACTGGATCTTAATGACCGTGCTGTTTGTCACCCAGAACGGCTATGGCGCCACGCGGGTGCGCATTCTGCATCGGGCGGGCGGTACGATGGCGGGGCTGATTATCGCGGGCGTGACGCTGCACTTTCACGTGCCGGAAGGCTATACCCTGGCCGGTATGCTGGCGATCACGCTGGTGAGCTACCTGATCATCCGCAAAAACTACGGCTGGGCCATGGTGGGCTTTACGGTCACGGCGGTGTATACCCTGCAACTGCTCACGCTTAACGGGGAACAGTTTATTATTGCCCGGCTGGTCGATACGCTAATTGGCTGCCTGATCGCCTTTGGCGGCATGGTCTGGTTGTGGCCGCAGTGGCAAAGCGGGCTGCTGAGGCAGAACGCCCACGACGCGCTCGAAGCCGATCAGCAGGCCATTCGTCTTATTCTGAGCGATGACCCGCAGCCCTCTCCGCTGGCCTACGAGCGCATGAAGGTCAACCAGGCGCATAACGCCCTGTTCAACTCCCTTAACCAGGCCATGCAGGAGCCGGGCTTTAACGCGCACTATCTGGCTGACATGAAGCTGTGGGTCACGCACAGCCAGTTTATCGTCGAGCACATCAATGCCATGACGACGCTGGCGCGGGAGCACACGATGCTGACGCCGGATCTGGCGCAGCGCTATTTGCAGTCGTGTGAAATTGCGTTGCAGCGCTGTCAGCAGCGTCTGGAGTATGACGCGCCGGGCGAGTCAGGGGATTCGAACATTCTGGAAGCGCCGGAGACGCTGACCCATGGGCCGATGAGCACCCTGGAGCAGCATTTGCAGCGCGTGCTGGGGCATCTGAACACCATGCACACCATTTCGTCGGTGGCATGGCGTCAGCGCCCGCATCACGGGATTTGGTTAACGCGTCGGTTAAAACGAACCGCGTATTAGCCTCTGACGATCTTCGCGACCGCCGCGGCAAAACGGGTTAGTCCGTCTTCGATGTCTTTGTCTTCCACCACCAGCGATGGCGCAAAGCGCATCACGTCCGGCCCGGCATTGAGCACCATCACCCCTTCGTGCGCGGCGGCGTGCAGGAAATCGCGCGCGCGGCCTTTGTACTGCGGCTTCAGTTCGGCGCCGATCAGCAGCCCCATGCCGCGGATGTCGCTGAAGACATCAAACTGTTCATCAATCTGCTGGAGATGTTTCACAAACAGGTCGCGTTTCGCATTCACGCCATTCAGGACGTCCGGCGTATTAATGATGTCGAACGCCGCACCCGCCACGGCGCACGCCAGCGGATTACCGCCGTAGGTAGAGCCGTGTGAGCCCACATGAAATGCGGAAGCGATATCCTGGGTGGTGAGCACCGCACTGACCGGGAAACCGCCACCGAGCGCTTTCGCGCTGGTCAGAATATCCGGCGTTACGCCGTAGTGCATATAAGCAAACAGGTCTCCGGTACGCCCCATCCCACACTGCACTTCATCAAACACCAGCAGCGCCTGGTGCTCGTCGCACAGCTCGCGCAGCCCTTGCAGAAATTCCGGGGTGGCCGCCGTGACGCCGCCTTCCCCCTGAATGGGCTCGACCACCACGGCACAGGTGTGATCGTCCATCACCGCTTTAACGGCGTGCAGATCGTTAAACGGCACGTGGATGATATCCGCAGGTTTCGGACCAAAGCCGTCGGAATACTTCGGCTGGCCGCCAACGGAAACGGTAAAGAAGGATCGACCGTGGAAGGCGTTATGGAAGGCGATGATTTTGGTTTTGTACGGGCTATGACGCGTGGTTGCGTAGTAGCGCGCCAGCTTAAAGGCGGTTTCGTTGGCTTCGGTGCCGGAGTTCATAAACAGCACGCGTTCGGCGAAGGTGGCATCGATGATCTTACGCCCCAGACGCAGCGCCGGTTCGTTGGTGAACACGTTGCTGGTGTGCCACAGCGTTTCGCCCTGTGTTTTCAGCGCGTCCACCAGCGCAGGATGGCAATGGCCCAGCGCCGTCACCGCAATACCGCCTGCGAAATCAACATACTCGTTGCCCTGCTGATCCCAGACGCGGCTGCCTCTGCCTTTCACCGGGATAAACTCAGCCGGTGCATAAATCGGCAGGATCACTTCATCAAATGTCGCGCGGGTAATTGCTAGTTGTTCAGTTGCCATGTCATGACCATCCATTTTTATGTCACAGTGCCTGTGAAAATATAATCACAAAATATGCATAAAAAATCACAACAAGGCAACAGATATTCAGCGATTAAGGAAATTGGCCAGCAGCGCGTGCCCCTGTTCGCTGAGAATGCTTTCCGGGTGGAACTGCACCCCTTCCAGATCGTACTCGCGGTGGCGAATGCCCATGATCTCCTGCGTCTCGCTCCAGGCGGTAACCTCAAAGCAGGCCGGCAGGGTCGGCGGATCAATGATCAGAGAATGGTAGCGCGTCACGGTTAACGGATTGTTTAGCCCCAGGAATACGCCGGTACCGGTGTGCGTGATCGGTGAGGTTTTGCCGTGCATGACTTTCGCGGCACGGACAATGGTGGCGCCAAAGACCTGCGCAATGGCCTGGTGACCCAGGCAGACGCCCAGAATCGGCAGTTTGCCCGCATAGTGGCGGATGACCTCCAGCGAGATGCCAGACTCCGAAGGGGTACACGGCCCCGGCGAAATCACGATTTTCTGGGGTGCCAGCGCGTCAATGTCAGCCAGCGCGATCTCATCGTTACGGCGGACAACCACCTCTGCCCCCAGCTCACAAAAATACTGGTAAAGGTTCCAGGTAAAGGAATCGTAGTTATCAATCAGCAGAATCATGGCGGCTCCTGAAAAAATGGCCGCCCTATTTTACGCAGATTCCCGCGCTTCGCTCACAACTTTGGCAAAGATGGCGTTCAGGGCGGTCAAATCCCCCATCGCCCCGCTCTGGTTGGCGGCTGCCCAGTCGTCCGGGTCGATCCCCTGCCAGTTCAGCACATAGCCCGCATGGATAGCCAGTTGTTCAAAGAAGATCCGCTGGGCCACGCCATTACCGCTAATAAACGGATGTAGCATGTTGATTTCACAGTAGTAATGACTGATTCTGTCTGTAAACTCTTCTTTCTGAAGGCCCACCAGATATTTATCACTTTCCAGCGAAGCCATCAGCTCATTACCCACTTTCTCGATGTACTCGAAATGGCAAAAAGGAATGTCGCCCTTAGAAATATCGGCGGTGCGCAGCTCGCCCGCGCCTTTCATTTCGTTGCGGAATAAATGGCAGTGAATAAGACACAGATGGGGTAAACCCGGTGCGGAAGGCCCCAGTTCCAGCGTCTCGATATCAGGTTTAGCGGGACCCTTACCTTTTTCAAGGAGGCAGCTGGCCTGAAAATTGACATTACGTTGTTGCTCCCAGAGACGGGATTTTTGCTTGTCGGTGAGTTTTTTCACTACGCCTCCCTGAATAGTCCGTTTGCCACAAGTATAAGCAGCAAAACGCGCTTTCGCAGGGAGGGCGGAAAGACACGGGCAGGATATGCCCGTGTGGAAGAACGATTATGGCAACACTTTCGCGGAGAGAATGACGACAGGCTTAGTCGGCACATTCTGGTATGGACCGACATCGTGAGTCTGAACCTGAGAGATCTTATCCGCAACGTCCATGCCTTTCACCACTTTGCCAAACACCGCGTAGCCAAAGTCGCGCTGACCGTGGTCCAGGAAGGCGTTATCAGCCACGTTGAGGAAGAACTGGCTGGTGGCGCTGTCTTTGTCCGCCGTACGCGCCATGGAGATGGTGCCGCGCTTGTTCAGCAGGCCGTTGTCTGCTTCATTTTTGATGGGCGGGTTGGGCTGTTTCTGCTGCATCTGCTCGTTAAAACCGCCACCCTGAATCATAAAGCCCGGGATCACGCGGTGGAACGTGGTGTTGTTATAAAAACCACTGTTCACGTAGTCGAGGAAGTTTTTCACCGAAACAGGGGCTTTCTGGCTATCCAGCTCCAGCTCAATATTCCCCGCAGAGGTAGTCAGCAGGACGTGGGGGTCTCCTTTGGCTGCCAGCGCAGCAGGGGAAACGGCAGAAAGAGCAAACACAGCTGCGACAGCCGCCAGTGTTGATTTGAGCATGAGAATTCCTTAACAAAGCGCAGTATAAAAAGCGAATGGCTTGATTCTAAAGAGCAGTATGAACCCAGACCAGTCTTTTACCTAATTTTACCAAATTGAAACAATTATTACCGCGCAAACGATTGTTCACCCCGCAACGTAATGTGATCTGCATCACGTTAAAACCTGCAATTGTGCTCAAAATTTTCTGAAAAGATTTAATTAGATCACTTTCGCGACTAAAATCTGCCCGCTCAAACGCAGTCATTGCGTTTTTCTTTACTTTTAACAGGCCAGACATGACTAACAGCAATCGCATCAAGCTCACATGGATCAGCTTCTTCTCTTACGCCCTGACCGGCGCGTTGGTGATCGTCACCGGGATGGTGATGGGAAATATCGCAGACTACTTCCAGCTGCCCGTTTCCAGCATGAGTAATACCTTCACCTTCCTGAACGCGGGGATCCTGATCTCTATTTTCCTTAATGCCTGGCTGATGGAAATCGTGCCGCTGAAAACGCAGCTGCGTTTCGGCTTCGTGCTGATGGTTGCCGCCGTGGCGGGCCTGATGCTGAGCCACAGCATCGCCCTCTTCTCTGCCGCCATGTTCGTGCTGGGTCTGGTGAGCGGGATCACCATGTCGATCGGTACATTCCTGATTACGCATATGTATGAAGGCCGCCAGCGCGGCGCGCGTCTGCTGTTCACCGACTCCTTCTTCAGCATGGCCGGGATGATTTTCCCGATGGTCGCCGCGTATCTTCTGGCGCGCAGCATTGAGTGGTACTGGGTGTACGCCTGCATTGGTCTGGTTTATGTCGCGATCTTTGTTCTCACCTTCGGCTGCGAGTTCCCGGTGCTGGGCAAAAAAGCGCAGACTACGTCCGAGCCGGTTGCGAAAGAAAAATGGGGTATCGGCGTACTGTTCCTCTCCATCGCCGCGCTGTGTTACATCCTCGGCCAGCTGGGCTTTATCTCCTGGGTTCCTGAATACGCGAAAGGTCTGGGCATGAGCCTGAACGACGCGGGTAAACTGGTGAGCGATTTCTGGATGTCTTACATGTTCGGCATGTGGGCGTTTAGCTTTATCCTGCGCTTCTTCGACCTGCAACGGATCCTGACCGTTCTGGCGGGTCTGGCAACCGTGCTGATGTATCTGTTCATCAACGGTTCCCCGGAGCATATGCCGTGGTTCATCCTGACCCTGGGCTTCTTCTCCAGCGCGATTTATACCTCGATCATCACCCTTGGCTCTCTTCAGACCAAAGTGGCCTCGCCAAAGCTGGTGAACTTCGTGCTGACCTGCGGCACCATCGGCACCATGCTGACCTTCGTGGTCACGGGCCCGATTGTTGCGCACAGCGGCCCGCTGGCGGCGCTGCATACCGCTAACGGTCTGTATGCAGTGGTATTCATCATGTGCTTCGTGCTGGGCTTTGTGACCCGTCACCGTCAACACAACCCGGCAACAGCTACCCACTAATCGCCGTAACCCCTTTGCGTACTGCAAAGGGGTTTTCCCCTGCTCACCCGCCCTTCCCGCCGATGGGTAAAAACCCCACTAAATTTGTGCGAAAAACGAGCAAGCACAAAAATCAAACAATATCCGTCACTTATAAAAATCCTGACAAATCATAGATATACCCACTAAGGGGTAGGTGAAGGCGTATTTGATTTGCATCAATAAGTGCCCCTGCTGAATCGTTAAGGTAGGCAGTAATAGAAAAGAAATCGAGGCAAAAATGAGCAAAGTCAGACTCGCTATCATCGGTAACGGCATGGTCGGCCACCGCTTTATTGAGGATCTTCTCGATAAAGCCGATGCTGAGCAGTTCGATATTACCGTGTTCTGTGAAGAACCCCGCAAGGCGTACGACCGTGTGCACTTGTCTTCCTACTTCTCTCACCATACCGCCGAAGAGCTCTCTCTGGTGCGTGAAGGGTTCTACGAGAAGCATGGCGTAAAAGTGCTGGTGGGCGAACGCGCTATCACCATCAACCGTCAGGAGAAAGTGATCCACTCCAGCGCCGGACGTACGGTTTTTTACGATAAGCTGATCATGGCGACGGGCTCGTATCCGTGGATCCCGCCTATTAAAGGGTCGGAAACCCAGGATTGCTTCGTTTACCGTACCATTGAAGACCTCAACGCCATTGAATCCTGCGCACGTCGAAGCAAACGCGGCGCGGTTGTCGGCGGTGGTCTGCTGGGTCTGGAAGCGGCAGGCGCGCTGAAAAACCTCGGCGTTGAAACCCACGTCATCGAATTTGCCCCGATGCTGATGGCGGAACAGCTGGACCATATGGGTGGCGACCAGCTACGCCGTAAAATCGAAAGCATGGGCGTGAAGGTTCACACCAGCAAGAACACCAAAGAGATCGTGCAGGAAGGCACCGAAGCGCGTAAAACCATGCGCTTTGCAGATGGCAGCGAGCTGGAAGTGGATTTCATCGTCTTCTCCACCGGTATTCGCCCGCGCGATAAGCTGGCCACCCAGTGCGGTCTGGCCGTTGCGCAGCGCGGCGGGATCATGATCAACGATACCTGCCAGACCTCCGATCCGGATATCTACGCCATCGGCGAATGCGCCAGCTGGAATAACCGCGTATACGGTCTGGTTGCACCAGGGTACAAAATGGCGCAGGTCGCCGTTGACCATATCCTCGGCAGCGAAAACGCCTTCACCGGCGCAGACATGAGCGCCAAGCTGAAGCTGCTGGGCGTGGACGTGGGCGGTATTGGTGATGCGCATGGCCGCACCCCGAACTCCCGCAGCTATGTTTATCTGGACGAAAGCAAAGAAGTCTACAAACGTCTCATCGTCAGCCAGGACAACAAAACCCTGCTCGGGGCGGTGCTGGTGGGTGATACCAGCGACTTCGGTAACCTGCTCCAGCTGGTGCTGAACGCCATTGAGCTGCCGGAGAACCCGGACGCGCTAATCCTCCCGGCGCACGCCTCCAGCGGTAAGCCGTCCATCGGCGTGGATAAACTGCCGGACAGCGCGCAAATCTGTTCCTGCTTCGACGTGACCAAAGGCATGCTGATCTCCGCCATTAACAAAGGCTGCCACACCGTTGCGGCGCTGAAGGCGGAAACCAAAGCCGGGACCGGCTGCGGCGGATGTATTCCTCTGGTCACCCAGGTGCTGAACGCCGAGCTGGCAAAACAGGGCATTGAAGTGAACAACAACCTGTGCGAGCACTTCGCTTACTCTCGCCAGGAGCTGTATCACCTGATCCGCGTGGAAGGCATTAAGTCCTTCGACGAACTGCTGGAGAAACACGGCCAGGGCTATGGCTGTGAAGTATGTAAGCCAACCGTCGGTTCCCTGCTGGCGTCCTGCTGGAACGAATATGTGCTCAAACCAGAACACACTCCGCTTCAGGACACCAACGATAACTTCCTGGCCAATATTCAGAAAGACGGGACTTACTCGGTGATCCCGCGTTCTGCCGGAGGGGAGATTACCCCGGAAGGGCTGGTCGCCGTGGGCCGTATCGCCCGTGAGTTTAACCTGTACACCAAAATCACCGGCTCCCAGCGTATCGGCCTGTTCGGAGCGCAGAAAGATGACCTGCCGGAAATCTGGCGTCAGCTGATTGAAGCGGGCTTTGAAACCGGTCACGCGTACGCCAAGGCGCTGCGCATGGCGAAAACCTGCGTGGGCAGCACCTGGTGCCGCTACGGCGTGGGCGACAGCGTGGGCTTCGGCGTAGAGCTGGAAAACCGCTACAAAGGCATCCGTACGCCGCACAAAATGAAGTTCGGCGTCTCAGGGTGTACCCGTGAATGTGCGGAAGCACAGGGGAAAGATGTGGGTATCATTGCCACGGAGAAAGGCTGGAACCTGTACGTGTGCGGTAACGGCGGGATGAAACCTCGCCACGCGGATCTGCTGGCCGCCGATCTCGATCGCGATACGCTGATCAAATACCTCGACCGCTTCATGATGTTCTACATTCGTACCGCCGATAAGCTGACCCGTACCGCGTCCTGGCTGGATAATCTCGAAGGCGGCATCGACTACCTGAAGTCGGTCATTATCGACGACAAGCTGGGTCTGAATGAACAGCTGGAATCCGAGATGACTCGCCTGCGCGAGGCGGTGATCTGCGAGTGGACCGAAACCGTGAACACGCCAGCGGCGCAGACGCGCTTCAAACACTTTATCAACAGCACCCAGCGCGACCCGAACGTGCAGGTGGTACCGGAGCGCGAACAGCATCGTCCAGCGACCCCGTATGAACGTATTCCGGTGATGCTGGTGGAGGAAAACGCATGAGCCAGTGGGTAAACATCTGCAATATTAACGACATTCTGCCAGCAACCGGCGTCTGTGCCCTGCTGGGCAACGAGCAGGTGGCGATTTTCCGCCCTCGCCACGATGAACAGGTCTATGCCATCAGCAATATCGACCCGTTCTTCGAGGCCAGCGTGCTCTCCCGCGGTCTGATTGCGGAGCACCAGGGCGAGCTGTGGGTTGCCAGCCCGCTGAAAAAGCAGCGCTTCCGCTTAACCGACGGACTCTGCATGGAAGATGAAAGCTTCTCGGTCAAACACTACGACGTCCGCGTAAAGGACGGCGAGGTGCAGCTGAAAGCGTAACCTCTCGCCTTTTCAATAGGAAAGGCTTATGACCCCTTATGGGTAACGGCAGGAAAAACCGTATGTTCTGTACGATTCCTGCTGTTATCCTGACGTCAATTCTTCCCCCGCCATGAATGCTGTGAGGTAACGTCGTGGATCACCTGCCGATTTTTTGTCAATTACGCAACCGCGACTGCCTGCTCGTGGGCGGCGGCGATGTGGCTGAACGCAAGGCACGCCTGCTGTTAGAGGCGGGCGCCCGACTGACCGTCAACGCCCTCACTTTCGCCCCACAGTTTGACGTCTGGGCGCAGGAAGGGATGCTCACCCAGGTGCAGGGCGAATTTGATGAATCCCTGCTGGATACCTGCTGGCTGACCATCGCCGCAACGGATAACGATGATGTTAACCAGCGCGTCAGCGACGCCTGCGAAGCGCGCCGCATCTTCTGTAACGTTGTGGATGCGCCGAAAGAGGCGAGCTTTATCATGCCGTCGATTATTGACCGTTCACCGCTGATGATTGCGGTGTCGTCCGGCGGGCGCTCGCCCGTTCTTGCCCGTCTGCTGCGGGAAAAACTGGAAGCCGTGCTGCCGAAGCATCTTGGTCAGATTGCCCAATACGCCGGGGAGCTGCGCTCCCGCGTGAAGCAAACCTTCGCAACCGTGGGCGAACGCCGTCGCTTCTGGGAGAAGTTCTTTGTCAACGACAGGCTGGCGCAGTCCCTTGCCAATCAGGACACCAAAGCCGTTGAAGAGACGACCGAACAGCTCCTGAGCGAGCCGCTGGACCATCGCGGTGAAGTGGTGCTGGTGGGCGCAGGTCCCGGCGATGCGGGCCTGCTGACGCTGAAGGGTCTCCAGCAGATCCAGCAGGCGGACATCGTGGTGTATGACCGTCTGGTCTCTGATGACATCATGAATCTGGTGCGCCGCGATGCTGACCGCGTGTTCGTCGGCAAACGGGCAGGTTATCACTGCGTACCGCAGGAGGAGATCAACCAGACCCTGCTGCGGGAAGCGCAAAAAGGTAAGCGCGTGGTGCGCCTGAAAGGGGGCGATCCATTTATCTTTGGTCGCGGCGGCGAAGAGCTGGAAACCCTGTGCAACGCGGGTATTCCGTTCTCCGTGGTGCCGGGCATTACGGCGGCGTCCGGCTGTTCTGCCTATTCCGGCATTCCGTTAACCCATCGCGACTATGCCCAGAGCGTGCGCCTGGTGACGGGCCACCTGAAAACCGGCAGCGAACTGGACTGGCATAATCTGGCCGCTGAAAAGCAGACGCTGGTGTTCTATATGGGGCTAAATCAGGCAGCCACGATCCAGGCGAAACTGCTGGAGCACGGCATGGAAGCAGATATGCCGGTCGCACTGGTGGAAAACGGCACCGCCATTACGCAGCGCGTGGTCGATGGCGTGCTGACGCAGTTGGGCGAGCTGGCGCAGCAGGTTGAAAGCCCGGCGCTGATTGTGGTGGGTCGCGTGGTAGCCCTGCGCGAAAAACTGAACTGGTTCTCCAGCCACTAACGCATAATCTCTCCCGGGAGTAGTCTTTAAGCGGACTACTCCCTTCTTACCTCAGTCGATAACATACCGCCCGCATAATGGAACTTTTCCATTTATTCCCTCGTGTTACATCCAATTTTCGATTTATTGACAAGGAATGCGTATGTTCAAACTGGCAAAAGCTGCCGTTCTGGTCGGCCTGTTATCAACTCTGACGGCCTGCACCGGTCACGTTCAAAATACTAAAAATAATTGCAGCTACGATTACCTGCTTCACCCGGCGATCTCCATTTCGAAGATCATCGGCGGTTGCGGCCCGGCGGCACAGCAGTAAGCGTTTTTCAGGCGTAAAAAAACCGGGGATGTCCCGGTTTTTTTGTTTCGTCAGTTTTGTCGGGTGGCTGCTCCGCCTTACCCGACCTGCACGGTCCCGTAGGCCGGGTAAGCGTAAGCGCCACCCGGCAAAGCGGCTTAAGGTTTCGCCACAAACCCAATAGCGTCGTACACCGCTTTCAGGGTTTCGGAGGCGCGCGCGCTGGCTTTTTCCGCGCCCTCTTTCATCACTTTTTGCAGGAAAGCTTCGTCGTTACGGTAACGGTGATAGCGCTCCTGCAACTCGGTCAGCATGCCGGAAACGGCGTCTGCCACTTCGCCTTTCAGGTGGCCGTACATCTTGCCTTCAAAGTGTTTTTCCAGCTCAGGGATGCTCTGTCCGGTCACACCGGAGAGAATGTCCAGCAGGTTAGACACGCCCGCTTTGTTCTGCACGTCGTAGCGCACCACTGGCGGCTCGTCGGAGTCGGTCACCGCACGCTTGAGCTTTTTCACCACTGATTTCGGATCTTCCAGCAGGCCGATAACGTTGTTGCGGTTATCGTCAGACTTGGACATCTTTTTGGTCGGCTCCAGCAGCGACATCACGCGCGCGCCGGATTTCGGAATAAACGGCTCAGGCACTTTGAACACGTCACCGTAAAGCGCATTGAAGCGCTGGGCAATATCGCGGCTCAGCTCCAGGTGCTGCTTCTGGTCTTCACCCACCGGCACCTGGTTGGTCTGGTACAGCAGAATGTCGGCCGCCATCAGCACCGGATAGTCAAACAGACCGGCGTTGATGTTTTCAGAGTAGCGGGCAGACTTATCCTTGAACTGGGTCATGCGGCTCAGCTCGCCGAAATAGGTGTAGCAGTTCAGCGCCCAGCCCAGCTGCGCGTGCTCTGGCACGTGAGACTGAACGAAAATGGTGCTCTTCTCTGGATCGATACCGCACGCCAGGTACAGCGCCAGCGTATCAAGTGTTGCTTTGCGCAGCTTCTCGGGATCCTGACGCGCGGTGATAGCATGCAAATCCACGATGCAGTAAATGCAGTGGTAGTCATCCTGCATGCTCACCCACTGACGTAACGCACCCATGTAGTTACCAATGGTCAGTTCACCTGAAGGCTGTGCGCCACTAAAAACGATGGGCTTAGTCATTATTCAATTCCTGATGTTCACTGTGCGAGAGCCCGAGTGCGGGCAACAAATCTTTGAAGTGGTCGAACACAACGTCCGGCTCACTCAACGTAATGGCTTCACCGTAGTTGTAGCCGTAGGTCAACCCAACCGACGGGCAACCTGCCGCTCTGGCAGCCAGAATATCATTGCGGGAATCCCCGACAAAGAGCAGCTCCGCAGGCGCTAAGGATAATTTTCCTGCCACCAGCAATAGCGGTTCCGGATGCGGCTTTTTATTCTGCACGTCATCGCCGCCCACAATTACGGAGAAGTATTTCGCGATATCCAGCGCTTCCAGCAGAGGCGCAACGAACGGTGTCGGCTTGTTAGTCACCAGTCCCAGCGGGATGCCTTTGGCATGTAGCGCGCTCAGCGTTTCAGCGACATCCGGGAACAGGAAGCTACCCTCTTCGACGGTCTCTTCGTAGAAACGGTCGAACAGTTTGCGCAGAATACGCTGCTGCTCATCCTGGGGAATATCCGCGTGGTCAACACTCGGTTTACCTTGCGCGGAACGCTGAGAGGCACGCTCCTGACGAGCCCAGGACAGCGCGCGCTCCATCAGCACGTCTGCACCGTTACCAATCCACGTCACGACGCGCTCTTCGCCTGCAACGGGGAGTTCAAGGGCATATAGCGCCTGATCGACGGCGCGGGTTAATCCTGGCGCGCTGTCGACCAGCGTGCCGTCGAGGTCAAATGCTACACCCCGAATAGCCTGCAATTTATCCATGACTTACCTTCGCCAGTTCACGGCGCATTTCATCAATGACTTTTTTGTAATCCGGTTGATCGAAGATGGCGGAGCCTGCGACGAACATATCCGCCCCTGCCGCCGCAATCTCACCGATGTTATTGACCTTCACGCCGCCGTCCACTTCCAGACGAATATCATAGCCAGACTCATCGATACGGCGGCGCACTTCACGCAGTTTGTCGAGGGTCTGAGGGATAAATGACTGACCACCAAAGCCCGGGTTGACGGACATCAGCAGGATCACGTCCAGCTTGTCCATCACGTAGTCGAGATAGCTCAGCGGGGTCGCCGGGTTAAAGACCAGTCCCGCCTTACAGCCGTTCTCTTTGATCAGCTGTAGCGTGCGGTCAACGTGTTCGGAGGCTTCCGGGTGGAAAGTGATGATACTGGCACCCGCCGCGGCGAAATCAGGCACGATGCGGTCAACCGGTTTCACCATCAGATGCACGTCAATGGGCGCGGTGATCCCGTAGTTACGCAGCGCTTTAAGCACCATCGGACCGATGGTCAGGTTGGGAACGTAGTGGTTATCCATAACGTCGAAATGGACGACATCCGCGCCAGCCGCGAGAGCTTTGGCAGTGTCTTCACCCAGGCGGGCAAAATCGGCCGACAGAATTGAGGGGGCAATCAAAAACTGTTTCATCCGCATCTCCTTGAAATGTGTTTACCGGCGGGCAAAGGCTCAGGGTCGATAAAGCGCCAGAAGTTCGTCCACCTTTTTACGTGTGCCGCCGTTGCTGCTAATGCTACGCCGCACTTTTACCTGAAAATGCTTCGCGGCTTTGTACCATTCGCGCGTATCAGGCGTGTCGTGATTCGAAATTAACACCGGAATTCTTTTGCTGACCAGCTTTTCCGCCATCTCAGCCAGACGAGCCTGCTCGGCCGGGCTGAAGCTATTGGTGTGGTAGGCGGTGAAATTTGCCGTGGCAGACAGTGGCGCGTAAGGCGGGTCGCAGTAGACCACCGAGTTTACGCCCGCCAGATCCATGCACTCTTCATAGGAGAGACAGTAGAACTCGGCATTCTGCGCTTTTTCAGCAAAGTGATACAGCTCGTCCTGTGGGAAGTAGGGACGCTTATAGCGGCCAAACGGCACGTTAAACTCGCCACGCAGATTATACCGGCACAGACCGTTGTAACCATGGCGGTTGAGATAAAGAAACAACAGCGCGCGACGGAACGGATCCTGGCTTTGATTAAACTCAGCGCGGAACTGATAGTAGACGTCCGGGTTGTTGTTCTCTGGCGTAAACAGCTTCCGCGCCTCTTCCACATACTCATCGGTACGCAGTTTGACGATGTTATAGAGGCTGATAAGGTCGCTGTTGATATCCGCCAGGATATAACGAGAAAAATCGGTATTCAGGAACACCGATCCAGCACCCACGAAGGGCTCGATAAGACACTCGCCTTTCGGCAGGTGCTTTTTAATATCGTCGAGCAGGGGGTATTTCCCCCCTGCCCATTTCAGAAAAGCGCGATTTTTTTTCATGCTGACTAACTGATTACACCTTCTCCGGCTGTGGAGAAAGCTCCGACAGCATCCTGCGCTTTAAACATTACTTCAGATCGGCCTGCACCTGATGAATCGGCTTCGCCCACGGGTTTTTCGCCTGCACGTCGGCTGGCAGCGTGGAAACGGCACGTTTTGCTTCATCTTTGGAAGCATAAATACCACTCACCAGCACATACCACGGTTGACCGTTACGGGTCGTCTGATAAACCACGTAGTTTTTCAGATTCGATTTCTTCGCCCAGGCGTTGAGGTTGTCATAGTTAGACGAACTGCTCAGCTGAAGGGTGTAGTTGCTGGAAGAGGCCGACTGCAAAGAACCCACGTTGCCCGTCGTTTTACCTGATGCAGCGCCCGTTTTGGCTGCGGGAGCCGCAGGTGTTGTTGCAGAAGGTGTTGTTGCAGCAGGCGCGGTTGTGGTCGCCGTTGCTTTCGGTGCAGTGGTTGCCGCAGGCGTTGGCGCTTTAACCGGCTGGCTCACAGCAGGTTTGGTCTGCGCTGGCGCTTTCGTTTCTGGCGCTTTTGCCACGGTTTGCGGTTTCGTCTCACGCTTCGGCTCAATCACAGCCTGCTTACGCTCCTGGCGTGGCGCAGTCTGCGTCTGGCGCGGTTTGGTTTCCGTTGTCGCCGTTTGCTGCTGGGCATTGCTGCCATGAACTGGCGCAACGGTGGCTGGTTCAGTTGGCAGCGTGGAGTTCACCACGGCAGCGTTAACCTGCTCCTGATTCTGCGGCTGCATCAGCGCATTGTTCAGATCGCCCTGAACTTCAACACGCTGCTGACCTTCAGGCGTCGCAGGCGCCTGGCCCTGAGTCGGGGTCGCAGAGACAGGCGGCAGAGAGATATCCTGGCCAGCGCTGGTGTTACCTGCGGTCTGCTCTGCGGAAGTGGTGCCCGGCGCAGGCTGAGCGCCATTCGCCTGGTTGCTCGCATCGTTACCAGACAGGTCAATGCTCTTCTCGGCAGACGCCGTCTGCTCGGTAGAATTGGTAGAAGGTGCTTTTAGCGCGGACCCAATGCCGACAATCAGCAAGACCAGCACCAGAACGCCAAGGCCCATCATAATGTACTGACGGGAGGCCGGTTTTGCCGCTACCGCTTTTTTACGTTTGCGCGGACGACGTTCAACAGGCTGTTCATCCATTAACTCTTCTTCGGATTCATACTCCTCGTCTTCTCGCTCATTTCGCGCGTTACGGCTACGCGAAGGGCGACGATCGTCTGCATCCAGTTCGACATCGTCAAAATTGATCTGCGGCTCGTTATCACGTTCTGAAGATTGACGAGAACGACCAGTACGACGATCGCTGGGATCGGGTTTCAGCTCGTCTTCTGGTTTGAATTCATCCATTTAACACCCCACTCAAAGGCTTCTGCCAACGACTCTGCATTTACCTGAAGCTAAAACGACCACCTGTTACAGCGGTCTGACCTTTCTAGTTGTTACGCCTGCTGACAATCAGCAATAGCGCCAAGTACGACTTCGTGCGGCACTCCGCCGCGCACTTCACTTTTCCCTATTGCAAGCGGGAGTACCAGACGCATCTCACCTGCCAATACTTTTTTATCGCGCATCATGTGGGGAAGGTACGCCTGCGCAGACATTTCCTGCGGACCACTCACCGGCAAGCCAGCACGTTTAAGCAACGCGATGATACGTGCTGTCTCTTCCGGCCTGAACTGCCCCAGACGTTCAGAGGCTCGCGCCGCCATAACCATTCCGGCAGCGACAGCTTCACCGTGAAGCCAGTTACCGTAGCCCATTTCGGCTTCGATCGCATGACCAAACGTATGCCCCAGATTCAGTAAAGCACGTAAGCCGGTTTCACGCTCATCTGCGGCAACGACTTCTGCTTTCAGCTCACAACAACGGCGAATACAGTAGGCCATTGCCTGCCCGTCGAGGCGCAGCAGCGCATCCATATTCTCTTCCAGCCAGGTGAAGAATTCCCCGTCAAGAATAATGCCGTATTTGATCACTTCTGCAAGGCCGGACGCCAGTTCGCGCGCTGGCAAGGTTTTCAGACAGTCGAGATCCACCACCACCGAGGCAGGCTGGTAGAACGCGCCAATCATGTTTTTGCCGAGCGGATGGTTAACCGCCGTTTTACCGCCCACAGAAGAATCGACCTGTGAGAGCAACGTGGTTGGAATTTGAATAAAGCGCACGCCGCGCTGATAGCTGGCGGCTGCAAAACCGGTCAGATCGCCCACAACGCCGCCGCCCAGGGCAAGCAGTGTTGTATCACGACCGTGCGGTTTTTGCAGAAGTGCGGTAAAGACGGTATCCAGTACCGTCAGGCTTTTGTACTGCTCGCCATCGGGCAGAATCACACTGTCGACCTTCACGCCCGCCTGCTCAAGCAGGTGACGTACACGGTCGAGATAAAGCGGAGCCAGCGTCTCGTTGGTGACCAGCATCGCCTGATCACCCGCTTTCAGTGGTAAGAAGGAAGCTGGGTCGTTAAACAAACCAGCCGCGATGGTGATAGGGTAACTACGTTCCCCGAGAGTAACTGTAATCCTCTCCATGACGCGACATCCACCTTAAATGCTTTTACCCGCAGGCGAGTGTATATAAAGCCAGAATCAGTTGCTTTCCAGCATATGAATAATCTGGTTTGCAACCACTTTAGCACTTTGATCGTCAGTACGAATGGTCACATCAGCAATCTCTTCGTACAGAGGATTGCGTTCATCGGCCAAAGCTTCCAGAACTTCACGTGGCGGTGTTTCAACCTGCAACAACGGGCGCTTTTTATCACGCTGCGTGCGTGCCAGCTGTTTTTCGATGGTCGTCTCAAGATAGACCACTACGCCACGGGCGGAGAGACGGTTGCGGGTTTCGCGAGATTTTACAGAGCCACCGCCAGTTGCCAGCACAATGCCCTGTTTTTCCGTGAGTTCGTTGATCACTTTTTCTTCTCGGTCACGGAAACCTTCTTCGCCTTCTACGTCGAAGACCCAGCCCACATCCGCTCCGGTTCGTTTCTCAATCTCTTGATCAGAATCGTAAAATTCCATATTGAGTTGTTGAGCTAACTGACGCCCAATAGTGCTTTTGCCGGCACCCATAGGCCCAACCAGAAAGATATTGCGTTTCTCTGCCATTTTTTCGGTACTACTAAGACTATTCGTTAATGGTAATCCCCGCTGCGCAGACACCCGGCGTAGCAGGACATGAACTGAAACCTCATTTGCAATAGAGCGAGAGTCAGACGAAAAATTATCTCAATACTCCGGCTTGTTTGGCAACTGATTAAATCACCGTTCCCGGCGCATAAGGAAATAAGACGTAAGTCCAACTCAAATCGGTACTCCTTGTATGCTAATTCATGCCCCACGTCAAACATCTGCAACAAACTGAATGCAAAATCATTGCGGGGATCGTTACCCATTACTGAATACTGACCAGACGTGGCGTGATAAACACCACTAACTCGCGCCGTTCGTTATCTTTTCCGTCATGGCGGAACAGCTGACCCAGCCACGGAATGTTGCCCAGCACGGGCACGCTGTCGCGTCCGGTTTTATTCTTTTGCGAAAAGATCCCGCCCAGCGCGAGCGTTTCCCCACTTTTTACCTCTACCTGCGTTTCGATCTCCTGCTTATCGATCGCCAGCGTTTCGCCGTCTGCCTGTTGCAGCACCTGGCCGGGCATATTTTCACTGATATGCAGTTTCAGGCGCATGCGACCACCCGGCAGGACCACCGGCGTGACCTCCATGCCTAATACCGCTTCTTTAAATTCAACGGATGTCGCCCCGCTTTCGCCGCTGGAAACCTGATACGGGATTTCGCTGCCCTGCTTGATGCTGGCCGGCTGCATGTGCGACGCCAGCAGCCGCGGGCTGGCGATGATATCCACCTGCTGCTTTTGCTCAAGCGCCGACAACTCAAGATCCAGCATCCTGCCGTTGATGCGCCCGATGTTAAACCCTGCGTGGGTGGTTGCACTGGCCACCGACAGGTCCGCCCCCAGCGTCGTGACCTGACCCACCTTACCGGCCTCCGTTGCGTCAGCGAGGTTCCATTTCACCCCCAGTTCACGCAGGCTTTTTTCACTGATGGTCACAATCTGCGCCGCCAGTTCCACCTGCTCGACGGGCAGATCCATCTGCACAGCCCAGCGCTGGAGCATATCCACCACCGTCTGGTTATCCCTGACCAGGAAACGGTTGGTGCGCTTGTCGACGGAGAGACTGCCTTTCGGGCTTAAGAGCTTTTCTGCCGCTTTTTGCAATTCGGCTGCATCCGCATAAGCAAACGGAATGCTGTGAGAGTGCAGCGGGGCGTCAAGCAGACGCTGGGCCCGCTCCTGCTCTTTACGCGTCTGTTGCTCCCGTTGCCAGGCCGCCGTATGCACATAAAAAATGCCGCCCTCTTCCCGCAATACCAGCCCGGCGCTGTTCACTACTGTCTGAAGCGCCTGTCTCCAGGGCACCCGCGTTAAATTCAGCGAAAGCGAACCGCTGACATCCGGCGACACCACCAGATTGCGATCCTCCTGCCCCACCAGCGCCTGTAATATCTGCACCACCGGGACATCATCCACCAGCAGGGTGACCGGTTTTGGCGTCGCGGCCCACAGGGGCTGGCTGAGTGCCGCCAGTAACAGCCCTATCCTTATCTTCACTTTTTTTCGTTCCTTCTCGTTGCCATGTCCATCGCTTCGGCTCGCACATGTCGCCGACATCAACAGTCAGTTGTTGTTTATCTATCGCGCTCACCCGCCAGCCTGTCGGTAACCGCATCTGCGTTTTTACCCGGTGCCAGCGTTTCTGCCCGTCCTGTATAAGGCCGATATCCCTGCTGCCGCTGACTACCCCCTGATACCGCCACTGGCTGAGCTGCCCGGCTGCGCAACGCTCTTCCGGCACAGAGAAGGGATCCCGCATTCCGGTCAGGAAAAGCGGAGAAAGCAGGATCAGCAAACGGGCTTTACTGCGCATGACCGATCTCCAGTTGCAGGCTGAGGCGTAGGCGTTTGCCCTGTGGGGTGATGGAAAACGCACTCACCCGCGCGTTCTCAAGCGCCAGCCGGGAAAAGAGCGCCGGAACCGCGCCCCAGGAGGCATCCAGCGCCAGCTCTCCCCCACGCTGCTGCGGCTTCCAGTACACCAGCCTTGCGCCCTCACGCTGAAAAGCCAGGGGAGAAAAGGGCTGCGAGGGCGTCACTTGCGTAACCACTACTCGCCGTCCGGCCTCTGGCCACAGCGAGGCGTTGATTCGCTTCGCACTGATGGCCTGCGCCTGAATATCGGCGTAACGCAGAGCAGCGGGCCTGAGCAGCAGTCCCCAAATTGCCCACGCAACAAGCCCCGATGCGATCAACCAGCAAAGGACGCGCCGGGAAGGACGTGCATCAGTCCAGCGTTGATACCAGATACCCACCTGCTACCTCCGGCTATGTAGTTGAAAAGAGAACATCCATCGCCCCTGGCTATCCTGTTGCATTTCGCCTGCCGGTCCGGGGTTAAATCCCGTCACCCTTTTCAGGGCATCGGTCATGGCGGAGAGCGCTGGCAGTGAGGTGGTATAGCCGGTCAGGGTCAGCGAGGGTGGCTGATAACGCAGCGCCGTCAGCCACGCCTGCCGGGGCATTGCGCTGGCAAGGGACTCCAGCGCAGGTTGCCAGGCCGGATCAGACGGCGGCGAAG
Source organism: Enterobacter cloacae complex sp. ECL72 (assembly GCF_019056635.1). Lineage (NCBI taxonomy): Bacteria > Pseudomonadati > Pseudomonadota > Gammaproteobacteria > Enterobacterales > Enterobacteriaceae > Enterobacter > Enterobacter cloacae complex sp. ECL72. The sequence continues at coordinate 4,643,210 of NZ_CP077659.1, read as the reverse complement.
GGGTTTTCTGCCCCGCTGACTGCGGCTGACGGGCTTTCAATACCTTCTGCACTGCACGCGTCCCCGCCAGTTCGCTCTGCAACGCCTGTAACGCGAGAGACTGCGTCGCCCGCAGGCTGATACCTCCCGCCAGCATCACCAGCAGTGAGCCAGCAAACAGCAGCCCCCAGAAACGCAGGCGCTGATTACGTTGCTGCCGACGCCAGGGTAAAAGATTGGGTATGCTCATTACGGCGCCTCGCTCATGGCCAGCGCCAGGGCGACGGTGTAATCAGCACCGCATTCCGGCAGCGGCGGCTGGCACAGCGTCACCGCTTCCCAGGGTTCGCGGCCAGCATCAAACACGGCGATATCAGAAGGAGAAAGCGCAAGCAGCGCCGCCAGTTCATTCACCGTCGCCGCTTCTGTGGTGTAGCGCCGCCCCCACTGGTGACGCATCGCCCATAGCCACTGGTGTTGATCTCTCCAGGCGACGCACCGGGCGGGGGCAACAGCAGAGAGAAGATTAGCCAGCGCGCCGGCATCCGGGGCGATTGCTGCCAGACGCAAACGCAGCGCGTTCGCCAGCGTCAACAGGGTATCGACCTCTCTGTTTTGCGCTGCGGTAACCTGAAAAGTGTTGCTGAACGTATCATGCGCGTAGTCAAAGCAGAGCGTATCGGCGGGCATCTCCAGCTCACGCGCTAATGCGGCGCCTACCCAGGTGAGCTGTTCGCTGTCACGCAAGGTAACGGATGGACGGGGCAACGCGCGTTGCAGAACGCGCGTCGCCGGAAATGAGAGAAATACCCGATGCGAGTGCGGCAATGTTTTCCGCCAGCCACGTAATGCGTTAACCAGCTGTTCTGGCTTAAGTATTTTGCCTTCCCCGATAACGCCGTCCGACAGCGGCACCGCCCACCAGCGCCGTAAACGCCATCCGGCCCGCTCTCTGGTCAGCGCTACCGCAACCACCTTATCCTGTTGAATATGAACGCCTGTTTGCCACGTTTTAAAAGCCATGCTTCACGATCTCCTTATCGCCCGTCGGAGTGACGGCTATATCAATGAATCAGGCTTGCCTTTATACTACCGCGCGATTGTTTAGAAACTGCCCAGGCTAAACCAAATGGGAAATCTCCGGTGAAGTTCGTAAAGTATTTATTGATCCTTGCAGTCTGTTGCATTCTGCTGGGAGCAGGCTCGATTATTGGTTTGTACAAATATGTCGAGCCGCAACTCCCTGATGTCGCCACGCTTCGTGATGTGCGGCTTCAGATCCCTATGCAGGTCTATAGCGCCGATGGTGAACTGATGGCGCAATACGGCGAGAAACGTCGTATCCCTCTGACCTTAAATCAAATTCCACCCGTGATGGTGAAGGCTTTTATCGCCACCGAGGACAGCCGTTTTTACGAGCACCACGGTGTCGATCCGGTCGGTATTTTCCGTGCGGCAAGCGTGGCGCTGTTCTCCGGTCATGCCTCTCAGGGGGCAAGTACCATTACCCAGCAGCTGGCGCGTAACTTCTTCCTCAGCCCGGAAAAGACGCTGATGCGTAAGATCAAAGAGGTGTTCCTCGCGATCCGCATTGAGCAACTGCTGAGCAAAGACGAGATCCTTGAGCTTTACCTCAACAAGATCTATCTGGGCTACCGCGCCTATGGCGTAGGGGCTGCGGCTCAGGTCTATTTTGGTAAGCCGATCGATCAGCTCACGCTGAGCGAAATGGCGACCATTGCCGGCCTGCCAAAAGCGCCATCCACGTTTAACCCGCTCTACTCGCTGGACCGCGCCACCGCGCGCCGTAACGTGGTGCTGTCGCGTATGTTGAGCGAAGGCTATATCAGCCAGTCTGAGTACGATAAGGCGCGCAGCGACGTTATTGACGCCAATTACCATGCGCCGGAAATTGCTTTCTCTGCACCGTATCTCACTGAAATGGTTCGCCAGGAGATGGTGAGTCGCTACGGTGATAAAGCGTATGAAGATGGTTATCGCGTCTATACCACCGTGACCCGCAAGGTGCAGCAGGCTGCCCAGCAGGCGGTGCGTAATAACGTGATGGATTACGATATGCGTCACGGCTATCGCGGCCCGTCCAACGTGCTGTGGAAAGTGGGTGAAGGCGCATGGGACAGTAAAAAAATCACGGATTCCCTGAAAGCGCTGCCGACCTATGGCCCGCTGCGTCCGGCGGTCGTCACCCAGGCCGATCCACAGGAAGCAGTGGCGATGATGGCCGATGGCACATCCGTTTCGCTGCGCATGGAGGGTGTCCGCTGGGCGCGTCCATACCGTTCTGACACCCTTCAGGGGCCTACGCCACGTAAAGTGACCGATGTCGTACAAACCGGACAACAAATCTGGGTGCGTCAGGTCGGCGATGCCTGGTGGTTGGCGCAGGTGCCGGACGTAAACTCTGCGCTGGTCTCCATCAATCCGCAGAACGGCGCCGTGATGGCGCTGGTTGGCGGGTTCGATTTCAACCAGAGCAAATTTAACCGCGCGACCCAGGCGCTGCGTCAGGTTGGTTCGAACATCAAACCGTTCCTGTATACCGCGGCGATGGATAAGGGGCTGACTCTCGCCAGCATTCTCAACGACGTGCCAATTTCCCGCTGGGATGCCGGTGCGGGCTCTGACTGGCAGCCGAAGAACTCTCCGGCGCAATACGCTGGCCCTATCCGCCTGCGCCAGGGCCTTGGCCAGTCGAAGAACGTGGTCATGGTTCGCGCGATGCGTGCGATGGGCGTGGATTATGCGGCAGAGTATCTGCAACGCTTTGGCTTCCCGGCGCAAAACATCGTTCATACTGAATCTCTGGCGCTCGGCTCCGCGTCCTTTACGCCGCTCCAGGTTGCGCGTGGCTACTCGGTGATGGCGAACGGCGGCTTCCTGGTCGATCCGTATTTCATCAGCAAAATCGAGAACGATCAGGGCGGCGTACTGTTTGAAGCGAAACCGAAAATTGCCTGCCCTGAATGCGATATTCCGGTGATTTACGGCGACACGCCAAAATCCAATGTCCTGGAAAACAAGGATATGGAAGATGTGGCGATCTCTCAGGAACGTCAGAATCTGGCGGTGCCGCAGCCTCAGCTGGAACAGGCCAATCAGGCGCTGGTCGCCCAGAGTGGCGCGCAGGAGTATGCCCCGCACGTGATCAGCACGCCGCTGTCGTTCCTGATTAAGAGCGCACTGAACACCAACATCTTTGGCGAACCGGGCTGGCAAGGCACCGGCTGGCGAGCGGGCCGCGATTTGCAGCGCCACGACATCGGCGGCAAAACCGGGACAACCAACAGTTCAAAAGATGCCTGGTTCTCAGGTTATGGCCCGGGGGTTGTCACCTCCGTCTGGATTGGTTTTGACGATCACCGCCGCGATCTGGGGCGCACCACCGCCTCTGGCGCGATTAAAGATCAGATTTCCGGATACGAAGGCGGCGCGAAGAGTGCGCAACCTGCCTGGGATGCATACATGAAGGCCGTTCTCGAGGGCGTACCAGAGCAGCCGCTAACGCCTCCACCGGGCGTGGTGACGGTGAATATCGACCGCAGTACCGGACAGCTCGCGAATGGCGGTAACAGCCGTGCCGAGTATTTCATCGAGGGTACGCAGCCAACCACGCAGGCAGTGCATGAGGTGGGTACAGAGATCATTGATAACGGCGAGACGCACGAGCTGTTCTGACGCCAACAAAAAAGCCGGGTGGCGACTACGCCTGACCCGGCCTACAACGTCAATGCAAAACGGCAACCTTCGGTTGCCGTTTTTAATGGTGGCGCTACAAACGCCCCTGCCCCTTCAGCCATTCCCGCACCAGGAACAGTGCGCTCACGTTGCGCGCCTCGTTAAAGTCAGGATCTTCCAGCAAATCCATCAGATGAGCCAGCGGCCAGCGAACCTGCGGCAGCGGTTCCGGCTCGTCTCCTTCCAGCGATTCAGGATAGAGATCTTCCGCGACAACGATGTTCATTTTGCTGGAGAAATAGGACGGTGCCATGCTCAGCTTTTTCAGGAACGTCAGCTCTTTCGCGCCAAAACCGACCTCTTCTTTCAGCTCCCGGTTTGCCGCTTCAAACACCGTTTCGCCCGGGTCGATCAGTCCTTTGGAGAAACCCAGCTCGTAGGATTCTGTGCCCACGGCGTATTCACGAATGAGGATCAGGTGCTCGTCGACGATGGGCACAATCATCACCGCTTCACGCGAGGAGGGGCGCATACGCTCATAAACACGACGCACACCGTTGCTGAACTCCAGATCCACGCTTTCGACATTAAACAGACGCGATTTCGCGACGGTTTCAACATTCAGAATGGTGGGCTTTTGTAAGGGTTTGGTCATCTTGACGGGTCTTTGCTGGGTGAACTGGCTTTATTGTGCGATACGCCGCACGGTTTCGGCAATGTCAATTGCTCTTTATTTACATTTATGCAACGTAACTGTAGGCGATTCTCATTTCAAAACAAATGTCAAGAGGTTGAAATGTTTCCAGGAATTTGCTGATATCGCGCCGGAACAGGCTTTGTTATCATTACCGGTCACTGGGATGCGCGTCAACATGCTCAAGTTAGACTCCATACTTGCCGATAGCCGACCACAGAATCTCATTCATTGTACAAAAGGTGCGACTGACAACACCTGTAAGAAGATAAGTAAGATGGGGAAAGCATGAGCACCATTTTGATTTTTCTCGCTGCTGTGCTGGCCTGCGCGTCGATTGCGGTGTGGGTATTCAGGCGCCGCGTACATCGCCGTTATCGGCTGCCCTTTTTGAACGCGTTTGCCGGGGCAAACACGCGCAAGCTTTCGCCAGAGGAACGCAGCACCGTTGAGCAGTATCTCGACACGCTGAACCGATCCCGGCTTTCGCCTGGCCCTACCGGCGCCAGCGCCGCCCCCGTATCGCTCAACCTGAACGCCCAAAGTGACACCGTTCTGTGCGTAACGCGCTCCATTACCCGCTACGGCATTACAACCGACGATCCCAACAAGTGGCGTTACTATCTCGACTCTGTTGAAGTGCACCTGCCTCCCTTCTGGGAGCAGTATATTAACGACGAAAACAGCGTCGAGCTCATCCATACCGATACGCTGCCGCTGGTTATCTCCCTCAATGGTCATACTCTGAGCGAATATGTTCAGGAAGCGCCACGCTTTGCGCTGGAACGCGCAAGCGGAACGCAGGCCTCTATTCGCGGTGAAGAGACTGAGCAGATCGAACTGCTGAACATCCGCCAGGAGACGCATGAAGAGTACGTCCTGAGCCGCCCGGATGGCATTCGCGAAGCGGTGTTGATTGTCGCCTCGTTCCTGCTCTTTTTCATCTGCCTGCTGACGCCGGACGTGTTTGTTCCGTGGCTCGCGGGTGGCGCAGTACTGCTTCTGGCCGCCGGGCTGTGGGGCATATTTGCTCCGCCGGCAAAAACGTCATTACGCGAAATTCACTGCCTGCGCGGAACCCCAAAACGCTGGGGACTGTTCGGTGAGAACGATCAGGAACATATCAACAATATCTCGCTCGGGATCATCGATCTTATCTATCCGCGCCACTGGCAGCCGTGGATAGCGCAGGACCTTGGCCACAAAACGGATATTGATATCTATCTCGACCGCCACGTTGTACGCCAGGGGCGCTACTTATCCCTGCACGACGAAGTGAAAAACTTCCCGCTTCAGCACTGGCTCCGCAGCGCGGTGATTGCCGGTGGTGCCGCGTTAATCTTCGTCATGCTGCTGCTCTTCGTGCCGCTGGATATGCCGATTAAATTTACCCTGTCGTGGATCAAAGGGGCGCAAACTGTGGAAGCCACCAGCGTACAGCAGCTCGAAGAAGCGGGTGTACGCGTGGGAGATACGTTGCGCCTCAAAGGCACCGGGATGTGTAATATCCACACGCCGGGCGCCTGGAACACGCGCCAGAACTCGCCGTTCGCGCCGTTCGACTGCTCTCAGATCATCTGGAATGACGCCTCTCCGCTGCCGCTGCCGGAATCGGATGTGGTCAACAAGGCCACTGCGCTCACCCAGACGATTAATCGCCAGCTCCATCCAAAACCGGATGATGATTCTCGCGTCAGCCCTGCCCTGCGTTCGGCTATTCAGAAGTCGGGCATGGTACTGCTGGATGACTTTGGCGAAATCGTCCTGAAAACAGAGGATCTCTGTTCCGCCCAGGATGACTGTATCCGGCTCAAGAACGCGCTGGTCAACCTCGGCAACAGCAAAGACTGGGACGCGCTGGTGAAACGCGCCGAAGCGGGACGCCTGGACGGTGTGAACGTGCTTCTGCGTCCGGTCAGCGCCGAGTCGCTGGATAACCTGGTGGCGACCTCTACCGCCCCCTTCGTGATGCGTGAAACCACCCGTGCTGCCCAGGCGCTTAACAGCCCGGCGCCCGGCGGTTTTGTGATTGCCAGCGATGAAGGCAGCGACCTGGTGGATCAACCTTATCCGCAGGTTTCGCTCTATGACTATCCTGCCCAGGAGCAGTGGAGCGAATTCCAGCGTCTGGCGCAGATGCTGATGCAGACGCCATTCAGCGCGGAAGGGATCGTCACCACCCTCTTTACCGACGCCAACGGCACGCGTCATATTGGCCTGCACCGTATGCCGGATAGCGCTGGCCTGTGGCGCTATATAGGGACATCCCTGCTGCTGATTGCAATGCTGGCGTGCATTGTCTGGAACGGTTATCAGGCCGTACGCCGCTATCAGCGTTCCCGCACGCGGCTGGCAGAAATCCAGGCCTACTACGAAAATTGCCTGAACCCGAAACTGATCTCCTCTTCCGAGAGCCTGATCGGATAACGTCCCTGCTCGACAAGTTGTGCTACCCTGTCGCGCACGTTTCTTCTGGCTGGAGTTCCCCCTTATGCATCTTAATATCGACTGGCAGGCGGTCGATACCGTCCTGCTTGATATGGACGGCACGCTGCTTGATCTCGCCTTTGATAACTATTTCTGGCAAAAGCTGGTCCCGGAAACATACGGTGAACAGCAGGGGATCTCCCCGGCGGAAGCGCAGGAATTCATTCGTTCGCAATATAGCGCGGTGCAGCATACGCTAAACTGGTACTGTCTTGACTACTGGAGCGAGCGACTCGGTTTGGATATTTGTGCCATGACCACCGCCCAGGGCGCACGCGCCGTACTGCGCGACGATACGGTCCCGTTCCTGGATGCGCTGAAAGCCTGCGGTAAGCGCCGCATTTTGCTGACGAATGCGCATCCCCATAACCTGGCCGTGAAGCTGGAACATACCGGTCTTGCTTCACACCTTGATTTATTGCTTTCCACCCACACATTTGGTTATCCGAAAGAGGATCAGCGGTTGTGGCATGCCGTGGTGGAAGAGACCGGTTTACAGCCGGAACGCACGCTGTTTATTGACGACAGCGAGCCGATTCTGGATTCTGCGGCCGCTTTTGGCATTCGCTATTGTCTGGGCGTGACCAATCCGGATTCCGGCCTGGCTGAAAAAAGCTATCTGCGACATCCGGGGCTGAACGACTATCGCCGGATGATCCCCTCACTCACTGTGAAGGAGACGCCATGAAAGAAAAACCCTCTGATGGGGTAAGACTGGATAAATGGCTGTGGGCCGCCCGTTTTTACAAAACGCGCGCCCTTGCCCGTGAAATGGTTGATGGCGGAAAGGTGCATTACAACGGTCAGCGCAGCAAACCGAGCAAGCTGGTTGAACTGAATGCCACGCTAACGCTTCGCCAGGGCAACGATGAGAAAACGGTGGTGGTGAAAGCCATTACCGAGCAGCGGCGGCCCGCAACCGAAGCCGTTTTGCTGTATGAAGAGACGGCCGAAAGCATAGAGAAGCGCGAGAAAACCGCGCTGGCGCGCAAGATGAATGCGCTGACCATGCCTCACCCGGACCGGCGACCGGATAAAAAAGAGCGCCGCGATCTGATGAAATTTAAACACGGTGAGAGCGAGTAACCCTCACCTGCACGAGAGATGAAAATGGCCCAACACGACCAATTACACCGCTATCTGTTTGAACAATTCGCCGTGCGCGGCGAGCTGGTCACCGTATCCGAAACCTGGAAACAGATTCTGGAAAACCACAACTACCCGCTGCCGGTGAAAACCCTGTTGGGCGAACTGCTGGTTGCCACCAGCCTGCTGACCGCCACGCTGAAGTTCGCTGGCGATATTACCGTTCAGTTGCAGGGTGATGGCCCGATGTCGCTGGCGGTGATCAACGGCAATAACCAGCAGCAGATGCGCGGCGTGGCGCGCGTTCAGGGCGATATCCCTGAAAATGCGGATCTGAAAACGCTGGTCGGAAATGGCTACCTGGTTATCACGATCTCGCCTGAAGAGGGTGAGCGCTATCAGGGCGTTGTCGGTCTGGAAGGCGACACGCTTGCCGCCTGCCTGGAAGATTACTTCATGCGTTCCGAACAGCTGCCAACCCGCCTGTTCATCCGCACCGGTGAAGTGGATGGTCAGCCTGCTGCCGGTGGTATGCTGCTTCAGGTTCTGCCTGCGCAGGATGCGCAGACCAATGATTTCGAGCATCTGGCAACGTTGACGGAAACCATCAAAGCGGAAGAGTTGTTCACCCTGTCGGCGACCGACGTGCTGTGGCGTCTGTACCACGAAGAAGAAGTGACGGTTTACGATCCGCAGGATGTGGAATTTAAGTGCACCTGCTCTCGCGAGCGTTGTGCTGGCGCCCTGAAAACGCTGCCGGATGAAGAGATCGACAGCATCATGGCGGAAGACGGTGAGATCGATATGCACTGTGATTACTGCGGTACGCACTACGTGTTCAATTCCATGGATATCGCGGAGATCCGCAATAACGCCTCTCCGGCGGACCCGCAGGTTCACTAAACCTCTTTCCCCTCACCCTAACCCTCTCCCCAACGAGGAGAGGGAACTTGAACACCCTCACCCCTTTGGGGTGAGGGTTAAAAAACGCCACCCAAGCTGAATCGTTTTCCCAATGTAACCCTTACGTAATTTTCTTACATGTATGCGATTACATTCACATTCTTCTGGATAAATTCACCAGAGATTAACCTTTTAAGAACATTTTCCCCATCCAAAAAGCGATTCCTGCGATAATCTGCCCGCCCTGTGACTGGAGTCGCAGCGTTTTCCGTTAGTAAGGGTTTTGACCAGATACGTAAATCTATGAGCCCCGTCGCGGTTAACATCCCCAGAAAAACCCTACAATTTTAGGCAGTACATATTGGCTAAGGAGCAGTGATATGCGTGTTAATGGTTTAACCCCGCAAGATCTCAAGGCTTATGGTATTCACGACGTCCAGGAAGTGGTCTACAACCCCGATTACGATACGCTGTATCAGGAAGAGCTCAATCCGGCACTGGAAGGATACGAGCGCGGTGTGTTGACGAACCTGGGTGCTATCGCCGTCGATACGGGTATTTTTACCGGTCGTTCGCCTAAAGATAAGTATATCGTCCGAGACGACACCACCCGCGATACGCTGTGGTGGGCTGATAAGGGCAAAGGGAAGAACGATAACAAACCGCTCTCCCCGGAAACCTGGCAGCATCTGAAAGGACTTGTCACCCATCAGCTTTCCGGCAAGCGTCTGTTTATTATTGATGCGTTCTGCGGCGCTAACGCCGACACCCGTCTCTCCGTACGGTTCATTACTGAAGTGGCCTGGCAGGCGCATTTCGTGAAGAACATGTTCATTCGTCCGACCGATGAAGAACTGCAAGACTTCACCCCTGACTTTATCGTGATGAACGGCGCGAAATGCACCAACCCGCAGTGGAAAGAGCAGGGTCTGAACTCCGAAAACTTCATCGCCTTCAACCTGACCGAGCGTATCCAGTTGATCGGCGGTACCTGGTACGGCGGCGAAATGAAGAAAGGGATGTTCTCAGTCATGAACTACCTGCTGCCGCTGCGCGGTATCGCCTCCATGCACTGCTCGGCGAACGTCGGGGAAAAAGGCGATGTAGCAGTGTTCTTCGGCCTTTCCGGCACCGGTAAAACAACGCTGTCCACCGATCCAAAACGTCGTCTGATTGGCGACGATGAACACGGCTGGGATGATGACGGCGTGTTTAACTTTGAAGGCGGCTGCTACGCGAAGACCATTCGCCTGTCGGAAGAGGCAGAGCCGGATATCTACCACGCGATTCGCCGCGATGCGCTGCTGGAAAACGTCACCGTGCGTGCCGATGGTTCTATCGACTTCGACGATGCCTCGAAAACGGAAAACACCCGCGTCTCTTACCCGATCTACCACATCGAGAACATCGTCAAGCCGGTATCGAAGGCGGGTCATGCCACGAAGGTGATTTTCCTGACCGCGGATGCGTTCGGCGTGCTGCCACCGGTTTCCCGCCTGACCGCCAGCCAGACGCAGTACCATTTCCTCTCCGGCTTTACCGCTAAACTGGCGGGTACCGAGCGCGGTGTGACCGAGCCAACCCCAACCTTCTCCGCCTGCTTCGGCGCGGCGTTCCTGTCGCTGCACCCAACGCAGTACGCGGAAGTGCTGGTGAAACGCATGCAGGCATCCGGCGCCCAGGCGTACCTGGTGAACACCGGCTGGAACGGTACGGGCAAACGTATCTCCATCAAAGATACACGCGCCATCATCGACGCGATTCTGGATGGTTCGCTGGATAACGCTGAGACCTTTACGCTGCCGATGTTCGATCTGGCGATCCCAACAGCACTGCCGGGCGTGGATACGCGTATCCTGGATCCGCGTAACACCTACGGTTCACCGGAACAGTGGCGTGAGAAGGCTGAATCGCTGGCGAAACTGTTTATCGAAAACTTCGAGAAGTATACCGACACCCCGGCCGGTGCTGCGCTGGTGAGTGCGGGACCAAGGTAAAAAGCAAAAAGGCAACGAAAGTTGCCTTTTTTAATGTTTTCTCCCTCTCCCCGTGGGAGAGGGCCGGGGTGAGGGCATCAGGCCCCCCTTTTTTAACTCTCTTTCACCTGCCCCCGTAAAACCGGCACCGGTAACCACGCACGAATGCTCAAACCGCCCCGCTCGCTGGTGCCAATTTCCAGCAGTCCGTTATGGTTATCAACAATACGCTGCACAATCGCCAGGCCTAAGCCGGTTCCGCTGGTGCTGCGCGCGCTGTCGCCGCGCACGAACGGCTGGAACAGGTGCTTACGCTGCTCAGGCTTGATGCCCGGGCCATCGTCTTCCACCCTGGAACCAGGCGCGGTTGAGTTCCGTACCGCTGCTGACTTTGATCCAGCCGTTGCCGTACCGCGCCGCGTTAACCACCATATTCGCCACCGCGCGTTTAATGGAGAGCGGATGCATACGTACCTGAATCTCACCTGCCTGAAGGTCGGTCGCAATTTCACGTTCGTAGCCGCTTTCGGCGGCAACCACTTCGCCCAGAACCGCGTTCAGATCCGCCATCTCCATCGGCATCTCCTGCCCGGTGCGCAGGTAGTCGATAAACTGCTCGATGATGGCGTTACACTCTTCGATATCCTTGTTGATGGACTCTGCAAGATAACCATCCTGCTCGCCCATCATCTCTGTTGCCAGCCGGATACGCGTCAGCGGGGTGCGAAGGTCATGGCTGACCCCCGCCATCAGCAGCGTACGGTCGTCCGCCAGCTGTTTAACGCCTGCCGCCATGTGGTTAAACGCACGCGTTACCGAGCGCACTTCCGATGCGCCATACTCACGCAGCGGCGGTGGGATAATACCTTTACCGACCTGCAATGCCGCATGCTCCAGGTCGACCAGCGGTCGGTTCTGGATACGAATAAACAGCCATGCGCCGCCGATGGCCAGCAGCATGATCGCCAGGGTGTATCGGAACAGCGGCGAGAAGTCGCCCTGATGAATCTCGGTGAGCGGAACGCGCACCCAGATGTTGGGTGACAGCCAGGTTTTCAGCCAGACAACCGGCGAGCTTTTATTGACCTCAACGCGCACTTCCGTCGGGCCGCCAAGCTGCTGCGCCATCTGCTGGCTAAGGAATTCATAGTGCTGCGCCCAGCGCAGGCCGGCATCTTCCGCCGCTTCGTTCGAGTAGAGAGAAATGCCCAGCTCACGGTAGATTTCCCGACGGAACGCCGGGGGAACAACCAACTGCGTGCCGTCCTCCAGTTGCAGTTTGTCGGTCATCAGCATACGCACTTCGTATGCCAGCACCTTATTAAACTGCTGAAGGCTCGGCAGGATTGCAAAGTTCAGCACCACCAGGTAGGTCGTCACCAGGCTGACAAACAGCAGGGTGACGATCAATAACAGCGTGCGGGCAAACGAACTTCGCGGCGAGAAGCGCATTCGCCTCATGCTTTAGAGCCGTCCGGGACAAACACGTAGCCCAGACCCCACACGGTCTGAATATAACGAGGATGCGCCGGATCTTCTTCCACCATACGGCGCAGACGAGAGATCTGCACGTCGATAGAACGCTCCATCGCGGAGTATTCACGACCACGCGCCAGGTTCATCAGCTTGTCACGGGAGAGCGGCTCACGTGGGTGGCTGACCAGCGCTTTCAGCACCGCAAACTCACCGCTGGTGAGCGGCATTGGCTCATCTTCACGGAACATTTCACGGGTGCCGAGGTTCAGCTTGAACTTACCGAATGCAATGACGGCCTCTTCCTGAGACGGCGCGCCCGGCAGCTCGTTCGCCTGACGACGCAGCACGGCGCGAATACGCGCCAGCAGTTCACGCGGGTTGAACGGCTTTGGAATGTAGTCATCAGCGCCAATCTCAAGGCCGACAATGCGGTCGACTTCTTCACCCTTCGCCGTCACCATGATGATCGGCATCGGGTTGCTCTGGCTGCGCAGACGGCGGCAAATAGAGAGCCCATCTTCGCCAGGCAGCATCAGGTCCAACACCATCAGGTGGAAGGATTCACGCGTCAGCAGACGATCCATCTGTTCCGCGTTCGCGACGCTACGAACCTGGAAGCCCTGCTCGGTCAGATAACGTTCCAGCAGCGCACGCAGGCGCATGTCGTCATCTACGACCAGAATTTTGTAGTTCTCTTGCATTGTGTGTACTCCCAAAGGTTCGGATAAGCCTGGAACAGCGTATTCTAAAAAAGTGCATGGGTTCGACCAGCAAATTCTGGTATAAATTCTAGACGAAATTGTTACAAAGCATATTTAACAGCAGCTTATCTGTTCATTTCATCACATAAATCATTATTAATCTTGTCTGTTACACTGTGCGCTACGTATTGTGCGCAAAGACAGTTAACCGGCATTAAAGGCTGCACCATGAAAACGCCTCTGATCACCCGTGAAGGGTACGAGAAACTCAAAAAAGAGATGGATTACCTGTGGCGCGAAGAGCGTCCGGAAGTGACCAAAAAAGTCACCTGGGCAGCAAGCCTGGGCGACCGCAGCGAGAATGCGGACTACCAGTACAATAAAAAGCGGCTGCGCGAAATCGATCGCCGGGTACGCTACCTGACGAAGTGCCTCGAGAATCTCAAAATTGTCGATTACTCCCCGCAGCAGGAAGGTAAAGTCTTCTTCGGCGCGTGGGTCGAAATTGAAAACGACAGCGGCGACACCCTGCGTTTTCGTATCGTCGGCTACGATGAAATTTTCGGTCGTAAGGATTACATTTCTATCGACTCACCCATGGCCCGCGCCCTGCTGAAAAAAGAGGTAGGCGATTTAGCCGTTGTCCAGACGCCTGCGGGTGAAGCAAGCTGGTACGTCAACGAAATCGAGTATGTTAAATAGTCCGAGAGCGCCCTCCCCGGCTGGCATTTTTTGGTGTCAGCCCGTATAACTATCCCCCTGATTTTCGATCCACAAGATGAACTGACCATGATGAAAGAGTCGCTCTGCCGCATTATTGCGGGTGAACTTCAGGCCAGAGCCGAACAGGTAGAAGCTGCCGTTCGCCTGCTTGATGAAGGGAACACCGTGCCGTTTATTGCACGTTATCGTAAGGAAGTCACCGGCGGTCTGGATGACACGCAGCTGCGAAACCTGGAGACCCGTCTGGGCTATCTTCGCGAGCTGGAAGACCGACGTCAGGCGATCCTCAAATCTATCGGCGAGCAGGGCAAGCTGACCAGTGACCTGGAAAAAGCCATTAACGGTACCCTGAGTAAAACCGAGCTCGAAGACCTCTATCTGCCGTACAAACCGAAGCGCCGCACGCGCGGGCAGATTGCGATCGAAGCCGGCCTTGAGCCACTGGCCGATCTGCTGTGGAACGAGCCGTCTCACGATCCGGAAACCGAAGCCGCCAAATTTATCGACGCCGATAAAGGCGTAGCGGACACCAAAGCTGCGCTGGACGGCGCGCGCTATATTCTGATGGAGCGCTTCGCCGAAGACGCGGCGCTGCTGGCCAAAGTGCGTGATTACCTGTGGAAGAACGCGCATATCGTCTCCACCGTGGTGTCCGGCAAAGAGGAAGAAGGCGCGAAATTCCGCGACTACTTCGATCACCACGAACCCATTTCTACCGCGCCGTCTCACCGCGCGCTGGCGATGTTCCGCGGCCGTAACGAAGGCGTGCTGCAACTCTCCCTGAATGCCGATCCACAGTTTGACGAGCCGCCAAAAGAGAGCCACTGCGAGCAGATCATTATCGACCATCTGGGCCTGCGCCTGAACAACGCCCCGGCGGACAGCTGGCGCAAAGGCGTGGTGAGCTGGACCTGGCGCATCAAGGTGCTGATGCACCTCGAAACCGAGCTGATGGGCACCGTGCGCGAGCGCGCCGAAGACGAAGCGATCAACGTCTTCGCCCGTAACCTGCACGACCTGCTGATGGCGGCGCCAGCTGGCCTGCGCGCCACCATGGGTCTCGATCCGGGTCTGCGTACCGGCGTGAAGGTGGCCGTGGTTGACGGCACCGGCAAGCTGGTTGCCACCGACACCATTTACCCGCACACCGGTCAGGCAGCGAAAGCGGCTGTCGTCGTCGCCGCGCTGTGCGAGAAGTACAACGTTGAGCTGGTTGCCATCGGTAACGGTACGGCGTCCCGAGAAACTGAACGTTTCTATCTCGACGTGCAGAAGCAGTTCCCGAAAGTGACGGCGCAGAAAGTGATCGTCAGTGAAGCGGGGGCATCTGTCTATTCCGCCTCGGAACTGGCAGCGCAGGAGTTCCCGGATCTGGACGTTTCCCTGCGCGGCGCGGTCTCTATCGCCCGTCGTTTGCAGGATCCGCTGGCGGAGCTGGTGAAGATTGACCCGAAATCCATCGGCGTGGGCCAGTATCAGCACGACGTGAGCCAGACGCAGCTGGCGCGTAAGCTGGATGCGGTAGTGGAAGACTGTGTTAACGCCGTCGGCGTGGACCTGAACACCGCTTCCGTGCCCCTGCTGACCCGCGTGGCGGGCCTGACCCGTATGATGGCGCAGAATATCGTCGCCTGGCGTGATGAAAACGGTCAGTTCCAGAACCGCCAGCAGCTGCTGAAGGTGAGCCGTCTGGGGCCGAAAGCATTTGAGCAGTGCGCGGGCTTCCTGCGCATCAACCACGGCGATAACCCGCTGGATGCCTCTACCGTTCACCCGGAAGCCTATCCAGTTGTCGAGCGTATCCTGGCCGCCACCCGGCAGGCGCTGAAAGACCTGATGGGCGACAGCAGCGCGCTGCGTAACCTGAAAGCGGTGGATTTCACCGACGAACAGTTCGGCGTGCCGACGGTCACCGACATCATCAAAGAGCTGGAAAAACCGGGCCGCGATCCGCGTCCTGAGTTTAAAACCGCGACCTTTGCTGAGGGCGTAGAAACCATGAACGACCTGCTGCCGGGCATGGTGCTGGAGGGGGCGGTAACCAACGTCACCAACTTTGGCGCGTTTGTGGATATCGGCGTGCATCAGGATGGTCTGGTGCATATCTCTTCCCTCGCCGACAAGTTCGTTGAAGATCCGCACACCGTGGTCAAAGCGGGCGACATCGTGAAGGTGAAAGTGCTCGAAGTGGATCTCCAGCGCAAGCGTATTGCCCTGACCATGCGTCTGGACGAGCAGCCGGGCGACACTAACGCGCGCCGTGGCGGTAATGGCGGTGGCCGTGAACAGCAGCGTCCGGCAGCGAAAGCCGCGAAGCCACGCGGACGTGACGCACAGCCGGCGGGCAACAGCGCGATGATGGATGCGCTGGCAGCGGCGATGGGTAAGAAACGCTAATGCTGTAAATGCCCGGTGGCGCGACGCTTACCGGGCCTACGGTTTTGTAGGCCGGGCAAACGCAGTGCCGCCCGGCAAGCAGGCCGCAGGGAATTAAAATAAATATGTTGTATCCATATTTAAACCACGAATTATCACCTCATTAACAAATAGCCCTCTTTTTATTTTCACCTCAATTTCGAAAATATTGAGCAAGGTCAAGCAGACCGCAAATTAATACGATTAACAACATCCCGTCACATTTTTATTATTGCTGATAAAAACTATTCTCATTATCATCGCAGTGTAGATTATTTAACCTATCGTGGAATCAGGCGCTATGCAATTCACTCCAGACAGTGCGTGGAAAATTATCGGTTTTACCCGTGAGATAAGCCCGGCCTATCGGCAGAAGCTCCTGTCACTGGGCATGCTACCCGGCTCATCATTCCAGGTTGTGCGCGTTGCGCCGTTGGGCGATCCAGTTCATATCGAAACCCGACGCGTTAATCTGGTTCTGCGTAAAAAAGATCTCGCATTAATTGAAATTGAATCTTTATCCCGTTAACAAGCCAGCGGTTTCAGTGAGTCTACTACAATGAAAAAATTAACTATTGGCTTAATTGGCAATCCTAATTCCGGCAAGACAACCTTATTTAATCAGTTAACTGGCGCACGCCAGCGTGTGGGAAATTGGGCAGGCGTGACGGTTGAACGCAAAGAAGGCCAGTTCACCACGACAGATAATCAGGTCACGCTGGTTGATTTACCGGGGACCTATTCCCTCACCACGATTTCATCCCAGACCTCTCTCGATGAGCAAATTGCCTGCCACTATATTCTGAGCGGCGACGCGGATCTGCTTATCAACGTGGTGGATGCCTCTAACCTCGAACGAAATCTGTATCTCACGTTACAGCTGCTGGAGCTGGGTATTCCCTGCATCGTGGCGCTTAACATGCTCGACATCGCGGAGAAGCAAAAGCTGCGCATCGACGTCGATGCCCTCTCCGCCCGTCTGGGCTGCCCGGTGGTTCCGCTGGTTTCCACCCGCGCTCGCGGCATTGACGCCCTGAAGCTGGCGATTGACCGCCACACGGGCAATGCCGACGTCGAACTGGTGCACTACGCCCAGCCGCTGCTGCGCGAAGCCGGGCAGCTGGCGCAGGAGATGGATAACAGCATGCCCGCCAGACAACGTCAGTGGCTTGGCCTGCAAATGCTGGAAGGCGATATCTACAGCCGCGCCTACGCAGGCGATGCGGCGGATAAGCTGGATGTCGCACAGGCTCGCCTTAGCGACGAGCTGGATGACCCGGCCCTGCACATTGCGGATGCGCGCTATCAGGCCATCGCCGCTATCTGTGACGTGGTCAGCAATGCATTAACCGCTGAACCCAGCCGCTTCACCGCCGCCGTGGATAAGATTGTGCTCAACCGCTTCCTCGGTTTACCGATCTTTTTACTGGTGATGTATGTGATGTTCCTGCTCGCCATTAACATCGGCGGTGCATTACAACCTATCTTTGATGGCGGCTCTGTCGCTATCTTCGTGCACGGTCTTCAGTGGCTGGGCTACACCCTCCACTTCCCGGAATGGTTGACCATCTTCCTTGCGCAGGGGATCGGCGGCGGGATCAATACCGTCCTGCCGCTGGTGCCGCAGATCGGCATGATGTACCTGTTCCTCTCCTTCCTTGAGGATTCCGGTTACATGGCGCGCGCCGCCTTCGTGATGGACCGCCTGATGCAGGCGCTGGGGCTGCCGGGCAAATCCTTCGTGCCGCTGATTGTCGGCTTTGGCTGTAACGTGCCGTCAGTCATGGGCGCGCGTACGCTGGATGCCCCGCGCGAACGCCTGATGACCATCATGATGGCGCCGTTCATGTCCTGCGGCGCGCGGCTGGCGATCTTCGCGGTCTTTGCCGCGGCGTTCTTTGGTCAGGAAGGGGCGCTGGCCGTCTTCTCCCTGTATGTGCTGGGTATCGTGATGGCTATTCTCACCGGCCTGATGCTGAAGCACACCATCATGCGTGGCGAAGCGTCGCCGTTCGTGATGGAACTGCCGGTTTATCACGTTCCGCATCTGAAAAGCCTGATTATTCAGACATGGCAGCGCCTGAAGGGCTTCGTTCTGCGCGCCGGTAAGGTGATTGTGGTGGTCAGCATTTTCCTGAGCGCCCTGAACAGCTTCACTCTGAGCGGCCAGGCCGCGGACAACATTAATGACTCTGCCCTGGCCTCCGTCAGCCGGATCATTACGCCGGTCTTCAAACCGATTGGCGTTCAGGAAGACAACTGGCAGGCAACCGTGGGCCTGTTCACCGGCGCGATGGCAAAAGAGGTGGTTGTCGGCACCCTGAACACGCTTTACACCGCGGAAAACATCCAGGAAGAGGAGTTTAATCCGGCAGCGTTCAACCTCGGCGATGAACTGCTTGGCGCGGTGGAAGAAACCTGGCAGAGCCTGAAAGACACCTTCAGCCTGAGCGTACTGGCGAACCCGATTGAAGCCAGCAAAGGCGACGGCGAAATGGCGACCGGAGCAATGGGCGTGATGGGCCAGAAATTTGGCAGCGCGTCGGCGGCCTACAGCTACCTGATCTTCGTCCTGCTCTATATTCCGTGCATCTCGGTCATGGGCGCCATTGCCCGTGAGTCCAGCCGCGGCTGGATGGGCTTCTCCATTCTGTGGGGGCTGAACATTGCCTACTCGCTGGCGACCGTGTTTTATCAGGCCGTCAATTACAGCCAGCATCCGCGCTACAGCCTGGTCTGTATCCTCGCGGTGATCCTGTTTAACGTGATGGTGATTGGCCTGCTGCGCCGGGCGCGTAGCCGCGTTGACGTTAACCTGCTGGCAACGCGCAAAACCCCGACGACCTGCTGTAGCAGCCCTGCGGGCGACTGTCACTGAGGGGAAAAAAGATGGCATCGTTGATTCAGGTTCGTGACTTACTGGCGTTACAGGGACGAATGGAGGCGAAGCAGCTCAGCCTCAGCCTGCATACGCCGCAGCCGATGATCGATGCCATGCTGGAAAGGCTGGAGGCCATGGGGAAAGCCGTGCGCATTCAGGAAGAGCCGGACGGTTGTCTGTCCGGCAGTTGTAAGAGTTGTCCTGAAGGTAAAGCCTGTCTCAGGGAGTGGTGGACGCTTCGCTGATAAAACCGGACAGCGCCGAACAAAACTCAGCAGGATGAGAGATGAACGGCGCATGTGCCGCTTTGGCAACCACCATTGATTTACTCTCCGGCCACAGCGCATCCAGCAGCGGAACCACCTTGCGCGGAACCAGTCCATCCAGATAGCCATAAATACGCAGATGCGGCACCGTTAACGACGCCAGCGGCTCGCGCAGATCGACCGTTTTCAGGATTTCCAGCCCTCCGTTCAGCACCTCAACCTCCGGCATCGGCAGAGAAAGCACCGTCTGCTTCAGCGTCCGCGCATCCTGACGGGCGGTTTCTGTTCCCATCGTCTGTAATGCCAGGAAACGCTCCACCGTCCGCTGGAAGTCTTCGCTCAGCTGATGCTGGAACCCGGCCAGCACCTCAGGTTTGATGCCCGGCCACGCCTCGCGGGCGCTGAAACAGGGTGATGAGGCAACGGTGATCAGCGCCTGGACCCGCTCAGGATGGCGCAGCGCAATCTGGCTTGCCACCAGCCCCCCCAGGCTCCAGCCGAGCCAGACGGCTTTTTGCGGCGCCGCTTCCAGAACCTGCTCCGCCATGTCGTCGAGCGTCATCGCGCCGTAGCCGTGGCTGCGGCCATAGCCCGGTAGATCCACCAGGTGTACCGTGAATTGCGAGGCCAGTTCCTCACTTATGCAACGCCACACTTCGGCGTTCAGTCCCCATCCGTGCAGCAGCACAAGATGACAATTTCCCGTCCCAACGGTCTGCCACCACAGCGTCTTCATCAGTTAACGTTCTCTTTTTTCACATGGAGGTTGCGTATGCTAACAGTGCCCGGCTTGTGCTGGCTATGCCGAATGCCACTTGCGATGAGCGCGTGGGGCGTCTGTTCCGTTTGTACGCGAGCACTGGGTTACCTGAAGGGCTGTCCGCAATGCGGCTTGCCTGCCGTAAGCCAGACGCTCCCCTGCGGCCGTTGCCTGAAAAAAGCGCCGCCGTGGAGCGCGCTGGTGGCGGTGGATGATTACGTTTTGCCGCTGAGTCGTCTGGTTCATCAGTTTAAGTTTTCCAGCCAGACTGCACTGGCGCAGCCCCTGGCACGCCTGTTGTTACTGGCGGTATTACAGGCGCGAAGAACGCGCGGGCTGCCGCCGGTCGACACGCTTGTGAACGTGCCACTGTTTCAGCGTCGGCACTGGCGGCGGGGATACAATCAGAGCGACCTGCTGTGTCGTCCGCTTGCCCGCTGGCTGGGTTGCCGGTACCCCGCCTCTGCGCTGAAACGTACTCATGCCACTGCCGTTCAGCACCGGCTCAACGCCCGGTCGCGCAAAAGGAACCTGAAAAACGCCTTTCGCCTTGAATTGCCGGTCAACGGCCTCCATATCGCGATTGTGGATGATGTCGTCACCACGGGCAGTACCGTGGCTGAACTTTCCCGACTGCTTTTGCAAAGCGGCGCCGCGTCAGTTCAGGTATGGTGTCTGTGCCGTACCTTGTAGCCCTTCTTCAATGGGCGTATGATTATACCCAGGTAATTTAGTCAACTATTAGGCCAAAGCTATGATCCGTATTTCCGATTCTGCACAAGCGCACTTTGCCAAACTGCTGGCAAATCAGGAAGAAGGGACGCAGATCCGCGTGTTTGTGATCAATCCAGGCACTCCGAATGCAGAATGTGGTGTCTCTTATTGTCCTCCGGATGCTGTGGAAGCAACTGACACTGCCCTTAAATTTGAACAGCTCACCGCGTACGTTGATGAGCTGAGCGCGCCGTATCTTGAAGATGCGGAGATTGATTTCGTCACTGACCAGCTGGGTTCTCAGCTGACGCTGAAGGCGCCAAACGCGAAGATGCGTAAAGTTTCTGACGATGCCCCGCTGATGGAGCGTGTGGAATATCTGCTGCAATCGCAGATCAACCCGCAGCTGGCCGGCCACGGGGGACGTGTTTCCCTGATGGAAATCACCGAAGATGGTCTGGCGATCCTGCAATTCGGCGGCGGCTGTAACGGCTGCTCCATGGTTGATGTAACCCTGAAAGAAGGGATCGAGAAGCAGCTGCTGAACGAATTTCCGGAACTGAAAGGCGTGCGCGATCTGACCGAGCACCAGCGCGGCGAGCACTCTTACTACTGATTCAGTCCCCGTCTGTATTGCCCGGTGGCGCTGCGCTTACCGGGCCTACTTTTTCTTGCCTCCCCCTCTGTATGTTGACCTGCGTCTCATAATTCAAATTTTGCCTCCTTGGGTGATTCTCAATCACCGCATGTTACCCGTATCATTCTCGTGGGCACTCAACACCCTTATAACAGCCGACTAAACTTAACGTTTTCGCAGGCATCAGTATGAGTGCCGTTAACACTCTGTTCCCAGTTGGGACAACCGGAATTTGTCGTTGAAACAATGACGTTACCCATAACAATTCAAAGGCCAGGTCAATCATGCCATTAGTCATCGTCGCTATCGGTGTTGTGTTATTACTGCTCTTGATGATCCGCTTCAAAATGAACGGATTTATCGCTCTGGTTCTGGTGGCACTTGCAGTCGGTCTGATGCAGGGAATGCCGCTGGTTAAAGTTATCAGCTCCATTAAAGCCGGTGTCGGCGGTACGCTCGGCAGCCTGGCGCTGATCATGGGCTTCGGCGCCATGCTCGGTAAAATGCTCGCGGACTGCGGTGGCGCACAGCGTATTGCCACCACGCTGATCGACAAATTTGGTAAGAAGAACATTCAATGGGCGGTGGTGTTAACCGGTTTTACCGTCGGTTTCGCGCTGTTCTATGAAGTGGGCTTCGTGCTGATGCTGCCGCTGGTGTTCACCATCGCCGCTGCCGCCAACATCCCGCTGCTGTTCGTGGGTGTGCCGATGGCTGCGGCGCTGTCCGTCACCCACGGTTTCCTGCCGCCGCACCCGGGCCCAACGGCTATCGCCACCATCTTCCATGCCGATATGGGTAAAACCCTGCTGTTTGGTACGATTCTGGCGATCCCGACGGTGATTCTGGCAGGCCCGGTGTATGCGCGCTTCCTGAAAGGCATTGATAAGCCTATCCCGGAAGGGCTGTACAGCGCCAAAACCTTTACTGAAGAAGAGATGCCAGGCTTTGGCGTCAGCGTCTGGACCTCACTGGTACCGGTGATCCTGATGGCGATGCGTGCCATAGCAGAGATGGTTCTGCCGAAAGGTCACGCGTTCCTGTCCGTTGCGGAGTTCCTGGGCGACCCGGTGATGGCGACGCTGATTGCGGTCCTGATCGCCATGTTCACCTTCGGTCTTAACCGTGGCCGTTCCATGGATCAGATCAACGACACGCTGACTTCTTCCATCAAAATCATTGCCATGATGCTGCTGATCATCGGCGGTGGCGGCGCGTTCAAGCAGGTGCTGGTCGACAGCGGCGTGGATAAATACATCGCTGCCATGATGCATGAAACCAACGTCTCCCCGCTGCTGATGGCATGGTCTATCGCCGCGGTGTTGCGTATCGCGCTGGGCTCTGCGACCGTTGCGGCGATTACCGCGGGCGGTATCGTTGCGCCGCTGATTGCGACCACGGGCGTAAGCCCTGAGCTGATGGTTATCGCGGTTGGTTCCGGGAGCGTGATTTTCTCCCACGTGAACGATCCGGGCTTCTGGCTGTTCAAGGAGTACTTCAACCTGACCATCGGTGAAACCATCAAGTCCTGGTCCGCGCTGGAAACCATTATTTCGGTGTGCGGTCTGGTCGGGGTGCTGCTGTTGAATATGGTGGTTTGATGTATTAAGTCGGGTGGCGGCTATGCCTTACCCGACCTACTGAATGCACGTAGGCCCGGTAAGCGTTAGCGCCACCGGGCAATAAAAAACCCGCCAGAGGCGGGTTTTTTATCACTTCTTCGCGGCTGCTTTTCGCCGTTTATCCAAATCCTTAATCAACCTGTTCACCCCGTCATCGGCAAACATCGCTTCAAGCGTTGTGGACAGCTTGCGACGCCAGTTTTTGTACTGATAGCTGGTGCCGGGGATGTTTACCGGCTCCGCCATATCAATCCAGTCTTCCGGTTGCAGACCGAGCAACGCGCTGTTGCTGTCGGCAATATAGCGCTGTAAGCCACGGTTAAGCGTTGGCGTCATCGACATCAGCGACGCCTTATGCCCGGCGCGCTTCGGCAGACAGCCATGCTTATGCAGCGCATCCAGCAGCCCCTGCTTCGCCAGCTCGCGATCCTGATACAGCCCACGCAGAACCTCTTCATCCGGGTAGAGACCCAGCGTTTTGCCGAGCGTCAGGTCGCCGCTTTCCCAGTAGCCTCTGAGCGTAGGAAGATCATGCGTCGTCGCGACTGCCATTGACTGTTCAGGGTACGCTTTCGGCGCGCGGAAGGTTTTCTCATGGTCGTTTTCAAAATAGAGCACTTTGTAGGAGTAAACCCCGCTGTCGCGGAGCTTGCTGACAATTTCCACCGGCACGGTACCGAGATCTTCGCCAATCACCATGCACTGATGACGTTTACTCTCCAGCGCGAGGATTGAGAGCAGATCGTCCACCGGATACTGCACGTACGCCCCGTGGTCAGCCGTTTCACCGTACGGGATCCACCACAGGCGCAGCACGGACATCACGTGGTCGATACGCAACGCACCGCAGTTCTTCATGTTAGCGCGCAGCAGGTCGATAAACGGCTCGTAGGCACGCGCCGCCATCACGTGCGGATCCATCGGCGGTAAGCCCCAGTTCTGACCAAGCGGGCCCAGAATATCCGGCGGCGCCCCCACAGAAGCTTTCAGGCAGTAAAGTTCACGGTCACACCAGGTTTCCGCCCCGCCTTCCGCCACGCCGACAGCCAGATCGCGATACAACCCGATCGGCATGTTATAGCCCTGGCTCACCTGCCAGCAGGCGGCAAACTGGCTGTACGCCAGCCACTGCAACCAGAGATAGAAATCCACCTCGTCGGCATGCGTCTCACAGAATGCCTTCACTTCCGGGGTATCAACGGACTGATAGGCTTCCGGCCACACCGGCCAGCCCCAGCGCATCTCGTCCTCCTGAACCTGATACGCATGCAGCGCATCAAACGCTGCCTGCCAGTAAAGGCTCTCACCTTCCTGCATCACAAACTGGCGGAAGGCTGCCATCTGCTCGTCGTCACGCTTCGCAAAGCCCTTCCAGGCCAGACGCAGAGCCGCCATTTTCAGCGCGGTAACGGAGGCGTAATCAACCCAGTCCGCATCGCGGGCCTGTTTCAGCAGCTGTTGCGTGGTCTCAAGCTTCCACCACGCCTGCGCCTCTTTGCTGTTTTTGAAATCGTCTAACGCGTTAACGTCGATGTAAATCACGTTCAGCCAGCGACGGGAAGACGGGCTGTACGGGCTGGCGCTTTCCGGATTCGCCGGATAGAGGGCGTGGATCGGGTTGAGGCCGATGAACGCGCCGCCGCGCTCACCAACAGATGCCAGCATCTTTTTCAGGTCGCCAAAATCGCCAATGCCCCAGTTGCTGTCCGAACGCAGGGTATAGAGCTGCACGCAGGCGCCCCACAGCTTTTTGCCTTCACGCAGCGCCTGCGGCTCATAGCAGCGCTTTGGCGCCACAATCACCCGACAGTGAAAACGCTGGTCGTCCCGGGTCAGCGTAAGCGTGTGGTAGCCCTCCGGCAGCTTCGCCGGAAGGTTGAGGGTTTTGCCGCCGGTGGCATGGCCTTTGTGCTGATGCCCCTCTTCGGTGGTGAGCAGCCAGCTGAACTCGCCGCGCCCTTCCACCGCCAGCGGCATCTTTTTGCCCGCGGTAAAGACCTTGACGTTCGGCACCGGCGCACCCGACGCTTTCGCGTCGGTTTTGTGCATGGCATCCAGCAAACGTCTTTTGGTGTCCGCACCAATAGACTGCGGTTTGCCGTGCGCATTGATGTAACTGAGGCTAATTCCCGCCGCCTGCGCGGCACTGTCCAGACGTTTACTCTCCATCGCGCTTCCTTAGCGTTTTGCCTGCCAGATACGAGCCTGATAATCACGGATTGAGCGGTCAGAGCTGAACATACCGCAGCGCGCGGTGTTCAGGATACACGCGCGGGTCCAGGCATCCTGGTCGCGATACAGCACGTCGACCTGCTTCTGCGCTTCAACGTAAGCCGAGAAGTCAGCCATCACCAGGTACGGGTCGCCGCCCTGTTTGTCCATGCTGTGCAGCATCTGGTCAAACGCGTGCTTGTCGCCGTCGCTGTACTTCCCGCTTTCCAGCTCTTTGAGCACCGCATCCAGCACTTTATCTTTTTTACGCCATTTCACCGGGTCGTACCCTTTGGCTTTGATGGCTTTCACTTCTTCAACAGTATGGCCGAAGATAAAGATGTTCTCTTCGCCGACCTTCTCGGCGATTTCGACGTTCGCACCGTCCAGCGTGCCGACGGTCAGCGCGCCGTTCAGGGCCAGCTTCATGTTGCCGGTACCGGACGCTTCTTTACCGGCGGTAGAGATCTGCTCGGAAATATCCGCCGCCGGGATCAGCATTTCAGCCGCAGAAACGCAGTAGTCCGGCAGGAACACCACCTTCAGCTTGTCGCCCACTTTCGGATCGCTGTTGATCGCCGCCGCCACTTTATTAATGGCAAGGATAATGTTTTTCGCCAGGTAGTAGCCCGGCGCCGCTTTCGCACCGAACAGGAACACGCGCGGGACGCGGTCGGCCTGCGGGTTCTCGCGGATCTCTTTGTACAGCGCCAGAATGTGCAGCAGGTTCAGGTGCTGACGTTTGTACTCGTGCAGTCGTTTGATCTGGATATCGAAAATCGCATTCGGGTTGATCTCAATTCCGGTGCGCATTTTCACAAACTCGGCCAGACGAACCTTGTTCTCCAGCTTAATGGCGCGGTACTGCTCGCGGAACTTCGCGTTGTCGGCCTGTTTTTCCAGGTTGATGAGCTGGTCCAGGTCGTTGGCCCACTCTTTCTTCAGGGTCTTGTCCAGCAGGCCGGCCAGCAGCGGGTTGCACTGCTTAATCCAGCGACGCGGCGTGATGCCGTTGGTCACGTTATGGAACTTAGTCGGCCACAGCTGGTGGTATTCCGGGAAGAGATCTTTCACCACCAGATCCGAGTGCAGCGCGGCAACGCCGTTCACCGCAAAGCCGCTGACCACGCACATGTTCGCCATGCGCACCTGCTTGTCGTGCACAACGGCCAGCTTCGCCCAGACGGCCTTATCGCCCGGCCAGGTTTTCTCCACCAGCGTTTTGAACTGGTCGTTAATCTTGTTGATGATCTGCATATGGCGCGGCAGCAGCGTTTTCACCAGCTTCTCATCCCAGCACTCGAGCGCTTCCGGCATCAGGGTGTGGTTGGTGTAGGCGAAGGTGCGGCTGGTGATGGCCCAGGCGTCGTCCCAGCTCAGCTGATGCTCGTCGATCAGCACGCGCAGCAGCTCCGGGATGGCAATGGTCGGATGCGTGTCGTTAAGCTGAATAACTTCGAAGTCCGGCAGCTGAGCCAGCTTGCGGCCCGCCAGGTGGTGGCGACGCAGAATATCCGCCACGGAGCAGGCGCACTGGAAGTACTGCTGCATCAGACGCAGCTTTTTACCCGCCAGATGATTATCGTTCGGGTAGAGGACTTTGGTCAGCTTCTCGGCGTCGATCCCCTGCTGCTCGGCGCGCAGGAAATCACCGTCGTTGAATTTGGTCAGGTTAAACGGATGCGCGTGCTTCGCCTGCCACAGGCGCAGCGGCTGCGCCACGCCGTTACGGTAGCCGAGTACCGGCAGGTCCCAGGCTTCACCGGTAATGGTGAACGCCGGTTCCCAGAGTCCCTGCTTCGTGACTTTCCCGCCAATCCCGACCTGCACATCCAGCTGCGCGTTGTGGCGGAACCACGGATAGGTATTGCGGTGCCAGTCGTCTGGCGCTTCCATCTGATGGCCGTCGGCAAATGACTGACGAAACAGGCCGTACTGATAGTTCAGGCCATAGCCAATCGCCGACTGGCCCACGGTTGCCATGGAATCCAGGAAGCAGGCTGCCAGACGTCCCAGACCGCCGTTACCCAGCGCCGGATCAATCTCTTCTTCCAGCAGATCGGTCAGGTTGATGTCGTGTTCTTTCAGCACGTCACCGACCTCCTGATACCAGCCAAGGTTCAGCAGATTGTTACCCGTCAGACGGCCAATCAGGAACTCCATTGAAATGTAGTTGACGTGACGCTGGCCTTTCACGGGCTTCGTCACAGGCTGAGCGTCCAGCTGCTCTGCGAGCGCCCCGCTCACCGCCTGCCACCACTGGTGAGGCGTCATTTCGTTTGCAGCATGAAGGCCAAAACGCTGCCACTGACGCGTCAGGGCAGCCTGAAATTGAGCTTTGTTGAAAGTAGGCTGTGACATAGGGAATCGGCATCCTGTAGAGAGTAAAAACATTTAGCGCTAGTGTGCCTGGCTCATTGCGCCTCTTCCTCCTCCTGTCTGGGATTAGACAGGGAGGAGTAGCGGGGATGAGCATAAAAGTGTGATCGAGGCCACTGTGTGAGTGTGCGCTTCGCTGAAAAAGCGATCCCGGAAGAGCGTCAAAGAAATGAAATGCAGTTTCGGAGGAATTAATCATCGCTGAAATGATTACTTACGTAGAATAATATTTCCGCGCGTCGGGATTATTCAGCACCCCTATTAAGCCGATGCAACTTTCCCCGAAGTTAATTAACTTCAGCGTCATTATCTCTTTCTGAAACCAGTTTCAGCGCAACCGCGACTTATGCAGACAAGCCAGAAGCAGCGCGGCATCCAGCCATTTACGGAAAGTTCCATCAGTGATGAGAATGTTTTGTGACAGAGTGCAAATTCAGAGCCTCCAAACCCAGACATAACTTGCAATAGTTCCTCTATTGGCCGAACTTATAGATATTAATTACGAAGCGCAAAAAAAATAAATTCTCTCGTTCCCCACAGTGAAGTGAAAACTATGTTGATTCCGTCCAAATTAAGTCGCCCGGTTCGTCTTGACCATACTGTGGTCCGCGAGCGCCTGCTGGCTAAACTTTCCGGTGCGCATAATTTCCGACTGGCGCTGGTTACGAGTCCTGCGGGTTATGGAAAAACAACGCTCATTTCGCAATGGGCGGCAGGTAAAAGCGATCTTGGCTGGTACTCCCTGGATGAAGGGGATAACCAGCAGGAGCGTTTTGCCAGCTATTTAATTGCCGCGATTCAGCAGGCAACCAACGGACACTGCGTCACCAGCGAGGTGATGGTGCAAAAGCGCCAGTACGCCAGCCTGTCCTCTCTTTTCTCCCAGCTGTTTATCGAGCTGGCCGAATGGCATCGCCCGCTGTATGTGGTGATTGATGATTATCATCTGATCACCAACCCGGTTATTCACGAGTCCATGCGTTTCTTCCTGCGCCATCAGCCGGAAAACCTGACGCTGGTTGTCCTGTCGCGTAACCTTCCGCAGTTGGGCATTGCCAACCTGCGCGTGCGCGATCAGCTGCTGGAAATCGGCAGTCAGCAGCTGGCCTTTAGCCATCAGGAAGCGAAGCAGTTCTTTGACTGCCGCCTGACGTCTCCGATTGAGGCGTCGGAAAGCAGCCGCCTGTGCGATGACGTTGCCGGCTGGGCCACGGCGCTTCAGCTGATTGCCCTCTCCGCGCGGCAAAACAACAGCCCGACGCATCAGTCCGCACGCCGCCTGGCGGGCATCAACGCCAGCCACCTGTCGGATTATCTTGTGGATGAGGTACTCGACAGCGTTGACCTCTCCACCCGCCATTTCCTGCTGAAAAGCTCCCTGCTGCGTTCCATGAACGATGCGCTGATTGTACGCGTCACCGGCATTGAAAACGGGCAGCTTCAGCTCGAAGAGATTGAACGTCAGGGTCTGTTCCTGACGCGCATGGACGATCCCGGCGAATGGTTTAGCTACCATCCGCTGTTTGGCAGCTTCCTGCGCCAGCGTTGCCAGTGGGAACTGGCCGCAGAGCTGCCTGACATTCACCGCGCCGCCGCCGAAAGCTGGATGGCGCAAGGTTTCCCGAGCGAAGCTATCCACCATGCGCTGGCCGCCGGGGATGCCGGTATGCTGCGCGATATTCTGCTCAACCACGCGTGGGGACTGTTCAACCACAGTGAACTGACGCTGCTGGAAGAGTCGTTAAAAGCGCTGCCGTGGGAAAGCCTGCTGGAGAATCCGCGTCTGGTGCTGCTCCAGGCCTGGCTGATGCAGAGCCAGCATCGCTACAGCGAAGTGAACACCCTGCTGGCGCGCGCCGAGCAGGAGATGGAAAGTGAGATGGATACCACCCTGCATGGCGAATTTAACGCCCTGCGTGCGCAGGTGGCGATTAACGACGGTGACCCTGAGGAAGCCGAACGGCTGGCGATGGTCGCGCTGGATGAGCTGCCGCTGGCGAATTTTTACAGCCGTATTGTGGCCACCTCGGTACACGGCGAAGTGCTGCACTGTAAGGGCGATCTCACGCGTTCGCTTTCACTCATGCAGCAAACCGAACAGATGGCGCGCCGCCACGATGTCTGGCATTACGCCCTCTGGAGCCTGATCCAGCAAAGCGAGATTTTATTTGCTCAGGGATTCCTGCAAGCCGCCTGGGAAAATCAGGAGAAAGCGTTCCAGCTGATCCGTGAACAACATCTGGAACAGCTGCCGATGCACGAGTTCCTGTTGCGTATTCGCGCTCAGCTGCTGTGGGCATGGTCGCGTCTGGATGAAGCAGAAAGCTGTGCCCGCCAGGGTCTGAATGTTCTTTCAAGCTTCCAGCCGCAGCAGCAGCTCCAGTGTCTGGCTCTGCTGGTGCAGTGCTCGCTGGCGCGCGGCGACCTGGATAATGCCCGCAACCATCTTAACCGCCTGGAAAACCTGCTCGGCAACGGGCAGTACCATAGCGACTGGGTGTCCAACGCCGATAAGGTGCGGGTGATTTACTGGCAGATGACCGGCGATAAAAAGTCCGCCGCCAACTGGCTGCGTCATACGCCTAAACCGGAATTTGCCAATAACCACTTCCTGCAAAGCCAGTGGCGCAACATCGCTCGCGTGCAGATCCTGCTGGGTGACTTTGAGCCTGCCGAGATTGTGCTGGAAGAGTTAAACGAAAACGCCCGCAGCCTGCGCCTGATGAGCGATTTAAACCGCAACCTGCTGCTGTTAAACCAGCTTTACTGGCAGGCGGGCCGTAAAAACGATGCCCAGCGCGTACTGCTGGAAGCGTTACAGCTGGCGAACCGCACCGGGTTTATCAGCCACTTTGTGATTGAGGGTGAAGTGATGGCCCAGCAGCTGCGCCAGCTGATTCAGCTCAACACACTGCCAGAACTCGATCAGCATCGCGCCCAGCGCATTCTGCGCGAGATTAACCAGCACCACCGCCACAAGTTTGCGCACTTCGATGAGAACTTTGTTGAACGTCTGCTGAACCATCCGGAAGTGCCGGAGCTTATCCGCACCAGCCCGCTCACCCAGCGTGAATGGCAGGTGCTGGGGCTGATCTATTCCGGCTATAGCAACGAGCAGATTGCCGGTGAGCTGGCGGTGGCGGCGACCACCATCAAAACGCACATTCGCAATCTGTATCAGAAGCTGGGCGTAGCGCACCGACAGGATGCGGTGCAGCATGCGCAGCAGCTGTTGAAGATGATGGGATATGGAGTGTAGATCCTCTGCGGTCTGATGCCCTCACCCCGGCCCTCTCCCACAGGGAGAGGGAGAAAATTTTGTAGGTCGGGTAAGCGCAGCGCCATCCGACACAACCGCTAGCACAATTCCAGCTGCAAATTGTTATCCTTAATTACCTGCATCACGCCCGCCGGCGGCATTACGTCGGTGTAAACCGCATCCACCATGCTGATGCTGCCCATGTTGACCATCGCGTTACGGCCAAATTTGGAGTGGTCCACCACCAGCATCACGTGACGTGAGTTTTCAATGATCGCGCGCTTGGTGCGCACCTCGTGGTAATCAAACTCCAGCAGCGAGCCGTCGCTGTCGATGCCGCTGATCCCCAGAATGCCGAAGTCGAGGCGGAACTGAGAGATAAAATCGAGCGTCGCTTCGCCGATAATGCCCCCGTCGCGGCTACGCAGTTCGCCGCCCGCGAGGATGATGCGGAAATCGTCTTTCTGCATCAACGTGTTGGCCACGTTCAGGTTGTTGGTCACCACGCGCAGGTTCTCGTGGTTCAGCAGCGCATGGGCGACCGCTTCCGGCGTGGTGCCGATATCAATAAACAGCGTCGCGCCGTTCGGGATCTGGCTCGCCACTTTACGGGCGATACGCTCTTTCTCTGCCGTTTGCGTCGCCTTACGGTCATGCCATGAGGTGTTCACCGAGCTGGACGGCAGCGCGGCGCCGCCGTGGTGACGCAGAATACGGTTCTGATCGGCCAGGTCGTTGAGGTCACGACGGATGGTTTGCGGGCTGACGGCAAACTGCTCCACCAGCTCTTCAGTACTGACGTATCCCTGTTTTTTTACCAGTTCGATAATGGCGTCATGACGTTGTGTTTGTTTCATGAAATATCCTTGGGTATTATGTTCGTTTTCGCGCATGGAGCGTATCGGCCAGCGCCATCGCCAGCCCAACCGCCAGGCCGGTAACGTGCGCACCATTGGCGATAGACATACCAAACAGATCAAACCATCCGGCAATAAGCCATATTAACGCAAAGGTTATTAATCCACGTTGTAAATAGATGCCGCTATCCGGGTCGCGCTCGCCTCTGAGCCAGGCGTAACCCATCAGGGCGTACACCACGCCGGATAACCCGCCAAACCATGGACCGCTGAATTTGTGCTGCACGTAGCCGCTTAACAGGGCGCTGATAAGGGTGATCACAATCAGCTTGCCGCTGCCGAGCCGCTTCTCCACCGCCCCGCCGAGATACCACCACCACAGCAGGTTAAAGAGGATATGCATCACCGAGAAGTGCATCAGCGCATGCGTGAAGTAGCGCCAGACGTCAAATTGCAGGGAGGGATCGTACGGCCATGCGAGGGCAATCATCACGCTCTGGTCGCCCACCACGCTCATAATAATGAAGACGATGATGCAGGCTGCCATCAAAAGCAGCGTAAACGGCCCTGCGCGCTCGCGGAGGGTGGCGAGAAACGGAAAACGTTGATAGTGCAGGCCACTGCCGGTCTGGCCGGATTGCCAGCTTGCCGCCAGATAACGCGGGTCGCCCGGGTTTTCCAGAAAACGCGCCAGCTCGTCATTCACGCGGCCGGCCTGGCTTTCGTCTGCCAGCCAGACATCCGTCTGTGTATGCTGCTGAATAGTCAGGATAATGCCCTGCGTCGCCATATAGTCGACAAACGCCTGGGCGACGCGCGGGTTGCTAAAAGAGGTGATCATCAACATGGGCAGCGGTCGCTTATTTCCACACAAAAGGGGACAGTATAGCGGGATCAGCGCTCAAACGCGTATTCAACTTCTGCCGGGAAATGACGATGCCAGGCATCGAAGCCGCCATCGACGCTGTACACCGCGTCGTAACCCTGCTGGAGCAGATACTGCGCCGCGCCTTTACTACTGTTGCCGTGATAGCACATCACCATCACCGGGGTATCGAAGTCGTTATCG
This sequence comes from Enterobacter cloacae complex sp. ECL72, assembly GCF_019056635.1. Lineage (NCBI taxonomy): Bacteria > Pseudomonadati > Pseudomonadota > Gammaproteobacteria > Enterobacterales > Enterobacteriaceae > Enterobacter > Enterobacter cloacae complex sp. ECL72. The sequence continues at coordinate 4,610,419 of NZ_CP077659.1, read as the reverse complement.
CGCATAAACGCGCCCAGCGTGTCGTTGGTGAGATGGAACGCGCCCGGCGTGTGGCCCATCGCAAAGCTCTGCGGATCGCGGATATCCACCAGCACCGCTTGTCCCTGGTGCATCTTCTGATGGGCTTCTTCTACGTTAATACATTCAAACTGATCCATGGTGTTCTCATCTTATATTCAGGTGTGGTGCGGTTTTCCCCTCACCCTACCCTCTCCCGGAGGGAGAGGGAAACGGATCACCCTCTCCCCGTGGGAGAGGGCTGGGGTGAGGGCATCAGACCGCACTATTTTACCCCGTAGTGTACGTCCTGGCGGCGGGTAAACGCCATTATGTTATCCATATCACTCTAAATTGTTTTTTTGATGTTACCAAAAGCGCGTTCCTTTGCTATTATGAGCGATATCGAACATTTTTGAGCTTTAACGAAAGTGCATGAGGGTGTTATGGAAACCAAAGATCTGATTGTGATAGGCGGTGGCATCAACGGTGCCGGTATTGCGGTTGATGCCGCAGGACGCGGTTTATCCGTGCTGATGCTGGAAGCTAACGATCTCGCCTGCGCGACGTCGTCCGCCAGCTCCAAGCTGATCCACGGTGGCCTGCGCTACCTGGAACACTACGAATTTCGCCTGGTCAGCGAAGCGCTGGCTGAACGCGAAGTACTGCTGAAAATGGCTCCGCATCTGGCGATCCCGATGCGTTTCCGTCTGCCTCATCGCCCGCATCTGCGTCCGGCGTGGATGATCCGCATTGGTCTGTTTATGTACGATCATCTGGGTAAACGCACCAGCCTGCCGGGTTCGACAGGTTTGCGTTTTGGCTCAGAGTCGGTTCTTAAACCTGAAATCGTGCGCGGTTTCGAATATTCCGACTGCTGGGTGGACGATGCGCGTCTGGTGCTGGCTAACGCGCAGATGGTCGAGAAGAAAGGCGGCGAGGTGAAAACCCGTACCCGCGCGACCGCCGCACGCCGCGAAAACGGCCTGTGGATTGTGGAAGCGGAAGACGTGGATACCGGTGAGAAGTTTAGCTGGAAAGCGCGCGGCCTGGTGAACGCCACCGGCCCGTGGGTAAAACAGTTCTTCGATGACGGTATGCACCTGCCTTCTCCGTACGGCATCCGCCTGATCAAGGGCAGCCACATTGTGGTGCCGCGCGTGCATACCCAGAAACAGGCTTATATCCTGCAAAATGAAGACAAGCGCATTGTGTTTGTGATCCCGTGGATGGACGAGTTCTCCATCATCGGCACCACCGACGTGGAGTACAAAGGCGATCCGAAAAACGTTGAGATCGACGAGAGTGAAGTCAGCTACCTGTTGAAAGTGTACAACGCGCACTTTAAGAAACAGCTGGCGCGCGATGACGTGGTCTGGACCTACTCCGGCGTGCGTCCGCTGTGTGATGACGAGTCTGACTCACCGCAGGCCATCACCCGTGACTATACGCTTGATATTCATGACGTGGACGGTCAGGCGCCCCTGCTGTCGGTATTTGGCGGTAAGCTCACCACCTACCGTAAACTGGCGGAGCACGCGCTGGAGAAACTGGCGCCGTATTACAAAGGCATCGGCCCGGCGTGGACGAAAGGCGCCGTGCTGCCTGGCGGCGATATCGGCGATAACCGCGACGATTACGCCGCGAAGCTGCGTCGCCGCTTCCCGTTCATTACCGAAGGAATGGCGCGCCACTATGCCCGTACCTACGGCAGCAACACCGAACTGTTCCTCGGCGAGGCGAAAGAGATTGCCGATCTGGGCGAGCATTTTGGCCATGAGCTGTACGAAGCGGAACTGCGCTATCTGGTGGAACACGAATGGGTGCGCCGTCTGGACGATGCTATCTGGCGTCGTACTAAAGAAGGGATGTGGCTGAATGCCGAGCAGCAGTCTCGCGTGGCGCAATGGTTGCAACAACATGCGGGAAAGCGTGAATTGTCGTTGGCGTCGTAATTAAAAAAAAGCCGGGTGGCGGCTCCGCCTTAACCGGCCTACTCGATCCCGTAGGCCCGGTAAGCGCAGCGCCACCGGGCTTTGTTTTTACAACCGCACCGGATCAATATGCCAGATATTCTCGGCATACTCTTTGATGGTCCTGTCCGACGAGAAGTATCCCATGTTGGCGATGTTATGCATCGCGGCGCTGGTCCACTTCTCCTGCTGACGGTACAGTTCGTCCACCTTATCCTGACAATCCACGTAGCTGCGGTAATCCGCCAGCACCTGATAGTGATCGCCAAAGTTAATCAGCGAGTCCACCAGATCGCGATAGCGTCCGGGCTCCTCAGGGTTAAACACGCCGGTGGCGATTTGCGTCAGCACCTGGCGTAACTCGTCATCCTCTTCATAATACTCACGCGGCGAGTAGCCCTGCTTGCGCAGCGCCTCCACCTCTTCCGCCGTATTCCCGAAAATAAAGATATTCTCCGCGCCCACATGCTCCAGCATTTCGACATTTGCGCCGTCCAGCGTGCCGATAGTCAGCGCGCCGTTCAGGGCAAACTTCATGTTGCTGGTGCCGGATGCTTCCGTCCCCGCCGTGGAAATCTGCTCAGAGAGATCCGCCGCCGGAATAATCAGCTGCGCCAGGCTCACGCTGTAGTTCGGGATAAACACGACCTTCAGCTTATCGCCAATGTCCGGATCGTGGTTCACCACCTTCGCCACATCGTTGATGAGATGAATGATGTGCTTCGCCATGTAGTACGCGGACGCCGCCTTACCGGCAAAGATTTTCACGCGCGGCACCCACTCCGCCGTCGGGTCAGCCTTAATGCGGTTGTAGTGGGTAATAACGTGCAGGACATTCATCAGCTGACGCTTGTACTCGTGGATACGTTTGATTTGCACGTCGAACAGCGCTTTCGGGTTCGCCACCACGTTCAGATGCATCGCCAGCCAGACCGCCAGACGCTTCTTGTTCAGCAGCTTGGCTTCCCGTACCGCTTTATTCACCGTCGGGAAATCAATGTGCTGCTCCAGCTCGCTCAACTGGCTCAAATCGGTGCGCCAGGTGCGGCCAATGTTCTCATCCAGAACGTCGGAGAGCGGCTGGTTCGCCAGCGCCAGCCAGCGGCGCGGGGTGACGCCGTTGGTCACGTTGCAGAAACGCGTCGGGAAGATCTTCGCGAAGTCCGCAAACAGGGACTGCACCATCAGGTTCGAGTGCAGCTCTGACACGCCGTTCACCTTGTGGCTGATCACCACCGCCAGCCAGGCCATGCGTACGCGACGCCCGTTGGATTCATCAATGATCGAGGCGCGGCTCAGCAGACCGGTATCGTTCGGGTACTGCTCCTGCAAGGTCTTGAGGAAGTAGTCGTTGATCTCGAAGATGATTTGCAGATGGCGCGGCAGAATTTTGCCGAGCATATCCACCGGCCACGTCTCCAGCGCTTCACTCATCAGCGTATGGTTGGTGTACGAGAACACCTGGCAGGTTACTTCAAACGCGTCATCCCAGCTGAACTTATGCTCGTCAATCAGCAGGCGCATCAGCTCAGGGATCGACAGCACCGGATGGGTATCGTTGAGGTGAATGGCGGTTTTTTCCGCCAGATTCGCATAGGTTTTGTGCAGCTGATAGTGACGGCTAAGGATATCCTGAATCGTTGCCGAGACGAGGAAATACTCCTGACGCAGGCGCAGCTCGCGGCCTGAGTAGGTCGAGTCATCCGGATACAGGACGCGTGACACATTCTCGGAGTGGTTTTTATCTTCCACCGCCGCGAAGTAGTCACCCTGGTTGAATTTACCCAGGTTGATCTCGCTACTGGCCTGCGCGTTCCACAGGCGCAGCGTATTGGTCGCATCGGTGTCGTAGCCGGGGATGATCTGGTCATAGGCCACGGCGAGGATCTCCTCGGTTTCCACCCAGCGGGATTTTTTCCCTTCCTGCTGAATACGCCCGCCAAAACGCACCTTGTAGCGCGTGTTGTGGCGCTTGAACTCCCACGGGTTACCGTACTCCAGCCAGTAGTCTGGAGACTCTTTCTGACGACCATCCACGATGTTCTGCTTGAACATACCGTAGTCGTAGCGAATACCGTAGCCGCGCCCGGGCAGCGCCAGCGTCGCCAGTGAATCGAGGAAACAGGCGGCAAGACGCCCGAGACCACCGTTACCCAGCCCCGGGTCGTTCTCTTCGTCAATCAGCTCTTCTAAATCCAGCCCCATCTCTTCCAGTGCGTTTTTGACGTCGTCATAAATCCCGAGCGATAACAGCGCATTGGAGAGGGTGCGACCAATCAGAAACTCCATCGACAGGTAATACACCTGTCGCGTCTCCTGCGAAAGCTGGGCGCGGTTGGAGCGCAGCCAGCGTTCGACCATACGGTCACGCACCGCAAACAGCGTGGCGTTCAGCCACTCATGTTTGTTGGCAATAACGGGATCTTTCCCAATGGTAAACATCAGCTTATAGGCGATGGAGTGTTTCAACGCCTCAACGCTGAGCGTGGGGGAAGAGTAGCTAAATGGAGCATTCATATCAGTAACTTCGCCTCGTTACATCAAGCGTTGATAAAGGTCGCGGTAGGACTGCGCCGCAACGTGCCAGCCAAAGTCCATGGACATCGCCTGACGTTGTACGTAACGCCACAGGGATGGACGGGACCACAAGACGAAAGCACGCCGGATCGCCCGAAGCAGCGACCAGGCATTACTGTCCTCGAAAACAAACCCGCTGGCGATACCGTCCGCCAGGTTTTCCAGGGAGCTGTCAGACACCGTATCCGCCAGCCCGCCCGTGCGGCGTACCAGCGGCAACGTGCCGTATTTCAGACCATAGAGCTGCGTCAGGCCGCAGGGCTCGAAGCGGCTCGGCACCAGAATCACGTCCGCGCCGCCCATGATGCGGTGCGAGAACGCTTCGTGATAGCCAATCTGCACGCCCACCTGCCCCGGATGTTCCGCCGCGGCCGCAAGGAAACCTTCCTGCAATACCGGGTCGCCCGCGCCGAGCAGCGCCAGCTGGCCGCCCTGCTCCAGTAATCCCGGCAGCGCTTCCAGCACCAGATCCAGCCCTTTCTGGCTGGTCAGGCGGCTGACCACCGCAAACAGCGGCACCTTGTCGTTGACCTTCAGCCCCATCGCAATCTGTAGCTGGCGCTTGTTCTCCGCTTTGTCCTCCACGGAGTCGCGACCATAGCGCGCCGCCAGCAGGAGGTCCGTTTCCGGATTCCAGATCTGTTCATCCACGCCGTTCAGAATGCCCGACAGGCGACCTTCACGGTGGCGCTGTTGCAGCAGCCCTTCCATACCGTAACCGAACTCCGGCTGGGTAATTTCCCGCGCGTAGGTTGGGCTGACCGCCGTGATGTGGTCGGCGTAGTACAGACCCGCCTTCAGGAACGAAATCTGTCCGTTAAACTCCAGTCCGTGCATGTTAAAGAACGACCATGGCAGATCGATGTCATTCATATGATGCGCGTAATACATGCCCTGATACGCCAGGTTGTGCACCGTAAACACCGATTTGGCCGGGTGCCCCTTCGCCGCCAGATACGCAGGAGCCAGCCCCGCATGCCAGTCATGCGCGTGCACCACGTTCGGACGCCAGAACGGATCCAGTCCGACGGCCATTTCCGCCCCCACCCAGCCGAGCAGGGCAAAGCGCATCACGTTATCGGTATAGGCGTACAGGTTGGTATCGTGATACGGGCTGCCGGGTCGATCGTATAAATGCGGGGCATCAATCAGGTAAATCCCTACGCCATTGTAATGTCCAAACAGCAGGGTGATACGTCCCGCGAAGGTCTCGCGACGGGTAACAACCTTTGCATCGGGAATACCGCGCCGGATATCCGGAAAAGCGGGCAACAACACGCGGGTATCCACCCCTCCGGCGATTTGCGCCGCTGGTAATGCACCAAGAACATCCGCCAGGCCGCCCGTTTTTAACAACGGGAACATCTCAGAACATACGTGTAAAACCTGCATCATCGCTCCTGTTTGATTTGCAGCTTCCGCAACATTTCCCGTGTTACTAACACGATCCCCTCTTCCGAACGGTAGAAACGACGCGCATCTTCTTCCGCGTTTTCCCCAATCACCATCCCTTCGGGAATGATGCAGGCACGATCGATAACGCAGCGACGCAGACGACATGAGCGCCCTACCCAGACATCCGGCAGCAGAACTGCCGAATCGATATTACAGAATGAGTTTATACGCACGCGCGGGAACAGCACGGACTGCACCACCACCGAACCGGAGATAATGCAACCGCCAGAAACCAGCGAGTTGAGCGTCATGCCGTGGCTGCCGGAGCGATCCTGAACGAACTTCGCCGGCGGCAACGATTCCATATGCGTGCGAATCGGCCAGTTCTGGTCGTACATATCCAGCTCAGGCGTGACGGACGCCAGGTCGAGGTTCGCTTTCCAGTAGGCTTCCAGCGTACCGACGTCGCGCCAGTAAGGTTCCGCATTCGGGTCTGACTGCACGCAGGACAGCGGGAAGGGATGTGCATACGCCATGCCAGCTTTGGTGATTTTCGGGATGATGTCTTTACCGAAGTCGTGGCTGGAGTTTTCGTCTTTGTCGTCCTCTTCCAGCAGTTCATAAAGATAATCGGCATCAAAGACATAGATCCCCATGCTGGCGAGCGATTTGGTGTCGTCGCCCGGCATGGTTGGCGGGTTCGCCGGTTTTTCGACAAAGTCGATAATCTTGTCATCGCCATCTACATGCATCACGCCAAACGCGGTTGCTTCCGCAACAGGCACAGGCAGACACGCCACGGTGCAGCGCGCCCCTTTTTCGACGTGGTCGATCAGCATGTGGGAGTAATCTTGCTTGTAGATGTGGTCCCCGGCGAGGATGACGATGTATTCCGCGCTGTAGCGACGAATGATGTCGAGGTTCTGGGTCACGGCATCCGCCGTGCCGCGGTACCAGTTCTCCCCGTGAACGCGCTGCTGCGCCGGGAGCAGATCGACAAATTCGTTCATCTCTTCGCTGAAGAATGACCAGCCGCGCTGAATGTGCTGCACCAGCGTGTGCGACTGATACTGGGTAATGACGCCAATACGGCGAATGCCTGAGTTCAGGCAGTTGGAAAGTGCAAAATCGATAATACGGAACTTACCACCAAAGTGAACGGCCGGTTTGGCGCGCTTGATGGTCAAATCTTTCAGACGGGTACCACGCCCGCCCGCGAGTATCAGGGCAACTGTTTTTAATGGTAGCTGGCGCGCCAACATTAACGGATCGTTCTTCTCTAATCTAACCATGACTAACTCCTTTTTTATCATCTTTGGAATACGCACACTCCGTGCGCAGGCCCGTGCCAGACAGCCATAACAACCGGATTATCCGCTCCGGCAAAGGGAGGAATGGCTCGCCATTCCCCGTCAGGTAAAACAATCTCTGCGACGTCATCCGTCGCGTTCAGCGTCACCAGCCATGCATCCGAAAGCAGGATTTGCAGACAGGGTATGGCGTGTTGCCACTCTTGCGCGCTTAACGGTTGCGCGTCTTTATTCAGCCAGCGAACGTTTCCGTCGCCCTCTTCCCACCAGCGGTCGGCGGTGAGCGCGGGGATGCGCTGGCGAAGATGGATCAGCGCCGCGGTGAAATGGGTCAGCCCGCTATTCGCTTCTCCCCAGTCGAGCCAGGTCAGGGTGTTGTCCTGGCAATAGGCGTTGTTGTTGCCGTGCTGGCTGTGGCCGTGCTCATCGCCCGCCAGCAGCATCGGCGTGCCCTGCGACAACAAAAGCGTCGTCAGCAGCGCATGAACGCTGGCGCGTCGCCGCTCGATCACATCCAGACTTCCGCCTAACCCTTCTATACCATGGTTGAAGCTATGGTTATTGTTAGTCCCATCGCGATTCTCCTCGCCGTTTGCCTCATTGTGTTTCTGATTGAAACAAACGCAGTCGCGCAGCGTAAAACCGTCGTGTGCCGTCAGCAGGTTAATGGTGGCCGACGGACGTTTGCCGTCACGCTTGAAGAGATCGCTGGAGCCGGCAAAGCGACCGGCAAACTCCCCCAGCGACAGATCGCGCGTCAGCCAGAAGCGGCGGATGGCATCGCGGAAGTGGTCGTTCCACTCGGCAAACAGCGGCGGGAAATTCCCCACCTGATAACCGCCCTCTCCGATGTCCCAGGGCTCCGCGATCAGCTTAACCTTTGAGAGCACCGGGCAGTTTTTGATGGCCTCAAACAGCGGCGCCTGCTGGCTGAACGCCGGGGTGCGCCCCATCACCGGCGCCAGGTCGAAGCGAAAACCGTCCACGTGGAACGTCTCAACCCAGTATTTCAGGCACTCGTACGCGTAATGCGTAACGGCCGGATGACTGAGGTTGAGGGTGTTACCGCACCCGGTCCAGTTCTCGTAATCGCCGTCGTCCCTGATCCAATAATAGCTACGGTTATCGATTCCGCGCTGTGAGAGCGTCGGGCCGTCAAGATCGCTTTCCGCACTGTGGTTCAGCACCACGTCCAGAATGACCTCGATACCCGCCGCGTGAAGCGCCTTCACCGCATCGCGAAACTCATCCCGTGCCTTCTCCAGCTGCACCGCGTAGCCCGGGTCGAGGGCGAACATCGCCAGCGGGTTGTAGCCCCAGTAGTTGCTTAACCCAAGACGCTGTAGCCGCGGCTCGCTGGCGAAATGCGCCACGGGCAACAGCTCCAGCGCGGTGATCCCTAAGTGCTTCAGGTACGCGACCATCGTCGGATGCCCAAGCGCTTTGTAGGTGCCGCGCATCTCTTTAGGGATTGACGGGTGCAGATATGTCAGCCCTTTAACGTGGGCTTCATAAATAACGGTGTTGCCCCACGGCGTGCGCGGCGGGGCATCGTCTTCCCAGTCGTAGAGATCGTGCACCACCACGCTTTTGGGCGCGACGGGCGCGCTGTCGCGGTGGTCAGGTTCGCCGTAGCCAACGTGGAACAGCGAGTCATCTTTAAACTCACCGTCCACGCGGTGCGCGCACGGGTCAATCAGCAGCTTCGCCGGGTTAAACCAGTGCCCCTGAGAGGGCTCCCAGGGGCCGTGTACGCGAAAACCGTAGTGCATCCCCGGCCGTCCTCCGGCCAGGTAGCCATGCCAGGTATCCCCTGTGCGCGCCGGTAAATCGTAACGGTGCTCGTTACCTTCCCCGTCAAACACACAGAGTTCCACCCGCTCCGCATGGGCGGAAAAGAGCGTGAAGTTCACCCCCTTTCCGTCAAAACTCGCCCCGAGCGGTTCGGGTTTACCTGCCGTAAGCTGCGTCATTCACCCTCCCGCACCAGCCAGATTGTGCCAAGCGGCGGCAGCGTCAGGCTCAGGGAGTTCGGACGGCCGTGGCTTTCAATGGCATCGCTCTGCACCAGGCCACCGTTACCCGCGTTGCTGCCGTGGTAGTGCATGGAGTCGGTATTGAGAATTTCGCGCCATTTGCCCGGCTGGTTAATGCCGAAGCGGTAGTGTTCGCGCGGCACCGGCGTGAAGTTGCTGGCGACAATGATCTCGTTACCCGCCTTGTCGCGGCGCACAAAGACAAACACCGAGCGCTCGTGGTCGTCCACCACCAGCCACTCAAAGCCGTACGGATCGAAGTCCAGCTCGTGCAGCGCTTTGTGGTGGCGATAGGTCAGGTTCAGGTCACGGACCAGACGCTGTACGCCGTGGTGCCAGTTGTCCGCACCTTCCAGCAGATGCCAGTCAAGGCTGCTATCGTGGTTCCATTCGCGGCCCTGAGCGAACTCGTTGCCCATAAACAGCAGCTTTTTACCCGGGAAAGCAAACAGCCAGCCGTAGTAAGCGCGCAGGTTGGCAAACTTCTGCCATGGGTCGCCCGGCATGCGGTCGAGAATGGATTTCTTGCCGTGCACCACTTCATCGTGCGACAGCGGCAGCATGAAGTTTTCGGTGTAGTTATAGAGCAACCCGAAGGTGAGCTTATCGTGGTGATACTGACGATAAACCGGGTCGAGCTTCATGTAGTCGAGCGTGTCGTGCATCCAGCCGAGGTTCCATTTGTACCAGAAGCCCAGACCACCCATTGCCGGTGGACGGGAAACGCCCGGGAAGTCGGTGGACTCTTCCGCCATGGTCACGGCGCCTTCCACCTGCTCGCCGATAATGCGGTTGGTGTTGCGCAGAAACTCAATCGCTTCGAGGTTTTCACGGCCACCATACTCGTTCGGGATCCACTCCCCCTCTTTGCGGCTGTAGTCGCGGTAGATCATCGACGCCACCGCATCCACGCGCAGGGCATCAATGCCGAAGCGCTCGATCCAGTACAGCGCGTTCCCGACCAGGTAGTTCGATACTTCACGGCGACCGTAGTTGTAGATCAGCGTGTTCCAGTCCTGGTGATAGCCTTCGCGCGGGTCGCTGTGCTCGTACAGCTTTGTGCCGTCGAACTCTGCCAGCGCAAAATCATCCGACGGGAAGTGGCCCGGCACCCAGTCGAGGATCACGTTCAGCCCGGCGGCGTGCGCGGCATCGATGAAATAGCGGAAGTCATCGCGCGTGCCGAAGCGGCGCGTGGGCGCATACAGCCCGGTTGGCTGATAGCCCCAGCTGCCGTCAAATGGGTGTTCGTTGATCGGCAGCAGCTCCAGATGGGTAAAGCCCATCCATTTGGCGTACGGCACCAGCTGGTCCGCCAGCTCGCGATAGCTCAGCCAGAAGTTGTTATCGGTGTGGCGACGCCACGAGCCGAGATGCACTTCATAGACGGAGATTGGCGCATCAAAGCGGTTGGCCTGCTTGCGCTCCTCACTCTGGACAACCTTCTCCGGCAGGCCGCAAATCAGCGAGGCGGTATTCGGGCGTAGCTCTGCCTCAAAGGCGTACGGGTCAGATTTAATGCGCAGCTTGCCGTTGGCATCGATCATCTCGAATTTGTAGAGCTGACCGTTGTGCGCGCCGGGGATAAACAGCTCCCAGATGCCGGTTTCCCGGCGCAGACGCATGGGGTGACGACGACCGTCCCAGTAGTTGAACTGCCCGACGACGGAGACGCGCTGGGCGTTTGGCGCCCATACGGCAAAACGCGTGCCGGTGATACCGTCCATGGTATCTGCATGGGCACCCAGCGTTTCGTAGGGGCGTAAATGGGTCCCTTCGGACAGCAGCCAGGCGTCCATCTCTTTTAAGAGCGGGCCGAAGCTATAGGGATCGTCAATCAGGTTTTGCTGACCGTGCCAGATAACGGCAAGCTGATAACGAAAAGGATTTTTACGGCGGGGCATGACGCCCGAGAAGAAGCCACGCGAGTCGAGGCATTCCAGATTACCCACCTTGCGGCCGGTTTTGGGTTCGATAACCCACACTTCTGTTGCATCCGGTAACAGCGCCCGAACTTCCAGTCCGGCCTCTGTACGGTGCATCCCTAGCACAGAAAAGGGGTCGGCAAAGTGACCCGCAATAAGCGCATTAATCACGTCTCTCGAAATACGATCGGACATGGTGTTCATCCTGTTTTTTTATGTCGCCCTTTTTACGCGCTCCGGGACGACTTTTAATGTGACCTAAACGGTGCAGTTAATCCTCTCTGCTCCGCCCTACCCTCAGGTGAGAAATAAATCTTCCTTAAAGCATAGCCAACGTCGTGGGTCCTCCTGATAAAAAATAAGACATCTGCGTTTTACTCCATGTAGTACGCAAAAAAAGGGGGTGACAATCACCCCCCGTGTTTAACAAATTATTACGCCAGCTGGCGCAGCATACGGCGCAGCGGCTCGGCTGCACCCCACAGCAGCTGATCGCCAACGGTGAACGCGGAGAGGTACTCCGGCCCCATGTTCAGCTTGCGCAGACGACCAACCGGGGTGGTCAGCGTGCCGGTAACGGCTGCCGGGGTCAGTTCGCGCATGGTGATATCGCGATCGTTTGGCACCACTTTCGCCCACGGGTTGTGTGCGGCCAGCAGCTCTTCCACGGTCGGAATAGACACATCTTTTTTCAGTTTAATGGTAAAGGCCTGGCTGTGGCAGCGCAGCGCGCCGATACGCACGCACAGACCGTCAACCGGAATGGTGTTCGCGGTGCCGAGGATTTTGTTGGTCTCAGCCTGGCCCTTCCACTCTTCGCGGGTCTGGCCGTTATCCAGCTGTTTGTCGATCCACGGGATCAGGCCACCGGCCAGCGGTACGCCAAAGTTATCCACCGGCAGCTCGCCGCTGCGGGTGAGCTGAGTGACTTTACGCTCGATGTCGAGGATGGCGGACGCCGGGTCTGCCAGCTCGGCAGCGACGCTCTGGTGCAGCTGGCCCATCTGGGTCAGCAGCTCACGCATATGACGCGCGCCGCCGCCGGAGGCCGCCTGGTAGGTCGCCACGGAGACCCACTCCACCAGATCCTGTGCGAACAGGCCGCCGAGGGACATCAGCATCAGGCTGACGGTGCAGTTACCGCCAACAAAGGTTTTCACGCCGTTGTTCAGGCCGTCGGTGATGACGCTCTGGTTAACCGGGTCAAGAATAATGATGGCATCGTCTTTCATGCGAAGCGAAGAGGCCGCATCAATCCAGTAGCCCTGCCAGCCGCTTTCACGCAGCTTCGGATAGATTTCGTTGGTATAATCGCCGCCCTGGCAGGTCACAATAATGTCGAGTGCCTTCAGCGCTTCCAGATCGTAAGCATCCTGCAACGTGCCTGTGGTACCCCCAAAGGACGGTGCAGCCTGGCCGAGCTGGGAAGTGGAGAAGAAGACCGGGCGGATGGCGTCGAAATCGCGCTCTTCAACCATGCGTTGCATGAGTACAGAGCCGACCATACCGCGCCAGCCGATAAAACCAACGTTTTTCATAGTATTTTTTTCCTGCAAGGGGTGTGTGCTGATTGTGCAAGCCAGTATTGAACTGGGATATGCTTCACATTACAAAATGCTGCCAAAGTCGCAAGCGAAATTAATCGATGATTGCCCGGCAATCAGAAAAAGTGCTAATCATCGCAATGACCACAATAAGTATCAGGGATAATTTAAGATGAGTGAAATCATTTCCGCAGCGGTTTTATTGATCCTGATTATGGATCCGCTCGGTAATCTGCCGATCTTCATGTCGGTGCTGAAGCATACCGAGCCGAAGCGCCGCCGGGCGATCATGATCCGCGAGCTGCTCATCGCCCTGCTGGTGATGTTTATCTTCCTGTTCGCCGGTGAAAAAATCCTCGCTTTCCTGAACTTACGCGCCGAAACGGTCTCCATTTCCGGCGGGATCATTTTGTTCCTGATTGCTATTAAGATGATTTTCCCGAGCGCGGAGGGCAGCAGCAGCGGCCTGCCTGCGGGTGAAGAGCCGTTTATCGTGCCGCTGGCAATTCCGCTGGTCGCCGGGCCAACGATTCTGGCGACGCTGATGCTGCTGTCGCATCAGTATCCGAATCAGATGAGCCATCTGGTGATTGCCCTGCTGATCGCCTGGGGCGGGACGTTTATTATCCTGTTGCAGTCGTCGCTGTTCCTGCGCCTGCTGGGTGAGAAAGGGGTAAACGCCCTGGAGCGCCTGATGGGGCTGATTCTGGTGATGATGGCAACGCAGATGTTCCTGGACGGGATCCGGGCGTGGATGAAAGGGTGAAGATGTAAAAAAGCCGGGTGGCGCTTGCGCTTACCCGGCCTACGGGACCTAAGTTTTTTGTAGGTCGGGTAAGGCGAAGCCGCCACCCGACAAAATACGCCCTCTGCGGCCTGATGCCCTCACCCCAGCCCTCTCCCACAGGGAGAGGGAGAAAACAGGGATTAGCTCAGCAGCGTAAACGCAATCATCCCGACAACCGCACCCGTCGTGCCGAGGATGGTTTCCATCAGCGTCCAGGTTTTCAGGGTTTGCGCTTCGGTTGCGCCGGTAAATTTACCGAACAGCCAGAAGCCCGCGTCGTTAACGTGAGAAACCACAATCGAGCCACCCGCGATACAGATAGAGAGCGCCGCCATCTGCGCACCGGAGTAGTTCAGCTGTTCAATCACCGGCATTACCAGACCCACGGCGGTTAAGCACGCTACGGTCGCGGAGCCCTGAATGATACGTACCGCCGCGGCCAGCACGAAACAGGTGACCGCAATCGGCAGCCCCATCCCGGTCAGCGCTTCGCCCAGCGCCGGACCAACGCCGGAATCCACCAGCACCTGCTTAAACACGCCGCCCGCCCCGATCACCAGCAGGATAATCCCCGCCGGTTGCAGCGCGGCACCACAGATCTCCATCACGCGGTCTTTCGGCATGCCCTGACGCATCGCCAGGCCGTAAATTGCTACCAGACACGCCACCAGGATCGCGGTGAACGGATGACCAATAAATTCGAACCATTCGTAAGCGGTTGACCCCACCGGCACAAAGCGCGCAGCGATGGTTTTCAGGCCCACCAGCACCAGCGGCAGCAGGATCAGCGACAGACTGAAGCCGAAGGATGGCATTTTGCCCTCGCCCAGGTGCGGCTCGGTGATGTCATCCGGAATGTGCAGCTCAACGTAGCGGCTGATGAAGTTGCCCCACAGCGGACCGGCGATAATCATCCCCGGAATTGCCGCGCACAGGCCAATCAGGATCATCCAGCCAAAGTCAGCATGCATCTGGGAGGCCAGCAGCATCGGCGCAGGCCCCGGCAGCAGGAACGCTGCCGCAGCCGCCACGCCCGCAAACAGCGGAATGACCAGCTTCACGAGGTTGGTACCAGTATGGCGCGCCATGGAGAACGCCACGCTAATCAGCAGCACCACCGCCACTTCAAAGAACAGCGGCAGCGCGCAAATCAGACCGGCCAGACCAATCGCGTAGTGCGCACGGCTGTGCCCGAAGGATTTCAGCATCTTGACCGCAATCTGATCGACCGCGCCCGTCTCGTGCAAAATCTTGCCAAACATCGCGCCCAGCGCCACCACAATGGCCAGGAAGCCGAGCGTGCCGCCCATCCCTTTTTCCATCGTCGCCGCGATTTTGTCGAGCGGCATGCCGGAAAAGAGACCGGCACCAATAGAAACCACCATCAAAGCCACGAAGGCGTGCATACGTGCCTTCATCACTAAAAACAGCAGCAGCAATACGGAACCCACTGCTGTCAAAACTAGCGTTAATGTACTCAAAACTTACTGCCTTTTATTAATAACCTCGATGGTGCTGGCAACAACACCTTCCAGCGGCTGATCGATATCAACCACTAAGACATCCTGTTCGTCAGCACCCGGCTCCTGCAACGCTTCGAACTGCGTGACCAGCATCTGGGTTTTGAAGAAGTGGCCTTTACGCGCCTTCAGGCGGCTTTCAATTACCCCGAAATCGCCTTTCAGGTAGATGAAAGAGAGGTTCGGGTTGCCATCGCGCAGCAGATCGCGATAGGTTTTTTTCAGCGCGGAACAGACGATCAGGGAGACTTTATTGGTGCGCTGCATCGCGAACGCGGCGTCATTCAGCGCCTGCAACCACGGTTTGCGGTCGTCGTCGTTCAGCGGCTCGCCGGAAGCCATTTTCATGATGTTGCTGCGCGGATGGAGGAAGTCACCATCAAGAAACGCAGCCTGGAGTTGATGCGCCACTTCGCTCGCCACGGCAGATTTACCGCTACCGGACACGCCCATCAGGACGTAAACGTGGTGATCGTGATTAGTCGTGCTCAAAGGGTGTCCCTCAGTCAATTGTTACGGGTAACAGTTATCGGTAACATTGTCCTGCCGGGGCATAAGAGAAGCAATATCCAAACGTGCGCGAAGTGAATAAGTGTGAGCTACTTCAAATTTGTCGGATTAAATAGATCCACCCGGTGACAAGGTGAAACCTAAATCTAACATTTTCGGGGTAACTGCCTCACCACGAATGCGCGCCAGCAGGCGCTCTGCGCCAATGCGGCCCATGCGTTCACGCGGGGTCAGGACGCTCGCCAGACGCGGCTCCATCACCTGGCCAATGTCGTGGCCGTGGAAGCCGGCAATCGCCATATCATCCGGGATTTTTAAACCCAGACGCTGGCACTCAAACGCGGCGCCGACCGCAAGGTCATCGTTGGTGCAGAAAATACCGTCCAGTTGCGGATACTCGCGTCGCGCCTGACGCATCAGCTCAATACCCGACGTGTAAGAAGAAGATTGCTCCACCATCACGCTGTACGGGGTCAAACCGGCGTCGAGCATCGCCTGCTCGTATCCCTTCTGTTTGATGATAGTACGTTCATCCAGACGCGCACCCAGATAGGCCACATGGCGATGACCGCGGGCGATGATCGCCGCCGTCATCTGACGCGCCGCTTCAAAGTTATCGAACCCCACGGCGATGTCGAGGCACGGCGACTGGCTGTCCATCAGTTCAACCACCGGAATGCCTGCCACTTCAATCATTTTCAGCGTGCGCGGGGTGTGAGTACGTTCCGTTAAAATCAGGCCGTCAATGTTCCAGGAAAGCATCGATTCAAGACGTTCCTCTTCCAGTTCCGGCTTGTATCCGTAGTGGGCGAGCATGGTCTGATAGCCAAACGCATCGGTGACGCTTTCGATGCCACGCAGCACTTCGGCGAATACCTGGTTGGTTAAGGAAGGAAGCAGGACGCCTACCGCACGGCTGGTCGCATTGGAGAGAATATCGGGCGCGCGGTTGGGGATATAACCCAGTTCATCAAGGGCGGCGGCAATCTTGCCACGCAACGCCACGGAAACCTGTTCCGGGTTACGTAAAAAACGGCTGACCGTCATTTTGGTCACACCGACGCGATCGGCGACATCCTGAAGTACGGGGCGTTTCTTTTTCATCGTCCTGAGAAATCTTGAAGTGAGAGATTTGCTCAGTTTATCACGGACAAAGCTCAACCTTCCCCGTTTAAAGGGAAGGTTGAGAAATTATTTAGACTGGCGGCAGGTCAAACAGCAGAATTTCACTTTCGCTGTCGGCATGCACGGAGAGCGCCTGCTCATCCCAGACTGCCAGGCCATCGGCGGTTGTCGCTTTGGTGCCGTTGATGGACACTTCACCTTTCACCACCTGGATCCACACGCGGCGGTTGGCGGCAATCTGGTGTACAGACTGTTCATCTTTCGCCAGCGCCCAGCGGTACAGCTCCATATCCTGATGCACTTTCAGGGAACCTTCACGCGCATCCGGGGACAGCACCAGCTGTTTGCCCTGTTTCGCGTCGAAGCGGCGCTGCTCGTAGCGTGGCGTGATGCCGGTCTCTTCTGGAATGATCCAGATTTGATACAGGTGCAGTTTTTCCGTTTTGCTCGGGTTGTACTCAGAGTGACGCACCCCGGTACCCGCGCTCATAATCTGGAACTCGCCCGCCGGAACCTGCTCTTTGTTGCCCATGCTGTCCTGGTGCTCAACCGCCCCTTCCAGCACATAGGTCAGGATTTCCATGTCTTTGTGCGGGTGGGTACCGAAGCCCTGGCCTGCATCAATCACGTCGTCGTTAATCACGCGCAGTGCGGAGAAGCCCATAAAGTTCGGGTCGTAGTAGTCGGCAAACGAGAATGAATGCCATGAGTCCAGCCAGCCATGATTCGCGTGACCACGTTCGTTTGCTTTGCGTAAGTAGATCATTGTTTTCACCCTCAGTTCGTTTCGATGGAGTAAGTGTGGACGCAAACGCCCTGGGATCATAGAGGGTGAAAATTGACTCCTCTGTTCAAAAATTTAGAACAAGCGCAGAGGAGCCGTTTTTGCTTATCTGGCGAGGGTTACCGTGGCAGGCGAGGCCTGCTCGAAGGCCCGTTCAAGGATTTCCAGATTGGTCAGAACGTCAGATTCCTTGACATAATTCGGCGCGCCGGTGGTGAGGGTGTCATACAGCGCATCGTAGACGCGTCCATAGTCGCCCGTTTCCGGCTTCAGCTCTTCCCTGACCGCCAGGCCCTCGTCGTTCACGTACTCCAGCACGCCCACGGAATCATCTGCCGCAAAGCCCGGTTCACCCGGCATGATATTGGCCTTCAGGCTGGTCTCCTGTTGGTCAATACCGTACTTGATAAAGGAGCCTTTCTTGCCGTGAACGATAAATTTCGGGTAGTCGATTTTCACCAGATGGCTGGTTTTTACGATGGCTTTCAGGTCGCCGTAGAACAGCTGCGCTTCAAAGGTATCGTCCGGGTTGGCCTTATTGCGCAGGCTGCGGATGTCATACGCCACGTGGTCCGGGCGGCCAAACAAGGAGATGATCTGGTCCATGGTGTGCACACCGAGACCGTAGAAAGATCCGTCCTGCGGCAGTCCGGGCTGGGTTTCCGCCACCGGGCGGTAGTAATCGAAGTGGCTTTCGATTTCCACGATCTCGCCGAGTTTGCCGCTTTCAATTGCCTTTTTTGCCGTCAGGAAGCAGCTGTCAAAGCGACGGTTCTGGTACGGCGTGACGGTCAGCCCTTTGCTTTTCGCCAGCGCGAACAGCTCCTTCGCTTCGGCGATGGTCGGGGTGAACGGCTTTTCCACCAGCACGTTTTTACCCGCTTCCAGCGCGCGTTTCGCGTAGTCAAAGTGGCTATCAGCGTGGGTACAGACCACCACCAGCTTCACCTGCGGGTCATTAAGCACTTCATCAAGATCGCTGGTGAAATGAATGTGAGAATACTGCGGAGACTGTTCTTCCGGCTTCGCGCGGCGGCGGTAGATATGAGCCACGTGCCAGGTATCTTTACGGTTGAGAACATACGGAAGGTGGTAACGCGTGGTGCTTTTGCCAAATCCAATAAATGCGCAATGTAGTGTCATGGCTCAGTCCTTTTGGAAGGTTACTGAGTTTTACCATAGCGCATGTTTTGCCCTCACCCCAGCCCTCTCCCACGGGGAAAGGGAGAAAAAGGGCAAAAAAAAGCCAGCGAGAAGCTGGCTAAAGTAATACTGGAAGCAATGTGAGCAATGTCGTGCTTTCAGGTTCCCGTAGAGGTCTTCCTGAATGCAGAGCAATAATAATCATTCTCATTCGCACTTGTCCAACACTTTTTGCAAAAAATAGCGATTGACTCAACTTTTAAAGTCACTGATGTTGGAGGGGACTTTTAACTGACTGAGGAACAAGGAATGAGTGAGATAGTGATACGCCACGCTGAACCGAAAGATTACGACGCCATTCGTCAGATCCACGCCCAGCCGGAGGTGTACCACAACACGCTACAGGTTCCTCATCCTTCAATGGAAATGTGGCAAATGCGGCTAGGCGAGCAGCCGGGCATTAAACAGCTGGTTGCCTGCATTGATGATATCGTGGTCGGCCACCTCACCATTGATGTCGCCCAGCGACCACGCCGCAGCCACGTTGCAGATTTCGGTATCTGCGTTGGCGCGCAGTGGCATAACCGCGGCGTGGCCAGCGCACTGATTCGCACCATGATCGATATGTGCGACAACTGGCTGCGCGTCGACCGCATCGAGTTAACGGTGTTTGTGGATAACGAACCGGCAATCGAAGTGTACAAAAAGCACGGGTTTGAGATTGAAGGCACCGGCAGGCGCTACGCCCTGCGCAACGGCGAGTATGTGGATGCGTATTATATGGCGCGTATGAAGTAGTTTGTTGCCGGGTGGCGGCTTCGCCTTACCCGGCCTACGTTCGTGCCGTTGTAGGCCCGGTAAGCGCAGCGCCACCGGGCAAAAAAATCAATACCCCGCCGTTAAATCATCCACCGAACGCGGGTCCGATGCGCCAAATAGCGCCCCGTCCGGCCCGACCATAATGCTCTGGGTGCTGCCCATCGCCTCCTTCACCGCCACCTTCTGCCCGCGCTGCTCAAGCAGCTTGAGGGTGTCCGGGCTAAAGCCCTTCTCCACGCGCAGCTCGTCCGGCAGCCACTGGTGGTGGAAACGCGGCGCATTGGTCGCTTCGGCGACGTTCATCCCAAAGTCGATACTGTTCACCACCATTTGCAGCACGGTTGTGATAATCCGGCTCCCGCCAGGGCTGCCGGTCACCAGCCAGGTTTTGCCGTCTTTCACCACGATGGTGGGCGACATGGACGACAGCGGGCGCTTCTTCGGCCCGACCGCATTCGCATCGCCGCCGACCAGGCCGTAGACGTTCGGCACGCCCGGTCTGGCAGAGAAGTCATCCATCTCGTTGTTCAGCAAAATACCGCTGTTGCCCGCCACAATGCCGGTGCCGAAAGTGGTGTTAAGCGTGTAGGTCACCGCCACCGCGTTACCGTCTTTATCCACCACCGAGAAATGGGTGGTCTGGTTACTTTCATACGGCGCCAGCTTGCCGGGGCGGATCTCGCTCGACGGCTTCGCCTTGTTGATGTCGATCTCGTTGGCAATCGATTTGGCATAGGCTTTGTTGGTCAGCGCCTGCCACGGCACCTTCACGAAGTCCGGATCGCCAAGGTATTCCGAGCGGTCAGCGTAGGCGCGCTTCTCCGCCTCCGCCATCACCTGCATGGCATCGGCGCTACCGAAGCCGAACTTGTGCATATCGAAGTTTTCCAGAATATTGAGGATCTGCACGATGTGAATGCCCCCGGAGGACGGTGGCGGCATGGAGAAGACCTCGTAGCCGCGATAGGTGCCGCTGATCGGCTCGCGCTCCACCGCCTTATATTCCGCCAGATCCGCTTTGGTGATCAGCCCGCCGTTCTTCTGCATCTCATCGGCAATCTGATCGGCAATCGGCCCCTTATAGAAGGCGTCCGGACCGTTTTCGGCAATCAGTTCGAGACTTTTTGCGAGGTTCTTCTGCACCAGCTTATCGCCCTTTTTCAGCGGCTCGCCGTCTTTCCAGAAGATAGCCTTGCTGTTCTCATGATTGGGAATAACTTCGCTGCCGTAGGTTTTGAGGTCGTCCGCCAGCGCGTCGTTGACGACGAAGCCGTCGCACGCCAGCTTGATGGCAGGCTGCACCACTTTATTCAGCGGCAGCGTGCCGTATTTTTCCAGCGCCAGCGAGAAGCCCGCAACGGTGCCCGGCGTGCCGGAGGCAAGGTGCGAGGTCAGAGATTTTTTACTGTCCGGATTGCCCTGATCGTCGAGGAACATATCGCGGGAGGCCTGGTTCGGCGCCATCTCACGGAAGTCGATGGCCGTGGTTTTACCGTCTTTGGTGCGCAGCATCATAAACCCGCCGCCGCCCAGGTTCCCCGCCTGTGGATGCGTCACCGCCAGCGCATATCCCACCGCGACCGCCGCATCCACCGCGTTACCGCCCTGTTTAAGAATATCGACGCCCACCTGCGTTGCCAGCGCGTCAACCGAGGCCACCATGCCGTGCGTCGCCCGCACGGGGTGAAAAACATCCTCCTCCATGCCGTAAGAGACCGGAGGAGCGGCGGGCGGGTTGGCCGCCACGGTAAATGTGCCGCCTGCCATCAGCGCAGCGATGGCGACCCAGCGCAAAAAGGTTGGTTTCATCATTATTGTTCTCCAGGTGAAGGGGCCCATATTCCCCGCTTAAGCCTGGTTCACAACTCTTAAAAAATCATCGTTATGCCGGAATCAGGGTAAACTTAAGAGAAGCCTCAAAGGAGGAGATAACCATGAAACGATTACTGATCCTGACCGCGCTGCTTCCGTTCGCCGCGCTCGCACAGCCAATCAACACCCTGAACAACCCGAACCAGCCGGGCTACGTCATTCCGAGCCAGCAGCGTATGAAGACGGAGATGATGAGCCAGCAACAGCAGCAGAAAGGGATGCTCAATCAGCAGTTAAAAACGCAGACCCAGGTGCAGCAGCAGCACCTGCAAAACCAGATGAATACCAACACCCAGCGCGTGCAGCAGGGCCAGATGCGGGAGCAGCCGCTGCCAAACTCAAACGGTGGGATGTTAGGGGGAGGGGTGTCGCAAAGCAGCGGTCAGCAGCACATGCTGCCGACCCAGCAGAACGGCAGTATGCTTAATAAATAAAGTTCGGCCCGATCTGGTCAATCGCATCGGTACAGATGCTGTCCACGCCCCAGCGCAGCAGCTCGGCTGCACGCTGGGGTTTGTTGACGGTATACACCAGGATATGCAGACCGGCCTCCTTCAACAGCGTCACGCGCGCTTCATCCAGCAGCTTATGGTTGAGGTGGATCGACACGCAGCCTAAGCGGGTCGCCAGCGCGCGCCAGTCTTCTCGCCACTCATCCAGCAGCAGCCCGCGCGGCAACTCCGGAACGGCGGCCTGTGCGGCTTCCAGCGCGTCGATGTCAAACGACGATAACAGCGGCGCGGTCATCCCTTCCCACAGCTCGCGCGCGGCAAGGGCAATCACTTTACCCGTCAGCGGCCCGGTGCCGGTGGTCGGTTTGATTTCGATGTTGGCCATCATGCCGTGTTGACGACAGCGGTCCGCCACTTCCGCCAGCAGCGGCAGCGGTTCGCCTTTAAATTCGCCGCTGTACCAGCTACCGGCATCCACCTTCAGCAGGTCACGCCACGGCAGTTCGCCCGCCACGCCCCAGCCGTTGCTGGTGCGTTCGAGATTGTCGTCGTGCAGCAGGAAAATTTCGCCGTCCTTCGACAGCTTGGCGTCGAACTCGATCATCGTGTGGCCGTAGCGCGCGCCAACGTCAATTGCCGCCAGGGTGTTTTCCGGCGCCAGTTTACCGCCGCCACGGTGGGCGACGATGTGGGGGTAAGGCCAGTTGCTCATACTCGTTGTCCTGTTTCACCGTCAAATAAGTGCAGGTGATTTTCCGGCATATGCAGCCACAGCGTGCTGCCTGCCTTCGGGCGCTCCTGATGCGGCAGGCGCACCACCAGCTTTTGCTCGCCCCAGCGCCCGTGCGCCAGGTTGTCTGCGCCCAGCATCTCCAGCGTATCCATCACCAGCGGCACGCCGCCGTCCGCCTGAGACGTCAAACCAATATGCTCCGGGCGGATACCGAGCGTCATCTTACGCCCGGCGTAGCCACGATAGTACCAGTTGATCGGCAACGCCATCCCGCTTTCCAGCTCGAAGTGGGTTCCCGCCGCATTGATCCGCCCGTCCAGCAGGTTCATCGCCGGGCTGCCGATAAAGCTCGCCACAAAACGGCTGGCCGGTTTTTCGTAGACCTCCACCGGGGTGCCAATCTGCTCGGCGATGCCTTTGTTCATCACCATCACGCGCTGGGCGAGGGTCATGGCTTCAACCTGATCGTGAGTCACATAGAGGGACGTGGTTTTCAGGCGGCGATGCAGCTGCTGTAGCTCAAGGCGCATCTGCACGCGCAGTTTGGCGTCGAGGTTTGACAGCGGTTCGTCGAACAGGAATACCGCCGGGTCGCGCACGATGGCGCGCCCCATCGCCACGCGCTGACGCTGGCCGCCGGAAAGCTCGCGCGGACGGCGCTTCAGCAGGCCGTCCAGCTCCAGAATGCGCGCGGCCTCTTTCACGCGCTCCTCGATATGACCTTTGCCCATACCGCGGATTTTCAGCCCCCAGGCCATGTTCTCTTCCACGCTCATGTGCGGATAGAGGGCATAGTTCTGGAACACCATCGCGATGCCGCGATCTTTGGGCTCCATCTCAGTGACGCGCTGGCGGTCAATCCAGATATCCCCGGACGTTACGCGCTCCAGCCCGGCCACCATACGCAGCAGGGTGGATTTTCCGCAGCCGGACGGGCCGACCATCACGATAAATTCCCCGTCCGCCACGTCGAGCGTCAGCGGCTGAATGACCTGGGTTTTACCGTCCCAGCTTTTGGTAACTGCCTGTAATTTTAAACCTGCCATCTTATTTCTCGCTATCGACCAGGCCGCGGACAAACGCGCGCTGCATGGCTAAAACAATGACTACGGGTGGGATAAGGGTGAGCAGCATCGCCGCCATCACCTGGTTCCAGAGGGTGGTGCCTTCGCCGGTGGCGATCATGCCTTTGATGCCTGCCACGGCGGTGCCGAGGTTGACGTCCTGAACGATCAGCAACGGCCACAGATACTGGTTCCAGCCGTAGATAAAGGTGATCACAAACAGCGCCGCGAGGTTGGTTTTCGACAGCGGCAGCACGATGTCGCGGAAGAAGCGCATCGGCGAGGCCCCGTCGATGCGCGCGGCTTCAATCAACTCATCCGGCAGGGTCATAAAGAACTGGCGGAACAGGAAGGTGGCGGTCGCCGAGGCCATCAGCGGCAGGGTTAAGCCCGCGTAGCTGTCGAGCATCTTCAGGTTGGCGATCACCTCCACCGTCGGGAAGATACGCACCTCTACCGGCAGCATCAGGGTGATGAAAATCATCCAGAAAAACAGGTTACGCAGCGGAAAGCGGAACCAGACGATGGCGAACGCTGAGAGCATCGACACCGTAATTTTGCCGACGGTGATGCCAAACGCCATGATGAAGCTGTTGAGCATCATCAGCCAGAACGGCGCGCTGTTGGCGCCCACGCCCTGGGTCCAGATGGTCTTCATGTTTTCGAAAAGGTGTCCGCCCGGGATCAGCGTCATCGGGGTGTCGAACACCGCTTTGGTGTCCAGCGTGGCGGCGACGAAGGCCACGTACAGTGGGAACAGGATGACGATAATCCCTAAAATCAGCATGGTATGGCTGAAAATCGTCAGCCCGCGACGGTTCTCAATCATTGGTAGCGCACCTTACTTTCGACATAGCGGAACTGCACCACCGTGAGGATGATGACGAGGAACATCAGCACCACGGACTGCGCGGCAGACGCTGAGAGATCAAGTCCGGCAAAGCCTTCGCGGTAGATCTTGTAAATCAGCGTGGTGGTCGCCTGCACCGGGCCGCCCGCGGTGGCGGCGTCAATCACCGGGAAGGTGTCGAAGAAGGCGTACACGAGGTTAACCACCAGCAGGAAGAAACTCACCGGGGCGATCAGCGGCAGCGACAGCCGGAAGAAGCGGCGCACCGGCCCTGCACCGTCGATGGCGGCGGCCTCCACCAGCGAACGCGGGATAGACTGTAGCGCGGCAAAGAAAAACAGGAAGTTATAGCTGATCTGCTTCCACACCGAGGCGAACACCACCAGGAACATCGCCTGACCGCTGTTCTGAGCGTGGTTCCAGTCGTAGCCAAACTCGCCCAGGAAGTGGGTAATCAGCCCGCGCCCTGGGTTAAACAGGAAGATCCACAGCACGGCGGCCACGGCAGGAGCCACGGCGTAGGGCAGCAGCATCAGGGTCTGATACAGACGGCTGCCGCGCACCACGTAATCCACCAGCGCGGCGAAAAACAGCGACGCGACAAGACCGCTCACGGTGACCAGCGCACTGAATTTGATCGTCGTCCAGAAGGAGTCCAAGGTAGTAGCTGTCGTGGAACAGCGCGGTAAAGTTGTCCAGCCCGACAAACTGGCTGGAAAGCCCGAACGGATCGACGCTTTGTACCGAGTACCACAGCGCTTCGCCCGCAGGCCAGATAAAGAAGATAACGGTGATGACCAGCTGCGGTGCGACCAACAGGTACGGCAGCCAGCGGGAACGGAACACCGGACGGGATGAGGACATTGAGATTAGGTTCCTGAACATTGCCGGGTGGCGGCTACGCCTTACCCGGCCTACAAATATTTCTCCCTCTCCCCGTGGGAGAGGGTTGGGGTGAGGGCATCAGCCCGCACGATCCCCCGTAGGCCCGGATCGCTACGCGTCACCGGGCGTTTCAGCGATTACGATTTGGTCGACTGCTCAAAGCGGCGCAGCAGCTGATTCCCGCGCTCTACCGCAGCGTCCAGCGCCTGCTGTGGCGTTTTCTTCCCGGTCCACACGCTTTCCAGCTCTTCATCCACGATGGTGCGGATCTGCGGCATGTTGCCCAGACGCAGGCCTTTGGTGAACGGCAACGGCGGCTTGTTCAGCATCTGGCGCGTCGCGATGTCTGCGCCCGGGTTCTTGCTGTAGAAGCCCTGCTCGCGGGTCAGGTCGTACGCGGCTTTGGTGATCGGCAGATAGCCGGTCTTCTGGTGCCACTCGGCGGCGTTTTCCGGCTTCGCCAGGAAGTCGAGGAACTCGGCCACGCCTTTGTAGGTGCCGTTGTCTTTACCCTGCATCACCCACAGGCTCGCCCCGCCGATGATAGCGTTTTGCGGCGCGCCTTTAACGTCAGCGTCGTACGGCATCATGCCCACGCCGTAGTTGAATTTGGCATAGTGACGTATATCCGCCAGCGAGCCGGACGAGGCGGTAGTAATGGCACAGTCGCCGTTGTAGAACTTCTCGGTGGATTCGTCTTTACGCCCGAAGTAGCTGAAGTCGCCCTTCTTGTTGAGTGCTTCCAGCAGCGCGATGTGCTTCACCTGCTCCGGCTTGTTGAACTCCAGCACCGCGTCGGTACCGTCGAAGCCGTTATTTTGGGTGGCAACCGGCAGGCCGTGCCAGGCGCTGAAGTTTTCAATCTGGATCCAGCCCTGCCAGCCGCTGGCGTAGCCGCACTTCATCCCCGCCGCTTTCAGCTTCGCGGTGTACTCCGCCAGATCCTGCCAGGTTTTTGGCGGCTGCTCCGGATCTAAACCGGCTTTTTTGAAGGCGTCTTTGTTGTAATACAGCACCGGCGTGGAGCTGTTAAACGGCTGGGACAGCAGGTGGCCGGTTCTGGAATCGGTGTAATAACCGGAGACGGTCGGTACGAACTGGGATTCATCGAAGTTAATACCTGCTTCTTTGAACACTTCATAGACCGGCTTGATGGCTTTGGAGGCCATCATGGTGGCGGTGCCCACTTCATAAACCTGTAACAGCGCAGGCGCGTTACCGGTACGGAAGGCGGCGATGCCCGCGCTCAGGCTCTGCTCGTAGTTGCCTTTGTACACCGGCACAATTTTGTAATCCGGGTGGGTGTCGTTGAAACGCTGCGCCAGGGAGTCAACCTCTTTACCCAACTCCCCTTCCATGGAATGCCAGAACGGAATGGTGGTCACAGCCATTGCGTTCGTCGCAAAAGCCAGACCCAGTGCCAGACCCAAAGCTGTGTGTCGTAACGATGTCATTGTCATCTCTCTTATTGTGCCGGATGCGCGATATCACGCGTTTTATGCTCGCGAGGTAACATGACATGCTCGAATGACAGAAAAATAACTGTTTGTTTACAGATAAGTGACAGCCAGGCGTCAGGGGGATGATGGTTGTGTGAAGGGGTTTAGTGGTTAAAAAAGCCGGGTGGCGGGTACGCCTTACCCGGCCTGGTCGATCCCTGTAGGCCCGGTAAGCGCAGCGCCACCGGGCAACACAGACGGCTTAGCCTCCGAGGTACGCGCTCCGCACCGCCTCGTTCGCCAGCAGCGCGTCACCGGTATCGGAGAGCACCACGCGCCCGTTCTCCAGCACGTAGCCACGGTCAGCGAGCTTCAGCGCCTGGTTGGCGTTCTGCTCGACGAGGAAGATGGTCATCCCCTCTTTGCGCAGCTGCTCGATGGTGTCGAAAATCTGCTGGATAATGATCGGCGCAAGACCAAGCGACGGCTCGTCCAGCAGCAGCAGGCGCGGCTGGCTCATCAGCGCGCGGCCAATCGCCAGCATCTGCTGCTCGCCACCGGACATGGTGCCCGCTCGCTGAATACGACGCTCCCACAGGCGCGGGAAGAGTTCGTACACCCACTTGATGCGGGTCTGGAATTCATCCCGATGGGCGAAGAAACCGCCCATCGCCAGGTTCTCTTCCACCGTCATGCGGGAGAATACGCGGCGCCCTTCCGGGACAATCGCCACCGCTTCACGCATGATCTTAGCCGTCTGCCAGTCGGTAATATCTTTGCCGTCAAACACAATCCGCCCGCTGGTGGCGCGCGGGTCGCCGCACAGGGTGCCGAGCAGCGTGGTTTTACCCGCGCCGTTGGCGCCAATCAGGGTGACGATTTCGCCCTGATTGATGTGCAGGCTGACGTCGTGCAGCGCCTGGATCTTGCCGTAGTGCGCGTTGACCTTGTCGAACGTTAACATCGCTTTTTCCATCTTATGCCTCACCAAGGTATGCGCGGATCACGTCCGGGTTGTTGCGGATCTCTTCCGGCGTGCCGTTTGCCAGCGGCGTGCCCTGGTTTACCACGTAGATACGGTCCGAAATGCCCATCACCAGCTTCATGTCATGCTCAATCAGCAGGATGGTGGTGTCGTGATGGTCGCGCAGCTCGGCAATCAGCTCGTCCAGCTCTTTGGTCTCTTTCGGATTGAGACCTGCCGCTGGTTCGTCGAGCATCAGGATCTCCGGCTGGGTCACCATGCAGCGCACGATCTCAAGGCGACGCTGATCCCCGTAAGCGAGGTTGCTCGCCTGGCGGTTGGCGTGCTGGAGCAGGCCGATACGGTCGAGCCAGGTCGCGGCGCGGTCGAGCGCCTCCTCCTGCGTGCGGCGAAAGGCCGGGGTTTTCAGCAGGCCGGAGAACAGCCCGGTTTTCAGCTGCTGATGCTGTGCCACCAGCAGGTTCTCAATCACCGTCATCTCGCGGAACAGACGCACGTGCTGGAAGGTGCGCACCACG
The DNA here is from genome assembly GCF_019056635.1 of Enterobacter cloacae complex sp. ECL72. Taxonomy (NCBI): domain Bacteria; kingdom Pseudomonadati; phylum Pseudomonadota; class Gammaproteobacteria; order Enterobacterales; family Enterobacteriaceae; genus Enterobacter; species Enterobacter cloacae complex sp. ECL72. Next base: position 4,582,176 of record NZ_CP077659.1, on the reverse strand, counting down.
CCCATGCGGGCAATCTGCTGGCCCGGCAGCCCTTCAAGGTGCTGGTCGCGCAGCATGATGGTGCCGCCCGTCGGCTTGTAGAAGCCGGTCAAACAGTTAAAGACCGTGGTTTTTCCCGCGCCGTTCGGGCCAATCAGGGAGACAATCTCTTTCTTGTGCAGATCCAGATTCACATTGTTGACCGCCAGCAGGCCGCCAAAGCGCATCATCAGGCCGTTAACGGATAATAAAGGCTTCATGCCTGCTCTCCTTTCGCCTGTGTGCGTTTCAGCTTCAGCTGTGGACGGGTCATCGGCAGCAGACCCTGCGGACGCCAGATCATCATCAGCACCATCAAACCACCCAGCATTAACATGCTGTATTCGTTAAAGTCGCGCATCAGCTCGCGGGAGACCACCAGCAGGATAGCCGCGAGGATCACGGCGAACTGCGAGCCCATTCCGCCGAGCACCACAATCGCCAGCACAAAGGCGGATTCGGCAAAGGTGAACGATTCCGGGCTGACGAAGCCCTGACGTGCGGCAAACAGCGTCCCGGCGAAACCGGCAAACGCGGCGCTGATGGTAAATGCGGTCAGCTTGATGCGGGTCGGGTTCAGGCCCAGGGAGCGGCAGGCGATTTCATCTTCGCGCAGCGCTTCCCAGGCGCGGCCCAGCGGCATGCGCAGCAGACGGTTGATCACGAACAGGGTAATCACCACCAGCAGCAGCGCCACCAGATAGAGCCAGATCACGCGGTCGGACGGATCGTACTTGATGCCAAAGAAATTGCTGAAGGTATCCCAGCCGCCTTCACGGGCGGTACGGCTGAACTCCAGGCCGAAGAAGGTCGGTTTCGGGATCTGGCTGATGCCGTTCGGACCGCCGGTCACTTCGGTATTGTTGAGCAGCAGAATACGGACGATTTCGCCGAAGCCTAAGGTCACAATCGCCAGATAGTCACCGCGCAGGCGCAGCACCGGGAAGCCGAGCAGGAAGCCCGCCGCGGCAGAGACCAGCCCCGCCAGCGGCAGACAGGTCCAGAAGCCGAGGCCGTAATAGTGGTTCAGCAGCGCGAAGGTGTAAGCGCCGATGGCGTAGAACCCGCCGTAGCCCAGCACCAGCAGGCCAGACAGCCCCACCACCACGTTCAGACCGAGCCCCAGAATCACGTAGATCATGGTCAGGGTGGCAATATCCACCGTCCCGCGCGAGACCATAAACGGCCACGCTACGGCAGCCACCAGCAGCGCCACCAGGAACAGCTTCTGTTTCACCGTTGTACCGTCGATCGCCGGCAGGACGAATTTCGGCCCGGAGACGTTTTTCAGCGTCTTCTGGAACAGCGGACGCAACAGCTGGAACAAGAACACCACCGCGGTGCCGATAAACACCCACTGCCAGCGGATGTCGGGAGCGGTATCCACCACCAGCTTCGTGCCGTCCAGTCCTAACTGGACGCCCATAAAGACGCCCGCCAGGACGAAGAACATGGCGGCAGAGAGCAGCGCCATCGCAAAATGCATCGGTTTCATACTTTCTCTACCTCCGGACGGCCCAGAATACCGGTAGGCATTACCAGCAGAACCAGAATCAGCAGGGCAAACGACACCACATCTTTATATTCGGTGCTCAGGTACGCCGAGGAGAGCGCTTCGGCCACGCCCAGGATCAGGCCGCCGATCATCGCGCCCGGAATGCTGCCGATGCCGCCCAGTACCGCCGCGGTGAAGGCTTTCATCCCGGCCATAAAGCCGATGTACGGGTTGATTACGCCGTAGAACTGGCCGAGCAACACGCCAGCCACCGCCGCCATCGCTGCGCCGATCACGAAGGTCAGGGCAATCACGCGGTCGGTGTTAATCCCGAGCAGGCTCGCCATCTTCAGATCTTCCGCGCAGGCGCGGCAGGCGCGTCCCATGCGGGAGTAGCGGATGAACAGGGTCAGGGCCAGCATGGCAATAAAGGTCACAACCCAGATAACCAGCTGCATGGTGGTGATGGTGGCAGAGAAGTGTTCGCTGGCCCCCACAATCCACTGGCCGTTAAACAGGCTTGGCAGCGCTACGTCGCGTGAACCTTCGGTCAGGCTGACGTAGTTTTGCAGGAAAATGGACATACCGATGGCGGAGATCAGCGCGATCAGGCGTTTGGAGCTGCGCACCGGCCGGTAGGCCACCCGTTCAATACTCCAGCCGTAGGCGCTGGCGATCACAATCGCGCCGACAAACCCGGCGGCCACCAGCAGCCAGCTGCTGTCGATGCCCATCATCATCAGCGCGGCGATAATCATAAAGGAGACGTAGCTACCGATCATGTACACCTCGCCGTGGGCGAAGTTGATCATGCCGATAATGCCGTAAACCATCGTGTAGCCGATGGCGATCAGCGCGTAGGTGCTTCCCAGCGTGACGCCGTTAAACATCTGCTGCAAGAAGTAGAGAAACTGCTCGGACATAAGAAAACCTTTTTATACCCGCCCGGTGAGCCGGGCGGTGGGATGATTATTTGGCGACCGAGGAAGACCCGTCGGCGTGCCACTTAAAGACACCAAACTCAAATCCCTTCAGATCGCCTTTCTCATCCCAGTTCAGCGGCCCAATCACGGTGTTCGCCCCGTGTGCTTTTAAATCTTTCACCAGATCCAGCGGCTCTTTACTGCCGGTACGGTCCAGCGCGGTGGCCAGAGACTGCACGGCCGCGTAGGTGATCCAGACGTACGGACCGCTCGGATCTTTCTTCTGCGCCTTGAGCGCATCCACGATAGCCTTATTCGCCGGATCCTGGTCATAGCGTTTTGGCATCGTCACCAGCATGCCTTCGGCAGAATCGCCCGCGATGTTGGACAGGGAGGCATTACCGACGCCCTCTGGCCCCATAAACTGGGTTTTCAGGCCGGTGGCGCGCGCCTGGCGCAGCATCTGCCCCATTTCCGGGTAGTAGCCGCCGTAGTAAACGAAGTCGATATTCTCTTTTTGCAGGCGGGCGATCAGCGCGGAGAAGTCTTTCTCACCAGCGGTAATGCCGTCGAAGAAGACGATGTTTGCGCCGCCTTTTTTCAGGCCATCCTGCACGGAACGCGCCAGGCCTTCGCCGTACTGCTGCTTATCATGAATGATGGCGATACGCTGCGGCTTAACGGTTTCGAGGATGTATTTGGCGGCGGTTGGCCCCTGAGAGGAGTCCAGACCGGCGGTACGCATGATGTGCTGGTAGCCGCGCTGGGTCAGTTCCGGGTTGGTGGCACCCGGGGTGATCATCAGAATGCCTTCGTCTTCGTAGATATCAGACGCAGGCTGCGTGGAGGAAGAACACAGGTGCCCGATGACGTACTGGATACCGTCGTTAACGATTTTGTTGGCGACCGCGACGGCCTGTTTAGGATCGCAGGCGTCGTCATACTCCACGCCTACCAGCTTGTCGCCTTTGATGCCGCCTTTGGCGTTGATATCTTTGATGGCCTGACGCGCGCCGTTGAACTCCATGTCACCCCACTGGGCAACAGGGCCGGACATCGCCCCCACTACCGCAACTTTAATGTCGTCTGCCATAGCGGCATGCGAGATCGACAGTGCGACCATCCCCGCGATTAACGTCTTCGCGTTCCTTTTCATCTCTGAATCCCCATTCGTGATGTCATGTTTATATTTTGTTTTATTATGGTTAAAAAGCATTCTGTACTTTTTATGAACAACGCTATTTTTACCAGTGCCTTTAATGGTTTAGCGCAGTTTTTTGTCAAAAACCAGACTAAAATCTCTATTTTTCAGGCGATTAAGCAAAGATAATATTCTGAAATCAGGCGGAGATAAACAAATAAAAGCGCGGTTTGCAGCATAAAATAACGGTACAAAGCGCCGAATAAATCACTGCCCTTCAGGTTAAAATTCTGCTTATTTTTCGATCCATGTGTTTTCAAACTGCCCATCGCGCTGCCAAAAAACTAATCACCTGGTAAATGGGAAGAAAAAGAGAAAGCGCCTGAGCAAATAAATTGAGTACACTGGCCCTACTCTTTTTGATTTGGACAAGCAGCTAATGAAACTGACTATCGTGCGTCTGGTGACCTTTAGCGACCAGGATCGTATCGACCTGGGCAAGATCTGGCCGGAATATTCCCCTTCATCGCTGGCCGTCGATGAAAACCACCGCATCTATGCCGCGCGTTTTAATGAACGTCTGCTGGCCGCCGTCCGCGTAACGCTGAGCGGCACGGAAGGGGCGCTGGACTCCCTGCGCGTGCGCGACGTGACCCGTCGTCGCGGGGTCGGGCAGTATTTAATTGAAGAGGTGATCCGCGAAAACCCGAGCGTAACCTCCTGGTGGATGGCCGACGTGGGCGTAGAGGATCGCGGCGTGATGGCGGCGTTTATGCAGGCGTTAGGGTTTACGGCGCAGGCGAACGGGTGGGAGAAGCGCTAAAAGAAAGCCGGGTGGCGGCTGCGAGGTGCTCATAGTAGGCCCGGTAAGCGAAGCGCCACCGGGCAAAAGAGGGCTGAGCGGGCTGATGCCCTCACCCCGGCCCTCTCCCACGGGGAGAGGGAGAAAACATTAAAAAAGGCAACTTGCGTTGCCTTTTTACGTTTATTTTGCGTCAGTCGCCGTGCCGTTGGCATGCCAGTCAAACACGCCGAACTCGAAGCCCTTCAAATCGCCCTTCTCATCCCAGGACAGCGGCCCCATCACGGTTTCCACCGAGTTCGCTTTCAGCCAGGTGGCAATCTCCGCCGGATCGGCTGACTGGTTCAGGCCCGCTTGCAGAGACTGCAACGCTGCGTAGGTGGTCCAGACGAACGCACCGCTTGGATCCTGTTTCTTCGCCTTGATGGCATCGACAACAGGTTTGTTCGCAGGCACCTGGTCGTAGTTCTTCGGTTTGGTCACCAGCAGCCCTTCAGCGGATTCACCCGCGATATTAGACAGGGAAACGTTCGCGACACCTTCTGGCCCCATGAACTGCGTCTTCAGACCCGCCGCACGCGCCTGGCGCAGGATCTGCCCCATTTCCGGGTGGTAGCCGCCGTAGTAAACGAAATCGATATTTTCTTTCTTCAGACGCGCGACCAGGGTCGAGAAGTCTTTCTCACCGGCGGTGATACCGTCAAAGAACACCACGTTGGCGTTCGCTTTTTTCAGGTTATCCTGCACCGCACGGGCCAGGCCTTCGCCGTACTGCTGTTTGTCATGAACAATCGCGATGCGCTGCGGCTTCACTTTTTCCACGATATATTTCGCGGCGGTTGGCCCCTGATCGGAGTCCAGACCGGTGGTACGCAGGATCAGCTTATAGCCGCGCGCGGTCAGCTCTGGCGCCGTCGCGGCCGGCGTGATCATCAGAATGCCTTCGTCTTCGTAGATGTCAGACGCGGGCTGGGTGGAAGAGGAGCACAGGTGACCGATAACGTATTTGATCCCGTCGTTTACCACTTTGTTCGCCACCGCGACCGCCTGTTTCGGGTCACAGGCATCGTCATATTTTACGATTTGCAGCTTTTCGCCCTTGATGCCGCCCTTAGCATTAATGTCTGCAACCGCCTGTTCCGCGCCGGTAAATTCCTGGTCGCCGTACTGTGCTACCGGACCGGACATCGCGCCCACCACGGCCACTTTAATATCGGCCTGGGCCATAGTGCTGAATGCCAACGCGATACATCCTGCCAGTAACGCTTTACCCTTCATGTTCATCCTGAGATTCCCCATTATTATGGTTATAACGATTGTTGTGATGTTGTTGTGTAGCGCTTTATTTCAGTTATAGGCGTGCTGTTCGCGCTTTTTCAGCATACTCTGCTAAAACATACCCCATTTTTATGATTTTGGAATAGCTAATTTGAAATGAAAATATGATAAGCCCAACTGTCATTTCAGCCGGGCTTTTGGCTTTATCGTGTCAGCGAGGCGGAAATAATATCCAGCGCTTTACGGAACTGCACTTCGGGGATGGTGAGCGGGTAGAGGAAGCGAATAACGTTGCCGTAAACGCCGCAGCTCAAAAGCAGCAGCCCTTCGTTCAACGCGCGCTCCTGAACCTGACGGGTAAATTCGGGCGACGGCTGTCCGGTTTGCGGATCGGTAAATTCTACCGCCACCATCGAGCCCTGCCCACGGATATCGGCGATATACGGACAGCCATCCTTCGCTTTATTCAGCACCTCGACTAGATGATGCCCGAGATGCGCCGCGCGGGTGCAGAGATCGTCCTCGTCAATCACATCCAGCACCGCATGGGCCGCCGCAATCGCCAGCGGGTTACCCGCGTAGGTTCCGCCCAGCCCGCCCGGGGCGGGCGCATCCATCACCTCCGCCCGGCCAGAGACGGCAGAGAGCGGCATCCCGCCCGCCAGGCTTTTCGCCATGGTGATCAGATCGGGCTTCACGCAGTGGTTTTCCATGGAGAACAGCTTGCCGGTACGGGCGAAGCCGGTTTGCACTTCGTCGGCAATCAGTAAAATCCCGTGGGTATCGCACAGGGCACGCAGCGCCTGCATAAAATCAGCGGGCGCGACGTTGAACCCGCCCTCGCCCTGAACCGGTTCAATAATGATTGCCGCCACCTGATCGGGCGCGATATCGGCTTTGAAGATGCGCTCCAGGCTTTTTAGCGCTTCGGCGGTACTAACCCCGTGCAGGCTGTTGGGGAATTGCGCGTGGTACACCGAGCCGGGGAACGGGCCGAAGCCGAGCTTATAGGGCGCCACTTTGCCGGTCATCGCCATGGTCATAAAGGTACGGCCGTGGAACGCGCCGCCGAAGGTGATAATGCCGGGACGTCTGGTGTACGCGCGGGCGATTTTCACCGCGTTTTCGACCGCTTCCGCCCCCGTTGAGAAGAAGGCGGTTTTGGCTGGCCCCTCTATGGGTACGCGCTGGTTGATGCGCTCGGCAAGCGCCACATAACCTTCATAGGGGACGATTTGATAAGCGGTATGGGTAAAGGCGTGAAGCTGTTTTTCGATGGCGGCGATAACTTTAGGATGGCGATGCCCGGTATTCAGCACGGCGATCCCGGCGGCAAAATCAATATACTCGTTACCTTCCACGTCCCACACCGTGGCGTTTTCGGCTTTATCGGCATAGAAGTTACACATGACGCCGATACCGCGCGGCGTCGCCTGTAAACGCCGGTCGTTCAGTTCGTTATTTTTCACCCTGTCACCCTCTGAAAGTCGCCTGCTTAGCGCATCAGTAAGTGTTTGCCAGGGGGAAGAAATTCGCCAGAGCGGGCGCTAAAAAAACAAAACCCCCGAATTTGCATTCGAGGGTTCTCGGTGTACTTCGCGGAAATTACGCTTCGATAGCGGCGCGAAGTTTTTTCATGGCGTTTTTCTCAAGCTGACGCACACGTTCAGCGGAGACGCCGTAGCGGTCGGCCAGTTCCTGCAACGTGGACTTGTTATCTTCGTCCAGCCAGCGGGCACGAATAATATCCTGGCTACGCTCGTCGAGGCCTTCCATCGCGAAGGTCAGCTTGTTCGCCGCCTGGTCTTCCCAGTTATCCTCTTCAATGCCGTCAGCAAAGTTAGAGGTTTTATCCTGTAGATACAGAACCGGGGCCATCGGCTGGCTGTCGGACGCGTCATCGTCAGCAGACATATCAAACGTCATGTCCTGCGCGGCCATACGGGATTCCATCTCGCGGACGTCTTTGCTGGAAACGCCCAGCTCGCGCGCCACCATTTCCACTTCATCCTGATTGAACCAGCCCAGACGCTGCTTGGTTTTACGCAGGTTGAAGAACAGTTTGCGCTGCGCTTTCGTCGTGGCGACTTTCACAATACGCCAGTTACGCAGGACGTATTCGTGAATTTCCGCTTTGATCCAGTGCACGGCGAAGGATACGAGTCGCACACCCACTTCCGGGTTAAAGCGACGTACCGCCTTCATCAGGCCAATGTTACCTTCCTGAATCAGGTCCGCCTGCGGCAGGCCGTAGCCCGCATAATTACGAGCAACGTGAACAACAAAGCGCAGGTGAGACAGGATCAGCGTTTTAGCTGCTTCCAGATCGCCCTGGTAATGCAGCTTTTCAGCAAGCTCCTTTTCTTCCTCAGCCGTTAACATCGGCCAGGTGTTCGCAGCCCGGATGTAAGATTCCAGGTTACCAACAGGGGCTAAAGCTAAAGTTTGCATTTCTTTGGTCATTCATTCCTCTCAATGTTTCTTCTGGTCCAGGTTGTCCCCGTCAGGCAACAACCATGCCAAAGCGTTTGAGCAACGAGATTAGCATTCACTCTTTTATCAGACAGTGATTTTATCCACAAGTTCCAGGTGCAACAGTGAATAAATTACGCACAAAATGTGACATGAAGATGATTACAGGGGAAGAGACAACAGGGACGCTTTCCCTGCAAGCGAACATCTCGGTGCAGGGAAAGATTATATCACGCTTTTATTAGTCGGGAGTAAAGTGGCGTAAATGTTGAACCGTTGCCAGCCATGCCGCCACCCAGCCGATCATGGAGCACACCAGCAGCAACAGCAGGCACTCATCGAACCCTAAGCCACTGATATCAAACTTAGTTCCGAAAACCTGCGCCACTTCAGTCACGGCAGACGACAGCCGCATCACCAAAATTTCTGACAATATCAATGAAAGAAATGCACCAGAAAAACCTAATAACGCGCCGCCGTAAAGGAACGGGCGGAGGATGAAACCATCCGTTGCGCCAATCAGTTTCTGCACGTTGATGGTATCGCGACGGGCGAAGATGCTCAGGCGCACGCTATTACCGATGACGAGGAACACCGCCGCCACCATCAGCACGCCGATCATCGCCGACACGCGTCCTACCAGCCCGGTCAGGGCGGCAAGACGGGCAAACCAGCTGTCGTCCATGCGCACTTCATCAATCCCGTTAATGCGGGTAATGCGGTCGCGCAGGGTGTTGAGCGAATCCGTGCCCTGGAAATCGAGTTTCGGGATCACCACCGCCACGGCGGGCAGCGGGTTCTCTTCAAGCATATCCAGCGCGCCGCCGAATCCGGACCAGTTGCGGAACTCACCCAGCGCTTCATCGCGGGAAAGATAGTTCACCTTCTCCACGCCCTGCTCGGCCTGAATCTGCCCCACCACCTGAGCCGCCGCGTTATCGTCGAGGGCTTTATCCAGATAAACGGTGATCTGCGGCGACGGATAGTACTGGGACGCCGCCTGGTTTACGTTTTTGTAAACCATGTAGCAGACGCTGGGCAGCGTCAGGGAGATGGCAATCACCATCACCGTCAGGAACGTCGCCAGCGGTTTGCTTTTCAGATCCTGCAACGCGCCCTGGAAGGCGTACCGCACCTGCTCGTTAAAGACGTTGGTTTTGCGGGAGTTCGGTTTCGGTGCCGCTTTGGCACGCTTAGGCGCATTGCGATTGCCGTCCCCGCCGCCCTGAGGCTTGCGGAAACGGTCAAACCGGTTGCTGAACTGCCGAATCTGGTTCATTGCATCACGCTTATTCACCGTGGCCTCCGTGCAAATGCCCGTCGCTCAGGGTCAGCATGCGGTACGAACGGCGGGAGATCAGCCCCATGTCGTGCGTCGCCATCAGTACCGTGACCCCCACGCGGTTAAATTCCTCAAACAGACGCAGGATCCCTTCAGAGAGGGCATCGTCCAGGTTACCGGTCGGTTCATCCGCCAGCAAAACGGCAGGCTTGTTCACTACCGCGCGGGCGATACCCACGCGCTGCTGCTCACCGCCGGAGAGCTGGATCGGGAAGTTCTTCGCTTTGTCCAGCAGCCCGACCTTATCCAGCGCCGCCGAAACGCGACGGCGGATATCATCGTAACTGGCGCCAGCAATAATCAGCGGGATCGCGACGTTATCGAAAACCGTGCGATCCATCAGCAGGTGGTGATCCTGGAAAATCATGCCAATCTGACGACGCAGGAACGGCACTTCACGGTTCTTAAGACGGCTAATTTCATGGCCGCTGAACCAGATTTTCCCGGCGCTTGGCCGCTCGATCCCACAGATCAGCTTGAGCAGGGTACTTTTCCCCGCGCCGGAATGGCCGGTCAGGAATGCCATCTCGCCTGGCTGGAGGTGGAATGTCACCCCCTGTAGCGCTTGTCTCCCGCCGAGATAGGCCTTGCTGACGTGTTCAAAGCGAATCATTGTTAGTCCTCTCGGGCAAATAGTGCCTCAATAAAGTCGTCCGCTTTAAACGGACGTAAATCCTCAATACGCTCGCCCACACCGATGTAACGGATAGGAATGCCGAACTGGTCGGCCACGGAGAAGATCACCCCGCCTTTCGCGGTACCGTCCAGCTTGGTCAGCGCGATCCCGGTCAGTCCTACCGCTTCATGGAACAGTTTCGCCTGGCTGATGGCGTTCTGTCCGGTGCTGGCGTCAATAGTCAGCATAATTTCATGCGGTGCATCTTCGTCCAGCTTCTTCATGACGCGAACGATTTTCTTCAGCTCTTCCATCAGGTGCGATTTGTTCTGCAAACGCCCTGCGGTATCCGCAATCAGCACGTCCACGTTACGCGACTTCGCCGCCTGGATGGCATCGAAAATCACGGACGCGGAATCCGCGCCGGTGTGCTGTGCAATAACCGGAATATTGTTGCGCTGGCCCCACACCTGAAGTTGTTCCACCGCTGCCGCACGGAAGGTATCGCCCGCCGCCAGCATCACCGATTTGCCCTGCTGCTCAAACTGGCGCGCCAGCTTGCCGATGGTGGTGGTTTTGCCCACGCCGTTGACGCCAACCATCAGGATAACAAACGGCATTTTGCCTTCAATATTAAGCGGTTCGTCAACTTTTGCGAGAATTTCACCCATCTCGTCTTTCAGCAGGCCGTACAGCGCCTCGGCGTCACGCAGCTGTTTGCGGCTCGCCCCTTCGGTCAGGTTGGCGATGATCTTCCGGGTGGTTTCCACGCCCACGTCCGCAATCAGCAGCTGCTCTTCCAGCTCCTCAAACAGATCGTCGTCGATCTTTTTGCCGCGGAACAGACTGATAAATCCGGAACCTAAATTTTCTTTGGTTTTGAGCAGGCTGCGCTTCAGGCGCGCGAAGAAACCTTCTTTAGTCGGTTTTTCTTGCTCCTGAACGATCTCTTCTTCGGCCTGCGCTTCCACCGGCACGACGATGACCGCTTCTTCAGCCGCTTCCGCCGCCAGCGCCTGGGCTTCCAGCTCTTCGTCGGTCAGCTCTGGCTCAAGGGCCGCTTCTTCTTCCACCGCCTCAACAATTTCAACGGTTTCCGCTTCGGCCTGCCACTCTTCGGCAGAAACCTCTTCAGCTTTCACCTCTTCCGGCAGCGGCAGCTCTTCGTGTTCGATAGTGGCCTGCGGCGCTTCGTTAAGGGTTTCAACGATAACCGGCTCTGGTTTTTCGCTCTCCTGAACCTGTTCAGTAACCTCAACCACCTCTTCGGCAAAGGATTCAATCTCTTCTTTGCTGTGGGCTGGCTCTTCCGCTTCGACAACCGCAGCGGTTTCGACAGGCGTTTCAGGCTTTGACGGCTCTTCTACAACCTGCTGTTCTTCGGTTTTCTGTTCTGTTTCTTGCTCTTTTTCACCGAAACCCAACCAGGAAAAGAAGCCACGTTTTTTTTGTTTTGCCATCTGCGACTACACTCCTCGCGGCGCTATATACAGGGAAGCTAAAAAAATGATGAAATAGTCTAACACTTTACTTAATTGACATCACCGCCCGCAATCGCAGGGCAATGGTTAACAGAGCTTTCCTGAGATGAAGAAACCCACCCGCGCCCCGGCCGGTCAAATTCGCATTATCGGCGGTCAGTGGCGAGGCCGGAAATTACCGGTGCCGGACAGCCCCGGTTTACGCCCCACCACGGACCGCGTTCGCGAGACGCTGTTTAACTGGCTCGCCCCGTCTATGGTAGACGCCAACTGCCTGGACTGCTTCGCCGGAAGCGGTGCATTGGGGCTGGAAGCGCTGTCGCGTTATGCCGCCAGCGCCACGCTGCTGGAGATGGAGCGCGGCGTCGCGCAGACGTTGCAGCAAAATCTGGCTACGCTGAAGGCAACCAACGCGAAAGTGGTGAATACCAACACGCTGAGCTTCCTCGCCCAACAGGGGACGCCCTTCAACGTGGTGTTTGTTGACCCGCCGTTCCGTAAAGGGCTGCTGGAAGAGACATTATCGTTGCTGGAAAAAAATGGCTGGCTGGCAGACGACGCGCTGATTTACGTTGAAAGCGAAGTGGAAAATGGCCTGCCGCCCGTTCCCGTTCACTGGGATCTGCACCGCGAGAAGGTCGCCGGCCAGGTGGCTTATCGTCTGTATCACCGTCAGGCACAAGGAGGATCCGATGCCAGTACTGATTAACGTAGGGCGCGTGCTGATGCTGGGCGTCTGGGCATTTTTGATTTTGAATCTGGTGCACCCGTTCCCACGTCCGCTGAATATCTTTATTAACGTGGCGCTGATTTTTACCGCGTTCATGCATGCCTTGCAGATGGTGATGCTGAAAAACGGTCTGCCGAAAGATGGCCCACCGATGACCGGCTGGCAGCAGCTGCGGGTGTTTATTTTCGGCGTGTTTGAGCTGCTGGTGTGGATGAAGAAGTTTAAGGCGCAGGTGAAGAAGTAAGGTGCGCTATTGCCCGGTGGCGCGCAGCGATCCGGGCCTACGTAACCCCGTAGGCCGGGCAAACGCAGTGCCGCCCGGCATTACTGCTCAGGTGTAAAACCTTCAAACCGCGACCCTTTGTAACTCAGCGTGCCTTTCTCCCCCACCGTCAGCTGGTGGTACTGCTGCGCCTCCAGGCGGAAGGTCATCTCCAGCCCGCCGGTTTCCGGCTTAAAGCTCGCTTCATAGCGCATCGTTGTGCCCGCTGGCGTCACCTGCTGCTGGCGGGAGCGGCGGTCGTTAAGCGGCTTCTCACGCTTGTTCGTCACCACCACGCGCTTTTGCATCAGCGGCGCGGCGTCATTGTCGGCCTTCTCACGGCGCTGCTGCACGAAGCGAAACGAGGCGGCAATGACGATAATCGCCACCACGATAATGAAAAACAGCGGCATCTTGCTCATTGAAAAATCCCATCAGATTATGCGGAATTCAGGATACCTCGCCTGCCCCGGCATTGCCAAACGCCCGCTCGCGTCACTACACTGGATCAGGAACTGATCATTCAGCCTCAACAGTTACAGGGAGTTAATATGCTTTGGTCATTTATCGCTGTCTGTTTTTCCGCATGGCTTTACGTCGATGCGTCTTACCGTGGCCCAGCCTGGCAGCGCTGGTTGTTTAAACCCGTCACGCTATTACTCCTGCTGTTGCTTGCCTGGCAGGCCCCGATGTTTAACGCCGTTAGCTATCTTGTCCTCGCGGGGCTGTGTGCTTCCCTGATTGGCGATGCCTTAACCCTGCTGCCGCGCCAGCGCCTGCTGTACGCCGTGGGGGCATTCTTCCTGTCGCATCTGCTCTATACCATCTACTTTGCCAGCCAGATGACGCTCTCCTTCTTCTGGCCGCTGCCGCTGGTGCTGCTGGTGATTGGCGCCCTGCTGATCGCGGTGATCTGGTCGCGTCTGGAAGAGATGCGTCTCCCGGTCTGTACGTTTATCGCCATGACGCTGGTGATGGTGTGGCTGGCGGGCGAGCTGTGGTTCTTCCGTCCGACCGCTCCGGCAATGTCTGCGTTCTTCGGTGCCGCACTGTTGCTGTTGGGTAATATCGTCTGGCTGGGCAGCCACTATCGCCGCCGCTTCCGTGCGGATAATGCGATTTCCGCCGCCTGTTACTTTGCCGGACACTTCCTGATTGTGCGTTCGCTGTATATCTAAATAACGCTTGACTCTGGAGTCGACTCCAGAGTGTATGCTGCGGTTAATGAGAAAATTATCATTACCGGAGACTGCCATGTCGACTCCAGAAACACCTAAAAAAGTTCCCCAATTCTCGGCACTTAAGCTCAGCCCGGTTCCGCCAAAAGAGGACTGCTGCTGCGAGGGCGCGTGCGAAACCCGGACCGAAGCGCTGCCTGAAAACGGCAATCACTACAGCTGGGTGGTCAACGGCATGGACTGCGCGGCCTGCGCCCGCAAAGTGGAAAATGCAGTGAAGCAGGTGCCGGGTGTGAACCACGTTCAGGTGCTGTTCGCTACCGAAAAGCTGCTGGTCAGCGCCGAAAACGACGTCAGCAGACAGGTTGAAGCCGCCGTCAGCAAAGCGGGTTATACCCTGCGCAGCGAAACGGCGCCCGCAGAAAAAACGTCCCCGCTAAAAGAAAATCTGCCGCTCATTACCCTCATCATCATGATGGCCCTGAGCTGGGGGCTGGAGCAAATCAACCACCCGTTCGGCAACCTGGCGTTTATCGCCACCACGCTGGTTGGCCTGTTCCCGATTGCGCGTCAGGCGCTGCGTCTGATGAGAAGCGGCAGCTGGTTTGCCATCGAAACGCTGATGAGCGTGGCGGCTATCGGGGCGCTGTTTATTGGCGCGACGGCGGAAGCGGCGATGGTGCTGCTGCTGTTCTTAATTGGCGAACGCCTTGAGGGCTGGGCGGCGAGCCGGGCGCGTAAAGGGGTGAGCGCGCTGATGGCGCTGAAGCCGGAAACCGCCACGCGGGTTATTCATGGTCAGCGTGAAACGGTCGCCATCAATACCCTGCGCCCGGGCGACGTGATTGAAGTGCCCGCAGGCGGACGTCTGCCAGCCGATGGTACCCTCATTACCGCCACCGCGAGCTTTGACGAAAGCGCCCTGACCGGGGAATCCATCCCGGTAGCGCGCGCGGCAGGTGAAAAGGTGCCTGCGGGCGCCACCAGCGTCGACCGACTGGTGCTGCTGACGGTCCTTTCCGAACCGGGCGACAGCGCCATCGACCGCATCCTCAGGCTGATAGAAGAAGCCGAGGAGCGCCGCGCGCCGGTAGAACGCTTTATCGATCGCTTCAGCCGGATTTACACCCCCGCCATCATGCTGGTGGCGCTGCTGGTCACCGTCGTCCCGCCGCTGTTCTTCGGCGCGCCGTGGGAGGGCTGGATTTACAAAGGGCTGACGCTGCTGCTGATCGGCTGCCCGTGTGCGCTGGTGATATCCACCCCGGCGGCGATTACCTCAGGGCTGGCGGCGGCGGCGCGGCGCGGGGCGTTGATTAAGGGCGGCGCGGCGCTGGAACAGCTGAGCCAGATTCAGCACATCGCCTTCGATAAAACCGGCACGCTGACGGTTGGCAAGCCGCAGGTGACCGGCGTGTATCCGCAGGACATCAGTGAAGACGAGTTGCTTATACTGGCCGCCGCCGTTGAACAGGGCTCCACCCACCCTCTGGCGCAGGCGATTGTGCGTGAAGCGAAGGGGCGCGGGCTGAACATCCCTCCGGCAACCGCCCAGCGAGCGCTGGTCGGGTCGGGGATTGAGGCTGTGGTCGAAGGCAAAAAAGTGCTGATCGCCGCGGCAGGCGCGTACCCGAATCCACAGGTTGAGGCATTAGAGCAGGCCGGGCAGACGGTCGTTGCCGTGATGCAGGACGGTGTACCGATGGGCATGCTGGCGCTGCGCGACACCCTGCGTGACGATGCGAAAGACGCCGTCGACGCGCTGCACAGGCTGGGGGTACAGGGCGTGATCCTGACCGGTGATAACCCGCGTGCGGCGGCGGCGATTGCCGGCGAGCTGGGGCTGGAGTTTAAGGCCGGATTGTTGCCTGCGGATAAAGTCAGCGCGGTAACCGAGCTGAACGGTCATGCCCCGCTGGCGATGGTCGGGGACGGGATAAACGACGCCCCGGCAATGAAGGCTTCCACCATCGGCATTGCGATGGGCAGCGGTACCGACGTGGCGCTGGAGACCGCCGACGCGGCGCTGACGCACAACCGCCTGACCGGGCTGGCGCAGATGATAGATCTTGCGCGGGCGACGCGGGCTAATATTCGGCAAAACATCGGCATTGCGCTGGGTCTGAAGGGGGATTTTCCTGGTCACCACGCTGCTCGGCATGACCGGACTGTGGCTGGCGGTACTGGCGGATACGGGGGCGACGGTGCTGGTTACGGCGAACGCGTTGCGGCTGTTGCGCCGTCGGTAAAAATGCCCGGTGGCGGCTACGCCTTACCGGGCCTACAACATCTCTGAACCGTAACCGTAGGCCGGGTAAGGCGTAGCCGCCACCCGGCATAAAACGGCGTCACTGCATCCCTAGCACCCCCCGGCAACCACAATGATATCGCCGGGATGTATGTCACCATCCCCAGCACTACCAGCAACATACCGTAAAACGGCAGCATCGCCCGCACCACGTGCTCGATCTTCTGCTTACTCACCGCGCTCGCCACGAACAGCACCGACCCGACCGGCGGCGTGATCAGCCCAATCCCCAGGTTCACCATCATGATCATTCCGAAATGCACCGGATCGATCCCCAGCGAGTTGGTCACCGGCAGCAGTACCGGGGTCAGGATCAGGATGATCGGCGCCATGTCCATTAGCGTGCCAATCAACAGCAGCATGATATTGAGGTACATGAGGATCACGTATTTGTTATCGGAGAGCGACGTGAAGAATTCGGTGATGCGCATCGGCAGCTGCATGTAGGTCATTACCGCGCCAAACGCCGCGGCAAAGCCAATCAAAATCATCACGATGGTGACGGTTTTCACCGTGCGACACATCAGCTTCGGCAGTTCATTCCACTTGTAATCGCGGTAAATGAACATGGTGACGAAGAACGCCCACAGGCAGGCCACGGCGGCAGATTCGGTCGCCGTGAATATCCCGGACAAGATCCCGCCGAGGATAATCACCACCGTCATCAGCCCCCACAGGGCATCGAGCATGATTTTCAGCGCCTGCCTGAACGGGATTTTGTCCCCCTTCGGATAGCCGCGCTTGCGGGCGAAGCACAGGCAGAGCACCATCAGGCTCACGCCCAGCAGCAGGCCCGGCAGCACGCCCGCGATAAACAGCGTGGCGATGGAGACCGTTCCCCCTGCCGCCAGGGAGTAAATCACCGAGTTGTGGCTGGGCGGGATCAGGATCGCCTGCACCGACCCGCTGGCCGTCACCGCCGCCGCGTATTCGCGCGGATAGCCCTTCTTCTCCATCTCCGGGATCATCACGCTGCCGATAGACGCCGTATCCGCCACCGACGAGCCGGAAATCGCGCCGAAGAACGTTGATGCCACGATGTTCACCAGCGACAGCCCGCCGCGAATAAAGCCGACAAAAACGTACGCGAAGTTGACCAGCCGTCGGGCAATGCCCCCTTCCGCCATGATCGCCCCGGCAAGAATGAAGAACGGGATCGCCAGCAGGGTAAATTTATTCACCCCGCTGGTGATCTGGATCATCAACGCCTCCAGCGGCAGATCGATCCACAACGCCCCCGCCACGGCGCTTAACCCGACGGCGAAAGCCACCGGCATCCCCAGCGCCAGCAAAATGGCGAGGGTGAATAACAAAACAAACGCATCCATTGTTCACCCCTTAACTGTGATTGCCGATCAGCACGACCGGACGGTTTTCCTGCGAGCCAAACAGCAGGCGTTCAAGCACAAACAGGATCAAAATGGCCGATCCGACAGGTAGCGGCAGATAGCTTTCGCCGGAGGTCAGAAGCGGAAACTCCGCCACCGGCTGCTCCCACAGCTCGACGCACAGCCAGTAGCTGTACCAGCACATCAGGCCTGAAATCAGCAGCATCAGCAGATCCACCATCCGCGCGCACACTCTTTGCAGCGACGCGGGCAGGCGGTCGGTGAGCATGTTGACCGCAATATGCGACCCGGCGCGGTAGCTCACCGCCGCGCCGATAAAGGTAAACGTCACCATGCAGATAATGGCGATCGGCTCCGGCCAGGATTCGCCGCGATTAAGCACGTAGCGTGAAAAAATGCCGATGGGGATGACAATCGTCATCACCAACAGCGAAATACCCGCCACCGCCATGGCGAACAGGTACAGACGGTCCATCCACTTCAGGTAGAGTTCGGACATACGTACTCCGGTTTACTGGACGTCAGCGATGGCTTTCATCAGATCCTGATGCTTATCGCCATACTGCGCGCGCACCGGCTCTGTCGCCTTGATAAACACCGTTTTATCAATGTCGTGGAACTGCACCCCGCCGGCCTTCATTTTCGCCAGCGCCTGGTCGTTATACGCATTCCACAGCTTGCGCTGCTCGAACTGCGCTTCGCGGGCCAGCGCCAGGATCTTTTGCTGTTCGTCAGCGCTGAGCTTGTCCCATTTCACTTTGGAATAGAGCAGCATTTCCGGGGTGATGAAGTGGCCGCTCAGCGTATAGTTTTTGGCGACCGGCATATAGTTGTGGGCGATAAAGGTTGGCGGGTTGTTCTCCGCGCCGTCGATCACCCCGGTCTGCATGCCGCTGTAAACCTCGCTGACGCCCATCGCCACCGAGTTCGCCCCCATCGCTTTCAGCGTGGCCAGCGCCACCGGGCTGCCCTGCACGCGGATTTTCTTCCCTTTCAGATCGTCCGGTTTGACGATCGGCTCTTTGGTGATCAGGTTACGGGTGCCGGAATCCATCCAGCCAAGGAAGACCAGACGCGATTTCGGGTTGGCGGTGAGTTTGTCGCCGATCTGCTTGCCGATATCCCCGTCGATCACCTTGTGCATGTGGTCTTCATCGCGGAATACGTAGGGCAGCGTAAACACTTCGATATCCGGCAGAATGGCAGCCACCGGCGCCATGGAGACGCGGATCATGTCGATCGCCCCCATCTGCGCCTGCTCAATCATCTGCTTTTCATCCCCCAGCACGCCGCCGGGGAAGACCTTAATCTCCAGCTTGCCATCGGTTTGTTGTTTGAGTTTTTCACCCATGTGCTGAACCGCCACCACGTTCGGGTAGCCTTCGGGATGCACATCGGCGGCTTTGATGGTCTGGGCAGAAACGGTGCAGGCAAAAGCAGACAGGCACAGCGCGGCCAGTAACGGCTTGAGGGTCGTTTTCATTGAGTCAACTCCAGGGTAGTGAGATAAGCGTTAAAACGGTGTTTTAGTTTTTGACGCTTAAAAATTAGACTACGGCTGGAAAAGGGAGGGTGAAGCGCCTCACAAAAGCGCGAAATTTTGAAACGATGGTTCGAAATTGTGATGAGTACTTGTCGGGTGGCGGCTGCGCCTTACCCGACCTACTACACCCGTAGGCCCGTGCAAGCGAAGCGCCGCCGGGCGTCAGGCCGCACTTACCCCTTACGAATCAAATACCGGTACGGCAAGGTCTCGGTTTGCTGCGCCACCAGTTCATGTTCCATAAAGGTACAAAAGCCGGGGATATCACGGGTGGTAGCCGGGTCGTCAGCGACGATCAGCAGCGTTTCGCCGGTCTGCATGTTGCGCACGGTTTTGCGCACCATCATTACCGGCTCCGGGCAGCGGAGGCCCTGAGCATCAAGCGTGTGGTCTGGGCTGGAAAACAGGTCGGTCATTTTCTTCTCGTTCAGGTAAAAACGGCTGTAGTTTACGCCCCGCTATCGCCAATGCAAACCAGGTTAACGATTGCGTGAAAATTAGCCATTGCAAAGTGTCGTCAAAGCAGTATCATGCGGCGGCTTTATTGGGTTCCCTCACCCCAAATATTAATCAAAAAGGTACAATATGAACTCCTTTACACAATCGCAGCGCGTCAAGGCGTTGTTCTGGCTTTCGCTATTTCATCTGCTGGTGATCATCTCCAGTAACTATCTGGTACAGCTCCCCATCTCCATTTTTGGTTTCCATACCACCTGGGGCGCGTTCAGTTTCCCGTTTATTTTCCTTGCCACGGATTTAACCGTGCGTATTTTTGGCGCACCGCTGGCGCGGCGGATTATTTTTGCGGTGATGATCCCGGCACTGTTTGTCTCCTACGCCATCTCCTCGCTGTTTTACATGGGCAGCTGGCAGGGCTTCGACGCGCTGACGCACTTCAACCTGTTTGTCGCGCGTATTGCCGCCGCCAGCTTTATGGCTTATGCCCTCGGGCAGATCCTCGATGTCCACGTGTTTAACCGCCTGCGTCAAAACCATCGCTGGTGGATGGCGCCAACGGCCTCCACGCTGTTCGGTAACGTGAGCGATACGCTGGCCTTCTTCTTCATCGCCTTCTGGCGCAGCCCGGACGCCTTCATGGCAGAACACTGGATGGAAATCGCTCTGGTGGACTACGCCTTTAAGGTGCTTATCAGCCTGGTCTTCTTCCTGCCGATGTACGGCGTACTGTTGAATATGCTGCTGAAAAGGCTGGCAGATAAATCTGAAATCTCCGCATTGCAGGCAGGTTAAGGGTTAGCTTTATCAGTTGTGATAAGATGAACGAATGAGCCGTTATGGCCGTTTATCGAAAGGAAGAAGTCAATGCGCAATCTGGTTAAATATGTCGGGATTGGCCTGCTGGTTGTTGGCCTTGCAGCCTGTGATAACAGCGACACCAAAACGCCTGCTCAGGGCGCGTCAGCAGAAAGCAACGTCACCGGTCAGCCGGTGAGCCTGATGGATGGCAAACTCAGTTTCTCTCTGCCTGCGGACATGACCGACCAGAGCGGTAAGCTGGGTACCCAGGCGAACAACATGCACGTCTATTCCGATGCCACCGGCCAAAAAGCGGTGATTGTGATCGTCGGTGACGATACCAGCGAAGATCTGGGCGTGCTGGCCAAACGCCTGGAAGATCAGCAGCGCAGCCGCGACCCGCAGCTTCAGGTGGTCACCAACAAGTCTGTTGAACTGAAAGGCCACACGCTGCAACAGCTGGACAGCATCATCTCTGCCAAAGGCCAGACCGCCTACTCCTCCGTGGTGCTCGGCAAGGTGGACAATAAACTGCTGACCATGCAGATCACCCTGCCGGCAGACAATCAGCAGAAAGCGCAGACCGCCGCTGAAAACATCATTAACACCCTCGTGATCCAGTAATAGTTCACCAGGATGCCGTGGCCTCCGTCGCTTGCGCCGGGGGCCATTTTTTTGCCACGACTTTCAGACTAACGCTCCAGACGAAGCCCATCCGGCGCACTACAATTAACACGCCCCCCGGAAAAAGGAATTCTTATGACTGCCAGCCCGCCCGACAAAGCCGGACTTCATATTTTATTAAAACTTGCCTGCCTGGTGGTTATCCTTGCGGGTATCCACGCGGCGGCGGATATCATTGTTCAGCTTCTGCTGGCGCTGTTTTTCGCCATTGTGCTCAACCCGCTGGTGACATGGTTTTTACGCCGCGGCATCAGCCGCCCGGTCGCGATTACCATTGTGGTGATGGTGATGCTGGTTGTCCTGACGGCGCTGTTCGGCGTGCTTGCCGCCTCGCTGAGCGAATTTTCCACCATGCTGCCGCAGTACAATAAAGAGCTGACGCGCAAGCTGGTCGATCTTCAGCGCATGTTGCCGTTCGTGAATCTGCATATCTCACCGGAACGGATGCTGCGTCGGATGGATTCCGAGAAGGTGATGACCTACGCCACCACGTTGATGACCGGGCTTTCCGGGGCAATGGCCAGCATTCTGCTGCTGGTGATGACGGTGGTGTTTATGCTGTTCGAAGTGCGCCACGTGCCGTATAAACTGCGTTTTGCCCTGAACAATCCTCAGATCCACATTGCCGGCTTGCACCGCGCGCTGAAGGGCGTATCCAAATATCTGGCGCTGAAAACGCTGTTAAGCCTGTGGACCGGCGTGATCGTCTGGCTGGGGCTGGTACTGCTGGACGTGCAGTTCGCGCTGATGTGGGGCGTGCTGGCCTTTTTACTAAACTACGTACCCAATATCGGCGCGGTGCTTTCCGCCGTTCCGCCGATGATCCAGGCGTTCCTGTTTAACGGTTTTTATGAGTGCATGCTGGTAGGGGCGCTGTTCCTTGTCGTGCATATGGTGCTGGGTAACATTCTCGAGCCGCGCATGATGGGCCACCGTCTGGGCATGTCGACGATGGTGGTGTTTTTATCGTTACTGATCTGGGGATGGCTGCTGGGTCCGGTGGGCATGCTGCTCTCCGTGCCGCTCACCAGCGTCTGTAAAATCTGGATGGAAACCACGAAAGGAGGCAGTAAACTCGCCATTCTTCTGGGTCCGGGTCGGCCAAAAAGCCGTTTGCCGGGATAACCGGGTGGAAAGGGTCAAAAGTGACGTTTATTCGCCAGCGCGACGACAACATTGTACGATGTGCGCAGCAAATCGCGCTGGCGAAGAAAAAGTCACAGAAACAGGTTTATCGCGGACGCGCGTAGATGAAATTTACACTTACCCTTATCGACTGGCAGGCAAGAGCGCCAGGACTCAGCGATGCCGACGAATGGCAGGCATGGTCACGCCGGTCTGACGCCATCGATCCCGCTGCACCGCTGGCGAAACTGACCGATCTGCCGATGATGACCGCCCGCCGCCTGAATTCAGGCAGCAGGCTGGCCGTCGATCTTGGCCTGATGATGCTGCGCAAACACCGCATCGATGCCGTCGTCTACAGCAGCCGTCATGGGGAGCTGGAGCGCAATTTCCGTATTCTCCAGGCCCTGGCGGCAGAACAGCCCGTTTCCCCCACCGATTTTGCCATGTCGGTACACAACTCGGCGGTCGGCAATCTCACTATCGCCGCGCGTCAGCCTGTTGTCTCTTCGTCGGTTTCCGCCGGTATGGATACCTTCCAGCAGAGCTTGTGCGACGTGCTGAGCCTGCTGCATGCGGGCTACTCCCGCGTGTTGCTGGTGGATTTCGACGGTCTGCTGCCTGATTTTTATCACGCCGGGCTGCCGCCGCAGATGCCCGTCTGGCCCTACGCGCTGGCGCTGGTGATTGAGGCGGGAAATACGCTCAGCTGTGAAACGCACGTCAACCGCACGCCTGAAGAGCCCGCGCTGCCGCAAAGCCTCCAGTTCCTGCGCCATTACCTGCGGGACGAGCGCCAGTTTACCCTGCCGGGCGAGCGCCTGCTGTGGCAATGGACGCGCCAATGAGAGGGTTACGTTCCCGCCTCGATCGGATATGGCGGATGCTGATGACCGGATTGTGCTTCGTCCTGTTCGGCCTCGGCGGGCTGACGCTGTCGCTGGTGTGGTTTAACCTGCTGCTGATTTTCCAGCGCGACCGCACTCAACGTCGCCGCCTGGCACGCCGCACTATTTCTGCCAGTTTTCGCCTGTTCCTCGCGGTGGTACGCGGTGCAGGGGTACTGGATTACCGTTTCAACAACCTGGACGTTCTGCGCGCCGAGCGGGGCTGTCTGGTGATTGCGAATCATCCCTCGCTGCTGGACTACGTTCTGCTGGCGTCGGTGATGAACGAAACCGACTGTCTGGTGAAAAGCGCGTTGCTGCGTAACCCGTTCGTCAGCGGCGTGATCCGCGCGGCTGACTATCTGATTAACAGCGAAGCCGACACGCTGCTTGCCGCAAGCCAGCAGCGTCTGGCCCAGGGCGACACCCTGCTTATCTTCCCTGAAGGCACCCGCACCCGGGTGGGGGAAGCCATGACCCTGCAACGTGGGGCGGCGAATATCGCCGTTCGCTGCAACAGCGCCGTGCGCGTGGTGGTGATCCACTGTAGCGAACGGATGCTTGATAAACAGAGCTGCTGGTATAACGTGCCCCCCAACAAACCTGTTTTCACCGTGGATGTTCGCGAACGCATCAACATTCATGATTTTTATGATGCGAGTCAGCACGAACCCGCGCTGGCAGCAAGGCAGTTAAACCGGCATATGCAGCATCAGTTAACAACCGGTCTTCAATCTTTGTCAGGAACGAAAGATGCAAGCGCTCTATCTTGAAATTAAGAATCTCATTATCTCTACGCTGAATCTGGAAGAACTTACCCCAGAGGATATTGATACAGACGCCGCGCTCTTTGGCGACGGCCTCGGTCTGGACTCAATCGACGCCCTTGAGCTGGGGCTGGCGGTAAAAAATCAGTACGGCGTAGTGCTTTCTGCCGAAAGTGACGAGATGCGTCAGCACTTCTATTCCGTTGCCACGCTCGCGGCTTTTATCCATCAACAACGCGCCTGAGAATGACCGCTATGACAGAACAACAAACGATTTATCAGGAAGTCTCTGCGCTTCTTATTACGCTGTTTGAAATCGCCCCGGAGGATATTACCCCTGAGGCACGTCTTTACGAGGATCTGGACCTCGACAGCATTGATGCCGTCGATATGGTGGTGCACCTGCAAAAGAAAACGGGCCATAAAATCAAGCCCGAAACCTTCAAAGCGGTGCGCACGGTGCAGGACGTCGTGGACGTTGTGGAACAGCTTCAGCGCGACGCGTAACGTGCGTTCGATTCCAGTTCTTCCCGCCCTGACGGGGCTGATGCTGCTGGCATGGCCGTTTTTGATCGGCTTCGGGCTGGCGAATAATAGCCTGCACGGGATACTGCCCGTGATGGCGCTGGTGCTGCTGTTGCGCGTCTGCCAGGCCCGTCGGCAGGGCGGCCCCCTGCGTTATCTGTTCGTGAGCGTGGCGCTGGCTGGCATAGCGCTTTGCGCGGCGAGCTACGTCCTGCACGCGCACCAGTGGGTGCTGTTATATCCAGTGGTGGTGAATCTGGTGATGCTGGTGGTGTTTGGCGGTTCGCTGTGGACGGCAATGCCTGTCGTTGAACGGCTGGCGCGCCTGCGTGAACCGGATCTCTCCCCCGTCGGGGTACGTTACACGCGCCGGGTTACCCAGGTCTGGTGCGGCTTTTTTATTATCAACGGGGCGATCGCGCTGTTTACCGTATTACACGCCGATATCCGTCTGTGGACGCTGTGGAATGGGATGATTGCCTATCTCCTGATGGGCACGCTGATGGCTGGCGAGTGGGTGGTGCGACAACGGGCGATGAAAAACGATGCTTAACCCTCTTCCGCTTAGCCAGTGGCTCAGTGCGCCCCGCCCTGACGACACCCCTGTCGCCTGGCAGGACGACCATCTCTGGACGCTTGGCGATCTGCGCCACGACGTCACTCAGTTGGTCGACACGCTGCGTCGTGAAGATGGCGAGCGCTGGGCGTTGTGCATCGAAAACGGTTATCTGTTTATTGTCGCGCTGCTGGCGACGCTGCATGCGGGTAAAACGCCGGTCCTCCCCGGGCACAGCCGGGCGGCGCAGCTTAACGAACAGCGGGCGCTGTTCAGCGGCGTCCTGAGCGACACCACGCTCGATTTTCAGGGGCGACAGCTGCGGGTGGCTTCCGCGCAGCGGGCAGGCCATCCCTTTTCACCGCTGCCTGCCATCGGTGAGATGCGCACGATCGAGCTTTACACCTCCGGCTCGACCGGCACGCCGCAGCGGGTCAGTAAGCCGGTGGTCAGCCTTGATCGTGAGGCTCGTCTGCTGGCGGCGCATTTTGGCGAGCGTCTGGCGGGCTGTCACGTCGTGGCTTCCGTGGTGCTGCACCACCTGTATGGCCTGACGTTTCGTGTTGTCTTACCCATGGCGCTCGGCCTGCCGCTGCATGCCAGCCTGCTCAACTATGCCGAGCAGCTCTCTGCCCTTCCCGACGATAAACGCTATCTTTTCATCAGCAGTCCGGCGTTTCTCAAGCGGCTGGACGCGTCGCTGACGCCGCCCCCCGTCAACCTGCTCGTCTCCGCCGGCGGCGCACTGCCCTGGCTGGAGGTCGCCGCGGTTCAGGCCTGGCTCAACGTCTGGCCGGATGAAATATACGGCAGCACGGAAACGGGCGTAATGGCCTGGCGCTACCGTCAGGAGGAAAGCACGCGCTGGCAGCCTTTTCCCGGCGTGGCGTTTCACGGCGATCGCGTGACGTCGCCGCTGATCCCCGAGGCGGAGGGAATCGTGCTGGATGATATCCTGCACTTCACGGCTGACGGGCAGTTCAGCCTCGTCGGGCGTCGTGGTCGGGTGGTCAAAATTGAAGATAAGCGCATTTCACTCGATGACATTGAGCACCGCCTGCTGGCGCTGGACGGCATCCGCGAGGCCGCCGCGCTGACGGTGACGCGCGGCGGGCGTCAGGGCATTGGCGTATTGCTGGTGCTGAATGAAGCGGTGCGTCAGCAACACGAACAGAGCAAAACAGCGCAGGAGCTCGCCTGGCGACGCGCCCTTCGCCCCTGGCTTGAACCGGTTGCCGTACCGCGCTACTGGCGGATCGTTGATGAAATCCCGGTCAACAGCATGAACAAGCGCGTGACTGCGCAGCTACAGGAGTTGTTTCATGAAGATCCCTGAAATCGGGCGCCTCCAGCCCGATCCACAGCATCTGGAGATAACCTTTTATCTTGATCCTGACCTGCTCTGGTTTAAGGGACATTTCGCCGTACAGCCGCTGCTGCCGGGCGTGGCGCAGCTCGACTGGGTGATGCATTACGCCGCCGCGCTGGCGTCGGGCTACCGTTTTCACAGTATTCAGAACGTGAAGTTCGCCGCCCCGCTGTTGCCGGAGAACACGGTCACGCTGCTCCTTGCCTGGCAGCCTGAACGCCAGTTGCTGACCTTTAGCTACCAGCGCCATGCGGGTAACGAGCGCCACACCGCCAGCAGCGGGAAGATTCGCTTATGTCAGTAACCTTCCGTCCCTGCGTGCTGATCCCCTGCTACAACCACGGGGCGATGATGGCTTCGGTGCTGGCGCGCCTGGCGCCTTTCGATCTGCCCTGTCTGGTGGTGGACGACGGCAGCGATGAAACCACGCGCCGCACGCTTGAAGCGCTGGCGGCGGATCGTCCGCAGATGACACTGCTGCGGCTGGCCGAAAACAGCGGCAAAGGCGCGGCGGTGATGCTGGGGCTGAAAGCCTGCGCCGATCGCGGCTTCACCCACGCCGTTCAGGTGGACGCTGACGGCCAGCACGCTATCGAGGACATTCCCAAACTGCTGGCGCTGGCCGGGCGTCATCCCGATGCGCTCATTTCCGGGCAGCCCGTTTACGATGACTCAATCCCCCGTTCGCGCCTGTACGGGCGCTGGATAACGCACGTCTGGGTCTGGATTGAAACCCTCTCCCTGCAACTGAAAGACAGTATGTGCGGGTTTCGCGTTTACCCGATAGCCCCGGTTCTGCGCCTTGCAGCAACCACGCCGCTCGGCAGGCGAATGGATTTTGATACCGAAGTGATGGTGCGCCTCTACTGGCAGGGCAACACCAGCTATTTTCTGCCCACCCGCGTGACCTATCCGCCGGACGGGGTATCCCATTTTGATGCCCTGAAAGACAACGTGCGCATCTCGTTGATGCATACCCGTCTGTTTCTCGGCATGCTGCCGCGCATTCCTTCCCTGCTGATGCGTCGCCGCTCGCAGCACTGGGCGCAGCAGCAGGAGGTAAAAGGATTATGGGGCATGCGCCTGATGCTGCGCGTCTGGCAGTTGCTGGGGCGTAAGGCGTTTACCGCCCTGCTGTGGCCGGTTACCGCCGTCTACTGGCTGACCGCCCGCTCTGCGCGTCAGGCGTCGCAGCAGTGGCTGGCGCGGGTTAAAACGGTGATGGCACAGCGGCAAATGCCGCCCCTCGCGCGGCTAAACAGTTTTTCCCACTTCCTGCGCTTCGGTCATGCCATGCTGAATAAAGTGGCCAGCTGGCGCGGCGAAATGAAACTCCATCGCGATCTGGTCTTTGCGCCAGGCGCGCAGGAGGCGCTGGGGCTCGACGATCCTCAGGGCAAACTGCTGCTCGCGTCGCATCTTGGCGATGTGGAAGCCTGCCGTGCGCTGGCCCAGCGCGAAGGGGCGAAAACCATCAACGCGCTGGTCTTCAGCGACAACGCCAGACGCTTTAAGCAGGTGATGGAGGAGATGGCGCCGCAGGCGGGCATTCACCTGATGCCGGTCACCGACATTGGCCCGGAGACTGCCATCCTCATTAAAGAGAAGCTGGATCGCGGCGAATGGGTGGCGATCGTGGGCGATCGCATCGCCGTCACCCCGCAGCGCGGCGGCAGCTGGCGGGTGATATGGAGCGAATTTATGGGCCAGCCCGCGCCGTTCCCGCAGGGGCCGTTTATCCTGGCGTCCATTTTGCGCTGCCCGGTGGTGCTGATTTTTGCCCTCTGTCAGCAGGGAAAGCTGACCCTGCACTGCGAGCCGTTTGCCGACCCGCTGCTGCTGCCGCGCGGCGAACGCCAGCAGGCGCTACAGCAGACCGTCGACCGCTATGCGCAGCGGCTGGAGCATTACGCGCTCTTGTCGCCGCTCGACTGGTTTAATTTTTTCGATTTCTGGCAGCTGCCAGAGGTCAACGAGAAGGAGTAAAGGGTGCTGACCGATCCCCGCTTTACGGCTGAAGTTGAAATCACCGTTCCGTTCCACGATGTCGATATGATGGGCGTGGTGTGGCACGGCAACTACTTCCGCTACTTTGAGATTGCCCGCGAAGCGCTGCTCAACCAGTTTGATTACGGCTATCGCCAGATGAAAGCGTCCGGCTACGTCTGGCCGGTGGTGGATACCCGGGTGAAATACCGCGACGCGGTGACCTTCGAGCAGCGCATTCGCGTCCGCGCCCACATTGAAGAGGTTGAAAACCGTCTGCGCATCGCCTATCAAATCTTCGACGCGCAAACCGGGAAACGCACCACCACCGGCTACACGATTCAAGTGGCGGTGGAAGAAGCAAGCCGGGAGATGTGCTTTGTCAGCCCGGCCATTCTGTTCGAACGCATGGGGATCGCGCCATGAAATGGATAACGCTACTCGCGCTGCTGGTAAGCCCGCTGGTGAACGCGATCACGCTGGATGAACTGCAACAGCGGTTTGCGGAGCAACCAGTGGTACGCGCACACTTCGAACAGACCCGCACGATCAAGGACATGCCTCAGCCCCTGCGCTCGCAGGGGGAGATGCTGATCGCCCGTGACAATGGCCTGCTGTGGGATCAAAAAGCGCCGTTCCCGATGACGCTGCTGCTGGATGACAAACGGATGGTGCAGATCGTCAACGGTCAGTCGCCGCAGACCATTACCGCCGACACTAACCCGCAGATGTTCCAGTTCAACCATCTGCTGCGGGCGCTGTTCCAGGCCGACCGCAAGGTGCTGGAAGAGAACTTCCGCGTCGATTTCAAAGACCTGGGCGAAGGCCGCTGGTCGCTGGTGCTGACGCCCGTCACCACGCCGCTGGACAAGATTTTCTCCACCCTTGATTTGAAGGGCGCGATCTATCTGGAATCCATTCGCCTGAACGATAAGCAGGGCGACACGACGGATATCGCCCTCTCCCGCCACCAACTGACGCCCGCCCGCCTGACCGATGCAGAACGCCAGCGCTTTGCCGCACCGTAACGCCCTGCGCCCGGCGCTGCTGTGGGCCGCGGTATGCCTGATCCTGCTGGGCGTGCTGCTGTCGCTGCTGCCCGGCGCGCGGCTGAACAGCAGCGTGCTCGCCATGCTGCCGAAACAGACGCTCGGCGCGATCCCTCCCGCTCTCAACGACGGATTTATGCAGCGCCTCGACCGCCAGCTCATCTGGCTGGTCAGCCCCGGCAAACAGCCGGACCCGCGCGTGGCGCAGCAGTGGTTAACCCTGCTGCAACGCAGCCAGGCGCTGAGTGTCGTAAAAGGTCCGCTGGACGCCGCCGGGCAACAGGCCTGGGGAGATTTCTTCTGGCAACACCGCAATGGCCTGGTCGATCCGGCCACCCGCGCCCGCCTGCAAAACGGCGGTCAAGCACAGGCCCAGTGGATCCTGTCCCAGCTCTACTCCGCCTTTTCCGGCGTGAGCGGCAAGGAGCTGCAAAACGATCCGCTGATGCTGATGCGCGGCGCGCAGCTCGCGCTGGCGAAAAACAGCCAAAAGATGCAGCTGATGGACGGCTGGCTGGTGACAAAAGATGCGGCCGGGAACTACTGGTATCTGCTGCACGGCGAGCTGGCGGGCTCATCGTTTGATATGCAGCAAACCCACCAGCTGGTGACCACCCTTAACGCGTTGCAGCAGACGCTGAAAAGCCAGTATCCACAGGCGCAGCTGCTCTCGCGCGGGACGGTGTTCTACAGCGATTACGCCAGCCAACAGGCTAAAAACGATATTTCCACGCTTGGCGTCGCCACGGTGCTCGGGGTGATCCTGCTGATTGTGTCGGTGTTTCGCTCCGTGCGTCCGCTGCTGCTGAGCCTGCTCTCCATTGCCATCGGCGCGCTGGCGGGGACGGTCGTGACGCTGCTGCTGTTCGGTGAACTGCACCTGATGACGCTGGTGATGAGCATGAGCATCATCGGCATCTCGGCGGACTATACGATTTACTACCTCACGGAGCGGATGGTGCACGGCGCGGAACACTCGCCCTGGCAAAGCCTGGCGAAAGTACGTAACGCGCTGCTGCTGGCGCTGCTGACCACCGTCGTGGCGTATCTCTTCATGATGCTGGCCCCCTTCCCCGGCATTCGTCAGATGGCGGTGTTCGCCGCCGCAGGGTTGAGCGCCTCGTGCCTGACGGTAATGTTCTGGCATCCGTGGTTATGTCGGGGCATGCCGGTCCGCCCGGTCCCCCTGAGAGGGATGATGCAGCGCTGGCTGAACGCCTGGCGCGACAGTAAACCCCTCTCTGTCGGGCTGCCGGTAGCGCTGGCGCTGCTCTCCGCCATCGGGATCGCCAGCCTGCGGGTGGATGACGATATCGCCCGGCTTCAGGCGCTGCCGCAGGACATTCTGGCGCAGGAAAAAACCATCACCGCCCTGACCGGGCAAAATGTCGATCAGAAGTGGTTCGTGGTGTACGGCGCGTCGGCTCAGGAAACGCTGGAGCGGCTGGAGGCGTTTACCCCGGCGCTGGCGCAGGCGCAAAAAGCCGGTGAATTAACCCGCTGGCGCACCCTGCCGCTGAACTCGCTGGCGCGGCAGAACAGCGATCTGCATCTTCTGCGTAACGCCGCGCCGACGGTGATGAAAATGCTGCAAAGCACGGGGCTGAAGACCAGTGAACCGAACCTGAACGCCATGCCTGTCAGCGTGGAAGCGTGGCTCGCCAGCCCGGCCAGCGAGGGCTGGCGTTTGCTGTGGCTGACGCTGCCGGACGGCAAAAGCGGTGTGCTGGTCCCGGTCGATGGCGTCAGAAACAGCGCCGCGCTCGGCGAACTGGCCGCCCGCCATCCCGGGGTCGTCTGGGTTGACCGTAAGGCCAGCTTCGACAGCCTGTTTGCGCTCTACCGCTCGCTGCTGACGGGGCTGCTGGGCGTGGCGCTGGCGGTGATTGCCTGCGGCGCGATGCTACGCCTCGGCTGGCGAAAAGGGCTGGTGGCGCTGGTGCCGTCCGTGCTGTCGCTGGGCGGCGGGCTGGCGGCGCTGGCCATGACGGGCCATCCGGTGAACCTGTTTTCCCTGCTGGCGCTGGTGCTGGTCCTCGGCATTGGCATTAACTACACGCTGTTTTTCAGCAACCCGCGCGGCACGCCGCTGACCTCAATGCTGGCGATTACCCTCGCCATGATGACTACCCTGCTGACGCTGGGGATGCTGGTGTTCAGCACCACTCAGGCCATCAGCAGCTTTGGCATTGTGCTGGTGAGCGGTATCTTCACCGCGTTCCTGCTCGCCCCGCTGGCGATGCCGTCTAACAAAGAGAACTTACCATGACCCGTTTCATTCGCCTGGTGGCAGTGATGCTGGCCCTGCTGCTGGCGGGGTGTAGCCATACGACGAACCGCGATGATGCACGCCCTCAGGCCTGGCTCCAGCCCGGCACCCGCGTCACGCTGCCCCCGCCGGGCATCACGCCTGCCATCCGCGCGCAGCAGTTGCTTACCGGCAGTTTTAAAGGCCAGACCCAGTCGCTGCTGGTAATGCTTAACGCCGATGAAAATAAAGTGACGCTTGCCGGCCTCTCCTCCGTCGGGATCCGCCTGTTCCTCGCCACCTACGACGACACCGGGATCCACACCGAGCAGTCGGTTGTGATGCCGCAGCTGCCGCCCGCCAGCCAGGTGCTGGCCGACGTGATGCTGAGCCACTGGCCGCTCAGCGCCTGGCAGCCGCAGTTGCCGAAAGGCTGGACGCTGAACGATACTGACACCAGACGCGAACTGCGCAACCCCGATGGCAAACTGGTCACGGAAATTGTCTACCTGAACCGTAACGGCAGGCGCGAACCGATTAGCATTGTGCAGCACGCTTTTCACTACCACATCACCATTCAATATCTGGGTGACTGAGATGATTTACCTTTCTGCCGTTGGCATGGTCAACGCACTCGGCAACTCGGCTGATGAAATAGCGGCGAACCTGATCGCTGGTGTGGCCCCCGGGATGCGCCAGCGTGCAGGCTGGCTACAGGGCTTACCCGAGGCCGTGCTGGGGGGCGTAGAGGGTGAACTTCCCCCTGTCCCCGGGTCTTTTTCTGCGCATCGCAGCCGCAACAACCAACTGCTGCTGGCGGCGCTGGCGCAAATCCGGCCCGCCGTCGATGCGGCCATTGCGCGCGTGGGGCGCGACCGCGTGGCGGTTGTTCTGGGCACCAGCACCTCCGGGCTGGACGAGGGTGATGAGTACGTGCGCCGCGCGCAGAACGGCGAGAGCAGCCCGCAGTGGCAATATCCGCAGCAGGAGCTGGGCGATCCGTCGCGCTTTCTCGCCCGCTGGCTTGCGCTGGACGGCCCGGCGTATACCATCTCAACCGCCTGCTCCTCCAGCGCGCGGGCGATCGTCAGCGGTCGTCGTCTGATTGACGCCGGGCTGGTGGACGTCGCCATCGTCGGCGGGGCCGACAGCCTGAGCCGCATGCCGGTCAACGGCTTCAACAGCCTGGAGTCCTTCTCCCCAACCCTGTGCGAACCGTTTGGCCGCCACCGTCGGGGGATCACCATTGGCGAAGCGGCGGCACTGATGGTGCTGACCCGCGAGCCGGGCGAGGTTGCGCTCCTGGGCGCGGGGGAATCCAGCGATGCGTACCATATTTCCGCCCCGCATCCGCAGGGCGAAGGGGCGATCCGCGCCATCAACCAGGCGCTGAACGAGGCGGGCATGACGGCGGCGGACGTCGGCTATATCAACCTGCACGGCACCGCCACGCCGCTGAACGATCGCATTGAGGCGCAGGTGATCCACGATCTCTTTGGCGACCGCGTGCCGTGCAGCTCCACGAAACATCTTACCGGCCACACGCTGGGCGCAGCGGGGATCACCGAGGCCGCCCTGAGCTGGCTGATCCTGACCCGAGACCTGCCGCTGCCGCCGCAGGATTTTTCCCGCTACGCGCCAGACGACACCCTGCCCGCCTTCGGCCTGCTGCACCAGAGCGCACCGCTGAATAAACCGGCGATCCTGTCAAACTCCTTCGCGTTTGGCGGCAACAACGCCAGCCTTCTGCTGGGGAGGGTATGATGCGCTACTTACCTCCCGGGGATTATCTTCCTCACGACACGCCGATGCTGCTGCTTGAGAGCGTGGAAAACGTCACCGATGACCGCGCCGTTTGCAGCGTGACGGTGAACGATCGGGGCGTTCTGGCTCCGTTCCTGGACGCGGACGGCAACCTGCCTGGCTGGTTTGCGCTGGAGCTGATGGCCCAGACCGTGGGCGTCTGGTCTGAATGGCACCGGATGCAAAAAGGGCTGCCGCACTGTGCGCTGGGCATGGTGCTGGGCGCGCGCGAGCTGGTGTGCGACGCAGGGCATTTTGCCGCAGGCTGCACGCTGACCATCACCATCGAACGTCTGATGCAGGATGAACGCTTTGGCAGCTTCGAGTGCGCCATTCATGCGGATAATGTCTCCCTCGCCACGGGCCGCGTGAACACCTTCCAGCCGAGCGAGGATGAATTAACCACACTTTTCAACCAGGGAACACCATCATGAGATCCGTACTGGTCACCGGCGCCAGCAAAGGCATTGGCCGCGCTATCGCCCTTCAGCTTGCGGCGGACGGTTACACCGTCGGCGTGCATTACCATCGTGATGAAGCGGGCGCGCAGGAGACGCTGGAAGCGATTGTCCAGGCAGGCGGCGCGGGCCGTTTACTCACCTTCGACGTGGGCAACCGCGAGCAGTGCCGCACGGTGCTGGAACAGGAGATCGCTGACCACGGCGCGTGGTATGGCGTGGTCAGTAACGCCGGTATTACCCGCGACGGTGCTTTTCCGGCGCTCAGCGACGATGACTGGGACAGCGTGATCCACACCAATCTCGACAGTTTTTATAACGTCATTCATCCCTGCATTATGCCGATGATCGGCACCCGCAAGGGCGGGCGGATCATCACCCTGTCGTCGGTGTCAGGCATTATGGGCAACCGTGGGCAGGTGAACTACAGCGCGGCGAAAGCCGGGATCATCGGCGCCACCAAAGCGCTCGCCACCGAGCTGGCAAAACGCAAAATCACCGTCAACTGCATCGCGCCGGGGCTGATCGATACCGGCATGATCGAGATGGACGAAGCCGCGCTGCACGCGGCGATGTCGATGATCCCGATGCAGCGTATGGGCCAGGCCGAGGAGGTCGCCGGGCTGGCGAGTTACCTGATGTCGGATAAAGCAGGCTATGTGACGCGTCAGGTGATTTCGATTAACGGAGGCATGCTATGACCCGCCGGGTAGTGATTACGGGCATGGGCGGCGTCACCGCGTTCGGCGAGGACTGGCCGACCATCTCGCGCCGTCTGCGCGAGTATGAAAATGCGGTGCGTACCATGACGGAGTGGCAGGCGTATGACGGCCTGCAAACCCTGCTCGCCGCGCCGATTGAAGATTTCACTCTCCCCGCTCACTATACCCGTAAGCGCATTCGCGCCATGGGCCGGGTGTCGCTGCTCTCTACCCGCGCCACCGAGCTGGCGCTGGAGCAGGCGGGACTGATCGACGACGCGGTGCTGACCAACGGTCAGACCGGCATCGCCTACGGCTCGTCGACCGGCAGCACCGGGCCGGTCAGCGAGTTTGCCTCTATGCTCACCGAAAAGCACACCCACAACATCACCGGCACCACCTACGTGCAGATGATGCCGCACACCACGGCGGTGAATACCGGGCTGTTCTTTGGCCTGCGCGGACGGGTGATCCCCACCTCGAGCGCCTGTACCTCTGGCAGCCAGGCGATTGGCTACGCCTGGGAAGCGATTCGTCACGGCTACCAGACGGTGATGGTGGCAGGCGGCGCGGAAGAGCTGTGCCCGTCGGAAGCGGCGGTTTTCGATACCCTGTTTGCCACAAGCCAGCGTAACGACGCGCCAAAAACCACGCCGTCGCCGTTTGACGTTCAGCGCGATGGCCTGGTGATTGGCGAAGGGGCGGGCACGCTGGTGCTGGAAGAGCTGGATCACGCCAGAGCGCGCGGGGCGACAATCTATGGCGAGATCGTGGGCTTTGCCACCAACTGCGATGCGGCGCACATCACCCAGCCCCAGCGTGAAACCATGCAGGTGTGTATGGCGCAGTCGCTGGCGATGGCGGGCCTTGGCCCTCAGGAGATTGGCTACATTTCTGCCCACGGCACGGCAACCGATCGCGGGGATATCGCCGAAAGTCAGGCGACCGCCGCCATTTTCGGCGACAGCGTGCCCATCTCTTCCTTAAAGAGTTATTTCGGCCATACTCTGGGTGCCTGCGGCGCGCTGGAAGCCTTGCTGAGTCTGCACATGATGCGGGAGGGTTGGTTCACGCCAACGCTCAATTTAAGACAACCGGATGAGCAATGCGGCGCTTTAGATTATATTATGGGGGAAACCCGCCCGATTGATTGCGAATTTATTCAGAGCAATAACTTTGCCTTTGGCGGCATCAATACCTCGATAATCATTAAACGCTGGGCGTAACTATGTACCAGTTTGTACTGGGAAAGATCTCCACCCTTAGCGCGGACCCGCTGGCGTCAACGCTCGCAGACATGGCACCTCAGGGTGCACGACACGCTTCCTGGCTTGCAGGCCGGACGCTGCTCGCCAGAACCTTATCCCCCTCACCGCTTCCCGAGATAATTTACGGCGAGCAGGGAAAACCGGCCTTCGCTAACGGCCATCCTCTGTGGTTTAACCTGAGCCACAGCGGGGACGACATTGCCCTGCTGATGAGCGATGAAGGTGAAGTGGGCTGCGATATCGAAGTGATCCGCCCGCGGGAAAACTGGCAGGCGCTGGCGAATGCCGTTTTCAGCCTCACCGAACATGACGAGCTGGAACGTGAAGCGCCGGAAGAGCAGCTTTCCGCATTCTGGCGCATCTGGACGCGCAAAGAGGCGATCGTCAAACAGCGTGGCGGCAGCGCGTGGCAGATTGTCAGTATTGACAGCACCGCCCAGACCCTCCCGGTCAGTCAGCTACGCTTCGGCTCGCTGAGCCTGGCGGTCTGTACCCCTACGCCTTTCACCTTAACGGCGGAAGCGGTTACTTACTCCGGTATTTCTGCGGCATAAAAATGACCAGCACGCCGAGTATAATCAAGCCGACGCCCGCCAGCCCGCGCCAGGAAAAGTATTCTCCCCAGCCGGGCAGTAAAATTGCAGCACTCCACACCAGGATGTAACTGAGGCTCAGCAAGGCATACGCTTTGCTGAGCGCCATACGATGCAATGCCAGATACCAGCAGCCCATTGAGGCGCAATAGCCTGTCAGCCCCAGCATCAGCGCGCCCGTACCGGGGGCTATATGCCAGAGGGCTGCCCAGAAAGCGTCGCTCATCGGGGGCAGCGTCACCATCGCATGACGCAGCAGCAGCTGCGCCACGCTGACTAACACTACGCTGCATAACGCCCAACACGCACCGTTCACAGGCTTCCTCCCAGCAAAATAACCCCGACGATAATCAACCCGACGCCCAGCCAGTGACGTAGCGGGACAGGCTCATGCCAGACGATTTTTGCCGCCAGCGTTACCCAGACAAAGTTAAGGCTCAGCATGGGGTACGCCACCCCGACGGGCAGATGCTGCAATACCACCAGCCAGGCAACCATCCCGCCACCCAGCATCAGCAGGGCCAGCCCAAGCCACAGGGCGACCTGCTGACCGCCGCCTGCCCGGGTCGCCTGTTTCTGGCACAGTTGACCTGCGCAGCTCAACAGGCTTGCCAGCACCAGCCAGATCCAGGCCATCACTGCGGCAGATATTGCAGGTAAGCCAGACGCCCCTGAATCGTCAGGTTGTCCGGTTTTGGCAGCCCGGCGCGGGCCAGGTCGTCGTTTTTCGACAGCAGGATCACCAGCGACACCGGTCCCTGCTGACGATGCGCTTCAAGCCAGTGCGCGATATCATCTTTGCTCACAAAACGCCCCTTAGCGTCCGGATAATCCAGGCCATATTTCAGCTCACCGCTCTGCCC
Source organism: Enterobacter cloacae complex sp. ECL72 (assembly GCF_019056635.1). Classification (NCBI taxonomy): domain Bacteria; kingdom Pseudomonadati; phylum Pseudomonadota; class Gammaproteobacteria; order Enterobacterales; family Enterobacteriaceae; genus Enterobacter; species Enterobacter cloacae complex sp. ECL72. The sequence goes on along the minus strand of NZ_CP077659.1, from coordinate 4,545,099 downwards.
ATACAAAATGATGTCATTACGCTGAAGCTCCCACGCCAGCCCGGAGGCTATACCAACGTTGTTCGCCAGGACGAATTTACTCATCTGTAATGGCTCGCGAACGGAATCCACCAGCGACTGCGGCTGTTTAGAATCCACTACCCGGTCCGGGATCGCAAAACCCACCAGCAGGGCCAGTCCGGCAGGGCAAAGCGCCGCCAGCCACCAGCGCTGCGGATTTTTAAGGGTAAACCAGCCCACCGAGGCCCAGACCAGAAACGCCACCACGGCACAGAAGACTTTGTACAATTCGACCGGTGTCCAGACTGGATGTTTAGCAAGCCCCCATGGCGATACCACCAGCGCCGCCAGCATGCCAAGCACGCCAAACGCGATATTGATCCCACCGTTAATACGTAACGCTTTTTCAGCGACGGTGCAGGCGTAGCGCGCCATCAGGATCGCCAGCGGCGCAAAGCACGGCAGGATATAGGTCGGCAGCTTGCCTTTGGCGATGCTGAAGAACAGCAGCGGCATCACGATCCAGCCCAGCAGATAAAGCCCCGCCCTCTCGTTTTCTCTGTCTCGCCATCCCAGGCGCAGCGCGCCGGGCAGCATCGCCAGCCACGGCAGACTTCCCGCGATGAGGAACGGCAGATAGTACCAGAACGGCGCTTTATGCTGGGCATCGCTCCGGGCAAAGCGCTGGATATGCTCCACCCAGAAGAAGTAACGCCAGAAATCGGGTTCACGCTGAGCGATTGCCAGCCCCCAGGGCAGGACGATAAGTACGCAGCTGAGGATCGCCAGCCAGCCGAAAACCAGCACCTCCTTCCAGCGTCGTTGCGCAATCACCCACGGCAGCACGCCAATCACCGGTACCGCCAGCGCCAGGAAGCCTTTGGTCATGACGCCCATGCCGCAGGCCAGCCCCAGCAGAATGTAGCCCCCCGCTTTTCCGGCTATCGTTTTCGCCTGCGAAGCCAGCCAGAAGCTGCACATAGCCGCCACCAGCCAGAGGGTGATAATGGGATCCAGCACGGCGTAGGTGCCGATGCCATAGACCAGGAACAGGGTTAAGAAGATCAGGCCGGAGAAGATCGCCACCCGCTTATCCTGCCAGAGACGCCAGGCCAGCCAGATCACCAGCAGCGCCGTCAGCCCGGTGCCGAATATCGCCCCCGCGCGAACGGCAAAATTGGTGTGTCCAAATAGCCATTGCCCGATGCTGTTCACCCAGTAACCGGCAATGGGTTTTTCAAAGTAACGCAGCCCGAGGAAATGCGGGACCACCCAATCGCCGGAGGCCAGCATTTCGCGGCTGATTTCCGCATAGCGCGTCTCATCTGGCTGCCATAACAGGCGAAGGTTGACCGGAAGGAGGTAGTAAACGACAAACAGGGCGAGAAGCGTCAGGCCATAGCGGGCTGTTTTCATAGTGCCGGGCTCACGGTTTGTTGATAGCCAAGCCAGCCTTCCCGGCCAGCCATTTCACGACGGACGATTTTTCCAAGGGGCAGCGTGCCAGGATCGTCCGGCAACAGCTGGCTTAACGGGCAGAACTGAATGCCCTCCTGCGCCGCCAGCGCAAGCAACGCGTCGAAATCCTGCTGATACGCAATGCCTTCCACTTCGGCATGGATGGTATAAACCGGCGTACCGGCATCGCGGTGCATCGCATCCAGAATGTAACGGTTAAACCTGTCGGCACTCACCTCGCGCCCGACCACTTCATCCCACGTCGGAAGAGTGACCGGAATCTGCACCGTGCCGGTTCGGTTTTCCCCCAGCAGCGGTAAAAACGGTCCGGTGCCCCGGCAATCGCTGTTGTAGCGAAAGGCAAAGTGTTCTTTGGCCTTCACCACGCGCTGGTCGGCCCGCCATCCTGCCACGGCGGAACAGCGCACAGGCTGGCCGGTAATGGCTTCCAGCTCCAGCACGCCGCGCTCAACCTCACGCGCCAGGCGGGGGATATCCCACACGCCCGCCCAGGCCTGCCAGGCATGGTGATCCCAGGCGTGCAGCCCCACTTCATGATGCTGCGCGGCCTTGCAGATGATCGCTTCATTTTCCGCGCCGATGCGCCTGCCGGGCCATGCGGTTCCGGCCAGCAGGATATTCCAGCCGTAGAGCGATGCCGCGCGCGAGCGCAGCATTTTGTACAGAAAGGCCGGTTTAACCAGGCGCCACAGGTGACGCCCCATATTGTCTGGCCCGACGCTGAAGAAAAGCGTCGCGCGCACGTTGTGTTTGCTCAGCAGTTCCAGCAGCCGCGGCACACCCTCGCGCGTGCCGCGAAAGGTGTCGACGTCAATGCGTAAACCGACCTTTTTCATGATGCCTGTTCCGACAGCTCCACGGTGCGCAGGAAGAAGTCGAGCGTTTCATCAATGGTCTGCTCCATCTTCACCGTCGGCGTCCAGTTCAGGCAGCGCTTCGCATTGCGGATGCTCGGCTTGCGGTGCTCAACGTCCTGATAACCCTTGCCGTAGTAGCTGCTGCTCTCCACTTCGCGGAAACCGGCAAACGGCGGGAACTGGCTGCGCAGCGGGTGACGTTCAAAGCTTGCCAGCAGCATTTCCGCCAGCTCGCGGATGCTCGCTTCGTTGTCCGGGTTACCGATGTTGATGATCTCTCCGTTACAGCGGCCGTCTTTGTTTTCGATGATGCGGAACAGCGCTTCAATACCGTCGCTGATATCGGTGAAGCAACGTTTCTGTTTGCCACCTTCAATCAGCTTAATGGGCGAACCTTCCACCAGGTTGAGGATCAGCTGGGTGATAGCGCGGGAGCTGCCGATACGCGCGGCGTTCAGGTTGTCCAGGCGCGGCCCCATCCAGTTAAACGGGCGGAACAGGGTAAAGCGTAGCCCCTCTTTCTCACCGTATGCCCAGATCACGCGGTCCAGCAGCTGTTTGGAGACGGAGTAGATCCAGCGCTGCTTGTTAATCGGCCCGACCACCAGACTGGAGGTGTCTTCATCGAAGTTATTGTCGGTACACATGCCGTACACTTCCGACGTCGACGGGAAGATGATGCGCTTATCGTATTTCACGCAGTCGCGGATAATCTTCAGGTTCTCTTCGAAATCGAGTTCGAACACGCGCAGCGGGTTACGGGTGTATTCAATCGGGGTGGCAATCGCCACCAGCGGCAGCACCACGTCACATTTTTTGATGTGGTACTCGATCCATTCGGAATGGATGCTGATGTCCCCTTCAACGAAGTGGAAACGGGGATTAGTGAGGAATCGACCGATCGCATCGGATCCGATATCGAGACCGTAGATCTCGTAATTGTCGTCTTCCAGCAGCCGTTCGGTCAGATGGTTACCGATAAACCCGTTCACGCCGAGGATTAAGACGCGCGTGCGGCGTTTGATCGCCACCACCGGCGCGCTGGTGATCAGCGCCCCCGCCACCAGCCCAAGAGACTGCGCCAGCTGCGCCCCCTGCACGTACAGCCCGTTATCCGTTTGTCCGGTGACGATCTCCAGCGCCTGCTCGCCGCAGCTCACAATCAGCGGAGAGACGGAGATGACGGTGCCCGGTTTTGCCGCCGGAATGTCCTCACGCACGCGGGATTTCCAGACGATAAATTTACTGACCCCGGCGAAGCTGTACGCGCCCGGCCACGGGTCGGTCACGGCGCGCACCAGGTTATGCAGCTGACGCGCCGGTTTCGCCCAGTCCAGTCGCCCGTCCTCCGGCGTGCGGCGACCAAAACTGCTTGCCTTGCTTTCGTCCTGCGCGGTTTCGGTAAAAGTCCCCTGACGGATCGTCGGCAGCGCGTCGCGAAGCAGGCTTTGCGCGGCGATGCAGAGCTTGTGGTGCAGCTCCAGCGCCGTTTCATCAGCGCCAATGCCCACTTTCAGCTGTGCCACGATACCGCCCGCATCGGCACGGCGTACCATTTTGTGCAGCGTTACGCCGGTTTCCGTTTCACCGTTAACCAGCGCCCAGTTCAGCGGCGCACGGCCACGGTAGGCAGGCAGCAGCGAGCCGTGCAGGTTAAATGCGCCTTTTGTCGCCACGCTCAGGATGTCGTCGCAAAGCAGATTGCGGTAGTAGAAAGAGAAAATCACGTCCGGCGCGAGTTTCTGAATGCGATCCACCCACAGCGGATGGTTCACATCGTCCGGGGCGTAAACCGGAATACCGTGTTCAGCCGCAATACGCGCCACCGAGCCGAAGAAGTGGTTTTCCCCGGCAACATCCGGATGGGTGAAGATGGCGGTAATGTCGAAGCCTGCGTCCAGCAAGGCTTGCGTGCCCGTGCAACCCATATCGTGATAGGCAAAGACGACGGTTTTCATGGGTGGTTTTCCTCTTGAGATGCCAGGTGCTCCTGACGGACAACACGTTGAATAAAATAGCGCGGACGCGCGCGAACATCGTTGTAAATACGGCCAATGTACTCACCCAGCAGACCCATACCGATGAACTGGGCGCCAATGAACGTGAACAGCACGGCAAACAGCATAAAGACCCCTTCCGCCGCCCACTGGGGACCAAAGACCAGCCGCAGAACGACCAGCAGAACGGAAAGCGCAAACCCGGCCAGCGCGATAACGCTGCCGAACACGCTCAACAGGCGCAGCGGCGTGGTGGTCAGGCAGGTGATCAGGTCGTACATCAGGTTGATCAGACGCATGAAGCTGTATTTTGACTCCCCGTGCTCGCGCTCGGCGTGCAGCACCGGGATCTCCGTCGCTTTACGGGCAAAGGTGTTCGCCAGAATCGGAATGAAGGTGCTGCGCTCGTGGCAGTGCAGCATGGCGTCGACGATGTGGCGGCGATAGGCGCGCAGCATGCAGCCGTAGTCGCCCATCGCTTTACCGGTGGTGCGCTGGATCAGACGGTTGATGGTGCGAGACGCCAGCTTACGGAACAGGCTGTCCTGGCGGTTTTGCCGCACGGTGCCGACCACGTCGTAGCCTTCGTCGGCTTTGGCGACCAGACGCGGGATCTCTTCCGGCGGGTTTTGCAGATCAGCATCCAGGGTGATCACCAGATCGCCCGTAACGTGGCTGAACCCGGCCATAATTGCCGAGTGCTGGCCGTAGTTACGGTTGAGCAGTACGGCAACAATGTGGCTGCCCTCCGCTTGCGCGGCGTCGGTCAGCATCCGCGCGGAGTCGTCGCTGCTGCCGTCGTCCACCAGCAGAATTTCATAAGCTTTGCCGAGCGTCTCGCAGGCGGCAGTCGTGCGGCGGATCAGTTCCGGCAGGCTCTCCTGCTCGTTATAGACCGGGATCACCACGGAAACTTTTTGTACAGGCGGCGCACTGAACATATCAATGTCCTGCAAGCTGATGGAGCGCGGTAATGACGCGGGTTGTGTCGTCATGGGTCATGTCCGGGAAAAGAGGGAGAGAACAAATACGCGCGCTGTTCCATTCAGAGTTCGGAAGCGACACATCAGGGAAACGCTCGCGGTAGTATTTTTGCGTATGTGCCGCACGGAAATGCAGGCCCGTACCGATGCCCTGCTCCTTCAGCGCGGCCATCAGGGCATCACGCGAGAGGCCGCACCGGGCCTCATCCACGCGAATGATAAACAGGTGCCAGGCGTGCAGATGCGGCCAGGACGGAATGCGCAGCGGCTGGAAAGGGGTATCCGAGAGTTCAAGCCGATAGCGGTCGGCAATGTCGCGACGGCGCCTGTTGGCTTCGCCCAGCTTGCCGAGCTGCACCAGCGCCAGCGCGGCGTTGATATCCGCGAGGTTGTATTTAAAACCCGGGGTGATGACCTCGGCCTGCGGCGCGCGGCCATGGGTCTGGCGGTCATAGGCATCAACGCCCAGACCGTGGAACTTCAGGCTACGGATGTTTTGCGCCAGCTGCTCGTCATCCGTCACCACCAGCCCACCTTCGGCGCAGGTCATGTTTTTGATGGCGTGGAAGGAGAAAATTGCGGTGCCCCGCCAGCCCACATGACGGCTGTGGTAGTACGTTCCGGCGGCATGGGCCGCGTCTTCAATGACAGGAATACCGTGACGTTCACCGACGGCGCGGATGGCGTCAATATCGCACGGCGCACCCGCATAATGAACCGGCACAATGGCTTTGGTGCGAGGCGTAACGGCGGCGTCGACCGCTTCAGGCGTCACCATCAGCGTGTCTCTGTCGACGTCGATCATCACCGGTATGGCACCCAGCAGCACGATCATATTCAGCGTCGATACCCAGGTCAGGGAGGGCGTAATCACCTCATCGCCGGGACCAATCCCCATCGCCATCAGGGTGACGTGCATCCCCGCCGTGGCAGAGGAGACGGCAATCGCATGACGGTTTCCCGTCAGCGTACAGAACGCCTCTTCAAGCATCTGATTTTTCGGCCCGGTGGTGATCCAGCCGGAGGTTACTACCTCCTGGACCGCGGCGATTTCCTCCGCGCCCATTGAGGGCCGGGAAAAAGGCAAAAAATCACGCATTATTAATTTCCTTGAGTTATGCATGGCAACTTTTTGATATTAACCAAATGCCGATGCGTTTATTTCAACGAACCATAAACTCATCTCAAGGTAACGTTCATTTCTTAGGGAAAAATTAAGATGGTGATAAAAAGGAGGAATGAATTGATATAAATTTATTATTAAACAATAGGTTAAGTAATTATGAATTATTTATTATGTGATTCCGCTCACCGTATTAAAGTCAATTATCTAAACCAAACATCAACAAATAAAAAAATCCCCGACCATTTCCAATAAATATGAAATGAGTCGGGAACTTTCCTTTTTAGTTAATTGTCGCGCTTATTTTAAATTATCAGGAAAGTTTTTTGGCAACTCGCTGGCCGCGCACGCAATAACGCTGTCGTCATTCGCACCGCAGTCGCGCACGAAGGTGATGGTGGCAAATTCATCAATCACTTCGGTTGGATACGCTGGCCCGGCATCACGGTAGCTATTCATCAGTGGAATGTGATCGTTCTGGAAGCAGACGGTTTTTTCCGGATTATTCATGACCCAGCGCGGGAAGAAGATGGTGCCGTGGAACAGGCTGTCTCCCAGGTTCACGATCAGGCTCACGTCGGTACCGGTTGGCTCCGTCCAGGAAATTTTATAGATGCTCTCCCCAACACGGACAATGTAGGCCTGCTGATCTTTCACCCAACGGTTGCCCACCAGACCACTGTGAATACGGTAGTCCAGGGTGTTTTCGTTTTTAACGTAAATTTCGTAGTTCCAGCCATTATCGTAGGTATATACCAGATGTTTACCGACGAAGCCGCTTAAATCATGTTTATCGAAGGTGCTCATAAGATGTCTCCTTTGTTTTGATGAGACGATCGTACCCCTTCAAAAAATGAATGAATAACGCTATGTTTGAATCAAATTCATCCAAAATTTAGATTAATTATGCACAAGACGACGCTCGAACAATGGGCCTTGCTGGAGAGAGTCATCGAGGCGGGCAGCTTCGCTAAGGCGGCGGAAGAGACCCACCGCAGCCAGTCCTCGGTCAGCTATAACCTGTCGCTTTTGCAGGAACGGCTGGGCGTGGCGCTCCTGATGACAGAGGGACGGCGTGCCGTGCAGACACCGGCGGGTGAGCTGTTGCTGAATCAGGTTAAACCGCTGCTGAAAGCCTTCGCCTATGTTGAAACGCGCGCTGCGACCCTGCGCAGCGGGATGCGAACCCGTATCGACCTGATGGTAGACAGTATTTTTCCGCGCAGCCGGCTGTTCGCGATTTTGCGCCAGTTTCAGCAGCTGTACCCGCAAACGCAGGTGCGGCTTACCGAGGTGCTGGAAAACAGCCGCGCGGATGCGCTCAATGATGAAGCCGACGTGATGGTCTTAACCCGCCGCCAGGACATTACCGGCCTGGGGGAATGGCTGATGAATATCGATTTTGTTGCCGTCGCGCATCACGCTCACCCGCTGTTTGCGCTGGATACACCGCTTAACGACGAGATGCTACGACCGTGGCCGCGCATTCAGATCGCAGACAGCCGGCCCACCGCTCACTCTACCGGGGAGTCGTGGACCTTCTCCACCATCGATGCCGCGATCGAAGCGGTGATGTATCAGGTTGGATACGGCTGGTTACCGGAAGAACGCATTCAGACCCCGCTCCAGCAGGGCATCCTTAAAACGCTGCCGCTCAGCCACGGCGTACGTCGCGCCACGCCGCTGCACCTCATCGTCAAACGCTCCCTCAGCCCGCTGGACGAGCAGGTTGAGACGCTGTTGCGCCTTTTTAAACAGGAGCCGTCATCGTCAACTGCTACGCTTTAAGTTTTGAACCATAAGATGACAAGGAGCGAATGATGAAAATTGATTTAACGGGGAAAGTAGCGCTGGTGACCGCGTCCACCGGCGGTATTGGGTTTGCCATCGCCCGCGGGCTGGCGGAGAGCGGTGCGGAAGTGATCGTGAACGGGCGCAGCGTCGACTCGGTGAACAAAGGCATTCAGGCGCTACAGCAGGTGGTGCCTGGCGTACAGGTCCGTGCCGCCATCGCCGATCTGAGCTCGCAGGAGGGCGTTGACGAACTGCTCAGGGTCGCCTCGCACGTCGATATTCTGGTGAATAACGCCGGGATCTATGGCCAGCAGGATTTTTATTCCACCGACGACGAGACCTGGGAACGCTACTGGCAGACCAACGTGATGTCCGGCGTGCGCCTCTCTCGTGCCCTGCTGCCCGGCATGGTACAAAAGGGCTGGGGTCGGGTAGTGTTTATCTCGTCGGAATCGGCATGCAATATTCCTGCGGATATGATCCACTATGGCGTGACAAAAACCGCCCAGCTCTCGCTGGCGCGCGGTCTGGCGAAGTTCGTGGCAGGCAGTGGCGTGACGGTGAACAGCGTGCTGCCGGGCCCGACAATGTCGGACGGTTTTGCCGCGATGATGAAAGACGAGATCGAAAGAACCGGTAAATCGCTGGAACAGCTGGCGAAAGAGTTCGTGATGGCGAATCGCCCCAGCTCGGTGATCCAGCGCGCCGCCACGGTGGAAGAAGTGGCAAATATGGTGGTATATGTCTGTTCCATGCAGGCCTCCGCGACTTCCGGCGCGGCGCTGCGCGTTGACGGCGGCGTGGTGGATGACATTGTTTGACCCGTCAGGCCACAGGTTCAGGAAAAAATGCGACCTGATATAAGGACTGTGAAGGTAAAGCAGGTAAACTAGTGAACAGAATGTGTATTTCAGCTAAGACGTATTTATGACCAATATGATTGCCGACGAAGCCGTGGCGAAGTCCAGCGTGCTCTCTGTCTTTGACTTTGATGGTACGTTGACGCACCACGACAGTTTTATCCCGTTCCTGCGCTTTGCCTTTGGCAAGCGCTACTTTGCTGGCCGACTGGTGCGCATGGCCCTGCCTACGCTGCACTGTGTGCGCCGCAAGCTGACGCGAGATGAGCTGAAAGAGGTGTTGATCAAAACCTTCCTGACGGGGGTGGATGAGCACTGGTTACGTCAGCAGGCGGAAGCCTTCTGTGAAAAATACTGGAACAAGCTGATGCGCCCGGAAGGTGTGCTGGCCGTCGCCAACGAGGTCAATTCCGGTGCGGAAGTGACGATTTGCTCTGCTTCCCCGGCGCTGGTATTGCAGCCGTGGGCCGATAAGCTCGGCATTAAGCTGATTGGCACGCAGCTGGAAGTGAAAGACGGCAAGCTGACCGGGCGGATCACCGGCCACAACTGCCGTTGTGCCCAGAAGGTGGCGAGGCTGGAGAAGGTGTATGGGGATTTGAACGCGTATCACCTGCGCGCCTGGGGCGACACGCGTGGCGACCACGAGTTGCTGGCGGCGGCGCAGGATCCGCACTGGCGGCATTTTCATCATCCGAGCAAGCGCCGAAATTCACCAATTAAGGGTTAGGTGCGGCCCGGTGCCCTCACCCCCGGCCCTCTCCCACAGGGAGAGGGAGAAAAGCGGTACATCAGGCCTCACGTTTTCCCGGGAACATCACGCTCGCAATAATCCCCAGCGCCAGTACCCCCCAGCACCACAAACAGGCTTGCCGTGGCGCCGATGTTATAACCGTGATGCCAGAAGTGGTCGGTCGCATTCAGCCCCAGCTTGAACGCCACGAAGAACAGCAGTAACACTACCGCTTTCTCCAGATGCACCAGATACTGCTTCAGCGCTTCCAGCACGAAGTAGAGGGTACGCAGGCCGAGGATCGCGAACATCATGGCGCTGTAGATGATCAGCGGCTCACGGCTGACGGCAATGATTGCGGGTACGGAATCGAAGGCGAACATCACGTCGGACAGCTCCACCACCGCGACGCAGAGCAGCAGCGGCGTCGCGTAGCGCTTCGCCTTCTTCACGCGGCCTACCATCACATCCTTGTTTTCAGGTTTCTCCAGTTCGGCATCCACCTCTTTCTGGGTCAGGATAAACGCATGGCTGCTGATTTTTGGCCACACCGGGTAGAAGCGTTTCACCAGGCGGTACGCCAGATGGTTGGAGTAATCTTCTACTTCATCGCTCTCTTCATTGCGTTTCAGCATCATCACCGCCGTCCAGCCGACGACCAGCGCAAAAATGACCTCAACATACGGTCCCAGGCTCAGCAGGCTGGTGCCAATGGCAACAAAAATACCACGGAACACAATCGCCCCGAGCACGCCCCAGTAGAGCACGCGGTGACGATATCTATCCGGCACGCCGAACCAGGCGAAGATCGCCATCATCACAAACAGGTTGTCGACGGAGAGCACCTCTTCCAGCGCATAGCCGGTCAGGAACAGACTGGCCATCTCCGCGCCGTGGTGCACGTATAAGAATCCGGCGAAGGCCATCGCCATCATGACCCAGAAGATGGACCACATGACCGCGCTTTTCAGCGAGATCGGTTTATCGTGACGGTGCATGAAGAGGTCGATAAACATCGCCCCAACGGCCATCACCACGAAGACAACAACGGTTTCCGTCGGGAAACCGAGATGAGCAGCAGACATAGACAACCCTTTTAAGAAGACAAAACACCATGCACACAATAAAAAGCGTGGACCCGTTAAGGACGCAGCACGCTAAAAAAATAAATATTAACCGTTCTTTTCAGCGAGTGCCTGCGCGCATGCCCAGGCACTGGCCCACGCCCACTGGAAGTTATACCCGCCGAGCCAGCCGGTCACGTCCATCACTTCACCAATGAAATAAAGACCCGGCACGTTGCGGGCTTCCATCGTGCGGGATGAGAGTTCGTTTGTATCCACGCCGCCCAGCGTCACTTCCGCCGTGCGGTAACCTTCGGTGCCGTTTGGCTGTACGCGCCAGTTCGTCAGCGTCTCCACCAGCGTTTCCTGCTCGCGGCTGTTGAGCTGCTTGAGCGCGACATCCGGAATTTGCCCTAACACCTGCAAGCACTCCACGAGACGCTTCGGCAGCTGCATCGCCAGGGTATTTTTCAGGCTTTGATTCGGGTGCGCAGCGCGTTGCTCGTTAAGGAAGGCGTCCAGATCGCAGTCCGGCACCAGGTTTACGGAGACAAACTCCCCCGGCTGCCAGTAGCTGGAGATCTGCAATACCGCCGGGCCCGAGAGTCCGCGATGGGTAAAGAGCAGATTTTCGCGGAACACCGTGCCGTCTTCGGCCGTAATGACCGACGGCACAGACACGCCGGAGAGCGTCTGAAGCTGTTCCAGCAGCGGCTTATGCAGCGTGAACGGTACCAGCCCGGCGCGGGTGGGCAGTACCTTCAGGCCAAACTGCTCGGCAATTTTATAGCCGAACGGTGAAGCGCCCAGCCCCGGCATCGAGAGGCCGCCGCTGGCGATCACCAGGTTATCGGCGCTGACGGTTTCACCGTTGAGTTGCAGCGTGTAGCCCTGCTCGTCACGGGCGACGTCCAGCACTTCGGTGCGCAGGCGCATAACTACGCCGCCTTTTTCGCACTCGGCCACCAGCATATCGACAATTTGCTGCGCGGAGTCGTCGCAGAACAGCTGTCCCAGCGTCTTCTCATGCCACGCGATACCGTGTTTACCCACCAGCTCGATAAAATCCCACTGGGTGTAGCGCGCCAGCGCAGATTTGCAAAAATGACGGTTCTGGCTCAAATAGGCCGCAGGCTCGACATAAAGATTAGTAAAGTTGCATCGCCCGCCGCCAGACATCAGGATCTTGCGGCCAGGCTTTTTTCCGTTATCCAGCAGCAGCACGCGACGACCCGCTTGTCCGGCCATCGCCGCACAAAACATACCCGCCGCACCGGCGCCAATTACTACGGCATCAAACCTTTCCACGTCAAAATCCTCTTCGTTAACTGCCGCGGATTGTAAAGTTTCCTCAGTGGTCGCACCAGCGTAAAAAGATATTACAAAGCCATTTCATTGATATTTAAAGATTATCCTTTCAGGCACATTTCTCAAATCAGGTGGTATGTCAAAAAAAGTCTATATTTCACTTTGCCCGTTGCGCATTTGTCCTGGATAATGCGCCGCGTTCATGTCCTCAAAATGGCGTAACGTCCTATGCTACATTTGTTTGCCGGCCTGGATTTACATACCGGGCTTTTATTATTGCTTGCTCTGGTTTTTGTGCTGTTTTACGAAGCGATCAACGGCTTCCACGACACTGCAAACGCAGTAGCAACGGTTATCTACACTCGCGCAATGCGATCGCAGCTTGCGGTCGTGATGGCGGCGGTATTTAACTTTTTTGGTGTCCTCCTGGGCGGACTGAGCGTTGCGTATGCCATTGTGCATATGCTGCCAACGGATCTGCTGCTTAACGTGAGTTCCGGTCATGGCCTGGCCATGGTGTTCTCAATGCTGCTTGCTGCGATTATCTGGAACCTCGGTACCTGGTATTTCGGCCTGCCGGCATCCAGCTCTCACACCCTCATCGGCGCGATTATCGGTATCGGGTTAACCAATGCCCTGATGACCGGGACCTCCGTCGTTGATGCGCTGAATATCCCGAAAGTTCTCGGTATTTTCGGCTCTCTGATCATCTCCCCTATCGTCGGTCTGGTGGTGGCGGGTGGCTTGATTTTCATCCTGCGTCGCTACTGGAGCAACACGAAAAAACGTGCGCGTATCCATCTGACGCCAGCAGAGCGTGAGAAGAAAGACGGCAAGAAAAAGCCGCCGTTCTGGACGCGTATCGCGCTGATCATTTCCGCTATTGGCGTCGCCTTCTCTCATGGCGCGAACGATGGTCAGAAAGGTATCGGCCTGGTGATGCTGGTTCTAATTGGCGTCGCACCGGCGGGCTTCGTGGTTAACATGAACGCCTCCGGTTACGAAATCACCCGTACCCGTGATGCGGTAAACAACGTTGAGACTTACTTCCAGCAGCATCCTGATTTGCTGAAGAAAGCGACCGGCGTGGACCAGCTGATTCCTTCTCCGGAGTCAGGCGCAACGACGGCACCGGGCGAGTTCCATTGCCATCCGGCAAACGCGATTAACGCGCTGGAACGTGCGAAAGGTATGCTGGCCGATATCGAAAGCTATGACAAACTGGCTGTTGAACAGCGTGGTCAACTGCGTCGCATCATGCTCTGTATCTCCGACGTGACGGATAAAGTCGCGAAGCTGCCAGAGGTTAATGCTGACGACCAACGTCTGCTGAAGAAACTGAAAGGCGATATGCTCAACACCATTGAGTACGCGCCAATCTGGATCATCATGGCGGTCGCGCTGGCGCTGGGTATCGGTACGATGATTGGCTGGCGTCGTGTGGCGACCACCATCGGTGAGAAGATCGGTAAGAAAGGCATGACCTATGCGCAGGGTATGTCCGCGCAGATGACGGCAGCGGTATCTATCGGTCTGGCGAGCTACACCGGTATGCCAGTCTCCACCACCCACGTACTCTCTTCGTCCGTGGCAGGTACCATGATTGTTGACGGCGGCGGTTTGCAGCGTAAAACCGTGACCAACATTCTGATGGCCTGGGTGTTCACCCTCCCGGCGTCCATCCTGCTGTCTGGCGGTCTGTACTGGATTTCGCTGAAGCTGATTTAATCGGCTGAAGGCGACAAAAAAGCGGGTCAGGAAACTGGCCCGCTTTTTTTATGCTCAGTGCCAAATCATCAGCGCAATCATACTCACCACAACCAGACCACACAGGGCGCTGGTCAAAATGAACTGACGACGCAGGCGCTCGCAGCGACGGATAAACTCTTCATCGTGGTGATCGCGGTAGCGTTGGTAGTAGATATACCCCACCAGACGCATCTGCTTGCTGGGCTGTCCGTGCGAGGTGAAGAACCCTCCACCGTCCACATACTGATAAAGCAACGGATCGCAACCACGAAGTACCACTAACAGCGCACGTAACGATGAGAAGTAGCGCGCCATATTCACTATGCAAACCACGCATAACGCCCAAAACAATGCGACGGTGCTAATCATACATCCTCCCCGGCGTCCGCCCACGAAGCAAGGCTCCTGAGCTACCGCACCCCAATGCCCTGACAGACAGTTCAGTGAAAGAATGACCAAAAGTCGATCCGGTTCGCGTTTTAATATCCGAACGGCTCATTAAATAGTGTAGGAGATCCGTTAATTTTTTTGCCACAAGGTTAATCGTTATCAACACCAAAGCTTGAAAAATATGTTTAACTGGGCCGTAATGAAAGCATCAGACGACGGCTTTCCCATTTAGTCATCGATAACTTAAGGAAGGAGTAACACTATGGCTTACAAACACATTCTCATCGCGGTAGACCTCTCCCCGGAGAGTAAAGTGCTGGTTGATAAAGCAGTATCCATGGCACGTCCCTACAACGCGAAAGTTTCGCTGATTCACGTTGATGTGAATTACTCCGACCTCTACACCGGTCTGATCGACGTGAATCTCGGCGATATGCAGAAACGCATCTCCGAAGAGACTCACCACGCGCTGAGTGAGCTTTCTACCAACGCGGGCTATCCAATCACTGAAACCTTAAGCGGTAGCGGCGATCTGGGCCAGGTGCTGGTTGATGCGATTAAGAAATACGATATGGACCTGGTGGTATGCGGTCATCACCAGGACTTCTGGAGCAAGCTGATGTCTTCCGCGCGCCAGCTGATTAACACCGTACACGTGGATATGCTGATTGTTCCACTGCGTGACGAAGAAGACGAGTAAGTGCAAAAAAGCCCGGTGGCGCTAACGCTTACCGGGCCTACAAGCGGCACTGAATGTAGGCCGGGTAAGGCGAAGCCGCCACCCGGCTTTTTTATTCTGGCGTTCCCGAATAAATATCAAATCGGTGTCCTTTGGTGGTCACCGCGTTAGTGGTCGCAACGTCCGCCAGCGGCGGCGCATAGTCCGGCCGCTTCACCACCACCCGCTTCGTCGCCAGCTGACGAGCCGGCTCCAGCAGGCCATCGGCATCTAAATCTGGCCCCACCAGAGACTGAAAAACCCGCATCTCTTTCTTCACCAGCGCGCTTTTCTGCTTATGCGGGAACATGGGGTCGAGATAGACCACCTGCGGGCGCGGGGTGATATCGGTCAGCGCCGTCAGGCTGGAGGCATGAATAAGTTGCAAACGTTCCTGTAACCACGGGCCGATTTCCGGGTCCGCGTAGCCCCGCGTCAGCCCGTCGTCGAGCAGCGCGGCGACAACTGGATTACGCTCCAGCATCCGCACCCGACAGCCGACAGACGCCAGCACAAAGGCATCGCGCCCCAGCCCCGCCGTGGCATCCACCACGTCCGGCAGATAGCTGCCTTTAATGCCGACCGCTTTGGCCACCGCTTCACCGCGACCGCCGCCAAACTTACGCCGGTGCGCCATCGCGCCGCCGACAAAATCGACAAAAATCCCGCCAAGCTTTGGCTCATCGAGCTTGCGCAGCTCCAGATGTTCCGGCGTCATCACCAGCGCCATCAGGTTGTCTTCATCATGTTCCAGCCCCCAGCGGGCCGCCAGAACAGATAAGGCGCCGTCCCCGGCGCCTGTTTCATCTACTAAGCAGATCTTCACGTAGCAATCAGCCTTTGATTCCGTAATGCTCCAGCATCGCATCCAGCTGCGGCTCGCGGCCACGGAAGCGTTTGAACAGCTCCATAGGCTCTTCTGAACCGCCGCGCGTCAGGATGTTATCAAGGAACGACTGACCGGTTTCGCGGTTGAAAATCCCCTCTTCTTCGAAGCGCGAGAAGGCATCTGCCGCCAGCACGTCGGCCCACAGGTAGCTGTAGTAGCCTGCGGCGTACCCGCCTGCGAAGATATGGCTGAACGCGTGCGGGAAGCGTCCCCAGGTCGGGCCTGGAATAACCGCGACCTGCTTTTTAATCTCAGCCAGGGTTTCGAGGATTTTCGCCCCCTGCTCCGGGCTGAACTCGGCGTGCAGGCGGAAGTCGAACAGGCCGAACTCCAGCTGACGCAGGATGAACATCGCCGCCTGGTAGTTTTTCGCCGCCAGCATTTTATCCAGCAGTTCTTTCGGCAGCGGTTCGCCCGTTTCGTAATGGCCGGAGATAAATGCCAGCGCGTCCGGCTCCCAGCACCAGTTTTCCATAAACTGGCTTGGCAGCTCGACCGCATCCCATGGCACACCGCTGATACCGGCGACGCCAGCGGTTTCGATGCGGGTCAGCATGTGGTGCAGGCCGTGACCGAACTCGTGGAACAGGGTGATCACTTCATCGTGGGTAAACAGCGCAGGTTTGCCGCTCACCGGGCGGTTGAAGTTACAGGTCAGGTAGGCGACCGGTTTTTGCAGGGAACCATCCGCTTTACGCATCTGGCCCACGCAGTCGTCCATCCACGCCCCGCCACGTTTGTTTTCACGCGCGTAAAGATCCAGATAGAAGCTGCCGCGCAGCTCGTTTTTCTCGTCATACAGCTCGAAGAAGCGCACGTCCGGATGCCAGACGTCGATGTCGGTACGCTCTTTCGCGGTAATGCCGTAGATGCGTTTCACCACCTCGAACAGGCCGTTAACGGCTTTGTTTTCCGGGAAGTACGGACGCAGCTGTTCGTCGCTGATGCTGTAGAGATGCTGTTTCTGTTTTTCGCTGTAGTACGCGATATCCCACGGCTGAAGCTCGTCCACGCCGAACTCCGCTTTCGCAAAGGCGCGCAGCTGAGCCAGTTCTTTTTCACCCTGAGGACGGGCGCGTTTCGCCAGATCGGTTAGGAAGTCGAGCACCTGCTGTGGGTTCTCGGCCATTTTGGTGGCAAGGGATTTATCGGCATAGCTGTCGAAGCCCAGCAGCTGTGCCAGCTCGTGGCGCAGGGCGAGGATCTCCGCCATCACCGGGCTGTTATCCCACTTACCGGCATTCGGCCCCTGATCGGAGGCGCGGGTGCTGTAGGCGCGGTACATCTCTTCGCGCAGGGCCTGGTTGTCGCAGTAGGTCATCACCGGCAGATAGCTTGGGATATCCAGCGTTAACAGGAAGCCTTCCTGCTCTTTCGCTTCGGCCTGGGCTTTTGCCGCCGCCAGCGCGCTTTCCGGCATACCCGCCAGTTCAGATTCATCGGTAATCAGCTTCGTCCAGCCCATGGTGGCGTCGAGGACGTTGTTGCTGTACTGGTTGCCCAGCTCGGACAGGCGCGCGGCGATTTCGCCGTAGCGAACCTGTTTTTCTTTTGGCAGGCCAATCCCGGACAGTTCGAAATCACGCAGGGCGTTATCGACCGATTTTTTCTGCGCCGTGTTCAGTTCGGCATAGTGGTCGCCGTCGCGCAGGTCGCGGTAGGCTTTGTAGAGCCCCTCATGCTGACCGACCCAGGTGCTGTACTCAGAGAGCAGCGGCAGGGTCTGTTCGTAGGCCTCACGCAGCTCCGGGCTGTTTTTCACCGAGTTCAGGTGACTCACCGGGGAGAAGATACGCCCCAGCACGTCGTCCACTTCGGCCAGCGGCTGACACAGATTTTCCCAGGTGTACGGCACGCCCTGCGCGACCACGTTTTCTACCGCCGCACGGCAGTTGTTCAGCGACTGGGTAACGGCCGGAACCACATGCTCAGGGAGGATTTTAGAAAACGGTGGCAACGAAAAAGGCGTCAGTAATGGATTGGTCATAAACGCTGTCCTGTTGAAATAGATGAATGAAGCGCGCATCCGGCGCTGTGCATATTGTTTTCAGTAATGGGGTTAAGTGTAGAGGATTTCAATGCCGAAGGTTGTCGAAAAACGCCCGGTGGCGCTGCGCTTACCGGGCCTGCGGGTAATCTGTGCCGTTCTGCTGTAAACTGTGGCAAATCGTCAATTCAGCGGAATATCATTACCCATGCTCAGTTATCGCCACAGCTTCCACGCAGGCAACCACGCCGACGTCCTCAAACATACCGTTCAGAGCCTGATCATCGAATCGCTTAAAGAAAAGGATAAACCGTTCCTTTATCTGGACACCCATGCGGGCGCGGGCCGTTATCAGCTGAGCGGCGAGCATGCCGAGCGTACTGGTGAATATCTGGAAGGGATTGCGCGTATCTGGCAGCAGGACGATCTGCCTGCCGAGCTGGAGCCGTACATTGGCGTGGTGAATCACTTCAACCGCAACGGCCAGCTGCGTTACTACCCGGGTTCACCACTGATTGCCCGCCAGCTGCTGCGCGAGCAGGACAGCCTTCAGCTGACAGAGCTGCACCCGAGCGACTTCCCGCTGCTGCGTTCTGAGTTTCAGAAAGATAACCGCGCCCGCGTGGACAAAGCCGATGGCTACCAGCAGCTGAAAGCCAAACTGCCGCCGGTTTCCCGTCGCGGCCTGGTGCTGATCGACCCGCCGTACGAAATCAAAACCGACTATCAGGCGGTGGTGACCGGCATTAACGAAGGTTACAAACGCTTTGCGACCGGCACCTATGCCCTGTGGTATCCGGTAGTGCTGCGCGCGCAAATTAAACGCATGATCAAAGACCTCGAAGCGACCGGCATTCGTAAAATCCTGCAAATTGAGCTGGCGGTGCGCCCTGACAGCGACCAGCGCGGCATGACCGCGTCCGGCATGATCGTCATTAACCCGCCGTGGAAGCTCGAAGCACAGATGAACAACGTGCTGCCGTGGCTGCACAAAACGCTGGTGCCAGCCGGTACGGGTCACGCCACCGTGAGCTGGATCGTGCCGGAGTAATCGCAGCCATCGGTGGAAACTATTGATTTCAGGTATACAATCGCGGCAATTCACGATTAAGGACAACGCTATGACTAAGCATTATGACTACATCGCAATCGGCGGCGGCAGCGGCGGCATCGCCTCCATCAACCGTGCAGCCATGTACGGCCAGAAGTGTGCGCTGATTGAAGCCAAAGAACTCGGCGGCACCTGCGTGAACGTGGGTTGTGTACCGAAGAAAGTGATGTGGCATGCCGCGCAAATCCGTGAAGCTATCCATATGTATGGCCCGGACTACGGCTTTGACACCACCATCAACCACTTCGACTGGGATAAACTGATCGCCAGCCGTACCGCCTACATCGACCGTATTCACACCTCGTACGATAACGTACTGGGCAAGAATAACGTCGACGTGATCCGCGGCTTCGCCCGTTTCGTGGATGCGAAGACGATCGAAGTGAACGGCGAGACGATCACCGCCGATCACATCCTGATCGCCACCGGTGGCCGTCCGAGCCACCCGAACATTCCGGGCGCGGAATACGGTATCGACTCCGACGGTTTCTTCGAGCTGCCTGCTCTGCCAGAACGCGTTGCCATTGTGGGCGCAGGTTACATTGCGGTTGAGCTGGCCGGCGTGATTAACGGCCTGGGAGCGGAAGCGCACCTGTTCGTGCGTAAACACGCGCCGCTGCGCAGCTTTGACCCGCTGATCGTCGACACGCTGGTCGAGGTGATGAACGCCGAAGGCCCAACCCTGCACACCAACGCCGTGCCAAAAGCGGTGGTGAAAAATGCGGACGGTAGCCTGACTCTGGAGCTGGAAGATGGTCGCAGCCAGACCGTTGATTGCCTGATCTGGGCGATTGGTCGTGAACCGGCCACCGACAACTTCAATCTGGCCGCAACCGGGGTGAAAACCAATGAAAAAGGCTACATTGTCGTTGATAAATTCCAGAACACCAGCGTACCGGGCATTTATGCCGTCGGTGATAACACCGGCGCCGTAGAGCTGACGCCGGTTGCCGTGGCGGCGGGGCGTCGTCTTTCCGAGCGTCTGTTTAATAACAAGCCGGACGAACATCTGGACTACAGCAACATCCCGACCGTGGTCTTCAGCCACCCGCCAATCGGTACCGTCGGCTTAACCGAGCCGCAGGCGCGTGAGCAGTACGGCGATGACCAGGTGAAAGTGTATAAATCGGCGTTTACCGCGATGTATACCGCGGTCACCTCGCACCGTCAGCCATGCCGCATGAAGCTGGTCTGCGTGGGCCCGGAGGAGAAGATCGTCGGCATCCACGGCATTGGTTTCGGCATGGACGAGATCCTGCAAGGCTTCGCGGTGGCACTGAAGATGGGCGCAACGAAGAAAGACTTCGATAACACCGTGGCGATCCACCCGACTGCGGCGGAAGAGTTTGTGACTATGCGCTGATCCGTCTGATCCGCAACAAAACCGGCCAGCTGGCCGGTTTTTTTATGCCCTGGGCAGGTAAACCCAACGGCTGTACAAACGGTAACAAAATAACCCGGTACCCGCGGTGGAATTAACTAATCTTAGAAAGCGCTACGCGTTCGCCTGTTACTACGGAAAAAGATTAGAGATATGAAAATGCACGTAAAGATCACCGCAAAACTGATGGCCAAAATGCACCTTGTACTCGCGCTGGTATGGGCGATACTGACTATTCCTACCCTGCTGTGGTGGAAAAACAGCATTCTGTGGGTGTCGTTAATGAGCATTTACGCCATCGTGATTTCCCATCTGGCTGCGTACAGCGCCGCCCATGCGGAAAAAGCGGCCAGCAAAGCGATGGATAAAAGCGAAGGCGCCAGCCAGAAAGCCAATCAAACCGCCAACAGCCTTCAGGGCGATGCGCGTCAGGCACATTAATCCGTGCTTATATGCAGAATACCGAATGCTCTGAATTTTATTCCTGCTCTGTTTCCAAAGATTCTGATTTAATAATTTCATAATCAAAGGGATATCTGACTTTCAGCGTGTTTAAATCCATTTTGAAAGCGTGATCTACCGCACACTTCGCACCGCATTAACCGAAGCGAATGTCTACGCTTTAAAGATAGCCGGGAAAAACCCGTATTGGTTACGACAAAAACCGGAGGTCCTGAACACCATGTTCAACCAGAAACTACAGACTGCCGAGGATATCGAGTTCGAGATTGCAGAAGAGCTGCGCTACGAAACCGATCCCTGTGAGTTAAAACTGGATGAGATGATCGAGGCAGAGCCGGAACCGGAAATGATTGAAGGGCTGCCGGCGTCCGATGCCCTTACGCCCGCAGACCGCTACCTTGAACTGTTTGAACACGTCCAGTCGTCGCGGCTGTTTGCGGACAGCAAAACCTTTCCCGACTGCGCGCCGAAGATGGATCCGCTGGATATTTTGATCCGCTATCGCAAGGTGCGTCGTCACCGTGATTTTGACCTGGCGCGCTTTGTGGAGAATCACTTCTGGCTGCCGGAGGACTACAGCAAAGAGTACGTCTCTGACCCCGGCCTGTCCCTGAAAGAACATATTGATAATCTGTGGCCGGTGCTGACGCGTGAGCCGCAGGATCACATCCCGTGGTCGTCGCTGCTGGCGCTGCCGCAGGCCTATATTGTGCCCGGCGGGCGATTCAGTGAGACCTACTACTGGGACTCTTACTTCTCCATGCTGGGGCTTGCTGAAAGCGGTCGTAACGATCTGCTGAAATGTATGGCCGATAACTTCGCCTGGCTGATAGAGCGCTACGGCCATATCCCGAACGGCAACCGTACCTACTATCTCAGCCGCTCCCAGCCGCCCGTTTTTGCCCTGATGGTGGAGCTGTTTGAAGAGGACGGCGTGCGCGGGGCGAAGCGCTATCTTGAGCATCTTAAGATGGAGTACGCCTTCTGGATGGACGGGGCGGAATCGCTGCTGCTCAATCAGGCCTATCGCAGTGCGGTTCGCATGCCGGATGGCTCATTGCTCAACCGCTACTGGGACGATCGCGACACGCCGCGAGATGAATCGTGGATTGAGGACGTGGAAACCGCCCGTCATTCCGGTCGTCCGCCGAACGAGGTGTATCGCGACCTGCGCGCCGGGGCAGCCTCAGGATGGGATTACTCATCCCGCTGGCTGCGCGATCCTGCGCGGCTGGCCAGCATCCGCACGACACAATTTATCCCCATTGATTTGAACGCATTCCTGTTCAAACTGGAGAGCGCTATCGCCAATATCTCCGCGTCGAAAGGGGATAAAGAGACGGCTGATCTGTTCCGCCAGAAAGCCAGCGACCGGCGCGCGGCGGTGAACCGCTATCTGTGGGACGAAGAGAACGGCTGTTATCGTGATTACGACTGGCGGCGTGAAGCCCTGGCGCTGTTCTCTGCGGCCAGCATTGTGCCGCTGTATGTGGGCATGGCGACGCATGAGCAGGCTGAACGGCTGTCCGATGCCGTTAAAGCCCGTCTGCTCACGCCGGGCGGTATTCTCGCCACCGAATATGAAACCGGGGAGCAGTGGGATAAGCCGAACGGCTGGGCGCCGCTCCAGTGGATGGCGATCCAGGGGTTCAAGCAGTACGGCAACGACTCGCTGGGAGATGAGATCGCCTGGAGCTGGCTGCACACGGTGAACCATTACTACAAAACCCATTATAAGCTGATTGAGAAGTACCACATCGCCAGCAGCACGCCACGCGAAGGTGGCGGGGGTGAGTATCCGTTGCAGGATGGCTTCGGCTGGACGAATGGCGTGGTGCGGCGGTTGATTGGGCTGTATGGGGAGCCCTGAGCCTCACCCCTCACCCTGCCCCTCTCCCCTGAGGGGCAGGGTGAGGGGGAAAAATAATCAGCGGATCACCTCATAAATGGCAGTCTGGATGGACTGCCATTTTTTTGTGCTGGCATCGGGCTGCGTCTTCGCGCGGCGCGTTGCCATATCGGCGTCGTGCTGCTGGCGTTTCACCACCGCGGGAACGGTACAGAATGCTTCCAGGTACTGCTTACGCATAGGCGTCAGCGATTCGCCGTTCGCCATCGCATGGCTAAGCGTATTAATAAAGCGTCGGCAGGGCTTTTGCTCTGTCATTTGCAGGCGGTAGCGCAACATTACTTCCAGTACATCGTCGTAGCCTGCCGACAACGCCTCCTCCGTCCATGACATTTTCCAGTCCATCCCGCCCTGCAAAAACAGGAGCGCCACGCGGGTGTCATTGCGATTGATGGCCGAGCGGAAATTATTCTCATCCCAGGTAACACCCATGCGGGTTAACGTCTCGCGTGAGGAAGGCGTTTCGCGCATCTCCTGCACCTGCGCGGGAGATGCCGTACTGGCCACAGCCGGCTGCGGTTTACTGCTGGTCACCAGCCAGAATCCCCCCACGACAATCGCGATAACCATCACGCCAACCGCTCCCCACAGCACGCCGGAAATCAGCTGTTCGCGCTGCTCTGGCGTACGCGCGGCGCGCTGAGTCGGTTTTTCTATACTGTCGCGCACTTCAAAAAGATCGCCGCCTGTGGTGCGGTCCATTTTTTGCGCCTTTTCCCAGAACGCGTGCAGCTCGCTTTCGTCCACCGCCATCAGCGCCGCCGGGTTAACGCGTGTCCGCCCTTCCTCAAACGCGCGCTGAACGGAGCGGGTGATCTGCGTGTAATAGCAGTCGAGCAGCTGGATTTGCGCCCCGCTTAACGGCTGCTGCACGGTGATGCTGTTGCGGATTTGTCGAATATCTTCGAGGAAGGTTTGCAGGGTTTTGCGGGGCTCTACCAGCAGCGTCAGCATGTCCGGAGCGTTAAACAGCGGCGCGTAGTAGCGGCTAAATTCTTTTTTATCCACCAGCAGCTGGGCCAGTTCGCTGAACAACATGCCGCTCAGAACATCATTAATCTCACCGTTTTTCAGCCAGCGACGCACGCGTTCAGCGTTAAACAAGGTCTTAAGATGATTATTCAGCCGCACCGGATCGGGCCACGCCTGCTGTATCAGCCCTTTAATCATCAGCTCAATGGCACGCACCTGTTTCTGCGCCTGAAGCTGGCTCTCCTTCTCTGGCACCCTCCCGGTTTCGTAGGTCAGGAGGGGCTGTTGCAGACGCAGATATTCAAGGGAGGTGACGAAGCGCATCGCCGCAATCAGCTGATTTTCGCTGACATCCTGCCCGCTTTCATACTGGGGAACACGCTGCTGAAGCAAGCGTAATTGCAGCGTAAAGGCCGTCATTTCCGCATCATTCAGATTCAGCTTCCTGGCTACGGCGCCCCACCCGCCCAGCCCCAGGCGGGCGCTATCCAGTTGCTCCAGAAACCAGCGTGGATCTTTTCCTTCAGAAACATGTACATTCAACAGAAGTAAAATTTCAACAGACGCCTGACGGATCGCTGCCAGACAGTGTTCAAACTGTTCGCGGGTATGATGCGATGAGCTAATCATCATTGTTTTCCTTGAGAGACAATGAGTACCGCTAAAGCGGCATTAAAAGTCGTTTTTCTTTTTATTTATATGAGGTTAAACATACCTGACTTTCTGTTGAAATAAAGTGACAACCTTATAATCATTTGCAATGCCTCCGGAGGATCGTCATGCCCGCCTTAACCACCGCGCGTCTCACCTGCTCGCCGCTGCAAGAGCAAGACTGGCCCTTTTTTCTGTCGCTACAGCAAAATCCTGAGGTGATGCGTTTTGTCGCCCCTGCGCGTAGCGAGGCGGACATTCGGGAAGCCTTTGAGTCTCGTCTGTTGCCGTGGACGCCGGGCAGCTCGCACTGGCTCTGCCTTGTGGTGCGTGAGACGGCCAGCCAGACGCCGCTGGGCGTAACCGGCTATGTGCACCGGGAAGCAGATTGTGCTGAAGTCGGTTTTCTCTTTGCGCCCTCTGCGCAGGGGAAAGGTTACGGCTTTGAATCTCTGCGGGCTGTGTGTGATTTCGCGCTGACTCAGGGTAATATCCGTCGGCTCACCGCCACCGTGACGGCGGGAAATATCGCCTCAAGGCGACTGCTGGAAAAAACAGGTTTTCAACTGGAAGGTGAGTTGCGTGAGAGTTATTTCCTTTCAGGGCAATGGCATAACGACTGGCTATTCGGTTTACTGAAAAAGGAATTCCCGTTCAGTTAAACCTGATCAACAGCCATTTGGCGGATATTTCCCCGGCGGCGTTTCCTCTATAGTCGCGCCACTAAGAGGAAACGCTTATGACGGGTTATGCAATGCAGATATCTTCTGCTGCAATCGCATTAATTAAAAAACAACAGGGTCTTTCCCTGGAGAAATACCGTGACGAAAAGGGTATATGGGTTATTGGTTATGGTCACGTGATTCGCCAGTGGGAAAAATTTAACAGTCTCATCACGCCGATTGAGGCGGAGAATTTGCTTTTTAATGATATTCAATTATGTGAGGCGCTGCTGCGGGAAATGAACAAACGCCCATTAACCCAACAGCAGCATGACGCCCTGATATTAACCCTCTTCAGTTTTGGGGAAGAGTCCCCTCTGCCTGAGAAGATCCTTCAGGCCGTCGCCCGGGTGTAGTACATCGCGGCCTGCGTCCGGTTTTTGACATCAAGACGCCGGAAAAGCGTCTCCAGATGGGCTTTTACCGTTGCCGCACTGATGTTGAGATTACGACCAATCTCTTTATTGGACTCTCCGGCCGCCAGTAACTTCAATACCTCACGCTGGCGCTCGCTTAACACTGACAGTTCATCCTGAGAGGAGTGCTGCTTCAGCCACTCGCCGGGAAAACAGACCATCCCTCGCGATACGGAATCCAGCACTGCGGAAAAGCGTTCGGGATTCGCATTGCGGGGAATTATCGCCACCACGTTGCGCTGAAACATTTGCTCAACCCAACGTCGCTCTTTTTTCGTTAACACCAACACCACGCGCGACGCTGGAAAACGATCCATAATCTCTTCCAGTAAAGCCACACCATTATCACGAATTAAATACCCATCTATCATGACGATAGCGGAGGGTGACGCGGATAATTGCGCCCATAATTCATCAGTCTGACGAGCCCCTGTCATCTCTATTTTCGGAATTAACTTCTGCAAACTGTACATCGCTCCATGAATAAATAATGACTGCCTGTCAAACATGATTACTCGCATCGTTTTACTCCTCTGAGAATAGCGAAGGGGGATTCTACAGAGGCATTTTTTAAGAAAAAACTCAATGAATGGAGAGGTTACAAATCACCCAGCTCTCTTTATATCTTCCAGCATTTAGACATACCTGTTTTAAGGATTTCCTTAAGAGGGTTCCCTCCCCCTTAAGACTGAACATTACAGGAACATACCGCCTGAAACTTCAATACGTTGCGCATTCATCCAGCCCAGTTTGTCACTGAGCAACGCCGCACTGGCGTCACCAATATCATCGGGCAGGCCCACGCGTCCCAGCGCTGTCTGCGAGGCCAGCAGCTGGTTAAGCTCCGCATTATCCCGCACGCGTCCGCCCCCAAAGTCGGTTTCAATCGCGCCGGGCGCGATGATATTGACGGAAATTCCGCGCGCACCAAGCTCTTTTGCCTGATAGCGGGTCAGCACTTCCATCGCCCCTTTCATTGCCGCGTAGGTGCCTGAACCGGGCTGAGTAAAACGGGCCAGTCCGCTGGAGACGTTCAGGATCCGCCCTCCGTCTTTTATGAGCGGCAGCAGCTGTTGCGTGAGGAAAAACGGCCCTTTGAAGTGAATGTTCAGCGCATCATCAAATTGCGCTTCCGTCGTCTCGGTATAGGGTGCGTACAAGCCCGTGCCTGCGTTGTTCACTAAATAGTCAAAGGTGTCACGTTGCCAGACGTGTTTGAGGGTATCCTTCACCTGCTGAGCAAAGCGCGAAAAGCTTGCCGTATCGCCGACGTTAAGCTGCAATGCTGCCGCTTTTCCACCTGTTCCCTCGATTTCGCGCACAACTTCCTGCGCCTCCTGCTGGCTGTTGTTCCAGGTCAGGATGATGCCTGTCCCTTCCGCGGCCAGCTTCAAAACGGCATTTTTCCCCAAGCCGCGGCTACCGCCCGTCACTAAAGCAATACGTTCACTCATAATTCACCTCGTTTCGGCTGTGATGAAGATTGAGAAAGAGCTTATTAGATGGTAGAAAATCAATAAATAGTGCCGTCAGCGCTTCACTGTTTCATTCATAACAACAATGACCAACATCTATGGATAAAATACACGCAATGCAGCTTTTCCTTCGGGTCGCGGAACTGGAAAGTTTTTCCCGCGCGGCGGAGACGTTAAGCCTGCCGAAGGGGAGCGTATCGCGACAGATCCAGGCACTGGAAAACGCACTCGGCACGCAGCTGCTGCACCGTACTACCCGCCGCGTCAGCCTGACGCAGGACGGCATGGTTTATTACGAGCGTGCTAAAGATCTGCTGATGAATCTGGACGAACTGGACGGCATGTTCCTGCACGACCCTTCAACCATCAGCGGTCGGCTACGTGTGGATATGCCCGTTGCCATTGCGCGAAATGTAGTCATTCCGAAACTGCCTGCATTTTTACAACAGTTTCCCGGCATTGAGCTGGAGCTGAGTAGCAGCGATCGTCTGGTCGATGTCATCCGCGAAGGATTTGACTGTGTGGTTCGCGTGGGAAACTTAAAGGACTCCGGGCTTATCGCCCGCCCGCTTGGGAAACTCTCGGTGATTAACTGCGCCAGCCCGGATTATCTGACGCGATTCGGCTACCCTGAGACGCTGGACGATTTGGCTTCGCATGCCCTCATTCACTACTCCGCCACGCTGGGCACGCGTCCGCAGGGTTTTGAGTATTACAACGGCAGCGCGACCCAGTGGGTGAAAACGGGAGGCGTATTGACGGTTAACAGCACGGAAACCTACCAGGCCGCCTGTATCGCCGGGCTTGGGATTATTCAGGTTCCGCGCGTCGGGGTGCGTGATGCCCTGCGCACGAAAAAACTCGTTGAGATCCTGCCGCAATACCGGGCTGAACCGATGCCCGTCTCCCTCATTTATCCCCACCGCCGTAACCTCTCCCGCCGGGTGCATGTGTTTATGGAGTGGCTTACCGAACTCACAAAAGGTTACGTCGACTAGTCACAAGCTATAATTCAGTAACATCCAGCTCAACGAAAAGGAAAATGCGCGTGACGCCGGAAAATAACCCGCAACGACCGACTCAACATTTAGATTATGAACCCATCAAAAAGATGGATAACGAGCCTGAAGCGCCGAAAGAGCCTGGAACGGCCAGCAAAGCGCTGGGCACCGTGACCGGCATAGCCGAAAAAATTCAGCAGATACCCGCGATTGCTCACCTGATACGCGCCGCTGAGCGCTTTAACGACCGCATGGGAAATCAGTTTGGCGCGGCGATTACCTATTTCTCGTTCCTGTCGATGATCCCCATCCTGATGGTGTCATTTGCCGCCGCCGGTTTTGTGCTGGCGTCTCACCCGACGCTGTTGCAGGACATCTTCAATAAGATCCTGACCAACGTCAGCGACCAGACGCTCGCCGCAACGCTCAAAAGCACCATCAACACCGCCGTGCAGCAGCGTACCACCGTGGGTATCGTCGGGTTGCTGATTGCGCTCTATTCCGGGGTGAACTGGATGGGCAACCTGCGTGAGGCTATTCGCGCCCAGTCGCGTGACGTCTGGGAGCGTAGACCGCAGGATCAGGAGAAGATATGGGTGAAGTATCTGCGCGACTTTATTTCTCTGATTGGGCTGCTGGTGGCGCTGGTCATTACGCTCTCCATCACCTCGGTCGCCGGTTCCGCGCAGCAGATGATTATCTCCGCGCTGTACCTGGATTACATTGAATGGCTGAAACCGGCCTGGCGCGGCATTGGGCTGGCCATCTCCATCTTTGCTAACTACCTTCTGTTCTTCTGGATCTTCTGGCGTTTGCCCCGCCATCGTCCGCGCAAGAAGGCGCTGATGCGCGGGACATTGATTGCCGCCATTGGTTTTGAGGTGATCAAGATTGTGATGACCTATACGCTGCCGTCCCTGGTGAAGTCTCCCTCCGGCGCGGCCTTTGGTTCGGTGCTGGGGCTGATGGCTTTCTTCTATTTCTTCGCTCGCCTGACGCTGTTCTGCGCCGCGTGGATCGCCACGGCAGAGTATAAAGATGACCCGCGCATGCCGGGTAAAACCCACCGCTGATATCATGTCGGGCTGATATTTCAGCCCGATTCGCCATTTCAGCATATAAATCCAGGCCGTAACTTTTATTTAACGCAAAACCAGTTTTAATGACTGATATTTAAAAAGTGTGAAGCATTTCATAGAAGTGTTTTCGCTGGTCTGAAAATTATCCGCTTTTTGTTGCTTTTATGACCACACCACGCCTTTATTACAGATTGAAATGTCGCTTTTGCTATGCCTAATATGGCCCTTCGTTCGTCCAAAAATAAGAAAATATTATGCAAGCAACAGCCACCACACTTAACGAAGGGGCGGAACACGTTCCGGTCAACTCGCGCAATAAAGTCGTCGTCGCATCGCTGATTGGCACCGCCATTGAGTTCTTCGACTTTTATATTTACGCCACCGCTGCGGTCATTGTCTTTCCGCATATTTTCTTCCCTCAGGGCGACCCGACGGCAGCCACGCTACAGTCTTTAGCCACCTTTGCTATCGCCTTCGTTGCGCGTCCGATTGGTTCAGCGGTCTTTGGGCATTTTGGCGATCGCGTCGGCCGTAAAGTGACGCTGGTTGCCTCGCTGCTGACGATGGGGATCTCCACCGTCGCCATCGGCCTGCTGCCGACCTATGAAACTATCGGCATTCTGGCGCCTGTGCTGCTGGCGCTGGCGCGCTTTGGGCAGGGTCTGGGGCTGGGCGGGGAATGGGGCGGCGCGGCACTGCTGGCGACCGAAAACGCCCCGGCGCGCAAACGAGCCCTGTATGGCTCTTTCCCGCAGCTGGGCGCACCGATTGGGTTCTTCTTTGCTAACGGCACCTTCCTGCTCCTCTCCTGGCTGCTGACTGATGAACAGTTCATGAACTGGGGCTGGCGTATTCCATTCGTCTTCTCCGCCGTGCTGGTGCTGATTGGCCTGTACGTTCGCGTGTCGCTGCACGAGACGCCGGTCTTCGCTAAAGTCGCCGCGGCGAAAAAGCAGGTTAAAGTTCCGCTGGGGACGCTGCTGACCAAACACCTCCGCGTGACCGTGCTGGGCACGTTCATCATGCTGGCAACCTACACGCTGTTCTACATCATGACCGTTTACTCCATGACCTTCAGTACCGCCGCCGCGCCGGTCGGCCTGGGCCTGCCGCGTAACGAAGTGCTGTGGATGCTGATGATGGCGGTCATCGGATTTGGTGTGATGGTGCCCATCGCGGGCCTGCTGGCGGATAAATTTGGCCGTCGTTCAAGCATGATCGTCATCACCTCGCTGATTATTCTGTTCGCGCTGTTTGTCTTCCCGCCGCTGCTGGGTTCAGGTAGCCCTGCGCTGGTGATGGCGTATCTGCTGATTGGCCTGAGCCTGATGGGGCTGACTTTTGGCCCAATGGGCGCGCTGCTGCCGGAGCTGTTCCCGACTGAAGTGCGTTACACCGGCGCGTCGTTCTCCTATAACGTTTCGTCGATTCTGGGCGCCTCGGTGGCTCCGTATATCGCCACATGGCTTCAGGCGAACTATGGCCTATTCTATGTGGGTGTCTATCTGGCGGCAATGGCAGCGCTGACGCTGATTGCGCTGCTGCTGACGCACGAGACGAAGCATCAGGCGCTGTAAGTGAATGCCGGGTGGCGGCTACGCCTTACCCGGCCTACGATTCAGCCCTCACCCACAGGGCTGAGGGCTCCCCACAAAATAATGCCTGCACAGACGGCCCCCTCTCCCTTGAGGGAGAGGGCTGGGGTGAGGGGGAACATACGGCTCAGGTGGTCATTCCGTTCACTTTATGTTCCTTGCTACTCTGTCACGACATGAGCGGTGAACGTGCCAGGGTGGCTCAGTCGCCACCACCCTGGCGACCCGGGCTTCCGGCGGAAAATCGCCGCTTCGCGGTGCCTTCGGCTTATTCCTTCCGGCTTATCGGGGACGGGCGGAGGTAACATCCCTGTAAAGCCCGCCCTCTCGGCGCATCCCTGCGCCTCGCCCCGGCCTACAGGAAACGCCTCAGCGATTTACAGCCGGACCGAGGCATCGCTGAAAGCCCTCAGTTATTCTGAGGCAACGTTATAGCTTTTGCTTTCAAATTACTGGAGCCCCCTCTCCCCACAGGGAGAGGGAGAAACGGGACTACTTCTTCATCTGCGACAAAATCGTCCGACACTGATTCGCTTCGCCTTCCGACGGCGAAATCAACGCCAGCAGCGCCGCCGCAGGAGTGACCAGCGTAGCGAGCGCGGCGGCGACCGCACCACGCGCAATCAACGGCCCGGCCTTCACGCCCGCCTGCGGATCTTTGAAGGTCCCGCGAACGTACAGCGGCGAGCGCAGGGTGATGATACGAATACCTTTACTTTCCGGATCGATGGTTAAATCCAGCTGCTCGGACGCCATGCTGGCGGTACCGGTGACGTTGATAACCGCGTTTTCCGTGTCGAAAGCGAAGATCTGCGGACGCGCCACGCCGTTGACCAGATCCAGATTTGCCGCCGCGCAGTTAACGCGTACTTCGTCGTCACCGAAGATTTGCCCGATGATAAAGTTCCCGACGTTCAGCCCCAGGATCTCCATCAGGTTACGGCTCACCAGCCCGTCGTTCATCAGCAGCTTCAGGTTGCCGTTTCCGCTACCCAGCAGCGCCGCTACCGAGTTACCCGTGCCGCGAATATCCGCGTCGCCGTTCATCTCACCGAGGGTTTTCTGCATCAGCTCCACGTCCGGCATCAGCTCTTTCAGCTTCAGCCGACGCGCCTGGATCTCCGCCCTTCCCTGCATTGGCTTTTTATCCCCCTCCAGGTGGATATTCGATGAGATGGTTCCCCCGGCCATGCCAAACTTCAGCGGTTGCAGGCGCAGGTCGGCGTTTTTCAGGATGATATGGGTCGAGAGGTTGCTCAGCGGCAGCGTGCTGCCATGCTCAATTTTACGTCCTTTGAAGCGTACATCCGCATCCATCACGTCCCATTTGTCGGTTTCGAAGCGGTCATAGGGCAGCACTTTACCCGCAGGCTGAACGTCCTTTTTAACCTCTTTAGACTTCGTGCCTTTGCCCGAATCTACGCCAATCAGCGGACCAAGATCGGCCAGACGCAGCTGGCGGGATTCAACGTCCCCCTCCAGTTTCGGGCGCGGTTTACCGGTGGTGTAGGTCAGCGTGCCGTGGATATCGCTGTCGCCGATGCGCCCGTTAAAATTCCGGTAGTCAAAGACGGACGATTTTTCGGTGTTGATTTTGGCAACCAGGCGCCCGTCCGTTTCAAACGGCGGGGTATCCGGCAGCAGCACGCCGGTCAAATCGTACAGTTCACCCAGCGAATCCCCGGCAAACTTAAGCTGGAGGTCGACGCCGCCCATGTTCATCGGGTCGTTAACCGTGCCCACGAACGCCACGCGGGTGTTGCCCGAGCGGAAATCCGCCTGCACCGGGAACGGCGTGCCCTCACTCCTGAGCGCCAGCATGCCGCCGATTTTGCCTTTACCGGTCAGCGGCTGGCCGTTGTAGCGCCCTTTCGCCGTCAGGCCGAAGACGTAATCGCCCGCTTTGCTGTCATCGCCTTTGGCTTTACTGCCCGTCACTTCGCTAAACGGCAGCGGCTTGCCCAGCGGATCGACGAGGATCTCCACGTCAGCCTTATTCACCTTATCGTCAATGGCGATCCTCCCCCGATCGAACAGAATATTGTCGAGGCGGAAAGACCACGAAGAGGGCTGCGCATTCTGATCTTTATCGCCGCTGCTGGCGAGATCAAACGTCCAGTTATTGTTTTTCTCTGACAGGCGAATCAGCCGCGCGTCGGGCTGCTGAAGTTTGATCCACGGCAGATACACCGTTTTGGTTAACAGGGCTAACGGCGCCAGCGTGGCTTCCACGCGCGGCAGGTGGATCATGGTCACTTCGGGGATGTCCGGCGGGTTGCCGAGAATGATGTCGTCGGCGTGAACGTGCGGCCATGGCACCCAGCTTCGCCAGCCGGTTTCCTCTTTCTGGCGCTCCCACACGACACCCAAATCGCCACGTATTGCGAAGGGGCGGTTTAGCTCGGTTGAGACTTTCTGGTTGATGGTCGGTTTGAGCCGGTTCCAGTCAAACGTGGCGATAATGATGATTAAGACCACGATCAGCAACAAGAAAATCCCTGCTGTCCAGGAAATCACCCTGGTTGTTTTTGTCATTGTTGTCCCCTTTCCTGATGAACTTGCCTCTAAAACTATAGTTCAGACAAAGGGAAGCGGGCAGATCAGAGGGTGGTTATCACCTTTTCCAGGGTATCCATGGGGACAGGACGAGAGAGGAAATAACCCTGTGCCGCCGCTGCCGGGGAATTTTGCACGTCGCGCCACTCCTCCAGCGTCTCTACGCCTTCCACAATGACGCCCTGGCAATAGCGGTTCATCAGTTGCAGGAGCATCGTAAACAGGTTCCGTCCCTCCGGCGTCTGGCGCAGCATGATAAACAGATCGCGGGCCACTTTGATGTAGTCATAACGCACTTCGCTCAGGGCGGAGAAGTTGGCCATACCGGTACCGAAATCATCCAGCCACAGCGGGCCAAACTCACACATCGAGGCAAACGAGGAGTCCTGTGGCAGCTGAACATGTTCCACCAGCTCGAAGCGCATCCACGGCAAGGTGGCAATCAGCGCCTGCAATGTCGCGTTCTGACGTAACGCCATCAGGGTTGGGCCATCCACGTTCACCGACGCCAGAATACCGTGCTGCTCGAAGAACGCCTGCTTCGTCGCCAGCATTCTCAGCTGCTCTTCCAGCACGTCGATACGCTGACGCACGGCAACCTCCGCAAAATAGCGGTCCGGTGCAATACGCTGTGAAGGATTCGATGGATGAGTGACGACCGTTAACACCTCAATCGCCATTAACCGACCGTCGGTACGGTAGATGGGCTGATAGGTGTACGCTCGCTCACATTGCAGCCAGTAGCGATGCTCCTGCAAGTTCTCAATACTTGCCTCAGGCGTAGTGCTCAGCCGCTGGATAACCTGCTCTGACTTCATTTCGGATGTCCTGTTGTATGGGATAGCCTTTCTGGACTCGTCACTGAGTTATCGGCCCGCCAGGTGAGAACTTTATGTTCAATTCACCGGGAAAATGAAATTAAGATGACAGAAATATGCCGGAATACGCGCTGGCTCAAAAAAAATAATGGAACGTCGTTTTAATATAGTTGACCATAAAAAACACACAGCGCACACTACCCTTAATTACTTTGTTCAGGTTCACGACTATGTCTAAAAAAATTGCCGTGATTGGCGAATGCATGATTGAGCTGTCCCAGAAAGGCGCGGAAGTCAGCCGCGGTTTTGGTGGCGATACATTGAACACCTCCGTTTACATTGCCCGTCAGGTCGCCCCCGACGCGCTGAGCGTGAGCTACGTTACCGCGCTGGGAACGGACAGCTTCAGCCAGCAGATGCTGGAAGCCTGGCAGGGTGAAAACGTTGGGACCTCGCTCATCCAGCGAATGGAAAACCGCCTGCCGGGTTTGTACTACATCGAAACCGACAGCACCGGCGAGCGCACCTTCTATTACTGGCGTAATGAAGCGGCCGCCAAATTCTGGCTGGAAAGCGAGGCCGCCGCTGCCATTTGCGAAGAACTGGCGACCTTCGATTATCTCTACCTGAGCGGGATCAGCCTGGCGATCCTGAGCCAGGAGAGCCGTGAAAAGCTGCTGTCACTGCTGCGCGAATGCCGTGCCAATGGCGGTAAGGTGATTTTCGATAACAACTACCGTCCGCGTTTGTGGGCCAGCCGCGAAGAGACGCAGCAGGTCTACCAGCAGATGCTCGAATGCACCGATATCGCCTTCCTGACGCTGGATGATGAAGATGCTCTGTGGGGCGAAAAACCGGTTGATGAAGTCATTGCCCGGACGCAGGCTGCCGGGGTCAGCGAAGTGGTGATCAAGCGCGGGGCGGAGTCTTGCCTGGTGGCGGTTGCAGGTGAAGCCGTGACAGAGGTGCCGGCGGTGAAGCTGGCGAAAGAGAAGGTAATCGATACCACGGCGGCGGGAGATTCTTTCAGCGCGGGGTATCTGGCGGTACGTCTGACGGGGGGAACGCCGGAAGCGGCGGCGCAGCGCGGTCACTTGACGGCCAGCACGGTGATTCAGTATCGCGGAGCGATTATTCCGCGCGAGGCGATGCCTGCTTAAGGACTGTGCGGGCTGATGCCCGCACCCTAACCCTCTCCCTCAGGGCTGAGGGAACGCAGAGCTTACTGGCCCTGCGGAATATCGCTCGCATCCTGGTGTAAATCATCGGCTGCCGTTTGCGCTGGCTGCGGCGGCGTCGCCATGATGGCGCTCCAGGTGGCCTTCAACTCTTTCATGTCATATTCCGGCTCACCTTTCGGCTGCAACAGAATCAACGCCATATCCTGCGACAGCTGCTGACGCAGATCCTGATTCAGCATCTCCACGGTCAGACCGTTCAGGAAGTCCTGACGCAGTTTCTGATACTGCTCCGGCGCGATATCCACCACCTGATTCTGCAAGGAGCGAATGCGCTGGCTGATTAAGATATCGGTATCGGCGCGGGCATAGGTGGCGAACAGTTTCTGCAATTCGAGGGATTTCTGCGCCACCAGCGCGTTAAACTCCTCTTCAGACAGGCCCTCTTTCCGCACCTTAGCCAGCTCTTTCGCCACCACGCCGAGATTGGCATTCAGCTTATCACCCGGCGATTCCACGTTAATGGCGCACTGGGCGCGCTGGAACAGCACACGGCAGTCAAATCCCAGGCCAATATCTTTCACGTTGTTCTTGCTGAGCGTCTGCTGAACGTGCCAGAACAGCGCTTCACGCGCGAGATCCGCACGCCAGTAACGCAACAGCGCAGAAGACTCGCGGATCGGCTGCCAGGCCGTATCCCACATCATTGAAAGACGATCCTGACGCACGGTATCCGTCATGATGCTGACCGTCTCAGGACGCAGCGGGGACAAGGTAGGAACAGGGGCGGGCGTTTCACGCTTCCCTTTCAGATCGCCAAATGCTTTGTTGATCTGTTCTATCACCGCACGGCTGTCCACGTTGCCCACCACAATCAGGGTCATGGCATCCGGGGTGTACCACTGCTGGTAGAAAGATTTCACCTGCGCGGCATCAACCGGCTGTTTCAGCGGCTCTGCCGGGTCGTGGCCAAGCAGCGTTGACCCTTTCAGGCGGTAGCGCCACCAGCCTTCTTTGGTATCCGTCGGCCAGGTCGCCACCATGTCGCTGTTGCTCAACGCATAGTTAACGGTCTCAGGCGTAATCGCCAGTTTGCCGGTGGCATCCGAAAGATAGGTCAGCGCTTCTTTAAGCAGATCGTTACGGTTGTTGGGCAGGCTCAGGTTAAACATGGTGTAGTCATAGGAGACCACAGCCGGGGGCAGCGGGCGTTTCGGATCGATGGCCTGTTGCCATAAAGAACGCACCTGAACCGCCTGCAAACTGCCGCTCTGGGTGAGCGCCAGTCGAGGAATAAAGTGGCTTAAGCCGGTCTGCTGGGTGCTTTCAGTGAGGGAGCCGGTATTCACAGAAAGACGGATTTCAATGCGATCGCTCGGACGTTGCGGAGTGGATAATACCTGCCACTGGAAACCATTCGCCAGTGTTCCCTGTTGCCAGGCCGGGTCTGGCTGGAGCGCATCTGCCTGCACATAACTGGCTGCTGCCATCATCAGCAAACCGCCGGTTAAGAGTCGAATTTTTGTGCCCTGCATGTGAACCCCTGATCAACATTCCTGGTTAAAGAGAGTGTCTCGCGACGTGAGCACTCAAAGATGACGATGAAAACCTTCCGATTAGACAGCGTGTTCGGCTAAACGTCACGGGCGGAAGTGAAATATACCCAAAAAAAATCTTGTCGAATTATGACAAGTATGAACGGTTATTATGCGCAGGTGCCCGCATCCCCACAAGGGAATACGGGCATTTATGAGGGATTAAGAGGATAAACCGGGGGTTTTGTCCTCAGATGTGCGGTTATTCAGCGTATCGTTAAGCTTCTTGTGATCCAGCTCTTTCACCCACTTCGCCACCACAATCGTCGCCACGCCATTGCCGACCAGGTTGGTTAACGCACGGGCTTCAGACATAAAGCGGTCAATACCGAGGATCAGGGCCAGGCCCGCCACCGGCAGATGGCCCACCGCCGAAATGGTGGCCGCCAGCACGATAAATCCGCTGCCCGTTACGCCCGCCGCCCCTTTTGAAGAGAGCAGAAGCACCACCAGTAGCGTAATCTGATGGAAGATATCCATGTGGCTGTTAGTGGCCTGGGCAATAAAGACCGCCGCCATCGTCAGGTATATCGAGGTGCCGTCCAGGTTAAAGGAGTAGCCCGTAGGAATAACCAGCCCCACCACTGACTTACGGCAGCCCAGCTTTTCCATTTTATCGAGCATACGCGGCAGCGCGGACTCCGAAGAGGATGTGCCGAGGACAATCAGCAGCTCTTCACGAATGTAACGGATAAATTTGAAGATACTGAAGCCGGTCGCACGGGCGATGGAGCCGAGCACCACCACCACAAACAGAATACAGGTGATGTAGAAACAGACGATCAGCTGGCCAAGCTGTACCAGCGTGCCGACGCCATATTTCCCGATGGTGAAGGCCATCGCGCCAAAGGCGCCAATCGGGGCCAGACGCATGATCATGTTGATGATGCCGAAGATCACCTGCGAGAAGCTTTCAATGACGTTAAAAATCAGCTGGCCTTTGCTGCCAAGACGGTGCAGGGCAAAGCCAAAAAGCACGGCAAACAGCAGCACCTGGAGGATGTTTCCGCTGGCGAACGCGCCAATCACGCTGCTCGGGATCACGTCCAGCAGGAAGGCAACAATACCCTGATCTTTCGCCTGTTCAGCGTAAACCGCCACCGCTTTCGCATCCAGCGTGGCCGGGTCGACGTTCATGCCCGCGCCAGGCTGTACCACGTTGACAATTATCAGGCCGATAATCAGCGCGATGGTACTGACAATCTCGAAGTACAGCAGGGCAACCGCCCCCGTACGCCCGACCGCCTTCATGCTTTCCATGCCAGCGATACCGGTCACCACGGTACAGAAAATGACCGGCGCGATGATCATTTTGATGAGCTTAACGAACGCGTCGCCAAGCGGTTTCATCTGCGCGCCCAGCTCCGGGTAGTAGTGACCGAGCAGAATACCGATAGCGATGGCTGTCAGGACCTGGAAGTAAAGACTTTTGAAGAGTGAGGTTTTCATAGGGTGTCCCTGGAAAGAAAAACTACAGGCTTTGTAAGGTTATGGTTAACCTGCGGCTTTAAAATAACACCCACATAACAGGACAGAAATAAACGGGGTTCAAATTTGAAACACAAATGTTAAGAACTTTGAGCTGGCTCGCACAAGCCAGCAACAAAATTACACTTTTGCGTTATTGCCAGCGTCGGCGAGATAGCGTTGCTCAAAGATATCCGTCGGTACGGCGCGGTCAAACAGGAAGCCCTGTCCGCTCTCCACGCCCGCCGCAGCCAGCCACTCACGCTGGGCGTCGGTTTCAATACCTTCGGCAATTACGTGCAGATTCAGGCTGTGCGCCATCTGAATAATGGCCTGTACCAGGCTGCAATCCTCCGGCAGCCCTTCCACAAAGGTTTTGTCGATTTTCAGGACGTCCACCGGCAACGTTTTCATGTGCTGGAGCTGACGCAGGCCAGAATACCCCATACCAAAATCGTCCAGCGCAATGCGGATCCCGGCATTACGCAGCGGTTTCAGAATGGCGACAGCATCGTCAGGATTGTCGATACAACGGCTCTCGGTGACTTCCAGGATCAACGTGTGGGGCTGAATGCGGTAGCGGTGGATCAACTCGAGCATCTCCGGCACCATGGTCGGGTGCATCAGTTGTAGCGCAGAGAGATTCACCGACAGCGGCAGCGTGATGCCCCGTTGTTGCCAGGCCGCAAGCTGGCGGCAGGACTCTTCCAGCACCCAGTAGCCGACGGTGACCATCAGGCCGCAGGACTCGATACGTTCGATCATCCCCTCAGGCAGCTCCCACGTGCCGTCCGGCTGTTGCATACGCAGCAACGCTTCGGCGCTGGTCACTTCACCCGTGCGCAAATTGACCTGCGGCTGTAGCCAGAGCGCAAACTGGCGATTGTCCATCGCCGTCAGAATGTCGCTCTCTTCCGTCAGGCGCTGCTGGGCTTTTTCCATCTGCTCCGGATCAAAGAACTGGATCTGGTTTTTGCCTTTCCGGCGCGCGGTGAACGCGGCC
Organism: Enterobacter cloacae complex sp. ECL72; assembly: GCF_019056635.1. Lineage (NCBI taxonomy): Bacteria > Pseudomonadati > Pseudomonadota > Gammaproteobacteria > Enterobacterales > Enterobacteriaceae > Enterobacter > Enterobacter cloacae complex sp. ECL72. The sequence continues at coordinate 4,505,777 of NZ_CP077659.1, read as the reverse complement.
GAGAAGGCCCGACGATAAAGCTGCTCGGCGGTCAGCCCCCCGTAGTACATCGCAATACCGATGCTGGCGCTCGGGCGAAGCTGGATACCCTGAATGGGCAGCCGCTCATTAATGACAGTGAGTACTTGCTGACCTAGCGTAATGGCGTGCCACGGCTCTTTAACACCGTGCGCGATCACCACCAGGTCATAACCGCTGACCTGGGTGAGCACCATGCGCGGCGCCAGAACGGATTTCACCTTTTCCACCAGCGTCAGCAACAGCATCTCGCGCTGGCTCTCTTTCAGCACGCCCGCCGTGTCCTGCAAGGTTTCGCAGGCAATCACCATCAGCGCGGTGGTCTGCTGGCGGGCGACGGTCTGCTCCAGCAAGGCCATTAAAAACGCTTTGTTTGGCAGATCGGATACCGGAAAACGGGTGGCGTTGCTACTGAGCTCTTCCTGCTGACGCAGGACACGCTGCTGGTTGATATTGTAACTCCGGACCAGCATGCCAATTTCATCGTCGTGATGCAGGCGCGGCAAGGGAAGCTGATGCCCCATGTGCTCCTGTGGAGAGAGGTCGTTCAGCTCCCGGGCTATGCGGCGCAACGGATGCACAATTAACCGGTTGATACACCACGTCAGCGCCACGCTCAGCATTAGTGTCAAAAGTAAGTAAGTAGTCACTAACGTAGCAACCCAACTCATGACGAATTTATACATGCGGTACGAGTCGGCCTGTAGCACCAGGTAGGCCAGCGGCTGCGGGTTAGCCGGTCTTTCCAGGGAATAGAGAGGCAGGGAAATTTGCACCGGCAGTTCAAACAGGCGCATCACCATCATCGGGACGGGACGCTCCGGGATAAAGCTCATCCGTAGCGCCTGGAACTGGTTCGGCAGCACGACATCTGCGCGGCTCACGATACCGGCGGGCTGAATGCGCTTCAGGATGGATTCCGCCTCGGGGATATCCCCTTTCAGGATCGAGGCTGACAGGGGTTCCCGCACCGAGCGGGCAATACTTTCCAGTTGCGAAGCCGTGTTATAGCGATTCTGCTGTACGGAGTGAAACAGCAAAATGACGCAGAAGATGAAGACAAACAGCATTGTGACGGCAGACACCATCGCCATCTGTTTGATCGTTAAGGAACGGCTGACACGCAAAATGACTCTCCACAAAACTCGAAGCGCAGGGCGCACCAGGGTGTAAACCTGGTGCGCCCGAGTATACCCGATAGCTGCACTTTTAAGAGAGACTTACAATTAGATTAAGAAAAAATCCGATCACCAGTCTGCATAAGGCACCAGCGGTTCCGGTGGTAAGTCCATATCACCTTGCCAGCCCGCGGCAGAATACCGAACGTAGAGCAGCGCATGGCTCGGGGTATAGTCTTTTGCTTCCTGAATATCGACGCCCAGTCCGACAAACCAGTTGGACGTCACGCGGCGTTCAACAATCGCCCTTGCGGTATAACCCGTCCCTGACGAGCTACTTCCGGTTTCCATTACACCTTTATCGGTATAACGGCCTGGCTCATTGTCCGGGATCAGCCCCTGTAACGGATAACGCATCACATCTTTTGTTTTTGAATGAGACCAGGAGACGGAGCCGCCCAGCTCCCATGACCAGTTCTCTGTGCGTTTACGCCAGTTCACCGGTAAGGCGAACGACACATACTCCTGGGGACTGTAGTAACCGCCCTGGCCCAGCGAATAGCCACTTAAATCCTTATCGTAATGCCAGAGCATGTTGGACACGCCCACCGTCAGGCGTTCGTTGTTCTGATTGATGAGCTTGTAGTAATAGCCGGTCATCCAGCGGACGCGCCAGTTATCTTCGACATTCTTCCCGGTGAGGCTGTCGGCACTCAGGCTTGACCAGATCCCGTTAGCTTCGCCTTTGTCGTAGCTCATGCTCACGCCGCCACCGGTGGCACGCACGCCGCCCCAGGTGGTGTCGGTATTGGGATCTTTTTGCCCGGCGAAGGCCAGCACCGAGCTGGAAATCGGACGGCGATGGGCGTTCAGGGTGTAGCCAATCGGCCCTAAATCGTTGCTGTAGCTCAGGCTACCCACCACATCGACCACGTCGAAGCCCATCGGCGTTGTACCGATATCCCACGCCCAGGTTTTGTTCTGCCAGCCGACGGCCACGCTGGCGCCGTTGGCCGACTGGTTCGTGCTGCCGTGACATGGCGTTTCGGCACAGGTACCCCATGTCGGATCGTAGGTTCCGTTATCGGTGTCAAAGGAACCGGCGTTCATATTGACCAGATCGCTACGGAAGAACATACGTCCGTCCGACAGCGGCGCATCAACCTGGAGCATGGTGGTGTGCGCTTTCAGGTCGGAATAGCCCCCCGTGCCGCTGGAGCCCCAGTAGTCGTGTTGCAGCGTGACGTTCAGATCCTGCTGACGATAAAGATCGCCTGCATCGCTGCGCACGCCGCGCTTCAGCCAATCATCTTTCTCATCGTTACGCGTGAGCCGAGTAAAGCTGTCGTTATCGGTCGGACGGGTCGTTGTGATGCCCGATGAGACCATCGCATCTTTCCAGGTGTCCAGCGCCTGCTTAGGCTGACCATTTTGTGCCTGGAAACGGGCGGCATCGCGCATCACCAGCGCACTTTCCATCGAAGGCGGCTGCGATTTGGCCTGCGGAAGAATGGCGTTGAAGGTCTTTTCTGCCGCGGCATGATCACCCAGGCCAGCCTGCGCCATGGCAAGCCGGCGCTGCATATTGATGGAGAGCGGTTCGCCGTTCTGTGCCGCGGGCAGTTTCGCCAGCGCCGCGCGCGCCGCGTCCTTGTTACCCTGGGCAAGAGAGACCTCGGTCAGGCCGAGGATCGCGTCTTCGTTCTGCGGTTCGCGTTGCAGGACGGTGTTGTAGGCGGTTTTCGCGGCCTCATGATCGCCACGCTGTTCAGCCCAGTCCGCCAGCGTCAGGTCGATACGGGTGGACGGAGGCTGCTGGCGAAGCAACGTTTCCGCCTCCTGCTCTTTTCCACTGTCGCGCAGGCGGTTGGCGGTTTCCAGCACCTGGTTACTTTGCAGGCGGTCCGCCAGCGCCTGAATGTTGCCGTTCCACTTGTCGCGCGGCAGCGTGTTCAGATGCGCCAGCGCCGCCCGGTCCTGATCGTTACCGGACAGGTACAGCCCGCTGGCGTAAACCTGATCCGGATCGCCCGGTTTCTGGCTTGCCAGCTGACGCATCAGGTTATCCGCCTGGCTGCGCTGACCCGCGCTATACAGATCGCGTGACAGTCGGTAGGTGATCCACACGTCGCCCGGGGAAAGCGCAAGGCGTCGGCGCTGAATTTCTGCGGCCTGCGCATATTTCCCCTCGCTTTCCAGCTGTTCGGCCTGGGCTGACAGCTGCTCGTTCGTCAGGCTACGTTCTATATCATCAATGCTGCGGCGCTGGCTGGCAGAGAGCGACTGAATAAACTGCGTCGCCTTCTCCGGAGACTGCGCGCGATAAATATTGGCGAGACCGCGTACCGCGTTGCTGTTGCCGCTGTCCATCCGCAACGCCTGGCGGTAATAGCGCTCGGCCGCGTCGTTATCTTTGCGCGCCGCCGCCGCATCACCGAGGCCCAGAACCGCGTAGCTGTCGGTATTGTCGATATTGCGCGCCTGCTGGTAATAGCGTTCGGCCTGGGCCGTATTGTTGGCTTTCAGGGCGTTATCCCCCTGCTGGATCAGCAGCCAGTATCGGTTGACCTTCAGCAGGCTGTCCCATTTGCCCCGGTTATCGCTCTGCGGATCGAGGGCGATCGCCTTTTCAAACTGCGCAACCGCACGCGCGCGATCGCCTTTCTGAGAATAGGCCTGCCCCAGCGCGCCTACGGCTTCACTGTCGGCGTGGTTGGCGCTGACTGCTTTTTGCAACTCCGTTACCGCTTTACTGCCCTGCCCGGCATCCACTGCGGCTAACCCTTCGGCTTTGGCGCGGAACGCCGGATCGGCAAGCTGTTTTTGCTGCGCTTCAAGCTGGGCGCGCGCCGCCGTCACGTTATCGCCATCGCTGAACACGCTCAGGTATTGTTGCAGCGCGGTAACGCTGGCGCTGCTGGCCGGCTGATCTTTGATCTGCTGGTACCACATGTCCGACGCCTGACTGCGGCCATTGTTCGATTTGGCCATCTCCTGTAACACCGAAAACCCTTCATCACGCCGTCCGCTCTGGAACAAAAGCTGTGCCAGCGAGGACTGTAGCGGGACGTTACCCGGACTGCTGGCGTTTATTTTCTTAAGCTGATTAATGGCCTGGTTGCGGCGGGCTGGCTCTTTCGCCACCACGTTCCAGTACTCCGTCGCGATGTCGCCACTGGGCGGCTTACCGTCAAACAGTTTGTCATGCGCGGCAATGGCTTCCTGTGTGTGCCCGGTGGTGGCAAGCAGGCGAGCCTGCTGGAGGGCCTGGCGACCATCCGGCGTGGAGAGCAGCATGGTAGTACGGGAGGACTGATAGGCACTGGAATCGGGCGCCATTCCTTTCAGGCGATCCAGCTCTTTTTGCGCGCCCGCCGTATCGCCCTGTCGTAACAGGTAGCGGAAGCGCGCGGCAATCACGTCCGGGTTGTTGGGGTCGATCAGCTCAAGGCGATAGAGCGACTGGCGCACTAAATCCTCACGCTGGGTGGATTCCCCCAGACGGACCTGTTCCAGCAGCTGTCTCTGCTGCGGGGAGTTGGCGGCCTGGGCCAGGGGCATTAGCGCCAGGCCAAGCGATAAGGTGAGTAGATTCAGTGTGAACGTGCGCATTCCTGGCCCCAGTCCGGTAGTAATTCACCTTGCACGGTGAAACGAAAACGATGCTGATCCCACCCTTGTCCAAAGAGGGTCAGAACGTAGCTGTAATAAGCATTGTTATCGGGAAAACGATCGGCGACGTGCTGGCGTTGCACCGCTTGCGCGTCCCGGTTTTGTAAAAACGGAAGGAGGGAGGCAGAAAACCCTACCGGCCCATCTCCGGTGCGTTTCCCGGTCGCGACGTCCACTTTCTCCGGCGGCAAGCCTTGTTTGATTGTGGTGGTCGCCATGGGCTTGAAACGCGCCAGTAGTCGGGCTTTCTGCGGATCGTTATCGTTCATCATCCCTACCCACAGATAGACGCGAATCGCATCGTAGCTGCCGATCAGGGATGCATCCTGCGACAGCTGCCAGCCGCCCTTTTTCTGGTATTTCACCCAGTTCGGGGAAAATCCTTTAGGCGCGGTCTCCAGCAGCAGACGCAGGTTGGTTTCACGGAGCGTCGTCCACGGCGCGCCAAAACGGGTGAAATAGCTCGCAAGCTGCGGCGGCAGGTAGCTGGGGTTGAAGCGCCAGACGCTCTCTTCGGCAAAACCGACTTTACCCGGCAGCAGCATAGAACCCAACCCCGGCACCTTCACCACTTCCTCACTGGCAATGCGCGTCAACAGCGCCTTACCCGTGCGCGTGTAATCGGGATTTTTCCACAGCCGCCCGGCTTCCAGCAGCGACCAGGCAATCCAGATATCGGCATCAGACGCGGAGTTAGGGTCGATAACCGCCCAGGTTTCGTCGTCCTTTTTCCCCCACAGCCAGGCCGGGAGATGTTGGGTTAAATCTCCCTCGGCAAGGTTATCGCGCGTCCATGCCAGCAGCAGATCGAACGCCTTGCGATCGTTTGCCGCGAGGGCAAAGAACAGTCCGTAGCTTTGCCCTTTGGAGGTGGTGATTTTGCGCGCGTCACTGGGATCAATGACGCGTCCACTTTCGCTCATATAATCCTGCTTGAACGTCTCCCAGGCAGGCCAGCGACAGGCGGCGTGAAGATTCGCCGCCGCCAGCATCAACGCTGCGACTACACACCCGCGAAAGATTTTCATCACCGCTTACTCATGGTCCGGGTTAAGACGACGACGGCTGATGATTCGCAGCAGACGCCACAGTACCCACGCCAGCAGTACAACGCTGAGCGCAGCCAGCACGGCCAGCAGCACCGGGTGGTTAGACAGGGCGTACCACAGGCGTTCGAACCACGGCAGATGACCGACGTAGTAGACATCCCCCACGCGCAGGCTGTTTACCCCCGACTCACGGATCACCGAGACGGAACCGAACATTGCCGCCCGTTTACCGCTGTCGTTCATGGCCGTGTTGAGTAGCTCATACCCGCGAGGGCTGTCCGCCAGCAGGGCGATAACGCTGCGCTGGTCGTTATACGGCGACTGGAAGCCGACAATCGCGGCCATCGGACCCGTTGAGCTTACGGTCGTCCTGATATTGGCCTGACGATCGCCGCTGTCCGGCATGATGCTCGGGAACTCGGTCTGACGCAGCGGCGTGTTAACCCACGACTGAGCCGCCTGCACCAGCAGATCGACGCGCTTCTCGTCTTTCAGCTTGTCCGGAATGTTGCCGATGACCATGATATCGGCATCTTTGTTCTGGATCTGGCTCCCGTCATCCGTCACCGTCACGTTGATAGCCGGCAAGCCGGTTTGCGCCCCGACGGTGCCCATGGTGTCCAGCAGCGTGGTAACCTGGCCTTCGTTGGCCGCTTTTGGCATCACGACAATCGATTCAGAGAGGTCTGCCATGCGGCTGAACGGGAAGCTGGCGTTAGCAAAGGCACGCAGATCCGGCATCGCAATAAAGTGGTAATACTTCGAGAAGTCGATCGTGGAATCATCGCCAATCACCACGTGGTTTTGCACCGGCTGGAAGGTAATACAGTTTTCCACCGATCCACCCGGCATGGGGTTCATATACTGGAAGTTAAACCGCAGCTGGTTCACCGCACCGAGCTTCAGCGCCGGGATCGACACATCGGTTTTGCCATCCAGCAGCCCCTGTAATACAGGCAGACGAAGCATCAACCGGTTTGTCTCCTGGCTGCTGGTCAGGCTGAACGATTGCAGGAACTGGTTGTTGAGGCTGATATCCATGCGCGAGCTGTCTTTGGTCGCCGGCGCGGTGTAACGGTAGTTCAGATTGATATCAATGCCGTTGGTGCGCAGCAGATAGAGATCCGGCGGCAGGTTCAGCGACAGGCTGACAGGAGAAGGTTCAAGCCCGGTTGACTGCAATTGCTCTTCATAGGTTTTCAGTTCGCCAAAGGTGATGGCCCGGTCGGTACGTACCCAGTTCGGCGCATCATAAGGCTTACGTGCCAGCAGCGGTTTCACCTCGTCCACCACAACGCTGTTACCGCGGAACAGGATATTCCCCTGCGCAATGCCTTTCGCCGCCTGCACCAGATCTTTGTCATCACGGCCGAAGATCACCAACAGCTTCACGTACGGATTGTCCGGATGGCTGATCATCTCGATGGTGGGCGCTTTCACCTCCGGATGGTCACGCAGGAAAGCCGGACGTTTGGCGTTGGTGGCAAACACGATCGCGTTTTTGTCCGGCATTTTGTCGTACATGACCGGGAAACTTTGACCACGCCAGCCGGAGCGGGAACCAAACCAGGATGCCACGATAGAGGCCGCCAGCTGTTCGGTCACATCGGGAGAGCCGGCAAAGACCATCGGCAGGTTCAGCGGACGGTTATCACGCGGGTCGAAGAACGGCACCGGGAAGGCGGAGAGATCGTTTTTCAACGCCAGCGGCTGATAGGTCATCTGAAGCGAAGAGTTACGCCCGACATCCAGCCACAGGGTGCTGCTGGCCGGGTTTTCACAGACATCGCGGTAGTGGCCGACAAACTCCAGACGCACGCGGTTAAAGTCGGTGATAAACAGCGGATTAATCGGCACCTGAGCCAGGGTTTTCTTACCCAGTTGCTCTTTGGTGACGGGCAGGACGTCCATCAGCTCGTCATTCAGATAGACCTTAAGCTGGGACTGCACCGGCAGCAGCGACGGCGATGGGGTGTATTCCAGGTTGAGCATCGCTTTCGACACGACTTCATCGCTGCGCATACCGAATTCGATACCGCCATTTGGGTTGATGCCGCGCAGAACCATGCTGCCCGGAGGAGGCGCGATCTGGGCAAACGTCAGCTTAACGTCACGCGACGGCGTATTTTCGGCAACCACCGGCGCACTGGCTCCCGGCACGCCAGGCATGACCTGCCCAACCACCGGGTTGTCGGCGGGCAGCGTATTCCCCGTCGTCGGCTGATTCGGGACGACGTTTTCCGTCTGCCCCGGCGCGGCCGTCACAACCGGATCGGTCGCTTGCGCGACGACAGGCACCGTTGGCGCGGGCGTGGCCGCTGCGTTATCAGGCGCTGCGTTAGCCACTGTTGCAGGGAGCGCACTCATCCCCATTGCCACTGCACATAACCAGGAAAGTTTTGTTTTCATCGCGTTATCATCATTGTTGAGCCATAACCGGGTCCGCTTGCTTCGCTTCATCTCGCTCAGGTCGACGCGGAATGAACGACACGACCCAGGAAACCAGTGAAGTAAGTGACCGGAAAATTAATTTCACCGACGACGGGGCAAATTCTGCAAGGTGACGATAGCCACGGAACCCCAGCTTAAGAATATCCAGCAGGCTTTCCAGAGGCTTATCCTCAGGGAAGCTGTCCTGCCAGAGAGCCCACGTATCCGCGCGGGCAAACGTACACTGCACAAAATCAATGTGTTGCTTTTTGGTCAGCGGCATCAGTTGCAGACCCACTTCATTTCCTCTCACACGCACCACCTGCGTCGGGAAGACATACTCCTGCTGGCCGCGCTTAAGCAGTAGGTTGACCTTCTGCCCCTCCAGCACCTTCGCCTGACCGTTGATCTTGATACCCAGACCGCCATCCGAAAAGTCATGTACGGTACAGGAGAAGAGATGTCCATCGTCGCGGGCAATGGCCGCTGGCATGCTGATTTCGACGCGATGCGCACGGCGAACCTGTTTGCTCTCCACCGATACCGCCACCGCGCCACCGAGGATAATCAGGTTATAAAACACCCACGCCATACTCACGAAGACCGTCAGAATTTCGTTTTCCGGGCCGTAGAAGTAGCGCCAGATCCCAACAATCACGCCCACAATATTCAGCAGCACCAGGAAGATATAGGGCCGGGAGATCACCCAGTCGACATACTCCTCTTCCACCAGCCCGCCCTTCGCGGTGACGTTGAATTTCCCTTTATGCGGGTTAATCAGCGCCACCATGGTTGGCGGCGCGATGTACCAGGCCAGCACCGTTTCGTAAATTTCACTCCAGAAGGAGTGGCGATATTTCCCCTGAATCTTCGAGTTCGTCAGGCTGGCGTGGATCATGTGCGGCAGAACGAACAGGGCAATCATCAGCGCAGGCGCATAGATGATGTAAGCGTGAAGGAGCAGGAACGCCAGCGGCGCAGTGAGGAAGATAAGCCGTGGAATACCGGACAGGAAGTGGAACATGGCGTTGACGTAGCACAGCCGTTGCGCCAGCTTCAGCCCTTTACCCATCAGCGGGTTATCGAGCCTGAAAATTTGCACCATGCCGCGGGCCCAGCGAATACGCTGGCCGATGTGCGCCGACAGGGATTCCGTGGCCAGCCCCGCCGCCTGAGGAATGCGCATGTAGGCGGAGGTATAGCCAAGACGGTGCAGACGCAGCGAGGTGTGCGCATCTTCCGTGACCGTCTCGACGGCGATCCCGCCAATTTCATCCAGCGGTTTCCGGCGGATCACCGCACAGGAGCCGCAGAAGAACGTTGCGTCCCACATGTCGTTCCCGTCCTGCACGAGTCCATAGAACAGCGTGCCCTCGTTCGGGGTTTTACGAAAACGGCCGAGGTTACGTTCAAACGGGTCCGGCGAGAAGAAGTGGTGCGGCGTCTGCATCATCGCCAGCTCTTTCTCCTTCAGGAACCAGCCCATGGTCATTTGCAGGAACGAGCGCGTTGGCACGTGGTCGCAGTCGAAAATAGAGACGAACTCCCCTTTGGCATATTTCAGCGCATTGTTGATGTTACCGGCTTTCGCGTGTTCATGCGTGGTACGGGCGATGTACTCTACCCCCACTTCGTCCGCGAACTGGCGGAACTCGGCACGGCCACCGTCATCGAGGATCCAGATTTTGATTTTATCCTTCGGCCAGTCGATACCCAGCGCGGCGTAAATGGTGTTTTTTACCACCGACAGATCTTCGTTGTAGGTCGGCACGAAAAGGTCAACCGTAGGCCACTGGGTCGTGTCTTTTGGCAGCGGCACCGGCTGTCGATTCAGCGGCCAGATAACCTAGAAGTAACCCAGCACCAGCACGATCCAGGCGTAAGTCTCAGCAAACAGCAGCACTAAGCCGCACACCAGGCTGACCGGATCGTCCCAGTTCAGCGTTGAGGTATATCGCCACCAGATGTAGCGGCAGGAGACGGTCAGCGATAGCACAATCAGCATCAGAGCAGAAAAACGCCCTGGTATGCGCCGCACCAGCAGCGCCACGCCCCACAGCAGGATCAGGAAGGTGAACTGCGCCAGCGGATTGAAGGGCTGGGTAATACAGACCAGCGCAAGAATCAGCGAGAACACCACAACCACGCCGAGAATAAAACGCCGCAAGCCCGGGTGTAGGTGCCCGAGCTCTTTGTGATTATCTAAATGACCCGTTTTGTCGCCCACCCGGTCAGGTAGCCGGTCAAGCCACTGGTGGTAGTGTTCACGCAGGTACTGCACACGATCGAAGCTGCGCCAGCGGGACGTTTTTTTCTCCGCGCCCGTTGAGGTCGTTAGTAGCCAGATGGACTGAATAGCGTAGCGCGCGGGATCCAGCGGACGCGGCTTGTCAGGGTTGATATGCGGATAGAGTTCACCGTGGCGCGCACGAATGCGTTGCCTGCGGGGATGTTCGAGGGGGATGAACATCCACGCCAGAATCATCCACAAACAGCCCAGCGCAGCGCTCAGCGACGAGGCGCCGTGATGACGGTAATGGCGGTAGCGTTCACTTAAGCGCGAACTGACCGGCGGAATGAGCAGCCAGTTAGTCAGGCGGCTCATACTGAACTCCCGGCAGGCTCCGGCCGTTTAGCAAAGTGCAGCAGACACCAGTTGGCCAGCGTCAGGATCTCTTCCGCCGCCAGTGAATCGCTACGGTACTCCCCGAGAGGTTGTTTGGACGCGAGGCACTCCGCCATCGCTTCGTCACGATGGATCACCATCGGCAACAGGCGGCGCTGACTCTGGAGCCAGACCTGGTAGAGATCGTCCTGGATCTGGCTGCCAATGCGCAGATCGTTGATCAGAATATGGGCATTGGCAGGCATCGGCTGCTGATGCAGACGGATATGACAATTCGCATCTACGTTCGCGATGGAGAGCACATGGTCGCACTGCGCCAGCAGCTGGCGGGTCAGCGACGCGGCACCGTGCGGCAGGTCCAGCAGGATCCACTGATAGTGCCCGCTCTCTTTCAGGCTCTGCAATGCGGTGATGAAGCGAGAGAACAGGCGCTGGTACGCGGCTTCATTCCCGCGCTCGGTTTCGGTCAATTGACCAAAGGGAAGCAAATCGAGCTGGGAGGTATAACGCAAACCCGCATCCCGCCAGTCTTTGTCGTCCAGAAGCGCGCGTCCCCAGCCGTTTGCATGCGTAAAGTCGACATTGAATGACATGCGCAGCAAATTATCGGAACAGGCATCAATGACCAGTACCGATTCACCTAATACCTGCAATGACCACGCCAGCGCCGCGGTAACGGAAGTTGTACCCACTCCACCACGGACGCCCTGTAATCCTAGTACAGCCATCAATGGCTTCCTTATTGTTGTTGGGCAAACTCAGCTAATAACGGCCAACGTTTAATAGCCGCCGCCAACTGTTCACGCTGGGAAATATCGGTGTAATCTATTTCAGGCAAAGAAAAAGCCTGCGTGAGTGCCAAAAAATCGTTCTGGAATGTGTAACCCAGACTTGAGTCGACTGGGGTTGCGGGTTCGTTATTTTGCATTCTTTTTTCATCCCTTTGAGTAAAATCATAAGATTCAGATGCAGCGAGGCGTCCTGCCATTAAATTTCATTTACATGCTAAATCTGATGTTCTTTAATTTCAATGTTAGGTTTATTTCTACGCTTTCGCTAGTAAACTGAGAGACATAGAAATTCGACGAAAAGAGGGACACCGTGGACTCCATATTTTCTATTGGCATCCAGTCATTATGGGACGAATTGCGCCACATGCCAGTCGGAGGAGTCTGGTGGGTTAATACGGATCGTAATGAAGATGCCATCAGTCTGGTAAACCAGACGATAGCGGCGCAGGGGAAGGATTCCCGCGTGGCCGTCATTACGATGGGCGAAGAGCCGAAGTCAATCATCAGACTCGACAGTGACCGTGGACCCCAGACAGTACGATTATTTTCCATGCCTGCGGAGGCTGACAGTCTATACTTTTTACCCCACGATATTCAGTGTTCTATTGTTCCTGAACACTATTTACTGATTCTAAAATGCTCTAATGATGGCCTGCAAAATATACCGTCTGAAAAGCTTCTGAAATGGCTGGGAAGAATCAACAGATGGGCAAAAAATCAAAATTGCACCTTATTGGTTGTTAACCCAGGCAGTAATAATGACAAGCTTTTTTCACTTTTAATGAGTGAATACCGTTCTCTCTATGGCCTGGCCAGTATTCGGGTCCAGACCGACAGCCATCTTTACGACGTGGCTTTCTGGTGCAATGAAAAAGGGGTGAGCTCCCGACAACAACTTACCCTCAAACATGTCGGGGATGAGTGGCATCTTGCTCAACAGGAAGAGACGGTAGTTCAGCCACGCAGTGATGAAAAACGTGTTCTGAGCCATATTGCGGTACTGGAAGGTGCGCCTGCACTGTCTGAGCACTGGTCACTGTTCGATACCAATGAAGCCTTATTTGATGAGGCGCGCACCACGCAGGCGGCGACTATTATCTTCTCGTTGATCCAGAATAACCAAATCGAAACGCTGGCAAGGCACATTCACACATTACGTCGCCAGCGCGGCAGCGCGTTAAAAATTGTGGTGCGTGAAAATAATACCAGCCTGCGCGCCACCGATGAGCGCTTATTACTGGGCTGCGGCGCGAATATGGTCATTCCGTGGAATGCTCCCCTGTCGCGCTGTCTGACGCTGATCGAAAGCATCCAGGGCCAGCAGTTTAATCGACATGTTCCGGAAGATATCAGCACCCTGCTTTCAATGACGCAGCCGATGAAACTGCGCGGCTACCAGAAATGGGACACCTTCTGCGATGCGGTGGGCAACATGATGAGCAATACGCTGTTACCGGCAGACGGAAAAGGGGTGATGGTTGCCCTGCGCCCCGTGCCGGGTATTCGCGTTGAGCAGGCGCTCACTCTGTGCCGCCCTAACCGTATCGGGGACATCATGACCATTGGCGATAACCGCCTGGTGCTGTTCCTCTCCTTCTGCCGGGTGAACGATCTGGATACTGCACTTAACCATATCTTCCCGCTTCCTACCGCGGATATCTTCTCGAACCGTATGGTCTGGTTTGAAGATAACCTGATCGCGGCTGAGCTTGTCCAGATGCGTGCCCTGCCACCTGAAAAGTGGGCCAAACCGTTGCCTGTCACAAGCGGCGCCAAACCGGTTCTGAACGCGAAACATGACGGGCATGTCTGGCGACGGGTACCCGAGCCGCTACGCTTACTGGATGAGAACAAGGAGAGCGCGCCATTATGAATATCAGCGATATCATCCAACTGGTTGTTCTGTGCGCGCTGATTTTTTTGCCGCTTGGCTACTATGCACGCCATTCCCTGCGCCGTATTCGCGATACGATCAGATTACTGTTCGTCAAACCTCGCTATATTAAACCCGCCGGAACACTGACTCGCGCTCCGAACGTCAAGGCAAACCGAAAACATGACTAATTCTACCTATACCTCTTCGGCGCCCTCGCCACTCTGGCAATACTGGCGCGGCCTGTCCGGCTGGAATTTCTACTTTCTGGTGAAGTTTGGTCTGCTGTGGGCAGGCTATCTTAATTTCCACCCTCTGCTTAACCTGGTGTTTATGGCATTCCTGCTGATGCCAATCCCGAACTTCAGGCTGCACCGTATACGTCACTGGGTCGCTATCCCCATCGGTTTCGCCCTGTTCTGGCATGATACCTGGCTGCCCGGCCCTGAAAGCATCATGAGCCAGGGCTCCCAGGTCGCAGGTTTCAGTGCGGACTATATGCTCGATCTGGTTGAGCGCTTTATTAACTGGCAGATGATTGGCGCGGTATTTGTCCTGCTGGTTGCCTGGCTGTTCCTGTCTCAGTGGATCCGGGTGACGGTGTTTGTCGTCGCGATTATGATCTGGCTTAACGTCCTGACGCTGACGGGCCCGAGCTTCTCGCTGTGGCCAGCCGGTCAGCCGACGACAACCGTGACCACCACGGGCGGTTCCGCCGCCGCGACCGTTGCGACAGCAGGGGATACGCCTGTGGTTGGGGATATTCCTGCGCAGACTGCACCGCCGACATCCACTAACCTGAACGCGTGGCTCTCCAGTTTTTACGCTGCGGAAGATAAGCGTCAGACGAAATTCCCGGATGCGCTGCCTGCCGATGCTCAGCCGTTTGAGCTGCTGGTCATTAACATCTGTTCTCTGTCCTGGGCTGACGTTGACGCGGCTGGTTTGATGTCGCACCCGCTGTGGTCGCATTTCGATATTCAGTTTAAGGACTTCAACTCGGCCACGTCGTACAGCGGCCCGGCGGCTATCCGCCTGCTGCGCGCCAGCTGCGGACAGCCTTCGCATAAGAACCTCTACCAGCCGGCAGCTAACCAGTGTTATCTGTTTGATAACCTCGCAAAACTGGGCTTTACCCAGCACCTGATGATGGGCCATAACGGTCAGTTCGGTAACTTCCTGAAAGAAGTGCGTGAACAGGGTGGCATGCAGGCCCCGCTGATGGACCAGAAAGGGCTGCCGGTAACGTTGCTGGGCTTTGATGGCTCGCCGGTGTATGACGATACCGCCGTGCTTCAGCGCTGGTTAGATACCGTCGGCAAAGAGGAAGGGACACGTAGTGCGACGTTCTATAACACGCTGCCGCTGCACGACGGGAACCATTATCCCGGCGTGAGTAAAACGGCCGATTATAAGGCCCGTGCTCAGAAGTTCTTTGACGAGCTGAACGCGTTCTTCAACGAGCTGGAAAAATCAGGTCGCAAAGTGATGGTGGTGGTAGTACCAGAACACGGAGGGGCGCTGAAAGGCGACAGGATGCAGGTGTCTGGTCTGCGCGATATCCCAAGCCCGTCCATCACTAACGTTCCGGCCGGGATTAAGTTCTTTGGCATGAAGGCGCCGCATCAGGGAGCGCCCATTGAAATCACCCAGCCAAGCAGCTATCTGGCTATCTCGGAACTGGTTGCTCGCGCTGTAGACGGTAAGCTGTTTGTGGAAGATAGCGTGAATTGGGATCAACTCACCAGCGGGCTGCCGCAGACGGCGGAGGTATCGGAAAACGCCAATGCGGTGGTGATCCAGTATCAGAATAAGCCTTATGTCCGACTGAATGCCGGGGATTGGGTGCCGTATCCGCAGTGATGACCTGCTACACCCTCTCCCCTGTGGGGAGAGGGTTACTCCGCACTTCGTAACGAAATTTCACCGCCCACCCAGGGCTTAATCACGCCATCCTGTTCAAGAAGCAACGCGCCCTGCGCGTCAATGCCGCGTGATGTGCCGTAAATTTCTTTATCTCCAATCAGCAGCTTCACCGGTCGGTTAATAAAGTTATCCAGCTTTTCCCAGCGGGACAGGAATGGCGCTAACCCCTCTTGTTCAAAGAGCGTCAGCGAACTACGCAACTCATTGATCATGCGGACGGCAAGCGTATTGCGATCGATGGTGATCCCCGCTTCCTGCAAGTTGGTCCAGGCCTGGTTCACGACATCGTTCTGCACGTTTCGCATCACCATGTTCAGTCCCGCCCCAATGACGATCTGTGCGGCATCGCCTGTTTTTCCCGTCAGTTCAACCAGGATCCCCGCCAGCTTTCGATCGTTGAGATACAGATCGTTGGGCCATTTTACCCGCACCTGATCGGCACCCAGATCGTGCAGCACCTCTGCCATCACAATGCCGATCACCAGGCTCAGCCCGATGGCCGCAGCTGGCCCCTGTTCAAGCCGCCAATACATGGAAAGGTAGAGGTTGGCGCCAAATGGTGAGAACCACTTACGCCCCCGGCGGCCACGTCCTGCCTGTTGGTACTCGGCAACGCAGGCATCACCGGATTTCAGCTCGCTCAGGCGATCCAGCAGATACTGGTTCGTCGAATCAATGACCGGCAATACCGCGACGTTACCGTGCCCAATCTGGCTGCGGATGACCTCTTCATTCAGTAACTGGATCGGTTCCGGCAGGCTGTAGCCTTTTCCCGGCACCGTAAACACATCCACGCCCCAGTCGCGGAGCGTTTGAATATGCTTATTGATCGCAGCACGGCTCATGCCCAGCTGTTCGCCCAGCTGCTCGCCAGAATGAAACTCGCCATCGGCAAGGATACCGATGAGAGTTAACGGAATAGTATTGTCCTTCACGCAATGGTCTCCACGGCATTCACTTCGCCCGTTCGGCCAATAAAGCGAACTTCAGGCTCCAGCCAGACGTCGAATTTTTCGCCCACGCGCTGGCGCACATGATGCGCCAGGTTGACGACATCTTCACTTGTCGCGTTGGACTGGTTGATCAGTACCAGCGCCTGCTGACGATGAACAGCAGCGCCACCAAGAGTCGTACCTTTTAATTCACACTGATCGATAAGCCAGCCTGCGGCCAGCTTCACGCTACCATCCGCCTGAGGATAATGCGGGGCCGTTGGCCAGCCGGCGAGAAACGCTTTTGCATTTTCGCTGCTGATCACCGGGTTTTTGAAGAAACTACCCGCATTTCCGTTTACTTTCGGGTCCGGGAGCTTGGTCATTCGCATGTGGCAAACGGAATCAAATACCTCACGCGGTGTGACGGTAGCCGGGTCGAGACGGGTCAGATCGCCGTAAGTCAGAGCGGGTTTCCAGGCTTTCGCCAGGCGCAGGCCAACGGCCACAATGACGAAACGATCCTGATAGTCGTGCTTGAAAATGCTGTCGCGATAGCCAAAGCGGCACTGCTCTGCGGTCAGGCGCTTCGCCGTTCCGGTCGCGAGTTCGATACAGTCGACATATTCGCAGACGTGTTTCAGTTCGATGCCGTAGGCACCGATGTTTTGAATAGGAGATGATCCTGCACAGCCCGGGATCAGAGCCAGGTTTTCCAGCCCTGGCATCCCTTTTTCGAGGGTATATTGCACCAGATGGTGCCAGTTCTCGCCAGCACCCACGTGTAAATGCCAGCTGTCAGCGCTCTCTTTACGCTCAATCCCCATGATGCGATTGACGATTACCGTCCCCGCAAAATCATCGAGAAACAGGACATTACTTCCTTCGCCCAGAATAAGTACGGGTTCACCGTTTTCTGTTGCGTTTTGCCATGCATTCAGCAACTGCTGAGCACTGTCGGCACGTACAATTTGATTAGCATTCCGTTGAATACCAAAGGTATTCCAGGGCTTAAGGGAGTGATTCATAGACGCTATCCTGATGCAAAAACCGGGATAGTTTACCGTATATATGGGGGGATAGGTGATTTGTTTATGGAAAGGAAGCAGGTGCACAAACGCAAAAAGGCCATCCTTGCGGATGGCCTCTTCACTTGTTTGATGCCTGGCAGTTCCCTACTCTCACATGGGGAGACCCCACACTACCATCGGCGCTACGGCGTTTCACTTCTGAGTTCGGCATGGGGTCAGGTGGGACCACCGCGCTAAAGCCGCCAGGCAAATTCTGTTAATCTGTATCAAAGCTGAAATTTGATTGTCTGTCTCTTCGCCAAAACACCTTCGGCGTTGTAAGGTTAAGCCTCACGGTTCATTAGTATCGGTTAGCTCAACGCATCGCTGCGCTTACACACCCGACCTATCAACGTCATCGTCTTTAACGTTCCTTCAGGAGACTTAAAGTCTCAGGGAGAACTCATCTCGGGGCAAGTTTCGTGCTTAGATGCTTTCAGCACTTATCTCTTCCGCATTTAGCTACCGGGCAGTGCCATTGGCATGACAACCCGAACACCAGTGATGCGTCCACTCCGGTCCTCTCGTACTAGGAGCAGCCCCCCTCAATTCTCCAGCGCCCACGGCAGATAGGGACCGAACTGTCTCACGACGTTCTAAACCCAGCTCGCGTACCACTTTAAATGGCGAACAGCCATACCCTTGGGACCTACTTCAGCCCCAGGATGTGATGAGCCGACATCGAGGTGCCAAACACCGCCGTCGATATGAACTCTTGGGCGGTATCAGCCTGTTATCCCCGGAGTACCTTTTATCCGTTGAGCGATGGCCCTTCCATTCAGAACCACCGGATCACTATGACCTGCTTTCGCACCTGCTCGCGCCGTCACGCTCGCAGTCAAGCTGGCTTATGCCATTGCACTAACCTCCTGATGTCCGACCAGGATTAGCCAACCTTCGTGCTCCTCCGTTACTCTTTGGGAGGAGACCGCCCCAGTCAAACTACCCACCAGACACTGTCCGCAACCCGGGTAACGGGTCTACGTTAGAACACCAGCCATTAAAGGGTGGTATTTCAAGGTTGGCTCCACGCAGACTGGCGTCCACGCTTCAAAGCCTCCCACCTATCCTACACATCAAGGACCAGTGTTCAGTGTCAAGCTATAGTAAAGGTTCACGGGGTCTTTCCGTCTTGCCGCGGGTACACTGCATCTTCACAGCGAGTTCAATTTCACTGAGTCTCGGGTGGAGACAGCCTGGCCATCATTACGCCATTCGTGCAGGTCGGAACTTACCCGACAAGGAATTTCGCTACCTTAGGACCGTTATAGTTACGGCCGCCGTTTACCGGGGCTTCGATCAAGAGCTTCGCGTTGCCGCTAACCCCATCAATTAACCTTCCGGCACCGGGCAGGCGTCACACCGTATACGTCCACTTTCGTGTTTGCACAGTGCTGTGTTTTTAATAAACAGTTGCAGCCAGCTGGTATCTTCGACTGATTTCAGCTCCACCCGCAGGGGCTTCACCTACACATCAGCGTGCCTTCTCCCGAAGTTACGGCACCATTTTGCCTAGTTCCTTCACCCGAGTTCTCTCAAGCGCCTTGGTATTCTCTACCTGACCACCTGTGTCGGTTTGGGGTACGATTTCGTGTTACCTGATGCTTAGAGGCTTTTCCTGGAAGCAGGGCATTTATCACTTCAGCACCGTAGTGCCTCGTCATCACACCTCAGCGTTAAAAGGTACCGGATTTACCTGGAACCTCCGCCTACATGCTTAAACCGGGACAACCGTCGCCCGGCTGACATAGCCTTCTCCGTCCCCCCTTCGCAGTAACACCAAGTACAGGAATATTAACCTGTTTCCCATCGACTACGCCTTTCGGCCTCGCCTTAGGGTCGACTCACCCTGCCCCGATTAACGTTGGACAGGAACCCTTGGTCTTCCGGCGAGCGGGCTTTTCACCCGCTTTATCGTTACTTATGTCAGCATTCGCACTTCTGATACCTCCAGCATGCCTCACAGCACACCTTCAACGGCTTACAGAACGCTCCCCCTACCCAACAACACATAGTGTCGCTGCCGCAGCTTCGGTGCATGGTTTAGCCCCGTTACATCTTCCGCGCAGGCCGACTCGACCAGTGAGCTATTACGCTTTCTTTAAATGATGGCTGCTTCTAAGCCAACATCCTGGCTGTCTGTGCCTTCCCACATCGTTTCCCACTTAACCATGACTTTGGGACCTTAGCTGGCGGTCTGGGTTGTTTCCCTCTTCACGACGGACGTTAGCACCCGCCGTGTGTCTCCCGTGATAACATTCTTCGGTATTCGTAGTTTGCATCGGGTTGGTAAGCCGGGATGGCCCCCTAGCCGAAACAGTGCTCTACCCCCGAAGATGAGTTCACGAGGCGCTACCTAAATAGCTTTCGGGGAGAACCAGCTATCTCCCGGTTTGATTGGCCTTTCACCCCCAGCCACAGGTCATCCGCTAATTTTTCAACATTAGTCGGTTCGGTCCTCCAGTTAGTGTTACCCAACCTTCAACCTGCCCATGGCTAGATCACCGGGTTTCGGGTCTATACCCTGCAACTTAACGCCCAGTTAAGACTCGGTTTCCCTTCGGCTCCCCTATACGGTTAACCTTGCTACAGAATATAAGTCGCTGACCCATTATACAAAAAGGTACGCAGTCACCCCATAAAGAGGCTCCCACTGCTTGTACGTACACGGTTTCAGGTTCTTTTTCACTCCCCTCGCCGGGGTTCTTTTCGCCTTTCCCTCACGGTACTGGTTCACTATCGGTCAGTCAGGAGTATTTAGCCTTGGAGGATGGTCCCCCCATATTCAGACAGGATACCACGTGTCCCGCCCTACTCTTCGAGTTCACAGCAAGTGTGCTTTCGTGTACGGGACTATCACCCTGTACCGTCGGACTTTCCAGACCGTTCCACTAACACACAAGCTGATTCAGACTCCGGGCTGCTCCCCGTTCGCTCGCCGCTACTGGGGGAATCTCGGTTGATTTCTTTTCCTCGGGGTACTTAGATGTTTCAGTTCCCCCGGTTCGCCTCGTTAACCTATGTATTCAGTTAACGATAGTGCAACGGATTGCACTGGGTTTCCCCATTCGGACATCGCCGGGTCAAAGGTTCATATCACCTCGCCGGCGCTTTTCGCAGATTAGCACGTCCTTCATCGCCTCTGACTGCCAGGGCATCCACCGTGTACGCTTAGTCGCTTAACCTCACAACCCGAAGATGTTTCTTTCGATTCATCACCGACTTGCGAAAATTTGAGAGACTCGAACACACATGAGCTGTGTGTCGTTTCAATTTTCAGCTTGATCCAGATTTTTAAAGAGCAAAACTTCGCAGTGCACCTTTTCAGGTTCACTCTGAAGTTTTCTTGTGTTCGCAGTAAAGATGGTGGAGCTATGCGGGATCGAACCGCAGACCTCCTGCGTGCAAGGCAGGCGCTCTCCCAGCTGAGCTATAGCCCCATCGTAGTCACCTCTGTACCGGTAATTTTTGTTGAGGCAAGGTGTGGTGACACGAAGCATACTTATGTATGTGAGTGTCGCCGCAACGCAGCATCAGCAAAAATTTGGTAGGCCTGAGTGGACTTGAACCACCGACCTCACCCTTATCAGGGGTGCGCTCTAACCACCTGAGCTACAAGCCTGTAGAGGTTTTTTACTGCTGTTTTTCATCAGACAATCTGTGTGAGCACTACAAAGG
Source organism: Enterobacter cloacae complex sp. ECL72 (assembly GCF_019056635.1). Classification (NCBI taxonomy): domain Bacteria; kingdom Pseudomonadati; phylum Pseudomonadota; class Gammaproteobacteria; order Enterobacterales; family Enterobacteriaceae; genus Enterobacter; species Enterobacter cloacae complex sp. ECL72. The sequence goes on along the minus strand of NZ_CP077659.1, from coordinate 4,484,594 downwards.
CAGGTTCTTTAAGGTAAGGAGGTGATCCAACCGCAGGTTCCCCTACGGTTACCTTGTTACGACTTCACCCCAGTCATGAATCACAAAGTGGTAAGCGCCCTCCCGAAGGTTAAGCTACCTACTTCTTTTGCAACCCACTCCCATGGTGTGACGGGCGGTGTGTACAAGGCCCGGGAACGTATTCACCGTGGCATTCTGATCCACGATTACTAGCGATTCCGACTTCATGGAGTCGAGTTGCAGACTCCAATCCGGACTACGACGCACTTTATGAGGTCCGCTTGCTCTCGCGAGGTCGCTTCTCTTTGTATGCGCCATTGTAGCACGTGTGTAGCCCTACTCGTAAGGGCCATGATGACTTGACGTCATCCCCACCTTCCTCCAGTTTATCACTGGCAGTCTCCTTTGAGTTCCCGGCCTAACCGCTGGCAACAAAGGATAAGGGTTGCGCTCGTTGCGGGACTTAACCCAACATTTCACAACACGAGCTGACGACAGCCATGCAGCACCTGTCTCAGAGTTCCCGAAGGCACCAAAGCATCTCTGCTAAGTTCTCTGGATGTCAAGAGTAGGTAAGGTTCTTCGCGTTGCATCGAATTAAACCACATGCTCCACCGCTTGTGCGGGCCCCGTCAATTCATTTGAGTTTTAACCTTGCGGCCGTACTCCCAGGCGGTCGACTTAACGCGTTAGCTCCGGAAGCCACGCCTCAAGGGCACAACCTCCAAGTCGACATCGTTTACGGCGTGGACTACCAGGTATCTAATCCTGTTTGCTCCCCACGCTTTCGCACCTGAGCGTCAGTCTTTGTCCAGGGGGCCGCCTTCGCCACCGGTATTCCTCCAGATCTCTACGCATTTCACCGCTACACCTGGAATTCTACCCCCCTCTACAAGACTCTAGCCTGCCAGTTTCGAATGCAGTTCCCAGGTTGAGCCCGGGGATTTCACATCCGACTTGACAGACCGCCTGCGTGCGCTTTACGCCCAGTAATTCCGATTAACGCTTGCACCCTCCGTATTACCGCGGCTGCTGGCACGGAGTTAGCCGGTGCTTCTTCTGCGGGTAACGTCAATCGACAAGGTTATTAACCTTATCGCCTTCCTCCCCGCTGAAAGTACTTTACAACCCGAAGGCCTTCTTCATACACGCGGCATGGCTGCATCAGGCTTGCGCCCATTGTGCAATATTCCCCACTGCTGCCTCCCGTAGGAGTCTGGACCGTGTCTCAGTTCCAGTGTGGCTGGTCATCCTCTCAGACCAGCTAGGATCGTCGCCTAGGTGAGCCGTTACCCCACCTACTAGCTAATCCCATCTGGGCACATCCGATGGCAAGAGGCCCGAAGGTCCCCCTCTTTGGTCTTGCGACATTATGCGGTATTAGCTACCGTTTCCAGTAGTTATCCCCCTCCATCAGGCAGTTTCCCAGACATTACTCACCCGTCCGCCACTCGTCAGCGAAGCAGCAAGCTGCTTCCTGTTACCGTTCGACTTGCATGTGTTAGGCCTGCCGCCAGCGTTCAATCTGAGCCATGATCAAACTCTTCAATTTAAAAGTTTGATGCTCAATGAATTAAACTTCGTAATGAATTACGTGTTCACTCGTTGAGACTTGGTATTCATTTAGTGTCCGAAGACATTAAGAATCCATGTCACTTTGAGTGCCCACACAGATTGTCTGATAAATTGTTAAAGAGCAGTGCCGCTTCGTTTTCGCTGCGGCGCGGGGTGTGCATATTACGCTTTCCCGCTTCAGAGTCAAGCGTTTGTTTTGCTTTTCTCTGCTGACCCGGCGGCTTGCGTGCCGTTGTTCCGTGTCAGTGGAGGCGCATTATAGGGAGTTCTTCTGAAGTGACAAGCACTAAATACAAAAAAAATTTCGTTCGCTCACTTTTCAAACTCAACGCTTATTTATCCCGCGCATCGTCCGTTAAACGCGCAATTTCACGGGCAAAACTGGCGACCTGGGCCCAGTCGGTATAAACCACTTCTTTACGCGTATCCGTTTCCCCGCCCGTCATTTTCATGATCAGGCGGATCATAAAGCGGTCATACCAGCGGTAACGCGGGTAACGCAGCGCGCCAGCAAAGACAGAACAGATATCGGGCTGCCATGGCGAACTTAGCAAAAACTTGCGCGTATAGCTGTTGGTCTGCGGCGTACGCTTCTCCGCTTTACGGGCAACCAGGTTGACCGAGTAAAACGCGCCAGGCAGTTGAGCGAGCTCCGCCGTATGCTTTTTCACAAAGCGATCCAGCGCCGGATGGAAATGGCCGTAACGAATTGAAGCGCCAATGACCACGCGGTCGTAATCCTGCCAGGCAATCTGCTCTGTGCGATTCAGGTTCACCACATCAGAATAAATGCCCAGCTCTTTGAGTTCAGAAGCCAGATATGAAGCAATCTCACGCGTTTGTCCGTCACGCGTTGAGAAAAGAATTAACGTTTTCACCAAAGTCTCCTTACTCACGCCAGAATGTTGGGGTAAACAGCACCAGCAGCGTAAAGACCTCAAGACGCCCAAACAGCATATTGGCGATTAAGATCCACTTCGCCACCGGGTTCATACTGGCGAAGTTATCCGCCACGACGCCCAGCCCCGGCCCCAGGTTGTTTAACGTTGCCACCACAGAGGCGAAGGCAGAGAAATCATCCACGCCCGTGGCGATAATCGCCAGCATACTGACAATAAAGACCAGCGCATAAGCGGAGAAGAATCCCCACACCGCTTCGAGGATGCGCTCCGGCAACGCGCGGTTCCCCAGCTTAATACTGTAAACCGCATTCGGGTGGACCAGACGTTTCAGCTCACGGTTCCCCTGCTTGAACAGCAGCAGAATGCGGATCACCTTCAGACCGCCGCCCGTTGACCCCGCGCAACCGCCGATAAACGCAGAGCACAACAGCAGCACCGGCAGGAACAGTGGCCAACGCGCAATACTGTCCGTGGTGAAACCAGCGGTTGTCGCCATCGATACCACCTGGAAGAAGGCCTGGTTCAGGGTCGTGACCGCCGAGTTATAAACATCGTGGAACCACAGTACCAGGGTACAGATAACCACCAGGGTCAGCTGGACGCCAATAAACATCCGGAATTCCGGGTCGCGCCAGTACACCTTCAGGCTCCTTCCGCTAAGCAACGAGAAGTGTAGACCGTAGTTACAGCCTGAGATCAGCAAAAAGATGGCAATGATGGTATTGATTGTCGGGCTGTCGAAGTAGCCGACGCTGGCATCGTGGGTGGAGAACCCGCCGATAGCAATAGTCGCAAAGCTGTGCCCGATGGCATCAAACGCAGGCATCCCGGCAAACCACAGCGCCAGCGCGCAGGCCACCGTCAGCAGGACATAGATAAGCCACAGGGTCTTCGCCGTCTCCGCAATACGCGGGCGCATCTTGTTATCTTTCAGCGGGCCGGGCATCTCCGCCCGGTAAAGCTGCATCCCCCCGACGCCCAGAATGGGCAGGATAGCCACCGCCAGGACGATGATCCCCATACCGCCGAACCACTGGAGCATCTGCCGGTAAAAGAGAATCGCATGCGGGAGCGAATCCAGCCCCACAAGCGTGGTGGCGCCGGTGGTCGTTAATCCGGAGAACGATTCAAAAAACGCATCCGTGACGGTGAGATTCGGTTGTTCGGAGAAGATAAACGGCAGCGCACCCACGCTTCCCAGTACCGTCCAGAACAGGACCACAATCAGAAACCCCTCCCGGGATTTCAGTTCACCTTTCTCACGGCGGTTTGGCCACCACAGCAGGGAGCCAATCGTCAGCGCGACAAAAAAGGTTTGCGTAAATGCACGCCCCGCGCCGTCCCGGTAGATGAGCGCCACCAGTCCGGGAATGATCATTGTCCCGGAGAAAAGTATGACCAGCAATCCAACGATTCGGGTAATGGCACGAAAATGCATCTCTGCCGCTTCCTTAGGTATTCAAAATTGTGAGGTGGGGATTATTCTTCAATCGGCAGTAATTGCAATGAACCGCGACTAAAATCAGCGAGTTTTGCTGAAAAAGCAGCCAGTTCCGCCTGAGGAAGCGCCACGCGTAATTGCACCATTGCCTGATAATCACTGTGTGCGATGACACCGTTAAACTGTTTAAGCAGTGCTTCGATACCCGATAGCTGGGCGTAATCGCATAACAAAGTATATTCCGTAAGTGGCGTTTTGCGGGTTGTTATCAGCAGATTAAGCGCTTGCTGGACACCACCTCCGTAGGCTTTAACCAGCCCTCCGGTGCCTAACAAAATGCCCCCGTAGTAGCGGACAACAACGGCGGTGATTTCACCCACGCCGCTGCCCATCAACTGGGATAGCATCGGTTTTCCGGCCGTACCCGCCGGTTCACCGTCGTCAGAAAACCCGAGCTGCTGTGAGTCGTCTGGCGGCCCTGCGACCCACGCCACACAGTGATGGCGGGCATCGGGGTGCTGCGCGCGGACGGACTCGACGAACGCCTTCGCCGCCTCCACGCCGTCGGTATGCGCCAGCAGCGTGATAAAGCGGCTTTTCTTGATTTCCTCAACAAAGGTGACCGGCTCGGCCGGTATCAGCCAGCTTTCCATCAGGCCAGCTTCAGATCTCGCGTCATGTTCTCAATGCTGCTCTCGTGAATAACCACGTTATCCTCGATACGAATGCCGCCATACGGCTTCAGCGCTTCAATTTTCTCCCAGTTGAAGTGCTTGCTGAATTGCCCTTCGCGCCACGGCGCCAGCAGGGATTCAATAAAGTAGATGCCCGGCTCGATGGTCAATACCATACGCGGCGCCAGAACGCGGGTGCAGCGCAGATAAGGATATTTAGACGGCGCCGCCAGGTGCGTACCGGTATCATCCTGCATAAAGCCCGCGACGTCATGAACCTGCAAACCCAGCGGGTGACCGATACCGTGCGGCATAAATGGCCCGGTCAGATCGTTCTCAACCATCGCCTCTTCGCTCATGTCTTTGACAATCTGATGCTTACGCAGCAGTTTAGCGATGCGCTGATGGAACTGGATGTGATAATCCACGTAGCTGGTTCCGGCCTTCATGGTGCCAATCAGCGCCAGCTGTTCGTCGTTCACGTCTTTGATCAATTGCGCAAAATCGGTGTCCGCATTCGCCGCCCAGGTACGGGTCAGGTCTGCCGCATAACCATTGTACTCAGCCCCCGCGTCCAGCAGGAAGCTGCGCATCTCAGCCGGAACCTGATGATCCAGTTTGGTGTAGTGCAGAACCGAGGCATGTTCATTCAGCGCCACGATGTTGCTGTACGGCACGTCGGTATCGCGGTGGCCGGTCGCCGTCAGGTAGGCCTGATTAATATCGAACTCGCTCATACCGGACTGGAACGCTTCATGCGCCGCACGGTGGCCATTCACCGCCGTTTTTTGCGCTTCACGCATGCAGTAAAGTTCGTAGTCGGTCTTGTAGGCGCGATAGTAGTGTAGATAATCCAGCACGCCTTTCGGGTTGAGTTTATCTGCCGGAATATCCAGACCCAGCGCACGCTCAGGAACCGGTCCAATGTAGCCGATGTTGCCGCGCGCCGCTGGCAGCTGGCTGCCAATGCCGTCTGCTTTTGGCAGCGCTATCACGTCAATTTCTTCGGTCCAGAATGAGGTCGGCAGCGGCTCCACGTTGTGCCAGTAATCGACCGGCAGGTAGAACCACAGTTTCGGCTTGTTCACGCCATCCACCAGCAGCCAGCAATTTGGAACCTGCGTGACAGGCACCCAGGCTTTAAACTGCGGGTTAACCTTGAAGGGATAAGCATGGTCATCAAGAAAAGTATTCATCAGCTCGCCGGAGTGGATCAGCAGGGCATCCAGCTTGAAGCGGGCCAGTACATCGCGGGTACGTTCCTGTAGGGTAACGATATGATTTTTATAAAGCGAAGCCAGTGAGTCCATCATTCTTCCTTTCGTTTTTTTGACCTCAAGTCATCGCATCTTAGCACACCTCACTGCGGCTGCGTGATTTCCACCGACCGTGATCAGCGCAGCAATTTCTTAATGACTAATTTGCATTTTATTAACATAAATTCCACACTCCGTTTCATCTGGTATGACCAGATCCAATTGCTGGATTCAGGAGACCGACATGCTCTACAAAGGCGACACCCTGTACGTAGACTGGCTGGAAGATGGCATTGCCGAACTGGTGTTCGATGCCCCCGGCTCAGTGAACAAGCTTGATACCGCGACGGTGGCCAGTCTTGGCCAGGCGCTGGATGTACTTGAAAAGCAATCAGATTTAAAGGGGCTGCTGCTGCGCTCCAACAAAGCGGCCTTTATCGTTGGCGCGGATATCACCGAATTCCTGTCGCTGTTCCTGGTGCCCGAAGAACAGCTGAGCCAGTGGCTGCACTTTGCCAACAGCGTTTTTAATCGTCTGGAAGATCTGCCTGTCCCGACCCTTTCCGCCGTTAACGGCTACGCGCTGGGCGGTGGCTGCGAGTGCGTGCTGGCGACCGACTACCGTCTGGCGACGCCGGACCTGCGCATCGGCCTGCCGGAAACCAAGCTGGGCATCATGCCGGGCTTTGGCGGTTCCGTGCGTATGCCGCGCATGCTGGGTGCCGACAGCGCGCTGGAGATCATTGCCGCGGGTAAAGATGTCGGCGCAGAACAGGCGCAGAAAATCGGCCTGGTGGACGGCGTGGTTAAGCCTGAAAAACTGATTGAGGGTGCTATCGCCATTCTGCGTCAGGCGATTAACGGCGATCTCGACTGGAAAGCCAAACGTCAGCCGAAACTGGAGCCGTTGAAGCTCAGCAAAATTGAAGCCACCATGAGCTTCACCATCGCCAAAGGCATGGTGATGCAGACGGCGGGTAAACACTACCCGGCGCCGATCACGGCGGTGAAAACCATTGAAGCGGCAGCCCGTCTGGGCCGTGATGACGCCCTGAAGCTGGAAAACCAGAGCTTTGTCCCGCTGGCGCACACCAACGAAGCCCGCGCGCTGGTTGGTATCTTCCTTAACGATCAGTTCGTGAAGGGCAAAGCCAAACAACTTACCAAAAACGTTGAAACGCCAAAACACGCGGCGGTACTCGGCGCGGGCATTATGGGTGGCGGCATCGCCTACCAGTCTGCCTGGAAAGGCGTGCCGGTGGTGATGAAGGACATCAACGAGAAATCCCTGACGCTGGGCATGACCGAAGCGGCCAAGCTGCTGAATAAACAGCTTGAGCGCGGCAAAATTGACGGTCTGAAGCTGGCAGGCGTGATCTCCACCATCCAGCCAGTGCTGGAATACAGCGGTTTCGACCGTGTGGACGTGGTGGTTGAAGCGGTCGTCGAGAACCCGAAAGTGAAAAAAGCGGTACTGGCCGAAACCGAAGACAAGGTGCGTCCGGAAACCGTGCTGGCCTCTAACACCTCCACCATTCCTATCAGCGAACTGGCGAGCGTGCTGAAGCGTCCGGAAAACTTCTGCGGGATGCACTTCTTTAACCCGGTGCATCGCATGCCGCTGGTTGAAGTGATCCGTGGGGAAAAAACCTCCGACGAAACCATCGCCAAAGTGGTGGCGTGGGCGAGCAAGATGGGCAAAACGCCGATCGTGGTTAACGACTGCCCGGGCTTCTTCGTTAACCGCGTGCTGTTCCCGTACTTCGCCGGTTTCAGCCAGCTGCTGCGCGACGGCGCAGACTTCCGCAAAATCGACAAGGTGATGGAAAAACAGTTCGGCTGGCCGATGGGCCCGGCGTATCTGCTGGACGTTGTCGGCATCGACACTGCCCATCACGCGCAGGCGGTGATGGCGACGGGCTTCCCGCAGCGCATGCAGAAAGACTATCGCGACGCCATTGACGCCCTGTTCGACGCCAACCGCTTTGGTCAGAAAAACGGTCTGGGCTTCTGGCGCTATAAAGAAGACAGCAAAGGCAAACCGAAAAAAGAAGAAGATCCGGCGGTGGATGGCCTGCTGGCCGACGTCAGTCAGCCGAAACGCGACTTCACCGACGATGAGATCATCGCCCGGATGATGATCCCGATGATCAACGAAGTGGTGCGCTGCCTCGAAGAAGGCATTATCGCCAGCCCGGCAGAAGCGGATATGGCGCTGGTATACGGCCTCGGCTTCCCTCCGTTCCACGGCGGCGCGTTCCGCTGGCTGGATACGCTCGGCAGCGCCCGCTATCTCGATATGGCACAGCAGTACCAGCACCTCGGTCCGCTTTATGAGGTGCCGGAAGGGCTGCGTAACAAAGCGCGCCATAACGAACCCTACTATCCAGCAGTTGAGCCAGCCCGTCCGGTTGGCGCACTGAAAACGGCTTAAGGAGTCACAATGGAAAAGGTTGTCATTGTTGATGCGATTCGCACCCCGATGGGCCGTTCAAAAGGCGGCGCATTCCGTAACGTGCGGGCGGAAGATCTCTCCGCGCACCTGATGCGTAGCCTGCTGGCGCGTAACCCGGCGCTGGACCCAGCAGCGCTGGACGATATTTACTGGGGCTGCGTGCAGCAGACGCTGGAGCAGGGCTTTAACATCGCCCGTAACGCGTCCCTGCTGGCGGAGATCCCGCATTCGGTTCCGGCCGTCACCGTCAACCGTCTTTGCGGTTCGTCGATGCAGGCGCTGCACGACGCGGCGCGGATGATCATGACCGGCGATGCGCAGGCCTGTCTGGTGGGCGGCGTGGAGCACATGGGCCACGTGCCAATGAGCCACGGGGTCGATTTCCATCCAGGCATGAGCCGCAACGTGGCGAAAGCCGCCGGTATGATGGGTCTGACCGCCGAGATGCTCTCCCGTCTGCACGGCATCAGCCGTGAGATGCAGGATGCGTTTGCCGCGCGCTCGCATGCCCGCGCCTGGGCCGCCACGCAGTCTGGTGCCTTTAAGAATGAGATCATCCCAACCGGCGGTCACGACGCAGACGGCGTACTGAAGCAGTTCAGCTACGACGAAGTTATCCGTCCTGAAACAACCGTTGAAGCGCTTTCTACCCTGCGTCCGGCGTTTGATCCGGTCACCGGTACGGTAACGGCGGGCACCTCGTCTGCCCTGTCCGACGGTGCCGCCGCGATGCTGGTGATGAGCGAGAGCCGCGCCCGCGAATTAGGCCTGACGCCACGCGCCCGCGTGCGTTCGATGGCAGTCGTGGGCTGCGATCCTTCCATCATGGGCTACGGCCCGGTTCCGGCATCAAAACTGGCGCTGAAAAAAGCGGGGCTGAGCGCAAGTGATATCGATCTCTTTGAGATGAACGAAGCGTTCGCCGCGCAGATCCTGCCGTGCATTAAAGATCTGGGGCTGATGGATCAGATCGACGAGAAGATTAACCTCAACGGCGGCGCGATCGCCCTCGGTCACCCGCTGGGCTGCTCCGGGGCGCGTATCAGTACCACGCTGATTAACCTGATGGAACGCAAAGATGCCCAGTTCGGACTGGCAACGATGTGTATTGGATTGGGTCAGGGTATCGCGACGGTGTTTGAGAGGGTGTAAAGAAAAAGTATCTCAAAGTAACGTAGGCCCGATAAGCATCGCGCCATCGGGCTTTTGCCGGGAGGCGCTACGCTTTCCCGGCCTACGAAGAGAAAAAGTTTAGTTGCCGTTCTTCCCGCCTGTCAGGGGCGGGTTTTTTACGTTATTGCAGCAGCGAAATATCCGCCACGCGCAGGAACAGCTCACGCAGTTTCTCAAGCATCGAGAGACGGTTAATCCGCAGCTCTTTATCTTCCACGTTCACCATCACCTTCTCGAAGAAGGCGTCGATGACGTCACGCAGCTCCGCCAGCTCCACCAGCGCTTCCTGGTAGCGACCTTCCGCGAAATACGGCTCCAGCTTGTCGCGCAGCACCACAACCTGCATCGCCAGAGAAATCTCTTCCGGCTCTTTCAGGGTTGCAGCGTTGACGCGCTCGTTCAGCGTCTCGTCGGATTTCGCGAGGATGTTGGATACACGCTTGTTGGCCGCGGCCAGCGCAGACGCCGCTTCCAGCGTACGGAAGTGGGATACCGCTTTCATACGCGCATCGAAATCTGCCGGACGGGTCGGACGACGCGCCAGCACCGCCTGAATGGTATCAACGGAGTAACCTTCGTCCTGATACCACGCGCGGAAACGACCGAGCATAAAGTCGATAACATCATCCACAACCTTCACGTTGGTCAGCTTATCGCCGTACAGACGTACCGCTTCTTCGGTCAGCGTTTGCAGATCGAGGTTGAGGTTCTTCTCTACGATGATTCGCAGCACGCCCAGCGCAGCACGACGCAGCGCGAACGGGTCTTTGTCGCCTTTCGGATGCTGACCGATACCGAAGATACCCGCCAGGGTGTCCATCTTATCGGCAATCGCCACGGCGCAGGCAACCGGGTTAGACGGCAGATCGTCACCGGCAAAGCGCGGCTGATACTGCTCGTTCAGGGCTACCGCCACGTCTTCCGCTTCGCCATCGTGACGCGCGTAGTGCATGCCCATCACGCCCTGGGTGTCGGTAAATTCGAACACCATGTTGGTCATCAGGTCGCACTTGGAGAGCAGGCCCGCACGGGTAGCGTGGTTAACGTCGGCGCCAATTTCACGGGCAATCCAGCCGGACAGCTCCGCGATACGGTCGGTCTTGTCGCGTAGCGTACCCAGCTGCTGCTGGAACAGTACGGTTTGCAGACGCGGCAGGTTGTCTTCCAGACGTTTTTTACGGTCGGTATTGAAGAAGAACTCGGCATCCGCCAGACGCGGACGCACCACTTTCTCGTTACCGGAGATAATCTGGCTCGGATCTTTCGATTCGATGTTCGCCACGAAGATGAAGTTTGGCAGCAGCTTGCCGTCGTTGGCGTAAACCGGGAAGTACTTCTGGTCACCCTTCATGGTGTAAACCAGCGCTTCTGCCGGAACGGCCAGGAATTTCTCTTCGAATTTCGCGGTCAGTACAACCGGCCATTCGACCAGCGAAGTCACCTCTTCCAGCAGGCTGTCGCTCAGATCGGCATTACCGCCAATTTTGCGCGCCGCGTCTTCTGCGTCCGCTTTGATTTTGGCTTTACGCTGTTCGTAGTCAGCAATGACCTTGCCGCGCTCCAGCAGGATCTGCGGGTACTGGTCAGCATTGTCGATAGTGAACTCCGACTCGCCCATAAAGCGATGGCCGCGGATCACGCGATCGGACGCCACGCCCAGAATGGTCGCCGGGATAACGGTATCGCCCAGCAGCAGGGTCACGGTGTGAACCGGACGCACAAAGTGTACGTCGGACGCGCCCCAGCGCATCAGCTTAGGAATCGGCAATTTTGCCAGCGAGGTCGCGATCATGTCAGGCAGCAGCGCTTCGGCGCTTTCGCCTTTCACATGGGCACGGTACAGCAGCCATTCACCTTTGTCGGTGGTCAGACGCTCAGCCTGATCAACGGTGATGCCGCAGCCGCGCGCCCAGCCTTCTGCCGCTTTGCTCGGCTTGCCTTCCGCGTCGAACGCCTGAGCAATGGCCGGGCCACGTTTTTCAACTTCGCGATCCGGCTGGGACGCCGCCAGGTTTGCCACTTTCAGCGCCAGACGACGCGGCGCAGCAAACCACTCAATTTTACCGTGCGCCAGGCCAGCGTTATCCAGCTCAGCAGTGACGTTCGCAGCGAAAGATTCAGCCAGGCTGCGCAGGGCTTTTGGTGGCAGCTCTTCAGTGCCGATTTCCACCAGGAAAGTTTTCTCAGACATGGCCGCCTCTTATTTGTTTCGGTTGCACATCGGGAAGCCAAGGGCTTCACGGGACGCGTAGTAAGCTTCTGCAACGGCTTTGGTCAGGGTACGAATACGCAGAATGTAGCGCTGACGTTCAGTCACGGAGATCGCTTTGCGGGCATCCAGCAGGTTGAAGCTGTGGGCAGCCTTCAGAATACGCTCGTAGGCAGGCAGCGGCAGCGGAGTCTCCAGCGCCAGCAGCTGCTGGGCTTCTTTCTCGTACTGCTCGAAGCAGGTGAACAGGAAGTCCACGTCCGCGTATTCGAAGTTATAGGTGGATTGCTCCACTTCGTTCTGATGGAACACGTCGCCGTAGGTGGTTTTACCCAGCGGGCCGTCGCTCCAGACCAGGTCGTAAACGCTGTCTACGCCCTGAATGTACATGGCCAGACGTTCCAGACCATAGGTGATTTCGCCGGTAATCGGTTTACATTCCAGACCGCCAACCTGCTGGAAGTAAGTGAACTGGGTCACTTCCATGCCGTTCAGCCACACTTCCCAACCCAGACCCCAGGCACCCAGCGTTGGGTTTTCCCAGTTATCTTCCACGAAACGAATGTCGTGAATGGTTGGATCCATACCCAGCTCTTTCAGTGACCCGAGGTACAGTTCCTGAATGTTGTCGGGTGATGGCTTAATCACCACCTGGAACTGATAGTAGTGCTGCAAACGGTTCGGGTTTTCGCCGTAACGGCCATCGGTCGGACGACGGGATGGCTGCACATAGGCGGTCGCCATTGGCTCTGGCCCTAACGCGCGCAGGCTGGTCATCGGGTGTGAGGTGCCTGCGCCAACTTCCATGTCCAAAGGTTGAACAATGGTGCAGCCCTGACGAGCCCAGTAATCCTGTAAGGTCAGGATCAGGCCCTGGAAGGTCTTGGTATCAAACTTTTGCATAGTATTTCGTGCTGGATACGTGTGGTTTTAAATGGAAGGGATCAGTATACCCGCTGGCTGCAAGATATACAGTACGAAACGGGGTTGTTTAGGGAAAATTGGGGAATAAGCCCTACAGCCAAAACCTGCGAAGGCTCTGGTTGCTGCTTATACGAGCAATTTAACGCATTGAGAGATGTAAAAACTGGCCGTCTGCATCAAAAGAGCAGACAAAGCCCTCTTTACGCGCCGTATAGCCTTTCAGTTCATAGCTGCCCTGAAAGCGCTCGAAGCCGTTTATATGAATTTTCTGTGCTTCGGAATTATAGCGGTGAGCCGCCTGATCCCTGCACAGCTGTTCCATATTCAGGGAACGCTCCGGGCTCATTTTCCCCTGCTGCGCTTTTTGGACAGGTATCTCCTCAGAAGCACTGCATCCTGTTAATAAGAGCAGCAGAAAGAGTGACACCCCACGCTTCATCATCATTTTTATTACCGCCCTGGTCAGTGGCTGTTATTTTTAGTAGCAACACGTTTATAGATTAAAGTCCGTCATTCTGCGAATCTCGCCAGCTCCCTACAAGTTAGCCTGGCTAAACTCAGAATTTTCCAAGGGAAAAGTTTTACACAATCGCAGTCACACTTTTTTTATCAGGAATACAGAGGAACTGATGCAGTCAAAAATTAACTGGATTGATAACCTGCGGGGAATAGCCTGTCTGATGGTGGTGATGATCCACACAACGACCTGGTATGTCACGAACGCGCACAGTATCAGCCCTGTTAACTGGGATGTCGCCAATATTCTGAACTCGGCCTCCCGCGTGAGCGTCCCGCTGTTCTTTATGATTTCCGGTTTTCTCTTTTTTGGCGAGCGTAGCGCGCAGCCAAGACATTTCATCCGTATTGTCTCCTGTCTGCTGTTTTACAGCGCCATTTCGCTGCTCTATATCATCCTGTTCACTTCAATTAACGCTGAACGTTCCCTGCTCAATTTGTTGCAAAAACCGGTGTTCTATCATCTGTGGTTTTTCTTCGCGATAATCGTTATCTATCTGGTGTCACCGTTAATTCAGGTAAAAAACGTCAGCGGTAAAATGCTGCTGGCCTTGATGGTAATAATCGGGATCGTGGCCAACCCGAATACCGTTTCACAGAAAATTGATGGCTTTGAATGGCTGCCCGTTAACCTTTATATCACCGGGGATACGTTTTATTACGTGCTGTACGGCATGCTGGGGCGCGCCATTGGCATGATGGAGACGCAAAAGCGAGGAATAAACTGGCTATGCGCGGCCGCGTTTCTCGTCGGTGTGTTTATTATATCTCGCGGGACGCTGCATGAGCTGCAATGGCGCGGCAACTTTGCCGATACCTGGTATCTCTACTGCGGGCCGATGGTCTTTATCTGCGCGATCTCTCTGCTGACGCTGGTTAAAAACACCCTGAATGCCCGCCCGCTTCCGGTGCTGGGGTTTATCTCTCGCCACTCGCTGGGCATTTACGGTTTTCACGCGCTGGTGATCCACGCCCTGCGCACCCGCGGCGTTGAGCTTAAAAGCTGGCCGGTGCTGGATATTGTCTGGATATTTACCGTTACGCTGGTTGTCAGCCTGCTGCTGTCAATGTTGCTGCAAAGAATCGATACGCGCAGGTTTGTAAGCTAACCCGGTTGAAGGCTGGTAGGCCGGGTAAGCGTTAGCGCCACCCGGCTCCTGTTTATGACATTAGCGGCAAAAGCTGCTGATAGATTTTGCGGAACACGTCTCGTCTTTCAGCATAGCGAGCATGATTTTTCGCATCAGGACGATGCTGCCGTTCAAGCGGCAGCTGGGGCAAAAGCTGGTGCAGTGGTTTATCCGGGTTCAGCGCAATTTGCGCCAGCCGTGCCGCACCGAGCGCCGGGCCGACATCGCCTCCCGTACGATAGTCCAGCTGCAACCCGCTGATATCGGAAAACATTTGCCGCCAGTAGCTGCTTCGTGCACCGCCGCCAATTAACGTAATGCTGGATGGCGTCAGTCCACAGTCATGCACGACATCCATTCCGTCCGCCAGAGCATAGCCAACGCCTTCAAGCACCGCGCGCGCAAGCTCTGCCGGGCCGTGCTGATGGGTAAGACCGAAGAACACCCCTTTCGCTTCCGGGTTGTTATGCGGCGTCCGCTCGCCGGAAAGGTACGGTAAAAACCAAACCGCACCGGCATTATCATCTGCCTGCTGTGCCGCTGTGATAAGCGCCGGGACGTCCGCCATTCCGGTTAGCTTTGCCGCCCAGTCGAGGCAGGAAGCCGCGCTCAGCATCACCGACATCAAATGCCATTTACCCGGCAACGCGTGGCAGAAGCTGTGTACGGCGCTTCCAGGGTTGCTACGATACCCGTCACTGACGGCAAAATAGACGCCGGAGGTACCGAGTGAGAGCATGGCCTGCCCTGCCTCGACCATCCCCACGCCGACCGCACCCGCCGCATTATCGCCGCCGCCGGCGACGACAGGTACGGCTGGCATGTTCCAGCGTTCAGCAACAGAAGGCTGTAAAGCCCCCGTGATTTCACTGCCTTCAAACAGCGCAGGCATATGGTCGCGCGTCAGCTGGCAGGCATCCAGCATCGCCTCGCTCCAGTCCCGTTTCGCCACGTCGAGCCACATCGTGCCCGCGGCGTCAGACATGTCGCTGGCAAAATCCCCTGTCATGCGAAAACGCAGGTAGTCTTTCGGCAACAGAACCTTCGCCACCTGACGGAAAATCTCAGGCTCATGGCGCTGCACCCACAGGAGTTTTGGCGCGGTAAAACCGGGCATCATCAGGTTGCCCGTAATTTCGCGGGACGCAGGCACACGCTCCTCAAGGATCGCGCACTCTTCCGCACAGCGGCCATCGTTCCAGAGAATAGCCGGGCGCAGAACGCGATGCTGACTATCCAGCAACGTTGCGCCATGCATTTGCCCGGCAATGCCCAGTGCCTTCACGTCGCGCAGGCTGTGCTGCTCGCCTAAGGCTTTCATCGCACGGTCCGTCGCCTGCCACCACTGCTCCGGATCTTGTTCCGACCAAAGCGGATACGGACGTGAAACCTGCAACTTTTCAGTGTGCGTGGCTAATACATCGCCCTGCTCGCTTAACAGGATGGCTTTCACCCCCGACGTGCCAAGATCGATCCCGATATACATGTGGTGGCTCCTTTGACGAAAATGCCCGGTGGCGCTGCGCTTACCGGGCCTGGATGCTGTTATTTATCGAACAGGTAGTGATTGACCAGGTTTTCCAGCAGCTCCTGATGGCCACTCTGATGCTGCGGCGCAAGCTGATGCTGTTCAGCGTACTTCGCGATCTCCGCAAGCGATAACTGACCTTTCAAAATTTGCTGGCCCAGCTCACTGTTCCAGCCGCTGTAGCGCTTCGCCACGCGCTTATCCAGCTCACCGTCTTCAATCATACGGGCCGCTACTTTCAGCGCCAGCGCCATGGTGTCCATCGCGCCAATATGCCCGTAGAACAGATCGTATTTGTCGGTGCTCTGGCGACGCACTTTGGCGTCGAAGTTCAGGCCGCCGGTGGTGAAACCGCCCGCTTTGATGATCTCGTACATCACCAGCGCATTCTCTTCCACGCTGTTCGGGAACTGGTCGGTATCCCAGCCCAGCTGTGGATCACCACGGTTAGCATCGACAGAGCCGAAGATGCCCAGTGCAATCGCAGAGGCAATTTCGTGATGGAACGAGTGGCCCGCCAGGGTAGCGTGGTTAGCCTCAATATTCACTTTGATCTCTTTTTCCAGACCAAACTGCTTCAGGAAGCCATACACGGTGGCGACATCATAATCATACTGATGCTTGGTTGGCTCCTGTGGTTTTGGCTCAATCAGCAGCGTGCCGCGGAAACCGATTTTGTGTTTGTGGTCCACAACCATCTGCATAAAGCGACCAATCTGCTCACGCTCCTGACGCAGGTCGGTATTCAGCAGCGTTTCATAGCCTTCACGACCGCCCCAGAGTACATAGTTCTCACCGCCCAGCTGATGCGTGGCGTTCATCGCGGTCACGACCTGGGTTGCCGCCCAGCTGAAGACTTCCGGGTCCGGGTTGGTTGCCGCACCCGCGCCATAGCGAGGATTGGTAAAGCAGTTAGCCGTACCCCAGAGCAGCTTGACGCCGCTTTGCTGCTGTTTTTCAGCCAGTACGTCGACCATCTGCGCGAAATTGTTCAGATACTCTTTCAGCGATGCCCCTTCCGGCGACACGTCCACATCGTGGAAACAGTAGTACGGCACGTTCAGCTTATGGAAGAACTCGAACGCGACGTCGGCTTTACGCTTCGCCAGCTCAATGGCCTCGCCCGGCTGTTGCCATGGACGGTCAAAAGAGCCCACGCCGAACATATCGGCACCGTTCCAGCAGAAGGTGTGCCAGTAGCAGGCGGCAAAGCGCAAGTGATCTTCCATGCGCTTACCCAGCACCAGCTCATCCGGGTTGTAGTGACGAAATGCTAAAGGATTGGTCGTTTTCGTGCCTTCGAAACGAACGCGATCGAGTTGGTCGAAATAAGCTTGCATATTGAGCTCCATAATCAGGGTATGCGGCGTGGTCTTGCTTCTGGAGTAATAGTGAATAGACATTGGAGGTTGCTCAATTACGTTATTTCACACTGCTATTGAGATAATGCGCAATTGTGCGCTGGCTCGCAAAATAATGCGCAGACAAACTATTTTTCGGCGCGCATTCCAGAATCAAATGTAATTAATAGGTTACGCTTTTTAAAATCCGATCGCGGTCATAAATTCAGAAATAAACCAAATATCGTAATGAGAAGATAAAAATCTGTAATTGCCAGCAGGCCTTTCCACGTTAAAAATTTGCTGCGTCTCAGCAGTGAACGTTTCTTTTATCTCAGCTACACATACCCCTACAAAAAGGCCTAATAATTATGAAGATAAAGAACCTGACCCTAACGCTCTGCACTACTCTCCTGCTTGCAAGCTTTGTCGGACACGCCAAAGAGGTCAAAATCGGCATGGCGATTGATGACTTACGCCTGGAGCGCTGGCAAAAAGATCGCGATATCTTTGTTAAAAAAGCGGAATCTCTCGGCGCGGAGGTGTTCGTTCAGTCCGCTAACGGCAACGAAGAGACGCAAATGTCGCAAATCGAGAATATGATCAACCGTGGCGTCGATGTGCTGGTCATTATCCCGTATAACGGCCAGGTATTAAGCAACGTGGTGAAAGAAGCGAAACAGGAAGGGATAAAAGTCCTGGCTTATGACCGCATGATTAATAATGCCGATATTGATTATTATATTTCGTTCGACAATGAAAAGGTGGGCGAATTACAGGCTAAAAGCCTGGTCGCAAAAGTGCCTCAGGGGAATTATTTCCTGATGGGCGGCTCGCCCGTGGATAACAACGCCAAACTGTTCCGCCAGGGACAAATGAAAGTGCTGAAGCCATATATCGACGAGGGCAAAATTAAAGTCGTCGGCGACCAGTGGGCTGACGGTTGGTTACCGGAAAACGCGCTGAAAATTATGGAAAACGCGTTGACCGCAAATAACAACAAAATCGATGCGGTGGTGGCCTCTAACGATGCCACTGCGGGTGGCGCCATTCAGGCGCTGAGCGCGCAGGGTCTGGCCGGGAAAGTCGCTATTTCCGGCCAGGACGCCGACCTTGCGGGTGTAAAACGCATCATCGCGGGTACCCAGACCATGACGGTGTATAAGCCCATTACCGAGCTTGCCAATACGGCCGCCGAAATTGCCGTTGAGCTGGGCAATGGCCAGCAACCTAAAGCAGACGCGACGTTAAATAACGGCCTGAAAGACGTACCTGCTCGCCTGCTTACCCCTATCGAAGTCAACAAAGAGAATATTGACGCCACCGTGGTGAAAGACGGTTTCCATAAGAAGAGTGAACTGTAATCCAGCGCAGCCCCTGCCCGGCAGGGGCGCATTGACCTGCCCTGTTCATCTGTTGGGCTATGCGGAGCAGTTATGTCTTATTTACTTGAAATGAAAAGCATCACCAAAGCCTTCGGGGCGGTGAAAGCAGTCGATAACGTAAGCCTGCGGCTGAATCCCGGCGAAGTGATGTCGCTGTGCGGCGAAAATGGCTCGGGAAAATCCACGCTGATGAAAGTGTTGTGCGGGATCTACCCGCACGGCAGCTACGAGGGCGAAATCGTTTTTGCCGGTGAGGTGCTCCAGGCCACGCACATTCGCGATACCGAACGTAAAGGCATCGCTATCATTCACCAGGAGCTGGCGCTGGTGAAGCACCTTACCGTGCTGGAAAATATCTTTCTCGGTGCCGAACTCTCACGCCACGGCGTACTGGATTACGACACCATGACGCTGCGCTGCGAAAAACTGCTGGCTCAGGTGAGCCTGGCTATCTCACCGGATACGCGCGTGGGCGACTTAGGTTTAGGCCAGCAGCAGCTGGTCGAGATCGCCAAGGCGCTGAACAAACAGGTGCGCCTGCTGATCCTCGACGAACCAACCGCCTCACTCACCGAACAGGAAACCGCCGTACTGCTCAATATCATCCGCGATCTGCAAAACCACGGTATCGCCTGCATCTATATTTCGCACAAGCTCAATGAGGTGAAAGCCATTTCCGACACCATCTGCGTCATCCGCGACGGGCAGCACATCGGCACGCGTGAAGCAGAAGGCATGAGCGAGGATGACATCATCACCATGATGGTGGGTCGCGAACTCACCGCGCTGTATCCCAACGAACCGCACACCATCGGCGAAGAGCTCCTGCGCGTGGAAAACCTGACGGCGTGGCATCCCGTTAACCGCCATATCAAGCGCGTGGATAACCTCTCCTTCTCGCTGCACCGCGGCGAAATTCTCGGCATTGCGGGTTTAGTGGGTGCGGGAAGAACCGAGGCCGTGCAGTGTCTCTTTGGCGTCTGGCCGGGGCGCTGGGAAGGCAAAATTTATATCGACGGTCAGCCGGTAAAAATCGACAACTGCCAGCAGGCTATTGCTAAGGGCATTGCCATGGTGCCAGAAGACCGCAAAAAAGACGGCATCGTGCCGGTAATGGCGGTGGGAAAAAATATCACGCTGGCGGCGCTCAGCCAGTTTTCCGGCGCGCTGAGCAGCCTGGATGATGCCGCAGAACAGCAGTGTATTCTCCAGTCGCTTGCCCGGCTTAAGGTGAAAACCTCCTCGCCGGAGCTGGCGATAGGACGCCTGAGCGGCGGCAACCAGCAGAAAGCGATTCTGGCGCGCTGCCTGCTGCTTAATCCGCGCATTTTAATTCTGGACGAACCCACCCGCGGGATCGATATCGGCGCGAAGTATGAAATCTACAAGCTGATCAACCAGCTTGTGCAGCAAGGGATTGCCGTCATTGTTATCTCGTCCGAATTGCCTGAAGTGCTGGGGCTGAGCGACCGCGTGCTGGTCATGCATGAAGGGAAACTCAAAGCCAACCTGAACAACCAGAACCTGACGCAAGAGCAGGTGATGGAAGCTGCCTTAAGGAGCGAACGCCATGTCGAAAAGCAACCCGTCTGATATCAAAGTCGCTGTTCCGACGCCCGGTGCGTTCGCAGGACTTAAATCGCTGAATCTGCAAGTTTTTGTAATGATTGCCGCCATTATCGTGATCATGTTGTTCTTTACCTGGATGACCGATGGCTCCTATTTAAGCGCACGTAACGTCTCTAACTTGCTGCGTCAGACCGCCATCACCGGGATCCTGGCGGTGGGGATGGTCTTTGTGATTATCTCAGCGGAAATTGACCTGTCGGTAGGGTCGATGATGGGTCTGCTCGGCGGCGTGGCGGCAATTTTTGACGTCTGGCTAGGCTGGCCGCTGCCGCTGACGATTGCGGTCACGCTGGTGCTAGGTCTGCTGCTGGGGGCGTGGAATGGCTGGTGGGTGGCCTACCGTAAAGTCCCGTCGTTTATCGTCACCTTAGCGGGGATGCTGGCCTTCCGCGGCATTCTGATTGGGATCACCAACGGCACCACCGTCTCCCCGACCAGCGCCTCGATGTCCCAGATTGGCCAAAGCTACCTCTCTGATGGCGTCGGTTTTACGATCGGCGTGGTTGGGCTGATGGCGTTTGTCGCGTGGCAATGGCGAGGACGCATGCGTCGCCAGGCGCTGGGGCTGGCCTCGCCTGCCTCAACCTCGGTTGTCGGCCGTCAGGCGCTTACTGCGGTGATTGTGCTGGGCGCCATCTGGCTGTTAAACGATTATCGCGGCGTCCCAACGCCCGTTCTGCTGCTGGCGCTGTTGCTGTTAGGTGGAATGTTTATGGCCACACGTACCGCATTCGGTCGCCGTATTTATGCCATCGGCGGCAATCTGGAAGCCGCGCGTTTATCTGGTATCAACGTAGAACGCACCAAACTCGCCGTCTTTGCCATCAACGGCCTGATGGTGGCCATCGCGGGGCTGATCCTCAGTTCGCGACTGGGGGCGGGCTCCCCGTCTGCGGGTAATATTGCCGAGCTGGACGCCATCGCCGCCTGCGTGATTGGCGGGACCAGCCTCGCCGGGGGCATTGGCAGCGTGGCGGGGGCGGTGATGGGCGCATTTATTATGGCTTCGCTGGATAACGGGATGAGTATGATGGACGTGCCGACGTTTTGGCAGTATATCGTCAAGGGTGCCATTCTTTTGCTGGCAGTCTGGATGGACTCTGCCACCAAGCGGCGCGCCTGATAACACTATCGTGACTAATTTGGGAAATGAGCCATGTTTGAAAAGCGTCACCGCATTACGTTGTTATTCAATGCCAACAAAGCCTATGACCGGCAGGTGGTTGAAGGGGTTGGCGAATATTTGCAGGCGTCGCAATCCGAATGGGATATTTTCATCGAAGAAGATTTTCGTACCCGTCTGGAGAACATCAAAGACTGGCTGGGAGACGGGGTCATCGCTGACTTTGACGACCCCGTGATTGAACAGTTGCTGAGTGGCGTCGACGTGCCTATCGTGGGCGTTGGCGGCTCTTACCATACACCGGAACATTACCCCCCCGTTCACTATATCGCCACGGATAACCATGCTCTGGTCGAGACCGCCTTCCTCCATTTAAAGGAGAAAGGCGTACATCGTTTTGCGTTTTACGGATTGCCCGCCACCAGCGGAAAGCGCTGGGCGATGGAGCGTGAATATGCCTTCTGCCAGCTGGTTGCCCAGGAGAAGTATCGCGGCGTCGTTTATCAGGGGCTGGAAACCGCGCCAGAAAACTGGCAGCACGCACAAAATCGCCTGGCTGACTGGCTGCAAACTCTGCCACCCCAGACAGGGATTATCGCCGTGACGGACGCCCGCGCCCGCCACGTATTACAGGTGTGTGAACATTTGCATATTCCGGTGCCTGAAAAGCTGTGCGTGATTGGTATTGATAACGAAGAGCTTACGCGCTATCTGTCGCGCGTGGCGCTCTCATCCGTGGCTCAGGGTACCCGTCAGATGGGCTATCAGGCCGCAAAGCTGCTGCACAGACTGTTAGCCAACGAATCCCTGCCGCTCCAGCGTCTGCTGGTTCCGCCCGTTCGCGTGGTCGAGCGTCGCTCAACTGACTACCGCTCCTTAAACGATCCGGCCGTGATTCAGGCGATGCACTACATTCGCAATCATGCCTGCAAAGGGATTAAGGTCGATCAGGTGCTCGATTCGGTCGGCATTTCACGTTCGAATCTGGAGAAGCGGTTCAAAGAGGAAGTCGGTGAGACGATTCACGCCGTGATCCATGCGGAAAAGCTGGAGAAAGCGCGCAGTCTGCTGATCTCCACCTCGCTGTCGATCAACGAGATTTCACAGATGTGCGGCTATCCGTCGCTTCAGTATTTCTATTCGGTGTTCAGAAAAGAGTATGACACCACGCCGAAGGAGTACCGGGAACGGTACAGTGAAGTCCTGCTCTAGAAAAAAGAACGCCTTCCAGTGGAAGGCGTTTTTCATTACATATGTGCGGCAATCAGACGCTGGTTATCCTGGTACATGGAGAACAGGTAATTGTTATAACGCTGTCCCTGAGTGGAATAACCTTTCAGCTTGTGGATCATCGCCGTAGCCGTTACTTCCTGATCCGCCTTACGCAGCTGAGCGCGTGACTTACGGAACGAGGAGTAGGCCGGGTGGGTGTTCAGGTTCACCACATAGGCATTCACGGAATCTTTCACCGATTCAAACTGTGAATAGCCCTTCACCTTGCCGGGTGCATTAGTACAACGACCTTTTGCGCATTTCATGCCAAACAGATTGTTGTTGTTGCGTGCCAGCTTCGAGGTGCCCCAACCGCTTTCGGCGGCGGCCATTGTCGCGACCATACTGCCTGGAATAATGTCCACACGCTCTAACAGAGTGTTCCACGGCACACGACGCGTGTTCCCGCTCCACTTCACTTTATAGCGTTTGGCGATGTCTTTCAGGCGAGTGCGCTCAGACGGCGACCAGCGGCTATCGTACTGTTTGGAGATCAGCCAGTTACGATCCGCAGTAATCGCGGCATTTTGACTTTTAATGTAAGGCATTACCGTCCGGAGAAACGCTTTTTTCCTTGGTGTCCCGGAAGGGTATTTTCGCAAATCAGGAAGTGAACTACTCTTTGCACTATTGCGAGAATACTCTTGTTTACTGCTAACCTTACTGCTTGTCGTCTTTATTACGTGGGCTTTCTTACTCGTTGTATCCGCGTGCGTCTTTGCAAGCACCTCACCTGAAAATGCCATGGTGAGTAACATGAGTATCGCGGCCCCATATCGTCGAATGGGAGTCGATATCATTAGGTCTCCTGGTCGGATATAAACATTCCAACACCTTATTTTCTTCAAAAATTTGAGAGCGGAATCTCAAGTCATACCAAAAATAGTCCTCAAGAGCACGTATACAAATAGTCCAATTCCGAAACTATGTCATCCGGAACATGATCATTAAATCACCAGCACTGGAAAAATGTGCGCGATATCGCAGATAACTGCCTAATTTTGCGCGGGATCACTCATCCCTTCGCGTCCTCCTGGCAGAAAGCCTCAGAGGAGGAGTTTTTCCCCTGAGCCGAGTGGCACACTGGTCAAAAATGCCGCGACAGGAAAATGGAATGAAACGCACTGCATTAGCTGTTCTGATGTTACCCGCATTCGCGCATGCCGACTGGTCATCGCCGGGATTTAACGCGTTTAGCGCTGAAGGTACCGGCGTCTTTACCAGCCAGGCAACGCTTGCGAAGGGTACCCGCCCGCTGACGTTGAGTCTTGATAACGCGTGCTGGCAGCCGACAGGTGCCATTAAACTCAACGAGATGCTGTCGCTCAAACCCTGCGAAGGGACCCCACCGCAGTGGCGGTTATTCCGTGACGGCGTTTATCAGATGCGTATTGATACGCGCTCGGGAACGCCGACGCTGATGTTGACGGTACAAAGTGCGGCGCCACAGCCTGTCGCAAACGTTACCCGCCAGTGCCCGAAGTGGGACGGCAAACCGCTCACGATCGATGTCGTTAACACCTTTCCGGAAGGCACGGTGGTGCGTGATTTTTACAGCAAACAGACCGCGACCGTTCAAAACGGCAAAGTAATTCTTCAGCCAGCCGCCAACAGCAATGGCCTGCTGCTGCTTGAGCGCGCCGAGACGGACAAACCCGCGCCATTCAGCTGGCAAAACGCCACCGTCTATTTCGTGCTGACCGATCGCTTCGTAAATGGCGACCCCACCAACGACAACAGCTATGGCCGCCATAAAGACGGTATGCAGGAGATTGGTACTTTCCACGGCGGCGATCTGAAAGGGCTTACCAGCAAACTGGATTACCTTCAGCAACTGGGCGTGAATGCGCTCTGGATAAGCTCACCACTGGAGCAAATCCACGGCTGGGTTGGCGGCGGCACCAAAGGGGATTTCCCCCACTACGCCTATCACGGCTATTACACTCAGGACTGGACGAAACTCGACGCCAACATGGGCAGCGAAGATGATTTACGCCAGCTTGTCGACGACGCGCACAGGCGCGGTATCCGCGTCCTGTTTGACATTGTCATGAACCACGCGGGTTATGCGACGCTTGCAGATATGCAGGAGTATCAGTTTGGCGCGCTCTATTTGCAGGGCGATGAGCTGAAAAAAACCCTCGGCGAGCGCTGGACTGACTGGAAGCCAGGCGCGGGTCAAAGCTGGCACAGCTTCAACGATTACATCAACTTCAGTGACAAAGCCGCATGGGAAAAATGGTGGGGTAAAAAATGGATCCGTACCGATATCGGTGATTATGACAACCCGGGCTTTGACGATCTGACCATGTCGCTAGCCTTTCTGCCGGATCTGAAAACGGAATCTAAGATCCCGTCAGGTTTGCCGAACTTTTATCAACACAAGCCCGACACCAACGCGAAAGTGATGACGAATTTCACGCCGCGAGATTACCTGACCCACTGGCTCAGCCAGTGGGTACGTGACTACGGCATCGACGGCTTCCGGGTCGATACCGCTAAGCACGTTGAGCCTGAAGCCTGGCAGCAACTGAAAAACCAGGCCAGCCAGGCGCTGGCCGCGTGGAAAGCCGCCAACCCGGACAAAAAACTCGACAATGCGCCATTCTGGATGACCGGTGAATCCTGGGGCCACGGCGTGATGCAGAGCGATTATTACCGCCACGGTTTCGATGCGATGATCAACTTTGACTATCAGGAGCAGGCGGCGAAAGCGGTGGACTGTCTGGCCGATATGGATTTGACCTGGCAGCAAATGGCAGAAAAGCTGCAAAGTTTTAATGTGCTGAGCTATCTCTCCTCCCATGATACGCGTCTGTTCCGTGAAGGGGGCCAGCGCGCCGCTGAGTTACTGCTGCTGGCACCGGGAAGCGTCCAGATCTATTACGGCGATGAATCAGAGCGTCCATTCGGCCCGACGGGCTCCGATCCGCTACAGGGAACCCGTTCGGATATGAACTGGCAGGACGTCACGGGTAAACAGGCGTTAACTGTCGCCCACTGGCAGCTTCTGGGGCAGTTCCGTGCCCGTCATCCGGCGGTGGGTGAAGGCAAGCAAACAACGCTGTCAATGAAAGAGGGCTACGGCTTTGTGCGCGAGCACAAAGGCGATAAGGTGATGGTGGTGTGGGCGGGTAATCAATAGACCCCCTCACCCTAACCCTCTCCCCAGGGGCTGAGGGATCCCCAGTAATTTGAAAGCAAAAGCTATAACGTTGCCTCAGAATAACTGAGGGCTTTCAGCGATGCCTCGGTCCGGCTGTAAATCGCTGAGGCGTTTCCTGTAGGCCGGGGCGAGGCGCAGGGATGCGCCGAGAGGGCGGGCTTTACAGGGATGTTACCTCCGCCCGTCCCCGATAAGCCGGAAGGAATAAGCCGAAGGCACCGCGAAGCGGCGATTTTCCGCCGGAAGCCCGGGTCGCCAGGGTGGTGGCGACTGAGCCACCCTGGCACGTTCACCGGTTATGTCGTGACAGAGTAGCAAGGAACATAACGTGAACGGAATGACCACCAGAGCCGTATGTTCCCCCTCACCCCAGCCCTCTCCCTCAAGGGAGAGGGGGCCGTCTGTGCAGGCATTATTTTGTGGGGAACTCTCAGCCTCAGGGGGAGAGGGCCGGGGTGAGGGGCATTCACCAGAACAATTCACCACACAAATACAAACCTACCACATAAAACAACAAATCCGACCACATTCGCCGATTTGCACCAACACGGTGCTGGCGTTATGGTTACTGCCTTTCATATTAAGCCCGACAGATCACCTGCTATGACGTTTTCACTATTCGGCGACAAATTTACCCGCCATTCAGGCATTACCCGCCTGATGGAGGACCTCAACGACGGGCTGCGCACCCCAGGCGCTATCATGCTTGGCGGCGGAAACCCGGCTCAAATTCCGGAGATGAACACCTACTTCCAGACGCTGCTGGCAGAGATGCTGGAAAACGGTAAAGCAACCGATGCGCTATGTAATTACGACGGCCCTCAGGGTAAAACAGAACTACTGACGCTTCTGGCGGCAATGCTGCGGGAAGCGCTGGGTTGGGATATCGAACCACAGAATATTGCACTGACAAATGGCAGTCAGAGCGCGTTTTTCTACTTATTCAATCTGTTCGCCGGACGCCGCGCCGACGGCACCACGAAAAAAGTGCTGTTCCCGCTGGCACCGGAGTATATCGGCTATGCCGATGCCGGCCTCGAAGAAGACCTGTTTGTTTCCGCACGTCCGAATATCGAGTTGCTGCCAGAGGGCCAGTTCAAATATCACGTCGATTTTGAACATCTGCATATCGGTGAAGAGACGGGCATGATCTGCGTATCACGTCCCACCAACCCGACGGGCAACGTGATCACCGACGACGAGCTGATGAAGCTGGATGCGCTGGCGAATCAGCACGGCATCCCGCTGGTGATCGATAACGCCTATGGCGTACCGTTCCCGGGGATCATCTTCAGCGAAGCGCGTCCGCTATGGAACCCGAACATCATCCTCTGCATGAGCCTCTCCAAGCTGGGCCTGCCGGGCAGCCGTTGCGGCATTATCATTGCTAACGAGAAAATCATCACCGCCATTACCAATATGAACGGCATTATCAGCCTTTCCCCTGGCGGCATCGGCCCGGCGATGATGTGCGAGATGATCAGGCGTAACGACCTGCTGCGCCTGTCGAATGAGGTGATTAAGCCGTTTTACTCTCAGCGCGTTCAGGAAACTATCGCCATCCTTCGCCGCTACTTACCCGAAGAACGCTGCCTGATCCATAAACCGGAAGGGGCAATTTTCCTGTGGCTGTGGTTCAAGGACCTGCCCATTACGACAGAGCTGCTTTATCAGCGTCTGAAAAAACGTGGCGTGCTGATGGTGCCAGGGGATTACTTCTTCCCGGGGCTGGATAAGCCGTGGCCGCACACGCACCAGTGCATGCGCATGAACTACGTCCCGGACCCGGAAAAAATCGAAGCGGGTGTGAAAATTCTCGCCGAAGAGATTGAGAACGCCTGGCGCGAGGCCGGTTAATAAAACCTCAGGCCAGATTACGCAGCCGTTCCGCGCGTAATCTGGCGGGGTCTATGCAGCGCAGCGCGTGGGTGGGACAGGCTTCGACGCAGGCGGGACCGCCCTCGCGATGCGCGCACAAATCACATTTCAGCGCCTGAACGCGATCTTCCACGACCCGAACCTGCATTGCCCCGAACGGGCACGCCACCATACAGCTTTTGCAGCCGATACAGCGAGCCTGCTCAACGAGCCAGGCTCCCGCAGCGCGGTGAATGGCCCCCGTCGGGCAGACATTCGCGCAGGGCGCATCTTCACACTGGTGGCAGCCCACCGCCGTAGTGAAGGTTCCCCCCTTAACCACGCGGATCCGTGACGTAAACGCTTCTGGCGTGGCGCTGCTTTGATGCGACATCATGCACGCCACCTCACAGGTGCGGCACCCGATACATTTTTCTGGATCCGTCAGAATAAATCGGTTCATCAGTTACGCCTCGCGCACGTTAAACCCCAGTTCTTTCGAGATAGCTTCCGCCGTGTCACGCAGCGGTTTTAGCAAGTTTTTCTCACCCACCTGCTTCATGCGCGACGTCGACAGCGAAATGGAGATGGCATAGGGCACGCGCCCGTGAATATCAAAGACCGGCACGGCGATACATGACACACCCAGCTCGTTCTCTTCTTTATCCATCGCCATACTGTGATCGCGAATTTCCGCCAGCTCATCATACATCGCGCTCAGTTCGGTGATGGTGTTGCGGGTCAAAGGTTGGATCTGTTCCTGGTGGCTTTCCCAGTAGCTCGCCACGTAATCCTGATGGCCAAACGCCATATAGATTTTGCCCATCGCAGAACAATAGAGCGGCATATGCTGGCCGATATATGCGCGCGTGCGCAGCATACCGGTTGTCGGCTCAAGCTTATAAATCAGGATCGCGTGGTCATCTTCACGGCTGGAGAAGTTGACCGTTTCGCCGGTGGCAATGTTCAGCGCCTCGAGGTGCGGCGCCGCCACGTGAATAATATTGAGCGATGAAAGCGCCTTTTGCCCGACGGCGATAAATTTGGTGGTCAGACGATAGCTCCCTGCCGCCGGCGCCGGCGTCACGTACCCGCACGACTGCAACCCCTGCAATAACCGGTGCACGGTGCTTTTATTCAGCCCCGCCAGTTCTGATAAATGCGCAAGCGGACACCCGTTCGGATAGTTACTGAGGATTTCAATCAGCATCAGGCCGCGAAACAAGCTCTGGCTACCTGCTGGCCTCTCTTTTTCTTGCGTCATTTCGCTCTCTTTTATGCTCATCAAATGGCTCCTGTTTATCGCGCCCTGATGGTAGCGCAAAGTGTGGTTTAGTTCACGATCTCAACAGAAAAAACACAACCATTTGATTTTAATAGATTTTTAAAAACGTGAATGTCGTTGATCTGACAAAATTTGATCGTTATATTTGAAATCAGATTTCGTATAGTGAAATTTAGCGATAAAAAAGCACTCGCACTTGCCCCTAAAAAAACAGGAGAACAGGGATGAAAGTGACCTTCGAAGAGTTGAAAGCGGCGTTCAATCGGGTTCTGCTCGATCGCGGTGTAAAAGCGGATACCGCAGACGCCTGCGCCGAGATGTTCGCCCGCACCACGGAGTCCGGCGTTTATTCACACGGCGTCAACCGCTTCCCGCGATTTATTCAGCAGCTTGACGCAGGCGACATCATCCCTGACGCCCAGCCGAAACGCGTAACGACATTAGGCGCCATCGAACAGTGGGATGCCCAGCGTTCCATCGGCAACCTGACGGCGAAGAAGATGATGGACCGTGCTACCGAGCTGGCGTCCGATCACGGGATCGGCCTGGTGGCGCTGCGTAACGCTAACCACTGGATGCGCGGCGGCAGCTACGGCTGGCAGGCGGCGGAGAAGGGCTATATCGGCATCTGCTGGACTAACTCTATTGCCGTGATGCCCGCGTGGGGATCAAAAGAATGCTGCATCGGCACAAACCCGCTGATCGTCGCTATCCCGTCGAATCCAATCACCATGGTCGATATGTCGATGTCGATGTTCTCCTACGGCATGCTGGAGGTAAATCGCCTGGCCGGACGCGAATTACCGGTAGACGGCGGCTTTGACGATGAAGGCAATCTGACCAGAGAGCCGGGCGTGATTGAGAAAAACCGTCGCATTCTGCCCATGGGCTACTGGAAAGGTTCCGGCTTATCGATTGTGCTCGACATGATCGCCACCCTGCTCTCTGACGGCGCGTCCGTCGCGGAAGTGACCCAGGACAACAGCGACGAATACGGCGTATCGCAGATCTTTATCGCCATCGAAGTGGATCGCCTGATCGACGGTCCAACCCGCGATGCCAAACTACAGCGCATCATGGACTTCATCACCACCGCAGAACGCGCTGATGAAAATGTCGCCGTCCGTCTGCCAGGCCATGAGTTCACACGCCTGCTGGAGGAGAATCGCCGCAACGGCATCACGGTTGACGACAGCGTGTGGGCGAAAATCCAGTCTCTGTAAGGAGTGGGTCATGATATTCGGACATATTGCACAGCCAAATCCATGTCGCCTGCCGCTGGCGATTGAAAAGGCGCTTAATTTTCTGCGTACCACGGATTTCACCACCCTGGCGCCGGGCGTGATCGAAATTGAAGGCCGCAACATTTTTGCCCAGGTTCTCGACCTCACCACACAGGAACAGCACGAGAACCGCCCTGAAGTCCATCGCCGCTATCTGGATATCCAGTTTCTGGCCTGGGGTGAAGAAAAAATCGGTATCGCTATTGATACCGGGAATAACAAAATCAGCGAATCATTGCTGGAGCAACGGGATATTATTTTTTATCACGACAGCGAACATGAGTCATTTATCGAAATGATACCTGGCAGTTACGCCATATTTTTCCCGCAGGATGTTCACCGTCCTGCCTGTATTAAAAACAAGGGATCCGCAATTCGTAAAATTGTGGTGAAAGTGGCCATCAGCGAATTAGATTAATTTTCTGATAAATACAGGAATGCGAAATGACCAACACCGGTTTTATTATTGGTGCGTACCCCTGTGCACCCTCATTTCACCAGAAAGGGGAGCAGGAAGAATACGCCTTCTGGCGGGAACTTTCCGACACGCCAAATATTCGCGGGCTGGAACAACCTTGCCTTGAAAATCTCCATCCGTTTGGTGATGAATGGCTGTTTCGTCATACGCCGGGCGACTGGCAGATCGTTGTCACAGCCGTTATGGAAACCATGCGCCGCCGCGGCAGCAACGGCGCGTTTGGCCTGGCGTCCGCGGACGAAGAACAGCGTAAAGCGTGCATTGAATATTACCGCCATCTGCATCAAAAGATTGATGCCGTTAACACCCGCTTTCCCGGGAAAGTGATCGCTCTGGAAATGCAGGCCGCACCGCAGGCGGGTAATGATTCTGTCGAGCAAGCGACAGAAGCATTCTCCCGCTCGGTACGGGAAATCGCGAGCTGGGACTGGGGCTGCGATCTGGTGCTGGAACACTGTGATGCGATGAATGGCCCGGCGCCGCGTAAAGGGTTCTTGCCCTTAGAGCAGGTGCTGGAGGTAGTGAAAGAGACCGATATCAGCGTCTGTATCAACTGGGCACGTTCGGCCATCGAAGGTCGCAACACCGCCCTTCCGCTGGAACATGTTCAGGCGGCACTCGCTGCCGGGAAGCTGGGGGCGCTGATGTTTTCGGGCACGACCCCTCACGGTGAGTATGGAGAATGGCAGGATCTGCACGCGCCGTTTTCTTCGTTCTGCGCCGACAGTCTCATGTCCACTGAACATGTAAAAACGCTGTTTACTGCTGCGAGCGCCGCAACATTGAAATTCTCCGGTATTAAATTACTGGAAATAAATGCTAATGCTGACGTCAGCCATCGCATCGCTATTTTGCGCGACGGCATTAGCGCTATGAATAAAGCGTCACAATAAAAATAAAGAATACATTTTCCGGTTACCTTCAATGAGATATTAACTATGAATATTTCTTCTAATGCTCTACACGCGGACATTCCGCGCCAGCGCTGGCTAAGGATCATTCCCCCTATTCTTATCGCCTGCATTATTTCCTATATGGACCGCGTAAATATAGCTTTTGCGATGCCCGGCGGTATGGATGAAGAGCTGGGCATTTCCGCCACGATGGCGGGCCTGGCGGGGGGGATCTTTTTTATCGGCTATTTGTTCCTGCAAGTTCCCGGCGGCAAAATTGCCGTGCACGGCAGCGGTAAGAAGTTTATCGGCTGGTCGCTGGTTGCCTGGGCGGTGATCTCGGTTCTGACCGGGCTTGTGACCAACCAGTATCAGCTGCTGGTACTGCGCTTCTTACTCGGCGTGGCGGAAGGTGGGATGCTGCCCGTTGTGCTCACGATGATCA
Source organism: Enterobacter cloacae complex sp. ECL72 (assembly GCF_019056635.1). NCBI lineage: Bacteria > Pseudomonadati > Pseudomonadota > Gammaproteobacteria > Enterobacterales > Enterobacteriaceae > Enterobacter > Enterobacter cloacae complex sp. ECL72. The sequence goes on along the minus strand of NZ_CP077659.1, from coordinate 4,452,655 downwards.
GTAACTGGTTCCCGGATGCCGAGCGCGGCCGCGCCAACGCGATTGTGATCATGTTCGTGCCCATCGCCGGGATCATCACCGCCCCGCTGTCGGGCTGGATTATTACCGCTCTCGACTGGCGCTGGCTGTTCATTATTGAAGGTCTGATGTCCGTTGTTGTGCTGGTGCTGTGGGCGTTCACCGTCTACGACCGACCGCAGGAAGCACGCTGGATCTCTGAGGCCGAGAAAAACTACCTGGTACAAACGCTGGCGGCAGAGCAGCAGGCCATTGCGGGTAAAGAGGTGAAAAACGCCTCGCTCAGCGCGGTGCTGTCTGACAAAACCATGTGGCAGCTGATCGCCCTCAACTTCTTCTACCAGACCGGCATTTACGGTTACACCCTCTGGCTGCCCACCATTCTGAAGGAGCTGACACACACCAGCATCGGCCAGGTGGGAATGCTCGCCATTCTGCCTTACATCGGCGCCATTGCTGGCATGTTCCTGTTCTCTACGCTCTCTGACCGCACCGGCAAGCGCAAGCTGTTTGTCTCCCTGCCATTGATTGGCTTTGCGCTCTGCATGTTCCTCTCCGTGGCGCTGAAAGAGCACACCTGGCTGGCCTATGCCGCACTGGTGGGCTGTGGCTTCTTCCTGCAATCCGCAGCGGGCGTGTTCTGGACCATCCCGGCGCGTCTGTTCAGCGCTGAGATGGCGGGTGGCGCTCGCGGCGTGATCAATGCCCTGGGCAACCTCGGCGGGTTCTGCGGTCCTTATGCGGTAGGCGTACTGATCACCCTGTACAGCAAAGACGCAGGCGTTTACTGCCTGGCAGTTTCGCTGGCGCTGGCATCGCTGCTGGCCCTGCTGTTACCGGCGAAATGCGATGCCGGAGCAGAGCCCAACCCCACGGTGACTCCACATAAACGTGCGGCCTGAGGCCCTCACCTGACCCACTAAACCAAACCGTAGGCCGGGTAAGCGAAGCGCCACCCGGCAATTAAGCGAGAAGAAGATGAGTGAAAAAGAGCCCTTCTGGCTGGGTATCGATTGTGGCGGTACTTATCTGAAAGCCGGTTTATACAACAGCCAGGGCAAAGAAGTCTGTATTGAACGCCGCTCAGTGGCCACGCTCAGCCCACGCGCCGGCTACGCCGAGCGGGATATGCACCAGCTCTGGCAGCACTGCCACAAAACCGTCGCCCTGCTGCTCAAAAATTCAGGCGCTGACGGCGGTCAGATCAAAGGCGTTGGCATTTCAGCCCAGGGCAAGGGGCTGTTTCTGCTCAATAAACAGGATCGCCCCTTGGGTAACGCCATACTCTCCTCCGATCGCCGTGCGCTGGAGATCGTACAACGCTGGCAGCAGGACGGTATACCCGAAAAGCTCTATCCGCATACTCGCCAGACGCTGTGGACGGGGCATCCGGCCTCACTCCTGCGCTGGGTTAAAGAGAACGAGCCTCAGCGGTATCAGCAAATTGGCAGCGTGATGATGGCGCACGATTACCTGCGCTGGTGTCTGACCGGGGTCAAAGGCTGCGAAGAGAGCAACATCTCGGAATCCAATCTCTACAACATGAATACCGGGCAGTACGATCCGCAGCTCACGCGCTGGCTCGGCATCAGCGACATTGACGGTGCCCTGCCGCCTATTATCGGTTCAGCAGAAATTTGCGGGGAAATCACCGCTCAGGCAGCCGCACTGACCGGTCTCACGGCGGGTACTCCCGTCGTTGGTGGACTGTTTGATGTGGTTTCCACCGCGATCTGCGCCGGGCTGCATGACGAACATACGCTGAATGCCGTAATGGGGACCTGGGCCGTAACCAGTGGGATTGCCCACGGCATCCGCGACAACGAGCCTTTCCCCTACGTCTATGGCCGCTACGTCCATCCGCAGCAGTTCATCGTTCATGAAGCCAGCCCCACGTCGTCCGGCAACCTGGAATGGCTGACGGCCCAATGGGGCGATATGTCATTCGATGAGATTAACCACGCCGTGGCCAGCCTGCCAAAAGCTGAAAGCGATGTGTTCTTCCTGCCTTTCCTCTACGGCAGCAACGCCGGGCTGGAGATGACCAGCGGCTTCTATGGCTTGCAGGCGCTGCATACCCGCGCGCACCTCCTCCAGGCGGTTTATGAAGGGGTGGTATTCAGCCACATGACCCACCTCAACCGTATGCTCGAACGCTTTCCCCACGTGCAGGCCTTGCGTGTGACGGGCGGCCCAACCCATTCGGACGTGTGGATGCAGATGCTCGCAGACGTCAGCGGCCTGGCGATTGAACTCCCGCAGGTGGAAGAGACCGGCTGTTCCGGTGCGGCGCTGGCCGCGCTCGTCGGTACAGGCCTTTATCCCGATTTTTACGCCGCTCAGCGCGCCCTCAGGCATGACATCCGGATGATTGAACCTGACATGCGTGCCCATGCCGCCTACCAGCGCAAATATCACCGTTACCAGCTACTGATTTCAGCATTACAGGGCTATCACGCCCGTGTTAAGGAGTACGACCTATGAGCCGACCATTATTGCAGCTGGCGCTCGACCACACCTCGCTTCAGGCCGCGCAGCGCGATGTCGCGACGCTTTCCGATCACGTCGACATCGTCGAAGCCGGCACCATTCTATGCCTGACCGAAGGGCTAAACGCCGTTCGCGCCCTGCGTGCGCAGTGTCCGGATAAAATTATCGTGGCGGACTGGAAAGTCGCCGATGCCGGAGAAACGCTGGCTGAGCAGGCGTTTGGCGCAGGCGCAAACTGGATGACCATCATCTGTGCCGCCCCGCTGGCCACCGTTGAACGTGGCCACGAGGTCGCACTGCGCGGCGGCGGCGAGATCCAGATGGAGCTGTTTGGCAACTGGACGCTGGACGACGCACGCGCGTGGCATCGCATCGGGGTGAAGCAGGCGATTTACCACCGCGGGCGCGACGCACAGGCCAGCGGCCAGCAGTGGGGTGAGGCGGATCTCAGCAAAATGAAGGCGCTGTCCGATATCGGTTTGCAGCTTTCTATAACTGGCGGTATCACCCCCGCTGACCTGTCGCTGTTTAAGCAGATCAACGTCAAAGCCTTCATTGCCGGGCGCGCGCTGGCAGGCGCCGATAATCCGCCGCAGGTGGCACAGGCATTCCATTCGCAAATCCGCGACATCTGGGGAGAGTAACCATGCGTCAGCATCCGTTAGGCATTTACGAAAAAGCGCTGCCAAAAGATCTCTCCTGGCCGGAGCGCCTGGTTCTGGCAAAAAGCTGCGGCTTCGATTTTGTGGAGATGTCGGTGGATGAGACCGACGAGCGTTTATCGCGCCTTGAATGGAGTACCACGCAGCGCGCCTCTCTTGTGGAAGCGATGCTGGAGACCGGCGTGGCCATCCCGTCGATGTGCTTGTCTGCCCATCGTCGCTTCCCGTTTGGCAGCCGCGATGAAATCGTGCGCGAACGCGCCCGCGAGATCATGACCAAAGCCATCCGGCTGGCCCGTGATTTGGGTATTCGCACCATCCAGCTTGCGGGTTATGACGTGTACTACGAGGAACACGATGAGGGCACGCAACAGCGCTTTGCCGAAGGGCTGGCGTGGGCCGTAGAGCAGGCTGCCGCCGCGCAGGTAATGCTGGCGGTAGAGATCATGGACACTGCGTTTATGAACTCCATCAGCAAGTGGAAAAAGTGGGACGACATGCTCGCCTCGCCGTGGTTCAGCGTTTACCCGGACGTCGGCAACCTGAGCGCGTGGGGCAACGACGTCACCGCCGAGCTGACGCTGGGCATTGACCGCATCGCCGCTATCCACCTGAAAGATACCCGGCCCGTTACCGAGCAAAGCCCCGGACAGTTCCGCGATGTGCCGTTTGGCGAGGGCTGCGTCGATTTCGTTGGCGTGTTTAACACGCTGAATCAACTTAATTATCGCGGCGCATTTCTGATTGAAATGTGGACCGAGAAAGCCAAAGAGCCGGTGCTGGAGATCATCCAGGCGCGCCGCTGGATTGAAGCCCGAATGCAGGAAGGAGGCATGACATGTTAGAACAACTCAAAGCCGAGGTGCTGGCGGCAAATCTCGCCCTGCCCGCCCACCAGCTGGTGACGTTCACCTGGGGCAACGTCAGCGCGGTTGACCGTGCCAGCGGCATGATGGTGATCAAACCATCCGGCGTGGAGTACGACGTGATGACCGCAGAAGATATGGTGGTGGTAAATATCGCCACGGGTAAAGTGGTCGAGGGGAGTAAAAAGCCCTCCTCCGACACCCCGACCCATCTCGCGCTGTATCGTCGTTACCCGGAAATTGGCGGCATTGTGCATACCCATTCCCGCCACGCCACCATCTGGTCGCAGGCGGGGCAGGATTTACCCGCGTGGGGCACGACGCACGCGGACTATTTCTACGGTGCGATCCCCTGCACGCGGCTGATGACCCCGGCTGAAATCGCGGGTGAATATGAATACCAGACGGGGGAAGTCATTATCAAAACCTTCGAGGAGCGCGACATAAGCCCGATGCAGGTCCCGGCGGTGCTGGTTCATTCTCACGGCCCGTTTGCCTGGGGCAAAGACGCTGCCGATGCGGTACACAATGCCGTGGTGCTGGAAGAGTGCGCCTATATGGGGCTTTTCTCGCGCCAGCTTGCACCTCAGCTTCCGGTTATGCAGCAGGAATTGCTGGATAAGCATTACCTGCGCAAGCATGGCGCAAATGCCTATTACGGCCAGTGATCATCCGGAATTAATATGCTCTTTACAGTACCGCCGTTTCCAGACGGCGGGCGTTAACCCGGTATGTTTTGAGAATATTTGCCGGAAATAACCCACGTCATTAAAACCGCACCGGGCGGCCACTTCAGTTAATGAGGCCGCATCGTTCAGCAGCAGTTTTTCAGCGGCCCTGACGCGCTGGCGGTGAATTGCCTCCGTCAGGGTTAAATGAAACGTCCGGCGAAATACTCGCCCCAGGTAATCCGCGTTGCAGTGCAGCTCTTTTGCCAGCTGCGAAGTGGACAGGGGCAAATGAAAGTGCGTGCGGATAAGCTGCTTGGCCTTCCACGCCATTGCCGCGCCCGCATCATCCGCTTTATCTTCATATCCCGGCGAGAGCGATATCTGCTGCAAAATTAACAGCAAAATTATCTCCAGCGCCAGGCTACGGTGTAATTTTTCCTGCTCGCTTAAAAACTGACGGAATAACGCAATAACATATTGCGGATCCCGCACGCTACAGTGTTGCTCAATCGACAGCGGCGTCGCACCTGGCAACACCGGCAGGCGTTCATCCACCTCAAAATGCAGCCAGTAAAATTTGAGATCGCCCGGAAAATCTTCCACGCCGACATGCCGTCGCTTCGGCCAAAGTAATAAACTCTCGCCAGCGTTTACCTCAAACAGCGTATTTTCCTCCTGGATCGTTAATGTCCCTTTTTCGACAAAAATTATCTCCCACGAAGATAATTTTCGTGCGGGATGACGGCCCACGCCCCGGGAGATAAATAACCCGCCATTTTGAACTCTAATCGGAAGTGCTATGGATAATTCAAGCATGGATATTCATTTTTCCGCTTTTTTGGTGGCTAATATTGTCTTTACCCCTTGATTATTAATAAATATCAGCAGAACGGCTCGATCAAACTCACAGTTTTACCATCAGGTCGGAATCGTCACCTTTTTATACTTTTCCCTTCCCTTGTTGGTCTGCCCGTTGAATGCAGAATAAATGGGGTACCTTGCACAAATACGATAAAAAATCGTTTATCGAGGAGTTACCCCATGACTTCCACACCGATTACAGACGCAGAAGTTGCAAAACAGGCAGCCGATGACCGGCTGTCAGTCCGCGAGAAAATTGGCTACGGCCTGGGCGACGCGGGCGGCACGGTAATTACCTGCCTGATCATGAACTTTCTGACCTTTTTCTATACCGATGTATTTGGCCTGACGCCTGCGCTGGTGGGCACGCTGTTTATTGCCCTTCGGGTATTTGACGCGATTTCCGATCCGGTGATGGGCGTGATTGCCGACCGCACGCAGAGCCGCTGGGGGCGTTTTCGTCCCTGGCAGCTGTGGGTCGCGCTTCCCATCGGGATCGTCGGCGTACTGACCTTCACCGTCCCGGACGCCAGCATGGGCGTGAAAATCGCCTGGGCGTTCGGCACCTATCTGTTGCTTTCAGTGGGCTATACCGCCATCAACGTGCCATATTGCGCGCTGATCAACACCATGACCACCCGCCACAACGAGGTTATATCCTGCCAGTCCTGGCGCTTCGTACTGTGCGGCGTGGCGGGCTTTCTGGTCTCCGTTGGCCTGCCGTGGCTGGTGTCAGAGCTGGGACAGGGCAATGCCGCCCGGGGTTATCAGCTGGGCGTCGGCGTGCTGTGCGCCATCGCCGTGGTGATGTTCCTGTGCTGCTTCTTCTGGGTGCGCGAGCGCGTCCCGCTTGCGCTGATGGGTAAATTCACCCTGCGCGAGCACCTGGCGGGCCTGCGGAAAAACGATCAGCTGCTGCTGATGCTGGTGATGTCGTTTCTGCTGATCAACGTTTTCAACATTCGCGGCGGCGGGTACATGTACTTCATCACCTACGTGCTTCAGGGCAGCACGGCGTACACTTCGCTGTTTTTCACCATGGTGACCTTTGCCGCCATTCTGGGCGCGGTGATCGTCAGTCCGCTGTCGCGGCGGATCGATACCGTCAAACTCTACTACTACACCAACCTGGTACTCGCTGCGCTTGCGGTGGGTATGTGGTTCCTGCCGGGTGGTCCGGCGCACCAGACGCTCTGGCTGATCGTAATTTTAAGTAACGGCGTGATCCTGGGCTTCACCCTGCCGCTGCACTTCTCGCTGATGGCCTTTGCCGATGACTACGGCGAATGGAAAACCGGCGTGCGCTCATCGGGGATGAACTTCGCCTTCAATCTGTTTTTCATCAAGCTCGCGTGGGCATCCAGCGCCGGGATCATCAGCCTGGTGTTTATTGCCGTGGCCTATCAGCCAGGCGCGGGTAACCAGACGCCCGCCTCATTGCAGGGCATCACCGCCATGGAGACGCTGCTCCCTGCCCTTTTCCACCTGCTGCTGGCGGTCGCTATCCGCTGGTGCAGGCTTAACAATCCCGTGATGTCGCGCATTGCCACCGATTTGCGCCAGCGTCATGTACAGTCCTGAGGAGAACGATATGACCATAATGGAAGCCGACCTGCATCAGCTGAAAATCAACGACCCGTTTCTTGGTCAGTACCAACGGCTGGTCCGCGATGTGGTGATCCCCTACCAGTGGGAGGCGCTTAACGATCGCGTGGCGGAGGCCGAACCCAGCCACGCGATCGCCAACTTCCGCATCGCCGCTGGTCTGGAACAGGGGGAGTTCTACGGGATGGTCTTTCAGGACAGCGACGTGGCGAAATGGCTCGAAGCCGTGGCGTGGTAGCTGTGCCAGAAGCCGGATGCTGAACTGGAAAAAACCGCCGACGAGGTGATCACTCTGGTCGCAGCGGCGCAGTGCGAAGATGGCTATCTCAATACCTATTTCACGGTGAAAGCCCCGGCCGAGCGCTGGACCAATCTGGCCGAATGCCACGAACTGTACTGCGCCGGGCATATGATTGAAGCGGGTGTGGCGTATTTCCAGGGAACCGGAAAGCGCCGCCTGCTGGACGTGGTGTGCAGGCTGGCGGATCATATCGACAGCGTGTTTGGCCCAGGCGAAAACCAGCTGCACGGTTACCCCGGCCACCCGGAAATCGAGCTGGCGCTGATGCGGCTGTACGACGTCACGCAGGAGCAACGCTATCTCAATCTGGTGAAATACTTTATTGAGGAACGCGGCGCGCAGCCTCACTTCTACGATATCGAATACGAGAAGCGCGGCAGAACGTCATACTGGAACACCTATGGCCCGGCGTGGATGGTCAAGGACAAAGCCTACAGCCAGGCGCATCTGCCCCTTGCGGAACAACAAACGGCCATCGGCCACGCCGTGCGTTTTGTCTATCTGATGGCGGGCATGGCACATCTGGCGCGCCTGAGCAGCGACGAGGGGAAACGTCAGGATTGCCTGCGGCTGTGGAACAACATGGCACAGCGCCAGCTGTACATCACCGGCGGGATTGGCTCCCAAAGCAGCGGCGAGGCGTTCAGCAGCGATTACGATCTGCCCAACGATACGGTCTACGCCGAAAGCTGCGCCTCCATCGGCCTGATGATGTTTGCCCGCCGGATGCTGGAAATGGAGGCGGACGGCCACTACGCCGACGTGATGGAGCGCGCGCTGTACAACACGGTGCTGGGCGGCATGGCGCTGGACGGTAAGCATTTCTTTTATGTGAATCCGCTGGAAGTGCACCCGAAAACCCTGGCCTTTAACCATATCTATGACCACGTCAAACCGGTGCGCCAGCGCTGGTTCGGCTGCGCCTGTTGCCCGCCGAATATTGCGCGCGTGCTGACCTCGCTGGGGCACTACATTTATACCGTTCGCCCGGACGCGCTGTTGATCAACCTGTACGTGGGGAACGACGTCGCCATTCCGGTTGGGGATAACATCCTCCAGCTGCGGATTAGCGGGAACTATCCGTGGCATGAGCAGGTGAAAATCGAGATTACCTCACCAGTTCCGGTGACTCACACGCTGGCCCTGAGGCTGCCGGACTGGTGTGCGGAACCGGCTGTTTCGCTCAATGGTCAGGCCATTACAGGCGAGGTCTCCCGTGGATACTTATACCTCAACCGAAGCTGGCAGGAAGGCGACACGCTGACGCTGACGTTACCGATGCCGGTCCACCGCGTGTACGGCAACCCGCAGGTGCGCCAGCAGGCGGGGAAAGTCGCATTGCAGCGTGGACCGCTGGTTTACTGCCTGGAAGAAGCCGATAACGGCGCAAATCTGCATAACCTTTCTTTGCCCCAGGACAGCGCGTTTCGGGTATTTGAAGGCAAAGGCATTTTCGCGCACAAGATGCTGATACAGGCGGAAGGGATCGGGTGTCAGGCGAAGGACACTGATGCCCTGTGGCAGTACGACCACTCGCCGGTAGAACGTCAGCCCCGGACGCTGACCTTTATTCCGTGGTTCAGCTGGGCAAACCGGGGAGAAGGGGAAATGCGGATATGGGTGGATGAAAGCTGAATAACTGCGGCCTGTTGCCCTCACCCCAGCCCTCTCCCACAGGAGAGGGAGTAAAAAGTAGGCCGGGTAAGGCGAAGCCGCCACCCGGCTTTAACCCGGCTCAGGTCACCCTACCCGGGACGACCTGAGCCCGGAGATTAAAACAGCCCCAGCGGTTTATCGGAGTAGCTGACTAACAGACATTTCGTTTGCTGGTAATGCTCCAGCATCATCTTATGGGTTTCACGCCCGATGCCCGACTGTTTGTAGCCGCCAAACGCCGCATGAGCCGGATAGGCGTGATAGCAGTTTGTCCATACGCGTCCGGCCTGAATGCCGCGGCCCATTTTATAGGCCAGATTACCGTTACGACTCCAGACGCCCGCCCCCAGGCCATACTGCGTGTCGTTGGCGAGCTCCAGCGCCTCGTCCATGGTTTTAAACGTGGTGACGGCCAGCACCGGTCCAAAAATTTCCTCCTGGAAAACGCGCATGTTGTTCTTACCGAACAGGATGGTCGGCTCAAGGTAGTAACCCTCCTGCAAATCGCCGCCCAGCACCTTACGACGACCGCCGGTCAACACATCGGCCCCCTCTTTTTTGCCGATATCAATATAGTTGAGGATGGTTTCCAGCTGGCCATGCGATACCTGCGCTCCCATCTGGGTGACGTTATCCAGCGGATTACCGCTGCGAATCGACTCCACGCGCCGGATCGCCCGCTCCATAAAGCGCTCATAAATGGATTCCTGCACCAGCGCGCGGCTCGGACAGGTGCAGACTTCACCCTGGTTGAACGCGAACAGGGCAAACCCTTCCAGCGCTTTGTCGAAGAAGGCGTCCTCTTCATCCATCACGTCGGCAAAGAAGATGTTCGGCGATTTCCCGCCCAGCTCCAGGGTGACCGGAATGATGTTCTGGGTGGCGTACTGCATGATCTGCTGACCCACTTCCGTTGAGCCGGTAAACGCCACTTTAGCAATACGCTTTGAAGTAGCCAGATATTCGCCGATCTCTCCCCCGGCCCCGTTGACCACGTTAATGACCCCCGGCGGCAACAGGTCGCCAATCACCTCCATCAGCAGCAGTACCGAAAGCGGCGTTAAGCGTGCAGGTTTCAGCACAACGCAGTTACCCGCCGCCAGCGCGGGCGCCATTTTCCAGCTCGCCATCAGCAGCGGGAAGTTCCACGGAATAATTTGCCCCACCACGCCGAGCGGCTCGTGGAAGTGATACGCCACGGTATCTTTGTCAACTTCACTTATTCCCCCCTCCTGGGCACGAATGCAGGACGCAAAATAGCGGAAATGGTCAATCGCCAGCGGCACGTCCGCCGCCATGGTTTCCCGGATCGGCTTGCCGTTGTCCCACGTTTCCGCGGTCGCCAGCAGCTCCAGATTCTGCTCCATCCGATCGGCGATTTTGAACAAAATGGCCGCTCTGTCCTGAACGGACGTTTGTCCCCACTTATCTTTCGCCTTATGCGCCGCATCCAGCGCTAAATCGATATCCCGCTTGCCCGAACTGGCAATTTCACACAGCGGCTGGCCGGTAACGGGCGTCAGGTTGGAATAGTACTCACCGTCGACGGGCGCCACCCAGTCGCCGCCGATGAAGTTGTCATAGCGGGGCTTCAGCTTAAGAGGAAAACCATACTCGCCTGGCTGGATACGCGATGAGGGAGGATTGTTTGTCATGACCGTCTCCTTGCAGTAGGTGTACAACAAGGGTAGTTCCGGCTGGTGATTTTCTCGCCAGTCGGTAACGGGTTTACGAGCCGTATCACGGATTACCGTACTTTACGTTTCGTTTCTGCCGCCGGAGCCATACTTAATAGCTCAGGGGCTCATGAGGAACAATGCAATGCAGCTATTTATCGGCTTTGACGTGGGCGGAACCCACATCAAACACGGCGTGATCAACGAAAACGGCGAAGAACTGACATCCGATGAATATGATACGCCTGACGATGAAAGCACCTTCAAACAGAAGTGGAAAGCGGTGGTGGATAAGTACCGCCAGGAGCATGAGATCGTCGGCATCGGCGTGAGTTTTCCGGGCCACATCAATCACCATACCGGCGAAGCGGCCAAGGCCGGGGCGCTGGATTACCTTGACGGTGAAAACCTGTGCGAGCTTTTCGCACAGCTGACCGATCTCCCCGTAACAACCGAAAATGACGCCAACTGCGCGGCGCTGGGCGAACGCTGGCAGGGCGCCGGTAAGGACTATGAGCATTTCGTCTGCATCACCATCGGCACCGGCATCGGCGGCGGTATCGTCATGGAGGGCGATCTCTACCGTGGGTCGCACTACCGGGCGGGTGAGTTTGGCGTGCTGCCCGTTGGCAACAACGGCGAGCCGATGCACGAAGTGGCGTCCGCCAGCGGCCTGATGAAAGCCTGCCGCCGCGCGCTGGCCGTGTCGGAAGATGAGATGCCTGACGGTGAGGAGCTGTTTAGACGCATGGACAGCGACGTGCATCTGCGTGAGGCCATAGAAGAGTGGGCGCATTTCCTCTCGCGGGGCATCTACAGCGTGATCTCCATGTTTGATCCGCAGGCGGTGCTGATTGGCGGCGGCATTAGCGAGCAGGAGAAAATCTATCTCCTGCTGGATAAATACCTACAGCGATTCGAGGAGTGGGAAGCGCTCCGGGTGCCCATCCTTCCCTGCGAGCTGGGTAACCAGGCGGGAAGGCTGGGTGCGGTCTGGCTGGCTAAGCAGAAGCAGGCGCGCAGCGCTTAACGCTTAGGGAAATAACTGCGCGTCGCGTAGCACATGGTCATTGCCACGACGACGCGTAAACCCGATGCGGTTGAAATACTCCAGGATCTGAATCGCCAGTTTGCGTCCTACGTTCAGCCGATCGCGGAAGTCTGCGGCGCAGGTTGATCCGCGCGCCTGATCCAGCTCCCGGATCAGGTTCGCAAATGCCACGATCCGATCGTTGCGGTAATAACGATCTTTCACGATCGCCACAATCATCCCCTGCTGCGCCGCATGGCGCAGTACCTGACGCATCAGCTGCTCATCGGTATGGGTTTCACGCGCCAGATCGCGCACCCACCACGGTTCATCGCCAAACAGCGCCGCCACTTTTTGCCAGACCGCGTCCTGCTCAGCGGTAAAACCGGCCTTGTGCTCCGGCAGGTGCAGCCAGCCGTGATGACTTGCAATCACGCCGCTTTCACGCATGTTTTCAATCAGCAACAGCACCAGCGCGTCGTCTTCCATGGGCAACGCCATGCGCCGCAGACGTTCACGGCCCGGGCCGGGCTCATCCTGATGCTGTTCATGGTAGGTCGCCAGCGTGCTCAGCACTTTGCGCTGCCAGCGCGCCGCCACCGGCGCGTTCAGCAGGCTGTTGCCGGCCTGAATAAAACCTGGCTCCTGCGTCAGAAGACGCAATCCTTCGCTGCTGAGCTGGCGCGCCCAGGCGAACGCCGCCAGATCCACCGCACCACGCTCAAGGTGGATATCTAACGCAGACTTATCATCGCGGGCCTGGGCCAGTGCGGCCAGCCACTGTAAATACTCGGGCTTACGCTTGCCGCGACGGGGCGGATCCAGCATGACCACGCGCGCGCCCGCCAGCGTTTCCCGCGCCGAAATATCGCGCAGAACCAGGCGGTCGTTATCCGCCAGCCAGAGCGGGGAGTCGAACACCAGTTCGGCGAGATCGTTTTCCAGCAGCGACACGCGTCCGGTGATGTGGCTGGCCGCGTGGTGGATATGCAGCGGCTGCCACTGGGTCAGCGGCGTGTGGGTCTGGAGTGAAACGATGATCCGTTCAGAAGGCTCCGGCGGCGCGTCGGCCAGCAGCCAGTCGCCGCGGTTAAGCTGGTCTTTTTCGGCATCACCGGCAATATTCAGGGCGATACGCTGCCCGGCATGGGCCTGTTCCACCGGCTGGTTTTGCGCGTGAAGCCCGCGCACGCGCATCGGTTTGTTCACGCCCGTCAGCCACAGGGTATCGCCCACGTTCACTTCGCCGCTCAGCGCGGTGCCGGTCACCACCAGCCCAGCCCCTTTCACGGTAAACGCCCTGTCTATCGCCAGACGGAAGCGGTGATGGCTGGCATGTTCACGAGACGGGATCTGCTGCAAATGGTCGCGAAGAGCGTCGATACCGCGGCCTTCTGTCGCCACGGTGACAAACAGTGCGGCATCCTTAAAACCGTAATCACTCAGCGCCGCCAGCACCTCTTCACGCACCTCGTCGATACGCGCCTCATCCACACGGTCCGCTTTGGTGAGGGCGACGGTCAACTGCGGGTTTCCCGTCAGCTGGAGGATCGCCAGATGCTCGCGCGTTTGCGCCATCACCCCGTCATCGCACGCGACCACCAGCAGGGCGTGATCGATCCCGCCCACGCCCGCGAGCATATTGGAAAGAAACTTCTCGTGGCCGGGCACGTCGATAAAGCCCAGCACGCGACCGTCGGGCTGCGGCCAGTAGGCGTAACCCAGGTCAATGGTCATGCCGCGCTTTTTCTCTTCCGGCAGGCGATCGGCATTCACGCCCGTAATGGCCTGCAATAACGTGGTTTTGCCGTGGTCAACATGACCGGCGGTGGCAATAATCATTTCAACATCATCTCCAGAAACCGCACTTCATCTTCCAGACAGCGTAAATCCAGCCACATGCGCCCGTCACCGATCCGGCCAATCACCGGCGTCGGTAATGCGCGCCAGCGCGCCGACAGCGCCTCAAGCTGGCTTCCGCGTCCGTCGCGCGGGGTGAACGTCAGCGCTTCGCTCGGTAACCTGTCCACCGGCAGCGAGCCGCTGCCAATTTGCGACAGGCAAGGCTCGATACGAACGTCAAACTCAGGGTAATGAGGAGCAACCTGCGGCAGTAGCGCTTCCGCCTGCGCGCGAATGGAGGCCGCATCACGGCTCAGCAAACGCAACGTGGGCAGGCGGTCAGCCAGTTTCTCCGGGTGGAGATAGAGCCGCAGCGTGGCTTCCAGCGCGGCCAGCGTCATTTTATCGGCACGCAGGGCGCGCTTCAGTGGGTGCTGCTGTAGCTGCGCAATCAGCTCGCGCCTGCCGACGATAATCCCCGCCTGCGGCCCGCCCAGCAATTTATCACCGGAGAAACTGACCAGGCTTACGCCCGCGGCAACCATTTCCTGCACCATGGGCTCTTTCGGCAGACCGTACTGGCGCATATCCACCAGCGACCCGCTGCCGAGATCGGCAATCACCGGCACGTTTAGCTCGCGCCCAATGGCGGCCAGTTCGGCCTCTTCCACCGTTTTGGTGAAACCCTCAATGTGGTAATTGCTGGTATGCACTTTCATCAGCAGGGCGGTGTTTTCATTCACCGCCGCGCGATAATCTTTTGCATGGGTACGGTTGGTTGTGCCCACTTCATGCAGCGTGCAGCCCGCCTGGCGCATGACGTCCGGAATACGAAACGCCCCGCCGATCTCCACCAGCTCGCCGCGAGAGACGACAACCTCTTTTCCGCTCGCGGTGGCCGCCAGCATTAGCAGCACCGCCGCCGCGTTGTTATTCACAATGCAGGCATCTTCCGCGCCGGTGATCTGGCAGAGAAGATCCGCCAGTGCGCGATCGCGATGCCCACGCCCGGCGCCGTCCAGATCGTACTCCAGCGTCACCGGCGAGCGCATGGCTCGGGTGACGGCCTCTGTTGCCTCTTCGGCCTGCTGTGCCCGGCCCAGATTGGTGTGCAGAACCGTGCCTGTCAGGTTAATAACCGGGCGCAACGCGCTTTGCCCGTGCTTGCTCAGCCTGCGTTCAACTTCCTGCTCCCACGCCACGCACCAGCCGGGTAGCGCGTTCTCAGCCTGAATATGGCGACGCGCATCGTCCTGAAGCTGGCGTAGCATGTCGACCGTTGCAGTATGGCCAAACTGCTCCAGCACCGCAGTGATGCGCGGGTCACGAAGCAGACGATCGGTAGCGGGGATCTGGCTGTAGAGGGAATGATGAGTAGTCATGAATGCGCCTGGCGAGTAAATATCTTCCCCCCTCCCGACGGGAGAGGGAGTTAACATGTGGGGGGATTGTACCGCCTCCCGCCAGGAAGTGTTATAACCCGCATCAAGCCTTTGGCGGTTCAGTCCGGGCAAAACTTTCGCGCTGGAAGAGCGTCTCCGCCAGTTTGACCAGCAGCGGACGATCCACGCACCAGCCCGGCGAGACGCGGCGGAAATTGAGGTAGCCAATGGCGCAGGCGATGGCGATCGTCGCCAGATTCAGGCTATCGCTCTGAATTTTCCCGTCGCGGATCAGCTGTTCGCACATATCCAGGCTGCGGCTGATTTTTTCGCGCTGGCGTAGCAGCTCATTTTCTGACTGCTGGGCGGCGGGCCTTGCCTGCTCGCGTACGGACGTTAATGCCGCATCCATAATGCCATCCGCCAGGGCTTCAATTTGCTTCATCGCCAGCGCTGCTTTTGGGTCCGCCGGCAGCATGGCTGGCGCAACGCCAAGCAGCTCGATGTACTCCGCAATGATCGGGGAATCAAACCAGTAGTCGCCCTCGTCCGTTACCAGCGCCGGGACTTTCCCCAGCGGGTTGTACTGCGCAACGCCGTTCTCTGCGTTGTAGGGCTGTTCATTTACGAATTCAAATTCAATCCCTTTCTCCAGCAGGAGAATCGAAATCTTACGCACGAAAGGACTGGTATAACTGCCGATGAGTTTCATTGCTTATCCTTAATGCCCACAAAGAGGTCAGTATGGATCAAGCCGTGGAAAAAGGCAGGTGTGCGTATCGCATTCCTGCCATGAGGGGATACGGGAGAAATCTGCATAAAAATATTTTGTGAATCAAATCACAATCTGGAAACAAACAGCCAACTTAACATTGTGATATAAATCACAAAACACCGTCCACTTTGGCGTAATTTTGAGCGATGTATTTTTTTCACACACTCGTTATGTGATCGCGATCACTTCATTAATGTCCTCACCCCCTACATTCATGTGATTCAGATCACACAAAATTTCGCTGTCTGGACAGTTGAACGATTCAGTGCCAGATTTCACAGCATCAGAACAGGGCCCGGCTACCTCTGCCGCCGCACATTAACGATAAACCTCGGGCCACAAGCCTAAGCGTAAACATAAGAAGGGGTGTTTTATGTCATCCGATTTCAAGATCAAAGTGCAAAGCTTTGGTCGTTTCCTCAGCAACATGGTGATGCCAAATATCGGCGCGTTTATCGCGTGGGGTATTATCACCGCATTATTTATTCCGACAGGGTGGTTGCCTAACGAAACGCTGGCGAAACTTGTTGGCCCAATGATTACCTATCTCCTGCCGCTGCTCATCGGTTATACCGGTGGTCGTCTGGTGGGCGGTGACCGTGGTGGTGTCGTGGGTGCCATCACAACCATGGGTGTTATCGTCGGTGCGGATATGCCGATGTTCCTCGGTGCGATGATCGCCGGTCCTCTGGGCGGCTGGGCAATCAAGAAATTCGACGTCTGGGTTGATGGCAAGATCAAATCCGGCTTCGAAATGCTGGTGAACAACTTCTCTGCGGGCATCATCGGGATGATCCTCGCCATTCTGGCGTTCCTCGGCATTGGCCCGGCGGTTGAAGTGCTGTCCAAGCTGCTGGCGGCGGGCGTTAACTTCATGGTGGCGCACGACATGCTGCCGCTGGCGTCTATCTTTGTTGAACCAGCGAAAATCCTGTTCCTGAACAACGCCATCAACCACGGTATCTTCTCACCGCTGGGTATTCAGCAGTCACACGATCTCGGCAAGTCCATCTTCTTCCTGATTGAAGCGAACCCGGGTCCAGGTATGGGCGTTCTGCTGGCGTACATGTTCTTTGGTCGCGGTAGCGCGAAACAGTCTGCTGGCGGCGCGGCGATCATTCACTTCCTGGGCGGTATTCACGAAATTTACTTCCCGTATGTGCTGATGAACCCACGTCTGATCCTGGCCGTTATCCTTGGCGGTATGACCGGCGTGTTCACCCTGAGCGTACTGGGCGGTGGTCTGGTGTCTCCTGCTTCTCCAGGCTCTATCCTGGCGGTGCTGGCGATGACCCCGAAAGGCGCCTACTTCGCGAACATCGCGGCGATCTGTGCGGCCATGGCGGTCTCCTTCGTGGCCTCCGCTATCCTGCTGAAAACCAGCAAGGTGAAAGAAGACGACGATATCGAAGCGGCAACCCGTCGTATGCATGACATGAAAGCCGAATCCAAAGGCGCAACGCCGCTGGCGGCGGGTGATGTCTCTAACGACCTGAGCCACGTGCGTAAAATCATCGTGGCCTGTGATGCCGGTATGGGCTCCAGCGCAATGGGTGCGGGCGTACTGCGGAAGAAAGTGCAGGATGCGGGTCTGACCAACATCTCCGTCACCAACAGCGCGATTAACAGCCTGCCGCCGGACGTTGACCTGGTGATCACGCACCGCGATCTGACCGAACGCGCTATGCGTCAGGTACCGCAGGCGCAGCACATTTCCCTGACCAACTTCCTCGACAGCGGCCTGTACGCCAGCCTGACCGAACGCCTGGTGGCGGCGCAGCGCCATGAAGATAACGAAGTGAAAGTGCGTACCAGCCTGCAAGACAGCTTCGACGAGAGCAACGCGCATCTGTTCAAACTGGGCGCTGAAAACATCTTCCTTGGCCGCACGGCGACCAATAAAGAAGAGGCCATTCGCTTCGCCGGTGAGCAGCTGGTGAAAGGCGGCTACGTTCAGCCTGAGTACGTTGAGGCGATGCTGGAACGCGAAAAGCTGACCCCAACCTACTTGGGTGAATCCATCGCGGTTCCACACGGTACGGTGGAAGCCAAAGACCGCGTGCTGAAAACCGGCGTGGTGTTCTGTCAGTATCCTGATGGTGTGCGCTTCGGTGAAGAAGAGGACGACATCGCCCGTCTGGTGATTGGTATCGCCGCTCGCAACAACGAGCATATCCAGGTGATTACCAGCCTGACCAACGCGCTGGATGACGAAACGGTTATTGAGCGTCTGGCCAACACCACCAGCGTTGAAGAAGTTCTGGCCCTGCTGAACAAGTAACAGCGCCTCTTCCCTCTCCCCCGGGGAGAGGGCTAGGGTGAGGGGAAAACGTTCCTCACCCCAGCCCTCTCGGGTAAAAAACATTGATGAAGGTTAACACTATGAAAGCATTACATTTTGGCGCAGGTAATATCGGTCGTGGCTTTATCGGTAAACTGCTGGCAGACGCGGGCATTACCCTGACATTCGCCGATGTGAATCAGGTGGTTCTGGATGCCCTGAATGCCCGTCATAGCTATCAGGTTCACGTGGTGGGTGAAAACGAACAGGTTGAAACGGTCTCTGGCGTCAACGCGGTAAGCAGCATTGGCGACGACGTGATTGACCTCATCGCGAGCGTTGATCTGGTCACCACCGCCGTGGGTCCGGTGGTGCTTGAGCGTATCGCCCCGGCGGTTGCGAAAGGCCTGGCGAAGCGTAAAGCACAGGGCGTTGAAACACCGCTGAACATCATCGCCTGTGAAAACATGGTGCGCGGCACCACGCAGCTGAAAGGCCACGTTCTTGCGACCGTCGCAGACGAAGATAAAGCCTGGGTTGAAGCGCACGTAGGTTTTGTGGATTCCGCCGTGGATCGCATCGTTCCGCCTTCAGCATCCGCCACCAACGATCCGCTGGAAGTGACCGTGGAAACCTTCAGCGAGTGGATCGTTGATAAAACCCAGTTTAAGGGTGCGCTGCCGACCATTCCGGGAATGGAATTAACCGATAACCTGATGGCATTTGTCGAACGTAAACTCTTCACGCTGAACACCGGGCATGCTATAACCGCGTACCTCGGAAAATTGGCCGGTCATCAGACGATTCGTGACGCGATCCTCGATGAGAACATCCGTGCGGTGGTCAAAGGGGCAATGGAAGAGAGCGGCGCGGTGCTGATCAAACGCTACGGTTTTGATGCTGATAAACACGCGGCATACATCCAGAAAATCCTCGGTCGTTTTGAAAACCCGTATCTGAAAGATGACGTTGAGCGCGTGGGTCGTCAGCCGCTGCGTAAACTAAGCGCGGGCGACCGCCTGATTAAACCGCTGCTGGGCACGCTGGAATACGGCCTGCCGCACGCTAACCTGGTGAAGGGCATCGCTGCCGCCATGCACTACCGCAGCGAGCAGGACCCGCAGGCGATTGAGCTGGCTCAGCTGATTGATGACAAAGGCGCGCAGGCTGCGCTGGCGCAGATCTCCGGTCTGGATGCCAACAGTGACGTAGTTGCGGAGGCGGTCAGCGCATACAACGCAACCAAATGATGCAGAGTCCGGCGCAGGTTAGCCTGCGCCCGAATAACAGATTGTCAGATATGCAGGCAATAATGGAACAAACCCAGGCCTTTGAAAATCGTGTGCTTGAGCGTCTGAATGCTGGCAAAACCGTACGGAGTTTCCTGATTGCCGCCGTCGAGCTGTTAACCGAGGCGGTGAACATTCTGGTGCTTCAGGTGTTTCGCAAAGACGACTACGCGGTAAAGTATGCTGTAGAACCGTTACTGGACGGAGACGGACCGCTGGGCGATTTATCGGTACGGCTGAAGCTGATTTACGGTCTTGGCGTGCTGAACCGCCAGGAGTATGAAGACGCCGAGCTGTTAATGGCGCTGCGCGAAGAGCTCAATCATGACGGTAATGAGTACACCTTTACCGATGATGAGATACTGGGGCCCTTCGGCGAACTGCACTGCGTATCCGCGCTCCCTCCCGCACCTCAGTTTGATAACAGCGACCCTGATCTGTACGCGATGCAAAAGCTGCGTTATCAACAGGTTGTGCGCTCCACCATGGTGCTTTCCCTGACTGAGCTGATTTCTAGAATCAGCTTAAAAAAAGCGTTTCAGAAGTAAGCCCGCACACATTGGTGTATCCTTCCCTGTAAATTCCCCGTTTTCAGAGTTATTTGTCATGAAAGAAGTCGAAAAGAACGAAATTAAACGCCTGAGCGACCGTCTGGATCTGATCCGCCATCAGATGGCTGGCCTCTCCCTGGTCGATTCCGCCGAGAAATATGCCGAGCTGGAAAAAGAGTCCGTGAAGCTGGAGGCGGAAATTGAACGCCTGCGCGAAGTGAAAGGCCAGAAGCTGAGTAAAGAAGCGCAGAAGCTGATGAACATGCCGCATCGCCGCGCGATCACCAAAAAAGAGCAGGCCGACATGGGCAAGCTGAAGAAAAGCGTCCGTGGCCTGGTAGTGGTGCACCCGATGACTGAGCTTGGTCGCGAAATGGGCCTGAAAGAGATGACGGGTTTTTGTAAGACCGCGTTCTGATCGTCCTCCCCTGCCGCTGCGGCAGGGGAAACTCAGTTGTAAATCAGGTTAAACGTCGCCATCGCATCCGCTTTTCCCGCCGTCACGTTCTCTTCCGTCTGAAGGTAATGCGCATCAAACCAGAAGGTTTGCGTCTGGTTATCCCCCACTTGCCCAAATGCTGACACCTGTGGGGTGTTCCACGGTACCACCTGCCCCTGAACCGAACCGGTATTGTCACAGTAAAGCAGTTCGATCCCGACACCGCTGGCGCTATCCTCCTGCTTCGTCAATGCCAGCGCCCGATCGTTGCCCGGCGTGGTATCGCCAAAGAAACCCATCTTCACCGCCGTGTTATTTTCGCAGGTCACCGGAATGCTGAAGCGTCCGCCTCCGGCGCGGGAGCCTATGCCATGAAATTCACGCTGGCTCACGCTCCCCATGGGAACAAGAATGCTGCGAGAGCCCACTGAACAGCTGGTACGCCTGACGGTGAAGCTGGCGAGATGGATCTGTACCGGTGTCGCCACGTTGGTGGCGCTGGCTTGATTTTCTCCCGCCTGCAATATCAGCGATCCGACATTTTGCTCCTGGGAATTGGCGTTATCGTCAGGCATGGCGCTGGTCGTTGGAATTTTGTAAAACACCACCCAGAACTGCATTTTATACATTGAGGCGCTGGCAAAGGCGGGGTTTTGCGATGCGTCGCAAATGCGCCTGGACTCATTGCCATTCACCTGACTTGTGCCGTCAATATAGCGAACCGCATCGGCGCCGCAGTACTGCTGTTCCCGGAACCCCAGCGCATAGCCGATGCCGTCGATCTGAGTTTTATAGACGTGACGTGACGCACCGTCTTCACCAACCACGGTGCCGACAGGGTTATCCATGTCGACAAAGCCGATACTACGCCAGGCATCATTCCCGCCATCACAGCTGTAGAAATCCGCCCCGGTAGATTGTATCGGCGCAGATATCGGCGTCCAGTCCGCCGTGCCGGGCGCATACCCTATGGCGTAGGGCACCTGAACGACCCACTGATCGCGCGTGGTGCGGCAAGATGAGGTCTGAGCATGGGCATGAAAACTCAGCATGCCAAAAAGCGAAAGAAGGCTCAGATAGAAAAACCAGTGAATAAAACGACGCATGATATTCCTCTAATGGCACTCAACGGATAGCGTGGCGATACCGGGGGCCATATGAGCTTTCCCCAGTCTGAAAGGTGTCTGGCATTGCTGCTGCTCCCCGTCCTGATACCAGCTGACGCGCAGGGTGCCGCGCTCTGGTACCCCGCTCAGGTAGGCCTGACCGCCGTCAGCGACCATGCTTCGGTTTGCAGAATGGCGGTTCTGCTCCACCACTTCAGCCTGCGCGCCAAACGGCAACGGTTCGCCGTGGTAGCGCAGGGAAAACAGAACGCGATAACCAATGTGGGTTTTGTAATTGGCCAGCACCACCGCGCCGCTGGTGGGAATGAGCGTCAGACCGCTCTGCTCAACGTCGACGTTCTCACCCAGCGTCGCCGTATCAAGGCTGACGGTATTTTTGCGATACGCCGAGAGCGTTGGCATGACCGCATAGCCGCGGCTGTCGGTATGGATCCCGTTGTAGCCCTCCGGCTCAACGTTCGCCGCGCCGGGCACGCGTAGCAGGGCGACGGTATCGCCCAGCGGCTGGCTAAGCGTGACGCCATACTGCGTGGCGATAACGCCTCCGGCGAGTCCGAGGCTCGCGTTGCTACCGCTTCGGCTGTGGTCATAACCGAGGCTGACGTTGCCGTAGCCACCGTTGTATTGCAGCGCCAGGCTGGTACTGTCGGCTTGTCCCTCGCTGGCCTTACTCTGCTGAACGCTGTAATTAAGGTTGCGATTCGCCAGCGCACTGCCGTTGAGTGACACCTGCTGAGTGGTCATCCCACGATTGTTGTGGTTGATGAAGTAACTGACCGAGCTGTCCGGTAACCAGTGACCAAGCGGAACATTGACGTTAAACGACACGGTACGATCGGGATGCTGCTCAAGCGCTGAGTCGGTGTAGTCATACCCCGCGCCCCAGGAAATGCCTCGCCAGCTGGTGTACCAGCCAATGTGGATGGTTTTATCCTGCCCGGACGTATGCCAGTAATCCTGCATCCATGCCGAGACGCTGAGGCTGCCGAACTGACCCAGCGTCTGTGAGAAGGTGACCTGCGAGCGGCTACGGCGATTATTGAGTTGCAGCTGTTGGCTGTCAGACTGATTCAGTTCACTAAATTCATAGTAATTGCGCGAGGCATAGCGATAACTCGCCAGGTTGAAGGCGGTGCCGGTAGCGCTGAAATCTTTCTGATACTGAATGCGCCACGCCTGCCCCATCGCGCTTTTGCCATTGGGTAAACGGCTTTTTGCCAGCGTATCGTCAATGCCCAGCGAGCCAAATGCGCCAAACCCTCTGCCTACGCCAATTGCACCGGCCTGATAGTTGCTCGCCGTACGAAAGCCGCCATACACCGTCATCCTGGAGAGCAGACCGTAGAAGAAAGCGCCTTCAACAAACTCAGGTGAACGCGCATCGCCGGAGCCGGAGTGAAATCGTCCGGCGTTGAGGCTGTATTTCAGGCTGCCCAGGCGTCTCATAAACGGCACCGCAGAATAGGGTTGGGTAAAGACGCGCGTTGAGCCGTCACTTTCCGTGACCGTCACCTGTAGATCGCCACTTTGTGCGCCGGGGAACAGATCGTTAATGATAAATGGCCCGGCGGCCACCCAGGTTTCATAGATCACATAGCCATTTTGCGAAACGGAGACTTTAGCGAAGCTGTGTGCGACGCCGCGGATGGTTGGTGCGAAGCCGCGCTGGCTGTCGGGCAACATGCTTTCGCTTGATGTAAGCTGTACCCCGCGAAACGCCACGCTATCGAAGACGTCGCCTGCGGTCCAGGCATCGCCGATCCGTAGCTGGCTGTTAAGACGGCGAATATCCCGGGTCAGCCAGCTACTTTGCGACTGAAAATGGTCGCCGCCCGCGTCGCTGTGGCTCCAGGCGGAGGTGTTGCGCAACCGCCACGCCCCCAGATTGATACCGTTACGCAGGCTCAGATAGCTGGATGTCGTGACGCCACGCTGATGATGTGCCTGGCCGCCCGACAGACTGTAATCAGTAAAGGCCGCCGGGATACCATCGTCCCACTGCGACTGCGGCACGTAGCCACGGCTGCGGTGTTTCATCGCCGCCTGCGGCAGGCTGAGAAAGAGACGCTGCTGGTTGAAATCATAGGAGGTTCGCGCTGCCGGAATGAAATCCGCGAGGTGCGTGAACGTTTCTCCCTCCCGCAACCGTGAGAATGCAGGAATGGCCCTGACATTCACCCCAAGCGCTTCCAGCAGCGATACGCTTAAAACGGGTTGCAGGCTGCCTTTCTCATTGACGAAGGTGATCTCCTGATGCCGCTCCTCGCGTCCGTTAATCTCCAGCGTCACGAGCCAGGTGCCTGGCATCTGCCCGCCCTTTTCAGAGAAATAGTGCAGATCCGCCGTTTTCTGTTCGGTAGAGGAAAGCTCCAGCGCGGCGGGATCAAAGTAATCCTCGGCCATCCCCGCGCGGCTGAAGCTAAGCAGCAACACCGAAAGCGGCGCGTAACGAAACAGGCGAAAAGACATGGTCTTAAAGAGGCTGGGTGTGGGTGGCGGTGATGGCACCAAAATCATTAATAGCCGACCAGCTTACGCCCCCGGAGGCGGACACAGGCCATTCGCGGATTTCCCCTGGACCGATCATGCCCGGCTGCTCAATTTTATGCCCGCCAACGGACAGTCGATAAAAAGAGACGTAGTATGGCGTCGGGTTGGCGGCCTTAAGCCCTTTTCCCGTCCGCGAAAACGTTATTTTCTGCCAGGCAGTGGCAGCGTCCCCTTTCAGATTGTCCGGGCGGTAGAAAATTTTAAATTTCGATTTAACGTTAACTTGTAATTCGTTGCTGCTCTCTTTTGGCTTTGGCGCAATCGCTTTAATATCGAGCCAGAATACAGATTCACGATCTGTGGGCAGCGGAGCGCCGGTATATTGAATACGCAGCGTGTTGGTCTGCTCCGGATCAAGTCTGAACAGAGGTGGTGTGACAATAAATGGCGCAGCGTTATTTTTATCCTGCCCATCACCTTCAACCCACGACTGAATAAGATAGGGAACCGCACTTTCCATATTAGAAACAGAAAATGCCACCTCCTTGCTGTGTTGTGGGTATACGATCCGTGTTCCCCCCATTACAACGCCAGCGGAAACTGACGCAGAACTAACCATTAATGCAGTGAGCATAATATACGATAAACGTTTCATCATTATTATCTCTGGAGGTGGCTGAGAGTGAAATCAGTTATAAACCATCAGGAAGTTGGAAACGGCATTGACGTCGCCCGCGTTAATTTCCGAACCGTCTTTGTCGAGAGAGGCATAAAACGTTAATTCAGCATTGCCTTCAGCATCCGGTGCGGTTGTTTCAGATACCGTACCCGGTTTAATCGCGGTGCTGCGATCGCTGTTATAAAGCTTCACGCCGACGCCCGTCGCCATACCTTCGCCTGGCGTAACCTGTAGCAGTGTGTCATTCACCGTATCTTTGGTTCCGTCAAACAGTACCGCAACCGATTCAACCGTCTCCGGGCAGTTCTCTACGTTGATTTTGAACTCACGCGGCGTCGTTTCGCTGTGATCGTCGAAGTAGCTTTTCGCCCACGCGCCGAGGTCTACCGTTTTGCTTTTTGACGCAGGGGTAATATCACAGGAAATAAGGGTGATTTTCCCGGTAAAGTTGATCACGCCGCCTGTGCTCTGCGAGCCAGCGCCTGTATCCAGGGAAGCATTAACACCAGAATCACTGCTTGCCAGTACTGATTGAGAAGATAACAGCAGCCCCGCCGCGGCAATCGCCAGCGCCACATTTTTGATTTTCATTTGGAACACTTTCCCCTCTGTAAATTAAACAGATATAGACTTGTTGTACCAGGTACAATAACCGCTATAAGGATTTAAAAACGCCACCAAAAGGGTTTTAGCAGAATGGGTGACGCGACCTTATAGAATAAAGCAGGGTCCATCCCATGGTGATAATCCGTATATTTTCAGAAGGCCATACACAGATATCCTGCAACTGAGGAAATGACTTCTGGCCGAAAATAACACTGAATACGTTGTGGTTAGTAATAAATTTAATGTCTTCTGTAACGTTGCTTCTGAATAAATAGTAAATCATATGCCTTTTAACGTCTACGTATTGAAAAGCAGTACGCCGCGTCTGTAAACACTCTGGAATTAACACTCAGCTAACAAATTTAACCCCTTTCGATTGCCCTGATAATTATTAATTTGCTTTTAATACCGTAACTAAATTACAAGAGAGCCAACTGATCATTGTTTGATCAATTTATTTCAGAATATTATTAGCCAAAAAATGTCACTTCAGCAAAAAATTCTTGCCCTTTATCCTGAAAAATCACGGTTAAACAGGATATTTCTTTATCGATCAGCAATTGATCGTTTGTAATACACTGTTAAAATCTATATGTGAAATTTACCTTAATTAAAATTTTTTGCTACAGCTTAGATTTCGCATTTTTAACCAAAAAAAATTTTATTTATAGGAAATAAATCACTCTGCTCACATATATACAGCTTTTCAAAAACACAAATAAAGCAAACAAACCTCATTCAATTCACGTAATATTATCACCTCCCCATTTTATTCAACATCTTTTACGCGTCGTATCTGCTCAAAAACGAATGTAATGCTCTCCACCTGACTACCGCTCCCATCGCACACGGTAAGTTAATTTTGCGGGTTTGGTCCTACCAATCATGTGCAAAGCTATCCATCGTTCACAGTTTTGATGCTCCACTTCACAAAACCATTGCCGAATAGCAACACTTGGTTAACCATTTATTGCCATTAACCCTACATCACAATATTGGACGGACCACTTTTACACTAAGTGTGACGCTGAGATGAGCAGAGACTCACCCGACGAACACCTGTGTGGTCCTCAGGAGACCTGCATGAGCCTCTGGCAACAAAACTACGATCCGGCCGGGAATATCTGGCTGTCGAGCCTGATCGCATCGCTACCGATCCTGTTCTTCTTCTTTGCGCTAATTAAGCTCAAGCTGAAGGGCTACCTTGCCGCAACGTACACCGTTGCCATCGCCCTGCTGGTGGCGCTGTTCTTCTATAAAATGCCGGTCGATCGCGCGCTGGCCTCCGTGGTGTATGGTTTCTTCTACGGCCTGTGGCCGATTGCGTGGATCATCATCGCCGCCGTCTTTGTCTACAAAATCTCGGTCAAAACCGGGCAGTTCGACATTATTCGCTCGTCGATTCTCTCTATTACACCGGACCAGCGTTTACAGATGCTGATTGTCGGTTTCTCCTTCGGGGCGTTCCTTGAAGGGGCGGCAGGATTTGGCGCGCCGGTGGCGATCACCGCCGCTCTGCTGGTCGGGCTGGGCTTTAACCCGCTGTATGCCGCTGGCCTGTGCCTGATTGTGAACACCGCCCCGGTGGCGTTTGGCGCGATGGGCATTCCGATTCTGGTGGCGGGCCAGGTGACCGGGCTGGACAGCTTCGAGATCGGCCAGATGGTGGGTCGCCAGCTGCCGTTCCTGACCATTATCGTGCTGTTCTGGATCATGGCGATTATGGACGGCTGGCGCGGCGTGAAGGAGACCTGGCCTGCGGTGATGGTAGCGGGCGGTTCGTTCGCCATTGCCCAGTATCTCAGCTCCAACTTCCTCGGCCCGGAACTGCCGGACATCATCTCTTCCCTGGTGTCGCTGGTCTGCCTGACGCTGTTCCTGAAACGCTGGCAGCCGGTACGTATCTTCCGCTTTGCTGACATGGGCGCATCGCACGTGGATCAGACGCTGGCGCGCACCGGCTATACCGCCGGACAGATTGTGCGCGCATGGTCACCGTTCCTGTTCCTGACCGCCACCGTGACGCTGTGGAGCATTCCGCCTTTTAAAGCCCTGTTCGCCCCGGGCGGCGCGCTGTACGACATGGTGATTAATATCTCCGTGCCGTTCCTCGACAAAATGGTCGCCCGTATGCCGCCGGTGGTGCACGACGCCACGCCATATGCGGCAGTGTTTAAGTTCGACTGGTTCTCAGCCACCGGCACGGCCATCCTGTTTGCCGCTATCCTTTCCGTAGTGTGGCTGCGCATGAAGCCTGCCGCCGCGGTGCAGACCTTTGCGGCGACGATTAAAGAGCTGATGCTGCCGATTTACTCCATCGGCATGGTGCTGGCGTTCGCGTTTATTTCGAACTACTCCGGCCTGTCGTCGACGCTGGCGTTAGCGCTGGCGCATACCGGCCACGCGTTTACCTTCTTCTCGCCGTTCCTCGGCTGGCTGGGGGTGTTCCTGACTGGTTCAGATACGTCATCTAACGCCCTGTTTGCCGCCCTACAGGCCACGGCTGCGCAGCAGATTGGCGTCTCGGACGTGCTGCTGGTCGCCGCGAACACCACCGGCGGCGTGACCGGGAAGATGATCTCGCCGCAGTCCATCGCCATTGCCTGTGCCGCGGTGGGGCTGGTAGGCAAAGAGTCGGATCTGTTCCGCTTTACCGTTAAACACAGCCTGATATTTACCTGCATGGTGGGCGTGATCACCACATTGCAGGCCTATGTCTTAACCTGGATGATTCCATGATAGTGATGCCCAGACGCCTGTCCGACGAGATTGCCACTCGCGTACGGGCGCTGATAGAAGAACAACAGCTGGAAGCGGGCATGAGATTGCCCGCCGAGCGTCAGCTTGCCGCTCAGCTTGGCGTGTCGCGCAACTCACTGCGCGAGGCGCTGGCGACGCTGGTTAGTGAAGGGGTGCTGCTGAGCCGTCGCGGCGGCGGCACCTTCGTGCGCTGGCAGCATGACGACTGGTCCGAACAAAACATCGTGCAGCCGCTGAAGACGCTGATGGAAAACGACCCGGACTACAGCTTCGACATCCTCGAAGCGCGTCACGCCATCGAAACCAGTACAGCGTGGCACGCGGCGATGCGGGCAACCGACGCCGACAAAGAGAAGCTCAAAGCCTGTTTTGAGGCCACGCAAAGCAGCGACCCGGACATCGCCTCCCAGGCGGACGTGCGGTTCCATCTGGCGATTGCCGAGGCCTCGCACAACGTGGTGCTGCTGCAAACCATGCGCGGGTTCTTCGACCTGCTGCAATCCTCCGTGAAGCAGAGCCGCCAGCGCATGTATCTGGTCCCGCCGGTGTTTGCTCAGCTGACCGAACAGCACGAGGCGGTGCTCAACGCCATTCTGGCCGGTGATGCCGAGGCCGCGCGCAAGGCGATGATGGCGCATCTCGGCTTCGTGCATACCACCATTAAACGATTCGATGAAGATCAGGCCAGACAGGCGCGTATTACCCGTCTGCCTGGCGAGAGTGATATTTCCAGGGAGAACAAAGCATGATTATTTCAGCAGCCAGTGATTATCGCGCCGCGGCGCAGCGCATTTGGCCCCCGTTCCTGTTCCACTACATTGACGGCGGGGCGTATGCCGAATACACCCTGCGCCGCAACGTGGAAGACCTGTCGGAGGTGGCCCTGCGCCAGCGCGTGCTGAAGAATATGTCTGACCTGAGCCTTGAGACGAAGCTGTTTAACGAAACGCTCTCCATGCCGGTAGCGCTCGCACCTGTCGGTTTATGCGGCATGTATGCCCGTCGCGGTGAAGTGCAGGCCGCCGCCGCCGCAGATGCCAAAGGCATTCCGTTTACCCTTTCCACCGTGTCCGTCTGCCCGATTGAAGAAGTCGCCCCAACTATCAAGCGCCCGATGTGGTTCCAGCTGTACGTCCTGCGCGATCGCGGTTTTATGCGCAACGCACTGGAGCGCGCCAAAGCGGCGGGCTGCTCAACGCTGGTCTTTACCGTCGACATGCCGACCCCCGGCGCGCGCTACCGCGACGCCCACTCCGGCATGAGCGGCCCTAACGCGGCCCTGCGCCGTTACTGGCAGGCGGTGACGCACCCGCAGTGGGCGTGGGATGTGGGCGTGAACGGCCGTCCGCACGATCTGGGCAATATTTCGGCCTACCTGGGTAAACCGACCGGGCTGGAGGATTACATCGGCTGGCTGGCGAACAATTTCGATCCGTCGATCTCATGGAAAGACCTGGAGTGGATCCGCGAATTCTGGGACGGCCCGATGGTGATCAAAGGGATCCTCGACCCGGAAGATGCCCGCGACGCGGTACGTTTTGGCGCCGATGGGATCGTGGTCTCTAACCATGGTGGCCGCCAGCTTGACGGGGTGCTCTCCTCCGCCCGCGCCCTGCCGGCCATTGCCGATGCGGTGAAAGGCGATATTGCGATCCTGGCCGACAGCGGCATCCGTAACGGGCTGGACGTGGTGCGCATGATCGCCCTGGGCGCGGACAGCGTGCTGCTGGGCCGTGCTTACCTGTACGCGCTGGCCACCAGCGGCCAGGCGGGCGTGGCGAATCTGCTGAACCTGATCGAGAAAGAGATGAAGGTGGCGATGACGCTGACCGGTGCGAAAACAATCGGTGAAATCAGCAAAGACTCTCTGGTGCAGGAGCTCAGTAAGCTGCCTGCGGCGCTGGCCCCTCTTTCTCAGGGAAACGCGGCCTGATCTCCCCCGGTTAGCCTTCCCTTCTTCCGCGCCCGACTTCCCCCTCGGGCGCTTTTTTTGTTGAAAATAACACCTGCGTAACATTCTGGATAAGAAAATTTGACACACCCCGCCTCTCCGCAATTGTATAGACAAGCAAATACAAGAACACAAAAACAACATCACATCGGAGGGGAACGTATGGCGTATTCAGGTAAGGTGGATATTCAGCAGGTGATCGATGAAAGTCCTTTTTCAGGGTTTCACTGGCTTCTTATTGTGCTGGGCTTTCTGGTGCTGGCGATTGATGGGTTTGATACCGCAGCGATGGGTTACATTGCGCCTACGCTGTCGACAGAGTGGGGAATACATAAACAGGATCTGGGGCCGGTGCTGAGTGCGGCGCTGCTGGGGCTGTCGCTGGGAGCCCTGATTGCAGGTCCGGTATCGGACCGGATGGGACGCAAGCGCGTACTGGTCTTTTCATGCCTGTTCTTCGGCCTGGCGAGCCTGGGCACGGCCTGGGCGCAAAGTCTGAATACCCTGACGCTGTGGCGCTTTCTGACGGGCCTGGGCCTCGGCGCTGCCATGCCTAACGCCATCACGCTGATCTCCGAGTTTGCCCCCCAGCGCTGCCGCGCCATGGTAATTAACACCATGTACTGCGGCTTTCCGCTGGGTGCGGCGGGCGGCGGGGCGATCTCGTCCTGGCTTATCCCTCACCACGGCTGGCGAAGCGTGCTGTTGACCGGCGCGATTGCGCCGCTGATTTTAACGGTGCTGCTGGCGCTGCTGTTGCCGGAGTCGGTGAAGTTTCTGGTGCAGCGCGGGAAAGACGTCGCCCAGGTTCGCCGCATCGCCAGCCGGTTCGCCCGCAGCACGCTGGATAGCGTCACGGGCTTTTTCCTCGCGGAGGAGAAAGTCGCGTCGAAAAAAGGCAGCGTGTCGCAGCTGTTTTCCATGCCCTGGCTGCCCGGCACCCTGATGCTGTGGGTCACCTATTTTATGGGGCTGGTGATTTATTACGTCCTGCTGAGCTGGATGCCAACGCTGATGCAGGGGATGGGATATGCGCTGACGGAATCCGCCTGGCTTACCTCGCTGTTCACCTTCGGCGGCACCGCTGGCATTTTGCTCGCGGGCTGGATGATGGATCGCTGGGAAGCGCACAAGGTGGTCGCGTGTGGTTTCGTGCTGACGATGGGCCTGATTCTTTTACTCGGCATTGAGCATAACCATATCGCCCTGTTTGGCGGGTTAATTTTCCTGATGGGGATCGCGATGAACGGCGCGCAGTCGGGCATGCAGACCCTGGCCGCCACCTTTTACCCTACCGAGTGCCGAGCGACGGGTATCGCCTGGATGCAGGGGATCGGCCGCTTCGGCGGCGTGGCGGGCACCATGACCAGCGCCCAGCTTCTTTCCATGCAGTGGCAGGCGGACAGTATTTTAATGATCCTCAGCGTACCTGCTCTCGTGGCTGCGGCGGCAACCGTCTACAAAATGCTGTATAGCCGCGCGCAGGAGCCGGGCGTCGCCTAGTCCCTCTCTTTTCTGCTATTCTGCCCCCGCAATTAAGGGGGCAGCATGCTTAACATCGTCTTATTCGAACCAGAAATTCCGCCGAACACCGGCAATATTATCCGCCTGTGCGCCAACACCGGTTTTCGTCTGCACATTATTGAGCCGATGGGCTTTACGTGGGACGACAAACGTCTGCGCCGCGCGGGGCTGGACTACCATGAGTTTACCGCCGTCGTTCGTCATCACGATTACGCCGCGTTTCTGGGATCCGAAAAACCACAGCGCATGTTCGCCCTGACCACCAAAGGTACGCCAGCGCACAGCGCCTTAAGCTATCAGGACGGGGATTATCTGATGTTTGGTCCGGAAACCCGCGGCCTGCCGGCCACCATTCTGGATGCCCTGCCCGCTGAGCAGAAAATTCGTATTCCGATGATGCCGGACAGCCGCAGCATGAACCTGTCGAATGCGGTGTCGGTGGTGGTGTATGAGGCGTGGCGCCAGCTGGGTTATCCCGGCGCGATATTGCGTAGCTAAAACAGTTCGGGTGGCTTACGCCACCCGATTCGTCGTGTTTAGCCTGCTACCGCGATACGTTTCATATCGGTCATGTAGCCACGCAGTTTCTGGCCCACTTTCTCGATTTCGTGGCTGCGAATCGCTTCGTTGACGTCACGCAGCTGCGCGTTATCAACCGCTCCTTCCGCAATCGCCTGGCCCAGATCGCCCGCTTGCAGGGTGGTCATGAACTCTTTCAGCAGCGGTACGCAGGCGTAAGAGAACAGGTAGTTACCGTACTCGGCAGTATCGGAGATCACCACGTTCATCTCATACAGACGTTTACGGGCGATGGTGTTTGCGATCAGCGGCAGCTCGTGCAGCGATTCGTAGTACGCAGATTCTTCAATGATGCCCGAATCCACCATGGTTTCGAACGCCAGCTCAACGCCCGCTTTCACCATCGCGATCATCAGGACGCCTTTATCGAAGTACTCCTGCTCGGTGATCTTGCCGTCATACTGTGGTGCGGTTTCGAACGCGGTTTTACCGGTCTCTTCGCGCCAGGTCAGCAGTTTCTTATCGTCATTCGCCCAGTCCGCCATCATGCCGGAAGAGAACTCGCCGGAGATAATGTCGTCCATATGTTTCTGGAACAGCGGCGCCATGATGGTTTTCAGCTGTTCAGAGAGTGCGAACGCGCGCAGTTTTGCCGGGTTGGACAGTCGGTCCATCATCAGCGTAATGCCGCCCTGCTTCAGCGCTTCGGTGATGGTTTCCCAGCCGAACTGAATCAGTTTTTCCGCGTATGCCGGATCGGTGCCTTCTTCCACCAGCTTGTCGAAGCACAGCAGAGAGCCGGCCTGGAGCATGCCGCACAGGATGGTCTGCTCGCCCATCAGGTCAGATTTCACTTCCGCAACGAAGGAAGATTCCAGCACGCCCGCACGATGGCCGCCAGTGGCCGCAGCCCAGGCTTTGGCAATCGCCATGCCTTCGCCTTTCGGATCGTTTTCCGGGTGAACGGCGATCAGCGTCGGTACGCCGAAGCCACGTTTGTACTCTTCGCGCACTTCGGTGCCCGGGCACTTCGGTGCCACCATCACCACGGTGATGTCTTTACGGATCTGCTCGCCCACTTCAACGATGTTGAAGCCGTGGGAGTAACCCAGCGCGGCGCCGTCTTTCATCAGCGGCTGTACGGAACGCACAACGTCAGAGTGCTGCTTGTCCGGCGTCAGGTTAACCACCAGATCCGCCTGCGGGATCAGCTCTTCGTAGGTGCCCACTTTGAAGCCGTTTTCGGTCGCTTTACGCCAGGAAGCACGCTTTTCGGCAATCGCTTCTTTACGCAGGGCGTAGGAGATATCCAGCCCGGAGTCACGCATGTTCAGGCCCTGGTTCAGACCCTGTGCGCCACAGCCGACAATGACCACTTTTTTACCCTGAAGGTAGCTCGCGCCATCAGCAAATTCATCGCGCGCCATGAAGCGGCATTTGCCCAGCTGCGCCAGCTGCTGGCGCAAGTTCAGTGTATTAAAGTAGTTAGCCATGGGTGATACCTCGTGATGTTGTGTGTCTTATTGTTCGGTTCGCGTTTCAGCGAGAATGTACCCACATTACAACAGGAAATTTATTGCGGAAATTGATATATTCACAACGTCACATTGCAATTTATGCAATGTAAAAAGAGGGAGTGGAATCGGTGGATTTACGCGATCTGAAAATGTTCCTGCACCTGGCGGAAAGCCGTCACTTTGGCCGTAGCGCCCGGGCGATGCACGTCAGCCCCTCCACGCTGTCGCGCCAGATCCAGCGCCTTGAGGAAGACCTCGGCCAGCCGCTGTTCGTGCGCGATAACCGCACCGTCACCCTCACGGAAGCAGGTGAAGAGCTGCGCATCTTTGCTCAGCAGACGTTATTACAGTATCAGCAGCTGCGGCACACCATCGACCAGCAAGGGCCGTCGCTTTCCGGCGAGCTGCATATTTTCTGTTCCGTGACTGCTGCCTACAGCCATCTTCCCCCCATTCTCGACCGCTTCCGCGCGGAACATCCGTCGGTTGAAATTAAGCTCACCACCGGCGATGCCGCCGACGCGATGGAAAAAGTGGTGACGGGCGAAGCGGATCTGGCGATTGCCGGAAAACCTGAAACGCTGCCGGGGGCGGTGGCGTTCTCGATGCTGGAGAATTTGGCGGTAGTGCTGATTGCCCCGGCGCTGCCCTGCCCGGTGCGCAACCAGGTTTCGGTGGAGAAACCGGACTGGTCCACGGTGCCGTTTATCATGGCCGATCAGGGGCCGGTGCGCCGCCGCATTGAGCTGTGGTTCCGCCGCCAGAAGATCAGTAACCCGTCGATTTACGCCACGGTCGGCGGCCATGAGGCGATGGTATCGATGGTGGCGCTCGGCTGCGGCGTAGCGCTGCTACCGGAAGTGGTGCTGGAAAACAGCCCGGAGCCGGTGCGCAATCGCGTGATGATTTTAGAACGCAGCGACGAGAAAACGCCGTTCGAGCTAGGCGTGTGCGCACAAAAAAAGCGGCTGCATGAGCCGCTTATTGATGCGTTCTGGACGATATTGCCGAACCACTAAAGCCGGGTGGCGCTGCGCTTACCCGGCCTACACGCAGTTCAACCCTTAGAACGTAGGCCTGATAAGCGCAGCGCCATCAGGCATTTTCCCGAACAACCTAACCCGCCAGGAAGAAACGGAACGCCGGGTTGTGGGTTTCGTCATGGCACTCATAGCCCAGCTCGTTCAGGCGCGTTTCGAAATCCGGCTCGTGCTCGCCCAGCTCGAACGCCGCCAGTACGCGGCCATAGTCGGTGCCGTGGCTGCGGTAGTGGAACAGAGAGATGTTCCAGTGCGTGCCCAACGTGTGCAGGAACTTGAGCAGCGCGCCCGGCGATTCCGGGAACTCGAAGCTGAACAGGCGTTCCTTCAGCGGCTTGGATGGACGGCCGCCGACCATGTAACGCACGTGCAGCTTCGCCATCTCGTCGTCGGAGAGATCGACCACGCTGTAACCGCCGTCATGCAGCAGGCTGAGGATCTCTTTGCGCTCCTCCACGCCACGGCTCAGACGCACGCCGACAAAAATGCACGCATCTTTGGCATCGGCAAAGCGGTAGTTGAACTCCGTTACCGAACGACCGCCCAGCAGCTGACAGAACTTCAGGAAGCTGCCCTTCTCTTCCGGAATGGTCACCGCCAGCAGCGCTTCACGCTGCTCACCCAGCTCACAGCGCTCGGAAACGTAGCGCAGACCGTGGAAGTTCACGTTGGCACCGGAAAGCACGTGCGCCAGACGCTCGCCGCGAATATTGTGCTGGGCGATGTATTTTTTCATTCCCGCCAGCGCCAGCGCGCCGGATGGTTCCGCCACCGCACGCACATCCTCGAAGAGATCTTTCATCGCCGCGCAGATAGCGTCGCTGTCGACGGTGACGATATCGTCGAGATACTCCTGGCACAGGCGGAACGTTTCGTCGCCAATGCGCTTCACCGCCACGCCCTCGGCGAACAGCCCGACGCGCGGCAGATCTACCGGATGTCCGGCGTCCAGCGCCGCCTTCAGGCAGGCAGAGTCTTCCGCTTCAACCGCAATCACTTTGATCTGCGGCATCAGCTGTTTGATCAGCACCGCCACACCTGCGGCTAAGCCGCCGCCGCCCACCGGGACGAAAACGCGGTCGAGATGGGCGTCCTGCTGCAACAGTTCCAGCGCCAGCGTACCCTGCCCGGCAATCACCATCGGGTGATCGA
Source organism: Enterobacter cloacae complex sp. ECL72 (assembly GCF_019056635.1). Taxonomy (NCBI): domain Bacteria; kingdom Pseudomonadati; phylum Pseudomonadota; class Gammaproteobacteria; order Enterobacterales; family Enterobacteriaceae; genus Enterobacter; species Enterobacter cloacae complex sp. ECL72. The sequence goes on along the minus strand of NZ_CP077659.1, from coordinate 4,416,895 downwards.
ACGGCGGCACCCAGGTGAAGCCCTGCTGCTGCGCCAGCTCAATCGCTTTGGCTTTGGCTTCGTCAAAGTTAGCGCCGTGAAGCAGCACTTCTCCGCCGAACCCGCGCACCGCGTCGACCTTGATATCTGCGGTGGCGACCGGCATCACGATCAGCGCCTTCAGCCCCAGACGCGCCGAGGAGAACGCCACGCCCTGCGCGTGATTGCCCGCCGAGGCGGTAATCACCCCGCGCGCTTTCTGCTCGTCCGTCAGCCCGGCCATCATCGCGTAGGCGCCGCGCAGCTTGAAGCTGTGCACCGGCTGCCTGTCTTCACGCTTCACCAGAATGACGTTGTCGAGACGCGAAGAGATTTTGTCCATTTTTTGCAGGGGCGTGACCTGCACCGCTTCATAGACCGGCGCGCGTAGTACCGCTCTCAGGTATTCCGCCCCCTCCGGGGCGGCGGATAAGGGTTGTGACTCGGCCATCATTAGCCCCCCAGTTTAGATTTATCGCGCACCGCGCCTTTATCTGCACTGGTGGCAAGACTCGCGTAAGCGCGCAGGGCGAAGGAGACTTCACGCTGACGATCTTTCGGCGTCCAGGCTTTGTCGCCGCGGGCTTCCTGCGCCTCACGACGGGCCGCAATCTCCTGGTCACTCAGCTTCAGCTGAATGCCGCGGTTCGGAATGTCGATTTCGATCAGGTCGCCATCTTCGATGATCGCGATATTGCCGCCGCTTGCCGCTTCTGGCGAGACGTGGCCAATGGAGAGGCCTGACGTGCCGCCAGAGAAACGACCATCGGTGATCAGCGCGCAGGCTTTGCCGAGGCCCATCGATTTCAGGAAGGTGGTCGGGTAGAGCATCTCCTGCATGCCCGGACCGCCTTTCGGCCCTTCGTAGCGAATGACCACCACGTCGCCTTCCACCACTTTGCCGCCGAGGATAGCGTCTACCGCTTCGTCCTGGCTTTCATACACTTTTGCCGGGCCGGTAAATTTCAGGATGCTGTCGTCCACGCCTGCGGTTTTCACAATGCAGCCATTTTCCGCGAAGTTACCGTACAGCACGGCCAGACCGCCGTCTTTGCTGTAGGCATGTTCCAGCGAGCGAATGCAGCCTTCGGCGCGATCGTCATCCAGCGTGTCCCAGCGGCAATCCTGCGAGAACGCCTGGGTGGTACGGATGCCCGCCGGACCGGCGCGATACATGTTTTTCACCGCGTCGTCTTTGGTCAGCATCACGTCGTACTGCTCCAGCGACTCCGGCAGCGTCAGGCCGAGCACGTTTTTCACGTCGCGGTTCAGCAGCCCGGCGCGATCCAGCTCGCCGAGAATACCAATCACGCCACCCGCACGGTGGACATCTTCCATGTGGTACTTCTGGGTACTCGGCGCGACTTTACACAGCTGCGGCACTTTGCGGGAGAGCTTGTCGATGTCGCTCATGGTGAAGTCGATTTCAGCTTCCTGCGCGGCGGCCAGCAGGTGCAGAACGGTGTTGGTGGAACCGCCCATGGCGATATCCAGCGTCATGGCGTTTTCGAACGCCGCTTTGCTGGCGATGTTACGCGGCAGCGCGTTGGCGTCGTCCTGCTCGTAGTAGCGTTTGGTCAGCTCAACGATGCGCTTGCCCGCGTTAAGGAACAGCTGCTTACGGTCGGCGTGGGTCGCCAGCAGCGAGCCGTTGCCCGGCTGAGACAGGCCCAGCGCTTCGGTCAGGCAGTTCATGGAGTTGGCGGTGAACATCCCGGAACAGGAGCCGCAGGTCGGGCACGCGGAGCGTTCCACCTGGTCGCTCTGCTCGTCAGAGACTTTCGGGTCCGCGCCCTGGATCATCGCATCGACCAGGTCGAGCTTGATGATTTTGTCGGAGAGCTTGGTTTTCCCCGCTTCCATTGGGCCACCGGAGACGAAGATCACCGGGATGTTCAGGCGCAGGGAAGCCATCAGCATCCCCGGGGTGATTTTGTCGCAGTTGGAGATACAGACCATCGCATCGGCGCAGTGGGCATTAACCATGTACTCCACCGAGTCGGCGATCAGCTCGCGCGACGGCAGTGAATAGAGCATTCCCCCGTGGCCCATTGCGATACCGTCATCCACCGCAATGGTGTTGAACTCTTTCGCCACGCCGCCGGAGGCTTCGATTTGCTCGGCAACCAGCTTGCCGAGATCGCGCAGGTGCACGTGGCCCGGTACAAACTGGGTGAAGGAGTTCACCACGGCGATAATTGGCTTGCCGAAATCGGCGTCGGTCATTCCGGTGGCGCGCCACAGTGCGCGGGCACCCGCCATATTACGGCCGTGGGTGGTGGTGGCTGAACGATACTTAGGCATGCTTTATTTACTCCCGTCTGACTATTTAATGGGACGGTGCGTGCCGTCCCAAATTTATATTTAGTGATTAACCTGATCCAACCAGCCGTATTTGTCTTCTGTTTCGCCGGTGAACAGGCCGAAGAAGGCTTGCTGAATGCGTTTGGTGACCGAGCCACAGCGGCCTTCGCCCACCTGAATGCCATCGACGCTACGCACCGGCGTAATTTCAGCCGCGGTACCGGACATGAACACTTCGTCAGCCAGGTACAGGGATTCGCGGGACAGTACCTGCTCGCGCACTTCGATACCCAGATCTTTTGCCAGCTTGATGATGGCGTCGCGGGTGATGCCCGGCAGCGCGGACGAAGTGAATGGCGGGGTGAACAGAATGCCGTCTTTCACTTCAAACAGGTTTTCACCCGCGCCTTCGGAGATGTAGCCATTCACATCCAGCGCGATACCTTCCTGATAGCCGTGACGGCGCGCTTCGCTGCCGACCAGCAGTGAGGAAAGGTAGTTACCGCCCGCTTTAGCCGCAGTCGGGATAGTGTTTGGCGCCACGCGGTTCCAGGAAGAAACCATTGCGTCGATCCCCTGATCCAGCGCTTCCGCGCCCAGGTAGGCGCCCCACGGGAACGCGGCAATGATCACATCGGTGTTATAGCCAGCGGGCGGGTTGACGCCCATGCCGACATCACCCACGAAGACCAGCGGACGAATATAGGCGCTGGTCAGTTTGTTCTGGCGAATCACCTCGCGGCAGGCTTCCATCAGCTCATCAACGCTTTGGGAGACCGGGAAACGATAAATTTTGGCTGAGTCATGCAGACGCTGCATGTGTTCGCGATGGCGGAACACCACTGGCCCTTTGTGAGAGTCGTAGCAACGGATCCCTTCAAACACGGAGGTGCCGTAGTGCAGCGCGTGGGACATCACGTGAACTTTCGCGTCTTCCCAGCGAACCATCTCACCATTGAACCAAATGTAATCAGCTTTTTTTGTCGTCATTTTTTCGTCCTGTCACGCTTAAGCGCGGATTTGTTGTGATGTGGTTGTGCTCTGGCAGATGGCAACATGGGCAACGTCTACCAGTTTTGATAACTGACTAAACAGTAAGTCGACCGGCCGCGGGCTGGCAACGGTTAATTCGATACTGATGTTCTGCGCGTCGGTGGCCGTTTCCATATTCATAGAGCAAATCTGAAAGCCACGGTGGCGAACCACGCGCAATACGCGTTCTAAAGTTTCCGGGTTGAAGCGAGCCTGCACGGCGACCTGATGTTGCATCATGATAATTTCTCCAGCATTTGTGAGTTACTGGCACCGGGCGGTACCAACGGCCAGACGTTCTCAAGCTCGTCGATTGAGACATGAAGCAGGTATGGCCCTTCGCTTGACAGCATGGTGTCGAGTGCCGCTTCAACCTGGTCTTTACGGGTGATGTGCTGGCCAGGAATGCCGAAGGCGCTGGCCAGGGTGAGGAAATCGGGGTTATCGGTCAGGGTCGTTTCGCTGTAACGCTCCTGGAAGAACAGCTGCTGCCACTGGCGAACCATGCCTAAACGCTGGTTATCGAGCAAGACGATCTTCAGCGGTAACTGCTTACGCTTCACGGTGCCGAGCTCCTGGACGTTCATCATGAAGGAGCCGTCACCGGAGATACAGATAACGGTATCGTTCGGGCGGGCAACCTGCGCGCCAACGGCTGCTGGCAGACCGAAGCCCATCGTGCCTAAGCCGCTCGAGGTGATAAAGTTCTCCGGGCGGGTGTAGGTCATGTGCTGGGCTGACCACATCTGATGCTGGCCGACATCCGTCGTTACCACGCTGTCTGCGGGTTTACGGTCTGACAGCTGTTTCAACAGCAGCGGCGCATAGATGGCGTCGCCTGGGTGATCGTAACGCCACGCGTGTTCAGTACGCATATCAGCGGTGTGCTGACGCCATGGGTTGATATCCAGCGGCTGCTCCAGCGCCGGTAACAGCGCGTTAAGATCGCCCTGCAACGCGACATGCGCCTGACGCAGTTTGTTCATCTCCGCCGGGTCGATGTCCATATGGATCACTTTGGCGTTCGGCGCGAAGGTATTCAGCTTGCCGGTAACGCGGTCGTCAAAACGGGCGCCGACGGCGATAAGCAAGTCGCATTCCTGCACCGCCAGGTTTGCCGCTTTGGTACCATGCATCCCCAGCATGCCGAGGTAGTACGGGTAATCCGCCTCTACCGCACCGAGACCTTTCAGCGTGCAGGTGGCGGGCATTTGCGTGGTCGCAATGAACGCGCGAAGCGCCGGAACAGCCTGCGCCATGCCCACGCCGCCGCCTACGTACAGCATCGGTTGTTTGGCCTGCGCCATCATCTGACGCGCCTCTTCCACCTCTGCATGCGGGAACGCATTATCGCTTTCCACGGTAGAGAAATGCGGCTCCAGATCGCCGAGTGCAACCTGGATATCTTTCGGGATATCAACCAGAACCGGGCCAGGACGGCCAGAGCTGGCAACCTCGAACGCTTCGGCCATCACCCGCGGCAGCTCTTCGAGAGACTGAACGAGGAAGCTGTGTTTGGTGCAGGCCAGCGATAAACCGAGCACATCCACTTCCTGGAAGGCATCGGTGCCGATGAACGGAGAGGCCACCTGGCCGGTGATCGCCACCACGGGTACGGAATCGAGCAGCGCGTCAGCCAGGCCGGTGATCAGGTTCGTTGCGCCCGGACCGGAGGTGGCCATACAGACGCCGGTTTTACCGGTCGCACGGGCATAACCGATGGCGGCCATCGCTGCGCCCTGCTCGTGTCGGCACAACAGGTGTTCCACGCCGCCGTCATACAGTGCATCGTAAATCGGCATAATTGCGCCACCCGGATAACCGAATACGGTTTCGACTCCCTGCGCGCGCAACGCATGTACTACCCATTGTGCCCCATTCATAGTTAGTTCCCCGTCATAAATCTGGAGAAACAGAATTTTGTGCTAGTCGTCATTCTCTGCTCCTCATTTAAGTTTTTTAGTCATAAAAAAACCCCCGGACCTTTCGGTGCGGGGGTCTTAGTTCGTTAAGGCTTGATTTCTAAGCCTTTCCTCGTCCAAGTGCAGCCCCGCACGGTGGGATAATAATCACCACCACGCTAATCACGACCAGGCTAATCACTCGTAGAAGGGCTGTCATTTTCAGTTCTTTTTGCATCTTGTTCGAAGGAATACCTAAAGAGTTACCACAGATATTTCATCTGACACAAGATTTTTTTATGACCTATATCTGTAGCATGCGAACTATTTCTTTCAAAATCGTTGTTTTATATAGGGAAAAAATAGAAATGAAGATTTTTCATTTTTTTGTCCTGCTTCATCCGGCAAGGCGCGCATGATTTCTTTTCTGCGAGGCCGATTCCACCGACATGTAAGGATTACATTTTGCCGCTAAAAGGCTGGAACGAGCGCCGTAATTCAGTGAATTAGTGCTAAACAGGAAAAAATGATGCTGGCATAGTCACCGCCAAGGAGGGCTTATGTCACTGTCAGTTGTTTATACACGCGCGGCCATCGGCGTGAAGGCACCGCTTATTTCTGTAGAGGTTCATTTAAGTAATGGACTGCCCGGACTGACGCTGGTCGGCTTACCAGAAACGACCGTTAAAGAGGCGAGGGATCGCGTGCGCAGCGCAATTATTAATAGCGGTTATGCTTTTCCGGCGAAGAAGATCACCATTAACCTTGCGCCCGCCGATTTGCCAAAGGAGGGAGGGCGATATGATTTACCTATTGCTATAGCGCTTCTCGCGGCTTCTGAACAGCTCAATACGCCAGGGCTAAGCTCGTGTGAGTTCGTGGGTGAATTAGCGCTTACAGGCGCGTTAAGAGGCGTTCCCGGAGCAATCTCGGGTGCGCTTGAAGCCATACGCGCGGGAAGACAAATCATTGTGGCCAATGAAAATGCCTCTGAAGTAAGCCTTATCGCCGAAAAGGGGTGTCTTGTCGCAGGACATTTGCAAGAGGTTTGCGCCTGGCTGGAAGGCCGACACGAGCTTGCCGAGCCGCAGGAGAATGACGAGGTGGCGCCAGCTTCGCCCGAAGATCTCAGCGATATTATGGGTCAGGAACAGGGTAAGCGGGCGTTAGAGATAACGGCCGCGGGTGGGCATAACCTGTTACTGATAGGTCCGCCAGGCACGGGGAAAACGATGCTGGCGAGCAGATTGAGCGGCCTGTTGCCACCCCTCAATAATCATGAAGCACTGGAAAGCGCCGCGATATTTAGCCTGGTCAGTTCTACGTCGCTGCATAAACAGTGGCGCCGCCGTCCTTTCCGCTCTCCACACCACAGTGCGTCTCTTACCGCGATGGTGGGCGGGGGTTCGATCCCCGGACCGGGTGAAATCTCACTGGCGCACAACGGCATTTTGTTTCTGGATGAATTGCCAGAGTTTGAACGCCGCGTGCTGGATGCATTGCGGGAGCCGATTGAATCCGGCGAAATCCATTTGTCTCGTACTCGGGCCAAAATAAGCTACCCTGCGCAGTTTCAGCTAGTCGCGGCGATGAACCCTAGCCCTACGGGTCATTATCAGGGCAATCATAACCGCTGTACGCCGGAGCAGACGCTGCGCTATCTGAGTAAGCTGTCTGGCCCCTTCCTCGACCGTTTTGATTTATCTCTCGAGATCCCCCTGCCCCCGCCCGGTCTGCTGAGGCAAACCGGTATTAGGGGCGAAAGCTCAGCAACTGTGCGTGAACGGGTTATTGCGGCGCAGGCGCGGCAGTATGCTCGTCAGAACAGGCTGAATGCCCGGCTGGATAACAGCGGGATCCGACAGTTTTGTTCTCTCAACGCTGAAGATGCAGGCTGGCTGGAAGAGACACTGACGCGGTTTGGGCTATCCATTCGCGCGTGGCAGCGTTTGTTGAAAGTAGCGCGCACGGTCGCCGACGTGGAGGGCTGCCCCGGAATAGAGAGGCGGCATTTGCAGGAGGCATTAAGTTATCGTGCGATCGATCGGCTGCTGTTGCATCTGCAAAAAATGCTGGCATAAAAAAAGAGGCCGTAGCCCCTTCTCTTCTTAATCGTCAGACTCGGTGTAGTCTTCTGCACCTTCCATCTGCGGCTTACCGCCAGACAGCGTATGGAAACGCTTAGGACGCTTAATGCGAGCCATATACTTGATCCATACACGTTCTGCATCAGACTGCGGCTCACGCTCACCACGGCAAACAGAGACAAACTGTTTTTCATCTTCGGTTGCCGGTTCACGTTTACCCAGATCCAGCTCGTTAAAGGCATAACCATGGCGCTCAAGAAGTTGAGCTTCTTTGATAGTGAAATCGCCGTGACGAGAGAACCCGCGCGGGTAATGTTTATTGTCGAAAAAACGATTAGTCGTCGTAAAGCTTTCCGCCATCCTACACGCTCCTAATTCTTTGGCCGAGCTATTTATGGCGCGGAGTATTAGTTACGCTTGACAGAGTGTAAAACAAAACATTTAAATCATAACGACAAATAATTTTGTGGAGAAAGATGTGGATACGGAATTGCTAAAAACTTTCCTCGAAGTGAGCAGAACGCGACACTTTGGGCGAGCAGCTGAAGCCCTCTACCTGACGCAGTCAGCAGTCAGTTTTCGTATTCGACAGCTGGAAAATCAACTGGGTGTGAACCTTTTTACCCGCCATCGCAACAATATTCGTTTAACTCCGGCTGGTGAAAAGTTGTTGCCTTATGCAGAAACCCTGATGAATACCTGGCAGGCAGCGCGAAAGGAGGTTGCGCACACCTCCCGGCATAATGAATTCTCGATCGGTGCCAGCGCATCGCTATGGGAATGCATGCTCAGCCAATGGCTTATGCGGCTATATCGCACACACAACCATCTGCAATTTGAGGCGAGGATTGCGCAACGTCAGTCGCTGGTTAAGCAACTCCACGAGCGGCAGCTTGATCTGCTGATCACCACAGAAGCCCCCAAGATGGACGAATTTAGCAGCCAGATTGTTGGACAATTTAGCCTGGCGCTCTATGCATCGGAGCCTGCAATGATGAAGGCCGACCTGAATTATTTACGCCTGGAATGGGGGCCTGATTTTCAGCAACACGAGACGGGGTTAATTGCCAGCGATGATATCCCGCAGCTCACGACAAGCTCAGCGGAGATCGCATGCCAGCATCTTCCCGCATTGAAAGGCTGTACCTGGTTACCTGTTCGCTGGGCGGATAATAATCCTACACTCCATGTTGTCACCGATTCGACAACGCTCTCCAGACCGCTGTATGCCATTTGGCTGCAAAACAGCGATAAGCAGTCGCAGATAAAAGATCTGTTAAAAACCAGCATACTGGATTAACGCAAAAGCCTGCGGAAACGCAGGCTGCTTATTCTTCAGGAAGGTGTTGAGCTGTTTTGCAGGCAAAAAAAAATCCTTTGCCGAAGCAAAGGATTCTATATGGCAGGGGCGGAGAGACTCGAACTCGCGACACCCGGTTTTGGAGACCGGTGCTCTACCAACTGAGCTACGCCCCTAAAGTTTTTGCCATTAAGCCTGCCGGAAGGGCAGGCTTAATGTCTTAATAAGTGGCGGAACGGACGGGACTCGAACCCGCGACCCCCTGCGTGACAGGCAGGTATTCTAACCGACTGAACTACCGCTCCACCGAATACTTCTGTAACCACCGGATTAATGCACCGGCTTACTACTTAATTTGATGCCTGGCAGTTCCCTACTCTCACATGGGGAGACCCCACACTACCATCGGCGCTACGGCGTTTCACTTCTGAGTTCGGCATGGGGTCAGGTGGGACCACCGCGCTACAGCCGCCAGGCAAATTCTGTTAATCTGTATCAGGCTGAAAATCTTCTGTCTCTTCGCCAAAACAGCTTCGGCGTTGTAAGGTTAAGCCTCACGGTTCATTAGTATCGGTTAGCTCAACGCATCGCTGCGCTTACACACCCGACCTATCAACGTCATCGTCTTTAACGTTCCTTCAGGAGACTCAAGGTCTCAGGGAGAACTCATCTCGGGGCAAGTTTCGTGCTTAGATGCTTTCAGCACTTATCTCTTCCGCATTTAGCTACCGGGCAGTGCCATTGGCATGACAACCCGAACACCAGTGATGCGTCCACTCCGGTCCTCTCGTACTAGGAGCAGCCCCCCTCAATTCTCCAGCGCCCACGGCAGATAGGGACCGAACTGTCTCACGACGTTCTAAACCCAGCTCGCGTACCACTTTAAATGGCGAACAGCCATACCCTTGGGACCTACTTCAGCCCCAGGATGTGATGAGCCGACATCGAGGTGCCAAACACCGCCGTCGATATGAACTCTTGGGCGGTATCAGCCTGTTATCCCCGGAGTACCTTTTATCCGTTGAGCGATGGCCCTTCCATTCAGAACCACCGGATCACTATGACCTGCTTTCGCACCTGCTCGCGCCGTCACGCTCGCAGTCAAGCTGGCTTATGCCATTGCACTAACCTCCTGATGTCCGACCAGGATTAGCCAACCTTCGTGCTCCTCCGTTACTCTTTGGGAGGAGACCGCCCCAGTCAAACTACCCACCAGACACTGTCCGCAACCCGGATTACGGGTCTACGTTAGAACACCAGCCATTAAAGGGTGGTATTTCAAGGTTGGCTCCACGCAGACTGGCGTCCACGCTTCAAAGCCTCCCACCTATCCTACACATCAAGGACCAGTGTTCAGTGTCAAGCTATAGTAAAGGTTCACGGGGTCTTTCCGTCTTGCCGCGGGTACACTGCATCTTCACAGCGAGTTCAATTTCACTGAGTCTCGGGTGGAGACAGCCTGGCCATCATTACGCCATTCGTGCAGGTCGGAACTTACCCGACAAGGAATTTCGCTACCTTAGGACCGTTATAGTTACGGCCGCCGTTTACCGGGGCTTCGATCAAGAGCTTCGCGTTGCCGCTAACCCCATCAATTAACCTTCCGGCACCGGGCAGGCGTCACACCGTATACGTCCACTTTCGTGTTTGCACAGTGCTGTGTTTTTAATAAACAGTTGCAGCCAGCTGGTATCTTCGACTGATTTCAGCTCCGCCCGCAGGGCTTCACCTACACATCAGCGTGCCTTCTCCCGAAGTTACGGCACCATTTTGCCTAGTTCCTTCACCCGAGTTCTCTCAAGCGCCTTGGTATTCTCTACCTGACCACCTGTGTCGGTTTGGGGTACGATTTCGTGTTACCTGATGCTTAGAGGCTTTTCCTGGAAGCAGGGCATTTATCACTTCAGCACCGTAGTGCCTCGTCATCACACCTCAGCGTTAAAAGGTACCGGATTTACCTGGAACCTCCGCCTACATGCTTAAACCGGGACAACCGTCGCCCGGCTGACATAGCCTTCTCCGTCCCCCCTTCGCAGTAACACCAAGTACAGGAATATTAACCTGTTTCCCATCGACTACGCCTTTCGGCCTCGCCTTAGGGGTCGACTCACCCTGCCCCGATTAACGTTGGACAGGAACCCTTGGTCTTCCGGCGAGCGGGCTTTTCACCCGCTTTATCGTTACTTATGTCAGCATTCGCACTTCTGATACCTCCAGCATGCCTCACAGCACACCTTCAACGGCTTACAGAACGCTCCCCTACCCAACAACACATAGTGTCGCTGCCGCAGCTTCGGTGCATGGTTTAGCCCCGTTACATCTTCCGCGCAGGCCGACTCGACCAGTGAGCTATTACGCTTTCTTTAAATGATGGCTGCTTCTAAGCCAACATCCTGGCTGTCTGTGCCTTCCCACATCGTTTCCCACTTAACCATGACTTTGGGACCTTAGCTGGCGGTCTGGGTTGTTTCTCTTCACGACGGACGTTAGCACCCGCCGTGTGTCTCCCGTGATAACATTCTTCGGTATTCGTAGTTTGCATCGGGTTGGTAAGCCGGGATGGCCCCTAGCCGAAACAGTGCTCTACCCCGAAGATGAGTTCACGAGGCGCTACCTAAATAGCTTTCGGGAGAACCAGCTATCTCCCGGTTTGATTGGCCTTTCACCCCCAGCCACAGGTCATCCGCTAATTTTTCAACATTAGTCGGTTCGGTCCTCCAGTTAGTGTTACCCAACCTTCAACCTGCCCATGGCTAGATCACCGGGTTTCGGGTCTATACCCTGCAACTTAACGCCCAGTTAAGACTCGGTTTCCTTCGGCTCCCTATACGGTTAACCTTGCTACAGAATATAAGTCGCTGACCCATTATACAAAGGTACGCAGTCACCCCATAAAGAGGCTCCCACTGCTTGTACGTACACGGTTTCAGGTTCTTTTTCTCCCCTCGCCGGGGTTCTTTTCGCCTTTCCCTCACGGTACTGGTTCACTATCGGTCAGTCAGGAGTATTTAGCCTTGGAGGATGGTCCCCCCATATTCAGACAGGATACCACGTGTCCCGCCCTACTCTTCGAGTTCACAGCAAGTGTGCTTTCGTGTACGGGACTATCACCCTGTACCGTCGGACTTTCCAGACCGTTCCACTAACACACAAGCTGATTCAGACTCCGGGCTGCTCCCCGTTCGCTCGCCGCTACTGGGGGAATCTCGGTTGATTTCTTTTCCTCGGGGTACTTAGATGTTTCAGTTCCCCCGGTTCGCCTCGTTAACCTATGTATTCAGTTAACGATAGTGCAACGGATTGCACTGGGTTTCCCCATTCGGACATCGCCGGGTCAAAGGTTCATATCACCTCGCCGGCGCTTTTCGCAGATTAGCACGTCCTTCATCGCCTCTGACTGCCAGGGCATCCACCGTGTACGCTTAGTCGCTTAACCTCACAACCCGAAGATGTTTCACTTCTGATTGCGAAAATTTGAGAGACTCGAACACACATGAGCTGTGTGTCGTTTCAATTTTCAGCTTGATCCAGATTTTTAAAGAGCAAAACTTCGCAGTGCACCTTTTCAGGTTCACTCTGAAGTTTTCTTGTGTTCGCAGTAAAAGATGGTGGAGCTATGCGGGATCGAACCGCAGACCTCCTGCGTGCAAGGCAGGCGCTCTCCCAGCTGAGCTATAGCCCCATCGTAGTCACCTCTGTACCGGTAATTTTTGTTGAGGCAAGGTGTGGTGACACGAAGCATACTTATGTATGTGAGTGTCGCCGCAACGCAGCATCAGCAAAAATTTGGTAGGCCTGAGTGGACTTGAACCACCGACCTCACCCTTATCAGGGGTGCGCTCTAACCACCTGAGCTACAAGCCTGTAGAGGTTTTTTACTGCTGTTTTTCATCAGACAATCTGTGTGAGCACTACAAAGGCAGGTTCTTTAAGGTAAGGAGGTGATCCAACCGCAGGTTCCCTACGGTTACCTTGTTACGACTTCACCCCAGTCATGAATCACAAAGTGGTAAGCGCCCTCCCGAAGGTTAAGCTACCTACTTCTTTTGCAACCCACTCCCATGGTGTGACGGGCGGTGTGTACAAGGCCCGGGAACGTATTCACCGTGGCATTCTGATCCACGATTACTAGCGATTCCGACTTCATGGAGTCGAGTTGCAGACTCCAATCCGGACTACGACGCACTTTATGAGGTCCGCTTGCTCTCGCGAGGTCGCTTCTCTTTGTATGCGCCATTGTAGCACGTGTGTAGCCCTACTCGTAAGGGCCATGATGACTTGACGTCATCCCCACCTTCCTCCAGTTTATCACTGGCAGTCTCCTTTGAGTTCCCGGCCTAACCGCTGGCAACAAAGGATAAGGGTTGCGCTCGTTGCGGGACTTAACCCAACATTTCACAACACGAGCTGACGACAGCCATGCAGCACCTGTCTCAGAGTTCCCGAAGGCACCAATCCATCTCTGGAAAGTTCTCTGGATGTCAAGAGTAGGTAAGGTTCTTCGCGTTGCATCGAATTAAACCACATGCTCCACCGCTTGTGCGGGCCCCCGTCAATTCATTTGAGTTTTAACCTTGCGGCCGTACTCCCCAGGCGGTCGACTTAACGCGTTAGCTCCGGAAGCCACGCCTCAAGGGCACAACCTCCAAGTCGACATCGTTTACGGCGTGGACTACCAGGGTATCTAATCCTGTTTGCTCCCCACGCTTTCGCACCTGAGCGTCAGTCTTTGTCCAGGGGGCCGCCTTCGCCACCGGTATTCCTCCAGATCTCTACGCATTTCACCGCTACACCTGGAATTCTACCCCCCTCTACAAGACTCTAGCCTGCCAGTTTCGAATGCAGTTCCCAGGTTGAGCCCGGGGATTTCACATCCGACTTGACAGACCGCCTGCGTGCGCTTTACGCCCAGTAATTCCGATTAACGCTTGCACCCTCCGTATTACCGCGGCTGCTGGCACGGAGTTAGCCGGTGCTTCTTCTGCGGGTAACGTCAATTGCTGAGGTTATTAACCTCAACACCTTCCTCCCCGCTGAAAGTACTTTACAACCCGAAGGCCTTCTTCATACACGCGGCATGGCTGCATCAGGCTTGCGCCCATTGTGCAATATTCCCCACTGCTGCCTCCCGTAGGAGTCTGGACCGTGTCTCAGTTCCAGTGTGGCTGGTCATCCTCTCAGACCAGCTAGGGATCGTCGCCTAGGTGAGCCGTTACCCCACCTACTAGCTAATCCCATCTGGGCACATCCGATGGCAAGAGGCCCGAAGGTCCCCCTCTTTGGTCTTGCGACGTTATGCGGTATTAGCTACCGTTTCCAGTAGTTATCCCCCTCCATCAGGCAGTTTCCCAGACATTACTCACCCGTCCGCCACTCGTCAGCAAAGCAGCAAGCTGCTTCCTGTTACCGTTCGACTTGCATGTGTTAGGCCTGCCGCCAGCGTTCAATCTGAGCCATGATCAAACTCTTCAATTTAAAAGTTTGATGCTCAATGAATTAAACTTCGTAATGAATTACGTGTTCACTCGTTGAGACTTGGTATTCATTTAGTGTCCGAGGACATTAAGAATCCATGTCACTTTGAGTGCCCACACAGATTGTCTGATAAATTGTTAAAGAGCAGTTGCAACGCGGCTTTCAGCTCATCGTTGCGAGGTCCCGTATATTACGTTTTCCTCATTCAGAGTCAAGCAATTATTTTCACTTTTCTCTGTTGGCGTTCATCTCTGAACCCCGCTGTCCCGGCGGCTTGTAAGCCGTTGTTCCGTGTCAGTGGAGGCGCATTATAGGGAGTTCTCCGACGTTGACAACCCCTCTTTGAAAAAAAACGTTCAACCGTCTCTTTTTTGCTCAAAACCGTGCTACAGCGCCAGTTTTTCGAGCGTTTCGAAGCCATAACGACGTAAAACGGGCAAAAGTTGTTCGGTTTCTTTTGTTATCGCCATACAGAAAGCGATGTTCGCATCCGCTGATTTCGCATCCGGCGCCTCGTGTTCCAGCAGCCAGGCCGTCCGACGCGCAATTGCAGCACCGGAATCCACCAGCCGGGTCCCTTCAGGCAGAACCTTTAACAGCTCTTCCTGTAATAGCGGGAAATGGGTGCAGCCAAGAACAACCGTATCCGGTGGTTCCTGCATCCGCAGCCATGGACGCAAAATACGACGCAGCTCTTCAAGCGATACCGTCTCGCCGTGCAGTTTTGCTTCCGCCATTTCCACCAGCTCCGCGGAGCCGAGCATGGCGATCTGGCATTCATTGGCAAAGCGCTCTATAAGCTCACGCGTATAAGGACGTTTTACCGTACCGCGCGTAGCCAGCAACCCCACAATGCCGTTCGCCGTCAGACGCGCCGCGGGTTTGATTGCCGGAACAACGCCCACAACCGGGAACGGGAATTTTTCGCGCAGGGCAGGAAGAGAGACCGTGCTTGCCGTATTACAGGCAATGACCGCCAGCGCCAGGGGATAACGCTTTTGTACCGCGGTGACGATTTCAACCACACGTTCAACAATAAAGTCTTCACTCTTTTCCCCATACGGGAACGCGACGTTATCGAAGGCGTAGATGTAATGGAGATCCGGCAGGAGCTGCCGAATCTCATCATAGACCGAAAGCCCACCGACGCCGGAATCAAACACCAGCACGGTGGGACGCGGATCAGAAGGTGTAGCTGCCAGACAAGGTGTATTCCCGTCCTGCAGTTTGGTAGCCATAAACTGTCTCGTAATCTTTATCGAACAGGTTGGCTATTTTACCACGAACTGTGAGATGAGAGGTGACAGGATATGAAACCGCGACGTCCCACAGGCTGACGCCGCCCATTTTCACGCGTTCTGTTGCATAGGTATTCGGATCAACGGCAACGTCATAGCGAGTGCCCAGATAACGGTACGCCAGATTCCAGTCGAGATCCCACACCTGCCAGTCAAGCTGATACTTAACCTGTTGCTTTGAGCGACGAGCCAGGACTTCGTTAGTTTTCGCATTACGCGGGTCGACGTAGTCGTAAGAAATCTGATGCCCTACCGGGCCAGTGTCGAACTGGGCCGTCGCCTCGATTCCTTTAATACGGGCTTCATCGACGTTGTAATAACGGTAAGTCCGCGGGTCGCTATTAATGAGGTTATCGATATCATTACGATAGCCCGTCACACGCCAGTTTACCGGCCCCGTCAGACCTTCAAAGCCGCCTTCCCACTGCTTACTCTCTTCTGGCTTCAGATCCGGATTACCGTAATCTTTACTGTGGATCTGGCTCATGGTCGGTGCTTTATACGCTGTACCGTAAGAACCGATGATGCGATACCCCTCGATGAACTCCCATGCGGCGCTGGTCTGCCAGGTGGCGTGATTGCCAAAATTAGAGTTATCGTCATTACGCGCCGCCGCTTCCAGCGTCACGCTGTTGAACTGCTGCATCGCCGAAAGGAACACGCCGGTATTACGTTGTTCGTAACCTTTTTCCAGATAGCCCGTACCCGCCTGGGTTTTCTGCTTCTGCCAGTCCAGACCCGCGCCGATATTGCCGTGACCCACTTCAACCGTATTCAGCCACTGGGTGGTGTACTGCTTCACGTCATCCATGGTTGCGGAGTCAGCGTAGCGGCCTTTTTTCGGATCATAGTTCTGATCTTTGCTACGGCCATACCCTGCCACCAGCTGTGACTGGAAAATACCCTGGTTATAGCGCAACCCGGTGTCCCAGTTCTGGCTGTAAACCTGACGCGTGTCCGGCCGCCCATCAATGCCGGTCGCGCCATAGTGATCGTAACCGTCATACGCGGAGCGGTTATCGTAGCCAAAGCCACGGAAGAACCCGCTGACGCTGTCGGTAAACTGCTGCTCCACCGAGCCAAACAGCGATTTACTCATAAAACCATCGCGGTCTGGCTGGCGCGGGGCATCTTTTGCGGCAATATCAAAACCACGGGTATAGGTATAATCACCGGCCATGGTGATTTTGGTTTTATCGAACACCTGCTGGAAGGCACCGTTATAGTTTTGATACCCCTTTGAACCGACACCCGCAGAAATTTCCGCACCCGGCTTGTCGCGCCCGGTAATGATGTTAATCACACCGCCAATCGCGTCGGAGCCATACAGCGCCGAACGTGGGCCGCGAATGTACTCAATACGCTGAATCAGCGACGTCGGAATTTGGCTTAAATCGGGAACATTGCTGATCCCGGCATTATTCAGGGGGATACCATCAATCAGTACCAGAACATGGCGGGATTCCGTACCGCGAATAAACGTTGAAGAGGTTGACCCCATCCCGCCGCTTTGTGCGATGTCCACACCCGGCAGGCGTGACATGATTTCCACAACACTCGTTGCCTGCCAGCGTTCAATATCCTCACGGGTCACGACGGAGGTCGGAGCCAGAACGGTTTTTGCTGGTTGTTCGAAACGGTTTGCTGTCACCACCAACGAGTCGGCGCTTTCCTGCGCCCAGCCCGAAAATGCCGTGACGGAAAACGCCGTCAACAGCGATACTTTTTTAATCATTGTTAAAGCATCCACAATATAAGAAGGATGCCGCAGGCCTCATCGATAGCACGCGATGATGAAACCAAATGCGACGTGATCCCGGCAGGTCTTCGGGCTGGGTGGCGTTATACGGATGAAGACTTCCCATTTTCACAGTGTCTACAACTCTCATCCCGCCAGTCTTTACCGCTGCGCGTCAGCTCCAGATTTGCACTGGATTCCCTTTTCACTCTCAGGAGACCGGAAACAGAATGCTACAATTAGACACGTATAGATGTCCAGATAGCTATTAGCCATTAAATCTGGACATCCACTGCACAATCCCTACAATCCCCGCGTAATTCTTTATCACTCAGGACGCATCATGACCCCCGAACACCTCCCGACAGAACAGTACGACGCACAGCTGGCAGAAAAAGTTGTCCGCCTGCAAAGTATGATGACGCCTTTCAACGCGCCCGTTCCCGAGGTGTTTCGTTCTCCGGTCAGCCACTACCGTATGCGCGCTGAGTTCCGCATCTGGCACGATGGCGATGACCTGTACCACATCATTTTCGATCAGCAGACGAAATCCCGCATTCGCGTAGACAGTTTTCCGGCGGCGAGTGAGCTCATCAACCAGCTGATGACGCGAATGATCGACGGTGTACGCAACAATCCGGTGCTGCGCAACAAGCTGTTCCAGATTGACTACCTGACCACTCAAAGCAATCAGGCTATTGTTTCTCTGCTCTATCACAAAGCGCTGACCGACGAGTGGCGCGAGCAGGCAGAAGCCCTGCGCGATGCGCTGCGCGCGCAGAACATCAACGTGCACCTGATTGGCCGCGCGACCAAAACCAAAATCATGCTGGACCAGGATTACATCGACGAGCGTCTGCCGGTAGCAGGTAAAGAGATGGTTTACCGTCAGGTAGAGAACAGCTTCACCCAGCCGAACGCCGCCATGAACGTGCAGATGCTTGAGTGGGCGCTGAAGGCGACAGAAGGGTCTAAGGGCGATCTGCTGGAGCTCTACTGCGGTAACGGCAACTTCTCGCTGGCGCTGGCGCGTAATTTCGAGCGCGTGCTGGCGACGGAAATCGCCAAACCGTCGGTGGCCGCCGCGCAGTACAACATCGCCGCTAACCATATTGATAACGTACAAATTATTCGTATGGCGGCAGAAGAGTTTACCCAGGCGATGAACGGCGTACGCGAGTTTAACCGCCTGCAAGGGATTGATTTGAAGAGCTACCAGTGTGAGACAATTTTCGTCGATCCGCCGCGCAGTGGCCTGGACAGCGAAACCGAGAAGATGGTGCAGGCGTACCCGCGTATTTTGTACATCTCCTGTAACCCGGAGACGCTGTGCAAGAATCTGGAAACATTAAGCCAGACGCACAAGGTTGAACGTCTGGCGCTGTTCGATCAGTTCCCGTATACACACCATATGGAGTGCGGCGTATTACTTACCGCACGGTGATCTGTAGGCCGGATAAGCGTAGCGCCATCCGGCATTTTTTGGCAGGTGGCGCTTCGCTTACCTGCCCTACAAATAATTCATTACTCCGGCAACTGGCTCTTGCGGCTACGCATACGCGAGCCAATCCAGAACACCAGCGCCACAGACAGCACCGCAGGCAGGAAGTTAGAGCCAATATCCGGATACTCTGCACGCACCACGGTGCTGTACAGCAGTACACCCAGAATAAAACAGGCTGCGGCCAGTCCCGGTAACCCAACCGGCATCGTGCGGTTCAGATAGCGTTGATGCAGGCAGTACACCGTCAGCACCAGCGCGATAATCGGGAAAATCGAGAACGGTACAATTGAGCTAAAAACCGCCGCAAACGTACCATTAATGGATAAGCCAGCGATCAATGCCAGCAACAGCGTTCCTTTATCCTGACCTGACTGTTTCATTACTCACCTTCACTCATCGTTTTGATGTGCCAACTTCTCTTGTTCACGGCGATACCAGTAGTACGCACCTTTAGAAATCATCCGCAGCTGCAATACCAGTCGCTCTTCGAGTTGCTTACGTTGTTCAATGCTGACATCCAGCGCTTCGGCACCCGCGCTGAAAACAATCGTCACCATCGCCTCGGCCTGTGCTTCAGTAAACGCACGCGGCATATGGTTTTCGAGTTCAAGATAGTCGGCAAGTTCCGCGATGAAATGCTGAATTTCACGCGCGACGGCGGCACGAAACGCGGCTGACGTTCCGGAACGCTCACGCAACAGCAGGCGAAACGCGTTAGGGTTATTGCCGATAAATTCCATAAATGTCGACACGGAGGTGCGGATCACGCTGCCGCCCTTGGCGATACGCTGACGCGCCTGACGCATAAGCTGGCGCAGCATCAAACCGCTCTCGTCGACCATGGTCAGGCCCAGTTCATCCACATCACGGAAATGACGATAGAAGGACGTTGGCGCAATCCCGGCCTCGCGCGCCACTTCACGCAGGCTCAAACTGGCAAAACTCCGCTCAGCACTCAGTTGACTGAATGCGGCTTCCACCAGCGAACGCCGGGTTTTCTCTTTTTGTTGTGCTCTTACGCCCATCACGATAGTTGAATCCTTCCAAAGGCCCGTTGGCACTATACCAGAGAATAAAATTAATCTGTTTACCTGGCTTTGTGAATGATTGTTTACGGGCGGTTTGTGCTCCACTGCCCGAAAAAAGCACAACGATAATTGGGTTACCCTGGCAATGATGTTATGATTCTGTTGCTTTTATGTATAAGAACAGGTAAGCCTTGCCATGCCACATTCCTACGATTACGACGCAATAGTTATTGGTTCCGGCCCCGGCGGCGAAGGTGCTGCTATGGGTCTGGTAAAACAGGGAGCCAGAGTAGCGGTTATTGAGCGCTACCATAATGTCGGCGGCGGTTGCACCCACTGGGGCACCATCCCTTCGAAAGCCCTCCGCCACGCCGTTAGCCGCATTATCGAATTTAACCAGAACCCACTTTACAGCGACCACTCCCGACTTCTTCGTTCCTCCTTTGCCGATATCCTGAATCACGCAGACACGGTCATTAACCAGCAGACGCGCATGCGTCAGGGTTTCTATGAGCGCAACCACTGTGAAATTCTGCAAGGGAACGCGCATTTTGTGGATGAGCACACCCTGGCGCTGGAGTGCCACGACGGTTCGGTTGAGACGCTCACCGCTGAAAAATTTGTGATCGCCTGCGGCTCCCGTCCTTACCATCCGGCAGACGTGGATTTCTCGCACCCGCGCATTTACGACAGCGACTCCATCCTCAGCCTGCACCACGAGCCACGCCATGTGATCATCTACGGCGCGGGCGTGATTGGCTGTGAATATGCGTCGATCTTCCGGGGAATGGAGGTCAAAGTTGACCTGATTAACACCCGCGACCGGCTGCTGGCGTTCCTCGATCAGGAGATGTCAGATTCCCTCTCCTACCACTTCTGGAACAGCGGCGTGGTGATTCGCCACAACGAAGAGTACGAGAAAATCGAAGGCTGCGACGACGGTGTGATCATGCACCTGAAATCTGGTAAGAAGCTGAAGGCGGACTGCCTGCTGTACGCCAACGGCCGTACCGGCAACACCGATTCATTGCAGCTGGAGAATATCGGGCTTGAAACCGACAGCCGCGGTCAGCTCAAGGTCAACAGCATGTACCAGACTGCGCTGCCGCACGTTTACGCGGTGGGCGACGTGATTGGTTACCCAAGCCTGGCCTCCGCCGCTTACGATCAGGGCCGCATCGCCGCACAGGCGCTGGTGAAAGGTGAAGCGACGGCGCATCTGATTGAAGATATCCCGACGGGCATCTACACCATTCCGGAAATCAGTTCTGTCGGCAAAACCGAGCAGCAGCTGACAGCCATGAAGGTGCCTTACGAGGTGGGTCGTGCCCAGTTTAAACATCTGGCGCGGGCGCAAATCGTGGGAATGAGCGTGGGTACGCTGAAGATCCTGTTCCATCGCGAGACGAAAGAGATCCTCGGTATTCACTGCTTCGGTGAACGCGCGGCGGAAATCATTCATATCGGCCAGGCGATCATGGAGCAAAAAGGTGGTGGCAACACCATTGAGTACTTCGTTAACACCACCTTTAACTACCCGACCATGGCGGAAGCCTATCGGGTAGCTGCGCTGAACGGCTTAAACCGCCTGTTTTAACGCGCTGTCGAAATGGCCATCCATCGCACCCCGGATGGCCTCTGCCAGCTGCTCATAGCGACTGCGCAGCGGTGACCCCGGACGATAAACCAGACCAATGGTGCGACGCGGCTCCGGCTTAATACACGGCAGATAGACCACGCCATCACGTTTACGCTCGTGCGGCACCGCCAGCGCAGGCAGCAGCGTAATACCGCTTCCCGCCGCCACCATATTACGCAGCGTTTCCAGGCTGGTTGCACGGAAATGGGTATCTTCATCGGCACCCGCTTCGAAGCAGAAGCCCATCGCCTGATCGCGCAGACAGTGACCGTCTTCCAGCATCAGCAGTTTTTCACCGGCCAGATCGGCCATCGGCACGCGATCGCGGTTCGCCCACGGGTGATCTTCATAGATCGCCAGCATCATCGGCTCATCGAACAGCGGTACTTCAATAAACGCTTCACTCTCTTTGACCAGCGCCAGGATCGCGCAGTCGAGCTTGCCGCTGTCTAACTGCGCCAGCAGCTGATGGGTTTGCGCTTCATGCAGGTACATTTCGAGTTTCGGGAACGTCTGGTGCAGCATCGGAATGATTTGCGGCAACAGGTACGGGCCAACGGTTGGGATCAGGCCAATATGCAGCGGGCCGGACATCGCTTCCCCCTGCTGGCTTGCCATTTCCTTGAGCACTTTGACCTCGCGCAGTACGGTGCGCGCCTGATCCACCAGCAGCAGACCTGCCTGCGTGAACAGTACTTTACGACTGGTGCGCTCCAGCAGCATCACGCCCAACTCATCTTCCAGCTTGCGGATCTGGCCGCTCAGCGTCGGCTGGCTGACGTGGCAGGAATCTGCCGCGCGGCGAAAGTGGCGGTGCTCGGCTAACGCTACCAGGTATTCAAGATCACGAATATTCATTATTCATCCTCCGTCGCCACGATAGTTCATGGCGATAGATAGCATAGCAACGAACGATTATCCCTATCAAGCATTCTGTTGAATAATACATCACATAGACGAGGCGGCACGTGTTTGACCCTTGACGTCCCCGCACCGTCAGCGAGTTTCTCTCAAAACTCGAACAACTAAAGCCAACGTGAACTTTTGCGGACCCCGTGGTCCGCTTTTTTTTGCGTAAAAAAAAGCCCAGCGCTAAGCCAGGCTACGTTTTTCCCTCACCCTACCCCTCTCCCGGGGGGAGAGGGAACCGATCGAGCCCCTCTCCTCGTGGGAGAGGGGTTGGGGTGAGGGCATCACACCGCAATATTGTCAAACCAACCGGTTTTTCGCATCCGCAATCGCCTGCGCTACCTGCTTCGGCGACACGCCGCCTTTCGCTGCACGCTTATCCAGGCAGGATTGCAGGGCCAGAATCGGGTAGACATCATCCCCGATAACCGCGCTGAATTTTTGCAGGTCGGCAAGCGCCAGCTCTTCAAGGGCTTTACCCTGACGAATCGCTTCCACCACCGCTTCACCCACAATATGGTGCGCCTCGCGGAACGGTACACCTTTCGCCACCAGGTAGTCCGCCAGCTCGGTAGAGTTAGCATACCCCTGCTGCGCCGCTTCCTGGCAGCGCGGACGTTTCACCTGAATGCCGTCCAGCACCAGCGCGCCCATATGCAGACAGTCCAGCCAGGTGTCGAGCGCGTCGAATAGCCCCTCTTTGTCTTCCTGCATGTCTTTGTTGTACGCCAGCGGCAGCCCTTTCAGGGTCATCATCATACCGGTTAGCGCGCCCTGCACGCGGCCACACTTACCGCGGATCAGCTCCAGCGCATCCGGGTTTTTCTTCTGCGGCATCAGGGAGGAGCCGGACGTCACGCGGTCGGACAGCTCCACAAACCCGGCTTCGCCAGAGTTAAAGAAGATCAGGTCTTCGGCAAAGCGCGACAGGTGCACCATCCCGATAGAGGCATTTGAGAGCAGCTCCAGCACGTGGTCACGGTCAGAGACGCTGTCCAGGCTGTTGCGGGTGGCGGAGGCAAAGCCCAGCCAGCCTGCCAGCTGCTCACGGTCGATTTCATACGCCGTACCGGCCAGCGCGCCGCTGCCCAGCGGGCTGACGTCCAGACGCTTTAAGGTATCCTGTAAACGGCTCTCATCACGCGCCAGCATCTCAACGTAGGCCAGACACCAGTGCGCGAAAGTCACCGGCTGCGCGCGTTGCAGGTGGGTATAACCCGGCATCACCGCATCCTGATTGTTCTGCGCAGTGTCCACCAGCGCGCTCTGCAACTGACGATTCGCCGCCAGCAGTTCGCCGACGGTCTCCTTACACCACAGCTTCAGGTCGGTCGCCACCTGGTCATTACGGCTACGCCCGGTATGGAGCTTTTTACCCAACTGGCCGACTTTGTCGATGAGTTTGCCTTCCACCCAGCTGTGAATATCTTCGGCATCGCTCTGGAGGATTTGCTCCGGATCCAGACGCACCTCTTCCAGCAGGTTGTTCAGCGCCTCTTCCAGCTGCTGCTGTTCGTCTGCGGTCAGCACGCCAACGGTCACCAGCGCTTTGGACCAGGCCACAGAGCCGACAATATCCTGTTCGGCCAGGCGGTAGTCGAAGCGCAAAGAGTCGTTGAACTGTTTGAACCGCTGATCCGCTGCCTGTGTAAAACGCCCACCCCAAAGTGCCATAACGAATTTCCTTAATGATGATATTTTTGCCCGGTGGCGCTGCGCTTACCGGGCCTACAAAATTCACGTAGGCCGGATAAGCGAAGCGCCATCCGGCACAGAATCTTAAGCCAGAATACGCGTGCCAATCGGCGTGCCGTTAAACAACGCCGGGAGTTGCTCCGCGTGACGCCAGGAGGCGATATCCACCGGGCGGCCCAGCGTGCGGGCCGCATCCAGCGCGGCGTTCACTTTAACGATCATGCCGTCGGTAATAATGCCCTGATCGATCAGCTGCTCGGCTTTTGCGGCGGTCATTTCCGCAATGCGCTGGCCTTTGCCGTCCAGAATGCCGCTCACGTCGGAGAGCAGGATCAGGTCTGCGCCCAGCGTTGCCGCCAGCGCCGTCGCCGCCTGGTCCGCATTGACGTTCATCAGTTCGCCCTCTTCGGTCACGCCGATTGAGCTCACCACCGGCAGGAAACCGCCTTCCAGCAGGGTGTTAATCAGCTCAGGCGAACCTGGCTGCGCCAGTCCAACATGGCCAAGCTCTTCGTCGAGCTGGGTCACTTTTACGCTATCTCCATCGCCCAGACAGAGGCCAACGGAGGCGATATGGTGTTTCTTCGCCCACGCCAGCAGCGTTTTGTTCGCCGTTCCCGCCAGCGCGCCGGTAATGATGTCAATCTGATCCGCTGGCGTCACGCGCAGGCCATTTTTCTTTTTCACCGGCAGGTTGAGCCCTTTCATCAGCTCATCCACCACGCAGCCGCCGCCATGCACAATCACCAGCGGACGTTGGTGTGATTCGCGATAGTTCACCAGTGCGGTAAACAGGCGCTCCAGCGCTTCTTCGCTGTCCAGCAGTACACCACCGAGTTTGATAATTAAAGGATTCATCATCACACCTTAAATAAGAGCCTGCGTTTCAGGGAAGCCGAAACGAATATTTGCACACTGCATTGCCTGTGCGGCAGCGCCTTTGAGTAAGTTATCTTCTGCGGCGACCACAATCAGATGCTCGCCCTGCACGGCAAAGCCGATGTCACAGAACGGCAGGCCAACCACGTTTTTCAACGCCGGCACGCCTTTGTCATACAGGCGCACCAGCGGTTTATCCGCATACGCCTGCGTGAAGACCTCGCTCACCTGTTCTTTGGTCACACCCGGCTTCAGGCGGCAGGTAATGGTTTCTAGGATCCCACGCGGGAAGCTGCCGAGGTGCGGGGTGAAGATCACCTCCGCGCCCAGATGGGTGGTGATTTCAGGGTGATGACGGTGATTAAACACGCCATACGGCTGAAGGCTCACTTCGCAGAAGCTGTTGGAGATCGCCGCTTTGCGCCCGGCGCCGCTCACGCCACTGGTGGCGTTGATCACCGGCCACTGATGCAGATCCAGCAGACCGGCGTCGATCAGCGGCTTCAGGGAAAGCTGCGCCGCCGTCGGGTAGCAGCCCGGCACGGCAATCAGATCCGCTTCTTTCAGTTTGTCAGCGCTCCACTCCGCCAGGCCGTACACCGCTTTTTCGAGCAGATCCGGGTGCTGATGGGTGAAACCGTAATATTTTTCGTAGAACGCGCTGTCGTTAACGCGAAACGCGCCGGAGAGATCAAAGACCACGCAGCCGGCCGCTAAAAATTGCGGAGCCAGGTCGTGGCTAACTTCATGCGCCGTGGCTAAAAATACAACGTCAACGCCGTCGGTGAACTCGCTGATGTCAGACATGGGCTGCAACGGCAGATCGACAATGCCCTTAAGCTGTGGATGCAAATCGGAAATTAACTTTCCGGCATCATTGCTTTGCGCTGACACGGTCAAAGCGGTTATGGTCATATGAGGGTGGCGATTTACGTAGCTTACAAGCTCTGCGCCCGCATAACCGCTAGCGCCTACAATCAGCGTATTCAACATCGGGTTCCTTTATGCTCAACGATAATGTATTTTTATTCACATTTATTGCATGAATATTGATACTATCACGACCTAAGGTGTGTCAACAATGAAAATGAACTTACCGCCATTTATCGAGATTTACCGCGCCCTGATTGCCACACCCTCCATCAGCGCGACGGAAGAAGCCCTGGATCAGAGCAATGAGTCTTTAATCAATCTGCTGGCGGGTTGGTTTAGCGATCTTGGGTTTAACGTTGAGGTTCAGCCCGTCCCCGGAACACGCCACAAATTTAACCTGCTCGCCAGTACCGGACATGGCGCGGGCGGCCTGCTGCTGGCTGGCCACACAGACACCGTGCCGTTTGATGATGGCCGCTGGACGCGCGATCCGTTCACGCTGACCGAACATGACAACAAACTCTACGGTTTGGGCACCGCCGACATGAAAGGCTTTTTCGCCTTTATCCTCGACGCGCTGCGTGACGTGGACGTGACAACCCTGAAAAAGCCGCTCTACATTCTGGCGACCGCCGATGAAGAGACCAGCATGGCGGGCGCACGTTATTTCTCTGAAAACACATCGATTCGTCCTGACTGCGCGATCATCGGCGAACCGACCTCTCTGCAACCGATTCGGGCGCACAAAGGCCATATTTCTACCGCGGTGCGCGTGCTCGGACAGTCCGGCCACTCCAGCGATCCGGCGCGCGGCGTGAACGCCATCGAGCTGATGCATGACGCGATTGGCCGCATCATGACCCTGCGCGACGATCTGAAAGAGCGCTATCACTACGAGGCGTTCACCGTGCCGTATCCGACGCTAAACCTCGGCAGCCTGCACGGCGGTGATGCGTCCAACCGTATCTGCGCCTGCTGCGAACTGCATATGGATATCCGTCCTCTGCCGGGCATGACGCTAAGCGATCTGGATGGCTTACTGAACGAAGCGCTGGCACCGGTCAGCGAGCGCTGGCCGGGCCGTCTGACGGTCTCCGAACTGCATCCGCCGATTCCAGGCTACGAATGTCCGCCTGACCATCAGCTGGTTCAGGTGGTGGAAAAACTGCTCGGCGAGAAAACCGACGTGGTGAACTACTGTACCGAAGCGCCGTTTATTCAGACGCTGTGCCCGACGCTGGTTCTGGGCCCTGGCTCCATCAACCAGGCCCACCAGCCGGACGAATATCTCGAAACCCGCTTCATCAAGCCCACTCGCGAACTCATTACCCAGGTTGTGCATCACTTCTGCTGGCATTAAAAACGCACCGAACAGTCCCCCTCTCCCTGTGGGAGAGGGTTAGGGTGAGGGCAACAAATCGCATGATCTTCGTCACATTCCCATAAGCATCTCTTATCTGACGCAATACGAATTAAATTTCGTAAATTGCCCACATTTATTCGTTTGCTGAACCGTTTTCGCAGCAATTGACGACGGGGGTTTTACGTGGCTTTATAAAGGGAGATGACAAAATAATGTCCAGAAGATTTTCGCATGGGCATAAACAAAAATGATGGGGTGACTGGGTTTTTATGAACGAACAATATTCCGCGTTGCGTAGTAATGTCAGTATGCTCGGCAAAGTGCTTGGAGATACCATCAAAGACGCACTGGGGGGAGAACATCCTCGACCGCGTTGAAACCATCCGCAAGCTGTCCAAATCTTCCCGCGCCGGTAACGAGGCCAATCGTCAGGAGCTGCTCACCACCTTGCAGAACCTCTCTAACGATGAGCTGCTGCCCGTTGCCCGCGCCTTCAGCCAGTTTCTGAACCTGGCAAACACCGCTGAGCAATACCACAGCATTTCGCCAAAAGGCGAAGCGGCCAGCAACCCGGAAGTCATTGCCCGCACCCTTCGTAAACTCAAAGACCAGCCCGACCTCAACGAAGCGACCATCAAAAAAGCGGTGGAATCCCTTTCGCTGGAGCTGGTGCTGACCGCACACCCAACCGAAATCACCCGTCGTACGCTGATCCACAAAATGGTGGAAGTGAACAACTGTCTGAAGCAACTGGATAACAAAGACATTGCCGACTACGAACGTAACCAGCTTATGCGCCGTCTGCGCCAGCTGATTGCCCAGTCCTGGCACACGGATGAAATTCGTAAGCATCGCCCAAGCCCGGTCGACGAAGCCAAATGGGGCTTTGCGGTGGTGGAAAACAGCCTGTGGGAAGGGGTCCCCAACTACCTGCGCGAGCTGAACGAACAGCTGGAAGAGAACCTGGGCTACCGCCTGCCGGTTGATTTTGTTCCGGTGCGCTTTACCTCCTGGATGGGCGGCGACCGCGACGGCAACCCGAACGTGACGGCGGAAATCACCCGCCATGTCCTGCTGCTGAGCCGCTGGAAAGCGACCGACCTGTTCCTGAAAGATATTCAGGTGCTGATCTCCGAGCTGTCGATGGTGGAAGCCACGCCGGAACTGCGCGCGCTGGCCGGTGAAGAAGGCGCCAGCGAACCGTACCGTTTCCTGATGAAAAAACTGCGCGGTCAGCTGATGGCCACTCAGGCTTGGCTGGAAGCGCGCCTTAAAGGCCAGCGCCTGCCGAAGCCGGAAGGTCTGCTGAGCCAGAACGAACAGCTCTGGGAGCCGCTGTACGCCTGCTATAAATCGCTCCAGGCCTGTGGGATGGGCATCATTGCCAACGGCGAACTGCTCGACACCCTGCGCCGCGTGAAGTGTTTCGGCGTGCCGCTGGTGCGTATCGACGTTCGTCAGGAAAGTACCCGTCATACCGAAGCACTGGGCGAGCTGACCCGCTACCTCGGCATCGGCGACTATGAAAGCTGGTCAGAAGCCGACAAACAGGCGTTCCTGATCCGCGAGCTGAACTCCAAGCGCCCGCTGCTGCCGCGCAACTGGGAGCCAAGCAACGACACCCGCGAAGTACTCAACACCTGTAAAGCGATCGTGGATGCGCCGAAAGGATCGGTGGCCGCCTATGTGATCTCCATGGCGAAGACCCCGTCCGACGTGCTGGGCGTTCACCTTCTGCTGAAAGAAGCGGGCATTGACTATGCTCTGCCAGTGGCCCCGCTGTTTGAGACCCTCGACGACCTGAACAACGCTAACGACGTGATGACCCAGTTGCTGAACATCGACTGGTATCGCGGCTTTATTCAGGGCAAACAGATGGTGATGATTGGCTATTCCGACTCCGCGAAAGATGCGGGCGTGATGGCAGCCTCCTGGGCGCAGTATCAGGCGCAGGATGCGCTAATCAAAACCTGCGAAAAAGCCGGTATTGAACTGACCCTGTTCCACGGACGCGGCGGCTCCATTGGTCGTGGCGGTGCGCCTGCACACGCAGCGCTGCTCTCTCAACCACCAGGAAGCCTGAAAGGCGGCCTGCGCGTGACCGAGCAGGGCGAGATGATCCGCTTCAAGTACGGCCTGCCGGAAGTGACCATCAGCAGCCTGTCGCTCTATACCAGTGCGATCCTGGAAGCCAACCTGCTGCCGCCGCCGGAGCCAAAAGAGTCCTGGTGCCGGATCATGGACGAGCTGTCTGACATCTCCTGCGACCTCTATCGCGGCTACGTGCGTGAAAACAAAGACTTTGTGCCTTACTTCCGCTCAGCAACGCCTGAGCAGGAGCTGGGTAAACTGCCTCTGGGTTCGCGCCCGGCCAAGCGTCGCCCGACCGGCGGCGTTGAATCCCTGCGCGCCATTCCGTGGATCTTCGCCTGGACGCAAAACCGTCTGATGCTGCCGGCCTGGCTGGGTGCCGGTGCGGCGCTGCAAAAAGTGGTGGAAGACGGAAAGCAGAGCGAACTGGAAACCATGTGCCGCGACTGGCCATTCTTCTCTACCCGTCTGGGCATGCTGGAGATGGTCTTCTCGAAAGCCGACCTGTGGCTGGCGGAATACTACGATCAGCGTCTGGTGAAACCAGAGCTGTGGGCGCTGGGTAAAGAGCTGCGCGAGCTGCTTGAAGGCGATATTAAAGTGGTGCTGGATATCGCTAATGACTCCCACCTGATGGAAGACCTGCCGTGGATCGCCGAGTCTATCCAGCTGCGTAACATCTACACCGACCCGCTGAACGTTTTACAGGCTGAACTGCTGCACCGTTCGCGTCTGGCGGAGGAGGAAGGTAAAGAGCCGGATCCGCGCGTTGAACAAGCGCTGATGGTAACGATAGCAGGCGTTGCGGCAGGTATGCGCAACACCGGTTAATGCTCAGTGCCCGGCAGCGCTACGCTTGCCGGGCACTTCTCGATCTTCCCCCTTCCCTGATCTCCTCCTCAATCTTTGCCACCGGTAAGGCAATCACGTTTCCCTTAGACGTAGCGCAACAAATGACCGGCACGCCGGGAGTAGAGTCACTCTTAGTGCAGTTCGAACAGGACAGAATTTACCTCAAACACTAAGGGAGTAATGTTATGGACCGTGTCATTCAATCCCCGGGAAAATACATCCAGGGCGCAGATGTTCTCACTCGCCTCGGCGACTACCTGAAGCCGCTGGCAAATCGCTGGCTGGTGGTGGGCGATAAATTTGTGCTGGGTTTTGCTGAAGAAACCCTGCGCCAGAGTTTTAAAAAAGCCGGACTCCATGCCGAAATTGCACCATTTGGTGGCGAATGTTCGCAAAATGAAATCGATCGCCTGAAAAAGCTGGCCGACAGCGCTGACTGTCTGGCGGTGCTGGGTATCGGCGGCGGAAAAACGCTGGATACTGCCAAAGCGCTGGCCCACTTTATGGACGTGCCGGTGGCCATTGCCCCGACCATTGCCTCCACCGATGCGCCGTGCAGCGCCCTTTCCGTGATTTATACCGACAGCGGCGAGTTCGATCGCTACCTGATGCTACCGCACAACCCGAACATGGTGATTGTCGATACCAAAGTGGTGGCGGGCGCACCTGCACGCCTGCTGGCCGCCGGGATTGGCGATGCCCTGGCAACCTGGTTTGAAGCGCGTGCCTGCTCACGTAGCGGCGCGACGACCATGGCGGGCGGCAAGTGCACGCAGGCAGCGTTAGCGCTGGCAGAGCTGTGCTACAACACGCTGGTTGAAGAGGGCGAGAAAGCGATGCTGGCGGCGGAACAGCACGTGGTCACACCGGCGCTGGAACGCATTATCGAAGCCAACACCTATCTCAGCGGCGTGGGCTTTGAAAGCGGCGGGCTGGCGGCGGCGCATGCCATTCACAACGGCATGACGGCGGTGCCGGATGCGCATCATTTCTACCATGGTGAAAAGGTCGCATTCGGCACGCTGACGCAACTGGTACTGGAGAACGCGCCGGTTGAAGAAATTGAGACCGTCGCCGCGCTTTGCCACAGTGTTGGGCTGCCGATCACGCTGGCGCAGCTGAATATCAAAGAGGATATTCCGGCCAAAATGCGGCTGATCGCGGAGGCGTCCTGTGCCGAAGGGGAAACCATTCACAACATGCCTGGCGGCGTAACGCCGGATCAGGTCTATGCGGCGCTGCTGGTGGCGGACCAGTATGGACAGCGATTCTTGCAGGAGTGGGAGTAACGAAAAAAGCCGGGTGGCGCTGCGCTTACCCGGCCTACATGGCACTTTAATTTGTAGGCCGGGTAAGGCGTAGCCGCCACCCGGCACAATGGTTACTTCACATCAAACCGGTCCAAATCCATCACTCGCGCCCATGCGGCAACAAAATCACGAACGAACTTCTCGTGTGCATCACTGCTGGCGTAAACTTCGGCCAGCGCACGCAGGACGGCGTTTGAACCGAAGACCAGATCGGCGCGGGTCGCGGTGTATTTCACTTCCCCGCTGGCGCGATCGCTACCGGCAAACAGCTCGTTTGAGTCGTCGGTCGCTTTCCACTGGGTGTTCATATCCAGCAGATTAACGAAGAAGTCGTTGCTCAGCACGCCCTCGCGGTTGGTAAACACGCCATTCTTGCTGCCATCGAAGTTTGCACCCAGTACGCGCAAACCGCCGATCAACACCGTCAGTTCCGGCGCAGTCAGGGTCAGCTGCTGGGCTTTGTCGATCAGCAGCGACTCCGTAGTGGACACATCCACCTGCGCACGGTAGTTGCGGAAACCGTCAGCAACCGGTTCGAGCAGGTTAAACATCTCGATGTCCGTCTGGTCCTGACGCGCATCCACGCGGCCCGGGGTGAACGGTACGTTGACGTAAACACCTGCGGCTTTCGCAGCCTGCTCAACGCCTACGACACCCGCCAGCACGATGATATCGGCCAGTGAAGCTTTGTTGGTGGTGCGCTGGATGGCTTCCAGAGCCGGTAACGCCCGCACCGCTGCGGCGTTCACATCCCAGTCGCGCTGAGGCGCCAGCGCCAGACGCGCGCCGTTGGCACCGCCGCGCTTGTCGCCGCCGCGGAAGGTCGATGCCGACGCCCAGGCCACGGAAACCAGCTCGCTCACGGAGAGACCAGAGGCCGCGATTTCCGCTTTCAGGCTTTCAACATCTTCCTGCGTCGGATGGAACACCGGTTGAGGCAGCGGATCCTGCCAAATCAGATCTTCTTTCGGTACTTCCGGGCCGATGTACCGCGCTTTTGGCCCCATATCGCGGTGGGTCAGCTTGAACCACGCGCGCGCAAAGGCTTCGTTGAAGGCCTGCGGATCGTTCAGGAAGCGACGGGAAATTTTCTCGAATTCCGGATCAAAACGCAGCGTCAGGTCGGTGACCAGCATGGTTGGCTTGCGTTTTTTCGACGGGTCGAACGGGTCAGGCATAATTTCCGGCGCATCCACGGCTTCGAACTGAATTGCGCCCGCCGGGCTACGCGTCTGCACCCATTCGTATTTGAACAGGTTCTCGAAGAAGTAATTGCTCCACTGGGTCGGGGTTTGAGACCAGATAACTTCCAGCCCGGAGGTGATGGCGTCAGCGCCAATACCGGTGCCGTGCGTGCTGGCCCAGCCCAGGCCCTGCGCTTCAATCGGCGACGCTTCCGGGTCAGTGCCCACGTGCGTGGCTTCACCTGCGCCGTGCGTTTTACCGAGCGTATGGCCGCCCGCAATCAGCGCGACGGTCTCTTCGTCATTCATGCCCATGTTGCCAAAGGTGGCGCGGATCGCCGCCGCCGCAGACAGCGGTTCACCGCTGGCGTTCGGCCCTTCCGGGTTAACGTAAATCAGGCCCATTTCGGTGGCCGCAAGCGGGCGCTTCGCCAGCGCTTCCGGGTCACGGTGGGTCAGCCAGGCTTTTTCATCGCCCCAGTTCACGTCCAGATCCGGTTCCCAGACGTCTTCACGCCCGGCACCGAAACCAAAGGTGCGGAAGCCGGAGTTCTCCAGCGCCACGTTACCCGCGAGGATAAAGAGGTCAGCCCAGGAGATTTTTTGTCCGTATTTTTGCTTAATTGGCCACAGCAGGCGGCGAGCCTTATCCAGGCTGACGTTATCCGGCCAGGAGTTCAGCGGTGCAAAGCGTTGCTGACCGCGTCCGGCGCCGCCGCGACCGTCAACGGAGCGATAGGTACCCGCACCGTGCCAGGCCATACGGATAAACAGGCCCGCATAGCTGCCCCAGTCGGCAGGCCACCACGGTTGTGAGTCGGTTAACAGTGCTTTGAGATCGCCCTTAAGGGCGGAATAGTCGAGCTTGCTGAATTCTTTGCGGTAGTCGAAGTCTTCACCCAGAGGGTTAGAACGGCTGGAGTGTTGATTAAGTAGATCGATGCGAAGTTGTTTAGGCCACCATTCTTTGCTGCCGGTACCTGCACCCGCGCTATGATCGACGCCGCCCTGGTGGAACGGACATTTGCCGGCGGATGCCGCGTTATTGGTCTCGTCTGACATGCTCATCGCTATGCTCCCTTTACAGTGTTACCGTTACGATATACACCACTAGCGATAAGAGATAGTTGAATTAATCCACAGATTCGATAGCTAATACCTTTTAACTCTCCGTTCGATTAAAAAACCCTCATTTTATGAGGGGTTTTTTACTTTACAGCGCCGGGCGAACACCGAGCGTATGGCAAATGGCGTAGCTCATTTCCGCGCGGTTCAGGGTATAGAAATGGAAATCTTTCACCCCTTCGCGACTTAAAATCTTCACCATGTCCATCGCGATATTGGCCCCCACCAGCTTACGTGTTTCCGGATCGTCGTCCAGCCCTTCGTACATTTTGGACATCCACAGCGGAATGCGCACGTTGGTCATATCTGCGAATTTCTTCGCCTGTTTGAAGTTCGAGACCGGCAGAATGCCAGGAATGATTTCGACATCAATACCCGCCGAGACGCAGCGGTCGCGAAAGCGCAGGTAGCTTTCCACGTCAAAGAAGAACTGAGTAATCGCGCGGTTAGCACCGGCCTCCACTTTACGCTTCAGGTTGAGCAGATCCGCCTGGGCGCTTTTGGCTTCCGGGTGAACTTCAGGGTAGGCGGCCACGGAGATATCAAAGTCGGCAACGTCTTTCAGCAGCCCGACCAGATCGGCGGCAAACATCTCTGGCTTGCCGCTGCCTGGCGGGAGGTCGCCGCGCAGGGCCACAATGTGGCGAATGCCGTTATTCCAGTAGTCCTGGGCAATGGCGCGCAATTCATCACGGGTGGCGTCGATACAGGTCAGGTGCGGTGCCGCTTCCAGACCGGTTCGATCTTTAATGCCCTTAATGATGCTGTGCGTGCGGTCACGCTCACCGGAGTTGGCGCCGTAGGTCACGGAGACGAACTTCGGCTTGAGGCTGCTCAGACGATCGATAGAGCTCCACAGGGTTTGCTCCATTTCACTGGTGCGCGGCGGGAAAAATTCAAAAGAGACGTTAATCTGGCCGTTTACTTCGGCCAGGCTCTGATTCAGGGCTTCCCGCTGGTTGGCGTGAAAAAAGCTCATACCTTACCTCTATCTTTCGCGTGTCGTTGTTTGTTGTGTTGTGAACTTCTATACGTTTAGACGTCCAGATGTAAAAATGACGGAAAAGCGGGATGACGTCAACAGAAATAATCAACATTAACGGTGAGGTTTGTTCAGGAAAGATGAAGGGCGTTCATGATGGGGGTGAGAAGCACGCCCTCTCCCCATTGGGGAGAGGGTTAGGGTGAGGGGTTACAGCAGCTTAGCCAGACGATTAATATCAGACTGAATGGCTCCGGCGGTGACATCGCGTCCCGCGCCCGGGCCACGGATCACCAGCGGGTTATCGCGATACCAGCGGCTTTCGATGGCGAAGACGTTGTCGCACGGCAGGAGCGCCGCCAGCGGATGTTCAGGACGCACCGCCTCCACGCCCACGCGCGCTTTACCGTTCGCCTCGAAACGCGCCACATAACGCAGCACCAGGCCCATCTCGTTAGCCGCTTCCAGACGTTGCACCATCTGCTCGTTCAGCTCGTCACCGTTCTCGAAGAAGTGATCAACGGACCCTTCCTCGCAGCCCGCAGGCACCAGAGACTCAACGCGTACCTGACCCGGCTCAATGTCGTAGCCGGCTTCACGCGCCAGGATCACCAGCTTACGCATCACATCTTTACCGGCAAGGTCAACGCGCGGATCCGGCTCGGTTAAGCCCTGCTGCCACGCCTGATCCACCAGGTCGGTGAACGGAACGGTGCCGTCAAACTGCAAAAACAGCCAGGAGAGCGTGCCGGAGAAGATCCCGCTCAGCGCCAGAATGCTGTCGCCGCTTTCAATCAGGTCGCGCACGGTATGGTTCACTGGCAGGCCCGCGCCAACGGTGGCGTTATACAGCCAGTGACGGCCCGTTTTTTCGAATGCGTCATGGATCTGACGGTATTTATCAGTGCTGCTCGCGCCCGCCAGTTTGTTGGCGCTGATGACGTGGAAACCGTGGCTGGCGAAATCCAGATACTGATCGGCCAGCTGTTCGCTGGCGGTCACATCCAGCACCACCAGATCGTCGTACGGGTGCGCGCGCATCCACAGGAACAGCGACTCTTCATCCTGCTCAACCGCTTCATCGTTAAAGAAGGCCAGCGCCCGGCTGGCGTCCAGCCCTTCGTAGTTCAGCAGGCTGCGGCGGCTGTCCACCACCCCTGCCAGAATAAATTCAAACCCGGTACGCGCCGAAAGCGTTACCTGCTCGCGGGCGAACAGCTCCAGCCAGCGGGAACCGATGTTCCCTTTCCCGAACAGTACCAGGCCGATGCGTTTTTCCGCGCGGAACAGGGAGGTGTGCAGACCCTGAATCAGGCTTTCGGTTGGCCCTTTACGCAGCACGGCAACCAGACTGATGCCCTCTTCCGACTGCCAGGTGAACTCCACCGGCTGACCTTTCAGTTGCTGCCAGAAGCGGTGGCAGTGGAGCGGGTTACGGGTGACGCCCGCGCCCACCATCGCCACCAGCGCCAGCCCCTGACGCAGGCGAAGCTCGCCCGGCAGGCCCGCTTCATCCAGAATTTTCAGGGCGCTGTCCACCACTTCAGCGGTATAGCAGAACTGCAACAGCTGACGATCGTTATGTACG
Organism: Enterobacter cloacae complex sp. ECL72; assembly: GCF_019056635.1. Taxonomy (NCBI): domain Bacteria; kingdom Pseudomonadati; phylum Pseudomonadota; class Gammaproteobacteria; order Enterobacterales; family Enterobacteriaceae; genus Enterobacter; species Enterobacter cloacae complex sp. ECL72. Next base: position 4,380,720 of record NZ_CP077659.1, on the reverse strand, counting down.
CCAACGGCCAGCGGACGCACCTGGGCACGTTTCAGGATGGTGTCGATATCTTTGTGTGCCAGTTTGAAATCCTGGCCCGCAGGCACCTGGAACTCAATCAGGCAGATGTCATCATGGCTGGTGACAATGCGCGCGCCCGTACCGGATGCCAGCACGCGTTCAATGCGGGTGGAACCCTGATCCGGCGTGTAGCTACAGCGTAGTTGCAGGTCGATGTCGCTGCCGGAAACCGGCTGTAGCGTGCGCGCGTGCAGCACCGGGGCCGCCAGACGCGCCAGTTCGCTCGCTTCGTCGAGACGCAGCAGCGGCAGCAGGCAGGCATCTTTTACTTTGCGCGGGTCCGCGCTGTAGACACCGGCCACGTCGCTCCAGATGGTGACGCGGGACACGCCCGCCAGGGCGCCAATCTGCGTTGCCGAGTAGTCAGAGCCGTTGCGGCCCAGCAGAACGGTTTCGCCAGCATTGCTGCGGCTGATAAAACCGGTGACGACAATACGTTTACCAGGATGTTGCACCAGCAGCTGTTGCAGCAGCGGGTAAGACAACCCTTCGTCCACCTGCGGCTGCGCGGCACGTTCGGCACGCAGGAAATCACGCGCGTCGAGCCAGGCGGCTTCCACACCAAGATGTTGCAGCACGGCGGCCATCAGGCGCGCAGACCACACTTCACCGTGGCCAACCACTTCCGCATACACTGCATCGGTAATGCCGCTGTCCAGCAGAGCGGCCAGACGCTCAAGGTCGTGCGTAAAAGCGCTAATCAGCCCGTCCGCCACGTCCGCAGGCAGCAAACCGGCAATCAGTTCACTCTGGTAACGACGTAAGGACTGTTGCACCTGATGCGCAGAGAGGCGATCGGTCTGGCTCAGTTTCAGCCAGCTAATCAACTGGTTGGTGGTGCTGCCCGCCGCAGAGACAACCATCATGTCCCCCCGGCTGTGAATACTCGGTCATGATCCCTGCGACACGCAGGTAACATTTCACATCAGCAAGACTACTACCACCAAACTTGTGCAGCTGACGACCCTTCGTCCCTGCCTGCGCTATCACACTCATGATTACCCCTTGGCTGCGACCCGGAAGCCATTTTCCAGATCGGCAATTAAATCTTCAGAATCTTCAATACCGGTCGAGATACGCAGCAGCGTCTCGGAAATCCCGGCGGCGGCACGTGCTTCGGGTGCCATACCTGCGTGCGTCATGGTTGCGGCGTGGGAGATCAAGCTTTCTACTCCCCCCCTAAGGATTCCGCCAGCGTAAACAATGACAACCCGCTCAGGAAGCGACGCAGCGTTTGCTCGTCACCGTCCAGTTCAAAACTTAACATCGCGCCAAATCCTTTCTGTTGGCGCGCGGCAATCTCGTGCCCCTGATTTTCCGGCAGCGACGGGTGATAAAGCTTCTTCACCAGCGGCTGGGTTTTCAGGAAATCCACGATCGCCTGGGCATTACGCTGCGCCACGTCCATACGCGGCGACAGCGTACGGATGCCGCGCAACAGCAAATAGCTGTCGAACGCGCCCGCGGTGACGCCAATGTTATTGGCCCACCATGCCAGTTCGGTGACTACCTCAGGATCTTTGGCAATCACCACACCTGCTACTACGTCAGAATGGCCGTTCAGATATTTAGTGCATGAATGCAACACCAGATCGGCACCCAGTGCCAGTGGGTTCTGAAGGGCCGGACTGAGGAACGTATTATCCACTACACTTATCGCTCCCGCATCCCTTGCGAGCTGACAAATTTTCGCAATATCGACTACGCGCAACAATGGATTGCTTGGACTTTCCACCAGCACCAGCTTCGGCTGCTCGGCAAGCGCCTGTTTCAGCGCCTGTTCGTCGTTTTGATCGACAAACAGCACACGGTAGCAGCCACGTTTCGCCAGGCTATCAAACAGACGATAGCTGCCGCCATAACAGTCGTGCGGCGCCACCAGCAGATCGCCAGGTTTCAGGAACACCGTAGTCACCAGGTGAATGGCAGACATGCCGGTATTGGTTAATACCGCACCCGCGCCGCCTTCCAGTTCCGCCAGCGCGCGCTGCGTGACGTCACGCGTAGGATTGCCGCGACGCGAGTAGTCATGCGCGCGGGGTTCATTAAATCCGGTGAAATTATAGGTGCTGGAGAGATGAATTGGCGGGACAACGCAGCCGTACTGCTCGTCATCATTCAATCCGCTACGCACTGCGATGGTGGCCTGTTTACGCGTCATGGTGAGGCTTCCTGGCGAATGAGGTGAAAAGTCAGGCACCAGAGTAAACATTGAAAGTATGGACGTCAATACATCTGGACATCTAAACTTCTTTGCGTATAGATTGAGCAATGTGCAAATAGCCGTTAAAATTATATGCTTTAGGACACGCTACAGCGGCAATATCCGTGCCTCGGTATCGTCTCTACGGTAAACTACGCAAGATTACGGTTCAAAACTGATGGTTACCGGTTTTGCACCTTTAGATTAATGACTGAGAGGATTAAAGGTATCTCATGGCTGAATGGAGCGGCGAATATATCAGCCCATACGCTGAGCACGGTAAGAAGAGTGAGCAAGTCAAGAAAATCACGGTGTCCATTCCTCTGAAGGTGTTGAAGATCCTCACCGATGAACGTACGCGTCGTCAGGTGAACAACCTGCGTCACGCCACCAACAGCGAACTGCTGTGCGAAGCGTTCCTGCATGCGTTTACCGGCCAACCGTTGCCGAACGATGACGATCTGCGCAAAGAGCGCAGTGACGAAATTCCAGAAGAGGCGAAGGTGATCATGCGTGAACTGGGTATCGACCCGGATACGTGGGAATACTGATAAGCGGATACAAAAAAGGCACCTTGCGGTGCCTTTTTCTCGGGAAACTTATTTAGCGCCCGGGATGCTGAAACGCTTGTTGAAGCGGTCAACACGGCCACCGGTTGCAACATCACGCTGCTTACCAGTGTAGAACGGGTGGCATTTGCCGCACACGTCCAGGTTCAGATCGTGACCCACGGTAGAGCGGATCTGGATAGAGTTACCGCAAGAGCAGTTTGCAGTAATCATTTCGTATTTCGGGTGAATATCTTTTTTCATGGGAGAACCTCAGTTAAGGCCGCGTCGCTCTTCCAGCCCTAACGCCAGACACCACGCGATGTTGAATGTAAGTTCTTTGGCGTAAAATACACCAAAGGCGGCGAATCATACAGAATTTGACCAACGTATGCAAACTGATCCGCACGCCGCTTTCACTAATGTGTATACTAACGCGCCACTTTTCAAGTCAGGAAGATTCGATGCCCGTCGCTCACGTTGCCCTGCCCGTTCCGCTTCCCCGCACCTTTGACTACCTGCTGCCCGACAGCATGAGCGCCAAAGCGGGCTGTCGCGTGACCGTGCCGTTTGGCAAACAGCAGCGTGTGGGGATCGTGGTGTCCGTCAGCGAACACAGCGAACTGCCGCTTAACGAGCTGAAATCGGTTGTTGAGGTGCTGGACAGCGAGCCGGTTTACTCCACCAGCACCTGGCGACTGCTGCTGTGGGCGGCAGATTATTATCATCATCCGATTGGCGACGTGCTGTTCCATGCCCTGCCCATTATGCTGCGCCAGGGCAAGAGCGCCAGCCACGCGCCAATGTGGTACTGGTTTGCCACCGAGCAGGGCCAGGCTGTGGACATTAACAGCCTGAAGCGCTCGCAGAAACAGCAGCAGGCGCTGGCCTCGCTGCGCCAGGGAAAAATCTGGCGCCATCAGGTCGACGAGCTTGAGGTAAGCGAAACCGCGTTGCAGGCATTAAGGAAGAAAGGGTTGAGCGAGCTGGCCAGTGAAGCACCTGCCCTTCACGACTGGCGCGACGGCTTTTCCGTCTCGGGCGATCGCCTGCGTCTGAATACCGAGCAGGCCACCGCCGTGGGCGCGATTCACAGCGCCGCCGATCGTTTTTCCGCCTGGCTGCTGGCGGGCGTCACCGGCTCCGGTAAAACCGAAGTATATCTGAGCGTGCTGGAAAACGTGCTCGCGCAGGGCAAACAGGCGCTGGTGATGGTGCCGGAAATCGGCCTGACGCCGCAAACCATCGCGCGTTTCCGTGAACGCTTTAATGCGCCCGTTGAGGTTCTGCACTCCGGCCTGAACGACAGCGAGCGCCTCAGCGCCTGGCTGAAAGCGAAAAACGGCGAAGCGGCGATTGTGATCGGCACCCGTTCATCGCTGTTTACGCCGTTTAAAAATCTCGGCGTTATCGTGATCGATGAAGAGCATGACAGCTCCTATAAACAGCAGGAAGGCTGGCGCTACCACGCCCGCGACTTAGCCGTGTACCGCGCCCACAGCGAGCAAATCCCCATTATTCTCGGGTCCGCCACCCCCGCGCTTGAAACGCTGCACAACGTTCGCCAGTGTAAATACCACATGCTGCGCCTGACGCGACGCGCGGGGAATGCCCGCCCGGCCATTCAGCATGTGCTGGATCTGAAAGGCCAGCAGGTGCAGGCCGGGTTAGCGCCTGCGCTGATTAGCCGCATGCGCCAGCATTTGCAGGCGGGCAACCAGGTGATCCTGTTCCTGAACCGCCGCGGCTTCGCGCCTGCGCTGCTGTGCCACGACTGCGGCTGGATCGCGGAGTGCCCGCGCTGCGATCACTACTACACCTTCCACCAGGCTCAGCGCCATTTACGCTGCCACCACTGCGACAGCCAGCGTCCGGTCCCCCGTCAATGCCCGTCCTGCGGCTCAACGCACATCGTGCCGGTCGGTCTGGGAACGGAACAGCTTGAACAGGCGCTCGCGCCCTTCTTCCCGGACGTGCCCATCTCCCGTATCGACAGGGATACCACCAGCCGTAAAGGGGCGCTGGAACAGCAGCTTGCGGAAGTACATCGCGGCGGCGCGCGCATCCTGATTGGTACTCAGATGCTGGCGAAAGGGCACCACTTCCCGGACGTGACGCTGGTCGCCCTGCTGGACGTCGACGGCGCGCTGTTCTCCGCGGATTTTCGCTCCGCCGAGCGTTTCGCCCAGCTTTATACCCAGGTTGCCGGTCGCGCTGGTCGAGCGGGTAAGCAGGGCGAGGTGGTGCTGCAAACGCACCACCCTGAACATCCGCTGCTGCAAACTCTGCTGCACAAAGGCTATGACGCCTTCGCGGACCAGGCGCTGGCCGAACGCCAGACGATGCAGCTTCCCCCGTGGACCAGCCACGTTAACATCCGTGCGGAAGATCATAATAACCAGCAGGCGCCGCTGTTCCTGCAACAGCTGAGGAACCTCCTGCAAGCCAGCCCGCTGGTGGATAATCAGCTGTGGATTTTAGGCCCGGTACCCGCGCTCGCCCCGAAACGCGGCGGCCGTTTCCGCTGGCAACTGTTACTTCAGCACCCCTCGCGTATCCGTTTACAGCAGATCGTCAGCGGCACGCTGGCGCTGATCAATACCCTACCGGAAGCGCGAAAAGTGAAGTGGGTTCTTGACGTCGATCCGATTGAAGGCTGAAGACGGATCGAAAAATTTAATGCGCCTCACACTTTTTATGAAAATTCTGTAACCGATTCCATTAACTATCTGTAAAAATGGTGCTGTCCGCAGTTCGGTGTTCAGGCGAGGAGAAGACGTTGAAGTCCAGGAAAGAGGTTGCCTCGGCGACCATGAAAGACGTTGCCGAGAAAGCACAAGTCTCAACAGCAACCGTGTCCCGCGCATTGATGAACCCTGACAAAGTCTCCCAGGCGACCCGAAACCGGGTTGAAAAGGCGGCGCTTGAGGTCGGATATTTCCCGCAAGCCATGGGGCGCAACGTTAAACGCAACGAATCCCGCACCATCCTGGTGATCGTGCCGGATATCTGCGATCCCTTCTTCAGCGAAATCATCCGCGGCATTGAAGTCACGGCCGCCGCCCAGGGCTATCTGGTGCTGATTGGCGATTGTGCTCACCAGAACCAGCAGGAAAAAACGTTCATCGACCTGATCATCACCAAGCAGATTGATGGCATGCTGCTGCTTGGCTCACGCCTGCCGTTTGATGCCAGCATTGAAGAACAGCGCAATTTACCGCCGATGGTCATGGCGAACGAATTCGCGCCGGAGCTGGAGCTGCCAACCGTTCATATCGATAACCTCACCGCCGCATTCAACGCCGTGAACTATCTTCAGGAACTGGGGCATAAGCGTATCGGCTGTATCGCCGGACCAGAAGAGATGCCGCTGTGTCATTACCGCTTGCAGGGCTACGTTCAGGCGCTGCGCCGTACCGGGGCTATCGTCGATCCGCACTACATTGCGCGCGGTGATTTCACCTTTGAAGCGGGCGGGCAGGCGCTGGAAAAATTGCTGGCCTTGCCAGAACCGCCCACCGCGGTCTTCTGCCACAGCGACGTGATGGCGCTGGGGGCGTTATCCTACGCCAAACGTCACGGCCTGCGCGTGCCGCAGGACCTGTCGATAATCGGTTTTGATAATATTTCACTTTCGGAGTTTTGCGATCCGCCGCTTTCGACCGTTGCACAGCCGCGGTATGACATCGGCCGTGAAGCGATGCTGCTTTTGCTGGATCAGCTGCACGGTCAATCAGTTAGCAGTGGGTCACGGCTACTGGATTGTGAGCTGATTGTGCGCGGCTCTACCCAGGCATTAACTTAAAGTAAATACCTTTCGACACCCTTATCTGGTCAAAGCCCCGTCGCTTAAGTAACATGGCGGGCTGACGAACGAATAAATACAGCGAAACGATAGTGGCACAACGAGATTATGTACGTCGCGGCCAGCCGGCACCTTCGCGACGCAAAAAGAGTAGTTCAAAAAGCAAGCAACGCAGCCTGTCTGCTGTCTCCCCAGCTATGGTCGCCATTGCTGCGGCTGTGCTGGTGGCCTTTATTGGCGGCCTCTACTTCATTACGCATCATAAAAAAGAAGAGTCTGAAGCCCTTCAGGGTAATAAGGTCGTCGGCAACGGCCTGCCGCCGAAGCCTGAAGAGCGCTGGCGCTACATTAAAGAGCTGGAAAGCCGCCAGCCTGGCGTACGTGCGCCTACCGAGCCTTCTGCCGGGGGTGAAGTAAAGAATGCCGATCAGCTGACGGACGAACAGCGTCAATTGCTCGCTCAGATGCAGGCGGACATGCGCCAGCAGCCTACGCAGCTGAACGAAGTACCGTGGAACGAACAAACCCCGGCGCAGCGTCAGCAAACGTTGCAGCGCCAGCGTCAGGCTCAGCAGCAAACGCAACAGCAGCAGTGGACGCAGACGCAGCCGGTACAGCAGCCGCGTACACAACCGCAGCAGCAGACGCGTACCGTACAAACTCAGCCTGTCCAGCAGCAACCGAAGGCGCAGCCGCAGAAGCAAACGGCACAGCCGTATCAGGATCTGTTGCAGACGCCTGCGCATACCACTGCGCAACAGCCAAAAACGCAGCAGGCTGCGCCGGTCACCAAAGAGACCGAGGCACCGAAGCAGACGGCTGAGAAAAAAGATGAACGCCGCTGGATGGTTCAGTGCGGTTCGTTTAAAGGCGCCGAACAGGCAGAAACGGTGCGTGCTCAGCTGGCATTTGAAGGATTTGACTCACGCATTACCACCAACAACGGCTGGAATCGCGTAGTGATTGGACCGGTCAAAGGCAAAGAAAACGCAGACGGCACCATTTCCCGTTTGAAAGTGGCTGGCCACACAAACTGCATTCGACTCGCCTCCGGGGGTTGAAACCCCCAAAATCCCCCCCATCTATCATTTAATTCAGCCCTGAGCACAGGCTCAGGGCTTCTGTTTCCCGAATCTGTAACCAGGGGGTCTGCTCGTGACAACAATAGTAAGTGTACGCCGTAACGGCCAGGTGGTAATTGCCGGTGATGGCCAGGCCACGCTGGGTAATACCGTCATGAAAGGCAACGTGAAGAAAGTACGTCGTCTTTATAACGACAAAGTGATCGCCGGTTTCGCAGGCGGCACGGCTGATGCCTTCACGCTGTTTGAACTGTTTGAACGCAAACTGGAAATGCATCAGGGTCATCTGGTGAAAGCCGCCGTTGAGCTGGCAAAAGACTGGCGTACCGACCGCATGCTGCGCAAGCTCGAAGCGCTGCTGGCCGTGGCTGACGAAAACGCCTCGCTGATCATCACCGGTAACGGCGACGTGGTTCAGCCTGAAAACGACCTGATTGCCATCGGCTCTGGCGGCCCGTACGCCCAGGCCGCAGCCCGTGCGCTGTTGGAAAATACCGACATGAACGCGCGCGATATCGCGGTGAAAGCGTTGGATATTGCAGGTGATATCTGCATCTATACCAACCACAATCACACCATCGAAGAATTACCGTCTAAAGCGTAAGGATCGCCCATGTCTGAAATGACCCCACGCGAAATTGTCAGCGAACTGAACAAGCACATTATCGGCCAGGACGACGCCAAGCGCTCCGTGGCTATCGCACTGCGTAACCGCTGGCGTCGCATGCAGCTCGACGAAGAGCTTCGCCACGAAGTGACGCCAAAAAATATTCTGATGATCGGCCCGACCGGTGTGGGTAAAACCGAAATCGCCCGTCGTCTGGCCAAACTGGCTAACGCGCCGTTCATCAAAGTTGAAGCCACCAAGTTCACCGAAGTGGGCTATGTGGGTAAAGAAGTGGACTCCATCATCCGCGACCTGACCGACTCGGCGATTAAGATGGTACGTGTCCAGGCAATTGAGAAAAACCGCTATCGCGCCGAAGAGATGGCCGAAGAGCGTATTCTCGACGTGCTGATCCCACCGGCAAAAAACAACTGGGGACAGGCTGAACAGCAGCCTGAACCTTCTGCTGCGCGTCAGGCATTCCGCAAAAAACTGCGCGAAGGCGAGCTGGACGACAAAGAGATTGAGATCGATCTCGCTGCCGCGCCAATGGGCGTGGAAATTATGGCGCCTCCGGGCATGGAAGAGATGACCAGCCAGTTGCAGTCCATGTTCCAGAACCTGGGCGGGCAGAAGCAGAAAGCGCGTAAGCTGAAAATCAAAGACGCGATGAAGCTGCTGATTGAAGAAGAAGCCGCGAAGCTGGTTAACCCGGAAGAGCTGAAACAGGATGCTATCGACGCGGTTGAGCAGCACGGTATCGTGTTTATCGACGAAATCGACAAGATCTGTAAGCGCGGCAACGCGTCCGGCCCGGATGTCTCACGCGAAGGCGTTCAGCGCGACCTGCTGCCGCTGGTGGAAGGTTGCACCGTCTCCACCAAGCACGGCATGGTTAAAACTGACCACATTCTGTTTATCGCCTCCGGTGCGTTCCAGATTGCCAGCCCGTCTGACCTGATCCCGGAACTTCAGGGACGTCTGCCAATCCGCGTCGAGTTACAGGCGCTGACCACCGAAGATTTCGAACGTATCCTGACTGAGCCAAACGCTTCTGTGACCGTACAGTACAAAGCGCTGATGGCGACCGAAGGCGTGAACATTGAATTTACCGATGACGGTATCAAGCGCATCGCCCAGGCCGCGTGGCAGGTCAACGAAACCACCGAAAACATCGGTGCGCGTCGTCTGCACACCGTGCTGGAACGCCTGATGGAAGACATCTCTTATGATGCGAGCGACCTTAACGGTCAAAGCATTACCATTGACGCAGACTATGTGGGCAAACACCTGGATGCGTTAGTGGCAGATGAAGATCTGAGCCGTTTTATTCTATAATCGCGTTCAATGCATTTTCATCACTGTTGATGGGGGCTATGGCCCCCATTTTTATTGGCTAAATAACTATGACTGATATCAGCCGTACACAGGCGTGGCTCGAAAGTCTGCGTCCTAAAACGCTTCCTCTGGCTTTTGCCGCCATTATCGTCGGTACCACGCTTGCCTGGTGGCAGGGTCATTTCGATCCGCTGGTAGCAGGTCTGGCGCTTGTCACCGCCGGGCTGCTGCAAATCCTCTCTAATCTCGCCAATGATTACGGCGATGCGGTAAAAGGCAGCGACAAGCCTGACCGCATCGGGCCGCTGCGCGGCATGCAAAAAGGGGTGATTACCCAGGCACAGATGAAGCGGGCGCTGATTATCACCGTGGTGTTGATTTGCCTGTCCGGGCTGGCGCTGGTGACGGTCGCCTCGAAAACCACCAGTGATTTCATTGGCTTCCTGGTGCTGGGCTTGCTCGCCATTATTGCAGCCATTACCTATACCGTCGGGACGCGTCCTTACGGGTATATTGGTCTGGGCGACATCTCCGTGCTGGTGTTCTTCGGCTGGCTGAGCGTGATGGGAAGCTGGTACTTACAGGCGCACACGGTGATCCCTGCCCTGTTCCTGCCGGCGACCGCCTGTGGTCTGCTGGCGACGGCGGTGCTGAATATCAATAATCTGCGCGACATCGATAGCGACCGCGAGAACGGTAAAAACACGCTGGCCGTGCGTCTGGGTCCGGTGAATGCACGCCGCTATCACGCCTGCCTGCTCATCGGCGCGCTGGTCTGCCTGGCGCTGTTCAATCTGAGTTCGCTGCACAGCCTCTGGGGCTGGCTGTTTGTGCTCGCCGCACCGCTGCTGATTAAGCAGGCCCGCTACGTCATGCGTGAACTCAGCCCGGCCGCCATGCCACCGATGCTGGAACGTACGGTAAAAGGCGCGTTACTGACTAACCTGCTGTTCGTCATCGGGATTGTCTTAAGCCAGACGCTGAGTTAGCTGACAAATATCAATTAACAATTGATGATTTTGCCAACAACGCATTTCGCACGATATACTGAACACATTCGCAGCAACAGAGCGTTAAACCTATGAAATACGATACCTCCGAGCTTTGTGACATCTACCAGGAAGATGTCAACGTCGTTGAACCCCTGTTCTCCAACTTTGGTGGACGGTCGTCGTTTGGCGGACAAATCATCACGGTGAAATGTTTCGAGGACAACGGGTTGCTGTACGATCTGCTCGAAGAGAACGGTCGTGGTCGCGTCCTGCTGGTGGATGGTGGCGGTTCCGTGCGCCGTGCACTGATCGATGCGGACCTCGCCCGCCTTGCGGTGCAAAACGAGTGGGAAGGGATTGTGGTCTACGGCTCCGTGCGCCAGGTGGACGATCTCGAAGACCTGGATATCGGTATTCAGGCCATCGCGGCCATACCGGTAGGCGCAGCGGGCGACGGCATCGGCGAAAGCGACGTGCGCGTTAACTTCGGCGGCGTGACCTTTTTCTCGGGTGACCACCTTTATGCTGACAATACCGGCATTATCCTTTCTGAGGATGCGCTGGATATTGAGTAGTTAATCGGTAAGCGAGATGCATAAAAAAACCGCCAACAGCAATGTGGCGGTTTTTTTGTCCCTCGGGATTCGCGGTCCGTTGGGACGTCTTACAGACTAACACCAAGGAACTTCATCATACTCTCGCCCAAACCTTGGGCAACCCTTCCTAACCTTTATAAAATCCTAATTGTCTGTGAATACCTTAACTACCTGGTTGATGCTCATTATGATACCGCGTCCCTTTCCGCCATCTCGCAAATGGGTATCGGTCCAGGGAAAGGTGTATTCACTACCGTAAAGCAGGCTAACATCAAGGCTTGTGTCCACCGACTTATCACTGGTGGTGAACGGTGGAGCGGTAAGCAGCAGGGACCGCATAATGAAACGCTATTTATGTATCGCGTTCATTGTCGCCAGCGTACTCGTTGTAAAGAGCGATGAACCTGTTGGGTTTGTTGCTTTTGCTACGACAGCGCAGGACAAGTAGCGTTAAGGCCGCCCAGGGCGGCCTTTTTTATGGTTTGATATCGGTTAGGGAAACCATAAAAAAGCCGGGTGGCGGCTTCGCCTTACCCGGCCTGTTCAATGCATTCCCTAAGGAAATCAAACTTCTTCCATACGTCCCAGCAGCGCCTGCAAGCGTTCCTGCCAGCCGTTCTGCTGTTCGCGCAGCTGGTTGTTTTCGCGCTCCAGTTCTTCACGGCTGTGTTGAGCATTCTGCACTTCCTGTGACAGGGAGTTGTTCTTTTCTTTCAGCTCTTCAATTTCCATTTGCAGCAGCGTGATGGTGTCAATCGCCTGCTGTACTTTCGATTCCAGTTTCTCAAACACTTCTAAAGACATGATCCTACCTCTCCTGAATTGCAAGGCGACGCTTTAACGTAAACGCGCACAACATATGTTCCGATTGTATGGAGCGCCGTCGCCCCTGTCCAGCGGCATGCCACGCAGATCGCGGTTTGCAACACTTTTCGGCCTCGTCCTGGTGCGTTCGCCGCATATACCCCTAAGTTGTTAACCCATAAGTCAAAGAAATGATTCAGCCCATAATCATTATCTGATGCAAAAACGCGCTTTATGGCGCGAAAACGCTCATTTTATTGACGCAGACCACACATTTAGATTTCGATATTTCTCGTTTGTGCTCGTTAACGATAAATTAACACTATGTCTACAGGGCATCGTGACTGTCACGGGCGGTCACGCAAACAATAAACATTACTCTTTTGCAGGATTCCGATTATGAGTCAGACATCAACCTTAAAAGGCCAGTGTATTGCCGAGTTCCTGGGTACCGGGTTGTTGATATTCTTCGGAGTAGGCTGTGTCGCAGCACTGAAAGTGGCGGGTGCCAGTTTTGGTCAGTGGGAAATCAGTATTATCTGGGGTCTGGGCGTGGCGATGGCCATCTACCTGACCGCAGGGGTTTCCGGTGCACATCTTAACCCGGCGGTGACCATCGCGTTGTGGCTATTCGCGTGTTTTGACGGACGCAAAGTTGTTCCTTTCATCATTTCGCAGTTTGCCGGCGCCTTTTGCGCAGCGGCGTTAGTTTACGGGCTTTATTACAATCTTTTCATCGACTTCGAACAGACGCATCATATGGTGCGTGGCAGTGTCGAAAGTCTGGATCTGGCAGGCATTTTCTCAACGTATCCGAATCCGCATATCAATTTTGTGCAGGCGTTCGCGGTTGAGATGGTGATTACCGCTATTCTGATGGGCGTCATCATGGCGCTGGGCGACGATGGAAACGGCATTCCGCGCGGCCCGCTGGCGCCACTTTTGATTGGCCTTCTGATTGCGGTAATTGGCGCATCCATGGGTCCGCTGACCGGCTTTGCGATGAATCCGGCGCGTGACCTGGGTCCAAAAACCTTCGCCTTCTTTGCGGGATGGGGCGATGTCGCCTTCACGGGCGGCAAAGACATTCCTTACTTCCTGGTTCCGCTGTTCGGGCCAATCGTAGGGGCGGCGCTGGGCGCATTCGGCTATCGCAAATTAATTGGTCGCCACTTACCGTGCGACACCTGTGTGGAAGAGGAGAAAGAGACGGCTTCCACCACACAACAAAAAGCTTCGCTGTAATCTGACTACGGGACACATACCATGACCGAAAAAAAATATATCGTTGCGCTCGACCAGGGCACCACCAGCTCCCGCGCTGTCGTAATGGATCATGACGCGAACATTGTCAGCGTGTCTCAACGCGAATTTGAGCAAATTTATCCGCGTCCAGGCTGGGTAGAACACGACCCGATGGAGATCTGGGCGTCGCAAAGCTCCACGCTGGTGGAAGTGCTGGCGAAAGCCGACATCAGTTCTGACCAGATTGCCGCTATCGGTATCACCAACCAGCGTGAAACGACTGTGGTCTGGGAGCGAGAAACCGGTAAGCCCATCTACAACGCCATTGTCTGGCAGTGCCGTCGTACGTCAGAGATCTGCGAACAGCTGAAGCGCGAAGGAATGGAAGAGTACGTGCGCAGCGCCACCGGCCTGGTGGTTGACCCCTATTTCTCCGGCACCAAAGTGAAGTGGATCCTCGACCACGTGGAAGGTTCACGCGAGCGCGCACGACGTGGCGAGCTACTGTTCGGCACCGTCGATACCTGGCTTATCTGGAAGATGACTCAGGGACGCGTTCACGTTACCGACTACACCAACGCCTCGCGCACCATGCTGTTCAACATCAACACCCTTGAGTGGGATGACAAGATGCTGGACGCGCTGGACATTCCGCGCGCGATGCTGCCAGAAGTCCGTAAGTCTTCAGAAGTGTATGGCCAGACCAACATTGGCGGTAAAGGTGGCACCCGTATTCCTATCGCCGGTATCGCCGGTGACCAGCAGGCGGCCCTGTTCGGCCAGCTGTGCGTCAAGGAAGGGATGGCGAAGAACACCTACGGCACCGGTTGTTTTATGCTGATGAACACCGGCGAGAAAGCGGTGAAATCAGAAAACGGTCTGCTGACCACCATCGCCTGCGGCCCGCGCGGCGAAGTGAACTATGCCCTGGAAGGCGCGGTATTCATGGCGGGTGCCTCCATTCAGTGGCTGCGCGACGAGATGAAGCTGATCAGCGATGCGTTTGACTCCGAATACTTCGCGACCAAAGTGAAAGACACCAACGGCGTGTACGTGGTGCCAGCGTTCACCGGTCTGGGCGCACCGTACTGGGATCCGTATGCCCGCGGCGCGATTTTCGGCCTGACGCGCGGCGTGAACTCAAACCACATCATTCGCGCGACGCTGGAATCCATCGCCTACCAGACGCGCGACGTGCTGGAAGCGATGCAGGCTGACTCCGGCATTCGTCTGCACGCCCTGCGCGTGGACGGCGGTGCGGTAGCCAACAACTTCCTGATGCAGTTCCAGTCCGACATTCTGGGCACCCGCGTTGAACGTCCTGAGGTGCGAGAAGTGACGGCGCTGGGCGCGGCGTATCTGGCAGGTCTGGCGGTTGGCTTCTGGCAAAACCTCGACGAGCTTCAGGAAAAAGCGGTTATCGAACGCGAATTCCGTCCTGGCATCGAAACCACCGAGCGCAACTACCGCTATAGCGGCTGGAAGAAAGCGGTGAAACGTGCCCTGGCGTGGGAAGAGCACGACGAGTAAACCTATATTCCCTCTCCCCTGGGAGAGGGTTAGGGTGAGGGGCTCCGACCGCACCGGTCCCTTCGCCCCTCCCCACTCTGTGATAAACTTCGTGCAATTCCTTTTGATTGTACGAGTACCTCATGAAACGTGAACTTGCTATCGAGTTTTCCCGCGTCACCGAAGCTGCCGCCCTCGCAGGCTACAAGTGGCTGGGCCGTGGCGACAAAAATACCGCAGACGGCGCTGCCGTCCACGCCATGCGCATTGTGCTTAATCAGGTCAATATCGATGGCACTATCGTCATTGGCGAAGGCGAAATCGACGAAGCGCCGATGCTCTATATAGGTGAAAAAGTCGGGACGGGCAAAGGCGATGCGGTGGATATCGCGGTCGACCCGATTGAAGGCACGCGCATGACGGCGATGGGCCAGGCCAACGCGCTGGCGGTACTGGCGGTGGGCGATAAGGGCTGCTTCCTCAACGCGCCCGATATGTACATGGAAAAACTGATCGTCGGTCCTGGCGCTAAAGGCGCTATCGACCTTAGCCTGCCGCTGGACGCCAACCTGCGCAATATCGCCGCGGCGCTGGGTAAAGCGCTCAGCGAACTCACCGTGACCATTCTGGCGAAACCGCGCCACGACGCCACCATTGCGTACCTGCAAGCGCTCGGCGTACGCGTGTTTGCTATTCCGGATGGCGACGTTGCCGCCTCTATTCTGACCTGCATGCCTGACAGCGAAGTCGACGTGCTTTACGGCATCGGCGGCGCGCCGGAGGGTGTGGTCTCTGCGGCAGTGATCCGCGCGCTGGACGGCGATATGCAGGCGCGTTTGCTGCCACGCCATGAGGTCAAAGGCGACAGCGACGAGAACCTTCGCATTGGTGCAGACGAACTGGCGCGCTGCGCGGCGATGGGCATCGAGGCCAATAAAGTGCTCGCGCTGAACGAGATGGCCCGCAGCGATAACGTGGTCTTCTCCGCAACCGGCATCACCAAAGGCGATCTGCTGGACGGCATCACCCGCAAGGGCAACATGGCCACCACTGAAACCCTGCTGATCCGCGGTAAATCCCGCACCATTCGCCGCATTAAGTCCATTCATTATCTCGATCGTAAAGATCCGGACGTACAGACGCACATTCTGTAAAACCGTTTGATCGATAGAGCTTTCCGGCCCGAATGGGCTGGAAATGTTTCCCGCAAGTACGGAAGATAGAAGAGAGAAACAGCACAGGAGAAGATCATGGCGGACTGGGTAACAGGTAAAGTCACAAAGGTACAGTTCTGGACCGATGCGCTATTTAGCCTCACGCTGCACGCTCCCGTTCATCCGTTTACTGCCGGGCAGTTTGCCAAGCTCGGGTTGGATATCGACGGTGAACGCGTACAGCGCGCCTACTCTTACGTTAATGCGCCTGATAACCCGGACCTTGAGTTCTATCTGGTCACCGTCCCGGACGGTAAGCTCAGCCCACGCCTCGCCGCGCTGAAGCCGGGCGATGAAGTGCAGATTGTCTCCGACGCGGCGGGGTTCTTCGTGCTGGATGAAATCCCCGACTGTGACACGCTCTGGATGCTGGCGACCGGCACGGCCATTGGCCCGTATCTTTCCATTCTGCAATACGGCAAAGATCTGGAGCGCTTTAAAAATATCGTGCTGGTTCACGCCGCGCGCTACGCCGCAGACCTGAGCTATTTGCCGCAGATGCAGGCGCTGGAACAGCGATATGGCGGGAAGTTAAAAATTCAGACGGTGGTCAGCCGCGAAACCGCAGCCGGCTCGTTAACCGGTCGCGTTCCGGCGTTGATTGAAAGCGGCGCGCTGGAAGAAGCGGTGGGTTTACCGATGAATACCGAAACCAGCCATGTGATGCTGTGCGGTAATCCGCAGATGGTACGCGATACGCAGCAGTTGCTGAAGGATACCCGGCAGATGACGAAGCACCTTCGCCGCCGGCCGGGCCACATGACCGCCGAACACTACTGGTGATCAGCGGTACTTCACCTCAAGGGTATCTTTTCCATATTTGTTCTCGCTCTGGGTGCCGATAAACGCGCCCAGTTCGACAACCATCATTACAAAGATAACCGTCGGCAGCAGTCTGCCCACCACCCATGGGAGGATTGAGGGCAGCATTGACCAGTTCCCCGCCACCAGCATCCACGCCAGAATAATCAGGAAAGCCCATGCGCCGGAGCGGCCACGATCGTGCAGACGTTTCACCACTACGGCGGCGGTTGGCCACAGTAAACAGACCAGCGCAAATGCCGCCGTTTGCGTGCTCAGCCATGCGTTGTAGGCAACAAAAAACAGAAGCAGCATGGCGACAACCCACGTTGCAATCCAGATCCAGAAGTCACGGCGTCCAATACGCCCTTTGAATGAAAACAGCCACTGCTGTATGGTCATGTAAGGTTCCTTATTATTGTTTAGCCCGCATTTTACCCTGGAGTTGTGACCTTTTGACAAGCCGACCAGATATCGTTTTAATCATGGGCAATGACGGCCAGGGGCAATGTTGATGAAAAGTTCGGCACACTCTCTTTATTTGTGTTTAGCGATGCTGAGCGCCAGTTTTTCCCTGTATGCCGCGGAAACGGCTTCCCCGGTCACCGCCCCCTATCTTCTGGCGGGCGCCCCCTCTTTCGATCAATCTATCAGCCAGTTCCGCGAAGCCTTCAACAAAGAAAACCCCTCACTTCCGCTGGGAGAGTTCCGTGCGATTGACAGCGCCCGCGATACGCCGACCCTGACCCGCGCGGCCAGCAAAATTAACGAGAATCTGTATGCCTCTACCGCCCTTGAGCGCGGAACGTTAAAAATCAAAAGTATGCAGATCACCTGGCTGCCGATTCAGGGGCCAGAGCAGAAAGCGGCGAAAGCGAAAGCGCTGGAGTACATGAGCGCTATTCTGCGCGCCTTTACCCCCACCTTCACGAAAGCGCAAAGCCAGCAAAAGCTGCAAAAACTGCTTACCGCCGGGAAAAACAAACGCTATTACGCCGATACGGAAGGTGCCGTTCGCTATGTCGTCGCAGATAACGGCGAAAAGGGGCTGACCTTCGCGGTTGAACCGATTAAGCTGGCCCTATCAGACGCACTCGAGGGGGCGAATTAATGACAAAAAGCAAAGCCTTTCGAGGGAAAATCTCTATACTGATTCACAGACCATGCTGCCCGACAGGGCGGCCATATTCCTTAATTCGCTTATTGAGCGTGGAGAATTGAAATGCGACATCCTTTAGTGATGGGTAACTGGAAACTGAACGGCAGCCGCCACATGGTAAACGAACTGGTTGCTAACCTGCGTAAAGAGCTGGCTGGCGTGACCGGCTGCGCGGTTGCTATCGCTCCGCCGGATATGTACCTGGATCTGGCTAAACGTGCCGCTGACGGCAGCCACATCATTCTGGGCGCGCAGAACGTTGACGTTAACCTGTCTGGCGCGTTCACCGGTGAAACCTCCGCTGAAATGCTGAAAGATATCGGCGCGAAATACATCATCATCGGCCACTCCGAGCGTCGCACCTATCACAAAGAATCCGATGAGTTCATCGCGAAGAAATTCGCTGTGCTGAAAGAGCAGGGTCTGATCCCGGTTCTGTGCATCGGTGAAACCGAAGCAGAAAACGAAGCAGGCAAAACCGAAGAAGTGTGCGCACGTCAGATCGACGCTGTGCTGAAAACCCAGGGCGCGGCAGCGTTCGAAGGCGCGGTTATCGCTTACGAGCCAGTCTGGGCGATCGGTACCGGCAAATCTGCAACTCCAGCGCAGGCACAGGCGGTGCACAAGTTCATCCGTGACCACATTGCAAAAGCAGACGCGAAAGTGGCTGAGCAGGTCATCATCCAGTACGGCGGTTCCGTTAACGCATCAAACGCAGCTGAGCTGTTCACCCAGCCAGACATCGATGGCGCACTGGTTGGCGGCGCATCCCTGAAAGCAGACGCTTTCGCGGTGATCGTTAAAGCGGCAGAAGCGGCTAAGCAGGCGTAATTGCCTTTGTGGCGGGTGGCGCTTCGCTAACCCGCCCTACAAACGACCTAACACGCTAAACCACAAATAATCCAGCGGCAGCAGCACCAGATACGTCGCAATCGCCAGCGCCAGACAAAGCAGCATCCCCGCCTTCGCAGGCACTTTCCCTAAGCCCATCGCCACTACAATCGGCGACGCCTGATACGGCAACAGCGGCGTGGAATACCCCAGCACCTGAATCATGATCACCGACAGCAGCGGGAAGCCGGTCGCGTCCGAGAAGCTCTGCGCCAGCGTGGTGTACAGCGCAGGAACGCCGTTGGCGGTCATAATGAAGTTGAGCGCCGTGGTGATCCCCGTCAGCGCCAGGAAGCTGGTAAACGGGCGGTCTGCATCCAGCGGCATGATATGGAGCAACGCCTCGCCTACGGCCGCACCGATACCGGTCTGCGTCACCGTAATGGCCAGCCCGAGTATACCCGCGACGTAAATACAGGTGCGCATATTCACCCCCGCCGAGAACTCCTCCCCGGTGATAAAACCGATGCGCGGCAGCATAACGATGACCGAGGCCGCCAGCCCCGTCCACGCTGGCCCAACGCCGTGCCAGCTCTCCGTCACCCACATCGTCAACACCACCGCCAGCAGCCAGGCGAGTCGTTTTTCGTCACGCCCCATCGGTTCCGATGGCGTGAGATCCTTCGCCGGTTTCGGGTTGCCGGGGAACAGCCAGCAGATCAGGCCAATCAGAATCAGGCCTTTGAGAATACCCAGCACCGGGGTGTGCAGCAGCAGATACGGGACATAGTTGAGGTGGATACCGTATGAGCCTTCCGCCGCGCCGCTCATCACCAGGTTGGGCACGTTGGCGGGCAAAATAGTGGCCGAGAGCTGGAAGGTGCCAAACCCGACCGCCAGCGCCAGGCCAAACCAGGCCCGCGAGCCATCAGGAATGCCGGCCCGCTTCGCCATCGCGGCGACAATCGGCATCAGCAGCGCAATACGTCCCATGTTCGACGGCATCACGAATGCCAGGGCATAGCTCAGCAGCACAACGCTCGCCACCATCAGCACCCAGGAGTCGGTAAGCTTTGCCGACAGCGCCCGGGCGGCCCTGTCCGCCAGGCCGGTTTTCCGAATCGCCACGCCCAGCACAAAGCCGCTGAACACCAGCCAGAAGGCAGACGAGGCGAAGCCGCCGAAGATCACTTCCGGCGGGGCGATTCTGGCGGTCATCGCCGCCGTGAAAAACAGCAGCGCGGTGATAAATTCCGGCAACAGCGACGTCGCCCACAGCACGATGGTGACGCCGACGATCAGCGAGGGAAGCAGCAGAGGATGCGTTAACCAGAGCGACATACCTGTCTCCTGTAGAATTTTTCAGCAAGTCTACGGCGACAGGCAGGGCGAGTAAACGCTATTTATGGTGGGGTCACTTCAGGATATCGCATTGATGATCCTGCAATTCCTCAGCCGACGCGCGGTTAAAGGTAAGCAGGTTACGCTCTGTCGCCAGCAATACAAACGAGCCGTCCGACTGCTGCGCCATCGCCAGCGCGAAGCGTCCCATATGATCGCGGGCTTCCGGCAGCTCTTCCGCCAGCATCATAAACGGGCTGCGCTGCACCAGTTCGTTCTCCGTCACCCGACGGGCAAGGTATTCATGCCCTTCCAGCCCGCCCGGAAGCGGTAACCACTGGGTGCTGATTTGCCCCTGCGACGCGTTCAGCTTCTCGCGCACGTCTGGGCGCAGACAGGAGATGTGGATATGAAAATGGTTTTGCGTGCGCCCGGTCGGGGAGTTGATGGTCAGCGAAACGGCGCTGTCAGGCACGTCGGCCCCCCGTTTCATATTCATAAAATGGCGAGACTGCCATGCCAGCCAGAAGAAATTCGGTGTCTGCGGCTCAGTCAGCAGCGGGCTTTCGGTGCCGTTGATACGGTACGTGGGCATCAGCAGGTATTGCAGCGGCCCGTTGCGGTCCTTGAACACCACGTAGCCCGCATCTGGCTTCACCTGCGCACACGGTGCCGGGTTACGGTTATGCAGCTGGTTGGGCACACACTGGTCGAGAACGATATGACGCAACGCATTCGGATTACCCGCTTTCATCCAGTACACGCCGCCTGCGGCAAGGGCGATAACGATCAGAATCAGTAAGATAATTTTTTTCACAACGCGTTCCCTGTTTTCAATAGAGGCAAAAGAGTAACGCAAAATGATGACCAAATAAAAAACCCGGCGGATTTCTCACACCGGGTTACCGTGTCGTTCTTTGTAAAACGCTTAGCGCTTGCTGATCTGGTCGAAGGTGCCGCCGTTAGAGAAGTGCTCTTTCTGCGCTTTGGTCCAGCCGCCAAACACATCATCAATAGTGAACAGCTTCAGTTTCGGGAAGGCGTTTTCGTATTTCTTCGCGACGGCCTCATCGCGTGGGCGGTAGAAGTTTTTCGCCGCAATTTCCTGCCCTTCAGGTGAGTAGAGGTACTTCAGATAGGCTTCCGCCACCGCTTTGGTGCCCTTCTTATCAACAACCTTATCGACGACGGAGACGGTCGGCTCAGCCAGGATCGATTCGCTCGGGGTGACGATCTCGAACTTGTCTTTACCCAGCTCGTTGGTCGCCAGCAGGGCTTCGTTTTCCCAGGCGATCAGCACGTCGCCAATGCCGCGTTCGACGAAGGTGTTGGTTGCACCGCGCGCGCCGGAGTCCAGCACTTCGACGTTTTTAAACAGTGCTTTGACGAAGTCCTGTGCTTTGGCCTGATCGCCGTTGTTGTGGTGCAGCGCGTAGCCCCAGGCTGCCAGATAGTTCCAGCGTGCGCCGCCGGAGCTTTTTGGGTTCGGGGTAATGACAGACACGCCTGGCTTAATCAGGTCGTTCCAGTCCTTAATCTGTTTCGGGTTGCCTTTACGCACCAGGAAGACAATGGTCGAGGTGTATGGCGCAGAGTTGTCCGGCAGACGCTTGATCCAGTTTTTGTCGATACGGCCACGCTCCGCGATCGCGTCCACGTCATAAGCCAGCGCCAGGGTCACCACGTCGGCTTCAATACCGTTGATCACCGATGTCGCCTGCTTACCGGAACCGCCGTGAGACTGGCGAACCACCACGTTATCGCCGGTTTCCTGTTTCCAGTGCGCCGCGAAGGCTTTGTTGTACTGGTCGTATAGTTCACGCGTCGGATCGTACGACACGTTCAGTAACTGAATGTCCTTTGCCAGAACGCTGGTCGATGCCAGCAATAATGTTAACCCCACGCCCCATTTATTCATCGCCCAGCTCTCTTGTGTAGTGTTTTGATGAATGCAGCGTGCCAGAAAGCTAACCGATGATTAAAGAATAAAAAAAGATTGGCTATAACGTGCAGGAATAAAAAAAGTGAATGAGCGGCCTGATGCCCTCACCCCAACCCTCTCCCACGGGAGAGGGAGCAACCATAAAAAACGGTAACCCAAGGGTTACCGTTTTGCATTTACCTTGCCGCCACCGGGCAACAGAGCCAATCAGTACAGTTTTTTCGCGCAGTCCAGCCAGTCACCTTTGAACGGACGCTTCATGTTTTCAATGGCATCGATGATGTCATGGTGAACCAGTTTCTCGTTCTGAATACCGACGCAGCGGCCGCCGTGGCCCTGAAGCAGTAGCTCGATCGCGTACGCGCCCATGCGGGACGCCAGGATACGGTCGTACGGGCCTGGGGAACCACCACGCTGAATGTGACCCAGAACGGTCGCGCGGGTTTCGCGTTTGGTTTCGGTTTCGATGTACTTCGCCAGCTCGTCAACGTCACAGATGTGCTCGGTGATAGCAACGATGGCGTGTTTCTTACCTTTCGCGATACCGGCTTTGATTTCAGCGACCAGATCTTCACGGCTGAATTCCACTTCCGGCACCACCACGAACTCACAGCCACCGGCAATTGCCGCCGCCAGAGTCAGGTCACCGCAGTAACGGCCCATCACTTCAACAATAGAAATACGCTGGTGTGAGGAAGAGGTGTCACGCAGGCGGTCAATCGCTTCCACAACGGTACCCAGCGCGGTGAAGTAACCGATGGTGTAGTCGGTGCCTTTGATGTCGTTGTCGATGGTGCCAGGCAGGCCGATGCACGGGAAGCCCATTTCAGTCAGACGTTTTGCACCCATGTACGAGCCGTCGCCGCCGATAACCACCAGCGCATCCAGACCCCGTTTTTTCATGTTTTCGATAGCCACTTCACGGATGTGTTCGTCACGGAATTCCGGGAAGCGCGCAGAACCGAGGAAAGTACCGCCACGGTTGATCATGTCAGACACGCTGTAGCGGTCGAGCTGAACCATGCGGTCTTCATACAGACCCAGGTAACCGTCATAGATACCAAAAACTTCCAGACCTTCCGTCAGCGCTGCACGGACAACCCCACGGATTGCCGCGTTCATGCCCGGCGCATCACCGCCGCTTGTCAACACACCGATTTTCTTAATCATGACTACCTCTGAACTTAGGAATGCAAAATTGAAATCTGCTGCCGGAAGAAACTGTTCAACCGTCGAATACTGCAAATAGTATATCAATCCCTTCCAGCTGAATTGATTCAGGTCAGGCCATATGGTGGTAATTTATCCACAAAATGCTGCTCTGGCTCACTTTTTTACAACGAATTACGAAAGCTCAAAACGCCCTGGGTACGACAGAGCACGGATCCTGATGAATAATGACGTCTGACCCAGGGAAACGCTGCAAAATCGCCTGCTCCACCTGTTCAGCGACCATATGCGCCTGAACCAGTGGCAGGTTGTCTTCCATTTCCAAATGAATCTGAATAAAGCGGGTCGGCCCTGACTGCCGCGTACGAAGATCGTGAGCACCACTGACGCCAGGCCAGTTGGTCACGATGGCATAAATTTCATCACGTTCTGCGTCCGGAAGCGCACGGTCAAGAAGCGACTGCACCGCGTCATACCCCATCCGCAACGCGCTGTATAAAATATAGATCCCTATCCCTAACGCAAACAACGCATCGGCCCGATGCCAGCCATACCAGGCCAGACCGAGCGCAATAAGAATAGCCCCATTCATCATAACATCAGACTGATAATGAAGCATATCGGCCCGTACAGCCTGGCTTTGTGTTTTGCGTACAACCCAGCGCTGGAACGTTACAAGAACAAGTGTGCTTATAAGTGCAACTACCGTTACGACCACGCCAACGCCCGGATCGTTCATCGGAGAAGGCGAAATAAGGTGCTGAATGCCGGTCAAAAACAGGAAAAGGGCGGAGCCCGAAATAAACATGCTTTGTGCCAGCGCAGCCAGCGATTCCGCTTTGCCGTGGCCAAACGTATGCTCTTCATCCGCCGGTTGCAGCGAGTAGCGCACCACCAGCAGGTTGGTCAGCGAGGCGGCAATATCCACCAGTGAATCCACCAGCGCCGCCAGAATACTGACCGACCCGGTGTACCACCACGCGAAAATTTTAATGATCAGCAAACACGACGCCATCACCGTCGCGGCTATTGCGGCCCGGCTTACCAGCCGTCCATAGGATTGATTCATAAACACTCCTGTCATGCCATGGCGCTAGTATAACGGATGGTGGTGGAGTGAAAGGATGAATAAAGCGTTAACAAACCTGAACGATGGGCAAAAAAAACCCCCACATCATGTGGGGGAAGACAGGGATGGTGTCTATGGCAAGGAAAACAGGGTTTACTGGTTACTACGGGTACTGCTATTGCTACTGAAAAGCGTCATATCTGAGCTTCGCTGCATCCGTGCAACCTCACGCAACTGGTTCATCCGTTGCTGATGTTTGGTATTCAAAACCGCTTGCTGCTCGGGCGTTAGCAGGTGGAACATCTGGTTGCGAACCTTCGCCATCTCTACCTGGCGGGCAACCTGTTCCTGCGCCATTTTTTCGGCCTGAGCGCGTACAGCGCTTTCGTCAAAATTTTCTGCGGTGACAAGGCGATGCATTGTCTCCATTTCGCTAACATTAACAGGGGGCTGGTCGTGTCTTGCCCTCTGCATCAGATCTCGCATCTGTTGACGCTGATGTTCGGTTAAACTTATGCCGTCAAACATATGGCTTTGGCTGCTGTGCTGCGTTGCGCCCTCTGCTGAAGAACCGTTATCGCTGATGATAGCTACAGCAGCCTGGCTAAACGCACTGAAGGCCAGCGTTGAGGCCATGACGGCAGCGGTAACTTTGCGCATCACTTGCTCCCAAAATCTTTCGTGTCGCGATTCAACGAGAGACAGTCTACGATTCAGGCTGCAAACATGCGTCAGGGGGTGTAAAACAACGTAAAGTCATGGATTAGATAGCCTTGATGTCGTAATTTCTGCCTCGGAGGTATTTAAACAATGAATAAAATCCTGTTAGTTGATGATGACCGAGAGCTCACATCTCTTTTAAAGGAGTTGCTCGACATGGAAGGTTTCAACGTCCTGGTTGCCCATGATGGGGAACAGGCGCTGAGTCTCCTTGACGACAGCATCGATTTACTTTTGCTCGACGTCATGATGCCGAAGAAAAACGGTATTGATACGTTGAAAGAGCTTCGCCAGACACACCAGACCCCCGTCATTATGCTGACCGCACGCGGCAGCGAGCTTGACCGCGTACTCGGCCTTGAGCTGGGTGCGGATGACTATTTACCTAAGCCGTTCAACGACCGTGAACTGGTGGCCCGTATTCGCGCGATCCTGCGCCGCTCTCACTGGAGCGAGCAGCAGCAGAATACCGACAACAGCTCGCCTACGCTGGAAGTAGACTCCCTGAGCCTGAACCCGGGCCGCCAGGAAGCGAGCTTCGACGGTGAAACGCTGGAGCTAACCGGCACCGAGTTCACCCTGCTGTATCTGCTGGCGCAGCATCTCGGCCAGGTGGTGTCGCGTGAACACTTAAGCCAGGAAGTGCTGGGCAAACGCCTCACCCCGTTTGACCGCGCCATCGACATGCATATCTCGAACCTGCGCCGTAAGCTGCCGGAGCGTAAAGACGGTCATCCCTGGTTCAAAACCCTGCGTGGTCGTGGTTATCTGATGGTTTCCGCTTCATGATAGGCAGCTTAACCGCCCGCATCTTCGCCATCTTCTGGCTGACGCTGGCACTGGTTTTAATGCTCGTTTTGATGTTGCCAAAACTCGACTCACGCCAGATGACGGAGCTACTCGACAGCGAGCAACGTCAGGGCGTGATGATCGAGCAGCACGTGGAAGCGGAGCTGGCAAACGATCCGCCGAACGATTTAATGTGGTGGCGCAGGCTGTTTCGCGCTATCGACAAGTGGGCGCCCCCCGGACAACGTCTTTTACTGGTCACCAGTGAAGGCCGCGTGATTGGGGCCGATCGCAATGAAATGCAGATTATCCGCAACTTTATTGGCCAGGCGGATAATGCCGATCACCCACAGAAAAAGAAATATGGTCGGGTAGAGATGGTCGGTCCTTTCTCGGTGCGGGATGGGGAAGACAATTACCAGCTCTATCTGATTCGCCCTGCGAGCAGTTCCCAGTCCGACTTTATCAACCTGCTGTTTGACCGTCCGCTTTTGCTGTTGATTGTCACGATGCTGGTCAGTTCCCCGCTGCTGTTATGGCTGGCGTGGAGCCTGGCAAAACCGGCGCGTAAGCTGAAAAATGCGGCGGACGAAGTGGCGCAGGGCAACCTGAGGCAGCATCCGGAGCTGGAATCCGGGCCGCAGGAGTTCCTGGCCGCCGGAACCAGTTTTAACCAGATGGTCTCTGCTCTTGACCGCATGATGACCGCGCAGCAACGCCTGCTGTCGGATATCTCCCACGAGCTGCGGACGCCGCTCACGCGCTTACAGCTGGGTACCGCCCTGCTGCGCCGCCGCAGCGGCGAGAGCAAAGAGCTGGAGCGTATTGAGACGGAAGCGCATCGCCTGGACAGCATGATCAACGATCTGCTGGTGATGTCGCGCAATCAGCAGAAAAACGCGCTGGTGAGCGAAACGGTGAAAGCCAATCACCTCTGGCATGAGGTGCTGGACAACGCGGCGTTCGAAGCGGAGCAGATGGGCAAATCGTTCACCGTCAACTTCCCGCCGGGCCCGTGGCCGCTCTACGGTAACCCCAACACGCTGGAAAGCGCGCTGGAGAATATCGTGCGTAACGCCCTGCGCTATTCGCACACGAAGATTGAAGTGGCGTTTTCGGTGGATAAAGACGGGATTACCGTCATTGTCGATGACGATGGTCCTGGCGTCAGCCCGGAAGATCGCGAGCAGATTTTCCGTCCGTTCTACCGCACCGACGAGGCGCGCGACCGTGAATCTGGTGGTACGGGGCTAGGTCTGGCGATTGTTGAAACCGCCATGCAACAGCACCGTGGCTGGGTGAAAGCCGATGACAGCCCGCTGGGCGGGCTGAGGTTAACGCTATGGCTGCCGCTGTATAAGCGTTCGTAACCGTATGTGCCGGGTGGCGGCTTCGCCTTACCCGGCCTACTTTCTACGGAACCTCTTTCCCCCACAATCTCCGCGAACTGCTCTCGATCTTGCCGCTTAACCGCCGCTTCTGCATCGTTCTGGTCCAGCTGGTGGATAATCCCGCCGCTGACAGCAGGCGGTGATACTGCTCGTCATCAAACGGCATATGCCAGGCAATTGCGCAGGCCTCGTATACCGACACCTCACTCAAGCGCGAAGCCAGCTCAAGCGGCGCATCCGCCGAAACCTGTCCCGCCTGCACAACGCGATACAGCCAGCCGGTTTTACCCGCGTTTTGCAGCTGGGCCGACATATCCTGAATGCCGAAATGGTAATTAAGCTTAAAGCACGGTGAGCGCGGCTGGGTGACCTGAATCAAAGCATCGCCCCAGCGGTAAATATCGCCGATAAAGACGTTCTTCTCCGTCAGCCCCTCCGTTGAGAGATTTTCGCCAAACGCGGGGGCGACGAAGAGGTCCGTCTGTTCAGGAAATTCGGCTTTCCAGTGCTGATAGTGCTCGCGCGGATAGTGGCACAGCGCGCGATCAGGCCCGCCGTGGATTTTCTTTTCAGCCTGCTGGTCACCCGCAAGCCCGAGATCGGTCAACGTCAGCTCACCGTCGACCTGCACTTTGGCGATGGCGCTCGGGCGGCTGCCTTCGTACTCCCTTACCTTGCCTGTAAACACATTCACCGGGTAATGCATCTCCACTCCTTCAGATACAAAAAAAGCGAGTCATCAGACTCGCTTCTCACAGGCGTCAATGCAACCTTATTTTTTAGCGGCGAAACGCGCTGCTGCTTCGTCCCAGTTTACTACATCCCAGAAGGCTTTGATGTAGTCAGGGCGACGGTTCTGGAACTTCAGGTAGTAAGCGTGTTCCCACACGTCCAGACCCAGAATTGGGAAGCCGGATGCGCCAGAGATAGCTTCACCCATCAGCGGGGAGTCCTGGTTAGCGGTAGAAACGACCGCCAGTTTGTCACCTTTCAGGACCAGCCACGCCCAGCCAGAGCCGAAACGGGTTGCAGCGGCTTTTTCGAATTCCGCTTTGAAGTTGTCAACGGAACCGAAGTCACGCTCGATAGCCGCTTTCAGGTCGCCCTGAAGGGTGGTGCCGGTTTTCAGGCCTTTCCAGAACAGGCTGTGGTTAGCGTGACCGCCCGCGTTGTTGCGCAGCACGGTTTTCTTGTCTGCCGGCAGCTGGTCCAGTTTGGTGATCAGCTCTTCAACAGGCAGATTAGCGAACTCTGGCAGGCTTTCCAGCGCAGCATTCGCGTTGTTCACATAGGTCTGGTGGTGTTTAGTGTGATGGATTTCCATCGTCTGCTTGTCGAAATGCGGTTCCAGTGCGTCGTAGGCATACGGCAGGGATGGCAGTGTATAACTCATAATCCTCTCCATTATTGTCGGGCGGCACAGCTGTTAATGCCGCGTAAGCAGTTGGTTCATTATAGTTAATTAAATGATATTGAAAATGATTATCAATGCCGTAGTTTTTATAAGGTTATTAGATTTTTGATAAATGACAAAATTGTGAGTCTGCTCACGTGCTTAACGTGCTGATTGCCATCCTGAACAAAAGTGCGGCAACCTTCTGAAGGTTCCCAAACCGCCTCATTTTTACACTCATCAAGTCGGCGGGAAGCCTCCGGCTATAAAAACGATGAGGATGTAAAAATGAATCATGCGATTACGATGGGTATTTTCTGGCATTTGATAGGCGCGGCCAGTGCAGCCTGTTTCTATGCCCCGTTTAAAAAGGTGAAAGGCTGGTCATGGGAAACCATGTGGTCCGTTGGCGGCACCGTGTCCTGGCTGATTTTGCCGTGGACAATCAGCGCCATGCTGCTGCCCGATTTCTGGGGCTACTTCTCCTCCTTCAACGCCTCCACCCTGCTGCCGGTATTCCTGTTCGGCGCGATGTGGGGCATCGGTAATATCAACTACGGCCTCACCATGCGCTACCTAGGCATGTCGATGGGGATTGGCATCGCGATTGGCATTACGCTGATTGTTGGCACCCTGATGACGCCAATCCTCAACGGCCACTTCGACGTGCTGATCAACACTCAGGGCGGGCGAATGACGCTGCTGGGCGTGCTGGTGGCGGTGATCGGCGTGGGCATCGTCACCCGCGCAGGCCAGCTGAAAGAACGCAAGATGGGCATCAAAGCCGAAGAGTTCAACCTGAAGAAAGGGCTGCTGCTGGCGGTGATGTGCGGCGTCTTCTCGGCGGGCATGTCGTTCGCCATGAACGCCGCCAAACCGATGCACGACGCCGCTGCGGCGCTGGGCGTCGATCCGCTGTACGCTGCCCTGCCAAGCTACGTGGTGATCATGGGCGGCGGCGCGCTGGTAAACCTCGGCTTCTGCTTCATTCGTCTGGCAAAAGTGAAGAACCTGTCGGTAAAAGCCGACTTCTCGCTGGCAAAACCGCTTATCGTCACCAACGTCCTGCTCTCCGCCCTCGGCGGTCTGATGTGGTATCTGCAATTCTTCTTCTACGCCTGGGGTCACGCCAGTATTCCGGCGCAGTATGACTACATGAGCTGGATGCTGCACATGAGCTTCTACGTGCTGTGCGGCGGGCTGGTTGGGCTGGTGCTGAAAGAGTGGAACAATGCCGGGCGTCGTCCGGTTGGCGTGCTGAGCCTGGGCTGTGTGGTGATTATCATTGCGGCCAATATCGTCGGCCTCGGCATGGCGAACTGATTACGCTGCCTTTCGACTGCGATGACGCCACTGAACCGGCGTCATCCCCACCTCACGGTTAAACACCACCGAAAAGTAGTTACTGTCCTCAAAGCCGCAGCGCATCGCCACTTCACTCACCATCAGCTCCGTATGCTGTAACAGGTACTGGGCGTGGCAGATGCGCAGCTGGCGCAGATAGTGGTTGACCGTCATCCCCGTCTGGGTGCGGAACTGCTGGCGCAGCGCGCGCTCGCTGCACTGCTCCTGCTCGCAGAATTTTTCCAGCACGAAACTCTTGTTCAGACTGCCCGCAAGCCGGGTGATGAGCTTATCCAGCAGCGCTTCCTGCGTGGTGGCGGAGGGATTATCCGTGGCGTAACGATGGCGCTTCAGGGTCATCACCAGTTGGGCGAAAAGCAGCTCCGACATCTGGTTTGCCACCGGATCGCTCTTCTGGCTCTCCTGCTCCAGCTGGGAAATCGTCTGGCGCACCTGCGCCATGCCGTTGCTGCTTAAGCGCCAGTGCGGTTCGCCTCTGGCATCATGAAAACCGGGGATATTGCCCGCCCAGTCGACATTCAGTTTAAGCCTGTCGGGGCAGTAGATGACGTTCTGCAACACCAGATCGTTAACCGAGGCGTAGGAGTGTTTGTCTTCAGCGCGAATGTAAAACAGGTCTCCGCGCGTGATGCGGTAGGGACGGTCGTTGAGGACGTGCAGGCCGTTGCCCCGCCACACCAGCACCAGCTCGCAAAACTCGTGGGTGTGCTCGGCAAAGACGTTTTGCGGGTAGCGGTCGGCCACCGCGACGGCCTGACTCGCGGAGGCAAAAAAATCATCTTTGCGAAGAATGAGCTGAGCAGCCACACCATAACCTCTACGGCGAATAACCGGACATTATTAGCCTTTTTGCAGCAAAAAAACGGTGACTGCCCTCGCGTTACTGAAGCAACGCGTCTTTCCCCTGACGAATATCGCGCGGCGACCAGTTAAACTCCCGGCGAAAAAGCGTCGAAAAGTGGTTACTGTCGCCGAATCCGCAGCGATAGGCGATATCGGTGACGCTTTCATCGGTATGACGTAAAAGGTGCCGCGCTTTGATCAGGCGCAGACGGTTGAGGTAGCGCTGCGGCGTCAGCCCGGTATGCTGCTTGAGCTGACGATGCAGCGTGCGCAGCGAGAGCGAAAAGTCATCCGCCAGCGTTTCCCAGCAGACATCTTCGGCAAAATGATCTTCCAGCCAGGCCATCAGCTGATTCAGGCGCGCGTCGTTATTTTCCAGCCCTTCCACCAGGCTGCTGCGCCGCAGCAGCACCAGTAGTTGCATAAACAGCAGCTCGCGGGTGGCAATGGCGTGCGTCTCCTGTCCATCCTCGCTCTGCTCCATCTGGCTCACCAGCTGACGCACCTGCTGCAACGTGGACTGATTCACCCGCCAGTGCGAGGGGTAGTGACCGTCCTTCTCCTGC
Source organism: Enterobacter cloacae complex sp. ECL72 (assembly GCF_019056635.1). NCBI lineage: Bacteria > Pseudomonadati > Pseudomonadota > Gammaproteobacteria > Enterobacterales > Enterobacteriaceae > Enterobacter > Enterobacter cloacae complex sp. ECL72. The sequence goes on along the minus strand of NZ_CP077659.1, from coordinate 4,349,337 downwards.
GGCAACAGCTGATTCAGCCCGGAGAGAAACTGGAACGCATCCGGAGAACGATAGAGCACATTGGTCAGGCAAAGGTTGTCGGTATGTTCATACAGGTGCCTGTCGTGATCGCGCACGAAGCACACCGTACCGCCGCTGATGGTATACGGCTGACCGTTAAACACGTGGATGCCCGTTCCGTGCTCAACAATCACAATTTCATGAAAATCATGATGATGCTCCGGGAACGCAGCCTGAGGCAGCCGTGGCTCAATCGCGACCGGCGAAGCCCCCGAAGGAAAAAAATCGACGCTGTGCAGTACGGTCATAACGGCCCCCACCAATGAGAAAAGTTCTCAAAATAGTAATTAAGGCCTTCCACGCTCACCTTAAATTTTTGACAGCAAACCGCGCAAAAGCTGTCGGTTTTTCAAGAAACAGGCGGAAAGATCAGGAAATGCGGTCAGCGTCACACTGCCTGCAAACCCCGCCATTACTGGAAACTGTGAACTCCCTCACGTTCATCTTTGCTTTCTTGCCAGCGCGAGATTTGGGCTGTCAGTGGCGAGAAGGTGGCTATTTCTTCCCTTTCTTACACTCCTCGCTAATGACTTAAGAAAGGACCCGACCATGACTTTTCGCCATTGTGTGGCTGTCGATTTAGGCGCATCAAGCGGCCGTGTAATGCTCGCCACCTGGGACTGCGACCTGCACACCCTTACGCTTCGCGAAATGCACCGTTTCGCCAATTGTCTGCAAAAACAGGACGGTTTTGTTACCTGGGATATCGACGCCCTGGAAGCAGAGATCCGCACCGGACTTCACAACGTCTGCGAAGACGGTATTCGCATCGACAGTATCGGCATTGATACCTGGGGTGTGGATTACGTACTGCTGGACAGTCACGGCGAACGCGTCGGCCTGCCCGTCTCCTACCGCGACAGCCGCACCGATGGGCTAATGGCGCACGCCATCGCCCAGCTTGGCAAGGAGAACATCTATGGTCGCAGCGGCATTCAGTTTCTGCCGTTTAACACGCTGTATCAGCTGCGCGCGCTGGTTGAGCAACAGCCAGAGCTGGTCGAAAAGGTGGCGCATGCGCTGCTGATCCCGGACTACTTAAGCTACCGTCTGACAGGCAACATGAACTGGGAATACACCAACGCCACCACCTCGCAGCTGGTTAACATCAACACCGATAACTGGGATGAACATCTGCTGGCCTGGACGGGCGCCTCGCCGTCCTGGTTCGGCGCGCCAACCCATCCGGGCAATGTGATCGGCCACTGGCTTTGCCCGCAGGGGAATGAAATCCCTGTTGTCGCCGTCGCCAGTCACGACACCGCGAGCGCGGTCATTGCCTCGCCGCTCGCCGGCAGAGACGCGGCGTACCTCTCTTCCGGCACCTGGTCGCTGATGGGCTTTGAGAGCAAAACACCCTACACCAGCGATGCCGCACTGGCGGCGAACATCACTAACGAAGGTGGCGCCGAAGGGCGCTACCGGGTGCTGAAGAACATCATGGGCCTGTGGCTTCTCCAGCGGGTGCTGAAAGAGCAGAACATCAACGACCTGCCCGCGCTTATCGCGGAAACCGAAACGCTGAAGGCCTGCACCTTCCTGATTAACCCGAACGACGACCGCTTTATCAATCCGGCGCACATGAGCGCTGAAATCCAGGCCGCCTGTTTTGAAGCGGGGCAGCCGGTACCTTCCCGCCCCGCCGAGCTGGCGCGCTGCATTTTTGACAGTCTCGCCCTGCTCTATGCCGACATCCTGAGCGAGCTGGCTGACCTTCGCGGCAAACCGTTCACGCAGCTGCATATCGTGGGCGGCGGCTGCCAGAACCAGCTGCTGAACCAGCTCTGCGCGGATGCCTGCGGCATTACCGTGGTGGCAGGTCCGATTGAAGCCTCCACGCTCGGCAATATCGGCATTCAGCTGATGACCCTGGACGAACTGTCCAACGTTGACGATTTCCGTTCGGTGGTGACGGCGAATAACAGCCTGACCACCTTCACCCCCCATCCCTGCCATGAAATTGCCCGCTACCGGGCGCAGTTTCAGCAAAAACGACTGACTAAGGAGCTTTGCGCATGACCACTCAACTTGAACAAGCCTGGGACCTGGCTAAACAGCGTTTCGCCGCCGTCGGCGTGGATGTCGAAGAGGCGCTGCGCCAGCTCGACCGTCTGCCCGTCTCCATGCACTGCTGGCAGGGTGATGACGTCGCCGGTTTCGAGAACCCGGGCGGTTCCCTGACGGGGGGGATTCAGGCCACGGGTAACTACCCGGGCAAAGCGCGCAACGCCACCGAACTGCGTGCGGATCTGGAGCTGGCGCTGAGCCTGATCCCCGGGCCAAAGCGCCTGAATCTGCACGCCATTTATCTCGAATCCGACGAGCCGGTGGCGCGTAACGAGATCAAACCAGAGCACTTTACGAACTGGGTGGCGTGGGCGAAAGCCAACCGGCTGGGTCTGGATTTTAACCCCTCCTGCTTCTCGCACCCGCTGAGCGCGGACGGCTTTACCCTTGCGCACGCCAACGATGAAATCCGCCAGTTCTGGATCGACCATGTCAAAGCCAGCCGCCGTGTCTCGGCGTATTTCGGCGAGCAGCTTGGCACGCCGTCGGTGATGAATATCTGGATCCCGGACGGCATGAAGGACATCACCGTAGACCGGCTGGCCCCGCGTCAGCGCCTGCTGGCCGCGCTGGATGAAGCCATCAGCGAGAAGCTGGACCCGGCGCACCACATCGATGCCGTCGAGAGCAAGCTGTTCGGCATTGGCGCAGAGAGCTACACCGTGGGCTCAAACGAGTTCTACATGGGTTATGCCACCAGCCGCCAGACCGCGCTGTGCCTGGATGCCGGCCACTTCCACCCAACCGAGGTGATCTCCGACAAGATCTCCGCCGCCATGCTCTTCGTGCCGCGCCTGCTGCTGCACGTCAGCCGTCCGGTGCGCTGGGACAGCGACCACGTGGTGCTGCTGGATGACGAAACCCAGGCCATTGCCAGCGAAATCATCCGCCACGATCTGTTCGACCGCGTACACATCGGCCTCGACTTCTTCGACGCCTCCATCAACCGCATCGCGGCGTGGGTTATCGGCACCCGCAACATGAAGAAAGCCCTGCTGCGCGCGCTGCTGGAGCCTGTCGCCGCCCTGAAACAGCTGGAAGAAAACGGCGACTACACCGCGCGCCTGGCGCTGCTGGAAGAACAGAAATCTCTGCCGTGGCAGGCGGTGTGGGAGATGTACTGCCAGCGTCACGATGCGCCTGCGGGCAGCCAGTGGCTGGACAACGTGCGGGCATATGAGAAAGACGTTCTTGCCGCTCGTCAGTAAAAACATTGCCCGGCGGCGCGTTGCTTGCCGGGCCTACAGGTAAAAGTAGGCCGGGTAAGCGTAGCTCCACCCGGCATTTTCAAAGGAAACACAGTATGCAGACCATCACCACCTCCTGGTTCGTCCAGGGCATGATCAAAGCCACCTCCGATGCCTGGCTGAAGGGCTGGGACGAGCGCAACGGCGGCAACCTGACGCTACGCCTGGACGACGCGGATATCGAGTCATTTGCCGCCGATTTCCACCAGAAGCCGCGCTATATCGCCCTGAGCCAGCCGATGCCGCTGCTCGCCAACACGCCGTTTATCGTCACCGGTTCCGGGAAGTTCTTCCGCAACGTTCAGCTCGACCCGCAGGCCAACCTCGGCGTAGTGAAAGTGGATAGCGACGGCGCGGGCTACCACATTCTGTGGGGGCTGACGGATGAGGCGGTGCCCACCTCAGAACTGCCGGCGCACTTCCTCTCCCACTGCGAGCGCATCAAGGCGACCAATGGCAAGGACCGCGTGATCATGCACTGCCACGCCACCAACCTGATCGCCCTGACCTACGTGCTGGAAAATAATTCTGATTTCTTCACCCGCAAACTGTGGGAAGGCAGCACCGAGTGTCTGGTGGTGTTCCCGGACGGCGTCGGCATTCTGCCGTGGATGGTGCCGGGCACCGACGAAATCGGCCAGGCAACCGCGACGGACATGCAGAAACATTCACTGGTGCTGTGGCCGTTCCATGGCGTCTTCGGCAGCGGCCCGACGCTGGATGAAACCTTCGGCCTGATCGACACCGCCGAGAAATCCGCGGAAGTGCTGGTGAAGGTCTATTCCATGGGCGGCATGAAGCAGACCATCACCCGGGAAGAACTGATCGCCCTGGGTAAACGCTTTGGCGTCACCCCCATGCAGTCGGCGTTAGATTTGTACCAATAACAACATCGCGCCCCGCTCACCGAGACGGGGCGAAAACCACCTGCAATCCCTACAACTAACTCAAGTCAGTGGAGTAAAAGCAATGAAAATAAAAGCAAGCTTGATCCTCACCGTTGCCGCTCTGGCGTTGTCCGGTTCCGCTTTAGCAGAAGTGAAAATCGCCCTGGTGGCGAAGTCCTTAGGGAATGGATTCTTCGAGGCAGCGAACGTCGGCGCGCAGGAGGCGGCCAAAGAGTTAGGCGATGTAAAAGTGATTTATACCGGCCCGACCACCACCACGGCGGAAGCGCAGATCGAGGTGCTGAACGGGCTGATCGCCCAGGGCGTGGATGCGATCGCGATTTCCGCGAACGATCCGGACGCCGTCGTGCCGGTGCTGAAAAAAGCGATGCAGCGCGGCATCAAGGTTGTGTCGTGGGATTCCGGCGTGGCGAAAGCCGGGCGTCAGATCCATCTCAACCCGTCCAATAACGCCCTGATTGGCGAAACTAACGTCAAGCTCGCCGCCGATGCCCTGAAAGCGCTGAACGTGGAGAAAGGCGATGTGGCGGTGCTGAGCGCCACGCCAACCTCCACCAACCAGAACACCTGGATTGCGGAGATGAAAAAGGTGCTGCCGAAGTACCCGTCCGTCAATCTGGTGACCGTGGCCTACGGGGACGATCTCTCTGACAAGAGCTACCGCGAAGCGGTCGGCCTGCTGAAAACCTACCCGGAGCTGAAAGTGATTGTTTCGCCTTCTTCCGTGGGCATTGTGGCCGCCGCGCAGGCGGTGAAGGACCAGGGCAAGATTGGCAAAGTGTACGTCACCGGTTTAGGCCTGCCGTCTGAGATGGCGGGCGCGGTGAAGTCCGGCGCGAGCAAGAGCTTTGCCATCTGGAACCCGATTGACCTCGGCTATGCCGCAACCTACCTGGCGGATGACCTGGTGAAAGGCAACGCCACGAAAGGCGAGGCCAGCATGGGCAAACTGGGCAAAGTGAAGCTGGATGCCGACGGCAACGGCGCGATGGCCGAGCCGTTCGTTTACGATGCCAGCAATATTGATAAGTTCTCAAAAATCTTTTGATGCGATTTGTAGGCCGGATAAGCGTAGCGCCATCCGGCAAAAGGCGGGTGGCGCTGCCGCTTACCCGCCCTACAAATTCCCCTGTCCAGGAGAACTATCATGACCCCATTGCTACAGCTTTCTGGCATCACCAAGGTGTTCCCCGGCGTGCGTGCTCTTGAGAACGTGCAGCTTGCGCTGTGGCCCGGCAAAGTGACGGCGCTTATCGGCGAAAACGGCGCGGGCAAGTCGACACTGGTCAAAGTGATGACCGGCATATACCAGCCCGACGAGGGCGAAATTCTTTACAAGGCGATCCCCGTTCACCTTCCGACGCCGGAGTCGGCGCATAAAATGGGCATCACCGCCATTCACCAGGAAACCGTCCTGTTCGATGAACTCTCGGTCACCGAAAATATCTTTGTCGGTCAGTACCTTCACAAAGGCTTCCTGAAAAAGCTCGACTGGCCGGAAATGCACCGCCGGGCGCAGGCTATTCTCGCCCGCCTTGAGGTGCAAATCGACCCGCGCGCAACGCTGAAAACCCTGAGCATCGCCCAGCGTCACATGGTGGCGATTGCCCGCGCGCTGTCGTTTGAGGCGCAGGTGGTTATTCTTGATGAACCTACAGCGGCGCTGTCACAGCATGAAATCCTCGAGTTTTACCAGATTGTGGAGCGCTTAAAGCAGGAGGGAAAAGCCATCCTGTTTATCTCCCACAAGTTCGACGAGATTTTTGAGCTGGCCGATCACTACACCATTTTGCGCGACGGCGTGTTCGTCGGTGCAGGGGCAATAAATGAGATCACCGAGGAGCGGATGGTGTCGATGATGGTCGGGCGCGCCATTACCCAAACCTTCCCGAAAATAGACTGCGAAAAAGGCGAGACGGTGCTGGAGGTGAAAAACCTCTGCCATCCAACCGAGTTTGCGCATATCTCATTCTCCCTGCGTAAAGGGGAAATCCTCGGCTTTTACGGGCTGGTGGGTGCCGGGCGTACCGAGCTGATGCAGGCGCTTTCCGGCGTCACGCGGCCATCGTCCGGGGAAATTATCCTCAACGGACAGCCCCGGCGCTTCCGCCAGCCTGCGGATGCGATCAAGGCCGGTATCGTCTGCGTGCCGGAAGAAAGGCAGAAACAGGGGGCGATTATCGCCCTGCCGATTGCCCAGAACATCAGCCTGCCTCAGCTCAGCAGGCTCAATCCGAACGGCGTACTGCACGACGACCGCGAAAGGAAGCTGGCAGACGAATACGCCAGGCGCCTGCAAGTGAAAGCCTTCAGCTGGAAGCAGGCGGTGGAGACCCTCTCTGGCGGCAACCAGCAAAAGGTGGTGATCGGCAAATGGCTGGCGACGCACCCTGACGTGATCATCCTCGATGAGCCAACAAAAGGCATCGATATCGGCTCAAAGGCAGCCGTGCATCAGTTTATGTCCGAGCTGGTCAGTCAGGGGCTGGCGGTGATTATGGTCTCGTCCGAACTGCCGGAAGTGATGGGCATGGCGGATCGCATTATCGTCATGCACGAGGGGCTGATGGTGGCCGAATACCAGGCGGGAGACGCGACGGCGGAAACCATCGTCAGCGCCGCCAGCGGTGCAAAACAGGAGGCGGCATAAATGCTTAGCTCACTCTTAAAACACCGCGAGGCGCTGCTTGGCGCGGTGATTGTCCTGATGGTCGTCGCCATTGGCAGCCGCGTGCCATCGTTTATCGCACCGGGCAACCTGGTGGAGATGTTTAACGACACCGCCATTCTGATCGTCCTCGCGCTCGGGCAGATGATTGTGCTGCTCACTAAAGGCATAGACCTGTCGATGGCGGCTAATCTGGCCCTGACCGGGATGATTGTCGCCCTGATTAATTTCCATTACCCGGACGTGCCCGTCTGGGCGCTGCTGATCCTTGCCAGCGCGCTTGGGCTGCTGATGGGCGCAATAAACGGCCTGCTGGTGTGGAAACTGGGCATTCCGGCGATTGTGGTGACGCTCGGCACCATGAGCATCTACCGCGGAATGATCTTTTTGCTCTCCGGCGGCGGCTGGGTGAACTCCAACCAGATGGGTGCAGACTTCCTCGGCCTGCCGCGTGCGTCAGTGCTGGGCCTGCCGGTGCTGAGCTGGTGCGCCATCGCCGTACTGCTGCTGGTGGGCTACTTCCTGCGCTACAGTCGCACCGGACGGGCGCTCTACACCGCCGGCGGGAACGCCACGGCAGCGTACTACACCGGGATCAACGCCGGGAAAATGCAGTTCATCAGCTTCTGCCTTTCCGGTCTGCTGGCCGGGTTCTGCGGCTACCTGTGGATATCACGCTTTGCCGTTGCGTATGTTGACGTCGCTAACGGTTTTGAATTGCAGGTGGCGGCAGCCTGTGTGATTGGCGGGATCAGCACCATGGGCGGCACCGGCCGCGTGCTCGGCTGTCTGTTCGGGGCGCTGTTCCTTGGCGTCATCAACAACGCCCTGCCGGTGATCGGCGTCTCCCCGTTCTGGCAGATGGCGATTTCCGGCTCGGTCATTGTCATCGCTGTGCTGCTGAACGAGCGCGGCAACAAGCGCAAAGGCAGGCTGATCCTGCGCGACGCGGCGCTGGCACGTCAGAAACTGGCGGTGAAACCATGAGCAAAATGATGACATCTGAAGAGTTCAAACCCACTTCTGCGCCGGGCATCTTCCAGCGCCTGCTGTGCTGGGAGGGCTTCCTGCTGGCGGTGACGCTGGCGGTGTTTGTGGTGAACGCGCTCGCCTCGCCCTACTTCCTCAATATCTGGAACCTCTCCGACGCGATGTTCAACTTCACGGAAAAAGCGATCATTGTGTTGCCGATGGCGATGCTGATTATCGCCCGGGAAATTGACCTGTCTGTGGCCTCCACCATCGCGCTCAGCTCCACGTTGATGGGCTTTTGCGCGGCAGCGGGCGTCGATACGCCACTGCTGGTGTGCGTGGGATTAGGCGTCGGGCTACTGTGCGGGCTGTTCAACGGTATTCTGGTGACGCGCTTTAACCTGTCGTCCATCGTCATCACCATCGGCACCATGAGCCTGTACCGCGGGATCACCTACATCCTGCTCGGGGACCAGGCGCTGAACAGCTACCCGGAGAGCTTCGCCTGGTTCGGCCAGGGCTACGTCTGGGGTGCGCTGTCGTTTGAGTTCGCGCTGTTTATCGTGCTGGCCGCTCTGTTTGCCTTTGTGCTGCACCGCACCAATTTTGGCCGCCGCACCTACGCCATCGGCAACAACCCGACCGGCGCGTGGTACTCCGGCATCAACGTGAAGCGCCACAACCTGATCCTGTTTGCGCTGGTAGGACTGATGTCCGGCCTGGCGTCGGTGCTGCTCACCTCGCGTCTGGGCAGTACCCGCCCGACCATCGCGATGGGCTGGGAGCTGGCGGTGGTGACGATGGCGGTGCTCGGCGGCGTCAATATTCTCGGTGGGTCCGGCAGCATGGTGGGCGTGATTATCGCCGCCTTCCTGATGGGGCTGGTGACCTTTGGCCTGAGCCTGCTCAACGTGCCCGGCATCGTGATGTCGGTGATTATCGGCGCGATGCTGATCGTGGTGATTTCGCTGCCGATTATTACCCGCCGGGTGATGCAGCGAAGACGGATCTCATAGCCGGGTGGCACTGCGTTTACCCGGCCTACTTAACCGTAGGCCCGCGCAAGCGCAGCGCCGCCGGGCATAAAAATCACAGTAATTAAGGAGAATTATCATGAGCTTTATGTTGGCACTCCCCAAAATCAGCCTGCACGGCGCGGGCGCGATCGGCGATATGGTCAATCTGGTGGCAAACAAACAGTGGGGAAAAGCGCTGATTGTCACCGACGGCCAGCTGGTGAAACTTGGCCTGCTCGACAGTTTGTTTTCCGCGCTCGACGCCCATCAGATGTCGTATCACCTGTTCGATGAGGTATTCCCGAATCCGACGGAAGCGCTGGTGCAAAAAGGCTATGCGGCATATCAGGATGCGGAGTGTGATTACCTGATTGCCTTTGGCGGCGGCAGCCCGATTGATACCGCCAAGGCGATCAAAATCCTCACCGCCAATCCCGGTCCGTCAACCGATTACTCCGGCGTCGGCAAAGTAAAAAACGCGGGCGTACCGCTGGTGGCGATCAACACCACCGCAGGCACGGCGGCGGAGATGACCAGCAACGCGGTGATCATTGACGCCGCGCGACAGGTGAAAGAGGTGATTATCGACCCGAACATCATCCCGGATATCGCCGTGGACGATGCCAGCGTGATGCTTGATATTCCGGCCTCCGTGACCGCCGCAACCGGCATGGATGCCTTGACCCATGCGATTGAAGCCTACGTGTCCGTCGGCGCGCACCCGCTTACTGATGCCAACGCGCTGGAAGCGATTCGCCTGATCAACCTGTGGCTGCCGAAAGCGGTCGACGACGGTCACAACCTGGAAGCGCGCGAGCAGATGGCCTTTGGTCAGTATCTGGCGGGCATGGCGTTTAACAGCGCCGGTCTGGGGCTGGTGCACGCCCTGGCGCACCAGCCGGGCGCGACGCACAACCTGCCGCACGGTGTGTGCAACGCCATTCTGCTGCCGATCATCGAAAACTTTAACCGCCCGAACGCGGTCGCACGTTTCGCCCGCGTGGCGCAGGCGATGGGCGTTGACACGCGCGGCATGAGCGACGAAGCCGCCAGCATGTCAGCTATTCAGGCGATTCGCGACCTGAGCGCCCGGGTCGGCATTCCGTCCGGCTTCAGCCAGCTCGGCGTGACCAAAGCGGACATCGAAGGCTGGCTGGATAAAGCCCTCGCCGACCCGTGCGCGCCGTGCAACCCGCGCACCGCCAGCCGCGATGAGGTCCGCGAGCTGTACCTGGAGGCATTATGATCCGCAAAGCGTTTGTGATGCAGGTAAACCCGGACGCGCACGAGGAGTACGCACGTCGCCACAACCCGATCTGGCCCGAGCTGGAAGCGGTGCTGAAAGCCCACGGCGCGCACCACTACGCCATCTATCTCGACAAAGCTCGCAACCTGCTGTTTGCGACGGTGGAGATTGAATCGGAAGAGCGCTGGAACGCGGTGGCAAACACCGATGTCTGCCAGCGCTGGTGGAAATATATGGGTGACGTTATGCCGTCGAACCCGGATAACAGCCCGGTGAGTTCGGCGCTGAAAGAGGTGTTTTACCTGGACTGATGTGTTAACGCTGCTGCCCCCGAGGCGGCAGCAATCTCCCGCCTGCCACTCAGCGTAAACGCCGACACCACCGTGATCGCCAGCACGAAGCAGCCCAGTATCAGATACGTCTCCTGGAAGCCGACCCGGTCATACATATTTCCGGCAAAGGCGGAGAGGAAGATCGCCGCCGACTGTTTGGCAAACTGGAAGCCAATCAGGTAGATGGTGGCCGACAGGCGCGTATCAAACACCCCGGTGATGTACTTGAATGCCCCCACCAGCAGGAACGGGACTTCCAGCGCGTGCAGCATCTTCAGGGCAATCACCTCCACGGCAGTGGTGGCAAACGACGAGCCGATAATGCGCGTCGCCATGATCACCCCGGCAATCAGCAGCGTGTTTTTCGCGCCGATGCGGTTAATGATCCACGGCGAGCAGAACATAATGATCGCGTTACAGATTTCCCCCGCCGTGGTGGCGAAACCAAAGGCACGGGTCCCCTCCTGCGGCGTGGCGAAGAAGGTTTTGAAGAAGGTGGCAAACTGCTGGTCGAAGACGTCATACACGCAGGCCACGCCAATCACGTACAGGATGAACATCCACATTCTGCGCTGGCGGAACAGGGTAAAAACGGTTTTAGCGGTGATCTGCGGCTGATTCGCGCCCAGGGCGTTCATCACCTGCGCCGTCTGGTTAGGCTTCGGTTTCGCGACCACCAGCAGCAGCATCAGCAACAGCGCCGCGGCCGACCCCATCCAGAAGACGTACGACGGATCGATGCCGAACAGGATGCCGCCCGTTGAGGCGCACAGCCCCCAGCCGAGACAGCCGAACATACGCGCCTTGCCGTACTCAAAAAAGCTGTTGCGGCTTACGCGCTCAATATAGGCCTCAATCGCCCCCGACCCCGCTGAGAAGACAAAGCCGATATACAACCCACCGCTCAGCGCCCCCAGCCAGATATTGGTTTTCAGCAGCGGGGCGAAGACGTACAGGAAGAACGGCGCGAACAGGAACAGCAGCACCGAGATGATCCAAAGCAGGTGTTTTTTCAGCCCCAGCTTGTCCGAAATGACCCCCAGCACCGGCTGGAAGGCAATGGCCGACAGCGAGATGCAGGAGAAAACAATCCCGGTATGGGTTTTGTTCAGGCCGATGATGTCCGACAGCCAGATCGGCAGGAACGGAAAGCAGGTGGCCATGATGAAGAAGTAGAGAAAGAAGAACAGCCCGAAGATCCAGAAATTAGGGTTGTCTTTGTGGGTACAGGTTGTTGTGTTCATTATTTTTATCCTCAACGGAGGGCCGGTTGCCCGGCCCGTCACCCTTACACGCGTTCCACACCAATCAGAATGGCGGTTTCCGGATCCAGAATCGGCAGCGCAATACCCGCCTGCATCAGCCACTCACCGCTTACCGTTTGCGGCGCGTTCATCCACGCCGGCAGCTTACGCATGGTGTGCCCGCCCTCGCCCGTAATCTGGATGTTCGGGTGATCGAGCAGCGTGATGCGGTACAGCGCGCTGGCGTCTAACCCCGGCATGCGCAGCGGCATCATCAGGGTGTAATCCGGCATCGCGAGCTGGCTGACCAAAAACAGCCCCTGCGTCTTATCTTCGCTCACTATACCCTGCGCCAGGGTGGTGGCGTCCGGCATATCCACGCGCCACTGGGTGCCGTGATGAATGACCTCTCGCCACCGCTTGTGCAGCGCGGCGTAATGGCGATAGCCTTCACGCTCCTGCGCATCGACGGTGAGCGGATCCAGCTCCAGCCCCATGTGACCAAACAGCGCCGTTAGCCCGCGGAACTGAATGCTGTGCTGGCGGAAGGTGGCGTGACATTTATGGTGACCGATATGCGCGCCCATCACCTCCGGCGGGAAGAAGTAGCTCATGCCGCGCTGGATAGTGTTGCGCTCCAGCGCGTCGTTGTTGTCGGACGCCCAGAAGCGGTGGCAGCGGGTCAGCACTTCGTAATCGATTCGCCCGCCGCCGGAGGAGCAGGATTCAAACTCAATGTGCGGGAAGCGCTCGCCCAGCACGTCCAGCAGGCGATAAAACTGGCGGGTCTGCGCGTCGGCGGCGGCTTTACCCTTGTGTCCCGGCTGCACCAGCTCGCGGTTCATATCCCATTTCACGTAGTCGACCGCGTGTTCGCCCAGCAGCCAGCTCATGCGTTCGACCAGATATTCAAAGGCCTGCGGAATATTGAGATTGAGCACCAGCTGATGTCGCCCGGTCGCCTGGGCGTAGCCCGGCAGCGCCAGCACCCAGTCAGGGTGCGCGCGATACAGATCGGAATCGGGGTTAATCATCTCCGGCTCAACCCAGATACCAAACTCCATGCTGAGCTGTTTAACGTGATCGATTACCGGCTTTAGGCCGTTCGGGTATTTTTTCTCGTCCAGATACCAGTCGCCCAGCGCGGCGTGGTCGTCGTTGCGGCCTTTGAACCAGCCGTCGTCAATGATAAAGCGCTCCACGCCCAGCGCTGCGGCCTCGTCGGCCATGCGCATGATGTAGTCCGGATCGTGGTTGAAGTAGATCCCCTCCCAGGTGTTGAGGTGCACCGGGCGCGGTTTATCTTCCGGGAAGCGGATAATGTTATCGCGCAGGTAGCGGTGGAACTGCTGGCTCATGCCATTCAGCCCGTGCGGGGAGTGGCTGGCATACAGGCGCGGCGTCCAGAGCGTTTCCCCCTCTTCAATCGCCATTTCACCCGGCAGGTAGAGCGCTTCGGCCTGCATATAGCGGCGGCCATCGGTTTTCGCCTCTGCGCGCAGGCGGTGGTTACCACTCCAGCCCAGATGTATACCCCAGACGTTGCCGTGCATTTCACTGAATGACGGCGTACCTGAAATCAGCGCCGGGAAATGTTCATGGGAGGTTTTACCCCGACGGTTTTCAATCACAAAGCTGTCATGTTCAAGCATCACGCGGTGCGGCTGAAACTCCCTGATCCAGCGTCCGTGGAAGGCCATCACCTCCTGCGCGCGTTCGGCCACCGGCAGCGTCACGGCAAAGCGATCCACCTGCCACGCCTGCGTTTTCAGGTTGGTTAACCCATGACGCACCACCAGTACGCCGCTGGCATCCAGCGTTATTTCACTGGTCAGACGCAGGCCTGCATGCTCGTCTTCAGCAGTGATTGTCAGGGCGTTTAACGCCTGCTGCACCTGCGTGGTTTTAAATACCGGCGATCCGTCCAGCCCCTGGCGGTGCCCCTCGATGCCCGGCGAGCCAAACAGCCCATGCCCCAGCTCTGCCATCAGCGTGACGGGGGAGTCGACGTCCAGCCTGCCATTAGCAACCGGGCGCGCAATACTCAGCACATCCTGCGGCGAAAAGTGCTGAAGGTGTGCCCCCCAGTAGAGAATTTCGGCGAACGGGTGGGTTTTTACCACCAAGTCAACCGTATTGCTTTCAAGTCGAAAAATGGAATCTTGCATCAGACATCTCCTGTCATCGGGATGTCCTGAGTGTTGATCCGAAACGTTTCGGATACAAACCAAAACGTTTCGGATCTGTGATCGGGTTTGGAATTTTTGGTGTAATCAGGCCGTCTGGCCTGGGGAGAATTCTGGCTGCCAGAGCACCTGAAGGGTGTCAATGTCGTCGCCATTAATCAGCTGGCGCACCATATCGGCAATCTGTTTCCCGACACCCTGACGGGTAGACTGGATCACCGCCGCGACGTCGATATCGACAATGCTGTCCTGCGGTAAGCCGTCATAGACCACCAGCGAAACGGCATTTTCACCGGTTAAGCGCCCCATCTGCGCCAGGGCCATCGCTGCGCCGTCGCCGTGGGTGTTGCAGTCAGTAATGATGGCCGTGGGCGGCTGCGGCAGGGAGAGAAGTTCTTGCGTGGTGGCATACCCCACGCGACGCGAAGGGGGCATGGCGCGCAGCCATTCGCTGGAAAGTCCGGCTTCCCGCAGCGCGTCCAGGTAGCCCTGGCGGCGCTGGGTGATGAATGCCTGGTTGTTGCTTTCGCCCAGCAGCGCAATGCGCTGATGGCCTTTCTCGATCAGCCAGCGGGTGGCCTGATATGTGCCGGCATAGTTGTCGAAATCGAACCACGCGTACGGCTGCGGGAGCTGGCTGCGGCCGAGCGCCAGGAACGGGAACCCGGCGGCCTGTAGCTGCTCAAGACGCGGATCGTGATCCAGCGTATGCGCCACAATCAGCGCATCCACGCGTCGGCTCTGCACCATGCGCATATAGCTGTGTTTGTCCGCCAGATCGTCGTCAGCGATGAGCAGCAGGTCAATCTCATGTCGCGCCAGTTCGTGGCTAATTTCGCCGACCATGTCCATAAAAACGCTGTTATTGAGCGGAACAGGATGCACCGGAAACACCAGCCCGACGGCGTCGATTTTGCCCATCTTCAGGCGACGGGCAAAGGTATTTGGTCGGTAGCCACGGCGCTGGGCCTCCGCTTCCACGCGGGCGCGCGTCTCAGCAGAAACGTCGTCATACCCGTTGAGGGCGCGGCTGACGGTGGTAACAGACAGCCCCAGTTCTTTGGCAATGGCTTTGAGCGACATGATTTTCCGTATCTTTGTTAGTTTTGTTCCGCCACCAGCAGCGCGTGCGTATCTGGCTCCAGCGCCTTAAAGATATGCGGCTGGTCAGCGGGGTAGCAAATGTAATCTCCCGGGCCGAGCTCTTCCGCCGCGTCGATCAGACCGACCATCGCCCGCCCCTGGGTCACGATAATATGCTCAACCGAACCAGGCGGATGGGGCTGGGAAATACGGTCTGCCCCCGGCTGAGTCAGCAGCAGATAGATATCACGACGCGCGCCAGGCGGACACGCCGCGAGCAAAATCGCCTCGTAGTTCGCCTGCCCGGCGACGACTTTTGTGCCCTCGCCGCGGCGGATCACCTGCGTGACGGGTTGCTGCGGCTCCAGTAACCGGGCAAACGGAATATCCAGCGCCACGCAAAGCGACCACAGCGTTTCCAGGCTAGGATTGCCGTTGCCAGACTCCAGTTGAGAAAGCGTGGATTTGGCGATCCCGGCACGGCGGGCAATTTCCGCCAGTGAGAGCCCGGTTCGCAAGCGTTCTCGCACCAGGCTTTTGGCGATCACGCTGATTGGCTGCGTCATAATAACGGCCTCTTTCTCTCTATAACGAACGAATCGTTCGTCTTGTAAAACGTTTCTGATGCGTTCATTATAATGGAAATACGTTCGATATGGCTAAAATGGTATGAAGAATCACCTCTCTTGCCTGAAAGGCGACACGATAAAAGCGATCGTCCTGGTCTGCCTCGCGGTGGGCGTGGTCGGCATGTCTTATGGCTCACTGGCGATGGCCTACGGTTTCCCGCTGTGGGTGCCGTTTGTCCTCTCCCTCACGGTGCTGGCAGGCGCATCCGAGTTTATGTTTATCGGCATCGTGGCGAGCGGCGGCAATCCGCTGGCAGCGGCAGCGGCCGGTTTACTGGTTAACGCGCGCCATGTGCCGTTCGGCGTTACGGTGCGTGAACTGGTGGGCAAGCGCGGCCTGAGCTTTCTGGGCTGTCATATCATGAATGATGAAAGTGTGGTGTTCGGCCTGTCGCAAAAAACCGCCGAGCAGCGTAAAGCGGCCTACTGGCTGTGCGGCCTGGGCGTGGCAATCATCTGGCCGCTGGGGGCGGTGCTGGGCGCGATGGTCGGCAAGCTGCTGCCGGACCCGGAAACCATCGGGCTGGACGCGGTGTTCCCGGCGATCCTGCTGGCGTTAGTGGTGCCGGCATTTAAAAACCGTACCACGCTGATCCGCGCCTGTAGCGGCGCAGTGTTGTCGCTGGCCGCCGTACCGTTTGCGCCGGTTGGCCTGCCGGTGCTGCTCTCTTTGCTCGGCCTTGCCGCGAGGAAAAAATAATGGAAAACATGACGGTCTTTATTCTCGGCATCGCCATTCTTTCTGCCGGAACCTATCTGATGCGTCTCGGCGGGGCGAAACTCGGTAGCCGGCTGGCGCTTTCTGAACGGTCGCAGGCGCTGCTTTCAGACGCGGCAACCGTTTTGTTGTTCTCCGTCGCGCTGGCGACAACGTTTTATGAAGGGGACCATTTTGCCGGGATGGCGCGCGTGCTGGGGGTGGGGTTCGCGGTGTTTCTGGCCTGGCGCAAAATGCCGTTAATTGTGGTGATCGTCGCGGCGGCGGTGGTGACAGCGCTGCTGCGTCTGGCGGGGATCCACTAGAAAATATGCCCGACATAACAGGTCGGCCGGGCATAACAGAGATTATCGCGCAGGAAGCGTATCAACATTGAGCGTCAGCGTTTCTTCAAAATCCGTTGTGTTAGTAACGCTAAATGCCTTGTCTGAAAGGTAGGTCGTGATCATCATGGTGGCGACAAACTGCTCGCCCGCCACTTCCGTGCCGTTAACCGCAGCCAGCGCTTTTTCCGGCTTCAGCGTCACCTGCGATGCGCCACCCTGAACGGCAACCGCGCCGATATCGACCGCGGCCAGCTGTACGGGGTTCCCGTCTACCCGCCCATCTTTAAATTCGATTTTCATCGCGCCGTTATCCGTAAAACGATACGCCAGGTTCTGTCGGGCAATCCCGTCTACGGAGAGGCGCATTTTGCGCGCATCCGGACACAGCACCGAAACCTGAACTTCACGCGTCACAGAAGCATAACCGTTATACACTTTGCCAATATGCTCAGCGGACGTTTGCCGCATATCCTCTTTACGGTAGCGCCCGTAATCGACTTTCTTCACCGCCGACATCATTTCACAGGCGCCGTCATCGGCCTGCGCCATTCCCGAAAGTCCCGCTGCGCCGCAGAGCAGCATAAGCATCAGCGCGTATTGACGAACGTTATTCAGAGACATTTCCCTGTCACCTCTTCATAGAATTTATTCGGTTCTGCCTCCGGCAGGGTGTACGTCAGCCTGCAACGCCCTTCATCCAGCTTCGCATACAGCTGCTGGCTGGCAGAGATATCGTTCAGGAAGATCACGCCGTCTTCTGGCGCACTCGTCACATACTCCCCTGCCGCGTCCACAATCGAGACACCTTCCGGCAGCGGCGTACCGTCCGCACGGCGTATACTGAGCAGCACGCGGCGCTGGCTTAACGTCGCAAACTCCCACTTCGCCACAGCGCCGTGAGACGCTTTGATCGCTGTTCTGCCATTTCTTACGTCCAGATTGCCTGGCAGGCTTTCCGTGTTGATCTCAATCGTGCTTTCACGGAACGGCGACAGCGCAGGAATAATCGCCTGGCCCCATTTATCGGTCCATACCGCGCCGCGCGGGGTACCTATCTCGATACCAGCCACCGGTTTATCCAGTCTGGCAATGGCGTACGTATCGGTCACGCGGTAAGGCGAGAAGGTCACCCCGTCGCTGTGGGCGACAATCCCGCCGCTTAATGCTGCTGAGTAGTTGGTATTGCTGTCGTTATCTCCTCCTGCCGCCAGCGCCAGGTTGGTGTAATGCAGATTACTGTTCAGCGAGCTGTCCCAGCTGGTGGTGTTCTCTTCCTGGTCCTGAGTGACCCCCACCGTGTACTGGTTCTCAGCGTTGAGCGAGCCCATTGCCCGCGTGCCGTAAGAACGCTTACCTTCGCTCTCGCGATACCAGGAGCTGGTTGTCACGCCTGAGCGTCCCAGCGGGATCGACACGTTTACGTAAAACTGATCGTTGTCGCTGCTGTCGTGCCGGCTGACATCCGACTCCCAGTTCACGCTCACGTTGAAGTATTTAAAAGTCTGTGACCACGACGAGATAAACCGGCGACTGTCATAGTCGCTGTTCCAGCTCTCGTTGCGATAATAGCTGAGGGAAAAGCGGCCCAGCGTGGTACTCGACCAGTTGATACCGACGCTGGTGTCGTATTTGGTTTGCGACATATCGTCATCGTCGCCGTAAAGTTCCGCCATCTCGCGATAGTCCGGTGTGCCATAGCTACCGCCCAGCGAAAGCCCAATGCCCCACGGCAGGGAGTAACCCAGATCCAGCGTCGTTTTGTTGCCGTCGGTTTGCGTCTGGTTGTCTATTGACGCCAGAAAACCCAACGAGGCATACAGGTTCTGCATCGGTATGGTATCGAGGTTGCCGGAGAAGCCATAATAGTGGTTATCCGCCATCACCATACCGGCCAGGAAATTGACACGCTTATTGACAGACCAGCCGTCGTTGGCGGACACCACCCACGGATTTTCAAAGCGTGAGTCCATGTCTTCAACGCGGCCCATAGCCAGCGTAAAGCCCGGGGCACGGCCTATATGATTGCTGCGGAACGTACTTGCCGAGACAGTGAATCGGTTTTCGCTGCCGTCAGTCTCGGTGACCGTTACGTTCAGGTCGGTGTTGAGGTTCGCCAGCGGCACGTCATCCAGGTTGAACGGACCGGCAGGAACCAGCGTTGAGTAAATAAGCTGTCCGCCCTGGCGGATATCGACGCGCGCCTGCGGATTACGGGCAATACCGCTGACTTCGACGCCCGTCCCCACCTGAGGAGTGAGTGCGGTATCCGGCATCATCTGGACCCCGTAAATTCCCGGAATACTGAAGCGGCTGTTGGCGATGTTAATCTGGCCACCCTGCACCATCACGCCATAATCGGTAAAGGTACGCTGGGCATAGGTGTAGAGGGAGTCGACATCAAAATCCTGATCGCTGCCGTCGCTAATGAACTGCGTGCTGCGCACAATCCAGTCTCCGGCATTAAAGCCCATTTCAAAGGTCGACTGGAAACGGTCAGCGTTCTCATCATCATAGTGATTATGGGTGCCAAACATGGAGTAATTCAGCATGGCTGCACGTCCGCCACGCACCTCGGCGAACTGTCGGTCATAATCAGGGTCGATCGCTTCAGGCGGTACAACAACCGATATTTCATCAATATCCGGCGAAGTCTGAATCGTTGATCCGGACCAGTAGTGATAAATCTTCGGGCAGGTGCCTCTTTTCGTCTGTTTAATCAGGCCCGCGTTTTCCAGAAACGCTTTATCAATACAGGGCGTTCCTTCCTCATCAAATTTCACGGGCATAATATTGCGCTGCTTACCATTAATATTAACCGTCACATTATGGTAGCCAGGGGTAAAACGGGGAGTGAGGGAATAGTAATCCGCAATGGCCGGATCAAGCCCGTTATTTTTTAAAGCATCGCTGTCAAATATGGCTCGCGCCAGTTCCAGAGATTCATTCGCATTAGAGGAAATCTCAGCCCGAATATTAAATGCCAGCACGCTAAGGCAAAACACGAGCATTCCCTTTTTACAGGAACCGTTTAACATAACTACTCCATGTTTGTTAAGTGATTTTATTGCTGAAGGTCGGCGATATATTTCCCTGCCTTATAGCCATAACGCGTTGCCGGATAGATTTCGATTTGTTTTTCGGATGCTGATATTTTGGCTGGGGCGCTGGCCGTCATTTTTTCGCCAGGAAGAATGTAAGTCTTAGCTAATGTCGCGATCGTACCCGAGGCCATTAATTTCACCTTTTGCTCCAGTCGGACGACATAAGGCGTATTATTCTCAACCGTGACATTGCCATTTTTTATCTGCCAGGTGAGTGCCTTCCAGGGTTCAATATTTACCGCCAGGCCAGCCGGGTGAATAATGACGGGAAGGTTCTGGCTAAACACCACTTTAACTTTATTTTTTTCACGCTGAGGGATAGCGGTAAAAATGACACGCTTAAAATGTTCCACCTTCAGCGGCTCATTACTGTTTTTCAGCACAAAACGCACGCGCTGGGTTTTACCCGCATCTACGCGCACAACCGGCTGCGTGGCAATCAGACCCGGTTTGGGGTCGTCCGGGAGATCAATAATTTTGGTGTACAGCAGCTGTGCTTCAGCATCGGTGTTTTTAACATCCATGCTGGCCCCCTGCTTGTCTTCATTGACAATAAGCAGCGAGGTATCCGGCACCATCCCGGCAGCCATACCGTTGAATGAGGCCAGCAGGCAGGCACAGATCAGCGTTCTCTTTAAAAGCAGCATAATATTAGTCCATTAATATTGGTATAGGACACCCCACCGAAGTGAGGTGTCAGGTATTTCATGATACGTGGGGGTGATTACAGATAAACCAGCTCAACGTTGGTTAAGCCGTCCAGGGTAGCTTCATCCGTGATATTTAAATCGTTGGTTGGGTTAATCATCGCGGCAATGCCCACGTTGAAGTTAATTTTAGTTTGTGCAACAGGTGCCACTGTACCGGTCGCTTGATCTGTGAAGGAATAAATCTCACTCTTATCAGGTTTCACCTGTAAGTAGCGAAACCCGCTTTTAACTCCCCATGATGCGCCGTTATCGCTGGTGAAGATTGGATAAAGGTTTACACCGTCTCCGTTGGTCGTCGCCCCGTCGGTCTTTTGGATACCCATTGAATAAGCGCCAATCTTCTTATCGCCATACATCCCCAGGCCAGCCGTAAAACCCGCACTGGTAATGAAATCCGAATCAATAAAGTTCACCGGCATATTCTCCGTAGGCGCAGAATCCACATGCGAATCGTTAAAGGTCACGCCAACGCGGGTCGCTTCTTCACAGGTAATAGAAATAGGGATAATTTTAACATCCGCCAGAGGGGTTGGGGTGGTGGAATTCAGACTAGCCACCTTCATGGTACCGAAATCAGCAATACCGCCACCGCTAATAAATGCCGGTGTACAGGAAGACGGAACAATTTTCCCCGTAACGTGAATATCAACACTGGAAGCCGCCATTGCTGAAGACGCCGCTACTGCCAGTACAGATGCCAGCACTCCTTTTTTAAACATCGCGTTCATTTAATTTCCTTATATGAGTTAAATACAAAATAAACCAAAAGAGAAATATTTGGTTTTAGGGGTAAAGATTTAATATTGTTTTTGAAACTATCATCATGAATAACCGGGGTCAATGACTCCGAATCTCTTTAGGATTAAAGCCTGAGGATTTCCTTATTATTTGGGATCAATTATTGATTATTTATATAATAAACCCCGAAATACAGTCTGAAAGACATGAAATCATACATTATTGAAATGAATTAAAAGAACTGGTCAGACCTTGTATTTAGATCATGTATGAGATTGCTGATTTTTAAGTAAGGGTAACTCAACCGGACGGCACATTATAGTTATTATTCAACCAATAAGAAATATCCCGGAGGATATGGCTATCTTCTGTCAGGTTGAAAATACAGGCGGTTTGTACAGGAAGGCGGGTTAAAACAGGGGAGCAGAATGAAACCTGTCCCTGCTCCGAAGAGCAAGGGACAGCGGCTATATGACTTATTTGTTCAGTTCAGCGGTCATGTGTACGCGGTTACCGGTGAATGCCTGGGTAATTTTGTAGGATGACGCGCCCGCTTCCTGAGCCTGTGCGGCGATTTTGGCTTCTGCGCCATCGAGGGTAGAGGCGGATGCAGTCACAGTCTGCGCAGCGAAAGAACCGAAAGAAGCAGCCAGAGCGATTACAGCGACAAAAGTTTTGATGCTTTTCATGAGATAAACCTTTTCGTTAAGTTGTTTAGATAAGGCACCGTGCCTTGATGAGATAAATACTAGCCCTCATCATGAACAACTAAAAGCGGAAGGTTTTGCTATACTCATTCAAAATTACTGATTAACAATTAATCGCTGCGGATGGGTGTAAATTGTCGCCCTGCCCGGCTTGCAGAACCCCACCAGCGTCAGGTTGCAGCGCTCTGCCACTTCGACCGCCAGCGTTGTCGCAGCCGACACCGCAAACAGGATCTCCACGCCGCACATGGCCGCTTTCTGCACCATTTCATAGCTGGCGCGGCTGGAAACGAGCGCGGCCCCTTGCTGCCAGACGGCATCTTCACGCGCGCGACGGCCCAGCAGCTTATCCAGCGCCACATGGCGGCCCACATCTTCATGACCTCCGACGATCTCGCCCGACGGGAGCACCCACGCCGCAGCATGTGTACAGCCGCTCAGCTGACCTATGGGCTGGACATCATTGAGGTGCTCCAGGGCTTTGTCGAGGTTACCGAGGTTGAAGGTCTGGGTAAACGGCAGCGGCGCGACGGGCTTACCGATATCGTTAAGCTGTTCAACGCCGCACACGCCGCAGCCGGTACGTCCGGCCAGCGCCCGGCGGCGCTCTTTCAGCCCCATAAAGCGACGACTGGAGAGTTCGATTTGTACTTCAAGACCATTACAGGCCTGAACCACATCCATACCGTAGATCTCCTGCGGATGCGCAATGATGCCTTCCGAGAGGGAAAAACCTATGGCGAACAGTTCCAGATCTTTCGGCGAAGCCATCATCACCACATGCGAAATCCCGTTGTAAACCAGGGCAACGGGGACCTCTTCCGCCAGAAAATCCGGCGTGGCATGTGAAATGTGAGGCGGTCTGTGTACCGACAGTTCCACAATGCCCGCAGGCAGTGGCGACACGTGGGCAGCACGGTTTTGTTTAGACACAACGGTATTCCTGAACAACCACGGAAGTGAGCCTGCTATTGCAACACAAACGGCAGGCCTTACGCATAGTATGGATCAACTTTTCAGCAACCATTCTCCTACTCAATACGGAGGGGTGCAACCGATCAGCTGCTACACCTCTTTAACATGCACAGGATAAAATGTGATTGATATCACATTTTATAATCAATGCCGTGATAATACGTTCACTTTGTTTTAACCCCGTTAGAACAGGCGTACCGACATTGTGGTATTCTGGGCTTATCCCTCGGAGAAATGAGGGATTAATGCAAATTTTTCTCCTTTGCGGTTAATTCTCAACCGCAAAGTAAAACTACATAGCAATGTCGTAATGAACCAAGGAGTGACCCATGCAGGTCAGCAGAAGGCAGTTCTTTAAGATCTGCGCTGGCGGTATGGCAGGCACCACGGCGGCGGCACTGGGCTTTGCGCCCGGTGTAGCGCTGGCGGAAACACGGCAGTATAAACTGCTGCGCACCCGCGAAACCCGTAACACCTGTACGTACTGCTCCGTCGGCTGTGGGCTGTTAATGTA
Organism: Enterobacter cloacae complex sp. ECL72; assembly: GCF_019056635.1. NCBI lineage: Bacteria > Pseudomonadati > Pseudomonadota > Gammaproteobacteria > Enterobacterales > Enterobacteriaceae > Enterobacter > Enterobacter cloacae complex sp. ECL72. The sequence goes on along the minus strand of NZ_CP077659.1, from coordinate 4,325,890 downwards.
TAGCCTCGGCGACGGTGCGAAAAACGCCAAAGCATCCATTTTCCACATCGAAGGCGATCCGGATCACCCGGTCAACCGTGGTGCGCTGTGTCCGAAAGGGGCCGGTCTGGTAGATTTTATCCACTCCGAAAGCCGCCTGAAGTTTCCTGAGTATCGCGCTCCCGGCTCTGACAAATGGCAGCAAATCAGCTGGGAGGAAGCGTTCGATCGCATCGCTAAGCTGATGAAAGAAGACCGCGATGCCAACTTTATCGCGAAGAATGCCGAAGGCACCACCGTTAACCGCTGGCTCTCCACCGGCATGCTGTGTGCTTCAGCGTCGAGTAACGAAACCGGCTATTTAACCCAGAAATTTACGCGCGCACTCGGTATGCTCGCGGTCGACAACCAGGCGCGTGTCTGACACGGACCAACGGTAGCAAGTCTTGCTCCAACATTTGGTCGCGGTGCGATGACCAACCACTGGGTCGACATCAAAAACGCCAACCTCATTGTGGTGATGGGCGGTAACGCCGCTGAAGCGCACCCTGTCGGGTTCCGCTGGGCGATGGAAGCCAAAATCCACAACGGCGCGAAGCTGATTGTGATCGATCCCCGCTTTACGCGTACAGCGTCAGTGGCGGATTTCTACACCCCAATTCGTTCAGGTACTGACATCACTTTCCTGTCAGGCGTATTGCTGTACCTGATGACCAACGAAAAATATAACCGCGAGTACACCGAAGCTTATACCAACGCCAGCCTGATCGTGCGTGAGGATTACCACTTCGAAGATGGCCTGTTCAGCGGTTATGACGCCGAAAAACGCAAATATGACAAAACCAGCTGGAACTACGAGCTGGACGAAAACGGCTTTGCGAAGCGCGACACCACCCTGCAACACCCGCGCTGCGTGTGGAACCTGCTGAAAGAGCACGTGTCCCGCTATACGCCGGAGGTTGTCGAAAACATCTGTGGGACGCCGAAGGCGGACTTCCTGAAGGTGTGCGAGCTGATAGCGGAAACCAGCGCGAAAGATAAAACCGCGTCGTTCCTGTATGCGCTCGGCTGGACGCAGCACTCCATCGGCGCGCAGAACATCCGCACCATGGCGATGGTTCAGCTGCTCCTCGGCAACATGGGGATGGCAGGCGGCGGCGTGAACGCCCTGCGCGGTCACTCCAACATTCAGGGTCTGACCGACCTCGGCCTGCTGTCTCAGAGCCTGACGGGTTACATGAACCTGCCGAGCGAGAAACAGACCGACCTGCAAACCTACCTGACGGCCAGCACGCCAAAACCGCTGCTCGAAGGCCAGGTGAACTACTGGGGCAACTATCCGAAGTTCTTCGTCTCGCTGATGAAAGCCTTCTACGGCGACAAGGCGACGGCGGAAAACAGCTGGGGCTTTGACTGGCTGCCGAAGTGGGACAAAGGTTACGACGTACTTCAGTACTTCGAAATGATGCACCAAGGCCAGGTCAACGGCTATATCTGCCAGGGCTTTAACCCGGTGGCGTCGTTCCCGAACAAGAACAAGGTTGTCGAGTCTCTGTCGAAGCTGAAGTTCCTGGTGACGATTGACCCGCTCAATACCGAAACGTCGACGTTCTGGCAGAACCACGGTGAGTCGAACGATGTCGATCCGTCGAAGATTCAGACCGAAGTGTTCCGTCTGCCGTCTACCTGCTTCGCGGAAGAGAACGGGTCTATCGTCAACTCCGGCCGCTGGTTGCAGTGGCACTGGAAAGGCGCGGATGCCCCGGGCATCGCCTTGAACGACGGCGAGATCCTGGCCGGTATCTTCTTACGTCTGCGTAAAATGTACGCGGCTGAAGGCGGCGCAACGCCTGAGCCGGTGCTGAACATGACCTGGAACTACTCGACGCCAGAGAATCCGTCTCCGGAAGAAGTGGCGATGGAGAGCAACGGTAAGGCGCTGGCGGACGTTATCGACCCGGCGACCGGTGCGGTGCTGGCGAAGAAAGGCGATCAGCTCAGCACCTTTGCGCACCTGCGCGATGACGGTACGACCTCCAGCGGCTGCTGGATCTTTGCCGGTAGCTGGACGCCGAAAGGCAACCAGATGGCCAACCGCGATAACGCCGACCCGTCGGGCCTCGGCAATACGCTGGGCTGGGCATGGGCATGGCCGCTTAACCGCCGCATCCTCTATAACCGCGCCTCAGCTGACCCGCAGGGCAACCCGTGGGATCCGAAGCGTCAGCTGCTGAAGTGGGACGGCGCGAAATGGGGCGGCGTGGATATTCCGGACTACAGCACTGCCGCACCAGGCAGCGATGTCGGGCCGTTTATCATGCAGCCTGAAGGGATGGGGCGCCTGTTTGCTATCGATAAGATGGCGGAAGGTCCGTTCCCGGAACACTACGAGCCGTTTGAGACGCCGCTGGGTACCAACCCGCTGCACCCGAACGTGGTCTCTAACCCGGCAGCCCGCATCTTCAAGGGCGATTTTGAAGCGCTGGGTAAAAAGGACAAGTTCCCGTATGTCGGCACCACTTACCGTCTGACCGAGCACTTCCACTACTGGACCAAGCACGCGTTGCTGAATGCCATCGCGCAGCCGGAGCAGTTTGTGGAGATCGGCGAGAAGCTGGCGAACAAACTCGGCATTGCCCATGGCGATACCGTGAAGGTCTCCTCTAACCGCGGCTACATCAAAGCCAAGGCGGTGGTGACCAAGCGTATTCGCACGCTGAACGTTCACGGTCAGCAGGTGGATACCATCGGCATCCCAATTCACTGGGGTTATGAGGGCGTGGCGAAGAAAGGGTTCATTGCGAACACCCTGACGCCGTTCGTCGGTGATGCGAACACGCAGACGCCGGAGTTTAAGGCCTTCCTCGTGAACGTGGAAAAGGTGTAACGGAGACGACTTATGGCTTATCAATCTCAAGACATTATCCGTCGTTCCGCGACTAACGGTTTCACGCCCGCGCCTCAGGCGCGGGACCACCAGCAGGAAGTGGCGAAGCTTATCGACGTGACCACCTGTATCGGCTGTAAAGCCTGTCAGGTGGCCTGTTCAGAGTGGAACGACATCCGTGACGAAGTGGGTCACAACGTCGGGGTGTACGACAACCCGGCGGACCTGACCGCCAAGTCCTGGACGGTAATGCGTTTCTCGGAAGTGGAGCAGAACGACAAACTGGAATGGCTTATCCGCAAAGATGGCTGTATGCACTGTGCGGATCCGGGCTGCCTGAAGGCGTGTCCGTCAGAAGGGGCTATCATTCAGTATGCCAACGGCATCGTCGACTTCCAGTCCGAGCAGTGTATTGGCTGCGGCTATTGCATCGCGGGTTGTCCGTTTGACGTGCCGCGCCTGAACCCGGAAGACAACCGCGTCTACAAATGTACGCTGTGCGTTGACCGCGTAAATGTCGGCCAGGAGCCAGCGTGCGTGAAGACCTGTCCAACTGGCGCTATCCACTTTGGCTCCAAAGAGGATATGAAAACGCTGGCGGCAGAGCGCGTGGGCGAGCTGAAAACCCGTGGTTACGATAACGCAGGCCTGTACGATCCGGCCGGGGTTGGCGGTACGCACGTGATGTACGTGCTGCACCACGCCGACAAGCCGAACCTGTATCACGGCCTGCCGGAGAACCCGGAAATCAGCGCGACCGTGAAGTTCTGGAAAGGTATCTGGAAACCGCTGGCCGCGGTCGGTTTTGCGGCCACCTTCGCAGCGAGCATCTTCCACTACGTCGGCGTTGGTCCGAACCGTGCGGAAGAGGAAGACGACAACCTGCATGAAGAGAAAGACGAGGTGCGCAAATGAGAAAACGTGACACCATCGTGCGCTACACCGCGCCGGAACGCATCAACCACTGGGTCACCGCCTTCTGCTTCATGCTGGCGGCGATAAGCGGGCTGGGGTTCTTCTTCCCGTCCTTCAACTGGCTGATGCAGATACTGGGCACGCCGCAGCTGGCGCGCATCCTTCACCCGTTCGTGGGTGTGGTGATGTTTGCCTCGTTCATCATCATGTTTTTCCGCTACTGGCACCATAACCTAATCAATCGGGATGATATCTTTTGGGCGAAGAATATTCGTAAGATCGTCGTCAACGAGGAAGTGGGTGATACCGGGCGTTATAACTTCGGCCAGAAATGCGTATTCTGGGCGGCGATTATCTTCCTGGTCCTGTTGCTGGTGAGCGGCGTGATCATCTGGCGTCCGTACTTTGCGCCTGCTTTCTCAATCCCGGTGATCCGATTCGCGCTGATGCTGCATTCATTTGCCGCAGTGGCGTTAATTGTGGTTATCATGGTGCATATTTACGCCGCCCTCTGGGTGAAAGGCACCATTACCGCGATGGTGGAAGGCTGGGTCACCAAAACGTGGGCGAAGAAACATCACCCGCGCTGGTACCGAGAAGTCCGCCAGAAACAGGAAAAGTCATCTGAATGAGTATTCGCATAATCCCGCAAGATGAGCTGGGGTCGAGCGAGAAACGTACGGCGGAGTATATTCCGCCGTTGTTATTCCCCAGACTCAAGAACCTCTACAACCGCCGCGCAGAGCGTCTGCGCGAGCTAGCAGAGAACAACCCGCTGGGCGATTTTCTGCGTTTTGCCGCGCTGGTCGCCCATGCGCAGGAAGTGGTGCTGTACGACCATCCGCTGCAAATGGACCTGACCGCACGCATCAAAGAAGCCAACGAGCAGGGCAAACCGCCGCTGGATATTCACGTCCTGCCGCGCGACAAGCACTGGCATAAGCTGCTGCATTCCCTGATCGCCGAGCTGAAGCCCGAGATGAGCGGCACGGCGCTGGCAGTCATTGAGAACCTGGAAAAAGCCTCCGATCAGGAGCTGGAAGAGATGGCGAGCGCGCTGTTTGCTTCCGACTTCTCACTGGTGAGCAGCGATAAAGCGCCGTTCATCTGGGCTGCGCTGTCGCTCTACTGGGCGCAAATGGCGAGCCTGATTCCAGGTAAAGCCCGCGCCGAATACGGCGAAGCGCGCCAGTTCTGCCCGGTGTGTGGTTCAATGCCGGTCTCCAGCATGGTGCAAATCGGCACCACTCAGGGGCTGCGCTACCTGCACTGCAACCTGTGTGAAACCGAGTGGCACGTGGTGCGCATCAAGTGCAGCAACTGCGAACAGACCCGCGATCTGAACTACTGGTCGCTGGAAAATGAAGACGCGGCGGTGAAAGCGGAGAGCTGCGGCGACTGCGGGACCTACCTGAAGATTCTGTATCAGGAAAAAGACCCGAAAGTCGAAGCCGTGGCCGACGATCTCGCCTCGCTGATTCTGGACGCGAAGATGGAGCAGGAGGGCTTTGCCCGCAGCTCGATCAACCCGTTCCTGTTCCCGGGTGAAGGGGAGTAATCTCCTGTGAGAGTGCCGGGCGGCGCGAGCTTGCCCGGCCTACACCTGGTAAGGCGTAAGGACCTCGTCAATACCCGCAAAATCTTTCGTGTTGCGAGAAATCAACGGACATTTTCTGCTCTGCGCTGTGGCCAGAATGATAGCATCAGGCAGTTTCATTCCATGCTTCTCACGTAGTAAAACGCTTCTTTCCGCAATATCCCGAGACACATCAATAATTTCAAAAGCGCCCATAACGGCTGCCGTTTTCGCTTCATGACCATGCCTGCGAGCGCTCACCATTACTTCCATCCAGGTAATTAAGCTGATGGCACGATGCGACGCGGTATGCTCAATCGCATCCGCAGCTTCAATACGGTTGTTGAAGAGATCAATGAGAATATTGGTATCAAACACTGCCATGTGCTCCATGATTACCACTCCTCACGCAGCTTGCGTTCATACTCAAGCCCGTCCTCTTTTCTGTCTCCCCACAGACCAAGCGCATTTCGGATAACAGAAGAACTCTGCTGGTCGAGATACAGCTCTATCGCTTCCCGAAGCAGTTCAGCACGTGGTTGATTTCGCAATTGCTTGAGATTATCCAAACGTTGAATCACGTCATCAGACAAATCGATAAGTATTCTGCCCATATCAAGTTCCGCCAAAACGCTCATATATCACCTTAGTATATCATCTTTGGTTAATTTTCAGGCAAAATACTCTTTATCAATTTAGGGTGAAAGGACGTTTTTAAGGGAATGATCGATTTTGCGAGCCGCTTTCCACAATATGCACCTCTCAACATTTCTCTGTTTTCATCTGCTGTAAACCAGGCTATAAACTGTATAAAAACACAGTAAAAGGACGTAATCATGGCACTGGAAAAGGGTATTGATAAGCTGGTACAGGAGTTTATTGCCACAGGACGACCTTCCTCGCGAAAGCAGAGTATTGATGACCGGAGAAGCGGATATGTCGCCAGCACAGCGCTAGCCGGGGAAACAGAAACGCGTGTCCAGGTTGAAACGCTTGTTCTTGAGGATATGACCTTTCGGGTATTTTCGCCTTTCAATGCCCCTGAAACGTTATCTTGTGCCCTCTACTATCATGGCGGTTGTTTTGTCAGCGGTGGGTTTGAAACCCATGATAATCAGCTTCGCCAACTGGCGTTTTACGGTAACTGCCGGGTCATTGCGGTTCAGTACAGACTCGCACCCGAGCATACTTTCCCCGCTGCGCATGACGATGCAGAGAGAGCGGCAGATCTTGTCTGGCAAAATGCAGAACAATTAGGTGTGGATAAAAACCGGATTACACTTTGTGGAGACAGCGCGGGAGGTCATCTTGCGCTGGTAACGTCATTGCGGCTTAAGGCCAAAGGTCTCTGGGATCCCGCGCAGCTCATTCTTATCTACCCCATGCTCGACGCTACGGCCAGTTTTGAAAGCTATACCCTCAATGGCATGGATTACGTGATTACTCGCGATACCCTTTTGAGCGGCTATGAAATGTATCTGGCTGGAGCCGACCGTCAACATCCTGAAGTCAGCCCACTGTGGCGCAACGACTTTAGCGGTCTGCCGAAGGTCCATATTGTTACCGCGGAATATGATCCGTTACGCGACGAAGGCGAGGCGCTTTATCAGCGCCTCACGGAGCAAGGCGTGAAGTGTACCGCTCAACGATGGTGGGGTGTAATACACGGCTTCTTCCAGTTGGGTGGAATTAGCCAGTCAGCGCGAGACGTTATGCGAGATATTGCCTGGCGCATTAACCATGCCGGGCGAGAGTGAGAAGGAGACTATTCCTCCTCGTTCCCGCCCTCTTCATACGCGCCATACGGCTTCGCAGGCAGAACGATATAGGTGCCTTCAAACACCGCGCCTGGCGTTTCATCGCCGAACAGCTCAACCTGCATCTGTACGCGTGCTTTACGTCCACGCGCCAGACGGTCGAGATCGCCGCCCAGTGCGCCCAGGTCAGCAACCGCGCTCGGCTTGCCGCTGATCGGGGCGCTGTAGCGGATATGGGCATCGGCCAGAATAATGGTGCCGCCGAGATGACGTTCGCGCAGCATCAGCCAGATCAGTCCCCAGCCGGTGAGCGTGGCGAGTGAAAACAGGCTGCCGGCAAACAGGGTATGGTGCGGGTTCTGGTTGCCGGTTTCCGGCATGGTGGTAATAAATTTTTGCCCGGTGTACTGCTGAATACGCACACCCATTTTTTCACTGAGCGGAATGTGCTGATACCATGCCTGCTGGAGCTGCCCGCACCAGTCGGCGCGATGGAGAATATCGTCCAGCGTGGCGATGGGTTTGATCATCAAAAAGTGACGAATCGGCGTAGTTTGCGGGGCGGTGATTTCCCCCTGATTCACGAAACCAAGCTTGGCAAAGAACTCAACGGCATCTTCGCGGGCGCTACAGGTGACACGCTTGACCCCTTCCTGACGGGCAACGGATTCCAGCGTCATAGCCATCAGCGTTCCAAGGCCTTTGTCCTGCACGGAGGGATGAACGGCCATAAAGCGGATTGAAGCTTCGTTGTCGGCATTGATATACAGTCGCCCAACGGCGACGAGGTTGCCCTCTTCATCAACCACCATCTGGTGGTGCGCCATCGCGTCCCAGGCGTCGCGTTCAGAGCCTTTAGGTTGATGCAGTGGCTTGCGCAGCATTTCCCAGCGGAAATGGTAATAAGCGTCTAATTCTTCTTCCGTTTGCGGTACTCGAAGGTGATACATAGCTGTACTCTCTCTTGTTACCCGCGGCCATGCCGCCAGTTGGCTCATACCTGGAGCCAGAATGTGACGGGGCCATCGTTCACCAGCGAAACCTGCATATCCGCAGCGAATCGTCCGGTTTGTGTATTCATGTCCTGTTGGCGACAGCGCTCAACAAAGTACTCGTAAAGGGCTTCTGCGCGATCCGGTGCCGCGCCCTTCGAAAAACTCGGGCGCATGCCGCGTTCGGTATCCGCGGCCAGCGTAAACTGGGAGACCACCAGCACGCTGCCGCCCGCCTGCTGAACGTTCAGGTTCATCTTGCCTTCCGCATCGCTGAAAATGCGGTAGCCCAGTACGCGCTCACACAAGCGGTTGGCTTTTTGTTCGTCGTCATCCTTTTCGACACCCAGGAGCACCAAAAGTCCTGGGCCAATTTCACCCGTCACCTCATCCGCCACGGTGACGCTGGCACGGGTTACGCGCTGAATCAATGCAATCATGGTTGGTCTGCTTCTTGTTGTTTTTCAGCTTCTGCTGCTTTTTTGAGTTCGCGGTAGACCCCGAGAGTGACAGTTATTTCGGCGCCAAGCAAGACGATACACCACGTCCAGTAGACCCAGACAAACAAAATGGGGATCACCGCCAGCACGCCGTAAATCAGCTGATAAGAGGGGAACATGGTGATATAAAGCGCGAATCCTTTCTTGCCCAGCTCAAAGAGCAACGCCGCGACCAGCGCACCCACCACGGCATCCCGGTTGGGTACGCGCGTGGTTGGTACCACGCTGTAGAGCAGCCAGAACGAAAGCCACGATAAAATCAGCGGGAATATACGCAGCACGTTATCGATCACGCTGTTTAAGTCGGTCGCCCAGCGCAGCGAAAGAAGGTAGGAACTGATCGCCAGGCTTGCCCCCGCCAGCAATGGGCCAAGGGTTAAAATCATCCAGTAGACGGCAAAGGAGTAAACCTTCGGGCGGACTTTTTTGCTCCGCCAGATGGTGTTGAGCGCACTGTCGATGGAGTACATCAGCAGCAGCGCGGTAACAATAAGCCCACATGCCCCCACCGCCGTCATCTTGCTGGAGTTTGCGACAAACTGTTCAATGTAGTTCTGGATCACATCGCCGGTGGCAGGAATAAAGTTCGCGAAAACAAAATGGCGAAGCTGCATGCTCACATCGGCAAACATCGGAAACGCCGAAAAAAGCGCAAAAATCACCGCCACCAGCGGCACCAGCGAGAGCAAGGACACGTAAGCGAGATTGCCCGCCAGCGTGGTCATGTTGTCCTCGTCAATGCGATGCCAGAGGAGTTTCAGCCACGCCCTCAGCGGGCGCGTGTGGTGATTGGCTTTTTGATGAACGGTTTTTAGCATAACTGCTTCGCAAAGTAGTTCGGTATCGTCTCTTTTCCGGTCACCAGAATGGAGGTGATACCTAACTGATTAGCCCCTTCTATATTATCGGCGTTGTCGTCAAAAAAGACCGCATCCGCCGCCGTGAATCCTTCTTCCTGCAATACCGCCTGATAGATGCGCGCCTCAGGTTTACGCATCCCCATCTCCTGGGAGAGATACACCTTATCTGCCGCCGCGTGGATTTCCGGGTATTCATCCGGCCAGAAGGTGGTATGCAGGCGGTTGGTATTCGACAGGACGACGACACGATGCCCCTGCTCGCGCAGCTTGTGCATGATGTCGATCACTTCGGGGCGGATCGCGACAAATATGGCCTGCCAACCGTGGGAAAACTGCTCGTAGCTTAACGAGAGACCCATTTCCTGACAGAAACGCTCTGCGAACGCTTCATCGCTGATCTCACCGCGCTCGTGCAGATGGAAAGTCTCACCCATCGCGAAATTCTGCTTTAACGTCGCCAGCGGAACACGGCTAAAATCGCTCCATGCGCCCAGCACCCGGTTAAAATCGATATCGACGATTACATTTCCTAAGTCAAAGATATAAAGCATGTTTATCTCCTTTCGCCGTGGAAAAGTAACTGTAGCGGGAAAGAGAAACTTTAGCTATGCGCCAGATTCAGCTTAGAGAAAGGAAAGGCCCGAATCGCAATATCGGGCCATAGGATTTTCAGCCAGCCTGCTGCTCTTCTCCGGAATTGACTTCGACAACCTCAACCTTGCTGGATTTGAGGTGATTTTGCAGCGCCGGGCCGGGCAGCTCATCGGTGAACAGCGCCGTCGCCTGCGCCACGTTGCCGATTTCAACCGCCGCGGAGGCGTGGTATTTCGTATGATCGGCCGCCAGTAAAATGTGACGGGAGTGAGCGATCATGGTTTTCACCACGCTGGCTTCGTTAACGTCAAATTCCATCATCGCGCCGTCGTGCTCTATCGCCCCGACGCTGGTGACCAGGTAATCTGCGCGAAATCCTGACACGAACGCCGTTGCCGCAGGACCGATAATGCCGCCGTTATGCGGGCGCAGCGTACCGCCGGGCACCATCACCTCAAAGCGCGGATTCTTATAAAGAATGTGCGCCACCCGCAGGCTGTTAGTGATGATGCGCAGATGATTATGGTTAAGCAGTGCCCGGGCAACGTGCTCCACGGTCGTCCCGATGGTGATAAAAATGGTCGAACCGTCGGGAATATAGTCCGCAATCGCTTCGGCAATCGCCCGTTTCTCTTCGGTAAGCGAGACTTCACGCTGTTCGAACGCCGTGTTGACCACGCTGGATGCCCTGCCCGCGCCGCCGTGATGACGGGTGATCAGCCCTTGCTCGCTGAGCTTGCGGATATCCCGGCGCACGGTTTGCGTGGAGACATCCAGCAGCTGCGCCAGTTCATCAATGTTCATATAGCCGCGATCGGCAATCAGCGTCAGCAGCTGATCGTGACGCGGGTTGCCGGTCAGTTCGGTAAGGCTCATGGGCTGTCCTCTGAAAACCATCACGCCCCGCATTTTATACAAAAAGTGACAAAAAAGAGCGGGTTTGATCACAGTCGGGTATACCCGCGCGCCCGCCGGGCTTTGTACATTTCAGTGCTGCGACGGCGCTGGCAAAACGCACGGCGTCTGCGGCGGGTAATTTCTGCCCCAGGCTGACCGCCAGCGCACCGTGGAACACGTCGCCCGCCCCGGTGGTATCAATGACGTTCACTTCAAAACCAGGCTGATGACATAGCGTGTCGTTTTCCAGCCAGAAACAGCCGTCTCGCCCCTGCGTAACATACACATGTCCATTTGTGAGCGTTTGTGCTTTCTTCAGCGCGTTTTCGGTTTCATCCAGCTGCGTTAACCGCCGCAGTCCTGGCGCGGAGAAGGCCGCGTGGTCGCTTAAGGCAATCAGATCCGCGATGTCCTGCGGGGTGACATCCGCATCCAGCAGCGTCGGTACGCCCTGCTGGCGGGCCAGGGTAAATGCCTGTTTTGCCCCGTCATGCCAGCGCACGTCGGCTAAGACAATGTCCCACTGAGAGAAGTCGATTTCATGCAGCCAGTCTGCCGCCGCAGGGAGATCGGGGCTGGGGTAGTTGGCAATCACTCTTTCCCCACCTGCGTCCACCAGCACCGCCGATTGCGACGATCGGGCTCCCTTAACTATGCGCGTATAGCGGGTGTTCACCCCCAGGGATTCCAGCTCCGCAAGCAGTCGTCTGCCGGTATCGTCGTCCCCCACCCGGCCAATAAAATCCACTTCCGCGCCCAGTTTTGCGGCTGCCACTGCCGCCGTTGCCGCCGGGCCGCCGCCCACTTCCGTATAGTCTTTTGCGACATATTTCCCACCTTCTTTCGGTAAATCATCGAGATACCAGATGCGATCCAGCACGGTAATGCCGACACAAACGATGCGAGTCATGGTGATTCCTTCTGCGATTTCTGATGCCTTCATTTTAATTTCACCAAATGTTTAAAAAGTGACCCGTGTCAATTTTTTGACTATAAATTACAAATACGATCAAAAACAGACACCACAAACGCGCAAAAATTGACACGATGTGACAGGAGAGAGGCATGTCAGCAATCGCATTTATCGGTTTAGGGCAGATGGGCGCGCCAATGGCGAAGAATCTGTTGAAGCAAGGTCATCAGCTTAACGTCTTTGACGTGAACCCGCAGGCGGTTCAGGCGCTGGTAGAGAGCGGTGCCCGGGCGGCGGCTACGCCCGCACAGGCAGCAACGGATGCCGAATTCGTGATCACTATGCTGCCAAACGGCGACCTGGTGCGCAGCGTGCTGTTCGGCAAGCACGGCGTGTGCGAAGGGTTATCCCGCGACGCGCTGGTGATTGATATGTCCACCATTCACCCGCTGCAAACCGACGCGCTGATCCGCGACATGGCTGAGCAAGGCTTCAGCCTGATGGACGTGCCCGTCGGACGCACCTCTGATCATGCCATCGCCGGTACGCTGCTCCTGCTGGCGGGCGGTACGGCGCAGCAGGTTGAGCGCGCCACCCCCGTCTTAATGGCGATGGGCAATGAACTGATTAACGCTGGCGGGCCGGGCATGGGCATCCGCGTGAAGCTCATCAATAACTACATGAGCATCGCCCTGAACGCCCTTTCCGCCGAAGCCGCCGTACTGTGCGAAGCGCTTGGCCTCTCCTTTGACGTGGCGCTCAAGGTGATGAGCGGCACGCCGGCGGGTAAAGGCCACTTCACCACGTCATGGCCGAACAAGGTACTGAAAGGGGATCTTTCACCCGCCTTTATGATCGACCTTGCGCATAAGGATCTGGGGATCGCCCTCGACGTGGCCAACCAGCTCCACGTTCCGATGCCGCTGGGCGCGGCTTCCCGCGAAGTTTACAACCAGGCACGCGCCGCCGGGCGCGGGCGCGAAGACTGGACAGCCATTCTTGAACAGGTTCGCGCATCTGCCGGGCTGAAAAAATCACACTGATACGAAAGGACTGAGGAATGACGATGTACACCCTGAAAGATATCACCCGACCTTCCGGCGGTTTTGCGATGCTGGCCGTGGATCAGCGCGAAGCGATGCGCCTGATGTTTGCTGCCGCAGGCGCGCCGGTGCCGGTAACCGACCAGCACCTGACGGATTTCAAGGTCAATGCGGCGAAAATTCTGTCGCCGTACGCCTCTGCGATCCTCGTCGACCAGCAGTTCTGCTACCGCCAGATTGTCGAGCAGCAGGCCGTGGCCAAAAGCTGCGCAATGATTGTCGCCGCCGACGAGTTTATCCCGGGGAACGGCATTCCGGTCGACAGCGTGGTGATCGACAAGAACGTTGACGCGCAGGCGGTCAAACGCGATGGCGGTAAGGCGCTGAAGCTGCTGGTGCTGTGGCGCAGCGATGAAGATCCGCAGCAGCGCCTGGAAATGGTGAAAGCGTTCAATACGCTGTGCCACGACAACGGGCTGCTGAGCATTATCGAGCCGGTGGTGCGTCCCCCGCGCCGCGGCGCCGCGTTTGACCGCGAGCAGGCGATTATCGATGCGGCCAAAGAGCTGGGCGACAGCGGTGCCGACCTCTACAAAGTGGAAATGCCGCTGTTTGGTAAGGGCACGCAGCACGAGCTACTGACGGCCTCGCAGAAGCTGAACGAGAACATCGCCATGCCGTGGGTGATCCTCTCCTCCGGCGTGGACGATAAGTTATTCCCGCGTGCCGTAAGCGTCGCCATGCAGGCGGGGGCATCGGGCTTTTTAGCCGGGCGCGCCGTCTGGTCATCGGTGATTGGCCTGCCGGACACCGAGCTGATGCTGCGTGATATTTCCGTGCCAAAACTTCAGCGTCTGGGTGAGATCGTCGACGAAATGATGGCTCGCCGTTAAGAAAGGACCCGAACATGAAATGGTTTAACACCCTGAGCCATAACCGCTGGCTCGAACAAGAGACCGACCGCATTCTCGATTTCGGTAAAAACGCCGCCGTACCGACCGGCTTTGGCTGGCTGGGCAATAACGGGCAGGTGCGCAGCGATATGGGCACCCATCTGTGGATCACCGCCCGCATGCTGCACGTTTACGCGGTGGCGGCGAACATGGGGCGCCCCGGCGCGTACGCCCTGGTTGAGCACGGCATTAATGCCCTGAACGGTCCGCTGCGCGATAAACAGCACGGCGGCTGGTACGCCTGCGTAAACGATGAAGGCGTGATTGATGCGTCCAAGCAGGGCTATCAGCACTTCTTCGTCCTGCTGGGCGCGGCGAGCGCCGTGACCACCGGCCACCCCGAGGCACGCAAGCTGCTGGACGATGCCATCGAGGTGATTGAGCGCTACTTCTGGAGCGAACAGGAGCAGATGTGCCTGGAGTCCTGGGACGAAGCCTTCAGCAAGACGGAAGATTACCGCGGCGGTAACGCCAATATGCACGCCGTGGAAGCCTTCCTCATCGTCTATGACGTGACCCACGACCGGAAATGGCTCGACCGCGCCCTGCGCATCGCCTCGGTGATTATTCACGACGTGGCGCGCAAAGGGGAGTACCGCGTTAACGAGCATTTCGACACCAGCTGGAACCCGATCCGCGATTACAACATCGATAACCCTGCCCACCGCTTCCGCGCCTACGGCGGCACGCCGGGGCACTGGATCGAGTGGGGCCGCCTGATGCTGCACCTGCGTGCCGCGCTGGAAGCCCGCTTTGAAACCCCGCCGGAGTGGCTGCTGGAAGATGCGAAAGGCCTGTTTCACGCCACTATTCGCGACGCCTGGGCACCCGACGGGGCGGACGGCTTTGTCTACTCCGTGGGCTGGGACGGCAAGCCTATCGTGCGCGAACGCGTGCGCTGGCCAATCGTCGAGGCGATGGGCACGGCCTATGCCCTCTATACCGTGACCGGCGAGGCGCAGTACGAAGCCTGGTATCAGAAATGGTGGGATTACTGCATCAAGTACCTGATGGATTACGAAAACGGTTCATGGTGGCAGGAGCTGGACACCAATAACGAAGTGACCACCAAAGTCTGGGACGGCAAGCAGGATATTTACCACCTGCTGCACTGCCTGGTGATCCCCCGCCTGCCGCTGGCGCCGGGCTTAGCCCCTGCCGTAGCCGCCGGATTACTGGATAGCCTGGCCAAATAATAAAGACGGAGTTTTTATGCGTACCCTACACAATATTGACCTGAAAAATAACGAAAGTGGTTTCACCCTGCGCTGGCAGGACCGTCTGATTTTATCCCACTCTGCGGATGCCCCCTGCCTGTGGATCGGTGCAGGCGAAGCGGATATCGAGATGTTTCGCGGCAATTTCAGCATCAAAGACAAGCTTAACGAAAAGATTGCCCTGACGAACGCGACCGTCACGCAGCAAAGCGCGGGCTGGGCAATCCGCTTTACCCGCGGCGACGCGGTGAGCGCGACGCTGCTGGTGGGCGTGGATGGTGAGGGCCGTCTGGAGCTGAAGCTGAAAAATGACGCCGCCAGCCATAACCGCATCTGGCTGCGGCTGGCGGCTCAGCCTGACGATCATATCTACGGCTGCGGCGAGCAGTTCTCGTATTTCGATCTGCGCGGCAAGCCGTTCCCGCTGTGGACCAGCGAGCAGGGCGTGGGCCGCAACAAGCAGACCTACGTCACCTGGCAGGCCGACTGCAAAGAGAACGCGGGCGGCGATTACTACTGGACCTTCTTCCCACAGCCTACCTTCGTGAGCACCCAGAAGTACTACTGCCACGTGGATAACAGCTGTTATATGAACTTCGACTTCAGCGCGCCGGACTTCCACGAGCTGGCATTCTGGGAAGATAACGCCACGCTGCGCTTCGAATGCGCAGAAACCTACGTCGATCTGCTGGAAAAACTGACCGGCCTGCTGGGGCGTCAACCGGAGCTGCCGGACTGGGTTTACGACGGCGTGACGCTGGGTATTCAGGGCGGCACCGAGGTGTGTCAGCAGAAGCTCGACGCCATGCGCGAGGGCGGCGTGAAGGTAAACGGCATCTGGGCACAGGACTGGTCCGGCATCCGGATGACCTCCTTTGGCAAACGCGTAATGTGGAACTGGAAGTGGAACAGCGCGCTCTATCCGCAGCTTGATGAGCGGATTGCGCAGTGGAAAGAGGAAGGCGTGCAGTTCCTCTCCTATATCAACCCGTACGTCGCCAGCGATAAAGGTCTCTGCGAAGAGGCGTCGAAGCGCGGCTATCTGACCAAAGATGCCGACGGCAAGGATTACCACGTTGAGTTCGGCGAGTTCTACGCGGGCGTTATCGACCTGACTAACCCGGAAGCCTACAGCTGGTACAAAGAGGTGATCAAAAAGAACCTGATCGAACTGGGCTGCGGCGGCTGGATGGCCGATTTCGGGGAATATCTGCCGACCGATACCTTCCTGCACAACGGCGTGAGCGCGGAGATCATGCATAACGCCTGGCCTGCCCTGTGGGCGAAATGTAACTACGAAGCGCTGGAGGAGACCGGCAAGCTCGGGGAGATCCTGTTCTTCATGCGCGCGGGCTACACCGGTAGCCAGAAACACTCGGTGATGATGTGGGCGGGGGATCAGAACGTCGACTGGAGCCTGGACGATGGTCTGGCGTCCGTCGTACCGGCGGCGCTGTCGCTGGCGATGACCGGGCACGGGCTGCACCACAGCGACATTGGCGGCTATACGACCCTCTTCGAGATGAAGCGCAGCAAAGAGCTGCTGCTGCGCTGGTGCGACTTCAGCGCCTTTACGCCGATGATGCGTACCCACGAGGGCAACCGCCCTGGCGATAACTGGCAGTTCGATGGCGACGCGGAAACTATCGCCCACTTCGCGCGCATGACCACCGTCTTCACCACTCTGAAGCCGTACATCAAAGCTGCGGTAGCGCAGAATGCGAAGAGCGGCCTACCGGTGATGCGCCCGCTGTTCCTGCACTTCGAGGACGACGCGCGCGCCTACACGCTGAAATACCAGTACCTGTTTGGCCGCGATCTGCTGGTGGCGCCGGTTCATGAAGAGGGACGCCGCGACTGGTCGCTCTATCTGCCGCAGGACACCTGGGTCAATGCGTGGACCGGGGAAACCTGCCAGGGCGGTGCCATCACCGTTGATGCCCCGCTCGGCAAACCGCCGGTCTTCTATCGCCAGCACAGCGAATGGGCAGATCTGTTTAGCACCTTACGTCATATCTGATAAGGCTCGCCCGCGGGGAAACCTGCGGGCAGACGGAGAACAATAATGAGTCAACATACTTCTGATCCGGCAACCCTGCGCCTGCCGTTTAAAGAAAAACTCGCCTACGGGATGGGCGATCTCGGCTCTAACATCCTGCTTGATATCGGCACGCTGTATCTGCTGAAGTTCTACACCGACGTGCTGGGGCTGCCTGGCACCTACGGCGGGATTATCTTCCTGATTGCAAAGTTTTTTACCGCCTTCACCGACATGGGCACCGGGATCATGCTCGATTCCCGGCGCAAGATCGGCCCGAAAGGGAAATTCCGCCCGTTCGTGCTGTATGCAGCCTTCCCGGTAACGTTGCTGGCGATAGCTAACTTCGTCGGCACACCGTTTGAAATTACCGGTAAAACGGTGATGGCGACGGTGCTGTTCATGCTGTACGGCCTGTTCTTCAGCATGATGAACTGCTCCTACGGCGCGATGGTGCCCGCCATTACCAAAAACCCGGACGAGCGTGCTTCGCTGGCCGCCTGGCGCCAGGGCGGCGCCACGCTGGGTCTGCTGCTCTGTACGGTGGGCTTTGTCCCGGTGATGAACCTGATTGAGGGCAACGACCAGCTTGGCTACATCTTTGCCGCCACCCTCTTCTCGCTGTTCGGGTTGTTCTTTATGTGGTGGTGCTATAAAGGCGTAACCGAGCGTTACGTCGAGACGCAGCCTGCTAACCCGGCGCAGAAACCGGGGCTGTTGCAGTCGTTTCGCGCCATCGCCGGGAACCGTCCGCTGTTTATCCTGTGCATCGCTAACCTGTGCACGCTGGGCGCCTTTAACGTTAAGCTCGCCATTCAGGTCTACTACACGCAGTACGTACTGAACGACCCGATCCTGCTGTCGTACATGGGCTTCTTCAGCATGGGCTGTATTTTTATCGGCGTCTTTATGATGCCCGGCGCGGTGCGGCGCTTCGGCAAGAAAAAGGTCTACATCAGCGGGCTGACGATTTGGGTGGCGGGCGATCTGCTTAACTACTTCTTCGGCGGCGGCTCGGTGAGCTTCGTGGCGTTCTCCTGCCTGGCGTTCTTCGGCTCCGCGTTCGTGAACAGCCTGAACTGGGCGCTGGTGTCCGATACCGTGGAATACGGCGAGTGGCGCACCGGCGTACGCTCCGAGGGGACGGTCTACACCGGCTTTACCTTCTTCCGTAAGGTATCGCAGGCGCTGGCGGGCTTCTTCCCGGGGATCATGCTCACGCAGATCGGCTATGTGCCCAACGTGGTGCAATCCGCCGGCACGGTTGAAGGGCTACGGCAGCTGATATTTATCTATCCGAGTCTGCTGGCAGTCATCACCATCGTGGCGATGGGCTGCTTCTACAACCTTAACGAGAAGATGTATGTGCGCATCGTGGAAGAAATTGAGCTGCGCAAACGTACGGCATAAATGACGTGATTGAGCGCCCTGCGGGGCGCTTTGAGGATCGACCATGACACATAATACTGATCCGTTAACCCTGAAATTGAGCCTGCGAGAGAAGTGCGCCTACGGGATGGGTGATTTTGGCTCGAGCCTGATGCTGTGTATTGGCACGCTGTATCTGCTAAAGTTTTACACGGACGAGCTGGGCATGCCCGCGTTCTACGGCGGCATCATTTTTCTGGTCGCCAAGTTCTTTACCGCGTTTACCGACATGCTGACCGGGGTGCTGCTGGACTCCCGGCGTAATATCGGCGCGCGGGGCAAATTCCGGCCATTCATTCTCTACGCCTCCGTTCCGGTGGCGCTGGTGGCCACGGCGCAGTTTATGGCCAACGACTTTAGCCTGACGGTGAAAACGGCCCTCGCCACCGTGCTCTTCATGATGTTTGGCCTCTGCTACAGCCTGATGAACTGCGCCTACGGTGCAATGGTTCCGGCCATCACCAAAAACCCGAACGAGCGCGCGCAGCTTGCGGCGTGGCGTCAGGGCGGCGCAACGGTAGGACTGTTGCTCTGTACTGTCGGCTTTATGCCGATTCAGGCGCTGTTCGTCAGCCAGCCCTCACTCGGCTATCTGGTGGCCGCGCTGGTGTTCGTCACCGGGGGACTGTTCTGCATGTGGTGGTGCTACAGCGGGGTGAAAGAGCGCTACGTCGAGCTTACGCCCGATCACCATAAGCCCGGCATTCTGAAATCGTTCTGCGCGATTTTCCGCAATCCGCCGCTGCTGGTGCTGTGCATCGCCAACCTGTGTACCCTCGCCGCGTTTAACATCAAGCTGGCGATTCAGGTCTATTACACCCAGTACGTGCAGAACGATCTGCATCTCCTGTCGTGGATGGGCTTTTTCAGCATGGGTTGCATTCTGATTGGCGTGTTTCTGGTGCCTGGCGCGGTGAAGCGCTTTGGCAAGAAGCCGGTCTATCTGGGCGGGCTGACGCTGTGGGCGGTGGGCGACGTGCTGAACTTCGTCTGGGGAACCAGTTCCCTGCTGTTCGTGCTCTTTTCCTGCATGGCCTTTTTCGGCACCGCGTTTGTGAACAGCCTGAACTGGGCGCTGGTGCCGGATACGGTTGATTACGGCGAGTGGAAAACCGGGATCCGCGCCGAAGGCTCGGTGTATACCGGCTATACCTTCTCGCGCAAAATCTCCGCCGCGCTCGCCGGTTTCCTGCCCGGGATTATGCTGACCCAGATTGGCTACATTCCCCATGCCGTGCAGAGCGCAGGCACGCTGCTTGGGTTGCGTCAGCTTATTTTCCTCTGGCCGTGCGGCCTGGCGATCGTTGCCGCCGTGACCATGGGGCTGTTTTATAAACTCAACGAAGCGCGCTTCGCCTTTATTATCGAGGAGATTGGAAAACGGAAAAAACAGACAGCAAATACCCCTGAGATAACCACCAACAATAAAGCGTCAGCAGTCACTTTATAACAATAAATCCGGCCAGTATGTCCTTCCTGTTTATCAGGAGGGAGGCCTTTCTGTACCTGATACATGGACAAATTATGAAAAGAATCATCACCGTACTGATCGTGTCGTCTGTGTCCTGCCCGGTTTTTGCCGGGGCCTATGTCGAAACGCGCGAAGCCTACAACACCGCCTCTGAGCTGCACGAAGTGATCCTGCGTGCGGGCTATAACTTCGATATGGGCGCGGGACTGATGTTCACCAACGCTTATAACGTGGGGAAATGGGACGAACTGAAGCACAGCTATAACGAAATTGAGGGGTGGTATCCACTCTTCAAACCGACCGACAAACTGACCTTCCAGCCCGGCGGCTTGATTAATGACAGCAGCGCAGGATCAGGTGGCGCGGTTTATTTAGATACTAACTATAAATTTACGGACTGGTTTAATCTGACGTTCCGCTATCGCTATAACCATAACAATTACGATACGCCGGACTATAACGGGCAGATGGATAAGAACGACACACATGAATTTGCCAACTACTGGAATTTCAAAGTGACGGATGCGTTTTTCTACACCTTTGAGCCGCACTTTTTCCAGCGGGTGAATGATTACCACAGCAAAAATGGCAAAGATCATCACTGGGAAATTACCAATAAATTCAGCTATAAGATCGACAGAAACTGGCTGCCGTATCTTGAGCTACAGTGGCTGGACCGATGGAATGATTACAACCGCGAGCAGTACCGGATCCGTTTAGGGTTGCGGTATTCGTTCTAATAAAAAAAGCCGCTGATCGCTCAGCGGCTTTTTCGTTGCCGGGTGGCGCATGCGCTTACCCGGCCTACGGCATAACCGAATTACTCTTCTTTCGCACCGCGCATTGCACGTTTACGATCGTTCTCGGTCAGGTGACGTTTACGGATACGAATTGACTGAGGCGTCACTTCGACCAGTTCGTCATCATCGATGAATTCCAGAGCCTGCTCCAGCGTCATCTTGATCGGTGGAACCAGAACCGTTGCTTCGTCAGTACCGGACGCACGCATGTTGGTCAGTTTCTTACCGGTCAGGCAGTTTACCGTCAGGTCGTTAGAACGGCTGTGAATACCGATGATCTGGCCTTCGTAAACTTCAGCACCGTGGCCCAGGAACAGCTTACCGCGATCCTGCAAACCGAACAGCGCAAACGCAACCGCTTTACCCTGACCGTTGGAGATCAGCACGCCGTTGTTACGCTGGCCCACTTCGCCCGGACGAACATCGTCGTAGTGGCTGAAGGTGGAGTACAGCAGACCAGTACCGGAAGTCATGGTCATGAACTCAGAACGGAAGCCGATCAGGCCACGGCTTGGGATCACGTAGTCGAGACGTACGCGGCCTTTGCCATCTGGATTCATGTTTTTCAGGTCGCCTTTACGCTCACCCAGTGCCTGCATCACAGAACCCTGGTGCTGCTCTTCAACGTCCAGCGTTACGTTTTCGAATGGCTCTTGTTTACGGCCATCGATTTCGCGGAAGATAACTTTCGGACGGGAAACCGCCATCTCGAAACCTTCACGACGCATGTTCTCAATCAGAACAGACAGGTGCAGCTCACCACGACCCGAAACGCGGAATGCATCAGCGTCTTCGGTTTCTTCAACGCGCAGCGCAACGTTGTGCACCAGCTCTTTGTTCAGGCGGTCAAGGATCTGACGAGAGGTAACAAACTTACCCTCTTTACCACAGAACGGAGAGGTGTTGACGTTGAAGAACATGGATACGGTTGGTTCATCAACGGACAGGGCTGGCAGCGCTTCGACGTTCTGCGGATCGCAGATGGTGTCGGAGATGTTCAGTTCACCCAGACCGGTGATGGCGATGATGTCGCCCGCTTCAGCGATGTCGCTCTCGATACGCTCAAGACCCAGGTGAGTCAGAACTTTACCGACTTTACCGTTACGGGTTTTGCCTTCGCTATCGATGATAGTGACCTGCTGGTTAGGCTTCACTTTACCGCGCTTGATACGACCAATGCCGATTACGCCAACGTAGTTGTTGTAGTCGAGCTGAGAGATCTGCATTTGCAGGGTGCCTTCCAGGTCAACGTTTGGCGCAGGAACGCGGTCAACAATCGTCTGGTACAGCGGAGTCATGTCTTCCGCCATGTCTTCGTGATCCAGACCGGCGATACCGTTCAGCGCAGACGCATAAACGATAGGGAAGTCCAGCTGTTCGTCGGTCGCGTCGAGGTTAACGAACAGGTCGAAGACCTGGTCAACAACCCAGTCAGGACGCGCGCCAGGACGGTCAACCTTGTTGATCACAACGATAGGTTTCAGGCCGTGGGCAAATGCTTTTTTGGTCACGAAGCGCGTTTGCGGCATAGGGCCATCAAATGCGTCAACCACCAGCAGCACGGAATCCACCATGGACATCACGCGCTCAACTTCACCACCGAAGTCGGCGTGCCCTGGGGTATCAACGATGTTGATACGGTAGTCATTCCATTTGATAGCGGTGTTTTTGGCGAGGATGGTAATCCCACGCTCTTTCTCCAAATCGTTGGAGTCCATCACACGCTCTTGAGTTTCGGCACGAGCATCAAACGTACCGGACTGCTGTAGCAGCTTATCAACCAGGGTAGTTTTACCATGGTCGACGTGCGCGATGATGGCGATATTACGCAATTTTTCGATCACAACTTTGCCTCAGGCATTTAGAAATAGCGCGTTATTGTACACGGATTAATCGCACTACAAAACAGGATCACAAACATCCCCCGCAAACAAGTATTGCAGAGATGCTTTGTGATCGCTTTCACGGAGCGGTAAAAGGGCACTTTAACGTAAATTGCACCAATATGGTGCTCGATGTTCACACAGAAGCACTATAATGGTGCAACAAATCCAATGTGGTGCAGCCCTTCTGCACTATGGTGCGCATGATAACGCCTTTTTGGGGTGTTTTAAAAGTTGGCACAGATTTCGCTTTACAGAAATACAGTAAAAATATGGCAGCCCAGCCGATTTGAAGACCTCGTTACCACGACGACAATGACCAATCTGGAGAGTTAAGTATGTCCGCTGAACACGTTTTGACGATGCTGAACGAACATGAAGTGAAGTTTGTTGATCTGCGCTTCACCGATACCAAAGGTAAAGAACAGCACGTCACGATCCCTGCTCATCAGGTGAACGCCGAATTCTTTGAAGAAGGCAAAATGTTTGACGGCTCCTCCATTGGCGGCTGGAAAGGCATTAACGAATCCGACATGGTTCTGATGCCAGATGCAACCACTGCGCTCATTGACCCGTTCTACGAAGAACCTACGCTGATCATCCGCTGCGATATCCTGGAACCTGGCACGCTGCAAGGCTATGACCGTGACCCACGCTCCATCGCAAAACGCGCTGAAGAGTACCTGCGTTCTACCGGTATCGCAGACACCGTTCTGTTCGGGCCAGAGCCAGAGTTCTTCCTGTTCGATGACATCCGTTTTGGTGCTTCCATTTCTGGTTCCCACGTCGCTATCGATGACATCGAAGGCGCATGGAACTCTTCCACCAAATACGAAGGTGGTAACAAAGGTCACCGTCCGGGCGTGAAAGGCGGTTACTTCCCGGTTCCTCCGGTCGATTCTTCACAGGACATCCGTTCTACCATGTGTCTGATCATGGAAGAGATGGGCCTGGTTGTTGAAGCGCACCACCACGAAGTGGCAACGGCTGGCCAGAACGAAATCGCAACCCGCTTCAACACCATGACCAAGAAAGCGGATGAGATTCAGATCTACAAATACGTTGTGCACAACGTTGCGCACCGTTTCGGTAAAACCGCGACCTTCATGCCAAAACCCATGTTCGGCGACAACGGTTCCGGCATGCACTGCCACATGTCCCTGTCCAAGAACGGCACCAACCTGTTCTCTGGCGACAAATACGCGGGTCTGTCTGAGCAGGCGCTGCACTACATCGGCGGTGTTATCAAACACGCTAAAGCGATCAACGCCCTGGCGAACCCGACCACCAACTCCTACAAGCGTCTGGTCCCAGGCTACGAAGCACCGGTGATGCTGGCTTACTCTGCCCGTAACCGTTCTGCTTCTATCCGTATCCCGGTGGTGGCGTCTCCGAAAGCGCGTCGTATCGAAGTGCGCTTCCCGGACCCGGCGGCTAACCCATACCTGTGCTTCGCAGCACTGCTGATGGCCGGTCTGGACGGTATCAAGAACAAGATCCACCCGGGCGAAGCCATGGACAAAAACCTGTACGACCTGCCGCCAGAAGAAGCGAAAGAGATCCCACAGGTTGCTGGCTCTCTGGAAGAAGCCCTGCAAGCGCTGGACGCAGACCGTGAGTTCCTGACCGCTGGCGGGGTGTTCACCGATGAAGCTATCGACGCTTACATCGCGCTGCGTACCGAAGAAAACGACCGCGTTCGCATGACGCCGCACCCGGTTGAGTTCGAACTGTACTACAGCGTTTAATTGATTTGTTTTACCCGGCGCATACGCGTCGGGAGTAGTTGCCGTGGAAACTTTAGCCCATCTTCGGATGGGCTTTTTTCTCCACCAACAACCTGATCTCACGCGCTTTTTACCTCTAAAACGCTATACTGCACTAAAATAGTGCAACGACTCCAGGAGACTGCTGAATGGCAACTGGCACGCTGCCCGATGCTGGGCAGATCCTCAATTCTTTGATTAACAGTATCTTGCTGGTCGACGACGAGCTGGCGGTGCATTACGCCAACCCGGCGGCGCAGCAGCTGCTCGCTCAAAGCGCCCGTAAACTGTTTGGCACGCCGCTGCCTGAACTGCTGAGCTATTTCTCGCTGAATATTGGTCTGATGCAGGAGAGTTTGCAGGCGGGTCAGGGCTTCACCGATAACGAAGTGACGCTGGTGATTGACGGACGCTCGCATATTTTATCCCTCACCGCACAGCGCCTGCCAGATGGCATGATTCTGCTGGAAATGGCGCCGATGGATAACCAGCGTCGTCTCAGCCAGGAGCAGCTACAGCATGCTCAGCAGATTGCGGCGCGCGACCTGGTACGCGGGCTGGCTCATGAAATTAAAAACCCGCTGGGCGGCTTACGCGGTGCGGCACAGCTTTTGACCAAAGCGCTGCCTGACCCTGCCCTGGCGGAGTATACCAACGTCATTATCGAGCAGGCGGACCGTCTGCGTAATCTGGTCGATCGCCTGCTCGGGCCGCAGCAGCCGGGGATGCATGTTTCAGAAAGCATTCACAAGGTCGCGGAGCGGGTGGTGAAACTCGTCTCTATGGAGCTGCCGGATAACGTCACGCTGGTGCGTGATTACGACCCAAGCCTGCCGGAGCTGGCGCACGATCCGGACCAGATTGAACAGGTGCTGTTGAACATTGTGCGTAACGCGTTGCAGGCGCTGGGCCCGGAGGGTGGCGAAATTATTCTGCGTACCCGCACCGCGTTCCAGCTGACGCTGCACGGCGTGCGTTATCGTCTGGCGGCACGTATTGATGTGGAAGATAACGGGCCGGGGATCCCGCCGCATCTCCAGGACACCCTGTTCTACCCGATGGTCAGCGGTCGCGAAGGCGGCACCGGGCTGGGGTTATCCATAGCCCGTAATTTGATTGACCAACACTCCGGCAAAATTGAATTTACCAGTTGGCCGGGACATACCGAGTTTTCGGTTTTCCTGCCGATTAAAAAATAAAGGTGACGTTTATGCAACGAGGGATAGTCTGGGTAGTCGATGACGATAGCTCCATCCGTTGGGTGCTTGAACGCGCGCTCACAGGAGCGGGATTAAGCTGCACGACGTTTGAGAGCGGCAGCGAGGTGCTCGACGCACTCACCACCAAAACGCCGGACGTTCTGCTCTCGGATATTCGCATGCCGGGCATGGACGGACTGGCGCTCTTAAAGCAGATCAAACAGCGCCACCCTATGCTTCCGGTCATCATAATGACCGCTCACTCCGACCTGGATGCCGCCGTTAGCGCCTACCAGCAGGGGGCGTTTGATTATCTGCCAAAACCGTTTGATATCGACGAAGCCGTTGCCCTGGTCGAACGCGCCATCAGCCACTATCAGGAGCAACAGCAGCCCCGTCACGCGCCGGATTTCGGGCCTACGACGGACATCATCGGTGAAGCGCCAGCCATGCAGGACGTGTTTCGCATCATCGGGCGTCTGTCGCGCTCGTCTATCAGCGTCTTGATTAACGGTGAATCAGGGACCGGTAAAGAGCTGGTTGCGCACGCCCTGCATCGCCACAGCCCGCGGGCGAAAGCGCCCTTTATCGCCCTGAACATGGCGGCGATCCCCAAAGATTTGATTGAATCTGAGCTGTTCGGCCACGAAAAAGGGGCGTTTACCGGGGCAAATACCATTCGTCAGGGACGCTTTGAACAGGCTGACGGCGGAACGCTATTCCTGGATGAAATCGGCGATATGCCGCTGGATGTTCAGACCCGACTGCTGCGCGTGCTGGCAGATGGCCAGTTTTACCGCGTGGGCGGCTATGCGCCGGTGAAGGTGGACGTGCGTATTATTGCCGCGACGCACCAGAACCTGGAGCTGCGCGTGCAGGAGGGGAAATTCCGTGAGGATTTATTCCATCGTCTGAACGTGATCCGCGTCCACCTCCCGCCGCTGCGCGAGCGTCGGGAAGATATCCCGCGTCTGGCGCGCCATTTCCTGCAAGTGGCGGCCCGCGAGCTGGGCGTGGAAGCCAAGCAGCTTCATCCGGAAACGGATGCCGCCCTCACCCGTCTGGCGTGGCCGGGCAACGTGCGTCAGCTGGAAAACACCTGTCGCTGGCTGACCGTGATGGCCGCCGGACAGGAAGTGTTGATTCAGGATCTCCCCGCCGAGCTGTTTGAAGCCACCGTGCCCGAAAGCACCGCCGGACATGCGCTGCCGGACAGCTGGGCGACGCTGCTGGCGCAGTGGGCAGATCGCGCGCTGCGTTCCGGTCATCAAAATCTGCTCTCCGAAGCGCAGCCTGAGATGGAGCGCACGCTGTTGACTACCGCGCTTCGTCATACCCAGGGCCACAAACAGGAAGCGGCTCGCCTGTTGGGATGGGGTCGAAACACCCTGACGCGCAAGCTGAAAGAGCTGGGAATGGAGTGATCTTACTCCGCTGTGTAAAGGTTACTAATTGAGCGCAAAGTGCCGTTATTTTGCGCTTTACTGTTCCGATGAGTTTTGTATGATCGTGCCCGGAAACAGGGGGGAGCATCATGCTGGAATCATTAGTGACTTTGCTTTCGAGCGGAGCAGCAGAAAGCCACACGCCACAAACTGCCGTTGCGGCGGTATTGTGTGCGGCACTGGTTGGGCTGTTTAGCTAACGAGCTGTTGATGAAAAGCCGGGTGGCGCTTCGCTTACCCGGCCTACATAAGTGCGAGATGTAGGCCGGGTAAGCGAAGCGCCACCCGGCATTGCAGCTCAAATCACCCGCGAGAACTGCTGTAAACGCGCCTTCTGACGCAGATAGGCATCGAAGCACATGCAGATATTACGAATCAACAGACGTCCTTTCGGCGTGACGACAACCGCACTCTCCGACACATCCACCAGCCCGTCTTTCGCCAGCGGCGCCAGAAGCTTCAGGTCTTCGGCAAAGTAATCGCTGAATTGCAGATCCCATTGCGACTCCACCTCGCGAAATTCGAGACGGAAGTTGCAGATAAGCGCCTTAATCACGTCCCGACGGATGCAGTCGTCGCGCGTTAGCGCAATGCCGCGCCACAGCGCGTTGCCGGTTTCGTCTATCTGCTGATAGTACAGCTTCAGCTCTTTCTGATTCTGGGCGTAGCAGTCGCCAATCATGCTGATGGCGGAGACGCCCATTCCGAGCAGATCGGTATCGCCCTGGGTGGTGTAGCCCTGGAAGTTACGGTGGAGAACACCTTCGCGCTGGGCAATCGCCAGCTCATCGTCAGGGCGGGCAAAGTGATCCATTCCGATAAACTGATAGCCGGTTTCGGTCAGCGAGGCGATGGTCTCCTGCAAAATGTCCAGCTTCTGCTGGGCGGAAGGCAGATCCGCATCTTTGATTTTGCGCTGAGCGGCGAACAGCGTCGGCAGGTGCGCATAGTTAAAGACGCTCAGACGGTCCGGGTTAAGCTCAGCCACGCGTTTAAGCGTGTAGGCGAAGCTCTCCGGCGTCTGCTTCGGCAGGCCGTAAATCAGGTCTATATTCGTTGAGGTAAAGCCGATTTCACGCGCATGGTTGAGTAAGGCAAAGATAAACGCTTCGTCCTGCTCGCGGTTTACCAGGCGCTGTACTTCTTTGTTGAAGTCCTGTACGCCCATACTCAGGCGGTTGAAACCTTCGGCACGTAAATGATCCAGCACATCCAGCTCGATTTCACGCGGATCGACCTCGATCGAAATTTCGGCGTCGTCGTTAAAACTAAAATTGCCGCGCAGCAGCGCCATCAGGCGGCTGATCTGCGCTTTATTCAGATAAGTTGGCGTACCACCGCCCCAGTGAAGTTGGCTGACGTGACGCCCTTTAAACAGCGGTGCGCGGTGCAGAATTTCCTGTTCGAGCGCATCGAGGTATTGATCGGCTTTGTGCTGCTGGCGGGTAACGATTTTATTGCAGCCGCAGAAGTAGCAGAGCTTATGGCAGAACGGAATATGGACGTAGAGCGACAGCGGGCGCTCGGGATAGCGCGCCACAGCTTGCTGAAAATCCGCCTCGCCGAAAGCGTCAGAAAACTCCAGCGCGGTGGGGTATGAGGTATAACGCGGCCCGGAATAGTTATATTTCTGGATCAGGGCCAAATCCCAGTCGATAGATGGTACAGACATGCTCACTCCTTCCGTTGGTGTCGCGTTCGTATACGGCGGCCCGTTCTGGTCCCGTTGCGGGACATCATTCGGGTGCGCAGCCACTTCTGTCGCCGCGACAACCGCCGTAGTTTAACGAATAACCACACCAGATAACATATAACCGGAAGGGTTATAAGCAGGACGAGTGTACCTGCCGGGTGCAAATGTTAGTTTCCACCTTTCAGCAGACGCATCATATCTTCCTGCTTTTCATCTTCCTCTTCGTCTTCTTCATCATCGTAGGACAGACCCAGCTTCTGCATCAGTTCATCAATGCGGTCCAGTTTGGCGTCCACCCAGGACTGCTCTTCAGCGGTCAGGGTTTCACCCTCTTCAAGACGTTCCAGCAGCGCATCCAGGCGCTCATCGTTCTCCAGCATATCCAGCTCAGCCTGCGGTGAAAGCATAGGTTTCTCGCTCTTTGGTTTGTGCTGCTTAGTGACCGGCGTGTCTGTCACGCCCAGTGGAATGGGAGTTTTACTGCCGATACGAGGATCTTTCTGCTGTTTGCCTTTTGCAGAAGCGCCTGCGGCACCGCCACCGTTAGCACGGCTACCCGCAGCATGGCCACGATGTTTTTTATCGCGTTTGCGATCGCGCGCTTCCTGATTCAGTTCTTCGCGCGTTTTGCGGCGTGCTTTTGCAGGGCGTTTCACGCCCGCAGCGGAGGTCGGTTTTTTCATGATGTTTTATCTTTAAGTCGTTTTCTTCAGTATAGAATTGCGGCGAAATCTAGCAGAAAGCAAGCAAAGAAAAAAGGCGACAGAGCAATCTGTCGCCTTTTTTCCTGACTCACAACCCTTAACGGGTCAGACATTCCCTGTTTGCCTGCAACAAACCCTGTTTATCCCTTGGCTACTACCGTCCGTGATACGGTTCCGTTTCCTGTTAAAAACGCCTCCAGGCGCCGGTCGTCCTGACAATCCTGAGTCTTCGCCTCCTGGCGCTCCTGACCCTTATCCTTAAGTCGTTATCCTGTTGGCATCCTCGCCCTGGCACACACTTTACCTTGTTCCCTTAAACTAACAAGCTATGAAAAGGTACAAAACCGGATTTTCAGATAATTGCTCATTAATAACTCTTTGAATTTTAATATTTTGAGTTTTTTAGCGCCTGCGATTTCTCTTAAATTTCTCATACGCTTTAGGGCAGATCTCTTACATTCCGTAGGGCTTTCACTTACATGTCAATGACGAAGGGAAAAGCCTTTTGCCCGCATTCAGGTATAATCCCCGCAGATTACGATTTTTGGAGACGACCACGTGACTACCTGGAACTACCAACAGACGCATTTTGTCACCAGTGCGCCCGATATTCGCCACCTGCCCTCAGACACAGGGATTGAAGTGGCATTTGCTGGCCGCTCCAATGCGGGAAAATCCAGTGCCCTGAATACGCTCACCAATCAGAAAAACCTGGCGCGTACCTCGAAAACACCTGGCCGTACTCAGCTGATTAACCTGTTTGAAGTGGCTGAAGGCAAACGCCTGGTCGATTTACCGGGCTACGGTTACGCGCAGGTACCGGAAGAGATGAAGATCAAATGGCAGCGTGCGCTGGGCGAATACCTGGAAAAACGCATGTGTCTGAAAGGTCTGGTGGTGCTGATGGATATTCGTCATCCGCTAAAAGATCTCGACCAGCAGATGATTGACTGGGCGGTGGCAAGCGATATTGCGGTGCTGGTGCTGCTGACAAAAGCGGATAAGCTGGCAAGCGGCGCGCGCAAGGCGCAGGTGAACAAGGTTCGTGAAGCGGTGCTGGCATTCAACGGTGATGTACAGGTTGAACCGTTCTCCTCGCTGAAAAAGCAGGGCGTGGATAAACTGCGACAGAAGCTCGACAGCTGGTTTAACGATCTGGAACCGGCGACTGAAGCGGAAGCAGAGTAACAACAGGCGCGGCGATGACCGCGCTTTTTTTCGCCTGAAACTTTCTTTGCCGCAATAAAAAACGCCCCAGTCATTACTGACTGGGGCGGCTAAAATATTCAGCCAAATCCGATTACGTGAAGTAAAAGGTCTGAAAGATAGAACATCTTACCTCTGTACCCTACGTCGTTAACTCTACTCTTTTTTTATCGCTGGACAAAGCACTTTTTGTAGTTTTTTTTCATTCTTTACATAGGGAATTCTAATGATCGTCACAAAACGCGCGTACTTATGTTGCTTACTTACATAAAACGCGCGTTATTCCGATAACCCTTAGTGAGCCTGATCCCAGTTTTCGCCGCTACCCACTTCCACCAGCAATGGTACGTCCAGCTTCATGCTGTTTTCCATCAGTTCATGGATCTTCTGAGAGACCGTCTCCAGATCGTCTTTATGAACTTCAAAGACCAGTTCATCGTGTACCTGCATGATCATTTTCACGCGCGGTTTCTCTTTTTCGAGCCAGGCATCGACGGCAATCATTGCGCGTTTAATGATGTCCGCCGCAGTGCCCTGCATAGGGGCGTTGATCGCAGCACGTTCAGCACCAGCCCGGCGCGCGGCGTTGCTGGATTTGATGTCCGGAAGGTAGAGACGACGGCCATCCAGCGTTTCAACGTAGCCTTTCTCTTTCGCCTGTGCGCGGGTACGTTCCATATATTCCAGCACGCCCGGATACCGCTCGAAGTAGAGATCCATATACTTCTGCGACTCTTTACGCGGGATATTGAGCTGGCGTGAAAGACCAAAGGCACTCATGCCGTAAATCAGACCGAAGTTGATCGCTTTTGCACTACGACGCTGCTCGTTTGTCACGCTCTCCAGCGGCAGCCCAAACACTTCGGCAGCGGTTGCCCGGTGGATGTCCTTCCCTTCGGCAAAGGCCGTCAGCAGGCCTTTGTCGCGTGACAGGTGCGCCATAATACGCAGTTCGATTTGCGAGTAGTCCGCGGAGACAATCAGGTAATCCTCTGGCGCAATGAAAGCCTGGCGAATACGACGGCCCTCTTCATTACGCACCGGAATGTTTTGAAGGTTGGGATCGGTTGACGAAAGTCGCCCGGTCGCCGCCACAGCCTGGTGATAGGAGGTGTGCACGCGGCCCGTTTTCGGGTTGATCATCAACGGCAGTTTGTCGGTATAGGTCGATTTCAGCTTAGCCAGACCACGGTATTGCAGAATAACTTTTGGCAGCGGATAGTCCAGCGCCAGCTCTTCCAGCACCTCTTCAGACGTTGAAGGGGCGCCACCCGGGGTTTTCTTCAGCGGCTTGATACCCTGTTTTTCAAACAGGATGGTTTGCAGCTGTTTCGGTGAAGACAGGTTAAATGCCTCGCCAGCAAGCTCATGCGCTTTCTGTTCAAGCTCGGTCAGGCGCTGCGCCAGCTCACCAGAGTGGTTATGCAGCACCGTTGGGTCGATTTTAACGCCATTGCGCTCAATGCGGGACAGCACAGGCACCAGCGGCATCTCAATGTTCTGGAACACATTCAGCGGCCCTTCGTGCTTCTGCAATTTCGGCCACATTTTGAGATGCAGCTGTAGCGTGACGTCAGCGTCTTCCGCGGCGTAGCGGCCTGCTTCTTCCAGCGCGATCTGGTTAAAGGTCAGCTGATTTTTGCCCTTCCCGGCAATTTCTTCAAAGGTGATGGTTTTGTGTTTCAGCCAACGATCGGATAAGGAATCCATATCATGGCGGCCCGCCACGCTGTCCAGAATGTAAGATTCCAGCATGGTGTCAAAAGCGATACCACGCAGCTCAATGCCGTAGTTTTGCAGAATACCGCGGTCGTACTTCAGGTTTTGCCCGACCTTCAGCGCTTTCTCGTCTTCCAGAATCGGCTTCAGCAGTTCTAAGGCGCGCTCGCGGGAGATTTGCTCCGGCGCATCCAGATAGTCGTGAGCCACCGGAACATAGGCTGCAATACCCGGCTCCGTTGCGAATGACAGGCCCACCATATTGGCCGTAATGTTATCGAGGCTGTCCGTTTCGGTATCGAAAGCAAATACTGGCGCTTTTTTCAGCTTTTCAATCCAGGCGACGAGCCGTGACTCTTCAAGGATGGTTTCATAGTTGTCGAAGGAGAGCGCTGCCGCCTCTTCTTCTGCCTGCTCTTCGGCATCGACAACGATGGTCTCTTTCGGCTTCGCCGCAGGTTTAGCCCCTTTCGCCTGAAGCCATTTCCCGGCTTCAACATCCGCGGTCCAGCGTTTAAATTCGTATTTTCTGAACAGGCCAAGCAGTTCGTCGGCGGCGGGTTCCTGCACTTCCAGCTGCTCGCAGGTAAGCTCCAGCTCTACGTCAGTTTTGATGGTGGCCAACTGATAGGAGAGATAAGCCACCTCTTTGTTATCGGCGAGCTTTCCGGCCATGGTTTTTGCGCCACGGAAGGTAAGACCGGCAATTTTGTCGGGTTCTGCATACAGCGTATCCAGCCCGCCCAGCCCTTGCAGCAGCGCCTGAGCTGTTTTTTCGCCTACGCCCGGTACGCCAGGAATGTTATCCGAGGAATCGCCCATCAGGGCGAGGAAATCAATAATGAGCTCTGGCGGCACGCCATATTTGGCGACCACTTCTTCCGGGCCAAGAATGGTGTTTGTCATGGTGTTGATCAGCGTGATCCCGGGCGTTACCAGCTGCGCCATGTCTTTATCACCGGTACTGATCAGAACCGGGCGGCCTGCTTTTTCCGCTTCGCGCGCCAGGGTACCAATTACGTCATCAGCTTCAACGCCTGAGACCGCCAGCAGTGGCAGCCCCATCGCTTTCACCATAGCGTGCAACGGTTCAATTTGCGCACGCAGATCGTCAGGCATAGGGGGACGGTGAGATTTGTAATGCTCAAATAATTCATCGCGGAAGGTTTTACCCTTCGCATCAAACACCACGGCCGCATGGGTTGGGTGGTATTGCAGAATCAGGCTGCGAAGCATATTCAGCACGCCGTACATTGCGCCGGTAGGTTCCCCTGCGCTGTTGGTCAGAGGAGGAAACGCATGATACGCCCGATACAGGTAAGAAGAGCCATCGACGAGTATAAGTGGGTTTTCTGGGATCTGAACCATAATGTCCGTGCCTTTTATGAATTTATGGGTAAAGGATGCCACAGAAGGATGAAAACATCAGGTTTTAGCGCTTTATACAGAAAAAGATTTTGCGATCGGGAAGATCGCTCGCAAAACAAAACTGTGGATAAGTTTGTGCATATTTTTAATACAGGTGAATAACAGCTTTATAAAAGTGATACTGAAAACTTATTTATATAATAAAATCAAAGCATTGCTATAAGATCACTTAAGATCGCGCTTCACTGATGTTTATTTAGTCTATGTGGATATAAGACTTAAGCACTCTGTCTATATGCAAAAATTCGCTGCCTGGCAGGAAAAGCCGCAGCCTCCTGGTGTGAAACCGCCCTGGTCTGAGCGAATTTCTGATAAGATCGGCGCCCAGCACCGGATAGCCGGCTGCTCAATTACAGCTAACTATCTGAATAAATTCATTATGTCGAGAATACTCGCAGCGATAACATTATGGTTAAGCGTCATTTTAACTATTCTGGTTACCATCGCCTGTTCTGTGCCAATCATCGTTGCCGGAATAATTAAACTTCTGCTGCCTGTCCCTCCGGTATGGCGCGCGGTGTCTGCTTTTTGTAATTTTATGATGTACTGCTGGTGTGAAGGGCTGGCGATCCTGCTGCATCTGAACCCCTGGCTGAAGTGGGATGTTCAGGGGCTGGAGAAGCTGAACAAAAAGAACTGGTATCTGCTGATCTGCAATCACCACAGCTGGGCCGACATCGTTGTATTGTGCGTACTGTTTCGCAAACACATTCCGATGAACAAATACTTTCTGAAACAGCAGCTGGCCTGGGTGCCTTTCATTGGACTGGCCTGCTGGGCGCTGGATATGCCGTTTATGAAACGCTATTCACGCAGCTATTTAATTCGTCATCCGGAACGCCGCGGTAAGGACGTGGAAACCACGCGCCGTTCTTGCGAGAAGTTTCGCGCGCATCCCACCACCATTGTTAACTTCGTCGAAGGATCGCGCTTTACCGAAGAGAAGCGCCAGCAAACTCGCTCTCCTTATCAGAACCTGTTGCCGCCAAAGGCTGCGGGCATCGCAATGGCGCTCAACGTGCTGGGTGAGCAGTTCGATAAATTGTTGAACGTAACGCTCTGCTATCCGGAAAACGACAGGACGCCATTCTACGATATGCTCAGCGGCAGGCTGACGCGTATCGTTGTCCGCGTTGATCTGATGCCCGTCAACACTGAACTGCACGGGGATTATGTCAACGATAAAAACTTCAAACGTCGTTTCCAGCTTTGGCTTAATACACTCTGGAAAGAGAAAGACGAGCAGATAGCTAAGATTAAATCTTCATACAAAAACGCCGGTCAGTGACCGGCGTTTTTCTTTATGTTTGTTACTTTTTCTCAACCAGGTATTTCACGGTATCAGCGTACTGTTGTACGAAGATATCCATGCTGGTCGTGTCCATACCACGCATATTCACCTGGTATTTGCCGTTAACATACATCGCCGGCACGCCCTGCAACTGGAAGTCAGCGGCAGCTTTTTCCTGCTGTGCCACGAGAGATTTCACCACGAAACTGTTCCAGGCAGCGTCGTAGTCTTCACCTTTAACACCGGCATCCACGAACACTTTACGGATATCTGCCGTAGTTTGTACGGTCTGGGTTTTCTGTACGGCTTCAAACATAGGCGCGGTGATCTTATCTTCCACACCCAGCGCAATCGCGACCGCCCATGCCTGAGTCAGATCTTTACCCAGTGGGCCAAGGAACTCAACGTGGTATTTCGTCATTTTGGTGCTTTCCGGCAGCTTTTTCTTCACGTTGTCAGAAACATGAAGTACCTGCTCAAACTCGTAGCAGTGCGGGCAGTAGAAGGAGAAGAACTCCAACACCTGAGGCTCGCCAGCAACAGGCTTGTCCAGCGTAATGTACTGCTTGCCGTCGGTAAACTGCGCAGCAGTTGCGCTAAATGCCAGAATCATACCAGCCAGCGCCAGCCAAATTTTTTTCATGATTAACTCTCTCCTGGGTGTGTCCAATTAATACATCGGCGTTAATTGCAAAGGGGGTTCCTGTAGAACCTTAACCTGCGCGGTAAATGTGGATATCTGGTTGCGCCAGTAATCCTCCCCGGTAAGCCAGGGGAAATTTCGGGGAAAAGCCGGGTCTTCCCAACGCCTGATTAACCACGCGAGATAATAAACAAATCGCATCGCACGTAAAGGTTCTATCAAGGCAATTTCGTCTGAATTAAAGGGGCTAAATTCTTCATAAGCTTCAATTATGGTCTCAAGCTGCATGCGCTGCTCGGCTTTATCACCGTTGAGCAGCATCCACAGATCCTGCACCGCGGGTCCCATACGTGCGTCATCAAGATCGACAAATAGTGGGCCATCGCGCCAGAGAATATTCCCGGCGTGGCAGTCACCGTGCAGGCGCAGAGTAGTAATATCATCCAGCCAGCAGGCTTTTACAGCATCAATAAGCTTATCGGTCGCCGTGAGGAAATTATCCTTTAGCGCATTCGGGATCAGCGCCGATGTTTCGAATACCTGTCGCGGCTCAATAAGATATTCCTGAACACCAATCGTCGGACGGGCAACAAACGGTTTTTTACGTCCCGTCTGATGAATGCGCCCCAGATAGCGGGCAACCCATTCCATCTGATCGATATTATCTGCCTCAAACTGTCTTCCGCCCAGGCTCGGAAATACCGCGTAGTAAAAGCCCTGATGGGTCAGCAGCGTTTGGTTATTGAATTTAATGGGTGCCGCAACGGGAACATCGTCATCCAGCAGATCGTGGGCAAACTGATGCTCTTCCTGAATTTGTTCTGCGGACCAGCGCTGTGGACGGTAAAACTTTACGACAAAGCGCTGGCGCTCTTCGTCCTGAAATTGGTAGACACGGTTTTCGTAGCTGTTTAAAGGGGTTAACCCGGAATCCACCCGAATACCCTGTTCGAACAGCGCATCCATAATGGTATCCGGGTGTAGTGTCTGGAAAGTAAAAGCCTGGTCGTTCATCCGATCATCCGGAAATTATACGAATGATTCAGGATATCATCTTGTGGCGATTTCGGTGGCTCCGCTTACAAGCTTTTACTCTTTAATTACGCCTCGGGCACGCAGTAATGCGGTTTTAAAATCCTCTTCATAATCTTTCTGAATGCCAGGAATAACAGCATCTTTAGCCGAGTCACGCATTTTCAGGTGGTAGATCAGGATGTCGTCAGAAAGGTCTGCCAGTTCGCCATCAAAACCTGACTCTTTCGCCAGTTTCTGTAAAAATTGCATCAGATTCAGCTCTGGCTCTTTTTGCCAGGCCGGCTGGAGAAGCTCAATGACTTCATTAAGACGTTTACATTTCATGGTAGTGCTCCTTTCATTTAGAGAGACACGTTAGCAGGGTCAATCCCACAATAAAAGAGGCGATATTCGTGAATCAATGCCAGGAAATCATCGGAGTTGTTCTGGCCGGGGGCAGGGCAACGCGAATGGGCGGAAAGGATAAGGGGCTTCAGCTCCTGAACAACACACCATTATGGCAGCATGTTGCTGATACGCTTGCAGATCAGGTGTCCTCGATGGCGATCAGCGCTAACCGACATGTTGATATTTATCAGCGCAGCGGGTATCCGGTTTATCAGGATAACCTGGTGGACTACCCCGGTCCGCTGGCGGGAATGCTTTCCGTTATGCAGCAGTCGCATGGAGAGTGGTTTCTCTTTTGTTCATGTGATACGCCCTTCATCCCGTCCTGCCTGGTTGAACGTCTGGTGCAGCGGCGCGGTGGTGCTCCCGTCGTCTGGGTACACGACGGTGAACGCGACCATCCAACGATCGCATTGATTAATCGCTCGTTAATATCCGCGCTGGAAGATTACCTGGCCGCAGGAGAGCGGCGCGTCATGGTATTTATGCGTCAGTCCGGAGGGCATTCCGTTGATTTCAGCGACATGAAATCGGCGTTTGTGAATGTAAACACGACGGAAGATTTGCAGATAATGCAGGAGAAGAAATGATACCCGTATTAGCGATCTCTGCCTGGAGTGGCACCGGGAAGACTACGC
This sequence comes from Enterobacter cloacae complex sp. ECL72, assembly GCF_019056635.1. Taxonomy (NCBI): domain Bacteria; kingdom Pseudomonadati; phylum Pseudomonadota; class Gammaproteobacteria; order Enterobacterales; family Enterobacteriaceae; genus Enterobacter; species Enterobacter cloacae complex sp. ECL72. The sequence goes on along the minus strand of NZ_CP077659.1, from coordinate 4,288,033 downwards.
TGCTAAAAAAACTAATACCTGCACTTTGCGCCAAAGGCATTCGTCCCGGATTGATTAAGCATACGCACCATAACATGGATGTCGATAAGCCGGGGAAAGATAGCTACGAGCTGCGTAAGGCTGGCGCTGCACAAACGATGGTGGCGAGTAACCAGCGCTGGGCGTTAATGACAGAAACACCGGATGAAGCACCGCTGGATCTCGCTTATCTTGTCAGCCGGATGGATCACTCCACGCTGGATCTTGTGCTGGTTGAGGGATTTAAGCATGAGGCCGTGCCTAAGATCTTGCTGTTCAGAAACGGCGCCGGGCATGATGTTAGCGAACTAATGCTGGATGAGCATGTGATTGCCGTGGCCAGTGACGTTGCATTGTCGCTGGAAGTACCGGTTCTGGATTTGAATAATGTGGAGGGGATTGCAGCGTTTATTTTGGCGTGGTGTGCAGTCTGAGATCTGCCGGGTGGCGGCTTCGCCTTGCCCGGCCTGCCGTTTTTCGACGTACAAACGCAAAAAGGCCATCCTTCCGGATGGCCTCTTCACTTGTTTGATGCCTGGCAGTTCCCTACTCTCACATGGGGAGACCCCACACTACCATCGGCGCTACGGCGTTTCACTTCTGAGTTCGGCATGGGGTCAGGTGGGACCACCGCGCTAAAGCCGCCAGGCAAATACTGTTAATCTGTATCAGGCTGAAAATCTGTCTCTCTCACCGCCAAAACACCTTCGGCGTTGTAAGGTTAAGCCTCACGGTTCATTAGTATCGGTTAGCTCAACGCATCGCTGCGCTTACACACCCGACCTATCAACGTCGTCGTCTTCAACGTTCCTTCAGGAGACTCAAGGTCTCAGGGAGAACTCATCTCGGGGCAAGTTTCGTGCTTAGATGCTTTCAGCACTTATCTCTTCCGCATTTAGCTACCGGGCAGTGCCATTGGCATGACAACCCGAACACCAGTGATGCGTCCACTCCGGTCCTCTCGTACTAGGAGCAGCCCCCCTCAATTCTCCAGCGCCCACGGCAGATAGGGACCGAACTGTCTCACGACGTTCTAAACCCAGCTCGCGTACCACTTTAAATGGCGAACAGCCATACCCTTGGGACCTACTTCAGCCCCAGGATGTGATGAGCCGACATCGAGGTGCCAAACACCGCCGTCGATATGAACTCTTGGGCGGTATCAGCCTGTTATCCCCGGAGTACCTTTTATCCGTTGAGCGATGGCCCTTCCATTCAGAACCACCGGATCACTATGACCTGCTTTCGCACCTGCTCGCGCCGTCACGCTCGCAGTCAAGCTGGCTTATGCCATTGCACTAACCTCCTGATGTCCGACCAGGATTAGCCAACCTTCGTGCTCCTCCGTTACTCTTTGGGAGGAGACCGCCCCAGTCAAACTACCCACCAGACACTGTCCGCAACCCGGATTACGGGTCTACGTTAGAACACCAGCCATTAAAGGGTGGTATTTCAAGGTTGGCTCCACGCAGACTGGCGTCCACGCTTCAAAGCCTCCCACCTATCCTACACATCAAGGACCAGTGTTCAGTGTCAAGCTATAGTAAAGGTTCACGGGGTCTTTCCGTCTTGCCGCGGGTACACTGCATCTTCACAGCGAGTTCAATTTCACTGAGTCTCGGGTGGAGACAGCCTGGCCATCATTACGCCATTCGTGCAGGTCGGAACTTACCCGACAAGGAATTTCGCTACCTTAGGACCGTTATAGTTACGGCCGCCGTTTACCGGGGCTTCGATCAAGAGCTTCGCGTTGCCGCTAACCCCATCAATTAACCTTCCGGCACCGGGCAGGCGTCACACCGTATACGTCCACTTTCGTGTTTGCACAGTGCTGTGTTTTTAATAAACAGTTGCAGCCAGCTGGTATCTTCGACTGATTTCAGCTCCACCCGCAGGGGCTTCACCTACACATCAGCGTGCCTTCTCCCGAAGTTACGGCACCATTTTGCCTAGTTCCTTCACCCGAGTTCTCTCAAGCGCCTTGGTATTCTCTACCTGACCACCTGTGTCGGTTTGGGGTACGATTTCGTGTTACCTGATGCTTAGAGGCTTTTCCTGGAAGCAGGGCATTTATCACTTCAGCACCGTAGTGCCTCGTCATCACACCTCAGCGTTAAAAGGTACCGGATTTGGAACCTCCGCCTACATGCTTAAACCGGGACAACCGTCGCCCGGCTGACATAGCCTTCTCCGTCCCCCCTTCGCAGTAACACCAAGTACAGGAATATTAACCTGTTTCCCATCGACTACGCCTTTCGGCCTCGCCTTAGGGGTCGACTCACCCTGCCCCGATTAACGTTGGACAGGAACCCTTGGTCTTCCGGCGAGCGGGCTTTTCACCCGCTTTATCGTTACTTATGTCAGCATTCGCACTTCTGATACCTCCAGCATGCCTCACAGCACACCTTCAACGGCTTACAGAACGCTCCCCTACCCAACAACACATAGTGTCGCTGCCGCAGCTTCGGTGCATGGTTTAGCCCCGTTACATCTTCCGCGCAGGCCGACTCGACCAGTGAGCTATTACGCTTTCTTTAAATGATGGCTGCTTCTAAGCCAACATCCTGGCTGTCTGTGCCTTCCCACATCGTTTCCCACTTAACCATGACTTTGGGACCTTAGCTGGCGGTCTGGGTTGTTTCCCTCTTCACGACGGACGTTAGCACCCGCCGTGTGTCTCCCGTGATAACATTCTTCGGTATTCGTAGTTTGCATCGGGTTGGTAAGCCGGGATGGCCCCCTAGCCGAAACAGTGCTCTACCCCCGAAGATGAGTTCACGAGGCGCTACCTAAATAGCTTTCGGGGAGAACCAGCTATCTCCCGGTTTGATTGGCCTTTCACCCCCAGCCACAGGTCATCCGCTAATTTTTCAACATTAGTCGGTTCGGTCCTCCAGTTAGTGTTACCCAACCTTCAACCTGCCCATGGCTAGATCACCGGGTTTCGGGTCTATACCCTGCAACTTAACGCCCAGTTAAGACTCGGTTTCCCTTCGGCTCCCCTATACGGTTAACCTTGCTACAGAATATAAGTCGCTGACCCATTATACAAAAGGTACGCAGTCACCCCATAAAGAGGCTCCCACTGCTTGTACGTACACGGTTTCAGGTTCTTTTCACTCCCTCGCCGGGGTTCTTTTCGCCTTTCCCTCACGGTACTGGTTCACTATCGGTCAGTCAGGAGTATTTAGCCTTGGAGGATGGTCCCCCCATATTCAGACAGGATACCACGTGTCCCGCCCTACTCTTCGAGTTCACAGCAAGTGTGCTTTCGTGTACGGGACTATCACCCTGTACCGTCGGACTTTCCAGACCGTTCCACTAACACACAAGCTGATTCAGACTCCGGGCTGCTCCCCGTTCGCTCGCCGCTACTGGGGGAATCTCGGTTGATTTCTTTTCCTCGGGGTACTTAGATGTTTCAGTTCCCCCGGTTCGCCTCGTTAACCTATGTATTCAGTTAACGATAGTGCAACGGATTGCACTGGGTTTCCCCATTCGGACATCGCCGGGTCAAAGGTTCATATCACCTCGCCGGCGCTTTTCGCAGATTAGCACGTCCTTCATCGCCTCTGACTGCCAGGGCATCCACCGTGTACGCTTAGTCGCTTAACCTCACAACCCGAAGATGTTTCACTTCTGATTGCGAAAATTTGAGAGACTCGAACACACATGAGCTGTGTGTCGTTTCAATTTTCAGCTTGATCCAGATTTTTAAAGAGCAAATATCTCAAACATGACTCGCAAGTCAGTTTTGAGATATGACGGCAGGTGACTTTCACTCACGAACCAGCAAGTGGCGTCCCTAGGGATTCGAACCCTGTTACCGCCGTGAAAGGGCGGTGTCCTGGCCTCTAGACGAAGGGGACGTACAGTCTCAATCGCAAGACGCCTTGCTATTTACTTTTCATCAGACAATCTGTGTGAGCACTGCAAAGGCAGGTTCTTTAAGGTAAGGAGGTGATCCAACCGCAGGTTCCCCTACGGTTACCTTGTTACGACTTCACCCCAGTCATGAATCACAAAGTGGTAAGCGCCCTCCCGAAGGTTAAGCTACCTACTTCTTTTGCAACCCACTCCCATGGTGTGACGGGCGGTGTGTACAAGGCCCGGGAACGTATTCACCGTGGCATTCTGATCCACGATTACTAGCGATTCCGACTTCATGGAGTCGAGTTGCAGACTCCAATCCGGACTACGACGCACTTTATGAGGTCCGCTTGCTCTCGCGAGGTCGCTTCTCTTTGTATGCGCCATTGTAGCACGTGTGTAGCCCTACTCGTAAGGGCCATGATGACTTGACGTCATCCCCACCTTCCTCCAGTTTATCACTGGCAGTCTCCTTTGAGTTCCCGGCCTAACCGCTGGCAACAAAGGATAAGGGTTGCGCTCGTTGCGGGACTTAACCCAACATTTCACAACACGAGCTGACGACAGCCATGCAGCACCTGTCTCAGAGTTCCCGAAGGCACCAAAGCATCTCTGCTAAGTTCTCTGGATGTCAAGAGTAGGTAAGGTTCTTCGCGTTGCATCGAATTAAACCACATGCTCCACCGCTTGTGCGGGCCCCCGTCAATTCATTTGAGTTTTAACCTTGCGGCCGTACTCCCCAGGCGGTCGACTTAACGCGTTAGCTCCGGAAGCCACGCCTCAAGGGCACAACCTCCAAGTCGACATCGTTTACGGCGTGGACTACCAGGGTATCTAATCCTGTTTGCTCCCCACGCTTTCGCACCTGAGCGTCAGTCTTTGTCCAGGGGGCCGCCTTCGCCACCGGTATTCCTCCAGATCTCTACGCATTTCACCGCTACACCTGGAATTCTACCCTCTACAAGACTCTAGCCTGCCAGTTTCGAATGCAGTTCCCAGGTTGAGCCGGGGATTTCACATCCGACTTGACAGACCGCCTGCGTGCGCTTTACGCCCAGTAATTCCGATTAACGCTTGCACCCTCCGTATTACCGCGGCTGCTGGCACGGAGTTAGCCGGTGCTTCTTCTGCGGGTAACGTCAATCGACAAGGTTATTAACCTTATCGCCTTCCTCCCCGCTGAAAGTACTTTACAACCCGAAGGCCTTCTTCATACACGCGGCATGGCTGCATCAGGCTTGCGCCCATTGTGCAATATTCCCCACTGCTGCCTCCGTAGGAGTCTGGACCGTGTCTCAGTTCCAGTGTGGCTGGTCATCCTCTCAGACCAGCTAGGATCGTCGCCTAGGTGAGCCGTTACCCCACCTACTAGCTAATCCCATCTGGGCACATCCGATGGCAAGAGGCCCGAAGGTCCCCCTCTTTGGTCTTGCGACATTATGCGGTATTAGCTACCGTTTCCAGTAGTTATCCCCCTCCATCAGGCAGTTTCCCAGACATTACTCACCCGTCCGCCACTCGTCAGCAAAGCAGCAAGCTGCTTCCTGTTACCGTTCGACTTGCATGTGTTAGGCCTGCCGCCAGCGTTCAATCTGAGCCATGATCAAACTCTTCAATTTAAAAGTTTGATGCTCAATGAATTAAACTTCGTAATGAATTACGTGTTCACTCGTTGAGACTTGGTATTCATTTAGTGTCCGAGGACATTAAGAATCCATGTCACTTTGAGTGCCCACACAGATTGTCTGATAAATTGTTAAAGAGCAGTGCCGCTTCGTTTTCGCTGCGGCGCGGGGTGTGCATATTACGCTTTCCCGCTTCAGAGTCAAGCGTTTGTTTTGCTTTTCTCTGCTGACCCGGCGGCTTGCGTGCCGTTGTTCCGTGTCAGTGGAGGCGCATTATAGGGAGTTATTCTGAAGTGACAAGAGGAAATTTAAAAAAAGTTTCTGACCGTGTTTTTTTTCACCAAAAGCGATGAGATCCAGCTACAAATTGTTCTATTTGATGTATCTGCAACCACAATCACACCTGAGATGGCATAATTAACCGCATCAATATTTAAGGAATAAAAGCGATGCCATTAAGCGCACAACAGCTGGCAGCTCAAAAAAACCTGTCCTATGTGCTGGCAGAGAAACTGGCGCAGCTGATCTTAGCGGGTAAATATGCTCCAGGTAGCATCCTGCCCAGCGAGATGGAGCTGGGAGATCAGTTTGGCGTTAGCCGTACCGCCGTTCGCGAAGCGGTAAAAACATTAACGGCGAAAGGGATGGTGCTTCCACGTCCGCGCATTGGCACCCGCGTTATGCCTCAGGGAAACTGGAACTTTCTCGATCAGGAGTTACTCACCTGGTGGATGACCGAAGATAACTTTAATCAGGTCGTCGATCACTTTCTGGTCATGCGCAGCAGTCTTGAGCCTCAGGCCTGCCTGCTTGCCGCCACGCTCGGCACAGCAGAGCAAAAAGCGCAGCTCAATACTTTGATGGAAGAGATGGTGGATCTGAAAAAGCACTTTAACCGCGAGCGCTGGATAGCGGTCGATATGGCCTGGCATGAACATATCTATAATATGAGCGGAAATCCTTTCCTGACCTCCTTTGCTTCTTTATTCCATTCTGTGTACCACACTTACTTTACCTCTATCACGCAGGATGAGGTGGTGAAGCTGGATCTGCATCAGGCGATAGTCGATGCCATTCAGGAGAGCGACGGGCAGCGAGCCCTGAGTGCGTGCCAGGCGTTGCTGGCCGCGCCAACCCACCAGCAGGTAAATAAATGACAGAGAAAAAAGCACGCAGTATGGCCGGACTGCCGTGGATTGCAGCCATGGCGTTCTTTATGCAGGCACTGGATGCCACTATCCTCAATACCGCCCTTCCCGCCATAGCCCAAAGCCTTAACCGCTCCCCGCTGGCGATGCAATCCGCCATCATCAGCTACACCCTGACAGTGGCGATGCTTATTCCGGTCAGCGGCTGGCTGGCCGATCGTTTTGGCACACGCAAAGTGTTCATGCTGGCGGTGACGCTGTTCACGCTCGGTTCTCTGGCTTGCGCCCTCTCCACCTCTCTGACGGAACTGGTTATCTTCCGCGTTCTACAGGGGATAGGCGGCGCGATGATGATGCCCGTCGCGCGTCTGGCGTTATTACGCGCCTATCCGCGCAGCGAACTGCTCCCGGTGCTCAACTTTGTGACTATGCCTGGCCTGGTCGGCCCGATACTTGGCCCGGTTCTCGGCGGCGTACTGGTGACCTGGGCTAGCTGGCACTGGATCTTCCTGATTAATATTCCGATTGGTGTGGCAGGGCTGATTTATGCCCGCAAATATATGCCGAACTTCACCACGCCAAGACGCAGCTTCGATATGGGTGGTTTCTTCCTGTTTGGCCTGAGCCTGGTCCTGTTCTCCAGCGGGATGGAGCTGTTTGGCGAGAAAATCGTAGCGACGTGGCTGGCGCTGGCCGTCATCCTCAGCGGTATTCTGCTGTTCCTTCTATATATACGTCATGCGCGTCGCCATCCGACACCGCTTATCTCTTTATCTCTGTTTAACACCCGAACGTTCTCCGTCGGGATCGCGGGCAATATTGCCTCGCGTCTGGGCACGGGCTGCGTACCGTTCCTGATGCCGCTGATGCTCCAGGTCGGTTTCGGCTATCCGGCCCTGATTGCTGGCTGCATGATGGCACCCACGGCGATGGGCTCAATTCTGGCAAAATCGACGGTCACGCAGGTGCTGCGCTGGTTTGGCTATCGTAAGACGCTGGTTGGCGTGACGATCTTTATCGGATTGATGATTGCGCAGTTCTCCCTGCAATCTGCGGCGTTACCAATCTGGATGCTGATCCTGCCGCTGTTTGTGCTGGGTATGGCCATGTCGACGCAGTTTACGTCGATGAACACCATCACCCTTGCGGACCTCACCGACGAGAATGCCAGCAGCGGCAACAGCGTACTGGCGGTCACTCAACAGCTGTCGATCAGCCTCGGGGTTGCCGTGAGCGCGGCGGTACTGCGGTTTTATGAAGGGTTCGAGGGAACTAATACCGTTGAGCAGTTCCACTATACCTTTATCACTATGGGCGCGCTTACCGTGGTATCGGCGGTGGTCTTTATGTTGTTAAAACCAAAAGACGGCCGGAACCTGATTAAAGAGCGTCACAAAGAGAAGGCTAAACCGAACCGCGTTCCATCAGAACAGGAGTAAGCTGCAAACGTTGCTGTTGTAGCGTGGGCTGGGCCATGCGGTGGATCAACACATCGATGGCCAGCTCGCCCAGTTCATCTTTCGGCTGATGGATGGTGGTCAGCGGCGGCGTCATGTAGCGCGCCAGTTCGATATCATCGTAACCGACGATCGCCATGTCGTCCGGAACACGTAATCCCGCCTGATACAGCGCCTGATAAGCTCCGAATGCCATCGCATCGTTACCGATAAACACCGCCTGCGGGCGCAGCTCTTGCGCCAGCAGTTTCTGCATTGCTTCAAATCCACCGTTAAATTCGAAATCGCCGGTGATGCGATAGCCATCAGGAATGGCAAGCCCCGCCCGTTCCATGGCCGAAAGATAGCCTTCCAGACGCAGGCGCGCCGGGGTTTTATCCAGCGGGCCGGTAATACAGGCAATGCGGGTATGACCTTTATCGATCAGATGCTGAGTCGCCATATCGCCGCCCAGCAGCGAGTTATCCTGGATCAGATCGCTGGTGCCGTCGAACGGCGCCCAGTCCATCATCACCGTGGGAATAGAAGGATAACGCTGGATGATCTCTTTCGAGGGTTGATGCGTTTCGGTACAGAGCAGCAGCAGCCCGTCGACGCGTTTTTGCATCAGCGTTTCCAGGTTACGGTTCATGCGCTGCTCATCGCCTTCGGTATTGCACAGCACCAGGCTGTAGCCGCGCTCGAAGCAGCTGCGCTCCACGCCGCGCACCAGTTCAGAATAAAAAGGGTTGGTACTGGCCGTGATCAGCATGCCGATGGTGCGCGTCTGGTTGAGCTTCAGGCTGCGGGCCAGCGCAGACGGCGCATAGTTGAGTTCTTTAATTGCAGCGTCAACTTTCTCCCGAATCGCCTCGCTGACGAAGCGATCGTTATTGATTACGTGGGAGACAGTCGAGGTAGAAACGCCCGCCATACGGGCGACATCTTTCATTGTGGCCAAGCGTTACCCCTGCTGACTTAAGAATTCATCAATCTCTTTACGCCATGGAACAGAAGGCTGAGCGCCTTTACGCGTCACCGCAATCGCAGCGGCGGCATGCGCGAAGCGGATCGCGTCATCCATTGCTTTTCCTTCCAGCAGCGCCGTTACCAGTGCACCGTTGAAGGTGTCTCCTGCGGCGATGGTATCAATGGCTTTGACCTTAAAGCCCGGTACGCGACGGCCTTCGCCATTGACGCTAGCCCACACCCCACGGCTGCCGAGGGTGATGATTACGGTGCCGATGCCTTTTTCATGCAGTGCAAGCGCGGCACGCGCGGCATCGTCATCATTTTCGACACGGATACCCGTCAGCTTTTCCGCTTCGGTTTCGTTCGGGGTGATGATATCCACCAGCGCCAGCAGCTCGTCTGATAATACACGGGCAGGCGCAGGGTTAAGTACGACAGACGTATGATTTTCATGCGCAATTTTCGCGGCGGCCAGCACGCTTTCAACCGGTGACTCCAGCTGCATCAGCAGGGCTTCCGCTCCGGCGATGATTCCACGCTGCGCTTCGACGCGTTCAGTCGTTAACGCGGCATTAGCCCCCGCATGAATACCGATGACATTCTCACCTTCCGCATTGACGAAAATCAGCGCCACGCCGGTAGATTCCCCTGCAACCACGCTGACGGGTGCAATGTCGATGTTGTCGCTTGCCAGCTGTTTGCGTACGCGCTCGCCGGTATCGTCATCACCCGTACAGGCGATAAACGCGATATTCGCCCCGCTGCGTCCGGCGGCAACCGCCTGGTTTGCGCCCTTACCGCCGAACGCCACCTGATACTGATTGCCAGTGACGGTTTCGCCCGGAGTGGGGAACGTTTCAAGGTTAAGAATGTGATCGGCATTGATACTGCCAAGGACGACGAGGTTGCCTGCGGTTTTCATGTATTGAGGTGTCCATCTGAGAGCGCCACCGGTATTACCCGGTGGCGTATGCCACACTTTTCTTTTATTTGGTGTCCCTCAGGCAGCCAGCGACTGCCTGAATCGCCTTTACTGCTTAATGACCAGTTTCAGGTCAACAGGATATTTGGCCTGAACTTTTTCGCCCTTCAGCACTTTATCGGCAGTTTGCACGCCAGTCGCGCCAATTTGCTCAGGCAGCTGAGCGATGGTCGCAGCCAGTTTGCCATCATTTACTGCTTTTTCACCATCCGGCGTGCCGTCAAATCCGACAACCATCACATCTGATTTACCCGCAGTCTGGAGCGCACGCAGCGCACCGAGCGCCATTTCGTCGTTCTGTGCGAATACCGCCTGCACATCAGGATGCGCGGTCAGCAGGTTCTGCATGACGTTCAGGCCCTTTGTACGGTCGAAGTCTGCCGGCTGGCTCGCCAGCACGTTGAATTTGTGCGCCGCTACAGCCTGCTGGAAACCTTCACCACGTTCACGGGCCGCGGAAGTCCCGGCGATCCCCTGCAACTCGATCACTTTCGCGCCTTCACCTGCTTTCTTCGCGATGTAGTCACCGGCGATTTTACCGCCCAGTACGTTATCAGACGCAATGTGGCTGACCACATCCCCTTTCGTTGCCTGACGGTCAAGGGTGATGACCGGGATCTTCGCCTGGTTTGCCATCTTCACGGCGTTACCGACCGCGTCGGAATCGGTTGGGTTGATCAGCAGGATTTTGGTACCACGAACGGTTAAGTCCTGAACGTTAGCCAGCTCTTTCGCCGGGTTGTTCTGAGAATCCAGCACCACCAGGTTGTAGCCCAGTTTATCTGCTTCTTTCTGCGCGCCATCCTTCAGGGAGACGAAGAACGGGTTGTTCAGGGTAGAGACAACCAGCGCGATGGTGTCCTTCGCCATGGCGTTAGCACTTACGGTTGCGCTCAGCGCGACAGCAGAAACCAGGGTAGCCAGTTTTTTCATGTTCATATCTAAGATGTCCTGTAGTGTCGTCAGTTACTGTTTTTTGTTGTCTACCAGTACCGCCAGCAAAATCACCACTGCCTTAACGATCATCTGGTAATAGGAGGAAACACCTAACAAATTCAAACCATTATTCAGGAAACCGAGGATCAGTGCGCCGATCAATGTCCCAACAATGCGACCTTTACCACCCGCAAGGCTCGTACCGCCCAGAACCACTGCCGCGATGGCATCCAGCTCATAGCCCGTACCCGCCGTTGGCTGCGCGGAGGAGAGGCGCGCCACTTCGATGATGCCCGCCAGAGACGCCAGCAGGCCGCACAGGGAGTAAACGATAATTTTGACTTTATTAACGCTGATACCGGACAGGCGCGTTGCCGCTTCGTTACCGCCCAGCGCATAGATATAACGACCCAGACGGGTATGGTGCAGCATGTACCATGCCGCCAGGAAGACGATAGCCATGATCCAGACCGGGGTCGGGACACCCAGCGGGCGACCGATACCGAACCAGCCAAACAGATCGGCGTTATCGGTAAAACCGGTATTAATCGGGCTACCGTTGGTGTACACCATGGTCACACCGCGCAGCAGCAGCATCATCACCAGCGTGGCGATGAATGCCTGAACGCGACCTTTCGCCACAATCACGCCGGTTACGGCGCCAATTGCCGCACCTGCCGCCAGGGCAGCGGCAACGGCCACCAGCGCGTTGACCTCAATACCAACAATCGACGCGGCGATCGCGCCGGTGAGGGCCAGCAGGGAACCGACGGACAGATCGATACCCGAGGTCAAAATCACCAGCGTCATCCCCACCGCCATAATGGCGTTGACGGAGGTCTGCTGAAGAATGTTGAACAGGTTATTGACGGTAAAAAAGTTCGGGCTCATGGTCGAGACAATCGCGATCAGCACCAGCAGGGCAATCAGCGATTTTTGTTCCATCAGCCATGCCTTTGTGAAATAGCGGCGACCAGAAACAGCCTGGGTAGTCATCTTCTTACTCCTGATTCACGCGATTAAGCTTGCCCACAGCGGCAGCCATCAGAACTTCCTGGGTGGCCTGCTCGCGAGTGAATTCACCGCCGAGATGCCCTTCATGCATGACGATAATGCGATCGCTCATGCCTAATACCTCTGGCATCTCGGAAGAGACCAGAATGATGCTCAGACCGTCGGCCTTGAACTGGTTAATCAGCTGATATATCTCTTTCTTCGCGCCCACGTCCACGCCGCGGGTAGGTTCATCAAGGATCAACACTTTTGGGCGCGTCATCAGCCCGCGGGCAATCGCCACTTTCTGCTGATTCCCGCCGGACAACAGGCCAATCGCCTGCTCCATCGATGGGGTTTTAACGTTAAAGAGACGGATAAAATCGCTGACCGCCTGCTGCTCATCTTTGTGTTTCAGGCTGCCGCCGCTGCGGCTGAAATAGCCTAGCGCCGTCAGGGACATGTTCTCTTTCACCGACATGCCCAGCACTAAGCCGTCGCGCTTACGGTCTTCGGAAATATAGACAATGCCGTTCGCCAGGCCATCCTGCGGCGAGCGGGTGACCACCTCATGGCCGTCAAGGGTAACGTAGCCGCTGGTGCGCGGCAGTGCGCCATAGAGCACTTTCATCAGTTCGGTTCGCCCCGCGCCCATCAGGCCCGCGACGCCAAGGATCTCGCCCTTGCGCAGAGTAAAGGAGACGTCATTCACGCCCGGCCCGCAGAGGTTATCCACCTTCAGGCGGATTTCTCCCGGCGCTTTCTCCAGATGCGGATACTGATCTTCGAGCTTACGTCCCACCATCATTTCAATCAGGGTATCTTCGGTCAGGGTTGCCACTTCGCGCTCGGCAATAAACTGCCCGTCGCGAAAGACGGTGACGTCGTCGCAGATCTCGAAGATCTCTTTCATGCGGTGTGAGATATAGACAATGCCGCGGCCCTGGGATTTCAGCTCACGGATCACGCGGAACAGGGATTCGGTTTCGGTATCGGTCAGGGCGTCGGTCGGTTCATCCATAATGATGACCTTCGACTCGAAGCTCAGCACCTTCGCGATTTCCACCATCTGCTGATCGCCGATGGAAAGGTCGCCCACCAGTCGGTCGCTCTTAAAGCGCAGATTCAGCTTCGCCAGCAGTTTGTCCGCTTCGGCATACATGGTTTTCCAGTCGATTTTGCCAAACCGGTTCACGAACTCACGGCCGAGGAAGATGTTCTCCGCAATGGTGAGCTGCGGGATCAGGTTCAACTCCTGGTGGATGATGCCGATGCCCGCTTCCTGAGAGGATTTCGGGCCGTTAAAGGTGGTCTCTTTACCCAGCCACAGCAGCGAACCGGCATCGCGTTGGTAGATACCGGTCAGCACTTTCATCATGGTGGATTTGCCGGCGCCGTTTTCGCCCACCAGCGCCATGACGCGCCCGGAATAGACGTTCAGCGCCGCGCCGGAGAGGGCTTTTACGCCCGGGAACGACTTATCGATCCCTTTGAGTTGCAGTAATACGTCCATGATGGCCTCAGAAGGTGACGCCAGCACAGAGAATGATATTCGCATACGGGGAGCACTCCCCGCTGCGAATCACCGCCTGACTGTCTGCGGTTTGTTGTTTGAACTGCTCGTGCGTTGTGTAACGAATTTCTATGGTGTTTCCCTGGTGCTGTTGCAGTTGCTCAATGTGGCTGAGCAACGTTTCGTGGAGTTGCGGATTATGTTGTTTGATTTCCGCCGCGAGAATGGCCGCCTCAACCTGCATCTCCGCGGTGACCACTTCCAGTACCTGCATGAACGAGGGTACGCCCTGCGTTAACGCCATATCGATACGGGTTGTGCTGCGCGGAACCGGTAAGCCTGCATCGCAAACCACCAGCGTATCGGTATGCCCAAGACGGGAAATCACCGATGAGATTTCTGAGTTGAGTACTGTGCCTTTCTTCATTTTTTGCTCCACTAGCGAAACGTTTCGCTAAAAACAGTGTAGCCGCAGAAGTGTTCAGAAAACCATCATGACGTAACGGATTTGTGATCAACGTCGAAACGTTTCGCTAAGTGAAATGCAATAGAGGAAAATTGCCCGGCGGCGCTACGCTTGCGCGGGCCTACGGGTCTGGTAGGCCGGGTAAGCGCAGCGCCACCCGGCATATTCAGAAGGGTTAAATCTCGACCTGCGTCCCCAGCTCAATCACGCGGTTAGGCGGGATCTCAAACTGGTCAGGCGCACGCAGGGCGTTACGTTGCAGAATGAGATACAGCTTGCCGCGCAGGCGCAGATACCATGGGCGCTTGCCGATGATCAGCGACTCGTGGGACATAAAGAACGACGTCTCCATCATGCGGCAACTCAGGCCTTCCAGACCGCAGCGGTGGAACACCTCTTCCACGTTCGGCGTTTCGCGCCAGCCGTAGCTTGCCACCACGCGCCAGAAGGTTGGCGATAGCTGTTCAATCTGTACGCGACGCACGTTGTGAACGTACGGCGCATCTTCGGTACGCAGCGTCAGCAGGATCACGCGCTCGTGCAGCACTTTGTTGTGCTTGAGGTTATGCATCAGCGCAAACGGGATCACGTTCAGCGCGCGAGACATATACACCGCTGTGCCCGGCACGCGCACCGGTGGGGATTTCTCCAGCGAGGCGATCATCGCCTCCAGAGAGTTACCGTGCTCGTGCATACGACGCAGCAGGCGGAAACGTTCGCTCTTCCACGTCGTCATCACAATAAACATCACCAGACCCAGCGTCAGCGGCAGCCAGCCGCCGGAGACAATCTTGTCGAGGTTCGCAGAAAACAGCGGCACGTCGATGCAGAGGAAGCCAACCAGGATCAGCCCCACGAGGAACTTATTCCAGTGCCAGTTACGGTACGCCACGGTAGTGGAGAGAATAGAGGTCAACACCATCGTTCCGGTTACCGCGATACCGTACGCCGCCGCCAGATTACTGGAGTGCTCAAAGCTGACGATAACAATCACCACCGCGAAATAGAGCAGCCAGTTGACGAACGGAATGTAGATCTGGCCAGACTCCATCTCCGAGGTATGGATAATGCGCATTGGGGAGAGATAACCCAAACGCACGGCCTGACGCGTCAGGGAGAATACGCCGGAAATGACAGCCTGAGAGGCAATGACCGTCGCCAGCGTCGCCAGGATCAGCATCGGAACCAGCGCCCAGTCCGGCGCCAGCAGGAAGAACGGGTTTTTAATCGCTTCAGGGTGTGCAAGCAGCAGAGCGCCCTGACCGAAGTAATTCAGCACCAGTGATGGCAAGACCACGCTAAACCAGGCGACGCGAATAGGGAGTTTCCCGAAGTGGCCCATATCCGCATACAGCGCTTCAACACCGGTAATGGACAGCACCACCGCGCCCAGCGCCACAAACGACACCACTTTATATTCAAGGAAGAAATGCACCGCCCACATTGGGTTCAGCGCGTGCAGGACATCCGGGTTGGCGATAATACTGCGTAAGCCCAGCGCCGCCAGGATCAGGAACCAGGCCAGCATAATAGGCGCGAACAGCTTACCCACCAGCCCGGTACCGTGTTTTTGTATGGCAAACAGCAACGTCAGCACGATAATAGCGAGTGGCACCACCCACGTATCAAGCTGTGGCGCGACAATCTCCAGCCCCTCTATGGCCGACATTACAGAAATCGCCGGCGTAATCACGACTTCTCCATAGAAGAAGCTGCCGCCAATCAGGCCGATGATGACCAGCACGGAGGTCATTCTTGCAGACGTATTGCGCCCGGCAAGGGACATCAGGGTCAGAATACCGCCCTCGCCCGCGTTATCAGCCCGCATTACGAAAGAGAGATACTTAAGGGAGACCACCAGGATCAGCAGCCAGAAGATGAGCGAGAGGAAACCAAATACGGCGTCACGCTCTACACCAAAACCAAACTGACCGGACAGACATTCACGAAGCGTATAAAGCGGGCTGGTGCCGATATCACCGTAGACAACCCCGATCGCCGCAAGCGTTACAGCGGGTAATGATTGCTTATTATCAGTGCTCATAGACTAGTCTTTTCGTTTGAATAACAAATGTGTGCTTAGTCCCTTGGCCCACAAAAAGCGCACAGTATGCACGATTCAATGCAAAATCGTACCCCTAAATGCAGCCGCATTAATGTAGCGCAAAGAAAATAGCGCCGCACTTCAGCCTATTACCAGGCCAGACCGAAACGTCTATACTCGCTTCAATTAGCCGCCACCACGGCGAAAGGATGCAAAACTATTATGGCTCACTCACATTTATTAGCAGAAAGAATTTCCCGCCTCAGCAGTGCGCTGGAGAAAGGCCTTTACGAGCGTAGCCACGCCATTCGCCTCTGTTTACTGGCGGCGCTGAGTGGGGAAAGCGTATTTCTGCTGGGCCCGCCGGGCATTGCCAAAAGTCTGATCGCACGCCGCCTCAAATTCGCTTTCCAGAACGCGCGCGCATTCGAGTATTTGATGACGCGCTTCTCCACGCCGGAAGAAGTTTTCGGCCCACTCTCCATTCAGGCGTTAAAAGATGAGGGACGCTATGAACGTCTGACGGCGGGCTATCTTCCGGAAGCGGAAATCGTCTTTCTTGATGAGGTCTGGAAAGCCGGCCCGGCCATACTGAATACCCTGTTGACGGCAATTAACGAACGCCGCTTCCGCAACGGCGCCAGCGAAGAGAAGATCCCCATGCGCCTGCTGGTGGCCGCGTCTAACGAATTGCCCGAAGCCGACAGCAGCCTGGAAGCGCTGTATGACCGTATGCTGATCCGTCTGTGGCTGGATAAAGTCCAGGATAAATCAAACTTCCGTTCCATGCTGGTAAGCCAGCAGGATGAAAACGAAAACCCGGTGGCAGCGTCATTGCAGGTCACGGACGAGGAATACCACCAGTGGCAGGAGGAGATCGGCAAGATAAAACTGCCCGATCCCGTTTTTGAGCTGATCTTCATGCTGCGCCAGCAGCTTGATTTGCTGCCCTCCGCGCCGTACGTCTCCGATCGTCGCTGGAAAAAAGCCATTCGCCTGCTCCAGGCAAGCGCGCTGTTTAGCGGCCGCGATGCTGTCGCCCCAATCGATCTGATCCTGCTGAAAGACTGCCTGTGGCACGACGCAGAAGGGATGAATCTGATGCAGCAGCAGCTGGACGTTTTGATGACCGGACACGCGTGGGGTCAACAGTCGATGCTTAATCAACTGGGCGCGATTGCCCAACGTCGCCTTCAGCTCCAGCAGCAGCAAAGTGACAAAACCGCGCTGAAGGTGAACCGTCTTGGCGGGATGTTTGCCCGTAAACCGCACTATGAACTGCCCGCCGGGCTGACTGACGCCTCGCTCACGCTTCTTCTTCAGCAACCGCTGAAGCTTCATGATATGCAGGTTGTGCACGTGACGATCGAACGCGTTGCGCTGGTTCAGTGGCTGGATAAAGGCGGTGAGATCCGCGGTAAACTCAACGGTATCGGCTTTGCACAGCCGCTGTCGATGGAAGTCGACAGCAGCCAGCACCTAGTGATCCGTGACGTCAGCCTTCAGGGATCGCGCCTGGCGCTGCCGGGCACGGCCTCCGATACTGTTCCGGAGGAGATCAAACAGCAGCTCGACGCGCTGGATAACGAATGGCATCAGCAGCACACGCGCTTCAGCGAGCAGCAGAAATGCCTCTTTATCCATAGCGACTGGTTAGGTCGCATTGAAGCCAGCTTGCAGGATGTCAGCGCGCAGATCAAACAGGCGCGTCAATGCTAACGCTGGACACGCTTAACGTCATGCTGGCGGTTAGCGAGGAAGGGTTGATCGAAGAGGTCGTCATTACCCTGCTCGCTTCACCGCAGCTGGCGGCCTTCTTTGAAAAATTCCCGAAGCTCCGAAAAGCAATGACGGACGATCTGCCCCGCTGGCGCGATAACCTGCGACAGCGGTTTAAGGAGACGGAAGTCCCGCCGGAACTGACAGAGGAAGTGGCTGGTTACCAGCAGTGCCAGCGGCTTTCAACACCGCAGTTTATTGCCCAGCTACAGCAAACCCTGACGCTGCTTGATAACGTTCACTCCCCGTTTGCCAGCCAGGCCAGAGCGCTGGTCACTGACAACCCCAGCTTTACTCCCGCCCTGCATACGCTGTTTTTACAGCGCTGGCGTCTGAGCCTTGTGGTCCAGGCCACGGCCCTTAATCAGCAGTTGCTGGACGAAGAGCGCGAACAGTTGCTCAGTGAAGTCCAGGAGCGAATGACCCTGAGCGGCCAGTTAGAACAGGTGCTGGTGGAGAATGAAAACGCCGCCGGTCGACTCTGGGATATGAGTGCCGGCCAGTTAAAGCGGGGCGATTATCAGCTGATCGTGAAGTACGGCGACTTTCTGGCGCAACAGCCGGAGCTGATGAAGCTTGCAGAACAGCTCGGCCGCTCCCGGGAGGCCCGGTCGGTCCCAAAGAAAGATGCGCCGATGGAGACCTTCCGTACGCTGGTACGCGAACCCTCCACCGTACCGGAGCAGGTGGACGGGCTACAGCAAAGCGATGACATCCTGCGCCTGCTGCCTACGGAACTCAGCACGCTGGGCATGACCGAACTGGAGTATGAGTTTTATCGTCGGCTGGTGGAAAAACAGCTCATTACCTATCGACTGCATGGCGAAGCCTGGCGCGAGAAGATCAGCCAGCGTCCGGTGGTACACCAGGATTTTGATGAGCAACCGCGCGGCCCATTCATTGTTTGCGTCGATACGTCTGGATCGATGGGGGGCTTTAATGAACAGTGTGCAAAAGCGTTCTGCCTGGCTCTGATGCGCGTGGCGCTTGCCGATCGTCGTCGCTGCTACATCATGCTCTTTTCCAGCGAAGTTGTTGGGTATGAACTGACCAGCCCACAGGGGCTGGAGCAGGCGATCCGCTTTTTAAGCCAGCGCTTTCGCGGCGGCACCGATCTGGCCAGCTGTTTTCGCAGCATCATTGAGCGCATGCAGGGCGGAGACTGGTACGACGCGGATGCGGTGGTGATTTCCGATTTTATCGCCCAGCGGCTGCCGGACGACGTCGTGAATAAAGTGAAGGAGATGCAGCGCGTGCACCAGCACCGTTTCCATGCCGTGGCGATGTCTGCACATGGAAAACCCGGCATCATGCGCATCTTCGATCACATCTGGCGCTTTGATACCGGGTTGCGTAGCCGCCTGCTCAGACGCTGGCGACGTTAATTAAAGAAGAGAACCGACGCTCTCACGTACCTGCTGCGGCCAGACCCCACACTGTACCTGACCAATGTGAGAGAGTTGCAGCAGCAGCATGGTCAGACGAGACTGGCCAATACCACCGCCGATGGTCTGCGGCATTTCACCGCGCAGCAGTGCCTGGTGCCACTCCAGTTGCAGACGATCTTCATCACCGGTCACGGCCAGCTGACGCTTCAGTGCTTCAGCATCCACGCGGATCCCCATCGAAGAGAGTTCAAACGCATCTTCCAGAACCGGGTTCCAGACCAGAATATCGCCGTTCAGACCGGCATATTCGCTTTCGCCCACGGTGCTCCAGTCATCGTAATCCGGCGCACGGACGTCGTGACGTTTACCATCAGACAATTTCCCGCCAATGCCGATAAGGAATACCGCGCCCAGCTCTTTGGCGATCGCGCGTTCACGGCCTTTGGCATCCAGATCCGGGAAACGGCTCAGCAATTCCTGACTGTGAACAAAGTGGATCGTTTCCGGCAGGAACGGTGCCAGACCAAACTCTTTGCTCACGGCCGCTTCGGTTGCTTTGATCCCGGCGTAGATCGCCTCAACAGTGGATTTCAGCGTACCGACGTGACGCTCGCCATCTCCCATTACACGCTCCCAGTCCCACTGGTCAACGTAGACAGAGTGAATCGGGGAAAGGCGGTCTTCATCGGGGCGAAGGGCTTTCATGTGCGTGTAAAGCCCTTCGCCCGCGCTGAAGTCGTGTTGTCCCAGGGTTTGACGCTTCCACTTCGCCAGGGAATGAACCACTTCGAACTGGGCGTCTGGCAGTGTTTTCACTTTTACCTGTACCGCTTTTTCGCAACCAGACAAGTTATCCTGCGTCCCGTCACCCACGCGGCTCAGAATCGGCGCCTGAACTTCAATAAGGCCAAGCTTCTCTTCCAGCTGGCGGGAAAAATGGGATTTTACGAAACTGATCTGGCGTTGTTTTGCGATGTAAGCGGTTTTCATTATTTATACTCCTGCGTCCTGTTGATACTGATTAAGCAACAGAACAGGCGCTTAATTCAATAACCCATCAACAAAAAGCCGCCTTCACTTTTGATTCGTTAAAATAAGACGCTAGAATAGAGGGAATCATTAATCTTCATAAGAAAAACCTATGGAAAATTATCAGATCGACAATCTGGACCGCGGCATTCTGGAAGCGCTAATGGCCAACGCACGCACCGCGTATGCCGAACTGGCGAAACAATTTGGCGTCAGCCCGGGGACCATTCACGTTCGCGTCGAGAAAATGAAGCAGGCCGGGATCATCACCGGCGCACGCATTGATGTCAGCCCGAAGCAACTTGGCTACGACGTCTGCTGCTTCATTGGCATTATTCTGAAAAGCGCCAAAGATTACCCCTCCGCGCTGGAGAAACTGAACGCGCTGGATGAAGTCACCGAGGCGTACTACACCACCGGGCACTACAGCATCTTTATAAAGGTGATGTGCCGATCCATTGACGCCCTCCAGCAGGTACTTATCAACAAGATCCAAACAATCGATGAAATTCAGTCCACTGAAACCCTGATCTCCCTGCAAAACCCGATCATGCGTACTATCCGCCCGTGATCGGGCAATTTCATTCCCACATTTTCCACAGGTAGATCCCAGCTCGTTCACAGCGTACAATGGCCGCCTCTTTATCTGAGCGAGCGATCAATGGCGGACATTACTCTTATCAGCGGCAGCACCCTGGGCGGTGCGGAATATGTAGCGGAACATCTGGCTGAGAAGCTGGAAGATGCGGGCTTTTCAACACAAACGCTGCACGGACCGCTGCTGGAAGATCTCCCGACTGACGGGGTCTGGCTGCTGATCACCTCTACGCACGGCGCGGGCGATCTGCCGGATAACCTGCAACCTTTATATGACGAACTGCTGGAACAACAGCCCGATCTGTCAAACGTCCGGTTTGGCGCTGTGGGGATCGGCAGCCGTGAATATGACACTTTCTGTGGCGCCATAGAGAAAGTAGAAGCTGCGGTGACCGCCTGCGGAGCAAAACAGCTGGGTGAAACGCTGAAGATCAACATCCTCGATCATGACATTCCCGAAGATCCAGCCGAGATCTGGCTCGCGGAATGGAAAAATTTACTCAAAAACGATTAAAGATCGTGCGATCAGATGTGGATAACTCTGGTTAAAAGCTCGTATTAAGCCGTAGTTATCCAAAGAACAACGTTGGTTTAGTTTTTGACCTGTGTATAAAGTGGCGATCTGATCCCAGCTTATACGGTCCAGGATCACCGATCATTCACAGCAAACGATCCTTCCTAACTGCATGATCTTATTTATGGGATCGGACTTATCCACAGAGGTCTGCGATCCTAATAAGAGATCACAATAGAACAGATCTCTAAATAAAAAGATCTTCTTTTTAATAGCCCAGGATCCCAATGCTTTCTCGAAAGACTAAAGTTGAGTAGAATCCACGGCCCGGGCTTCAATCCATTTTCATACCGCTTTACGCGAGGCAGACCACCATGTTTTATCAGGATCCTTTTGACGTCATCATCATTGGCGGGGGTCACGCAGGCACTGAGGCCGCAATGGCCGCAGCGCGAATGGGTCAGCAGACCCTGCTTTTGACACACAATATCGACACGCTGGGACAAATGTCCTGTAATCCGGCGATTGGCGGCATTGGGAAAGGACACCTGGTAAAAGAAGTGGATGCACTTGGCGGCCTGATGGCGAAAGCGATCGATCATGCAGGCATTCAGTTTAGAATACTAAACGCGAGTAAAGGGCCTGCTGTTCGTGCGACCCGCGCACAGGCAGACCGCGTGCTTTACCGTCAGGCTGTGCGCACCGCGCTGGAGAACCAGCCGAACCTGATGATCTTCCAGCAGGCAGTTGAAGATCTTATCGTCGAGAACGATCGCGTCGTGGGTGCCGTAACCCAGATGGGGCTCAAGTTCCGCGCAAAAGCGGTTGTGCTGACCGTCGGGACATTCCTGGACGGAAAAATTCATATCGGCCTGGATAACTACAGCGGTGGCCGTGCTGGCGATCCGCCGTCTATCCCACTTTCACGTCGTCTGCGTGAACTGCCGCTGCGCGTCAGCCGCCTGAAAACCGGTACACCGCCGCGTATTGACGCGCGCACCATTGATTTCAGCGTGCTGGCGCAACAGCACGGTGATAATCCGATGCCGGTGTTCTCGTTCATGGGCAATGCGGCTCAGCATCCGCAGCAGGTGCCGTGCTACATCACGCACACCAATGAAAAAACCCATGACGTGATCCGCAATAACCTCGATCGCAGCCCAATGTACGCCGGTGTGATCGAAGGGATCGGCCCACGTTATTGCCCGTCGATCGAAGACAAAGTGATGCGATTTGCCGATCGTAACCAGCACCAGATCTTCCTCGAACCTGAAGGGCTGACCTCTAACGAAATTTATCCAAACGGCATCTCCACCAGCCTGCCGTTCGACGTGCAGATGCAGATTGTGCGTTCAATGCAGGGCATGGAAAACGCGAAGATCGTTCGTCCTGGCTACGCTATTGAGTACGATTTCTTCGATCCGCGCGACCTGAAGCCGACGCTGGAAAGCAAATTCATCCAGGGTCTGTTCTTCGCAGGCCAGATTAACGGTACCACCGGGTACGAAGAAGCTGCCGCACAAGGGTTGCTGGCCGGTCTGAACGCCGCTCGCTTCTCTGCCGAGAAAGAGGGCTGGGCACCGGCGCGTTCTCAGGCCTACCTGGGCGTTCTGGTCGACGATCTCTGCACGCTGGGGACCAAAGAACCGTACCGCATGTTTACTTCTCGTGCGGAATATCGCCTGATGCTGCGCGAAGACAATGCCGATCTGCGTCTGACTGAGGTGGGCCGTGAATTGGGTCTGGTGGATGACGAACGCTGGGCGCGCTTCAACGAGAAGCTGGAGCGTATCGAACAGGAACGTCAGCGCCTGAAAACCACTTGGGTGAATCCGCAGGCGGAAACCGCTGCCGAAGTAAACGCTCACTTAACAGCACCGCTGTCGCGCGAAGCCAGCGGGGAAGATCTGCTGCGTCGTCCTGAAGTCACTTACGAGAATCTGGTCAAACTGACCGCGTTCGCGCCGGGCCTTGAAGACGCGGAAGCGGCTGAACAGGTCGAGATCCAGGTGAAATACGAAGGCTACATCGCGCGTCAGCAGGATGAGATCGAAAAACAGCAGCGCAACGAAAACACGCTGCTGCCGGAAATGCTGGACTATCGTCAGGTGACGGGCCTTTCCAACGAAGTGATCGCTAAGCTGAACGATCACAAACCTGTGTCGATTGGCCAGGCCTCACGTATCTCCGGCGTCACACCTGCCGCGATTTCGATTCTGCTGGTGTGGCTGAAAAAGCAGGGTATGCTGCGCCGCAGCGCGTAATGCTCTGAAAATTGCCCGGTGGCGCTGCGCTTACCGGGCCTACTGAACCCGTAGGGCGGGTTAGCGAAGCGCCACCCGCCACTTAAGTTTCTCAACAGGTATCCACCGTGCTCAATAAACTCTCTCGTCTGCTGGAACAGGCAGGTATTTCGCTCACCGATCACCAGAAAAATCAGCTGGTGGCCTATGTCGATATGCTGAACAAATGGAATAAAGCGTACAACCTCACCTCCGTACGCGATCCCAACGAGATGCTGATTCGTCATATTCTCGATAGCATCGTCGTGGCGCCATATCTGAACGGGGAACGTTTTATCGACGTGGGCACCGGCCCGGGCTTGCCGGGCGTTCCGTTGTCTATTGTTCGACCGGAGAGTCAATTCACGCTGCTGGACAGCCTGGGCAAGCGCGTACGCTTTTTACGCCAGGTTCAGCATGAGCTGAAGCTGGAAAACATCACGCCCGTGCAGAGCAGGGTAGAGGAGTTCCCGGCTGAGCCACCGTTTGACGGCGTTATCAGCCGCGCATTTGCGTCACTCAATGACATGGTGAGCTGGTGCAAACACCTGCCGGCGGAGAAGGGGCGTTTTTATGCGCTGAAAGGGCAACTTCCGGGGGACGAAATCGAGCAGCTTCCGGACGGTTTTGCTGTCGAATCCATTGAGAAACTTCAGATCCCTCAGCTCGAAGGTGAGCGTCATCTGGTGATAATTAAACCAAACACTTTTTAAAAATTAATAAAAAATGTGGAATTTGTGCTGTTCTGATCGTGTTAAAAAGCAGCACATCCCGTCTGTTTTGGCCGTTGCTAATTTAACCTTGTTGTTACCATGGGTTTTCTTATGGTTAACCTGAAGTGAGTTGTTCACTCTGAGGATAATCAACCATGAAAATATCAGCCTGCTAAAAGTGGGTAAAGGCAACAAGAATGGAATGTTAAATATTTATTAAGAATGTCAATAAAAGGTTTTTGTTGTATACGGCTCTGTTTTAAAAATAGTTGCGATTTTTTTGCTTTAATTTCATACAGATGAAATAAATCGTTTTACGTCTTTGATAAATACCACTTTATCGCAAATGTGTATTTTGTGATCTCGTGCACGCTTTATCACCAACGTTTCCGCGCTGTTTGCAGTTTTGCCTGAAGGTCGGCACTTAGGTCAAAAGTTGAAAAATAGGACTGGGGAAAAATATTTAAACATTTATTCACCTTTTCGCTACTTAATGTTTGAAATCACGGGTACGCACCGTATAATTTGACCGCTTTTTGATGCTTGACTCTGAGCCTTAAAGGACGTTTTATACGACACGCGGCATACCTCGAAGGGAGCAGGAGTAAAAACGTGATGTCTGTGTCGCTCTTGAGTAGAAACGTTGCTCGTAAGCTTCTGTTCATTCAGTTTCTGGCTGTGATAGCAAGTGGACTGCTGTTTAGCCTCAAAGACCCCTTCTGGGGCATCTCCGCCGCGTGCGGAGGTTTGGCGGTGGTTCTGCCAAACGTGTTGTTTATGATTTTTGCCTGGCGTCATCAGGCGCATACACCCGCCAAAGGCCGCGTGGCCTGGTCCTTCGCTCTCGGCGAAGTGTGTAAGGTGTTGCTGACCTTTGCTCTACTGGTGATGGCGCTGGCGGTTTTGAAAGTGGTATTCATGCCGCTGATAGCAACGTGGGTTTTGGTGCTGGTGGTACAAGTTCTGGCTCCAGCTGTAATCAATAACAAAGGGTAAAAGGCATCATGGCTTCAGAAAATATGACGCCGCAGGATTACATAGGTCACCATCTGAATAACCTTCAGCTGGACCTGCGTACATTCTCGCTGGTGGATCCACATAACCCCCCGGCCACCTTCTGGACGATCAACATCGACTCCATGTTCTTCTCGGTGGTTTTGGGTCTTCTGTTCCTGGCCATGTTCCGCAGCGTTGCTAAAAAGGCGACCAGCGGTGTTCCAGGGAAATTCCAGACGTTCATCGAGATGATCATCGGCTTCGTCCATGGCAGCGTGAAAGACATGTACCATGGTAAGAGCAAACTGATTGCTCCGCTGGCCCTGACCGTGTTCGTTTGGGTCTTCCTGATGAACCTGATGGACCTCCTGCCTATCGATTTCTTACCTTGGATCGGTGAGCACGTACTCGGCCTGCCTGCACTGCGCGTGGTTCCGTCTGCCGACGTGAACATCACCCTGTCGATGGCGCTGGGCGTATTTATCCTCATTCTGTTCTACAGCATCAAAATGAAAGGCGTAAGCGGCTTTGTGAAAGAGCTTACCTTGCAGCCGTTCAACCACTGGGCGTTTATTCCGGTCAACCTGATCCTGGAAGGCGTTAGCCTGCTGTCCAAACCTGTTTCACTGGGTCTGCGACTGTTCGGCAACATGTATGCGGGTGAGCTGATTTTCATTCTGATCGCGGGTCTTCTGCCGTGGTGGTCACAGTGGATTCTGAATGTGCCATGGGCCATTTTCCACATCCTGATCATTACGCTGCAAGCCTTTATCTTCATGGTTCTGACGATCGTCTATCTGTCGATGGCGTCTGAAGAGCACTGATTTTTTACCAACACTACTACGTTTTAATTGAAACAAACTGGAGACTGTCATGGAAAACCTGAATATGGATCTGCTGTACATGGCTGCCGCTGTGATGATGGGTCTGGCGGCTATCGGTGCTGCGATCGGTATCGGCATCCTCGGGGGCAAATTCCTGGAAGGCGCAGCGCGTCAACCTGATCTGATTCCTCTGCTGCGTACTCAGTTCTTTATCGTTATGGGTCTGGTGGATGCAATCCCAATGATCGCTGTAGGTCTGGGTCTGTACGTGATGTTTGCTGTCGCGTAGTAGTTGTTTTAAAACCCCAAGCCACAGAAATTTAAGAGGTATTGTGCTGTGAACATGAACGCAACAATCCTCGGCCAGGCCATCGCGTTTATTCTCTTTGTCTGGTTCTGCATGAAGTATGTATGGCCGCCTTTAATGGCTGCCATCGAAAAACGTCAGAAAGAAATTGCTGACGGTCTGGCTTCCGCAGAACGCGCTAAGAAAGATTTGGACCTTGCACAGGCCAACGCGACAGACCAGCTGAAAAAAGCGAAAGCTGAAGCTCAGGTAATCATTGAACAGGCTAACAAACGCCGTTCTCAGATCCTGGACGAAGCCAAAGCTGAAGCAGAACAGGAACGTACTAAGATCGTGACACAGGCTCAGGCTGAAATTGAAGCTGAGCGTAAACGTGCTCGTGAAGAACTGCGTAAGCAGGTTGCGATTCTGGCTGTTGCTGGCGCCGAGAAGATCATCGAACGTTCCGTGGATGAAGCTGCTAACAGCGACATCGTGGACAAACTTGTCGCTGAACTGTAAGGAGGGAGGGGCTGATGTCTGAATTTGTTACGGTAGCTCGCCCCTACGCCAAAGCAGCTTTTGACTTTGCTGTCGAACACCAAAATGTCGATCGCTGGCAGAATATGCTGGCGTTTGCCGCTGAGGTGACGAAAAACGAACAAATGGCCGAGTTGCTTTCTGGTGCGTTAGCGCCTGAAACCCTCGCCGCGTCGTTTATCGCCGTGTGCGGAGAGCAACTGGATGCCAACGGCCAGAACCTGATTAAGGTGATGGCGGAAAATGGTCGTCTCCGTGTGCTCCCGGATGTTCTCGAGCAGTTTGAGCACTTACGTGCCCTTAGTGAAGCTACCGCTGAAGTTGAAGTAACTTCTGCGACTGAACTGAGTAACGAACAGCTTGCGAAAATCACCGCCGCGATGGAAAAACGTCTGTCACGCAAAGTTAAGCTGAATTGCAAAATCGATAAGTCTGTAATGGCAGGCGTAATCATCCGCTCGGGTGATATGGTCATTGATGGCAGCGTACGCGGCCGTCTTGAGCGCCTTGCAGACGTCTTGCAGTCTTAAGGGGACTGGAGCATGCAACTGAATTCCACCGAAATCAGCGAACTGATCAAGCAGCGCATTGCTCAGTTCAATGTTGTGAGTGAAGCTCACAACGAAGGTACTATTGTTTCTGTAAGTGACGGTGTTATCCGCATCCACGGCCTGGCCGATTGTATGCAGGGTGAGATGATTTCCCTGCCGGGTAACCGTTACGCTATCGCACTGAACCTGGAGCGCGACTCCGTAGGTGCCGTTGTGATGGGTCCATACGCTGACCTTGCCGAAGGCATGAAGGTTAAGTGTACTGGCCGTATTCTGGAAGTACCGGTTGGCCGTGGCCTGCTGGGGCGCGTTGTTAACACCCTGGGTGCGCCAATCGACGGTAAAGGTCCGGTTGAGCACGATGGCTTCTCCCCAATCGAAGTTATCGCACCAGGCGTTATCGACCGTCAGTCCGTTGATCAGCCAGTGCAGACGGGTTATAAGTCCGTTGACGCCATGATCCCAATCGGTCGTGGTCAGCGTGAACTGATCATCGGTGACCGTCAGACCGGTAAAACCGCGATGGCAATCGACGCCATCATCAACCAGCGTGATTCCGGCATCAAATGTGTGTACGTGGCTATCGGCCAGAAAGCGTCCACCATTTCCAACGTGGTTCGTAAACTGGAAGAGCACGGCGCACTGTCTAACACCATCGTTGTGGTAGCAACCGCGTCTGAATCTGCTGCACTGCAATACCTGGCGCCATACGCCGGTTGCGCAATGGGCGAATACTTCCGTGACCGCGGTGAAGATGCGCTGATCGTATACGATGACCTGTCTAAACAGGCCGTTGCTTATCGTCAGGTTTCCCTGCTGCTCCGTCGTCCACCAGGACGTGAAGCATTCCCGGGCGACGTATTCTACCTCCACTCTCGTCTGCTGGAGCGTGCTTCCCGCGTTAACGCGGAATACGTCGAGAACTTCACCAAAGGTGAAGTGAAGGGTAAAACAGGTTCTCTGACCGCTCTGCCGATCATTGAAACCCAGGCGGGTGACGTTTCTGCGTTCGTTCCGACCAACGTAATCTCCATTACCGATGGTCAGATCTTCCTGGAAACCAACCTGTTTAACTCCGGTATTCGTCCGGCGGTTAACCCGGGTATCTCCGTATCCCGTGTGGGTGGTGCTGCTCAGACCAAGATCATCAAGAAACTGTCCGGTGGTATCCGTACCGCGCTGGCACAGTATCGTGAACTGGCTGCGTTCTCTCAGTTCGCATCCGATCTGGACGAAGCAACCCGTAAACAGCTGAGCCACGGTCAGAAAGTGACCGAGCTGCTGAAGCAGAAACAGTACGCGCCAATGTCTGTTGCTCAGCAGGGCCTGGTACTGTTCGCGGCTGAACGCGGTTACCTCGAAGATGTGGAACTGGCGAAAATCGGTAGCTTCGAAGCCGCTCTGCTGGCTTACGTCGACCGTGATCACGCTCCGCTGATGCAAGAGATCAACCAGACCGGTGGCTATAACGACGAAATCGAAGGCAAGCTGAAAGCTATCCTCGATTCCTTCAAAGCAACCCAATCCTGGTAATCGTCCGGCGGCTTGTCTCAGGACAAGCCGTCTGGCATTGAGGAGAAGCTCATGGCCGGCGCAAAAGAGATACGTAGTAAGATCGCAAGCGTCCAGAACACGCAAAAGATCACTAAAGCGATGGAGATGGTCGCCGCTTCCAAAATGCGTAAATCGCAGGATCGCATGGCGGCCAGCCGTCCTTATGCAGAGACCATGCGCAAAGTGATTGGTCACCTTGCGAACGGTAATCTGGAATATAAGCACCCTTACCTGGAAGAACGCGACGTTAAGCGCGTGGGCTACCTGGTGGTGTCGACTGACCGTGGTCTGTGTGGCGGCTTGAACATTAACCTGTTCAAAAAACTGCTGGCGGATATGAAAGGCTGGTCCGATAAAGGCGTTCAGTGCGATCTGGCACTGATTGGCTCTAAAGGCGTCTCTTTCTTTAACTCCGTTGGCGGCAACATTGTCGCTCAGGTGACCGGTATGGGTGATAACCCGTCCCTGTCCGAACTGATCGGCCCGGTTAAAGTGATGTTGCAGGCCTACGATGAAGGCCGTCTGGACAGACTGTACGTTGTCAGCAACAAATTTATTAACACCATGTCTCAGGTGCCTACGCTCACTCAGATGCTGCCGTTACCGGCATCAGAAGATGACGAGCTGAAACAGAAAGCCTGGGATTACCTGTATGAACCCGATCCGAAACCGCTGCTGGATACCCTGCTGCGTCGTTACGTTGAATCTCAGGTTTATCAGGGCGTTGTAGAAAACCTGGCCAGCGAGCAGGCCGCACGAATGGTGGCGATGAAAGCCGCGACCGATAATGGCGGCAGCCTGATTAAAGAGCTGCAGTTGGTTTACAACAAAGCTCGTCAGGCCAGCATTACTCAGGAACTCACCGAGATCGTCTCGGGGGCCGCCGCGGTTTAACCAGGTTTACGAATTACGTAGAGGATTCAAGATGGCTACTGGAAAGATTGTCCAGGTAATCGGCGCCGTGGTGGACGTCGAGTTCCCTCAGGACGCCGTACCACGCGTGTACGACGCGCTTGAGGTACAGAATGGTAACGAGAGCCTGGTGCTGGAAGTTCAGCAGCAGCTCGGCGGCGGTATCGTGCGTACCATCGCCATGGGTTCTTCCGACGGTCTGCGTCGTGGTCTGGAAGTAAAAGACCTTGAGCACCCGATCGAAGTCCCGGTAGGTAAAGCAACGCTGGGTCGTATCATGAACGTATTGGGTCAGCCAATCGACATGAAAGGCGACATCGGTGAAGAAGAGCGTTGGGCTATCCACCGCGCGGCACCTTCCTACGAAGAGCTGTCCAGCTCTCAGGAACTGCTGGAAACCGGCATCAAAGTTATCGACCTGATGTGTCCGTTCGCGAAGGGCGGTAAAGTCGGTCTGTTCGGTGGTGCGGGTGTAGGTAAAACCGTAAACATGATGGAGCTGATCCGTAACATCGCGATCGAGCACTCCGGTTACTCCGTGTTTGCGGGCGTGGGTGAACGTACTCGTGAGGGTAACGACTTCTACCACGAAATGACCGACTCCAACGTTCTGGATAAAGTATCCCTGGTTTACGGCCAGATGAACGAGCCACCAGGAAACCGTCTGCGCGTTGCGCTGACCGGCCTGACCATGGCTGAGAAGTTCCGTGACGAAGGTCGTGACGTTCTGCTGTTCGTTGATAACATCTACCGTTACACCCTGGCCGGTACTGAAGTATCTGCACTGCTGGGTCGTATGCCTTCAGCGGTAGGTTATCAGCCTACGCTTGCGGAAGAGATGGGTGTTCTTCAGGAACGTATCACCTCTACCAAAACCGGTTCTATCACCTCCGTTCAGGCGGTATACGTACCTGCGGATGACTTGACTGACCCATCCCCAGCCACCACCTTTGCTCACTTAGATGCAACCGTGGTACTGAGCCGTCAGATCGCGTCTCTGGGTATCTACCCGGCCGTTGATCCGCTGGACTCCACCAGCCGTCAGCTGGATCCACTGGTTGTTGGCCAGGAGCACTACGACACCGCGCGTGGCGTACAGTCCCTGCTGCAACGTTATCAGGAACTGAAAGACATCATCGCCATCCTGGGTATGGATGAACTGTCTGAAGAAGACAAACTGGTGGTAGCACGTGCGCGTAAGATCCAGCGCTTCCTGTCCCAGCCGTTCTTCGTTGCGGAAGTATTCACCGGTGCACCGGGTAAATACGTTTCCCTGAAAGACACCATCCGTGGCTTTAAAGGCATCATGGAAGGCGAATACGATCACCTGCCAGAGCAGGCGTTCTACATGGTTGGTTCCATCGAAGAAGCCGTGGAAAAAGCCAAAAAACTTTAACGCCTTAATCGGAGGGTGATATGGCAATGACTTACCACCTGGACGTCGTCAGCGCAGAGCAACAAATGTTCTCTGGTCTGGTCGAGAAAATCCAGGTAACGGGTAGTGAAGGTGAACTGGGTATTTTCCCGGGTCACGCACCGCTGCTCACCGCCATTAAGCCTGGTATGATCCGCATCGTTAAACAGTTCGGTCATGAAGAGTTTATCTATCTGTCCGGCGGCATTCTTGAAGTGCAGCCAGGCAGTGTGACCGTTCTGGCCGATACCGCTATTCGTGGCCAGGATCTCGACGAAGCGCGAGCCCTGGAATCGAAGCGTAAGGCTGAAGAGCACATTAGCAGCTCTCATGGTGACGTGGATTACGCTCAGGCGTCTGCGGAGCTGGCCAAAGCGATCGCGAAACTGCGCGTTATCGAGTTGACCAAAAAAGCGATGTAACACCGGCTTGAAAAGCACAAAAGCCAGTCTGGATCCCAGACTGGCTTTTTTTTTCGGCCTTAATTCATGATGAAAAAGATGTAGAATTTTAAGCATCAAACGTTTTTACTTCTCACACAAACTACCGTCAGGATGCGTATGTTAAACAGTGCGATGAGCGTGGTGATCCTTGCCGCAGGCAAAGGTACCCGCATGTATTCCGATCTGCCTAAGGTGCTCCACACGCTGGCAGGAAAGCCAATGGTTCAGCATGTTATTGATGCAGCGAATGAATTAGGCGCCAGCCAGGTGCATCTGGTTTATGGACATGGCGGCGACCTGCTGAAAAAAACGCTGCGTGATGACAATCTCAACTGGGTGCTACAGGCAGAACAGTTGGGTACAGGCCATGCGATGCAGCAGGCTGCACCCTTCTTCGCTGATGATGAAGATATCCTGATGCTCTACGGCGACGTCCCGCTGATCTCCGTTGAAACCCTCACTCGCCTGCGTGAAGCCAAACCGCAGGGCGGCATCGGTTTGTTGACCGTCGTGCTGGACGATCCAACCGGCTATGGCCGCATTACGCGTGAAAACGGCAAGGTAACCGGGATTGTTGAGCATAAAGATGCCACTGACGAACAGCGCCAGATTCAGGAGATCAACACCGGCATCCTGATTGCGAACGGTGCGGATATGAAGCGCTGGCTGTCCAGACTCAACAATAACAACGCGCAGGGTGAATACTACATCACCGATATTATTGCGATGGCGTACCACGAAGGGCGTGAAATTGCCGCCGTTCACCCGGCTCGCATCAGCGAAACGGACGGGGTAAACAACCGTCTCCAGCTTTCTCGCCTGGAGCGTATTTACCAGTCCGAGCAGGCAGAAAAGCTGTTGCTCGCGGGCGTTATGCTGCGCGATCCGGCGCGTTTCGATCTGCGTGGCACGCTGACCCACGGGCGCGACGTTGAAATAGATACTAACGTTATCCTGGAAGGTAACGTCACGTTGGGCAACCGCGTCAAAATCGGCACTGGCTGCGTGATTAAAAACAGCGTGATCGGTGACGACTGCGAAATCAGCCCGTACAGCGTGGTGGAAGATGCCCATCTTGAGGCGGCATGTACCATCGGCCCGTTTGCGCGTCTGCGCCCGGGCGCTGAGCTGCTGGAAGGCGCTCACGTAGGTAACTTTGTGGAAATGAAAAAAGCGCGTCTGGGTAAGGGCTCGAAAGCCGGTCATCTGACCTATCTGGGCGATGCGGAAATTGGCGACAACGTAAACATCGGTGCTGGAACCATCACCTGTAACTATGACGGTGCCAATAAGTTTAAAACCATCATCGGTGATGATGTGTTTGTAGGCTCCGATACCCAGCTGGTGGCGCCCGTCACCGTGGGCAAAGGCGTGACCATTGCCGCCGGGACAACCGTTACGCGCGATGTGGCCGAGAACGAGCTGGTGTTAAGCCGTGTGCCGCAGGTCAGCAAGCAGGGCTGGAAACGCCCGGTGAAGAAGAAGTAACAACAAGGCGGGTGGCGCTATGCTAACCCGCCCTACGATTGAGTAGGCCTGATAAGGCGTAGCCGACATCAGGCAAACCCGGGAGAGGAGATAAATATATATCTCCCCCCACAAGCAGTACCCATAAAAATAACCCCACTCTCTACAAGGCTCGGGGCGCCCGGAAAGGGCAAATACAGGTCAGCGACAACGCATGGCATAACGCCATAATCAGGAAATCTAACTATGTGTGGAATTGTTGGCGCAGTTGCGCAGCGTGATATTGCTGAAATCCTTCTCGAAGGTTTACGTCGTCTGGAATACCGTGGTTACGACTCAGCCGGTCTGGCTGTGGTCGATGCAGAAGGTCATATGACCCGTCTGCGTCGTCTCGGTAAAGTGCAGATGCTGGCCCAGGCTGCGGAAGAACATCCGCTGCACGGTGGCACCGGTATTGCACATACCCGCTGGGCGACCCACGGTGAGCCATCTGAAGGCAACGCACACCCGCATGTGTCTGAACACATTGTGGTGGTGCATAACGGCATTATCGAAAACCACGAACCGCTGCGTGAAGAACTGAAAGCGCGCGGCTATACCTTCGTCTCTGAAACCGACACCGAAGTGATTGCTCACCTGGTGCACTGGGAGCTGGCAAAGGGCGGTACACTGCGTGATGCGGTGCTGCGCGCTATCCCTCAGCTGCGTGGTGCTTACGGTACGGTGATCATGGATTCCCGCGACCCGTCCACGCTGCTGGCCGCGCGTTCCGGTAGTCCGATGGTGATTGGTCTGGGCATGGGTGAAAACTTTATCGCTTCCGACCAGCTGGCGCTGCTGCCGGTTACCCGTCGCTTTATCTTCCTGGAAGAGGGAGACATTGCCGAGGTGACACGTCGCAGCGTGACCGTATTCGACACGAAAGGCGAGCAGGTTAAGCGTCAGGAGATCGAATCAAACCTGCAATACGACGCGGGCGACAAAGGTGCTTACCGTCACTACATGCAGAAAGAGATCTACGAACAGCCAAACGCCATTAAAAACACCCTGACCGGGCGCATCAGCCACGGCGAAGTGGATCTGAGCGAGCTGGGCGCCAATGCCAACGAACTGCTGGGCAAAGTCGAGCACATTCAGATCGTGGCCTGCGGTACCTCTTATAACTCCGGTATGGTCTCGCGCTACTGGTTTGAATCCCTGGCGGGCGTGCCGTGTGATGTGGAAATCGCGTCTGAGTTCCGCTACCGCAAATCTGCGGTGCGTCGTAACAGCCTGATGATCACCCTTTCTCAGTCTGGCGAAACGGCTGATACCCTGGCGGCGCTGCGTCTGTCTAAAGAGTTGGGTTACCTGGGCTCGCTGGCCATCTGTAACGTGCCGGGCTCTTCGCTGGTACGTGAATCCGATCTGGCGCTGATGACCAAAGCCGGTACTGAAATTGGCGTGGCTTCCACCAAGGCGTTTACCACTCAGTTAACCGTTCTGCTGATGCTGGTGGCGAAACTGGCGCGTCTGAAAGGTCTGGATGCCTCCGTTGAACACGACATTGTGCATGGCCTTCAGGCGCTGCCGAGCCGTATCGAGCAAATGCTGTCTCAGGACAAACGCATTGAGGCGCTGGCGGAAGATTTCTCTGACAAACATCACTCCCTGTTCCTGGGGCGTGGCGATCAGTATCCGATTGCGCTGGAAGGCGCACTGAAGCTGAAAGAGATCTCTTACATTCACGCTGAAGCTTACGCGGCAGGTGAACTGAAACATGGCCCGCTGGCGCTGATCGACGCGGATATGCCGGTTATCGTGGTGGCACCGAACAACGAACTGCTGGAAAAACTGAAATCTAACATCGAAGAAGTGCGCGCCCGTGGTGGTGTTCTGTACGTCTTTGCGGATAAAGATGCCGGTTTCGCCAGCAGCGACAACATGCACATCATCGAGATGCCGCATGTGGAAGAGGTGATTGCGCCGATCTTCTATACCGTTCCGCTGCAACTGCTGGCTTATCACGTCGCGCTGATCAAAGGCACCGACGTTGATCAGCCGCGAAATCTGGCGAAGTCTGTTACCGTAGAATAACTCCTTCAGACTCCACCTTCGGGTGGAGTTTTTTTTATGACAACCTGTCATTTTCAGCTATTTTTTCAGTGTCACATAAAGAAAATATTACTGAAATCCTGCCGTCACGTTCCCATTTAAGTGGATGAGAATTAAAGATCTTTTTGGTTTTCTTTAAGTGAAACTTTCTTTGTCATAAAACTGTCATATTTCGTACATTTATCTGTCACCTGTTTGTCCTATTTTGCTCATCGTAGCCACTTAAACAATGATTTACGAAATCCTTGCAGGAGACATTATGAAAGTTATGCGTACCACTGTCGCAACTGTTGTCGCCGCGACCTTATCAATGAGCGCTTTCTCTGCCTTTGCAGCAGCAAGCCTGACTGGCGCTGGTGCAACCTTCCCTGCGCCGGTGTATGCCAAATGGGCGGATACCTACCAGAAAGAGACCGGCAACAAGGTCAACTATCAGGGTATCGGCTCCTCCGGTGGCGTAAAACAAATTACCGCGAATACCGTTGATTTCGGCGCGTCAGATGCTCCGCTGTCTGATGAGAAACTGAATCAGGAAGGCCTGTTCCAGTTCCCGACCGTAATCGGCGGCGTTGTGCTGGCTGTTAACATCCCTGGCCTGAAATCAGGCGAGCTGGTGCTGGACGGCAAAACCCTGGGTGACATCTACCTGGGCAAAATCAAAAAATGGGATGACGAAGCCATCACTAAGCTGAACCCGGGCGTTAAGCTGCCTTCGCAGAATATCGCGGTGGTTCGTCGTGCTGACGGCTCTGGTACCTCTTTCGTGTTCACCAGCTACCTGGCGAAAGTGAACGAAGAGTGGAAATCTAAAGTCGGTTCCGGCTCTACCGTTAACTGGCCAACCGGTCTGGGCGGTAAAGGCAACGACGGTATCGCAGCCTTCGTACAGCGTCTGCCTGGCTCTATCGGCTACGTAGAGTATGCCTACGCTAAGCAGAACAACCTGGCTTACACCAAACTGGTTTCTGCCGACGGCAAACCGGTTAGCCCGACCGAAGAGAACTTCGCCAACGCCGCGAAAGGCGCTGACTGGAGCAAATCCTTCGCGCAGGACCTGACCAACCAGAAAGGCGACGATGCATGGCCTATCACGTCTACCACCTTCATTCTGGTCCACAAAGAGCAGAAGAAGCCTGAGCAGGGTGCTGAAGTGCTGAAGTTCTTCGACTGGGCATACAAAAATGGCGGCAAACAGGCTAACGATCTGGATTACGCCAGCCTGCCAGACAGCGTGGTTGAGCAGATCCGTGCTGCATGGAAAACCAACGTGAAAGACAGCAGCGGTAAAGCACTGTACTAACAGGATATATTTAACGAAGATGGCGGGTGGCGCGCAGCGATCCCGCCCTACGGTTCATCCTGTAGGCCCGGTAAGCGTCAGCGCCACCGGGCATATTCGTAAAAACGTCTCAAACAGAAGAGTAATTTATGGCTGCAACCAAGCCTGCATTTAACCCTCCGGGTAAAAAAGGTGACATGATTTTCAGCGCGCTGGTGAAACTGGCTGCGCTGATTGTGCTATTGCTGCTGGGCGGCATTATCGTGTCCCTGATTTTCTCCTCCTGGCCGAGCATTCAAAAATTTGGTTTCGCCTTCCTGTGGACCAAAGAGTGGGATGCGCCGAACGATATTTACGGTGCGCTGGTGCCGATTTACGGCACGCTGGTGACCTCTTTTATCGCCCTGCTGATTGCGGTTCCGGTGAGCTTTGGTATTGCCCTGTTCCTGACGGAACTGGCGCCAGGCTGGCTGCGACGTCCGCTGGGTATCGCCATTGAACTGCTGGCGGCCATCCCAAGTATCGTTTACGGCATGTGGGGCCTGTTTATCTTCGCGCCGCTGTTTGCAACGTACTTCCAGGAGCCGGTCGGTAACGTTCTCTCTGCCATTCCGTTTGTGGGGGCGCTGTTCTCCGGCCCGGCATTCGGTATTGGCATTCTGGCGGCAGGTGTGATCCTCGCCATAATGATTATTCCGTACATTGCGGCGGTCATGCGCGATGTCTTCGAACAAACCCCGGTGATGATGAAAGAGTCCGCCTACGGTATCGGCTGCACCACCTGGGAAGTTATCTGGCGCATCGTCCTTCCGTTCACCAAAAACGGGGTGATTGGCGGCATTATGCTGGGCTTAGGCCGCGCGCTGGGTGAAACCATGGCGGTCACCTTTATCATCGGCAACACCTACCAGCTCGACAGCGCCTCGCTTTATATGCCGGGGAACAGTATTACCTCTGCGCTGGCGAACGAATTTGCCGAAGCGGAATCCGGGCTGCACGTCGCCGCGCTGATGGAACTGGGTCTGATCCTGTTTGTTATCACCTTTATTGTGCTGGCTATCTCCAAGCTGATGATTATGCGTCTGGCTAAAAACGAGGGGGCACGCTAATGGCAACTCTCGACATGCAAAACACCGCTCAGCTTGCGGAATCCCGTCGCAAAATGCAGTCAAAGCGCCGGATTAAAAACCGCATTGCGTTGACGCTTTCCATGGCAACGATGGCGTTCGGCCTGTTCTGGCTGATCTGGATCCTGATGTCCACCATCACCCGGGGTATTGATGGAATGTCCCTGGCGCTGTTCACCGAGATGACGCCGCCGCCGAACACGGCGGGTGGCGGTCTGGCAAACGCCCTGGCGGGCAGCGGCCTGCTGATCCTGTGGGCGACCGTTTTCGGTACGCCGTTGGGCATCATGGCGGGTATCTATCTGGCGGAATATGGCCGCAAGTCCTGGATCGCTGAAGTCATCCGCTTCATTAACGACATTCTGCTTTCTGCCCCGTCGATTGTCGTGGGTCTGTTTGTTTACACCATCGTGGTGGCGCAAATGGAACACTTCTCCGGCTGGGCGGGTGTGATTGCGCTGGCGCTGTTGCAGGTGCCTATCGTTATTCGTACCACTGAAAACATGCTGAAACTGGTGCCGGACAGCCTGCGTGAAGCGGCTTACGCGCTGGGTACGCCTAAATGGAAGATGATTTCGGCGATCACCCTGAAAGCGTCCGTCTCGGGGATCATGACCGGTATCCTGCTGGCTATCGCCCGTATCGCCGGTGAAACCGCACCGCTGCTGTTTACCGCCCTCTCCAATCAGTTCTGGAGCACGGACATGATGCAGCCGATCGCCAACCTGCCGGTGACGATCTTTAAATTTGCGATGAGCCCATTCGCGGAATGGCAGCAGCTGGCCTGGGCCGGGGTGCTGATCATCACCCTTTGCGTACTGTTGCTGAACATTCTGGCGCGCGTCATTTTCGCGAAGAAGAAACACGGTTAAATTTTTACGGCGCGGCACATCGCGGCGCCGAATGAGGAAATGAGTCAATGAGTATGGTTGATACTGCCCCGGGTAAGATTCAGGTTCGTGATTTGAACTTCTACTACGGCAAATTCCATGCCCTGAAGAATATCAACCTGGATATCGCAAAGAACCAGGTAACGGCATTCATCGGTCCGTCCGGCTGTGGCAAATCCACGCTGCTGCGCACCTTTAACAAAATGTATTCGCTCTATCCGGAGCAGCGCGCAGAAGGTGAAATTCTGCTGGACGGTGACAACATCCTGACCAATACCCAGGATATCGCCCTGCTGCGTGCGAAAGTGGGGATGGTATTCCAGAAACCCACGCCGTTCCCGATGTCGATCTATGACAACATCGCCTTTGGTGTGCGTCTGTTTGAGAAGCTCTCCCGTGCGGATATGGACGAGCGCGTGCAGTGGGCATTGACCAAGGCCGCATTATGGAACGAAACCAAAGATAAACTTCACCAGAGTGGGTACTCTCTCTCCGGTGGTCAGCAGCAGCGTCTGTGCATTGCGCGCGGTATCGCCATTCGCCCGGAAGTCTTGCTGCTGGATGAGCCGTGCTCAGCCCTGGACCCGATCTCAACCGGGCGTATCGAAGAGCTGATCACCGAGCTGAAGCAGGATTACACCGTGGTGATCGTGACCCACAACATGCAGCAGGCTGCACGTTGTTCTGACCACACGGCGTTTATGTACCTGGGCGAGTTGATTGAGTTCAGCGATACGGACGCGCTGTTCACTCGTCCGGCGAAGAAACAAACCGAAGATTATATTACTGGCCGCTACGGTTGATTTGCCTTAGTGCATGTGGAGAAACCATGGACAACCTCAATCTTAATAAACACATTTCCGGCCAGTTTAACGCAGAACTGGAAAGCATTCGCACCCAGGTGATGACCATGGGCGGCATGGTCGAGCAGCAGCTTTCTGACGCGATCACGGCGATGCACAACCAGGACAGCGAGCTGGCTAAGCGCGTTATTGAAGGCGACCACAACGTCAATATGATGGAAGTCGCCATCGACGAAGCCTGCGTGCGCATCATTGCGAAGCGTCAGCCGACGGCGAGCGACCTGCGTCTGGTGATGGCGATCATCAAAACCATCGCCGAGCTGGAGCGTATCGGTGACGTGGCGGATAAAATCTGCCGTACCGCGCTGGAGAAATTCTCCCAGCAGCACCAGCCGCTGCTGGTGAGCCTGGAGTCTCTCGGTCGCCACACCGTGCAGATGCTGCACGACGTGCTGGACGCTTTCGCGCGCATGGATCTGGACGAAGCGGTCCGTATCTACCGTGAAGACAAGAAAGTTGACCAGGAATACGAAGGCATTGTGCGTCAGCTGATGACCTACATGATGGAAGATTCACGTACCATTCCAAGCGTACTGACCGCGCTGTTCTGCGCGCGCTCCATCGAGCGTATCGGTGACCGTTGCCAGAACATTTGTGAATACATTTTCTATTTCGTGAAGGGGCAGGATTTCCGACACGTGGGCGGCGACGAGCTGGACAAGCTGCTGGCGGGTAAAGATCCGAAAGAGTGATATGTGTGGCGGGTGGCGCTAACGCTTACCCGCCCTACGTTAATTCAACGCGTAATATCCCACCCGCGCGCCTTCCACAACGCTGGCAGTTGCGCCAGATCGGTAAAGGTTGTCACTTTTGGATGGTCGATCGGCTTGTTGTGCGGATCGGCGCAGAAGTAAAACACCTCCATCCCCGCATCAATCCCTGACTGCGCGCCG
The DNA here is from genome assembly GCF_019056635.1 of Enterobacter cloacae complex sp. ECL72. Classification (NCBI taxonomy): domain Bacteria; kingdom Pseudomonadati; phylum Pseudomonadota; class Gammaproteobacteria; order Enterobacterales; family Enterobacteriaceae; genus Enterobacter; species Enterobacter cloacae complex sp. ECL72. The sequence goes on along the minus strand of NZ_CP077659.1, from coordinate 4,247,595 downwards.
GCAGATGAGTCATCCACCAGAATGCAGTTCTCCACGTTGACGTTCATCGCCTTCGCCGCGTGGAACATCAGCGCCGGATCGGGCTTCCAGCGCTGGATATCGTAGCCGCTGAACAGTTTTTCCGGGAAGTGGTGCAACATCTCCAGCTTGCCGAGCGAGTGCTGCATTTTGCTGACCGGGCCGTTAGAGACTACGCAGATCGGCACCGTCATCGCATCCAGCAGCGCGTTAGCGCCGGCGATAACTTCCAGCTCGGCGTCGAAGAGGCGTGCGACCTCGGCGCGGTACACCGGTTCCAGATCCGCTTTCACCAGATCCACCCCGTGCTCTTCGTTAATGATGTCGATGATCTCGTACAGCTTCACGCCCTTAAAGCGTTTAAACACCTCTTCGAGATCGAGCGTAATACCAAATTCCTGGAACATGGCGACATACGCGCGGGAACAAATGACCTCACTGTCGACCAGCGTACCGTCACAGTCGAAAAATACCGCTTCAATTCCGGACATGCCTTTCCCTTTTAACAAGTTTAACGTTTTCGTACGGCAGTTTAACGAGACGCAATCGTTGCCGTATAAGCAAAATCAATGAAAAAAGTATCTCATAACCGCCACTATTGTCGCATTTTGGTATAGGATAGCGACGAATTTTCCCTCCTTGTTCGGAAATTGATGATGAGTCAACAACACACTACCCAGACATCTGGTCAGGGTCTGCTTGAGCGCGTGTTCAAACTGCGCGAGCACGGCACAACGGCACGCACCGAAGTGATCGCCGGTTTCACCACCTTCCTGACGATGGTGTATATCGTTTTTGTTAACCCGCAAATTCTGGGCGTTGCTGGCATGGATACCAGCGCCGTCTTTGTGACTACCTGCCTGATTGCTGCGCTTGGCAGCATTCTGATGGGCGTGTTCGCTAACCTGCCTGTGGCGCTCGCCCCGGCAATGGGTCTGAATGCCTTCTTCGCGTTCGTGGTCGTTCAGGCGATGGGCCTGCCGTGGCAGGTTGGCATGGGCGCTATCTTCTGGGGCGCTGTTGGCCTGCTGCTGCTGACCATCTTCCGCGTGCGCTACTGGATGATTGCCAATATCCCGGTGAGCCTGCGCGTGGGCATCACCAGCGGTATCGGCCTGTTCATCGGCATGATGGGTCTGAAAAACGCCGGTGTGATCGTGGCGAACCCGGAAACGCTGGTGAGCATCGGCAACCTGACCTCTCACAGCGTGCTGCTGGGCGTGCTGGGCTTCTTTATAATCGCCATCCTCGCGTCCCGCAATATTCACGCGGCGGTGCTGGTGTCCATCGTGGTCACCACGCTGCTGGGCTGGATGCTGGGCGATGTACAGTTCCACGGTATCGTCTCAGCGCCACCGAGCGTCTCTACCGTTATTGGTCACGTGGATCTGGCTGGGTCGTTTAACCTCGGTCTGGCGGGCGTGATTTTCTCCTTCATGCTGGTGAACCTGTTTGACTCCTCCGGTACGCTGATCGGCGTGACCGATAAAGCCGGTCTGGCGGATGAGAAAGGTAAATTCCCGCGCATGAAGCAGGCGCTGTTTGTGGATAGCGTCTCCTCCGTTGCCGGTTCTTTCATCGGGACCTCCTCTGTGACCGCTTACATTGAGTCCTCTTCGGGCGTCTCCGTTGGCGGTCGTACCGGCCTGACGGCGGTAGTAGTGGGCCTTCTGTTCCTGCTGGTGATTTTCCTGTCTCCGCTGGCGGGGATGGTCCCACCGTATGCGGCCGCAGGCGCGCTGATCTACGTAGGCGTTCTGATGACGTCCAGCCTGGCGCGCGTGAAGTGGGAAGATTTGACGGAAGCCGTTCCGGCGTTTATTACCGCAGTCATGATGCCGTTCAGCTTCTCGATTACCGAAGGTATCGCGCTGGGCTTTATCTCTTACTGCGTGATGAAGGTCGGTACCGGCCGCTTCCGCGAGCTCAGCCCGTGCGTGATCGTTGTGGCGCTGCTGTTTGTGCTGAAGATTGTGTTTATTGACGCGCACTGAGGTGCGGTTTGTGGTGTCAGGTGGCGCTTCGCTTACCTGACCTACTGACGAGTGTAGGCCCGGTAAGCGCTAGCGCCACCGGGCTTTTTTATCAGGCCTTCACCCGCTTAATATAATCCCCAAACGCGGTCAGCTGGCCAGAGAGATGGTCACGCGTACTCTGATCCACCACTTCACCCGTCTGCGGGTCGACCTTGTTCTGAATCACGCCGCCCATAAATTCCGGCTTGTTCATCACCATCGCATCCAGGAACACCAGGATCTGACGCAGGTGATACTGGCAGCGCGCGCCGCCGATGGCGCCCATTGAGCTGGTCTGGATCAGCACAGGTTTACCAGACAGCGGCTGCTCCGGTAAACGGGACAGCCAGTCAATGGCGTTCTTCAGACCACCCGGCACCGAGTAGTTATACTCAGGCGTCACAATCACCACGCCGTCAGCCTGACGGATTTGCTCGGCTATCGCTTCCACACTCTGCGGGAACCCTTCTTCCTGCTGAACGTCAGCATCATAAAGCGGGATGTCGCCAATGGACGGCAGGGCACTGATCTCCATTCCCGCAGGCGCCAGCTGCGGCAGCGTACGGGCAACCATCCCGTTAAAAGAACCTTTGCGCAGGCTTCCCAGTAACGTAACAACTTTCAACGTATCAGACATGATTACTCCTGTTTCATCATGATGATCCTGGACGGATCAGCTATGGGTGTATGCTTTTTCTGCCGGTAAACTGGTTAATCGCATCAGGCGCGCGGCGGGCTCGTTGGCGCGCTCAGGTACATCCGGAAGACTACGCCAACCGCGAGTGCTGTCAAACTCCCAGATTTTCAGCCGTTCGATGGCGGGGGTCACCGCAACGGACCAGATCAGTACGTCCTCAGCGTCGCAGAGCGCCTCTACCAGCGAGGCTTTTGTCGCGCGCAGGCGTCCGGAGCCGGGGAGCAGCTGCAACAGGCTGGCGTCGTCTGACGCCGCGCCGCTCAGTTTGCGGATGCTCTGGCGAAGGGTGATGAGCTGCGCTCTGGCTTCAACGGGATCGTTCTGGTTACGTATCCACAGCTTCTCATTGCTGGAGAGCGGGTATTCATCGAGCGCATTAGCACCATGGAAGCTGCGCGTGACGCGTTGTAGCTCCATATCCAGGCCGCAATCACCTTCCGTCGTCAGCGCGACGCCAACAATGTTGCCGGTGTACGCAATGGAAAAATGGGGGAGTGCCGGGTCCGCAAAAACCGGGCGACCTTCTGGCTGGGTGAGTATGTCCGGTAATTCGCTGGTGCCGTAGAGCATAAAAAGCAGTTCTGCGAGGAGCGCTCTGGAAGCTAAAAACCGCGTCCTGCGGTGTTCAGGTAGTTTGAGCGCCTCACTGTGACAGGCTGAAGAAAGTCTGGCCGATACGAGATGCCCTTCCGTTAATGTTCCTCGTGCAAAGTGCGTAGCCATTTTTCGCTCCTTGATAATGGTCGTAGTCGGTTAAACGGTTACATGATTATCGCTTAACTCAGCTTCTGTTTTAATCAGTTAATGGAAATAAGAGAAGCCTGAGCACCGAACTTTACATTATCTTAGGCAAAAACCTGACCTGGTGCGGTATACAGCGCTTTGATCGTCTCGCGCAGCCAGAGGATTTTCGGATTATGGCTGTTCCGTTTATGCCAGATCAGCGTGAAGGGGACGGTGAGCTTTTCTGCCTGCGCCTCATCGATGGGAATGGGCAGACAGACCAGATTACGCTGGTGGAGTTGATTGTAGTGATGGCAGTAGTGCGGCGCAGTGGCAATGTAGTTGTGATCCGGCTGGGCCGCCATAAACATCGACTGTTCAAAACCGGGCAAACTCATGGCGATGCTACGCTCCCGACCCATCTCTCTTAGCACCTCGTCGAGCGCCCAGGTGTCGCTGCGTTCCCAGAAGATGCTGATATGCGGGTAGCGCAGAAACGTCTCCAGATCCCACGCTTCATGGAGCGCGGGATGATCCTCGCGCAAATACACACACGGACGGTCACTGAACAGGATTTCGTAGTCGATAAACCACGGCATCAGCTTTAGCAGTTCGCGCGAGCGAGGGTGCGTTTCACGCCCGGTGAAGCCCAGATCCACTTCTCCGCGCGTAATGGCGTCCAGCGAATCGTAATCCCATTGGCGCAGCTTCACCGTCGCCTGTGGGTAGCGTTCATTCACCTGCTCCAGCAGGGTATTAAAGCGGATCAGCATCAGCGGTGTTTCGGCGGCGAGCACAAACTTAAGCCCGCCAGGAGAGCTATGGTGGAATTTATCGAGGATCTGGTTGCCAATCTGCATCCAGTCGGCCAAATCCTGTTCCAGACTCACCGTCAGCGGTGTGGGCAATAGCCCTAAAGGCGTTTTCACAAACAGCGGATCGTCGAACCAGTCGCGCAGCTTCGCCAGCGATTTACTCACCGCGGACGGCGTCACGTTCATCCGCTTCGCGGCTTTGGTGACGCTGCGCTCCTGCAACAAAAGTTGCAGGCAAAGTAAAAGATTAAGATCGAGACTGCTGATGGGCTTCTTCATAGTGCGCCGCGGGCTGGATGACCATAAGTAAGGTAATGCAGAGTATGCTACAGCCAATCAGAACCCCGATCAGCATATTCAGCGCGTTAAGGCCGATCACCGCCGCCAGCCAAATCCACAGTGACGAACCGCAGACCTGCGCAATGCCCAGCACCGAGCTTGCCACGCCAGCCCGCAGCGAAAACGGGCCAAGCGCCTGACTCATCGCCACACCAAAGCCGACGGAGAATCCGGCGCAGATCAGAGTAATGCCCACCAGCATTACAGCGTGTGAGGTGGCGGTCGCCAGGATCACGCCTGCGGCGAGGAACAGCGTCTGTGATGTGAGCATCAGCGTGCGCTGGCGGAAGATGTTGAGCGCAAAGGGCGTGGAGAATGACACCGCCATGCTCACCATCGCGGTTAGCGCCATCACCGTCGAATACTCACCGCGATCGAAGCCCATCGTCTCCATCAGTAACACCGGGGAAACGTTTACATAGGTGAGGATCACCGCCACGCTAAGCGTGGTGATTGCCAGCCGACTCAGGAAAAAGCGATTCATCAGCTTTTCAGCCGGATGGAGGGTTGCGGTGTGATATGGCTGTTGCGAACCGGGATGGGTCTCTTTCAGCACCGTCACGGACAGGATAAAGACGATGGCGCCCATTGCGGCCATGGTCCAGAAAAGACTCTGCCACGGAAATTTAAGCATAATCAGGTAGCCAACAACCGGTGCCAGCACCGGGATGATGCAGGTAATGCCGTTCAGCATCGACAGCACTTTAGCGCGGCGCTGGGCGCTTAAGGTATCGCGAAGAATAGCAAACGCCACCACGTAACAGCCACCCGCGCCAATGCCCTGGATAAAACGGCCTGACAGGAACATTGTGCTTTCCTGAGCTACTGAAGACAGTACTGATGCCAGCGCAAAGATAACTGCACCCGTAATGGCGACGGGCTGACGGCCTGCTTTATCCGCGATTTTCCCGGCAAATACCATCGACGACGCCATTCCCGCGAGGTAGGCCGAAAACGCGATGTGCAGTTGCGCCTCGCTGGCGCCCAGATCGCGGGCAATATGCGGTAGCCCCACCAGATACATATCAATGCCGGACGGATACAGCAGAACCAGCGCAAAACTACAGAACAGAAAACGAGCCATAAATCCCCCATAGATGCAGGCAAGCAGGATAGGGGGCGTGGAGGGATTAAGCGAGTTGCCATTTGGACAATGGTGATTTCCCTGGAGGAAATCACCCTGTATTAACGGGAATTACTTACCAATGCAGAAGCTCGAGAAAATCCGTCCCAGCAGATCGTCCGACGTAAACTCCCCGGTGATCTCACTCAGGTTCTGCTGCGCCAGACGCAGCTCTTCCGCCAGCAGTTCACCGGCCCACGCGCCGATCAGCTGGGCTTTACCCTGCTCAAGGTGGCGAGCCGCCTCTTCCAGCGCCTGCAAGTGACGACGACGTGCCAGGAAGCCGCCCTCCATACTGGTGTCGAAGCCCATGCTCTGTTTGAGATGGCTACGCAGGGCTTCCACGCCTTCACCGGTACGGGCCGACAGGCGAATAAGTGAGTGACCATTCACATCGCTGATGCCCAGCGTTTCGCCGGTAACGTCGGCCTTGTTGCGCACCACGGTGATCGGCAGTTTAGCCGGGAGACGGGCGATAAAGTCTGGCCAGATTTCAGCCGGGTCAACGGCGTCGGTTGTGGTGCCGTCCACCATAAACAGCACGCGGTCGGCCTGCTCGATCTCCTGCCAGGCGCGTTCGATACCGATACGCTCGACTTCATCGCTCGCATCGCGCAGGCCAGCGGTGTCGATGATGTGCAGCGGCATGCCGTCGATATGGATATGCTCGCGCAGGACATCGCGGGTGGTGCCGGCTATGTCGGTCACGATCGCCGCTTCACGGCCCGCCAGGGCGTTCAGCAGGCTCGATTTTCCGGCATTGGGGCGACCAGCAATCACCACCTTCATTCCTTCACGCAGCAGGCTGCCCTGGCGCGCTTCGGCGCGAACGGCATCGAGATCGTTCATCACCTGGTTGAGCTGAGCTTCAATTTTACCGTCTGAGAGGAAGTCGATCTCCTCGTCCGGGAAGTCGATAGCCGCTTCGACATAGATTCGCAGGTGAGTAAGTGCTTCCACAAGGTGATTCACGCGTGCGGAAAATGCCCCCTGCAACGAGTTCAGCGCGGAGCGGGCTGCCTGTTCGGAACTGGCGTCGATCAGGTCGGCAATCGCCTCGGCCTGCGCCAGGTCGAGCTTATCGTTGAGGAAAGCACGCTCGGAGAACTCACCCGGCTTTGCAATGCGCAGGCCAGGCAGGGTCAGAATACGTTTTAACAGCAGGTCGAGGATCACCGGGCCGCCGTGACCCTGAAGCTCCAGCACATCTTCGCCGGTAAAGGAGTTTGGGCCGGGGAACCACAGCGCGATGCCCTGGTCCAGCGGTGTGCCGTCGGCATCCTTAAACGGCAGATAATCAGCGTAGCGCGGCTTTGGCAGTTTACCCAGCACCGCTTCGGCCACCTCACGCGCCTTCAGGCCGGAGATGCGCAGAATGCCTACACCACCGCGTCCCGGTGGGGTTGCCTGGGCGACGATAGTGTCGTTATGGCTCATGGTTGCTCTCGTTCAATACAAATAAAAAAGGCGGTCAATCGACCGCCCTTATTTTAGCGTTAAGTTACCGAATCAGGACTTTTTCTTTTCGCGGCTATGCAGGCCACGTTTTTCCAGACCACGGTAAATCAGCTGCTGCTGGATGATGGTCACCAGGTTGCTGACGATATAGTACAGCACCAGACCTGACGGGAACCACAGGAAGAACACGGTGAAGATGACCGGCATAAAGGTCATGATCTTCTGCTGCATCGGGTCGGTCACGGTGGTCGGAGACATCTTCTGGATGAAGAACATCGTCACGCCCATCAGGATCGGCAGGATGTAGTACGGGTCCTGTGCGGACAGGTCATGGATCCACAGAGCGAACGGCGCGTGGCGCAGCTCAACGGAACCCATCAGCATGTAGTACAGCGCAAGGAAGATTGGCATCTGAATCAGCAGCGGGAAGCAACCACCCAGTGGGTTCACTTTCTCTGCTTTATACAGGGCCATCATCTCCTGGCTCTGACGCTGTTTGTCATCGCCCAGACGCTCACGCATAGCCTGAATCTTCGGCTGTAGCATACGCATCTTCGCCATGGAGGTGTACTGCGCTTTAGTCAGCGGATACATGATGCCACGAACGATAAAGGTGATAACGATGATGGAGAAGCCCCAGTTACCCAGGAAGCTGTGGATGAACTTCAGCAGCTTAAACAGCGGCTGAGAGATGAACCACAACCAACCGTAATCGACGGTCAGATCCAGGTGCGGCGCAACGGCAGCCATTTTGTCCTGGATTTCCGGGCCGACCCACAGGGTGCTTGCCAGTTTACCGGTTTGACCCGGCTGCACCAGAACCGGCTGAGATTTGTAGCCGATGGCTGCAATACCGTTGCCGAGGTTCGCGGTGTAGAAGTTGTTCGTACCGTCGTTATTCGGTACCCACGCCGTCGCGAAATACTGTTGCAGCATTGCGACCCAACCGCCTTTAGAGCTGACGTTCAGGTTTTCGTTATCGGCAATGGTGTCGAATTTGTATTTCTCGTACTTGGTATCTGGCGTGGAGTAAGCCGCGCCACGGAAGGTATGCAGCGCAAAGTTGCTGCTTCCGGTGTCACGGTGAGACGGCAGATTGATGGACTGCTTCAACTGACCAAAGGTAGAGATTTCCAGTGGTTTCGCACCGGCGTTCTGTACGCTGTAGCCCACGTTCACCGCATACTCACCGCGTTTCAGGGTGAAGGTTTTGGTGAAGGTGTTGCCTGCCGCGTCGGTGTAGGTCATCGGGATAACCAGTTCGTTCTGACCATCAGCCAGCACAAACGTGTCATTCTCGACGTTATACAGTGGACGCGCACCGTTAGCCGGGTTATCCGGGCCATCACGACCGGTCAGGCCGCTCTGCGCCTGGTAGATAAATTCAGGCGTGGTTTCCAGTAACTGGAACGGTTCGGTAGACTTCAGCTCTTTCGGGTAGGTCAACAGCAGCGCCTGCTCAACATCACCACCACGGGTGTTGATAGTCAGCTCAAGCACATCGGTCTTAACCGTAATCTGTTTCCCCTGGCCACTGGCCGGTACGCCCTGGTCGGCGGCGCTACCCGCTGCGGTGGTCGTGGTCTGCGTGGTCTGCTGCTGGGGTTGAGGATTTTTATCCTGCTCCCATGCCTGCCAGATCATGAAAGACACGAACAACAAAGCGATGATAAGAAGATTGCGTTGCGAATCCATCGTTAGTGTTCTCTGGTATCAAAAGGTCCTGGAGGGACGGGGTCGTCTCCACCTGGGTGTAAAGGGTGGCATTTTAATACGCGTTTCACCGTCAACCAACTGCCTTTTATCACTCCAAACCTGCGCAATGCCTCAATTCCGTAGCTTGAGCATGTTGGCGTGAAACGGCAGTGTGGCCCGAGTAGCGGACTAATCAGGCGTTGATAGACCCGAATGAGGGCTATCAGGACCCGCGAGCCAGGCGACAGTGGCGGCGCCATAATTTTTCCAACGCTTCCGAGAGAGCACGGTTATCGAGGTCGGCAACCCCTTTTTTAGCCACCACCACGAAATCCATTGAAGGCAGTTCGTGCTGACGTAAACGGAAGCTTTCACGCGTCAGACGTTTAATCCGGTTGCGTTCATGCGCACGCTTAACGTTTTTCTTGGCGACTGTGAGACCGATGCGGGGATGCCCCAGCGAATTTTGGCGGCCGAGGATGGTGATTTGCGGCGTGCCAGCCCGTAATGGCTGCTGGAAGACGAAAGTGAAATGAGTGGGAGTTAACAAACGTAACTCCCTGGGAAATGCGAGCTTAACCACTCAGGGGTTAGCTTTATTACTTGGAAACGGTCAGACGAGCGCGGCCTTTAGCACGACGACGTGCCAGAACCTGACGACCATTTTTAGTAGCCATACGAGCACGGAAGCCGTGAGAACGGTTGCGCTTCAGTACAGACGGTTGAAAAGTGCGTTTCATGGCGATTTCTACCTAAACTTGAAAAAATTCATGACTTTTGCGGATGCCCGACCGAGTTTCGAATGACGGACGCCGAAGCCGTGGGTGATTAAAGAGGCCGGATTGTAATAATTGTACACTCCGGAGTCAATTCTCTTTCCTTAAATCCCTGTGTATTTCCGCACGTTTTCGCGTGGAAAATGAGCAGCGGACGACGCAGGAAGATGAGCATCACGCGCCGGGTCGAGGATTATACGGGCTCAACGATAAAGCGCAAGGATCGTCCCGGATCTTCGTTAGATCATTTAAGCCAAAAATTGTCTGTGCTCATTAAATTTTCCAATATGCGGCCTAAATCGCGAGGCACTCGCGTCAGGATCGTTTACACTTACCCGATTCCGGATCTTCCTGTGGATAAATCGGGAAGAATCTGTGAGAAACAGAAGATCTCTGGCTCAGTTTAGGCTATGATCCGCGGTCCCGATCGGGATCCAGCGATCCTGGTCGGGCATAAACACAACATCGTTCAGGTTGTATCAACGATAGCGTGTATAACCGCAGATAGCGGTTCGCACATCACCCTGATGGGGTCATGTCGATGTGCGCCAACAATCATGAATATTCAATAGTTTTCTTTTATTGTTCGAGTGGAGTCCGCCGTGTCACTTTCGCTTTGGCAGCAGTGTCTTGCCCGATTGCAGGATGAGTTACCAGCCACAGAATTCAGTATGTGGATCCGCCCGTTGCAGGCGGAACTGAGCGATAACACGCTGGCTTTGTATGCGCCAAACCGTTTCGTGCTCGATTGGGTAAGAGATAAATACCTTAATAACATCAATGGACTGCTGAACGATTTCTGCGGGTCAGATGCCCCACAGCTGCGTTTTGAAGTGGGCACAAAGCCGGTCACCCAAACCGTTCGTGAAGTTGTCAATGTGGCAGCCCCTGCACAGGCGGCGCCCGCTCCAGCGCCTCGCGTTGCACCGGTTCGTCAGGGCTGGGATAACGTTCCGGCCCCCGCTGAGCCTACCTACCGCTCTAACGTTAACGTGAAACACACGTTCGATAACTTCGTTGAAGGTAAGTCGAACCAGCTGGCACGTGCGGCGGCTCGTCAGGTTGCCGATAACCCCGGTGGCGCTTACAACCCGCTGTTCCTGTATGGCGGCACGGGTCTCGGTAAAACGCACCTGCTGCATGCGGTGGGCAACGGCATTATGGCGCGTAAGCCCAATGCCAAAGTGGTGTATATGCACTCCGAACGCTTCGTTCAGGACATGGTAAAAGCCCTGCAAAACAATGCGATCGAAGAGTTTAAACGCTACTACCGTTCCGTTGATGCGCTGCTGATCGATGACATTCAGTTCTTTGCCAATAAAGAACGATCGCAGGAAGAGTTTTTCCATACCTTTAACGCCCTGCTGGAAGGCAATCAGCAGATCATTCTGACCTCGGATCGTTATCCAAAAGAGATCAACGGCGTTGAAGATCGTCTCAAATCCCGCTTCGGCTGGGGCCTGACCGTGGCTATCGAGCCGCCGGAGCTGGAAACCCGCGTCGCGATCCTGATGAAAAAAGCCGACGAGAACGACATTCGCCTGCCGGGTGAAGTGGCGTTCTTCATTGCCAAGCGCCTGCGTTCCAACGTGCGTGAGCTGGAAGGGGCGCTGAACCGCGTTATCGCCAACGCCAACTTCACCGGTCGGGCGATCACCATCGATTTTGTGCGTGAAGCGCTGCGCGATTTATTGGCTTTGCAGGAAAAACTGGTCACTATCGACAATATTCAGAAGACGGTGGCTGAGTACTACAAGATCAAAGTGGCAGATTTACTGTCTAAACGTCGTTCCCGCTCGGTGGCGCGTCCGCGTCAGATGGCGATGGCGCTGGCAAAAGAGCTAACCAACCACAGCCTGCCGGAAATCGGTGATGCGTTTGGTGGCCGTGACCATACGACCGTGCTGCACGCCTGTCGCAAGATCGAGCAGTTACGCGAAGAAAGCCACGACATAAAAGAAGATTTTTCCAATTTAATCAGAACATTATCATCGTGACGCTATGAAATTTACCGTTGAACGTGAACATTTATTAAAACCGCTGCAACAGGTGAGTGGCCCATTAGGCGGCCGCCCTACGCTGCCTATTCTTGGAAACCTGCTGCTTCAGGTCGCGGACGGTACGCTGTCGCTGACCGGCACAGATCTGGAAATGGAAATGATCGCGCGCGTTACGCTGACTCAGCCGCACGACGCGGGCGCGACCACGGTTCCGGCACGTAAATTCTTTGATATTTGCCGTGGGCTGCCGGAAGGCGCTGAAATCGCCGTGCAGCTGGAGGGCGACCGCATGCTGGTGCGCTCTGGCCGCAGCCGTTTCTCCCTCTCCACGCTGCCCGCTGCGGATTTCCCGAACCTGGATGACTGGCAGAGCGAAGTTGAATTTACCCTGCCGCAGGCGACGATGAAGCGTCTGATTGAAGCCACGCAGTTCTCCATGGCGCATCAGGACGTTCGTTACTACTTAAACGGCATGCTGTTCGAAACCGAAGGTGAAGAGCTGCGTACCGTGGCTACCGACGGTCACCGTCTGGCGGTTTGTTCCATGCCGATTGGCGATTCACTGCCAAACCATTCGGTGATCGTACCGCGTAAAGGCGTAATTGAACTGATGCGTATGCTCGACGGCGGTGAAACGCCGCTGCGCGTGCAGATCGGCAGCAACAATATTCGTGCCCACGTGGGCGATTTTGTCTTCACATCGAAGCTGGTAGACGGTCGTTTCCCGGATTATCGCCGCGTATTGCCGAAGAACCCGGATAAAACGCTGGAGGCGGGTTGCGACATCCTCAAGCAGGCGTTCGCGCGTGCCGCTATTCTCTCCAACGAGAAATTCCGCGGCGTACGTCTGTACGTGAGTGAAAACCAGATCAAAATCACCGCCAACAACCCGGAGCAGGAAGAGGCAGAAGAGATTCTGGACGTCACCTACGCCGGGGCTGAGATGGAAATCGGCTTCAACGTCAGCTATGTGCTGGATGTGCTGAATGCACTGAAATGCGAGAACGTTCGCATCCTGCTGACTGACTCCGTTTCGAGCGTACAGATTGAAGATGCCGCATCGCAGTCGGCTGCTTATGTTGTCATGCCAATGAGACTGTAATGTCGCTCACCCGTCTGTTGATCCGCGACTTTCGCAATATCGAAAGCGCGGATCTCGCTTTATCCCCTGGCTTTAACTTCCTGGTTGGCGCGAACGGCAGCGGCAAAACCAGCGTGCTGGAAGCCATCTATACGCTCGGCCACGGCCGGGCGTTTCGCAGTTTGCAGATTGGTCGCGTGATTCGCCACGAGCAGGAATCTTTTGTTCTGCACGGGCGTTTGCAGGGAGCAGAGCGGGAAACCGCCATCGGCCTGACCAAAGACAAGCAGGGCGACAGCAAGGTGCGCATCGACGGCACCGATGGCCACAAAGTGGCGGAGCTGGCGCTGCTGATGCCGATGCAGCTGATTACGCCCGAGGGGTTTACTTTACTCAACGGCGGCCCCAAATACAGAAGAGCGTTCCTCGACTGGGGATGCTTTCACAATGAAGCCGGTTTCTTTAACGCCTGGAGCAACCTGAAGCGTCTGCTTAAACAGCGTAACGCCGCATTGCGCCAGGTCACGCGCTACGCTCAGCTGCGTCCGTGGGACATGGAACTCATCCCTCTTGCGGAACAAATCAGCCGCTGGCGTGCCGAATACAGCGCAGGTATCGCCGAAGACATGGCCGACACCTGCAAACAGTTTTTACCCGAGTTCTCTCTCACCTTCTCTTTTCAGCGTGGCTGGGAAAAAGAGACGGATTATGCCGAGGTGTTAGAGAGAAGCTTCGAGCGCGATCGCATGTTGACCTACACCGCGCACGGCCCGCACAAGGCGGATTTCCGCATTCGTGCCGACGGTGCGCCGGTGGAAGACACGCTGTCGCGCGGGCAGCTGAAGCTCCTGATGTGCGCGCTGCGCCTGGCGCAGGGGGAGTTCCTCACTCGAGAGAGCGGGCGACGCTGCCTGTACCTGATAGATGATTTTGCCTCGGAACTTGACGACGCGCGGCGCGGGCTGCTTGCCAGCCGCTTAAAAGCCACGCAGTCGCAGGTTTTCGTCAGCGCCATTAGCGCTGAACACGTTATAGACATGTCGGACGAAAATTCGAAGATGTTTACCGTGGAAAAGGGTAAAATAACGGATTAACCCAAGTTGAAATGAGCGAGAAACGTTGATGTCGAATTCTTATGACTCCTCCAGTATCAAAGTCCTGAAAGGGCTGGATGCGGTGCGTAAGCGCCCGGGTATGTATATCGGCGACACGGATGACGGCACCGGTCTGCACCACATGGTATTCGAGGTGGTAGATAACGCTATCGACGAAGCGCTCGCGGGTCACTGTAAAGACATCGTGGTCACGATCCATGCGGACAACTCCGTGTCCGTTACCGATGACGGTCGTGGTATCCCAACCGGTATTCACCCGGAAGAGGGCGTATCTGCTGCGGAAGTCATCATGACCGTTCTGCACGCAGGCGGGAAGTTCGATGATAACTCCTATAAAGTTTCCGGCGGTCTGCACGGCGTAGGCGTATCCGTAGTAAACGCCCTGTCGCAGAAGCTGGAGCTGGTTATCCAGCGCGAAGGCAAAATTCACCGTCAGATCTACCAGCACGGCGTGCCTGAAGCGCCGCTGGCCGTCACGGGTGATACCGATAAAACCGGTACCATGGTGCGTTTCTGGCCGAGCCTCGAAACCTTCACCAACGTTACCGAGTTTGAGTACGACATTCTGGCGAAACGCCTGCGCGAACTGTCGTTCCTGAACTCCGGCGTGTCGATTCGTCTGCGCGACAAACGCGACAACAAAGAAGACCACTTCCATTACGAAGGTGGTATCAAGGCGTTCGTTGAGTATCTGAACAAGAACAAAACGCCAATTCACCCGAATATCTTCTACTTCTCTACTGAAAAAGACGGTATCGGCGTGGAAGTGGCCTTGCAGTGGAACGACGGTTTCCAGGAAAACATCTACTGCTTCACCAACAACATTCCACAACGCGATGGCGGTACGCACCTGGCGGGCTTCCGCGCGGCGATGACCCGAACCCTGAACGCCTACATGGACAAAGAAGGCTACAGCAAAAAAGCGAAAGTCAGCGCCACCGGTGACGATGCACGTGAAGGCCTGATTGCCGTGGTCTCCGTGAAGGTGCCGGATCCGAAGTTCTCCTCACAGACCAAAGACAAGCTGGTCTCTTCTGAGGTGAAATCGGCGGTTGAACAGCAGATGAACGAACTGCTGAGCGAATACCTGCTGGAAAACCCGTCCGACGCGAAAATCGTGGTGGGTAAAATTATCGATGCGGCGCGTGCCCGTGAAGCGGCGCGTAAAGCGCGTGAAATGACCCGTCGTAAAGGCGCGCTGGACCTGGCAGGCCTGCCGGGCAAACTGGCTGACTGTCAGGAACGCGACCCGGCGCTGTCTGAACTGTACCTTGTGGAAGGGGACTCCGCGGGCGGTTCTGCGAAGCAGGGCCGTAACCGCAAGAACCAGGCGATTCTGCCGCTGAAGGGTAAAATCCTTAACGTTGAGAAAGCGCGCTTCGACAAGATGCTCTCTTCTCAGGAAGTGGCGACGCTCATCACCGCGCTCGGCTGCGGCATTGGTCGCGACGAGTACAACCCGGACAAACTGCGCTATCACAGCATCATCATCATGACCGATGCGGACGTCGACGGCTCGCACATTCGTACGCTGCTGTTGACCTTCTTCTATCGTCAGATGCCGGAAATCGTTGAGCGCGGCCACGTCTACATTGCCCAGCCGCCGCTGTACAAAGTGAAGAAAGGCAAGCAGGAACAGTACATTAAAGATGACGACGCGATGGATCAGTACCAAATCGCGATCGCCCTTGATGGTGCGACCCTGCACGCAAATTCCAGCGCGCCAGCGCTGGCCGGTGAGCCGCTGGAGCGTCTGGTCTCCGAGTTCAACGCCACGCAGAAAATGATTGGCCGTATGGAGCGTCGCTATCCGAAAGCGCTGCTGAAAGAGCTGATTTACCAGCCGACCCTGACCGAAGCCGATCTGAGCAACGAGCAGACCGTCACCCGCTGGGTGAACACCCTGGTGAGCGAGCTGAACGAGAAAGAGCAGCATGGCAGCCAGTGGAAGTTCGACGTTCAGCAGAACGCTGAGCAGCAGTTCGAGCCGATCGTTCGCGTGCGTACCCACGGCGTCGATACCGACTACCCGCTGGAGCACGAATTTGTGACCGGTCCGGAATACCGCCGTATCTGCACCCTCGGCGAGAAGCTGCGCGGTCTGATCGAAGACGATGCGTTTATCGAACGTGGCGAACGTCGTCAGCCGGTAGCCAGCTTCGAACAGGCGCTGGAGTGGCTGGTAAAAGAGTCCCGTCGTGGTCTCTCTATTCAGCGTTATAAAGGCCTGGGCGAAATGAACCCGGATCAGCTGTGGGAAACCACCATGGATCCGGAAAGCCGTCGCATGTTGCGCGTCACCGTTAAAGACGCAATCGCAGCGGATCAGCTGTTCACGACCCTGATGGGCGATGCGGTTGAACCACGTCGCGCCTTCATCGAAGAGAACGCCCTGAAGGCGGCGAATATCGATATTTAAGCACCCCGCTTTGCGCCTTCTCCGCGTTTGAGGAGGCGCAGGCGAATCGCTTTACAGGTTGAACTCACAGCTTTTTACAGGCGTAAGCATGGAACAGGCGATCACAAAACGACGCTATTACGATATCGGGCTTCAAATAGAAGAGTTGCTCTATTCCGGCGTGTTCAAAGCGGGAGAGCGCCTTCCTTCAGAAAGGGAGCTTGGCGAGCGTTTTAATACCAGTCGGACAACGATTCGCGAAGCGATCATCATGCTTGAGCTGAAAGGCGTGGTGGAAGTTCGCCAGGGCGCGGGGATCTATTTCATCGACAGCCCTGAAAAACTCAACCAGAAGTCGCTACTCCCCTATTCCGATATCGGTCCCTTTGAGTTACTCCAGGCCCGTCAGGTGATCGAAAGCAATATCACCGGGTTTGCCGCCACGCAAATCAGGCTCAATGAGCTGCGTGAGCTGAAGAAGATCATCACGCAGCAAGAAAAGATGATTGATGGCAACAGCGACAAGTTCGAAGAGCTTGATCGACAGTTCCACAACATTATTGCGGAAGCGACCCAGAACAGGGTGCTGATGAAACAATCTGCCGAGCTGTGGCGTGCCGTGCGCACGGAGAACCCTCGCTGGAAGCGCCTCAACTACAAATATCTGCATAAAAAAGAGCTGCGGATGCAGTGGGTGGACGATCACCGCAGCATCTTCCTCGCCCTGCAAAAACGTAACGCAGAGCAAGCCAGACAAGCCGCCTGGGACCATCTGGAACACAGTAAAAACGAGCTGGTTAAAATCTTCCAGCAGGATGATTCGCTCGACGATTTTGACGATTTTTTCTTTGCCACCTGACCGCATTGCGGGTCCGTCAACAAACAGACCCGCAAAAAGACTCAGACCTCGAACGGGGTCAGCTTATCCCAGTCAAATTCAACACCCGTACCGCAGGTATCCGGCGCAACGGCCCGGTAATTTTCGACCACCAGCGGACGATGGGTATAGCGATCGATAGGGAAGCTGTGAACTTCCAGCCAGCCGGTGTCAAAGGCGGAAACCAGGCTGACGTGCAGCTCCTGCATCCCATGTGAACAGACCGGCAGACCATAACGGATCGACAGCCGGGCGGCTCTCAGCCAACCGGTGATCCCCCCGCAGTTAGAGGCGTCCGGCTGAATAAAGCCCAGTTTTGCGCGATCCAGCGCATAGCCGAACTCATGAATGGTATGCAGGTTTTCGCCCATCGCCAGCGGGATGGTGGTATTTTCCGCGATAGTGGCGTAACCATCGTAATCATCTGGGATGGTCGGCTCTTCAAACCAGGTGATATCGCATGACTCGACGGCCTTCGATAGCGCAATCGCCTGATCAACGGTCAGAGAGTAGTTGGCGTCAATCATAAAGGTAATATCCGGCCCGATGAGCTGACGAACTGCTTTGATTCGCTCGATATCCTCCTGCGGGTTCTTCTGGCCAACCTTAATCTTCACGCCATTAAAGCCGCTTTCTAAATATCCCTTAATGCTGTTCAGAAGCTTTTCCAGCGGGAAGGCGAGATCTATACCGCCACAGTAGGCTTTACAGCTCTTGTTTTTGCCGCCCGCCATTTTCCAGAGCGGGAGCTGCTCGCGCTTGCCTTTCAAATCCCACAGGGCAATATCAATCGCTGACGTTGCAAAGGAAGCGATCCCGCCCCGGCCCACGTAATGGATATGCCACTCCATAAAGTCATAAATATCATCAATGGCCGCCGCATCCTTGCCTGCCAGTACGGGGGCCAGATCGTGATCGATCATCGCTTTAATCGCATAACCCCCTTTACCGCCGGTATAGGTGTAGCCTGTGCCAGTCTCGCCATTTTCCAGGGTAATGGTGGTGGTAATCAGCTCGAAATGGCTGTGATCACCATGTTTGGCATCGACTAATACTTCTGCCAGCGGCACTTTGAAGAGTCTGGTTTCAACGTACTTAATAGCGGTATCCATCTTCATATCCTTTTCATGATCAGTCATTGCTGGAGTGGTCCTGCTGGTAAACCTTTCTCGACTGAATGGTTTACCAATTTTTCGTGTGTTTAGCGGGTTATTCAGTTTTGTTAGTGATATATTTATATCAAAAACAAATGGTTAACGAATTTATTTGCCCTCTGGTTGCTGAATGGTACACCGGTTTGTAGTTGTTTTCTCCTGCGACGGGTCACATTTTTGCACATGCATCGGTATCAAGAATAACGATCATTAAATAACTAATTGATTTTATTTGGTTTGTAAACATTTATCTACGAATGATCTTTTTTTACTGGATTGTCTGTTCACCATTTGCGATCTTACTCACTGTTTTGGTAAACCAGTTAAGCATAATTGGTCGACGTCAACTATCAGGGGATCGTAATGGAAAGCACGGCTTACTCCCGCCAGGATTTAGAAACCGCCATCGTACATATCGGTACTGGAGCATTTCACCGGGGACACCAGGCGGTTTACACCGATTTAAGCAACGAAGCGGCAGGAACGCGGTGGGGCATTTTTGGCATTAATCTGTTCGGCAGCGCTGACGTAGTGGACGCGTTAAATGCGCAACACGGTCTTTTTACCGTGGTTGAGCGATCGTCACACGCCACGCTGTGCCGTCAGGTACGTTCGTTGACCGGCGCGCTGCATACGCCACAGAGCGGTATCCAGGCCGCGATTGAAAAACTGATCGAACCGCAGGTAAAAATCGTCTCCTTAACGGTGACGGAGAAAGGCTACTGTACCGATCCGCAGTCTCGTCAGCTCGATCTGCTTAACCCGCTTATTCGCCACGATCTGGCCAATCCGCAGGCGCCGCAGTCAGCTATCGGCCTGATCGTGGAGGCGCTACGCCTGCGTCGGCTCCACAATCTGCCCCCGTTTAGCGTCATGTCATGCGATAACATCCCGGAAAATGGCGCGCTGACGAAAGGTGCCGTTATTGCCTTCGCCGCGCAGCGTGATGTCACGCTGGCCGACTGGATTGCGCAGAACGTCACCTTCCCGGGAACGATGGTTGACCGGATTGTTCCGGCAATGACCGAAGAGGCGTTTGCCCTGATCGAAGCGGAAACCGGCAGGGCCGATCCCGCCGGTGTGGTATGTGAAGATTTCCGTCATTGGGTCATCGAAGATAATTTTGTCGCAGGGCGGCCTGAGTGGGACCGGGCTGGCGCCATGTTTGTCGCCGACGTTCTGCCCTATGAAGAGATGAAGCTGCGTATGTTGAACGGCAGTCACTCATTTCTGGCCTACTGCGGCACCCTGGCAGGCTATGAGTTCATTTACCAGTGCATGGAAGATGCGGTTTTTAACGCCGCCGTACGGTATCTGATGGTTGAAGAGCAGGCCAACTCCCTGAGTCCGCACCTGGATCTGGATGTTAACCAATACGCTAACGTGCTTATTGCGCGCTTTAGCAATCCGCATATCCGACATAAAACCAGCCAAATCGCCATGGATGGTTCACAAAAACTGCCTCAACGGGCTATCGATCCCTGGCGCACGCTTCAGATGCGCGGGGTAAACGGCACGGCCCTGACGGTTCTGGTCGCCGGCTGGCTCCACTTCGTTATCAGCGCCATTGCCAGGGGAGAGGCGGTTGCCGATCCGCTTAACGCTGAGTTTCACGCCTGCGTGACAACGCAAAAAGAGGCATGGGCAAAAGCGCTCTCGCTGCTTCAGATAAAAAGCATTTTCGGTACGCTCGCGAGCGACAATCCGCAATTTCTGCACGATGTGCGGCAGGCGTTCGAAGCGATTGAAACACACGGCGTAAAAGCCGCTATTCAACATTTACTAGTGAAGGCTAACGTATGAAAACGCTCATTTGCCAGGCTCCCGGCAATATTGAATACATCGAAAGGGCGATGCCTGAGTTACACGAGGCCGAAGCGCTGTTAAAAATCAACGCGGTGGGCATTTGCGGTACGGATATCCATGCTTATGCGGGACGCCAGCCCTTCTTTTCTTATCCGCGCGTATTGGGCCATGAAATTTGCGGCGTAGTGGAAGAGACAGGCCGCGCCTGCCAGCGTGTACAGAAAGGCCGCCGCTACAGCGTTATTCCCTGTATCCCATGCGGCGATTGCGCGGCCTGCCGGGAAGGGAAAACCAACTGCTGCGAAAACGTCTCGCTTTATGGCGTACATCAGGACGGCGGATTCAGTGAATATCTGGCCGTGCGGGAAGACAATCTGGTGGAACTGCCGCCCACGCTGAGCGACAACGCTGGCGCGCTGGTCGAGTGTTTTGCCATTGGCGCGCATGCGGTTCGCCGGGCGGATATCGCGCCGCAGCAAAATGTGCTGGTGGTCGGCGCCGGACCGATTGGGCTGGCGGCGGCAGCCATTGCTAAAGCGAAAGGAGGCCGCGTCGTGGTCGCCGATATCGACGCAGGAAGACGCCAGCAAATCGCCGATAAAGTTGGCGTAGATACCGTCGATCCTGGGCAGGATAATTATATTGAAACGGTGAAAGCCTGTTTTAACGGACAGTTAGCCTGTACGTTGCTTGATGCCACCGGTAATAAAGGCTCTATGACGCGGGCGGTGGATCTGATTCGTCACGGTGGAAAAATAGTCTTTATTGGTCTTTATATTGGTGAGCTGTCGATTGACGATCCCACTTTCCATAAAAAAGAGACCACGCTGTTAGCCAGCCGTAACGCAACGCGAGAAGATTTTGAATGCGTAATCGCCTTAATGGCGAACGGAACGCTTAACGAACATCTGATGGTGAATCAGGAATTTGATTTCTGCAAAATTGGCGATCGCTACCAGCAGGATGTCGTGGAAAATAAAAAACTGGTCAAAGGCGTAATTAAATTTTAAGGAAAAAATATGACCACCGTATTTATTAAAGAAGATGGCTTAAAAAAGCTGGTATTAAATAAATTAATTCCCGCCGGGCTGGATGAAAAAACGGCGCAAGATGTCGCGGACGTGCTGGTACATGCGGATATGACGGGCGTGCATTCTCATGGCGTTATGCGCGTGGAGCATTATTGTACGCGCCTGCAAGCAGGCGGCCTCAATCCGGCTGCAAACATGACGATCAATACTCTTTCTCCATCCGTGGCGGTGCTGGATGCTGACGACGGCATGGGGCATTCGGCACTCAAGGCCGCGACGGATCACGCGATAGCGCTGGCGAAAGAGACCGGGCTGGGTTTTGTGGGGATAAAAAATGCTTCCCACTGCGGGGCGCTCTCCTGGTTTGCTGAACGCGCTACCCAACAAAACACCATTGCTATCGTCATGACACAAACGGATACCTGCGTGGCGCCTCATGGTGGCGCAGAGCGGTTCCTGGGCACGAACCCGATTGCCTTTGGTTTCCCGGTCGCGGGCGAAGAACCGATGATCGTCGATATGGCAACCAGCGCTATCGCGTTTGGCAAAATTTTACATGCCAAAGAGACGGGCAAACCCATCGGCGAAGGGCTTGCGCTGGATAAGGAAGGCAATGTCACAACCGATCCGCATAAAATTGAAAATCTATTGCCTTTCGGCGGGCATAAAGGCTCAGGGATTGCGCTGGCGATTGATGCGCTGACCGGTATCTTAATGGGAGCAAACTTTGGTAATCATATCGTTCGTATGTATGGTGATTACGATAAGATGCGCAAACTGGCGAGCCTGGTCATTGTTATCGATCCTGAAAAACTGGGTAATCCGCTTTTTGCCGCCACCATAAAAATAATGCGGGATGAACTCCGGGCGGTTAAACCGGTTCCTGGCGTTGAAAAGGTCCTGGCGCCTAACGATCCTCAGGTACGTTATAAAGAGAAATGCCAGCGCGAAGGCATTCCAGTTGTGGAAAGTATTTATCAATATTTATCTGCGTTGTGAATGGATGATATGGGTTTTACATTAACAACATCGTGCATTTAATTATCAATAACAGCTAAATACATCTGTAAAACCTCTTTACCCTGGAGAACAAAATGTATACTGGAAGACGATATTTTATCCTTGTGCTCCTTTTTATTGCATCAATGATAAATTATATAGATCGGGCGGCATTATCTATTCTTGCCCCCTATATCACGACGGATTTGAATGTCAATAAAGCTGAGCTGGGTCTTATTTTTAGTAGCTTCGCGATCGGTTATGCGGTGTTCTGTTTTGTCGGCGGCTGGCTGGCTGATAAATATGGACCACGACGTATATTTGCTGGCGCGATGGGGTTATGGTCGCTGTTTGCCGGTTTGACCTGCGCCGCGTTTAATTTTACCTCCCTGTTTATTATTCGCGTTATTTTTGGGGCGGCGGAAGGCCCAATGGGGTCAGTCACCAATAAAACCATTGTGAAGTGGTTTCCTGCCAGGGAGCGCGCCAGGGCTGTCGGCGTCTCTTTTTCAGGCAACCCGATGGGCGGCGCGGTCTCGGCGCCCATCGTCGCCGCCTCTGCGCTGGCGTTTGGCTGGCGTATGACGTTCGTAGGAATGATGCTTATCGGTTTCGTGTGGGTGGTCGTCTGGCTGATCGCCACGAAGGGGAGCGAAGCGCCAAAAGAGGAGGCGGATGCCCGGACCGTGGCAGAGACAGTCGGGAACGACCTGCCGGATGAAAAGCTCTCGTATTACCTGAAGCAGCCGATCATTCTGTTCACCGCGCTGGCCTTTTTCGCCTACAGCTACATTCTGTTCTTCTTTATGACCTGGTTTCCAAGCTATCTGCTGGACGCGCGCGGTCTGAATATGCGCGATATGAGTATCGCCAACGTGCTGCCCTGGCTGCTGGGCTTTGTCGGCCTGATCTCCGGTGGCTTTATCTCTGACTATATCTACAAGCTGACCAATAACCTGCTGTTTTCTCGTAAAGTGATTATCGTTGTTGGCCTGATTATCGCCGCGATATGCATCACTGCCTCCGCGCTGGTGCTTAACCTGTACGGGGCGATTGCGCTGATGTCCGTCGGAATGTTTGCCATGTATGTTACGACGTCATGTTACTGGGCTATCGTTCAGGATACGGTGAAGGGCAATAACGTGGGCGCCGTCAGCGGCTTTATCCACTTTCTTGCTAATCTTGCAGGGGTATTCGCGCCGATGTTAACCGGGTTTATTGTGCAAGGAACCGGGCAATATTATTCCGCGTTCTACCTGGTTGGCGCGCTGGCCATCGGCTCTGCTGTGCTGCTGATGCTGGGAGGCAAAAAGCAGACGATTGCCTGATTATTCTTTCTCTGGCTCGATCCCGGCGGGCTGGACCGCCGGGGTTAATAGGGGAGTGAAGTCCTCTTTTTCCATCCCCCTTTCTCGCTGACACTTTTACTGTTTTTTGAGCCGAATCGCGTTAGCATGAGGTAGCACTCATTTATCCCGGGGACCCCATGGCCATCAAACTCATTGCAATCGATATGGACGGCACGCTGCTGCTGCCAGACCACACTATCTCTCCTGCCGTTAAAAATGCGATCGCCGCCGCACGCGAAAAAGGCGTGAACGTGGTGCTCACCACCGGACGCCCGTATGCCGGGGTGCACAGCTACCTGAAAGAGCTGCACATGAACCAGCCTGGCGATTACTGCATCACCTATAACGGCGCGCTGGTGCAAAAGGCAGCCGATGGCAGCACGGTGGCGCAAACTGCACTGAGCTATGATGACTACCGTTTCCTTGAAAAACTCTCCCGCGACGTGGGCTCTCACTTCCACGCGCTCGATCGCAATACGCTTTACACCGCCAACCGCGATATCAGCTACTACACGGTGCACGAGTCCTACGTTGCAACCATTCCACTGGTGTTCTGCGAAGCGGAAAACATGGACCCGGCAACCCAGTTCCTGAAAGTAATGATGATCGACGAACCCGCGATCCTCGACAAAGCCATCTCGCGCATTCCGGCTGAGGTAAAAGAGAAATACACCGTGCTGAAAAGTGCGCCGTACTTCCTCGAAATCCTCGATAAACGCGTTAATAAAGGCACGGGCGTCAAATCGCTTGCCGATGCGCTGGGCATCAAGCCTGAGGAGATCATGGCGCTGGGCGACCAGGAAAACGATATTGCGATGATCGAATATGCGGGCATGGGCGTGGCGATGGATAACGCCATCCCGTCGGTAAAAGAAGTGGCGAACTTCGTGACCAAATCTAACCTGGAAGACGGCGTTGCCTGGGCGATCGAGAAATTCGTTCTGTCGTAACAAGTGCTTTGAAAGATTAGCCCTGGTTATTAACCGGGCCTTTTTTTGGCCCTGAATTTATCGAATTGTTCTTTTTGTGATCTGTATTGTAGTACAACATTAATTGATTGTACTACATTATCACCACAGCAAAGGCGGAAGGCCTCACGTTTGTACTGCAAAAGTGAGGCGAAATTCAGCGGTCGCGGTAAAGTAGTGATGGACTTACAGAGCACAAGGACTCTCCATGACACTCAATAAAACCGATCGCATTGTCATCACGCTGGGCACTCAGATTGTGGGTGGCAAATACGTTCCCGGTTCGCCGCTACCAGCAGAGGCGGAACTGTGCGAGGAGTTTGAAACCTCGCGCAACATCATCCGGGAAGTGTTCCGCTCGCTGATGGCGAAGCGGCTGATTGAAATGAAGCGCTATCGCGGCGCGTTTGTGGCGCCGCGTAACCAGTGGAACTACCTCGATACCGATGTTCTGCAATGGGTGCTGGAAAACGACTACGACCCATGGCTTATCGGCGCGATGAGCGAAGTCCGAAATCTGGTGGAACCGGCTATCGCCCGCTGGGCGGCTGAGCGCGCAACGTCAGGTGACCTGGCTCAGATTGAGTCGGCTTTAAATGACATGATCGCCAATAACCAGAATCGGGAGGCGTTCAACGAAGCGGACATTCGCTACCACGAAGCGGTATTGCAGTCGGTGCATAACCCGGTTTTACAGCAGCTTAGCGTGGCGATCAGCTCGCTACAGCGAGCAGTATTTGAACGTACCTGGATGGGCGATGAGGCCAACATGCCGAAAACGCTTCAGGAACATAAAGCGCTGTTCGATGCGATACGGCATCAGGACGGCGATGCGGCAGAGCAGGCGGCGCTGACCATGATCGCCAGCTCGACACGAAGGTTGAAGGAAATCACATGACATCACGCTACATCGCAATTGACTGGGGATCGACCAATCTGCGCGCCTGGCTCTACCAGGGTGAGCAGTGCCTGGAAAGCAGGCAATCAGAAGCAGGTGTGACGCGCCTGAACGGTAAATCCCCCGCAGCGGTGTTAGCAGAGGTGACACAAAACTGGCGCGACGGTACAACGCCAGTGGTGATGGCCGGAATGGTCGGCAGTAACGTGGGGTGGAAGGTCGCGCCTTACCTGTCAGTTCCGGTGCATTTCACCGCCGTTGGCGATCAGTTAACGTCCGTTGGCGACAATGTCTGGATTATTCCCGGTTTATGCGTCTCTCGCGACGATAACCATAATGTGATGCGCGGCGAAGAGACGCAGCTGCTCGGGGCGCGCACCCTTTCTCCTTCTTCTGTCTACGTCATGCCCGGGACGCACTGCAAATGGGTCCAGGCGGATGCTGAGCAAATTCATGATTTCCGCACCGTGATGACCGGCGAACTGCACCACTTGCTGCTTAAGCATTCGCTGGTGGGGGCCGGTTTGCCGGAGCAGACCCCTTCGCCGGAAGCGTTTGCCGCCGGGCTTGAGCGCGGGATCGCATCCCTTGCCGTTTTGCCGCAACTTTTTGAGGTTCGCGCCTCGCACGTGCTGGGAAATCTTCCGCGCGAACAGGTCAGCGAATTTCTGTCCGGCCTGCTGATTGGCGCAGAAGTCGCCACTCTGAGCGACGCGTTCGCCGGGCAGCAGGCCATCACGCTCGTCGCGGGTTCATCGCTGACGTCTCGTTACCGCCAGGCGTTCCACGCTATCGGACGGGATGTTGCTGCGGTGGAAGGCGACACGGCATTTCAGGCAGGCATAAGGAGCATCGCTCATGCAGTGGCAAACTGAACTTCCCCTGATCGCGATTTTGCGCGGTATCACGCCCGGTGAGGCCTTAGCGCACGTTGGCGCGGTGATCGACGCCGGGTTCGACGCGGTGGAAATCCCGCTCAACTCCCCGGAGTGGGAAAAAAGCATTCCGGCAATTGTGAAGGCGTTTGGTGATAAGGCGCTGATTGGCGCTGGCACCGTATTACAGCCGGAGCAGGTGGATGAACTGGCGAAGATGGGCTGCAAGCTTATCGTCACACCGAATATCAACCCCGAGGTGATCCGCCGGGCGGTGGATTACGGCATGACCGTCTGCCCGGGTTGCGCCACGGCCACAGAAGCCTTTGCCGCCCTCGATGCGGGCGCACAGTCTCTCAAAATTTTCCCGTCGTCGGCCTTTGGTCCGGATTACATCAAAGCGCTGAAAGCGGTCTTACCCGCCAGCGTGCCGGTCTTTGCCGTGGGCGGCGTCACGCCGGAAAACCTGGGCCAGTGGATGAGCGCGGGCTGTGTGGGCGCGGGGCTGGGCAGCGATCTCTATCGTGCCGGTCAGCCCGTTGAGCGTACCGCACAGCAGGCGGCAGCATTTGTGAAAGCGTATCGAGAGGCAGTGCAATGAAAATAACCAAACTCACCACGTACCGTTTACCCCCGCGTTGGATGTTCCTGAAAATCGAAACCGACGAAGGCGTGGTTGGCTGGGGCGAGCCGGTGATTGAAGGCCGTGCGCGCACCGTTGAAGCCGCGGTGCACGAGCTGGGCGAATACCTGATTGGCCAGGATCCGGCGCGCATCAACGACCTGTGGCAGGTGATGTACCGCGCGGGCTTCTACCGCGGGGGGCCGATTCTGATGAGCGCCATCGCCGGTATTGATCAGGCGCTGTGGGATATCAAAGGCAAAGTGCTCAATGCCCCGGTCTGGCAATTAATGGGCGGCCTGGTGCGCGACAAAATCAAAGCCTACAGCTGGGTGGGCGGTGACCGCCCTGCGGAAGTGATCGACGGTATCCGGCAACTGCGCAACATCGGTTTTGACACCTTCAAACTCAACGGCTGCGAAGAAATGGGCGTTATCGACAACTCGCGCGCGGTAGACCGGGCGGTGAATACCGTGGCGCAAATCCGTGAAGCCTTCGGCAACGAGATTGAGTTTGGTCTGGATTTCCACGGCCGCGTCAGCGCGCCAATGGCCAAAGTGCTGATTAAAGAGCTGGAGCCGTATCGCCCGCTGTTTATCGAAGAGCCGGTGCTGGCCGAGCAGGCGGAATACTATCCGAAACTGGCTGAACAGACGCACATTCCCATCGCGGCGGGGGAACGCATGTTCTCGCGCTTCGAGTTTAAACGCGTGCTGGAAGCGGGCGGCATTGCGATCCTGCAACCGGACCTCTCCCACGCGGGCGGCATCACCGAATGCTACAAAATTGCCGGAATGGCAGAAGCCTACGATGTGGCGTTGGCGCCGCACTGTCCGCTTGGGCCGATTGCGCTGGCGGCCTGCCTGCACGTCGACTTCGTCTCCCGCAATGCGGTGTTCCAGGAACAAAGCATGGGCATTCACTATAACAAGGGCGCGGAGCTGCTCGACTTTGTGAAAAACAAAGAAGACTTCAGCATGGAAGGTGGTTTCTTTAAACCGTTAACGAAGCCGGGCCTTGGCGTGGAGATCGACGAAGCCAAAGTCATTGAGCTGAGTAAAAGTGCGCCGGACTGGCGTAACCCACTGTGGCGTCATGAAGACGGTTCCGTAGCCGAGTGGTAAATCGCCGGATGGCGCTACGCTTATCCGGCCTACTCTCTCGTAGGCCCGGTAAGCGAAGCGCCACCGGGCAAAAAAAACGTACATAGAAAAAATATAACCCTCTGTAAATTACAGGGCATGGTGAGCGGCTTCGCTATGCCCAAAATCTGGAGACAGATTGCGATGGATATTCCAGTTACTGCTGCAAAAACCGGGCGTCGTCGTTACCTGACGCTGATCATGATCTTTATTACCGTGGTCATCTGTTATGTCGACCGCGCCAACCTTGCCGTGGCATCGGCTCATATTCAGGAAGAGTTTGGCATCACCAAAGCGGAAATGGGCTACGTCTTCTCGGCGTTTGCCTGGCTGTATACGCTCTGTCAGATCCCTGGTGGCTGGTTCCTTGACCGCGTGGGTTCACGTCTGACCTACTTTATCGCTATTTTCGGCTGGTCCGTGGCGACCCTGTTCCAGGGCTTCGCGACCGGGCTGATGTCGCTGATTGGCCTGCGCGCCATCACCGGGGTGTTTGAAGCGCCGGCGTTTCCGACCAACAACCGCATGGTGACCAGCTGGTTCCCTGAACACGAACGCGCTTCCGCTGTTGGTTTTTACACCTCCGGGCAGTTTGTTGGTCTGGCGTTTCTGACGCCGCTGTTAATCTGGATCCAGGAGCTGCTGAGCTGGCACTGGGTGTTTATCGTCACCGGCGGGATCGGCATTATCTGGTCGCTCATCTGGTTTAAGGTTTATCAGCCGCCGCGCCTGACCAAAAGCATCACCAAAGCCGAACTGGACTACATCCGCGACGGCGGTGGCCTGGTGGACGGCGATGCGCCGGTGAAAAAAGAGGCGCGCCAGCCGCTGACCAGAGCGGACTGGAAGCTGGTCTTCCACCGTAAGCTGGTGGGCGTATATCTGGGCCAGTTCGCAGTGACCTCCACGCTGTGGTTCTTCCTCACCTGGTTCCCGAACTATCTGACGCAGGAGAAGGGCATTACCGCGCTGAAGGCGGGCTTTATGACCACCGTACCGTTCCTTGCGGCGTTTTTCGGCGTGCTGCTCTCGGGCTGGCTGGCGGACAAACTGGTGAAAAAAGGCTTCTCACTGGGCGTTGCGCGTAAAACGCCAATTATCTGCGGACTGCTGATCTCTACCTGCATCATGGGAGCGAACTACACCAACGATCCGGTGTGGATCATGACCCTGATGGCGGTAGCGTTCTTCGGAAACGGTTTTGCCTCCATCACCTGGTCGCTGGTGTCGTCCCTGGCGCCGATGCGTCTGATCGGCCTGACTGGTGGCGTGTTTAACTTCGTTGGCGGCCTGGGCGGGATCACCGTACCGCTGGTCATCGGTTACCTGGCGCAGGACTACGGCTTTGGTCCGGCTCTGGTGTATATCTCTGCCGTGGCGCTGATCGGGGCGCTCTCCTACATCCTGCTGGTCGGCGACGTTAAACGAGTAGGCTAATCCCTTCGGATGTTTTACCCTGATGCGATAACCGCGCATCAGGGTATTTTCATGAAACAAATCACCTTCGCTTCCCGCAACCACCAGCTCACCAACATCAACACCTGGACGCCAGACAGCCAGTGGCTTGTCTATGATGTCCGCCCGTCCGGCGCGTCGTTTACCGGTGAAACCATTGAGCGGGTCAATGTTAGTACGGGCGAGGTTGAGGCGATCTACCGTGCGACTGACGGCGCGCATGTCGGCGTGGTAACCGTTCATCCGGCGCAGGACAAATATGTTTTTATCCACGGCCCGAAAAACCCGGATGCAGACTGGCAGTATGATTTTCACCATCGTCAGGGGGTGATTGCGCACAATGGTCAGGTGAGCAATCTTGATGCAATGGATATCACCGCGCCTTACACCGCAGGGGCGCTGCGTGGCGGCAGCCACGTCCACGTTTTTAGCCCGAACGGGCAGTTCGTCAGCTTTACCTACAACGACCATGTGCTGCACGCGCGCGATCCGCAGCTGGATTTGCGTAACGTCGGGGTGGCGGCGCCTTTTGGCCCAGTAAACCCACAGGGGAACCATCCGCGGGAATATGCCGGCACCTTCTGGAGCGTACTGGTAAGCCGTACAACGCCGAACCCGAAACCGGGCAGCGATGAGGTAAACCGCGCCTATGAAGAGGGCTGGGTGGGCAACGACAGGCTGGCGTTTATCGGCGATACGGTGTCTGCGAAAGGCGAGAAAGTGCCCGAACTGTTTATTGTCGATCTCCCCAAAGACGAGCAGGGCTGGAAACGGGCGGGCGATGCGCCGTTGCAGGGAACGCCTGATACAATGCCCGCGCCGCCTGCGGGCGTAACGCAACGTCGCTTAACCTTCACCCATCAGAAGGCGTATCCGGGGCTGGTGAACGTGCCGCGCCACTGGGTGCGCAGCAATCCGCAGGGGACGCAGATTGCGTTTTTAATGCGGGACGATAACGGCGTTGTGCAGCTGTGGCTTATCTCCCCCTGAGGGCGGCGAGCCGCGTCAGCTGACCCACACTGAGCGTGATATTCAGTCGGCCTTTAACTGGCATCCTTCCGGCAACGGGCTGGGATTTGTGCTTGCAGGCCGTATTGCCTGCTGCGATGCGCAGACCGGAGAGGTGACGTTTTTGACGTCCGATCACGGCAATCCGCCGTCTGCTGACGCTGTGGTGTTTTCCCCCGGACGGACGATTTATTGCATGGATGGAAGAGAAGGGCGGTTTCCGCCAGCTGTGGCTAACGGAAACCGCACAGAATTAGCGTGGAGGCATCTCTGCGGGCGGGATGACGGAATTGGTCGCCAGCTTTTCCTGCTCGCTTTTCTCAACGCGCGAACGCACTGAGCTGTCGGTGCGGAACATATCCCACGGCAGCAGAAGCGTATCGGCAACCGCCGTAAACGGCATATCAAGAATCGCCAGAGATTTGGTACCCCAGTTTGTCTCATCATCAGAGATCATTGCGGCACTGGCGCGCGTCCCCGGATATGTTCCTTCTTTACCGCCGGTGTGCGACATCACGCTCGAACACCCGCAAAGTAAAACAACCCCGCTGAACGACGCCAGCTTAATCAGAACATTTCTCATCATCACTCAGTCATCTTTAGTAGCACGGCATTGACCTGCAACTCAGGGTTATAGCGAGGCGCGTCCAAAATGGATAGCTCAAAACTCCCGCACTGTGGTCGTCATCGCAATTTAACCCTTTGTGCTGTGCCCCTGAGTCTATGCGACAACCAGCAAAGTGCAAAAAAATCTCACATCAACAGTCTTGAAAAGGCCGTATCCAGACCCATTTTAAGAATGTAACCCGATAACGGACACGCCTGATGGGTGTTCGGGGAAGCAGAAGCCTGTCCATGGTGGAAGGCTACATTTTCTCGCTGATTTCAGGAGCATTTATCCATGCGTAATTTCGATCTCTCTCCGCTATACCGTTCTGCCATTGGTTTCGATCGTCTGTTCAACCACTTAGAAAACAACCAGAGCCAGAGCAACGGCTATCCTCCTTACAACGTTGAACTGGTTGACGAAAACCACTATCGCATTGCGATTGCTGTTGCCGGTTTCGCAGAGAGCGAACTGGAGATCACCGCGCAGGACAATCTGCTGGTGGTGAAAGGCTCCCATACGGCCGAGCAGAAAGAACGAACCTACCTCTACCAGGGCATCGCAGAGCGCAACTTTGAGCGCAAGTTCCAGCTGGCTGAGAACATCCACGTCAAGGGCGCGAACCTGGTGAACGGCCTGCTGTTTATCGAACTGGAACGTGTGATTCCGGAAGAGAAAAAACCGCGTCGTATCGAAATCAACTAATTACGCGGGTCGCGTGAGCGGCCCACCCGAACTTGCTTGCCGTAACGGGAGCATATGCGAATCCGCAAGGGTTTGCAGGTACAACTGTGCACAAAATTAAACTGTGCCGAACTCGCTTCACAGAAGGAGATTTAGTATGCGTAACTACGATTTATCCCCCCTGCTGCGTCAGTGGATCGGTTTTGACAAACTGGCTAACGCGCTGCAAAGCGCAACCGAACAGCAGACCTTTCCGCCGTACAACATCGAAAAAAGCGATGATAACCACTACCGCATCACGCTTGCGCTGGCCGGGTTCCGCCAGGAAGATCTCGACATCCAGCTTGAGGGTACGCGCCTGACCGTGAAAGGGTCACCGGAAAAACCAGACACCGAGACCAAATGGCTGCATCAGGGGCTTGTCACTCAGCCGTTTAGCCTGAGCTTTACCCTGGCAGACCATATGGAAGTTTCTGGCGCGACGTTCACTAACGGGCTGCTGAACATTGACCTCACCCGTAACGTGCCGGAAGCCATTGCGCCTCAGCGCATCGCCATTAGCGAACGCCCGGCGTTGAACAGCTAAACCACGTTTTTGCCGGGTGGAAAACCTGCCGATCCTCTAGGTCGGGTAAGGCGCAGCCGCCACCCGACTCGCTCACAGATGCCATGAAGCCCTGCCCCGGCAGGGCTTTTTTGTGCGCCATCGCCCATACAACCGCCGTCAGCTCTGAGAGAATCCTTAGCATAACTATGGTTATACACAGGATGTGGATCATGAGTGATATCGCGTTAACCGTTAGCGTGTTGGCCCTTGTCGCGGTAGTGGGGCTATGGCTGGGGAATATCAAAATCCGCGGCGTCGGATTTGGCATCGGTGGGGTGCTGTTCGGCGGGATTTTTGTCGGCCATTTTGCCGACCAGCTTGGGTGGGTGCTCAGCGCCGATATGCTGCATTTCATCCAGGAGTTCGGCCTGATCCTCTTTGTGTATACCATCGGTATTCAGGTGGGGCCGGGCTTCTTCGCTTCCCTGCGCGTCTCCGGTTTACGCCTTAATCTCTTTGCCTTCGGCATCGTCGTGATGGGGGGGCTGGTGACCGCCATTCTGCATAAACTCTTCGCTATTCCGCTGCCCGTCGTGCTGGGCATCTTCTCCGGCGCCGTCACGAATACGCCCGCGCTCGGGGCGGGCCAGCAAATTCTGCGCGATCTGGGTATCCCTGCTGATGTCGTCGATCAGATGGGGATGAGCTACGCCATGGCCTATCCGTTTGGCATTTGCGGTATTTTGCTCTCGATGTGGCTGGTGCGCGTGCTGTTCCGTGTTAACGTCGAGCAGGAGGCAAAAGAGCATGAAAGCACGCTGACCAACGGCCATGCGCTCATTAAAACTATCAATATTCGCGTCGAAAACCCTAATCTGAACAATATGGCGATTCAGGATGTTCCCATTCTGAACAGCGCGACCATTATCTGTTCCCGCCTGAAACGTGATGAAACGCTGATGGTGCCTTCACCGGATACCCTTATTCAGCACGGCGATCTCCTGCATCTGGTAGGGCAACCGGCGGATTTAAACAATGCCCGGCTGGTGATTGGTCAGGAGGTGGATACCTCACTCTCAACCCGTGGAACGGACATGCGCGTGGAGCGGGTGGTAGTGACCAATGAGAAAGTCCTGGGCAAGAAAATACGCGATTTGCAGGTTAAAGAGCGTTATGACGTGGTGATCTCCCGGCTTAACCGCGCCGGTGTCGAGCTGGTGGCCAGCCAGGATGCCAGCCTGCAATTCGGTGATATTCTCAACCTCGTCGGGCGTCCCTCATCCATTGATGCCGTAGCGGACATGGTAGGCAACGCCCAGCAAAAACTCCAGCAGGTGCAGATGCTGCCGGTCTTTATCGGCGTCGGGCTTGGCGTCATGCTTGGCTCCATCCCCCTGTACGTGCCCGGCTTCCCGGTAGCACTGAAGCTGGGTCTGGCAGGCGGGCCGCTCATTATGGCGCTGATCCTCGGGCGTATCGGCTCCATCGGTAAGCTCTACTGGTTTATGCCGCCGAGTGCTAACCTGGCGCTGCGGGAGTTGGGCATCGTGCTGTTTCTGGCAGTGGTGGGGCTGAAATCCGGCGGCGATTTTGTCGATACTCTGGTCAACGGCGAAGGGATGAGCTGGGTAGGATACGGCATATTTATTACCGCTATCCCACTGATAACGGTCGGATTACTGGCACGTATCTTCGCTAAAATGAACTATCTTACGCTGTGCGGCATGCTGGCCGGTTCCATGACCGATCCGCCCGCGCTGGCGTTCGCCAACAACCTGCACGCCACCAGCGGCGCGGCGGCATTGTCCTACGCCACGGTTTATCCGCTGGTGATGTTTCTGCGCATCATCACCCCGCAGCTACTGGCGGTGCTGTTCTGGGGGATGGGCTAACAAGTCTTCCGGGTGGATACGCCGCAAATGGTAGTCCACCTGGTAATCGCTGGTGTTCCGGAACATCACGGAATAATTGAGGAACTCGCCGCTGTCGCTGTAGGAAAGGGAGGTGATGCGCAGCAGCGGCGTCTGTTCCGGCACATTCATATAACCGGCCAGCTGTTTATCTGCCAGCACCGGCGTCAGGCTCTCGTAGTTGCCGCTGATGGTGATCCCGCATTCCTTCTCGATGTAATCAAACTTAGACCCTTCGAGATGCGCCAGGGAAAGATTGCGGAACAGCTTCACCGGCATAAAGCTGTCCTCCAGCATCAGCGGTTTTCCGTCCACGTAACGCACCCGCCTTGAAAAATAGATCCGCTCATCAACCTGAATCCGCAGCTGGCTGGCGATGGCGGGCGGCGCGGGCATCACTTCAAACTGCAACACCTTGCTCTGCACTTCTTTCCCCTGCTGGCGCAGCACCTCCACCAGCCCGGTCAGATTAGTCGTTTCATGATGAACGTCTTTGCGCGCCACGAACGTCCCGCTGCCGTGTCGACGTTCAACCAGCCCCCAGCTTACCAGCAGATCCAGCGCCTTGCGGATGGTCATCCGGGCTACGCCAAACTCCTTTGCCAGCGCTTTTTCTCCGGGTAACGGACTGCCAATGTTGTAGTCCGAGGAATTCAGCCGCAGCCGTAGCCGATCGGCAATTGATTTGTAGATCACCAGTAGACCTCTCTGCGCACATCATGGCGTGGATTACGTCTTAACTTGTCTATGTTTAGTTTAAAAAGTAGACCTGATTGGTCAAATTAAAACCATGAATGCGATCACGAATCGCAGCGGCATACCATGTTGCTGCATCAGTAAGTTCTTATGCTCACCTCAGGCCAGTAAAAAACCATAAAGGCCTCTATCCCCTACAGGTTGTTTCATGAGGATTTAAAAATGCTCAGTCAAATACAACGTTTTGGCGGCGCCATGTTCACCCCGGTTTTGCTGTTTCCCTTTGCCGGGATCGTGGTTGGGATCGCCATCATGCTTCGCAATCCGCTGTTTGTCGGTGAGGCCTTAACCGCGCCGGATAATCTGTTCGCGCAAATTGTTCACATCATCGAAGAGGGCGGCTGGGCGGTGTTCCGTAATATGCCGCTGATTTTTGCTGTCGGCTTACCGATTGGCCTGGCAAAGCAGGCGCAGGGCCGCGCCTGTCTGGCGGTGCTGATTAGCTTCCTGACCTGGAACTACTTTATCAACGCGATGGGGATGACCTGGGGTCACTTCTTTGGCGTCGACTTCTCTGCTGAACCCACTGCCGGCAGCGGGCTGGCGATGATTGCCGGAATCAAAACGCTTGATACCAGCATCATCGGGGCGATTATCATTTCCGGGCTCGTCACCGCCATCCACAACCGATTTTTCGACAAGCCGTTGCCGGTCTTTCTGGGGATTTTCCAGGGCACCTCGTTTGTCGTTATCCTCGCGTTCTTCGTCATGATCCCTTGCGCCTGGCTGACGCTGCTGGGATGGCCGAAAGTGCAGATGGGCATTGAGTCGTTGCAGGCCTTTCTACGTACCGCTGGCGCGCTGGGCGTATGGGTTTATACCTTCCTGGAACGCATTCTGATCCCAACCGGATTACACCACTTTGTCTACGGCCCGTTTATCTTCGGCCCGGCTGCGGTAGAAGGCGGCATTCAGGTCTACTGGGCACAGCACCTTCAGGAATTCAGCCAGAGCACTGTGCCGCTGAAAACGCTGTTCCCGGAGGGCGGATTCTCGCTGCACGGCAACTCTAAGGTGTTTGGCTCAGTCGGTATTGCGCTGGCTATCTGGCATACCGCGTCGCCGGAGAACCGCGTCAAAGTGGCAGGTCTGCTGATCCCGGCCACGCTTACCGCCGTGCTGGTGGGCATTACCGAACCGCTGGAGTTCACCTTCCTGTTTATCTCGCCGTTGCTGTTTGCCATCCACGCCGTGCTGGCCGCAACGATGGCGACGGTGATGTATACCTTCGGGGTGGTGGGGAACATGGGGGGCGGTCTGCTGGACCAGTTCCTGCCGCAAAACTGGATCCCGATGTTCCATAACCACGCCTCGACGGTATTCACCCAGATTGGCATCGGCCTCTGCTTCACCGCTCTCTATTTCGTGGTTTTCAGGACGCTTATCGAACGTCTGAATCTCAAAACGCCGGGCCGGGAAGAGAGCGAAATCAAACTCTACAACAAAGCCGACTATAAGGCCGCGCGCGGGCAAACCACCGCCCCGGCGGCAGCCAGCCAGCAGATCGGGCAGGCTGCTGGGTTCTTACAGGCGCTCGGCGGCGCAGCAAACATCGAAAGTATCAATAACTGCGCCACCCGCTTGCGTATCGCCCTGGTGGATATGACGAAAACCCAAAGCGACGACGTCTTCAAAGCCCTGGGCGCACACGGTGTGGTGCGGCGCGGCAACGGCATACAGGTGATTGTCGGTCTGCACGTTCCTCAGGTGCGCGACCAGCTGGAATCGCTGATGAAAACCCCTTTAACAAACGAACAAACCACTCTGACAGAGGCTATATCATGAAAAAATTCTCAGTTGTTATTGCAGGCGGCGGCAGTACATTCACGCCTGGTATCGTCCTGATGCTGTTAGCCAACCGTGACCGTTTCCCACTGCGTGCGCTGAAGTTCTATGACAATGACGGAGCACGTCAGGAGATCATCGCCGAGGCGTGCAAAATCATCCTTAAGGAGCAGGCGCCGGAGATTGAATTTAGTTACACCACCGATCCTGAAGCGGCCTTTACCGATGTGGATTTCGTGATGGCGCATATTCGCGTGGGCAAATACCCCATGCGTGAAAAAGATGAAAAAATCCCGCTGCGCCACGGCGTGTTGGGCCAGGAAACGTGCGGGCCGGGCGGCATCTCCTACGGCATGCGCTCCATCGGCGGCGTGCTGGAGTTGGTGGATTACATGGAGCAGTACTCCCCGAACGCGTGGATGCTGAACTACTCCAACCCGGCGGCGATTGTCGCGGAAGCCACGCGCCGCCTGCGTCCGAACGCGAAAATTCTCAACATCTGCGACATGCCGATCGGCATTGAAGGACGTATGGCGCAAATCGTCGGTCTGAAAGACCGCAAAGAGATGCGCGTGCGCTACTACGGTCTGAACCACTTCGGCTGGTGGACGTCGATTGAAGATCTGAACGGCAACGATCTGATGCCGAAACTGCGCGAATACGTAGCGAAAAACGGTTATGTTCCGCCTTCGGAAGATGCGCATACTGAAGCGAGCTGGAATGATACTTTCGCCAAGGCTAAAGACGTACAGGCGCTGGATCCGGACACCATGCCGAACACCTACCTGAAGTATTACCTGTTCCCGGACTATGTGGTCGCCCATTCCAACCCGGAGCGTACCCGCGCCAATGAAGTGATGGATCACCGTGAGAAGCATGTATTCAGTTCATGCCGGGCGATTATCGAAGCCGGTCATTCTTCTGCCGGTGAACTGGAAATCGACGAACATGCGTCGTACATCGTCGATCTGGCGACCGCGATCGCCTTTAATACCCAGGAACGCATGCTGCTGATTGTGCCTAACAATGGGGCTATCCATAATTTTGACGCCGACGCGATGGTAGAAATTCCGTGTCTGGTCGGCCACAACGGACCGGAGCCGCTGACCGTGGGTGATATTCCGCACTTCCAGAAAGGGCTCATGAGCCAGCAGGTGGCGGTGGAAAAACTGGTGGTGGACGCCTGGGAGCAGCGCTCGTATCAGAAACTATGGCAGGCGATTACCCTGTCGAAAACCGTACCGAGCGCGTCGGTGGCGAAGGCGATTCTGGACGATCTGATTGAAGCCAACAAAGAGTACTGGCCGGAACTGCATTAATTTTCCTGACCGGCATCGCCAGATGCCGGTCTCCTTGTCCTGGCTGAATTACGCTATGCTGAAGCCTGCATGCAGCACGACAAGGAACCTTCATGAACATTTCCCGCCTCGGTGAAGCACCGGACTACCGCTTCTCACTGGCTAACGAACGCACATTCTTAGCGTGGATCCGCACCGCCCTGGGCTTTCTGGCCGCAGGTGTCGGTCTTGATCAGCTCGCCCCCGATTTTGCCACCCCGTTGATTCGCGAAGTGCTGGCCCTGCTGCTGTGCCTGATTGCCGGTGTGCTGGCGATTTATGGCTATCTGCGCTGGCTTAGAAATGAAAAGGCGATGCGTCTGAAGCAGGATCTCCCCTACACGCGCGGCTTGCTCATCATTAGTACGATTTTGCTGATGGTTGCGGGCGTAGTGATGTTACTGGTGTTGTATGCCGGATAGCCGCAAAGCGCGGCGGGAAGCGGACCCCCGGGCTTCAGCCGGAGCGAACCTCGCTGGCCTGGCTGCGCACGCTACTGGGGTATGGCGCGCTGATCGCTCTTGCCATTAAGCACAACTGGCACCGCACGGGGGGCGCCATTCTGGATCTCCATTGTTGTGCTGGCGCTGGTAGCCGTCATTTTATGGCGCTACACCCGCAGCCGTAACCTGATGGACGTGGCGCAGAACGACTTTGCGCAGCCGAAAGCGGTGCGGGATAAGTTCCTGATTGCGTTGGCTGTGCTGTCTCTGTCTTTACTCTTTGCAGTTACTCACATTCAGCAAATTATGAGCTTATAAGCCCGGTGGCGGCTACGCCTTACCGGGCCTACAACTGCCGCGAACCGTAGGCCGGGTAAGGCGTAGCCGCCACCCGGCATAATTACTTCCCTTTAGCTAAATACTTCGCCATCTCATCCTCCGGCACCATGCCGCCGCCGGTCGCCCACACCAGGTG
The DNA here is from genome assembly GCF_019056635.1 of Enterobacter cloacae complex sp. ECL72. NCBI lineage: Bacteria > Pseudomonadati > Pseudomonadota > Gammaproteobacteria > Enterobacterales > Enterobacteriaceae > Enterobacter > Enterobacter cloacae complex sp. ECL72. The sequence continues at coordinate 4,208,614 of NZ_CP077659.1, read as the reverse complement.
GGTAACGTTCTCATCGGCATCGACGCGCAGCGGCCCGGCCATCCCCGCCAGCGCCGACGGCTCCAGGCGAATCCCTTCCTCCTGCGCCAGCCAGCCGAGCATGTCGTACATGCTTTGATCGGAGAGGGTATAGAACCCGTCGAGCAGGCGCTCCATCGCGCGGCCCACGAAGCCGGACGCACGCCCTACCGCCAGACCGTCCGCCGCCGTCACGTTATCAATGCCCAGATCCTGCACCGCAATCTCATCGTGCAGCCCGGTATAAACGCCCAGCAGCATACATGGTGAGTGCGTTGGCTCCGCGAAGAAGCAGTGGACGTTATCGCCAAAGGCCAGCTTCAGGCCAAACGCCACGCCGCCGGGGCCACCGCCGACGCCGCACGGCAGGTAGACGTACAGGGGATGATCGGCATCCACCACGCGGCCCTGCTCGGCAAACTGCGCCTTCAGGCGCTCGCCAGCAACCGCATAGCCCAGGAACAGCGTACGGGAGTTTTCATCGTCAATGAAGAAACAGTTCGGATCGCTTTCCGCCGCTTTGCGTCCCTGCTCCACCGCCACGCCGTAATCCTGCTCATATTCCACGACGATCACGCCGTGGCTGCGCAGTTTGGCTTTCTTCCACTCGCGGGCGTCGGCGGACATATGCACCGTCACCTTAAAGCCAATGCGGGCGCTCATAATGCCGATGGACATCCCCAGGTTGCCGGTTGAGCCCACCGCGATGCTGTACTGGCTGAAGAAGTTCTTAAAGCGCGGCTCCAGCAGAACGCTGTAGTCGTCTTCAAGGCTCAGCAACCCGGCGTCCAGCGCCAGTTTCTCCGCATGAGTCAGCACCTCATAGATGCCGCCGCGCGCTTTGATCGAGCCGGAAATCGGCAGATGGCTGTCTTTTTTCAGCAGCAGCGTGCCTGGAATGGCCTTACCGGACTCTTTCTCCAGCCGCGCCTGCATCGCCGGGATCGCGACCAGGTCGGATTCGATAATCCCGCCCGTTGCCGCCGTTTCCGGGAACGCTTTCGCCAGATACGGCGCGAAGCGTTTCAGGCGCGCGTGCGCGTCGTCCACGTCGGCTTTGGTCAGCCCGACATACGGCAATCCTTCCGCCAGCGTCGTGGTGCGCGGGTTAAGCCAGGTGGTTTCTTTCAGGGCAATCAGATCCTCAACCAGAGGAAACTGTGCGGTTAAAGTAGTGATAGTTGCGTTTTCCATAATACGTCTCTTCGCGCTCAGATAATGAAAGAAAGCAGGAATGTGCTGCCAAGTGCAAGCACCGAGGCGATAAACGTCGCCGTCGTATAGTATTTGAAGGTCTCGTTCAGGGTCGCGCCGCAGTATTGCTTCACCAGCCAGAAGAGAGAATCGGTCACGATCGTGCAGCCAATAGCGCCGGACCCGATGGCAATGGTGATGATCTCCGGGCTTACGTTCGGGTAGAGCGGCAGCATCGGCGCCACTATCGCCGTGGCACCCATCATCGCTACCGTTGCCGAACCGACGGCGGCGTGCAGCACCAGTGCCACCAGCCAGGCGAGAAGGATAGGGTGCATATGCAGGTTCGAGAGAATATGCGCCAGCGTCTCCGCCAGACCGCTAGTTTTAAGGATGGCGTTGAACGCGCCGCCCGCGCCGATAATCAGCAAAATGTTGGCGATAGAGCCAAAGCCGTGCTCCGTATGGGTCAGCATTGCGCCCATGCCCATGTGCTGGCGGATCCCCAGCAGGTAGTAGGCAAAAAACACGGCGATAAACATCGCGGTGATGGGGTTGCCGATAAACTCCAGCAGGGTATACAGCGAGCCTTCTTTTGCCATGTTCAGCTCGGCAATGGTTTTCACCAGCATCAGGGCAATCGGCAGCAGCACGGTGAACAGCGTGGCGCTCAGCGACGGCAGCGTGTGTTCTTCCCGCACCTTCAGGTCTGAAAATTCCGCCGGAACCGGCTTATAGGGCAGACGATCGCCGAGCAGCTTCAGGAACAGCGGGCCGCCAACCAGAGACGCCATCAGGCCCACCATCAGACCGTAGACAATCACCGTCCCGACGTCCGCCCCTAATTTATTGGTGACAAACAGCGCGGCCGGATGCGGAGGCACCACGCAGTGCACTGCCATTAGTGCGGTACAGAGCGGAATGGCCAGCTTGAGCAGCGACGTGTTGGTCTTTTTGGCGATGGAAAACGCCAGCGGGATCAGCAGTACCACGCCCACTTCCACAAACAGCGTAATGCCGCAGATCAGGCCGACCAGGACCATAATCACGTCCGCCGACAGCCAGCGGCAGCGCTGCAACGTAATCCCGATGCGCTCTGCCGCGCCGGAGACTTCCATCATTTTGCCGAGAATAGTGCCAAGACCGATAACCGCCGCCAGGAAGCCCAGCGTACCGCCAATCCCGCTCTCAATGGCGTTCACCATATCCAGCGGGCTCATCCCCATCATCGCGCCGACGAAAAAGCTTGCCAGCAGCAGCGCGAGGAACGGGTGAAACTTCAGTTTTACGATGGTTAAAACAATCAATACGATGCTGACAAGCAGCGTTGCCACAACCCAGACCTGAGATCCCATATCTCACCTCACCCTTATGTCATCTGGGGGTATTGGACGAAAAAACGGCGTGGGCTGACAAACGATATAAATTGGCGTTCAGATGAGCCAGATTGGATCAACTGAGTGACTGTGTTCTAAAAAGCGCACTTAACTCGTATTAGGTTCACATAAATTCATTCTTGAGCGGTATGCTGAACGCAGAAATTACGTGTGGGAATTGTGATGACCGATGCGAATGAAGGCAGAAACCGGCTTTTAAACGGCTGGCAGCTGTCGAAAATGTACACCTTTGAAGTGGCCGCCCGGCATGAGTCCTTCGCGCTGGCGGCGGCGGAGCTGTCGCTCAGCCCCAGCGCGGTGAGCCACCGCATAAACCTGCTGGAAGAGGAGCTGGGCATTCAGCTGTTTGTCCGCTCACACCGTAAAGTGGAGCTGACGCAGGAAGGCAAGCGCGTTTACTGGACGCTGAAATCGTCCCTCGACACCCTGAATCAGGAGATCCTGGATATTAAAAACCAGGCGCTGTCAGGTACGCTAACGGTGTACTCCCGGCCGTCGATCGCCCAGTGCTGGCTGGTGCCGATGCTGGGGGATTTTACCCGCCGCTACCCGTCGATTTCACTTACTATTCTGACTGGTAATGATTACGTCAACATGCAGCGAACCGGCATCGATCTGGCGCTCTATTTCGACGATACGCCGCCAAACCACCTTTCTCATCACTTTTTGATGGATGAAGAGATTTTGCCCGTCTGCTCGCCGGCGTATGCCCGGGAGCATGAACTGCTGAAAAACCCCCATAACCTCAGCCACTGCACGTTACTGCACGACCGTCAGGCCTGGAGCAATGATTCCGGTACGGATGAGTGGCTGAGCTGGGCGCAGCATTACGCGGCGAATATGCCGTTATCATCGGGTATTGGCTTCGATCGCTCTGATTTAGCCATTATCGCGGCCATGAATAATGTGGGGGTAGCGATGGGGAGAAAGCGGCTGGTGCAAAAACGTCTCGAACGAGGGGAGTTGATCGCACCCTTTGATGGGAAAACTCTCAAGTGCCATCAGCATTATTACGTCTCAACGCTTCCCGGCCGTCAGTGGCCGAAAATTGACGCCTTTATCGGCTGGCTAAGAGAGCTGGCGGGTTGAAGAATTATTACGCTTTCGCTCTACACCAAATGTGAAAAAGCGTGCTAAATACAGGTAATGCTTTTGATTTATCCAGGGTAAACCGTGTTAAAGCCTTTTATTGCCACTGCGATCTTACTCTCTTCCGGCTGGGCGATTGCCGCTGAGCCGCCGCTGACGGCTGCCCGTTACGCGCAGATGCTGGGCGTCGGAATGGATGTCGACTGGGCACGCACCGAGCGCGGTATCCGCGAGTTCGACCCGCTGGTGGTCCGTGATTTTCAGGTGAAAGGCATACACCATGTCCGTATTCGGGTGGCGGGCGAACCGACGGAAGCGCGGCTGATTCACCTGCGTAAGCTGGTGGAGGCCTGCGAGCAATACGGCGTCATCCCCATCATCGCTTATCAGGCCGATGAATATAAAAACGACCCGAAAGCGGATACCGAAAAAGAGGTGATTAACTGGTGGATTGCCGTGGCGCACTATTTTGGTCAGCGCTCGCCGTTGCTGGGCTTTGACCTGATCTACGAACCGGCGGACAAGCTCAACCACAACGTTGCTTCGCTCAACCGGGTGTATGAGAAAGCGATCAAAGACATTCACGCCATTGATGCCAGCCGCATGATTTTTATCGCCCCTCGTCTGCGCGCCGCGCCGGAGGATTTATCCAGCCTGAAGCTGCCCGCGCACAGCCAGAATTACCTGCTGGCGGAGTGGCATATTTTCCCCTGGGGCCCGCTGAAAACGAACGGTAAATACCCGTGGACGTCCGGAACTGCGGCTGAGAAAGCGGCTATCCGTAACCGAATCAACGCCGCGCTGCACTGGCAACAAAAAACCGGGCATGTGAGCTGGGTTGGCGGTTGGGGGGTGGGCGAATCGAAAAGCCTGACGCCAACCGCCTCGCAGATGGCGTTTGCCACGTTTATGGCGTGCGAGCTGCAACAGGCCAACATCCCGTATGCGATAAACGCCGATGTTCAGTTTTATGACGGGGAAGAGGGGGCGTGGCGGCCTGCCCCAGAGCGGCTATTGCAGGCGATGATTGCGCCCGTCTGTGAAAAGCCCGGCGAGAAGCCGGGCCATCATGCGGTTAAACCGGCTGTTCGTGATGCGAGACACGCGACGCCAGCGGCAGCCAGCACAGCAAAATCAGCAGCCCCATCAGGGTCATCAGCAAGCCTAAACTCGCCTGCCCGGTCTGCGGCATCATAGCCGAAAGCCAGGCCAGCGCGCCGGAACCGATGTTCTGCAAACCGCCCACCAGCGCGCCTGCCGTGCCTGCGAGGAACGGGAACGGCTCCATCGCGCCGCTGGTGGCGAGGGGAAACAGCATGCCCGCGCCGAAGAAGAACAGCGCCGCCGGGATGAGCAACGTCCAGACCGACATCACGTCAAACAGCCCCGGGATCCACATCATCAGCCCGGCCAGCAGACAGCTGATCACCGACTGCCACATCAGCGTGGAGAAACGCTTGTTCGGACGTCCGGCGAACCATGCGCCGAAGAACGCCGCTGGGATCGGCAGAATAAACAGAATACTCACCACCATGCTGCTCAGGCCAAGGCCTGCGCCCAGCAGCACGCCGGAACAGGCTTCAAACACCGCAATTCCCGCCAGGCCGCCGATTAGCATCAACAGATAACAGGTAAAGGACCCATTACCGAACAGCGTTTTGTAGCTGGCGATGAGCTTCGTGCGCGGCGCGTCTTTTGGGCGGGTTTCCGGCATCCAGCGCGCCATGCTGAAGGTGACAATAATGCACAGCACCAGCAGGAAGGCGTAACAGGCGCGCCAGGACCAGACGGTGTCCAGCAGACCCCCAATCAGCGGGGCCAGTAGCGGGCTGACCAGAATACCCATATTTAACAGACTGTTGGCGTGACGAAGCTGTGTGCCCTGGTACATATCACGCGGCAGGGTACGCGCCATAACCCCGCCAACGCCGGTGCCCACGCCCTGGAGGGCGCTGGCGGCAATCAGGACGGTCAGGCTGTGCGTGGTAATGGCAATCACCGTTGCTACCATGAAAATGCTCATGCCCACCAGAATGACCGGACGACGCCCGACGCGATCGGACAGGGGACCATAAACCAGCTGTGAAACGCCATAGGTCAGCAGATAGGCTGCCATCACGCTCTGGACTGCACCTTCGCGGACGCTCAGATCTTTTGCCATATCGGCAATCGCCGGAATGTAGATGGTTTGTGCCATCTGCCCGACGGCCACCAGTAACACCAGCATCAACAATAAGTTCACGTTCCGTTGCTTTTTCATGTCGCTGAATACTTTTGCCAAAAGAGATAAATAAAGAATGAGTGACTACGCATTCCCATAAATGCGCGAGGAATCTACCACAGAGAGATGACAATTTAAGCATTACTGTGATGAATGACAGAAGACGTGAAGGCAGGATTTGTAAACAAGATCGGCAACTAATGTTGCCAGCGAATTACGCCAGGCGCAGCAGGACCGCACCGGCAGCAATACCCAGTGCCGCCGCGATGCGCAGGCCGGCAACCTTCTCTTTTAAAAGCACAAATGCGATTAATGCGCCGAAGAGAATAGAGGTTTCACGCAGTGCCGCGACCACAGCCAGCGGTGCCTGGGTCATCGCCCAGAGTGCCAGACCGTAAGATCCCATCGTCCCGACACCGCCGAGCAGCCCTTTTTTCCAGTGCAGGCGCAGGTAGCTGGACGCTTCGCGACGCCGCGCCACCATTGCCCAGCTCAGCAGGCAGAAACCGTTCATGAAGAAGGTCCAGAGCGTATAGCCCAGCGCAGTGTCCGAGAGTCGCACACCGGTGCCGTCCACCAGGGTATACCCGGCGATAAAACAGGCGTTCAGCAGCGCCAGCCAGATCCCCTTGCGTGACTGCATGCGGCCGTTCATCGCCATGGCCAGAATCGACAGACAAATGACCCCAATGCCGGACCAGGCAAGCCAGGAGAGATGATCCCCGAGCACCAATACGCTGATCAGCGCCACCAGCAGAGGAGCCGTCCCGCGCATAAGGGGGTAGGTCTGGCTCATGTCGGAGACCTGATAGGTCTTCGCTACCAGCACGGTGTACACCACCTGTAACGCACAGGAGACGAACAAATATGGCCAGCTTGCGGCAGTTGGCTGAGGAGAGAAGGGCAGTAAAATCAGGGCAATAAGCGCGGCTGAACCGCTGACTCCGATCGCCGAGTAGAGTTTATCCGTTCCGGCTTTAACGATGGCGTTCCAGCTGGCATGCAGCAGTGCGGCGAACAGTAAAATGCAGAAAACGGTGATGGTCATGGCGTATCGGTTGGTGAAATGTCATCCAACTGTAACATTCACCCGTCGATGCTGCCAGCCGCTTACACTGCGCAAAAAAGGCGGTGCGTCACCCGGGGTTCGTCTGACACCAGCCTGAAGCCCGCCCGATGGTAAAATCCGTACGCGGTTTCCGGCGCATGGGTATTAAGAAAATCAAACCAGATGCTGGCATCCGCCATCACCACGGTCAAAAGCTGTTTGCCTATGCCCTGCCCACGGCACTTCTCGCTGACGTAGAGATGACGAATACGTCCGGCGCGCGGCTGCTGGCTGAACGGATCGCGATTAAGGCCGCACACGCCCACCAGCCTGCCGTTAAGAAACGCCCCCAGCAGTTTTTCACCCGGCGCGTTAAAGCGGTTTTCACCCCGCTGCCAGTTCTCTTCCAGCCTGCGCAGCATATTGAAATTCAACGCGATACTCTCCGCCTTCAGGGCGATATACCCGGGTTCATCGGGCGTGACGGGCTCAATTAACAGACGCGACATAGCATTCCCTCGTTATTAAAGAGGGGCGGTTGCCCGCCCCTCTCAGGTGCGACTTGAACCTGAATCACCGAACGTATTTCAGGACAGCATCAAGCAGTTGCAATACAGCAACAATGAGTTTGAGGACAAGTATGACCATATCCACGACGCTCATACGCGTCTCCTTTTGGTTAAAAGGAGCACGATGCTGGCGTACCTTTCCGCCGCCTGTGGCCAGCACCTGGATTGACGTAACACAGTGTGCTCACTTCAGGGGTTAAGGCACTGACGGCACCACCCGTTTCAGCCAGGACTTTGTTGCGCCGGTAAACTGCGGCCCCCTCGCTCACTGCGAACACCCTCAGTATAGATAAATACTGTATGCATGAACAGTGTTTTATGGACAAAATTTGGAAGGCGATCCATACTCAAAAACGTCAAAATCCGTGCCGGAATTGCGCGTTCGTCTTCGATCGCGTATACTTTTCGCGTTGACGTAACACAGTGTGTTCTGCGGCAACCAACCGCAAAACCCTGATAAAAACCTCGCTTAGGCGGGGTTTTTTGTTTTCTGACGAAGTGAAAATAGTATCCTTCGTTGACTTATTGGCAACAGGTGTTATCGTTGCCATAATGGCAATGGACGCGGCAGGCAAGCAGGATGCATTTAATCTCAATGAAGGCAATTTTGGATGCGGTAAGCCAGTTCCCGCAACACAGAGAAGAGCTTCTCTTTTTAGGACGAGTTATTGAAAAGAGCCACTGCCCGACGCCCGCTGCACTGAGAAAACTTTTCCCAACGCTGGATAACTTCAAGTATCTTGATAAGCATTATGTTATTGATATTGCAAATAACAATCTCAGAGTAGTGGCTCTCATATTCTTTGAAAGCCAAAAGTTTTATGTGCGCCATGTTTTTACTCATAAGGAATATGACCGTTTTACGGAGAAACATCGCACTAAGGGGAAGAAATGATGATCGTCGCTGATGCAATGAAAGCTACGCACGCCCTTGTTGCGGCCGTTCCTTTACTGGGTGAACAGCCGAGCGAGAAAGATTATAAGGATGCGCTTGAGCTGGTTGAGTATCTCCTTATGAACGAGCCCAATAGTCCTTTGCTGGATATTGTGTGCGCCAGAATTAGCCATTACGAAGCTAATGGGCCAGAGATAGTCGCATTACGCAAGGAGATGGAGTCCGTTCCCGTCGGAATTGCAGTTTTAAGAACCTTGATGGATCAATACAATCTGACGATATCGGATTTTAAGGATGAAATTGGTAGTAAATCGATGGTTTCACGGGTTCTGAATGGTCAGAGACAGCTTACCCTGAACCATATTAAAAAGCTGGCGGCCAGATTTGGGGTATCACCTGCGTTATTTATTGAGTGAGTAAAAAACCTTTATTGAGTGTCACCACCCAACAAACAAAACGTGATCCCTGACGCATTTTTGCGCAGATGAAAATATTTCCATTGTCACATCCGAAAACCTGTGTTTGTATAAATTCAATCAATGATTCCAAACACAGGTCCCCAATGACTTCATCCATCTTCACGTCGACCCTACTAAAAACTGCGCAACCTGCCGCAGTGGTCGTCGTGCGTGTGGTGGTGGTCGTCGGCAATGCGCCGTAGGGACTGGATCAACACACGAATCCAAAACCCCGCCGGCGCAAACCGGGCGGGGTTTTTCGTTTAGGACCCTCCCCGGAAGGCTGGCTCAGAAGAAAAGGACTGGAGCATGGCAAGTTCGGGCACAACATCCACCAAGACGCGTTTTACAGGCGCGCAGCTGATTGTTCATTTACTGGAACGACAGGGCATCACCACCGTTGCGGGCATCCCGGGTGGGACCGTACTGCCGCTGTATGATGCGTTAAGCCAAAGCACACAGATCCGCCACGTGCTGGCGCGCCACGAGCAGGGCGCAGGCTTTATCGCCCAGGGCATGGCGCGTACCCAGGGTAAACCGGCGGTCTGTATGGCCTGTAGCGGGCCGGGCGCCACTAACCTGGTGACCGCCATCGCCGACGCGCGTCTCGACTCCATTCCGCTGATCTGCATTACCGGCCAGGTGCCGTCCTCGATGATCGGCACCGATGCGTTCCAGGAAGTCGACACCTACGGCATCTCTATCCCCATCACCAAACATAACTATTTAGTTCGCGATATTAGCGAGCTGCCTCAGGTTATCAGCGATGCGTTCCGCATTGCGCAGTCTGGCCGCCCGGGCCCGGTGTGGATAGACATTCCTAAGGATGTCCAGACCGCAGAAATTGAGATCGACGTTCTGCCGGAGCCGGGTGACCGTGCCCCCGCGCCAGAATTCAGCGCTGAGAGCGTGCGCGATGCGGCGGCGATGATCAACGCCGCCAAACGCCCGGTGCTCTATCTGGGCGGCGGGACGATCAACGCCGCGGATGAAATCCGCCAGTTCGCTGAAAAAGCTAATTTGCCCACCACTATGACCCTGATGGCGCTGGGTATGCTGCCAAAAGCGCACCCGCTCTCTCTCGGCATGCTGGGCATGCACGGCGCGCGCAGCACCAACTACATCCTGCAAGAGGCGGATTTGCTGATAGTTATGGGGGCGCGTTTTGATGACCGGGCGATTGGCAAAACCGAGCAGTTCTGCCCGAACGCCAAAATCATTCACGTGGATATCGACCGCGCCGAGCTGGGTAAAATCAAGCAGCCGCACGTGGCGATCCAGGGCGACGTGGCCGAGGTGCTGGCGCAGCTGATCCCGCAGACGGAGGCAACCGACCGCGCCGACTGGCGCCAGCTGGTAGCCGATCTGCAACGGGAGTTCCCGGGCGCTATCCCAACCGAGGGCGACCCGCTGAGCCACTATGGTCTTATCAACGCCGTCGCCGCCTGCGTGGATGACAGCGCGATTATCACCACCGACGTCGGCCAGCATCAGATGTGGACCGCTCAGGCGTATCCGCTGAACCGTCCGCGCCAGTGGCTGACCTCCGGCGGCCTTGGCACCATGGGCTTCGGCCTGCCAGCAGCGGTTGGCGCGGCGCTCGCCAACCCGGACCGCAAGGTGATCTGCTTCTCCGGTGACGGCAGCCTGATGATGAATATTCAGGAGATGGCGACGGCGGCCGAAAACCAGTTAGACGTTAAAATCATTCTGATGAACAACGAGGCGCTGGGCCTGGTGCACCAGCAGCAGAGCCTGTTCTACAAGCAGGGCGTGTTTGCGGCGACCTATCCGGGGATGATCAACTTCATGCAGATTGCCGCTGGTTTTGGCCTGCACACCTGCGATCTGAACGCCGAAGAAGATGCCCACGCGGCGTTGCAGGATGCGATTTCTCGCCCTGGCCCGGCGCTGATCCACGTGCGTATCGACCCTGAACTAAAAGTGTATCCGATGGTGCCGCCGGGTGCGGCAAATACTGAGATGGTGGGGGAATAAGCCATGCAGAAACAATGTGATAACGTCATTCTGGAACTCACCGTCCGCAACCACCCAGGCGTCATGACCCACGTCTGTGGGCTCTTTGCCCGTCGGGCGTTTAACGTGGAAGGCATTCTGTGCCTGCCGATTCAGGGCAGCGAGCACAGCCGCATCTGGCTACTGGTGAACGACGACCAGCGTCTGGAGCAGATGATGGCGCAGATCGACAAGCTGGAGGACGTCACCAAAGTGGCACGCAACCAGTCCGATCCCACCATGTTTAACAAAATTGCGGTGTTTTTTGAGTAAATCACTTAAGGTAAGAGGCTTTTGCCGGATGGCGCTGCGCTTATCCGGCCTGCAAGGACGTTACACGTAGGCCGGATAAGGCGTTTGCGCCGCCATCCGGCGCGTTCACGCATCAGGATCAAACCATGACCACCATCGCCCTTATCGACGACCACCTTATCGTTCGCTCCGGCTTTGCCCAGCTTTTAAACCTCGAGCCGGATTTTCAGGTCGTGGCCGAGTTTGGCTCAGGACGCGAGGCGCTGGCGGGTCTGCCGGGACGCGGGGTGCAGGTCTGTATCTGCGATATCTCAATGCCGGACCTCTCCGGGCTGGAGCTGTTAAGCCAGCTGCCGAAAGGGATGGCGACGATCATGCTCTCAGTCCACGACAGCCCGGCGCTGGTCGAGCAGGCGCTCAACGCGGGGGCGCGCGGGTTTCTCTCTAAACGCTGTAGCCCGGACGAGCTGATTGCCGCCGTGCGTACCGTCTCCACCGGCGGCTGCTACCTGACGCCGGATATTGCCATCAAGCTGGCGGCGGGACGGCAGGATCCGCTCACCAGACGCGAGCGCCAGGTGGCAGAGAAACTTGCCCAGGGCATGTCGGTGAAAGAGATTGCCGTAGAGCTGGGGCTGTCGCCAAAGACCGTTCACGTTCATCGCGCCAACCTGATGGAAAAACTCAACGTCAGTAACGATGTCGAGCTGGCGCGCCGTATGTTTGATAGCTGGCAATGAACTCCCTGTTTTCGCGGCTGATCGCCGTTGTTGCCAGCTTTTTCATCTTCTCCGCCGCGTGGTTCTGTCTGTGGAGTATCAGCCTGCATCTTGTCGAGCGCCCGGAGCTGGCGGTGCTGCTGTTCCCCTTTGGCCTGCGGCTGGGGCTAATGCTGCAATGCCCGCGCGGCTACTGGCCGGTGCTGCTGGGCGCAGAGTGGCTGATGCTGATCTGGCTGGCGCAGGAAGTGGCCCTCGCGCACCTGCCTTTATTGATGACCGGAAGCCTGCTCACGCTTATCCCGGTCGCCCTGATTTCCCGCTACCGTCACCAGCGCGACTGGCGCACGCTGCTGCGTCAGGGTGCGGCGCTGATTGCCGCCGCGCTGTTGCAGTCCCTGCCGTGGGTGGGTGAAAAGGAGGGGCTCAACGCCCTGCTGCTGACCCTCACCGGCGGCCTGACGCTGGCCCCGACCTGCCTTGTGATCTGGCATTACCTTACCAGCACCGTCTGGCAGCCGCTCGGCCCGGCGCTGGTCTCCCAGCCGGTGAACTGGCGCGCCCGGCACCTGATCTGGTATCTGCTGCTGTTTGTGGTGAGCCTGTGGTTGCAGCTTGGTCTGCCCGCTGAATTATCACGCTTCACGCCGTTTTGTCTGGCGCTGCCGATCATCGCCCTTGCCTGGCATTACGGCTGGCAGGGCGCATTGATCGCCACGCTGATGAACGCCATCGCGCTGATTGCCAGCCAGACCTGGCACGATCACCCGGTAGATCTGCTGCTCTCGCTGCTGGCTCAGAGCCTCACCGGGCTGCTGCTCGGCGCGGGCATACAGCGCCTGCGCGAGCTGAACCAGTCCCTCCAAGCCGAGCTGGCGCGCAACCGCCGTCTGGCGGAGCGTCTGCTGGAGACGGAAGAGAGCGTGCGCCAGGAGGTTGCTCGCGAATTGCACGATGATATCGGCCAGACCATCACCGCCATCCGCACCCAGGCGGGCATTGTTCAGCGCCTGGCGGCAGAAAACGCGGGCGTGAAGCAGGGCGGGGCGCATATCGAACAGCTTTCGCTGGGCGTCTATGATTCCGTTCGTCGCCTGTTAGGGCGGCTGCGCCCGCGCCAGCTTGACGATCTCTCGCTCGAGCAGGCAATACGCTCTCTGATGCGCGAGATGGAGCTGGAGAGCCGCGGGATTGTCAGCCATCTCGACTGGCGCATTAACGAACCTGCGCTGAGTGAAGGCCAGCGTGTGACGCTGTTCCGCGTCTGCCAGGAAGGGCTGAACAACATCGTCAAGCACGCCAGCGCCAGCGCGGTAACGATCCAGGGCTGGCAGCAGGACGAGCGCCTGATGCTGGTGATTGAAGACGACGGCTGCGGCCTGCCGCCGGGCTCCGGCCAGCAGGGGTTTGGCCTGGCGGGCATGCGCGAGCGCGTGAAGGCGCTGGGCGGCACGCTGACGATCTCCTGCACCCACGGAACGCGCGTCAGCGTCAGTTTGCCGTTAAGGACACACCATGTTTAAAACCCCCGCCAGCGCCGCCCCGCTAAGCAACAAAGCGGAAATCGATGCCCGCTACCGCTACTGGCGTCGCCATATCCTGATTACCATCTGGCTCGGCTACGCGCTGTTCTATTTCACCCGCAAAAGCTTCAACGCCGCCGCGCCGGAAATCCTCGCCAGCGGCGTGATGACGCGCACCGATATCGGCCTGCTGGCGACGCTGTTTTACATCACCTACGGCCTGTCGAAGTTCTTCTCCGGCATCGTCAGCGACCGTTCCAACGCGCGCTATTTTATGGGCGTCGGGCTGATCGCCACCGGCGTGGTGAACATCCTGTTTGGCTTCTCCACCTCGCTGTGGGCCTTTGCCCTGCTGTGGGCGCTGAACGCCTTTTTCCAGGGCTGGGGCGCGCCGGTCTGCGCCCGCCTGCTCACCGCCTGGTACTCACGCAACGAGCGCGGCGGCTGGTGGGCGATATGGAATACCGCGCATAACGTCGGCGGGGCGCTGATCCCGATGGTGGTCGGCGCGGCGGCGCTGCACTACGGCTGGCGCGCGGGGATGATGATTGCCGGTGGCCTCGCGATTGTCGCCGGGCTGTTCCTCTGCTGGCGCCTGCGCGACAGGCCGCAAACCGTCGGCCTTCCACCGGTGGGCGACTGGCGGCACGACGAGATGGAGATCGCCCAGCAGCAGGAAGGGGCCGGGCTGTCCCGCCAGGAGATCCTCACCAAATACGTGCTGAAAAACCCGTACATCTGGCTGCTGTCGCTCTGCTACGTGCTGGTCTACGTGGTGCGCGCGGCGATCAACGACTGGGGCAATCTGTACATGTCCGAAACTCTCGGCGTGGACCTGGTGACCGCCAACTCGGCGGTGACGATGTTCGAGCTGGGCGGGTTTATCGGCGCGCTGGTGGCGGGCTGGGGCTCGGACAAGCTGTTCAACGGTAACCGCGGGCCGATGAACCTGATTTTTGCTGCCGGGATCTTACTCTCCGTCGGCTCGCTGTGGCTGATGCCGTTCGCCAGCTACGTGATGCAGGCGGCGTGCTTCTTCACCATCGGTTTTTTCGTCTTTGGCCCGCAGATGCTGATCGGCATGGCGGCGGCGGAGTGTTCCCACAAAGAGGCGGCAGGCGCGGCGACGGGCTTTGTCGGGCTGTTTGCCTACCTTGGCGCATCGCTCTCCGGCTGGCCGCTGGCGCGGGTGATCGACGTCTGGCACTGGAGCGGGTTCTTCGCGGTGATCGCCATCGCGGCGGGCATCTCCGCCCTGCTGTTGCTGCCGTTTTTGCACGCGCAGGCACCGCGCGAAGCGTGACGCGCCTCACCTTTTGCTGCCGAGACGCGCAAAACTAAGAAATTTTCCCGGTTTCACCTGGACGCTGTCTCAGGCATCTCTCCTGGCTGGTTTTTACAATGCTGCAAAAATCAGCTCAGGAGTAACTCAGTCATGCTGGCCTTCTTAAATCAGGTGCGCAAGCCGACCCTGGATCTGCCGCTCGACGTGCGGCGCAAGATGTGGTTCAAACCGTTCATGCAGTCCTATCTGGTGGTCTTCATCGGCTACCTGACCATGTACCTGATCCGCAAAAACTTTAACATCGCGCAGAACGACATGATCTCAACCTACGGGCTGAGCATGACGCAGCTGGGGATGATTGGCCTGGGCTTCTCCATCACCTACGGCGTGGGGAAAACGGTTGTGTCCTACTACGCGGACGGCAAAAATACCAAGCAGTTCCTGCCGTTTATGCTGATCCTCTCCGCCATCTGTATGCTCGGCTTTAGCGCCAGCATGGGCGCGGGCTCCGTCAGCCTGTTCCTGATGATCGCCTTCTACGCCCTGAGCGGTTTCTTCCAGAGCACCGGCGGGTCGTGCAGCTACTCCACCATCACCAAATGGACGCCGCGCCGCAAGCGGGGTTCGTACCTCGGCATGTGGAACATCTCCCACAACCTCGGCGGAGCGGGCGCGGCCGGCGTGGCGCTGTTCGGTGCGAACTACCTGTTCGACGGCCACGTGATTGGCATGTTTATCTTCCCGTCGATTATCGCCCTGATTGTCGGCTTTATCGGCCTGCGCTACGGCAGCGATTCCCCGGAATCCTACGGCCTCGGCAAAGCTGAAGAGCTGTTCGGGGAGGAGATCAGCGAGGAGGACAAAGAGACCGAAGAAAACGAGATGTCCAAATGGCAGATCTTTGTTGAGTACGTGCTGAAAAACAAAGTGATCTGGCTGCTCTGCTTCTCGAACATCTTCCTGTACGTGGTGCGTATCGGTATCGACCAGTGGTCCACCGTGTATGCCTTCCAGGAGCTGAAGCTCTCGAAAGAGGTGGCGATTCAGGGCTTCACCCTGTTCGAAGTAGGCGCGCTGGTCGGTACCCTGCTGTGGGGCTGGCTCTCGGACCTCGCCAATGGCCGTCGCGCGCTGGTGGCCTGCGTCGCGCTGGCGCTGATTATCGCCACGCTCGGCGTTTACCAGCACGCCAGCAACCAGTACGTTTACCTGGCGTCGCTGTTTGCGCTCGGCTTCCTGGTGTTCGGTCCGCAACTGCTGATCGGCGTGGCGGCGGTTGGCTTTGTGCCGAAAAAAGCGATCGGCGCAGCCGATGGGATTAAGGGCACCTTCGCTTACCTGATCGGCGACAGCTTCGCCAAGCTCGGTCTGGGCATGATCGCCGACGGCACGCCAATTTTCGGCCTCACCGGCTGGGCGGGCACCTTTGCCGCGCTGGATGCGGCAGCGATTGGCTGTATCGTCCTGATGGCGATGGTTGCGGTGCTGGAAGAGCGTAAGATCCGCCGCGAGAATCGTGCGCAGAAATTAAAAGTAGCCTGAGTGTGCAGGTAACTTCTTTGCCCGGTGTGTGATGCCGGGCTTTTTTATTTTTCACGGCCTGCCTTTTACCTTTACCCCGCTTTACACACCCGCCCCTCTCCATGCTCTACAGTTTTTTTGCTGCCGCCTTTCGTGCAGCCTTAGCCCTTTTTGCTAACGGAGAGCTTGCATGTTGACCCGACGATTGTCCTGCCTGGCGCTGCTGATGGCGCTGGCCTCCCCCGCAATGGCCGCGGATGCCCCCACCTACGGTGAGAAGCTGGGAGGTTTTGACTACGGCTGGCCGGTAAAACACTTTACCTTTACCTCGCAGAACCAGCCTCTGGATATGGCTTACCTGGACGTGAAGCCGGAAAAACCCAACGGCCGCACCGTGGTGCTGATGCACGGCAAAAACTTCTGCGCTGGCACCTGGGACGGCACGATCCGCGCGCTTTCAGCCAGCGGGTATCGCGTGATCGCACCCGACCAGATCGGCTTCTGCAAATCCACCAAGCCGGAGCATTATCAGTACACCTTCCAGCAGCTGGCGGATAACACCCACGCGCTGCTGAAAACGCTGGGCGTTGATCGCGTCACGGTTATCGGCCATTCGACCGGCGGCATGCTGGCGACCCGCTACGCGCTGATGTGGCCGCAGCAGGTGGAGCAGCTGGTGATGGTGAACCCAATAGGGCTTGAAGACTGGAAAGCGCGCGGCGTGCCGCATATTACGGTCGACCAGTGGTACCAGCGCGAGCTGAAAGTCAGCGCCGACGGTATTCGTCAGTACGAGAAAAACACCTACTACGCCGGGGAGTGGAAGCCGGAGTACGAGCGCTGGGTCACCATGCTTGCCGGGCTGAACAACGGGCCGGGCAAAGCGCGCGTGGCGTGGAACTCGGCGCTGCTCTACGACATGATTTATACCCAGCCGGTCGTCTATGAATTTAACGAGCTGAAGATGCCAGTATTATTGATGATCGGCACGAAGGACAACACCGCCATCGGGAAGGATCTCGCCCCACCGGAGATCCGCAAGACGCTCGGCAATTACGCGGTGCTGGGCAAAGAGACGGCGAAGCGCATTCCGCACGCGACGCTGATTGAATTTAACGACATGGGCCACGCGCCGCAGATGCAGGATCCTGCCCGCTTCCACGAGGCGCTGCTGAAAGGGCTTCAGGCGCGCTGACTGGTCTCCAGCAACAGCCCGCGCAGCCACGCCTGCGCGAGGTTGCGGTGCGTTCTGCCGTGCCAGGCCATGCTTTTGGTAAAGCCGGGCACGGGAACCGGCGTCTCGCAGACGAACATCCCCGTCTGCTTTTCCGCTATGCGTGATGGCACAACGGCAATCATATCGCTGAGGGCCAGCACGTCCGGCAGGACTAAAAAGTTACTCACCGATAAGCCAACATGCCGCGTTCGGCCAGTCTTCTCCAGCGCGCCATCCGTTACGCCGCGAAAACCGTCGCCCTCGTAAGAGACCAGCACATGCTCCAGGGCGCAAAACCGGTCTAACGTCATGGGCTGTCCGGCATCCGGATGGTCAGCACGCATCATGCAAACGTACCGTTCATCATAAAGCGCCCGGCTGTGAAGCTCGTCAGGCGTGGTATGCGGGGTGATCAGCGCCACGTCGACAGAGCCTTGTTCGAGTTGGCTGACCAGACGGTCAGATTCCACAGGCACCACGCGCACGCGAATACCCGGCGCCTGCACCTTAAGCGCAGCGATAAACGGCACGACGACCGCGCGCAGGGCGTAGTCGGTCGCGGCAAGCGTGAAGGTGAACGTTGCGGTGAGCGGATCAAAGGCGATCGGCTGAAGCAGCTCGTCGATATCTGCCAGAATGCGTTTGACGGGAGCCGCCATTGCTTCCGCCCGGGTGGTAGGCACGATGCCGTGCGGCGCGCGGATAAACAGCGGGTCTTCAAAGTAATCCCGCAGGCGGTTAAGCATGCCGCTTACCGCTGGCTGGGTCAGGGCAAGACGCGCCGCCGCGCGGGTGACGCTGCGTTCGTCCAGCAGGGCATCCAGCGTTTTCAGCAGGTTAAGATCCAGCGTGCGCAGATCCGCTTTCATGACGTTTTTCCACCTCTTTTCCGTTTACTATTATGGCGCTGCCCGCTGTTGACGCGCTGCGTTTCCCGCTATGATGGGCGGCTAGTCTAAGGAGAACGCATGGTCTGGATAATGCTGGCAACGCTTGCCGTGGTGTTTGTGGTTGGATTTCGTGTCCTGACCTCAGACTCCCGCCGCGCCATCAAACGTTTAAGCGAGCGGCTGGGGATCACCCCGATGCCGGTCGAGTCGATGATTGACCAGTTCGGTAAAACGCCGGGCAATGAGTTTATCCGCTATCTTGAACGCCCCGACGAGGCGCATCTGCAAAATGCCGCCCAGGTGCTGCTGATCTGGCAGGTCTGCATCGTCGACGCCAGCGAAGAGAATCTGCATACCTGGCACCGCATGCTGCGTAAAGCCCGTCTGGCCGCGCCGATCACCGACGCGCAAATCCGCCTCGCGCTCGGCTTTATGCGCGAGATAGAGCCAGACCCGCAGGAGTTCAACGCCTTCCAGCTGCGCTACAACCAGCTTTTCCTGCCGGAAGAGGGCGTGTTTTACCTGCAATGATATCACAAAACGTGATGAAGAGTATAAAGCATCGTCATTAGATTTATATCACCCGCAGGCGCACCATCACCTTATCAACTAACCGATGAGGTGAACCATGAAACAATCCGCCATTATCTGGCCGAACGACTACCTGCCCGGCACCACCGATAACTTTGCCTCCAACGAAATCTTCGTCGCCGGGCTGAGCGCAAAAGAGATTTGGGCGCAGCTCAACGACACCACCCTGTGGCCGAACTACTACAGCAACGCCGAAGATATCCGTTTTCACGACGGCAGCGGCCCGGCGCTGAGCGCCAACGCCCGCTTCCGCTTCACCACCTTTGGCTTCCCGGTTGAGGCGCAGGTGACGGAGTATGTTCCGCCCGTGGAGGGCGAAGCCGCGCGTATCGCGTGGCACGGCTGGGTAGAAGGGGATGCAAATTCGCGTCTGGACGTGATCCACGCCTGGCTGTTTGAAGACCTGCCGGGAAACCGCGTGCGCATTCTGACTCAGGAGTCGCAGAAAGGCGTGCCGGCGCAGGAATTAGCGCGCACCGTGCCGAACCCAATGATTAACGGGCATCAGGAGTGGATCGTGGGATTTGCGAATGCCGCTCTTAAGGCTCGCGGGTAATTTTGCCCGGTGGCGCTTTGCTTACCGGGCCTACAAGCCCGTAGGCCGGCGCAAGCGCAGCGCCGCCCGGCATTAAAAAACGACAAAAGTTGTCGAAACGTTAAATTCGTCACACTTTTGATGATAAACTGCGCGACTTTTCCGCACGTTTTTATCTTCAGGTGATGCCATGACAGAACATACCCAGCCCACGACTACACCGCAGGCCAAAGAGGTTTCACGCCCCAACTGGTCGGCGGTTTTCTCCGTGGCATTTTGCGTCGCCTGCCTGATCACCGTCGAGTTCCTGCCGGTCAGCCTGCTGACGCCGATGGCGCAGGATCTGGGCATTTCCGAGGGCGTGGCGGGGCAGTCCGTGACCGTCACCGCGTTTGTGGCGATGTTCGCCAGCCTGTTTATCACGCAGGCGATCGGCACCATTGACCGTCGCAAAGTGGTTATTCTGTTCAGCGTGCTGCTGACGCTCTCCTGCCTGCTGGTCTCTTTCGCTGAAAGCTTCACCCTGCTGCTGCTCGGCCGTGCCTGTCTGGGGCTGGGATTAGGCGGCTTCTGGGCGATGTCCGCCTCGCTGACCATGCGCCTGGTGCCCGCGCGTACGGTGCCAAAAGCCTTGTCCGTTATCTTCGGTGCGGTCTCGATCGCGCTGGTGATCGCCGCGCCGCTGGGCAGTTTCCTCGGTGGAATTATCGGCTGGCGCAACGTCTTTAACGCGGCGGCGGTGATGGGCGTGCTGTGCATTATCTGGGTGTGGAAGGCGCTGCCGTCCCTTCCGGGGGAAGCGGCGCACCACAAACAGAACATGTTCGCGCTGCTGAAGCGCCCCGGCGTGCTGGCGGGGATGACCGCCATCTTCATGGCCTTTGCCGGGCAGTTTGCTTTCTTCACCTATATCCGCCCGGTGTATATGACCATGGCGGGCTTTGACGTGGACGGCCTGACGCTGGTGCTCCTGAGCTTCGGGATCGCCAGTTTTGTCGGCACCTCGCTGTCGTCCCAGTTCCTGAAGCGCTCCCTGAAGGTGGCGCTGGCGGGTGCCCCGCTGGTGCTGGCGATCAGCGCCGCGGCGCTGGTGTTGTGGGGCAGCGATAAGTGGGTGGCTTCGGCGATCGCGATTATCTGGGGCTTTGCCTTTGCGCTGGTGCCGGTGGGCTGGTCGACGTGGATCACCCGCTCGCTTGCCGATCAGGCGGAAAAAGCCGGGTCGATTCAGGTGGCGGTGATCCAGCTGGCGAATACCTGCGGCGCGGCGGTGGGCGGCGTAGCGCTCGACCACCTGGGGCTGACCTCGCCGCTGGTAATTTCCGGCACGCTGATGCTGCTGACCGCGCTGCTGGTGGCGGGGAAGGTTAAGGCGAAGTAGTGCTTTTCTCCCTCTCCCGTGGGAGAGGGTTGGGGTGAGGGCATCAGGCTACGCCGATGTCTGAACCCGTCTTCTCGAATCCATCGAAATCAACACCACCGACGACACAATCAGCAGCGTCCCCAGCCAGTCCGGCAGGGTGAATGCCACCCCCAGCAACACCACCGACAGCAGCGCGCTGCTCAGCGGCTCGGCGCAGCTCAGAATGCTCGCCTTCGGCCCGCCGATCATCTGTGCGCCTTTCAGATACAGGCTGAACGTCAGCGCGGTACCTATCACCACCAGGTAGAAAAACGCCAGCAGCAGGCCCCCGTCGATCACGAAGGTGGTGCCGCGTCCGGCGTAGAACGGCGTCAGCATTAGTCCCGCAATCAACATACTCCAGCCGACAATCGGCAGCGTGCCGTAGCGGGCGATAAGCGTCGACGGGTACGTCGTATAAAACGCCGCGGCAAACGCCGAGGCGATACCGAAGAACAGCGCGGCCGGCGAGATGGAGAGCGACGTCGGGTCGCCGTGGGTTACCAGCAGGAAGGTACCCACAAGCGACGTGAAAATCGCGGATAAGACAAATATGCCGGGACGCGTTTTCCGCGCCAGCGCAAACCATGCCACGATAATGGTCGGCGACAGAAACTGGAGCACGGTGGCCGTCGCGGCGTTGGATTTTTCAATTGTCAGCAGGAAGGTGAGCTGCACGGTAAGCGCGCCAGCCAGCGAGAAAAACAGCAGGCTGAGGGCGTCTTTGCGGTTTTTGACGACCGAGAAAATCTTGTCGCCGTGAACGAAGGAGAGCGTCAGCAGGATCACGCCGGTAAACAGCAGACGAACCATGGTCAGGTAAGGCGAAGAGATGTGGCTTTTCTCCATGATGTACTGCGCGCAAACCCCGGAACTGCCCCATAAAACGGCGGCGATCAGGACGTTGAGCATCCCTTTGCGTGTGGAACCCATGTTCTCCCCTGTTATGTTGTCGTTAATTGGCCAACAGCATAGCATGGTTGTGTGCGGCCTGATGCCCTCACCCCGGCCCTCTCCGAAAACCGTAGGCCGGGTAAGCGTAGCGCCACCCGGCATGTTGTTGACCTTAGAACCACGCCTCCCACATCGCGCCGACGTTGAAGTCGTCCAGCGTCTCATCTTTGGTATTGTTCACGCGCGCGGTACGTTCGTTATCCACCTTGCCGCCGGTCACGTAGAAGCGCAGCATCGGACGGAACTCCGGCCCCATGGCGATAGACATGTTCTGCGACAGGGTCAGCTTCCAGCCCTTGTTGTCGCCGCCGTTGTCGTAATCCACGTGCTGCCAGCCCGCTTCCAGCCAGGTGGAGTGAACGTCGTTCCACCAGTGCATCGGGCGCACGATGGCGTTGTAGTTCTTGCGGTTGTCGGTCTTATCGCGGCTGTTGTCGTAGTCATGGAAGGCGAGGAGGTACTCCACCTGCGTCGCCTGGGTGAATTTGTACAGCCCTTCGAAGCTGGCGTAGACCGTGGTCAGATCCTCGGTTTTGTTGAACACGCTGTTGTCCGCGTTATCGGAGTAGCGGGCAATCACCTTGTTCACGCCGCTGTCGTTGGTGTGGCTCAGCACCACGCCGCCCTGCCAGGCGTTCAGACGTTCGTCGCTCTCCACCGCTTTCGAGTCAAAGCCGTAGTTGGCGTACAGCTCCAGATCCAGCGGACCGAGCTTCATACCATGGATTTTAGACGTCGCGGCGTAGTTGCCTTTGTCGCCCGTGCCGGACCCGCCGGTACAGGTGATGCGCGACGGGTTCGCTTCGTCCTCCATCACTTCCGGGCTACAGGATTCCACCGCTGCCACGGCGGCCACGTCAAACTGCACGCCGCCGATGTCGAAGTTCTTCACCCCGGCGCCCTGACCGTCGTGGTTCATCCAGAAGTAATCGTTGATGCCCTGCTGCGGACGCTGGTGGAAGTCGCGACCCGCCCAGAAGTAGGCGTTCGGGTTGGAGGCCATAATGTTGGTCACGCCGGCGTAGGCTTTCTTGAGGTTAACTTCGTCGCCCCAGTGGTCGATCATCACGTTGATGTCCCAGATGGCGCCGTTTTCGCCCTTGAAGGCTTTAGAGAGCTGGAACTCGCCGCCGTTGCCTTCGTTGCCCAGACGACCAATGGCGGACGCGCCGTTGTAGGAGCCGTCCACCGCCACGTATTTCTGATCGGCGGCCTGGAAGTGCGCGCCGTAGCGGGCGTAGCCGGTAAATTTAACCCCGAACGGGATCGCCATATCCGGAGATTGCGCCGCGCTCTGCGGCTCGGTCACCACGTCCGCTTTTTTCGCGACCGCAGCATCCATTTTGGCCTGACGCTCGGCCAGGGCTTTATCCACCGCTTTCGCCACAATGGCGTCGATTTGCTCCTGAGTGAATTCCTGAGCGAGGACGGAAATTGGGCAAAGCGCGGCGATAACCGCCATGGTTACTGGAAGTTTTTTAATCGTATTCATGGTTATCTCAATATAGTTTAATTTTATTCAGACAATAACCATCCCGCTCCGATCTGACAGAGTATGTCGCTATCATCAGAACAAGTGGATCTCTATTTAGGGTACAGAGGTATTACAGTAATTATTTCGCCATAGACTATCTCTGATATAAATGAATAATTTCTTCGGATAACTCGCGCGCTAATAAGGAATTCATTAAATGATCCTGGGCGTGCACCATAATTAAGGTCATCGGCTGGCGGGCTTCGCCCGCATCCTGCTCGATCAGTTTGGTCTGCATCTTGTGCGCCTGGCGCGCGTAGCCGTCGGCTTCGCGCAGCAGGCTTTTGGCCTCGTCAAGGTTGCCCTGACGCGCCGCGTGCAGGGCTTCAAAGCACAGGCTGCGGGACTGGCCGGCGTTGACGATAATTTCCATTACGGCTTCTTCTAGTGCGATCATCATCATTACTCTTTATCAAAACTATTATTTAAGGCGGTGGCGGCAAACCACTCTCCGCTTTTTTTAATGGTGCGCTGCTGCGTCTCTACATCGAGCTGAATAAAACCGTAGCGGTTTTTATACGCATTACACCACGACCAGTTATCAATAAACGTCCACATATGATAGCCAAGGCAATTGCAGCCTTCGCTAATACCTTTGTGCAGCCACGATAAATGCTCAGAAATAAAATCAATGCGGTATTGATCGTTAATCTGGCCGTTTTCAATAAAGCGCTGCTCGTTTTCGACACCCATGCCGTTTTCAGAAATAAAGCAGCGAGGGTTGCCGTAATTATCGCGCAGGTTAACCAGAATATCGTAAATACCCGGCGCGTAGATTTCCCAGCCGCGGTACGGGTTCATCTTACGGCCCGGCATCTCGTAATTATCAAAGAACCACTCCGGCATAAACGGCGCCTGCGGGTTCACCGCGCTGTCGCGACACTTCACGCGACGCGGCTGATAGTAGTTAACGCCGAGCAGGTCGATTTTCCCTTCCGCAATCAGGAAACCGTCTTCCGGCTTGCAGGCGGGCAGCTGATCGTAAGATTTCAGCAATGCCACCAGGTCCGCCGGATACTCCCCGCGCAGCACCGGGTCGAGGAAGCTGCGGTTAAACATCAGGTCCGCTATGTGCGCCGCCTTCACGTCCGCCGGGTTCCGGGAGCGCGGGTACGACGGCGTCAGGTTGAGCACGATGCCGATCTCACCCGCGTAGTGTCCGGCGCGGTAAGCCTGAACGGCCTTCGCATGGGCCAGCACGGTGTGATACGCCACGGTGGCTGCCCGACGAAAATCCACCACGTTCGGGTAGTGGAAGTCGTACAGATAACCGCCTTCCACCGGAACAATCGGCTCATTGAAGGTAAACCAGTGCAGCACGCGATCGCCGAACAGCTCGAAGCAAATCTGCGCATAGCGGGCGTACGCGTCCACCACGTCACGGTTTTCCCAGCCGCCAATCTCCTGCATCGCCATCGGCATGTCGAAATGGAACAGGGTGATAAACGGCGTGATGCCCTGCTCGTTTAGCTCATCAATGACCTGATTGTAAAAATCGACCGCGTCCGGGCTCACTTCACCGATACCGTCGGGGATCAGGCGCGCCCAGCTAATCGAGGTGCGAAAGCTGTTGTGGTTCAGCTGCTTTAACAGCTGAATGTCCGTTTTCCAGTGCTGATAAAACGTGGAGGTGTGCTGCGGCCCCACGCCGTTGTGAAAACGGTTCGGCTCGCGGGCAAACCAGTAATCCCACGTGGTTTCACCCTCTCGTGTCCCTTCCGTCTGGAGAGCGGAGCTTGCGCTGCCCCACCAGAAGTTATCGGGAAATGCGTATTTCATGACTCTTCCTCTTTGACTTAATTGCTGGCGGCTTCAGCGTTACCGACGGTCGCCTGGGCTTTCTGCTCTTCATTTTTGATGAGCGTACGCTCATAGGCGCGCAGGAACGGCAGGTACATCAGGGCGGACATCACCATGCAGACCAGGCACATCACCACCGGGCTGAGCGCCCAGTTCGCCGCCCACGAGGCGCCAATCGGCGCGGGGGTGGTCCACGGGGTTAACGAAACCACCTGAGCCAGCCAGCCGAGTTTGGTTGCGCCGTACGCCAGGCAGGCGTTGACCAGCGGAACAAACACGAACGGGATAAACAGCATCGGGTTCATGATGATCGGTGCGCCGAACAGAATCGGTTCGTTGATGTTAAAGAAGCTTGGCACCACGCCCATTTTGCCGATGGTGCGCAGGTGGGTAACGCGGCTACGCAGCAGCAGGAACGCCAGCGGCAGGGTGGAGCCTACGCCGCCAATCAGCAGGTAGTGATCCCAGAAACCTTGCAGATAAACGTGCGGCAGCGCCGCGCCCGCCGCCAGCGCCGCCTGGTTTGCAGAGAGGTTCGCCATCCAGAACGGGTTCATGATGCCGGTGACAATCAGCGACCCGTGGATACCAGCGAACCAGAAGATCTGGCACAGCAGCACGGAGAGCAGAATGGCGGGCAGCGAGTCAGACGCCGACACCAGCGGCTCCAGCAGGTGCATAATCGCCTGCGGGATGATCATCCCGGTCTGCGCTTCAATGAACAGGTTCAGCGGGTGCAGCGTTCCGATCACCACCATCACCGGGATCAGGATCTCAAACGAACGCGCCACGCCGGTCGGCACTTCCTTCGGCAGGCGGATGGTGACGTTGTTCTGTTTCAGCCACGCATAGACGCGAGTGGAGTAGATCGCGGTGATAAGCGCAGTGAAGATCCCCTGACCGGAGAGATACTGGGTCGAAATTTTGCCATCGGCATAGGGCGCGGCGACCAGCAGGAAGGCCATAAAGGCCAGCAGGCCGGACATCACCGGATCGAGGTTAAACTGACGCCCCAGGCTCGCCCCAATCCCCACCGAGATGAAGAAGGTCATCACGCCCATGCTGAGGTTAAACGGCAGCATCAGCTGTTCGCGGTAGGTCTCGGAGAAATCCAGCCAGCCGCGGGCGAAGCTGTTGGTGGTATCCGCCGAAAACGGCGGGAAGATAAACACCAGCATAAACGAGCCGATGATCATAAAAGGCAGCGCAGCGGTAAAGCCGTCGCGGATGGCAATCACATACTTTTGCTGACCGAGCTTCGCGGCCAGCGGCGTAATTGACTGCTCAATCACCGCGACCATGGATTGATATAACGAACTCATGTGAACACCTTTTAGTGTGCCGCTTCGATGAGCGACAGAGCATAGTCCAGTACTTTATCGCCACGCTGCATGCCGTAATCCATCATGTCGATGGGCTGCACCGGAATGCCTTGCGTCGCTGCCTTGTCTGAGAGCGTCTTTAACATGTATTTCACTTGCGGTCCGAGAAGCACCACCTGATAGTGCGGAAACTGCGTATCAAATTCGGATACGCCATACGCATCTATCTTCACGGGCAAGCCCCGTTCTTTTGCAACATCGATCATTTTGCTGACCAGCAGGCTGGTGGACATCCCGGCAGAGCAGCACAGCATAATCTTGAACATCGACAACCATCCTCAAAATGTAAAAAGTTATTGCGAGGATGATTGGACATGATACGGAAACCGGTTTCCATTTATAAAAGACAGAAGTGTGATAACCATCAAGATCCAATACTTATGAGGCTAATTAACCGGATGTGGGTCACATAATTTGGCTGTTTTGGCATCAAATTGAGTGGAAACGGAAAATCGGTTTCCATGGAAAACGGAAACGGATATACTCCGTTCTGGCTATAATGTGAGCCGTAGCGGTGATGGAAATTACAGACGCCAGTTGCGTCTGACAGGGGAGAGAGATGTCTACAATCAACGATGTATCGCGTCTGGCCGGGGTGTCCAAAGCCACGGTATCACGGGTGTTGAGCGGGTCGCGTGGCGTTAAAGAAGCCAGCCGCCAGGCTGTTCTGAAAGCGGTGGACGAGCTGAACTATCGTCCCAACGTGATCGCCCAGTCGCTGCTCAGCCAGTCGACGGGCTGCATTGGGGTGATTTGCGCGCAGGAAAACATTAACCAGACCACCGGTTACCTGTACGCGCTGGAAAAACACCTCAGCCAGCATCAAAAACATCTGCTGCTGCGTTTTGCACACACAAAAACAGAAGTGATGAACGCCCTTGAAGAACTCTCCTGCGGCTTATGTGATGACATTCTGGTGATTGGCGCGCGTTTCCCGCTGGACGTGGACATGGACAACGTGATTCTGGTCGACTGTATGGAAGCCGATAACGCCAACAGCATTCAGTTCGACCACGCCTTCGCGGCTGAAACGGCCTGTAACTACCTCACCAGCCAGGGACGTCGCCAGATAGCGCTGATCCACCCGCACGGCAGCGGCTTTGCCGATCAGGTGCTGCTGGGCTACAAACACGCGCTGGAGAAAAACTTCCTGCCCTTTAATCGCAACCTCGTGTTTATGGACGCGACTTCATCGTCCGTTGCGCTTCAGGAATTACTCAACAACGCGTCCACGCTGAACTTTAACGCGCTGCTGGTGGCGGATGAGCAGGAAGCCCAGCGGGTGATCCCGCAGTTACAGGCGTTTAATAAATCGGTACCGGAAGACATCATGGTCTTTAGCCTCGGCGGTTCGCTGCATCTGCCGGGTGTTCCGGTGATCCCGGCCATTGAGTATTCCATGGATGCCATGGCGGCGCGCATCGTGAGCTGGCTGACGGAGAAAACACAAATGCTCGGGTCCTACGTTCTGCGCGGGGATTTGATTATTCCGGATGTGCGGAAGCGTTAAACGTGTGATGTAGGCCGGGTAAGCGCAGCGCCACCCGGCGCTCAACCCTCAGTAATCTTCCATACAATCCACCTGACTTACTGCATCCCAGTAGGCGTCCAGGTTGTCACGCTTCACGGCGGTGATGGCGTTTTTGATCAGCAGCTGATTGGCCTCAGACGACAAAATCATCGCCTGCCAGGCCTTATCGCTCTGCTTTTTCTGCGGGGTACAGGTTTTCTTCACATCTTTCAGGACCTGCTGTTTTATCTGGGCCTCTTTCTCCGGAGCGCTCTTCTCCTGCGCGTGAACAAACGCAGCGAAAATCAGGCAAACGAGCAGGCAAACCAGGTGTGCAGATTTCATCGAAACCTCCTTTGAAAGTCACATGCTTCCCCTGAAATATATCGTTACATTCATCAACGCGATTCAAGCCAAAAGTATGAATTTACGCATTCTGCGTGCGGGATCCGAACGCCAGTGCAATGCCATAGCTTACTAACACCGCGAGACTCATTTTCAGCATCGTTTCTCCGCCGATACCGGCAAGAGGCGCTGCGATCCCGCCGAATAAAAACATCAGCATGCCCAGAATGGCTGACGCTGTGCCGGACTCCTTCGCGTCGACTGCGCTCATCGCTTCTGAACCCGCAATGGTGCTGATCCCGCTGTTAAATGCGACGGTGAAAAAGAGTGCAATCAGTGCCGGAACGGAAAGCTGCATCCACGCAAAGAGCAACGTCAGCCCCGCGCAGGTTACGGCCAACACCAGGCCTATTTGCATTAACCCTTCCGCCGGGTGTCGGCGTGCCAGACGGGAGAAAATCAGCGCTGAGACGATCAGGCCGATACCGTTCACACCGAACAGCAGGCTGAACTGCATGGCGCTCAGGCCATATTCGTTTTGCATCACAAAGGAGGATGCCCCGATATAGGCGAACAGCCCCGCCAGCATGAAGGCCTGGATCAGGCAGTAGCGCATAAAGCGACGATTTTTAAGTACCGTCCTGGCGGTTTGCGTCAGCGATCCCCCGCCCTGTTTCTCTGTGAGGGACTCGCGGATAAAAAGCTGGCTGGCGATCAGCAGCGCCAGACCCGCCCCTGCCATTACCCAGAACAGCATCCGCCAGTCGAAATGCGACGCGATATAGCCACCGAGTACCGGGGACACCACGGGCGCGATGCCGTTGACCGTCATCAGTAGGGCAAAAAACTGCGTTAGCATCGTGCCATGATAGTTATCACGGGCGATGGAGCGGGCAAGTACGGAGCCGCCCGCCCCGGCAACGCCCTGCACAAATCGCCAGCCGATCAGGGCGTAAATATTCTGCGTGCTGGCACAAAGCACTGAAGCCAGTACAAACAGCAAAAGTGAGAACAGCAGCGGCGTTTTACGTCCGATGCGATCGCTTAGCGGGCCGAAAAAAAGTTGTCCCAGCCCCAGGCCAATCAGCGCCGAGGTAAGAGAAAGCTGCGTCAGCGTTGTGGAGGTGTTGAGCTGGGTGGCGATCTCCGGCAGCGCCGGAAGATAAAAATCGGAACACAGCGGCCCGATCGCCGTCAGCAGGCCAAGGATGGCCGCGAAAGAAAAAGAGAGTTTTGCCATAGGTATTTACTCTGATGGCCGGGCAACGTTGCGCCGCCCGGCAGTGATGTTACTGAATCCCGCCGCCCAGCGACTGCCACAGCGTGATGCGGTTTTCCAGGTCGGTTTGCTGCAAGGCAATCAGTGATTCCTGCGCCGACCACAGCGACCGCTGCGCGGTGAGCACCGTCAGATAATCGCCTGCGCCAGCCTTGTAACTGCGCGTCGCCACATCCAGCGTTTTTTGCTCCGCCGCCACGTATTCACGCTGGGCATCAAGCTGTTCACTCAACGTTTCGCGCCGGGCCAGCGCGTCGGCCACGTCCTTAAACGCGCTCTGGATGGTTTTCTCATAGGTCGCAATTAACCCTTTTTTCTCGGCTTCCGCATAGCGCAGCTGCGCCATATTGTTGCCGCCGCTGAACAGCGGCAGGGTGATGGACGGCGCAAACGACCAGACCTTCATCCCGTGGCTGAACAAGGACGACAGCGAATCGCTGCCGACGCCCGCGCTGGCGGTGAGCGAGATGGTCGGGAAGAAGTTGGCGCGCGCCGCGCCGATGTTGGCGTTAGCGCTCAGCAGGTTATGTTCCGCCTCCTGAATGTCCGGACGACGCAGCAGCGCGCTGGAGCTGACGCCCGCCGGGATCAGCGTGATGGCGTTGTCGCTCAGGCTCTCCAGCGTGCCGGGCAGCAGGTTCTCGGGCACCGTATCGCCCGCCAGCAGGTTGAGAGCGTTTTTGTCCTGCATCACCAGCGTCTGGTAGCTCGCCACGCTGGCGCGCGCCTGCTGGTAAACCGCCATCGCTTCACTGACGTCCGTTGCCGCTGCCACGCCCACTTCCTGCTGGCGCTTCACAATCTTGAGCGAGTTTGCGGCGCTCTCCAGGGTGGACTTCGCCAGCGCCAGATTGCTGTTATCCGCCGCCAGCGTCACCCAGGCCGTGGTCAGCTCGCTGACCATCGTCAGGCGCGTGTTCTGCGCGGTGAACTCGCTGGCAAGCCAGGTTTCACGCGCGGCGCGCGACAGGCTCTGGTTGCGGCCAAACAGATCCAGCTCGAAGCTGGAGACCGCGCCGTTGGCTTCGTCACTTGTCGCGACGCCGCTCGCCAGCGTGCGGCTGCGGGTGTGGCTCAGTTCCGCGTCCACCGTCGGGAACAGGGACGAGCGCGTCTCGCCATACTGGGCACGGGCGGCGTCGATATCCGCTATCGCTTTTTGCACGTCGCGGTTGCTGTTGAGCGCCATCGTCACCACGCTTTTCAACCGCGCATCATTCATCACCTGCTGCCACTGGCTCACCACGGCGTTGGCTTCGCCGTGCGCGCCGGGCAGGGTGGCCGGAACGGGCGCGTCCGGGCGCTGATACGTGGGATCTAATGACACACAGCCTGCGCTCAGCAGGGCTAACGCTAAAACAGTTTCACGAAACATTATGACCTCCGGTTTGCGTGCTTACCGGAGAACAGACGTTTCACCAGTACAAAGAATAAAGGAACAAAGAAGATGGCCAGCAGCGTCGCGGCCAGCGTCCCGCCGATAATGCCGGTACCGATCGCCACGCGGCTGTTGGCCCCGGCGCCGGTGGCAATCGCCAGCGGCGTCACGCCTGCGATAAACGCCAGCGAGGTCATGATAATCGGACGCAGACGCGTCTGGGCGGCCCGCAGGGCGGCGCGCGTCAGGGAGTAGCCTTCGGCGACTTTGGCTTCGGCAAACTCGACAATCAGAATGGCATTCTTCGACGACAGACCGATGGTGGTCAGCAGCGCCACCTGGAAGTAGACGTCGTTGCTCAGGCCACGCAGGGAGGCGGCAATGGCCGCGCCCAGCACCCCAAGCGGGATCACGAGGATGACCGAAATGGGCACCGACCAGCTCTCATACAGCGCCGCCAGGCACAGGAACACCACGAGGATGGAGAGGGCATAGAGGCTCATCGCCTGACCGCTCGCTAGTTTTTCCTGCAACGACAAACCGCTCCATGCCCAGGTGCTGCCGGACGGCAGGTTATTCGCCAGTTGCTCCATTTTGCTCATCGCCG
Organism: Enterobacter cloacae complex sp. ECL72; assembly: GCF_019056635.1. Classification (NCBI taxonomy): domain Bacteria; kingdom Pseudomonadati; phylum Pseudomonadota; class Gammaproteobacteria; order Enterobacterales; family Enterobacteriaceae; genus Enterobacter; species Enterobacter cloacae complex sp. ECL72. The sequence continues at coordinate 4,176,986 of NZ_CP077659.1, read as the reverse complement.
TACCGGAGCTGGCGCCGCTGGCGTTCTCGCCCTGAATTTCATACGCCGCCGAGCCGTTGTAGCGCACCAGGCTTTCCGGGCCATACTCCCAGCGGGTGGTGGCGAAGGCGGAGAACGGGGTCATGGTGCTGTCGCTGCCGCGCACATACCATTTGTTAAGATCCGACGGCACCGCGCGATAGTCACTGTCGCCCTGGATGTAGACCTTTTTCACACGGCCACGGTCAATGAAGTCGTTCACGTAGGTGCCGCCCCAGGCGCTGGAGAGGGTGTCGGTAACATCGCTCAGGGAGAGCCCCAGCGACACGGCTTTGTTGTTATCGATATCCACCTGAAGCTGCGGCATCTGCGGCAGATCGTTGGCGCGCACGGCGTGCAGCGAGTTGTCCTGGTTGGCTTCGCCAATCAGCTGGTTACGCAGTTTCAGCAGCGCGTCGCGGTCGGTGCCGCCGCTGGCCATCAGCTCAAAGGTAAAGCCGTTGCTCTGGCCTAAACCATCCACCGCCGGGGGCGTCATGGCGAAAATTGTGGCATCCCGAATGGTGCTCAGCTCCTGCGTGGCGCGCAGGGCAATGGCCTGGGCGGTGTTTTCCTCGCCTTTGCGCTCTGACCAGTTTTTCAGGGAGACGAACGCCATCCCGGCGTTCTGGCCGCTGCCACTGAAGCTGAAGCCTTCAACGGTAAAGATCACGTCGGTATTGGCTTTCTCTTTGGTGAGGAACCACTCGCGTACCTGGCGGCTTACCTCGGCGGTACGCACCGCGGTTGCGCCGGCAGGCAGGGTGTACTGCACCATGATTTCACCCTGGTCTTCGGTTGGCAGGAAGCTGCCCGGCAGTTTTAGCATGGCGAACCCCATCGCGCCGCAGAGCAGGGCGTAGATCACCAGCATGCCACCGGAACGGCGCAGGGCGCGCAGCACCTTGTTCTGATAGCCGTGCTCGGTCTTACTGTAGAAGCGGTTAAACGCGCCGAAGAAACCTTTTTTGTGCGGAGCGGTGTGATTCAGGATCGAGCCGCACAGCGCGGGCGTCAGGGTCAGCGCCACCACCACGGAGAGGAACATCGCCGAAATAATGGTGACCGAGAACTGACGGTAAATCACCCCGGTGGAGCCGCCGAAAAAGGCCATCGGCAGGAATACCGCAGAGAGCACCAGCGCAATGGCGATCAGCGCGCCGGAAATTTCGCCCATCGATTTTTCGGTCGCTTCCCGGGCGGGCAGCCCTTCGTCGCGCATAATACGCTCGACGTTTTCCACCACCACGATGGCGTCATCCACCAGAAGCCCTATCGCCAGCACCATCGCAAACAGCGTCAGGGTGTTGATGGAGTAACCGAACAGCGCCAGCACGCCGAAGGTGCCCAGCAGCACCACCGGCACCGCCAGCGCCGGGATCAGCGTCGCGCGGATGTTTTGCAGGAACAGGTACATCACCACCACCACGAGGATAATGGCTTCGAACAGCGTCTGAATCACGTCCTCAACGGAGATCTTGATGAACTCGGTGCTGTCTTTCGGGTAGGCCACATCGTAGCCTTCCGGCATCGACTTTTTGAACTCGGCGATCTTATCTTTTACCGCCGTGGCGGTGTTAAGCGCGTTGGCGCCCGGTGAGAGCATCACCGCCATACCCGCCGCCGGGTGGCCGTTCAGCTTCGCGGTGGCGGTGTAATCTTCGCTGCCCATCTCCACGCGGGCGACGTCGCTGATGCGCACCACCGCACCGTTGGACTGGCTCTTGACGATGATCTTTTTGAACTCATCGACCGTTTGCAGACGCGACTGAGCGCGGACGGTGGCGGTCAGCTGTTGGGCGTTCGACGAGGGCAGTGCGCCGATTTTACCGGCGGAAACCTGCACGTTCTGCGCTTCAATCGCGCTCTGCACGTCGGAGGGCATCAGCGAGTACGACGCCAGCTTCGCCGGGTCGAGCCAGATGCGCATCGCGTATTCTGCACCGAACACCTGTAGGCTACCGACGCCATCCACGCGCGCCAGCGGATCCTGCATATTACTCACCAGCCAGTCGGCGATATCCGAGCTGCTGGCGGTGTCGGTTTTGTCATATACGCCCATGATCAGCAGGAAGTTGCTCTGGGATTTTTCGACGGTGATCCCGGACTGCTGCACCTCGGTCGGCAGGCGCGATTCCGCCTGCTGGACTTTGTTCTGCACCTGTACCTGAGCGGTGTCCGGATCGGTTCCCTGTTCAAACGTGACGTTAATACTCACCGACCCGTCCGAGCTGCTGGTGGAGGTGAAGTAGAGCAGGTTATCCAGCCCGGTGAGCTGCTGCTCGATCACCTGCGTCACGCTGTTTTCCAGCGTCTGTGCGGAGGCACCGGTATAGGTGGCGGAGATTTTGATCGACGGCGGAGCCACGTCCGGGTACTGCGCAACGGGCAGCGTGCGGATCGCCAGCATTCCGGCGAGCATGATGAGAATGGCGATAACCCAGGCAAAGACCGGGCGACGCACGAAGAAACGGGAAAACATCAGGCGTTTCCTCCGTTGGTTTTCATCTCTTCAGCTTTCACTTCCTGCCCGGCGGTGACTTTATCGGTGCCTTCCACAATCAGCTTATCGCCCGCCTTCAGGCCGCTCAGCACCAGCCATTTGTCGCCGTAGGTGTCGCCCGTCTCCAGCTGACGCTGTTCGACCTTGTTGCTGGCGTTCACCACCAGCGCGGTGGCGGTGCCTTTGGCGTCGCGGGTGATGCCCTGCTGCGGGGCGAGGATCGCGTCATTCATGATGCCTTCATCCACTCTGGCGCGGACGAACATGCCCGGCAGAAGCTGATGCTGCGGGTTCGGGAAGACGGCGCGCAGGGTGACTGAGCCGGTAGACTCATCCACCGCCACTTCGGTCAGCGCCAGGCGGCCTTTTTCGCTGTAGCTGCTGCCGTCTTCGAGAATCAACGACACGTTCAGCGTATCGCTGTTGCTGGCGAGGGTTTGCTTGCGTAAACGCAGCAGATCGGCGCTGGAACGGGTTAAATCGACGTACATACTGTCCAGCCCGCGAATGGTGGCCAGCGCGGTATCCTGCTGGGCGGTCACCAGCGCGCCGGGGGTCACAGAGGAGATGCCGATACGTCCGGCAATCGGCGCGGTGACGGTGGTCCAGTTGAGGTTAATGCGGGCGCTTTCCAGCGCGGCTTTCTTTGACTCGACGCTGGCCTTGTCCTGCGCGCAGGTGGACTTCGCGTCTTCCGCATCCTGACGTGATACGCCGTCGTCCTTCACCAGCTGCGCATAACGCCGGGCTTTCTGGCAGTCGGCCTGCACCAGCGCCTGCGCCTGTTTCAGTGCGGCGGCGGCTTCATCATACGCGGCGCGGTAGCTGGAAGGATCGATCTGATACAGCGCTTGCCCGGCCTTGACCGTATCGCCTTCGGTGAACAGGCGCTTCTGGATAATGCCACCTACCTGGGGGCGCACTTCGGCGCTCATTGCGGCGGCGGTGCGGCCGGTCAGCTCGCTGACGACGGACACCGGCTGGCTCATGAGGGTGACAATCCCCACTTCCGGAAGAGGACGTTGAGGAGCAGATGTTTGCGCATTATCGCACCCTGTCAGGAGGAGTAATGCCGCGATGGAGGTTGTTATGGTTTTCATAATCTTTTTCCAGGGTGAACGAAGCCTGCCCTGTTAATCGCTTAACAGGGAGGAGGGCTAATTAAAAGCACAGCGATCCCGCATCTCTGGCTGAGCCAGAAATGAAAAAAGGGAAATTACTTATTTCCGCTAATTATTCACATGCGATTACTTCGCAGAGAAAATCATATTTAAAATATTCTGGTATATAGGCTCTAATTGTTCTGATGGTACTTTTAAAGGCGTGAGTCGACGGTAAATCGTGCCTTCGATCATCACGGCGGTAATCTCCACGCAGCAGCGAATATGCTCATCGCTCAGGTGAGGGAACTGCTTTTTCAGATGCGCGCAGGCGTTGGCGAACATGCGGGCTTCGGCTTCGATCAGCATGTTTGCCACCAGCGGATTGCGCGTGGCCTCTGCGGACATTTCGAGCATCAGCGCGTCATCGTCTTCGTTAAGCGTCTGGCGCCAGGCAAGCGCCTGCGGCATCCCTTCAACCAGGGTTTTGCCCTGCATCTCTTCAATACGTGAGTCGATAATGCGCCGGATCATCTCTTCAATAATCGCGTCTTTGTTACTGAAATAGCGATAGATTTGTCCGACGCTGAGCCTGGCTTCGCTGGCGATCTGCGACATGCTGGCAGCGTGAAATCCACTGGCGCGAAAGCAGCGGCGCGCGGCGGTAATGATTTCGTCCTGCCGCAGTTTTTGTCGTTCTTCCAGCTTTGTACTCATTGTCGGCTACCGTAAAAAGTGAGAATGATCGTTCTCATTATACGTTTTCGGAGACTATTGGAAAGGCTTTTTTTATTTACATATTGAATGAATATTTCCAGGTATAAACAATGGAGAAAATAAGGAGTTTTTATGAAGGTTAAGCTGTGAGATATTCAGATTGCGCTGAAAATAAGGAGAGAATTATGCATCTGAGCATTACAGATAATGTCACAGCCGAAGAAAAAGAAGAATTATTAACGGGGCTAAGAGCCTATAACGCGCAGTTTTTAGATCTGTCGACATTTGGCGGCGATATTGGCGTATATATGCGAGACGACAATGGCGTCATGCTGGGCGGGTTAATCGGCGTACGGAAAGGCGACTGGCTGAACATCGACTATCTGTGGGTCAGCGACAGCGTGCGGGGAACGGGCGTGGGAAGCCAGCTTATCAAAACGGCTGAAGAGGAGGCCCGTCGCAAAGGCTGTCGTCACGCGCTGGTGGATACGGTCAGCTTCCAGGCGCGCCCGTTCTATGAAAAGCAGGGTTATCAGGTGCAGATGTCCTTGCAGGATTACCCTTATCAGGGAATGCAGAGACATTATCTGTCCAAAAATCTTTAACCGCCTATCCCGGTGCCTATCACGGCTAACACGTGGCGCACCACGATCTCCGGCGAGAGGGCGCTAAGCCTCTCGTCATTGCGCATGCGGGAGAACGGCACCAGCACCAGGCTCAGCAGCGTAGTGAACAGCAGTTCGGGGGCCAGCGCCGGATTCAGCTTTCCTTCCTGCTGCCAGCCTTTGATGGTTGCCAGCGTGGTGTGATATTTCTCATTGCCAAAGCGTGCCTGCAAATGGGTGCGCAGTACCGGCATCTCGCCAATCACCTCCTGCATCCACAGCGGGGCAAACCAGCGATACTTTTCCGCCAGTTCGGCCAGCACCCTGACCATTTCCGTCAGGGCATCCACCGGCGAATCCCGGTTGTCGGCGAAAATCGCCCCGATCCGCTCGCGTAACGGCAGGAAGCGCTCCTCAATCATCGCATCCAGTAACTGTTCTCTGGAGTTGAAGTAGTAGTGCAGCATGGCGGGCGTCACGCCTGCTTCGCGGGCAATAGCGTTCAACGACGTATTGGCGATCCCCTGGCGGGAAAAGAGGTTCAGGGCGATGTCCAGCAGCTGTTCACGGCTGGCGGTAACGCGCTTGCCGCCGCGTGGCCGACCGGGGCGGCGGGGTTCAGAATTGTCCTTTTGTGCTGGCATGGTCACCGTATCTCTTGATCTTATTCATCACTTCCACAAATATTAATTATACGATTAATTAATTTCAAGTGATGTCTTATGGAGTCCGACGTAATGACTCAACCTGCGAAAAAGGCGCCGTCGATTAAGCTGCTGTTCAGCGCACTCCTGCTGGTGATGCTGCTCTCGGCGCTGGATCAGACCATTGTCTCCACCGCGCTGCCGACCATCGTCGGTGAGCTGGGCGGGCTGGATAAGCTCTCGTGGGTGGTAACGGCCTATATCCTCAGTTCGACCATCGTGGTGCCGCTGTATGGCAAATTCGGCGATCTGTTTGGCCGAAAAATCGTTCTGCAAATCGCGATTGTGCTGTTTCTTGTAGGGTCCGCGCTGTGCGGTCTGGCGCAGAACATGACCCAGCTGGTGCTGATGCGCGCCCTGCAAGGGCTGGGGGGCGGCGGTCTGATGGTGATCAGCATGGCTGCCGTGGCGGACGTGATCCCGCCTGCCGATCGGGGTCGCTATCAGGGGTTGTTTGGCGGCGTGTTTGGCCTGGCGACGGTGATAGGGCCGCTGATCGGCGGGTTTATCGTTCAGCACGCATCCTGGCGCTGGATTTTCTACATCAACCTGCCGCTGGGGCTGTTTGCCCTGCTGGTGATTGGCGCGGTTTTCCACGGCAGCGCGCGGCGCAGCAAGCATGAGATTGACTACCTGGGGGCGATTTACCTCAGCATGGCGTTGCTGTGCATCATTCTGTTTACCACCGAGGGCGGGACGATCCGCCAATGGAGCGACCCGCAGCTGTGGTGCATTCTGGCCTTCGGCCTGACGGGGATCGCCGGGTTTATCTACGAAGAGCGGCTGGCGTGGGAGCCGATTATCCCGCTGTCGCTCTTCCGCGACCGCAGCTTCCTGCTCTGTAGCCTGATCGGTTTTATTATCGGCATGTCGCTGTTTGGCTCCGTCACTTTCCTGCCGCTCTATTTACAGGTGGTAAAAGACGCCACGCCGACGCAGGCCGGTTTGCAGCTGATCCCCCTGATGGGGGGGCTATTGCTCACCTCCATTATCAGCGGGCGCATCATCAGCCGTACCGGGAAATATCGTCTGTTCCCGATCCTCGGCACGCTGCTCGGCGTGGTGGGGATGGTGTTACTGACGCGCATTTCAATCACCTCCCCAACCTGGCAGCTGTACCTGTTTACCGGCGTGCTGGGCATGGGGCTGGGACTGGTGATGCAGGTGCTGGTGCTGGCGGTGCAGAACAGCGTGTCAGCCGATCAATACGGCGTCGCGACGTCTGGGGTGACGCTGTTCCGTTCCATTGGCGGGGCGATTGGCGTTGCGCTGTTTGGCGCGGTGTTCACCCATATTCTGCAATCAGGCCTGATCGACAGGCTGCCGGAAGGGGCGGAACTGCCGCGCGAACTTAATCCCGTTGCCATACACCATCTGCCTGATGCCCTGCGTCTGGACTATCTGGATGCGTTCGGCTCGGCGATCCATGCGGTATTCATGCTGGCGGCGGGGATTATGGTGCTGGCGTTTGTGCTGTCGTGGTTTTTGCGCGAAGCGCCGCTGCGTCGGCAGGCGTGAGGGAAGCGGTTCTGCTTGCGCCTGGACTACCGTAGCCTGATGCCCATCGCCCGTGGCGCTACGCTTACCGGGCCTACACTTCGCCCGTTACGTAGGCCGGGTAAGCGCAGCGCCACCCGGCAACAGGCCGCATATAACTTAACCGTCTTACTGATTCCTTTTCGTTTTTTAGCCTGCCGTCTCGTTGTCGATATAGTCTTCAAAACGTCTATCAAAAGGAACTGTCTCGTGAAACTTCGATTGGGTGCGCTTCTCCTGACTGGCCTGCTGCTCGCGGGCTGTGATCAGGGCGGCAATGATGCCAGACACATTAAAGTCGGCGTGATCAATGGCGCTGAGCAGGACGTGGCGGAAGTCGCCAAAAAGGTGGCAAAGGAGAAATACGGTCTGGATGTTGAGCTGGTGGGTTTTAGCGGCTCGCTGCTACCCAACGATGCCACCAACCAGGGCGAACTGGACGCCAACGTCTTCCAGCATCGCCCGTTCCTCGCAGAAGATAACAAGGCGCACAATTACAAGCTGGTCGCCGTGGCCAATACCTTCGTCTTCCCGATGGCGGGTTACTCCCGAAAGATTAAATCGGTCTCTGAGCTGAAGGACGGCGCAACCATTGCGATTCCAAACGATCCCACCAACCTTGGCCGCGCGCTGTTGCTGCTGCAAAAAGAGAAGCTGATTACCCTTAAACCGGATGTTGGCCTGCTGCCAACGGCGCTGGATATTACCGCGAACCCGAAAAACTTACAGATTATGGAGCTGGAAGGGGCGCAGCTGCCGCGCGTGCTGGACGATCCGAAAGTGGATGTGGCCATCATCAGTACCACCTATCTCCAGCAAACGGGGCTTTCTCCGGTACACGACAGCGTCTTTATCGAAGACAAAAACTCACCCTACGTGAATATTGTGGTCACGCGTGAAGAGAACAAAGACGCCGAAAACGTGAAGGAATTTATCCAGTCCTATCAGTCGCCGGAAGTGGCGAAAGCGGCGGAGACCCTTTTTAACGGTGGCGCGGTGCCGGGCTGGTAAGCCCCGGTAAAAAGGCCAGCGCTCCGCTGGCCGTCAAAGCGTTACGCGGGCATCGGTTCGGCTTTCGGGCCACAGAAAACCCTGACCAGACTGTGCGCCGGACGCGCGGGCGCGCGCCAGATCCCGCGAGTTTTCGATGCCTTCTATAAGAATTGATTGCGCGATACCTGCCCTGACCTCCTGTACAAACGGGGCAAGCGGCGCGCGCTCGCGCAGCGCTGAGCGGTCAATTTTCACCCCATCCAGCGGCAGCGCAAGCCGCGCGAACGCCTCCGCCAACTCCCGGGTTAAATCGTCCAGCCAGATTTGCCATCCCGCCTCTTTTAACCGAACAAGCGTGGCATGAAGGCGACGTTGCTCATCCTCGCTCAGCCGTGTGATGGTGAGGGGATCCTGAATTTCAATCGTTAACCGCTGCTGATGGCGTAATGCCAGCAACAACCGGATAGCGCGTTCGTTGAGAAGGTGTTCTGCCTGAAGGTTTAGCCAGTAAGCGTCCCGGGCGGGTATCTGTAACAGGGTGTTGGCCTGCCAGAAGAAGATTTGCAGCGCGCTGCGCGAGGGCAGCGAGGCAAACAGCACCTCAAGATTGACGTTATGGATCTCCACGAGAACTTCATGCGCGAACACCTGGCCCGAATGAAGATCGACAAGAGGCTGGAATCGCAGCCCTGAGATACGTTGCAACAGGGGAGAGGGAAGAACGGTATACATGGAACAGCCTTCAGGAAATGAAAAAAGGTTCCCGCGGACACGGGAACAAAAGGCAAACGACACACGGTCAAATTTTTAATTCAGGATCCAGCGAATGCTCTGGTAAAACGAGGGGCCACGCACGGCCTTAAGCTTGTTCATGGCGTTGTTCTTATAAAAGTAAACCAGCCTGACGTTACACCCCAGCTGACGGGCGATTTGCTTGGTTTTGAGATTACAGGAATAGCCGCGCAATACGCTTGCCTCCTCGCTGGACAGCCTCGCCGGGGTGCGTAAGCGGGTCGTCATGCCTACGTTGTAACGGCCAGACTCTTGCGGCGTCTGGCTCATCAGTATTTGCCACAGCGCTTTGATATCCCCAAGGGAGACTCTTTTGCTGATGACTCCATCAACATGTTTGAATTTCAAATAGCCGGCGGATAACGAATAGATATAGATCTTCGCCGTCACTTGTTTCTGTTTAATACAGAGAATGTCGTCATTCGTCGTCACCCGGAAATGACGCGTATTCAACGGATCATAAATGATGATATCAAAGAGTTGTTCACTCATAGCAAGTTCTTCGATATGGGTAAATCCATGGAAAATAACGTCGTGTTTTTCATCAGGCTCACGCTTTCCAAGCGATTGCAGGCCAATCATCGTGAATTCGCAGCTGTCAACAACGGCAACGTGAATTGTTTTTTTATTTTGCATTGGCATTCTCCTTTCGCTGAGTAAACAGTCCATATAAGAGAAAATGGCGGTTCGCACTCTCTTATTAAAAGAATGGCGAGCACTTTTTTAAATAACGCGATGCGATGGCATCAATGTAAGCCAATACAAACCGTCGAGTAAAGCTGAAGCCAATTATTAGCGGAAGATAAAATTGAAAAATGGTTTTAATGGTATATGCAATTGTTTTAATCTTCTAATAATATTCATGCCAGATTTTTATTCTGTAAATGAGCGGATAATAAGCATCAGAAGGTTGATTAATGGGGTTAATCCACCGCCTTTTCAGTGATTTACTGCTGTTTCTGTAAGAAAAATTGTGATCGTGGCAGGGTTATCGACAGGGCTTTATCTGCGAGGGGAAACGGCGTGCAGAATAAAATAGAATTTTTTCTATGAATTTAATGTCCTTGTTCAGATTTTTAATCCTGAGAAGGATAAAATCCTGGCGCGAAGAGGTTGTGAGTGGTGAGTACATAAACTATTATCATTTTCCTCCGGTCACGAGAATTTAGAAAAGACATGAATAATACTGAACGTATCGTAAGGGTAATGGTGTTTTACAAAATAAATATATTTAAAGAGATAATATTCCGGGCGCTCCAGGATCTTTTACCCGATTACGTACTGAACATTACTCAGGTCGATTCCACAGAACAGGCGCTGGCGGCGGTGGCGGATAATAACGTGGATGTTTTCTTCACTGAATTTAATTATCTGCTTAATCATAAAGAGTGGAGTGCGGAGGTCAGCAGCCGTTTTACATCTTTATGTAAAACCCATCACGTCAGGCGTGTTCTGTTGGTGCCCGAGCTGCCTTACGGGCTGTTAAAAAAAGTTCTGGAGATGAAATTTGAATTAACCATCAGTCAGCAGGATGAATTGACTGAACTGAAAAAGGAATTACCCGCGTTGCTCATGGCGGACGGGCAAAAACCGTCGATCTCTTCGTGGCTCAGGCGGGTAATGCGGTCCGGCTCCCGGGCGCGTTCCATCCTCTCGGCCAGAGAGTGGGAGGTGCTTCATCTTATCGTGGAAGGATTTTCAACGACGGAGATTGCCCGTCATCGAAACCGTTCGGTCAGTACCATTGCGACACAGAAACACAATGCAATGAAAAAGCTGAATCTTTCCAACCACAGCGAACTGATTAAGTATGTGCAAGCGGTTGGAAAGATGGAGGAATAGTTCACATCAGGGATAGATAATATTCAGCGTAGCCGATGTATTGATCTTACCCTGGCTCACCTGGGCGGGCGCCCACACGTAATAGTACGCCGCCATCGGAAGGGTGAAATGTTCGTCCAGCGCCGCGCCAGCCGCCACGCTGAAAATCATCGTGGCGTTGCCACGGCTGGTGGTTGAGGTAGAGAAGGTCACCGGCGTTTGCGGGGCGTCACGTTTTATCAGGCGGAGCCCCACGCCCTGCGCCGCGCTACTGCTGCTGTCGATCAGCACCGAGCTGTCGGTTGAGAGCAGCTGCGTGCTGGACAGAAACATCTCAATTGACCGATCGGAATTGCCGTTAACCCCGACGTTCTGACAGCTCATGTTCAGTGAAAAAGGCGTCAGCCCCGGCTGTGAGGATGCACTGAGCTGGGGAATGCCGAGCGTCGGCAGCGCCACGGTCAGCCCCGCATTATCAAAGGAACAGGTAGTCAGTTTTGGCGCGTATTTGATGATCATCGGCTGACCAAACATATCGCGGTTGTCGTAAGGCCACTTGAACCCGCTGAATAACCACTGCGCTATCTTGATGACCTGATTGATTGGCCAGGTGATGATTTCCCAGATGGATAACCCGCTCATGTCGCTGACGAACAGAACGTCGCTCATGTTCGCCGTATCCCCCGTCAGGGTGGTACCGCTCTGGTTAACGAGGGTGAAGCGAACCGTAAACGGTGTGTTCAGCTCAGACGCCGTATGGCTACCGCTGGCAGACAGGGTTTTATTGGCCGGGGGATCGGTGATCTCCGCCCGCACCATATACTTGTTATTGCTGAACCCGAGGATGGTCGCGTATTTGCTGTCGGTCGAGAGGATCGGCGTGTAAGAAAATTCACTGTTACCCGTCGTACAGTTGAACGAGCCGCTGTACTGGGTGCTGAAGCTGCCGGTCCATGTGGGCGTGGCCGGGCTCAGCTTATCCGATAAATCAATGGTAATCGGTGTGCCATAAACGATGCTGCTGCCGGAGCAGGTGGCATAGCTCATCCCGCTAATGCTGGTGAGGAGCAGGAACATGAATGATCGTAACATTTTGATAATCCGTAATTAATGGCAAACCGATGAGGGGCTGTTCAGCCCCCAGGCCGGGGAGGAGATTTCGCACTTTCCGCTGCGGAGATGCACGTTGAGCGCGCGTGGCGGCTGTTCAGCACGGATATACAGTACGCTGGCCTGGCCGACATACCCGACAGATCCACCGTGTTCATCCAGCACTTCAGTGCCAAACGGCAGCGGTTTGCCGTCGGTGCGCGTCGCATGAAGTACCCATGACTGGCGCTTATCGGTTTCGAAGCGGATATAACTCACCGCCCCGTCATAAGGCGCCACGTTAGCCATATTGCCGATCACCTCCGCGCCAGCGCTGTTTTCCGTTTCGGTTAACGTAATGGCGTTTTTGCGATACGGGGTGGCGTAAGGGACCAGCGCCACGCCATCGCGGTTCGTCATAATGCTTTCATCGCCGTTCACCATCAGTCCCTCCGCCTTTGGCGCATCGACGATAGTCATGGTTGTGCCGGTTTCGTTTGAGGCGAGAACGTGCCACGGGTAGGCCACCAGGCTTCCGCGTCCGCTGAGCCCGGTCTGGCGGTAGTCGGAGGATTCGCTGTAAGAGCCACCGAGTGTCGCGAAGTTCGAACGGTACGCGGCGTTAACGCTTGCCGCATTTTTACCCCCCCGCGCATTACTGCCGGAGAGGGTATAGCTCAGGCGGTTCGACGTCAGCGCGTTCCCGCTCATGCTGATATTGCTCTGTTCGTAATGCGAATCGCTGGCCGTCAGGCTGGAGGTGATCCACGCATTATTATCAAACAGCGAGAACGGCAGGCTGAGGGAGAGGTAAAGGCGCGTCTCTTCTTCACTGTCCCTGTTCCGTACCCGGCTGGCCGACAGGGTATAGCTGGCGCGGCCGATGGCGTTGGAATAGCCCATCTGATATTCGCGCGTGGTTTGCTGTGAGTTCCAGTAATCGCGCTGTGTGCCGGAGACAAACACCGTGCCCCAGTTATTGAGCAGGCGCTGATTAAGGTTAAGCGTAAAGGTATTCTTGGGCTGCGCCGCGCGCAGGGCGTCCCAGGTGCTTAGCGACATGTCGGGCGCAACGCCAAACCGATCTTCATAGTCGTCGTACTGCGCTCTCAGGCGCTGATACCCTTCGCGCGAATAGAGCGCGTCGCTGAAGCTGTAATAGCCTTTAGTGGAATAGCGATAGGCCGCCAGGGTGAAGTTGGTGGCGGTGGTATCGATAAATTTGCTGTACGACACGCGATAACTCTGACCGCTGCTGGTGCGATCCTGTAGGGTGGTTTTGGCGTGGGTGACATCAAACGAGACCGCGCCAAAGGGAAGGTTCCACCCGGTACCGATAAGCCCGGCCTGGTAGTTATCGCTAATAATCGTCCCGGTATACCCGGTGATGAGGTTATTAAACCCGTAGCGCAGCGTGGCCTGCATGAATGCGGGTTCGGCATCGAGCGTGTTCTGATGCACTTTACCCGCCACTACGCTGTACTGACTCACCCCTTCTTTTAGCATCCCGGGCACGGCGGAAAACGGCACCGTGAAGGACTGCTGTGAACCGTCCGCTTCACGCACCACCACCAGCAAATCGCCCGCGGAGCCGGTAGGTTGAATGCTGTCGAGGGTAAACTGGCCCGGCGGCACGTTCTCCTGATAGATCACGTTGCCATTCTGGATAACTTTCACCAGGGCGTTCGTCCGTGCCACGCCGTGAACCACCGGTGAAAAACCCTGCTGTGAATTTGGGCGCATCTTCATATCCGACGCCAGCGACACGCCGCGCACGCGCAGGGAATCAAACAGATCGCCAGGAATATAAAAGTCACCCAGCGTCAGGTTGGATTTCAGCGAGGCCAGGGGACGGCGCAGGTAGCGGGTATTATTCTGCCAGCTACTCTCTCCGCTGGCGGTTTTCCGCCAGGCGCTGCTGTCGCGAAACTGCCAGCCGAACAGGTTGGCGCCGGAATCCAGCCCGGCATAAAAATCATCATTTGTGTCTTTCGCAGTGCCTTTCGCGTGGGTGTTGTACCAGGTCGTGTTCCACGAGAGCATCAGCGCCGGGATCCCCTCGTCCCAGAACTGGGGGGCAATGTAACCTTCTTCAGTACGCTGCACGGCCGCCTGCGGAACGGTAAGCGCCAGACTCAGGGTGCTGGTATCGGTTTTGACTTCACCGCCCTGAACCAGATCGCGCAGCTGGACCTGCCCGTGCGCAATGGCGGGCGCAGGCACGGACGTGGTGTTGATGCCCAGCGACCGGGCATCTTTCCAGGCAAGGCGGATGTCGTCACGCTGCTCGCCGTAGATGACGGTATAACGTCCCTTCCAGCTGCCGTTTACGTAGATATCCATCTCCTGACTGCCGGCAGGCATGGCGTTGTTTTCGGAAAAGCGAGACAGATCGGACTCACCGGATGCGCCAGCAAGCAGGGAGGGATCAAACGAGACGGCCCCTGATTTATGCGAAAGCAGAAGCGTGCAGACTGCCAGCAGACAGAGTCTGTTTTGTTTCATTTTCATGGTGAGTCTTTCCGATCACTGACTGGTGAAAGTGCGGGTTTTATACGCGCCAAGATCGTCCACATACATCAGCTGGAAGGTCTGTCCGCGCTTAACCGTATTTTTGGCGGCGACCGTCAGCTGCCCAAACGGGGAAACCATCGGGGACTCCTGGAGCAATTTCGTTTTACCCAGCGAAATATTGGCGACCGTAATATGGAACGGACTGTTATTTGTAATGCGAAAGCGATCGCCGTCGGCGGCGAGCGTCAGTTTCGCCACCGCGTCATCCAGCGTGCCTTTCAGCGCAGCGGGCCGATAAAAAAGTTTGATACGGGATTTAATCGCCAGCTGAACGGTATTCTGGTTTTGCAGATTTTCAGGTCTGGGCGGAATGTCGAGGACATTCAGGAAAAAGACGGATTCGCGATCCGCAGGCAAGCTGGACGGCAGCTTTTTAATACGAAGCTGTTGACCATTATGTTCGTTAACCTTTATCACCGGCGGCGACAACAGAAACGGCACATTGGCTGTTTCCGGCGTGGAATTAATATCACCGTCATCTATCCAGGATTGTACCAGAGCCGGCGCATCGCCCGTATTCATTAACTGGACGATCACCTCTTTGTTATTTTCAGGATAAAGGACACGGGTGCCATTAATGACAATATTGGCCCATGAGTGACCCGTGCTTAGCAGTAAGCCTGCCAGCAAAATTGCCTTGCGCATGATTGCAACCTTAAATACAGGCTCTGCGAAAACAGAGCCTGAATAATCACTATTACAGGTAGGAAATGGTATACGTTACGTTGGAGCTTAACTCGCCCACGGTGGCGGCAGCGGCGTTTGTTTTATAGTAATAAACGTCCAGCGTCAGCGTTTCGGAATCTGGCGCGGTCGCTGTACCCATAATATTTGTCGTGTAAGGCTGGTTCAGGGTAATAGGCGTAGACGAACCTGGCTCCACTAACGCAAAGCCGACATTACGTGCCACGCTGGCATCGCTTTCGTTCACGCTGTTATTCAGCAGGTATTTACCGTCAGTGGAAATATTATCCGCGCTGGAGAAATAAACTTTCAGCGGGGTACCGGTCGTTCCGGCTGCTGGTGAGCAACCAGAGAATGTCAGCGCAATAGATTTTTTATTTCGGGTGATCAGGCCAACCGTGGTGCCCGCATCTTTTACCGAAATAGGGGAAAGCGCAACGGTAAAGTCCGCGCTTTTACCGCCGTTAATGGTACAGGTTGTATCGGTAATAGCGCCGGTAAAGTTAATGATACCACCCGCCGAATTGTCTGCGGCCACTGCGCTGGTAGAGGCAATAGCGGCGGCCAGCAGTGATACGGTCATGATCGATTTGAACATGATAAACTCCATGAAGATTTGTGTTATTTAAAATGAATGTTAATCGGCTACACATGTCCCTGATGTACCGGCTAGACGCATGGCGACTCGGGAGAATGCTTTGACGATATTATGTTGCACTAAAAAAGTACATAACAAAACATTATTCCAACAACTTCTAAAGTTTAAGATTATAATCTTGTCAGTATGTTTTTTTTAATGTTTTAACCTAAATGCGTTAGTTCGAAGATTTTTATTAATGCTTTAATAATCGTTAATTAATGAAGCTTTATGAATTCATCTCTCAATTAATATCACGCGACTTGACCACACAAACTTTAGACTTATTATTGCCTGGCAAATGCACAAAAATTTAACAATGGCGTAATAATAATATGAAGTATCTCATTGATCTTACAATGCTTTATGAAGTCGACACCGGTATGATCATGATTAATGGAGAGGAAGAGTCATCCATTAAGTTATCTAACCAGGCGGGTCGTCTGCTTTATGAACTTATCATCAATAATGGTAAAACACTCGACAGAGACGACCTGATAAAGAAGGTCTGGGAGGATCATGGTTTCTCTGGTTCTTCGGTGAGTCTGAATGTTGCCATAAGTGAAATCAGAAAAGCATTTCGTACATTAGGATGCGACCCTTTACTGATAAAAACGATACGTGGCAAGGGATTTAGCCTTGCCGCGCATATTGAACACCACACGGTCAGGCCGCCGGTTATTTCAACGCTTAGCGAAGAATCTGCCTCTGAAGCATTCGATACGCTAGCGCATAAGAAAGATGCCGATCCGCCTAAACAAATAATATCGCTGCACAGACTCTTTATTTCTCTCTGCACGTTATTACTAATTATTGTTACCGGCACCGCTGTTTTACTATTGCACCAGCGGGATTCCTATGCCGAGAGCCTGAAAGATTCTGATATGCATCTGCTCGGTAAAGTGGACAGGTGTACGATATACCTGATCGATAAGAATATGTATCAGCCGCGACAGCACTACTTTAATCACGTAAAAGAGGTCATCGCCAGTCAACATATCGACTGTCAACATCAGGTTGCAGATGCTTACTATTCCAGGTTTAAAAAGTCGCAGATAGAAAATTATTTCCTGGCCATCTGTTATCAGCAGGACAGTATCGACGATTATAAGAACTGCATTTCTTACAGAAGCCTGACCGGGAGTTAAAATATGTCACGGACTAAAATGAGTGTACTGTTCAGTATCGTACTGGCGCTGTCTGTCATCGCGTTGTTATGGGTCTATTTTACCAGAACGCAGGATGAGGGGTTTGGCTGCCAGTCAGATACCATTTCCTGGAAAACCTATTCCACGGGTGAGTCAACCGATATGTCGCTAACCACGCTTTTCCTGTTTAACAACAAAGATGTTGTGACGGTTATTCATAAAGGCGTACTCAAGAAAGAGGGCAAAAGCTACCTGATTGACAGAAATTACACGCTCAGCGTGGAAAAAGTCGACGGCAGCAATATCTTTTATATTAAGGATAAAAAGCTGAATAAATCTGAAGATGATGCGGCGCCGGATGGCGTTGTAAACGAAATGTTACTTGATAATATCAACTTCTTCTATATTACCAGCGTAAAAAAACATGCGTGGTTAATTAAGGGGCTGGTGTTGCCTGTAATGATGTGTGTGGCTGTCCCGACGTCCTGATATTTCTCTTTATTGAAAAATCGATATTTATCTATTACTCGGGAAATTGAGTAATTTACTCAATACGTAACAATAAGATACGAGAAATTTATTTATATTTTTATTGTTGCTCTCCGTCGAGTGAATTTTTCTGTATTGCCTCGTTATTTTGCGGCTGTCTATACTCCGCCTCGAAAAAGGGGCTCCCCTTTTTATACACGTGGATTCTTTTTTGAAGGACTAAATAAATGAACAAACTGAACGCTATCGTTCTGGGCTCCCTGCTGTCTGTTTCTGCCCTGAGCGCAGTTAATGCAGCTGAAACGACGGCTTCTGCCACCTGGCAGGCAACCGCGACCAAAGACAGCGAATCCGATCTGGTTGTTACGCCAACGCGTGCTTTGAACTTCGTTTACAGCGCCAATACCAAATCTTTCAACACCGATACCGGTCTGTTTGATGTGGCTATCCGTGGCGATCACTCTACGGCGACCAGCTTCAAACTCGAAGCTATCCTCGACGATTCAAACAACACGCTGTTCAGCGTGGGTGGTGAAGCGACCAAGCTGAAAGTGGGTGCGCGTTGGGGCGGTAACGACCTGGGCTCTATCGGTGGCACCGTGGGGGCGAAATCGACCGCATGGACCACGCTGGTTGATTCTTCTTCTAACACCGGCGTCTCTTCTGGCCTGTGGAACCTGACCACCAGCGCAGGCGCGGCGGCAGATACCGAAATTACCGGCCAGGACAAATTCGTCTTCTACGTTGACTCCGCTCAGGACAACGCGGGTACTGCGAAAGAGTTCAAAGACCTGACCAACAGCCTGTGGGAAGGGACCGTGTCTGTTGCGTTCCGCGCAACCTGGGGCTAAGGCCTGATCGATCCAGGGGCGCAAGCCCCTGTTTAGGGAAATAGCATGTTTAACCTCAAATCCACCTTCTTATTTTTATTATTTATCTCTTCCTCCGCGCTGGCCATTAATGTGGGAAAAGTCACCACCATTATTTCTGCGGATGCTGACTCCACCGCCAAGGAAATAAAAAACGAAGCAGACAGCGTGCGTATTGTTTCTGTTCGCGCACAGCGGATCAGCAGCCCAATGGATGAAGGGATCGTCATTAATCCGGAGAAAGTGGACGAACTGTTGCTGACGCCCACGCGCATGGTAATGCCCGCCGGTACCAGCAATATCGTCAAATTTTACTATCACGGGAACGCCGATAACAAAGAGCGTTACTACCGCATTACCTTCACGGATGAAGGGGTAAGCGAAGAGGTGGACAGCGGTTCGCCAAAAAACGGCACCGGGATGACGCGTGCGGTGGTGAGCACCATTCTGGTGGTTCAGCCCCGGGATAAGAAGATCGACTTCGTCTATGTGGCGGGAAAAATAACCAATAAAGGGAACACCTCGTTTCGCGTCAATGCGACCGGGACCTGCCTGAAGCCGAATCCGGAATCCCCCGGCACGCCGTGTAGCAAAAACTTCTACCTGATGCCAGAGACCTCGCGCGCTATCGAGGATATCAACGTTACGGATAACCATTTTCATCTCGGAATATGGGACCTGAAACAGTTCATTCCTGTTAAGTAAGGATGCATGGTGAAAAATAAATTAGTGTTGCCGGTGATGATGGCTTGCGCATCCGGCACGCTGCCCGCGCTTGCGCATGCAGCCTCAAGCTCCGTGGTTATCGCTAATTACCGTTTTCCCGACTCGCTTTATGCACTGCTGGAGCAGGGGATCAAAATTCCCGTCTATCTGGTGAATACGCGTCCACACTCAGCACAACAAGGGAACCACGAAGGCACGGCGAGCGAATATGTTCGTATCGGTGACGTGACGCTCTTTGCAAAAGATCTGAAGCTGGGGCTGAGGGATGTTCAGGTCCAGGAGTCTGATAACGGCATTCGTCTGTCAAAAGAGATGCGGGCGTTACTGCAAAGCATTAACGATAAGCAGTTTGATGGCCAGATGCGTATTCCGGTTAGCGCGGGTTCGGCGTTCGAACTGGATCAGAAAAAAATGCGCCTGTTGCTGAATCTGTCGCAGAGCGACTACGGGGTGAATATTCGCCCGCGTGAGGTGGATATTGATGCGCCGGAGTCTGACGACCTGAGCGGCACGTTCTCCTACAACCTCGGGGCGTATCACACCGAGAGCGGCTACGGTGACAGCTGGTCGTCGGGCTATCTGAACGCGAGAAACTGGATCTCAATGGGCGTCGATCATGTGCTGATCGATGGCTCTGGCTACGTCAACGAGAGCAGCAGCGATACCCAGATGAACGCGGTTATGTGGGAGCGCGACTATCAGGGGATGCGCTACGCCGCGGGCATGCTGAACGGCTGGGCGATGCAGTCTCTGGCGAGCGTCAGCGGGATTTCCGGCGGTGAAGTCTACGGCGTTTCCATGGGCAACCAGGCCAACTCCCGCAAGCGCGATAACACGCTCTCTCTGACGCCGGTGGTGGTCTATTTTCCCACGGCGGGCGAGGCCCGTATTCGTCGTGACGGGCAGCTTATCGGCATTCAGCGCTTTGACGTCGGCAACCATGAAATTGACACCAGCAGCCTGCCCTACGGGATCTACAGCGTCGAAGTTGAAGTGGTGAGCGGAAGCCGCACCGTGTCGCGCAGCATGTACACCGTAAATAAACCGTTCTCCAGCAACGTGTCGGAAACGCTGCGCTGGCAGATGTGGGGCGGGATGTATAGCCGCGATAAATCCGTCGTCAATTATAAAAAATACGCGAAACGCAAAAACGAGCAGGATAACACCTACTACTACGATTACGACACCAAACATAAAGACACCATGTCGCTGGTGGGAGCCTCGTTCAGCAAGCGCAGCGGGATGGTCGACTGGAACGCCTCTACCTACATGATGCGGGAACACATCGTCAGCGAGCTGTGGGCCTCCCTGAACCTGACGGGCTATTTCTCGGTGAATACCCAGACCATGGCCGCCTCCGACGGAACGTATCGCGCCAACTATGGGGCGAATCTCAGCCTGCCGTGGCAGATCGGCTCGGTGTGGTACTCCCATGAACAGCTCTCCAGCGGCAAGTTCCTGGATATCTATGAGAGCAAGGGCAACACCTGGGGCGCTTCCTTTAGCCTGCCGTCATTCGGCCTGCCCTCGGCAGGCAACCTGAGCCTGATGCGTCAGGAAGACGACCTCTATCGCTATAAACGCTATCAGCTGGACTACTCCCAGGGGTTATACGCCGGTCGCTACGGTACGGCGCGCCTGCGGGTGGGAATGTCGCGCAACAAATACGACGGGTATTACGAAGAGAAAGATCGTTACGTGATGCTCGATTTCGCCATACCGCTCGGCAATACCGTGTCGGTTGGCGTTTCCCACAATCGCGATACCGGCACGGCGCTGAACGTCAGCGCCAGCCGCCAGTTTGAGGGCGATTACCTGAAATCGGCTACCGCCAACGTCTCGAAAGCCTTTAACAGCCGCCAGGATCGCAGCGTAAGCGGCGGCGGCAGCGTGAACTTCGACACGCCGTGGAACAGCAACATCCTCAGCGTCCAGAGCGGCATGAGTAAAGGCTGGAACTCCACGCTGACCAGTGACGGCAGCGTGGGCTGGTCCAAAGAGGCCATCGCCGCCGGGAAAGGTACCGAAAGCGCAGGGGTGATTGTCAGTACCGGTCTCAAATCTGATGAAGCACTGACCCTGAAGCTTAACGGCCGGGCGGAACGCATCAAAGGGGATAAGACCTGGCTGTCGCTGCCGGCATACCAGGCTTATGACCTGGAAGTGATGAACAGTGAAACCGGTACGGAAAGCTATGAGATTGGCGCGAATGCGCGTCGCCATATCACGGTTTATCCGGGCAATACCGTGGTGATGAAGCCGCAGGTGAAGAAAATCGTCACCCTGTTTGGTCGTCTTGTGGATGCAAACGGGGCCCCGGTTGGCGCCATGCAGATCAAAAACCATGTCGGGCTGACCCGGACGGAAAACGACGGACGCTTCGTGATCGACGTTGATAAGAACAACCCTGTCCTGAGTATCGCCACGCCGGACGACAGCGTCTGCGAAGTGCGCCTGGACATCGAGTCTAACCGCGGTGCGCTGTGGCTCGGGGACATCTCCTGCGACAAAGGCGATTTTGTCTGGCAGGAAGCAAAAGGAACGCAGGAACGTGACGATGAAAAAGATATTCGCTCTTAATTTACTGCTGATGAGCGCGGCGGCCCAGGCGCAGGAGCTGCCCTATTTCGCCATTAATAACCCGGACAATAACGGTACGGGAAACAGCGCGGGGCTGTTTAGTCTGAACAGCACGTCGACCGCGTTTTTACACGGTTCGCGCGAGTGGCCGACCCTGAGTGCGAAAACGAATAACGGTATCGCCACTTACATCCCGGACAACAGCTACAGCGGTCCGGCAGGCAGCGCGCTGACCATCGACTTTTCGGTGACCGGTTCCAGCGCCTCTCCGTTCTTCAAAGGGACGGCGTGTTCCTCGTCCTGCGGCAACACGGGGTACACCCCGACGACCAGCTATACCGACACGTCGATGGTGGTTAAGCCGCCGGTGATGGAGCCCGGCACGTCATACGGGCGCTGGGTACTGGGCGATCCGTTCTTTAACTATCTGCTCAACGCCGCGCCAGGGGATGAAGTGACCATCACCTCCACGCCGCAAATCAGCTCCATCAACAAAGTGACCACCACCAATACGCTTCACAAGGTGGGCACGCTGACCATGACCAACGCCAGGGCGCTTAACCTGGGGATTGACCCGATCAGCGGTGAGGTGACGATTGTCGATGGATCAACGGGGGCCACCTGCACCAAATACACCCGCAACACGGTCTCTGGCGTCCTGTGCGACCTGCTCGAATACACGTTTGTTGGGGAGGATATCTCCGGTTACAACGGGGGGCTGGCGCTCACCTCTTCCCGCGTCAACAGCGTGCTGCAATCGCACATGAGCGGCGGCACCGGGCTTGCCGCCGAGCTGACCTTCGATGAAAACACCTGGTACAGTATCTCCGGCGGTATCCTGAGCGATACGCGTGTCCTGGCGAACACCTTCCTTGCAGCGCCGCAGAAAAACGGCGGCAAAGCGTCCCTTAAAATCTTTTTGCCGAAAGCGTTAATTCTGAGCGTGGCGCAGGCGGGGGACGGCAGCAACATTGGCAATATCGTCAGCCTGTGTCTGACGCCCGGCAACAGCTCGCTGGCGGCGGATTTCTGCTTCCAGCCGGGGGGCGGCCTGGTGATTAACCCTATCGAGCCCGGGCTGGAGATTGTGCCAGACAACCCGGATTACACCCTCGATCCTGACGGTCTGGGCGGCTCCGGGAAAGGCATTATCGGCGAAGCGCCCATTGAGATCCCCTACACCATCACCTACAGCGGGGCGCAAAAAGATGCGGCGATTGCGGTCACGGTAAAAGTCACCGGGCCTACCCAAAGCCTTAATGGGGTGGACTACTGCGCCTTTAGCGGCAACGGCTTCACGGTTCCCATTCCGGGCAACGTGCTGGTGGGGAAAAGCCAGACGCTGATGGCGCACAACTGTAAAGGCGAAGTACTGTCGATCCCGGCGCCGGCCACCCATGCGGAAGAGTGGGACAAAATGAGTTCCGGCGTGACCGATATGTGGCTCTGGAAAACACCGCTGATCCTCCAGTTCGTTATGGATAATCCGGTATCGAAAACCACCTATGACGGAAATAGCTGGTTTGGTGAAGTGACCGCGCAGGGAAGAATAGATGTTAGCGCATCCTGGAATTAATCAACCATGACTGGAAAATTCCTGGCTATTTTTGCAATAAATTGCTTCATTTCCACAGGGGCAAATGCTTTAATTATCGAAAGTCTGAATATTGATTTTCTTCCCGAAAGAGAAGTTGTTTTTCAGCCGATAAAAAACGATACCAGCGAGCGTCAGAATTATACCGTTTCGCTTATTCAGGTAGACGTTCCTAAAGAGAAGGGAAAAGAAACCGAAATAAAAGACGGCGAAGTCATGTATTCGCCTAAGCAATTAACGCTGGGGAGCGGTGAACGCGCGGGTTTTAAATTTTATTATACCGGCCCGCATGACAACAAAGAGCGATACTATCGCGTAAAATTCACCGAGACGCCGCTCCAGGCAAAGGTTATCACGCGCAAAGGCCAGCGCATCCAGTCGGATGTGGTGGTCTCGCTTGAGGCTATTTTGATTGTCCGTCCATGGACACGACATTTTGATTATGCGTTTAGCAACGGGGTGGTGAGTAATACCGGGAATACCTATTTTAAATATGTTTCCTCGGTCGGGTGCAGTACGCAATACAACAATTCAAAATATATTCCGCCGGGGCAACGGCTGGAAATAGATAATGCCGGGCAGGCTGCAAGGCGGATGATTATTTATGGCAATAAAATCATTCCGCTTACCACCTGCCCGTAGCAACCGCTTTCCTTCATAAAAGGAAATTAGCCTTTAGCATCATGCTAAAGATCCATCACTACAGGAGATAAAAATGAAAGCGATTTCATTCGTAGAAGCGAAAGACATTATCGGTGGCGCGTTAAACCCGTTCGCTGGTCTGGTTAAAGGTGCACAGCTGGGTTACGACACCGGCGCAAGCATCATGGGCATGGTTGGCGGTGTGGTTGGCGGAATTCTGGGTGGCGCAATGGGCTTCCTGGGTGCGCTGGTTGGTAGCTACAACTAATTCACGTTAACAGGAAAAGACTCATGCAAGTTATTGATTTCAAAAAAGCACAGGCCATCATCGGTGGTTGGGATCCGTTTGCTGCCGCTATTCAGGGCGCAAGCGCGGGCTATAACGCGGGCAGCCAGATGTTAGGCGCGCTGGGCGGCACCATCGGCGGCGTGTTCGGCCTGGTGGGCGGCTTCATCGGCGGTTTCTTCAGCGCCTAAGCGAGAAGCACGTTGTACGCATGGCCCGCATTGCCGGGCCATTTTTTTATTTCAGCCACGGATCATTATGTTTTCGCTCTTTCAGTATAAAAAACAGGGTAAGACCCCTGTTATTCGCCAGCATGAATTTACCGAATGTGGACTGGCCTGCCTGGCGATGGTGTTGGGGCACTACGACCACCATGTCTCTGTCAGCCAGCTGCGCCGGGAGATTTCCGTTTCCGCCGATGCGGGAACCTCAATGGCGGAATTGATGACCCTTGCCAGCGATAAAAATATGTCTGGCCGGGTGCTTAAAGGCGAAATCACTGAAATAGAAACGTCTGAGCTGCCGCTCATCGCCTTCTGGCGCGGCAACCATTTCGTGGTCATCGTGAAGATCGACAGCCGCAGCGTGACCGTTCACGACCCGGCCAGCGGCGTGCGTCGTTACCGTCTGAAAGAGGCGGAAAAACTCTTTTCCGGCTATGTTCTTGAGCTTAAGCCCACGCCGTGCTTCGAAAAGAAATCCCCGGATGAAAAGCTCACGCTTGGCCGGTTAGCCAATAAATCCCCGAGCCTGTTCCAGCGCCAGCTGCTGCTGTTTGTGCTCTGTATTTTTACCCTCATCACCATGCTGGCAAGCCCCACCTACGTGCAGCTGATTATGGATGAGGCCATTTCCCGCAGCGACAGCGATCTGGTGATCCTGCTCACCGCGATCTTCGCTATTGTCTTTATCTTTGAAGTCATCGGTAAATTCCTCAAGCAGCTGCTTGAGATCCTGATGCGTAACATTGCCTATGACGATTTAAGCCAGTCCGTGCGCCACTACATGCTGCGCACCCAGACCAGCTGGTTCCGCTCGCGCCCGCCGGGCATCGTGCTGGCCATTGAAAAATCGCTCCACGCCTGCGCGGAGTTCATCAGCAATGGTTACGTGCAAATTCTCTTTTCCAGCCTGATCGCCGTCACCAGCCTGCTGTTTATGCTGCTGTATAACGTCAAAATTGCGCTGCTGACGATGCTGCTGATGGGCGTGTTTTTCCTGATCCGCTTTTCGCTGATCGGCCCCTATCAACGCGCGGTGGATGACTCCATCGAGCGCACCGCCCAGTATGAATCCCTGCTGGTGGAGACGCAGAAAGGGATCATTACGCTCAAAGCGAACAATATGGAGCAGGCCCGGGATGCGGTGATGGATAAATCCCAGCGCGAACACATCGCCGGGCTGATGCGTAAAGAGCGGCTGCTGGCCCGCTTTGACGTGGCTTCGCTGCTGGTGATCAATGCCGAGCAGCTGCTGGTGGTCTGCTTTGGCGCGTGGTTGATCCTGGAAGGGCAGATGAGCATCGGGATGCTTTACGCCTATATCAGCTATAAGCGCTATTTTTCCGATGCCATGGTGCAGGTGGCGCAGAAGCTGCTGGACAAAAATGCCCTCAAGGGGCCGCTGGATCGCGTGGGCGACCTGCTGTTTGCCCCCTCTGAAACCAGCCAGTTTGGGAAGCGGATTGTCACCTCGCCGGTCTGTCTGCAATTTGAGGATGTCTCATTTGCCTATCCTGGCCGGGAGGCCACGCTACAGCATATCAATATGACCCTGAAGCAGGGCGAAGAAGCGGTGATTGTGGGCCAGAGCGGGTCGGGAAAAACCACGCTGCTGCGTCTGATCTCCGGCATGCTGCTGGCATCGTCTGGCACGCTGCGGATCAATAAGATCCCCATTGAGGAGTGCGATCTTTCCTCGCTGCGTCAGCACATCCGCATCGTCCATGCGGACGATATTCTCTTTACCGGCTCGATTCTGGACAACATCGCCTGCTTTGACAGCGCACCGGATAAAGAGCAGGTCATTGCCGCGTGTCGGCTGGCGGAGGTGGACCACGTCGTCGCCAGGCTGCCGCACGGCTACGAAACGGAGATGCTGCCGGGGAACACCTTTTTCTCTGCCGGGGAGATGCAGCGTCTGGTTCTGGCGCGCGCCCTGTACAGCCAGCCTAAGCTTCTGCTCTGTGACGAAGTGACGGCGAACCTGGATAAAACGACCGCGCAGAAAGTGCTGGCGAACCTGCGTAGCCTGGGGATTGGCCTGGTGTTTGTCACCCACTCGCCGGACGTGGTGGGCTGCCAGGGGCGTCTCTATACCATGGAAAACGGCACCCTGCGGGAGAGTGAGCAATGATGTTTCTGCCGCGTCTCTATGCGCGACTCTGCGCGCGCCAGGCCGGGCGCACGCTGCTGGCAAACCGGATCACGCAAAACTACAGCCAGTTTATGCGCTGCCCGGAGACCGATGTCCCGGCTGATTTTCTGCATCAGAACGCCCATGAGCTGAGCGGGTTTAACTTCGTGGAGCAGATCTTCCCGCCCGCGCTTTGGGCGCGCAACGTCCGCTTCGATCTGCACGCGTACGTGGCGCAGTGGACGCAGGAGCAGGCGTTTTACAGTTCATCTCGCACCCTGCTTCTGGGAATGCGCTGGGCGGGCTTTGGTCTGATCGTGGATGCGCTGCTTGCCACCGCGCCAGCCGATGTGCGCTTTCAGTTTATTACCCGTCACCCTGCGCTGCATAAGCTGATGGCCGCGCACGAAGGCCGACGCGCCAGCTCGTTTTTTGCCCCTCACCGCCTGGTGACGGTGCTGCTGATGGACGAACGCCTGCCGGATGCGCCGCTGTTCTCCACCCAGGCAGGGGATCAAAAGGCGTGGTTAACGGATGTCTCAACGCGGTTTTTATCGCGCTATGGCTACAGCGTCCGAACGCTGCTGCCGATCTGTTCGCTGCACGCGGCAGAGTTTGGGCTGGAGAGTCAGGCGTATGCGCCAGAGGATTACCGTCAGGCCGCCGCCGACACGCTGAACGCGCTGCGTAAAACCCCCACGCTCTGGAGTGCATGGGACGATCTTTCAGTGATTTATCATGGATGACATATCGTGAAATTAAAAAACCGAAGCCGACAGCGGCGGGCGCTGATCCCGCATCATTTCTCAAAAAGCTATCACATCAACGCGCCACGGCTGAAAGCCGTGCTGACCTTGTTCATCACCTTTTTTCTCTGCCTGCTGGTCTTTGCGATTGTCTTTAACTTTTCGGAAACCACGCTGGCACGCGGGGTGCTGATCCCGGCGCAGGGCGATGTCGAAGTGCGCGCCCGGGAGTCCGGTACGCTTGTGGATTTTGCCGTACGGCCGGGCCAGTACGTGAAGGAAAACGATCCGCTGTTCACCGTGTCACAGGACTATGGCGGCAAGCAGGGCTCGGTGGTGCAGTTTGACCGCCAGCAGATGGAAGCGGAGAAGAAGCGCAGCGAGCAGCGCATCCAGGCCATTGAGGACTCGATTGCGTCGTATCGCAAAAATCTGGCGCAGCAGCTGGCTCTCACCGACAAGCAGATCGCCGTTTCCCGCGATAAGGTGAAGAAGCTGCGCGCGCTGTTAAAAAACAGCACCGACACCTACGAGGCGTGGAAATCCGTCTCCGGGAAGGGCTATGTCTCCAAAGTGGATCTCGATAAAAGCCACAACGATGTGCTCAATGCGCAGCTCAACCTGACGCTGGAGGAGAGCACTATTCTTGAGCTTGAGGCACGAAAAACCAGCCTGACCGACAGCACCCAGTCGCAAATTGACTCTCTGAGCGAAGAGCAGCTGTATGTGAAAAACCGTATCAGCGAAATTGACCGCAACCTGTCCAGCCGGGGAAGTTCCACCATGGCGATGCTGGCCCCTTCCGACGGTTACGTGGTGGCGATTAACTTCCCGCCTGGCCGGGCCATTACGCAAAATAGCGAGGTGGTGGTGGTGATCCGTAAAAATACCGCGGCGACGATGGAGGGGTACCTGTATGTTCCGGCAACGGGGGTGGGGCGCGTGGCGAAAGGCGATAAGGTCAAGCTGCGCTTCGACTCCTGGCCCGTAGACAAATACGGTTCCGTGGAGGCGACGCTGTCCGATTTCTATGAGGTAAACATTGATGCCCATTCGGCGCTGATCCCGCTCCAGGAAGGGCAGAACTACTACCTGGCTAAAGTGCGCGTCCCCTCCTGGTTTACCGACCCGGACAAGAAAAAGCGCATGCTGATGGGCGGAATGACGGTGAACGCCGATATCGTTATCGATCGTAAGCCGCTTATCAATCTGCTGATTGCGCCGCTGGAAAGGGTGCGCAAGCGGTTTATCGATTGACCCGATTTCATCGATCATCGCCCTTTAGCCCACATTCTTAACGGCACCCTGGGGCTATTCTCCTTCTCATACCAACCGGAGGATAGCCCATGAACATTACGCAAATTCGCAATGCCACCCAGCTGATCACTTACGCGGGAAAACGCTTTTTAATCGACCCAATGCTGGCGCCAAAAGGCACTTATCCGGGTTTTCCCGGCACGGCGCGGGCTGATATTCGCAACCCGATGGTCGATCTTCCCGTTGACGTTCAAACGCTTCTGGATGCTGACGCGGTGATCGTCACCCATACCCATGCCGATCACTGGGATCAGTACGCCGTTGAGCTGATCGCCAAAGGCAAGCCGATCTACGTGCAAAATGATAGCGATGCCGCGCTGCTGCGCAGCCAGGGATTTACCAACCTGACGATCATGACCGGGGAAACAACGTACGGCGATATCCGGATAGTGAAAACCCACGGCGGCCAGCACGGTACTGACCGCGCTTACGCCGTGCCGGAGCTGGCAGAGTTTCTGGGGGAAGCCTGCGGCGTGGTGTTCCGTCATCCCGATGAGAAGACGCTTTATATCGCAGGGGATACCATCTGGCGCGATGCGGTGGCGGCCGATCTGCAAAAGCACCAGCCGGATATCGTCGTGCTCAACGCCGGTTACGCTCATGTCATTGGGTTTGGGCCGATTATCATGGGGGAAGAAGATCTGCTTAACGTGCATTTCCTGCTGCCGCAGGCGAAAATCGTGGCGACCCATATGGAAGCTCTCAACCACTGCCTGCTGACCCGCCGCGCGCTGCGCGAGTATGTTGATGCCAACGAGGCAGGTGACGCGGTGAGCATTCCCCAGGACGGCGAAACCGTTATATTCTGACTGTTAAAGGGGACAGGAGAGACAGATGCCGCTTATTAACGTTGCCATTGTCGCGGTGGACGGGTTTAGCCCGTTCCACTACTCCGTCCCCTGCATCCTGTTTGGCGACACGGTATCCGGGGAAAAGCGCTTTAACGTCACGATCTGCGCTGAAAAACCGGGATTCCTGAACTCGAAAGACGGTTTTGCCCTGCATGCGACGCAGGATTTTTCCGCGATCGCATCGGCTGAAATTGTGGTTGTACCCTACTGGCAGCACGTTCTGGAGCGCCCGCCTCAGACGCTGCTCGACAGCCTGGTTCAGGCCAGAGACAACGGGGCGGAAATTGTTGGGCTGTGTCTGGGATCATTTGTGCTGGGCTATGCGGGCATACTCAGCGGCAAACGGGCCGCCACACACTGGGAGTTTGAACGCCAGTTCCAGTCGCTATTTCCGGACGTCCGACTGGATATCAACGCCCTCTACGTGGATGACGGCAATATGATTACCTCGGCGGGTACCGCCGCCGCGCTCGACTGCTGTTTGTACATCATCCGTCAGCGCTTTGGCAGCGTCGTCGCCAATCAGATTGCCCGCCGGATGATCGTCCCGCCGCACCGAGAGGGCGGGCAGGCGCAGTTTATTGCGCAACCTGTGCCGAAAGATACCCGTGATGGGCGGATTAACTGTCTGATTGACTACCTTCAGCAGCATATTTCCGAACCGCATAACCTGGACTCTCTTGCGGAAGTGGTGTCGATGAGCCGGCGCACGCTGACCCGCCATTTTATCAAGGCGACGGGCATGAGCGTTGCCGACTGGCTTACCGCCGAGCGCCTGCGGCGCAGCCAGATCCTGCTGGAGTCCGGCAACCTGCCAATCGAAAATGTCGCCGGGCAGGTGGGGTTTTTATCAGCGGTGACGTATCGGCAGCAATTTAAGGCGCGCTTTGGCGTCAGCCCGGCGGAGTGGCGCAAGACGTTTCGTACTCGCCAGTAGGCCAGGTAAGCGTAGCGCCACCTGGCAATTACCCCAGCCTCTCCATCCTCGTCTCCCCCTCCGCCATCGACAGCTGATACAGCGAAAACGATCGGTGCTTCTCAATCAAATGCGCCAGCTCCGGCGAGTGGCTGGTGAGCCAGATCTGCGAATAGCGGCTGGCCTCGGCAATGAGGCTTGCCAGGGCGGGCAGCATCTGCGGATGCAGGCTGTTTTCCGGTTCGTTGAGGGCGATGAATGCGGGAGGGCGCGGGCTTAACAGCGCCACCGCCAGGCACAAAAAACGCAGCGTGCCGTCGGAGAACACTGCCGGTTCCAGCGGTCTGCTCAGCCCCTCGCGCTGCATCATCATGCGGAAGCGCCCGCCGGTGTTGTCGCTGTAAAACACGCAGCCGGGGAAGGCCTGGTCGAGAATGCGCATCAGCAGCAGCTCGTCGCCAATTTCGACAATGGTCTGAAACGCGGCGGTCAGGTTCGCGCCGTCGCTGGCCAGCACCGGGGAACGAAAGCCCACCTGCGGGGCACGGATCGCCGAGCCGGATGAGACGGAAAACTCGTGATAAAATCGCCAGTTACGCAGGGACTCGCGCATCTGCGACACTTCGGGGTAGAGGTGCGGTTCACCGAGCTGACCGAACACCGACTCGTTCTCATACAGCGTACCGCTGTGGGTCACTTTTTCGTGATGCACGTTGTTCAGGAATACCGCCTGATTCTTACGCTTCATCAGCTGTGACGACGGGCGACGGTGCTGTCCGCCGAGCCAGATAGATTCCTCTTTGATCACCGGATCGAGCTGAAACTGTGAGGGGTAGGGCAGCTTTTCCACGAACCCGACCTGAAGCTCATATTCATAGGTTTCCGTTTCCACCGCCAGGTTCATGCGTCGCAGCTGGTCGCTGCGGGTTTTGCCCGCCCAGAACACTTTCAAAATTCCCCCCTCGTTCGCCAGCGCCTGGGAGAATTGCCCCTGCGCCGCGCTGTGCATCAGATAAATCGCTTTATAAATATTGGATTTTCCGGTGCCGTTGGGGCCGAACACGATATTGAGCTGTTCCAGCTCAAGCGACATATCGCGAATTGAGCGGTAGTTCTGAATATGCAAATTTTTGATCATCGGGGTACTCCGCTGCGCACGCTTAACCTGTACAGAATTACAGTATTCTACGCTGAGCGCAAAAAAAAGACGACAGTGAGGGTGTCGTCTAAACGGGGTACTGCTTTGGGCCTCTGTGGGTCAACAGGGCCTTCGCTTCTTTCTTATCAGGTAACGGCCAGACGCAGACCCAAATCATCAGGATAGGGATCAAAGTAGTTTTGCGTCATCAGATACCGGTCAGGGTATTCAGCCAGATAATGCTTCAGCAGCGTCAGCGGCGCGAGGATCGGCAGCAGCCCGTCCCGGTAATGCAGGATCACATCCCGCAGTTCTCCACGCTGGCGGCTGTTCAGCTGGTTACGGAAATAGCCCTGAATGTGCATCAGCACGTTAGTGTGATTCTTCCGCGAAGCGGGTTTTTTCAGGATGGTCATCAGCTTGTCGCGATAGGTCACGAAAAACGCGTCCAGATCGTCCCACTCGTGCAGTGATGCCACGAACGGACCAATTTCACGGTAGCCTGCCTGATGGTGCGCCAGAAGCTGAAGCTTATAGCGGCTGTGAAAGTCCAGCAGGGCACGGCGCGTCAGGCCATTTTTACGCATTATGTTCAGTTCGTGGAGAGCGAAAACGCGCTCAACAAAGTTTTCCCGCAGTACCGGATCGTGCAGGCGACCGTCTTCTTCGACGGGCAGCCAGGGGAAAGTTTCAAGGAGGGCGGCGGTGAACAGCCCGACACCCTCCTTGCGGCCCCGGTTGCCGTTTTCGTCGTACAGCCGCACGCGCTCCATGCCGCAGCTGGGCGATTTTGCACAGACGATAAAACCCGCCAGATCGCCGATTTTCGGCAGATAATCTGCCGTAAATGCGGCCATCTTCTGCGTGACGTCATCGTGCGGCGCTTTGCTGAACCGCATTTCTGTCTCGCCGCCGGTGGTCATCACCAG
Source organism: Enterobacter cloacae complex sp. ECL72 (assembly GCF_019056635.1). Taxonomy (NCBI): domain Bacteria; kingdom Pseudomonadati; phylum Pseudomonadota; class Gammaproteobacteria; order Enterobacterales; family Enterobacteriaceae; genus Enterobacter; species Enterobacter cloacae complex sp. ECL72. The sequence continues at coordinate 4,144,627 of NZ_CP077659.1, read as the reverse complement.
ACGCAGCGCCGGACGAGGCGTGGGCAGGCCGATAGCCATTTCAGGGCATACCGGACGGAAAGCGACCCACTGCGCCAGCTCATCCATCACAAAGCCCATACGCTTATGCCCGCCGTCAAAGCGAACGGCGGAACCGGTCAAACATCCGCTAATACCCAGCACAGGTTTTGTTGTCATGGTGTGCACCTCCCGATCTCATACCTAAAAGTTACACAACAATGCGTATTTGTCCAAGTATTGGCGGGATTATTTTTAAATCGTCTTTAAAATCAAGAGCAATCAGCTGCCCTTGTAGGTTGAGTAACCGTACTGGCTGAGCAGAAGCGGGATGTGCAGTTTTTCATTGGTGCGGGTGACGGTGAACAGCACCGGCACTTCCGGGAAGAAGGAGTCCAGCTTTTTACCGTGGAAGTAATCGGCGGTTTTGAAGGTCACTTTATACACGCCAGGCGCCATATCCTGATCCTGCGGATAGAGCGATTTGATGCGCCCGTCGTGGTCGGTTTTACCGCTGGCAATCGGGGTCCACTTGTCCTGCTCCTGCTTCTCCAGCGTGACGGCCACATCCGCTGGCGGCATACCGGTTTGCTGGTCCAGAACGTGAACGCTCAGGGTGCCTGCCGGGGCGCTGAACGCGGCAGGCGCGAAAGCCATTGCAGCGAGCATCATCAGAGGGAGTGTCTTTTTCATCGTGTTTTCCTGTTGAGTTGTCGGTGACAGGAAAACGTTAGCACTCGCTGTGCGAAAAAATATTCAACTTTTCGTGAAGATTGCCTCAGCAGAAAATAATCAGAGGATAATCACCTCAAGGGAAACCTGCTGCTGCCACTGCGCAACCTGCTTTTTCCGCGCGGCGGTAAGTTTACCGCTGGTGACCAGCAGCCATTTGCGGTCCGGGAAAATTTCCGGGGCCAGCGCGGCAGGGGGAACCGGCAGTATGTCGATGCGGTGGCCCTGGCCGGTGCGCGTCAGAGCTTCAAGCCAGATCTCACAGGGGTCGTTCAGATGCCAGCCGCTGATGAGGATGTTATCGCCCGGCGCTTTTTTATCGCCCTCAAGGCAAAACGAGGTATAGGCGATGAGGATGCCGTCGAGGATCTCACGCAGCGTCATGGCGGCGGCGACGTTGGCCGATATCTGGCTGCGCAACGGACGCAGCACGTTAGTGACCAGCTCTGGCCTTGGGTATTCGCGTCCGGCGTCGTAAATTATCTGACGCAGGGACTCAATTTTCCCCTCCTGCAACTTTTGCAGCATGGCCTGTTGCAGGGTTTGCCAGTTATTGGCGCGGCGCGGCGCAGGGCGTTCCAGCAGTGATTTTACCTGACCGATGGGTACGCCTTTTTTTACCCAGTCGAGGATTTTCAGCGCCTGCTGAACGTCCTCATCGCTGTACAGGCGGTGACCGCCGTCCGTACGCTCGGGTTTGAGCAAGCCATAGCGTCGCTGCCACGCCCGCAGCGTGGTGGCGGTGATGCCGCTGAGTCTGGCGAATTCGCCGATGGAGTAAGCCATGTCTGCATCCGAAGAGAAGGAGTTGTCTCAATATACTACGAATATTCCCCCGACGGGATGAAGCGCCGCACGGGTGCGCTACACTTAACGTCCAACCGCGTAAATGAAAGGAGTTCTCATGAGGCTATGGCCTGTCGTTACCGGTGTCGCCATTGCGCTGACGCTGGTTGCCTGTAAATCTCCCACGCCGCCGAAAGGCGTGCAGCCCATTACCGGCTTTGATGCCAGCCGCTATCTCGGCAAATGGTATGAAGTCGCCCGACTGGAAAATCGCTTCGAGCGCGGTCTGGAACAGGTCACCGCGACGTACGGCAAGCGTAGCGATGGCGGTATCAGCGTACTGAACCGCGGCTACGATCCGGTGAAGAAAAAATGGAATGAGAGCGAAGGAAAGGCGTACTTTACCGGCGAACCGACCACGGCTGCGCTGAAGGTATCGTTCTTCGGCCCGTTCTACGGCGGCTATAACGTGATCAAGCTGGATGATAAGTACCAGTACGCGCTGGTCAGCGGCCCGAACCGCGACTATCTGTGGATTTTATCGCGCACCCCGACCATTCCGGATGCGGTAAAACAGGACTACCTGAACACCGCACGCGAGCTGGGCTTCCGGGTCGATCAGCTGGTGTGGGTGAAGCACTAACCTACTGATACGAAAAGGTGATGCTTGCCAGGGCGTTGGCCGAGCCGGGGACCAGTTCACCGGTTCGGATGTACTGCGCCTGGAACGGCAGGGACAGCGTTTGTGCCGAGCTGGTGGTCTGGATGAAAAACTGTCCCGTCGTACCTGCGGACGAGCTGTCCGGCCCCATCATAAGCGGCCCGGTACCGTTATAGAAAAACTGTACGCCAATGCCGGAGGCCGTGGAGTCCCCGGTCAGCGTCACGACCGACGAGGTATTTGACGGTGTGGTCTGATCGGTCATCACTGCGTTAACCGCCACGTTCTCATCGCAGGTCAGGCTGACGTTAAACTCCCCCGACGGCGAGGTGCTGCCTACGCTGGGCAGCGTGTGAATATCAATGGTGCCCAGGTCGACGTTGGCGCTTTTCGTGCCTACCGTGCAGCCGCTTGCCGTCACCGTGATGGTGGTGGGGTTGATGATAACCTGCGCGGTTTTCACTTCGTTGTTATAGGCCGTCAGGATCGCCGCGTTAATGGTCGGGGTCTGGTATACGCCGGATTTCAGCGGAACGCCGGTCTTGATAAACGTCACTTTTGCCGACCAGCCCAGTGCGGTGGCGTAACCGTTAGTCCCATCGGCCGGATAGCTCTGCGTAATGCCCGTCTGCATCGGGACATAGGTGGTGCCGTTATAATCTTTAAGCCCAAGAATGAAGCCGATGCCGGGCACGCCCGTTTCAAATACCATGTAATTTGCGCCATCAAGAATAACCGTGATGCCGGTGGCGGTTATACTGCTGCTCGGCTCCAGCGTCCCTTTGGAGCAGGTAAATACCAGGCCGCACCAGAACACTTCCGAGACGCTCGCAGAGGCGCTCCATTCAGAGCCGATCGTCTTTCCAGGCACGATGGAGTCTGCCGGGCCGGACCACGACATGGGCGTTGGCGAAAGGGTGATATCCGATGTCCAGGAGAGGGCAAGCGCCTGAGAGGACATGAAAAACAGGGCTAAAAACAGTAAACGCATTATTGATACTCCGTCGTCCAGGTCGCCACTGCCGAAACGTCTCCGGCATTGACCGGCGCACCCGTGGCGGCCAGTCGCGCATAGAAGGTCATTTTTACGCTGTCATCCCCCGCCGCGCCGTAAGCAGCGGTTTGGGTGTCCAGCGGGATAAGTACGCTGTCTTTATCCAGAATCTGCACCGCCACGCCGGTCGCGCCGCCGTCAGCGACTTTGAGAAGCTGCGGGTTCTCGTCATCCGGCGTACCGCTGAAGCGGATTTTCACGCCAGCAAAGGTGGGGCCGCATGCTTCAAGGGTGAGCGTGAAGGGCGTTTTGATATTGCTGACCGCGCCCGCCTCGCTAAATTGCTTCACGCCGAGGGTGCCCAGCGGCACGTTTTGCTCCTTCGAATCTTCCGAGACAATGCAGGTATTGCCGATCACGTTGCCGGTCACGGAAACCAGCACGTCATAGCCGCGCGCGGGAACGGTGATGAACATCAGCAGGATCAGGGGGAGGAACCGGATGGTTACTGACATATGACCTCCTGGGAATAAAGCCCGGTGCGGGCGTGATAATTCTGCGGGTTCAGCGCATAGCGGATCGTGCAGCGCTGGGCGCTGTTGCGCCCCCATACGGCATGCAATGTTCCCTCCGCTGACAGGCCGGTCAGATACACGCTGCCGCCGTCGCCGACGATACCGCTGGCTTTGTCATCCTCTGACGAGACCAGCGTACCGAAGGGGAGCACGTCTTTAGCGTGACGTACGATAAACATCGCTTTTGCCCCCTGACGCGTGGTGAGGGTGGCGCGAACCAGTGCCCCGTCGGTGGGGATTTTATTGGCGATGGCGTTCTCAAGTTCCACGTCATTGCCCACGGTGGTGACATCCAGCGCAACCTGATTAACGCGATACGGCGTGGCGTACGGGATCACCGCATAGCCCCGGCTGTCGGTTTTGATGCCCTTGTGGTTGAGCACGGCGACATGACTGGCGCCCGGGGCTTTCACCAGAATATTGGTGTTCCCGAGCGGCTGGCTCAGCGTCAGACCATCCTCATGCAGCACCGCACCGCCGCTCATCCCGTAACTGAGGTTGCGGGAGTCACCGGCGTAGCTGTAGCCCAGGTTATAGTCTCCCCACGCGCCCTCGTATTGCAGCGCGGCATCGCCGCCGTAGTGCTGCTGCGCGCTGTAGCGCTGGTTGACGCTATAGAAAAGATTCTCCTGCCCCGGCAGATAACCACTGACACCGGTAATGGCGGTGGTGCCAGCGGGATCCGCATGGGTAGCGGTAAAACGGAGACGGGTCGACAGCGCCGGGTTACCCAGCGGCACCGACAGGGACAACGCGAGGATATTGTCTTTCTTGTTGTCGTACAGGCCAGAGCTACGCTGGGCGCTGATGCCAAGCGACAGGTTACGAAACGTCGCGTTCCACGCGAACTGCAAACTTTGCGTGGTTTTTGACGTATTCCAGTAGGTTTGTTGATCCCAGGACAGCGACAGCGCGCCGTATTCGCCCATCGGCTGCGACAACAGCAGCTGATTTTTTGCCTTACGCGACATATGCAGGTTGTAAACCGTGTCGTAGTGAGTGGTGACGGTGCCATCGTCTTCCACGGTCTGTTTTGGCGCTCCGCCCGCCATGCCTTTGTAAGTGGTATCGCTGAGGGTATAAAACCCTGCCGTTGAGTAACGCAGCGAGAAGAAATTGACTCGCGTACCGATATCGTTCAGCAGCTTGCTGTACCGCAGGCGCACCGAATCACCGGTGTAGTGCTGGTTATCAGCCAGCTGGCTGCGGGCATGGGTGAGGTCGAGGGAGTAGGCGCCAAAGCGGCCGAGATTCTGCCCGATACCGAAGGCCAGGCCGTTGTAGCGATCGGAAAACTGCGCCCCGCCATAAAACGTGAGGCCGTATCTCCAGCCCAGGAACAGCTCGCCCTGCGCGAAGGAGGGCGAGATCTGATTGCCCGCAGGGCGGTATTTCCCGGCCCCCAGAGCATATTTGACCTGACCGTTACGCACCAGATTCGGCACGCTGGCAAAGGGCAGGGTGTATTGCGTCTGGCTACCGTCGCTCTCCTGAATGGTGACCGCGAGATCGCCGCCGGAAGAGGTCGGATAGAGATCTTTCAGCACAAACGTCCCCGGCGGAACGGAGGTTTGATAGATGACGTTACCGTTCTGGCGAACCGTCACCGTGGCATTGCTGCGCGCGATGCCACGCACTTCGGGCGCGTAACCGCTCAGGCTGGCGGGCAACATATTGTCATCGGTCTTCAGGGCAACCCCACGCAGGCCAACGGCGTCAAACACCTGCGATGAGGTGAACGTTTCACCGGCATAAACCTGGGCACGCAGGGCGCGGATATCCCGCTGTAGCCAGGTCTGGACGTGGGTGAGCTCGTTACTCTCTTTGGTCCACGTGGTGAAATCACGCAGCCGCCATGCGCCCAGGTTGGCGCCGCTGTTGAGGCTCACAAACAGCTGTTGTTCCCGCGTGCGCGTCTCGCCCCGGTAGTCATTATTCGCGCCATTGACCACATAGTTCAGCCACGCGGCAGGGATGCCGGACTCCCAGCTCTCCGGGCTGACGTACCCGCGCGGCAGAGCACGCATCGCGCTTTGCGGTACGGTGAAGTTGAGGGTAAGCGTCCTCTGGTCAAAATCAAACCGGGTATCGGCGAATGACCGGGTTAAAAAAATGCAGCGCTGCGCAGGCGGCAGCTCACCCCCTTTAGCCTGACGGCTGTCGATGCCAAGTGCGGCGAATTGCGCAGGCGTAAGGCACGGCAGGGCTTCACCGGCGGTGTTTTCAGCGACGCGAAACGTGACGTTACCTGTGAACGCGAACTGGGTGTTGATATACACGTTAAGATTGTACTCGCCCGGCGGCAACGCGCTCCCGGCGTTGACCCAGGCGAGATCGGCGCTGTTGGCGCGCTCGCCGTTGAGAAACGCAGGATTAAATTGCAGCTCGCTTTCGGCAGCCACGGCTTGCCGAATCACCAGGGCGATCGCCGTGGCGCACAGGATTTTAATTTTCATGTGGTCACGCCTTACTGTTTTTATTATTGGGACAATGACGTGCGGGTAACGGGCGTCCAGGCGCCATAATCGTTAATCGTCTGGTAGCTTAAGCTGCTCGCATGGCTGAAGGTGTCTGCCAGCGTCACGCTGGATTTCGGCGGTACCATGACGGGCGACACCGGCCTGCCATCAATTTTCACGTTAATGGTGGTGAGGTAATACGGCGTTGGGTTGGTCAGCGTGACCTTGCCCGCGCGGTAGGCGCCGGCAAGGTTTTTCCATGCCTCCCCTGCACCTTCCCTGAGCCGCTCCGGGCGATAAAAGACCTTGATGCGGTTGGCAGAGGCGAATTGCAGCGAATTGCCGGAACCGTTTTTAACCTGCTGTGGGATAGCTTTGACCGTCATCCAGTACAGCGTCTCGCGATCGGCTGGCAGGGCGTCGCCGCTGAACATGATTTTCACCGCGCTTTCGCTGGCGGGCTTCATGACGTACAGCGGCGGCGTGATGACGAAGTCGTTGGTACGGCTCCCTTTCTCGTCTTCCATCCAGGACTGGATCAGAAACGTGGCATCAGGGTGGGTATTTCTTACCTGCATCATCGTCTGCGTAGCCGCGCCGGTGTAGATCAGCCGCGTTGCGCCTAACCCCACGCCGCCTGCGTACACGGCGGATGAACATAACGTGCCAGCCAGACAAATCCATGTGTTTACGCGCATAGTGCGTCTCCTGAAAGCTGAGTCAGACCCGGCCAGCAGACCGGGCCTGAAGATTACGAATAGGTCACGGTGTAGGTGGCGACCGCGCTGGCATCACCCGCCGTGGCGTTGCCCAGTGGGGAGTAATATTTCGCGCTGAAGTTCAGGATGTTCGCCCCCGCACGCAGGGGGATCGCTGCTGCCGGCTCACCCAGCCTGACGACGTTGCCCTGTTCGTCATAAAGACGGATAGCGACATGCTGCGCCGAGCCCGCGCCGCCGTTTACTCCCGCGGCCAGGCTATTCACATCGGTACTGTCCGGTGTACCGGTGAAGGTGATAGCCACGGTCGTTGCGGCAATAGGGTTATCTTCCGTGGACGCGGAAGTATCGGCGATTTCGCAATCTTCCAGGGTGATGGAGAAGGCTTTTGCGGTACTGGCTTCACTGCCTGCGGCAGCCAGCGTGGCGGTACGCACTTCACCCATGTCGACGTCGATATTGGCGCTACCGGCGCTGATGGCACAGGCGGAGGTCACCACTTTACCGCTGAAGTTAACCGTGCCGCCGCTGGTGGTGGCGGCCAGTGCTGAGCCCGCTGGCAGCAGGGCGGCAATGCTTAATGCCAGCAGAGAATGGCAAGTAAGGCGTGCTTTCATTTCATAGTTCCTTGATTTTTTTATTACGAGATTTGCTCTGAAAGCGGCAGGTCTAACTGGTTAAAAAGACCAGCAAATCTGTCTTATTCCTGAGCCCGAGTTTCCTTATCGCTGAGCTTTTTAAGGCGCTCACGCGGCGATAAGAAAGTTTCTCCAGTTCTGCGATGTAACGTATATCCAGTCCGTTCCTGAGTTCCTTTAATACCCTCCTTTCTCCAGGCGTCAGCGATAACGCCGCTGGCTGCTTTTGGGGCCGATAATGGCTATCGACCATTTTTGCTAGCTTTATCCGCCACTGATAAACCGTGTTCTGTAGCGAGATATAGGCATCAATATCTTCCCGGACCCATAACAGGGAATGGGCAGAGGTTGAGTACAGGCAGATAATCACTTCAGGCTGCGTGACTTTGATTTTTTTTAAATATTTCAGTGAGTCATACCCTGTATGGTATTTCTCTGCGCCGGATATAAATAAGATATCGATACGAATCGACGACAGCGCCTTATCCAGTTCCTGATAACCTCCTTCGATGATAATGATGTGAAGGTCGTCGCGGATGCTGCTTAATAACGTTTTAATGCCGTTTCTTGCATAATGATCGCCGCCCATCAGTGCAACAGTTATATGCTGTGTTATTTGGCTATTGTTCGTCATGTTATTCCTCGATTTATAATAGTAATCAGGCGAATTATTTATAAGGTTATCGCCAGTATTCTCGAAGCAATGACGTATTGCATACTGTAGGCCTACTATACGTCGGCCAATAAAGAGGTAATCTGAATTAATCTAAAATTGTATTAATTACTAAGATCGAGACCGGTTACAACGCTTCCCTCTGATTGGTCTTATTCCGCTTCGCTTTCTGTAAATTATGATAGCCGCTATTTTTAATGAAAATTTAGCTTTGATAAATGTTTTGTAAGGAGTTTGTCTTTTGGTGTCAGTGCGGGTGTGAAGTTGCTGACGGGGAATAACAATTTACGAATGTTATCATCGATAAAAACTGATAGAAAGGTGGCTTAAAAGCATACAAAAACCATGTAAGTTATTGATATTAGTCAGGTTGAGAAAACTTAAGGCTTAAGGGTGCTGAATATTTCAGACACGCATGTCCGTGGCGTACAATGTTTTTTTATGTAGATATTTGTCAATGTCAAGAGGCGAGGAGCGCGCCAAAAGATGAGGCCCTGATAAATGAGATGCTGCCGGTAGTCAGATACTTCTGTGGAGCGGAAATTCACTTCACAAAACATCATAATGAGGATGATCGCGGATGAAGCGGCTCTGCAAGCCGCATTCTACAAGGGTTGAGTTCTTATGCAGGTTCAGTGAAGCTTAAGGGATGAAATATAAATTAAGATTTTTCGCCAATGGCGAAGATATACAGCATGACGTTAATCAGTCACATTAATCCCGACGTGAATGTCATCCCATACATGCGGTGACCCAGGTTCAACATCTGTTAACCGGAGAATTCATACTGCCCCTATGCATAAGCATTACATTATAAATAATATCGTCGAATTTCATCCTGCGGCCAGCACGTTACGTGATATCAACAATCCTGACCGTGTGGTTGTGTTAAATTCGCCAGCAGGCCGATGCCTGTTGTTATTAATCGACAGAGCGGGGTCGATTGTCACTCAGCAAGAGTTCCTTGATATTGTCTGGCAAAGCCGCGGCATGCTTGTCTCCTCCAATACCTATTACCAGAACATCTCCATCCTGCGCAAAGGGCTCAAAAAGATTGGTTTTGAAACTGACCCTATCGTTACCATTCCGCGGATTGGGTTGACGCTGGCAAGCGACACGCAAATAACCGTCAGAGAGTCTTCACCCGTCGCGCCTCAACCCGCAGAGGGACAATGTGTAGAGGCGCCAGCGATCGAGGAGGTCTCTGCACCCTCCGAGCCAGCAACGCCCGTTGCCAGGAAGCCCACGCGCTGGCTGGCTGTTGTCATGGGGCTGTTGATCATCCTGGCCGGGGCAGGCGTGACGGGATATATGAACGCCTCAGAAAACCGTTTTGTTGAGGATTACCGTTTTGCGGCATCCGTCGGAGCCTGTCGCGTTTATCTTGCGAACGACATTCAGACCCACGCTGAACGCGCTTCCGCGCTGACCTATGTGGAACAATTCAAGGCTGAATGCGCGCAATATCCCTGGGTTTACATCAGCTGGTACGCTCTGCTTCCTCGTGCGTCGGTTATTCGCTGCGACCGGCCAATGAAAGAACCGAACCGCTGCATATCTGATTATTTCCTGAAGGATAGCTAGCATGACTCGTTTTCGGCAGATGCTGTATATCATCGTGACGGGCCTCGTCACGGCAGGCGTGCTGACGGGCTATTACCTGTGGCACCGAACTTACGTTCAGCCTTTTTCATGCCAGGCTAATCTGGTCCAGCACCATCCGGATGAGACGCTGACGGTCTGGCTGAATTACACCTTCGACGGGAAATTCGGCACCCTGAGCATGAATGGCCGGGCAAAGAGCGATCCGGGTAAAACCATCGACAGGAAAATTTCCTTTCGGGTGGATAGACAGGATCATCTCTATTTGCTGACGTCAGAAAAAAATATGACGTTCCCGGACGATAATGTCGACGACAGCTGGCTGGAAAAATATGAACCGCAATTCTTTGTCTATCCGGGCAAGAGTATTTATATGCGGATCAATGAACAACATAATGGTAACTATATCTTTACCTTAGGAACATTACCGACATATGTGTGTCGTGGCTCAAAAAAAGAATGATATAAACGAGAAAAACATTATATTTTCCTCCCGTCTCATTTATGCTTGATTTAAAATATCAGGATTACCTTAGAAATAAAAAGTGCGACAGATCATGTTGCGATAATGTAATTAATTTTAAATTTGGCAAGTAAATGAAAAGTGTATTTGACTCCTCCGATGGGGGGAAATCAGTACCGGAAAAGTGTCTGCATATTGGGTTGATATTATGGCCCCGTTATTCACTCCTGGCCGTCTCCGGGTTGCTGGAGGCGCTGCGTTATGCAGCGAAAGCTCAGGATAAATTAGCATTTAAAATCAGCCTGATAAGTGAATTTCCTGATATCCCGATTATCAGCAATGCGGGGATTGTCATGAGACCGGATTCTCCCCATGCGCCGCCGGACAGTTTTAACTACCTTGCTGTTATCGGCGGTGAATTGCAGTATCTGGACTTAGGGTATCAGGGGGATAAAGCGTATCTGGCACATGCCCACCATGCCGGGGTTCCGCTCATTGGCATTGGCACCGGCAGTTTTGTCCTCGCACAGGAAGGATTGCTGAATGAACGACGAGCGTCCATCCATCCTTTCCACCTTGATGCATTTCGGCAGGCTTTCCCGCTGGTTTATGCTGAGCAAGGGTATGATTTCATCGACGATGGCGATGTGCTGACCTGCCCGGGCGGTATTTCCACCCTGACGCTGGCAACTGAGCTTATCCGCGCCCATGCCGGGGATGATATCGCCAGCACCACCTGTCAGCGTTTGTCGCTCGTTCCGCATGAAATTGCCACCCCGCGTCCGGCGAATTTTGCGCTTATCCCTGACTCGCGGTTGCGCCGCGCCGTCATGCTGATAGAACAGTTCCTGACCCGGCCGCTCACCACCGCCGGGCTTGCGCGAGAAGTGGCATTGAGTGAACGCCAGCTCAACCGTCTGTTCCACGCAGAATTCGGCAAAACGGCCCGCGAATTTATCCGCAGTGCCAGACTGCGCTATGCTTGCTGGCTGCTGAAGAACTCACAGCAAAGCGTGACGGATATTGCGCAGCGGATGGGGTTCAGCGACTGCGCGCACTTTATTCGTCATTTTCAGACGGAGTATGGTTGTACGCCTGGCGTGTGGCGCACGTCGCAGAGCTGAATATCATTACATTGCTGCCCTGAAACTTTACTCAACCGGAATATCACCATGAAAATAGAAGCCGCACACCCCTCACAATTTGAACGTCTCGTCGCAGTCTGGGAGTCGTCCGTTCGCGCCACGCACCGCTTTTTGCAGGAAAGCGATATCGCGGCGCTGCGTCCGTTATTGCTCAACGCATATTTGCCTAATCTCAGGGTTGTGATTGCCCGGGATGACGTGGGTATTATTCACGGCTTTTTGGGCGTGGATAAAAATCGCATTGAAATGCTGTTTGTGGATGATGCGAGCCGGGGGAAGGGTATCGGGAAAATGCTGCTGCAATATGCCATTGCAGAATTCGGCGTAAATGAAGTGGATGTGAACGAGCAGAATCCGCAGGGGGTGGCGTTTTATCGCCATATGGGGTTTGAGCAGGTCGGGCGTTCAGAACTGGATGGGCAGGGGAATCCGTTTCCGCTGTTGCATATGCGGTTGAGTGGACAGGCTTAACGCCCTCTTCTGTAAAAGAGGGAGCCTGCAAGCTAGTTACTGGTTATTTGCCCGATAATTACGCCGCGCAATTTTTCGCCATCAAAGTAATAAGAGACTGTATTGTTCTGAACAAATCCATCCTGTACAGGTGTCTCCTGATAAAGCAGGATCTTTTTTCTGTTGCCGATTGCTTTTTTGCCGAACAATTCAACTAAATCCCCGTGAGTGGCATTTAACAATGGAACGCCAGAGACTGAGACACTGACTCGTTCCGTTGTATTCACACATTCTTTATGGATGCCATCCCTGGATATGGCTAGCGCAGTTAACAGCCCTGCACCCATTTCGTTATCTGAAATGAACCAATAATTGGTGCCATCGTCGTCATGAAGGCAGATCCAGTGCGCGGAGCTGTCTTTCTCCACGTATGTACTGAAAATCTGAGACAGATGAGTAACTTCCATCTGAACCGTTTTCTTGCCGATCGTGATGGTCGGGGAAAGGGGCACTATGGTTGAAATTTCCGTCAGCGAGCCGTCTTCATCGTAATACTGTGTTGCGAAGCCGGTCATTTCAGATGCTGAGACATGCGAACTGACTGCAACGAGTAATGGCAATGAACAAATTAAACGCTTCATTTGACAATCAACACCGTATCGTTGCTTTTCCAGATACTCCTTCTGGCACTCAGAGGAGCAATGATGCAGCCCTCTGAAGAGTCGTCAGGGTGCAAACTGCTTTTACCATGTATTTTAAATGAGTCTCTACCACACATCTCATTTGTCGAGTAGGGCGTGAGGCTGAGAGTATATTTCCCGGTGTGGGCTGAATTATGAGGGGAACCAATTGTGTATTTCCCTCGAGGTAGAGGCCCACTGTTTTTTACACATTCTTGAGATGGATCGTTTTTGTAACCACTTGCTCCTGCATAATCTGCATCGAACTGATAAACACCATCAAGATAAAATTTGTGCTCTTTTACATCATATTCCCAGGACATACTTTCTCCTTAAGCGCGTTCCTTCCAGGTATCAGAATGAATGATGTTTCCATCTATGTAATGCCATGTTATTTTTTCATATGTTAGATCTACATATTCACAATGTGTATAGCGTTCGTTTCGCGGTAGTTTAATGTCAAACATGAGTGGTTCAATTTGAACTACTCTTGCATTTTCTAAAGTTGTCTTAAAGTAAGCCTCTTCAAGTCCGTTATAGTTGATTCTGTAAAATATGAACTCTGCTTTTTTAAGTGTTTGCCCAGTGCATAAGGCTTTGTATAGATAAGAGGATGATGAATCAATCTCTTTCATGAATGCATAGGTACTACAAATGCGTTTTGCAGTGATTTTACCGGAGAATTTATCTATAGGTTGTTCTATAGAATGCATAAATTCAATCACTTCTATTGAACCTTCGCGATCTTTTATATCGACAGATCCATTAATCCTCCGGCCTGAATCATCCTCGAGCCATAAGTAAACAGGTATAGCCATCTCAATCTCCTTTTATAGACTGAGGGAAACTACTCTTCATTATGGATTTAAATTGTGACTTTCATTTCAAAACAGGAATGTTAAAGAACTTTGGTTGGTTTAATAGAAAGTTGTAGTTGCGAGATATGGATGGTATCAATTGACGTTTAAAAATTTATAAGGTTGATTTATGACTATTCTTCCATCGCAAGAATAATAGTCACTAAAAACAGCATCAAATATTGAAATGATGAATATCATTAAATAATGAACCTATGCCGGGATTAGCGCTTAGCCCGCTTATCCCATTTTAATAAGCCGACAATATCTTTCTCACCTTCGGCCTCTTTCAGCAGGCGCTGGTTTTTTTCATATTCGATGTATTCTGAGCACGCCTTTTCATCAGCCGCTTTCTTGCTGATTTTTCCTGCGCCTTCTAAAACGTCCCGGTCGTTGAATTGCAGGAACTGATCGAGCTTGGTTTGCCAGTCTCGTAAAAATACCTGCTTGCGGCGTTTGGCCTGATCTTCGGCAAAATCGAGCCACATATTAACGACGCGATTAAGCTCGCTCACCTCATCCTGAGACAGATAATTTTTTGCGGTGGTGACATCGCTTTTACGGACTTCTTCGCCTTTATAGCTGGTCAGCCCCATATGCGATTGAGTGGCGTCCGCACGTTGGTGAATCAACTCAGCAGCGGTGTGCCCAGTGCAGGCAAAATGCAGTTTATTCTGGATGGTCTGAAAGAATTGCGTGGTTTCTTTGAGCGACGGCTGATAGTCAGCAGCTAATGCGAAAATCTCCCTCACGCGAAGATAGACCCGGCGTTCGCTGACACGTATATCGCGAATGCGTTCCAGCATTTCATCGAAATAGTCAGGGACGGCGGAAGATCCCACAGGCGGATTTTTCAGGCGCTCGTCGTCCATAACGAAGCCTTTAACCAGGTATTCCTGGAGCGTTTGGGTGGCCCACTGGCGGAACTGTGTACCTCGCGTGGATCGGACGCGATAGCCGATGGCGATAATGACGGGCAGGCTAAAGTATTGAACGTTATATACTTTACCATCGCTGGCAGTTGTTCGGTAAAACCGAACAACTGAATTTTCGACCAGTTCACCCTCATCAAAAATATTCTTGATATGCCCGCTGATCGTAGCTTTGGCTTTGCCGTATAACTCACAGATCGTGGCCTGTGAGAGCCACAACGTATCGCTTTCGAAGCGGCATTCAATGCGAACTTTTCCATCCTTGCTGGCAAACATGACGAACTCACCGGCTGGAGAATTTATTAATTCCTCATATGTCATGCTGCCTCCGCTTCATAAGGTTGATGCCTGTAAGCTCGTAGTATGCCAGAAACAGCCGCTAAGCCAGGTGGTTTGTATTTGATTTTGCGAGTCGCTTTCCAGCATGCGGAATTTGGATCGCTGCAAGCGCGTCCTCTATCTCAATAGGCTTTGCTTTCGTCCGTTTATAATCATCCTGCAAACGCTGCTCCTGCTCGTTATACGCCACCAGAACGATGCATCCTTTCATGACCTTTACCGTGACCTGCTGTCCGGTATCAAACCCCGCCACGCGCAGCCACTTGCCGGAAAGGATGATTTTTGGGGTAGATTTGTCGTAAACATTCGGGCGGTAACCCACAATTAACGAACGCTCGGTTCCGGATTGGTCGGTGTCTGGGGTAGAATGCGAATCAGCCATAATCAACTCCTTGATAGTTGGTGAGGTTAGCTCTCGTCCGGTATTGCGAGTACCTGGCGAGGGCGTTTCAATCTCAGGTTATCGTGTGTTAAGGTACGTACCTGAATGATGGTATTTTGCTCTCGTAGGTACGTACATGTCAACGGCTAAACGCGATCCTAATAAGTCAACTTCCGGAAAAGCACCGACTTTTCAGATTCGTATTACGCCAGAGTTGAAGGCGCAGTTTGAGGCTGCGGCGAAGGCTGAAGGGATGAGTTTGGGGAATTGGCTCAAGACCTTAGGAAGAACAGAACTACGGAAACTGGGTATTGAGCCAAAAATGTAGTTTAGTTTTCTTGCGACTTATGAATATCAGGGGCATCAGGAAACGAAACCACATCCATTTTCAAGGCACTTTCACCTGAGAAGATTGAAGCCAGTCCTTTACGAATTTTTTGGTTATCTAGGTTCATTTGTCCGTGCGCAATTGGCCTATAAATAGCATTCTGCAAATGAACTCGATCAAACTCGTAACCTATATCTTCAGCCATTACAGAAAGTAAACTTACAAACAGTCTATCGCTATTCTGATTCCATATAGCACTGCCACTTTCATTTTCGGGGCAATGTGTACATAGGTGGGTGAAATATTCTTTCCATGCATCAAGAACTTTTTTCTCAGATTTTGTTCTCTTGTTTATACTTCTTTTTATATCACCATAGAATGCTAAATCGATCATGTTAAGTGCTCTAACGTGCTCATTAGAAAGGCGAGCTTCTGCAGATCTTGTAGCCATTAGTTCTGTAAATATATTTATTTTAATATTTCTTTTTTCTGAGCTTTTTTCTATGATCTTCTGAACTCTTACAGCGAGTAAGGGACTTATTAGCGTAGCAAAAATGGTAGCAATAGCTAGTGCCCAGTTCATTTCGTTTCCTTAATTTTGACGGTAATGACAATACAAATGGAAATGAAGGTACGTGATATAATGTGAGGAAACTTGGCGGAGATCACAGGAGTCGCATTTGGTGGTTAATCATGTTGAATTTATTGATTATTTTCCTATGCGCTTTACTGATGTGCCCCCGATTATGCCCCCACATGTTTTTCCTTAAGGATCAGTTGGCTGATTTATGGGCGTTTCAAGCCAAGGTTGGACTGTGCCCGATGAACATCCAAAGATGTTATCCAGGGTTCTTGATCCTGCCAGGAGAAACTCTTCTGGTCAATGCGCACAAGCTCGAATCGTTCCACAAGGAAATTAACAGCATCAGTAAGATTCACTCCCGCCTCTATATGTTCCTGAATCGTCGTATCGTTACTGAACGGTGTGTCGTTGATCGTGAGGCCGTAATGATGCTCTAAAATATACGTTAATAGTTTTTGCCAAACTTGGACAGGAGACAGGCGTGACGAAACCGTCACTGTTTTCGGTACAGTCGAAATATGCATGAGTTGATTCCCTGATAAAAGTAGAGGAAGGTGTTAACTGGTTATAGCTGATGGGGATAAATGGCGATATAAACGTAGCCATAAGAGCCGAGAGTGTCAGCTTCACAAGTAAGTCCATTGTGATGCAGTGTGACGCAGTGCTGGTTGTGAGGATCAAGCTCGCCAGTTGTCAGCATCCGCTCAAGCTGTTTCACCATTAGTGGAAACGCTTGGTCCAGACTCAATGCTTCTGCGTCACTGAATGAGCCATTAAATCCTGCCCGGTCAGCCAAAAAGTATATGCGGTTGCCTTCCTGTACCAGACGAGCGCCGAAGCACGGCGTGATATTACGTTTTAATCCCCACTGAAGGCAGGATGTGTTCTCCGCCGATGTGCCGGATATGGTGGTCGACTGCATTAATATACTCCTTAATGATTGAGTGGGATGATTAGTTCACCGTCACGCAGCGAAGAATAGCGTACGGGCCTGCCCGGTCCTGACGACGTTCAACAAAAACAGCGAGTACGCCGCTGATATGCTGAACTTCATGTCCATAGTAATGGCATACGCTGCCATGCCACTGGTAGTGACCTGTACAGAAGGCAGATAGCCTGGATTCGGGATGCTGACGATAAATATGCATCGCCTGGCTCTTACTGATGATTTTCATTCTGCACCTCATAACAAGCCACATTCAGCAAAAGACACCACTTCGTTCCCGACCACAAGATGATCCAGCACACGCACTTCCACCAGAGCCAAGGCTTTAGCAATTCGCTGCGTGACATGTTTATCCTGCTGGCTGATTTCTGTCGTGCCGGACGGGTGGTTATGCGCCAAAATGACCGCAGCAGCGTTATGTTTCAGGGCTGATTTAACCACTTCGCGGGGATGCACTTCGGTATGGCTGAGCGTGCCGGTAAACAGTGTTTCTCGCTCCAGCAGGCAATGCTGATTGTCGAGATACATTACGATGAAGACTTCCCGCTCCAGGTGAGCCATCTGCAGTTGCAGCCAGGTTTTTGTAAGGCTGGTAGAGGTAAATGACTCACTCGGTTGACGCTGGTATTTCTCCAGCAGACGTAATGCTCGCTGGATGACTCGCTGCTCGTTTGCAGGAAATACCGGGGATAAATTGATCGTAGACATGGTTGCTCCTTAGAAAGAAAAGCCCTTCCGAATCTTCGGAAAGGCGTTAAGGGAAAATAGTGGAAGAGATCATGAAGCAAGCTGCAGCATATTCTCAGCCATCACCCAGAGGGCCCGGTTGAGCTTCACATCACCGTCAATACCTTTCACTGCTCGGGTATGGGCGCGCTTTCCTTTGGTTGTTCTCCCCGATAGCCCGCCTTTAATTAGGTTTTCCTGAATGCGCTGATAAGTGGTCCACAGGTCGTTACTCTCATCCTGCCAGCGGCGTGGGGAAAGTATCTGCGTCTCTGTCACCGGTTGGTGCTCCTCACCGAAGCGATATGTCAGCGCCGCTTTCGCCATAGCCTGCTGAGCGGGCGGCGGCAACAAAAGCGACTGCATGGAATCGCGTTTCTCTTCTACGCGGTCAAATATTCCCAGTACTTCGTAGGCCCCTTCGATGACTTTCTCTACTACGTTGCCTTTATGCGGCACGCGTACTTCGCCAAAACTCTCACCGCAAATCAGCCCATTTTGGCAAACTGCTCTGAATAACCCCGGTAGCATCTGATATGAGCTGGAGCCGTCGTGGCTGTTCAGCAGAATAATTTCGGGAACCTGTTTGCCAGTAATCTGGCCTTCACGACGCAGGCGCAGCATGTGCTTCGTATGCTCTCGTTTGCTCTGGTCGCGGACTCTGGTTTGACACGCGAAGAATGGCTGGAAGCCTTCGCGTTGCAAGTTATCGAGAAGGGTAATTGTCGGGATGTAGGTATAGCGATCACTACGGGATTCATGCTTTTCTTCGCTGAAGACACTGGGCACATAATGGGCCAGTTCGTCGCGAGTTAACGGGCGGTCACGACGAACAAGGTTGACTGCACCAAAGCGGCTGGCTAAACGGGTCATAGTTGATTCCTTTTAAAACGGGCATAAAAGCCACTCCAGTAGAGTGGCATTGGATGGAAGATAAAATGTTCAGGGAGAGGCTGGTGGCTGGCTCTGCTGTGGCGAGAGTTCTCTGTCAGGTAATGCCGGTGGTATTAGCTTTTCGGCCTGGTGATGTTGTAATCGCTGCAGAATAAAGGGTTTACTGTACTGGAAGTATCGAAGACACCACTCGTATTTAACGACTCGCCTTATGTTCAGAGGTAAGCGTTCATACGCTTTGCTGCACACCGATAAAACAAAGGCATCATCATTGATTCTGTCCTCTGCTATTGCAGCCAGCCCTTTGATAAAGGAACGCTTCAGCTTTTGTCGAGAGTTAGCTTCCAGGCGAGCTTCGGAAGGTGATAGTACGTCTGGTTCAGGTGTTAGAACACAAACCGTGTTGCCTGATTGGGACTTTTCAGGCAAGCGTGGCGAGTTTTTTTATGAGTCTTATCAGGCTATAGGTCATCAGGCTGGCTCCCATTGTCTGGCATACGACCGACTTACTTCTCAGCAGAGTGAGGCCTGCGACGCTGAAAACAACGGGCCAGGTCAACCCAAATGATTCTGCATCTGGCGTTGTATCGTCCGGGGATTTTTTAGTTTTCATAGGTTGATCCAAAAGGCGTCCGGTATCGCAGGAAGCTTATACCGGACTAGAAGAGTAATTAGGGGAGATCGACTGAGGCTATTTCCTCAGAAGCGTTTGTGGGGCCACTGTAAACGCCGACGTATTCATTTTGAGGGAAGATAATTACTGCATTTTTCTTCGGGTCAAAAGAGCAACCATTTAATCCTGCAATTTCGGCGGTTTTCCCGGAGCTTGTGTTTTTAACAACCAGTTTGTTGTCAGCACAACTGCTACCTTTTACATAATTCACCACATAACCGTCCTGCTCTGCGACCATTTCTCCAGCTGCTGGTTTTAGCTGAGAGTTACTTTATTTATTCCTACTTACGCGTTTGCTGTTGTAAGGAATATATTGCGCAGCATCATTCCGCATGGTCGGTGGATCATTGTTCAGACCAAGATATACAGGACAACTGGGGACACCCACCTCGCAACTCTTTTCGACGATAGCACGTGACGGCCAGCCTTTTGTGCCGATGTAAGCAGCACCGGTTTCATCAAGGCAGTAGGTTTCCTCCCATGTGTAATTTTTATTCTGACCCGGCATAGTGCGGGTCGTTACGAGACAAGTCAGAGCCTTAACCGGTTTACTGTCGTAGCGGATAAAGTTCTGTTCAAGGGGTGATGCTGCGTACAGCAAAGGAGATATGTTCGCAGCAGCAGCCTTGCTCTGTGCCTCAGCGCTAAAACCAACTTTGTTGTTGAGTTTTACGCTGACTGCCGCATCGTTCATTTCGCGAAGCATTTCACCGCCTCTATCTGTTAGAAAGAACGTGTATCGCTCTGGGTGAATATTACCGGGAATTGTGATGGCAAAACTGAAGGCCGGGATTGAAAGGGTACAGAGTAAAATCAGGCGTGAAATGAATGTCGCCATATAAAGATATCCTCACTAATGATTAACAATGTGGGAGCATGGGCTACCCGATGGGGTGGTTAATGGCTGATGCAGTCTTCCCAGTTGAGGTTCTCCAGTGCGTCCCTGAGCCCTGCGGTATTGAACGGGTGAGATACGGATTTATTCATCCTGGTGATTTCAATTTTCCCATGGCTGTCTGTGTTTTTGAGTGCGATGAAAGCCGCCTTGCCTGGCAGGTAATGTACTGCGTTGATATTAATCCCCATGGCTTCCTGACCTTCATCTGGTACACCCAGGGGTTTCTTATCAGACCCGCTGTAGTTCAACATCAGATGATTGTCCCGGCAGGTGAGCGTCATGCGTTCTCCGGCGCTATTGTCGGTATTCAGTTCAAACTCCATCGCATTAACAGTGCCAAACCAGTTGCCCCATTGTTGCTCCTGGCCCATGGCGTGCACCGCCGCGCTGAACAGTGCCGTACTGAAAAAGAATGCGGAGGTTATCTTCAACATAGAGAATCCTTGCTGTTGTTTTACAAACGAAAAATGGCCCTTTGCTGAACAAAAGGCCACCTGATCGTATGCATTTGAGAGGGGGTGGGATAATCGTTAATACAGATCATTTTCAACAAATTGATCGTTATTACCTATAAGAAAAACGATCAATCGCTCAATATTGATAGTTGTCGGCTATTAAGATTGCGAATATCGATCGGCGTGACAGATCGGTGAGTTAGAACAACTTCGGTAGAGATATGACGTATTGATTCATTCTGATGATATAGAATTGAAAAAATCTGAGGTTCAATTTTCTAATCCTTTGTGGCCAAAGTTAGTGGTGAATATCAAATAAATATATTAAATAAAATAAATTAATCTGGTATGAAAATAAAAATATTCACCACTTTTCTTTTAGTCAGAAAAAAGGCCAGCCATTGCTACTTAAATCTGGAGGAGTATCGCTATCCTTTTCTGATGATAGTTCTGAGTTTCTGGTCTTGATGTTCTTCATTATCTCATGTGCTTTCTCTCTCATGAACTCTTTATCAGTTTTAGCTATTTCCTTTTCAGTATTATCAGGAGAATCAGATGGAGTGTCATTGCCGTCAAGTTCTCTTTTAGTTAACTTTAAGATTTTGTTCTTACTTTTCTTTTTTGCTTTACGAAAGGATGTTAATTCCCAGGCTTTTTTAAATCTGGGTATAAAGTTTTTATCATAATAGTACATGGAAATGTAAATGCAACGTAGTGCCAGATATTTCTCAGTCGTTGTTGATGGTCTAAAGAGGCTGAGAAAATGAGGTTGATGAATATATCCTTCAATGCTCGATTTATATATTTCATCAAGAACTGCTTGTGAAACCTGGCCTGTCTCTTCAGTCTTACTCTTTTCAATTAATTTTTCTTGTGCTCTTTTTATCGAACCATTGATATAATTTATTTTATCTTTGCAGATATAGTCCCATGCCCAGTTTATTTTTCCCTTGTCACTTTTCTTCAACGGCAATATATCTGCTAACTGAGAATGTCTGTCCCACGCATCCCTTATACTTAACATAATGGATAACTTAGATGAAAGATCCATTGGTGATCTATCAAAGAAATCCTCTATACTCTCAATGCGCTCACGGTGACTTACTGGATGTTCAATTCTAATAAAACGACGATAAGGTGTTCTGGTATAAATAGAGAATGAGTCATTCCCACCAACGTTTGCCAAAGAACTATTTTTTTTACTAAAAACCCTGATATATGCCCATGCAAAATAACAGGCATCATTGCTACGTTTAAACCAACCAAACTCTTTTATTGGTAATAATGCTTCTTTCGCTTTTTTAAATCTATAGGCGTATGAGAATAACTCGTCTGAATCCTTATAAAGAATCCGAAAAGCCTCGTTTATTGCCAGCGCTGCTAAATTACAGTCTTCACCATATATGTGATTCAGGTGGTATGTTTTGATTTCCTTTGTTTGCCGGTAATTTTCAATAGCAACATCGTTTCCTGCCATCCATAAAAACAATCTTACATCACGCTTGGTTTTTATATCTACCCACATTTTTCCATTCAAGATTAGCTATCCTTTTACATTCAACTTTAAATTATCTTAAAAGGATACTTCACAGTGAAAATCATAGCAATATTCATAGTTGAAAACACAGTGTAAAACGTAGGTGTAAAAGCTCATGTAGAGCTTGTTACAAGGCATTATTCACATGAAAAATGACACTTTTATTGACGTGAAATCATAAGCAAAAACCACACGCTATGCAAACCCCCCAGCAGAGGAATCCCGGAGGTTGTTAGGGCATGCTTTATATAGAGACTTAAAGCCTTAACAAAGCACTGAGTGGATGGATAGTAAAGGCGTACATATACGACCTATGACATGAAAGGATGCCGCCCGGTGTCCTCCTGTTACATTCCCGGAGTCCTCTCATGAACACCATTGATATACATAACGATAAGTTCGTCAGCATGCAGTTCATTACTGAACTAACTGGGTTATCCGATAAATGGTTTTATAAGCTTGCACAGGAAGGTAAGTTTCCAAAACCTGTAAAGTTTGGCCGCAGTTCCCGCTGGATTGAACGTGAAGTAAAAGAATGGTTAGAAGCTCGCATTAATGACTCGAGAGCATAAAGACAATTAAAGATAGTGATAAAAAGGTCACTAACTTTACACCATGTTTTTATACTTCAACACCTTGTTGTACATGGGCTTCATGTAATTTATAAAGACGGTTTATTTATTATTGTATTTGATTCTTTATCAATAACCTATTAATCCACTCTATCAACAATCAATATCACTTCAGATAAACACGCTATATCACACTCATTATAACGTCATACACTTTGTTATCACACAGAAACTATCTCTGATACCACTATTCATGCTGAATATCAGATGAAGAAACTCATTCAATAACCACACTGATACATTTCCTGTCAACCATTACTGACAGGCATCAGGGAAGCACATTATGGACTTACCAGAATCATTCCTGTTATCTCATTCTGAATATCATATTGAGAATAATACTCCCCACATCATCATCTCTGATGACAATGAGTTCCGATTCAAATTAGAGCAATTGGATATGTGCCTTAAAACTGTCAGCAGAGGACGTAAGTTACCTTTCACTATTCTGTATAACCGATCAGGATACAAAGAGAGTGCAGAGTCAGCCATCATTCTTGATGCTATCCGTCATCTCAATATGTTGCCGCAAGATGCGATGAAAGTACGAATGGCTAATCCACGTATAACTACATTTCAGCGTTTATTTACTCGCGCTGATTTATATGCGCGTGTCCATAACGGGAAAATAGTAGGGGCAGATACCGTTACCACAGCAGAAGTGCTGAATAAGCTGGTGCAGGATTACCGATTTACTGTAAGTCAGGCAGGATTTAAACAAGCATGCAGAAAGTACCAGCGAGCTTCGGTTAAAAATCTGAAGGGAGTGATGAATTACATCAGACATCTGCAGGAGCGTCATTCCCGGCTGCTGGTCTTGCGGGTTGATTTATCATGGGCAAATGAGCACAAAGCTGATATCACTGCTGATGATGCCCGTAAGCACCGTCAGCAGCTGTTTCGCAATATGCAAAAGAATCCAATGTTTCGCCATGTCCTCGGGACGGTATGGAAACTGGAATATGGCCCACAACGTAAATTTCATTACCACATGCTATTTATCTTAAATGGTAATAAGGCACAACAGGATGGCGTGATTGCTCATGCTTTCGGGAGATACTGGAATGAAACTATTACTAAAGGTAAAGGCATGTTCTACAACTGCAACGCTTACAAAGAGCGTTATGAGGACTGCTGCCTCGGCAAACTGAAACGCGGTGACAGTAGTAAGGACAAGGGGTTACTTAAGGCGCTAAGTTACATCACCAAAATCGATGCCTGTGCACGTCTGGTTCTTCCGGGTAATGCCAGAACCTTTGGTCGCGGAGAAGTACGTTCATTGAAAAAAAGGAAGAGAGCATAAATAGGCCGGTAAACCTAACCTGTTGTAACAGTCGGTAATGCTTCCTTCCCCCCTTCTATCTACAAAGCCAGCTAACCATGCTGGCTTTTTTCATTTGTTACGGAGTTCATGATGAATTACTTCGTCTTAGCCACTCACGCCGTCACCGTAGATGGTGAATGGGTTACACCAGAATCTGTTCAACAGGTTGATTTTGATTCATTGCTTTGTATTTACTGCAAACTGCAGATCGGTCTTCAGTTTGATCCTCTGACATCTACAAAAACGTTTGTGCACATACCGAGGCATATCAACAATGTTGCTCGGCTTAAAACATGTCGATTTAACAAGCCCCAAACAGTACCAGAACAAACCTCGCCAAAAACTATCCCGCCTCCAGAAATGCGCCTTCGACCTACTAACACGACGATACGGCAATGGCGATGCTGCTGGTGCGATACTCACTGGCATGGGGACAAGGTTTGTCCGAAATGTCGCGACTTGATTTATGTGTTAGACGTTTAAGAGACAGTTTCGGTCGTTAGAGTTCGTAGGTTAAATCTGAGCGTGCCGACATCTACCATTGCCCCTCTTTTACCAGGAAATGAAATTAGGTATATTTCCACAATTCCGGAAATATAGAAACGAGATGCAAATGGAGCTTTCAAAAGCAGCAGACACCCTGAAAGAGCTGGGACATCCTACACGACTGAGCGTGTACAGAGAGCTGGTTAAAGCCGGGCATGAAGGTTTACCGGTTGGCGAACTGCAGAAGCGGCTCGACATCCCTGCCTCTACGCTGAGCCATCATCTCTCATCGCTGATATCAGTTTCTCTGGTACGCCAGGAACGTCAGGGCAGAACGCTCTTTTGCCATGCTCGATATGAAAATCTTGAGGCTCTGATTGCCTTCCTGACAGAAGAATGCTGCTCAGGAACTGACGACTGCCTCACCATGCCCCAGAAGACGGAGAAGTAAAATGACAGGTGATCTTAAGAATGTTGATTCGGGTTTGTTCGACACCTCAATCACAGAGGCAAGATTCGGCGTTCCTGCCGTTCCCCATCCTCCACGTATCCTCATGTTGTACGGCTCTGTACGCGAACGTTCCTACAGCCGACTGGCAACTGAGGAAGCTGCAAGGCTGCTGACTGCCATGGGCGCAGAGGTGCGGATCTTCAATCCTTCTAGTCTGCCTCTTCCTGATGATGCGCCTGATTCGCATCCTAAAGTCATGGAGCTGCGTGAGCTGGTTCGTTGGTCCGAAGGCATGGTGTGGTGCTCACCTGAACGCCATGGTGCGATGACCGGCATCATGAAGGCCCAGATTGACTGGATACCACTTTCGGAAGGTGCTGTTCGCCCTTCTCAGGGTAAGACGCTGGCCGTTATGCAGGTCTGCGGTGGTTCCCAGTCTTTCAATGCCGTAAATCAGATGCGCATTCTTGGCCGCTGGATGCGGATGATCACCATCCCGAATCAGTCCTCCGTGGCAAAAGCCTGGCAGGAGTTTGATGAAGATGGACGAATGAAACCATCGTCTTATTACGACCGCATCGTGGATGTGATGGAAGAACTGGTGAAATTTACTCTGCTGACAAGAGGTAGCTCAGCTTATCTCGTCGATCGCTACAGCGAACGTAAAGAGTCTGCAGAAGAACTTTCCAGGCGGGTTAATCAGAGCAAAATCTGAGGGCTAGGATGAGTGAAGTAACGGCATTCAACAACTGCATGAGCGCGTTATGGCGGCAACATGAAGCCGAACTTTCTCGCTTCCTGACATCGAAGACAGGTGATAGCGAAAAAGCAGCAGACCTTCTGCAAGAGCTATTCCTGCGTGCCCGCGCTCATTCAGACAGTTTCTGCGAGATGGAGAATCCGCGAGCCTGGCTATATCGGGCGGCGAGGAATCTGCTGATTGATGAGTACCGCACCACCAGGGAGTTTGTTGAGCTGGAAGAAGATGCCCCATTAACAGACGCATCCCCTGATGCAATCTCAACGCTGGATATTTGCCTGCCTGAAACATTACAGGCTTTACCCGAAGATGAGCGATGGTTGATTGAAGAGTCCGACCTTAACCGGCGTCCCCAGCAGTCTCTGGCCGATGAACTGGGAATTACGCTTACGGCGTTTAAATCCCGTTTGCTTCGGGCCAGAAAGCACCTGAAAGAAACGATGACAGAACTTTGTCAGATTGAGGCGGATGACACGTCTCCCGTCTGCTGCCACAAAAAAATGAATTAATCGCGCATCTTTTTCCCGTCACCTTCGTTTACCTCAGTGTAAAGCCAAATGACTAAACACTGAGGTAAACAGTCCATGTCAAAAATTGAGATCTTTGAAGCAGCAGGCTGCTGCGCAACCAGTAGCGTTGTGGTCAGCGACGATGCCGTCAAATGGAACGCCAACGCCGAATGGGCGAAAAAGAATGGCGTTGATATTCAGCGCTACAGCCTTGCGAAGAACCCGCAGCAGTTCCTGAATACCCCTGTCATCAAAGAGTTCCTGAACACATCAGGAATGGAGTCCCTCCCCGTCACCTTGCTCGATGGGAAGCTCGTGATGGCAGGCAAACTCCCGACGCGTGAAGATATCGCCCGTTGGTCAGGTATTCCGCTTACTCAGGACTGGAGTGAAGACAACACGCAACCACGCTGCTGCAGCATTCCACGTATGCCTTAATTCCAGAGGAGCTATTACTGATGAATATTCCATTTTTAAAAGACATTCCCCCGTTCATCTTCTTCACTGGCAAAGGTGGCGTGGGTAAAACATCTCTGGCCTGTGCTACTGCGGTATGGCTGGCCGATCAGGGTAAGAGAACGCTTCTGGTGAGTACCGATCCGGCTTCCAATGTCGGCCAGGTCTTTAGCCAGACTATCGGCCACCGAATCACAGATATCAGCACCGTAGAAAATCTTGCCGCGATGGAAGTTGATCCGATGGCTGCAGCACAGGCTTATCGTGACCGCGTGCTCGACCCGGTTCGCGGGCTGATGCCAGCCGATGTGGTCAGCAGTATTGAAGAACAGCTCTCTGGCTCATGCACCACGGAAATCGCTGCGTTTGATGAGTTTACCGGTCTACTGACCAATCATGAGCTGCGGGAAAAATATGACCATATCGTATTTGATACCGCGCCAACCGGTCACACCATCCGCATGCTTGAGCTGCCGGGAGCCTGGAGCGGTTATCTGGAAGCGAACCCCGATGCCGCCGCTAACCTCGGGCCGCTGGTGGGGCTGGAGAAACAACAGCACCAGTACTCAGATGCGGTTAAGGCGCTCTCTGATGCTGCACTCACGCGTCTGGTTCTGGTTGCCCGCGCCCAGGCTTCGACACTGAAAGAGGTTTCCCATACGCATGATGAGCTGTCTGCTATCGGTTTACGGCATCAACACCTTGCCATTAATGGTGTGTTGCCGCCATTTGTGGGTGAAAATGATCCGCTGGCGCAAAGTATTTTAGCTCGGGAGGAAAAAGCGCTACTTGCTATGCCAGAGAATTTGGCGAACCTTCCCCGCTCGCAGCTGTATCTGAAGCCATTTAATCTGGTCGGTCTCGAAGCCCTGCGTGGGTTATTTACAGAGAGCGAAGCCTCGATGTCTCTCCTAACTACGACGCTGAACACTCTGGATTTACCGAAACTTGCCTCGCTGGTGGATGAACTCAGCCTGACAGGTAAAGGTCTGGTAATGACGATGGGTAAAGGCGGTGTCGGCAAAACGGCTGTTGCAGCATCGGTGGCGGTATCTCTGGCAAAACGCGGGCATAAAGTCCATCTGACGACGTCAGATCCGGCAGCACATCTGTCTTATACGCTGGATGGCTCGATACCAAACCTTCAGGTCAGCCGTATTGACCCGAAAGTAGAGACTGAACGCTATCGTCGCTTTGTTCTGGAAAATCAGGGGAAAGGGTTAGATGCAGAAGGGCTGGCGGTGCTGGAGGAAGATCTCCACTCACCATGTACTGAAGAGATCGCCGTCTTCCAGGCATTCTCGCGGATCATCAAAGAGGCAGACGAACATTTTGTCATTATGGACACAGCGCCAACAGGTCACACGCTTCTGCTACTGGATGCAACAGGAGCCTATCACCGGGAAATGGTGCGTCAGATGGGGCAAACGCATGACAATGTGTTGACGCCAATGATGCAATTGCAGGACCCGGAGAAGACGAAGGTGATTATCGTGACGCTTGCCGAAACGACACCTGTACTGGAAGCAGCAAACCTGCAACAGGATTTGCGTCGGGCTGAAATTGAACCATGGGCATGGGTAATCAATAGCAGTCTGGCTGCTGCGAAACCGTCCTCACCGTTCCTGGTAACCCGAGCCAGTCGCGAACTGCCGCTGATAAATGACGTTACAGAGCAGTTTGCAAAGCGTATTGCATTAACACCACTGCAGAACGAAGAACCAGTGGGTGCAGCTCTGCTGGCAAAAATGGCAGGCTAATAGATGGGGCTGCGGCCCCATCTTCTGTAGCCAAACTTTTGCTTATACAGATTATAAGTTTAAGTGCTTAACCTGCTGTCGCGAATTCCGGTAGTTTGTAAAACACCATTACTGGAGCAATTCGATGCACATTATCAAAGCTGAAGAACAGCACATTACCGCGATACGCAATATCTATGCTCACCATGTTCTGCATGGTACAGGTAGCTTCGAAACCGAACCTCCGGATATGCAGGAAATGCTTAACCGACTGAGGAGCATTCAGTCTCGGGGATTCCCATGGTATGTCGCCCTGCAGGGCGATACGATCATTGGCTACTGTTATATTTCCCGTTACCGCGAACGCCATGCTTATCGGTTCACGGTTGAAAATTCGATATATATTGATCCGGCTTATCAGCGCCAGGGCGTCGGAAAAGCACTGCTCGATCATGCATTAAAATGGGCCGAATCTCAGGGATATCGTCAGATGATTGCTGTTGTGGGTGACAGCGCTAACGTTGCTTCTGTTGCGCTGCATATCCGCGCAGGATTTACTGAAATAGGCACATTAAAGGACATTGGTTTCAAACATGGCCGCTGGCTTGACACGGTTTTGCTGCAAATGAAACTTGGTGAAGGGAATAGTACTCTGCCAGAAGGTTCAGGTCTTATGCCTTGAGGCAAGAATAAGGGGGCGTCTGCCCCCTTTATGTTTATTTCAATCGCTTACCTGTTTCATCAACGACTTTCTCGCCGTCTTCCTTAGCAAATGCGCCTTTTTGCGCATCCGGAAGAATATCCAGTACCACTTCGGAAGGGCGGCAAAGGCGCGTTCCCAACGGTGTCACCACAATCGGGCGGTTAATCAGGATCGGATGCTGAAGCATAAAATCGATTAACTGATCGTCAGTAAACTTATCTTCGGCAAGCCCCAGTTCTTCATAAGGCTCGACATTTTTACGCAGCAGCGCCCGTACTGTAATCCCCATATCTGCGATAAGTTTGACCAACTCATCGCGTGAAGGTGGAGTCTCAAGGTAAAGAATTACGGTCGGTTCATTACCGCTGTTGCGGATCATCTCCAGCGTATTACGCGACGTGCCGCAGGCCGGGTTGTGATAGATGGTGATGTTGCTCATATCAGTATCTCATTACAAAGTGAAAGAGAGACGTAGCGCCAGCGCGGCCAGCGTTACAAACAGCACAGGCAGAGTCATGACGATCCCTGTGCGGAAATAGTATCCCCAGGTGATGGTCATATTCTTCTGTGAAAGTACATGCAGCCAGAGCAGCGTTGCCAGGCTACCAATAGGTGTAATTTTCGGGCCCAGATCGCAGCCAATCACGTTGGCGTAGATCATCGCTTCTTTGATAACGCCTGTTGCGGTGCTTCCATCGATAGAAAGAGCGCCAACCAGCACGGTAGGCATGTTGTTCATGATGGAAGACAGGAAAGCCGTCAGGAAGCCAGTACCCAGCGTCGCAGCCCAGAGTCCTTTATCCGCCAGTACGTTCAGCACACCTGAAAGGTATTCGGTCAGCCCGGCGTTGCGCAGACCGTAGACCACCAGATACATCCCCAATGAGAAGATGACGATCTGCCATGGCGCACCGCGCAGCACTTTACCGGTGTTAATGGCATGGCCTCGTTTCGCCACCGCAAATAGAATGACAGCGCCTACAGCAGCAATCGCGCTGACCGGGATACCCGACGGCTCAAGGACGAAAAAGCCAACCAGAAGAAGGATCAACACTATCCAGCCAGTTCTGAAGGTTGCCAGATCTTTAATCGCCTTTGCCGGTGCTTTCAGGAGAGCCAGGTCGTAAGTCGGTGGAATATCATTGCGGAAGAACAGATGTAGCATAACCAGCGTGGCAACAATGGCTGCAATATCAACCGGCACCATTACCGACGCATACTCGGTGAAGCCCAGTCCAAAGAAGTCTGCAGAAACGATGTTTACCAGGTTGGATACGATAAGCGGCAGGCTGGCTGTATCGGCAATAAACCCAGCAGCCATGACGAATGCCAGTGTCGTGCCTTTGCTGAACCCTAATGCCAGTAGCATGGCGATGACTATCGGCGTCAGAATAAGTGCCGCACCATCGTTGGCAAACAGTGCCGCTACCGCTGCACCTAGCAGAACGATATACGTAAAGAGCAAACGGCCACGACCGTTACCCCAGCGAGAAACATGCAATGCCGCCCATTCGAAAAAGCCTGATTCATCAAGCAGCAGGCTGATAATAATCACGGCAATAAAGGTCGCCGTCGCGTTCCAGACGATATTCCACACCACCGGAATATCGCCCACATGCACAACGCCAGATATCAGAGCCAGTCCCGCGCCCAGCATTGCACTCCAGCCGATCCCTAATCCCTTTGGTTGCCAGATAACCAAAACAATGGTCAGGACAAAAATAGCGCCTGCCAGTAACATAAAACCTCCTGACAGGGCGACTTTGTCGCCCTGTATATGCCAAAAAATTAACTCATCAACTCTCTGAGCTTTTCAATACCGGTGGGCTCTGACGCCAGCACCGGAACAAGCGCTATACGGTCAGCATGCTGATTCTTAACAGCCTCAATCTGAGGCAGTTCCTGATGAGCACGCTGGCAAAGCAACGGAGAACGCGTATCCGCAATGGAAAGGCTGTTATTGATAATCCAGCCCCACGGATGAATCTCCGCTCTTTCAAGGTCAGCCTGCAGGTTTGCCGCTTCCAGCACTGGTGTGGTTTCAGGAAGCGTAACAAGCAGAACTTTGGTTCTATCCGGATCCTGAAGTTGCATCATTGGGGTAGTAAAATGACCTTTACTACCCATTTTTTTGGCAATCTCTCGGTGGTAAGCCCCGGTCGCATCCAGCAGCAATAGCGTATGTCCCGTAGGGGCGGTATCCATGACAACAAACCGTTTACCCGCTTCACGAATCACCCTGGAAAAGGCCTGAAACACGGCAATTTCTTCTGTACAGGGAGAGCGTAAATCCTCTTCCAGTAGCCGTTTCCCTGCTTCGTCCAGATCTCTTCCCTTCGTCTCAAGAACATGCTGACGATAGCGTTCGGTTTCATCGCGAGGGTTGATGCGGCTGACCTGCAGGTTTTTGAGGTTGCCGTTCAGCGTTGTACTCAGGTGCGCAGCAGGATCAGAGGTCGTGAGATGCACGTCAAATCCCATGTCTGCCAGCCTGACGGCTATAGCCGCAGCCATCGTGGTTTTCCCTACGCCACCTTTGCCCATCAGCATAATCAGGCCGTGTTCACTGCGAGCGATATCCTCGACCAGGCCAGAGAGCGATAAGTTTTCAGGCATGTACAGAGCGTTCGTTGCCGGGAGCGGTAACGCCTCAGAATGGATATCCAGCAGTCCCTTCAATGCGGACACACCAACCATATTGACTGGCTGTAGTAATAGGGTATCTGTCGGTAGCTCAGATAAACCGGCAGGAAGATTTGCCAGTGCCTCCTGCTCACGTTGCCATATCGCAGCGGCCAGGGCGTCATGTTCAGCTTCGGCTTTAGGCAGCACACCATTAATCACCAGGTATTGGTTTTTCAGGCCAATTGCAGCCAGTTCTTCATGGGTGCGGGCGACTTCCTGCAGCGTCGATTTTTGCAGTCGTGCAACCAGAACCAGGCGGGTACGTTCAGGATCGGATAACGCCTCTACTGCATGAGCATACTGCTCACGCTGCTTTTCCAGCCCGGCCATTGGGCCAAGACAGGAAGCACCATCTGGATTACTTTCAATGAAGCTACTCCAGGCACCGGGAAGCTGGAGAAGGCGAATCGTGTGGCCCGTCGGCGCTGTATCAAAAATGATGTGATCGAAGCGGGTCAGCAGGGTAGCGTCTGTCAATAAGCCGGTGAACTCGTCAAACGCCGCAATCTCAGTGGTACAGGCTCCTGAAAGCTGCTCGCTGATACTGTTAACAACGTCATCTGGCAGAAGACCTTTGATAGGATCAACAATTCTGGCGCGGTATTGCTGGGCGGCTTCCTGCGGGTCAATCTCCAGAGCAGAAAGCCCAGGAACTGCTGTCACAGGGCGAATGTTGTTACCGATAGCTTGGTCGAATACCTGGCCGACATTCGAGGCAGGATCGGTACTGACCAGCAAAACCTGCTTGCCCTGTTCGGCAAGGCGGATAGCCGTCGCGCAGGAAATGGAAGTTTTTCCTACGCCTCCCTTGCCAGTAAAAAACAGGTAAGGCGGGATATTCTGTAAGAATTTCATATGTCCTCCTGACATATTCAGCAACAGGAAGTATTACCACCACAGCAGCTGGTGGGAGCTAACCCTACCTTCTCCAGCGTAATACCGAACCAGCGAGCCAGCTCAGCACGTTTTGGGTATCGCCCTGCCATCACAGTTTCACCGTCCAACAGCAGTAGCGGAAGCCCTTCTGCTCCAGATACTTCGAGGAATGCTTTCGCTTTCTCATTCTGAACAAAGCTCATGGGCTGCTGCGCCAGGTTGTAACGCTCAACCTGTACGCCACGTCCTTTCAGCCACTGCACATCAGCAGAAAAATCAACCAGAACCTGATCGACATCTGAGCCACATACGCCGGTACTGCAGCACATTGCCGGGTCAAACACTGTTAACGTCTTCATTCTAAATACCTCACATTCGTAAAATCATATATGTTCAGGCAAATTTTTTAGATGCAAACAGCCTTACCGCTACCAGAGCAGTTTGCCGATGCCAGCTTACGGGCGATGGCCTGTACGTCGTCCTGTTGGCTTAACCAGGCCTGCTCAATCACCTGAGCGGCCCAGGAAGGAATATGCGGGGATAAGCGGTAGTGAACCCACTTGCCCTGTTTACGGTCCAGCAATAGACCACTTTCCCGGAGCATTGCAAGATGACGGGAGATCTTGGGCTGCGACTGCTCCAACGCCGTGCAAAGATCGCACACGCACAGCTCTCCCATCTCCCTGAGCAGCAGCACGATGCCCAGGCGGGTTTCATCGGAGAGATTTTTGAAGAGTTGTAAGGATGTTAGTAGCATCTGTCCTCCGGTTAGTTTAATAACAGGATACTCTGTAGGTCTAAGATCGCAACAATATATTCGAAAAATCATATATAACTTTTGTTGTGGGATTTTTTTATCATGATATCAGTAAGTTGCTTAACTTATTGATATTCATATTTTTATAAAATTCCCTAAAGGATGTAACCCCCATTCTGATATGCAAATAAAATCTTCAGGGATTCAAGAAATGTTGATAGAACGAACTTCTTATGGCGTTACGCCGATGCTAAACTGAACTAAAGGTTTTATTTGTATGGGTATGCTCAGGGGAAAAAGATGGCTAACGGTAAGGTTCTAAGACAGCTTATAAAAGCTGGAGCGACAGGTGATGTCGCGGCCTTCCGTCGTGTTTCGGAAG
This sequence comes from Enterobacter cloacae complex sp. ECL72, assembly GCF_019056635.1. NCBI lineage: Bacteria > Pseudomonadati > Pseudomonadota > Gammaproteobacteria > Enterobacterales > Enterobacteriaceae > Enterobacter > Enterobacter cloacae complex sp. ECL72. The sequence continues at coordinate 4,110,743 of NZ_CP077659.1, read as the reverse complement.
TGATCATTGAAGAAGAACGACAAAAACAACATCATCTTCTTGCCAATGACCTTGAACATATTCTTTATGGTGATCATGCGATACAAACCTCTCGAGTGCCCGCTGCACCTCCAGTGCCAGTGGACAAAGAGCGAGGCTTGCCCTTGCTAGATATTAGACAGCCAAGTCGTTCTTTAGATGAAATCGTACTACCTGAATCAAGTTCAGATGCTGTCGAAGAGATACTTGAAGAAAATCGTAGGGCTGATGTGTTACGCACTTACGGAATGAAAGCTATCAGTAAAGTTATTTTTTTTGGTCCTCCTGGGTGCGGTAAAACTCTTGCTGCAGAAGTAGTGGCTTGTGAATTGGATATGCCGTTGGCCATCGTCAGGCTTGATACTCTGGTTTCTTCATATCTTGGTGAAACTGCTGCTAACCTACGCCAAATATTTGATTTTATCTCTCAATACCCAATGGTTGTACTCTTCGATGAGTTTGATGCTATAGGTAAAGAACGTGGGGATAGTGGGGATCATGGTGAGTTAAGACGAGTTGTAAATGCTGTTTTACAAATGATGGATGCATACCAAGGAAAAAGCTTAATTCTTGCAGCAACAAACCATGAACATATCCTGGATAGTGCTATTTGGAGGCGTTTTGACGATGCTATTGAGTTTCCACTACCCGATAAACATCAGTTGTCAGAATTGATGAAACTCAAACTTCGTGGTATTCGCCGCCAGTTTGAGCTTGAAGACGATGAGGTTCTCTCACTATTCATTGGAAAAAGTGGTGCTGATTTAGAACGGATTGTAAGACGTGCAATCAAGAGAATGATTTTACGTAGCCAAGAGTTTTTGACTCTCAAAGATCTTAAGAATGCACTTTTACGGGAAAATATAAACAAAACTCGTCAGGGATAATAAATGACGGAACAATATCAACATCTTAGTATTGCTAAAGAATCTCTTCAGAACCCTAGACGCACACGCCAGTTCAAAATTCCGAGAACACAGCGTGCTGACTTGCGCTTACATGGACGCATTTTGTCTGAGCAATTACGAAGTATTACACAATTAGCTAATCCACAAATTCCAGGAAAGGATAATGATGGTCGGTATATGCTGAAGTTACAGTATACCGGGATGTTAGATATTGCTCATATGGATAGGCATGGAATAGAGTTCGTCAGTCAAGAAGATAAAACAATATGTATTGCCTTTGCTGATGAACGAGGAATCGCTCTTTTTGAGGAACACCTTTCACAGCTTGGTCACGCTCATATAACCTACCAGCAAATTTTAACCGCATTGGATAGCGTTGATGTTTGGACTAATGAGGATCGCAAAAGCTGGTCAGTGAAACAGTATGGGTTTCCTGATTCAGATTCCTTCGGTCTAGATGTTGAGCTGTGGCCGGTAGAAACGACACAACATCCTTCTCGAGCTCGGATCTGCGGAGAATTTGAAAACTGGCTCCGCGAAAATATGATTCATCGCTTGGATAGAATTAATCTTGATAGTTTGCTGATGTACCGGGTAAGAGTAAATTTAGAGCAAGCTGAAAAACTGCTTGAGCACCGTGATGTTCGAATGGTGGACCGTCTTCCTGTCAGTGGAATCTCGTATGAGAAACTGAACAAAGATATCAATTTTATCCCCGAATATATCCCATCTCCATTACCTAATGCCGTAAAAGTTTGCATCCTTGATAGTGGAATTAATACCGCACATCCATTATTGCGTAGTGCAATAGCTGAGAGTGCCTGCTTCGTGGATAATGAAGATGAATCTGACCATTTTGGACATGGTACTGCTGTTGCAGGTATTGCCCTATATGGTGATGTTGAGGCTTGCGATGCTAGCAATTTCTGGCAACCGTCAATGTGGTTATATAACGGCAAAATTCTTAATGCCCAAGGGGAATTTGATACTGCTACGATTGAAACAACTTTGACCGAAGCAGTAGAATATTTCGTTGGTCTAGGATGTCGTATTTTTAACTTATCACTTGGCAATGCAAATGCGCCTTACGATGGAAAGCACATCCGAGGTATTGCTTATGTGCTTGATGTGCTGGCGAGGCGTCACAATATTCTTTTCGTAGTTTCCGCAGGTAATTTTAATGGTAGCAGTGACCCTGATGTTCCAGTAGAAAGTTGGCGGGCAGAGTATCCCAGCTATTTAATCCACGATAGCTCAGTTATTATTGATCCAGCGCCCGCACTCAATGTTCTAACGGCAGGAAGTTATGCAAGGCATAATGCAACATTTGACGCTCAACGTCGTGCTGATGAAATTAGCCATTTAAGCCCTGCAGGTGAATATCAACCTTCACCATTCACGCGGCATGGACCTTCTGTGAAAGGTGCATTTAAACCAGAAATAGTTGCGCACGGTGGAAACTTTGCGGCACCTATGCGTAATGCTGGAGGTCAATGGCGACAACATGCCAGAGGACTTGGTGTGCTAAGCTGCCACCATCAATTCCAAGGAAGTACACTTTTCTCTGAACAAAGTGGAACTAGTTTTTCTGCACCTTATATCACGCACCTCGCTGCACGTTTACTCAATGAATATCCAGATATGTCTGCCAATATGTTGCGAGCTATGCTTGTCAATCACGCTGCGCTGACACCGCAGATGGAGAATACATTCTCAGAAGAGGTTACAGAACATTATAAATCTGAACCTTCAACCCGAAATCGTAGTGTTATTCGAGATGTCGTTGGATATGGAGTTGTTGAGGAAGATGGTTTATATCGCTCGTCCGAGGAAGTAGTTGTTATGATGTGTGAAGAGCAAATCTCTGATGACACTCATCAATTCTTTGAGCTTCCATTACCTACATCTTTTTTAAGAACTCAGCGAGCAGTAAGAGAACTGCACATTACTTTAGCGTATTCACCAGCAGTCAGGACAACGCGATTAGATTATACAGCAACACAAATATCTTACAGGCTTGTTAAAGGTTCTTCGTTGCAAGATGTTCAGCAATACTTTAATCATGATATACAAGATGGTACTGATTCTAGGAATGACGATGCGGTAAGCAATCGTTCTATTACTGCACAACAACGTGATCATGGTACAGTACAATCCTCTAGTTGGACTTTTAAGCAAAGGTCTCCAGATGAAAAGTGGTTTGTGGTTGTAACTAGAAATGATCGTGAGTGGGGCACCCCACTTAATAGCCAACATGAACCTTATGCATTAGTTGTTACTGCAACGGACAGAGAAAATGCTGAAGCTAATCTTTATGCCGAAATTGAGGCACGAATTCGTGAGCAGGAGCGCTCCAGGGCTCGGGTAAGTTAAATATAAAGTATTTAGCTTTTAAGCGAGAGGGAAAAAAAAGATTCTCAATCTCTATTATAAGAATGCTAATAGGGGGTGAGAATCTTTATACTGCTGAATTTTCACACACCTCGAGAGACTAAACTTTCTACATAATCTGCATACTTCTGCATCATTTCTCTCCGCCCCTCCAAATACTGCGCATGGTTGTAAGTCCCACGTATCGCGTTCTTATCCACATGTGCTAGCTGCGTTTCTATCCACGCTGAGTTAAAACCTTCTTCATGGAGGATGGTACTCATCGTGTGGCGGAAACCATGTCCTGTCAGCCTTCCTTTATATCCCAATAACTCAATAACCTGATTAACGCTTTCCTTTGAGATCGGCTTCGTTCGATCGTTACGTCCGACGAATACCAGTGGGTATAGCCCGGTAATAGGTTTAAGTGACTCAAAGAGCTCGACAACCTGATCCGACATTGGAACGATGTGTGGTCGTTTCATCTTCATCACTTCAGCAGGGATCTCCCAAAGCCGCTTTTCAAAATTGATATCCTCCCAGCGGGCAAAACGTAATTCCTGAGTTCGTACCCCTGTAAGCATGATGATTTGAGTCGCAGTCTTGGTAATAACGCTACCGGTGTAACCGGCAAGATCCCTAAGAAAGTGAGGGAGTTCTTCGGCTGTCAGGAATGGAAAATGTGTTTTCTTTGGTGTTGCGAGGGCTGTGGCGAGATCGGGTGCTGGATTGTATTCAGCGCGTCCGGTCACAATCGCATGACGGAATACTTCACCGCAGCGCTGTCTGACTTTGCGCATCTTTTCTAATGCACCACGCTTTTCCATACGACGAAGGGTTTCCAGCAATTCCATGGGCTTAATTTCAGCTATAGGGCGCTTACCGATGTAGGGGAAAATATCCTTTTCAAAGGTATCAATAATTTCATCGCGATAGCGTAATGACCAACGATCCGCTCTCAACTGATGCCATTCACGGGCAATAGCTTCGAAGGTATTTTCATAGTTAAGCTTTTGGGCAATTTTCTCTGCTTTCTTTACTTCACCGGGATCGCTTCCGGCAGACAGCAGCTTTTTCGCAGCATCACGCTTTTCGCGTGCTTGAGCGAGAGAAATCTCGGGATAAACGCCGAAAGCAAGACGCTTTTCTTTACCTGCGTAGCGATACTTTAAACGCCAGTAACGTGAGCCGTTGGTAGTTACTTCAAGGTAGAGGCCGCCACCATCAGATAGCTTATACGGCTTCTCTTTGGGTTTGGCTGTATCAATTTGTCTGACTGTTAGCTTCATTGGGGGCATCTCAAAATAGGGCTATAAATCATGCCCCCCATTATGCCCCCAGAATGCACTTGATTCTGGTAGAGACAGTAGACCTCGGGAGAACATAATCAGCTTTAATTGCGGGTATTATAGGGGATTTACTTGAGACAGTGGAGTTCATTAGAAGCTAATTGGCGGAAGATCACAGGAGTCGAACCTGCCCGGGAACGCTGGCGCCCCCAACTGGATTTGAAGTCCAGCCACCTCACCGGAGATGACGATCTTCCGCGCCTGCATTGCTACATGGAGGCGGGGCGCATTATAGCTACTTTCAGGCATTTACCACATACCCCACACCACTTTTTTCACCTCTCTTTTGACCTTAACCCCCCTGTTTCAGCTAATTCTTAAGAAAATCCTCAGGTTAGCATTTCGTGCTCACCAACTTTTATCCCGATCACAAAAAACAAGAAACGTAATCTCTTAACCAGAAAACGCAATACCCGCTCCTGAAACAATGGTTTAAAAAACGGTAACCGGTCTCAGCGCCCCCTACAGCGTGAAGGATAAAAATATGAGCGAAGTCCTGTCAGTAAAAGAGAAGATTGGCTACGGCATGGGAGACGCCGCCAGCCACATCATTTTTGATAACGTCATGCTTTATATGATGTTTTTCTACACCGATATTTTTGTTATTCCCGCCGGGTTTGTCGGCACCATGTTCCTGCTGGCCCGCGCGCTGGATGCGATCTCCGACCCGTGCATGGGGCTGATTGCCGACCGCACCCGCAGCCGCTGGGGTAAGTTCCGTCCGTGGATTTTGTTCGGCGCCATTCCGTTCGGCATCGTCTGCGTGCTGGCGTATACCACGCCGGACCTCAGCCTCAACGGTAAAATGGTTTACGCCGCCGTTACCTACACCCTGCTGACCCTGCTCTATACCGTGGTCAACATCCCGTACTGCGCGCTGGGCGGCGTGATCACCAACGACCCGACGCAGCGTATCTCCCTCCAGTCCTGGCGCTTTGTGCTGGCGACGGCGGGCGGTATGCTCTCTACGGTGCTGATGATGCCGCTGGTGAACCTGATTGGCAGGGATGACAAAGCCTTCGGCTTCCAGGGCGGGATCGCCGTGCTGTCGGTGGTCGCGTTCCTGATGCTGGCGTTCTGCTTCTTCACCACCAAAGAGCGCATCCAGGTGCCGCCGAGCACCACCTCCATGCGTGAAGATCTGCGTGATATCTGGCAAAACGACCAGTGGCGCATCGTCGGCGTGCTCACCATCCTCAACATTCTCGCCGTCTGCGTGCGCGGGGGCGCGATGATGTACTACTGCACCTGGATCATGGGTTCGCCGGAAGTGTTCGTCGCGTTCCTCACCACCTACTGCGTCGGCAACCTGATCGGCTCCGCGCTGGCGAAACCGCTCACCGACTGGAAGTGCAAGGTCAGCATCTTCTGGTGGACCAACGCCGCGCTGGCGGTGGTCAGCGTGGCGATGTTCTTCGTGCCGATGCATGCCACCGTCCTGATGTTCGGCTTCATCTTCGTTATCGGCGTGCTGCACCAGCTGGTGACGCCGATTCAGTGGGTAATGATGTCCGATACCGTCGACTACGGCGAATGGACCAACGGCAGACGTCTGACCGGCATCAGCTTTGCGGGCACGCTGTTCGTGCTGAAACTCGGCCTGGCGCTGGGCGGGGCGATGATAGGCTGGATGCTGGCAGGCGGCGGCTACGACGCGGCAGCCAAAACCCAGAACAGCGCGACCATCAGCATCATCATCGGCCTGTTTACCCTGGCACCGGCGATCTGTTACGTGCTGAGCGCCATCATCGCCAAACGCTACTACACGCTGAAAACCCCCTTCCTGACCAAAATTCTGCGCGAGCTGGCGCAGGGCGCGCGCCGCAATCAGCAGGAGTTTGAAAACCTGCCGGTCAGCAAAGAATTGCAGAACTAAGAGGACGTAAGCATGAAAATCAGTGATGGAAACTGGCTTATTCAACCGGGCCTGAATGTGACCTATCCGGTGCAGGTGTTCGACGTGGAGCAGCAGGGCAATGACCTGGTGGTGTATGTGGCGCCGCGTGACGTGCGCGAACGCACCTGGCAGCTCGACACGTTGATGTTCACGGTGCGCCTGTTTGCCCCGCAGGAAGGGATTGTCGGGGTGCGCATTGAGCACTTCCAGGGTGCGCTGAACAACGGCCCGCACTATCCGCTGAACGTTCTGAAGGATGTAAAAGTTGAGATTGAAAACAACGCCGAATTTGCCGAGCTGAAAAGCGGCAGCGTCAGCGTGCGCGTCGCCAAAGGCGAGTTCTGGGCGCTGGATTTCCTGCGCAACGGCCAGCGCATTACCGGCAGCCAGCTGAAAAACAACGGCTACGTGCAGGACAGCAATACCGATCGCAACTATGTGTTTGAACGTCTGGATCTGGGCGTGGGGGAAACGGTCTACGGCCTGGGCGAGCGCTTTACCGCGCTGGTGCGCAACGGCCAGACGGTCGAAACCTGGAACCGCGACGGGGGCACCAGCACCGAGCAGTCCTACAAAAACATCCCGTTCTACCTGACCAACCGCGGCTACGGCGTGCTGGTGAATCACCCGGAGAACGTCTCGTTTGAAGTCGGCTCCGAAAAAGTCTCCAAAGTGCAGTTCAGCGTGGAAGGGGAGTATCTGGAGTACTTCGTGATCGACGGCCCGACGCCGAAAGAAGTGCTGAACCGCTATACCCGCTTCACCGGCAGTCCGGCGCTGCCGCCTGCGTGGTCGTTCGGCCTGTGGCTGACCACCTCGTTCACCACCAACTACGACGAAGCGACGGTTAACAGCTTTATCGACGGCATGGCCGAGCGCGACCTGCCGCTGCACGTGTTCCACTTCGACTGCTTCTGGATGAAGGCCTTCCAGTGGTGCGACTTCGAGTGGGACCCGGTGACCTTCCCCGATCCGGAAGGCATGATCCGCCGCCTGAAAGAGAAAGGGCTGAAGGTCTGCGTGTGGATCAACCCGTACATCGGCCAGAAATCGCCGATCTTCCGGGAGCTGAAAGAGAAGGGCTACCTGCTGAAGCGCCCGGACGGCTCCCTGTGGCAGTGGGACAAATGGCAGCCGGGGCTGGCGATCTACGACTTCACCAACCCGGACGCGTGCAGGTGGTATGCGGACAAACTGAAAGGCCTGGTGGAGATCGGCGTCGACTGCTTCAAGACCGACTTCGGCGAGCGTATCCCGACGGAGGTCCAGTGGTTTGACGGTTCCGATCCGCAGAAGATGCATAACCATTACGCCTACATCTACAACGAACTGGTGTGGAACGTGCTGAAAGAGACGGTGGGAGAAGAAGAGGCGGTGCTGTTTGCCCGTTCTGCCTCCGTGGGTGCGCAACAGTTCCCGGTACACTGGGGTGGCGACTGCTACGCCAACTATGAGTCGATGGCCGAAAGCCTGCGCGGCGGGCTGTCGATTGGGCTGTCCGGCTTCGGGTTCTGGAGCCACGATATCGGCGGGTTCGAAAACACCGCTCCGGCGCACGTCTACAAACGCTGGTGCGCGTTCGGGCTGTTCTCCAGCCACAGCCGCCTGCACGGCAGCAAATCCTACCGCGTGCCGTGGGCGTACGATGACGAGTCCTGCGATGTGGTGCGCCACTTCACGCAGCTGAAATGCCAGCTGATGCCGTACCTGTATCGTCAGGCGGCGCTGGCGCACGAGTTCGGCACGCCGATGCTGCGGGCGATGATGCTGGAGTTCCCGGACGATCCGGCGTGCGATTACCTCGACCGCCAGTACATGTTGGGGGATTCAATGATGGTGGCGCCGGTGTTCTCCGAGGCGGGCGACGTGCAGTTCTACCTGCCGGAAGGGCGCTGGACGCACCTGTGGCACAACGATGAAATCGAGGGTAGCCGCTGGCATAAGCAGCAGCACGATTTCCAGAGCCTGCCGGTCTATGTGCGCGACAACACGCTGCTGGCGCTCGGCAATAATAACCAGAAGCCGGACTATGCGTGGCACGAGGGGACGGCCTTCCAGCTCTTTAACCTGAGCGATGGCGCAACGGCGGTGAGTGAAGTGCCTGCGGCGGACGGTTCTGTAGTGTTTGCGCTGAAGGCGTCACGTCAGGGCGACGTCGTGACCTTTACCGGCGCGGGAGATGCGCAAAACTGGTCGGTGTGCTTGCGCAACGTGCAGAAGGTCGGCGGCGTAAAAGGCGGTTCACATGCGGGCAGCGAATGGGGTGTGGTGGTGAAAGCCGAGGGGGATGAGGTGGTGGTTCACCTCTGAGCTGGAAAAATGCCCGGTGGCGCTTCGCTTACCGGGCCTACGGTAATTATGCGGTCTGATGCCCTCACCCACGGTAGAAGGAACCAAAACCTCGTAGGCCGGGTAAGGCGAAGCCGCCACCCGGCTTTTTACTGTGCCGGAGCCACCGTCGACACCATCCCGCCGGTCATCGTCTGTTGCACCTGCCGTTTATCCATATTCACCGCGCTCAGCTTCCCATTCACCGTCGGCTTCAGCGGCGCATTGGCCTGCACGCTTCCGCTGGCGGTGAGCTGAATATTGCCGTCGCCCGCAATCGGCAGCGCTGGCCAGCCCCACTGCTGCATAACGTTGAGTGGTACACCGCGCCCGTTCAGGCTCACGGTGGTTTGTCGCTGTGGCAGCTGTGACACGGTGGCGGTCGCTTCCAGGATCCCTTTCTCGGTAAAGGCGCTCAGATCGGTAATATTTACCGTTGCGGCGTTGGCATTCAGCGCCAGCGACGGGCGACGCACGTCGACGCGGTTAAAGGTTGCTGCCGCCCCGTTGAGGGTTGCGTTACCGCCCCACACGCCCCACTTGTGATCCTGCGCCAGCCGCAGATTAGCGCCATAACCGTCGAGGGAGGTGATCTGCCACGGGAACGCCGGATCGATGTCGATCACCAGGTTGCGGCTCAGTCCGAATTTTTTCAGTGTTACGCTGTTCAGCCATACCGGGAGCGGGTCCATCCACAGCGTTTTCCAGTTTTCCGGAAGCGTATATTCCAGCCCGGCAATGGCAACGTCGTCCAGCACCAGCGCCTGACCCTCGCGCAGCCAGTTGCCGGAGGTACGCACCATGCCCCCTTCCCAGCGGGAGGTGAACTGACGCAGCGCAATGCCCTGCGGGGAGAATTCCGCATTCAGGATAGGGTCAAACAGATGCAGCGAGCCGTAGATAAATTCGCTGGCGTTCATGGATAATCTTCCCTCCTGACTTTGCCAGTCACCTTTACTCAGGGTGAGGTTACGCAGGCTGAGATCGAGGTCGGTTACCGCCCAGTCTGGCCCCTGTAGACGGGCATCGGTCACTTCCAGCCGCCCAATCTGTAACGAAGGCAGGGTGGAGAGAGGGGCGAAGAAATCCAGCAGCGATTTGTCGCTTTGCAGGCGGATCTCATTCAGACGCAGGGTGTTGATAACCCAGCCACCGTCGGCATTACGCAGAGCCGAGCCCGTCAGCGAGCCGCGCGCCATATCGGCACCGATGGTATTCAGCACCACCTCTTTGCCGTTGAGTTGTCCCTGAATCAGCACGTTGTTGGCCGGTATGCCGTTGAGCGTGAGCGACCCGGCGCTCATCTGGATTTGCGCATTTTTTCCCAGTACGTTCCCCGCCTCGGGCTGCCACGGGCTGACGCCGCCGGTCACCTTTTGCGCACTGAGATCCCACTCCGTATTCGGGCTGTTAAAGGCCATGTTATTCAGTTGCAGACGGTCGGCCTGGAACGGCAGCGGCGCCGTCTGCGGCGATAAATTCAGCGTGCCATCGAACAGGGTGATGGCATCCATATGCAGCGGGTCGGTGATCTGGCGGCTGCTTAAGCCAATATCCACTTTTTTAGCGACCAGCGTGGCCGGTTTGCCATCTCGTCCGAAGGTAACGTTTTCCAGAAGGATGTGAGAAGGAGATGAAAAGCGGTGATCCATCAGGTCAAAGTTGAGCTCGTAATCGGTATTCACCGTGATCCAGCTGCTGACCTGCGATGCGCCCCAGCGGGTCTGGAGCAGAAAATAAAAGGCGAGCACTACAATGAGCAGGGCTACCAGAAGATAGATAAGCAGCTTTCCAATAAATTTCATGGTCTTCCTTCCCGCGAAACGCACATAAGGGTGTTATGCACGATTTATGCGCAATGCTCAAGGCGGGAATGGTGTAAAGAGATGTCACGGCAGGCATTGACAGCCTGCCGTGTGGGGATCAGTTCTTTTCAGGCGGGAAAATGAGATTCAGCACAATAGCGGTAATACCGCCCGCGGCGATGCCGGAAGAGAGCAGGTTTTTCACCCAGTCAGGGGCAAACTGCAAAATCATCGGCTGCTGGGAGACGCCAAGCCCTACGGCGAGAGACAGCGCAATAATCATGATTGCGCGGCGGTTCAGCGGCTCGCGGGAGACGATACGCACGCCAGAGGCCGCGATGGTACCGAACATCACCAGCGTCGCGCCGCCCAGCACCGGCTCAGGGATGTGCTGCACAAACCCGCTCACCGCCGGGAACAGGCCGAGGACCACCAGCATCAGCGCTACCACGAAGCCCACGTAGCGGCTGGCCACGCCGGTCAGCTGGATCACGCCGTTGTTCTGGCCAAAGCAGGAGTTCGGGAAGGTGTTGAACACCGCCGAGACAAACGAGTTCAGTCCGTTCGCCAGCACGCCGCCTTTCAGACGTTTCATGTACAGTGGGCCGGAGACCGGCTGCTCGGACACGTCGGAAGTGGCGGTGATATCGCCAATGGTTTCCAGCGAAGTGATCATAAAGACCAGCATCAGCGGCAGGAGCAGACTCCAGTCAATGCCCAGGCCGTAGTAGAGCGGCGTTGGCACGGTAATCAAAGCGCTGTTGGTTGGGGTGGTGTTTTCCGGCAGCATGCCCAGCGCCCACGCCAGCAGGTAACCGGCCGCCATGGCGATCACCAGCGATGCCACGCGCAGGTACGGGTTACGCTGGCGGTTAAGCAGAATAATGATCGCCAGCACGACGCCTGCCAGCAGCAGGTTTTTCGGCGCGCCGAAGGTATGGTCGCTCATTGCCGCGTAGCCGCCCCCGATGGAGGTCAGACCCACCTGGATCAGTGACAGGCCGATAATCATCACCACCACGCCGGAGACCAGCGGGGTGATCACCCGGCGCGCCAGGTGCAGAACGCGGGAAATGATCATCTCTGTGCAGCTTGCCAGCATCAGGGTGCCGAAAAGCGCCGCCATCATCGTCGGGACATCTGCGCCGCCGGTTTTCAGTGCCGTACCGCCCATGATCAGCGGCGCCACAAAGTTAAAGCTGGTGCCCTGAATCGACAGCAAACCCGAGCCCACCGGACCCCAGGCTTTAATTTGAATGATGGAGGCCACGCCGGAAGCGAACAGAGACATACTGATGATGTGTTGCGTATCCTGCGCCGGTAACCCCAGCGCCTGGCAAATCAGCAGAGCCGGCGTGATGACCGCAACGAACATCGCCAGCAGGTGCTGGCAGGCGGCAAACAGGGTTTGAGGCAGCGGGGGACGATCTTCAAGGCGGTAAATCAGTTCGCTTTTTTGCTTCTGCGCAATCGGTTGCGCATCAGCAGACTCCAGAGTGTTAACAGACATCGGCGGCAATCCCACGGTGGAAAAGCGGGCATTTTAGCTGACCACCTGGTAAAAGCAAACGATTGCCAGCAAAAAAAGAGAGAAAATCTGCCGGTGTGAGCAGGTTTTCTACAACGAACAGGAAAAAAAAATTACACTTTTCGCGCCGGCGGCTCATGACGAGCATCACCCGGCCCAGGATAACGCCGCGTGTGTATGGAACACGCGCATAACAGGAGCCTTTTATGATTCATCTCGATACGTTGTCGACCCTTGTTGCCGCAACGCTGGTTCTTCTGCTTGGTCGCAAGCTGGTACACAGTGTTTCCTTTCTGAAAAAGTACACCATTCCTGAACCTGTCGCCGGTGGATTGCTGGTGGCGCTGGCCCTGCTGGTGCTGAAAAAAAGCATGGGCTGGGAAATCGATTTTGATATGTCCCTGAAAGATCCGTTGATGCTGGCCTTCTTTGCTACTATCGGCCTGAACGCTAACCTCGCAAGCCTGCGTTCGGGCGGCAAGGTGCTGGGCGTGTTTCTGATTGTTGTGGTGGGCCTGCTGCTGATGCAAAACGCCATCGGCATCGGTATGGCGTCGCTGCTGGGGCTGGATCCGCTGATGGGTCTGCTGGCGGGGTCGATTACCCTGTCAGGTGGCCACGGAACGGGCGCGGCGTGGAGCAAGCTGTTCATCGAACGCTATGGCTTTGAAAACGCAACGGAAGTGGCAATGGCCTGCGCGACCTTTGGCCTGGTGCTTGGCGGGCTGATTGGCGGCCCGGTGGCGCGCTATCTGGTGAAACACTCCACCACGCCGGAAGGCAGGCCAGACGATGAAATGGTGCCGACGGCATTTGAAAAACCGGACGTTGGCCGCAGCATCACCTCGCTGGTGATGATTGAAACCATCGCCATGATTGCCATCTGCCTTACCGTGGGCAAAATCGTTGCGCAATGGCTGGCGGGAACGGCTTTCGAACTGCCAACCTTTGTCTGCGTGCTGTTTATCGGGGTGATCCTGAGCAACGGTCTGGCGCAGATGGGCTTCTACCGCGTCTTTGAGCGCGCAGTGTCCGTGCTGGGGAACGTCAGCCTGTCGCTGTTCCTGGCGATGGCGCTGATGAGCCTCAAGCTGTGGGAACTGGCCTCGCTGGCGCTGCCGATGGTGGCGATCCTGGCGGTGCAGGCCGTGTTCATGGCGCTGTATGCCATCTTTGTTACCTGGCGCATGATGGGCAAAAACTATGATGCGGCGGTACTGGCTGCGGGCCACTGTGGGTTTGGTCTGGGAGCGACGCCAACGGCCATCGCGAATATGCAGGCGATCACCGAACGGTTCGGCCCGTCGCACATGGCGTTTCTGGTGGTGCCGATGGTGGGCGCATTCTTCATTGATATCGTCAACGCGCTGGTCATTAAGCTCTACCTGATGCTGCCGATGTTTGGCTGACCGTCAGGCGTTGGAATACCGCTCGGTTTCCGGCATCCAGCGTTCAATTAACGCTGCCGCCTGTTCGGGGTAGCGTTCATGAATATGACGCGCAAGGCGTTGTACTTCGGGGATCATGGCCTGATCGCGCAATAAATCCGCCACTTTAAACTCGGCGTTACCCGTCTGACGCGTGCCCAGCAATTCGCCCGGGCCGCGGATCTCCAGATCTTTTTGCGCAATGACGAAGCCGTCATTGCTGTCGCGTAATACCTGCAAACGCATCTGCGCGGTTTTCGACAGAGGGGCTTTGTAGAGCAGCACGCAGTGAGAGGCGATCGCACCACGGCCCACGCGGCCTCGTAGCTGGTGGAGCTGCGCCAGGCCCAGGCGCTCCGGGTTCTCAATAATCATCAGGCTGGAGTTCGGCACGTCCACGCCCACTTCGATGACCGTGGTCGCAACGAGTAAATGCAGTTCGCCCTGTTTGAACGACTGCATCACCGCCTGCTTCTCGGCAGGCTTCATGCGCCCGTGAACCAGACCGACGTTCAGCTCCGGCAGGGCGAGCTTTAACTCTTCCCATGTGGCTTCGGCAGCCTGCGCTTCCAGCAGCTCAGACTCTTCAATCAGGGTACAGACCCAGTAAGCCTGACGCCCTTCCTGGGTGCAGGCGTTGCGCACGCGGTCAATGATGTCGCTGCGGCGCGTGTCCGGAATGGCGACCGTTGTCACCGGCGTACGGCCCGGGGGGAGTTCGTCGATGGTGGAGGTATCCAGATCGGCATAGGCCGTCATCGCCAGGGTGCGCGGAATCGGCGTGGCGGTCATGATCAGCTGATGTGGGTGGAAGCCCTGTTGCAGACCTTTCTCCCACAGCGCCAGACGCTGATGAACACCAAAGCGGTGCTGTTCGTCGATAATCACCAGCGCCAGGCCGTTAAACTGCACCTGTTCCTGGAAAATGGCGTGCGTGCCGACAATCATCTGCACCTGCCCGCTGGCAATGGCTTCCTGCTGCGCAAGGCGCGCTTTGCCCTTCTGCTTCCCGGCCAGCCAGCCCACTTCAATTCCCAGCGGGGCAAACCAGTTCCGGAAATTGTTGGCGTGCTGCTCGGCCAGCAGTTCCGTCGGCGCCATCAGCGCCACCTGCTTACCGTGGGCGATGGCGCGCAAAGCGGCCAGCGCGGCGACCAGCGTTTTACCGGAACCCACGTCGCCCTGCACCAGGCGCATCATTGGCACATCCAGCGCCATATCGCGTTCGATCTCGGCAGTCACCCGCGCCTGGGCGCCGGTGGGTTTAAACGGCAGTGAGGCCAGCAGCTTATCTTTGAGCTCATCACGCTGGCTTAATGGCTGCGCGTGGAAACGCTGCGCACCTGCGCGCAGGGCCAGCATGCTCAGGTTGTGAGCCAGTAATTCCTCAAGGATAAGACGCCGTTGGGCGGGGTGTTTACCGCTCTCTAAATCAACAAGCTGAAGCGTTGGCGGTGGACGATGCAGGGTGCGCAACGCCTCCGGCAGGCTCATCATGCCCTGCGCCAGCTCCGGCGGAAGCAGCTCGTTAATGGCGCAGGTATCGAGCAGCTCCAGCGCCTGATCGGTGAGCTTGCGCAGCGTAGCCTGCTTAATGCCTTCAGTGGTTGGATAGACCGGCGTGAGCGTCTCCTGTAGCTCAGGTGAGCTGAGATCACCCTGCACGCGGTATTCCGGGTGGATCATCTCCGCGCCGTATTTGCCCCGTTTGGCTTCACCGTACGCAAGTACGCGTCGTCCAGTGGCAAGGCTGTTTTTCATTGCCGCATTGAAGTTGAAAAAGCGCATGGTGAGAATGCCGGTGCCGTCGCTGATCTGGCAGGTCATCATCCTGCGTCCGCCAAAGGTGATGTTGCAGTTCAGCACTTCCCCTTCAACGGTGGCGTAAATAGCGGGCAGCAGATCGCCAATCTTATAAAGCTGAGTACGGTCTTCGTAGCGCAGGGGGAGGTGGAGCAGGAGATCCTGCACGGTGTGCAGGCCTATCTTCGCCAGTTTACTGCTTTGTGCCGCGCCCACGCCCGTCAGGCTGTTGAGCGGTATGGCGTCCAGCAGGCGGCCTTTCATGATTTACCCCGCGTACTGCATGGTGGACCACCACTCGGCATCGGCTTCAATTTCGCCCTGCGCGTTGACGTGGGGGTAAGGCAATTTCTTCTGCTTCGCAACGCGAGCCAGCACCGGATAGCCACCTTCAAACAGCAGGCGCTGCTGCTCCTCTTCCGGCAGCATGCTGTTGCTGCGCTCGTACATTCCGGCATTCTGACGCTGGCGCTGCGCTTCATACAGGATCAGCGCTGAGGCGACCGACACGTTGAGTGACTGGACCATGCCGATCATTGGAATGATGATGTCCCGATCGGCCAAATCCAGTGCTTCCTGCGTGATCCCCGTTTTCTCCTGGCCCATTAAAATACAGGTCGGACGGGTGTAGTCGATCTCACGGAAATCCACGGCTTTAGCAGAGAGGTTGGTTGCCAGAACCTGCATGCCACGCCCTTTCAGGTGCGAGACCGCTTCACCAATAGTCTGGTGAGTTTTCACGGATACCCAGCTGTTGCTGCCTGCGGCGGTGGAGGCCATGGTACGCATACGTGCGCCAGGCCAGACGGCGTGGACTTCATGCACGCCGACGGCATCTGCGGTGCGGACGATAGCAGAGACGTTATGAGGTTTATGGACCTGCTCCATGCAGACCGTCAGATCAGGCTGACGCCTGGCGAGCATTTCGCAGATTCGCTCGTAACGTTTTGAATTCATAATGCTAGTTTCGGTTACGGGTGACTTTAATGACGTCCGGCATCACGCGGATCTTGCGCATAATATTGGCCAGATGCACACGGTCACGGGCGGTCAGGCGAATAAAGGCGCTATAAACGCGGCCATCTTTTTCTTCCGTATTCAGGCTTTGAATGTTGGATGAGGCGGTGTTGATCGCTGCCGTCAGGTTCGCCAGGGCACCCTGGTGGTTGAACATATCCACCTTGATTTCAGTGATAAATTCCTGCGCCGTCTCTTTATCCCACTCGACCGCCATGAACTTCTCAGGCTCTTTCTGATAGCCACGGATGTTACGGCAGGATTCATGGTGGATCACCAGCCCTTTACCCGGGCTGACGTGCGCAATAATCGGGTCGCCCGGGATAGGACGGCAGCATTTGGCGAAGGTGATGAGCACCCCGTCAGCGCCTTTGATCGGCAGGTGACCATGATTTTGCGTGGTGGCAGGAACGGCTGTCGTTTCGCCTTGTTGCAGGTTCTTCGCCACGACCACGCTCATGGCGTTGCCGAGACCAATCTCTGCCAGCAGGTCATCCAGCGAGGCGAGCTTCATACGCTCCAGCTCATGCTGAATGTTTTCTGGCGGGATCTCTGCCAGTTTGCGGCTGCCACCCAGCGCGTGATTGAGCAGACGACGCCCCAGGCTAACGGAGTCGTCGCGCTTGAGGTTTTTCAGCAGCTGGCGGATTTTTGCGCGCGCTTTTGAGCTCACGACAAAGTTCAGCCAGGCGGCGTTAGGACGTGCCCCCGGCGCGGTAATGATCTCCACCGTCTGTCCGCTGAAAAGCGGCTGCGACAGCGGATAAGGCTGCCTGTCGACGCGGGCACCTACGCAGGCATGGCCGATATCGGTATGCACGGCGTAAGCGAAGTCGACCGGTGTCGCGCCCGCAGGCAGTTCGACAATGCGCCCTTCCGGCGTGAAAACGTAAATCTCATCCGGGAAGAGATCGGATTTAACGCTCTCGATAAATTCAAACGAGCTACCTGCGCTCTGTTGCAGCTCCAGCAGGCTCTGCATCCAGCGCTGGGCGCGGATTTGCGCGGTGGTGCTGCTTTCGCCGCCGTGCTCTTTATAAGCCCAGTGCGCCGCGACACCCATCTCCGCCATCTGATCCATATCTTCGGTACGAATCTGCACCTCAACAGGGACACCGTGCGGGCCAATCATGGAGGTGTGCAAAGACTGGTATCCGTTCGCTTTTGGAATGGCGATGTAATCTTTGACGCGCCCCGGACGCGGCTTGTACAGGCTGTGCATCTGCCCCAGCACGCGATAACAGGTGTCTGAATCGTGGACGATGACGCGGAACGCGTAGATATCCATGATCGAGTGAAAACGCTGCTCTTTAAGCACCATTTTGCAGTAGATAGAGTACAAATGCTTTTCGCGACCGCTCACGCGGCACGGAATGCCCGCTTCCTGCAAACGCCCTTCGATTTCAGAGAGGATCTTTTGAATCATCTCTTTACGGTTACCGCGAGCGGCTTTCACCACCTCTTTAATCACACGATAGCGGTTCGGGTACAACGCCTCAAAACCCAGCTCTTCCAGCTCGGTTTTAATGTGATGAATACCTAAACGGTGCGCCAGCGGACTGTAAATTTCGAGGGTTTCACGGGCGATGCGGCGACGTTTATCCGGGCGAAGTGAGCCCAGCGTGCGCATATTGTGGGTGCGGTCAGCCAGTTTGATGAGAATGACGCGGATATCCTGCACCATCGCCATGATCATCTTGCGGAAGTTTTCGGCCTGCGCCTCTTTCTTGTCGCGGAATTTCAGCTTATCAAGCTTAGAGACCCCTTCCACCAGCTCGGCAACGCTTTTGCCAAACAGCTGTTCCATGTCCTGGTAGGTGGCAGGGGTATCTTCGATCACGTCGTGCAGCAGGGCGGCCATCAGCGTTTCGTAGTCGAGTTTCATCTCGGCCAGAATACAGGCCACCGCTACCGGGTGCGTGATATAGGGTTCACCGCTTGAACGTGTCTGGCCCTCGTGAGCGTCACGTGCAACGAGATACGCCTGCTGAAGACGCTTAATCTGGTCTTCAGGCAGGTAGGTTTGAATCAGTTGATTCAGGCTTTCAAACAGATACAAGGGCGACCCGCAGGTTTAATTAACGACGACCTTCAGCAATAGCGGTAACAGCTTGTAATTCAGCGGCTTCCTGCTCTTGCTGCTCCTGGCGCTCACGCACGTCGAGGATCTGGTTGTTGATCAGACCTTCTTCGATTTCGCGAAGTGCAATAACGGTGGTTTTATCGTTTTCTTCCGGTACCAGCGGATCTTTACCGCCTACCTGCATCTGACGAGCGCGACGCGCGGCGACCAGCACCAGGTCAAAACGGTTACCAATTTTCTCTACAGCGTCCTGAACAGTTACGCGTGCCATACTTAAAATGCTCCACAGGTGAAGAAATGACTGGGCATGATACTGAAAGTGGGTTCAGTCTGCCAACAGTTTGGTGATTAATGCGTCATGTCGCTGCTTCTGGCGGCTCATACGCAGACGTTCTGCGCGAAGGATAGTTTTGAGATCGCTCAGCGCGGCATCAAAATCATCATTCACAATAAGGTAATCATATTCCGCGTAATGGCTCATTTCTGCAACTGCCTGCGCCATACGCTTCGCGATAACTTCTTCGCTGTCCTGGCCGCGACCACGCAGGCGGCGATCCAGTTCATCTTTCGATGGCGGTAAAATAAAGATACTGCGCGAATCAGGCATTTTCTTACGAATTTGCTGCGCGCCCTGCCAGTCGATATCCAGGAACACGTTCACGCCGGTCGCCAGTACCTGCTCAATGGTTTCACGCGAAGTACCGTAGTAGTTACCGAAAACTTCTGCGTGTTCAAGAAACGCGTCTCTGCCAATCATCGCTCTGAATTCGTCGTGATTCACAAAGAAATAGTGTTCACCGTGCACTTCACCCGGACGCGGTGCTCGCGTGGTGTGAGAAACAGAAACCTGCGTATCGTACAACGGTTGGGTTTTTAACAGTGCCTGAATTAGGCTGGATTTACCCGCGCCACTAGGGGCAGAAACAATATAAAGCGTGCCTTGAGCCATGAGAGTCTTTTGTATGTGTTAACGAAGAAGTCCTACATACGGGCTTATTATACACGTCGCCGCTGTGTGACGTAGCCTTTGTCACACTTTTTCCCGTGGATGATTAAATTTTGCGTGCCGTTTTCAGCTTTTACCTTCCTTTTGCTGCAATAAAAACAATGCGCTGAAGCGCGCTCGTAAAATGCAATTTTGCAGCTGGTCTGCGGCTCCCGGGCAGGGTATACCCTTCGCAAAACAGGGAGGGGTAATAATGGTGAAATGGATAAGCATACTGATGATCTTCTTAAGCAGCGGGGCGATGGCTATCTGCCCGGTCTGGTCACCGGCTAAAGCCGGGCAGGAGATCGCGGCCCTGAAGGCGCAGCTGACCCGCTGGAATGATGATTACTGGAAGCAGGGCAGCAGCGAGGTGAGCGACGACGTTTACGACAGGCTTAACGCCCGCTTAAAACAGTGGCAGCGCTGTTTTCACGATGAACCGCTGCACGACGATCTTCCAGCTGCCAGTGGGACGGTGAAACATCCCTTCGCCCATACCGGCGTGCATAAGGTAGAAAGCAAGCAGGCGCTTAGCCGCTGGATGGCGACGCAGCAGGATCTCTGGGTACAGCCAAAGGTGGATGGTGTTGCGGTCACCCTGGTCTACAAAAACGGCAAGCTGGTGCAGGCGATTAGCCGGGGCGACGGCTTACAGGGGGAAGAGTGGACGGCACAGGCGCGAATGATCCCCGCTATTCCGCAAACGCTGGCCGGGCCGCTTGCCAACAGCGTGTTGCAGGGTGAACTTTTTCTGCTGCGCGACGGGCATATCCAGCAGCGGATGGGGGGGATGAACGCGCGTGCGAAGGTAGCGGGGGCAATGATGCGCGCGACCGATCGCGCAGCGCTGAAGCAGACAGGCATTTTTATCTGGGCCTGGCCGGACGGCCCAAAAGCGATGAAAGCACGCCTTTCCGCGCTGGCGGAGGCAGGTTTTACCCTGACGGCCCGCTATACCCTGCCGGTTAAAAACGCGGTTGACGTGGAGGCGCAGCGGACGGCCTGGTTTAAGGCTTCGTTGCCCTTCGCCACGGATGGCATTGTGGTTCGCGCCTCGGCAGAGCCGCCGGGCGAGCGATGGCTGCCGGGGGAAGGGAGTTGGGTCGTCGCATGGAAATACCTTCCTGTGGCCCAGGTGACGGAAGTCAAAGCGATTCACTTTACCGTTGGCCGTACCGGGCGGATCACCGCGATTGCGCAGCTTGAGCCGCTGATGCTCGACGATAAACGTGTACAGCGCGTCAGCTTAGGGTCGGTTAACCGCTGGCAGAGGCTGGATATTGCCCCCGGCGATCAGGTGCTGGTAAGCCTGGCGGGACAAGGTATTCCCCGGCTGGATAACGTGGTGTGGCGCAATGTGGATCGCCGTAAACCGCAGCCGCCCTCATCGCGCTATAACGGCTTAACCTGTTTCTATGCCTCCCCGGAGTGCATGGAGCAATTTTTTGCCCGGCTGATGTGGCTAAGTTCCAGGCAGGCGTTAGATATCGAAGGAGTGGGCGAATCAGGATGGCGGACCCTCTATCAGGCGCATCGGTTTGAGCACCTCTTCTCCTGGCTACAGCTCACGCAGGCGCAGCTCACCGCGACGGCGGGGATATCGGCATCGCATGGCGCTGCGCTGTGGCATCAGTTTAACCTGGCGCGGGAGCGACCTTTTATCCGCTGGATCACCGCGATGGGAATACCGCTGGCCCGGTCGACGCTCAAGGCGGCAGGGGATCGCACCTGGCAGGCGCTGATTCAGCGAAGCGAAGCGGAGTGGCGGATGCTGCCGGGTGTCGGGCAGGAGAAGGCCCGCCAGATCGTAAACTGGCTGCATCAGCCTCAGATTGATGCCCTGGCAAAATGGCTGGCCGCAGAGCACATCGGTGGATTTTAATCTGCGTGCGCTCCTGAACAGACTGGCGAAGGGGCACACTTCCGCTGCCGTGAATAGCGTATTTATGAGACGCGGTTTATATACGCAATAATTATGAATATAAATGAATTATTCATGGTAAATATATTTTGAGGAAATGTTATCCCTGAACCCAGTTTCAGAATTTGCTCTGCTTGCGTTTTTATTTTCTTTGAGAGAACGCCTTAATTGATCTCAATCACTATTAATCGAGAGCAATAGCCGGGAATGAAGGAGTTATAGGTGATGCAGCCTGAGTGTTGATCGTTTTGTTGCTTTTAATTTCAGTAGGTTAACTATTTTATTAATAATATGTTGAGTGTTTTCTGGTTAACAATTAGTCATATTTATTCTGCCGGAAATCATTGCGTCAAATTATTATAAGAATTATCTTATCCAAAATTTTTAAGGTAGTTACCGCTGGGGTGCATTTCGCATCACTTCTGCGTTTTCCTTTCTTTTTGCGCCCCGTGAGGGGGTTAACTATCTGAACTCCAATTGAAGCAATTAAGGGTACCGAAATATATCCTGGCGGTTTATATGCGCTGGTGTTCAGAGCCCAGGGCTTTTACATGGATGATTTTCCGTCCCTGTCGGGCCGGAATTCAGCCCCGGGCTTTATGCCCGTTAACCGGGACCTGGTTTCCAGGTGCTCATATTTTCCTTCATTTGAATGAGGACCAAAAATGAAAAGGACGCTTTGTACAGTGCTGACGGCACTCACGCTGGCGACTGCCCTGCCTGCTATAGGCGCTACCACCGAAGCAGGTAGCACCAGCGCAGCAACAACCGGTACAACAACCGGAGCAACGGTGGGAACTACCGCTGGCACTACGGGGGGACTGGCGGCAGGCGCGATTGGGACAACCGCTGTTGTCACCACCGCTGCGATTGCCGGCGTAGCGACGTTAGCCGTTGTCGCGGCAAGCGACAGTGGCGATGACTCAGGCAATGGTACTTCCACGACGACAGTTACCCGCTAAGGCTGGTGCGCAAGGCGATATAGCCTTGCGCTGAACAGCGCAACGACTTGACCCGGTGGCGATATCAAAGCCGGGTATTTAATTGATTTCAATGTTATTTAATCAAGGATTTCTGGTGAGACTGTTTATTCTGCTCATCATGACTCTGCTGATCCAGGGATGTACGCCGAGCCAGCAGAGCATTATTGAGACCTTTAACGCCAGCCTGGACGGGCGCCAGGATGTGACGGTAACGGACGGGCAGATTCAGGTGCTCCCATACTCAACCATGTACCTGCGTCTGGATAATGGCCCGAGGATCCTGGTGGTTCTCGGATACATCGAACAGAGAAACAGTAAGTGGTTATCGCAGGATAATGCGATGATCGTCACGCATAACGGTCGCCTTATCCACACGCTCAAGCTTCCTTATAACCTGCTTGAGGTAACCAATCTTGAGCACGATCCGCTGCGCCACACGCCGCAGCTCCGCGACGGCAGCCAGTGGTCGCGTGATGTGCGCTGGCAGGAAGAGGGGCGGTATCGCTCCGCACACCTGACCTCGCGCTTCTCCCTGAGCGGGACGGAAAACCTGACCCTTGCCGGAAACACGCTACGTTGTCAGGTCTGGCAGGAGACGGTGCAGGCCGACGGCCTCGATCGTCGCTGGCATAACACCTTCTGGATTGATTCCGCCACCGGCCAGGTACGCCAGAGCGAACAGATGCTCGGCGCGGGCGTATTCCCTGTCGCCATGACGATGTTGAAGCCCGCCCCATGAACAGACTCAGAAAATGGTTACCTGGCGTAGGGCTATCTCTCTTCAGCCTGCCCGCCTTATGCGCAAGCGTCGTTACCGTGCATCAGCCGGGCAAAACGTGGTCTGCTGGACAGGCCGATACGCTCTCCCGGCTGGTCACCCAGCCGCAGCTGAACAACGTCTGGTGGCAGGGCGCTGTCATCGCAACCCCTTCCGCCACGCGGCGAGCGCAACAGACGCAACAGCAGGTGCTGGCGTCGCTTTCAGCCTGGCAGAATCGCGCCGATGACGAGCGGATCGCGACCATTCGCGCTGTCGCTACACAGACCCGCTCCCTGCGGATCGTCGGGCGGCAGTTTATCAGCCTCGATCCAGACGCCGTGCGTACCGACGCCCGCGGCGATCGTTCCCTTGAGGGCCGTTACGATCTGTGGGTCTCGCCTGCGCCCCGCACCGTCACGCTGATGGGGGCGGTCGCCACACCGGGGAAACTGGCCTGGCGTCCGGGCGCAAGCATCAGGGATTACTTACAGGGGCAGCTGCGGCTGGCTGGCGCCGACAGGAATAACGTGACCGTTATCGATCCTGACGGCAGTACGGTTGTTGCGCCGGTGGCGTACTGGAACGCACGCCATATTGAAGCAGAGCCGGGCGCTGTTCTGTGGGTGGGGTTTGATCCCCGGGCGGTGCCGGACGATTTTACCGGTCTGAATGAGCAAATCGTTGCGCTCCTGACGCGGCGGATACCTGACTGATGAACAAACTTTTTTTACTGAGCGGCCTTGCTCTGGCGATCTCTTCTGCCTGCCACGCGGAACTGCGTACCTGGCCCGATCCGACCGGACCTTCACAGTCCGACTTTGGCGGCACCGGCCTGATGCAAATGCCCGACGCGCGCTTTGGTCGGGAAGGGGAATTCAGCGTCAACTACCGCGATAACGACCAGTATCGTTTTTACTCCTCTTCGGTCGTGCTCTTTCCGTGGCTGGAAGGGACGATTCGTTATACCGACGTCCGCACCCGCAAATATAGCAGCGACGAGGATTTCAGCGGCGATCAAAGCTACAAGGATAAGTCGTTCGATTTTAAGGTTCGTCTGTGGGAAGAGGACTATAGCCTGCCGCAGGTGGCGCTCGGCAAGCGCGATATTGCGGGCACCGGCCTGTTCGACGGTGAATATCTGGTTGCCAGTAAAATGGCCGGACCGGTCGATTTTACCTTTGGAATAGCCTGGGGATATCCCGGTAATAGCGACAACGTGGGTAACCCGCTGTGCCACGACAACAATAAGTATTGCACCCGCGGCGAATCACATGATGCCGGGGATATCAGCTTTAGCGATATGTTTCGTGGTCCGACGTCGCTGTTTGGCGGCCTCCAGTATCAGACGCCCTGGCAGCCCCTGCGCCTGAAGCTCGAGTATGACGGCAACAATTATGCCGATGATTTTGCCGGCTCCATTAAGCAGTCGAGCCATATCAACGTGGGGGCAGTCTATCGCGTTGCCGACTGGGCCGATCTCAACCTCAGCTACGAGCGCGGCAATACGCTGATGTTTGGCTTCACCCTGCGGACCAACTTTAACGATCTGCGCCCCGCGCTGCGTGATAACCCGAAACCGGCCTGGAAACCGGCACCGGCAGGCGAGACGCTGGACTATACCTCGGCGGCAAACCAGCTCACCGCGCTTAAGTACAACGCAGGCTTCGATGCGCCGGAGATCCTTCAGCACGGCAATACCTTATACATGACCGGCGAACAGTATCGCTATCGCGATCCGCGCGAAGCGGTGGATCGCGCCAACCGTATTCTGATCAATAACCTGCCCGACGGGGTCGACACGATCGCTATCACCCAGCGGCGTGACCATCTGCCGCTGGTCACGACGCAAACCGATGTCACCAGCCTGCGCAAACAGCTGGCGGGACAGCCGCTCGGCCAGGAGGAGGCGCTCAGGCAGCAGCGCGTCGAGCCTGTGGATACCACAGCGTTCGGGCGCGGCTACCGTATTCGCGCCGATCGCTTCAGCTACAGCGTCAAACCGACGCTGGCGCAGTCGCTGGGCGGTCCGGAAGATTTCTATATGTTCCAGGTGGGGTTGATGGCCAGCGCCAGCTACTGGCTGACCGATCGTCTGCTGCTCGACGGCGGCGTGTTCGCCAACCTCTATAACAACTACGACAAGTTCAAATCCTCGCTGCTTCCCGCTGACTCCAGCCTGCCGCGCGTCAGAACCCATATTCGCGATTATGTCAGCAATGACGTCTACATCAACAACTTACAGGCCAACTATGTCGATGCGCTGGGGCACGGCTTCTATGCCCAGATTTATGGCGGCTACCTCGAAACCATGTACGGCGGTGTGGGAGTAGAGGCGCTCTGGCGCCCGCTTGATAGCGACTGGGCGCTGGGCGTGGATGCGAACTACGTCAAGCAGCGCGACTGGGACGACATGATGCGCTTCACCGACTACAGCGCGCCAACCGGATTTATCACCGCCTACTGGAACCCGGCGAAGCTCAACAGCGTGCTGATGAAGCTGAGCGTCGGGCAGTACCTGGCGAAGGATAAAGGCGCCACCCTCGACGTCGCGAAGCGATTCGACAGCGGCGTGACGGTAGGCGCCTGGGCGGCGCTGACCAACGTCTCGAAAGAGGATTATGGCGAAGGTGGCTTTAGCAAAGGCTTCTACATCTCGATCCCGCTTGATCTGATGACGATCGGCCCAAATCGCAACCGGGCGGTGGTCTCGTGGACGCCTCTCACGCGTGATGGCGGCCAGACGTTAGGCCGTAAATATCAGCTCTATGACATGACGTCAGAACGCGAAACCCCGGTAGGGCAGTAGTACCGGATGAAACAGGCATTACTTAACCAGATGATTTTCCTGAATGAAAAACGTTAAATTTTCCGTGCTTGCGTTGGCTATGATGGCGTTAAGCGGTTGTACTATCGTACCGGGCCAGGGACTTCGCACCCAGGGCAAAGATATTATCGATCTGCCTGACAGCAATTACGATCTGAATAAGATGGTCAACGTCTATCCGCTCACGCCGGGGCTGGTGGAGCAGTTGCTGCCTGGCAAAGTCGACTCCCGCGCGAATCCTGAACTGGATCGCCAGCTCCAGAACTACCAATATCGCATCGGCGTCGGCGACGTGCTGATGGTGACCGTCTGGGACCACCCGGAGCTGACCACCCCCGCAGGTCAGTACCGTAGCGCCAGCGATACGGGCAACTGGGTGAATGCCGATGGCACGATCTTCTATCCCTATATCGGCAAAATTCGCGTCGTCGGCAAAACGCTGGCCCAGGTGCGCGATGAGATCGCCGCCCGGCTGGACTCGGTGATTGAGAGCCCGCAGGTGGATGTCAGCGTCGCGGCGTTCCGCTCGCAAAAAGCCTACGTGACGGGCGAAGTGGCTAAGTCGGGCCAGCAGCCCATCACCAACATTCCGCTGACGATAATGGATGCGATCAATGCGGCAGGCGGCCTGACGTCAGAGGCGGACTGGCGCCACGTGGTGCTGACCCATAACGGCCAGGATACGCACATTTCGCTCTACGCGCTGATGCAGCGCGGCGATCTCACCCAGAACAAACTCCTCTATCCGGGCGATATTCTCTTCATTCCCCGCAATGACGACCTGAAAGTGTTTGTCATGGGCGAGGTGGGTAAACAGAGCACCCTGAAGATGGACCGTAGCGGCATGACGCTGGCGGAAGCGCTGGGTAATGCGCAGGGCGTGAATCAGGATATGGCCGACGCCACCGGAATCTTTGTGATTCGTCCGTTGCAGGGCAAGCAGAACGGCAAAATCGCCAACGTCTACCAGCTTAACGCCAGGGATGCCACCGCGATGGTGTTGAGCACCGAATTTCAGCTTGAGCCTTACGACATCGTCTATGTCACCACCGCGCCGCTGGTGCGCTGGAACCGCGTGATCTCTCAGCTTGTGCCGACCATTACCGGCGTACATGACCTGACTGAAACAGGGAGATATATCAGAACATGGCCAAACTAACGTTTAACGCCATCCTGGTGATCTGTACCGGCAATATCTGCCGCTCCCCCATTGGAGAACGACTGCTGCGCCGGCTGCTTCCCACCGCCCGGGTCGATTCAGCGGGAATTTGTGGCCTGGAAGGGCGCACCGCCGATTCACAGGCGACAGAGATCGCCGCCGAACGCGGCACCCTGCTTGAGGGCCACGTGGCGCGCAGGCTCACCCCCGCCATGGTGCGCGACTACGATCTGATTCTGGCGATGGAGCTGGAACATATCGAGCAGGTCACGGCTATCGCACCGGAGGCGCGCGGCAAAATGATGCTCTTTGGTCACTGGACGGGCAGAAAAGAGATCCCGGACCCCTACCGTAAAAACCGGGACGCATTTGAATATGTTTATGGGCTGCTGGAGCAGGCCAGTCTGGAATGGGCGAAACGGCTCAGTTAATCACACGGGATAGTTACGTTTTATGTCAACAAATAACCTTCACGCCCATGATGCGTCTGCCGCGAATAACGAGATCGATCTGGTGCGCCTGTTGGGTGAGCTGCTCGACCATCGAAAATTTATTCTCATCCTTACCGCGCTGTTCACGTTGGCGGCACTGCTTTATGCGCTCTTTGCCACACCAGTTTATCAGGCCGATGCGCTGATACAGGTGGAACAGAAGCAGGGCAACGCGCTACTCAGTAACCTTAGCGAGTTCATCCCTGACTCCTCGCCTGAGTCGGCGCCGGAGCTTCAGCTTCTCCAGTCGCGCATGATCCTCGGTAAAACGATTGATGACCTGAACCTGCGCACGCAGGTAAGTGAAAACTATTTTCCCCTTGTCGGACGCGGCTGGGCGCGGCTCACCGGGCAACAGCCTGGCATCGTCGATATCCGTATGCTCAATCTTCCCCCTGTCGCGGGCCGGGCGCAAAAGCTGACGCTGACCGTCGGCGAGAAGGGCCACTATCAGCTGGAAGGCGATAACGTGACGTTACAGGGCGTCGTGGGACAGCCGCTGAGCGCGGCGAATATCGCCATTACCATTGCCGCTATCCAGGCGAAGCCGGGTACGCAATTTACGATTACACAGCTGAGCGAGCTGGAGGCCATTGACGCGCTACAGCTGCGTTTTTCCGTGAGCGAGCGCAGCAAGGACAGTGGGATGCTTGGCCTGACCATCACGGGGGAAGATCCCGATGAGATGGCGCGCGTGCTTAACTGCATCGCCGATAACTATTTACAACAGAACGTGGCTCGCCAGGCGGCGCAGGATGCGAAAAGCCTGCAATTTTTGAAGCAGCAGCTTCCGCAGGTGCGCAGCGAGCTGGACCAGGCCGAGGAGAAGCTCAACCGCTATCGCCAGCAAAATGACTCCGTTGACCTGAACCTGGAGGCAAAAGCGGTGCTGGAGCAGATTGTAAATGCGGACAATCAGCTCAATGAACTGACCTTCCGGGAAGCGGAAATTTCGCAGCTCTACAAAAAAGATCACCCCACCTACCGGGCGCTGATTGAGAAACGCCAGACGCTGGAGCAGGAAAAAAACCGCCTGAATAAACGGGTATCGTCCATGCCGTCGACCCAGCAGGAGGTGTTGCGCCTGAGCCGTGATGTGGAGTCGGGACGCGTTATCTACCAGCAGCTGCTTAACCGCGAACAGGAGCTGAGCATCGCCCGGTCGAGCGCAATTGGTAACGTCCGCATTATCGATCCGGCCGTGACCCGGCCGCAGCCAGTCAAGCCGAAAAAAGCGCTGGTCGTCGTTCTGGGGGTTCTCCTGGGTCTGTTCGTCTCTGTGGGCTGGATCCTGGCGCGCAGTATGCTGCGTATGGGCATTGAAACGCCGGAGCAGCTGGAGGAGCATGGGATTAACGTCTATGCCACCGTACCGCTGTCGGAATGGCTGGCTAAAAAGATGCGTTTGCGCAAAAAAGACTTTATGTCCTCAGGGCTGCGCCATAAGACCAAACATATCCCCTTCCTGGCGGCGGATAACCCGGTCGATCTCTCCGTGGAGGCGATTCGCGGCCTGCGCACCAGTCTGCATTTTGCGATGATGGAGTCAGCGAACAATATACTGATGATCTCTGGCGCCACGCCTGACAGCGGTAAAACCTTTGTCAGCAGTACCCTGGCGGCCGTCGTGGCGCAGGCGGGCCAGAAAGTGCTCTATATTGATGCGGATATGCGTCGCGGGTATGCCCATGATCTGTTTAAGCTCGACAATACCTGCGGCTTATCGGAGATGTTGTCCGGTAAGGCGGAGTATACCCAGGGCGTTCAGACCTTCGATAAAGGCGGGTTCGATACCATCGTGCGCGGGCAGATCCCCCCTAATCCGGCGGAGCTTCTGATGCATACGCGTTTCCAGCAGCTGCTGGACTGGGCGAATGAACGCTACGATCTGGTGATTATCGATACGCCACCGATCCTGGCGGTCACCGACGCGGCTGTTGTCGGTCGTCGCGCAGGCACCACGCTGCTGGTCGCCCGCTTCGGGATGAACAGCGTGAAGGAGATGCTGGTCTGTGTACAGCGTCTGGAGCAGAGTGGCGTCAATACCAAAGGGGTGATTCTCAACGGCGTCGTTAAGCGGGCAAGCAACGCTTACGGCTACGGCTATCATCACTACGGTTACAACTATTCGAGTAATTGATTATCCGGCGCCTGCCCGTTCTGACATTAATGCGCATTGTGTTTGTAATGAAAACCGGGAAGGCCCAGCTTAAGGCGCAATGCCAGCATACGCGCGGTGAAGCCAAACAGCAGGGTGGAGATAACCACCACATCGTGGCTGGTGACATAGTGCTGCAAGGCGACATAAAGCACTGCCGCGGCAAAGGAGATGCCGGCATACAGTTCCTTCTGGAAAACCAGCGGGATACGCTTGCAGAACATATCCCGCAGCACCCCGCCAAACACGCCCGTGATCACGGCAGCAATGGTGGCGATAACCGGGCCTTCACCCATATCGAGAGCGATTTGTGCGCCAATGATGGAAAAAACAATCAGCCCAAGCGCATCCAGCACCAGAAACACGCGGCGCAGATGAGGCATCACCGGGGCCACAATCGTGGTTAGCACGGCTGCCGTTGCCACGATAATGACGTACTCAGGGTTTTTTACCCAGCCGAGCGGATAATGGCCAAGCAGGATATCGCGCACGGACCCGCCGCCGAGCGCGGTGGCCGTGGCAATAATAATCACGCCGAAGGTGTCCATACGGCGACGTCCGGCAGCGAGCGCGCCGGTCATGGCTTCTGCGGTAATGCCAATAAGATAGAGAATGTGAAGCAGCATAAACCCTCCGGAATGAAGAGGAGGAGATTAGCGATTTGTGCGGAAGATCACGATTGAGATTTTCTAAGGCGAGGGGGTTTGCCCTACAGAAATTTATCAACGCATGCCTGGCGGGCTTGTGATAAGGCGGGAGGAAAAGAAAGTAAGGCTAAATAAGGATTAGAAAAAGTAATGGGTGGTGTGCGAGGCAACACCACCCTGAAAGGAATTACTCGATATTCTGGATCTGCTCGCGCATCTGCTCAATCAGGACCTTCAGCTCAATCGCTGAATTGGTTACCTCTGCATTGATAGACTTAGACGCCAGCGTGTTCGACTCGCGGTTGAACTCCTGCATCATAAAGTCGAGACGGCGGCCTACCGCTTCTTTCTTCTTCAGAATGTTGTAGGTCTCTTTAACGTGCGCTTCCAGACGATCCAGCTCTTCAGCCACGTCCACACGCTGCGCCATCAGCACCAGCTCTTGTTCCAGACGGTTGTTTTCCAGCTGAACTTCCGCCTCTTCCAGTTTGGCGACAAGACGCTCACGCTGCCATTGCAGCACTTCTGGCATATGAGCGCGCACTTTAGCGACTTCGGCGCTCACGCCTTCAAGGCGTTGCTCAATCATCGCTTTCAGCGCCTGGCCTTCGGTTTCGCGGGCAACGATAAAGTCGTCCAGCGTGCCGTCGAGTGCAGCCAGGATCTCAGCGGTAATCGCGTCCAGATCCTGCTCTCCGGCGGCCATCACGCCAGGCCAGCGCAGAATATCAACCGGGTTGATCTCGCCTTCATCGCTTTGCATTTTGACCCAGTTCGCCGCATTAACCAGCTGTTTTGCCAGCTTTTCGTTCAGGATAAGTTCGCCCTGTGCGCTGGCATCGGGCTCAAAACGCAAATTACATTCCACTTTCCCGCGGGTCAGACGCGTACGGATACGCTCACGCACCACAGGCTCCA
Organism: Enterobacter cloacae complex sp. ECL72; assembly: GCF_019056635.1. NCBI lineage: Bacteria > Pseudomonadati > Pseudomonadota > Gammaproteobacteria > Enterobacterales > Enterobacteriaceae > Enterobacter > Enterobacter cloacae complex sp. ECL72. Next base: position 4,079,361 of record NZ_CP077659.1, on the reverse strand, counting down.
GGCTGCGGAACTGTTCCGGCATACGGAAATACGTTTCCAGATAGCGCTGGTTTACCGAGCGCATTTCCCAGGTAGCGCTACCCCAGCTACCCTTGATTTCACGCCGGGCGTAGGCGGTCATACTGCGGATCATAGACATTCCCGTTTTTAAAGGAGAGATGGGGGGATTATAGCTTTCAGGGGCTTCTCAGGATAGGAATAAGCGTCCTTTATCCGTATAATGCGCAGCCACATTCGTTTCAAGCCGGAGAATCCATCATGCGTCCAGCAGGTCGTAGCGCCAACCAGGTGCGTCCCGTCACCCTGACCCGTAACTATACAAAACACGCTGAAGGCTCCGTGCTGGTTGAGTTTGGTGACACCAAGGTGCTTTGCACCGCGTCCATTGAAGAGGGCGTGCCTCGCTTCCTGAAAGGTCAGGGCCAGGGGTGGATCACCGCCGAATACGGTATGTTGCCGCGCGCAACCCATACCCGTAATGCCCGTGAAGCGGCAAAAGGTAAGCAGGGCGGCCGTACTATGGAGATCCAGCGCCTGATCGCGCGTGCGCTCCGCGCCGCGGTTGACCTGAAAACGCTGGGTGAGTTCACCATCACGCTGGACTGCGACGTGATACAGGCCGATGGTGGCACGCGTACGGCCTCTATTACCGGTGCCTGTGTGGCGCTGGCAGATGCCCTGAACAAGCTGGTTGCCGCCGGTAAGCTGAAAACCAACCCAATGAAAGGGATGGTTGCTGCTGTCTCCGTTGGTATCGTTAACGGCGAGGCGCTTTGCGATCTGGAATACGTTGAAGATTCTGCCGCAGAAACCGACATGAACGTGGTGATGACCGAAGATGGTCGCATCATTGAAGTGCAGGGTACGGCAGAAGGCGAGCCATTCACCCACGAAGAACTGCTCACCTTGCTGGCGTTGGCCCGAGGGGGAATCGAATCTATTGTAGCGACGCAGAAAGCGGCGTTAGAAAATTGATTTTAAGGCGACCAATGAGTCGCCTTTTTTTTGCCTGTAAGACTGAAAAGACAAAGGAGCAAATCCATGAAATCGTATCAGCGCCAGTTTATTGAGTTTGCGCTTAACAAGCAGGTACTTAAGTTTGGCGAGTTCACGCTGAAATCCGGGCGTAAAAGTCCGTATTTCTTCAACGCCGGACTGTTTAATACCGGGCGCGACCTGGCACTGTTAGGCCGCTTCTATGCCGAAGCGCTGGTGGATTCCGGGATTGATTTCGACCTGCTGTTTGGCCCCGCGTACAAAGGCATTCCAATCGCAACCACCACGGCGGTAGCGCTGGCGGAGCACCATGACCGCGACGTACCGTACTGCTTTAACCGTAAAGAGGCCAAAACCCACGGTGAAGGCGGCAATCTGGTAGGCAGTGCGTTGCAGGGGCGTGTGATGCTGGTGGATGACGTGATCACCGCAGGTACCGCGATCCGTGAATCGATGGAGATTATCCAGGCTAACGGCGCAACGCTTGCGGGTGTGCTGATTTCGCTCGATCGTCAGGAGCGCGGGCGCGGCGACATCTCTGCTATTCAGGAAGTGGAGCGCGATTATGGCTGCAAGGTCACGTCGATTATCACGCTGAAAGACCTGATTGCGTATCTGGAAGAGAAGCCTGAGATGGCTGATCATCTGGCGGCGGTGCGTCAATACCGCGAAGAGTTTGGCGTATAATTCAATTGCCCGGCGGCGCTACGCTTACCGGGCCTACCCGTTCTTAGGCCGGATAAGGCGAAGCCGCCATCCGGCGATGGCGTTACTGTAACTGAGCAGCCACTAACGGCCAGCGGGCGTCAAAATCGTCCGTTGGTCGATATTTAAACTCGCTGCGCACAAACCGGGAGAGCATCCCTTCGCAAAATGCCAGGATCTGGCTTGCCAGCAGGGTTTCATCCGTATTATATCCCTCGCCCTCCCGCATTTTCTTCTCGCGCAGAACCTGACGCAGCTGGGCTTCGATACGCTCAAAAAGCTGGTTTATACGGCCTTGCAGACGATCCTGTTCAAACATCAGCGCGTGGCCGGTCAGAATACGGGTCAGACCCGGGTTACGTTCACCAAAGCCCAGAATCAGCAGCACAATCAGACGCAGACGCGTGCTGGTGTCTTTTTCATCCTTCAGAATCAGGTTGATGCGCGTGATCAGGCTGTCTTCGATAAACTCGATCAGGCTGTCAAACATCCGGGTTTTGCTCGGGAAATGACGATACAGCGCCGCCTCTGACACGCCCACAGAGGCCGCCAGTTTTGCGGTGGTGATGCGTTGACTGCCGTCGCTGGATTCAAGCATCAGAGCCAGAGATTGAAGTATTTCTTCGCGACGATTCCTTTTCGCGGTTTGTTTTTCTGCCATGTTACAAAATACCCCTGAAAATAAGCACTTGTCAGGCTGGCAACCACACAGCGACCCGCAAACTGACGTTTGCGGTTTGTTATTGCATTATGGCGCTGTGAGATGCGTGTTTGTCGGGCGGTTATTTGCGCCCGGAATGGCCGAAGCCGCCTTCGCCACGGTCGGTAGCGTCGAAGTCTGCCACCAGGTTAAATTCTGCCTGCACCACCGGTACAAACACCATCTGCGCGATACGCTCGCCCGGCTCAATGGTGAAGCTGTTCTGGCCACGGTTCCAGACGGATACCATCAGCTGACCCTGATAGTCAGAATCGATCAGGCCGACCAGGTTACCCAGCACGACGCCATGCTTGTGGCCCAGGCCAGAGCGCGGCAGGATCACCGCTGCCAGTGACGGGTCAGCAATGTGAATCGCCAGCCCGGTCGGGATCAGGGTCGTTGCACCCGGCGCCAGTTCTACGGCGTCATCAAGACAGGCGCGCAGGTCAAGACCGGCAGAGCCGGAGGTGGCATACGTTGGCAGCGGAAATTGCTCGCCAACGCGCGGGTCCAGAATCTTAACGTCGATTTTTTTCATCATAACGGGTAACGATCTCGTCCAGTAAGTGTTGGCCCAGGAGTTCTTTGCGCTCAAGCGGTAAGACTTTATCTCCATCCTGCCAGAAAAGGTGCAATGCGTTGCTGTCGCTGTTAAATCCTTGCGTGGACAGCGATACGTCGTTCGCGCAAATCAAATCGAGGTTTTTGCGGGTACGTTTTTGCCGGGCATATTCTTCCACATTATTCGTTTCTGCGGCAAACCCAACAACGTAAGGTCGATGAGTTTTCAATGCGGCGACACCGGCAACGATATCCGGGTTCTTCACCATTTTTATTGTTAATTCATCACCTTGCTTTTTAATTTTGGCGTCGGCAATGGTTTCGGCGCGGTAATCAGCGACGGCCGCACAGCCGATAAAAATATGCTGCTGTTGAGCATGTGCCTGTACGGCGGCTTCCATTTCCAGCGCGGTCGTTACATCAATACGCTGCACAAACGCAGGGGTGGTAAGCGACACCGGGCCGCTCACTAGCGTGACGTTCGCGCCGCGTTTGGCTGCCGCGGCAGCAATCGCAAAGCCCATTTTGCCGGAGCTGTGGTTGGTGATGTAACGCACCGGATCCAGCGGCTCGCGCGTGGGACCCGCGGTAATCATGATGTTGAGATGTTGCAGATCGTTGACAGGCGAGAAATGGGCGGCGGCCATATCAACAATCGTCAATGGGTCGAGCATACGCCCTGGCCCAACGTCGCCGCAGGCCTGGCTGCCACTGTCCGGTCCCCAAATCAGCAGGCCGCGCGAGGCCAGCGTGTCCAGATTATGCTGGGTAGCGGCGTTGCGGTACATCTGCTGGTTCATTGCGGGCACAACCGCGACGGGCGCAGGCGTGGCGAGGCAAATGGTCGTTACCAGATCGTTCGCCATACCGGCTGCCACGCGGGCAATTAAATCTGCCGTGGCGGGGGCAAGGATAACCAGATCGGCCCATTTTCCCAGCTCAATGTGGCCCATTGCGGCTTCGGCCGCCGGGTCGAGCAGGCTGTCGGATACCGGGTATCCCGAGACGGCTTGCAGGCTCAGCGGGGTGATAAAGGCTTTGCCGCCTTCGGTGATCGCGACCCGTACGTCGGCCCCGCGCTCGCGCAAACGGCGCACCAGGTCTGGCGTTTTATAGGCAGCAATACCGCCGCTGACGCCAAGAACGATTTTTTTACCGGCCAGGCTCATCATGATTCTTTCCTGTTGGGTTTCACCAGAGAGCGGGCATTTTATCACAATCCCTAAAACGGGGTGATGATGTCCTTAATTCACTTTGCGAGGCGTTACGCAAGAACGAAATGCCAGCGTCGAACCCCGAATTTGCCTGTGGCAGCATAATGGCAAACAGAAGGAGGCCGGGCATGGAAGAGACTGAACTGCTGCTACCGCGTGAAAAAATGCTGCGTCATGGCGTCACGTTGTTAAAGGACGACGAGCTGCTGGCGCTCTTTTTACGCACAGGCACGCCGGGGAAAACGGTATTTACGCTGGCGAAAGAACTGATAGACCATTTCGGTTCACTGTATGGATTGCTGACCGCTGAGCTGGAGGCGTTTACGCACGTTGAGGGCATTGGCGTGGCGAAATATGCCCAGTTACGGGGCATTGCCGAGCTGGCCCGGCGATTTTACAACGTGCGTATGGAGGAAGAAGACCCGATCCTCACCCCCGATATGACCCGCGAATTTCTGCAAAGCCAGCTCTCCGATCTGGAGCGGGAGATCTTTATGGTGATCTTTCTCGATAACAAAAACCGGGTACTGAAACATACCCGCCTTTTTTCGGGAACATTGAGCCATGTTGAGGTGCATCCGCGTGAAATTGTGCGGGAAGCGATAAAAGTGAATGCAGCCGGCGTGATCCTCGCGCATAATCACCCCTCTGGCTGTGCAGAACCAAGCAGAGCTGACAAAGCAATTACCGAACGTATTATCAAATGCTGTCAATTCATGGACATTCGTGTGCTGGACCATCTGATAATTGGCCGCGGAGAGTACATTTCTTTTGCCGAACGTGGCTGGATTTAGGCCTTTTCTCGCGATCCATCGGGATCTTTGTCTGTTCGGGACTTGAGCACACCGCCGAGTCAGCGTATACTACGCCACCTTTGAGAATCTCGGGTTTGGCATTTGGGCCTGGCAATCGAGAGTTCAATAGAACTATGCGATGACCGGGCTGTAAAGCCTGACGAGGCGCCGATACCCCATACGAAGCTCGAGCTAATTTGATTTTTGGAGAATAGACATGTCCCGAGTCTGCCAAGTTACTGGCAAGCGTCCGGTGACCGGTAACAACCGTTCCCACGCACTGAACGCGACTAAACGCCGTTTCCTGCCGAACCTGCACTCTCACCGTTTCTGGGTTGAGAGCGAGAAGCGTTTTGTCACCCTGCGCGTATCTGCTAAAGGTATGCGTGTAATCGATAAGAAAGGCATCGATACAGTTCTGTCCGAACTGCGTGCCCGTGGCGAAAAGTACTAAGTACTTAAAGAGGAAATAAATCATGGCTAAAGGTATTCGCGAGAAAATCAAGCTGGTTTCTTCTGCTGGTACAGGTCACTTCTACACCACCACGAAGAACAAACGTACTAAGCCGGAAAAACTGGAACTGAAAAAATTCGATCCAGTTGTACGCCAGCACGTACTGTACAAAGAAGCTAAAATCAAATAATTTTAGTCTCCTTGTATTGAAAAACCCCGCAACTGCGGGGTTTTTTGCATTCTGCATCTCAACGGAGGAACCATGCCTGAATTACCAGAGGTAGAGACCAGCCGCCGCGGCATTGAGCCCCATCTGGTTGGCGCGACTATTCTTCATGCTGTCGTTCGCAACGGGCGTCTGCGCTGGCCGGTGTCCGATGAGATCCACGCGTTAAGCGACAAACCCGTCCTGAGCGTGCAGCGCCGCGCGAAATACCTGCTGCTGGAGCTGCCTGACGGCTGGATCATTATCCATCTGGGCATGTCGGGAAGCCTGCGCATCCTCACCGAAGAGTTGCCTGCGGAAAAGCACGACCACGTTGATCTGGTGATGAGTAACGGCAAAGTACTGCGTTACACCGACCCGCGTCGCTTTGGCGCATGGCTGTGGACCAAAGAGCTGGAAGGACACAACGTGCTGGCGCATCTCGGACCTGAGCCGCTGTCAGAGGCGTTTAACGCGGATTATCTCAAAGAGAAGTGCGCGAAAAAGAAAACCCCGATTAAACCCTGGCTGATGGATAACAAGCTGGTGGTGGGCGTGGGAAATATCTATGCCAGCGAATCGTTGTTTGCCGCCGGGATCCATCCCGATCGGCTGGCCTCCTCGCTGTCGGCGCAGGAGTGCGAGCTGCTGGTCAGAGTAATTAAAGCGGTACTGCTGCGCTCAATTGAGCAGGGCGGGACGACGCTGAAGGATTTCCTGCAAAGCGACGGGAAGCCGGGCTATTTTGCGCAGGAGTTGCAGGTTTATGGCCGTAAGGGTGAGCCGTGCAGAGCCTGCGGGACGCCGATTATTGCCACGAAGCACGCTCAGCGCGCCACGTTTTACTGCCGTCAGTGCCAGAAGTAGGGTTACTTTAGCTTTTCCATCAACGCCTGGTGGACGTTAACCGGCAGGAAGTGGGTAACGTCCCCGTGATGGCGCGCCACCTCTTTCACCAGTGAGGAAGAGATGAAGGACCACTCTTTGGAGGGCATCAGGAATACGCTCTCCAGCTCCGGCATCAGATGGCGGTTCATGTGTGCCAGCTGCATCTCATATTCGAAGTCTGCTACCGCGCGAAGACCGCGGATCAGGATATTGGCCTGCCGGTCACGGGCAAAGTTTGCCATCAAGTCGCTGAATCCGACGACCTCAACATTCGACAGATGCGAAATCGCATCGGTGGCAAGCTGCACGCGTTCGTTCAGGTCGAACATCGGCTTTTTGCTCGGGCTGGCGGCAATGGCCAGAATCACCTTGTCGAACATACACGCCGCACGGGTGATGATATCAAGATGACCGTTAGTGATCGGATCGAAGGTACCCGGATAAATCGCTTTTGTGCTCATGGCTCACGTTTTCTCTGAGTAGCCGCGGTTCAGCGCCCACAGCTCGGTGTATTTGTTGAAAGTATACTGGGCATTCACTACGGCCAGTAACCAGCCCTGTTTGCCGTCCAGCACGCCGCCACGCAGCAGCAGCGTTTTCAGAAACGCGCCCAGCGTGTGGGTGAAGATGCCGGTCAGCGTGGCCTTCTTGCCGCGCGTATGCCGCTCCTGTGCCCAGGCGGTGGCATAGTTCAGCTGTTTCCGCTGGAAGCTGGCGAAATCGCGGCAGGTCAGATGAAGCAGATCGCCCGTCAGAGGGATGACCTGAGCGCTATCGCAGGCCAGAGATTCATGGACCAGGTTGTCGTTGTACTGATAACGCTCGCGCGCATAGAGGCGCATCACGCGGTCGGGGTACCAGCCGCTGTGGCGCATAAAGCGGCCCAGGAAATAGTTACGACGCGCGATACTGTAGACCGCGCCGGGCTGTGGCGCGGCAAGCACCGTTTGAATGGCCTGTCGGAGTTCCGGGGTGACGCGCTCATCGGTATCGATCATCAACACGTAATCGCCCGTGGCGTAACCCTGCGCACGCTGGCGCTGAATACCGTAGCCCTGCCAGTCGGTGTCGGTAAAGACTTTTGCCCCGGCTGCACGGGCAACGTCCGCCGTGTTGTCCGTACTTCCGGAGTCGAGAATGACGATTTCGTCAGCCCAGGCAACAGAGGCCAGGCAATCCGGAAGCAGGTCGGCGGCGTTTTTGGCGATCATCACGACCGACAGACGCGTTGACATTAGTGGCTCCGCTGCGGCAGGTAAGGTTGCAGAAGTTGCAGCAGACGGGTCAGTGCGCCCTGGTTCTGATGCAGGACTTCAACGGCGTGACGACCGTACCACAGGCGGTAATCTTCGTCAGTCAGAAGGGTAGAGACCTCTTTGACCACCGAATCCGCGTCGGTCACGGTGATTAAGCCATCGGCTTGCTGCAATTTCGCGCAGATATCTTTGAAGTTAAACGTGTGTGGCCCCATCAGTACGGGGATGGCGTGGGCTGCTGGCTCCAGCGGGTTATGACCACCGCGCTCCACCAGGCTTCCGCCAACGAATGCAAGATCGGCGATCCCGTACAGCAGCATCAGTTCGCCCATCGTATCGCCAATCACCACCTGCGTGCTGCCAGAGGGGATTTCGCCGCTGCTGCGCAGGGTGAAGCTGAAACCGCCTTTTTGCACCATCTCGCGGGCATCTTTAAAACGCTCAGGATGGCGAGGAACCAGAATCAGCAGTAAATCAGGGAATTTTTCCAGCAGCTGGCGGTGAGCCTGAAGAATAATGGCTTCTTCGCCATCATGGGTGCTGGTGGCAATCCAGACCTGGCGACGCGGCGCCCACTGACGACGCAGCGTTACCGCACGGGCGGCGAGTTCAGGGGTGACGGAAATATCGAACTTCAGGCTACCCGTGACCGCAAGCTGGTTGCGCTTCAGGCCGAGGGCGATAAAGCGCGCGGCATCTTCTTCGTTCTGCGCGGCGATCAGCGTGATTTTGCTGAGCAGGCGACGCATAAATTTACCCAGCTTGCCGTACCCTTTCGCCGAGCGTTCCGACAGACGCGCGTTGGCGATAACCAAAGGAATTTTACGGGCATGCAGGGCGGAAATCATATTCGGCCACAGTTCGGTTTCCATGACGATCACCAGTTTAGGGCGCACGGTATTCAGGAAACGGTTCATGGCGCAGGGGAGATCGTACGGCAGGTAGACGTGATGCACGTCTTTACCGAAGGCAGACATCACGCGCTCTGAGCCGGTTGGCGTCATCGTGGTGACGGTGATGGGCAGTGACGGATAACGGTGGCGCAGGGCACGCACCAGTGGAATGGCGGCCAGCGTTTCCCCGACTGACACGGAATGCAGCAGAATACCGTCCGGCGCCACTTTATTGCGGCAGTAGCCATAACGTTCGGCCCAGCGTTTACGGTACGCAGGCGCTTTACGGCTACGAAGCAACAGTCGCAGCCACACCAGTGGCTGAATGATGTAGAGCAGGGCGGTATACAACAATTCCAAGCGATTATCCGTTTTTTTAGTTTCGGCCGGGAAATTCTAAGCATTTAAGCGTGCTAAAGCTATCTCTTATGCCAGATACCGTTTTAAACGGAAGTAGCGCCGGCCCAGGCGCCAGCGCAAACGCGGGCTTTTGGCACTTTTCCAGATGAGCTTCCAGATCCCGGTGTCGAAGAACTCTTTGATTATCATTGATTTCTTCGCCTCATCCTTCATGTTGTCGAAGGTATGAATAATTCCCAGACCCTCTTTAGCGATTTGCCAGTAACAGGCCGGGATATTTTTCACTTTATCCGGGTAGCGCTGGTTAATGGCATCAAGCATCTTCAGGATCTTCATATAATGGCGCGCAGAGCGAATCAGCGTGTCGTCATTATCCGGGGTGTGCGATACCGAGGCGGAGTGAATGTAGTAGTCGTAAAAGCGTTCGCTGGTGTACTGAACGCGTTCCGCGGCAAGCAGCACCTCAGTCGTCCACGGGATATCCTGATGGCGCAGGCCTGGCTCGAAACGGAAGCCGTGCTGACGAATAAAATCGTGACGATAGATATTCAGCCAGGTCACATGCAGGAACTTACGTGAATCCAGCGCCTTTTTTAACCATGCCGCGCCATTCATGACGCCCGTTGAGGCGAGCTTATCTTCAGGGAAGATAGGGCGAGACGGTTTTTTGTTATTTTCCCAGACGTAGTTGCCATTGCAGGTGGCGACATCCAGGTTCTGCGTGACGGCCATATCCAGCAGACGCTGGTACATGCCGGGTTTGAAGACATCATCAATATCCGGGAAAGAGAGATACTGCCCGGTCGCAACGGCCAGGCCAGTATTACGCGCGATGGACACGCCCTGATTAGGTTGTTCAATAACCTGCATCTTTGGCAGCTTTTCGCGCCATTTTTCGACAATCTGCATCGAGCGGTCAGTGGAACCGTCATTCACGATGATGACTTCCATACTGTCGATGTGTTGATTTACAAGGCAGGTAAAGAACTGATCGAGAAAAGCTTCACCGTTATAAACGGCCACCACCACGCTTAATAAAGGCGCTGAATTTTGCATATGAAACCTGATTATTTTTGGTTGTCGACCAAAGCAATGTATTGCTGGCAAATGGCGTTGATACCGAACGATGCGATCGTTTCGCGATCAACAACCGGCGGAGAGGCATACAGTTCTGCCAGTGTTTTCGCCAGTGATTCGTCGGTTAACGCTGTCAGACCACGCGCCAGGGGGCCAGTAAGGATCTCAGCAGGGCCGCCAGGGCAGTTTGTACTCACCGGTGGGGTCTGACAGATAATGGACTCTACCAGTACATTACCAAAACCTTCGCAGTCGGAACTTAACACTAAAAGGCGTGCCCCTTTGATCCACGGGTAGGGGTTGGTTTCGAACGGGCGGAAGACGATCTTGTTTTCAATTCCCAGCTTAGCGGCAAGCTGTTTGAGCTGATTTATTTTCGCGTCAGAACCTTTGCCCATCAACACCAGCGATGCGTCGATCTTGCTCAGCGCGAACGCCCGCAGCAGCCTGTCGTGACGTTTGTGTTCATGAAAACGGCCAACATGGATAATGTAATCCTGCCCCTGCATCTCAAAGGGCGCTTCCGCCAGACGCTGAATTTCAGGGATATCAAAGGGGTTATGGATAACCGCTTTGCGCCGCAGGGGGATCGCGAGTACTTCAGACAGATCGTGCAGCACGGCGCCGGATACCGCCACCACGTTGCGGTTTTCATAGGTATGACGGATTTTATAATGCTTAAACCAGCGAGAAAGCCCGCTGCGATGGCGCAAATAGGAGAAGGAGAACATCCCGTGTACGCAGAACCAGACCTTATCCCGATCCAGCACGCGGCTGTGCGCCACGATACGGTCGGTTTTATGCAGATGTGAGAACACGACGTCAAATTTACCGCTGCGTTCTGCCTGCTCGATGGCGCGATCCAGCAAACGGGCGCGACGCGGGATCTCGGTCAGCTTCCGCCAGGGTTTTTTACAGGTATCCTGCACAACCTGAAAATCGATGCCTTCTGGAATGGCGTAGTCGCACACCTTCCGTAAGGAGAAAAGGGTGACCTGATGCCCCACTTCTGTCAGTCCGCTGGAGAGGGTAAGAACCGTCTTTTCGGCTCCTCCACCGGGTAAACCATCAATAATCATTAGGATGCGCATTATTAATCCAGTAATTTTTGATAAAGCGAAATAAGCTGACTTGATAGTTTTTCAGGGGTTGCTTCTCTGACGCGTTCACGCGCCGCAAGCCCCATATTGTTATTTTTCTCCAGTGAAGGGATGGACATGACGGCCTCCTTCAATGTGTGGATATCAAGTGCATCACAGTAAAACCCGTTCTGGCCTTGCTCAATAAATTCTGAACCACCGCAACTCTCTGACGTAATGACGGGCAATCCACAGGCCATTGCTTCAAGTATGACGTTAGGGAAAGGATCATACAGCGTCGGCAGCAGTAAACCATCAGAAAGCTGATAAAACGGCAGCGTCTCTTTTTGCATCCCCAGGAAACGGATTTGCCCCTCACAGCCTAATGAACGGGCGAGGTCGCGATAACGGCTTTCCGCTTTATCCTGACCGACCACAACCAGCCACGCCGAGGTTCCTGCTATAGCCCGAATAGCGCTTGCCAGCCCCTTGCGTTCAAATCCTGAACCCACGAAGCAGAAAATGACGGCATCAGCGGGTAAGCCAAATTGCTGACGCAGTACAGCGCGTTGTCTCTCTTCTGCCGGAACGAAGCGGCTGGAATCTATTGAATTATAAATCACATGTATCTTTTTTGCGTCAATATCAAAGTCTTCGACGATTTCGCGCTTGATCATCTCCGCATTACAGATAACGGCTTTCAACTCGGGAGCCTGGTACATTTCACGTTCTGCGTGCATCACGTAGCGGTGATAGCGATCGTGCATAAGCAGCTTCGCGCGCCAGGCGGGAAGAATACGCGTACGCTGTAGCAGCCAGCGTCGATGTACACCATCCCCGGCGCGGTAAATATCGCAGCCCGGAATACGTTCGTGGCTCTGGACAATATCAAACTGCTGTTGCTGCCACAGCGCGCGTGCGGCGTGTGCAAAGCCGCGCTCACGGCTGATGCGGCCCCACTTTCGGGGATCGCAAATATGAATATGCCAGTCGTCCTGCTTTTCGCCCTGCCACTCGCGGGTGATGACGTTGAGCTCAAGATTTTGATTGCTCAGCGCGGTAAGTGCCCTGGAGACAAAACGTTCTGCTCCCCCATCCGGACGATATTTTTGGCGCACAATGGCCAGACGATGAAGCTTCATTGCAGGTATCTCCTTGCGGCGGAGACGACAGCATCAACGGGGATGGCGTCGAGATAACGTTCCGTCGTTTTTGTATCAATGGCGTCAGGGTTGGGAAGCGGGCCGTAGTTACCTGCCCAGATGACCTCTCCGCTAACCTGCCATGGCGACCAGAACGTCAATTTTGACGGGCCAAACAGCGCCACGCAGGGCGTCTGAAGGGCGGCGGCCATGTGCATGGGTACGGAGTCAACGCCAATGAACAGGATCGCGTGATCGATTAGCGAGGCCAGTTGGCGCAGGGTTAACTGGCCTGCCAGTGATACAACACCCGTCTGCGGGGAGGCGGCAAGAATGCGGTCAATCATCGCCAGCTCTTTCTTATCCGGTCCCGCCGTGAGGACGATAGTGTGGCCGTCCTGCTGCAACGCGGCGATAGTTTGCGCCATTTTGCCTTCATCCCAGCACTTAAAGAACCAGCGTGAAGTGGGTTGAATAACGATGTAGCGGTCTCCCACGCCCTTTTGCGACAGCTTTTGGTGAGCATGGCGCCAGTCATCCGCGCTGTAAGCCATGGTCACGGTAGGGTTGGCCATTACCGGCAGCGCTGACAGTATGGAGAGATTTTGTTCAACGGTGTGCAACGACTGATGGCTGGCGACCGAGACCAGTTCACTGTGACAAAAACGCCAGAAGGCATTATTGCGCTTGTTAAAAGCGAACCCGAGCCGAATCGGTGCACCGGTGAAGCGGGTAACAATCGCGCTGCGCCACTGATCGGCAAGATTGATCACCAGATGATAATGCTGAGCGCGTAAAGCACGAAGCAACTGCCACTCTTTTTGCAGGTGCTTCAGCGTCCCCAGCTGCTTCCATTTACGATCGATACCATAGATCGTCCTGATTGCCGGATGCGCGGCGAGCATGTCTCGCGTCTCTTCATAGAGAAGCACGTCGATTTGGGCTTCAGGCCATTTCTGGCGTAATGAATTGATGACGGGGGTGGTGAGTAACATGTCACCATGATGGCGAAGTTTGATCAGTAAAATGCGCAAATCAGGCGTGTCAGGTAAGTTATTCATCATCATCTTATCGGCGTTGTACTATTGGCAATTCTAATAGACCTGGTAACGACTTGCACTCTTTCTCCATAATGTCAGGAATTTCCCTGGAAGGGTTTACTCCTGCTTTCGGGCGTGCGTAACATAGCGCTAACTATTTTGTCTTGCGGGCTCATTATGAAAAAACCAGCGTTTATCATCACGATCGATACCGAAGGGGATAATCTCTGGCAGAACCACCGGGTGATCAAAACGGAAAACGCGCGCTACCTGGCGCGGTTTCAGGCGCTTTGTGAACGCTTCGGCTTTAAGCCCGTCTGGCTGACCAACTACGAGATGGCAGTCGAACCGGTATTCATTGAGTTCGCGAAAGAGGTCATAGCCCGCGGCCAGGGTGAGGTGGGAATGCATCTCCATGCCTGGAATAGCCCTCCGGAGCACGATCTGACCGGTGATGACTGGCGCTGGCAGCCTTATCTGATTGAGTTTTCAGACGAGGTCATGCGTGAGAAAGTGCTCTTCATGACCCGCTTACTGGAAGAGACTTTCCAGACAAAAATGCTCAGCCATCGCGCCGGGCGCTGGGCATTCGACAGCCGTTACGCCCAGTTGCTGATTGAGCTGGGGTATCAGGTAGATTGTTCCGTTACGCCGCGCGTGAACTGGCGCAACGCGAAAGGTGCCCCGCAGGGTAAGGGCGGAACGAATTACCAGCATTTTCCCGATCGTGCCTACTTTTTGGACGTAGACGACATTTCCCGGCCGGGAAACAGCCCTCTCCTCGAAGTGCCGATGAGCATCCAGTATAAACACCCGGCATGGCTGAATTCCCTGAAGCAGGGTTATGATCGTCTGCGCGGTAAATACCGTTCTCCGTCAGTTAACTGGTTACGTCCGTCCGGAGGAAATGCGGCGGAGATGATTAAGGTTGCGCAGCAGTGCCTGGCTCAGGGGAATGACTACGTGGAATTCATGCTGCATTCGTCGGAATTTATGCCTGGCGGGAGCCCTACTTTTAAAGACGAGGTCGCGATTGAGGGGCTGTATCAGGATCTGGAGCAGCTCTTTACCTGGTTATCAGATAAGACCGTGGGGATGACGCTGGCGGAGTTTTACCAGTACAAAAAATAGTTATGCCCGCCAGGCGGGCTGAGCCGTTAGCCGTGGTTTTATTTTTTCCATAACGCCTCAATAACCCTTTTTTTGTAGCTAAAACGAACATCGGTGGACAGGAAAAAAGACAATGTATACATGGTCTTTACGCGTTGTTTCACGAGCTGCAATTGTTGGTCTGTCAGACAGGACCGATGGTTGCTGTAAATATCAAACCAGTGGCAATTGACGAGATGTTTGTAGCGTGACGGAAATGTTCTTTCCATCTGTAACGTGCATTCGACAAGCGTTGAAATTTTGCTGGCGTCCAGACTGCTCGACAAACTGTCGCGACGCTTGATGTAATAATAATGCCCCTGGCGTTGATAGGCTATTTTGCTCGATTGCATCAACATTCCCGGGAAGACAGCGAAATCCTCATAACATAACATCGGAGGTATGGGATTTTTCTCGTAAAGACTACGATGAATAAACTGGCCAATGAGATGTGCCTGAAAGTCTTTATGACGTAAGAAACGAGCAATTGCTTCATGTTGTGACAATGGCACAGGATTAAATCCCTGCCAGTCTGAAGTCATTCTCCGGGGATCGCGAATCTCAAGCAAACGTGTCAGTAACATATCCGGACGTTGCGCTTTCAGGTAGGCCATTGCGTCCCTGAGGCTGCCCGGCTTTAAGCAATCGTCACTGTCGAGCATCGTAATATACTCACCCGATGCCAGCGCGACAGCGCTGTTTCTTACCCGGCCTACGTTACGAAAGTTCACGTTGCGCGTTATGATCTGAGGAAATTTCGGCGACCACTCATCAATTATTGCCTGCGTGGCATCCTCAGAACTGTCATTGAAAATAATAATTTCAGTGTCCTGATCGGTTGCTGCCAGCAGGCTTGAAAGCGTGGCGTGCAGCGTAGCTTCAGCGTTATGCGCAGCAATAATGACGCTTAAAAAAGCCATAAAAATTAGTTTCCTTGAGCGTCGGTAGCGCTAGCCAGTGAGCGGGCTTTTGGTAATGTACGGATAAACTGCTGAAGATCGTGTAACGCGGAGTCAGTGACAGAGAATAGCGCTTCCCGTTCTTGCGGGAAGTAATAGCGCGTTTCAAACACATAAGAACAAATGTTATCGTCATTCCCGATCAGCATCACATTGCCAAGCGGACGCTGTTCATAGTGACAACACGGTCCAAACAGCAGGACCACCGGCACGCCGACGGCGTCTGCGATGTAGACATTCCCCGAGTCAGACGCGATATAGCAGTCCATCTTAGAAATGGCCCAGGGAAGCTCTTCCAGCGAAATTTTGCCAATAAGATTGATAAAATTGGGGATGTCACCGTAAAGACGGGTGATATCGTCCATCCACGACTGTTCGTTTGGCGCGCCGAAGACATAAAACTCGCAGGGTAAATCAGCGAGTTGATCAACAATCCGCTTCCAGATAACCGGAGGGACGGTTTTGGCTTTATTGCCCGCCGCAATACTGATGCCGATGCGGATAACGCCAGGTTTATCAAGAATGGCCGGCCAGGTCGTCGGCTTGAAGAGTGGCTTTGTGGCGTGCTTGGGAGAGTCTTGCCACGTGAGCGAGCGGTCGGCCAGTTTCAGGTAGTTCGTCACCGAAAGCGTTTTTTTGCCATGCTCAACGGTACCGTCGGCCGCGAGATAGAAAATCCCGTGATACCACCTGCGCGTGTAAATGCTTAAAAATTGTTTGTTTTTGGCATTGCAGACGGCGGCAAAAAAGAGGTTCACGCTGTTGGGCTGTAGCAGGTAGACGTTGTCGTAGCGGTTCATGATCCTGCACGCGAAGCACAGTTTACGCCACAGGTTGCGCTTATGCTGCTCAATAAAATAGATCTGCTCAATAGTCTCATCATGCTTCGCCAGCGCGCCAACGCTGCGACTGATCAACACATCGCTTTTTTGCAGATATGCCAGAAGAGGCGTCGCATTAATAAAGTCACCGATTTTGGCTGTCTGAATGACAAGGTTCTTGCCCGTGTCCTTTCGAAACAGCTTCCGGATGAGTTTCACCGGAAAGAGTAAAATCAGCAGAAATACATAACTCATGGGTTAAATATCCCTGTTGGAAAGCCGATGGCTGCCCTGTAAAAATGAAAAAATAGCATCTGCGCTAATATCCTTCGTTTGTTGCGTAGGGCTGACCATCTGATGCTGGTTTTTACCGTAACCCCCGATCAACCCCGGATCGGTCGGGCCGAAAATCGTGATATTAGGACGATCCAGTGCGGCGGTTAAATGGCTTAACCCTGTATCCACAGAAACGACGGCGTTAGCGCCCGCCAGCTGTGCGGCAACCTGCGCCAGCGTGAGTTTGGGTAACACCTCGACGTGGGAAAAACCTGCTGCCAGACGTTCCGCTCGCTGCCGCTCATGTTCAGCGCCCCACGGGAGTTTAATATGGATACCGCAAGGTTGCATTAGTTCAATCAGCCTTCTCCAGTGCGTTTCCGGCCAGTGCTTATCGTCGCGCGTTGTGGCATGCAGGAAGACCAGATAGGGCGCGATATCCTTGTCCGTTTCGCGCAGAAAATGCTGTGCGATGGCGTAGTCACCCTGGAGGTCGGGTTTTGCATAGCCGAGACTCTTAGCGAACAGCTCGCGGGTACGTTCCACGGCGTGCTGCTGCTTCGCAATATGGTGGCGACGATTATAGAACAGGCTCGCCAGCGGTTCGCGGGCGGTTTGCCAGTCCATGCCGTGCTTTACGCCGTGCGCCAGACGCGTGACCAGCGCGGCGCTTTTCACCAGCCCCTGGGCGTCGACGATCGCGTCGTAACGCCGGGCCTGCACCGCTTCGCGGAAGGCTTTGCGTTCGGCTTTAATCGGTGCGGAGAACCATGCTTTGCGCCAGCGGCGAATGGCCACCGGGATCACGCGATCAACCGCTTCATGCCAGGTGGGGATCTGCGCGAAGCCTTCTTCCACCACCCAGTCAAAACGGATGCCGGGAATGGCCCGCATGGCGTCCGTCAGCGACGGCAGCGTATGCAGAACATCACCCATTGAGGAGGTTTTAACGATCAATACCCGCATCCGTTATCCTTCTTCGCTCAACAGCAGTGCGTTGAGTTCTTCGAGAACACGCTGCGGGGTAATGTCGATCAGGCTCTGATGGTAACCTTCTGCGGCATCGCCTTTGCGCACCTTGTGGTAGCCGGTGATCAAACGGATCACGCGCGCCTTGTGCGACAGCGGCGGCGTGAAGTCCGGGCTGCTTGGGCCATACAGCGCGACCAGCGGGCGGTCCAGCGCGGCGGCGACGTGCATCAGGCCAGAGTCGTTACTGACCACGGCCTTACAGGCAGCAATCAGGATAACCGCCTGCTCGAGCTGCGTTTCCCCGGCCAGGTTTCGGCACCATGCCTGTTGCTCGGTGCTCAGCGTGGCGAGAATTTCATTGCCCGCCTCATGGTCTTTCGCCGAGCCAAACAGCACAATCTGATAGCCTTCATCGATAAGCTGTTTCGCCAGCTCTGCATAGTGATAGTGCGGCCAGCGTTTTGCCGGACCGAATTCTGCGCCAGGGCAGAACCCAATCATCGGGCGTTCGGACGAAATGCCAAATGCGTTGCAGGTGTGGGATTTCTCCCCATCGCTTACCTGGAGCTGCGGCCACAGCAGCGGCTGCGGCAGATCTTTCGCGCTGCGCATCACGCCTTTGTCGTAGGCCAGCGCCACGTAGCGCTCCACCATCAGCGGCCAGGCCTCTTTATCCAGCACCCGGGCGTCGTTCAGCAGGCCGTAGCGCATTTCACCGCGCCAGCCGGTACGGTGCGGGATGCCCGCAAAGAAGGGCACAAGGGCGGATTTGAAGGAGTTAGGCAGCACGTACGCGCGGTCATAGCGTTTCTCGCGCAGGCTGTGGCCGAGTTTGCGGCGTTCACCGATTTCCAGCGCGCCGTGTCCGAGCGGCATCGGGATCGCCTCGTTCACTTCCGGCATACGCGATAACAGCGGACGGCACCATGCGGGTGCCATCACGTCGATTATCGCCTGGGGATAACGCGCCTTGAGCGTGCGATAGAGACTTTGCGACATCATCATGTCGCCCACCCATGACGGGCCGATCACCAGAATTTTCATGCTTATGCGTCGCGGTTCAGCCAGGCCATATATTCCGTTACGCCTTCGGCAACGGTCTTGAACGGCTTGTCGTAGCCTGCGGCGCGCAGGTTAGTCAGGTCCGCCTGGGTGAATGCCTGGTAGCGGCCTTTCAGCTTATCCGGGAACGGAATGTACTCGATGCTGCCTTTCTTATGGTACGCCAGCGTCGCGTCTGCCACCGCCTGGAAGGATTCCGCGCGGCCGGTGCCCAGGTTGAAAATGCCGGACACGCCATTTTCCAGGAACCACAGGTTTACTGCCGCCACATCGCCCACGTAGACGAAGTCACGCTTGAAGCCGTCGCTGCCTTCGAACAGTTTCGGGCTTTCGCCGTTATTTAATTGGGTGTTCAGGTGGAACGCCACGCTCGCCATGCTGCCTTTGTGGCCTTCGCGCGGCCCGTAGACGTTGAAGTAGCGGAAGCCGACAATCTGCGAGTTCGCTTCTGGCAGGATCTGACGTACGTACTCATCAAACAGGAATTTGGAGTAACCGTAAACGTTCAGCGGCTGCTCATATTCGCGGGATTCGATGAAATCTGAAGTGCGCCCACCGTAAGTTGCCGCGGAAGAGGCGTACAGGAACGGAATTTCACGCTCCAGGCAGTAGTGCAGGAGCTCTTTGGAGTACTGATAGTTGTTATCCATCATGTACTTGCCGTCCCACTCGGTGGTGGAGGAGCAAGCACCTTCGTGGAAGATGGCTTCGATCTCGCCGAACTCTTCACCCGCCATAATCTGGATAAGGAAGTCTTCTTTATCCATGTAGTCAGCGATGTTCAGATCCACCAGGTTCACGAACTTGGTGCCGTCTTTCAGGTTGTCCACCACCAGAATGTCGGTGATGCCTTTGTCATTGAGGGCCTTAACAATATTGCTGCCGATAAAGCCCGCGCCGCCAGTAACGATGATCATAACTGTAACCTTTGAAGTATGAGTCGGGGAATATCCCGAACGCTAATCTCTTTATCATATCATCACAATGCTCAGGCTTCAGCCATTCACCGATATGCAGCAGGGGTACGCGTGATTTATGCTGCAAAAACGAGAAGAGATACTGCGTCATCTCGTCATGAACTATTGGTTTGGGTAATATGTGCCAAAATTTGCCGAGTCTGGAGAATTGCAATGCGTGGTGATTTTTACAAACAGTTAAACAGCGACCTCGACACCGCACGTGCGGAAGGGTTGTTCAAAGAAGAGCGTATTATCACGTCTGCCCAGCAGGCGGACATCACCGTTGCCGACGGCAGCCATGTGATCAACTTTTGCGCGAACAACTACTTAGGTCTTGCGAATCACCCTGAGCTAATTGCCGCGGCGAAAAACGGCATGGACACCCACGGTTTCGGTATGGCCTCCGTTCGCTTTATCTGCGGTACGCAGGACAGCCACAAGCAGCTTGAGCAAAAGCTGGCGAACTTCCTCGGAATGGAAGACGCGATTCTGTACTCCTCCTGCTTCGACGCCAACGGCGGTCTGTTTGAGACCCTGCTCGGCGCAGAAGACGCGATTATCTCCGACGCCCTGAACCACGCCTCCATCATCGACGGCGTACGCCTGTGCAAAGCGAAGCGTTTCCGCTACGCCAACAACGACATGGTGGAGCTGGAAGCGCGCCTGAAAGAGGCCCGTGAAGCAGGGGCTCGCCACGTCCTGATCGCCACCGACGGCGTGTTCTCCATGGACGGTGTGATCGCCAACCTGAAGGGCGTGTGCGATCTGGCGGATAAATACGACGCGCTGGTGATGGTGGATGACTCTCACGCGGTCGGTTTTGTCGGCGAAAACGGTCGTGGCTCCCACGAATACTGCGACGTAATGGGCCGCGTGGATATCATCACCGGTACGCTGGGCAAAGCGCTCGGCGGCGCGTCTGGCGGCTACACTGCCGCGCGTAAAGAGGTGGTCGAGTGGCTGCGCCAGCGCTCCCGCCCGTATTTGTTCTCCAACTCCCTGGCGCCGGCGATTGTGGCTGCCTCCATTAAAGTGCTGGAGATGGTGGAATCCGGGGCTGAGCTGCGCGACCGCCTGTGGGCTAACGCCCGCCTGTTCCGTGAAAAAATGAGTGCCGCAGGATTCACCCTGGCCGGTGCCGATCACGCGATCATTCCGGTGATGCTGGGCGACGCGGTTGTCGCGCAGAAATTTGCTCGTGAGCTTCAGAAAGAAGGGATTTACGTGACCGGGTTCTTCTTCCCGGTGGTACCAAAAGGTCAGGCGCGTATCCGCACCCAGATGTCTGCGGCGCACTCGCCTGAACAAATTGAACGTGCGGTGGAAGCCTTTACCCGCATCGGCAAACAGCTGGGCGTCATTGCCTGAGGACGTATGATGAAAGCGTTATCCAAACTGAAAGCGGAAGAAGGGATTTGGATGACCGACGTGCCGGAGCCGGAAGTCGGTCATAACGATCTGCTGATCAAAATTCGTAAAACCGCCATCTGCGGTACTGACGTTCACATCTACAACTGGGACCAGTGGTCACAGAAAACCATTCCGGTACCGATGGTTGTCGGTCACGAATATGTCGGCGAAGTGGTGGGTATCGGCCAGGAAGTAAAAGGCTTCAACATTGGCGATCGCGTCTCCGGTGAAGGCCACATTACCTGCGGTCACTGCCGTAACTGTCGCGGTGGGCGTACCCACCTGTGCCGCAACACCGTCGGCGTGGGCGTGAACCGTCCGGGCTGTTTCGCGGAATATCTGGTGATCCCGGCGTTTAACGCCTTCAAAATCCCGGACAATATCTCTGACGATCTGGCCTCCATTTTCGACCCGTTCGGCAACGCGGTACACACGGCGCTCTCCTTCGACCTGGTGGGTGAAGACGTGCTGGTTTCCGGCGCGGGCCCCATCGGCATTATGGCGGCAGCCGTGGCGAAGCATGTGGGTGCGCGCAACGTGGTGATCACCGACGTGAACGAATACCGCCTGTCGTTGGCGCGCAAAATGGGCGTCACCCGCGCGGTGGATGTCTCGAAAGAGAGCCTGACCGATGTGATGGAAGAGCTGGGCATGACCGAAGGCTTTGACGTGGGTCTGGAGATGTCCGGCGCGCCACCGGCGTTCCGCACCATGCTCGACACCATGAACCACGGTGGCCGTATCGCGATGCTGGGTATTCCACCGTCAGATATGTCCATTGACTGGAACAAAGTCATCTTCAAGGGGCTGTTCATTAAGGGCATCTATGGCCGTGAGATGTTCGAAACCTGGTACAAGATGGCCGCGCTGATCCAGTCCGGTCTGGATCTGTCCCCGATTATCACTCACCGTTTCTCCATCGATGAGTTCCAGCAGGGCTTTGACGCAATGCGGTCCGGCCAGTCAGGGAAAGTGATCCTGAGCTGGGATAAGTAATTAAAAAGGGGCCAGCGGCCCCTTTTTTTACTGATTCTTTTTCTCTTCGTCCGTCAGGTAACGCACCTTGCGGGTGTAATCCTGGCCTTTGAACAGCAGCCTGTTATCCGGCGATTCCAGATACTTCTGCCATTCGGAAAGCGGGAAACCACCGTGCGCGCCAATCACCTCTTTCGGCACAACGGCTTCCTGACCGCCGATCTTCTTGGAGACCGGCCAGTTCATCCAGTCACCGAGGTTAACCGTTTTTACATCCAGCATGTCCAGCAGCGCAGCGAGCGGCAGCTGATCGGTCGGCGGCTGCGTGTCGTCCATCAGCTCCCAGGTATCCTGGAACAGCGTCAGCCACAGCGGGCAGATACGGCGCCAGGTCTTTTTGGTGGCGGCAAGAAACGCGCCGTTAACGTGATCGACCAGATACGGACGCACCGTTTCTTTGTAATATGCCGGCACTTTCTCCGCTGGCGCGCCGTCCAGCTTGGCAATCATTTTGCCCTGACGGAAGCTGGAGTAGATGTGCATATCCGCCATGTTGATCTCTGGCATTTTAAGCAGGTTGAGATCGGAGTCGATCATCAGCACACCTTCACCGCGCGCCTGCAACGGAGCGTTAAGCTTCACCAGACGACTGAGGTAGATCTGCTTATAGCGGTAACCTTCTTCACGTTTTGGAAGCGTGAGGGTAACAACGCGGGTTTTTGGCGGCAGCTCGCCGAAAGCGGATTCAGGCTGATCGCTGACGATAACAATCTCGCTGACGTCGGTGGCATAACGCTCTGCAAAGGTCGCTGACAATAACGCCTCTTCGACGAAATCCGCGCCCGTACACGGGATCACAATGGAATCCACCGCAACGAGATCGCGCGTGACCGGAAGGGAAGCGTAAGGAATGTTATGACGCCCGGTAATGTGGCGGTAGCGAGCATTCAGGAATTTAAACATGTTCTTCTCGTTTGGTTATTGCGCGCCAAGAACGGCCTCGACACCGTTAACATAGCTTTCAATGGCATACATGTTGCAGACATTCTGGTGTGCGGCAGCGGCGAGCCGGGCGCGCAGAGCAGGATCCTGCCAGATATTATCCAGATGTTGAGCAAGTTGCGACACGTCGCTCCAGGGAAACAGCAGGCCGGTCGACTCATGATCGATCAATTCTGCCGTGCCGGTCACCTTTGAACCAATCACGGGAATATTCAGCAGCATTGCCTCCAGCACGACGCGCGGCAGGCCTTCGCTCTTCGAGGCCAGAATAAATGCGTCAAAGGTGGCGAGATAGTCAAAAGGCGTGTTCTGGAAACCGGTAAAAATGACGTGCTCAGCAATACCCAGCGCGTCAGCCTGTGCCGCCAGTGCGCCGCGCTCCGCCCCTTCACCGACCAGCACCATCTTCCATTTTGCCTGCGGGTGCCTCTGGCTGAACTGTGCCAGCGCCTCCAGCGTATGGTGGTTGGCTTTGCGAGGGATTAGCGAGCCAATGCTGCCGAACACAAACGTGTCGTCATCAATGTTCAGACGCTGGCGCATCGCGCGTCGGTCGGGCAAAGGCTGGTGGATGTCGATAGCATTGTTGACCGTGGTACACAGCGCTGGCCGGACGCCATGCTGAAGCAACACGCGTTCAACGCCGTGCGAGACGGCGATGATTTTTGTGGCATGGGCATTGACCAGCTTCACCAGCGGCGGGGTCAGCACCGGTTCAATCCGGCAGTGCTGGATTATCCGCGCATGCAGGTTTGCGCCCGCCAGATACCCTTCTTCGTTAGAGCCTGGCTGGTTGTTCATATACAGCGTATCGAATCCACCTTCCCTGAAAATGGTCTCGATCTTGCTGACGTTGGGGCGAATGCGCCACAGGGTATCGATATGCCGCGTAAATGCTTTGCGCGCTGAACGCGAGAAAAACAGCAGACCACGTCCCGCTTCTTTCAGTAGTTTTGCCCATGCCGGTTGCTTACGTTGAGGGATAACGAGTAGCGGGATCCCAATGCTATTGAGCACTTGGCCAATCGTTTGACCTTCAGCACGACTATAATCACTGTAAAAACAACAAGTAATGTCGAATTTGTCGCGGTTGATTCGCTTCAGAAGCTCAAGCATACTGTTGGTACCTCCCCCCCATTCTTTGCCCGTGTCCAGGAGGAGGATTTTACGTTTTTGCGGCATGTCTGAATCCGTATGCTACCCTTCATCTGACCGCATTATAAAGAATTTACTGAAATAAAATAGATTTTTTGTATTTCTTTGTCTTTTTACAAGAAAACATTTTAAACGCGCTTATTTTAAAAGTGCGATTTAAGACTTTAATCGCCTCTTCTCAATTCGATAGTATGAGTGAAAAATTTTATGTCGTTATTGAGAGAGTGAAAATATGTTTAAAATAACGGTCTGCTTATTAACGTTTAACTCCGAAAGAACGTTGCACGATGTTATTCCTCCTCTTTTAAAAATAGCAGATGAATTCGTTATAGTGGATTCCGGAAGTACAGACTCGACGATATATATTTGCCAGAGTTATGGATTGTCGCCCATATTCAAAAAATATAGCTGGCACGGCGAGCAGATGAACCATGCCGTATCCCATGCGCATAACGACTGGGTGCTGTGCATGGACAGTGACGAAATACTCGATCAAGAAACCGTTGATGCTATTTTAGAATTAAAAATGGGCGATGAACCCGAACTGGATATGGCGTGGCGGATATGTCGTCACTGGTTTGTTTTGGGAGAAAATGTCCGAACGATTTATCCCGTCTCATCACCGGATTATCCGGTGCGTCTTTTTAACCGTACGCAGTCGCGATTTAATAACCGGCCAGTAGACGATCAGGTTGAAGGTTTTCTCCGTTCTGAACGTATTCCAGGTTATGTCAGACATGAGACGTTTCATTCGCTGCATGAACTTTTTAATAAATTAAACGGATATACCACTCGCCTGGTTCAATATCAGACGATACGTCCCTCTCTTGGTCGCGGCGCGATCAGCGCTATCGGCGCATTTTTCAAATGGTATC
The DNA here is from genome assembly GCF_019056635.1 of Enterobacter cloacae complex sp. ECL72. Lineage (NCBI taxonomy): Bacteria > Pseudomonadati > Pseudomonadota > Gammaproteobacteria > Enterobacterales > Enterobacteriaceae > Enterobacter > Enterobacter cloacae complex sp. ECL72. Next base: position 4,054,382 of record NZ_CP077659.1, on the reverse strand, counting down.
TGTTTAGCGGTGCCTGGCGTCAGGGCAAAGTAGGTGTGGTGACAGGGTTTTATGCCACGGCGTACAGTTTTTTGAAGTATTTCAAGGCCTGGTATCAGGATCGGGAAAAGAGAGAGTCCGTTGCAAAAGAGCAGTCGGACTCTTATCTGGCAGAATAGGCGTTAGCCGATCAGGCTTTTTTTCCCCAACCCTGCCACTGTTGCTGGACGTATTTAACCAGTGTACTGCTGCTGATGCTTTCGCCAATCACCGAGAAGAAGCGGGTTGCATAGACCGGTTCAGGCGGCTGTTTCAGCGTGCAGTTCTTCACGCCGCGGAATGGATTACGCGGCTGCGTTGCGGATGGTTGCGTGCTACCCGGACGAGAAGTATCCACCTGAGGTTCATTGAGCAGATCGCTCGGACGCACCAGCGTAATATCGGCGGGTAATCCCGACAACATTTGCTGCAAAACGCGAACGGTAGACGGATGCGGATGCCCAATGGCAATCGCCGAACCGTTACGGCGCGCCAGCTGTACCGCGCGGTTGAACTGCACGCGGATATCCGCTTCGTTCTGGGAGTCGTCCAGGAATACTTTGCGCTTGATGACTTTTACACCTGTCCCCTGAGCGGCACGCATCGCCTGGCTGTTGCCGATGGTCATGCTGTCGAGGAAATAGAGATTGTAACGCTCCAGCGCCTGCATCACTTTCAGCATACCGTACAGGCTGGAGGTCATCGCGCTGCCCATATGGTTATTCAGACCCACGGCATACGGCACTTTATTGTACGCATCGCGGATGATGCGATCGATCTCGTCGCTGCTCATGTCCGGGCGCAGGGTATCTTTTTCCAGCGGCTGCTTGCTGAGGGGGGCCATCGGCAGATGGATGAGGACCTGATGGCCGCCATTGTGCGCTTTGGTCGCCATTTCATGCGCGTGAGGCGCATTAGGCAGGACGGCGACAGAGATGGCTGGCGGCATCGCCAGCACCTGATTTTCATAGTGTGGTCGATAACCGAAGTCATCAATCACAATCGCGAGTTTGCCTGCATAAACCGGTGCAGCCAGCGCCAGTGCGCTGACTACGGAAACAACAATTCGACGAAATTGAAGCAAAACCTATCTTCCCAACCACGGCTGTGGATTGACCGCCTGACCCTGACGACGAATTTCGAAATAGAGTGACGGGCGGCCCTGACCGCCACTGCTGCCCACAAGGGCAATGGGTTGACCCGCGCGCACCTGGGTGCCAACGCTGACCAGCGCGCTCTGGTTGTAGCCGTAAAGACTCATATCGCCTTTACCGTGTTCAACCACCACCACGAGCCCATAACCCTGTAGCCAGTCGGCCAGGATCACGCGGCCATCGGCGATGGCTTTCACTTCGCTACCTTCAGACGCACCGATAACGATCCCCTTCCAACGTAGCTCACCCTGCAACTGTTCGCCATAGCGATGCAGGATCGTACCGCGAACGGGCCAGTAAGCCTGACCACGCGGGGAGCCGAGGCCGCCGGTACGCGACATCAGGGAACGTTCATTTTCAGTCGGTTTGTAGGTGGTGCCTTTCCGGGAGGCTTCCTGCTGCTTATTACGCACCGCCTGCGCTTCGCGCGCTTCTTTTTCGGCGCGCGCTTTGGCCGCGGCTTCTGCCCGGGCAATGCTGTTACGCAGTCTGGATTCGTTGGCGCGCATTTCGCTCAGCTGGCTTTGTCCTGCCTGGATAGAGGACTCCAGCCCGGCGAGCGTCTTCTTACGCTCATTGCGCGCCTGCTCAAGCTTCTCCTGCTGCGCCTGCTGATCGTAGAGCAGCGTTTGCTGCTGGCTCTGCTTCTCTTCCAGCTCGGCTTTTTGCGTGGTGACTTCTTCGCGCGTCTGTTTCAGCTGCGCAATGGTCTCCTGACGCGCCTGGTTTAGATAGCCGAAATAGGCCTGTAAACGCTGACCACGCTGGCTCTCTTCACCGCTGAGGATCAGCTGAAGGCCTGTGTGCTCACCCTGACGGAAAGCAGCATCAAGCTGTGCAGCAAGGTTCCGCTCCTGGGCATCGCGCTGACGCTCCAGTTTCGCAATCGACGCGTTCATTTCATCGATTTGCTTATTGAGCTGGGCAAGGGTGTTTTGTGTTTCACGCAGCTTACGCGCGGCGGTGGAAATGGCCTCTTCCTGCTTTTTAAGCTGGGCGAGCAGGGTGGCGCGCTGCTGTTGCTGCTGACGTACCGCACGCTCTTTGGCGGCGATATCGGCCTGAATGGATTTAAGCTGATCGCGGTCATCCGCGTGGGCGGATGCGGCGCACAGCAATACGCCAGCGCTGAGTGCGCTGGCGCAAAGCAGAGGTCTGACTGATAACCGAAGCGGCTTCACGACCCATGTGATTGAAAAAATCGCCTTTCCCCTCATGGGGAGCGATTATTCCACGATGAACAGCGGCTTGCCAGTCATCTCTTCAGGGATTTCCATACCCATCAGCGACAACATGGTTGGCGCGATGTCGGAAAGCTTGCCGCCTTCCACAGCTTTCACTGATTTATCACCCACATAAATCAGTGGAACAGGCAGGTTGGTATGGGCGGTATGCGCCTGACCGGTTGCCGGGTCACGCATCTGTTCTGCGTTACCGTGGTCAGCGGTGATCAGCAGTTGGCCGCCTACGGATTCAACCGCCTTCGCAACCTGCTCAACGCAGTGGTCCAGCGCTTCAACCGCTTTAACGGCTGCTTCCATCACGCCGGTGTGGCCCACCATGTCGCCATTCGGATAGTTACAGATGATGGTGTCGTATTTACCGCTTTCGATCGCGGCCACCAGTTTTTCGGTCAGCTCCGCAGAGCTCATTTCTGGCTGGAGATCGTAAGTGGCGACTTTCGGCGAGTTAATCAGGATGCGGTCTTCGCCTTCAAACGGCTCTTCTACGCCGCCGTTAAAGAAGAAGGTCACGTGCGCATACTTCTCAGTTTCGGAGATGCGCAGCTGCGTTTTATCGTTTTTCGCCATCCACTCGCCGAAGGTATTTTCCAGGGAAGCGGGTGGATACGCGCATGGCGCTTTGATATCCGCTGCATATTCGGTCAACTGGATGAAATCGATCTTCGCCACTTTCTTACGGGCGAAACCGTCGAAATCGCTGTTGACGAAGGCGCGGGTGATTTCGCGCGCGCGGTCAGCACGGAAGTTCATGAAGATCAGCGCATCGCCATCTTCCATGGCGGCATCGGCCTGGCCTTCAGCGCGGATCACGGTTGCCTTCACAAATTCGTCGTTTTCATCACGCGCGTAAGCCGCTTCCAGGCCTTCAACGGCGGTCGGGAACTGGAACTCACCTTTTGCCAGGGTCAGCAGATCATAGGCTTGCTCAACGCGGTCCCAGCGGTTGTCGCGGTCCATGGCATAGTAACGGCCAACGATGGACGCCACGCGGCCTTTGCCCAGTGCGGCAAATTTATCTTCAAACGCTTTAAGAGAACCTTTTGCGCTGCGTGGCGGCGTATCGCGACCATCCAGGAAGGCGTGCAGATAGATTTTTTCCGCACCGCGCTCGGCGGCCAGTTCTACCATCGCCATGATGTGATCTTCGTGGCTGTGAACGCCGCCCGCAGAGAGCAGACCCATAATGTGAACGGCCTTGCCTGCGGCAACGGCTTTATCAACCGCTCCGGTGAGCGTTGGGTTGGCAAAGAATGTACGTTCTTTGATTTCAACGTCCAGGCGCGTCAGGTCCTGGTAAACGATACGGCCCGCACCCAGGTTAACGTGACCCACTTCAGAGTTGCCCATCTGACGATCCGGCAGACCCACTTCCAGGCCAGACGCATCAATCAGGGTGTGGGGACGTTTTGCCCATAGCGCATCCATAACCGGGGTTTTGGCGTTGAAAATGGCGTTATCCTGTTGATCTTCACGGTAGCCATAGCCATCCAGAATCACCAGTACCATAGGTTTTTTAGAAACCGACATTGCGACAACCTCATGCTCAAGAGACAAAAAATTTGCGTAATTTTACTACAGCTGAATCGATAAAATAGCCGCAGAAGATCAAAGAAAGCGCGGGGGCAATGCTGTTCTCAGGCCATTTTGAGGCTTTTTTTACGTGGCATGCCGCAGAAAATAGATTAGCTTTATGTCGCTGGCTGTATTTGCCACAGCGCACAGGTATACTCCTGTCCTGGTTTTTTTAATCACTTAGTCGGGAGTTGTTACCCCCCATGCAAGAAATTATGCAATTCGTTAGCCGCCACCCGGTTCTGAGCATCGCGTGGATTGGCCTGCTGGTCGCTGTACTGTTCACCACATTTAAGGGACTGACGTCTAAAATTAAGGTGATCACCCGCGGTGAAGCGACACGTCTGATCAACAAAGAGGACGCCGTGGTTGTCGATCTGCGTCAGCGCGACGATTTCCGCAAGGGCCACATCGCAGGTGCTATCAACCTGCTGCCAGCGGAAATTAAAGCGAACAACATTGGTGAGCTGGAGAAGCATAAAGCCCAGCCGATTATTGTTGTTGACGGCACTGGCATGCAGGCGCAGGAATCTGCCAACGCACTGCATAAAGCAGGCTTTGAAAACGTAACGGTGCTGAAAGAAGGCATCTCCGGCTGGAGCGGGGAGAATCTTCCTTTAGTGCGCGGTAAATAAGGAGTTAAGTGATGGCCAATATTGAGATCTACACCAAAGCAACGTGCCCGTTCTGCCACCGAGCGAAAGCGCTGCTGTCCAGCAAAGGCGTAACGTTCAAGGAACTGCCGATCGATGGTGACGCGATTAAACGCGAAGAGATGATCCAACGCAGTGGTCGCACAACGGTTCCACAGATTTTTATTGATGCGCAGCACATTGGCGGCTGTGATGACTTGTATGCGCTCGACGCCCGTGGTGGACTCGATCCGCTGCTGAGCTAGAGACTTTAGGACAATTAAAAAGGGTTTTTCCATGTCAGAACAAAATAACACCGAGATGACTTTCCAGATCCAGCGCATCTACACCAAGGATGTCTCTTTCGAAGCGCCAAATGCGCCGCACGTTTTCCAGAAAGACTGGCAGCCAGAGGTTAAACTTGATCTGGATACCGCATCCACCCAGCTGGCGGATGATGTGTATGAAGTCGTACTGCGTGTCACCGTGACCGCCTCTCTGGGCGAAGAGACTGCATTCCTGTGCGAAGTTCAGCAGGGCGGTATCTTCTCCATCGGCGGCATCGAAGGCAACCAGATGGCACATTGCCTGGGTGCATACTGCCCGAACATCCTGTTCCCGTATGCCCGTGAATGCATCACCAGCCTGGTTTCTCGCGGTACATTCCCGCAACTGAACCTTGCGCCAGTAAACTTTGATGCGCTGTTCATGAACTATCTACAGCAGCAGGCTGGCGAAGGTGCCGAACAACATCAGGATGCCTGATGAGCACTGTTAATGCGTCAATGACTGTGATCGGTGCCGGCTCTTACGGCACCGCTCTTGCCATCACGCTGGCAAGAAATGGTCACGACGTGGTCCTGTGGGGCCACGATCCAAAACATATCGCGACGTTGCAACACGACCGCTGCAACGTGGCGTTTCTCCCGGACGTTCCGTTCCCTGACTCTCTGTATCTGGAAAGCGACCTCGCGACCGCGCTGGCGGCCAGCCGCAATATTTTGATTGTGGTGCCAAGCCACGTGTTTGGCGAAGTCCTGCGTCAGATTAAGCCGCTGATGCGTGCGGATGCGCGTATTGTATGGGCGACGAAGGGGCTGGAAGCGGAAACCGGACGTCTGTTGCAGGACGTTGCCCGCGAAGCGCTGGGAACAGCGATCCCGCTGGCGGTGATCTCCGGGCCGACGTTTGCCAAAGAGCTGGCTGCGGGCTTGCCGACGGCGATTTCGCTGGCGTCCACCGACCAGGCATTTTCCGACGATCTTCAGCAACTGCTGCATTGCGGCAAAAGCTTCCGCGTGTACAGCAATCCCGATTTTATCGGCGTGCAGCTGGGCGGCGCGGTGAAGAACGTCATTGCCATCGGGGCCGGGATGTCTGACGGCATCGGTTTCGGCGCGAATGCGCGTACTGCGCTGATCACCCGTGGCCTGACCGAAATGTCCCGCCTGGGCGAAGCGCTGGGTGCCGATCCGGCCACCTTTATGGGAATGGCAGGGCTGGGCGACCTGGTGCTGACCTGCACCGATAACCAGTCGCGTAACCGCCGCTTTGGCATGATGCTCGGACAGGGCAGCGATGTAAAAAGCGCGCAGGAGAAGATTGGTCAGGTGGTTGAAGGCTATCGCAATACCAAAGAAGTTCGCGAATTGGCGCACCGTTTCGGTGTCGAAATGCCAATAACCGAGGAAATTTATCAGGTATTGTATTGCGGAAAAAATGCGCGCGAGGCAGCATTGACCTTATTAGGTCGTGCGCGCAAGGACGAGCGCAGCAGCAATTAGCCGGGAAGTATCGTCACCTGAATGACCCAGCCAGCGCAGAACTGGCTGGTCATTAACTATCGTCTGGAGCAAGCAATGCCGTGTGAAGAACTGGATATCGTCTGGAATAATATTAAAGCCGAAGCCCGAGCTTTGGCCGACTGTGAGCCCATGCTGGCCAGTTTCTATCACGCGACGCTACTCAAGCACGAAAATCTCGGCAGCGCCCTGAGCTATATGCTCGCCAATAAACTGGCTTCCCCTATCATGCCTGCTATTGCGATTCGCGAGGTGGTGGAAGAGGCCTACGCCGCAGATCCGGAAATGATTGCTTCTGCCGCCTGCGACATCCAGGCTGTGCGCACGCGAGACCCGGCGGTGGATAAATACTCCACGCCGCTGCTGTATCTCAAAGGCTTCCACGCCTTACAGGCGTACCGCATCGGCCACTGGTTATGGAATGAGGGACGCCGCGCGCTGGCCATCTTCCTGCAAAACCAGGTTTCCGTGACCTTCCAGGTCGATATTCACCCGGCGGCGAAAATTGGCCGCGGGATCATGCTCGATCACGCCACCGGCATTGTTGTTGGTGAAACGGCGGTGATCGAAGATGACGTGTCGATCCTGCAATCCGTTACGCTGGGCGGTACCGGTAAAACCAGCGGCGATCGCCATCCGAAAATTCGTGAAGGGGTGATGATTGGCGCGGGCGCTAAAATCCTCGGCAATATTGAAGTCGGACGCGGCGCGAAGATTGGCGCGGGGTCGGTTGTGCTCCAGCCTGTACCGCCGCACACCACCGCCGCTGGCGTCCCGGCGCGCATCGTCGGTAAGCCAGACAGCGATAAGCCGTCGATGGATATGGATCAGCACTTCAACGGTATTCATCACACCTTCGAATACGGCGACGGTATCTGAACGCCGGAACACCTAAATAAAAAAGCCCGGTGAGTCAATGCACCGGGCTTTTGATTAGTTGCGGTATAACACTTTGATAATGTGATAGCCGAATTGTGTGTGCAGAGGGCCAGTTGGCTCCAGCACCGGGCAGGAGAAGACCACTTTATCAAACGCCGGGACCATCTGGCCCTGGCGGAACTCGCCTAAGTCACCACCGCGTTTGCCTGACGGGCAAATCGAGTGTTTCTTCGCCAGTTTGCCGAAGTCGGCGCCGTTTTTAATCTGTTCGAGCAGATCCTGTGCCAGTTTCTCTTCTTTAACAAGGATATGCAGTGCTGCTGCTGTTTTTGCCATGATCGTGCCTTGAGTCGACTAGTTTACGGTCGGTATACTACCACGCGTTTTTCCTCCTCTCCCGACTTTCATTGAGTGACCATTTATGCGTTTAAACCCCGGACAACAACATGCTGTCGAATTCGTCACCGGACCCTGCCTGGTGCTGGCAGGAGCGGGATCCGGTAAAACACGCGTGATCACCAACAAAATCGCCCACTTAATTCGGGGTTGTGGATACCAGGCGCGCCATATCGCGGCGGTCACCTTTACCAACAAAGCGGCGCGTGAGATGAAAGAGCGCGTCGGCCAGACGCTGGGCCGTAAAGAGGCGCGCGGGCTGATGATCTCCACCTTCCACACGCTGGGTCTGGATATTATCAAGCGCGAATACGCGGCGCTGGGCATGAAGTCCAACTTTTCTCTCTTCGATGACACCGACCAGGTGGCGCTGCTTAAAGAGCTGACGGAAGGGCTGATCGAAGATGACAAAGTGCTGTTGCAACAGCTGATCTCGACGATCTCGAACTGGAAAAACGATCTGATGACGCCGGCCCAGGCAGCGGCAAGCGCCAAAGGCGAGCGCGACCGCATCTTTGCCCACTGCTACGGTCTGTACGACGCGCATATGAAAGCCTGTAACGTCCTGGATTTCGACGATCTGATCCTGCTGCCGACGCTGCTGCTTCAGCGGAATGAAGAGGTACGCGAGCGCTGGCAGAACAAAATCCGTTACCTGCTGGTGGATGAATACCAGGATACCAACACCAGCCAGTACGAGCTGGTGAAGCTGCTGGTAGGGCAGCGTGCACGCTTTACCGTCGTAGGCGATGACGATCAGTCGATTTATTCATGGCGTGGCGCGCGTCCGCAAAACCTGGTGCTACTAAGCAAAGACTTCCCGACGTTGCAGGTGATTAAACTGGAGCAGAACTACCGTTCTTCCGGGCGTATCCTGAAGGCGGCGAACATCCTGATTGCCAATAACCCGCACGTCTTTGAGAAGCGCCTGTTCTCCGAACTGGGTTACGGCACCGAGCTGAAAGTGCTAAGCGCCAACAACGAAGAGCACGAAGCGGAGCGCGTAACGGGCGAGCTGATTGCCCATCACTTCGTCAACAAAACTGAATACAAGGATTACGCGATCCTCTATCGCGGAAACCACCAGTCGCGCGTCTTTGAAAAGATGCTGATGCAGAACCGCATTCCCTACAAAATCTCCGGCGGTACGTCGTTCTTTTCGCGTCCCGAAATCAAGGATCTGCTGGCCTATCTGCGCGTGCTGACCAACCCGGATGACGACAGCGCTTTCCTGCGCATCGTGAACACGCCGAAACGCGAGATTGGCTCTGCGACGCTGCAAAAACTGGGTGAATGGGCGATGACCCGCAACAAAAGCCTGTTCACCGCCAGCTTCGATATGGGGCTGAGCCAGACCCTGACCGGGCGCGGCTATGACGCCTTAACCCGCTTTACCCACTGGCTGGGTGAGGTGCAGCGTCTGGCAGAGCGCGAGCCTGTGGCGGCAGTACGCGATCTGATCCACGGCATTGATTACGAATCCTGGTTGTATGAAACCTCTGCCAGCCCGAAAGCAGCCGAGATGCGGATGAAAAACGTTAACCAGCTCTTCAGCTGGATGACCGAAATGCTTGAAGGATCTGAGATTGACGAGCCCATGACCCTGACGCAGGTGGTCACCCGCTTCACGCTGCGCGATATGATGGAGCGCGGCGAAAGCGAAGAAGAGGCCGATCAGGTTCAGCTGATGACGTTACATGCCTCGAAAGGGCTGGAGTTCCCCTATGTCTATCTGGTGGGGATGGAAGAGGGCCTATTGCCGCACCAGAGCAGCATTGATGAAGATAACGTCGACGAAGAGCGCCGTCTGGCCTACGTGGGGATCACTCGTGCGCAGAAAGAGCTGACGTTTACGCTGTGCAAAGAGCGCCGCCAGTATGGTGAGCTGGTGCGCCCGGAGCCGAGCCGTTTTCTGCTGGAGTTGCCTCAGGACGATCTTATCTGGGAGCAGGAGCGTAAAGTCATTACCGCTGAAGAGCGTATGCACAAAGGGCAGGCAAACGTGGCAAACATTCGCGCGATGCTGGCAAAAGCCAAAGAGAAGGGATAACTATTTGCAGGCCGGGTAAGGCGAAGCCGCCACCCGGCACGCTTCAAAGGGTCACTTCACATCAAGCGCCCAGTGCACATAGCTCTGCCACTGGTACTCCTGCTCAATCAGTTCCGCCCCAAGCGGATGATCCTCAAGCCAGTTTTCCGGTAGCGTCAGCGTCAGTTTCTCATCGTCTGCCGCCAGCGTAATGGCTGGCAGCAAATCATCACGACGCCGACTGGCAAACAGGATCGCCAGGCGAAGCAGACGACACAGATGCTCCGCCACGCGCGGCGGTACAGCGTTCTGCTGGTGAAGGGAAGAGAGATCGACGGCGTTAGTCTGATTTAGCAGCAGGGTGGCCAGCAGCTTCTTCTGGGCGGGCGTATAGCCCGGTAAATCGAGATTACGCACCAGCCAGGCCGCGTGCAGCGGTGCCTGCTTGTACTCCACGCTGAGACCAATTTCATGTAGCGCACAGGCGCTTAGCAGCAGATCGCGGCTTAACGGTTCAATATCCCAGCTTTTTTTCACCTGATCGGCAAACAGTGACGCCAGTTGACTCACTCTGTGTGCCTGGTCGATATCAACAATAAAGCGGCGCTGAACGTTACGCAGCGTACGGCTACGGATGTCCTGATCGACCGACTGGTGCAGCATTCCGTAGACCAGACCTTCGCGCAGCGCACCGCCTGCCAGGGTCATACACTGGATATTGAGTTCAGTAAAAATGGCGATCAGAATGGCGAGCCCACTGGGGAAAACCAGCGCGCGTTCGAGCGTCAGCCCTTCTATTTCAAGCTCTTCCAGACGACCACACTGGATGGCGCGCTGTTTAAGCTGCTGGAGTTTGGCAAGCGTGATCCGCTCGTCCATTCCCTGTGCCATCATGATTTCCTGCAACGCCTGAACGGTTCCGGACGCGCCGACACACACTTTCCAGCCGTGATAGCGCAGTTCGTCCATGACCGGGCGCAGGACCGCACGCGCCGCGTTTTCCGCCTCGTCAAAATTCTCTTTGGCAAGGTTTCGATCGGTAAAGTAGCGTTCCAGCCAGGTCACACAGCCCATCGACAGGCTGAACAGTGACGTCGCCTGCGCGCCTGTGCCCGTGACCAGTTCAGTACTGGCGCCACCGATATCGACCACCAGACGACGATCGTCGCCGCCGGTCGTATGCGCCACACCCTGATAAATCAGACGCGCTTCTTCTTCACCGCTGATGACCTGCACCGGGCAGCCCAGAATTTCCTGTGCTCTGGCAATGAAATCGCCAGCGTTAACCGCCAGACGAAGGGTCGCCGTGGCAACAACGCGAATTTGACTGAGCGGGATATCCTGCAAACGTTCTGCAAACAGACGCAGACACTGCCAGCCACGTTCCATGGCTTCCGGGGAGAGGTGATTATCGCTGCTCAGGCCCGCCGCGAGGCGGACCTTGCGCTTAATGCGCGTCAGCGTTTGTATGCTTCCCGCCACCTCGCGCACAACCAGCATATGAAAACTATTCGAACCGAGATCAATTGCCGCATAAAGCGAGGTGGAGCTGAGCATATTTTTTAACCTGAACGACGACGATTACGCGGTGCACCGCCGGAACGACGCGGACCATTGCCGGAGCGTGGACGGGTAAGGCGCTTAGGTGGCGGCAGCTCGCTCAACAGCGCGTCCGGATTGTATTTGCTCTGTGGAATAGAGTGACCGATGTAGGTCTCAATGGCCGGAAGATTCAGCGCATACTCTTCACACGCAAGGCTGATGGAGTGACCGCTTGCGCCGGCACGACCGGTACGTCCGATACGGTGTACATAGTCTTCACAGTCATCTGGCAGGTCATAGTTAAAGACGTGCGTCACGGCTGGAATGTGCAGGCCACGGGCCGCCACGTCGGTCGCGACCAGAATATCAAGGTCGCCACGAGTAAATTCGTCGAGAATGCGCAGGCGTTTTTTCTGCGCCACGTCGCCGGTCAGCAGGCCCACACGGTGCCCATCTGCCGCCAGGTGACCCCAGATATCTTCACAGCGGTGTTTGGTGTTCGCGAAGATAATCGCGCGATCCGGCCACTCTTCTTCGATCAGGGTTTGCAGCAGGCGCATTTTCTCTTCATTCGAAGGATAGAAGAGCTCTTCTTTAATGCGGTGCCCGGTTTTCTGCTCCGGTTCTACTTCCACATATTCCGCATTGTTCATCTGCTCGAATGCGAGTTCACGTACGCGGTATGACAGGGTAGCGGAGAACAGCATGTTCAGACGCTGGTTTGCCGCAGGCATACGGCGGAACAGCCAGCGGATGTCTTTAATGAAGCCCAGATCGTACATGCGGTCTGCTTCATCCAGCACCACGACCTGGATTGCGCCGAGGTTGATATGGTTCTGTTTGGCGTAGTCGATAAGACGGCCGGTGGTCCCAATCAGGATATCGACGCCGCTTTCCAGCACTTTCAGCTGTTTATCGTAGCCGTCGCCGCCATAGGCCAGGCCAAGTTTCAGGCCGGTGGCTTGCGCCAGGGGCTCAGCGTCTGCGTGGATCTGTACCGCCAGTTCTCGCGTCGGGGCCATAATTAGCGCGCGCGGCTGGTTAACTTTGCGGTCTGCAATCGCCGGGTGAGAAAGTAAATAATGAAACGTTGACGTTAAAAACGCCATCGTTTTGCCAGTACCGGTTTGCGCCTGCCCTGCAACGTCGCGACCGGCCAGCGTCAGCGGCAGGGCGAGAGCCTGAATGGGCGTGCAGTTATGAAACCCTTTAGTTTCAAGGGCTTCGATAACCTTTGGGTGCAGGGCGAAGTCGGAAAACTTCTGTTCTGTTAAATGTGTTTTGCTCATAGTGTGGTAGAATATCAGCTTACTATTGCTTTACGAAAGCGTATCCGGTGAAATAAAGTCAACCTTTAGTTGGTTAATGCGACATCAACACGTCGTTGGTGGAGACAAAACCAACGTACCAGGCTTATTCCTGTGGAGTTATATATGAGCGATAAAATTATTCACCTGACTGACGACAGTTTTGACACGGACGTACTTAAAGCTGACGGGCTGATCCTCGTTGATTTCTGGGCTGAATGGTGTGGTCCTTGCAAAATGATCGCTCCGATTCTGGATGAAATCGCTGACGAATATCAGGGCAAACTGACCGTTGCCAAGCTGAACATCGACCAGAACCCGGGCACCGCGCCAAAATACGGTATCCGTGGCATCCCGACCCTGCTGCTGTTCAAGAACGGTGACGTGGCGGCGACCAAAGTGGGCGCACTGTCCAAAGGTCAACTGAAAGAGTTCCTGGACGCTAACCTGGCGTAAGGTTTCTCAGCTGAGCGTCCAGAACGCCTAATTAACGGCGAGCTCTGGACGCCCGGCTTTAGTCGTGCTAAGTTAGCTATGACTACGTTTTAAACATATCTTGTTGTTTGAATCTTGTTTTACCCGATACTTCCCGTTGTTAACTTAAACAGTGCGTGAAGTTGCTAGATTCCGGGCTTGTCACTCAATCCGTCTTGTCGTTTCAGTTCTGCGTTCTTTCCCTGTGACCAGACAGCGAACAGACATGAGGTGATGGCCGCTAAACAGGCATGGATGACCCTGCCATACCATTCACAACATTAAGTTCGAGAATCACCCCGAGTTTAAGAACCCACACCATTATGAATCTTACCGAATTAAAGAATACGCCGGTTTCTGAGCTGATCACTCTCGGCGAAAATATGGGACTGGAAAACCAGGCTCGTATGCGCAAGCAGGACATCATTTTCGCCATCCTGAAGCAGCACGCTAAGAGTGGCGAAGATATCTTTGGCGACGGTGTGCTGGAGATACTGCAAGACGGATTTGGTTTCCTCCGCTCCGCAGACAGCTCCTACCTCGCCGGCCCTGACGACATCTACGTATCCCCTAGCCAAATCCGCCGTTTCAACCTCCGCACTGGTGACACCATTTCAGGTAAGATTCGTCCTCCAAAAGAGGGTGAACGCTACTTTGCGCTGTTGAAGGTTAACGAAGTTAACTACGACAAACCGGAAAACTCCCGCAATAAGATCCTGTTCGAGAACTTAACGCCGCTGCACGCTAACTCTCGTCTGCGCATGGAGCGTGGTAACGGGTCTACTGAAGACTTAACCGCTCGTGTGCTGGATCTGGCATCGCCAATTGGTCGTGGCCAGCGTGGTCTGATTGTGGCGCCGCCAAAAGCCGGTAAAACCATGCTGCTGCAAAACATCGCGCAGAGCATTGCTTACAACCATCCAGACTGTGTGCTGATGGTGCTGCTGATTGACGAACGTCCGGAAGAAGTGACCGAGATGCAGCGTCTGGTGAAAGGGGAAGTGGTTGCGTCTACCTTCGACGAGCCTGCTTCTCGCCACGTTCAGGTTGCGGAAATGGTCATCGAGAAGGCGAAACGCCTGGTTGAGCACAAGAAAGACGTGATCATCCTGCTCGACTCCATTACCCGTCTGGCGCGTGCCTACAACACCGTGGTGCCGGCTTCCGGTAAAGTACTGACCGGTGGTGTGGATGCTAACGCCCTGCATCGTCCGAAGCGTTTCTTCGGTGCGGCGCGTAACGTGGAAGAGGGCGGTAGCCTGACCATTATCGCGACGGCGCTGATCGATACCGGCTCCAAAATGGACGAGGTTATCTACGAAGAGTTCAAAGGTACAGGCAACATGGAACTGCACCTTTCTCGTAAAATCGCAGAAAAACGCGTCTTCCCGGCGATCGACTACAACCGTTCCGGTACCCGTAAAGAAGAGCTGCTTACCACTCAGGAAGAGCTTCAGAAAATGTGGATCCTGCGTAAAATCATCCATCCAATGGGCGAAATCGACGCAATGGAATTCCTCATTAACAAACTGGCGATGACCAAAACGAACGACGATTTCTTCGACATGATGAAACGCTCGTAACGCAAATAATCCCAGTAAACGCCACGTTTTTACGTGGCGTTTTTTATTTATGGACTATACGCTATTACCACACACTCCCAATTTAGACCTGTCGGTGCGACAATAAGAAGGTTTGCACAGTCAAAGAAATAATTGATTGAAAAACATACAAAGGGAGTTGTGATGAGCCATCTTTAATCCTTCTGAGGCAGAGGCTTCATGGTTATACTTCCGGGACTAACATTTGTTGAGAGCAATCCATTGTGAATCTACTCACTGCTGTAACTGAGCTGATCAGTATTTTTTTATTCACAACCTGTTTTTTGTTCATTGCGCGCAAGGTAGCAAAAAGAATTGGGTTAGTGGACAAACCGAACTTCCGTAAACGTCATCAGGGGCTTATTCCGCTGGTGGGCGGCATTTCGGTATACGCAGGCATCTGTTTCACATTCGGGATCGCGGATTACTATATCCCCCATGCCGCACTCTACCTGGCATGTGCCGGTGTGCTGGTACTGGTCGGCGCCCTTGATGATCGTTTTGATATCAGCGTGAAGTTCCGCGCGACGGTACAGGCGGCCATTGGCATCATTATGATGGTGGTAGGCGGCCTCTATCTAAGAAGCCTGGGCTACGTGTTTGGTCCCTGGGAGCTGGTGCTTGGGCCATTCGGCTTCTTCCTGACGCTGTTTGCCGTGTGGGCGGCTATCAACGCCTTTAACATGGTTGACGGTATAGACGGTCTGCTCGGTGGGCTGTCCTCTGTTTCGTTTGGCGCTATCGGCATCATCTTATGGTTTGACGGCCAGTACAGCCTGTCAATGTGGTGCTTTGCCATGATTGCCGCCATCCTGCCTTACATCTGCCTGAACCTGGGTGTGTTAGGGCGTCGCTATAAAGTCTTTATGGGCGATGCGGGCAGTACCCTTATTGGCTTTACGGTTATCTGGGTCCTGCTGGAAACCACGCAGGGTAAAACGCACCCTATCAGCCCGGTAACGGCTCTCTGGATTATCGCCATCCCGCTGATGGACATGGTGGCTATTATGTACCGCCGTCTGCGTAAAGGGATGAGCCCGTTTTCTCCCGATCGGCAGCATATTCATCACCTGATTATGCGCGCCGGCTTCACGTCTCGTCAGGCATTTGTGTTGATTACGCTTGCGGCTGCTATTCTGGCTGCGATTGGCGTTGCCGCGGAATACGCACATTTCATTCCTGAATGGGTAATGTTGGTATTATTCTTGCTAGCATTTTTCATGTACGGTTACTGCATCAAGCGTGCATGGAAAGTCGCGCGTTTTATTAAACGTTTAAAACGCAGGATGCGTCGGAACAGTGGCAAAAACACAACATTAACTAAGTAAAACCGGGACTATGATGACTCAACCGTTGGCGGGAGCGAAATCAGTGGGCACTGAGAACGAGCTGGATATTCGTGGTTTGTTTCGCGTGTTATGGCAGGGCAAACTGTGGATTGTGGGGATTGCCCTGGGGTTCGCGCTGTTAGCGCTTGCCTACACCTTCTTTGCAAAACAAGAGTGGAGCGCCACGGCGATCACAGACCGACCAACGGTGAATATGCTTGGAGGCTACTACTCCCAGCAGCAATTCCTGCGTAATCTTGATATCAAGGCCAATCTGGCGACCCCGGATCAGGCCTCGGTGATGGATGAATCCTACAAAGAGTTTGTGATGCAGCTGGCGTCGTGGGATACACGTCGCGATTTCTGGTCCCAGACGGACTATTACAAGCAGCGCATGGTCGGTAACAGCAAAGCGGATGCCGCACTGCTGGATGACCTGATTAATAACATTCAGTTTATGCCTGGCGATGTGCTCCGTAACGTTAGCGACAGCGTGAAGCTGATTGCGGAAACGGCGCCGGACGCCAATAACCTGTTGCGACAGTACGTTGCTTTTGCCAGCCAGCGCGCGGCCAGTCATCTGAATGACGAGCTGAAAGGCGCCTGGGCTGCGCGTACTATTCAGATGAAAGCGCAGGTCAAACGCCAGGAAGAGGTCGCTAAGGCTATCTTCGCCCGTCGCGTACATAATATTGAGCAGGCGCTGAAGATTGCGGAACAGCACAATATTTCCCGTAGCGAAACGGATGTTCCGGCTGACGAACTCCCGGATTCAGAAATGTTCCTTCTTGGTCGCCCAATGCTTCAGGCACGTCTGGAAAATATCCAGGCCGTTGGCCCTGACTTTGACCTTGATTACGACCAAAACCGCGCCATGCTCAATACGCTCAACGTCGGTCCAACGCTGGACCCGCGTTTTCAGACCTATCGTTATTTAAGAACGCCTGAAGAGCCTGTAAAACGCGATAGTCCGCGTCGCGCATTCCTGATGATTATGTGGGGGATTGTGGGCGCACTGACTGGCGCTGGCGTAGCGTTATTGCGTCGCCGCACAAACTAAGAACGCCGTCTACGATGAAGGCTGCGGCCTTCATCGTCTAATCGAAGAGAATCGATGTGAAAGTACTAACCGTATTTGGCACCAGGCCGGAGGCCATCAAGATGGCGCCTCTGGTTCATGCGCTGGCCAGAGATCCTGATATTGAAGCGAAAGTGTGCGTGACTGCCCAGCACCGTGAGATGCTCGATCAGGTCTTAACCCTCTTTTCTATCGTCCC
Source organism: Enterobacter cloacae complex sp. ECL72 (assembly GCF_019056635.1). NCBI lineage: Bacteria > Pseudomonadati > Pseudomonadota > Gammaproteobacteria > Enterobacterales > Enterobacteriaceae > Enterobacter > Enterobacter cloacae complex sp. ECL72. The sequence continues at coordinate 4,037,127 of NZ_CP077659.1, read as the reverse complement.
GGATTACGATCTCAATATAATGAAACCGGGACAGGGACTGACGGAAATCACCTGCCGTATTCTGCAAGAATTAAAGCCTATTCTGGAGTCGTTCAAGCCGGATGTGGTGCTGGTGCACGGCGACACCACCACCACCGTGGCGACCAGCCTGGCCGCGTTCTATCAGCGTATCCCCGTTGGTCATATTGAAGCGGGTCTGCGTACCGGCAATCTCTATTCCCCGTGGCCGGAAGAGGCCAACCGTACGCTCACCGGTCACCTGGCGATGTACCATTTTGCGCCAACCGAGAACTCACGTCAGAACCTGCTGCGCGAAAATATCAGCGACAGCAAGATCTTCGTCACCGGCAATACGGTCATTGATGCGCTGATTTGGGTGCGTGACCGCGTGCTGGCTAACAGCGAGCTTCAGGCAGAACTTGCTGCGCACTATCCGTTCCTGAACAACGGCAAGAAAACGATTCTGGTGACGGGCCACCGCCGCGAAAGCTTTGGCCGTGGCTTTGAGCAAATATGCCACGCGCTGGCTGAAATCGCCGCGCAGAACGAGGATGTGCAGATTGTCTATCCGGTGCACCTCAACCCGAACGTCAGCGAACCGGTCAACCGTATCCTGGGCCACGTGGAAAACGTGCTCCTGATCGAGCCGCAGGACTATTTGCCATTTGTCTGGCTGATGAACCACGCCTGGCTGATCCTGACCGATTCTGGCGGCATTCAGGAAGAGGCGCCCTCCCTCGGTAAGCCGGTACTGGTGATGCGTGAAACCACCGAACGCCCGGAAGCGGTTACTGCCGGTACCGTGCGTCTGGTGGGAACGGATCCGCGTCGTATTGTCGAAGAGGTCACGCGCTTACTGCATGACGATGAAGAGTATCAGGCGATGAGCCGGGCCCACAATCCGTACGGTGACGGGCAGGCTTGTGGTCGTATTTTGCACGCACTTAAACACAATCGGGTAACGCTATGAGTTTTTCTACCATCTCTGTTGTTGGTCTTGGCTATATCGGGCTGCCTACTGCGGCGGCCTTTGCCTCTCGTCAAAAGCAGGTCGTTGGCGTAGATATCAACGCGCACGCGGTGGAAACCATCAACCGTGGCGAAATTCATATCGTGGAGCCCGATCTCGATCGTGTGGTGAAAAAGGCGGTGGACGGTGGCTTACTGCGCGCCAGCACCACGCCGGTAGAAGCCGATGCGTACCTGATTGCGGTTCCAACGCCCTTTAAAGGCGATCATGAGCCTGACATGGTTTACGTCGAGGCGGCAGCAAAATCCATTGCGCCTGTGCTGAAGAAAGGGGCGCTGGTTATCCTTGAGTCCACTTCACCTGTTGGGGCTACCGAGCAGATGGCGCAGTGGCTGGCCGAGGCGCGTCCCGATCTCAGCTTCCCGCAGCAGGCGGGCGACCAGGCCGATATCAATATCGCCTACTGTCCTGAGCGCGTACTGCCCGGCCAGGTGATGGTGGAACTGATTAAAAATGACCGCGTGATTGGCGGCATGACGCCAGTCTGCTCCGCGCGCGCCAGCGAGCTGTATAAAATTTTCCTTGAAGGCGAATGTGTGGTGACCAACTCCCGCACCGCCGAGATGTGCAAACTGACCGAAAATAGCTTCCGCGACGTTAACATCGCGTTTGCGAATGAACTGTCGTTGATTTGTGCCGATCAGGGGATTAACGTCTGGGAACTTATTCGCCTTGCTAACCGTCACCCCCGCGTGAACATCCTTCAGCCGGGGCCGGGCGTGGGTGGGCACTGCATCGCGGTCGATCCGTGGTTTATCGTGGCGCAGAACCCGGAACAGGCACGCCTGATTCGCACCGCACGCGAAGTAAACGACCACAAACCGCACTGGGTCATCAACCAGGTCAAAGCCACGGTCGCGGATTGCCTGGCCGACAGCGGCAAACGCGCCAGTGAGCTGAAAATTGCCTGCTTTGGTCTGGCATTCAAACCGAATATTGACGATCTGCGCGAAAGCCCGGCGATGGAAATTGCCGAAATGATCGCTGCCTGGCACAGCGGTGAAACGCTGGTGGTTGAGCCGAATATTCATGCGCTGCCGGCAAAACTTGCCGGTCACTGCACCCTTACCGCCCTGGATGACGCGCTGGCGACGGCGGATGTGCTGGTGCTGCTGGTGGATCACAATGCGTTCAAAGCGGTTTCCGGTGATGCCGTACGTCAGCAGTATGTTGTTGATACCAAAGGCGTGTGGCGTTGAGTATCCTCAACGGCGTGCTGGAGGCCCTTGAGTGGGAAAGCGCATTCTTTGCGCGTCCCTCAGCGATAGTGCGTCTGCGCGACAATGCCCCTGCGTTGCAGGAAGCAGACTTCAGCGCCTGGCAGCGCGTACAAGCTAAGATCCCGGCGGACCGCGCCGATCTGCTGGACGCCCTCCAGCAGCACGGATTCCGGCTGGTCGAGGGTGAGGTTGATCTCTCTGTTACCGTGGCTCTCCACGCCTCACCGGGCGCGGAAATTGCAACGGAGCAGGATATCCCCGCGCTGCGCAAGATGGCGGCGCTGGCCTTCGCTCAGAGCCGTTTCCGGGCGCCCTGGTATGCGCCCGATGACAGCGGCCGCTTTTATGCCCAGTGGATAGAGAATGCGGTCAAAGGCACGTTTGACCACGTCTGTCTGGTGTTCCGTACTGCCGGGGGGCAGATTCAGGGTTTTGTTTCGCTTCGCAGGCTCAACGAGCACGAGGCGCGCATCGGTTTGTTAGCCGGGCGCGGCATGGGCGAGAAACTCATGCAGGCGGCGCTGCACTGGGCGGAGCAACAACAGGTATCGACGCTGCGGGTCGCAACCCAGATGGGCAACACCGCTGCGCTTAAACGTTATATTGCGAGTGGTGCCAGCATCGACGCCACCGCCTACTGGTTATACAGGTGACAAGATGATTCCATTTAACGCGCCTCCCGTTGTGGGCACTGAACTTGATTACATGCAGTCTGCTATGGGCAGCGGCAAGCTCTGTGGCGATGGCGGTTTTACCCGCCGCTGCCAGCAGTGGATGGAGCAACGTTTTCACAGTGCCAAGGTACTGCTGACGCCGTCCTGTACCGCATCGCTTGAGATGGCGGCGCTGTTGCTGGATATCCAGCCCGGCGATGAAGTGATCATGCCGAGCTACACCTTCGTCTCCACGGCGAACGCGTTTGTCCTGCGCAGGGCGAAAATCGTGTTTGTGGATATCCGTCCGGATACTATGAACATCGACGAAACGCTGATTGAAGCGGCGGTCACCGATAAAACGCGGGCGATTGTGCCGGTGCATTACGCGGGCGTGGCCTGTGAGATGGACACCATCATGGCCATCGCTAAAAAGCACAACCTGTTTGTGGTGGAAGACGCAGCGCAGGGCGTGATGTCCACCTACAAAGGGCGCGCGCTGGGCACCATTGGTCATATCGGCTGCTTTAGCTTCCACGAAACCAAAAACTACACCGCAGGCGGCGAAGGCGGCGCGACGCTGATTAACGATCGTGCCCTGGTGGAGCGTGCGGAAGTGATCCGTGAAAAAGGGACCAACCGCAGCCAGTTCTTCCGCGGTCAGGTGGATAAGTACACCTGGCGCGATATCGGCTCAAGCTACCTGATGGCGGATTTGCAGGCCGCGTATCTCTGGGCGCAGCTGGAAGCGGCAGAGCGAATCAATCTGCAACGCCTCTCCCTGTGGCAAACCTACTACGACGCGCTGGAGCCGCTGGCAAAAGCCGGACGTATTGAACTGCCGACTATTCCGGCAGACTGTATCCACAACGCTCACATGTTCTACATCAAGCTGCGCGATAACGACGATCGCAGCAAGCTGATTGCCTGGCTGAAAGAGGCGGAAATTATGGCGGTATTCCACTATATTCCGCTGCACTCCAGCCCGGCTGGCGAAGCCTTCGGGATGTTTGCCGGTGAAGACCGCTACACCACCAAAGAGAGCGAACGTCTGCTCCGCCTGCCCCTGTTCTACAACCTCGCGCCGGTGAACCAGCGTACGGTGATCAATTCGCTTCTGAGTTATTTCGCCTGATATGTCTCTGGCAAAAGCGTCGGTGTGGACGGCAGCGTCCACGCTTGTAAAAATTGGCGCCGGGTTACTGGTCGTCAAGCTGCTGGCCGTCTCATTTGGTCCGTCAGGCGTTGGGCTGGCAGGGAATTTCCGCCAGCTGGTCACGGTGCTTGGCGTGCTGGCGGGTGCCGGGATATTCAATGGCGTCACCAAATACGTCGCGCAGCATCATGACGATGCCGAAAAGCTCCGCACGGTGGTGGGCACCTCCTCTGCTATGGTGCTGGGCTTTTCTACGTTGCTGGCCGTCGTCTTTTTGCTGGCGGCGGCACCCATCAGCCAGGGACTGTTCGGACACACGCACTATCAGGGGCTGGTGCGCCTGGTGGCGCTCGTTCAGATGGGGATCGCCTGGGCAAACCTGCTGCTGGCGCTGATGAAAGGCTTCCGTGATGCCGCCGGGAATGCGCTGGCGCTGATCCTCGGCAGCATCATCGGCGTTATCGCCTACTACTTTTGCTATCGGCTGGGCGGCTATGAAGGCGCGCTGCTGGGGCTGGCGCTGGTGCCTGCGCTCGTTGTCATTCCGGCAGCGTTTATGCTGATGCGCAGAGGCAATGTCCCGCTGAATTACCTGAAACCGCAGTGGGACAAGATGCTGGCGGGGCAGCTAGGAAAGTTTACCCTGATGGCGCTCATCACTTCAGTAACGCTTCCCGTTGCCTACGTGATGATGCGAAACCTGCTGGCAGCGCATTACAGCTGGGATGAAGTGGGGATCTGGCAGGGCGTGAGCAGCATTTCAGATGCTTACCTCCAATTTATTACGGCTTCCTTTAGCGTCTATTTACTGCCAACCTTATCGCGCCTGACTTCCAGGCAGGATATTACCCGCGAGATTTTTCGCTCCCTGCGTTTTGTATTGCCGGCGGTTGCGATCGCCAGCTTTACCGTCTGGTTACTGCGTGATTTCGCCATCTGGCTGCTGTTTTCGGCGAAGTTTACCGCCATGCGCGATCTGTTTGCCTGGCAACTGGTCGGCGATGTGCTGAAAGTGGGGGCATACGTTTTCGGCTATCTGGTGATTGCGAAGGCTTCGCTGCGGTTGTATATCCTGGCAGAGATCGGCCAGTTTGCGCTGCTGACGGCATTTTCTCACTGGCTGATCCCCACCCACGGTGCGCTGGGGGCGGCTCAGGCCTATATGGCAACTTATATCGTTTATTTCGCTGCCTGTTGCGGCGTATTTTTACTTTGGCGTAAACGCGCATGACTGCACTGATACACATACTGGGATCGGATATCCCGCATCATAACCAGACCGTTCTGCGGTTCTTCAACGATGAACTGGCATCCGGCACGCCCGATGCGCGCGAGTTTATGGTCGTTGGACGCGATAACGGCCTGAGCGCGGCGTGTCCGGCATTGCACATCACCTTCTGGCCAGACAAAGCGGCCCTGACCAAAGCCGTTGTCGCGAAAGCCAAAGCGGACCGAAGCCAGCGTTTCTTCTTCCACGGACAATTCAATACCGGGCTGTGGCTGGCGCTGTTAAGCGGCGGGATAAAACCTTCCCAGTTCAGCTGGCATATCTGGGGAGCGGATCTCTACGAAGTCTCCCACGGCTGGAAGTTCCGTCTTTTCTATCCGCTGCGTCGTCTGGCGCAGGCGCGCGTGGGCTGCGTTTTTGCTACCCGTGGCGACCTCAACTATTTTGCTAAACAGCACCCGAAGGTTCGCGGGGAACTGCTCTATTTTCCGACCCGTATGGATCCGGCACTGAATACCATGGCGAATGACGCGGTTCGTGAGGGCAAACTGACTATCCTGGTGGGAAATTCCGGCGATCGCAGTAACGAGCATGTCGCGGCGCTGCGGGCGGTGCATCAGCAGTTTGGCGATACGGTGAACGTGGTGGTGCCGATGGGCTATCCCGCCAATAACGACGCCTACATCGATGACGTTCGCCAGCAGGGGCTTGGGCTGTTTAGCGCGGAAAATCTGCACATTCTCAGCGATAAGCTGGAATTTGATGACTATCTCGCGCTGCTGCGAAAATGCGATCTGGGCTATTTCATCTTTGCCCGTCAGCAGGGGATTGGTACGCTGTGTCTGCTGATTCAGGCGGGCGTACCGTGCGTGCTCAACCGCGAAAACCCGTTCTGGCAGGACATGGCCGAACAGCATATTCCGGTGCTGTTTACCTCTGACACGCTTAATGTCGAGGTGGTACGGGAAGCGCAGCGTCAGCTCACGCTGGTGGATAAAAATAGCATCGACTTTTTCAGCCCGAACTATCTCACGCCGTGGCACCGCGCGCTGCGTATTGCTTCAGGAGACAACGCATGAGCCAATTGCAATTTAGCGGCTTGCTGGTGGTCTGGCTGCTGAGCACGCTGTTTATCGCCACGCTCACATGGTTTGAATTCCGGCGCGTACGTTTTAACTTCAACGTATTCTTCTCGCTGCTGTTTTTGCTGACCTTTTTTTTTGGCTTCCCGCTGACCAGCATCCTCGTGTTCCGCTTTGATGTTGGCGTCGCTCCGCCGGAAATCTTGTTGCAGGCGCTGCTCTCTGCGACCTGCTTCTACGCGGTGTATTACGTCACCTATAAAACGCGCCTGCGCGCGGCGAAAGACACCACACCCCGTCGTCCGCTGTTTACCATGAACCGGGTAGAAACCCATCTGACGTGGGTTATGCTGATGACCATCGCCCTCGTCAGCGTGGCGATTTTCTTCATGCATAACGGCTTTTTACTGTTTAAGTTGCAGTCCTATAGCCAGATTTTCTCCGCCGAAGTCTCTGGCGTCGCGCTCAAGCGTTTCTTCTATTTCTTCATTCCGGCGATGCTGGTGGTCTTTTTCCTGCGTCAGGACAGCAAAGCCTGGCTGTTCTTCCTGGTCAGCACCGTCGCATTTGGCATTCTGACCTACATGATCGTCGGCGGCACCCGCGCCAACATCATTATCGCCTTCGCGATTTTCCTGTTTATCGGCATTATTCGCGGTTGGATCTCGCTGTGGATGCTGGCGGCGGCAGGCGTCTTTGGCATTGTGGGGATGTTCTGGCTGGCGCTGAAGCGCTACGGACTGAACGTGGCGGGCGACGAAGCGTTTTATACCTTCCTGTATCTGACGCGCGACACCTTCTCGCCGTGGGAAAACCTGGCTTTACTGCTGCAAAACTACGACAAAATCGAATTCCAGGGGCTGGCGCCGATTGTTCGCGATTTCTATGTCTTTATACCGACGTGGCTGTGGCCTGACCGTCCCGGTATTGTCCTGAACACGGCGAACTACTTTACCTGGGAAGTGCTGAACAACCATTCGGGCCTGGCGATTTCCCCAACCCTGATTGGCTCGCTGGTAGTGATGGGCGGAACGTGGTTTATCCTGCCGGGCGCGATCGCGGTCGGGCTGATAATAAAATGGTTCGACTGGCTATATACGCTGGGTAACGAAGAGACCAACCGCTACAAAGCCGCTGTTTTGCACAGTTTCTGTTTCGGTGCCATTTTCAATATGATCGTTCTGGCGCGCGAGGGGCTGGATTCGTTCGTCTCACGCGTGGTGTTTTTTATGGTCGTTTTCGGTCTCTGTCTGCTGCTGGCAAAACTGCTGTACTGGTTGTTTGACAGTGCAGGGCTTGTGCACAGACGTGAGCCACAGGGCAGCACAACGCTGTCGCAAGTCTGAGTAGGGATTATCATGACGGATACAACTTCAGCCCCGCGTTATGCGCTGCGTGGGCTACAGCTTATTGGCTGGCGTGACATGCAACACGCGCTGGATTTCCTGTTCGCGGACGGGCAGATGAAATCGGGCACGCTGGTGGCCATCAACGCAGAAAAAATGCTGGCGGTTGAAGATAATGCGGAAGTGAAAAGCCTGATTGAAGCCGCGGAGTTTAAATATGCCGACGGTATTAGCGTGGTGCGTTCAATTCGTAAAAAGTTTCCTGACGCTAATGTTTCTCGCGTGGCGGGTGCTGACCTTTGGGAGCGACTTATGGAACGCGCAGGCGCTGAAGGCACGCCGGTATTTTTGATTGGCGGCAAACCAGAGGTGCTGGCGCAGACCGAACAAAAGCTGCGTAGCCAGTGGAATGTTAACATCGTGGGCAGCCAGGATGGCTATTTCAGGCCGGAAGATCGCCAGGCGTTATATGAGCGCGTGCGCGACAGCGGGGCGAAAATTGTCACTGTCGCCATGGGGTCGCCGCGGCAGGAAATTCTGATGCGCGATTGCCGTCTGGTCAGCCCGGATGCGCTCTATATGGGCGTTGGCGGCACCTACGACGTCTTTACCGGCCACGTTAAGCGGGCGCCCAAAGTCTGGCAAAACCTGGGGCTGGAGTGGCTCTACCGCCTGCTCTCTCAACCGACGCGTATCAAACGACAGATTCGTCTGCTGCGCTACCTCGCCTGGCACTACACCGGGAAAATGTAATCAATATGCAGCGCGATCTGCTGTTCGCGCTGCAGCCCCCCTGTAAAACTGCTGGATTTCTGTACAATGCATTCATTTTTTTAATGCATTGTTTGCCATTTGCCAGAATTTAAGAAACCATTCGCTCCGTATTTCAGTACCCCTCAAAACAATACCCGGCAATAAGTCGGGAAACAGCAAACACAACCGAGGATTTATGGCAGAGAAAAAACCGGAGCTTCAGCGTGGGCTGGAAGCTCGACATATTGAATTGATCGCGCTGGGCGGGACTATCGGCGTTGGCCTGTTTATGGGCTCGGCAAGCACGCTGAAATGGGCGGGGCCTTCCGTCCTGCTGGCGTATATTATTGCCGGGCTCTTCGTCTTCTTCATCATGCGCTCAATGGGCGAAATGTTGTTTCTGGAGCCGGTAACGGGCTCTTTCGCCGTTTACGCCCACCGTTATATGAGCCCGTTCTTTGGCTATCTCACGGCCTGGTCGTACTGGTTTATGTGGATGGCCGTCGGGATTTCGGAGATCACCGCCATCGGGGTCTACGTGCAGTTCTGGTTCCCGGAGATGGCCCAGTGGATACCCGCGCTCATCGCCGTAGGGCTTGTGGCGCTGGCGAACCTTGCCGCCGTTCGCCTTTACGGTGAAATCGAGTTCTGGTTTGCGATGATCAAAGTCACCACCATTATCGTGATGATTGTTGTGGGTCTGGGTGTCATCTTCTTTGGTTTCGGTAACGGCGGGCACGCGATTGGTTTCGGTAACCTGACCGGACACGGCGGCTTCTTTGCCGGCGGCTGGAAAGGCTTCCTGACCGCACTCTGTATCGTTGTCGCCTCTTATCAGGGCGTTGAGCTGATCGGCATTACCGCAGGTGAGGCGAAAAACCCGCAGGTCACGCTGCGTAGCGCGGTAGGCAAGGTGCTGTGGCGTATCCTGATTTTCTATGTGGGCGCGATCTTCGTTATCGTGACCATTTTCCCATGGAACGAGATCGGCACCACCGGCAGCCCGTTTGTCTTAACCTTCGCTAAGATTGGCATCACGGCGGCGGCCGCCATTATCAACTTTGTGGTGCTGACGGCGGCGCTCTCCGGCTGTAACAGCGGGATGTACAGCTGCGGGCGTATGCTTTACGCGCTCTCGCAAAACAAACAGCTGCCGGCGGTGATGGGTAAAGTCTCCCGCGTGGGTGTACCGGTGGCGGGCGTAGCGGTGTCGATTGTGATTCTGCTGATTGGCTCTTGCCTGAACTACATCATCCCGAATCCGCAGCGCGTGTTTGTTTACGTCTATAGCGCCAGCGTGCTGCCGGGAATGGTACCGTGGTTTGTCATTTTGATTAGCCAGCTGCGTTTCCGACAGGCGCACAAAAAAGCGATCGCCAGCCATCCGTTCCGCTCCATTCTGTTCCCGTATGCGAACTATTTGACGATGGCGTTCCTGATTTGCGTATTAATTGGAATGTACTTTAATGAAGATACCCGCATGTCGCTGTTTGTCGGGATGATCTTCCTGGCTGCCGTCACAGCTGCATATAAACTTTTTGGCCTGGGCCGCCGTGGCTCCGCCCATAAAGTGGAGGAATAAGCGGCAAAATGTGCAAACCATAACCAAACGCGCATTTTTTCCAAAAAAGCACTAGACAGCGGGGACGGAGGTACGTAATATCCAGCCCCGCAACGGCGCTAAGCGCCCGTAGCTCAGCTGGATAGAGCGCTGCCCTCCGGAGGCAGAGGTCTCAGGTTCGAATCCTGTCGGGCGCGCCATTTTAGTCCCGGCGCTAGAGCTGCGGTGGTCTGAGAAGTAGTCAGAACCGCGTGAAAGAATACAGTGGTGGCTATAGCTCAGTTGGTAGAGCCCTGGATTGTGATTCCAGTTGTCGTGGGTTCGAATCCCATTAGCCACCCCATTATTGAAAGAGTTGTGAATTGCGAAGGTGGCGGAATTGGTAGACGCGCTAGCTTCAGGTGTTAGTGTTCTTACGGACGTGGGGGTTCAAGTCCCCCCCCTCGCACCACGACTTTTAATGAGTTGAACTAAAAATTCAAAAAAGCAGTACATCGGCGAGTAGCGCAGCTTGGTAGCGCAACTGGTTTGGGACCAGTGGGTCGGAGGTTCGAATCCTCTCTCGCCGACCAATTTTGAACCCCGCTTCGGCGGGGTTTTTTGTTTTCTGCGTTTTTTATCCTGTAGCCTTTCCCCGACAACACTCTATATCCTTGTCGCGATTCAGCGACATATAACCCGTTAATATTAAAGAATTTATTATTTTACCTCTTAACCTGTCTCCTGGTGACGACATATCGCCGCCTTCAGCGCGATGTTGTATGGCTTCAGGCGGTTCTTAACAGCATAATTTCCTTTTATCTTAAAATGTTGCGCGATGTAAAAGTTCTGCGTGTAAACCTGGCACATTACATGCAATAATATGCGTGTAGATGCTCATTCCATCTCTTATGTTCGCCTTAAGGCCTCATAAACTCAGGAATGACGCAGAGCCGTTTACGGTGCTTATCGTCCACTGACAGATGTCGCTTCGGCCTCATCAGACACCATGGACACAACGTTGAGTGAAGCACCAAATATGTTGTCTTACAGACCTGTTTTAACGCCTGCTTTTATAGCAGGCGTTTTTTTATGGGCGTAAAAAAGGAGGCCATCTGGCCTCCTGTTAATTACTGCTGCGTTCCGTTATTTTGCAACGTCAATAACAGCCCATCACGGCGCATAGCTGCGGCCTCTTCCGGCTTATGCTGCTTGTCCAGCGAATCAGCAAGCCAGGCGTAATCAAATGCGTCCGGACGTTGCTTCAGCGCGGCGCGGAAGGCGAGGCTCGCCTCCTGCCACTCGCCGTGTTTCATCAGAGACTGGCCCAGCGTACTCCACAGCAGCGGACGATCGCCCACGGTTTTGATCTGCTGGCGCAGTGCTTTTTCAATTTGTTCCGGATTGTTGGTTTTCAGACGCGGGATGACTATCACCAGGCGGTCATCATACTGTCGCTTGAGACCGTCGAGGAGGATCTCCTGCGCGGTGTCATGGTCATCACACTCAATCAGATGTTCTGCCATCGCCACCTGAAGAGGAACCTGCTGGCGCGTTTTGCGGCTCTGGTTTTTCCACCAGGTTTTCAGGCCGTCGCTGCCGAGATCGGCGCGCGCCTGATCCATCAGGCCAATCCAGGCCAGACGCTGAAGTTCATCACGATGTTCATCATCGCCCACGTCGGCTTTCGCCATGGAAGGGATAATGTCCAGCAGCGAGCCCCAGGCACCGGTCCGAATATATGCCTGCTCAGCCAGACGCAGCACTTCCGGGTGACGAGGGGTAATTTCCAGCAGACGGTCAACGCCGTGACGGGCGGCATGGTTTTCATTGCGCGCCAGTTGCAGACGAACGCGGGTGATCTCAACCGGAATCGGATCTTTAGTAGAGAGCTCAGACGCGCGTTCAAGATGCTGATTGGCGCGGGCCTCATCGCCTCGCTGTTGCGCCGCCTCAGCGGCCAGCAGATAGTTAACAACCGGCTGTTCTGCATGGTCGGCATTTTTCGACATCAGCTTTTCAACCTGCTGATAGTCGCCTTCGGCCAGCTTCAGCAACGCTTGCTCGGTCTGCTTGCGGGCGCGACGGCGCTTACGGCCAACGAACCAGCCGCGCGTATGTACGCCGGTACGGAAAATACGACGCAGGAGCCACTCCACTGCCAGCAGAACGACCACACCCAGGATCAGGATAATCACCAGCCCTGTTACGCTGGTTTCGATATTGTAGTTATCGGTCTGGATCAATACATAACCCTGGTGACCCGCGAGCATCGGCCCCAGTACAATCCCGGCGATCAGCAGGATGAAGAGTAAGAAGACTTTTAGCATCATTACTCTCCTTGCGGCGCGCTTTCAGGCGCTGGTGCGGCGGCAGGTGCTTCAGCCGGACGCTCTGCCGGAACGCCCGGCTGGGCCAGCAGGTTACGCACGCGCGTCTGCATGAGCTTCTCCAGAATCGGCTGGCTTTCCAGCTTGTCCGGCACGTTCATGGTGATGTTTTGCTGGCTCAGCTTGTCGATATCCTCAAGGAACGCGGTCGTGGTTGCGTCATTGGTATCGTAGTAAGCACGTACCCAGGTTGAAACGTTATCCAGCGCCTGTTTGTAGGTCTCTTCCTGGTGACGCGGTACGGCCTGGGCAGCCACCAGCAGGCGGGAGCGGATGTTTTCACGCAGATAGACGTCCTGGTTCGGCGCCAGCAGCGGCACGGCAGTTTCATCACGGCGGCGAATGGTAATAAAGCTGTCCATAAAGTTCTGCCAGCTCTTTTGCAGGTTGATACGCCATTCGCTCAGGGAGCTGGACAGCTCGGTGCCGTCAGAATCCATCGGGGAGTCATCGTCGTTGTTATCGGCCAGCTGAAGGTTATCAATCTGGTTGGAGAGCTGATTTACCTTAAGGATGATACCATCGTAATCGACCTGAGAAACCGCGGACAGGCTGGCGATATCTTCCGTAATAGCGCGGCGAGCGTTGATGAGGCTCGGATCGTTCATGTCCGCCAGGCTTGCGTCGGCGCTTTTCAGCAGCGCGGCGGCGGTGGTGACATCCTGATCGCTCCAGAGCTTGCGCCCGGCCAGTTTCACCAGAAAATCGGCCTGTGAAAGTAGCCAGGTTTTGGCATCGGTTCCCGAAATTGTGGCGACTTTTTCCTGCACTTCGCTCAGCTGTTTGGTCAACTCTTCACGTTTGCTGTTCGCGTCGGCGAGGGCGGCAGCCTGCTGTTTGATCACACCTTCCAGCTCAGCTTTTTGCGTCTCCTGCGCTTTCTGTAGGGCAGTGATTTGGTTAACCAGCGCGTCGCTGGTGGCCGTCTGGTTGGTGCCTTGTTTCTTCACCAGTCCGTAGAGTCCCACGCCTGCGGCCAGCGCAATCGCGATGGCAATCACGCTCAGCGTGAGGCTGGTTTTGTTGCTGCCGTTTTTCTTCTCAACGGTTGTGTCTGTCGTCTCTGGCTGTGACGTGGTGTCCACAGTCTCCCTGGTCTCTTCAACCACGGCGGAGGATTTTTCGTGTTCCGTCATTATGGCTTCCCATTTGAGAGTTATTGTAATGCGCGCAGCAGCGCATCGTTGTCGGCGTTTTCAGCGATCCGAATATCCTGCCAGCCCAGTTCCCGGGCGTGGTTCGCCAGACGCTCACTGACGACCAGAAGCCGACAGCGGAGTAACCAGTTTTCGCGATACCAAAGCGGAATCAGCGACCAAAGCTGTTGTAACATTTCACCGCTGGTGACCACCAGCGTATTAATACCGCGGGCGTGCCAGCGCATTGCTTCTTCCGCGCCATCATAGTGTTTCGCACAGCGCTGATAGCACTCCACAAACGTCACGTCTGCGCCGCGTTCGCGCAGCGTTTCGCCCAGCAGTTCGCGGCCACCGTTGCCGCGCAAAATGAGCGCGCGCTTTCCGGCAATGGTTTGTAATTCAGGTAATTGTAGCAAGACTTCGCTGATTTCCCGATCTAACGGGTAACGAACATCGATTCCGCTCGCGGTATGTAAGGCCAGCGCCGTGGTGCGCCCGATGGCGAAATAGCGGGGGGCGTGAGGCCAGCAAACGGCATGCTGTTGCAGCTGCGCATGGGCAAACTCCACGGCATGCTGCGACAGCGCAAAGAGCAGATCGCCTTCCTGCAAGAGACGCATCTGGTCAGCGAGCTCAGGCAGCTCGCGACCGGGGGAGAACTCAATCAGCGGAAAACTCCAGGCCACCTGCCCCAGTGCGCGCAGACGGCTCACTAACTGCTCTCCTGCGGGAGAAGGGCGGGTGACAAGTATGCTCATGCAGGGGGCTCTCCGTTATAGACCTCAGCCAGAATTTCACGCGCGCCGTTATTCAGCAGCTCTTCCGCCAGCGATACGCCAAGCGCCTCGGCATCTTGCGGCTTGCCGCGACGTTCACCGCGAACCATCTGTGAGCCGTCCGGCGCGCCAACCAGCGCACGCAACCACAGCTCACCGTCAGTTAATTCAGCATAGCTGCCAATTGGCACCTGACAGCCTCCTTCGAGGCGAGTATTCATCGCGCGCTCGGCTTTTACGCGAACTGCGGTATCGTCATGATTCAGCGGCGCGAGCAGTGCCTGAGTGCGCGCATCAACCAGACGACACTCAATGCCGACGGCACCTTGGCCGACGGCGGGCAGCGACAGCTCCGGCGGCAACGCGACGCGAATGCGTTCTTCCAGCCCCAGGCGTTTCAGGCCCGCAACCGCAAGAATAATGGCATCGTAGTCGCCGTTATCCAGCTTGCCAAGGCGTGTGCCGACGTTCCCGCGCAGCGAACGGATCACCAGATCCGGGCGACGTTCAGCCAGCTGACACTGGCGGCGTAAACTTGACGTGCCGACCACGCTGCCTGCCGGCAACGCATCGAGCGAGTCATAGCGATTAGAGACAAACGCATCGCGCGGATCCTCGCGCTCGCAGATGGTCACCAGCCCCAGCCCTTCCGGGAACTCAACGGGCACATCCTTCATCGAATGCACGGCGATATCGGCGCGGTTCTCAAGCAATGCCAGCTCCAGCTCTTTGACAAACAGACCCTTTCCGCCCACTTTGGCCAGCGGCGTATCCAGAATGACATCGCCACGCGTGACCATTGGCACCAGCTCAACGCGTAATCCGGTGTGGCAGGCTTCCAGGCGCTGCTTAACATAATGTGCCTGCCAGAGTGCAAGAGGACTTTGGCGTGTGGCAATTCTCAAAACATTGTCTAACATGCTTGTTACCGTCATTATCAATCGCTAACCATCCTAACATTGTTGACACTCGGATGGCAGTTTTACGGTTGATGAAGAGTGAGAGGGACAGGGCGGCGTACTCGTCAGCCATCGCCGTATTCAGGAATTTACACGTCAAGAACGGTGCTACACTTGTATGTAGCGCATCTTTCTTTACGGTCAACCGGCAAGGTGTTAAATTGATCACGTTTTAGACCATTTTTTCGTCTGTACCACCAGAAAAGCAAAAGGCGAAAAAAGGGTAACGGTTATTTTTTGAAATACTGCGGGTCCGCTGCTTTTTGTGTTCTGACTGGCGTGCGACACCCGGAAACATCAGGCGATACGTCTTGTACCTCTATATTGAGACTCTGAAACAGAGACTGGATGCCATCAATCAATTGCGTGTGGATCGCGCGCTTGCTGCCATGGGCCCTGCTTTCCAGCAGGTATACAGTCTACTGCCAACATTGTTGCACTATCACCATCCGCTGATGCCGGGTTACCTTGATGGTAACGTTCCCAAGGGCATTTGCCTCTTCACGCCTGATGAAACCCAACAGCATTACCTGACTGAACTTGAACTCTACCGTGGTATGCCGCCGCAGGATTCGCCGAAAGGCGAGCTGCCGATTACCGGGGTTTACTCCATGGGCAGCACGTCATCGGTTGGGCAAAGTTGCTCTTCTGACCTGGATATCTGGGTCTGCCATCAGTCCTGGCTCGACAATGAAGAGCGCCAGCTGTTGCAGCGTAAATGCAGCCTGCTGGAGAGCTGGGCGGCGTCGCTCGGCGTGGAAGTGAGCTTCTTCCTGATTGATGAAAATCGTTTCCGCCATAACGAAAGCGGCAGTCTGGGTGGTGAAGACTGCGGCTCGACTCAGCACATCCTGTTGCTGGATGAGTTTTACCGTACTGCCGTTCGCCTGGCCGGGAAACGTATTCTGTGGAATATGGTGCCGTGCGATGAAGAAGAGAATTATGACGACTACGTCATGTCGCTTTACTCGCAGGGCGTTCTGACGCCAAACGAGTGGCTGGATCTGGGCGGCCTGAGCTCCCTGTCCGCCGAAGAGTACTTTGGCGCAAGCCTCTGGCAGCTTTATAAGAGCATTGATTCACCGTACAAAGCGGTGCTGAAAACCCTGCTGCTGGAAGCCTACTCCTGGGAGTACCCCACGCCGCGCCTGCTGGCGAAAGATATTAAACAGCGTCTGCACGACGGGGAGATCGTCTCCTACGGGCTTGATGCCTACTGCATGATGCTGGAACGCGTCACCGAATACCTGACAGCCATTGAGGACGCCACGCGTCTTGACCTGGTGCGTCGATGTTTCTATCTCAAAGTCTGTGAAAAACTGAGCCGCGAACGCGCCTGCGTGGGCTGGCGTCGTGAAGTCGTCAGCCAGTTAGTCAAAGAGTGGGGATGGGACGAAGAGCGTCTCGCCATGCTCGACAACCGCGCCAACTGGAAGATCGATCAGGTGCGTGAGGCGCACAACGAACTGCTTGATGCGATGATGCAGAGCTACCGCAACCTGATCCGCTTTGCCCGCCGTAACAACCTTAGCGTTTCTGCCAGCCCACAGGATATCGGGGTGCTGACCCGCAAACTGTACGCCGCGTTTGAAGCGTTGCCGGGCAAGGTAACGCTGGTTAACCCACAGATTTCGCCTGACCTGTCTGAACCGAATCTGACCTTTATCTACGTACCGCCGGGCCGCGCGAACCGCACCGGGTGGTATCTGTACAACCGTGCGCCAAGCATGGATTCGATCATCAGCCATCAGCCGCTGGAGTATAACCGCTACCTGAACAAGCTGGTGGCCTGGGCCTGGTTTAACGGCCTTCTCACTTCACGTACCCGGTTGTTTATCAAAGGCAACGAGGTGGTCGATTTAGCCAAGTTGCAGGAGATGGTGGCGGATGTCTCGCACCACTTCCCGCTGCGTCTGCCTGCGCCGACGCCAAAAGCGCTCTACAGCCCGTGTGAGATTCGCCATCTGGCGATCATCGTCAACCTGGAATACGACCCGACGGCGGCCTTCCGCAATCAGGTGGTTCACTTTGACTTCCGCAAGCTGGACGTCTTTAGCTTTGGCGAGCAGCAAAACTGCCTGGTGGGCAGCGTGGATCTGCTGTACCGCAACTCGTGGAACGAAGTGCGTACCCTGCACTTTAACGGCGAGCAGGCGATGATCGAGGCGCTGAAAACGATCCTCGGCAAGATGCACCAGGACGCCGCGCCGCCGGACAGCGTGGAGGTGTTCTGCTACAGCCAGCACCTGCGCGGCCTGATTCGTACCCGCGTTCAGCAGCTGGTGTCTGAGTGCATCGAACTGCGTCTCTCCAGCACCCGACAGGAAACCGGGCGCTTTAAAGCCTTGCGCGTCTCCGGCCAGACCTGGGGGCTGTTCTTTGAGCGCCTGAACGTGTCGGTGCAGAAGCTGGAAAACGCCATTGAATTCTACGGCGCGATTTCACACAACAAACTGCATGGCCTGTCGGTCCAGGTGGAAACCAATCACGTTAAGCTGCCGCAGGTGGTGGATGGCTTTGCGAGTGAAGGGATTATTCAGTTCTTCTTCGAAGAGTCGGGCGATAACGCCGGGTTTAACATCTACATTCTGGATGAAACCAACCGTGCCGAGGTGTATCACCACTGCGAAGGCAGCAAAGAGGAGCTGGTGCGCGACGTCAGCCGCTTCTATTCGTCCTCGCACGATCGCTTTACCTACGGCTCAAGCTTTATCAACTTCAACCTGCCGCAGTTCTACCAGATTGTGAATGTGGATGGGCGAGCGCAGGTGATCCCGTTCCGTACGCAGGCGATTACCCCGGCGGCGCCCGCTAACCAGGAAACTGCGCCGCTGTTGCAGCAGTATTTTTCCTGAGGCTTTTCGCCGGGTGGCGCTAACGCTTACCCGGCCTACGGTCCGAGCCGCTGTTGCCGGGTGGCGCTAACGCTTATCCGGCCTACGGTTTGAGCCGCTGTTGCCGGGTGGCGCTGACGCTTACCCGGCCTACGGTCCGAGCCGCTGTTGCCGGGTGGCGCTGACGCTTACCCGGCCTACGGTTCGAGTCGTTGTAGGCCCGGTAAGGCGTAGCCGTCACCGGGCAACGCAACTACCTGAAACTCACTGCCTCGCCTGCCTGCGCCGTCGCCGCCTGCTCCAGCCTATCCCAGAACGTTTCGCCGCTGCGATCGCAGACCCACTCGTCACCTTTCAGATCAAAGTGATAGCCGCCCTGTTTCGCCGCCAGCCACACCTGGTGAAGCGGCTCCTGACGGTTAATAATAATCTTGCTGCCGTTTTCGAAGCTTAAGGTCAGGATCCCGCCGTTGATTTCACAATCGATATCGCTGTCGCCGTCCCAGTCGTCGATACGCTCTTCGATGGTCATCCACAGGGTATCGGCAAGGCGATGAAATTCACTGTCGTTCATGGTTTTATTCCTGTTTTTCGTGATGGCGGCAGTATAACGCTAAATAATTCCCGTTGCAGGAAAGCGGCAAACTCTTGCTTTTGTGTCTTCTCCTGCGATGATAGAAACAGATTTGAACTTACGGGCAACCTCTACATGAAAAACGTCTTCCGAACGCTTGTCGTTCTTGTCACTCTGTTTAGCCTGACCGGCTGTGGACTGAAGGGACCACTGTACTTCCCGCCAGAGGATAAAAACGCACCACCGCCGACAAAACCGGTGCAAAGTGGTATCGAGTCATCTACGCCGGATACCAACGATCGCGGCAATAACGGCGGCCCGACTCAGGTCAATCTCTGACAATTACGTTCTGTACCCGCGCAATGGAGCAAATGATGCAGTTCTCTAAAATGCATGGCCTTGGCAACGACTTTATGGTCGTCGACGCGGTAACGCAGAATGTCTTTTTCTCCCCGGAATTGATCCGTCGCCTGGCGGATCGACACGTGGGCGTGGGGTTTGACCAGCTGCTGGTGGTGGAGCCGCCTTACGATCCTGACCTGGATTTTCACTACCGCATTTTTAACGCCGACGGCAGCGAAGTTTCCCAGTGCGGCAACGGCGCGCGCTGTTTTGCCCGCTTTGTTCGGCTGAAAGGGCTGACCAACAAGCGCGATATCCGCGTCAGCACCGCCAACGGCCGGATGGTGCTCAGCGTCACCGACGACGAACTGGTGCGCGTGAACATGGGCGAGCCGAACTTCGACCCCTCTGCCGTGCCGTTTCGCGCCAACAAAGCGGAAAAGACCTATATTATGCGTGCCGCCGAGCAGACAGTATTGTGCGGCGTCGTCTCAATGGGTAACCCGCACTGCGTGATTCAGGTGGATGATGTGCAAACCGCGGCGGTTGAAACGCTCGGCCCGGTGCTGGAAAGCCACGAGCGCTTCCCGGAGCGGGCGAACATCGGTTTCATGCAGGTGGTGAAGCGTGAACACATTCGCCTGCGGGTTTACGAGCGCGGCGCGGGCGAAACCCAGGCCTGCGGAAGCGGTGCCTGTGCGGCGGTGGCCGTCGGTATCTCACAGGGGTTACTGGCAGAAGAGGTTCGCGTGGAATTACCGGGCGGACGTCTTGATATCGCCTGGAAAGGAGCGGGTCATCCACTGTACATGACTGGCCCGGCGACACATGTTTATGACGGGTTTATCCATCTATGAAGCAACCAGGGGAAGAACTGCGGGAACCTGTAACGGAGCTGGACGACAGCGCTGTTGTGGATTACCTGCTGCACAATCCTGAGTTTTTTATCCGCAATGCACGCGTCGTCGAACAGATGCGCGTGCCGCATCCGGTTCGCGAGACCGTGTCGCTGGTTGAATGGCACATGGCGCGCTCGCGCAACCACATCAATCAGCTCGAAGAGAACATGACGCTGCTGATGGAGCAGGCCAGCAATAACGAAAGCCTGTTCTACCGTCTACTGCACCTTCAGGCGCGTCTGGCTTCCGCGCACAGTCTCGAAGAGTTCCTCAACCGCTTCCACCGCTGGGCGCGCGAGCTGGGGCTGGCAGGCGCGACGATCCGTCTCTTCCCTGACCGCTGGCGCATTGGCGCGCCGTCCGGGTTTACCCATCTGGCGCTGAGCCGTCAGGCGTTTGAGCCGCTGCGCATTCAGCGTCTGGGCCATGAGCACCACTATCTGGGGCCGCTTAACGGGCCAGAACTGCTGGTGGTGCTGCCGGAAGCCAAAGCTATCGGCTCGGTGGCGATGTCGCTGATGGGGCGCGATGGTGACCTGGGCGTGATGTTATTTACCAGCCGCGACGCGCATCATTATGAACAGGGGCAGGGCACGCAACTGTTGCAGGAGATCGCCCTGATGCTGCCTGAGCTGCTGGAGCGCTGGATTGAGCGCGTATGACGGACGGATTGCTCGCCACTGACGTCAACCGCTTTCTGCGCTATCTGGGCGTAGAACGCCAGCTCAGCCCTATTACGCTGCTCAACTATCAGCGTCAGCTTGATGCCATCATGCAGCTTGCCGATGAAATCGGCCTGAAAAGCTGGCAACAATGTGACGCCGCCACGGTACGCGGGTTCGTCGTGCGTAGCCGTAAAAAAAATCTCAGCCCGGCGAGCCTGGCGCTCCGGCTCTCTGCCCTGCGCAGTTTCTTCGACTGGCTGGTCAGTCAGGGCGGTCTGAAAGCCAACCCGGCAAAAGGGATCGCCACGCCGAAAGCCCCGCGTCATCTGCCGAAAAATATCGACGTCGACGACGTAAACCGCCTGCTGGATATCGATCTTAACGATCCGCTGGCCGTGCGCGACCGCGCGATGCTGGAGGTGATGTACGGCGCGGGCCTGCGTCTCTCTGAGCTGGTGAACCTCGACTTAAAGCACCTCGATCTAGAATCCGGCGAGGTGTGGGTAATGGGCAAGGGCAGCAAAGAGCGCCGCCTGCCGATCGGCCGCAATGCGGTCTCCTGGATTGAGCACTGGCTGGACCTTCGCGGGCTGTTTGGCGCCGACGAAGATGCGCTGTTCCTGTCGAAACTCGGCAAGCGGATCTCGGCGCGTAACGTGCAGAAGCGCTTTGCGGAGTGGGGCATTAAGCAGGGGCTGAACAGCCACGTTCACCCCCACAAGCTGCGCCACTCCTTTGCGACGCACATGCTGGAATCAAGCGGCGACCTGCGCGGCGTACAGGAGCTGCTTGGTCACGCGAATCTGTCGACCACCCAAATCTATACCCACTTAGACTTCCAACACCTTGCCTCGGTGTATGACGCGGCGCATCCACGCGCCAAACGGGGGAAATAATGCGTTTTTACCGCCCACTCGGTCAGATATCAGCCCTGACGTTTGACCTTGATGACACTCTTTACGATAACCGCCCGGTGATCCTGCGTACCGAGCAGGAGTCGCTGGCGTTTGTGCAGAACTACCATCCTGCGCTGAAAGCGATGCAGAACAAAGACTTCCAGCAGCTGCGTCAGTCCCTGCGGGAAACCGAACCGGAGATTTACCACGACGTGACCGAATGGCGCCGCCGTGCGGTTGAGCAGGCGATGCTCAACGCCGGCCTGAGCGCGCAGGATGCGGCCACGGGGGCCGAAGCGGCCATGGAAAACTTCGCCAAATGGCGCAGTCGGATCGACGTGCCGCAGGAGACCCACGACACGCTGGCGAAGCTCGCCGAAAAGTGGCCGCTGGTGGCCATCACCAACGGCAACGCTCAGCCTGAACTGTTTGGTCTGGGGAACTATTTTCAGTTCGTGCTGCGCGCGGGCCCGCACGGACGCTCGAAGCCGTTCAACGATATGTATCATCTGGCAGCGGAAAAACTGGATTTGCCGCTCGGTGAGATCCTGCACGTGGGCGACGACCTGACCACGGACGTCGCCGGGGCGATCCGCTGCGGCATGCAGGCCTGCTGGATCAAGCCGGAAAATGCCGATCTGATGACTACCCCGGATAGCCGTCTTCTGCCGCACGTGGAAATTTCACGGTTGGCATCCCTCACGACGCTGATATAATCATCAATTGTTCTGTATAAATTAACAGGGTTTTGGCGAATGGAAACATTTGCCTGCCCGACATGACGTGACGGTGCCAATGGACGTTTCTTACCTGCTCGACAGCCTTAATGATAAACAGCGTGACGCGGTTGCCGCCTCGCGTACGAACCTGCTGGTACTGGCTGGAGCGGGCAGTGGTAAGACGCGCGTGCTGGTTCACCGTATCGCCTGGCTACAGAGCGTGGAGAACTGCTCGCCGTACTCGATTATGGCCGTGACGTTCACCAACAAGGCGGCGGCGGAGATGCGCCACCGTATCGCGCAGCTGATGGGCACCAGCCAGGGCGGCATGTGGGTTGGCACCTTCCACGGCCTGGCGCACCGTCTGCTGCGCGCGCACCATATGGACGCTAACCTGCCGCAGGATTTCCAGATCCTCGACAGCGAAGATCAGCTGCGCTTGCTGAAACGCCTGATCAAGGCGATGAACCTCGATGAGAAGCAGTGGCCGCCGCGTCAGGCGATGTGGTACATCAACGGTCAGAAAGACGAAGGGCTGCGTCCGCATCATATTCAGAGCTTCGGTAACCCGGTCGAGCAGACCTGGCAGAACGTCTACAAGGCCTATCAGGAAGCGTGCGATCGCGCCGGTCTGGTGGATTTCGCCGAGCTGCTGCTGCGCGCCCACGAGCTGTGGCTGAACAAACCGCATATTCTGCAACACTACCGTGAACGCTTTACCAACATCCTGGTGGACGAATTCCAGGATACCAACAACATCCAGTACGCCTGGATCCGCCTGCTGGCCGGGGATACCGGCAAGGTGATGATCGTAGGCGATGACGACCAGTCTATCTACGGCTGGCGCGGCGCGCAGGTGGAGAACATCCAGCGCTTCCTCAACGATTTCCCCGGCGCGCAAACCATCCGTCTGGAGCAGAACTACCGTTCTACCAGCAACATTCTGAGCGCGGCCAACGCCCTGATTGAGAACAACAACGGGCGCCTGGGTAAAAAGCTGTGGACCGATGGCGTCGACGGCGAACCGATTTCGATTTACTGCGCCTTCAACGAGCTCGACGAAGCCCGCTTCGTGGTGAACCGCATTAAAACCTGGCAGGAGAACGGCGGCGCGCTGGAGCAGTGTGCCATTCTCTATCGCAGCAACGCCCAGTCGCGCGTGCTGGAAGAGGCGCTGTTGCAGGTGAGCATGCCGTACCGCATTTATGGCGGTATGCGCTTCTTCGAACGTCAGGAGATCAAAGATGCGCTCTCGTATTTGCGTCTGATTGCCAACCGTAACGACGATGCGGCGTTTGAGCGCGTGGTGAACACGCCGACGCGCGGCATCGGCGATCGTACGCTGGACGTGGTGCGTCAGGCCTCGCGCGATCGTCAGCTCACGTTGTGGCAGGCGTGCCGCGAGCTGTTACAGGAAAAAGCCCTTGCCGGGCGCGCCGCCAGCGCATTGCAGCGCTTCCTGGAGTTAATCGACGCGCTGGCGCAGGAAACGGCCGACATGCCGCTGCACGTCCAGACCGACCGGGTGATCAAAGATTCCGGCTTGCGCACCATGTACGAGCAGGAAAAAGGCGAGAAGGGCCAGACCCGTATTGAGAACTTAGAGGAACTGGTGACGGCAACGCGCCAGTTCAGCTACAACGAAGAAGACGAAGACCTGATGCCGTTGCAGGCATTCCTCTCTCACGCCGCGCTGGAGGCGGGTGAAGGGCAGGCCGATACCTGGCAGGATGCGGTTCAGCTGATGACCCTGCACTCCGCGAAAGGTCTGGAGTTCCCGCAGGTGTTCATCGTCGGGATGGAAGAGGGGATGTTCCCGAGCCAGATGTCGCTGGATGAAGGCGGGCGTCTGGAAGAGGAGCGTCGTCTGGCCTACGTGGGCGTGACCCGTGCGATGCAGAAACTGACCCTGACCTACGCGGAAACCCGCCGCCTGTACGGGAAAGAGGTATATCACCGTCCGTCGCGCTTTATCGGCGAACTGCCGGAAGAGTGTGTGGAAGAGGTGCGCCTGCGCGCCAGCATCAGCCGTCCGGTCAGCCATCAGCGTATGGGCTCGCCGATCTCTGAAACCGACACCGGTTACAAGCTGGGCCAGCGCGTGCGCCACTCGAAGTTTGGCGAAGGCACCATCGTCAACCTGGAAGGCAGCGGCGAGCACAGCCGTTTGCAGGTAGCGTTCCAGGGGCAGGGGATCAAATGGCTGGTGGCAGCCTATGCCAAGCTGGAAAGTGTGTAACTTTCAGAAAAATATCACTATTTTGTAATAATCTGCTAGCCTTATACGTTGAAGGTCAATTAATGCCCTTCAGCGTTCCGTTGCGTGTTGACGCCACAGTTATTGCTGGCGTAACATGCGCGCACGATTACGCTAAGAGGACATTCGCCTTGGACACACCCAGTAGATACTGGCTCAATTCCCTGTCATCCAGGAACAACTCCTAAGGCTATCTCCTCTTGCTGATGGCCTTAGTGGTTGTCAGCGACTGCATCATTCCCGTCGCGCTGAGTCAGGCTGTTTAATGGTCTGAAACCCAATTTGTTTCTGTGTGCCCACCGAACTGTCCGATATTTTTTGCATTGGGAGTCCCGGTCATGTTGAGCGCATTTCAACTCGAAAATAACCGACTGACTCGGCTTGAAGCCGAAGAGTCACAGCCCCTCATTGATGCCGTATGGGTGGATCTGGTCGAGCCGGACGACGATGAGCGCCTTCGCGTACAATCTGAACTGGGGCAAAGCCTGGCGACACGCCCGGAACTGGAAGACATCGAAGCATCCGCCCGTTTTTTTGAAGACGAAGACGGCCTGCACATTCACTCCTTCTTCTTTTTCGAAGATGCCGAAGACCACGCGGGGAACTCCACCGTGGCGTTTACCATCCGCGATGGCCGCCTGTTCACCCTGCGCGAGCGCGAACTGCCTGCGTTTCGTCTCTACCGTATGCGTGCCCGCAGCCAGGCGATGATGGACGGCAACGCTTATGAGCTGCTGCTGGATCTGTTCGAAACCAAAATCGAACAGCTGGCGGATGAAATCGAAAACATCTACAGCGACCTGGAAAAGCTGAGCCGCGTGATCATGGAAGGCCATCAGGGCGATGAGTACGACGAAGCGTTGTCCACGCTGGCTGAGCTGGAAGATATCGGCTGGAAGGTGCGTTTGTGTCTGATGGATACCCAGCGCGCGCTGAACTTCCTGGTGCGCAAGGCGCGTCTGCCGGGCGGTCAGCTGGAGCAGGCGCGTGAGATCTTACGCGATATCGAATCCCTGCTGCCGCACAACGAATCCCTGTTCCAGAAGGTCAACTTCCTGATGCAGGCGGCGATGGGCTTTATCAACATCGAGCAGAACCGCATCATCAAGATCTTCTCGGTGGTGTCCGTGGTGTTCCTGCCGCCGACGCTGGTGGCGTCCAGCTACGGGATGAACTTCGAGTTTATGCCGGAGCTGAAGTGGAGCTTTGGCTACCCGGGGGCGATTATCTTTATGATCCTCGCCGGGCTGGCGCCGTATCTGTACTTTAAGCGGAAGAACTGGCTGTAAAAATCTGGCGGGTGGCGCTGCGCTTACCCGCCCTACGATCGAATTCCCTCTCCCTGTGGGAGAGGGCTGGGGTGAGGGGGAACATACGGCTCTGGTGGTCATTCCGTTCACTTTATGTTCCTTGCTACTCTGTCACGACATGACCGGTGAACGTGCCAGGGTGGCTCAGTCGCCACCACCCTGGCGACCCGGGCTTCCGGCGGTAAATCGCCGCTTCGCGGTGCCTTCGGCTTATTCCTTCCGGCTTATCGGGGACGGGCGGAGGTAACATCCCTGTAAAGCCCGCCCTCTCGGCGCATCCCTGCGCCTCGCCCCGGCCTCCAGGAAACGCCTCAGCGATTTACAGCCGGACCGAGGCATCGCTGAAAGCCCTCAGTTATTCTGAGGCAACGTTATCGCTTTTGCTTTCAAATTACTGGGGAACCCTCTCCCCTGTGGGAGAGGGTTAGGGTGAGGGCAACATCACAGCCCTTTGCGCACCCTGCGCTGGGTATAAATCGCATCCGCAACAAAGATGGCCAGCGCCACCCAGATAAAGGCGAACGTCACCATCTTATCCGCACCCGGCACCTCGCCGTAAAACACCACCGCCAGCAGGAACATCAGCGTGGGGCCAATGTACTGGAAGAAGCCCAGCGTGGAGAGGCGCAGACGCGTTGCCGCGCCGGTAAAGCACAGCAGGGGGATCGTCGTGACCACGCCCGCGGCCATCAGCATCAGGTTCAGCGACCATGGATTGCTGCCCATGTGGCTGGTGGCGCTGTCGGCAATACCGAACAGGTAGATCGCGGCGACAGGCAGCAGCCACAGGGTTTCAAACAGCATTCCCGTCTGCGCTTCCACCGCAATCTTCTTACGCACCAGGCCGTAAAACGCAAAGCTGAACGCCAGTCCCAGGGCGATAACCGGCAGTGAGCCGAAGGTCCACAGCTGTACCAGCACGCCGCAGAAGGCCAGAATCACCGCCACCCACTGCATCCGGCGAAAGCGCTCACCAAGGAAAATCATCCCCAGCAAAATATTGACCAGCGGGTTAATAAAGTAGCCCAGGCTGGCTTCGAGCATGTGATGGTTATTCACCGCCCAGATAAACAGCAGCCAGTTTCCGCCAATCAGCACCGCAGAGAGAGCGAGCAGGAAGACCTTCTTCGGGGTTTTCAGCAGCGTTTTGACGCCTGACCACTGACGGCTGATACTCATCAGCGCAATCATGAAGAAAAAGGACCAGATGACGCGGTGAGTGAGGATCTCGTCCGCCGGGACATAGGCGATAAGTTTGAAGTACGCCGGTGCGATACCCCAAATAAAATAAGCGGCAAGGGCGAGTAAAACGCCCTGCCGCGTCTGTTTAGCATCCATCGGGAAAATCCGTTACAAAAAAGTGAAGTAATTTTACCCGAATTTGCCGTCTCAACCCACCATATAAGTGGCGGTTGCGCTGGCGATATAAACCTGCTCCTCGTTATGCAGCTCAACGCGGGCGACGGCAACTTTATTCCCGGCGCGCAGCAGGCTGCTGGTGCAGGTGAAGCGGTTTCCGCGTCCCGGACGCAGGTAGTCGACGCGTAAATCGATGGTGCCCATGCGCGACAGGCGCTGGCGTAACTCATCTTCGTTGATGGTGTCATGGCGCGTCAGCGTGCTGCCCACGCACACCAGACCGGCCGCCACGTCCAGCGCGGAGGCAATGACCCCGCCGTGCAAAATGCTTTGCGCCCAGTTACCGACCATCATTGGCTGATTATTGAAACTCAGCTGAGCGAAGTCTTTTTCGTATCGCTCCAGCTCAAGACCCAGTGCACGGTTGAACGGCATGTGGTACACAAAAATCTCGCCCACGAGCTTTAAGGTTTCTTCGGCGGTGAGTGTGGCTGACATCTGACGTGGCATCCTTGTTGTTAACAAAATGTTGATTTTATGCTTCAGGATAAAGGAATGCCACTTTAAGAAACGAGGAAGCGGAAGTTATCGCAGAAGTCTGTAGAATGCCCGGACAAAACTATTCATTAAATGTCACCATTTCAGGAGAACACCACCGATGCGGACGTATCTGGGTTGGTTACTGGCGGCGGTTGCGCTGCCCCTCACAGCATATGCGCAGGAAGCGACGATCAAAGAGGTGCATGATAAACCTGCCGTTAAGGGCAGCATCATCGCCAATATGCTTCAGGAGCATGACAATCCGTTCACGCTGTACCCTTATGATACAAACTACGTGATCTACACCCAGACCAGCGATCTCAACAAAGAGGCGATAAGCTCCTATAACTGGTCTGATAATGCGCGTAAAGATGAGGTGAAGTTCCAGCTCAGCCTCGCCTTCCCGTTCTGGCGCGGCATCCTGGGGCCGAACTCGGTGCTTGGCGCGTCTTACACGCAGAAGTCATGGTGGCAGCTCTCCAACAGCGGGGAATCTTCACCGTTCCGCGAAACCAACTATGAACCGCAGCTGTTCCTCGGTTTCGCCACCGATTATGAGTTTGCAGGCTGGACGCTGCGAGACGTGGAGGTGGGCTATAACCACGATTCCAACGGTCGTTCCGACCCAACCTCACGCAGCTGGAACCGCATCTATACGCGTCTGATGGCGCAGAACGGCAATTTCATGGTGGAAGTGAAGCCGTGGTACGTGGTGGGCAGCACCGATGACAACCCGGATATCACCAAATATATGGGCTACTATCAGCTTAAAGTGGGCTATCAGCTGGGTGACGCGGTGCTGAGCGCCAAAGGCCAGTACAACTGGAATACCGGCTACGGCGGTGCAGAGCTGGGCCTGAGCTACCCGGTAACGAAACACGTTCGTCTTTATACTCAGGTGTATAGCGGGTATGGCGAATCGCTGATCGACTACAATTTCAATCAGACCCGCGTCGGTGTGGGCGTCATGCTGAACGATATTTTCTAAGCTGCTCGAATGTTTTTGCGTTAAACGTTGAAGTTTCTCTCTCAGGCGCTGAAAATAGCGCCTGTTTCATTTCTGGCATATGGGGTTAACGTGGCGCAGGCGGAAGTATTGAATCAGGAATCGCTGGCTAAACAGGTTTTGCAGGAAACCTTTGGCTACCAGCAGTTCCGTCCTGGCCAGGAAACCATCATTGAAACCGTGCTGGAAGGCCGCGATTGCCTGGTGGTCATGCCGACCGGCGGCGGTAAATCGCTCTGCTATCAGGTGCCCGCGCTGGTGCTTAATGGCCTGACGGTCGTGGTATCGCCCCTTATTTCCCTGATGAAAGACCAGGTCGACCAGCTGCTTGCCAACGGCGTGGCGGCGGCCTGCCTGAACTCGACGCAGACCCGCGAGCAACAGCAAGAGGTAATGACCGGGTGCCGCACCGGGCAGATCCGCCTGCTGTATATCGCGCCAGAACGCCTGATGCTGGACAACTTCCTCGATCATCTGGCGCACTGGAATCCGGTGCTGCTGGCAGTGGATGAAGCGCACTGTATCTCCCAGTGGGGGCACGATTTCCGCCCGGAATACGCCGCGCTTGGCCAGCTTCGTCAGCGCTTCCCCGAGCTGCCGTTTATGGCGCTTACCGCCACGGCGGACGACACCACGCGTCAGGACATCGTTCGCCTGCTGGGGCTGAACGACCCGTATATTCAGGTCAGCAGCTTCGACCGCCCGAACATCCGCTATATGCTGATGGAGAAGTTCAAGCCGCTGGATCAGCTCTTACGCTACGTGCAGGAGCAGCGCGGAAAGTCCGGCATCATCTACTGCAACAGCCGGGCGAAGGTGGAAGACACCGCCGCGCGTCTGCAAAACCGTGGCTTTAGCGCCGCGGCCTATCACGCCGGGCTGGAGAACCATATCCGCGCCGACGTGCAGGAGAAATTCCAGCGCGACGACCTGCAAATCGTGGTCGCAACGGTGGCGTTCGGGATGGGGATCAACAAGCCCAACGTGCGCTTTGTGGTGCATTTCGACATTCCGCGCAATATCGAATCCTACTATCAGGAAACCGGCCGCGCCGGGCGTGACGGCCTGCCTGCGGAAGCGATGCTGTTTTACGATCCGGCGGATATGGCGTGGCTGCGCCGCTGTCTCGAGGAGAAACCGCAGGGGCAGTTGCAGGATATCGAACGGCACAAGCTTAACGCGATGGGGGCCTTCGCCGAAGCGCAAACCTGCCGCCGTCTGGTGCTGCTCAACTACTTTGGTGAAGGGCGTCAGGCACCGTGCGGCAACTGCGATATCTGCCTCGACCCGCCGAAGCAGTACGATGGCCTGATGGACGCGCGCAAAGCGCTCTCGACTATCGGACGCGTGAACCAGCGCTTCGGGATGGGCTACGTCGTTGAAGTGCTGCGCGGGGCTAACAACCAGCGTATCCGCGATATGGGTCACGACAAACTGCCGGTTTATGGCATCGGGAAAGACCAGAGCCACGAGCACTGGGTGAGTATCATCCGCCAGCTGATCCATCTCGGCTTTGCCACGCAGAACATTGCCCAGCACTCTGCGCTTCAGCTGACCGAAGCGGCGCGACCGGTCCTGCGTGGCGAGGTTGAACTGAAGCTCGCCGTTCCGCGCGTTGTCGCCCTGAAGCCGCGCGTGATGCAGAAATCCTACGGCGGTAACTACGATCGCAAGCTGTTCGCCAAGCTGCGTAAGCTGCGTAAAGCCATTGCGGATGAAGAGAACATCCCGCCATACGTGGTGTTCAACGACGCGACGCTTATCGAGATGGCCGAGCAAATGCCGCTCAGCGCCAGCGAGATGCTCAGCGTCAACGGCGTCGGCACGCGTAAGCTGGAGCGCTTTGGTAAAGAGTTTATGGCGCTCATCCGTTCCCACGCTGATGGTGATGATGAGGAGTAGTCAGCCGGGCGAAAAAGTGCCAGGATGGTGACTCACTGTATTATTTCCCCGCGAGCTAATTATGTTAATGCTATTTCTCACCGTGGCGTTAGTGCACATCGTTGCGCTGATGAGCCCTGGCCCTGACTTTTTCTTCGTGTCACAAACGGCCGTCAGCCGCTCCCGCAAAGAGGCAATGATGGGTGTGCTCGGTATTACCATGGGCGTCATGGTCTGGGCGGCGGTTGCGCTGCTCGGTCTGAACCTGATCCTGGCGAAAATGGCGTGGCTGCATAACATCATCATGGTCGGCGGCGGTCTGTACCTGTGCTGGATGGGCTACCAGATGCTGCGCGGGGCGCTGAAGAAAGAAGAGAAAAAGCCGGAAGAGCCAAAGGTTGAGCTGGCAACGGGCGGCCGTAGCTTTGTGAAAGGGCTGCTGACCAACCTGGCGAACCCGAAAGCGATTATCTACTTCGGCTCTGTGTTCTCGCTGTTTGTAGGGGATAACGTCGGCGCGGGCGCGCGCTGGGGGATCTTCCTGCTGATCGTTGTTGAGACGTTCGCCTGGTTTACCGTTGTGGCAAGCCTGTTTGCCTTACCGGCGATGCGTCGCGGCTACCAGCGCATCGCGAAGTGGATCGACGGCTTTGCCGGCGCGCTGTTCGCCGGCTTCGGCATTCATCTCATCATTTCTCGCTAAGCATGACGCGCTGACGCAAGCAGCGCGCCAACCAGCATAAACAGCGAACCAAAGACTTTGTTCAGGGCCTTCATCTGTTTAGGCCCTTTGATCCACGCCGCAATTCGCTGCGCCAGCGTCGCGTAACCAATCATCACAATGATATCGACAATAATGGTGGTCGCGCCCAGCACCACGTACTGCATCACCTGTGGCTGATGCGGCACGATAAACTGCGGGAACAGGGCGGCGAGGAACACGATGCTTTTCGGGTTGGTCAGGTTAACGAACACCGCGCGTTTAAACAGGTGGCCGCGTGTTTGCGTCCGGGAGAGCGTATGCAGATCAATCGAGCCTGCGGCGCGCCACTGCTGAATACCCAGCCAGATAAGATACGCTGCGCCAGCCCATTTCAACACCTCGAAGGCCAGCACCGAACGGGAGAACAGCGTGCCCAGACCAATCCCCACCAGCACAATATGAATGCCAAGCCCGGTCTGTAAACCGGCGATTGACGCCGCCGCGCCGCGATAGCCGTGATTAATGGAGGTGGTCATGGTGTTGATTGCGCCCGAGCCAGGTGAAAGGCTGAGGATGATGGATGTCAGCAGGTAGGCGAACCACCATTCGAAGGTCATTTGAAACTCCCGGATCGTCTGTTTTTATGCCACAATACGCTATTGTTGAGTCATTTTGTGACCGGTGACGAAAAAAACGATATTCCCTGAATTACGGGGGGTGGAAACCCAATGTTTCAGCAGAAAAAGGACTGGGAAACACGAGAAAACGCATTTGCTGCTTTCTCCATGGGGCCGCTGACCGATTTCTGGCGCCAGCGTGAGGAAGATGAGTTTATGGGCGTCGGGGAAATCCCGGTACGCTTCGTTCGTTTCCGTGATGAAAAAAATGACCGGGTGATTGTGGTCTGCCCCGGGCGCATCGAAAGCTATATCAAATATGCCGAGTTGGCGTATGACCTGTTCCATCTGGGCTTTGATGTGTTAATTATCGACCATCGCGGGCAGGGGCTTTCTGGCAGGATGTTGCCGGATACCCATCGCGGCCACGTGGATAACTTCAGCGATTACGTCGACGATCTGGCCGCGTTCTGGCAGCAGGAAGTGCAGCCCGGACCGTGGCGCAAGCGTTATATTCTTGCCCACTCCATGGGGGGCGCGATCTCGACGTTGTTTTTGCAGCGCCATAAGCACCAGTGTGACGCCATTGCGCTGACCGCGCCGATGTACGGCATTGTGATACGTTTTCCTGACTGGATGGTGCGCCATCTGCTGGACTGGGCTGAGGGCCATCAGCGCATTCGAGAAGGCTATGCCATCGGAACAGGACGCTGGCGGGCATTGCCATTTGCCATCAACGTGTTAACCCACAGCCGGCAGCGTTATCGCCGCAACCTGCGTTTTTATGCCGATGAACCGCGTCTGCGGGTCGGCGGCCCCACCTGGCACTGGGTGCGGGAAGGTATTCATGCCGGTGAGCAGGTGCTGGCGGGCGTAGGCGATGATGACACGCCGACGCTCCTGATCCAGGCGGAAGAAGAGCGTGTGGTGGATAACCGCATGCATGACCGCTATTGTGAACTTCGCGCCGCTGCGGGCCATCCCTGTGAAGGGGGTAAACCGCTGGTCATCAACGGTGCGTACCATGAGATCCTTTTTGAAAAGGACGCTATGCGCTCAGTCGCGCTCAACGCCATTGTTGAATTTTTCAACAGGCA
This sequence comes from Enterobacter cloacae complex sp. ECL72, assembly GCF_019056635.1. Lineage (NCBI taxonomy): Bacteria > Pseudomonadati > Pseudomonadota > Gammaproteobacteria > Enterobacterales > Enterobacteriaceae > Enterobacter > Enterobacter cloacae complex sp. ECL72. Next base: position 4,004,156 of record NZ_CP077659.1, on the reverse strand, counting down.
TAACTGATTATTGTTTTCCACCAGAGGTTGAAATCCCTATGTACCAGGTTGTTGCATCTGATTTAGATGGCACGCTGCTTTCCCCCGACCACACCCTGTCGCCTTATGCGAAAGAGACCCTAAAACTCCTGACTGCCCGCGGCGTGAACTTTGTGTTCGCCACCGGTCGCCACCACGTGGACGTGGGGCAGATCCGCGATAACCTGGAGATCAAGTCGTACATGATCACCTCTAACGGTGCGCGCGTACATGACACGGACGGCAACCTGATTTTTACCCATAATCTCGATCGTGACATCGCCACCGATTTGTTCGGCATTGTGCATAACAACCCGGATATCGTGACTAACGTTTACCGCGACGACGAGTGGTTTATGAACCGCCATCGCCCGGAAGAGATGCGCTTCTTCAAGGAAGCCGTATTCCAGTACTCACTGTACGAGCCGGGTCTGCTGGAGCCGGAAGGGATCAGCAAGGTATTCTTCACCTGTGTAAATCATGAGGAGTTACTGCCGCTGGAGCAGGCGATCAACGCCCGCTGGGGCGACCGGGTGAACGTGAGCTTCTCCACGCTGACCTGTCTGGAAGTGATGGCGGGCGGGGTGTCCAAAGGTCACGCGCTGGAAGCGGTAGCGAAACGGCTGGGCTTTGATCTGAAAGACTGTATCGCCTTTGGCGATGGCATGAACGATGCCGAGATGCTCTCCATGGCGGGTAAAGGCTGCATCATGCAGAACGCGCACCAGCGCCTGAAAGATCTGCACCCGGAGCTGGAAGTGATCGGCACCAACGGCGATAACGCCGTGCCTAAGTATCTGCGCAAACTGTTCCTTGAATAATCTTCAATTGATTGTTTATTGTTCAGATGTCAACTAAAGAGTTCGCTACAATGCCTCTCCTTCTTTCTGAGAGACAAGCATTGTGGCGCTACTCATTATCACCACTATCCTGTGGGCCTTCTCCTTTAGTCTGATTGGCGAATACCTTGCCGGATCGGTCGACAGCTACTTCTCGGTACTGATGCGCGTGGGGCTGGCGGCGCTGGTGTTCCTGCCGTTCCTGCGTACCCGCGGGCAGTCGCTAAAAACGATACTGCTGTACATGCTGGTAGGCGCGATGCAGCTCGGCATCATGTACCTGTTCAGCTTCCGGGCCTACGTTTACCTGTCCGTCTCGGAATTTCTGCTCTTCACCGTGCTGACGCCGCTCTACATCACGCTGATTTATGAATTGCTCAGCAGGCGCCGTTTGCGCTGGGGATATCTGCTGAGCGCTGCGCTGGCAGTCATTGGCGCGGCGATTATTCGCTATGACAAGGTAAGCGATCACTTCTGGACCGGGCTGATGTTCGTCCAGCTCGCTAATATCAGCTTTGCCATCGGGATGGTGGGTTACAAACGTCTGATGGAGACCCGCCCGATGCCGCAGCATAACGCGTTTGCGTGGTTCTATATGGGCGCGGCGATTGTCGCGGTAGCGGCGTGGTTTCTGCTCGGCAATCCGCAAAAGCTGCCGACCACCTCCGTGCAGTGGAGCGTTCTGGTCTGGCTGGGCGTGGTGGCGTCGGGGCTGGGCTATTTTATGTGGAACTACGGCGCTACGCAGGTAGACGCCGGAACGCTGGGGATCATGAACAACGTGCACGTGCCGGCGGGGCTACTGGTGAACCTCGCCATCTGGCAGGAGCAGCCGCACTGGCCGAGTTTCCTTATTGGGGGAACGGTGATCCTGGCTTCGCTGTGGGTACATCGCCGCTGGGTCGCTCCGCGCTCCGCACAAACGGAAGATGGTCGCACGCGTGGTTCCGCGCTGAGCGAATAAACGCTTCCGTAATCGGCTGACGCTGCTCGCCGTCGCGCACGGCGGCGTACAGCCGGCTCCACAGTCCTTCACCCAGGGTTTTGGTGACCACCAGACCCTGGCGTTCAACCGTCTCGACCACCCAGTGCGGCAGCGCCGCAATCCCCATTCTGGCCGCCACCATCTGAATTAACAGCAGCGTGTTATCCACGCTTTTCAGCTGTGGGCTGATGCCCGCGGGTTGCAGGAAATGGCGCCAGATATCCAGACGACTGCGCTGTACCGGGTAAATCAGCAGCGTCTCCGTTGCCAGATCTTCCGGCGTGATACGCGTTTTAGCGGCCAGCGGATGGTCCGGGGCCAGCACCAGACGCACCTCAAAATCAAACATTGGCGAATAGTGCAGACCGCTGCGCGGCAGAATATCTGAGGTCATCACCAGATCCAGCTCACCCTGCTGAAGCGACGGCTGCGGATCAAACGTGACGCCGGATTTGAAGTCCATCTCCACCTGCGGCCACTTCTGGCGGAAGTTCTCAAGCGCGGGGGTCAGCCACTGAATACAGCTGTGACACTCAATGGCGATGCGCAGGGTGGTCTGCTGCGGCTCGTTGCATGACTGCAACGCGCTGGCAATCTGCGGCAGCACCTGGTTCGCCAGCTGAAGCAAAATTTCGCCCTGCGGCGTAAAGCGCAAAGGCTGGCTCTTGCGCACAAAAAGACGGAAGCCGAGGCGTTGTTCCAGATCGCTGAACTGGTGAGAAAGGGCAGACTGAGTCTGGTGCAGCGTGGCCGCTGCCGCCGCAAGAGAACCGCAGTTCCGCAACGCTTGTAGCGTTTTCAGGTGTTTAATCTCGATCATGAAAGTCCTTCACTTCGCCATGAACATTTTGCGCTTGAGGAATATACAGTACCTGCCAATTATAGAAGTGTAAACATCTGGACGTCTAAATAACGAATTTCTACAAGGGGTATGCCATGACAATCCGCACTCACACTCTCGGTTTCCCTCGCGTTGGTCTGCGTCGCGAGCTGAAAAAAGCGCAAGAAAGCTACTGGGCGGGTAACGCCACCCGCGAAGAACTGCTGGCGGTGGGGCGCGAGCTGCGCGCGCGTCACTGGGATCAGCAAAAACAGGCGGGCGTAGACCTGCTGCCGGTGGGCGATTTCGCCTGGTACGACCATGTTCTGACCACCAGCCTGCTGCTTGGCAACGTGCCGGCTCGTCATCAGAACAACGATGGATCGGTGGATATCGATACCCTGTTCCGCATCGGCCGTGGCCGCGCGCCAGCGGGTGAGCCAGCGGCAGCGGCGGAAATGACCAAGTGGTTTAACACTAACTATCACTATATGGTGCCGGAGTTCGTTAAGGGCCAGCAGTTCAAACTGACCTGGACCCAGCTTCTGGATGAAGTGGACGAAGCGCTGGCGCTGGGTCACCAGGTGAAACCCGTGCTGCTGGGGCCGGTCACCTACCTGTGGCTGGGCAAAGTGAAAGGCGAGCAGTTCGACCGCCTCAGCCTGCTGAACGATATTCTGCCGGTTTATAAGCAGGTGCTGATTGAGCTGGGTAAGCGCGGTATTCAGTGGGTGCAAATCGATGAACCGGCGCTGGTGCTTGAGCTGCCGCAGGCGTGGCTGGATGCCTTCAAACCGGCGTATGACGCGCTCACGGGCCAGGTGAAGCTGCTGCTGACCACCTATTTCGAGGGCGTAACGCCGAACCTCGACACCATTACCGCGCTGCCGGTTCAGGGTCTGCACGTTGATCTCGTTCACGGCAAAGACGATGTGGCAGAGTTGCACAAGCGTCTGCCTGCGGAGTGGCTGCTCTCTGCCGGTCTGGTGAATGGTCGTAACGTCTGGCGTGCCGATCTCACCGGGAAATATGCACAAATCAAGGACATTGTCGGTAAACGTGAATTGTGGGTAGCCTCTTCCTGTTCCCTGCTGCACAGCCCGATCGACCTGAGCGTGGAGACCCGACTCGACCCTGAGGTGAAAAGCTGGTTTGCCTTTGCCCTGCAAAAGTGTGAGGAGCTGGCTCTGCTGCGCGACGCGTTGAACAGCGGCGACACGGCAGCGATTACCGACTGGAGCGCCCCGATCCAGGCGCGCCGTCACTCGACGCGCGTGCATAACCCGGCGGTGGAAAAACGTCTGGCGGCCATCACTGCCCGGGACAGCCAGCGCCAGAGCCCGTATGAAGTGCGCGCCGAAGCCCAGCGTGCGCGCTTTAACCTGCCCGCATGGCCGACCACAACCATCGGCTCCTTCCCGCAGACTACCGAGATCCGCGGCCTGCGCCTGGACTTCAAAAAGGGCAATCTGGATGCGAATCACTACCGCACCGGCATTGCGGAGCACATCAAACAGGCGATCGTCGAGCAGGAACGTCTGGGTCTGGACGTGCTGGTGCACGGCGAGGCCGAGCGTAACGATATGGTGGAATACTTCGGTGAACACCTGGACGGCTTTGTCTTTACCCAGAACGGCTGGGTGCAAAGCTACGGCTCCCGCTGCGTGAAGCCGCCGGTGGTGATCGGTGACGTCAGCCGCCCGGAAGCGATCACCGTGGAGTGGGCGAAGTATGCCCAGTCTCTGACCGACAAACCGGTAAAAGGCATGCTTACGGGGCCGGTGACCATTCTCTGCTGGTCGTTCCCGCGTGAAGATGTATCCCGGGAAACCATCGCCAAACAGATCGCCCTGGCGCTGCGTGATGAAGTGGCGGATCTGGAAGCGGCGGGGATTGGCATCATTCAGATCGACGAACCGGCGCTGCGTGAAGGCTTGCCGCTGCGTCGCAGCGACTGGGATGCTTATCTGACGTGGGGCGTGGAGGCGTTCCGCCTCAACGCGGCCGTCGCGAAGGACGACACGCAGATCCACACCCACATGTGTTACTGCGAATTTAACGACATCATGGACTCCATTGCCGCGCTCGACGCCGATGTGATCACCATCGAGACCTCGCGTTCAGACATGGAGCTGCTGGAGTCGTTCGAAGAGTTCGACTACCCGAACGAAATCGGGCCGGGTGTGTATGACATTCACTCCCCTAACGTGCCGAGCGTGGAGTGGATTGAAACGCTGCTGCAAAAAGCCGCCCGGCGCATTCCGGCGGAACGCCTGTGGGTAAACCCGGACTGCGGCCTGAAAACTCGCGGCTGGCCTGAAACCCGCGCGGCGCTGGCGAACATGGTGCAGGCGGCGCAGAATTTGCGTCAGGCGTAGTGGGGCTGGATTGCCCGGTTGGCGCAGCCGCCACCGGGCTTTTTGTATTACGCTTTCTTCCCGCCGTACTGGCTGAACCACGCCAGCATTCTCTGCCAGCCATCTTTCGCCGATTCTGCGTGATAGCTCGGACGATAATCGGCATTAAACGCGTGTCCCGCATCCGGGTACACCACGATTTCGGCCTTCGCGTTTGCCGCCCGCAGCGCGTGGCGCATGGTCTCGACGGTATCAAGCGGAATGCCGGTATCCTGGCCGCCATACAGCCCTAGCACCGGGGCATTTAAATCGGTGGCGATATCAACCGGATGTTTCGGCGAGTTCAGGGTCTTTTCACCCACCAGTTTACCGTACCAGGCCACAGCGGCTTTCAGCTGCGGATTGTGCGCGGCATACAGCCAGCTAATGCGTCCGCCCCAGCAAAAGCCGGTCACCATCAGACGGTGCGGGTCGCCACCGTTGCGCGCCGCCCAGCTGGCAACGTGGTCGAGATCGGCCAGCACCTGCGCGTCCGGCACTTTGCTGACCAGGTTGCTGAACAGCGTCGGGATGTCGCTGTAATCATTCGGATCGCCCTGACGGAAATAGAGTTCCGGCGCAACGGCCAGGTAACCTTCCAGCGCCAGACGGCGGCAGAGGTCGCGAATATGTTCATGAACGCCAAATATTTCCTGCACCACGATCACGATGGGCAGCGGGCCATCGGCGGATTTTGGCCGCGCGTGGTACGCTGGCATGTTCTCTCCCTGGGAGGGAATGGAGGTCTCGCCTGCGGTAATGGCCTCTTCAGGGGTTGAGACGATGGTTGAAGCATGCGGGGCCGCAGCAGGTGCAAAACCGATTTTTTCAGTCATGGCATTCTCCGTACCAATGAATGGATTAGCGCAAAGATAAATATAGACACCAGGTTAACAATCCACAGTGCCTTATAGCGTCTATCTTTTGTGCAGCACCCGGCGATATAACTTGTTAATGTGATGTGAATCACTATTTTATGGAAATTAACTGCAATCATTTTCATTCATGGTGAGGTGTATCACGAAATAATGCACATTGCTTCTGTAAAGTACCGTTTTACTTCTTCTGACAAACCGACCCACAGAGGAGTCACCTATGTCTAAGTCTGATGTTTTTCATCTCGGCCTCACTAAAAACGATTTACAAGGGGCTACGCTTGCTATCGTCCCTGGCGATCCTGAGCGTGTGGAAAAGATCGCCGCGCTGATGGATAAGCCGGTTAAGCTGGCAGCGCATCGCGAATTCACCACCTGGCGCGCAGAGCTGGACGGTAAAGCGGTGATCGTGTGCTCTACCGGTATTGGTGGCCCGTCTACCTCTATCGCCGTTGAAGAGCTGGCGCAGCTGGGCATTCGTACTTTCCTGCGCATCGGCACCACAGGCGCCATTCAGCCGCACATCAACGTGGGCGACGTGCTGGTTACCACCGCATCCGTGCGTCTGGACGGGGCAAGCCTGCACTTTGCACCGATGGAATTCCCGGCAGTGGCCGATTTCGAATGCACCACCGCGCTGGTTGAAGCCGCGAAGTCCGTGGGCGCCACCACCCACGTGGGCGTAACTGCCTCTTCCGATACCTTCTACCCGGGCCAGGAGCGTTACGACACCTTCTCTGGTCGCGTGGTGAGCCGTTTCAAAGGCTCCATGGAAGAGTGGCAGTCGATGGGCGTCATGAACTACGAAATGGAATCTGCGACGCTGCTGACCATGTGCGCAAGCCAGGGTCTGCGTGCCGGTATGGTGGCGGGCGTTATCGTCAACCGTACTCAGCAGGAGATCCCGAACGCTGAAACCATGAAGCAGACTGAAAGCCATGCGGTGAAAATCGTGGTTGAAGCGGCGCGCCGCCTGATCTAATTCTCTCTTCAGTGCTGAAAGGCCGACATGCTCGGCCTTTTCTTTTTGCGTAACGCCTCGCAGGAAAACCCTTTCAAACTGGACGTTCATACAGCACAATTCTATTTTGTGCGGTAATACGTTGATGCAGGGGGCATTGTGGATATCTCAATCCTGATTTATGCAGTGATTGCGCTGGTGAGCGTGGGAATTGGCTGGCTCATTTCCGGCTACCAGCATGCGCAGCAGAAAGCCGAACAGCTGGCAGAGCGCGAAGAGATCGTCGCTGAACTTAGCGCGACGAAACAACAGCTTGCGCTGAGTGACCACTGGCGCGACGAATGCGAACTGCTCAATAACGAACTGCGCAATCTGCGTGATATCAATACCTCGCTGGAGGCCGATCTCCGTGAAGTGACCACCCGTCTTGAGTCCACCCAACTGCACGCCGAAGACAAAATCCGTCAGATGATCAACAGCGAGCAGCGTCTTAGCGAGCAGTTTGAGAACCTCGCGAACCGCATTTTTGAGCACAGCAATCGCCGCGTGGATGAGCAGAACCGCCAGAGCCTGAACAGCCTGCTGACGCCGCTGCGTGAACAGCTGGACGGCTTTCGCCGTCAGGTACAGGACAGCTTTGGTCAGGAGGCCCGCGAACGCCACACGCTGGCGCATGAAATTCGTAATCTCCAGCAGCTGAATGCGCAGATGGCGCAGGAGGCGGTTAACCTGACGCGCGCACTGAAAGGTGATAACAAAGCGCAGGGAAACTGGGGCGAAGTGGTCATGACGCGTGTGCTGGAGGCCTCTGGCCTGCGCGAAGGATACGAATACGAAACGCAGGTCAGCATTGAGAACGATGCGCGCTCGCGGATGCAGCCGGATGTCATTGTTCGTCTGCCACAGGGCAAAGATGTGGTTATCGACGCCAAAATGACGCTGGTGGCCTATGAGCGCTACTTCAACGCGGAAGATGACTACGCCCGCGAAACAGCGTTGCAGGAGCACATTGCCTCCGTGCGTAACCATATCCGTCTGCTGGGCAGAAAAGATTATCAGCAGTTGCCGGGGCTGCGATCGCTGGATTATGTGCTGATGTTCATTCCGGTCGAGCCTGCGTTCCTGCTGGCACTCGACAGACAGCCCGAACTGATCACCGAAGCGCTGAAAAATAACATTATGCTGGTCAGCCCCACCACGCTACTGGTGGCGTTACGTACCATTGCCAACCTGTGGCGCTATGAGCACCAAAGCCGTAACGCGCAGCAGATTGCCGATCGCGCCAGCAAGCTGTACGACAAAATGCGGCTGTTTGTGGACGATATGTCCTCGGTGGGGCAAAGCCTGGATCGCGCGCAGGATAACTACCGCCAGGCGATGAAAAAACTCTCCTCCGGGCGTGGCAATTTGCTGGCGCAGGCGGAGGCGTTTCGCAGCCTGGGGGTGGAAGTTAAACGCGAGATTAATCCGGAACTGGTGGAGCAGGCTACCGCTCAGGACGAAGAGTTTCGTCTGCGTGAAGGCGACGGTAAGCAAAATAGCCGCAATGAAGACAACGATTTAGCGGCGAGTTTATCCCCCGAAGCGCAGCCGGCGCGTTTCTTTCACGGTGGTTGAAACGTAGGGCAAATGCGCCCAATCTGTTACACTTCACGAACATTTGACTGATTAGCAGGCTCTGAGATGGTTGACGATTCACAAGACACAACGCACTTTGGCTTTCAGACTGTCGCCAAAGCGCAGAAAGCTGACATGGTGGCCCACGTATTTCATTCCGTGGCGGCGAAGTACGATGTGATGAATGATTTGATGTCATTTGGCATTCATCGCTTGTGGAAGCGCTTCACTATTGATTGCAGCGGCGTGCGCCGTGGACAAACGGTGCTGGATTTAGCCGGAGGCACAGGGGATCTGACCGCTAAATTCTCCCGTCTGGTTGGCGAAACCGGCCGCGTGGTGCTGGCGGATATCAACGACTCCATGCTGAAAATGGGACGCGAAAAGCTGCGTAATATCGGCGTGGTAGGCAACGTTGAATATGTTCAGGCCAACGCCGAAGCGCTGCCGTTCCCGGACAATACGTTCGACTGCATCACCATCTCTTTCGGTCTGCGTAACGTTACCGATAAAGATAAAGCGCTGCGCTCCATGTACCGCGTGCTTAAGCCGGGCGGTCGACTTCTGGTACTCGAGTTTTCTAAACCGATTATCGACCCGCTGAGCAAAGCTTACGATGCCTATTCCTTCCACGTTCTGCCGCGCATCGGCGAGCTGGTGGCAAACGATGCAGAAAGTTACCGTTATCTGGCCGAGTCCATCCGAATGCACCCGGATCAGGACACGCTGAAAGCGATGATGCAGGATGCGGAGTTTGAAAACGTGGAATACTTCAATATGACGGCGGGTGTCGTCGCGCTGCATCGTGGTTACAAGTTCTGAGTGGAGGTTTCCCGTGCCCATTAAACCCTTAGTCACCGCTGGCATCGAGAATGTGCTGAATGCCTTTCTGTATCGCGCTCCGGCGCTGAAAACCGCACGTCAGCGGCTTAACGGAAAGGTGCTGCGCATCGTTTTAAAGGAGTTCTCGACGCCGCTTGTGTTGGTCTTCAGCGAACGCCAGCTTGACGTTCTGGGTGAGTGGGAAGGCGAGGCTGACTGCTCGGTGATTACGCACATGAGCGTATTGCCAAAACTGCGTGACCGTCAGCAGATGACGGCGCTTATTCGCAGCGGTGAGCTGGAGGTCGAAGGCGATATTCAGGTGGTACAGAACTTCGTTGCACTCAGCGATCAGGCTGAATTCGACCCGGCGGAACTGATGGCGCCCTATATCGGCGACATCGCGGCTGAAGGTATAAGCAAAACGCTGCGCACGGGTTCCGCTTTCCTTCGTAAAGGTCTGCTCCGTCAACAGCGCTACGCTGCCGAGGTGCTGACCGAAGAGTGGCGTATGGCGCCGGGGCCTTTAGAAGTCGCCTGGTTTGCAGAAGAGACCGCGGCAGTTGAGCGCGCAGTTGATGCGTTAACCAAACGGCTGGAAAAACTGGAGGGCAAATGACGCCTGGTGAAATTCGGCGCCTCTATTTTATCGTTCGCACCTTTTTGAGCTACGGGCTCGACGAGCTTATCCCCAGAATGCGTATCACCCTGCCGCTTCGGCTTTGGCGTCGCACGCTGTTCTGGATGCCGAATCGCCATAAGGATCAGGAGCTGGGCGCACGCCTGCGTCTTGCGTTACAGGAGCTGGGCCCGGTCTGGATCAAGTTTGGGCAGATGCTCTCAACACGTCGCGACCTTTTCCCACCGCAGATTGCCGATCAGCTCGCGCTATTGCAGGACCGCGTTGCTCCGTTTGACGGAGAGAGAGCGAAGAAACAAATCGAAGAAGCGATGGGCAATATCCCCATCGAGACCTGGTTTGATGATTTCGATATTCAGCCCCTGGCCTCTGCCTCTATTGCGCAGGTTCACACCGCGCGCCTGAAGGAAAATGGCAAAGAGGTGGTCATCAAAGTGATTCGTCCGGATATCCTGCCGGTTATCAAAGCAGACATGAAGCTGATTTATCGCCTGGCTCGCTGGGTGCCGCGTCTGTTGCCGGATGGTCGCCGTCTGCGTCCGCTGGAAGTGGTTCGGGAATACGAAAAAACGCTGATTGACGAGCTTAACCTGCTGCGTGAATCGGCGAACGCCATTCAGCTGCGTCGAAACTTTGAAGACAGCCCGATGCTGTATGTTCCTGAAGTCTATTCTGACTATTGCAGTCAGAACATGATGGTGATGGAACGTATCTACGGTATTCCGGTCTCGGACGTGGCGGCGCTGGAAAAACAGGGCACCAACATGAAGCTGCTGGCCGAGCGTGGCGTGCAGGTCTTCTTTACTCAGGTTTTCCGCGACAGCTTCTTCCATGCAGACATGCATCCGGGCAACATCTTCGTCAGCTATGAGCACCCGGAAGATCCGAAATACATCGGCATCGACTGCGGTATTGTCGGCTCGCTAAATAAAGAGGATAAGCGCTACCTCGCAGAGAACTTTATCGCTTTCTTCAATCGCGACTACCGTAAGGTGGCCGAGCTGCACGTGGATTCAGGCTGGGTTCCGCCAGATACCAACGTGGAAGAGTTTGAATTTGCGATCCGCACCGTCTGTGAGCCGATTTTTGAAAAGCCGCTCTCGGAGATCTCTTTCGGACACGTCCTGCTCAACCTGTTCAACACCGCACGCCGATTCAATATGGAAGTGCAGCCGCAATTAGTTTTACTTCAGAAAACATTACTTTACGTTGAGGGCGTAGGCCGCCAGCTCTATCCTCAGTTAGACTTGTGGAAAACCGCGAAACCGTTCCTCGAATCCTGGATTAAGGATCAGGTCGGAATTCCAGCTCTGATTCGCTCGCTTAAAGAGAAAGGCCCGTTCTGGATTGAAAAAATGCCTGAAATTCCTGAACTGGTTTACGACAGTTTGCGTCAGAGCAAGAACCTTCAGCACAGCATGGATAAAATCGCGCACGAGCTTCAATCCAGTCGCGTGCGTCAGGGGCAGTCCCGCTATCTCTTCGGAATTGGCGCGACGCTGCTGATAAGCGGCACGTTGCTGTTGATCAATCGTCCGGACTGGGAAATGATGCCAGCCTGGATTATGGCTGCCGGTGTGGTTGTCTGGCTTGCTGGCTGGAGAAAAACGCGCTGAATTAGCGTCGCTATCGAGAGATTGCATACGTATAATGCGATCTGACTAATTAATCATCTATCACTGGGGAACACGCATGGGTGGTATCAGTATCTGGCAGTTAGTGATCATTGCCGTCATCGTTGTGCTGCTGTTTGGCACGAAAAAACTCGGATCGATTGGTTCCGACCTGGGCGCGTCAATCAAAGGCTTCAAGAAAGCCATGAGCGATGATGAGAATAAGCAGGAAAAAACCAGTCAGGATGCTGATTTTACCGCTAAATCCATCGCCGATAAGCAGGACGAAGCCAAAAAGGAAGAGGCTAAACGTCACGATAAAGAGCAGGTGTAATTCGTGTTCGACATTGGTTTTGGTGAGTTACTGCTGGTCTTTGTGATTGGTCTGATTGTGTTGGGGCCGCAGCGTTTACCCGTTGCGGTGAAAACCGTCGTGGGCTGGGTGCGGGCGCTTCGCTCGCTGGCAACTACCGTGCAGAACGAGCTGGCGCAGGAGCTGAAGCTTCAGGAATTTCAGGACAGCCTGAAAAAGGTTGAAAAGGCGAGCATGGACAACCTGACGCCGGAGCTGAAAGCATCAATGGATGAGTTGCGCGAAGCGGCGGAATCCATGAAGCGTTCTTACAGCATTAACGATCCTGAGAAGGCGAGCGATGAAGCAAACACCATCCACAATCCGGTGGTGAAGGGTAGCGAAGAGCAGCGCGAGGGTGTAACGCCTTCCAGCGCGGAGCATCAGGCTGCTTCGCCAGAGCAATCGCCGCAGGAGCCCGAAGTGAAAAAGCAGGTGCCGCCGGAAGAGCCCGTGGTCAAAACGGCTGAGGTAAAACCCGCCGCGCCCGTTTCCGAATCATCCCCCTCGTCGAGTGATAAAGCGTAAACATGGCAGTAGATGATACTCAACCGCTTATTACGCACCTCATTGAGCTGCGTAAGCGCCTGTTAAACTGCATTATTGCGGTTTTCCTCATTTTTTTATGTCTGGTCTATTTTGCCAACGATATCTATCAGGTGGTTTCCGCGCCGCTGATTAAACAGATGCCTCTGGGCGCGACGATGATTGCAACAGACGTTGCTTCACCGTTCTTTACCCCGATCAAACTGACCTTCTGGGTGTCGTTGATTGCCTCTGCGCCGGTCATTTTGTATCAGGTCTGGGCATTTGTGGCGCCCGCGCTGTACAAGCATGAACGCAAGCTGGTTATTCCGCTGCTGGTGTCCAGTTCGCTGCTGTTTTATATCGGCATGGCGTTCGCCTACTTCGTTGTCTTCCCGCTGGCCTTCGGCTTCCTGACGCATACCGCACCGGAAGGGGTACAGGTGTCGACGGACATCGCCAGCTACCTCAGCTTCGTGATGGCGCTGTTTATGGCCTTTGGTGTCGCCTTCGAGGTGCCCGTAGCAATTGTCCTGCTCTGCTGGGTGGGGGTGACCACGCCTGACGATCTGCGTAAGAAGCGCCCGTACATCCTGGTGGGGGCATTTGTCGTAGGTATGCTGTTAACGCCACCGGACGTCTTCTCGCAAACCTTACTGGCGATACCTATGTACTGCCTGTTTGAAGTCGGCGTGTTCTTCGCTCGTTTCTACGTCGGAAAGGGGCGTACCCGGGACGAAGAAGACGAGCCGTCTGAAGAGACTACTAAAGAATAAAACCAACCGCCCGTCAGGGCGGTTGTCATATGGGGATACGTATGTTTGATATCGGGCTTAACCTCACCAGCGCCCAGTTTGCGAAAGACCACGATGAGGTGGTGGCGCGCGCCTTTGCCGCCGGCGTGGGTGGGCTGCTACTGACGGGAACGAATCTGCATGAGAGTGAGCAGGCACGGCAGCTGGCGCAACGCTATCAACACTGCTGGTCCACCGCAGGCGTGCATCCTCATGACAGCAGCCAGTGGACGCATGAAAGCGCTGAGGCGCTTCATCGTCTGGCACAAACGCCAGAAGTGGTTGCCATTGGCGAATGCGGGCTTGATTTCAACCGTAACTTCTCGACACCTGAAGAGCAGGAGAAGGCATTTACCGCCCAGCTCGCGCTGGCAGCAGAGCTGGAGATGCCGGTGTTTATGCACTGTCGCGATGCGCATGAACGTTTTATGGCGCTACTGGAACCCTGGCTGGAGAAACTGCCGGGCGCGGTGTTGCACTGCTTTACGGGCTCCCGTCAGGAAGCGCTGGATTGCCTGAACCGCGGGCTGTATTTGGGTATCACGGGCTGGGTCTGCGATGAGCGTCGTGGGCTGGAACTGCGTGAGCTGTTACCCGTTATCCCGGCCGATCGTTTGCTGCTGGAAACGGATGCGCCGTATCTGTTGCCCCGGGATATGCAGCCCAAACCGCCATCACGACGTAATGAACCGGCCTACCTGGGGCATATTGCTGAGCGAGTGGCGCACTGGCGCGGAGAAGATGCCCAGTGGCTGGCAGCACAAACCGATGATAACGTGCGTCGTCTGTTCGGCGTGCAGTTCTAAACTTTGCGGAAATCGGTGTTTTTAACGCTCTGCAACACCTCTTTGTTCAGCAGGTTGAGCAGCAGCATGGAGCGCGCTTCACCGTCCGGCTCAGCGAAGATGGCCTGTAACCCTTCAAAGGCGCCTTCGGTGATCACCACGCTGTCGCCGGCATAAGGGGTTTCCGGATCGGTAATATCTTCAGGCTGCTGGTAGACAGAAAGCTGATGAATAACCGATGACGGTACTCTTGCCGGATGGGCGCCAAAACGCACAAAATGGCTGACGCCGCGCGTGGCGCTGATCGTCGTGGTGTGGATCACTTCGGGGTCGAACTCGACGAACAGATAGTTCGGGAACAGAGGCTCACTGACGGTCGTGCGTCTTCCACGCTGCATTTTTTCAAGCGTGATCACGGGTGTCAGGCAGTTAACAGACTGACGTTCAAGATGTTCCTGCGCGCGCTGAAGTTGCCCGCGTTTGCAATACAGTAAATACCAGGCCTGCATAATCACTCTTCCCATTGTTCGGGGCGCAAGCATACCAAAACCCTGGCGGGATCGCTAAGGTGATTATAATGGCGAAAAAGAGAGTAAGTCGTGGAAGTTCACGCTAATTTAACAAAATTACAGCATCACGCGGTCTTACGCCGTATAATGAAGCGCTTACAGAGAGGCCATGATTAACTGCATGAAATACCACGATCTACGCGACTTCCTGGCGCTGCTGGAAAAGCAGGGCGAACTCAAACGCATTACGCTTCCTGTTGATCCGTATCTGGAAATGACAGAAATCGCTGACCGCACCCTGCGCGCGGGCGGCCCGGCGTTGCTGTTTGAAAACCCAAAAGGCTACGCCATGCCGGTGCTGTGCAACCTGTTTGGCACACCTCGCCGCGTGGCGCTGGGGATGGGACAGGAAGATGTCACGGCGTTACGTGAAGTGGGCAAACTGCTGGCCTTTCTTAAAGAGCCGGAGCCGCCAAAAGGGTTCCGCGACCTGTTCGACAAGCTGCCGCAGTTTAAGCAGGTGCTGAACATGCCCACCAAACGCCTGCGCGGTGCGCCGTGCCAGCAAAAAGTGCTGGAAGGCGATGCGGTGGATCTGACCAAAATTCCCATCATGCAGTGCTGGCCTGACGATGCCGCACCGCTGATCACCTGGGGCCTCACCGTGACGCGTGGGCCGCATAAAGAGCGTCAAAACCTCGGCATTTATCGCCAGCAGCTGATTGGCAAGAACAAGCTCATCATGCGCTGGTTGTCCCATCGCGGTGGGGCGCTGGATTTCCAGGAGTGGTGCGCGGCCCATCCGGGCGAACGCTTCCCGGTTTCCGTCGCGCTGGGTGCCGATCCGGCAACCATTCTGGGCGCGGTGACGCCTGTTCCTGATACGCTGTCTGAATATGCCTTTGCAGGGCTGCTGCGCGGCACCAAAACCGAAGTGGTGAAGTGCATCTCCAATGACCTGGAAGTACCGGCCAGCGCAGAGATTGTGCTGGAAGGTTACATTGAACAGGGCGAGCTGGCGCCCGAAGGGCCGTACGGCGACCACACCGGCTATTACAACGAAGTGGATAACTTCCCGGTGTTCACCGTCACCCACATTACCCAGCGTGAAGATGCCATCTATCACTCCACCTATACCGGCCGTCCACCGGATGAACCGGCGGTGCTTGGCGTGGCGCTGAACGAAGTGTTCGTGCCGATCCTGCAAAAGCAGTTCCCGGAAATTGTTGATTTTTATCTGCCGCCGGAAGGGTGTTCGTATCGCCTGGCGGTGGTGACGATGAAGAAGCAGTATGCCGGTCACGCTAAGCGCGTGATGATGGGCGTATGGTCTTTCCTGCGCCAGTTTATGTATACCAAGTTTGTGATTGTCTGCGATGATGACGTCAATGCCCGCGACTGGAATGACGTCATCTGGGCCATCACCACGCGTATGGATCCGGCGCGTGATACGGTGTTAGTGGAAAACACGCCGATTGATTACCTGGACTTTGCCTCGCCGGTTTCCGGCCTTGGCTCAAAAATGGGACTGGATGCCACGAACAAATGGCCTGGCGAAACCGACCGTGAATGGGGTCGCCCGATCAAAAAAGATCCTGCCGTGACCGCGCGAATTGACGCGATCTGGGACGAGCTGGCCATAATGAATAACGGTAAGGCAGAATAAGACCGTTTAGCCCTATAGACTTCCCGACAGAGAGAGCGAATGACAACCTTAAGCTGTAAAGTGACGTCGGTAGATGCTATTACCGACACCGTATATCGCGTCCGTTTGGTTCCTGAAGCGGCCTTCTCATTCCGTGCCGGTCAGTACCTGATGGTCGTGATGGACGAGCGTGATAAGCGTCCTTTCTCTATGGCCTCAACGCCAGCAGAGAAGGAATTTATTGAGCTGCATATTGGTGCGTCTGAGCTTAACCTGTACGCGATGGCCGTGATGGACCGCATCCTGAAAGAGCGTGAAATCGTGGTCGATATTCCTCACGGCGAGGCCTGGCTGCGTGAAGACGAAGACCGTCCGCTGATCCTGATTGCCGGTGGCACGGGCTTCTCATATGTCCGCTCTATTCTGCTGACCGCGCTGGCGCGCAACCCGAATCGCGATATCACCATCTACTGGGGCGGCCGTGAAGAGAAGCATCTTTACGATCTGTCTGAGCTGGAAGCGCTGAGCGTAAATCATCCAAACCTGCGCATCGAGCCGGTTGTCGAGCAGCCGGAAGAGGGCTGGCGCGGGCGCAGCGGTACGGTGCTGACTGCGGTATTGCAGGATCACGGGACGCTGGCCGGGCACGATATCTACATTGCCGGTCGCTTTGAAATGGCAAAAATTGCCCGCGACCTGTTCTGCAACGAGCGTGACGCGCGGGAAGATCGTCTGTTTGGCGATGCGTTTGCGTTTATCTGATTGAGAGACCCGCTTCGGCGGGTTTTTTATGCTCGGGCAATAGCCTGGTGAAAATTTAACCTTGAAATGAGCGGCGCAATGCCGTTATTCTTGTTCCCGTTAAATTTCGCCCTCAGGAGCGCCCCCCAAAAATGAACAAACACGACTGATGAATTTCGATCCTTGCTCAACGCACCGCGTCGGCAGGGGATGTTTTGATTTCATTCAGGAGTGCTTATGGCTCATTTTGCGCAGTCCCCCTCTTTTATTTTGCATCAGGTCACCTGTCAGTTTGCGACGGGCGATATCCTTTTTGGTCCACTGAATCTTTCTCTGGATGCGTCAGTGTGCGCGCTGGTTGGCCGCAACGGCAGCGGCAAAACACGGCTGCTGCGGCTGCTGGCAGGGGTTGATGAACCCGCCAGCGGTCATATTGAGCGCTTTGGTACACACGTCTATGTGGCGCAACAGCAGGATATTTCTGCGGATACCACGCTTGCCGGACTGCTTGGTTACGACGCGATCTTTGCGGCGCGCACGCGCATCGACAGCGGTCATTATGAACCCGACGATCTCGACACGCTCGACGGTTACTGGGATCTGGCTGAACGGCTGAGCCAGGCTTTTATCGCTGCAAAACTTCCCCCTTTTGACCCGAATAAACGCGCGGCAGAACTGAGCGGCGGCGAGCGCATTCGTGCTTTGCTGTGCAGCGCATTCACCGCAGATGCTGATTACCTGCTGCTGGACGAACCGACCAACCACCTCGACAGGCAAGGCCGCGTGTGGTTCTACGAGCAGCTTTCCCGGTATCAGGGCGGGGTACTGGTGGCCTCTCACGACCGTGAGTTGCTGGCCCAGGTACCGCGTATCCTTGAACTGAGCGCGTTGGGCTTGCGCAGCTACGGGGGGAATTATGCTGACTATCGAACCCAGCGTGATGCTGAGCAACTGGCTGCCCGCGCCGCGCTGGAGCATGCTGCCACCGAACGCAAGCGTACCCGCGCCCGTATGCATAAAGAGCATGACGACAGCCTGCGGCGTTCAGCCAAAACGCTTCGCACGGTCGACAGCCTTAACATCGCCTCGTTTGAACGGGTCAAATACAAAGGGGCGGCGAAAGAGCGTATTGGTTCCTGGAAAAAACAGCATAGCGATCAAAATCATGCTCTGAACGCTGCGTTCAACCAGGCACGCGAGCGGGTTGAAGAGGATAACGCGGTGATGTTTACCCTGCCGGGCAGTGAAATCCCGGAAGGAAAACAGGTACTGGTGCTGGAAGAACTGGTGCTTCCGCACGTGCCTGTCTCCCCGATAAACTGGCGAATGGATGGCCCGATGCGCGTGGCGCTACGCGGGCCGAACGGCTGTGGAAAATCCACGCTGTTGAAAGTGATGTTGGGCAAAACAGCCCCTGTCACGGGAACCTGTAAGGTCTCCGTCAGGTGTGCGTATCTCGATCAGCATCTTTCCCGGCTGGATCTGTCGCAGTCGGTGATGACACACCTTAGCCTGGGCAATACGCCGCTCGAAGAGGGGGCGCTGCGTACCCGTTTAGCGCAGCTTCAGTTGGGCGCAGAGAAAGTGACACTACCACTGGCCGAACTGAGTGGCGGCGAGCGCCTGAAGGCCGCGCTGGCCTGCGTATTGTGGCGTGAAGCGGCAACGCAGCTGTTGCTTCTGGATGAGCCGACCAACCATCTTGATCTGGCCTCTGTTCAGGCCATTGAAGCGGCCTTAGCCGATTACCCCGGCGCGCTGCTGGTGGTGTCGCATGATGAAGCCTTTCTGGCAGGGCTGAAGCTGACGCATGAACTGGTATGGGAAGAGACGGGATGGCGATGTGAAAGCCTGTAAACACAAGCCCCCGCAAGGGCGGGGGCAAACAAACTTTATCAGGCTAACTGCTTGCGAAGGTCAGGGTTTGCCTGGATCAGGCGCATCAGCTTTAGCTCGGCTGGGGTAGGTTTTTCACGTTTTGACTCCCACTCCAGCACCATCGCTACGCTGACACCCATCGCTCTTGCGAATTCATCTGTTTTCAGGCCCGATCCTTTGCGTAAACGCTCAAATTCACTAAAAGGATTGGACTTTTGATTCAGGGTAACCGTCGGCGGTACATCTTTAAAAATAATCTGTTCCAGGCTGCTCAGCAGCTCAAACTCAGGATCTTTTAATTCCATTGAGAACTCCTCATAAATCACACATCGGGATCATGAACATCAGAGAGCCTGTTAAGAATAGTCCCTAAACCAGACACAGGATCGTCACGGCTGTGATTAATTGTGCGATAACGATCGCTTTACGCGTTTCAGCTATATGGATAGTTATGCTAATTACCTGATTAGTCATATGTAGGGATGCACAGGTATTTTTTTGTAAATAGTCAGTACAAAAACGGGAATACCCGTTTTGCATGAAAACTCTATCTTGCAAGGCTGACCTGGACTATCCTTGTCAGCGTTGGGCACGCGTGTGCCGGTGTGCGCTTTTTGGGTGAAAGGAGTAATAAAATGGCGACAGGAAAGTCCTGCTCTCGCTGGTTTGCGCCTATTGCGGCGTTGTTGATGGTTGTTAGCCTGAGTGGGTGTTTCGATAAAGAAGGCGATCAGCGCAAAGCGTTTATCGATTTTCTACAGAATACAGTGATGCGTAGCGGCGAGCGTTTACCAACGCTGACTGCGGATCAGAAAAAACAGTTTGGTCCATTCGTGTCGGATTACGCCATTCTGTATGGCTATTCACAGCAGGTAAGCCAGGCGATGGATTCCGGTATTCGCCCGGTAGTGGATAGCGTGAATGCCATCCGCGTTCCACAGGATTATATGACCCAGCGCGAACCGCTGCGCCAGTCAAATGGCGCGCTTGGGGTACTGAGCCAGCAGCTGCAAAATGCCAAAATGCAGGCTGATGCGTCGCGTTCCGCGTTGAAGCAGGGCGAGGATCTCAAACCGGTCTATGACCAGGTGTATGAGAAAGTCGTGACCAAGCCGTCAAACGCCTTGCAACCGCTGATCCCGGCGGCGCAGGTCTTTACTCAGCAGCTGGTTCAGGTGGGTGACTTTATTAGTGAACAAGGTACGCAGGTGAGCTTCGTCTCTAACGGTATCCAGTTCCCGACCTCCCAGCAGGCGAGCCAGTACAACGCGCTGATCGGGCCGCTAGCGTCCCAGCATCAGGCCTTTAGCCAGGCCTGGAGCGCAGCGGTCGCTGCTACGGAATAAGAAAAACCCCCGCTTCGGCGGGGTTTTTTTTATGCTTGATGAAAATAACACTTGTCATTCATCTACCACATCGGTATAACTATGTTCGTCGGTTTGTTACACAGACCTAAAGCAGTTTAGTAAAGCAGTCCAGATTGTTATCCATAGATACCCTTCGTAGTGACCCTTCCTTCATCGCTTAAAAATCTGTAACGCAATCCATCAAGCCGGAAGGCACAATATATTTGTTAATAAGGTAATTTCTATGTCTGCTAAAATGACTGGTCTGGTAAAATGGTTCAACGCTGATAAAGGTTTCGGCTTCATCACTCCTGACGATGGCTCTAAAGACGTGTTCGTACACTTCTCTGCTATCCAGAACGATGGCTACAAATCTCTGGATGAAGGTCAGAAAGTTTCCTTCACCATCGAAAGCGGCGCTAAAGGCCCAGCAGCTGGTAACGTTGTAAGCCTGTAAGCTTCCAACCCAGTAGCACAAAATTCAAAAACCCGCCTTCTGGCGGGTTTTTTCGTATCTACTGTTGTATCTGCGGGTTAACGCAGTTCTTATCCACTTTACCGCCGAGCGCGGCAATCAGATTATCCACGGCGGTCGCCGCCATATTGTAGCGTGTTTCATGAGTGGCAGAGCCGATGTGGGGCAGGGCGACGACGTTCGGCATGGTCAGTAGCGGAGAATCCACCGGCAGCGGCTCCTGTTCAAACACGTCCAGACCGGCTGCGTGGATCTCACCGTTTTGCAGGGCCTCAATCAGCGCCTTCTCATCGACCACCGGACCACGACCCGCGTTGATGAAAATGGCCGACTTCTTCATCTTTTCAAAGGCCGCTTTGCCGATGAGATGACGCGTTTCATCCGTCAGCGGCAGGATCAGGCAGACAAAGTCGGCTTCCCGCAACAGCGTATCAAGCTCGCAGTAGCGGGCGTTGAAACGTTCTTCAGCTTCACTGTGGTGACGGCGTGCGTTATACAGGATGGGCATGTTGAAGCCAAAATGCGCGCGCTGTGCCAGCGCCAGACCGATACGGCCCATCCCAACAATCCCCAGCGTTTTGCCATGAACGTCCACGCCGAACCAGTCCGGGCCAATGCTTTTCGTCCATTCGCCCGCTTTCACGCGCTCGGCCACTTCCACCACGCGACGGGCGGTGCTGAGCACCAGCGCCATCAGCGTGTCGGCGACGGTTTCCGTCAGGGCATGCGGCGTGTGCATCAGCAGGATGTTGCGTGCGTTTAGCGCATCCACGTCGAAATTGTCGTATCCCACCGAAACGGTTGAGGTAGCACGAAGCTTCGGCATTTTCTCCAGCAGCGCTGCATCCACCTTTTCGCTCGAACCCAGCAGGCCCTCGGCGCTGGCAAACGCGTCGGCGTGCTGCGCCACGGTTTCCGGGCTGAGGTTCTTTACCCGGGTAACGGTAAAGTGTTCCTCCAGGCGTTTTTGCAGATCTTCAGGCAGTGCTTTGTACAAAATGACGGACGGCTTCATGCTAATCTCCGTTGATTTTAAAAGGATTCAGGCGTGGCGTGCGCCGACGGGTAGCTGTTGATTATTAGCAGGCTTAACAATCAAAGTAAGCCATACCGAGGCAAAAAGCGCCACCCCCATAAAGATGTAAGAGGCCGACGGGCTGCCGGTGGTGCCGTTCAGATAGCCCACAAACCACGAGCCAAAGAACGAACCCAGCGCGCCCATACTGTTGATCAACGCCATCGCGCCCCCTGCGACGTTACGCGGCAGCATTTCCGGGATGATGGCAAAGAACGGACCATACGGGGCATACATGGCCGCACCCGCAATCACCAGCAGAGTGTACGAGACCCAGAAGTGGTTTGCGCCTACGGCCCAGGAGCCAATGAAGGCAAAAGCAGCGATCAGCAGCAGTGGCCAGACGAACAGCTTACGGTTTTGCAGCTTGTCCGATGCCCAGGAGACGATAATCATCGCGATGGTCGCAGCCAGGTAAGGCACGGATGACAGCCAGCCCACTTCCACCATGCCAAGGTTTTCACCGCCGCTGCGGATAATCGACGGCAGCCACAGCACAAAGCCGTACACGCCAATGCTCCAGGTAAAATACTGTGCGCACAGCAGGATGACATTCCGGGAGCGGAAGGCTTCGCCGTAGTTACGCACCGCTTTCAGCCCCTGCTGCTCTTTATCCAGCTGTGCCTGGAGTGCGGCTTTTTCGTCCTCAGAAAGCCATTTCGCCTGGGCTGGCTTATCTTTCACCAGCACCCACCAGCAGAAGGCCCAGATAATCGCGGGAACCCCTTCGATGATGAACATCTCGCGCCAGCCGAAGGACTGGATCAGATAGCCGGAAACCACCGACATCCACAGCACGGTGACCGGGTTACCGAGTATCAGGAACGTATTAGCACGTGAACGCTCAGATTTTGTGAACCAGTTACTGATGTAAATCAGCATTGCTGGCATGACGGCCGCCTCAACCACGCCGAGAATAAAGCGAATGGCCGCCAGAGCAGGTATGTTATTCACCACGCCAGTAAGCGAAGCACAGGCACCCCACAAGATCAGGCAGATGAAAATGAGCTTTCGCACGCTGCGGCGTTCAGCGTAAATCGCGCCGGGGATCTGGAAGAAGAAATAACCCAGGAAGAAGAGGGCACCCAGCAGGGAGGAGACCCCTTTGGTGATCCCGAGGTCTTCGTTGATCCCGGCGGCGGATGCGAAACTGAAGTTGGCACGATCCAGGTACGCCAGGCTGTACGTGATAAACACGATTGGCATGATGTACCACCAGCGTTTTACTGCATTGGTCGAACTGTTCATAGGCTTGCCTCTGTTGTTGAGGTTGTTGCCGCCGTTGTCTGTAGGGTACACGGTGGCTTAATTATCTGGTGCGGATTGCTGCCCTCACCCAGGCCCTCTCCCACAGGGAGAGGGAATTTAGACGCCGAGCTCTGCTCGTGTTGGTAATCCTTCGCTGTCGCCCTGCACCTGAATCGCCAGCGAACCAATTTTGTTGCCTCGCGCCACGGCCTGCGACAGCGGTTTGCCCTCCAGCAGGGCGCTGATGACCCCGACGGCAAACCCATCGCCCGCGCCCACGGTATCGACCACGTTGTCGACTTTTACCGCAGCGACAGCGCCTTGCTCACCGTCGGCAGTTTTGAACCATGCGCCGTCGGCACCGGTTTTCAGCACCACGGCTTTTACCCCTCTGTTGAGGTAAAAATCAGCAATGCCTTCGGGCGTGCTTTCGCCAGTGAGGATCATTCCCTCTTTTATGCCCGGCAGAACCCAGTCCGCCTGAAACGCCAGTCGGTTTAGTTTCTCAGCCATCTCCGCTTCGCTTTTCCACAGCACCGGGCGCAGGTTAGGATCGAAAGAGATCGTTTTGCCCTGTGCTTTCATTGCCGAAGCCGCGTGATCCAGTAAATCGTACGAGCTGGTCGAGAGCGCCGCCGCCACGCCGCTCAGGTGCAGGTGGCGCGCGGAGGATAAATACGCGGCGTGATAATCATCCACGGAGAGATGGCTTGCCGCTGAGCCTTTGCGGAAATACTCCACGATGGGATCGGTTCCATTTTCAACTTTAGATTTCAGCTGAAAGCCCGTCGCAAAGCGTCCGTCGAGGGTCACGCCTGCGGCATCAATGCCCTCTTTTTTCAGTGAGTCGAGAATAAAATGGCCAAAGCTGTCATTTCCCACGCGGCTTACCCAGCCGACATTCAGCCCCAGCCGCGCAAGTCCGGTAGCAACATTCAGCTCGGCACCTGCCACGCGTTTAATGAAGTGCTCCACTGCGCTCAGCTCGCCCGTTTCGGTGGCGACAAACATCGCCATGGCCTCGCCAATGGTGATGACATCCAGCGTCTTGTGCATGGTTTACTCCTCGCGCAGCAGGTTGACGTAATGGCGGGTGACGGCGGTGAGATCCGTCCCTTCCAGCGGAAATTCGATACCGCGTGGCGCATCGGCAGGGAGTTGATTAAGCAGATCCCGCCAGCGAGAATCGGTCTGATCCGGCGCGACGGCGCGGAACTGCGCCTTATGCGGGACTGCGGACTTCACATGAATATAGCTCACGGCGGGAGCCAGCTGACGTGCAGCCTCTTCCGGAGAGTCGCCAACCCACAGCCAGTTGCCCATATCGAACGTCAGCGTGACCGGCAGCGCCATTACCCGGCAGGCGGCTTTGAAGCGCTGCATCGGCGCGAGCTGCCCGCAGTCGGTCTGGTCGTTTTCCACCACCAGCGTCATGCCGCTTTCATCCAGCAGTGCGCGCAGGGCTTCAAGCGGCTGTTTGTCGCTGAAATGACCCAGCGAGACTTTAAGCCACAGCGCGTTCAGGGCGCTGGCTTCGCTAAGGTAGCGCGGGAGATCCGTGTTGAGGGTGCCATCGGGCATAAACAGGGGGGCCGGGGCGGAGTAGCACGCCAGTAAACCCAGCAGTTCAATGGACTCGCCGAGCGCAGGCAGGGCCATTAACTCGTCGTTGCTGAAGAGCTCGCGGCGGATTTCAACGCCATCAGCTCCTGCGCCGGCAATAACGGGAAGTATTGCCCGTTGACCGCCTGCCTGTCGCACCTGATCCGCACCATACGCGGCGGTGACCACCATAATTTTCCTGCTCATTTCCTGACTCCAGAGCGTAATCGATAGTATTACGCTAGATGGAACCGGTTCCAAAGAAAAGATCGGGATGCTGAATTTATGATCGCTGTCACGAAGGGGAAATTAACGGGCAGTAGAGCCGCGAACGATCAGTTCGCCGGAAAACACCTGCTCGCGTACGGCGTCGCGGGTGCCTTCAATGCGGCGAACCACTTGTTCAACCGCGGCATAGCCGATCTGCCAGGTGGGTTGTTTGAGGGTGGTGATGCCTACGCCAGCAAGTTCTGCCCACTCCAGTTCATCAAAGCCGAGTAAGCCGATGTCGCTGCCCCAGTGCAGGCCAATGCGTTTAAGCGAGCGGGCAACCTGAAGCGTCAGCGCCCCGTTCGCGGAGATCACCGCCTTGCGCATACCCCGATGGCGGGTATGGAACTGGCGCAGGGTATTATCCAGCTGCCCGGCTTCATGCAGGGGGATTTCGGCATTCTCGGCGATCACGCCGGGATATCGCGCCAGCGTGGCACGAAATGCCGCCAGGCGGTCGCGGCGGGTGTTAACCATGCCCAGCGGTTCGCTCAGGAATAAAATGGCTTCGAAGCCCTGTTCAATCAGGTGCTCAGTGGCGGTGGTAGCCGCCTGGGTGTTATCCAGCCCGACCACATCGCAGGCAAATTCCGGGATTTTTCGGTCAATAAGCACCATTGGCAGAGACGATTGTTGCAGACGATTTAGCCCCTCTTCTCGCATCCCGACGGCATTCACCACAATCCCTTCCACCTGATAGCTGCGCAGCAGATCGAGGTAATGCAGCTCCTGATCAACCTCGTTATTGGTGTTACAGACCAGCGGGGTAAAGCCTTTTTCACGGCACGCCGCTTCGATGCCGCTGAGGACGTTAACGGAATAGGGGTTGGTGATATCGGCGATGATGAGGCCAATCAGACGGGTGCGGCCCCGCTTGAGGCCGCGCGCCATCAGGCTGGGACGGTAGTCGAGATCGGCAATGGCCTGTTCGATTCGTGCCAGCAGCGCATCGGAAAGCAGGTGTTTCTCGCCGTTGAGGTAGCGTGAAATGCTGGTTTTACCGGTTTTGGCGGCTTTCGCCACGTCGCTGATGGTGGCCCGGGTTGGTTTGATCATCGCTGATTTCCCTGAATTTAGTGAGAATACCTTAGCGGGAAAATCTGGCGAATCAAGCAATTTACCGGGTGGCGCTGCGCTTACCGGAGGTTGCGGTCTGATGTCCTCACCCCAACCCTCTCCCACGGGAGAGGGCGCAAACACTAAAAACGGCAACGGGGTTGCCGTTTTGCTTTTAACTACTGCACCGGGCTTAACGTAATCTCAACGCGGCGGTTCTGCGCTTTGCCTTCCGCCGTGCTGTTGCTGGCGATCGGGTTAGCCGGACCCATGCCGCTGGTGCGGATGCGGTTCGCTTCTACGCCCTGGGCGATCAGCGAGCTGGCCACGGAATCGGCGCGCTGCTGGGACAGACGCATGTTCAGATCCTGGCTGCCGGTGCTGTCGGTGTAGCCAATCACGTTCACGGCAGTTTTATTGTACTCTTTCAGCACTGCGGCCACGCCGGTCAGGGTGTTTGCGCCTGCGGGTTTCAGCGTCGCGCTGCTGCTGTCAAAGGTCACGTTGTTTGGCATGTTCAGGATGATGTTGTCACCGCTGCGCGTCACGCTCACGCCCGTACCTTTCATTTTGTCACGCAGTTTTGCTTCCTGCACGTCCATGTAATAACCCACGCCGCCGCCCAGAGCTGCGCCTGCCGCTGCGCCAATCAGCGCACCTTTGCCGCGATCTTTCTTGGAGGAGGAGAGTGCGCCAACGCCAGCGCCCACCAGGGAACCAATACCCGCGCCAATGCCGGATTTGCCCGCTTCGCGTTCACCGGTGTAAGGGTTGGTTGTGCAGCCAGAAACAGCCAGTGCGCCGCTCACCAGAGCGGCAATAACGAGTACGCGTTTTTTCATCTTATTTCCTTAATCCTTTTTATTCTTTGCCACGATGGACGTGGCAGTGGATTATGACGTCCGGATACGGAGAAAATTCAGTGTATAACTCTGAAATTTGTCACAAACGATAAACTGCCTCAATGAAAGGCCGAAACACCTGCACGCAACCAGGAGCGCACGCTTTGAGCACCTCAACAAAAACCATTCTGACCGCCGCCCACTGGGGGCCGATGCTGGTCGAAACCGATGGCGACACTGTGCTGTCGTCTCGCGGGGCTTTGCCTTCGCGCCATCTCAACTCTTTACAGACCGTCGTTCGCGATCAGGTACACAGTAAAACCCGCGTCCGCTGGCCGATGGTGCGTAAAGGCTTTCTGGCGTCACCGGATAAGCCGCAGGGTATTCGTGGGCAGGATGAGTTCGTACGCGTGAGCTGGGACGACGCGCTGGCGCTGATCCATACCCAGCATAAACGCATTCGCGACAGCTATGGCCCGTCGTCCATTTTTGCCGGCTCCTATGGCTGGCGCTCGAACGGCGTGCTGCATAAGGCCGCAACCCTGCTGCAACGCTATATGAGCCTGGCCGGAGGATACACCGGCCATCTGGGCGATTACTCGACCGGCGCGGCGCAGGCAATCATGCCGTATGTCGTGGGCGGGAATGAGGTTTATCAGCAGCAGACCAGCTGGCCGCTGGTGCTGGAGCATGCGGAGGTGGTGGTGCTCTGGAGCGCCAACCCGCTCAATACCCTGAAAATTGCCTGGAATGCGTCCGACGAGCAGGGCGTTTCCTACTTTGATGCGCTGCGCAAAAGCGGCAAGCGCATCATCTGTATCGATCCGATGCGTTCTGAAACGCTGGATTTCTTCGGCGACAGCGCCGAGTGGATCGCGCCGCATATGGGCACCGACGTGGCGATGATGCTGGGCATCGCCCACACCCTGGTGGAGAACGGCTGGCACGATACGGAATTTCTGGCGCGCTGCACCACGGGCTTCGATAAATTTGCCGACTACCTGACGGGACAAACCGACGGTATCGCCAAAACCGCAGAGTGGGCTGCGGCGATTTGTGGCGTTGATGCCGTTAAAATCCGCGAACTGGCGACGTTATTCCATAGCCGTGTCACGATGCTCATGTCCGGCTGGGGGATGCAGCGCCAGCAGTTTGGCGAGCAGAAGCACTGGATGCTGGTGACGCTCGCCGCGATGCTCGGGCAGATTGGCACACCCGGCGGCGGTTTTGGGCTTTCCTATCACTTTGCTAACGGCGGCAACCCGACGCGAAAAGCCGCGGTGCTGGCCTCCATGCAGGGCTCAGTGCAGGGTGGCGTGGACGCGGTAGATAAAATTCCGGTGGCACGCATTGTTGAAGCCCTGGAGAACCCAGGCGGGTTTTATCAGCACAACGGCCAGGATCGGCATTTCCCGGATATTAAGTTTGTCTGGTGGGCGGGTGGGGCCAACTTCACCCATCACCAGGATACTAACCGCCTGATCCGCGCCTGGCAGAAACCGGAGCTGGTGGTGATCTCGGAGTGCTTCTGGACCGCGTCAGCGAAACATGCCGATATCGTTTTGCCCGCCACGACCTCGTTCGAGCGTAACGATCTCACCATGACGGGGGATTACAGCAATCAGCATATGGTGCCGATGAAGCGCGTCGTGGCTCCCCGGGATGAAGCGCGGGATGATTTTGATGTCTTTGCCGACCTGAGTGAAATGTGGGAAGCGGGCGGTCGGGAGCGTTTCACCGAGGGCAAAACCGATCTGCAATGGCTGGAAACGTTTTACCAGATTGCCAGCCAGCGCGGGGCTGCGCAGGGCGTGACGCTGCCGCCATTCGCTGAGTTCTGGGAGGCGAATCAACTCTTCGAAATGCCGGAAAGCGAGCAGAATGCGCGGTTTGTGCGCTTTGCTGACTTCCGTCGCGATCCGGAGAATCACCCGCTAAAAACCGAAAGCGGGAAGATTGTGATCTACAGCGAACGCATCGCCAGCTTTGGCTACGCGGACTGTCCGCCACATCCGGCGTGGCTGGAGCCGGACGAATGGCATGGCAATGCGCAGCCGGGGCAGCTTCAGCTGCTGTCTGCCCATCCCGCCCATCGTCTGCACAGCCAGCTCAACTATTCGGCTTTGCGCGAGCAGTATGCGGTGGCGGGTCGTGAGCCGATTGCGCTGAACAGCGATGACGCAAAGGCGCGGGGGATTAACCACGGCGACCTCGTTCGGGTCTGGAACGCGCGCGGGCAGGTGCTGGCAGGCGCCGTGGTGAGTGACGGGATCCGCCCTGGCGTTTTCTGCATTCATCAGGGCGCATGGCCGGATCTGGCGCTGGACGAGGGCGGTATTTGTAAGAACGGCGCCGTAAACGTGCTGACCAAAGATCTCCCCAGCTCGAAGCTGGGGAATGGCTGCGCGGGGAATACGGCGCTGGCATGGGTGGAGAAATATGAGGGGCCGGCGCTTACCCTTACGGCGTTTGATCCGCCTGCCAGCTCATGATCCACGTCGGGTGTTGGGTATCATCCTGCCAGGCGCTGTCTTCGATGCGAAAACCCTGAGCATGATAGAAATTCACCGCCCGCACGTTTTTCTGATACACCTCCAGAGTTAAATACGGATAGTGCTGCTGAACGTGGTTCAGCAGCGCACGCCCGATCCCCTTTCCGATGAACGCCGGGGCGATAAACAACGCCCCCACGAACTGGAACTGCATGACGCTGATAAAACCGCACAGGGTACCGTTTTCTTCCCAGACCCAGGTCTCGGCGGCGGGAAGGTATTCATCCCGCACTACCGCTTCATTCGCTTGCCAGTAACTTGCGTCGATAAACGGATGCGCCTCGGTGGTGCTCTCCAGCCACAGACTCAAAAGCGGAGCGGTGTCCTCACTTTGCCATTTGCGGATCATGGTGGCCCTCCGGATGGCAGAAGCAGCCCGTAATGTGGTCATTGACCAGCCCGCAGGCCTGCATAAAGGAGTAACAGATGGTGGTGCCCACAAACTTAAAGCCGCGTTTTTTCAGCGCTTTCGACAGGGCATCTGAGGCGGGGGTCGACGTTGGGATCTCTGCAAGCGTGGCGGCCTGCGTCACCTTCGGCTCGTTATCCACAAACGACCAGACGAATGCTGAGAAGGGTTCGCCGTTTTGCTCCATCGCCAGATAAGCACGCGCGTTACCAATAATGGCCTGAATTTTACCGCGATGGCGGATGATACCGGTATCCAGAACCAGCCTTTCCACGTCGTCGTCGGTCATGGCGGCAACCGCAGCCGGATCGAACTGGTGGAAGGCTTTGCGATAGTTCTCACGCTTTTTCAGAACGGTGATCCACGACAGTCCGGCCTGCTGGCCTTCAAGGCAAATCATTTCAAACAGTTTTTTACCGTCGGTTTCCGGTACGCCCCATTCCTTGTCGTGATAATCGATATAAAGCTGATCCTGGCTTACCCAGCCGCAACGTTGCATAGGTCATCTCCCTTCCTGATACGGTAAACGCAAAAATTTCAATCTGCCCGGCTTGACGTGTCTGCTAAAGAGACAATAGTTAATACAGGGCTATACGCCCTAATACCTCTTCGAACAATGACATATATCGCCGAACTCGGCTCTTTCTGGAGTCGCTTTGATGATGATAAAAAAAATCAGTGGTCGCCATGCTGCTTCTGGCCTGGTGGGTGTTTCAGTCTGCCTGCTTTTTTGTAACACCGCTTTTGCGTGGCAACAGGAATATATCGTTTCAGATGCTCAAAGTAATACGATGGAACGCTATACATGGGACGCCGATCACCAACCTCGTTATGAAGATATTCTCGCGGAGCGTATTAACCGCACGCAGAATGCTGCGGGGTTTACCCTGAACGACCCATCCGGTTCAGATGCGGAAACCGTTCTGAGCGTTGGCTGGAATTTTCCCGTGGCGGGACATTTCACCACCGGGCCCGTAATGGCGTGGCGCACTGATGGCGCTCCCTCCGCACCAGTGAATGCGTTTGAGGATACAACCACCACGCAGTCGCTTACCGATCCACTCTGGCATGCCAGCGTGAACTCATTGGGGTGGCGTGTCGATACGCAGTATGGTGATTTACACCCCTGGGCGAAGATCAGCTATAACCAGCAAACTGAAGAAGAATATTTATATACGCTGGGATTGAGCGCCAAATTTTAAAGGGTTGTCACTTTTTTAAACGCTGCGGTAACATATTTAATACAATAACGGCAGGGACTGTAGCGATAGTGATCGCTCACCTTTGAGCTTTTTCTTCTCCGGCAAGGTCATTCATTCCCGCTTCCAGGCATTTCATTCCGTTTCTCCTGCATTTCATGCCGTTTTACCCCTGGTGTTATGGGGTTTTGTTTATCGTGTCCTCAGCGAATTTCCTTAATTTATCTTGCAGGACACTGCCATGAACACATCAACTTATAACCGCACGCGTTGGCTGACGCTATTCGGCACCATCGTTACCCAGTTCGCACTGGGATCGGTCTATACCTGGAGCCTGTTTAACAGCGCCCTGTCTGATAAGATCGGCGCGCCGATAAGCCAGGTGGCGTTCTCCTTCGGCTTGCTGAGTCTTGGGTTAGCAATTTCCTCTTCCGTGGCGGGCAAACTTCAGGAGCGCTTCGGCGTGAAGCGTGTAACCATGGCCTCCGGGATCTTGCTGGGCGTGGGCTTCTTCCTGACGGCATATTCCGACAACCTGATGATGCTGTGGCTGAGCGCCGGGGTGCTGGTGGGGCTGGCGGACGGGGCAGGTTACCTGCTGACGCTGTCTAACTGCGTGAAGTGGTTCCCGGAGCGTAAAGGGCTTATCTCCGCGTTTGCCATTGGTTCATATGGCCTGGGCAGCCTTGGCTTCAAATTCATCGATGCGCATCTGCTGGCCTCGGTGGGGCTTGAGAAAACCTTTATGATCTGGGGCGTGATTGTGCTGGTGATGATCCTCTTCGGCGCAACGCTGATGAAAGACGCGCCGCAGCAGGAAGTGAAAACCGTTAACGGTGTGGTGGAGAATGATTTCACCCTTGCACAGTCCATGCGTAAACCGCAGTACTGGATGCTGGCGGTGATGTTCCTGACGGCCTGCATGAGCGGTCTGTATGTCATCGGCGTGGCGAAAGATATCGCGCAGGGAATGGTGAAACTGGACGCGGCGACGGCGGCGAACGCGGTAACGGTCATCTCCATTGCTAACCTCTCGGGTCGTCTGGTGCTCGGTATCCTGTCTGACAAAATCGCCCGCATCCGCGTGATTACGCTGGGGCAGGTCATCTCTCTGGTGGGCATGGCGGCGCTGCTGTTTGCACCGCTGAACGAAGCGACATTCTTTGCGGCGATAGCCTGCGTAGCCTTTAACTTTGGCGGTACCATTACCGTCTTCCCGTCGCTGGTGAGCGAGTTCTTCGGCCTGAACAATCTGGCGAAAAACTACGGTGTGATTTATCTCGGCTTCGGTATCGGCAGTATTTGCGGGTCGCTGATTGCCTCGCTGTTTGGTGGCTTCTACGTGACATTCTGCGTGATATTTGCCTTGTTGATTATTTCACTGGCGCTGTCCACCACGATTCGTCAGCCGCAACGCGAGGTCTATAAAGAAGCGCATGCATGATTCGATAAAAAGGGGCCGCAGGGCCTCTTTTTTTATCGCAATATCACTTCCGGACTTGTTATTTTGTAAAAATTCTCATCGATTCACATTCTCTGCTGCCACTTTTCTTCCTCGCTGTGGTCTACTTATCGCGCTTGTAGACGTTTCTGATAACGGTTTATCTCGCACCTACTTACTCTGTCTGCTTTCTCAATGAGATTCGGCGGGTCTTTATACCCCTTCCCCCAGGGTTGTTTGCATGAAATATATCAGGTCTCTTACCCAGCAAAGATTGTGTCTGATGCTGGCTGTCTATATCGGTTTGTTTCTGAATGGCGCGGTGCTGTTCAGAAGAGTGGAAGGTTATTTTGAACACCTCACCGTAAGAAACGGGATTTTCGCCGCGATTGAAGTGTTTGGCTCAATTCTGGCAACCTTCTTCCTGCTACGTCTGCTCTCGCTTTTTGGCAGACGTACATGGCAGGTTCTGGCCTCGCTGGTGGTGATTATCTCTGCCGCCGCAAGCTATTACATGACATTCATGAATGTGGTCATTGGCTA
The DNA here is from genome assembly GCF_019056635.1 of Enterobacter cloacae complex sp. ECL72. Lineage (NCBI taxonomy): Bacteria > Pseudomonadati > Pseudomonadota > Gammaproteobacteria > Enterobacterales > Enterobacteriaceae > Enterobacter > Enterobacter cloacae complex sp. ECL72. Next base: position 3,971,283 of record NZ_CP077659.1, on the reverse strand, counting down.
CGGTATTGTGGCCTCGGTGATGACCACGGACATCGACCTCTCGAAAGAGGTAGTGGGGCAAGGGTTCATCATGTGGACGATTTTGACCTGCCTGATCCCGCTCTTCTTTATCTGGAGTAATACCTGTCGCTATACCCTGTTACGCCAGCTGCGTACCCGTGGGCAACGCATCCGCAACGTCGCCGTCGTTCTTCTGGCGGGTCTGCTGGTATGGGCGCCTATTCGCCTGATGGAAAAACAGCAAAAGCGGATCGAAAAAGCGACAGGCGTAGATATGCCAAGCTACGGCGGCGTGGTGGCTAACTCGTATCTGCCGTCTAACTGGCTGTCGGCGCTAGGTCTCTATGCCTGGGCTCAGGCGGACGAATCCAGCGATGTGAAATCGCTGATTAACCCGACCAAAAAGTTCACCTACCAGGCTCCGGCTGACGGACTGGATGATACTTACGTGGTCTTCGTTATCGGCGAAACGACGCGCTGGGATCATATGGGTATTCTCGGTTATGACCGCGATACCACCCCGAAACTGGCGCAGGAAAAGAACCTGGTGGCATACCGCGGCTACTCCTGCGATACCGCCACGAAGCTTTCGTTGCGCTGTATGTTTGTTCGTGAGGGCGGTGCGAGTGATAATCCTCAGCGCACTCTCAAAGAGCAAAACGTGTTTGCTGTTCTGAAGCAGCTTGGATTTAGCTCCGATCTGTTCGCCATGCAAAGTGAGATGTGGTTCTACACCAACACCATGGCGGATAACATCGCCTACCGCGAGCAGATTGGCGCCGAGCCGCGTAACCGCGGAAAGAACGTTGATGATATGCTGCTGCTCTCTGAGATGGAACAGTCGCTGAAAAACCATCCGCAGGGTAAGCACCTTATTGTTCTGCATACCAAAGGTTCACACTACAGCTACTATCAGCGTTACACGCGCGATTTCGCCAAATGGACGCCTGAGTGCGTCGGCATTAACAAGAACTGTAGCAAGCAGGAGCTGATCAATGCCTATGATAACTCGATTCTGTATGTGGATACCTTCCTCAGCCGGGTGATCGACCAGCTTCGCGATAAGAAAGCGATTGTGATTTACGCGGCCGACCACGGCGAGTCCATCAACGAGAAAGAGCATTTACACGGCACGCCGCGTAAGCTGGCCCCGCCTGAGCAGTTCCGCGTGCCGATGATCATGTGGATGTCGGATAAGTACCTGGAAAACCCGGACAAAGCCAAAATGTTTGCCCATCTGAAACAGCAGGCAGAGATCAAGGTACCGCGTCGTCACGTTGAGCTGTACGACACCATTATGGGTTGTCTCGGCTATACCTCACCGAACGGTGGGATTAACGAAAACAACAACTGGTGTAAACTCCCTGATAACACCACAAAAGCCGCGCAGTAGCTGGTCTGGCGAGAATATCGCCAGTTGAATGGCTTTTTGAAAATAAGGGATTGACGGGGGCGCACCTCAGCAGTAAGATGCGCTCCGCATTCGGCGAGTAGCGCAGCTTGGTAGCGCAACTGGTTTGGGACCAGTGGGTCGGAGGTTCGAATCCTCTCTCGCCGACCACATTCTAAAAAGGGCTAACCGCAAGGTTAGCCCTTTTTGCATTAACGCGTTACCCCGCACGAGTCCTCAAAATACCCCTTAGCCCTGCTTCCCCCTGCCTGCTTGCGGTTTTGTGACATAATCCATTGTATTTTTTTATATATAGTTTGATCTTTTTTCGCGTTGCTTATGGATAACCTCAGCATTTTTCGCTGTGCGTTTTAACGTTCGCGGTATTTAGTGCTCAGATAATCACCATTCTGTAAGAAAATTTACCCATTCTGAATAAAACTTAATCACTGAGTGTTGCGAAATATGAAGATAATTGTGCTGCATCATGGCGAGTAGCATAAATTTCTCTGCTGAAAACTCACGGTCAGGGTTTTTTTAATCTTTGTTTGCGGTTTCTCACACTCCACGTAAATCCCCGCCACCTGTATTGACGTTTTCACATTCTGTTGACAGATTGTAGGGCACGAGGGGCATTTCAGGGAGGATCTGCGCTGCAACTCAAACGCTCTTCTGAAAGGATTCTCTATCCCTTTTAACGCCTTCGGGCATCACCGACCGGACCGGGTAAAAAATAAATAAAGGTCAGGCGGCGTAACACAACAAAGCAAAACATCACATTGGAGCACAATAATGAGTATTTCCTTGAAGAAGTCAGGGATGCTGAAGCTTGGTCTGAGCCTGGTGGCCATGACCGTTGCAGCAAGCGTACAGGCAAAAACCCTGGTTTACTGTTCTGAAGGCTCTCCGGAAGGCTTTAACCCACAGCTCTTTACCTCTGGTACGACTTACGACGCAAGCTCTGTACCGATCTATAACCGTCTGGTTGAATTTAAAACCGGCACCACGGAAGTAATTCCTGGCCTGGCTGAAAAGTGGGATATCAGCGAAGACGGTAAAACCTATACCTTCCACCTGCGCCAGGGCGTGAAGTGGCAGGACAGCAAAGAATTTAAACCTACGCGCGACTTTAACGCCGACGACGTTGTGTTCTCCTTCGACCGTCAGAAAAATGCCCAGAACCCGTACCATAAAGTGTCTGGCGGCAGCTATGAATACTTCGAAGGGATGGGTCTGCCAGACCTGATCGCTGAAGTGAAAAAAGTGGACGATAAAACCGTTCAGTTTGTGCTGACGCGTCCGGAAGCGCCATTCCTGGCTGACCTGGCGATGGACTTCGCCTCGATTCTCTCTAAAGAGTACGCGGACAACATGCTGAAAGCCGGCACCCCGGAAAAAGTGGACCTGAACCCAATCGGTACCGGCCCGTTCCAGCTGCTTCAGTACCAGAAAGATTCCCGTATTCTGTATAAAGCCTTCCCGGGCTACTGGGGTACCAAGCCGCAGATCGACCGTCTGGTCTTCTCCATCACGCCTGACGCATCCGTGCGTTACGCAAAATTGCAGAAAAACGAATGTCAGGTGATGCCGTATCCAAACCCGGCTGACATCGCGCGCATGAAGCAGGACAAAAATATCAACCTGCTGGAGCAGGCGGGCCTGAACGTGGGTTATCTCTCCTTCAACACCGAGAAGAAACCGTTCGATGACGTGAAAGTGCGTCAGGCGCTGACTTACGCGGTGAACAAAGAAGCGATCATCAAAGCCGTTTACCAGGGCGCGGGCGTTGCGGCCAAGAACCTGATCCCACCAACCATGTGGGGTTATAACGACGACATTAAGGACTACACCTACGATCCTGAGAAAGCGAAAGCGCTGCTGAAAGAAGCGGGCCAGGACAAAGGCTTCACCGTCGAGCTGTGGGCGATGCCGGTACAGCGTCCTTACAACCCGAACGCACGTCGTATGGCGGAAATGGTTCAGGCTGACTGGGCGAAGATTGGCGTACAGGCCAAAATTGTGACCTACGAGTGGGGCGAGTACCTGAAGCGCGCTAAAGCGGGCGAACACCAGGCGGTCATGATGGGCTGGACCGGCGACAACGGGGATCCGGACAACTTCTTCGCGACCCTGTTCAGCTGTGCGGCAGCGAAAGACGGTTCCAACTACTCTCGCTGGTGCTACAAGCCGTTTGAAGATCTGATCCAGCCGGCGCGTGCGACCGACGATCACAACAAACGTATTGAACTGTACAAGCAAGCGCAGGTTGTTATGCACGATCAGGCCCCGGCGCTGATTGTTGCTCACTCCACCGTGTACGAGCCAGTGCGTAAAGAAGTGAAGGGCTACGTGGTTGATCCACTGGGCAAACACCACTTCGAAAACGTATCTGTTGAATAATAAGTAGGGTGTTCTCCCTCTCCCTGTGGGAGAGGGCAGGGGTGAGGGGCGTGCATGCATCCCCTCATCCTAACCCTCTCCCACAGGGAGAGGGAATTTACATTTGTGAGCAATACAGACGTCACGCCACTGGGCGTGCGTCATCAGAGAGAATCCGGGTTATGTTGCAGTTCATCCTCCGACGTCTGGGACTGGTTATCCCGACGTTTATCGGTATCACCCTTCTCACTTTTGCCTTCGTCCATATGATCCCGGGTGACCCGGTAATGATTATGGCGGGCGAGCGTGGTATCTCCCCTGAACGTCATGCGCAACTGCTGGCTGAACTCGGCCTTGATAAGCCGATGTGGCAGCAGTATCTCCACTATATCTGGGGTGTGTTGCACGGCGATTTAGGGATTTCACTGAAAAGCCGTCTTCCGGTGTGGGACGAGTTCGTACCGCGCTTTAAAGCGACGCTGGAACTCGGTATCTGCGCCATGATCTTCGCGACCGCGGTAGGGATCCCCGTTGGCGTACTGGCTGCCGTTAAGCGTGGCTCTATTTTCGACCACACCGCTGTTGGCCTGGCACTGACCGGCTACTCCATGCCTATCTTCTGGTGGGGCATGATGCTGATCATGCTGGTCTCGGTGCAGTGGAACCTGACGCCGGTCTCCGGACGCGTCAGCGACATGGTTTTCCTTGACGACACCAACCCGTTAACCGGCTTTATGCTGATTGATACGGCGATCTGGGGCGAAGAGGGCAACTTCATTGATGCGGTTGCGCACATGATCCTGCCTGCAATGGTGCTGGGCACCATCCCTCTGGCGGTGATCGTGCGTATGACCCGTTCCTCCATGCTGGAAGTGCTGGGCGAGGATTATATTCGTACTGCCCGCGCTAAAGGCCTGACCCGTATGCGCGTCATCATCATTCATGCCCTGCGTAACGCTATGCTGCCGGTGGTAACCGTTATCGGTTTGCAGGTCGGTACGCTGCTGGCGGGGGCGATCCTGACCGAAACCATCTTCTCCTGGCCGGGTCTTGGACGCTGGCTGATTGATGCGCTGCAACGCCGTGACTATCCGGTTGTGCAGGGCGGTGTACTGCTGGTCGCGACGATGATTATCCTCGTCAACCTGCTGGTCGATTTGCTGTACGGCGTGGTGAACCCGCGTATTCGTCATAAGAAGTAAGGGGCCATCATGTCACAAGTTACTCAAAATAAAGTGGTCACCGCACCGGTGCCAATGACGCCGATGCAGGAGTTCTGGCACTACTTCAAGCGCAACAAAGGCGCGGTCGTCGGGCTGGTGTATGTTTCCATCATGATCCTGATTGCGGTGTTTGCGAACTTCCTTGCGCCGTATAACCCGGCTGATCAGTTCCGCGATGCGCTGCTGGCACCTCCTGCATGGCAGGACGGCGGAAGCCTGACGCACCTGCTGGGCACCGACGACGTGGGCCGCGATGTGCTGTCGCGCCTGATGTACGGCGCACGCCTGTCGCTGCTGGTTGGCTGCCTCGTTGTCGTACTGTCGCTGATCATGGGGATCGTACTCGGCCTGGTGGCAGGCTACTTCGGCGGCATTGTTGATAACATCATCATGCGCGTCGTCGACATTATGCTGGCATTGCCAAGCCTGCTGCTGGCGCTGGTGCTGGTGGCGATCTTTGGTCCGTCGATTGGTAACGCCGCGCTTGCGCTGACGTTTGTTGCGCTACCGCATTACGTGCGTCTGACCCGTGCGGCGGTGCTGGTGGAAGTGAACCGGGACTACGTTACCGCCTCTCGCGTGGCGGGTGCCGGTGCTATGCGTCAGATGTTTATCAATATCTTCCCAAACTGCCTTGCGCCGCTGATTGTTCAGGCGTCGCTCGGTTTCTCTAACGCCATTCTTGATATGGCCGCTCTTGGCTTCCTTGGCATGGGTGCGCAGCCGCCAACACCGGAGTGGGGCACCATGCTCTCCGACGTGTTGCAGTTCGCGCAAAGCGCCTGGTGGGTCGTCACCTTCCCGGGTCTGGCGATTCTGCTGACGGTGCTGGCATTTAACCTGATGGGTGACGGTCTGCGTGATGCACTTGATCCCAAACTGAAGCAGTAAGAGGCACGAGATGGCGTTATTAAATGTAGATAAATTATCCGTGCACTTTGGCGACGAAGGCACACCGTTTCGCGCCGTGGACCGCATCAGCTACAGCGTTAATCAGGGCGAAGTGGTCGGGATTGTAGGAGAGTCGGGCTCCGGTAAGTCAGTGAGTTCGCTGGCGATTATGGGGCTGATTGACTACCCCGGTCGCGTGATGGCGGAAAATCTGGAGTTCAACGGTCAGGATCTGAAGCGCATTTCCGAAAAACAGCGCCGCCAGCTGGTGGGCGCGGAAGTGGCGATGATCTTCCAGGACCCCATGACCAGCCTGAACCCATGCTACACCGTCGGTTTCCAGATTATGGAAGCCATTAAGGTGCATCAGGGCGGGAATAAGAAAACCCGTCGCCAGCGTGCTATCGATCTGCTGAACCTGGTGGGGATACCTGACCCAGCATCGCGTCTGGACGTTTACCCGCATCAGCTTTCCGGCGGCATGAGCCAGCGCGTGATGATCGCCATGGCGATTGCCTGTCGACCAAAACTGCTGATTGCGGATGAACCAACTACCGCGCTGGACGTAACCATCCAGGCGCAAATCATCGAGCTGCTGCTGGAGTTGCAGCAGAAAGAGAATATGGCGCTGGTGCTGATTACGCACGACCTGGCGCTGGTGGCGGAAGCGGCACACAAAATCATCGTGATGTATGCGGGTCAGGTAGTGGAGACCGGAAGTTCGCACGATATCTTCCGCGCGCCGCGTCACCCGTATACGCAGGCGTTACTGCGCGCGCTGCCGGAGTTTGCCCAGGACAAAGCGCGTCTGGCGTCACTGCCGGGTGTGGTTCCGGGTAAATATGACCGTCCGCAGGGCTGCCTGCTGAATCCGCGCTGCCCGTATGCGACGGATAAATGCCGCGCCGAGGAGCCAGAGCTGAATCTGCTGGCCGATGGTCGGCAGTCAAAATGCCACTACCCACTCGATGATGCCGGGAGGCCAACACTATGAGTACGCACGAGGCCACCACGCAACAGCCGCTGTTGCAGGCTATCGACCTGAAAAAACATTACCCGGTGAAGAAGGGGATTTTTGCCCCCGAGCGCCTGGTAAAAGCGCTGGACGGCGTCTCCTTCAGCCTTGAACGCGGTAAAACGCTGGCGGTCGTCGGGGAGTCGGGCTGTGGAAAATCCACGCTGGGCCGTCTGCTGACGATGATCGAAACGCCAACCGGCGGCGAGCTTTACTATCAGGGCCAGGATCTGCTCAAGCACGATCCGCAGGCGCAGAAGCTGCGTCGTCAAAAAATCCAGATTGTGTTCCAGAACCCGTACGGTTCTTTAAACCCGCGTAAAAAAGTGGGGCAGATTCTGGAAGAGCCGCTGCTGATTAACAGCAATCTGAGCAAAGAGCAGCGTCGTGAAAAAGCGCTGGCGATGATGGCGAAGGTGGGGCTTAAAACCGAGCATTACGATCGCTACCCGCATATGTTCTCTGGCGGTCAGCGTCAGCGTATTGCCATCGCCCGTGGGCTGATGCTTGACCCGGACGTGGTGATTGCCGATGAGCCGGTCTCAGCGCTTGACGTGTCCGTACGTGCGCAGGTGCTTAACCTGATGATGGATTTACAGCAGGATCTGGGACTGTCGTACGTCTTCATCTCCCATGACCTGTCCGTGGTTGAGCACATTGCCGATGAGGTGATGGTGATGTATCTGGGACGCTGCGTGGAGAAGGGGACGAAAGATCAGATCTTTACTAACCCGCGTCATCCGTATACGCAGGCGCTGCTGTCTGCAACGCCGCGGCTGAACCCGGATGACCGCCGGGAGCGCATTAAGCTGACCGGCGAGTTGCCAAGCCCACTTAACCCGCCGCCGGGATGTGCGTTCAACGCCCGTTGCCGTCGCCGCTTCGGCCCGTGCACGCAGTTGCAGCCACAGCTGAAGGATTATGGCGGACAGCTGGTGGCCTGCTTCGCGGTCGATCAGGATGAAAACGGCGAAAAGCCGCAGGCATAAATAAAAAAACCGGCGTTAAGCCGGTTTTTTTTACGTCTGAGGTCTACTTCCGTAAACGAATCTGGTCGACGGCGTGTTTCTCACTCTTGGTGAGGATCAGGCTTGCGCGTTCGCGCGTCGGCAGGATGTTCTCTTTGAGGTTGACGTAGTTGATCTCATTCCACAGCCCGGTCGCCACGCTGATAGCCTCTTCTTCAGAGAGCTGGGCGTAGTTGTGGAAGTAGGAATCCGGGTCGGTGAACGCGCCTTCGCGGAACTTCAGGAAGCGGTTGATATACCAGCGTTGCAGCAAATCTTCCGGCGCATCGACATAAATTGAGAAATCGACAAAGTCAGAGACAAACACATGATGCGGATCGTGAGGATAATCCATCCCGCTTTGCAGGACGTTTAAGCCTTCCAGAATCAGGATGTCGGGCTGCACAACCGTTTTGTCGCCATCCGGGATGCGGTCGTAGATCAGATGCGAGTAAACCGGCGCGGTAACGTGAGGTACGCCCGATTTTAGATCTGAAACAAACTTTACCAGGCGGTGCATATCATAAGAGAGCGGGAAGCCCTTCTTTTTCATCAGGCCGCGTTCTTTCAACACCTCGTTGGGATGCAGGAAGCCGTCGGTGGTGATCAGCTCCACGCTGCGGTGTTCCGGCCAGCGGCTCAGCAGCGCCTGTAGCACGCGCGCGGTGGTACTTTTACCCACTGCCACGCTGCCCGCAATACTGATGATATAAGGAATACGTTGACCGTTCGTGCCGAGGAACTGTTCCAGTACGGCCTGACGGCGCAAATTGGAGCTGATATAGAAGTTAAGCAAGCGAGAAAGGGGGAGATAGATTTCTGCCACCTCTTCCAGGGAGAGATCTTCGTTTATCCCTTTTAGCCGTGCGATTTCACCTTCCGTCAGTGTCATAGGGACGGAGTCACGCAGGGCTGCCCACTGGCTACGGTTAAACTGAAGATAGGGCGTCATTAACGTTTGCTCTTTTTTGCTCATAAGCATGCTTCTGTGAACCATCACGAAACGGCGGGTGCGGGCTCATCACATAGTTAATTTTGGACAATGGGCAGGAGGTTAACACCAGATGAGAGGAATAATAAGAAAAAATATGGGAAAGCGATGCTTAACCGGGCAGGCATCACCTGGGGCTATAGCGTGCCGAAATCAGGCGTTCATGTTGAATTTTTAACCGTGAGCGGATGAATTTACAGCGGTTAGCCCTGGTTTCGAATAAAATGTGAGCGAAAGAACGTTTTATGCAATTTTTTAGTTGCATGACTGCGCAGGTCTCCATAGAATGCGCGCTACTTGATGCCGACTTAGCTCAGTAGGTAGAGCAACTGACTTGTAATCAGTAGGTCACCAGTTCGATTCCGGTAGTCGGCACCATCAAGTCCGGTGGGGTTCCCGAGCGGCCAAAGGGAGCAGACTGTAAATCTGCCGTCACAGACTTCGAAGGTTCGAATCCTTCCCCCACCACCACTTTCTGGCAGCGACAACGCCGCCGGAGCTGGTTGGAAAAATTGACCAGCTCGAACAGAAAAGAGAGAAATCTCTTTTTTTGTTACAGAAAGAACTGGGTAGCCGAGTTTCAGGATGCGGGCATCGTATAATGGCTATTACCTCAGCCTTCCAAGCTGATGATGCGGGTTCGATTCCCGCTGCCCGCTCCAATACGTGCTGATATGGCTCAGTTGGTAGAGCGCACCCTTGGTAAGGGTGAGGTCCCCAGTTCGACTCTGGGTATCAGCACCACTTCACTTCTCCCTCCCTTTCTCTCTGTTTCAATGTAAATGTATTCAACAGTTCAGGCATTTTCGCCTGGTTGATGTGGTGATATCACCGATTTATCCGTGTCTTAGAGGGACAATCGATGTCTAAAGAAAAGTTTGAACGTACAAAACCGCACGTTAACGTCGGTACTATCGGCCACGTTGACCATGGTAAAACAACGCTGACCGCTGCAATCACTACCGTACTGGCTAAAACCTACGGCGGTGCTGCTCGTGCTTTCGACCAGATCGATAACGCACCAGAAGAAAAAGCTCGTGGTATCACCATCAACACCTCTCACGTTGAGTATGACACCCCGACTCGCCACTACGCGCACGTAGACTGCCCAGGCCACGCCGACTATGTTAAAAACATGATCACCGGTGCTGCGCAGATGGACGGCGCGATCCTGGTTGTTGCTGCGACTGACGGCCCTATGCCTCAGACTCGTGAGCACATCCTGCTGGGTCGTCAGGTAGGCGTTCCTTACATCATCGTGTTCCTGAACAAATGCGACATGGTTGATGACGAAGAGCTGCTGGAACTGGTAGAGATGGAAGTTCGTGAACTGCTGTCTCAGTACGATTTCCCAGGCGACGACACTCCAATCGTTCGTGGTTCCGCGCTGAAAGCGCTGGAAGGCGACGCAGAGTGGGAAGCGAAAATCATCGAACTGGCTGGCTACCTGGATTCTTACATCCCAGAACCAGAGCGTGCGATTGACAAGCCATTCCTGCTGCCAATCGAAGACGTATTCTCCATCTCCGGTCGTGGTACCGTTGTTACCGGTCGTGTAGAGCGCGGTATCATCAAAGTGGGTGAAGAAGTTGAAATCGTTGGTATCAAAGAGACTGCGAAGTCTACCTGTACTGGCGTTGAAATGTTCCGCAAACTGCTGGACGAAGGCCGTGCTGGTGAGAACGTTGGTGTTCTGCTGCGTGGTATCAAACGTGAAGAAATCGAACGTGGTCAGGTTCTGGCGAAGCCAGGCTCAATCAAGCCACACACCAAGTTCGAATCTGAAGTGTACATTCTGTCCAAAGACGAAGGCGGCCGTCATACTCCGTTCTTCAAAGGCTACCGTCCACAGTTCTACTTCCGTACAACTGACGTGACCGGTACCATCGAACTGCCAGAAGGCGTAGAGATGGTAATGCCAGGCGACAACATCAAGATGGTTGTGACGCTGATCCACCCAATCGCGATGGACGACGGTCTGCGTTTCGCAATCCGTGAAGGCGGCCGTACCGTTGGCGCGGGCGTTGTTGCTAAAGTTCTCGGCTAATCGCTGATAACATTTGACGCAATGCGCAATAAAAGGGCATCATTTGATGCCCTTTTTGCACGCTTTCACATCAGAACCTGGCTCATCAGTGATTAATTTTGTCATAATCATTGCTGAGACAGGCTCTGCGGAGAGCGTATAATACGAAAAGCGAATAGCATTTCGATTGGTTTGCCTCGCACTCGCGGGGTGAAAATGTTTGTAGAATACTTCTGACAGGTTGGTTTATGAGTGCGAATACCGAAGCTCAAGGGAGCGGGCGCGGCCTGGAAGCGATGAAATGGGTAGTTGTAGCCGTGCTGCTGATTGTGGCGATTGTCGGCAACTATCTTTATCGTGACATGATGCTGCCGCTACGCGCGCTTGCAGTGGTAATTCTGATTGCTGCGGCGGGTGGTGTCGCGCTGTTGACGACGAAAGGCAAAGCGACCGTTGCGTTTGCCCGCGAAGCGCGTACCGAAGTCCGCAAGGTCATTTGGCCGACTCGCCAGGAAACATTGCACACCACGCTGATTGTAGCGGCGGTAACCGCTGTAATGTCACTGATCCTGTGGGGACTGGATGGTATTCTGGTTCGCCTGGTATCCTTTATCACTGGCCTGAGGTTCTGAGATGTCTGAAGCCCCTAAAAAGCGCTGGTACGTCGTTCAGGCGTTTTCCGGTTTTGAAGGCCGCGTAGCTACGTCGCTGCGTGAGCATATCAAATTACACAATATGGAAGAATTATTTGGCGAAGTTATGGTTCCGACCGAAGAAGTGGTTGAGATCCGTGGCGGCCAACGTCGCAAAAGCGAGCGTAAATTCTTCCCGGGTTACGTGCTGGTTCAGATGGTGATGAACGACGCGAGCTGGCACCTGGTGCGCAGCGTACCACGCGTGATGGGCTTTATCGGCGGCACATCTGACCGTCCGGCGCCAATCAGCGACAAAGAAGTTGATGCGATTATGAACCGCCTCCAGCAGGTTGGTGATAAACCGCGTCCGAAAACGCTGTTTGAACCGGGTGAGATGGTTCGTGTTAACGACGGTCCGTTTGCTGACTTCAATGGCGTCGTCGAAGAAGTGGACTACGAGAAGTCCCGCCTGAAAGTTTCCGTTTCTATCTTTGGTCGTGCGACCCCGGTAGAGCTGGACTTTGCTCAGGTAGAAAAAGCCTAAGCAGCGATCAAAAAAGCGACGATTTAATCGTTGCACAGGGCGCGAGATTGGAATACAATTTCGCGCCTTTTGTTTTTATGGGCCCCGGCCCGTAAAACGAATTTTATTCACGGGGAGCCTCTCCGAGGCGTTATTACCCAATCAGAGGATTTTAGAATGGCTAAGAAAGTACAAGCCTACGTCAAGCTGCAGGTTGCAGCAGGTATGGCGAACCCAAGTCCACCAGTTGGTCCAGCTCTGGGTCAGCAGGGTGTGAACATCATGGAATTCTGTAAAGCGTTCAACGCCAAAACTGAATCCATGGAAAAAGGTCTGCCAATCCCAGTTGTAATCACTGTTTACGCTGACCGTTCTTTCACTTTCGTTACCAAAACCCCTCCAGCAGCAGTTCTGCTGAAGAAAGCAGCGGGCATCAAGTCTGGTTCCGGTAAGCCGAACAAAGACAAAGTGGGTAAAATTTCCCGCGCTCAGTTGCAGGAAATCGCGCAGACCAAAGCTGCCGACATGACTGGTTCCGACATTGAAGCGATGACTCGCTCCATCGAAGGTACTGCACGTTCCATGGGCCTGGTAGTGGAGGACTAAGAAATGGCTAAACTGACCAAGCGCATGTCCGTGATCCGTGACAAAGTTGATGCGACCAAACAGTACGACATCAACGAAGCTATCGCTCTGCTGAAAGAACTGGCAACTGCTAAGTTCGTTGAAAGCGTTGACGTTGCCGTTAACCTGGGCATCGACGCTCGTAAATCCGATCAGAACGTTCGTGGCGCAACTGTACTGCCACACGGTACTGGCCGTTCCGTACGCGTAGCTGTATTTGCTCAGGGTGCAAACGCTGAAGCTGCTAAAGCTGCCGGCGCTGAACTGGTAGGTATGGAAGATCTGGCTGATCAGATCAAGAAAGGCGAAATGAACTTTGACGTTGTTATTGCTTCTCCAGATGCAATGCGCGTTGTTGGCCAGCTGGGCCAGGTTCTGGGTCCACGCGGCCTGATGCCAAACCCGAAAGTGGGTACTGTAACGCCTAACGTTGCTGAAGCGGTTAAGAACGCTAAAGCAGGTCAGGTTCGTTACCGTAACGACAAAAACGGCATCATCCACACCACCATCGGTAAAGTGGACTTTGACGCTGACAAACTGAAAGAAAACCTGGAAGCTCTGCTGGTTGCGCTGAAAAAAGCAAAACCAACTCAGGCGAAAGGCGTGTACATCAAGAAAGTTAGCATCTCCACCACCATGGGTGCAGGTGTTGCAGTTGACCAGGCTGGCCTGAGCGCTGCTGCAAACTAATGCCTTTACGTGGGCGGTGATTTTGTCTACAATCTTACCCCCACGTTTGCTAACAAAAGTTAGCGGCTAAAAGAATTGTTCGTTGGAGCCTGGCCTATCCAGGCCTCCGTCGAAGACCGCAGGTGTTTCGCAAGAAACTTAATCCCCTGCGTAGACGGTGACAGAACGCTAAGATTATTTTAAATACTCTGGCTTGTTTCTGCTCACCGTATTAAGACGCTCTTCCCGTTGGGTCGAGTGAAGTGAGTTCCGGAACATGAGTTCCGGCAAACATCCAGGAGCAAAGCTAATGGCTTTAAATCTTCAAGACAAACAAGCGATTGTTGCTGAAGTCAGCGAAGTAGCCAAAGGCGCGCTGTCTGCAGTAGTTGCGGATTCCCGTGGCGTTACTGTAGACAAAATGACTGAACTGCGTAAAGCAGGTCGTGAAGCTGGCGTATACATGCGTGTTGTTCGTAACACCCTGCTGCGTCGCGTAGTTGAAGGTACTCAGTTCGAGTGCCTGAAAGACACGTTTGTTGGTCCGACCCTGATTGCATACTCTATGGAACACCCGGGCGCTGCTGCTCGTCTGTTCAAAGAGTTCGCGAAAGCGAATGCAAAATTTGAGGTCAAAGCTGCAGCCTTTGAAGGTGAGTTGATCCCGGCATCGCAAATCGATCGCCTGGCAACCCTGCCGACCTACGAAGAAGCAATTGCACGCCTGATGGCAACCATGAAAGAAGCTGCGGCTGGCAAACTGGTTCGCACTCTGGCTGCTGTACGCGATGCGAAAGAAGCTGCTTAATCGCAGTTATCTTTATAAAGCATTTGCTTACGTATAAACTTATTCTGATTTTCAGGAACAATTTAAATGTCTATCACTAAAGATCAAATCATTGAAGCAGTAGCAGCTATGTCCGTAATGGACGTTGTAGAGCTGGTTTCTGCAATGGAAGAAAAATTCGGTGTTTCTGCTGCTGCTGCTGTAGCTGTAGCTGCGGGCCCGGCTGAAGCTGCTGAAGAAAAAACTGAATTCGACGTAATTCTGAAAGCTGCTGGCGCGAACAAAGTTGCTGTAATCAAAGCAGTACGTGGCGCAACTGGCCTGGGTCTGAAAGAAGCTAAAGACCTGGTAGAATCTGCTCCAGCTGCGCTGAAAGAAGGCGTGAGCAAAGACGACGCAGAAGCACTGAAAAAATCTCTGGAAGAAGCTGGCGCTGAAGTTGAAGTTAAATAAGCCAACTTTTCTGGTTGCAGCCTAAGTAATTAGGCTGATGGCTGGTGACTTTTTAGTCACCAGCCTTTTTGCGCTGTAAGGCATCAGCAGCATTTCACACTGTTTGACTGCTGGTTGTCCTGACAATGCTTGTTTCTATCGACGACTTAATATACTGCGACAGGGTGCTCGCTCTGTGTAAATCGCAATGAAATGGTTTAAGCGTGATAGCAACAGGTATTGCGGAAAGTATTCAATTTTCCGGTCCACAAAATGGTGTTGCACAAACTGTCCCTTCGTCGGACAGATGGGTCGACTTGTCAGCGAGCTGAGGAACCCTATGGTTTACTCCTATACCGAGAAAAAACGTATTCGTAAGGATTTTGGTAAACGTCCACAAGTTCTGGACATTCCATATCTCCTTTCTATCCAGCTTGACTCGTTCCAGAAGTTTATCGAGCAAGATCCTGAAGGGCAGTACGGCCTGGAAGCAGCCTTCCGTTCCGTGTTCCCGATTCAGAGCTACAGCGGTAATTCCGAGCTGCAGTACGTCAGCTACCGCCTTGGCGAACCGGTGTTTGACGTTCAGGAATGTCAGATCCGTGGCGTGACCTATTCCGCACCGCTGCGCGTAAAACTGCGTCTGGTGATCTACGAGCGCGAAGCGCCGGAAGGCACCGTAAAAGACATTAAAGAACAAGAAGTCTACATGGGTGAAATTCCACTCATGACGGACAACGGTACTTTCGTTATCAACGGTACTGAGCGTGTTATCGTTTCCCAGCTGCACCGTAGCCCGGGTGTCTTCTTCGACAGCGATAAAGGTAAAACGCACTCTTCCGGTAAAGTACTGTATAACGCACGCATCATTCCTTACCGTGGTTCATGGCTGGACTTCGAATTCGATCCAAAAGACAACCTGTTTGTCCGTATCGACCGTCGTCGTAAGCTGCCTGCAACCATCATTCTGCGTGCACTGAACTATACCACTGAGCAGATCCTGGACCTGTTCTTTGAGAAAGTGATCTTTGAAATCCGCGACAACAAATTGCAGATGGAGTTGGTGCCGGAACGTCTGCGTGGTGAGACCGCGTCGTTCGACATCGAAGCCGACGGCAAAGTGTATGTGGAAAAAGGTCGCCGTATCACCGCGCGCCACATCCGCCAGCTGGAAAAAGATGATATCAAACACATCGAAGTTCCGGTTGAATACATTGCAGGAAAAGTAGCCGCGAAAGATTACGTTGATGAATCAACTGGCGAGCTGATCTGCCCGGCGAACATGGAGCTGAGCCTGGATCTGCTGGCTAAGCTGAGTCAGGCTGGCCACAAACGTATCGAAACGCTGTTCACCAACGATCTGGATCACGGTCCGTACATCTCTGAGACTGTACGCGTCGACCCAACCAACGATCGTCTGAGCGCGCTGGTCGAAATCTACCGCATGATGCGTCCTGGTGAGCCACCAACTCGCGAAGCGGCTGAAAGCCTGTTCGAGAACCTGTTCTTCTCCGAAGACCGCTACGATCTGTCCGCGGTTGGTCGTATGAAGTTCAACCGTTCTCTGCTGCGCGACGAAATCGAAGGTTCCGGTATCCTGAGCAAAGACGACATCATTGAAGTGATGAAGAAGCTCATCGATATCCGTAACGGTAAAGGCGAAGTGGACGATATCGACCACCTCGGCAACCGTCGTATCCGTTCCGTAGGCGAAATGGCGGAAAACCAGTTCCGCGTTGGCCTGGTACGTGTAGAGCGTGCGGTGAAAGAGCGTCTGTCTCTGGGCGATCTGGATACCCTGATGCCTCAGGATATGATCAACGCCAAGCCGATTTCTGCGGCAGTGAAAGAGTTCTTCGGTTCCAGCCAGCTGTCTCAGTTCATGGACCAGAACAACCCGCTGTCTGAGATCACACACAAACGTCGTATCTCCGCACTCGGCCCAGGCGGTCTGACCCGTGAACGCGCAGGCTTTGAAGTTCGAGACGTACACCCGACTCACTACGGTCGCGTATGTCCAATCGAAACGCCTGAAGGTCCAAACATCGGTCTGATCAACTCCCTGTCCGTGTACGCACAGACGAACGAATACGGTTTCCTCGAGACCCCGTATCGTAAAGTGACCGACGGTGTTGTTACTGACGAAATTCATTACCTGTCTGCTATTGAAGAAGGCAACTACGTTATCGCTCAGGCGAACTCCAACCTGGATGACGAAGGCCACTTTGTAGAAGATCTGGTTACCTGCCGTAGCAAAGGCGAATCCAGCTTGTTCAGCCGCGACCAGGTTGACTACATGGACGTATCCACCCAGCAGGTGGTATCCGTCGGTGCGTCCCTGATCCCGTTCCTGGAACACGATGACGCCAACCGTGCATTGATGGGTGCGAACATGCAACGTCAGGCCGTTCCAACTCTGCGTGCTGATAAGCCGCTGGTTGGTACCGGTATGGAACGTGCTGTTGCCGTTGACTCTGGTGTTACAGCAGTTGCTAAGCGTGGCGGTACCGTTCAGTACGTTGACGCATCCCGTATCGTTATCAAAGTTAACGAAGACGAGATGTATCCGGGCGAAGCGGGTATCGACATCTACAACCTGACCAAATACACCCGTTCTAACCAGAACACCTGTATCAACCAGATGCCATGTGTGTCTCTGGGTGAGCCAGTTGAGCGCGGCGACGTGCTGGCAGACGGTCCGTCCACCGACCTCGGTGAACTGGCGCTCGGTCAGAACATGCGCGTAGCGTTCATGCCGTGGAACGGTTACAACTTCGAAGACTCCATCCTCGTCTCCGAGCGTGTGGTTCAGGAAGATCGTTTCACCACCATCCACATTCAGGAACTGGCATGTGTGTCCCGTGACACCAAGCTGGGGCCAGAAGAGATCACCGCTGACATCCCGAACGTGGGTGAAGCTGCGCTCTCTAAACTGGATGAATCCGGTATTGTTTACATCGGCGCGGAAGTGACCGGCGGTGACATTCTGGTTGGTAAGGTCACGCCGAAAGGCGAAACCCAGCTGACGCCAGAAGAGAAACTGCTGCGTGCTATCTTCGGTGAGAAAGCGTCTGACGTTAAAGACTCTTCTCTGCGCGTACCAAACGGTGTTTCCGGTACGGTTATCGACGTTCAGGTCTTCACCCGTGACGGCGTTGAGAAAGATAAGCGTGCGCTGGAAATCGAAGAGATGCAGCTCAAACAGGCTAAGAAAGACCTGTCTGAAGAACTGCAAATCCTCGAAGCAGGTCTGTTCAGCCGTATCTATGCGGTGCTGGTTGCCGGTGGCGTTGAAGCTGAGAAGCTCGACAAACTGCCACGCGATCGCTGGCTGGAACTGGGCCTGACCGACGAAGAGAAACAGAATCAGCTGGAACAGCTGGCTGAGCAGTATGACGAACTGAAACACGAGTTCGAGAAAAAACTCGAAGCGAAACGCCGCAAAATCACTCAGGGCGACGATCTGGCACCAGGCGTGCTGAAGATTGTTAAGGTGTATCTGGCTGTTAAACGTCAGATCCAGCCTGGTGATAAGATGGCAGGTCGTCACGGTAACAAGGGTGTTATCTCTAAGATCAACCCGATCGAAGATATGCCGCACGATGCTAACGGTACGCCGGTAGATATCGTACTGAACCCACTGGGCGTACCGTCTCGTATGAACATCGGTCAGATTCTGGAAACCCACCTGGGTATGGCTGCGAAAGGTATCGGCGATAAGATCAACGCCATGCTGAAACAGCAGCAGGAAGTCGCGAAACTGCGCGAGTTCATCCAGCGTGCCTACGATCTGGGTACCGACGTTCGTCAGAAAGTCGACCTGAACACCTTCAGCGATGAAGAAGTGCTGCGTCTGGCAGAGAACCTGCGCAAAGGTATGCCAATTGCAACGCCGGTATTCGACGGTGCAAAAGAAGCTGAAATTAAAGAGCTGCTGCAACTGGGTGGTCTGCCAACGTCTGGCCAGATTACGCTGTTTGACGGCCGTACCGGTGAACAGTTCGAGCGTCCGGTAACCGTAGGTTACATGTACATGCTGAAACTGAACCACCTGGTCGACGACAAGATGCACGCTCGTTCTACCGGTTCTTACAGCCTGGTTACTCAGCAGCCGCTGGGTGGTAAGGCTCAGTTCGGTGGTCAGCGCTTCGGGGAGATGGAAGTGTGGGCGCTGGAAGCATACGGCGCAGCATACACCTTGCAGGAAATGCTCACCGTTAAGTCTGATGACGTGAACGGTCGTACTAAGATGTATAAGAACATCGTAGACGGCAACCATCAGATGGAACCGGGCATGCCAGAATCCTTCAACGTACTGTTGAAAGAGATTCGTTCGCTGGGTATCAACATCGAACTGGAAGACGAGTAATTCTCGCTCAAACAGGTCACTGCTGTCGGGTTAACGCCCGACAGCAGAGTGTGCTAACTCCGACGGGAGCAAATCCGTGAAAGACTTATTAAAGTTTCTGAAAGCGCAAACTAAAACCGAAGAGTTTGATGCGATCAAAATTGCTCTGGCTTCGCCAGACATGATCCGTTCATGGTCTTTCGGTGAAGTTAAAAAGCCGGAAACCATTAACTACCGTACGTTCAAACCTGAGCGTGACGGCCTTTTCTGTGCGCGTATTTTCGGGCCAGTAAAAGATTACGAGTGCCTGTGCGGTAAGTACAAGCGCCTGAAACACCGTGGTGTGATCTGTGAGAAGTGCGGCGTTGAAGTGACCCAGACCAAAGTACGCCGTGAGCGTATGGGCCACATCGAGCTGGCGTCTCCGACCGCTCACATCTGGTTCCTGAAATCTCTGCCGTCCCGTATCGGTCTGCTGCTGGATATGCCGCTGCGCGATATCGAACGTGTTCTGTACTTCGAATCTTATGTGGTTATCGAAGGCGGGATGACCAATCTGGAACGTAACCAGATCCTGACCGAAGAACAGTATCTGGACGCGCTGGAAGAGTTCGGTGACGAATTCGACGCGAAGATGGGTGCGGAAGCTATCCAGGCCCTGCTGAAGAGCATGGATCTGGAGCAAGAGTGTGAAACTCTGCGCGAAGAGCTGAACGAAACCAACTCCGAAACCAAGCGTAAAAAGCTGACCAAGCGTATCAAACTGCTGGAAGCGTTCGTTCAGTCTGGTAACAAACCAGAGTGGATGATCCTGACCGTTCTGCCGGTTCTGCCGCCAGATCTGCGTCCGCTGGTTCCGCTGGATGGTGGTCGTTTCGCAACGTCGGATCTGAACGATCTGTACCGTCGCGTGATCAACCGTAACAACCGTCTGAAACGTCTGCTGGATCTGGCTGCGCCGGACATCATCGTACGCAACGAAAAACGTATGCTTCAGGAAGCAGTCGATGCCCTGTTGGATAACGGTCGTCGTGGTCGTGCGATCACCGGTTCTAACAAACGTCCTCTGAAATCTTTGGCCGACATGATCAAAGGTAAGCAGGGTCGTTTCCGTCAGAACCTGCTCGGTAAGCGTGTTGACTACTCCGGTCGTTCTGTAATCACCGTAGGTCCATACCTGCGTCTGCATCAGTGCGGTCTGCCGAAGAAAATGGCACTGGAGCTGTTCAAACCGTTCATCTACGGCAAGCTGGAACTGCGTGGCCTCGCCACCACCATCAAAGCCGCGAAGAAAATGGTTGAGCGTGAAGAAGCTGTCGTTTGGGATATCCTGGACGAAGTGATCCGCGAACACCCGGTACTGCTGAACCGTGCACCAACTCTGCACCGTCTGGGTATCCAGGCCTTTGAGCCAGTCCTGATCGAAGGTAAAGCGATCCAGCTGCACCCGCTGGTTTGTGCGGCCTATAACGCCGACTTCGATGGTGACCAGATGGCTGTTCACGTACCGCTGACGCTGGAAGCCCAGCTCGAAGCGCGTGCGCTGATGATGTCTACCAACAACATCCTGTCTCCAGCGAACGGTGAACCTATCATCGTTCCTTCTCAGGACGTTGTACTGGGTCTGTACTACATGACCCGTGACTGTGTTAACGCCAAAGGCGAAGGCATGGTGCTGACTGGCCCGAAAGAAGCTGAGCGTATTTATCGCGCTGGCCTGGCCTCTCTGCATGCGCGCGTTAAAGTGCGTATCACCGAATACGAAAAAGATGAAAACGGCGAGTTCGTTGCGCACACCAGCCTGAAAGACACGACCGTTGGCCGTGCCATTCTGTGGATGATCGTACCGAAAGGTCTGCCTTTCTCCATCGTCAACCAGGCGCTGGGCAAGAAAGCGATCTCCAAAATGCTGAACACCTGTTACCGCATTCTGGGTCTGAAGCCGACCGTTATCTTCGCTGACCAGACAATGTACACCGGCTTTGCTTATGCAGCGCGTTCAGGTGCATCTGTTGGTATCGATGACATGGTCATCCCAGAGAAGAAACACGAGATCATCTCTGAAGCGGAAGCTGAAGTTGCTGAGATCCAGGAGCAGTTCCAGTCTGGTCTGGTAACCGCAGGCGAACGTTACAACAAAGTTATCGATATCTGGGCTGCGGCGAACGATCGTGTATCTAAAGCGATGATGGATAACCTGCAAACCGAAACCGTGATTAACCGTGACGGCGTAGAAGAGCAGCAGGTCTCCTTCAACAGCATCTACATGATGGCCGACTCCGGTGCGCGTGGTTCTGCGGCACAGATTCGTCAGCTGGCAGGTATGCGTGGTCTGATGGCGAAGCCAGATGGCTCCATCATCGAAACGCCAATCACCGCGAACTTCCGTGAAGGTCTGAACGTACTCCAGTACTTCATCTCCACGCACGGTGCGCGTAAAGGTCTGGCGGATACCGCACTGAAAACGGCGAACTCCGGTTATCTGACGCGTCGTCTGGTTGACGTTGCGCAGGATCTGGTCGTCACCGAAGACGATTGTGGCACCCTCGAAGGTATCACCATGACCCCGGTTATCGAGGGTGGTGATGTTAAAGAGCCGCTGCGCGATCGCGTACTGGGTCGTGTGACCGCGGAAGACATTCTGAAGCCGGGCACCGCAGACATTCTGGTTCCACGCAACACCCTGCTGCACGAACAGTGGTGTGACCTGCTGGAAGCGAACTCTGTTGACTCCGTGAAAGTGCGTTCCGTTGTATCCTGTGACACCGACTTTGGTGTGTGTGCGCACTGCTACGGTCGTGACCTGGCGCGTGGCCACATCATCAACAAAGGTGAGGCTATCGGCGTTATCGCGGCACAGTCCATCGGTGAGCCGGGTACACAGCTGACGATGCGTACGTTCCACATCGGTGGTGCGGCATCTCGTGCGGCTGCTGAATCCAGCATCCAGGTGAAAAACAAAGGTAGCATCAAGCTCAGCAACGCGAAGTCGGTTGTGAACTCCAGCGGTAAACTGGTTATCACTTCCCGTAACACCGAGCTGAAGCTGATCGACGAATTCGGTCGTACCAAAGAGAGCTATAAAGTGCCTTACGGTGCGGTTATGGCGAAAGGTGATGGCGAGCAGGTTGCTGGCGGTGAAACCGTTGCAAACTGGGATCCACACACCATGCCGGTTATCACCGAAGTAAGTGGTTTCATCCGCTTCACTGACATGATCGACGGCCAGACCATTACTCGTCAGACCGACGAGCTGACCGGTCTGTCTTCTCTGGTGGTTCTGGATTCTGCTGAACGTACTACCGGCGGTAAAGATCTGCGTCCTGCACTGAAAATCGTTGATGCTCAGGGCAACGACGTTCTGATCCCTGGTACCGATATGCCTGCGCAGTACTTCCTGCCGGGTAAAGCGATTGTACAGCTGGAAGATGGCGTACAGATCAGCTCTGGTGACACCCTGGCGCGTATTCCTCAGGAATCCGGCGGTACCAAGGACATCACCGGTGGTCTGCCACGCGTTGCGGACCTGTTCGAAGCACGTCGTCCGAAAGAGCCTGCGATCCTGGCTGAAATCAGCGGTATCATCTCCTTCGGTAAAGAGACCAAAGGTAAGCGCCGCCTGGTTATTACGCCAGTAGATGGCAGCGAGCCGTACGAAGAGATGATTCCTAAGTGGCGTCAGCTCAACGTGTTCGAAGGTGAACGCGTAGAACGTGGTGACGTGGTTTCCGATGGTCCAGAAGCGCCGCACGACATCCTGCGTCTGCGTGGTGTGCATGCTGTTACCCGTTACATTGTTAACGAAGTACAGGACGTATACCGTCTGCAAGGCGTTAAGATTAACGATAAACACATTGAAGTTATCGTTCGTCAGATGCTGCGTAAAGCAACCATCGAAAACGCGGGCAGCTCCGACTTCCTGGAAGGCGAGCAGGTTGAATACTCACGCGTTAAGATCGCTAACCGCGATCTGGAAGCGAACGGCAAAATCGGTGCGACCTTCGCACGCGATCTGTTGGGTATCACCAAAGCGTCTCTGGCAACCGAGTCCTTCATCTCTGCTGCATCGTTCCAGGAAACCACTCGTGTCCTGACCGAAGCGGCTGTTGCAGGTAAACGTGATGAACTGCGCGGTCTGAAAGAGAACGTTATCGTGGGTCGTCTGATCCCGGCCGGTACCGGTTATGCGTACCACCAGGATCGTATGCGTCGTCGCGCAGCGGGCGAACTGCCAGCTGCACCGCAGGTGACTGCCGAAGATGCATCCGCGAGCCTTGCAGAACTGCTGAACGCAGGTCTGGGCGGTTCCGACAACGAGTAATCGTTGATGCCCGGTAGGTAAAATTACCGGGCATATGAATCACAGGTCGGGTAAGCGTAGCGCCACCCGACAATAAAAAACCCGCCTCGGCGGGTTTTTTTACATCTGTATGTCTTCAGTTCACTAACGGGATACGTCGATAAAGCTCAATCATATCGCCCGCCAGATCCTGAATAACCATCGCGTTCATCAGGTGATCCTGAGAGTGAACGGTGATCAGGTTAACCGGAAGTTTCCCGGTCCCTTCATCAAGACCGATAAGCTGCGTCTGGATCGTATGCGCATGTTTCACATATTCACGCGATTCTTCCATCGCTTTCTCGGCTTCATCAAAGTCGCCTTTTCGCGCCATCTGCAACGCCGTCAGGGCCGCGCTGCGCGCTGCGCCTGCGTTGACAAGCAGTTCCATAATCGTGGTTTCTAAGTCTTCCATTATGACTCCAGAAGTTTGAGCGCTTTTTCCAGTACGGCATCACCTTTCATCATGCCGTAATCCATCATGTCGATGACCGCAACCTTTTTTCCGAGCGGATCGGCCTGCGCCTGGAGTTTTGCCTGTTCGTATTTAACCTGTGGCCCCAGTAATACGATATCAGCCGTCGCGATGTTATCTTTAAACTCCGCGACCGGAACGGCTTTAATGGTTACTTCGACTCCTTTTTTCTGCGCGGCATCTTTCATACGTTGAACCAGCATGCTGGTTGACATTCCCGCTGCACAGCATAAAACGATGTTCTTCATAGTCAGCCTCGATCTACATGTGTTTATTGATAATTATCCCGTGCAGACCGCTTCAACAACCGCTTTACCGCGATTGTGTGTCAGGCATCACAAAGAAATCGGCATTTTTCTGAAACCGGTTACAATTTTACAGCGGAGAGCATTCTGCCCGTCAGATCGGGCAGAATTTGAGGAAGGGTATTATCGGCAGGCCGTGCTTACGATGCGGTTTTTACCCTGTTGTTTAGCGGTATACAGCGCTTCATCTACGCTACCGATAAATTGTTCCAGCGGTTCGAAGTGCCACTCTCCCATCCCGGCGCTGAAGGTCACTCGCAGGTTCTCTTCCCGCCAGGTCCGCTTTTCAACGGCGGTGCGCCAGGCTTCCAGTAGCGCGTGCGCGGAGTTCATCAGCTCGGCCGGGAATATCACGCCGAACTCTTCTCCACCGTAGCGGTAAACGGAAACGTGGTGCGGCTGCATGATCTGAATACCTTCCCGCGCCACGTTGCGCAGCACAATATCCCCGCTCAGGTGGCCCCAGGTGTCGTTAATGGATTTGAAGTTATCGATGTCGATCAGCGCCAGAACGAAGGGTTGATGAGCGGTCAGCAGCTCATCCACATCGTTATCGAACGCACGGCGATTTTTGCAGCCTGTCAGCGCATCATGGGTGGCCTGACGGACATAGGCCAGCTCGCGTTCTTTATTGGTTCGAATGGTATGGCTGAGCATCGCCTCAAGGCGTGGTGCCTGGTTGACGTCGCCGGTTTTGATGGCGTTGATAATGTTCATCAGCACAGAACGCGAGGCATGACGAAGGTAAAGCCCGAACAAAATGATGATGATTGCCGCCAGCGCAAATCCCCAGCCGACGACGGTGGTTTCATGCCGGGTGATGACGTTAAGCGTGGCATCGGAGACCCGATAAATCACAAACCAGTCCGGATTGGTGAAAGAGTAGTAGTAATACCAGGTTTTACTTTTGGGGTCGAAAAGATGGCCTTCGCCGCTGGTCATTTTGTCCATCAGCGCTTCGCTTACGTACTGCTTAAAGAGCGCCCCCGTGTCCGGATGCAGCACAACGGCGCCGTCACGCTCCACGACAAAAAACTCACCCTGAACAGGCGCCACCATCTGGCGCAGGGTATACCCCATGGACGTTAAATCAAGATGGAAAGCGAGCGTGCCCTTCAGACGGCCTTCCGGTGAAATGACCGGCTTATAGAGGGTGACAGTAGGATGTTGGGTGAAATAGTCCAGATAGGGGCGGGTGTAGTGAGGAAAGTTGCTGGCTTCCGCTTGCCCGACAAACCATGGGCGGGTTCTGGCGTCGAACGACTTACTTTTCTCCGTTGGCAGCACTTCCGGCGCGCGCAGATGGCGCCCTTCTGTGTCCGCCAGAGAGATAGACGACACCGTCGGCATCAGGTTCTGCAAATGCATCAACATCTGCAAACCGTGTGTCGGATCGATATTTATTGTCTGATTTACTCTGTCGTTACGGGCGAAGTACATCGCAGCGCGACCAAGAATATAGTCATTTTCTCGCAGGATGGATTCGGTATAGTTCACCGCCAGATTATGGGTGAAATTACCATTAATTTTATGATAATCCTCAAGAAAATCCTTTCTCTGTGAAAGGATGACCGGGATGGCGATCAGCGCGAAACTGAACAGGATCCCCGCGAAGCTGACCATAATTGGCCGGGTAAAAGAGAGCTTTTTACTGTGGAGTGCCATGAGTTGTACATCAATCCAGATGGTAGACGCGTTGCGTCTGTCGATACCCTCAGCATAGTCGCTGTCCGGTTGCTGGTAGTAAATTATACAGAAGGCGATTACCGACGAGATGATTTATCTTAAGCGTAGATAAGAAACGACGTATTTATTGTATCAATTGAATTTTGTTTAAGAGGCGGAGGGCAGGGCGAAACGAGGAAGAAGCATTTTCACCCTGGTCAGCGTCCGTTGCTGACGTGGTTAAGCATAAGAAAACCGGGCAGATCGCCTCAATCGCCCGGTTATGATCTTACGAGCCGCCTCGTAACCTTTTCGCATTTTTGCAGACAGTTTCAGCGCTAATGCGAGGCTCTTCCCAGCCAGCTATCCCAGTCTTTCCACACCGGCTGTAGCCCCTGTGCAGTCAGGGCTTCCGCCACCGCTTCGGGCCGTCGGCCGTCGTGCGGTGCAAACTGTTCCAGTTCCGGGTGATCGTCCGCGTAACCGCCCGGCTGCGTTTTGGAAAAGGCGCTGACGTTATTGATCGCCAGCGGGATCGCGCGGTCGCGAAACGCGGGGGATTCACGCGTGGAGAGCGACAATTCCACTTCCGGCGCGAACAGGCGAAATGCACACAGGGTTTGCACCAGCTGGCGCTCATCCATCAGCGAGGCGGGTTCAACGCCTCCCGTACAGGGACGCAGTCGCGGGAAAGAGATGGAATAGCGGCTTTGCCAGTACTGCTGCTGTAGCCACAGCAGATGCTCCGCCACCATATAGCAGTCCACCCGCCAGCTGTCGGACAGACCGATAAGCGCGCCCAGCCCAATTTTATCGATACCGGCGCGCCCCAGCCTATCCGGCGTTTCCAGCCGGAAGATGAAATCCTGCTTCTTCCCTTTCAGGTGATGCCGGGCATAGGTCGCCTCATGGTAGGTTTCCTGATAAACCATTACGCCGTCCAGCCCGAGGGTTTTCAGCTCCGCATATTCCTCCTGCGACAGAGGCTGCACTTCCATTTGCAACGAGGCAAATTCGCGGCGGATGGCCGGAAGATGCTGGCGAAAATAGTCCATCCCCACTTTGCCCTGATGTTCACCCGTCACCAGCAGGAGATGTTCAAAACCCATCTCACGAATAGCCGCACACTCGCGGGCGATCTCATGCTCATCCAGCGTTTTACGCTTAATACGGTTGCTCATGGAGAAACCACAGTAGGTGCAGTCATTGGCGCACAGATTAGAAAGATAGAGCGGCACGTAAAAGCTCACCGTGTTGCCAAAACGCTGGCGGGTGAGGCGTTGCGCGCGCTGGGCCATCGGTTCAAGGTACGCGCTGGCTGCCGGAGAAAGCAGGGCCATCAAATCTTCGCGCGTCAAATGTTTGGCTGTTAATGCCCGCTCTACGTCCGCAGAGGTTTTACTGTTGATGCGTAAGGCAATATCGTCCCAGTTAAGCTGACGCCAGCGATCGGTAAAGGTAGCCATCAGAGCGCCTCCAGAAAATCGGTCAGCGGGCTGGTGGCCTGCGCCTGAACACTGCGCGAGCCGGGGCCGGACTGCCGAGCCAGCAGACCGGACTCGACGGCAAGGCGGAACGCACGCGCCATCATCACCGGGTCGTCGGCCACCGCAATCGCGGTATTGACCAGCACCGCATCGGCCCCCATCTCCAGTGCCTGCGCGGCGTGACTGGGTACGCCGATGCCCGCATCCACCACCACGGGCACGGTCGCCTGCTCGATGATGATCTCCAGCATCGCCCGGGTCTCCAGTCCCTGGTTGGAGCCAATGGGCGCCCCTAGCGGCATTACAGCCGCGCAGCCGACCTCTTCCAGACGCTTGCACAGCACAGGATCGGCACCACAGTAGGGCAGAACGGTAAACCCCTGCTGCACCAGCTTCTCTGCCGCTTTCAGGGTTTCGATCGGATCGGGCAACAGCCAGCGGGCGTCCGGATGAATTTCCAGCTTCAGCCAGCGGGTGCCGAGCGCTTCCCGCGCCAGTTGCGCAGCGAAAATTGCTTCCTCGGCCGTTTTCGCACCGGAGGTATTCGGTAAGAGCGTCACGCCTGCCTCCAGTAACGGCGCAAGTATGGCATCGTTGTGCTGACGCAAATCCACGCGCTTCATCGCCAGCGTCACCAGCTGGCTGCCGCTTTCACGAATGGCATCCACCATCAGTTGCGGGGAGGCGAATTTTCCGGTTCCGGTAAACAGATGTGAATCAAAGACTTTGTCGGCAATACGTAACATCTCAGCCCCCTGCGATAACCTGAAACAGCAGGATCTGGTCGCCCTCATTGACCTGCTGATGTTCCCACCGCTCGCGCGGCAGGATCTGTTGATTGAGCGCCAGCGCCGTTCCCGGCTTCAGCTGGCGCAGCATGTCGAGCAGGGCGGCAACGGTGAGATCGTCGTCGCACGTCATCGGCTCATCGTTAAACAGAATGCGCATTGCGGCCTCCGCATACCGGGCAGTGGCTGGCACGGTTTAACGCCAGATGACGCCAGCCGCTGGAGCGGGCGTCGAACAGCCGCAGCGTGTTGCGTTCTGTCTCCATGCCGCTGAGCAACTTGATGGCCTCCAGCGCCTGAAGAGTACCCATCACGCCCACCACCGGGCCCAGAATGCCTGCCGTGCGGCAGTTACGCTCCGGTTCAGCCTCGTCCGGCCACAGGCAGCGGTAGCAGCCCTGTGCCCACGGCGGCGTAAGCACCATTATTTGCCCACCGAAACCGACCGCGCTGGCGGTGATCAGCGGCGTGTTCTGCGCAACACAGGCCGCGTTGATGGCCTGACGTGTCGCCATATTGTCCGTACAGTCCAGCACCACGTCGGCAAGGGCCACTTCGCGTTGCAGATCTTCCCCGCTCAGCCGCGTCTGGAGTGCGACCAGTTCGATATCGGGGTTAAGCTGGTTCAGCCGCTGGCGCGTAACGTGCGCTTTAGGCTGGTTGATATCTTCTGTCGTAAAGAGAATTTGCCGTTGCAGATTGCTGAGATGTACCTCGTCGTCATCGGCCAGCACCAGCGTGCCCACGCCCGCGCCGGCCAGATACAGCGCGGCGGGGGTGCCTAATCCGCCCAGACCGACAATCAGTACCCGGCTGGCGAGCAGCTTTTGCTGCCCCTCGATGGCGATATCCTCCAGCAGGATCTGGCGGCTGTAACGCATAAAATCACGATCTTTCATCACCTGCTCCTGCCAGTTGTAAAAGCTGCGCGGTGGCGGCCTGCCAGTCTGCCGCCTGGGTGATAGCGCTGACGACGGCGATACTGCCGACGCCGGTCTCCAGCACCGCGGGCGCACGTTCAAGGCTGATCCCGCCGATGGCGACGGTGGGGTAATCGGCAAGGCGCTTAACGTGGGCCGCCAGCTGCGTCAAACCCTGTGGAGCGGACGGCATCTGTTTGGTTTGCGTCGGGAAAACGTGCCCGAGCGCGATATAAGAGGGGCGGGCCGCCAGCGCCACGTCGATCTCCATATCGTCGTGGGTGGAGACGCCCAGCCGCAGACCGGCGTCACGGATCGCGTTGAGATCGGTCGTTTCCAGATCTTCCTGTCCCAGATGCACGCCGTACGCCTGGTGTTTAACCGCCAGCCGCCAGTAGTCGTTGATAAACAGGCGGGCGTGGTAGCGACGTCCCAGCGCGATAGCGGCGACCACGTCGGCCTCCACCTCTTCATCGCGTTTATCCTTGATGCGTAGCTGGAGGGTGCGAACGCCAGCTTCCAGCAGGCGGGCGATCCACGCCACGCTGTCCACCACCGGGTAAAGCCCTAAGCGGAAGGGGACAGGGGGGAAATCAGGCTGGTACATTATGCCTCCTCTTTTTTGAGGTAGATTTCGCCGCCTTTCGCGCGGAAGGTTTCCGACATGTCCGCCATGCCGACTTCAATGGTCTGCGCGGCGGCATAATCACGTACTTCCTGGCTGATTTTCATCGAGCAGAATTTAGGTCCGCACATGGAGCAGAAGTGCGCCACTTTGCCCGATTCCTGCGGCAGGGTTTCGTCGTGATAGGCGCGGGCGGTGAACGGATCGAGGGCCAGGTTAAACTGGTCTTCCCAGCGGAATTCAAAGCGCGCTTTGGACATGGCGTTGTCGCGGATTTGCGCGCCCGGATGGCCTTTCGCCAGATCCGCCGCGTGGGCGGCAATCTTGTAGGTGATCAGCCCCTGCTTCACGTCCTCTTTGTTTGGCAGCCCGAGGTGCTCTTTCGGCGTCACGTAGCAGAGCATGGCGCAGCCGAACCAGCCGATCATCGCCGCGCCAATGCCTGACGTGAAGTGGTCGTAGCCCGGCGCAATATCGGTGGTCAACGGCCCCAGGGTGTAGAACGGTGCTTCGTGGCAGTGCTCCAGCTCCTCGGTCATGTTGCGACGGATCATCTGCATCGGCACATGGCCCGGGCCTTCAATCATCACCTGCACATCGTACTCCCAGGCGATTTTGGTCAGCTCGCCCAGCGTGTGCAGCTCGGCAAACTGCGCCTCGTCGTTAGCATCGCGGATGGAGCCAGGACGCAGGCCGTCGCCCAGCGACAGGGAGACGTCGTACGCGGCGCAAATTTCGCAGATTTCGCGGAAGTGTTCGTAGAGGAAGTTTTCCTGATGATGGGAAAGGCACCATTTCGCCATAATCGAACCGCCGCGTGAGACGATACCGGTCAGACGTTTCGCCGTCATCGGCACGTAGCGCAGCAGCACGCCCGCGTGGATGGTGAAGTAGTCCACGCCCTGCTCGGCCTGCTCCAGCAGCGTGTCGCGGAACGCTTCCCAGGTGAGGTTTTCGGCGATGCCGTTGACCTTCTCCAGCGCCTGATAAATCGGGACGGTGCCAATCGGCACCGGGCTGTTACGCAGGATCCACTCGCGGGTCTCATGAATATAGCGGCCAGTGGAAAGGTCCATCACCGTGTCCGCGCCCCAGCGCGTCGACCAGACCAGCTTTTCCACCTCTTCTTCGATGGATGACGTCACCGCTGAGTTGCCGATGTTGGCGTTGACCTTCACCAGGAAGTTGCGGCCGATAATCATCGGCTCGGATTCCGGATGGTTGATATTGGCGGGGATAATGGCGCGCCCGGCGGCCACTTCGTCACGCACAAATTCCGGCGTGATGTTTTCCGGCAGGCGAGCGCCAAACCCTTCACCAGGATGCTGGTGGCGCAGCACTTCGCTGCGGATGCGCTCGCGGCCCATGTTTTCGCGGATGGCGATGAACTCCATCTCCGGCGTGACGATACCCTGGCGCGCGTAGTGCAGCTGGGTGACGCATTTGCCCGCTTTAGCGCGTTTTGGCGTCAGAAGGCCGGTAAAGCGCAGCGCGTCCAGACCGTCGTCGGCCAGGCGCGCGTTGGTGTACGCCGAGCTGCGCACGCTCAGCTCTTCGCAGTCGTTACGGGCGTCAATCCACGGCTGGCGCAGTTTTGCCAGACCCTGCTGTACGTTGATAGCAACAGAAGGATCGCCGTACGGGCCGGAGGTGTCGTATACCGGCACGGCTTCGTTGTCTTCAAACTGCGGGTTCTCTTTGCTGCCGCCGATAAGCGTCGGGCTGAGCTGGATTTCGCGCATCGGGACGCGGATATCAGCCTGTGAGCCGGAAATGTAGATGCGTTTCGAGTTCGGGAAAGCGGTGCCTTCCAGGGTGTCGATGAAGCGTTGTGCGTGTTCGCGCTGTTCGCGGCGGGTCAGTTTTGCAGTAGACATAGCTCATTCCAGATGTGAAGGACATGGCTTGTCAGACGACGGATGAAGCAAGAGAAGATCGCCGGGGGGCGATACAACAGCAGTGTGACTCTTGTTCCCTTCGCAGGTATTAACCTGATCAGGTTCCGCGGATCCCGAATTAACGGTCTCAGCCCGTGCTTTCACACTGGGCACTCCGACAAGAAAATTCCCCCTCGTGAGAGGGGCGAATGGTTGTAAATTACTCGTTAACGATTAAGAACTCAAGCAGGGCGCGCAACGTTATCGCTGGTGCTGATATTCAGGTTGTTGTCCAGCACGAGGGCGATGAGCTTGTCTTCCAGCGTGAATCGCTCTTCCAGCGCTTCGCCAAGGTCGGAAAGCGCCTGCTGAAACTCAAGATAGTTATCGTGATCGATAGCGTTCTCTAGCGTGGAATCGTAGTAGTCCATGATCTGCTGGGTGTTGGCTTCCAGCAGCGGACAGAGTTTGCTGGCCGCTAAATACGGCGTTGTCCCTTCCATTTCGCGGATAATGCGTTCATAAAGGTTGAAATGGCCGTCGGAAAGGTAGTCGACCAGGCTCTGACAGAAGTCGTCCAGCGCTTTTTCATTCAGCCGCATAAAGGATTCTTTGCCAGGCTTAAGACCAACCAGATTGTAATACGCCACGAGTAGATGCTTGCGCACATGTAGCCAGCGATCCACCAGGGTGTTACTTCCTCCAACGCGCTCAGTCAGGCTTTCCAGCTGGTTTAACATGGTCGACTCCATAAGGTTTAGAATGGGATCTGCTTATCCAAAATGTAACCATAATGCTAACAACATGTCAGTGAAGCGAAGGTAGTGCAATAGATATGGATCGTATTATTGAAAAATCAGATCTGGGTTGGTGGATCGTCAGTCACGAACAAAAATTATGGCTGCCCGGTGGGGAGATACCCTACGGTGCGGCAGACATCTTCGATCTCGTCGGCCAACCGGCGCTGCGGATCGGCGAGTGGCAGGGCGATCCGGTATGGTTGATCCAACAGGCTCGTCGTCAGGATATGGGATCCGTTCGTCAGGTGTTGGATCGGGATGTCGGCCTGTTCCAGCTGGCGGGGCGCGGCGTGCAGCTGGCGGAGTTTTACCGCTCGCACAAATACTGCGGCTACTGCGGCCACACCATGCACCCGAGCAAAACCGAGTGGGCAATGCTTTGCGGCCACTGCCGTGAACGCTATTACCCGCAAATCGCACCGTGCATCATTGTCGCCATCCGCCGTGATGATTCCATCCTGCTGGCGCAGCATACCCGCCATCGCAACGGCATTCACACCGTCCTCGCCGGGTTCGTGGAAGTCGGCGAAACGCTGGAACAGGCGGTGGCGCGCGAGGTGATGGAGGAGAGCGGCATTAAGGTGAAAAACCTGCGCTATGTGACATCGCAGCCGTGGCCGTTCCCGATGTCCCTGATGACCGCGTTTATGGCGGAATACGACAGCGGCGAGATTGTTATCGATCAGAAAGAGCTGCTGGAGGCGAACTGGTATCGCTACGACGATTTACCGCTGCTGCCCCCACCGGGAACGGTGGCGCGTCGCCTGATAGAAGATACCGTGGCAATGTGTCGGGCCGAGTATGAGTAGTGTTACACTGACGGACTGACGCAATAAGGAACTGCAAAATGACCGAACTGAAGAACGATCGTTATCTGCGTGCGCTGCTGCGCCAGCCCGTTGATGTCACCCCGGTGTGGATGATGCGCCAGGCGGGACGCTATCTGCCAGAGTACAAAGCCACGCGCGCGCAGGCAGGCGATTTTATGTCGCTGTGCAAAAACGCCGAGCTGGCCTGTGAAGTGACGCTCCAGCCGCTGCGCCGCTTCCCGCTCGATGCCGCCATTCTTTTTTCGGACATTCTCACCATTCCGGATGCGATGGGCCTTGGGCTCTATTTCGAAACCGGAGAAGGCCCGCGTTTTACCTCTCCGATCAAAAGCAAAGCCGACGTTGATAAGCTGCCGATCCCCGATCCTGAAGGCGAGCTGGGCTATGTGATGAACGCCGTGCGCACCATTCGCCGCGAACTGAAAGGCGACGTGCCGCTGATTGGCTTCTCCGGTAGTCCGTGGACGCTGGCCACCTACATGGTGGAAGGCGGCAGCAGCAAAGCCTTTACCGTCATCAAAAAGATGATGTACGCCGAGCCGCTGGCCCTGCATGCCCTGCTCGACAAGCTGGCGAAGAGCGTCACGCTCTATCTCAACGCGCAGATTAAAGCGGGCGCGCAGTCGGTGATGATTTTCGACACCTGGGGCGGCGTGCTGACCGGACGTGATTATCAGCAGTTCTCCCTGTACTACATGCACAAAATTGTCGATGGCCTGCTGCGTGAAAACGAAGGCCGTCGCGTGCCGGTGACGCTGTTTACCAAAGGCGGCGGTCAGTGGCTGGAAGCGATGGCGGCCACCGGCTGCGACGCGCTGGGCCTCGACTGGACCACCGATATTGCCGATGCGCGCCGTCGCGTGGGGGACAAAGTGGCGCTCCAGGGCAACATGGATCCGTCCATGCTCTATGCGCAGCCTGCCCGTATCGAAGAAGAAGTGTCGACTATACTGTCTGGTTTCGGCCAGGGCGAAGGCCACGTCTTCAACCTCGGTCACGGTATTCATCAGGATGTACCGCCAGAACACGCTGGCGTATTTGTGGAGGCGGTGCATCGGCTTTCTGCCCAGTATCATAAGTAAGGAGTGGTTATGGATCTCGCGTCGCTACGCGCTCAGCAAATCGAACTGGCTTCATCAGTGATCCGCGAGGATCGTCTGGATACGGACCCTCCGCGGTACATTGGCGGGGCGGACGTCGGATTTGAGCAGGGCGGTGAAGTGACGCGAGCGGCGATGGTGGTGCTGAAATACCCTTCGCTGGAGCTGGTGGAGTACAAGGTGGCGCGTATCGCCACTACCATGCCCTATATCCCCGGCTTTCTCTCCTTCCGCGAATATCCCGCGCTGCTGGCCGCGTGGGAGCAACTCTCGCGAAAACCCGATCTGCTGTTTGTTGATGGGCATGGTATCTCCCATCCGCGTCGCTTAGGCGTCGCCAGCCACTTTGGTCTGCTGGTGGACGTGCCGACCATCGGCGTGGCGAAAAAACGCCTGTGCGGCGCGTTTGAGCCGCTCTCTGCCGAACCGGGCGCGCTGGCGCCGCTTATCCATAAAGGCGAGCAGCTGGCGTGGGTCTGGCGCAGTAAAGCGCGCTGCAACCCGTTGTTTATCGCCACCGGGCATCGGGTCAGCATGGATAGCGCACTGGCGTGGGTGCAACGCTGTATGAAGGGCTACCGTTTACCGGAGCCAACCCGCTGGGCTGACGCCGTGGCCTCTTCACGTCCGGCATTCATTCGTTGGCAGGAAATTCAGCCGTGATTCAGGTAAACTGCGGCTAATTTTCGATTCGAGACATCATCATGTTACAAAACCCGATTCATCTGCGCCTTGAGAAGCTGGAAAGCTGGCAGCACGTGACGTTTATGGCTTGCCTGTGCGAGCGCATGTATCCCAACTATGCCGCGTTCTGCAAGCAGACGGCGTTTGGCGAAGGCCAGATTTATCGTCGTATCCTGGATTTAATCTGGGAGACGCTGACGGTCAAAGATGCGAAGGTAAATTTTGACTCTCAGCTCGAAAAGCTGGAAGAGGCTATTCCGGCTGCGGATGATTTCGACCTGTATGGCGTCTACCCGGCCATTGATGCCTGTGTGGCGTTGAGCGAGCTGATCCACTCCCGTCTGAGCGGTGAAACCCTGGAACACGCCATTGAAGTCAGTAAGGCATCCATTACCACCGTTGCGATGCTGGAAATGACCCAGGAAGGCCGTGAAATGACCGACGAGGAGCTGCGTGCTAACCCGGCGGTTGAACAGGAATGGGATATTCAGTGGGAAATTTTCCGTCTGCTGGCGGAGTGTGAAGAACGTGATATTGAGCTGATCAAAGGGCTTCGCGCGGACCTTCGCGAGGCCGGTGAGAGCAATATTGGTATAATTTTTAACCAATGAGACAACAAAACGTGATTTAACGCCTGTTTTGTCACTCCTCGACTCTTCCCTTTCGCCCCCCGTCTGGTCTACATTTGGGGGGCGAAAAAAAGTGGCTATCGGTGCGTGTATGCAGGAGAGTGCTTTTTTGGCATTTTCGTCGCACTCGATGCTTAGCAAGCGATAAACACATTGAAAGGATAACTTATGAACAAGACTCAACTGATTGATGTAATTGCGGACAAGGCTGATCTGTCTAAAGTGCAGGCTAAAGCTGCTCTGGAATCTACCCTGGCTGCTATTACTGAGTCTCTGAAAGAAGGCGATGCTGTACAACTGGTTGGTTTCGGTACCTTCAAAGTGAACCACCGCGCTGAGCGTACTGGCCGCAACCCGCAGACCGGTAAAGAAATCAAAATCGCCGCAGCTAACGTGCCGGCATTTGTTTCTGGTAAAGCACTGAAAGACGCAGTTAAGTAAGACGCGTGGCAGTGAACAGTTTTAACGAAGGGGCGGCAACGCCCCTTTTGTCATTCTGGCGTGGAACGCTCGCGCTGGCAGGCGTACTGTTGCTGTCTGCCTGTAGCCATGATTCCTCACTCCCCCCGTTTACCGCCAGCGGCTATGCTGACAACCAGGGTGCGGTCAGGATCTGGCGCAAAGATTCCAGCGATGAAGTCCATATGCTCACCGCATTCAGCCCGTGGCATAACGGCAACACCTCGACCGCAGAATACCGCTGGCAGGGCGATGCGCTGTCGCTCATTGAACTGAATATCTACAGTAAGACTCCCGAACACGTGAAGGTGCGTTTCGACGACCACGGCGAGCTGAGCTTTATGCAGCATGAGGTCAGTGGACTGAAACAGCAGCTTTCCAGCGATCAGGTCGCTCTCTACCGCTACCGTGCTGAACAACTCCGCCAGACCAGCGATGCGCTGCGTCAGGGCCGCGTGGTGCTGCGCCAGGGGCGCTGGCATGCCGACGGCACGGTGACCACCTGCGAAGGGCAGACGGTGAAGCCTGAGCTTGAATCCTGGGCAACCGAACACATTCAGCGTCGTCAGCGGCATTCATCTGTGGAGGTGAGTGTGGCATGGCTGGAAGCGCCGGAAGGCTCTCAGCTGTTGCTGGTGGCGAATGAAGATTTCTGCACCTGGCAGCCGACAGAGAAGAGTTTCTGACGTAAATCCCCTCTCCCTGTGGGAGAGGGTTAGGGTGAGGGTGTGAAATTACTCTCCCTGCTCCCGCGCAATGGCACGATAGCCGATATCCTGGCGGCTGAAGCTGCCATTCCAGTGAATATCCGCCATCAGCGCATAGGCGCGCTTCTGCGCCTCTGCCACGGTCTGGCCCAGCGCGGTCGCACACAGCACGCGACCGCCGTTGGTGAGCACGCGGTCGTCGTCAGAGAGCTTTGTACCGGCGTGGAACACCTTCGCACCGTCAATCTCTTCCAGCGGCAGGCCGTGGATCTCATCTCCGGTGTTGTAGCTACCCGGATAGCCACCCGCAGCAATCACCACACCTAAAGAGGCACGCTCGTCCCACTCGGAAGTTTTCTCGTCCAGCTTCCCTTCGCACGCCGCCAGACACAGATCAACCAGATCGGACTTCATGCGCAGCATGATCGGCTGGGTTTCCGGATCGCCGAAGCGGCAGTTGAATTCAATCACCTTCGGGTTACCCTGCTTGTCGATCATCAGGCCTGCGTAAAGGAAACCGGTGTAGGTATTGCCTTCCGCAGCCATCCCCTTCACGGTTGGCCAGATGATGCGGTCCATGGTGCGCTGGTGTACTTCGTCAGTGACCACCGGAGCAGGGGAGTAAGCTCCCATCCCGCCGGTGTTTGGCCCCGTGTCGGCATTGCCTACGCGCTTGTGATCCTGGCTGGTCGCCATCGGCAGAACGTGCTCGCCGTCAACCATCACGATAAAGCTCGCTTCTTCGCCGTCGAGGAACTCTTCAATCACGATGCGGTGGCCCGCGTCGCCAAAGGCGTTACCCGCCAGCATATCCTGCACGGCGGCTTCCGCTTCTTCGAGGGTCATCGCCACGATAACGCCTTTCCCGGCAGCCAGGCCGTCGGCTTTGATCACAATCGGCGCGCCTTTTTCACGCAGGTAAGCCAGAGCAGGCTCTACCTCGGTGAAGTTCTGATATTCCGCCGTCGGGATGTTATGACGCGCGAGAAAATCTTTGGTGAAGGCTTTTGAGCCTTCCAGCTGCGCAGCCCCTTCCGTTGGGCCGAAAATTTTCAGGCCCGCGGCGCGGAAGGCATCTACAACGCCGATCACCAGCGGTGCTTCCGGGCCAACAATCGTCAGATCGATATTCTCGTTTTGGGCAAAGCTCAGCAGCGCCGGGATGTCGGTTACACCGATGGCGACGTTCTGTAGTGCGGGCTCCAGCGCGGTCCCGGCGTTACCCGGTGCCACAAAGACGGTTTCAACCTGCGGAGACTGCGCTGCTTTCCACGCCAGGGCGTGCTCGCGCCCGCCGTTACCAATCACTAATACTTTCATTTTCTGCTCCGGGAATTAATGGCGGAAGTGGCGCATGTCGGTGAAGATCATTGCGATGCCATGCTCGTCGGCAGCGGCAATCACTTCGTCATCACGGATTGAACCGCCAGGCTGGATCACACAGGTGATGCCCACAGCAGCGGCCGCGTCGATACCGTCACGGAACGGGAAGAAGGCGTCAGAAGCCATGGCGGAACCTTTGACTTCCAGACCTTCGTCACCTGCTTTAATACCCGCGATTTTCGCAGAGTAAACGCGGCTCATCTGGCCTGCGCCTATTCCGATGGTCATGTTCTCTTTGGCGTAGACGATGGCGTTGGATTTCACAAACTTCGCCACTTTCCAGCAGAACAGCGCGTCACGCAGTTCCTGCTCGGTTGGCTGACGTTTGGTGACGACACGCAGATCGGCTTCGCCCACCATACCCAGATCGCGGTCCTGAACCAGCAGCCCGCCGTTCACGCGCTTGAAGTCCAGGCCCGGGACGCGTTCTGCCCACTGGCCGCAAACCAGTACGCGCACGTTCTGTTTCGCCGCGGTGATTTTCAGCGCCTCTTCGGATGCTGATGGCGCGATGATCACTTCGACAAACTGACGGGAGATGATGGCCTGCGCGGTTTCCGCATCCAGCTCGCGGTTGAAGGCGATAATGCCGCCGAACGCGGAGGTCGGGTCGGTTTTGTAGGCGCGATCGTAAGCTTCCAGAATAGACGCACTTACCGCAACGCCGCATGGGTTGGCGTGCTTGACGATAACGCAGGCTGGCTCGCTGAACTCTTTCACGCATTCCAGCGCGGCGTCGGTATCGGCAATGTTGTTATAGGAGAGGGCTTTGCCCTGTACCTGCTGGGCAGTCGCTACAGAGGCTTCTTTTACCTCTTCTTCTATATAGAAGGCAGCCTGCTGGTGGCTGTTCTCGCCGTAACGCATATCCTGCTTCTTAATGAAGTTCAGATTCAGGGTGCGCGGGAAGCGGCCAGAAGGATCTTTGCTTTCACCGTGGTAGGCAGGTACCAGGCTACCGAAGTAGTTGGCGATCATGCTGTCGTAGGCGGCGGTATGCTCGAAGGCTTTGATGGCGAGATCGAAACGCGTTTCAAGCGTCAGGGACCCTTCGTTGGCATCCATCTCATTAATAATGGCGTTGTAGTCACTACTCTTTACCACGATGGCCACATCTTTATGGTTCTTGGCTGCGGAGCGCACCATGGTCGGGCCGCCGATGTCGATATTCTCAACAGCGTCTTCCAGAGAACAGCCTTCGCGGGCAACGGTCTGGGCGAACGGGTAGAGGTTAACGACCACCATGTCGATGGGGGCAATATTGTGCTGCTCCATAATGCTGTCGTCCTGACCGCGACGGCCCAGAATACCGCCGTGCACTTTCGGATGCAGGGTTTTGACGCGTCCATCCATCATTTCCGGGAAACCGGTGTAATCGGACACTTCGGTTACCGGCAGACCTTTCTCTGCTAACAGGCGCGCGGTGCCACCTGTAGAAAGCAGCTCCACACCGCGTGCGGAAAGTGCCTGAGCGAATTCGACGATACCGGCTTTATCAGAAACACTGAGCAGAGCGCGGCGGACTGGACGACGTTGTTGCATGGTAAATCCCCTGGATTTCACGATTACAGAGAGCGTTAGATGAATTTTCTAGCGAAAAACTCATCTAACACACCTGACGAGGCATCCTTGTGAAGCGCGAGCATTTTAACGAAAACGTTTGCGCAACGCTCGCATATTTTTACTTTTTCGTATCATTGTGGATAAGTCTGTGCGTAAAAAGGTATAAGGCGGGGTTTTGCTGTGGAATGCAGCAGTCAGTCATTTTTCTGTCATTTAGCGGTTGCGGCCTGCGGAGAACTCCCTATAATGCGCCTCCATCGACACGGCGGATGTGAATCACTTCACAGATAACCCGGTCGGCTGAAGAGAAAAAATCCTGAAATAACGGGTTGACTCTGAAAGAGGAAAGCGTAATATACGCCACCTCGCGACAGAGCGCTGAAGCGCGTCGCAACTGCTCTTTAACAATTTATCAGACAATCTGTGTGGGCACTCAAAGTGACATGGATTCTTAATGTCCTCGGACACTAAATGAATACCAAGTCTCAACGAGTGAACACGTAATTCATTACGAAGTTTAATTCATTGAGCATCAAACTTTTAAATTGAAGAGTTTGATCATGGCTCAGATTGAACGCTGGCGGCAGGCCTAACACATGCAAGTCGAACGGTAACAGGAAGCAGCTTGCTGCTTCGCTGACGAGTGGCGGACGGGTGAGTAATGTCTGGGAAACTGCCTGATGGAGGGGGATAACTACTGGAAACGGTAGCTAATACCGC
Organism: Enterobacter cloacae complex sp. ECL72; assembly: GCF_019056635.1. Lineage (NCBI taxonomy): Bacteria > Pseudomonadati > Pseudomonadota > Gammaproteobacteria > Enterobacterales > Enterobacteriaceae > Enterobacter > Enterobacter cloacae complex sp. ECL72. The sequence goes on along the minus strand of NZ_CP077659.1, from coordinate 3,930,987 downwards.
ATAACGTCGCAAGACCAAAGAGGGGGACCTTCGGGCCTCTTGCCATCGGATGTGCCCAGATGGGATTAGCTAGTAGGTGGGGTAACGGCTCACCTAGGCGACGATCCTAGCTGGTCTGAGAGGATGACCAGCCACACTGGAACTGAGACACGGTCCAGACTCCTACGGGAGGCAGCAGTGGGAATATTGCACAATGGGCGCAAGCCTGATGCAGCCATGCCGCGTGTATGAAGAAGGCCTTCGGGTTGTAAAGTACTTTCAGCGGGGAGGAAGGCGATAAGGTTAATAACCTTGTCGATTGACGTTACCCGCAGAAGAAGCACCGGCTAACTCCGTGCCAGCAGCCGCGGTAATACGGAGGGTGCAAGCGTTAATCGGAATTACTGGGCGTAAAGCGCACGCAGGCGGTCTGTCAAGTCGGATGTGAAATCCCCGGGCTCAACCTGGGAACTGCATTCGAAACTGGCAGGCTAGAGTCTTGTAGAGGGTAGAATTCCGTGTAGCGGTGAAATGCGTAGAGATCTGGAGGAATACCGGTGGCGAAGGCGGCCCCTGGACAAAGACTGACGCTCAGGTGCGAAAGCGTGGGGAGCAAACAGGATTAGATACCTGGTAGTCCACGCCGTAAACGATGTCGACTTGGAGGTTGTGCCCTTGAGGCGTGGCTTCCGGAGCTAACGCGTTAAGTCGACCGCCTGGGAGTACGGCCGCAAGGTTAAAACTCAAATGAATTGACGGGGCCCGCACAAGCGGTGGAGCATGTGGTTTAATTCGATGCAACGCGAAGAACCTTACCTACTCTTGACATCCAGAGAACTTAGCAGAGATGCTTTGGTGCCTTCGGGAACTCTGAGACAGGTGCTGCATGGCTGTCGTCAGCTCGTGTTGTGAAATGTTGGGTTAAGTCCCGCAACGAGCGCAACCCTTATCCTTTGTTGCCAGCGGTCCGGCCGGGAACTCAAAGGAGACTGCCAGTGATAAACTGGAGGAAGGTGGGGATGACGTCAAGTCATCATGGCCCTTACGAGTAGGGCTACACACGTGCTACAATGGCGCATACAAAGAGAAGCGACCTCGCGAGAGCAAGCGGACCTCATAAAGTGCGTCGTAGTCCGGATTGGAGTCTGCAACTCGACTCCATGAAGTCGGAATCGCTAGTAATCGTGGATCAGAATGCCACGGTGAATACGTTCCCGGGCCTTGTACACACCGCCCGTCACACCATGGGAGTGGGTTGCAAAAGAAGTAGGTAGCTTAACCTTCGGGAGGGCGCTTACCACTTTGTGATTCATGACTGGGGTGAAGTCGTAACAAGGTAACCGTAGGGGAACCTGCGGTTGGATCACCTCCTTACCTTAAAGAACCTGCCTTTGCAGTGCTCACACAGATTGTCTGATGAATGATGAACTTCTGAATGTACTTTTGAGTGCATTAAGAAGTTTTGCTCTTTAAAAATCTGGATCAAGCTGAAAATTGAAACGACACACAGCTCATGTGTGTTCGAGTCTCTCAAATTTTCGCAATCAGAAGTGAAACATCTTCGGGTTGTGAGGTTAAGCGACTAAGCGTACACGGTGGATGCCCTGGCAGTCAGAGGCGATGAAGGACGTGCTAATCTGCGAAAAGCGCCGGCGAGGTGATATGAACCTTTGACCCGGCGATGTCCGAATGGGGAAACCCAGTGCAATCCGTTGCACTATCGTTAACTGAATACATAGGTTAACGAGGCGAACCGGGGGAACTGAAACATCTAAGTACCCCGAGGAAAAGAAATCAACCGAGATTCCCCCAGTAGCGGCGAGCGAACGGGGAGCAGCCCGGAGTCTGAATCAGCTTGTGTGTTAGTGGAACGGTCTGGAAAGTCCGACGGTACAGGGTGATAGTCCCGTACACGAAAGCACACTTGCTGTGAACTCGAAGAGTAGGGCGGGACACGTGGTATCCTGTCTGAATATGGGGGGACCATCCTCCAAGGCTAAATACTCCTGACTGACCGATAGTGAACCAGTACCGTGAGGGAAAGGCGAAAAGAACCCCGGCGAGGGGAGTGAAAAAGAACCTGAAACCGTGTACGTACAAGCAGTGGGAGCCTCTTTATGGGGTGACTGCGTACCTTTTGTATAATGGGTCAGCGACTTATATTCTGTAGCAAGGTTAACCGTATAGGGGAGCCGAAGGGAAACCGAGTCTTAACTGGGCGTTAAGTTGCAGGGTATAGACCCGAAACCCGGTGATCTAGCCATGGGCAGGTTGAAGGTTGGGTAACACTAACTGGAGGACCGAACCGACTAATGTTGAAAAATTAGCGGATGACCTGTGGCTGGGGGTGAAAGGCCAATCAAACCGGGAGATAGCTGGTTCTCCCCGAAAGCTATTTAGGTAGCGCCTCGTGAACTCATCTTCGGGGGTAGAGCACTGTTTCGGCTAGGGGGCCATCCCGGCTTACCAACCCGATGCAAACTACGAATACCGAAGAATGTTATCACGGGAGACACACGGCGGGTGCTAACGTCCGTCGTGAAGAGGAAACAACCCAGACCGCCAGCTAAGGTCCCAAAGTCATGGTTAAGTGGGAAACGATGTGGGAAGGCACAGACAGCCAGGATGTTGGCTTAGAAGCAGCCATCATTTAAAGAAAGCGTAATAGCTCACTGGTCGAGTCGGCCTGCGCGGAAGATGTAACGGGGCTAAACCATGCACCGAAGCTGCGGCAGCGACGCTTATGCGTTGTTGGGTAGGGAGCGTTCTGTAAGCCGTTGAAGGTGTGCTGTGAGGCATGCTGGAGGTATCAGAAGTGCGAATGCTGACATAAGTAACGATAAAGCGGGTGAAAAGCCCGCTCGCCGGAAGACCAAGGGTTCCTGTCCAACGTTAATCGGGGCAGGGTGAGTCGACCCTAAGGCGAGGCCGAAAGGCGTAGTCGATGGGAAACAGGTTAATATTCCTGTACTTGGTGTTACTGCGAAGGGGGACGGAGAAGGCTATGTCAGCCGGGCGACGGTTGTCCCGGTTTAAGCATGTAGGCGGAGGTTCCGGTAAATCCGGTACCTTTAACGCTGAGGTGTGATGACGAGGCACTACGGTGCTGAAGTGATAAATGCCCTGCTTCCAGGAAAAGCCTCTAAGCATCAGGTAACACGAAATCGTACCCCAAACCGACACAGGTGGTCAGGTAGAGAATACCAAGGCGCTTGAGAGAACTCGGGTGAAGGAACTAGGCAAAATGGTGCCGTAACTTCGGGAGAAGGCACGCTGATGTGTAGGTGAAGCCCCTGCGGGTGGAGCTGAAATCAGTCGAAGATACCAGCTGGCTGCAACTGTTTATTAAAAACACAGCACTGTGCAAACACGAAAGTGGACGTATACGGTGTGACGCCTGCCCGGTGCCGGAAGGTTAATTGATGGGGTTAGCGGCAACGCGAAGCTCTTGATCGAAGCCCCGGTAAACGGCGGCCGTAACTATAACGGTCCTAAGGTAGCGAAATTCCTTGTCGGGTAAGTTCCGACCTGCACGAATGGCGTAATGATGGCCAGGCTGTCTCCACCCGAGACTCAGTGAAATTGAACTCGCTGTGAAGATGCAGTGTACCCGCGGCAAGACGGAAAGACCCCGTGAACCTTTACTATAGCTTGACACTGAACACTGGTCCTTGATGTGTAGGATAGGTGGGAGGCTTTGAAGCGTGGACGCCAGTCTGCGTGGAGCCAACCTTGAAATACCACCCTTTAATGGCTGGTGTTCTAACGTAGACCCGTTACCCGGGTTGCGGACAGTGTCTGGTGGGTAGTTTGACTGGGGCGGTCTCCTCCCAAAGAGTAACGGAGGAGCACGAAGGTTGGCTAATCCTGGTCGGACATCAGGAGGTTAGTGCAATGGCATAAGCCAGCTTGACTGCGAGCGTGACGGCGCGAGCAGGTGCGAAAGCAGGTCATAGTGATCCGGTGGTTCTGAATGGAAGGGCCATCGCTCAACGGATAAAAGGTACTCCGGGGATAACAGGCTGATACCGCCCAAGAGTTCATATCGACGGCGGTGTTTGGCACCTCGATGTCGGCTCATCACATCCTGGGGCTGAAGTAGGTCCCAAGGGTATGGCTGTTCGCCATTTAAAGTGGTACGCGAGCTGGGTTTAGAACGTCGTGAGACAGTTCGGTCCCTATCTGCCGTGGGCGCTGGAGAATTGAGGGGGGCTGCTCCTAGTACGAGAGGACCGGAGTGGACGCATCACTGGTGTTCGGGTTGTCATGCCAATGGCACTGCCCGGTAGCTAAATGCGGAAGAGATAAGTGCTGAAAGCATCTAAGCACGAAACTTGCCCCGAGATGAGTTCTCCCTGAGACCTTGAGTCTCCTGAAGGAACGTTGAAGACGACGACGTTGATAGGTCGGGTGTGTAAGCGCAGCGATGCGTTGAGCTAACCGATACTAATGAACCGTGAGGCTTAACCTTACAACGCCGAAGGTGTTTTGGCGAAGAGACAGACAATCAAATTTCAGCCTGATACAGATTAACAGAATTTGCCTGGCGGCTTTAGCGCGGTGGTCCCACCTGACCCCATGCCGAACTCAGAAGTGAAACGCCGTAGCGCCGATGGTAGTGTGGGGTCTCCCCATGTGAGAGTAGGGAACTGCCAGGCATCAATCAAGAAGAACCCCGTACCGTAAGGTGCGGGGTTTTTTGCTTTGTACGTTCTGAAAAGTCGGGTGGTGGCCCAGCTTTACCCGCCCTACATGCTCTCCCTCCTTGAAACTTTCTCACCTTTCGCTTGCAGACTCGACATTAACCCCGTTTCTGGGTATCGTTAGCTGTCTGGATGTCTAAACGTTTATACGTATGCTGTGAGGATTTAAGGTTATGCCGATTCGGGTGCAGGACGAGCTACCAGCCGTCAATTTCTTGCGTGAAGAGAATGTCTTCGTAATGACAACTTCGCGTGCTTCTGGTCAGGAAATTCGCCCGCTGAAGGTGCTGATCCTTAATCTGATGCCAAAGAAGATCGAAACGGAGAACCAGTTCCTGCGTTTGCTCTCCAACTCTCCGCTTCAGGTTGATATCCAGCTGCTGCGCATTGACGCGCGTGAGTCACGCAACACGCCTGCTGAGCATCTGAATAACTTCTACTGTAATTTTGAAGATATTCGCGATGAGAATTTCGATGGACTGATCGTCACCGGCGCACCGCTGGGTCTGGTGGAATTTAATGACGTTGCCTACTGGCCACAGATCAGGCAGGTGCTGGAGTGGGCAAAAGATCACGTCACGTCCACCTTGTTTGTCTGTTGGGCGGTACAGGCCGCGCTGAATATCCTCTATGGCATTCCCAAGCAAACCCGCAGCGACAAACTTTCTGGCGTATACGAACACCACATTCTTCACCCGCATGCGCTGCTGACGCGTGGTTTCGATGACACTTTCCTGGCCCCGCATTCTCGCTACGCCGATTTTCCGGCACAGCTGATCCGCGATTACACCGACCTGGAAATCCTGGCCGAAACGGAAGACGGCGATGCCTACCTGTTCGCCAGTAAAGACAAACGCATCGCGTTCGTTACCGGCCATCCTGAGTACGATCCGCATACCCTCGCCTCAGAGTATTTTCGTGACGTTGAAGCGGGTCTGAATCCGGATGTCCCGTACAACTATTTCCCGAAAAATGATCCGCAAAACACGCCTCGGGCAACCTGGCGTAGCCACGGAAATTTGCTGTTTACCAACTGGCTCAACTATTACGTCTACCAGATTACACCGTACGATCTGCGCCACATGAATCCGACGCTGGAGTAATCGTCTGCATTAAACGATCCTAAAGCGTTTCAGCTATTCAGATCAGGCACCTTCGGGTGCCTTTTTTATTTCCGAAATCCAACTCAACATCGAAGAAAACTTTAATTCCATATTAATCATACAGTTGTGATTAGATATAAATTAAAATGGAAATTGTTTTTGATTTTGGGAAAATTATAGATAGTCTTAATTCTGCTGAGCGAAAACTACACAACGATCTTTCGCTCGCGTCGGGGGCGTGATTTTGGATCTTTGATGAGGAGCAGAACGATGACTCAACAGGCAACAACGGTCGATGAACTGACCTTTACCCAGCCGAATGGTGAACAAGAACAGCAAGTTTTGACGGCAGAAGCGGTAGAGTTTCTGACTGAACTGGTGACTCGCTTTACGCCACAGCGTAATAAACTGCTGGCGGCGCGCATTCATCAACAGCAGGAGATCGATAACGGCAAGTTGCCAGGGTTTATTTCGGAAACCGCTTCCATTCGTCATGGTGAATGGAAAATTCGCGGAATCCCTGAAGATTTACAGGATCGTCGCGTAGAGATCACCGGTCCGGTAGAGCGCAAAATGGTGATCAACGCCATGAATGCCAACGTCAAAGTATTTATGGCGGACTTCGAAGATTCCCTCGCGCCGGACTGGCAGAAAGTTATCGACGGGCAGATCAACCTGCGCGACGCCGTCAACGGCACCATCAGCTATACCAACGAAGCCGGTAAAATTTACCAGCTCAAACCGAATCCGGCGGTGCTGATCTGCCGCGTACGCGGTCTGCATTTGCCAGAAAAACACGTCACCTGGCGCGGAGAAGCGATTCCGGGCAGCCTGTTCGACTTTGCGCTGTACTTCTTTCACAACTATAAAAACCTGCTGGCGAAAGGCAGCGGCCCCTATTTCTATCTGCCGAAAACCCAGTCCTGGCAGGAAGCGGCGTGGTGGAGTGAAGTCTTCAGCTACGCAGAAGACCGCTTTGGCCTGCCGCGCGGCACCATTAAGGCCACGCTGCTGATTGAAACCCTGCCTGCCGTATTCCAGATGCATGAGATCCTCCATGCGCTGCGTGACCATATTGTGGGCCTGAACTGCGGCCGTTGGGATTACATCTTCAGCTACATCAAAACCCTGAAAAACCATGCCGACCGGGTATTGCCGGATCGTCAGGTTGTCACCATGGATAAACCGTTCCTCAGCGCCTACTCGCGCCTGCTGATTAAGACCTGCCACAAACGCGGCGCCTTTGCGATGGGCGGTATGGCGGCGTTTATCCCGAGCAAAGATGCAGAGCGTAACAATCAGGTGCTCAACAAGGTGAAAGCCGATAAAGAGCTGGAAGCCCGTAATGGCCACGACGGGACGTGGATTGCCCATCCTGGTCTGGCCGATACGGCGATGGAAGTCTTTAACCGCGTACTCGGCGACAACAAAAACCAGCTGTTTGTCACCCGTGAAGACGATGCGCCAATCGCAGAAGAACAGTTGCTGGCGCCGTGTGCGGGCGAACGCACGGAAGAGGGGATGCGCGCCAACATTCGCGTCGCCGTGCAGTACATCGAGGCATGGATCTCAGGCAACGGCTGCGTGCCTATCTACGGCCTGATGGAAGATGCCGCCACGGCGGAAATTTCACGTACCTCCATCTGGCAGTGGATCCATCATCAAAAAACGCTCAGCAACGGCAAACCGGTAACCAAAGCCCTGTTCCGTCAGATGCTGGCCGAAGAGATGCGGGTCATCCAGGACGAACTGGGCGAGCACCGCTTCAGCAGTGGGCGTTTTGACGATGCCGCACGTCTGATGGAGCAAATCACCACCTCTGATGACTTAATCGACTTCCTGACCCTGCCGGGCTACCGCTTCCTGGCGTAATTCACCACATAACAATATGGAGCATCTGCACATGAAAACCCGTACCCAACAGATCGAAGAGTTACAAAAAGAGTGGACCCAACCGCGCTGGGAAGGCATTCGCCGTCCGTACAGCGCAGAGGAAGTGGTGAAGTTACGCGGCTCGGTTAACCCGGAATGTACGCTGGCGCAGAACGGCGCGGCGAAAATGTGGGATCTGCTGCATGGGGGGTCTAAAAAAGGCTATATCAACAGCCTCGGCGCGCTGACCGGCGGTCAGGCATTGCAGCAGGCGAAGGCCGGCATTGAGGCTATCTATCTTTCCGGCTGGCAGGTCGCGGCGGATGCTAACCTTGCCTCCAGCATGTATCCGGATCAATCTCTTTATCCGGCGAACTCGGTGCCGTCAGTGGTGGATCGGATCAACAATACCTTCCGCCGTGCGGATCAGATCCAGTGGGCCGCGGGTATCGAACCCCACGATCCGCGTTTTATCGACTATTTCCTGCCGATCGTCGCCGATGCGGAAGCCGGTTTCGGCGGCGTGCTGAACGCCTTTGAGCTGATGAAATCCATGATTGAGGCCGGTGCAGCGGCCGTTCACTTTGAAGATCAGCTGGCGTCGGTGAAGAAGTGCGGGCATATGGGCGGGAAAGTGCTGGTGCCAACCCAGGAAGCGATCCAGAAGCTGGTTGCCGCGCGTCTGGCTGCTGACGTGCTCGGCGTGCCGACGCTGGTGATTGCCCGTACCGATGCTGACGCGGCGGACCTGATCACCTCTGACTGCGACCCGTATGACAGCGAATTCATTACCGGCGAACGTACCAGCGAAGGGTTCTATCGCACACATGCCGGTATTGAACAGGCGATCAGCCGCGGCCTGGCGTATGCCCCTTACGCCGACCTGGTCTGGTGTGAAACCTCCACGCCGGATCTGGCGCTGGCGAAGCGCTTTGCCGATGCGATTCATGCGAAGTATCCGGGCAAGCTGCTGGCCTATAACTGTTCGCCGTCCTTCAACTGGCAAAAGAATCTGGACGATACGACCATCGCCAGCTTCCAGCAGCAATTGTCAGATATGGGCTACAAGTACCAGTTCATCACCCTGGCGGGTATCCACAGCATGTGGTTCAACATGTTCGACCTGGCGCACGCCTACGCGCAGGGCGAAGGCATGAAGCACTACGTTGAGAAGGTACAGCAGCCAGAATTTGCGGCGGGCAAAGAGGGATATACCTTCGTTTCGCACCAGCAGGAAGTGGGGACCGGCTACTTCGATAATGTGACCACGATTATTCAGGGCGGGACCTCCTCCGTCACGGCATTAACGGGCTCAACGGAAGAAGCACAGTTCTAATCTTTTCCCCCCCCCTCTCCCCCCTCGGGGAGAGGGTTGGGGTGAGGGGGGAATTTATGTCGCGTGGTCTGGAATTACTGATTGCCCAAACTATTTTGCAGGGCTTCGATGCCCAGTATGGCCGCTTTCTGGAAGTCACCTCCGGCGCGCAACAGCGTTTTGAGCACGCCGACTGGCATGCGGTTCAGCAGGCCATGAAGCAGCGTATCCATCTTTATGATCACCACGTAGGTCTGGTGGTGGAGCAACTGCGCTGTATCACCGACGGTAAAAGCCCGGATGCGGAATTTTTACTGCGCGTGAAAGAGCATTACACCCATCTGTTACCCGACTACCCGCGCTTCGAGATTGCGGAGAGCTTTTTCAACTCCGTCTATTGCCGGTTATTTGACCATCGCTCATTATCTCCTGAGCGGTTATTTATCTTCAGCTCCCAGCCGGAGCGCCGCTTCCGTACCATTCCGCGTCCGCTGGCGAAAGATTTCTTTCCCGATCGCGGCTGGGAAAAGCTCCTGCACCGCGTCTTAACGGATTTGCCGCTGCGCCTGCCGTGGGAGAATAAACCCCGGGATATCGGCTATATCCACGCATATCTCAGTGAAACCTTCGGCGAGGCGGTGCTCAGCCGCAGCCATTTGCAGGTTGCCAACGAGCTTTTCTACCGGAATAAGGCCGCCTGGCTGGTGGGCAAACTGGTTACGCCGACAGCTATCGTGCCGTTTCTGCTACCCATTCACCGTACCGACGACGGGGAACTGTTTGTCGATACCTGCCTGACTACCAGCGCTGAGGCCAGTATCGTATTTGGCTTCGCCCGTTCCTATTTCATGGTCTATGCCCCACTGCCTGCCGCCTTGGTGGAGTGGCTGCGCGAGATCCTGCCGGGCAAAACCACCGCCGAGCTGTATATGGCGATTGGCTGTCAGAAGCATGCCAAAACGGAAAGTTATCGGGAATACCTGCGTTATGTCACCACGGCTGATGAGCAGTTTATCGAAGCGCCGGGGATCCGCGGCATGGTGATGCTGGTTTTCACACTGCCGGGCTTCGACCGCGTGTTTAAGGTGATTAAGGATAAATTTGCCCCGCAGAAAGAGATGACCGCCGCTCACGTCCGCGCCTGCTATCAGCTGGTTAAAGAGCACGATCGCGTCGGGCGAATGGCCGATACCCAGGAGTTTGAAAACTTTGTGCTGGATAAGCAGCAGATCGATCCGGCGCTGATGTCGCTGCTAATGCAGGAAGCGCCGACGAAAATTACCGATCTTGGCGATAAGATTGCGATTAGCCATCTCTACATCGAACGCCGGATGGTGCCGCTAAATATCTGGCTGGAGCAATCCGAAGGCCAGGCTTTACGAGACGCCATTGAAGAGTACGGCAATGCGATTCGCCAGCTCGCCGCCGCCAATATTTTCCCCGGCGACATGCTGTTTAAAAACTTCGGCGTCACCCGTCACGGGCGGGTGGTGTTCTACGATTACGATGAAATTTGCTACATGACCGAGGTGAACTTCCGCGATATCCCGCCGCCGCGCTACCCGGAAGATGAACTGTCCAGCGAGCCGTGGTACAGCGTATCGCCGGGCGATGTGTTTCCGGAGGAGTTTCGCCACTGGCTTTGTGCCGACCCGCGCATCGGGCCGCTATTCGAAGAGATGCATGCCGATCTGTTCCGCGCCAGCTACTGGCGCGGGCTGCAAACGCGGATCAAAAATGGGCACGTGGAAGATGTCTACGCTTACCGCCGCAAGCAGCGGTTTTGCATCCGCTTTTCTCCCTCTCCCTGTGGGAGAGGGCCGGGGTGAGGGCATCAGGCGGCAATGCACGTTTAACGAATCCCACCATACGCCAGCGTCACCTCTTTCGCGGCCTTAATCACCATCGCGCCCAGCTCGGTGACGCGGTCGTCGGTCATACGTGAAATCGGCCCGGAGATGGAGATGGCGGCAAACGGCTCGCGGTGCTCGTCAAAAATACAGGATGCCAGGCAGCGCAGGCCCAGCGCATGCTCCTCATCATCAAACGAATAGCCGCGCTTGCGGGTTAAAGCCAGATCTTCTTTCAGATGCACCGGCGACACCAGCGTGGCGTGAGTATAGGCGTGCAGCCCTTTACGGTGCAGCAGCCCCGTTACCTGCTCTTCGCTCAGCTGCGAGAGAAACGCTTTCCCTGCGCCAGAGGCGTGCATCGGCAGCTTGCCGCCAATCGGTGCGGACATGCGCATCAGCTGCGTACACTGCACCTGGTCGATGATAATCGCCTGGTGATCGCTCTGATCCAGCACGGCCAGGTTTACCGTCTCGCCGGACTCCTCCATCAGCTTGCGCAGAATCGGGTGGACAATCGCCAGCAGGTTGCGGCTTTGCAGGAAGCTGCTGCCGACAATAAACGCATGCGCCCCCACCGCCCAGTGTCCCAGCTCGCCCACCTGACGCACGAAGCCCAGCTGCTGCATGGTGGTCAGCAGACGGTGCGTGGTGGAGTTCGGCAGGCCAGCCTGCTGCGCCAGCTCCGTCAGGGCCACGCTACCATGCGATTCGGCTATCCATTCCAGCAGCTTCAGGCCGCGCGTCAGGGATTGAACCTGTCCGCCTGGTTGTGCAGCGGTGGTTGCAGCAGGTTTTCTGCCGCGTTTAGCGGGAACGGTCGTAACCATGACGAACTCCTTTTTCTGTATCGTGGAAATCATTTTCGTTTTATTTGGTGGTTTTGCAACCGCTTTCCTGACTGATCGGAGGAGTGATAGTGAACATGTCTCATGTTACCGCTGTGTGACTTTTCGACCCTGCGAGATTATGCCAGTATGGAACGCAGCCTTTTGGCCTTGTTGAGCGTTGTCGGGAGCAAGTGTGAGCAGCAAAGTAGAGCAACTGCGTGCGCAGTTAAATGAACGAATTCTGGTGCTGGACGGCGGCATGGGCACCATGATCCAGGGCTATCGTCTGAGTGAAGACGATTTCCGCGGCGAGCGCTTTGCCGACTGGCCTTGTGACCTGAAAGGGAACAATGACCTGCTGGTGTTAAGCAAACCGTCTGTTATCAGGGATATCCACAACGCTTACTTCGAAGCGGGTGCGGATATTGTTGAAACCAACACCTTCAACTCGACAACCATCGCCATGGCGGATTACCAGATGGAATCCCTGTCGGCGGAGATCAACTTTGAAGCGGCGAAGCTGGCGCGCGCCTGCGCCGACGAATGGACGGCCCGTACGCCGGACAAGCCGCGCTACGTAGCCGGGGTGCTGGGCCCAACCAACCGCACCGCGTCGATTTCTCCGGACGTCAACGACCCGGCGTTTCGGAACATCACCTTTGACCAGCTGGTGGCCGCGTATCGTGAGTCCACTAAAGCGCTGGTGGAAGGCGGCTCCGACCTGATCCTGATTGAAACCGTATTCGACACCCTCAACGCTAAAGCCGCGATTTACGCGGTGAAAGAGGAGTTCGAGGCGCTGGGCGTCGACCTGCCGATCATGATTTCCGGCACCATCACCGACGCCTCGGGGCGCACACTTTCCGGCCAGACAACCGAAGCGTTTTATAACTCCCTGCGCCACGCCGAAGCGCTCTCCTTTGGCCTCAACTGTGCGCTGGGGCCGGACGAGCTGCGCCAGTACGTGCAGGAGCTTTCGCGCATCGCAGAGTGCTACGTCACCGCCCACCCGAACGCCGGTCTGCCGAACGCGTTTGGTGAGTACGATCTGGATGCCGACACCATGGCGGCGCAAATCCGCGAATGGGCCGAATCTGGTTTCCTCAACATCGTCGGCGGCTGCTGCGGCACCACGCCGGAGCATATCGCCGCCATGAGCCGCGCCGTCGCCGGGCTTCCACCGCGCAAGCTACCCGAGCTTCCGGTAGCCTGTCGTCTGTCCGGCCTGGAGCCGTTGACCATCGGCGACGACAGCCTGTTTGTGAACGTGGGTGAACGTACTAACGTTACCGGTTCTGCGAAGTTCAAGCGCCTGATCAAAGAAGAGAAGTACAGCGAAGCGCTGGACGTTGCTCGCCAGCAGGTAGAAAGCGGGGCGCAGATCATCGATATCAACATGGATGAGGGGATGCTCGATGCCGAAGCGGCAATGGTGCGTTTCCTCAACCTGATTGCCGGTGAGCCGGATATCGCCCGCGTGCCGATCATGATTGACTCCTCCAAGTGGGTGGTCATCGAAAAAGGGCTGAAGTGCATTCAGGGCAAAGGCATCGTTAACTCCATCTCGATGAAAGAGGGCGTCGATACCTTTATCCACCACGCGAAGCTGGTCCGTCGCTACGGAGCCGCCGTGGTGGTGATGGCCTTCGATGAAGTGGGCCAGGCCGATACCCGCGAACGCAAAATTGAGATTTGCCGCCGCGCGTACAAAATTTTGACCGAAGAGGTGGGTTTCCCGCCGGAAGACATCATCTTCGACCCGAACATCTTCGCCGTCGCGACCGGCATCGAAGAGCACAACAACTACGCTCAGGACTTCATCGGCGCGTGTGAAGACATTAAACGCGAGCTACCGCATGCGCTGATCTCCGGCGGCGTGTCGAACGTGTCGTTCTCGTTCCGCGGCAATGACCCGGTGCGTGAGGCGATCCACGCCGTGTTCCTTTACTACGCCATCCGCAACGGGATGGACATGGGGATCGTCAACGCTGGCCAGCTGGCAATTTACGACGATCTGCCAGCCGAGCTGCGCGACGCCGTAGAAGACGTGATCCTCAATCGTCGTGACGACGCCACCGAACGCATGCTGGATCTGGCGGAAAAATACCGCGGCAGTAAATCTGACGAATCAGCCAACGTTCAACAGGCCGAATGGCGCTCCTGGGATGTGAATAAGCGTCTGGAATACTCGCTGGTAAAAGGCATTACCGAGTTTATCGAGCAGGATACCGAGGAAGCGCGTCAGCAGGCCGCCCGTCCGATTGAAGTGATCGAAGGGCCGCTGATGGACGGCATGAACGTGGTCGGCGATCTGTTCGGCGAGGGCAAAATGTTCCTGCCGCAGGTGGTGAAATCCGCCCGCGTCATGAAGCAGGCGGTGGCGTATCTGGAACCCTTTATCGAAGCCAGCAAAGAGAAGGGCTCCAGTAACGGTAAAATGGTCATCGCCACCGTGAAGGGCGACGTACACGACATCGGCAAAAACATCGTTGGCGTGGTGTTGCAGTGTAATAACTACGAAATTATCGATCTTGGCGTGATGGTCCCGGCGGATAAAATCCTCAGGACCGCGCGCGAAGTGAATGCGGATCTGATTGGTCTTTCCGGGCTGATTACGCCTTCGCTTGACGAAATGGTCAACGTGGCAAAAGAGATGGAGCGCCAGGGCTTTACCATTCCACTGCTGATTGGCGGGGCAACCACCTCGAAAGCCCACACGGCGGTGAAAATCGAGCAGAACTACAGTGGGCCGACGGTGTATGTTCAAAACGCCTCGCGCACTGTGGGCGTGGTCTCCGCGCTGCTGTCCGACACCCAGCGCGATGACTTTGTCGCCCGCACCCGCAAAGAGTATGAAACCGTCCGCATTCAGCATGGACGTAAGAAACCGCGCACGCCGCCGGTTTCGCTTCAGGCGGCGCGCGATAACGATCTGGCGTTCGACTGGTCCAGCTATACGCCGCCGGTCGCACACCGTCTGGGCGTGCAGGACGTGACGGCCAGCATCGAAACGCTGCGTAACTACATCGACTGGACGCCGTTCTTCATGACCTGGTCGCTGGCGGGCAAATATCCGCGCATTCTTGAAGATGAGGTGGTGGGCGAAGAGGCGAAGCGCCTGTTTAAAGATGCTAACGACATGCTCGACAGGCTGAGCGCAGAGAAAGCCCTCAACCCGCGCGGCGTGGTGGGGCTGTTCCCGGCGAACCGCGTGGGCGACGACGTGGAAATCTACCGCGATGAAACCCGCACCCACGTGCTGGCCGTGAGCCACCACCTGCGCCAGCAAACCGAGAAAGTGGGCTTTGCCAACTACTGCCTGGCGGATTTCGTCGCACCGAAACTCTCCGGTAAAGCCGACTATATCGGCGCCTTTGCCGTAACCGGTGGTCTGGAAGAAGACGCGCTGGCGGATGCGTACGACGCGCAGCACGATGATTACAACAAAATCATGGTGAAAGCGATCGCCGACCGTCTGGCGGAAGCCTTCGCTGAATATCTGCATGAACGCGTACGTAAGGTGCACTGGGGCTACGCGGCGAATGAGAATCTCAGCAACGAGGAGCTGATCCGCGAAAATTACCAGGGCATTCGTCCGGCGCCGGGGTATCCGGCCTGCCCGGAACACACAGAAAAGGGCACTATCTGGAAGTTGCTGGACGTCGAAGCGCATACTGGCATGAAGCTCACCGAGTCGTTCGCCATGTGGCCGGGCGCGTCCGTTTCCGGCTGGTATTTCAGCCACCCGGACAGCAAGTACTTCGCCGTGGCACAGCTTCAGCGCGATCAGATTGAGGATTACGCCCTGCGTAAAGGCATGAGCGTGTCAGAGGTGGAACGCTGGCTGGCGCCGAATTTGGGCTACGACGCAGACTAACGTCACTTTTCCTTACAACAAACAGGGCACCGCTATGGTGCCTTGTCTCTTTCTTACGTTTAAACCCTTATACTGAACCTCAGGAAAACGAATAACGATAAGGAGGAATGCCTACCGTGTTGACGTTGTTACACCTGCTCTCCGCAGTCGCACTGCTGGTATGGGGCACCCATATCGTTCGTACCGGCGTGATGCGTGTGTTTGGCGCACGTTTACGTACCGTTCTCAGCGGCAGCGTTGAGAAGAAGCCGCTCGCCTTCTGCGCGGGTATTGGCGTCACGGCGCTGGTGCAAAGCAGCAACGCCACCACCATGCTCGTCACCTCGTTCGTGGCGCAGGATCTGGTGGCGCTCGCCCCGGCGCTGGTGATTGTCCTTGGCGCCGACGTCGGTACCGCGCTGATGGCGCGTATCCTGACATTCGATCTCTCCTGGCTGTCGCCACTACTGATTTTTATCGGCGTCATTTTTTTCCTCGGCCGTAAGCAAAGCCGTGCCGGGCAGCTTGGCCGCGTCGGTATTGGCCTCGGGCTGATCCTGCTGGCACTGGAGCTGATTGTGCAGGCTGTCACGCCGATCACCCAGGCCAACGGTGTGCAGGTCATCTTCGCCTCGTTAACCGGCGATATTATGCTGGATGCGCTGATCGGCGCGGTATTCGCCATCGTCAGCTACTCCAGCCTGGCAGCGGTCCTGCTGACGGCGACCTTAACCGCCGCAGGGGTAATTTCCTTCCCGGTGGCGCTGTGCCTGGTGATCGGTGCCAACCTCGGCTCTGGCCTGCTGGCGATGCTCAACAACAGCGCCGCCAACGCTGCCGCCCGCCGGGTGGCGCTGGGGAGTTTACTGTTTAAGCTGGTGGGTAGCCTGATCATTCTGCCGTTTGTGCACCCGCTGGCGAACCTGATGGATAATCTCTCTCTGCCGAAAGCGGAGCTGGTGATCTACTTCCACGTCTTCTACAACCTGGTGCGCTGTCTGGCGATGGTGCCGTTTGCCGCGCCGATGGCCCGCTTCTGCGAGCGGCTTATTCGTGATGAACCGGAGCTGGACGCGCGCCTTAAACCGAAGCATCTGGACACCTCGGTGCTGGATACTCCTGCGCTGGCAATCGCCAATGCCGCCCGCGAAACGCTGCGCATGGGCGACGCGATGGAAACCATGCTGGAAGGGCTGCAAAAGGTGATGCACGGCGAGCCGCGCGAAGAAAAAGAGCTGCGCAGGCTGGCGGACGATATCAACGTGCTGTATACCGCCATCAAGCTCTATCTGGCGCGGATCCCCCAGGACGAGCTGGCGGAAGAGGAGTCGCGCCGCTGGGCGGAAATCATCGAGATGTCGCTTAACCTGGAGCAGGCTTCGGATATTGTCGAGCGTATGGGCAGTGAAATCGCAGACAAATCCCTGGCCGCACGCCGGGCGTTTTCTGTTGAAGGGCTGAAAGAGCTGGAAGCGCTGCACGAACAGCTGGTCAGCAACCTGAAGCTGGCGATGTCGGTCTTCTTCTCCAGCGACGTGCCGAGCGCGCGCCGCCTGCGCCGCAATAAGCATCGTTTCCGCATCCTTAATCGCCGCTACTCACACGCCCACGTTGAGCGTCTGCACCAGCAGAACGTGCAGAGTATCGAGACCAGCTCCCTGCACCTGGGGCTGCTGGGGGATATGAAGCGTCTCAACTCGTTGTTCTGTGCGGTGGCGTACAGCGTGATGGAGCAGCCGGATGAAGACGATGAGCGGGATGAGTATTAATCTCTGAAAGCGCCTCGCAAAACCCTTTTGTGAGGCGTGACACCTTCTAAAGAGCAATTCATTCTTAAGGCCTTGCATTTTTAAGGGAATAGAAAATGCTCGTTTATTACGCTACACTTCGCCAATTCATGCGCATTCCAATGGGGGTTATCATGCGCACTACTAATGGCATTAAAAAATCAGTCAATGTTTCGTTAGCACCAGAAATTCTTGAAGAAGCGCGACGTCTTAAGCTCAATCTCTCTGCTGTACTCACGGCCGCTCTACAGGAGCAGTTTCGTGCGCATCAGCGCGCAGAGTGGTTAGCAGAAAATAAAGCGTCTATAGAGGCCATTAACCAGTGGGTTGATGAAAACGGCTCCTTTAGTGACTTTCAGAGGTCATTCTGATGGAGCAATATTTTGCTTATGCGAATGAAGGTAATGGGAAAAAAGCATATCCATGGCTTATTAATATGCAGCACCCTGTTGCTAATGTGATGAAACATGTACTGGTTGCTCCCGCCGTTGAATTAAGCCAGTTGGGCGGCATTCGTCCGCCTGCGAAAGTGTGCCCTGTCGTTGAAATCGCGGGTAAGTCCTGCGTTGTCATGATGCATATGCTGTCAGGCATCTCTTCAAAAGAGTTAGGTGAACGCGTTGCCGATCTTACTAACAGCAGTGCTTCATTGCGGGATGCACTCGATTTTCTGATCAGCGGTTACTAGGACTTTTTTGTCAGACGCAAGGTAAGGTATATTTCGCCCTTCACAGGAGAAACTATGCTGCCAACTCAATCAACCCGATTAAACAAATACATTAGCGAGAGCGGGATCTGCTCACGTCGCGAGGCTGACCGTTACATTGAACAGGGTAACGTGTTTCTTAACGGCAAACGCGCCACCATTGGCGATCAGGTAGTGCCTGGCGATGTGGTGAAAGTGAATGGTCAGGTCATCGAACCGCGTGATGCCGAAGACCTGGTGTTTATCGCGTTGAACAAGCCGGTTGGGATTGTCAGCACTACGGAAGATGGCGAGCGGGACAACATTGTTGATTTCGTGAACCACAGCAGCCGTATCTTCCCGATTGGTCGCCTGGATAAGGACTCTCAGGGGTTAATTTTCCTGACTAATCACGGCGATCTGGTGAACAAAATTCTGCGTGCCGGTAACGACCATGAGAAAGAGTACATTGTTACGGTGAACAAGCCGGTCACGGACGAGTTCATCCGGGGAATGGGCGCAGGCGTGCCGATTCTGGGCACCGTGACGAAGAAGTGTAAAGTCAGAAAAGAGGCGCCGTTTGCGTTTCGTATCACGCTGGTGCAGGGCCTGAATCGCCAGATCCGCCGCATGTGCGAGTACTTCGGTTATGAAGTGACGAAGCTGGAACGCACGCGCATCATGAACGTCAGCCTGTCTGGGATCCCGCTGGGCGAGTGGCGTGACTTAACGGATGACGAGCTGATCGAGCTGTTCAAACTTATCGAGAACTCCTCGTCCGAAGCGAAGCCGAAAGCTAAAGCCAAACCGAAAACGCAGGCGATTAAGCGTCCGGTGGTGAAGGCACCGCAGGCGGAAGAGAAAGGGCGGGGCAAGCCGGGCAACGGAAAACGCTTTACCCAGCCGGGGCGCAAAAAGAAAGGGCGCTGATTAGCGCCTTCCACGGGTTGATGTGCTGGCGGACCAGGAAAAAGTCGCCTCTGCATCGGGTTTATAAGCCTGCTCTTTTTTCAGCTTGCGGGCTTTTTTCGCCGCGGCATCACGTTGCGCCATCAGTTTATCGATGTACTCTTTTTTAACCTGATTGGTTTCGGCGTTCGTCAGCGTGCGGCCATGCGCGATGCGGGCGCGGTCGAGAAGCGTTTTCAGTTCGCGCTGCTCGGCTTCGGTCATGTCTTTCTGGGTCAAACGTGGTGTAGCCATTGCTGAAGCCTCCTGATGGGGAGGCTTCAGTGTAAAGCAAGCCGGGTCAATTAACCCTGTTTCACCGCATCTTTTTTCGGTTGGTCATCAATCGGCTTACCGGACCAGTATCCTGCTAACAGCGAACCGGACAGGTTGTGCCAGACGGAGAACAGCGCCCCCGGTAGCGCTGCCAGCGGTGAGAAGTAAATTTTACCCAGCGCCGCCGCCAGGCCGGAGTTCTGCATCCCCACTTCGATCGCCAGCGTGCGGCAGGTGGATTCGTCAAAGCCAAACAGCTTTCCGCCCCAGTAACCGCCCAGCAGACCAATAGTGTTATGCAGCACAACCGCGACGATCACCACAAAGCCCACCGAAGCGATGTGCGATGCGGAACCGGCTACCACGGCGCTGATAATGGCCAGAATGCAGACCATCGAAAACGCGGGCAGATACGGCTCAACCGCTTTCACCACCCGCGGGAAGAGATGGTGGATCACCAGCCCCAGCGCAATCGGGATCACCACGATTTGCAGGATGCTGAGCAGCATGCCCATCACGTCCACCTGGATATGCGCGTCCACATACAGGCGGGTTAACAGCGGCGTGGCAATCACGCCCACCAGCGTGGAAACCGACGAGATGGTGACGGAGAGCGCCACGTCGCCTTTCGCCAGATAGATCATGACGTTAGATGCCGTACCGCTGGCTACGCTCCCCACCAGCACCATCCCGGCGGAAAGGTCGGGCGGCATCTTAAAGGCCATCGCCAGCAGCCAGGCCGCGAGCGGCATCACCAGGTAGTGCAGGAAAATCCCTGCGGCAACCGGCGCCGGGCGAGACAGCACGCGTTTGAAATCATCAATTTTCAGATGCACGCCCATGCCGAACATAATCAGCATCAGCAGCGTGGTGACCCACGGACCAATGCCCGTGAACGTGGTGGGAGTGTAATACGCGAGTACGGAGAGCAGCAGCGCCCATAACGGGAACAGCCGCGTGATGGCGGATAACATAGTGGTTTCCTTGCAGTATTGTCGTGTTGTTTAGTTATGAAAAAGCCGGGTCTGTGCCCGGCTTGTAGATAATGTTTATCGTGCTAACGAATTTTATTCAAACAAATTCTGATGAAGTTTCTGCACCACCTGCTCCGCCTGGTCGGCTGGTACCAGGAAGCAGAGGTTGTAGCTGGACGCGCCGTAGCAAATCATGCGGATATTGAACGGGTCGAGCACGCCGAACACCTCTTTGCCCACGCCGCACGCGCGCGACAGCTTATTACCGATGATGGCAACCAGCGCCAGATCTTCTTCCACCTCCACGCGGCACAACTCGGAAAGCTCAATCAGCAGCGACTGCGTCAGCAGGGTGTCGCCGGTAGAGGTGGAGCCGGTGGTGTCGAGCGTCAGCGCGATGCTGACTTCTGACGTGGTGATCAGGTCCACGGAGATATTGTGGCGCGCCAGGATGCCAAACACTTCCGCCAGAAATCCACGGGAGTGCAGCATATTATGGCTGTGCAGGGTAACCAGCGTCTGCTTACGACGCAGGGCCAGCGCGCGGAACAGCGGTGGGTTCTCGGTTTTCTTGCAGACCAGCGTCCCGCCCGCCTTTGGATCTTTACTGGAGCCAACGAAGACCGGAATGTCGCTGCGCACGGCGGGCAGCAGCGTGGCCGGGTGCAGCACTTTCGCGCCGAAAGTCGCCATTTCAGCCGCTTCTTCAAAGGCGATCACGTCAATACGTTTTGCCGCAGAGACCACGCGTGGGTCGGTGGTGTAGATACCCGGCACGTCCGTCCAGATATCCACGCGGGTGGCGTGCAGGGCTTCACCCAGCAGGGCGGCGGTGTAGTCGCTGCCGCCACGGCCCAGCGTGGTTGTGCGCCCTTTGGCTTCGCTGCCGATAAAGCCCTGGGTGATCACTATGCCTTCATCCAGGCGCGGGGCAAGCTGCTGGTTAGTCAGCTCAGCCAGGGCTTCCACGTCCGGCTCGGCGCGGCCAAAGCGGTCGCTGGTGCGCATCACTTTACGCACGTCGAACCACTGCGCCTGAATATTGCGCTCGCGCATGATCTCAACGAACAGCAGTGTGGACATCAGTTCGCCGTGGCTGACCAGTTCATCGGTCAGTGCGCTGGAGGTGGCCAGCGACGCGGCTTCTGCCAGGGTGGTGATATTTTCCAGCAGGCGTTCCACTTCCTCACGAATGACGTTCGGGTTTTGCAGACGCTCGAGAATGTCGAACTGAATTTTGCGCAGTGCATCCAGCTTCACGAAACGCTCGGTCGCTTCCAGTCCTTCAGACAGGGAAACCAGCAGGTTCGTCACGCCGGCTGAGGCGGAAAGCACCACCAGGCGGGTATTCGGATCGGCCAGCACCACATCGGCGCTGCGGTTCATGGCATCGTAGTCTGCCACACTGGTGCCGCCAAACTTGGCGACCACAAAACTCGTCATAACAACCTCGTGTCAGGGAATGAATAGAGCGACCTTGGCACAAGAATGAAGCGAGAACAGGTGCAGGCGCAAAATACGGCCCTATAAATAAAATGCGGGGGAGGTCCTGTCAATGCTGGGATTATGCGGATTTTTCATGGGGGGGTACCCCTCAGAAACAGGACTTATAACAGGCCCATATTTTATGCTCCTTTTTCCCCCTTTTTGACCAACATTTCGCCACGCCGGAAGGGCGCGACAGCAGCTATACTTTTCGGGTCTTTTCACCTGCGTTTGATGCAGACCAGGGCAATGGCATAAAAACCATCACAATTTTTATTTGCAGGCGCTACAATCGACCGCAGTCACAATTCTCAAATCAGAAGAGTATTGCTATGAAAAACATCAACCCAACGCAGACCGCTGCATGGCAGGCACTACAGAAACATTTTGATGAAATGAAAGACGTCACTATCGCGGATCTGTTCGCGAAAGATGCCGATCGTTTCAGCAAGTTTTCCGCCACCTTCGATGACCTGATGCTGGTGGATTTCTCCAAGAACCGTATCACCGAAGAGACGCTGGCGAAGCTGCAAGATCTGGCGAAAGAGACTGAGCTGGCAGATGCCATCAAATCCATGTTCTCCGGTGAGAAAATCAACCGCACCGAAGACCGTGCCGTCCTGCACGTGGCCCTGCGTAACCGTAGCAATACGCCAATTATCGTAGACGGCAAAGATGTGATGCCGGAAGTGAACGCGGTGCTGGAAAAGATGAAAACCTTCTCTGAAGCGATCATCTCAGGTAGCTGGAAAGGCTACACCGGCAAAGCGATCACCGACGTCGTAAACATCGGTATCGGCGGCTCTGACCTCGGCCCGTTCATGGTGACCGAGGCGCTGCGCCCGTACAAAAACCACCTCAACATGCACTTCGTGTCCAACGTCGATGGGACTCACATCGCTGAAGTGCTGAAAAAGGTGAACCCGGAAACCACGCTGTTCCTGGTGGCGTCTAAAACCTTCACCACTCAGGAAACCATGACCAACGCCCACAGCGCGCGCGACTGGTTCCTGAAAACCGCGGGCGACGAAAAGCACGTGGCGAAACACTTTGCGGCGCTGTCCACCAACGGTAAAGCGGTGGGTGAGTTCGGTATTGATACCGCGAACATGTTTGAGTTCTGGGACTGGGTGGGCGGCCGCTACTCACTGTGGTCTGCGATCGGTCTGTCCATCATCCTGTCCGTGGGCTTCGACAACTTCGTTGAACTGCTCTCCGGCGCGCACGCGATGGACAAACACTTCTCCACCACCGCGCCTGAGAAAAACCTGCCGGTGCTGCTGGCGCTGATCGGGATCTGGTACAACAACTTCTTCGGCGCTGAAACCGAAGCGATTCTGCCGTACGACCAGTACATGCACCGCTTTGCGGCCTACTTCCAGCAGGGCAACATGGAATCCAACGGCAAGTACGTTGACCGTAACGGCAACGCGGTGGATTACCAGACTGGCCCAATCATCTGGGGCGAGCCGGGCACCAACGGCCAGCACGCGTTCTACCAGCTGATCCACCAGGGTACCAAAATGGTACCGTGCGATTTCATCGCCCCGGCGATTACGCACAACCCACTGTCCGACCACCATCCGAAGCTGCTGTCTAACTTCTTCGCCCAGACCGAAGCGCTGGCGTTCGGTAAATCCCGCGAGGTGGTTGAGCAGGAATACCGTGACCAGGGTAAAGATCCGGCTACGCTGGAGCACGTTGTGCCGTTTAAAGTATTCGAAGGCAACCGTCCAACTAACTCCATTCTGCTGCGCGAAATCACGCCGTTCAGCCTGGGTGCGCTGATTGCCCTCTACGAGCACAAAATCTTCACTCAGGGCGCTATTCTGAACATCTTCACCTTTGACCAGTGGGGCGTTGAGCTGGGCAAACAGCTGGCAAACCGCATTCTGCCAGAGCTGGGTGACGATAAAGCGATCGACAGCCACGACAGCTCCACTAATGGTCTGATTAACCGTTATAAAGCCTGGCGTGCGTAATAAATATGTCATGAACAATGCCGGCGATATGCCGGCATTTTTTTATCGGATAATTCCTGATGTCTGTTAGTTATCTCAAATTCTGAATCTGAGTTTAATCCGAAAAAGACGGTAACCCCGTTAATTGCTGAGGTTTATTTTAAGAAAATACGGAGTGATGCTTTAATGTTCTTATATTATAAATGTTTGATTTATAGTGATTATATATTTCCTTGATTCTATTTTCCTTCCACTTTTAACCATTAGTCTGAAAACCTCATCCCTATTTACCCCCACGGTAAACCCACTGCTTTAGTTGTGTATACTCGAATCCGCCTGAATTTCTTTTCGGGCAAATCTCCATTCATTCATTGAAGGGAAATTGTTATGAAGAAAGTACTGTATGGCATTTTTGCCATATCTACGCTTGCGGCGACGTCTGTCTATGCAGCTCCGGTCCAGGTCGGGGAAGCAGCAGGGTCGGCAGCGACGTCTGCGTCTGCGGGGAGTTCTACCGCAGCCAGCACCAGCGCCGTAAGTTCAGCCGTGGGTGTCGCGCTGGCGGCAACCGGTGGCGGTGATGGCTCCAATACCGGAACCACGACCACTACGACGACCAGCACCCAGTAATAACGGGTGTTTTAATCATAACCACACTTCGGTGTGGTTATTTCGCCCCTTCGGAGAAGAGTCGTGAAGCGACCTGCAATCATCCTGATTTGCCTGCTGTTGCAGGCGTGCTCAGCTACCACCAAAGGGCTGGGCCACTCACTGTGGGACAGCATGTTCGGCACGCCGGGCGTGCATCTGACCGATGACGAACTTCAGAACATGCCGTATGCCAGCCAGTACATGCAGCTAAACGATGGTCCGCAACTGTTTGTGGTGCTCGCTTTCGATGAAAACGGGCAGCAGAAATGGGTGACGCAGGATCAGGCCACCATCGTGACACAGCATTCCCGCATCGTGAAAACGTTGCTCGGCGGCGACAACCTGCTTGAGGTGAACAACCTGGCTGAAGATCCGCTCATCAAGCCGAATCAGATCGTCGATGGCGCAAGCTGGACGCGCACGATGGGCTGGACCGAGCATAAACAGGTGCGCTACGCCACGGCCCGCTCCACCTTCCGCTGGGACGGTACGGACAGTGTCAAAGTGGGCAGCGACGAAACGCAGGTGCGCGTGCTGGATGAAGAAGTGACAACCGATCAGGCCACCTGGCATAACCGCTTCTGGGTGGACGAAGAGGGGCAAATCCGCCAGTCCTTACAGTATCTCGGTGCCGGTTTCTTCCCGGTGAAGGCCACCCTGATCAAGGCGGCGAAATCATGAAAATGTTCATCCACATTGCGCTTCTCGCCAGCCTGACCTCGCCGCTGGCGTGGTCTGCGGGAACGGTACAGGTCTACACCCCGGACAGCGAAAAACCTAAAACCTTAACCAATGCCGGGCATCTGCTCGATCTGGTGGGGCAGCCGAGGCTGGCGAAAAGCTGGTGGACCGGGGCGGTGATCAGCGAGCGTCAGGCGACGATCGTAGCGGAACAAAAACATCAGGCGCTGCTCGCCCGACTGAGCGGGCTGGCACAACAGGAAGATACCGACGATGCCGCGGCCATTACTAGCCTGCGTCAACAGCTTCAGGCGGTTAAGGTGACGGGGCGCCAGAAGGTGAATCTGGATCCGGATGAGGTGCGCGTTGCGGAAAACGGCAATCCGTCGCTGGAAGGGGACTATACCCTGTGGCTTCCGGCTCAGCCTTCCACCGTCACCGTGATGGGGCTTCTCAGCAGCCCTGGCAAAAAGCCGTTTACGCCGGGCCGGGACGTGGCGAGCTATCTCGACGAGCAAAGTCTGCTCAGCGGAGCGGATAACAGCTATGCCTGGGTGGTCTATCCGGACGGGCATACGCAGAAAGCGCCGGTGGCTTACTGGAATAAACGCCATATCGAACCTATGCCAGGCAGCATCATTTTTGTCGGTTTTGCCGACCATTTCTGGACGAAAGCGTATGACGGGCTTAATGCCGATATCCTTCGCTCCCTGATACAGCGGATACCGGAATAATGAAAAAAACCTATCTCTACAGCATGCTTGCACTGTGCGTGAGTTCCGCCTGTCATGCAGAAACGTATCCGGCACCCATCGGCCCGTCGCAGTCCGATTTTGGCGGCGTGGGCTTACTGCAAACCCCAACCGCGCGTATGGCCCGCGAGGGGGAAATCAGCCTTAACTATCGCGATAACGATCAGTACCGTTACTACTCTGCGTCCGTGCAGCTGTTCCCCTGGCTGGAGACCACGCTGCGCTACACCGACGTGCGTACAAAACAGTACAGCAGCGTGGATGCCTTCTCCGGCGACCAGACTTATAAAGACAAAGCTTTCGACGTGAAGCTGCGCCTGTGGGAAGAGAGCTACTGGATGCCGCAGGTCTCCGTTGGTGCGAAGGATATCGGCGGGACCGGCCTGTTTGACGCGGAATACATCGTGGCCAGCAAAGCCTGGGGACCGTTTGATTTCTCACTCGGTCTGGGATGGGGCTATCTCGGCACCAGCGGCAACGTCAAAAATCCGTTCTGTACCTACAGCGATAAATACTGCTACCGCGATAACAGCTACCAGAAAGCGGGCTCCATCAACGGGGACCAGATGTTCCACGGCCCGGCCTCGCTGTTTGGTGGCGTGGAGTATCAAACACCGTGGCAGCCGTTACGTCTGAAGCTGGAGTACGAAGGAAACGACTACTCGCAGGACTTCGCCGGGAAAATTGAGCAAAAGAGCAAGTTTAACGTCGGCGCCATTTACCGCGTCACCGACTGGGCCGACGTTAACCTCAGCTATGAGCGCGGTAATACCCTGATGTTTGGCTTTACCCTGCGCACTAACTTTAACGACATGCGGCCGCACTACAATGACAACCCGCGGCCAAAATATCAGCCGGAGCCGCAGGATGCGATCATTCAGCACTCCGTGGTAGCGAACCAGCTGACGCTGCTGAAATATAACGCGGGCCTGGCGGATCCAAAGATCCAGACCAAAGGCGATACGCTGTACGTCATCGGCGAGCAGGTAAAATACCGCGACTCCCGCGAAGGGATCGAGCGCGCCAACCGGATCGTCATGAACGATCTGCCGGAGGGGATCCGCACGATCCGCGTGACGGAGAACCGCCTCAACCTGCCGCAGGTCACAACCGAAACCGATGTTGCCAGCCTTAAGCGTCATCTTGAAGGCGAACCGCTGGGACATGAAACCGAGCTGGTACAAAAACGCGTTGAGCCGGTGGTGCCAGAGAGCACCGAGCAGGGCTGGTATATCGATAAATCCCGCTTCGATTTCCATATCGATCCGGTGCTGAACCAGTCCGTGGGTGGGCCGGAAAACTTCTACATGTATCAGCTGGGGGCGATGGCGACGGCGGATCTGTGGGTGACCGACCACCTGTTGACCACCGGTAGTCTGTTCGGCAACATTGCTAACAACTACGACAAATTTAACTACACCAACCCGCCGAACGATTCAAAACTGCCGCGCGTGCGTACCCGCGTTCGCGAATATGTGCAGAACGATATCTACGTGAATAACCTCCAGGCCAACTACTTCCAGTACTTCGGCAACGGCTTCTACGGCCAGGTTTACGGTGGCTATCTGGAAACCATGTTCGGCGGCGCCGGGGCAGAAGTGCTTTATCGTCCTGTCGACAGCAACTGGGCGTTTGGGGTTGATGCCAACTACGTGAAACAGCGTGACTGGCGCAGCGCGCAGGACATGATGAAGTTCACCGACTACAGCGTCAAAACCGGCCACCTGACCGCCTACTGGACGCCGTCGTTCGCGCAGGACGTGCTGGTGAAAGCCAGCGTCGGCCAGTATCTGGCGGGTGATAAGGGCGGTACGCTGGATATCTCCAAACACTTCGACAGCGGCGTGGTGGTGGGCGGCTATGCCACCATCACCAACGTTTCGCCAGACGAGTACGGGGAAGGGGACTTCACCAAAGGGGTGTACGTGTCGATTCCGCTGGATCTGTTCTCATCAGGCCCAACCCGCAGCCGTGCGGCAGTGGGCTGGACGCCGCTGACGCGCGACGGCGGTCAGCAGCTTGGACGTAAATTCCAGCTGTATGATATGACCAGCGATAAGAACATTAACTTCCGCTGATGCTTATTTGCCCGGTGGCGCTGCGCTTACCGGGCCTACGAGAGTGTTTTTGTAGGCCGGGCAAACGCAGTGCCGCCCGGCAAGAATGTTCATCTGGACAAAACATAAACAAAAAATATAGATCCCCGTCACATTTTTGCGTTATACAGGAACCTCGCCCTGGAGAATGAGGTGCTGTATGACATCCCTGACGCGTCCGCGCGTTGAGTTTATCTCAACGATACTCCAGACCGTGCTGAACCTCGGTCTGCTGAGCCTTGGCCTGATCCTGGTCGTTTTTCTGGGTAAGGAGACGGTGCATCTGGCGGATGTGCTGTTCGCCCCTGAGCAAACCAGCAAATACGCGCTGGTGGAAGGCCTGGTGGTCTACTTTCTCTACTTTGAATTTATCGCCCTGATTGTGAAGTACTTTCAGTCCGGCTTTCACTTCCCGCTGCGCTATTTTGTCTACATTGGCATCACCGCCATTGTGCGGCTGATCATCGTCGATCATAAATCCCCGCTCGACGTGCTGATCTACTCGGCGGCGATCCTGCTGCTGGTGATCACCCTCTGGCTGTGCAACTCGAAGCGGCTGAAACGCGAATAAAAAAAAATGGCGGCCCGGAGGCCGCCGAATAACAGTCACAAGTTGGTTCAATACAATACGTCTAAAGTTGAGGGTTGCAGTGGCATAACAAATGAAACTTAACCTTTCACACCGCCCGCCGTCAGGCCGTTGACCAGCCAGCGCTGGGCCAGCAGGAACACCACGGTAATCGGGATGGCAGAGAGGACGGCCGCCGCGGCAAAGTCGCCCCACAGGTAGTTTTGCGGGTTGAGGTACTGCTGCATACCGACGGCAAGGGTGTAGCTGTTCACGTCGCGCAGTAACAGTGAGGCGACCGGGACTTCGGTGATGGCGGCGATAAACGACAGGATAAATACCACCGCCAGAATCGGCACCGACAGCGGCAACAGCACCAGACGGAACGCCTGCCACGGGGTTGCGCCATCCAGCGCTGCCGCTTCTTCCAGCGAGCCGTCGATGGTTTCGAAATAGCCCTTGATAGTCCACACATGCAGGGCGATGCCGCCAAGATAGGCGAAGATCACGCCGCCGTGAGTGTTCAGGCCGATGAACGGCACGTACTGGCCCAGACGGTCAAACAGGGCATACAACGCCACCAGTGACAGCACGGCCGGGAACATCTGGAAAATCAGCATCCCTTTCAGCAGCGTCGCTTTGCCTGGGAAGCGCATGCGGGCGAAGGCGTAAGCGCAGGTCGTGGAGAGCGTCACGATGCCGATCGCGGTGATGGTCGCCACCTTCACCGAGTTCCATAGCCACAGCAGCACCGGGAACGGCGGCGGCGTGACGCGGCCATCCGCGTGCTCCACGCTGAAGCCCAGCGCGAGCTTCCAGTGCTCCCAGGAGATTTCGTCCGGGATCAGACTCCCGGTGGCGAAGTTCCCCGAACGCAGGGAGATGGCGATAACCATCAGCAGCGGGAACATGATCGCCGCGATGAAAATCAGCAGGCCTAAGTGCGTCGCGAGGAGGCGCAGTTTCTGAGATTTGGGTTGTACCATTGCCATGTTCAGTGCCCTCCTTAGTCAAATTTCATACGTGTGGCTTTCAGGTTTACAATCGCCAGGGCGCCAACCAGCAGGAAGATCAGGGTGGCAATCGCCGCCGCCAGGCCGAAGTTCTGGCCGCCGCCGCCCTCGAAGGCGATACGGTAGGTGTAGCTCACGAGCAGGTCGGTATAGCCTGCCGGCGTAGTCGTACCGAGACGGTCCGGGCCACCGTTGGTCAACAGCTGAATCAGCACGAAGTTGTTAAAGTTAAAGGCGAAGCTGGCGATCATCAGCGGCGTCAGCGGCTTAATGAGCAGCGGCAGGGTAATTTTGAAGAAGTTCTGGAACGGACCCGCGCCGTCCATCGCCGAGGCTTCGTACAGATCGTCCGGGATAGCCTTCAGCAGCCCCATGCACAGGATCATCATGTACGGATAACCGAGCCAGGTGTTCACGATGATAATCATCGAGCGGGCGGTGGTTGGGTCGCTGAACCAGGCCGGTTTGATACCGAACAGCGCGCTCAGCATCATGTTGATTTCACCGAAGCTCTGGTTAAATAGCCCTTTGAAAATCAGAATCGAGATAAACGACGGCACGGCGTAGGGCAGAATCAGCAGCACGCGGTAAATCGCTTTGCCTTTCAGGGACTCCCACTGCACGAGGCAGGCCAGCACCATGCCCACGGCCACGGTCAGGATCACGGTCAGCACCGAGAAGACCACCGTCCAGACGAAGATGGCGAAGAACGGTTTCTGGATGCCTTCGTCGGTAAATACGCGGGTGAAGTTGTCCCAGCCGATGGTGACGGTATAGCCCGGGCTGAGTTTGTCGTCGCCCCAGCTGCCGTCGGCATTCACCGACTGAAAGAAACCGATATCGTTGTTCGGACGGTACTTCACGCCGCTCTGGTTGTTGGTCAGCGTGCCGTCATCCGCCAGAGTATAAAGCGGCTGCGTGCCGGAGAACTGGCGCAGCGAGCTCATGGTCACTTTGCTTTCGTCTGGCAGCACGGCGGTGAGCTGGGTCAGCGCCTGACGATTCTGGGTAATGATACGCAGGTTCGCACGTTCACCTTCCGGCAGGGCCGCAGCCTCTTTTAAGGCCAGCTTCTGCTCGCCGCCAAATTTGAACGCGTCGGAAAGATAGGTTTTGCCGCTCTCACCGTCAGTGAGCGCTAACTTCCACTCGTCACCCGTGGGATACAGGCCGAAGTTAAAGGTTTTACCCGCCTGGTAAGAACGATCCAGAAGCACCTGGGTGGCACGCTCCTGCGCGAGCTGGTTGGTGCTGCTGTAGTTGGTAAAGGCAATCGCGATGGTGCAGATCAGCGGAAAGAGGACAAACAGCCCCATCCCGGCAACGCCCGGGTAGACATAGCGCCAGGCGTACGCTTTACGGTTGGCGAAAATATACAGGCCAACCGAGCTTAAAATCAGCGTCATGATGGCAAACAGGTATTCCCCTTGCACGTACATTAAAACAACAAGGTAACCCACCAGCAGACACAGCAGACCTATCACTGACCACTTCAGTGCGTCGCTTTGCCACCAGTGTTTCTTTTTAATGACATCCATGGGGTTCTTCCTCTACAACGGTGGAAACTTATCGTCAGGTGGCGCTGCGCTTACCTGACCTACGGATCGTGCCGTAGTCGTAGGGCGGGTAAGCGCACGCGCCACCCGCCGTTTTTCAGACTTACTTAGTAATACGGCCCTGAGCATCTTTCAGTGCGGCATCGACACTCTGGCGACCGCTTGCAGCGTTGATGACCGCGGTACGGGTGGCGTACCAGAACGCAGCCATCTGTGGGATGTTCGGCATGATTTCGCCTTTCTGGGCGTTATCCATGGTGGCCGCAATACGCGGATCTTTCGCCAGCTGATCCTGGAAGGATTTCAGCGCAACGGCGCCCAGCGGCTTGTCCTTGTTCACTTCATCCAGACCCTGATCGGTCAGCAGGTAGTTTTCGAGGAACTCTTTCGCCAGCTCTTTGTTCGGGCTGGCGGCGTTGATGCCCGCGCTCAGCACGCCCACGAACGGTTTAGATGGCTTGCCGTTGAAGGTTGGCAGCAGGGTCACGCCGTAGTTGATTTTGCTCTTGTCGATGTTGGTCCAGGCCCACGGACCATTGATGGTCATCGCGGTTTCGCCTTTGTTGAACGCCGCTTCCGCGATGGAGTAGTCGGTATCCGCATTCATGTGTTTGTTCTTGATGAGGTCAACCAGGAAGGTCAGACCCGCTTTCGCACCTGCGTTGTCCACGCCCACGTCTTTCACGTCATATTTGCCGTTTTCAAACTTGAACGCGTAACCGCCGTCGGCAGCAATCAGCGGCCAGGTGAAGTACGGCTCTTGCAGGTTGAACATCAGGGCGGATTTACCTTTCGCCTTCAGCTCTTTATCCAGAGCAGGGATCTCTTCCCAGGTCTTCGGCGGGTTTGGCGCCAGGTCTTTGTTGTAAATCAGAGACAGCGCTTCAACCGCGATTGGGTAAGCGATCAGCTTGCCGTTATAGCGAACGGCGTCCCAGGTGAACGGGAACAGTTTGTCCTGGAAGGCTTTGTCTGGCGTAACTTCTGCCAGCAGGCCAGACTGCGCGTAGCCCCCGAAACGGTCATGCGCCCAGAAGATAATGTCCGGACCATCGCCAGTTGCCGCAACCTGCGGGAACTTCTCTTCCAGTTTGTCCGGGTGTTCTACGGTGACTTTGATACCGGTGTCTTTCTCGAATTTTTTGCCCACTTCGGCCAGACCGTTATAGCCCTTGTCGCCGTTAATCCAGATAACCAGCTTACCTTCTTCAATTTTGGCGAGAGCCGGTGCGGAAATCATCATTGCTGCGAGGGCGGACAATGCGAAAACGCGTGCGCCAGTCTTGATCTTCATATCTGCCATCCTTTATTGGTGATGTGCTCGTGGATACATAAGGTGGTTCAACGTGACTCAGTCTCCTTATTTGACATCCTCTTTCCATCCTCCCAGTCCCTACGCCCCACCCCCTGTTTGTGTGATCCCTGTAACATAAATTTAAGTTATGAGTGCTGGCGCACATAAAAACCCACTGAATTTTGCAGGCCGCTTCA
This sequence comes from Enterobacter cloacae complex sp. ECL72, assembly GCF_019056635.1. Classification (NCBI taxonomy): domain Bacteria; kingdom Pseudomonadati; phylum Pseudomonadota; class Gammaproteobacteria; order Enterobacterales; family Enterobacteriaceae; genus Enterobacter; species Enterobacter cloacae complex sp. ECL72. The sequence goes on along the minus strand of NZ_CP077659.1, from coordinate 3,898,555 downwards.
CGATTTTCGCCTCAGCCCCTCCGCTGCGGTCGCAGAGCCTGCTCTCTCATCCTCCCGCCTCCTCCCCCATAAAAAAGCCGGGGGGTGGAGGATTCACGAAAGTAATGGAACACGCATAGTGAACTTATCTTGAATGTTTCTGTCGGTGACAGGTTGTAACGAAGGGAGAAGGGCATGGCGAGCGTACAGCTGCGTAATGTAACGAAAGCCTGGGGCGACGTAGTGGTGTCAAAAGACATCAATCTGGACATCCACGAAGGTGAGTTTGTGGTGTTCGTGGGTCCATCAGGCTGTGGTAAATCGACTCTGCTGCGTATGATTGCCGGTCTTGAAACCATCACCAGTGGCGATTTATTTATTGGTGATACCCGAATGAACGACATCCCGCCAGCCGAACGCGGCGTGGGCATGGTGTTCCAGTCTTATGCCCTTTATCCGCATCTTTCCGTTGCCGAGAACATGTCCTTTGGCCTGAAGCTGGCCGGCGCGAAAAAAGAGACCATTAACCAGCGCGTCACCCAGGTGGCGGAAGTGCTCCAGCTGGCACATCTGCTGGAGCGTAAACCGAAGGCGCTCTCCGGTGGTCAGCGTCAGCGTGTGGCGATCGGCCGTACGCTGGTGGCCGAGCCGCGCGTGTTCCTGCTCGATGAACCGCTTTCTAACCTGGATGCCGCCCTGCGCGTCCAGATGCGTATCGAAATCTCCCGTCTGCACAAACGCCTTGGACGCACGATGATTTACGTCACCCACGATCAGGTCGAAGCGATGACGCTGGCCGACAAAATCGTGGTGCTGGACGCCGGTCGCGTGGCGCAGGTGGGCAAACCGCTGGAGCTGTATCACTACCCGGCAGACCGCTTTGTTGCGGGCTTCATTGGCTCGCCAAAGATGAACTTCCTGCCCGTAAAAGTGACCGCGACGGCAATCGAACAGGTACAGGTGGAGCTGCCAAACCGTCAGCAAGTCTGGCTGCCGGTCGACAGCGCTAACGTACAGGTGGGGGCCAACATGTCCCTCGGTATCCGCCCTGAGCATTTACTGCCGAGCCACATCGCTGATGTGACGCTGGAAGGTGAAGTTCAGGTCGTCGAACAGCTTGGTCACGAAACACAGATTCATATCCAGATCCCCGCCATCCGTCAGAACCTGGTCTACCGCCAGAATGACGTGGTGTTGGTAGAAGAGGGTGCCACATTCGCTATCGGTTTGCCGCCAGAGCGTTGCCATCTGTTCCGTGAGGATGGCACTGCATGTCGTCGGTTGCACAAAGAGCCAGGCGTTTAAGCATTCCAATTACAAAGAAAAGCAATGATCTCAGGAGATAGAATAATGATTACTCTGCGCAAAGTCCCTCTGGCTGTCGCCATTGCGGCAGGCATCCTGTCTGCCCAGGCGGGCGCCGTAGACTTTAAAGGTTATGCTCGTTCCGGCATTGGCTGGACCGGAAGTGGCGGTGAACAACAATGTTTCCAGGCAACAGGCGCACAAAGTAAATACCGTCTCGGTAACGAATGTGAAACCTACGCCGAACTGAAACTGGGCCAGGAAGTGTGGAAAGAAGGCGACAAGAGCTTCTATTTCGACACCAACGTAGCGTACTCCGTTTCTCAACAGAATGACTGGGAATCCACCAGCCCGGCCTTCCGTGAAGCTAACGTGCAGGGTAAAAACCTGATTGAATGGCTGCCAGGCTCTACCATCTGGGCCGGTAAACGCTTCTATCAGCGTCATGACGTACACATGATCGACTTCTACTACTGGGATATCTCTGGTCCTGGTGCCGGTATTGAAAACATCGATCTGGGCTTTGGTAAACTCTCTCTGGCAGCGACCCGTTCTTCTGAGTCCGGCGGTTCTGCAACCTTCGCCGATCGTGATGCGAACGGCGACCGTATTTATGACAACGTGGTACCAAACGATGTCTTCGATGTGCGTTTAGCCGGTCTGGAAACCAACCCGGGCGGTACGCTGGAGCTGGGCGTTGACTACGGTCATACCAACATTCCTGACGACTACTACCTGCAACCTGGCGCCTCTAAAGATGGCTGGCTGTTCACCGCTGAACACACCCAGAGCATGATGAAAGGCTTCAACAAGTTCGTACTGCAATACGGTACGGATTCCATGACCTCTAACGGTAAAGGTATTCCACAGGGCGGCAGCATCGATAACGACGGCTCTATGTGGCGCGTGCTGGATCACGGTGCAATCACCCTGGCAGACCGTTGGGACCTGATGTACGTCGGTATGTACCAGAACATCGATCGTGACAACAACAACGGTACCGAGTGGTGGACCGTGGGTGTTCGTCCAATGTTCAAATGGACGCCGATCATGAGCACCTTGCTGGAAGTGGGCTACGACAACGTCAAATCTCAGAAAACTGACGACAAAAACAGCCAGTACAAAATCACCCTGGCACAGCAATGGCAGGCAGGCGACAGCATCTGGTCCCGTCCGGCTATCCGCGTCTTCGCAACATACGCGAAGTGGGATGAGAAATGGGGCTATGCAAACAACGACTCAGGTGCAGGTTACACCTCTGGCGTAGCGTATAGCGACACCTCCGCGAAAACCTTCAGCCGTGGCGACAACGATGAGTGGACCTTCGGCGCCCAGATGGAAATCTGGTGGTAATTCGTCAAGCCTGACGTAATGACCTGAAAAGAGGGGCGCAAGCCCCTCTCTCCTTAGGGTGCTGCGCGCTATTGCCTGGCCACCGCAGTGCTCACGCTATCAGAGGTAATAACAATGAAAATGAAGAAAAGTCTCGTCGCGCTGTGCCTCTCTGCGGGGCTGTTGGCCTGTGCGCCTGCGGTCACCTTTGCAGATGTGAATTTTGTTCCTCAAAATACTAGCGCTGCGCCAGCTATTCCGGCTGCGGCACTACAGCAACTGGTGTGGACGCCAGTTGATCAATCGAAAACACAAACTACCCAGCTTTCAGCGGGGGGCCAGTCACTGAACGTGCCGGGTATCAGCGGTCCGGTCGCGGCTTTCAGCGTGCCGGCGAATATCGGCGAGCTGACCCTGACATTGGCCAGTGAAGTCAATAAACAGACCAGCGTCTTCGCGCCTAACGTGCTGATCCTCGATCAGAACATGACGCCATCCGCGTTCTTCCCAAGCGACTATTTCAGCTATCAGGAGCCTGGCGTCATGAGTGCCGATCGGCTGGAAGGCGTTATGCGCCTGACGCCAGCCCTGGGTCAGCAGAAGATTTATGTCCTGGTGTTCACGACTGAAAAAGATCTGCAACAGACAACGAAGCTTGTTGACCCGGCAAAAGCCTATGCGAAAGGCACGGGGAACTCTGTCCCGGATATTCCGGACCCGCTTGCCCGTCATACCACCGATGGTCTGATCAAGCTGAAAGTCTCCACCAACAGCGCCTCCAGCGTACTCGTAGGCCCGCTGTTTGGCTCATCTGGCCCGGGTCCGGTAACGGTGGGTAATACTGCCGCGCCTGTGTACGCCGCGCCAGCCGCAGCACCGGCCGCAGCCCCGGCCCCGGCGAAAAAAGCCGAGCCCGTGCTTAACGATACTGAAACTTACTTTAACAACGCCATCAAGCAGGCGGTTAAAAACGGCGATGTCGATAAAGCGCTGAAACTGCTTGATGAAGCCGAGCGTTTAGGTTCAACCACTGCCCGTTCCACCTTTATCAGCAGTGTAAAAGGCAAGGGGTAACCGTCTCCCCACAGTGCTGATTTTGTTAGTCGTTTAGTGCGCCTTCACGGGCGCACTTTTTTTGCCACTACTCAGGGGCAATCTGTTCAGAACGCATTATCCCTGACGCGGAAAGAAAGAATGATGCGATCCCAGATTTCCACTAGTTCAGCGTCGCTGTAATCAGGTGGGGATGAGACATCACTTCCTTCAGGTAAGATTTCATTGCTTAATGTCAGATCAAGGCTGGGGTGTGCAAAATCAGCGTTGGTTTCATTGGCTACGGCGGTAAACATTAGTTGTTTTGACGGATTTTCGGATGATTTATCTGGCGGGGCGGTGATTAGCCATTCACTGGCATTAAAACCGGCAATGCGTGCTTCTCCTTTTCGCAGCGTACTTCCGTCTATACTATTGATATAAGACTGAATTTCCCCGCTGCGCTCCAGCATGGTTGTGCTTTCCTTAAGGGCGTTATTGCTCCAGACTGAAAAAGAAAACACCGAACTATAGGGGTAAACAAAGGTAATATCTTCCTTAGGCTTGCCGTTTCCGTCGCGGATAAACCCTTGCGGAATACAGGTGCCGGGCACGGAAGGAATATCCTCATTATGCCGTCCGCTCAGTCGGGACATGAGGTCCTGTAATTCCGCCAGTTTCTGGGGTTTATCATTCGCCATCCAGTCAGGTCTTCCCGCTTCCTTGCGCAGATAAAACGCTCGCTCTTTAGCGAAGCGCGGATCAGAATAATCGGTAATCCCCTGCATGAGGATAAACGCTACTCCGTCAACGTAGAGATGACCTTCCAGAATGCGCCCAAATCCCGCCACACTCTCATTTTCATTACGGTCAAAAATGACCGCATTATCACTCAGCTTGTATATCTGCTTAAGAAATGGCTGATCAACAGGGTCCACGGTAGCGCTGTTTTTCAGTTTCTGTTCCCGCAACCGGATACGCTGCTCAAATGCCGGGCGGTAGAGTCGCTTGCTGCTGATGCGGATCTCATTAATCTGTGCCCGGTCAGTCAGGGTGTTTTCGAATGAGGCCGGAACCTCAAACACATAGCGCCCCACGCACTGGGATTTGGTGGTGGCAAAAAGAGTATTAACCATACGTTTTTCCTTGTCCGTTAACGCCGGGGGCGCATGCACAAATGTCACATAGTTATGGATGTAATATCCTGCCGCCAGCAGCAGGAGCGTCAGCGTAACAATCAGGGGGGATGTGTCTTTTTTCATGGGGCGGGAACCTGCTGCACAATCTTCACCACCGAGCGAACCGTGAACACCAGTGCGTCGGAGAGATCGCTGTATACCGAGCGGGAGAGATCGACAGGATCGACAGCATAAGCTCCTTCATGATCGACATCTGTCGCCAGGACGCCCTGAATACGTGAAGAGCTGGTGCAGACGGAGGTGATCGGCACGGTCCCATCGCCGGGGCTTGCGGATGAAATTAGTTGATGGGACCTTAACGGGGACAGTTCAAAAGGGTTAGCTGCATTTTCCCTGCTCCTCTGCGCTTCCTTAACGCTCAGGGGGATCCGCTCTTCCCATGTCAGGAATCCATCTGACGGGTTGCTTTTGCTGGCTCCGTAAAATAGCCAGGTCTGGGGGTGGTATTTGCCGTTTAACTTCTCAATAAATTTTTTAACGATATTACTTATTGTTTTCTCATATTTATTCCATTCGACCCTAGTATCATCCAGCAGCAAATCCTGCTCACATAGCCGCCACCACGCTGTTTTGTTGAGATAAATTTCCTCATACGGATCGGCCACCGGGAGGGAAAGTTGAGTCTCTTTACTGTTGATTTTCAGCCATCCCGGACCATAAGCCATACCCGGCAGAAGCTGTAACGGACCGGGAGACTGTGCCAGCACCGGCATCAGCTTTTCAGCACTTTCCCCGATAATCATTCCAGTAATGCCACGCTCACCGATCTTCATGCGGTGATAAGCTGCCGGTGAGCCGAGATCCGGCATGACGCCGTGTACGATACCCAGGATTGAGTCTTGTCCGCCCATATTTTCCGAGTAATGGCGGGCGACCAGTCCGCCCATCGAATGGGTGATCAGGACGACCTTGTTGACTGCCAGGCGTCCGTGATACGCACTCAGCACCTTACGGATATATTCGCCCAGCAACGCCGCAGAGTCCGCATTCGATTGCAGCCAGTTGTAACCAAAAACGTGCAGCGGGAATAAGAACTTGTGCCCGTGAGCCACTTCTTCTTCGCTCAGCACCTGCTCCTGAGGCTCGTTACCGATTCTGACGCCGATAAAACGCTGACGTGCCGTTTGCAACTGTGTCTCCCGAAAGTAATTATCCATCAGGATCTCGTCGTCGCTGAGCAGGTATTGCAGCCGGTCAAGCGCCTCACCGTAGCTCATGTAAAACGCACTTCCCCATCCGCGGGCGTGACGGGACGGGAATTTTTTTCCCATCCGCACCGTCGTTTAAAATTTCCCCAGAGTCATCGACGACGGTGGTCGTCGGATCAAGCAGTTGCTTTCTTTTTTGGGGGCCAGCAAGTGGCCATTTTTTAAGCGATGACAAGCTGAACTGCCAGACTTTTTTATCCCCACTCTTTAAGTTTGACCCCATCACCCCAGGAATAAAAATCACCGGGATCACTTTTGTAGGGGGCTTGAGACAAACCGAGATGTGGTTTTTGTCTTTTGGCTGAGAAAAAAACTTTATAATGAAACGTGCCATCGTCATCCCAGATGGGACGATGATAAGACCGATTAGGGGGCTATTTTTGTTGTCATCCATGTATTAAGTTACTGATATTCCTTCTCAAGAGCCGTATTAGCTCACAATTTATCCGCGCGATACTTAATCAAAATCAAGTTCTGCTATTGCTGCCACGAACATTTCTCCCGCGCTGTTGCACCATTGTTGCGATAGTGATCGCTAAATTTGGTTTGTCCGTCCTCATTTTGCCAATCTGCGATACAATGCCTTTACGTTATGTATCGGAGAGTCTGGCATGTCACACCCCGCGCTAACGCAGCTGCGTGCGCTAAGCTATTTCGACCAAATACCCGCGCTTGACCCGGAGCAACTGGACTGGCTGTTGCTGGAAGATTCCATGACAAAACGTTTTGAGCAACAGGGTAAAACGGTCACGGTGACGATGATTCAGGAAGGGTTTGTCTCGCCTGCGGAGATTGCCAGCGAGCTGCCGCTGCTGCCGCAAGAAGAACGCTACTGGCTGCGTGAAATTTTACTGTGTGCAGATGGCGAGCCGTGGCTTGCCGGGCGGACGGTGGTTCCTGAGTCTACACTTTCCGGGCCGGAGCTGGCATTGCAACGCCTCGGCAAAACGCCCCTGGGGCGCTATCTGTTCACCTCGTCTGAACTGACCCGTGATTTTATTGAAATTGGTTGCGATGCCGATTTGTGGGGGCGCCGTTCCCGCCTTCGTTTGAGTGGCAAGCCGTTAATACTGACGGAACTCTTTTTGCCAGCATCGCCGTTGTACTAAGAGGGAGAAAAAATGGAGTGGAGTCTGACGCAGAATAAGCTGCTGGCCTATCACCGCCTGATGCGTACTGATAAACCCATTGGCGCGCTGCTGCTGCTGTGGCCGACCTTATGGGCGCTGTGGGTTGCCACGCCGGGCGTGCCGCCGCTGTGGATCCTGGCGGTGTTTGTGGCGGGCGTCTGGCTGATGCGCGCTGCGGGCTGTGTGGTTAACGACTATGCTGACCGGAAATTTGATGGACATGTTAAGCGCACCGCGAATCGTCCTCTGCCGAGCGGTCAGGTGACCGGGAAAGAGGCGCGCATTCTGTTCGTGGTGCTGGTGCTGCTCTCATTCATGCTGGTGTTAACCCTTAACACCATGACCATTCTGCTGTCCGTTGCTGCTCTGGCGCTGGCCTGGGTTTACCCGTTCATGAAGCGATACACCCATCTGCCGCAGGTGGTATTGGGTGCGGCATTTGGCTGGTCGATTCCCATGGCGTTTGCCGCGGTCAGCGAGTCCGTTCCGCTCAGCTGCTGGCTGATGTTCCTGGCGAATATTCTCTGGGCCGTTGCGTACGATACCCAATACGCGATGGTCGATCGCGATGACGATCTCAAGATTGGCATCAAATCGACGGCGATCCTGTTTGGTCGTCACGACAAACTTATCATCGGCATATTGCAGGTGGCGGTGCTGGCGCTGATGGTGGCGATTGGTCGCCTGAACGGCCTGAACTGGGAGTTTTACTGGTCCGTACTGGTGGCGGGGCTGCTGTTTGCGTATCAGCAGAAGCTGATCGCGAAACGCGAGCGTGAAGCCTGCTTTAAAGCGTTTCTGAATAATAACTACGTCGGGCTGGTGCTGTTTCTGGGCCTGGCGATGAGTTACTGGTGATAAAAAAGCCGGGTGGCGGCTTCGCCTTACCCGGCCTACGATTTAGCGGAACATGTAGGCCGGGTAAGCGTTAGCGCCACCCGGCTTTAGCATCACTCGCCCTGCGTCGAACTCTCAATCGTCAAACGCACATCCGCGGTAATCAGCTCTGCCAGCATCTGGTAAACCTTCATCGTCTCTTCCGGCTCGGCATCGCCCGTATCGCTAATGTACCCTTCGTCGCGCAGCGTCAGCACCAGGGAGCTGAATACCGCTTTGTCGAAGAATTCCGGGGCGTTAATGCCATGCAGAACGGAAAGGCGCTGAGCCAGCGTCCGGCTCTCTTTTTCCAGCGTACCGCGGTTGATGGACGGATTTGCACTCAGCAACCAGAAGGTAATGGCGTAGCGCTGCAACGTCTCACGCGCACCGGAAGCCAGGAGCTGCAAGGTACGGGAACGTGACGGATTGATATGCAGTTCATCATCAACGATGGTAATCAGCCCCTGACGATGCATCTCTGCCGTCATTTTATCGAGCTCTGCCGCCAGTTCATCCTTACTCCAGCGCAGGAACAGCTCCGCTTTCAGCATTGGGTAGATGGCCTGAATATGGCGCAGCAGCTCCTGACGCGAAATACGGCGGTGCTGGGTAATAATGGCCGCCATCAGCGACGGCAGCATCAGCATGTGCGTGATGTTATTGCGGTAGTAGGTCATCAGCACGGCCTGCTCGCGCGGCAGAATGATGATGTCACCAATCGTATCTTTCTCGACTTCGAACTTGTTCATCTGCAACGCGTGATCGATCAGCTCGCTGGCGGTGGCAGACGGCACGGTCGAATCAACGGAATACGGCACGTTGCGCATGATATCCAGGTAGCAGTCAATCTGCTCGGTCAGCTGCTCACGGGTCAGTGAACGCTGGCGGGAGGCCAGAAGCGCAGTACAACACAGGTTCATGGCGTTTGCCGCACCAGCATTGTTGATGCGTACCATCAGCTCGGATGCAATGCCGTTGACCGTTGGCGTCAGCCAGGCCGGACGTACCGCTTCGATAGGATCGATAGACTCGCGCCACTCCGGAACATGATGGTTCAGATATGTCATCAACGGCAGGGGCTCGCCAAAGTTCACGTAGCCCTGGCCGAGGTTGCGCAGTTTACTCAGCCCACGCAGCATCTGCGGCAGACTCTCTTTCTCTTTGGTCGCACCGCGCAGCTCTTTCGCGTAGGTGCCCACTTCCATCACGTGTTCATAACCGATGTAAATAGGCACCAGCGTGATAGGACGCGTACCGCCACGCAGCATGGCCTGAATGGTCATCGACAGCGTGCCGGTCTTCGGATCGAGCAGACGACCGGTACGCGAGCGACCGCCTTCAACAAAGTACTCCACGGAATAACCGCGGCTGAACAGCTCGCCCAGATACTCCCTGAAGACGGTGGAGTAAAGCTTGTTACCCTTAAAGGTACGACGAATAAAGAACGCACCCAGACGGCGGAAAATCGGGCCTGCTGGCCAGAAGTTCAGGTTGATACCGGCAGCAATATGCGGCGGCACCAGCCCCTGGTGATAGAGCACGTAAGAGAGCAACAGGTAGTCCATGTGGCTGCGGTGGCAGGGCACATAGACAATCTCGTGGCCGTCGTGCGCTAACTGACGTACGCGCTCGGCGTTGTGGACGTTAATCCCCTGATAGAGGCGGTTCCACGTGAAGCCAAGGATACGGTCAGAGAGGCGAATCATCTCGTAGGAGAAATTCGCGGCGATCTCTTCCATCAGCGCTATCGCGTTCTGCTGAGCTTTCTCGTGCGAAATTTTCTTGCTGCGCGCTTCGTCTTCTACGGCACGGGCAATCGCTTTGGAAGCCAGCAGCTTGTTGAACAAATCCTGACGTGCCGGGAGACGTGGTCCAACGGCCGCCAGACGCTGACGTGCAAAGTGCATACGCGCAACGCGCGCCAGCTTTTGCGCAATGATTTTGTCAGTGCCGTGTTCATCCGCCATGCGGCGCAGTGAAACGGAAGGTGAGAAGCGGACAAAGCTGTCGCGTCCTAGCCAGGAGACGGCGAAGAACTTCTGAATGCCGTTGAGCATACGCAGCGGCGGGTTCTCTTCCCCTTTTTCGCGCCCCGGACGACGGCCAAACATCACCGACACCGGCACCATCTGCACGTCCAGATCGGGGTTGCTGCGGTGCAGATCGAGGTAATCATGGAACAGCTTAATGGACTCTTCTTTCGGCGTATAATAGGTGAACACGCGCGGCCCGCCATGGATGAACACGTAGCGCGGCAGCAGCGTACCGTCGACTTCCAGCGGTTCAAGCGGGTCAGGTAAATCGTGCGCCAGACATTGAGCGCGAAGCGTCAGCAGGTCTGCCTTCGAGTTATAAGGCAAAACGTACATAATAGGGCGCGACGTATCGAGCCCTAATTCCAGCGCAGGTTCTGCTGGGATAGACTTACTTTTTACCAGGACGCTTAATGGTAAATTAAGTAATTTGTAGTAAATTCGTGGCCAGCCGGACATAAACGATGTAAAGCCTCTGGTTAATAATGCAATTGCGGCGCAAGGATAACAGAAAGCGCGCAAAATTTCTGTTGTTACCCGTCATACTTCAGGTTGCAGCAAAACGCGCTGCGGCTTTAGTTACAGACGCTATTTATCATAAAAGGTTCTTTTAATGGCCAATAATACCACTGGGTTAACTCGAATCATTAAAGCTGCCGGTTATTCATGGAAAGGTTTCCGCGCGGCATGGGTTAATGAAGCCGCTTTCCGCCAGGAAGCGGTTGCCGCAATCGTTGCCGTTGTCATCGCCTGCTTCCTTGATGTTGATGCTATCACCCGCGTACTGCTCATCGGATCTGTCCTTCTGGTGATGATAGTGGAAATTCTGAATAGCGCTATTGAGGCCGTAGTTGATCGAATCGGGTCGGAATTCCATGAACTGTCTGGCCGGGCGAAAGACATGGGTTCCGCTGCCGTACTGCTGGCGATTATCACTGCGGCGATCACCTGGGTCACGCTGCTTTGGTCGCATTTCCGATGAGCCTCGAGGAATAATTAAGTCCCTGGTTTTTTGTGCAGTTTTTGGTTCCAAAATCGCCTTTGACTGTATATACTCACAGCATAACTGTATATACACCCAGGGGGCGGTATGAAAGCGTTAACGACCAGGCAGCAAGAGGTGTTTGATCTCATTCGGGATCATATCGGCCAGACGGGTATGCCACCCACGCGTGCAGAAATTGCGCAGCGTCTGGGCTTCCGTTCTCCTAATGCTGCCGAAGAGCACCTTAAAGCGCTGGCGCGTAAGGGCGTGATTGAGATTGTTTCCGGCGCCTCACGCGGCATTCGTCTGCTTGTGGAAGAAGAGAGCGGTATTCCGCTGGTGGGCCGCGTTGCCGCAGGTGAACCTCTGCTGGCGCAGCAGCACATCGAAGGGCACTATCAGGTTGACCCAGGCATGTTCAAGCCGAGCGCCGATTTCCTGCTGCGCGTTAGCGGAATGTCCATGAAAGATATCGGTATTCTGGATGGCGATCTGCTGGCGGTACACAAAACGCAGGATGTGCGTAACGGGCAAGTCGTGGTGGCGCGCATTGATGATGAAGTGACGGTTAAGCGCCTGAAAAAACAAGGCAATACCGTGCAGCTTCTGCCTGAAAATAATGAATTCTCCCCGATTGTGGTGGATCTCCGCGAGCAGAGCTTCTCTATTGAAGGGCTGGCGGTCGGCGTTATCCGCAACGGTGAATGGCTGTAATCTCTTCCTGACAGGCTGTAGTTCCTCTACAGCCTGGCCTGTTTTCTGATTCCGGTAATTTCCATGGCATTGCTAACTTCTGCCGATAAGGCGTTGTGGCGTCTTGCGCTACCGATGATTTTTTCCAATATTACCGTTCCTCTGCTGGGGCTGGTGGATACGGCGGTTATCGGGCATCTCGATTCGCCGAATTATCTTGGCGGCGTCGCGATCGGCGCAACGGCGACCAGCTTCCTCTTTATGCTGCTGCTTTTTCTGCGCATGAGTACGACAGGCCTGACGGCCCAGGCGTATGGTGCAAAAGATCCCCTGCGTCTGGCGCGTGCGCTGGTTCAGCCGCTCATTCTGGCATTCGGTGCCGGCGCGTTAATCGTTCTGTTGCGTACGCCGCTGATTGATCTTGCGCTCCATATTGTAGGCGGCAGCGATGCCGTACTGGAACAGGCCCGGCGGTTCCTCGAAATTCGCTGGCTCAGCGCGCCCGCTTCACTGGCAAACCTGGTCCTGCTGGGCTGGCTGCTGGGCGTGCAGTACGCCCGCGCGCCGGTGATCCTACTGGTGGTGGGCAACCTGCTTAACATTGTGCTCGATCTCTGGCTGGTGATGGGGCTGCACATGAACGTCCGGGGCGCGGCGCTGGCCACGGCGATTGCCGAGTACGGTACGCTGCTGATCGGTTTGGGGATGGTCTGGCGCGTGCTGGCGATGCGCGGTATCACCCTGGATCTGCTGAAATCGGCCTGGCGCGGCAACATTCGTAAGCTGCTGGCGCTTAATCGCGACATCATGCTCCGTTCGCTTCTGCTGCAACTCTGCTTTGGTGCATTAACCGTTTTTGGTGCGCGTCTTGGGCCTGAGATCGTTGCCGTCAACGCAGTGCTTATGACATTACTGACCTTTACCGCTTACGCGCTGGATGGTTTTGCTTACGCCGTGGAGGCGCATTCAGGGCAGGCCTATGGCGCGCGTGAAAGCGGCCAGTTACGCGAAGTCTGGCGTGCTGCCTGTCGTCAGGCGGGCCTGGTGGCGCTGGTCTTTGCTCTGGTATACGCCTGTTTTGGTGGGCATATTGTCGCGTTACTCACCTCGTTGCCCGCGCTACGTGAGCTGGCCGATCGCTACATCCTCTGGCAGGTAGTATTACCGGTGGTGGGCGTGTGGTGCTATTTGCTGGACGGCATGTTTATTGGTGCGACGCGAGGGGCGGAGATGCGCAACAGCATGGCCGTCGCGGCGGCGGGGTTCGGCCTGACGCTGCTAACCCTGCCGTATCTCGGCAATCATGGTCTGTGGCTGGCGCTGGCGGTGTTTCTCTCACTGCGTGGCCTTTCGCTGGCCGTTATCTGGCATCGTCACTGGCGAAACAATACCTGGTTTCCAGCCCCGCACGATATATCGTAACGGTTAAAGATTCCGAATATAAAAACAACTGCCGAATCCTTAACTACAATAATAATCACGTCCAGCAGAAAAGAACGAAGCGGACGATACTCATAGACGCTTAACACGAGGACACGATTATGAATAAAGACGAAATCGGCGGCAACTGGAAGCAATTCAAAGGTAAAGCGAAAGAACAGTGGGGTAAGCTGACAGATGACGATATGACCGTCATTGAAGGTAAGCGCGATCAGCTGGTAGGTAAAATCCAGGAGCGCTACGGTTACGAAAAAGATCAGGCGGAAAATGAAGTCAAAGACTGGGAAACCCGTAACGACTACCGCTGGTAACCGGCACTATCCCCAAGGGCGGCCCTGAGCCGCCTTTTTCTTCGGCTTTAACGCGGCTTTTTCTTCACCAGGATAGAGTGATCGTGCTGACAGGCATCCTGATGGCGGCATGACTCCACCTCCACGCAGGCAGAACATAAGCCGTGGGCTTCAATCACGTTATGGCGCAGCGCAAAGCCCATTCTGGCTGCCAGCGTATGCATAATATCTTCCACACCTTCCGCACACTCTTCCTTCACCACACCACAGCGATCGCAGATAAACATGGCGGACGTGTGAGTTGGCTGGTCAAAAAGATGGCACAGCACATAGCTGTTTGTTGATTCCACTTTATGCACAAACCCTTGCTCCAGCAGAAAATCCAGCGCCCGATAAACGGTCGGCGGTTTTGCCTGCGGCTCGCTTTCACGCAGCAGATCGAGCAGATCGTAGGCGCTGATGGCGCCCTGTTGCAGGCTCATCAGACGCAGTACCTCAAGGCGCTGCGGGGTCAGGCGCACATTGCGTTGCGCGCACAGCTTTTCAGCTTGCGCTAACAGCTCTTTTGTGGACTTGTCCATCGGGCACCTCGGATATGGTAAGGGGTGAAAACATTCACTTTATCATGTTCTGCTAAAAACACCGAGATCCGCCAGGCTGTGCTATACCTGACGCATCGCAAATCAGGAGATCGCAAAATGAAAAGACCTGACTGTATTCGGCACTGGCGGGACGTGGAAGGCGCTGATGACGCAACGTATCCTGACAGTAACGAACGTTTTTCTGTTGGCGCGCCGCTGGCCCGCAGGCTGGGTCTCGGCCGCATTGGTATTCACCATGAACGGCTGCCACCCGGACGCCGTACGTCTTATCCGCATGCGGAAAGCGACGAAGAGGAGTTTGTTTACGTTCTGGAGGGTTACCCTGAGGCCTGGATCAATGGCTATTTATGGAAGCTCGAACCCGGAGACAGCGTGGGATTTCCAGCCGGGACGGGCGTGTGTCACACCTTTATCAACAATACCGATGAAGAGGTGCGCTTACTGGTGGTGGGTGAGGCCAATAAAAAACATAACCGCATCTACTATCCGCTCAATCCGGTGTATGCCGCGACGCGCGAAGACCGCTGGGTCGACCATCCGCCTCAGTTTTTTGGGCCGCACGATGGAAAACCTGGGCGAAAATAATTTCCTCTTCTATAAATATTGATGGTCGTCACATATTACAACAGGCCGGGATGGAATTTAACTTAAGGAAATAGCGGGTCTTTTTGCACTTATTCACAGCAATAGTTCGTTCCTGTTTGGGTGATAACAGACAGGGTTAACTAATAACAAACTATTTACGAGCACACTGTGAAAAAACATTTTAAATTTTCGATGGTTAGCATCGCTGTCTCCTTTTTTATGGCAAATCAGGCGGGAGCAGCCAATACCTGGACGGAAGCGCGTAGCGACGCAATGGGCGGAACGGGTGTCGCGGCAGGGAGCTATGGCAGCGGGGCGTTAATCAACCCCGCGTTACTGGCAAAATCTAAGCCAGAGGATGATGTGACGGTCATTTTGCCGTCCGTTGGCGTGCAGGTGACCGATGAAGACAATCTTCAGGACGAGATTGATACCATTAACGACAAAATCAATCATTACAAGGATGTGGTTGATAGTCTGACCCCCATTGAAGTTATCACCAATCCATTAGGTTCGATCAATCAGTTCCAGGGCGCAGCGAAAGATCTCGCTGATGAACTGGACTACCTGAAAGGCAAGACCGCACACGCCACCGCAGGGCCGGGGATTGCCGTCAGTATCCCTAACGATATTCTTTCCGTGGCCTTTATGGCAAAAGGCTATGCCCATGGCCGGGTCAGCTCTTCAATCGATCAGCAGGACATTGATTATCTGCGCGGTATACAACGAAGCGATGCGGTGGCTGCCGGTGTGGCGCTGGATGCCGCGCTAAACGGTACCGATCAGATCACCAAAAACCTTAACTCTACGGCGTCTGGTCGGGCGGCGATTGTGTCCGACTACGGTATTGCGGTGGCCCGTCAGTTCGATCTTGGCGGCGTTCCGGTTTCCGTTGGCGTCACGCCGAAGCTGCAAAAAACCTGGCTCTATAACTACACCACTTCAATCTACGATTACGACAGTAATAAGTGGAACGACAGCCGCTACCGTACCGACGACACTGGCTTCAACGTCGATGCCGGTATTGCTGCTGATTTCGGTGAAAACTGGACGGTCGGCGTGAGCGGGCAAAACCTGATGTCGCGCGATATCGATACCAAAGATATCCGCATCCGCAACGGGCGTACGGGAGAGGTGGTGAGTTATAAAGACACTTATCAGATCCGTCCGCTGGTCACTGCCGGGGCCGCCTGGCACAACGATCTGGTCACGCTGACCGCAGACGGCGATCTGACCGAAACCAAGGGCTTTAAAAGCGAAGACACCTCCCAGTACGTTGGCGTTGGTGCCGAAGTCACGCCGCTGAGCTGGCTGGCAGTACGCGCCGGTTATCGTGCGGATATGAAAGGGAACGACAGCAACGTCTTTACCGGCGGTGTCGGTTTCGCGCCGTTCAACTCCGTCCACGTTGACCTGATGGGGCTTTATGGCGAAGACGAGACATGGGGTGCAGGGGCACAGTTGAGCATGACGTTCTAAAGTACACCGGAGGCGCTGCGCCTCCGGCTTTTCTTTGTGCTATAGTAGCGCCCCTTTTCCACCAGATGCTTAAAACTTCGCCATGTCGTCAGAACTCCAGACCGCTTTCCATGCACACCGTTTCTCCATTGCGCCAATGCTCGACTGGACGGACAGACACTGCCGCTATTTCCTGCGCCAGCTCTCCCGCCATACGCTGCTGTACACCGAAATGGTCACTACCGGCGCAATTATTCACGGCAAGGGCGATTATCTGGCGTACAGCGAAGAGGAGCATCCGGTTGCGCTGCAACTGGGTGGCAGCGATCCGGCTGCGCTGGCGCAGTGCGCGAAGCTGGCTGAAGAACGCGGCTATGACGAGATTAACCTCAACGTCGGTTGCCCGTCCGACCGTGTGCAAAACGGTATGTTCGGCGCGTGTCTGATGGGTAATGCACATCTGGTGGCGGACTGTATCAAAGCGATGCGCGACGTCGTCTCTATCCCGGTCACGGTCAAAACCCGTATCGGCATAGACGACCAGGACAGCTACGAGTTTCTGTGTGATTTCATCAACACCGTATCAGGGAAGGGTGAATGCGAGATGTTTATCATCCACGCCCGTAAAGCCTGGCTCTCTGGCCTCAGCCCGAAAGAAAACCGCGAGATCCCGCCGCTGGACTACCCGCGCGTGTACCAGCTAAAACGCGACTTCCCGCACCTGACCATGTCGATCAACGGCGGTATTACGTCGCTGGACGAGGCCAAAGCGCATCTCGAACATATGGATGGCGTGATGGTCGGACGCGAGGCGTATCAGAATCCGGGCATTCTGGCGACGGTTGACCGGGAAATCTTTGGCGTTGACGGTGCTGACACCGATCCCGTGGCAGTAGTGCGCGCCATGTATCCGTATATTGAGCGCGAGCTGAGTCATGGTACGTATCTGGGCCATATTACCCGCCATATGCTTGGCCTGTTCCAGGGCATTCCTGGCGCGCGCCAGTGGCGTCGTTATCTCAGCGAGAACGCGCATAAGGCCGGTGCGGATATTGAGGTCCTGGAACACGCGCTGCGTCTGGTTGCGGATAAACGTTAAATTTCGCTAAAAGATGGTCAAATACGCCACGCCCTGCAAGACATTGCGGGGCGTTTTGCTTTCAGAACAACGACTTATTTTTGGCATGTTTCTTGTAACGATCGCAGCATCATTCGGGAACTCGTGGGAGAGCACCATGCTGGAACTACTTTTTGTGATTGGCTTCTTTATCATGCTTATGGTCACGGGCGTATCGCTGCTCGGTATCCTGGCCGCGCTCGTCGTGGCCACGGTGGTGATGTTTGTTGGCGGTTTATTTGCCCTGACGATTAAACTCTTGCCGTGGTTACTTCTGGCGATTGCGGTGGTATGGGCGATACGGGCGATTAAATCACCAAAACTGCCCACTTATCAGCGTAATAACCGCTTCCGTTACTAAGGTATTGAGGTGTACGTCACATACCTGCAACTTTTCCGGCAGCAATCCTTAGAACAGAATAGGATTTACTTATCGAATCTGTCACTATGGCTGCCGCTAAAGAATTCATCGAGCTGTACCCTACATACAGCCGAACTAAAAAAAGAAAGGGCTTCCCACGGGAAGCCCAATTTCTTTTTATGGCTCAGGGAATTAACAGACTTGATCCCTGCGTTGCCCGGCTCTCCAGCACCTCATGCGCGCGCTGCGCATCGGTCAGCGGATATTTCTGCGCCTCTGCCACATCCACTTTAATTACCCCACTGGCGATCAGCGAGAACAGCTCGTTGCTGGCTTCCTCAAGTTCTTCCCGGTTGGTGATGTAACCTTGCAGGGAAGGGCGAGTGACGTACAGTGACCCTTTCTGATTCAGAATGCCCAGGTTGACGCCGGTGACTGCCCCGGAGGCGTTACCGAAGCTCACCATCAGCCCGCGACGTTGCAGGCAGTCCAGCGAAGATTCCCAGGTGTCTTTCCCCACCGAGTCATACACCACGCGGACCTTTTTGCCGCCAGTGATCTCTTTCAGCCGCTCAACGATGCTCTCTTCCCGGTAGTTGATCACCTGCCATGCGCCCGCGTCCAGCGCGCGCTGCGCTTTTTGCGCGCTGCCTGTGGTGCCGATCAGCTTCGCGCCCAGGGCTTTCGCCCACTGGCAGGCAATCAGCCCCACGCCACCTGCGGCTGCGTGAAAAAGGAATTGCTCGTCAGGCTTAATTTCGTAGGTTTTGCGCAGCAGATAATAGACCGTCAGCCCTTTCAGGAATGAGGCGGCAGCCTGCTCGAAGCCGATCGCATTTGGCAGAAGCGCCGCTTTCTCGGCCGGAACGTTATGGATGGAGCTGTAAGCGCCCAGCGCCGACTGCGCGTACACCACGCGATCGCCTTCCTTAATGTGCTTAACCGCGCTGCCCACTTTGCTGACGATACCGGCCGCCTCGGTGCCCAGTCCGCTCGGCATCGACGGAGGCGGATAGAGGCCGCCGCGAATATAGGTATCGATGTAGTTAATGCCGATCGCTTTGTTTTCCACCTGGATTTCGTTCTCGCCAGGCGCAGCGGGGGTAAATTCCACCGCTTTGAGTACGTCAGGGCCACCATGCTTGTGAAATTCAATACGTGTTGCCATGCTTCCTCCAGAATGTGGTAATCTTTCGACCCACTCTTTATCTCGGTAACTCCATTCACTATGGCAGGAAACAAACCCTTCAACAAACAGACTGAACCTCGTGAGCGTGATTATCAGGTCGCCGGGTTAAAAGTCCCGCCGCACTCGATTGAAGCGGAACAGTCGGTGTTGGGCGGTTTAATGCTGGATAACGAACGCTGGGACGACGTCGCCGAGCGTGTTGTCGCGGAAGACTTCTATACCCGCCCGCACCGCCATATTTTTACGGAAATGGCGCGTTTGCAGGAGTCGGGCAGCCCTATCGACCTGATTACGCTCGCAGAATCGCTGGAGCGTCTGGGACAGCTCGACAGCGTCGGCGGATTTGCCTATCTGGCAGAACTGTCAAAAAACACGCCAAGTGCCGCGAACATCAGCGCTTACGCTGATATCGTTCGTGAACGTGCCGTTGTCCGCGAGATGATCTCGGTGGCGAATGAGATCGCCGAGGCCGGTTTCGATCCCCAGGGGCGCACCAGCGAAGATCTGCTCGACCTGGCGGAATCCCGCGTCTTTAAAATCGCCGAAAGCCGTGCGAACAAAGACGAAGGCCCGAAAAATATCGCCGATGTGCTCGACGCCACGGTTGCGCGTATTGAGCAGCTTTTCCAGCAGCCGCACGATGGCGTGACGGGGGTGAACACCGGTTATGACGATCTCAACAAGAAAACGGCAGGTCTTCAGCCATCGGATTTGATTATCGTCGCGGCGCGTCCGTCGATGGGTAAAACGACATTTGCGATGAACCTCGTCGAAAACGCGGCGATGTTGCAGGATAAGCCGGTGCTTATCTTCAGTCTTGAGATGCCCTCTGAACAGATCATGATGCGTTCTCTGGCGTCCCTGTCGCGTGTGGATCAGACCCGCATCCGTACCGGTCAGCTGGACGATGAGGACTGGGCGCGGATCTCCGGTACCATGGGGATTTTGCTGGAAAAACGGAACATCTATATCGATGACTCCTCCGGCCTGACGCCGACGGAAGTACGTTCCCGCGCGCGCCGTATCGCCCGTGAACACGGTGGCATCGGCCTCATCATGATCGACTACCTTCAGCTGATGCGCGTTCCGTCGCTTTCCGACAACCGTACGCTGGAGATTGCCGAGATTTCCCGCTCGCTCAAGGCGTTAGCCAAAGAGCTGCACGTGCCGGTGGTGGCGCTATCGCAGCTTAACCGCTCTCTGGAACAACGTGCAGACAAGCGCCCGGTCAACTCCGACCTGCGTGAATCCGGCTCCATCGAGCAGGATGCCGACTTAATCATGTTCATCTACCGTGATGAGGTTTATCACGAGAACAGCGATCTGAAAGGGATCGCCGAAATTATTATTGGTAAGCAACGTAACGGCCCCATCGGTACGGTACGTCTGACCTTTAACGGCCAGTGGTCGCGTTTCGACAACTATGCCGGTCCTCAATATGATGATGAGTAATTTCTAAGGAATTCAAATGCAAGCGGCAACTGTTGTTATTAACCGCCGCGCTCTGCGACACAACCTGCAACGTCTGCGAGAACTGGCGCCCGCCAGTCAGCTCGTTGCAGTCGTGAAAGCGAACGCTTACGGACACGGTCTTCTTGAGACCGCGCGAACGCTCCCCGATGCCGACGCTTTTGGCGTCGCCCGTCTCGAAGAAGCTCTCCGCCTGCGCGCAGGTGGAATTACGCAACCGATTCTGCTCCTGGAAGGCTTTTTTGAAGCCTCGGACCTGCCGACCATTGCCGATCAGCACCTGCACACGGCGGTGCATAACGAAGAACAGCTGGCCGCGCTGGAAACGGCTGAACTGAGCGAGCCGGTCACCGTCTGGATGAAGCTCGACACGGGCATGCACCGTCTGGGCGTGCGGCCGGAAAGCGCGGAGGCGTTTTATCAGCGTCTGAGTCAGTGCAAAAATGTGCGTCAGCCAGTGAATATCGTCAGCCACTTTGCCCGCGCCGATGAGCCTGAATGCGGCGCAACGGAACAGCAGCTTGATATCTTCAACACCTTCTGCGAAGGCAAACCGGGGATGCGCTCCATTGCGGCGTCCGGCGGGATCCTGCTATGGCCGCAGTCGCACTTCGACTGGGCGCGTCCGGGCATCATTCTTTATGGCGTTTCGCCGCTGGAGAACAAACCCTGGGGGCCGGACTTTGGCTTTAAGCCGGTTATGTCGCTGGTTTCAAAGCTGATTGCCGTGCGTGAGCATAAAGCGGGAGAGCCGGTGGGTTACGGCGGCACCTGGACCAGCGAGCACGACACGCGTCTTGGCGTGGTGGCGATGGGCTACGGCGACGGCTATCCCCGCGCCGCGCCAACTGGGACGCCGGTGCTGGTCAATGGACGCGAAGTCAAGATTGTCGGTCGCGTGGCGATGGACATGATTTGTGTTGATCTTGGGCCCGACGCGCAGGATAAAGCGGGGGACGATGCGGTGATGTGGGGTGAAGGCCTGCCGGTAGAGCGTATTGCTGAAATAACAAAAGTGAGTGCTTACGAACTTATCACGCGCCTTACTTCAAGGGTCGCAATGAAATACGTCGACTAAGCATGAGCGGGATGCGATGCATCCCGCTTCTGTTAACATCCCCTCGATCTTCTTCCGCTTCCGGTTTATTGTTGAATGCCCTGCCTCATAATAATCCGGAGAACATCGCGTGTTTCAGAAAGTAGACGCCTACGCCGGCGACCCTATCCTCTCCTTGATGGAGCGTTTCAAAGAAGATCCTCGCAGCGACAAAGTGAACCTCAGCATTGGTCTTTACTACAACGAAGACGGCATCATTCCTCAGTTGAAAGCCGTTGCCGAAGCTGAAGCGCGTCTGAACGCAACCCCGCACGGTGCTTCGCTTTATCTGCCGATGGAAGGATTAAACACCTACCGCAACACTATCGCGCCGTTGCTGTTTGGTGCGGACCACGCGGTGCTCGCGCAAAAGCGCGTGGCGACTATCCAGACGCTGGGTGGCTCGGGTGCGCTGAAGGTAGGCGCAGATTTCCTGAAAAAGTACTTCCCGGATTCCGGCGTGTGGGTCAGCGACCCGACGTGGGAAAACCACGTTGCGATCTTCGAGGGCGCGGGCTTTAAGGTGGCGACCTATCCGTGGTTCGACAGCGAAACCAACGGCGTGCGCGTTGATGCGCTGCTGGAAAAACTGAACACCCTGCCGGAGCGCAGTATCGTATTGCTGCATCCGTGCTGCCATAACCCGACCGGTGCGGACCTCACCAATGCCCAGTGGGATGCGGTGATCGAGATACTGAAGGCGCGTAACCTGATCCCGTTCCTCGACATCGCCTATCAGGGCTTTGGCGCGGGCATGGAGGAAGACGCCTACGCCATTCGCGCGATTGCCAGCGCGGGGCTTCCCGCTCTGGTCAGCAACTCGTTCTCAAAAATCTTCTCCCTGTACGGCGAGCGCGTTGGCGGCCTGTCCGTGGTGTGTGAAGACGCCGAAGCCGCGGGACGCGTACTCGGTCAGCTGAAAGCGACGGTCCGCCGGATCTACTCCAGCCCGCCGAACTTTGGTGCGCAGGTGGTGGCGACAGTTCTCGGTGACGAAACGCTGAAAGCGTCCTGGCTTGCGGAAGTGGAAGCGATGCGTAAGCGCATCCTGTCGATGCGTCAGGAGCTGGTTAACGTCCTGAAAGAGGCCGTGCCTGGGCATAACTTTGATTATCTTCTCAAGCAACGCGGGATGTTCAGCTACACCGGACTGAGCGCAGCGCAGGTCGATCGCCTGCGCGAAGAGTTCGGTGTCTACCTGATCGCCAGCGGCCGTATGTGCGTGGCGGGTCTGAATGCCAGCAACGTCCAGCGCGTGGCGCAGGCGTTTGCATCCGTAATGTAAGCATTCACTTACTTGCATACTGTATGTAGGCCGGGTAAGGCGTAGCCGCCACCCGGCTTTTTTGTTCGCGCCGGTGCCAGTCATTGCCCGGTGGCGCTTCGCTTCCCGGACCTACACGTTTCTTCTGCGCTTTGTGATCGTCTTCTTTTTATTCAGCTCCATAAGTAAAAACTCCTTTCCTTCCCCTACCGCTGGGGTTATGGTCGGATAGTTTTTTGACCATCCGCTCAAAATAAAAAGATAACAAACTGAATATTCAGGGGAAAATATGCGCAAGATCACACTGGCGCTCAGCGCCGCCTGCTTATTGTTCTCGCTTAATAGCGCCGTTGTTGCACGGGCTTCTGCACCCACGCCGCTTTACACCGGCACTACCGCCGCCATTCTTGCCGAACAGGCCCCCATTCACTGGGTTTCAGTGGCACAAATCGAAAATAGCCTGACGGGTCGCCCGCCGATAGCCGTGGGCTTCGATATTGACGATACCGTTCTCTTCTCCAGCCCCGGTTTCTGGCGCGGCAAAAAAACGTACTCCCCGGACAGCGAAGCCTATCTGAAAAACCCGGAATTCTGGGAAAAGATGAACAACGGCTGGGATGAGTTCAGTATCCCGAAAGAGGTTGCCCGCGCGCTGATCGCCATGCACGTAAAGCGCGGCGACAGCATTTACTTCGTGACCGGACGTAGCCAGACCAAAACCGAAACCGTCTCGAAAACGCTACAGGATGATTTCCTGATCCCGGCGGCCAGCATGAACCCGGTCATTTTTGCCGGGGACCAGGAAGGGCAAAACACCAAAACCCAGTGGCTGGAAAAGAAAAATATCAAAGTGTTCTACGGGGATTCAGATAACGACATCACCGCGGCGCAAGACGTGGGAGCCAGAGGCATCAGGGTGTTACGCGCCTCGAACTCCACCTACCGACCGCTGCCGATGGCCGGAAAATTTGGTGAAGAGGTGATCGTTAACTCTGAATACTGACGCATTAACGGCGGGGTGAATGCTTTTTTAAGCAAATCTCGCTGCGCGGGTTTTACCTTTCGCTTTCTTGCTGCACACTTAGAAAGATTCACCTTTCATAATGGAGCAGCACATGTGGTATCAACAGACCCTGACCTTAAGCGCAAAACCACGCGGATTTCACCTTGTGACGGACGAAGTCATCGGGCAAATCCGCGACCTGTCGCGCGTCAAAACGGGTTTGCTGCATCTGCTGCTTCAGCACACGTCTGCTTCTCTCACGCTCAATGAAAATTGCGATCCCACCGTCCGGTCCGACATGGAGCACCATTTTCTGAAGAGCGTCCCGGATAACGCCCCGTATGAGCATGATTACGAGGGGGCGGACGATATGCCTTCGCACATCAAATCCTCTTTGCTGGGCGTCTCGCTGATGCTGCCGGTCCACAACGGACGGCTACAGCTGGGAACGTGGCAGGGGATCTGGCTGGGAGAACATCGCATTCACGGTGGTTCGCGTAAAATTATCGCAACGCTACAAGGGGAATAAAGATGACAATTTCGGAGATACTTCAGTACTGCATGAGCAAGCCGGGTGCGGAACAAAGCGTTCACAGCGACTGGAAAGCCACGCAGATCAAAGTGGGTGATGTGCTGTTCGCGATGGTGAAAGAGGTGGATGCGCGGCCTGCGGCATCACTGAAAACCAGTCCGGAACTGGCCGACTTACTGCGCCAGCAGCACGATGATGTCAGGCCAAGTAAGCATCTGAATAAAGCGCACTGGAGTACGGTGTTTCTCGACGGCTCGCTGCCAGATTCGCAAATTTACTACCTGGTGGATGCGTCGTATATACAGGCGGTTGAACTGCTGCCGGAAACGATCCGACAGCAGCTCTCCGTGTGACGATTACAGCAACGGTTTGAGGAAGCGCGCGGTGTGCGAGGCTTCGCACTCTGCAACGGTCTCTGGCGTACCGGAGACGAGGATTTCACCGCCGCCGCTGCCGCCTTCCGGGCCGAGATCGACAATCCAGTCAGCGGTTTTAATCACGTCCAGGTTGTGCTCAATCACCACGATGGTGTTGCCCTGATCGCGCAGCTGGTGCAGCACGTCCAGCAGCTGCTGGATATCCGCAAAGTGCAGGCCGGTGGTCGGCTCATCCAGAATATACAGCGTCTGACCGGTACCGCGTTTGGACAGCTCACGCGCCAGCTTCACGCGCTGCGCTTCACCGCCGGACAGCGTTGTCGCTGACTGCCCCAGACGAATATAGGTCAGACCCACATCCATCAGGGTTTGCAGCTTACGCGCCAGCGCAGGGACGGCGTCAAAGAACTCGCGCGCCTCTTCGATGGTCATATCCAGCACTTCGTGGATGGTCTTGCCTTTGTACTTAATCTCCAGCGTTTCACGGTTATAACGCTTACCTTTGCACTGGTCGCACGGCACGTAGATATCCGGCAGGAAGTGCATCTCAACCTTGATTACGCCGTCGCCCTGGCACGCTTCACAGCGGCCGCCGCGCACGTTAAAGCTGAAACGGCCTGGCGTATAGCCGCGTGAACGCGCTTCCGGCACGCCGGCAAAGAGTTCACGTACGGGCGTAAAGACGCCGGTATAGGTCGCCGGGTTGGAACGCGGCGTACGGCCAATCGGGCTCTGATCGATGTCGATAACCTTGTCGAAATGCTCCAGCCCCTGAATGTCGCGGTACGGCGCAGGCTCGGCCAGCGTCGCGCCGTTCAGCGCCGTCTGCGCAATCGGGAACAGCGTATCGTTGATCAGCGTCGATTTACCGGAACCGGACACGCCGGTGATGCAGGTAAACAGCCCGACAGGCAGTGTCAGGGTCACGTCCTTCAGGTTGTTGCCGCGCGCGCCGGTCAGCTTCAGCACTTTTTCCGGGTTCGCCGCCACGCGCTGTTTCGGCACTTCAATTTTGCGCTTGCCGCTCATGTACTGGCCGGTCAGCGATTCAGGCACCGCCATGATGTCTTTCAGCGTCCCTTCCGCGACCACCTGGCCGCCGTGTACGCCTGCGCCCGGGCCGATGTCGATCACGTGGTCCGCGGCGCGGATCGCATCTTCGTCGTGCTCGACCACGATTACCGTGTTGCCGAGGTTACGCAGGTGAACCAGCGTGCCGAGCAGGCGTTCGTTGTCGCGCTGGTGCAGGCCGATAGACGGCTCATCCAGCACGTACATCACGCCGACTAAGCCCGCGCCAATCTGGCTCGCCAGGCGGATACGCTGGGCTTCACCGCCGGACAGCGTTTCAGCCGAGCGGGAAAGCGTCAGGTAGTTCAGACCGACGTTCACGAGGAACTTGAGGCGATCGCCGATCTCTTTCAGCACTTTTTCAGCGATTTTCGCGCGCTGACCGGAGAGCTTCAGGTTGTTGAAGAAGTCCATCGCGTGGCCGATGCTCATGTCTGAGATGGTCGGCAGTGCCGTGTTTTCGACAAACACGTGACGCGCTTCGCGACGCAGACGTGTACCCTCGCAGGTGGCGCAGGAGCGGTTGCTGATGAACTTCGCCAGCTCCTCACGCACCGCGCTGGATTCGGTCTCTTTGTAGCGGCGCTCCATGTTGTGCAACACCCCTTCGAACGGGTGGCGACGCACGGAAGTGTCACCGCGATCGTTCATGTACTTGAACTCAATATTCTCTTTGCCGGAACCGAACAGGATCACTTTATGTACGTTCGCGCTCAGGCTGGCCCACGGGGCTTCAACGTCGAACTTATAGTGCTCAGCCAGCGATTTCAGCATCTGGAAGTAGTAAAAATTACGCTTATCCCAGCCGCGAATAGCGCCACCCGCCAGCGACAGTTCCGGGTTTTGGATCACACGGTCCGGGTCGAAATACTGCTGAACGCCCAGGCCGTCACAGGTCGGGCACGCGCCCGCCGGGTTGTTGAACGAGAACAGGCGCGGTTCCAGCTCGCGCATGCTGTAGCCGCAAATCGGGCAGGCAAAGTTGGCGGAGAAGAGCAGCTCTTCCGCTTTCGGGTCGTCCATATCGGAGACCACGGCCGTGCCGCCAGAGAGTTCCAGCGCCGTTTCAAAGGACTCCGCCAGACGCGTTGCCAGATCTTCACGTACCTTAAAGCGGTCAATCACCACTTCGATGGTGTGTTTCTTTTGCAGCTCCAGCTTTGGCGGATCGGACAGGTCACACACTTCGCCGTCGATACGGGCGCGGATATAGCCCTGGCTTGCCAGGTTCTCCAGCGTTTTGGTGTGCTCGCCCTTACGCTCTTTAATGATCGGCGCCAGCAGCATCAGGCGTTTGCCTTCCGGCTGCGACAGTACGTTATCCACCATCTGGCTGACGGTCTGGGCCGCCAGCGGGACGTCGTGGTCCGGGCAGCGCGGCTCGCCCACGCGCGCATACAGCAGACGCAGGTAGTCATGGATTTCGGTAATGGTACCGACCGTGGAGCGCGGGTTATGCGATGTGGATTTCTGCTCAATGGAGATAGCAGGGGACAACCCTTCAATGTGGTCGACATCCGGTTTTTCCATCAGCGACAGGAACTGACGCGCGTACGCCGAGAGCGATTCAACGTAACGACGCTGTCCTTCGGCATACAAAGTGTCGAAAGCCAGTGAGGATTTGCCAGACCCCGAAAGCCCGGTCACGACGATGAGTTTGTCGCGAGGGATTATGAGGTTAATATTTTTGAGATTATGGGTGCGGGCGCCCCGAACTTCGATCTTATCCATTCACCTTTCCCGGTTGGAACACGGATTGCCTGATTTGTTTGAAGGACAAACGGCTGTCAGAAACGGCTAATTATGACACAAAATGACCTGTTTGAATATACAGTATTGGAATGCATTTTCTGATTCACTGTGTAACAATGTCGAGTTCGCGGGAGAACTCTGGAACGTGCTACGCAACTATCAAAGTGCAGCATGGAAATGGTACACTCGCGCGTTTACACTATTAAGAAACGTATTCAGGAGACACGAACATGGCCAGCAGAGGCGTAAACAAGGTGATTCTCGTCGGTAATCTGGGCCAGGACCCGGAAGTACGCTACATGCCGAGTGGTGGCGCAGTTGCCAACATTACGCTGGCTACTTCCGAATCCTGGCGTGATAAAGCGACCGGAGAAATGAAAGAGCAGACCGAATGGCACCGCGTTGTGCTGTTTGGCAAACTGGCCGAAGTGGCCGGTGAGTATCTGCGTAAAGGTTCTCAGGTCTATATCGAAGGCCAGCTGCGTACCCGCAAATGGACCGACCAATCCGGCGCTGAGAAGTACACCACGGAAGTGGTGGTGAATGTGGGCGGCACCATGCAAATGCTGGGTGGCCGTCAGGGCGGTGGCGCACCGGCAGGTGGCGGTCAGAATCAGCAGCAGGGTGGTTGGGGTCAGCCTCAGCAGCCTCAGGGCGGCAACCAGTTCAGCGGCGGCGCGCAGTCCCGTCCGCAGCAGCAGTCTGCTCCGGCACCGTCTAACGAACCGCCAATGGATTTCGACGACGATATCCCGTTCTGATATCCAGACGCGTGAAAAACAAAAAACCCAGACAATGTCTGGGTTTTTTTATAACAGGCTATCAGGTAATCACCATCGGCCAGTCTGGCGGAGTGTGGCTCATGGCTTCAACCATCACCACTTTAATGTTTTCCCAGACGGCGGCAATGTCTACCAGCGTAATGCCAAGCAAACCTGTCGCGAACCAGCATGCGGCGCCCAACCCTAACAGGGTGCTAATCACAGCAAGACCTGCGTAGTCGGACTTTCGAAACTGAATGTTTAACGTGCTGGCCAGGAACATCAAAACCGCGCTCAACAACGGCCAGCGCAGGAGCACCATGCTGGTGGTAATGGTTGCCATAAAACCCATCCTCGACAAAACAGACGAACTGGAATGAAACAATGTTTCTCGTTACATAAGATGTGTGAACTATATCACATTTGCTGTTTTATTCGCCAGTATCCGCGTGAGGTAAAAGTGGGATTATTGCCGGGGAAAATATATCGTCGTCGCTCAGAACGACGTCTGGTCGGAATTTTTATTTTTATTTCATCCAGATAGTAAAACCTTTGCAAAACGCCATCGGCTGTATAGCGTTTACAGCAGTATATCTATGGATTATGCTTGTGTGGAACAATAAATGTACCCGCAAAAATAATTCATCGCATTGAATTAATTGACTTTTTTGGATTTTGTATTCTTTGTTTTACACTCGGCATGCTCTTTGATTTCGTGGTCTTATTCTTTTATTCAGATATGAATTATTGCGGTTGCTCTCTCGATTAATGACCTGCGAAAAGATAATGAAAGAAAAAAGACGCGAGATTATTAACGACAGCATGCAGGCGCTGCATGCCCTGGCGAAGCTGATGCCGCAACTCAACGCGCAGTGTTCGCCGGTTGAAATGCTGGAAATTATCAACAGCGCACTGGGGGCAAATCTCTCATGGGTCAGTGTCGAATCCGCAGACGGGCCGCGCGTGGTTTGTGCCGGCGACGTGACGTGTCACGCCTTTAACGTGGCGGATTTTCTTGCCAGCACCCTGTTGCAGCGGCATCACCGCGCCTGGCGGGTGATCTACTGGAAAGAGCATATTGGCCGGGCGGTATTTTCCCCTCAGCACCCAGGCTATGCGCGGCTGCAAAGCGGCGTGCTGTGTAAATTCTCAGCGCATGGCAGACAGTGCAGTGGTTATTTCTTTTTGGCTTTTAATGAAAAACTGACCTCGTTGCCGATATTGAAAAATATCGTGGTGGTATTGGTTGAGAAGCTAAAAGATTATTTTGATGACATCATCGTGCGGGAAAAAACGGCGCAGGAAATGCAGCGCGTCGTCACGCAATATAAAACCTTATTTGAGCGTGCTCCGGTATTAATGAACGCCTTTGACAGGCATAACCGGTGTGTATTGTGGAATGCCGAATGCGAAAAAGTCTTTGGCTGGAGTATGACTGAAATCGGCGAGCATCCCGATCCGCTGGCCCTGTTTTACCCGGATCCTGAGGAGCGACAGCGCGTGCAGGAGTCGGTTCGTTTCGCACCACTTAAGGATATGTACGAATGGCACCCGGTGCGTAAAGACGGGACGCAGTTAACCATTCTCTGGTCAAACATCCTTTTGCCGGATAACTCCATTCTCAACATTGGCCTGGATATCACCGAACGTAAAAAAGCAGAACAGCAGCTGACCGTCAAAGCCACCACGGACGATCTGACGGGCTGTCTGAATCGCTCGACAATCTTACAGCGTCTCAAAATAGCGCTGGCAGCCAGTTCGCCGCAGGATGTCAGTAGCCACTTCTGTCTCCTGATGTTCGATCTCGATCATTTCAAGCAGATCAACGATCGGTGGGGACATCAGGTTGGCGATGCGGCATTGATCCACTTTTGCGACCGTATTCGCGAGGTGAGCCCGGCCGGGTCGGCGCTGGGACGGGTGGGGGGCGAAGAGTTTGTTCTTCTGCTGGCGCACACGGATGGTATGGCCGCTACGTTGCTCTCTTCCCGGCTGCGTGCCGCGCTGATCTCAAAACCGCTGCGTGTGGGCGATAAAACGCTGGTACTCTCTTTCAGCGCCGGGGTGGTTGAAGTCTGTCAGGGGCAACGGGATACTTCTGCCATACTGATGCGTGCCGATAAGGCATTATATGACGCCAAGCGTACGGGAAGAGGAAAAACGGTCCTGGCGTCTGATTATTTATAAATCAGCATAAGAACAAAGAGCAGGCTATTTCAGCCAGCGAATTTTCCACACCTGTCGCGGGTAATTATTTTCCTTATCAGAAACGAAATGAATACTTTTAGTTTGGCTTACGGGAAAATATTATCGGCATCACGAATTTTAGGATTTTTAATACCAAAAGTCAGTTGCTAACTTCCCATGATTCATGCAACGTAATCACCTGTTTATCAAAGCAGCCGGTCTTCATTGCTACAGGCGTACAACATGCAGGGATACAGAGCGGGAAATGAATCGTAGCGCGCTGCGCAACATGCTCAAAGTGGTCGGGATTATCATGGTAGTTATGCTGCCGGTGATGCTTGCGCTATGGTTTGCCCAGCTTAGAGCCGTGTCGGAAATCAGCGCCCAGCTGCGCACGTTTGCTGAACTTGCTTTAAACAAAACTGAACGGGTTATTCAACAGGTTGATCTGGCCCGGGAAGACGCGGAAAAATATCAGGGAAAAGTGTGTACGCCGGAGCATCGTCAATATATGTTGAACGTTTCCCGCGGTCGTCTTTTTGTTGCCGATTTAATTTATGCTGAAGGCCAGTCGTTTCTCTGCTCGACCCTTTTTACGCCGGATCATCCTTACACCATTCCCGCTGCCAATTACACACGTAAACCCGACGTTGCTATCTATTATTTTCGCGATACGCCATTTTTTGATGGTTATAAAATGATATATATGCAGCGCGGAAATTATGTCGCAGTGGTCAACCCGCTTTCGTACAGTGAGGTGATGTCAGACGATCGTTCCCTGTCGTGGGGGGTGTATGACACCGTCAGCAATGCATTCTTTTCTGTAAGCCAGAAAGCCAATATTTCTTTATTGCATTCGATGCTTCGACATCAGGAAACGACTTTTCAGAAAGGTGACCGTTTTTATACGATCGTGAAATCCGGGCAGCGGCCGATTGCGGCCATCGTTTCAACCTCCAGCGCCCGTTTTTATAAAACGCTTTATCATCAGGCCACCCTGACGCTACCGCTGGGGATAATTTGCAGCATTATTATTCTGCTGGTGTGGTCGCGTACACACCGTGAATTCAATTCGCCTGGCCGACTTCTGCACCGGGCGCTGAATAAACGCCAGCTGTGCGTCCATTATCAGCCCATTATTGATATTAAAAATAACCAGTGCGTGGGGGCAGAGGCGTTGTTGCGCTGGCCTGGATTCAACGGTCAGGTTATGAGCCCGGCGGAATTTATTCCCCTGGCAGAAAAAGAGGGGATGATTGAGCGCATTACGGATTACGTCGTGGAGGAGGTGTTCAGCGATCTGGGCCATTTTCTTGCCGCTCATCCCGGTCTGTATGTCTCGATTAACCTGTCGGCGTCGGATTTTCACTCTTCGCGTCTTATCGCCCTGATCTCCGACAAAGCCCGCTTTTACTCGGTTCGCGCGCAGCAAATCAAAATTGAGGTGACGGAGCGGGGGTTTATTGACGTGCCAAAAACCACGCCGGTCATTCAGGCGTTTCGCCAGGCGGGGTATGAAGTGGCGATTGATGATTTCGGAACCGGCTACTCTAACCTGCATAACCTCTATTCGCTGAACGTCGATATCCTGAAAATCGACAAATCCTTTATCGATACCTTAACCACCAACAGCACCAGCCACCTGATTGCCGAGCACATCATTGAGATGGCGCAAAGCCTGCGGCTGAAAACCATTGCGGAAGGGGTCGAGACGGGGGAGCAGGTGAGCTGGTTGCTGAAGCGTGGCGTGCAGTATTGTCAGGGATGGCACTTCGCGAAAGCGATGCCGCCCCAGGCATTTATGGCCTGGCAGCAGCAACCCTTGCGTTAACACGCATTAATTGAGCTGATGGCGGTAGTCGCTCGGCGTACGGTCAAACTCGCGGCGGAAGACGCGGGAAAAGGTCTGCTGCGACACATAGCCCAGATCCATTGCGATATCAAAAATGGGCCGCTGCGTTGAGCGTAACGCCTGCGCCGCCAGCAGGAGCCTGCGCTGGCGAATGTAATCACCCAGCGTTTGATGCATTACGGTGCGGAACATTCTCTGTAAATACCATTTCGAATAGCCCGACTTCTTAGCGACCACATCAATGTTCAACGGCTGGTCGATATGTTCATCAATCCATTCAATAAGTGTCTGAATAATTTGCTGATGCGACATAAGGTTACCCCTCTGTGGAGACATCTGTCCTGGTTGATTCGTCGTTTTCTCTGCGGGGGAGTATAATTCCTCAAGTTAACTTGAGGTAAAGAGGTTTTATGGAAAAGAGATTACCGCGCATCAAAGCGCTGTTAACCCCCGGTGAAGTGGCTAAGCGAAGCGGTGTGGCGGTGTCGGCGCTCCACTTCTATGAAAGCAAAGGGTTAATAAAAAGTATCCGTAACGCCGGAAACCAGCGGCGCTATACCCGCGATGTGCTCCGCTACGTGGCGATCATCAAAATTGCGCAACGTATCGGCATTCCTCTGGCCACCATCGGTGACGCGTTCGGCGTATTGCCGGAAGGGCACTCGCTGAGCGCGAAGGAGTGGAAGCAGCTGTCGTCCCAGTGGCGAGAAGAGCTGGATCGTCGTATTCACACGCTGGTGGCCCTGCGCGATGAGCTGGACGGCTGCATTGGTTGCGGGTGTTTATCACGCAGCGATTGTCCGCTACGTAACCCGGGTGACAGGCTGGGCGAGCAGGGAACGGGGGCGCGGTTGCTGGAGGAGGATTGAGAGGTGTTTGCCGGATGGCGCTTCGCTTACCCGGCCTACGCTCTCGGTTTTGCAGGTCGGGTAAGGCGCAGCCGCCACCCGGCAACAAGCATAAAGAACTAAAGCGCCACTAAGGGCGCTTTAGTTTTTTCCGGTCTTTGTCTTTCTCTCTATCCCGCTGGCTCACGGGAGGGTTTCCCCCGACATCAGTACCCCTCGTGTCGAGCTTGTGGAGGAGGTTCCGGTTTGTACTGACACTTTAATTCTATGCCCGGCCGCCGTTTTTGCCACCGGAGACGGTGAGATTTTAGCCAAATTTTTTTCGTGAAGTTGTTCAGTTTTCTATAGTTAAAAAGTATGAATCACCGGAGAACATCATGCTAACGGTCCACCACCTTAATCAGTCTCGTTCACATCGCGTCCTCTGGGCGCTGGAAGAGCTGGGTCTGACGTATGAGATTGTGCGCTACCAGCGCGAGAAATCCATGCTTGCACCGGATTCGCTCAAAAAAGTGCATCCGCTGGGGAAATCCCCGGTACTGGAAGATAACGGACTGGTGCTGGCCGAATCAGGCGCGATTCTGGAATATCTTCAGGAAACGTACGATTCGGCGTCACGATTCAAACCGTTAGATCCCGCCCATAAAGTGCAGTATCGCTTCTGGCTGCATTACGCCGAAGGGTCTTTGATGCCGCTCCTGTTAATGAAGCTGGTGTTTAACAGCCTCGGCAAACCACCCGTCCCGTTTGGCCTGCGCACGCTGGGTAAGGCGCTGGGGCAGGGGGTGCAAAAAGCGTATCTCAACCGCCAGCTGGAAACGCATGCGCGCTTTATTAACGATCATCTTGCCGAAAACAGCTGGTTTGCCGGCGACACGCTGACCATGGCTGATATCCAGATGAGTTTTCCCCTCTTCGCCCTGCTGGCGAGAGGCGGCATCGACAATCTCGACCACATAGCGGCGTGGAAACAGAGAGTGGAGGCACGTCCGGGCTGGCAGACAACGCTTGCGAAAGGCGGCCCGCTGACAATCCCCGGCGAGGGATGAAATGTAACGAAATTGCGCATGGACGATAACGTTTGCGCATCCTCTGCTTAATTCTTCATCGCCATGAGGCAATTTTAGCGAAAAACGAGAAAGTTCAGTTGAAAAGGGCGGGTATTAGGCTAGATAATCGTTTGCCTACATTTGACCACCCGTTTTGTAAGCGCGGAGCTAAACGTTTGCTTTTTTTGTGACGCCCCTTTCGTCGCAAACGCAGCACAAGGATTTGACGTTTCGCTGGCAGTGGAGTCTCCACCACGCTTACGGACTTTCAATAAAAATTTTCAGGGGATGTTTTCTATGTCTACGCCATCTGCGCGTACCGGCGGTTCACTTGACGCCATGTTTAAAATTTCTGCTCGCGGCAGCACCGTGCGCCAGGAAGTTGTTGCCGGTCTGACCACGTTTCTGGCGATGGTGTACTCCGTCATCGTGGTGCCAGGCATGCTCGGCAAAGCGGGCTTCCCGCCAGCGGCGGTCTTCGTTGCCACCTGCCTGGTTGCGGGTGTGGGTTCGATTGTGATGGGCCTGTGGGCGAACCTGCCGCTGGCGATCGGGTGCGCCATCTCCCTGACCGCGTTTACCGCCTTCAGCCTGGTGCTGGGCCAGCATATCAGCGTCCCGGTAGCGCTCGGCGCCGTGTTCCTGATGGGCGTGCTGTTCACCGTAATTTCAGCAACCGGCATTCGTAGCTGGATTTTGCGCAACCTGCCGCAGGGCGTGGCGCACGGCACCGGCATCGGTATTGGCCTGTTCCTGCTGCTGATCGCTGCCAACGGCGTGGGTCTGGTCATCAAGAACCCGCTGGACGGCCTGCCGGTTGCGCTGGGTAACTTCGCGAGCTTCCCGGTGATCATGTCGCTGGTGGGTCTGGCGGTGATCATTGGCCTGGAAAAACTGAAAGTGCCGGGCGGCATTCTGCTGACCATTATCGGCGTGTCCATCGTCGGCCTGATCTTCGACCCGACCGTTCATTTCTCCGGGATTTTCGCCATGCCGTCGCTGAGTGATGACAAAGGCAACTCCCTGATTGGCAGCCTGGATATTGTGGGCGCGCTGAACCCGGTGATCCTGCCAAGCGTGCTGGCGCTGGTAATGACCGCGGTGTTTGATGCCACGGGCACCATCCGCGCGGTGGCCGGTCAGGCTAACCTGCTGGATAAAGACGGACAGATTATTGACGGCGGCAAAGCGCTGACCACCGACTCCCTGAGCAGCGTTTTCTCTGGCCTGGTAGGTGCGGCGCCTGCGGCGGTGTACATTGAGTCCGCAGCGGGTACGGCGGCAGGCGGTAAAACCGGCCTGACGGCCATCACCGTTGGCGTGCTGTTCCTGCTGATCCTGTTCCTCTCTCCGCTCTCTTATCTGGTGCCGGCTTACGCGACCGCACCTGCGCTGATGTACGTCGGCCTGCTGATGCTGAGCAACGTGGCGAAAATCGACTTCGCGGATTTTGTTGATGCTATGTCCGGCCTGATCACTGCGGTATTCATCGTGCTGACCTGTAACATCGTGACCGGCATTATGATCGGCTTCGCCTCGCTGGTGATTGGGCGTCTGGTCTCCGGTGAGTGGCGTAAGCTGAACATCGGTACCGTGGTCATCGCCGTTGCGCTGGTGGCGTTCTACGCGGGCGGCTGGGCCATCTGAATTGACTTTTTATGCGAAAACGGGTGGCTCAGGCCGCCCGTTTTTATTTTCAGGACTCATCCTGTTGCCTTTTACGTTACTCTGGAGAGGATAGAATAAGAGGCACGACGCCTCAGGTTTGGCATATAAGAAACACAGCAAACAGGGAACGCATGGAAATTTTCTTCACAATACTCATCATGACCCTTGTGGTCTCATTATCCGGGGTGGTTACACGCGTACTGCCCTTCCAGGTCCCCCTGCCTTTAATGCAAATAGCTATCGGTGCGCTGCTGGCGTGGCCGACGTTCGGTCTGCACGTGGAGTTCGATCCGGAACTGTTCCTCGTGCTGTTTATCCCGCCGCTGCTGTTTGCCGATGGCTGGAAAACGCCGACGCGCGAATTTCTGGAGCACGGGCGAGAGATCTTCGGCCTGGCGCTGGCGCTGGTGGTGGTCACCGTGGTCGGGATTGGTTTCCTGATCTACTGGGCCGTACCGGGGATCCCGCTCATACCCGCCTTTGCGCTGGCCGCCGTGCTGTCGCCTACCGACGCCGTGGCGCTGTCCGGCATTGTGGGCGAAGGGCGCATTCCAAAGAAAATCATGGGCATTTTGCAGGGCGAGGCGCTGATGAACGACGCCTCTGGCCTGGTCGCCCTGAAGTTTGCCGTGGCGGTTGCCATGGGCACCATGGTCTTTACCGTCGGCGGTGCGACCCTGGAATTCTTCAAGGTGGCGATTGGCGGTATCCTCGCGGGCTTTGTGGTGAGCTGGCTGTACGGACGCTCGCTGCGCTTCCTCAGCCGCTGGGGTGGCGACGAACCCGCTACGCAGATCGTCCTGCTGTTCCTGCTGCCGTTTGCCTCTTACCTGATTGCCGAACACATCGGCGTGTCGGGTATTCTGGCGGCGGTAGCCGCGGGGATGACCATCACCCGCTCCGGCGTTATGCGCCGCGCGCCGCTGGCGATGCGCCTGCGTGCGAACAGTACCTGGGCCATGCTCGAGTTTGTGTTTAACGGCATGGTGTTCCTGCTGTTGGGTCTGCAACTGCCGGGCATTATGGAATCCTCGCTGATTGCAGCCGAAGCGGATCCAAACGTTGAAGTCTGGATGCTGTTTACCGATATCGTGCTCATCTACCTTGCGCTGATGCTGGTGCGTTTCGGCTGGCTGTGGACGATGAAGAAATTCAGCGTTCGCTTCCTGACCAAAAAGCCGATGGAGTTCGGCTCGTGGACCACGCGCGAGCTGCTGATTGCCTCTTTCGCGGGCGTGCGCGGGGCGATCACCCTTGCTGGTGTGCTCTCCATTCCTCTGCTGCTGCCGACGGGTGACGTCTTCCCGGCGCGCTACGAGCTGGTGTTCCTGGCGGCGGGCGTGATCCTCTTCTCCCTGTTTGTCGGCGTGATTATGCTGCCGATTCTGCTGCAACATATTGACGCAGGGGACTCCTCGCAACAGCACAAAGAAGAGCGGATTGCCCGTGCGGCGACGGCGGAAGTGGCGATTGTCGCCATCGAGAAGATGGAGGAGCGTCTGGCCGCCGATGCCGAAGAGAACATTGATAACCAGCTGCTGAAGGAAGTCAGTTCACGCGTGATCGGTAATTTGCGTCGCCGTGCTGACGGACGTAACGACGTGGAAAGTTCGTTGCAGGAAGAGAACCTCGAACGCCGTTTCCGCCTGGCGGCGCTGCGCTCCGAGCGTGCCGAGCTGTATCACCTGCGCGCGACGCGGCAGATCAGCAACGAGACGCTGCAAAAGCTGCTGCACGATCTGGATCTGCTGGAAGCGTTGTTGATAGAGAATCAGTAGCGCTGTAATTGCCCGGTGGCGCTGCGCTTACCGGGCCTACGTGCTCGATCGGTTCCCTCTCCCTGTGGGAGAGGGTTAGGGTGAGGGTACCCAAAACCCCTCACAGCATTGCAACCACGCCTGCGCGCTGTGCGACAGATAGACCCCTTCACGCCAGATCATCCCCAGCTGCCAGTGCAGGTCGCTCTCCAGCGGGATCCAGCGCAGCGTATTTTTATCCAGCCGCTCGCAGATCGGCTGCGGCAGAATGGCAATCCCCACGCCCGCCTGTACCATCGCCGCCAGAAAATCCCACTGACCGCTGCGCACCGCAATGCGCGGCTTTACGTTGTGCTGGTTAAACAGCGCCATCAGCTGGCGGCTTAAGGCGAAATCTTCGTTGTAAATCAGCAGCGGGTGTTCGCCGAGCAGCTCGGGTTTTACTGACTCAATCTTCAGCCAGTCGCCGGAGCGCGGCACCAGCACGCACAGCGGGTGGCTGAACAGAGGCAGCGTCGCCAGGCCGCTTTCCTCCTCCACGGGAAGGGCCGTCATGGCCACGTCCAGTTCACCGTTCATCACCGCCTGCTGCACGGTCAGGCCGCCAAATTCAGAAATTTTTAGCTCAACGCCGGGATAGCGCTGGCGAAACAGGCTTATCGGCCCGGCCATCATCATGCCGACCATCGGCGGAATACCGAGCCGCAGCAGCCCTTTTGTCAGATGGTTGATGTCCCCAAGCTCGGCCTCCAGCTGGCGGAACTCCGCCAGAATTGCCAGCCCGCGCTCGAACACCACGCGTCCGGTATCGGTCAGCAGTAGCTTGCGCCCGTCGCGGATCAGCAGGGTACAGTTCAGCTCATCTTCGAGATTTTTCAGCATCTTGCTGATGGTCGGCTGGGTTACGAATAACTTCTCCGCTGCGCGGGTAAAACTTTGCTGGCGAACCACCTCGACAAAATAGCGCAGCGTTCTTATGTCCATGATTATTCCTCGAAACTATACCTTCGATGATTTTAATTCATTTCAGTCGATACCGTACGCTCACTATACTGGCGCCTCGTCTCATTTCTGAGGAAAACCCCCATGGCCGTGGCGTTAAGCCGTGTTACGCCTGCCGTTGTGCAACGACTCCAGGTACCGGTTCAGGTACTGCTCTACGCGGGACTGTTTGTTTTCGCGGAATATCTTGTCGACTGGCTGCATCTGCCTTTACCCGCCAACCTGGTGGGGATGGTGCTGATGCTGACGCTGATCCTCTGTCGCGCGTTGCCCCTTAGCTGGGTGCGGGCCGGCGCACGCTGGCTGCTGGCGGAGATGCTGTTGTTCTTTGTGCCGGCTGTGGTGGCGGTGGTGAATTATGCCCAGTTGCTGATGGTCGACGGCTGGCGCATCTTTGCGGTTATCGCCCTGAGCACGATGATGGTGCTGGGCGCCACCGCCTGGGTGGTGGATAAAGTGTATCGCTTTGAAATCAGCAGGCAGAAGCATGACTAACTTTCAGATAAGCGTGCTGTGCCTGATTGCGACAGTCGTCATCTACTTTGCCAACAAGCGCCTGTATCGCCGCTTTCGCGCGCTGCCGCTGATGCCGCTGGTCTTTACGCCGATACTGCTGGTGCTGATGCTGGTCTTCGGCCATATCTCCTGGCAGAACTACATTGGCGAATCCCACTGGCTGCTGTGGCTGCTCGGCCCGGCGACCATCGCCTTCGCCGTACCCGTTTATGACAACCTCGCCATTATCAGACGCCACTGGATGTCGCTCAGCGCGGGTGTCGTCACCGCGACGGTGGTGGCGGTGTGCAGTTCGGTCTGGCTGGCGCGGTTGTTTACCCTGTCGGATGAAATCCAGCGCAGCCTGGCGGTGCGTTCGGTGACCACGCCGTTTGCGCTGGCAGCCGCCAAACCGCTCGGTGGCCAGCCGGATCTGGTGGCGCTGTTTGTGGTGGTGACGGGCGTCTTCGGCATGGCAGTGGGGGATGTGCTGTTTCTGCGGCTTTCCATTCGCGAAGGGATGGCGAAAGGCGCGGGGTTTGGCGCGGCGTCGCACGGGGCGGGGACGGCACGTTCGTATGAGCTGGGACAGCAGGAGGGCGTGGTCGCGAGCCTGGTGATGATGCT
Organism: Enterobacter cloacae complex sp. ECL72; assembly: GCF_019056635.1. Classification (NCBI taxonomy): domain Bacteria; kingdom Pseudomonadati; phylum Pseudomonadota; class Gammaproteobacteria; order Enterobacterales; family Enterobacteriaceae; genus Enterobacter; species Enterobacter cloacae complex sp. ECL72. Next base: position 3,858,927 of record NZ_CP077659.1, on the reverse strand, counting down.
TTCGGGCGTCACGATGGTGCTGATTGCGCCGCTGGTGGCGTGGGTGATGTTTTAAGCTCCCCGGCCAGAGCGACCGGGGAGAAAAGGCTTAGTGCGCGCGGCCCTGCTCAACGCCCAGGCCGGTTTGCGAGCGGATAAACTGGGCGCGGAATTTTTCACGCTCCAGGTTACCCTCCGGTGAATTATCGGTGGCAGAGAAGATCCAGATCCCGATAAACGCCACGGCAATGGAGAACAGCGCCGGGTATTCATACGGGAAGATAGCGCTTTCGTGACCGAGGATCTGCACCCAGATGGTCGGGCCGAGGATCATCAGAATCACCGCCGTCAGCAGGCCCAGCCAGCCGCCAATCATCGCCCCACGGGTGGTCAGTTTTGACCAGTACATGGAGAGCAGAATGATCGGGAAGTTACAGCTTGCCGCAATCGAGAAGGCCAGCCCGACCATAAAGGCGATGTTCTGTTTCTCGAACAAAATCCCCAGCAGGATGGCGACGACGCCCAGCACCAGCACGGTGATTTTGGAGACTTTCAGCTCATCGCGCTCGCTTGCGCCTTTGCGGAAGACGTTGGCGTAGAGGTCATGCGAAACCGCCGACGCGCCGGCCAGCGTCAGCCCTGCAACCACCGCGAGGATGGTGGCAAAGGCCACGGCAGAGATAAAGCCGAGGAACAGGTTGCCGCCCACCGCGTCGGCCAGATGCACCGCCGCCATGTTGTTACCGCCGATAAGCGCGCCCGCCGCGTCTTTAAACGCCGGGTTTGCCCCCACCAGCATGATTGCGCCGAAGCCGATGATAAAGGTCAGAATGTAGAAGTAGCCCATAAACCCGGTGGCGTAGAACACGCTTTTACGCGCTTCACGCGCATCTGACACCGTGAAGAAACGCATCAGGATATGCGGCAGGCCAGCGGTACCGAACATCAGGCCGAGACCGAGCGAGAGCGCGGATATCGGATCTTTCACCAGCCCGCCCGGGCTCATGATCGCTTCCCCTTTCGGGTGGACCGCCATCGCTTCGGTAAACAGATTATTGAAGCTGAACCCGACGTGCTTCATCACCATAAAGGCCATAAAGCTGGCGCCGAACAGCAGTAGTACCGCTTTGATGATCTGTACCCAGGTGGTGGCCAGCATGCCGCCGAACAGGACGTACATCACCATCAGCACGCCGACCAGCACCACCGCGACGTGGTAGTTCAGGCCGAACAGCAGCTCGATCAGTTTGCCCGCGCCGACCATCTGGGCGATCAGATAGAGTGCCACCACCACCAGCGAACCGCAGGCGGAGAGGGTACGAATCGGCCCCTGCTTCAGGCGATAGGAGGCGACGTCAGCAAAGGTATAGCGCCCCAGGTTACGCAGGCGCTCGGCAATCAGGAACAGAATGATTGGCCAGCCCACCAGGAACCCGAGGGAGTAGATCAGGCCGTCATACCCTGAGGTATACACCAGCGCGGAGATCCCAAGGAACGAGGCGGCGGACATAAAGTCCCCCGCGATCGCTAGCCCGTTCTGGAAGCCGGTAATGTTGCCGCCCGCGGTGTAGTAATCGTTACGGGAGCGTACGCGTTTCGACGCCCAGTAGGTGATGTACAGCGTCAGCACCACGAAAATCAGGAACATGATAATCGCCTGCCAGTTGGTTGGCTGGCGCTGAACCTCGCCGGTAAGGGCATCTGCCGCATGGGCAGCAAAGGGAAGTGTGGCGGCTAGCGCCGTCAGGACTCGCTTCATGATGCTTTTACCTCGCGCAGAACTGCTCTGTTAAGACGATCGAATTCACCGTTCGCACGCCAGACGTACACACCCGTGAGCACAAACGAAATGATGATCACGCCAATCCCAATCGGAATACCGCGCGTGACGCTGGTACCCTCATGCAGCGGGGTGCCCAGCCAGTGCGGCGCAAAGGCGATCAGCAGAATAAAGCCGACGTAGATAATCAGCATGATGATGGAAAGGATGAAGGCAAACCGTTGCCGTTTTTCGACGAGCTCCCTGTAGTGCGCACTATTCTCTATCTGCTGACAAATATCGTTATTCATCACAGAGTCTCCAGAAGTAAGGTTGGTTTGTTTTTTATCCCCTCTCCCCTGTGGGGAGAGGGTGAGGGGAGGAAGGTGCGGTCTGATGCCCTCACCCCGGCCCTCTCCCACGGGGAGAGGGAGAAAACACTAGGAAGGCATTGCGATGGCCTGCTTCTCTTCGAGCAGTTTGTCCACCACGCCAGGATCGGCCAGCGTTGAGGTATCACCGAGGTTACTGGTGTCGCCCGCCGCGATTTTGCGCAGGATACGGCGCATAATCTTGCCGGAACGGGTTTTCGGCAGCGAGTCGGTCCAGTGCAGCACGTCCGGCGTGGCAAGCGGGCCGATCTCTTTACGCACCCAGTTGCGCACCTCGGTATACAGCTCTGGCGACGGCTCTTCGCCGTGGTTCAGGGTGACGTAGGCGTAGATCGCCTGGCCTTTGATGTTGTGAGGAATGCCGACAACCGCCGCTTCGGCAATTTTCGGATGCGACACCAGCGCAGACTCAATCTCCGCCGTGCCCAGACGGTGGCCGGAGACGTTCAGCACGTCGTCCACGCGTCCGGTGATCCAGTAATAACCGTCTTCATCCCGGCGCGCGCCGTCGCCGCTGAAGTACATGTTTTTGAAGGTCGAGAAGTAGGTCTGCTCGAAGCGCTCATGGTCGCCGAACAGGGTACGCGCCTGGCCAGGCCAGGAATCGACGATCACCAGGTTGCCCTCGGTAGCGCCTTCCTGCGGATTGCCTTCGTTATCCACCAGCGCAGGCTGCACGCCGAAGAACGGACGGGTGGCCGAACCGGCTTTCAGCTGTGTGGCGCCCGGCATCGGGGTGATCATGAAGCCGCCGGTTTCGGTCTGCCACCAGGTATCCATCACCGGGCACTTCTCGTTGCCGATCTTCTTCCAGTACCACTCCCAGGCTTCGGGGTTGATCGGCTCGCCCACGGAGCCGAGGATACGCAGGGAAGAGCGGTCGGTCCCTTCGATAGCTTTATCTCCTTCTGCCATCAGCGCGCGGATCGCCGTTGGCGCGGTGTAGAGAATGTTGACCTGATGCTTATCAACCACCTGGCACATACGCGCCGGGGTCGGCCAGTTCGGTACGCCTTCAAACATCAGCGTCGTTGCGCCGCAGGCCAGCGGGCCGTACAGCAGGTAGCTATGACCGGTCACCCAGCCCACGTCGGCGGTACACCAGTAGATGTCGCCCGGATGGTAGTCGAAAACGTATTTAAAGGTGGTGGCCGCGTAAACCAGATAGCCGCCGGTGGTATGCAGCACGCCTTTCGGCTTACCGGTGGAGCCGGAGGTATACAGGATAAACAGCGGATCTTCCGCGTTCATCTCTTCAGGCTGATGCTGGTCGCTGGCGTTTTCAATCAGATCGCTCCACCACAGGTCGCGCCCCTCGTGCCAGTCGATTTTGCCGCCCGTGCGTTTGAAGACAATGACGTTACTGATGGATTTCACGTTCGGGTTTTTCAGCGCTTCATCAACGTTTTTCTTCAGCGGAATACCGCGCCCGGCGCGCACGCCCTCGTCAGCGGTGATCACCAGCTTCGAATTTGAGTCGACAATACGCCCGGCAACCGCCTCCGGCGAGAAACCGCCGAAGATAACGGAGTGGATCGCACCGATGCGCGCGCAGGCCAGCATAGCCACGGCGGCTTCCGGCACCATTGGCATATAGATCGCCACCACATCGCCTTTTTTAATGCCCTGGGCCAGCAGCACGTTGGCAAAGCGGCACACGTCGCGATGAAGTTCTTTATACGAGATGTGTTTACTCTGAGAGGCATCGTCGCCTTCCCAGATGATGGCCGTTTCGTTGCCGCGTTCAGCAAGATGGCGGTCCAGGCAGTTCGCCGCCAGGTTCAGCGTGCCGTCTTCATACCATTTAATGGAGACGTTGCCCGGCGCGAAAGAGGTGTTCTTTACCTTCTGATAAGGTTTGATCCAGTCGAGGATGTGGCCCTGCTCACCCCAGAACGCGTCAGGGCTGGAAACGGACTGCTGGTATTTCTCCTGGTATTGCTCCGGGCTTATCAGGCAACGGTCCGCAATGTTTGCGGGAATGTCGTGTTTGTGTATTTGGCTCATGGCTTTTTTTATCCTTGTAAGATGTTAATAATATGTCGCAAAAACGTTAATAGTAGGGGCTTTACAAGCTTTGTTTAGTATTTGGGCGACAGATCACGCAATGTCTGAAGAGTATGAAAATTGAGCGAATGAAACTTTGAAGGGAAATAATTCACCTGAAGAATTATTCACTTTTTTGAAGTGAAAATATTTTGTATAACAAATGGTTATTTATGCGAATTGCTATAAATTGCCGTCAATGACACTTTTTGCAGTGAAATGCCTCGTTCTTTAAGGCTTGCGCAGCATGCCGTGCAAATGATACTCATACGGCGCGTTAAAAAATCCCATAAACCAACGCAACACAATTCATACCCTTTCAGTATGTCTCCATATTCATGCAGTTTTGATGGTACGGAGATTTCATTGAGGAAGTCAGTTTCTATGAAAAATTTGAAAGTCAGCCTGGCCTGGCAGATCCTGCTGGCCCTTGTGCTGGGCATCTTGCTGGGCAGTTACCTCCATTATCATAGCGACAGCCGCGAGTGGCTGATTGCGAACCTTCTCTCCCCTGCGGGCGATATCTTTATTCATCTGATCAAGATGATTGTTGTGCCGATTGTGATCTCGACGCTGGTGGTCGGTATCGCGGGTGTCGGTGATGCGAAACAGTTAGGCCGCATCGGCGTTAAAACTATTCTCTATTTCGAAGTGATCACCACGGTTGCCATCGTTCTTGGCATCACCCTGGCGAATGTGTTCCAGCCTGGTGCCGGGATCGATATGTCGCAGCTGGCGACGGTGGATATTTCGAAATACCAAAGCACAACCGCCGATGTGCAGAGCCATTCGCATGGACTGATGGGGACTATTCTCTCGCTGGTGCCGACCAACATTATCGCGTCCATGGCGAAGGGCGAGATGCTGCCGATCATCTTCTTCTCGGTACTCTTTGGTCTGGGGCTTTCTTCCCTGCCCGCGACGCACCGTGAACCGCTGGTCACCGTGTTCCGATCTGTCTCCGAAACCATGTTCAAAGTCACCCACATGGTGATGCGCTATGCGCCGGTCGGGGTATTCGCGCTGATTGCGGTGACCGTAGCGAACTTCGGCTTTGCCTCCCTGTGGCCGCTGGCGAAGCTGGTGATTCTGGTGCACTTCGCGATTCTGTTCTTCGCGCTGGTAGTGCTGGGCATTGTGGCGCGCCTGTGCGGGCTCAGCATCTGGATCCTGATCCGCATCCTGAAGGATGAGCTGATTCTGGCCTACTCCACGGCAAGCTCCGAGAGCGTACTGCCGCGTATCATTGAGAAGATGGAGGCCTACGGTGCGCCGGCGTCCATTACCAGCTTCGTGGTGCCAACGGGTTACTCCTTTAACCTGGATGGTTCGACGCTGTATCAGAGTATTGCGGCAATCTTTATCGCGCAGCTGTACGGCATTGACCTGTCGCTGTGGCAGGAGATCGTGCTGGTTCTGACGCTGATGGTGACTTCAAAAGGCATCGCAGGCGTCCCGGGCGTCTCCTTCGTGGTGCTGCTGGCGACGCTGGGCAGCGTCGGTATTCCGCTGGAAGGCCTGGCGTTTATTGCCGGTGTGGACCGTATCCTAGATATGGCGCGTACTGCGCTGAACGTGGTGGGTAATGCGCTGGCGGTGCTGGTAATCTCCAAGTGGGAACACAAGTTCGACCGTAAAAAAGCGCTAGCGTATGAACGCGAGGTGCTGGGTCGTTTTGATAAAACGGCTGACCAGTAACATTCTAAGCCCGGTGGCGCTGCGCTTACCGGGCCTACGGGTTTTGTAGGCCGGGTAAGGCGAAGCCGCCACCCGGCACGTTACTCCCCGCTCAACGCATCAAACTCTTCACACCCGGTATCAAACCCTTCGGTACAGCTCAGGTTTAACCAGTAAAGCGCTTTCTGCTTATTCGGTGTGATAAAGCCTTTCTCACCCTGCCTGAACAGCATTCCTGCCCAGTACTCCGCATAGCCCGTCCGGGACAGAGCCGAACTCCGCTTGAACCACGACGCGGCCTGCACGTCATCCTGAGGGACTTCAACGCCGTTGGCATAGATCAGCCCCAGCAGCTGTTGCGCGTCTACCGCCGAGTCGCTATCGATGTCTTCGGTCGCCGATTGCAGCAGTGCGATGGCCTGCGGGTAGTCGGTTTTGCCCGCCTGCGTGTTCACCAGCACCCGCGCCAGCAGGATCGCGCCGCGTTTGCTGCCCGCAATGTTTGCCTGCTGGGCCAGGGCTTTGGCCTGAGCATAGTCGCCCTGCGAAAAGTGGATTTGCGACAGCAGCGCCATGGCGTCGACATCACCGCCTTTTGCCGCTTTTTCCGCCCACAGCGCCGCCTGCGCGCTGTCGCCGGAACTGAACCAGGTATCGGCAAGATAATACTGCGCGCGCGCATCGCCCGCTTCAGCCTGCTTTTTATACTGGCTGCCTATCTCATCGGCATGGGCAAACGCGGTTAAAAATAACAACATCAGAAAAAGGGTTTTCATGGATTCTTATCATCTGGGTACACGCCGCGCAGTATAATCGCGGTGACAGAAGAAAAAAACGGGTGCGTTAAGACCTCAGCATCCCACAAGCCGGGCGGAACACGCGTTCCGCCCGAAGAGGTTAGCCTGCGTTACAGGCTAATTTCGCCGCCACCTCCTGATGTTCACTCTTTATTGAAAACTCGCAGAGCTTATCGCGAGTAATAAAGGTAAAGATCACTATCGTCAGGCAAATAATAAAGACGATGCCTAACGTAGTTTTTAATGGCGTCATGCCTTTTACTCCTTGTGAAAAAAAGAATAAGAGGCTACTCTCAACCTGTTGGTTGTTGAGGGGTAGCCTCGGGTAAATGCAAATTTCCCGGGGCTTTCCACTTTCTGTCCCTCAACAATGCTCAAGACAGAAAGTCTTAAGCACCCGCCGCATATCTTATCTCGCTGAATTAAAATGCAAAGATGTAATTAATTTTCGCGCAAATTACATTTTTTCTGCGAGACGTCTTCAGAAATATATATAGATGTAATTAATAGCGGTGCCAGAAATAATAATGGGGTGAATATCTCACCCCATTTAGTCAGCGATTAATTAACGGCTTCATCCCATTGCGCTTTCGCGCAGGCGGGCTTTCAGCTTGTTATATTCGTCGATCACATACTGTTCCGCAGCGTGTTGATCCGCTATTGGCTCCACGTTTACGGCGCAGTATTTATACTCCGGCGTTTTGGTTATCGGGCTTAAGTTCTCCGTCACCAGCTCGTTACAGGCGCCAATCCACCACTGGTAGGTCATATAGACCGCGCCTTTGTTCGGACGGTCGCTGACCTGCGCGCGGGTAATGATGCGGCCTTTACGCGAGTTCACCCACACCAGCGCTTCATCTTCAATACCGAGCCGTTCGGCGTCGGCGGTGTTGATCTGCGCGTAGCCCGGTTCATCCGCCAGCGCCGCCAGCGCGGCGCAGTTGCCGGTCATGGAACGGCAGGAGTAGTGGCCCACTTCACGCACGGTGGAGAGCACCATCGGATACTCGTCGGTGAGCTTATCGATCGGCGCGACCCAGTCGCAGGTGAAGAACTGCGCCAGCCCGTTCGGGGTGTCGAACTTCTCTTTAAAGAGGTATGACGTCCCCTGATCGGATTCTGACTCATCCCGGCACGGCCACTGGATGTAGCCCAGCTCACCCATTTTTTCATAGGTTGCCCCATAAAAGTCCGGACACAGATGCCGCAACTCGTCCCAGATCTCCTGGGTGTTGTTGTAGTGCATCGGGTAGCCCATGCGGGTGGCGATTTCGCTGATGATCTGCCAGTCCGTTTTCAGATCCCACTTCGGCTCGACGGCCTTGAAGAAGCGCTGGAAGCCGCGGTCTGCTGCCGTATAGACACCTTCATGCTCGCCCCAGGAGGTCGACGGCAGAATCACATCCGCCGCTGCCGCGGTTTTGGTCATAAAGATATCCTGAACAATCACCAGCTCCAGATCCTCAAAGCCTTTGCGCACCGCGGACAGTTCGGCGTCGGTCTGGAGCGGATCTTCACCCATGATGTAGGCCGCACGTACTTCACCGTGAGCCGCGCGGTGCGGCAGCTCGCTGATGCGGTATCCGGTGTGTGCCGGCAGACTTTCCACGCCCCAGGCCTTCGCAAACTTCTCGCGGTTTTCCGGGAACTTCACGTACTGGTAGCCCGGATAGGTGTCCGGCAGCGCGCCCATATCACACGCACCCTGCACGTTATTCTGACCACGCACCGGGTTCACGCCCACATGCGCTTTACCCAGATTGCCGGTCAGCATGGCGAGGCTGGTGAGCGAGCGCACGGTTTCCACACCCTGGTAGAACTGGGTCACGCCCATGCCCCACAGGATGGCGGCGGGTTTCGCTCCGGCGTACATCCGCGCCGCCTGGCGGATCTCCTGCGCGCTGACGCCGGTTATCGCCTCTACTGACTCCGGCGTATAGCCTTCGACAATCTTGCGATACTCTTCAAACCCTTCCGTACGGCTCGCGACAAACGCCTGGTCGTAGAGGTTCTCCTCAATAATGACATGCCCCATCGCATTCAACAGCGCGATGTTCGAGCCGTTTTTCAGTGCGATGTGCATATCCGCAATGCGCGCGGTTTCAATTTTACGCGGATCGCAGACGATGATTTTCGCCCCGTTCTGTTTGGCGCGAATAACGTGATTCGCGACGATAGGGTGAGAATCCGCCGGGTTATAGCCGAAGATGAACACCAGATCGGTGTTATCTATCTCATTGATGGCATTACTCATTGCGCCGTTACCGACCGACTGGTGCAGACCTGCAACCGATGGGCCGTGTCAGACGCGAGCGCAGCAGTCGACGTTATTGGTACCAATAACGGCGCGCGCGAATTTTTGCATCACATAGTTGGTTTCATTCCCGGTTCCGCGTGAGGAGCCGGTGGTCTGAATCGCATCCGGGCCATACTTGGCCTTGATGGCGCTGAGGCGCGTGGCGACGTAATCCAGCGCTTCATTCCAGGAGACGGCTTCCAGCTTGCCGCCGCGTTCGCGGCGGATCATAGGGGTTTTCAGGCGCGGCGTGAGGATTTGGGTATCGTTAATAAAATCCCAGCCGTAGTACCCTTTCAGGCACAGCGTGCCCTGATTGGTTTTACCCTGCGCCGCTTCCGCCCGGACGATTTTGCCGTTATCGACCACCAGGTGGATCTTGCAACCTGAGGCACAATAAGGGCAAACCGTGACGACTTTTTTCATCACTTTGCTCCAGTTAAACAGTTCTTACCTGCCCAATATGCAGCTTCTATGCCATGTTTTTACTATGGGTATTTCCTGACTTTACGGCCCTTTGCGGGGCAAAACCCTGACGAAAAACAGCCAATCGTCAAAATTGACGTGTCGAAAGGGCAGGGGATGTGACATGGATTGAAATTCCGTCACGTAAAAAACAATTCGGCTGGAGCCGGCGGCAGAATGGTTCAGACTTAACATAATTCCCTGACGGAAGCATGCGATGAAACCGGCGATTCTGGTGGTTGATGATGATGTCGCAGTCTGCGAACTGCTACAGGATGTGCTCAGCGAGCACGTCTTTACCGTGCTGACGTGTCACACCGGTCAGGACGCGGTGAACCGTGTCCAGCAGGATCCCGGCATTGCGCTGGTTCTGCTGGACATGATGCTGCCGGATATCAACGGATTACAGGTTTTGCTGCAACTGCAAAAGCAGCGACCATCGCTACCGGTGGTGATGCTGACGGGGCTGGGAAGTGAATCAGATGTGGTCGTCGGGCTGGAAATGGGCGCCGATGATTACATCGGAAAACCGTTCAATCCGCGCGTGGTGGTCGCCCGCGTTAAGGCGGTGCTGCGTCGAACCGGCGCGCTGGACGCGGAGCCTGCCGCGCCGCGCGTTGAAGGTATTACCTTTAACGGCTGGACGCTGGACACCACCCGCTGCGAGCTGAGCGATCCGCAGCGTAATACCGTGCCGTTAACCCAGGGCGAATACGGCCTGCTGCTGGCATTAACGCAAAACGCCCGCCGGGTACTGAGTCGTGAACAGCTGCTGGAGCTGACCCACAGCGAAAGCGCCGAGGTCTTTGACCGCACTATCGACGTGTTGATCATGCGGCTACGGCGAAAAATTGAGGTCAATCCGCACCAGCCTTTGCTGATCAAAACCATTCGCGGTCTGGGCTATGTTTTTGCCACGGACGTTTCCCATCATGAGAAAGCCGCCTGACCGTTCTCCTGAATAAACGCCTGAAGCTCGGCCAGCGTTTTCGCGCCGTCAATCGCATTGGCCGCCAGCAGGCTGGCCCGCGCGCAGGCGTGCGCCAGATAAATACTCTCGGTAAGCGACAGCGATTCATGGCAACCGTATAAAAAGCCTGCGCAAAACGCGTCGCCCGCACCGACGCTGCCGATAATCTCGTCCTGCGTCAGCTTCCACGAAGGAACCCATTGCCCTTTTTCACCCGGCGCTTCACCCCATGCCCCTTCCGGACAGTGGATCACTACCCGCTGCCGCACGCCTGCCGCCAGCAACTGTGCGGCAGCGTCGGCGATATGGACCATGTTCAGCGCACCATGACCGTCGCGGATCTCAAGCCCGCTAAACTCACCGGCTTCCAGCTCGTTAATCACCAGATAATCAAGATGGCGCAGGGCAGGGAGCACCAGCGGCTGATAGCGCGGATCGCCCTTGCGGGAGACCAGATCGAGCGAGGTTTCATACCCCTGATCGCGCATCTGTGCCAGTAACCGCGCGCTGCGGGTGCCAAACTCCTCGTCCGGCATGTCCAGGCTGTCGAGCAGCAGCAGATAGCCGAGATGGAAGATCTTCAGCGATCCGTCTAAACGATCGAAGGCGGGAAGATCCAGCAGGCGGTTGGCGCCCGGCGAGTGGAAAAAGGTGCGCTGTCCGCTGGGGTCGGTCATCACCTGCGACATCGACGTTGGGGCGAACGTTGTACGCTGCACGCGCTGGCGATTGACGTGATACTGGTCGAGCATCGCCAGAATATAGTCTCCGTCGCTGTCTTCCCCAATCAGCCCCACCGCCTGTAACGGCAGGCCGACGTGCATTTTCGCCAGCGTCAGCAGAACGTTGAGCGGCGCACCGCCGGTTGAGCGTTCGCTGTGGGTGATTTCCGCCAGCCAGCCGCGCTCCGGCCACTGCACGATCTGATGAACGTGATCCACCAGCATGTTGCCTGCGGCGATAATCCCTTTGCGTTCCATTATGCCTGCCCCGCGCTGCCGAAGATGCGCATCTGCTCCGCGACCGTATCGGTAATGGCCTCTTCAATGCCCAGCAGCAGTTCGGCAAACTCATCGTACAGCGGCTGGCGGTTTGCCATGCGCTGCTCAACGGCGGCGAGCGCGGCCTGCGACATGCCGGTATAGAAGTTGATTTTATGAATGCCCAGCTCGATGGCGCGGCGGAAGTCGGCATCGCTGATGCCAGAGCCGCCGTGTAACACCAGCGGCAGGCCCGTCTGCTGGCGAATGGCGTCCAGACGGGGGAAATCAAGCTTCGGCTCGCCCTTGTATTTGCCGTGCGCGTTGCCAATGGCGACCGCCAGCGCGTCGATACCGGTTAAATCGACAAACTCGCGCGCCAGCTGTGGGTCGGTAAAGAACGCTTCATCCGCATGCCCATACAGTGCGCCGCCTTCATCTCCGCCGACTGCGCCCAGCTCCGCCTCCACCGAGACGCCCACCGCGTGGCACATCTTCACCACTTCCCGGGTCTGGCGGATATTTTCCTCATAGCTCAGCGTCGAGCCGTCGAACATCACCGAGCTGAACCCTAAGCGCAGGGCGCGCACGACGGCCTCAAAATGCAGCCCGTGGTCGAGGTTCAGCACCACGGGAATATCGTGACGGGCGGCTTCGAACTTCACCGCTTCAACAAGCGACTCCAGAGACACGTACTTAAAATGCACTTCGGCGATGTTGATGATAAACGGCGAGCGTTCCTGCTTCGCGGCGGCAAACAGCGCGCGCAGAAAATGGGAGTCGAGAACGTTGAACGCGCCCAGGGCGTAGCGGTGTTCTCTGGCGTGTGCCAGACCGTCGGCAAGAGAAATCAATGGCATCATTCACTCCTTATATCCGAAACAGGTTGTACTCGTTGCACAGCACCAGCACCGCCGGTTCGTCTTCTTCGATGGTGTTGTAGCGATCGATGGGCTGTAAAAAGTGGTTGTCGTGTTCATCGTCATTGACCGACGACACTTCGCCCACCAGCACGTCGCCAAAGCCGCGTTCACCCCAGAAACTGTGGTACAGGCCGGGCGTCAGGCAGATGCTCTCCCCTGGCGTGAGGCGCAGCTGGCTGCCGGGCGCGTGCGTCTGCCGACAGCCGTCTATCGTGACGATCACGTCGGTGTTTTCGGTCTCCTCATGCGCGCCCGCATTCCATAACTCAATAATCAGATTCCCGCCGCCGCGGTTGATGATGTCCTCCCGCTTGCGCCAGTGGAAATGCATCGGCGTCACCTGGCCGTCGCGGACGTGCATGATTTTTTTCGGCATAGCACTTTTCATAAGGTACGCCGTTGGGGGAGCCGTTGCGCAGGGTGAACAGCGTCAGCCCCTCTGCGGCAAAGTGGTTGCCGCCAAACGCCGTCACGTCCCAGCCGAGCCTGAGGTCGAACACCTCCTGCCAGGCGGCCTGGTCAAGCTGCTGCCATTTTGTTGGCGGAAAGCTGGCAAACGGCGGGAGATGCACGTCGTGCATGGAGAAGAACTGCCGCGTGTGGCCGAGGATTTCATTGATGTCGGAGCGTTTCATGGGGACTCCTTGAGTTTTATGCCACCCCCTCACCCCGGCCCTCTCCCTCAAGGGAGAGGGGGAGTAAGTTCCCTCTCCCCGTGGGAGAGGGTTAGGGGTGAGGGCATCAGGCCGCACCGGGTTTACTTAACCGTCCACCCCTTATACGTGCCGACGTTCTTTTTATCGATCATCGTCACCGGGATCAGCACAGGCTCTTTCGGCGCAGGTTTGCCCTGGAGAATGTCATAGCCAATCTCCACCGCCTTCGCCGCCATCACCTGCGGATCCTGCGCCGGTGTCGCCACAAACAGGGAGTTTTCGCGCTTCAGGGCTTCTTCACCGTCCGGGCTGCCATCCACGCCAACGATAAAGAACTCATTACGTTGAGCCTGTTTCGCCGCCAGATCGGCGCCGATCGCCGTCGGATCGTTAATTGCGAATACGCCGTCGATCTTCGGATTGGCCGCCAGCAGGGAGGTCATGACCTCCAGTCCGCCTTCGCGGCTGCCTTTGGCGTTCTGATTATCCGAGAGCACTTTGATATCCGGGTGGCGCCTGAACTCGGTCTGGCAGCCCTCCACGCGGTTTTGTACCGCAGAAACCGGCGGCCCGTTGATGATCACCACGTTGCCTTTACCTTTCAGACGGTCGGTTATGTACTTACAGGCCATCTCCCCCGCCTGGGTGTTATCAGAGGTGATGGTGGCATCGGCCCCTTCCGCCGCCACGTCAACCGCCACGACCACGATCCCCGCCTCTTTGGCGCGTTTTACCGCCGGGCCGATCCCTTTAGAATCCGCGGCGTTGAGGATGATCATGTCCACTTTCGCGGCAATGAAGTTATCGATCTGCGATACCTGCTGGCCCAGATCGTACCCGCTGGAGACCAGCGTCACCTTGACGTTATCTCCCGCCAGCTTGCGCGCTTCCAGCTCGGCACCTTTGGTGATCTGCACGAAGAACGGGTTAGCTAGGTCGCCCACCGTCACGCCGATGGACTTCAGATCTTTTGCCTGCGCAAACGGGGTTGCGGCCAGCAGCGCGCCAGCACAGAGCGCGGTCACTAAGGGCTTCAATCTCATGCTGTATTCCTCACGTAGGGTATTGTTGTTATGCACTTTGATGGTGTCGGGTACGGTATTTGTCGATCAGCACCGCTATGATGATCACCGCCCCTTTGATCACCAGCTGCCAGAAGTAGGAGACGCCCATCAGCGTCATGCCGTTGTTGAGGGTGGCGATGATCAATGCACCGACCAGCGTGCCGGTGATCGTGCCGATCCCGCCGACGAAGCTGGTTCCGCCGAGGATCACCGCCGCAATCGCATCCAGCTCGTACCCCGTGCCGAGGTTGCCGTTGGCGCTGTAGAGGCGCGAGGCGCTCATCACGCCGCCTAATCCCGAGAGCAGGCCGCTCATGCCGTAGACAAACAGCAGCACCAGCCAGACCTTGATGCCGGTTAAGCGTGCCGCCTGCATATTGCCGCCGACCGCATAGATGTGAACGCCGAGGGTTGTGCGACGCAGAATAAACCAGCACACCACAATCACCGCCAGGGCGATCACCACCAGCCACGGAATCGGGCCGAGGTAGTTGTTGCCGATCCACTCGAAGTTAATGTTGGAGTTAATGACCGTCGTGCCGTCCGCCAGCAGATACGCCGCGCCGCGCAGTGCCGTATAGGTGCCGAGGGTGACGATAAACGGCGGCAGCCCGGCAAAGGCCACCAGCGCGCCGTTGAACAGCCCCAGCACCATACCGAGCATCAGCGCCGCCGGAATGGAGAGCATCGCAAATTCCGGGATAAGCGAGACCACCATCGCCGCTACCGCCGTAGTGCCCAGAATCGAGCCCACAGAGAGGTCAATCCCGCCGGTCAGGATGATGAAGGTCATCCCCGCCGCCAGCACGATGTTGATCGACGCCTGCCGGGTAATATTCAGCAGGTTGCTCTCGGTGAAAAAGTTCGGGGCGATAAAGCCAAATACCGCCACAATCAGGATTAAAATTGGCAAAATGCCGATCGTTTGCATCAGATCGCTCATCAGCATTTTTTTGGCGGAGGCGGATTTCGCCACCTGCTGCGGATGGGTTGGAGTTGTCATAATTACACCGCCTGATGATGTGTGTCGTTCACGCCGGTTGCCAGCGTCATAATGTTTTCCTGAGAGATGTCGCGTCCGTGGAGTTCACCCGCGATGCTGCCTTCCCGCATCACGTACACCCGGTCGCTCATGCCCACCACTTCCGGCAGCTCGCTGGAGATCATCAGAATCGCCACCCCTTTGCGCGCCATCTGGTTCATGATGCGGTAGATCTCGCTTTTCGCGCCGACGTCCACGCCGCGCGTAGGTTCGTCCAGAATCAGAATGCGCGGGCCAATCGCCACCCAGCGGGAGATCAGCAGCTTTTGCTGGTTGCCGCCGGAGAGCCCGCCCGCGCGCACCTGAGAATGCGGCACGCGGATATTGAGCAGGGCGATGGCGTCATCGGAAATAGACTGCGCTTTTTTGCGGTTCAGCCAGCCGAAGGTGGCGTCGCGCTCCAGCGTCGCCATGGTGATGTTCTCCTGCGCCGCCAGCTCCAGAAACAGCCCCTGCTCCTTGCGGTTCTCGGTAAGAAAACCGATGCCGTTTTCAATGGCCGCGCGCGGGGAGTGGATCACCACCGGTTCGCCGTCGACCTCGATCATGCCGCCGGTGGCTTTGCGCACGCCGAAGATCAGCTGCGCCAGCTCGGAGCGACCGGCCCCGACCAGCCCCGCCAGCCCGACGATTTCACCGGAGCGAACCTGCAAACTGCACGGCAGCACTTTTTTGCCATCTGTCAGGTGGTGCACGTTCAGACGCGGGCTGCCGAGCGGAATATCGCGCTCTTTGTTAAACAGATCGCTGAGCGGGCGGCCCACCATCATGCGCACCAACTCAGAGGCATTCAGCTTGTCGCGCGTCAGGCTGCCGACGTACTGCCCGTCGCGCAGGACGCTGACGCGATCGGAAAGCTCATACACTTCCGCCATGCGGTGGCTGATGTAGATAATCGCCATCCCTTCATCGCGCAGGCGCAAAATCAGTTCAAACAGGCGGTGCGTTTCGCGCGAAGAGAGGGCGGCGGTGGGTTCATCCATCACCAGAATGCGGCTGTTGCGGTGCAGCGCGCGGGCGATCTCCACCTGCTGCTGCTCGGCGATGGTCAGCTTCATCACCAGGTCGGTGGCGCTGAACTGCGCGCCGAGACGGTCAATCACCGCCTGCGCCTGGGCGGCCATCTCTTTGCGCTGCACCAGCCCGCCGCGCGACAGCTCGCTGCCGAGAAAAATGTTTTCCGCCACGGTCAGGTTAGGAGCAAGCTGCATCTCCTGATAAATCAGGGTAATGCCTGCGGCCAGCGCATCCTTCGGACCTTTGATGTGAAACGGCTGACCGTCGATGAGGATGTCGCCGCTGCTGGCGGTATAAGCGCCTGCGAGGATCTTCATCAGCGTGCTTTTTCCGGCGCCGTTTTCCCCCATCAGCGCGTGGATCTCACCGGGGAAAACCGTCAAATCCACACCCTTGAGCGCGTGGAAATTGCCAAAGGTTTTGGCAATGTGGCGCATCTCTAAAACCGGGGTTCTGCTCATGGCGGATCTCCTGTGAATGTCGATATCTGTACTTCATCACAGGCGCGTAAATGCAAAATGTCAGAAGCTGTTCATATTTGTCATAGTTATGAATAGCTAATCGCCATCACATTTTCCTTTTCCCTCTCCCGGCGGGAGAGGGTCAGGGTGAGGGCACCAAACCGCAGAGGAGCCCAAACCCATGTCTTCACGCCCCCCGTTCTTCACCAGCGCCCGCGGTCGCCTGCTGATATTTAACCTGCTGGTGGTGGCGGTAACGCTGATGGTAAGCGGCGTGGCGGTGCTCGGCTTTCGTCATGCCAGCCAGATCCAGGAGCAGGTGCAGCAGCAAACGCTGGATGATATGACTGGCAGCATGAACCTCGCGCGCGACACGGCCAACGTGGCAACGGCGGCGGTGCGGCTGTCGCAGGTGGTCGGTGCGCTGGAGTACAAAGGCGAAGCTGAACGGCTTAAACAGACGCAGATGGCGCTGCGCCACTCGCTGGAGCAGCTTGCCGATGCGCCGCTGGCGCAGCAGGAGCCCGCGCTGGTGGCGCGTATTATTCGCAGGAGCAATGAGTTACAGCAGAGCGTGACGGGAATGCTGGAGCGCGGGCAAAAACGGCATCTGGAGCGTAACGCGCTGCTCAGCGCGCTGTATCAAAGCCAAAGCTATCTGCGTCATTTGCAGGATATCAACCGCCGTTACGCGAGCAATGTGCCAGACGCCCGGCAGCTTGCAGAGATGGACAGGCTGATCGTTGCCGCCATTGATACCCCTTCACCGCGCGCCACGGTGCAGCAGCTGGATGCAGTAACCGTGATGTTACCCGCGAGCGCCCTGCAACCGGTGGTCAACCTGGTGCTCCCGGATTTTAATGATGAGCTGCGCAAGCTCGCGCCACTGTCAAAGCAGCTGGAGGAGAGCGATCTGTCCATCAGCTGGTACATGTTCCACATCAAGGCGCTGGTGGCGATATTAAACCGCGACATCAATCAGTACGTTGAACAGGTGGCGCAGGCCTCCCGGCTGCGTACCGCCCAAAGCCACCAGGAGCTGCGCTCCATCAGCGTGTTTATCAGCGTCTTCGCGGTGCTGGCGCTGATCATCACCGGCTGCGCCTGCTGGTATATTTACCGCAATCTGGGCTCCAACCTGACGGCTATCTCAAGGGCAATGTCGCGCCTCGCTCACGGCGAGCAGGATGTGTCGGTGCCCGCGCTACAGCGGCGTGATGAGCTGGGGGAACTGGCGCGCGCGTTTAACGTTTTTGCCCGCAATACCGCTTCGCTGGAGCACACCACGCGGCTACTGAAGGAGAAGACCTCGCAGATGGAGGTCGACCGCATCGAACGTCAGGGGCTGGAGGAGGCGCTGCTGCACAGCCAGAAAATGAAGGCGGTTGGGCAACTGACGGGCGGGCTGGCGCATGATTTTAATAACCTGCTGGCGGTGATTATCGGCAGTCTGGAGCTGACCGATTCAGCGTCACCGGACGCGCCGCGCATCACTCGTGCGCTCAAAGCCGCGGAACGCGGGGCCATGCTCACCCAGCGTCTGCTGGCCTTCTCGCGCAAGCAATCCCTGCAACCCCATGCGGTAGAGATGAAGCCGCTGCTGGAGAACCTGAGCGAGCTGATGCGGCACTCGCTTCCCGCCACGCTGACGCTGGATATTGAAGCGCAAACCCCGGCCTGGCCCGCATGGATTGACGTCAGCCAGCTGGAAAACGCCATTATCAACCTGGTGATGAACGCCCGTGATGCAATGGAGGGGCAAAATGGTGTGATCAAAATCCGCACCTGGAACCAGCGTGTGACCCGCAGCGACGGGCGCAGGCAGGATATGGTCGCGCTGGAGGTGATTGACCACGGCTGCGGGATGTCGCAGGAGGTGAAATCGCAGGTCTTTGAACCGTTCTTCACCACCAAACAGACCGGCAGCGGCAGCGGGTTAGGGCTGTCGATGGTGTACGGCTTTGTGCGTCAGTCCGGGGGGCGCGTTGAGATCGAAAGCGCGCCGGGGCAGGGAACCACCGTGCGGCTCCAGCTGCCGCGCTCGACGCTGCCCGCGTTCTCCGATGATGCCGCGCTGGCGACCACGGCCCCGGCAGAAAGTGAGCTGCTTGTGCTGGTCCTGGAAGATGAGGCGGGCGTGCGGCAGACCCTGTGCGAGCAACTGCACCAGCTTGGCTACCTGACGCTTGAAGCCGAAAACGGCGAGCAGGCGCTGAACATGCTGGACGCATCACCGGATATCGGCATGTTTATCAGCGACCTGATGTTGCCGGGCGGCCTGAGTGGTGCGGAGGTGATCGGCCATGTACGCAGCCACTATCCGCAGTTGCCGGTGCTGCTGATCAGCGGGCAGGATTTGCGCCCGGCGCATAACCCGCAGCTGCCGGACGTTCAGTTACTGCGAAAACCTTTCACCCGCGCACAGCTGGCGCAGGCGCTGCGCAAGGTGATGGTAGGAACCGGCAGCGAGCCAGGGTAGCGGCCCCCTGAGCGCCGTTAAAAGACGACGACGAGGCAGGGATAAATTTCACGGACTCATGCGGCAGCGGGCGGCGCAAATGCTGCTTTATCCCGACAATCAGCGCTTCGCGCGGAAAGCCAGGCATATCCATTACGCCGCCTCCGAGGATCACCGCATCCGGATCGAACAGATTTACACTGGTGGCAATGGCGCGGGCTGCATGATTCAGGAGTTGCTGTACGAAGGGGTCATCGGGTACGGCTGAAAAGATATCTCCCATCGCATACTCGCGGGGCTGCTGTTCGTACCACTGTTTCAATACGATACCGGAACAAACCGTTTCCAGACATCCCGGGTTGCCACAACCACAGTGCCGCGTCATATCCCCCTGTGGAATATGCCCGAGCTCGCCCGCTACGCCGTGCGCGCCCGTCCATGGAGCACCGTTTAGCCAGATGGCAAATCCCATGCCGGTGCCAAGGTAGGCCGCCAGAACCTCTTGCTGCTGGAGATTGTGTTGCACCACGTCAAACGAAAGCTGAAGGTTAACGTCGCGGGAAAATTCGACCGGGCAGCCTAGCGCATCTTCAAGTTTTCCCGCCAGATCGCGGAGCTCATTCGCCTGCAAAGGCAGATTTGGCGTCGAAATAATGGTGCGTTTGTCTTTGCCGACCAGTGCCGGAAAGCCCATGACCAGACCGCGACAGTGAACCTGTAAATGACGCAGCTGAGCCGTGATCATTTCCGTCACGCCGCACACCACACCAGAGCGGATAACCTCCGCGGTGCGCTGTTTTTCACAATGCAACACCGCACCGTCGGCCGTTTGCAGGCAAAAACGGATATGAGTGGCCCCCATATCCACTCCGGCGACGACATCAGGCTGTTTTTGCATGAGGAACAACCTCGTTTCGTGCCGACAGGATCTGCCCGGCCATAAGCTGCCATGCATTCCCGATATTCTCTGCATGGTTGAACAGACCAGACGTTCCGACGATAAAGACATCTGCGCCGGCGGCCATCAGTTTTTTATAGGTGGCCTGATTGCATGAGCCATCGATCTCAATCTCATAGCTCAGCCCTTCGCGTTCGCGCCAGGCTTTCAGCTCGGCAATTTTCTCCAGCATTTCCGGAATGAACGGCTGCCCGGCAAAGCCTGGATCGACGGTCATCACGGTGATTTTGTCCGCCTTATGAATATAGTATTTCATTGCCTCAACCGGGGTTTCCGGGTTGAGGATGAGTCCCACCTTCATACCGTGACGACGGATCTCTTCAATCAGGCGGAAAGCCTGACCGTTGATGGTCTCCGGGTGCAGTGTGATGAAGTCTGCTCCGGCCTGCGCCAGCTGGCTTATGTAGTCCTGCGGGCGAGTCACCATCAGGTGACAGTCCAGTGGTTTGGTGGCGAGCTTCTTCACCTGGCCGACAAAGAACGGAGACAGCGTCAGATTAGGCACAAAGTGGCCGTCCATGATGTCGATATGGAAGTAGTCCGCGTGCTGGTCAATAAATTCGATCTGTTCTTTGAATTTCAGCAGATCCATACACATCAGGGAGGGTGAAATTTTCATAGTGATTTCCTTACTTACTGATCAATCTGTCGAGGGCAACAGCGGCGATAATCAACCCGCCCATTACCACCAGCTGGTAGTAGGTTTGTACCTGTAAGATATTGAGTCCGTTATTGATGGTGCCGATGATGAGACCACCAATCACGACCGAGAAGATGCGGCCTTTACCGCCGAAGAAGCTGGTTCCGCCGATGATGGCGCTGGCGATGGCGTATGTTTCAAATCCCATCCCGGCCAGCGGCTCCGCTGCGCCCAGACGCGCAGTCGACACCACGCCCGCCAGCCCGGCGCATACGCCAGAAATAATGAACACCACCAGAATATGAAACTTCACGTCGATGCCGGAGTAGAACGCCGAGTTTTTGTTACCGCCCAGGGCGTAGATATTGCGCCCTAGCCGCATACGGGTGGTGAGGAACCAGAGGATCACCGCGACGATCAGCGAGAAGATGACCGGTACGGGTATCCCGAGGACGCTGGCAGCGAAGAAGTTTACAAAGTCGAACGAGAAGCCATAGACGGAATTAGCGTCGGAAATCACCAGCGTGATGCCGCGAAAAATGGCGTTAGTACCGAGAGTGATAATGAACGGATGTAGCCCGGTCCAGTTGACCAGACAGCCATTGATCGCCCCCAGCGCGCCGCCGACCAGTACGCCGCCAATCAGTGCTGCAAAAAACGGGTCGACACCAGCCAGCATCAGTTTGGCAGTCACCATGCCGGAGAGTGCCAGAATGGCTCCGACGGACAGATCAATACCCGCGACAAGGATGGCAAAGAATTCGCCCATCCCGATCAGCACCGTTACCGAGCTCTGGACAAAAATCTGCGTGATGTTGTTGGTGGTGAGGAAGTACTCCGATGACAGCGTGCCAAAGATGGCGACTATAATCGCGAGGATAAAAAAGGTACCGTACTTGTCCCAGAACAGCGCGAAGTTAAATGGCTTTTTCTCCGCCATATCGCCTTTCACTCTTGTGGTAATGCCCATGCCATGATCTCCTCTTCGCTCATGTCGTCGCGATTGGTCAGGATTTGCGTCAGCCGCCCTTCGCAGAACACGGCGATGCGGTCGCAGACGGCGATAATTTCAGGTAATTCAGATGACACCATCAGGATGACCTTGCCTTCGTCAGCCAGCTGGCGCATCACCTTGTAGATTTCGGCCTTTGCGCCGACGTCGATGCCTCGCGTGGGTTCATCAAAAATGATGACGTCCGGGTTGCAACACAGCCATTTAGAAATCAGCACCTTTTGCTGATTGCCGCCGGAGAGTTCGGTGATGTTTTGCTCTACGCTTTGGCACTTCAACGCCAGCAACTGGCGCTGTGCTTCGGCGGTCTTGCGTTCTTCATGCTCGCGAAAGAGCCCCATGGCCCCTTTATAGCCACCGTTTTTCAGGCTCTGGCTGACGGCCATGTTTTGGGCGATAGAGAAATTAGGGAAAAAGCCATTTTCGCGGCGGCTTTCGGTGATGTAGGCCATCCCTTTTTTCAACGCATCCAGAGGCGAATGCGGGGAGATGGTTTTGCCGTTGAGGCGAATTTCACCGCTCGCGCGTTTATCCACGCCGAAGAGACAGTCCATCAGTTCGGTACGTCCCGAGCCGACCAGACCCGCAAAACCCAGTATTTCGCCGCGGTTCACGCTGAACGAAATATCACGCACTTTTTTCTTGTCCCGGCTGGTGACGTTGTTCACCTCAAACACCGTGTCGCGTTCGATGTTGCCGGTGCTCTCTTTCATGGCGTTAAAGCTGTTTTGCAGTTCGCGGCCGACCATCAGGCGCACAATGTCGTCGTTTGAAACGTCACTCACCAGGCCACTGCATACGCTGGAACCGTCTTTCATTACCGTGTAGCGGTCGCAGATGCGGCGGATTTCCGCGAGCTTATGCGAGATATAGACAATGGCGGTGCCTTCTTTACGCAGCTGATTCATGATCAAGAAAAGATAATCCACCTCTTTATTGGTTAATGAAGATGTGGGTTCATCCATAATGATCACTTTGGCATCGAGCATTAAGGTTTTCGCGATTTCCAGCATCTGTTTATGGCTGATGGATAAATTCGCTACTTTTTCATCTAAATCGACTTTTAATCCGACGCGTAAGAGCATCATCGCACCGCGAATGCGCATCTCTTTCCAGTCAATAATCCTGATGCCACAAACCTTTTTAGTCAGGTGACGGCCTATATATAGATTTTCCAGCACGGTTAATTCATCAATAACGCTGAGTTCCTGATATATAATGCCGATGCCCAGTCTTGCTGCCAGTTTATGATCCAATTTGTCGTAATTCTTTTCATTAATAATAATGGAGCCTTTGGTCGGTTCATGAATTCCCGACAATACTTTCATTAAGGTTGATTTACCGGCACCATTTTCCCCTAATAACGCGTGGATCTCATGAGGGTATATAGTTAAATCAACCGATTTTAATGCGTGAACCGGACCAAAGGATTTGCCGATCCCCGCCATCGAGATATATGGCGTGACCATGTTTATTTCCTTCTCTGTTCACCCTCTCCCTGTGGGAGAGGGCCGGAGTGAGGGCATCAAGCCGCACAGTTCTGCGTTATTTTGTCACCAGAATCGAATCCACCAACTTGAATTCAGGCGTTTTTTCCAGCGGGATGACTTTCCCGGTTTTCGCGGCATCCACCATTAATTTCAGGCCGGTCGCCCCGATGTCCGCCGGGTTTTGTGCGACGGTTGCCGTCATCTGACCGGCTTCGACCATCTTACGCGCCTCTGGGATACCATCGGTGCCGACCACCAGCACTTTGCCGATTTTACCGGCGTTTGCCACCGCCTGTGCCACGCCCATTGCCATGGTATCGTTCGCGCAGTAGAAGGCTTTCAGATTCGGGTTTCGTTGCAGCACGTTGGTTGCCACATCCAGAGCTTTAATGCGATCCCAGTCAGCGGGCTGGCTGGCAACCAGCTTAATTTGGTTTGCTTTTTTGAAGGCTTCTGTTGCGCCATTGCGGCGCGCCTCGCCCGATGCGTTACCGGCTTTACCCTCAATGATTGCGACTTCGCCCCCCTCCGCACCAAGTTTATTGATAATAAAATCGGCCCCTTTTGCGCCGACGGCCACGTTGTCCGTTGTGACAAACCCCTCTACATTGCCACCTGCTTTTTTCAGGTTATCCATATCGATTTTTTCATCGAGATTCACCAGATAGAGACCTTTCTGCCAGGCGCGCGCGACGGGCATGACCAGATTCACGGAGGAGAGTGGGGCAAAAGCGATACCCTTGTATTTTTTATTACTCAGATCTTCGAACAGCTGTAGCTGGGACTGAAAATCCCCTTCTGACGGCGAGGCAAAAATATCAACGCTTACTCCCAGGGTTTTGGCTTCATCTTCAATCCCTTTCTTCATATCCACCCAGAATGGATTGGAGAGCGTTTTTAATACCACCGCATATTCCGCAGCAGCAAACGCGCTGGTGGATAACATTAAGCCCATAGCGGCGCCGCTGAAATATTTCAGATATTTATTCATAGCAGTGTTCTCAATGTAGGGTATGTTGTTGTTAATCCCGCCTGAGCAGGATTAACCTTTTAATTTACTTCAGTGCGCCAGGAGAGAAGAAATCCACAATAGCGCCGGTTTTTTGCATATTAAGTGTGGCCTGTTCGATGTTTTGTTGTGCAACGGAAACAAATAACGCATCTAATAATGTAAGCTGTAATATACGCGCGGAGGCGTTGCGCCCTAATAACGGGGTCTCTGGTGCTGGCGAACAAATAATATAATCAGCAAGTTTAGCAATCGGTGAATGGTAGCTATGAGTAATACAGATAATTTTGGCGCCGTTCTTTTTTGCTAACTCAACTGCTGCTTTCACATCACTGGTGCGGCCGGAATGGGAGACCACCAGTACCACATCCCCTTCCTTCAGCAGCGATGCCGACATCATCATAATGTGCGCGTCCTGATACGACTGGCAGCGCACGCCGATGCGTAGAAACTTATGCTGGATGTCGGCGCAAATAGCGTTAGAACCACCCACACCGTACAGATCGCGCTGGTTGGCCTGGGCGAAGAAACGTGCCGCGCGGTGAATTTCATCCACGTTCACTATCGACTGGCCTTCCATAATGGTGCGCAGCGTAATATTGAACACTTTGTTAACCACATCCTGTGGTGCTTCATCAAAAGCGAGTTCCGCAGGTAATACTTGTTCGGATTGCGAGAAGTAGTCGACCAGCGCCGCACGCAGGTTACGGAAACCGCTAAAGCCGAGCAGTTTGGCCACTTTCACGATCATCGCTTCCGACACCATCAGCGTTTCGGCAACGTCTTTAATCGCAGGCGCGCCGCTCAGGTTACCCGGCTGGAGCAGCCAGTCGACGATACGGCTTTCGTTGTCGGTCATGCCTTCCTGCTTCATGCGCAGGTACGGTGCAAGGCCAATGCCGTTAGGCAGCTCTTTTTTAAATTCTGACTGACTCATCGCTCTCTTTTGTCCTTAAAAATGAAGACGACACTATATCACCACACTCTGGCATGAAAATATGCTGGCAACTTCACAATGTTTGAAAATTCATAAAGTTTTATTGTCTGTGAAGTTTTGATGGGCGGTTGCTTTAGGATGACCTTAAAAATCAATAATATAATTATGACACGTTAACGGATTTTAATGCATGCCGTAAGAAATATACCGTCATGAGAGAGTTGAAATGTCAAAGTCAGGGGTGTAGAACACGCGCAGAACTCGATGGTTTTGAGGTTTTATTGCACAACTGACCGGTCTTAAATCACAACTCCATCGAGTTCGTAAAGTTAACCCACGATGAGGTTTATTATGAAAAAGATTGCATTTGGCTGCGATCACGTAGGTTTTATGCTGAAAGAGGATATTCTGGCCCATCTGCGCGCGCGTGGCATCGACGTGGTGGATAAAGGCACCTGTTCTCCGGAGCGTACTGACTACCCGTATTATGCCAGCGCGGTTGCACAGGCTATTATCGATAAGGAGGTGGATGGCGGCATCCTGATCTGCGGAACGGGGGTAGGGATCTCCATTACGGCCAATAAGTTCCCGGGCATCCGCGCAGTGGTCTGTAGCGAACCTTATTCAGCTCAGCTTTCAAGGCAGCATAACAACACGAATGTGCTGGCATTTGGTTCGCGCGTGGTCGGACTGGAGCTGGCAAAAATGATCGTCGATGCCTGGCTAAATGCACCGTTTGAAGGGGGACGACATCAGGCGCGAGTCGATGCGATAGGGGCGATTGAACAGGCCAGGAATTGAGATTCCTCCGCTACCCCGGTTCCCTGCCATTCATTACCGTAAGGCCAGTTCACCTGCGAGTCTGGCCTTATGAAACGTTACTCTACCGCTCTGTTATTGGGTCTGCTGACTTTAACCAGCCAACTGGCGCATGCCGATGTGATTGATGATGCCATTGGCAATATTCAGCAGGCGATCAACGACGCCTATAACCCCGGCAGCAGCCGTAATGATGACGACGACGATCGTTACGATCGCAGCCGTCAAACCGACAGCCGCCAGTACGACGATCGTCGTCGACAGTTAGAAGATCGACGCCAGCGTTTAGACGAGCGTCAGCGGCAGCTGGATGACGATCGGCGTCGGTTAGAAGAGGATGAGCGCCGGTTAGAGGATGATTACGATCGGTGGTAACCCTGGTATTGCAACGCGTAGGCCGGGTAAGGCGCAGCCGCCACCCGGCAAAATTTAATCCAACACCAGCACCATCCCGTCATACCCCGCTTCAATGCCGGACGGCAGCGGGTTATTCATCATCCACACGTCAAACTGATGGCTGATATGCGTCAGGATCACCTGCGGACAGCCAATCACCTCGTTCAGCGCAATCACCGTATTCAAGTCACAATGGTTGCGCGGCGTCTCCGGGCGCGGTTCATGGCTACAGTCGATAATCATCGCCTGCGGCTGATTGTTTAGCAGAAACGTCACCGTTTTATCCGGTAGCCCGGCGGTATCAGAAAGCCACGCCACGCGGCTGTGGGCGGACTCCAGCAGATAGCCAAACGTGAGTTTTGAATGGTTGAGCGGCAGCGGCGTGACCCGCAAGCCCTGAAGTTCAAACATCACAAACGGCTCCACCGTGTGGCTGAAATCGAGAAGGCCCGGATGCCTGAACAGGTCGTCACAGCCTGCGTCGTCCGGCGGACCGTAAACCGGAATGGTCGCTCCCACGCCCCAGCGCAGAGGAAAAAGCCCCTGAACGTGATCCATATGATAATGGGTAAGCAAAATCTGCCTGAAACTCCCCGCGGGCCAGTCGTCCATCAGGTGTGGAATACCCGCGTCCAGCAAGGTGACCGAATCGTTGAATTTCACCGCCGCGCTACAGGGGCGACGGCGATAATTTTCCTGTAAACGCGCCCGTCGGCACGCCGCGCAGTCGCAGCCAAACACCGGCACCAGCTGAGCCCCTCCGGTTCCTGTCAGCGTGATCGTCAGACTCATAACGCACCTCTACAGCGGTTTGGTGAAGCGGAAATGGCTTTGCGTATATCCTTCACGAACATAAAAACGGTGCGCGTCCACGCGCTTCACGCTGGTGGAAAGCTCGGTCAGCTCGGCGCCTGCCTGTCGCGCGACGTCCTCTGCCCAGGCCAGCAGCTGGCTGCCCACTTTTAATCCGCGCGCCTGCGGCATCACCACCAGCTCCTGGATCTCGCCGATCCAGCGGGCGTGATGCAGGTGAAACTGCATATGCAGGCCGATCATACCGATGATCTGCCCGTCCAGCTCGGCCAGCTGGTAACGCATATTGTGATCCTGCAAGTTGGCCAGATACCCGGCGTGAAACGCCTGATGATCGAACTCGGCCTGCTTAAGTTCGCAGATCAGCGCGTAAACGATCGGCGCATCGTCGGCGGTGGCGGGGCGAAGCTGGCAGTCAGGCATGCTGTTTCTCCTTCTGGCGAATAAGCGATAGCAAGGTCTCGACTGACTGTAGCAAACTTCCGTCGTTATTGAGGAGATGGCAACCCGACGGGGTGTAGCGCGCCGCCCGTTCCAGCCGCTGGTCGATCTCGCGCGCGTTTTCGCGCCCCCGCTTTTGCAGCCGGCTACGGAGAACGTCCGGGGAAACCTGCAAACAGACCGGGAGCAGCGCCGCTTCGTACCGGGCGCGAGCCTGCGGGAGATGCGCCCGCGAGCCGTTAACCAGTACGTCGAACCCCGCATGCAGCCAGAGGTCAATCTCAATACCGACGCCATAGTAGTAACCGTTGGCATGCCAGCTCAGCGCCAGCAGGTTTTGTCCGGCGCGGGTAAAAAACTCCTGCTCGCTCAGGGCGATATGGTTCTCGCTTCCGGCGTTGGCATCGCGCGTGATATAGCGGTGCGCGACCAGCAGCTGTGAATGTTCCCGCTGCCGTAACGCCGACAGCAGGCTGTCCTTCCCGGAGCCGGACGGGCCCATTAACCAGATGAGTCTTCCCATCAGAACACCCTTTTTCCCTGACGCCAGACGTGGTCGATATGAATGTGCTCGCCCTTACGGTGGGCGAGCACCAGATCGGCCCGTTTCCCCTCGGCAATTTCACCGCGATCGTGAAGATTAAGCGCGCTGGCCGGGTTTTTCGTCACCAGGCGAATCGCCTGTGGCAGCGTGAAGCTGTTGTTCTCGTCGTCCGCGACGCGGAAGGCCGCGTCCAGCAGGCTGGCGGGGTAATAGTCAGAGGAGAGGATATCCAGCAGGCCGAGCGAGGCGAGCCTGCTTGCCGCCACGTTGCCGGAGTGCGATCCGCCGCGCACGATATTTGGCGCGCCCATCAGGACGTTCATGCCGTGCTTACGCGATGCCTCTGCCGCTTCAAACGTGGTGGGAAATTCAGCTATCACGCTGCCAAGCTGGTGGGATTCGCGCACGTGATCGTGCGTGGCGTCGTCATGGCTGGCCAGGGCAATATTCCGGTCCCGGCACATCGCGGCAATGGAGAGGCGATTCGGCTGCGACCACTGGGCCGCAAGCTGGAGCTGCTCTTCTTCGTAGCGCGCCATCTCCGCGTCGTTGAGCGAATATTTGCCCTGATAGTATTCGCGATACTTTTCAATGTTGGCGAACTGGCGCTGCCCCGGCGAGTGATCCATCAGGGAAACCAGCGAGACCGGCTCGCGGCCCACCAGCTTCTCAAACAGCGGCAGGGTGGTGTGGTGCGGCAGCTCGCAGCGCAGGTGCAGGCGGTGCTCGGCGCGGTTGAGGCCGCGCTTTTGCGTCTCCTCCACGGCGTTGATCATCTTCTCCAGGTTCTCCAGGCGATCGCCGCCGTCGCGCACGTCGCCAATCGCCACCGCGTCCAGCACCGTGGTGATGCCGCTGGCGACCATCAGCGCGTCGTGGCTGCTCATCGCTGAATGAGCAGGCCAGTCCACCTTTGGGCGCGGGGTGAAGAATTTATCGAGATTATCGGTATGCAGCTCAATCAGCCCCGGCAGCAGCCAGCCGCCTTCGCCGTCCATCGCTTCAGGAGTGCGGCTCCGGGTTTCGGCAAAGGCGCGGATGACACCGTCCCGCACCTCAACCGAGCCGTTCACGACCTCATTTTCCAGCACCAGCCTGACATTATTGATAATCATACGTTTGTCCCCATCGGGTGCAGTCTGTCCGCCACGCGTTGGCGTACGGCGTCGTCGTGGAAGATCCCGACGATCGCCGCGCCGCGCGCTTTGGCCTGTTCGATCAGTTCCATCACCGCTGCGCT
Source organism: Enterobacter cloacae complex sp. ECL72 (assembly GCF_019056635.1). NCBI lineage: Bacteria > Pseudomonadati > Pseudomonadota > Gammaproteobacteria > Enterobacterales > Enterobacteriaceae > Enterobacter > Enterobacter cloacae complex sp. ECL72. Next base: position 3,829,646 of record NZ_CP077659.1, on the reverse strand, counting down.
GTTCTTACTGTCGAGCGAGGCGGTGGGTTCATCCAGGAGTAAAATCGGGTAATCGACGATAAAGCCGCGGGCGATGTTGACGCGCTGCTGCTCGCCGCCGGAAAAGGTCGACGGGGCGAGGTGCCACAGACGCTCCGGTACGTTGAGGCGCGTCAGCAGGCTGGCGGCTTTAGCGGCGCAGGTTTCGCGCGGCACGCCGAGATCCAGCAGGGGTTGCATGACCACGTCCAGGGCGGAGATCCGCGGGATCACCCGCAGGAACTGGCTGACCCAGCCGATCGTCGAGCGGCGCACTTCCAGCACTTTGCGCGCGGGAGCCTGAACCAGATCGACCCATTCATTGTTATGGCGAATATGAATATGGCCTTCGTCCGGCAGGTAGTTGGCATACAGGGAGCGCAGCAGGGTGGATTTTCCGCTGCCGGAATGGCCATGCAGCACCACGCATTCGCCGTTGCTGACCTCTAACGAGGCATTTTGCAGTACCGGCAGGCGGACGCCGTTTTGCTGGTGGAGCACAAAGGTTTTACTGACATTTTCAACGTGGATCATTTTGGCCTCGCGATTCGTTTTGCCGGGTGGCGGCTTCGCCTTACCCGGCCTACGGGTGCGGTGTTCGTTTTGCCGGGTGGCGGCTTCGCCTTACCCGGCCTACGGGTGCGGTGTTCGTTTTGCCGGGTGGCGGCTTCGCCTTACCCGGCCTACAAGGTGCGGTGTTCGTAGGCCGGGTAAGCGCAGCGCCACCCGGCAACCGCGCCCTCAGTTCTGCAATACGGACGACACCAGCAGCTGGGTATACGGATGATGGGGATCGTCGAGCACGCGGTCGGTTAACCCACTTTCCACCACCTGACCCTGCTTCATCACCAGCAAGCGGTCTGCCAGCAGGCGCGCGACGCCTAAATCGTGGGTGACAATCACCACCGCCAGGTTTAGCTCCACCACCAGGCCGCGCAGCAGGTCGAGCAGGCGAGCCTGTACAGAGACGTCCAGCCCGCCGGTCGGTTCATCCATAAACACCAGCTTCGGATGGGTGACGAGATTGCGGGCAATCTGTAAACGCTGCTGCATGCCGCCGGAGAAGGTGGTCGGCAGGTCGTCGATGCGCGAGGCGGGAATTTCAACCTCTTCCAGCCAGTGCTGCGCCGTGGCGCGGATGTTGCCGTAGTGGCGCGCGCCGGTGGCCATCAGCCGTTCGCCGATGTTGCCCCCCGCCGACACCTGGCGGCGCAGGCCATCCATCGGGTGCTGGTGCACCACGCCCCACTCGGTGCGCAGCAGGCGGCGGCGATCGGCTTCACTCATGCCATACAGCGACACGCCCTCATACAAAATGTCGCCATTCTGCGGCGTCAGGCGCGCGGAGATGGACTTCAGCAGGGTGGTTTTACCGGAGCCGGACTCGCCGACAATGCCCAGCACTTCGCCCGGCCACAGCTCAAACGACACGTCGCTAAAGCCTTTGCCCGGCGCATAAAGGTGAGTCAGGTTATTAACCGAAAGCAGCGGTTTCATTGGCTGTTCGCCTCGCTCTGTTGGCGGCAGTAATCGGTGTCGGAGCAGACAAACATCCGTTTGCCCGTGTCGTCCAGCACCACTTCATCCAGATAGCTATGCTTCGAACCGCAGATGGCGCACGGCTCGTCCCACTCCTGCACCGTAAACGGGTGATCGTCAAAATCCAGGCTCTCCACACGGGTGTACGGCGGTACGGCGTAGATGCGTTTTTCACGTCCGGCGCCAAAAAGTTGCAGGGCGGGCATCATGTCCATCTTCGGGTTATCGAATTTCGGGATCGGCGACGGGTCCATCACGTAGCGGCCGTTCACCTTCACCGGGTAGGCGTAGGTGGTGGCGATATGGCCGAAGCGGGCGATGTCCTCATACAGTTTGACCTGCATGATCCCGTACTCTTCCAGGGCGTGCATGGTGCGGGTTTCGGTTTCCCGCGGCTCAATAAAACGCAGCGGCTCCGGGATCGGCACCTGGAAAATCAAAATCTGATCTTCAGTCAGCGGGGTCTCCGGAATGCGGTGACGGGTCTGGATCAGCGTCGCGTCTTCGGTTTTTTCGGTAGTATTAACGCCCGTTACGCGCTTAAAGAAGTTGCGGATCGACACGGCGTTGGTGGTGTCGTCTGCCCCCTGGTCGATGACCTTAAGCACGTCCGCTTCGCCGATCACGCTGGCGGTGATCTGAATACCGCCCGTGCCCCAGCCGTAGGGCATTGGCATTTCGCGGCCGCCGAATGGCACCTGGTAGCCGGGGATCGCCACTGCCTTAAGGATGGCGCGGCGGATCATGCGTTTAGTTTGTTCGTCCAGATAGGCAAAGTTGTAGCCGCTTAAGTTAGCCATTGGCGCGCTCCCGTTGCAGGCGTTTCAGCAGTTCCAGTTCGGCCTGGAAATCGACGTAGTGCGGCAGCTTGAGGTGCGAGACAAAGCCGGCGGCCTCAACGTTATCCGCGTGGGCCAGCACGAACTCTTCGTCCTGTGCCGGGCCTGCAATATGCTCGCCGTAGTCCGGCGCCTGGAGCGCACGGTCAACCAGCGCCATCGCCATCGCCTTGCGCTCGCTCAGGCCATACACCAGCCCGTAGCCGCGGGTAAAGTGCGGATCTTCATTCTCTGGCGCGACAAAACCGTTGACCATTTCGCACTCGGTCATCAGCAGTTCGCCGATGTTCACCGCAAAACCCAGCTCTTCCGGCACGATTTCAATGTCGATATAACCGCTGCGGATCTCTGCCGCGAAGGGGTGGTTGCGCCCATAGCCGCGCTGAGTGGAGTAGGCCAGCGCCAGCAGATACCCTTCGTCACCGCGCATCAGCTGTTGCAGGCGGGACGAGCGCGAACAGGGATAGACCGGCGGCGTGCGGGTGATGTCATCCGGTGTGCTGCCGGTGTCCTCCTCCGCCTTCGCCAGCCCCTGGTTTGCCAGCAGGCTAAAGACGTGCGGGGAGGCGTCTTGTTCAGCGTCAGAGACGCTGAGCTGCGGTGTTTCACCGTTCGCCAGCAGAGTGAAGTCCAGCAGGCGATGGGTGTAGTCGTAGGTCGGACCAAGCAGCTGGCCGCCAGGAATATCTTTGTACACCGCAGAAATACGGCGCTCTAATCGCATTTCCGCCGTATTCACCGGCTCGCTAACCGCCAGCTTCGCAAGCGTAGTGCGGTAAGCGCGCAGCAGGAAGATGGCTTCCACGTTATCGCCGCTGGCCTGTTTCAGCGCCAGCGCCGCCAGTTCGCGGTCCGCGATGCCGCCTTCGGTCATCACGCGGTCGACGGCCAGGTTTAACTGCTGTTCAATCTGGGCGACGCTCAGCTCGGGAAGGGCGTCATCCCCCCGGCGTCTGTGCGCCTGCAAGGCATGGGCGGCGGCGATCGCCTTCTCGCCCCCTTTGACGGCAACGTACATCAGCACACCTCCACGTGAGTGGTTCTCGGGATCGCCAGCAGGCGCTCGCCGCAGGTCAGGATCAGGTCGATACCGAGCGGGAACGGATGCGGGCGCTCGGTCAGCTCATGAATGATGCACTCCGGCAGCTGGGGGGCGACCATCCGCTCGTCGGCAATCCCTGCACCCGTCAGGCGCAGCATGCGGCCACCGCTCAGGCTGGAGACCTGCAAAATCAGCGTAGCGCTGGTTTCTGGTGCGACGGCGCTGCCTTCGCTCAGGGCGTTAAGCTGTTCGTGGCTGATTTGCTCGTCGGCCACGGCGAAGACCGCCTGCTGGGGCTGCTCGACCAGCGGCGCGTTGGTGTGAAAGCGCAGGTTCTGGCTGGCGATATCGTTCAGCAATGCGCCTGACAGCCATACCGGGGTGTCGTTGTCCGCCAGGGTCAGCAGCACGCTGGTCGAGGCGAGGTTCAGCGGCAGCCAGCCCTGGGAGAGCTGGTGCAGCGAGACAATGACGCCCGGCTCGCTCATGGCTTTCAGCAGGCGACGGAAACTCTGTTGGGCATCCTGGACGGCCAGGGTAAAAGCAGGTTGAAGCGTCATGCGTTGTCTCCGCGAACGAGCGTAAAGAAGTCGACCCGGCTGGTATTCACTTCGGCCTGACGCGCGGCAAGGCGTGCGGCGCGGTCGGCTTCCAGCGGGGCAATAAGGGTTTCCATTAACGTCTGAAAATGCGGCTGTTCCTGTAAAAGCGCGTCGATCGCTGCGCAGCGCTCGGCGTGCGTTTTGTCGCGCCCAAGTACGTAGCCGTAGCCCAGCGTGCCGCTTTTCAGGCGGATCACCGCGCGGGTGAGGGTGGCATCGCCGGCGAAGAAGCGCTCGCCGGTGCCGCCCATGCGTGCCTGGATCTGCACCAGGCCGATCTCCGGCGCGCGGATCGTGTCGTAGTCCGGCGTCAGGCCGAGCGTGCTCATGCGGGCAGCCAGCGCATTAGGCTGGCTGTGGGCCAGCACGCGCATCCAGCGCTGACGAGTGGAGGTGTCGAAGTGCATTCAGTGCTCCATGGTAAATTCAATCATGTCGGCGCGGGTCAGGCTGACGGAGTATTCCGTTGCGTTGACGTCGCCGTCACGGTGGTTGAGGGTGCGCACGCAGAGCAGCGGGGCCATGTTGGGGATCTCCAGCACCTTGCTCTCTTTCGCCTGCGCGCGGCGGGCGCTGATGCGCGTCTGGGTGCGTTTGAGCGCGATACCCGTCGCGTCCTGAAGAAAATCATGCAGGGAACCGCTGGCGAAATGTTGCAGCACGGGCCAGAGGGTGAGGTCCGCGAAGTAGTGGTCGATCTGACAGACCGCCACGCCGTTCACCCGGCGCAACGTGCGCAGGTGAACGACGTTGTCGCCCTCCTGAATCCCCAGCGCGTCCGCCACGTGGCGGGAGGCGGGGCGCAGGACTGACAGCAGCTTTTCGCTGGTGGGGTGGCTGCCCTGATCGAGCAGGTTCTGGCTAAAACGCGCCTGGGCATTGAGCGGGTAGTCGAACGGACGCATCAGCACCAGTACGCCGACGCCCTGACGGCGCTGGACCCAGCCGCGCTCCACCAGTTGATCGATGGCGCGACGCAGGGTGTGGCGATTCACTTCGTAGCGGTCGGCAAGCTGCTGCTCAGCGGGCAGGTAGTCTCCGCAGCGGTAGTGCGTGCGCAGCTCCACTTCGAGCTTTGCCGCAATCTCTTGCCAGCGGGTGGGGTAACTGGTCGGATGTCTGGATAAGTGCATACAAATCAAAGCCTCGCTTCTCAGATGAAGTGCTTACGCAAACGTTGAGAGAGGAAATCCAGCAGGCTCACGGTGACGATGATGAGCACCATCAGGGCGCAGGTTTGCTGGAACTGGAAACCACGAATGGCTTCCCACAGGGTGACGCCAATGCCGCCTGCGCCCACCATGCCGACCACGGTGGCGGAGCGAACGTTGGACTCGAAGCGGTACAGGGAGTAGGAGATGAGCAGCGGCATCACCTGCGGCAGGACGCCGTACAGGATCTCTTCGATTTTGTTCGCTCCGGTTGCGCGGATGCCTTCCACCGGGCCGGGCTCGATGGCTTCAACCGCTTCGGAGAGCAGCTTGGAGAGCACGCCGGTGGTGTGGATGAACAGCGCCATCACGCCCGCGAACGGACCCAGGCCGACGGCGACCACGAACAGCATCGCAAAGACCATTTCGTTGATGGCGCGACAGGCGTCCATCAGGCGACGCATCGGCTGGTAAACCCACCACGGCACGATGTTTTCGGCGCTCATCAGGCCAAACGGAATGGAGAGGATCACGGCGAGGGCGGTGCCCCAGACGGCAATTTGCAGGGTGATCGCCATTTCACCGAGGTAGTCCTGCCACTGGCTGAAGTCCGGCGGGAAGAAGTCGGCGGCGAAGGTCGCCATGTTGCCGGAATCTTTGAAGAGCAGCAGCGGATCCATCTCCGCGCCCTTCCAGGAGATAACGAGCACCGCCAGCAGAACGGCCCAGCTTATGAGCGAGAACCAGCTGCGCTTTGGCGGCGGGAGGGTGATGGTTTGCATGTTGGCTCCTTTGGGTTTAGTCCCCTCTCCCTGTGGGAGAGGGTTAGGGTGAGGGGGAAATGTGCGTGCTGATGCCCTCACCCCGGCCCTCTCCCACAGGGAGAGGGAGAAAAGCGTTACTGCACCGCTTTATTCACGCTGGTCATGGCGCCGAGCGCGGCGGTCAGGCGGTCGAGATCGTCCAGCTGCGCCTGAATTTCCGACACTTTGCTGGTCTTCTCTTCTTCCTTCAGACCCTTGTTGTCCTTCACGCCCTGCATCTGCTTGAACAGCGCCAGCTGGCGAATCGGCACCAGCTGCAAATCGCTGGACGCGCGGAACGGCGCCCAGCCCAGACGCGCCAGAACCGCTTTCTCTTCCGGCGTTTTGCCGTAGTTCATAAAGAAGTCGTAGACCTTGTCCTTGGTATTCTCAGAGAGGTTTTTGCGCCACACGATCGGGTCGCCCGGGATCAGCGGCGATTTCCAGATAACCTTGATTTCCTTCAGCTTGTCCGGCGCGGAGGTCTTCAGCTTGTCGAGGTTTTCAGTGTTGTTGGTGGCGACGTCAACCTGCTTATTCGCCACGGCCAGGGCGTTGGTTTCGTGGCTGGCGTTGACCGTGCGCTTAAAGTCGCTGGCGGAGACGTTGTTTTTCGCGAAGACGTAATAGCCAGGGACGAGGAAGCCGGAAGTGGAGTTCGGGTCGCCGTTACCAAAGGTCAGCTCTTTGCGTTTGGCGAGCATGTCGTTGAGATTGTTGATCGGGCTGTCTTTGTTAACGATCAGCACGCTCCAGTAGCCCGGGGAGCCGTCTGCCGCAACGGTCTGGGCGAAGACTTGGCCGTTCGCGCGATCTACCGCTTCCATAGCAGAGAGGTTGCCATACCAGGCGATGTCGACTTTGTTGAAGCGCATTCCCTGAATGATGCCCGCGTAGTCCGGGGCGAAGAAGGCGTTTACTTTGATCCCCAGTTTGGTTTCCATATCTTTCAGGAACGGTTCCCACTGCGGCTTCAGGTTTTGCTGTGATTCCGTTGAAATGATGCCAAAGTTCAGCGCTTTTTCCTGTTCCTCAGCGTAAGCAGGGCTTAGCAGGGTGCTGATGCTGAACATGCTGGTGAAGGCCAGCGCGGCAACGGCTTTGTAGTTCATGTCCATTCCTCGTTATGGGGACGTTAAGCAGCCTGCGCGCGCTCTTCGACGCGGTTTACGCTGCGGTAGAGATGATCGAAACGTTCGTTATCAAACTGGTGGCTTGCGCCATCGAAGAACACATGGCCCTGACGCAGGGCGACGATGCGCTCGCAGTAGCGCAGGGCGTAATCCACCTGATGCAGCGTCACCACCACGGTGATGCCGTCGTTCTGGTTGATGTCGCGCAGGGTTTCCATCACGATGCGGGCCGATTCCGGGTCCAGCGAGGCGATAGGTTCATCGGCCAGAATGATTTTGGCTTTCTGCATCAGGGCGCGGGCGATGGCGACGCGCTGCTGCTGTCCGCCGGAGAGCGTGGAGACGCGCTGGTGGGCGAAATGCGCCATGCCGACGCGGGTCAGCGCCTGTAGGGCTTCTTGCTTCTGGGATGGGGAGAACCAGCGCAGGCAGGTGCGCCAGAACGGGGTGCTGCCGAGCGCGCCAATCAGCACGTTCTCGAGCACGGTCAGGCGGTTCACCAGGTTGAACTGCTGAAAGATATAGCCCGTCTGGGCGCGGCTTTTGCGAATATCGCTCGCCAGACGCCCCGCATGTTGCACGGTGTTACCCAGCAGTTCGACGCGGCTTTCCGGCGTTTTGTCACAGGTAATCAGGCCGCTCAAGTGACGAAGAAGGGTTGATTTACCTGAACCAGACGGCCCCAACAGCGCCACCATTTCGCCCTGCTGGACGGTCAGATCAACGGCATGCAGCGCCTTGTTGTGATGGAAGGTTTTGCTCAGTTTCTCGACGCGAATGACAGTTTGCATGTGCCGGGCCTCACGATAAATGTGGCCTCATGCTGGCGCATCAATATGACATTTGGGTTAAGTCTCGGTTGCGGGAATTTGAAGAGTTGAGGGGAGTTTGATGACAATCACCGCAGGCCCGGTCAGCGCAGCGTCTCCGGGCGCTGTTGCCGGATGCGCTGCGCTTATGTGGCCTACGATTTAACGACGTTAATCATCCACGGCACGCCGTATTTATCGGTGACTTTCCCGAATCCGTGCGCCCAGAAAGTCTCCTGCCAGGCCATTTCGACATTGCCGCCATCAGAGAGGTTGTCGAACCAGCGTTTGCCTTCATCCACGTCCTGCGTGTCGAGCACCAGCGTAAATCCGGCGTACTGCGTGTTGCTACCGGGTGGCAGACCATCGCTCATCATGATATCGCTGCCGGCAATGCGGACATTAGAGTGGGCGATGGCGGTATCCGGGAAGTTCATGCCTGACGGACAGCCTTCTTCGCTGTTTTCGTCTTTGGGCATTTCGCCGAAGGTGATTTTGTAGAGGAGTTCTGCGCCGATGGCCTGCTGATAGAAGGCGGTCGCCTCCGCACAGTTGCCGGCGAAAGAGATGTAGGGACTTAACGGCATAATCTTTACCTCACGTAAGAAAAGCCCGTTAAGTCTAGTTCCCGAACGCCCGGTAAGCGAAGCGTCACCGGGCGGGACAATCAGTTCTTTTTCACGAACTCAGATTTCAGTTTCATCGGACCGAAGCCGTCAATTTTGCAGTCGATATTATGATCGCCTTCAACCAGACGGATATTTTTGACTTTAGTGCCGATCTTCAGCATGGAGGAACTGCCTTTTACCTTCAGATCTTTCACAACGGTAACGCTGTCGCCGTCTGCCAGCAGGTTGCCGTTCGCGTCTTTCACGATCAGCGCATCGCTGTCCTGTGCAGGCTCCGCATCGTTCCATTCATGGGCGCATTCCGGGCAAACGAACATGCCATTGTCTTCATAGGTGTATTCAGAATTGCATTTCGGGCAGTGTGGAAGTTGCATGTTGGTATCCTCAAAAGTGTTAACACGCTGGAAAACGCCAGCTAAATGACGGCAGTGTGCCGAAAAAGGCAGCGAGTATAACGCAAATCCCCACTTTTGTCGGTGATATTGTTTTATAAAAATAGCGCATAAATGCGCAAGCGATGACACGAAATGTCAGTGAATTAAGGGAATCTTAATCCCTGTACGGCAGAGATCGTAATCATGCAAAATGTATCGAATATTTTATTACAGCAAATTGCTACGCTGTGCCATTTCGGATAAGGTGAAGGAACAAGCCGTTATTTATCTATCCTCTTCTGACGCCATACATCTTTTGGCGCCAGGGAATACCTCTCTTTTTTGGTGGGTAAATAACGATGATATATCCTGATGTTTCCTGAAAATGCGTTTTGTCTATTCACTTTTGGCTTTCTGGCCAGGGGATGTTTTACACGTATTACGAGGGTGGTTTTTAAATTCTCATTATCTTCAGTTAGTTGTATTAAATGAACATGTTTTCCATACGTGATCATATAAGCCTGAAAAGTATAATTAAAACATCGTGGCTTAATAAAAGTAATAAATTTGCGTTAAGGGAAGGCTTTTATCATGCACACACAGACCATATTTGAATTAAGCCAGGAAGCTGAACGATTGTTACAGCTCGCTCTGAACAATCTTGATTCATTAAAATCTATGCCGATTGCAAAGCTGGATAGCACAGCCGCTGCGATGAGCGGCGTTAATAACAACGTTTTGCCGTTACATTTTAGCGCACGGGGTGTCGACGCTCAGCAGGCGATGCTGAATAACGAATTACGCAAAATAACCCGCCTCGAAATGGTGCTGGCGATTGTGGGTACCATGAAAGCGGGAAAATCGACCACCATTAATGCGATTGTGGGCACGGAAGTGCTGCCGAACCGCAATCGTCCGATGACGGCACTTCCCACGCTGATCCGCCATACGCCGGGCCAGAAGGAGCCGGTACTGCATTTTTTGCACGTTTCGCCCATCGATACCCTGATTACCCAGTTGCAGAAAAAACTGTGCGATAAAGATCGCGGCAAGCTGGCGCGGCGTCTGGAAATCGACAAGGACATGAATACGCTGCTGGAGCGCATAGAAAGAGGTGAGGCGTTTGAAAAACATCACCTGGGCGCGGAGCCCATCTTTCATTGTCTGAAAAGCCTGAACGATCTGGTGCGGCTGTCTCAGGCGCTGGGCGTGGAGTTTCCGTTCTCTGAGTATGCCGCGATAGAACATATTCCGGTGATTGAGGTGGAGTTTGTGCATCTCGCCGGTCTGGATGCGCACCTGGGGCAACTGACGCTGCTCGACACGCCGGGGCCGAACGAGGCCGGTCAGCCGCACCTGCAAAAAATGCTCAGCGAGCAGCTGGCGCGCGCCTCCGCCGTGCTGGCGGTGATGGACTATACACAGCTTAAATCTATTTCTGATGCGGAGGTTCGTCAGGCAATTTCGGCTGCCGGCAAATCCGTGCCGCTTTACGCCCTGGTCAACAAATTCGATCAGAAAGATCGTAACAGCGACGATGAAGAGCAGGTGCGGGCGATGATTTCCGGCACGCTGATGAAAGGAAATATTTCTCCGGGGCAAATTTATCCGGTCTCTTCCATGTGGGCCTATCTGGCAAACCGCGCCCGCTATGAGATGAACGTTCATGGGCGCCTTCCCGATCATCAGGATCAGCGTTGGGTACAGGATTTTGCCGAGGCCGCGCTGGGCCGCCGCTGGCGAACGGCCGACCTGGACGATATTGACCATATTCGCCATGCGGCGGATCTGCTGTGGGAGGATTCGCTGTTCGAACAGCCCATCCGCAAACTGATTTACGCGGCTTACGCCAACGCCTCGCTGTTCGCTTTGCGGTCGGCATCGCATAAGCTGCTGAACTATGCGCAAAATGCCAGAGAATACCTGGATTTTCGCCATCAGGGACTGACGGTCGCTTTTGATGAGCTGGAGCTGAATATTGCGCGTCTGGAAGAGGATATGACGTTGCTGCGTCAGCGGCAGAGCGTGGTGAGCGATGAGGTCCAGCATGAAGTTGAAGAGGCGCTCAACACAACGGATGCATTCCTGCTTCGCCAGAAAGGTGAACTTCACCAGGCGCTGGGCGACATTTTTAGCCGCCCGTCTATTCTTGATTTAGCAGGGCGCGAGCCATCCAGTTTGCGTGCAGACGACGCGGATGCAATCCAGCAGCTGGTGCTTGACGATGAAGGGCAGGCGCAGATTGTCCTGAGCAAGATTCGATCGTCATGCGAGCAGATTATGCTGAATGCGCAGAGCAGAATTGGCCGGGAGCTGGCGTTACGCTTCGATCAGCTGGAGTCTACGCTTGCCCGATCGTTGAATGAGGCGATGCGCCCTATCGAGACGCGAATCAAGGAACAGCTCAGTCATGCCGGATTTCGGGCGCGGATTAGCTTCCCGGCGTTTCAGGCAAACCAGCTTAATTTCAATACGCGCGGCTTATTTAATGATGCCATTGTGCAGGACACCCCTCCCGCCAGTCAGCCAGCCGGGGCAGGCAGCGTACGTAATACCGTCTCGCGCTGGCTCAATAATCCCGGCTGGGGCTGGGAAGAGTATGTCGTGACGCGCACACGCTATGTCATCGACATCGTTCAGCTTCATGGCAAATTTACGCAACATATCGATCAGTTTTGCGATCAAATACGTAAAGCTTTGGCCGCGCAGGTCGATGTCTCTGTTACGGCAGGTATGGCAACGTTCTTTGCAGAGTTTTCGTTGTGCCTGACCGGGTTACAGGAAAGCTTGCGTGATAGCCTTGCCGTGCGGCAGCAGAATGAACATTCAACCCGGGCGCTTAGCCAGTTGTTGAAGCAAAGTATGACTACTGCGGCGTGGATTCAGGAAGATACCCGACTGTTACGCGATGATATTCAAACCTTATTCGCGGCAGAGCAACCATGACAACACAGCTACTGGACGGTCCCGGGCGGACGCTGGAGTGTATTCACCCAAAATTTATGGTCGATTTGGTCCAGGGGGCGGACGCTGCACGTCACTCCCTCCTGGGGCCACAGCAACTGCAATTTCGTGAGCGTTTGACGCAGGAGATCATTACGCAGACCCGGCTGCGGCCGTGGGCAATGGCGGGAATGCTCAACGAAAATGCAGCGCTGCGGCTGGGTCTGGCGGAGAAACTGGCCGGTATGCTCGACCCCGGACACCTTGCGCTGACCCGTATGTCCGACAGGCTGGTAGCCCTGCGCCAGCAGGTGAATCCACGCCTCCCTCAACCGCCCGGATTGTTGCAACAGTACGAAGAGCTCTCCTCACATTTCAACCAGCGTGCCGCCTATAAAGAGAAAGCGCTCGCGCAGCGCGGCCTTACGGTTCAGGCGGGTGAGCACAGTGAGCAAATTTTTACCCGCTGGCGAGCCGGGCAGTATGACGGCTGGTCGCTGGCTGGCCGCTGCTTTATCGTGCTGGAAGAGTTGCGCTGGGGGGCGTTTGGCGATGCCTGTCGTCTGGCGAATAGCGATGTGGCGGCCATGCTGAAAGATAATCTGCGCAGCATGGCCGCAAACTATCTGGCACAGGGAATTAATGCTTCTCCCACCACCCGGCATTTTTACCATCAGTGGCTGACGACGCCCGCTTCTCCCGGTCTGATTGATTATAAAGATATGCTGGGCTGGCTGGGGGACTGGTGTCAGGCGGATAAACATCCGGTGAGCTGGTCAGTGACGCAGAGCTGGCAAACGGTCGCGCTGGGAATGCCGAGACTCTGTTCGGCAAAACGGCTGGTGGATGGCATGGTGGAAGAGATATTTGGTACGTGATTGCCCCTCTTTTTAAGGAGGGGGCGAAAGGGTTAGTGGTGCATTTCTACCGCTTCAGGTTCTGTCCGGGACTCAGGCACATGCCCAAAGCGTCTGGCATACAGTGCCGTGATGACAGGGACCAGAATTGCCGTCACAATCACGCTGGCGGCAACCAGAGCCGTGGCGGAAGCGGCCACGGGTTCAAAGGCCGGGTTAATCTGGGCGATAATCACCGGGTTGGCTACCGCAGCGCCTGCGGCCGAAGAGGCGGCCACGCCCGCGGTTCCGTTGCCGCCTCCGATGACGCGGTCTGCAATAATCAGTGGAATACCCGTGATGACGATGACGGCAACACCCAGCACAATGCCCAGCAGGCCGGTTTCCAGAATCACGTTCAGGTTGATGGTATTGCCCAACGCGAAGCCGAAGAACGGGATCAGTACCGGGGTGGCTTTGCTGAAGAAATCACGCAGATCGTGATCGAGGTTGCCCAGCGCAAAACCAATCAGGAACGGCAGGATCGCCCCGACAAAATGGTGTGGTTCAAAAGAGGCAAGGCCGGCAGAACCCAGAATCAACATCGTCATCAGCGGACCCGACTCCAGGGACATCAGCACGAACGCGCCCGATTCTTCTTTGGTGCCATATTGATTCATCAGGCTGGCATAGAGACCGCCGTTGGTCATATCCATTGCTGAGACTATGGCCAGAACAGATAATCCGGCGAAGAAGCCGGTCTGAATTCCATTCTCCGGAATGAACATCGCACAGATCATCGCAACAACCCAGGCGACCGCAATTTTAGTAATGACCAGCGTCCCTGATTTACGTAATACCGTACCTGTTGCACGCAAGTTAATAGATGCGCCGATGCAAAAGAACCAGACTGCCAGAATCGGTACCGTTCCGGTAATCATACCTTTTGTAAAACCGCCAAAATAAGCACCGGTATTCGGGGCTAGCGTATTTAATATCGCGCCAAGTACCAGCGGGACCAGCATCATCCCGCCCGGGATGCGTTCTATTGTTGCTTTAATCTTCATCATTAACCCTCACATCTCGTCCGCATGGCTGGCGGAAAGCTCAAAAAATAGATCAACAAATTCAAACGATTGCCTTTTTTGGGACCAATCGATTCGTTATTTATGCTGTAGAGCGAAACTCAGGTGTTCAGCATTCCTTCATTTGAAAGCTGCTGGGATATCGTGTTCGGATTTATCATGCGATCTTTGGAATTGTGATTCAACTAAAATAAAACGATGTTTTAGTTATCTTCGTCACATATTGAATGTAAACAGGATTGCCCACTGTTAATAATTGAATTTTGTGTAAATTTGCTGTGAAGAAATGTGCTTGCATTTTGTTTGGGGAAGAATAATAACGGGCGTTAAGATCTGTTTGATAAGGGGGTTTAGAATGACCTTATTTATCGTGAATTGACAAAAGCTGAAGGCAACTTACGAACAGGAAAAATATGTGTGAAGTTGATCACATATATAAACGCTGGTAGGGTAAAAAGGTCTTTAACTGCCCAGACAGGCGTCAACAGGTTCGGTTGTATTGAGGTAAAACGTCAATGTAAGTAAACCTGCTACGCTTGAATAAGGAGATTCGCATGGAGCGGGTCTCTGGTTCACAGCTTGCAAAATGCGCTGTGAAACGGACGGGGCTGAGTCTACGAGGAAAGCTATGCTTAGAAGGAAAAAAGTAAAACCCATCACGCTGCGCGATGTCACCATTATTGATGACGCGAAACTGCGCAAAGCGATTACAGCGGCCTCGCTCGGTAATGCGATGGAGTGGTTCGATTTTGGTGTTTACGGCTTTGTGGCCTATGCACTTGGTAAAGTGTTCTTCCCTGGTGCCGATCCCAGCTTGCAGATGATTGCTGCGCTGGGTACGTTCTCCGTTCCCTTCCTGATTCGTCCTCTCGGTGGCCTTTTCTTCGGCATGCTGGGTGATAAATATGGTCGCCAGAAGATCCTGGCTATTACCATTGTCATCATGTCGATAAGTACATTCTGTATCGGCCTTATTCCGTCGTATGCAACTATTGGTATATGGGCGCCGATTCTGCTGTTGATCTGTAAGATGGCGCAGGGCTTCTCCGTTGGTGGCGAATATACCGGCGCATCGATTTTTGTCGCTGAATATTCTCCGGACCGTAAACGTGGCTTTATGGGCAGCTGGCTGGACTTTGGTTCGATTGCCGGTTTTGTCATGGGCGCGGGGGTTGTGGTTCTGATCTCAACCGTAGTGGGTGAAGAGAACTTCCTTGACTGGGGCTGGCGTATTCCGTTCTTCCTGGCGCTGCCGCTGGGCATCATTGGGCTTTATCTGCGTCACGCCCTGGAAGAGACGCCTGCGTTCCAGCAGCACGTTGAAAAGCTGGAGCAGGGTGACCGTGAAGGGTTACAGGATGGCCCGAAAGTGTCGTTCAAGGAGATTGCGACCAAACACTGGCGCAGCCTGCTGACCTGTATTGGTCTGGTGATTTCCACCAACGTCACCTATTACATGCTGTTGACCTACATGCCGAGCTACCTGTCGCATAACCTGCACTACTCGGAAGACCACGGTGTGCTGATTATTATCGCCATCATGGTGGGTATGCTGTTTGTGCAGCCGATTATGGGTCTGCTGAGCGACCGCTTTGGCCGTAAGCCATTCATTATTCTCGGCAGCGTCGCCCTGTTCGCACTGGCAATCCCGGCCTTTATTCTGATTAACAGCAATGTGCTGGGGCTGATTTTCGCCGGTCTGCTGATGCTGGCGGTGATCCTCAACTGCTTCATCGGGGTGATGGCTTCTACGCTGCCGGCAATGTTCCCGACGCATATTCGCTACAGTGCGCTGGCGGCAGCCTTTAATATCTCCGTTCTGATTGCGGGCCTGACGCCGACGCTTGCTGCTTCACTGGTGGAGAGCACGCAGAACCTGATGATGCCTGCTTACTATCTGATGGTCATTGCGGTGATCGGCCTGATTACCGGTATTACCATGAAGGAGACGGCGAATCGTCCGTTGAAAGGGGCAACGCCTGCGGCGTCTGATATTCAGGAAGCGAAAGAGATCCTGCGTGAGCACTACGATAATGTAGAGCAGAAGATTGAAGATATTGACGCAGAGATTGAGGCGCTCCAGACAAAACGCTCTCGCCTTGTCGATCAGCATCCGCGAATTAACGAGTGATAAAAAAACCCGCCGCTGGCGGGTTTTCTTTTATTAGCATCCTGCGGCAATATAGTCGCCGCCGGCGCTGACGGGGATCACCGTAAGGAACAGGATCGTCGCGAACAGTATCAGAACAACCCCTCCGGCAATTTTGACCATCGGCATTACCCAGTTCAGGGACGTGCCGCCGCCAAACCAGGTTACTGTGCGTTCACGCGCGTAACGTACTGCCAGCGACAGCCCCATAATCGACAGCGCCGTGCCCAGCGACATTGTCATCACAGCAGCAATCCCCCAGCTAATAATACCGAGCGCATTCGAGAACATCAGGATCATAATTGCCCCGCTGCACGGGCGTGCGCCAATGGCCAGCACCACGCCCAGACGGGTTTTCCAGTCGCTTTTAGTCAGATCCACCCCTACGCCGTGATGGCAGCAGCCACAGCGTTCATTATGCTGTTGAAGCGGCTTGATGGCGCTAATCGCCATTTTGCGCGGACGCAGGCTGCTGAGCGCCTGATAAATGATAAACGCACCGAAGACGGCAATCAGCACGGCGCTGATTTTCTCGACGTACCAACGGCTGGTGCTGATATCTCCTGACGCGAGGTTCAATCCAACCGCCAGGATAAAGACAAAGACGATCGCGCTGACGCCCTGCATCATGCTACCGATAAACGGTACGACGCGCGCCGCGAGCTGGCTCTCTTTATTGGTGGTGAGATACGTGGTGACGATAAATTTGCCGTGCCCAGGTCCAACGGCATGGAGTACACCATAAAGAAACGCACCGGTTAACAACCATAGCCCACCGCTGTACTGATGATTATTAAGTTGCAGCAGATACATCACCAGATATCGGTGCAGGGTGATCTGGGTGGCGAGGCACCACTGAATAAAAGCATTCCAGTGCGTATGCAGTGCAAAACCTGCCATAAGTAACACCAGCACGGCGAGCCCGGCGGTTGGGATACGCCAGTCACGTTGAAGTCGTTGTGTCGTCATGAGGTTGGCCCGCGAGAGAAATATTTGCCGCTAGTATAGTGTTCAAATCGCTGGATCACACCGGGATCGTCAATGGATTGTGGATAAGTCTGTGTGTAAAAAGGTATAAGGCGGGGTTTTGCTGGGGAATACAGCAGTCAGTCATTTTTTTGCAACTTTTCTGTTGCGGTCGCTCGGGAACTCCCTATAATGCGCCTCCATCGACACGGCGGATGTGAATCACTTCACAGATAACCCGGTCGGCTGAAGAGAAAAAATCCTGAAATAACGGGTTGACTCTGAAAGAGGAAAGCGTAATATACGCCACCTCGCGACAGCGCGCTGAAGCGCGTCGCAACTGCTCTTTAACAATTTATCAGACAATCTGTGTGGGCACTCAAAGTGACATGGATTCTTAATGTCCTCGGACACTAAATGAATACCAAGTCTCAACGAGTGAACACGTAATTCATTACGAAGTTTAATTCATTGAGCATCAAACTTTTAAATTGAAGAGTTTGATCATGGCTCAGATTGAACGCTGGCGGCAGGCCTAACACATGCAAGTCGAACGGTAACAGGAAGCAGCTTGCTGCTTTGCTGACGAGTGGCGGACGGGTGAGTAATGTCTGGGAAACTGCCTGATGGAGGGGGGATAACTACTGGAAACGGTAGCTAATACCGCATAATGTCGCAAGACCAAAGAGGGGGGACCTTCGGGCCTCTTGCCATCGGATGTGCCCAGATGGGATTAGCTAGTAGGTGGGGTAACGGCTCACCTAGGCGACGATCCCTAGCTGGTCTGAGAGGATGACCAGCCACACTGGAACTGAGACACGGTCCAGACTCCTACGGGAGGCAGCAGTGGGGAATATTGCACAATGGGCGCAAGCCTGATGCAGCCATGCCGCGTGTATGAAGAAGGCCTTCGGGTTGTAAAGTACTTTCAGCGGGGAGGAAGGCGATAAGGTTAATAACCTTGTCGATTGACGTTACCCGCAGAAGAAGCACCGGCTAACTCCGTGCCAGCAGCCGCGGTAATACGGAGGGTGCAAGCGTTAATCGGAATTACTGGGCGTAAAGCGCACGCAGGCGGTCTGTCAAGTCGGATGTGAAATCCCCGGGCTCAACCTGGGAACTGCATTCGAAACTGGCAGGCTAGAGTCTTGTAGAGGGGGGTAGAATTCCAGGTGTAGCGGTGAAATGCGTAGAGATCTGGAGGAATACCGGTGGCGAAGGCGGCCCCCTGGACAAAGACTGACGCTCAGGTGCGAAAGCGTGGGGAGCAAACAGGATTAGATACCTGGTAGTCCACGCCGTAAACGATGTCGACTTGGAGGTTGTGCCCTTGAGGCGTGGCTTCCGGAGCTAACGCGTTAAGTCGACCGCCTGGGAGTACGGCCGCAAGGTTAAAACTCAAATGAATTGACGGGGCCCGCACAAGCGGTGGAGCATGTGGTTTAATTCGATGCAACGCGAAGAACCTTACCTACTCTTGACATCCAGAGAACTTAGCAGAGATGCTTTGGTGCCTTCGGGAACTCTGAGACAGGTGCTGCATGGCTGTCGTCAGCTCGTGTTGTGAAATGTTGGGTTAAGTCCCGCAACGAGCGCAACCCTTATCCTTTGTTGCCAGCGGTTAGGCCGGGAACTCAAAGGAGACTGCCAGTGATAAACTGGAGGAAGGTGGGGATGACGTCAAGTCATCATGGCCCTTACGAGTAGGGCTACACACGTGCTACAATGGCGCATACAAAGAGAAGCGACCTCGCGAGAGCAAGCGGACCTCATAAAGTGCGTCGTAGTCCGGATTGGAGTCTGCAACTCGACTCCATGAAGTCGGAATCGCTAGTAATCGTGGATCAGAATGCCACGGTGAATACGTTCCGGGCCTTGTACACACCGCCCGTCACACCATGGGAGTGGGTTGCAAAGAAGTAGGTAGCTTAACCTTCGGGAGGGCGCTTACCACTTTGTGATTCATGACTGGGGTGAAGTCGTAACAAGGTAACCGTAGGGGAACCTGCGGTTGGATCACCTCCTTACCTTAAAGAACCTGCCTTTGTAGTGTCCACACAGATTGTCTGATGAAAAGTAAATAGCAAGGCGTCTTGCGATTGAAACTGTACGTCCCCTTCGTCTAGAGGCCCAGGACACCGCCCTTTCACGGCGGTAACAGGGGTTCGAATCCCCTAGGGGACGCCACTTGCTGGTTCGTGAGTGAAAGTCACCTGCCGTCATATCTCAAAACTGACTTGCGAGTCATGTTTGAGATATTTGCTCTTTAAAAATCTGGATCAAGCTGAAAATTGAAACGACACACAGCTCATGTGTGTTCGAGTCTCTCAAATTTTCGCAATCAGAAGTGAAACATCTTCGGGTTGTGAGGTTAAGCGACTAAGCGTACACGGTGGATGCCCTGGCAGTCAGAGGCGATGAAGGACGTGCTAATCTGCGAAAAGCGCCGGCGAGGTGATATGAACCTTTGACCCGGCGATGTCCGAATGGGGAAACCCAGTGCAATCCGTTGCACTATCGTTAACTGAATACATAGGTTAACGAGGCGAACCGGGGGAACTGAAACATCTAAGTACCCCGAGGAAAAGAAATCAACCGAGATTCCCCCAGTAGCGGCGAGCGAACGGGGAGCAGCCCGGAGTCTGAATCAGCTTGTGTGTTAGTGGAACGGTCTGGAAAGTCCGACGGTACAGGGTGATAGTCCCGTACACGAAAGCACACTTGCTGTGAACTCGAAGAGTAGGGCGGGACACGTGGTATCCTGTCTGAATATGGGGGGACCATCCTCCAAGGCTAAATACTCCTGACTGACCGATAGTGAACCAGTACCGTGAGGGAAAGGCGAAAAGAACCCCGGCGAGGGGAGTGAAAAAGAACCTGAAACCGTGTACGTACAAGCAGTGGGAGCCTCTTTATGGGGTGACTGCGTACCTTTTGTATAATGGGTCAGCGACTTATATTCTGTAGCAAGGTTAACCGTATAGGGGAGCCGAAGGGAAACCGAGTCTTAACTGGGCGTTAAGTTGCAGGGTATAGACCCGAAACCCGGTGATCTAGCCATGGGCAGGTTGAAGGTTGGGTAACACTAACTGGAGGACCGAACCGACTAATGTTGAAAAATTAGCGGATGACCTGTGGCTGGGGGTGAAAGGCCAATCAAACCGGGAGATAGCTGGTTCTCCCCGAAAGCTATTTAGGTAGCGCCTCGTGAACTCATCTTCGGGGGTAGAGCACTGTTTCGGCTAGGGGGCCATCCCGGCTTACCAACCCGATGCAAACTACGAATACCGAAGAATGTTATCACGGGAGACACACGGCGGGTGCTAACGTCCGTCGTGAAGAGGGAAACAACCCAGACCGCCAGCTAAGGTCCCAAAGTCATGGTTAAGTGGGAAACGATGTGGGAAGGCACAGACAGCCAGGATGTTGGCTTAGAAGCAGCCATCATTTAAAGAAAGCGTAATAGCTCACTGGTCGAGTCGGCCTGCGCGGAAGATGTAACGGGGCTAAACCATGCACCGAAGCTGCGGCAGCGACACTATGTGTTGTTGGGTAGGGGAGCGTTCTGTAAGCCGTTGAAGGTGTGCTGTGAGGCATGCTGGAGGTATCAGAAGTGCGAATGCTGACATAAGTAACGATAAAGCGGGTGAAAAGCCCGCTCGCCGGAAGACCAAGGGTTCCTGTCCAACGTTAATCGGGGCAGGGTGAGTCGACCCTAAGGCGAGGCCGAAAGGCGTAGTCGATGGGAAACAGGTTAATATTCCTGTACTTGGTGTTACTGCGAAGGGGGGACGGAGAAGGCTATGTCAGCCGGGCGACGGTTGTCCCGGTTTAAGCATGTAGGCGGAGGTTCCAGGTAAATCCGGTACCTTTTAACGCTGAGGTGTGATGACGAGGCACTACGGTGCTGAAGTGATAAATGCCCTGCTTCCAGGAAAAGCCTCTAAGCATCAGGTAACACGAAATCGTACCCCAAACCGACACAGGTGGTCAGGTAGAGAATACCAAGGCGCTTGAGAGAACTCGGGTGAAGGAACTAGGCAAAATGGTGCCGTAACTTCGGGAGAAGGCACGCTGATGTGTAGGTGAAGCCCCTGCGGGTGGAGCTGAAATCAGTCGAAGATACCAGCTGGCTGCAACTGTTTATTAAAAACACAGCACTGTGCAAACACGAAAGTGGACGTATACGGTGTGACGCCTGCCCGGTGCCGGAAGGTTAATTGATGGGGTTAGCGGCAACGCGAAGCTCTTGATCGAAGCCCCGGTAAACGGCGGCCGTAACTATAACGGTCCTAAGGTAGCGAAATTCCTTGTCGGGTAAGTTCCGACCTGCACGAATGGCGTAATGATGGCCAGGCTGTCTCCACCCGAGACTCAGTGAAATTGAACTCGCTGTGAAGATGCAGTGTACCCGCGGCAAGACGGAAAGACCCCGTGAACCTTTACTATAGCTTGACACTGAACACTGGTCCTTGATGTGTAGGATAGGTGGGAGGCTTTGAAGCGTGGACGCCAGTCTGCGTGGAGCCAACCTTGAAATACCACCCTTTAATGGCTGGTGTTCTAACGTAGACCCGTAATCCGGGTTGCGGACAGTGTCTGGTGGGTAGTTTGACTGGGGCGGTCTCCTCCCAAAGAGTAACGGAGGAGCACGAAGGTTGGCTAATCCTGGTCGGACATCAGGAGGTTAGTGCAATGGCATAAGCCAGCTTGACTGCGAGCGTGACGGCGCGAGCAGGTGCGAAAGCAGGTCATAGTGATCCGGTGGTTCTGAATGGAAGGGCCATCGCTCAACGGATAAAAGGTACTCCGGGGATAACAGGCTGATACCGCCCAAGAGTTCATATCGACGGCGGTGTTTGGCACCTCGATGTCGGCTCATCACATCCTGGGGCTGAAGTAGGTCCCAAGGGTATGGCTGTTCGCCATTTAAAGTGGTACGCGAGCTGGGTTTAGAACGTCGTGAGACAGTTCGGTCCCTATCTGCCGTGGGCGCTGGAGAATTGAGGGGGGCTGCTCCTAGTACGAGAGGACCGGAGTGGACGCATCACTGGTGTTCGGGTTGTCATGCCAATGGCACTGCCCGGTAGCTAAATGCGGAAGAGATAAGTGCTGAAAGCATCTAAGCACGAAACTTGCCCCGAGATGAGTTCTCCCTGAGACCTTGAGTCTCCTGAAGGAACGTTGAAGACGACGACGTTGATAGGTCGGGTGTGTAAGCGCAGCGATGCGTTGAGCTAACCGATACTAATGAACCGTGAGGCTTAACCTTACAACGCCGAAGGTGTTTTGGCGAAGAGACAGACAATCAAATTTCAGCCTGATACAGATTAACAGAATTTGCCTGGCGGCTTTAGCGCGGTGGTCCCACCTGACCCCATGCCGAACTCAGAAGTGAAACGCCGTAGCGCCGATGGTAGTGTGGGGTCTCCCCATGTGAGAGTAGGGAACTGCCAGGCATCAAATTTAGCGTGCTGATATGGCTCAGTTGGTAGAGCGCACCCTTGGTAAGGGTGAGGTCCCCAGTTCGACTCTGGGTATCAGCACCACTTTATACTTAGGTTAAAGTTCGGCAAGAAGTAAAAGAATTTGTCTGGCGGCTTTAGCGCGGTGGTCCCACCTGACCCCATGCCGAACTCAGAAGTGAAACGCCGTAGCGCCGATGGTAGTGTGGGGTCTCCCCATGTGAGAGTAGGGAACTGCCAGACATCAAACAAGTAGAAAGGCCATCCGAAAGGATGGCCTTTTTGCGTTATCGCTCCAGCCAAACCAATTCCCTCATTCGATATTCCTGCTGTCGCCATTAATACCTTACGGACGTATTAAAGCGTTTTACCCTACTGAAACTGAAGTTGTGGAATGCATTATGCTGGCTCGCAGCAGCGTTAAATCAATTAAATGTTATGTACAGGTATGGGGTATAGCGGGGAGTAAGGTAGCGTATTGAATTTAATTAATATCTGATGCTATTCGTGATGAGGAATATACGTTCCTTATATCAGGGAAAAATAAAAGCGCGGCGATGGCCGCGCTTTTAGAAGCCTTATTTAGTCAGGGCGACAATACCGAGTGTCAGGCCAGCGATTGCCGCGGCGCCACCAGCAATCGCACCTGCTGTTTCCCAGTTATCCTGGGTAGTGCCCTTCATACAGGTATTGGTGTGAACCAGTCGCCCCTGATCGTCGTATACCGGTACACATGGAGAGTCGTGCGCGCAACCAGCAAGCAGCGCAGCGAGAAGTGCAACGGAAAGGAATCTTTTCATGATGTTACCTCAATATGATCGCTTATTCGCTAAAGAGCCGATACAGCAATTAACGAACTGATGATTATTTTACCACCGCACTAATACCATGCAGCACGGGGAATAATCTCAATTTGTGTGGATTGTAAAAATTATGAAGAAAAAAGCGCGGGCACTGATTATTAATGGAGGAAATGTGAAGAGGGGAAGTGTTTTTACATTGTTTTCAGGAAATAAAAAAGGCACCAGAGGTGCCTTTATGGTTTTCATTAATCCTTGTGCTTTGTAAACCGTCTCCGGACAACCACAAAGAAAACAGGAACAAAGAAAATGGCCAACAGGGTGGCTGACAGCATCCCGCCCATCACGCCCGTCCCGACCGCATTTTGTGCCCCACTACCTGCACCGCTGCTGATGACCAGAGGCATAACACCAAGGATGAATGCCAGGGAAGTCATCAGGATAGGACGCAGACGCATACGCGAGGCTTCAAGCGTGGCTTCGATAATCCCTTTGCCTTCTTTATCCATGAGATCCTTGGCGAACTCAACGATCAGTATGGCGTTCTTGGCTGATAAACCAATTGTCGTAAGCAGACCAACCTGGAAGTAAACGTCATTGTTCAGCCCTCGCATTGATGCAGCCAGAAGCGCGCCGATCACCCCCAGCGGCACAACCAGCATGACCGAGAAGGGAATTGACCAACTTTCATAGAGGGCCGCCAGACACAGGAACACCACAATCAGTGAGATGGCGTACAGCGCCGGAGCCTGATTCCCGGAAAGTCGTTCCTGATAAGACATCCCCGTCCAGTCGTAGCCGATGCCGGAAGGCAGTTTTGACGCAAGGCTTTCCATCAACGCCATTGCCTCACCGGTACTTTTGCCAGGGGCAGACTCACCGAGGATCTCCATTGATGGCATCCCATTGTAACGTTCCAGACGCGGTGAACCGTACACCCAGTGAGAGCTGCTAAAGGCAGAGAAAGGCACCATTTCGCCGTTAGCGCTACGCACATACAGGCCGTTAATGTCTCCGGGTAGCATACGGAAGCGAGCATCAGCCTGGACATAAACTTTTTTCACCCGTCCGTGATCGATAAAGTCGTTCACATAGGTGCCACCCAGCGCTGTTGAAATCGTCTGATTGACGTCAGACACGCTCACACCCAGCGCCTGTGCCTTCTCCTGATCGACGTCCAGCTTGAACTGTGGCGTATCTTCCAGTCCATTAGGACGCACGCGAACCAGTAAGTCAGGATGTTCTCTCACCATGCCCAGCAGCTGGTTACGCGCCTGGGTTAACTGCGTATGCCCCAGGTTTGCCTGGTCAATCAGTTCAAAGTCAAAGCCTGTTGCGGTACCCAGTTCAATAATGGCAGGCAGGTTAAACGGAAATACAAGACCGTCTTTGATCTGGCTGAACGCTTTCGTCGCGCGGCTGACAATCGCCTCAACGCCGTTTTCCTTGCCCGGACGTTCTTCCCATGGCTTCAGGCTGACGAAAGCGATACCGGAGTTCTGCCCCTGTCCGCTAAAGCTAAAACCGTTTACGGTAAAGACCGATTCAACGTTCGCTTTCTCTTTCGTCAGGTAATAATCCTGAACCTGATCGAGTACCTGCTGAGTACGCATTTGCGTCGCCCCTGCCGGCAACTGAACCATCGTCATAAACACCCCCTGATCCTCTTCCGGCAGGAAGGAGGAAGGCAGGCGCAGGAACAGAACTGCCATGCCGCCGACGATGATGACGTAAACCAGCAGATAGCGGCCGGTCTTACGTAAAATGCCGCTTACGCTGTTGCTGTAGTGCTCCACACTCTTATCAAAGAGCGCGTTAAACCAGCCGAAGAAACCACCTTTCTTTTCATGATGTTCGCTGGAAACCGGTTTGAGCAGCGTGGCACAAAGAGCAGGCGTTAATATCAACGCCACCAGTACCGACAAGGCCATCGCGGAGACAATGGTCAGCGAGAACTGACGATAGATAGCCCCGGTTGAACCACCAAAGAATGCCATCGGAATAAATACCGCCGAAAGCACCATGGCAATGCCCACCAGAGCGCCCTGGATTTGCTCCATCGACTTCTGCGTCGCCTCTTTTGGCGGCAGCTTGTCCTCAACCATGACGCGTTCTACGTTCTCGACCACCACGATGGCGTCATCGACGAGCAGACCTATCGCCAATACCATCCCGAACATCGTCAGGGTGTTAATGGAGAACCCGAACGCAGCCAGTACCGCAAAGGTGCCCAGTAACACCACGGGCACGGCGATCGTCGGAATAAGCGTTGCCCGCAGGTTTTGCAGGAACAAGTACATCACCAGGAACACGAGAACAATCGCTTCAAACAGTGTCTTCACCACTTCATGGATTGAGATCTTCACGAAAGGTGTAGTGTCGTACGGATACACGACTTTCAGGCCTTGAGGGAAGAAGGGCTGCAACTGCGCCAGTTTACTCTTGATGGCGGCAGCGGTATCCAGCGCGTTTGCGCCAGTCGCCAGCTTGATCCCCAGCCCCGTTGCTGCCTGGCCATTGATTTTGGTGACCATATTGTAGTTTTCGCCACCCAGCTCAATGCGGGCCACATCTTTCAGGTGGACCATTGAACCGTCCTGGTTCACCTTCAGCGTCACACGACCAAACTCCTCCGGCGATTTCAGACGCGTTTGAGCAATAATTGAGGCGTTCAGTTGCTGCCCAGGTACGGACGGTGTTCCGCCCAACTGGCCCGCAGCAATCTGGTCGTTCTGCGTTTTTAGCTGGTTAATGATATCCAGCGGCGTGAGCTGATATTTGTTCATCGCGTTGCTGTCCAGCCAGATGCGCATTGCATACTGGGCACCGAACAGCTGCACGTCACCGACGCCGGAAGTACGGCTGATCGCATCTTTTACGTTAGAAGCGACATAGTCGGAGATATCATCCTGCGTGAGGTTTTTATTGTCCGACACAAAGCCTGCAACCAGCAGGAAGCTGCTGCTGGATTTCTCCACGCCGATCCCCTGCTGCTGCACTTCTTGTGGCAGCAGCGGCATGGCGAGCTGAAGTTTGTTCTGAACCTGCACCTGCGCAATATCAGGATCCGTACCCGACTCGAACGTCAGGGTGATGGTGACGTTACCAGCGGAATCACTGGTGGACGACATGTACATCAAATTATCGATACCGTTCATGTTCTGTTCGATAACCTGAGTGACGGTGTCCTGTACCGTCTGGGCATCAGCGCCCGGGTAGGTTGCTGTCACCGCAACCGCCGGCGGCGCAATGGTCGGATATTGCGCGACCGGTAGTTTTAAAATGGCCAGCCCGCCCGCAATCATCAGAATGATGGCGAGTACCCAGGCGAAAACAGGCCGTTGAATAAAGAAATTAGCCATGTCGTTATTCCTTAACTGGCTGGAGTCGCTGCGGTATCAGGAATAGCCACGACGGTGACGCCAGGGCGAACTTTTTGCAGGCCGCTGATAATGACGCGGTCGCCGTTTTTGAGGCCTTCCGTGATCAGCCAGCGATCGCCAATCGCCTGCGGTGCAACGACAGTGCGTGATTCCACCTGGTTTTTCTCATTTACCACAAGCACGGTGGCATCTCCGCGTGGTGTACGGGTTACCCCCTGCTGAGGAACCAGAATGGCATCAGGTTGCGTACCTTCATCGATGCGCGCACGGACAAACATACCCGGTAACAGCATATGCTGTGGGTTAGGGAAGAGGGCGCGAAGGGTGATTGAGCCGGTACTTTCATCTACCGTGACATCAGAGAACTGGAGCGTCCCTTTCAGCGGATAAGGCTGGCCATTTTCCATCAGCAACTCGACGCTGCTGGTGTCTCCCTTTTGCAGGCTCGTCTGCTGCTTCAGGCGCATAAAATCGCTGCTGGATTGCGTCACATCGACATAAATGGGATCGAGTTGCTGAACCGTCGCCAGTGCAGTTGCCTGGCCATTAGTGACTAACGCCCCTTCGGTGACGCTGGATTTACCTATACGCCCGTTGATTGGGGATGTGACTTTCGTATAGGCCAGGTTGATCCGCGCGCTTTCAACGCCAGCCTTCGCGGCAACCACGCTCGCATCCGCCTGCTGGGCAGTTGCCACCGCCTGATCGTACTCCTGCTTGCTCACATATTGCGTACCAACCAGCGGAACGTAACGTTTCACCGTCAGATGGGCGATATTCGCCGCCGCCTGTGCTTTTACCAGTTCACCTTTCGCATTGTCGTAGGCTGCCTGATAGGTGGCCGGATCGATTTGATAAAGGGATTCACCCGCTTTAACGTCGCTGCCTTCGGTAAAATTACGGTGCAGAATGATACCACTTACCTGAGGACGAACCTCCGCAACACGATACGCGTCAGTTCTGCCGGGCAATTCTGTCGTTACGGCCAGTGGCGCGCTTTTAACAATATGAACACTGACCTGAGGAGCTTGCGCATGCTGCTGTGGGTTTTCTTGCCCATCGCACCCGG
The DNA here is from genome assembly GCF_019056635.1 of Enterobacter cloacae complex sp. ECL72. NCBI lineage: Bacteria > Pseudomonadati > Pseudomonadota > Gammaproteobacteria > Enterobacterales > Enterobacteriaceae > Enterobacter > Enterobacter cloacae complex sp. ECL72. The sequence continues at coordinate 3,802,011 of NZ_CP077659.1, read as the reverse complement.
TGAGCAGCGCGGCACAGACAATGAAACCGGATAAGGGTAAGCATCTGAAGTGATTCGTCATTACTGTTCCTTAAACTACCCTTGAGCCGATATTTGCCATGAATCGGTGAAAGGGTGTGAGGCAAAAAATAGAAATGTAGCCGCGTATAATAATGAGGGTGTTTAATGTTTTTTAATTTATAAGTGCTGATGGAGCTTTTAAAAGTAAAAATCGGAATCTGACACAGTGCATTCGGTATTCTTTTTCTGTCAGGATAATCAACGAAATGTTTTCGGTGAATGCTATTTATATATTTTATGAATTTTATGTGTTCGATTTATTCACGTGAATTATAAATTAAATGAATTGACTTTTTTTGTGCAAAATTAACACGGATTTTGGTTAATACTTTGACTACACGACCACGGCAATATCCTTTGATAACGTATCAATCTTATGAGTAATGAGTAGCAGGTTATGGCGCGCAAAAAGAAAGAAGAGGCTCAAAAGACCCGCCAGCAGCTGATTGAAGCCGCTATCGGGCTATTCGCGACGCGTGGCGTGTCCAGCACCACGCTTACCGACATCGCCGATGCTGCTCAACTCACTCGCGGGGCGGTTTACTGGCATTTCTCGAGTAAAGCGGAAATATTTAATGCAATATGGGATCAGCAATTGCCGATGCGTGAGATGATTCGTGACAGGTTAATACTTTCCGAAAATGACGACCCTTTGTTAATGCTTCGTGAACAATTTATTGTCGCACTGCAATATATTGCGAGCGAGCCGCGGCAATATGCGCTTTTACAAATTTTGTATCATAAGTGTGAATTTCATGACGATGTGATTTCAGAATGTGAAATACGCAAGCGGATCGGTTTAAACGATGATTATCTTCGCAAGACGCTAAAGCGATGCATTGCTCGTAACGTTATCTCTTCGCAAACCAATATTGAACTGGCGCTGATTGTTTTCCACGCCTTTTTTAGCGGTGTCATTAAAAACTGGTTAATGGATAGCAACAATTTTAATCTGTACAAACAAGCACCGGCGCTGGTGGATAATATTCTGGCGACACTAAATATCACCCGAGTGGCACCAGTGGTTTACGATACAGCCTCATGACCGCGTCCGGGGTGGCGACATCTCCCCGTGCTGGCACTGTTCCATAATAGCTTGCGCGGTAATCGGTTTGCCCAGCAGGTAACCCTATAGCGTATTGCATCCCAGTTCTGTCAGAAAGGTTTGCTGCGCTGCGGTTTCGACCCCTTCCGCCACGACCTTCAGATTCAGCGTTTTTGCCAGGGCGACAATCGCCGAGACAATCGTCGCATCTTCGCTCTCACCACTTAACTCTTTCACAAAAGCACGATCGATTTTCAACTCGCAGGCGGGAAGTCGCTTAAGATACAGAAGGCTTGAGTAACCGGTGCCAAAATCGTCTATCGAGGCTTTTACTCCCGCATCCGTCAGCGCTGTCAGGACACGAACGCTTTCGTCCGGATTGTTCATTGCCGTGGTTTCGGTCACCTCCAGGATCAACATGCCGGGTGGTACGCTATGGCGCGTCAGACAATCGAGAACTGTTTTAACCAGCGACGGCTGTTCGAACTGCAATGTAGAAAGATTCACCGCCATTGACCAGTCCGTGTGGCCCTGAAGATGCCATTCACGCAGCTGGCGGCAGGCCTCGTCGATTACCCAGTTTCCAATCGGAATAATCAGCCCCGTTTTCTCTGCCAGCGGTAGAAAAAGATCGGGTGGGAGTAACCCCTGTTTGGGATGCTGCCAGCGTAACAGCGCTTCGAATCCGAGGACTGGCCCGGCAGGGGCGTGAAATTTAGGTTGATAAAGCAGGCGTAACTCATTACGGTCGATGGCCTGCCACAGATCATTCATCAGCTGTAGATGCGTCTGTGCCAGCGTATTCATTGACGGCTGGAAGAAGTGATAGCCGTTGCGACCCATATGTTTCGTGTGGTACATCGCAGCATCAGCGTTAAACATCAGTTCACGATCGGTTTTGCCATCGTGTGGATAGAGCGCAATGCCAATGCTCAGGGTGACCATCAGTTCATAAGGATCGAGATGGAACGGGCTATCAATGACGCGCACCAGTGAATTTGCCAGTGAGGCAGCATCATCCGGAGTGGCGGTTTCGGCCAGCAGGACGAATTCATCCCCACCGATACGCGCCAGCGTATACTGACCTTTCAACTGCAACAGCAAACGCTGAGTCACCGCAACCAGAAGCTTGTCACCGACATCATGACCATAGGCATCGTTGACGGTTTTAAAGCCGTCGAGATCCATAAACATCAGCGCGAAAGGGCTTCCTTCGCGATCGGCCTTGCTGATGGCCTGATCGAGGCGATCCTCAAGCAGAATACGATTGGGTAATCGCGTCAGCGTATCATGTAACGCCAGCTGTGCGAGTTCACGATTAGCTTCTGCCAGTGATGAGGCCAGCAGCGAGGTACGAGCCTGAAGGCGGGCATCGAACATCGACACCAGCAGCGTAATCCCCAGAATAGCGAGCGCGACCACGCTAACCAGTATCGCCAGCCAGCTCCCGTTAATGCCATGATGGTGGACCATCGTCGACATTGGAAATTGTGCTGCTTCCATGCCGGCGTAATGCATGCCAGCGATAGCGATGCCCATGGTGATCGCCGCCCCCAGCCGCATCAACGCCATTCGTGCGGCTTCCTGACGTAAACGGAACGTCAGCCAAAGAGCGGCCAGTGAAGCGGCAAGGGCAATGACCACGGAGATAGCCACCCACTTTTTATCCCAGACAATACCCGGTGTGACCTCCAGGGCTGCCATACCAGTGTAGTGCATGGCAACAATGCCCGTTCCCATCACGACGGCGCCAGGCAGCAGCCGGCGCAAACGTAGCTGCTCGCCGCTAACGAGCCACAGGGCAAACATTGACGAGCTGATGGCGATAACCATCGAAAGCACGGTCAGGACCGCGTTGTAACTCATGCTCATGGAAAGATCCATCGCCAGCATACCGATGAAATGCATCGCCCACACGCCAATCCCCATCGAAACACCGCCACCTGCCAGCCAGACGCGTGCAGCGACGCCCTGGCTTCCGGCAACGCGCGCAGCCATATTCAGCGCGGTATAGGCGGCAAGAATGGCAACAACAAAGGAGATGACTACGAGGATTTGGTTGTATTGGCTAACCAGCATGGTCTGTTCACTCGTTGTGAGACGTTAAGCAAGAGCGGTTGGAAAGGGCACAGACATTATCATCGTCAGGAAATGACGAAAAGTGATTTAAATCCCTGTTTTTATGGAGTGATAACAGGGGGTTTACAGGATGGAAGCGGTTAGTCCAGCTCTGAGCAGTTGACCAGTTTAAGCGGGTTCACGGAATTCATATTGCGACATTTATCGGTTTCGGTGCTCATCAGTTCAATCCACTGCATCAGCAGCGCATCGAAAATGAAAACAGAGACAGCAAAAACGACCAGCCACCAGTATTTACGAATCATGTGTCATTCCGCGAAAAGAGAGCCTGTAAGTTGGTGGAAATATACACGAAAAGCGGGCATTGAAAAGTGGGGAAAGAGAAGGTTTACAAAGCGTTGACGGTTGCCCGGCCGGACGATAAAAAAGGCGCTTCCCCATGCCGAAGAGCGCCTTTTTAAACAAGCAGTTAGCTAATCGAAATTAGTTCATGCCGTACTGTCAGATTAGCTGTTTTCATGCTTTGAGGTGGTTTTTATATTTTATTTAAAATCAATTAGTTATATGAAATTATGGCTGTATATTGTTCCAGTGCTTTTTGTTGTTTATGCTATTATGCAAGCAATTCTGTATAAACATTTGTATAAACACTTTGGGCTGGGTGGTGGTCTATGGCTGGCGAACTTAACAAACTGAGCGACAGGAAGTTAAAGGGATTACATGGCATCCCGGCCAGTAAGATTGAGTTTTATGCTGATGGTGCCGGGTTGAGCGCTAAGGTAACGAAAGCTGGTGGCATTAGCTGGGTGTTTACTTACCGACTCGACGGGCAGAAGCTGCATCGGCTGACTCTGGGGCGCTACCCTGATATGAGTCTCAGAGAGGCCCGTTCTTCGCGTGATAAATGTCGTCAGTGGTTGGCCTCTGGTAAAGACCCAAAGCACCAGTTGGCGCTCACTACTCAGGAAACGCTTAAACCAGTCACGGTGCAGGAAGCTATCGAATACTGGATACGCGAATATGCGGAAGAAAACCGTGCGAACGTTGAGCGGCATAAAGCGGAGCTACGCAAACATATTTACCCTTACATTGGGAAAATGGCGCTCGCTGACTGCGAAACCCGATACTGGCTTGACTGCTTTGACAGAATGAAAAAGAAGACGCCAGTTGCTGCGGGTTATGTATTCCAGATGTGTAAGCAGGCTCTGAAATTCTGCCGCGTTCGCCGTTACGCCGTCAGTACCGCCCTTGAAGATTTGAGTATTCCCGATGTTGGTAAAAAGCAGGCGAAAAAAGATCGGGTATTGAAAGATAAAGAGGTTGGGGGATTGTGGGCTGCTATATCTTCCGGCGATGTTTTTCTGCCTTACTACACAAACTTGCTCAGGATCACCACTTTGTTTGGTTGCCGCACCCAGGAGGCCAGATTATCCGAGTGGGCCGAATGGGATATGGAGGCATGGGTATGGACGGTTCCGAAAGCGCATAGTAAAGGCGGTGAAAAGATTGTGCGGCCAGTTCCAGAAGCGATGCGTTCATTTATTGAAATTCTCCACGATGAAACAAAATCATCCGGCTACCTTCTCGGAGTTGTGAAGAATAGCGAGGCGGTTAGCCAGTGGGGCCGTAGCGTTTATAAAAAACTGGGGCATTCTGAACCGTGGACATTGCATGATCTACGGCGAACGCTTGCAACGCATATGAATAATATGGGTATCGCTCCGCACGTTGTTGAACAGTTGCTGGGCCACTCAATGCCGGGAGTTATGGCAATTTATAACCGTAGTCTGTACTTGCCGGAGAAGCTGGACGCGCTGAACAAGTGGTATGACCGCTTAGAACTTCTTGCGGGTAATCATCAAAATGTGGTTCTGTTACCTGTAGCGAATAGAGATTAAACTGATATTGCGGGTCTAGGTCGGCCAACCGAAAAGCGGGAAACCCTACCCGCCTGGCTCGCAAGTTATTAGGGGCGTTGAGGGTGACGATATGTTAATTAACAAGAAAAGCGATTTGCCGGAGTATTTCGATATAGGGAAATATAAAACTTTTGAATCATTAGATGATAGAGAGTTTTTTAATCAGTTATTAATGCGTCATTATATGGTCGCAGATTATGATAAATGGATAGATGAAGATGATTTGAAAATAATAATGTCTAATCCAATAGCTGACAGAAAATATAGTGAGGATGCCTTTGCAGGTGTTGATTACGTGCAATCCGATATGCAGGAAAATAACTCAAATGCAGGTAAGCGGCTTGGTTCGTCAATGCTGATTGAGCCTTTACAACGTCACGATATATTCAAAATAATGCACTCTAAAAAAGTAGTTGATGAATATGATGATACTGATACTTTGGGGCTGTTTGACTGCATTAATCTGATTGATAACTTCGGGGATGATTTTTTTGTTAAATTGGACTTACGTTATCCTGATGAATTTTTAATTGAAGATTTATCATCTTTGCTTTCATCATGGCGAAATTCCTTAAATATTCCAGACCCAAATAATGAACTATCAATAAATTCTTGGGAAGTAGCCAGAAGGAAGATAATAAGTTATGGAATCTTCCCCTATGCTGACCTGTTCTGCTGGCAAAAAATTACAGGAAACAGGATAAGCAGTAGTGTAATTGCCGGTTCGATTTTCCCTGATCTATCAGTCGGAGAAAAGAAACTCTGTGAAACTATTCGGCCTTTTTTCGAAAAAAATCTTGCAAATTTTTCGTTGGAAAAGTTTGAGAGAGAAATCCGGGAGAGGTTGATTGAGCAAAAAAATAGGCGTAGGAAATGATTTTTTTTCTTCTGTATCAGTAAGATGATGTAGATATCAATATTCCTCCACAACACAAGAACAGTTAGGAAAGTGTCCTTCTGAATGTGTGAAGTGGAGGAAGCATGTCAAATACTCTTTTTACCCCGCCAACACCTGAGCAACGCCGCAACATTCTGGCAGAGTACGGAATTAAGTTTGATCGTCGTATTCGTGAAAATGAATGTTTTGAAATAACCAGCCTTTCCCGTTCCACCCGCTGGTATATGGAGAACGAAGGTAAATTCCCGCCACGCTGCCACTTTGGCCGTAATAGTTGCGCCTGGCTTTTGTCAGATGTTCTTTGGTGGGTTCGCAATCCGCCTGCTGTTGAGAACGTCAACACCCCTTACAACCGTAAATCCGCGTAAAGGGGGTGCTATGCAAAAATTAAATGAGTTGGTTCCGGTTAACCCCGGAAATATTGGCGGCGTGGCGGTATCGCTGGTCAGTGCTAAAAAACTCCATGCGTTTCTCGGCGTTGGGCGTGATTTCACTAACTGGATTAAAGGGCGTATTAGCCAGTACGGCTTCACTACTGGAGTCGATTACATCATTGTTGAAAGTTTGAGCACGCCAAAACGGGCGAGCGCAAAATCTCGGCAGCAGATGGAACATGACTACCTGATCACTATTGATATGGGTAAAGAGCTGGCAATGGTTGAGCGCAACGAAAAAGGGCGGGAGGTGCGCCGCTACTTCATCAACTGCGAACGCCAGGCAAAAGCCGCCGCTAATATCCCCCAGACGTTACCGGAAGCCCTGCGCCTTGCTGCTGACCTGGCAGAAAAGGCAAGCGAACTTGAAAACCGGCTGGTGGCCGCTGCGCCAAAGGTTGATTTCGCTGATCGCGTGGCGGAGATCAACAAGGGTATTTCCATTCCCAACTATGCCAAAGCCTTAGGGCTTGGCCCCATCAAATTATTCGGCTGGATGAGGCAACAGGGGATTCTCATCAATGGCGGCCAGCGCCACAACCTGCCTATGCAGCGTTATATCGATAGCGGTTATTTTGCCGTTCGCCATGGAACGTATGAAACGAATGGCGAGGTAAGAGCCTCATTCACAACGATGCTGACGGGGAAGGGTGAGCAGTGGTTAACGAAGAAACTGATCGCTGGTGGTGTATTGCCGGAGGTGCCGAATGCTGACGCTGAATAAAACAAAGGCAGCTTTGCAGAGCTGCCAATGTCACTACGAAAAACCGAAACAAATTAAGCATACCAGGGTTAACGCTGGTGGTCAAAGAATGAGCCAGCGCAATTCTGCGCCCGCTGATTTTATTCAGCCTTTTGGCTCAATACCTTTCTTTCGGAGGGCTTCCCGGCCTAATTCCTTCATCCAATTTGCGAGGCTAACACTCTCTGCTTGGGCTTCTTTTTCAAATTGCTCTTTAAGTTCGGGGGGGATTCGAATCTGGAACGCTGGTGCTTTCCCCGCTCCTTTTGGTTGCCGATCTCGTTTAATGGGTGTTGACATGTGCGTACCTATTGGCGTACTGTTTTCTTTAATAGGTACACACCTTAACACGGTGCTATCTAAAAAAACAACGCCCCGGACTGTTCGAGCAGTACCGAGGCGTCTCACCAAACCGTTAAGTGAGGTAACAGTTATGGCTGACAATCAGTCTACCCAAACTCGTCCGGAATTTACATGGTTATTCCTGGCAACCCCAGATCACACTCCCGAATGCACCCCAGTAGTGCTTCGCTTTGATGCTGACACGGAAGATAAAGCCCGCGCTGCTTTTCCCGGCTGGGATTTAGTTTTTGCCGCCAAAATTCGCGCTCAGGCTCCTTGCCGCGTTGCGTTCTTCGATTACACCACCCGCCGTGGCTGGGAGTTCGACAGTGCCGCGATTCAGGAGGTGCGCCATGCGTGAGTTAACGGATAAAACCACGTCGATAGCGTGTGAACTGGCAGCTTTATTAATGGTTGTCGAAGAATGCGACGTTGATCATGTTGAGCGGGAAAACCTTATCAGCCTGGCTAGACGAGTATCGGATCAGCTGGCGGCAAGCATGGTCGAGCAGAACTCAACGGGGGTGCTAAATGGGTAACTTTTACACCTACCGCAGCAAAAAAGATTTGCTGTTACTGGCGCAAGAGGTTGCTGCGCTTCTGTCATGTGCTGCTTACCTTGCGACTATCAGGGGCGAGGAAGAGCGTATCCATGTAATGAGTTTAACTGGCCTGGCTCAACGCCTTTCTGACGAACTGGCAAATTCACTGGATATTTCTACTTTTTCAGACCCTGAATCGCAGGGGGCAAAACAATGATCAGCAATGTGAAGTTTATCGAACTGGAAAAACGTGTCGATTTGCTGGTTAACCGAGTCTTGGAGCTAGAACAGCAGGTGCGCACACTCACCGAAAGCCAGGGGGGCGATATTCCCCCCGGTATGGCTCCGGTCGCTACGCTGGCGGCTGAGTTCGGCATATCGACGAAAAAAGCCGAAGAGTTGGCAAAAAACACGGGCGTGATGCTGGTCAGAATGAAAGCTGGTGGCTTTATCGCGCCGGATAACAAGTTCAGAGAGGTGGCGAGGCAGGTTCTGCGCAGCGCAAAGCGCAAATATGGATCGGCGTACTGGTATCACCCATTACTTGGCAAATTTCAGATGAGCGGAGGTATCCCGCAATGACCGATATTTTTGAAGTGATAGGCCCATTGTTCCGCAAACTGACCGAAACCTGTATTGCTCACCAGATAGCGGAAACCGGTTCGGCAACCTTGCTGGTGGAAAGCGATAAGTATATGGCCCGCTATCGCTTCACGCTGGAGCCGCGCGTAACTGAAAACGTATTGATGAAGTATATGATTTTTGGCTGCTTTGAAGAGTTCGGGCGCGATGAGGGGTTAAGGCGTTTGCGGGATATTCTGCTGACCTGCTTTACCGACGATGGCGATATTAACGAAATGGGGTTGCAGATAGTGAAAAGCTGCCACCTTGAGTACCTGCATGAAGACCTGGGCGCGGATATGTCCAATAAGGTGTTGCACTGATGAAGATGAAGAATGCCCCGAATATTAAATTCCTGCCGAAAGACAAATTTACCGAGGCGATTATTTTTGCGGGTGAAGATGCCTATTCACATGTGCAGCACTGGATCGAGAGCGAAGGTAAAAGGGCATGGGATGATGTACCGCCTGTTTATCTGGGCAAAAGGCAACTGGCAGAACTGGAACGATTAAACATCGTTGATAACGGCCGTCGCAGTGTTCGTGTGATCCGCGCTGGCGAGCTTTCCGAAATGCAGATAAGCACTATCGCAACCAAACTGGCGCTGGCGGATGTGAAAGAGGCCCGGCTGTTTAATGGCATGTTTGAGCCTCAGCCGAAGGAGGACTGGACGGGCAGGCTTCCACGTCTCAAAGAAGAGGCCGAACGCGGGGAAAGTATTGTGGTGAACTTGCCTGTGAAAAAACGGGAGCCAAAGCCTGAACCGGGTGATGAACTTAAACCCCGTGTGGAGAGTCGCAGCGATGGCCTGTACTGGATCACGCCAAAGGTGGACAAGGATAGTGGCGAGATCATCAATAACGAAACGTGGCTGTGCTCGCCTCTTGAGGTGGTCGGCTCCGGTAGTGACGGGACAGAGCGCTATCTTGTTTTGCGCTGGCGTTCGCCGCGTGGCCATGAAGATACTACTAGGGCGATCCCCTGTGCTGATATCGGTGAGCGCGACGGCTGGCGCTCACTTAAAGCTGGTGGGGTGAATGTGACCACTAAAAGCACCTTCCGGGCGATTCTGGCCGACTGGTTGCAGCAAAGCGGCACTGATCGGGAATGGATTATCACCCATACCACTGGCTGGCATCATGGCGCATATATCATGCCTGATGGTGAAGTGATTGGTGATCCAGAGACGCCCATTCTCTTTAACGGTCGCAGCGCTGCATCTTCCGGGTATGCCATTGCTGGTACTGCTGCCACCTGGCGGGATTCCGTCGCCCGTCTGGCCGGGGGCAATCCTTCCATGATGCTGGGCGTGGCAGCGGCACTATCCGCTCCGCTTATCGGCCTGGTGGGTGCTGACGGTTTCGGTGTCCATTTGTTCGAGCAGTCGAGCGCCGGTAAGACCACTACCGCCAATATTGCGAGCAGCCTGTGGGGTGAGCCTGATGCGTTGCGGCTTACCTGGTACGGTACTGCGCTTGGCATAGCAAACGAAGCGGAGGCGCACAACGACAGCCTGTTACCGCTTGATGAGGTAGGACAGGGCAGCAGTGCCAAAGATGTTGCCACGTCTGCTTATACCCTGTTTAACGGTGCCGGGAAGTTGCAGGGAGCCAAAGAAGGCGGCAACCGGGAGCTTAAACGCTGGCGCACGGTGGCGATCAGTACCGGGGAAATGGATATTGAAACCTTCCTGGCTGCTGGTGGGCTGAAAGTGAAAGCGGGCCAACTGGTGCGCTTGCTCAACATCCCTATGGAGAAATCGACGGCCTTTAACGGTCTGCCAAACGGCAAGGCTCATGCTGACGCACTGAAAGAAGCCTGGATTGATAACCACGGGGCGGCGGGGCGTGAGTGGGTTAAATGGCTGGCAGCTAACCAGCAGGAGGCTAAACAGGCGGTGCGTGACGCGCAAGCGCGCTGGCGCGGCCTCATCCCGGCCGATTACGGGGAGCAGGTACACCGCGTGGCCGAACGCTTTGCAATCCTCGAAGCCGCGCTGGTAACTGGTGCATCAATCACCGGATGGGGCGAACAGGCCAGCCGTGACGCTATCCAGCATAGCTTTAACGCCTGGGTGAAAGAGTTCGGCACGGGTAACAAAGAGCACCAACAGATCATCGAGCAGTGCGAGGCGTTCCTGAATGCCTACGGTTTAAGCCGCTTTGCACCGTTGCCCTATGATCCGTCCAGTATGCCGATTCGCGATCTGGCCGGGTATCGAAAGCGCAAAAGCAGCCATGATGATGCGCCGCTGGTGTTCTATACGTTCCCCGCAACGTTTGAGAAGGAGATAGCTCAGGGCTTTAACGCCAGGCAGTTTGCCCGCGTGCTTGCCGCTGCTGGCTTGCTTTCTGAGCCGTCCAGCGGGCGTGGATACCAGCAGAAATCCCCGCGTATTGATGGGCGTCAAATCAACGTTTATGTGCTTCACCAGGTTGCGGAAGATGGAGAAGAATAAATTACACATGTGAGGGTTATTAAAGTTGGTTCAGTTGGTTCAGTGTCTATTGGTTATGTTCATGTGGCTGTTTTATATGGGTTTAATGTCAAAAAAATGAACCAACACTGAACCAACAAATAGCAGTTTTGAACCAACAAACAGGCAGTTTGAACCAACATTTTAGAACCTCATGGACTGAACCAACATGAAAATACCCAATGTTGGTTCAAATCGGGGCTTTGTTGGTTCACTCAACGGAAAATAATCCTTATAAAACAAACATCTTTACAAATTGAACCAACTGAACTAACTGAACCAACATAGTTTTGTATATATACGTGAAAAATAAAGAGGTCATTAATGAAACTGATTGGCAAAGATAACGGGCATATGAGCGATCTTAAGTTTCTCTACAGCGCCGTTGATGAGCTTTCAAATAAAGATGAGATTACGGTGACGGATTTTCTGGCTCTGAGCGCTTTTGTCACTTCTGAAAAACTTGATCTGGAATCGTACCAGTCTGGGTTGGAAGAAGAGGGGCAAGAGTTGTCGAAAGACGCCAGCGCTTACCTCGATCTTCTACAGAGGATGGCGGCTGATTTGTCGTACCCAACCTCTGGCCTTGAGAACGCTATCCATAGCGCACAATCAACGGCAAGCTGGGCTTTCTATCAGTGGGGGCTGGATAAAGAATAATCATCCTGCCATGTAGGCTAGTGGCCTGGTTTTCCCAGGCCATATTTTAAAGCAGACCTAACAGCGCGGAAGCGCCAGCGCCAACGATACTGGCAACGGTGCTATTTCCCAGTAACTGTTTCAACATTGATTTGGCCTGTGGATCGCCAGATTTAGCTACTTTCTCGACAAGTTCAGTAATACTGATATTCACCAGCATATGATTACTTTCACCTATTTGAACTTGCTCACCACTGACGGAGCCAATATTAAAAGTATTCATGCTCTTTGCTGTCCTGTGTGCGTCGGAAGAAAGGTTCTCTACGGATAACGTAAGTAAGTGAGGATGCGTTGTACCCACGTTCAACGTTCCATTCTTTGATATTGAAAGATCGACAACTTTAAGGCTTAACTCGCGGCTTCCAATCTTCTGAATCAGAATATCTCCCAATTCAATTTGCGGTTCGTCAGTAAACGGGATATCTACCTGATTTTTTCCTGTGTTCCGGCTTCCTTTAAACTCCTCGCCGGAAATTAAAAAAATATCCGGGTATGCCATATCATCAAAATCGAAGTCCATAAAATCCCCCAGAAGTGGTGTTTTTCCCGTTCATATTATCAAACTTTGTAAATTATTTGTTCTCCTGTTTTCGCTGCTGTTTGCGACAACATAGAGGTGTTTACTCATTGATTATTATGTATATCTTGAAGAGTGGCACTCAGACGTGAGCCGCCACTGTCCACCTGGTTTTTTCCCGTTCTGCGACGGTTTCCTTTCCAGGTGGACATCCCTCCAAGCGCTGGTTTCACGTCTCAACGTTAATTGTTACGGAAACCACTCCATGAAGAAATTACTTGAATTACGCCAGCAGAAAGCCGCACTCAAAACCCAGATGCGTTCCATGCTGGAAAAAGCTGACAGCGAAAAGCGAAGCCTCAACGATGAAGAAGGCAAAAAGTTCGACGAACTCCGCGCCCAGGCTGATGCGCTTGAAGTTGAAATTAACCGCCTTGAAGCCGTCGCCGACGATCAGCGCAATCTGCCTGGTACTTCCGTCGAAGGTGAGCCAGTAAGCAACGACGAGCTGCGCCACTACATCATGACAGGTGATACCCGTTCTCTCTCCACGCTGGTGCAGGCTGACGGCGGTTATACCGTTATCCCTGAGCTGGACAAAGAGATTATGCGCCAGTTGCAGGATGATAGCGTGATGCGCTCCATCGCAACGGTGAAGACCACCAAAACCAACGAATACCAGAAGCTGGTATCTGTGGGCGGCACTACCGTTAATCGTGGTACCGAAGGTGAGGCACGTACCGAAACCAGTACGCCGAAGATGGAGCGCGTTGATATCAAACTCAACCCAATCTACGCCTACCCGAAAACCACTCAGGAAATTCTCGACTTCTCCGAAGTTGATATTCTGGGTTGGCTGTCTTCCGAAATCACCGACACCTTCACTGCTACCGAAGAAACCGACTTTGTGAACGGCGACGGTGATAAAAAATCCAAAGGGTTCCTGTCCTATCCGCGTGCGGCCACCAGCGATAAAACCCGTCCGTTCGGCACGCTGGAGAAGATGGAAGCTGCTGCCGTTTCCTCTGATGGCTTGATCGACCTGCTGTATAAGCTGAAAGCCAAATACCGCAAAAATGCCGTATGGGTGATGAACTCCAACACTGCCGCTACGCTGCAAAAGCTGAAAAACGGCAACGGGGATTACATCTGGCGTGATCGTCTCGTCGCTGACTCTCCCGATACCCTCCTTGGCCGTCCGGTTCAATATCTGGAAACCATGCCTGATGCGGCTGCGGGTGAAGCGTTCCTGGCAGTCGGGGACTTTAAGCGCGGTTACTTTATCGTGGATCACACTACTGGCGTGCGTACCCGCCCCGACAACATCACCGAACCTGGTTTCTACAAGGTGCATACCGATAAATACCTGGGCGGTGGCGTGGTGGACTCCAACGCCATCAAGGTGCTTGAGCTTTCCGGTTCAGGTTCCTGATCTGACGTTTAAGGGGCTTCGGCCCCTTTTTGCCCTCTGTGGAGTCCAACAATGAAAACAATCGATTTTGAAATCCGTACCTCCGAACTGAGCGCCAGCAACAAAAAGCTGGTGGGCTATGCCGTGCGCTGGAACAGCCTGTCAGAGGTGATTTGGGATGAGTTCCGCGAGCAGTTTGCGCCGGGGGCGTTTAAAGACAGCCTGGCATCCGGTAGCGATGTGCGTGCACTGTACGAGCATAACTATACCCAACTGCTGGGGCGTACCAAATCCGGCACGCTGGTGTTGTCCGAAGATGATACCGGGCTGCGTTTCGAGCTGACCCCGCCAAACACCCAACTTGGCAATGATGTGCTAGAGCTGGTGGAGCGTGGAGACATTTCCGGCATGAGCTTCGGGTTCCGTGCGCTGAAAGAGTCCTGGGATATTACTCCTACACCGTATATTCGCACTGTTACCGCTGCCGAGCTGCGGGAGATCACCGTTACTTCTATGCCTGCTTACCCTGAGTCCGGCGTGGAAATTGCGCACCGTTCTCTGTTCTCCCAACATCCTGAACTGCGCCGTGCTGGTGATAACCGCCGACGCTGGGCTGACTTAGCGGGGCTGTGATATGTGGAATATCTGGCCTTTTGGCCGTAAATCTGAGCCATCCGAACAGCGCAGCATGACGATTGATGAGTTTCTGGCGATGGCAGGGATTCCAAATACCGGATCAGGCGAATATGTGTCTGCTGGTACTGCGGAATCTCTGCCGGCGGTGATGAACGCCGTGTCAGTTATCAGTGAGGCAGTGGCAACAATGCCCTGCTATCTCTACCGCGTGCGCAACGATAACGGGCGAGAAGCGCGAGAGTGGTTGAGTAATCATCCGGTAGATTTTCTCCTGAATGAGCAACCTAACGACTGCCAGACGCCTTACCAGTTCAAGCGCACGATGATGCGTCATTGCCTACTGAATGGTAACGCCTATGCGGTGATCCAGTGGGGCCGTGACGGCCAGCCGCAATCCCTGCATCCGTATGCGCCGGGGGCGGTTGTTCCTGAGCGTATCGGCCAGCATAAGTACAAATACACTGTTACTGAGCCGTTTACCGGGGCAGTGCGCACCTACTTGCAGGAAGAGATTCTGCACCTGCGTTACTCGACCGATGATGGTTTTCTGGGGCGCTCGCCGATCACCATCTGCCGTGAAGCGCTGGGGTTAGGCCTGGCCCAGCAGCGCCACGGTGCCAGCATTATGAAAGATGGCATGATGGCGGCGGGCGTAGTCACTACTGCTGAATGGCTCGATAGTGTGAAGGGTAAGCAGGCGCTGGACGCGCTTGAGCGCTACAAAGGTGCCAGAAATGCCGGTAAAACGCCGATCCTTGAAGGTGGCATGGACTATAAGCAGCTTGGCATGAGCAATCAGGATGCTGAGTGGTTGGCCTCCCGGCGCTTCACCATCGAAGATATTGCCCGCATGTTTAACGTTTCTCCCATCTTCTTGCAGGAATACAGCAACAGCACCTACAGCAATTTTAGTGAGGCGAGCCGTGCCTTTCTTACCATGACAATGCGCCCGTGGTTGGCGAACTTTGAGCAGCAGATTAAATCCGCGTTGCTGGTGGCATCGCCTGTACCCGGAATCCGTTATCAGGTGGAGTTCGACTCTGCCGATCTTCTTCGAGCCACTCCAACCGAACGGTACGCAACTTATGAGCGCGGTATCAAGAACGGGATCATGAACCCGAACGAAGCCCGCGAACGCGAAGGGATGCCGCCGCGTGAAGGTGGCGACGAATACAGCCAGGCATGGAAGCAGGAAGTGAAGGTCAGTACCGGTTCTGAGACTAAGGAGGATGCGTCATGAGGCCGGGAGGATTAAGGCAACGCGTCACGATTCAGAATTTTACTACCAGCCGAACCCCTTCTGGTGGCGTCATTCAGGAATGGTACGACGTTGCGACAGTCTGGGCAGAAGTGAAGGGGATCAGTGGCCGTGAGCTGATTGCTGCGGGTGCTGAAATGTCCGAGGTTACATTTCGTATGTGGGTACGTTACCGCTCTGACGTAACCAGCGCCAGCCGGATCATCTGGAAACAGAAAGGACATGATGCAAAAGCATTTGATATTCAGTCGGCAATTCCTGATGAAAAGGCTACCAGGCTGGAGTTGCTTTGTAAGGGAGGGCTTAAGCCGTGAGTGAACTAATTGGGCTTGATGAGGCAAAACTTCACTGCCGCATCGATAACGATGATTCCTATGAAGATGCAATGATTCAGGCATACATCGAAGCGTCACTGGAAGTCTGCCAGAAGCATATCGGTAAACGGTTCGGTGCTGGCCTGGAATTCACTCCTGCCATCAAGATCGGATGCCTTATGTACGTTTCCCAACTGTACGAATACCGCACGATGATTAGTGATGTGGAGGCGAAAGAGATCCCCCTTGCTATCTCTGCATTGTGGTCTGTGTATCGCGATGTGGGGGTGTACTGATGCCGTGGCAACCAATGCGCCGGTGCACTGAGCCGGGATGCAATAAGCGGGTGAAGTCTGGTAAGTGCGATGAGCACAAGCGGGAAGCCTGGCGGGCGGAAGGTGCCAGACGCGGCCACCGTCGCGCCCGTGGTTACTCAGCATCATGGGAGAAGTACCGCGCTCAGTATCTGAAACGTCAGCCGCTATGTGTCGAGTGCCAGAAGCTGGGCCTCTACGTTCCTGCAAAGATTGTCGATCACATCATCCCTATCGACGGCGGTGATGATGTTCTGTTCTGGCCTGAGTGGAATCACCAGCCGTTATGCCAGATGCATCATAACCAGAAGACCACGCAGCAAGACCCCATCACCAAAGCGAACCGTAAGGCAGGGCTGTACCGAGAGCAGGAAGAGCGTGCAGCCCATCGCAATGACTGGATGTATGAGGCCAGAAATGAATGAGAAAGACGTGGTGAATCTGTACCGATCATTGATGCGCTGCCGTGATGGCTTCATGCAGGGGCGAAGCAGACGCAATGAGCGCCAGCCTGTGCAGCGTATGAGCGAGCGTGAACGGGAGTTGCGGGAATGCTTCCGCAACCGCTGACAGGTCGCATGGACGGGGTGGGGGAGGTTTTCAGGACAAACCTCAAGGTGCTAGGCACCGCCCGCCCCCTCAAATTTTTACGCACGGTGATTTTTTTGAAAATAAAATGCGATGGAAACGAGAAATTTTTATGGCAAGACCACCAAAACCGCCAGCTTACCTTGATGAGTTAGCCGCGCAGCAGTGGAAAGCGAAAGCGAAGCAACTGGCCGAGCGTGGCGATCTGACACCCGCCGACTGGAACAACCTTGAGCTTTTTTGCGTCAACTATTCGATGTACCGCAAAGCCGTGGAAGACCTTGCCAGCCGTGGGTTCAGCATTGTTAACAGCCAGGGCGGTGAGAGCCGAAATCCGGCGCTGAGCGCAAAGGCCGATGCTGAAAAAATCATGATTAAAATGTCGTCGCTGCTGGGCTTTGATCCGGTAAGCCGCCGCCGTAACCCGGTAGAAACGGAAGAGGAAGACGAGCTTGACCGTCTGGAATGAATACGCAAATGCGATAAAAACGGGTGAAATTCCAGCTTGTAAGCGCGTAAAACAGGCCGTGGGAAGGTACTTTTCAGACCTGAATGACCCCCGTTATGAGTTCGATACGGCGACCGTAGAACGGTTTATTGCGTTCTCGCGGCTCTGTCCACACGTCAAAGGCCCGCTTCGGGGCCAGCCAATCGAGCTGGAGCCGTGGCAACAGTTCGCCTTTGCTAACCTGCTGGGATTTAAGGTCAGGGCGACGGGACGCAGAAAGTACAGCAGCGCCTTTATCGAGGTGCCGCGCAAGAATGCTAAATCCACCGTGGCAGCTATGCTGGCTAACTGGTTTCTGGTCATGGAGAAGGGCCAGCAGGATATCTACACGGCTGCGGTAAGTCGGGATCAGGCCCGTATCGTGTTCGACGATGCCCGCCAGATGTGCCTGCTGTCAAAACCGCTGAAAAAGCGCGTCAATATTCAGGCGCACAAGGTCATTTACCCAAAGAGCAACAGCCTGCTAAAGCCGCTGGCGGCGAAAGCGGCCACCATTGAAGGGACTAACCCCAGCCTGGCGATTGTCGATGAATACCACCTTCACCCGGATAA
This sequence comes from Enterobacter cloacae complex sp. ECL72, assembly GCF_019056635.1. Classification (NCBI taxonomy): domain Bacteria; kingdom Pseudomonadati; phylum Pseudomonadota; class Gammaproteobacteria; order Enterobacterales; family Enterobacteriaceae; genus Enterobacter; species Enterobacter cloacae complex sp. ECL72. Next base: position 3,784,056 of record NZ_CP077659.1, on the reverse strand, counting down.
CGGCGTTTATTCCGCGCTTGAGCTAGGTATGGGCGCACGTCCTGAGGCGATTTTGTTCGCCATCACGACAGCCGGGAGTAACGTTGTCTCCGCCTGTAAACAGCATTATGACTACTGCTGTCAGATTCTGGCCGGGGAAGAGAGCAATGACTCGCTGTTTGTCCTGATCTACGAGCTGGACGACGAAAGCGAGGTTGAGCAGCCGGAAATGTGGATCAAGGCAAACCCTAATCTGCATGTATCCGTTGACGCGGCGAAACTGGAATCCACCATCCAGAAAGCGCGGGGGATACCTTCGCAATGGGTGGAGATGCTGACCAAGCGTTTCAATATCTGGTGTCAGGGTTCCACACCGTGGATGGGTGCTGGGGCATGGGATGCCTGTGCACTCGATTATGCCGAAGAAGATCTGGCCGGGATGGAGTGTTACGCCGGATTTGACCTGTCCTCAACCAGCGATATTACCAGCGTGAGTTACGCTTTCCCGTTTGAACGCGAGATCAGGCTTCTTACCCGGCACTATCTGCCCGAAGCGCAGCTACTTAACGTTGCTAACAAAAACCGCGCCATCTATCGCCAGTGGGTAAAAGCGGGCTGGATACGAACCACCCCCGGCGACTGTATCGACTATGACCGCATCCGTGACGATATCCTGCGCGACGCTGAAACATTCAATATCCGGCTGGTGGGCTTTGATACGTGGAACGCCACACACTTGCGCACTCAGTTGCAGGGGGCTGGCCTCGATGTGGAGCCGTTCCCGCAAACCTATCTGAAATTCAGCCCGGTAGCGAAATCCTTTGAGGTTTTTGTTAACCGCAAGGTGGTGCGTCATCGTGGCGATCCGGTTCTGGCTTGGGCGATTGGTAACGTGGTGATGGAGTCCGACGCCAATGCCAATATCAAGCCCAACAAAAAGAAATCCTCTAACAAGATAGACCCTGCGGTTTCTGCGCTTATGGCGTTCGGCACATTCCAGGCAGAGCACGAGGATTTTGCATTCGATATGAGCGATAGCCATAAGCAGCGACTTGCCGAATTTACCGGGATTTGAATATGCTCAAACACAAGAAAATTGAGTCTGTGATCGACGAAATGGCACGTCAATTGGGCCATGAACTTAACGGGCAGGATAAGCTGGTAATCCGCACTAAAACAGCTATGGTCTTGGCCGCTAAACAGCGGCACCGCCAGCGCATGGAAGCGCCACCCTATCAGTGGCGAAAGCCAGATAAATTAAGGCGTTGAAAGAGGTTAATCCCCTATAAAGCACCAGTATTGTTCTGGTGCTTTTTTGTTTGTTCAGACAAAACTGTATAAACATCTGTATAAACATTAATAAAAAAGGCGCTATCCCATGCCGAGTAGCGCCTTTTTATTCAATAACATAACTGACTAGTATCAGTTCATGCCGTATTTTTTCAGTTTCTTACGCAGGGTACCACGGTTGATGCCCATCATCAGGGCAGCGCGGGTTTGATTACCACGGGTGTATTGCATCACCATGTCCAACAGTGGCTGTTCAACTTCAGCCAGTACCAGCTCATACAGGTCATTAACATCCTGACCGTTCAGTTGAGCAAAATAGTTCTTCAGTGCCTGTTTAACCGAGTCACGCAGGGGCTTTTGAGTCACCTGATCCTGAGAGTTAACGGTAGAAACGGTCAGTACGTCAGAATTTACGCGTTGTTCGAACATAGTTCTGTCAGCTCTTTATTTCATTACGCAAGATTTTCGAAGTATGCCTCCAACGCCTCCAGCTGTTCGCTGGCATCCTCAATGGCGTTGAATGTGCGCCGAAACTGGTCATTTGGAGCGTGCTCCTGGAGATACCAGGAGACGTGTTTACGCGCAATTCGGTACCCTTTTGCCTGGCCGTAGTGGTCATGCAGTTCCCGAACATGCGAACAAAGCAAGCGCTTGACCTCTGCCAGAGGCAGTGGGGCAAGCAGCTCCCCAGTGTCCAGATAATGCTGGATTTCCCGAAAGATCCAGGGTCTTCCCTGAGCGGCACGTCCTATCATCAGAGCATCAGCTCCCGTATAGTCGAGCACAGCTCTGGCTTTAAGCGGGTCAGTAATGTCGCCATTCGCGATAACCGGAATGGAAACTTTCTGCTTAACTGCCCGAATGCTGTCGTATTCAGCTTCACCGTTGAACAAACAGGCGCGAGTGCGTCCATGAATGGTCAGGGCCTGAATGCCACAGTCTTCGGCCAGTTGGGCAATCTCTACGCAGTTACGGTGTTCCGGCGACCAACCCGTGCGAATCTTCAACGTAACAGGAACGTCCACTGCGCTGACAACCGCCGTCAGGATTGACTTCACCTGGTCGGGGTATTGCAGAAGGGCTGAACCTGCAAGCTTGCGATTCACCTTTTTGGCCGGGCAACCCATATTGATATCAATAATCTGGGCGCCACTTTCCACGTTAATACGCGCGGCATCTGCCATCTCTTCAGGCACGCTTCCGGCAATTTGCACGGTGCGGATACCTGGTTCATCAATGTGCACCATCCGTAGGCGGGACTTATCGCTTTCCCAAACCTGCGGGTTAGACGACATCATCTCGGAAACGGTCAGGCCTGCTCCCATCTCATAACACAGCGTCCTGAACGGCCGGTCGGTAATACCTGCCATTGGGGCTGCGATCAGGCGATTTCTGAGCTGGTGGTGTCCGATGCGCATGAGTTAAGAAATGACCATACTGTGACTGCAAGGCGGCGTATATTACGCATTTTTTGCACGAGATGAAAGGCCAAACTTTGAACAATCCTCTGTTGTAGATCAAGGAATCGCCAGTCATTCTTTTTGGATAAGATTATTCGCTATTTAAATCATTGTGTTATGAATAAATGAACATTTTGTGGGCGCTTACAATTTCCCGTAACTTCTCATCATTTCTGAATAAATGAATCAATTGTCCGGGATAATCTGCTGCTATAAGCAGCAGATTATGGCGCTTCTTTGCGATCTGCGTCGCATTTCAGCACAGGATATCAGCGTAAAAAAATCGACTTATTCAACAACCAGACGGCCATGAAGCGGTTGAACCGGGCGGCTGTTTTCATGGTGCATGGTGTGAGTGAATTTTTGCAGCTGTTCAGCAGAGACGGTCAGCGGGTGCTTGAGCACCAGCCATGTCACCCCTTCTGAACACGGTGGCGTGGTCAGAGAGCCGCTAAAACGCCAGTAGGTTTTATCCGTGGGCAGTAATTTATTCATATCGAGGGTTGGCTTAATCGTGACGTTCTGGTCAACCTGTCCGGGCATCACGCCCCAGAGTTTATCCAGTTCAGTGTTTGCCGCGCCCTGATCGAACATAACGGCAACGACCGTCAGTTCGCCGTCAGCGTTTTTATGGACCAGATGCATTTCCATTGCGTATTTTTTACCGTGCACCGTGTTTTCGGATGGCGCATGGAAATGGAACTGCTGTAACGTCCAGCGCTGTTTATCAAGCGTGATGCTGTCGCGTGTATCGGCATTTTCACTTGCCTGGATAGTATGGCCGTTGTTTGTCAGAATGACCGGGCCGTCGATATAGTGCGTTTCCAGCGGAGAGATGTGGGCTTTGACCGTGTTATCTATGTTGACCGGCGACTGATACATTCCGCTTTTACACGTCTTGTACGCCTCGTCCAGTTCGCCCCAGTGTTCCGGTGCGCCTTCTCCCTGATAACTCCAGTGTGATGCGTAAGCCGTAGCCGAAATTATGCTCAGCGCCAGCAGCGCTGCCTTGCCTGAAATGTGTTTCATCATATTCTTCCTGTGAATTTTATTATCCAAATCAATGATTAACATTATGATTTGTGCGGTTATTTTATCGAAGAAAGGAAGAAGGCGGGAGAAAAAACCGAAGGGAAAAGGCGTGGTCAGACGACCACGCCAAACGCTTATTTTTTACGGCCGGTGATGCGACACCACTCTTCTTTCTCGACCACCGGGTCGAGCGCGAAGAGATCGGCGTAGGCTTCACAGACGCTGTCTGCCTGGCTGGCAAGGATACCGGACAGGCCCAGCAGACCGCCTTCAACCGGCAGCACGCTGATTAACGGCGCCAGCTCGCGTAACGGGCCAGCCAGGATATTCGCGACCACAACATCGGCTTTCATCGCCTCTGGCTGTGCATCGGGCAGATACAGTTCAAGGCGATCGGAAACGCCATTACGCTCGGCGTTATCACGGCTGGCCTGAATCGCCTGCGGATCGATGTCGATCCCGATGGCTTTTGCCGCGCCCAGTTTCAGCGCCGCGATAGCAAGGATTCCGGATCCGCAACCGAAGTCGATCACGGTTTTGCCTTCCAGATCCAGGCCATCCAGCCATTGCAGGCACAGGGAGGTTGTCGGGTGGGTGCCGGTGCCGAACGCCAGACCCGGATCCAGCATCACGTTGACGGCGTTTTTATCGGGAACTTCACGCCAGCTTGGGCAGATCCACAGACGCTGACCAAACTGCATCGGATGGAAGTTGTCCATCCACTCGCGTTCCCAGTCTTTGTCTTCCAGCTGTTCAATTTTATGCGCGAAACCCACGCCCAGCAGCGGATGGTTTTCCAGAATCGCCACGACCTCTTTCATGTCGGTTTCTGCATCGAACAGGCCGATAACGTCCGTATCACCCCACAGGCGCGTTTCGCCTGGCAGCGGCTCAAAGACCGGCGTGTCATGCGTGTCCTGGAAGGTGATAGAGACCGAACCGGCCTCCATCAGCGCATCACTCAGTTCTTCGGCGTTCGCGCCGGTTGTGTTCAGTTTTAATTGGATCCACGGCATGGCAAAACTCTTTATTTATCAGTAGAAATCAGGGCAGTTTGTGGCACCGGTCGACCAAAACGGTTTCCCACCACAAACGCCAGTAAACTTACCAGTAACGAAGGCACGATCGGATGGAAGCCCAGATACTGAATTTTAAACGTGGCGAGAACGGCATACAGGACGCCCCCGACAATCATGCCGCTTAATGCACCCGCGGCATTCGCGCGTTCCCAGTAGAGCCCCAGCACCAGCGGCCACAGGAAAACGGCCTCCAGCCCACCAAAGGCGAGCAGGTTCAACCAGATGATCATCTCCGGTGGACGCCACGCGGCCAGCAGCAGCAACGCCCCCAGCACCAGGGTAATCACCGCCGACATGCGCTTGAGGCGTCGCTCATTTTCGACCTGTTCAGGACGCAAATTCAGATAGAGATCTTTAATGATCGTAGCGGAACTTTGCAGCAACTGAGCGTTGATGGTCGACATAATGGCCGCCATGGGTGCGGCGAGGAAAATCCCGGCGGCAAACGGCGGAAGCACTTTCACCATCAGGGTCGGAATGACCAGATCTGGTACGGTAAGGTCAGGGATCACCGCGCGTCCCAGCGCGCCCGCCAGATGCATACCGAACATCAGGATCGCCACCACAATTGTCCCGATAATGATCCCGCGGTGCACCGCTTTGCTGTCTTTATATGAGATGCAGCGCACGGCAGTATGGGGCAGGCCAATCACGCCAAAGCACACCAGTACCCAGAACGAGGTCATAAAGGTTGGAGAGAGGATGTCATCCGCCCCCTGCGGTGAGACCAGTTTCGGATCGATCGCTTCCAGGGTTTCAACCGCATGGCTCAGGCCTCCTGCGGCATGCACGATACCTACCAGCAGAACGAGGGTGCCAATGAGCATCACCATCCCCTGCATTGTGTCGTTGAGTACGCTGGCGCGGAACCCGCCAAACGCGGTATACAGCGCGATACTCACACCGAAAATGACCAGACCTGTTTCATAGGGGATACCGGCTGCCGTCTCCAGCAGACGTGCGCCGCCGATAAACTGCACCGTCATTGCGCCAATAAACGCCACCAGCAGACTCAGGCTTGCCAGCCATACCAGCAAGCGACTCTGATAGCGGGCAAACAGCATATCGTTCAGCGTTACGGCATTGTAGCGACGGGCCAGAATGGCAAACTTTTTACCCAGTATGCCCAGAGAGAGCCAGATGGCAGGCAGCTGGATCATTGCCAGCAGTACCCAACCCAGCCCGTACTTATAAGCGGCGCCGGGGCCACCAATAAACGAACTGGCGCTGATGTACGTGGCGGTCAGCGTCATGGCCAGCACGACGCCACCCATAGAGCGGCTCCCGAGGAAATACTCGTTCAGAAAGGTGCCGGTCGAACGTTTACGCATCGCATAAACCGACAGGCCAAACACCAGGAACAGGTAAGCGATAAGGGGCAGAATGACTTCAAGCTGCATCATCGTCCTCCAGTGATATATCGCGATAGATGAATTTCACCATCGCCCAGCACAGCAGGATAAACACCAGCGGCAGCAGCAGGCAGGCCATTTCAAACCAGTGCGGGAGGCCGGTAATGCCAATCGCCGAATCAGGTAAGTAAGCAGTTACTAACCACGCGGCGAGATAGAGAAGGGTCAGCCACAGCGCCCAGCGCGCTTCTTTATGGGCCTGAACAAAACGTTTGTCCATTTTTTGTCCCTTGTGGATGAAGAAAGCGGGGATTGTACATGATGGGGCTTAGCGATCCCCAGAAATAAAAAAGGCCGGATAATCCGGCCTTTTAGCAACACTGGTCTCTTACTTCTCGTTTAGACCGAGTTTTTTCTCCAGGTAGTGGATGTTAGTCCCACCATTCTGGAAGTGCTCGTCGCTCATAATGCGCATCTGGAGATCAACGTTGGTTTTGATCCCGTCGATGATCAGCTCCTGAAGGGCGTTCTTCATGCGGGCAATGGCCACGTCACGGTTTTCGCCGTAGCAGATCAGCTTACCGATCATTGAGTCATAATACGGCGGTACGGTGTAACCGGCGTAGATATGGGACTCCCAGCGCACACCAAAGCCACCCGGCGCGTGGAAACGCGTGATTTTACCCGGGCTTGGCAGGAAGGTATTCGGGTCTTCGGCGTTGATACGGCACTCTACCGCATGGCCTTTAACCACAACTTCTTCCTGTTTGATGGACAGCGGCTGACCGGCTGCGATACGCAGCTGTTCTTTGATCAGGTCAACGCCGGTGATCATTTCGGTAACCGGGTGTTCAACCTGAATACGGGTGTTCATCTCGATGAAGTAGAACTCGCCGTTTTCGAACAGGAACTCAAAGGTACCCGCCCCGCGATAGCCGATATCGACACACGCTTTAGCGCAACGCTCGCCGATGTAGCGACGCAGTTCAGGCGTAATGCCCGGCGCTGGCGCTTCTTCGACCACTTTCTGGTGACGACGCTGCATGGAGCAGTCACGTTCTGCCAGATAGATTGCGTTACCCTGACCGTCAGCCAGCACCTGAATTTCGATGTGGCGTGGGTTTTCCAGGTATTTTTCCATGTACACCATGTCATTGCTGAAAGCCGCTTTCGCTTCCGCTTTGGTCATGGAGATGGACTGCGCCAGTTCAGCATCGCTGCGTACAACGCGCATACCGCGACCGCCGCCGCCGCCGGACGCTTTGATGATCACCGGGTAGCCAATGCGTTTAGCATGGGCGCGGTTAGCATCCATATCGTCGGTCAGCGGGCCGTCAGAGCCCGGTACGGTTGGCACGCCGGCTTTTTTCATCGCGGTGATGGCAGACACTTTGTCACCCATCAGGCGAATGGTGTCGGCTTTCGGGCCAATGAAGATAAAGCCAGAGCGTTCAACCTGCTCAGCAAAGTTGGCGTTCTCAGAGAGGAAACCATAACCCGGGTGAATCGCGACCGCGCCAGTGATTTCGGCGGCGCTAATGATAGCCGGGATGTTCAGATAGCTTTTTACGGACGGAGCCGGACCGATACAGACCGTCTCATCCGCCAGCAATACGTGTTTTAAATCGCGATCCGCGCTTGAGTGCACGGCCACGGTCTTGATGCCCAGTTCTTTACAGGCACGAAGAATACGCAGTGCAATCTCGCCACGGTTGGCGATAACAATTTTATCCAGCATGTTCGCCTCGTTACTCGATGACGACCAGCGGCTCGTCAAATTCTACCGGCTGACCACTTTCGACCAGGATCGCTTTCACAGTACCTGATTTGTCTGCTTCGATCTGGTTCATCATTTTCATGGCTTCAACGATGCACAGGGTATCGCCTACGTTGACTTTCTGACCCACTTCGATGAACGCCTTCGCGTCCGGGCTCGGGGTGCGGTAGAAAGTACCAACCATTGGGGAACGTACGATGTGACCACTGATTTCTGTTGCAGCCGCAGGTGCCGCTTCTGCTGCCACTGGTGCAACGGCTGCGGAGAGCGCAGGCTGCTGCACTGGCGCAGCGTAAGCTTGCTGCATTACCGGGAAGCTAGCGGCCGGGGCTGCACGGCTGATGCGTACAGACTCTTCGCCTTCAGAAATTTCCAGTTCGGAGATGCCTGATTCTTCAACCAGCTCGATCAGTTTTTTAATCTTACGAATATCCATGAGTGGGTTCCGTACTCTTGTTTAGTGTGATTGTGACAAGCGTTTTACCGCTGTCTGTAAAGCGTATGAATAGCCGTCTGCACCCAGCCCACAAATCACGCCAGCGGCGATATCTGACAGGTAGGAATGGTGGCGGAACGGCTCTCGGGCGTGCACGTTACTCAGGTGGATCTCGATAAACGGGATACTCACCGCGAGCAGTGCGTCGCGTATAGCAACACTGGTGTGCGTAAACGCGGCCGGATTGATCAGGATATAGTCCACAGTGTCTTTAGCCTGATGAATACGGTCGATGATTGCGTACTCCGCGTTTGACTGAAAATGGTCCAAATCCACATTCAGCGAGGCTGCTTCCGTACTCAGACGGTTAACAATTTCGCTCAATGTCAGCGTGCCGTACTTCTCTGGCTCACGGGTGCCGAGCATGTTCAGGTTCGGACCGTTCAATACTAAAATTTGGAATTTGTCAGCCATTGTGCCGCTATCTCCTGCGATTTTCGGGTAAAAAACAACATATACCCTCAAAGCGCAATTGTCACCCTTTCAGAGGCCTAAAACCCCTGTCCGGAAAACCGAAGTCGCACATTATAACGATTTCGTAGCATTTGGCAGCTAAATACTGGTCTTATCAGGGAAGATTATCAACCGCTATCCGAAAAAGATTCGCGGTTGATAAATAATCTGCGGGAAAACGCACAGTTTCGTGAACTATCGCAACCACTGGCGGAACTTCTTGTAACGCCACGCTAAAAGGGCCAGGGCCAGCAGGGCGTAGATGACCGGCTGAGGGGATAAAATCTTCACCGACCACAGGTAATGAATCGGGGCGAGGATCGCGACAAGATAGACGAAGTTGTGCAGCAGTTGCCAGCGTCGACCCAGTTTTCGCTGCGCATACTGCGTGGATGTCAGCGTCAGCGCCAGTAAAACCAGCCAGCTTACGATACCCAGCGTCAGATAGGGACGCGTCACCAGTTCGCTGCCAAGGAGTGCCAGGTTGTTAATGCCCAGTTCCAGCAGGGCGTAGCTGGTGAGATGCAGCGTCGCCCAGGCAAAACACCATAGCCCTAAAAGCCGACGGGTGCGTATCAATAATGGCTGTTTAGCGTAGCGCGCCAGCGGTGAGACGAGCAAGGTCGCCAGCATAAATTTCAGAGCCATCCGACCCGTAAAATGCTGAATATCTTTCGCCGGATCGGCACTGAACTGTCCCTGGCTGGCTGCCCAGAAGAGCCAGATAAAGGGGAGCAATCCGGCTAAATGCAGGAGTACCTTCAGCCAGGTTATCTGCTTTGCCGTTAAACGCACTTAGAAGTTCTCCCGTAAATTCAGCCCACGGTAGAGGGATGCCACCTCATCCGCATAGCCGTTAAACAGCAGCGTTGGCTGGCGTTTAACATCCAGCGCGCCGCCGGAGCCGATAAAACGTTCCGTTGCCTGCGACCAGCGCGGATGGTCAACGTGCGGGTTAACGTTGGCAAAAAAACCATACTCGTCAGGCGCTGCCAGGTTCCAGGTGGTGGGGGGGCGTTCACGGGTGAGCTTAATGCTGACGATCGATTTGATGCCCTTGAAACCGTATTTCCACGGTACGGTCAGGCGAATGGGCGCCCCGTTTTGCGGCGGTAGCGCTTTGCCATAAACCCCGACGGTAAGCAGCGTAAGCGGATGCATGGCTTCGTCGAGACGTAAACCTTCAACGTAGGGATACTCCAGCCCGCCGCCGATAAACCGATCCTTCTGGCCTGGCATCTCGTCCGGGGCGTAGCGCGTCTGGAAGGAAACATACTTCGCGTTGCTGGTGGGCTCAACCAGCGCCAGCAGTTTATGCAAAGGGAAACCTACCCACGGCACCACCATCGACCAGGCTTCCACACAGCGCATACGGTAAATGCGCTCTTCAAGTGGGAAGCGGGTGGTGAGGTCATGATGATCCAGCGTCAGCGGTTTTGCCACCTCGCCATCTATCTTCAGCGTCCAGGGATCGGTTTTCATGCTCCCGGCGTTGGCGGCAGGATCGGCCTTATCGAGACCAAACTCATAGAAGTTGTTATAGCCGGTGACTTTATCTTCCGGCGTCAGCGCCAGTTTATTCTGCCACTGCGCCGGTTTGGTGAAGTTAAGCGGTGCGCCGGAGGGGGCTTTCGGGCGATCGTTGCCCTTAAACCAGTCGAGCAGATCGGCATGGGCCGCAGGGGTGAGCGTCAGGGCGGTGGCGCTGATGCCAAGCATTTTCAGGATCTGGCGGCGCTGTAGCATAAAGACAGATTCAGACGTTACGTCGGCTTCCGTCAGTTTTCGGGTTTTCATGGCATCCTCCGTCAGGCGTTTTTCTAAGCATGACGGAGGAGGAGGGTTAGCGCGAATATGTCACGAAAATTTGAAGATTAGGCGATTTTAACAAGCGCACGACCGTGGAACTGGTTGTCCATGATTTTATTGGCGAACTCTGGCGCCTGGCTCAGGGTAATCTCAGTGGCGCTCTGGTCAAAGAATGAGGCTGGCAGATCCTGCACCAGACGTTCCCAGGCCTCAGCCCGCCGCTCGGCTGGGGTCATGACCGAATCGACACCCTGAAGACGCACGTTACGCAGAATAAATGGCATCACCGTCGTCGGCAGGGCAAAACCACCCGCCAGTCCACAGGCCGCCACGCAGCCGCCGTAATTCATTTGCGCCAGCACCTTCGCCAGCACTTTGTCGCCGACGGTATCTACTGCGCCAGCCCAGACCTGTTTTTCCAGCGGGCGGGTCTCGGCAAATTCGTCGCGGCTCAGAATGCGGCTTGCGCCCAATTGACGTAGATAATCATGCGTACTTTCGCGGCCTGAGACGGCAGCGACCTGATACCCCAACTTGTGCAGCAGCGTGACGGCCGTGCTGCCCACGCCGCCGCTGGCGCCGGTGACGACAATTTCGCCAGAGTCAGGGCGGATCCCGGCCTCTTCCAGCGCCATCACGCACAGCATGGCGGTGAAACCTGCCGTGCCGATGATCATCGCCTTACGACCGTCCAGGCCTTTCGGCATCGGGACCAGCCAGTCACCTTTTACGCGCGCCTGCGCTGCCAGTCCGCCCCAGTGGTTTTCACCTACGCCCCAGCCGGTGAGCAGCACCTGCTGTCCGGCGTGAAAACGTGGATCTTCACTGGTATGTACGCGGCCTGCAAAGTCGATTCCTGGCACCATCGGGAAATTTCGGATGATTTTACCTTTTCCCGTAATGGCCAGCGCATCCTTATAGTTCAGGCTGGACCAGTCGATATCTACGGTCACGTCGCCCTCCGGCAGGCGGCTCTCCTCGATGGCTTGCACTGAGGCAACGGTTTTGCCGTCCTGCTGTTCTAAGATCAAAGCCTGCATACTGGGTCCTCACTAGGTTTGATGATGGGAAAATATGTTCTGATGACTATACTCGCTCAATGAAACGCAGTGCCGATTTAACGCAATAAATTGCCAGATACGCCAGGTTTGGTAGTATGCCGCATTTGAAATGCAAGTTAGTGCTCACTTGCACCCCCTTCAACCCACGGAGTAATCTCAAGGATGCGATTAACGACGAAGTTCTCAGCTTTTATCACCTTGCTGACGGGGCTGACCATATTTGTCACGCTAATCGGCTGCTCGCTGAGCTTTTACAATGCCATCCAGGATAAGCTGGTTAACCGGGTTGAATCGGTTGCATCGGTTATCGACACTCGCCTGATTGCAACCTCCTTCCCGGCGCTTTCGCGTGAGCTGGATGAGTTAATGGTGCCTGTGGATATCGTGCAGATCGACATTAAACAGGGGAAGCAGACCGTTTTCCGCCATACCCGCCAGGGCAGCTATCGTCCTGCCGGCACGGTAGATCAGTATCGGAACGTCACGGTTAATTCACTTAAACATCCGGGTATGACAATTCATCTGATGTACCAGGATCCGATGAGCAACTATTTACGCTCGCTTATGACCACCGCGCCCTTAACCATCGCCGTTGCCTTTATCGTACTGCTGATTTTCCTCGCCGTTCGCTGGCAGCGTCGTCAACTTTCCGGCCAGGAACTGCTGGAAACACGCTCCGTGCGGATACTGAATGGCGAACGGGGTCCACAGGTGCGGGGATCGGTTTATGAATGGCCATCACGCACCAGTAGCGCCCTGGACGTGCTGCTCTCCGAAATCCAGTTTGCCAGCGATCAGCGTAGCCGTATGGACACATTGATTCGCTCTTACGCCGCGCAGGATAACAAAACGGGCCTCAACAACCGTCTCTTCTTTGATAATCAGCTGGCTACCCTTCTTGATGACCCCGAAAAGGTGGGTACGCATGGCGTGGTAATGATGATTCGCCTGCCCGACTTCGATCTGCTCCGTGATACCTGGGGTCAGCGCGTGGCGGAAGAGAACCTCTTTACGCTGATTAACCTGCTGTCCACCTTTATTATGCGCTACCCCGGCGCGTTACTGGCACGCTACCACCGCAGCGATTTTGCCGTCTTGCTGCCGCATCGCACCTTAAAGGAGTCCGAGAGTATCGCCAGCCAGCTGCTGAAAGCCGTCGATGCGCTGCCCCAGAGCAAAATGCTCGACAGAGACGATATGGTGCATATGGGCATCTGTGCCTGGCGCGGCGGTCAGTCGACGGAGCAGGTGATGGAACATGCGGAAGCGGCCACGCGTAACGCCGTATTGCAGGGGGCGAACGGCTGGGCAGTCTATGATGATACGCTGCCGGAGAAAGGGCGCGGCAACGTGCGCTGGCGAACCCTGATTGAACAGATGCTGAGCCGGGGCGGACCGCGCATCTATCAAAAACCGGCGGTCATGAAGAATGGTCATGTTCATCATCGTGAGCTGATGTGCCGTATTTTTGATGGCACTGAAGAGGTTATCTCCGCGGAATATCTGCCCATGGTGTTGCAATTCGGATTGTCCGAAGAGTATGACCGTCAGCAAATCACCCGTCTCATTCCGTTTTTATCGTACTGGCCTGAAGAAAATCTGGCTTTACAGGTGACCGTCGAATCGCTGATCCGTCCGCGTTTCCAGCGCTGGTTACGTGACACGTTAATGCAATGCGAAAAATCGCAACGCAAACGCATTATTTTTGAACTTGCAGAGGCAGATGTAGGTCAACACATCAGCCGGTTGCGCCCGGTAGTGCGTTTAATCAATGCGCTTGGGGCTCGCGTGGCGGTAACCCAGGCGGGTTTGACGCTGGTGAGCACCCGCTGGATCAAAGAGCTGGATGTTGAATTATTGAAGCTGCATCCGGGTCTGGTAAGGAATATTGAAAAACGCACGGAAAACCAGCTGCTGGTACAAAGCCTGGTGGAAGCGTGCAAAGGAACGCAAACGCAAGTATTTGCCACAGGCGTACGTTCACGTAGTGAATGGCAGATGTTGACAGAGCGCGGCGTGACGGGCGGTCAGGGGAATTTTTTTGCCGCCTCTCAGCCGCTTGACACCAATGTGAAAAAATATTTGCAAAGATACTCTGTTTGACCTGCCGTTTACTTTGTTTTCACGTAGAATATCGCGCCTGTAGCTTTGAGTAAGACGAGCATAAAAGCCAGTGAACGACCTTTAGTGGGTTACAAGTGAAAGTGAGGGACGCTGCTGTTTACTCAGCCCTGAGGGATTCAGGGGATGAATTTGTAACAAAGGAAACGTGCTGCACTAATTTTCACCGTAGCAGACGATTTTTGCGCCTTGTCGCTGCTGCGTGTGGTTGGTAAAGTAAGCGGATTTTGTTTTCCGCCCCAGCTTTCAGGATTATCCCTTAGTATGTTGAAAAAATTTCGTGGCATGTTTTCCAATGACCTGTCCATTGACCTGGGTACCGCGAATACCCTTATTTATGTAAAAGGACAAGGCATCGTATTGAATGAGCCTTCCGTTGTGGCCATTCGTCAGGATCGTGCCGGCTCGCCAAAAAGCGTGGCCGCAGTAGGTCATGATGCGAAGCAGATGCTGGGCCGTACGCCGGGCAACATCGCCGCGATCCGCCCTATGAAAGACGGCGTTATTGCTGACTTCTTCGTGACCGAAAAAATGCTTCAGCACTTCATCAAGCAGGTTCACAGCAACAGCTTCATGCGCCCAAGCCCGCGCGTGCTGGTGTGTGTGCCGGTTGGCGCAACCCAGGTTGAACGCCGTGCGATCCGTGAATCCGCTCAGGGTGCCGGTGCGCGTGAAGTGTTCCTGATTGAAGAACCGATGGCTGCGGCAATTGGTGCGGGTCTGCCGGTTTCTGAGGCTACCGGTTCTATGGTGGTGGATATCGGTGGCGGTACCACTGAAGTGGCCGTTATCTCCCTGAACGGTGTGGTGTACTCCTCTTCCGTGCGTATCGGCGGCGACCGTTTCGACGAAGCCATCATCAATTACGTTCGCCGTAACTACGGCTCTCTGATCGGTGAAGCAACCGCAGAGCGCATCAAGCATGAAATCGGTTCTGCCTATCCGGGTGATGAAGTACGCGAGATCGAAGTTCGCGGTCGTAACCTGGCTGAAGGCGTGCCACGCGGATTCACCCTGAACTCCAACGAAATCCTGGAAGCGTTGCAGGAGCCGCTGACCGGCATCGTGAGCGCGGTGATGGTTGCGCTGGAACAGTGCCCGCCAGAGCTGGCTTCCGATATCTCCGAGCGCGGTATGGTTCTGACCGGTGGTGGTGCGCTGCTGCGTAACCTCGACCGCCTGTTAATGGAAGAGACAGGTATTCCTGTCGTAGTTGCAGAAGATCCACTGACTTGCGTCGCCCGTGGTGGTGGCAAGGCGCTGGAAATGATCGACATGCACGGCGGCGACTTGTTTAGCGAAGAGTAGTCGGGTGTGAGAGGGTAGCAATTCGCTACCCTTTCTCTCTGACGCGAGAATACGCATAGCCTATGAAGCCAATTTTTAGCCGTGGCCCGTCGCTACAGTTTCGCCTGATCCTGGCGGTTCTGGTTGCGCTCGGGGTCATTATTGCCGATAGCCGCCTCGGTACGTTCAGCCAGATCCGAACGTACATGGATACCGCCGTCAGTCCTTTCTACTTTATTTCAAATGGTCCCCGTGAACTGCTCGACTCCGTGTCGCAAACGCTCTCATCGCGTGACCAGCTCGAACTCGAAAACCGTGCGTTACGCCAGGAACTGCTGCTGAAAAATAGCGAGCTGCTGATGCTGGGGCAATATAAGCAGGAAAACGCCCGTCTGCGCGAACTGCTCGGCTCGCCGCTGCGCCAGGATGAACAGAAAATGGTCACCCAGGTAATCTCCACCGTAAACGATCCGTACAGTGATCAGGTGGTGATTGATAAAGGCAGCGTGAACGGCGTATACGAAGGTCAGCCTGTCATCAGCGATAAGGGCGTCGTGGGCCAGGTTGTGGCGGTTGCCAAACTGACCAGCCGCGTGTTGCTGATTTGCGATGCCACCCATGCACTGCCGATTCAGGTGCTGCGTAACGATATTCGCGTGATTGCCGCCGGTAATGGCTGCACGGACGATCTGCAACTGGAACACCTGCCTGCCAACACGGATATCCGAGTGGGCGACGTGCTGGTGACGTCCGGTCTGGGCGGTCGTTTCCCTGAGGGCTACCCGGTTGCGGTTGTCTCTTCCGTGAAGCTCGACACTCAGCGTGCCTACACCGTGATTCAGGCGCGTCCAACGGCCGGCTTGCAGCGTTTGCGCTACCTGTTGCTGCTGTGGGGCGCCGATCGTAACGGCGCTAACCCGATGACCCCGGAAGATGTGCATCGCGTGGCCAACGAACGCCTGATGCAGATGATGCCGCAGGTGCTGCCTGCGCCGGATGCGATGGGACCACCTGCACCCGTACCGGCTCCGGCGACGGGGTTAACGCAGCCGCTGCCGGATGCGCCCCCACCGCCGCAAGTCTCGGGTGGAGGGCAGTAGTGGCCAGTTATCGTAGCCAGGGGCGCTGGGTAATCTGGCTCTCATTCCTCGTTGCACTGTTGCTGCAAATTATGCCCTGGCCGGACGACATTCTTGTTTTCCGGCCAAACTGGGTATTGCTCATTTTGCTCTACTGGATCCTTGCCCTGCCGCACCGCGTAAATGTCGGCACAGGTTTTGTGATGGGTGCCATACTGGATCTTATCAGTGGCTCTACGCTTGGCGTCCGCGCCTTATCCATGAGCATTATTGCGTATCTCGTCGCACTCAAATTCCAGCTCTTTCGTAACCTTGCGCTCTGGCAACAGGCGCTGGTAGTGATGTTGTTGTCGCTCGCTGCGGATATCGTTGTTTTCTGGGCAGAGTTTTTAGTGATCAACGTCTCTTTCCGACCGGAAGTGTTCTGGAGTAGTGTAGTAAACGGTGTGCTCTGGCCGTGGCTGTTCCTGCTGATGCGTAAAATTCGCCAGCAGTTTGCCGTGCAATAAAAGGTTTCTATGACGTCTTTGTATCTTGCCTCCGGTTCTCCGCGTCGCCAGGAACTGCTCGCGCAGTTGGGTGTCTCCTTCGAACGCATCGTTACCGGTATCGAAGAAAAACGTGCTGAGGGTGAAAGCGCTCAGCAGTATGTCTCTCGTCTGGCGCGTGAAAAAGCGCAGGCGGGCGTGGCATGCGTGCCGCGTGACTTACCGGTGCTGGGTGCGGATACCATCGTTATTCTCAATGGTGAGGTGCTTGAGAAACCCCGCGACGTAGACCATGCGGCGCGGATGCTGCGTAATATGTCCGGACAAACCCATCAGGTGATGACGGCGGTAGCGCTGGCAGATAGCCAGTACGTTCTGGATTGCCTTGTGGTAACGGAAGTGACGTTCAGAGTCCTCACCGACGAGGAGATCGCCGGCTATATCGCCAGCGGTGAACCTATGGATAAAGCAGGTGCATACGGTATTCAAGGGTTGGGTGGCTGTTTTGTCAGGAAGATAAATGGCAGCTATCACGCCGTAGTCGGCTTACCGCTGGTGGAAACGTATGAGTTGCTGAGCAATTTTAACTCACTGCGTGAGGGAAGGGATAATTATGACGGCTGAATTGTTGGTAAACGTAACGCCATCGGAAACCCGTGTGGCCTACATTGATGGTGGCATTCTCCAGGAAATTCATATTGAGCGTGAAGCGCGACGCGGAATCGTAGGCAATATCTACAAAGGTCGTGTCAGTCGTGTCCTGCCGGGTATGCAGGCGGCTTTTGTAGATATTGGGCTCGATAAGGCGGCGTTTTTACATGCCTCCGATATCATGCCGCACACCGAATGTGTGGCAGGCGAAGAGCAAAAGCAGTTTGCCGTGCGCGACATCTCTGAGCTGGTGCGTCAGGGCCAGGATCTGATGGTACAGGTGGTAAAAGATCCGCTTGGCACCAAAGGCGCGCGTCTGACCACCGACATCACCCTGCCTTCACGCTATCTGGTCTTTATGCCGGGGGCGTCGCACGTCGGCGTGTCACAGCGCATTGAGAGCGAAAGCGAGCGTGAGCGCCTGAAAAAGGTGGTCAGCGCCTACTGCGACGAGCAGGGCGGGTTTATTATCCGTACCGCGGCGGAAGGGATCAGCGAAGAAGATCTGGCCTCGGATGCGGCCTATCTGAAGCGCGTCTGGACCAAAGTGATGGAGCGTAAAAAACGCAACCAGACCCGCTACCGGCTGTACGGTGAGCTGGCGCTCGCTCAGCGCGTATTACGTGATTTCGCCGACGCCCAGCTTGACCGCATCCGCGTGGACTCCCGTCTGACGTACGAAGCCTTACTGGAGTTCACCGCCGAGTACATCCCGGAAATGCCGGGTCTGCTGGAGCATTACACCGGACGCCAGCCAATATTTGACCTCTATGACGTTGAAAACGAAATCCAGCGTGCGCTGGAGCGTAAGGTTGAGCTGAAATCGGGTGGCTATCTGATCATCGATCAAACCGAAGCGATGACCACCGTCGACATCAACACCGGCGCGTTTGTCGGCCATCGCAACCTCGATGACACCATCTTCAACACCAACATAGAAGCGACGCAGGCCATCGCGCGTCAGCTTCGTCTGCGTAATCTGGGCGGCATTATCATCATCGACTTTATCGATATGAACAATGAAGATCACCGCCGTCGCGTGCTGCACTCACTGGAGCAGGCGCTGAGTAAGGACCGCGTGAAAACCAGCATCAATGGCTTCTCGCAGCTCGGTCTGGTGGAAATGACCCGGAAACGGACCCGCGAAAGCGTGGAACATGTCCTGTGTAATGAGTGTCCAACCTGCCATGGACGCGGAACGGTAAAGACGGTGGAGACGGTCTGCTACGAAATCATGCGTGAGATTGTCCGTGTCCATCATGCCTACGACTCAGACCGTTTTCTGGTCTATGCTTCCCCTGCGGTGGCGGAGGCCCTGAAAGGGGAAGAGTCGCACGCGCTGGCAGAAGTGGAAATCTTTGTCGGCAAACAGGTAAAAGTGCAAATTGAGCCGCTCTATAACCAGGAGCAGTTTGACGTCGTCATGATGTAAACGCAGTTCGCTGCGAGATTTAAGGCTGACAAGGAGAGACGCGTGAGGCGATTGCCGGGGATTTTACTGCTTACAGGGGCAACGCTGGTCGTGATTGTCGCGTTGCTCGTGAGCGGGCTGCGTCTCGCCTTGCCGCATCTGGACAGCTGGCGGCCGCAGATCCTGGCAAAAATCGAATCCGCCACCGGCCTGCCGGTGGACGTGAGCCATATCGAGGCAAGCTGGCAGAACTTTGGCCCGACGCTTGATGCGCGCGATATCCGCGCCAGCCTGAAAGATGGCGGCCACCTCGAAATCAAACGCGTCACCCTGGCGCTGGATGTCTGGCAAAGCCTGCTGCATCTGCGCTGGCAGTTTCGCGATCTCACCTTCTGGCAACTTCAGCTGATGACTAACACGCCGCTGCGAAGCGGCGACAGCGATCGGGGGCTGGAAACCAGCCGTATCAGCGATCTGTTCCTGCGGCAGTTCGATCATTTCGATCTGCGCGACAGCGAAGTGAGCTTTATTACTCTTTCCGGCCAGCGCGCTGAGCTGGCGATCCCACAGCTGACCTGGTTAAACGGGAAAGATCGCCACCGCGCCGAGGGGCAGGTGAATCTCTCCAGCCTGAACGGGCAGCACGGCGTTATGCAGGTGCGGATGGATCTGCGTGACGACAATGGCTTGCTGAACAACGGCAGGGTGTGGCTACAGGCGGACGACGTGGACGTGAAGCCGTGGCTCGGTGAGTGGCTACAGCAGAACATGCAGCTGGAGACCGCGCGCTTCAGCCTGGAAGGCTGGATGACCCTGACGAACGGGACGTTCGCCAGCGGCGATATCTGGCTTAAGCAGGGGGGCGCGAGCTGGAAAGGGGAAAACCATCAGCATCAACTTTCCGTCGATAACCTCACCGCACACGTGACGCAGGATAAAGGCGGCTGGCAGTTCGCTATTCCGGATACGCGCATCTCCATGGATAACAAACCCTGGCCGCGCGGCGCGCTGACGCTGGCGTGGATGCCGGAGCAGGACGTCGGCGGGATAAACGGTAAACGCAGCGACGAGCTGCGTATCCGCGCCAGTAACCTGGATCTGACGGCGATCGAAGGGCTGCGTTCAATGGCCGCAAAACTCTCCCCGGAGCTGGGCGAAATCTGGCTGGCGACGCAGCCGAGCGGGCAGATAAACCGGCTGGCGCTGGATATTCCGCTCCAGGCTACGGAAAAGACGCGTTTTCAGGCGGCATGGAAAAATCTCGCATGGAAACAGTGGAAACTGCTGCCGGGTGCCGAGCACTTCAGCGGTAAACTGGAAGGAAGCGTGGAAAACGGCAGGCTGACGGCAGAAATGCAGGACGCGAAAATGCCGTACGAAACGGTCTTCCGTGCGCCACTGGAGATCGAAAAGGGAAATGCCACCCTCAACTGGCTGAAGAATGACAAAGGTTTTCAGCTCGATGGCCGCGATATCGATGTGAAAGCCAAAGCGGTACATGCCCGCGGTAATTTCCGTTATCTACAGCCTGAAGGCGATGAGCCGTGGTTGGGTATTCTGGCGGGCATCAGCACGGATGACGGTTCGCAGGCGTGGCGCTACTTCCCGGAAAACCTGATGGGGAAAGCGCTGGTGGACTATCTCAGCGGCGCTATTCAGGGCGGCCAGGCGGATAACGCCACGCTGGTCTACGGCGGCAACCCGCACCTGTTCCCGTATAAGCACAACGAAGGCCAGTTCCAGGTTCTGGTGCCTCTACGCAACGCCACCTATGCCTTCCAGCCGGACTGGCCGGCGCTGAAGAATCTGGATATTGAACTCAACTTCCTGAATGACGGCCTGTGGATGAAGACGGACAGCGTTGCGCTGGGCGGCGTAACGGCAAGCAACCTGACGGCAAACATCCCGGATTACTCCAAAGAGAAACTGCTGATTGATGCGGATATTAAGGGGCCAGGTAAAGCGGTTGGCCCGTACTTTGAAGATACGCCGCTGAAAGACTCCCTGGCAGCCACCCTTCAGCAGTTGCAGTTAGATGGCGATGTGAATGCTCGCTTACATCTGGATATCCCGCTGGACGGTGAAATGACCACCGCCAAAGGCGACGTTCGCCTTAATAACAACAGCCTCTATATCAAGCCGCTGGACAGCACGCTGAAAAACCTCAGCGGTCAGTTCAGCTTTGTTAACGGCACGCTGAAAAGTGAGCCGCTGAAAGCGACCTGGTTCAATCAACCCGTCAATATCGATTTCTCCACCACCGAGGGCGATAAAGCCTACCAGGTGGCGGTCAATATGGACGCGAACTGGCAGCCGTCACGCATGGATGTTCTGCCGAAGCCGATTGAAAATGCGGTGGACGGCGCGGTGTCATGGAATGGCAAGGTCGCCATCGACCTGCCTTATCATGCCGGTGCGCGCTATAACGTCGACATTACGGGCGATCTGAAAAACCTCAGCAGCCAACTTCCCGCGCCGCTGAATAAGAAAAGCGGTGAAGCATTGCCCGTCAATGTTAAGGTTGCGGGCAACCTTAACAGCTTCGATTTAACCGGAAACGCTGGTGGAACAAACCACTTCAACAGCCGCTGGCTGCTTAACCGCAAGCTGACGCTGGACAGAGCGATCTGGACGACGGACAGCCGTACCACGCCGCCGCTGCCGGAGCAGGCGGGCGTTGAACTGAATCTCCCGCCGATGGATGGCGCAGAGTGGCTGGCACTGTTCCAGAAAGGTGTCGGGCAAAACGTCGACCAAACGGCGCAGTTCCCACAGTCCATTACCTTGCGCACGCCTGCGCTGACGCTGGGCGGGCAGCAGTGGAACAACCTGAGTATTGTCTCCCGGCCGACGGTAAACGGCTCAAAGGTCGAGGCGCAGGGGCGTGAGATTAACGGTTCGTTGACCATGCGCGATCACGCGCCATGGCAGGCGGCTATCCGTTATCTCTATTACAATCCGACCTTTACGGCGTCTAAAGCAGAGTCGACAAGCGCTTCTCCTGTCAGTGGCAGTGGGAGGTCGCGCGTGGATTTCAGCGGCTGGCCCGATCTCCAGTTGCGCTGTGCGGAGTGCTGGCTGTGGGGGCAAAAATATGGCCGTATCGACGGTGATTTTGCTATTCAGGGCAATACGCTGAGCCTCTCTGGTGGGCTGGTGGATACCGGCTTTGGCCGCATGACTGCCGCTGGCGAATGGGTGAACAAACCGGGTGAACAGCGCACCTCGCTGAAAGGCGATATTAAAGGCAACAAGCTGGACGCCGCAGCTAACTTCTTCGGCATTAGCACGCCGCTTCGCGGATCGTCCTTCGATGTGAATTACGATCTGCACTGGCGCGCAGCGCCATGGACACCCGATGAAGCTTCGCTTAACGGCATCCTGAAAACCCACTTCGGTAAGGGGGAGATTGCCGATGTGAGCACGGGGCGCGCCGGGCAGATCCTGCGTCTGCTGAGTTTTGACGCGCTGCTGCGCAAGCTGCGCTTCGACTTTAGCGACACCTTCAGCGAAGGTTTCTACTACGATTCCATTCGCAGCACGGCGTGGATCAAAGACGGCGTTCTGCACACCGACGACACGCTGGTGGACGGCCTGGAAGCGGATATCGCGATGAAAGGGTCAGTGGATCTCGTGCGCCGCGAGCTGGATATGGAAGCCGTGGTGGCGCCGGAGATTTCCGCAAGCGTGGGCGTTGCGGCAGCCTTTGTGGTCAATCCTATTGTCGGGGCGGCGGTGTTTGCGGCCAGTAAAGTGCTGGGGCCGCTCTGGAGCAAAGTCTCGATTCTGCGCTATCGCATTACCGGGCCGGTTGATAAACCACAGATTAATGAGGTGCTGCGCCAGCCGCGCAAAGAAGCACAGCAATGATTTGACGTGGGCAGGTAATTGCCTCACTCTCAATAAATACGATCTTTATACCGCCACTGGCGGCAACGAACGAGTAGCAATAGATGAGTCTGAACCTGGTAAGTGAACATTTGCTCGCAGCGAACGGCCTGAGCCATCAGGACCTGTTCTCCATTCTTGGTCAACTGACCGAACGCCGCCTCGACTACGGCGATCTCTATTTCCAGTCGAGCTATCACGAATCCTGGGTTTTAGAAGACAGCATCATTAAAGATGGCTCTTATAACATTGACCAGGGCGTCGGCGTGCGCGCCGTCAGCGGCGAAAAAACCGGTTTTGCCTATGCAGACCAGATAAGCCTGGCCGCGCTGGAGCAGAGCGCGCAGGCGGCGCGAACCATTGTGCGCGATACGGGCGACGGACGGGTGAAAACGCTGGGTGAAGTGCAGCACGCTGCGCTCTATACCAGCATCGACCCGCTGCAAAGCATGAGCCGCGAGGAGAAGCTGGACATCCTGCGTCGCGTGGACAAAGTGGCTCGCGCGGCGGATAAACGCGTGCAGGAAGTCTCTGCCAGCCTGACCGGGGTTTATGAACTGATCCTGGTGGCAGCGACGGACGGTACCCTGGCGGCGGATGTTCGCCCGCTGGTGCGTCTCTCTATCAGCGTGCAGGTTGAAGACGACGGTAAGCGCGAGCGCGGCTCCAGCGGTGGCGGTGGTCGTTTTGGTTATGACTGGTTCCTGGGTGATGTCGACGGCGAAGCCCGTGCGGATGCATGGGCAAAAGAAGCCGTGCGCATGGCGCTGGTCAACCTGTCTGCCGTGGCTGCACCAGCCGGTACGTTGCCGGTGGTACTGGGCGCAGGCTGGCCGGGCGTGCTGCTGCACGAAGCGGTCGGTCACGGCCTGGAAGGTGATTTCAACCGTCGCGGGACGTCCGTATTCAGCGGTCAGATGGGGCAGCTTGTCTCCTCAGAGCTGTGTACCGTGGTGGATGATGGCACCATGCTCGACCGTCGCGGCTCGATTTCTATCGACGATGAAGGTACGCCGGGTCAGTACAACGTGCTGATCGAAAACGGCGTACTGAAAGGCTACATGCAGGACAAGCTTAACGCGCGCCTGATGGGCGTTGCGCCGACGGGTAACGGCCGTCGTGAATCCTACGCACATCTGCCGATGCCCCGCATGACCAATACTTACATGCTGCCGGGCCAGTCCACGCCGCAGGAGATTATCGAATCCGTTGATTACGGTATCTTCGCGCCAAACTTTGGCGGCGGTCAGGTGGATATCACCTCCGGCAAATTTGTCTTCTCTACCTCAGAGGCGTATCTGATTGAGAAGGGCAAAGTGACCAAAGCGGTGAAGGGCGCAACCCTGATTGGCTCCGGCATTGAGGCCATGCAGCAGATTTCCATGGTCGGTAACGACCTGAAACTGGATAACGGCGTGGGCGTTTGCGGCAAAGAGGGCCAGAGCCTGCCTGTGGGCGTCGGTCAGCCTACGCTGAAAGTGGATAATCTGACGGTGGGCGGCACGGCCTGATCTTAGGATGCTTAAAAAAGGCGCTACAGATGTAGCGCCTTTTTTTTAACGTAAGTTACCCAGCGGTATCTCTGGATCAGGCTCGTGAGTAATGCGGTTACGCAAGTCACGACGAATGATTTCGATCGACCAGAACCAGACCAGATGCCCCACGATCTCTGACACGTGTTCATACCACGGCAACTCAAGCAGCGGTGGCGTCAGACCCATCAGCGGGAAGGAGATCATATGCACAAAAAGCTGGGCTAACGCACCCGCCAGCAAACCCTGCCAGAGTTTAATTTTCGGAAAGACTTCCGCAACAACGCAATACCCCACAGCGAAGACGATTGAGAAAATAATATGGGTCACACCGACCCAGTTAAATATATGTCCGGCAAATGTATAAACGGCTGCGTTAGGATCAGCAACGCCCAGCCAGTCGCGTAAAAATACATAGGGAGGGTTTAAAAAATTGCGGGAGCAGTCAATCTGGCTTGCGGCTCTTATTAATTGCTCAGGTCCGCATGCGCCGGTGAATAAATCGGTGGGACTGCGTGGCGGAAGTGGCACTTCGGCTCCCCATTTGACAAAAGCGGAGACGATCCCTGCAATTAAACCGATGAACGCGGCGAGTCCATAGCGCCTGCGTGAAGGCGGTGTTTGTTCGAATATATTCATCTCTTTTCCTTGTTTAACGTCATCCTGCGAAATACATTTTATTATTCATATTGGTAACAAATATATAACAGTCTGATGTTCAGACTGCTTATAAGGTAAATGGCGGGTGGCGGGAGTGTCAATTAGCCATTCCTGAGAGGAGGGCGGAAATATTCCTGGACGAATGTGAGTGCCATCCGGGGAATATTCATGCCAGATATGATTATAGCGATTACTTTATTACTCCTTTCTTCTGCCGCGCATCCCCTGAAACAGCTCCGCCACTTCGACAAAATACTCGGTCAGATAGTTAATACACACCTGTACTTTGAGAGGCAGTTTGTCCTTCTCGGTATACAGAGCGTAGACCGGACGTGGATCGGACTGGTAACGCGGGAAGAGGATCTCCAGTACGCCGCTGTTGATCTCATTGATCACCCACATCAGCGGTACGTAGGCGATCCCGGCTCCGGCCACCAGCCAACGTGAGATGGTCATCGGATCGTTGGTCACGAAGCGGCCTTCAGGCAGCAGTTTAGTGGAAAGCCCTTCCGGCGCGATCAGTTCAAATTCGTTATCTGGCCGAACGCTGTATTCCAGCCACGAGTGGTTGCTCAGGTCGGCAGGTTTTTCCGGCACGCCATACTGTGCCAGATAGCTTTTCGACGCGCAGACCACCATCGGCATGCTGCCCAGTCGACGCGAGAACAGGCTCGAGTCCTGCAACGCGCCAACGCGGATCACCACGTCTAACCCATCGGCAATCAGGTCCGGTGCCGGAATGCCCGTTACCAGATTAACGGTTAAACCGGGATACTCTTTCAGCATTTCCGCCGTCATGGCAGCGAGAACATTTTGTGCCATAGTTGAAGAACAACCGATACGCAGCGTGCCGATAGGCGTGTTGTTAAAGGCATAGAGCTGCTCGTGAACATCCTGCACCTCATGCAGCATTCGACGGCAGCCCTGATAGTAAATTTTACCCGCTTCCGTCAGCCCGATGCTGCGGGTGCTGCGGTTGAGCAGCTTCACCTGGAGCTCATCTTCCAGTTTTGACACTGTCTGGCTAATGGATGAGACGCTCATTTGTAGCTGACGTGCTGCGGCGGTAAAAGAGCCTTGCTCAACCACTTTCGCAAAGACGGACATGCGTTTTAGACGTTCCATTATTCACTCTGGCTTAAAAGTGATTTAGATCACATATGATAGATAACAGCATAACAGTTACGTTAATATATTATTAATTACATAACGGCTGCGCCACTCTCGCCCGGCAATTCTTGCTCTCCTGCGGCGGCGCGAGCTTAAAAATCCAGTAACCTGCACTCTCTTTAATCAAGGTCAACATGAGTCTGTTTCCCGTTATCGTGGTGTTCGGTTTGTCGTTCCCACCGATATTTTTCGAGCTTCTTTTATCACTGGCGATCTTCTGGCTGGTGCGCAAGGTGCTGGTCCCTACCGGGATTTATGATTTCGTCTGGCATCCTGCATTGTTCAATACCGCGCTGTATTGCTGCCTGTTCTATTTAATATCGCGCATGTTTGTCTGAGGTTGATGTGAAAACGCTAACAAGAAAAATCTCCCGCACTGCCATCACTATGGCGCTGGTCATCCTGGCGTTCATCGCTATTTTTCGCGCCTGGGTTTATTACACCGAATCCCCGTGGACGCGCGATGCGCGTTTCAGCGCGGAGGTGGTCGCGATAGCGCCCGATGTCGCCGGTCTCATTACGGCGGTCAACGTCCACGATAACCAACTGGTGAAAAAAGATCAGGTGCTGTTCACCATCGACCAGCCGCGCTATCAAAAAGCGCTGGAAGAAGCGGAAGCCGACGTGGCGTATTACAACGCGCTGGCCGCTGAAAAACGCCGTGAAGCAGGTCGCCGTAACAAGCTGGGCATCCAGGCTATGTCCCGGGAAGAGATTGACCAGTCTAATAACGTGCTGCAAACCGTGCTGCATCAGCTGGCAAAAGCGCAGGCGACGCGCGATCTGGCGAAGCTCGATCTGGAACGTACCGTTATCCGCGCGCCGTCCGATGGCTGGGTGACCAACCTCAACGTCTATGCGGGTGAGTTTATCACGCGCGGCTCAACTGCCGTGGCGCTGGTGAAACAGAACTCCTTCTACGTCCTCGCCTATATGGAAGAGACCAAGCTGGAAGGCGTGCGTCCGGGCTATCGCGCCGAAATCACGCCGCTCGGCAGCAACCGGGTCCTGAAGGGAACCGTGGACAGCGTGGCCGCGGGGGTGACCAACTCCAGCAGTACCAATGATACAAAAGGGATGGCGACCGTCGATTCTAACCTCGAGTGGGTTCGCCTGGCGCAGCGCGTACCGGTACGCATTCGTCTGGATGAGCAGCAGAGCAACCTCTGGCCCGCAGGCACCACCGCGACGGTGGTGATCACGGGTGAAAAAGACCGTGATGCCAGCCAGGATTCTATCTTCCGTCAAATCGCCCATCGCCTGCGCGAGTTTGGTTGATCGCTATGGGCATTTTTTCCATCGCCAGCCAGCACATCCGCTTCGCCGTGAAGCTGGCATGCGCCATTGTGCTGGCGCTGTTTGTTGGCTTCCATTTCCAGCTTGAAACACCGCGCTGGGCCGTTCTGACCGCCGCGATCGTCGCCGCCGGTCCTGCCTTCGCGGCGGGTGGCGAACCTTACTCCGGGGCAATTCGCTATCGCGGGATGCTGCGTATTATCGGCACCTTTATCGGCTGTATCGCCGCTCTGACCATTATCATCCTGATGATCCGTACGCCGCTGCTGATGCTGATTGTGTGCTGTATCTGGGCGGGTTTTTGCACCTGGGTCTCTTCGCTGGTGAAGGTGGAGAACTCGTACGCCTGGGGCCTGGCGGGATATACCGCGCTGATTATTATCATCACCATTCAGAGTGAACCGCTGCTTGCTCCGCAGTTCGCCGTCGAACGTTGTAGCGAGATTGTCATTGGTATCGTCTGCGCGATTGTCGCAGATCTGCTCTTCTCTCCGCGATCCATCAAGCAGGAAGTCGATCGTGAGCTGGACGCGCTGATTGTTGCTCAGTACCAGCTTATGCAGCTGTGCATTAAGCACGGCGACAGCGAAGAGGTCGACAAGGCCTGGAGCGCGCTGGTGCGCCGCACGCAGGCGCTGGAAGGGATGCGCAGTAATCTCAACATGGAGTCTTCCCGCTGGGAGCGGGCCAATCGTCGTCTGAAAGCGATCAATACCGTCTCGTTAACGCTGATCACCCAGGCGTGTGAAACCTACCTGATTCAGAACACCCGCCCCGAAGTGGTAACGGATACTTTCCGCGAACTGTTTGATGAGCCCGTGGAGACGGTGCAGGACGTGCATCGACAGCTTAAACGCATGCGTCGTGTGATTGCCTGGACAGGAGAACGGGATACGCCAGTCACCATTTATACCTGGGTAGGCGCCGCAACGCGCTACCTGCTCCTGAAACGCGGCGTGATTAGCAACACCAAAATCAGTGCGGCGGAAGAAGAGGTATTGCAGGGCGAAGTGGTGATCAAACCGGAGTCCGCCGAGCGCCACCATGCGATGGTTAATTTCTGGCGTACCACCCTGGCTTGTATACTCGGCACGCTGTTCTGGCTGTGGACCGGCTGGACGTCCGGCAGCGGCGCGATGGTGATGATTGCCGTCGTCACCGCGCTGGCGATGCGTCTGCCCAACCCGCGCATGGTCGCGATCGATTTTCTGTACGGCACCATTGCGGCGTTACCCATTGGTGCGCTCTACTTCCTGGTGATTATTCCCTCGACGCAGCAAAGCATGCTTTTGCTCTGCATCAGCCTGGCGGTGATGGCGTTCTTTATCGGGATTGAGGTACAAAAACGCCGTCTGGGATCGTTGGGTGCGCTGGCGAGCACGATTAACATCATCGTGCTGGATAACCCGATGACCTTCCATTTCAGCCAGTTCCTGGATAGCGCATTAGGTCAGCTGGTGGGCTGTTTCCTGGCGATGATGGTGATCCTGCTGGTGCGGGATAACTCTCAGGCGCGGACAGGGCGTGTGCTGCTGAATCAGTTTGTGTCGGCCGCCGTATCGTCATTGACTACCAACACCGCGCGGCGCAAGGAGAACCACCTGCCGGCGCTCTATCAACAGCTGTTCCTGTTGCTGAATAAATTCCCGGGCGATGTCGCCCGCTTCCGCCTGGCGTTAACCATGATTATCGCGCACCAGCGTCTGCGGAACGCGCCAGTGCCGATCAACGACGATTTGTCCGCCTACCACCGCCAGCTACGGCGAACGGCGGACCATGTGATATCGGCATCCAGTGATGACAAACGTCGCCGCTACTTTAAGCAACTGCTGGAGGAACTGGATATCTACCAGGAGAAACTGCGGATCTGGGAAGCGCCGCCGCAGGTTACCGAGCCGGTAGAGCGGCTGGTGTTTATGCTGCACCGCTACCAGAATGCGCTGACAGACAGCTAACGAAGAGAAAACCGACGCCAAAAGCGTCGGTTTTTTTGTGGCTATACTTATTCTTGCAGGTTCAAACATTCAGGAAGGGAGGACACATGACAACCCAGGCTCTTCAGGACAGTATCCTTTTTCAGACCGGGTATCTGGTTAACGGTATCTGGAAAACACTCGACACCACGTTTGATGTGCTAAACCCGGCCACGGGCGAGGTGGTCGCGAAAGTGGCGAAAGCAGGGAAAGCCGAAACCGAAGAGGCCATTGCGGCCGCGACGAAGGCCTTTCCCGCATGGCGCGCAAAAACGGCAAAAGAGCGCTCCACGATCCTCTATCGCTGGTATGAACTGATTATCGAGAATAAAAGCTGGCTCGGGCGACTGATGACTACCGAGCAGGGCAAGCCGCTGAAAGAGGCTGAAGGTGAGGTGGACTACGCTGCCAGCTTCATTCAGTGGTTTGCCGAGCAGGCCAAGCGCGCCAACGGTGAAATCATTCCTCCGGTTAAACCCGGCTCCCGTATTCTGGCCACTCGTGAACCTGTCGGGGTGGTTGCTGCTATCACGCCATGGAATTTCCCGATGGCCATGCTCACCCGTAAGCTCGGCCCGGCGCTGGCAGCAGGATGTACCGGCGTCATCAAGCCTGCAAACAACACGCCGCTGAGCGCCTTTGCGCTGCTGACGCTGGCGAAGCAGGCCGGTGTGCCGGATGGTGTGCTGAATGCGGTCGCGGGGAGCACCTCAGAAATTAGTGACGCCATTATGGCCAGCCATGACGTGCGCAAAATCTCGTTTACCGGATCAACCGCCGTCGGGAAAACGCTGGTTCGCAATTCCGCAGAGACCATGAAAAAGGTATCGATGGAGCTGGGCGGTAATGCGCCATATATCGTTTTCGAGGACGCGGATATTGAGGCCGCCGTCAAAGGCGCGATCGCCAATAAGTTCCGTAACGCTGGGCAGGTCTGCGTCAGCGTAAACCGTTTCTATATTCAGGAGACGGTCTATGACAAGTTTGTCAATCAACTTGCCGATGCGGTGAAGGCGCTGAAGGTGGGGAATGGTCTGGACGAGGGCGTCGTTGTCGGCCCGCTGATTGAGCCTTCGGCTGTCGAAAAAGTCCGTGAGCACGTCGAAGATGCGGTAGCGAAGGGCGCCACGGTGCTGGCTGGGGGTAAACCGCACGAACTTGGCGGCAACTTCTGGATGCCAACCGTACTCGGTGACTGCCATGAAGGCATGAAGCTGGCAGAAGAGGAGACCTTTGGTCCCGTTGCCGCCTGCTTCCGCTTCACGTCGGAAGACGAAGTGGTTATGCGCGCTAACAATACGCCTTACGGGCTGGCAGCCTACTTTTATACCCAGAATCTCTCGCGCGTGTTCCGCGTCTCGCAGGCCATTGAGAGCGGCATGATCGGAATTAATGAATGTGCGGTCTCGACCGAGCTGGGTCCGTTTGGGGGCGTAAAAGAGTCCGGGCTGGGCCGCGAAGGGTCCGTGCTGGGGCTGGAGGAGTTTCTGGAAGTCAAAACCCTGCATATCGGGGGATTATAATAGACAGGGCGGCATTTGCCGCCCGCCTGTACCGGGTGGCTGGCAATGAAAATTTATACCTTTGATTTTGACGAAATTGAGAGTCAGGAAGACTTCTATCGCGAGTTTATTCGGGCGTTCGACCTGGAGCGGGGCAGCGTAAGCAATCTTGATATGCTGTGGGATGTGGTTACCGGCGATCGTCTGCCGTTACCGCTGGAAATCGAATTTACCCATCTGCCTGAAAAACTACGCAGACGCTTTGGTGCATTGATTTTATTGTTTGATGAAGCGGAGGAGGAGCTGGAAGGGCAACTGCGTTTCAACGTGCGCCAGTGATAAAAAAGCCCCTGACCGGGAGGTCAGGGGCAAGTCGTATGATGAGATACGACGAGGGTTTATTTGTACAGTTCTGCGGTAGCGTGCCAGTGGTCGCCACTGCGCGCTTCGATGATGCGATAGGATGACGCACCCTGTTCTTCCGCTTTTTTGTTCAGCATTTCGTGCATGTCCATCGGAGACGTACCGATGGCGCCAACAGAAACAGTCCCGATAGCCTGACGGGATTGTGCCTGTTCAGCATTGATGGTGTCGGCTGCAAACGCACCGAATGACAGGACTGACAGTACGCTCAGGGCAGCTACAGTGGTTTTAATTTTCATGATTATTTACCTCGTCAATTATTTTACTGGGGTCTTTGTTCTGTGACCCTCATCACAAAATCAAGTATACACTAATCACGCAAAAAATTAATACCAGACTAATGGTTTCGTCTGTTATTACGCGTTAAAAAATTCATTTTTTATAACGAGAATGCATAAAAAAGGGCGTCACAATGCGAGGTTTGTGGTTTTTTCTTATTTAAATCAAATGGGTATGGTAATTTGATTTTTTGTGCGATTTTGCGGCAGATCATTAACTGAATGAATGTTAACAGGCGGTAAAAAGCACTATTTGCAAAAGTAGCAGGCAGAGAAAAGCAGGGTAAAACGCGGTAAAAGCAGAATGATCCCCGCAGCCAGGCGCTACGGGGCAGACAATTACAGCTCCTGTTCGAACAGGACCAGAATCGCTTCGTAGAGGTCTTTCACCGAGAAACCATTTGCCGGGGTGGTAAAAATGGTGTCATCGCCGGCGATGGTCCCGAGGATCCCCTCTGCTTTACCCAGCGAGTCCAGCAGGCGGGCAATCAGCTGGGCTGCGCCCGGGCTGGTGTGGATCACGACCACGGCATCGTTATAGTCGATGTCCAGAACCAGGTTTTTCAGCGGGCTGGAGGTCGTTGGCACGCCAAGTTCAGCAGGCAGGCAATAAACCATTTCCATTTTGGCGTTGCGCGTACGCACCGCACCAAACTTGGTTAACATGCGAGAGACCTTCGACTGGTTGATGTTGTCGAAGCCTTGTTCCTGCAACGCCTGAACAATTTCTCCCTGAGAACTGAATTTCTCTTCTTTGAGTAGCGCTTTAAACGCCTTCACTAATTCTTCTTGCTTAGACGAGCTTCGCATAAGTCACCCGGAATATGACGATAGAAACAACATTATTATGCATGTGGATGAATTTTTATGCAAATTATCTACCTGGCACCAGGCTGAAATAATGTTATGAAAGGGAGAGATTTTATCAGATTTCGTTATCGGAAAACATGCATGGGTCACGCCGCGCAAATAAGCTTAAAAGTAAATTAAATGTTATCAAAATGATGTTGTTTTGGTGGCGTGGCAGGGTGTATTGTAACCCCCTCTTAATTCGTTGTTGCCTGCATCCCGATAGTATTCAGGTGAAGGCGAAAGACGTGCGACCTCAAATTCTTTAGCGATGAAAATTGTAATTAATGACGTGCTGAATTATGGTCGCCGCAACGGAGTTACAGATACTTAAGTTAACCATAATAAGGAGTTTAGGATGAAAGTCGCAGTCCTCGGCGCTGCTGGTGGTATCGGCCAGGCGCTTGCCCTACTACTGAAAACCCAACTGCCTTCAGGCTCAGAACTCTCCCTGTACGATATTGCTCCGGTAACCCCAGGTGTGGCGGTTGACCTGAGCCACATCCCGACAGCTGTGAAAATCAAAGGCTTCTCCGGTGAAGATGCGCGTCCTGCGTTGCAGGGTGCCGACGTGGTGCTGATCTCCGCGGGTGTTGCGCGTAAACCGGGTATGGATCGTTCAGACCTGTTCAACGTCAACGCGGGCATCGTGAAAAACCTGGTTCAGCAGATTGCTGAAACCTGCCCGAAAGCGTGCATCGGGATCATCACCAACCCGGTGAACACCACCGTTGCTATCGCAGCAGAAGTGCTGAAGAAAGCGGGCGTTTACGACAAGAACAAACTGTTCGGCGTAACTACGCTGGATATCATCCGCTCCAATACCTTCGTGGCTGAGCTGAAAGGCAAGCAGCCAACGGAAGTGGAAGTGCCGGTTATCGGCGGTCATTCTGGCGTGACCATCCTGCCTCTGCTGTCGCAGATCCCGGGCGTGAGCTTCACCGAGCAGGAAGTGGCTGACCTGACCAAACGTATTCAGAACGCAGGCACCGAAGT
Source organism: Enterobacter cloacae complex sp. ECL72 (assembly GCF_019056635.1). Lineage (NCBI taxonomy): Bacteria > Pseudomonadati > Pseudomonadota > Gammaproteobacteria > Enterobacterales > Enterobacteriaceae > Enterobacter > Enterobacter cloacae complex sp. ECL72. The sequence goes on along the minus strand of NZ_CP077659.1, from coordinate 3,750,664 downwards.
GGTGGAAGCGAAGGCGGGTGGCGGTTCTGCAACCCTGTCTATGGGCCAGGCGGCGGCACGTTTCGGCCTGTCTCTGGTTCGCGCGTTGCAGGGCGAAAAAGGCGTTGTTGAATGCGCCTATGTTGAAGGCGACGGTGAACACGCGCGCTTCTTCTCTCAGCCGCTGCTGCTGGGTAAAAACGGTGTTGAAGAGCGTAAGTCTATCGGCACGCTGAGCGCGTTTGAGCAAAACGCGATGGAAGGCATGCTGGATACGCTGAAGAAAGACATTACGCTGGGCGAAGAGTTCGTTAACAAGTGATCTTATCCCGGTAAAAAAAACGGAGCGTTAAGCTCCGTTTTTTTATGCCCGTCAGTTAGTGGCCGGGTATTCCTGGATGGTGACCTGAATCGTCAGCTTCTTGTCATTACGCATGACTTCAACAGGGATGATGGAGCCCGGGCGAATCTCAGCCACCTGGTCCATGGTTTCCAGCGCAGAGACCGCTGGCGTACCGTTGACGGAAAGGATAACGTCGTTCACCTGGATACCTGCGTTGGCCGCCGGGCCGCCAGGCGCCACTTCGTTGACCACAATCCCCTGGATCTGATCGATACCACCGCCCTGCGTATGCATCGGCGCGATTTCACGCCCGCCAATACCGATGTAGCCACGGATCACGCGGCCATCACGGATCAGCTTGTCCATGATCTTGGTCGCCAGCTGGAACGGAATGGCAAAGCCAATCCCTTCCGGCGTTTCGCCGTCGTTGCTCTTGTCGAAGGAGAGGGTGTTAATGCCCATCAGTTCGCCCAGAGAGTTCACCAGCGCACCGCCGGAGTTACCGTGGTTGATCGAGGCATCGGTTTGCAGGAAGTTCTGCCGCCCTGACGGGTTCAGGCCGATACGACCGGTCGCGCTGATGATCCCCTGAGTGATGGTCTGGCCCAGGTTGTACGGGTTACCGATCGCCAGCACCACATCGCCGATGTGCGGCGTGCGTTTGCGATTAATCGGGATAGTCGGCAGACCGCCCGTGGCGTTGATCTTCAGCACCGCCAGATCGGTCAGGCTGTCCGACCCCACCAGCAGGGCTTCAAACACGCGGCCATCCTGCAAGGCGACGATAATCTGGTCGGCATCGTTAATGACGTGTTTATTGGTGATGATGTAGCCCCGGTCATCCATGATCACACCGGAACCGAGCGTGCGGATCTCCAGCTGGTTATGAGCGGAACTGTTAAGCCCGCGGTTATAGACGTTAACCACGGCGGGGGCAGCACGGCGTACCGCCTGATTGTACGTCGCAGGCGTTTCATCCGTGCTGTCGAACTGAGGAGCCGACAGTTTGTTGAACTGGCGTAAAGATGGCATAGCCACCAGCAGCAGACCGGCAACGATCAAACCAATGACAATTGAACGAAAGAGCTTTAAAAGCATGATGCGTGTGTCGTTAAAATAGGAACGGTTTGCAGCATAACATGAGTTATCCGGACATCACACGCAGCGGCGATGTCCGGAGTCGCAAATGGTTAACGCAGTAAAATGTAGAGGGTGTCGTTGCCACGGATAATTTGCAGGGCAATGACCGCCGGTTTACTCTCCAGCACCTTACGCATTTCGGCAATAGACTGCACGCGAGTGCGGTTCACGCCCACGATCACGTCGTCCTGATGTAAACCTGCCTGCGCGGCCGGGCTGCTCTTCTCAACGGTAGTGACGGTAATGCCTTTCGTGCCGTTTTTAAGCTGACCGTCGCTCAGCGTAGCGCCCTGTAGAGCAGGGGAGATCTGTTCTGCGCTGGCGGAAGAGGAGGTGCTCTTGTCCAGCGTCACTTCCACGGTCAGCGGTTTGCCCTCACGGATCAGGCCCAGCTTCACTTTAGCGCCCGGCTCCGTGGTGGCAATACGTGACCGTAATTCAGCGAAGCTGCTCAGCGGTTTATCGTTCAGGCTGACAATAATGTCGCCGGATTTCACGCCCGCTTTTGCAGAGCCTGAGTTGGGCAGCACTTCGCTGACAAACGCCCCGCGCTGGACGTTGAGCTTAAAGGCTTTGGCGATATCGGCGCTCATCTCCATGCCTTTGATGCCCAGCAGACCGCGCTTAACCTCGCCAAATTGAATCAGCTGTTGAGACAGGGTTTTCGCCATGTTACTCGGAATGGCAAAACCAATCCCGATGCTGCCGCCGCCTGGCGCGAGGATAGCGGTGTTGATGCCGATCAGCTCGCCGTTCAGATTAAGCAGCGCACCGCCGGAGTTGCCCCGGTTGATGGAGGCATCGGTCTGGATGAAGTTTTCCAGCCCTTCGAGATTCAGGCCGCTGCGCCCCAGGGCGGAGACAATTCCGGAGGTGGCGGTCTGGCCTAAACCGAACGGGTTACCGACCGCGACGGCAAAATCACCGACGCGCAGCTTATCGGAATCTGCAATGGCGATCTGGGTCAGGTTGCTGGGGTTTTGCACCTGTAGCAGGGCGATATCACTCTGATCGTCACCGCCGATCAGTTTGGCGTCAAACTCCCGACCATCGTTCAGCTGAACGCTGATTTTATCGGCCTGGCTGATCACGTGGTTATTGGTCAGGATATAGCCCTTAGCCGCGTCGATAATCACCCCTGAGCCCAGGCCTTCAAACGGCTGAGCCTGCTGATCCGGCGCGTCTTCGCCAAAATATTTCTTCAGCTCTTCAGGAATACGCTGGCTTTGGCGTGCCGTCCCTTCCACCTGAACGCTGACTACCGCAGGCAGGACTTTTTCAAGCATCGGCGCAAGGCTGGGAATGGCTTCTTGTCCAGGCACCTGCGAAGGCAGTGCCGCACTGGCGGGGAAGGACGCCGAGAGAGATAACCCGACACTTAACGCTAAGGCGCTCAACAGCTGGTTTTTTTTCTTCATTGATGCTGACTCTCGTATCCTGGAATGAAAAAGAACGGCCCCAAAAACATCTTGATGTTATTGAATTTTCAACCGCTGAACAATGAGGTGTTTGACTAAATAATAGCTGGGGACGGGAAGAAAGGATGGGCGCATAAGGTGCGCCCGTAAAATTTATTCAGGTTGTGCGATTAATCGCGTTTTACGCCACCGCGCAGCAGGCCGGACGCGCCGTCTGAATAGTCGCGTGGCATCTGAACCGGAGCCTGATCGTTACCGGCTTCAGAATCAGCCAGACGATTGCGGAAGGGGTTGGTCTCCGCGGTCATTTCCGGCAGCAGGCTGCTGGAGCTTTTCGCCATGTGCTGGTAGAGCTGGCGATAATCTGTCGCCATGTTGTCCAGCAGCTCAGCGCTACGGGCAAAGTGGCTGACCAGCTCTTCGCGATATTCTTCCAGTTCGGCTTTGTTCTTTTCCAGTTCGTATTGCAGTGACTGCTGCTGACGCAATTTGCGGTTACCGAAACGCATGGCCACAGCACCAATGATGATGCCGACGACTAAACCGATTAGCGCATATTCCCAGGTCATGAACTTCTCCCGTTGTCTTGTTGTTCCGTAGGGTGTTGGCTCGGCTCCTGCCTGTGCCTGATTATGCCACTATAACCGCTATTTCCGCAGAAGTGGAATCCTGACGTATCATCGCGTAGTGTAGAACGGCCTTTTTTTCATCAGCCACGCGCGCTGGTGAGGTTTAACTAAAGGAATAACAACAACATCATGCAAAACCTGTCCCCTTCATCGCGTTACCAACTGGCCCTGAGCGAGGGCACACACCAGCCGGATGATGTCCAGCGTGAAGCGGTTAACCGCCTGGACACGATTTATCAGGAACTTCTGGCGAAACCCGCCGATGCGGTGCAGAGCAGTGGGCTGAAGGCGGCATTCGGCCGTTTACTGGGCAAAAAAGAGCCCACGGTAAACGCACCGGTTCGTGGCTTATATATGTGGGGCGGCGTTGGGCGGGGTAAGACCTGGCTGATGGACATGTTCTACCAGAGCCTGCCCGGCACGCGTAAGCAGCGCCTGCACTTTCACCGTTTTATGCTGCGGGTCCATGAAGAGCTGACGGCGCTCCAGGGCGAAACCGACCCGCTGGACATTGTGGCCGATCGCTTTAAGGCGGAAACGGACGTGCTCTGCTTCGACGAGTTCTTTGTTTCCGATATTACGGATGCCATGCTGTTGGGGGGCCTCATGAAAGCGCTGTTTGCGCGTGGGATCACTCTGGTGGCGACCTCCAATATCCCGCCGGATGAGCTTTATCGCAATGGTCTCCAGCGGGCGCGTTTCCTGCCGGCCATTGATGCTATCAAACAGCACTGCGACATCATGAACGTCGATGCCGGCGTCGATTATCGACTGCGCACATTAACGCAGGCACACCTGTGGCTTTCGCCGTTGAACGCCGACACAGCCCGCGAGATGGATAAACTGTGGCTGGCGCTGGCGGGAGCGCCGCGGGATAACGCGCCAGCGCTGGAGATTAATCATCGTCCGTTGCCGACGCTTGGCGTAGAAAACCAGACGCTGGCCGTCTCGTTTGCAACGCTCTGCGTGGACGCCCGCAGCCAGCATGACTACATTGCGCTTTCGCGTCTGTTCCATACCGTTATGTTGTGGGATGTGCCCGTTATGACCCCACTCATGGAGAGCGAAGCGCGCCGCTTCATCGCGCTGGTAGATGAGTTTTACGAGCGCCACGTTAAGCTGGTGGTCAGCGCCGAGGTGCCTTTATATGAGGTTTATCAGGGCGAGCGCCTGAAGTTTGAGTTCCAGCGCTGCCTGTCGCGCCTGCAAGAGATGCAGAGCGAAGAGTACCTCAAGCGTGAGCATATGCCATAATAAATGCTCCCCCTCTCCCCGTGGGAGAGGGGCTGGGGGTGAGGGCACCAGACCGCACAATACCTGACCCCGAAAAACCCATTCCAAATCACATTTAAGGGTCGATCTTTGACCTCAACTTCTCTATAATCTTGCGACCCCACGTTACGAGAAGGTTTTTTTTTCCCGAAACTTTCTATGTGTCGGCATGTGCTATTCGAAGGGGTAGGTTTGCCGGACTTTGTCGTGTGAACCTCAACTGACTAAACGTTTGGGTGTTCACCAACGTGTAACTTATTATTTGGGTAAGCTTTTAATGAAAACTTTTACAGCTAAACCAGAAACCGTACAGCGCGACTGGTATGTTGTTGACGCGACCGGTAAAACTCTGGGCCGTCTGGCTACTGAACTGGCTCGTCGCCTGCGCGGTAAGCATAAAGCGGAATACACTCCGCACGTTGATACCGGTGATTACATCATCGTTCTGAACGCTGACAAAGTTGCTGTTACCGGCAACAAGCGTACTGACAAAATGTACTACCACCACACCGGCCACATCGGTGGTATCAAAGAAGCGACCTTTGAAGAGATGATTGCCCGCCGTCCTGAGCGTGTGATTGAAATCGCGGTTAAAGGCATGCTGCCAAAAGGCCCGCTGGGTCGTGCTATGTTCCGTAAACTGAAAGTTTACGCAGGCAACGAGCACAACCACGCGGCACAGCAACCGCAAGTTCTTGACATCTAATCGGGATTATAGGCAATGGCTGAAAATCAATACTACGGCACTGGTCGCCGCAAAAGTTCCGCAGCTCGCGTTTTCATCAAACCGGGCAGTGGTAAAATCGTAATCAACCAGCGTTCTCTGGAACAATACTTCGGTCGCGAAACTGCCCGCATGGTAGTTCGCCAGCCGCTGGAACTGGTTGATATGGTAGAAAAACTGGATCTGTACATCACCGTTAAAGGTGGTGGTATCTCCGGTCAGGCAGGTGCGATCCGTCACGGTATCACCCGCGCGCTGATGGAGTACGACGAATCCCTGCGTTCTGAACTGCGTAAAGCTGGCTTCGTTACTCGTGACGCTCGTCAGGTTGAACGTAAGAAAGTGGGTCTGCGTAAAGCACGTCGTCGTCCACAGTTCTCCAAACGTTAATCCATTCTGCTTACGCAGAACGATTGGCGAAAAACCCGCTTCGGCGGGTTTTTTTATGGATAATGCGCAGGTTATCCACAGTAACATTTCATATATCTTCTCTTTTTCCACATTTCCGGAATCCCCTCACCACAAAGCCATCAAAATCTGGTAAACTATCATCCAATTTTCTGCCCAAATATCGGTGAATACTCGATTTTTGTTCGATTCTTGAACAATGTGTCTTCTCTGGGATGGGCGATACATCATCTGGCTGGCCCCGTTGGGCTGGTAGCAGTAAAAATTCTGAATATACCTGGAGGTTTTCATGGCTGTCGCTGCCAACAAACGTTCGGTAATGACGCTGTTTTCTGGTCCTACTGACATTTATAGCCATCAGGTTCGTATCGTGCTGGCCGAGAAGGGTGTCAGTTTTGAGATCGAGCATGTGGAAAAGGATAACCCGCCTCAGGATCTGATCGATCTCAACCCGAGCCAAAGCGTACCGACGCTGGTGGATCGCGAGCTGACCCTGTGGGAATCCCGTATCATTATGGAATACCTGGATGAGCGTTTCCCGCATCCGCCGCTGATGCCTGTTTATCCTGTTGCGCGTGGTGAAAGCCGCCTGTACATGCAGCGTATCGAGAAAGACTGGTACTCGCTGATGAACGTTATCGTCAACGGTTCCTCTTCTGAAGCGGATGCTGCACGTAAACAGCTGCGTGAAGAGCTGCTGGCGATTGCGCCGGTATTTGGTCAAAAGCCTTTCTTCCTGAGCGACGAGTTCAGCCTGGTGGATTGCTACCTGGCTCCGTTGCTGTGGCGTCTGCCAACCCTGGGCGTAGAGTTCAGCGGCCCTGGCGCGAAAGAGCTGAAAGGCTACATGACTCGCGTCTTTGAGCGCGACTCTTTCCTGGCATCTTTAACTGAACCGGAACGTGAAATGCGTCTCGGCCGAGGCTAATGACTGTGGAAATGTCACAACTTTCACCACGCCGTCCGTATCTGCTGCGCGCCTTCTATGAATGGCTGCTGGATAACCAGCTCACGCCGCACCTGGTTGTGGATGTGACGTTGCCGGGCATGCTGGTTCCAATGGAATACGCGCGCGACGGACAGATTGTACTGAATATTGCGCCACGCGCAGTGGGTAACCTGGAGCTGGCGAACGACGAAGTGCGCTTTAATGCGCGCTTCGGCGGCGTGCCGCGTCAGGTTTCCGTGCCGCTGGCAGCTGTGCTGGCTATCTACGCCCGTGAAAACGGTGCGGGCACCATGTTTGAGCCGGAAGCGGCTTATGATGAAGAGGTTGCCAGCCTGAATGATGATGAGGCATCCGATGAACGCGAAAGCGACACGGTAATGTCTGTCATCGATGGCGATAAGCCCGATCATAATGACGACACCGATCCGGATGACGAGCCACCACCACGCGGTGGTCGTCCTGCACTGCGCGTTGTGAAATAAACAAACAGGCCCGACGGGCCTGTTTTGCTTTCGGTCCCTTTTCGCCCCCTCTAATTTCCTGTGTTATGATGAACTGTTTTCCTTCAATGGCACCGGACTGCAATGAAACCGACTGATCTTAAAGCTGAAAACTCTGATGAAACCATTGGTCGCAGCCTGCGCCGTCGGCCGCTGGCGCGCAAAAAACTGTCTGATATGGTGGAAGAAGAGCTGGAGCAGATGATCCGTCGGAAGGAATTTGCCCAGGGAGAGCAGTTACCCTCCGAGCGCGAACTGATGGAGTTCTTCAACGTGGGTCGCCCCTCGGTGCGCGAAGCGCTGGCGGCGCTAAAGCGTAAAGGGCTGGTGCAGATTAACAACGGTGAACGTGCCCGCGTAACCATGCCGTCTGCCGATACCATCATCAGTGAATTGTCGGGAATGGCGAAAGACTTTCTGACCCAGCCCGGCGGTATTGCCCATTTCGAGCAGCTTCGCCTGTTCTTTGAATCCAGCCTTGTTCGTTATGCCGCAGAATATGCCACTGACGATCAGATTGCGCAGCTCACGAAAGCCCTGGAGATCAACAGCCAGTCCCTGGATGACAACACGCTATTTATTCGTTCCGATGTCGATTTTCACCGCGTGCTGGCGGAGATCCCCGGCAATCCGATCTTCAATGCGATCCACGTTGCGCTGCTTGACTGGTTAATTGCGGCGCGTCCTAAAGTGCCGGACGCAGAGCTTTATCAGCATAATGAAGTCAGCTATCGCCAGCATATCGCAATTGTGGATGCGATCCGCCGCCGCGATCCCGATGAAGCGGATCGGGCGTTGCAAACTCACCTTAACAGCGTCTCCGCCACCTGGCACGCTTTCGGCCAGCATTCAAAAGCCAAAAAATAACGATCCTTTAGTGAAGCAGATCGCAATATAAGCGTTCTGTATTCTACTGCTGCTTAATTGATCTGGTATAACAGGTATAAAGGTATGTCGTTATAACAAACACACGATCGATTGAGGTAACTATGGCAACGCAATTACGCGGCGTAATGGCCGCACTCCTGACCCCGTTTAACTCTGAGCAGATGCTGGATAAAGAAAGCCTGCGCCGTCTGGTGCGGTTCAATATTGAACAGGGTATCGATGGGCTGTACGTCGGCGGTTCAACGGGAGAGGCCTTTGTACAGAGCCTTTCGGAACGAGAGCAGGTGATGGAGATTGTGGCGGAAGAGGCGAAGGGGAAAATCACGCTCATCGCCCATGTTGGCTGCGTCAGCACGGCGGAAAGCCAGCAGTTAGCCATGGCCGCCGCCCGCGTCGGTTTTGACGCTGTATCCGCCGTCACACCGTTTTACTATCCCTTTAGCTTTGAAGAACATTGCGACCACTATCGTGCAATTATTGACTCCGCGGAGGGGTTGCCGATGGTGGTTTATAACATCCCTGCGCTAAGCGGCGTTAAGTTAACGCTGGATCAGATCAACACGCTGGTAACGCTGCCTGGCGTCGGCGCGCTGAAGCAAACCTCCGGCGATCTCTTCCAGATGGAGCAGATCCGTCGTGAACATCCGGATCTGGTGCTCTACAACGGCTATGACGAGATCTTCGCCTCCGGCCTGCTGGCCGGCGCGGACGGGGGGATCGGCAGCACCTACAACATTATGGGCTGGCGCTACCAGGCGATCGCTAAAGCGGTTCGTGAAGGGGATAACGCCACCGCACAGCGCCTGCAAAGCGAATGCAACACGGTGATCGATCTGCTGATTAAAGCCGGGGTGTTCCGTGGTCTGAAAACGGTTCTGCACTATATGGACGTGGTATCCGTGCCGCTGTGCCGTAAGCCGTTTGCCCCTGTGGATGAAAAATTCGTGCCAGCGCTGAAAGCGCTGGCGGAGCAGCTAATGGCGGAAAAACGCTAACGCATAGCCGGGGGCGCTTCGCCTTATCCGGCCTACAAAAACATGCTACGTAGGCCGGATAAGGCGCAGCCGCCATCCGGCAAAACGACAGAGAAATCGTCGGGAGAGTGAAATGAGTAAGTCTACCCAAAGCATCCCGTGGTACCGCCATCTTACCCGTCCTCAGTGGCGCGCCTTCTCCGCCGCCTGGCTGGGATATCTGCTTGATGGCTTCGATTTTGTATTGATAGCCTTAGTCCTGACAGAAATAAAAAGCGAGTTTGCCCTGACGACAGTGGAAGCGGCGAGCCTGATTTCGGCGGCCTTTATATCGCGCTGGTTCGGCGGCCTGCTGCTGGGCGCCATGGGCGACCGCTATGGCCGCAAGCTGGCGATGATCACCAGCATCGTGCTCTTTTCCTGCGGTACGCTGGCCTGCGGTTTTGCGCCGGGTTACGTCACCCTGTTTATCGCCCGCATGGTGATAGGCATGGGGATGGCGGGGGAATATGGCTCCAGCGCAACCTATGTGATTGAAAGCTGGCCAAAGCACCTGCGCAACAAGGCGAGTGGTTTTCTGATTTCCGGTTTCTCCGTCGGCGCCGTGGTTGCGGCCCAGGTCTACAGCCTTGTCGTGCCCGTCTGGGGCTGGCGGGCGCTGTTCTTTATCGGCATTCTGCCCATCGTCTTTGCCCTGTGGCTGCGGAAAAATATTCCGGAAGCTGAGGACTGGAAAGCGAAGCACGAAGGCAAAGCCCCGGTGCGCACCATGGTTGATATTCTGTATCGCGGCAAATACCGCGTCATCAATATGGCGATGACGCTGTTTGCCGGTACGGCGCTGTGGTTCTGTTTTGCAGGCGAACTCAACAACGCGGGGCTGGTCGTTATTCTCGGCCTGCTGTGCGCCATCGTCTTTATCAGCTTTATGGTGCAAAGCAGCGGTAAACGCTGGCCGACGGGCGTCACGTTGATGGTTGTCGTACTCTTCGCCTTTCTCTACTCCTGGCCGATTCAGGCGCTATTACCCACTTATCTGAAAACCGACCTGGCCTATGATCCCTCAACGGTGGCGAAGGTGCTGTTCTTTAGCGGCTTCGGCGCGGCAGTAGGCTGCTGCGTGGGTGGTTTTCTCGGTGACTGGCTTGGCACCCGCAAGGCCTATGTCTGTAGCCTGTTGGCCTCACAGCTCCTGATTGTTCCCGTCTTTGCGATCGGCGGCGCCAATGTCTGGGTGTTGGGCTTGTTACTCTTTTTCCAGCAGATGCTGGGGCAGGGGATCTCCGGGATCTTACCCAAACTCATCGGCGGCTATTTCGATACCGACCAGCGTGCGGCGGGTCTGGGCTTTACCTACAACGTTGGCGCGTTGGGCGGCGCGATTGCCCCGGTGATTGGCGCGCTGCTGTCGCAGGATATGGCGCTGGGCACGGCCCTGGGATCGCTCTCCTTTGGCCTGACGTTTGTGGTGATCTTGCTTATTGGTCTGGATATGCCCTCCCGCGTTCAGCGCTGGATCAGGCCAGAAGCCCTGCGTACGCATGACGCTATTGACGGTAAACCTTTCAGCGGAGCCGTCCCGTTTGGCGGCGACAAAAGCGCTTTAGCGAAAAGCAAAAGTTAATCCGCTTGCCCGGACCTGTACCGGGCACATTCGTAAGGGATGAAGTATGTCACAACGGGATAAAAACATTTCCGAGCGGGGCGGTGCTATGACGACACTGGCGATAGACATAGGTGGAACTAAACTTGCCGCCGCCCTGGTGGATGACGGTTTACAGATCCACGCGCGACGCGAATGCCCTACGCCCGCCAGTAAGACGCCTGACGCACTGCGTGAGGCGCTGGCTGAGCTGGTCAAGCCGTTACAGACCCAGGCAACGCGTGCGGCCATTGCCTCAACCGGAATCATTCAGGACGGCAATCTGCTGGCGATTAACCCGCAAAATCTCGGAGGATTGCACCATTTTCCGCTGGTGCAGACGCTCGAAGACATTGCTGGTTTGCCGACCCTGGCGATCAATGATGCTCAGGCTGCGGCATGGGCGGAATATCACGTTAGTGCGAAGGAAATTAAAGACATGGTATTCCTGACTGTTTCAACGGGCGTGGGGGGCGGCGTAGTCAGTAACGGGAAACTCGTGACCGGAAGCGGCGGACTGGCAGGGCATCTTGGGCATACGCTCGCCGATCCAAACGGCCCGCAATGCGGCTGTGGTCGCGTGGGGTGCGTGGAAGCCATCGCGTCTGGTCGCGGTATTGCCGCCGCAGCCAGGGGAGAGCTTGCAGGATGCGATGCAAAAACGATTTTTGCGCGCGCGGCAGAGGGAAATAAACAGGCGGCGGAACTGGTCCAACGTTCTGCACAGGTACTTGCGCGGCTTATTGCCGACACGAAAGCGGTGATGGACTGCCAGCGCGTGGTGATTGGCGGCAGCATCGGGCTGGCAGGAGGGTATCTGGCGCGGGTCCGCGCGTATCTTGAGGAGCATCCTTCTGTTTATCACGTTGAATTAACCGCCGCGCACTATCGACACGATGCGGGCTTACTGGGCGCGGCGCTGTTAGCTCAGGGAGAAAGATGATGTTTTTTGGTGAGATTCGGACGCTTCCCTCCACGGGGTTGCATCCCGTTCTTCTGGAGGCGCTAACCCTCGCGCTGGCTGCCCGTCCGCTGGAAAAAGCGGCAGGACGTTATGAGCTTCGCGGTGAGGATATCTTCATGAACGTGATGACGTTTGCCACGCAGTTTCCAGACCAGAAGAAAGCGGAACTGCATGAGCAATATATTGATATCCAGGTGTTATTGACGGGAGAAGAGCGCATCCTCTTTGGCGTGACGGGCTCGGCACGCCAGCGTGAAGATTTTCATCCTGAAGAAGATTATCAGTTGTGCAGTGAGATTGCAGGTGAACAGTGTGTCACCCTCCGGCCGGGGATGTGCGCCGTATTTATGCCGGGAGAGCCACATAAGCCAGGATGCGCAATCCTTGAGCCAGGCGAGATAAAGAAAGTCGTGGTGAAGGTACGCGCCCGCTTGCTGGATACGTAGTTTATAGGCCTGATGGCGCTTCGCTTATCAGGCCTGCGGGCATAACGTAATTTGCAGGCCGGATAAGGCGCAGCCGCCATCCGGCAATGTTATTCGATATTCTGGCGCTTAAACGTCACCGCTTCCGGCTGCGTCAGGTGCAAGGTTGTCTGGCTGGGCACCGTCTCGGCAATCACCTTGCCGTGGCGAACAGAGTATCGTGCCGGCGTCTGGCGACGAACTGCATCAAACCCATTCTCTGCCGGGAGAATCACCAGGTTTGCTGTATTCCCAACGCGCACGCCATAGTCCTGCAAATCGAGCGTTTTCGCGCTGTGGGTAGTGATCAGGTTAAGCCCATCATTTATTTGCCCGTAACCCATCAGTTGGCAAACGTGCAGCCCCATATGCAGAACCTGAAGCATATTCGCGGTTCCCAGCGGATACCACGGATCGAAAACGTCGTCATGACCAAAGCAGACGTTGATCTCCGCTTCCAGCATTTCTTTGACGCGTGTGATGCCTCGGCGTTTGGGATAGGTATCGAAACGGCCCTGCAAATGCGTGTTAACCAGCGGGTTTGCCACGAAGTTAATGCCTGACATTTTTAACAGGCGGAACAGTCGGGACGTATACGCGCCATTATAGGAGTGCATCGCCGTGGTATGGCTGGCGGTCACGCGTGAACCCATTCCGTCACGATGTGCCAGTGCGGCAACGGTTTCAACGAAGCGCGATTGTTCATCATCAATTTCATCACAGTGGACATCGATCAGTCGGTCGTACTTTCTGGCCAGGGAAAACGTTTTATGCAGCGACTCAACGCCATATTCACGCGTAAATTCAAAGTGGGGGATTGCGCCGATGACATCCGCCCCTAAACGCACGGCTTCCTCAAGCAGTTCTTCACCGTTCGGATAAGAAAGAATGCCTTCCTGCGGGAATGCCACAATTTGCATATCGACCCACGGGGCGACTTCCTGCTTCACCTCCAGCATGGCTTTCAGTGCCGTAAGGGTGGGGTCCGAGACGTCAACGTGTGTACGTACGTACTGAATGCCGTTGGCGATTTGCCACTTCAGGGTCTGCATCGCGCGAGTTTTAACGTCTTCGTGGGTAAGCATCGCCTTGCGTTCGGCCCAGCGCTCGATTCCCTCGAAAAGCGTGCCGGACTGGTTCCAGTTCGGTTCACCCGCCGTTTGCGTTGTATCCAGATGGATATGCGGCTCGATGAAAGGAGGGATAACCAGCCCGCATTCGGCGTCCAGCACCTGACCGACTGGCGCAGAGGCGGTTTCCTGAGGATCGATACGGCTGAAGCGTCCGTCCTCAATCGTGATTTGCCATAAACCCTCTTGCCCCTGCAAACGGGCCTGACGGATAGTGAGGGAATTATTCTGCATGGGAAACCTCCGAAGGATTAGCAAGGGTACGTTTGGCGAATGGGTTTAACACCAAATAGCTGAAGACGCCACCCAATACTGCGTTAACGGGGACAATTCCCGGAATGTAGTGCCCGGCAGCAACACCCAGGGCGACCGAGAAAATGGCAATCCAGTTAACGGACACAAATTTTGCGTGGTCGAAGCTGGCATAGCGGCGGCGATTAATCAGGTAGTCGGCGATAATCACCCCGCCAACCGGCGGAATCGCTGCCGACAAAAAGGTCAGCCAGCCAACGAAGTTGTTGTATAGCCACAGCGCGCACAGCGTACCGATAATGCCATTAACCACCGACAGCGTACGGCTGGAAAGACCAGTAATATTGGCGAAACCCAGACCAGAGGCGTACAACGCGTTGTCATTGGTGGTCCAGATATTCAGGCCAAGAACGACAATGGCCGGCAGCAGCAGTCCCTGGGCGATCATCACGTCAGAAATATCGGCCTGTCCTACGGCGGCAGCGCCTGCCGCACCGAAGATAAACATCAGCGAGTTGCCAAGGAAAAATGCCACCATCGCCACCAGAACGGCACCTTTGGCATTGCGGCCAAAGCGGACGAAGTCGGCGGTCAGCGTGCCTGCGCTGATAAACGAGCCTACGACCAGCGCCAGCGCGCTGGAAAAGTTGAGCGGCGTCTGCGGCACAATGGATTTGAGGTGGTCCAATCCTCCCACGCCGTCCACCGCCAGCCAGACGGAGTAGCTACCCAGGATGACGATAGCGGGTACGGCGATGATGGATAAAATCGTCAGTGCCGAGATGCCAAAAAAAATGGTTAACGTCATCAACAGGCCGGAAACTGCAATCAGGATGTTCACGTCGATGCCCGTGGCTTTACTCACCGGGATGGCAAACATCGCTACGCCGACGCCAAACCACCCTACCTGCGTACCGCCTAAAAGCATGGAGGGAAGCCAGGAACCTTTTATACCGAACGAGTAACGCGCAAGAAGATGGGTTGAGAGGCCGGTTTTTGCGCCAATGTAGCCAAGAAAAGCAGTGTAAATACCGAGGAGGAGATTGCCGAAGAGAACTGCGAGGAAGAAATCATTATAGGAAAGACCGGTACCGAGCGTGCCTCCGGTCCACATACTGGCGGAAAAAAACGTTAACCCTAACATCACAAAAGTGAGTGGAACCACGCCTTTCCGCGCCGCCAGAGGGACGGGGCCCTGGCTATAATTGTTATCTTGCGACACAATGCCTCCTTGAATTTTGGCCAAAAAATCCGCCGCATAATATACATTTTTTTCACGAAAGCAAACGTTTACGTCGGGATTTACGCTGCTTTTTTGCTTAAAAAGGCACCATTAACTTAAGGGTAGGCTACTGAAAACAGGCTCCCCAGCGTTCCGCTTTATGCTTCTGCCGGGGAGTCAGAGGGGCTTACACTTCCAGGAAGTTCATGATCCCGTCAGCCGCTTTACGGCCTTCGGCAATCGCCGTGACCACCAGGTCAGAGCCGCGAACGATGTCGCCACCGGCGAAGATTTTCGGGTTGCTGGTCTGGAACGCGTTATCGCTGCCTTCTGGCGCAATGATGCGGCCTTGAGAGTCCAGCTCTACGCTGTGCTTCGCCAGCCACTCCATGCTGTGAGGACGGAAACCAAACGCCATCACCACGGCGTCAGCCGGGATCACGTGTTCAGAACCGGCCACGATCTCCGCGCGACGACGGCCTTTCGCATCTGGCGCACCCATCTCCGTGCGCGCCATCTTCACGCCGCTCACTTTACCGTTGGCATTCACTTCAATACCCAGAGGCTGGATGTTGAACTGGAACTCGACGCCCTCTTCACGTGCGTTTTTCACTTCGCGCTTAGAGCCCGGCATGTTCTCTTCGTCACGACGGTAGGCACAGATGACATGCGCCGCATTCTGGCGAATGGAGGTACGCACGCAGTCCATCGCGGTATCACCGCCGCCCAGCACCACCACGCGTTTGCCTTCCATGCTGACGAACGGCTCATCGGCGGTCTCGCCGTAGCCCATTCGCTGTTTGGTATTCGCAATCAGGAACGGCAGCGCGTCGTACACGCCTGGCGCATCTTCGTTCTCCAGACCACCGCGCATGGACTGATAAGTGCCTACGCCCAGGAACACGGCGTCGTAATCTTTCAGCAGGTCGTCGAGCTGCACGTCGCGGCCCACTTCGGTGTTGAGTTTGAACTCAATGCCCATGCCGGTGAAGATTTCGCGGCGGCGGGTCATCACCTCTTTCTCCAGCTTGAAGGCCGGGATACCGAAGGTCAGCAGGCCGCCAATCTCCGGGTGGCGATCAAAGACCACCGCCTTCACGCCGTTACGGGTCAGCACGTCCGCACAGGCCAGGCCTGCCGGGCCCGCGCCGATAATCGCTACGCGCTTGTCGGTTTGACGCACACCGGTCATATCCGGGCGCCAGCCCATCTCGAACGCTTTATCGTTGATATAGCGTTCGATGTTGCCGATGGTTACCGCGCCAAACTCGTCGTTCAGCGTACAGGAGCCTTCACACAGACGATCCTGAGGGCACACGCGGCCGCACACTTCCGGCAGGGTGTTGGTCTGATGAGACAGCTCGGCGGCTTCAAAAATACGCCCTTCGTTGGCCAGCTTCAGCCAGTTCGGGATGTAGTTATGGACCGGACACTTCCATTCGCAGTAAGGGTTACCGCAGGACAGGCAGCGGTCTGCCTGTGCTTTGGCCTGGCCTTCTGAAAACGGCTCATAGATTTCAACAAATTCAATTTTACGGATCTTCAGCGGTTTCTTTGGCGGATCAACACGCTGAAGGTCGATAAACTGGTAAACGTTCTGGCTCATCTGAATTCCTTACTGCGCCTGCACGCGCAGCTCTGCTGCGCTACGACTACGGTGACCCAACAGGGCTTTAACATCGCTGGACTTCGGCTTCACCAGCGCGAATTTCGCAGAGAACGCCGGCCAGTTGGCCAGGATCTCTTCGCCGCGCGAAGAACCGGTATGCTGCACGTGTTCGGTAATTAAACCGCGCAGGTGTTCTTCGTGGATGGCCAGCGTATCAACGTCCAGCACTTCCACCAGCTCCGGGTTCACGCGTTTGCGGAACTCACCGTCTTCATCCAGGACGTAGGCAAAACCGCCCGTCATGCCCGCGCCAAAGTTCACGCCGGTTTTACCCAGGACGCACACAATTCCGCCCGTCATGTATTCACAGCCGTTATCGCCGATGCCTTCCACCACGGTGATGGCGCCGGAGTTACGCACCGCAAAACGTTCGCCCGCACGGCCCGCGGCAAACAGACGACCGCCAGTTGCGCCGTACAGACAGGTATTGCCGATGATGCTCGCTTCATGGCTGCGGAAGGCTGAACCAACCGGAGGGCGCACCGCCAGCAGACCGCCCGCCATACCTTTTCCGACGTAGTCGTTGGCATCGCCGGTCAGGTATAACTCAACCCCGCCTGCGTTCCACACGCCGAAGCTCTGACCCGCGGTACCGCTGAAGTGCGCGGTAATCGGATCCGACGCCAGACCCTGGTCACCGTGCGTTTGCGCGATGTAACCGGAGAGGGACGCACCCACGGAACGGTCGGTGTTGCGGATATCGAACCAGAACGTTTTGCTCTGCTTCTCATCCACATACGGCTTCGCCTGTTGCAGCAGCTGTGCGTTCAGCACGCCGTTGTCGAACGGCGGGTTGTTCTCGGTACAGTAAACCGCTTTGCCAGGATGCGGCTGAGCGGTTTCCAGCAGCTTAGACAGCTCCAGCTTCTGCTGCTTGGCCGTGAAGCCCTCAAGCTCTTTCAGCAGGTCGGTACGGCCAATCAGGTCTACCAGACGCTTCACGCCCAGCTGCGCCATCAGCTCGCGGGTTTCACGGGCGATGAAGTCAAAGTAGTTGGTCACTTTGAACGGCAGGCCGTGGTAGTGATTCTTACGCAGCTTTTCGTCCTGGGTAGCAACGCCCGTTGCACAGTTGTTCAGGTGGCAAATACGCAGGTATTTACAGCCGAGCGCAACCATCGGGCCGGTACCAAAGCCGAAGCTTTCCGCTCCCAGAATCGCCGCTTTGATGATGTCGAGGCCGGTTTTCAGTCCGCCGTCCACCTGCAAACGGATCTTGTGACGCAGGCCGTTAGCGACCAGCGCCTGCTGGGTTTCCACCAGGCCAAGCTCCCACGGACAACCCGCGTATTTCACGGAGGAGAGCGGGCTTGCGCCGGTGCCGCCGTCGTAACCGGCGATGGTGATCAGATCCGCATAGGCTTTCGCCACACCGGTGGCAATGGTGCCAACGCCCGGTTCGGAAACCAGCTTCACGGAGATCATCGCTTTCGGGTTGACCTGTTTCAGGTCGAAAATCAGCTGCGCCAGATCCTCAATAGAGTAGATATCGTGGTGCGGCGGCGGGGAGATCAGCGTCACGCCCGGCACTGAATAGCGAAGCTTAGCGATGTACGGGGTGACTTTATCACCCGGCAGCTGACCGCCTTCACCCGGTTTCGCACCCTGCGCGACTTTAATCTGAATCACGTCGGCGTTAACCAGGTACGCAGGCGTTACGCCAAAGCGACCGGACGCCACCTGCTTAATACGGGACACTTTATTGGTGCCATAGCGGGCCGGATCTTCACCGCCTTCGCCGGAGTTGGAGTTGCCGCCGATGCTGTTCATGGCTTCCGCCAGCGCTTCATGGGCTTCCGGGCTCAGCGCGCCGATAGACATCGCCGCGGTGTCGAAACGTTTGAACAGCTCAGACGCGGGTTCAACCTCGTCAATGCTGACCGCTTCATCACCTGGATTGAGGGCAATGAGATCGCGCAGCGTCGCTGCCGGACGGTTATTCACCAGCTCTGCATACTGCTGATAATCGCTGTACTCGCCGCTCTGCACCGCCTGTTGCAGCGTGCGCACCACGTCCGGGTTATAAGCGTGATACTCACCCCCGTGGACATATTTCAGCAGGCCGCCCTGTTCCAGCGGCTTACGTGCCAGCCAGGCGCGTTTCGACAGGTTCACCAGATCCTGCTGGAAGTCAGCAAAACCGGCGCCGCCGATACGGCTGATCACGCCCTGGAAGCAGAGGTTGGCGACGTCGTCATGCAGGCCGACCGCTTCAAACAGCTTCGAGCAGCGGTAAGAGGCGATGGTCGAGATGCCCATTTTGGACATGATTTTGTACAGACCTTTGTTGATGCCGTTACGGTAGTTCAGCATCACGGCGCGGTAGTCTTTGTCGATCGCGCGGGTATCTACCAGGCGGGCCAGCGTTTCGTAGGCCAGATACGGGTAGATTGCCGTGGCGCCAAAGCCTAACAGCACCGCAAAGTGGTGCGGGTCGCGCGCGCTCGCGGTTTCAACGATGATGTTGGCGTCGCAGCGCAGGCTCTTGTCCACCAGACGCGTCTGGATAGCCCCCACCGCCATGGGTGCAGGCACCGGCAGACGGTTTTTCGCGATGTTGCGGTCAGACAGCACCAGCAGAACGGTGCCGTTACGCACCATCTGCTCGGCTTTATCGCACAGCGCGTTCACCGTCTCTTCGAGGCTCGTTTCGGTCACGTCGAAGGTGATATCGAGCGTGTCGGCGCGATAGTGCTCCTCGGTCATGGTGGTGAGCTGTTTGAAATCGGAGTACAGCAGGATCGGTGATTTAAAGGTCAGACGGTGCGCCTGGCCTTCAGCTTCACAGAAGACGTTCATCTCACGGCCGATGCTGGTGGCCAGCGACATGACGTGGGCTTCGCGCAGCGGATCGATTGGCGGGTTAGTGACCTGCGCAAACTGCTGACGGAAGTAGTCATAAATAATGCGTGGCTGGCTGGAGAGCACGGCAAACGGGGTATCGTCACCCATTGAGCCGACCGCTTCCTGGCCGTTTTCACCGAGCACGCGGATAACCGAGTCCAGCTCTTCCGCGCTGTAGTTAAACTGCTTCTGGAAGCTCGCGAGGGTGTCATCGTCCAGCTCGCGGCTGCCCACTTCTTCGTCCGACAGATCTTCAAACGGCACCAGACGACGCACGTTTTTCTCCATCCACTCTTTGTACGGATGGCGGCTCTTCAGATCGTTGTCTGTTTCGGCGGAATGCAGAATACGCCCACCGCGGGTGTCGATCACCATCAGCTCGCCCGGTCCGACGCGGCCTTTCTCGACCACTTCGTCTGGCTGGTAATCCCAGATCCCGACTTCAGAGGCACAGGTGATGAGCTTGTCTTTGGTAATAACGTAGCGCGCCGGACGCAGACCATTACGGTCCAGGTTACAGGCGGCAAAACGACCGTCGGACATAACGATGCCCGCCGGGCCGTCCCACGGCTCCATGTGCATGGAGTTGAAGTCGAAGAACGCGCGCAGCTCAGGGTCCATATCCGGGTTGTTCTGCCAGGCCGGTGGCACGAGCAGACGCATGGCGCGCACGATGTCCATCCCGCCCGCCAGCAGCAGTTCCAGCATGTTATCCATGGAGCTGGAGTCCGAGCCGGTTTCGTTCACGAACGGCGCGGCATCGTGCAGGTCCGGGATCAGCGGCGTCTGGAATTTATAGGTACGGGCGCGGGCCCACTGACGGTTGCCGGTGATGGTGTTGATCTCGCCGTTATGCGCCAGGTAGCGGAACGGCTGCGCCAGCGGCCAGCGTGGAACGGTGTTGGTGGAGAAGCGCTGGTGGAACAGGCAAATGGCCGATTCCAGACGCAGGTCCGCCAGGTCCAGGTAGAAGCGCGGCAGGTCAGCCGGCATACACAGACCTTTATAGATGTTCACCAGGTTAGAGAGGCTACAGACGTAGAACTCTTTATCGTCCTGGAGACGTTTTTCAATGCGGCGGCGGGCGATAAACAGACGGCGTTCCATATCACGCGGACGCCAGCCCGCAGGCGCATTGACAAAAATCTGTTCAATACGAGGCAGCGAGGAGAGGGCGATTTCACCGAGCACCCCTTCGTTGGTTGGCACATCGCGCCAGCCGACAATCGACAGGGTTTCACGCTGAAGTTCTTCTTCAACGATGCGGCGCGACGCGGCAGCTTTTTCAGGATCCTGATTCAGGAACAGCATACCGACAGCGTAGTTTTTGGCTAAACGCCAGCCGCGCTCTTCCGCTACGATACGGAAGAAACGATCCGGTTTTTGCAGCAGCAGGCCGCAACCGTCGCCGGTTTTACCATCGGCAAGGATGGCGCCACGGTGCTGCATACGGGCCAGTGCGTGAATAGCAGTACGCACTACCTTGTGGCTAGGTTCGCCTTCTATGTGGGCGATCAGGCCGAAACCACAGTTATCCTTCTCAAGGGATTTATCGTACAACATATCAGTGAACCTCCCCAGGCTCGTCGGGCTTCCCACTGAACTTTACCGTGGCGCACAGGCGCAGAAAGAGCATGGCGACGGGGTTAGCGTTTCATACGCGGACCTCGCATTCGCCCTCTTTTTCATCCTTTCGCGCAGGTAAACAAGTTTGAGGACTTGCTTCAGAGGGAATCTCAATTACTGCATAAATATGATGAGCAGGCCGCTCATCCAGAAAGCTTCCAGCGGATTTCCAACTTATCGGGAATTGGTACACAGGTCAAATGGCAATCTTATTTATACAAAAATGTGCTAAAGCGTAGTTATCTTTTTGTTTTTAATATGTATTTAACTATTTTTACAACCACTTAAAGCACCGGGGAGGTGCAGGGGAGTGTGATCTGACTCACTATATGAAAGCGGTATTATCGATGCAGCGTGCTGAAATGCAGATTTATAGCAGAATATTAATCTGGTGTTGCATTCAAACCCGCATAAAATCACTGTTTTTCAGTCCTGGCGCTATAAATGAAAAAAACCATCAGAACATAAGGAAAAGTAATTACGTACAGGGTGAATGAAATCTCGGTAATCGTGATTATTTATTCAAACAGATAAAGGCCGTCCAGGGCGATTGATCCAGGTCATCGCCGACAGAGGCTAAAAATGGCAGGCTTGTCCCCTTTCTTCGGGACGGTCTATCAGATTATGCAGTTACAGAAATTAGTCAATATGTTTGGTGGGGATCTTTTGCAGCGCTATGGGCAAAAGGTTCACAAACTGACGCTGCACGGCGGCTTTAGCTGCCCGAATCGCGATGGCACCATCGGGCGTGGTGGCTGCACTTTCTGTAACGTGGCCTCGTTTGCTGACGAGGCCCAGCAGCATAAATCTATCGCTGAACAGCTCGCCCATCAGGCGAGTCTGGTGAATCGCGCGAAGCAGTATCTGGCCTATTTCCAGGCCTACACCAGCACGTGGGCTGAGGTGCAGGTGCTGCGCTCGATGTATCAGCAGGCGGTTGCTCAAGCGAACATTGTCGGGCTGTGCGTGGGGACGCGTCCGGACTGCGTGCCGGAGGCCGTGCTGGATTTACTTAGTGAGTACAAAGAGAAGGGCTACGAGATCTGGCTGGAGCTGGGCTTGCAGACCGCGCATGACAAAACCCTGCACCGTATCAATCGCGGGCATGATTTCGCCTGCTACCAGCGCACCACGCGTCTCGCCCGTGAGCGTGGATTAAAAGTCTGCTCGCATCTGATTGTCGGCTTGCCAGGAGAAGGGCAGCAGCACGGGCTGGAAACGCTGGAAAAAGTCGTCGAGACCGGCGTGGATGGCATTAAGCTGCATCCGCTGCATATCGTGAAGGGCAGCATAATGGCGAAAGCCTGGGAAGCGGGGCGGTTAAGTGGTATCGAACTCGACGACTATACGGTGACGGCGGGGGAGATGATTCGCCACACGCCTCCGGAGATTGTTTACCACCGCATCTCGGCCAGCGCCCGCCGCCCAACGCTTCTGGCACCGCTCTGGTGTGAGAACCGCTGGACGGGGATGCTGGAAATCGACCGCTATCTACAGGAGAACGGCGTACAGGGGTCGGCGCTTGGCCGCCCGTGGGTTCCACCGCTACCGGCGACGGCCGCCTAGCAGACTCCCTAACATGCCGCGCACTATCTGGTTGGTAATCTGACG
Source organism: Enterobacter cloacae complex sp. ECL72 (assembly GCF_019056635.1). Taxonomy (NCBI): domain Bacteria; kingdom Pseudomonadati; phylum Pseudomonadota; class Gammaproteobacteria; order Enterobacterales; family Enterobacteriaceae; genus Enterobacter; species Enterobacter cloacae complex sp. ECL72. Next base: position 3,728,016 of record NZ_CP077659.1, on the reverse strand, counting down.
CGTCGCGCTTTTTGCCATGGTCTGCACCACGCCATCGCGTTTGCCGCCGCGTGGCCCGGTGCTGCCGAACAGAATATCTTTCAGCCCGCCGAGAATACCGTCATCCACGGCAACAGATTGCCCTTTGGCGGCAGGCGCATCCTGCGATTCAGCAGTCGCCTGCACCCCTTTTTGCAGCATCTCGAACGCGGATTCGCGATCCACCTCGTCTTCATACTTCCCGTACACCGGGGAGTGGTTGATCAGGCCGTTGCGTTCATCGTCCGTTACCGGCCCCATGCGCGAGCAGGGCGCAATCACCATCGCACGCTCGACAACTGTCGGGCTGCCTTTTGCATCGAGGAACGAAATCAGCGCTTCACCGGTGCCCAGCGCCTGAATGGCGGTTTCGGTATCAAAGGCCGGATTGGCGCGCATGGTTTGCGCCGCGGCTTTCACCGCTTTCTGATCTTTCGGCGTAAAGGCGCGCAGGGCGTGCTGCACGCGGTTACCCAGTTGCCCCAGTACGTTGTCCGGAATATCCGACGGGTTTTGCGACACAAACCAGACCCCGACGCCTTTGGAGCGGATCAGGCGGATAACCTGTTCAATTTTATCCAGCAACACCTGCGGCGCGTCGTTAAACAACAGGTGCGCTTCGTCAAAGAAGAACACCAGTTTGGGTTTTTCCAGATCGCCTGCTTCTGGCAGTTGTTCGTACAGTTCAGAGAGCATCCACAGCAGGCTGGCGGCGTAAAGCTTCGGCATCTGGTAGAGCTTCTCTGCGCTCAGAATGTTGATAATGCCTTTGCCGTTGCTGTCGGTACGCATCCAGTCTTTGATATCCAGCATTGGCTCGCCGAAGAAGTGTTCGGCCCCCTGTTGCTCCAGCGTCAGGAGCCCGCGCTGAATGGCGCCCACCGAGGCGCTGCTGATATTGCCGTACTGGTTCTGGAAGGATTTGGCGTTATCGCCAATGTACTGGGTGATGGCGCGCAGATCTTTGAAGTCGAGCAGCAGTAGCCCCTGATCGTCGGCGATACGGAAGATAATGTTCAGTACCCCGGACTGCACGTCGTTGAGGTTAAGCAGACGGGCCAGCAGCAGCGGGCCGAGGTCGGAGACGGTGGCACGCACCGGATGGCCTTTTTCGCCGAAGATATCCCAGGCCACCACCGGATTACCGTGCGGCGTCCAGTCCGTGATGCCGATATTTTTCAGGCGCTCGAGGAGTTTTTCTGACGCTGCACCTTCCTGAGCCACCCCGGTTAAATCGCCCTTCACGTCAGCCATAAAAACCGGCACGCCAGTCTCTGACAACGACTCAGCCAGCTTTTGCAGGGTGACGGTTTTTCCCGTCCCGGTCGCGCCGGTGATCAGGCCATGACGGTTCGCCATCGCGGGCAGTAAAAACAGCTCTTTTTCCAGCGTCCTGGCGATTAACAATGGTGTACTCATGATGCACGTCCTCTCGTAGTCCTGGGTGGAGTATAGGCAACCTGACGGCAAAATGTCTGCGTAAATTCCTCACTTTGCGGCGCATTATCCAGTGCGGACTATGCTTTTGCATACGGTAAACAAAATTTTGGGAAACTATGTCCAGATTCTTTTTTAACGACCGCAAACAGCTTGTCAACGATGCCATTGAAGGCATACTTCTCTCCGCGCCGCACGGTAATCTCGTCAAACTGGATATCGATCCGGCCATCCGCGTGGTGGCTCGCGGCGACTGGGATAAAAGCCGCGTGGCGGTGATCTCCGGTGGCGGCTCCGGCCATGAACCAGCACATGCCGGGTTCGTCGGTAAAGGCATGCTTACCGCAGCGGTGTGTGGCGATCTGTTCGCTTCCCCAAGCGTCGATGCGGTCCTCAATGCCATTGTGGCGGTGACGGGCGATCGTGGCTGCCTGCTGATTGTGAAAAACTACACCGGTGACCGGCTTAACTTTGGCCTGGCGGCGGAAAAAGCCAAACGCTACGGCCTGAAGGTCGAGATGGTTATCGTGGCGGATGATATCGCCCTACCGGATAACAAGCAGCCGCGTGGTATCGCGGGAACGGCGCTGGTGCATAAGATTGCGGGATATGCGGCAGAACAGGGGAAATCGCTAAACGACGTGCGGGATATTGCGCAACAGGCCTGCGATAACCTCTGGAGCCTGGGGGTTGCGATGCAAACCTGTAACCTGCCGGGTAGCGATGATGAAGAAGGACGCATCAGGCAAGGCCACGTGGAGCTGGGGCTGGGGATTCACGGCGAGCCGGGGGCATCGGTGGTGGATACGCAGAACAGCAGGGCGATTATCGATACGCTGGTGATGCCGCTAAAAGCCCAGGCGGGTGACGGGCGCTTTGCGGTGCTGATCAACAACCTCGGCGGCGTGTCAGCGCTGGAGATGGCTCTGCTCACCAAAGAGCTGGCGCATTCGGCGTTGAAAGAGAACATTGCGTATCTGATTGGCCCGGCGCCGCTGGTGAGTGCTCTGGATATGAAAGGCTTTTCGCTAACGCTGTTAAAGCTCAACGATTTCTTCGAGAAGGCGATTCACGCCGAGGTCGAGACGCTGGGCTGGCAGAAGCCCGTCGCGTTCGCGCCCCTGCGTACCGTCCCCCATAGCGCCCTTCATGATCGCGTGGAATATACCCCGTCGGACAATCCGCAGGTGAGCGAGGCCGTCGCCTCGGTAACGAAAACATTGATCCAGCTGGAAAATCGCCTTAACGCGCTGGATGCCAAAGTAGGCGATGGCGATACGGGCTCCACCTTTGCGCAAGGGGCGCGGGATATTGCGCAGCGACTTGAGGAGAACAACCTGCCCCTTAACGACGTGCCGACATTACTCCTGCTGGTTGGCGAGCGGCTGGCAACGGTAATGGGCGGATCGAGCGGCGTATTGATGTCGATCTTCTTCACTGCGGCAGGACAAAAGCTTCACGATGGACAGTCGCTACCTGAAGCATTGCTGAGCGGACTGGCGCAGATGAAGCAGTATGGCGGTGCAGATCTCGGCGATCGTACGCTGATCGATGCCCTGCAACCGGCGCTGGAGGCGTTACAGAAAGGCAATATTCAGGCGGCAGCGCAGGCCGCGCAGCAAGGGGCTGAAGCAACGGCGAAAATGGCGAAAGCCGGCGCGGGACGCTCGTCGTACGTGAATAAAGAGAATCTGGACGGGGTGATGGATCCGGGGGCGGTCGCGGTGGCGGAAGTGTTTAAGACCATGGTAGATGCAAAACGGTAACAACCGTTACCGTTTTTAGTGTTTGCGCCCTCTCCCTGTGGGAGAGGGTTGGGGTGAGGGCATCAGGCCGCACATTCCCCGGCAATCTCACATCAGAAATCCGCTTTCAACACCACGCGGTAGCGGGCTTTGCCGTCGCGCACGTGCTGGATCGCTTCGTTGATTTTTGACATCGGATACAGCTCGGTGGTTGGCGCCACTTTTGTGCGTCCGGCAAACTTCATCAGCTTGCGTAACTCATATGGTGTGCCGGTAGCAGAGCCGGATATGCTGCGATCGCCGCCGATCAGGGTAAACGCCGGAACCGGCAGCGGCTTCATCACCGCACCCACGGTGTGGAAGTTACCGCCGTAGGCCAGGGCTTCAAAGTACGGCTGCCAGTCGAGATCGACGTTGACGGTGTTGATGATCAGGTCAAACTGGCCTGCCAGAGCGGTGAGCGCCTGGGGATCGCGACTGTTCACCACTTTATCCGCACCCATCGCCAGCACTTCCTGCTCTTTCGCCGGGTTAGAGCTGAACGCCGTCACTTCACAGCCCATCGCGTGCAGCAGCTTGATGGCGATATGGCCCAGACCGCCAATCCCGATCACGCCCACGCGGCTGGTGGCGGTGACGTGATGCATCAGCAGCGGTTTAAAGACGGTGATACCGCCACACAGCAGCGGACCGGCGGATTCGATATCAATGCTGTCCGGCAGCGGGATAACCCATTGCCAGTCGGCGCGCAGCTTATCGGCGAAACCGCCCTTGTTCAGGATGGTCGGCGTAGCGCCCTCAAGGCAGTTGATCTGATTGCCGCTGATACAGGCGTCGCAGTGGCCGCAGCTGCGTGCCGTCCAGCCGATACCCACGCGCTGGCCCACTTTCAGCCCTTTGTCCTGCGCGGCGCTGCCGAGCGCCACGACGCGGCCAATGACTTCGTGCCCGGCCACCAGCGGATAGCTGGAGAAGCCCCATTCATTGTCGATCATCGAGAGATCTGAGTGGCAGATCCCGCAGTAATCAACCTGTACTTCGACGTCTTCCGCTTTTAGTTCGCCCGCATCGTACTCGTACAGCTCAAGTTCTGCACCCGCCTGCGGTGCGGCGTAGCTTTTTATCTTCGACATCGCATTTCCCCTGTTTTGGTGTGAACTGTGAGTGTAGAGCATTCAGTTTACAGACGCTTAACAGAAGACGGCAGGAACAAAACTTACAGACTTTTCAGCATCCTGACTTCGCAGTCCACGTGGCCCGTGCAGCCCAGTGGCGCATCGATATGCTCAAAGCCGAGATGTTCATACAGGCCAATGGCCTCTTTAAGGAAAGCGGTGGTTTCAAGGTAGCAACGTTTAAAGCCCTGTGAGCGTGCATGTTCCAGGGCGACCAGCGCCAGCTTTTTCGCCAGGCCTTGTCCGCGTATCGTTGGCAGGAAATACATTTTCTGGAGTTCACAGATATCCGGCTCGCTGCAAAGCAGTGGGGCAATGCCGCCGCCGCCCACGACCTGGCCGTCCTGCTCGATGACCCAGTAGGCATGACCCGGCTGGCTGTACAGCTGAAAAAGTTCGTCCAGATTTGGGTCGGCCACGGTGTAGCCTTTGTCGGCGGTCAGGCCATATTCGGCAGAAACCGTGCGGATAACGGCGGCGATAGCCGGGTTGTCCTGCTCAGTGATCCGACGCATTGTCGTCGCGACGGGGGTAATCACGCTCATAGCATTACTCATGACAAAAATTGACACACAACTGCTGTTAATAGCACCGCAGAAAGGGGAGTGCAAGCGAGGAGTTTTCAGGAAGGATACCCCTTACGCCCTGAAGCGTAAGGGGTAAAAGCATTACAGCGCCGCGATAACCGCCTGCTGCTCGATCAGTTTGGTCTTCGCATCGGCGAAGGCAACCAGACGCTCACGCTCTTTGGCGATGACCGCTTCCGGCGCGCGGGCCACAAAGCCCTCGTTCGCCAGTTTGCTTTCGATTTTGCCAATTTCCACGTCGACTTTCGCCACTTCTTTCGCCAGACGCGCCAGCTCCGCATCTTTGTCGATCAGGCCCGCCATCGGGATCAGCAGCTCCGCGCCGTCGATGATTTTGGTCACGGAAACCGGACCTTTGTCATCGGCAGGCAGCACGGTGATGCTTTCCAGACGCGCCATGGTTTTCAGGAAGGTGTTGTTCTCGGTGACGCGACGAACGGCAGCTTCGCTGCAACCGCGCAGCAGCAGCTCCAGTGGTTTACCCGGAGCGATGTTCATTTCCGCGCGGATGTTACGTACCGCAACGATCGCCTGTTTCAGCCACTCGGTATCCGCAGATGCGGCTTCATCCACTTTCGCGGCGTCGAATGCCGGGAACGGCTGGAGCATGATGGTATCGGCATTAATACCGGCAATCACCTTCACGCGCTGCCAGATGGTTTCGGTGATGAATGGAATGATCGGGTGCGCAAGGCGCAGCAGACCTTCCAGAACGGTAATCAGCGTATTACGCGTGCCGCGCAGTTCCGCTTCAGAACCGCCGTTCATGACCGGCTTCGCCAGCTCCAGATACCAGTCACAGAACTGGTTCCAGGTGAATTCGTACAGGATGCCTGCCGCGATGTCGAAGCGGTAGCTGTCCAGCGCGTCGCGGAACGCTTTCACCGTCTGGTTAAATTCCGCCAGGATCCAGCGGTCTGCCAGAGACAGGGTCATTTCGCCGCCGTTAAAGCCGCAATCCTGATCTTCGGTGTTCATCAGCACGAAGCGGCTGGCGTTCCACAGCTTGTTACAGAAGTTACGGTAACCTTCCAGACGCTTCATATCCCAGTTGATGTCACGACCGGTGGAGGCCAGCGCCGCCAGGGTGAAGCGCAGGGCGTCGGTACCGTGAGATTCGATCCCGTTCGGGAACTGCTTCTCGGTACGCTTGCGGATTTTCTCCGCCAGCTGCGGCTGCATCATGTTGCCGGTACGTTTTTCCAGCAGCTCTTCCAGAGAGATACCGTCCACCATATCCAGCGGGTCGATAACGTTACCCTTGGATTTGGACATCTTCTGGCCTTCGTCGTCGCGGATCAGGCCGGTCATGTAGACGGTATGGAACGGAACCTGCGGCTTGCCGTCTTCGTCTTTGATGAAGTGCATGGTCATCATGATCATGCGGGCGATCCAGAAGAAGATGATGTCGAAGCCGGATACCATCACGCTGGTTGGATGGAACTGACGCAGCGCGTCGGTGTTTTCCGGCCAGCCGAGGGTAGAGAAGGTCCACAGTGCGGAGGAGAACCAGGTATCCAGCACGTCTTCGTCCTGGCGCAGGGCAACGTCAGCGCCCAGGTTGTTTTCCTGACGCACTTCCTCTTCGGTGCGGCCAACGTAGACATTGCCTTCGTTGTCGTACCACGCCGGGATACGGTGACCCCACCACAGCTGACGGGAAATACACCAGTCCTGAATATCGCGCATCCAGGAGAAGTACATGTTTTCGTACTGCTTCGGCACGAACTGGATGCTGCCGTTCTCAACCGCTTCAACAGCCGGTTTCGCCAGCACGTCGGCACGCACGTACCACTGGTCGGTCAGCATTGGCTCGATAACCACGCCGCCACGGTCGCCGTACGGCACGGTCAGATCGTGAGGTTTAATCTCTTCCAGCAGGCCGAGTGCGTCAACGGCGGCTACGATGGCTTTACGCGCGGCAAAGCGCTCCAGCTTCTGGAACTCAGCCGGGATGTCGCTGGAATAAACGTCGGATTCGTTGCCTTTGGTGTCATACACTTCTGCGCTTTCGCGGATATCGCCGTCGAAGGTCAGAATGTTGATCATCGGAAGTTGATGACGACGACCGACTTCATAGTCGTTGAAGTCATGCGCCGGGGTGATTTTCACGCAGCCGGTGCCTTTTTCCATGTCGGCGTGTTCGTCGCCCACAATCGGAATACGGCGGTTCACCAGCGGCAGCACCACGAATTTGCCGATCAGATCTTTATAACGCGGATCTTCCGGGTTAACGGCCACGCCGGTATCGCCCAGCAGGGTTTCCGGACGGGTGGTCGCCACCACCAGGTAATCTTTACCGTCGGCGGTTTTTGCGCCGTCAGCCAGCGGATAGCGGATGTGCCACATGGAGCCTTTAGACTCGCGGTTTTCCACTTCCAGGTCAGAGATGGCGGTGCGCAGTTTCGGGTCCCAGTTGACCAGGCGCTTGCCACGATAAATCAGGTCTTCTTTGTACAGGCGCACAAAGACTTCTTTCACGGCGTTGGACAGGCCTTCATCCATGGTGAAGCGCTCGCGCTCCCAGTCTACGGAGTTGCCGAGACGGCGCATCTGACGGGTAATGGTGCCGCCGGATTCTGCCTTCCACTGCCAGATTTTGTCGATGAACGCGTCGCGACCGTAGTCGTGGCGGGTTTTACCCTCTTCAGCGGCAATTTTACGCTCAACCACCATCTGGGTCGCGATACCCGCGTGGTCAGTCCCCGCCTGCCACAGGGTATTTTTGCCCTGCATGCGCTGGTAGCGGATCATGGTATCCATGATGGTCTGCTGGAAAGCATGCCCCATATGCAAACTGCCGGTGACGTTCGGCGGCGGGATCATGATGCAGAAGGACTCTTTGCTTTCGTCGCCGTTAGGCTTGAAATAGCCCTGCTGTTCCCAGTGCTCGTAAAGCGGCTGTTCGATATCGCGTGGGTTATATGTCTTTTCCATTATTTCCAGGTTGCCGTATTCAGGTTAAAACCGGCCAGGCGGTACGCTTTGTAGCGTTCGCGCGCCAGTTGTTTCAAAGATTCTTCGTAAGGGACAAAGTCTACCACTTCTGTGAAAGCGGTGGCAAAATCTGCAAAGTCTGTCCGCAGGCTAATGAGAATGTCGCGCGCGCTGCTGTTGCGTTTTTGCGGCCAGGCAATCTCCACCGGTGCCCCGCCGCGTGGACCTTCGCCCGACAGGTTATGCGGAACAAAACTCTCCGGCGGGCGCGCCCATAGCGCTTCATCCAGGCGAATCGCCTGCTGCTCATCTTCACAGGCAATCAGGACGCGTTTACCTGCGCGCCAACGTTCTGCGGCAATTTCACACACCAGCTGTTCAACGGCGCTGAGGCCATCCTGATGGGTGTCATTGTCCAGAAGGTAGAACGTTGCATTCTTCATATATGGGGCTTCTTGTCGTGGATTTAAATGCAAAGCCGGGTGGCGCTTCGCTTACCCGGCCTACGGTTGAGTGATGCTGTAGGCCGGGTAAGGCGAAGCCGCCACCCGGCGTTTTTCATCACTCGTCGCCGTTAAAACCCGCACGGTTGAGCAGGAACTGCGACAGCAGCGCCACCGGACGTCCGGTCGCGCCTTTGGCTTTACCGGAGCGCCATGCGGTCCCCGCGATGTCCAGGTGCGCCCAGTTGTACTTGCGGGTAAAGCGCGCCAGGAAGCAGCCCGCGGTAATAGCTCCGCCAGGACGACCGCCGATGTTCGCCATGTCTGCGAAGTTAGACTCCAGCTGTTCCTGGAACTCGTCCCCCAGCGGCAGACGCCACGCGCGGTCGCCGGCCTGCTCGGACGCGCCGATCAGCTCATGCGCCAGCGGGTTGTGGTTCGACATCAGGCCGGTGATGTGATGGCCCAGCGCGATCACGCAGGCGCCGGTCAGGGTAGCCACGTCGATAACCGCTTCAGGTTCGAAACGCTCAACGTAGGTCAGCACGTCACACAGCACCAGACGGCCTTCGGCGTCGGTGTTCAGCACCTCAACGGTCTGGCCGGACATGGTGGTCAGCACATCACCCGGACGATAAGCGCGGCCGCCAGGCATGTTTTCGCAGCCCGCCAGCACGCCGATCACGTTGATGGGCAACTGAAGTTCCGCGACCATGCGCATGACGCCGTAAACCGCCGCCGCGCCGCACATGTCGTACTTCATCTCATCCATGCCTTCTGAAGGCTTGATGGAGATACCGCCGGAGTCGAAGGTCAGCCCTTTACCGACGAGCACGATGGGTCGCGCATCTTCTGACGGATTGCCCTTGTACTCAATGACCGACATCAGGGATTCGTTCTGGGAGCCGTTACCGACCGCCAGATAAGAGTGCATCCCCAGCTCTTTCATCTGCTGTTCGCCGATAACGCGGGTGATGACGTTCTTGCTGTACGCGTCAGCCAGCTGGCGCGCCTGAGATGCCAGGTACGCGGCGTTACAGATGTTTGGCGGCATATTGCCAAGATCTTTTGCCGCTTTAATACCGGCGGCAATGGCCAGACCGTGCTGAATGGCGCGCTCGCCGCTGGTCAGCTCGCGACGGGTTGGCACGTTAAAGACCATTTTACGCAGCGGGCGACGCGGCTCGCTTTTGGTGGTTTTCAGCTGATCAAAGCTGTAGAGGCTCTCTTTTGCGGTTTCGACGGCCTGGCGCACTTTCCAGTACGTGTTGCGGCCCTTAACGTGCAGCTCCGTCAGGAAGCAGACGGCTTCCATCGAACCAGTATCATTCAGTGTATTAATGGTTTTCTGAATAACCTGCTTGTACTGGCGCTCATCAAGCTCACGTTCTTTACCACAGCCAATCAGCAGAATACGCTCGGACAGGACGTTCGGAACATGGTGCAGCAACAAGGTCTGCCCTGGTTTGCCTTCCAGTTCGCCACGGCGCAGCAGGGCGCTGATATAACCGTCGCTGATTTTATCGAGTTGCTCGGCGATCGGGGAGAGTCGGCGTGGTTCAAAGACGCCCACAACGATGCAGGCACTCCGCTGTTTCTCCGGGCTACCGCTTTTTACACTGAACTCCATGCACTACGCTCCTGAATCTTAAAGACAACGGCGGCGGCTACGGATAGAATTGAAACCTTTCGTAACTCATGTCCGCCGTTGTGGTGACTTCGTGTTAATCTTACGTTACTACGGTTTCGACACGTCAATAAATGTCATGAAGCGCGAATCCGCCGGGTTTTTTAATCTTAGCGATGATTTCGACGACTCAAGAGAATAAATGACGTTTAAGCCATGAAACAAGCTAAATTCCTGCATAAGACGAGTTTTAACGGGCGTATTTAAAGTGATAATCATAAGATATCTGGTTCGGGAGACGCTGAAGAGCCAACTGGCGATCCTCTTTATCCTCCTTCTGATCTTTTTCTGTCAGAAGCTGGTCAGGATCCTCGGCGCGGCGGTTGATGGCGAAATCCCAACGAATCTGGTGCTTTCCCTGCTCGGGCTTGGCGTGCCGGAAATGGCGCAGCTTATCCTGCCGTTAAGCCTGTTCCTTGGTCTGCTGATGACCCTGGGTAAGCTCTATACCGAAAGTGAAATCACCGTGATGCATGCCTGCGGCCTCAGTAAAGCCGTACTGGTAAAAGCAGCCATGGTGTTGGCGCTGTTTACGGGCATTGTTGCCGCGGTTAACGTCATGTGGGCGGGGCCGACCTCCTCTCGTCATCAGGATGAGGTGCTGGCGGAAGCAAAAGCTAACCCGGGGCTGGCGGCGCTGGCGCAGGGGCAGTTCCAGCAGGCGACCGACGGTAACTCCGTGCTGTTTATCGAAAGCGTCGATGGCAACCGCTTCAATGACGTGTTTCTTGCTCAACTGCGCCCGAAAGGTAACGCCCGGCCTTCTGTGGTGGTGGCGGACTCCGGTCAGCTGTCTCAGCGTAAAGACGGCTCTCAGGTTGTCACGCTGAACAAAGGAACGCGTTTCGAAGGCACGGCTATGCTGCGCGACTTCCGTATTACCGATTTTCAGAACTACCAGGCCATCATTGGCCATCAGGCCGTCGCGCTCGATCCCACGGATACTGAGCAGATGGATATGCGCACCTTAATGAATACCGATACCGATCGTGCGCGTGCTGAACTGCACTGGCGTATCACGCTGGTCTTCACCGTATTTATGATGGCGCTGATGGTGGTTCCGCTGAGCGTGGTAAACCCGCGCCAGGGCCGCGTGCTGTCGATGCTGCCAGCGATGCTGCTGTATCTGGTGTTCTTCCTGCTGCAAACCTCAATCAAGTCTAACGGCGGGAAAGGAAAAATTGACCCGATGATCTGGACCTGGGTCGTGAATGGTTTGTATCTGCTGCTGGCAGTCGGACTCAACTTGTGGGACACGGTGCCTGTGCGTCGTCTTCGTGCCCGGTTTACGCGTAAAGGAGCCATCTAATGCAGGCGTTTGGCGTACTTGACCGCTATATCGGTAAAACGATTTTCACCACCATCATGATGACCCTGTTCATGCTGGTGTCGCTCTCGGGCATTATCAAATTTGTAGACCAGTTGAAAAAAGCCGGGCAGGGGAGTTACGACGCGTTGGGCGCCGGGATGTATACCCTGCTCAGCGTACCAAAAGATGTGCAGATCTTCTTCCCGATGGCGGCCCTGTTGGGGGCGCTGCTGGGCCTGGGGATGCTGGCTCAGCGTAGCGAGCTGGTGGTTATGCAGGCATCGGGTTTTACCCGTATGCAGGTTGCGCTGTCGGTGATGAAAACCGCGATCCCGCTGGTGCTGTTGACCATGGCGATTGGCGAATGGGTCGCGCCGCAGGGCGAACAGATGGCGCGTAACTACCGTGCTCAGGCTATGTACGGCGGTTCACTGCTCTCCACGCAGCAGGGATTATGGGCGAAAGATGGTCAGAACTTTGTCTATATCGAACGCGTGAAAGGGGACGATGAACTGGGCGGCGTGAGTATCTATGCCTTCAATAACGATCGTCGTTTACAGTCGGTGCGTTATGCCGCCTCCGCTAAATTTGATGCGAACAACAAGCTTTGGCGGTTATCCCAGGTTGATGAATCTGACCTGACGAACCCGAAACAGATCACCGGTTCGCAGACCGTTAGCGGTACCTGGAAAACCAACCTGACGCCGGACAAGCTTGGGGTGGTAGCGCTCGATCCCGATGCGCTCTCCATCAGCGGTCTGCATAATTACGTGAAGTATCTGAAATCGAGCGGACAGGATGCGGGGCGTTACCAGCTCAACATGTGGAGCAAAATCTTCCAGCCGCTGTCCGTGGCCGTGATGATGCTGATGGCGCTATCGTTCATCTTTGGACCGCTGCGTAGCGTGCCAATGGGGGTTCGCGTGGTAACCGGTATCAGCTTTGGTTTTGTGTTCTACGTCCTCGATCAGATTTTCGGTCCGCTGACGCTGGTGTATGGCATTCCGCCAATTATCGGCGCACTGTTGCCGAGCGCCAGTTTCTTCCTGATCAGCCTCTGGATGCTGCTAAAACGCTCCTGATAAACCTTCTTCCTCGCTCCCGGTTGCCCGGGGGCGAGGCTAATCTCCTGTTTCACCCCGCACTTTTTCTCACAACCTTCAACGCCTCGCCGTGAATTTGAGTATTATTGAGCGATAAAGTCGTGAAGGGATCCTCTATGAAGCAAATTCGAATGCTGGCCCAGTACTACGTCGACCTGATGATGAAGCTCGGGCTGGTGCGTTTTTCCATGCTGCTGGCGCTGGCGCTGGTCGTTCTGGCCATCGTCGTGCAAATGGCCGTGACCATGGTTCTGCATGGTCAGGTCGAGAGCATCGACGTGATCCGCTCTATTTTCTTTGGCCTGCTGATTACCCCATGGGCGGTCTATTTTCTCTCCGTGGTGGTTGAGCAACTGGAAGAGTCCCGACAGCGTTTATCGAAACTGGTGGATAAGCTGGAAGAGATGCGCGAGCGCGATCTCAAACTCAACGTTCAGCTCAAGGACAACATTGCCCAGCTGAATCAGGAAATTTCAGACCGTGAGAAGGCGGAAGCCGAGCGTCAGACCACGCTTGAGCAGCTAAAAGTTGAGATGAAAGAGCGTGAAGTGACGCAGATCCAGCTTGAACAGCAATCCTCTTTCCTGCGCTCGTTCCTCGATGCGTCGCCGGATCTGGTGTTCTACCGTAATGAAGATAAAGAGTTCTCCGGCTGTAACCGGGCCATGGAACTGTTGACCGGGAAAAGCGAAAAGCAGCTGATCCACCTGAAACCTCAGGATGTCTATTCCGAAGAGGCGGCAGCAAAAGTGATGGAGACGGATGAAAAGGTCTTCCGCCATAACGTTTCGCTGACCTATGAGCAGTGGCTGGACTATCCTGACGGGCGCAAAGCCTGCTTTGAGATCCGCAAAGTGCCTTATTACGACCGGGTGGGGAAACGTCATGGTCTGATGGGCTTTGGCCGCGATATCACCGAGCGTAAGCGCTATCAGGATGCGCTGGAGCGCGCCAGCCGGGATAAAACCACCTTCATCTCCACCATCAGCCATGAACTGCGCACCCCGCTGAATGGCATTGTGGGGCTGAGCCGCATTCTGCTGGATACCGAGCTGACCAGCGAGCAGGAAAAATACCTGAAAACGATCCACGTCTCGGCGGTCACGCTGGGCAATATCTTCAATGATATTATCGACATGGATAAGATGGAACGCCGTAAAGTTCAGCTCGACAACCAGCCGGTTGATTTTACCGGTTTCCTCGCGGACCTGGAAAACCTGTCAGGTTTACAGGCTCAGCAAAAAGGGTTGAGCTTTGTGATGGAGCCAACGCTGCCGTTGCCGCATAAAGTGGTGACGGACGGCACACGTCTGCGGCAGATCCTGTGGAACCTCATCAGCAACGCCGTGAAGTTTACCCAGAAGGGGCAGGTTGCGGTGCGCATTCGCTATGACGAAGGCGACATGCTGCACTTTGAAGTTGAGGACTCGGGTATCGGCATTCCTCAAGAGGAACAGGATAAGATCTTCGCCATGTATTATCAGGTTAAAGACAGCCACGGCGGTAAACCGGCGACCGGTACGGGCATTGGACTGGCGGTGTCGAAACGTCTGGCGAAAAGTATGGGCGGGGATATCACCGTTGCCAGCCAGCCGGGTAAAGGCTCCACCTTTACGCTTACCGTCCACGCGCCTGCCGTGGCGGAAGAGGTGGATGATACGTTTGAGAACGACGATATGCCGCTGCCAGCCCTGCACGTTCTGCTGGTGGAAGATATTGAGCTGAACGTCATTGTCGCTCGGTCGGTACTGGAAAAACTCGGTAACAGCGTGGATGTGGCGATGACCGGGAAAGCCGCGCTGGAGATGTTCACGCCGGGCGAGTATGACCTGGTGCTGCTCGATATTCAGCTACCGGACATGACCGGGCTGGATATCTCCCGCGAGCTGACGCGCAAATATGCTCCTGACGAGCTGCCGCCGCTGGTGGCGTTGACCGCAAACGTGTTGAAAGATAAAAAAGAGTATCTCGAGGCCGGTATGGACGATGTGCTCAGCAAGCCGCTGGCGGTACCCGCCCTGACGGCGATGATCAAGAAGTTCTGGGATACCTGTGATGAAGAGGAGAGCACCATGACGTCTGTTGATAGCGCTAAAGCCCAAACGATACTGGATACCGCCATGCTGGAGCAGTATATCGATCTGGTGGGACCAAAACTGATCACCGATGGCCTCGCCGTGTTCGAAAAAATGATGCCGGGCTATCTGAACGTGCTCGAATCCAACCTGACGGCGCGTGACCAGAAGGGCATCGTCGAAGAGGGACATAAAATCAAAGGCGCGGCAGGATCTGTCGGGTTACGCCATCTCCAGCAGCTGGGCCAACAGATTCAGTCTCCTGATTTACCTGCCTGGGAAGATAACGTAGGTGATTGGGTCGAAGAGATGAAACAAGAGTGGCAAAACGATGTGGCAGTGCTGAAAGCCTGGGTGGACGCCAGAAAAAAATGACCCCGGCTATACCGGGGTGCGCGAATACTGCGCCAACACCAGGGAAATCGTGGCTGCGCCTGATTTTTATGGGTTGTTTTCGCATGGACGCCGCCTGAAAATTGAGGCCGCACGCAGATAAGATAGCAAATCTTAAACAGTTTGTTACATGAATCAGTGAAATGTGTGAAGCATAGCGTTTTAATCAGAATTTTTAATGTGCTTCAGCGAGTTGCATAGAAGGATCGTCAGAATGAAAAAGATTGGTGTCGTGCTGAGCGGATGTGGTGTTTACGATGGTTCAGAGATACATGAAACCGTATTAACGCTGCTGGCATTATCGCGCCAGGGGGCAGACGTTATCTGCTTCGCCCCGGATAAAACCCAGGCAGACGTGATTAATCATCTCACCGGCGAGCCAATGGCGGAAAGCCGTAACGTGCTGATTGAAGCGGCGCGTATTGTGCGCGGCGATATTCACCCGCTGGCACAGGCCGATGCCGCTGAACTTGATGCGCTCATCGTGCCGGGCGGTTTTGGCGCGGCGAAAAACCTGAGCACGTTTGCAACGGAAGGCACGGCGTGTCATGTCGATCCCGATTTGAAAGCGCTATCGCTGGCGATGCATGCGGCAGGTAAGCCGCAGGGCTTTATCTGCATTGCGCCGGCCATGCTGCCGAAGATTTTTGATTTCCCGCTGCGGCTCACGATCGGAACCGACATTGATACCGCTGAGATTGTCGAGGATATGGGCGGCGAACACGTGCCATGTCCGGTAGACGACATTGTGGTGGACGAGGACAACAAGATCATCACCACGCCAGCGTATATGCTGGCGCAGAACATCGCCGAGGCTGCCGCAGGCATTGAAAAGCTGGTGGACAGAGTGCTGGTCCTGACCGAATGAGTCGTAAATTCTCCCCCGGCGGGTGGTTAAAACGGATCCTGCTGCGTATTGTGCTGGT
This sequence comes from Enterobacter cloacae complex sp. ECL72, assembly GCF_019056635.1. Classification (NCBI taxonomy): domain Bacteria; kingdom Pseudomonadati; phylum Pseudomonadota; class Gammaproteobacteria; order Enterobacterales; family Enterobacteriaceae; genus Enterobacter; species Enterobacter cloacae complex sp. ECL72. Next base: position 3,712,181 of record NZ_CP077659.1, on the reverse strand, counting down.
CCTGGCTGTGTTCTGGGGCGGCGGTATTGCGCTGTTCAGCATCCTGCCCGTCCCGTTCTCGGCCGTGATGGCAGAGCGGCAGATTAGCGCCTGGCTCTCTGGGGATTTTGGCTATGTTGCCCATTCTGACTGGGTCAGCATGGATGCAATCTCGCCGTGGATGGGGCTGGCGGTCATTGCGGCAGAAGATCAGAAATTCCCGGAGCACTGGGGTTTTGACGTGGCGGCTATCGAGAAGGCGCTGGATCATAATGAACGTCATGAAAACCGCGTCCGCGGCGCATCGACGCTTTCTCAGCAGACGGTAAAAAACCTGTTCTTATGGGACGGTCGCAGCTGGGTGAGAAAAGGGCTGGAGGCCGGGCTGACGCTGGGCGTCGAGACGGTGTGGAGCAAAAAACGCATTTTAACCGTCTACCTGAATATCGCGGAATTTGGTGACGGCGTATTTGGTGTCGAAGCGGCATCGCAGCGCTATTTTGGCAAGCCCGCCAGCAGGCTGACTATGTCCGAAGCGGCACTGCTTGCCGCCGTGCTGCCGAACCCGCTGCGTTTTAAGGCCAGCGCCCCGTCAGGCTACGTGCGAAGCCGCCAGGCGTGGATTATGCGCCAGATGCGTCAGCTGGGTGGGGAAGGGTTTATGGAGCGAAATAATCTTAGGTAGGGCGGGTAAGCGCAGCGCTACCCGCCGACATGGCGAACGTTAGTCTTCGTCAAACCCGGCGTTGAACAGGGCAATCACTGCCGCCAGCGCTTCTTCTTCCTGCGGGCCGGTGGCTTCAACTTCAATCTGACGGCCTTTGGCAGAATCCAGCATCAGTAGCGCAATCACGCTGTTGGCTTCTGCCTCGGTTCCCTCGTCGTTGCGCAGCAGCACCTCAGCATCAAAACCCTGCATCAGTTCAAACAGCTTCATCGCCGGGCGCGCATGCATGCCCAGCTTGTTGGTGATTTCGACGGTCTGTTTTACGGTCATGTTTTGCGTTTTTCCAGCGTGCGATGACGGGACTGAACGTTCTTCCCGCGTGAGCGGAAGTAATCGGCCAGCTGTTCGGCAATGTAGACCGAACGATGTTTACCGCCGGTACAGCCAATCGCCACCGTCAGGTAGCTGCGATTGTTTGTTTCCAGCATAGGTAACCATAGCTCAAGGTAGCTTCGCGTCTGGTAGATAAAATTGTGTACTTCTGTGTGTCTGTCGAGGAACGCTGCCACCGGCTTATCCAGACCGGTCATCGGACGCAGTTTCGGATCCCAGTGTGGGTTCGGCAGGAAACGCACATCAAAAACGTAATCCGCATCGATAGGTATGCCGTGCTTAAAGCCGAAGGATTCAAACACCATCGTCAGTTCGCGCTCGCGCTTGCCGAGTAAGCGCGTACGCAGCATTTCCGCCAGCTCGTGGACGGACATTTCGGAAGTGTCGACAATCAGGTCGGCCCGGGAACGCAGCGGCTCAAGCAGATCGCTCTCTTTATCGATGGCGCTTTCCAGCGAAAGATTTTTACTGGAGAGCGGATGCAAACGACGTGTATCGCTGTAGCGACGGATCAGCGTGTTGCGGTCAGCATCCAGGAACAAGAGCTGAGGCGAGAAGCATTCCGGCAGGCTGTTCATTGCCTGCTCGAAGATTTCCGGCGATTCCGGCATGTTACGCACGTCGATACTGACGGCGGCAGAGATTTGCCTGTCCGCCAGCGTCCGCGCCAGATCGGGTAACAACACTACCGGCAGGTTATCTACACAGTAAAATCCCATGTCTTCCAGCGCGCGCAGGGCCACGGACTTCCCGGACCCCGAACGACCGCTGACGATCATCAGCACCATGTTCCGTTTCTCCTCAGGGCAGCCGTACTGAAGGCCCTTTCCCGATTATGCCTCATCCTGATTGCCTTCTGCTTCAGTGATAATTTGATAAAGCTCTTCATCACTTTGGGCTGAGCGCAGTCGACGACAAATGGTTTTATCCGCCAGACGTTTGGCAACCAGCGACAGCGTGTGCAGGTGGGTTTTGGTCTGATCGGCAGGAACCAGCAGCGCGAAAAGCAGATCCACAGGCTGGTTATCGATGGCGTCAAAAGCGATAGGCGTTTCCAGTTGCACAAACACCCCCACGGCACGCAGCGTATCTTCTTCCAGCTTGCCATGCGGGATCGCAATGCCATTGCCGATGCCGGTACTGCCCATTTTTTCACGGGTCAGAATGGCTTCAAACACGATCTGCGGCGGCAGACCCAGCTGTTTTGCGGCCAGCTCACTGATGATTTCCAGCGCACGTTTTTTGCTCTGGCAGTGAACGCCACTGCGGGTACAATCCTGGTTAAGGACATTGCTCAGTTGAAGAGCGGAATCGTTGTTTATCATAATTTCACCTAAGCGCTAACTGTACAAATGGCCTGTTGTGTTTCACAACAGGCCGTCCTGCACCCGTTAACTGCCCGGACAATTAGTGTTGTTTCAGTTTATCTTTATGTTTATTGAGCTGTCTCGCAAGCTTATCAATCAAGCCGTCGATAGCCGCGTACATGTCTTGCCCTTCCGCACTGGCATGGAGTTCCCCTCCGTTGACGTGCAGGGTCGCATCCGAGATATGCGTCACTTTCTCCACTTTCAACACAACATAGACCTGGTTGATCCTCTCGAAATACTGCTCGAGTTTCGCAAACTTAGTGTTTACAAAATCGCGTAAAGCCTCAGTAATCTCGACGTTATGTCCGGTGATATTGAGCTGCATAGTGTCTTCCTTATCGGTTGTGTCAAACCAGTTGTTTACGCTGGTTAGACGGCGGAATGGATAAAGACTCTCGATACTTCGCGACAGTACGACGTGCCACCATAATACCCTGATCGGACAGCATGGTGGTTAACTTACTGTCACTGAGTGGCTTCGCGGGGTTCTCCGCGGCGATCAACTTCTTCACCAGTGCGCGAATAGCCGTTGACGAGGCTTCGCCGCCGCCTTCGGTGTTCACGTGGCTGGAGAAGAAATACTTAAGCTCAAAAATACCGCGTGGGCTGTGCAGATATTTCTGCGTGGTCACGCGGGAAATGGTTGATTCATGCATCTCGACGGCCTGGGCGATGTCCGCCAGCACCATCGGTTTCATAAACTCTTCGCCCTGCTCAAAGAACGCCTGCTGCTGTTCGACAATACAGCGGCTGACGCGCAGCAGCGTGTCATTACGGCTCTCCAGGCTCTTGATCAACCAGCGTGCTTCCTGAAGGTTGCTGCGAATGTATTGATTATCAGCGTCGTTACGGGCGCTGGTGCACATGGAGGCGTATTGCTGGTTGATTTGCAGGCGAGGAATGCTGTCGGCGTTCAGTTCAACGACCCAGCGGCCATTGTGTTTTCTCACCAGCACATCGGGGATGACATATTCCGGTTCGCTGGTCTGGATCGACTGCCCCGGACGCGGATCGAGCGACTGGATCAGATTCACCGCTTCCTTCAGCACCTCTTCTTTCAGGCGTGTGACGCGCATCAGGGTGCGGAAGTCGTGATTCGCCAGCAGATCCAGATGATCGCTGATGATGAGCCGGGCTTCGTCAATCCACGGTGTCTCTTTGGCAAACTGCGAAAGCTGGATCAGAAGGCAGTCGCGCAGATCTTTCGCGGCGACACCTATCGGGTCGAAACGCTGAACGCGTTTCAGAACGGCTTCGATCTCTTCCAGTTCAATCTCGTCATCGCCGATGCTTTCAAGAATCTCGTCCAGCGTCACGGTCAAATAGCCCGTGTCGTCAACGGCATCGACAATCGAGGTGGCAATGGCGCGATCGGTATCGGAGAAAGGGGTCAGCTCTACCTGCCACATCAGGTAGTCCTGAAGCGACTGGGTGGTTTCGCCCTGGTAGACCGGGAGTTCATCGTCCTGGTAGTCTGCGCGCGTCCCGGAAGGGGTACCCGCGGTGTAGATTTCATCCCAGCTGGCATCCAGCGGCAGTTCGTCCGGCATCTCTTTCTGTTCGAGCGCATCTACGGAGTCGAGCGTTTCTGTGTCCTGCGTCTGCTGGGCGTCTACCTCGTCATGAAGATCGGTTTGCTCCAGCAGCGGATTGCTGTCCAGCGCCTGCTGGAGCTCCTGCTGGAGTTCTAACGTGGACAGCTGCAACAGACGGATTGCCTGCTGTAGCTGCGGCGTCATGGCCAGTTGCTGGCTGAGCCGTAATTGCAAACCTTGCTTCATGTTCAGAGCGTTTTTCTCCGGTTCGGCGTGACTTAACCTCTACCCTATCAGAGTCTGAAGTCTTCCCCAAGGTACACGCGCTTAACATGCTCATCTTCGAGGATTTGCTGCGGCGTACCGTGGGCAATCAGATGGCCCTGGCTCACTATGTAGGCGCGCTCACACACGGCCAGCGTTTCACGAACGTTGTGGTCCGTGATCAGTACGCCAAGCCCGCTGTCGCGCAGGTGCTCAATGATACGTTTGATATCGATAACGGAGATGGGGTCAACGCCCGCAAACGGTTCATCCAGCAGGATGAATTTTGGGTTTGCTGCCAGCGCGCGCGCAATCTCAACGCGGCGGCGTTCACCACCGGACAGCGCCTGGCCGAGGCTGTCACGCAGATGTTCGATATGAAACTCTTCCATCAGCTCGTTCGCACGGTCAGAGCGCTGCTCGCTGGTCAGATCGTCACGGATCTGGAGCACGGCCATCAGGTTGTCGAACACGCTTAAGCGGCGGAAAATAGACGCTTCCTGCGGCAAATAGCCGATGCCACGACGCGCGCGGGCATGCAGCGGCAGCAGGCTGATATCTTCATCATCGATGATGATGTTGCCGGCGTCACGCGGGACGATGCCCACCACCATGTAGAAGGTCGTGGTTTTACCCGCCCCGTTAGGGCCAAGCAAACCCACGATTTCGCCGGAGTTGACGGTCAGACTGACATCTTCGACGACGCGGCGGCCCTTATACGCTTTCGCGAGGTTTTTTGCAGTTAAAGTTGCCATAACGAATTAGTTACTCTTTTTCTGTGCCGGAGCCTGACCGTTGTTCTTGTCCTGCAACTGCGAAGGCACAAGCACGGTCGTGACGCGTTTGCCTTTTTCGCTGGAGGCCTGCATTTTCTGCTCTTTCACCAGATAGGTGATCTTGTCGCCTTTGATATTGCTGTCCAGCTGTTCCAGGTAAGCATTACCGGTCAGGATGACCAGATCCTTCGCCAGTTCATAGTGCATATGCGAGGCATGGCCTTTCACCGGCTTGCCGTTGTCCTGCATCTGGTAGAAGGTGGCCGGGTTGCCATAACCATCGATAATCTCTTTGCCCTGCTCGCCGCCCGGACGGGTAACGACCACTTTGTCGGCGTTGATTTTAATGGTGCCCTGGGTCATGACGACGTTGCCGGTAAAGGTGACGACGTTACCCTGCATATCCAGAGACTGGGTATCGGATTCAATATGAATCGGCTGTTCGGTGTCGCCAGTCACAGCAAGCGCGGGAAGACTGGCCGCCAGCAGCGCGCTGGCGATAACAACTTTAAGGCTGAGTTTGTTTGTTTTGAATTTCATAGGAGGTTCTAACCTTTTCAATCAGCTCGGCGTTTTTGCTGCGTAAGTTCCCGCGCATTCTTAAACCGCTGGAATTAAATGTTGTGCCATACAGGGTGACTAGATCCTGCGACGTGACATCCTGGGTGACCAGGTTGATCTGGGCGTTATCCGTCGTAATTTTTCGCAGTTGCGCGTCAGCGGTCAGGGCGTTGACTTCAACGTGACCATACAGGTAAAGCATACGGTCATTTGTCAGTTTTGCCCGGTCAGACTTGATAGACCACGTCGGCACTTTGTCCGTATCAAAGGTGGTCATGACCGGTTGGGTAAACCACGAGGTACCGTCATCTGAAAAATATTCTACATGCTGAGCAACGAGGCGATAGTTCAGCGCGCCTTCCGGGCTATAGACCACGGTGTCGCTGTGATCGCTTTTGTAGGTCGGGTCGCTCGTGTTAACCACTTCCGCTTGCGTATCATCGCGGTCAGCGAGGTTGACGCCAATCAGTACCAGGGCGACAAGCGCAAGCAGAATGATAACCCAACGTCTGGTTTTACTCATATCGATTGCCCTTTCGCCTCATCAAGCTTGCCCTGCGACAGCAGAAGCAGATCGCAGACTTCACGGACGGCGCCGCGGCCACCGTGAATATGGGTAACGTAATCAGCACGCGGGATCAGCAGCGGGTGCGCGTCAGCCACGGCGATGCTCAGACCCACCTCCGCCATCACTGGCCAGTCGATCAAATCATCCCCGACGTATGCCACATTCTCTGGTGCAATGGCCAGTTTTCCCAGCAGATCCCGGAAAGCTACCATCTTATCAGACTGCCCCTGATAGAGATGGGTAATGCCCAGCGTTTCACACCGATCTTCTACCAGTTTAGCTTTCCGCCCGGTGATGATAGCAACTTCAATACCGGACGTGAGCGCACAGCGGATACCGTAACCGTCGCGAACGTTAAAGGCTTTCAGCTCTTCGCCGTTATTGCCCATATAAATCAGACCGTCGGAGAGCACACCATCCACATCGAGGATCAACAGGCGGATATTTTCCGCCTTTGCCATCATGTGGGCGCTCACCGGGCCATAACAGGTTGCAAGGGATGCACCCGCATTACTCATTGTCTTATCCTTCATTACACTACGCCAGCGCGCAGCAGATCATGCATATGTACCACACCCAGCAGTTGGTCGCCATCGGCAACCATCACTGAGGTAATATGACGGGACTGCATCAGGTTCAGCACATCTACCGCCAGCGTGCCCGGACGGACGCGGATCCCGCCTGGCGTCATCACATCAGCAATGCCCAGCGTTCGGACATCCACACCCATATCGAATACCCGGCGCAGGTCGCCGTCGGTGAAAATGCCCTGAATCTTCATCAGATCGTCGCAGATAACCGTCATGCCCAGGTTTTTACGGGTGATCTCCAGTAACGCGTCGCGCAAAGAGGCCTCTTTGCTCACGTGCGGGATCTCATCTCCAGTGTGCATAATATCGTTAACCCGCAGCAGCAGTTTGCGCCCGAGCGCGCCGCCGGGATGAGACAGGGCAAAATCTTCAGGCGTAAAACCGCGGGCTTCCAGCAGCGCAACGGCAAGGGCATCGCCCATCACCAGCGCGGCGGTTGTGCTGGAAGTCGGCGCCAGCCCCAGCGGACAGGCTTCTTTAGGCACTTTCACGCACAGGTGAATATCCGCCGCACGCGCCATGCTGCTTTCTGGTCGGCTGGTCATGCAAATCAGCGGTACGTGCAGACGCTTCAGTACCGGGATCAACGCCAGGATTTCATTCGATTCCCCGGAGTTGGACAGCGCAATAACCACGTCCTGCGGCGTAACCATGCCGAGGTCACCGTGCGCGGCTTCACCGGGATGAACGAAGAATGACGACGTGCCGGTACTGGCAAAGGTCGCCGCCATTTTGCGTCCGATATGGCCGGATTTGCCCATCCCCATCACCACGACTTTGCCGGCACAGTAGAACATCTTCTCACAGGCCAGACTAAAATCCTGATTAATGTACTGATCTAACTGCGCCAGACCTTCACGTTCAATCTCCAGAACGTCTTTGCCTGCTTTCTGAAAGTCAAAACCCGGCTGCAATTCTATTTGCGACATAATGCGTTTCCGTTTACCCAGAGAGAAGAGGCGAAAGCCAGTACAGCATCGCCAGCCATACGATAAATCCACCCGTCAGCAGCGCGCCTGCGCCTTTGCCGATCTGCTCTTTTCGCCGCCAGCAGAGCAGGGCGATAATCACGCTGACCAGCAGCATCACACCGTAATCGCGCGTGAAAACCATAGGGTTAAACGGCCCCGGCGAGATTAGCGCCGGCAGCCCTGTCACGATTGCGATATTGAAAATATTCGAGCCAATGATATTGCCGATGGCGATATCATCTTCCCCTTTACGCGCCCCGGCGATGGCGGTGGCCAGCTCTGGCAGGCTGGTGCCGATGGCGATTACCGTCAGACCGATTGTCAGTTCGCTCATCGCAAACGCGTTCGCCAGCACCGTCGCGTTATCGACCACCATCCGCGTGGCCATTGGCATGATGATCAGCGCGACGCCCAGCCACAGCAGGGCGACGGGTAAGGTCCCTTCCCGGGGCAGCTCGGCGAGATGCTCACGCGTAAGGCTATCGTTACCCTGTTTTTCCGCCAGACGTGCGATCTTCACGCTGTAAAGCAACCAGATCACGGCCAGGGCGAGCAGGAATATACCGTCACCGACGCTCAGCACCCCGTCATAAAGTACGTAGCCTGCCAGCAGACTGACGACTAACATTAACGGCAATTCCCGGCGCAAAACATCAGAATGCACGCGAAATGGATGCAGTAATGCGGCTAAGCCTAAAATCAGTAAGATATTGACGATGTTAGAGCCAATCGCGGTGCCGATAGCGAGGTCGACTTGCCCATGCAGCGAGGCTGAAACAGAAACGATGATTTCAGGAAGCGATGTGCCTACACTGACCACCGTCATGCCGATAATGATGGGCGGCATGCCAATGAGTCGACAGAGAATGGATGCGGCAAAGACCAAACGGTCAGCACTGTAGACCACCAACAGTAAACCAATTATTAACAGTGCTGTTGCTAAAAGCATCAAAAGTCCTTTCTTCAGGTATACTCGCTGGTCCACTGCGCACGAATGTTGGCGCCAGATGAAGTCTGAGACGTAACGAATTCCTAATTTTGACTTTATGCGCCGGAAAAGTAAAACAAATGCCAGCTTTCGCTAACCCCAATAGTGAATATTCTGTAAAAATGCGGGGTTTAGGGCTGATTTACGCTTCATGCCAGCCGTGAAGCAAGGTAAGTAAGGAACCATAAATGAGCCAAACGATGGCGAATATAGTCGATGTCCGGGGCGTCAGTTTTTCTCGCGGCAACCGGTTAATATTTGATGATATTTCGCTGACCGTGCCGCGCGGTAAAATCACCGCCATCATGGGGCCGTCAGGGATCGGTAAAACCACGTTGCTGCGTCTTATCGGCGGGCAAATCCCCCCTGACAGCGGCGAAATTCTCTTCGACGGCGAAAATGTCCCGGCGATGTCTCGCTCGCGCCTCTACACGGTTCGCAAACGGATGAGCATGCTCTTTCAGTCGGGCGCGCTGTTCACGGATATGAACGTTTTTGACAACGTGGCCTATCCGTTGCGTGAGCACACCCATCTTCCTCCTGAGCTGTTGCACAGTACGGTGATGATGAAGCTTGAAGCCGTGGGGCTGCGGGGGGCTGCGAAACTCATGCCGTCCGAACTCTCGGGTGGGATGGCGCGCCGCGCCGCGCTGGCGCGTGCTATTGCCCTGGAACCCGATTTAATCATGTTCGATGAACCGTTCGTCGGGCAGGACCCCATCACCATGGGCGTGCTGGTGAAGTTAATTTCGGAGCTGAACAGCGCCCTTGGCGTCACCTGCGTGGTGGTTTCCCACGACGTGCCGGAAGTGCTGAGTATCGCTGATTACGCCTATATTGTGGCTGACAAAAAGATCGTCGCCCACGGCAGCGCGCAGGCGTTGCAGGAGAATGGCGATCCGCGCGTGCGGCAGTTCCTGGACGGTATCGCAGATGGGCCGGTGCCTTTCCGCTATCCGGCGGGCGACTATCATGACGATTTACTCGGAATAGGGAGTTAAGCCACTCATGCTGTTAAATGCGTTGGCGGGTCTTGGACACCGTGGCCTAAAAACCATCAGTACGTTCGGGCGTGCCGGATTAATGTTGTTCAACGCGCTGGTCGGCAAACCGGAGTTCCGCAAGCATGCGCCGTTATTGGTACGGCAGCTTTATAACGTCGGCGTGCTGTCGATGCTTATCATCATCGTGTCGGGTCTGTTTATTGGCATGGTGCTGGGGTTGCAGGGGTATCTGGTGCTGACAACCTACAGCGCGGAAACCAGCCTTGGCATGCTGGTGGCGCTCTCGCTGCTGCGTGAACTCGGGCCGGTGGTTGCCGCGCTGCTGTTCGCCGGGCGTGCCGGGTCAGCGTTGACGGCGGAAATTGGCCTGATGCGCGCCACCGAGCAGCTCTCCAGTATGGAGATGATGGCAGTCGATCCGCTGCGCCGGGTAATCTCGCCGCGCTTCTGGGCCGGGGTTATCTCCTTGCCGTTACTGACTATCCTCTTTGTGGCGGTAGGTATCTGGGGAGGCGCGCTGGTTGGCGTTAACTGGAAAGGCATTGATGCCGGATTCTTCTGGTCTGCCATGCAGGACGCCATCGATCTGCGGATGGATCTGGTGAACTGTCTGATCAAGAGCGTGGTTTTCGCTGTGACGGTTACCTGGATTGCGTTGTTTAATGGTTACGATGCCATTCCGACGTCGGCGGGCATTAGCCGTGCAACGACGCGTACTGTCGTACATTCGTCGCTGGCCGTTTTAGGTCTGGATTTTGTGCTCACCGCACTGATGTTTGGGAATTGAGTTCATGCAAACGAGAAAAAATGAAATTTGGGTTGGCGTGTTTCTGCTTCTGGCGCTGCTGGCCGCGCTGTTCATCTGCCTGCGAGCGGCGGACATCACCTCTGTTCGCGCCGAGCCGACGTATCGTGTCTACGCGACTTTCGATAACATCGGCGGCCTGAAAGCGCGCTCACCGGTGCGTATTGGTGGCGTCGTTATCGGACGTGTCGCTGACATTACGCTTGATGAGAAAACCTATCTGCCGCGCGTCGCGATGGATATCGAAGAGCGCTATAACCACATTCCGGACACCAGCTCGCTTTCTATCCGCACCTCTGGCCTGCTGGGGGAGCAATATCTGGCCCTTAACGTTGGTTTTGAAGATCCTGAGCTGGGAACGACTATCCTTAAAGACGGTAGCGTAATCCAGGATACCAAGTCAGCGATGGTGCTGGAAGATATGATTGGTCAGTTCCTTTACAACAGTAAAGGGGATGATAAAAAGTCTGACGATGCCCCTGCGCAGAGTGAAGACCACACCAACGTCGAACCGACGCCAGGCGCGACGAATTAATTTCAGGAGAAGTTATTCATGTTTAAACGACTGTTAATGGTTGCCATGCTGGTCATTGCCCCTCTTACCGCGGCGCACGCTGCGGATCAGAGTAACCCGTACAAACTGATGAATGAGGCCGCGAAGAAAACCTTCGACCGTCTTAAAAACGAACAGCCAAAAATCCGTTCTAACCCGGATTATCTGCGTGATGTGGTGGATCAGGAACTGCTGCCGTATGTGCAGATCAAGTATGCGGGCGCACTGGTGCTGGGCCGTTACTACAAAGACGCGACCCCGGCGCAGCGCGAGGCTTACTTTGCGGCGTTCCGTGAATACCTGAAACAGGCTTACGGCCAGGCGCTGGCGATGTACCACGGGCAGACCTATCAGATTGCCCCTGAACAGCCGCTGGGCGATGCCACTATCATTCCTATTCGCGTGACGATTATCGATCCAAACGGTCGTCCACCGGTTCGTCTGGACTTCCAGTGGCGTAAAAACAGCCAGACCGGAAACTGGCAGGCGTACGACATGATCGCTGAAGGCGTCAGCATGATCACCACTAAACAGAACGAGTGGAGCGATCTGCTGCGCACTAAAGGCATCGATGGCCTGACGGCTCAGCTTCAGTCTATCTCTCGTCAGAAAATTACCCTGGACGAGAAGAAGTAATGTCACAGCAGCTTAGCTGGGCGCGTGACGGCGAGACGTTGACGCTGACGGGAGAGCTGGATCAGGATCTGCTTAACCCGCTGTGGGACGCTCGCCATAACGCGATGCAGGGCGTGACGCTGATTGATCTCCATGGCGTTACGCGGGTAGATACCGCCGGTATCGCCCTGCTGGCGCACCTGGTGGCCACGGGCAAAAAGCAGGGGAGCAGCGTTACCCTGACGGGGGTAAGCGATAACGTGATTACCCTTGCACAGCTTTACAATTTGCCCGAAGACGTATTACCTCGCTAATTTTTTCAGTACGTTACTTCTGAAAGCCCCGACAGTTTACGCGTCGGGGCTTTTTGCTTGTTTAAGACCGCGCCACTTTGCTCTAAGATGTTGAGCTTGTTTTCACTATCAGATGATGTAGACCCCATGGAAAATAATGAAATCCAGACTGTGCTGATGAATGCACTCTCCCTTCAGGAAGCCCACGTCTCTGGCGATGGCAGTCACTTCCAGGTTATTGCTGTGGGTGAGATGTTCGACGGAATGAGTCGCGTGAAGAAACAGCAGGCTGTGTACGCGCCGCTGATGGAATACATTGCGGATAACCGCATCCACGCCCTGTCGATTAAAGCGTTCACCCCACAGGAGTGGGCACGCGATCGCAAACTAAACGGTTTTTGAGCTGAGGGCGGAACGCCCGCAGCACGGTTGAATTTATAAGAGAGCAAACGATGGATAAATTTCGTGTACAGGGACCCACGCGTCTCCAGGGCGAAGTCACAATTTCTGGCGCTAAAAACGCCGCGCTGCCCATTCTTTTCGCTGCGCTGCTCGCAGAAGAGCCGGTAGAGATCCAGAACGTACCGAAGCTGAAAGATATCGACACGACCATGAAGTTGCTCGGCCAGTTGGGCACCAAAGTGGAGCGTAACGGTTCCGTCTGGATCGATGCCAGCAACGTGAACAACTTCTCAGCGCCGTATGAGCTGGTGAAAACCATGCGTGCTTCCATCTGGGCGCTTGGTCCGCTGGTGGCGCGTTTCGGTCAGGGACAGGTTTCACTGCCGGGCGGATGCGCTATCGGCGCGCGTCCCGTTGACCTGCATATCTTCGGCCTGGAAAAACTCGGCGCGGAGATCAAGCTGGAAGAGGGTTACGTTAAAGCGTCCGTCAATGGTCGTCTGAAAGGCGCGCACATTGTCATGGACAAAGTGAGCGTGGGCGCAACAGTCACCATCATGTCGGCTGCTACGCTGGCAGAAGGCACTACCATCATCGAAAACGCCGCCCGTGAGCCGGAGATCGTGGATACCGCGAACTTCCTGGTCGCGCTGGGGGCGAAGATCAGCGGGCAGGGCACAGACCGTATCACCATCGAAGGCGTTGAACGTCTGGGTGGCGGTGTGTACCGCGTTCTGCCGGACCGTATCGAAACCGGTACTTTCCTGGTGGCCGCAGCCATTTCTGGCGGTAAGATTGTCTGCCGTAACGCCCAGCCGGATACCCTGGATGCGGTGCTGGCGAAGCTGCGCGATGCGGGTGCGGACATTGAAATCGGTGAAGACTGGATCAGCCTCGATATGCACGGGCAGCGTCCTAAAGCCGTTAACGTGCGTACTGCGCCACATCCGGCATTCCCGACGGATATGCAGGCACAGTTCACGCTGTTGAACCTGGTGGCCGAAGGCACGGGCTTCATCACGGAAACTATCTTCGAAAACCGTTTCATGCACGTACCGGAACTGATCCGTATGGGTGCGCATGCTGAGATTGAAAGCAACACGGTAATTTGCCACGGCGTTGAAAAACTGTCCGGTGCGCAGGTGATGGCGACCGATCTGCGCGCGTCTGCGAGCCTCGTGCTGGCAGGTTGTATTGCGGAAGGGACTACCGTTGTCGATCGTATCTACCACATCGATCGTGGTTACGAGCGTATTGAGGACAAACTGCGCGCGCTGGGTGCAAATATCGAGCGTGTGAAGGGCGAGTAATCGTTCCGGCACCCCCCTGCCACAACAGGCCGGGGGATTGCTGTTCCTGTCAATCCTGGTGCATCAGTCCTGATGCGCTTTCTTCGTTTTGCTCTGGCGCATCATGCGCGTTCTGTCGATAAATTCATGGGTAATGGGATCGTGGTAGCGTGACGGCCATATCACCCACGGATGCGTATCAAGCGCCGTCGCGATAATCAGTTCCCCCTTTGGCCATGGGCGGGTCAGGGCGTTTGCCAGCGTCGACGAGCTTAGCCCATGACGACGTGATTCGGCAGCCAGCGATGTTCCTTTTTTACGCAGTGCCGCAATAATGTCAGCAGAATGCCAGTCGATGAATTTTGTATCCATAATGCTGTCCTTGTGTTCGTTATCGTCCACGTCGTTTCGTGTGAAAAGACAGCATTACTATACTCACTTCGAACATGTGTTCTAAAAAGTTCATGTTACGAGAGGCAATATTCAGAATAAGGCACGGCTTTATACATGCGGCCTGTAACCCGACGGGCTTACGCGGAAATGTAATTTATTGGTGTGTACTGGAATCTCCCTGCGTGGGCGCAGGGAGATGAGAAGGGGATTATCGGTCGCGCTGGACGGCGATGTGCGCGAGGCCGATTAGCGCATCACGCCATGGGCTGTCGGGAATGACCTGAATGGCGGCGATGGCTTTGTCCGCTTCTTCTTCAGCGCGCTGACGCGTCCATTCCAGGGAGCCGCAGATAGCCATTGTTTCCAGTACCGGTTCCAGAAGATGGCGTCCATTTCCCTGCTCGATAGCCTCCCGGATCATTTTCGCCTGCTCTGGTGTGCCATTGCGCATCGCGTGGAGCAGCGGCAGCGTTGGCTTGCCTTCGTTCAGGTCATCGCCGACGTTTTTACCGAGCGTTTCGCCATCCGCGCTGTAGTCCAGCAAATCATCAATCAGCTGGAACGCGGTGCCGAGGTAACGGCCATAGTCCTGAAGGCCCTTTTCCTGAGCTTCGCTGCAGCCTGCCAGAATGCCGGAGCATTGCGCGGCGGCTTCGAACAGACGTGCGGTCTTGCTATAAATCACCCGCATATAGTTTTCTTCGGTGATGTCCGGGTCGTTGACGTTCATCAGCTGTAGGACTTCACCTTCAGCGATAACGTTCACGGCTTCTGACATCACTTCCAGCACCTTCAGCGAGCCAAGGCTGGTCATCATCTGGAAGGCTCGGGTATAGATAAAATCGCCTACCAGAACGCTTGCCGCATTACCAAACGCGGCGTTGGCGGTGGCTTTACCACGACGCATGTCTGATTCATCCACAACATCGTCGTGAAGCAGGGTGGCGGTGTGGATAAATTCGATCAGCGCCGCGATCGTGACGTGGGCATTTCCCTGATAGCCAACCGCGCGTGCGGCCAGAATGGCAATCATCGGACGAATACGTTTACCGCCGCCGCTGACGATGTAATAGCCCAACTGATTGATCAGCTGAACGTCAGAGTTGAGTTGCTCCAGGATTGCTGCATTCACACCCGCCATATCTTGCGCGGTTAACTCATTGATTTTTTCTAAATTCATCGCAAAAGCCGGGCTTTTTATCCTGTTTATCCCACACGAGATGGGTACACAAAAGGTTTCGGTTTATAAATAGTATTGCTGATTGTACTGAAAAAACGGCTCAGATAAACGTTACCGTACGTGTTGTGTTTTTTTTCTTCATGTATTGATGGTAGCACTTGTCAAAGGCTCGCGTTTTGCGTAATATTCGCGCCCTATTGTGAATATTTATAGCGCACTCTGAATCATACGAGGATGTGCGCGGAAGCGGAGTTTATATGTACGCGGTTTTCCAAAGTGGTGGTAAACAACACCGAGTAAGCGAAGGTCAGACCGTTCGCCTGGAAAAGCTGGACATCGCAACTGGCGAATCTGTTGAGTTCGCTGAAGTTCTGATGATCGCAAACGGTGAAGAAGTCAAAATCGGCGTTCCTTTCGTTGATGGCGGCGTTATCAAAGCTGAAGTTGTTGCTCACGGTCGTGGCGAGAAAGTTAAAATCGTTAAGTTTCGTCGTCGTAAACACTATCGTAAGCAGCAGGGCCACCGTCAGTGGTTCACTGATGTGAAAATTACTGGCATCAGCGCCTAAGACCTGAGGAGAGATTTAAATGGCACATAAAAAAGGCTGGCGGCTCCACACGTAACGGTCGCGATTCAGAAGCTAAACGCCTGGGCGTTAAGCGTTTCGGTGGCGAATCCGTTCTGGCGGGTAGCATCATCGTTCGTCAGCGTGGCACCAAGTTCCACGCGGGTACTAACGTAGGTTGCGGTCGTGACCACACTCTGTTTGCTAAAGCAGACGGTAAAGTGAAATTTGAAGTTAAAGGCCCGAACAACCGTAAATACATCAGCATCGTTGCTGAGTAAGGTTTTCTCGGTCCGGTAACGGATTAAAGCCCCGCAACGTGTTGCGGGGCTTTTTACATTGGAAACCCGGAAAATTTTCTGTAGGGGAAAACGGGCATGAAGCAGCAGGCCGGCATGGGTATTCTTTTGGCGCTCACTACCGCAATGTGCTGGGGTGCGCTGCCAATTGCAATGAAGCAGGTACTGGAAGTCATGGAGCCACCGACGGTGGTGTTTTATCGCTTCCTGATGGCAAGCATAGGCCTGGGCGCCATTCTGGCCGTCAAAGGTAAGCTGCCACCGCTGCGCATCTTCCGAAAACCGCGTTGGCTGGTGTTACTGGCTATCGCGACGGGCGGTCTGTTCGGTAACTTCATTCTGTTCAGCTCTTCCCTGCAATATCTTAGCCCTACAGCGTCGCAGGTGATTGGTCAGCTTTCACCGGTCGGCATGATGGTCGCCAGCGTATTCATCCTCAAGGAGAAGATGCGCGGCACGCAGATCATCGGGGCAAGCATGCTGCTTTGCGGGCTGGTGATGTTCTTTAACACCAGCCTGATTGAGATTTTTACCCGCCTGACGGATTACACCTGGGGTGTCATTTTTGGGGTGGGTGCAGCAACGGTCTGGGTGAGTTATGGCGTCGCGCAAAAGGTGTTATTGCGCCGTCTTGCCTCACAGCAGATCCTCTTTTTGCTGTACACTTTGTGTACACTGGCATTATTGCCTTTAGCGAAGCCGGGTGTAATTACCCAGCTCAGCGACTGGCAACTGGCGTGCCTCATTTTTTGTGGGCTGAATACGCTGGTCGGTTATGGCGCTCTGGCTGAAGCCATGGCGCGCTGGCAGGCAGCACAGGTGAGCGCCTTAATCACGCTTACCCCGCTGTTTACGCTGTTATTTTCAGATTTGTTATCAATGGCCTGGCCCGATGTCTTCGTCAAGCCGATGCTCAACCTGTTGGGTTATCTCGGTGCGTTTGTCGTGGTTGCGGGCGCGATGTATTCCGCCATTGGTCATCGTCTCTGGGGGCGTTGGCGCAAAAATGAAGCGGTTGTAATAGTCCCCCGCTCAGGCGAATGAGTTACGGAGAGTAAAATGAAGTTTGTTGATGAAGCGACGATTCTGGTCGTGGCAGGTGATGGCGGTAACGGTTGTGTAAGCTTCCGCCGTGAAAAATATATTCCTCGTGGCGGTCCTGACGGCGGTGACGGTGGGGACGGTGGCGACGTGTGGCTGGAGGCGGATGAAAACCTCAACACGCTGATCGACTACCGTTTCGAAAAATCTTTCCGCGCCGAGCGTGGCCAGAACGGCCAGAGCCGCGACTGTACCGGTAAACGCGGTAAAGACGTGACGATCAAAGTGCCGGTGGGTACGCGTGTCATCGATCAGGGCACGGGCGAAACCATGGGTGATATGACCAAACACGGTCAGCGCCTGATGGTGGCGAAAGGCGGCTGGCATGGTCTGGGTAACAGCCGTTTCAAATCTTCCGTTAACCGTACCCCGCGTCAGAAAACCATGGGTACCCCGGGTGATAAGCGCGACCTGCAACTGGAACTGATGCTGCTGGCGGATGTGGGGATGCTGGGTATGCCAAACGCCGGTAAATCGACGTTTATCCGTGCGGTCTCTGCGGCGAAACCCAAAGTAGCGGATTATCCGTTTACGACGCTGGTGCCGAGCCTGGGCGTTGTCCGTATGGATAACGAGAAGAGCTTTGTGGTCGCTGACATCCCGGGTCTGATTGAAGGGGCAGCAGAAGGCGCCGGTCTGGGTATTCGCTTCCTGAAGCACCTTGAGCGTTGTCGCGTACTGTTGCACCTCATCGACATCGATCCAATCGACGGTTCCGATCCGGTTGAAAACGCCCGTATCATTATTGGCGAGCTGGAGAAATACAGTGAAAAACTGGCGCAAAAACCGCGCTGGCTGGTATTCAACAAGATCGACCTGATGGACAAAGCGGAAGCTGAAGCGAAAGCTAAAGCGATTGCCGAAGCGATGGGTTGGAAAGATAAGTACTATCTGATCTCTGCCGCCAGCCAGGTTGGCGTGAAAGATCTCTGCTGGGATGTGATGACCTTTATCATCGAGAATCCGGTTGTTCAGGCAGAAGAGGCGAAACAGCCTGAAAAAGTCGAATTCATGTGGGATGACTACCACCGCCAGCAGCTCGAAGAGCTGGAAGCGGAAGAAGATGATGAAGACTGGGACGATGACTGGGATGAAGACGACGAAGAAGGCGTCGAGTTCATCTACAAGCACTAACCCCTGTATAAAGCCCCTTAACGGGGCTTTTTTTTATCCTATTTTCGCCGGTAACCAACAGCTGGCGATGAGGCCGCCCTCAGCGCCGTTCTCCAGCGTTAAATGGCCATGATGGAGCTGTACGATACGCTGTACGATGCTCAGCCCAAGGCCGCTGCCGCCGTAGCGCTGGTCGAGACGTCGGAAAGGTTCGGTGATCGACTGGCGGTGCGCCTCATCAATACCCGGCCCCTGATCGGTAACGCTCACCCGGGTACCGCCCTCCGTCGCTGTTAATGCCACTTCAATGGTTGTGCCTGCCGGGCTGTAGCGGGCGGCATTCTCCAGAAGGTTCCTTAGCATCAGACGTAACAGGACGGCGTCCCCCTGTACCGTCAGCGCGCTGTGGGCCGGCCATATTACCGTATGCTCTTTGGCTTCATGCTCCAGGCTGAGCGGAGCAATGATCGTCTCCGTCCAGTTCACGGTATCGTAATGGCCGCTGGCCATCGCCTGCCCGGCACGCGCCAGCATCAGCAGCTGTTCCACCGTGTGCATCAACTGATCGATACGGCTTATCAGTGGCGTGGCCTGCGGGGAACCGGACTGAGCCATCAGTTCCAGATGGAGCCTAATCCCCGCAAGCGGCGTACGTAACTCGTGTGCCGCATCGGCGGTAAACAGGCGTTCCTGTTGAATAGTGTGGTCCAGCCGGGCGAGGAGTTGATTGAGCGACGTGGTCACAGCGCCTATCTCTTCCATATCGGAATACATCGGCAGGGGAGTCAGATTATCCGCCGAACGGTTCGCAAGGCTGGCGCGAAGTTTGTTGAGTGGTCGGGTGATCCAGGTGACGGCCCAAAATGAGAAGAGCAGGGTAAAACCGACCATCACCAGAGAAGGGACCAGCAGGGAGGCAATGGCTTCGCGGATCTCTTTTTCGACATGGTTGTTGCGCGCTTTGGCGGACAACGTTTCGTTCACCAGAAAACCGATCTGCTCGCGGCTCTCATGCCACAGCCAGACAACGCTAATGAGTTGAAAAAATAGCAGAATAACCGCCAGCAACACCATTAATCGCCGGCGCATACTGTTCATTTCTGGCTCTCCAGACGGTAACCCACGCCGCGTACGGTTTTGATGCGATCTTTACCGAGCTTGCGCCGCAGATTATGAATGTGAACTTCAAGCGTGTTTGATCCTGGATCGTCCTGCCAGGAGTAGATGTCCTGTTGCAGCGTTTCACGGTGCACGGTCTGCCCGCTGCGCATGATCAGGCGCGTCAGCAGAGCGAACTCTTTTGGCGTCACTTCCACAGGCTGAGACTGGCGCAGCACCTGCTGAGTTTGCAGATTGAGGGTGATATCTCCGTCCGTCAGCAGGTTGTCGCTATGGCCCTGATAGCGGCGGATCAACGCCCGTACGCGAGCCTGTAGCTCGGCAAGGGCGAAGGGTTTTACCAGATAATCGTCAGCGCCAGAATCCAGCCCGTTAATTCTGTCTTCAATGGCATCGCGGGCGGTGAGAATCAAGACGGGATTCTCAACCCCGCGACGACGCCACTGGCAGAGCAGCGTCGCGCCGTCTTTATCCGGCAGCCCTAAATCCAGGATCACGAGGCTGTATTCACCGCTCTGGATCAGGGCATCTGCTTCAGCGGCCGTGGTGGCACAATCCAGGGCGTAGCCTTCATTCCCCAGCGCCAGCGCTAACCCTTCCTGCAATAACAGATCGTCTTCAACTATCAGTAGTTTCATCGCTAGTTATTCTGGTAGATGTCCTTATAGAGCCTGCTTTCGAAACGCACCAGTGGAATACGGCGATTGCGCTGGTCAGCCGGTTCGACGGCATAGCCGGAAAGATACTGCACAAATGCCATGCGTTGTCCGCTGGCGGTAGTGATAAAACCGGCAAGGTTGTAAACGCCTTGCAGGGAACCCGTTTTGGCTGACACTTTGCCATCCACGCCCGCAGCGTGAAGGCCCGCGCGGTACTGAAGAGAGCCGTCGTGTCCGGCAAGCGGCAGCATCGTAATAAAGTTTAGCTCAGCGTCATGCTGAGCAATGTACTGCAACACCTGCATCATGGTGGCCGGCGAGATCAGGTTATGACGCGATAAACCGGAACCATCAACGGCGATCGTATTGCCCAGATCGATACCCGCCTGCTGGCGCAGGATCTGACGTACGGCATCAGAACCGGCCCGCCAGGTGCCCGGCACACCAAATCGCGCGTGCCCAATCATGCGGAACACCGTGTCGGCAATCATGTTATCCGACTTTTTCAGCATAATCTTAAGCAAATCATGCAGTGGCGCGGACTGTTTGCTGGCGATCACCGTGCCTGGCTCATTCACCTGCGTCTGGCGCAGCAGCGTTCCGGTGTAGGTTATGCCCGCCTGCTTCAGTTCATCTTTAAAAATGGCACCGGCATAGCCCGCGCCATCCTGAATGGCGAAGGCCAGCGGGAGGGGATCGGACCGCTGGGTCAGGCAGCCGGTGAGCGTATAGCGATTGAGATCGCCCGGTACCACGTCCAGCTCGCAATACTGCGCCTCCGGGGAGCCTTTCGCCAGCGTCCGCACCTGGCTGAACATCGTGACCGGGTAGTATGAGGCCACGCGGATAAAAGCTAAGTCATTTGGTTTTGGCGCGCTGTAAAGCGATACGGAGAAGCAGTTACGGTCAACGATGGCGGCGGCTGGCGGGGCGCTAAAGCACTGCGTCATGTCGTTCCACGGCCAGCCAGGCGCTTTATCGTGGCTGGCGAAAATGGAGGTGTCGATCAGCACGTTGCCATCAATTTTTGTTACGCCGGATTTTTTCAGTACCGCCACCATATTGCGGACATCCTGGCGCTTAAAGGTGGGATCGCCACCAAAACGGGCGATAAGATCGCCTTTCAGTTCGCCACCCTCAACGTTACCTCTGGTTTCAAGGGTGGTAGTAAAACGGAAGTCAGGCCCGAGCTGGAGCAGGGCGGCGAGGGCAGTGATCACCTTCTGGGTACTGGCAGGCAGCGCCATCTGTTGACTGTGATAGTCAATCTCGGGAGCCTGCGCGCCAACCTTCTGCACCATCAGGGCAAGGTTCGCGCCGGCGGGCAGTTGATTAATGTACTCATCAACATTCGCGGCCTGAACGGTGAACGTTATACTGGTAGTCAATCCGATGATAAAACTGGAAAATCGCATAATCTCGCGCTAACAACCCGAAAACAAACCGTCATACTACGGTGCATGGCACTGTAAAGTAAACGATGACCCATAGTGAACTTCGCGGTAAAATGCGTATCAAATTGAAAAATTGCTGCTGACCTGGGGCGTTGCTCCCGGGTCGGTTTTCTTTTTGCTTCTGGCCTGTTCAGGTGGGCTGGAGCAGGGAACACTGCTCCCAACAGGAATGTTTAAGAGGTATAACAAATGCAAGCTATTCCGATGACCTTACGTGGTGCCGAAAAACTGCGCGAAGAGCTGGATTTTCTCAAATCCGTGCGTCGCCCTGAAATCATCGCCGCTATCGCGGAAGCGCGTGAGCATGGCGACCTGAAAGAGAATGCTGAATACCACGCGGCGCGTGAGCAGCAGGGTTTCTGTGAGGGGCGCATTAAAGATATCGAGGCGAAACTGTCTAACGCGCAGGTTATCGATATCACCAAAATGCCAAATAATGGCCGTGTGATCTTCGGCTCTACCGTCAGCGTCCTGAATCTGGACAACGACGAAGAGCAGACCTATCGCATCGTGGGTGATGATGAAGCGGACTTCAAACAGAACCTGATTTCGGTGAACTCGCCGATTGCTCGTGGCCTGATTGGCAAAGAGCAGGACGATGTGGTCACCATCCGCACCCCTGGTGGTGAAGTGGAATACGAAATTATTAAGGTTGAATACCTGTAATTCGCTTCTCTACAAAGATGTTGATACATTGTAAAGAAAAGAAAAAGGCCGCATAGCGGCCTTTTATCAACTCAAGGAGCATGGCATTTTGCTCGCCTGCTGAAAGAAATCCCTCGTTTCACACAGAAAATGTGTTCGATTCAGGATATCCTTAACGTGGCAGCGAGATTTTGCGCTCTTTAGATGGGCGATAGAGCACCAGCGTTTTACCGATGACCTGTACATTACAGGCGCCGGTTTCGCGCACGATGGCTTCCACGATCAGGTTTTTAGTGTCTCTGTCTTCAGAGGCGATTTTCACCTTGATCAGCTCGTGGTGTTCCAGCGCTTGTTCAATCTCGGCAAGCACCCCTTCGGTCAAACCATTGTTGCCAAGCATCACTACAGGCTTGAGCGGATGTGCCAGACCTTTAAGGTGCTGTTTTTGTTTAGTACTCAGATTCATCGTATATTTTTGCTTACGTTGGGATTGAAAACGGTTCATTCTACCGCCATCTCCCTAATATCGCCAAATAGCTGCGTAGAAATTTACGTCACAGGCAAGCAACGATGAACCAGGACGGAAATGTTAAATGACAGGTAAAAAGCGTTCTGCCAGCTCCAGCCGCTGGCTTCAGGAACACTTTAGCGATAAATATGTTCAACAGGCGCAGAAAAAGGGGTTGCGTTCCCGCGCCTGGTTTAAACTTGATGAAATACAGCAAAGTGACAAACTTTTTAAACCGGGAATGACGGTGGTCGACCTCGGTGCGGCACCTGGCGGATGGTCCCAGTATGCGGTTACGCAGATCGGCGGAACGGGCCGAATCATCGCATGCGATCTTTTACCAATGGATCCCATCGTCGGTGTCGACTTCCTTCAGGGCGACTTTCGTGATGAATTAGTGCTTAAAGCACTACTTGATCGTGTAGGTGACAGTAAGGTCCAGGTTGTCATGTCGGATATGGCGCCAAATATGTGTGGAACACCGGCGGTGGATATCCCCCGCGCCATGTATCTGGTGGAACTAGCGTTAGAAATGTGTCGTGATGTACTAGCGCCTGGTGGTAGTTTTGTTGTGAAGGTGTTTCAGGGCGAAGGTTTCGAGGAGTATCTTAAGGAAATTCGCTCCCTGTTTGCGAAGGTCAAAGTTCGTAAGCCGGACTCTTCCCGGGCCCGTTCCCGTGAAGTGTATATTGTAGCGACCGGGCGAAAATGATAACCGGTAGATTTCAGGCGAAAGTTTGAATGAAACTGGATATAGAGTATCCTGACGCTGTTTTTAACACAGTTGTAATATGAGGTTAATCCCTTGAGTGACATGGCGAAAAACCTAATACTCTGGCTGGTCATTGCCGTTGTGCTGATGTCAGTATTCCAGAGCTTTGGGCCCAGCGAGTCGAATGGCCGCAAGGTGGATTATTCTACCTTCCTGCAAGAGGTCAATCAGGACCAGGTTCGCGAAGCGCGTATCAACGGACGTGAGATCAACGTTACCAAGAAAGATAGTAACCGTTACACGACTTACATCCCGGTGAACGATCCTAAGCTGCTTGATAACCTTCTGACCAAAAACGTCAAAGTGGTAGGCGAGCCGCCGGAAGAACCAAGCCTGCTGGCTTCTATCTTCATTTCCTGGTTCCCGATGCTGCTTCTTATCGGCGTCTGGATCTTCTTTATGCGCCAGATGCAGGGCGGTGGTGGCAAAGGTGCCATGTCGTTCGGTAAGAGCAAGGCGCGTATGCTGACGGAAGACCAGATCAAGACCACGTTTGCTGACGTAGCAGGTTGTGACGAAGCAAAAGAAGAGGTGGGTGAACTGGTTGAATACCTGCGCGAGCCGAGCCGTTTCCAAAAACTGGGCGGTAAGATCCCGAAAGGCGTCCTGATGGTCGGCCCTCCGGGTACCGGTAAAACCCTGCTGGCAAAAGCCATCGCGGGTGAAGCGAAGGTGCCGTTCTTTACTATTTCAGGTTCTGACTTCGTTGAAATGTTCGTGGGTGTCGGTGCATCTCGTGTGCGTGACATGTTCGAGCAGGCTAAGAAGGCAGCACCGTGCATCATCTTCATCGATGAAATCGACGCCGTAGGCCGCCAGCGTGGCGCAGGCCTGGGTGGTGGTCACGATGAACGTGAGCAGACGCTGAACCAGATGCTGGTTGAGATGGACGGCTTCGAAGGTAACGAAGGTATCATCGTTATCGCGGCAACTAACCGTCCGGACGTACTCGACCCTGCGCTGCTGCGTCCAGGCCGTTTTGACCGTCAGGTTGTGGTCGGTCTGCCGGATGTTCGCGGTCGTGAACAGATTCTGAAAGTGCATATGCGACGCGTACCGCTGGCGCCAGATATCGACGCGGCAATCATTGCGCGTGGTACTCCAGGCTTCTCCGGTGCGGATCTGGCTAACCTGGTCAACGAAGCAGCACTGTTTGCCGCTCGCGGTAACAAGCGCGTGGTGTCCATGGTGGAATTCGAGAAAGCGAAAGACAAAATCATGATGGGGGCGGAACGTCGCTCCATGGTGATGACGGAAGCGCAGAAAGAGTCCACGGCATATCACGAAGCGGGCCACGCGATTATCGGTCGTCTGGTGCCGGAACACGATCCCGTACACAAGGTGACGATTATTCCGCGCGGTCGTGCGCTGGGTGTGACCTTCTTCCTGCCTGAAGGCGACGCGATCAGCGCCAGCCGTCAGAAGCTGGAAAGCCAGATTTCAACCCTGTACGGCGGTCGTCTGGCTGAAGAGATTATCTACGGTGCGGAACATGTTTCCACCGGTGCGTCGAACGATATTAAAGTGGCGACAAACCTGGCGCGTAACATGGTGACTCAGTGGGGCTTCTCCGACAAACTCGGTCCGCTGCTGTATGCAGAGGAAGAGGGCGAAGTATTCCTGGGCCGCTCTGTGGCAAAAGCGAAACATATGTCCGATGAAACGGCACGTATCATCGACCAGGAAGTGAAAGCGCTGATTGAACGTAACTACGCTCGCGCCCGTCAGATCCTGAACGACAATATGGACATCCTGCATTCGATGAAAGATGCGCTCATGAAATATGAGACCATCGATGCACCGCAGATTGACGACCTGATGGCGCGCCGCGAAGTGCGTCCGCCGGCAGGCTGGGAAGACCCAGGCGCGTCTAACAATTCTGACAACAATGGCACCCCGCGTGCGCCGCGTCCGGTCGATGAACCGCGTACGCCAAACCCGGGCAACACCATGTCAGAGCAGTTGGGCGACAAGTAAGTCACTGCTGTTGAAGCGTTTGTCTGTATCTCAAACCCTGGAGCTTGCTCCGGGGTTTTTCTTATCTGTTTAACCACATTAATCCCAGGGACTTCACCATGAAACTATTCGCCCAGGACTCGCATCTCGACCTTTCACATCCCCATGTGATGGGGATCCTGAATGTCACGCCTGATTCCTTCTCTGACGGCGGCACGCATAATTCGCTTATCGACGCGGTTAAACACGCGAATTTAATGATTAACGCGGGTGCCACTATCATTGACGTTGGAGGGGAGTCAACGCGGCCTGGCGCGGCGGAGGTTTCAGTGGAAGAAGAGCTGGCGCGCGTGGTGCCGGTGGTGGAGGCTATCGCCCGGCGCTTTGAAGTGTGGATCTCCGTTGATACCTCCAAACCCGAAGTGATCCGTGAAGTGGCGAGAGTGGGCGCTCACATTATCAATGATATCCGCTCGCTGACCGAGCCGGGCGCGATTGAAGCCGCCGCAGAAACCGGGCTACCGGTGTGTCTGATGCATATGCAGGGTCAGCCTAAGACAATGCAGGAGGCGCCAAAATATGAAGATGTGTTTGCCGACGTCACCCGCTTCTTTATTGAGCATATCGAACGCTGTGAACGTGCGGGTATCGCAAAAGAGAAATTGCTGCTCGACCCGGGCTTCGGTTTCGGTAAAAATCTCTCACACAATTACGCGTTGCTTGCGCGCTTATCAGAGTTTCATCAGTTCGGCCTGCCACTGCTGGTGGGAATGTCGAGAAAATCGATGATTGGTCAGTTGTTGAATGTCGGGCCGAGCGAACGTCTGAGCGGCAGTCTGGCCTGCGCGGTGATTGCCGCGATGCAAGGTGCACACATCATTCGCGTCCATGACGTAAAAGAAACAGTAGAAGCCATGCGTGTGGTAGAAGCCACACTGGCAGCGAAGGAAAACAAACGCTATGAGTAATCGTAAATATTTTGGTACCGATGGCATCCGTGGGCGCGTAGGCGATGCGCCAATTACCCCTGACTTTGTCCTGAAGCTGGGCTGGGCAGCGGGGAAAGTGCTGGCGCGTCATGGCTCCCGTAAGATCATTATTGGGAAAGATACCCGTATTTCGGGTTATATGCTGGAGTCCGCGCTGGAAGCCGGGCTGGCGGCGGCGGGGCTTTCAGCTTCCTTTACGGGGCCAATGCCGACCCCTGCTGTTGCCTATCTGACCCGCACCTTCCGTGCGGAAGCGGGCATCGTCATTTCAGCTTCCCATAATCCGTTCTATGACAACGGTATCAAATTCTTCTCCATCGAGGGCACCAAACTGCCGGATGACGTGGAAGAGGCGATTGAAGCGGAAATGGAAAAAGAGATCACCTGTGTTGACTCCGCTGAGCTGGGTAAAGCAAACCGTATTGTCGATGCCGCAGGCCGCTACATTGAATTCTGCAAAGGCACTTTCCCGAATGAGCTGAGCCTGGCACACCTCAAAATTGTGGTGGACTGTGCCAACGGTGCGACTTACCACATTGCGCCGAATGTGTTCCGCGAGCTGGGTGCCAAAGTGATCACTATCGGCTGCGAGCCGGATGGTCTGAACATCAACGAAGAAGTCGGCGCGACAGACGTGCGTGCGTTGCAGGCGCGTGTGCTGGCTGAAAAGGCCGATCTGGGTATTGCCCTGGATGGCGATGGTGACCGTGTGATCATGGTTGACCACGAAGGTAACAAGGTCGATGGCGATCAGATCCTCTACATCATTGCCCGTGAAGGCCTGCGTCAGGGGCAACTGCGCGGTGGCGCGGTGGGCACGCTGATGAGCAATATGGGCCTGGAACTGGCGTTGAAACAGCTGGGCATCCCGTTTGTTCGTGCGAAAGTGGGTGACCGCTACGTGCTGGAAAAACTCCAGGAGAAAGGCTGGCGTATTGGCGCGGAAAACTCCGGCCACGTGATCCTGCTCGATAAAACCACCACCGGTGACGGTATTGTGGCGGCGCTTCAGGTTGTTGCCGCGATGGCGCGTAACCATATGAGCCTGCACGATCTGTGCAGCGGCATGAAAATGTTCCCGCAGATTCTGGTCAATGTGCGTTTCACCGCGGGTAAAGGCGACCCGCTGGAAAATGATAACGTGAAAGCGGTGATGGCAGAGGTGGAAGCGACTCTTGGCAGCCGTGGGCGCGTCCTGCTGCGTAAGTCGGGTACCGAGCCGCTGATCCGCGTGATGGTGGAAGGCGAAGACGAAGCGCAGGTAACCGAATTTGCGCACCGCATTGCGGATGCAGTCAAAGCTGCATAATCTTTCAGAATAAGTGTTTAAAAAGGCGGCGTTTGCCGCCTTTGTTTTAAGCAATGAATGGCTTTTTGCTGTTTTTTTCCGCAGTTGATACAATGCCTCGAAAATGCCCTTGCGAAGGTGATTCGCTTTGGTTAGTATTCACACCCGCTTCAGTGGGAAACAAAATCCTGCTAATTGGTCGAAGCATTGGTATGCGGCAAATCCGCAAGGAACAGGTTGATTATGTACGAAGCTCTTTTAGTTATTTTCCTTATTGTAGCCATCGCTCTCGTAGCGCTGATTATGCTACAGCAAGGTAAAGGCGCTGATATGGGAGCCTCCTTCGGAGCAGGCGCTTCCGGTACGCTGTTCGGTTCAAGTGGTTCTGCGAACTTCATGACCCGTACGACGGCGATTCTGGCTACGCTGTTCTTCATCATCAGTCTGGTGCTGGGCAATATCAACAGCAACAAGACCAGTAAAGGAAGCGAGTGGGAAAATCTGAGCGCGCCAGCAAAAAACTGAGCAAACTCAGCCAGCTGCACCGGCTAAGCCAACCAGCGATATCCCGCAGTAAGTATTCCGTACCGAGGTGGTGGAATTGGTAGACACGCTACCTTGAGGTGGTAGTGCCCTAACGGGCTTGTGGGTTCGAGTCCCATCCTCGGTACCAATATTCCAGAAGAAAGACGTCGCAAGACGTCTTTTTTTTCGTCTGTACATTCTGTGTATCCGATCTTTTGTAGGGCGGGTAAGCGCAGCGCCACCCGCCGTTTTGCCCGGTGGCGCTGCGCTTACCGGGCCTACGAAGACCACAAAAAAGGCGCCCAATGGGCGCCTTTTTGCATGACTTGCTGTCGATTATTTCTTATCGCTGTGTTCCAGGTTCTCAACCTGAGGGAGGCCATTACCGGAACTGGCGGAGAGCAGGCCATTCTCAACATAGTTGAACAGCTTCTCACGGGTATCGGTGATGTCCAGGTTACGCATGGTCAGCTGGCCAATACGATCGTCCGGAGAGAACACTGACTCACCTTTCTCCATGGTCAGACGCTCTGCTTTATAGGTCAGGTTGTCAGACACGGTATTGAGGATGGAGTAATCATTGCCGCGACGCAGTTCCAGGGTCACTTCGCCGGTGATTGCGCTTGCCACCCAACGTTGCAGGGCGTCACGCAGCATCAGCGCCTGTGGATCAAACCAGCGACCCTGATACAGCAGTTTGCCCAGCTGACGGCCATGAGAGTGATACTGCTCAATGGTGTCTTCGTTGTGAATACCGGTCAGCAGACGCTCGTAAGCGATGTGCAGCAGCGCCATCCCCGGAGCTTCGTAAATGCCGCGGCTTTTCGCTTCGATGATACGGTTTTCGATCTGATCGCTCATACCCAGCCCGTGACGACCGCCGATGCGGTTTGCTTCCAGCATCAGTTCAACATCGTCGGAGAAGGTTTTACCGTTCAGGGCAACCGGATGACCACGTTCGAAACGCACGGTCACTTCTTCCGCCGGGATCTTCACGTTCTCATCCCAGAACTTCACGCCCATGATCGGGTTAACAATTTTTACGCTGGAGTTCAGGAATTCCAGGTCTTTCGCTTCGTGCGTCGCACCCAGCATGTTGGAGTCGGTTGAGTAGGCTTTCTCAACGGACATCTTGTAGTCAAAGCCGCAGGCAATCATAAACTCAGACATTTCATGACGGCCACCCAGCTCGTCGATGAAGTCGGTATCCAGCCACGGTTTGTAGATCTGCAACTCGGCGTTGGTCAGCAGGCCATAACGATAGAAACGTTCAATATCGTTGCCTTTATAGGTGCTACCGTCCCCCCAGATGTTCACGCCATCTTCTTTCATGGCGGCAACCAGCATAGTGCCGGTGACGGCACGACCCAGCGGGGTGGTATTGAAATAGGTCAGGCCGCCGGTCGTATTATGGAAAGCACCGCACTGGATTGCGGCAATCCCTTCGGCAACCAGCTGCTTACGGCAGTCGATCAGACGTGCGTTCTCTGCGCCATATTCCATGGCACGACGAGGGATCGCGTCATAATCTTCCTCGTCCGGCTGACCCAGGTTCGCAGTATATGCATAAGGAACCGCTCCCTTCTGGCGCATCCACAGCAGTGCAGCGCTGGTATCCAGGCCGCCAGAAAAAGCGATGCCAATACGTTGTCCTACCGGGAGATGCTTGAGAATCGTCGTCATATAATAAAACCCTGCTTGATTGACTGATTAGAGACCGCTTTCGCTCTCGATGCATGTTTATGCAAAATAAGTGAGTATTCATTTAATCATCTTTTATCGACGACCGAAAGAGACGTGTGCGTTTTTTGTAAAAATTTCCCTTTTATTGCCCAGGCTGAAGTTGGGTTGACAGGTGGGGTCAACTATCAATATACTGAACGCCGATTTTACGTCCCGTCTTCGGTACCAAATCCCAGCATTATTTGCAAATTCTGTCCAAAACGTGTAGAATTTGCCACGTTTCAGGCGCGGGGTGGAGCAGCCTGGTAGCTCGTCGGGCTCATAACCCGAAGGTCGTCGGTTCAAATCCGGCCCCCGCAACCACTTTCCCATAAAGTTCTTTTTCAAATATACTGTGAAGACTTAGAGCCTTCGTAGCTGGATTTGAAAAAATGCTTTCGGAGAGTGCTCCAGGCCACAGTTGTGGCTATAGGGTTCAGTTATCTAAAGCCCCGATTTATCGGGGTTTTTTGTTATCTGACTACAGAATAACTGGGCTTTACGCCCTTTTTTTATGTCTTGGGGGTGGGCTTGTCCACATTAGAGCAAAAATTAACAGAGATGATTACTGCGCCGGTCGAAGCACTGGGCTACGAACTGGTCGGCATCGAATTCGTTCGCGGCCGTACATCCACACTGCGCATCTATATTGATAGTGAAGATGGCATCAATGTTGATGATTGTGCTGATGTCAGCCACCAGGTGAGTGCGGTTCTTGATGTTGAAGATCCGATTACCGTTGCGTACAACCTGGAAGTTTCCTCACCTGGCCTCGATCGTCCGATGTTCACGGCCGAGCACTACGTGCGCTTTACCGGTGAAGAAGTGGCTCTCGTTCTGCGTATGGCCGTACAGAACCGCCGTAAATGGCAGGGAATTATCAAAGCCGTTGATGGTGAAATGATCACGGTGACAGTCGAAGGCAAAGATGAAGTGTTCGCGCTGAGTAATATCCAGAAGGCGAACCTGGTTCCCCACTTTTAACAGTCTGGATTGAGGTGAAAAGCCCGCGATGAACAAAGAAATTTTGGCTGTTGTTGAAGCCGTCTCCAACGAGAAATCACTGCCGCGTGAGAAGATTTTCGAAGCGCTGGAAAGTGCACTGGCTACAGCAACCAAGAAAAAATACGAACAAGAGATCGATGTTCGCGTAGAAATCGATCGTAAAAGCGGTGACTTCGATACATTCCGTCGTTGGGTAATCGTTGAAGAAGTGACCCAACCGACCAAAGAGATCACGCTGGAAGCGGCACGTTTTGAAGACGAAAGTCTGAACGTGGGTGACTACGTTGAAGATCAGATTGAATCTGTTACCTTCGACCGTATCACCACCCAGACCGCGAAGCAGGTTATTGTGCAGAAAGTGCGCGAAGCCGAGCGCGCGCTGGTTGTCGATCAGTTCCGCGATCAGGAAGGCGAAATCATCACTGGTGTGGTGAAGAAAGTGAACCGCGACAACATCTCTCTGGAGATCAAATCCGAAGGGCTGCCGGGTAACGCTGAAGCCGTGATCCTGCGTGAAGACATGCTGCCGCGTGAAAACTTCCGCCCAGGCGACCGTATTCGTGGTGTGCTGTATGCCGTACGTCCTGAAGCGCGTGGTGCACAGCTGTTCGTGACGCGTTCTAAACCAGAAATGCTGGTTGAACTGTTCCGTATCGAAGTGCCGGAAATCGGCGAAGAAGTTATCGAAATCAAAGCGGCGGCCCGCGATCCGGGTTCCCGTGCGAAAATTGCGGTGAAAACCAACGACAAGCGTATCGACCCGGTCGGTGCTTGCGTCGGTATGCGTGGCGCACGTGTTCAGGCGGTTTCTACCGAACTGGGCGGCGAGCGCATTGATATCGTTCTGTGGGACGATAACCCGGCGCAGTTCGTGATCAACGCAATGGCACCGGCTGATGTGGCGTCTATCGTTGTTGACGAAGACAAACACACCATGGATATCGCTGTAGAAGCGGGCAACCTGGCGCAGGCGATTGGCCGTAACGGTCAGAACGTACGTCTGGCGTCACAGCTGAGCGGCTGGGAACTCAACGTGATGACCGTTGATGACCTTCAGGCCAAGCATCAGGCTGAAGCCCACGCGGCGATCGATACCTTCACCAAATACCTGGACATTGACGAAGACTTCGCCACTGTGCTGGTTGAAGAAGGTTTCTCTACGCTGGAAGAACTGGCCTACGTGCCAATGAAAGAGCTGCTGGAAATTGACGGTCTGGATGAACCAACCGTTGAAGCCCTGCGTGAACGCGCTAAAAACGCACTGACCACCCTGGCGCTGGCTCAGGAAGAAAGCCTTGGCGATAAGAAGCCGGCTGATGACCTGCTGAATCTGGAAGGTCTTGATCGTGCGATTGCGTTCAAGCTGGCTGCCCGTGGTGTTTGTACGCTGGAAGATCTCGCTGAGCAAGGCGTTGATGACCTGGCCGATATCGAAGGTTTAACCGACGAGAAAGCCGGCGAACTCATCATGGCCGCACGTAATATTTGCTGGTTCGGCGACGAAGCGTAATAAACTGTAGCAGGAAGGAACAGCATGACTGATGTAACTGTAAAATCTCTGGCTGCTGAGATTCAGACCTCCGTGGACCGCCTGGTACAGCAATTTGCTGATGCAGGGATCCCGAAGTCCGCTGATGACTCGGTGACCGCGCAAGAAAAACAAACCTTGTTAGCGCACCTGAACCGTGAACACGGCTCTACGCCTGACAAGTTAACGCTACAGCGTAAAACGCGTAGCACGTTGAACATCCCTGGTACCGGTGGCAAAAGCAAGTCGGTACAAATTGAAGTCCGCAAGACGCGCACCTTTGTAAAACGTGATCCGCAAGAGGCAGAACGCCTTGCCGCGGAAGAGCAGGCACAGCGTGAAGCGGAAGAACAAGCTCAGCGTGAGGCAGAAGCCACTGCCAAACGTGAAGCAGAATTAAAAGCTGAACGTGAGGCCGCAGAAAAAGCGAAACGCGACGCCGGTGAAAAAGCGAAGCGTGACGCTGCGGAAAAAGACAAAGTGAGCAATCAACAGACCGACGAAATGACCAAAACTGCCCAGGCTGAAAAAGCCCGCCGTGAAAATGAAGCTGCCGAGCTGAAGCGTAAAGCGGAAGAAGAAGCCCGCCGCAAGCTTGAAGAAGAAGCTCGCCGCGTCGCCGAAGAAGCGCGTCGCATGGCAGAAGAAAACGAGAAGAACGGTGTGAATACCGCTGAACCAACTGAAGATACCAGCGATTATCACGTCACCACGTCTCAGCATGCGCGTCAGGCAGAAGACGACAACGACCGCGAAGTTGAAGGTGGTCGTGGCCGTACTCGCAGTGCAAAAGCTGCGCGTCCTGCGAAAAAAGGTAACAAACACGCCGAATCAAAAGCTGACCGTGAAGAAGCGCGTGCAGCGGTTCGCGGCGGTAAAGGCGGCAAGCGTAAAGGTTCCGCTCTCCAGCAGGGCTTCCAGAAGCCTGCTCAGGCCGTTAACCGTGACGTTGTGATCGGCGAAACCATCACCGTTGGCGAACTGGCTAACAAGATGGCGGTGAAAGGCTCTCAGGTCATCAAAGCGATGATGAAACTGGGCGCAATGGCCACCATCAACCAGGTCATCGACCAGGAAACCGCACAGCTGGTTGCCGAAGAGATGGGCCACAAAGTTATCCTGCGTCGTGAAAACGAGCTGGAAGAAGCAGTCATGAGCGACCGTGATACGGGCGCAGCGGCTGAACCGCGCGCACCGGTCGTGACCATCATGGGTCACGTTGACCACGGTAAAACCTCTCTGCTTGACTACATTCGTTCTACTAAGGTTGCCTCCGGCGAAGCGGGTGGTATTACCCAGCACATCGGTGCTTACCACGTAGAAACCGAAAACGGCATGATCACCTTCCTGGATACCCCAGGCCACGCAGCGTTTACCTCAATGCGTGCTCGTGGTGCTCAGGCAACGGATATCGTTGTTCTGGTTGTTGCTGCCGACGATGGCGTGATGCCACAGACCATTGAAGCTATCCAGCACGCGAAAGCGGCGCAGGTGCCTCTGGTTGTCGCAGTTAACAAAATCGATAAGCCAGAAGCCGATATGGATCGCGTGAAGAACGAACTGTCCCAGTACGGCGTTATGCCGGAAGAGTGGGGCGGTGAAGCGCAGTTCATCCCTGTATCTGCAAAAGCAGGTACCGGTATCGACGACCTGCTGAACGCTATCCTGCTTCAGGCTGAAGTTCTGGAGCTGAAAGCGGTTCGTAAAGGTATGGCGAGCGGCGCGGTAATCGAATCCTTCCTGGATAAAGGTCGTGGTCCGGTTGCAACCGTTCTGGTTCGCGAAGGTACTCTGCACAAGGGCGACATCGTTCTGTGTGGTTTCGAATACGGTCGCGTTCGTGCGATGCGTAACGAACTGGGTCAGGAAGTGCTGGAAGCGGGTCCGTCCATTCCAGTGGAAATTCTCGGCCTGTCCGGTGTTCCGGCTGCCGGTGACGAAGTCACCGTGGTACGTGACGAGAAGAAAGCGCGTGAAGTCGCTCTGTATCGTCAGGGTAAATTCCGTGAAGTGAAGCTGGCTCGTCAGCAGAAATCCAAACTCGAGAACATGTTCGCCAACATGACCGAAGGCGAAGTTCACGAAGTGAACATCGTTCTGAAAGCGGACGTTCAGGGTTCTGTGGAAGCGATCTCCGACTCCTTGCTGAAACTGTCTACCGACGAAGTGAAAGTGAAGATCATCGGTTCTGGCGTAGGTGGTATCACCGAAACCGACGCAACCCTGGCAGCAGCGTCCAACGCGATCCTGGTTGGCTTCAACGTTCGTGCTGACGCATCTGCGCGTAAAGTGATTGATGCTGAAAGCCTGGATCTGCGTTACTACTCCGTCATCTATAACCTGATTGACGAAGTGAAAGCAGCGATGAGCGGCATGCTGTCTCCTGAGCTGAAACAGCAGATCATCGGTCTGGCTGAAGTACGTGACGTGTTCAAATCACCGAAATTCGGTGCGATCGCGGGCTGTATGGTTACCGAAGGGACCATCAAGCGTCACAACCCAATCCGCGTACTGCGTGACAACGTGGTTATCTACGAAGGTGAGCTGGAATCCCTGCGCCGCTTCAAAGATGACGTTAACGAAGTCCGTAACGGCATGGAATGTGGTATCGGCGTGAAGAACTACAACGACGTTCGCGTTGGCGATATGATCGAAGTGTTCGAGATCATCGAAATTCAGCGTACCATCGCGTAATCTTCGTCAACTGAAGATTAATTAGCGTAGGCCGGGTAAGCGAAGCGCCACCCGGCAGTAATTTTAAAAAGGGGCTTAAGCCCCTTTTTTGTCTGGAGAATTTATTATGGCGAAAGAATTTGGTCGCCCACAGCGCGTCGCGCAGGAGATGCAGAAAGAGATCGCTCTCATTCTGCAACGTGAAATCAAAGATCCACGCGTGGGTATGATGACCACCGTGTCTGGCGTGGAAATGTCCCGCGACCTGGCGTACGCCAAAGTGTTTGTTACTTTCCTGAATGACCAGGATGAAGACGCCGTGAAGAACGGCATTAAAGCGTTGCAGGAAGCCTCTGGTTTCATCCGCTCTCTGCTTGGCAAAGCAATGCGCCTGCGTATCGTGCCAGAGCTGACCTTCTTCTACGACAACTCGCTGGTTGAAGGTATGCGTATGTCCAACCTGGTGACCAGCGTGGTGAAACATGACGATGAGCGTCGTGTTAACCCGGCGGACGACAGCAAGGAGGACTGATGAGTCGTCCTCGTCGTCGCGGTCGTGACGTGCATGGCGTGCTGTTGCTGGATAAACCACAGGGCGCATCCAGCAACGACGTGCTGCAAAAAGTGAAGCGTATTTATAACGCCAACCGTGCAGGGCACACTGGCGCGCTGGATCCGCTGGCAACCGGCATGCTGCCGATCTGCCTGGGGGAAGCGACAAAGTTTTCCCAGTACCTGCTGGATTCGGATAAGCGCTACCGCGTGATTGCCAAACTGGGCCAGCGCACGGATACCTCCGATGCAGATGGCCTGGTGGTGGAAGAGCGCCCGGTGACCTTCAGCGCGGAGCAACTTGATGCGGCGCTGGACAGCTTCCGTGGTGATACGCTACAGGTGCCGTCGATGTATTCGGCGCTGAAATATCAGGGCAAAAAGCTCTACGAATATGCGCGTCAGGGCATTGAGGTTCCGCGTGAAGCTCGTCCGATTACCGTGTATGAGTTGCTGTTCATTCGCCACGAAGGTGATGAACTCGAGCTGGAAGTACACTGTTCGAAAGGGACCTATATCCGCACCATCATTGATGACCTCGGTGAAAAGCTGGGCTGCGGCTCGCATGTGATTTATCTGCGTCGTCTGGCGGTCAGCAAATATCCGGTCGAACGCATGGTGACGCTTGAGCATCTGCACGCCCTGGTTGAACAGGCGCAAGCGCAGGGCGTTGCGCCAGCCGATCTGCTGGACCCGCTGCTGATGCCAATGGACAGTCCGGCAGTGGACTTCCCGGTTGTTAATCTTCCTTTAACATCGTCCGTTTACTTTAAGAACGGAAACCCGGTTCGCACATCGGGGGCGCCGCTTGAGGGCCTGGTACGCGTGACGGAAGGTGACGAAGGGAAATTCATCGGTATGGGCGAAATGGACGGCGAAGGGCGTGTGGCGCCGCGTCGTCTGGTCGTCGAATATCCGGTCGAAGCGTGACGGTGATAACGCCTCACCTTGCGATAAGCAGGGGAGACGAGTAGAATATCGCCGCTTAACGCCTGGTAAATTGTTTAACAATCTGCGGGGCGTACATGGGATAGCTGAATTAGAGATCGGCATCCTTACATTCTTTATACTTTGGAGTTTGAAAATGTCTCTAAGCGTTGAAGCTAAAGCTAAAATCGTTTCTGAGTTTGGTCGTGGTACTAACGACAGCGGTTCTACCGAAGTTCAGGTTGCACTGCTGACTGCACAGATTAACCACCTGCAAGGTCACTTTGCAGAGCACAAAAAAGATCACCACAGCCGTCGTGGTCTGCTGCGTATGGTTTCTCAGCGTCGTAAACTGCTCGACTACCTGAAGCGTAAAGATGTTGCACGCTACACCGCGCTGATCGAGCGTCTGGGCCTGCGTCGCTAATTCTTGCGAGTTTCAGAAAAGGGGGCCTGATGGCCCCTTTTTTCAACCAGACGGCAGCAATTCAATGGAAACTATTGTATTGTTGCTATAAATGATCTTCATTGCAGAGGTTCGCGCGGCTAATGAGAGGCTTCACCCATGGGGGTGTCGGTTGTCATTAGTCGCGAGGATGCGAAGAAGGTCGGGTTAAATCGTCAGCACACCTGAGGTGTGCTTTCAAACATTTAAGAAAGGACAGAATTTTGCTGAATCCGATCGTTCGTAAATTCCAGTATGGTCAGCATACCGTCACGCTGGAAACCGGCATGATGGCGCGTCAGGCTACTGCTGCCGTTATGGTAAGCATGGATGACACCGCTGTATTCGTTACCGTAGTTGGCCAGAAAAAAGCTAAACCAGGTCAGGACTTCTTCCCACTGACCGTTAACTACCAGGAGCGTACCTACGCTGCCGGTAAAATCCCGGGTGGCTTCTTCCGTCGTGAAGGCCGTCCAAGCGAAGGCGAAACCCTGATCGCGCGTCTGATTGACCGCCCGGTTCGTCCGCTGTTCCCGGAAGGCTTCGTAAACGAAGTTCAGGTTATTGCGACCGTTGTTTCCGTTAACCCACAGGTTAACCCGGACATCGTTGCTATGATCGGCGCATCTGCGGCCCTGTCACTGTCTGGTATTCCATTCAATGGCCCAATCGGTTCCGCGCGCGTTGGCTACATCAACGACCAGTACGTACTGAACCCAACTCAGGAAGAGCTGAAAGAGAGTAAGCTGGACCTGGTTGTTGCCGGTACTGAAGCCGCGGTTCTGATGGTTGAATCCGAAGCTGAACTGCTGAGCGAAGATCAGATGCTGGGCGCTGTGGTATTTGGCCACGAGCAGCAGCAGATCGTTATCCAGAACATCAACGACCTGGTGAAAGAAGCCGGTAAACCACGTTGGGACTGGCAGCCAGAAGCGGTGAACGAGGCGCTGAACGCACGCGTTGCTGCACTGGCAGAATCTCGTCTGAGCGACGCATACCGCATCACCGACAAACAGGAGCGCTATGCTCAGGTTGATGTGATCAAATCTGAAGTGACCGCGACCCTGGTTGCCGAAGACGAAACGCTGGACGCTAACGAGATTGGCGAAATCCTGCACGCCATCGAGAAAAACGTTGTTCGTAGCCGCGTCCTGGCAGGCGAGCCGCGTATCGATGGCCGTGAAAAAGACATGATCCGTGGTCTGGACGTGCGTACTGGCGTACTGCCACGTACTCACGGTTCTGCGCTGTTCACCCGTGGTGAAACGCAGGCGCTGGTAACCGCGACCCTGGGTACCGCACGTGACGCACAGATCATCGACGAACTGATGGGCGAGCGTACTGACAGCTTCCTGTTCCACTACAACTTCCCTCCGTACTCTGTGGGCGAAACCGGTATGGTTGGCTCACCGAAGCGTCGTGAAATTGGTCACGGTCGTCTGGCGAAGCGCGGCGTGCTGGCAGTGATGCCAGAAGCAGACAAATTCCCGTACACCGTACGTGTGGTGTCTGAAATCACCGAATCCAACGGTTCCTCTTCTATGGCTTCCGTGTGTGGTGCCTCTCTGGCGCTGATGGATGCAGGCGTGCCAATTAAAGCCGCCGTTGCAGGTATCGCAATGGGTCTGGTGAAAGAGGGCGACAACTACGTTGTTCTGTCTGACATTCTGGGCGACGAAGACCACCTGGGCGATATGGACTTCAAAGTAGCGGGTTCCCGTGACGGTATCTCTGCCTTGCAGATGGATATCAAAATTGAAGGTATCACCAAAGAGATCATGCAGGTTGCTCTGAACCAGGCTAAAGGTGCGCGTCTGCACATCCTGGGCGTGATGGAACAGGCGATTAATGCGCCGCGTGGTGATATTTCTCAGTTCGCTCCACGTATCCACACCATCAAGATCAATCCAGACAAGATCAAAGATGTTATCGGTAAGGGCGGTTCTGTTATCCGTGCACTGACCGAAGAAACGGGCACCACCATCGAAATCGAAGATGACGGTACTGTGAAAATCGCAGCAACCGACGGCGAGAAAGCGAAATACGCTATCCGTCGTATCGAAGAGATCACGGCAGAAATCGAAGTGGGCCGTATCTACAATGGTAAAGTGACCCGTATCGTTGACTTTGGCGCATTCGTTGCCATCGGTGGCGGTAAAGAAGGTCTGGTACACATCTCTCAGATCGCTGACAAGCGCGTTGAGAAAGTGACCGATTACCTGCAAATGGGTCAGGAAGTACCGGTGAAAGTTCTGGAAGTTGACCGCCAGGGCCGTATCCGTCTGAGCATTAAAGAAGCAACCGAGCAGTCTCAGCCTGCTGCGGCGCCGGAAGCTCCGGCTGCTGAACAGCAAGGCGAGTAAGGTTGCCATTTGCCCTCCGCGCAGGTGGAGGGCTTATTATCAGGCAGGACGCCTTGTTAAGCCGCCGGGGGACAGGACGTTCATCCAATAGTTGTCTTCGGGAGTGGGAAATGAAGCCTTTTTTGCGCTGGTGTTTCGTTGCGACAGCTTTAACGCTGGCAGGATGCAGCAACTCTGCCTGGCGTAAGAGCGAAGTCCTCGCAGTGCCATTGCAACCGACTTTGCAGCAGGAAGTCATTCTGGCACGCATGGAACAAATACTTGCCAGTCGGGCTTTAACCGATGACGAACGCGCACAGCTTTTATATGAGCGCGGAGTGTTGTATGATAGTCTCGGTCTGAGGGCACTGGCGCGAAATGATTTTTCACAAGCGCTGGCGATTCGACCTGATATGCCTGAAGTATTCAATTACTTAGGCATTTATTTAACGCAGGCAGGCAATTTTGATGCTGCCTATGAAGCGTTTGATTCTGTACTTGAGCTTGATCCAACTTACAACTACGCGCACTTGAATCGCGGTATCGCATTGTATTACGGCGGTCGTGATAAGTTAGCGCAAGATGATCTGCTGGCGTTTTATCAAGACGATCCTAATGATCCTTTCCGCAGCCTGTGGCTTTACATCGTTGAGCAGAAGCTCGATGAGAAGCAGGCCAAAGAAGCACTGAAACAGCGCTTCGAGAAATCGGACAAGGAACAGTGGGGATGGAACATTGTCGAGTTCTACCTGGGCAACATTAGCGAAGCAACGCTGATGGAACGCCTCAAGGCGGACGCAACGGATAACACCTCGCTCGCTGAGCATCTCAGTGAAACCAACTTCTATTTAGGTAAGTACTACCTAAGTCTGGGGGATATGGACAGCGCTACGGCACTGTTCAAATTAGCGGTTGCTAACAACGTACATAACTTCGTTGAGCACCGTTATGCATTGTTGGAATTATCGCTCTTGGGCCAGGAGCAAGACGACCTGGCAGAATCGGACCAGCAATAGCTGACGACATAAACATCAGCCCGTAATCTTTTGATTGCCATCACCTTCACTGGTGAGGGCGTTGTTGTTCGTCAATACACCTAATTTGAGCCGGTTCACACTTTTCAATGAAAATTGCTAATCATTTTCACGATGAGCTAAGTAGACTGGCCGCCATTAATATCGAGGCACTTGTACTACATGGCTGAATTCGAAACCACTTTTGCAGATCTGGGCCTGAAGGCTCCTATCCTTGAAGCCCTTAACGATCTGGGTTACGAAAAACCATCTCCGATCCAGGCTGAGTGTATCCCACACCTGCTTTCTGGTCGTGACGTGCTGGGCATGGCCCAGACTGGTAGCGGTAAAACCGCAGCATTCTCGCTGCCGCTGCTGAACAACATTGATCCGGACCTGCGCGCGCCGCAGATCCTCGTCCTGGCTCCAACCCGTGAACTGGCTGTTCAGGTTGCTGAAGCCATGACGGAATTCTCTAAACATATGCGCGGCGTAAACGTGGTAGCCCTGTACGGCGGCCAGCGTTATGACGTGCAGTTACGCGCCCTGCGCCAGGGTCCACAGATTGTTGTCGGTACGCCGGGCCGTCTGCTGGATCACCTGAAGCGCGGTACCCTGGACCTCTCTAAACTGAGCGGTCTGGTACTGGACGAAGCCGATGAAATGCTGCGTATGGGCTTCATCGAAGACGTAGAAACCATCATGGCGCAGATCCCGGAAGGTCATCAGACCGCTCTGTTCTCTGCAACTATGCCAGAAGCGATCCGTCGCATTACCCGCCGCTTCATGAAAGAGCCGCAGGAAGTGCGTATTCAGTCCAGCGTGACCACTCGCCCGGACATCAGCCAGAGCTACTGGTCTGTGTACGGCATGCGCAAAAACGAAGCGCTGGTACGTTTCCTGGAAGCGGAAGATTTTGATGCGGCGATCATCTTCGTTCGTACCAAAAACGCGACCCTGGAAGTGGCTGAAGCCCTGGAGCGTAGCGGCTACAACAGCGCAGCGCTGAACGGCGACATGAACCAGGCCCTGCGTGAGCAGACTCTGGAGCGTCTGAAAGACGGTCGTCTGGATATCCTGATTGCAACCGACGTGGCAGCACGTGGCCTGGACGTTGAGCGTATCAGCCTGGTTGTAAACTACGATATCCCAATGGACTCCGAGTCTTACGTTCACCGTATCGGCCGTACCGGTCGTGCGGGTCGTGCAGGCCGTGCGCTGCTGTTCGTTGAGAACCGCGAGCGTCGTCTGCTGCGTAACATTGAACGCACCATGAAGCTGACCATTCCAGAAGCCGAGCTGCCAAACGCAGAACTGCTGGGCAAACGCCGTCTGGAAAAATTCGCCGCGAAAGTACAGCAGCAGCTGGAAAGCAGCGATCTGGATCAGTACCGTGCGCTGCTGTCCCAGATCCAGCCTGTCGCTGAAGGCGAAGAGCTGGACATGGAAACCCTGGCCGCAGCACTGCTGAAAATGGCGCAGGGCGAACGTAGCCTGATCGTGCCACCTGATGCGCCGATGCGTCCTAAGCGTGAGTTCCGTGACCGTGACGATCGTTTCGAACGTCGTGGCGACCGTAACGACCGTGGTCCACGCGGTGACCGTCCAGAGCGTGGTGGTGAAGACCGTCCACGTCGCGAGCGTCGTGACGCTGGCGAAATGGAACTGTATCGCATTGAAGTGGGCCGTGATGATGGTGTTGAAGTTCGTCACATCGTTGGCGCGATCGCTAACGAAGGCGACATCAGCAGCCGTTACATCGGTAACATCAAGCTGTTCGGTTCCCACTCCACCATCGAGCTGCCAAAAGGCATGCCGGGCGAAGTGCTGCAACACTTTACTCGCACCCGCATCCTGAACAAGCCGATGAACATGCAGCTGCTGGGCGATGCACAGCCACGTCCTGACCGTGGCGGCGAACGTCGTGGCGGTGGTCGCGGTTTCGGTGGCGAGCGTCGTGAAGGCGGTCGCAGCGAAGGTCGCGGTGGTGAAGGCCGTCGTTTCTCCGGTGAGCGCCGCGAAAACCGTGGTCCACGCCGTGAAGAAGGCGCCAGCCGTCGTCGTTTCGGTGACGCGTAAGCCTTTCGCTTCTGACGTAAAGTAAAATATACAGCCCCGATAGTTGCTATCGGGGCTTTTTTTTATTCCCTTTGTACTCTTGTACTGGTACAGTGCAACACACTAAAAGCAGAACCACATTTTTCACTGGAGATAAGGCCGCATGGCAACACTAACCACCACCCAAACGTCACCTTCGCTGCTTGGCGGCGTGGTGATCATCGGCGGAACCATCATTGGTGCCGGGATGTTTTCCCTGCCTGTGGTCATGTCCGGTGCGTGGTTCTTCTGGTCGCTGGCGGCGCTGGTTTTCACCTGGTTCTGCATGCTCCATTCCGGGCTGATGATCCTTGAAGCAAACCTGAACTACCGCATTGGCTCCAGCTTCGACACCATCACCCGGGATCTGTTGGGCAAAGGCTGGAACCTGGTGAACGGGCTGTCCATCGCGTTTGTACTCTATATCCTGACCTACGCGTACATTTCAGCGAGCGGGTCGATTCTGCATCACACCTTCTCAGAGATGTCGCTGAACGTTCCGGCGCGTCTGGCGGGTCTCTGCTTCGCGCTGGGCGTGGCGTTTATCGTCTGGATGAGCACCAAAGCGGTCAGCCGCATGACGGCGATCGTGCTGGGCGCAAAGGTCATCACCTTCTTTCTGACCTTCGGCAGCCTGCTGGGGCACGTCACGCCGGCCACGCTGTTTAACGTTGCGGAAGTGAACACCTCCTACACGCCGTACCTGCTGATGACGCTGCCATTCTGTCTGGCGTCGTTCGGCTACCACGGCAACGTACCGAGCCTGATGAAATACTACGGCAAGGATCCGCGCACCATCGTGAAATGCCTGGTTTACGGCACGCTGCTGGCGCTGGGGCTGTATGTGATCTGGCTGCTGGGGACGATGGGTAACATCCCGCGTCCGGAATTTATCGGCATTGCGCAGAAGGGCGGTAACATTGATGTGCTGGTACAGGCGCTGAGCGGCGTGCTGAACAGCCGCAGCCTGGATCTGCTTCTGGTGGTCTTCTCTAACTTTGCGGTGGCGAGCTCATTCCTCGGCGTGACGCTGGGCCTGTTTGACTACCTGGCGGATCTGTTTGGTTTTGATGACTCTGCGATGGGGCGCTTCAAAACCGCGCTGTTGACCTTCCTGCCACCGATTGTGGGCGGCCTGCTGTGGCCGAACGGTTTCCTGTACGCCATCGGCTATGCGGGACTGGCGGCCACCATCTGGGCGGCGATTGTACCGGCGCTGCTGGCGCGCAAATCACGTAAGCGCTTCGGCAGCCCGAAATTCCGCGTCTGGGGCGGAAAACCGATGATTGCGCTGATTCTGGTATTTGGTATCGGCAACGCGGTGGTGCACGTGCTGTCGAGTTTTAATCTGTTGCCTGTGTATCAGTAAAACGTGCGGTCTGAACCCCTCACCCCGGCCCTCTCCCCATGGGAGAGGGAGAAAAGAATGTAGGCCCGGTAAGCGAAGCCACCGGGCAAAGCAAAAAACTACCCCACCAACTCCTCTTTCACCTGCATCGCTAAATCAAACGAATGCAGACGCGCCTGGTGATCGAAAATCTGGCCGTTAACCATAATCTCATCCGCCTGCGTTTCACGCAGCACCGCCTCCAGCCCGTGACGCACTTTCGCCTTATCACCCACCAGCGACATACTCAGAGCCTGCTGCACGCCATACTGCTCGGAGGCCGACCACAGCTGATGTATAT
This sequence comes from Enterobacter cloacae complex sp. ECL72, assembly GCF_019056635.1. Classification (NCBI taxonomy): domain Bacteria; kingdom Pseudomonadati; phylum Pseudomonadota; class Gammaproteobacteria; order Enterobacterales; family Enterobacteriaceae; genus Enterobacter; species Enterobacter cloacae complex sp. ECL72. The sequence goes on along the minus strand of NZ_CP077659.1, from coordinate 3,667,999 downwards.
TCTCTACCGGCGGCGGCAGCTGGCCCGTCTCGCCGCGACGCAGCTTCACAAACGCCTGCTGCATAGAGGTAAACAGGAATTCCGCGTCGCGGTTGCTGTCGGCGGCAATGATATTGATACACACCATCGCATACGGCTTCTCCAGACGTTCAGACGGTTTGAAGTGCGTACGATAAAGATGCAGTGCCTGATGCAGCATATCCGGTGCGAAGTGGGAAGCGAACGCGAACGGCAGCCCCAGCTGAGCGGCGAGCTGCGCGCTGTACAGGCTTGAGCCTAACAGCCATACCGGGATCTTTTCCCCGTACCCCGGCACAGGACGCACGTGCGGGTTCGGATCCCGCGCGTCAAACCAGTCCACCAGCTCGGCCACATCGCGCGGGAAGTTATCGATATCGCCGCTCATATGGCGACGCAGGGCGCGCATGGTCGGCTGGTCGCTGCCCGGCGCGCGGCCAAGCCCTAGATCAATACGGCCCGGATAAAGGGTATTCAGCGTCCCGAACTGCTCGGCAATCACCAGCGGGGCGTGGTTCGGCAGCATCACGCCGCCGGAGCCAAGGTGCAGAGTGGTGGTATTCGCCGCCAGATAGCCAATCAGCACCGAGGTGGCGGCGCTGGCGATGCCCACCATATTGTGGTGCTCCGCCAGCCAGTAGCGGTGATAGCCGCGCTTTTCGGCAAGCTGAGCAAGATCGAGAGAGTGCGTGAAGGCTTCTCTGGCCGAGGAGCCTTGTGGGATCGGCGCCAGATCCAGCACCGAAAACGGAATGGTTTTGTCAGTCATAACAGCTCACTTTGTCGACGGTCAATCTTTAATACTGCATTAAAAAATGATAACCGTTGTTAACAAAGTGAGCCTTTTTTACGCCTGCAATTCCAGCCCGGCGAGACGTCGCCAGTAACCGTTGCAGTCGCTGTTTGCGGTCAACGGTAGCGGCGAGGCGCCGTTTTCATTGGCGCGGAAGGCGTCCAGCATGGCGAAAACACCGGTATCAAGCGGCGAAAGACGCACCATATCCACCAGCCCGTGCATTGACGCCAGTTCGTTGCCGAGGTTATAGACGTAACCGCTCATGGTCTGAATGCCGTTGAGGACAAACACCTGCTGGTTCTCCTGCGACAGCATACTGCGGCCGTTCGGGTACTTAATGCAGCAGGTTTCGCACTCGTCTTTCGGGCGATCTTCGGAACGTGCGGTGAAGCAGCGGGCAGAGTAGGCCAGCGGCAGATGCCCATAGCTCAGGACTTCCACTTCAAACTTGTTGCGAATGCCCAGCTCTTCGCACTGATTCAGCAGGTTGGCCAGCCAGTCGCGGGAGAGCTCAACCGGCATGCACCAGCGGGTCATCCCCTGTTTGAGCAACAGGCGCAGGGTCACCGCGTTATAGCAGTTCAGCGCATGTCCGGCGACAAACGGCAGCTTACGCTCGGCACACAGGTTTACCACGCCCAGGTCGCTCGCCTCCAGCAGGAACTCACCGTTTTCGACGTAGCGCTTCAGCTCGCCCAGTTCAGAGGACGCCTGCACCAGCGCCAGCGTCGAGAGCACCACCTGCTTGCCGCTGCCGGCCAGGTTTTTCGCCATATCCAGCCAGTCGCCCACTTTGGTGGCGCGGCGCTTGCTGCACACCGCTTCGCCGAGGTAAATCACATCGGCGCTGCTGTTAGCCGCCTGCTGGTAAAAATCTTCCAGCGTCTCTTTTGGCCAGTAGTAAAGCACCGGCCCTAATGAATATTTCATGATTATCTCACTGCCATTTACGGTGGTACGCGCCGAGCGTAGTTTGGGTGCCTTCAGACATCGCGCCGAGCGTCTCCATCCAGGCCGCTTGTGGAGCATAGTTTTGCGGGTCCGCCATGCAGCGGTCGATGGCCTGACGCCACACCTTCGCCACCTGGCTCACGTAGGCCGGGCTGCGCTGGCGGCCTTCGATTTTCACCGAGGCAATATTGGCGGCCAGCAGTTCCGGCAGCAATTCCAGCGTGTTGAGGCTGGTGGGCTCCTCCAGCGCGTGGTAGCGCTCGCCGTCCACCAGATAGCGGCCCTTACACAGTGTCGGATACCCCGCGTTTTCACCGTCCTGATAGCGGTCAATTAACACGTCATTCAGGCGCGACTCCAGTCCCTGCGGCGTTTGCTGCCAGCGAACGAAGCGGGCAGGCGAGCAGGCGCCGACGGTATTTGGCGATTCCCCGGTGAGATAGGAAGAAAGATAGCAGCGGCCTTCGGCCATGATGCACAGGCTGCCGAAGGCAAAAACCTCCAGCGGCACTGGCGTGACGCGCGCCAGTTGCTTAACCTGATGAATAGAAAGCACGCGCGGCAGCACCACGCGGGCTACGTCAAAGTGTCGATGATAAAAACGCACGGCCTCTTCATTGGTGGCCGATGCCTGAACAGAGACGTGGCGCTCAATATGCGGATAACGTTCTGCCGCATACTCAAGCATGGCGAGGTCAGCCAGGATCAGCGCATCTGCGCCCAGCTGGGCCGCCATATCCACGGCGCGCTGCCAGCGGGCATAGCCATCAGGATGGGCAAAGGTATTGATGGCGATGTGCAGTTTGCGCCGGTGCTGGTGAACGAAGTTAACGGCTTCCTGAAGCTTTTTCTCCGTAAAGTTAAGACCCGCAAAATGGCGGGCGTTGGTATCATCTTTCAGCCCGATATAGACCGCATCGGCCCCATTTTCGATGGCCGCCTTAAGCGCCGGAAGGTTTCCGGCAGGGCAGAGCAGCTCCATAATTTATCCCGATGTTGTCGATCGCAGGGATCGTAAAAAATGTTAACGAGCTGGGATTTTAATTAACCCATACGCGACAATTTTTGATTTAAGGCAGCTAATGGCGTATTGATGGCACCAATAATGAGGTATACCGGACAACGGTTTGTTGATTTACGCCGCTATCTTCTTGTCGGGATATGGCAAAATAGCAGGACTATAGCTATCAGGGAGTAAAGCTCGTGCTGGATAAACTGCGTTCACGTCTCGTACAATTTGGTCCATCAATGCTGAGCGTGCCGGTAAAACTGGCGCCGTTCGCGCTTAAACGCCAGGTGCTGGAACAGGTACTGAGCTGGCAGTTCCGCCAGGCGCTACAGGACGGTGAGCTGGAGTTTCTGGAAGGCCGCTGGTTAAAGATTGAAGTGCGCGATATCGGGTTGCGCTGGTTTACTTCCGTTGAGAACGATCGGCTGATCGTCCGTGAAACCGCCGAGGCGGATGTCAGCTTTAGCGCGGATGCCAGCGATCTGCTGATGATCGCCGCGCGCAAACAGGATCCGGACACCCTCTTCTTCCAGCGTCGTCTGGTGATTGAAGGCGACACGGAGCTCGGTCTGTACGTCAAAAATTTAATGGATGCCATTGAGCTGGAGCAGATGCCGAAAGCGCTGCGTATGATGTTGATGCAAATGGCAGATTTCGTTGAGGCCGGGCTAAAAACCCCGCCGGACAGTAAACACACTTCAGTAGGTGAGCCATGCTGATTCGAGTCGAAATTGGGATTGATGCGCCGGGTATCGATGCGTTGTTACGCCGCTCTTTTGCAGGCGACGCCGAAGCCCAACTGGTTCACGATCTTCGCGAAGATGGCCTGATTACGCTGGGCCTGGTTGCCACCGACGATGAAGGGCAGGTGGTCGGCTACGTGGCCTTCAGCCCGGTGATTGTGCAGGGTGAAGAGTTACAGTGGGTCGGCATGGCGCCGCTGGCGGTGGATGAAAACTACCGTGGCCAGGGCCTGGCTCGCCAGCTGGTCTATGAAGGGCTGGATTCACTGAATGAATTTGGCTATGCCGCTGTCGTCGTTCTGGGCGATCCGGCGTTCTACGAACGTTTAGGTTTTAAGCCAGCGTCCAGATACGATCTGCGCTGCCACTGGCCGGGCACGGAAACATCTTTCCTGGTGCATCCTCTGGCGGATGATGCGCTCGACGGCGTTACCGGTCTGGTGGAGTACCACGATCATTTCAATCGTTTTTAAGCAGGCTTTCGCGTAGCGCCTCGAAAGAGACGTCCCCGTTGACGAGACGCTCTTTCTGGCGCTTCGTCAGCTGCTTGATGCAGTATTCCAGCCTGAGCGCCAGGGATCTGTCGCCCACGGCGGCTGAAAACGCTAACTGAAGTTCACCTTTCCCCCGCAGCGCCTTCGCCCCTTTCCCCGTTTGATGTTGTAAAAAACGCCGTGCCACATCGGTAGTGATCCCGGTGTAGAGTGCGTTATCAGCGGTTCGGACAAGATAGAGAAACCAGCACACGGTAAACAGATTCAGTATGTTAAGGTGAACGCACCATAGCATGAGAGAGAGCGAAAATGGAAACACTGGCCGCCATTAACCGCTGGCTGGCAAAGCAGCATGTCGTGACCTGGTGCGTCTGTAAAGACGAGGAGATGTGGTGCGCAAATGCCTTTTATTACTACGATCCCGAGCGCGTGGCCTTTTACGTGATGAGCGAAGATAAAACGCGGCATGCGCAGATGACGGGCCAGCGGGCAAAAGTGGCGGGCACGGTAAACGGTCAGCCTAAAACCGTTGCGCTGATCCGCGGGGTCCAGTTTAAAGGCGAAATTCGTCGCCTGGAAGGTGAGGAGAGCGACGCGCAACGTAAACGCTATACGCGCCGCTTCCCGGTGGCCGCGGCGCTAAAAGCCCCGGTGTGGGAAATCCGCCTTGATGAGCTGAAATTTACCGACAACACCCTGGGCTTTGGCAAGAAGCTGCACTGGTTACGCGCCGAGCAGGCGTAGCGCTTCACGGTTAAACGCTGGCAGATCGTCCGGTGTACGGCTGGTGATCAGCTGATCGTTATCGTTCACCACTTCCTGATCGTAGAACTCGGCTCCCGCGTTTTTCAGATCGATAACGATCGGCTTCACCGCGGTGAGCTTACGCCCGCGTACCACCTCGGCGCTGATCAGCAGCTGCGGACCGTGGCAAATGGCAAATACCGGTTTACCGGTGCCGACGAAGTCACGGGTAAAGGTGACGAAACGCTCGTCTCCGCGCAGGGAATCCGGTGAATGACCGCCCGGTAACAGCAGGGCGTCGAAATCCGACGGGCTGACGTTATCAATGGATTCGTCAATGGTCACGCTGGCTTCGCCCTTATGGCCCTTCACGGTTTTACCCGCTTCTTTCTCGATGGTGACCACCTCGTGGCCCGCCTTGCGGAATGCCTCTGCTGGCGACGTAAATTCTGAATCTTCAAACTCGTCGGTAATCAAGACTGCGATTTTTTTACCCATGCTTCCTCCGTTGTTTTCGCTTCAGACTGTTTTTTTCCCGTTTGTGGTAAATACTTACCGGTAACAGACTTTTAAGTGTGGTAGAGCAGGCCCAGAACGCAAACGGACAATTCTGTAAAGGGGATAAGATGAGTCAGGTACTGATTACCGGCGCAACCGGGCTGGTGGGTGGACATCTGCTGCGGCTGCTGATCCAGGATCGGCATATCAATTATATCGCCGCCCCGACGCGTCGCCCGCTGTTGGATATCACCGGCGTCTATAACCCGCACGATCCACAGCTCACCGACGCGCTGGCGCAGGTGCAGGATCCCATTGATATCGCCTTTTGCTGCCTTGGCACCACCCGACGGGAAGCGGGTAGTAAAGAAGCTTTTGTCCATGCGGATTACACACTGGTGGTGGATACCGCCCTGACGGCGAAAAAGCTGGGCGCAAAACATTTCCTGGTGGTCAGCGCGCACGGCGCGAACGCAGGCTCGCCGTTTTTTTACAACCAGGTGAAGGGCAAAATGGAAGAGGCATTAATCGCGCAGAAATGGGAGCGCCTGACCATCGCGCGGCCTTCCATGCTGATGGGGCACCGTGACGAACGTCGTTTTAACGAGTCTTTTTTCGCTCCGCTGTTTCGCATTCTGCCGGGTAACTGGAAGTCCATCGAGGCGCGGGATGTCGCGCTGGCGATGCTAAAAGAGGCGCTGGCTCCGTCGCAGGAGGGGGTTAATATTATCCCTTCGGCAAAACTGCGTGAAATCGCGCAGGGCGAGGCGTAAACTTCCCCGGCTTATTAAATAACACCTTCCGGGGAATGGTATGACTGGTCAGTCTTCATCTCAGGCGGCAACACCTGTTCAGTGGTGGAAGCCCGCACTCTTCTTTCTCGTGGTCATCATTGGCCTCTGGTATGTGAAATGGCAGCCGTACTACGGTAAAGCCTTCACCGCCGCCGACACCCACAGCATCGGTAAATCGATTCTCGCGCAGGCCGATTCCAGCCCGCTACGCGCGGCGTGGGATTACGCCATGGTCTATTTTCTTGCCGTCTGGAAAGCGGCGGTATTGGGCGTATTGCTGGGCTCGCTGATTCAGGTACTTATCCCGCGTAACTGGCTGGTGAAAACCCTGGGACAGCCGCGCTTGCAGGGCACGCTGCTGGGGACGATTTTCTCCCTGCCGGGCATGATGTGCTCCTGCTGCGCCGCACCGGTGGCGGCGGGTATGCGCCGACAGCGTGTGTCGATGGGCGGCGCGCTTGCCTTCTGGATGGGTAACCCCCTGCTGAACCCGGCAACGCTGGTGTTTATGGGCTTCGTTCTCGGCTGGCATTTTGCGTTTATCCGTCTGGCGGCTGGCCTGCTGACGGTGGTGCTTGTCGCTACGCTGGTGCAGCACCTGGTGAAAGACAACGAGGCCGGGCCTGCCTCCGTTGAGCTGGACGTCAGCGAGCCGCAGGGCAGTTTCTTTGCTCGCTGGGGCAAAGCGCTGTGGCAGCTTTTCTGGAGCACCATTCCGGTCTATATCCTGGCCGTACTGGTGCTGGGGGCGGCGCGCGTCTGGCTGTTCCCGCATGCGGATGGCGCTATCGACAACACGCTGATGTGGGTGATTGCGATGGCGGTGGCCGGGTGCCTGTTTGTGATCCCAACCGCGGCGGAGATCCCGATTATTCAGACCATGATGATGGCTGGTATGGGGACCGCACCGGCGCTGGCGCTGCTCATCACGCTGCCGGCGGTGAGCCTGCCGTCGCTTATCATGCTGCGTAAGTCATTCCCGGCGAAAGCGCTGTGGCTGACTGCGGGGCTGGTGGCGTTGAGCGGAGTTATTGTGGGGAGTATGGCGCTTGTGTGAAAAAAGCCCGGCGGCGCTAGCGCTTACCGGGCCTGTAGTCAGGTGGTAATTACTTAATGTAAGTAAAGGCGGTGGTGACGTGTTTCACGCCGCTCACCCGGCTGGCGATATCCGCCGCCGCTTTCCCTTCACGTTCCGTCACCAGACCCAGCAGGAATACTTCGCCGTTCTCCGTGGTCACTTTCACGTTTGAGGATTTCACCTGGTCGGTACCCAGCAGCTGGGAACGCACTTTGGTGGTGATCCAGGTATCAGATGACGCGGTGCCGAGACCAATCGGCTGGCCCTGGCGGATCTCGTTAAACACTTCCGCCGTGCCTTCCACACCCATCGCGATCTGTTTGGCGCGCGAGGCGAGTTCAGGATTTGGCGCCTGGCCTGCCAGCAGCACTTTGCCCTGATAAGCCGTCACGTTGATGCGTGCTTCCTTCTTGATCTGCTCGTCTTTCGACAGCGCACTGTTTACGCGCAGCTCAAGCGTACCGTCATCCACCTGCGTCCCAACGGTGCGCGGATCGGTCGCTGCTTTGGTGCCGACCGCTGCGGTGCCGACTACAGCGGCAGCGATGCATCCCTGAAGCAGTAATGCAGACATCACGACTGCAAGGGCCGATAAAACCTTCATGAGAACTCCTTAATCATCCTGGTGAGGGAAAAGCGTGTTATCGATCAGATCGCATAAGCAGTTCACCGTGAGCATATGCATCTCCTGGATGCGGGCGCTACGGTGCGAAGGAATGCGGATCTCCACATCCTGCGGCCCCAGCAGGCCAGCCAGCTCTCCGCCGTCGTAACCGGTCAGGGCGACAATCGTCATATCCCGGGTCACTGCCGCTTCAACCGCTTTAACGATATCCCGGCTGTTACCGCGCGTGGAGATCGCCAGCAGCACGTCTCCGGCATGGCCTAAGGCGCGCACCTGCTTGGCGTAGATTTCGTCATGCAGACGATCGTTGGCAATCGCAGTTAAGACCACGTTATCGGTGTTTAGTGCAATGGCAGGTAAACTCGGGCGCTCGGTTTCGAAGCGATTGATCATGCTGGCAGCAAAATGCTGTGCGTTAGCAGCGGACGTGCCATTGCCACAACAGAGGATTTTGTTGCCGTTGAGCAGCGACTGAACCAGCGTCATCGCTGCACGCGAGATCGCGTCCGGAAGGGCTTCCGCCGCGGCAATCTGCGTTTGAATGCTTTCTGTGAAGCACACTTTAATTCGTTCGAGCACGGTATCCCTTTAAAATCTTATTTATGCGTCTTCGCCAAACGCGTTTTTAAGCCAGTCGATCGCATTTCCGGTGAAGGCTACCACATCGAAACGGCAATCCACAGTATCAAAACTCCCATTATGGCGGGCAAGCCACAAGTGGGCAGTCTGTAATAATTTTTGTTGTTTGGCGAGCGTCACGCTGGCGGCAGCACCGCCAAAACGGGACGACTGTCGGTAGCGAACTTCAACAAACACGATGGTCTGACCGTCTTTCATGATCAGGTCAATCTCGCCGCCGCGCCCGCGAACGTTGGCGGCGACAAAGCGCAGTCCTTTGCCTTCAAGCCAGCGACGCGCCTTTAACTCCCACGCGTCGCCGGTCTGTTTACGGCTTAACTGGCCGGGACAATCTGCCCCTGCTGGTATTTGAGCCATGATAACTTCCTGTTAATCACACAATCCTGATCGGCGGTCAGATCGCCGGTATTCCCGTTAAGCTCGAAGCCCGGTACCTGACGCATCTGGGTGAAGTGGTTTGCCAGCGCCCAGGCATCGACGCCCATCGCGTACAGACGCGCCAGGGAATAGTCATTGCGCACCGCGCCCAGCGCCTGCTGCATCAACTGCGGGTTGCTGCCTGCCAGCATGGGGATCTCGCTGTATTGCAGTCCTTCCATTTCCAGACGGAAATCCGGGCCTGCGGTACCCTGTGCGCTGCGTGAGCTGGCGTAGAGCGTTGCGCCGCTCTGGCTGCCGTTACGCATGGCGATCATCGGTTTGATAAAGGCGATCTCTTCCGGGGTAGCGACGATGTATGCCGAATCCACTTTACCGCCGCCGCTGATTTGCGCGTCGGTAGGTGGCGCCGGGATCGTCAGACCGCCGATGGTGACGCTCTGCTGCTGCGGCAGGCTGGCGGATACCGGGCTACCGTTGAGGGCAATACCTGCCCCGCCGTTCACGCCCGCTCTCAGTTCGGAAGCTGAGCCAAATTTCTGCTGCAACACCACGCCACCGCCAAGGGTCTGCCACTCTTGCGCAAACGCGTTGGCAACGCGATCGCCCAGCGTGCTGCGTGGGATCAGCAGCAGCGGCGCCTGCTTGCCCTGCTCGTGAATATGGCGGGCCGCATCGCGGGCTTCATCCTCCGGAGAGAGGGCGAAGTAACAGATATTGGCGCGGTTCTGAACCTGCTCAGGCTGGTTAAGCGCCAGCACGTTCAGCGTGGTGTTGCTCTTCATCAGCGCTTCCACGTTGTTTTTCAACAGCGGGCCGACAACGATGCTGGCCCCGTCCTGCTGAACCTGCGCCAGCACCTGGTCAAGCGGCTGGGCGCTGGTGTCGTAGATTTTCAACTCTGCACCAGGATAAGCGCTGGTGGTGGCCACAGCCTGCGGCTGGGTTGCTGGCTGCTGTTCCGGCTGCGCGGTTTGCGGCTGAGGTTGTTCTGCCGTCGCGGGCGCCGGTGTTTCAGCCGGGGCCTGTGTTGCCGCAGGCGCTGGGGTAGCAGGCTGCGTCGTTGGGGCGGTAACCGGATTCTGCATGGTGCCCTGCGCAGGGGTTTGCGCGGTGGTCAGGTCGCTGGTTTCGGCGGCGGACGGGCTGACAACGTCATTCACATTCGCCGCCTGTGCAGCCTGCGCCGGAACCGCGCTGCCGCTGACGGCGGTGGTGCCGTTTTTCGCGGCTTCAAAACCTTGCTGAATGGCGCGACCAAACACCGCAGCCTGACCGTTTAACGGCAGCAGCAGGGCGATTTTGCTGGTGGAGGCGGGCTTAAAGTTTTGCACGTTCACCAGCTGCGTTGGCAGCATTTTCGCTCCCGGGTTTTGCGGGTAACGCTTTTGCCAGTCGGTAATGCCGGCTTTCAGCATGTTCGGATCGCTGCGGTTGTTGAACCACATCTGTTGCAGATCCAGCCAGCCTTGCAGGACATTTTCATCGGCGTTGATTACCAGCGCCTTGGCCTGATCCTGGGTCATGGAGGCGAGCGCCTGCCAGGTTGCGTCAATATTTTTTTGCTTGTCTGCACCCGCTAGCAGAGGCTCCTGGGCAATCAGCGCGCGGAGTAGCGTCAGGGAAGGGCGACCCTGCTCAGCGGTGATACCGGCCTGCCAGAAACGGGCCTGCTGGTTTTTATCCAGCGTGCTGAGATCGATGGTGCCGAGGATCTTCTTCGCGCCGTCGTAATCTTTTTGCGCGACCTTCAGTTCTGCCGACAGCAGCGTCTGCTCATGGCGCTGAGTGTCGTTAAGATCCTGCGGCAGCTGGCTGAACAGCTCGGCGGCCTGCTGGGTTTTCCCTTCTTTCAGCAGTGCACGAATGGCGAGTAATTGCCAGTTGATCCTGGTATCATTTGTACTCTGCGACATTTGTTGCAGATAAAAGCCAGAATCAGCCTGAGCGGATCCCTGCATATGAGCAGTGCTCTGGTCAGGTGCCTGGGTGCCGCAGCCGGTAAAGATCAGGGCTGCCAGCAGGAGGGGCACGCTGTGCGCGGCTTTTTTTCGAAGAAACGTTAACGGTACCATACTGTATCCAGTGATTTTTTTACGCAATGCTCAATATTAAATCGGCAATACGGACGAAACAATGAAACAACACGAAACGGCAGATAATTCTCAAGGCCAGCTTTATATTGTACCTACTCCTATCGGGAATTTGTCTGATATTACCCAACGTGCGCTCACCGTATTGCAAGCTGTTGATTTAATTGCGGCTGAAGACACCCGTCATACCGGTTTACTGCTACAACACTTTGCCATCAACGCCCGTTTGTTTGCCCTGCACGATCACAATGAGCAACAAAAAGCCGAAACGCTGGTGGCGAAGCTTAAAGAAGGGCAGAACATCGCGCTGGTCTCCGATGCGGGAACGCCGCTGATCAACGATCCGGGCTACCATCTGGTACGCACCTGCCGGGAAGCTGGCATCCGCGTTGTGCCGCTGCCGGGGCCGTGCGCGGCGATTGCGGCGTTAAGCGCTGCGGGTCTGCCGTCCGATCGTTTCTGCTACGAAGGTTTCCTGCCAGCTAAATCCAAAGGTCGCCGCGATGTATTAAAGGATCTGGAAGCCGAACCGCGTACGTTGATCTTCTACGAATCCACTCACCGTCTGCTGGAAAGCCTGGAGGATATGGTGACCGTCTGGGGCGAAGGGCGCTACGTGGTGCTGGCGCGCGAGCTGACCAAAACGTGGGAAACCATTCACGGTGCGCCGGTCGGCGAACTGCTGGCGTGGGTGAAAGAAGACGAAAACCGCCGCAAGGGCGAAATGGTGCTGATTGTCGAAGGCCACAAAGCGCAGGAAGACGCTCTGCCTGCCGATGCGCTGCGTACGCTGGCCCTGCTACAGGCTGAACTTCCTCTGAAAAAAGCGGCGGCGCTGGCGGCGGAGATCCACGGCGTGAAGAAAAATGCGCTGTATAAATATGCGCTGGAGCAGCAGGGGGAGTAAGACCCTGCCGCCTGTTTTGCCGGGTGGCGGCTTCGCCTTACCCGGCCTACACCGTGTCAAAGCCTCACTATTTCCCCGGCATCGCCTCAAACACCAGCGTTTCCAGCGGTTGCAGCGTAATCACCACAGCGTTTTTATACTCCTCTGGTACGGTCGAATTACTGCCGTACACGGCTTTCAGGGTAAACTGGGAACGCTCTCCTGCCGGGATCTCAAAATCTTTGGTTAAATCCAGGAAGTAACGTTGCGGTTTATCCGACGGGTTTCGTAAGCCAAAAATCGCTTTGTCTTTACTCCATGAGGCCCAGCCGTAAACCTCAAGCGAAGTTGGGTCACCGCCAATCCAGTGAGTATCCACCAGCACGCTGGCATTCTCACGCGACCATTTCGCCGCCTGCGCCAGGGTATCCCACTTCGCCTTATTCAGCATGGACGGCGTAATGTACAGCTCCTGAAGCTGAGTTCCGGTTGCAAAGTAGCTCCAGACCTGATCGGCAAAATCGCTGTCTGTTTGCACTTTCTCGAGTCCATAGTAAGCGTTCTCTGCGCTGACGATCCCGTGGTACATCAGTGAGTTCAGCGGGAACAGCGGACCTTTACGCAGGATGGATCGCCAGGTTTCGGCATCGCGGTAGGTCATCCACTGCTGCACTGGCGTGCCGGGGCCGTACAGGTTGATATCATCGCCCTGACGCCAGATTGAATCAGCATAGAACAGCCAGGACGGGCTGGCGTCGGTGCCGGTGGTCAGGTTGATAAACAGGTTCGGATTTGCGCTGCGCATGTTGTGCAGCAGGGCAATGGACGCGTCAAAATCCGATGCAAATGGGCTGCCCTTGATATGCGAATTGGCGTTACCCATTCCGTCGAGCTTGAACGAGGTAATATGCTCGTTTTTGATCAGCTTGATGATCTGATCGTTAAAGTTTTTAAAATAGTTCGGCCCCGACAGCGCCAGCTTGCCGTCTACGGTTTCGAAACCATACTCTTTTGCATGCGAGACGCGAATATCGCGCGGCTTGTTGTATCCGCCCCACGGAGAAAGCCACAGCCCAACCGAGCTATGCAGGCTGTCGGCTTTTTCCCTGACTTTGCCAAAACCGTTGCTGAATGCCGGGCCAAACAGCCAGCGTCCGGTGCGATCGTCCCAGCCATCGTCCAGCAGGAACGCGTCCAGCGCCACCCCGCGTCCGGCAATAAATTCTTTATTCCATTCGTCCATCCGCCCAATGACATCCTGCTCGGAGTAAGGGGTAAAGAAGCCGATGTCCATCCAGCTGTTGTAGTGCAGGTAAGGCTTATAAGGCCGCGGACGCACGGCATCGATAAACTGGTTTACGCTGCGGCGCAGCTGATTAGTTTCCGGGAAAGTGCCGAACCAGGTGGTAAAACTAACCGGTGTCTCAGGCAGAATTGGCGTTTTCAGCTCCACGTTGAGGTTCGTGGTGGCTTCATAAGCGTAAGTATTCACAATCGGTTTGTCTGGCAGGATGAAGAACGAGTCGGCCACGATTGGCGAGCTGTTAATCGCCCCGTCAACGTAAGGTGCCTGAGACTGCTTCTTCGTCGGGAAGAAGGTAATTTTCGCTACGTCCCGCGGCTGCCCGACGGCGGCGATGGTGTAGCCAATGCTGGCGTATTTTCCCTTCACCAGGTTCAGTTTCACCGTTACGATAAAATCCGGATGCGTAAAGTCGATGACTATCGCATTGTCCTGCTTTTCGACGTGCTTGATTTTGAAATCAGCGGTGTGGATTTTTGTTTCATCCGGTAGCGTCAGAAAGAACAACTCCTGGGGCGTGAGCGGATGGTTAGCTTTGCTGTCCGTTACCACTACCGTTGCGTTTGCATCATCAAACGAAAGGGCAATATTGTCGTTACTGAGCGCGTAGTTTGCTGCCGCCGCACCATGAGAAACACAGAGAGTCAGCAGCGAGAGAGTGAGCATTTTTTTCATCGGGGTAAGATCCTTATCAGTAATGCTTCAGCATTCGGTTGATGGACTGTTCCAGCCAGTAGCGCTGGGTGCCGAAGTTAATACGCAGGTAGTTTTCGCCGTTTTGTACGTAGTGGCTGCCATCTTCAATGACCACGCCAGCCTGTTTTGCGAAATGTTGAGTTAGCGCCGTCGCACTGCGATCGTCCGCACTGACGTCTATCCAGGCGAGATACGACGACTCCGGGTTCATCATCTTCCATGCAGGGAAATGGGTCTGAATGGCATCCGCAAGGTAGCGGGCATTGCCGCGCAGATAACCATTCAGCGCGTCGAGCCATGGCAGACCTTGCTGATAAGCCAGAATAATTCCCCACACGCCGAAGATATTGGGCGAGGTAATGGAGTTCTTCTCCAGCTGCTGGCGGAAACGCTGGCGCAGCGAATCGTCTGGAATCATTGAGTAGGATGTTTTTAGCCCGCCAAGGTTGAAGGCTTTATTGGGGGAGGTCAGCACAATCAGGTTGTCCTGGGCGGCACAGCCCGAAGTCAGACAACTGACGAATGTACCGTCCAGAATGTGCTCGGCGTGAACCTCATCAACCACCAGAATCGTGCCGTAGCGCTTACAGAGATCGGACACCTGACGTATCTCATCCGCGCGCCAGATTCGGCCCGAGGGGTTATGCGGCGAGCAGAAGAACCACAGTTTTGGACGGTGAGTTTTGAGCTGAACTTCAATCAGATTAAAATCCAGCTGATAGCGGTTTTCCTTCACGCTCAGCGGATTTGCAAGCACCCGCACGCCCTGTCGCTGTGTCGCCATCGCAAACGGGTCATACACCGGGGTATTCATCATCACGCAGTCGCCGGGTTTGCAGAACGCCTGAACCGTATAGTGCAGCGTGGAAACGGTGCCGTAGGTCAGGGTGATCCATGACTTATGCACCTCAACCTGATGACGGGTGCGCTGGAAGGCGATGACCGCATCGTAGAATTCGTCGAAGCACCAGGTGTAACCGAAGGTGCCATGCTCCACGATGCGCTGGAAGCCTTCAATCACGGCGGGTGGCGAGGTGAAATCCATGTCTGCTATCCACAGCGGGATAAATCCCTCCGGGACATCACCGAAACGCGAGCACACAAACGTATGATCCCATTTACGGCATTTATCGCTTTTACGCTCAATGATTCTGTCGAAATCAAACACAACGTCCCCCTGTTAAATTAAGGCTTCAATGCCGGATTTGACGCTCTGCACCTGCGGACCGATGATCACCTGAACGCTGTGGGCATCAAGCACCACTACTGACAAGGCGCCCGCGGCCTTCAGCGCCTGCTGGTCGATAAGCCCCATATCTTTTACCACCAGACGTAAGCGGGTAATGCAGTTGTCGAGCGACTCAATATTCTCTTTACCGCCAAGCGCGCGAAGAATAAGCCCATGATCGTATTTCGATTTTCCACGTGCCCGGGTATTGGCTTCCACCGCCTGGAGCGCACCCTGCGCGTCAACCTCACGGCCCGGCGTTTTAATATCGTGCCTGAGGATGTACCAGCGGAAGACGAAGAAGTAGATAGCAAACCAGGCGATACCCACCGGGAACAGCAGATACCATTTGGTCGACATCCCCTGCATGACGCCGAAGATCAGCAGATCCAGAATGCCGCCGTCGGTGTTGCCGATGGTGACGCCGAGCAGCGCCATCACCATCAGCGCCAGGCCAGACATAACGATATGAAACGCGTAAAGCACAGGGGCAATAAACAGGAACAGGAACTCAATCGGCTCTGAAATACCCGTGACAACTGAAACCAGCACGCCTGAAAGCAGCAGCCCTTTAATCACCGGACGGTTTTCCGGGCGCGCGGTGCGGTAGATAGCGTAAGCCACGGCAGGCAGGCCGAAGATAAATGTCGGCATAAACCCTTGCGATAAAAATGCCGTAACGTGCGGGCTAAACGGCAGGCCAGCTTTCAGCTCGGCGTAGAAAATGTTCAGCGCACCGGCCACTTCCTGGCCGTTAACCATCTCAATGCCGCCCGCCGGGGTGAAGCGCACCATCGCCAGCAGGATGTGGTGCAGGCCAAAAGGTTTGAGCAGCAGTACGCCTACGCCATACAGGAATGGCCCAAAGACGCTGGTGCTCTGGATGATATGACCAATCCCGGCAATGCCCATTGCCACATATTCCCACAGCAGGGGGATAAACAAGCCGACCAGCGACAGGGTGAGGGCGGTAATGATGGGCACAAAACGAATGCCGCTAAAGAAGGCAAACGCGTCGTGCAGCACCGTGTCCTGGAAACGTTCGTGCAGGAAGTAGGTGATCACCCCTACCACAATGCCGCCGAGCACGCCCATCTCCAGCGTTTGAATGCCAAGCACAATGGATTGTCCCACCTGTCTCATGGTGGCGGCATCCGCAAGCTGGTGGGTGGCGGTCAGGTAGTAGTTGATGCTCATGTTCATCAGCATGTAGCCAACGAATCCGGCAAAAGCGCCCACCGCTTTATTACGTCTGGCAAGGCCCATCGGGATCGCCATGGCAAACATCAGCGGCAGATAGGTAAAAGCAAAGCCGCCGACCATGGCGATAAAACCAAAGGTGAGCTGCGTTAACTCGCCGCCCAGAAAGGGAAAACTTTTGATGGTGGAAGGGCTGGTGACAGAACTACCGATACCTAACAACAACCCCATAAAGGCCAACAGTGAGACCGGGAACATAAACGTCTTTCCCAGGCTCTGGAAAAACTCCCACGCTTTCGATTTAAACGACTTTTCCTGTGTCATGTAGGGACTCCTCGGTTTTTTAGGATAATGGAAGGCGCTGTCCGGCTTAAGGACGCGCCTTCATATTTGCGAGGCTTATAGTTATTTTTTTAGGTACTAACGTTATGCGCGATGGGTTCAGGCTTCAGCCGCAAGCAGCAGCCGGTTCGCCGAGCCGCAAACGGTGATTTTGCTTCTGACCACCTCTTTCATGGCATCCATGCCGACGCGCATGTAGAAGCGCGGATCGTTGCCCTGTGGGTTCTCGGCAAACCAGGCTTTGACTGCGTCAGAGAAGGCGATTTTCAGCTCTGTTGCGACGTTAACTTTGCAGACGCCCAGCTCAATGGTGCGGCGCACATCCTCATCCGGCACATCACTCGCACCGTGCAGCACCAGCGGCACTGTCACTACCTCGCGGATCTCGGCCAGCCGCTGGAAGTCGATTTTTGGGCGTTTGGTATAAAGACCGTGCGCGGTACCGATGGCAACGGCGAGGCTGTCCACGCCTGTCATTTCGACAAAGCGTTTTGCTTCCTGCGGGTCGGTCAGGAACGCGCTTTCGGCGTCGACGCTCATGTCATCTTCCACTCCGCCCAGTCGGCCCAGTTCGGCCTCGACGCTACAGTCGTTGAGGTGGCAGAAATCGACGACCGATTTCACCAGCTTGACGTTTTGTTCGAAGGGGTAATGGCTACCGTCGATCATTGCGCTACGTACGCCGGCATGGACTTTGCGGCGAATGTCGTCCAGCGATTCGTGGTGATCGAGGTGTAGCGCCAGCGGCATGTCATAAGTAAGGGAATATGCGCTGCACAAGGCGTAGATCTCTTCCAGCGCAATATGTTTAAACGTCCCCGGCGTACCCGCGAGGATCACCGGCGATCGCATTTCGCTACAGACTTCGAGGATCGCCTGGATCGTCTCGGCGTTATGGATGTTAAAGGCCGGAACGGCATAGCCCTTCGCCTGTGCGTCCTGCAAAAGATATTTGGTAGAAATAATACTCATGAGCCTGTCCTCTTAAGCCTGCCACGGATGAATAACGACGCCCTGGACCACACGGTTAACCGTACCGCTGGCGGATGGCGTATCCGGCGTATTGCCAACGTGCAGAGACTGGGTCAGTGCGAAGACCTGGGCGTACATCAGGAAGCAGAACGCCTGCTCCATATCGTTAAATGAACGGGAAGGCGGCAGCAGGATATGCGGGCCAGCTTCAATGACCGGATCCGTTTCGGCTGCAATGGCTACCACGCGCATGGCCTGACGATCGCGTCGCAGTTCGGCGAGCAGATCCCGATCGTACTGACGCGTATACGGATGGCTGGAGACAAACACGACGACCAGCGTTTCGTTGTCCACCAGCGACTTAGGCCCGTGACGGAAACCCGTTGGCGAATCGTAGAATGCCGCCAGCTTGCCGGCGGTCAGCTCCAGCACCTTCAGCGCAGACTCCCGTGCGGCGCCCTGTAATCCACCGCTGCCCAGATAAACAATGCGTTTCCACGGTTCGTTACCAAAGACGCCGGGACTGAAATCGCCAAGCGATGTGAGGATCGCCTGACAGCGATCGGACACGTCGCGGAACGTTTTGCTGTTGATCGTTTCCGGTGCGAATACCGCCAGGCAGCTCGCCATCATGGTGGTGATGCTGCTTGTCATCGCGAACCCGCGATCGTGCGTTTCGGCTGGCATGAGCAGAGCGCAGGCGTTATCGCTGTCGACAGCATTCTGGTACAGGCTGCCTGCTTCATTACAGGTGATCGACAGGTGGTAGCACTCCGGTACAAACTGATTCGCCAGCTCAACGGCGGCGACGCTCTCCGGGCTATTGCCAGAACGGGCGAAAGAGACCAGCAGCAGCGGGTGCGAAGGGCTGAAATAATCCATCGGGTTGGTGACCAGATCGGTCGTAGGTATCGCGGTGATGTTTTTCCCCGTGTGGCTGGCAAGCCATGGCGCAATGATGTCGCCGATAAAAGCAGACGTACCCGCGCCGGTCAGAACGATCCGCAGATCGGGCTTGCGCAACAGTGGCGTCAGAAAACTGTCGATCGACGCGCGCAGATTATCAATATTGTTGAGCGAGCGAAGCCAGCTGGCTGGCTGCTGGCGGATCTCTTTTTCGGTCCAGGTGCCGGTGGTGGCGATAGTGGTTTGTGGCATAACTCAGTCCTTAGTCGTGTGAATTCCACATCAGACGCTGGCAAATGTGTCGCTATCTTTCGTTTCGTTTCACTTGTTCACTTTAGCAGTTAAATAAAATTTATAGAAAAGAAATCGAAAGTTCAATGGCGAAAAAGAAATAAAACGAAAAGTGTGATCGCGAAAGGAAAGGCGAAAATCAAGGAAAGGAAAAGAAAGGCCTTACGATCGTCTTCCGTAAGGCCAACAGGGCACACTGTGAAGGGGCTACAGGGAAAGAGCCTGACCCTGGATCCAGATCTGCCGGAGGTGTAAACCCGCATCCAGCGCAAGAACATTGGCGCGTTTGCCTGGCGCTAACGTTCCCAGCAGGTGATCCATACCGAGCAGACGAGCAGGATGCAGCGAGGCCATATGGATTGCGTTTTCTGGGGCGATCCCCGTATGCTCCACCATATTTCGCACGGCGGCATCCAGCGCGAGCGTGCTGCCCGCCAGCCCGCCTGAGGCCGTGCGGACAACGCCGCCCTGCATCTCGACATTTTCACCACACAACGTATAGCGCCCATCAGGCATACCCGCCGCCTGCATGGCATCGGTAATCAGCACCGTACGATCCTTCGCGCAGCAACAACATAGCCGCATGGCTCCAGGATGAACGTGATGCCCGTCGGCAATAAGCTCCAGCCACGCGCGTGGGTCCGTAAGCCCGGCGCCAACCATGCCGGGCTCCCGGTGGTGTAACCCCGTCATGCCGTTGTAGCAGTGCACCAGCCCGGCTGCGCCTGCATCAAATGCGGCCAGGGTTTGCGCGTATGTAGCGGCGCTGTGGCCCAGCATGACGCGTATCCCTTTTTGCTTGAGGTGATGGATCGCCTTCAGGGCATCCACTTTTTCCGGAGCAAGCGCCACTACCCGCAGCGTGTTCTGCGAAACCGCAATCAGCTCATCAAGTTCCGCGAGATCCAGTTCGCGAAACAGTTCTGGCGGGTGCGCCCCTTTGTTCTGCGGTGTAAAGTACGGGCCTTCCAGATAGCTGCCCAGGATCTGCGCGCCGGGGCCACCGGCATGACAGCGCCGGGCAATGCGCCGTAACGCGCCATGGATCGCCTCCAGCGGAGCGGTGACGGTGGTAGGCAGAAACGCCCCCACGCCTTCACGCGCTTTGTGCATGGCTAACCGGTCCAGCACGTCGGGCGCATCATCCATCACATCCACACCCGCGCCGCCGTGGACGTGAATATCAATGTATGCCGGGCAAAGCAGGTCTGCCTCGCGGGTATTAACCCCTGCCGGAATCGGCTCGATGGCGGTGATGACGCCTCTATCCATACGCAGCTGATGGTCATCCAGCCAGCCCTGCCCGGTAAGCAGACGACGCGCGCGCAGCAGTTGCCTCATATCCCTTCCTCGGCGGGCGCTTCCTCGCGACAGCGTGCAAGTTCATCCACCAGGCTGGTCAGGCCGCGATGGCCGCACTCCAGCGCCTGCAAACGAAAGGCTTCACTGCTTAACCCGTCGCGCTCCAGAACCATCTCCAGCAAAAGCTGGAGATTGGTGCCGGTGATCACTTCGCTGCCGGGGCGCTGCATCGCGAGGGTAGAGGCCACACGAAACGGCGTACCGCCGAGAAGATCGGTGAGAAACACGATATCGTGCTCTGCATCCAGTTCATTCACTGCCTGCTCAAGCTGCGCGGTCAGCCGCGCAGTGGTGGAGCTTTCCGGAAAATCGATGGCGATAAACTGCGGCTGTTCGCCGAGGATTTGCTTCATCGCCTGTTCCAGCCCGCTGGCAAAACCGCCGTGACCCGTCAAAATAATGCCTAACATCGCAACCTCTTTGCTTATTACAGGAAGTGACAGAATTTACCGACAACGCCCAGCACCACGGTGATACCAATCAGGCGCAGCGGGCTCCAGCCACGGCGTACCAGCCAGAACATGGTCAGGGTATAGACCAGCGGCAGAAAGGCGGGCATCAGTTTGTCGATCACATCGGTTTGCAGTTTGACGACTGCATCCCCGGCTTTAATCTCGAGTGTGGTATTCAGGCGCACGTAGGTAGCGACCAGCGCGCCGATCACTGTCATCCCGACAATGGACGCAGCATGACCAACCTTTTTGGTGTTGGCCTTGATCAGAGGGATCGCGGCGACACCCATTCGGTACGCATAGTGCGCCAGACCAAAACGCAGGCCGAGATGCACCACGTTAAACAGCACGATAAAGACCACCGCGCCAAGAATGGAGCCCTGTAGCGCAAGGCTGGCGCCAATCCCCCCGCAGATGGGCAGCAGGGTCAGCCAGAACATGGCGTCACCAATGCCACCGAGCGGTGCGCCGACGGCAATTTTAGTGCTCTGGATGCTGTTCACATCCTGTTTGGAACGCTCCATTGCCAGAATAATGCCGATGACGAAGGTCACCAGGAACGGGTGGGTGTTAAAGAAACCCATATGACCTTTCATGGCGCGCGCCAGGTCCCGCTTATTGGTGTGGATCTTTTTCAGCGCGGGCAGTAGCCCATACAGCCAGCCGGAGGCCTGCATACGCTCGTAGTTAAACGAGGCCTGTAGCAGCATGGAACGCCAGGCGACACGGTTAATATCCTTTTTCGTTAGTTCAGCGCCAATACGCTGGTCTTCGTAGACGTTTTCATTCACGCCGGTCAGCAGTGTCTCTTCACTTTCAGACACGCCCGGCAGGGTGGTGTGATTAGATGCCATCTTCAAATTCCTCTTTCTGGGCCGCAGGCGCCGTGGGTTCAGGCGATTTGCGCAGCAGGTCGATCAGCGCCATCGCCAGCGCAGCCGCGGCAATCGCCAGCACCGGGAGTTTCAGCCAGGCCGCGGCGACAAAGCCGATAATGAAGTAAGGGATGTAAACGTTTTTCATCATGATCTTCAGCAGCACGGCGAAGCCGATCGCTGGCATAATGCCGCCCGCGACGCCGAGACCGTCGATCAGACGTTCCGGCAGCACGTCAATGGCGGTTTTCGCATGTTCAGCCCCGAAGTAGATGGGCAGAAACGCGCACAGGAAGTAGAAGACGCCGAGCGCCAGCAGTGCCAGATAGTTGACCCGTTCAATACCACGGGTGTCTGCGTTAGCCGCCATGCGATCGCAGCGGGACATCACGCCGGACATCACCGA
Organism: Enterobacter cloacae complex sp. ECL72; assembly: GCF_019056635.1. Lineage (NCBI taxonomy): Bacteria > Pseudomonadati > Pseudomonadota > Gammaproteobacteria > Enterobacterales > Enterobacteriaceae > Enterobacter > Enterobacter cloacae complex sp. ECL72. The sequence goes on along the minus strand of NZ_CP077659.1, from coordinate 3,646,220 downwards.
GAAGAGGAAAGTGATCCCCATCTGAACCGCCACGGCAAACGGCACGGCGACCCCAACGGCGACATCCGGCTTCACGCCTGTAGTAATGGCAAATGTGGTGCCAACGATGGTGCCGATAATCACGTTTGGCGGCTGCGCGCCCGCCAGCGGCGCGAGTCCCATCCAGACCAGTTCTAACGTACCGCCGGTCAGAATTCCGGTGTGCAAATCGCCCAGAATCAGGCCAACCAGTGGCCCGAGCACCACCGGACGGTGCATGTGTGTTAAGCCGTTAAACATATCCAGGCCCGCTATAAAGGCGAGAAGCCCCAGCGCGAAAGCCTGCAACAGACTGATTTCCATTGTGAATCCCTCAGAGCAGTTTAAAGAGATCCAAAGCAGTCTCTGTTGGAACGCCCTGAACGAAGCATTCCACTCCGGCCGCCTTCAGGCCGTTAAACGCGGCGATATCGTTCGCGTCTACAGATACCGTTTTGGCAATTTGCTGTTTGCCACTGGCGTAATGCATATTTCCGACGTTAATACGGGTGATGGGCACGCCGCCCTCGACCAGCGTTAAAAAATCAGCCGGTGTTTTACAGACCAGCAGAATTTTCTGCCGGTCGGCGGCGCGATGAATGTTGTCGATCACTTTTTGCAGGGACCAGAAACGCACGGCGATGCCTTCCGCCAGCACCATCTCCATCAGGTTTTGCTGAACCGGATCGTCTGCAACCTCGTCATTTGCCACCAGCACCAGGTTCGCCCCCGCAAACCCCACCCACTGTACGCCCACCTGACCGTGGATCAGGCGTTCATCAATGCGGCATAAGACAATGTTTGGCATAGCGTTTTCCTCTTTTTAATTATGCGTGTTGAGTCGTTACGCCTTCGCAGGCGGCATGGTACTGCTGGAGTATGTCCTGAATGTGGTCGAGGATGAGTTCCCGTGGTGTGGACCTGAGAGCGCCATCGCGAACTTTGCTGTACTGCAACGGCAGATACTGGCTGATCAGCGGCAGCGGGATCGGTTCATCCGCCAGGTTGCGTACCAGCCGCTCAAAGGCGTCGTCAATCTGGCTGTCTGGCCAGTAATAGCGCACGCGGTCGGAATAGCTGTAACCGCGCGCCAGGCGACGGGCATTGCCGTCGCCGTGATAGTGGCTTTGCCAGTATTCCGGGCGATCGAGCATCACGTTTTCCAGGACGTGACGCAGCCCTGAGCAGGCTTTTGCCGGCAGCAGCTCTTCTTCAATTGCTGCCAGTGAGAACAGCGCTTCGCGCAGCGCGAAGGTTAGCGCAGGGCCGACTTTCAGAATGGCGAAGTGATCTTTCACCAACTGGCGCAGCGCCTGCGGCGTCTGGTAATCGGTAGAGTGTGCTTCAAATACAAGCGTGTCGTAGGCTTCAACCATCTCGCTCAGCGCGACGGCTTTATGCGGTTGATAGTCACAAACCTGCGCATGGTCGAACTCAACGCCAGGCTGAACCACCAGGCCAATAATGCGCGGCCAGATGTCGCTTAACCCTTCCTTCTCGAATGCGTGGCGGTGTGCCTCAAGCGTGGCGCGTGCCGCCTCTGGCGTGGTGACCTCAAGCTCGGTCAGCGTCTCGTGTGCCCCACCGGGAACCGGAACTTCCGTGCCGATAACGTAGACCAGATCGGCTACGCCAAATTGCTCGAGACAGGTGGTTTCGGCAATTTTAGCCAGCCGAGCGGCACGCCCGGCAACGATTGCATCGGTTAACGGAACTGGGTCGTCTTCGCAGGACATGCTGCAATCGAGGTGAATTTTTTTAAACCCGGCCGCCACGTAGCTTCTGATCAGATCGTCGGCGTTCGCCATCGCCTGCGAACCCGGCAGGTTTTGCCAGCGGTTTGGACCTAAATGATCGCCCCCAAGGATCAGCTGCGAGGTGGGGAAACCAAGAGATCCCGCCAGATTGCAGACAAACCCATAAAAATCGGCGGGCGTCATACCGGTATAACCGCCAAACTGATCCACCTGGTTTGAGGTGGCTTCTATCAGCAGGGGCGTCTGTTGTGAATGGGCGTAACGTAGTGCAGCTTCAAGTACCAGTGGATGTGCGGAACAGACGGCATAAATCCCGTTTGTATTCCCCCGTTTATGTTGTTCCACCATTTCTGTCAGATGTTTCACTTTCCTCTCCATTTCGGATGGTGTTGGTATTCATCTTTCGTTTTGTTTCATTTGATACTGCATTATGGTGAGGTAAAAATAAAACGAAAGATAATAGTTTTCCGATCTGTTTCACAAAAGAAACATAATGAAAGGTTTCAGCGGCGATTAAGCTTGCGTCCGCACACCATACAGGGCTTGCATTCCCTCAAAAGAAAGGCGTTAATAAGCAAAACGAAATGAAACGAAAGTGTATTTACTAAGGAGCTCGTATGAGCAGCACCGATTCGTCCGCAGAGAAGCGCATCACCGGCACCAGTGAAAGGCGAGAGCAGATCATTCAGCGGTTGCGGGCGCAGGGAAGCGTGCAGGTTAACGATCTTTCTCTTTTATTCGGCGTGTCGACGGTGACGATCCGTAACGATCTGGCCTTTCTGGAAAAGCAGGGGATTGCCGTTCGCGCTTACGGCGGTGCGCTGATTTGCGAAGGCAATGCCCCCGGCGTGGAGCCGTCCGTTGAGGACAAAAGTTCCCTTAATACGGCAGTGAAGCGCAGCATCGCGCAGGCGGCGGCTGAACTGGTGAAGCCGGGTCACCGCATTATTCTGGACTCCGGCACCACAACCTTTGAAATTGCCCGCATGCTGCGCCAGCACACCGATGTCATTGCCATGACCAACGGGATGAACGTGGCAAACGCGCTGCTGGAAGCGGAGGGCGTAGAGCTGCTGATGACCGGCGGGCACTTGCGCCGTCAGTCGCAGTCCTTCTACGGCGACCAGGCGGAGCAGTCCTTACAGAATTACCATTTTGACCTGCTGTTCCTGGGCGTCGATGCCATCGATCTCGACCGGGGGGTGAGTACGCACAACGAGGATGAAGCCCGTCTGAACCGCAAAATGTGCGAGGTGGCGGAGCGTATTATCGTTGTCACTGACTCCAGCAAGTTTAACCGTTCAAGCCTGCATAAAATCATTGATACTCAGCGGATCGACATGATTATCGTTGATGAAGGCATTCCGGCGGAAAGCCTTGAAGGATTACGCAAAAGCGGGATCGATGTGGTGCTGGTCTAAAGAGGCTTTTCCCCTCTCCCTAACCCTCTCCCCATAGGGAGAGGGTTCCCCAGTAATTTGAAAGCAAAAGCGATAACGTTGCCTCAGAATAACTGAGGGCTTTCAGCGATGCCTCGGTCCGGCTGTAAATCGCTGAGGCGTTTCCTGTAGGCCGGGGCGAGGCGCAGGGATGCGCCGAGAGGGCGGGCTTTACAGGGATGTTACCTCCGCCCGTCCCCGATAAGCCGGAAGGAATAAGCCGAAGGCACCGCGAAGCGGCGATTTACCGCCGGAAGCCCGGGTCGCCAGGGTGGTGGCGACTGAGCCACCCTGGCACGTTCACCGGTCATGTCGTGACAGAGTAGCAAGGAACATAAAGTGAACGGAATGACCACCAGAGCCGTATGTTCCCCCTCACCCCAGCCCTCTCCCTCAAGGGAGAGGGGGTCGTCTGTGCAGGCATTATTTTGTGGGGAACCCTCAGCCCCATAGGGGGGAGAGGACTGCCCGGTGCGGTTTTTTACCCTCTCCCCGGTGGGGAGAGGGCAGGGTGAGGGGCCATCAGGTCACCGGCGCCGGGTTAAACACCGCCAGCGAGTTATGCAATCCCCATTGATCGGAGAAGGTTTTCTTCCGCCCGCTTGCCACATCCAGAATGAAGTGGAACAGCTTCCAGCCCACTTCTTCAATACTCTTTTCCCCGGTGGCGATGGTGCCCGCGTTGATATCCATTAAGTCATACCAGCGGTTTGCCAGCTCGGTGCGGGTCGCCATTTTGATCACCGGTACCGCCATCAGGCCGTACGGCGTGCCGCGCCCGGTGGTAAAGACCTGTACCGTAATGCCGGACGCCACCTGCTGGGTACCGCACACGAAATCACTGGCAGGCGTTGCCGCGTAGATCAGACCGCGTTTGGTTGGTCGCTGGCCAGGGGAGAGCACTTCCACAATCGCGCTCTGGCCGGATTTGGCAATCGACCCGAGGGCCTTTTCCACCACGTTGGCCAGGCCGCCTTTCTTGTTACCCGGAGACGGGTTGGCGCTGCGGTCGGTTTTGCCCATGTCGAGATAGTTATCGTACCAGGCCATCTCCTCCAGCAGGCGTTTGCCCACCTCTTCGTTGACGGCGCGCGGCGTGAGCAGGTGGATAGCATCACGTACTTCGGTGACTTCGGAGAACATCACCGTGGCGCCGCAGCGCACGAACAGATCGGAGGCATAACCGACTGCCGGGTTGGCGGTGACGCCGGAAAACGCATCGCTGCCGCCACACTGTGTCCCAACGACCAGTTCAGAGGCCGGGCAGGTTTCACGCTGGCGTTTGTTCAGCTTCTCCAGATGGTGCTCTGCCACCTGTAAAATGTCGTCGACCATCGATCTGAAGCCGACATGGTGTTCATCCTGAAGTCGCACAACACTGGCATCGTCAACCGGAATGGCTTTCACATCCTCAGTACCCTGCAACAGGCGTTCTGGCTGCAATTTTTCACAGCCGAGACCAATCACCATGACCTCACCGCCAAAGTTTGGGTTAAGGGCGATATTGTGAATCGTGCGGATCGGCACGACCGCTGCGGGCGCGTTGATCGCCACGCCGCAGCCGTACAGGTGGTTAAGACCCACCACGCCGTCAACGTTGGGGTATTTCGGCAACAGATCGCGCTCAATAATTTTCACCACATAATCCACTACGCCCGCCACGCAATGCACGCTGGTGGTGATGCCAAGCAGGTTTTTGGTTCCCACGCTGCCATCCGCGTTGCGGTAACCCTCGAAGGTATAACCCTCCAGCGGAGGCAACGGCTCAGGGACGCGGGTAGCCAGCGGCAACGACTCCAGCGGCGGGGCGGTGGGCAGCTCAACCAGCGACTCCTCAATCCAGCTACCCTGCGGGATAGCGCGCACCGCATAGCCGATGACTTCGCCGTAGCGCACGATTTCGCCCTGCGCCGGTATATCGACCAGTGCGACTTTATGCCCCTGCGGAATGTGCTCAATCAGCTCCAGGCCATCCGGAAAGCGGGTGCCAGCTTTTAAGCCATTGTCGTTGACAATAATCGCCACGTTATCGGTATCGTGCACTTTTATATAGAACGCCGTCGGCGACGCCTGTCGAATTTCAATATCGGCCATTGTTCACTCTTCTCCAGCAAAATACCTGATACTAAATATAGCCAGATGGTTAATTGTTTCTTATTGAGGAAATAAAGAATGCCAGGAGAGGAAAGGTGAGAATGTGATCGCGATCGCTCCCGAACCACTAATCGTTGATTCTGTGCATCAGCGCCCACTGTGTTGGGCATATGCTCAAAATAGCGTGCTACTCCCGTTGGATAATTGAGCATTGAGACAATGTGCTGCCGGGTGGTGACGATTATACTGAATGACGATTTTATAACGCCAAAATTCAGTCAGGAAAATAAATATAACGCTGACGCTGAGTCGGAATAAATAAGAAAAGCTACTGGCTAAAACTGCGGAATTAAAAAAGGTATAAGTAATGAGTAACGACATCTTCCCGAATAAATTTAAAGCGGCCCTCGCGGCGCACCAGATTCAGATTGGCTGCTGGTCTGCGCTGGCCAACCCCATCAGCACCGAAGTGCTGGGCCTGGCCGGGTTCGACTGGCTGGTGCTGGACGGCGAACATGCGCCAAACGATATCAACACGTTTATTCCGCAGCTGATGGCGCTGAAAGGCAGCCACAGCGCGCCGGTGGTGCGTGTGCCCACCAACGAGCCGGTGATCATCAAGCGTCTGCTGGATATCGGCTTCTACAACTTCCTGATCCCGTTTGTTGAAACGGAAGAAGAAGCGGTGCTGGCCGTGGCGGCGACCCGCTATCCACCGGAAGGGATCCGCGGCGTGTCCGTCTCGCACCGCGCCAACATGTTTGGCACCGTGCCGGACTATTTCGCCCAGTCCAACAAGAACATCACCATTCTGGTTCAGATCGAGAGCCAGCAGGGGGTCGATAACGTCGACGCTATTGCCGCGACGGAGGGGGTAGACGGCATTTTCGTCGGCCCGAGCGATCTGGCGGCCGCCTTTGGTCATCTGGGCAACGCCAGCCATCCGGACGTGCAGCGCGCAATTCAGCACATTTTTGCCCGTGCCAAAGCGCACGGTAAACCGTGCGGCATTCTGGCGCCAGTGGAAGCCGATGCCCGCCGCTACCTGGAGTGGGGCGCAACGTTTGTCGCCGTGGGCAGCGATCTCGGCGTATTCCGCGCCGCCACGCAGAAATTAGCGGACGCTTTTAAAAAATAACCATCATTGAGGAAACAGATTATGACGCTGAAAGTGGGTTTTATTGGCCTGGGTATCATGGGCAAACCAATGAGCAAAAACCTCATCAAAGCAGGTTACTCACTGGTGGTTTTAGATCGGAATTCAGACGCGGTGGCAGAGGTGATTGCGGCTGGCGCAGAAACGGCGACAACCGCAAAAGCGATTGCTGAGCAGTGCGACGTAATTATCACCATGCTGCCAAACTCCCCGCACGTGAAAGAGGTGGCGCTGGGTGAGAACGGCATTATCGACGGCGCGAAGCCGGGTCTGGTGGTGATCGACATGAGTTCTATCGCACCGCTGGCAAGCCGCGAAATCAGCGAGGCGCTGAAAGCGAAAGGCGTGGAAATGCTGGATGCGCCGGTCAGCGGCGGCGAACCGAAAGCCATCGACGGCACCTTGTCGGTGATGGTGGGGGGCGATAAAGCCGTGTTTGACAAATACTACGACCTGATGAAAGCCATGGCTGGCTCCGTGGTGCACACCGGTGAAATTGGCGCAGGCAACGTCACCAAGCTGGCAAACCAGGTGATTGTGGCGTTAAACATCGCGGCCATGTCCGAAGCGCTGACGCTGGCCACCAAAGCGGGCGTTAATCCGGATCTGGTCTATCAGGCCATTCGCGGTGGTCTGGCGGGCAGCACCGTGCTGGATGCCAAGGCGCCGATGGTGATGGATCGTAACTTCAGGCCGGGCTTCCGCATCGATCTGCACATTAAGGATCTGGCGAATGCGCTGGATACCTCCCACGGCGTGGGCGCGCAGTTGCCGCTGACTGCCGCCGTCATGGAGATGATGCAGGCGCTGCGTGCGGACGGTCTGGGCACCGCCGATCACAGCGCGTTAGCGTGCTATTACGAAAAACTGGCGAAGGTTGAAATTGCTCGCTAATGACGTCCCGCCCGGTGGCGTTACGCTTACCGGGCCTACGGCTCAGGCATACAACTATGAAAATCGTAATCGCGCCAGACTCTTATAAAGAAAGCCTGTCTGCCACCGAGGTGGCGCAGGCGATAGAAAAAGGATTTCGGGAAATTTTCCCCGATGCTCATTACGTGTCTGTTCCCGTTGCTGACGGCGGAGAAGGTACGGTTGAAGCGATGATCGCTGCGACGCAGGGCACCTGGCAGCAGGCTGTCGTCACCGGCCCGTTAGGGGAAAAGGTGAAGGCCAGTTGGGGGATCTCGGGCGACGGTACCACCGCGTTTATCGAGATGGCCGCCGCCAGCGGCCTGGTGCTTGTTCCTCCCGCGCAGCGTAACCCGCTGGTCACGACGTCGCGCGGGACGGGGGAGCTGATCCTCAGCGCGCTGGATAAAGGCGCGCGCAACATCATTATCGGTATCGGCGGGAGCGCAACCAACGATGGGGGCGCGGGTATGATGCAGGCGCTGGGCGCGAAGTTTACGGATGCGAACGGGACGGAGATCGGCTACGGCGGCGGCAGCCTGATGGCGCTTAACCGGATTGATATTTCCGATCTCGATCCGCGTCTTCAGGGATGCGCAATCCGCGTCGCCTGTGACGTGACGAATCCGCTGGTCGGTGAAAGCGGCGCGTCGCGTATCTTTGGCCCGCAAAAAGGCGCCACGGAGGAGATGATCCTCGAACTCGACGCCAATCTTAGCCACTACGCCGGGGTGATCAAAAAATCGCTGCGCATTGACGTCAACCGGGTTCCGGGGGCTGGCGCCGCGGGCGGCATGGGCGCAGCGCTGATGGCCTTCCTGGGCGCTGAGCTGAAAAGCGGCATCGAGATTGTCACTCAGGCGCTCAATCTTGAAGAACATATTCACGACTGCACGTGGGTGCTGACCGGGGAAGGGCGCATCGACAGCCAGAGCATTAATGGCAAAGTGCCCGTCGGTGTGGCGAGCGTCGCCAAAAAATACCATAAGCCGGTGATCGGGATTGCCGGAAGTCTGACGCAGGATGTGGGTGTGGTGCATCAGTACGGCATCGACGCGGTGTTCAGCGTACTGACCCGCATCGGTTCACTGGAAGAGGCGTTCCAGGGAGCGTATGACAACATTTACCGCGCCTCGCGGAATATCGCGGCCACATTGCAGGTAGGCATGCGTAGCCAGGGGTGACAGCGGCGCGCAAACCCTCTATACTGCGCGCCGAAGCTGACCAGACAGTCGCCGCTTCGTCGTCGTCCCTTTCGGGGGAGACGGGCGGAGGGGAGGAAAGTCCGGGCTCCACAGGGCAGGGTGCCAGGTAACGCCTGGGGGGGAAACCCACGACCAGTGCAACAGAGAGCAAACCGCCGATGGCCCGCGCAAGCGGGATCAGGTAAGGGTGAAAGGGTGCGGTAAGAGCGCACCGCGCGGCTGGTAACAGTCCGTGGCACGGTAAACTCCACCCGGAGCAAGGCCAAATAGGGGTTCACATGGTACGGCCCGTACTGAACCCGGGTAGGCTGCTTGAGCCAGTGAGCGATTGCTGGCCTAGATGAATGACTGTCCACGACAGAACCCGGCTTATCGGTCAGCTTCAACTTCTTACGAAACCCCGCTTCGGCGGGGTTTTTGCTTTCTGAAGGTTGCAGGCCGGGTAAGCGAAGCGCCAAACGACATCAATTCTCAATTTTGCGACGCTAAGCACATTTCACTATTTGCCTGACTGTGTGTTCCTCTCATCTGCTGCGCATGATCGTAATCACAAAATTTAACGCTGTAAAATTAGAAAATTTTAGTGTTGAGAAGATGTTGTAAATGTTTAGTCAGTGATGCCGAATGTTATTCATTTGATAATTTAATATTGAATCTAAAAACATTCTTCTGGTGAATGTGTGATATATCCCACTCTTTAACCGGAAAGTGAATAAATATTCCTGGTAAAGTTGATAAACCACAAAAATGTTTTAAAGAAATAATGGTGTTTTATTAACCTTTAATTGCCTGAAAGATAGCCTTTATTAATATTTTTAAAGCAAAAAAATTCACGCTGGTTATTGCCATAAAATAAATTTATTACCGCGTTTTTTATTGATCAATATCAGCGTAAATGCGTATTTTTATTGTGATAAGAATTTGATTTATAAAGACATAAATAGATTTCTGGTGCGATTGAAAACAGAGCGTCCTGGCAAATTGTGAGTAACAGCACATACCCCCTGAAACAATATTGGGTAGAATCCGCTGCGTCATAGGGAAATAAGCGCAGAATATTATGAATACTATTATTCTACCGAAAACACAGCACCTCGTGGTATTTCAGGAAGTCATCAAAAGTGGCTCCATAGGTTCTGCTGCAAGACAACTGGGGCTGACGCAACCTGCCGTCAGCAAAATCATCAGCGACATCGAATCCTACTTTGGGGTGGAAGTGATGGTGCGTAAGAACACCGGCGTAAAACTCACTGCCGCCGGTCAGGTGCTGCTGTCCTACGCTGAGTCGATCACCCGCGAAATGAAAAACATGGTGAGCGAGATTAACAGCCTCAGTTTCAGTACCGTCATGGACGTCTCTTTTGGCTATCCGTCGCTGATTGGCTTCACCTTCCTGTCCGGGATGATCAAAAAATTCAAGGAAGTGTTCCCGAAAGCGCGCGTCTCAATGTATGAAGCGCAGCTCTCTTCATTCCTGCCCGCCATTCGCGATGGCCGGCTGGATTTCGCCATCGGCACGCTGAGCGACGGGATGCAGCTTCAGGATCTTCACGTTGAGCCACTGTTTGAATCCGAGTTTGTGCTGGTGGCGAGTAAATCACGAACGTGCACCGGCCCGACCAGACTGGCATCGCTCACGCACGAGCAGTGGGTGATGCCGCAAACCGATATGGGCTACTACAACGAACTCCTAACCACCCTGCAAGACAACCACATAAGCATTGAAAACATCGTCCAGACCGATTCCGTCGTCACCATCTATAACCTTGTCCTCAATGCCGATTACCTGACGGTGATCCCCCGTGACATGATTGCGCCATTCGGCTCGGACCAGTTTATTGTTCTGCCGGTGGAAGATGAATTACCCGTGGCGCGTTATGCCGCCGTGTGGTCAAAAAATTACAGTATTAAAAAATCGGCGTCAGTATTAGTTGAACTGGCAAAACAATATTCGTCGATGAATATCGAAAAACGACGATAGAAATAATGATGATTTAAAACACCCGGAGCGACGCTTTTTAACGCTCTGATACCCTGACTTTGCCTGAAAACAATGAATTATTATAACGAGGATATTATGCACATTACTTACGATCTCCCGGTGACCATTGAAGATATTCAGGACGCCAGAAAAAGACTGGCGGGAAAGATCTATAAAACCGGTATGCCGCGCTCGAATTATCTGAGCGAACGGTGTAAGGGTGAGATATTCCTGAAATTTGAAAATATGCAGCGTACCGGTTCGTTTAAAATACGTGGGGCATTTAATAAATTAAGCTCGCTGACTGATGCGGAAAAACGCAAGGGCGTGGTGGCCTGTTCCGCAGGGAACCACGCGCAGGGGGTCTCTCTCTCCTGCGCCATGCTCGGCATCGACGGCAAAGTGGTCATGCCGATGGGCGCGCCGAAATCCAAGGTTGCCGCCACGCGCGACTACTCCGCCGAAGTGGTGCTGCACGGCGAAAACTTTAACGACACCATCGCCAAAGTGAGCGAAATCGTCGAGATGGAAGGGCGCATTTTTATCCCGCCTTACGACGATCCGAAAGTCATTGCCGGCCAGGGCACCATCGGCCTGGAAATCCTCGAAGATTTATATGACGTGGATAACGTGATTGTCCCCATCGGCGGCGGCGGTTTAATTGCCGGTATTGCGACAGCAATTAAATCCATCAACCCAACTATCAATATTATCGGCGTGCAGTCTGAAAATGTGCACGGAATGGCCGCATCGTATCAGGCCGGAGAAATAACCAGTCATCGTGTTACCGGCACATTAGCTGACGGCTGCGACGTGTCTCGCCCAGGTAATTTAACCTTCGAAATTGTTCGTGAATTAGTCGATGACATTGTGCTGGTCAGCGAAGACGAGATTCGCAACAGCATGATCGCGCTTATTCAGCGAAATAAGGTGGTCACGGAAGGTGCCGGTGCGCTGGCGTGCGCGGCGTTATTAAGCGGCAAGCTGGACCACTATATTCAGGGCCGAAAAACCGTCTGCATTATTTCCGGCGGCAATATTGATCTCTCCCGTGTTTCCCAAATTACCGGCTTCGTTGACGCATAAAGGATGACTTATGAGCAACACAGAAAGCATTATCGTTGGCCAGACTAAAACGTCCACCTGGCGTAAATCGGATACTACCTGGACGCTCGGCCTGTTTGGTACAGCCATTGGCGCAGGCGTGCTGTTCTTCCCTATCCGTGCAGGCTTTGGCGGCCTGATCCCTATCCTGCTGATGCTGGTACTCGCGTTCCCGATTGCGTTTTACTGCCACCGCGCGCTGGCGCGTCTGTGTTTGTCCGGCAGTAACGTCTCCGGCAACATCACCGAAACGGTGGAGGAGCATTTTGGTAAGACCGGCGGGGTGGTGATCACCTTCCTCTACTTCTTTGCCATTTGCCCGCTACTGTGGATTTACGGCGTCACCATTACCAACACCTTTATGACCTTCTGGGAAAACCAGCTCCAGATGCCCGCCCTGAACCGCGGCGTGGTGGCGCTATTCCTGCTGCTGCTGATGGCTTTTGTTATCTGGTTCGGTAAAGACCTGATGGTGAAAGTGATGAGCTACCTTGTGTTCCCGTTCATCGCCAGCCTGGTGTTGATTTCTCTCTCGCTGATCCCGTACTGGAACTCGGCGGTGATCGACCAGGTTAACCTGAGCGATATCGCCTTCACCGGTCATGACGGCATTCTGGTCACGGTGTGGCTGGGGATCTCCATCATGGTCTTCTCCTTCAACTTCTCGCCTATCGTCTCCTCGTTTGTGGTCTCCAAACGCGAAGAGTACGAACCAGAGTTCGGGAAAGAGTTTACCGAGCAGAAATGTTCCAAAATCATTGGTCGCGCCAGCCTGCTGATGGTGGCGGTGGTGATGTTCTTCGCCTTTAGCTGCCTGTTTACGCTCTCTCCGCAGAACATGGCGGACGCCAAAGCGCAGAACATTCCGGTGCTCTCTTACCTGGCGAACCACTTCGCGTCGATGTCAGGCAGTAAATCCACGTTCGCCACGGTGCTGGAATACGGCGCCTCCATCATCGCGCTGGTCGCTATCTTTAAATCCTTCTTCGGCCACTATCTGGGCACGCTGGAGGGGCTGAACGGTCTGATCCTCAAGTTCGGTTACAAGGGCGACAAGAAGAAAGTCTCCGTGGGCAAGCTGAACACCATCAGCATGGTCTTCATCATGGGCTCCACCTGGATTGTGGCCTACGCCAACCCGAACATCCTGGACCTTATTGAAGCCATGGGTGCGCCAATTATCGCCTCTCTGCTGTGCCTGCTGCCGATGTACGCCATCCGCAAGGCGCCTGCGCTGGCGAAATACAAAGGCCGGACCGAGAACATCTTCGTAACCGTGGTCGGCATGCTGACCATTCTGAACATCGTGTACAAACTGTTTTAAACCAAAGCTCAGGAAGAGCGGAGCCATACCATGATTGAGTTTCCGGTAGTACTGGTCATTAACTGCGGATCGTCCTCTGTTAAGTTCTCGGTGCTGGACGCCGCAGGCTGCGATGCCCTGATGACGGGCATTGCGGACGGCATCAACACAGAAAAAGCCTTTATTTCCGTGAATGGGGGTGAGCCGGTCAGACTGGCTCACCAGGACTACGAAGGGGCGCTGGCCGCCATCGCCCTGGAGCTGGAGAAACGCAACCTGATGGGCAGCGTGGCCTTGATTGGCCATCGCATTGCCCACGGCGGCGACCTCTTCAGCGAGTCGACCCTGATCACGGAAGAGGTGATGGCGCAGATCCGCCAGGTCTCCCCGCTGGCGCCGCTGCATAACTACGCCAACCTGAGCGGCGTGGAAGCCGCCGGGCGCCTGTTCCCCGGCGTGCAGCAGGTGGCGGTATTTGATACCAGCTTCCACCAGACCATGGCGCCGCAGGCGTATCTGTACGGCTTGCCGTACCGCTATTTTGAAGAGCTGGGCGTGCGCCGCTACGGTTTCCACGGCACCTCTCACCGCTACGTGTCGGCGCAGGCGCACGCGCTTCTCGGGCTCTCTCCCGATGACAGCGGCCTGGTGATTGCCCATCTCGGCAACGGGGCGTCCATCTGCGCGGTGCGTAACGGCGTAAGCGTGGACACGTCCATGGGGATGACGCCGCTTGAAGGACTGGTGATGGGCACGCGCTGCGGCGACGTGGATTTTGGCGCGATGGCGTGGATTGCCCGGCAGACCGGCCAGTCGTTCGAGGATCTGGAGCGCGTGGTCAACAAAGAGTCCGGGCTGCTGGGGATCTCTGGCATCTCCTCCGATTTGCGCGCGCTGGAGAAAGCCTGGCATGACGGCAACGAGCGGGCGCGGCTGGCAATAAAGACCTTTGTCCACCGGATTGCGCGACATATCGCCGGTCATGCCGCGTCCCTGCACCGTCTGGATGGCGTGGTGTTTACCGGCGGGATCGGTGAGAACTCCGTGCTTATCCGCGCGCTGGTGGTGGAGCATCTTAAGGTGTTTGGCATCATCCTCGACGAGTCCAAAAATGCCCTGCCGGGCAGCGCGGGCGAGCGCGTGATCTCCACCGAGTCGTCCCGCGCGGCCTGCGCGGTGATCCCTACCAATGAAGAAAAAATGATCGCACTGGACGCCCTCCGTCTTGGGAAGGTTACTCCGGCTGCGGCTTACGCCTGATAAAGCGAGAATCTGATGAAAGTAACAATCGATACGGGCGTCGCGCCTTACAGCGACGCATGGGCCGGCTTTCGCGGTGAAGAATGGAAAAACGGCATTAACGTGCGCGATTTTATTCAGCATAACTACACCCCTTATGAAGGCGATGAAGCTTTCCTCGCGCAGGCGACGCCAGCAACGACGGCGCTGTGGCAGAAGGTGATGGTCGGCATTAGTCAGGAGAATGCTACTCACGCTCCGGTGGATTTTGACACCAACATCGCCACTACTATTACCGCGCACGGGCCGGGCTATATTGATCAGGAGCTGGAGACGATCGTTGGCCTGCAAACCGACAAGCCGCTCAAGCGCGCCCTGCATCCGTACGGCGGGATCAACATGATCCGCAGCTCGTTCGAAGCCTACGGTCGCGAGATGGATCCGCAGTTTGAATATCTCTTCACAGACCTGCGCAAAACCCACAACCAGGGCGTGTTTGACGTTTACTCCCCGGAGATGATGCGCTGCCGCAAATCGGGGGTGCTGACCGGTCTGCCGGACGGCTACGGGCGCGGACGCATCATCGGCGACTACCGTCGCGTGGCGCTGTACGGCATCAGCTATCTGGTGCGCGAGCGTGAACTTCAGTTCGCCGATCTCCAGGGGAAACTGGAGCGCGGAGAAGATCTGGAGGCCACGATCCGCCTGCGCGAGGAGCTGGCGGAGCATAAACGTGCGTTGCTCCAGATCCAGCAGATGGCGGCGAACTATGGCTTTGATATTTCACGTCCGGCGATGAATGCGCAGGAAGCGGTGCAGTGGGTCTACTTTGCCTACCTTGCCGCAGTGAAATCCCAGAATGGCGG
Source organism: Enterobacter cloacae complex sp. ECL72 (assembly GCF_019056635.1). Classification (NCBI taxonomy): domain Bacteria; kingdom Pseudomonadati; phylum Pseudomonadota; class Gammaproteobacteria; order Enterobacterales; family Enterobacteriaceae; genus Enterobacter; species Enterobacter cloacae complex sp. ECL72. The sequence goes on along the minus strand of NZ_CP077659.1, from coordinate 3,631,146 downwards.
GGCGATGTCGCTGGGGCGCACGGCCTCGTTCCTTGATATCTACATTGAACGCGACATGCAGGCAGGACGGCTGAATGAGGTGCAGGCCCAGGAGCTGATCGACCACTTCATCATGAAGATCCGCATGGTACGCTTCCTGCGCACGCCGGAGTTCGACACGCTCTTCTCCGGCGATCCGATCTGGGCCACGGAAGTGATTGGCGGCATGGGGCTGGATGGCCGCACGCTGGTGACCAAAAACAGCTTCCGCTACCTGCATACCCTGCACACCATGGGGCCTGCGCCGGAGCCAAACCTGACGATCCTCTGGTCCGAACAACTGCCGATCGCGTTCAAGAAATACGCCGCGCAGGTGTCGATCGTCACCTCCTCGCTGCAATACGAGAACGACGATCTGATGCGCGCCGACTTCAACAGCGACGACTACGCCATTGCCTGCTGCGTCAGCCCGATGGTGATCGGCAAGCAGATGCAGTTCTTCGGCGCACGCGCCAACCTGGCGAAAACGCTGCTGTATGCAATCAACGGCGGGGTGGATGAGAAGCTGAAGATCCAGGTGGGGCCGAAAACCGAGCCGCTGCTGGAGGAGGTACTGGATTACGACACCGTAATGGCGAGCCTCGATCACTTCATGGACTGGCTGGCGGTGCAGTACATCAGCGCGCTGAATCTCATTCACTATATGCATGATAAATACAGCTACGAAGCCTCGCTGATGGCGCTGCACGACCGGGACGTCTACCGCACCATGGCCTGCGGCATTGCCGGGCTGTCGGTGGCGGCGGATTCCCTGTCGGCCATCAAATACGCCACGGTAAAACCGGTGCGCGACCACACCGGTCTGGCGGTGGATTTCGTCATCGAAGGCGACTATCCGCAGTACGGCAACAACGACGATCGCGTGGACAGTATCGCCTGCGATCTGGTTGAGCGCTTTATGAAGAAAATCCAGGCGCTGCCGACGTACCGCAACGCGGTACCGACGCAGTCGATCCTGACCATCACCTCCAACGTGGTTTACGGGCAGAAGACCGGCAACACGCCGGACGGACGTCGCGGCGGCACGCCGTTTGCGCCTGGCGCCAACCCGATGCACGGGCGCGACAGAAAAGGGGCGGTGGCGTCGTTAACCTCGGTCGCCAAGCTGCCGTTCACCTACGCCAAAGACGGGATCTCCTACACCTTCTCCATCGTGCCGCAGGCACTGGGCAAGGACGAGCCGGTGCGCAAAACCAACCTTGTCGGGCTGCTGGACGGATACTTCCACCACGAAGCGACCATTGAGGGCGGGCAACACCTGAACGTCAACGTGATGAACCGGGAGATGCTGCTGGATGCCGTCGCCCATCCGGAGAACTATCCGAACCTGACGATCCGCGTTTCAGGTTATGCGGTGCGGTTTAACGCCCTGACGCGCGAGCAGCAGCAGGACGTGATTTCGAGGACGTTTACGCAGGCGATGTAATACAGGCTTCATCTTCAGCCTCCTCAAATGGGGAGGCTTTTAATTTTGTGAACGTCGTCAATTTTAGAAAACTTACTCTCCTTTCTGCTATCCCGAAGTAATATTATTCTCTCGCTTTAGAAAATCCCTATAAAAGTTGTGACTTTTTTCTCCCGCGCTCCGGATATGATCTTCCCATATCAATAACTCACACCTGCACCCTCTGACTCGCAATCGCTGGCGATCGGAACCTTATAAAAACAACCAGTTACCCTACAAAATAAGCGAGTGCCCAATGAATATGGCAACAAACAGCAGTGTGATTGTGAGTGATTCCCCTGCGGCAAGGCGGGCGGGAATGAGCGAAAGCGAATGGCGAGAGGCGATCAAATTCGACAGCACCGATACGGGCTGGGTCATCATGAGTATCGGGATGGCTATCGGCGCGGGTATCGTTTTTCTTCCGGTGCAGGTCGGGTTAATGGGGCTGTGGGTGTTTTTACTCTCGTCGATAATTGGTTATCCGGCTATGTACCTGTTCCAGCGCCTGTTTATTAATACGCTGGCGGAATCACCGGAATGCAAAGATTACCCGAGCGTCATTAGCGGTTATTTAGGTAAAAACTGGGGCATCTTATTGGGTGCGCTTTATTTTGTGATGCTGGTGATCTGGATGTTTGTCTATTCCACGGCTATCACCAACGACAGCGCATCCTACCTACACACCTTCGGCGTAACCGACGGTTTGCTGTCGGAAAATCCGTTCTACGGCTTATTCCTGATCTGCATTCTGGTCGCCATTTCGTCGCGCGGTGAAAAACTGCTGTTTAAAGTCTCCAGCCTGATGGTGCTGACCAAATTATTTGTGGTGGCGGCGCTGGGGCTTTCGATGATTGGCCTCTGGCATTTAGCCAACGTCGGTATGCTGCCGCCGATGGGCCTGCTGATTAAAAATGCCATTATTACGCTGCCTTTCACCTTAACCTCCATTCTGTTTATTCAGACATTAAGCCCGATGGTGATTTCCTATCGTTCACGGGAAAAATCCGTAGAGGTGGCGCGTCATAAGGCGCTGCGGGCAATGAATATCGCTTTTGGCGTGCTGTTTGTGACGGTCTTTTTCTACGCGGTCTCCTTTACGCTGGCGATGGGGCACGACGAGGCGGTAAAAGCCTACGAGCAGAATATTTCCGCCCTGGCAATCGCAGCACAGTTCATCAGCGGTGACGGTGCGGGCTGGGTCAAAATCGTCAGCGTGATCCTCAACATTTTTGCCGTGATGACCGCGTTCTTTGGCGTCTATCTCGGCTTTCGTGAGGCGACGCAGGGCATCGTGATGAACATCCTGCGCCGCAAAATGCCGGCGGAGAAAATCAATGAAAGCACCGTCCAGCGCGGGATTATGCTGTTCGCTATCCTGCTGGCCTGGAGCGCGATTGTGTTAAACGCGCCGGTGCTGAGCTTCACCTCCATCTGTAGCCCTATTTTCGGGATGGTGGGCTGCTTAATTCCGGCGTGGCTGGTCTACAAAGTGCCCGCACTTCATAAATATAAAGGCGTATCGCTGGTGATTATTGTGATTACCGGGCTGCTGCTTTGTGTTTCTCCTTTCCTCGCCTTCTCATGAGGTTAAATAAGGTCGTAACGATGTCTGAGCAAATTAATCCTTTATGGAACCATTTTATTCGCGCTGTGCAGGAAGAGGTAAAGCCTGCGCTGGGCTGTACCGAACCCGTCTCGCTGGCGCTGGCGTGCGCGATGGCTGCCGGACAGCTTGACGGTGAGGTGACGCGTATCGAGGCGTGGGTATCGCCGAACCTGATGAAAAACGGGCTTGGCGTAACGGTGCCCGGCACCGGTATGGTCGGTTTACCCATCGCGGCCGCGCTGGGGGCGACAGGCGGTAATGCACACGCCGGGCTGGAGGTGTTGAAAGACGCGTCGGCCGAGGCGCTAACGCGCGCCAAAGCACTGCTGAACGCAGGTCTGGTGCAGGTGAAATTGCAGGAGCCGTGCGAGGAGATCCTCTACTCACGCGCCTGCGTTTACGTCGGTGAATCCTCGGCGATGGTGACCATCGCTGGCGGGCACACTCGCGTGGTGGAGGTAGTTTGTCAGGGCGAAACGCGCTTCAGGCTTGACGATCGTCAGAGCCAGAACAACGACGATCCGCTGGCGGTACTCTCGACCACCACGCTGTCGCAGATCCTTGAGTTTGTAGAGCAGGTGCCGTTTGACGCGATCCGCTTTATCCTCGATGCGGGGCGGCTGAACGATGCGCTCTCCCGCGAAGGTTTGCGTGGCAACTGGGGGCTGCATATTGGCGCGACGCTCAATAAACAGCGCGCACGCGGCTGGATGGCGCAGGATCTGGGTTCAGACATTATTATCCGCACCAGCGCAGCCTCGGATGCCCGCATGGGAGGCGCGACGCTGCCGGCGATGAGCAACTCGGGTTCCGGGAATCAGGGCATCACCGCCACCATGCCGGTAGTGGTGGTGGCTGAGCACGTTCAGGCCGATGACGAACGGCTGGCGCGGGCGCTGATGCTCTCGCATCTGTCGGCTATCTATATCCACTACCAGCTTCCGCGCTTGTCCGCGTTGTGCGCGGCGACAACGGCCGGAATGGGGGCAGCGGCGGGTATGGCGTGGCTGATGGGCGGATCTTACCAGACCATTGCCATGGCGATCGGCAGTATGATCGGCGACGTGAGCGGGATGATCTGCGATGGGGCCTCTAACAGCTGCGCAATGAAGGTCTCGACCAGCGTCACCAGCGCCTGGAAAGCCGTGATGATGGCGCTGGATGATACTGCGGTGACGGGTAACGAGGGGATTGTGGCGCACGACGTGGAACAGTCTATCTCTAACCTGTGCGCCCTGGCGTGCCGCTCAATGCAGGCGACGGACCGGCAGATCATTGAGATTATGGCGAGTAAGGTGTTGTGATTTAATCCAACCCGTTACCCCTCACCCTAACCCTCTCCCATAGGGAGAGGGAACCGATCGAGCGAGGGGGCGTGTTGATCTTAAACCGGCAAATCAATCAGCAGCGCGCGCAGCGGCGTATCGGCAACCAGGGTGATATTCGCTTCGTCACGAATAAACGCCCCGTCACCGCAGGTGAGCGCTTCTTTCTCTTCCGTATGCGTGACCGCATGCACCGTTCCGTGAATGGACTGCAAATAGGCACGCGGGCCATGAAGCTGGAAGCTCGCCTGTTCACCTTTTTTCAGTTCGATATGGTGCAACCACACCTGCTGGCGCAACTGCAAGCTGCCTTTGCTGCCGTCTGGCGAGGCAATCAGCTGCTGTTTACCGCCCTTCAGATCGATTTTTTGCACCAGCGGATTTTCCCGCTCCGGACAGGCATCCAGCCACAGCTGCATGCGGGTCAGCGTTTTATCTTTGCTGAGGTTATGCTCGCTGTAGCTAATACCTGGCTGCGTGGAAATTAACAGCGCCTCGCCAGCCTTCGCCTGGACATGATTGCCCTCGCTATCGCGGTATTCTGCCTCGCCTTCCAGGATCAGGTTCAGGATATCGACTTTAGGGTACGTGCGCGGCTGGAAGGACGCGCCCGGGGCGAGCACTTCCTGATTCAATACGCGCAGTGAAGCGTAACCGAGGAGTTTAGGGTCAAAGTAGTGTCCAAAGGAAAAGGTGTAGCGGGCCTGCAACCAACCGAAATCGGCTTGTCCGCACTGTTTCGCTGTTCTTGTCGTAATCATAAACTTGACCTCTCTTTACACTAAATCAATGGTAAAGGTATGGACGCTGCATTGTTAGCCAGATATTCTGCCTGGTATGTTCAAATTTCCTGAATGAGAACGAGATGGCTAAAGAGAGAGCATTGACGCTTGAGGCGCTTCGCGTCATGGACGCGATTGACAGGCGCGGCAGTTTTGCCGCGGCGGCAGATGAACTGGGGCGCGTTCCGTCTGCCCTGAGCTATACCATGCAAAAGCTGGAAGAGGAGCTGGATGTTGTGCTCTTTGACCGTTCCGGTCATCGAACAAAATTCACCAACGTTGGGCGGATGCTGCTGGAGCGCGGCCGCGTATTGCTGGAAGCGGCGGATAAGCTGACGACGGATGCCGAAGCGCTGGCCCGCGGCTGGGAAACCCATCTGACGCTGGTGACCGAAGCGCTGGTGCCCACCGAGGCGCTGTTCCCGCTGGTGGACAGACTGGCCGCGAAAGCCAATACCCAGCTGTCGATCATCACTGAGGTGCTGGCCGGGGCGTGGGAGCGTCTTGAGACGGGCAGGGCGGATATCGTGATTGCGCCGGACATGCATTTCCGCTCATCGTCAGAAATCAATTCGCGCAAACTGTACAGCGTGATGAACGTCTACGTCGCAGCCCCGGATCACCCTATCCATCAGGAGCCGGAGCCGCTCTCTGAGGTCACGCGCGTGAAATACCGCGGTGTGGCGGTCGCGGATACCGCCCGAGAGCGCCCGGTGTTAACGGTACAGTTGCTGGATAAACAGCCGCGACTGACGGTAACGTCGCTGGAAGATAAGCGACAGGCACTCCTGGCGGGGCTGGGCGTGGCGACTATGCCGTATCCGTTTGTCGAAAAGGACATTGCAGAAGGGCGGCTGCGCGTCGTCAGCCCGGAATACACCAGCGAAGTGGATATCATTATGGCGTGGCGTCGCGACAGCATGGGCGAAGCCAAATCGTGGTGTTTGCGTGAAATTCCCAAGCTCTTTGCCCACCACAACAAATAAGCGTAGGCCCGGTAAGCGTATGCGCCACCGGGCAGAATTTACGCGCTTGCCTTAGGATCCGGACCAAAGCGGTTTTCGCCCGGCGTTCCGCTCTGACAGTTGAAAATCAAAATCACGATCCAGCCGATAAGCGGGATCAACAGCAACAGCAGCCACCACGCCGAACGATCGGTGTCGTGAAGACGACGAAACAGTACGGCCCATGAAGGCAGCAGAACTAACACACCATAAATGGTGGTGAGAATGCCTTCACCCCCCTCGCGTTCCCAGCCGAGGATCTTGTCCACAATGCCCAGCACCATAATCAGGACGAAGTTCACCAGAACGAACATCCAGTACTCTTTACGGCGGGCACGGCCACCAAATCCAACGTAGTTGCGCAGTACTTTTAAATACCAGTCCATTTTTCCTTGCCTCTTAATCAGTCAATCACTTGTTTTCTAAGCGATCGAGGTAAGGATAGATGTATGCTGTGAATTAAAAAAGGGAATCAATTGATTCCCTAAATAATTATCCGAAACGCACGTCGCGCCCGTGCGGTTCATCCAGGTCCTGCCACGGGCCAATGGAGATAATGCCCGTTGGGTTGATGGTCTTATGACTGCGGAAATAGTGGGTGCGAATATGGTCAAAATTGACCGTCTCCGCAATCCCCGGCATCTGATAGATGTCGCGCAGGAAACCGTGCAGGTTCAGGTAATCACTGATGCGATGCTTGTCGCACTTGAAGTGGGTGACATATACCGGATCAAAGCGGATCAGCGTCGTCCACAGGCGGATGTCTGCTTCGGTGAGGCGATCGCCCGCTAAATAACGATGCTGGCCGAGGATCTGCTCCAGGCGCTCCAGGGATCCAAACACGTTGCCGACCGCTTCGTCGTACGCTTCCTGACTGGTGGCAAAGCCCGCTTTGTAGACGCCGTTGTTGACGTTGTCGTAGATCCAGCCGTTCAGCTCGTCAATTTTCTCGCGCAGCTCAACCGGGTAGTAATCCCCGGCGCGTGCACCGTGAGCGTCAAACGCGGTATTGAACATGCGAATGATTTCAGCGGATTCATTGCTGACGATCGTCTGGTTTTTCTTGTCCCACAGCACAGGCACCGTTACGCGTCCGGTGTAGTGCGGATCGGCGCGCAGATAGAGCTGATACAGGAAATCGTGATGATAAAGCTCATCACCCGTCGCGGCCGGGAAGCCACTGTCGAACGTCCAGCCGTTTTCCAGCATCAGCGGGTTGACCACCGAAACCGGAATTAACGATTCGAGACCTTTAAGTTTGCGCACAATCAGCGTGCGGTGCGCCCACGGACAGGCGAGAGAAACATACAGATGATAACGATCTTTTTCCGCCGCAAAGCCCCCTTCGCCACTCGGGCCGGGTGCGCCGTCGGCGGTCAGCCAGTTACGGAAGGCCGAAACAGAGCGCTTAAAGCGTCCACCGGTGGATTTGGTGTCATACCAGACATCCTGCCAGACGCCGTCTACGAGTTGTCCCATTTTTTACTCCTCCGTCAGATAGCAAAAGCGAGGAGATGTCTCCTCGCTTTGAATGTAATCATTATAGCCTGCTTACCACTTCTTATTCAGAAGACGGTCGATGCTGTAGGCGCCCGGACCCGTGATAGCCAGCAGCAGGAAGCCGCCCGCGATGGTCAGGTTTTTCATGAACATCAGGGAGTTCACGCCTTCCGCAAAGTTGCTGTGGAAGATGAACGCGGTCAGCAGGGTAAAGCCTGCGGTGAACAGCGCCGTAGTGCGGGTCAGGAAACCGAACAGCACTGCCAGGCCGCCGCCGAACTCAAGCAGAATGGTCAGTGGCAGCAGGAACCCCGGCACGCCCATCGCTTCCATATACTGCTGAGTGCCCGCATAGCCGGTAATTTTGCCCCAGCCTGCGGTGATGAACAGAACAGGCATCAGAATACGCGCTATCAGTACACCAACATCTTCTAATTTTTTCATTTTACTCTCCAGGAAACCACATCAGCGGCTAAACGTTATTTGCTTGCAAATTCGGGTAGATACCGCGTCTTTGCTGTCGATGGAGAGGAGTGTAAACGGGGCGGATGGCAAATGTTAGCAAGGAAAACTGTTAATCTTCTTCAAAGATATTGAGTAAGGGAGGGGGTTTTGCCGGGTGGCGGCTACGCCTTACCCGGCAAGAAGGCTAGCGCAACTGCTGCTGTCGCAGCGTGGTTTTCACCAGACGCCAGGCGCTCCAGGCGCCAAAGCCGCGGCGTGCCCAGCGGATCAGCATGTTAGGATGCCGAACCGACCAGATCGCCATCACGCTGCTGCCGACCAGCGCCCATGAGCGCAGGCTCAGGACCGTGTTCCAACCGCGGTCAAACCGATGCGTGGCTTCAACCCAGTCTCGACGGCTGGCAGACAAATCCAGCCGCTGCTGCTGGATTTGGCTCAACAGATACGCTTTCCGCTTTTGACGTTCGGCTTTGTCGCTCACGACTTATCATCCTCCAGCAGGGCGCGGTCGTTGGCCAGCTCCTGGCGCGTATGGCGCAGGAAGGTCGACGTGCGCGCTTTATGCAGGGTCCAGATACCGCCTATCAGCGCCGCCACCAGCAGAACCACGGTAGTCGCAATCATCGCGTTCAGACGATACTGTGGATCGATAGCCCAGATGATTAACACCATCAGGCTCATCAGACCAAACGCGGCAAAGAGCATCGTAAGCCCAAGCATGAGCAGCATCTGGAAGAGGTTGGCTTTCTCCTCTTCCAGCTCCACTACCGCAAGCCGGACGCGCGTTTCGGCAATCCCGACCAGCGTCGTAAGAATACGCTGGCCGATGCCGAGGACGTTTTTAGCAGGCCCTTGTGCGTGACGTGGATCTTCCATAATCAACGACGCGTCAGCAGGACACCCAGCACCACACCCACTGCGGCGCCAATACCTACACCCGTCCATGGATTATCACGTACATATTCGTCTGCGCGCGCTGCCGCTTCGCGGGTTTGTTTCGCCAGCGCATCACCGGTTTCGCCCAGACGGTAACGGCTCTCTTTCAGTGCCTGCTCCGCTTTGCTGCGCAGTTTACTTACTTCTTCTTTCGATTTATCCGCAGAAGAGTTCAGCACCTCTTCCAGGGTGTCCGCCAGGGATTTCAGTTCAGCGCGCAGATTTTCTGAAGTTGTATCTTTTGACATGATTCTCTCCTGTTGAGATTTCCGTTAACTCAATAATCGCGAGCTTCCAGCGCTTTCAGTTCGTCCTGCGCCTCTTGCAACTTCCTCTCGCGCTTGGCAATTTTTTCCGCATCACCTTTCTCTTTCGCTTCCTGTAGGTCTTGACGGCGCTCGGCTATCTCGTCCTTCTGTTCAGCGATTTTTTCCTGATGATCGGCACGCAGCTTGCTGTCCGTACAGTTGTCTTTCACTTCGCTCAACGCTTTTTTCAGCCCGTCGATCCGGTGCTGATTGTTATGCTTTTCGGCATAACTGATTTCGCGTTGGATATCCTGTTCTTTCTCCTGACAAAGAGACATAGCGAAGGAAGCTGTGCTTAAAGAAAAAAGGGCCAGAGCCAGAGTGATGCGGTATTTCATTATAGAAACCTTCCATTGTGTTACGGCGTAAGCCGTGTTCCAGAACTATGCGGAGAACATCTGAGGGGTGCTCCGCGTACTTAAGCATAGTAAGTAAACGGGAGTTTCACCAAAGTAGGTGAAAATATTCGGAATCTTAGTCGTTAACCAAATCGATGCGACGTGTCGCGTAACCGTGACATCCAGGAGGCTACGTGGCTGTCATCATCCTGTTGCGCAATGATGTAACCCTGCGGCAGCGTGCGGTCCAGCACGGCTTTCGCCGCGGCGCTTTGCGCACTGGAGTCAAATTTTATCAGCAGCACATCGTCTTGCGGCGTGATGCTCTTAAAGCGGATCCCGTTTGCGTCCAGATGATGCCAGATGGAAAAACCATCCGGCACGCTGGTTCCCTGGCTCACAGGACGGATAGCCAGCGTCGACTCCTGATGCTGTAGCGCAGACCACAGCAGGATAAGAGCGCTGAACATCATCAGCGCGACGATAGCGTAAGAGAAGCGGCGCAGCGCGAGCGGGGAGATAACCATCGTTAACCCCTGGCTCCGTATTTCTTCTTCCACAGTACGACCAGGGACCCGACCAGGCCAAACACCAGCAGAACGACGGGCAGCAGCATCAGGCAAGACATCAGCTGATCTTCATATTTCATAAAGACCGGCGTTTTACCCAGCGCGTAGCCGAGCGTGGTCAGGATCAGCACCCACAGCAAGCCGCTCATCCAGTTAAAGAACTGGAAGCGCGTACTGCTCAGGCCGGACAAGCCCGCAATGGTGGGCAGCAGGGTGCGTACGAATGCGATAAAGCGGCCGATTAGTAAGGCGGAAAGCCCATGCTTATGGAAAAGGTGGTGCGCTCGCTGGTGGTAATGGGCCGGAAGGTGCGAAAGCCAGTTCTGAACGATTCGCGTGTTACCCAGCCATCGCCCCTGAATGTAACTCACCCAGCAGCCCAGGCTGGCGGCAATGGTCAAAAGCAGGACCGTTTGCGGGAAAGCCATCGCCCCTTTTGCACAGAGCACCCCGACCAGCACCAGCAGGCTGTCGCCGGGTAAAAAGGCAGCAGGCAGCAGACCGTTCTCGAGGAACAGGATCATAAATAACACAAAGTAGAGCATGCCAATCATGGACGGGTTGGCCAGCGTTTCGAAATCCTGAGCCCAGAGGGCGTTCAGTAGTTGGGTCAAAAGTTCCATTCAGTGTTCCTGGAAATCGGTTAACGTCACGCCTGTCATTCGGGAAAACAGCACGGCGACATTGTTATGATTTCATTATGGTCGCTCGCGGACACATTGATGTGTGGCCAACACTGTTCCCTGTTAATTGGCTGGTTAGCAAGCACTAACTTACAAAATAACGAAGTGAATCCAATTGTAACAAAGCCCGACGTTCTGCGTCACAGAATTTGAGGGGAAACACGATTTTGGCGTAAGCCACGGAGGGGAGCGAGATATTTTACAAAGGCTGACACTATAGAGGTTTTCTTACCCTGTCTGGCCGGAAGGCGCGGCGGTGCGCCTGCCAGCCGTTCGGGGGATTATTTTGCGAGATTGGTCGCGGTATCGAGGTGAACGACCGGATTATCGGCAAAAAGATAGCGGTCAGCGTTAAATTCAAAGTCATCACTTGTTTCATTAAACAGCATCTGTTTGGTGTTCTCCAGGTGCTGCCACATTGCCAGTTTCGCCGCATGCGGATCTTTACGAATCAGAGCCTTAAGAATCTGGTCGTGGTCGTCACACCAGTTATCTACCGTACGGGAATCAATGTGATCGTGCAATTTCTTCCAGTACGGGTTGTGAACGCGCTGAGTCCACATTTTTTCAACGATTGCCGCCAGCGCCGTGTTCTGAGTCGCAAGGGCGACCTGGACGTGGAATTGCAGGTCCCATTCGGAATCGCGGAAACATTTTTCTTTACGCGCATGATCCTGGATTTCCATCAGCTTCATGATGTCCTGCTTGGTCACCTGCGTCGCAGCAAATTCCGCAATGTTGCTTTCAATCAGCTGGCGAGCCTGGAGAAGCTCAAACGGACCGTAGCTGGCAAACTCCAGACTTTCGTCCGGGGTGGGGGAGTGTTTCGCCTGGCTGGAAATCACATGAATGCCGGAACCTTTGCGTACCTCAACATACCCTTCCACTTCCAGCATGATGATGGCTTCGCGGACCACCGTGCGGCTGACGCTTTTTTCATCCGCAATGAAACGCTCAGCGGGAAGTTTATCACCGACAAGATAGACCCCTTGCTCGATGCGATCTTTCAGCTCGGCGGCAAGTTGTTGATATAAACGACGTGATTCGGTGATTTCCATATGCGCTCCAGGCAGGGTACGGCGAATGATTTGTTATACCACTTTTGCGTGCCACTCTCCAGATTTCACCATGAAAAAAGCCGCCCGGAGGCGGCTTTTGAGAAGATTTTGCCGGGTGCGCTTCGCTTGCGCGGGCCTATGGGTTTTGTAGGCCGGGTAAGGCGTAGCCGCCACCCGGCACAACAACGCTAACTCTGCGTCGCCGGTCCCCCAAGGGACTCTTTCGCCAGTTCATCGGCGGATTTGCTCTTCAGCACCGTCCAGATAACCACCGCACCCATCAGGTCGAAGATAGCCAGTACCGCGAACAGCGGGCTGAAACCAATCGTATCTGCCAGCGCGCCGACCACCAGCGCAAACAGGGTACTTGCGGTCCAGGCGGCCATCCCGGTCAGGCCGTTGGCGGTAGCGACTTCGTTACGACCAAACACGTCGGACGAGAGCGTAATCAGCGCACCGGACAGAGACTGGTGAGCAAAGCCCCCGATACACAGCAGGGCGATAGCCACGTAAGGGCTGGTGAACAGGCCGATCATGCCCGGGCCGATCATCAGCAGGGCGCCCATGGTGACCACCATCTTACGGGACACAATCAGGTTCACGCCAAACCAGCGCTGGAACAGCGGTGGCAGGTAGCCGCCGACGATACAGCCCAGGTCTGCAAACAGCATTGGCATCCAGGCGAACATCGCGATCTCTTTCAGGTTAAAGCCGTAAACTTTAAACATGAACAGCGGGATCCAGGCGTTAAACGTACCCCAGGCCGGTTCTGCCAGGAAGCGTGGCAGGGCGATACCCCAGAACTGACGGGTGCCCAGGATCTGCCAGACGGACATCTTTTTGCCGTTGTCGGTCTGATGCTGAGATTCCTGACCATTGATAATGTAGTCACGTTCTTCGTCAGACAGCTTTTTCTGATCGCGTGGGTGTTTATAGAAGATCAGCCACGCCATGGCCCAGGCAAAGCTCAGCACACCGGAGATGATGAACGCCATCTGCCAGCTGTGCATCACAATCGCCCACACCACCAGTGGCGGAGCAATCATCGCCCCGATGGAGGAGCCCACGTTGAAGTAACCGACAGCGATTGAACGCTCTTTTGCCGGGAACCATTCAGAGCTGGCTTTCAGACCCGCGGGGATCATCGCTGCTTCGGCAGCACCTACCGCACCACGCGCCAGCGCCAGTCCGCCCCAACTGCCGGCCAGCGCGGTCGCCCCACAGAAGACGGCCCAGGCTACAGCGAAGAAGGCATAACCAATTTTTGTACCCAGAATATCAAGAACATAACCTGCAACAGGCTGCATTACGGTGTAAGCGGCAGAGTAAGCCGCAATGATGTAAGAGTATTGCTGCGTGGAGATATGTAACTCTTCCATCAACGTTGGCGCCGCTGCTGCCACGGTGTTACGTGTCAGGTAGCCCAGCACGGTGCCGAGCGTCACCAGTGCGATCATGTACCAACGTAACCCTTTAATTTTACGCATGTAAAACCTCATCGTTATGTTATTTCCGTGTCGGGACACGGCAACAACTCAACCGTTGCCGGGAGCTGTTCTGTAACGGGAGGGGCGTAACCGGGAACCTGTCCCGGAACGGCCCGAACCTTGCCATAAGTAATCGTGCTAAGTCGGCTTCCGTACCGTTAAATCCGATGTATCAAACACCGGTAATGCATTCCGTCGGCTTATAGTTTGCGACGGCGAAAAGATAACTTGTCATACAACTTTAAAAGGTGAGTGACATCACAAAAGTGTGAATCTTTGTAGGGACATTATGCGGCGTGCGCAAAGCCAGAACTGGCGCGGTCTGCGAGAGGGTTTACCCCTTTGAGGGTAATTTATTTGTCGACGTTTATTGATCTAACTCACGAAAAAAACGTCGGACTCTGGAAATTGGTGTGATAACTTTGCAGCATCTGAACATAAGCTTTCTGACGCTCCCGTAATGAGGAAGACGATAATGACACCGTTTATGACCGACGATTTTCTGCTAGATACCGAATTTGCTCGCCGCCTGTACCACGACTACGCAAAAGACCAGCCGATTTTCGACTACCACTGCCATTTACCGCCGCAGCAGGTTGCAGAAAATTACCGTTTCAAAAACCTGTATGATATCTGGCTGAAGGGTGACCACTATAAGTGGCGCGCAATGCGCACCAACGGCGTGGCCGAGCGCCTGTGTACCGGCGACGCGACCGATCGCGAGAAGTTTGACGCCTGGGCCGCTACCGTTCCTCACACCATCGGTAACCCGTTATACCACTGGACGCACCTCGAACTGCGTCGTCCGTTTGGTATCACCGGCAAGCTGCTTTCTCCCGCCACGGCGGATGAAATCTGGGATCAGTGCAACGAACTGCTGGCGCAGGATAGCTTCTCGGCGCGCGGCATCATGAAGCAGATGAACGTGAAGATGGTGGGCACCACCGACGATCCGGTCGACTCTCTGGAGCATCACGCGGTTGTCGCGAAGGACAGCACCTTTGACATCAAAGTGCTGCCAAGCTGGCGCCCGGATAAAGCCTTCAACATCGAGCTGCCGACATTTAACGACTACATGGCGAAGCTGGCGGAAGTTTCGGATACCGACATTCGTCGCTTTGACGATCTGCAAACCGCGCTGACCAAACGTCTGGATCACTTTGCCGCACACGGCTGTAAAGTGTCTGACCACGCGCTGGACGTAGTGCTGTTCGCGGAATCCAGTGAAGCTGAGCTGGACAGTATTCTGGCGCGTCGTCTCTCCGGCGAAGCCCTGAGCGAGCACGAAGTGGCGCAGTTTAAAACCGCGGTGCTGGTGTTCCTCGGTGCGGAATATGCCCGTCGCGGCTGGGTTCAGCAGTATCACATCGGCGCGCTGCGTAATAACAACCAGCGTCAGTTCAAACTGCTGGGCGCGGACGTAGGCTTTGACTCCATCAACGACCGTCCGATGGCGGAAGAGCTGTCAAAACTGCTGAGCAAACAGAACGAGCAAAACCTGCTGCCAAAAACCATTCTGTACTGCCTGAACCCGCGCGATAACGAAGTGCTGGGCACTATGATCGGCAACTTCCAGGGCGAAGGGATGCCGGGCAAGATGCAGTTCGGTTCCGGCTGGTGGTTTAACGATCAGAAAGACGGCATGGAGCGTCAGATGACGCAGCTGGCGCAGCTCGGCCTGCTGAGCCGCTTCGTTGGCATGCTGACCGACAGCCGCAGTTTCCTCTCCTATACCCGCCATGAATATTTCCGCCGCATTCTGTGCCAGATGATTGGCCGCTGGGTGCACGCGGGCGAAGCGCCAGCGGATATCCAGCTGCTGGGCGAAATGGTGAGAAACATCTGCTTTAACAATGCGCGTGACTACTTCGCCATTGAACTGAACTAAGGCCGTTTGAGGTTGATATGCAATACATCAAAATCCATTCGCTGGATAACGTTGCCGTCGCGCTGGCCGATTTAGCCGAAGGGACGGAAGTGACCTTCGACAACCAGTCGGTGACGTTACGCCAGGCCATTGGACGTGGACATAAGTTTGCCCTGATCCCCATCGCGAAAGGGGAGAACGTGGTGAAGTACGGTTTGCCCATCGGTCATGCGCTGGCGGATATTGCGCCGGGTGAATACATTCATTCCCACAATACCCGCACCAATCTCAGCGATCTGGACGAGTACAGCTATCAACCTGACTTCCAGGCAGAAGAAGGACAGGCGGCCGATCGTGAGGTGCAGATCTACCGCCGCGCCAGCGGGGAGGTGGGGATCCGCAATGAACTGTGGATCCTCCCGACCGTCGGCTGCGTGAACGGGATCGCGCGTCAAATTCAGACGCGTTTCCTGAAAGAGACCAACAATGCTGAAGGCACCGACGGCGTGCATCTGTTCAGCCATACCTACGGTTGTTCCCAGCTGGGCGACGACCACATCAATACCCGCACCATGCTGCAAAATATGGTGCGTCACCCGAACGCGGGGGCGGTGCTGGTGATTGGCCTCGGTTGTGAAAACAATCAGGTCGACGCCTTCCGCGACACGCTGGGCGAGTTCGATCCTGAGCGCGTGCACTTTATGGTGTGTCAGCACCAGGACGACGAAGTGGAAGCGGGCGTTGAACAGCTGCACCAGCTGTATGAGGTGATGCGTCACGACAAGCGCGAGCCGGGCAAGCTGAGCGAACTGAAGTTTGGCCTGGAGTGCGGCGGATCTGACGGGCTTTCCGGCATTACCGCTAACCCGATGCTGGGCCGCTTCTCAGATTACGTGATTGCCAACGGTGGCACCACGGTGCTGACCGAAGTGCCGGAGATGTTCGGCGCAGAGCGCATTCTGATGAGCCACTGCCGCGACGAAGAGACCTTTGAGAAGACCGTCACCATGGTCAACGATTTCAAACAGTACTTCATCGCCCATAACCAGCCGATTTATGAGAACCCGTCGCCGGGAAACAAGGCGGGCGGGATCACCACGCTGGAAGAGAAATCCTTGGGCTGCACCCAGAAAGCGGGCGCCAGCCAGGTGGTGGACGTGCTGCGCTATGGTGAGCGTCTGAAAACGCACGGTCTGAATCTGCTGAGCGCACCGGGCAACGATGCGGTCGCCACCAGCGCGCTGGCGGGGGCGGGCTGTCACATGGTGCTGTTCAGTACCGGACGCGGCACGCCGTACGGCGGATTTGTGCCAACGGTGAAAATCGCCACTAACAGCGAGCTGGCGGCGAAGAAAAAACACTGGATCGACTTTGATGCCGGCCAGCTGATCCACGGCAAAGCGATGCCGCAGCTGCTGAGCGAATTCGTGGACACGATTGTGGAATTTGCCAGCGGCAGGCAGACCTGCAACGAGAAGAACGACTTCCGCGAGCTGGCGATCTTTAAGAGTGGTGTGACGCTATAAGTGCTTTGTCGGGTGGCGCTAGCGCTTACCCGACCTACTAAACCCTGTAGGCCCGGTAAGGCGTAGCCGCCACCGGGCTTTCCTTTTTAACTGCGCAGGGCGTTCTTCGCTAAACGCGCGTCTTCCGCCTGACAGGCCGCTGCGGTAAACAGCACGTCGGTAGAGGAGTTCAGCGCGGTTTCGCAGGAATCCTGCAATACGCCGATAATGAAGCCGACCGCGACAACCTGCATGGCAATCTCGTTCGGAATACCGAACATGTTACAGGCCAGCGGGATCAGCAGCAGCGAGCCGCCCGCCACGCCGGATGCGCCACAGGCACACAGTGATGCAACGACGCTCAGCAGCAGCGCGGTTGGCAGATCCACCGGAATGCCCAGCGTATGCACCGCCGCCAGCGTCAGCACGGTGATGGTGATCGCCGCACCTGCCATGTTCACGGTTGCACCCAGAGGAATCGACACCGAATAGGTATCGCGATCCAGATTCAGCTTCTCCGCCAGCGCCATGTTGACCGGAATGTTTGCCGCCGAGCTGCGGGTGAAGAAGGCATACACGCCGCTTTCACGCAGGCAGGTCAGCACCAGCGGATACGGGTTGCGGCGGATCTGCCAGAACACCAGCAGCGGGTTGATCACCAGCGCCACCAGCAGCATACAGCCGACCAGGACGACCAGCAGCTGCGCGTAGCCCCACAGTGCATCGAAACCGGTGGTTGCCAGCGTGGAGGAGACCAGACCAAAGATCCCGACTGGCGCAAAGCGAATCACCAGCTTCACCATAAAGGTGACAGCGTTGGACATATCGTTCACCAGGTTTTTCGTGGTCTCGTTACCATGACGCAGCGCGAAGCCCAGACCGATCGCCCAGACCAGGATGCCGATGTAGTTCGCGTTCATCAGCGCGGTGACGGGGTTAGAGACCATGCTCATCAGCAGACCGCGAAGCACTTCCACAATCCCGGACGGCGGGGTGATATCACCGGCCGCGCTGGTCAGGTGCAGCGTGGACGGGAACAGGAAGCTAAACACCACGGCCGTTAAGGCAGCAGAGAAGGTTCCCAGCAGATACAGGAACAGAATAGGGCGAATGTTGGTTTTTTGTCCGTGCTGGTGGTTGGCAATCGACGCCATCACCAGCATCAGCACCAGTACCGGGGCGACGGCCTTAAGTGCGCCAACGAAAAGGGTGCCGAGCAGCCCCGTCGCTTCCGCGGCAGGTTTTGACACCATCGCCAGCAGAATACCCAGTACCAACCCGACCAGAATTTGTTTTACAAGACTGCCCTGCGCCAGGCGCGCGAACAGACCGCGTGATTGTGTGCTCATACGTTATTCCTGAGTGAAATTGCGTTCCATCCTGGATGTGCTCTAAGTCACATTTGTGTCCGGATGTAAGTATTTGTTTGCCTGGTTGAGTATCAGGGAAAGCAGCGAAAGGCGGAAGCGTAAAATGCTGGATTTTACGTGTTGCGTCATGTTTTTTAACTATTGGTTAACGAAAGTGCCGGGTGGCGCTGCGCTTACCCGGCCTACGGGGTGACGTTGTAGGCCCGGTAAGCGTAGCGCCACCGGGCAAAACGCACTAAGCCTGCTGCTTCTTATCGTGCTGGCGGTTAACCCAGGTATTGATAATCAGCGTCACCAGCAGAATGCCAAACACCACGCCGAGCGAAATGGCGATCGGAATATGGTAGAAATCGACGATCAGCATCTTGATACCGATAAACACCAGAATCACCGACAGACCGTACTTCAGCATTGAGAAGCGCTCTGCCGCACCCGCCAGCAGGAAGTACATCGCACGCAGGCCGAGGATGGCGAACAGGTTTGAGGTCAGCACGATGAACGGGTCGGTAGTGACCGCGAAGATAGCCGGGATACTGTCCACCGCGAAAATCACGTCGCTCAGTTCGACCAGAATCAGCACCAGCAGCAGCGGGGTGGCGAACAGCAGGCCGTTCTTACGCACGAAGAAATGCTCGCTCTCGATCTTGTCCGTCATGCGCAGATGACCCCGGATCCACTTCACCAGCGGCTTATCACCGATCCCGGTATCGTCTTCTTTCGCCAGCGCCATTTTTACCCCGGTGAACAGCAGGAACGCGCCAAATACATACAGCAGCCATTCGAACTGGGTAATCAGCCAGCTACCGGCGAAGATCATGATGGTACGCAGGACAATAGCGCCCAGCACGCCGTACACCAGCACGCGACGTTGCAGAGCCGCAGGCACGGCGAAGTAGCTGAACAGCATCAGCCAGACGAAGACGTTATCAACCGCCAGCGCTTTTTCAATCAGATAGCCGGTGAGGAAGGCGAGTGCCTGAGGATCGGCCACCGCGCGGCCTTCGGTTGAGGCCAGATACCACCAGAAGGCGGCGCAGAAGAGGAGTGAGAGGGTAACCCATACCAGCGACCAGACGGCGGCGTGCTTGACGCTCATGCCGTGCTCGCCGCGACGACCCTGCAAAAAAGAGGTCGATTGCCAGCATGATGAGCACGACAACCGCGAATCCGCCCCACAGCATTGGAGTGCCGACAGAATGCATACTATTTTCCTTACACATAAAAAACAAAAACGGCCATGGTCAGAAGACGATAGCCGTTAGCTTTTTATGCATAGACCTCGCCTTCCGGCAAGGTCTCACTTACAACCACGAAGGTTGCCCGGCGACCGGATGCGGTTTTGCACGCATCGTAATGACGATCCACCGGCGAAGAAGTTACTCCCCCTTTGCAGGTAACAAATTATGTCAGACCATCGGTTTCGTCAATGGTCTGCACGATTTCATTACACAGTTTTACGCGACGGCTTCCACATTCACGCCGTCTGCGGGGAAGATCACGCCAGTCTGTCGGCGGATCTCCGTTTGCAGCTTCGCCGTGGTGCGGCTGATCGCCAGCCCCGGGTGGTTCACTTCGTTGTCTTCTACCAGACGGGCGAAGACCTCTGCCTCATAGAGCATAGTGTTAATATGCTGAGGCTGCGTCAGCTCCTGCGCTTTGCCGCCGCGGGGAACGATGCTTAGCTTCTGGCATTCGGAGATTTTTTCGATCACCAGCGAGCCGTCTTCGCCCTGAATTTCGCTTGGCAGTACGGAGTCACTGACCTTCGAGTGCTGCAACGTCACGCTAAAATCACCGTAGTCCAGCACCACAACGCCGTGTGCATCCACGCCGCTTTCCAGCAGGCTGGCGGTGGCGGTTACGCCGTGCGGTTCACCCCACAGGGCGACCGCAGAGGCCAGGCAGTAAAAACCGATATCCATAATCGAGCCATTCGAGAATGCCGGGTTAAAGGTGTTCGGGTTTTCGCCGTCCAGGTAGCGCTGGTAGCGCGAGGAATACTGGCAGTAGTTGATAAAGGCTTTACGCACTTTGCCAATTTTCGGCAGCGATTGCTGCAACAGCAGGAAGTTCGGCAGGCTGGCGGTTTTGAACGCTTCAAACAGTACCACCTGGTTTTCGCGGGCAAGCGCAATGGCGGCTTCCACTTCCTCAATATTCGAGGCGAGCGGCTTCTCGCAGATCACATGCTTTTTGTGGCTGAGGAACAGCTTCGTTTGCGGGAAGTGCAGAGAATTCGGGCTGGCGATATAGACCGCGTCAATGGCGTCGCTTTGCGCCATCTCATCGAGCGAGGTGAACAGATGTTCAACCAGGTAGTCATTCGCAAAACTCTGCGCCTGCTCAAGGCTGCGGGAATAGACTGCGGTGAGCTTATATTTGCCGGTTTCGTGGGCGGCGTCGACGAACTGGCGCGTGATCCAGTTCGTACCGATGACTGCGAAACGTATCATAAACGGTTACGTACTCCGTAGCAGGGAACCTAAAGCCACTGTAGCACGTCATCATGACATTTCGCGTGCGCTACTGCGCATTACTCTTTAACGATAAATGCGTCAGCCACAAACGGGTATCAAACTCCAGCTGGTGGTACTGCGGCTCCATATGGCAGCACAGGGAGTAGAACGCTTTGTCGTGCTCTTTCTCTTTCAGGTGCGCCAGCTCGTGCACCACGATCATCCGCAGAAAGGCTTCCGGCGCATTGCGAAAGACGGTCGCGACGCGGATCTCCGCTTTGGCCTTCAGCTTGCCGCCCTGTACGCGGGAGATGGCGGTATGCAGGCCGAGCGCGTTTTTCAGCACGTGGATCTTATTGTCGTACATCACCTTGTTGATCGGCGGGGCGCTCTTAAGATACTGGTTTTTCAGATCCTGCGTATACTGCCAGAGGGCTTTGTCAGTCGCGAAATCATGCGTGCCCGGGTAGCGTTTTTCCAGCACCGCGCCGAGCTTTCCCGCGGCAATCAGGTCACGAACCTGGGAAAGTAAATGCTCCGGATAGTCCTGGAGATAAGTCAGCTGGTTCATCAAAACCCCAAAATAGTGTGAAAACGGGTATACTCACGCACCCTTTTCAGGGATACGCCAAATTTTACCATTCAGGAGGGCCGATGAGCCACTTAGACAACGGTTTCCGTTCACTCAACCTTAAACGTTTCCCGGAAACGGACGACGTTAACCCGCTTCAGGCGTGGGAAGCGGCGGATGAATATCTGCTGCAACAGTTGGATGGGACTGAAATCAGCGGCCCGGTTCTGATCCTGAATGACGCGTTTGGCGCGCTGGCCTGCGCGCTGGCGGAACATGCGCCTTACAGTATCGGCGATTCTTACTTAAGCGAGCTGGCGACGCGTGAAAACCTGCGTCACAACGATATCGAAGAATCCAGCGTGAAGTTCCTCGACAGCACCGCGGACTACCCGCAGGCGCCGGGCGTGGTGCTGATTAAAGTGCCCAAAACCATGGCGCTGCTGGAGCAGCAGCTTCGCGCGCTGCGTAAGGTCGTGACGCCGGATACGCGTATTATCGCGGGTGCCAAAGCGCGCGATATTCACACCTCGACGCTGGAATTGTTCGAGAAAGTGCTCGGCCCGACCACCACGACGCTTGCCTGGAAAAAAGCGCGCCTGATCAACTGTACCTTCAGCGCACCGGCGCTGGCCGACGCGCCGGAGACGCTGAGCTGGAAGCTGGAAGGCACCGACTGGACCATCCACAACCACGCGAACGTTTTCTCCCGTACCGGTCTGGATATCGGCGCACGCTTCTTTATGGAACATCTGCCGGAAAACCTGGAAGGGGAAATCGTTGATCTCGGCTGCGGTAATGGCGTGATTGGCCTGACGCTGCTGGCGAAGAACCCGGAGGCCAGCGTGGTGTTCAGCGACGAATCGCCGATGGCGGTGGCCTCCAGCCGTCTGAACGTGGAAACCAACCTGCCGGAGGCACTGGATCGCTGCGAGTTTATGATCAATAACGCGCTGTCGGGCGTAGAGCCTTTCCGCTTCAACGCGGTATTCTGTAACCCGCCATTCCACCAGAAGCACGCCCTGACGGATAACGTCGCGTGGGAGATGTTCCACCACGCGCGCCGCTGCCTGAAAATCAACGGCGAGCTGTATATCGTGGCCAACCGCCACCTGGACTACTTCCACAAGCTGAAGAAGATTTTCGGCAACTGCGTCACCATTGCCACCAATAACAAATTCGTGGTGCTGAAATCGGTGAAGCTGGGGCGTCGTCGGTAAGATTGGGTATGTGCGGCCTGATGCCCGGTGGCGCTTCGCTTACCGGGCCTACAATGGCCTCGAACCCGTAGGCCGGGCAAGCGAAGCGCCGCCCGGCAATGCCCTAGATCGCCAGAGCTAACTTCGTCCCCTGCGCAATTGCCCGCCGCGCATCCAGCTCCATCGCCACATCGCACCCGCCGATCAAATGCACCGTTTTTCCCGCCTCACGCAGCGGATCCGCCAGATCCCGCTTCGGCTCCTGCCCGGCGCACAAAATCACATGATCCACGCGCAGCAGTTGCGGTTCGCCGCCGATCAGCACGTGCAGCCCGTCGTCGTCGATCTTCTGGTAGCTCACCCCCGGGATCATCTTCACCCCGCGTGAGAGCAGGGTGGCGCGGTGGATCCAGCCCGTGGTTTTTCCCAGACCTTCACCCGGCTTGCTGGCTTTACGCTGGAGCATCACAATCTGACGCGGGCTTTTCGGCAGCTGCGGACCTTCCGGGCGTAAACCACCGGACTGACTGAGGCTGGTATCAATGCCCCATTCCACGCAGAACTCAGCGATGTTCTGGCTGGTGGCTTCGCCCGGCTGGCTTAAATACATCGCGGTATCAAAACCGATCCCGCCGCAGCCGATGATCGCCACCTTCTCGCCAACCGGCGCTTTGTCCCTTAATACATCCAGATAGCTCAATACCTTCGGATGATCGATGCCTTCGATCGCAGGCGTGCGCGGGGCGATCCCACTCGCGAGGATCACCTCGTCGAAACCGATCAGATCCGCCGCGCTGACAAACTGTTTAAGCCGCAGATCGACGCCCGTCACCTCGATCATCCGGCGGTAATAGCGCAGCGTTTCGTAGAACTCCTCTTTGCCGGGGATCTGTCTGGCGATAGTAAACTGCCCGCCGATTTCCGCCAGCGCATCAAACAGCGTCACGCTGTGCCCGCGCGAGGCGGCATTGACTGCAAACGCCAGGCCCGCCGGCCCTGCACCCACCACGGCCAGACGCTTCTTGTTGACCGCAGGAACGATCGGCATTTTGGTTTCATGGCAGGCGCGGGGGTTAACGAGGCAGGAGGTGACCTTGCCGACGAAGATCTGATCCAGACACGCCTGGTTGCAGCCAATGCAGGTATTAATCTCGTCCGCACGGCCGCTTTGCGCTTTGGAGAGCAGTTCGGCATCCGCGAGGAACGGGCGCGCCATCGATACCATATCGGCATCGCCGCGTGAGATCACATCCTCCGCCACCTGCGGATCGTTAATGCGGTTGGTGGTGACCAGTGGAACGGAGACTATGCCTTTCAGCTTGCGCGTTACCCAGCTGAACGCCGCGCGCGGCACCGGCGTAGCGATGGTCGGGATGCGCGCTTCGTGCCAGCCAATCCCGGTGTTGATGATGGTGGCGCCAGCGGCTTCAATCGCCTGCGCCAGCTGCACGGTTTCGTCGAAGGTGCCGCCGCCCTCCACCAGGTCAAGCATCGACAGGCGGAAGATGATAATAAAATCCGCACCCGCACGTTCACGCACCGCACGCACCACCTCCACGGCAAAACGCATCCGGCGGGCATAGTCGCCACCCCATTCGTCGTCGCGCTGGTTGGTGCGTGCGGCGAGGAATTCGTTGATCAGATACCCTTCCGAGCCCATCACCTCCACCCCGTCGTAGCCCGCTTCCCGCGCCAGCGCCGCGCAGCGGGCGAAGTCGTCAATCAGGGCCAGGATCTCGTCGTGGCTGAGGGCATGGGGAGTAAAGCGGTTAATCGGCGCCTGAATAGCCGAGGGGGCAACCAGGTTCGGCTGATAGCTGTAGCGTCCAGTATGCAGAATTTGCAGGGCGATTTTGCCGCCCTCGCTGTGGACCGCGTCGGTTACAATGCGGTGATGCGGCAGCTGTGACGCATCGTTCAACACTGCGCCGCCCTCCATCGTCACCCCGGAAGGGGCAGGGGCTACGCCGCCGGTGACAATCAGCGCCACCCCGTGGCGCGCGCGCTCGGCATAGAAGGCTGCCAGACGTTCAGCCCCGTCCGGACGCTCCTCCAGCCCGGTGTGCATCGAGCCCATCAGCACGCGGTTTTTGAGGGTGGTGAACCCCAGATCGAGAGGGGCGAATAACGACGGGTAGCGGCTCATACTCTCTTCCAATGTAAAATTATTGTTATGTGGTCGGATGAGTTACTAATTTAGCCAGTCGCGAGGAAAAGGGAAAAGGGGAGTGTGGTGATTGTGATGGGATTCAAATATTGGTGTGGCCTGATGCCCTCACCCTAACCCTCTCCCACAGGGAGAGGGGACTTAATCTCTCTCTCCCTTAGGGAGAGGGCCGGGGTGAGGGGGATGCCCGCACCAGCCCCGGCGCCTGCCACATCGACGTGGTCAGCCCGCTGTCCACCAGCCCGAGCTGGTCGGCGTACACTGCCTGCCATTTTTGCATCATGCCGTCGTACAGCTCGCGGTGCTGCGGGTTCGGCGTGAACTCGCGGCTCCACTTCACCAGCCGCTCGCCCGTCGAATCCATATCCGCAAACAACCCCGCGCCAGCACCTGCCGCAATCGCGCAACCCAGCGCCGTCGCTTCCTTCACTTCCGGCACGCGCACCGGCAGCCCGGTAACGTCGCTTAAAATCTGGCTCCACAGGGCGCCTTTGGCCCCGCCGCCCGCAAACACCAGGCACTCAAACGTCACGCCGGAGAAGCGCGAAATCTGCGCCAGGTTGCAGGCCGAGACGATGGCCGCGTTCTCTTCCAGCGCGCGGAACAGCGTCGCTTTGTTGCACTTTTCCGGGTCGATGGAGAGGTTAATAAACGACGGCGCTGCGTGATACCACTGCTTAAAATGCATCGCGTCGGAGAAGATCGGCATTACGCCGTGGGAGCCCGCCGGGACGCGGCTCGCCATCTCTTCGAGCAGGGAGTAGGTGTCCATTCCCATTCGTTCGGCAATCAGCTTCTCTTCGGCGCAGAAGGCGTCGCGGAACCAGCGCATGGTTAGCCCGGTAAAGAAGCTGATCGACTCCGCCTGCGCCATGCCGGGGATGACGTGCGGGTTTACGCGGATGTTCATCTCAGGGTCGGTGCGCACCTGCGGCAGATTCACCACCTGCTGCCAGAAGGTGCCGCCGAGAACCGCCGTTTGTCCGGCGCGGACCACGCCCAGCCCCAGACAGCCCAGCTGCACGTCGCCGCCGCCCATCACCACCGGCGTGCCTTCGCGCAGGCCGCTCTGCTGCGCGGCCTCTTTGGTGACAGCGCCCAGCACGGTGCCGGTCTCTTTCACCGGGGAGAGGATATCGGCGCGCAGCCCGGCCATGTCGAGCAGCGCCGGACGCCAGTCGCGGGAGAAGAGATCCAGCATGCCGGTGGTGCCCGCATTGGACGGATCGACCGCCAGCTCACCGGAGAGCTTCGCCGCCATCCAGTCGCTGATCATGGTGATGGTGGCGGCTTTACGATAAATATCCGGACGATGGTGCGCCAGCCACAGCAGGCGCGGCATGGCGCTGAGGGCAAGCGTCTGGCCGGAAACATCATACACTTCGGATTCAAACCGGTAGTCGTGGATCTCTTTGAGTTCAGCCACCTCGCGGCTGGCGCGGGCGTCGACGTTGGCGCAGGCCCAGATAGCCTCGCCGTTGCGGTCGTACAGCACAATCCCTTCGCGCATCGAGCAGCAGGCGACGGACTGAATATCCGCCGCGCTCAGGCGTGCGCGCTCCAGCGCCTGATGAATACACCGGCAGGCCAGCCGCCAGTTGGTGTCGAGGTCGAACTCCATCGAGCCCGGCACGTTCTCCACGCTCAGGTGCTTCCACTCGGCCTGGCCAACGGCAATCTGGTTGCCCTGTAAATCAAAAATCACGGCGCGAACGCTGCCTGTCCCTGCATCTAACGCTAAAAGGTAACTCATGAGCTTGCCTCGTGTCAGGCGCAGGGCTGCTCTTATCCGGCCAGAGCCAGCACCGCGCGGGCTGTCGTCTCTTCCGTCACCAGGCCATTAATACGGCGACCTTTTAGTGCGGCATAAATCGCATCGGCTTTCTCTTCCCCTCCGGCCACGCCTACGATGGTGGGCAGCTGCGCCAGTTCATCGAGCGTGACGCCCAGTAATTCTTTGTGGATCTCCAGCTCCTCAACGCATTCCCCTTCGGCATTAAGGAAATAGCCAAGGATATCGCCCACCGCGCCTTTACGGGCGTACATCAGCTGTTCACCTTCGCTGATATAGCCGGAGCGCAGTATCGTCGCGTCACGGCGCTGGTTTACCGAGCCAATCCCGACCACCGCCACGTCAGCCGCGGTGGCGGCGAGGATCACGTCCCGCACGCTGGTTTCGCGCTTTAAGATCCCGGCGACTTCAGCGGATGACACGCGAAGCGGGCCGGGGATCATGCTGACGCTACAGGCTGCATCCAGCTGGCCGATACCGGTCATATACGGCCCGACGCCGCCGGAGAGCGTCACCAGGCGGATCTGCTGCGAGCTGATAAAGCCGCTTAAGTGTTGCAGACTGCTCATGGTGGTTTCACCGAAGCCCACCGCTAACAGCTGGCCGGGTTGCAGTACGCCCATCAGCGACTGTGCCGCGCCAATGCCCAGCCGCACGTTCATCGGCGGCGTATTCAGGGCGGGCATCACGCGCACCAGCTTCAGGCCAAATCGTTGTTGCAGCTCGGTTTCCAGCGCCAGGCAGCCCTCGTAGCGGGAGTTGATCTGCACGCGGATCACCCCGGACTGACGGCCTTTCTCCAGCAGGCGGGAGATCTTCAGGCGCGGCAGCCCGAGCCGTTCGCCGATGTCGTTCTGGGTCAGCCCGTCGTGGTAGTAGCACCAGGCCACGCGCGCCACCAGCTCCTCTTCCGCCAGTGCCAGCCCGGCAAACCGTCCTTCTTCCGCAGTGCGTTTATCGCTCATAATTGAACTCTTATAAAAATTTAGATCATATGTTCGTGATGGTGCGACGTGAAAATGTGAGCCACGCGACAAAACGGATCTTTTCGATCGTTTCCGCTTTATCTGAATCTCAATCGATAAAACTGTGATCCCTGCACGGTTGTAAATATAGTTCACCGTCTACGCTTTTGAACATTATTAAATCTAAAAATCATTTGTTCAATAGCGGAGCGATGATGACACCACTTCTCGACGCGCGTGATATCAGCAAGCAGTTTTCAGGCGTACCGGTCTTAAAAGGCATTGATTTCACGCTGCTTGCGGGGCAGGTGCATGCGCTGATGGGCGGTAACGGCGCGGGAAAATCGACGCTGATGAAGATCATCGCCGGGGTAGAAACCCCGGATAGCGGTGAACTTTCGGTGGCGGGTGAGTCTTTTGCACGGCTTACCCCGGCGCAGGCGCACAGGTTAGGCATTTATCTGGTGCCGCAGGAGCCGCTGCTATTTCCCAACCTGACGGTGCGGGAAAACATCCTGTTTCGTCTGCCGCGAGAGCGCGATCGGGAAAAACGCCTGGCGGAAAAACTCCGGCAGCTGCAATGCCAGCTTAACCTCGACGCTACCGCCAGCACCCTCGAGGTGGCGGACCAGCAGATGGTGGAGATCCTGCGCGGGCTGATGCGCAACGCCAGAATTCTGATCCTTGATGAACCCACGGCCTCGCTGACGCCCGGTGAAACCGAACGGCTGTTTCGCCAGATCCGCGCCTTGCAGGATCTTGGCGTCGGGATTGTTTTTATCTCGCATAAGCTGCCGGAGATTAGACAGCTGGCGAGTCACGTCTCAGTGATGCGCGACGGCGCGGTGGTGCTCAGCGGCGAAACTGCGCATTTTGACGATAACGCCCTGATCGCCGCCATGACGCCGGTAAGCCGGGAGACATCCCTGAGCGATACGCAAAAGCTGTGGCTGGCGCTGCCGGGCAACCGCCGCACCCAGGCGCAGGATTTTCCCGTGCTGCGCGTGGAAGCGCTCACCGGGGAGGGCTTTATCGATCTCAGCCTTGAGATTTACGCCGGGGAGATTGTCGGTCTGGCCGGGCTGGTGGGG
The DNA here is from genome assembly GCF_019056635.1 of Enterobacter cloacae complex sp. ECL72. Classification (NCBI taxonomy): domain Bacteria; kingdom Pseudomonadati; phylum Pseudomonadota; class Gammaproteobacteria; order Enterobacterales; family Enterobacteriaceae; genus Enterobacter; species Enterobacter cloacae complex sp. ECL72. The sequence goes on along the minus strand of NZ_CP077659.1, from coordinate 3,602,616 downwards.
TCCGGGCGCACCGAGTTTGCCGAAACGCTCTACGGCCTGCGTCCGGTTCGCGGCGGGCGGGTGTGGCTGGAGAGCCAGGAGATCACCGCCGATCCGGTCAGTTCACGCCTGCAAAAAGGGCTGGTCTATCTGCCGGAAGACAGGCAGGTGTCCGGCCTGTTTCTCGACGCGCCGATCCGCTGGAACACCGTGGCGCTGAACGAGCCGTCGCTCTGGCAGCAGCGAAAGCGGGAGTCTGGGGTAGTGGAACGCTATCACCGGGCGCTGGGGATCAAGCTCAACCATGCGGATCAAACCGTGCGCACGCTCTCCGGTGGTAATCAGCAGAAGGTGCTGCTGGCGCGCTGTCTGGAGGCCAATCCGCTGCTGCTGATCGTCGATGAACCGACGCGCGGCGTGGACGTATCGGCGCGCGCTGATATTTATCAGCTGCTGAAAAGCGTGGCGGCGCAGAACGTGGCGGTGCTGATGATCTCAAGCGATCTCGATGAGTTTCCCGGCCTCGCGGATCGGGTGCTGGTAATGCATCAGGGCGTGCTCAGCGGCGAGCTGCCGCGCCACGCCGTCAGCCTCGACCGGATGATGGCGCTGGCGTTTGGAGGGCAATCATGAAGATCTTACTGAAAAACCGCGAGCTGAGCGCGTTTCTCTCCATTCTGGCGCTGTTCGCCGTGCTGGTGGCGCTGAACCCGTCCTACCTGAGCTTACAGACGCTGGGGATGATCTTCGCCAGCTCGCAGATCCTGATCCTGCTGGCTATCGGCGCGGCGCTGGTGATGCTGACCCGCAATATTGACGTCTCCGTCGGCTCCACCGTCGGGCTTTCGGCGATCGCCGTCGGCGTGGCGCTGAACAGCGGCTACAGCCTGCCCGTTTCCATTCTCTTCGCGCTGTCGATTGGCGCGCTGGCGGGGGCGTTCAACGGTTTTCTGGTGGTGGGCCTGCGCATTCCGGCGATTGTCGCCACCCTCGGCACGCTGGGGCTGTATCGTGGGGCGATGCTGCTGTGGACCGGCGGGAAGTGGATAGAAGGGCTGCCGCCGGGGCTGAAATCTCTCTCTGAGCCCGCCGCCGTCGGCATTTCGCCGCTCGGCATGCTGGTGTTGATTATCGCGGCCATCGGCGCGTGGACGCTGTCGCGCACCGCCTTTGGACGTGATTTTTACGCCGTGGGGGATAACCTCGCCGCCGCGCGCCAGCTGGGCGTGGCGGTGAACCGCACCCGCATGATCGCCTTTACCCTCAACGGCATGCTGGCGGCCTGCGCCGGGATTGTGTTTGCCTCACAGATTGGCTTCGTGCCGAACCAGACCGGCAGCGGGCTGGAGATGAAGGCCATCGCCGCCTGCGTGCTCGGTGGCATCTCGCTGCTGGGCGGCACCGGCACGCTGGTCGGCGCCTTCCTCGGCGCGTTCTTCCTCACCCAAATCGATACCGTGCTGGTGCTGTTCAGGCTCCCGGCGTGGTGGAACGACTTTATCGCCGGGCTGGTGCTGCTGGGTGTGCTGGTGCTCGACGGGCGGCTGCGTCAGGCGCTCTCACGGCATCAGCGGGCGCTGAAATACAGCCGTTTCCAGCCGGGTAACAAAGGGGGAAAGCACGTTACCCCGTTTCCCAAACGCAAAAAAGAGGTGGCGTAAATGAGGCTTAACTGGGAAAGCGCGCTGCTGATTTTACTGGTGCTGGAGATCCTGCTCTTCGGCGCCATCAACCCGCGCATGCTTGATATCAACATGCTGCTGTTCAGCACCAGCGACTTTATCTGCATTGGCATCGTGGCGCTGCCGCTTACGCTGGTGATTATCAGCGGCGGGATCGATATTTCCCTCGGCTCAACCATCGGCCTGTGCGCCATCGCGCTGGGGGTGATGATGCAGGCAGGGTGGCCGATGGCGGTTGCCATCCCTCTGACGCTGCTGCTCGGCCTGCTGTGCGGGCTGGTGAATGCGGCGCTGATCCACTACACCGGCATCAGCCCGTTGGTCATTACCCTCGGCACGCTCTACCTCTACGGCGGCGGGGCGCTGCTGCTCTCCGGCATGGCGGGGGCGACGGGCTACGAGGGGATCGGCGGCTTCCCGGACAGCTTTACCACCTTCACTAACCTCACGGTGGTGGGCCTGCCGATCCCGCTGGTGCTGTTCGCGGTGATTACCGCTTTCTTCTGGCTGATTACCCACCGCGGGCGCTTTGGTCGGCATCTGTTTTTAATCGGCCAGAATCCGCGCGCGGCGCGCTATGCGGCGCTGTCGGTGAACGGCATGCCGTACGCGCTGTACGGCCTGGTGGGGGTAGCCTCGGCGGTTGCCGCGCTGGTGATGGTTTCCTATTTCGGTTCCGCGCGCTCGGATCTGGGGCGCGATTTACTCATGCCCGCGCTCACCGCCGCCGTACTCGGCGGGGCAAATATCTACGGCGGGTCAGGTTCGGTTGTCGGTACGGCGCTGGCGGCGCTGCTGGTGGGGTACCTGCAACAGGGTTTACAGATGGTCGGCATCCCCAACCAGGTGTCGAGCGCGCTGTCAGGGGCGCTGCTGGTTGTGGTGGTGATGGGACGTTCGCTGAGTCTGCACCGCGAATGGGTGCGTTCTCTCTTCAGAAAACTATCCGGAGCGTAAGATGAAAACAAAACTATTCGTCCTGGCAATGGCCCTCAGCTTCGCTTCGGCGCAGGCGGCGGACCGCATTGCCTTTATCCCGAAACTGGTAGGCGTGGGATTCTTCACCAGCGGCGGCAACGGCGCGAAAGAGGCGGGGAAAGATCTTGGCGTGGACGTGACCTACGACGGCCCGACCGAGCCGAGCGTCTCCGGCCAGGTGCAGCTCATCAATAATTTCGTCAACCAGGGCTATAACGCCATCATCGTCTCTGCCGTGTCGCCGGACGGTCTCTGCCCGGCGCTAAAGCGCGCGATGCAGCGCGGCGTGAAGGTCCTGACCTGGGACTCCGACACCAAACCGGAGTGCCGCAGCATCTACATCAACCAGGGAACGCCGGAGCAGCTCGGCGGCCTGCTGGTGGAGATGGCGGGCAAACAGGTCACCAAACCGAACGCGAAAGTGGCGTTCTTCTACTCCAGCCCGACCGTTACCGACCAGAACCAGTGGGTGAAAGAGGCAAAGGCCAAAATCGAGAAAGATCATCCTCAGTGGCAGGTCGTCACCACCCAGTTTGGCTATAACGACGCCACCAAATCTCTGCAAACCGCCGAAGGGATCTTAAAAGCCTATCCGGATCTGGATGCGATCATCGCCCCGGACGCCAACGCCCTGCCAGCCGCGGCACAGGCGGCGGAAAACCTGAAACGGGAAGGGGTGGCGATTGTCGGCTTCAGCACGCCGAACGTGATGCGCCCGTACGTTGAGCGCGGCACGGTGAAAGCCTTCGGCCTGTGGGATGTGGTGCAACAGGGCAAAATTGCGGTCAATGTCGCCGATCGTTTACTGAAAAAAGGCGATCTTAACCCTGGCGACAGCGTCGACGTGAAAGATATCGGGACGCTGAAGGTCGAGCCGAACAGCGTGCAGGGCTACCAGTATGAGGCGAAGGGCAACGGCATCGTGCTGCTGCCGGAGCGGGTGGTGTTCACCAAAGAGAACATCAACAAATACGATTTCTGACGGGGGAGCAAATGGCTGATTTAGATGACATCAAAGACGGCAAGGATTTTGGCATCGGCACGCCGCAGCAGAATGTGCCGTACACCCTGAAGGGCTGCGGCTCGCTGGACTGGGGAATGCAGTCGAGGCTTGCGCGCATCTTCAACCCACAGAGCAACCGCACGGTGATGCTGGCCTTTGACCACGGCTACTTTCAGGGGCCGACCACCGGCCTTGAGCGTATCGATCTCTCCATCGCGCCGCTGTTTGGTGAAACCGACGTGCTGATGTGCACCCGCGGCATCCTCAGGAGCCAGGTGCCAGCCGCCACGAACAAACCGGTGGTGCTGCGTGCCTCCGGCGGTAACTCGATTCTGGGCGAGCTGTCCAACGAGTGCGTGGCGGTGGCGATGGAGGACGCGCTGCGCCTGAACGTCTGCGCGGTGGCGGCGCAGGTGTATATCGGAAGCCCGTTTGAGCATCAGTCGATCAACAACATCATCAAGCTGGTGGATGCGGGGGCGCGCTACGGCATGCCGACGCTGGCGGTGACGGGCGTGGGGAAAGAGATGGCGCGTGACGCGCGCTATTTCTCGCTTGCCAGCCGCATCGCCGCCGAAATGGGAGCGCAGTTCGTCAAAACCTACTACGTGGACGAGGGCTTTGAAAAAGTGACCGCCAGCTGCCCGGTGCCGATTGTTATCGCCGGGGCCAAAAAGCTGCCGGAGCACGAGGCGCTGGAGATGTGCTGGCGGGCGATTGACCAGGGCGCATCCGGCGTGGACATGGGGCGCAACATCTTCCAGTCCAGCGCGCCACTCGCCATGCTGAAGGCGGTGAAGAAAGTCGTTCACGAGAACATGAGCGCCCGGGAGGCGTTCCAGTTCTGGCAGGAAGAGAAACAGGGAGAAGCAAAATGAACGTGACGCTGGTGGAGATTAATATTAAACCCGAGCGGGTGGACGAGTTTCTGGAGGTATTTCGCGCCAACCACGAGGGGGCCATCAAGGAGCCGGGAAACCTGCGCTTTGATGTCTTGCAGGACCCGCGGGTGAAAACCCGCTTCTTTATCTACGAAGCCTATAAAGACGAAGCGGCGGTGCTGGCGCATAAGCAAACGCCACACTATCTGGCGTGCGTGGATAAGCTTGAAGAGCTGATGTCAGAGCCGCGCAAAAAACGCTGTTTTGTGGGGTTGTTGCCGGAGTAGCGGCTTTGCCCGGTGGCGCTGCGCTTACCGGGCCTACGGGGGATGGTGCGATGTTTGCCCGGTGGCGCTGCGCTTACCGGGCCTACGGGGGCGAGATGGTGCGGTATTTGCCCGGTGGCGCTGCGCTTACCGGGCCTACGGGGGTGAGATGGTGCGGTGTTTGCCCGGTGGCGCTAACGCTTACCGGGCCTACGGGTACGGTGGGTGTTGATTTTGTAGGCCGGGTAAGCGAAGCGCCACCCGGCGTTGTTCACGCCAGCTCCAGCAACTGAATACGCGCCGTCGCGCCCGGCATCAGCTTTTGCAGATTGCTCACCAGCTCATCGCCAGCTTCCTGTAATGCCGCCAGCGGCATCGACGGCAGGCTTTCGAGAATAAACCACATGGATTTCGCCTGGCTGTCCAGACGCGTGCGTACCCCCTGTCGCCAGTTCCAGCGGCGGCAGGTGACGCCGAGATCGTCACGCCAGATAACTTCGCCTGGCTCCGGATTTTCTACAACCGGCTCACCTTCTTTAAAGGTATCAAACGGCTCGCTGCCGTCGGCCAGCGTCAGGCGCGGCGCTCCCGAGTAAGCCGCCAGATTTTCTCCCCCTACCGGAATAGCGTAACGGATACTGATGGCATTATAGATATCCACCACCGGGTCGAGCGGCGGCAGCGAACCGTCTCTCATCACGCGCTTGCGCAGGGCCGAGGCCGAGCAGGGCGTACGTTTGGGTTTTGCACCAAAGGTTTTAAACACCTCATCCCAGGCGGCGAGATGATTTTCTGCCCAGGGCACATCATCATTGAGCATCTGCTGGCAGGCCTGCGCCAGCGCAGCGGGCGCAACTTCCGGTTGGGTAATCGGGGCAGCTTCAACCAGAATGCTCAGTGCCCGAAAGCCGGGCGCGATCCCGACAAGTCGCGAATCTATTGACGGTGTTAGAAGAGACATAAATAATCCTGTATTGACTGTTTTATACCATGGTAGTGACCAATGACTGATAAAGTCAATATAATGACCGATGCGGGCGCCGATGTCGCCCAGGTAAGCCTGGCCGTGGCGAACCGTATCCGCAGCTGGCGGAAAGAGAAAAAGCTGTCGCTGGACGAGCTTTCCCGCCGCGCCAGCGTCAGCAAAGGCATGCTGGTGGAGATCGAAAAAGGGGCTGCCAACCCCAGCATTGCCATTCTGTGCAAACTGGCCGCCGCGCTTGGCGTCTCGGTGGCAGATATCGTTAACGTCTCCAGCGAGCCGCAGGTACACATTATTCAGGAAGAGGCGATCCCGGTTCTGTGGCAGGGCGCACAGGGCGGTTATGCCAGATTGCTGGCAGGCACCGCAGGACCGGACATGATTGAGCTGTGGCAGTGGGAGATGCATCCTGGAGAGACTTTCACCTCTCCGGGACATCCGGCGGGAACGTTTGAGCTGCTGCACGTGAACGAAGGCATATTAACCCTGACGGTGGACGAGACGGTGGTACAGGTTAATGCTGGCGCGTCGGCGGTAGCGAAAACGGAAGCGGCGCACGGCTATGCCAATGAGGGAGAAAAAGTGCTGCGCTTTACCATGACGGTAGCGGAGTTTCACCGCTAGTGTCGGTCCGCTGCCAGGATACCCCCGCGAGCAATTATTTCACCGTGCGGGCGATCGAGGGCAATATCCGCCCCTCGTCGCTCAGCGACTGCCAGGTGAGCTGGCACCTGACAGTCCCTTTACACCAGTCCGTTCGTCGCTGGCTCAGAGGGGCGACAACGCCGGCGTTATCCACCCGCGTTCCGTTAACGGAAAGCTGATACAGCGTAACGTAATAAGGCGACGGGTTTTCAACCGTCAGCCCGTCGGCGGTCAGCTGCCAGCGTAGCTGACGATAGGCCAGCGCCGGTTCGCCCTGAATCCCCTCCGGGCGATAGATAAACTTCATGCTGGAACGTACCGCCATCTGAACGTTATCGCTGTGACGCTGGCTGGCCGGAATGGAGGCAATGCTTAGCGTGAAAAGCGTTTCGCGATCGGCAGGAAGCGGCGCATCGGCGCGAAACAGACGGATCTTATTCTCACGTCCGGGCTGGAGTGCAAAAAGTGGCGGCGTCGCGGTAAACCACGCGGTGGCCGCTTCGGGGGGCTGCTGCGCCCCCGGCCATCGGCCGCCGCGATAAATTTTTGTGCCAATCAGATACGGCAGCGAGGACTTATTGCGCACGGTGACGCTGATAGCGCGCTGATCCTGAGGATAAACAAACCGCGTGCCGCCAATCACCACCCCGGCCTGAGCAGGCAAGAGCCAGAAAGACGCGGCGGTCAGCAGGGCTATCCCCGCTTTTTTCAGCAGGCTGGCCTCACGCATAGGTCAGCACAAAGGTGGCGGCAGCGTTAGCCACCCCCGGCGTAACGGCGTTCGTCACGGCGAGGTAGCGGGCGTAAAAATGCAGCGCCAGGGTGGTCTGGTCATTGCTTAGCGCGAACGGCAGGCTTTCATCCCCCATGGCGATCAGCGATTTATCAGGATTATAGAGGCCGATAGCCACGCCGGTTGCATAGTCCGGCCCGCCGGTCAGGGCCAGCAGATCGCTATTGTTACCGTCCGGCGTGCCTTCAAAATGGGTGCTGACGGCGGATAACCCGGCGCCGCAGGCTTCAAGGTTAATAGTGAACGGCTCATAGGGCGTTTCGTTTTTTTGCCCGGCCAGCTGGCGGGCCGCCACATCATGCATCTCCACTACCAGCTGTTCCGAGCCGGGGGAGACAATACAGGTTTTGCCTTTCACCACGCCGGTAATATAGACCGTGCCGTCATGGGCGAGCGTCTTGCCTGACAACAGCAGCGCGCAACAGATAAATAACCTGTTCAGGATCGTCATTCTGTCTCCTTACTGGTAAAGCAGATCGAAATACATCACGGCGGTGGCGTTGCCGGTGGTGACCGTCGGCAGCGTAGATTTATAGCGCAGGAAGAAGGTCAGCGTGTTATCGCCCGGCAGCAGGGGATATAGCGGCGACTCGGTATTATTGATCGGGACAGACGCCCGCGCGCTGTCGAGCAGCTCGACTGCCAGTCCGGTCGCCATCATGTGCTGCGTCCCTTTTCCCGTATCTGAGAGGGCAAGCAGCGTGGGATCGTTGGCGTCCGCGTCGCCGGTAAACCAGACGGTCGTGCCGCCGATTGCGCGGGTGCAGTTTTTGAGCGTGATGGCAAACTGCTTTTCCGGTGTCGTGGCGCCCACGCGCGGAAATTCCTCTGTCGTAAATTCACCCAGGTCGATCGTTTGCTCTGCGCTGTTAGTATCGACGTTACAGGATTCCCCAACGATGGTGCCGATAAACTGCACGTTAAAGCTTGTGTCGTCAGCCTTCACCAGCGGCGGGTTTAACAGGGCCACGCTCAGCCATACGGTGTTTTTCCATGAAATGGTCATTACGCTTCCTCAGGCGAAATCAATGCGTAACAGCGCCAGCGCCCTGAAGACGCCCAGCTCTGGCGACTGCCCGGTGGTGCTGATGGGGTAGGCTTGCAGCGTCACGTCCGCGCGTCCTGACATATCCGTGGTAAAGGGGACGCTGCTTGAGAACACGTTTGGCCGCAGGATCTCGCCCTGCGGGCTGGTCACGACGACGGCCACGTCCGGGTTATCCGTCGCCAGCGCGTTGGCGAAACGAGCGTCTGCCGTCCCCTGTACCCGCAGGGTGAGCTGCGCCGGTGAGTTGACATCAGCGTTGCATTCGATCGGCACGGTAAAGGTTTTTGGCGCTACGCTGTCGGGTCGCTGTCCGGCCTGGGTGAAATCGCCGTGGTAGAGTGCCCCAAAATCGACGGTGACGGTTTGCCCGGCGTTAATCACGCAGTTTTGCGGGACGGTTATTACGCCGCTGTAGGTGATCTGATAAACGATTACGGTGGGCCGGTCATTTTCCGTCGTGGTGACATAGACGTTAAACATCAGTTTCGGCGGGATCACGACCGAGCCGATGAACGGCCTGACAATCTGTATTTTGAAGGTCAGATTGCTGTCGTTCACCGGGAAGACGCCGCCCGTATCCACCTCTTCGTGCCCCCCCATGTGGACATACTCCACCGGCGGATAAAAATCGCCGATGGTGGCATCATGGATTTTCATCGCACCGATAATATAATCCGGATCAAGCTGTAAATATTTCCACTCGCCTTCCGTTTTGACCACGGGGAAAGGTGAGATATAGGTACGATAGGTGCGCTTCTCCCAGTTGCCTGGGGGACAGGTGGCGTTGACGTGGATATCCTGGGTTCGGTTCAGCTCTGTACCGTTGCCCTTGATGTTTTGATCCGTGGTGAGCGTGGTGGTCAGATCGTAATTCACCATGGAAATTCCGCCGTTAGCGTTTTTGCACGTTGCGGCCAGGCTGCTCAGCGAAAAAAGTAGCCCAGCGGCAGAGAGAAGCATCATCCTTAATTTCATTTATGAACACTCCATGGTGATCCGCAGCAGCGGCTGTTTGCTTTCAGGTAAGTGGTAGTTGGCCGTACAGCGCTTATCCGCCCCTTCTCCCCATTGCGCCTTCAACACTCCCTTTTGGCTCAGGCCGGAGAGGTAGGTTTCGCCTTCTTCGCCTACGATGGTGTCGCTGCCGTTATCGTCGCGGGAAACCATGGCGCCAAACGGCACCGGCTTGCCGTGGTAGCGCAGCGTTACCAGCGCGCGTGCGCCCAGACGGGCGTTAAACGTGGCGCGCACGATGGCGCCGTGGGTCGGCACCACGCTGGTGACGGCATCATCGATATCCATGGCGTCTGAGAGGGAGTTAATGTCCAGCGCCATCCTGTTCAGATGGTAGGCCGAGGCGTAAGGCACCACCGCATAGCCGCGTCCGTCGGTATGGATACCGGGTTCATTCTCGACGCTGACGTCCGCTGCGCCCGGTACGGCAATCAGCACGTTGGTATCACCCAGTGGCTGGCTTAAGGTGATGCCGTTGCGGTGGGCTACCACGCCTCCGCTCAGGCCGTAGGTTACTTCCCGATAATCGCCGTTATCGCTGTAGTTGTAGCCCAGGCTGGCGTTGCCGTAGGCGGCATCGTATTCCAGACTGGCGGAACCTTGCGAGCCAGCCCCCTGGCGGGCATAACCTTCCTGCACGCTGTAGTTAAGGTTGTTCTCCGCCAGCAGCGTGCCGTTAATCCCCGCGTTCTGAGATGTTTCTCCATGTTTATTGGCGCTCATGCCGTAGGTGGCATAGGCGTAGTTCCGCTTCTGGCTGACGTCATTGGCAGGTGAAAGCCACTGGCTAAGCGGGAAGGAAAGGTTAATCGCATAAATCTCATCGCTATCCGACATGCCCGGCGATTTGTTGTAGTTGTAGGTCAGGCTGTATGAGATCCCGGCCCAGGTACCGCTGTATCCCACCTGGACGAGCGTGTTTTTGTCGTCCGTGTGCCAGTAGCTCTGCTGGCTTCCGGTCACGAACAGCGAGCCGAGCCTGCGTAGCTGCTGCGAAATATTGAATTGAAGCTTGCCGCGTTTAGTCCAGTTGAGGTTGTAGTAGTCCAGCCAGTTCGTGGCCTCATTCGCGTCATCCTGCTCCGCATCGCCCGTATAGCCCTGCATATGTGTGTAGGTTGTCTCATCCAGGTTATAGAACCCGGACGTGGAGTAGCGGTAGCCCAGCAGCTGGAAGTTCGTACCCATCTTGTTGAGGGATTTGGCATACAGGAAACGAAGAGACTGCCCCGTATGGCTGGTGTCGTCGGCCAGCGTACTGCGCGCGTGGGTAACGTCGAGAGAGACGGCGCCAAAGTTGCCCATATTGAGGCCAGCGCCAAGAGCCAGCGCGTGATAATCGCCGGAAAGCTGTGAGCCGCCATAGACGGTTACGCCCTGCGGTAGCCCCCAAATCAGCGTGCCCTGGGCAAAATTCACCTCGTCCTGCTGACCGTTATTGCTGCGGTACTGTGCCGCCGTCAGGGCATACTTCACCCGCCCTTCGCGCTGGAGGAGCGGTACGGCGGAGTAAGGAACGGAATAGCGGGAGATACTGCCGTCCGTCTCCTTCACTTCCACCGTGAGGTCGCCGCTGGAGGAGGTTGGGAAGAGATCGTTAATGGCGAAGGCGCCGGGCGGAACGTAGCTCTGGTAAAGACTATAGCCGTTCTGCTTGATGGTGACCTGCGCGTTGCTTTTGGCAATCCCGCGAATGGTGGGCGCAAAGCCTTTCATGCTGTCTGGCAGCATGTTGTCGTCCGAGGCGATCTGCGCGCCGCGAAAGGGAAGGCTGTCGAAAATTTCCGACGAGGTATAGCTATCGCCCACCGTCAGTCTGCCCTTTAGCGGAATCACCGTCCGCTCAAGATAGGTGTTGATATGTTCCCATTCGCTATGGCGGTTCTCGTCGCTGTTATAGTAGTTCCACGTCGAGTAGTCCCGCAGACGCCACGCACCAAGATTCACCCCGCTGTTCAGGCCGAGGAAATAGCTTTTGTGGGTTGTGCCGTTTTCGCTGCGATCGCGGCTGTATGAGCCGCTAAAGTTATAGTTCAGCAGCAGAGCGTTAATACCTTCATCCCACTGCTCTGGCGGGATATAGCCGCGCGCGTTGTTGCGTAATGCGGCCTGCGGAATGCTGATTTCCAGACGCTGCTGTTCGAAATTAAAGAGAGTGGCAGCGGCCGGAATAATGGCGGCAATGTCCACGCAGCTGTCGGCTTTCGCGGCGGCCAGCGCCGGGAATGCCTGAACGTTGACGCCCAGGTTTTCATACGCTTTGGGCGTCAGGCAGGCCATTAGCCCCGTGTCGTCGCCCTGTACGGCTCCGTCCGTTACGGTTCTGGCGATAAAGTTGATATCGCGGGTGGTGACAAATGTTCCATTCAGCCAGAGATCCACGCGATAGACGCCCGGCGCCTGGCCATTTGTTGAAAAACGGGAGAGATCCGCCACGGCGGAAGGATCGCTCGACAAAAATGCCGGGTTAAAAAAATACTCCGCGCGCACGGTGATGGACGAAAGGAGTCCCGCAATCGTCAACGCCAGCGGCGTTAGCGACGCTCTGACGAGCGCGTAAAATCTTCGTGGCTGAACACGCTTCATGTCTTCCCTTACCTGCGAGGCTTTTAATGACAAAACGTCATACGTAACGCCGTATACGACTTATTTCGCGCATGACTGAACGGGCGTGTTGGCACCAAAGTCATTAACGGTCTGAAACCTCACGCTGCCAGTGCCGCCACCGGGGATCTCCACCACCAGGTTATTTTTGGGCGCTACCATGTTATTTGCCAGTTGCGTGCTGCCGACGAAAAACTGAACCAACGAAACGTAATAAGGCGATGGATTGGTAATAGTGACTTTTCCATTGGTGACTGAGCAGGTTAATGTTTTGGGTGCATCAATAGAGAGCGACGGCAATTTTTTTCGGCCGGATAAAAAGTTTAATAACGCTCTGGGTGGCAATTTGTAGCGTATTACCGGAAAGCTTATTTTTCTCGACGGAAGGGATGGCTTTGCTGTTCAGATAAAAAACGCTTTCACGATCGACAGGCAGATCGGGGCCCACGTACATAATACGCAGGGTATTCTCTTTTTTAGGATGGATAACAAACAGCGGCGGCGTAATGACAAAATCCGCTGATTTTGCCCCTTCGGCATTGGACACCCAGCTCTGAATTAAAAAAGTGGTATTCGTTGAAGAGTTAATAATGGCTAATGAAGCCTGCTTATCACCCTGGGGATAAATCACCCGGGTTCCCCCGAGCGCGATACCGCCTGCGCTGGCAGAACCGGCCACCCCCATCGCGAACAGAGCCGTTAGCGCGCCAGCTATCAGACAAGTCAGTTTACAGCGTGATGTAATGATACGCATTGTTCCCTCAGTTTCTCATGTGTCAGGCTTCTTGCCTGTGAGTCAGTTATTGGTAAAAAACGATGAACCAGACCTGCGCGTTCGCGGTACCAGCGTTGACGCTATCTTCGGTGGCGCGATACCTGGCGATATAGCTCAGCCGGTTTTCACCGTCCTGCAAAGGTCTGTACCAGGGGGGCGCGGTGTCTGGCTTTACCAGGTTCCCCATCGCATCGAATAGACCGATACCAATCCCGGTGGCGGCGCCAGGCCCATAGCCCGCGCGAAAAACCTGGGGATCGTTGCTGTCAGACTCGCCGCTAAACAGCACCCCGGCGCGCTGGCTTACGCTGGTGTCGCATGCTTCCAGCGTGATGAAGAAGGGTACCGGTTTGGCCCAGTCACCGGCGGCGATGAACTGGCTATTGCGTACCTGTCCCATATGCACGATTTGATCCTGGGAATCCATGCTGACGGAACAGGCCGCATTGACGACCTGACCCTGAAAGGTCACGCTTCCATCGTCCTTTGCCGCGGCTGGCAATACGGCAAAAAGCGCAGTGCCGGCTATCAGCAGCGCCCGATTTATGGATTGCTGCATTGCGAACTCTCTAACGCTTGCCGGACAACGCTTCTCCGCCCGCAGGCGAAGAAGCGAGATCGGCTAACGAATCAGGAATAAACCATCTGGAACGTTGCGACGGAGGAGACGTTGCCCGGCTCGGCCGCGCCTGTGGCCACGTAATCCACGCTCAGCGGGATGATGTTTTCGCCGTTGATCAGCTTAACGTTGGAGGAGGTATCGCCAATGTTCAGCGCCTGGCCGTCCGGCCCGAACAGTTGCAGCGCAACGTTTTTGGCCGAGCCTGCGCCAGCGGTGTTCGCCAGGCTGCCTTCTACAGCAGGGTCCTGCTGGCCGTTAAAGATCACGGCGGCATTCTGGCTAACGGTGGCGTCGCAATCTTCCAGAACGATTTTAAAATCTTCTTTCTGGTTGGCCTGCATGCCGACCGTTGTCAGCTTGACGGTACGCACCTGGCTCAGGGTAACTGTCTGGTCTACGGAGTCAGCCGCGACGGAACAGGCGGCGTTTACCACCTGGCCGACAAAGTTGACGGTCCCGCCGGAAACGGTAACGGTATCGGCCTGCGCATTAATTGCCATGCCACCAGCCAGCGCGCCGGCAACAGCCATTGCTATAACTTGCTTTTTCATACAAATCCTTTTTAGATAAACATCATGCTGTCAATTGAAATAATATATTCACAATGTCATGTGAATCTTTTTTCGAGGCAGTGGTATAGGATATGTTTTTAGATTAATATATTATTTTTACCCAGGGCGTTGTTACTGGTTTTATATCATCCGCCACTGCGCTGATGAATGAGGGGATTCTACGGATTAAATAATATTATATCAATGTGATAATGGGTTGATGTTTTATTAGTTTTACTAAATATAAAATTAACTCATAATTTATTTGTTTGAATGATATTGCACGCCGTCAGAACCGCATTTCTATTCGCTGGTCGGTTTTATTAATGTCTGCGATGAATGTCATCGTGGTTTTGTTAATAATGCAAGACGTTACGGCTGTCATTATTCGGACATGCGTTGGGAATGCGGTGGTGTTATTATCCGGCTGCTTTTACAATCTGATATTACATAAAGAAATATTTTAAATTTATATGATGAACCGTGTTTGCACTTATGCACATTATTCCTCAGTCTGACTGCATAAAGAAATCCCTGGCGTATCCCAGGGATTTCTTTGCATATCGCCCTGATACTGCTAAAAGGGCAGGAAAAATAAATGTTCAGGCGGATGTTACGGCAATACGTAATGCCGCCAGCGCTTTACGCGCCGCCTTCAGCACTTGCTCACACTGCTCAATGGTAAGCGTCAACGGTGGCTCAATGCGGATGGTTTTCGAGTTGTTAAGCGTTCCCGCCACCAGTACCCGCTGGCGGAACATCTCGCTTGCGAAGCTATAACCGGTTTCGTTATCAACGAACTCAATCGCCATCAGCATCCCTTTCCCGCGCGCATCCTGTACCAGATCCGGATATTCCCGGCCCAACTGACGGAAGCCGTCCAGCAGCATGTCGCCTTTCTGCTCCGCTTGCGCGGGCAGGTTTTGCTCCAGCAGCACGTTGATGGTGGCCAGCGCCGCCGCACAGGCCAGCGGGTTACCGCCAAAGGTGGTGGTATGTAAGAACGGGTTATCGAACAGCACCGAGAAGACCTCCTCAGTGGCGACCGTTGCGCCAATCGGCATCACGCCGCCACCGAGCGCTTTCGCCAGGCACAGAATGTCCGGCTGAACGTTCTCGTGCTCGCAGGCGAACATCTTGCCGGTGCGCCCCATCCCGGTCTGCACTTCGTCGAAGATCAGCAGCGCGCCAAACTCATCGCACAGCTGACGCACGGCGGGCAGATAGCCCTGCGGCGGGAGGATCACGCCGCCTTCACCCTGAATCGGCTCCAGGATCACCGCCGCCACGTCGTCGCCGGTTTTACGGCATTCACTCAGCACGATGCGCATGGCGTTGATGTCGCCAAACGGCACGTGGCGGAAGCCCGGCAGCAGCGGCATAAACGGCTTGCGGAAGGTAGATTTAGCGGTCGCCGACAGAGCGCCCAGGGATTTCCCGTGGAACGCGCCGCTGGTGGCGATAAAGGTAAATTTCCCGCGCGGCGACTGGTACGCTTTGGCGAGTTTAATCGCCGCTTCGACCGATTCGGTGCCGCTGTTGCTGAAGAAGCTGTATTTCAGCTTACCGGGCGTTAAGGCTGCCAGCGTTTTCGCGAGCATGGCGCGAAGCGGATCGAGCAGTTCCTGGCTATGGAGAGGTTGTTTCGCAAGTTGATTCTGTACGGCGGAAACCACAACTGGATTACGGTGCCCCACGTTGAAAATACCAAAACCACCCAGGCAATCGATAAACTCCTGTCCCTGGGTGTCGACAAGCGTATTCAGACTGCCCGCTTGCCACTCTACGGCTCCGTAATCCCCGCCGGCGGTAACAGATTTGCGATACTCCAGAAAACCTGGATTCACATGCTCCTTAAAGTAATCAATGACCTCACGGTTAAGTTGTTTCATCTCCTCATGATCAAGCGTTCGCTTCTCAATGAGATTCAGTGCGTGCGCGGTACAGGCAAGAGCCGAGGCGCTGGAAGGTAACCTGTTCAAAATATGCTCCCGGGGATCGCGTATCACATGATACTGAGTTAAGTA
This sequence comes from Enterobacter cloacae complex sp. ECL72, assembly GCF_019056635.1. Classification (NCBI taxonomy): domain Bacteria; kingdom Pseudomonadati; phylum Pseudomonadota; class Gammaproteobacteria; order Enterobacterales; family Enterobacteriaceae; genus Enterobacter; species Enterobacter cloacae complex sp. ECL72. The sequence continues at coordinate 3,586,766 of NZ_CP077659.1, read as the reverse complement.
TTGCAGGGATTACGCCACCTCAGATGCCTTAACAAAAATCGGGATAAACGCCAGGTGAAATCAAAGTTGCACAATATTTAATCATGCCATCGCGCGCCGCACGGGATAAGGGATAACGAGCCGGGGATGGGGTGTCGTCAATTGCACTGCTCCAGGGCAGGGAATGCGCCTTAAGTGTGCACCGGGGTATCATGCTTTGTAGGTAGTTTCATGCCGAAAGTATTTTAAATCAATTAATTAGAAAAACGTACGAAAAGTGCGGTTTAACCGAGATTTGCGATCTCAATCATATTTAACAACTAAAGATAAATTTTTTATCGCCGAAAAAACATAAGCCACAAAATTAACATTCAAATAACCTGCAAGGGATGCTCACTATGTCCTCTCCTGACTATGTCACCCAGAATGAATATCCGCTGGACGATGACACCACGCTTATGTCGACCACCGACCTCCACAGCTACATGACCCACACTAACGACACCTTTGTGCAAGTGAGCGGCTTTACGCTCCAGGAGCTGCTCGGGCAACCGCACAACATTGTGCGTCATCCGGATATGCCGAAAGCGGCTTTTGCCGACATGTGGTACACGCTGCAAAAGGGCGAACCCTGGAGCGGGATTGTCAAAAACCGACGTAAAAATGGCGATCACTATTGGGTACGTGCCAATGCGGTACCAATGGTGCGTAACGGCCAGATGACGGGCTATATGTCCATTCGTACCCGCGCCACGCAGGACGAGGTCGCCGCGGTGGAGCCGCTTTATAAGGCGCTCAACGAAGGACGCTGCAAAAAACGCATTCATAAAGGGCTGGTGGTGCGCAAAGGCTGGCTCGGCAAACTACCGGCGATGCCGCTGCGCTGGCGCGTGCGTAGCGTAATGGCGGTACTTTTCGCGGTGATGGCCGCAACGCTTGTTGCCAGTGCCGCGGGCTGGGCTTCGCTGGTGGCGGCAGCCGTGGTGATGCTGCTTGGCACCCTGGTGTTTGAGCAACAGATTGTCCGCCCGGTGGAAAACGTCGCACGGCAGGCGCTCAGGGTCGCTACCGGAGAGCGTAACAGCGTGCAGCATCTTAACCGCAGCGATGAACTGGGGCTAACGCTGCGGGCCGTCGGACAGCTGGGGCTGATGTGCCGCTGGCTGATCAACGACGTCTCCAGCCAGGTGGTGAGCGTGCGCGACGGCAGCGACAGGCTGGCGCAGGGCAATGAAGATCTCAACGACCGCACGCGCCAGACCGTGGCTAACGTGCAGCAGACCGTGGCAACAATGAACCAGATGGCGGCGTCGGTGCAGAGTAACTCTGAGACCGCAGCCGAAGTCGACAAGCTATCGATGGCCGCCAGCAGCGCGGCCACGCAGGGGGGCACCGTGATGCAGACCGTGGTGAAAACCATGGATGACATTGCCGACAGTACCCAGCGCATTGGCTCTATTACCTCGCTTATCAATGACATCGCCTTCCAGACCAATATTCTGGCGCTGAACGCTGCGGTTGAGGCGGCACGCGCGGGCGAGCAGGGGAAAGGCTTTGCGGTGGTGGCGGGCGAAGTGCGTCATCTTGCCAGCCGCAGCGCGAACGCGGCTAACGATATTCGCAAGCTGATCGACGCCAGCGCCAGCAAAGTGCAGTCGGGCGCCGAGCAGGTCCACGCCGCGGGACGTACTATGGATGATATTGTCGAGCAGGTGAAAAACGTCACGCAGCTCATCGCGCAGATCAGTCACGCCACCTCAGAGCAGGCGACAGGCCTGACAGAGCTGACCCGTGCTGTGGCAGAGCTGGACAGCATTACGCAGAAAAATGCTGACCTGGTCGAAGAGAGCGCGCAGATTTCCGCGATGGTTAAGCACCGGGCCGGACGCCTTGAAGATGCGGTTACCGTGCTGCATTAAGAAATGTATGCTTCGATAAAGCCGTTTATTCCTCCGGGATAAACGGCTTTTTTGTTTTTCAGAATAAGTTATGTTGTTAATGAAATATTAAGTAACTAAAAAAAGCGCCCGGTTTTTAATTGTTACAATCCAGATTCATTGAGAGTGAAAAATAAAAAAACGATCAAAGTCATAAAGTTAGCGTGTTTCCTGTCGATAACAGCGATCGTCTGAGAAATAATCACATCGATGGGGTAAATATGTTCATACATGACGTAAAGATCGGCACGAAATTATTTCTGGCGTTTGGATTATTTATTGTCCTGATGGTCGTCAGCGCAAGCTTGTCTCTGATGAGCCTGAATCGGGCAAACAATGGAATGCAAACCATCCTTACCAGCGACTATCCAACGACGGTAAAAGCGAACCAGTTAATCGACAACTTCCAGGAATTTATAAGCACGCAGCAGCTCATGCTGCTGGACGAACAGGGGACGTACACGGCGCAATCAGAGCAGCGTCTGAAGGCGATCAGCGAGCGCATCTCCTCAATCCTGAGCGAGCTGGACAACGCTCTCAAGGATAAAAAATCCCAACAGGTGCTGGCCGATATCCACGGCGTACGCCAGCAATATCTTGACTCGCGCTACCGCATTTTGCAGGCCGTGCAGAATAACGACCGTGCGGGCGCGATAAACGAAATGATGACCAACACCCTGAATCTGCAACAGTCCTATAAAGCGAAAGTGCAGGCGCTGATTGCGATCCAGGACCATGAAATGCAGAGTGCGGGCGAGCAGGTGGAAGGCGATTTCCGCACCAATCGTCTCCTGCTGGTCCTGATTACGCTTTTCAGCGTCGCGGCAGCCAGCCTGACTGGCTGGTTCATTGTGCGATCCATTACCCGACCGCTGAACGACGCGGTGAATTTTGCGGAGGCCATTGCCGATGGCGATCTCACCGGCAGCATTATCTCGCACGGTAAAGATGAAACCGGACTGCTACTCACCGCACTGATGGAGATGAAAACGCGCCTGCTGGAGATTGTGCAGCAGGTGCAAACCGGATCGGAAAACATCTCCAGCGCCGCCGCGCAGATTGTCGCGGGAAACCAGGATCTGGCTGCCCGCACGGAGGAGCAGGCCAGTTCCGTTGAACAAACGGCCGCGTCGATGGAGCAGATCACCGCTACGGTGAAGAACACCGCGTCCCACACCGGAGAAGCGACGAACCTGTCTGCCGATGCGGCTGCCGTGGTCAAAAACAACGGCGAGATGATGAAGCAGGTCACCAGCAAGATGCGCCTGATTAACGAAACATCGAACAGGATGTCCGACATTATCGACCTGATCGACGCCATTGCCTTCCAGACTAATATTCTGGCGCTAAACGCGGCGGTCGAAGCGGCGCGCGCGGGTGAGCATGGTCGCGGCTTTGCGGTGGTGGCGGGCGAGGTACGCCAGCTCGCGCAGAAAAGTGCAACATCTGCGAGTGAGATCCGCCAGCTGATTGAAAGCTCCACAAGCCAGACGCAGGACGGCATGAACCTTGTGGAGAAAGCCAGCGGGCTTATCAACGGCATGGTCGGCAACGTGGAGGAGATGGACGTAATCCTGCGTGAGATTCGCCAGGCCAGCCATGAACAGACGGAAGGCATCTCGCAGATCAACAGCGCGATTGGCCTGATAGACGCCACCACCCAGCAGAACTCCGCGCTGGTGGAGGAGTCCGTTGCGGCGGCGGCATCCCTTAACGAACAGGCGATGCACCTGAAAGAGCTGGTCCGGGTGTTCCGCGTGAGCGACGGCGTGCTGGCTTAATCCAGCTGGGAGATCTCCAGCGCCGCGCGGTCAATCACGCCGATAATCTGTTTCAACTGCGCGTCGCTGAGCTCTCCCTGATTAACCTTCAGATCCAGTACCGCTTTGAAGTTATCCAGCGCCCGCTTCATCTGCGGGTTTTTGCGCAGCTGGAACCCGACGGAGCGCGCCTTGATACGCGTCTGGATCTGCTCCAGCTGTTCCCGGTTGTCATCCAGCCATTGCTGTCCGGCGGCATTAATCGCAATCCGCTTCCGGCCGTTCTCTTCTTCGGTAATAGTGATAAGCGCCTGATCCTGCAAGTAATCCAGCGTCGGGTAGATCACGCCAGGGCTAGGCGTGTAATGTCCCTGCGTCAGGTTTTCGATCTCTTTAATCAGCTCGTAACCATGGCTCGCGTTGCGGGTCAGGATATCCAGGATCACCAGCCGCAAATCGCCATGACCAAAAAATCGTGGCCGGCGTCCGCCGCCGTCGTGTTCGTGTCGCATGTTTTTCCCTCAATTTGATATATCTAAACTATATCTAAGATATATTCAGATGTAATCTAAAAAATCTTGATTTCTTAGTTAATAGCAATCATTATCATTAAAAATTCATTCCGATATATCGTATTCACCTGAGAAGGGCATCAACATGGCATCTACCCGTTACCCTCAACGTGTCCGCAATGACCTGCGTTTTCGTGAGCTGAACGTGCTGCGCACTGAGCGAGTCAGCGCAGGATTTCAGCGCATTGTGCTAGGCGGCGAGGCGCTGGAGGGCTTTAGCTCTCGCGGCTTTGACGACCATACCAAAGTCTTTTTCCCGGCACCGGGCACCACTTTCGTGCCGCCTGTGGTGACCGATGAAGGCATCGACTGGGGCGACGGCACGCGTCCGCAGGCACGTGACTATACCCCGCTGTACGATGACGAAAAACATGAGCTGGCGCTCGATTTCTTCGTTCATGATGGCGGCATTGCCAGCAACTGGGCGGTAGAGGCTAAGGTGGGCGACAAGCTGACCATCGGCGGGCCGCGCGGTTCGCTGGTGGTGCCGGAAGATTACGCCTGGCAGCTGTACGTGTGCGACGAGTCGGGGATGCCCGCGCTGCGCCGCCGTTTAGAAGGCATCGCAAAACTGCCTGTTCGCCCGGCGATCCACGCCATCGTCACCGTGGGCGATGCGGCGTATCAGGACTATCTGGCACACCTGAGCGGGTTCAACATCACCTGGGTTATCGGCCACAACGAGCAGGCGATGGCCGACCATCTTGCCGCGCTGGCCGTGCCGGAAGAGGATTACTTTATCTGGCTGACCGGGGAGGGGAAGGTGGTGAAACGCCTGAGCCGTCAGTTTGAAAGCGACGCAATTGACCCGCAGCTGGTGCGTGCCAGCGCGTACTGGCACGCCAAATAATCAGGCAGCGGGATCCAGCTGCGCTTCGCTCACCTGATGTTCGAGCGAGGCGCATACCTCTTTCAGCGCTTTCTCCTGCTGGGCAAAGTAGGCTTCCATATTGCTGAGCGACGAGACGAGCAGCCAGGACTCTTCCTTCTCCAGCTCTGCCAGCTCGTTCACCAGGGTGTCGATTTGCTCACGCACCTGCGCCATCTTTTTACGAATACGTTCAAGGTCGTTCAGCCTGTCGCTCGCCATCATTGGTTCGAATCCTTGTTGCAGACGGGCGACCAGCGAGCGAATGGCCTTCACGTCGCCGCGCTGTTTGGCCTGGTTGAGTTGCACCATCATCCTGTTGGCTTCCTCTTTTAAATCATCGGCAACCAGATCCGGGTGGCATAGCTTGCTCGCCTGACGCCAGAGCCGCTTCAGCTCGTTCCGATCCTCTTCTGAGAGATCCTTGCCTTTACGCAGGCGAACTTCGGCATCATGATGCTGTTCGCGATACTTCTTGTACTCTTCGTTGGCCTCATCGCGCGCCTGACGTGCCGGCTCTTCTTCACGCGTTAAACCGGTCTCCAGCTCCATTGCTTCGGCCAGCAGGTTGGCAATCAGATTGCTTTGCTGCTGAAGATGTTTGCGCGCCTCTGCCGCCTGAACGGAATCCGCAGGCAGATCTCGCCAGCGCCGGGTGAGCTTTGTCAGAACCTCTACGGCCTGCGCCATATAGTCCTGGCAGCGGCGGTAATCCTCTTCCCGACGACGCGTCTCCGCCTGCTGACGACGCAGGTTAAGCTCCGCCAGCGTTTTACGCAGGGCGAGGATCTGCTGCATCAACGGCCCGAGGCGGGAGAAATAAAGATCGTTGAACTCATCTAGCTGCTGTACCCGGGCGTTACGGCGATCAATCAGATCGCGCAGACGCTCTTCCAGGGCTTTCAGCTCCAGCTTGCTGGCCGCCAGCTGTGGGTCACGCCACGGGGTAACGGCGCGCTGGCTTTGCAGCCAGGCGGTGATAGCGCGAAGGGCTGCGGTGTAGTTTTTCTGCTCAAGCGCCGCGACGATGGACAGGAGATCATCGTCAAAGGCTTCCTCTTTGAGACGTTTCAGCTGGCTCCGGATGATGTCGTCATCTTCCAGCTCAATGGCATTTTTAATGATTTCTAGCCGTTTGATCGGTGTGCTCATGATGCCTTTCGCTCTGGCGCTTAAGTATTTGAGTTAAGGTTAGTTGTTGTAAAAGCTACAGGAAATAATACACACGGATGATGATCGGCGCGATGGGGGATTTCTTTAGTTTTTAGGGTTTGTGAGGGGAAGCGGCAGGCCGGGCTACGTGTGGTGGATTACTTACAAAAAAGCCACTCAATCGAGTGGCTTAACTGGATGATTATAAAGCTAAAATTTGGTGGCCCCTGCTGTACTTGAACCAGCGACCAAGCGATTATGAGTCGCCTGCTCTAACCACTGAGCTAAGGGGCCGTGGCGGTGAATTATAAAGTAACTCCCCTCAGCAATCCAGCCATTCACACCTGCCTGCTGTTTTTATAAACAACGCATAATCAATCCTTTATACTTATCTTAAGATGCATAGACAGGAGTAGAGATGATCAACGATATTCTGGCCCCTGGCCTGCGGGTGGTGTTCTGCGGTATCAATCCGGGTAAGTCATCGGCGCACACCGGTTTTCACTTTGCTCATCCGGGAAATCGCTTCTGGAAGGTGATCCACCAGGCCGGATTTACCGACAAACAGCTTAAGCCGGAAGAAGAGCAGCAGCTGCTGGATACGCGCTGTGGCATCACCATGCTGGTCGAGCGACCCACGGTGCAGGCGAGCGAAGTGAATCTGCATGAGCTGCGCGCTGGCGGACGTGAGCTGATCGCGAAAATTGAAGACTATCAGCCCGCGGCGCTGGCGATTCTCCGCAAGCAGGCCTACGAGCAGGCGTTCAGCCAGCGCGGCGCCAGCTGGGGTAAGCAGAACATTACCATTGGCGTAACGCAGGTGTGGGTGCTGCCGAACCCGAGTGGGCTGAACAGGGCGACGCTGGACAAGCTGGTGGAGGCGTATCGGGAACTGGATGAGGCGCTGGTGGTGAGGGGGCTTTAGCTCCTCTGCGGTTTGATGCCCTCATCCTGACCCTCTCCCACAGGTAGAGGGAATAAACAAAAAAAGCTCCCGATTGGGAGCTTTTTCATTTCAGGACCGATTAATCGTCCAGGAAGCTACGCAGCACTTCAGAGCGGCTCGGATGGCGCAGCTTACGCAGCGCCTTCGCTTCGATCTGACGGATACGTTCGCGGGTAACGTCAAACTGTTTACCCACTTCTTCCAGCGTGTGGTCGGTGTTCATGTCGATACCGAAACGCATACGCAGCACTTTGGCTTCACGGGCGGTCAGGCCAGCCAGCACGTCGTGCGTAGCGGCACGCAGGCTCTCGGTGGTGGCAGAGTCCAGCGGCAGCTCGAGGGTGGTATCCTCGATGAAATCACCCAGATGCGAATCTTCATCATCACCGATTGGCGTTTCCATGGAGATTGGCTCTTTAGCGATTTTCAGCACTTTACGGATCTTGTCTTCCGGCATCAACATGCGTTCAGCCAGCTCTTCCGGCGTCGGCTCGCGGCCCATCTCCTGCAACATCTGGCGAGAGATACGGTTGAGTTTGTTGATGGTCTCAATCATATGCACCGGAATACGGATGGTGCGCGCCTGGTCTGCGATAGAGCGGGTGATCGCCTGACGGATCCACCAGGTAGCATAGGTGGAGAACTTGTAACCACGACGGTATTCAAACTTATCTACCGCTTTCATTAGACCGATGTTGCCTTCCTGAATCAGATCCAGGAATTGCAGGCCACGATTGGTGTATTTCTTGGCGATAGAGATAACCAGACGTAAGTTCGCTTCAACCATCTCTTTCTTAGCACGGCGGGCTTTCGCTTCACCGATGGACATACGACGGTTGATGTCTTTCACCTGCTCGATGGTCAGGCCGGTCTCTTCTTCAATCTGATGCAGTTTTTGCAGGCCGCGCTGTACGTCTTCTTTCACGTCGTGCAGCTTTTCAGACCACGGCTTGTTCATCGCGATAGCGGCGTTGAACCAGGTTTCGCTGGTTTCATTGCCGGTGAAGAGGGTAATGAAGTTCTTCTTCGGCATTTTGCACTGTTCAACGCACAGCTTCATGATGATACGTTCCTGGGTACGTACGCGATCCATCATCACGCGCATGCTGTTCACCAGGTAGTCGAACTGTTTTGGCACCAGGCGGAACTGTTTGAACACTTCAGACAGCTTCAGGATCTCTTCCTGAGCGGCGGCATGGCTGCGGCCTTTCGCTTTGATGGTGTCACGCGTCACTTCGTACTGGGTACGCAGCTCGGCAAACTTCTCACGCGCCAGTTCAGGGTCGATGCTGTTGTCATCGTCGCTGCTGTCGTCCTCTTCTTCTTCATCTTCGTCTTCGTCGTCATCCATCTCTTCCTGAGACAGCTCAGAACCGACGTGAGTGGCGGTTGGCGCCATATCTTCTTCAGCGTTCGGGTCGACAAAGCCAGTGATCAGATCGGACAGACGCGCTTCTTCCGCTTCGACGCGATCGTACTGCTCCAGCAGATAGGTAATCGCTTCCGGGTATTCGGCAACAGAGCACTGAACCTGGTTGATCCCGTCTTCGATGCGTTTTGCGATGTCAATTTCGCCTTCGCGGGTCAACAGTTCAACGGTACCCATTTCGCGCATGTACATGCGGACCGGGTCAGTGGTACGCCCGATTTCAGATTCCACGCTGGACAGGACCTGTGCAGCAGCTTCTTCCGCATCTTCGTCAGTGTTGTTGGAGGTTTCAGCCAGCAACAGATCATCGGCATCCGGTGCTTCTTCCATCACCTGAATGCCCATGTCATTGATCATTTGGATGATATCTTCGATCTGATCTGAATCGACGATATCTTCCGGCAGATGGTCATTGACCTCGGCATAGGTCAGATAGCCTTGCTCCTTACCGCGTTGGACAAGAAGTTTCAGCTGTGACTGCGGGTTTTGCTCCATAAGACGGTATCCACACTTAATTCGTTTGATTGGTGTCGGCGATGGGCTGCCAACCTTTAAAGCGAGGGCGTACTTATATTTTTGCCGCTGCCTCTCAGTGCGGCTGCCGGGGGCTTCCCGATCGATATTCGGCACTTAAGCCGTTAAATTTTTTATTTCTTCGCCAGTTCCTGGTTAATCATCCAGAGCTCCCGGCGTTCTTCGCTGCTCAGGCCATGGGTGCGCTCGCGAGCTATCAACTCTTCCTGGCGCAACTCAAGCATCGAATCAAACATATGGTTGAGCGAGTCGGTGAACGTTTTTTCTGCGATATCCTTATCTGCTATATCGCCCCACATCGACAGTTTTTCAAGGGTAGCGGCCTCTTTTGTGCCGCGATAATGCTCTAAAAGTTGTCCGGTGGTCAGACCTGGCTGAGACAAACAAGTGTTGACCAATTCTGAAAATAAGCCAAGCCCGGGCAATTTTTCGTGGTTCAAACCCGCCAGCGACGGCACTTGCGGAGCAAGTTCGGGGTTTTGCACCAGCAACCCTATCAGTATACGCATGGTTGTGCGTTTTAGCTGAGGCGCGGGGCGTACCGTGCCGTTTTCAGCCTGTTTCGGCATTAAACGTTCAAGCTGGCTGTCATCCAGAATGCCGAGCTTGTTGCCTAACTCCTGACGCAGATAGATGCGCAGCGTTTCGCCGGGCACCTGGCTGATTAACGGCAGCGCCAGCGTGCTGAGTTGCGCGCGCCCGTCAGGGGTACTCAAATCAACCTGCGGCATCAGGCTGTTAAACAGAAACGTGGAGAGCGGCTGTGCCTGCTCCATCCGCGCTTCAAACGCCGCTTTACCCTCTTTACGCACCAGCGTATCCGGGTCTTCACCGTCGGGCAGGAACATAAAGCGTAGCTGACGCCCGTCGGTCATATACGGCAACGCGGTTTCCAGCGCTCGCCAGGCGGCGTCGCGTCCTGCGCGGTCACCGTCGTAACAGCAAATCACGTTGTTGGTGACGCGGAACAGCAGCTGGATATGGTCCGCCGTGGTGGACGTTCCCAGCGACGCAACGGCATAATTAATGTCGTACTGCGCCAGCGCAACAACATCCATATAGCCTTCGACGACCAGAAGACGCGGAGGTTCCGCATTATCCTGCTGTGCCTCATAAAGACCGTAAAGCTGGCGGCCCTTATGGAAAATATCGGTTTCCGGGGAGTTAAGGTATTTCGGCAGGGCATCACCCAGCACGCGACCACCAAAACCTATCACCCGGCCACGCTTGTCGCGGATCGGGAACATCACCCGTTCACGGAAGCGGTCGTAGCTTCGTCCCTGGTCGTTGGTGACCAGCATGCCTGCGTCGATGAGGGATTTACGATCTTCGCTATTGCCGCCAAAACGCTTTAACACGTTGTCCCAGCCGGGCGGGGCGTAACCAATAGCGAAACGCGCAATCACATCGTCACTCAGTCCGCGCTTGTTCAGATACTGACGCGCAGGCTCAGCCGCAGAGTGCTTAAGAGACTGTTGGTAAAACGAATTCAGGCCATCCATCAGTTGGTACAGCGTTTGCCGCTGATGGCGCTCGATCTGACTTGGCCCACTGCCTGCTTCATACGGCACTTCAAGGTTATGCATCGCCGCCAGCTCTTCGACGGTTTCAACGAACTCGAGCTTGTCGTAGTTCATCAAAAAATCGACGGCATTACCGTGTGCGCCACAGCCGAAGCAATGGTAGAACTGTTTTTCACCGTTTACGGTGAAAGAGGGGGTTTTTTCGTTATGGAACGGACAGCACGCATGGTAGTTCTTGCCCTGCTTTTTTAGCTTCACCCGCGCGTCGATGAGATCGACGATGTCGGTTCTGGCAAGCAGGTCATTGATGAAAACGCGTGGGATTCTTCCGGCCATATGCCCCAAAAATTTAAGCGACTTATAAACGAAAACAAGCCGCGCATTCCTTCCGGAAGCACGGCCTTACGACTACAACTCTGTCTGTCAATTGAGGGCTGTGGCCCTCAACAGATTAGTACAGACGAGTACGGCGTGCGTTTTCGCGAGCCAGTTTCTTCGCGTGACGTTTCACAGCGGAAGCTTTAGCGCGCTTACGTTCGGTCGTTGGTTTTTCATAAAACTCACGACGACGAACTTCAGCCAGAACACCTGCTTTCTCGCATGAACGTTTGAAGCGACGCAGTGCTACGTCGAACGGCTCGTTTTCACGTACTTTAATTACCGGCATGTAACTCTCACCTTTAATAAATTCGGTTTGCCGCTGGCATCAACGCCAGCTTATTTCAAAATGGTGCGGAATTTTACTGCAAATGCTGCTGCTTTGTAAAGCACCGATGCGATTTTGAAAGGGACTTTAATAAGGGTGAGGAGTATACACGAGGCTTCTTCCTGGGGCGAACAAAGTTTTACAACAATCCGCCCAGGCTCTACACTGCGCGGTATTGAAACGAGGTAAAACAAGTCATGCGTGTACTGGGTATTGAAACATCCTGCGATGAAACCGGCATCGCGATTTACGACGACGAAAAAGGGCTTCTGGCCAACCAGCTGTATAGTCAGGTGAAATTGCACGCTGATTACGGCGGCGTCGTGCCTGAACTGGCCTCTCGTGACCACGTGCGTAAAACGGTTCCCCTGATTCAGGCGGCGCTTAAAGAGGCCGGGTTGAGTGCAAAAGATATTGATGCCGTGGCCTATACCGCAGGGCCGGGCCTGGTCGGCGCGCTGCTGGTCGGCGCAACGGTAGGGCGTTCGCTGGCCTTCGCGTGGGATGTTCCGGCCATTCCGGTTCACCATATGGAAGGGCATCTTCTGGCGCCGATGCTGGAAGACAATCCGCCAGAGTTCCCGTTTGTGGCGCTCCTGGTTTCCGGTGGGCATACCCAGCTGATTAGCGTAACGGGCATTGGCAAGTACGCGCTGCTGGGCGAGTCGATCGACGATGCTGCCGGTGAAGCCTTCGACAAAACCGCCAAGCTGCTGGGGCTGGATTACCCGGGCGGCCCGATGCTGTCGAAAATGGCGTCGCAGGGAACGGAAGGGCGCTTTGTCTTCCCGCGCCCGATGACCGACCGTCCGGGGCTGGATTTCAGCTTCTCTGGCCTGAAAACTTTCGCGGCCAATACTATCCGCAATAATGACGACAGTGAGCAGACCCGTGCCGATATCGCCCGTGCGTTCGAAGACGCGGTGGTGGATACGCTGATGATCAAGTGCAAGCGCGCGCTGGATCAGACCGGCTTTAAGCGTCTGGTGATGGCCGGTGGCGTCAGCGCTAACCGCACGCTGCGCGCGAAGCTTGCCGAAATGATGCAAAAGCGTCGCGGGGAAGTGTTCTACGCGCGTCCTGAATTTTGCACCGATAACGGGGCGATGATCGCCTACGCCGGGATGGTGCGTCTGAACGCCGGCGCAACGGCTGACCTGAGCGTGTCTGTGCGTCCGCGCTGGCCGCTGGCGGAACTGCCTGAGGCGTGAGTTTCTTTGCCCGGTGGCGCTGCGCTTACCGGGCCTACAAGATCCACGTGTGCTAACGTGCAATAAACCACCCTACACCCGCAACATTCCTTTCTCTTCCAGAAACGCAATAATCGTCGCTAAACCGTCACCCGCTTTCAGGTTGGTAAACGTCCACGGACGCTCGCCGCGCATGCGATTAGTGTCGCGTTCCATTACCTCCAGCGACGCACCGACGTACGGCGCAAGGTCGGTTTTGTTGATCACCAGAAAATCGGATTTGGTGATCCCCGGCCCGCCCTTGCGCGGGATTTTTTCCCCTTCGGCCACGTCGATGACGTAGATGGTGAGGTCCGCCAGCTCCGGGCTGAAGGTCGCGCTCAGGTTATCCCCGCCGCTTTCCACGAAGATCAGATCCAGGTTGCCGAACTTCTCGCTCAACGCTTCCACCGCCGCCAGGTTCATTGAGGCATCTTCGCGGATGGCGGTATGCGGGCAGCCGCCCGTTTCCACGCCCACGATGCGCTCTGGCTCCAGCGCACCCGCCTCGGTCAGGATGCGCTGATCCTCTTTGGTGTAGATATCGTTGGTCACCACCGCCAGGTGATAGGTGTCGCGCATCGCCTTGCAGAGCGCTTCCAGCAGGGCGGTTTTGCCCGACCCTACCGGGCCGCCCACGCCCACGCGCAGGGGATGTTTGTAATCAGCCATGTTGACTCCTCAGGAACGGAATAGTCGTGAATATTGGGTTTCATGGCGCGCGGAGGCGATGGCCGACAGCGGCGTAGCGGCCCCCAGCGCGTCGTCGCCACGTAAAAATGCCTGTTCAAACCCGGCGGCAAAATGGTCGCTCAGGTCGATAATCAGCTGTTGTGCTGCCTGCTGCCCAAACGGCACCAGCTTGACGCCCGCCATCACCGCGCTCTCAATCCAGCTGTAGCCGAGGCTCAGCGCCAGCTCGCGCGCGCTAATGCCCCAGCGCACGCCGAGCCACGCCATGCCGCCGAGCTGGCTTCGCATCAACAGCGGCAGCCATTCTGGCGGGCAGGCGGGTTCCCAGCTTTTAATCAGGCGCGTAAAGGCCGCCCCACGGTTGCGTTCTTCATCGCGCAGCTCGCGCGTTTCCCGACAGGCGAGCAGGTATGCCGTCCAGCGTTTTGCTGTCGCGACGTCCTGCTTCTCGCAGGCACGATACAGGCGGAAAAACAGCGGCAGGTCGACACAGAAAAAGCTCTGCTCCATCTGCTGGATCTGCCAGCGCCTGAAGGCCTCAGCGTCCGTGACCCACCCGGCCTCAACGGCCCACTCCAGCCCCTGCGACCAGGTAAACGATCCGACCGGCAGGCTACTGCTGGAGAGCTGCATCAGGCGCAGCCGCTGGCGGGCGTGCTCCATCAGCTCATCAGCGCCAGCAGGGCGGAGACGATCAGCCCGCCGCCGAAGGTTTTACGCAGGCCGTCGTGACGGCGCAGCAGCAGCCCTGCCGCGAAGCTGGCACACAGCACCGTGGCGCTGGCTAACATAAACCCGCTGGTGAAGAGCCAGAAGCTGTGGCCGGACATCTCCACGCCGTGCGCCCAGCCGTGGAACATCGCCAGGGCTGGTACCGCCAGCAGCAGGCGATTTTCGGTCTTAAACATCATCACGCCGCAGAGCGCCAGCGAGGCGATAATCAGCATCTCCATGCCGCTAAAGCCGCCGAGCAGGCTGCCCGCAACGGCACCAGCAAGCATCATGCCGAGCGTCGCTAACGGCAACAGCAGCTTGCGGCCGCTCAGGGCGGAGAGCACGCCAGCCCCCGTCAGCATCAGCAGGTGATCCAGCCCGGTCAGCGGATGGAGAAATCCTGCCTGGAAGCTGTCGGTCCCGTGGCCGGGATGGGCAAGCGCCGGAACGGAAAAAGCCAGCAGTAACAGCGGTAAGTACTTGCGCATGATGAGTCCTTAATGTGAATGAGCGTGAGAGTGGCTATGGCTGTGGGCATCGCTGGTGTAAGCGCCCGCTTCCGGTTCAAATGGCAGGCTGGCGAAGGTCACCTCCAGCCCGAACTGACGCAGCATATCGTCGAGGACGTGGTCGTGGTGGTAGCGCAGTTCGCCAGGCATTATTTGCAGCGGTACGTGACGATTGCCCAGGTGATAACAGGCGCGGGCGAGCAGGAACGGGTCGGCGCAGCGCACCACGGAAACCGACTCCGGGGCGGCGATCACTTCGATCACCTCGCTGCCATCGTCGGTAGTCAGCAGGTCGCCCCCGCGCAGCAGCAGGCCGCGCGGCAGCATTAGCCCGGCTTCGCGGCCGTCGTTCAGCGCCACGCGGGCGCGGCTTTTTACCCTCACATCAATCGGTAGCGTGACGCTGGCGGTAATCGGATGCGCATGGTCCAGGCGTTGGGTTAAATAGATCATCATGACTCCTCAAAACAGAAAATAGCGTTGCGCCATCGGCAAAACCTCTGCCGGTTCGCTGGTGATCAATTCGCCGTCGACGCGTACCTCATAGGTTTGCGCGTCAACGGTGATATTCGGCTGTAAATCGTTGTGGATCATGTCGGCCTTTTTCACCGACCGGCAGCCTCTCACCACCGCGGTGGCGCTTTGCAGTCCGAGCCGTTGCGGAATGCCGCTGGCATCAGCAGCCTGAGAGACAAACGTCAGCCGCGTGGCGTGGCGTGCGGCACCAAGGGCACCAAACATCGGGCGGTAATGTACCGGCTGCGGCGTGGGGATCGAGGCGTTGATGTCGCCCATCGGCGCGCAGGCGATCATCCCGCCTTTGACGATGGTGGCGGGTTTGACGCCAAAGAAGGCGGGGGACCAGACCACCAGATCCGCCAGCTTGCCCGCCTCAATAGAACCGACCTCATGGGCGATGCCGTGGGTCAGCGCCGGGTTGATGGTGTATTTGGCGACATAGCGCTTCACGCGGAAGTTATCGTTATCGCCGGTCTCTTCCGGCAGTGCGCCGCGCTGCACCTTCATGCGGTGCGCCACCTGCCAGGTGCGGATAATCACTTCCCCCACGCGGCCCATTGCCTGTGAATCTGACGAGGTGAGCGAGAACGCGCCGATATCGTGCAGCACGTCTTCGGCGGCGATGGTCTCCCGGCGAATGCGGGATTCGGCAAACGCCACGTCCTCGGCGATATCCGGGTCGAGGTGATGGCAAACCATCAGCATGTCCAGGTGCTCGTCGATGGTGTTGACCGTGTAGGGCAGCGTCGGGTTGGTGGAGGAGGGCAGAATATTCGGGTGCGCGCAGGCGGTGATGATATCCGGCGCATGGCCGCCGCCCGCCCCTTCGGTGTGGAAGGTGTGGATGGTGCGCCCGGCGATGGCGGCCAGCGTGTCTTCGACAAAACCGGACTCGTTCAGCGTGTCGCTGTGCAGCGCCACCTGAATATCCATCTCTTCAGCGACCTCCAGCGAACAGTTGATGGCCGCAGGCGTCGCGCCCCAGTCTTCGTGGATCTTAAGCCCGATGGCACCTGCCGCGATCTGCTCGCGCAGCGCGTCCGGGTTGGAGCCGTTCCCTTTACCCAGCAGGCCAATATTCACCGGTAGCGTATCGGCTGCCTGCAACATGCGGGCGATATACCACGGCCCCGGTGTGCAGGTGGTGGCGTTTGTGCCTGCCGCAGGCCCGGTGCCGCCGCCGATCATGGTGGTGACGCCAGACACCAGCGCCTCTTCCGCCTGCTGCGGACAGATCCAGTGGATGTGGGTGTCGATCCCGCCGGCGGTGACAATCCTCCCTTCGGCGGCGATCACCTCCGTTGCCGCGCCAATCGGGATCGTCACGCCGGGCTGAATGTCCGGGTTTCCGGCTTTGCCGATGGCGAAGATCCGCCCATCTTTTACGCCGATATCCGCTTTCACGATCCCCCAGTGATCGACGATTAGCGCGTTGGTGAGCACCAGATCCACGCAGTCGTCGGCGGTCATCTGCCCCTGTCCCATACCGTCGCGGATCACTTTTCCGCCGCCGAATTTAACCTCTTCGCCGTAGATCGTGAGATCGTCTTCCACTTCGATCCACAGCTCGCTGTCGGCCAGCCGCACTTTATCCCCGGTAGTGGGGCCGAACATATCGGCATACGCCTGGCGTGAAATCTCAGCCATGTTTCACCTCGCCCATGACCTCGCCGCGAAAGCCGAAAATGCGCTGTGCGCCCGTCACCTGCACCAGCGTCACTTCCCGCTTCTGGCCGGGCTCGAAGCGCACGGCAGTGCCGGCCGGGATGTTCAGCCGGTAACCTCGGGTGGCTTCGCGATCGAACTTCAGCGCCGGGTTGACCTCGTAAAAGTGGTAGTGCGATCCGACCTGGATCGGCCTGTCGCCGTGGTTTTCCACGATCACACTTCGGGTTTCGCGCCCGACGTTGAGAGCAATGTTTCCGGACTGGATCCGGTATTCGCCTGGGATCATCACGCGCTCCTTACACGATCGGGTTGTGGACGGTGACGAGCTTGGATCCGTCCGGAAAGGTGGCTTCCACCTGGATATCCGGGATCATCTCCGGCACGCCTTCCATCACCTGATCGCGCGTCAGGACGTGGCGGCCGGCTTCCATCAGCGAGGCGACGGTTTCGCCATCGCGCGCGCCTTCCATAATAAAGGCGCTGATCAGCGCGACCGATTCCGGGTAGTTGAGCTTTACCCCGCGCGCGAGGCGGCGTTCGGCAACCAGCGCGGCGGTGAACAGCAACAGCTTGTCTTTTTCTCTGGGAGTCAGTTCCATAGCGTTTCTCTTATGTCTGCCAGATGCGCGGCGAACAGGCGGTTTTGGGAGTTAAAAGCGGGCGAAGCGACTGCCAGATATCGCGCATCACCCGCTGACAAATCAGGTTGTCGTGGGAGAGAAAACGCACCGACAGCAGATCGTCGGTGAGCGTCGCCCCGCCAACGTTTTCCAGCGGGGCGAGAAGCGCACGCACCGCGTCGAGAAGTGCTTCCCGGGCCGGATAGAACAGCAGCGTGCCGACCCACGGATGGTCCGCGACGGGCGTCAGATCGCCACCGCTGAGATGCAGTCGCTCAATCAGACGCGGCTCGCCATCCACCCACACCTCAAGGCGGTTCTCCAGCGTGCCGTGGCTGAAGGTTTCGTTTATCACCGGACGGCCCAGACAGTACAGCTCCCACGCCAGCAGCGTGCTGGTGGCGTGCAGGTGAAAGACGGAACGCAGCGCGGCGTTAGCGCCGGGGAAAATAATGGTGTCCTGCGGCAGCCACTCCAGCGTGGCCTCTTCGTCGAGGTAAAAATGCTGACTGAGGCAGGCCAGCGGGCCGTTGCTGCGATAGAACTTACTGGCGCCGGGCATGGTGATGAGGGCATGGCTTTTGGCGTCGAGCCGCACGGAAATATCCAGCGTATCTCCGCCCACAATTCCGCCTGGCGGGTGCAGCAGGTAAAGGTGGCAGGTTTCCCCTTCGGGATAAAACGGACGCTGAACGGTGAGCGGCCCGCTGTGACGCGCGGAATGGAGGAGGGTTTTCTCAGGGGTATGACAAAACTGGAGGGCAAGCGAGGCCTGCCAGCCTTTGTATGAATTATCAGTGACCTGAGTTGCTAACATGGTGCTTCCATTTCCACACTATCGGGGTACGTTTCAGTATGCCCTGGCGGAAATGAAGGCTGTCATATGAGTCGCTTATGGATAAAAAAACGGCTCATGTGAGCCGGTTTCAGTAATGTAGGCCGGGTAAGCGCAGCGCCACCCGGCAAGAAAGGCTACCGATAATCCTCTGCATCCACATCATACCCCGACGGCTCCCAGCGGATCGCCAGCAGCGACGCCAGACCGATAAACGGCGCCAGCGCAATCACCCAGAACACGGCGGTATCCAGCGAGGCGACCAGCAGCGGGAACAGAAACAGTGACAGCGTTGAACTGCTGCGCATCAGCGTCTGGTTAAGCCCCACGCCCACGCCGCGCAGCGAGGTCGGGTAGCTCAGGGAGGCAAACGTCATGGTATGCGCACCTGGACCAAAACCCTGACCAAACAGGAACAGCGCCAGCATCGCGACGGCGAACACGCCTTCCGTGGCCCCGTCAGGCCGGCCAATCAACGCCAGGCCGAGCAGTGCCGCAAGCTGGCACGCATAACCCGCCAGAGACATCCGCCATGCGCCGAAGCGCGGAACATAGCGCACCGCCAGCAGCCCGCCGACAAAGGCGAACAGCAGGTTAAGCGCCAGCGAGATCAGAATGGTGGTCAGCATCGACTGCACAAAGAAGCTGGAGATGATCACCGGCAGGCCAAAGGCTACGGCGTTATAGGCGAACGAGGAGACCACTGACAGCAGCGTGGCAAGCGTGGTACGCCGCAGATAGATACCGCGGAACAGGTTCAGGTAGTTCGACCATTTTGCCTTGTTCACGACAGGCGCGGGCTGGTCGAGCGCATCCTGCGGTACGTGGGCATTAATATTGTAAGACTGCCGCAGGATGGACGCCGCCTCCTTCAGATTGCCCTGATTCGCCGCCCAGACCGGGGATTCGCTCATATAGCGGCTGCGGATGGCGATAATCACCAGCGCGGGCACCGCGCCAAAGCCAAGGATCAGACGCCAGAGCCAGTCGCTGTGGCTTTCCGGCAGCACGGCGTAAAAGAAGAGCACCAGAAGATAAGAGATGCTGATGGCCGCGTACCAGGTGGGGCACCACATTGCGACGCTGGAGGCTTTATTCCCCGGGCCTTTCAGCCTGGCGAACTCGCTGAGAAACGCCATCGCGACGGGAAGGTCGATCCCAACGCCAAGACCCATCACAAAGCGCGCGCCCGCAAGCACATATTCGTTCGGGGCCAGCGCACAGGCGATAGCGGCAACGACAAAGAACACCATGTCGGCCATAAAGACGCGGTAGCGCCCGATTTTATCCGTAAGATAGCCGCCGAGCAGCGCCCCGACAATCGCGCCAAAGGTAATCGCCGAGGCCACCATGCCGGTACCGGCGGGCGTCAGGTTAAATTCGCGGGTGATGTCTTTGATGCCGAATGCCAGCGCGCCGAGATCGTAGGCATCGAGGAAAATTCCCCCGAGCGCGATACCGACCACGATGCGGGCATTGGCCCGGCCCTGAGAGCCGTCATTAACGAGACGTGAAACGTCCGATGCGCTACGTACCCACTTGATGTCGCCATCCGGGGTATTTCCTGCCGTTGGAAGGGGAGTTGAATCTGTGATTTCTGCCATTTTCTTTTTGTGTGGTTGTGTTGTGTCTCTAACAGTTACCACAGGCAGAAGGTGACAAAAATCACATTTGGTTATAAGGCATAACGAACGGTTTACTGAGCGTCTTTCTTTTTACGCCTGAGCTTCGTCCAGATCTTCGTTTCCTTACGCCGCCACAGGCGCTGAATGTTGTCGTGGTGGCGCAACAGGATCAGACACGAGAGCATCGACACCGGGAAGGTAAACTGCGGTTTAAACCACCAGACATAAAACGGGGCGATCAGTGCGCTGACGATGGCGCCCAGCGACGAATAACCGCTCAGCAGGATGGTCAGCAGCCAGGTGCCCGCCATCACGCCGGTGAGATCCCAGCCGATCGGCGCAATCGCGCCAAACGCGGTGGCAACGCCTTTACCGCCTTTAAAACCAAAGAAAACGGGCCAGATGTGGCCGACGCAGGCGGCGATGGCAATCAGCCCCAGCCAGAAGGGTGTGACGCCGAGCGCATACGCGCCCCAGACGGGAAGCATTCCTTTCAGAACATCAAAAATCAAAACCGCTACGGCTGCTCCCTTGCCGCCAATTCGTAGTACATTGGTCGCCCCCGGATTCCCGGAACCACTTTCACGCGGGTCAGGCAACCCGGCGATGCGGCAGACCAGAATGGCGCTGGAGATTGAGCCGCAAAGGTAGGCGAGGATAATCATTCCAGGCGCGATTGCACTCATAACGCTGTTCCGTTTTGAAAATGTATCTGTATTCTCAGCATCTGTGGATAATACGCATAATTCGCCGGAAGTGGTATCCGGTTTAGCCAAAAAGCAGGCAGGTCGTGATGGATATTGTATTTATAGAGCAACTTTCGGTAATCACCACAATTGGTGTTTACGACTGGGAACAGACCATCGAGCAGAAACTGGTGTTCGATATCGAAATGGGCTGGGACAACCGCAAGTCAGCAAAAAGCGATGATGTGAATGACTGTCTGAGCTACGCCGACATCAGTGAAACGGTCATCGCCCATGTTGAAGGGCAACGTTTTGCGCTGGTAGAACGCGTGGCGGAAGAGGTAGCAGACCTGCTGCTGAGCAAATTTAACTCCCCATGGGTGCGCATTAAGCTAAGCAAGCCGGGAGCGGTGGCGCGCGCCGCCAATGTGGGCGTGATTATCGAGCGTGGCGCAAATCTGAAAGGAAAGATTTAACGTCATAATAGCTAAACCATTTTAGGTTATATCGGTCTTAAAGCTGTATCTTTCACGGTTGTCCGCGTGGGACACCGTTTTTTTATATCTTTTTAGGGGTTTATAGATGAGCGATATGCACTCGCTGCTGGTGGCGGCAATACTGGGTGTGGTCGAAGGATTGACGGAGTTTTTGCCGGTGTCCAGTACGGGCCATATGATTATCGTTGGCCATCTCCTGGGCTTTGAAGGCGATACCGCAAAGACGTTTGAGGTGGTGATCCAGCTGGGCTCTATCCTGGCGGTGGTCGTGATGTTCTGGCGTCGTCTGTTTGGTCTGATCGGTATCCACTTCGGGCGTTTGCCGCAGCGTGAAGGAGAGGGCAAAGGGCGCCTGACGCTGATTCATATTCTGCTCGGGATGATCCCGGCGGTGGTGCTGGGGCTGGTGTTCCACGACACCATTAAATCGCTCTTCAACCCGATTAACGTGATGTACGCGCTGGTTGTCGGCGGCTTCCTGCTGATTGCCGCCGAAGTGCTGAAGCCAAAAACCCCGCGTGCGGAAGGTCTGGACGATATGACGTATCGCCAGGCGTTTATGATTGGCTGCTTCCAGTGTCTGGCGCTGTGGCCGGGCTTCTCCCGTTCAGGGGCAACCATTTCCGGCGGGATGCTGATGGGCGTGAGCCGTTACGCGGCGTCTGAGTTCTCGTTCCTGCTGGCGGTGCCGATGATGATGGGCGCCACCGCGCTGGATCTCTACAAAAGCATCGGCTTCCTGACCGTGGGCGACATTCCGATGTTCGCCGTGGGCTTTATCACCGCCTTTATTGTGGCGTTGATCGCCATCAAAACCTTCCTGCAACTGATTAAGCGTATTTCGTTTATTCCGTTCGCGATCTACCGCTTTATCGTCGCGGCTGCCGTGTACGTGGTCTTCTTCTGATGACCGACCGCCCTCAGTCTTTCGGCTGAGGGCAACGTTTTTCCTTCCACGCTGCAACCGCATCAATCCGCCGCTTCGTCAGCTCTTCGCGGATCGCCGGGCCTTTAAATCCTGCCTCCACCACCTCTTTCGTTGGCACCGCTTTCGCCACGTCCCACGCCTCACGCAGCAAACGTCCCTGCGGATAATCGGACGCTTCAAACCCGGTGCGGCCGCGCACGTCGGCTTCGCTGGTCAGCGCAATTTGCTCCACGCGCTGCGGTTTGCGCCAGGCGTCGATGTTATCAAACAGCCTGACGATGGTGGCGGGTTTCAGGATCGGGAAGGTGTGGATCAGGTCGTGAAACTCGGCGACCAGTTTTGCCAGATCGCGAATGTCATTCGGCACGCGCAGGCGCTGGCAAAGCCCTTCAACCAGCTTCACGCCAGCCGGACCGTGCCCGTGGTGGCGTGGCCACAACTCCTTTGGCGTTAACCCTTTGCCGAGGTCATGGCAGAGGGTAGAAAAGCGCACGTCCACCTCCGGGCTGAGCATGGCGGCCATGCTCAGCGTCATCAGGGTGTGAATGCCGGTATCAATTTCCGGGTGCCATTTCGCCGGGGCGGGCACGCCAAACAGCGCATCTATTTCCGGGAACAGCACTTTCAGCGCCCCGCAGTCGCGCAGAACCTGGAAAAAGACCTGCGGATTACGGGTAGTCAGGGCGTTTTCGGTCTCTTTCCAGACGCGTTCTGGCGTCAGGTGTTCCAGCTCGCCCGCGTCGGTCATGGCCGTCATCAGCGCCATCGTCTCGTCGGCGATGCGGAAGCTGAGATGGGCATAACGGGCGGCAAAACGCGCCACGCGCAGTACGCGTAACGGATCTTCAGAAAAGGCGGGGGAAATATGGCGTAAAAGACGGTCGCGCAGATCGTTCTGGCCGCCGTAGACGTCGATAATATGGCCTTTTTCGTCCTGCGCCAGGGCATTAATGGTGAGATCGCGGCGCAGTAAGTCCTGCTCCAGCGTCACATCCGGCGCGGCATAGCAGGTGAAGCCGGTATAACCGGAACCGGATTTCCGTTCGGTACGCGCCAGGGCGTACTCTTCCCGGCTTTTCGGATGGAGGAACACAGGAAAATCGCGGCCTACCTGCTGGTAGCCCGCGTCAATCATCGCTTCGGGCGTGGCACCGACCACGACCCAGTCTTTATCTTTGACCGGCAGACCTAATAACGCATCACGTACCGCACCACCGACCAGATAACTCTTCACGCCAACACTCCCGTTTTCTCTTTTCGCAAGATGATACGTAAGTGTGGCAGAGAAGACGAGTTAGTTCATCCAGCGGTCTTTACGTTTACGGCTCGGGATAAGGTGAGGAAGCACCAGACCCAGCACCAGACCGACGCCAAGCACCCCGCCGCCATACATAAACCACTGCATGATGATGGTGCGTTGTTTGTCATCCAGCTGTAGATTCGCGGCGTTCACTTTCTTCTGCGCGACGATGAGCTCATTTTTCAGCTTCTGATTTTCATCTTTCAGACCGGCGATCACGCTGTCGCTTTGCGCCACTTTCTGCTGCATCTCTGCGGTGCGCTGGTTCCAGGTGCCGTCAATGTTGTTCAGCTTATCGGTCAGGGTTTTCACCTGATTTTCCAGGTCCGGCACGCGGGTGCGCAGGCTTGGCACCGTGCTCAGCTCTTTCAGCGGGATCCATGAGGTGCGGCCAGAGCTGTCACGAACCTGACCGTAATTGGTGTCTGCATTGGTTTGCAGCAGAGTCACTTCCTCGCCGGCATTTACCGTACCCACGAGGCGATAATTGTCTCCAGGGCCGCTGCGTACCCAGGTATTCAGTTCATCAGAAACGTAACGTTTCTCTTCAGCGTGGACCGCGGTTGCGGCGCTAAAAGCGAGTAAAGTAAGTCCAATCAGGCGTAATTTAAGCATATCAGTCGTTATTTTCATAAAAAGTGGAACGATAGTAGTGGTATCAGTGTCGCTACGCAAAGGATTCATCATCAATCGGAATCATCTGTGTCATGATTTCCACCGCTTTAAACTTTTACGCCCGTCAAATTGCTCATTGCGTGGCAATTTGGCGCAAAATACTATGTACTGACAAACAAATGGCGAGGAAGTTCGCCTTCATCGACGCGTCTGTGACGCACGCAAAAGTACAAGGCTATGGCACAAGAGATCGAATTAAAGTTTATCGTCGAAAAAGACAGCGCTGACGCGCTCCGCCAGCATCTGAATACGCTGTCCGGCGAGCACCATGAACCCGTACAGCTGCTCAACATCTATTACGAAACGCCGGACAACTGGCTGCGCAACCACGATATGGGCCTGCGCATCCGGGGTGCGAACGGGCGCTACGAGATGACGATGAAAATCGCCGGTCGCGTGGTGGGCGGTTTGCACCAGCGTCCGGAATACAATATCGACATCAGTAAGCCAGAACTTGAGCTGGATCGTTTTCCGGCGGAAGTGTGGCCGGAAGGAACGCTGCCCGCAACGCTGTCGGCAGAGGCGCAACCGCTGTTCAGCACCGATTTCTGGCGCGAAAAATGGCTGGTGACGGAAGGCAAGAGCCGCATTGAGATCGCGTTTGATCGGGGTGAAATTAAGGCGGGTGAAGAGCAGGAGCCGATCTGCGAATTGGAACTCGAACTGCTGGAAGGCGAGGCGAGCGACGTGCTGAAGCTGGCGCACAAGCTGGTGAACCAGCCTGGCCTGCGTCAGGGCAGCCTGAGTAAAGCGGCACGCGGCTATCACCTGGCCGCCGGGAATGCGCCGCGCGTGCTGCGAGAAACCCCGATTCTGCGCGTTGTGCCGAAAGCCTCCGTTGAGCAGGGCATGGAAGCGGCGCTGGAGCTGGCGCTCTCTCAGTGGCAGTACCACGAGGAGCTGTGGGCGCGTAACGTGAAAAATGCCAAAAAACAGGTGCTGGCCGCTATGGGGCTGGTGCGTCATACCCTGACGCTCTTTGGCGGCATTGTACCGCGTAAAGCCAGCACTCACTTACGTGATTTGCTCACTCAAACCGAAACGCTGATGCTTTCCGACGTGTCGGCACAAACGGCGATCTACAGCCCGCAAAACGCCGGCGCGAAACTGGCGCTGACCGAGTTTCTGGTGACGCGCGGCTGGCGCACGTTCCTCGATGCGAAAGGGCAGACCAAAATCGCGGAAAACTTCAAACGTTTTGCGGATATCCACCTCTCCCGTCACGCGGCCGAGCTGAGAACCACCTTTGCGCATCCGCTGGGCGACCAGTATGGCGATCAGCTTCCCCGCCTGGCGCGTAACATCGACAGCATGTTGCTGCTGTCAGGTGCGTATGAGGGCGTGAAGGCGCAGGCCTGGCTGGAGAACTGGCAGGGGCTGAAGCATGCCATAGAGACCCGTCAGCAGATCGAAATCGAGCATTTCCGCAACGAGGCCATTTCGCAGGATCCGTACTGGCTGCACAGCGGAAAACGTTAATTCTGGCAAGGAACCCCTGATATGCCGCTTTCTTCGCAGTTACAGCAGCACTGGCAGACCGTTTGCGAACGCCTGCCTGAGTCGTTACCCGCGTCATCGTTAAGCGAGCAGGCGAAAAGCGTGCTCACGTTCAGTGATTTTGTGCAGGAGAGCGTCAGCGCCAACCCGGACTGGCTGGCAGAGCTGGAAAGCGCGCCGCCGCAGGCTGACGAGTGGCGGCATTATGCTGGCTGGCTGCAAACCGCGCTGGCAGAGGTGGCAGACGAAGCCACGCTGATGCGCGTACTGCGTCAGTTCCGCCGCCGGGTGATGGTACGCATTGCCTGGGCGCAGGCGCTGGAGCTGGTGAGCGAAGAGAGTACCTTGCAGCAGTTGAGCGAGCTGGCGCAGACGTTGATTGTCGCCGCGCGGGACTGGCTCTACGCCGCCTGCTGTAAAGAGTGGGGCACGCCGTGCAGCGAAGACGGGGTTCCGCAACCGCTGTTGATTCTGGGGATGGGCAAGCTGGGCGGCTGCGAGCTCAATTTCTCCTCAGACATCGATCTGATTTTTGCCTGGCCGGAGAACGGCTCCACGCGCGGCGGTCGTCGCGAGCTGGACAACGCCCAGTTCTTTACTCGCCTGGGGCAGCGGCTGATTAAGGCACTGGATCAGCCCACCCAGGATGGTTTTGTCTACCGCGTGGATATGCGTTTGCGTCCGTTTGGCGACAGCGGTCCGCTGGTGCTGAGCTTTGCCGCGCTGGAAGATTATTACCAGGAGCAGGGTCGCGACTGGGAGCGTTACGCGATGGTCAAAGCGCGGATCATGGGTGACAGCGACGATGCCTGGGCCAACGAGCTGCGCGCCATGCTGCGCCCGTTTGTGTTCCGCCGCTACATCGACTTCAGCGTGATCCAGTCCCTGCGAAATATGAAAGGGATGATTGCCCGCGAGGTGCGTCGCCGTGGCCTGAAAGACAACATCAAGCTCGGCGCGGGCGGTATTCGTGAGATCGAATTTATCGTCCAGGTCTTCCAGCTAATACGCGGCGGGCGTGAACCTTCTCTGCAATCCCGCTCGCTGCTGCCGACCCTGAGCGCTATCGAACAGCTGCATCTGCTGCCGGAAGGCGATGCGCAAACGCTGCGTGACTCTTATCTCTTCCTGCGTCGTCTGGAAAATTTGCTGCAAAGTATCAACGACGAACAGACCCAGACGTTACCGGGCGACGAGCTGAACCGGGCGCGTCTGGCCTGGGGGATGCGGGTGGATGACTGGGCGGCGCTGACGGAACGGCTGGAAGCGCATATGGCGGGCGTGCGCCGCATCTTTAACGATCTGATCGGCGACGACGAAAGTGAATCGCAGGACGATGCGCTCTCCGAGCACTGGCGCGAGCTGTGGCAGGACGCGCTCCAGGAAGATGACACCACGCCGGTGCTGGCGCACTTAAGCGACGATGCCCGCCATCGCGTGGTGGCGCTGATTGCCGATTTCCGCTTCGAACTGAACAAACGCGCCATTGGCCCGCGCGGTCGTCAGGTGCTGGATCATCTGATGCCGCATCTGCTGAGCGATGTCTGCTCCCGCGAGGATGCGCCGGTGCCGCTGTCGCGCATGATGCCGCTGCTGAGCGGGATCGTCACGCGTACCACTTACCTTGAGCTGTTAAGCGAGTTTCCCGGCGCGCTGAAGCACCTGATTTCCCTCTGCGCCGCCTCGCCGATGGTGGCGAACAAGCTGGCGCGTTATCCGCTGCTGCTGGACGAACTGCTCGACCCGAATACGCTGTATCAGCCTACGGCGACGGATGCCTACCGCGACGAGCTGCGTCAGTATCTGCTGCGCGTACCGGAAGAGGACGAAGAGCAACAGCTTGAGGCGCTGCGTCAGTTTAAGCAGGCGCAGATGCTGCGCGTGGCGGCGGCAGATATCGCCGGTACCCTGCCGGTAATGAAAGTGAGCGATCACTTAACCTGGCTGGCGGAAGCGATCATCGACGCGGTTGTCCATCAGGCGTGGGTGCAGATGGTGGCCCGCTACGGGCAGCCGAAACACCTTGCAGAGCGCGAAGGCCGCGGTTTTGCGGTGGTGGGTTACGGCAAGCTGGGCGGCTGGGAGCTGGGCTACAGCTCCGATCTGGATCTGATTTTCCTCCACGACTGTCCGGCAGACGTCATGACCGACGGCGAACGTGAGATTGACGGGCGGCAGTTCTACCTGCGTCTGGCCCAGCGCATTATGCACCTGTTCAGCACCCGCACCTCATCCGGCATTCTGTATGAAGTGGATGCGCGTCTGCGCCCGTCCGGCGCGGCAGGCATGCTGGTCACCTCGACGGAGGCTTTCGCCGACTATCAGAAGAACGAAGCCTGGACGTGGGAGCATCAGGCGCTGGTGCGCGCCCGCGTGGTATACGGCGATCCGCAGCTCAAAACGCAGTTCGATGCGATCCGCAAGGCGGTCATGACGACCCCGCGCGAGGGCAGTACGCTGCAAACCGAAGTGCGGGAAATGCGGGAGAAGATGCGCGCGCACCTTGGCAACAAACATCGCGATCGCTTTGATATTAAAGCCGATGAAGGCGGCATTACCGATATCGAGTTTATCACTCAGTACCTGGTGCTGCTGCACGCGCACGATAAGCCGAAGCTGACCCGCTGGTCGGATAACGTGCGCATACTGGAACTGCTGGCGCAGAACGACATTATGGATGAGCAGGAGGCGCAGGCATTAACCCGCGCCTACACCACGCTGCGTGATGAGTTGCACCATCTGGCCTTACAGGAACAGCCGGGCCATGTGGCGCTGGACTGTTTCGCCGATGAACGCGCGCAGGTGACCACAAGCTGGCAGAAGTGGCTGGTGGAACCGTGCGTAACAAAACAAGTGTGATATTATCGCGCGCAAATTGTGAATCTTTCTGGAGTCAGGAATGAAAGTAACACTGCCAGAGTTTGAACGTGCTGGAGTTATGGTTGTCGGTGATGTGATGCTGGATCGCTACTGGTATGGGCCGACCAGCCGTATCTCTCCGGAAGCGCCGGTGCCGGTAGTTAAGGTCGACACCATTGAAGAGCGTCCAGGCGGCGCGGCAAACGTGGCGATGAACATAGCCTCGCTGGGCGCGCATTCGCGTCTGGTGGGCCTGACCGGCATTGACGATGCGGCGCGCGCCCTGAGTCAGTCGCTGGCGGACGTGAACGTGAAGTGCGACTTCGTTTCTGTTCCGACCCACCCAACCATCACCAAGCTGCGCGTCCTGTCGCGTAACCAGCAGCTGATCCGCCTCGATTTCGAAGAAGGATTCGAAGGCGTTGATCCTGAGCCGCTGCACGAGCGTATTAGCCAGGCGCTGGGCAATATCGGCGCGCTGGTGCTGTCTGATTATGCCAAAGGCGCGCTGGCGAGCGTGCAGACCATGATCCAGCTGGCGCGTAAAGCCAGCGTACCGGTGCTGATCGATCCGAAAGGCACCGATTTTGAGCGCTATCGCGGCGCAACCCTGCTGACGCCAAACCTCTCTGAATTCGAAGCGGTGGCGGGCAAGTGCAAAACTGAAGAAGAGCTGGTTGAGCGCGGCATGAAAATCATCGCTGATTTCGAGCTGTCTGCGCTGCTGGTGACCCGTTCCGAGCAGGGCATGACGCTGCTGCAACCGGGCAAGGCGCCGCTGCATATGCCAACCCAGGCGCAGGAAGTGTACGACGTGACCGGTGCCGGTGATACGGTGATTGGCGTGCTGGCGGCGACGCTGGCGGCGGGTAACTCCCTGGAAGAAGCATGCTACTTCGCGAACGCCGCGGCGGGCGTGGTCGTTGGTAAACTCGGGACCTCCACCGTTTCGCCAATCGAGCTGGAAAACGCGGTGCGTGGGCGTGCGGATACCGGCTTTGGCGTCATGACCGAAGACGAGCTGAAAGTGGCCGTTGCTGCCGCGCGCAAACGCGGTGAAAAAGTAGTGATGACTAACGGTGTGTTCGACATCCTGCATGCGGGTCATGTCTCGTATCTGGCGAATGCGCGCAAGCTGGGCGATCGTCTGATTGTGGCGGTCAACAGCGATGCCTCAACCAAACGTCTGAAGGGTGAAACGCGTCCGGTGAACCCGCTGGAGCAGCGTATGATCGTGCTCGGCGCGCTGGAAGCGGTGGACTGGGTGGTCTCATTTGAAGAAGACACCCCGCAGCGCCTGATTGCCGGAATTCTGCCTGACCTGCTGGTGAAGGGCGGTGATTACAAACCAGAGCAAATCGCAGGTAGCGAAGAGGTCTGGGCAAATGGTGGTGAAGTGATGGTGCTCAACTTTGAGGACGGGTGTTCAACCACCAACATCATTAAGAAGATCCAGAAAGACAGTCAGTAAAAAACGGGCCAACAGGCCCGTTTTTTTATGTCGGGTGGCGGCTGCGCCTTACCCGACCTACGCGTTCATGTAGCCGCCACCGGGCACAGCAGGCCGCACTTATGCCTGGTCATCCACCGGTGGAATAGCTGGCGCTGGCTTCACTTCTTCCGGCGCATTGCGGCTCTCCAGCTCGCTCAGACGCTGTTCCAGCAGCGCCAGTTTCTCGCGGGTGCGCAGCAGCACCTGAGTCTGCACATCAAACTCTTCGCGGCTGACTAAATCAAGGCGAACCAACTGTGCCTGCAACGTCTGGCGGATTTTCTTCTCAACGTCATCACCAAACTCACGAATACCTTTCGGCATGGACTCATGAACCTGACGCGCGATCTGCTCAATTTTCTTTGGGTCAATCATTGTCGTTTCCCTTGATGAAAAGGTGTTAGTGCCTATTGTAGCGCGTCATGCCGTGGGTTAAACAAAATTGTTTGAAGCTTATGCATTGCCCAGGGTAATCAATAGCGTTATAGTTATCTCGCTTATTCTCAGGGCGGGGCGAAATTCCCCACCGGCGGTAAATCAGCTTAACGCTGAAAGCCCGCGAGCGCTTTGGGTGAATTCTCAAAGGTCAGCAGATCCGGTGTAATTCCGGGGCCGACGGTTAGAGTCCGGATGGGAGAGAGTAACGATCCAGTCGGGCATGGCCCGCTCACGTTATTTTTTTGCCGCTAGTACGGCGCTCCTAAGACTGCCCTGATTCTGGTAACCATAAAGTTAATGAGGTTTTTTTACCATGAATCAGACGCTACTTTCCTCTTTTGGCACTTCAACTCAACGTGTTGAACATGCACTGGATGCACTGCGCGAAGGCCGCGGTGTGATGGTGCTTGATGATGAAAACCGTGAAAACGAAGGCGACATGATTTTTGCCGCCGAGAACATGACCGTTGAGCAGATGGCGCTGACCATCCGTCACGGTAGCGGCATCGTATGCCTGTGCATCACCGAAGACCGTCGCAAGCAGCTTGATCTGCCGATGATGGTTGAAAACAACACCAGCGCCTTTGGTACCGGCTTCACCGTGACCATTGAAGCAGCGCATGGCGTAACCACCGGTGTGTCGGCGGCTGACCGCCTGACTACCGTGCGTGCAGCGATTGCTGATGGTGCGAAACCATCCGATCTGCACCGCCCTGGTCACGTCTTCCCGCTGCGCGCGCAGCCGGGCGGCGTGCTGACCCGTGGTGGTCATACCGAAGCGACCATCGATCTGGTGACGCTGGCTGGCTTCAAACCCGCAGGCGTGCTGTGCGAACTGACCAACGATGATGGCACCATGGCGCGCGCGCCGGAGTGCATCACCTTTGCGCGTCTGCACAATATGCCAGTGGTGACGATTGAAGATCTGGTTGAGTACCGCCGCGCGCACGAGCGCAAAGCCAGCTGAACATGCTGATGTGAAAAAGCCGGGGAAACCCGGCTTTGTTGTTTCTAGTGGTAGTTAATTTTGAACAGTACCACGGTTTCAAACGGCCCGGACTGAATCGCTTTCCCTTCCTCCCGTGAAAGTTCAGCCGTGTAGTTTTGCTCAACATTCATCTTATCGCCCGTAAAATCGGCGTACTCCTTGTACTGGTTAAAGGTGTAAGGCTCCGTTCCGTTAAGAATACGCAGCTTTAACCCATTCCCTATCAGTACTGCGGTGTCGTCTGCGCTAAGCGTTTCGGTTGTGTAAAACGACGAGTCCATCTTAAATCCGTCCGAGCACTGGGCATCCTGCACTTTGGTGGTTCGTATTGAAAACGTGCGCATACGCGTCTGCTGATTCACAATGTCGCGCGCGCTGAAGGCGCCGAAGTCGATCTCCTGATTTTCAGGGAAAATGCTAAACGTCGCTCCACAATCAAGCACCGTAATGTTTTGCAGTCCGTTGATGTGATACTTGAGGTTCTTCGCGTCGGCCATCTGATTAACGCCACCCTTACCGTCAAACTGCACAACGATGTAATCGCTGAGCGAACTGATATAACCATGTGGCGGCATAGCCTTAATTCGCACGAAAAGTCGTAATCGGGCGACGAACGTGCGTGAAATATGGATATCATCCGGATTGCCGGAGCAGATGCGATTCTCCCAACCCATCTGGCGGATTTGATCCGCGGTGTAAATGGTGATGTTATCGTTGTCCAGGCACTGGCGGGTATCCACGCCGTTGGGCTGGCCCGTGGCATCGTAATCTATGCCTTCATAGGTGACGCCCAGTTCATAATAGGGATCGGTTGCGGCAGGATAAGGGTTCACCCATGCAAAGACATCTTCCGGCTCAAAATTGCTCGTGACGTTGTTATCACACGTCACCGGAATTTTAATGTCATCAGACTCCCATATTTTTTGACCAACCTGAGCGTTGCTGGGTATCGCAAAAGGGGTGATCGTTTTTGTCTCCTCGACGGGGCCGCCAGATCCACCCAGATAGCAGTTAAGCGCCAGCGCATCTTTCAAAGGCAGCGCTGAAAGCAGCAGTGTAAACAGGAAACTAGCGAGCTTTTGCATCTTTATCGATTTTCCGTTCGGTAAGTTTACATAGCGCCGTTCCGGTGCACTGCACGTCGACTTTTTTTAGGGCGCCGTAATCGTCGATATAGCCGATGCTGTAATAACTACCGTGGTAATCACCGGTAGAGGCGGTTGCCGTGGCGAAAGGCGCAATCATCAGACTGTCAAAACCCGGCAGCATGGTTTTGGCATTTTTGCTCAGCCACGCCAGCGTGATGTAGTACGGCGTAGGGTTGTGGACCGTGAGTCCTTTCGCGCTGGCGGTAATTTCCATGCGCATTTCAGCCAGTTCGCCGGATTTTTTGCTAATCGCTTCCGGACGCCAGAACAGCTTGATTCGGCTCTGCATGGCAACCTGCATCACGCTGCGCTCCTCGCTGGCGCTGATGCTTTTTGGCGGTACTTCACGCAGGTTGAAATAAAACAGCGATTCCCTGTCTTTTGGCAACTGGCGGGTGGCGGCTTGTTTAACAATTCTTACCTGCGACGAGGCGCCCGCTTCGATACGTTGAATGGGGGGAAGCGCCATAAAGTGCGCATCTTCTTTATGCCCCTTTTCATCTTCAATCCAGGAGAGCGCCAGATAAGGCAGCGCCTTGCTCTGGTTGTCCACTTTCAGGCTGCTGGCCTTGTCGCTTTCTGGAAAAACAATGCGCGTGCGGTCCAGATTAATGGCCGCATGGGTGGTAAATGCTGTGCTGATTAGCATCAGGCACAGGCTTTTAATCGGCGTTAATTTCATGATGATTTCTTACTGACACGGCAGTATCAACTGCATACTGTTTTCTAAGTGAGAAGGTAACGAGAAGCGACACTGTTGGTTGTCGCCCCATGTCACGCGAAACTGCTGTTCTGGCTCAACGGCGCCGAGCCAGACGTGGCCTTCATCGGCCACCATCCCAACCTGCAAATCGTTTGCTTCCAGGCGAACAATCGCCCCGAGCGGTGGCGTTCCTGATGACATCCGCAGAACACCTGCCACGTCCCGACCTGCACGCGTGGCAATCTGACGAAAACCAATGGCCCCCTCAGTCCAGGTTGAGGTCACGACGCGGTTGTCCACGTCCACGCCATCCGGAAGGTTGTTCATATTGATCTGCACGCTGGAGGGGGAATAGCTGGAGAATGACGGTAAAACGCCGATGCCAAAACGGTTGGTCTCATCTCGCGACATGTTCAGCGGGATATTGCCTACCCCGTCGGTGCTGACCATTACGCGGGGTTCATTACCGTAGCTGCGCCGGTGCAGCGCGGCGCCTTTCACCGTTGAGGTGAAGGAACCGCTCCAGCTTGCGCTGAGGGAGTTATATTCGTCAGCTTTATAGCTGCCGGAGAGATTAAGATCGCCGTACGCAGAATAATGCTGATAATTCCCGCTGAACTGCGCCCCGGAGTCTGGCTTCCCGCTCTCCGCGCCCGCGGAAACGCCCAAGGTGTTATTGCGATCCGACGTGTCGTACCACGACACGTTATGGCTCAGCGTGTCGCGGTTACGCAGGTCATAGTTAAGTCGATGATCGGGATCGAGCGGTACGCTGAGCGAGAGATAGAACTGAGTATCGTCACTTTCGTCTTTCTCATCGTAATGCGTTTTACTCCAGGACAGGGTTACGCCAAGGTTCTTCCAGCGGCCCATATCAAAGTTGTAGCCCGCCGTGATACTGCCGGTCGTGGAGGGTGAATCATTCCACCATGTCTGACGCAGCATATTGACGTACAGGTTCAGGGATAACGCCGAAATGTACTGGCTTGCCGTCACGCTCAGGGTTTGTTTTTCCGACTGGCGGTCACCGTCGTCATAATCAAGGTAGCGGGCGTAGCTCAAAAACTGTGGATCTGAGTAGCGGTAGCTGGCGAGCGTAAGCTGACTGCCGGTGGTATCGAAACGCTTGCTGTAGTTAATGCGATAGCTGTAACCCGTCTGGCTGCGCTGGTGTGGCAGCTGGCTGGTGGCCTGCGTGACGTCAAAAGAGAGCGCCCCCAGCCAGGCCATATTCTGGCCGATTCCGGCAGCGACGGAACGATAGCGGTCGCCATCGGCCAGCGTACCGCCATACAGGGAGGTGTGCGACAGCATGCCCCAGGAAAATTCGCCGCTCATGAAGGCGTTATCTTCAACGTCATGGGAGGCGCCCTGGCGCGCTTTACCCGCCGCGAGCTTGTAGCGCACCTGACCCTTGCGCGTTAAAAATGGTACGGATTCGGCCGAGACCTGGAAGGTGCTGACGCGTCCATCCTCTTCCGTGACTTTGACGTCCAGCGTGCCCTGAACCGACTGGTTAAGATCCTGAATAACAAAAGGACCTGGCGGCACTTTACTCTGGTAAATCACGCGATTGGCAAGGCTTACGGTTACCGTGGCGTTGGTTTGCGCTATCCCGGTAATCTGCGGGGCATAGCCGCGCAGCGACCATGGCAGCATACGTTCATCGCTGATTAGCGATGCGCCGGTGTAGGTAAAGGCGTCAAAAATTGCGGACTGGAAATCCGTTTCACCCAACGTCAGTTTCGCACCGATCGAGGGCAGAGGGCGGAACATATACACGCGTGAAAAACGTCCATTATGCTCCGAGCCTGCGTCAGTATGGCTTTGCGTGTACTGGTAATCGCTGCGTAGCCGCCACGCGCCCATGTTCGCGCCGGCGGTGCCATAGGTATTGGCGTTGTCATTGTTGCTGCCGCTATTGGGCTGATAATGGCTGGCAAAAAGATTGTAATCCAGCAGTACGCCCGGCACGCCGATGTCCCAGGTGGATGGCGGCATCCAGTCAACCGCACGGTATTGCAGCCACGCCTGGGGGATGGTCACTTTCAGGGTCTGGCTGCCTTGCTCAAAAGTAAATCGGATGTCGGGTCTGGCGGAGAAATCAACGCATCCCTCTTTCTCAGGCAAAGCGTGGCGAACGTCATCCTGCAACGCAAAGGTATCGACCAGCTCGGGGGGAATACAGACCTGAACGGCGTTATTTATTTCTCGCCAGCGAAGCTGCCAGCCATTTGCCAGCGGAATATCATTGACGGCAACCGTAACGAAATAGCTTCCCGGCGTAACCGATATTTGATCTTTAAACAGTGATAAATCGACGCTGCCGCGCTGATCTTTATCGATGGCGTTTATATTAAACTCGGTGGCAGAGGCAACTTTCGTCATTAACAGGGACGCAATGATGATTATCCATTGTAATTTGTATGTCATCATCCTGTTACTCGAGTAAATAGAGAGTGCCGACCGGTATGAATTACCAGTCGGCTGGTGCCGTGACGTAACAGAATTATTTGTACATCAGGACGTAGTTAGCCGTGGCTTCAACCTGGCCTGCCGTCGCAGTTTTACCTGTAGGGACTTCCATAACCGCTTTGAAATGCAGCGTCTGGGTGGTTGAACCCGCCAGCAACTCAACCTCGTTGGCCTCTCCCAGCGTGATAGCAGACTCCGCGTTATCCAGCAGACGCACCCCCACGTTCTGCGCACCGCTTGCATAGGTGTTGCTCATCAGGCTGGTATCCGCCGCGTCTGTCGCTGCGCTGGTAAAGGTCACATCCACTTTGGTAATTGGCGTGTCGGTCTCGTCTGCCGGATCGTCAAGCTGGCAGTTTTCCAGATTGATATCGACCGGTACCGGGGTAGATTTTTTGTTGGCGTTGATAACAGCCGTGGTCACTTCACCCAGATCGACTTCTTTATCAACGCTGTCTGGTGCGATACTGCACGGTGCGTCAATAACAATACCTTTGAATGTGATTTTTCCTGAGCCTTGATCATCTGCAAAAGCAGCACCCGATACAATGACTGCCATAGCCGTCGCTAACAGTAGTTTTTTACCCATATACATGAAAATATCCTTTTTCAGAGTGATTCATAATGTGAATATTAATTTCAGAATACTCGCGAAGTATACGAATTGGGGTGGGGAGACGCGATTAACATGACTTAAATATATTTTTAGATGGTTTTAATTAATATTTGCAGGCTATCTTAAGAGGCGTGGTTTTTCGGGATTTTAACAGGACTATATTTTTCAGGTTATTATAGGTGAAATATATAGGATTGTTTTTTTGAATAATATATAGCCTCCGTATAAAACGGAGGCATAAATTCTTAGCCAATACCGGCCGTTTGCAGCAGTACCAGACTCATCCCCATCACTGACATTCCACACAGTACGCCGTAGCTGGGGTTATTGTTGGGATCGATCTCTTTCGCCAGCGGCATCAGCTCATCGACAGAGAGCGCGACCATAATCCCGGCCACGGCAGCCATAATCGCAGCCATCACAATCGGGGAGACGAGGCTACCGAGGATCAGCCACGCCAGCACGCCGCCGAGAATTTCAGCCATCCCGGAGATACCCGCCCAAAAGACAGCCGTACGTTTTGAACCCGTGGCGGCATAAACGGGCCCGGCAACGGCAAGTCCTTCAGGAATATTGTGCAAAGCCACGGCCAGCGCCACACCAAAACCCATTTCCAGGTTGCTGCTGGCCGTGACATAGGTGGCGATACCTTCCGGAAAGTTATGCAGGCTGATACCCAGCGTCAGCAGAATGGCCGTGCGTTTGATATTGCCCGGGATGGGGGTAACGCTTTTTTGCATTAAATCCTGCGGGTGCGCGTGAGGAAGAATACGGTCAAGCGCAAAATAACCCAGCAGTCCAATGATAAACATGCCATAGCCCAGAACAGGCGACATACCTTCGGTGTGAAGCGCGGCGGGCAGCATCTCCATCAGCGAGATAAGCAGCATGATCCCGGCGGCGAAACCCAGCGAGAAGGCCAGAAGGCGATTAGAGGGTTTTTGCCCGAGTACCCCGAGGAACGCACCGATAAAGGTTGCGGCGCCCGCGAGTAAGGTCAAAATCAACGGTACTGACATGCATTCTCCTTAAGCGATATCTGACATTCAAATTTCCTGATGATGATCTTCACGGTTATCTGCGTTCATCTTCACCTGAATGCGCGTAATGTAGGCCCATCACATTGCCACCTCCTCTAAGGATATCACCATGTCTTCTTCTCGTATGCCAGCACTGTTTTTAGGCCATGGCAGCCCAATGAACGTCCTGGAAGATAACGTCTATACCCGCGCCTGGCGTCAACTGGGTGAGACGTTACCGCGTCCGAAGGCAATTGTGGTGGTCTCTGCGCACTGGTTTACCCGGGGTACCGGTGTGACGGCCATGGAAGCGCCAAAAACGATTCATGATTTTGGCGGCTTTCCGCAGGCGCTGTATGACACGCATTATCCTGCTCCGGGCTCCCCCGAGCTGGCGCAGCGGCTCGTTGATCTGCTCGCCCCTGTTCCGGTTGCGCTGGACAAAGAAGCCTGGGGCTTTGACCACGGCTCATGGGGGGTGTTGATCAAAATGTATCCGGATGCCGATATCCCGATGGTGCAACTGAGTATCGACAGCACCAAACCGGCTGCCTGGCACATGGAGATGGGGCGTAAGCTGGCTTCGCTTCGTGATGAGGGCATCATGCTGATTGCCAGTGGCAACGTGGTACACAATCTGCGTACGGTACGCTGGCACGGTGAAAATACGCCGTACCCCTGGGCAACAGCCTTTAATGACTATGTAAAAGACAACCTGACCTGGCAAGGGCCGGCCGAACGACACCCTTTGGTGAACTATCTGGATCACGACGGCGGTTCGCTCTCTAACCCGACGCCGGAACACTTCTTGCCATTGCTGTATGTACTAGGCGCGTGGGATGGTCAGGAGGTTATTACAATCCCGGTCGACGGTATTGAGATGGGGAGCTTGAGTATGCTGTCGGTGCAGGTGGGGTAAAAACATGTCGGGTGGCGGCTTCGCCTTACCCGACCTACATATTGAGCGTAGGCCCGGTAAGCGTAGCGCCACCGGGCAAGTCTTACTCGACGAAAATATGCGGGTAGAAACGCGACAGATCCTGCGTAATCAGCGCGCGATCTTCGCGAATGCCAATCCCGGCAGGCTGATCGTTAATAAGCCAGCTGCCGATCAACGTATAGCTGTCGCCAAACTTCGGCAGTTGATAAAACGCCTGGACGATCATCCCTTCTTCACCGTACGGCCCTTCAACCGCTTCCAGCGTTTTACCGTTTTCGATAATCGAGACGTTTGCCCCTTCACGGGAGAAGATTGGCTTAACAACGTATTTCTCCATCGGTGGGAAATCATCTTCAGCAAAGTAAGCAGGCAGCAGGTTCGGGTGATTCGGGAACATCTCCCACAGCATCGGCAGCAGGGCTTTATTGGAGATAATGCTCTTCCAGGCCGGTTCCAGCCAGCGCACGCCGGCGTCTTCCAGTTTGGTAGAGAACATTTCCCGCAGCATGTATTCCCACGGATAGAGCTTGAACAGGTTGCTGATGACCTGATCCTGCATGTCCGTAAACTGACCTTTTTCACCTAAACCGATATCTTCGATATAGAGGAATTCCGTCGCCACTTCCGCTTCGGCTGCGCAGTCCTGCAAATACTGAACCGTACCGCGATCTTCTTCGGTATCGCGGCAGCAGGCGAGGTGCAACAGGTTGAAACCGTGCTGTTCACGCAGTTCGACGAAACGCTCAATCAGCTTTTCCTGAAGGCTGTTGAACTGGTCGCTGCCTTCGGGCAAGTTTCCGGCATTCGCCTGATCTTCCAGCCAGATCCACTGGAAGAACGCGGCTTCGTACAGAGAGGTTGGTGTATCCGCGTTGTTTTCTAAAAGCTTCGGTTCACCCACGCCATCCCATGCCAGATCGAGGCGAGAGTAGAGCGAAGGCTGGTTCGTTTTCCAGGACTGACGAACAAAACTCCAGGTGTGCTTCGGAATGCGGAATTTGGTCATCAGCTCATCGCTGTCGATGACTTTTTCTACTACCTTCAGGCACATCTGGTGCAGCTCTGCGGTTACCTCTTCAAGCTTTTCGACCTGAGCGAGCGTGAGCTTATAGTAAGCATCTTCACACCAGTACGGCTCGCCGTACATGGTGTGAAAGTTGAAACCGTATTCGGTGGCTTTTTCGCGCCAGTCCGGGCGCTCAACAATACTGACTCGTTCCATGATCAGCCGCCCATTGAGCGAGTTGAGGAGCCGGTCGCACTACGCTGCATGGTGGTTTGTTTGGCAACAGACTCACCAAAGCCGCCACGGGTAATGGTGCTGGTGGTGGCTGGTTTCGGCGCCATTGCGGTTTTCGGTACGGTCATCGTACGGCCTGGCGTTGCAGCACCGTAACCCTTGCCGGTGGCATCGGTGTATTTACCGTAGGCCGGGCTGTTCGGGTTTTTGGAGCTAAACAGCGGCTGCTGCTGGTAGCCCGCACCGCCGCTCATCAAACGGCCCATCATATAACCCGCCATCAGCGGCATCCAGAAGCTGCCGCTGGACTGTGCCTGCGCCTGGTTTTCCGGTGCCATACCCGCCTGAGCAGGTGCCTGCTGGCACTGGCCTTCACCGAATTCGGCTACACAGTCTTCGCGAGAGGCATATTTCGGCGCGGTACGTTCCGCTTCTTTGAGGGCGTTGTTATAGGCCGTCGTACACTCAGCGGCTTTACCGGTTGCGCTCGCGCAGTCGTCGGCGTTTTGATACAGCGAAACCGTTTCGTCGTTTTGCTCACAGCCTGCCAGCATAAAGACGGCGGTGACCGCCAGCGCGACAGGTGTCAGGTGGCGTGCGTTCCAGCTTTTGCGGAACGACGCGTGATTCATCGTTTTTGTCCGTTTCATATTTGTCTTCCAGGACCCAGTGGTAATAACGCTCAGGATAGAGGATGAGTGGTTGAAAATGAAGCGAAGAGGGGCGAAATGCGGGGGATCTTTACGTTGGCTTACGTTCAGGTGTGATTTTGCGCCGGGTGGCGCTGTGCTTACCCGGCCTACGATTAAGTAGGCCCGATAAGCTCAGCGCCATCGGGCAAGGCCTAATGACGGAACGGATTCGTACCGCTGCTGGCAGGTGCGGTGCTACGCGCTGCCGCTGGCTGCGCAAGCGGGGCGCTGCTGTTAGGGGTGAAATTATCAACGGCGGCATCCTGCTGTGGATTTTCCGGCGCGACGCTGTCAGGCGACGTAGGGACCGGTTTGCCCAGCGTGCTGTTCAGCATTTGCAGATCCTGCTCGTTCAGCGTACCCAGCGCCTGCTTGATGTTCAGCTGGTTAATCAGATACTGATAACGTGCGCTGGAGAGCTGCTGTTTCGCGTTATACAGCGTGGTCGTTGCGTCTAACACGTCCACGATGGTACGCGTACCTACGGAGTAACCCGCTTCGTTCGCATCCAGTGAGCTCTGGGCAGAGACGACGGCCTGTTTATAGGCGTTGATGCTGCTGATAGAGGCATTTACGTTGTTGTAGGAAGAACGCACGGTCTGCACCACGTTGCGGTGTGCGCTTTCCAGCTGCTCGCTGGCACCCACAAAGTTGTACTGCGCCTGTTTAACCTGAGAGTTAACCATCCCGCCCTGGTACAGCGGCAGAGAGAAGCTCAGACCCACTTTGTTCTGGCCAACGTTGCTGTCGTCATAGGCCTGAGAGGTCGTTTTAGACCCGCTGTAGCTGGTGTCCGATACGCCGGTAGAGGCGCTCAGGCTCAGAGTTGGCAGGTGACCATCCTGTGCAAGACGGATCTGTTCGCGCGCCAGATCCTGGCTCAGGCGTGCCTGCAACAAGGTCAGGTTGCGGTTTTCCGCTTCTTTCAGCAGGGCGTTAACCGCCTGCGGTTTGTCCGTTTTGAAACTGTCCACGTTCAGAGAGGCCAGCTCAGGATAGTAGTTACCGGTGACCTGACGCAGTGCTTCCAGGGCGTTGTCGAGGTTGTTACGTGCGGTCACTTCGTTAGCCAGTACGGTATCGTACTGTGAACGGGCGTTCTGCACGTCAGTAATGGCGACCAGGCCCACGTTAAAACGCTGGGTGGTTTGATCTAACTGACGGTAAACCGCCTGTTTCTGCGCTTCGGTGTAGGAGAGGGCGTCAATCGCGCTCAGAACCTGGAAATAGGCGGTCGCGGTATTCAGGATCAGCGTCTGCTGATCGGTCTGATAGGTGACATCCTGAATGCCGGCGCTCTTTTCCTGCAAGCTCAGTTCCCGCCATTTGGACATGTCGAACAGGGTTTGTGTAAGCTGTAAAGAGGCGCTGGTGGCATTCGAATCGATGCCATTGTTATCGCGAAAACCGTTAGTGTAGGTATAATCTGCACCTAAGCCTAACTGCGGCAGCAGTGGACTACGTGCTTCGTTAATCTTTTCAAACGCAGCATCACGATCGGCCGCTGATTTACGTAAATCAGGGTTGCCCAGACGTGCCTGCTGGTAGACCTGTAACAGGTTTTCTGCCTGGCTCATTGCACTGAAGCCCGTCAGGCTCAGGCCGATAAGGATGGGGAGCAATTTCTTCATTTGCATTCCTTGTTGTGAAGCAGTATTAGCGCTGATCTAATTAAAAATAATTGCCGATTCTAACAGAATCATCCACACCAAAAGGTTGGCGTAACGTGCCATCTGGCGGTAATTTGCTCCAATCTACCATATAGCCATACAAACGGCAGCCAAACAGCCTTGAAATTCACAATTTCATCACCATTGCTACCAGGACTCGACCGATGCAAAAACCAGAAAACGTGCCTGTCACCTTCGCCAAAAACGATGTAGAAATTATTGCACGAGAAACGCTTTATAGCGGTTTTTTTTCAATGGAACTTTACCGTTTCAGGCATCGTCTGTTTAACGGTGAGATGAGCGGTGAAATCAAACGCGAAATTTTTGAGCGCGGGCATGCGGCTGTGTTGCTACCCTATGACCCTGTGCGTGATGAAGTGGTGCTGGTCGAACAGGTGCGTATTGCGGCTTATGATACCAGCGATACGCCATGGTTGCTGGAGATGGTGGCAGGGATGATCGAAGAAGGTGAGTCGGTCGAAGACGTCGCTCGCCGTGAGGCGCTGGAAGAGGCGGGCCTGGCGATCGGCCGGACGAAACCGGTGTTGAGCTACCTGGCAAGCCCGGGTGGGACAACGGAACGTTCATCTATTATGGTGGGCGAAGTGGACGCCAAGACAGCGGAAGGGATCCACGGTCTGGCAGATGAAAACGAAGATATTCGGGTTCATGTGGTGAGTCGGGAGCAGGCTTACCAGTGGGTAGAAGAGGGGAAAATCGACAACGCAGCGTCTGTCATCGCCCTGCAATGGCTACAGCTGCATTATCAGACATTACGACACGAGTGGAAAAAATGAAGCGTTATACACCTGACTTCCCAGAAATGATGCGCCTGTGCGAAACCAATTTCGCCCAGCTGCGCTGCCTGCTGCCGCGAAACGACGCGCCCGGCGAAACGGTGAGCTATCAGGTGAGCAACGCGCAGTATCGGTTAACGATAACAGAATCAACGCGCTACACTACGCTGGTGGAGATTGAGCAAACGGCGCCGAGCATCAGCTACTGGAGCCTGCCGTCGATGACGGTACGTCTTTATCATGACGCGATGGTCGCTGAAGTGTGTTCAAGCCAGCAGATCTTTCGCTTTAAAGCGCGGTATGATTACCCGAATAAAAAGTTGCATCAACGCGACGAAAAGCATCAAATTAACCAGTTTTTAGCCGACTGGCTAAGATATTGTTTAGCACATGGAGCAATGGCGATTCCGGTTTGTTAGCGTCATAAACCTACCTAAGGACACCATTTGGAAAGCCTGTTGAACCTGACTGTTGCTGGTGGGGCGCCAGTCAGGATATTACAAATCACCGACACCCACCTTTTTGCCGAAAAGCATGAGACGCTTCTGGGCGTGAACACCTGGGAGAGTTATCAGGCGGTTCTTGACGCGATCCATGCTGAAAAGCGGCCATGCGATCTGATCGTCGCGACGGGCGATCTGGCGCAGGATCAATCCTCCGCAGCCTATCAGCATTTTGCTGAAGGGATTGCGAGCTTTAGCGTGCCTTGCGTCTGGCTACCGGGCAATCACGATTTTCAACCCGCTATGTACAGTTCGCTTCAGGATGCGGGGATTTCACCGGCAAAATGTGTCTTTGCGGGGGACCAGTGGCAAATTCTGCTCCTCGACAGTCAGGTGTTTGGCGTTCCGCACGGTGAGTTGAGCGACTATCAGCTTGACTGGCTGGAGACAAAACTGGCCGCCGAACCGAATCGCAATACGCTGC
Source organism: Enterobacter cloacae complex sp. ECL72 (assembly GCF_019056635.1). Lineage (NCBI taxonomy): Bacteria > Pseudomonadati > Pseudomonadota > Gammaproteobacteria > Enterobacterales > Enterobacteriaceae > Enterobacter > Enterobacter cloacae complex sp. ECL72. Next base: position 3,543,361 of record NZ_CP077659.1, on the reverse strand, counting down.
TGTTGCTGCATCATCACCCGCTGCCGGCGGGCTGTAGCTGGCTCGATCAGCACAGCTTACGCAACTCTGCGGCGCTGGACGGCGTACTGGCGAAATTTCCGCGCGTGAAAAATTTGCTGTGCGGGCACATTCACCAGGAACAGGATCTCGACTGGAATGGTCGCCGCCTGCTCGCGACGCCCTCTACCTGCGTGCAGTTTAAGCCGCACTGCGCCAACTTTACGCTGGATACCATCGCACCGGGCTGGCGCTGGCTGGAACTGCATGCCGATGGCTCGCTGACCACCGAAGTTTGCCGTCTGACCGGGGCTCAATTCCGCCCGGATACCGCTTCGGAAGGCTATTGATGTCGACGCTTCTCTATCTGCATGGGTTTAACAGCTCACCACGATCGGCGAAAGCGACGCAGCTTCGCCAGTGGCTGAGCGCGAATCATCCCCACGTGGAGATGATTATTCCGCAGTTGCCCCCTTATCCGGCGGATGCGGCAGAGATGCTGGAATCGATCGTGCTTGAACACGGCGGCGAATCGTTTGGCGTTGTCGGGTCGTCGCTCGGCGGCTACTACGCCACCTGGCTGTCGCAGTGCTTTATGTTACCCGCTGTCGTCGTCAACCCGGCGGTCCGGCCATTTGAGCTGTTAAGGGACTTTCTTGGCGAAAACGAGAACCCCTACACCGGCCAACAATATGTGCTAGAGTCACGCCATATTTACGATCTCAAAGTTATGCAGGTCGACCCGCTTGAAGCGCCCGATCTTATCTGGCTGCTGCAACAGACGGGAGATGAAGTGCTGGATTACCGCCAGGCAGTGGCGTATTACGCATCCTGCCGCCAGACTGTAGAAGAGGGCGGTAACCATGCTTTCACGGGCTTTGAAGATCATTTCACCCAGATTGTCGATTTTCTTGGACTGCACAGCCACTGACAATCAATGCGAATTGCTAGCTTAAATCATGACGCAAACCTATAACGCTGATGCCATTGAGGTACTCACCGGGCTTGAGCCGGTTCGCCGCCGCCCGGGGATGTACACCGATACGACGCGCCCAAACCACCTGGGCCAGGAAGTAATTGATAACAGTGTGGACGAAGCGCTGGCAGGCCATGCCAGACGCGTGGACGTTATCCTGCACGCCGATCAGTCGCTGGAAGTTATCGACGACGGCCGCGGCATGCCGGTAGATATCCACCCGGAAGAGGGTGTTCCAGCCGTTGAGCTGATCCTCTGTCGTCTGCACGCGGGGGGTAAGTTCTCCAACAAAAACTACCAGTTCTCCGGCGGCTTGCACGGCGTGGGGATCTCCGTGGTTAACGCCCTGTCAAAGCGCGTGGAAGTGAACGTTCGTCGCGATGGCCAGGTGTATAACATCGCGTTTGAAAACGGCGAAAAAGTGCAGGATTTGCAGGTCGTCGGGACGTGCGGTAAACGCAACACCGGCACCAGCGTCCATTTCTGGCCTGACGAAAGCTTCTTCGACAGCCCACGCTTTTCCGTTTCTCGCCTGACGCACCTGCTGAAAGCCAAAGCGGTGCTGTGCCCGGGCGTGGAAATCACCTTTAAAGATCACGTAAACAACACCGAACAGAGCTGGCGCTACGAAAAGGGTCTGAACGACTACCTGTGCGAAGCGGTTAACGGCCTGCCGACCCTGCCGGAAAAACCGTTCGTCGGGAATTTCGAAGGTGACACCGAAGCGGTGGACTGGGCGCTGCTGTGGCTGCCGGAAGGCGGTGAGCTGCTGACGGAAAGCTACGTCAACCTGATCCCAACGCTGCTCGGCGGGACGCACGTCAACGGCCTGCGTCAGGGGCTGCTGGATGCGATGCGCGAGTTCTGCGAATACCGCAACATTCTGCCGCGCGGCGTGAAGCTTTCCGCAGAAGATATCTGGGACCGCTGCGCCTACGTGCTCTCCGTGAAGATGCAGGATCCGCAGTTTGCCGGTCAGACTAAAGAGCGCCTGTCGTCACGCCAGTGTGCGGCGTTCGTCTCCGGCGTGGTGAAAGATGCGTTTACCCTGTGGCTGAACCAGAACGTTCAGGCCGCAGAAATGCTGGCTGAAATGGCCATCTCCAGCGCCCAGCGTCGCCTGCGCGCGGCGAAGAAAGTGGTGCGTAAAAAGCTGACCAGCGGCCCCGCGCTGCCGGGCAAGCTGGCGGACTGTACCGCCCAGGATCTCAACCGCACCGAGCTGTTCCTGGTGGAAGGGGACTCGGCAGGCGGATCGGCCAAGCAGGCGCGCGATCGTGAATATCAGGCGATCATGCCGCTCAAGGGTAAGATCCTCAACACCTGGGAGGTCTCGTCTGATGAAGTGCTGGCCTCGCAGGAAGTACACGACATCTCCGTGGCGATCGGCATCGATCCGGACAGCGACGATCTGAGCCAGCTGCGCTACGGCAAGATCTGTATCCTCGCGGATGCGGACTCCGATGGTCTGCACATCGCCACGCTGCTCTGTGCGCTGTTCGTGAAGCACTTCCGCACGCTGGTGAAAAACGGTCACGTCCACGTGGCGCTGCCGCCGCTGTACCGTATCGACCTTGGCAAAGAAGTCTACTATGCGCTGACGGAAGAAGAGAAAGCGGGCGTGCTGGAGCAGCTCAAACGCAAGAAGGGCAAACCGAACGTTCAGCGCTTTAAAGGGCTGGGCGAGATGAACCCGATGCAGCTGCGTGAAACCACCCTGGATCCGAACACCCGCCGTCTGGTGCAGCTGACCATCAGCGATGAAGACGAACAGCAAACCAACGCCGTGATGGATATGCTGCTGGCCAAGAAACGTTCTGAAGACCGACGTAACTGGCTCCAGGAGAAAGGCGATATGGCGGATATTGAGGCCTGATGTCCCCTCACCCTAACCCTCTCCCACAGGGAGGGGGTTAGGATCGTAGGCCCGGTAAGCGTTAGCGCCACCGGGCTTTTTTACGTCAAAACTCCATCTTCACCGTAAACTGCACTTCACGCGGGTCGCCAATCTGGTTGCCCAGGTTGTTGGTCGCAATCGACGACGTGTAGTAGGTCTTATCGAACAGATTCTTCACGTTCACCTGTAGCGTCACCGGATATTGCAGCTTCATTTTGTACGCCGCAAATGCATCCGCCACGAAATAGCCCGGCAGATAATAATCCGCACCGTTAGTCGCTGAGCGGCGGCTTACGCCGTGCCCGCCGCCGCCAATTGTCAGCGTATTCCCGGCAAACGCATTGTGAATATCGTACGTCAGGAACAGGGAGCCGGTATGGCGCGGTACGTTCGGCAGCGGTTTGCCCGCGTAGTCCGGGTCTTCCAGCACCTTCGCATCGGTATAGCCGTAGCTGGCGATAATGTTGGTGTTCTCGGTCAGCGATCCGGCGAGATCCACTTCGACACCCTGCGAGCGCACGCGGCCCGCGGTTTTGGCGACGGTTTCATCACCGACGCTCTCGGTGTACAGCACGTTGCGCTTGTGGATATCAAACAGCGCGATGTTGGCGGTAATGCCGTCGAACAGGTCGAATTTAGCGCCTATTTCATACGCGTTCGACGTTTCCGGCGGCAGGTCGCCGATGTAGCTCGCAATGGACGACTGCGGCATAAACGTCTGGGAATAGTTGGCAAACAGGGAGACTGCCGGCGTGAGCTTGTATACCAGGCCCAGCTTCGGCGTCCACTGGTCGTCGCGGCTGTCGGTGTTGACGTTAAACGGACGGCCTTTGCCCGCGTACTGGGTGTAATACTGGTAGCGCAGTCCGGCAACGGCGATCCATTTATCGGTCAGGTACAGCGCGTCCTGCGCGTAGGCGGAGTAGCTCTCCTGCTTGATGGTTTGATCGCTGTCGGCTGCCGAGACGGTGGTGCACTTGCCGAGGCTGCCGTAGCTCGGGTTGTAAATATTGAAATCCTTAACGTTCTTACAACGGATCATGTCCGTGCGCAGCAGATCGTAATTCTCATACGACACGCCGGTCAGGATCTCATTGTAAAAGCCCGCGATGTCCACGTTCCCCTGCAAATCTGCCCGCGTTGTGTGCATACGCTGGGTCGAACCCTGGGTCGCATCCACGCGGCGGGTCAGGTTGCCGGTTTTTGAATCGTAGGCCATCACGCGAGCCTGGTTATCGCTGTACTTATCCTGGCTGTAGCTGTAGTCGAACTTCGCGGTCCACTGGCTGTTGAGCCGATACTCCGCGTTAAGCTGAGCGAGGTCGGACTGACCGTCGGTCACGTTAAATGGCTCATCAAAGCGGGTTTTGCGATCGACGTCGACGGCCTTTTTGGTGTTGAGATCGAAGATCGTTCCGCGATCGAACGGCGTTTTATAGTCGCGATGCGAATAGAGCACGGTCACGGTGGCATCATCGCCGAACCAGGTCAAAGACGGGGCGATAAAGGTGCTGCGTTCGGTGCCGAAATTACGCCAGTAATCCTCGTCCTGATACTCCCCCGTCAGGCGATAGGCCAGACGCGTACCTTCAATTGGACCGGTGACGTCAAACTGTCCGCTACCGCCGCCAAAGCTGGTTGATGTGGCAGAAATCGAGCCGCCGAAGGTTTTCTCCGGGCGTTTGGTCACCACGTTAATCAGGCCGCCGGGGTCGAGAATACCGTAAAGGGTCGAGGCCGGGCCTTTTAGCACCTCCACGCGCTCGGTTGCGGCATTGAAGCTGCGCGGCAGCACGGTGCGCAGGCCGTTGGTCATGATCGAGCCATCGCGGTTTGCGCCGAAGCCACGGCGCACGAAGGCATCCTGCGTGCCGCCCAGGGTGTTGGTCTGCACCACGTTGCTGACGTTATACAGCGCCTCGTCTAGCGTGGTCGCGTTTTGGTCTTCCAGCACTTTATCGCTGACGGTATTGACCACCTGCGGGATGTCCAGCATCGGCATGTTGGTCAGCGTGGCGGTGGAGGTGTTCAGGGGCTGATAGCCGCTGGTGGCGTCGGTGGAAGCGTAAGGATCGGCAGTGACGGTAAGCGTCTCACCGTCTTTTGCTGCTGCGTGCACCAGAGGCGCCATGAACAGGAGTGAAAAGAGCGCGCGCCCTTTTACCCCGGCGAATGAAGGTGTGAACTTAGCCATTACATCTGTTTTCCCAAAATATCCTGCGATGAAATGCTCGCGGAAGAATGTGTGAGTCATTGCCCTTACGGTCTGTCCGTTAGCCTCTATGGCGTCGGACTTGTAATTGAGAATCATTCAAGCATGAGGGAATGTAGTAGTAAATGAAATAAATAAAAATTTCGCTACAGAGGTTTCTCTCTGACTAATACGCTTCGTTTTCTGGTTTAAGATATTGAAAATAATTAATAAAAATGAATTTTAATTTGTGCGGTGATGCTCAATTATCCCTGGGTTTTACAGGGTGTATCTTCGCTTGACTACTACATGGAGCGGCGGCAAACTCACAAAAGAGAATGAGTTTTATTTTTATTTGTTGGTTTTTTTTCTTACGTTGGCGTTCACGTGGCTTACTACATCAAAAAGCCGGGACTGGTTCTTGAGAACCTCTCCGCGGGTTACCAGAAAAAAATCATCGTTGATGATATCTCCCTTGCGATCCCCCAGCAGAAAATGACTGTTCTGGTGGGCGCAAACGGCTGCGGAAAATCGACGCTGTTAAGTACCCTCGCACGGCTGCTTCAGCCGCTCGGCGGCAGCGCGGTGCTGGACGGCAAAGCCATCCACTCGCAACCAACCAAAGCGGTCGCCCGCCAGCTCGGGATCCTGCCGCAGTCTCCGCTGCTTCCAGAAGGGTTAACCGTATTTGAGCTGGTCTCGCGCGGACGTTTCCCCTGGCAGAACGTGATGCGCCAGTGGAGCGAGGAAGACGAGCGGGCCGTGGAAGAGGCGTTACGCCTGACCGGAACGGCAGAGTTTGCCCATCATCTGGTTGAAAGCCTGTCCGGCGGCCAGCGCCAGCGCTGCTGGATCGCTATGGTGCTGGCGCAGCAAACGCCCTATATCCTGCTGGATGAACCCACGACGTACCTCGATCTTCGCTACCAGGTGGAGATCCTCGAACTGCTGCACACGCTGACGCGCCGGCACGGGCGCACCGTGGTGGTGGTTCTGCACGATCTCAACTTCGCCGTGAATTACGGTGATTCGCTGGTCTTTTTACGTCAGGGAAAGGTTGAGGGGGTACTGCATGAGGGCGACGCCTGCACGCCGGAGCTGATCAAAGCGGTGTTTGACGTCGACGTGCATATGTCGGTTAACCCGCTGACCGGCAAGCCGTTCTTTATGCCGTTCCGTCAGGCTGACGACAAACCATGATGCGCACATCTGTGGCCTTTATTCTCTTTACGCTGCTGCTTCTGGCAGGCGCGATTGCGCACCTGAGCATCGGGGCGCGCGTTATCGCCCCCCGGACGGTAGTAGACGCATTTTTCCACTTCGACCCGCGCAATTTTGAGCATAGCGTGATCGTCAGGCTGCGCTTGATGCGGCTGTGCGCCGCCCTGGTGGCGGGCGCGGCGCTCGGCATCGCGGGCGTGCTGCTGCAATCAGTGATCCGCAACCCGCTCGGCGAGCCGCATATCCTGGGGCTGAATGCAGGGGCGGCGCTGGCGGTGGTGCTGACGAGTGCCCTCGGGCTGTCGCTGCCGTTTGGCCGCCCTCTGATAGCCGCAGCTGGCGCCGCCGCGCTCTTTTTGCTGGTGCTAACGTTCTCCTCATCCGGGCGTACCGGTCTCACGCCGATGAAGGTCACGCTGTGCGGCGTGGCAATGTCGGCATTTGCCTCATCGATAACCGCCACGGTGTTGATTCTGGATGAACAGACGCTGCTGGCCGTGCGGACCTGGCTTGCGGGGGATGTGGCGGGAGTCATCGGCGAGACGATCGCTAGCGCCGCGGGGGCCGCTGCCGTGGGTTTTGCGCTGGCGCTCTGGCTGTCGCCGTCGCTGAACATGCTGGCGCTGGGCGAGAGAATGGCGCAGGGGCTTGGCGTGTCGCTGCTGAAAACGCGCCTGCTCGCGCTGCTGGCCATCGCCCTGCTGTGCGGCGCGGCGGTTTCAGTTGCCGGACCGATCGGGTTTATCGGACTCGTGGTGCCGCAGCTGATTCGCCGTCTGGTATCGGTGGACCTGCGCGTGATGGTGCCGCTTTCAGCCCTCTGCGGGGCGCTGGTTCTGCTGATGGCGGATATCGCCGCCCGTACGCTGTTAACGCCGTATGAGCTGGCAACCGGCGTGATGACTGCACTGGTCGGCGCGCCGGTCTTTATCCTTATGGCGTCAAGGATGTTCAAATGAACCGGGCTGGATTGAGGGCAGTACGATTTTTCTCCTTCTCGGCGCTGGTTCGCCCGAGGGCGCTGCTGTATCTGGCCGTATTATCGCTTGCCGCTCTCCTGCTGCTAAGTTTTGGCCTGACGCACGGTTCGCTGCCCATTCCTGCTTCCGCCATCGGACGTGCGCTGTTTTATCCTGAACGTCTGACGGCGGATGCGCATTACATTGTGATGGATATCCGCCTGCCGCGCCTGCTGATGGCGGTGCTGTGCGGCGCGATGCTCGGCATGGCGGGGGCGGCCATGCAGTCCATTACCCGCAACGGCCTTGCTGACCCCGGTCTTATCGGCGTGAAAGAGGGCTGTAGCGCGGCGGTGCTGCTGCTGATTTTTCAGTTTCCGGGATTGGGGCCGTACTGGCGTCCACTTATCGGCATGGCCGGTGGGCTGCTGACCGCGCTGCTGGTAGTGGCGCTGGCGCGTGATATCTCGCGCCCGCGATTCATCCTGATTGGCATCGGCGTGTCATGGGCGTTTGCCGCCGCGATGGGGGTCTTTATGACGACCGCCGACGTGCGCGACGTCCAGACGGCGATGCTGTGGCTGGCGGGGAGCCTGCATGCGGCAAGCTGGACGCTGGTCAGCATCGCTGCTGCCTGGACAGTGCCAGCGTTTGCGCTGCTGCTCTTTACCGCACGCGCCGCAGACGTAGCCTTGCTCGGCAACCACACTGCGACGGGGCTGGGCGTGCGGACTTCACGCCTCGCTCTGCTGCGCGTGTTTGCCCCCGTGGTGCTCACCGCGGCCTGCGTCTCCTGCGTGGGGAGTATCGGCTTTGTCGGGCTGATTGCCCCGCACATGGCGCGCCTGCTGCTGCGCGGAGGGCAAACGGCACTGCTGACGGGAAGTGCCGTACTGGGCGCGCTGCTGGTGCTGCTGGCGGATAACGTCGGGCGGCTGGCATTTCTCCCGTTGCAGCTGCCGGCGGGAATTGTCATTTCACTGATTGGCGGACCGTTTTTCCTGCTGCTGCTCTGGCAGCGTCGGGATCGATTTTAGGGGATAAAAATGCGCGTATTTTTTGCAATGCTGGTGCTGGTGGGTTTTGCTGTAGGAGCCGCAGAGCCAACGCAGACGTTTACTGACGACCTGAACCGCAACGTGGTGGTGCCGGTTAACCCGAAGCGGATTGTGTCCCTGCACGACCTGGATATCACCATTCCGCTGATCGAGCTTGGCGTACCGCCGGTTGCCAGCCATGGCCGCACCCGACCGGACGGCAGCCATTTTCTGCGTTCCAGCGGTATGCTGACGGGCATCGATTTTGATAATTCCGACATCACATTCATCGGCACCGCGGATATCGATATTGAAGCCATCGCCGCGGCGAAGCCGGATCTTATCATCACCGAGCCGACCCGCAACACGCCGGTCGAACAGCTGGAAAAAATTGCCCCGACGGTGAGTATCGATCACCTCGACGGCGGTGCGCCGGAGATCTACCGCAAGCTGGCGCAGCTTACCGGGACAGAGGCGCGGCTGAAGATTCTGGAGCGTCGCTATCAGGAGCAGATCGAGGCGCTAAAGGCGACCATCGATACGAGCAAACTGACCGTCTCGGTGATTCAGGCCAATCAGGGCAAAATCAACGCCATGCACAGCTACCACTCGCTTGGGCGCGTGCTGCGCGACGCAGGGTTCAGGTTCCCGCCGCTGATTGAGAGCATCCCGGAGGGCGGGCGCATCGACGTCAGCGCCGAGCGCCTGCCGGAGCTGGATGCTGATTTTGTCTTTGCCACCTGGCGCGGGGACACCGGCGGAAAACCGCAGGACGAGCTGGCGGCGATGGATGCGGTGATGCCGGGCTGGTGTCAGTTTCTCAACGCCTGCCGAACCGGGCATTACGTGCTCATCTCCCGCGAGGAAGCGATCTCAAATTCATTTGCCTCGCTGGGGCTGATGGCCGCGCAGGTGCAGTCGCAGATAGTGGGCCGTCCGCTGCCGGAGGCCGCACGATGATCCGAAAAATTGATGTCTACGGCGACCGCCTCCGCTCGCGGGCGCACCAGCTGACGCCGCGTCTGCTGCAGGTGGCGAGCTATATCAATGAAAATCGTGAAGCGGTTATTGAGCAGACGGCAATGGAGATTGCCGCTGTGCTACACACCTCGGACGCCACCGTGGTGCGTGCCATTCAGGCGCTTGGGTTTGGCGGGCTGCGGGATCTCAAGCAGACCCTGGAGCAGTGGTTTGGCCCGGTGGTCACCTCCAGCGAGAAGATGTCCACCACGGTAAACACGCTTACCAGCGACGTCGACGCGAGCATCGATTTTGTGCTGGAAGGCCATCAGCACACCTGCGCGGTGTTGTCCGAACCGGGCAACCGCTACGCGATGGCGCAGGCCGTGTCGCTGCTGGCGCAGGCGAGACAGGTCGCTATTTTTGGCATTGGCGCATCCGGCATTCTGGCCGAGTACACCTCGCGACTGTTTAGCCGTATAGGCCTGCCTGCGATCCCGCTCAACCGCACCGGTATTGGCCTCGCCGAACAGCTGATTGCCCTACAGCGCGGTGACGTGCTGGTAATGATGGCGCAAAAATCCGCGCACCGGGAGGGGCAGACCACGCTGCGCGAAGCGAAGCGCCTGGGTATTCCCACCATTTTGCTGACCAACGCCACGGACTCGCGCTTTAGCAAAGAGGCAAGCGTAGTGATCCACGTCCCGCGCGGCGGCGAGAAAGGCAAAATCCCGCTGCACGGCACGGTGCTGCTGTGCCTGGAGATGATTATTCTGTCCGTCGCCTCCACCGAGCCGCAGCGCACCATCAAGTCGATGAAGCGCATCAACGAGTTACACCGCGGATTAAAGCCGGGGAAGAAGAGCGGATGATCTTCCCCCTCTCTCAGTGGGAGAGGGCTGGGGTGAGGGCGTCAAACCGCACGATGGTTCTTCCTGTACTGCAACGGCGTCTCGCCAATCCCCTTTTTAAACGCGCTGATAAACCACGTCACGTCGGAAAATCCCGCCTGTGCGGCAATGTCACGCACGCTCGAATCCGTGTGGAGTAAACACTCGCACGCCTTACGCAACCTTAGCGTGTTCAGGTAGTCGTGAATTTTTTCGCCCGTTTCCGCATGGAATCTTCGCGATACGTAACTGCGTGATTTACCCAGCTCTTCGGCCAGGGCATCCAGACGAAATTTCTCCTGATAATGCTCGTCGAGCCAGAACATTACCTGGCTGGCGATCCCCTGGCTGTTGCCCGGCTCACCGTCGTGATCGTCGGGGAGCATCGCGAACAGGCCGATCAGCAGGCTGGCGATGCTCTCGCCGTTCATCGGCGGTTTATAGCAGCTAAACAGATGGTCGATATGGTGGTGACAGTGGGCTAAATCGGCGACCCACGCTTCGCCGCCACGGCGTGACAGCCGCTCCAGGCGCTGCCGGGTCTGGGGAAAATCCCGCAGGATCTTCAGCACCGCGTGCTGGTCGAGATGAATAATGGTGCGGCGGTAAATTGCCTCCGCCTGTTCGTCCACCATGACCTTGTGCAGCGTAAAAGGCGGGAAGAAAAACAGTCGTCCGGGGCGCATGGTGTAGTGACGATTATCGACAATCGCCACGCCAAAGCCCTCTTCCACATAGAGGATCTCCAGACACTGATGCCAGTGATGGTAGCGCACCGTATTGGCAAACAGGCGGCTGAACGAGGCCACGGTATCATTCAGGGCGATCAGTTCCAGAAGGTCGGATGTCGGCGTGTCGCGCATAGTGCAATAAAACTCAACTTTTTCCCGTCTGATCGTCTTTATAAACCACCTTTTTAAATTTTCTCAACTGGAGGTTTATTCATCGTTCATGCCTGTGACATGGCTAACATTTCTGCCCCTTGCGGATTCACTATGCTTTGCCGCAGTTGATTACGAGGGCGAACCGATGTGGGCGGCAAACAAAGAAAAATCAAATCCGTTGTCTTCACGCCAGGAGGTAGTGGCGTCGTTGAATGCACTTTTACAGGCGCTGGACACGCAATTTCCGGCGAACCGTTCACGATTCCCGCTGGGCGACACCTGCGCCCATTACACCGCGGATATTGCGCAGATGGAGGGACTTTCCCGCGCGCTCTGGGGGCTGTTTCCGCTGATGGCATCCGGCGAAAGCACGCCGTTCAGCGAGAAGTACCTTACTGCCATTAAGCTTGGTACCGACCCGCAAAGCAGCGGCTACTGGGGTGAAACCGGCCCGTACGATCAACGTCTGGTGGAGATGGCGGCCTACGGTCTGGGGCTCGCTCTGCTGGGGGATAAACTCACCGCGCACTTTACCGGGCGCGAGGTGATGAACCTGCACGCGTGGCTCAACCAAATCACCGACGCGCAGATGCCGGACAGCAACTGGAACTATTTTGCCATTATGGTCCAGCTCGGCTTTAAGCGCGCCGGCCTGCCGTACGATCGGGCCGCCATTGACCACCGCTTTGCGCTGATGGACGCCTACTACCTCGGCGACGGCTGGTATTCCGACGGTCCCGGCCGCCCGAAAGATTACTACATCTCCATGGCTTTCCATTTCTACGGCCTGATTTACGCCACCCTGAGTGACGACGAGGCGAGGGCGAAGGTGCTGCGCGAGCGCTCGCGTCTGTTCGCGGAAGACTTTATCTACTGGTCCGCCGCCGATGGCGCCTCGGTGCCGTTTGGCCGCAGCCTGACCTACCGCTTTGCCATGGTTGCCTTCTGGAGCGCGGTGGCCTTTTCTCAACTGGACGTCTTCACCCCGGGCATCGTGAAGGGCATTGTGCTGCGGCATCTGCGCTGGTGGCAGCAGCAGTCGATTGTCGATCGCGACGGTATTCTTACCCTGGGGTTTGCGTATCCGAACCTGGCGATGTGCGAGGATTACAACTCCCCCGGTTCACCGTACTGGGCGCTGAAAACCTATCTGATCCTGGCGCTGCCGGAAGCACACCCGTTCTGGCAGGCGGAAGAACAACCGCTGCCCGCGCTTGCTGAAAAACATGTGATTCCGCATGCGCAGCAGATCCTGATGCATTCGAAAGATTCGCAGCACGTCGTCATGCTCACCGCCGGTCAGCTGGAGCTGAACAACTACGTCAACACCGAAGCGAAATACACCAAATTTGCCTACTCCAGCCGCTTCGGATTCACCCTTGAGCGCGGGCGTTTTGGCCTGAAGCATGCCGCCTGCGATTCCATGCTGCTGCTGGCGGACGGAGATGACTATTTCCGCGGACGTCGCGAGTGCGAAGAGGTTCGGGTGGATGAAAATTACATTTTCTCGCGCTGGTCGCCGTGGCGCGACGTGCAGATTGCGACCTGGCAGATCCCGTTCGGGGAGTGGCACCTGCGCCTGCACCGTATCAACAGCGCGCGCACTCTGCAAACCGTCGAGGGCGGCTTTGCGGTGATGAAAACCGCCCATCAGGTGCGCGAACGCGGTTGTTATCTGTTGGCTGAAAACGGCAGCAGCGTCATTGTCGATCTTTCGCCGATCATTCAGCGCCAGCCAGACAGCATCGTCACGCCGCCGAACAGCAGCATTATGTTTGCGGAGTGCGCCTCCATTCCGCTGTTAAAAGCTGACCTCCCGCAAGGGGAAAGCTGGCTCTGTTGCGCCGTTCTGGCTGGCGGAAAACAGCCCGCTGCGGCGACGCCGCAGCTGAATATAACCCATAACCAGGTCGTGATTCGCGAACCCGGAAGCGAACGTAAGCTGTCGTTCACATTATAAAAATCTGGCCCTACACCCCGGCGAGGATGATATGAAAAGCACATCGACAACCAACAGAACTGAATATTACAAAATCAGCAGCTTTATCTTTCTCTATTTCTTTACCTGGTCTGCCAGTATTGGTCTGCTGGCGATCTGGCTCGGTCAGAAAGCCAACCTGAGCGGATCGGTGATTGGAACCGTCTTTGCGGTGAACGGGATATTCTCCGTTATTCTCAAGCCGATCTACGGCTATATTCTCGATAAGATCGGCATGAGCAAATATCTGCTCTATTTTGTGGTGATCATGTCGGCCCTGATGGCGCCATTCTTTATTTACGTTTACCAGCCGCTGTTAATGTCTAATACCCTGCTGGGGATTATTATCGGCGCGCTCTATTTAAGCTTTGCCTGGTACGCGGGCGTGGCGGCGTGTGAATCCTATTCCGACCGCTTTAGCCGTTTGAATGGCATGGAGTTCGGGCAGATCCGTATGTGGGGTTCGCTCGGTTGGGCGGTGGCGTCATCTTTCTCCGGCCTGCTGTTCAACCTCTCACCGGCGTATAACTTTATTCTCGGCAGCGTGGCGTCGGTGGTGATGCTGATTGTCCTGCTGAGCCTGAAAGTGAACACTAACTCCGCTCACGCAGGCGAGGTGCTGACGAAAGAGAAAATTGCCCCGTCCGACGTTTACGCCCTGCTGCGTAACCGTAAATTCTGGGCCTTCTGCCTGTACGTGGCGGGCGTGGCGTGGATGATGTTTATCGCCGAACAGCAATTCTCGCGCTATTTCGTCACCTTCTTCGATGATATTCATGAGGGCAACGCCGTATTCGGCTATCTCGGGACCGTACAGTCGGGCATGGAATTTGTCATGTATATGGTGGTCCCGTTGTTTGTGAACTTTATTGGCGCCAAACGCGGGCTGTTAATTGTCGGGCTGGTGGTTGGGGCGCGTCTGATTATTTCCGGCATGTGTGATTCACACCTGTTAATTTCAGTACTTAAGCCGCTGTACGGTCTGGAAATTTGTCTCCTGCTGGTGTCGGTATTTAAATATATCGCCGAGCATTTCGACAAGCGCGTCAATGCCACCATGTATTTACTCGGCTATCAGGCGATGCTCTACGTTGGCAACGTGGTGGTCTCTTCCCCTGCCGGCTATATGTATGACCGTATTGGCTTTGAGCACACCTATATCATCATGGGCGCAACGGCGCTGACCTTTACCCTTATTTCTGCTTTTACGTTATCCGCCTGTCAGAGCAAATGGCGCGGGGCTCGTGCGCTGAACGTAGCAGAAACGTCAACACGATAAATTACGCCGTCAAAGAAGGAACCGAAATATGTTAAGTCGTATCAAAAAAGAACGTCTGCCTGTTATCGCTGCGCCCGTTGACTCCCGCGCATTCAGCGATGAACTGAATTCGGCGCGCAGCCACGTTCTTGACCTGATTAGCCGTCATTTAACGGAGTTCGGCGACAAATTCCCGGCGGAAACCTGCCAGAACGGTTTTTATCCGCTGACTGACAACGTGGAGTGGACCACCAGCTTCTGGACCGGGCAGCTGTGGCTGGCATGGGAGATGAGCGGCGAGGAAAAATTCCGCGCGATGGCGGAAAAACACGTGCGCTCGTTTGGCCTGCGCATCGCCGGGCGCAACGACACCAACACCCACGATTTAGGCTTCCTCTACACGCTCTCCTGCGTAGCCGCGTGGCGGCTGACCGGAAACCGCGAGGCGCGCGGCTTCTCGCTACTGGCGGCGGAAGCCCTGCTGGAACGCTTCCACGAGAAGGCGAAAATCATCCAGGCGTGGGGCGATCTCTCCGATCCGGAGCAGGCCGGGCGGATGATCATCGACTGCAACATGAACCTGCCGCTGCTCTACTGGGCAACGGAGCAGACGGGCGATCCGCGCTTTGCCGACGCCGCAAAAGCGCACGTCATGCAGGCCGCGAAGTACCTCATTCGTGACGATGCCTCAACCTTCCACACCTACTATATGGATGTGGCAACCGGCGCACCGCGCTACGGCAACACCCAGCAGGGCTACGCCGACGACTCCTGCTGGTCGCGCGGGCAGGCGTGGGGGATCTACGGTTTCCTGCTGAGCTATATCTATACCGGCGACGAAACGATGATCGCCCTGTCAAAACGGCTGGCGAACTACTTCCTCAATCGCCTGCCGGAAGACTACGTCTGCCACTGGGATCTGGCGCTGGTGGGCACCGACGCACTGCGTGACTCTTCCTCGGCGGCAATTGCGGTGTGTGGACTGCTGGAGCTGGTGAAACATCTGCCGGTCACAGATCCGGATCGCGAACGTTACCTCGAATGGGCGAAAGGGATTATGTCCTCGCTGACAAAGCACTATCTGATGGGCAAAGAAGAGAAGGGCAACGGGCTGCTTAAGCACTCGGTGTATCACCTGGCGAGCAATAAAGGCGTGGATGAGTGCGCGAGCTGGGGCGATTACTTCTACGTTGAGGCACTGGTGCGTTTTACGCAGAGCTGGAAACTGTACTGGTAAAAACAGTCGGGGGGTAACCCCCGACTTATCGATCACGCTTTCGGAATACGCAGCGTCTGACCGGGATAGATCTTATCCGGGCTGGAGAGCATTGGACGGTTAGCCTCAAAAATCTTATTGTACTGGTTGGCATCGCCGTACACGGTTTTAGAGATTGCGCTCAGGGTATCGCCGGATTTCACCGTATAGTAGGTGGCTTCATCTTTGGCATCTGTCGCGGTGATATTGTTCTCCACTTCGCTGACGCCCGCGATGTTGCCGACGGCGACCTGGATTTTTTCTTTCTGCTCCTGCGTCAGCCCGTCGCCCGTCACGCTGGCCTTGCCGTCAGTGACGTTAACCTGAACCTTATCGGAACCGGGAATGTTGAGTTTCTTGAGGTGCTCGGTGATTTTGTCGCCCTGACCTTTATGATCGGTCAGGTTATCCCACAGCTTTTCGCCTGCTTCTTTTACGAAGTTAAAAAGTCCCATTCCATCCTCCTGTTAAACATGAAGTCAGAATAAGCATAGCAGTTGAATGTTAAGGTGATGAAAAAAGCCCGGCGGCGTTAACGCTTACCGGGCCTGGGAGGGAAGTTGAAGGCCGGGTAAACGCAGTGCCACCCGGCAAATTTCACGGAACTTAAACCCCTTGCTCCAGAATACGGATGTGGGTTTCCAGAACGTCCCCTTTCACCGCGTCGCTCCACGCTTTCATATGCGCGGTCTGCAAATGCGCTTCAAGGTGCGCGACGGTTTCCCACTGCTCAACCATGATGATTGAGTCTGGCGCGGTCGCCTGAAAGCTTGCGCTGGTGGCGGCGTCCACCATCGGCGCGTAGCCGTGGCAGCCTTCTTCTTTCAGTACGGTCGGGATGATCTTCGCGAACTCATCCAGTACCGCCTGGCGGTGATGTTGGCCAGGACGCGTACGGATTTCAGCAATAACGGTAAGCATAATTAACTCCTTCTAATTCCAGGCTACCAGTTAAGCAAAAATTTCCGCGAGATGCTTGCGATATTCTGCGATATAGCGCGGGACGTCCGGCATTTTAATCACGTCGTTGACGATAAAGGTCGGCAGCGGCTCCATACCCAGGAACTGATTCGCCTTGTGGAACGGCAGATACGCGCCGTCTACGCCCACGCCTTCGAAGAACTGATCTTGCTCAGTGAACGCTTCTAGCGGGGCATTCCAGGTCAGGGAGAGCATGTATTTCTTGCCCTGAATCAGGCCGCCGGAACCGTATTTTTTAGACGCGTCTGAGCGGGTGCGGCCGTCGCTGGCATACAGCGAACCGTGACCTTCGGTAAACACATCGTCCATGTATTTTTTCACGGTCCACGGTGCGCCCATCCACCAGCCCGGCATCTGCCAGATAACCACGTCGGCCCACAGGAAGTTCTGCACTTCGGCCTTCACGTCGTAATCGCTGTCCGCGCGCACGACCTTAACATCATGTCCGGCGTCGCGCAGGAAACCATCCGCGACCTCGGTCAGGGTGTCATTGAGCTGGCCTTTAGAGTGCGCAAATTCTTTCGCGCCGTTGATAATCAGAATATTGCTCATTATTTGTCCTCGATGCTGAGAGTATGCCGGGTATTCTACGCGCGAGGACGGAGCGGAAAAATAAGCAAAATGTGCAAAGTCTTTTGCGCTCAGCGCAATAATGGCTACCAGCTGACGGTCACCTCAAAGCCCCCTTCCGGCGCATTGCCCAGCGAGACGCTCATCCCATGTAACGTCGCGATACGCTTGACGATAGACAACCCCAGACCGCTGCCGGTGGCGTCCTGGCCCGGTGGACGATAAAAGCGCTCGCCGAGACGCGCCAGCGCATCGGAAGAAATGCCCGGGCCGTTGTCGCGCACGGTAAAGCTTTGGGTATGCAGCGTCACGTCCACCACGCTGCCGCGCGGGCTGTAACGAACGGCGTTGTCCAGCAGGTTACGCGCCAGAAGGCTCAGCAGTAGCGGCTGTCCGTGACGCATCACCTCGGGCGCGTTGACGTTGAGCCGAATATCAATGCCCGCCTGCTGCGCCGGATGCCAGATATCCAGCACCGCGGATTGCAGCAAATCGGCCATCATCACGGGTTCGACGTCATCAAGATTATCCAGTGAATCCAGGCGCGACAGGGTGAGAAGCTGGTCCACCAGCCGGGAGGCGCGGTCGATGCCCGCATGCAGCTGCCCCAGCGCTTTAGACTGCGCCCCGGGATCGTCAAGGGAAAGCTGCGCCACGTCGGTTTGCACCTTCAGCGCGGCCAGCGGGCTGCGCAACTCATGGGCGGCATCCGAGGTGAAGCGGCGCTCGCGGGCCATCATCTCCTGCGTACGGGCGAAAAGATGGTTAAGCGCATCAAGCAGCGGGCGAACCTCCGTCGGCACGCCGTGGGTGGGCAGCGTATCGGTCGCATCCGGCGAGCGCGAGCGCAGGGTCTGCGCCAGTTTTTTCAGCGGTTTCAGTTCCCGGCTCAGCAGAACAATCAGCAACAGTAGCATTACGGGCAGCGCCACCAGCCACGGCGTCAGCTGCGAGCTGACCACGTCCAGCGCCATATCCTGTCGGTACTCCCACTCCTGGCCAACCACCACGCGGTATTTCCCGTCCGGAGAAGTCAGCCACAGGAAACGCCATTCGTCGTTGTCATCCTGCAAGCGACCGTCATCAAACCCGTCCCGGCGGTAGAGGTAAGGTATGTCGCGCCCGTTTTCGCCGTCGTTAAGCACCATGCTGCCGTCGGCGGTGAAGATTGCGAAGGCCAGCACATCGTCGTCCAGATGGCCGTGTTTGGCTTTTTTCGGTACCTCGCGCATGCGTTCCGGGGCGCGGAGTTCGTCCACGTCCATCGTCAGCAGCCGTTTGGCAAACAGCATCTGCTGGGTATCGAACAGCTTATCGAGCTTGTCGGTCGTCTGGTGCCAGGCCACCACGCTTGCGGCAAACCAGGCCGCCAGGGACAGCAACAAAAAGAGGAGCGTCAGGCGCAGCTTCAGGCTCAGGCGTAGGGTCAGTTTCATGCGTCACCAAGGGTATAACCGATGCCGTGCACGGTGCGGATAAATTCGCTGCCGAGCTTGCGGCGTAAATGATGAACGTGGACTTCGACGGCGTTGCTGGAGACGTCATCATCCCAGTTGTAGAGTTTCTCCTCGATGGTCTTGCGCGGCAGCACGCGGCCCGCGTTGCGCATCAGCAGCTCCAGCAGGGCGAACTCTTTGGGTTTGAGCACCAGCGTTTCGCCCTCCAGCGTGGCGACAAGGCTTGCCGGATCGAGCGTGACCTTGCCGTGACGCAGCTCGCTGCGCGCCTGCCCGTGACTGCGGCGCACCAGCGCTTCAAGGCGGGCCGCCACTTCAATCAGCGCGAACGGCTTACACAGGTAATCATCCGCCCCCAGGCGTAACCCTTCGACGCGCTGATTCAGCGCATCCCGCGCGGTCAGGATCAGCACCGGTTCGCTCTTACCGCTTTCGCGCCAGGCGCGCAGGATCTCAAGCCCGTCGATTTCTGGCAGCGTCAGGTCCAGCACCACGGCATCATACGGCGCGGTGTACAGGGCCGCCTGCCCGGTTTTACCGTCGGTAAACCAGTCCACGTTAAAGCCCATTTTGCTTAAGCCCGCTTTGATGCCGTCGCCGATGAGCCTGTCGTCTTCTACCAGTAAAATGCGCATATTTCCTCCTTGATGCCGTCAGTAAACCTTCTGCAAGCGCCTGCTGTACAGTAAAAATAAATAAATTTTCCCCTTAAGAAGTTGTTAAGGTTTACCCTGTTTAATGGATTGTGAAACGACATTAAAGGGAGAGATAAAGATGAAAAAATTCGCTGCAATTGCTGCCATCATGATGATGACCACGGCCCCTGTCTTTGCTGCACAGGGTGGCTTCTCTGGCCCATCTGTGACACAGAACCAGACGCAAACCCAGCAGGGTGGCTTTGTCGATAACAACGCCAACCTCACCACCGCGGCTAAAGTGAAAGACCTGAAGGACGATGCCTGGGTGAAGCTGCGCGGGAACATTACCGAGCGCCTGTCCGATGACCGTTACACCTTCCGCGATGAGAGCGGCACGGTGGTGGTGGAGATCGACCACAAGCGCTGGAACGGCGTGACGGTGACGCCCCAGGATAAAGTCGAACTCCAGGGTAAAATCGATAAAGACTGGAACGAGTTTGAAATCGACGTGAAGCAGGTTATCAAGCTGAACAAATAACCCGGAAAGGGCCGCTTATGCGGCCCTTTTTCTTTGTGACTCAACTCGCCAGATGAGGTAGTATCTGCGGCAATATTGCCTGAAACCCATCGGTTTCTGAGTTGAGGAATCACACGTAATGAGCGATATGGCAGAGCGCCTCGCGCTACATGAATTCACGGAAAACGCCTACCTGAACTACTCCATGTACGTCATCATGGACAGGGCGTTGCCGTTTATCGGGGATGGCCTGAAGCCCGTTCAGCGCCGCATCGTCTATGCGATGTCCGAACTGGGGCTGAATGCTACCGCCAAGTTTAAGAAATCCGCCCGTACCGTCGGCGACGTGCTGGGTAAATACCATCCGCACGGCGACAGCGCCTGCTATGAAGCGATGGTGCTGATGGCCCAGCCGTTCTCTTATCGCTATCCGCTGGTGGATGGCCAAGGGAACTGGGGGGCACCGGACGATCCGAAATCCTTCGCGGCAATGCGTTATACCGAATCCCGCCTGTCTAAATATGCCGAAGTGCTGTTGGGCGAGCTGGGGCAGGGGACGGTCGACTGGGTGCCAAACTTCGACGGTACGATGCAGGAGCCGAAGATGCTGCCTGCGCGTCTGCCGAACATCCTGCTGAACGGCACGACCGGTATCGCCGTGGGCATGGCGACGGACATTCCGCCGCACAACCTGCGTGAAGTGGCAAAAGCCGCCATCACCCTGATTGAGCAGCCGAAAACCTCTCTGGACGATCTGCTGGATATCGTGCAGGGGCCGGACTACCCGACCGAAGCCGAGATCATCACCTCGCGCGCGGAAATCCGCAAAATCTACCAGAACGGTCGCGGCTCCGTGCGCATGCGCGCGGTGTGGACCAAAGAAGACGGGGCCGTGGTGATCACCGCGCTGCCGCACCAGGTGTCCGGTGCGAAGGTGCTGGAGCAGATCGCCTCCCAGATGCGCAATAAAAAGCTGCCGATGGTGGACGACCTGCGCGACGAATCGGACCACGAAAACCCGACCCGTCTGGTGATCGTGCCGCGCTCTAACCGCGTGGACATGGAGCAGGTGATGAACCACCTGTTCGCCACTACCGATCTGGAAAAAAGCTACCGCATCAACCTGAACATGATTGGTCTGGACGGTCGTCCGGCGGTGAAAAACCTGCTGGAGATCCTCACCGAATGGCTGGCCTTCCGCCGCGATACGGTGCGCCGTCGTCTGAACCATCGTCTGGAAAAAGTGCTTAAGCGCCTGCATATCCTCGAAGGTTTGCTGGTGGCGTTCCTCAACATTGACGAAGTGATCGAGATCATTCGTACCGAGGACGAACCTAAGCCTGCCCTGATGTCGCGCTTTGGCATCAGCGAAACCCAGGCCGAAGCGATCCTCGAACTGAAATTGCGCCATCTCGCCAGACTGGAAGAGATGAAGATCCGCGGCGAGCAGAACGAGCTGGAAAAAGAGCGCGATCAGCTTCAGGCGATTCTGGCATCCGAGCGCAAGATGAACACCCTGCTGAAGAAAGAGTTGCAGGCCGATGCCGACGCCTTTGGCGACGACCGTCGTTCTCCGCTGCACGAGCGCGAAGAGGCGAAGGCGATGAACGAGCACGACATGCTGCCTTCCGAGCCGGTGACCATCGTGCTTTCCCAGAGCGGCTGGGTACGTAGCGCTAAAGGCCACGATATCGACGCGCCGGGTCTGAGCTACAAATCTGGTGACAGCTTCAAGGCGGCGGTGAAGGGCAAGAGTAACCAGCCGGTGGCGTTCATCGACTCCACGGGCCGCAGCTACGCCATCGACCCGATCACGCTGCCGTCTGCGCGCGGCCAGGGCGAACCGCTAACTGGCAAGCTGACGCTGCCGCCGGGCGCCACGGTGGACCATATGCTGATGGAGGCCGACGATCAAAAACTGCTGATGGCGTCTGATGCGGGCTACGGCTTTATCTGTACCTTCAACGATCTGGTGTCGCGTAACCGTGCTGGTAAGGCGCTGATTAGCCTGCCGGATAACGCACACGTCATGCCGCCGCTGATCATCGAGAACGAAAGCGACATGCTGCTGGCGATCACCGCTGCCGGACGCATGCTGATGTTCCCGGTCAGCGATCTGCCGGAGCTGTCGAAAGGGAAGGGCAACAAGATCATCAGTATCCCGTCAGCGGAAGCGGCAAAAGGCGTCGATGGCCTCGCGCATCTCTTCCTGCTGCCGCCGCAGAGCACCCTGACCATTCATGTCGGCAAGCGTAAAATCAAACTGCGTCCGGAAGAGTTGCAGAAGGTGGTGGGTGAGCGTGGACGTCGCGGCTCACTGATGCGCGGCCTCCAGCGAATTGACCGCGTGGAGATCGACTCGCCGGCGCGCAGCAAAGCGGACGACAGCGAAGAGTAACCTGTTTCATCCCCCCTCTTTCCGGAGGGGGAATTACCATAAAATTTCCCGTAAAAACGTTGTTAATTCGTGCGTTGCGATTAACAATACGCGCTCGTAATAAAGTCCTTACCTGGCCACAGGTGAAGTATAATTGTCAGCTGTCAGGGCTTCAGAGGTCGCTATGCTATACATTGTTCGTCTCATTCTTACCGTTATTTATTGCATTCTGGTCTGTATTTTCGGATCGATTTATTGCCTGTTCAGCCCGCGTAACCCAAAGCATGTCGCGACGTTTGGCCACATGTTTGGTCGTCTTGCGCCGCTATTTGGCCTGAAGGTTGAAAAGCGTCTGCCTGAAGGGGCGGAGAATTTCGGTAACGCCATCTATATCGCTAACCATCAGAACAACTACGATATGGTGACGGCCTCAAATATTGTTCTTCCGCCGACCGTAACCGTGGGTAAAAAAAGCCTGCTGTGGATCCCGTTTTTCGGTCAGCTGTACTGGCTCACCGGTAACTTACTGATTGACCGTAACAACCGCGCCAAAGCGCATGGTACCATTGCGGAAGTGGTGGATCAGTTTAAAAAGCGCCGGATTTCCATCTGGATGTTCCCGGAAGGGACGCGCAGCCGTGGTCGCGGCCTGCTGCCGTTTAAGACCGGCGCGTTTCATGCTGCAATTGCGGCAGGCGTTCCAATTATTCCCGTGTGTGTTTCCAATACATCGAATAAGATTAATCTTAACCGTCTGAATAACGGACTGGTCATTGTCGAAATGCTGCCACCGGTAGATACCTCAAAATACGGTAAAGACCAGGTGCGCGAGCTGGCCACGCACTGCCGCGAGCTGATGGCTCAGCATATTGCGCAGCTCGATAAAGAAGTTGCAGAGCGAGAAGCCGCCGGTAAGATTTGACCCGGTGTCGTGTAAGGGAAAACGAATTCCCGCGTTGTTAGTCGTTTCAGATGGAGCTTATATGTCACTCAGTCGGCGTCAGTTTATTCAGGCTTCGGGTATCGCCCTTTGTGCGGGTGCGATGCCGCGGACAGCCAGCGCCGCCGGGCAGCAACAGCCGCTGCCTATTCCGCCGTTGATTGAATCCCGTCGCGGGCAGCCGCTATTCCTCACGCTTCAGCGTAGCCACTGGTCCTTTACCCAGGGAACGCGCGCGCAGGTATGGGGCATTAACGGACGCTACCTCGGGCCGACCATTCGCGTGTGGAATGGCGATGACGTTAAGCTCATCTACAGTAACCGTACGACGGAAAATGTCGCGATGACCGTCAGTGGTTTGCAGGTGCCGGGGCCGCTGATTGGCGGCGCGGCACGCATGATGTCGCCGAATGCCGACTGGGCGCCCGTCCTCCCGATTCGTCAGAGCGCGGCGACATTGTGGTATCACGCCAACACCCCGAACCGCACCGCCCAGCAGGTCTACAACGGCCTGGCCGGAATGTGGCTGATTGAAGATGAGGTCAGCAAAACGCTGCCGATCCCGAATCACTACGGCGTTGATGATTTCCCGATCATTATTCAGGACAAGCGGCTGGATAACTTCGGCACGCCGGAGTACAGCGAGCCGGGCAGCGGTGGTTTTGTGGGCGATACGCTGCTGGTTAACGGCGCGCAAAGCCCGTATGTTGAAGTGTCTCGTGGCTGGGTGCGCCTGCGTCTGCTGAATGCTTCTAACTCGCGTCGCTATCAGTTGCAGATGAGCGACGGCCGCGCGCTGCACGTGATTTCAGGCGATCAGGGGTTATTACCTGCGCCGGTATCGGTAAAACAGCTGGCGCTGGCACCGGGCGAACGTCGTGAGATCCTCGTGGATATGACCAACGGGGATGAAGTGTCCGTGACCTGCGGCGAAGCGGCAAGCATTGTTGACCGTATTCGTGGCTTCTTTGAACCGTCGAGCGTTCTGGTCTCCACGCTGGTGCTGACGCTGCGCCCGACCGGCCTGTTGCCGCTGGTGACCGACAGCCTGCCGATGCGCCTGCTGCCGCAGGAGATTGTGACCGGCCCGGCAGTACGCAGTCGCGATATCAGCCTTGGCGACGATCCGGGCATCAACGGTGCGCTGTGGGACGTAAACCGCATTGATATCACCGCCCAGCAGGGAACCTGGGAGCGCTGGACCGTCCGCTCGGAGATGCCGCAGTCGTTCCATATTGAAGGGGTGTCATTCCTGATCCGCAACGTCAACGGGGCGATGCCGTTCCCGGAAGACAGGGGCTGGAAAGATACCGTCTGGGTGGATGGCCAGGTCGAACTGCTCGTCTACTACGGCCAGCCTTCCTGGCCGCACTTCCCGTTCCTGTTCCACAGCCAGACGCTGGAGATGATGGACAGGGGATCGGTAGGGCAGATGCTGGTGAATCCGGCACCGTAAAACGAGTCGGGTGGCGGCTTCGCCTTACCCGACCTACAGGCCCGTAGGCCCGGTAAGCGTAGCGTCACCGGGCAATAAATACCCCTTCATTTCCCCCGGTAAACCAGCGTATAATCCCGCTCCTTTTGTCTATTTTTTCTTCGGAAGCATTATGAGCGCTATTTCCCTGATCCAGCCGGATCGCGACCTCTTCTCCTGGCCCCAGTACTGGGCAGCCTGCTTTGGACCGGCGCCGTTCCTGCCGATGTCCCGGGAAGAGATGGATCAACTGGGCTGGGACAGCTGCGATATCATTCTGGTGACGGGCGATGCGTATGTCGATCACCCGAGCTTTGGCATGGCGATCTGTGGCCGTATGCTTGAAGCCCAGGGCTTCCGCGTGGGGATCATCTCCCAGCCTGACTGGAACAGCAAAGACGACTTTATGCGTCTGGGCAAGCCTAACCTGTTCTTCGGCGTGACCGCGGGCAACATGGACTCGATGATCAACCGCTATACCGCCGACCGTAAGCTGCGCCATGACGACGCTTACACGGCTGACAACGTGGCGGGTAAACGTCCCGATCGCGCGACCCTCGTCTACACCCAGCGATGCAAAGAAGCATGGAAAGACGTGCCGGTGATCCTGGGCGGCATCGAGGCGAGCCTGCGCCGCACCGCACACTACGACTACTGGTCTGATACCGTGCGCCGTTCGGTGCTGGTGGATTCGAAAGCCGACATGCTGATCTTCGGCAACGGCGAGCGTCCGCTGGTGGAGGTGGCGCATCGCCTGGCGCAGGGTGAACCGGTCAGCGAGATCCGCGACGTGCGCAACACCGCGATCATGGTGAAAGAGGCGCTGCCGGGCTGGAGCGGGGTGGATTCCCGCATTATCGATATGCCGGGCAAAATCGACCCTATCCCACATCCGTACGGTGACGATCTACCGTGCGCGGATAACAAACCGGTTGAGCCGAAGAAAGCGGAAGCAAAGGCCGTGGTGGTGCAGCCGCCGCGTCCGAAGCCGTGGGAAAAAACCTATGTGCTGCTGCCGTCTTACGAAAAAGTAAAAAGCGATAAAGTACTCTACGCCCACGCATCGCGCATCTTACACCATGAAACCAACCCCGGCTGCGCGCGCGCTCTGATGCAAAAGCACGGCGAGCGCTATATCTGGGTTAACCCACCGGCGATCCCGCTCTCTACCGAAGAGATGGACAGCGTCTTTGCTCTGCCGTACAAGCGTGTGCCGCATCCGTCATATGGCAACAGCCGTATTCCGGCGTACGAGATGATCCGTTTCTCGGTCAACATCATGCGCGGCTGCTTCGGCGGGTGCTCATTCTGTTCGATCACCGAACACGAAGGCCGTATTATTCAGAGCCGTTCCGAAGAGTCGATTGTTAACGAGATCGAAGCGATTCGCGACACGGTGCCGGGCTTTACCGGCGTGATCTCCGATCTGGGTGGTCCAACGGCCAACATGTACATGCTGCGCTGTAAATCGCCGCGCGCCGAGCAGACCTGCCGTCGTCTCTCCTGCGTCTATCCGAGCATTTGCGAGCATATGGACACCAACCACGAGCCGACTATCAATCTTTACCGTCGCGCCCGTGACCTGAAAGGCATCAAGAAGATCCTGATCGCCTCCGGCGTGCGTTACGACATTGCGGTGGAAGATCCGCGCTACATCAAAGAGCTGGCGACGCACCACGTTGGCGGTTATCTGAAGATCGCCCCGGAGCACACCGAAGAAGGCCCGCTGTCCAAAATGATGAAGCCGGGCATGGGCAGCTATGACCGCTTTAAACAGCTGTTTGATACCTATTCAAAACAGGCGGGGAAAGAGCAGTATCTGATCCCATACTTCATCTCCGCACACCCCGGCACCCGTGATGAAGACATGGTGAATCTGGCGCTGTGGCTGAAGCAGCGTCGATTCCGTCTGGATCAGGTGCAGAACTTCTACCCGTCGCCGCTCGCCAACTCGACGACCATGTATTACACCGGCAAAAACCCGCTGAGTAAGATTGGTTATAAGAGCGAAGACGTGGTGGTGCCGAAAGGGGATAAACAGCGCCGTCTGCATAAAGCGCTGCTGCGCTATCACGATCCGAAAAACTGGCCGCTGATCCGTCAGGCGCTGGAAGAGATGGGGAAAAAGCACCTGATCGGCTCGCGTCGTGATTGCCTGGTGCCAGCGCCAACGCTGGAAGAGATGCGCGAAGCGCGCCGCCAGAACCGCAACACGCGCCCGGCGCTGACCAAACACACGCCTATTGAGCATCAGCGTTCGAACGGTGTTGCGGGAACGAAGAAGAACGTAAAACGTAAGACCGGTTAAACCTGTAACAATGCCCGGTGGCGCTGCGCTTACCGGGCCTACAGGTCTAACCCTCTCCCCTCCGGGGAGAGGGCAGGGTGAGGGGATCACCCGCCAAACTGATCCGGGTCCGGCCCAAGCCGTTTGCCCTGATCCAGCTTCGCAATTTCACCCAGCTCGTCTTTATCCAGGCGGAAATCCCAGACGTCGAAGTTCTCGGCGATACGCGATGGCGTGACCGATTTCGGGATCACCACCAGACCGCTATCCAGATGCCAGCGAATGACGATCTGCGCCGGGGTTTTACCGTACTTATCCGCCAGTTCACGGATGATTTTCTGGTCAAACACCCCTTCGCCGCCCTGAGCCAACGGGCTCCAGGATTCGGTCTGGATCTTGTGCGTGGCGTTCCATGAATGAAGCTGGCGCTGCTGCATCAGCGGATGCAGCTCAATCTGGTTAATCACCGGCGCGACGCCCGTTTCATCAATCAGGCGTTGCAGATGATGAACCTGGAAATTACAGACGCCGATGCTTTTTATCAGCCCCTCTTTTTGCAGTTCAATCATCCCTTTCCAGGCATCAACGTAATGGTCGATAGCCGGTACCGGCCAGTGCATGAGATAAAGATCGACGAAATCGAGCTGGAGTTTCTCCAGACTCTCCTGCAACGCTTCGCGGGGACGCTTTTGATCGTCGTTCCACAGCTTGGTGGTGATGAAAAGCTCATCCCGGGGAACGCCGGCGCTGGCAAGCGCTTTTCCCACGCCGTCCTCGTTTTTATAGGCGGCGGCGGTATCGATGGACCGATAGCCGACTTCCAGGGCTTTATGAATGGCGGAGACGACCTCGTCGTTACCGGCTTTCCATACACCTAGCCCCAGCTGGGGCATCACGTTGCCGTCCTGTAGCTTGATTACGGTTTGGTTTGCCATTTTTCCTCCTTCAGGTGCTCATCGCCGGAGGGAACCTCCGACGATGTGATGTGCATTAAGTCTGGACGAAATGTCAAAAAACGAAAGTCAGGATCCTAAAAACGCTTAGCGTGCCGCTTCGTAAATACGACGGCTGACGTCCAGGGTGATGTCGCCATGCTCGCCGATCTGCGTCATACCGTGTGCTTCCAGTTTCGCCAGCAGGGCAGGGATGGAGCTGCCGTCCAGGCCGTAGCCAGAGAGACGCGTTGGCACGCCCAGGCTTTCAAAGAAGTGACGGGTGGCTTCAATCGCGGCATCAATACGCGCATCGTCGGAACCGTCGGTGATGTTCCACACGCGTTCGGCGTACTGGAGCAGTTTGGCGCGTTTAGCGTCACGTTTTTCGTTCCACAGCGCAGGCAGAACCACCGCCAGCGTCTGGGCGTGATCCAGGCCGTGCATCGCCGTTAGCTCGTGGCCGAGCATATGGGTAGCCCAGTCCTGCGGCACGCCTGCGCCGATCAGGCCGTTCAGCGCCTGGGTGGCAGCCCACATCACGTTGGCACGCACGTCGTAATTTTCAGGCTCTTTCAGCGCTTTTGGACCTTCTTCAATCAGCGTCAGCAGAATGCCTTCCGCGAAACGATCCTGAATTTTGGCGTTTACCGGGTAAGTAACGTACTGCTCAACGGTGTGAACAAAGGCGTCGACCACGCCGTTCGCCACCTGACGCGCAGGCAGGGTATAGGTGTAAACCGGATCGAGGATCGCGAACACGGGCTGAACGTGTTCGTTCATAAAGGCCTGCTTGTCACCGGTGGTTTTACGGGAGATGACCGCGCCTTTGTTGGACTCTGATCCGGTGGCCGGCAGCGTCAGCACGGAGCCCATCGGGATCGCACTGCTGATGTCGCTGCCGCCCGTTTCCAGAATATGCCACGGGTCGATGTCGTCAGCGTAATGGGCCGCCGCCGCGATGAATTTGGTGCCGTCCAGCACGGAACCGCCGCCCACCGCCAGCAGGAAGGTAATTTGCTCCTCACGGGCGATTTTTACCGCGTTCATCAGCGTTTCATAAGACGGGTTAGGCTCGATACCGCCGAACTCGCGCACGTTCAGTCCGTCCAGGGCGCTGTAAACCTGATCCAGCACGCCGGTTTTTTTCACGCTGCCGCCACCGTAGGTGATCAGCACGCGGGCGTCAGCGGGGATTTGCGCGCGCAGGTCGGCGATGGCGTCTTTACCAAACAGAATGCGGGTTGGGGTATGAAGATTAAAGTTGTTCATGGCTTGTTCCCTGTAGTGGGTAAAAAATCGTGGTGGCGCAGAAGGCAACCTGATGCTGCTCATTGTGGCGGGCAGGCGCTATCCTCTCAATGCACATTCCTGCCGATGTCTTGCCCATTTCTACAGCGCGCTGGAGAAACGGTAAGAAAATGCGCACACTGTCAGCGTCGGAAACCGTACCCGGAGTAACTGAAAATGAACCGTGATGCCATCTGCCGCCAGCTAACGTCGCAGATTAAAAGACTGATAGATAACGGAAATGATTCGGCTGAGCTGTTGCCGGATATCCGATTGCTGTACGGTACCCAGCCCGGGACGCGCACCCCGGTGATGTATCAGCCCGGCATCGTGTTTCTCTTTTCTGGCCATAAGATTGGCTATATCAATGAGCGCGTGTTCCGTTACGACACCAATGAATATCTGCTTCTGACAGTACCTTTACCCTTCGAATGTGAAACTTTCGCGACAGAGGAGGTACCGCTGGCCGGGATCCGCGTCAACGTCGACATCCTCCAGTTGCAGGAGCTGCTGATGGAGATTGGGGAGGACGAACTTTTCCGGCCGTCAATGGCGGCAAGCGGTATCAACTCCGCGACCCTGTCGGAGGAAATTCTCTGCGCGATTGAACGCCTGTTAGACGTGATGGAAAGGCCGCTGGATGCGCGTATTCTCGGAAAACAGATTATCCGCGAAATTCTTTACCATGTGCTGCTGGGACCGGGCGGCGGGGCGCTGCTGGCGCTGGTAAGCCGGCAAACGCACTTCAGCCTGATTAGCCGCGTGCTGAAGCGCATCGAGAGCCAGTACACGGAAAACCTCAGCGTTGACCAGCTGGCGGCGGAAGCCAATATGAGCGTCTCGGCGTTTCACCATAACTTTAAATCTGTCACCAGCACGTCACCGTTGCAGTACCTCAAAACCTACCGTCTGCATAAGGCGCGGATGCTGATGATCCACGATGGCATGAAGGCCAGCGCCGCGGCGATGCGGGTCGGGTATGAAAGCGCGTCGCAGTTTAATCGGGAGTTTAAGCGCTACTTCGGCGTCACGCCGGGGGAAGATGCGTCACGTATAAGAACCATGCAGGGAGCCTGAGGGGAAACGGAGGCCGGGTAAGCGGTAGCGCCACCCGGCTTTTATTTATGCGCTGCAATACTTTTTCTTAATCACCACCGCAATGGTACCCACCAGCCCTGCAACCAGCAGGAAAATCGGCAGGATCATCAGGAAGGTCATCACCTGGTCTTCATGGCGCTTAACAAAGGGGATCATATTCAGCGCGTAGCCGAGCGTGGTGACCACGCCTACCCAGAGCAGGGCGCTCAGCCAGTTGAAGAACTGGAAGCGGCGGTTAGAGAGGCCTGAAATACCCGCCATGGTAGGCAACAGGGTACGAACAAACGCCAGAAAACGCCCGGCAAGTAACGCCAGCAGGCCGTGACGGTCAAACATGCAGGTCGCGCGCTGGTGATATTTATGCGGCAGCTGCGCCAGCCAGCCTTTCACCACGCGAGTGTTTCCAAGCCAGCGCCCTTGCAGGTAGCTCAGCCAACAGCCGAGACTGGCCGCAGAGATGAGGATCACCATTGTCGGTGCGAAGTCCATCACGCCCTTGCCGATTAACGCCCCTGCGAGCAGGAGCAGGCTGTCACCGGGTAAAAATGAGGCTGGCAGTAATCCATTTTCCAGAAACAGCGTCGCGAACATCACGAAATAGACAATCCCGACGACATGCGGGTCCGCCAGCGCGGCAAAATCGTGTTGCCAGAGCGCCGTGATGATATTTTGAATAACAGCCATGGACTTTCCTGTGGAACAGCAGATATAACGCTATTGTACTCCCAATTTTGCCTGTCGGGGTTGATCGCAGGCGCATCTCATACAGACTTTTCTGCTTGCGGTGTTCAGAATAGCGTCCGGGGAGTACATTTCAGCCAGCACTTTACACGATGCGCTCAAATCCTGCCGATAAATCCGCAATTAAATCGTCCACATTTTCCAGCCCGATATGCAGGCGGATTAAGGTCCCCTCGAAGTCCACCTCGCCGCCCGGGCGCAGGGCCGCAATCTGCTCCGGCTGGTTGGGCAGGATCAGCGATTCAAACCCACCCCATGAATAGGCCATGCTGAAGAGGGTAAAGTTATCCAGATAGCTTGCCAGTTCGGCGTCATTCAGGCGCTTTTTAAGAACAAATGAGAACAACCCGCTGCTGCCCGTAAAGTCACGTTGCCAGTATTCGTGGCCCTTGCTGCCCGGCAGCGCCGGATGGTTAACGCGCTCCACCTGCGGATGCAGCGCCAGCCACTGTGCAATTTGCAGGCTGCTTTCGTGATGCTGACGCAAACGCACACCGAGCGTACGGATGCCCCGGCTGGTCATGTAGGCGGTATCGGCATCCACCATCTGGCCCATCAGGTAGGCGTTTTCACGCAATTGATCCCAGCAGCGGGCGTTAGATACCGCCGTACCGATCATGCCGTCGGAATGGCCAATCAGGTATTTGGTCGCCGCCTGAATGGAGATATCGATGTCAAATTCCAGGGCTTTAAACAGCACACCTGCCGCCCAGGTGTTGTCGATCATGATGATCGCTTCCGGCGCTATGCTGCGCACCGCCTTCACGATGGCCGGGACGTCATGCACTTCCATGGTGATGGAGCCGGGAGATTCCAGGAACACAACGCGCGTGTTGGGCTGAATAAGCGCGGCAATACCGGCCCCAATCAGCGGATCGAACCAGCTGGTGGTGACGCCGAGCTTGCTGAGTATTTTGGTGCAGAAGTCCTGGCTTGGCTCGTAGGCGGTATTGGTCATCAGGACGTGGTCACCCTGTTCCACAAACGCCAGAATGGTATTGGCGACCGCCGCCGCGCCGCACGGGAACAGCGCGCAGCCCGCGCCGCCCTCCAGTTCACACATGGCTTCCTGCAACGAGAAATGGGTTAACGTGCCACGACGACCGTAAAACAGCCCGCCCTTCGCGCGATTACGCGTAGCGATTTTTTTATCTTCAACGGTATCAAACACCAGCGAGGAGGCGCGCTGGATCACGCTGTTGACCGAGCCCTGCGTGTATTTCTTACTGCGTCCTGCCTGCACCAGCGTGGTCTCAAGCTGCTTTTTAGTCATGTTCGCTAACCCTATTTTTATACGTCTGGACGTCCAGACTACCACGATTGTCAGAATGTGCATCCGGATGCTTATCGAATAAGCAGAAAATATTATCAAAAATTCGCATAAGAAATTTTTACTGCGTAAGCGCAAGGAAAGTGAGCGAAAATTACGGCACTATGTAAATACTAATGAGAACTACTATCAATTCGACGACGTTTTGATATTATTACGTTCAGATTTTGTGATTTGCGTCCTGGAGATACAGAGTGGGTAATAATTTGATGCAGACGGATCTCTCCGTTTGGGGCATGTATCAACATGCTGACATCGTAGTTAAGATTGTGATGATCGGCCTGATTCTGGCGTCCGTGATCACCTGGGCTATCTTCTTCAGCAAGAGCGCCGAACTTCTTTCACAAAAACGCCGCCTCAAGCGTGAGCAGAAGCAGCTGGCGGAAGCCCGCTCTCTGGATCAGGCTTCTGATATCACCTCATCCTTCCATGCGAAAAGCCTGACTACCCTGTTAGTGAACGAAGCGCAGAACGAGCTGGAACTCTCCGCAGGCAGTGAAGATGACGAAGGCATTAAAGAGCGTACCGGCTTCCGTCTGGAGCGTCGCGTTGCGGCCGTGGGTCGTCATATGGGCCGCGGTAACGGCTACCTGGCGACTATCGGCGCCATCTCCCCGTTCGTCGGCCTGTTCGGTACCGTCTGGGGCATCATGAACAGCTTTATCGGTATCGCCCAGACGCAGACCACTAACCTTGCGGTCGTCGCGCCGGGTATCGCAGAAGCGCTGCTGGCCACGGCTATCGGTCTGGTTGCCGCTATCCCGGCGGTTGTTATCTATAACATCTTCGCGCGCATGATTGGCAGTTACAAAGCCACACTGGGTGACGTTGCCGCGCAGGTTCTGCTGCTGCAAAGCCGCGATCTGGACCTGAACGCCGCCGTTAAACCGGTACATGCGGCGTCCAAACTGCGCGTAGGTTGATTGTATGGCAATGCGTCTTAATGAAAATCTGGACGATAACGGTGAAATGCATGAGATCAACGTGACGCCGTTTATCGACGTCATGCTGGTTCTGCTGATTATCTTTATGGTTGCCGCACCGCTGGCGACGGTGGACGTGAAGGTGAATCTGCCTGCGTCCTCCAGCCAGCCGCAGCCGCGTCCGGAAAAGCCTATTTACCTGTCCGTGAAGGCCGATAAGTCCATGTTCCTGGGCAACGATCCGGTAACGGATGCCTCGGTTATTCCGGCGCTGGACCAGCTGACCGGCGGCAAGAAAGACACCACCGTCTTCTTCCGCGCGGATAAAACCGTCGATTATGAAACCATGATGAAGGTAATGGACACGCTGCATCAGGCGGGATACCTGAAGATTGGTCTGGTCGGCGAAGAGAAAGCGGCCGCGAAGTAAAACGAAAGCTTTTGCAGCCTTCCCTGCCGGGTGGCGGCGTCGCCTTACCCGGCCTGCATTCCGCAACAATCATTGTTGACTCACACTGAAGGCGCCGTCGGCGCCTCTTCATCAAGCGCTACACAGGTCACGTTTGAAGTTCGGTAATGACCTTCCGAGAGTTTACGGGTCAGGCGCAGGGTGGCTGTCTCGCGTGCCAGCAGGTACTGATAGTTCGCCTCCAGTCGCCCGAGGATCTTCTCTTTAAGCTCAGGGCGCTGTTCAATAATGGCGTTCATCACCGCGCCGTAAATCTCCTCCTTGGCCTGCAAGGCGTAAATCTCCCGACGATTCTGCCATTTCAGGCGCACCAGCGTGGCCGGAATCGAAACCAAATCCTGCGTAATTCGCGTCATCTCGTCATTTTTTATCTTTTTCAGGGCGTCGAGATTCTGCTTTAAGATAAATTCATCGCTTTTCTTATCATCTAAAGTCAAATAAACGTTATTACCGCTGTCATCATTCACGTTAATCTTCCCCCAGGTCATAAAAAATGGGATTGTTTTTTTCACGCGTAATTAAATTAAGCCAAATTTCATTGCCGGCCTCATTTATTTGCTGCGTTTTCTCGGTCATTATTTGACTTAGCGTCTGGGCATCTATTTCCCCTTCGGCCTGTAAATCATTTAGTAGATGAACTAAGGCTTCAATCTTGATGGCGCGAAATAAACGCTCTTTTAAATGGCGATCGTGCTCTTCCAGCACCATATTACGGGATTTGCCGGTGCGTGAAACACCAATTAATATGTCGGCTTCATAGTCGGAGAGTTTTCTTTTTCCTTGAGTGAAATTCGCCTCTTTATCTGCTTCCGTCGAAGGCTGTTCCACAGGCGTAATGTGGTACTTTGCCGGGACAAGATTGTCGGGCAGCATTTTAATTTCCTTTAATTTCAAAAAAGGTGGGGATGGAAAAAGGGTGAGATTCGTTGACAATAACATGAGGCAATTTTAAAATCAAAAAAAATGGAGCCTACCCATGAACAGCATTTTCTTTACGGTCATAACGTTACTATTACTGACCGCTGGCGTGCTTTTATTGATGCAAGAGTTAAATAAAACGAAAGCGTCAAAAGACGTCAGTGAACCGCCGCAGCCTGAATTGATGTCGAAAGAGGAGGGGGAAGATCATTTCTCCGTATTGATGAACGCCGTGACGCCGGTCTGGTACTGGCGGGTAAATCACGAATATATCGATTTTCTCCATGCGACAATTAAGCGAATGAAAATGGCTGAAATTAATGATACGCCCGGCCTGTTCGACGCGCAGCGCCGTTGTAGCGACCTTAATTCGGCGGTTTATAAATATTACGACAATATCAAAAAACGCTGTCTGAATGGCGAGAAGGTGTCGTACTCCGATTTAGACGTATTAAATCTGCGCCAGTGTTTTCGCGAGTTTAGCCTGGAAGCCTACCCGGAACTGGTCGCGCTGGTCTGGCCGGAGTATGCGCGTCCGGATGTGGATCCCAACGAGGTATAGTTGAGATATACTGAGCGCTGGTTTCGTTTGCAGACAGGATTTTATGGAACGCTTCTTTGAAAACGCAATGTATGCCTCTCGCTGGCTGCTCGCACCCGTCTATTTTGGTCTCTCCCTGGCGCTGGTCGCCCTGACGATCAAGTTCTTCCAGGAGATATTTCATGTCCTGCCAAACATTTTCTCCGTGGCAGAAGCCGATTTGATTCTGGTTCTGCTGTCGCTGGTGGATATGACGTTGGTGGGGGGATTACTGGTGATGGTGATGTTCTCCGGTTATGAGAATTTCGTCTCTCAGCTTGATATCGCCGAGCACAAAGAAAAGCTCAACTGGCTGGGGAAAATGGATGCCTCATCGCTGAAGAATAAAGTCGCGGCGTCGATTGTGGCGATTTCGTCTATACACCTGTTACGCGTCTTTATGGACGCGAAAAACGTCCCGGATAATAAGCTGATGTGGTATGTGATTATCCACCTGACGTTTGTGCTGTCGGCGTTTGTGATGGGGTATCTGGATAAGATCAGTAAGAAATAAATTCACCATGCCCCTCACCCTAACCCTCTCCCTGTGGGAGAGGGCCGGGGTGAGGGCAGCAGGCCGCACTATTTATTTATCCGACGACGCCTGCCACAAATTCAGCTCACCATCCGCAACGTGCTGGTCAATCCGCGTCAGTTCATCTTCGCTAAAGCGCAGGTTATTCAGCGCCTGAACGTTCTCTTCCAGCTGCTCCGGGCGGCTCGCGCCAATCAGCACTGAGGTTACACGCTCATCTTTCAACAGCCAGCTTAGCGCCATCTGCCCCATCGTCTGCCCGCGCGCGTGCGCCATCTCGTTCAGCAAACGAAGGCTGCTCAGGTTGGCTTCCGTCAGCATTTTCTCCGTCAGGCCGCGCACTTTTTTCCCTTCGCGTTGCATACGTGAACCGTCCGGAATACCGTTCAGGTATTTTCCGGTGAGCAGGCCCTGCGCCAGCGGGGTAAAGGCGATACAGCCCGTTCCGTTTTTCTCCAGCGCGTCCAGCAGGCCGGTCTTGTCGACCCAGCGGTTAAGCAGGTTGTAAGACGGCTGGTGGATCAAAAGCGGGATCTTCCACTCGCGCAGCAATTCGGCCATTACCGCCGTGCGTTCCGTGGAGTAGGACGAAATGCCGACGTACAGCGCTTTTCCGCTCTGCACCGCGTGCGCCAGCGCGGCGGCGGTCTCTTCCATCGGCGTGTTTTCGTCTACGCGGTGAGAATAGAAAATATCCACATACTCCACACCCATGCGTTTCAGGCTCTGGTCGAGGCTGGCGAGCAGGTATTTACGTGAACCGCCCGAACCATACGGCCCTGGCCACATGTCGTAGCCCGCTTTGGTGGAGATGATCAGCTCGTCACGATACCCGGCAAAATCCTCCCGCAGCAGACGGCCAAAATTCTCTTCAGCGCTGCCTGGTGGGGGGCCGTAGTTGTTGGCAAGGTCAAAATGGGTAATCCCGAGATCGAAGGCCTTACGCAGCAGCGCGCGCTGGGAATCGAGCGGCTGAACGTGACCGAAGCTGTGCCACAGGCCTAGCGACAGTGCCGGTAAGCGCAGGCCGCTTTTGCCGCAGTATCGGTACTGCATGTTTTCGTATCGGCCAGTGTAAGGGTGCCAGGACATGATGTCTCCTTTCTTGTCGGTGAATTTTCGAAACAACGTTTTCATTCTATGCCGACTCGATAACAAAAAAGTATATTTTCTGCGGTATCTGCCGATAAAGAGGGTAGTACTCGCCTCTGGGCGAATTCACCCTCACGGCAATGAATACTCAATGAAGATGCTTCGTAATTTCACCATCCGTTTCGTCATGCTGACGATACTGGGGATCTTTTGTGTCATGTGGGCAGGCGTGGGGCTTTACAGCACCTGGTCTCTGTCTCGTGTTTCTGATGGTAATGATGTTGACCGCCAGCTGGTCCGGCAAATGACGGTGCTGAGCCAGGGCAACGATCAGTATTTCCGTTTCGTCACCCGCCTGAGCCGGGCGATGGAAGTCAAAGCGGCGGGCGGCACGCCGGACCTGGCTCCTGCTCAGCAGGCGCTGGATAACATGAGTAAAAAGCTGGCAGAGATGAAAGCTATCTCTCCGGGCCCGATGGATGAAAAGGTGTCTGCGCAGGTGATTTCCACCTGGCAGGCGCTGCTCGATCGTGGCGTGACGCCGCAGATGGCGCAGGCGAAGCAGGCGACGCTCGAAGGCTATCGTCAGCATGCCAACAACGTCACGCCGCCGCTAAGCCGTGCATTCGGGTCAGCGGCTGAGAACTTTAACAACACCGCGGCGAAGGCGCTCGACAGCACGCGCGTGGTGGTCGACGGCCTCACCAGTATGATCCGGACGGTGATTATCACCGCCACGATCGTGGGTCTGTTGATCCTGCTGTTCACCGACCGCTACCTGGTGGCGATACTGGTAAAACCGCTGGATCGTATCCGTCAGCAGTTCCGCCAGATTGCGCAGGGCGATCTCAGCCAGCCGATTGAATCCTTTGGCCGCAACTGCGTGGGGCAACTGGTGCCGCTGCTGAGCGCCATGCAGGACAGCCTGCGGGAAGCGGTCAGCACGATTCGTTCCGGCAGCGAGAATATCTGGCGCGGGGCAACGGAGATCTCCAGCGGGAATAACGATCTCTCTTCGCGTACCGAAGAGCAGGCCGCCGCGCTGGAAGAGACCGCGGCCAGCATGGAGCAGCTAACCGCAACGGTGAAGCTGAACGCCGAAAGCGCGCGCCAGGCCAGCCAGCTTGCGGATGTCGCCTCCAGTACGGCCAGCCGCGGCGGCTCGCTGGTGGAAGATGTGGTCACAACCATGAGCGGCATTTCGGACAGCTCGAAAAAAATCGCTGAAATCACTACCGTCATCAACAGCATCGCCTTCCAGACCAATATTCTGGCGCTGAACGCCGCGGTGGAAGCGGCCCGGGCCGGGGAGCAGGGGCGGGGCTTTGCGGTCGTGGCGGGTGAGGTGCGTAATCTGGCCAGTCGCAGCGCGAATGCGGCAAAAGAGATCGAAGGGTTGATTGCAGATTCCGTTGCCCGCGTGGAGCAGGGGGCGCAGCTGGTGAACGATACCGGCACCACGATGGAAGCGATCCTGCGCGACGTGACGGAAGTGACCGTCATTATGAAGCAGATCGCCACCGCGTCAGAGGAGCAGAGCAAAGGTATTTCTCAGGTCGGCGTTGCCATCACGCAGATGGACGGCGTGACCCAGCAGAACGCCTCGCTGGTGGAGCAGGTTTCCGCCGCCGCCGCCGCACTTGAACGGCAGACCGAAGAACTCCAGCGCTCAGTGCAGAAATTCCGTCTCACCGCGTAACCTCTCGTGTCAGGCCGTCTCTGGCGGCCTGACGTTTATCGCTCTGAATAATCTGTGTCACCTGCGACAGCTGACCAATTTTCACTTCACTTGCCCGCATAAATTTACTTTTGTCGATCAGCAGCAGCGACTGGCTGGCGCGGTTTAACAGCAGCGCCTTAAAGCCCGCGTTGTGCTCGGACGGATCCCAAAGGACGCCATGCTCATCGACCCCTTCACACGAGAAGATGAACAGATCGATCTCCAGCCCTTTTAGCTGCGTCACCAG
The DNA here is from genome assembly GCF_019056635.1 of Enterobacter cloacae complex sp. ECL72. Classification (NCBI taxonomy): domain Bacteria; kingdom Pseudomonadati; phylum Pseudomonadota; class Gammaproteobacteria; order Enterobacterales; family Enterobacteriaceae; genus Enterobacter; species Enterobacter cloacae complex sp. ECL72. The sequence continues at coordinate 3,504,742 of NZ_CP077659.1, read as the reverse complement.
CGCCGGATTAACATAGCAGCGATACTTACGCTCAAGCGTTCCGCCGGAGCAGATAAGCGTGATCCGCTCGCGCTTTGCCATCTCGTGGCAGATAGGCAGACTATTGGTAAATACGGTGAGGTCGATGTCCGGCAACTGGCGCGCCAGATGAAAGCAGGTTGAGCTGGCGTCGAGGGCGATGGTCATCCCTTCGCTGATCCAGCCCAGCGCGTGGCGGGCAATATCGGCTTTGTCGGCATAATGGCTTTTCAGGCGTGCGCCAAAGGGTTCACCGCTGTCGCGGCTGTCCGGATGAATCAGACGCGCGCGCCCGTGCTGGCGCAGCAGCTTCCCCTGCTGCTGCAACGACTTCAGATCCCGGCGGATGGTCTCTTTGCTGACGGAGAGCTTTTCAGCCAGCACATCGGTAGTCAGCCAGTCGCTTTGACTCAGCAAGGTGATAAGACTCTGCTGTCGGGTCGCTTTTAGCGTCTGGTCTGACATACGAGGCTCCTTGCGCACGCGTGCTGACGCATTTTTCTCATCGCGGAAGAAGGGCGGCGAACCGCCCGGTCATGGATCAACCCTGACGTTTATCTTCCGTCTGGGTATCGAAGTCGCTTGCTGAATGACGCTCATGTAACTGCTCGTTCAGCTCGCCGTTGGTACGGTTAACAATGCGCCCGCGTTTAACAGCCGGACGATTCGCCACATCTTTTGCCCAGCGCTGCACGTTGGTGTACTTCCCGGCATCCAGGAACTCGGCGGCGTTATACACGCTGCCCAGCGCCACGCAGCCAAACCATGGCCAGACTGCCATATCCGCAATGGTATATTCCTCACCCGCTACGTAACGACCGCGCGCCAGCTGTTTGTCCAGCACGTCGAACAGGCGTTTAGCTTCCATGGTGAAGCGATCGATAGCGTACTCAATCTTCACCGGTGCGTAGTTATAGAAGTGGCCAAAACCGCCGCCGAGGAACGGGGCCGCGCCCTGTAACCAGAACAGCCAGTTCAGGGTTTCCGTTCGTCCTGCCGGATCTTTTGGCAGGAAGTGACCAAATTTCTCGGCCAGGTAGAGCAGGATATTGCCGGATTCAAAGACGCGCGTCGGCGGGGTGGTGGAGTGGTCACGCAGGGCCGGGATCTTCGAGTTCGGGTTCACGTCGACAAAACCGCTGGAGAACTGATCGCCCTCACCAATGCGGATTAACCATGCGTCGTATTCCGCGCCCGTCACGCCCAGCGCCAGCAGCTCTTCCAGCATGATGGTAACTTTCTGTCCATTCGGCGTACCGAGAGAGTACAGCTGGAGCGGGTGCGCGCCCACAGGTAGCTCTTTCTCGTGCGTCGCGCCCGAGACGGGACGGTTGATATTGGCGAACGCGCCGCCGTTATTCTGTTTCCATTCCCACACTTTCGGTGGCTGATAGGTGTTATCTGACATGTTGGCCTGCCTTTTTGGTGTTGTGTTGAGGCAGTGTAGCAGGAGATGCAGGAACCGTTTAACGATGCGAGCGTAATGGGCAGGGCGGGTGTATGATAACGCCACCTCTGTCAGTTAATTACAACGTGCAGACGACGACAACCCAACAAAAAAATTGCCGCCTGCCTGTTTTAGGTTGGACACATGCGTAAAGGAACGTTAAGCAGTGACGCACCCTTCGGGACGTTATTAGGTTATGCGCCGGGTGGCGTGGCGATTTACTCTTCAAATTACGGCAGTCTCGATCCGCGTCACTACCCGGAAGACGCGGAATTCCGCAGCTATATCGGCAACGAATACATGGGCCATAAATGGCAGTGCGTTGAGTTTGCGCGCCGTTTCCTGTTTCTCAATCACGGGTTTGTTTTTACCGACGTCGGGATGGCGTGGGAGATCTTCTCCCTGCGTTTTTTGCGCCAGGTGGTAAACGACAATATTTTGCCGCTACAGGCCTTTGCTAATGGCTCAAAACGCGCGCCGCAGTCCGGTGCGCTGCTCATCTGGCAAAAGGGCGGTGAGTTTCATGAAACCGGCCACGTCGCCGTCATTACCCAGCTGCTGGATGACAGAGTGCGCATTGCCGAGCAGAACGTTATTCACTCCCCGCTGCCGATGGGGCAGCAGTGGACGCGCGAGCTGCGTCTGAGCGTGGAGGACGGTTGCTATACGCTTCATGACACGTTCAACGATACCGAGATCCTCGGCTGGATGATCCAGACGGAGGAGACGGAACACAGTATTCCTCAGCCGGAGATCGACGGTGAACTGCTGAAAATCAGCGGCGCGCGATTGAAGAACAACCGTCAGTTCGACGGAAAATGGCTCAATGAAAACGACGCCCTGCAACAGGCGTACGTTCGCGCCAACGGCCACGTTATCAACAACGATCCCTGCCAGTACTTCACCATTACCGAAAGCGCCGAGCAGGAGCTGATCAAAGCCACCAACGAACTGCATCTGATGTACCTTCATGCCACCGACAAGGTGCTGAAAGACGACAGCTTACTCGCGCTTTTCGACATCCCGAAAATTCTCTGGCCGCGTCTGCGCCTTTCCTGGCAGTGGCGTCGTCACCATATGATCACCGGTCGTATGGATTTCTGCATGGATGAACGCGGCATCAAGGTTTACGAGTACAACGCGGATTCCGCCTCCTGCCATACCGAGGGCGGGCTCATTCTTGAAGAGTGGGTGAAAAACGGCTATCGCGGCACCGGCCACAATCCGGCGGAAGGCTTGCTGGAGGAGCTGACCGGCGCATGGAAGCACAGCCACGCGCGGCCGTTCGTCCATATCATGCAGGACAACGATATCGAAGAGGATTACCACGCGCTCTTTATTCAGCGCTCGCTGATCCAGGCCGGGTTTGAAACCAAAATCCTGCATGGACTGGGGGCGCTGAGCTGGGATGCCGCCGGGCAACTGATTGATGATGAAGGCCGTCACGTCAACTGCGTATGGAAAACCTGGGCGTGGGAAACGGCGATTGAGCAGATCCGCGAGGTGAGCGAAACCGAGTACGCCGCCGTGCCTATCCGCACCGGTCACCCGCAAGGTGAAGTGCGCCTGATTGACGTCCTGCTGCGCCCGGAAGTGCTGGTCTTTGAACCGCTGTGGACGGTGATCCCAGGTAACAAGGCGATCCTGCCGGTGCTGTGGCAGCTGTTCCCGAACCACCGTTACCTGCTGGATACCGATTTTGAGGTCAACGATCTGCTCAAACGGACCGGTTATGCCGTTAAACCGATCGCCGGACGCTGCGGGAGCAATATCGATCTGATCGGCGCCCAGGACGAACTGCTGGACCAGTCCAGCGGCAAGTTTGTTGACCGCAAAAATATCTACCAGCAGCTATGGTGCCTGCCGAAAGTTGACGGCAGATACATTCAGGTCTGCACTTTTACCGTGGGCGGGAACTATGGCGGAACCTGTCTGCGCGGGGATGACTCGCTGGTGGTGAAGAAAGAGAGCGATATTGAACCGCTGATTGTGGTGAAAGATAAATAACGTCTCCCTGTTATAAAAACGCCCCCGCAGGGCATGTTGCGGGGGCGTTTCATTACTGCTCTTCCTCTTCCTGCTGCTCGCTGATCTTCAAATCAATGATCCGGCCAATCTGGTCATGGTAAACCGTCAGCAGGTTGTACTGGCTCATCTCGGACATAATTTGCGGCGTGACGTTAAAACTTTGGGCAAGCTCGTCATGGCGCAACATTTCCGGATGACGCCGCCTCACATGCGCGCGGCGGCGATTGTACTGATACCACAGGATCAGCAGCCAGCCGTTGAACGCCGCAATCAGCAGATAGACCAGCACCGTATTAAAAGAGGCGATAATCACGCTCCAGCGGTGATCGCCCTCCTCGGTTAACTGCATCCACAGCCTGGCGTAAAGGAAAAACAGGAATCCTCCCCAGGCTATCAGCGTTAATGCGGCATCGAAAAGACGCGGTGCCAGCCGATGTTCAGTCAAAATTAACGTATTCTCGTTCATTGAATGCTCCCTTTACCCCGGTCCGGACTGATCCAGCGCGCGCGGGCGCGTTTACGTTTAAGCATGACTTTCGGAAATGCCACGAGGGTGGTAAACAGGCCAATCATCCAGTACACCATCGGGAACCAGATTACCCAGAACAGCGAGCCTGCCACTTTCCGCTCGTAGCGCCGCTCGATATACAAACTGACGAGGAATTGCAGCAGGCACATCACGCCCAGCAGCAGCCCGGTAAACGCCGGGGGAAACAGGCTCGCAACGGCCAGGTTCGCGGGAAGAGGGATAATATGGCTGAGAATGAACAACACCACGGTTGCCCCATAGGCAAACGCCCACAGCGTTGATAGCGCGTACTCAAGAAACAGGGGCCACATGCGATGATGCTCCCAGCGGACCATCTTGCGCAGGTTAACCAGAAACACCTCTGCCCCCCCCTGCGCCCAGCGCAGACGCTGTTTCCACAGCCCCTTTAGCGTCTCCGGCATCAGGATCCAGCACAGTGCCCGCGGCTCGAAAAAGATATCCCAGTGGCGAAGCTGAAGCTTCCAGCTTATGTCGATATCCTCTGTGATCATGTCCGGGCTCCAGTACCCGACATCCGCCAGCGCCTGTCGGCGAAAGGCGGCGATGACGCCGGCGACGGTAAAGACCCGGCCATAGATCCGCTGCGTTCGCTTGATAAGGCCAATAATGGAAGAAAACTCGCCCACCTGAATGCGGCCAATCAGCGTTGAGCGCGTGCGAATACGCGGATTCCCGGTGACGGCCCCAACGTGGGGATACTGAATCAGCGGTGCCACCAGATACGCCGCGGTGTCGCGGTCGAGCAGGGCGTCGCCGTCAATGCAGACCAGCAAATCGCCCCGGGCCGCCGCAGCGCCGGCCTTGAGCGCCACGGCTTTCCCCTGGTTCTCCGCGAGATTAATCACCCGCAGGCGCGGTTGCTCTCGCGCCAGCTGTTGCAGTACCTCCGCCGTGTTATCAGAAGAACCGTCATTGATGGCGATAACTTCCACATTCCAGTACCGCTGACCCAGCGCGGCGCTAATGGTCTCCCGTGCGTTGCGTTCCTCATTGAAGCAGGGAATAAGAATCGAGATTAACGGCTCACCGGCTAAGGCGGGGGCGGGTGTTGCGTTATCCCACGACCAGTGCCGTTCAAGCTGAAACCAGAAATAGAGGCCGCCGGTTACCCAGAGCACGGACATAAAAAGCGGCCAGAAAAAGACAAAGTCCAGAATCAGTTCGCCGGTAAATAGCGCGGCTACGCCTAACGGCAACCCGAATACCAGACACAAAATAGAGAAGGCGATAATGCGATCAGTCATTGTCAGGATACCAGTACGAAGAAAATTCAGGTCTGATACGTGAAATATCAGGTTGGTTGTTGAGGAAGTCGTCGGGGTAATAACCGTAATTTTTGATGCCATTCAGCTGGAGCACCCGCATCCACTCCATCAGACGTTCATCGGCTACGGCACGCTGCGGTTTCTGTGCCCAGTCCCTGGCCTGTAGCTCAAAAATCGTTTTATTCAGCGCGCCGGGGCGTGCGGCGACGGCTTTGACTAAACGCGTCAGCCAGGCATTGCTCTCTTCTGCCGGGACGGACTCCATCAGCGGCATTGCCATCGGCACCGTCCAGTCGTAGGCCGCCAGAAAATCATCGAGATTTTGCGCAAACCATGCCTCGCTTTCCGGCTCGAGAATGGGCAACGCGAACATGTTCCGCGCGGTTTTGATCTGCGGGCCACGGATGTTTTTCACCGCCTGGCTCAGGGTGCGGGTAAAGCCGATAAGTCGCTGACTCTTCTGTCGGGTCGTGTCCTGTCCGGCATCGTCAACGTCCGTCAGCACCGCGTCGTCATGAAATAAGATGCCATTGAAGCTGGCATAGCGGGCCAGATCTTCATAGATCTCCGTCACCTGCTGGCGAACCTGCGGACTCCAGGGGGAGAGCCTGATATAGGGCTCGGCGGCCACGGTCAACTCTCCCGTTTGACGATCCCGGCGCTGCACGCGCGGCAAGGCTGGACTGAGATCGAAAGAGAGAACCGGCATCCACGCGAAGACTTTCACTCCCGCGCGGGTTTGTAGCTGCCAGGCGACAAAATTAAAGAGATCGGCCCGGACCGGAAGCCGGCGGTTGGGGAAATAGAGCGCATCGATCCTGCCGTCGCCCCGCGGATCCGAAAACGCCTGGAGAAACACATGGCTGATTTTCATGTCGTAGACCCGCTGGACGAGTTTGTTGATGTTTTTCGTCTGCTGGGCCGGATCGGGATCGTAGACGTAATCGAGATCGACATGCATGACGCGCACCGGGTCAAACTCCTGAACGCGGCTAACCGTGTTGGCAAAGGTTTTTATCGACGGATTTCCGGCGATCAGCAGGCGCGGGATGTTGCCGAGGTCGCGCACGTTTCCCAGCCCGTCCTCCAGGGTAAAGGCCAACTGATAGCCCTGTTTTTGGGCGATAGCGAGCGACGTACCGTTGGCAGCCCCATAGGGCCACACCCAGGCACGCGGCGCTTTTCCCGTCACCTGGGTGATTTTATCGGTGACTTTGCGTACGTCTGCGGCGATCCGCTGGTTGAAGTGTTCATCGGTTTCGTAATGCCCCGTCGCGTTATCATAAAAACGGCTGGCGATGGCGGGTTCACGGCTTCCCTGCGGGTTGGCCGGAATGCCGTAATGCGAGGCCCAGGTATGCGAGCCAATCTCAATCAGCGGGGACTGGCTGAGCTCGCGAACCATATCCCAGGTGGCAAAGCGATCGCGGGGCGTCATCAGACCGCCGAAGTTAACTTTTTGATTTGCCGGCGTATCCACCCAACTGCCCACCGGCGCCCACAGCGCAGGAACGTTCCAGGCCTGAAGCAGAGGCCAGACCCGGGTGTAAAAGCTGCTGTAGCCGTCGTCAAAGCTGAGCAAAACGGCTTTCGGCGGCAGCGCTTTTTTCCCTTCATGCGCATCCAGAATGTCCTGCACGCTGATGGCGTGATAGCCGTTGTGCAAAAGCCAGCTTATCTGCTCGTTTAACGCGCTGGTGCGAACGGAGAGGTAGCGCTGATCGGCGGCATCATCTTCAACGTCGTGGTAGGCCAGGACCAGAAACTGATTCTCCGGCCAGGGTTTGCTGGCCTCCAGCTGCGGCCTCTTTTCAGGGGCCATAAAGGAGAGCGGCTGCGCGCAGAGGCTCGCGCTGAGGCAGAGCCAGCCGATGACGATCAGGCTTACAGAAAAACGTGTGTTCAGCATATTCATCCTTAAAAGCGTAAAGTCGCATCTAACGTGACGGAGAGATTGCTCTCGCGTTTGCCGTCGTAAGGGCGCTTATCCCAGTTCAGCATCACGCCAGTATCGACAACGTTGTTCCACTGGATGCGTTGCCCGTAACCCAGCAGGGTAACGGCACCCGCGGACTGATTTTTCTGCCAGTAGCTGCCCCCTCCTGCCACGAACTGCTGGCTCCAGAGGGTGTCGTAGTGGCGGTACATCTCATGGTCAACGGACAGGGCAGCCGTCACGGACAGATCCCGTGCCGGGTTGTAATAGAGCGTATTCCGCAGGCTGTTTTTACTGGCGGCGATCCCCGGTTCGAGATCCAGCGTCAGGGTCGGGGTCTGCCAGAGACGCTCTTTCCCAGAGAGGGTGTATTCCTGACGGCGGTTGTGGTCCGAGAAGCGGCTGACGGCGGCGTTGAACTGGTATTCACGTCGCTCGTTTTGATACCAGCGCACCCCACCTTCACCCCGGTTGGCGCTGATCCCATTGCGTAATGCCCGTAAGGGTGTCGCACGTGACAAGTGTTCGAGGTTACCGCTGACCTGCCAGTTATCACTCAGGCTGTAGGTTGTTGAGAGCCGTGCGCCCGGCCTGTTTGTGCCGTGATAGCGGTTGCTGGAGAGCTCGGCTTCGAGCGTGAGGTCACGTGGGCGCCACTCAACGCCGCCCAACAGGTGGCGGCTGATGCCTTTACCTTCGTCGAAATTCCCCTGGGCATAGCGGGCGCCGGCAAACAGCCGCCAGTTATCCGCCACGGGCGGGCCATAGAGCGTGGCGTCCCAGCTCATGTCGTGGCTACCGCTGACGGGGTTATCTGAGTGCAATCCTTTACCCGCGTTCAGACGCAGCTCAGACATGTGGTGGACCGCTCTGAGCCTGTCCAGGCGACGGGCGCTGCGATCGGCGGGGGCGCGAGCAATCACGTCATCAGCCAGTAAATCCATCTGACGCCACTCCTGAAGGTCCATTGCGACGTAAGCCTGCTGTTTTTCAAGCTCCAGATTCGCGGGTTCAAGCGCCTCTGCTTGTTTAAGCTTTTGCTCGGCCGCGCGCGGCAGGCCTCTGGCCTGAAGCAGGGCGGCATAATCAATCTGTAATCCCTGATTTCCCGGCGCCGTTGACGCCAGACGATACGACAGCTTTTCGGCCTCCGGCAGGGCGTTGGTCGCCAGCAAATAGTTAAGTTTGAGAGACTGTCCGGTGAGCCACCGATCGTTCGGCTGAGCGGTCGGGGATCCGAAATCGTAGCGGGTCCAGGGAACGCTGCGGGTCTCGCGCTCAACGTAGTGGCGGGCGGTCTGATACTGCCCCGTATCCAGCCAGGCGTAGAAAAGCGCATGCTCCTCATCCTGCGGATCGGAGGCGTAGTGTGGATAGCGTTGCACAAGCGAGAAGGCGGCGACGGTGTTTTTCTCCTGCAAATATGCCGAGATCACCCAGCCGATGGCCCAGTCCGGTACCGGATGCTGTGCGGCCGTCAGCGCCTCATATTCGCTAATGACCTGCCGGTAATTACCCTGCGCATACAGGGCGCCAAGCCGATCGATACGTGCAAGGACGACGTCTTCAGCCGCCTGCGGTTCGTTTTGCCAGCGGGAAAGCAGGGCGTGATAGCGATCTAACGCGTTTTGTGCCAGCCGCAGGCGCTCTTTCTCCGTTCTGCCAGGCACATCCGCCAGGCGTACCCTTTCAGCCGCGGCGTTACGCTCAAGGCGGCGGCGCTCCGCGGGAGACATCGCCGCGCTTTGCGACAGCCAGAGTGCAGGCGTGCTTACCCGATTTTCCGTTAACGCATCGATCGTCTCGCGAAGAAGGGCATTATTCCCGGGAGCGGCGTTCAGTGCACGCATGTCCGCCAGCAGCCGGTCCCCGTTTTTTCCCTGGCGCATCCAGACATAGGAGAGCGTCTCAAGGTGCGCGGGAGAAGGATTGTCCTTAACCAGCCGCCGGGCTTCCGAAAGCGCGAGGCGATCTCTGCGGGCATCGGCCAGGGTCTTAACATAGCCGATGCGGTAATCGTCGTTATCTGGCGCAAGGCTGAGCGCCTCTTTCCACAGCGATAAGGCGGATGGCCAGGCTTTTTGGTTTCTTCTGGGCTGGGCGACAGCAGCGATGGCGCGAGCGGGCAGCGGCATATAAATACCATAACGCTGCCAGACCCGGATAACCTCATCATCGCGTCCTGCCCAGGAGGCTACCTGTAACCAGTCCGCAACCTGTCCGGGTGTTAAAGCATGCTGTTGCTCATAGCGCTGTAGGTAATCAAGAAACAGAGCGTAATTACCGTTACGTGCCTGTTGTATCTGATGCTCATAAACGGATTCATCAGCCTGAACCAGAACAGGAAAGAGTAAAAGCAGGAGCAATAATATTGTGGTGCGATAAAAGAATAACGTAGTGAAGCTAAGCGATCTTTCCATATCTATTTGCCATTTGTTTATCGTGAATCCATTGCATAACACGGCCGCCTTTTAACTCTGTGTTAAAGGGCATAAAGGAGAACATTAAATCTGAATGATGCTACGTTATGGGGTACTTACTTAAAGGTAATTATGAGCCCTCATCTCAGTGGTCTGATTGGGCTTAATGTACACCCGATATGTTGGGGGATAAATAAGTTGAAAAGCGGCTGGGAGGTTTTGAGATAATTCTGGAAGAAGTAAGTTTTTTAGATAATTCAGTGCAGGATTGTTCTTTTTAACTGATTGATGTTAAATGTTTTTTCTTTTGCTGCTTCCTGTTTTTTTATATTAGAAATGAAGTTCTGCTGAGTTAATTAAAGTACTTTCTGGTGCATGTTTGGGAAGTTTCATGACAAAAATTCTTAATGTTCAGAGAAGTGACTTTTCTGAAATTCTTTTTTATTTATAATTAACGCCAGGCATTGAGTGATAGTCTACAAAAAGTCTAGCTCACCAATGTCATATTGAGGGATGATCAAAGCCAGAAAACATTTTCCGTTAATGTAAAGCGCTATAAACGAAAGCGTTCTTGTTTCTTAAGAGGCGGGCTTGCTTTAATCTAAAAGGGATGGTTAGTGGCGACTTCAATAGTGTTAGTGACTCAGGATTGTTTCCTTGTCAGGGGGATGCGGCTATTTTTCCCGGATATAATTTGCCTCAGTTCGATAGACAGAAACATATTTGATACCGACGCAAATGAATATACTGTACTGATTGATAGCCGTACGCCGCTCCGTTTATATGATTACCTGATACGCCATCCGGCCAGAACGAGAAAAACGATCTGCTGCGTTATGCTGGATATGCGTCCTCGAGAGGAGGATCTTCTCAGTATGAAGCTGTTTATGAACACGTCGCTTACGGCTCCGGATATGGCGTCGTTATTCAATCTGGTGCTTGATATGAAAGGCAGGCGTCTGACAACCAAATGGCTGCTTAACTTACGGCTGAGTCGACACGAAGCGATAATGATCAGGTTGCTGAAGGCAGGGAGGTCAATGGAAGAGATTGCAGATAAGCTGGATATGTCGGTTAAAAGCCTCTATCGCAAGCGAACGGTGCTGTCGGAGCGGTTAGGAGCAGGTAACTTCAACGAGGCGTGTTTGTTTATCTTTAAAAACAAACTGCTGGACGCGGTTGGGAACGATCCCTAGCTTCGTCAGAAGCCAAAAGCAGAAACCCGCCACGAGGGCGGGTTCTTTTAATGGAAATAATTCAGAACGACCAGCGCAGATTGGCGTTAACAGAGTTGACGCGGGTATCCGCACCATATTGTCCCTGGTAACCCACATCCAGCGTCGCAGCACGCGACAGCTTTACGCTCACGCCGATATCACCGACCATCACATCCTCATCCACGGCCTGTCCCTGAGTAATGAACGCGTCGCTGCCCGCAAACGCCATGCGCGAAGAGGTATTCTTATCGCCATAGGCGTGCTGCCAGCCCAACGAACCGTAGAGGTTAACGTGCTTCGGCAACTCGGTCACACCGCGCAACCCGAGTGTCGTATAGAAGGTGTTCATCGTTTCGTTACGGACGCTCAGCGCAGCGGCACCGCCGTCTTCCCTGAAGCTGTCGGTATGCAGCCGGATGTACGATAAATTGACGAACGGCTCAATATTCCTGTCTGGCTGGCCGAAACGGTAGCCCGCTTCGGTGAACGCCAGCAGGGAGTTCGCGTCGTAATCTGACTTCAGCCGATCCGAGAAGCCGCTGAAATCAACATTGCGCTCGCCTTCGATCTTGTGCCAGGTGTAACCCAGCGCGCCGCGAAGGGAGAACGCATCCTGTTGACCCGCCGCATACAGACCAAGGTGATAGTTGTCGGTATCCGTTGAGGAGCGACGGCTGTCGACGTCATAATCACCCCGGCTGTAGCCGAAGTAGCCGCCGACACGCACGTTATGGTCCGCCAGTTTGCGATCTGCCCCCAGCAGGAAGCCGGTGGTGTTGCCGTCCAGCTTGCCCACGTTACCGTCGCCGCTGTTTCGGCTCCAGGAGCTGAAGGTCTGGCCCCAGACGCCATTGTTTTGCGGCTCCGGCTGCTGCACCAGCGACATGGCTAACGGTGGTATCGGCAGGCTGTCGTTATCAAACGCGCGCTGCATCCGCTGGTTTAACACGTTAAACACCTGCGTGCTGCCAGCGATCAGGTTGGACTGCATTGACGGATAAACTTCACCAGAAAGCTGGTTGAACGCCTCGCGCGCTTCCGGTGCGCTTAGCAGAAGCAGCGAGTTATACAGCGCCAGCGACGGGCCGCTTTGCGTCAGCGTGGAGAGCGCGCCAGCGGTATTCCACTGGTTGCTGCTTTGGGCCACGGTCTGGAAAATGCCCGGCTTGCCGCTGCCCGGGTTTTCACCGCCAGGATTCTCACCGCCCGGGTTTTCACCTCCGGGGTTTTCACCACCAGGATTCTCACCGCCAGGATTTTCGCCTCCGGGGTTTTCACCTCCAGGATTCTCGCCACTGGTCTCTTTCTGCGCGATGGTCAGATCGACGGCGTTGGTGCTTTGCTTAAGCGCCACGTCGAGGAATGCGGATTTGGAGATCGCTCCGGCGAACTCACCGTCGATTCCCCCGTCGGAGGTCAAAATGCGGTAGCTTTGGCCCGTTTTATAGCTGGTTTGCGGATCCAGCGCGGTGACCTGTACCTTAGCCTGATTGCTGATGGTGGTTTTGCCCGATACCAGTAGCTGGTCGCTGCGGCCATCTCCTGCGATATCGACGTCATAGAAGGATTCGCCGATAAAGTTCAGATAGCGTTTCAGCGTCAACGTACCGATATTGCCGTCGCCGGGCGAGATATGTCCGCCGGACAGGATCTCGGTCTGACCCAGCGTCCCGTTGCCGCCCAGCGTGCCGCCGGACTTGATTGACGCGGCGCTGCTATAACCCACCCCGTTGCTGACGTCTGAACCCGCCGTCGCGTTGAGGATCAACGTGCCGCCGTTCTCCGCGCTAAGGGTCTGGACGTCAAAGATATCGTCTTCTGGCTGGGTATTAATATTGCTGGCAATGATGACTTTACCGCCCCGCGCGGTTACGTTCGCCTTGAGTGCGGAAAGTTCGCCGTTCAGCGTCGTCTGCCCGGAGGTGTTGATCACATCACCTTCACCGCTCATCGTGTTGCTGAAGAGGTAATTTCCGTCGGTATGGTTGAAGTAGACATAGCTGCCGAACAGTCCGCCACGAAGGCTGATTGCCGTCTTCGCATCGAGGGTACCTGCGCCGCCCGCCGTGCCAAGCGTTGGCTCAGTTAAACCCGTGCCGGTGTCCATATTGCCGCGGCTGCCGATGATGAGCGCACCCCGGTTCGAGCCGGAACCCGATGTCCCCACGATCAGCGCATTGCTGCCAGCGGAAAATGAACCGCCGTCAATCACAGACAGCACGCCATTGCCATAATCGCCCACGCTCACGCTGCTGCCGCTGGTAAAGCGCGAGTCCTTGCCCGCAATAACCAGTTCGGCGGTTTTCCCTGCGCCGGAGACGCCCGCCACCTGCACGCCGCCAACGTTAACCACCCCGCCGTTCAGCACGTCCAGGTCGCCATATAGCGTCAACGTACGGCCAACGTTCCACTGTGAGCCGCTCCCCGTGACGGTGGCTTTCGGGCTCAGCGTGTCGGTTTCACCCGGCCCGGTACCGTTGCCGATGCGCGCATCGTAAGCGGTGCTGAGCGCCGCGCCGTCTTCAATCGCAAGCGTGGAGCGTGCGCCCAGATCGGTGCCTACGCTAAGAAAATTACTGGTCACACGAGAGCCGGCACCCGTAGCGATAAGGTGGCTGTCGTAGCCGCGGGTGGTGCCGACAACGATCTCCTTCGCGCTCGCCAGCGCGCCCTCTTCGACTCGCAGGGTGCCGAGGCCAAGATTCAGGTCGCCGCGCAGGACGTACCGATCGTTCACCGCGTTAAGCTCAGCGTCTGGCCCACGGACCGTGACCACGCTTTCATAAATTTTGCCGTCGAACAGCCGACCGATATTGATGTTATAGGCGGTGATTTTGCCATTATCGATCAGCAGGTTTCCGCGTTGGTTACGTCCAACATAAACATCTCCGGTGTAACCCAGCGTTTCGGTAATACGCGACTCGCCATCAAAAAAGGCATCGGCTGCACGCGCGACATCGGCAGGTAAAAACAGTAACAGCGGCGCGGAAAATAGAGCGAGGTAAAGTCTGGAAAGCGGCGTCTTAACCGCTAAAGAATGCGATGTAGAGTTATTCACGGGCTATCTCCGTACTCATTAGCATGATGTCAGGAACATCGTTTTTATATGAAAACTCAGATACGTCAGATAAGGTAAAAGGCGTTATTTATGTACGCCTTTTAATGTGGTGCTAATTATTTATGTGTGACAACTGGTGTACAGGTTGGCGCGCTCAGCGTCGGTGCGGATCCTAAAATTCCCGGCATCATCATCGATGAACAATCGAAAATACGCCCTTTTTCTGTCGTGGCGCGATAAGAGAGTTTTTGTCCTCCCAGTGCGTCCGGCTGGGCGCCATTAACGTTGGATACGGTTATTTCATCCGATGAGCCCAGTCCCAGCATTTTAGCGGTCTCCGCCTGTAGGAGTGGAATAGCCTGATCGGTTTTCAACGTGGAACAACCGGCTAGCATCAACGTAACGGTTAAAACGATTAGTGGTTTTTTCATAAATTATCCTTGATATCCAACCAGTTAATTTCACTGATTGTATTTATGTTTTCTTTTACCCAAATCAGCGAATAATATATTTCTCTTTCCTAATCGAAAAAACCCTCCTAAAGTAGGGTGGGTAGATAATAATTCATCTGTACTCTAAGATATGCGAAGGTAAAAGGAGGCTCCTTTGGGACAGAATTATGCGTTAGTCGTTGATGACCATCCATTGGTAGCAAGCGGCATCGCCAATTTTCTGATTACACATTGCCATTTTAAGCAGGCGTGTGTGGTGACGAATGAGGATGATTGCTACCGCCAAATTAGGGATCATGGCCCGCCACGTTTGCTGGTAATCGATTTTTGGCTCTCTTCCGGAACGGCCCTGAAATTACTCAAAGAAGTAAAGCAACTTTACCCACAGGTACGACTCCTGGTGGTCAGCGGGGATGACAATAATGATATCTGGCGCAAAGTTCATGCCGCCGGGGGACACGGTTTTGTATTGAAAAGCGAGCCACCTGAGATGTTCTCGCGGGCCGTTTTCGCACTCACTGATAATCAGACCTGGTTTCCTGAGGGAAACGAAATTTCCGTTAAGACGAATAATGAGAAGTTAAGTAAATTTAACTTAACGCCGCGACAAATAGACGTGTTAAATATGATTATGCGTGGCCTGCCAAATAAACGCATCGCCGCCCAGCTTTCAATTTCTGAGCCCACGGTCAAAGAACACATCAGCAATATATTGAAAAAGATAGGCGTTAACAGCCGGGTCGAAGCCATCACGCTTCTGCATGGCAAGCAGGAACCGTCGGAATGAGGTTTTTCCAGAGCTTACAAAATGATGGTATCTCTGCTCCGGCGCAGATCCGTTTGCTAAACAACACCTTTCTGCGGCTGGTATTCAGCTTTAGTGCGGTACCCTTTGTTGGTATTCCTTTCGCCATCTGGATTTATATGCTTGGGGATGAACTCGGCCCGACGATTATCTGGATAATTATTTATCTGCTATGTGCCGTGGCGATACGAATATTGCACCGACGCTATCAGCGTGAAGCGAAAGAAAACGGTGAAAGGGACGTTCTGCGACGCTGGCTTCCGCGTATTAATAATATTGCCTTTATTCACGGGCTGGGAATTTCATCACTCTATTTAATTACGCCACAGACGCAGAATTTTGACTTTTTCCTGTTACTTAATATCAGCATTGCCGCCATCGTCGCCGCCAATGCGACGCATCTGACGCCTGTCATCAGTACCTTTACGCGTTTTTTCTTCGCCTCCTGGGGGGTGCTGAACCTCGGTATTATCTGGCGGCTGGATGAGTTGATGTTCATCGTGCTCATGCTGAATCTGCTTTACGGCTTCGCGATTTACCGCCATGCGTTAACTTCCCATGCGTTCTTTATTCAGCAAGCGCTGCTTGAGGAAAAAAGCTCACGCCTTGCGGAACAGTTTCGTCAGGCCAAAGAGGACGCGGAGCAGGCATTGCTGGATAAAAATCAGTTTCTGACCACCGCCAGTCACGATCTGCGCCAGCCCGTACACGCAATGGGCTTTCTGATCGAAGCCATCCTCCACCGAAACCGGGACGACAGCCTGACGCCGCAACTCCTTGACCTTCAGCAGAGCGTTCGCTCGGTGCATTTAATGCTCAATTCTCTGCTCGATCTGAGCAAAATAGAATCCGGGAATGTCCTCTCTGCCCCGACCAAAGTGGATATCGGTGCTCTGCTCGACTCGGTCATCACGCTGTTTCGTGAAGAGGCCAACAGCCGCGCGCTTAGGCTGTGCATCCGGCGGCCTAAACGCCGTATCGACGTGATGGGCGATCCACTGCTGGTGCGACAGTCCCTGATTAACCTGATTCAAAACGCCCTTCGCTACACGCTCCAGGGCGGGGTGCTGGTCGCCATCCGACCGCGCGGTGACGAGTGTATGGTGGAGGTGTGGGACACGGGAGTCGGTATCGCCGATGAAGAGAAGGGCAAAATCTTCTCACCTTACTACCGCCCCGAGCTGGCATGGAAGATCGACAGCGCCGGACACGGGCTGGGGCTGGCCGTCGTTGCCCGTTGTGCCAAGCTCATAAAGGTAAAATACGGGATGCAATCCATTGAAGGTAAAGGCTCACGCTTCTGGATGCGCTTTATCCAATATGCTGGCGAAGATAGCGTGCTGGACACCCCGCCCGCCGCTGACAACACCGCCACGCCGGTACGCTATGCGCCGCTGCACGGTTCCTGCCTGGTCGTCGATGACGACCCGCTGGTGACGTCTGCCTGGGAGAGCCTGATGAGCGTCTGGGGAATCGACGTACGCTGTGCGGCCTCCGCTGAAGAAGCGTTTGCCATCATCGACGACGGCTTTACGCCGTTCGCCGTGCTGTGCGACCAGCGCCTGCGATCGGGCGAAAGCGGCTTCGACATCCTGAAAGCGCTTTTTGACCGTCTGCCGGATATGAGCGGCGCGATAGTCAGCGGCGAATTTAATTCACCGGTTCTGCTGGAGGCGGAGCAGGAGGGTTACCTGGTGCTTCGCAAGCCTCTTGAGCCGGCTAAACTGCATGCGCTGCTGACGCAGTGGTCGGGGTGTCATTAAGGGAATGCAGAAGTGTCGATTCTGGCGGGTTCAGAATGCAAAAACGGACCTCCGTGGAGGTCCGTTAATATAAATTTTGGTGCCCGGACTCGGAATCGAACCAAGGACACGGGGATTTTCAAAACTCGAGTCAGATTTAGAGAGAAAATGTTAGAAATTTAAGTATTGAATCATTCCCTGATGAGCTGTGAATTTTCAGTTTTTCATCCGAGTTTTCAACATTGTCGAGAACTCAAAATCAAAACTAGCTTCGTTACTGATAGCATTCGACATGAAATCCTGACAAGACAGAATTTCGATATATTCCTTTCGAGGACTTTTTCTCTGAGAAAATGAAAGTCCTTGGAAAATAATTGGTTGAGCTGGCTCTTCATTGTCAAGTTTATCCTTATGAAGCAGAGTGTAGTTCAATCCCAATAATTCCATAATTTCCCCATTCAGTGAACGGATCGATCCAAATTGACGGTGAAACATAAGGCTGCCAGCATCACCATCAAAATAAGTATCAACCATATCCTTCCAGTTTGGACTATGTCTGTTCCACTCTATTACGCCTACAAATACTTCCTCGTGGTCCGCAAAGTTGAGCTTCACTATAAGATAAGGAAGATATCTCTGAGGATCAAATGGGGTCCAGACTAACGTTTTCAATATGTCGTCATTTGAGAAGGTTTTCAGTTCAAGAGATTCTGCTTTCCTATGAAGGGCATGGGCGACGATACTATGCACATTAGTCCTCCAGATTGGGTTAAAGAAAAACACTTCATCAGTAGCAGTTAAAAGCGCATCAATCTCGGGCTTAGACGCTAAAGATGCAACGATATCCATATTGTAGGTTGATCCACCTTGCATTCCTCGCAACTCAGCCAGTAGATCACGATCCGACAAGTTAGCTTCAACGAAAAGTCCAAACCGAATGATCTCAACATCTTTAACCATATCATCTGAGAGCCAATACTGAGCTTTTTCCGGGTGGGAAATCTGTAATCCTTCTGCATCCATTTTTTCATATAATGAGATTTCTTCGTTGTCCTCCCAGACTTTGTCGGCGAGTTCACCTAGAATGTCACTGGGCTCGGACATACCCTCCAACCATTCATTAAACTCCTCTAAATCTTCTCCGAAGAAGCGTCTATTTATGATTTCTTGGTAGAATTCAGCACTTTCCTCTTGTTGAGAAAAATATACAAGATGCGAGATGCCATGACTTCCATCGGCGAGCGTTATAACGGCGAAGATGAAGTTGTGCAGACCGATTCTCTGCATGTATTGGGTCCCAGCTTGCGCGCCAGCACGAGCTTTTTTAATATCGTTATATTCCCAAATGAAATGTCGCCGAGAGAAGGATCTCTCAGCCTGTTTTGGTAAAGGAGAAATCCATTTGATGTGTTCTGGGAGCCCATCGTTCCCCAATGAGATTTTCCCACCTTTCAGGGCGTAGCGAGTGTTATGATAGAATTCAGAAAAAGGAGTCAGCAATTCGTGCCATTCGACTGATAGTATGATCAACCTATACTCGGTCGATTTAATCAGAGATCTTGCGCGAACCAATGCTGCATACTTGGCTAGTTCTTGTAGGCCTTGACGTGCAGCAGCATCCGATTTTTTTATTTCAATGATAACGATTCGCCCTTTCTGATCACGGGCGAAAATATCAACGAAACCAGAGGCCCCATTGTCATTCTTTAAATACTGCTCTTTTTTCTGCAGCATCAATCCTGGCTCGATCATGTCGAGATTTTTGGCTAAAAAATCGCGAATGTCTGCTTCACTTTTGGCTATTTTCATGACTTACACCGTATGTTTTTCTAAAAATACCATCTATCTGTCGAAAAAGAGTTTTTATGGGGAATGCCCTCAAAATGTCGATGTATACATCACTAGAACCACTGCATGCTAATCATTAGAGGGGTAGATCGCAGCCGGTACTCTTCCGGCGTCTTTGAGAGACGCATTCCAGACCCGAATGGTGCCTCGCTCACCGTTAAAAACTCTTTGTGCTCTGTTTCCTAAGGTGTCCTTGGTGGTTCGCCAATGCTTTTTAACAGGGAGTTGTATTGATGCGGATCTGCTGCATAAATTTTGTCCAATACGTAGTTTGCCACCTTGGAAATTTCTGGAATCTCCACAGGTCTGAATCCACGATCTGGGATCGATTCGAGATGTGAAAACTCGTTGTTAAGTCTATTCACAAGAGCTATCGCAGTCGGATCCTCATCGCCAAAGAATTTCTTGATCCGTTCAAAAGCATCGTTCTTGTCATCTTGGTGGGGGAACTTAAAGAATAAAAAAGCCTCAAGGAACTTACGGAGGTTGTTACCAAATCCATAAAATGGTTCATGAGATTCATTCGCTCCACCTTGATTACGGCACTTGTAGATCTGATGAAATAGGTAGTTGAATTCTGTGATGTAGTCTCGCAGATACGAAGGCATCAGGGAAATCTGACTTGCCCCTCCGTTTCTCTCCACGATGAAATGTTGGCATCCGCCGTGATTCTTCTCATTCGGAAGTGATATTTTCTTTAGATACTTCAAGAAATCTAGGTTGTGGGTGGATATAAAAAGCTGCTTGTAGCGAAAGCTGTTAGTTCCATCTGCATTCTTGATGGGTTTCGCAATCAGGCTTTCAATCAAGCTGAACATGAAGAAGATGTGATTCCCGTCTAGGCTGGAAATTGGGTCATCTATATAAATGATCAGATCCTTACCTTTGCTGTCTGGCTCTTCCAGCTTGGCTATGAAGTAGCAGAAAGCAATCAGACTGCATTCGCCTTCGCTCAAGTTGTAGGCTGATTCACCATCTCTTGTGACTTCAAACTTAACCGAAGTCTGCTCAACATTGTCTTTGGCTTCAAGTTTGATGCCATCGTGACCAAAGAAGTGACTGAGCAGGTCATTCACTCGCTTCGCGCCCTTGCGTTCATCCTTCTGTTGGCCCTGTAGGCGGGTCACTTCGGCTTCTTGTTTGATAATTTCGACTTCTGCCTCGGTAAATGCAGTGTTGGCAGTGTCAGCATCTGTTTTAAGACTGGCAATACGGGTCAACTCAGTATCGTAGGTAATGTCTCCGATAAAGGAAGCCACATCGGTAAGTCGAAGAGATTCGCGAGCAGTATTTTTATCTTTTTCCAGTGAACTTGTACGGCTGTTGTTTCTACTGATCAGATTATTGATGTCGCCTACGCATCGCTGAATTGCATTCGAATCGTGAATGTAGACAGGTATGGCAACCTGTTGAAAAATGGTGTTCTTTCTCTTATCCAATGCAGCCTTCAGAGTTTTGATATCCTGCATGTAGCTATTCAGGTATTCAGCAAGTTCTCTCTTGCTGGCTTCAAATAAGATTTTTTCTTCTGCATAGAACTTATCACCAGTCAAAGTCAAGAAGTTAGGAATGGCTTGGATTTCACTGGCGATGGAAGTCAGGCATGAATCGATACACGACTCCAGATCCGAGGATTCTTTACTGAAGTGAGAGTCTAATACCTGCCAGATGTCATGAGGAAGGTTCTGACGACAGAAGGCGCAAGTGTCCCGCTTATCTTTATGTAGAGGTATGCCTTGCTTCACCCACGTTTGAAGAGCCGCCTCATTCAACAGTTCCTGAATCGCCGTAGTTGGCTTGATCGATCTTGAAAGGAGTTCTTCAGCCACCTTTTTTATTGACTCAAAGTTGAGGCTTATCGATACGGTATCAGCGATATCAGGTAAGGCTTCTTGCTTCAATAGGTTGACCTTGGATGCTTGTTCTTCGGTTGTCAGCGGTATGAAGCTAGGTTTTTTGACTGAGTCAATGTCTCTTTTGATGCTGTCTATATTGTAAACAGCAGGGCCGTAGATGCGGTTCTGCTTAATCTTACTGTTGGCATGAGAACGAAGTTTGCCTTCCAGAGCATCAGACGCAGTATTATGATTGCCCTTCGTTCGATCTCGTTCTTTCTTTTTAGCTTCAAGTTCATGTCGGAGGCCTGCCTTCGACTCAACACTGCCTAGCTTAGTTTGGATTGCGATAATGGCATCTTCGATCTCTTTATTCTTTTCACCAACGATAGCAAACGTCTTGATCTCTCCGTCGGTTTGATTGACCAAAAAGCTTAGGTTATCGCTCACAAAGTCCCGATTGTAGACCCGAACATCATAGCCATGACCGGCAAGGCCTACCGGTGTCACATCACCTTTGTCACCACGAATAGTGAAATTTGGATCCACGTAGTTATGTGGAATGCGCCCCGTTTCCAAAGCGCGGAAAATCCGCGAGAGTGTAGTTTTACCAGAGTAGTTCCGTCCGTAGAGGATGTTGAGCCTCTTGAAATTCTGGACATTGTTACCTGCATCCTTAAGGCTCTTTCTCCAACTGAGGCCCGCAAAACTACCGAAACTATCGATGTCAACCTGACTGAACATGAACACTCCCTTAGCGCTGGCTATTGGCTGCCGATTTGCAAGTGAAACAGATCGTTAGATAGTTTACTCCGTGCTTGAGGAAGGAGTGAATAGGTTATTGATATAAGAAAGGAATTCTTATATCTGAAGCGGAATTCAACACCCATCTAAAGATCCCTTTCAAACGTTCATCGACAGAGTTAGGGTATAAAGCCGCTAAATAGCGGCTGCAAGATAACCTTGATGCAGACAATAGAACTCAGCTGTACTGGCCCCAATCCCTATCAATTACCCATGCTGGACGCCATGAAACAAAGGAACTAGGTTCAAAATGATCGCCTGTATCAATCATATACTCGATACGTTCTTCCCTTAAAGGGAGGGTGTGATTAGTTTTATCGCTCTCAAAATCCCAAACCCAATATCGTGGGATCCCATCTTTGATTCTAGTTCCGGCAGCGTGATCCATTGGTGCACATACTCTTTCAATGTAACGCCCATCGTCTTCAGAGTAGAATCGTATTCTTAGTTTCTTTTTGGTATGTATAGCGTCTATGAACACATCATGCTGGTTGTGCATAACCCTTTCCTTACGTAGTCAATTAAAGATAAAACTCCTTAAAATACGATACCTATCTTAGGGTTATCACAATGGTAGATCTGTGGCCAAACGCTCGAAAATGACACGATTCCTTATTTCCATCTCGATAAATTTGTTGGTACAGTATGGCAATCTGGTTGCGTATCAACGTGATGGGTTGTGGTATAGGTAATGATTTACATTATTGACAGTGTCAACATTACTTACTGCACTCCTTTCAGAGCTATAGACCTAACTTCTTGGTATAACTTCTATTCACCCATCCGAACGTTTTTTCACCATGAAATATGACTTGAATATACAACCATTGTCTATTCGTAGAGTCAATTACTGCAATTGCTGTATTTTTATTTAAAGTCTCAATCACATCGGCGCTCATCGATGGTTTAGTCCTCATATTTACGTTGTCAGCGGTGATTAGTCGAAACTTATTTAGTTCTTTCCAGTTAATATCTGGGTTGGATGATATTATCTCTTTTTGGGTGATAGGATGCTCATTTAAAAGAGAGGACACATAGCTTTCTGTTTTATTAATTGCAATCAAGATATATTCCTTGCCAGCATCAGCAACGATACTTAATAAAACTTCACAAAGAATCCATGTGATTATTTGTTGAATAAATGGAGGGAGCGCATGGAATTGTTCAAAGATAGTTTTTTTATTACTTATTCTCGAAGAATGGGAGGTAACAACTTCGCTTAATTCTAACGCATCACCAATAACAGAATTATCCACATTCTGAATATTAATAATGCTCGTCATTTCCTTGCCAACAGGTGAATTACTCCAAGCTAATGCGGCTGTTAGGAAAGAATTATCTATAAGCGTCTTGTTTGGTGGGTTGTAGCTTGAGAAAGTTACTACTTTTCTAGCCATTTCTTCCATGGTAGAGTTAAGTTTCCAACTTAACAAACTATGGTTGTTTGACGAATTTGATGTGTCAGCAATGGCTTTAGCCATTTTTCCAAGACCAGAATCGACGATAGTGCTGAATAAGTTACCATCTAAAAATGATGTACTTTTCCTTATTTTTAACACATCAGTTATATTCACATTCTGTGATTCTAATGCTGAACTTAGCATGGTACTGATGCTTGGTATAGCAACAGCACTCATTGCATCTGCAATCGTATTTCGTTGTAACTCAAGTGCATAACGAAGGGATTCGTTGATACTTGGCATAGCAACCGCTTTCATGGCCTCAGTTATTGCACTGTGCTGTGCCATATTAGCGCGTAGTGATTCACTTACACTCGGAATAGCAATAGCCTTCATAGCTTCGGTTATCGCACTATGTGATGTTAGAGCAGAACTCAGAGATTCGCTGATACTGGGCATAGCAACAGCCTTCATGGCTTCGGTTATCGCACTATACGATGTCAGACTAGAACGCAATGATTCGCTGATGTTGGGCATAGCAACAGCCTTCATAGCCTCGGTCATTGCACTATGCGATGTCAGACTAGAACGCAATGATTCGCTGATGTTGGGCATAGCAACAGCCTTCATGGCTTCGGTGACCTGCCCCCACGATTAGATACAACACTCAGTTAGTAACGTCGGAATCTTCATTCTCAGAATGACCCTTTCTCCAGCCCGCTGCAAATTCAGACGGTGTCTGATAATTCAGCGTGGAGTGCGGGCGGCATTCGTTATAATCCTGCCGCCAGTCATTAATAATTTTCCTGGCATGAACGATATCGCTGAACCAGTGCTCATTCAAACATTCATCGCGAAATCGTCCGTTAAAGCTCTCAATAAATCCGTTCTGCGTTGGCTTGCCCGGCTGGATTAAGCGCAACTCAACACCATGCTCAAAGGCCCATTGATCCAGTGCACGGCAAGTGAACTCCGGCCCCTGGTCAGTTCTTATCGTCGCCGGATAGCCTCGAAACAGTGCAATGCTGTCCAGAATACGCGTGACCTGAACGCCTGAAATCCCAAAGGCAACAGTGACCGTCAGGCATTCCTTTGTGAAATCATCGACGCAGGTAAGACACTTGATCCTGCGACCGGTGGAAAGTGCGTCCATGACGAAATCCATCGACCAGGTCAGATTGGGCGCCGCCGGACGGAGCAGCGGCAGACGTTCTGTTGCCAGCCCTTTACGACGTCTTCTGCGTTTTACGCCCAGGCCACTGAGGTGATAAAGCCGGTACACGCGCTTATGATTAACATGAAGCCCTTCACGGCGCAGCAACTGCCAAATACGACGGTAGCCAAAACGCCTGCGCTCCAGTGCCAGCTCAGTGATGCGCCCTGATAAATGCGCATCAGCAGCCGGACGGTGAGCCTCATAGCGGCAGGTCGACAGGGATAAACCTGTAAGCCTGCAGGCACGACGTTGCGACAGACCGGTCGCATCACACATCAACATCACGGCTTCCCGCTTCTGGTCTGTCGTCAGTACTTTCGCCCAAGAGCCACCTGAAGCGCCTCTTTATCCAGCATGGCTTCGGCAAGCAGCTTCTTGAGTCTGGTGTTCTCTTCCTCAAGCGACTTCAGGCGCTTAACTTCAGGCACCTCCATACCGCCATACTTCTTACGCCAGGTGTAAAACGTGGCATCGGAAATGGCATGCTTGCGGCAGAGTTCACGGGCGGGTACCCCAGCTTCGGCTTCGCGGAGAATACTGATGATCTGTTCGTCGGAAAAACGCTTCTTCATGGGGATGTCCTCATGTGGCTTATGAAGACATTACTAACATCGGGGTGTACTAATCAACGGGGAGCAGGTCATCGGTTATCGCACTATACGATGTCAGACTAGAACGCAATGATTCGCTGATGTTGGGCATAGCAACAGCCTTCATAGCCTCGGTCATTGCACTATGCGATGTCAGACTAGAACGCAATGATTCGCTGATGTTGGGCATAGCAACAGCCTTCATAGCCTCGGTCATTGCACTATGCGATGTCAGACTAGAACGCAATGATTCGCTGATGTTGGGCATAGCAACGGCCTTCATAGTCTCAGTCATCACACGTTGCTTTTTTTCTGTTAGTTCGCGAATCCTGATATTAGATTTATTTTTCATATTATTTTTCCCGTCTTTTTACCCTCCTAATATGCCATATTTTGAACTTAGTCTTCATTCCCTATGTGGGGGTTATCACTGCAATCCTCACAGCCCTTTTGCAACTACCATTTTAATCGTCCCGCAGGCATACATCTCCCTGCTTTATATAGTGCGTTAATAAGTACAGGTTGAGTCCAATTTTAAATTTCATGATAAGTAATTGTTTTGCAATGCATTTTGTTTCTATGCGCATTTGTTATGTACGGACTCATCCTGTCCGCTCCTCTGTTGATAATCCATTCCTGCTTCAGTAACCCGGATGCCGGAATGGATCGACACGACAAACTTGGATACCGACTAGGATTGATACTGACGCGCCTCAACAATGGCGAGTCACTGACCGTGAGTGGTCTTGCTGACGAATTTAATGTTTGCGAAAAAACAATACGGCGAGATCTGACCGAGCGACTTGCTTATCTGAATCTGCTTCGACAGGGCAAACAGTACCGACTGCCTAAAGGTATTCTGGGGCAACGCAGCAACACGGATTTGCGTCGTTTTACCCGCATTCTCGGTATTGAAGGGTTGTTCCCCCGCTGGGAAGATCGTCTGCTGAATGTGCTATTGGGTGATACCGAAAACAATCCCTTCCTGATCAAGCAACGCCCTTATGAGAATTGCGGTGCTTTCATGTCTACCCTGAATGCCATTTCCGGGGCGATTCAGGCATCCCTGAAAATTGCGTTTACCTATAAAGACAAGATGTTTTCTGCCACTGAACCTTATCGTGTCGTGAATGACCGAGGGCTCTGGTATCTAGCCGCCCGGCACGAAGGAATGTTGAAGAGTTTTGCAGTTTCCACGATGACCCATGTGCAGGTCAGCAATATGCGATTCAGTCTTGATCCCGTTGTTAGTCAGCAAGTGGAACTTGCGGAAAGCATCTGGTATGGCGATGAACTCACCGAAGTGCTGATCGCTGTCTCAGCCCGTGTGGCATCCTATTTCTCTCGCCGCAACCTTTATCCAGGTCAGGAAATTATTCATACAACACCAACCGGTGATTTGCTCATTATTTCCCGTGTGGTGCATCCCCGGCAGATTATTCCTCTAATCAAATACTGGTTGCCTGAGGTGGAAGTTATTAAGCCAGCGTCCATCCGCAATCAAATTATTGACGACATGCGCAGTGCGCTCACCCGATATGATGAAATGAATGGAGATTCTTCAGATGAATAATGAAACAACTTTATACGACGATAATGACGTGGAAAACGCTTTTGAGGCGCTTGCAGTGAACTTACTGAGCGGGTTGCTGGGGGCGCATGATAATGCGCAAAATGCCGAGTTGAAAGACTGGCTGGACAGTCCTTTCCCCGTTCAGCCAGAGGTTTTACTCAAACATGCCGCATTTATCTGTGAGCGATTTCAGGCGGGGGACGACAGCCACCTGCTGATGCACGGCATTGATGAACAACTGGCGGCAATGACGCTTTCCCGTAAGGAACGCTTCAGCCCTATGAATAAAGGGATGGTTGGATATTCTGCTCCTCGTGACCTGGAGAAAGTGAATGCGCTGCTGAAGGTCATTATCACCTGGTATGAGTGCGAAATCGTCCGGCTGAAGGTGAAGTATGGCGAAATCACGCCACCGGGCAAAAAATAAACCGCACCAGCGAATCATTGATAAGGGAGAGCACAATGCTCTCCCTTATGTTATTGATTGACCATCACAACTTGACTATGCCACTTTTTAGCGCCAGCCGGACACACTTATTAGCTTCCTGCATAATGACATCGTGTGGATACATATTCATTGCACGATACCCGTCTGATTTCGCCATCTTTCCTTCCATGCCCGCATTATCCAGAATGGCTTTCCACGCATCGCGTATTTTCTTCGAGTCCTTTTCGCCCACGCCGCCGGAAAGCGTGCCAAACAGCTCCTTGTTGTTGTCGCCAATATTTTTGTATTCCTTTGCATCCGGGTCCAGCAGCATGGCCATTTGCGTTGACTGACGGGTGGCTTCATAGCAACGTCCTGCTGTTTCCAGTGAGATTTGAGCGGCGGATGCCGATGCAGATACCGCCATAATGCATGTGGTGAGAATGATGTTTTTCATTAATTTAACCTGTGAAAAATGGAGAGATTTGAATTCAGTTATTGTTAGCGTCAGGCTGATGACTATTCATCGCCTTTGCGGTTGGCGGCTTTGCTGTAATAGCTGACGCACTTATCCGCGAAAGCGGCCTGCTGGTATGCCCGGGGCAGTTCATTTTCCAGCGCATTGAAGTTTTCATTAATGGATTCCTGGTCAACGTCGTGGCGGGCCAGTTCGTTGTGCAGCCAGCTTTTGGTGAAAGATATGTCACGTCCACTGGACTCCATCAGGGTTTCATTCCCCTTTAGCGCCAGATAGCAAATCACCCGGTTTTCAACCTGAACCAGCCCGGCATGAGCGCTGACAAGCGGGATGAGCGAGATAAACAGCGCAGTAAAAATCTTGTTCATGATGTTTTTTCCTTAAATAACAGGCCATGCGGGATACCGCAGAATGAGCATATCGGGTGGGTGGGACAGGTTATGACCACAGGGGAAAGAATTTTCAGCGATGGATGAAGGCGCGTCGAAGTGGTGCTGAGAGTCGCCAGCAACCCGGTGATGTGGGCTCCATGATGCAGCCCATGCGGGCAAGGTCACGGCGGGCCGTGCGGGGTGAAATCCCGAATAGTTGAGTGAGTACGCGGACAGAAAGCGTCTTTCCCTGACAGAGCAAAATGACGCAGTGGCAGAGGCGTTCGGCAAGTTTTTCAGCGCGGGCCATTAGTCCTCCCATACGCGCCAGGTATTGCCGCGTTGTAGCCGTTTCAGCTGGCGATGCAGGACCACGGCGTTATCCGGTCTTCCGGTCAGGCACTCCGCTGTGAAGCGGTGGCAGTTCTCCTTCAGCAGGTGATACTGACGTCTGGAGCCCAGCGCTCGTAATGCCCGACCGGCTGCGGCAATATTTCCCACGGGCAAGCGTCCCTGACAATCGGTATAGACCGACATGGCAGGGTTCAGGCCATTCAGTCTGGCCATAAACCCTTTGCGGTCGCTGCAAAGCACTTCACCATCACCGGACAGATGCACAATCCGGTTGTTGCCGGTGTAGATACCGCTGTGAGTGACATAGCCACCTGCCAGTTCGCACCAGACGATGCCGCCTCTTGCCGGTTCATCCACCGTGTCACGGATAACATTGTCGGTGAAGCTTTCAGCCAGACTGAACAGAGACCGGTACATCGCCAGCCGGGAAATGAGCGTGAACAGCATAATGCCTCCTTATCAGTCCGGGGAAACGGTGACGGTGAAGACATCCATCGCGCAGTACGCCACAAAATTATCCTGCCAGAGCGTCCAGAACTCGCTCAACTCGCGGTTTACAGGCAGCTCCCCGATAAGGCGGTGCCAGGCATAGCGCTGTGGCCAGCTGATATCGAA
This sequence comes from Enterobacter cloacae complex sp. ECL72, assembly GCF_019056635.1. NCBI lineage: Bacteria > Pseudomonadati > Pseudomonadota > Gammaproteobacteria > Enterobacterales > Enterobacteriaceae > Enterobacter > Enterobacter cloacae complex sp. ECL72. The sequence continues at coordinate 3,476,293 of NZ_CP077659.1, read as the reverse complement.
TTCCTTTGCCAGTTCGGGCCAGACTCGGCCCTGCCAGCTGAAGTCGGTTAGGTAATCGAGCTGCCATATTTCAGGGTGTTCGCTGCGGATAAGGCGAATTTCTACCGGATGCCAGCCGCCGCTTTCAGCGCTGTACGCCGGGTCGCGAAAGTTCAGCACGACATTCTGACAAGTGTCAGGTAGTGCCGCGAGGTGGGTGGCTATCAGCGCGATAAACTCGTCACTCAGAGGGAGGTCAAGTGTGGGCTGATGCAGCGTGGGTGAATAAGGGGTCACAGATAATCTCCTTTAAAGCGATATAAATTGGGTTGCCTCAGACAGTACAAAGATCATGAGGGAATGGGTAAGAGCCAGGGGGATAAAGGGGGTCAGGCAGAAAGGGAGATTGTCAGCAGTTTTTCCAGTCGCTTTTCCCAGTCCGGGTAACAGCGATGGCTGAACGCCCCGCCTGAACCCTCTTCGGTGAGACAGATATCAGCACAGCGAAGAATGGCGGCGAGGAAACCCGCATTATTGCGGCTGGCGCTGGTAAACAACGGGCGCAGAGCCGTGGAGGTGAAATCACCGGCTTCATGGGCTTTCAGAACGCCAGATATAGCACTCAGGGCAATCCATTCCCGGGAGAACAGACCGCCACTGTCGTTGGCGGTAATGCGCAACCCCCGTTCCCCGTCCAGATTTTCAGTCATCTCCCAGTGCAACTGGCCAGTGGAATGCGGATTAATTTTCTCGGCCTCACCAGTAAGAACGCAGAGGTCGTTTTGGGTTTCAGCGGTGGAGGCTGGAGCGGGTTTGGTCTTTTTCATCGGTTAATATCCTGAAGGTTCAGCCATAGCGATAAGTTCAGCAGCCCCGGTAAAGGTCGCTGAAGGTGGAAACAGCAGATAAAAGCCCTGCCCTGAGTCACTGAGAATGGTCAGGGCAAGAAACAGCGAAGCATCCAGACGAATGACGTATTCGGCATTGCAGGCCAGATGGTGCAGGTAAGTGGTCAGTTGTTCAGAAAGGTGCTTCTCCTCGCGGGGAAGCAGATACAGCAGTTGGGTTTGAGTTTCCTCCCACAGCGCCGTTGCCGCAGTGAGGCTGCTGTCAGCGCATTCAGTGAGTTCGTTTACCAGTTGCAATTGCTGAACCGGTGACACGGGCAGGCAGAAAGCGTCTGCCGGAGACTGTATAATGTGCATTGCGGTGTCCTTATTAATAATGGGCACCAGAATAATATGTGTCTGATTTGAATATTTATTACAGGGAGAATACGTATGAGTCTGGATAAGGAACTGAATGATTTTCTGGCAAAACTGAGAAAGCATCAGGATATACGTTATCTTCAGGGTGTCACGCCTGCGACCTTGTTCCGTTTTTTAAATGGCAGCGTCCATCTTAGTCACATCGCGGAACCGGCCAAAAATTCCGTGCTGAACGTTCTGCAGGACCCGGATCAGGCTGATTTTATCTCTTCCTTTTTTTCCGATTTACGTTACCGGGGGAAGGGGCTAAAAATACAGGCCTTCAGGGATAGCCTGATGTGGAGTTATATCCGGCTGTATCACCCGCAGCACCTTAAGGTGAATATTTATCATGATGCTTATGTTTTTAATCAGATAAATGCACTGGAGACATTCTTTGATACTTATTGTTCAGGCACCAGCGGCGTTTATTTTCCGGCAATGGATAATCTTTATGCAAATGGCAGCCTGTCTTTTTTCCCCACTATCAGGGGCCTTTCACATTCTCCCTTTGACCGTCGCACGTGTAATGATGCCCTGAAGACCATCCGAAAGACGGGGATGGACTCTCTGTATGTGCTGGATAAGGATTTAATGAAGGTACTGAGTTTTTCCGCCCAGGACGGGATACAGCAGGTTATGCAGCTCTGCCAGCCGGCGGATCCGGCATCGGCGACAGCGATTATTGAATATGCGCTGCAGCTGTACCGGGAATGCAGAAAGGATGCTGATGATTTTGCAAATAACTTTTCTGTCAGTGATTACAATGAAAAAAGAAAGGTGCTGGAAAAGAAAATCGCCTTTGATACCGTTTTCCTCTATGTGCTGTTGACCGACTTTTGTGATGCAGCCGGGTTTGGGGCCTTTGACAAAAAGGCGCTGAACACGATTAAGCCTGTCCGGCCAACACTTTCCTATATAAAAAACCGTTTCGGTTTATCCAGCGATAACGTTCTTTCCCTGCAAAAAAACATTGTCGTGAAGGCGGTGCTTTATGCTGTGCTGAAAAGAATGCAGGCAGATAGCAGTACGCAATATACCCGGCTACGTTTTCTCCGGGAGATTGATAAACATTATGCCTGGCTGGATGCAAATACTTCTCGCCGGAATGAGGATATAAACAAGCTGATAGACAGTGACACCCATGAGCATTGTATCAAAGCGCTGTGGAATGTCAGAACGTCTGTTGAACTCTTCACTGTCGGGTAGCCACATACCCCGCACCGGGGCCGCTGGTCCGTGTGCCCGGTGCTGTGATCCTACCCGCGTAATATGGACACAACCCTAAGCGAGGTTCTGGTTTTCAAATTGTTCCGGACTAAGACCGCCACAGGCACTGTGACGACGCCACCGATTGTAATCACACTCAATATAATTAAACACTGCTGTCCGCATGATTTCCCGGCTGACAAAGTCCTCTCCGTGGATACATTCCACCTTCAGCGTATGGAAGAAGCTTTCCGCACAGGCATTGTCGTAACAACAACCTCTGGCGCTCATACTCCCCCGCAGATTGTGGCGTTTCAGCAAGCTCTGGTAATCCGTTGAACAGTACTGACCGCCTCTGTCTGTATGCACGATGACGTTTTCCGGACGTTTACGCCGCCACAGCGCCATCTGTAACGCATCGCAGGCAAGTTGTGCTGTCATCCGTGAGGACATCGACCAGCCAATGACTGACCGCGACCACAGATCGATAACCACGGCCAGATAAAGCCAGCCTTCACCAGTGCGAAGATACGTGATGTCACCCACCCACTTCTGATTCGGGCCGCTGGCGTAAAAGTCCTGCTTCAGCAGATTCTCTGAGACTGGCAGACCATGTTCGCGGTAACTGACCGGACTGAACTTTCGTGAAGCTTTCGCCCGTAGCCCCTGACGACGCAGGCTGGCAGCCACGGTTTTCACGTTGAAGCGGTAACCCTGGGCACGAAGCTCATCCGTCAGGCGTGGCGCTCCATAGCGTTGTTTTGCGTCACTGAATGCTTCCCGGACGACGTTATCACAGACAAGGCGGAACTGCTGACGCCGGTTTACCTGATAACGACGCTGATGCCAGATGTACCAGCCACTACGGGTAACCTGAAGTACACGGCACATGGCTTTGATACTGAACTCAGCCTGATGTTTTTCGATGAAGACATACTTCATTTCAGGCGCTTCGCGAAGTATGTCGCGGCCTTTTGGAGAATGGCCAGTTCCTCATCCCGTTCTGCCAGTTGACGTTTCAGACGGGCGATCTCAGCGGACATTTCCTGCTCGCGTTCAGAAGAAGAGAACTGATTTTGCTGTTTGCTTCGCCAGTTGTAGAGCTGTGATTCATACAGGTTAAGTTCGCGGGCGGCAGCTGCCACCCCAATGCGTTCAGCCAGTTTCAGGGCTTCCTGACGAAATTCAGGAGTGTGCTGCTTGCGTGGCTTTTTGGTGGTTGATGTTGGTTTTGTCATGTGAGTCACCTCTGGTTGAGAGTTTACTCACTTAGTCGCGTGTCCACTATTGCTGGGTAAGATCACTGTGCACCTGTTACATTCGACATCACATCTGGTAAATAAAAGCAAGCGTCTGAAAAATTAACCGTCTGTTTTTATTGGTTTTTTTATGTGGGCTGGACATGAAATCCCGGTATTTAATCCGGGCTGACTGGCTTCCCATAAGAGAACGGCTCCGATAAAGTTAGCCCCGTGCTGTAGACGGAAGCACACACCTTAACGGCGTTACACTAACGGAGGATAATTAATATGAAGACATTATGCCTTACCCTGAATACTGCTGACTGTGATGAAGCTTGCTGACTTGTTCTTGAGGTATCTGGAATACTCCAGAATACACAAGAAATCTTTTGCCTCAGACCAGTCAAAAGTTAATAACTACTTTTTGCCGAAACTGGGGCATATTGACCTGGATATGATAAGCAGGCGTGATATTGCTGATTATATCCAGGGGCTTAATGGCCTGAAGCTCTCAACGCGAAATCGCCACATTTCGCTACTCAAGGCCATTTTTACCTGGAGCGTGGAGTTTAATTATATTTCATCGTCTCCGGTAGCCGGATTTAAAACATTCCGGGAACCGGCATCATTACGGCGGGCTATGGAGCCGTCGCAATTTTCTGCCTTTATGCTGGTGCTGGATGATGACATTAAGCAGGAGCCCCGGGACACGCTTTTAATTCTGGCTTTTCTTGCGCTGACCGGCATGAGGCTGGGCGAGGCGCGCTCTGCTGATATAAAGAATATTAACATGAGCAAGAAAACACTGTTCCTCAATGATACAAAATCAGGGGATTCGAGGCTAGTACCCTTATGCCAGAAAGCAATGGATATTGTTCTGCTGCAGATGAGCAGATATGGCAATGCGGGGCTGCTTTTTCGCTCGGGAGCCGGTGGCAGAGTCAGCGAGCCCCGACGGCTTATGACGGCAATATGTGAAAGGGCGGGGATTGAGCGCTTTACTATCCACGAGCTTCGCTATACCGCTGGAAGTGCAATGCTGGCTGCGACCCGGGACGTTTATGCCGTTAAACGGTTTCTCGGACATAAATGCATTAGTACGACCACTTTATATGCGCAGTACTTTGGCATTCAGCAGCACGACGATGTCGAACGCGCAATGGCGCTGATGCTGAACCGCTGAGAGTAGTTATTAAACCTTAAATCTGTATTACGGAATTCATTCCCTTTAACCGGGAAGGGGATTCTACAACCTGAATTTAACCTGAATAAGGATTTATCATGTCTGACATTAATAAAAAAAATGAGCTTCGTTTACCGGAAGGTTTTGCTGAAGAGAATGGTAGATTGTATTTTTGTCATGAAGATGACGATAAAATGAAACTTGTGTCCAGTCATTTACTTGAACCTGTGGCAAAGGCCTGTAATCGTGCCGGTAACGGGAACTGGCATATTATTTTAAAGTGCGCCAACCATAGTGGTGCAGAAGTTGAAATGATTATCTGCATGAAAAAGGTGAAGAAGAGTACCGATTCTGTTATCAGCCAGCTTGCAGGTAAAGGTATTTTCGTTGATGACAGTAAGTTATTCCTGGTGTTCCTGCAACGGTCATGTGAAATGGACCTGCCAGTCTATCGTGTGGCGATCCGCCCGGGCTTCCAGCCTGAAGAGCTGGTGTTTCAGTTTGGTCCTTATCCCATTTTTGTGGCCGGGCGGGAGGGGATCCAGGGGGTGATACCGGGCGAAGGGATGATGGTAAATAACACCATTGCAGTCGCGGGCTCGCTTGAGCAATGGCAGGAACAGGTTGCCAGGAAAGTCTGCGGCATGGCACCAAAACTTGCCATTCTGGTGGGGCTGAGTTCATTCCTTCTGCCTTTGCTGGGCGAAAGTGGCGCTATTTTTCATCTGTGTGGCGACAGTTCGACCGGAAAAACCGCGGCATTACAGGTAGGCGCAAGCGTGAATGGTCAGGCTGCTGAGCCCGGCAGCGGAAGTCCAACCCAAATCCAGCGCTGGAACGCGACCTCAAATGGACTGGAATTGCTGATGGTCATGAATAATGGCACCACATTAGCCCTCGATGAGCTGGGTTCTTTCACGGGTAAATTTTTTGCTGAAACGCTGTATGACATTGTATCCGGTGCAACGAAATCGAGAATGGACCCGGAGACTCTGGGGATGGCGCGACAATCTACGTGGGTGCAAAACGTACTGTCTACGGGCGAGCTGACGATTGTAGACAGAATTCGCCTTGAAAAGTCTCAGGTGATGGATGGAATGTTACATCGTGCCCTGTCGATCCCCGTCATGGCGGAGGACTCCCGCAGCGAGAATGAAAGCATTGATGCAGCCAGACAGCGTATCAGCGATATCAAGACTAGTCTGCTGACCTGCCATGGTAGTGCCGGTTATGAGTTCGTGCAGTGTCTGACGCACCTGGCGGATGAAAGTGGGAACTATTTCGACTGGAAAACGACATCGGATATTATGAAGTCATCGCTGAACGAATTTCATGATGAAATGAACCGGCGGCTGCACGCGGGGCTCACTACTCTCAGCTCTGTTGAAAGCCGGGCGCTGCGTCGTTTTGCCATTCTGTATATGACCGGAGCCTTCGCCGCGGACTGGGGTATCCTGCCATGGCAATGCTCAGATATTGCTGATGTGACATTCGAAGCGTTCGGACGCTGGTTGCAGCACTATCGCAGCGATGCAGGCCGCAAGGAGAATATCCTGATTGCTGTTCAGAACTTTATCGCTGTGAACCGTTCAAAACTGATTGACGCAAAAATGCCCTCTTTTGCGTCTCAGAAAACCGATATTGCCGGGTATATACTGGATGACGGAAGCTATTTACTCCTCCCCGATACGCTCGATAAACTGGGCAATAAGTGGGGGTTGTCTGCGAAAAATCTGGCCCGCCTGGTCGATGAGGCTGGCTACCTTACTCGCCCGGAAGGCGATCGGCTCACTGCACGCAGGACCATCCGCAAAGTCAATGTGACGGGCTACTGTTTCTCCGCTGATTTTGCAAAAGCCAGACTCTGAGTTCTTACTCATTGATATCAAAGGCCGCCCGCGCAGGCGGCCTTTATCATGTCACTTATTAATCAGATGACCCGGCAAATGTCCTGGCATTGCACGTGAGTCGCCCTGTCGACTTCCTTCCATAAAAATACGCCGGAAACGGCCAGTTTTAGATTGTAAATACATTTAACGCTCTTAAATCAACGAGGGCACCAATCCGCTTTAAATAATCGTCACCAACCAGCTGGGGATGATAAACCATGTTTTCATTAAATGCAGAATAGTGTTGAAACGCACAGCGGCCAATTGCCGATGGAACATTATTCACAATGCCATATGTGGTACCAAACGTAAGGTCTATTATTTCCATGTTCGGCGTCGTCAGCCACGCATGCAAATTTATCGTTCCGATACCTGACGTCGGATCGCCCAGATTATTTTTTAGTGTTTCTTCACATGTATAAAAGACCGGGCTTTTATCATAATCCACATAGCCTAAAGTATAATAGAGCGGAGTTTGTAAGGCTTCCTCCAAAGCATCCTGTGCGAAATACATGTATCCAAAGCATTGCTGTGAGACCTCTTTGGGTGTGTGTTTTAAAGCGATTTCCTGAATGACGTTGAGTGCGGCTTCACCCTTATCACCCGTCAGAAAAGACGTTTTGCTCAACCTGACCCTGGGGACTTCAAGCCCCCATTTTTTCGAGCGTTTTACAGCGGATGTGAACTCAGTCTCATAGTTCACGTTCTTACTCAGCCTGCTCATTAATCTTCTGAACATCACACCCTCCCTGAACTGGTTAAACCGACTGTTCTTTAGCAATCCGCGTTTCCATGCTAACAGTGGTATTGTGCTTAAAAAGTTGTTACCAGTATAATGGTAAGAAATTCTCAATAATATTATAAATAATATAAATTTCTATCATAACCCGATTTATTATTGGGTAGGCTGGCTGAGATAACATGAGTCTGGCAATCCCTGACGACACGCATAATTATTAGTGAGACTAATGGGGTGGAGCGCTGTTCTTCCCTCTGAATTTGCCAAAACCAGCTTCAGCATTCTTGCCTGTCGATGCTACAGGTCGCCCGCAAAAGCGACCTGTATTCTGCCTACGGTCAGTCTGGTTGCCCGGAAAGGGCCAACGCATTGCCAATATGCTGCTCAATCAACTGCCCGGTCGCTTTCAGTCGCTGTGGATGCAGATGGGCATAACGCTGTGATGACTGGATACTGCGATGCCCGAGCTGAGCCTGAACGTCATATAAGGTGCCTCCCCGTGAAACGATTAATGCGGCAACCGAATGACGGCAGGTGTGAATGCAGACCTCCTCATCGTAGATACCTGCCCGCCGGATAATGCGCCTAAAGGCTTTGGTGACATTGCAGACCGGTTTGCCCGGAATTTTGCCGCCAAACATCCATACATTACCGCTGAAGCGGGGTAGCTCATCAATTAGCTTTACCGCCCAGTCATTGAGATGAACCAGTCTGCCCGAGCCATTCTTGGTTTCCGGTAGCCGTAGTGTTCCCTGCTGCATACTGTAATGCGTCCATTTTGCCAGCCTGAGTTCATCGCGGCGCAGCCCGGTCAGCAGTAATAAACGAACATAAATACCGGCCACACGGCTGTTATCCTCGCTGGCAGCATCGAAAATGCGTCTGATCTCTGTTTCTGAGAAATAACGCTGACGGGCATTATTTTCACGCAGAAGAGGAATATTCGCTGCCGGGTTCACCGTCACCATCTCATGACGCAACGACCATCTAAGAAGGGCTTTCAGCAGGGCAATCACCCGGTTATTGGTGGCGGGCTGACAGGTTTCGCACAACGAAGACTGAAGGTGGGTGACGTGACGGGGCGTGATTTCATTAAGCAGCAGATTTCCCATCACAGGGGCAATGTGGTCACGAAAGCGCTGCTCATCCTTGTTCCAGCTCTTTTTATGCAGTTTTGCCCATGGGAAGTAATACTGGCTAAAGGCTTCCTGAAGAGTAGGAATGGCCCGGCATTTGTCCCGCTCATAACGCGGGTCAGTGCCGGTAGCTATCTGGCGTTTCATCTCAGTGGCAATCTTTCGGGCGACAGTGACATCAATCTCCGGCCAGTGACCGATGCTGATAGCACGTTTGCGGCCCTGCCAGAGATAGCGCAGGAGAAACTTCTTCTTACCTTCTCCCTTACCAACCAGACATTTGAGCCCGCTGATTTCGGTATCGCTGTATTCCGCTTCACGGGAGGGGGCATCTGGTTCATTAGGGGGCAGGCCATCAATGAGGCGGTGAGTAAACTTAAAACGGCGTGGTGTGGACATGCAGAAGTCTCCTTATGCAGGGGTGATTAATACGTTAGTGAGGTCAGAAAGTGAGGCAGGGAGGGAAGAGTCCCGTGCCTCAGCGTGTAATGCGCGTTAGGGCAGAAAAGGCAGCATGGCTATGTTGTGGCAGTGACGGTTACTAAGGGGGAGGAAGGTTAGCGTCAGAATTCTCCGGTCTGTCTCTGGTCTTCCCCGCAGCTTGCCCGGTGAACTTACTGAAAACGGGAGGTGAAAAAGCGTTGTGTTATAACGGCTTGGCATGGTATCCCCGGTTTTTCCGTTGATATCGAGGAGGGTGAATTCATTTGATGAGAGGTATTTATGTGTAACTGATAAATAATCTGTCTGGTGAAGCTTGCATATAAAAATAATTCATATAAATAATATATAAATGAATAGTTATGTGAAACCGTTTGTTTCTCAATAAATACAATGGTTAATTTGGATTGGTTTTATTAATTGATATGGCATTAATAATTGACTTAATTACCAAAGGGATATTGGCTACGCTAAATTACCACATTTACCGGCAGCAAGAATAAGAATCATGGTTAGCCATGCATAATATCATTTGAGAAAATAAAATGAAAAATCTTCATTGTCTGTTTAATTTATTTTTATCATTTAACGCATGTTTGTTGGATTGAATTTATTACCATTATTTTATGAATAAATATACAGAGTGATATAAATGTTGGTTTGATGACGGGCGGTAAGCATCCATACTCACCCTGTGAAAATTGAACGGGAAAACGGGGAATCTGGGTAAAAGTGTTGCTACACAAGGGATGTGTGGATTTCTGTAGCGGGAAATCTACGGGGGGAATTGCGGGGCAGTGGCGGGGGGAAATTTCCCTGTTAATGCTGATCAGTTCTTACTGGTTGGCTCTTGCTCACACCGTGAACAGAGTTAGTCTGACAAAATTCGGTGAGTGTGATGAAGACGGCATTTTTGCAACCGTAGGTTGAGTTTTTTCTGTCGAACCATGGTGGCTGTGAGCTGGATAACTAACGGTTGCTTAGTCGCGATCATAATGTGTAGTGTATAAGACTAACAGCAGAGATGATAGCGATGCCAGAGGGCAATAACTGAAGCAAAAAACTATGACAGGCATGTAATGAATGAGCATCATAAATGAATCATACTTATAAATGGAGTTAGTATGCCAGGAACACAGCACCGTATCGATTTAAATAAAGAAGTGGTCGAAATTGCGGAAAAGGCAATCGAAGCATTTGGATTATCTTATGATAAAACGGCGCATTCAAATCTTCATGATCCCCTTCTCAGATGGTGCGATTTCGTATTGCGATATATACCACCAGCAAAGAGACTTATTTATAAGTCAGATCGCTTTCCCGTGAGTGTTAGTGATGACGAAAAAATTGGTTTGAAAAGAATAGAATATTTACTTACTGCGGGTGGAGATGTTAATCCGTATCAAAGTAAAACGCTGACACTTTTTAATAATACCAGTAGTAAAAAAGAGAAAAAGAGAACCGATGGGCTATGGGCTGACTGGGATATTCATCATTTGCATTTGCCACTGAACCCGGCAGATCCCATGAAAAAATATTCTGACCGTTCTGATTGGGTTTTGTTCTTGAGGGTATACAAAAATGCAGTTCTTTTTATTGATATAAAAAAGCATGATAGTAACGTTGAGCCCGATCTCTTTTCACAACAAGATCTCATGCGAACTTTTATACGAAACTGGCCGGAGGAAGCCGAAAGACATCAGATGAAAGGCGTAGCGGGGCTCGCCAGAAAAGGACCCATCACTGATGCAGATGTTGCAAAATTGAGGAGCAATGGAATAAATGTCCCCTTTGAAATTGATGGGAAAGTCTATGTTCCATTGGGTATGGGAATGACTACGGCTGTAACTGCTACGAGGGTATCAATATTTAGAGACAAAATATATCGCTATGCCAGAGAAATAGAAGAAGTATTGCTGGATGACAAAAAACAATTCATGCAGGAATTACAACATCTCTCAATAGATAAGCCTGATTTTCAGATAATGATGTTTGATGATGGTGGTTTGGGTATTCATGAGAAAGGATCAGATAAAGCATGGAAATTTGCGCGCGTAAATCCTCAAGTACATAATGATCTTTTTTGCGTGTTCAATAATTCTTTAATGCCTGAGTGGGCTGGGCCTGTAGTAATATCTCACTGGATAAACAATCCATAGTTATGCAGGCAGAAGAGCCATGTAAATCTGGTGACCTGCTCCCGTTGATTAATGCATTGTGATTTGGAGCAAACAGTAAGTACTGCAGGGATCCTATTTTAACTCTTACCTTCAATGACTGGTAGCGTGTGAAAGTTGACTGGAGGAGTGCTCATGGCCGATTTTATTGAGAACCGTGAACGAGGCCGGTGATCCTTACCGTAATTGTGAGGGGTTGAGCAAGCCTACCGGTGCGGTAATGTTTTGCATAGCTCAGAAGGGAATCGATAATGGCTTTCTTCTCCAGACCGGACAAAGACCGGATGTTACTGTGTGGTGATAAAACCAGCTAAAGGCTGTACATGTTGGGTATAGTGTTTATTGGCGATGTGAAACCTAACAGACAACGGCACCGTGACCGGAAGGGCAGGGAGTCGCTAAAGGGAAATGCTCGGGTTGGATGCAAGAGGCCGAGTAGTAGTAACTATGGCTAAGACGACCAGAAATCTACCAGAACCCCAGAAAGCAAAAAACCAGCCCGTAGGCTGGTTTCTTTAAAATAGTGGTGCCCGGACTCGGAATCGAACCAAGGACACGGGGATTTTCAATCCCCTGCTCTACCGACTGAGCTATCCGGGCAACGGGGCGCATTAAACCCGATCCTCCCTCCGGCGTCAACGAAATTTGTTGCTTTCGGAGCAGACTGCACACTCTCTCACCATTTCGTCGCAAACTTAAGCGAAAAAGTGCGTCCAGAGCGCGGAAAGCGGCATCGCGAGCAGCAGGGCAGGGAGCATGTTCACCACTGCAAACATCTTAATGCCACAGATGCGCAGCCCTGTCGCCAGCAGCAACAGGCCGCCGACGGCGGTAAAGTCTGCCATCATCGCTGGCGTTGTCAGCGGTAGGATCAGCGTGGCGCAGGTGGCCAGCGCCAGCTGAATAAGCAACATCGGCACACAAATCGCGGCGACGGCGATGCCTAGGGTGGTGGCAAAAATGGTGGCAGTAAAGAAATCCAGAAACGCTTTCGCAATCAATATGCTGGGATCGCCGGTCATCCCTTCCTGCATCGAACCGAATATCCCCGTGCCGCTGGCGCAGAACAGAATAATGATCGCAACGTAGTTCTGAATAAACGACTCGTGCGTGCCGTGCTTTGCCTTGCCTGGTCGGGCAATCAGATTTTTGGCTTTGCCTACCGCGTGATTAATACCTTTTTCCAGATAGCAAAACTCGCCGATGAGCGCGCCGAGCAGCGTCGCCAGTACCATCACCGGCAGGTTGGCGCATTTCACCACTAAAAGGATACCAATCCCTAACGACGCCAGGCCAAAAATAGAAGGCATGGAGACGCGAATACGCTCCGGCAGGCGCTGACTTAATACTGCCCCAAGTACACCGCCCAGCAATACGGCTCCCGCATTGATAAAGGGTCCAATTACCACGTTTAACTCCTGTTATTTAAGCACTGGCATTGCATGATTATGGCACGTTCGTCCCTGATTACGCTTAGCTTTGGGAGGCGTAACGCATACTGATTCCTTCTTGCACCTGAAAATAAAAGGTGACATGATTGCGCGAATTTTCTCCTTCCTGTCTCACCGTTCGGTGAGGGTGTTTGCGCTTATGAAAACCATGAAAATTGCCGTCAGCCGTGAGCTGGTATCCAAAGTTTCTACGCATCGCGAAAAAGTTATGCTGGATAACACTGATTTCACCGATGTGGCGGCAGTCGTCATTACGGTTGTTGAAAGCTACAGCGGCATTCTCGCATTGCTGAAGCGTACGGGCTTTCAGCTACCGGTATTTATGTTCTCAACAGAGCCAGGAGAGATGCCAGAGGGTGTCACGGCGATCATCTCAGGTAAAGCACAGGAATTGCTGGAACTGGAATCTGCCGCCTGCCGGTATGAAGAGAACCTGCTGCCACCCTTTTTTGACACCCTGAGCCAGTATGTGGCGATGGGAAACAGCACCTTTGCCTGTCCGGGTCACCAGCACGGTGCCTTTTTCAAAAAACACCCGGCGGGGCGGCAGTTCTATGATTTCTTCGGTGAGAACGTTTTTCGCGCCGACATGTGCAACGCCGACGTTAAGCTGGGCGATCTGCTGATCCACGAAGGCTCCGCCAAGCACGCGCAAAAGTTCGCGGCGAAAGTATTCAACGCGGACAAAACCTACTTTGTGCTGAACGGCACGTCGGCGGCCAACAAGGTGGTGACCAACGCGCTGCTGACCCGCGGCGACCTGGTGCTGTTCGATCGTAACAACCATAAGTCCAACCATCATGGGGCGCTGATCCAGGCCGGGGCAACGCCTGTCTATCTTGAGGCAGCCCGTAATCCGTTTGGTTTTATCGGCGGGATTGATGAACACTGCTTTGATGAGGTCTGGCTGCGGGAACTGATCCGTGACGTCGCGCCGCAGAAAGCCGCCGAGGCGCGCCCGTTCCGCCTGGCGATCATTCAGCTCGGCACCTATGATGGCACGATCTACAACGCCCGTCAGGTGATCGACAAGATCGGTCACCTTTGCGACTACATCCTCTTTGACTCCGCCTAGGTCGGCTACGAGCAATTTATCCCGATGATGGCGGAAACGTCTCCGCTTCTGCTGGAACTGAACGAGAACGATCCGGGAATTTTCGTGACCCAGTCGGTCCACAAGCAGCAGGCCGGGTTCTCGCAAACGTCGCAGATCCATAAAAAGGATAACCATATTCGCGGTCAGTCGCGCTTCTGCCCGCACAAGCGGTTGAACAATGCGTTCATGCTGCATGCCTCCACCAGCCCGTTTTACCCGCTGTTTGCTGCGCTGGACGTGAACGCCAAGATCCACGAGGGCGAGAGCGGACGCAGGCTGTGGGCGGAGTGCGTCGAGCTGGGCATTGAAGCACGCAAGGCCATCATCGCCAACTGCAATATGATCAAACCGTTTATCCCGCCGGTGGTGGCGGGGCGGCCATGGCAGGATCACCCCACACAGGCTATCGCCAGCGAGCGTCGCTTCTTTAGTTTTGAACCGGGTGCAAAATGGCACGGTTTTGAAGGCTATGCCCGCGAGCAGTATTTCGTCGATCCGTGCAAGCTGCTGCTGACCACGCCGGGCATTGATGCTGAAACAGGTCACTATACCGATTTCGGCATTCCTGCGACCATTCTCGCCCACTACCTGCGCGAGAACGGCATTGTGCCGGAGAAGTGCGATCTCAACTCCATCCTGTTCCTGCTGACGCCAGCCGAGAGCGCGGAGAAGCTAATGCAGCTGGTGGCGATGCTGGGGCAGTTTGAACAGCATATTGAAGACGACACGCCGCTCGCGGATGTGCTTCCGACTATCTATCAGAAATACCCGGTGCGCTACCGCGACTACACGATCCGTCAGCTGTGCCAGGAGATGCACGATCTTTACGTCAGCTTTAACGTGAAGGATTTACAGAAGGCGATGTTCCGTCAGGAGAGCCTGCCTGCCGTGGTGATGAACCCGCAGGATGCCAACCAGGAGTACGTTCGCGGGAACGTCGAACTGGTGCGTATTCGTGACGCCGAAGGACGCATTGCCGCCGAAGGTGCGCTGCCATACCCGCCGGGCGTGCTGTGCGTGGTGCCCGGGGAAGTCTGGGGTGGAGCAGTACAGCGCTATTTCCTGGCGCTGGAAGAGGGCATTAATATGCTGCCGGGTTTCTCCCCAGAGTTGCAGGGCGTTTACAGCGAGAAAGATGCGGACGGGATTAAGCGGCTGTATGGATACGTATTGAATGTCTGAACGTAGGCCGGGTAAGCGTTAGCGCCACCCGGCGAGTTGCCCGGTGGCGCAAGCTTACCGGGCCTACAATACTGCGTCAGGCTTCTGCGCGGCGGTACATCCTTCTCGGATGCCCAATCTTCCCGTACAGCATCTCCACTGTCAGAAAACCCACCTCCACGCAGTGTTCCAGATAGCGCCGGGTGGTGGTTTTACTCAGGCCCGTCTCGCTCACCACCTCATCCACCGTAAAACAGTGCGCCGCCTTGTTGTTAAACAGCATTTGCACCCGCGCCAGCGTGTTCTCCTCTATCCCTTTGCTGCCGTTGTCCAGGCGATAGTTTTTCGCCTGCAATTGATAGAGTGAATCTACGTTCTGCTGGTCGACAATCTTCCAGACGCGCTGCTGTTCGGCAAACTGCACAAAACGTTCCAGCGACTGGCTCAGGCGCTTCCAGGAAACCGGCTTGAGGATGTAGTCGAACGCGCCGTTACGAATTGCCTGGCTACAGGTGTCCATATCGCTGGCGGCGGTGATGAAAATCACCGAGCAGTTGGCGCGGGTGAGCATCGGGTTGCTGATAAGGGTGATGCCTTTGCCGTCCGGCAGGTAGTTATCCAGCAGCATCAGCTTCGGCTGTTTGCTCTCCAGTTGTACCTGCGCGTCGGCCAGCGACGCGGCAATCCCCACCAGCCTCAGGCGCGGATGTTTACCGATAAGCTCCGCGTGCAGTTGCGCCAGTTCGTTCTCGTCTTCAACAATCAGTACGTCGATAAGTTCATGTTGCATAGTCGGTATCTTCCAGTTCCTGTACGGGGTGCCGGGCCGTTCCCGTGGCGGGAATAAACAGTGAGAAAATGGCACCGCGTGGGGTGTTATCGGCAACTTCAATTGCACCGCCAGCCTGTGTGACATAGCTTTCAATCAGATACAGGCCAATACCATGATCGCCGCGCGTTTTGGTGGTGATGCCGCGCTCAAAGATCCGGTCGCGGATCTCCGGTGTGATGCCGACGCCCTGGTCGGCGACTTCAATAATCAGTTCCTGCTCGTTCAGCTTTATCAGCACGTCCACCGGGGCATGCGGGAGCGGTGCACGCTGGGTCGCTTCAATGGCGTTATCCAGCAAGTTCCCGATGATCGAGATAAGTTCCGATTCGAGCAGCGGCAGGAACGGTTTATCCACCCGGCAGGCCGGGTCGAAACTCAGCTCAACGCCTTTTTCACGCGCGCGGGCGGCCTTTCCAAGCAGCAAACCACACAGCGTCGGAGAGCTAAAGCGGGACGAGATAAAGTCCAGCAGCTCCTGAGCGTGTTCCGACTGCGCCTGTATGTAGCGAATCGCTTCGTCATAACGGCCCATATGCAGCAGGCCGGACAGCGTAGTCATGCGGTTCAGCTGTTCATGGCGCATGATGCGCAGGTTATCAACGTAGCGCTTCACCTGGCTGAGCTGGGCGCTGAGCGAGTCGATCTCGTTGCGATCGCGAAAGGTGATCACCCAGCCCTGCAACGCATCTTCCAGCATGATCCGCACCCGGCTGGCAATAACTGTGAGATCGTTAAAGCGACAGATCTCATCGTGGGTGTCTTTCGCAAGCATGGTTTGCGCGTTGAAGAACGGGACGGGCGCGATCACCTGGCTGATGAGCTGACCCCGCAGTTCGCGGGCGGGCTGGCGTAAGCCTAATAATTTACGCGCCGCCTGGTTGATCACCTCAATGCGGAGATCGTCGTCGATGGCAATCACCCCTTCATAAATGGATTCCATCATCGCCTTTTGCTGGCGCACCAGCAGGCCGATTTCGCGCGGCTCCAGAGAGAATATCTGCTTCTTGATGCTGCGGGTGAAGAACCAGGAGAAAATAAACAGGGCGATAAGCAGCAGCACGGCGGCAATCAGGATATTAACCACCTTGTTGACGGTGATGGTGTCCAGATAGCTCGTGAGATAGCCTACCGAAACAATCCCCACCACCTGCCCGGCATCATTAAAAATGGGCGCTTTGCTGCGCAGCGAAATGCCTAACCCGCCCTTGCGGATGGTGATGGTGCTTTTGCCGTGTAATACCTCGTCGTTATCTCCGCCAACCAGCGTTTTGCCTACCCGGTCGGCAAACACGGAGTGGAAAAGATGCAGCCCCTTATTGTCACCAATCACAATAAAACTGGCGTCGCTGCGGGCGGCTATTTTCTGCATAAAGTCATGGATACCCAGGATATCCTTTTGTTCGACTTCTTTTCGCAGGGTAGGAATAAGCGCAATTTCTTCGGCCTGTATTTTTGCGCGCGCGCTCATTTCCTGATAAAGCTGCCTGCCGACATCGACATAATAATATCCGCCCAGTAATGCGAACAGCACTGAGAAAAAGGCGACCAGCGAAATAAACAGCTTGATCTGAAACGATACTTTCATAACTATCACGCGAGATATCAACAGGTCGGCTGAATATATCATCTTTTAAAGCCAGGATGCCCGCTTTGCCGAAAACTTGTGATCCCTTGCACAGCGCAGCCTGTAAAAGATTTTTCCGAAAGTCTCATCCTCTTAAGGTTAAATGAATAAATGTTATTTCTTTGTTCAGTTAAGAAAAGAAACCATAAAAACCACGGCAATAAATAAGGCGTAAATCACATTAAATAAAAGAAACCATTAAAACCATAGCGTCCATTAAAACTTCGCTTTTAATATGCCATCCCTCACATAAAGTAAGCCTTTGTGACTCTAAGCTGAACGCACAAAATAACTAAGGGGCTTATTATGAGCACAACTGACGATTCATTCTCTGTTACCCACGACCCGATTGATATTCAGCGGCCATCGCTCAAAGAGCGCTGGTGGCATATTATGGATACCTGGAAAATCGGCATTATTCCTCTGCCGCTGTTCGTTCTGGCGGGCGCGCTGATTGCGATTGATTGCCTGGGCGGAAAACTGCCGAGCGACATTGTGGTCATGGTGGCCACGCTGGCCTTCTTCGGCTTTGCCTGCGGTGAGTTCGGCAAACGCCTGCCGATTGTCGGCAAGCTCGGTGCGGCGGCAATTTGCGCCACCTTTATCCCTTCCGCGCTGGTCTATTACGGCCTGCTGCCGGACGTGGTGGTTGAGTCCACGACCAAATTCTATAAATCCACCAATATTCTCTACCTCTATATCTGCTGCATTATCGTCGGCAGCATCATGAGTATGAACCGCACCGTGCTGATCCAGGGCTTCCTGCGCATCTTCTTCCCGATGCTGTGCGGTGAAATCGTCGGCATGATTGTCGGCATGGGTGTTGGGCTGGCGCTGGGCCTCGAGCCGTTCCAGATCTTCTTCTTTATCATTCTGCCGATCATGGCGGGCGGCGTCGGGGAAGGGGCGATCCCGCTCTCTATCGGCTATGCCACCCTGCTGCATATGGATCAGGGCGTGGCGCTCGGCCGCGTGCTGCCGATGGTGATGCTCGGCGGCCTGACGGCGATCATTATCTCCGGCTGCCTCAACCAGCTCGGGAAACGCTACCCGCACCTGACCGGTGAAGGCCAGCTGATGCCGAATCGCGCCAACGCTGATGCCACTGTTTCCCAACCTGCGTTCTCCGGCAAAGCGGACGTGACGACCATCGCCTCGGGCGCGCTGCTGGCGGTGCTGCTGTACATGCTGGGCATGCTCGGTCACAAGCTGATTGGTCTGCCAGCGCCGGTGGGCATGTTGTTTATGGCGGTGCTGGTGAAGCTCTGCAACGGCGCCTCTCCGCGTCTGCTGGAGGGTTCCCAGGTGGTGTACAAATTCTTCCAGACCTCCGTGACCTACCCAATCCTCTTCGCTGTCGGCGTGGCGATTACCCCATGGCATGAACTGGTGGCGGCGTTCACCGTCAGCAACCTGCTGGTGATTGTCAGCACCGTTTCCGCGCTGGTGGCGACCGGATTCTTCGTTGGCAAAAAGATTGGTATGCACCCGATTGATGTCGCCATCGTCTCCTGCTGTCAGAGCGGGCAGGGCGGCACCGGTGACGTGGCGATCCTGACCGCAGGCAACCGCATGAGCCTGATGCCATTCGCCCAGATTGCTACCCGTATCGGCGGCGCGATTAACGTCTCTGTCTCACTGCTGATTCTGGGCAACTTCCTCGTTTAAGTTTTCAGGAAAGAACAATGAAACTCGCAAGCTTTTTATACCAGGGAAAACGC
Source organism: Enterobacter cloacae complex sp. ECL72 (assembly GCF_019056635.1). NCBI lineage: Bacteria > Pseudomonadati > Pseudomonadota > Gammaproteobacteria > Enterobacterales > Enterobacteriaceae > Enterobacter > Enterobacter cloacae complex sp. ECL72. The sequence continues at coordinate 3,457,167 of NZ_CP077659.1, read as the reverse complement.
AGCTACGGCATCGTACAGGCCGAAGGCGTGATTGATTTGGGCCGCCGCCTGGGCGACCGCTATGGCGACCTTAAAGCGCTGTTGCAGGGGAACGGGCTGGCGCAGGCCACCCGTTTTCTGAACGACGCGGTGGATGTACCGCTGAACGCCATCACCTTCTTACCGGTGATTGTCCAGCCGGAAAAAATCCTCTGCGTGGGCATGAACTATGCCGACAAGCGCAAGGAGTTTGACCAGCACAACCCGGCCCCGACGCTGTTTGTCCGCTTCCCGGACTCACAGACCGGCCACAACGAGCCGGTGCTGAAGCCGCGCCACTCCAGCGAGTTCGACTACGAAGGCGAGCTGGCTGTGATCATCGGCAAAGGCGGGGAGAACATCAGCCGCGACGACGCCCTGCGCCACGTGGCGGGCTACAGCTGTTACATGGACGGCTCCGCCCGCGACTGGCAGCACACCTGGTTCACCGCCGGGAAAAACTGGCGGCAGACCGGGGCGTTCGGCCCGTGGATGGCGACGGCGGATGAGATCCCGGACCCGCACAGCCTGGCGATCCGCACCTGGCTGAACGGCCGCATGGTGCAGGAGGACAACACCAGCAGCATGATCCACAAGGTGGCGGAACTGATCGAGTATATCAGCACCTTCACCCGTCTCAGCCCGGGCGACGTGATCATCACCGGCTCGCCTGGTGGCGTGGGTAAAAAGCGCAACCCGCCGCTGTTTATGAAGGAGGGGGATCGCATTGAGGTGGAGATCGAGCATATCGGTCATCTGAGCAACGTGATCGTGGAAGCGCCAGCCGTCGGGCTCGCGGCAGCGCACTGAGTAAGGCGGCAGCATGCAATCGCAACCCATTGATTTTCGGCACACCGTTGTGGCGAAACACCCGGAACGCTTAAGCCAGATCCGCTACCTGCTGGCAGACAGCGGCCTTGGCCTGGACAACGACATCACGCTGTTTGTCGAAGCCTGGTCCGGCGCGCAGCTGGTGGGTTGCGCCGGGCTGGCTGCCAACGTCATCAAATGCGTGGCGGTCAACGAGCAGCTTCGTGGGGAAAACCTCAGCGCGCGTCTGCTGGCAGAGGTGGAAAACGCGGCGCTGGAGCGCGGCCATTTTCACCTCTTCCTCTGCACCCGTCCGTGCAATAAGGAGCGCTTTGGCCGCAGCGGTTTCTGGCCGATTGCCCAGAGCGGGAACAACGCGGTGCTAATGGAGAACACTCCGCAGGGGATCGCGCGCTACTGCCGATCCCTGCGCGCGAAGCGCCGGTGTGGGGAAAAAACGGGCGCGATCGTGATGAACGCCAATCCCTTCACCCTCGGCCATCGTCATCTGGTGGAGCAGGCGGCGACGCAGTGCGATGCCCTGCATCTGTTTGTGGTGCGTGAAGACGCCTCGTTCTTCCCGTTCAGCGCGCGCATTGAGATGGTGCGTGCGGGCGTGGCGCATCTGCCGAACGTGGTGGTGCATGAAGGCTCGCAGTACATCATCTCCCGCGCCACCTTCCCGGCCTACTTCCTGAAGGAGACCGGCAAAGTGCAGCAGGCGTGGAGCGAGATCGACGTGCTGATCTTCCGGGACTATATCGCCCCGGCGCTGGGCATCACGCACCGCTTCATCGGCTCGGAGCCGTTCTGCGACATCACGCGGCAATACAACCAGACGCTGCACGACCTGCTGGCCTCGCACATCGACGTGGTGGAGATGCCGCGCATCAAAGCCACCGGCAACGCCATTTCGGCCTCGGAAGTGCGCCGTTTACTCAAGACACAGCAGTTTTCCCGGATCCGGGAGATTGTCCCGGACTCCACCTTCGCGCACCTCGAAGCACATTATCGTGCGAGTGCGGAAGTCGCATAACTATCAGGAATTTATCATGAATATTGTAAGGGAGGCGCTGGCCGGAACGCAGGAGTCCAGCGACCTGATGGTGAAAATCGCCCCCGCTCACGGTGAGCTGGAGATTGTCATCCACAGTGAAGTGATTAAGCAGTTTGGCGAGCAAATACGCCAGGTGGTCAACGACACATTGCGCGCCATGAACGTGCACCAGGGATTAATCATTATTGAAGACAAAGGGGCGCTGGACTGTGTGATCCGCGCTCGCCTGCAAAGCGCGCTTCTGCGTGCCGCCGATGAACAGGCCATCAACTGGGGGGCGCTGAAATGAGCAAACTCCGCCGCAGTATGCTGTTCCTGCCAGGCGCCAATGCCGCCATGCTCTCTACCGCCTTTATCTACCGCCCCGACTCCATCATGTTTGACCTTGAGGACGCCGTGGCCCTGCGCGAGAAAGACACCGCACGCATGCTGGTGTTCCACGCGTTGCAGCACCCAATGTATCAGGATATCGAAACCGTGGTGCGCATTAACCCGCTGAGCACGCCGTTTGGTCTGCTGGATCTGGAGGCCGCCGTGCGCGCGGGCGTGGACGTGATTCGCCTGCCGAAAACCGACACCCCGGACGATATTTACGAGCTGGAAGGCCACCTCGAGCGTATCGAGAAGGAGTGCGGGCGTGATGTGGGTTCCACCCGCGTGATGGCGGCGATTGAATCGGCCATTGGCGTCATCAACACCGTGGCGATTGCCCGCAGCTCCCCGCGCCTGATCGGCATCGCGCTGGCCGCCTTTGACTACGTGATGGACATGCAGACCGAGCGCGGCGACGGCACCGAGCTGTTCTATGCCCGCTGCGCCGTGCTGCACGCCGCACGCGCCGCCGGTATCGACGCCTTCGACGTGGTGTGGTCCGACGTTAACGACGAAGCCGGGTTCCTGCGCGAGGTCGACCTGATCCGCAAGATGGGCTTCAACGGCAAATCGCTGATTAACCCGCGCCAGATAGACCTGCTGCACAACGCCTACGCCCCGACTCAGGAAGAGGTGGATCACGCCAAAAGGGTGATTGAGGCGGCAGAAGAGGGCGAGCGTAACGGCCTGGGCGTGGTGTCGCTCAACGGCAAAATGGTGGATGCACCGATTATTAACCACGCGCAGGTGGTGCTGGAGCGCGCGGCGGCCTCTGGCGTGCGTCGGTAAGGATGACATAATGAATCAGACAGAACTTCTCCATGTAAATTTCCCCCATCTGCGGGATCTGAAACCCTTTGATACCGCCCACAGCGCGACGCCGTGGCTGGCGGACAGCGAGGCGAAGCACAGCCGCAAGCTCTGCGCCTCAATTGAAGAGGCGGTTAAGCGCAGCGGCTTGCAGGACGGGATGACCATCTCCTTCCACCATGCCTTTCGCGAAGGCGACCGGGTGATCAACACCGTCGTGGCGCTGCTGGCGCGGATGGGCTTCAAAAATCTGACCCTGGCTTCCAGCTCGCTGATGACCTGCAACGACGCGCTGATCGAGCATATCGAGAGTGGCGTCATCACCCGGATTTACACCTCCGGCATGCGCGGCAGGCTGGCGGATGCCATCTCCCACGGGCTGATGGACGAGCCGGTGCAAATTCACTCCCACGGCGGGCGCGTGAAGCTGCTCCAGGACGGCGAGCTGAATATCGACGTGGCGTTTCTCGGCGTGCCGTGCAGCGATGAGTTTGGCAACGCCAACGGGACGCACGGCAAATCCTGCTGCGGCTCGCTGGGCTACGCCATGGTGGATGCGCACTTTGCCCGTAAGGTGGTGCTGCTGACCGAAGCGCTGGTGCCATTCCCCAATATGCCCGCCAGCCTGGTGCAGGATCAGGTGGACTACATCGTGCAGGTGGAGAGCGTGGGCGACCCGGCGAAAATCAGCGTCGGCGCGGCGCGCGTCACCAGCAACCCGCGCGAGCTGATGATCGCCCGCTATGCGGCGGACGTGATTGAACACTCTGGCTATTTCAAACCAGGCTTCTCGATGCAGACCGGCTCCGGTGCAGCGGCCACCGCCTGCACCCGTTTTATGGAAGAGAAGATGGAGCGCGGCGGCGTGAAGGCGCGCTTCGCCCTTGGCGGCATCACCGGCAGCCTGGTGGATCTGCACGAGAAGGGGCTCATCGAAAAGCTGCTCGACACCCAGTGCTTTGACGGCCAGGCAGCGGCCTCGCTGGCGCGCAACCCGAACCACGTGGAGATCTCCACCAACGTCTACGCCAACCCCGGCAGCAAGGCGGCAAGCTGCGACCAGCTCGACGTGGTGATCCTCAGCGCCCTGGAAATCGACGTCGACTTTAACGTCAATGTCATCACCGGCTCCGATGGCGTGATGCGTGGCGCATCCGGCGGACACTGCGACGTGGCGGCGGCAGCCAACCTGACCATTGTGGTCGCGCCGCTGCTGCGAAGCCGCATCCCGACCGTCGTGAAGCGCGTTACCACCCGCCTCACGCCGGGGGAGAGCATTGACGTGCTGGTCACCGACCACGGTATTGCGGTCAACCCGGCGCGCCCGGAGATCCGCGAACGACTTATGGAAGCAGGGCTGAAGGTTGTAGATATCAACGCGCTGTATGAGCGAGCGATTTCGTTGACAGGCGTACCGAAACCGATTGAGTTCACCGACAAAATCGTCGGGGTGATCCGCTACCGCGACGGCAGCGTGATCGACACCGTTCGACAGGTAAAGGAGGAAGTGTGACTATTGCGACACCCGTGCGGACGGGTGTCAGCCTGGACGAACTGCTGGCGGCGAAAGAGCGCCGCGCAGCGCGCCAGGCTGACATGCTTGCGCACTATCAACAACCGGTGATCTCCCTCACGCTGGTTACGCCCGGGGAAATCAAAGACAGCCTTCGCTATCGCAACACCATGGGCGTGGCGCTGCAAATGTGCGACCAGCTGCTGTGGGAAAACCGCTGGCAGGTGCTGGACCGTAAGGTGCTGTGGCTACCCACCGGACCTGAAGCCTTGTGGTGCATCGCGCATCCGGCGGCGGAAATTAAGGCGCACTGTGCAGAACTGGAGCAGACGCACCCACTCGGCAGGCTGTGGGATCTGGATGTGATCTGCCCTGAAAACGGCCACGTCGGGCGTCAGTCGCTGGGGGCGAATCTCAGACGCTGCCTGATCTGTGACGAGCCCGCCCACGCCTGTTCCCGTTCGCGCAATCACCCCGCTGAGCAGGTGGTTTCCCGCGTGGAGAAGATGATCGATGACTGGTTTGCTCGCGACTGAACCGCGCCCGGTTGATCTCCCTGCGCTTGCCGAAGCGGCGCTGTGGCAGGAGCTGGAGCTGACGCCAAAACCGGGGCTGGTGGACAGGCTCAATAACGGCTCCCATCGCGATATGGACCATGCCTTGTTTGTCCGCAGCATTATGGCGATTACGCCGTGGTTTGCCCGGTTTGCGGAACTGGGTGAAGCACATGCGGCCAAACCTGCCGATCGGCAGTTGCGGATTCTTCGCCCAATGGGAATGGCCTGCGAGCAGGCAATGTACGCCGCCACGGGCGGGGTAAATACCCACAAGGGCGGGATTTTTGCCCTCGGTTTGCTCTGCTTCGCCGCCGGGCGTGTGAAAAATATCTCTGCGGATAGCCTCTGTTGTGAGGTAAGTAACATCTGTCATGGGCTGGTGGCGAGGGAGCTGGCCGGGCGCAGTGGGCAGGCAACGGCGGGGGAGCGGCAGTTTCAGCTGTACGGTTTAACCGGCGCGCGTGGCGAGGCAGAAAGCGGCTTTGCCACGGTGCGTAAGGCTTTGGATGCGTGGAACGGTCAGTCGCTTCACGGCCTGCTGTTGCGCCTGATGGCGGTAAATCAGGACAGCAATCTCGTTTCGCGCGGCGGCATTGAGGGGCTGCGCTACGTTCAGGGCTACGCGCGGGAACTGCTGGCTAACGGCTGGGACTGCGAGGCGTTGCTGAAGATGGATAAGGCATTGATTGAACGCAACCTGAGCCCGGGCGGCAGCGCGGATTTGCTGTCGGTGGGGTGGGTGCTTTCTGGAATAAAATAGCCGGGTGGCGGCTACGCCTTACCCGGCCTACGGTCTGGTTTTCCAGGCCCGGTAAGCGCAGCGCCACCGGGCACAACAATCAATGCGCGATCGGCTGCGCACCGTGCGGCTCGCGCACGTGCTTGTACTTGAACAGCGCGATGAACGCGAAGAACAGCACCAGCGAGTACCCGGCGAAGATCAGCCACACTGGTTGCCAGTTGGTGATGCCGTTAGTGGTATACATCTCAACCACTTTGCCGCTCACCACGCCGCCCAGAATACAGCCGAAGCCGTTGGTCATCATCAGGAACATGCCCTGCGCACTGGCGCGGATTTCAGGCTTCACCTCTTTTTCCACAAACACCGAGCCGGAGATGTTGAAGAAGTCGAAGGCACAGCCGTAAACAATCATCGACAGAACCAGCAGCACGGTGCCGAACGCGCTCGGGTCGCCATAGGCGAACAGACCGAAGCGCAACATCCAGGCGGCGATACTGATCAGCATGACGTTCTTGATACCGTAGCGGCTCAGGAAGAACGGGATGGTCAGGATGAACAGCGTCTCGGAGATCTGCGAGATGGACATCATCACCGACGCGTGTTCGACGATAAAGCTCCCGGCAAACAGCGGATCGTTATCGAAGCTGTGCAGGAAGGTATTACCGAACATGTTGGTGATTTGCAGTTCCGCGCCCAGCAGCATGGAGAAGATAAAGAAGATCGCCATGCGCTTGTTTTTAAACAGTGCGAAGGCGTCCAGGCCAAGCATGGTGCTCCAGCTCTGGTTTTTCTGCTGATTAGATACCGGAATGGTGGGCAGTGTCAGGGTGAACAGCGCCAGCAGTACGGAGAGCGCCGCGCCGATGTAGAGCTGCATATGGCTCAGCTCGAAGCCCGCGAAGCTCACGCCCCACATCGCCATGATAAAGCCGATGGTGCCCCAGATACGGATTGGCGGGAAGTCGGTGACGATATCCAGACCGGCAGATTTCAGGCGATAGTAGGAGATGGTGTTGATCAGGCCAAGCGTTGGCATATAGGCCAGCGAGTTAAGCAGGATCACCATGAACATCGCCCCCGGCGTGGTCACTTCGGCCGCCATAAACAGCGTCCCCGCACCCACCAGGTGGCAAAGCATATACAGCCATTTCGCGCTTAGCCATTTATCCGCCACGATACCGAGCAGCGTTGGCATGAAGACAGCCGCAATACCCAGCGAGCTGTAAACGGCACCGATCGACGCACCATCGAACTTGAGCGTCACAAACATATAGGAGCCGAGTGTAGTCAGCCAGCTACCCCACAGGCAGAACTGCAGAAACGACAAGATTTTAAGCTGCAGCTTAAGGTTCATGTTACTTTCCTCACAAGTGAGCGGGAGATATGTTGTTTTGGGAACATTCAGGGTTGTTATTTGATGCAATTCTATCAGTTGGCAACGATATGTTTTGTTACCTCCCGCAAAAAAATGCAATCCACATTAATTTGCAGTCTGGATTGTGATGCAAATAGCATTTTCGTATGGGTGGGATGAGATGGGTGCGGTCTGATGCCCTCACCCTGGCCCTCTCCCACAGGGAGAGGGGAAGCAGAACACCTTCTCATTGCAGGAGAAGGTGTGTTGACTAGCGGCGACGGTAGTTCTTCTGCGCCGTATTCACCTTATACAGATAGCGGCGTGATTCCGCAGACGGGTGGCGGGTGGTGAGGGTTGAGTAGACATCCCCCGGCGCCATGCTGTTGATGATGTTCGCGGCCTGCACTTTGTCATTTGAGAAGACGCGCAGCACGCTGCCCGCCCCGCCGTTATAGGCGGTGATCACCGCATAGCGGCGTGAGGTTGGGTTATCAATCCCGCCCAGGTAGACATTGTTCAGCATCGCCAGGTAGGCCGTACCGGTATCAATGTTGCTTTGCGGATCGAACAGGTAGCTGCGGCTCGGCGTGCCGGATTTCCCCTGTGCGCGGAACACGTCTTTACCGGCGCTGTGCTGTACAACCTGCATCAGCCCCAGCGCGTCGGAACGGCTTACCGCGTAGGGGTTGAACGAGGACTCGGTCTGCATAATCGCCAGGATCAGCGACTCATCCACGCCATACTTACGCGACGCCTGACGCACCATGCCCAGATACTTATGCGCACGCTTGTCGAGGTGGTTCGGCACCAGGTTGATCGTGACGCTGTAGATCACTTTCAGGCCGTTGGTGCGGCTTTTCAGGCGCGTTTGCAGCAGGTAGTCGGCAAATTTCGTGGCGCGGCCTTCCCAGCGGATCGGCTGACCGGTCTGGTCAACGACCTGGCCATACAGAAACGGCTCTTTGGAGATGGTGATGTCATCGGCATCAGAGTAGAGGTCGATAGACCCCGGATCGTCGCCCATCAGCAGGGTTTTGATGATGGCCTGACGTAAATGCGCCGCAGGTTCAGTCCCTGCGATGGTTTCAACCGTAATCGTACCGTCATCGAAGTTGATGTGGCTACGGGTCTGATAGGCGTCAGTGTACTTAACGTAGTCCTTCGGTCCGGCAATAAGAACTTCGTTAAATCCCCATATGTTCTCGATGTTGTGGGCAAACTGCCCCATCAAAATGTCAAAACCGTTGGTGTCCTTTACCCAGGCTTCGTTGTATTCATCGCCTTTTTTTGGAAGAACAAGACACAAGCAACGGCGCAACAAGGGCTAGCGCTAAAAGTTTTTTCATCATTCCGGGAGTGCGTGTTGTGTTTGCTTTGGGGTTGCTGTTGCCGGGTGGCGCTGCGCTTACCCGGCCTACAAAACCGTAGGCCCGTGCAAGCGCAGCGCCGCCGGGCAGCAGCCGCAGAGTATTATTTTTCCGGTGGCGTATAGCCTTCGATATGGACGTCTTTACCCTCGAACAGGAAGTTCACCATCTCCTGCTCCAGCAGTTTGCGGTGTTCCGGGTTCATCATGCTGAGCTTTTTCTCGTTGATCAGCATGGTCTGCTTCTTCTGCCACTGTCCCCAGGCTTCTTTGGAGATCTCGTTGTAAATGCGCTTACCCAGGTCGCCCGGGTAGAGCTGGAAATCCCTGGCCTTCAGCGTCGCGCTGTAGGAAAGTACAAAAAATGGTTCTGGCCATACTCATTCCTCTTTGTCTTGCCGATGCTAAACCATTGCACCGACACGTAATTGCTGTAACAGGCGCTCCACGGGAGCCGCCAGCCCGACTGATGGCGGTTGCGCTAAGTTATACCAGAGAGCGTTGCCTTCATCCATGCACGACGTGAATGAGGACACGGGAAGCCACATCGGCACAATATCCAGATGGAAATGGCTGAAGGTATGACGGAACGCGTTGAGTTGCGTCAGGGTATCGGCCGCAATGCCGCGCTGTTCAAGCCATGCCCGAAGTGAGGCTTCATCCTCAAACTGTGGGAAGCAGTATAGACCACCCCACAGGCCACTCGGCGGGCGCTGAGCGAGAAACACCTCGTCGCCATGCTGCATCAGCAGCATGTACCCGGTGCGTTCAGGCAGCGTCTGCTTCGGTTTTTTCCCCGGATACTGCGCCCAGGTGTGGTTCGCATAGGCCATGCAGAGGTTGTTTACCGGGCAAAGTTCGCACTTCGGTTTTGAACGGGTGCAGACCATCGCGCCCAGATCCATCATCGCCTGGTTAAAACGCGCCACCCCTTTCGCCGGAGTGACCGCTTCACTGATCTCCCACAGGCGTTTCTCAACCTCTTTCTTGCCCGGCCATCCATCTATGGCGTAGCAGCGTGCGAGCACGCGCTTGACGTTGCCGTCGAGAATAGGGAAATGTTTGCCTAAAGAGAGGGAGAGGATTGCGCCTGCGGTTGAACGCCCGACGCCGGGCAAATCCGCCACCTCGTCAAAGGTTTCCGGGAATTTACCGTTGTGGCGGGTGGCGACCTGCTGTGCGGCTTTGTGCAGGTTGCGCGCGCGGGCGTAATAGCCGAGGCCTGTCCATAGGTGCAGTACCTCGTCCAGCGGCGCGTTGGCCAGATCGGTGATTGTCGGGAAGCGCGCCATAAAACGCTCGAAGTAAGGAATGACCGTCGCGACCTGCGTTTGTTGCAACATCACCTCGGAGAGCCATACTTTGTACGGCGTTTTTTCAATTTGCCAGGGCAGGGTTTTACGCCCGTATTTGTCGTACCAGTCCAGCACCTGGGCTGAAAATTGAGAGGCTTGCATGGTCATCGATTCGCTTAATCAGGGACGCAGATTGCAGCACAGCGTCAATCTGCTGTAAACCGGATCTTTCCCATGCTTGCATAGAAGCCTTAACTTTGGATAATGCCCGTTTCCCGAACATTCTCACAAGCAGACAACTCTTTTATGAAAAACGACGTCATTTCACCGGAATTTGATGAAAACGGTCGCCCGCTGCGCCGTATTCGCAGCTTTGTCCGCCGTCAGGGGCGCCTGACAAAAGGGCAGCAACACGCGCTGGACAACTACTGGCCGGTGATGGGCGTTGAGTTCAGCGAGCAACCGCTCGACTTCACCGACCTGTTTGGCCGCGACGCGCCAGTGACGCTGGAGATTGGTTTTGGCATGGGCACCTCGCTGGTGACCATGGCAAAAGCGCGCCCGGAGCAGAACTTCCTCGGTATCGAAGTACACTCGCCGGGCGTCGGCGCGTGCCTGGCAACGGCCCACGAAGAGGGCGTTGAGAACCTGCGCGTCATGTGTCACGACGCGGTGGAAGTGCTGCACAAAATGATTCCTGACAATTCTTTGAACATGGTTCAGCTCTTTTTCCCTGACCCATGGCACAAAGCGCGTCATAATAAACGCCGTATCGTTCAGGCGCCGTTTGCCGAGCTGGTGAAAAGTAAGCTCAAGCTGGGCGGCGTTTTCCACATGGCAACCGACTGGGAACCTTATGCGGAACATATGCTGGAAGTGATGTCGTCCCTGGACGGGTATAAAAATCAGTCTGAAAGCAACGACTACGTACCGCGTCCGGATTCACGTCCGGTGACAAAATTTGAACAGCGTGGCCATCGTCTTGGTCACGGCGTATGGGACTTAATGTTCGAGAGGGTGAAATAATGGCAAAGAATCGTAGCCGTCGTCTGCGTAAAAAGATGCACATCGAAGAATTCCAGGAAGTGGGCTTCTCCGTTGCCTGGCGCTTCCCGGAAGGCACCAGCGTTGAGCAGATCGATCAGGACGTTGATGCGTTCATCAACGAGGTGATCGAGCCAAACAAGCTGGCCTTCGACGGTAGCGGCTATCTGGCGTGGGAAGGTCTGATTTGCACCCATGAAGTGGGGAAATGCACCGAAGAGCATCAGGCGCTGATACGCAAATGGCTTGAAGACCACAAACTGGAAGATGTCCGCGTTAGCGAACTTTTCGACGTTTGGTGGGACTAATAAAGCAAGAACGGGGCCAGCATTAGCTGGCCCATTTTGTCTGAGGGAGTGTTAAAGATGCGCAAAACGTTGCTGGCTGTTGCATTACTGGCAATCGGATCCACCGCCCATGCGGAGTATAAATGTAGCGTCACCCCGCGTGATGACGTGGTGCTGAGTCCGCAAACCGTGCAGGTTAAGGGCGAGAATGGCAATCTGGTGATTACGCCGGATGGCAACGTGACCTTTAACGGCAAACCGCAAAACCTGACGGCCGCTCAGCGCGAGCAGGCGATGGACTACCAGGCCGAGTTGCGTACCGCGCTGCCCTGGATCAACGATGGCGCGCTGACCCGCGTCGAGAAAAGCCGCGTGGCGCTGGATAAAATCATCACCAAAGAGGTGGGGGAGAGCAGCAATATGCGCACCCGCCTGACGAAGCTGGATAAACAGCTGAAAGAGCAGATGAACCGTATTATCGAGACGCGCTCTGATGGCCTGACGTTCCACTATAAGGCGATCGATCAGGTGCGTGCCGACGGTCAGCAGCTGGTGAACCAGGCGATGGGCGGCATTCTCCAGGACAGCATCAACGAGATGGGCGCCAAAGCGGTGCTGAAGGGTGGCGGTAATCCGTTGCAGGGTGTACTGGGTAGCCTGGGCGGACTGCAAACCTCGATTCAGAACGAGTGGAAGAATCAGGAAGCCGATTTCCAGCAGTTCGGCAAAGACGTGTGTAAACGCGTGGTGTCGCTGGAAGACAGCCGGAAGTCGCTGGTGGGGACGCTGAAGTAAGCTCTCTGCACGCTGGGCCCCTCACCCCGGGCCTCTCCCAAGGGGAGAGGGAGTAACCAGTTCCCTCTCCCTGTGGGAGAGGGTTAGGGTGAGGGCATCAGGCATTGCAATCGTTGTAAAATAGCCATCAGCACCTCATCCTCATTAGTCCTGAATTCATTATTCCAGAACCGTACGACTTCCCAGCCGTTCGCATTCAAAAACTCGGTACGGTGAGAATCATACTTCTCTTTGTTCTGATGCTGCCTACCGTCCAGCTCAATAATCAGCTTCGCCTTAAAGCAGGCAAAATCCACGATATACGGCCCAACCGGCATCTGACGGCGAAACTTATACCCGAAGAAACGACGACCTCTGAGCATATACCAGAGGCGTAATTCTTCGGGCGTCATTTGTTTGCGGAGTTGTTTTGATTTTTCCATCCCCACACTCTGCCAGCCTTTCCCTCAGCCAGCAGAACGGGATGCAAAATCCTGAATCAGCCTTCAGGATTTTCAGCGAGGAACAGCTCAAGAAGGGAGTTTAAGAACAGCTTGCCGTGCTCGGTGATCTGCCAGGACTCATCACACTCGGTCAGATACCCCTGCGCCAGCGCCTCGTCAATCTGCGGACGAATCACTGACTCCGGCAGCCCGGTATAACGCGTAAATTCCGCGCGCGGTGCGGCTTCCAGCAGACGGAAGCGGTTCATAAAGAACTCAAACGGCTTATCCGCCGCCTCGACGTCGTGCTGACGCTCCAGGTAGCGGCCTTCCATATACCCGCGCGGGTGACGCGTTTTGGCGGTACGCAGAATGCGTCCGTCCGGGAAGGTCACTTTGCCATGTGCGCCGCAGCCAATTCCCAGATAATCACCAAAACGCCAGTAGTTCAGATTGTGCTGACACTGATAGCCCGGCTTCGCATACGCCGACGTTTCGTATTGCTGATACCCCGCCGCGGTCAAAAGCTGGTGGCCCTGCTCGAAGATATCCCACAGCGCGTCATCGTCCGGCAGCACCGGAGGACGGGAACCAAACAGGGTGTTAGGCTCAATGGTCAGCTGATACCACGACAGATGCGGCGGATTCAGTTCAATCGCCTGACGCAAATCGTCCAGCGCTTCTTCGAGCGACTGATCCGGCAGGCCATGCATCAGGTCGAGGTTAAAGCTGCGCAGCCCAAGCCCCGTTGCCAGGTTTGCCGCGCGTTTTGCCTCTTCCGGGCCGTGGATACGCCCCAGACGCTTCAGCTTTGGCTCGCTAAAGCTCTGCACGCCGATAGAGATACGGTTCACGCCCGCACGCTGATACTCGACAAAACGGTCGGCCTCAACGGTACCGGGGTTGGCTTCCATCGTAATTTCAGCATCCACTGCCAGGTTCAGGCGTGCGCGCACGCCATCCAGCAGCGTCTGCATCGCCGGGCCTGAAAGCAGGCTCGGTGTACCGCCACCAATAAAAATGGTCTTCACTTCACGTCCCTGTGCGTACGATACATCAGCATCCAGATCGGCCAGCAGATGCGCGACGTAATCATCGTGCGGCACTTCGCCCTTCAGCGCGTGCGAGTTGAAATCGCAGTACGGGCATTTCTGCACGCACCATGGGATGTGAATATAAAGACTCAGAGGCGGCAAATTAGCCATTACGCAGTGCTTCCAGTAACAGTTTCAGGGCGCGTCCACGGTGGGAGATCGCGCTTTTCTCTTCGCGGGTGAGTTCCGCAGCGGTTTTTCCCTCGGTCGGGACAAAGAAAATCGGGTCGTAACCAAAGCCGCCGTTGCCCGCCGCTTCACGGGTGATCACGCCCGGCCAGCTGCCGTGACAGACAATCGGCGTGGGATCTTCCGCGTGACGCATGTAGACCAGCACGCAGTGGAACTGCGCGGTACGCTGTTCGTCAGGGACGTCTTTCAGGGCCACAAGCAGCTTTTCCAGATTCTGCTGGTCGGTGGCGTCCACCCCGGAATAGCGGGCGGAGTAAATCCCCGGCGCACCGCCCAGAAAATCCACGGCCAGACCGGAGTCATCGGCTATCGCGGGCAGTCCGGTGATCTGCGCGGCGTGGCGCGCTTTCAGAATGGCGTTTTCGATAAACGTCAGGCCGGTCTCTTCGGCGGAGTCCACGCCCAGCTCGGTCTGGGCCACCACGTCCAGCCCAAAATCATTTAATAGCGAGGCCAGCTCGCGCACTTTACCGGCGTTACCGGTGGCGAGAACAACTTTCTGCATGGTTTAGTCCTGTTCTTTCAGAGCCGCGACTTCCGTCGGGATAGATTGCGGGTTAAGGATTTTTACCTGTTTATGCCGGCCAAGTTCACCTTTCTCAATGATGACCTGGCTTTTAGCGACGCGAAACTGTTTAGCCAGATATTTGGTCAGATGCGCATTCGCCTGGCCGTCAACCGGCGGGGCAGTGATGGCGACTTTTAGCTCGTCGCCATGCAGCCCAACAATACTGTCGCGGCTGGCTTTCGGCTGAATGTACAGCCGCAAAACCAGCCCGTCGGCGCAGGGGCTAACTGCACTCATAACGCCATCCACAGCCCCGGCAGCAGCATATTACCCGTCGCCTGTAACAGTTCCGCGATACCCATATTCAGCACGTACAGCAGAAGAACGAGAAGCATCGGGGAGAAGTCGATTCCGCCCATTGCAGGCAGCAGGCTACGAATCGGACGCAGCAACGGTTCAGTCAGCTGAATCAACGCGTACTCCACCGGGCTACGGCCCCGGCTTACCCAGCTCATGATCGCCATCACCAGCAGGACCCAGAAGATCAGCGAGCCGACGGTTTTAACCAGGATCAGAACGGCTGAAATCCAGATAATCGGCTGGAAAGTGATGACCATAAACAGCACGATCGCTTTGATAACGCTCAGAATAAACGCCATCAGCAGAGATGAACTGTCAATTGGCCCCATTGCCGGAATGACGCGGCGAAGCGGCCCCACAACGGGCTGCGTGATTTTCACGATAAATTGTGAGAATGGATTGTAAAAATCACAACGGGCCCACTGCATCCAGACGCGCAACAGCAGCGCCATCGTATACAGTTCAATGACCGTTGAAAGCAGGAAAGTCAACGTCTTCATGGCGTTCCTCAGGTTTCCTTATTATTGGGGGTAATCGCGCGCACCGAAAATTGCCGTGCCGATGCGCACCATGGTGCTGCCTGCCGCGATGGCGGCTTCCATATCGTCCGACATGCCCAGAGAAAGCGTGTCTACCGTGTCATAGCGCGCCTTAAGCGCCTCAAATGCTACAGCCATTTGCTGTGCCACGGCAAACTGCCTTTCATAACTTGACTCTGGCGCCGGGATAGCCATCAGCCCGCGCAGGGTTAAGCGCGGCAGCGCCGCCACGTCTGCCGCCAGCGCCTCCAGTTCGCCCAGTGTAATGCCGGACTTGCTGTTTTCATCGCTGATGTTGATTTGAATCAGCACGTTAAGCGCTGGCATCTCCATAGGGCGCTGGTCGCTCAGACGGGTAGCGATGCGCAGACGATCGATGGTGTGGCACCAGTCAAAGTGCTCTGCTACCAGACGGCTTTTGTTCGACTGTAGCGGACCGATAAAGTGCCATTGCAGGTCTGTATTTCCCCGTTCCCGGAAAGCGCGAATTTTATCCACGCCTTCCTGCACATAGTTTTCACCAAAGGCACGATGACCGGCGGCTATCGCTTCTGCGATGGCGCTCGCAGGCTTGGTTTTGCTGACTGCAAGCAACGTAATTTCTTCTGGAGCACGGCCGCAACGCGTTGCCGCGGCTGAGATTTTGTCCCGGACCTGTGCCAGGTTATGCGCAATGTCGTTCATTTTCCGAGGAGTAGTCTATGGATGTGGAAGAAATTGTGGCCCTTAGTGTAAAGCATAACGTCTCCGATCTACACCTGTGCAGTGATTCGCCACCGCGCTGGCGCAGGTCAGGCCGTCTTGAACCTGCGCCGTTTCCGCCCCCGGATGTGGAGGCGTTATTAAAAGCGTGGCTCAACGACGAACAGCAGGGCGCATGGTGGGCAAACGGGCAGGTGGATTTTGCCGTTACCCTCGCAGGCCGTCAGCGGCTGCGCGGCAGTGCGTTTAAGCATATGCACGGCGTTTCGATTGCGCTGCGGCTGTTGCCGCTGACGTGCCCGCAGCTCTCTGCGCTAGGTGTGCCGCGAGCGATCCCGGAGCTGCTGTCCAATGACAATGGCCTGATTCTGGTCACCGGCGCCACCGGCAGCGGGAAATCGACCACCCTGGCCGCTATGGTCGATTTCCTCAATCACCAGACGGACGGGCATATTCTGACCCTGGAAGATCCGGTGGAGTTTATGTACCAGAGCGAACGTTGCCTGATCCAGCAGCGGGAGATAGGCCAGCACAGCCCGTCCTTTGCCGAGGCGCTGCGCAGCGCGCTGCGTGAAGATCCGGATGTGATTCTGCTTGGTGAGCTGCGCGACAGCGAGACGATACGCCTGGCGCTGACGGCGGCGGAAACCGGCCATCTGGTGTTGGCCACGCTGCACACGCGCGGTGCGGCGCAGGCGATCGAGCGCCTGGTCGACACCTTTCCGGCTCAGGAGAAAGATCCGGTGCGTAATCAGCTGGCGGGAAGCCTGCGTGCGGTCCTGGCGCAGAAGCTACGTCAGGATGTCCAGGGCGGGCGCGTGGCGCTGTATGAGCTACTGGTGAATACCTCGGCGGCGGCAAACCTGATCCGCGAAGGCAAAACCTGGCAACTGCCGGGCATTATTCAAACGGGGCAGCAGGCGGGAATGCAGAACTTTGAGCAGAGTCTGGCGGAGCGACGGGCGCAGGGGCGGCTGTAGCCCCGGCGCTCAGTAACCCTGTTCGAAATAGCTTTCGAGGATAATGACGGCTGAAGCTGAATCCACGCTGCCTTTGTTCAGCGCCCGGAAGCCACCGTGCTCGAACAGGCCAGCGCGTGCCTCGACGGTGCTCAAACGTTCATCGTGCAGCTTAACGGAGACGCCAAAGCGGCCATGGATTTTGTTCGCGAATTTGCGCGCGCGGGCGGTAAGCGGTTGCTCGGTGCCGTCCATGTTTAGCGGCAGGCCGACAATCACGTCGTCCGGCTGCCACTCTTTGAGCAAGCGCTCAATAAGGTTCCAGTCCGGCGTGCCGTCGTTAGCTTTCAGCGCCGTGAGCGGGCGAGCGGTGCCGGTGATCCGTTGACCCACAGCGACGCCGATGCTTTTGGTGCCGAAGTCGAAGGCGAGAAGGGTGCCGCTCATTACGCGTGCCCCGCAACACCAGGCATGATCAGAATATCAATGCCAATCAGTTTTGCCGCGTCACGCCAGCGATCGGCGATAGGGGTTTTAAACAGGATATTCATATCCGCAGGGGCTGTCAGCCAGGCGTTGTCCAGAATTTCTTGTTCCAGCTGCCCTTTTTCCCAGGAGGCGTAGCCGAGCGCAACCAGCACCTCAGAAGGCTGACTGGCAGTGCCCAGCGTTTCAAGCACGTCGCGAGAGGTGGTGACGACGGTGTTATCAGAGATACGAATGCTGGACGAGAAAACCGGCGGGGTATGCAGGATAAAACCACGATCTTCTGCAAGCGGGCCGCCGAGCATCACCGGTTTATCGAGACGGATTTCCGGCAGCCGCGCTTCAGCAGGGATTTTCAGCTTGTCCAGAATGCCTTCCACCTGGAGGTTTTCCAGCGGCTTATTGATGATAATCCCCATCGCGCCGTCTTCGTTGTATTCGCAAATATAGACCACGGAGCGGCGGAAAATCGGATCCTGGAGAGCAGGCATGGCAATAAGAAAGTGATGCTGTAAATTCATTGTCAGAGGTACTGTTTCCTGGTTTAAAAAGCGACAGCGCCCAGTATGGGGATAAACACAGGCGCTGTCACAGGTTATTTCTGTAAACGTTTTTCGATAGCGTCCATCAGCATTCCGGTGATCGAGATCGGGAATTCCGCTTCGATTTCACGAATGCAGGTCGGGCTGGTGACGTTCACTTCGGTCAGGCGATCGCCGATGATATCGAGACCGACGAAGATCAGGCCTTTGGCTTTCAGCGTAGGGCCGACGCGGCGGGCAATTTCCCAGTCGCTTTCGCTTAACGGACGCGGTTCGCCACGGCCGCCAGCCGCCAGGTTGCCACGGGTTTCCCCTCCCTGCGGGATACGCGCCAGGCAGTAAGGCACCGGCTCGCCGTCTACGACCAGCACACGCTTGTCGCCGTCTTTAATGGCTGGCAGATAGTTCTGCGCCATGCAGTAGCGGGTTCCCAGCTCGGTCAGCGTTTCGGCAATCACGCCAATGTTCGGATCGCCCTCTTTCACGCGGAAGATCGACGCGCCACCCATGCCGTCCAGCGGCTTCATGATGATGTCGCCGTGCTTCTGCCAGAATTCTTTCAGCTGCGTTTTGCTGCGGGTGACGAGCGTTTCCGGCGTCAGGTCAGAGAACCATGCGGTATAGAGCTTCTCGTTGCAGTCGCGCAGGCTCTGCGGCTTGTTGACGATCAGCGTTCCTTTCTCTTCGGCACGCTCAAGGATATAGGTGGCGTAAATGTATTCGGTGTCGAACGGCGGATCTTTACGCATCAGGATCACGTTAAGGTCGGCCAGGGCAATATCCTGCTCGGTACCGAATTCGTACCATTTTTCGTAGTTCTGCTCGACGTTAACGATGCGGGTGCGTGCGCGGGCTTCACCGTTGATCAGGTAAAGATCGTTCATCTCCATATAGTGGAGTTCATAGCCGCGACGCTGCGCTTCCAGCAACATAGCGAAGCTGGAGTCTTTCTTGATGTTAATGTTTGCGATGGGGTCCATCACGATGCCGAGCTTAATCATCTTCTTCTCCGGTTATGGGTCAGGCTTTGCTTCAACCCAGATCGCCAAATCGCACCTGTAGCGCGGTAATGGCGGTGAGTGCCGTTGTCTCAGTGCGCAGAACGCGAGGTCCCAACAGAATATCAGTAAACTGGTAACGCGCCGTCATGGCAATTTCGTCAGCCGACAGGCCGCCTTCCGGGCCAATCAGCAGGCGTACACGCTCAACGGGCAGCGGCAGCGTATTGATGCTGGCGCTGGCGCGCGGATGAAGATTGAGCTTAAGCCCGCTTTCCTCTTCTGCACACCAGTCCTCCAGATCCATCGCCGGGCGGATCTCAGGGATACGGTTGCGGCCGCTCTGTTCGCAGGCCGCAATGGCAATTTTTTGCCACTGCTGGATCTTTTTGTTCAGACGTTCCGCATCCAGTTTAACGCCGCAGCGCTCAGAAAAAAGTGGCGTAATGAGGCTTACACCCAGTTCAATGGATTTCTGAATGGTGAACTCCATCTTTTCCCCACGCGACATCACCTGGCCCAGGTGAATGTGCAGCGGGGATTCCCGGTCGTCCACGTCGCCACGCAGCACCTTCACGTGCACGCTTTTTTTATCGGCGCGCGTAATTTCAGCGTCGAAAACCTGATTAGAGCCGTCAAAGAGCTGAATCGCCTGGCCTGCCCCCATGCGCAGCACGCGACCTACATGGTTTGCGGCATCATCAGACAGGGCGATTTCGCCGCCTGGGGTAATCAGTTCAGGGTGATAGATGCGAGGGATGCGCATAGTCAGAAATTCCATGTGTCATGCGATATAAGCGAATTGCCGTAGTGTAGGTTAGCTCTTTTGCGCCTGGCAAGCCCGCTGGACGTAAGGGTTATGATTCCCCTGGACTTTGGCGATACGTTCGTCGCGCTGGCATTCCCAGTCCGTCACCGGGTAGAGCTTGTCCCAGGCATTGAAGAGCTGCGTCTGCTGGCGGGAAAGATTGAGATCGTAGCGGTCGCGCATATAGAAATAAGTGCGGGCGATGCTGCCGCGTGCGCGGGCAGGTGGTTCGGCGACTTTCTCTTTGAAATCGACCTTCATGGCGCACTGACCGTACTGGCCTTCGCCACCGTTCCACTGGCTGTACATGAAGTTTCCGCGGTCGCCATTAACCTCACCCACGGCGGGTTGCAGGTTGTGCATATCGCTTTCCATCTGGCGGTAGACCGGATCTTTTGCGCAATTTTTACGTCCACCGTCCTGCCAGCACTGGCGCTGGTGGCCAAACTGCCAGGCCGGAACAACGTGTTCCCATTCGATTCGGCTGGCGCGATTCTCGTTCTTGCGCACCTTATAGCCGCAGGATCCAAGATCCACGACCCCTTTCTTACCCTGCCAGTTAATTTTACAGCCGCAGTAGAAATCACCCGGTACGTCGGCGTTAATCTTTACGCCCGCGGTTTTTGCCTGAGAGAAACTGTGAATACCGTCGGCCAGAGCATGGCCGGAGAGCGCTGTCGCCAGAAAAGCGACCGCGAGAGAAACATTACGGGACATCTTACACTCCGTGTCAAAACGAGCCCGCAACGTAACGAATGTTGTTCCCGTATGCAATCAGTCAGATCAGGAAAGTTCCTGAAAGTTCGAGTGATTATTCCGCAACCAGCGGTTCGCCGCATTTAACGCAGCGATAGGTCGCTTCGCCGCGCACCACGCGGTTATGGCGGCGGACGGTAAGCTGGTGCTGCTGACACTGGCAGCGGTAGGGGAAGGTATTGCGGCGTACCGATTCCAGCTCGAACTGATGGGTGCGGCGGGCCGGAACCCCGAGCACCGCCTCCATCATCCATTTCCACTCTTTGCCGTGCGGCGCGACGCGGCCAAAGTGTTTCCACACCAGCAGGTGCGCCAGTTCGTGCGGGACGACTTCGTCGATAAACGCCTGCTGGTTTTCCATCATCAGCACCGGATTCAGGCGGATCTCATACGATTCCAGCCAGGCGGTGCCTGCCGCGGTGCCACGCTGCTGATAGACCAGCTTCGGTTCAGGATAATTGCGGCCGAGCTTCAGGTTGGCCTGGGCGAGTTTTTCCCGCAGGCTGCGCATGACGGCTTGCTGAATGGCGATGGGGAGACGGGGAGCTTTCATAGGGGCAGAGCATAAAGCGGGAAGCGGGGAGGCGCAAGAGGCGCCTCCCGCAGGAGGATCAGTCGTGTGCGCCGATTTCGCGCAGAGGACGACCTTTCATCAGGTTACGTTCAATGTGTTCCAGTGAAACATGTTTGGTTTCAGGAACCAGCCAGATAGTGAGAACGATAAAGAACAGGTTCAGACCGGCGTAGACCCAGAAGGTATTGGCGTTACCAAGGGTATTGAGCATGGTCAGGAACGTTGCGCCGACGATCATGTTGGCAATCCAGTTGGTTGCGGTAGAGCAGGTGATGCCAAAATCACGCCCTTTCAACGGCTGGATCTCAGAGCACAGCACCCAAATCAGCGGACCGGCGCTCATCGCAAACCCAATGATAAACATCAGCAGCATCGCCACGGCGAAGTACTGTGCCGTTGGGGAATGAATGCCCATGTGCATCATGGTACCCAGCACGCCCATCCCGACGGCCATCACCAGGAAGCCCAGCGTCAGGGTTGGCTTACGTCCCCAGCGGTCCACCAGACCGATAGCGATAAAGGTCGCCAGCACGTTGGTCAGGCCGACGATCACGGTGCCCCACATCTGCTCGGTGGTGTTGGTGTAGCCCGCCAGTTCGAAGATTTTCGGCGCGTAATACATGATGACGTTCATCCCGGTGAACTGTTGCATGATCTGTAACAGCACACCGAGGAACACCGCGCGGCGGAAGTTGCTGTTCTCTTTGAACAGCGCCCAGCCGGACTGTTTGACCTTCAGGCTTTCGCGGATCTCTTCCAGCTCGTTTTTGGCTTCGGCGCTGGTATCACGCAGGCGTAAGAGCACGCGTTCGGCATCATGGAAGCGGCGTTTGGCGGCAAACCAGCGCGGGCTGTCTGGCAGGAAGAAAACGCCAATCAGCAGCAGGATGGCAGGAATGATGATTACGCCCAGCATCCAGCGCCATGCGCCGCTGTAGCTGAATGCGGTATCCGAGAGATAAGCCCCCAGAATACCGATGGTGATCATCAGCTGATACATGGAAATCATGCTGCCGCGGATTTTTTCCGGAGCGATTTCAGACAGGTACAGCGGGGCAGTATAAGACGCCACGCCCACTGCCAGACCGAGCAGCACGCGGGAGATGATCAGCACTTCAACGTTAGGCGCAGCGGCAGAGAACAGTGAGCCGGCAACGAACAGGATCGCGCCGATCATCAGGCTCTTTTTACGCCCGAGCTTAAAGGAGAGCCAGCCGCTGCCGACCGCGCCGACGGCGGCACCGAACATCATGGAGCTAACCACCCATTCCTGAGTGTGTGCGCTAATCTGGAACTCATCGGTGATGAAAGGTAATGCACCGGCAATTACGCCAATATCCAGGCCAAAGAGTAATCCTGCCAGAGCGGCGAGGAAGCAGACGAAGAACGTCATTGCCTTATTGGACGTACGCCCCTGTTTATTATTGTCAGGCATTATGCCCTCCAGTTGGGTTATCAGTTTTTTACGATATTAAGAGTAGGTGAGCGGCTCATAAAAATATGTGAGTCAAATCACAACGGTGTAATCGGTTACACTGGCTTGTAACCGTAAAAATAATTAAAGCTTTGAAAATATAGAGGTAAATTAATTGATGTGCATCGCGTTTGCACAAATTTCAGACTTAACTGAAAGGGAATGTAACAGCAGAAGAAATGCGATCATGCAAAGAGAATATTCTGAAAGCGGGGTATAGAGAGTGAGGTGTAAACGGTTCCAAACATTGCCGGGTGGCGGCTGCGCCTTACCCGGCCTACAAAAACTCACTACCCGTAGGTCGGGTAAGGCATAGCCGCCACCCGACATAAAAAAGGCCAGCACAAAGGCTGGCCTGTTTAAGCTACTGGCAGTCGATTATTTCAGACCGGCAGCATCACGCAGCAGGGCGGCTTTGTCGGTTTTTTCCCATGGGAAATGTTCGCGGCCAAAGTGACCGTACGCTGCGGTTTCCTGGTAGATTGGGTGCAGCAGATCCAGCATCTGAATCAGACCGTATGGACGCAGGTCGAAGAACTCACGCACCAGCAGGGTCAGCTGTTCAGAAGGCACTTTTTCAGTACCGAAGGTTTCCACCATGATGGAGGTTGGCTCAGCCACGCCGATGGCGTAGGGAAACCTGGATCTCACAGCGGTCAGCCAGACCGGCAGCAACGATGTTTTTCGCCACATAACGTGCAGCGTACGCCGCAGAACGGTCAACTTTAGACGGATCTTTACCGGAGAATGCGCCGCCGCCGTGACGTGCCATGCCGCCGTAGGTATCTACGATGATTTTACGACCGGTCAGACCGCAGTCACCCATTGGGCCGCCGATAACAAAGCGTCCGGTTGGGTTGATGAAGAATTTGGTCGCAGAGCTCAGCCATTCAGTTGGCAGAACCGGCTTGATGATCTCTTCCATCACCGCTTCTTGCAGGGATTTCTGGTCAATCTCTTCAGCATGCTGCGTGGAAAGAACCACTGCATCGATACCGACGATTTTCCCGTCGTCATACTGGAAGGTCACCTGGCTTTTCGCATCCGGACGCAGCCACGGCAGGGTGCCGTTTTTACGCACTTCAGCCTGACGCTGCACCAGACGATGGGCGTAGGTTACCGGCGCTGGCATCAGCACGTCGGTTTCGTTGGTTGCGTAGCCGAACATCAGGCCCTGGTCACCCGCGCCCTGTTCCAGCGGATCGGCACGGTCAACGCCCTGGTTGATATCCGGAGACTGTTTGCCAATCGCGCTCAGTACGGCGCAGGAGTTGGCATCAAAGCCCATATCAGAATGTACATAGCCAATCTCACGCACCGTGTTACGGGTGATCTCTTCGATATCAACCCATGCGCTGGTGGTGATCTCACCGCCAACCAGAACCATGCCGGTTTTGACATAGGTTTCACACGCTACGCGCGCCTTTGGATCCTGCGCCAGGATCGCATCCAGCACCGCATCGGAGATTTGGTCAGCAATTTTATCAGGATGTCCTTCTGATACGGACTCGGACGTAAACAGGTGTTTTGCCATGTTTTATTTCACCTAAGAGGAATTTGGTTAGCTCAAGCTGCTGTGTGGAATAGCCATAGGAGATAATTCTACCAAGGCCTACAGGATTTTGACACTGGCAGTCTGAGTGTTAATCGGTATGGATGGATTAACATCTGGACGTCTATTTTAGGTCACTTCTTCACCCGATTTCCAGTTTTTTTTGACTCACCTCTCACTGCGTTGAAAACACGGCTGGAAATTTTTCCTGACGACGCTGGCAACCTGCGCATTTTTGTTTTGCTTTTTAGCGACCTTCTCGGTATAAAACGCGGCGCGCGGCTCATATAAAATAAGCGCTCGATGAACACATCGTGTCGCCACTTCCAGCCGGGTTAAGCAGTGAACTTTTAGCTTTGGCTTGTGGTCCGTTTCAGCAGAGGCGGCCGTGGAGGTGATACCAGATAATGAACCATCGTTTTCCGCTCATTCAGCGCAGCCGTTCTGGCGCGCATTTGATTCCCACCCGCACTTCTGGTCTAAACACCTGCCGATGTTATACCCATCTCGGTGCTTCTCAGGATTCCAGAGCCGGTCACGCTTTGTGAAAACTGAACAAGGGCGCTCTTGTTAATACAGGAGTTTTCTCGTGGTTTCGCCGAACCTTGTCATACAGAGTTCGGATACGTGTTTTACAATGATATGAATAAGAAACCGGTCGCACGGTCTGGATTTCAGCATACTCTGCTGGGAAATGGAGCCGTTAATGGGTTGTTATCGCCGTATAACGCTGCGATAGTAGTCAACTGTTTTACACTTAATACAAAGAGTTGAGGTTCGCTATGTCTGACGACATGTCTTCGCTTTCGCCTTCGTCAGCAGGCGAACAGGGTGTACTACGTTCTATGCAGGAGGTTGCGATGAGCTCCCAGGAAGCCAGCAAGATGCTGCGCACTTACAATATTGCCTGGTGGGGCAATAACTACTACGACGTTAACGAGCTGGGCCACATCAGTGTCTGCCCGGATCCGGACGTCCCGGAAGCGCGCGTGGATCTCGCTAAACTGGTGAAAACCCGTGAAGCGCAGGGTCAGCGCTTGCCTGCACTGTTCTGCTTCCCGCAGATCCTGCAACATCGCCTGCGTTCTATTAATGCCGCGTTCAAACGCGCGCGGGAATCGTATGGTTATAACGGCGACTATTTCCTCGTTTACCCGATCAAGGTCAATCAGCACCGTCGCGTGATTGAGTCCCTGATCCACTCCGGCGAGCCGCTGGGCCTGGAAGCAGGCTCTAAAGCGGAGCTGATGGCGGTTCTGGCGCACGCGGGCATGACCCGGTCGGTGATCGTCTGTAACGGCTATAAAGACCGCGAATACATTCGTCTGGCGCTGATTGGCGAGAAGATGGGCCACAAGGTCTATCTGGTGATCGAGAAGATGACCGAAATCGCGATCGTGCTGGAAGAGGCCGAGCGTCTGAACGTGATCCCACGCCTTGGCGTGCGTGCGCGACTGGCGTCGCAGGGTTCCGGTAAATGGCAGTCTTCCGGCGGTGAAAAATCCAAGTTTGGCCTCGCGGCGAACCAGGTGCTTCAGCTGGTGGAAATTCTGCGCGAGCGCGGTCGTCTGGACAGCATTCAGTTGCTGCACTTCCACCTCGGCTCGCAGATGGCCAATATTCGCGACATCGCCACTGGTGTGCGTGAATCCGCGCGTTTCTACGTTGAGCTGCATAAGCTCGGCGTGAATATTCAGTGCTTTGACGTGGGCGGCGGCCTGGGCGTGGACTACGAAGGGACCCGCTCGCAGTCTGACTGCTCGGTAAACTATGGCCTGAACGAATATGCCAACAACATCATCTGGGCGATTGGCGATGCCTGCGAAGAGCACGGCCTGCCGCACCCGACGGTAATCACCGAATCCGGCCGCGCGGTCACTGCACACCATACGGTGCTGGTCTCTAACATCATCGGCGTTGAGCGTAGCGAAATCACCGAAGCCACGCCTCCGGCAGACGATGCTCCACGTTCCCTGCAAAGCATGTGGGAAACCTGGCAGGAGATGCACGAGCCGGGCACGCGTCGTTCCCTGCGCGAATGGCTGCACGACAGCCAGATGGACCTGCACGATATTCACGTCGGCTACTCGTCAGGCACCTTCAGCCTGCAAGAGCGCGCGTGGGCGGAGCAGCTCTATCTGAATATGTGCCACGAAGTGCAGAAACAGCTCGATCCGAGCAACCGCGCGCACCGTCCAATTATCGACGAGTTGCAGGAGCGTATGGCGGACAAAATGTACGTCAACTTCTCCCTGTTCCAGTCGATGCCGGATGCCTGGGGTATCGACCAGCTGTTCCCGGTTCTGCCGCTGGAAGGGCTGAACCACGCCCCGGAACGCCGCGCCGTGCTGCTGGACATCACCTGTGACTCCGATGGCGCAATTGACCACTACGTCGATGGCGACGGTATCGCAACGACGATGCCAATGCCGGAGTACGATCCGGAGAACCCGCCAATGCTGGGCTTCTTTATGGTGGGGGCGTATCAGGAGATCCTCGGTAACATGCACAACCTGTTCGGTGATACCGAAGCGGTTGACGTGTTTGTCTTCCCTGACGGCAGCGTGGAGGTTGAGCTGTCCGACGAAGGGGACACCGTGGCGGACATGCTCGAATACGTTCAGCTGGATCCGAAAAAACTGCTCACCCAGTTCCGCGATCAGGTGAAAAACACCGGTCTGGACGATGCCTTGCAGCAGCAGTTCCTGGAAGAGTTTGAAGCGGGTCTGTACGGGTATACGTATCTGGAAGACGAGTAAGAAAACCTCCCTCTCCCTGTGGGAGAGGGGCGGGGTGAGGGCATCAGGCCGCTGTGCCGCCGATGCCCGGTGGCGCTGCGCTTACCGGGCCTACGAATGTAGGCCGGAGAAGGCGAAGCCGCCATCCGGCAGAATGCTATACTCACTTGAACCCATATGGATTAACGGCGATAATTCGCCCCAATATGCGATTTACGAATCAATCCCTTCCTCGTCGGGTTTAACGACGCGGAGGGGATTTTTTTTCATCTGTTTTTAATGTATCGACTTTATAAGAGGTCAGGACATGAGCACTTTAGGTCATCAGTACGATAACTCTCTGGTATCTAACGCGTTTGGTTTTTTACGCCTTCCGATGAACTTCCAGCCGTACGACAGCGATGCGGACTGGGTGATCACCGGCGTACCGTTCGACATGGCAACGTCCGGTCGCGCGGGTGGACGTCATGGCCCGGCGGCGATCCGTCAGGTTTCCACCAACCTGGCCTGGGAGCACAACCGCTTCCCGTGGAACTTCGACATGCGCGAGCGCCTGAACGTGGTGGACTGCGGCGATCTGGTGTACGCCTTCGGTGACGCGCGTGAAATGAGCGAAAAATTGCAGGCGCACGCCGAGAAGCTGCTGGCGGCCGGTAAACGCATGCTCTCCTTCGGCGGTGACCACTTCGTGACCCTGCCGCTGCTGCGCGCCCACGCGAAGCACTTCGGCAAAATGGCGCTGGTGCACTTCGATGCGCACACCGACACCTACGCGAACGGCTGTGAATTCGACCACGGCACCATGTTCTATACCGCGCCGAAAGAAGGCCTGATCGATCCAAACCACTCCGTGCAGATCGGCATCCGCACCGAGTTCGACAAAGACAACGGCTTCACCGTACTCGACGCGGGCCAGGTGAACGATCGCGGCGTGGACGATATTCTGTCTCAGGTTAAGCAGATCGTCGGCGATATGCCTGTCTACCTGACCTTCGACATCGACTGCCTTGATCCGGCATTCGCACCGGGTACCGGTACGCCGGTGATCGGCGGCCTGACATCAGACCGCGCCATCAAGCTGGTGCGCGGCCTGAAGGATCTGAACATCGTCGGGATGGACGTGGTGGAAGTAGCTCCGGCCTATGACCAGTCCGAGATCACCGCGCTGGCCGCGGCGACCCTGGCGCTGGAAATGCTTTACATCCAGGCGGCGAAAAAAGGCGAATAAGCCTTACGCGCTGATTGCTGCTGCGCGCCGCATGCGCAGCAGCAACATTCCCCCGGCAAGCAGGGTGACAACCTGCGAGACGACCAGCACCGAAAAGCCTGAACTGACCGACCCCACCGATCTCATCACCATCCCCATCAGCAGCGGAATAAACGCCGCGCAGATATTGCCGATCCCATTGATTATGCCGTAAGCGCTGCCCACCGCTTCCCGCGCGGCGTGATGCTGGATCACCGCCGGAATAGCCGCTCCCTGTAGCCCCCAGAAGACGTTAGCCGAAAGCATAAAGAGCGCCAGCCATGCGGGTTGATGGCTGAGCATCAGTGCGATCACGGAGAGTGCCGTCAACGTACCGCCCACCACAAACAGTACCGGCGCCTGTTCCGGCCGCATTTTGTCGAGCAGCACGCCGCCCAGAAACTTTGACCCCAGGCTCAGCAGGAAGGGGACCGCCGCAAGCATGCCCGTCGCGTGCAGCGAGAAGTGGTGCTCGTCACGCAGCCATGCGGGCAGCCACGCGCTGCTGCCCCACAGATAGCTCAGCGTGGCGATTTCAACCAGCAGGATCCAGCCCAGCAGCGGCGTCTGCCAGGCCAGCGTGAAGGTGTGAACAAACCCCGGTTTTTTCATCTTCACCGGGCTGTGTGGCGCGGGCAGAAAACGCCAGATGAGCCCGCCGCCCAACACCAGATTCATCACCGCCAGGGCGTAAAACGACCCGGCCCAGCCCAGATGCGACATCAGCCAGGTCACCAGCGGAAAGCCCACGGCCAGCCCGAGCGAGACGCCCAGCGCGGTCACGGCGTTGGGTTTGCCGATCTCTTGCGCGCTAAAGTTATCGCTGATAAAGCGCGTTTTCAGTGAAAAAAGCGGTCCCTCCGCGATCCCCAGAATCACGCGGGCGATGAGCATTCCCGTCAGCGAGCCGAGCAAAGGTGAAGCCGCGCAGACCGCGGCCCAAATCGCAATGCTGCTTAATAATCCTTGCCGATAATGAAGTTTGCTTTCAATAACTGGCGTTAATAATAAAGCGGAAAACCCATAACCCAGAAGAAAGCAGGTCATGAGCAGGCCCTGTAACATTCTGTTTTCATTTAACTGAAAATGTTCGGCAAATTCCGGGTTTAAAATCATTACCGAGATATTTACCCGATCGACGTAGGAAATAATAATGAGTAATAAAAGCGCTATCGTGCCTTGCCATCTTGCCGTCATCATGTCCGCCTTACGTTTTTTGTAACTTATATTTTTCATCAATGTGATTGTCACGGAGCTAAAATGGTTCACCTGTGAAACTCTTTGTTTATTAAAGATAAATTAAAGTTTCGTTTCACAGGTGAAACGCGAAAGAGGTGACGTTCATTTATTTTTAGAGAGTAAAAAGAAAAGAAGTCAATATCTTTTATTGAAAATAAGAGACCATTAAAAAAACGTATTTCTCACGCTGCAATAATGAAAATTTCATATCGCTGCATTTTTTCGTGATCCCTTGCACACTTAGTTAATTAATTGCCGATCGATTAACAAATTCGTCACATTGTCGCTTGACGAAACATTCATCGCTTTTATATTGACCGTATTAAATAAGAAACATAGTTTCATATATGAAACAAAAGCCTGGAGGATCGTGATGAGCTGGATAGGCGTATGTGACGCAGAACAAGTACAGGAAGATTTCCCTTTTAGCGGCAACGTCGACGGTAAAGAGATCGGCGTTTACCTGATCGACGGTGAATATTACGCGCTGGAGGACGTATGCCCGCACGCCTATGCCCTGCTGAGCCAGGGCTTCGTGGAAGACGGCAAGGTGGAATGCCCGCTGCACGAGGCGGTGTTCGACGTCAAAACCGGCCAGTGTCTGCACGGCCCCGGAGGACGCAACCTCAACCGATACCCGGTTCGGGTCTTTGAAAACCAGATTCAGATTACCTTCGTTGAGGAGACCGTGGCATGAGCGACACGCTGAACTACAACCCGGCGCTGCCGGAAAGCCGCCAGTTTACCCCGCCGGCAGAGGGCGGTAATGGCGCCATTCATAAGCCGGGTGATTACACCAACCTGATCTGGCAGACCCGCAGCCGCGAGCCGGAAAGCTGGGAAGTGAAGCTGATTGCGACGCTGGAAGATCTCTTCGAGCAGGGCGTTGAAACCTTGCCGGAGCTGGTAAGCGGGCTGAACGCGGTGCGTATGCACGACCAGCAGGGCGAGCCGTGGAGCGACGCCAGCTTCCAGGCATTCTTACAGGTTAACGGCTACTGAGGGCAACGCGATGACGACGACCGTACAAAACTATCTTGATAAAGGCCTGCGCGGCCTCTGGTATCCGGTGCTGGCAAGCTGGGAAGTGCAGTCTGCTCCTGTGGGCATCACCCGCCTGGGCGAGCAGATTGTGGTCTGGCGCAATAAAGATGGCCAGGTTCAGGCGCTGGAGGACCGCTGTCCGCATCGCGGTGCGCGCCTGTCGATGGGCTGGAACCTCGGGGACCGCATTGCCTGCTGGTATCACGGCGTTGAGGTGGCGGGCAACGGCGAGGTGAAAGACGTGCCCGCCGTGGATAAATGTCCGCTGGTCGGCCAGCAGTGCGTGCGCAGCTATAACGTGCAGGAGGCGCACGGCGCCATCTTCCTGTGGTTTGGCGTCACCGCGGACCAGCAGCCGGACGAACTGACCTTCCCGGATGAACTCGCCGACACGGAAAACTTCAGCAACTTCCTCTGCACCGCCGCGTGGAAATGCAATTACCAGTACGCGCTGGAAAACGTGATGGACCCGATGCACGGCACCTATCTGCACTCCTCGTCGCACTCGATGGCGGAAGGGGATCGCAAGGCCGACATGGTGCTCCAGCCGACCAAAACCGGTTTTATTTTCGAGAAGAAAGGGCAGAGCGGCGTCAATTTTGACTGGGTGGAGCTGGGCAACAGCGGCACCTGCTGGATGCGCCTCTCCATTCCGTACAAGAAGCGCTTCGGACCGGGCGGCCACTTCTTTATCGTCGGCATGGTGGTGCCGGAAGATAACGACAACTGCCGCGTCTTCTTCTGGCGCATCCGCCGCGTACAGGGCTGGCAGCGCGATATGTGGCGCTTCATGTACCGCAACCGGCTGGAAAAACTGCACTGGGAAGTGCTGGAGCAGGACCGCGTGGTGCTGGAGAGCCTGGCGCCAAACGCGCGCGATCATGAATACCTGTATCAGCATGACGTTGGCCTCTCGCGCCTGCGCCGCATGATGCAAAAGGCCGCCAAAGAGCAGCTGGCGATGCGTGAAGCACAGCAGGGAGCCGCCTGATGAATGGGCTGCTGAGCGGCAAGCGCATCGTGGTGACCGGCGCCGCGCGCGGGCTGGGCTACCACTTTGCCCAGGCCTGCGCGGAGCAGGGCGCGGCGGTGGTGATGTGCGACATCCTCAAAGGCGAGCTGGCCGAGAGTGCCCACCGGCTGCGCGAGCAGGGCTATGCGATCGAATCGCACGTTATCGATCTGGCCGATCAGCACTCTATCGACCAGGTGTTCAGCGCCATTGGCGAGCAAGGGCAGATTGACGGCCTGGTGAACAACGCGGCGATGGCGACGGGCGTGGGCGGCAAAAACATGCTTGATTACGATCCGGATCTCTGGGATCGGGTGATGAGCGTCAACGTCAAAGGCACCTGGCTGGTGACGCGCGCCGCCGTGCCGCTGCTGCGCGAAGGGGCAGGCATTGTGAACGTGGCGTCCGACACCGCGCTGTGGGGCGCGCCGCGCCTGATGGCCTACGTTGCCAGCAAGGGGGCCGTGATTGCCATGACCCGTTCAATGGCGCGCGAACTGGGGGAAAAACGTATCCGGATCAACGCCATCGCACCGGGGCTAACCCGCGTCGAGGCGACGGAATATGTCCCCGCCGAACGGCATCAGCTCTACGAAAACGGACGCGCGTTAACCGGCGCGCAGCAGCCGGAAGATGTCACCGGCAGCGTGGTCTGGCTGTTAAGCGATCTGTCGAGGTTTATCACCGGACAGCTGATCCCGGTCAACGGCGGTTTTGTCTTTAACTAAGGTAGGGCGATGATGGCAAACGATCAGGAAGTGAAGTATCTGGTGCCGGGGCTGGAGCGCGGTTTACAGCTGCTGTTGGCCTTTGGCGAGCAGCATCGCGATCTGACCTTTGCCGAACTGCACCGGCTGGTGGATATGCCGAAGGCCACCGCCTATCGCGTGGTACAGACGCTGGAGTACATGGGATTTCTGGAGCGCAACACGCGCACCAATACCTTTTCGCTGGGCATGAACGTGCTGCGTCTTGGCTTTGAGTACATCGCCTCGCTGGACGTGGCGCAGGTCGGCCAGCCGGTGATCGAGCAACTGCGCGACGTGAGCCAGTGCAGCAGCCATCTGGCGATCCGCGACGGGCGCGACATTATCTACATCGCCCGCGTCAGCGCCGCCGGGTCGCGCATCAACCAGGTCAGCATTGGTACCCGCCTGCCGGTGCACTGCACCTCGCTGGGCCGCATGCTGTTGACCGATATTTCCCGCGCTGATTTCGAACAGCTGTTCCCGCATGAGCGTCTGCCGGGCAACACGCCGGGGCAGCTTCACGACCGCGAAGCCCTGTGGCAGATGGTGCAGCAGGACAAAGCCCGCGGGTATGTCATCGGCGAATCCTTCTTCCGCCACGGCATCTCTTCCATCGTCTACCCGGTGTATGACCGAAGCGGCCGCGTGGCGGCGGTGGTCAGCATTCTGGTGCCGTCGGAGGAGATCCCGCAGAGCGACCGCGAGCGCCTGCAAAACGAGGTTCGCCTCGCGGCGGATAAAATTTCTGGCTTCTTAGGGTATTTGTCACAGGCCAGTTAAATCAGTGAGTTAACGTCAGGCGCTTGACTGCGTCGGGCATGTTTTACGCCCAATCTGGGCCAGATGAGGCAACGAACGATGAGTGTAACCGGAATTGAAAAGCTGGAATTTGGTGTGCAAGACCTGACGCACTGCGCCAAATTTATGCGTGATTTTGGCCTGACGGGCGATGCCAGCGGCCAGCGTTTCACCACCCTGAGCGGCGCGCGCGTGGAGCTTAACCCGATCGACAGCCCCGACCTGCCGCCCGCGTTTGAAGCGGGCAACACCCTGCGCCGCATGACCTGGGCGGTTGCCAGCCAGTCTGATCTGGACGCGCTGCGCCCGAAGCTGGCGCAACAGCCAGGTTTTCGTGAAGTGGGCGACGCGCTGGAGTGCCTGGACCCGAACGGCATGACGCTGCGCGTGCAGGTGACCCAGCAAACTGACGTGGAGCTGAACGTCGAGCCGATTAACCAGTGGGGCGATGCCCGCCGTATCGACACCCCCAGCCCGGTTTACGATCGCGCCCAGCCGATCAACGTGGGGCATGTGGTGTTCTTCGTGGAAGAGCTGGCGGCAGTGGAGAAATTCTACCGCGAGGTGCTCGGCTTCCAGGTCTCGGACCGCTATATCAACCGCGCCGTGTTCCTGCGCTGCGGCGTGCGCGGCGGCCATCACAACCTGTTCCTGCTGCAACTGCCGAACCGCAAGCGCGGCCTCAACCACGTGGCCTTCACCGTGCGCGACATCCACGAGGTGATCGGCGGCGGTATCGCGATGAATAAACATGACTGGAGCACCTTTATCGGGCCGGGCCGTCATCCGGTGTCGTCGGCGTACTTCTGGTACGTCAACAGCCCGACCGGCGGGCGTTTGAGTATTACACCAACGATGATTACCTGACGGAAAACTGGCAGCCGCGTGAGCTGGAGCATTCCCTGGTCTCCTTTACCGAGTGGGCGGTGGAAGGCGGGATTGACCATGACACACGCCGCCAGCAGAAAAAGCCGGAGGCGGTATGACGTCGCGCATTGTCATTATCGGCGGCGGCCAGGCGGGCGGCTGGGCGGCGAAAACCCTGCGCGATGAGGGTTTCGACGGCGAGATTTGCGTGGTAGCGGAAGAAGAGTGGGATTTCTACGAGCGCCCGCCGCTGTCAAAAGCGTCTTTGCTGGAGCCGGACGCGGCGCTCCCAAGGCTGTTTAGCGACGAGGTGCAGCAGGCTCTGAACCTGGCCTGGTACCGGCCGCTGCGCGCTGAATCTGTCGATCGCGATGAGAAAAAAGTTGTTCTTAGCAACGGCGAGCATCTTAGTTACAACATCCTTTTAATCGCTACCGGCGGTCGGGCGCGCCTGCCTTCGCAGGCGTGGGCCAGCCATCCGCAGGTCTATACCCTGCGCCACTGGCAGGACGCGCAGCGCCTGAAAAGTCGTCTGGCGGAAATTAAAAAACTGGCGATCGTCGGCGGCGGCTGGATCGGACTGGAGATTGCTGCCTCGGCGCGGAAAAGCGGCGTGGCGGTCACCCTGTTCGAGCAGCAGCCAGCGCTCTGCATGCGCTCGGTGAGCGGCGAGGTATCGCAGCGCTTAAAGGCCCTTCACCGCGAGCAGGGCGTGGATATCCGTACCGGCTGCGGTGCGCTGGAGCTGGAGGACGACGGCGGCCTGCCGGTCATCCACTGCGACGGCCAGCGTGAAACCTTTGATGCGGTGGTGGTTGGGATCGGCGTCGATCTCAATCTGGAGCTGGCGCGCGATGCGGGGCTGAAAACCGGGCGTGGGATCGTGGTGGATGCCCAGGGACGCACCTCGGATCCGTTCATCTTTGCCGCAGGAGATGTCGCCCAGCACCATCACTACGGCCTGTGCATCCAGTCCTGGGCCTTCGCCCAGAATCAGGCGGTGGCAACGGCGAAAGCGATGCTCAACCCCGATGCGCCAGGCTACGACGACGCGCCGTGGCTGTGGTCGGATCAATATCAGCACAATATTCAGATCCTCGGTATTCCGCAGCCAGGCAGCAGAACGGTCGTGCGTGAAGAGGCGCTGTACTTCTCGCTGGACGACAACGGGAGGCTGACGCAGCTGGTGGCGTTCGACGATGCGCGTACCGTCAAGCTGGCGAAGCGCTGGATGGCGGCGGGGCGGGATCTGTCCGACGTGCCGCTCGCCGACCCGACCTTTTCACTGATGTCACTGCGATAGCTAACCCGCACCCGTAGGGGGAGAGATGACCACACTAGAGACTAACACCGCACCGGTTGAGGCGAGCGGTGAGGGGACCCGCACGCCCGAAAAAGCGGTGCGCTGGGCCATCCCGCTGTCGCTGCTGGCCTGCGTGCTGCTGGCGTTTTTCGACAAAATCAGCATCGCGGCGCTCTTTTCGGATACCCATTTCCAGCAGGCGATGGGCATTGATTTCGACACCACGCGTCTCGGCATTTTGATGAGCGCTTTCCTGCTGAGCTATGGCTTCTCATCGGTGTTTTTAAGCGGTTTAGGCGACAAAATCGCGCCGCTGCGCCTGCTCACCGGGATGATGGCGGTGTGGTGCGTGCTGATGGTGGCGATGGGCTTTACCCATAACTACACGCTGATGATCGTCCTGCGTATTCTGCTGGGCGTGGCGGAAGGACCGCTGTTCCCGCTGGCCTTTGCCATCGTACGTCACAACTTCCCGCAGCATTTACAGGCACGCGCCACCATGCTGTGGCTGCTGGGTACCCCGGTGGGCGCGGCGATTGGTTTCCCGCTCTCCCTCTGGCTGCTGAACACCTTTGGCTGGCAGAGCACTTTCTTTGTGATGGCCATGCTTACCGTGCCGGTGCTTATCTTTGTGCGCATTGGTCTGCGCGGGATCCGCCTGGAGGCAAAACCCGGCACCTCGCAGGCGTCCCGGGACGAGCGGCGCGCGGCGCGGCGTGAGCTGTTCGTCAGCCCGCACTTCTGGATCATCTGCATCTTTAACATCGCTTTCCTGACCTATCTGTGGGGCATCAACGGCTGGCTGCCGGGCTACCTGATCAAAGGCAAAGGCATTCATCTGGAGCACGCGGGCTGGCTGTCGTCGATGCCGTTCATCGCCATGCTGGCAGGGGAAGTGATTGGCGCGTGGCTCTCGGACAGGGTCGATAAGCGCGCGGCGGCATGCTTTATCTCCATGGCGGGGGCGGCCGTCGGGCTGGCGGCGGTGATGCACCTTGATACCCCGCTGGCCGTCATCGCGGCGATGAGCTTCAGCACCTTTATGTGGGGCACCGGCGCACCCAACATTTTCGCCCTGCTGGCGAAGGCCACCCATCCCCGGGTGAGCGCCACGGCGGGCGGTATCTTCAACGGGCTGGGAAACTTTGCGGGCGCGCTGTCGCCGGCGGTGATGGGCGCGCTTATCGCCTTCACCCACAGCATGGATTCCGGGCTGATTTTTCTGGCGGTGATGGCGGCGGTGGGCTGCGTCCTGTTACTGCCGCTGCTGAGACGTTACTGAGGAGAGTGTCATGACTGATTCAACCGTAACCAACACAACAGGCATCAAACCTGACCATCTGACGATGGAAGAGTGGGTCGAGTCGCGCATCGCGCGCTTCGAAGGCCGTAAATACGACTGGAACGCGCTGAAGTTCCAGGCCGATTTTGACCCGAAATACCGCCGGGCGCAGATGCGCTACATCGGCACCGGCGCAACGGGCGTCGCGAACGACACCAACACCGTGCAGGCGGACCATTTTACCTTCTCCACCATGGTGCTGCCGTCGAAGTGCGAAGGACCGCTGCACCTGCACGACGACGTGGAAGAGGTGTTCTTCATGCTCAAGGGGCAGATCACGCTGATGATCCAGGACGGCGACAACTACACAGAAACCGTGCTGCGTGAGCGTGACCTGATCTCCGTTCCGCCGGGCATCTATCGCGGCCTGTTTAACCACGGCGAAGAAGAAGCGCTGATGTGCGTCATGCTGGGGACCAACAAGCCGGAAATCCCAACCTATCCGTCCGACCATCCGCTTTCCAAAGTGAAGCGGAACTAAGGGGGGCATGATGACGGGTTTTCGTGAACAGGGAAGCGGTATTCCGCTGATGCTGCTGCACGGGATCAGCTCCGGCGCCGCCTCCTGGCACAAGCAAATGGCGCTGAACGGTTTTCGCGTGCTGGCGTGGGACATGCCCGGTTACGGCGAAAGCCCGATGCTGGCCGTAGCGCGGGCGAACGCGGGGGATTACGCCGACGCGCTGGCGGCGATGCTGGATCGCGCCGGTGTCTGGCAGGCAGTGCTGGTCGGCCATTCCTTGGGGGCGCTGGTGGCCAGCGCCTTTGCGGCAAAGTTCCCGGATCGCGTCATTCATCTGGTGCTGGCCGACGCCGCGCAGGGGTACGGCAATGCCGCGCCGGAGCAGCGGGAGCAGGTCTGGCGTAACCGCGAGCAGCAGATGGCGCTGGGGGGCGACATCCTCGCCCAGACCCGCGCCGCGAAGCTGCTGCGCCCCGGCGCGCGCGCGGAAGATATCGCCACCGTCGCGGCGGGCATGCGGGCGCTGCGCCCGGAAGGCTACCTTGCCGCCGCGTGGATGCTGGCGCATGACGATATCCACGGCTGGCTTAAACGCTACTCCGGCACGTTTGAAGTCTGGTGCGGCGAGCAGGATGCCATCACCCAGCCGGAACTGGTTCAGGGTCTGGCGCTGCGCTACGGCATGCCGTTTATCGCCATTCCGCAGGCCGGGCACGCCAGCTATCTCGATAACGACGCGTTTTTCAACCAACAGCTTTTACGCATTAACGAAGAGGTGCGCGATGAATGCACAAATTGACGGGCGCGTAGCGGTCGTTACCGGCGGTTCTTCCGGCATTGGCTTTGAAACGCTGCGCCTGCTGCTGGGTGAAGGGGCGAAAGTCGCCTTCTGCGGCCGTGACCCGGACCGGCTCGCCAGCGCCCATGCGACGCTGCAAAACGAATTTCCCCACGGGGAGATTTTCGCTTACCGCTGCGACGTGCTGAACGCCGACGAAGTTCAGGCCTTTGCGGATGCGGTGCAGGCGCGCTTTGGCGCGGCGGATATGCTGATCAACAACGCCGGGCAGGGCTACGTGGCGCACTTCCATGACACCCCGCGCGAGGCGTGGCTGCACGAAGCCGAACTCAAACTGTTCGGGGTGATTAACCCGGTGCAGGCGTTTCAGCCTCTGCTGGAGCAGTCCGACATTGCCTCTGTTACCTGCGTGAATTCCCTGCTGGCGCTACAGCCGGAGGAGCACATGATCGCCACCTCCGCCGCTCGTGCCGCGCTGCTGAACATGACGCTGACGCTGTCGAAAGAACTGGTGGGCAAGGGCATTCGCGTCAATTCCATACTGCTCGGCATGG
Source organism: Enterobacter cloacae complex sp. ECL72 (assembly GCF_019056635.1). Taxonomy (NCBI): domain Bacteria; kingdom Pseudomonadati; phylum Pseudomonadota; class Gammaproteobacteria; order Enterobacterales; family Enterobacteriaceae; genus Enterobacter; species Enterobacter cloacae complex sp. ECL72. The sequence continues at coordinate 3,419,024 of NZ_CP077659.1, read as the reverse complement.
TGGAATCCGGCCAGTGGCAGCGCCGCTTTGAAAACCGGGCGGACAAAAGCCAGAGCTGGCCGGAATGGACGGCGGATATCGCGCGCAAGCGCGGCATTCCAATGGCGCGCCTCGGCAAGCCGCAGGAGCCCGCGCAGGCGCTGCTGTTCCTCGCTTCGCCGCTGGCCTCGTTTACCACCGGCGCGGCGCTGGACGTTTCCGGCGGCTTCTGCCGCCATCTGTAAGGACACATCATGAAAAAGGTAATGTTGATTGGTTTTGGCGCCATGGCACAGGCGGTGATTGAGCGCCTGCCCGCCGGCGTGGCTATCGGCTGGATCGTGGCGCGCGCGTCTCACCATGCCGCCATTCACGACCAGTTTGGCGATGCGGTTGAGGCGCTGACGTCGCCGATGGCGTGCGCACAAACGCCGGATCTGGTGCTGGAATGCGCTAGCCAGCAGGCGGTGGCCCAGTACGGGGAAGAGATCCTGCGTCGCGGCTGGCATCTGGCCGTCATTTCCACCGGCGCGCTGGCGGACAGCGCGCTGGAGCAGCGTCTGCTCGCTGCGGGCGGAAAAATGACCCTGCTTTCCGGTGCGGTGGCCGGTATCGACGGGCTGGCGGCGGCGAAAGAGGGCGGCCTTGAGCGCGTTACCTATCAGTCGCGCAAAAGCCCGGCCAGCTGGCGCGGCAGCTATGCTGAGCAGCTTATCGATCTGAATGCGGTGTCAGAGGCAAAGGTCTTTTTTGAAGGCAGCGCCCGCGAGGCGGCGCGCCTGTTCCCGGCGAACGCCAACGTGGCGGCGACCGTGGCGCTCGGCGGCGTCGGGATGGACGACACCCGCGTGCAGCTGATGGTTGACCCGGCAACGAAACGTAACACCCACACGCTCCATGTGGAAGGATTGTTCGGCGAGTTTCATCTGGAGCTGAGCGGACTGCCGCTGGCATCGAATCCTAAAACCTCCACCCTGGCGGCACTGAGCGCGGTGCGCGCCTGCCGCGAGCTGGCCCTGAGCTGAGGAGTGACGATGGACGATCTGAAGATTTTTATCGGCGGCCAGTGGCGACACGGCGGCGGCAACCCGATGCAGAGCCACTTCCCGGCAGACGGGTCGATCAACGCGACGCTGAATGCCGCCAGTCTGTATGACCTGGAGGAGGCGGTAGACGCCGGAGAGCGCGCCTGGCGCGATCCCGCATGGCGTAACAGCCTGCCGCATATGCGCGCGAAGATCCTGCATAAGGTTGCCGATCTCATTGAATCCCGCGTCGACGCGCTGGCGCAGATGCAGAGCCGTGATAACGGCAAGCCGCTGGCGGAAGCGCGCGGGCTGGTGATGAGCGCGGCGGGAACGGCGCGCTACTTTGCCGCCGCCTGCGAGCTGCTGGAAGGGGAACTGCCCACGCCGCGCCAGCCGGATCTGCTGACGCTGAGCCGCTATGAGCCGCTCGGCGTGGTGGCGGCCATCACGCCGTGGAACTCGCCGATTGCCAGCGAAATGCAGAAGGTCGCACCGGCGATTGCCGCCGGGAACGCGATGATCCTCAAGCCCGCCGAAGCCACGCCGCTGATGGCGCTGGAGCTGGCGCGGATTTTTGAACAGGCCGGGCTGCCCGCCGGGCTGCTGAGCGTGCTGCCGGGCAAAGGGGCGGTGATTGGCGATGCGCTGGCGCGCCATCCTCGCGTGCGCAAAATTTCCTTTACCGGCGGTACCACCACGGGCCGTCATCTGGCGCACGTGGCGGCGGAAAAACTGATCCCGGCCTCGCTGGAGCTGGGCGGCAAATCGCCGACCATTGTGCTGGAGGATGCTGATATCGAACAGGCCGCGCGCGGGATCTGCTATGGCATTTTCAGCTCGGCGGGGCAGGCGTGTATCGCCGGGTCGCGGCTGTTTATCCACGAGAGCATTTACGCCCTGCTGATGGCGAGGCTGCTGGAATTAACTCGCGGGCTGCGCGTCGGACACCCGTTTACCGACGGCGTGCATGTCGGACCGCTGATCGGCGAAAAACATCGCCAGAGCGTGATCGAGTACGTCGAACTGGCGAAGCGTGAAGGGGGCCGCGTGCTGTGCGGCGGCGAGATCCCCGCCGATCCCGCTCTGGCAAACGGCAGCTTTTTCCAGCCCACGATTATCGAAGGGCTGAGCAACAGCGCCCGCGCCTGTCAGGAGGAGATCTTCGGCCCGGTGCTGGTGGCGATGTCGTTTGCCGATGAAGCCACGCTTATCCGCGAGGCGAACGACTCGGTTTACGGCCTGGCGGCGGGGATCTGGACGCGCGATACCGGGCGCGCCCTGCGTCTCAGCGAGCAGCTGGAGGCAGGCACGGTGTGGATCAACACCTACAAAGTCTTTGCGATTTCGACCCCGTTCGGGGGCTTTAAAGAGAGCGGTCTGGGCCGCGAGAAGGGTATTCAGGGGCTGAAAGCCTGGATGCAACAAAAGAGCATTTATCTGGCGACGGGTAACAGCGTCAACCACTGGTGCGACTGAGAAAGGGTGAGCAATGAGCGAAATGATAACCGTCGGCGACGCCATCGCCAGAACGCTGGAGCAGTATCAGGTTGAGGCCATCTACGGCGTCATCTCTATTCACAACCTGCCGATCGCGGATGCGGTTGGGCAGCGGGGCAATATCCGCTTTGTGCCCGCCCGCGGTGAAGCCGGTTCCGTCACCATGGCCGATGCCCACGGGCGCTTTTCCGGCCTCGGCGTGGCGCTGACCAGCACCGGCGCGGGGGCGGGTAATGCGGTAGGCGCGCTGGTGGAAGCCATGAATGCCTGCACGCCGCTGCTGCATTTAACCGGGCAGGTTGAGAAAGCCTGGCTGGACGCCGACACCGGGTTTATCCATGAAACCCGTGACCAGCTGACCTTCCTGAAGGCCAGCTCAAAACGGGCGTACCGCATCAGCAATGCGAATCAGGCGATAGCGATTCTGCATAAAGCTATCCAGGACGCGCAGACCGCGCCATGCGGACCGGTCTCGGTGGAAATACCGATTGATATTCAGGGCGCCAAAATTCCGCTGTCGCTGGTGACTAAACCGGTTAAACCGGCATCGGTTCCAGCCGTGGATACCGGAATGGTTGACGCGCTGTGGGCGCAGCTCAAGCAGGCGAAACAGCCGCTGCTGTGGCTGGGGGGCGGGGCGCTGGGCAGCGCTGAGGCGGTGAAAACGCTGGCGGATGCGGGCATCACCGTGATTTCCAGCACCCACGCGCGCGGCGTGCTGCCGGACAGCCACCGCGCCAGCCTTCGCGCGTTCCACAACTCGCCGTCGGTTGAGGCCCTGATTGCGCAGTGTGATTTTACGCTGGTGGCCGGTTCTCGCCTGCGCAGCAACGAAACCCGATCCTGGACGCTTGAGCTGCCTTCCCCGCGGGTGCAGATCGATATCGACCCGGCGGCGGCAAGCCGTAACTACCTGATGGATAGCACGTTGATAGCCGATTGTTCAGCGGTGCTTTGGCGCGCTGGCTGAAAAAGTACAGGGCCGCGAGTGGGGCAGTCCCCAGTGGGATATGCAGGTGCAGCAGGCGGTCGGGCAAGCTGAGCAGGGGCTGCGCGAGCAGTGCGGCGCCTATGCGAAGCTTAACGACGCCATAGCAAAAGCCCTGCCGAAAGACGGCCTGCTTGTGCGCGATATCACCGTGTCCGGCAGCCTGTGGGGTAGCCGCCTGTTCAGGGCTAACGGTCCGCTGATGAACATTCACTCCCCTCGCCGGGGCGATTGGTATGGGGCTGCCGATGGCCATCGGCACCGCGATTGCCAACCCGCAGCGCAAGGTGGTGGGGCTGGTGGGCGACGGCGGCCTGAGCCTCAATTTAGGCGAGCTGGCGACGCTGGCGCAGGAGAAAGCCAACGTGACGCTGCTGGTCATGAACGACGGCGGCTACGGGGTGATGCGCGGTATTCAGGATAAGTATTTCGGCGGGCGTCAGTATTATAACGCGCTGCATACGCCGGACTTTACCCTGCTGGCGCAGGCGATTGGCCTTCAGGCGTGGAGCGTTGAGCGGGCAGAGGATTTTGATGCGGTGATGACGGAGGCGCTGGCGATGCCGGGGCCGTCGGTAGTGGAAGTGCGGATGGGGCAGATTGGCGCCCTGAAGTTTGCCGGGCCGCCGCAGAAGACGCTTTACTAGCTGTTTCCCCTCATCCTAACCCTCTTCCACAGGGAGAAAACGGTAGGCCGGGTAAGGCGAAGCCGCCACCCGGCTTTTTTCATCAGAACACGTTAAACGGGTATTCCACGTAAGCGCGGATCTCGTCCCCGCCGACGTTGTACTCGCTGGCGTTGCTGGAGACGCGCAGTACGGAGTAGCGCAGCTTCAGCTTCAGATCTTTCGCCGGGCCATCCTGCACCTGGTACTGGATCTGGTTAAACCACTCGTGTTCTTTGCCATTGCTGGTTTCAGAGGTTTTGATGTTATCGCCGCGCACGTAGGCGGTGGTCCAGCTCAGGCCCGGTAAGCCAAGGCCGCCAAAGTCCAGACCGTAGGATGCCTGCCAGGAACGTTCATCTTCGCCGTTGAAATCAGACCAGTAGGAGTTCGCCAGCCAGATGGTGTTACCGCCGTCACCCACTCCGCCTTTGTCGCGATAGCCGCCGTAGTTGTAGCCGGTACTGCCGCTGCTCTGCTGGTACGCCACTTTGAACGTGTGAATGTCCCAGATATAGCTCGCTGCCAGGCTCCAGATGGTGTTGCTGCGGCCCGTGTTGAGGCTGTCCGCGTAATGCTGGTCGAGACGGGAGTTATAGCCGTTGAAGTCGAGCACCAGCTGCTGCCCGGTACTGAACGGCTGTTTGAAGTTCATGCCCAGGTACTGCTTGTTCATCACCTCTTCGTTATGAGAGGCGTACAGCGCGCCGCTGAACTGGTCGTTAAACTGATAGCTCGCACCGCCGAAGGAGAGGCTCTTCAGTCCGCTGTCGTGGCGGTCATCGCTTTTACGCTGCTCGTCGGTGAAGTAACCGGCGTTGACTTCCAGACCGTCGATCTCTTTCGAGGTCAGCAGGGTGCCGGTGTAGCTTTCAAACAGCAGGCGGGAGCTGTCGGATGTAATGATTGGCAGTTCAGGACGCTGGTTCCCGTAGCTCAGCACGGTATTGGAGATGCGCATTTTGGCCGTCGCGCCAAACTTTGCCAGATCGGATTTTGCCCGGCCGTCGTCTTCCTGCTTAAAGAAGTCGATGCCGCCCGCGCCGCTCTTGCCGCGGCCACCGTCCAGACGCACGCCATACTGCGCGATACCGTCCACGCCGAAGCCCACCAGCCCTTCGGTATAGCCGGATGCAAACGTGGCGATGATCCCCTGACCCCATTCGGCTTTGTCCTGCTGGCCCTGATGGTAGTCGCGGCTGATATACGCATTGCGTAAAAACAGATCCAGATGGCTGTCGTCAATAAAACCCTTGCTGTCGGATTGCTGGCTTGCGGCGGCAGGTAATGCGGCAAATAAACTTAAAGCAATTAATGATAATTCTTTTTTCACGGAGGGAACGTCTCTGTCTGGATATATTAATTTGAATAACTGCGGAAGAGATAATTACCGGAAAAAGTAACCTTTGCAATAATTATGTGACCAGGAATTTCAGAGTGGCAGGGTAGATTTGGCGGGGCTTTCAGGGGGGTTATCGATACGTGCTTTTAAGTTAACAATTCATGCGAAATAAAAAGGAGGCAAAACTGCCTCCTTCTGAAATTATTTAATTCCGTCTGCCGCCATACGGTCGCGAATATGCTGTGCACGCTCTTCCGAAGCCGGGTGATCGTCAAACATGGAGCTTTGACGGCCCTCCTCCAGTTTCGCCAGTTTTTCGAAGCTGGTAGCTAAACCCGATGGATTGATGCCGCGTTTGCGCAACAGATCGTAAGAGTAGTCATCCGCTTCCGACTCCTGACGCTGGGAGAACTGCGAGTTCACCAGTTTTTCGCCCACGTCGCCCAGCTGCGACTGGGACAGGCTGCCGACGATGCCGCCCGCAGAGGCCGCCGCTGCACGCACGGCATTGGTGCCCAGCGCAACCTGCATCCCTTTCTTCACGTGACCCAGTGCAACGTGACCCATTTCATGGCCGATCACCGCTTCCACTTCGTTGTCGGTCATCATGTCCATCAGGCCGCTGTAAACGCGAATACAGCCGTTCGCCATCGCAAAGGCGTTGACGTCTTTCGCCATATACACCTTGTAGTTCACCGGCTGACCGTTAATGTTGTCGCCCAGCGCGGAAGCAATCTTGTTCAGACGCTGCGTGTAGGTGCTGTTTGCCGGGGCAAGCGTAGCTTTTCCATCCATATCCTTACAGGCCTCGTCGCTCAACGCTTTCACCTGCGCATCGCTCAATGAGTAGGCCTGAAAAGCTTCTGCGCCTGAGGTCATCAGGCCGTTAGAATCCATATTCTGACAGCCGCTTAGCAGGAGCGTTGTTCCCACAGCCAGCCCGATTGCACGCATTTTCATGATGTTGCTTCCGTACTCGTTAATCTGAATTAATTCCGAAAAATGCACCGTCAACGAAGCCGGTGTCGGGCTAAGTATAAGGAATATCGACAGAGGCGGGCGAGCAGATTGCGCAACATGCGAGCATGATCCAGAGATTTCTTAAGCTGCAAAAGAATGGTCCATGTACATGCCCTGCGGCTTGGGTTACATTGTTGGCACTTTTTTCCGGCGTAGCCCAAAACGCGCTGTCGTCAAGGGCATGGCCTTTAACAGTCCGATCTGGAGTTAAAATGTCCTCACGTAAAGAGCTTGCTAATGCTATTCGTGCGCTGAGCATGGACGCAGTACAGAAAGCCAAATCCGGCCACCCGGGCGCCCCTATGGGCATGGCTGACATCGCCGAAGTCCTGTGGCGTGATTTCCTTAACCACAACCCGCAGAACCCGGCATGGGCAGACCGCGACCGTTTCGTGCTGTCTAACGGCCACGGCTCTATGCTGATCTACAGCCTGCTGCACCTCACTGGCTACGATCTGCCAATCGAAGAGCTGAAAAACTTCCGTCAGCTGCACTCCAAAACTCCAGGTCACCCGGAAGTGGGCTACACCGCTGGCGTTGAAACCACTACCGGTCCGCTGGGTCAGGGCATCGCTAACGCCGTAGGGATGGCGATTGCAGAGAAGACCCTGGCGGCGCAGTTTAACCGTCCTGGCCACGACATCGTTGACCACTTCACCTACGCCTTCCTGGGCGACGGCTGCATGATGGAGGGCATTTCTCACGAAGTGTGCTCCCTGGCAGGCACCCTGAAGCTGGGTAAACTGGTTGCGTTCTACGACGACAACGGCATCTCCATCGACGGTCATGTTGAAGGCTGGTTCACTGACGACACCGCCGCACGTTTCGAAGCCTACGGCTGGCACGTTGTGCGCGGCGTTGATGGCCACGATGCTGACTCGATTAAACGTGCCGTAGAAGAAGCGCGCGCCGTGACCGACAAACCGTCCCTGCTGATGTGCAAAACCATCATCGGCTTCGGTTCTCCGAACAAAGCGGGCACTCACGACTCCCACGGCGCACCGCTGGGCGACGCGGAAATCGCACTGACCCGTGAAGCACTTGGCTGGAAACACCCTGCCTTCGAAATCCCGTCTGAAATCTACGCTCAGTGGGATGCGAAAGAAGTGGGCCAGGCGAAAGAAGCGGCCTGGAACGAGAAGTTCGCGGCATACGCGAAAGCCTTCCCTCAGGAAGCGGCTGAATTCACCCGTCGTATGAAAGGCGACATGCCGTCTGACTTCGACGCGAAAGCGAACGAGTTCATCGCGAAGTTGCAGGCGAACCCAGCCAAGATCGCCAGCCGTAAAGCATCTCAGAATGCGATCGAAGCGTTTGGCCCTCTGCTTCCAGAATTCCTCGGCGGCTCCGCTGACCTGGCGCCATCAAACCTGACCCTGTGGTCCGGATCTAAGCCAATCAACGAAGATACTGCCGGTAACTACATCCATTACGGTGTACGTGAATTCGGGATGACCGCGATTGCCAACGGTATCGCTCTGCACGGTGGCTTCCTGCCGTACACCTCTACCTTCCTGATGTTTGTGGAATATGCACGTAACGCCGTGCGTATGGCTGCGCTGATGAAACAGCGTCAGGTGATGGTCTACACCCACGACTCCATCGGTCTGGGCGAAGACGGTCCTACCCACCAGCCAGTAGAGCAGGTGGCTTCTCTGCGCGTGACCCCGAACATGAGCACATGGCGTCCATGTGACCAGGTTGAATCTGCGGTGGCGTGGAAATACGGCGTTGAGCGTCATGATGGCCCGACCGCACTGATCCTCTCCCGTCAGAACCTGGCGCAGCAGGAGCGTACCCCAGAGCAGCTGGCAAACATCGCGCGCGGTGGTTACGTGCTGAAAGATTGCGCAGGCCAGCCTGAGCTGATCTTCATCGCGACCGGTTCTGAAGTTGAACTGGCCGTTGCCGCATGGGAAAAACTGACTGCTGAAGGCGTGAAAGCGCGCGTAGTCTCCATGCCGTCTACCGATGCGTTCGACAAGCAGGATGCCGCGTACCGCGAATCCGTACTGCCTAAAGCGGTCTCCGCTCGCGTGGCGGTGGAGGCGGGTATCGCTGACTACTGGTACAAATACGTGGGCCTGAACGGCGCTATCGTCGGTATGACCACGTTTGGTGAGTCTGCGCCGGCTGAACAGCTGTTTGAAGAGTTCGGCTTCACCGTTGAGAACGTTGTCGCTAAGGCGAAAGAACTGCTGTAATTGCCGTTTTGCCCGGTGGCGCTAACGCTTACCGGGCCTACAAATGGCATAAAATGTAGGCCGGGTAAGCGTTAGCGCCACCCGGCTTTTTTGTATGCACGATTCCTCAGACATGTAACTGCTCTGTAAATTATTCCACCGAAAATGTGATGCAAGTCATATAGCTCGCTTATTCATCTGGACAGAGATTCCTTTTATTCCCCGATTCGCTTATTCTTGCTGAAGCGTTTCAGTCGATTAAATGTTCGACAATTGACCAATCAATCGCAGTTTGTGACAGCAAGGATTCCCCTTCGGGCGTCGCTGGATTACTCTTTCAGCCACCTCAAACTCAGGGATAGCTTTGCAGGAGATCTATGACCGTACGCGTAGCGATTAATGGCTTCGGTCGCATCGGGCGCAACGTGGTTCGTGCTTTATATGAATCCGGGCGTCGTGCGGAAATCACCGTGGTGGCAATCAATGAACTGGCGGATGCTGCGGGCATGGCGCATTTGTTGAAATATGACACCAGCCACGGTCGCTTTGCCTGGGACGTTCGCCAGGAAAGGGAACAGCTGTTCGTCGGTGACGATGCCATCCGCGTGCTGCATGAGAACAGTATTGAAGGGCTGCCCTGGCGCGAACTGGGTGTGGATGTGGTGCTGGACTGTACCGGCGTGTACGGTAACCGTGAACATGGCGAAGCGCATCTGAATGCTGGCGCGAAAAAAGTGCTGTTCTCCCATCCCGGCAGTAACGACCTCGACGCCACCGTCGTGTTTGGCGTCAACCAGCACGAGCTGCAAGCTGAACACCGCATTGTCTCCAACGCCTCCTGCACCACCAACTGCATTATTCCGGTCATTAAACTGTTAGACGATGCGTATGGCATTGAATCCGGTACCGTGACCACGATTCACTCCGCCATGCACGATCAGCAGGTCATCGACGCCTACCATCCGGATTTACGGCGCACTCGCGCGGCGAGCCAGTCCATCATTCCGGTGGATACGAAACTGGCTGCCGGGATCACCCGTATTTTCCCGCAGTTTAACGACCGTTTCGAAGCGATTGCCGTGCGCGTGCCGACGATAAACGTCACCGCAATCGATCTTAGCGTGACGGTGAAAAAACCGGTAAAAGCCTGTGAAGTCAACCTGTTGCTGCAAAAAGCGGCACAGGGAGCATTTCATGGTATAGTTGACTATACGGAATTACCGTTGGTCTCAGTAGATTTTAACCACGACCCGCACAGCGCCATCGTGGATGGCACGCAGACGCGAGTCAGTGGTGCGCACCTTATCAAGACGCTGGTCTGGTGTGATAACGAATGGGGCTTTGCTAACCGAATGCTCGACACCACGTTAGCCATGGCCGCAAAAGGTTTCAGGTAGAGCGCACCTTGCGCTTGCAAAACTTTAAGAATCAACGAGAGGATTCACCATGTCTGTAATTAAGATGACCGATCTGGATCTGGCAGGTAAACGCGTTTTCATCCGTGCCGATCTGAACGTACCGGTTAAAGATGGCAAAGTGACCAGCGACGCGCGTATCCGTGCATCTCTGCCAACCATTGAACTGGCTCTGAAGCAGGGCGCTAAAGTGATGGTCACCTCCCACCTGGGCCGTCCAACTGAAGGCGAGTACAACGAAGAGTTCTCTCTGCTGCCGGTTGTTAATTACCTGAAAGACAAACTGTCCAGCCCGGTTCGCCTGGTGAAAGATTACCTGGACGGCGTGGAAGTTGCCGAAGGTGAGCTGGTTGTTCTGGAAAACGTTCGCTTCAACAAAGGCGAAAAGAAAGACGACGAAACCCTGTCCAAAAAATACGCTGCGCTGTGCGACGTATTCGTGATGGATGCATTCGGTACGGCTCACCGTGCGCAGGCATCTACCCACGGTATCGGTAAATTCGCAGATGTCGCCTGTGCAGGTCCGCTGCTGGCTGACGAACTGGAAGCGCTGGGTAAAGCACTGAAAGAACCTGCTCGTCCAATGGTCGCTATCGTTGGTGGTTCTAAAGTGTCTACCAAACTGACCGTACTGGATTCCCTGTCCAAAATCGCTGACCAGCTGATCGTTGGCGGTGGTATCGCGAACACCTTCGTTGCTGCGCAAGGCCACAACGTAGGTAAATCCCTGTACGAAGCGGATCTGGTTGACGAAGCCAAACGTCTGCTGGGCACCTGTGATATCCCGGTTCCAACTGATGTTCGCGTGGCAACTGAGTTCTCCGAAACCGCTACCGCAACCCTGAAATCTGTTAACGACATCAAAGATGAAGAGCAGATTCTGGATCTGGGCGACGTTTCTGCACAGAAACTGGCTGAAATCCTGAAAAACGCAAAAACTATCCTGTGGAACGGTCCTGTCGGCGTGTTCGAATTCCCGAACTTCCGCAAAGGGACTGAGATCGTGGCTAACGCTATCGCAGACAGCGAAGCGTTCTCTATCGCAGGCGGTGGTGACACCCTGGCAGCTATCGATCTGTTCGGTATCGCTGACAAGATCTCCTACATCTCCACTGGTGGCGGCGCATTCCTCGAATTCGTGGAAGGTAAAGTCCTGCCAGCAGTAGCAATGCTCGAAGAGCGCGCTAAGAAGTAAGCCATTCAGGGGCAGGGAAACCTGCCCAATTTTCAGCGCGCTTATCAGAGCTCGCACCTTTTCTAACGGCCGAAGATACAGGACTAAGCAACATGTCTAAAATTTTTGATTTCGTAAAACCTGGCGTTATCACTGGTGATGACGTACAGAAAGTGTTCCAGGTAGCTAAAGAAAACAACTTCGCTCTGCCAGCAGTTAACTGCGTAGGTACCGACTCCATCAACGCCGTACTGGAAACTGCTGCTAAAGTTAAAGCACCGGTTATCGTTCAGTTCTCTAACGGCGGCGCTGCGTTCATCGCAGGTAAAGGCGTGAAAACTGACATCCCTCAGGGCGCTGCTATCCTGGGTGCTATCTCTGGCGCACATCACGTTCACCAGATGGCTGAGCACTACGGTGTTCCGGTTATCCTGCACACTGACCACTGCGCGAAGAAACTGCTGCCATGGATCGACGGTCTGCTGGACGCAGGTGAAAAACACTTCGCAGCAACCGGTAAGCCACTGTTCTCTTCTCACATGATCGACCTGTCCGAAGAGTCTCTGGAAGAAAACATCGAGATCTGCTCTAAGTACCTGGCGCGTATGTCCAAAATGGGCATGACCCTGGAAATCGAACTGGGTTGCACCGGCGGTGAAGAAGACGGTGTGGACAACAGCCACATGGACGCTTCTGCTCTGTACACTCAGCCAGAAGACGTTGATTACGCTTACACCGAGCTGAGCAAAATCAGCCCACGCTTCACCATCGCAGCGTCCTTCGGTAACGTACACGGCGTATACAAACCAGGTAACGTGGTTCTGACCCCGACCATCCTGCGTGATTCTCAGGAATACGTGTCTAAGAAACACAACCTGCCGCACAACAGCCTGAACTTCGTCTTCCACGGCGGTTCCGGTTCTTCTGCTCAGGAAATCAAAGACTCCGTAAGCTACGGCGTAGTGAAAATGAACATCGATACCGACACCCAGTGGGCAACCTGGGACGGTATCCTGCAATACTACAAAACCAACGAAGCTTACCTGCAAGGTCAGCTGGGCAACCCGAAAGGCGAAGACCAGCCGAACAAGAAATACTACGATCCACGCGTATGGCTGCGCGCTGCCCAGACTTCTATGATTACTCGTCTGGAGCAGGCATTCAAAGAACTGAACGCGGTTGACGTTCTGTAATTTGAGCTGTTCATAGCGTCAAGAAGGTCCGCATATGCGGGCCTTTTTTTATGCCTTTTCAATAGCCTGATGCCTCTGTTTTTGTGATCTGTTTGGCAATATCATGGCTTTTTGTTTACCCTTTACTGACCTGCCTGTCTCCGTGTGGGATAGATTTTGTGGTTTTTATGAGCATAAGGAAAGATAAATGGAAGATCTCGGTGTTGTAGATAGCATCAATAACGCTGGCTCCTGGCTGGTGCGCAACCAGGCGCTCCTGATTAGTTACGCTGTGAATATTGCGGCGGCAATCGCCATTATTATTGTGGGGATGATCGTTGCCCGCACGGTTTCCCGGGGCGTTAATCGCGTAATGCTATCCCGTCATATCGATGCAACCGTTGCTGATTTCCTTTCTGCGCTGGTGCGTTACGGGATTATTGCGTTTACCCTCATTGCGGCAATGGGGCGGGTCGGTGTACAGACCGCTTCGGTCATTGCCGTACTTGGTGCCGCTGGTCTGGCCGTAGGTCTCGCTCTTCAGGGCTCGCTGGCTAACCTTGCAGCTGGCGTACTGTTAGTGACGTTCCGTCCTTTCCGTGCCGGAGAGTATGTTGATCTCGGTGGCACTGCGGGCACCGTGCTGAACGTGCAGATTTTTTCTACCACGCTGCGTTCGGCAGACGGCAAAATCGTCATTGTGCCAAACAAGAAAGTGATTGATGGCAACATTACTAACTTCTCTCGTGAGCCGGTTCGCCGTAATGAACTCATTATCGGGGTTGGCTATGATTCAGATACTGAGTTGGTGAAAAAGCTGATTACCGATATCATCGAATCAGATGACCGCATTCTTAAAGATCGCGAAATGACCGTTCGCCTGAACGAGTTGGGCGCGTCATCCATTAATTTTGTGGTGCGCATCTGGAGTAAAAGCGGCGATCTGCAAAACGTTTACTGGGACGTGCTGGAGCGCATTAAGCGTGATTTCGATGCCAACGGCATCAGCTTCCCTTATCCGCAGATGGATGTGAACTTCAAAAAAGTGAAAGAAGCTGACTAACGCTCGTCAGTTCAGACAACGCCCGCATTGTATGCGGGCGTTGAGCCTATCGCTTTTGCCGGGCGTTAGCCTCCAGCAATAGGCGTAGCTCGTGCATCAATTTGCCTGCGTCCGTATTACCCTTACTTTCCTGTTGCCGTACCCATTCCTCCTGAACCTCTTGATATCGCGTTGCTTTCTGCCATTCCAATTGCTCATCACGGCTCAGAAGATGAAGCTTAGCGCCTTCGTTTTCCAGACGCGTGGTGAGAGAAGCCAGCCCGCTGTCCAACGCAGCACCGAGTTGTTTCTCCGTGGTTTCGGCTGCACGACGAATAGCAAGACGATCCCGCTCGTCCAGTGCGTTTAAGGTGTCCTTATTTATAACCAGAAGGTAGACATGCCCCAGCCAGAGCGCAGGAGAATAATGAATGTAGGGCGCCGCGCGCTGCGCATGTATGTCATCTCCGCTGTCGAGATTCACCATAAGGCCATTCAACTGTCCCGTGCGCAACGCGTCGGTAATCTTGTCATTCCAGGGCATTACCAGGGTAGCTCCGCCAGCATTGCGCAAAAATGACTGGTGCCAGAAGCTGGCGGTTCGCCATTTTGTTCCCTCTAGCTGCTTCAGCTTAACGTCTGGCTGACGGGTAAAGAACCCGACCGGATAACCCAGGAAGAACTGCAAATTCACCAGGTTATTCTGCCCAAGCTCGCGGGCAAACTGTGGGTATTGCTGGAACACGCGATGAAAGAAGCGCACCTGGGCCTCGCCGTTTGCAGGCCCAAGGGGAAAGCTTTTGAATATTTGATGAAGCGGCAGTTGCTCAGCCGTATATTCAGGGACAACGATGCCAATATCAGCTCTGGTTCCCTGGCCAAGCGTACTTAGCGCATTGTAACTACTTGATATATCACCTTTCCAGTGGGCTTCAATTTTCAGGCGGCCTTGCGATTCTTTTTCAATCTCACTAAAGAAAACGTTTTTGATAAATTGCGTACGCATATTGCCGTACGGTTCATGGTCCGTGTAGCGAAGTATCTTTCCTGCACTCGCTATGGCCGGAAATGCAGTTAAGAGCGCAAATATGGCGGAGATGACCATTGCAACGCCTTGATGTTTCATATGATTTCCTGTGAGAATTTTTCGGCCTGGGGCATTACAGCATACGCCGGGTCGCGAGAGGGCAGGTTTTATAAAATCTTAATATTGTATACAGCAGGGTTTTATTAGTGATTCTAATTAACCATTAAAATTTTAAATTTTATCTAATGATGGTCACGCAGTATAGTCTGCACGTAGAGAAAACTGCCTGAGAGTTATCAATGTTAACTTACTATTTTCAAGGGCTTGCATTAGGTGCGGCCATGATCCTTCCCCTTGGTCCACAAAATGCGTTTGTGATGAACCAGGGCATTCGCCGCCAGTATCATCTGATGATTGCCCTGCTGTGCGCGGTGAGCGATTTGCTACTGATTTGCGCCGGGATTTTTGGCGGCAGCGCCTTGCTGATGCAGTCGCCGTGGCTGCTGGCGCTGGTTACCTGGGGCGGCGTAGCGTTTCTGCTGTGGTACGGGTTTGGCGCCCTGAAAACGGCCATGAGCAGCAATCTTGAGCTGGCGAGCGCCGAAGTGATGAAGCAGGGGCGCTGGAAGATTATCGTCACCATGCTCGCCGTGACGTGGCTTAACCCGCACGTCTACCTTGATACCTTTGTGGTGCTCGGCAGCCTGGGTGGACAGCTGGACGTTGAGCCCAAGCGCTGGTTTGCGCTCGGTACGGTCAGCGCCTCCTTCCTCTGGTTCTTTGGTCTTGCGATCCTGGCGGCATGGCTGGCGCCCCGTCTGCGTACCGCTAAAGCGCAGCGCATTATCAATACCCTGGTTGGGCTGGTGATGTGGTTTATTGCCTTCCAGCTGGCGAAAGAGGGGATTCATCACGTACAGGGACTGTTCAACTAAGCGTTGTCTTATGGACATCTGAACAAGACCCGCTAAGCTTGCTGGCATGAGCCCTGTTGATGGGGCACTCTTCGCAACATGGAGGAATGACAGTGAAGTTTAAGGTGATGGCCCTGGCGGCATTAGTAAGTTTAGGTGCGGTGTCGGTGCAGGCGAATGAACTGCCAAACGGCCCGCACATTGTCACTTCAGGCACGGCAAGCGTGGATGCGGTACCGGATGTTGCAACCCTGGCAATTGAAGTGAACGTGGCGGCGAAAGATGCTGCTTCCGCCAAGAAACAGGCAGACGATCGTGTTGCGCAATACCTCTCTTTCCTGGAACAGAACGGTGTCGCGAAAAAAGACATCAGCTCTGCGAACCTGCGTACCCAACCGGATTACGACTACCAGAACGGCAAAAGCATCCTGAAAGGCTATCGCGCCGTGCGTACTGTGGAAGTGACTGTACGCCAGCTTGATAAGCTCAACGGATTGCTGGATGGTGCGCTGAAGGCTGGGCTGAACGAAATTCGTTCCGTCTCGCTGGGCGTTGCGCAACCGGAGAAATATAAAGACGAAGCGCGTAAAGCGGCGATTGATGATGCCATTCATCAGGCGCAGCAGCTGGCATCCGGCTTCAAGACCAAGCTCGGTCCGGTTTACAGCGTGCGCTACCACGTTTCAAACTACCAGCCAAGCCCGATGGTTCGGATGATGAAGGCGGACGCCGCGCCGGTTTCTGCTCAGGAAACCTATGAGCAGCCAACCATTCAGTTCGACGATCAGGTTGATGTGGTGTTCCAGCTGGAGCCGACTGAAAAGCCCGCTCAGTAACCCGTAGGCCGGGTAAGGCGAAGCCGCCACCCGGCTAGTTTTTCAATCCTGTCTTAACACCTTATGCCCAAACGCCAGCAGCGCGTCAGTGACGTTGCGCATCATGCGGCTTTCCGGCGCAAAACGGTGCCAGTACAGCATCCGGCGCTGATACAGCCCCGGGGTTAAATCAATCAGCTCACCGCTTTTCAACTCTTTCTCAATCTGCAAATGCGGGATCATGCAGCAGGTGGTTCCCTGACGCGCGAGCTGTACGAAGGCTTCGGACGAGTTAACGATATGACACGGTACGCTGCCCGGCGGCAGATCGAAGTTTTGTTGCAGGAAGGCCTGATGCATATCGTCCAGATGGTCGAAAGCGACGGCAGGCGCTTTCAGCAGCGCGGCGCGGGTCACACCGTTCGGGAAGTAACGCTCGGCAAAGGCTTTTGAACCGACAAACAGGTAATCCAGCGCGCCCAGCTGATCCACCAGACAGCTTGGCAGCGCCTGAGGCTGAATACTGACCGCCCCAACCACTTCGCCACGGCGCAGGCGCTCCTGGGTGCGGGTCTCGTCTTCAACCTGGAGATTCAGGCGGATAGGGGAGTCGGCCAGCACCGGCGCAAGGGCCGGCAGCAGCCAGGTCGCCAGACTGTCGGCGTTCACCGCCAGCGACAGCAGCAGCGGCGTGGAGCCGGTCTGTTCATCGCCCAGCCATTCATCTTCCAGCAGTTCAACCTGACGCAGCAGCGCGAGGAGCTTTTGTCCTTGCTCCGTCGGACGCGGCGGCACGGTACGCACCAGCAGCGGCTGCCCGAACATGTTTTCAAGCTGTTTGATACGCTGTGATACGGCGGACTGGGTGATGCACAGCTTTTGCGCCGCGCGCTCAAAACCGCGTTCACGAATAACTGCATCAAGTGCCTGTAGTGTTCTGTAGTCCGGACGTTTCATTGCTCTGGCTGACTCCTTAATTTTGCTTAATCTGCACTATGACACAATTTTCCCTTCGTGGCAGACGAAATCCATTCGACGTGTTCTATAATGCGCCCTGAGTTTTCACACCACAGGCAAAACGATCATGACGCAGGATGAACTGAAAAAAGCAGTAGGATGGGCCGCTCTCCAGTACGTACAGCCGGGTACCATTGTCGGTGTTGGTACGGGGTCGACGGCGGCGCACTTTATCGATGCGCTGGGCACGATGAAGGGGCAGATCGAGGGCGCGGTTTCCAGCTCCGATGCTTCCACGGAAAAGCTGAAAAGCCTCGGCATTACCGTTTTCGACCTCAACGAAGTGGACCGTCTGGGCATTTACGTTGATGGCGCGGATGAAATCAACGGCCACATGCAGATGATCAAAGGCGGTGGCGCGGCGCTGACCCGCGAAAAAATCATCGCTTCCGTGGCGGATAAGTTCATCTGCATCGCGGACGCCTCCAAGCAGGTCGACATTCTGGGGAATTTCCCGCTGCCGGTCGAAGTGATCCCGATGGCGCGCAGCGCCGTGGCACGTCAACTGGTGAAGCTGGGTGGTCGTCCGGAATACCGTCAGGGTGTGGTGACCGACAACGGCAACGTGATCCTCGACGTTCATGGCCTTGAGATCCTCGATGCCATTGCGCTGGAAAATGCGATCAACGGCATTCCAGGCGTCGTTACCGTAGGGTTATTTGCCAACCGTGGCGCGGACGTGGCGCTGATCGGCACGGCTGACGGTGTAAAAACCATCGTAAAATGATCTGACGGGGGGAGCGCTCCCCCCGCTAAAAAAATTTTGAAAAGCTAAATTCGGTGACTTGTGTCACGTTTTTCCGCCTCTTTTGCCGATCCTGCCACGTTCGTAATTATCCGCAGCATTTTCCTCTGCCATTTTGCTCTGTATGACTTTTCTTCAGAGTGCCGACGCAAACGTTCATATTGCTGCAATAGTTTTTTTTGATATGTTGGCTGCACGGGATTTATATCCAGCACAACATCAGTTCAGATAAAAACAGGGTCGGGTAAATGGCAAAGGTATCACTGGAGAAAGACAAGATTAAATTCCTGCTGGTTGAAGGCGTGCACCAGAAAGCGCTCGATAGCCTTCGCGCAGCAGGCTACACCAACATCGAATTTCACAAAGGCGCGCTGGACACTGAAGAGCTGAAAGCGTCCATCCGTGATGCCCATTTCATTGGCCTGCGATCCCGTACCCAACTGACTGAAGACGTTATTGCTGCGGCGGAAAAGCTGGTGGCGATTGGCTGTTTCTGCATCGGCACCAACCAGGTTGATCTGAATGCCGCCGCAAAACGCGGTATCCCGGTCTTTAACGCGCCGTTCTCTAACACCCGTTCCGTGGCGGAGCTGGTGATTGGCGAGCTGCTGCTGCTCCTTCGCGGCATTCCGGAAGCTAACGCCAAAGCGCACCGTGGCGTATGGAATAAGCTGGCCGCGGGCTCCTACGAAGCGCGTGGTAAAAAGCTTGGGATTATCGGTTACGGCCACATCGGTACGCAGCTCGGTATTCTGGCGGAATCCCTCGGCATGCACGTGTTTTTCTACGATATCGAAAGCAAGCTGCCGCTGGGTAACGCGACGCAGGTGCAGCATCTCTCTGATCTGCTGAATATGAGTGACGTGGTCAGTCTGCACGTGCCGGAAAATGCGTCCACCAAAAACATGATGGGGGCGGAAGAGCTGGCGCTGATGAAGCCGGGCTCTCTGCTGATCAACGCCGCGCGCGGCACTGTAGTTGACATTCCTGCGCTGTGCGACGCGCTGAAGCGTAAGCATCTGGCGGGTGCGGCGATTGACGTATTCCCGACGGAACCGGCCACCAACAGCGATCCGTTCACCTCTCCGCTGTGCGAGTTCGACAACGTGATCCTGACGCCGCACATCGGCGGTTCTACTCAGGAAGCTCAGGAGAATATCGGCCTGGAAGTGGCGGGTAAGCTGAGCAAATATTCCGACAACGGTTCAACGCTCTCTGCGGTGAACTTCCCGGAGGTGTCTCTGCCGCTGCACGGTGGGCGTCGTCTGCTGCACATCCACGAAAACCGTCCTGGCGTGCTGACCGCCATCAACCAGATCTTTGCTGAGCAGGGTGTTAACATTGCCGCGCAGTATCTGCAAACTAACTCGCAGATGGGTTATGTGGTGATTGATATCGAAGCGGATGAAGACATCGCCGAGAAAGCATTGCAGAGCATGAAGGCCATTCCGGGGACGATTCGCGCGCGCCTGTTGTACTGATGGTGCGGTCTGTGGCGTCGGGTGGCGGCTACGCCTTACCCGACCTACAGTTGTCGTGCGGTCTGTGTGTCGGGTGGCGCTTACGCTTACCCGACCTGCAATGTTCGAGGATTTATGTAGGCCGGGTAAGGCGTAGCCGCCACCCGGCTTTGTTCTACCAGGTCCAGGTTTTACTGGGCGTCACCACCGCCGGCAACGGCACATCCCATTTTCTCTACGGGTAATGCCTCCACGCCCTGGCAATCATGCGCATACCCCACCGGCTGCAATCCGTACTGCTGCCAGTTTTGTAGCGTCCTGTCATAGAATCCCCCCGCCCATGCCTAATCGCTGGCCCTGCTCGTCAAACGCCACCAGCGGCGTAATCAGCACATCCAGCCCGGAAAGCGGGAGCACGTCGCGCACGTCGAGTTTGGGTTCGGTGATTTTCAGACGATTCACCACCAGCTCGCTGTGCGGATGGTAGTGCAGAAACAGCAGATTGCCCGGGCTAAAGGGATGCAGAACCGGCAGGTAAACTTTTTTCCCGGCGCGCCAGAGCTGGTCGATAAGCGGTTGGGTATCCAGCTCACCATCAAACGAGAGAAACAGGGCGACGGTGTTTGCCATCACCACAGGGGGATAGGCCATCATGCGGGCGGCGGCCTGCTGAGCAAACTGTGCCTGTTGCTCGGCGCTTAGAGCGCGACGACGCTGGCGAATAAGCTGACGGATGTCCTGGCGTGAAGCAGAAACTTCAGGGAGTTGAGTCATGGTAGTCGGTAGAAGAAAAGAGAGGGAATCTCCGAGATGCCGCCGCAGGCTGTAACCCTTGAACCCTTGGTTCAAGGTGAATGTGTCGTCATAGTTTTAAGGCTTCTCGGACGAACCGAGCATGCTCACCAACCATGGAGCGCCACATTCTTGTGGTATGAAATATCGGCTCAGGGGACTGGCCCGCTTGCGAACATCTCAGAGAAATTTTGTCTTCACAGTTACTCTACCATAGTCAACTGAGAAGTGTTATTCAAACTTTGGTCCCGGTCTTTCGGGACTGCGACCTTGATCAAGCAATGCCTGTTCTATGGTCTGCTGGAGCATTTTAATGCGCTGCTCCATGCTTGCCGCGTAATCGCGGGTCTTCGCTTTTTCCTGAGTCAGTTCATAGCTGATGTTCAACGCGGCGATGAAAACCAGCTGCTCAGTATTTGTGACTCTAGTGCGTTCTTTTAGATCTTGCAACCGCTGATTCAAATCGTCCGCAGCCTGATTCAAGGCATCCCTTTGTTCAGGCGGACAATTCACTCGCAGTGAACGGCCAAAAATCTGGAGATCGACGGGTTGTGCAGACATGCCACCTTCCTGCTGATTGACTGCGCTGCCTTCGCTTACTGCCCCGGGGGCTGCGAAGGGGCGACACTATAGCTACCCTGATGTGAAGATACAAGCCCTTTTCTGGTATCACCAGGGTCCAAAGTGGTAGCATATCATGAATATCCTCCCTTTGATGACGAATGCGTATGTCTATACAGAACGAAATGCCTGGTTACAAGGATTTAAACCAGTTACTGAACCAGCAGGGAGTCGGTCTGACCCCTGCCGAAATGCACGGTCTGATCAGCGGCATACTGTGCGGCGGAAACAGCGACAGCTCATGGCAGCCGCTGATCCACGACCTCACCAACGAAGGGCTGGCGTTTGGCCACGAACTGGCGGAAGCGCTGCGTAAAATGCACGCCGCAACCAGCGATTCCCTGGAAGACGATGGCTTTCTTTTTCAGCTTTATCTGCCTGAAGGCGACGATGTCAGCGTCTTCGATCGCGCTGATGCGCTCGCGGGTTGGGTAAACCACTATCTTCTTGGCCTGGGCGTAACCCAGCCTAAACTGGATAAAGTGACCGGCGAAGCGGGTGAAGCGATCGACGATCTGCGTAACATCGCCCAACTCGGCTACGATGAAGACGAAGACCAGGAAGAGCTGGAGATGTCTCTCGAAGAGATTATCGAGTACGTGCGCGTGGCGTCTCTGCTGTGCCACGACAACTTTACGCGCTCGCAGCCGACCGCGCCGGAAGTTCGCAAGCCAACATTACACTAAGAAAAATAACGCACAGGAGGGTGTCATGGTTATCTCCAGTCAAGAGTATTCTCGCCGTCGTCAGGCGCTGCTGGCAAAAATGCAGCCGGGAAGCGCTGCCCTGATTTTCGCCGCGCCGGAAGTGACGCGCAGCGCCGACAGCGAATACCCCTATCGCCAGAGCAGTGATTTCTGGTACTTCACCGGGTTTAACGAGCCGGAAGCGGTACTGGTGCTGATTAAAAGCAATGACACCCACAACCACAGCGTGATTTTTAACCGCGTGCGCGATCTGACCGCGGAAATCTGGTTTGGCCGCCGCTTAGGGCAGGAGGCGGCGCCAGAAAAACTGGGCGTGGACCGCGCGCTGGCCTACAGCGAAATCAACCAGCAGCTCTACCAACTGCTGAACGGTCTGGACGTGCTCTATCACGCGCAGGGCGAATACGCGTATGCGGATGACATTGTTTTCACCGCGCTGGATAAGCTGCGTAAAGGCTCACGTCAGAATTTGTCTGCACCTGCCACCCTGACGGACTGGCGACCGATGGTGCATGAGATGCGCCTGTTCAAGTCTGAAGAAGAGCTGAACGTGATGCGCCGCGCGGGCGAAATCAGCGCCCTGGCGCATACCCGCGCCATGGAAAAGTGCCGTCCCGGTATGTTCGAGTACCAGCTTGAAGGGGAAATTCACCATGAATTTAACCGTCACGGCGCGCGCTTCCCGTCCTATAACACCATCGTAGGCGGCGGGGAAAATGGCTGCATTCTGCACTACACCGAAAACGAAAGTGAACTGCGCGACGGCGATCTGGTGCTGATTGACGCTGGCTGTGAATATCAGGGTTACGCGGGCGACATCACCCGTACCTTCCCGGTGAACGGTAAATTCACCACCGCGCAGCGTGAAATCTATGACATCGTGCTTGAGTCTCTGGAGACCGCGCTGACGCTGTTCCGCCCTGGCACCTCCATCCAGGAGGTTACGGGCGAGGTGGTGCGCATCATGATTACCGGGCTGGTGAAGCTCGGCATTCTGAAAGGCGATGTGGACACCCTTATAACCGAAAACGCCCATCGTCCGTACTTTATGCACGGCCTGAGCCACTGGCTGGGGCTGGATGTGCATGACGTCGGGGCATACGGTCCGGAACGTTCGCGCGTGCTGGAGCCTGGCATGGTGCTGACCGTTGAGCCGGGGCTGTACATCGCGCCGGATGCCGACGTGCCGGAACAGTACCGCGGGATCGGCATTCGTATTGAAGATGATATCGTCATCACCGAAACCGGTAACGAAAACCTGACCGCGACCGTGGTGAAAAAAGCCGACGACATCGAGGCGCTGATGGCGGCGGCACGCGGATGAGCGTAATCATTGTTGGCGGAGGCATGACCGGCGCTACTCTGGCGCTGGCTATTTCGCAGTTAACCCAGGGCCAGCTTCCGGTGCATCTCGTTGAGGCGGTCGCGCCGCAGGCTGCCGATCATCCCGGTTTCGACGCCCGCGCTATCGCGCTGGCGCAGGGGACCTGTCAGCAGCTTGCGCGTATTGGGATCTGGCAGGCGATAGCGGATTGCGCAACGGCGATCGGCACCGTTCACGTCAGCGATCGCGGGCATGCCGGGTTTGTGACGCTGGATGCCCACGATTACCGGATCGAGGCGCTGGGGCAGGTTGTCGAGCTGCATGATGTAGGGCTGCGGCTGTTCCGTCTGTTACAGGACGCGCCTGGCGTCACGCTGCACTGTCCGGCGCGCGTCGCCAGCTTTAGCCGTCGTGACGAGGCCGTCAGCGTGACGCTGGACAACGGCACCACGCTGGAGGGGCAACTGCTGGTGGCGGCAGATGGTTCACGCTCCGCGATCGCCACGCAGTGCGGCGTCGAATGGCGCTCTGAACCCTATGGGCAGGCGGCGGTCATCGCTAACGTCTCTACGGCTGGCGCGCATAACGGCAGGGCATTTGAGCGCTTCACGGAGCACGGCCCGCTGGCCATGCTGCCGATGTCGAACGGGCGCTGCTCGCTGGTATGGTGCCATGCGCAGGATCGGGCCGATGAGGTTCTCTCCTGGTCCGACGAACGTTTTTGTTCCGAGCTGCAAAAAGCCTTCGGCTGGCGGCTTGGGCGCATCACCCATGCCGGAAAACGCGTGGCCTATCCGCTCGCGCTGACGACCGCATCGCAGACTGTCTCCCATCGCGTCGCCCTGCTCGGCAACGCCGCGCAGACGCTGCACCCCATCGCCGGGCAAGGCTTCAACCTTGGCCTCCGTGACGTGATAAGCCTGGCAGAGCTACTGGCCCGGACGTGGAGCGAACAACAGGATTGTGGCGCATACTCGGTGCTAAGCCATTACCAGAAACGACGCCAGGCGGACAAAGCGGCGACCATTGGCGTCACCGACGGTTTAGTCCACCTGTTTGCCAATCGCTGGGCACCGCTGGTTGCGGGTCGCAACCTTGGGCTGATGGCGATGGAACTGTTCATTCCGGCACGTGACGTGCTGGCGCAGCGGACCCTGGGTTGGGTCGCGCGTTAAGGAGTATTGACCGTGCAAAATGTTGATGTCGCCATTGTGGGTGGCGGAATGGTAGGACTGGCGCTGGCCTGTGGTTTACAGGGCAGCGGCCTGCGCGTGGCCGTGCTTGAGCAAAAAGCGCCGCAGCCTGTGGCGCAGGATGCACCGCCGGAGCTGCGCGTCTCGGCGATCAATGCCGCCAGCGAAAAGCTACTGACGCACCTTGGCGTCTGGTCTGAAATCGTGGCGCTGCGTGCCAGCTGTTACCATGGCATGGAAGTGTGGGACAAAGACAGCTTCGGCCATATCGCGTTTGACGATGAAAGCATGGGCTATAGCCACCTTGGACACATCGTTGAAAACGCGGTGATCCACCACGCGCTGTGGCAGAAAGCACAGCAGTGCAGCGACGTCACGCTGATCGCACCGGCGAAACTCCAGCAGGTGGCGTGGGGCGAAAACGACGCGTTTATCACTCTTGAAAGTGGCGACATGCTGACCGCGCGTCTGGTGGTGGGTGCCGACGGCGCCAATTCCTGGCTGCGTAACAAAGCGGATATTCCGCTGACCTTCTGGGATTACCGCCATCACGCGTTGGTGGCCACAATCCGCACCGAAGAGCCGCACGGCGGCGTGGCGCGCCAGATTTTCCATAATGACGGCATTCTGGCCTTCCTGCCGCTTGCCGATCCGCATCTCTGCTCCATCGTCTGGTCCTTAGAGCCGGAGAAAGCGCAGCAGATGCAGGAGGCGACGCCGGATGCCTTCAGTCAGGCGCTATGCGTGGCGTTTGATAACCGTCTGGGCCTGTGCATGCTTGAAAGCGAACGCCAGACGTTTCCGTTAACCGGTCGCTACGCGCGTCAGTTTGCCGCGCACCGTCTGGCGCTGGTGGGGGATGCGGCGCATACCATTCATCCGCTGGCCGGGCAGGGGGTGAACCTCGGCTTTATGGACGCGGCTGAGCTGGTTGAAGAGCTGCGTCGCCTGCATCGGGAAGGCAAAGATATTGGCCAGCATCTGTATCTGCGTCGCTACGAGCGCAGCCGCAAACACAGTGCGGCGATGATACTGGCGGGGATGCAGGGTTTCCGCGAGCTGTTTGCCGGAGCGAATCCGGCGAAAAAACTGCTGCGCGATATTGGCCTCAAGCTGGCCGACACTCTTCCCGGCGTAAAACCGCAGCTTCTTCGTCAGGCAATGGGCCTCAACGATCTTCCCGACTGGTTACGTTAATCTCGATCCCCGTCACACTTTATTTTCCCGGCCTCCGCGCCGGGGAAATTTCCTCGTTTGAAATAATCTAATTTCACGTCATTTTTCGCATTAGAAAATCTAATCTTACTATTTTTATGTTACGGAAATTCGGCCCGTTTTTCCGCACGAAATATCACCATCTGCTAAATTCTGTTAGATCATTGTTAATTTTATGCGGGTTTAATCGCATTTTCCCAGTGAATATCTCTGTAGGCTTTTCAGCGATTTTTGGTCATAAGCTAATGTGATGACCCGTTTTACCTTATGGTTAACCGCCGGTTTCGGTGGTAAGTTCAGGTAAAAGAGAACGTTTGCGTCGGCCCCCGATCGCGAGGCCGACACCGGGTTTCACGGTGAATTTTTCAACGAGGAAAAGATGGCTCAACAGACTCCTTTGTACGAACAGCACGTGTTGTGCGGCGCCCGCATGGTGGACTTCCACGGCTGGATGATGCCGCTGCACTACGGCTCGCAGATTGATGAGCACCACGCGGTGCGCACCGATGCCGGTATGTTCGACGTGTCTCATATGACGATTGTCGACCTGCGCGGTAGCCGCACCCGGGAGTTTTTGCGTTATCTGCTGGCAAATGACGTCGCCAAACTGAAGACGCCGGGCAAAGCGCTCTATACCGGCATGCTGAATGCCTCGGGCGGCGTGATTGATGACCTTATCGTCTATTACTTCACTGAAGATTTCTTCCGCCTCGTTGTAAACTCCGCCACCCGCGAAAAAGACCTCTCCTGGATCACCCAACACGCCGAACCTTATGCCATCGACATCACCGTCCGTGACGATCTGTCACTGATCGCCGTGCAGGGGCCGAACGCGCAGGCGAAAGCCGCGTCTCTGTTCAGCGACGAGCAGCGCAAAGCCACCGAAGGCATGAAGCCGTTCTTCGGCGTGCAGGCGGGCGATCTGTTTATCGCCACCACCGGCTACACCGGTGAAGCGGGCTACGAAATTGCCATGCCAAACGATAAGGCCGCTGATTTCTGGCGTGCGCTGGTGGAGGCGGGCGTGAAGCCTGCGGGCCTGGGCGCGCGCGATACGCTGCGTCTGGAAGCGGGGATGAACCTCTACGGTCAGGAGATGGACGAAGGCGTCTCTCCGCTGGCGGCCAACATGGGCTGGACCATCGCGTGGGAACCGGCTGACCGTGATTTTATTGGTCGTGAAGCGCTGGAGATGCAGCGCGAGAAGGGCACTGAACAGCTGGTCGGCCTGGTGATGAAAGAAAAAGGCGTTCTGCGCGGCGAGCTGCCTGTACGCTTCACCGATGCCGATGGCAATCATCGCGAAGGCGTGATCACCAGCGGAACGTTCTCCCCGACGCTCGGCTACAGTATTGCCCTGGCACGCGTGCCGGCGGGGATTGGCGAAACGGCGGTGGTGCAGATCCGCAACCGCGAAATGCCGGTCAACGTGACCAAACCGATTTTTGTTCGCGCCGGTAAGCCGGTCGCCTAACTATTTTTATCAGGAGAACTTCAATGAGCAATGTGCCAGCAGAACTGAAATACAGCAAAGAACACGAGTGGCTGCGCAAAGAGGCGGACGGCACTTACACCGTTGGGATCACCGAGCACGCGCAGGAGCTGCTGGGCGACATGGTGTTTGTTGACCTGCCGGAAGTGGGCGCAACCGTGAGCGCAGGCGACGACTGCGCGGTGGCGGAATCCGTTAAAGCGGCCTCTGACATCTACGCCCCGGTGAGCGGTGAAATTGTTGCCGTGAACGACGCGCTGAGCGACTCCCCGGAGCTGGTCAACAGCGAACCGTATGAAGGCGGCTGGATCTTCAAGATCAAAGCCAGCGACGAAGCGCAGGTTGCCGCGCTGCTGGATGCGACCGCGTACGAAGCACTACTGGAAGACGAATAACGTTGTGCCGGATGGCGCTGCGCTTATCCGGCCTACAGGTCAACGTAGGCCCGGTAAGCGTTAGCGCCACCGGGCAACAGCGTTACAGATAACTACGATTCACTGCACGTTTCAGGAACCATCGCTCATGACACAGACTTTAAGCCAGCTTGAAAACCGTGGCGCCTTCATTGAACGTCACATTGGGCCGGATGCTCAGCAACAGCAGGAGATGCTGAAGACAGTTGGCGCGGATTCATTAAACGCACTGATCGGCCAGATCGTGCCAAAAGACATCCAGCTTGCTACGCCGCCGCAGGTAGGCGAGTCCACGACGGAGTTCGCCGCGCTGGCGGAGCTGAAGGCCATCGCCGGCCTTAACAAGCGCTATAAGTCTTACATTGGCATGGGCTACACCAACGTGCAGTTACCGCCCGTGATCCTGCGTAACATGCTGGAAAACCCGGGCTGGTATACCGCTTATACCCCGTATCAGCCAGAAGTCTCCCAGGGCCGTCTGGAAGCGCTGCTGAACTTCCAGCAGGTGACGCTGGATCTGACCGGTATGGATATCGCCTCTGCCTCGCTGCTGGATGAAGCGACCGCCGCCGCCGAAGCGATGGCGATGGCGAAGCGCGTGAGCAAGCTGAAAAACGCCAACCGCTTCTTCGTGGCGGCGGACGTGCATCCCCAGACGCTGGACGTGGTGCGCACCCGTGCGGAAACCTTCGGCTTTGAGGTGATTGTCGACGACGCTGAAAAAGTGCTGGATCACCAGGACGTCTTCGGCGTGCTGTTGCAGCAGGTGGGCACCACCGGGGAAGTGCACGACTACGGCGCACTGATCGCCGAGCTGAAATCCCGTAAGGTTATTGTTAGCGTCGCCGCTGATTTTATGGCGCTGGTGCTGCTGACGGCGCCAGGTAAACAGGGCGCGGATATTGTCTTCGGCTCAGCTCAGCGTTTCGGCGTGCCGATGGGCTACGGCGGCCCGCACGCGGCGTTCTTTGGCGCGAAAGATGAATTTAAACGTTCCATGCCAGGCCGTATTATCGGCGTATCGAAAGATGCCGCCGGTAACACCGCGCTGCGCATGGCGATGCAGACCCGCGAGCAGCATATCCGCCGCGAGAAAGCGAACTCCAACATCTGTACCTCGCAGGTGCTGCTGGCTAACATTGCCAGCCTGTACGCGGTGTTCCACGGTCCGGCTGGCCTGAAACGTATTGCCAGCCGCATCCACCGTCTGGCCGATATCCTGGCCTGCGGTCTGCAACAGAAAGGTCTCAGACTGCGTCATGAACACTATTTCGATACCCTGTGCGTCGAGGTGGCAGACAAAGCGGCCGTGCTGGCGCGCGCCGAGGCAGCGCAAATCAACCTGCGCAGCGACATTCACAATGCGGTCGGCATTACGCTGGACGAAAGCACCACCCGTGACGATATCCTGACCCTGTTCAACGTATTGCTGGGTGACGCACACGGTCTGGACGTTGATACGCTCGACAAAGAGGTTGCGCTCGACAGCCGCTCCATTCAGGAAAGCATGCTGCGCGACGACGCGATTCTGACTCACCCGGTGTTCAACCGCTATCACAGCGAAACCGAGATGATGCGTTACATGCACTCTCTGGAACGTAAAGATCTGGCGCTGAACCAGGCGATGATCCCGCTGGGCTCCTGCACCATGAAGCTGAACGCCGCGGCTGAGATGATCCCAATTACCTGGCCTGAATTCTCTGAGCTACACCCGTTCTGCCCGGCTGAGCAGGCGGAAGGTTATCACATGATGATCAACCAGCTCTCCGACTGGCTGGTGAAGCTGACCGGGTACGACGCGCTCTGCATGCAGCCGAACTCCGGTGCGCAGGGTGAATACGCTGGTCTGCTGGCGATCCGTCACTATCACGAAAGCCGCAATGAAGGCCACCGTGATATCTGCCTGATCCCAAGCTCTGCCCACGGTACCAACCCGGCTTCTGCCCAGATGGCAGGAATGGAAGTGGTGGTTGTGGCGTGCGACAAAAACGGCAACATCGATCTGGCCGACCTGCGCGCCAAAGCCGAGCAGGCGGGCGACAAACTCTCCTGCATCATGGTGACCTACCCATCCACCCACGGCGTGTACGAAGAAACTATCCGTGAAGTGTGTGATGTGGTGCATCAGTTCGGCGGCCAGGTTTACCTCGACGGCGCAAACATGAACGCCCAGGTGGGCATCACCTCTCCGGGCTTTATTGGCGCGGATGTGTCGCACCTGAACCTGCATAAAACGTTCTGCATTCCGCACGGCGGTGGCGGCCCGGGCATGGGTCCTATCGGCGTGAAGGCGCACCTGGCACCGTTTGTGCCGGGCCACAGCGTGGTGCAGATTGAAGGCATGCTGACCCGTCAGGGCGCAGTCTCCGCGGCACCGTTCGGCAGCGCCTCTATCCTGCCAATCAGCTGGATGTACATCCGCATGATGGGCGCGGAAGGGCTGAAGCAGGCCAGCCAGGTGGCGATCCTCAACGCCAACTACATCGCAACGCGTCTGAAGGACGCCTATCCGGTGCTCTATACCGGCCGCGACGGTCGCGTGGCGCACGAATGCATCCTCGATATTCGTCCTCTGAAAGAAGAGACGGGCATCAGCGAGCTGGATATTGCCAAGCGCCTGATCGACTACGGCTTCCACGCGCCAACCATGTCCTTCCCGGTAGCGGGTACGCTGATGGTTGAGCCGACCGAATCTGAAAGCAAGGTGGAGCTTGATCGCTTTATCGACGCCATGCTGGCGATCCGCAGCGAAATCGACCGCGTGAAAGGCGGGGAGTGGACGCTGGAAGATAACCCGCTGGTGAACGCGCCGCATACACAGAACGAACTGGTGGCAGAGTGGAACCACGGTTATACCCGCGAGCTGGCTGTCTTCCCGGCAGGTGTGGCAAACAAATACTGGCCAACCGTGAAACGTCTTGATGATGTTTACGGCGACCGTAACCTGTTCTGCTCCTGCGTACCGATGAGCGAATACCAGTAACGTTGTTCCTGTAGTAACGTAGGCCGGGTAAGGCGAAGCCGCTACCCGGCTTTTTTATTGGGAGAAAAGAATGGCAATTGCACTGGTCACCGGCGCCAGCCGGGGTATTGGTAAAGCCACCGCGCTACAGCTGGCAAGCGAAGGCTACACCGTTGCGGTGAATTTTCATCACAACATCAAAGCCGCGACGGACGTCATTAATCAGATCGTGGACGCGGGCGGTAAAGCCTTTGCCGTACGCGCGGACATCAGCGATGAAGCGCAGGTGATGGCGATGTTCGACAGCATCGATCGCGAAGGTGAGCCGCTCGCCGCGCTGGTGAACAACGCCGGGATTTTGTTTGAACAATCCACCATCGAAAACCTCTCCGCTGAACGTATTAACCGCGTGCTGGCTACCAACGTCACCGGCTATTTTCTCTGCTGCCGTGAAGCGGTTAAGCGCATGTCGCATAAACACGGCGGCAAGGGCGGCGCGATTGTGAATGTCTCCTCGGCGGCATCACGGCTGGGCGCGCCGGGGGAATATGTGGATTATGCCGCCTCAAAAGGGGCGGTGGATTCCCTGACCACCGGCCTCGCGCTGGAGGTGGCGGCGCAGGGCATTCGCGTTAACTGCGTGCGGCCAGGCCTGATTTATACCGATATTCACGCCTCCGGCGGCGAGCCGGGGCGTGTGGATCGGGTGAAGTCGATGTTACCGATGCAGCGTGGCGGTCAGCCGGAGGAGGTCGCCCAGGCCATTGTCTGGCTGCTGAGCGACAAAGCCTCCTATGTCACCGGTAGCTTCCTGGAGCTGGCTGGCGGGAAGTAACGCTACGACGCCAGCCACAGCCGCAGGCGCATTCCCCAGCCGCTGGTCCAGCCGGTGGTGATCGACTTTACCTCGCCGTGAGAGATCACCACCAGCGTTGGCGTAACCTTAACGTCCCACTTACGCGCCAGTTCTCCGCTGGCGTCGTTGACCGTGGGCATCGTCGCCTTCTTCTTCCTCATCCAGGTTTCGAGCGTCGCGTTATCGCCCGAGCGCAGCGCAACCGACATCACGTTACCCCCGTCCGCGGCAAGCGCCGCCACCGACGGCGTGGTGTAGCGGCAGACGCCGCACCATGTCGCCCAGACGTAGACCAGCAGCGGTCGCTCCTTACTCATGGCGATAAGATCGACGGGCTGGCCGTCGAGGGTGTGCAGTGCCGTCGCGGAGAAATTCTGCGGCAGCGCGGGCTGGCGGAAATAGTCCACCGCCAGGCTCACGGCTACGCCAATCAGCAGCCACACGCCCAGCTCGCGCAGCAGGCGCGGAAGCTTACTTGCCACGGGCGTTTGCCAGCTGTTCTTTGACCAGCCCCTCCAGGTCGTCATACGGAATTGCGCCCGCCACCATCTGGTCGCCGATAATGGTCGCCGGGGTACCCTGAATATTCAGCACCTGCGCCAGGATGAGGTTCATCTTTAGGCTGTCCATGGTTTTATCATCCGTTTTAATGCTGTCCGTTCCGGTCTTTGCCTTCGCGGCGGCGATGCTGGCGTCATCGTGATAGCCCTTTTTCATCATCAGCCGCTGGTGCAGCGCCCAGAATTTATCCGGCGCCTGCTGCCACGTTGAGAGTGCCGCTTTCGCGGCATTTACCGAGCTTTGTCCCTTGAACGGCAGCAGTTTGACGATGAGCTGCACGTCGGGATTTTCCTGCACGATTTTCTCAAGCATTGGGTCGAACTGCTTGCAATACGGGCAGTTGTAGTCCGTGAAGGAGACGATGGTCAGCTTCGGCGATGTCGCGCCGGTTTGCGGGCTGTTGGGGTCGTTAAACAGCAGTTTTGCCAGCTGGTCGCTGGAAGCGTCATCAGAAGGTGCGGCGAAACCGAACGTTGATAACGACAGCAGAAGTAAGGCAACGAAGGCTCTCATGTTATTTTCCTTTTGCATCGGACAGGTTGCTCAGCACCGCTTCGCGGCTTAACAACGCAGGCAGCACGTGGCCCTGCGGTAATCCCGGTCCGTAGATCTGGTTAAACGGCACGGCGGCGCTGCCGCGCGTGGTTAAGAACTGGCTGATGGTATCTGAGGGGCGGCTCCAGTCGCCGCGCAGGGCGACAACGTCCGGGGCGGAGAGCGCATCCTGCACGTCGTCGCGCAGCAGCACGTTGTATTTATTGGCTTTACAGGTCACGCACCAGTCGGCGGTCACGTCGACGAACACCCATTTGTTCTCCGCCAGCGCGCGGGCAATGGCCTGCTCGCTGAGCGGCTGCCAGTGAATACGATCGCGGCGGGAACCCTCGCCGCCGGAACCGGATACAAACGCGACCGCCCCGGCCACCACTACAGCTAATACCCCGGCGCGCAGTGCCGTTTGCCAGCGGTAGCGCCAGGCGGTGACCAGCAGCAGCGTAAGGATCAGGAGCACGCCCAGCGTGATGACGGGCAGGCTGCCAATGTGCACCGTCAGCAGGCTCAGCAGCCACAGCGATGAGCCGAGCATCATCATCCCCAGCACTACGCGTACGACGTTCATCCAGCGTCCCGGACGCGGCAACCGCTGGGCCAGCCCCGGCCAGGCCGCCACCAGCAGCCACGGCAGGCTCATGCCGATACCCATCGCCAGGAAGATCCCCCACAGCAGGGGAAGCGGCGCCGCCAGCGCGACCGAGACCGCCGTACCCAGGAACGGCGCGGTGCAGGGTGTCGCCAGCAGCGTGGCAAACGCGCCTTGCCAGAAATGACCCGCAAGCCCGTTGCCGCCGCGCGTGGCGAGGAAGGTGCTGGCGCCGGAAGGGAGACGGATTTCAAACAACCCCAGCAGGCTGGCGCTGAAAAGCACCATCACCAGCGCCATCGCGCCAATAAACCACGGATTCTGGAACTGGATCCCCCAGCCGAGCGCCTGATTGCCTAAGCGTAAAACCGTCATCATCAGCGCCAGCGCGAGGAACGAGATCACGATCCCGGCTACCGACGCAAGAAACTGTCGGCGTACCTGACTCCGCGCCTGCCGTTCGGTTTGCATCAGCGTGCCTAGCTTCATGGCCAGCACGGGCAGTACGCAGGGCATGACGTTAAGGATCAGACCGCCCGCCAGCGCCATCAGCAGTACCCAGCCTAACGAGAGCGTCGGCGCGGCGTTCCCCGGCTGAATGCTCAGGCTGGACTCCTGCGCCTGCCCGCTATCGGCCAGAACCAGCGACAGGGTTTTGCCGCTGAGGTTGGGCGCGGCCTCGCCCCAGTTGTCCGTCACGGGCACGGTGGCGACCAGCGAGTCACCGCGCACGGTGAGGGCCGGTTTGCCGAAATCAACATCATCCATACCGTCGATAAACAGGGACGGCGCCTGCCAGCCTGCGTCACGCTGCGCCGTTACGGTCAGCTTGCCGGGGGCATAGGTGGCGTTAAGCGTTGAGGTCAACCCGCCGCTGAGCGGAAGGGTGCCCATGGCCCGACTGAAATCGTAATCAAAACCGGCGCCTGCGGATGCGGTCATGTTCAGCGAAAACGGGTAGTCGGTAAGAATACAGACGTTGCTACAGGTGGAGAGCGTCAGTACGCCGCTCAGGATCTTCGGGACGTCGCCCCGCAGAGTGATGGGAAAGCTGACATCGCCGTGGTAGCCCTGCGTGGTGATGCCCGCGACGTCGAAACGCTGCGGCACAGGCCAGCGCCAGATCGCCTCGACGGGCTGATGCCATTTAATCGCGGGTGCGACGCCGCCTTCGCCCGGCGAGCGCCAGTAGGTTTTCCAGCCTTTTTGCAGGGCGACGTCCAGCAGCAGGCGGGTTTCGCCAGTGCTTTCGGGTTGCGCACGCAGCCTGACGCTGGCGTGCTGATTATCGGCGGCGCGCAGCCAGCCGCTGTCGGCAGCCTGGCTGAGGGGCAGCCATAGCCAAAGCAGGCAGACCAGCAGTCGCCTGAATACAGTAAACATAAATTTTCTCCGTAAATAATGAATTAACCTGAAGTAACAGGCGAAGGCTCATTCACGGAAGACGCATAATCGCAGATGCACCCTTAACCGGGGCGGGGAGATAACGCGGGGAGGCCACTGCCGTTCGCGGCGCGGTGGACTGGCTGCCAGCAACGCCAGCAGCAGGGTGACGGCAATCAGGGCGCCTTCAAACAAAACAGGCGGGACCGACATCAGCGACTTGGCGCTAAGCTCACACGGGGTTACCGGTGCGTCGGTACTCTCCTGCCCCTGCTGGACAGACTGGCTCGTGGCGGTGACGTTCATGACAAGCGCGTGTATCCCGGCCATCCGCTGGGCGGTGCATATCAGCACCACCAGGCAGGCCAGGGCTACAAGCAGGATAGCGTTGCGTTGTCGCTTGATCATGTTCGCCTCAAATATTCAGGACGCCTATATTATCGGGCGAACATATTTTGGCAACGCAAAAGCTGTAAAGAAGTGTCTGGAAGATAAGCGGTTTGCCCTCTCCGCTTGCAGAGAGGGCGAGCCATTACAGCGTTTCGCCGTTGCTGGCAATGACGGTTTTATACCACTCAAAGCTCTTCTTACGGGAGCGGGACATGTCACCGGTACCGTCGTCGTGCTTGTTGACGTAGATAAAGCCGTAGCGCTTACTGTACTGGCCGGTGGTGAAGGAGACGCAGTCGATGCAGCCCCACGGCGTGTAGCCCATCAGATCCACGCCATCCCAGGTCACCGCCTTCATCATCTCTTCCACGTGGGCGCGCAGGTAGTCGATGCGATAGTCATCGTTGATGCTGCCGTCCTCTTCCACGGTGTCGTAGGCGCCGAAACCATTTTCCACGATAAACAGCGGCTTCTGATAACGTTCGTACAGTTCACACAGCGAATAGCGCAGGCCTACCGGATCAATCTGCCAGCCCCAGTCGGACGCCTTGACGTGTGGGTTCGGCACGCTGCCCTCGAAGCCGGAAATGGCGTCACCGGTACCGCCTTCCGCTTTGACCGCGTTGGTCATGTAGTAGCTGAAACCTAAGTAATCGCAGGTGCCTTCACGCAGGATCTGCTCGTCGCCAGCTTCCATTTTGATGGAGAAGCCACGGCGCTCCCACTCGTTCAGCACGTAAGACGGGTAATAGCCGCGCAGCTGTACGTCGGTAAAGACGTAGCGCTCGCGCATGGATTCCTGAGCGAACATGACATCTTCTGGCTTGCAGGAGTACGGATAGAGCGCCACCATCGCCAGCATGCAGCCGACTTTCATTTCCGGGTTAATGCGGCGTGCGGCTTTCACCGCCAGCGCGCTGGCCACGAACTGGTGGTGCAGCACCTGGTACATGGTCTCTTCCGGGTTGTCGTGCTCGGTATAGACCACACCAGAGCAGCAGTAGCCGAACAGCGGCGCACGCCAGTTGCGCTGGTTGTTGATTTCGTTGAAGGTCATCCAGTATTTGACCTTATTTTTGTAGCGCTCAAATACCACTTCCGAGAAGCGCACAAAGAAATCGACCACTTTACGGTTGGTCCATCCGCCATATTCCTGAACGAGGTGCAGCGGCATTTCAAAGTGGGAGAGGGTGATAACCGGCTCGATGTTGTACTTCAGCAGTTCATCGAACATGTCGTCGTAAAACTTCAGCCCCTCTTCGTTTGGCTGAGTTTCGTCGCCTTTCGGGAAGATGCGCGTCCAGGCGATGGAGGTACGGAAACATTTGAAGCCCATCTCGGCAAACAGCCTGATGTCTTCTTTGTAATGGCCGTAGAAGTCGACGGCTTCGTGGTTGGGGTAATATTTGCCTTCAATCACTTCCTGCGTGATTTCTCGCGGAACGCCGTGTGCGCCGCCGGTGAGCACGTCGCAGATGCTTGGCCCTTTGCCGCCTTTGTTCCAGCCGCCTTCAACCTGGTGCGCCGCTACCGCGCCGCCCCATAAAAAATCTTTCGGTAAGGTGAGTTTTTTCATCTTTGCTATTCTCAATTCAGGACTTATTGATTTCGAGTCTAGCAAAGCGGAATTAAATGTCACGATATAACATTTTGCGGAAATTGTAATTTGTCACATCAAAAAAACAGGATGTTTTATTCTGTTAATTTCTTCGCCAGTTTCCGGCCTAATGATTCCAGAATATAGATGACGGGAATTTGCGTGGTGATATCGTAAACGCCGCCAATGCGCGTTTGCGGTACGTGCCAGGAGAGGTTAAAGTCCGCCAGCTTTGCGAGACGTGAATGTTCGTGGCTGGTGACTGAGAGCACCTTGCAGTGGTGCAGGCTGAACTGGCTGGCGAAGCGCAGGATCTCCTCGGTCTCGCCGGAGACGGAGAGTACAATGGCCAGCGCATTTTTAGCCATGTCGTTAGTGACCGGGAAATAAGGATCGTCGATATGGTTACTGAATTTCCCGATATTTGAAAAGAAACGTGCGCCATATTTTGCCAGCGATCCGGAGGTGCCCGCACCGACAAAAATAATTCGTTCAGATGATAAAATAATATCGACCGCGTTATCTAATAGCGCATCAAACTCTTCGTTATTTACGCTTTTAAAGAAGCTGATGATTTCACTGGCACCAAAATTCGCCTGCTGCGGCTCGTTCTGCTCCAGATAGAGTTTAAAGCGCACCCGAAATTCCGAGTAACCATCGCAGTTGAGCTTGCGGCAGAAGCGCAGGATAGTGGTAGTGGAAACGCCCGCCGCATCCGCCAGCTCGCGGATGGTCATGTACATCACTTTATCGCGGTTCTTAATGACATAGTTGTAGACCATCATTTCCAGATTGTTGAGGCTGGCAATGGCGGAATGGCTGAACATACTCACAATGGCTAAACTCGCTGTCGGACACTATTCCTGAAGCATACCATGATGACGAAGGGCGGGAGACGGATTTATCTCCTTGATTACTTAGATGTTAATGAAATCATTTACACCTGTGCGGTGAATTGTTTTTACATTATGCTGATTTATAAGGATAAATCTTGAATGTGGATTTATTTTAGCTAACAGGTGTTCACTGGAATCATTCTCAGTTAGCATAGACTGGCGATGAATAATCATCTTTTGTTTTCCCGGAGTTAAGTATGGTGAGCAGACCATTAATCGCACAGGGATATTCGCTGGCTGAGGAAGTAGCCAACAGTATAAGCCACGGCATTGGCCTGGTTTTTGGGATTGTCGGCTTAGTGTTATTGCTGGTACAGGCAGTGGATACCAACGCCAGCGCGATGGCCATTACCAGCTACAGCCTGTATGGCGGGAGTATGATCCTGCTTTTCCTGGCCTCAACGCTGTATCACGCTATTCCGCATCAACGGGCGAAGATATGGCTCAAGAAATTTGACCACTGCGCTATCTATCTTCTTATTGCGGGTACCTATACGCCGTTTTTGCTGGTGGGGCTCAACTCACCGCTGTCGCGTGGCCTGATGATTGTGATCTGGAGCCTGGCGCTGCTGGGGATCCTTTTTTAAGCTGACTATTGCGCACCGGTTTAAAGTGTTGTCGCTGGTTACCTATCTGACAATGGGCTGGCTGTCGCTGATTGTGGTGTATCAGTTAGCCATTAAGCTGGCGGTGGGGGGCGTGACGCTTCTGGCGGTGGGCGGGGTAGTCTACTCGCTGGGCGTGATTTTCTACGTCTGCAAGCGTATTCCGTACAACCATGCCATCTGGCACGGCTTTGTGCTGGGCGGCAGCGTGTGCCACTTCCTGGCAATTTATCTGTATGTTGGGCAGGTGTAGTTTTTTTGTAAGGTGCGGTCTGATGCCCTCACCCCCGACCCTCTCCCACAGGGAGAGGGAGAATATCAACACCGTAGGCCCGGTAAGCGCAGCGCCACCGGGCGATACAGCATCAATCTTCCAGAGAATACGGTAGCGGCTCAATGCTGAGCGTGTTTGCATCATCCCGCACGCGGAACACGCTGTCGGGCTCCATATCATTATTCATGACAACCTGCACCAGCAGGCGGCCATCATCGAGCTGGACGGCGGCTAACACGGTGCCGGTACGGCGCCAGTTTTCGCCCATCTTCATCTCAAGATCTTCACCCGCTTCCGGCACACGGCTGGCGTGACCAGCCAGCGTCCACAGGGCGCGTTTGTTCGCGCCGCGGAATTTCGCACGCGCCACCATTTCCTGACCGGTGTAGCAGCCCTTCTTAAAGCTGATACCACCCAGCGCCTGGATGTTTGTCGCCTGCGGGATAAACTGCGCGCTGTTTGCCGCGTCAATCACCGGCAGGCCCGCTTCGATGTTCAGCGCCAGCCACTGCTGGCTGTTGTTGAGCTGTGCTTCACCGCGCAGGGCGTCAGTGACGCGTTCCGCCGTTGCTTCGTCGGTTACCAGCAGGAAGCGCTCCGCCGGGTGTTCGAACCACAGAATGGAGGTCGCTCCCTCGCTGACCAGCTGTTTTTCAGCATCCGGCAGCTCGGCAAACAGGTTTTTCAGCGCTGCACGCGCCTGGAAACCCGCGACCCCCAGCAGAACGTGTTCATCGTCCGGGGCGATGGTGACTTTAGAAAAGACCGCGTATTTTTTCAGCTCTTTAAGCTGGGCGTCACGCAGGCTGCGGCGCTCAATAAAGGCGAATCCGTCCTGACGGCGGAACAGACGCAGGTTGCTCCACATTTTGCCTTTTGGATCGCAATGCGCGGCCAGCAGATGCTGGTGCTCAGTCAACTGCGCCACGTCCGCCGTGACCTGGCCTTGCAGGTATTTTTCACTGTCCGCACCAGTCAGTGTCGCCAGTGCCCAGTCATCAAGAGTAATCAGCGTCAGCGGCAGACGCGCA
Organism: Enterobacter cloacae complex sp. ECL72; assembly: GCF_019056635.1. Classification (NCBI taxonomy): domain Bacteria; kingdom Pseudomonadati; phylum Pseudomonadota; class Gammaproteobacteria; order Enterobacterales; family Enterobacteriaceae; genus Enterobacter; species Enterobacter cloacae complex sp. ECL72. The sequence goes on along the minus strand of NZ_CP077659.1, from coordinate 3,380,088 downwards.
GAGGCGGCGGGCTGGCGAGGAGAAAATGGTGTAAATGCCATAGTGATGTCCTGAATTGCTTAACGCTTTGATAATACCTAATGGTAAAAGAGACTGTATTCAATGCAAGCGCTTTCAGCAGGCCATTCGTGCCATTACGCGGTTATGCGTGGCGCTACGCAAAATAGTGTAATCCGCTGTCTTTATAAGGATTATTCAGGGAGCCTGCTCGAGGTTCGCAATATTCCAGTAAAGAAACGGTCAAAAACACGTTACACTAGCAGGTGTTCCCGGAGAGCAATAATGAATACCAAACGGGATACCGACTGTGCCAAACGTAATGCAGGAAACAGAACATGGATATTAACAACAAGGCCCGTATTCACTGGGCGTGCCGTCGCGGCATGCGTGAACTTGATATCTCCATCATGCCTTTCTTCGAGTATGAGTACGACAGCTTAAGCGATGACGATAAGCGCCTGTTTGTCCGTCTGCTTGAGTCTGACGATCCGGATTTATTCAACTGGCTGATGAATCACGGCAAGCCCGCCGACACCGAGTTGCAACGGATGGTGCAATTAATTCAAACACGGAATCAGGAACGTGGTCCTGTGGCAATCTGATCTTCGCGTCTCGTGGCGCTCACAGTGGATGTCCTTACTGCTCCACGGGCTGGTGGCGGCACTGGTGTTATTGGTGCCGTGGCCGCTTAGCTATACCCCTCTGTGGTTGCTATTGCTGTCGTTTGTGGTGTTTGACAGCGTGCGCAGCCAGCGTCGAATCAACGCCCGTCAGGGTGAAATTAAGCTGCTGATGGATTCTCGCCTGCGCTGGCAGGGAAAAGAGTGGGAGATGATGGGGACGCCGTGGATGCTTAATACCGGGATGATGCTACGGCTGCGTCGGGTCGAGGATAACCGTCGCCAGCACCTGTGGCTGGCCGCAGACAGTATGGATCCCGCGGAGTGGCGAGATCTGCGCCGGTTGATCGTGCAACAGCCGACGCAGGAGTAAATCAGCTGAATTGCTCGGCCATCTCACCCAGAATCTGCTCGCACCAGCTCTGGAGGCGCTCGTCGCTAAGATCGTACTGGTTGGTTTCATCCAGCGCGAGCCCGACAAACAGCTGACCGTCGGCAATAATCGGTTTTTGACTGGTGAACTCATAGCCTTCCGTAGGCCAGTAGCCGATAAAGGTCGCGCCCTTTGGCGCCAGTTTGTCGTGCAGCATGCCGAGTGCGTCAAGGAACCACTCCCCGTAGCCCAACTGGTCGCCCATGCCGTACATCGCAATGATTTTGCCTTCAAAATTGACTGAATCGAGCTGATCCCAGATGGCTTCCCAGTCTTCCTGAATCTCACCAAAGTCCCAGGTAGGGATACCCAGAATCAGCACATCGTACTGCTCCATCAAGGCAACCGCGTCATCTTTCAGGTTATGCAGCGTCACCAGTTCCGGGCCAATGATGTCACGAATTTTCTCCGCCGCCATTTCGGTGTAGCAGGTGCTGGAACCATAGAACAGACCAATATTCATCGCGTAACTATCTCAATTCTTGCTATGACTTTGCGCGTAGTGTACCAGAAACCGATGGCATTCAGGCATAATGGCCAGATTGCAGAACCAAAGGGGCTGATGTGGAAAAGGATCTCGCACTCATCGAACAGTTTGTCGACGCGCTGTGGCTGGAGAAAAACCTCGCTGAAAATACGCTCAGCGCCTATCGTCGGGATCTCACGCTGCTGGTCGAGTGGCTGGCACATCGTGGGCTGACGCTTGAAAGCGCGCAAAGCGATGACCTGCAAGGGTTACTGGCTGAGCGGATGGAAGGGGGGTACAAAGCCACCAGCTCTGCACGCCTGCTGAGCGCCATGCGCCGCCTGTTCCAGCACCTGTACCGCGAGAAGATCCGCGCGGATGACCCCAGCGCACTGCTGGCATCGCCTAAACTGCCTCAGCGGCTGCCAAAAGATCTCAGTGAAGCACAAGTTGAGAGATTATTACAGTCGCCCGCAGTTGACCTTCCGCTGGAGTTACGCGATAAAGCCATGCTTGAACTATTGTATGCCACGGGCTTGCGCGTTTCCGAGCTGGTGGGCCTGACGATGAGCGATATCAGCCTGCGTCAGGGCGTGGTGCGCGTTATCGGTAAAGGGAACAAAGAACGGCTGGTGCCGCTGGGTGAAGAGGCGGTCTACTGGCTGGAGACGTATCTGGAACACGGGCGTCCGTGGCTGCTGAACGGCGTCTCCATAGATGTATTGTTCCCGAGCCAGCGCGCGCAGCAGATGACGCGACAAACGTTCTGGCATCGCATTAAACATTACGCCACACTGGCGGGTATTGACAGTGAGAAGCTGTCGCCGCACGTTTTGCGTCACGCCTTCGCGACGCATCTGTTAAACCACGGCGCTGATTTACGCGTGGTGCAGATGTTGCTTGGACACAGCGATCTTTCAACGACGCAAATATACACCCATGTCGCGACGGAACGCCTGCGGCAGCTACACCAACAGCACCACCCTCGCGCGTGAGTGCCGACGAATTGTTACAGGAACAAATATGAAAAAGTCTTTAGCGCTGCTCACCCTGCTGGCAGCTTCGATTTCCGGTATTGCCCATGCGGACGATGCCGCCATTAAACAGTCTCTGACGAAACTCGGCGTCGCCAGCAGCGAGATCCAGCCAGCGCCGGTGGCTGGCATGAAAACGGTGCTGACCAACAGCGGCGTGCTGTACGTGACCGAAGACGGCAAGCACATCATTCAGGGGCCTATGTACGACGTGAGTGGCGCGCAGCCGGTGAACGTCACTAACCAGCTGCTGATGAAAAACCTGAACGCGCTCGAAAAAGAGATGATTGTCTACAAAGCGGCGCAGGAAAAGCACGTTATTACCGTCTTCACCGACATCACCTGCGGCTACTGCCACAAGCTGCATGAAGAGATGAAAGACTACAACGCGCTGGGCATTACCGTGCGTTACCTGGCTTTCCCACGCGCCGGCGTGCAGAGCCAGCCTGAGCAGGATATGAAAGCGATCTGGTGTGCGAAAGACCGCAACAAGGCCTTTGATGACGCGATGAACGGCAAAGGCGTGAAGCCCGCGTCCTGCGATATCGACATCGCTAACCACTACGCGCTGGGCGTACAGTTTGGCGTGAGCGGTACGCCAGCCATTGTGCTGAGTAACGGCTACGTGGTACCGGGCTACCAGGGTCCAAAAGAGATGAAAGCGTTCCTCGACGAGCACCAGAAACAGATGGGTGGTAAATAATTCGCGTGAAAGCCCCGATAAAACTGCGCCGCCGCGATGCGGGTGAAACCGCGGATTTACCAGACACGCTTCCGCTGCTGTTAAAGCGGCTGTACGCCAGCCGTGGCGTGCGTACGGCAAGCGATCTTGAGCGCAGCGTCAAAGGCATGCTGCCCTGGCAAGCGCTGAGTGGCATCGAAAAAGCGACTGAAATGCTCTACGACGCGTTCCGGGAAGGCACGCGGATTGTCGTGGTGGGCGATTTCGATGCCGACGGCGCAACCAGTACCGCGCTGAGCGTGCTCAGCCTGCGTGCGCTGGGCTGCGAGAACGTGACTTACCTGGTGCCGAACCGGTTTGAAGACGGCTACGGCCTCAGCCCGGAAGTGGTCGATCAAGCCCACGCCCGTGGCGCACAGATGATCATGACCGTGGATAACGGGATCTCCTCTCATGCGGGGGTCGATCATGCCCATGCGTTGGGGATCCCCGTACTGGTCACCGATCACCACCTGCCAGGCGAAACTCTGCCTGCCGCCGAAGCCATCATTAACCCGAACCTGCGCGACTGCGATTTCCCGTCGAAATCGCTGGCCGGAGTAGGGGTGGCGTTTTATCTGATGCTGGCGTTACGCACGTTGCTGCGAGATAAGGGCTGGTTCGAATCGCGCGGAATTGCCGTGCCGAACCTCGCGGAGTATCTCGATCTGGTGGCGCTGGGAACCGTGGCGGACGTGGTGCCGCTCGATACCAATAACCGTATTCTCACCTGGCAGGGCTTAAGCCGCATTCGGGCAGGTAAATGCCGTCCGGGAATTAAGGCGCTGCTGGAAATTGCCAACCGCGATCCGCTGAAGCTTGCGGCAAGCGATTTAGGCTTTGCCCTCGGCCCGCGCCTGAACGCGGCGGGGCGGCTGGATGATATGTCGGTTGGCGTCGCGCTGCTGCTGTGCGACAACATCGGCGAAGCGCGCGTGCTGGCCAGTGAGCTGGACGCACTCAACCAGACCCGTAAAGAGATTGAGCAGGGGATGCAGGCCGAAGCGCTGACCCTGTGCGAAAAGCTGGAGCGCAGCGGCGATACCCTGCCGGGCGGGCTGGCGATGTATCACCCTGAATGGCACCAGGGCGTGGTGGGCATTCTGGCGTCGCGCATTAAAGAGCGTTTCCACCGCCCGGTGATTGCGTTCGCCCCCGCCGGGGACGGCACGCTGAAAGGCTCCGGTCGTTCCATTCAGGGTCTGCATATGCGCGATGCGCTGGAGCGTCTGGATACGCTGCATCCGAACCTGATGATTAAGTTCGGCGGTCACGCGATGGCGGCAGGCCTGTCGCTGGAAGAGGCGAAGTTCGACGAATTCCAGCGTCTGTTTGGCGAACTGGTCACCGAGTGGATCGATCCGGCTCTGTTGCAGGGTGAAGTGGTTTCTGACGGTGAGCTTTCACCGGCTGAAATGACCATGGAGGTGGCGCAGATGCTGCGCGATGCCGGCCCGTGGGGGCAGATGTTCCCGGAACCGCTTTTCGACGGACGTTTTCGTTTGCTGCAACAGCGCATCGTGGGCGAACGCCATCTCAAAGTGATGGTGGAACCGGTCGGCGGCGGACCGCTGCTCGATGGCATCGCCTTTAACGTTGATACCTCCATCTGGCCGGACAACGGCGTGCGCGAGGTTGAGCTGGCCTATAAGCTGGATATTAACGAGTTCCGCGGTAACCGCTCCCTTCAGATCATCATCGACAATATCTGGCCAATTTAGCGTCAGTAATCTCTATAAAAAAGGGCGTGGATTCGGTACAATCCCGCTCTTATCACCGCATTTTGACAAGCTCATAAAAGAAAACAGACCATGTTTGAAATTAATCCGGTAAAAAACCGCATTCAGGACCTCACGGAGCGCTCTGACGTTCTTAGGGGGTATCTTTGACTACGATGCCAAGAAAGAGCGTCTCGAAGAAGTAAACGCCGAGCTGGAACAGCCGGACGTCTGGAACGAACCTGAGCGCGCTCAGGCGCTGGGTAAAGAGCGTTCCTCCCTCGAAGCCATCGTAGATACGCTGGATCAAATGGCGCAGGGTCTGGAAGATGTTTCTGGGCTGCTGGAGCTGGCTGTCGAAGCCGACGACGAAGAAACCTTTAACGAAGCCGTGGCAGAGCTCGACGTGCTGGAAGAGAAGCTGGCGCAGCTGGAATTCCGTCGCATGTTCTCCGGCGAATACGATAGCGCTGACTGCTATCTCGATATTCAGGCAGGTTCTGGCGGTACCGAAGCGCAGGACTGGGCGAGCATGCTGATGCGCATGTACCTGCGCTGGGCGGAAGCGCGCGGTTTCAAAACCGAGATTATCGAAGAGTCCGAAGGTGAAGTGGCGGGTATCAAATCCGTCACCATCAAGATTATTGGCGATTACGCTTACGGCTGGCTGCGTACCGAGACCGGCGTTCACCGCCTGGTGCGTAAGAGCCCGTTCGATTCCGGCGGCCGTCGTCACACCTCCTTCAGCTCCGCGTTTGTCTACCCGGAAGTGGATGAAGATATCGATATCGACATCAACCCGGCGGACCTGCGTATCGACGTTTACCGCGCATCCGGCGCGGGTGGTCAGCACGTTAACCGTACGGAATCTGCGGTGCGTATTACCCACATTCCAACCGGGCTGGTAACACAGTGCCAGAACGACCGTTCCCAGCATAAGAACAAAGACCAGGCCATGAAGCAGATGAAAGCGAAGCTTTATGAGCTGGAGATGCAGAAGAAAAATGCTGAGAAGCAGGCGATGGAAGACAACAAGTCCGATATCGGCTGGGGCAGCCAGATCCGTTCTTACGTCCTTGATGACTCCCGCATCAAAGACCTGCGTACCGGGGTTGAAACCCGCAACACGCAGGCGGTGCTGGACGGCAGCCTGGACCAATTTATCGAAGCAAGTTTGAAAGCAGGGTTATGAGGAACCAACATGTCTGAACAACAAGCACAGGGCGCTGACGCGGTAGTCGATCTTAACAACGAACTGAAAACCCGCCGCGAGAAGCTGGCAGCGCTGCGCGAGCAGGGCGTGCCGTTCCCGAACGATTTTCGTCGTGACCACACCTCAGACCAACTGCACGCAGACTTCGACGGTAAAGAGAACGAAGAGCTGGAAGCGCTGAACGTTGAAGTGTCCGTGGCGGGCCGCATGATGACCCGTCGTATCATGGGTAAAGCGTCCTTCGTGACCTTACAGGACGTTGGCGGCCGCATTCAGCTGTACGTCTCTCGTGACGACCTGCCGGAAGGCATCTACAACGAGCAGTTCAAAAAGTGGGACCTCGGCGATATCCTGGGCGCTAAAGGTAAACTGTTCAAAACCAAGACCGGTGAACTGTCTATCCACTGCACCGAACTGCGTCTGCTGACCAAAGCCCTGCGCCCGCTGCCGGACAAGTTCCACGGTTTGCAGGATCAGGAAGCGCGCTATCGTCAGCGTTACCTGGATCTCATCTCTAACGATGAATCCCGTAAGACCTTCAAAATTCGCTCCCAGATCATGGCCGGTATTCGCCAGTTCATGGTTAACCGCGACTTTATGGAAGTAGAAACCCCGATGATGCAGGTGATCCCAGGCGGTGCCTCTGCCCGTCCGTTCATCACCCATCACAACGCCCTGGACCTGGACATGTACCTGCGTATCGCGCCGGAACTGTACCTGAAGCGTCTGGTGGTCGGCGGTTTCGACCGCGTGTTTGAGATCAACCGTAACTTCCGTAACGAAGGTATCTCCGTACGTCATAACCCAGAGTTCACCATGATGGAACTCTATATGGCGTATGCGGATTACAAAGATCTGATCGAGCTGACCGAATCCCTGTTCCGCACCCTGGCGCAGGACATTCTGGGCACCACCCAGGTGCCTTACGGTGAAGAGGTGTTCGACTTCGGCAAGCCGTTCGAAAAACTGACCATGCGCGAAGCGATCAAGAAATACCGTCCGGAAACCAACATGGCGGATCTGGATAACTTCGACTCTGCGAAAGCGATCGCTGAAAGCATCGGTATCAAGGTTGAGAAGAGCTGGGGCCTGGGTCGTATCGTGACCGAAATCTTCGAAGAAGTGGCCGAAGCGCACCTGATTCAGCCGACCTTCATCACCGAATACCCGGCGGAGGTGTCTCCCCTGGCGCGTCGTAATGACGAGAACCCGGAAATCACCGATCGCTTCGAATTCTTCATCGGTGGCCGCGAAATCGGTAACGGCTTTAGCGAGCTGAACGATGCAGAAGATCAGGCGCAGCGCTTCCAGGATCAGGTTAACGCGAAAGCGGCAGGCGACGACGAAGCGATGTTCTTCGACGAAGACTACGTGACCGCGCTGGAGCACGGCCTGCCGCCGACGGCTGGCCTGGGTATTGGTATCGACCGTATGGTGATGCTGTTCACCAACAGCCACACCATCCGCGACGTGATCCTGTTCCCGGCGATGCGTCCGGTGAAATAAGCCGTTAAGACGTAAAAAAAGCCCCGTGCGTTTATCGCCGGGGCTTTTTTATTGCGCCGCGAAGGCGCTGAGTTTTTCACGCGCGGTGTTCGCTTCCTGCACCATCCACGGGCTAAATGCCCACGGTGTGGCGTCCAGCGCGCGGAATAGCGCGTCCAGCTTCACCCACTGATACTCCATCACTTCATCGTCATTGATTGCGAGGGTATTCGTTACGCGGGCGGCATAGACCGGGCAGATTTCGTTTTCAACGATCCCTGACGGGTCGGCTTCACGGTAGCGGAACTCCGGGGCAATGGGGGTGATGTCTGTGATTTCGGCGCCGACTTCAAAGCGACAGCGGCGGATAATCGCCTGCTCTGTCGCTTCGTCGGCCTGTGGATGACCGCAAACGGAGTTGGTCCATACGCCGGGCCAGGCTTTTTTACTTAATGCGCGCCGGGTGATCAGACATTCTCCATTAGCGTTAAACAGCCATGAAGAGAAGGCCAGGTGTAGCGGGGTGTGTGACGTGTGCGCGGCGTACTTCTCCTGAGTGCCAATCACTTTTCCCTGGTCATTTACCAAAATAACGTGTTCTTGAATACTCATTGATGCTCCAGTGCCAAAATGCTTAATGGTTCAGCACCATCAGCGGAATTATTATACTGCATTCTTATGCGAACGGTTTGGCCCACAGAGCGGAAAAGGGCATGACCCGCATCAGTTTGGGCTGCTATCATAGTGCGCCATTCACGCTGACCGAGGAGCTGTTTTGTTTGCAGGAAGCCTGACGAGAAACCCGATCATTGCCGTTTTCTGCCTGACGCTGACGCTACTTGTAGCAGGATGCTCGGGGAGTAAATCTTCGGATATGGGCAGTTATTCCGGTGCAGTCTATACCGTTAAGCGCGGGGACACGCTCTACCGCATCTCACGCGCCACGGGAACCAGCGTGAAGGAGCTGGCGCGCCTGAATAATATCTCTCCACCGTATACTATTGAGGTAGGGCAGAAGCTCAAGGTTAACGGCGGTTCCTCCTCAGGGAAAAAGTCCTCAACGCGTAAAACAGCCAAAGTCACGCCATCCTATCAGGTGCCTAAATCATCCTGGCCGCCGGTCGGTCAGCGCTGCTGGATCTGGCCTGCAAGCGGAAAAGTGGTTGCGCCGTACTCGCTCTCGGAAGGTGGCAATAAAGGTATTGATATCGCTGCCGCACGCGGCACACCGGTTTACGCTTCAGGGGCCGGGAAGGTGGTCTATGTCGGTAACCAGCTTCGTGGATACGGTAACCTGATCATGATTAAGCATGGTGAGGACTACATTACGGCGTATGCGCATAACGACACGATGCTGGTCAATAACGGCCAGAACGTGAAGGCGGGGCAGAAGATTGCGACCATGGGCAGTACCGGGACGGATACGGTTAAGCTGCACTTCCAGATCCGCTATAAGGCCACGGCCATCGATCCGCAGCGTTATCTTCCGGCGCAGGGCAGTAAGCCGAAGTGCTAAGTGATTATTTAATCGCCACTTAGTGGGGGAAAGGCTTGTATGAAGAGGCGTAAGGTCTATAATGCCTTACGCACCTCAAAGCGGGCGTAGTTCAATGGTAGAACGAGAGCTTCCCAAGCTCTATACGAGGGTTCGATTCCCTTCGCCCGCTCCAGAATTTCCCCAAGAAGAACCGTTCAAAAACTCTCTTTATTTCAGTAGGTTGCTCAGTAGCGCTGACTAACTTGTTTAGGCGTTATGTCCTGTAGAGCATTGACGTCCTCCCTGCACACGAAATGCAGGTAACCCTCTGACAGTCTTATGAAATCGCTGTGCTACGCTTGTCTTCTAACCTCTAAGGGGCTTAATGGTTTCTGTTGTCTAAAACCAGAAGAGAAAGAGCCAGCGTGGCAGCTGGCTATGTTTTTAGTATGGTGATGCGGTTAAATAGACAGGGACGGAGTAGATCGAGCCACCTGCCAGATAATCCGCAGGGCTGTGAAAGGTGTAAATGGTTCCCTTCACGGAAAGGTAGATCGCATTATTCTCGACCTTCTTCAATGCATCTTTGTCCGTGGTGATCATGAAAGGCTGGTGATCGTTCTCCAGACTCGCCATAAACGCTTTATCATCTTTGGTTACATCATAGAGATAGAAACGGTAGGAAAAGCCTGTGGTGGCTCCTGCACTCGCTTCTGTGATGTAAAGATTAGCCAGATTGTTAACTTTCGCCTTCTTAATAATCACTTGCTCAAGTGGTGAAAAGTGCAGCAAGTTGTATATCCCATAGGCGACAACAGCCAACAGGATCAGAAGTAGATACCGCTTCTTAAAAACCTGTGCGTTTTGCATAGTCGATACCCGCTCTTATCCAGTACTGGTCGTTAGGATCATCACCGTAAGGCGTTGAGCCAAACCAATCACCAAAAGCCGGATCCGTTGTTCCTGCGCGGCTTTGCGTTAAGCCATAGGTAAGCTGGAATAGCCATTTTCACTTTTTCCTCATGCTGTTATAAAAAAAACCATAGAGAAAGTGTACCTATATGTGAGAGGGCAATAAACGATTAAATCTAACAAAATCATTAATTTAAATGTGATTAAATTTGAGTTAAGTTAAACTAAAGGGAAGGTAGGCATTGCACCCTCTCGATTATTGCAAAGCCCGTATGTAATCTGGCAAGGCTTTCAATTGGCTATCTTTCATCGCCGGAACAGGAATACCCCTATCAGTCTTTCCTGTACTGGCGTACCTGCTTCCCCCTTTCGTTCATTGTTATGATCGGTTGTCGGCATAACACGCTAAGTTGCACATTTCCTGTACCCTGGATACCCTGAGATTAATCCTAATAACTCAAGGGTGAGTATGGCTACCGGGAAGAGAAAGAACCAAAAGGAATCACCTGAAGAAGAGTTAGATCGCTTGCTGGATGAGCTTGAACTCACAGAGGAGCAACGGGAGTTTATCGAATCCATGCGGGAGGATAAGGGCGATCCCAGTAGTGAGTAACGCTTGCCTTCAGCCGAACGAATACGAATGGCCGCATAACGGCATTGTAAAGATCTTTTCTCCTCACGAGGGCTTTCCGTCAGCGTCGATGGCTCAGCGTACCGTGCCAGAAATTGTCCTGAAATGATGCGGTATTCAGACCGGATCGGACTACTATTCATTAGGATTTATCAATGCATTATACCCTGACCATGTGCATGTAAAATCGCGGAGCCGGGAGAGTTGACGGCAATGTAAAAGAAATCATGAGGAAAGAAATATGGCTGCTACAAACGGTATGATTGATACTGATGACGCTGTAATTTTACTCATCGACCATCAGAGTGGCTTATTTAACACGGTACGTGATGTGCCTGTACCAGACCTTCGTAATTATGTGACAGCGATAGCCAAAGTTGCCACGCTTTTAAATATCCCGGTGATCACCACGGCCTCTGTTCCTGACGGTCCCAATGGCCCGCTCATCCCGGAAATTCACAAATATGCACCCCATGCCGTGTATGTTCCACGCACCGGGCAGATTAATACCTGGGATAATCCGGCGTTTGTGAAGGAAGTGGAAAAGACGGGCAGAAAGACCCTGATTATTGCCGGCACGCTCACCAGCGTCTGCATGGCGTTCCCTGCGGTTAGCGCTGTCCAGGAGGGGTATAAGGTTTACTGTGTTGTGGATGCCTCGGGGAACTGGTCCAAAATCGCGACCGATACCACCATCGCGCGCGTGGCTCAGGCGGGGGCGATCCCTACCGATACGTTTGCCATTGTCGCTGAATTAATGAGAACCTGGAACCGCGCGGAAGGTTCTCGCTTTGCTGAGATCCTGGCAGAGCATGTCTGTCCGGAATATAAGTGCCTGATTGAAAGTTTCGGCAAAGCTCAGGAAATTGCCAGAACGGGCCCGGAAACCAATCTGGAGCATTATAAGTAAGGCCGGATAAACCTGAACAAAATTCCTGGATTTTATCGTCCTGTACCTGAGCGTATTACAGGTGCAGGACGTAGCGGTGCCTTATTCCGGACGTCGCTGAATTGTCAGAGATATTAAGAGGGGCTGAACCGCGCATAATTTAAAATTAAACCCTCTTCCTTTTTACGTCATCAGGCGCCCCTGTTATATCTGTCGGCAAATTTTTTATTTCCCGGATCGCAGATGAAAACACGACTCCTCCTGTGCGCGGGCTTATTTGCCGCCTCCAGTGCCCATGCCAGCGCCCTCTATTTTTATGAAGCCGGCACCGAAGATACCGCGCTTGCCGGAGCAGGGCAGGCGGCTCGTGCGCAGGATGCCTCGACAATCATGACCAACCCTGCTGGCATGACGCGCCTGCCGGATCATATGGTCACTGGCGGGTTACAGGTTATGGATGGCTCCATCGACAACCAGCTGGATAACCATGCCCATCAAAGCCCCGGCGACGTGATGAAAACCATCCCGAATGCCAGCGCCTTTTATAGCCAGAAGATAAACGATGATCTTTATGCCGGGATCGGGCTTTACGGTAATTACGGTCTGGGGATCGATTACGGTAGCTGGGCGGGCGACAGGCTGATTAAAAAGAGTACCCTGGTTGCAATGACGCTCAGTCCGTCACTGGCATACAAGCTCAACGACCGACTCTCAATAGGGGCGTCCGCCAACGTTAATTACGGTTATTTCTCGCTGACCCGCAACGTTAATGATAATGACTATCGGCAGCATGATGAGGACTGGGCCATGAGCTATCGGCTTGGGCTACTCATGCAACTGACCGACCAGACGCGAGCCGGTATTACATGGAACAGCGAGACGAACTATCGCTACTCTGTTAACGGCAAAGCTCGAGTACAGAATGGTGCCTACGACCTCCCGGTGTCGGCACAAATCAGCGCGCCGCAGCAAATCATGCTCAGTCTTGTGCATGATATTAACCCTCGGTGGTCGGTTATGGGCGATCTCGGCTGGCAGGACTGGAGCCAGTTCGGTGCTCCGCAAATCGTCGTTGGGGATCGGCAACTGAACAACGTCAGCCGCCTGAAGGATACATGGCACGGCGCGGTGGGCGTGCAGTATCGTCCAACACCTCAGTGGCGACTGAATACCGGTGTGGCGTTCGACAGCTCTCCGTATGAGAGTCAGAGTGATGTGGCCTTAACTTTACCCACCGGGGATGAGTGGCGATTTGGCACGGGAGCCCAGTATCAGATCACCCCGGCCAGCAATATTGGTATTGCCGTGTCGTATCTTCATATGCAGTCGTCGCATGTGAAATCCCCGACGGCGTTTGCCGGAAGTTACGATCATCCTTATCTTTGGTTTGCCAGCGTCAACTACAGCTATCAGTTTTGATCGGCTAACCGCTTAAAATATATGGTCTATAATGGCAGATATTGAATGTCAGAAGGTTGTACCATGCATATTTTACCGCCTGTTCGACCCGAAAAATCCATCGAAAGACTGACCGCCATCCTTGAGCCGATAGCGGAGAAAGTGCACGTTGTTCCGCGTAAGCGACTCACCTGGTTACGGAAGGGGAAACAGCAGATGTACCTCTTTCTGGAAGGAGAGCTGTCCCTGCTGCGGGCTTCGGATGGACTGGTGGTAGTGACCGTTTACGAGCCGCATTTGTTTGGTATTGCAGAGATGATCCAGCCTACGCAGGGGCACCTTCTCCGTGCTGAAAGAGAGTCGACTATTTTACGTCTCGATGCGGACAAGGCGGCTGAGTTGTTTCGTGCCGAGGGCGTCTGGGAGGATGTCGCCGCGCTGCTCTCATACCATACGGCCTATTTAATATTCCGTGATGCCCAGGTACTCCAGCAGCGTACCTATTCCGTTATTCGTAACCACCTTCAGGAAATGATTTTGCTCCCGGAAGAGACGCGTTTGCGTACCACGATTCTGGAATATATCCAGGATCGTACGCTGCTCTCTCGCAGCAGTATACTCAATGTATTATCTGCCCTTAAGCAGGGGGAATATATCGCCTTTAAGCGCGGTGGATATCTGCTTGAGGTCAGACATTTACCCGAGTCATTCTAGCGGAAGTTTAAAATTAAACAGAAATGCAATTAACGCTACCGTTAATTTTCTATATCGTTTGCTTTCTCAGATTTAACATTATCAAGTAAACGGTATATTTATGAAAAAGACAGTTATCGCATTGATTATGGCTAATGCATTTACCGCCACTTCCGCGTTCGCCGCCGCTGATGCGGGCACCTGGTATAGCGGGGCTAAATTCGGCTGGTCTCACTATTTTGATACCAATATGGGTTCAAAAGCGTTTGAGAACACGTATTCCGATCACTTCGATTTTAACCATGATAATGTCGGCGGGGGTGTTTATACGGGTTATCAGATTACCCCATGGCTTGCGGTAGAAGGTGGTTATGATTATTTAGGTAACATGCAGATTAAAGGTCAGCATGGCGCCGGGGCGCAAATGAAGACGCAGGGCCTGCAAATGTCTCTGAAGGCCAGTTATGCCCTGACCAGTGACTGGGATATTTACGGCCGTGCCGGCGCAATGGGCTATCGCGCTGAATCCGATGTAAGTGGTCACAATCGTTTTGAAACCGGTGTGCGCCCGCTTGCAGCCGTGGGTACTGAATACGCTTTCAATAAAAACTGGGCGGGCCGCCTGGAATATCAGTGGGTAAGCAACGTGGGCAATGTTAACCAGATCGGCGTGAGCAGCGACCTGAGTTCCGTCACCGCAGGGCTTAGCTATCGCTTTGGTCAGTACGACTGATGCCCGTGATATGCCCATTAATAAAAACCCGGCTGCTTATGTTGCCGGGTTTTTTATTTTCAGCTGGTGAATAACGGTTCAAGAATGATATGAATATTTTGCAGGCCCGTGACATTATTATCTTTCAGGTATTGCTGATTAACCATATCTAACTGTTCCAGTTTGGTCAGCGAGGCATAGACGCGTTGAATGTCACTGTCCGCAACAAAAATTTCTTTTGCGGTGGTGTCCTGTAGATACTGTGATTTTACGCTGCGCGTTAAGGTCTCGATCTGCTGTTTATTTTCCTGATAAAGAGACGCGATATGCGATATCTGTGCCTGCGGCGGTTTTTCCCCCGGCAACACCAGTGGAATTTGCAGATGATTAATTTTTTCAACATTGTCTGGTTGGGGAGAACTACAGGCTGTTAATGTGCTGAGGGTTAATACAGCGAAAAAGAACGGCAGGCTCTTCATCGAATCACTCCGGGGAAATAACTGGACTCAGCATTATCCCTTAAGGACGCAGTGACGAAAGAATAAACTAATTTATTTATAAACGTTATTTCCATAGGTTAAAGATAAGCCTGGTGATAGCCTCCTTTCCCCCCATGTACCACCAGCGTGAATATAACTCCTCGAGGAAGTATGAAATTTAAAACTCTCGTTAGTGCGATAGCCGTTGCTGGTCTGCTATTAGTGTCGTTGACCTCATTGCCTGTCCTGGCACAAAAGGAAGGGAAGGGAGCCACTGTCCATACGAAAGAGATGAATGATGCACTTTATGGTCAACTGCCCTTCTTTGATAAGACCGATTTCCGAAATGCGCACAAAGGCTTTATTGCCCCGCTGCCACCCGCGGTGATTAAAGGCGAAAAAGGCGCCGTTATCTGGAACCCCCAGAAATACGCTTTTATCAAAGAAGGGCAAAAAGCGCCGGATACCGTCAACCCGAGCCTGTGGCGTCAGGCGCAGCTGAATAATATTGGCGGTCTGTTTGAGGTCACGGAAGGCGTCTACCAGATCCGTAACCTCGATCTGTCGAATATGACGATTATAGAGGGCAAAGAGGGGATCACGGTTATCGATCCGCTGGTGTCTGCGGAAACGGCCAAAGCGGGCATGGATCTTTACGTTCAACATCGTGGCAAACGCCCGGTTGTTGCCGTTATTTATACCCATAGTCATGTCGATCATTATGGCGGCGTGCGTGGCGTAGTCGATGAAGCGGGAGTGATAACCGGCAAAGTGAAAGTCTATGCTCCAGCAGGTTTTATGGAAGAGGCGGTATCGGAAAATATCATGGCCGGAAATGCCATGAGCCGCCGTGCCAGTTATATCTACGGAAACCTGTTAAATGCCAATGTAAAAGGTCAGGTAGGGGCGGGTCTGGGGACGACCACCTCAGCCGGGACGGTCACGCTTATCGCGCCCACTCACGCCATTACCGAAGACGGGCAGAAAGAGATCATCGACGGTCTCACCTATGATTTTATGCTGGCGCCGGGGTCGGAAGCGCCGTCTGAAATGCTCTGGTATGTGGAAGAGAAAAAGCTGATTGAAGCAGCAGAGAACGTCACTCACACCCTGCACAATACTTACTCGCTGCGCGGGGCGAAAATACACGATCCGCTGGCATGGTCAAAATACATCAATAACGCCCTCGATCGTTGGGGGGATAAAGCGGAAATTATTATCGCGCAGCACCACTGGCCCACATGGGGTAATAAGAAAGTGGTGAAGCTGATGAAAAGCCAGCGTGATATCTACCGCTATATCAACGACCAGACGCTGAGGCTGGCGAATAAAGGGCTGACGAGGGATGAGATAGCCGCTAATTTCGCCCTGCCTTACGGGCTGGCAAAATCCTGGGCAGGCCGTGGCTATTACGGCTCGGTAAGTAACAATGTCAAAGCCACCTATGTCTACTATCTTGGCTGGTTCGACGGAAATCCGGCGACGCTCAATGAACTGCCTCCGGTCGAGGCAGCGAAAAAATATGTCGATTACATGGGCGGAGCCCGCGCGATCCTTGAAAAAGCCCGGGTTGATTATGCCCGGGGAAATTACCGCTGGGTGGCGCAGGTAGTGAGTAAAGTCGTTTTTGCCGATCCAAATAATAAGGCGGCGCGCGAACTGGAAGCGGACGCGGTTGAACAGCTGGGATACCAGGCCGAGTCAGGACCCTGGCGTAACGCCTACCTCACCGGTGCGCAGGAGTTGCGTAACGGGGTGAAGAGGATGCCGACGCCCAATACCGCCAGCCCGGATGCGGTTCGTGCCATGTCGACTGAGATGATTTTTGACTACTTCGGCGTTCACCTTAACGGCGTCAGAGCTGCGAATGCCAGAGGGATTTTTAACGTTGATCTGGGTCGCGAGGGCGGCAGGTACAAGCTGGAGCTGGAGAATGGCGTGCTGAACCATAGCGCCAACGCTCAGGCAGAAGATCCGGATGCAACCATCACGCTCAGCCGCGAAACGCTGAATAAAATCATCCTCAAAGAGACCACGTTGAAAAAGGCGCAACAGGCAGGAGAGGTGACGATCGTCGGCAATGCCGCGAAGGTAAACGAAATGCTGCGCTGCATGGAGAGCTTCAGCTTCTGGTTTCCTGTCGTCACCCCTTAAACGTAAAAAAGGCTGCTTTCGCAGCCCTTTAGCTTTCGCCTGCAACAATTTGCCGGGTGGCAGCTTCGCCTTACCCGGCCTACACTCTGCGCGCCTTGAGCGCTAGATGACGCCATCCCCGCCGTCTGAACACCACACCTGCCCGGAGGTGTATGAACACTCATCCGAGGCCAGGGTGACATACAGCGGTGCGATCTCCACGGGCTGTCCCGGGCGTCCCAGAGGGGTACTCTCGCCAAAATGTTTCACTTTTTCCTGTGGCTGCCCACCGCTGGGCTGAAGCACGGTCCAGTAAGGTCCCGGCGCTACCGCGTTCACGCGGATCCCCTTCGGTCCCAGCTGTTTCGCCAGCGCTTTGGTGAACACCGCCAGACAGGCTTTGGTCTGCGCATAGTCAAGCAGTACGGCGCTCGGTTTCACCGCCTGTACAGATGAGGTGTTAATGATGGAGGCGGGGGCTTTCATGTGGCGCAACGCCGCCTTTGTGATCCAGAAAGGCGCATAGACGTTGGTCTTAAAGGTCGCGTCAAAATCTTCCGTGGTCAGTTCTTCCAGCGACTCACGGTACTGCTGGCGGCCTGCGTTATTCACCAGGATATCCAGCCCGCCCAGTTTTGAGACGGCCTGCTCCACAAGGCTCTGACAAAAAGTTTCGTCCCGCACATCGCCCTGAAGCGCGACGGCATTCCGTCCTTCCGCTTTAATCAGGGCGATGACTTCCGCTGCGTCTTCTTCCTCTTCCGGCAAATAGTTAATCGCGACATCTGCCCCTTCGCGGGCATAGGCAATGGCTACCGCGCGTCCTATGCCGGAATCGCCCCCGGTAATTAGCGCCTTCTTACCGGCAAGACGACCATGCCCCTTGTAGCTCTTCTCGCCGTGGTCGGGTACGGGTTCCATCTCTGAGGCCAGGCCCGGTGGCGTCTGAGGCTGCTCCGGGAAAGGTGGCGTTGGGTAAGCGTTCGTACGTTGTTCATTATCACTCATAGCTAACTCCTTGTTAGGGGTGAGATTTGATGGATAGTTACAGCGTTAACGCTTCGCTGAATTATTTTTGCAAGTGGCTGACCCGCACTACGGGTGGGGATGATTTTTTATCGAGCGAGCCGCTAATACTGATCATGTTGTCAGGTTCCACGGTTCTGTCGTCAAATACGGCTTTCGGGATAATAACGTCGATTTTCCCGGTTTTATCCTGGAAAACGTATTTATCGCCATTGCCATCAATAAGATTGCCGCGCAATGAAATAGAGGCACCATCATGCATCTCTTTGGCCTGAGTAATGGTCATAATGCGCGCATCATCGGTACCACGATAACCGCTGTCCAGCGCATGCGGCGGTGGCGGCGCGTCACCCTTTTGTAACCCGCCGTTATTATCTGCCCATGCAGTAGGGATAATTAATATTAACAAGGCTGAAATCACTGATAATTTCATCTGATATCCTTCATTTTGGATGTCTTGACTTATTAAGTATTGTTGCTATTCCTTTATGTGGCAAATGTGATAAGTCTTAAAAGCATTTGCACAGGAAAATCATAAATTTCGGCAATTAAGCGAAACGGTGACCACAGCCATGGAACCAAAAAATGAAAAAGTGCCTGGGATAAAAGAGAGTAGCCGTTTACTGACGTTTGAGTATGCATTTCGCCAGGTGGGTTTTATTGTGCTGTTAGCTATTATCGTGGCCGCGATAGCCGGCCTGTTTTCCAGCGGCGCGGTCAGCGACGTGGAGAAAACAAACGAAGCAAAATCCCTGACCCTGAGCTATGAGCGCTTCGGTCGCCGCCAGACCGAATCGCGGATGGCACTGACGTTTCCGGTGACGTCTGAGGGGAAATATACCCTCAGCATGACCAGCGAAAGCAGCGACGCATATGAGCCCGGCAGCGTCTGGCCACAGCCGGACAGCATGTACAGCCGGGGGAATACCCTGTTTCTCGTCTACGATCGTTTACAACAGACCGATAAATTTACCGTTTTGTTATTCATCACGCCGTCAAAAGCAGGGAAGTGGACAAACAGTATCCGCGTAAACAACGAGCCAGATATCCATTTCTGGCAGTTTATTTACCCCTAGGAGTCGAATATGGACATGGTTTTTCGTGCCCTGGCAATTTACCTGTTTCTGGTCATTGTGTTTAAAGTTGCCGGGCGACGCGCTCTGCTACAAATGACCAGTTTTGACCTTATTTTGCTCTTAATTATCAGCGAGGCGACACAACAGGCGCTGCTTGGCGAAGATTTCTCCGTCACCGGAGCAATGATTACAATAACGACGCTGGTGGTTGTGGATATTATTTTTGGCCTACTGAAAAAATATTTTTCCACTGTTGAGAATATTCTTGATGGCACGCCGGTGATATTGGTGGAGAACGGTGTTCCCCTTGCCGATAAACTGAAAAAGGTCGATGTATCCTGTGATGACATATTGGTATCAGCCCGCCAGAATCACGGTATTACAGAATTGAAGGAGATTAAATACGCTATTCTTGAGCGTAATGGTCATATTTCTATTATTCCTGACGAAAATTAAGGGGCAACGCGATGAGCAACCTTATTCACGACAGCAACAGCACCATCAGCGAGCTGACGAAAAAGCTCGCCACTCAGCTTACGGACAGAGGTTTGCGGTTAACCACCGCAGAGTCCTGTACCGGCGGCAATCTCGCGGTTGCGCTTTGTGCCGAAGAGAACACGGCGGAATTTTATGACGTTGGCATGGTGGTGTTCAGCGATGCGGCGAAGGAGAGGATCCTCGGCGTGCGGCACGAAACCATTGAGCGCTTCACCGCCGTCAGTGAACAAACGGTGACCGAGATGGCCGCTAAAATTCGCGAAATTGCCGAGGCGGATATCGGCCTTGCCATCAGCGGCTATGCGGGACCGGAAGGCGGAGACGATGGCACCGCAGCCGGTACGGTCTGCTTCGGCTGGAATATTCGCGGAAAGACGGAAACCCGCACCGTGCTGTTTTCCGGTGAATGTCAGGATGTGGTGGATAAAGCGGTGCGTTATTCCCTGTCTGAACTGATCGAAATCCTCTCCGGCTGGGATAACGTCTGAAACAAGGGGAAAGGCTATGGCTGTGATCGTTATTACCGGCGGTACGGCGGGCGTGGGGAAAGCCACGGCGCTGCACTTTGCCAAAGCGGGCTACGATGTGGGCATCATTGCCCGCGACGAGCAGAGCCTGCGCTCCACAGAAGAGGAGTTGCGCCGTTTTGGGATCAACGCCCGTGCCGTTCAGGCCGACGTGGCCGACAGCAAGGCGGTGACCGATGCTGCTAACGAGATTGAATACCGGCTTGGGGCCATCGATGTCTGGGTGAATAACGCTATGGGCGGGATGCTGGCGCCGTTTCGCACCATGTCCCCGGAGGAGTTTCGCCGCGTCACCGAGGTGACCTATCTGGGCTATGTTAACGGCACCCGCGCCGCGCTGGAGTTAATGACCCCACGCGATCGCGGAACGATTATTCAGGTTGGCTCCGCGCTGGCCTACCGTTCCATTCCCTTGCAGTCAGCCTACTGCGGGGCGAAAGCCGCGATCCGCGGATTTACCGATGCCGTGCGCACCGAACTGATGCATGAAAACAGCCGGGTGCAGATCGCAATGGTACAGATGCCAGGCCTCAATACGCCGCAGTTCGAGTGGGCGAGGAATAAATTTGCCTGGGCGATGCGCCCGGTTCCTCCCGTTTTTCAGCCGGAAGTAGCTGCCAGCGCTATTTTTAAGGTGGCGCAGAAACCGGTGCGGGAACTGTGGGTGGGCAGCAGCACCGTCCAGTCGATTGTCGGGCAATTTCTTTTCCCCGGCTTTCTGGATCGGCTGATGGTTAAAAAGGCCTGGGAAGGGCAGATGACCGATACGTTAAATGCGGATGACCGTCAGGACTATCTGGATCAGCCGGTCAACGACCTGCATAAAATCCACGGGCACTTCACCGACGAAGCAAAAGAGCGCGCTATCAGCGTCACCTCCGGCATGCCGGGGAAAGTGCTGCTCGGCTCCCTTGCCGTCACGGGCGCGATCGTGGCCCGTCTGCTGCTCTCGCGGAGACGATAATCAGCGCAGTGCGGTACGATCGGTCCAGAACCAGCGGTAGCCATAGCCGCTGAGGTTAAGCGCGACGGTTTTGCCGCACACCAGCGCGTCGTCGTAGCGTTTGTCCGCCAGGCAGGCGGTCCAGGTCGCATGCCGGATCCCTCTGGCGGTAAAATTAACGGGCTTATCGCTGAAGTTAACGAAGGTCAGAATGCTGCGCGTGTCGGTTTCGTAATAGATCCCCAGTACCGCATCGCTGTCGATATTAATAAGACGAAACGGCGCGACGCCGATCTCAGGGAACTCCGAGCGCGTATTGGCGATATCGATAATGCAGTGCAGGAGTGAGTTGCGGTGCAACAGCGAATCCGCCACGTTGATTTTTTGATAGCGGTACGGGCCGTGGTCAATCATCGGGGCGACAAAAGTTTCCGGGTCGGCATCTGAGAAACCGCCGCCTTGCGATCCGGCCCACTGCATCGGGGTGCGTACGGCGTAACGCTCCTCAAGATCCAAATCATCCCCCATGCCAATCTCATCCCCGTAGCGCATGACCGGTACGCCCGGTAGCGAAAACAAGACCGCATGGCAAAAGGCCAGCCGCTTTCGATCGCCATTAAGCATCGGCGCCAGACGGCGGCGGATACCTCGCTGATACACACTCATCTCTTCGTCAGGGGCAAAGGTATCGATGACGGTCTGCTTCGCTTTTTTTCCTATCCCTTCCAGATCCAGCTCATCATGATTGCGCAGCCAGTTGGCGAAGCAGCAGGAGTCCGGCGGCACAATCATCTTCTTCACCGCGTTGCGCAGCGGTCGTGCGCTCTTCTCTGCCAGGCTGACGTAAAAGTACTTATTGAGCCAGAAATTCAGCACCAGGTTGAGCCGGTCGTTCTGACCAAAATAATCTTTGTAGGCCTCGACCTCCACGTCGACTTCGCCGAGCAGGATCGCGTCCGGGTTACGCTGCCCGATAAGACGGCGCAGATGCTCCAGGATCCACAGGCCGCGTTTTTCATCCCCACGTCCGGCCTGTTTTGTCAGGTGCGATGCCGCATCCAGGCGAAAGCCCGACACCCCGAGCTTTAGCCAGAAGATGATGATGTTCTCAATCTCCTTTAGCACCGCAGGGGAGGCCAGATTGAGATCCGGCTCGTGGTGATAAAACATATGCCGGTAGTATTGCCCCGCCTCGTCGTCCCATGTCCAGATGCTCTTCTCCACGCCGGGGAACATCGGTGGCGTATCGTCGTCGTCCGTGTCGGACCACAGGTAATAGTCACGGTAGGGTGACTGGGGGTTGCGGCGGGCCTGTTGAAACCAGGGATGCGCATCCGAGGTATGCTGGATCAGCAGCTCAATAATGACCTGCATCCCCAGCTCCCGCGCCTGTTCAATAAAGGCGATGATATCGTTGAGCTTGCCGAAGCGGGGATCGACCTGCAAATGGTCGATCACGTCATAACCTTCATCGAGAAAAGGCGTGAGGTAAAACGGGGTGATCCAGATAACCGTCGCGCCCATCCGGCGGATGTAGCGCAGCTTCGCGGTGATTCCGGCGATGTCGCCACAGCCATCGCCGTTAAGATCGTAAAACAGGGCGGTATCAATCTGGTAAATAATGGCGCGTGTATGCCAGCCTGCCATAGCAATCCTTAATGATAACCTTCGGTATCAGACACTTTGCCCCGGAAGACGTAGTAGCTCCAGGCGGTATAAACCAGGATCACCGGGATGATTAACAGTGTACCAATCAGCATAAACAGCTGGCTGGCAGGCGGCGCGGCGGCTTCCCACAGGGTGATGTGCGGCGGAATAATGTGTGGCCACAGGCTGATGCCCAGGCCGCTAAAGCCGAGGAAGATCAGGCCCAGCGTTAACAGGAACGGACGGGCATGGCTGTCGGGATTGCGCGTCAGCCGCCAGATCCACAGGCTGAATACCGCCACCAGAACCGGAACTGGCAGGAACCAGAAGAAGTTAGGCAGAGTAAACCAGCGCTCGGCGACAAACTGCCAGCCGAGCGGGGTCCAGATACTTACCACCGCAATAACGGCAATCAGCGCCAGCAGCACGTGGCGGGTCAGCTCGCGCATCCGATATTGCAGCGCGCCTTCGCTTTTCATGATCAGCCACGTGGTAGCCAGCAGGGTATAGGCGACAATTAAGCCCAGCCCGCAGAACAGATTAAACGGGGTGAACCAGTCCAGCGAGGAGCCCACAAAGCGACGCCCTTCCACGTCAAAGCCGTTGATCATCGCGCCAACCACGATCCCCTGGCTGAAGGTTGCCAGCAGGGAACCGCCGGCAAAGGAGTAGTCCCAGAATTTGCGGTGTGAAGGGGTCGCCTTAAAGCGAAACTCAAACGCCACGCCGCGGAAAATAAGCCCGATCAGCATGGCCGTCAGCGGGATGGTCAGGGCATCGATTATTACCGCGTAGGCCAGCGGAAACGCGCCGAACAACCCTGCGCCGCCGAGGACCAGCCAGGTTTCATTTCCGTCCCAGACCGGGGCGACGCTGTTCACCATCACGTCGCGCTCTTTGGCATCGCCCACAAAGCTGAACAGCATGCCGATACCGAGATCGAAACCGTCCATGATGATGTACATCAGCGTGGCGAAGACAATAATGGCAAACCAGATGACCGGGATATCGACGCCCATCAGATCTTCTCCTCTTCCGGAACAGACTCGGCGGCGGACAGCGGACGGGCAGGGGTGCCCGATGTATTAGACGTTAGCGTGCCCACAGGCTGCGGACCTTTCTTAATCAACCGGGCGAGATACACATAACCCACGCCAAATACCGAACAGTAGACCACGATAAAGGCCAGCAGGCTGATGCTCATCTGCAACGTACTGTGCAGAGACACCGCATCTATCGTGCGCAGATAGCCGTAAACGACCCACGGCTGGCGGCCCACTTCGGTGGTGACCCACCCGGCGAGCAGCGCGAGCAGTCCGGCAGGCCCCATACAGAGGGCAAACCAGTGGAATGGCCGCGAGTGATAGAGTCGACGGCGATAGCGCAGCCAGACGCTCAGCACGCCAAGGGTAATCATCAGCAGCCCCATGCCGACCATAATGCGGAAGGACCAGAAGACGATGAGCGAGTTAGGGCGGTCCTCTTTCGGGAAATCCTTCAGCGCCGGGACCTGTTTATCCAGGCTGTGCGTCAGGATCAGGCTGCCGAGCGCGGGAATTTCAAGCCCGTATTTGGTGCGCTCCTCTTCCATATCCGGTACGCCAAACAGCAGCAGCGGGGTGGCCTCGCCGGGCGGGTTTTCCCAGTGGCCTTCAATCGCGGCGATTTTGGCAGGCTGGTGCTCAAGCGTATTCAGGCCGTGCATATCCCCAACCACGGCCTGAATGGGCGCGACCAGCAGCGCCATCCACATGGCCATGGAGAACATTGTGCGAATAGCGGGCGTATCGTTACCGCGCAGCAGATGCCATGCCCCGGACGCGCCCACAAACAAGGCGCTGCACAGGAAGGCGGCGATGGACATATGGATCAGGCGGTAAGGGAATGAGGGGTTAAAGATAATGGCCAGCCAGTCTTCGGGAATGACCTGACCGTTCTGAATACTGAAGCCCTGCGGGGTGTGCATCCAGCTGTTGGAGGCGAGGATCCAGAAAGTGGACATCAGCGTGCCCAGCGCCACCATGCAGGTGGCAAAGAAGTGCAGGCCGGGGCCGACCTTGTTCCAGCCGAACAGCATCACGCCTAAGAAACCAGCTTCCAGGAAGAAGGCGGTTAGTACTTCATAGGTGAGCAGAGGGCCGGTTATGCTGCCTGCGAACTGGGAAAAGCCGCTCCAGTTAGTCCCAAACTGGTAAGCCATGACCAGCCCGGAAACCACGCCCATACCAAAGTTGACGGCGAAAATTTTCAGCCAGAAATGGTATAGCGAGCGCCAGACATCATTTTTGGTGCGAAGCCACATGCCTTCGAGAACCACCAGATAGCTCGCAAGCCCGATGGTGATCGCCGGGAAGAGAATATGAAAAGAGACGGTAAAGGCGAACTGTATCCTGGCCAGATGAAACGCATCAAGCTCGAACATGCTCCGTACCTCTGGAACTGATAGCGCACAAGGCATTGCCAGACAGCCTCAGGCTGCCTGGCAAAACCGGTTACGGTTTTTTCTTACCTGCGCCAAGCTCGGCACCGGTAAGCGGATCGGCATTAGGGTCGGATTTCGTGCGTGCGCACATCGCTTTGACCAGCGTTTCCTGCTCTGTAGTGAGCGTTACGCTTGCGCCGCCGTCACCGCCATCGACCGCTGGCTGAGGAGATTCCACGTAGTCGAAGTGCTTATCGCTGTTCCAGCTGCCGCGAACTTCTCCCCCCTCAGACATATTGTAGTACTTGTTGGTGTACTCTTCGATTGGCGGCAATTTACCCGGTGGGAAATTGTTACGGATCGACTGGAGTGCCTTCTCAAACGAGAGCTGGTGTGCTGCCTCACGCGTCATTAAAAACGCCAGCGCATCTTTAACACCCGGATCGTCCGTTACGTTAATAAGCCGTTCGTAGATAATTTTGGCGCGCGCCTCGGCCGCTATGTTAGAGCGCAGATCCGCGGTCGGTTCGCCAATGGTATCCACGTACGCCGCCGTCCACGGTACGCCTGCGGAGTTAGTAAGCGGAGTACCGCCGCCGTAGAGCAGGGAGGTGATATGACTGTCGTTGCCGTTCTCGGTCATGGAGCGGTACAGTTCCGCTTCATTTTCAACGCCTTCCGCCAGTTCGCCTTTCGCACCCTTATTGAGCATACCCACCAGGGTGCCGATAATTTCCAGGTGACTTAACTCCTCGGTCGCGATATCCATCAGCATATCTTTACGACCGGGATCGTCGTCGCTTAATCCTTGCGTAAAGTAACGACATGCCGCGGCAAGTTCGCCCTGTGGCCCGCCAAACTGCTCAAGCAGAAGATTGGCCAGGCCCGGATTCGGTTCGGCTACGCGTACCGTGTATTGCAGCTGTTTTACGTGTCGAAACATACATTCTCCCTATTTCGTTATTTTTTAGCTTCAACGCCGTCCGCGTCGGAGCGCAGCAGGAACTGTTCCGTCGTCTGTGGAATATGCTGGAGCAGCCAGTCTGCCATCTGGCGCTCTTCTTCCAGAATGGATTCAAGGGCTGGAATGGAGGCGGTATCGCCCGCTTGTTTGGCCGCAGCCAGCAGAGAGGTGTAGCAGGCAATTTCAAACTGCTCAAAAACGTAGCCGCTGATAGAGCCTTTAACAATTTCGTCGGAAGGGAACATGCCGCCAATGGACTGGCCGAGCGCCGCCATTTTACTCATGGAATCTTTTATGACCGAACGGGAAATATCATTGCGGTCGAGAATTTCTTCCAGCACGGTAATTTGGTGTTTAGTTTCATTAACATGTTGTTCAATTCGTACACGTAAGTCGGGATAATTATCAATACGGCTGGCCATTGATTCCAGCATGGATTCGGCTTGCTTTTCCATCGCATGGGCATCGCGTAGCCAATCATGGTAGTGTTCTACATGATTCATAATTAACTCCTGTGATTTATTTTCTGGTTAATTTTTGGTGCTGATGCTCATCAGATATTAATTATCCTTTCTGGGCTTTTTGATTAATATTACCGACAGCCAGATCGGTTAATTTGAGATCGGTTTCTTTTTCTTCTTCCAGCGTTTCGGCAAGAAGTTTAACGGCTTTTTTATAGCCTAATTGTTCAGCCAGGGTGGCTAGGGTGCCATAGCTGGCAATTTCGTAATGTTCAACTTTCTGAGCTGCGGCAATTAATGCAGCGTCACGCACTTCATTTTTCTCAGTGCTCTCAATAACTTCGTTGGCTTCTTCAATTAAGCCTTCCATCGCAACGCATTTCATGCGCTTCAGTTTGAGGCCGGATTCCTGCTCAATAATCTGATCGATACGTTCGATCTGTCCCTGCGTCTCTTCGAGGTGAGCCGTGAACGCGGCACTCAGCTTCTCGCTGGATGCGGCGCGAGCTAATTTGCTTAGCGCGCGGGTCAGCTGCTTCTCAGCGCTGTAGGTGTCGGATAACAGGTGAATAAATACATCTTCAACAGTTTTCATATTCATATTTTCGCTCCAGTGAAATAAAGGGAAGGTACTGCGAGCCGACGGGCCCGCAGCATGCTCTCGGTATATTTATAAGAGCTTTAAATAAGATCAGGAGTTATCAGATTTACGGCCTCCGCCGTGACTGCTCTGTCCCCCTTTCTTACCCGCTTCAGATGCGCGTTGCGGATCGTTTTTGAAATTACCGCCGCTGTGCTGGCCGCCTTTACGTCCAGCTTCTGATGCCTTTTCACGGTCTTCAGCGAAATTACCGGAACCACCACGATGTTGCTCTGCCATATATCAACCCTCATGTTGCGTTTATGTCAGGAGATACGATAAGTAATTCGTATCAGTTGTCGTTCAGAAATTAACATTAGTCGTTATGTGAGAAGAGTCAAATTTCTTGTCTGGGTTGTTTTGCGGTAATTTTGCAGGGAGTGAAGAAATACCGCTTCGTTACGAGTTTTAAAAACGGATGGGAAATCCATCAGTTAGATGAAAATAAATCCGGAGGTTAAGATTGCGCTTAGCTAATAATCCTAATGTGAACGTGGCGTGAATTATTACAAGAATTGACACAGCGCAAAAATATATCTTCGCAACGGGTGTTCTTGTATTCGGAATAATCCTATGAACGTGAAGAAGTCATGCGCTGAAAAGAGTGTGGCTAAACCTCGTTTTTGACGTGGTCAGGCGGATCGGGTGAGGGTATGCTTCTTTTGTCACCACAATAATTACAGAGGCAATGTCATGGATCAGGAGCTACTGGATGCGGGGTACCGGGCCTATACCGGTGAGAAAATCGATGTCTACTTCAACACCGGGATCTGCAAACACTCGGGCAACTGCGTGCGCGGCAGCGCGAAGCTGTTCGATCTGAAGCGTAAACCATGGATCGCGCCGGATGAAGTAGATGCAGAAACGGTTATGCGCGTAATTGATACCTGCCCGAGCGGTGCGCTGAAGTACCGCCAAAAATAAGCGAGGAACCATGGAAATTCTTGAAGGCCATAACAAGTTTTACGTCAACGACGCCGAAGGCAATCAGGTAGCGGAGATCGTCTTTGTCCCGACCGGCGAGCATCTGAGCATCATTGAGCACACCGATGTGGATCCGAGCCTGAAAGGGCAGGGTGTGGGTAAACAGCTGGTGGCGAAGGTGGTAGAGAAGATGCGCGGTGAGAATCGTAAAATTATCCCGCTGTGTCCATTTGCGAAGCATGAGTTTGATAATACGCGGGAGTATGACGATATTCGGGCGTAAAACAGATGCCCGGCATTGCGCCGGGCAGCATACTCAACCCACAAACATCACCGACACACACAGCACACCCACAATCAGCGTCAGCAGGTTACCGATGGAGCGGTACGGTTTTAATGACGGGATCAGGTACGTCGACAGCGTCGGCATGATGAACAGGATCATGGCGATAAGCGGACCGCTGATGGCATAAATCATTGAGATCGCATTCGGGTTGATGCAGCAGACCGCAAAGGTAATCAGCGACACGCCGAGAATCGAAATCGCGCGGTTAAAGGCGCGGCTTTTCTTCACACCCACCTGATTCAGCGACGATTTCACAATTTCCGTTGCCCCTTCAATCACGCCAAAATAGGTGCCGAGGAACGATTTCGACATCGCAATAATCGCCACGATAATGCCGGAAATGCCCAGCCATGCCGGGGACGATGGCATCATCGACAGCGCGGACAGGATCGTCACCCCTTCCTCTTTTGCCGCCACGATATACGACGGTGGAATCGAAAGCAGGCAGCTGAACACAAAGAACAGCACGCTGAGGCAGATGATCAGGTACGCCACTTTCATGATTTTTTTGCATTTACCCATCGCCTCTTCACCGTATTTCTCGCGACGGTCTACGGCGAAGGTCGAGATGATCGGAGTATGGCTAAAAGCGAAAACCATCACCGGGATCGAAATCCACACCTGGTGCAGCGTATGCTGGTCGAAGGCCATCTGGCTGGTCAGCAGCGACGGCTGCCAGCTGCCCGTCAGATACAGCGAGACAAACAGGAAATAGGCGATCAGCGGAAAGACAAGGAAACCCATCACCTTAATGGTGATGTGCCGCCCCATCAGGAAGATCAGATTCAAAATCAGCACTACGCCAAAGCTCACCAGCATCCGCATGCCGGTATCCACCGTCATCCGTTTCGCCAGCTGTTCAGTGAGTGAGTTGGTTATCGCCACCGCGTAAATCAGAACTACCACAAAGAAGGCCACAAAATAGAGTGTGGTGATCAGGTTGCCGATCTTTTTGCCGTAGTAATGCGAAACGGCACCGGTGATCCCTTCGTTGCCTTTCGTCTTCGACGACAGAATAAATTGCGCCAGCGCTTTATGCGGCCAGTAGGTTAAGGGATACGCCACAAGGGCGGTGATCAGCAGGACAATCGCGCCAGCAGAGCCGAGCTGAATGGGCAAGAACAGGGTTCCTGCGCCCACGGCAGTGCCGTAGAGGGCGAAACTCCAGAGAGTCTCTTCTTTTGACCAAATTTTCGACATTAGAGCAACGTATCAACTATAAAACGAACAAAAAGGAGTGCAATTTACCATAATTATGCGTTGAGGTCGCCGTTGCTTCACAGGGGGTGGGCCGGAGCAGGTCTCCGGCCGGAAGGTTATTCGCTTGCCAGGGCGCGTCGTTGCTGGCGGCGCTTGATGATTTTCTCCCGCAGGGTGTCGTACGCCCAGTTGTAGAGCATGGTGTACGGCAGGAAGAACAGAAAGAAACCAATTTCCAGGGTAAAAGCCT
This sequence comes from Enterobacter cloacae complex sp. ECL72, assembly GCF_019056635.1. NCBI lineage: Bacteria > Pseudomonadati > Pseudomonadota > Gammaproteobacteria > Enterobacterales > Enterobacteriaceae > Enterobacter > Enterobacter cloacae complex sp. ECL72. The sequence goes on along the minus strand of NZ_CP077659.1, from coordinate 3,350,150 downwards.
GGAGCAGCGTCACGCCCAGCACGGCGGCAACGATGGTTACGCCAATCACAATAAAGCCGCATTCAAAACCCAGGGCATGCAGGGCGCGCACTTTCGCCGTGCGCTTCACCCGCTGGACGGGCCAGAAACGGTCGAAGCCAAAGTTATAGATAATGTTCCAGAGCATTGCCGTGGTCGCCAGAATAATGGTGAGCCCCCCCATTTCAACCACCGAGCGCTGCATTAGCCACGCGGCCGTCGGGGCGAGGATCGCCGTAGCAATGCCTTCAAAACAGACGGCATGGAAGATCCGCTCCGGCAATTTACGTTGGAGTGCATCCTGATATTGCATATTTACCTCATATAGACGCCAGTATGGGCGTTGATGCCGCCTATTCTTATCGTTTAAGGTGATATATAAAAGATGGTATCCATCGATAAAGTAGATACATCATGCGTTACTCTCCCGAAGCACTGACCGCGTTTGTTGAAACTGTCGCCGCAGGTTCGTTTTCTGCTGCGGCACGGCGGCTGCGTAAAAGCCAGTCCACCATCAGCACCTCCATTGCCAACCTTGAAGCTGACCTTGGCTTTGAGCTGTTCGATCGCTCGGCGCGTCACCCGGTATTAACCGCCCAGGGTGAACAGGTGCTGGGCTATGTCCAGTCGATACTCGCCGCCAGCGCGCGCCTGGATGAGCTGGCCGTATCGTTAACCGCGCAAACGGAGGCGCGTTTTACCTTTGTTCTCTCCGATACGCTTAACCCGGCCGTGCTGGAAGAGATGATGAGCCAGTTCGACCAGCGTTTTCCGCACACGGAATTTGAGTGCCTGATTGGAGAAGAGGAGGACGTGATCGATCTGCTGCAAAAGGAGCGGGCGCAAATTGGCCTGACGGAAGCGCGCGACAGCTACCCGACCGATATTGGCGCGACCCGTCTGCCTATGCAGACGCGGATGGCCATCTACGTTTCTGCCGGACATCCTCTGGCAGGGCAACATGAGACGCAGGCGGACGAGCTGCATGGCTGGCGCGAGCTGCGGCTGAGCACCTATCTTGAACGGGAAGCGCCCCTTTCGCGCGGGCCGGTCTGGTCTGCGCCGAATTACCTGTTACTGCTGAGCATGGCGGTACAGGGCTTTGGCTGGTGCGCGTTACCCTGCGCGCTGGTCGACGAATTTGCCGCGTCGAAATCGCTGGTGCAGCTGAACGTGCCGGGCTGGCCGAGGTCGATTGCCATCGATCTGGTATGGAACAAACGAACCCCGCCCGGCGTCGCCGGAAGCTGGCTGCGCCAGTACTTACAGGACGCACGATAATCCTGTGACTAAACTCACTAATTTTAAACATTTGCGTCAATTGTTGATAACAATCCTCTACTATCGTCATGTCATTTTGCACAGAGGTCGTGATGAAAGATGTCGTTATAGTGGGTGCGTTACGTACGGCTATCGGCTGTTTTCAGGGAGCGCTTGCGCGTCACTCTGCGGTTGATCTTGGCAGCGTGGTGGTAAGAGCGCTGGTGGAACGCAGCGGGGTTGCCGCACATGAAATTGATGAGGTGATCCTGGGCCAGGTGCTGACCGCTGGCGCGGGACAAAACCCTGCGCGCCAGGCGGCGCTGAAGGGCGGCCTGCCTAATACCGTTTCGGCAATTACCATTAACGACGTCTGTGGTTCAGGTTTGAAAGCGCTCCATCTTGCAACGCAGGCCATCCAGTGTGGTGAAGCGGATGTGGTCATTGCCGGCGGGCAGGAGAATATGAGCCGTGCCCCGCATGTCCTGACCGACAGCCGGACCGGCGCGCAGCTCGGAAACAGCCAGCTGCTTGACAGCCTGGTTCACGACGGGCTGTGGGACGCCTTCAACGACTACCATATGGGCGTAACGGCGGAAAACCTGGCGCGGGAATACGGTATCAGCCGCGAGCTTCAGGATGCATATGCCCTCAGCTCACAGCAAAAAGCGCGTGCAGCGATCGACTCCGGGCGTTTTCGCGATGAAATTGTCCCGGTCAGTACCCAGCGCCAGAACGGCGAAGCGCTCATCGTCGATACCGACGAGCAGCCGCGCACCGATGCCAGCGCAGAAGGGCTGGCAAAACTCGATCCGGCCTTTGAAACGCTCGGTTCCGTAACGGCAGGCAACGCCTCATCCATTAACGACGGTGCGGCGGCGGTGATGATGATGAGTGAAAGCAAAGCCCAGGAGCTGGCGCTGCCGGTGCTGGCGCGGATTAAAGCGTTTGCCAGCGTGGGCGTTGATCCCGCGTTAATGGGGATCGCCCCGGTCTATGCCACGCGCCGCTGCCTGGAGCGGGCGGGCTGGGAGTTGAACGATGTGGATCTGATTGAGGTCAACGAAGCTTTTGCTGCACAGGCGATCTCGGTCGGGAAAATGCTGGAATGGGATCCGCTGCGGGTCAACGTCAACGGCGGAGCCATCGCGCTGGGCCATCCCATTGGCGCCTCCGGCTGCCGCATTCTGGTGTCGCTGGTCCACGAAATGAAAAAGCGTAACGCCCGAAAAGGGATCGCAACGCTCTGTATTGGCGGGGGGCAGGGGGTGGCCCTGGCTATCGAACGGTAATTTCTCCCTCTGCGCACAGAAAACCTCCCACGGGAGGTTTTCTGTGTCCGCAGAATCCTTTTTTAACACTTATGCGTTCTTTCTGAAGCCCGCAATAATTATTGCGCGGTTAATTATTGGCTTTGTGAAGTGCTTAATGTGATCTCACGCCTGAAATTTACGGTTAATACCCTTTTTTTGTTGATGGGGTTCACGTCAATCTTTGCCAAAAAAAATGAAACAAATAATTTCGATCCTTGTCACTAAAATAACGGTGCATAAAAAATAAACTCAAGTTTCATAAAAACGAAACGTTATTTTAATTGAGGGTTTTTTCATGTTTAAGAAATCTCTGCTCCTTGCTTCCCTTATTAGTGCCTCTTTTGCGGCTAGCGCCGTTACCGTCGATCTGCGTCACGAATATATTGACAGCGGCTCGAATGCCGACCGTGTTGCCGTCTCGCACCGCTTTGATAATGGCTTTGGTTTTTCAGTCGAGGCGAAGTGGAAATCAGGCGGGGACAAGGCAGATCAGCCATTCGCGGATGTAGTGGGGAACGGTCACGAAGATCAGATTAGCTGGCGCTGGAAAGCGACAGACAATATCGCCCTGACCCCTGCGTTTACGATTGAAAGCACAGACAGTCGCACCATTTATAAACCGAATCTGCATGTGCAATATAGCTTCGATAATGGCTTCTACGTGGCTGCGCGTTACCGTTACGAATATACCCGCTACCCGTCAAGCTCAAATAAGGACGATGATAAAGTTAACCGTGGCGATGCGTGGGTCGGTTGGGTATTAGGTGACTGGCGTACCGAGCTGAACTATGTTTACGCGAAAAGTTCTGAAGGCGTGGCCCGAAATAACAATAAAGATTATTCCAACGAATATAACGCCAAGCTGGCCTACAAATGGGATAAAAACTGGGCGCCGTATGTGGAGGTGGGCAACGTGGGGGTTAAAGACACGGACGAACGCCAGACCCGGTTCCGTTTAGGCGTGGCGTACTCCTTCTGATAATTTATCTTCTTCGCTAAAACCGCCGGGTGGCGCTTCGCTTACCCGGCCTACACCTTCCTTCCACTCCGTCGTTTCGTATGTCGCGTAATCACTCAAAAAAAAGCCCTCCGAAACGGAGGGCAAGGCCAGTTACAGAAACACTAACTCAAATCAGACATGCAACATTTCAGGTTGCTCGGGGAGTTTCGCGATATAGAGGGCCGGTTTGCCGTCTTTATCGGAACTGTACAGCACCGCTTTTTCGTCCGGCGTGAAGGACGGATGCGGGTGGGTTACCTGGCGGCTGTTCGCCACCGTAGCCCATGAGGTGTCATGACGGGCGATGCGGTAACAGGCTTTCTTCGCCACGTCAAAGGCATACAGATAAGGATCGTTATCAATGGTGTAGCCGCCGGTGTCTTTCACATCGACAGGCGTACCGGAGCCGTCGCCAACCAGCAGGGTGCCGTCGACGTTGCTCATCAGGTGCGAACAGGCGGGCATATTCATTACCGCTTCATTCACGCCGGTGTCCGGGTTGAAGCGGGAGATGGTGCGCCCTTGCTGACCTTTCAGGTAAGAAACGTAGATCAGCGCGGACCCGTCCGGCACCCAAAATTCATGTGTACAGCTTTCACCTTCCGCGTGCGTTTTCACTTTCCGCACGTTGCTGCCATCTTCGTTCACCAGCCACATGCGGGCGTCGACCAGGTCGTGCGGCCCTTCATGACAGAAGGCCACGGTATTGTCATCGAACGGGCGATATATCGGATGTCCCAGCCAGATCTTCTCGTCATGAATGGTGGTGCTTTCACCCGTTTTCAGATCAACGCGCAGCAGGCGGCAGTGCGGCCCTTTGTGGAAGAAGTCGTGGAAAATTTTCCAGTCGTTGAGTGGCGTCCAGTCACGTCTGGCAATCTCAATACCCACCAGTTTGGTGCAGTCGCTGTTCGCGACCCAGGTGCCGTAGCCGACCCACTCTTCCGGTACGCGGTACACTTCGCGCTCTGCCAGCGTCTGTAAATCCACCTCCAGCAGGGTGCGATCGTTCTTCACATAGTAGAGGGATTTATCGTCCGGAGAGAGAAACCCGCCAAAGGTGTTATCGCCCGCGCCTTCGGTCAACTGTACCGCTTCGGCGTTTTTCAGATCCAACAGGTAATAGTTCCAGTGACCGTCGAACTCCCCGGCGAACAGCAGGTGGCTGCCATCGTTAAAGAAGCACTTCTGGTAAAAGTAGTTGCGATGACAGGTTACTTCCGGTGGGGTCAGGCGGGTGACTTCCACGCCTGTATCCGGATCGCGGCTGACCTCATAGCTCAGCTTGACCCGCATACCTTTAGCCATAATGCACTCCTTTGAACGCGTAATGTGGGTTGAAAACTAGGTGATAAATTATCAAAACGTTGTTTCATTATGTGTGACTGACAGCGCACTTTCTCAGTTTGATTAACCAGATTGAGGGTCTTAAAGATTTATCGTGATCGAAACACCATTTCTGGTATAAACAAGCAGAAAAAATGAAACGTTGTTTTAAATGCAATTGAAAACCCCGTGGTCAGGGGATAATATGTGTTCATCACGAAAACGGAACGTTGTTTCGTTAATTATCTTTGCCTTCGGGCACGATCAATTCTGGAGGTTTACGTGGACGTCAGACAAAGCATCCACAGTGCGCACGCTAAAACGCTGGTTACTCAGGGGCTGCGCAGTGAGTTTTTAGTTGAGCAAGTGTTCGAAGCCGACAAGTACACCATGGTCTACAGCCATATTGACCGCATTATTGTGGGCGGGATTATGCCGGTGGCGAAAACCGTCTCCGTGGGCGGTGAAGTGGGCAAACAGCTGGGCGTGAGCTACTTCCTCGAACGCCGTGAACTGGGCGTGATTAACATCGGCGGGCCGGGCACCATTACCGTTGATGGCCAGTGCTACGAAATTGGTCACCGCGACGCGCTGTACGTCGGCAAAGGGGCGAAAGAAGTGGTGTTCGCCAGCATTGATGGCAGCAAACCGGCGAAGTTTTACTACAACTGCGCCCCGGCTCATACGACTTACCCCACCAAAAAAGTCACGCCAGCGGATGTTGCCCCGGTGACCCTTGGCGATAACCTCACCAGCAATCGTCGCACCATCAACAAATACTTTGTTCCGGATGTGCTGGAAACCTGTCAGCTCAGCATGGGGCTGACCGAGCTTGCGCCGGGCAACCTGTGGAACACCATGCCGTGCCATACCCACGAGCGCCGCATGGAGGTCTACTTCTATTTCAACATGGATGAAGACGCCTGCGTGTTCCACATGATGGGACAGCCGCAGGAGACGCGCCATATCGTTATGCACAACGAGCAGGCGGTCATTTCGCCGAGCTGGTCCATCCACTCTGGTGTGGGAACGAAAGCCTATACTTTTATCTGGGGTATGGTCGGTGAAAACCAGGTCTTCGATGACATGGACCACGTCGCTGTTAAGGATCTGCGCTAGTCGCAGGCAGTTAAGTATATATCTGCCTGTTGCTGACAGGCGCTGAACGATTAAGGAATAAACATGATTCTGGATGCATTTTCTCTGCAAGGTAAAGTGGCTGTGGTTTCCGGTTGTGACACCGGGTTGGGGCAGGGTATGGCGCTAGGTCTGGCGGAAGCGGGCTGCGATATCGTCGGGATTAACATCGTTGAGCCAACGGAAACCATCGAGCGCGTCACCGCGCTGGGTCGTCGTTTCCTGAGCCTGACCGCGGACCTGCGCAAAATCGATGCGATCCCTGAGCTGCTGGATCGCGCGGTGGCGGAGTTTGGGCATATCGATATTCTGGTCAACAACGCTGGCCTGATCCGTCGTGAAGACGCGATTAACTTCAGCGAAACGGACTGGGACGACGTGATGAACCTGAACATCAAGAGCGTGTTCTTTATGTCCCAGGCGGCTGCGAAGCACTTCATCGCCCAGGGGAAAGGGGGCAAGATCATCAATATTGCCTCCATGCTCTCTTTCCAGGGCGGCATCCGCGTGCCGTCTTACACCGCATCGAAGAGTGCCGTGATGGGCGTAACCCGTCTGCTGGCGAACGAGTGGGCGCAGCACAACATCAACGTCAACGCGATTGCGCCGGGCTACATGGCCACCAACAATACCCAGCAGCTGCGTGCGGATGAAGAGCGCAGCGCGGCAATCCTGGAGCGTATTCCAGCGGGTCGCTGGGGTCTGCCGAGCGATCTGATGGGCCCGGTTGTGTTCCTGGCGTCCCCGGCTTCGGATTATATTAACGGCTACACCGTTGCCGTTGACGGCGGCTGGCTGGCACGATAATTCACCCCGAATAAAGAACCTCTGCCCTCGGGTGGAGGTTTTTTTTGCGCCAAAATTGGCTTTATCCATATCCTTAAAGATGAAAAATCCATACTGAAAAGGAATGAATGACGGGTGTCACACATTTATCGCTTAAATATTAACTAATTAATAAAAAATAAGGTTAAACCACCCTGATTTGAAATTGTAATGTCCATCACAGATCGGTATGTCGTAGCGAAATAATCCATATCTTCACCAGTTCCGGCCTGACACTTTCTTCCGGTATCTCGTAATTTCACTTAACGAATTTCGCTGTTGAGGCAGGAAACTATGACATCTGTAAATGACTCTACCCTTATGCCCGCTGCGCTGCGCGATACCCGACGCATGAACCAGTTTGTTTCTGTTGCGGCCGCCGTAGCCGGTTTACTGTTTGGTCTGGATATCGGCGTTATCGCTGGCGCACTGCCCTTTATTACCGACCACTTTACCTTAAGCAACCGCCTGCAAGAGTGGGTGGTGAGCAGCATGATGCTGGGTGCGGCCATCGGCGCACTGTTTAACGGCTGGCTGTCGTTCCGTCTCGGGCGCAAATACAGCCTGATGGTTGGGGCGATCCTGTTTGTTGCCGGTTCCATTGGCTCGGCGTTTGCCATCAACGTTGAGGTGCTGCTGCTCTCCCGCGTGCTGCTGGGCGTGGCGGTGGGTATCGCGTCCTACACCGCGCCGCTTTACCTCTCCGAAATGGCGAGCGAAAACGTGCGCGGGAAGATGATCAGCATGTACCAGCTGATGGTGACGCTCGGTATCGTGCTGGCGTTCCTGTCGGATACATACTTCAGCTACAGCGGCAACTGGCGGGCAATGCTTGGCGTGTTGGCGCTGCCTGCGGTGCTGCTGATTGTGTTAGTCATTTTCCTGCCGAACAGCCCGCGCTGGCTGGCGCAAAAAGGGCGTCACGTGGAGGCGGAAGAGGTGCTGCGCATGCTGCGCGACACGTCTGAAAAAGCGCGTGAAGAGCTGAACGAAATCCGCGAGAGCCTGAAGCTGAAGCAGGGCGGCTGGTCGCTGTTTAAGGCAAACCGCAACGTGCGCCGCGCGGTGTTCCTCGGCATGCTGTTACAGGCGATGCAGCAGTTCACGGGGATGAACATCATCATGTATTACGCCCCACGCATCTTTAAAATGGCCGGTTTTACCACCACCGAACAGCAGATGATCGCCACGCTGGTGGTAGGGCTGACCTTTATGTTCGCCACCTTTATCGCGGTGTTCACCGTTGATAAGGCCGGACGTAAACCCGCCCTGAAAATTGGCTTTAGCGTGATGGCGCTCGGCACCTTAATACTCGGCTACTGCCTGATGCAGTTCGATAACGGCACGGCGTCCAGCGGCCTCTCCTGGCTCTCCGTCGGCATGACCATGATGTGCATCGCCGGTTACGCGATGAGCGCCGCGCCGGTGGTGTGGATCCTGTGCTCTGAAATTCAGCCGCTGAAATGCCGTGACTTTGGTATCACCTGTTCCACCACCACCAACTGGGTGTCGAACATGATCATTGGCGCGACCTTCCTGACGCTGCTGGATGCGATTGGCGCGGCAGGCACCTTCTGGCTCTATACGGTGCTGAACGTGGCGTTTATCGGCGTGACCTTCTGGCTGATTCCGGAAACCAAAGGCGTGACCCTGGAGCATATTGAACGCAAGCTGATGAGAGGGGAGAAACTACGTAATATCGGCGTGTAATGTCATTGCCCGGTGGCGCTTCGCTTACCGGGCCTACGACAGCCTGTAGGCCGGGTAAGCGAAGCGCCACCCGGCTTTGTGTTTACCGCATCGCACGTCTCAAAATACGCTCCGCCTGACGCTGGAAGTCAGCGGCCGTCTCTTCCACGGTTTTCTGCCCGTAGTCGATATACTGCAAAGAGGTACCGAACTGCGCCACAATCTGTGGGTCGTCAAAGTATGGCGAGACGGTGAGTTTCGCCGGCAGCGACTGCGCCAGGCGCAGGCCCGCCACGGATGGATCGTCCTCTTTAATGGTGCCGTCTTCGGTCAGATACTGCACCGCCACTTTGCTCAACGGCACGCCGCGCTCAAGACCCAGCGTATCGACCCCTTCTTTGCTGTTGAGCAGGAAGTTAATCAGCTTCGCTGCCGCTTCCGGGTTTTTGGTTGTCTTACCAATCGACAGCATCTGCGCCGGTTTGAAGAACAGACCCGCGTCGGTGGCTCCCGGCAGCATTGGGTAGCTGCCCAGCTCCAGTTTCGCCGGTGGCTTCAGGTTGTCGGAATATTTGTTGATGGTGGAGTTCCACATGTAGGTGCCGCCCCATTCACCCTGGATCCACGGCTTCATCTCATACATGTTGCTCTTACCGAACGAGGCATAGTATTTGGTGTCCGGCATGACGTGGCTGTCGATCAGCTTTTTGTAGGTCTGGAAAAACTCCACCCACTGTTCCTTTGTGTAGCTGAACTTTTTGGTTTTCTCATCCACCGCAGGAATGTTGTACTTCTGGATCATGTACGAATTCAGCAGCGCCAGCGTATCCTGGTGCTCCAGGATCACCGGATAGTATTGCTTGCCGAGCTTGCTCTCGAAGGTTTTACCGGCCGCCATCAGCTCGTCCCAGGTTTTCGGGTACGCAATACCCGCTTTTTTCCAGGTTTCGTCATTGAAGTAGAACACGCGCGCCGTCACCGAGATCGGAATGCCGTTCAGCTTGCCGTCCACGGTGGTGGTTTGCAGCTCTTTGGGATCGAACTGCGACAGGTCGATCACGTCCTTCATTTTGTTCAGATCGTAGAAGCCGTCACCGGTTTTGGAGAAGATCGGCAGCCAGTTCCAGTTGGTCTGCATCACGTCCGGCTCGGTGCCGCCCGCAATCTGGGTGGTCAGACGGGAGAGGTGACCGTCCCAGCCGGTGTATTCCGCTTTTACGTTGATGTCCGGGTTCTGCTTATGGAACTCTTCCAGCGCTTTCAGAGTGACCTGGTGACGGCCATTGCCGCCCCACCAGGACATCCGTAAATCCACATTCTGCGCCATCGATGGCAAAGCGGTAAGGCCCAGGGTCGCGGAGATTGCTGCGCTTAAAAGCACTTTTTTCATTTTTATCACTCCATCAGAGAGAGAGGTTCTGTTCAGTTTTTGCGTCAAAAATATGACACTTGTTCATCTCAAACGTGAAATACACCTTACGATGAAGCCCTTTATCAATCATTGGCTTAGCTTCATCGGACGGGATTCGGGCGGTCAGTTCGTAGTCCGCGACCTTCAGGTACACAAAGAATTCGTGGCCCATGTTCTCCACGCGCACCATCTCCCCGCTACAGCCGCCATTCGGGAAGGGCTCATCAGAGAGCGACACAAATTCCGGGCGCACGCCGTAGAAGATCTCCTGACCCGCGTAAGCCGCGACTTTCTCCTGCTTCTCCGCGTTCAGCGGCATGGTTTCATCGCCAATGGCGATGTGCAGCTGGCCCGCTTTTTCGACCAGCACGCTTTTGCGTATATTCATCTCCGGCGCGCCGATAAAGCCCGCCACGAACATGTTCTTCGGCTTGTGGTAGAGGTTGTCCGGCGTGTCCACCTGCATGATATGGCCGAGCTTCATCACGCAGATGCGGTCGCCCATGGTCATCGCTTCGGTCTGGTCGTGGGTCACGTAAACGGTGGTCGCCGGTTTTCCTGACTTCTTCAACTGCTTGTGCAGGTCAGAAATACGGATACGCATCGAAGCGCGCAGTTTGGCGTCGAGGTTTGAAAGCGGCTCATCGAACAGGAACACATCCGGTTTTTTCACAATCGCACGGCCTACCGCCACGCGCTGCGCCTGGCCGCCGGAAAGCTGGCGCGGCAGGCGGTCGAGCAGCTCTTCCAGCTCAAGAATTTTGGCGGCTTCATTCACCTGAGACTCAATCTGATCTTTCGGCAGTTTGCTCAGCTTGAGACCAAAGGCCAGATTCTCGCGCACCGTCATGTGCGGATAGAGGGCGTAGTTCTGGAACACCATTGCAATACCGCGCTCCTTCGGCGCGAGGTTGTTCACGATCTTGTCGCCGATGCGCACCTCGCCGCCGCTGATGGTTTCCAGCCCCGCCAGCATGCGCAGGGTCGTGGATTTGGCGCAGCCGGATGGGCCGACGATCACCATGAATTCCCCTTCAGCAATTTTAAGATCGATAGCGTGTACCGCTTTAAAGCCGTTGGAGTAGACCTTTTCCAGCTTGTTGAAAATAACTTCAGCCATGGTATTTCCCTCTTAACCTTTAATTCCGCTGCTGGTGACGCCCTGTACGAAGTAGCGCTGTGCCAGGAAGAAGACAATGATGGATGGCAGAATGGAGATGCTCGCCATTGCCAGAATTTCGTTCCACGGCGCGCCTTCGGTGACGTCGATGGACATTTTCAGCGCCAGTGCGATGGGGTATTTATCCACGCTGTAGACGTAAATCAGCGGCCCGATAAAGTCGTTCATGGACCACATGAACTGGAACAGGGCGACGGAGATAATGGCCGGTTTCAGGATCGGTACCACCACGTACCACAGCACCTGGAAGGAGTTACAGCCGTCAATCTGCGCCGCCTCTTCCATGTCACGCGGGACGCCGCGCAGGAACTGGATCAGCATGAAGACGAAGAACCCCTGAGTGGCGAAGGCCAGCGGCAGGTACAGCGGCATATAGCTGTTGAGCATGCCCATTTCACGGAACATGAGGTACTGAGGGATCAGCAGCACGGTGCTGGGCAGCAGCATGGTGGTGATGAGCGTGGCGAACCAGAACTTCTTCCACGGGATCTCGAAGCGGGCAAAGCCGTACGCCACGATGGTGGAGGAGATAATGGTCAGGATCACTTTCGGGATCACATACTTAAAGGTATTCAGCATGTAATGGCCGAAGTTGTACTCGGTCCCGGTTTTCCAGCCGTTCACGAAACCATCCCAGGTGGCGTGGGCTGGCCACAGGCTCAGTGTGGTGAAGATCTCGTGGTTCGGTTTGAACGACGCGGAGAACATCCACACCAGCGGGTAAAGCATCAGCAGGCCGACAACCAGCAGGATCACATAGCGAACGGAGGCGTTGATTTTCTCTCTGCGCAGCGTGCGGGCCACTTCGCGTTCGGCGACGCTTCTTGCCGTGGAGAGTTGTTGAATATCAGCCATTTTTGCCTCCTTTATCGGCGGAGTAGAACACCCAGTATTTCGACGACTTAAAGGCGATACCGGCGAAGACGGCCACCACCAGGAACAGGATCCACGCCAGCGCCGCGCCATAGCCCATATCGAAATACTTGAACGCGGTGTCGTAGATGTAGAGCGAGAACAGATAGGTCGAATAGGTTGGCCCGCCGCCGGTAATGACGTACGGCCCGGTAAATTCCTGGAACGCCTGCGTGGTCTGCATGATGAAGTTGAAGAAGATCACCGGCGTAATCAGCGGCACGGTCACCTTCATGAACATCTGCCATTTCGATGCGCCATCGATCATTGCCGCTTCATACTGGGACTGCGGTACGTTTTGCAGCGCGGCCAGGAAGATGACCATCGCGGAACCGAACTGCCAGACGCGCAGCAGGGTAACGGACATCAGCGCCAGCGACGGCTCGCCCAGCCAGTTCACCGGATCAAAGCCAAATACACCGATAAAGCTGTTCAGCAGACCATCAATGGCAAATAAGGCGCGCCACAGTACGGCAATGGCGACGGAGCTGCCGAGGATCGACGGAATATAGTAGGCCGTTCGGAAAAAGCCGATGCCGCGTAATTTAAAGTTCAGGACAAAGGCAATTCCTAATGCAAAGGCGAGCTTTAACGGGATGGTTAAAAATACATAGGCAAAGGTCACGCCCATGGATTTCCAGAAGAGCGTGTCTTCGGTAAACATGTAGCGATAGTTTTCGATGCCGTTAAACACCGGCGGACTCATCAAATCGTAATCCGTAAAGCTGAGGAAAAACGATGAGACGAAGGGGAATGCCGTAAAGATTATCAGCCCGATGATATAGGGTGATATCCATGCGAGCCCCAGCAGCTTGTTTTCATTCATACATACCTACCTGGCAATCAATGGTTTAATACGAAATCTGCTTTGTTACATTTTCCCGGGCCTGCGATGCGCGGCATGGGAGCTGAAATTCAGGGTGCAACGTCTGGCAACGGCAAAACCTACGTTTGTTTTTTAACGCTTTTTTGTCTTTCTTCATGCTGTAAGCGCTTCTGGTTTCAAAAGAGCTGAACCGGTGTTCTTGGATACTAAAACATCGTTTTATTTTATATTATTGCGATTTATTTCTGCGTCATTCGCTTAATGGTGGAAATGTGATCGGCGTCGAAACGCTGTTTCAATATAGTGAGGGAGGTGGCATTTTTGACTTTCCATGGACGTTCGCCGCGGCCCATGAGGAAGAGATAATGAAGCAAAAGGGGAGCAGGAATAACAATAGTCACGCAGCGTGGCTAACTACCAGATCTGATAGCAGGTCTACAGATGTACCAATTCGTCATTCAGATAATTCTTACATTCTTGTATGATTTGTTACACCGGAACCAGTCAGGCAGAATTTCACTGCATCCTTAAAAGAAGAACAGTTATGTCAGCGATGGATTTCAAAAAACATACGGATCTCAATTTTCCTCACTATGCTCCCCCGGCGGTCAGCGCTAAAGAAATAGATCTTCTGGGTCTGCTGGACGTCCTGCTGGCAGCAAAAAAACGCATCATCACCATTGTCTTTGCATTTGCACTGGTCGGCCTGGCAATCGCTTTTCTGATACCGCAAAAATGGACCAGTAAAGCGGTCATTACGCCCGCGGAACAGACGCAGTGGAGTTCGCTGCGCCAGATGATGGTGGCGCTCCAGGTGCTTGATGTCGACGTGAAAATTACCCGTGCGGATGTGTTTAATCTGTTTATCAAAAAGTTTCAGTCCCAGTCTCTGCTTGAAGAGTACATGAAGAGCTCACCTTACGTGATGGCTCAGCTCGATGGCGCTCAGGTTGACCCGCTGGAGCTGCACCGCGCGGTGGTCAATATTGCCGAAAAGATGAAGGCTGTTGATAACACGCAGGAAAAAAACGCTGATAAAGCACCGTACCTCTCCTGGACGTTAAGCTTCACTGCCCCAACGGCAGAGGACGCGCAGAAAGTGTTGAATGGTTACATTCAGTACATCTCCCGCATCGTCGAGCAGGAGACCATGCAAAACATTCGCGATCAGCTGATCCTGAGAACCAAAACGGTTCAGCAGCAGCTGGAGCTGGATCGGGTCCGTCTGACAAATATCCATAATACCAACCTGCAACGCCTGAACTACTCGCTGGAAGTGGCGAACGCGGCAGGGATCAAAAAGCCGGTCTACAGCAATGGACAGGCGGTGAAAGACGATCCGGATTATTCCGTCGCCCTCGGTGCGGACGGGATTGCGCAGAAATTGCAGATTGAAAAAAATCTGAAGGATGTTTCTGAGCTGAACGCCGATTTCCAGAACCGCGAATACTATCTGGCACAGCTGCAAAAACTTTCCTTCGAAGATGTGAGCCTGGAGCCGTTCAAATACCAGCTTTCACCTTCTATGCCGGTGAAAAAAGATGGCCCGGGCAAAGCCCTGATCGTGCTGCTGGCGTGTATTCTGGGTGGACTGTTCGCCTGTGGCAGCGTGCTGCTGCGCGAGGCAATGAGCACCCGCAACCCGCTGCCGGAACAACTTCCTGAGCCGGTTACGGAATAACTTCAAAAAAGGCGCTCAACTGAGCGCCTTTTTTTATTTCAGGAAATCTTCGCGAACCGGCGTAAAGGTATCCAGCAGGGTGCCGGGTTTCAGGCAAACGCAGCCGTGCATCACGTGCGGCGCTTTATAAAGGGTGTCGCCCGCCATCACCACATGCTTCTCCTCGCCGATGGTGAACTCAAACTCCCCCGAGAGAACGTAGGTGAGCTGCTCATGCGGGTGGTTATGCATCGGGCCAATCGCGCCTTGCTCGAAATTCACTTCCACCGCCATCATCCTGCCGTCGTGCGCCAGAATACGACGCGTCACGCCGTTGCCCAGATCCTCAAGCGTGGTCTCTTTATGGAAAATAAACATATTTTCGCCCTGTTATGTAATGAAACATTGTTTCAATTAATTTATCTCACCCGCGGCGAAAAGGAAACGTTTAGCCAAATAACTGGAAAGGCGATCACAAGTTTGCTTCACTGGGTGAAACGCACAGGAGGAAAGATGAAAACGATCGGTCTGTTAGGGGGCATGAGCTGGGAATCAACGATCCCGTACTACCGCCTGATTAATGAAGGTGTCAAACAGCGTCTGGGCGGTCTGCATTCGGCCAGCCTGCTGCTGCACAGCGTGGATTTCCATGAAATAGAAGCCTGCCAGTCGAGCGGGGAGTGGGACAAAGCCGGGCAGATGCTGGCGGACGCCGCGCTCGGGCTGGAGCGTGCGGGCGCGCAGGGTATTCTGCTGTGTACCAACACCATGCATAAGGTGGCGTCGCACATTGAAGACCGCTGTTCGCTGCCGTTCTTACATATCGCGGATGCCACCGGGCGTGCCATACGTGCCGCCGGCATGACGCGCGTGGCGCTGCTGGGGACGCGCTACACCATGGAGCAGGATTTTTACCGCGGGCGGCTGAACAGCCAGTTCGGGATTGAAAGCCTGATCCCCGAAGAGGCCGACCGGGCGCGCATTAACCAGATTATTTTTGATGAGCTGTGTCTGGGCACCTTCAGCGAAACGTCGCGCGCATGGTATGTCAGCGTGATTGAGAAACTGGCGCAGCAGGGGGCGGAAGGGGTCATCTTCGGCTGTACCGAAATTGGCCTGCTGGTGCCGGCAGACCAAAGCCCGATACCGGTCTTCGATACCGCCGCCATCCATGCCGCCGATGCGGTGGAGTTTATGCTGTCATAGTGGTTTTTGCAGGTCAGGTAAGCGAAGCGCCACCTGACGCGCGTGCGCAATCAGGTGTTCACTAAACGCATCAACCAGCGCTGAGGCGGGCCGGTGCAGCGGGCGGATCAGGCTCACGGTAAAGGGAACGGAAACGCTAAAACGGCGCAGAACCACGCCGCTGCTGGCGTAGTCCATGGCCGTGAGCGGGTTCACCACCGAAATACCCACGCCCGCGCGCACCATCGCGCAAATTGACGCCGCACTGTGCGTTTCCATTACCATCCGCCGCTTCACCTGATGTTCGGCAAACAGGCCATCCAGAAGCTGCCGGTAGCTGTCGGTCTGCGACAGGCTGATATAGTTCTCACCGTGAAAATCCGCCGGCGTCAGCTCCGCTTTGTGGGCAAGCGGGTGGCTGGCAGGTAGCACGCAGACCTCATCCAGCGACAGCAGCTCCGTGCGTTCCGTTCCCGCTGGCGTGACGAGGGTTTCGGTCAGACCCAGATCGTGGCGCTGGGCCGAAAGCCACTCCTCCAGCAGCGGCGACTCCTGCGGCACGATGGTCAGGCTGACCTCCGGATAGCGGGCCAGAAACGGCTGTAACAGTACCGGCAGGAATGACTGGGAAAAGACCGGCAGGCAGACGATGGACAGCTCGCCCTGGCGGAACTCCCTCAGGCTCTCTGCCGCGCTCACGATCCTGTCCAGCCCGTACCAGGAGCGCTGAACCTCCTCAAACAGACGTAAACCCTGCACCGTTGGATGCAGCCTGCCGCGGGTGCGTTCAAACAGCTTCAGCCCCAGCACTTTCTCAAAACGCGCCAGCTCGCGGCTGACCGTCGGCTGCGAAGTGTGCAGCATGTGCGCGGCTTCAGTGAGATTGCCGGTGGTCATTACCGCATGAAAAATCTCGATATGGCGTAGGTTAACGGCGGGCATAGGGCACCTGATGGCTGAGCGTAGTCCATATCATTTTTGCATAGACTCAAGATAAAACGATATTTTTTATTCTCTTCAGGCTATGGCGTAATGATAAAAAACAGATTTCCGGAGACGACCATGCCACGCCCACTCAACCAGACTGAGACCGATTTAAACGCCGATAACCTGCTGCGCCTGCCTGCCGAATTCGGCTGCCCGGTGTGGGTCTACGATGCGCAGATTGTCCGCGAGAAGATCGCCGCGCTGCATCAGTTTGATGTGGTGCGTTTTGCGCAGAAGGCCTGCTCCAATATTCATATTCTGCGCCTGATGCGCGAGCAGGGCGTGAAGGTTGACTCCGTATCGCTGGGTGAAATCGAACGTGCGCTGGCGGCCGGGTTTGATCCGAAAGCCGACAGCGACGCGATCGTCTTCACCGCTGACCTGATTGACGACGCCACGCTGGCGCGCGTGCACGAGCTGCAAATCCCGGTCAATGCCGGTTCGGTGGATATGCTGGAACAGCTTGGGCAGGTCTCTCCTGGCCATCGCGTCTGGCTGCGCATCAACCCGGGCTTTGGTCACGGTCACAGTCAGAAAACCAACACCGGGGGCGAAAACAGCAAGCACGGGATCTGGTATGCCGATATGCCTGCGGCGCTGGAGGTTTTACAACGCTACAACCTCAAGCTGGTGGGCATTCACATGCATATCGGGTCCGGCGTGGATTACGGCCATCTTGAGCAGGTCTGTGGCGCCATGGTGCGTCAGGTTATCGATTTTGGTCAGGATCTGGAGGCGATCTCCGCCGGGGGAGGGCTTTCGATTCCTTACCGCGAAGGGGAAGAGGCGATCGACACGGATCACTATTACGGCCTGTGGAGCGCCGCGCGTGACAGCATCGCCGCCCATCTGGGCCATGCGGTGAAGCTGGAGATTGAGCCGGGTCGTTTCCTGGTCGCCGAAGCTGGCGTGCTGGTGGCGCAGGTGCGGAGCGTGAAGGAGATGGGAAGCCGTCACTTTGTGCTGATTGATGCTGGCTTCAACGACCTGATGCGCCCGTCCATGTACGGCAGTTATCATCACATCACCGCGCTTGCCGCCGATGGCAGCGATCTGGTCATCGCCCCGCGCATCGAGACCGTTGTTGCCGGCCCGCTGTGTGAATCCGGTGACGTCTTTACTCAGCAGGAAGGCGGGAAAGTCGAAACCCGTTCGCTGCCAGAGGTAAAACCGGGAGATTATCTGGTGCTGCATGATACTGGCGCGTACGGGGCGTCTATGTCGTCCAACTACAATAGCCGCCCGCTGCTGCCGGAAGTGCTGTTTGATAACGGCGTGGCGCGGCTGATTCGCCGTCGCCAGACCATTCAGGAGCTGCTGGCGTTAGAGCTGGTCTGATTAAACCAGGGCCCTGTTGTCACCGAATCGCGTAACACCAGGGTGCCGGTGAACGGCGGGATCGCTTCAACCGGCTGGTTTTTTGCCAGCCGGATCGCCTGATCGATCGCCGTGATGATCATGTTGTCGATCGGCAGATACACCGACGACAGGGCAGGCTCCAGCCACTTTGCGCTGGGGGCATCGTCAAAACCAAACAGCGAAATATCCTGCGGGATCTTCAGCCCGGCCTGGTGTAATGCTTTGGAGGCACCAAGGGCCATATCATCGTTACAGGCAAACAGGGCGCTGAACGATGTCTTTTCCGCAATCAGCTCCTTGCACAGCTCGTAACCCCGCGTCATGCCTGCATCGCCGTATTTAATCCGCCGCTCGTCGAGACGAATACCGTGCTTCTCCAGCGCCTTACGGTAGCCCATCAGTCGCGCTTTACCCGTTGGCGTGTGGATCGGGACGGTGATACAGGCGATCTCCCGGTGGCCCTGGCTTATCAGGTAATCCACCGCTTTGAAGGCCGCGTCCTGCTGTTCAAAGAACACGCAGCGATCCGCCGCCTGGCTCACTTCACGGTTAATGATCACCAGCGGCGTCTGCACGCTGTTGATCAGCTTCAGGATCGTCTTTTCGCTCATGTAACGCGTATACAGCACGATGGCGTCGCACTTGCGATCGGCGAGCATCTGCACCGCCTGTTCTTCCTGTTCAGGGGCGTCGTGACCGTCGGTAACAATCAGCTGTTTTCCGTGCTTTTCGGTCTGCCGTGACGCCTGCTGTAGCAAACGACCAAAGTAAAAACCGTCGAACGTCGAGACGACCAGACCAATGCTGTTGCTGGTCTGGTTAGCCAGCGAACGCGCGAGAAAGTTCGGACGATAGCCCAGCTCCTCCATCGCGCGAAATACCTGCTGACGCGTGCTCTCTTTAACCTGACCTGTGCCGTTCAGCACGCGCGAAACGGTGGCCTTCGACACGCCCGCACGCAGTGAGACATCCAGCATTGTTGCCATTCGAAATTCCTGTTTCCACGTAATGGTTTGCAGTTTAACACAGACCATCCGGCGCATAAGCGACGTGGGAAGGGCAAAACCCCATAACGATCACGCTTTTCGGTAACGATCCTCGCCCGCGGGATAAATGCCTGTCATTGGCATGCCAAAATGGTGATAAATCGCAATCTGGAATACCTCTTACCTCATTGAGAGCTTAATCACAGAACAAAGCGCCTGTGGACGCTATTTTTGGCATACCAATAGTATCCGGCTGTCCATCTTATTCAATAAAAGCCCTTTTACTGAGGTATTACCCTATGGCATTTCAGGAAAAACTGATCGACGCTCTGGGCAGTTTTGCCACCACCTTCAACAGCTATCGCTATATCCAGGCGATTAAGTCTGCGTTTATTACCTTAATGCCGGTCATCATTGTGGGGGCGTTCTCGGTACTGATCTCCAATATGGTGCTGGATCCGAAAAACGGCCTGGCGAGCTTTCAGTCGCTGTCGTTTCTGGCGGCGTTAAAGCCGATCACCAGCGCGCTGAACTATGCCACGCTCAACTTTCTTAACATCGGCGCGGTGTTTTTAATCGGCATTGAACTGGGGCGTATTAACGGCATTAAGTCTCTGTTCCCCGGCCTGCTGGCGGTGATCTGCTTTATCTGCGTAACGCCGACGACGGTGGAAATGCTGGTGGACAGCGAGATGCACGTGGTGAAAGACGTGCTGCTGCGCCAGTTCTCGGATACCCGCAGCCTGTTCCTCGGCATGTTTATCGCCATCCTGTCAGTGGAGATTTACTGCTGGCTGGAAAACCGTAAGGGGCTGAAAATCAGGATGCCGGACACGGTGCCGCCGAACGTCGCCGCGTCGTTCTCTGCGCTGATCCCGGCCATTATCACCACCACCGCCATCGCCACCTTTGGCTTCGTGTTTCATCAGATTACCGGTATGTATCTCTACGACGCGGTTTACCAGGTGGTGCAACAGCCGCTGGAGCGGGTGGTGCAAAGCCTGCCGGGGATCCTGCTGCTGATGTTTGTCGCCCAGCTGTTCTGGGTGATTGGTATCCACGGCAACCAGATGATCAAGCCGATCCGCGAGCCGCTGCTGCTGGGGGCAATCACCGTTAACATGAGCGCGTTCGAGCAGGGCAAAGAGGTGCCAAACATCATCACCATGCCGTTCTGGGACGTCTATATGAGCATCGGCGGCTCCGGCCTGACCATCGGCCTGCTGATAGCCGTCATGATTGCCACCAAACGTAAAGAGATGAAGGAGATCGCCAAGCTCTCCATCGGCCCGGGTATTTTTAACATCAACGAGCCGGTGATCTTCGGGATGCCAGTCATGCTCAACCCGATCCTGGCTATCCCGTTCATCATCACGCCGCTGGTGACGGGCTCGATTGGCTACTTTGCCACCGTGACCGGATTTGCCGGGAAAGCCGTGGTGATGGTGCCCTGGACCACGCCGCCGCTGATCAACGCCTGGCTGTCAACCGCGGGCTCCATGGGGGCGGTGATCACCCAGTTTATCTGCATCGTGACCGCGGTGATTATCTATCTGCCGTTTGTGAAAATTGCCTCACGCCGCGCAGATCAGGCCGCACTGCAACAAGCCACCGATAACGCATGAGGACAGGATGAGCATAAAACAGATAACCATACCGCCAGATTTTATGCTGGGCGCGGCGGCATCGGCCTGGCAGACCGAGGGCTGGAGCGGCAAAAAGCCGGGGCAGGATTCGTGGATCGATCTCTGGTACAAGAACGATCGTCACGTCTGGCACAACGGCTACGGCCCGGCGGTGGCAACCGACTTTATCAATCGCTTTCGCGAAGACGTGGCGCTGATGAAGCAGGCGGGACTGACGCACTATCGCACCTCGATCAACTGGTCGCGCTTTTTGACCGACTATGAAAACGCCACCGTAGATGAAGAGTACGCCGCCTATTACGACGCGCTGTTCGATGAAATGCACCGTCAGGGCATTGAGCCGATGATCTGCCTGGAACACTACGAATTGCCGGGCGTGCTGCTGGAGACCTACGGCGGCTGGGCGTCGAAGCACGTCGTCGAGCTGTTCGTTCGCTATGCGGAAAAGGTGTTTGAGCGCTTTCACGGCAAAGTCACCCGCTGGTTTACCTTCAACGAGCCGATTGTGGTCCAGACGCGCGTCTACCTCGACGCGCTGCGCTGGCCCTATGAGCAGAACACCAGCACCTGGATGCAGTGGAACCACCATAAGGTGCTGGCGACGGCGAAAGTGGTGAAGCTGTTTCGCGAGAAAGGGTATGACGGCTCGGTGGGCTGTATTCTTAACCCGGAAGTGACCTATCCGCGCTCGCGCGCGCCGCATGACGTGCGGGCGGCAGAGATGTACGATCTGTTCTATAACCGCGTCTTTCTCGACCCGCTGGTGCACGGGCGCTATCCGCAGGCGCTTTTTACCCTGCTGGCGCAGCATCAGGTGCAGTGGGAATACACGGCTGACGAGCTGGCGCTGATTGCCGACAACACCGTCGACGAGCTGGGCATTAACCTCTATTACCCGCATCGCGTCAAAGCCCCGTCCCGCGCCTGGCACCTGGAGACGCCGTTCCACCCGGCGTACTACTACGAGCCGTTCGAGCTGCCGGGGCGGAGGATGAACACCTCCCGCGGCTGGGAGATCTTCCCGCGCATTATTTACGATATGGCGATGCGGATTAAAAACGAGTATCGCAACATTGACTGGTTTGTGGCGGAAAGCGGGATGGGCGTGGAGAACGAAGCGGAGTTTCGCAATCGCGACGGCATTATCGATGACGCATACCGCATCGCGTTTATCAGCGAACATCTTTATTACACGCTGCTGGCGCGGGAGGCGGGGGCTAACTGCCACGGCTATATGCTGTGGGCCTTCACCGACAACGTCTCCCCGATGAACGCGTTTAAAAACCGCTACGGGCTTATTGAGATCGACCTTGAAAACCATCGCGCACGGCGGGCAAAGAAATCGGCATCCTGGTTTCGCCAGCTGCGCGATGAGCGTGTGATGACGCTCAGGGTTGACGATGAATGGAAGTAAGCCTTCTGGTAAAATAGCGCACAAACTGGCCGGGAGGACGTCCGGCCCGCGCATTAACTGAAAAACACAGGTGAAAACGTGGATAAGGCTGTCATCCTGCCGGAAAAAAAACAGTACCAGGAGATTGGCGAGGATTTACGGGCGCAGATTATCCAGGGGCATTATCCCGTGGGATCGCGTCTGCCGCCGGAGCGCAACATCGCCGAGACGTATGGCGTGAGCCGCACTATCGTGCGCGAGGCGCTGCTGATGCTTGAGCTACAGGGGACGGTGGATATTCGCCAGGGGTCTGGCGTGTACGTGATGCGCATTCCGGAGGAGCATGAAAACGAGGAAGAACGTTTTCTGAACAGTGACGTGGGTCCGTTTGAAATTCTCCAGGCGCGTCAGCTGCTTGAAAGCAACATTGCCGCCTTTGCCGCAAAAATGGCGACGCGGGCGGATATCGACAACCTGCGCCGCATCATCGAGCAGGAGCAACGGGCTATTGCCGCCGACGATCGCAGCCAGGACAACAACAAAATGTTCCACCTGGTACTGGCGGGGGCCACACAAAACCAGATGCTGCTGGCGACCGTTGAAAGCGTCTGGCATCACATGGACAGCAGCCCACTGTGGCAGCAATTCAACGGCCACATCGCCAGCCGCGCATGGCGGCTGAAATGGCTCGGCGACAGGCAAACCATTCTCGCTGCGCTCCGCCGCCGCGACGTGATGGGGGCGTGGCAGGCGATGTTCCAGCATCTTGAAAACGTCAAAAAGAGCCTGCTTGAGCTGTCAGACGAAGACGCGCCCGATTTTGACGGCTATCTCTTTGAATCGGTCCCCCTTTTCCAGGGGAAACTGGTGTGAATATACTGCCGCTTCACGCTGCGCCGCAGTTTACACAGCGGGTGATCGACTGGATCTGGAACGCGTTTGGTGAAGGTATGCCGCGTGCCTTTTTCCAGAGCATTGTTGAGCACAGCCTGACGCCGGGCGAGTTACCGCTCACCTTTATTGCCGTTGAGGATGACCAGCTGCTGGGCACCGTTGGGTTGTGGCGTTGCGATTTAATTTCCCGGCAGGATCTCCACCCCTGGCTGGCTGCGCTGTATGTCGATGAAGCCGCCCGGGGAAACGGGCTGGCGGGAAAACTTCAGCAGCATGTTATCGGCTACGCGCGACGCGCCGGGTATCACGAGCTTCATCTCTGGTCTGCCTGCCGCGACTTCTACGAACGTTACGGCTGGCACTACATCGGCGATGCGCTGGAATACCCGGATAAAACCGTCCATCTCTATCGCTGTTCGCTCACGGCTTCCGCGGGCGATACCACCGAGTGACGGCGCACTAAGGTTGGGCTGAACAGGTGGGTAATTTCCGGTGGCGGGCGATGCTCGGCCAGCGCTAACGCCAGTTCTGCCGCCTGCGTTGCCATGGTCACAATCGGGTAGCGCACGGTGGTCAGGCGAGGGCGCACGTAGCGCGACACCAGCACATCATCAAAGCCAATCAGCGAAATTTCTGCCGGGACGTCAATCCCGTTATCATTCAGCACGCCCATTGCGCCGGCGGCCATGGAGTCGTTATAGCTGGCCACGGCGGTGAAATTCCGCCCGCGGCCCAGCAGCTCCGTCATCGCCTGCTCGCCGCCACTCTCATCCGGTTCTCCGTACGCCACAAGACGATCGTTGCACGGCAGACCGGCTTCGCGCAGCGCGTCGTAATAGCCCTGAAGGCGATCTTCCGCATCGGAAATTGGGTGGTTGGAGCACAGATAACCAATTCGGGTATGGCCCTGCTGGATCAGATGACGGGTTGCGAGCCATGCGCCGTAACGGTCGTCGAGCGCCACGCAGCGGGTTTCAAAACCGGGAATAATGCGGTTGATAATCACCATCCCCGGCATCTGTTTCATCAGATGGATCAGCTCGGCGTCGGGGATCATTTTTGCATGGACCACCAGCGCCGCACAGCGATGACGGATCAGCTGCTCAATGGCCTGGCGCTCTTTCTGTTCATTGTGGTAGCCATTACCAATCAGCAGGAAATTTCCGGTGTGATAAGAAACTTGTTCTACGGCTTTGACCATTGCACCGAAAAACGGATCGGATACATCCCCGACCACCAGCCCGATGGTTTCTGTCGACTGCTGGGCAAGGGCGCGCGCGTTGGCGTTAGGGTGATAATTCAGGTTTTCCATGGCGTCCTGCACGGCCTGGCGCGATGCATCACTCGCTTTAGGGGAGTTGTTGATCACGCGGGAGACGGTCGCGACGGAAACACCGGCCAGACGAGCCACATCCTTAATTGTCGCCATTCAATACCTTCTTATAGGGGTAAGCGTTTACACACTAACTAGTGTTGCGGAAAAGCGGCGCGCATTCAAGGGGAGCGGGTAAGCGTCCTCTGCAAACGTGAAGCAGAACATCCCTCGCGGTGTAATCGTTACACGGCCAGTCATGTCTGAATAATGTCAATCTGAACCTTTAGTTACACTTTGCCTCAGGCTGTTGCGATTGTCCGTTAGCAACGATGCGTAGTGAATTGCTAGAGTCGAGATCCCAGAGGTATTGATAGGTGGAATCAACTTCGGTTGATTAACACGATTTACACCAACCTGCGTTTTACGCAGGTTTTTTTTTGCCTGTAAGTTCAACCTGTAACAGCAAAAGAGAATATTCACACCTGGTTGCACTTCGGCTCATTCCCTTGCGTTTTCCCGCTGGCGAAGCCTGTCGCCGGAGGCCACAATCAAGATCCCAGAGGTATTGATTGGTGAGAATTCCTGGTACGTTTTCGTACTCTTCTCTTGCACCAACCTGCGCGGATGCGCAGGTTTTTTTTCGCCTCTGTTTTTGCTATCGCTCCCTCACTACTTCTCGTGTAATCTGCCACCATTTATACCTTTCACACTGGCTGGCAAAGGGAGTTGAAATGCTTTTTGGGTTCTTCCGCACACTGTTTCGTGTCCTGTTTCGCATCCGCGTGACTGGCGATACGCAGGCACTCTATGGCGAGCGTGTGCTTATCACACCGAATCACGTCTCTTTTCTTGATGGCGTATTGCTGGCGCTGTTTTTGCCCGTGCGGCCCGTCTTCGCGGTTTACAGCTCCATCAGTGAAAAATGGTACATGCGCTGGCTCAAACCGCTGATTGATTTTGTCCCGCTCGACCCAACTAAACCGATGATGATTAAACATCTGGTGCGTCTGGTTGGGCAGGGGCGCCCGGTGGTTATCTTCCCGGAAGGGCGTATTTCAGTGACGGGCTCCCTGATGAAAATTTACGACGGGGCCGGTTTTGTCGCGGCGAAGTCTCAGGCCACCGTCGTGCCGCTACGCATCAACGGGGCTGAGCTGACCTTTTTCAGCCGTCTGAAAGGGCTGGTGAAGCAGCGTCTGTTCCCGAAAATTACGCTGCATATATTACCGCCGACGTCACTGCCGATGCCCGAGGCGCCGCGCGCGCGCGACCGCCGTAAAATCGCCGGGGAAATGCTGCACCAGATTATGATGGAAGCGCGCATGGCCGTTCGCCCGCGCGAAACGCTGTATGAATCGTTGCTGTCGGCGCAGTATCGCTACGGTGCGAAGAAAAACTGCATCGAAGACATCAACTTTACGCCGGATACCTACCGTAAACTGTTGACCAAAACGCTGTTTGTCGGGCGTATCCTGGAGAAGTACAGCAAACAGGGCGAAAAGATCGGCCTGATGCTGCCAAATGCGGGTATCAGCGCGGCGGTGATCTTTGGTGCCGTCTCCCGGGGCCGCATTCCGGCGATGATGAACTACACGGCGGGCGTGAAAGGGCTCTCCAGCGCGATTACCGCGGCGCAAATCAACACCGTCTTTACCTCCCGCCAGTTCCTGGATAAAGGCAAGCTGTGGCACCTGCCGGAACAGCTGACGCAGGTGCGCTGGGTGTTCCTGGAAGATCTGAAAGCAGACGTCACGACCGCCGACAAGCTGTGGATTTTCGCACACCTGCTGATGCCGCGTCTGGCGCAGGTTAAGCAGCAGCCGGAAGATGATGCCATTATCCTCTTTACCTCTGGCTCTGAAGGTAACCCGAAAGGTGTGGTTCACAGTCACAAAAGCATTCTGGCGAACGTCGAACAGATTAAAACCATCGCTGACTTTACCGCCAACGATCGCTTTATGTCGGCGCTGCCGCTATTCCACTCCTTTGGCCTGACCGTGGGGCTCTTTACGCCGCTGCTGACCGGTGCCGAGGTGTTCCTCTACCCAAGCCCGCTGCACTACCGCATTGTGCCGGAGCTGGTCTATGACCGTAACTGCACGGTGCTGTTCGGGACGTCCACCTTCCTCGGAAACTACGCGCGCTTCGCTAACCCGTATGATTTCTTCCGCGTGCGCTACGTGGTGGCGGGGGCGGAAAAACTCCAGGACAGCACGCGCCAGATCTGGCAGGACAAGTTTGGCCTGCGCATTCTGGAAGGCTATGGCGTGACGGAGTGCGCGCCGGTGGTCTCCATCAACGTTCCGATGGCGGCAAAACCGGGAACGGTTGGCCGCATTCTGCCGGGGCTGGACGCACGTCTGCTGGCGGTGCCGGGTATTGAAGACGGCGGACGTCTTCAGTTGAAAGGGCCGAACGTCATGAACGGCTATCTGCGTGTGGAAAACCCGGGCGTGCTTGAGGCGCCGACGGCCGAGAACGTCAATGGCGAGGTTGAAACGGGCTGGTACGACACGGGCGATATCGTGCGCTTCGACGATCAGGGCTTCGTGCAGATCCAGGGACGTGCAAAACGCTTCGCCAAGATCGCCGGGGAAATGGTCTCTCTTGAAATGGTCGAGACGCTGGCGACCGCAGTCTCGGCGGAGAAAATGCATGCGACCGTGGTGAAAAGTGATGCCAGTAAAGGCGAGGCGCTGGTGCTCTTCACGACAGACGGTGAACTGAAACGTGACGCGCTGCTCAGGTATGCACGCGAACACGGTATCCCCGAGCTGGCGGTTCCCCGCGATATTCGTTACCTCAAACAGTTACCGGTGCTGGGCAGCGGTAAACCCGATTTCGTGACCCTGAAGGGCATGGTTGAAGAGGCGGAACAGCAAAATGCGTGAGTCAGTGCACACTAACACTTCAATCTGGTCGAAAGGCATGATGGCGGTTATCGCCGCCCAGTTTCTTTCCGCGTTCGGCGATAACGCGTTGCTGTTTGCCACGCTGGCGTTGCTGAAAGCTGAGTTTTATCCCGACTGGAGCCAGCCGATCCTTCAGATGGTGTTTGTGGGTGCTTACATCGTATTTGCGCCGTTTGTCGGCCAGGTGGCGGACAGCTTCCCGAAAGGTCGGGTCATGATGTTTGCCAACAGCCTTAAGCTTCTGGGCGCGGCAAGTATCTGCTTTGGTATCAATCCGTTCGTCGGCTACACGCTGGTGGGCATTGGCGCGGCAGCCTACTCTCCGGCGAAGTACGGCATTCTGGGTGAACTCACCACCGGTGATAAGCTGGTGAAGGCCAACGGCCTGATGGAGTCCTCCACCATTGCGGCTATTCTGCTGGGTTCGGTGGCGGGTGGCGTACTGGCAGACTGGCATGTGCTCGCCGCGCTTGGCATCTGCGCCCTGATGTACGGTGGCGCGGTGATCGCCAACCTGTTTATCCCCAAACTGGCCGTGGCGCGTCCGGGGCAATCATGGCGCTTCAGGCCCATGACCGGCAGCTTCTTCAACGCCTGCCGCGTACTGTGGCGTAACGGTGAAACACGCTTCTCGCTGATGGGCACCAGCATGTTCTGGGGGGCCGGCGTTACGCTGCGTTTCCTGCTGGTGCTGTGGGTGCCGGTGGCGCTGGGCATTACTGACAACGCCACGCCGACTTATCTGAATGCCATGGTCGCCGTCGGGATTGTTGTCGGGGCCGGGGCTGCGGCAAAACTGGTGACGCTGGAAACCGTCGCGCGCTGCATGCCGGCGGGGATCCTGATTGGCGTCGGCGTTCTGTTCTTCTCCCTGCAACATGCCCTATTGCCTGCCTATGCCCTGCTGTTGCTGATCGGCATGTTAGGCGGTTTCTTTGTGGTGCCGCTAAACGCGCTGTTGCAGGAGCGCGGCAAGCAGACCGTTGGGGCGGGTAACGCCATTGCGGTGCAAAACCTTGGTGAAAACATGGCGATGTTACTGATGCTGGGGATTTACTCGCTGGCGGTAAAAGCAGGGGCGCCGGTCGTGGCAATCGGGGTGGGATTCGGCGCGCTGTTCGCGCTGGCGATTAGCGGGCTGTGGGTCTGGCAGCGTCGTCGTTGAATTGTGCGGCCTGATGCCCTCACCCCGGCCCTCTCCCACGGGGAGAGGGTGAAAACCCTAAAAACGGCAACGCACGTTGCCGTTTTGCTTTTATTACGGTGCCGGGTAGGTATAAACCTGATGCACCGCTTCAATCTCCGCTAATACCTCTTCACTCAGGTTCAGATGGAAACTCTCAATATTTGTTTTCAACTGATCCATCGTCGTTGCGCCGAGCAGGGTACTCGCCACAAACGGCTGACGACGCACGAAGGCCAGCGCCATCTGCGCCGGATCGAGTCCGTGGCGTTTCGCGATATCCACGTAGGCCGCAACGGCTTTTTGCGTCTGCTCGCCGCTATAGCGGGTGAAGCGGCTGAAAAGCGTGTTACGCGCACCAGCCGGTTTCGCGCCGTTCAGGTATTTGCCCGTCAGGGTACCGAAGCCCAGACAGGAGTAGGCGAGCAGTTCCACCTCTTCGTACTGCGTCACCTCCGCCAGACCCACTTCATAACTGCGGTTCAGCAGGCTGTACGGGTTCTGAATGGTCACTATGCGCGGCAGATCGTGTTTATCGGCCAGATGCAGATAGCGCATCACGCCAAAAGCCGTCTCGTTGGAAACGCCAATGTAGCGGATCTTACCCGCCCGCTGGCACTCCGTGAGCGCTTCCAGCGTTTCCAGCAGGGTAACGGCCGGAGCACTTTCGTTCCAGGTGTAGCCAAGCTTACCGAAGCAGTTCGTCGGACGCTGCGGCCAGTGCACCTGATAAAGATCGAGATAGTCGGTTTGCAGGCGCTTGAGGCTGGCATCCAGCGCGGCACGGATATTCTTGCGATCAAGGATCTGGTTAGGGCGGATCCCGGCATCGTTATTACGGGAAGGGCCGCTGACTTTGGAGGCGATGACCAGCTTTTCGCGATTGCCGCGTTTCGCCAGCCAGTTGCCGACATACGTTTCAGTAAGACCTTGTGTTTCCGGGCGGGGAGGAACGGGGTACATCTCCGCCACGTC
Organism: Enterobacter cloacae complex sp. ECL72; assembly: GCF_019056635.1. Lineage (NCBI taxonomy): Bacteria > Pseudomonadati > Pseudomonadota > Gammaproteobacteria > Enterobacterales > Enterobacteriaceae > Enterobacter > Enterobacter cloacae complex sp. ECL72. Next base: position 3,320,758 of record NZ_CP077659.1, on the reverse strand, counting down.
AATCAGGTTAATGCCCTGGCTGACGGCGTAATCGAGTTGTGCATGGGCATCGGCTTCGCTGTTTTGTTCACCAAATGTCATGGTGCCCAACCCCAGTTGGCTGATCTCCAGAGCGCTGTGGGGGATACGGTGATAATGCATAGCCGGTTTCCTTTTTTTGACATACAGACTGCGTCAGGAACCTCCCGACAAAGGAATATAAACATGGCAGAGGGAAGGCAAAAGGGGAAGGAAAAAATCAAAAAGGCCAGCAAGCTACTGACCTTTATCTGTTTAACGCTCGATGATCTGGGAGACTTCGTCGCGATTAATCTGCATTTGATTGCCTTCGCGATCGCGGTAACTCACCAGACCGGTATCGTCGTCGACTTCGGGTTTGCCATCGGTCAGGATCATACGACCATCTTTCGTTGACATGACATAGTCGCTGCTGCAACCCGATACCGCAAACGCTAAACCGACTGCTGAGATAATTACTGCCCATTTTTTCATCGTTCTCATCCTCACCTGGCTCGTATCAAATCATAGTGTAGTAATAACCTGATATTACGACAGGTGAAAGGGGGGAAATCTTAAAAAGGAGGAGATTATGTTAGCCGGAGCGCAAAATTGGTAAAAAACTATGTTTTCAACAGGAAGTGGCGTGCCAGCAGCGCCCCGGTGAAATTCTTTTTAAGATAGAAACCGCGCGGCAGCGTCAGGATCGCTTCGCCCTGTGCGCCTACCGCTTCAGTGAGCGCTTTGCTGTTGGCGGCTTTGGGACGAAGTTGCAGCACTTCGCCATGCCGGGCGGTGATACGCTCAACCTGTCCCAGCACAATCATGTCCATCAGCTCTTCCCAGTCCTGGGAAAGCTGTCTCTCCTCTTCTTCATTCGGGCTCCAGAGCAGCGGGGCGCCAACGCGACGCTCAGCCAGCGGGATCTGCCTGTCGCCCTCAACGGGTACCCACAACACCCGCTTCAGCTTATGCCTGACGTGGCTGGTTTCCCATGTCACTCCGCTGTTACCTGTGAGCGGCGCAACGCAGACAAAGGTGGTTTCCAGCGGCCGTCCCTGGCTATCGATGGGGATCGTCTTCAGTTCCACCCCCAGCGCCGCAAAATCTTGCTCGGGTTTACTGCCCGCGCTTGCGCCCAGCCAGCGTTCCAGCAACACGCCGATCCAGCCCTTATCACGCTTTAGATCGTTGGGTATCGTCAACCCCGCCATCACGGCCAGCTCGCCCAGTGAATAGCCTGCCAGACGTTGCGCCTGCTGGAGCAACTGGGCTTCACTGACGGGAGGAGAGAGCAGTGGGGCGAGAGAATGCATGCTAACGACCTTTTGATTAAAAAATGAGCTGATATTTTATCCCTTGTGGACAGAGTTTACCTTTTTCTGTGCACCTATTCCATGTGGATGATTTATATCATCTTTTTTAGAATACAATCCGTCCCGCGGCGGCTAAAAAACAGGTTGTGCAATTCTGGTCACTGACAATAAACAGGATCTTACACCATGTTATCCACAGAAAAATGGGATAACTGGGAATAACTGCCACTACTGTTTCAATTTACAGCCTTGACGTGCGATGAAAATCGAATTTTCACACAAATTGTGACTAACTTATTGGCACAAACTGTGGATAAAACCGACGCTGTTCGATCTTTCATCAGCAGGAGGATCTTTGATGTGATGATCGTCACGTTTATCGTCCTGGATACCCTTAATTTCAATATAATCATATGAATTTAAATGATTTGTTATAAGCGGGGTAAATTGGCGGCTCGTCGGGCTACAAGGTTGTTCATCGGTAATTCCGCACTTCTTCACAACTATATCCACAGAAAAGGTGAATAAAAATGGTCTCTGTCGCCCGAATCTGTTTATAACTCCGCACTAAATTGTGAGTTATTCAAATGTTATTAGGTTGCAGGCCTGTAAGAGAGTGGTTTACCGCCTCCCTGTAGTGTGAAACAATCATTCATATATCAGATTTAGTTTGGGGTAGTCCGGTGATTGATGACGATGGCTACCGCCCAAACGTAGGAATAGTAATTTGTAATCGTCAGGGCCAGGTGATGTGGGCCCGGCGATATGGTCAGCACTCCTGGCAGTTCCCGCAAGGCGGGATCAATCCCGGAGAGTCCCCAGAACAAGCGATGTACCGGGAGCTGTTTGAAGAGGTTGGTTTAAGCCGAAAAGATGTTCGCATCCTGGCTTCGACCCGCAACTGGTTGCGTTACAAGTTACCGAAACGTTTGGTGCGTTGGGACACAAAGCCGGTTTGTATCGGCCAGAAACAGAAGTGGTTTCTTTTGCAGTTGGTGGGCAACGATTCAGATATCAATATGCAAACCAGCAGCACGCCAGAGTTTGATGGCTGGCGCTGGGTAAGCTACTGGTATCCGGTTCGTCAGGTCGTGTCATTTAAGCGCGATGTATATCGTAGGGTGATGAAAGAGTTCGCAAGTGTCGTGATGCAGCTTCAGGAGACGCCTCCGAAGCCACAGAGCGCACCTGCCTGGCGACGTAAAAGAGGTTAAGCTACGCAAATCATGCTCACCCGCTTGCGAGAAATAGTTGAAAAGGTTGCCAGTGCGCCTCGCCTCAACGAGGCGCTGAATATTCTGGTGACGGACATCTGTCTTGCGATGGAAACCGAGGTCTGTTCGGTCTACCTGGCCGACCATGACCGACGTTGCTACTACCTGATGGCAACCCGCGGTTTAAAAAAACCACGGGGACGCACCGTCACGCTCGCGTTTGATGAAGGTATTGTTGGCCTGGTCGGGCGACTGGCGGAGCCAATCAACCTTGCCGATGCGCAAAAACATCCCAGCTTCAAATATATCCCTTCCGTCAAAGAGGAGCGGTTCCGCGCTTTCCTTGGCGTGCCGATTATTCAGCGCCGTCAACTGCTTGGCGTGCTTGTTGTCCAGCAACGAGAGTTGCGGCAGTACGACGAAAGCGAGGAGTCTTTCCTCGTCACGCTGGCAACGCAGATGGCTGCGATCCTCTCCCAGTCTCAGCTGGCAGCCCTTTTTGGGCAGTATCGTCATACCCGCATCCGCGCGCTTCCGGCCTCGCCGGGCGTCGCGATTGCCGAAGGCTGGATGGATGCCACGCTCCCCCTGATGGAGCAGGTCTATGAAGCCTCGACGCTGGATGAAGCGCTTGAGCGCGAACGGCTTACCGCTGCGCTGGAAGAGGCGGCGAATGAGTTTCGTCGCTACAGCAAACGCTTTGCCGCTGGCGCTCAAAAAGAGACGGCGGCCATTTTCGACCTCTACTCACACCTGCTTTCCGATGCGCGTTTGCGTCGTGAGTTATTTGCCGAGGTCGATAAAGGTTCGGTGGCAGAGTGGGCGGTTAAAAAGGTCATTGAAAAATTTGCCGAGCAGTTTGCGGTGCTGACTGACGGTTATCTGAAAGAGCGCGCCGGCGATTTACGCGCGCTTGGGCAACGTCTGCTGTTCCACCTTGATGATACTATTCAGGGGGCGAATGCCTGGCCGAGCCGGTTTGTACTGGTGGCCGATGAACTCTCGGCGACGACGCTGGCGGAATTACCGCAGGACAGGCTGGCGGGCGTAGTGGTGCGCGATGGCGCAGCTAACTCCCATGCCGCCATTATGGTGCGCGCGCTCGGTATTCCGACCGTGATGGGGGCGGATATTCAGCCCTCCGTACTGCACCGCCGTACGCTGGTGGTGGACGGATACCGCGGTGAGTTGCTGGTGGATCCTGAGCCGGTTCTCCTTCAGGAGTACCAGCGTCTTATCAGCGAAGAGAATGAATTAAGCAAGCTGGCGGAAGATGACGTCAACCTGCCCGCGCAGCTCAAGAGCGGTGAGCGTGTGAAGGTGATGCTCAATGCTGGCTTAAGCCCCGAGCATGAAGAGAAGCTCGGCAGCCGCATCGATGGCATCGGCCTCTACCGCACCGAAATACCGTTTATGCTGCAAAGCGGCTTCCCGTCAGAAGAGGAGCAGGTGGCGCAGTATCAAGGCATGTTGCAGATGTTTAACGACAAACCCGTCACGTTGCGCACCCTGGACGTCGGCGCGGATAAGCAACTGCCCTATATGCCCATCAGTGAAGAGAATCCCTGCCTCGGCTGGCGTGGGATCCGCATAACCCTCGATCAGCCGGAAATCTTCCTTATCCAGGTTCGTGCGATGCTGCGTGCCAACGCGGCCACGGGGAATCTCAGCATTTTGCTGCCGATGGTCACCAGTATTGACGAGATCGACGAAGCGCGGCGGTTGATAGAACGTGCAGGGCGCGAAGTGGAAGAGATGATCGGCTATGCGATCCCTAAACCCCGTATTGGCGTGATGCTTGAAGTGCCTTCGATGGTCTTTATGTTGCCGCAGCTGGCGACCCGCGTTGATTTTATCTCCGTTGGCACCAACGACTTAACGCAATACATTCTGGCGGTCGATCGCAACAATACGCGCGTTGCCAGCATCTACGATAGCCTGCATCCGGCGATGCTTCTTGCCCTGGCGATGATCGCCCGCGAAGCCGAGCAGCATAATATCGACCTGCGCCTGTGCGGTGAAATGGCCGGCGATCCGATGTGCGTGGCGATCCTGATTGGTCTCGGTTTCCGTCACCTGTCAATGAACGGACGTTCCGTTGCGCGTGTGAAATACCTGTTACGTCACATCGAACAAGATGAGGCGCGCGAACTGGCCGCGCGTAGCCTGGAAGCACAGCTGGCAGCCGAAGTGCGCCATCAGGTGGCTGCGTTTATGGAGCGACGCGGCATGGGCGGTTTGATCCGGGGCGGCCGCTGATCCCCACAAAATAATGACGGCTCCGACGACCCCCTCTCCCTTGAGGGAGAGGGATGGGGTGAGGGGGAACAGCGCGCATGAAACCCTATACACATCTTTTACATCTCAGGCGCATCCTCCACGCCTGCCTTATGCTATGATTCGCAACTTTGGAGCACCTGCCAACGGCGGGAATGCAATTCACCCGCTGTCCACTTTCAGCGGAATAACAACATCTTGTGGTGACAGATGAACAGTGGTTATCTGCATTTTCCGGAATTCGATCCGGTTATTTTCTCAATAGGACCTGTAGCGCTGCACTGGTACGGTCTGATGTACCTGGTGGGCTTCGTCTTTGCCATGTGGCTTGCTGGCCGTCGCGCCAGTCGTCCAGGCAGCGGCTGGACGAAGAACGAAGTGGAAAACCTGCTTTATGCCGGCTTCCTCGGCGTGTTCCTGGGCGGTCGCATCGGTTATGTCCTGTTCTATAATTTCCCGGTATTCCTGAACGACCCGCTCTATCTGTTCCGCGTCTGGGACGGTGGCATGTCTTTCCACGGCGGGCTGATTGGTGTGATCCTGGTCATGGTGATCTTCGCCAGACGCACCAAACGCAACTTCTTCCAGGTGGCTGATTTTATTGCGCCGTTAATCCCGTTTGGGCTGGGCGCAGGGCGTCTTGGCAACTTCATCAACGGTGAACTGTGGGGGCGTGTCGATCCGAGCGTGCCGTTTACTATGCTGTTCCCGGGTTCTCGCGCGGAGGACATCGCGCTGCTGCCTTCGCATCCTGAGTGGCAGTCCATTTTCGATACCTACGGCGTTCTGCCGCGCCATATGTCACAGCTCTATGAGCTGGCGCTGGAAGGCGTGGTGCTGTTCATCATCCTGAATCTGTATATCCGCAAACCGCGCCCAATGGGGGCTGTCTCCGGTCTGTTCCTGATTGGCTACGGCGCGTTTCGTATCATCGTCGAGTTCTTCCGCCAGCCGGATGCGCAGTTTACCGGGGAATGGGTACAGTACATCAGCATGGGGCAGATCCTCTCCATTCCGATGATTGTCGCGGGTGCCATTATGATGATTTGGGCGTATCGTCGTCGTCCACAGCAACAACTTTCCTGAGGAATCATGAAACAGTATCTTGAATTGATGAAAAAAGTGCTCGACGAGGGCACGCCGAAAAACGACCGTACCGGCACCGGTACGCTCTCCATTTTTGGCCACCAGATGCGCTTCAATCTGCAAGAAGGCTTTCCTCTGGTGACAACGAAGCGCTGCCATCTGCGCTCGATCATTCATGAACTGCTCTGGTTCCTGCAAGGCGATACCAACGTTGCTTATCTGCATGAAAACAATGTCTCCATCTGGGACGAGTGGGCAGATGAGAACGGCGACCTGGGGCCGGTCTACGGCAAGCAATGGCGCGCCTGGCCTACCCCGGACGGCCGCCATATTGACCAGATCACGACCGTCATGAACCAGCTGAAAAATGACCCGGACTCGCGCCGTATCATTGTCTCTGCCTGGAACGTGGGGGAACTGGATAAAATGGCGCTGGCGCCTTGCCACGCGTTTTTCCAGTTCTATGTGGCGGACGGCAAGCTCTCCTGCCAGCTCTATCAACGCTCCTGCGACGTGTTCCTCGGCTTGCCGTTTAACATCGCCAGCTACGCGCTGTTGGTGCACATGATGGCGCAGCAGTGCGATCTTGAAGTGGGCGATTTTGTCTGGACGGGCGGTGATACCCACCTCTACAGCAATCATATGGAACAGACGCATCTCCAGCTGACGCGCGAACCGCGTGCATTGCCGAAGCTGGTGATCAAACGTAAACCGGAATCGATCTTCGATTACCGTTTTGATGATTTCGAGATTGAGGGTTACGACCCGCATCCCGGCATTAAAGCTCCTGTCGCCATCTGATACGGCAAATCCTGACACAACCGGTGCTCTTTAGCGCCGGTTTTTTTTCACGCCCGTTTTGTTTTTCGAGCCTGTTTCCAGAGACGATGCAACGCGTTGCGACGGGTGAAAATCTCCGGAAAGCGGCTCGTAAAGTTCTGGTTTGACGCTCGCACCGTTTTTGCTATTCCGCCACACTCCCGCCATGAAAAACGAACAAGGCTTTACGCTTATCGAAACCCTTATCGCCGTTTCGCTGACAGTGATCCTCAGCGCCACAGGGCTCTATGGCTGGGACAGCTGGCAGCAGCGGCAGCGGCTTTGGCAAACCGCCTGCCAGGTGCGGGATTACCTGGTGTTTTTGCGCAATGACGCCAACCGTCACAACAGCGAGCACAGGATCGCGTTGCATAACGACGGTGAAAAGGAGTGTCTGGCCAGTTCAGCGGTGACCGGTTGTGACAGAGGCGGACCGTTCGTAATGAAGCCGATGTGGCCCGAGGTCACGATAAGCGACATAACCCCTGCGCTGGGATTTTACGGTTTAAGGGATACCGCATGGGCCGGACATATCCGCGTGCAGAGCCGCGCTGGTGGGTGGTGGGTTATTGTCTCAAATGGCGGACGTATCAGGCTGTGTAATGCCGCAGGAGAAGGTGCATGCCAGTAAATCGAAAAGGGTTTTCCCTGCTGGAAGTGCTTATTGCGATGACGATAAGCAGCATTCTGTTACTCAGCACGTCACGTTTTTTACCGGGGCTACAGCGGGGTGTTTTACTGCAATCCGGACAGCAGGAGCTGGAGGATGAGGTCTGGCAACGTCTGTTCGCGATCGGTAAACAGTTTCAGAGGGCAGGATATTGTGCAGGGCATTGCCAGGGGCAGGGGATGATCATCGGCAGGCAAGGACGATGTGCGATTGTGCTATGGGATGCGAACAGCAACGGCCAGTGGGATAGCACCGCGTCAGAAAACGACAGTACGGGATTCCGGCTTGAGTCCGGATCGCTTGAAACGCTGCGGGGCGCCACATCCTGTGACGGTAAGGGATGGGATAAGCTCACCGACCCGGATCGGGTCCTGATAGAGCAATTTATGGTCACTAAAACCGATCATGATGGCTTTGCGCCGGTCATCAGTATCGAGCTGCGTGCCCGCCGTAAAGGTGAACTGACCGCACCCTTTTCGGCTCGCCATACCGTAACGGGGTTTAATCTGTGAATCGTCAGCGGGGCATGTCATCGCTGGCGCTGGTCCTGCTGTTGCAGGTGCTCGGCACGCTGATCCTCACCGGATTAAATCAGCAGCTGCAAACCTTTAGCACGCTGGTAAGTGGCGAGAGTTTGTCTGTTCGCCAGCAGGCTGCCGTGCAATCTGCACTGGAGTGGGGGCGCGTTCAGGAATGGGCTTTACAGCCAGAGGTTCAGTGCAAACAGACACAACGTTTGCGGGTCTGTATAAGGCTGTTTGGGGCGCGTGTGTTGCTTATTGCCGGCAATGACAATCTATTGCTATGGCGAGGCGGGGACATCTCGGAGGGGCAGATACGCTTTTCCGCCCACGGCTGGAGTGATTTCTGCCCCCTTAAGGAAAGTACGCTATGTCAGTTACCCTGAGCAGACAAAAAGGATTTAGCATGGTTGAGGTTTTGCTGGCAATGATGTTGCTGGTTGTGGTTGTGATGGCGTTATCCGGCTATCATCGCGCGCTGGCAGCCCGGTATGCGGCGCTTAGCCAGTATCGTCAGCTATGGCATCATGCGTGGAATCAGTCGCAGATCTCAACATTAACGCTCCCGCCGGGCTGGCAGGTCAGCCGGGGGCAGACAACACAGTCCGGATGTGTCAGCATCACGGTCACACTTATTTCTCCTATGGGGCGGCAGGGCGCGTTGACGCGTCTGCATTGCCCGGTTAGCCGCTAGTCGGGAGCGTTTATGCTAAGGGTTTACCACTCAAATCGTCTGGATGTGCTGGAAGCACTGATGGAGTATATCGTTGAGCAAGAGCGTCTTGACGATCCGTTTGAGCCAGAAATGGTGCTGGTGCAGAGCACCGGTATGGCGCAGTGGCTGCAAATGTCCCTTTCGCAGAAATTTGGCATTGCGGCCAACATCGATTTTCCGCTGCCCGCGAGCTTTATCTGGGAGATGTTTGTTCGCGTCCTGCCGGATATTCCTGAGCAGAGCGCCTTCAACAAACAAAGTATGGCCTGGAAACTGATGACGCTGCTGCCGGACATGCTGGCGCATGATGAGTTTGCCATGCTGCGCCACTACCTGAATGACGACACCGACAAGCGTAAACTTTTCCAGCTTGCCTCACGTACTGCCGACCTTTATGACCAGTATCTGGTTTACCGTGCAGAATGGCTGATTCGCTGGGAAGCGGGAGAATTAGTCGATGGGTTACCGGAAGCGCAAATCTGGCAGGCGCCGCTCTGGAAAGCGCTGGTCGAGCATACCGGGAAACTCGGTCAGCCTAAGTGGCACCGTGCTAACCTGTACGATCGCTTTATCTCAATACTTGAGAACAGCGCAGAACGGCCAACCCGTTTGCCGTCACGCGTGTTCATTTGCGGTATCTCCGCGCTGCCGCCTGTCTACCTGAACGCGCTAAAAGCGCTCGGTAAGCACACTGATATCCATATCCTCTTTACCAACCCGTGTCGGCACTATTGGGGGGATATTCAGGATCCGCGCTGGCTATCACGGCTGGTCACCCGTCAGAGAAAACGCCTCTTTGAGGAACGCGCCGTGCCGCTGTTTAAAGACAGTGAAAATGCGGCGCAGCTTTTTGATGAAGAGGGGATTCAGAACCTGCCGAACCCGCTGCTTGCCTCGTGGGGCAAGCTCGGACGCGACTATATTTATCTGCTTTCTGAAATCACCTCTTCGGGAGAAGGGGATGTGGATGCGTTTGCGGATATTACGCCGGACAGCCTGCTGCACAATATTCAGCTTGATATTCTGGATTTAGAAAACCGTGCCGTTGCCGGGATCACTGCCGAAGAGTTTGCGCGAAGCGATAAGAAGCGAAAACTGGATCCTGACGATCGCAGTATCGCGATCCACGTTTGCCACAGCCCACAGCGTGAAGTTGAAATTCTTCATGACCGCCTGCTGGCCATGTTACAGGACGATCCAACCCTGACACCGCGCGATATCGTGGTGATGGTGGCGGATATCGACAGCTACAGCCCGTTTATTCAGGCGGTATTTGGCAGCGCAACGGGCGACCGCTATCTGCCCTACGCAATCTCTGACCGTCGCGCTCGTCAGTCACACCCGGCGCTACAGGCCTTTCTCAGCCTGCTTTCGCTGCCTGATAGCCGGTTTATCTCTGAGGATGTGCTGGCACTGCTGGATGTGCCAGTTCTGGCCGCACGTTTCAACATTAACGAAGAGGGGTTGCGCTATCTGCGCCAGTGGGTCAACGAATCTGGTGTCCGCTGGGGTATCGACGATGATAACGTCCAGGAGTTCGAACTCCCTGCGACCGGCCAGCATACCTGGCAGTTTGGCCTGACGCGCATGCTGCTGGGGTATGCGATGGAGAGCATCCACGGCGAATGGAATGACGTGCTGCCGTACGATGAATCCAGTGGGTTGATCGCGGAACTGGTTGGTCACTTAGCCTCGCTGCTTATGCAGCTCAACCGCTGGCGCCGTGCGTTGATGCAGCCCCGCCCGCTCGAAGAGTGGCTGCCGATTTGCCGCGAAATGCTGAATGATTTCTTTCTGCCGGACAGCGAAACTGAAGCCGCCATGGCGCTTATCGAGAAGCAGTGGCAGGCCATCGTTGATGAGGGGGTTAATTCGCACTATCACGAGGCGGTTCCTCTTTCGCTTCTGCGTGATGAGCTGACGCAACGTCTCGATCAGGAGCGCATCAGCCAGCGCTTCCTTGCGGGGCCGGTGAATATTTGTACCCTGATGCCAATGCGTTCAATCCCGTTCAAAGTGGTCTGTCTGCTTGGCATGAACGACGGTATTTATCCGCGTGCGCTTCCACCTCTGGGTTTTGATCTCATGAGCGCACAACCGAAGCGGGGCGACCGCAGCCGCCGCGATGATGACCGTTATCTCTTTCTTGAGGCGCTGATGTCTGCGCAAAGCAGGCTGTATATCAGCTATATCGGTCGTTCAATTCAGGACAACAGCGAGCGTTTCCCGTCTGTGCTGGTGCAGGAGCTGGTGGATTACATCGGACAGAGTCACTATCTGCCGGGCGATGAAGCCTGCAACTGCGACGAAAGCGAACGTCGGGTGATAGCGCATATCACCTGTCACCATAGCCGTATGCCGTTTGATCCTGTCAATTACGTTCCTGATGAACTGCAAAGCTACGCCCGCGAGTGGCTTCCCGCCGCGAAGAAAGCGGGGACGCCGCAAACCGATTTTATTCAGACGCTCGAACCGCGCGTCATAGATACCCTCTCGTTTGAGCAGCTACAGCGTTTTTGGGCGCACCCGGTCCGGGCTTTTTTCCAGCAACGCTTGCAGGTGAATTTCCGCTCTGAAGAGAGCGAAATCCCCGATGCGGAACCGTTTATTCTTGATGGGCTGGAGCGTTTTAAGCTTAATTCCCAGCTTCTGAATGCGCTGGTTGACGAAGAAGACGCCAGTAAACTGTTCCGACGTTACAGGGCGTCGGGATTACTTCCGTATGGTGCATTCGGCGAAATCGTCTGGGATGCCCAGTGCGAGGAGATGCGAGCGCTTGCTGACCGCGTTATCGCGTGTCGGCAGCCGGCGAGCAGCATTGAAATCGATCTCGATTGTAACGGTATGCACCTCAGCGGCTGGCTCACGCACGTGCAGTCTGACGGGCTGCTGCGCTGGCGGCCATCCATGCTCAGCGTTTCACATGGCCTGCAACTCTGGCTCGAACATCTTGTCTACAGTGCGAGTGGTCACGAAGGTGAAAGCCGGTTGTTTGTACGTAAGGACGGCGAATGGCGTTTCCCGCCGATGGAGCCTGAGCAGGCGTTGACGTATCTGTCGCTTTATATTGAAGGTTACCGTCAGGGCATGAACAAACCTCTGCTTTTGCTGCCTGAAAGTGGGGGGGCGTGGATAAAAGCCTGTTACGACGCGCAGAATGATGCCATGTTAACGGATGAGGCTTCGCTCCAGAAAGCGCGCAGCAAGTTTTTGCAGGCCTACGAAGGGAACATGATGGTACGTGGCGAAGGTGACGATGTCTGGTATCAACGTTTATGGCGAACGCTGGAGCCAGAATATTTCGACATTATCACCCAGGAGGCGCAACGCTACCTGTTACCGTTGTTCAAATTTAATCAGTCCTGAGTGCTGTATAAAAATTGCGCAGTATGAGGTGTTCATTTATGATGCACCTCTTATCACGGACTGATGTACCCAAAGAAAGAGATGCTGGCGTGTCCAGCACGCACGTTGTTAATGATGTAGCCGTGATAAAGAGGTCGTAATGCCAGGCAGCACCTTGTTCAAAGCGTTTGTTTTGTTTATCGCCCTTTGGGCTCCCGTCACTCAGGCCGATTCCGGTTGGCAACCTGTCAAGGAAACAATCCGTAAGAGCGATAAGGACACCCGTGAGTATCAGGCGATTCGTCTTGATAACGGGATGACCGTGCTGCTGGTTTCCGATCCTCAGGCGGTGAAATCGCTCTCCGCGCTGGTTGTGCCGGTGGGTTCGCTGGAAGATCCTGACGCCCATCCTGGACTGGCTCACTACCTTGAGCACATGACGCTGATGGGCTCTAAAAAATACCCACAGCCTGACAGCCTGTCCGAATTTCTGAAAATGCATGGCGGCAGCCACAACGCCAGTACCGCGCCGTATCGCACCGCGTTTTACCTGGAAGTGGAAAATGATGCGCTTGATGGGGCGGTGGACCGTCTGGCGGATGCCATTGCCGCACCGCTGCTGGATAAAAAATACGCTGACCGTGAACGTAATGCCGTGAACGCCGAACTGACGATGGCGCGCACGCGAGACGGTATGCGCATGGCGCAGGTTAGCGCTGAAACCATCAATCCGGCGCACCCGGGTTCGCGCTTCTCAGGCGGCAACCTTGAAACGCTGAGCGACAAGCCAGGTAGCCCGGTGCTCGATGCGCTGCATGCGTTTCGTGAAAAATACTATTCCGCCAATCTGATGAAAGCGGTTATCTACAGCAATAAACCGTTGCCGACGCTGGCAAACATGGCCGCGCAGACCTACGGCAGGGTGCCAAATAAAAATATCGATCTGCCGCAGATTAACGTGCCGGTTGTCACGGACGCGCAAAAAGGCATTGTTATTCACTATGTGCCGGCCTTGCCGCGCAAGGTGTTACGCGTTGAATTCCGTATTGATAACAACACGGCGCAGTTCCGCAGCAAAACCGACGAGCTGGTGACGTATCTTATCGGCAACCGCAGCCCGGGTACGCTCTCCGACTGGCTGCAAAAGCAGGGGCTGGTGGAAGGTATTCGCGCTGACTCCGATCCCGTTGTAAATGGGAATAGCGGCGTGCTGGCCATCTCCGCGACGCTGACCGATAAAGGGCTGGCTCACCGGGACGACGTCGTTGCGGCCATTTTCAGTTACCTCTCTCTGCTGCGCGATAAAGGCGTCGATAAGCACTACTTTGACGAGCTGGCGCACGTGCTGGATCTCGATTTCCGCTATCCCTCTATCACGCGTGATATGGACTACGTTGAGTGGCTGGCAGATACCATGATCCGCGTGCCGGTGGAACATACGCTGGATGCGGTAAATATTGCCGACCAGTATGACGCCGGAGCGCTCAAAGCGCGTCTGGCGATGATGACTCCGCAGAATGCCCGCGTCTGGTATATCAGCCCGAACGAACCGCATAACAAAATGGCCTACTTCGTTGATGCCCCGTATCAGGTTGAAAAAATCAGCGAACAGACCTTCGCGGGCTGGCAGAAAAAGGCGGGGGAAATTGCGCTGACGTTACCGGAACTTAACCCCTACATCCCGGACGATTTCTCGCTGATCAAACCCGCAAAGGCGTATCCGCACCCGGAGCTGATTGTTGATGAGCCGACGCTGCGCGTGGTCTACACCCCAAGCCGCTATTTCGCCGACGAGCCAAAAGCGGATGTTAGCGTGGTGCTGCGTAACCCCAAAGCAATGGACAGCGCCAGAAACCAGGTGCTGTTTGCGCTTAACGATTATCTGGCCGGTATTGCTCTCGATCAGCTCAGCAACCAGGCTGCCGTTGGTGGTATCAGTTTCTCCACCAACGCCAATAACGGCCTGATGGTGAATGCCAACGGCTATACCCAGCGTTTGCCGCAGCTGTTCCAGGCGCTGCTGGACGGTTATTTCAGCTATACGCCTACGGAAGAACAGCTCGAGCAGGCTAAGTCCTGGTATGCCCAGATGATGGATTCTGCCGAGAAGGGTAAAGCCTACGATCAGGCGATTATGCCAGCACAGATGCTGTCGCAAATTCCGTACTTCCAGCGCGAAGATCGCCGCGCGTTATTGCCCTCAGTCACCTTAAAAGAGGTGCTGGCTTACCGTGATGCGCTGAAAACCAATACCCGTCCGGAGTTCCTGGTTGTAGGGAATATGAGCGAAGATCAGGCTAAAACGCTGGCGCAAAACGTCCGTGCGCAACTGGGTTCAAAAGGCGATGAGTGGTGCCGTAACCAGGATGTGCTGGTAGAGAAAAAGCAGAACGTGATCTTCGAAAAAGCGGGAAGCAGCACGGATTCCGCGCTGGCCGCGGTGTTTGTCCCTGTCGGTTATGACGAATTTACCAGCTCTGCCCAGAGTGCGGTGCTCGGTCAAATTATTCAGCCGTGGTTTTACAACCAGCTGCGCACCGAAGAGCAGCTGGGCTATGCGGTATTCGCTTTCTCTATGAATGTGGGCCGTCAGTGGGGGCTGGGCTTCCTTCTGCAAAGCAGCGACAAGCAACCCGCTTACCTGTGGCAGCGTTATCAGGCGTTCTTCCCGCAGGCGGAAGCAAAACTGCGCGCCATGAAGCCGGAAGAGTTTGCCCAGATCCAGCAGGCGGTTATCGCCCAGGTGATGCAGCCGCCGCAGACGCTGGGTGAAGAGGCCTCGCAGCTGAGCAAAGATTTTGATCGCGGTAATATGAAATTTGATTCGCGTGATAAAATAGTGGCCGAAATAAAACAGCTGACGCCACAAAAGGTTGCCGATTTCTTCCATCAGGCGGTAGTAAAACCGCAGGGTATGGCCATCCTGTCTCAGGTTTCTGGCAGCCAGAACGGGAAAACGGACTACGTAAAATCAAAAGAGTGGACCGTCTGGAAGAGCGTCAGCGCGCTGCAACAAACTATGCCCTGGAGTAAGAAAGAATGACCCATACCGCTGAGCCGCTTGATCCCCTAAGTTTACCTCTACAGGGTGAGCGACTGATTGAAGCCTCAGCGGGAACGGGAAAAACCTATACCATCGCCGCGCTCTATCTGCGTCTGCTGTTGGGGCTCGGCGGCAACGCCGCTTTTTCGCGCCCGTTAAGCGTGGAAGAGCTGCTGGTGGTAACCTTCACCGAAGCGGCCACTGCCGAGCTGCGTGGCCGTATTCGCAGCAACATTCATGAGCTGCGCATCGCCTGTTTGCGTCAGACAACGGATAACCCCCTCTACGCGAGCCTGCTGGACGAGATTGCGGATAAGCAACAGGCTGCGCACTGGCTGCTGCTGGCCGAGCGGCAAATGGATGAAGCGTCCGTCTTCACCATTCACGGTTTTTGTCAGCGCATGTTAAGCCTGAATGCGTTTGAATCCGGCATGCTCTTTGAGCAGCAGCTTATTGAAGATGAATCCGAGCTTCGCTATCAGGCCTGTGCGGATTTCTGGCGTCGTCACTGTTATCCATTGCAGCGCGACATTGCCGAAGCGGTTCACGCCCTGTGGAAAGGTCCGGAAGAGCTTCTTCGCGCCATCGACCGTTACCTGCAAGGCGAAGCGCCGGTCATTAAATCTCCGCCGCCTGCCGATGAAACGCTGGCCTCGCGCCATGAAAAGATCGTCGCCAAAATTGCGGCGCTTAAGCAGAAGTGGAATGAGTCGGTTGGTGAAATTGATGCAATCATCGAAAACTCAGGCATCGACAGACGCAAGTTCAACCGTGGGAACCAGGGGAAGTGGATCGAAAAGATCAGCGCCTGGGCCCAGGAGGAGACGCGGGGCTACCAGCTTCCGGACGCGCTGGAAAAATTTTCGCAGCGCTTTTTGACCGAGCGAACCAAAGCCGACGGCATTGTGCCTGAGCATTCCCTGTTTGTGGCGATTGATGCGCTGCTTGCGGAGCCATTAACGCTCAATGACCTGATGATCACCCGCGCTATGACGGAGATCCGCCAGGCCGTCGCGCGCGAAAAACGTCGCCGGGGCGAGCTGGGGTTTGATGACATGCTGAGCCGCCTGGACGAGGCGCTATCCAGCGAAAATGGTGAAGCGCTCGCCAGCGCGATCCGTACCCGTTTTCCGGTGGCGATGATTGACGAATTTCAGGACACCGACCCTCAGCAGTACCGCATTTTTCGCCGCATCTGGCGACAGCAGCCCGACACTGCCCTGTTGTTGATAGGCGACCCTAAACAGGCGATTTACGCCTTCCGTGGGGCAGATATCTTCACCTATATGAAAGCCCGTAGTGAGGTTGTCGCGCATTACACGTTAGACACTAACTGGCGTTCCGCGCCGGGGATGGTTGAGAGCGTCAATGCGCTGTTCAGCCGTATGGAGACGGCGTTCATGTTCAATGAAATCCCTTTCCTGCCGGTGAAATCCGCCCCAAAAAACGCATCCCTGCGCTTCGAAGTCAGTAGCGCGGTGCAACCCGCCATGACCTTCTGGCTGCTGGAAGGGGAAGGCTATGGGGTTGCCGACTATCAGGCGGCGATGGCCCAGCACTGCGCCGCACAAATCCGTGACTGGCTGAGCGCAGGCGCGCGCGGCGAGGCGCTGCTTTGGCAGGGGGAACAGGCAAATCCTGTTAAAGCCTCTGATATTACCGTGCTGGTGCGCAGTCGTCAGGAAGCGGCGCTAATCCGCGATGCGCTAACGCTGCTGGATATTCCGTCAGTGTATCTCTCTAACCGCGACAGCGTGTTCGACACGCTGGAAGCCCAGGAAATGCTCTGGCTGCTTCAGGCGGTGCTGGCCCCGGAGCGCGAAAATACGCTTCGAAGCGCGCTGGCCAGCTCTATGCTGGGGTTGAACGCGCGCGATATAGATGAGCTCAACCATGACGAAAACGCATGGGATGCGGTGGTGGAAGAGTTTGTCCATTACCGTGAACGCTGGCAAAAACGCGGCGTCATGGCGATGCTGCGCGAATTGATGACGCGGCGCCAGATTGCCGAAAATATGCTGGCGTCATCGGGCGGTGAAAGGCGTCTTACCGATATTTTACACATCAGCGAACTGTTGCAGGAAGCCGGCACCCAGCTTGAAAGTGAACATGCCCTCGTGCGCTGGCTGGCGCAGCAAATCGCGGATCCAAACAGTAACGCCGCAAGCCAGCAGATGCGTCTTGAGAGCGATAAGCATCTGGTGCAAATCGTCACCATTCACAAATCGAAAGGTCTCGAGTATCCGCTGGTCTGGCTGCCCTTTATCGCCAACTACCGCGTTCAGGATCAGGCCTATTATCATGACCGCGAGACTTTCGATGCGGTGCTCGATCTCAGCAAGGCGGAAACCAGCGTTGAGCTGGCGGAAGCGGAGCGTCTGGCGGAGGATTTGCGCCTGCTTTACGTGGCGCTGACCCGTTCTGTCTGGCATTGCAGCCTGGGCGTCGCGCCGGTTTTCCGCCGTCGCGGGGAGAAAACAGGGGAGAGCGATTTCCATTTAAGCGCCTTAGGGCGGCTTGTTCAGCGTGGTGAGCCGAAAGATGCGGCGGGGTTGCGCCTCTGTATTGAGTCGCTTTGCGGAGACGATATCGCCCTGCATATCCCTTCTCTGCCAGACAACAGCCGCTGGGAAATGGCGCAAGAGCCCGCGACCGATCTTAACGCGCGCCAGATCACACGGGTGCTTGCCGACGACTGGCGCGTCACCAGCTACTCTGGCCTGCAACAGCACGGGCAAAGTATTGCGCAGGATCTCATGCCGAAGCTGGACGTGGATGCCGCAGGGGTGGGCGATGTTCCGGTTGAACCGACGTTAACTCCACATCAGTTCCCACGCGGCGCGTCGCCGGGCACCTTTTTGCACAGCCTCTTTGAAGAGCTTGATTTCACCCAGCCTGTCAGTGAGGAGTGGGTGCTGAAGATGTTGCAGAGCGGAGGCTATGACGCGCACTGGCAGCCCGTTCTCACTGACTGGATCAACGCCATTTTGCAGGCGCCGCTGACGACGCAGGGCTTCTCTCTTCGCCAGTTAACGGCCAAAAATAAGCAGGTTGAGATGGAGTTTTATCTGCCCGTCGCAGGCCCGCTTAAGGCCGACGCGCTCGATGCGCTTATCCGTCAGTACGATCCGCTGTCAGCCGGTTGCCCGCCGCTGAACTTCCGTCAGGTGCAGGGCATGCTGAAAGGGTTTATCGACCTGGTCTTCCGTCACGAAGGACGGTACTACCTGCTGGATTACAAATCGAACTGGCTGGGCGAGAACAGCGAAGCCTATACCCAGCAGGCGATGGCGGCAGCCATGCAAATGCATCGCTACGATCTGCAATATCAGCTCTATACCCTGGCGCTGCACCGCTATTTGCGCCACCGTATTGCGGATTATCGCTACGACGATCATTTTGGCGGTGTCATCTATCTGTTCCTGCGCGGGGTTGATGCTGCCGATCCGCGCTCCGGGATCTTCAGCACTCGTCCGGATGCGGAATTGATTAATAAAATGGATAACCTGTTTGCAGCAAACACGGAGGAGATGGCATGACGATGCAGGACTTATTGCTGGATGCGGTAGAGCAACGCGTGCTGCGTCAGCTGGACGTGCAGTTTGCCATGATGATTGCCGCTGACCAGCCCGCCGTGATGCTTGCCGCTGCCCTGTTGAGTAAAGATGCCGGAGAGGGGCATGTGTGTCTGCCGCTCTCGCGTCTGGTGGTTGACGAGAAAATGCCGCCTGTCCTCCAGTCCTGCTTTGCGCTGCTGGGAGATAAGGTGGACTGGCAGAAAATCTTGCGTGAATCGTCAGCCGTCGGGCCGGGAGACAACCAGGCACCGCTGATCCTTACGGGGGAGCGCTTATACCTGAACCGCCTGTGGCGAAACGAACTGACGGTAGCGCGTTTCTTTAGTGAGACCAATGCGCCGCTTCCCTGCGACGAAGCACAGCTTCGCCAGACGCTGGACAGGCTGTTTGACTCCGGTGAGGCCACAGACTGGCAGAAAGTGGCGGCAGCCGTCGCCCTGACGCGGCGGATCTCGGTGATATCCGGCGGCCCGGGAACCGGGAAAACAACGACCGTCGCAAAGCTGCTGGCAGCCCTGATACAGCTTTCAGGCGAGCAGCGATGCCGTATTCGTCTGGCGGCGCCCACCGGGAAGGCCGCGGCGCGTCTGACCGAATCACTGGGCGGTGCGATGCAACGGCTGCCGCTCACCCAGGAGCAGCTTGCGCTTTTCCCGGGTGAAGCAAGTACTCTGCACCGTCTGCTCGGCGCGCAGCCGGGTAGCCAGCGGCTGCGCTACCATGCGGGCAATCCGCTGCATCTGGACGTGCTGGTGGTGGATGAAGCCTCCATGATCGACCTGACCATGATGTCGCGCCTGATCGATGCGCTACCACCCCATGCGCGCGTGGTTTTCCTGGGCGATCGCGACCAGCTCGCCTCTGTAGAAGCCGGGGCGGTGCTGGGAGATATCTGTACCTACGCCAGTTACGGTTATACCGCCGCGCGGGCGCAGGAGCTCGCCCGTCTGACCGGTTGCTCGCTTGAACCCGATCACACGCCGATCGCGGGCGCACTGCGTGACAGCCTGTGCCTGCTGCAAAAAAGCTACCGTTTCGGTAGCGACTCCGGCATCGGCCAGCTGGCTGCGGCGGTCAACCGTGGCGACAGGCACGCCACGCGCACGGTGTTTGACGGTTCCTTCACTGACATTGAAAAGAAATCGCTGCAAAGCGGGGAAGAGTATCAGGCTATGCTTGAGGAGGCTCTCCAGGGATACCAGCATTTTCTGAGCTGCGTGCAGCAGCGCAGTCAGCCCGGGCAGGTCATCGCCGCATTTGGCGAATACCAGCTTCTGTGCGCATTGCGGGAAGGGCCGTTTGGCGTCGCGGGCCTGAACGACAGGCTGGAGCAGCTGCTGGTGCAGAAGCGCAAAATTAACCGTCAGCTGCATTCGCGATGGTATGAGGGCCGGCCAGTGATGATCTCCCGCAACGACAGTGCGCTGGGGCTGTTCAACGGGGATATCGGCATTGCGCTCGATCGCGGTAACGGTCTGCGCGTCTGGTTCCAGCTACCGGACGGTAGCGTGAAGTCCGTCCAGCCCAGCCGCCTGCCAGAGCATGAAACGGCATGGGCGATGACGGTACATAAATCTCAGGGCTCCGAGTTCAACCATGCGGCGCTGATCCTGCCGACACAGCTGTCGCCGGTTGTGACCCGCGAGCTGGTCTACACCGCCATTACCCGTGCGCGCCAGCGTCTTTCACTGTATGCGGATGAGCGCGTGTTGAGTCAGGCGATTGCCACTCGTACCGAGCGCAGAAGCGGATTAAGCGCGATATTTGAATCTGTCTGAGTGAACGCCCTCTCCAGCAGGAGAGGGTGACTGTTATCCCAGGTCCGCCATTAACACCTTCGAGCGGCGCTGGTAGTTGTACATCTCTTTCTTACTTTCCGGCAGGGAATCAATATCCACCGGCGTGAAGCCGCGCTCCTGGAACCAGTGAATGCTGCGCGTGGTAAGCACGAACAGCTTGCTCAGACCCATCTGGCGCGCCTGTGCCGCCACGCGTTCAAGCAGCAGTTCCCCCCGTGAGGAGCTACGGTAATCAGGATGCACGGCGACGCACGCCATTTCGCCAATCTGCTCTTCCGGGAACGGATAAAGCGCCGCACAGGCAATGGTCAGGTTATCCCGCTGAATGATGGTGAACTTGTCGATCTCCATCTCCAGCTGCTCGCGGGATCGGCGAACCAGAATGCCCTGTTGTTCCAGCGGACGGATCAGCTCCAGAATGCCGCCGATATCGTTGATGGTGGCACGGCGGATCTGCTCGGCGCTCTCCATGACGATCTGCGTACCGATCCCGTCACGGGAGAACAGCTCCTGCAACAGCGCGCCGTCTTCCTGATAGCTGATCAGGTGGCTGCGGCGCACCCCGCTACGGCACGCTTTAACGGCGCCGCGCAGAAAACGCACGGTACCGGAATAGTAATCGCCTTCTGCTTCCAGCGCTTCGACGCGCGCCTGGGCTTCATTCGGAAAAAGTTCTGGCACAATCACGCCCTCATCGTTCACGACACCCTGTGAGGAGCAAAAGCCGATCATTTTTTCCGCTTTCAGCTTGATGGCCAACTGGGTGGCAATCTCTTCTGAGGTCAGATTAAAACTTTCACCCGTTACGGAGACGGCAACAGGGCCCATCAGAACGATCGCGCCATTGTCTAACTGGCGGTGAATGGCTTCTTCATCAATACGGCGGATGCGGCCGCTGTGGCAGTAATCCACGCCATCGTCCACGCCGAGCGGCTGAGCGATGATAAAGTTGCCGCTCACCACGTTGATGTGCGCGCCCTGCAACGGCGTATTATTCAGGCTCATCGACAGGCGGGCGGTGATATCGAGCTGCAACAGACCCGCCGCCTGTTTGACCAGCTCGAGGGTTTTCGCATCCGTCACGCGCGTGTGTTTGTGGTAGATCGGCTCATGGTGATGGGCGGCCAGGTTGGCTTCAATTTGCGGACGTGCGCCATACACCACCACCAGACGGATGCCGAGGCTGTGCAGCAGGCCGATATCATTGACGATGCTGGAAAAGTTTTCATGCTCAATGGCTTCGCCGCCAAGCATGATGACAAACGTTTTTCCCCGATGGGTGTTGATATAGGGAACAGAATGGCGGAATCCCTGGACCAGTTCGGTTCTGCGTTCCTTAACCATGACACAACCCTTAGTGAATGTTTATTCGTAATTTCTGTATTTTTATTCGATTGTGGCCGCGTGTGCAAGCCTAAATTTTCTGCGACCCACAGAAAATAATAAGTAATCCGTGCGTTAACGTATGATTGTTTACCCTTTTATAGATGACAGTTTATGCGTCATTCGTTAAAGTTTTCGGTCAATTTGGGCGTTTTGTTCATCAATCAGATTTCTTGCTCGGGAGAAGCATGTCGGGATCCAATTCAGCAATAAGCCGCCGCCGCCTGTTAAAAGGGGCCGGGGCGATGTGGTTGCTTAGCGTCAGCCAGGTGGGTCTTGCCGCCACAAGCCAGGTAGTCGCGGTGCGCGTCTGGCCGTCGTCGACCTATACGCGCGTGACGGTCGAGTCCAATCGCGTGCTGAACTACAAGCAATTTGCCCTCAGCAATCCTGAACGTGTGGTGGTTGATCTCGAAGGTGTGAACCTCAACTCCGTGCTTAAAGGCATGGCAGCTCAGATCCGTGGCGACGATCCGTTTATTAAATCGGCGCGCGTCGGGCAGTTCGATCCGCAAACCGTGCGCATGGTGTTTGAGCTGAAGCAGAACGTGAAACCTCAGCTCTTTGCCCTTGCGCCTGTAGCCGCCTTTAAGGAGCGTCTGGTGATGGATCTCTATCCGGCGAATGCGACGGATATTCAGGATCCGCTCCTGGCATTACTTGAGGATTACAACAAAGGCGATCTCGACAGCCAGGTTCCGCCAGCGCAAAGTGGCCCACAGCCGGGCAAGGCGGGGCGCGATCGCCCGATTGTGATCATGCTCGATCCTGGCCACGGCGGAGAAGATTCCGGCGCCGTCGGGAAATATCGCACCCGCGAAAAAGATGTGGTGCTGCAAATTGCCCGTCGTCTGAAGGCGTTGATCGACAAAGAGGGCAATATGCGCGCCTACATGACGCGCAACGAAGATGTCTTTATCCCGCTGAAGGTCCGCGTGGCAAAAGCGCAAAAGCAGCGCGCGGATCTGTTTGTCTCTATTCACGCGGATGCCTTCACCAGCCGCCAGCCGAGCGGATCTTCAGTGTTTGCCCTGTCAACGAAAGGGGCGACCAGTACCGCCGCGAGATACCTGGCGGACACGCAGAACGCCTCGGATTTAATTGGTGGCGTGAGCAAAAGTGGCGACCGTTACGTCGACCATACGATGTTTGATATGGTGCAGTCGCTGACCATTACCGACAGCCTGAAGTTTGGTAAAGCGGTGCTGGGCAAGCTGGGCCGGGTCAACAAGCTGCACAAAAACAGCGTCGAGCAGGCCGGATTTGCGGTACTGAAAGCGCCAGATATTCCATCCATTCTGGTCGAAACCGCGTTTATCAGTAACGTGGAAGAGGAACGTAAGCTCAAGACGGCTAAATTCCAGCAGGAAGTGGCGGAGTCGATTCTGGCGGGGATCCGGGCCTACTTCTCAGACGGGGAAACGCTGGCGCGGCGGGGGTAGGGCATTAAGCCGGGTATCATGCCCGGCATTTTCACAAACGCCAGATACAAAAAAACACCCTTCAGGGTGTTTATTGTTTTAAGAAGTGTTGGTTGCGGGGGCCGGATTTGAACCGACGACCTTCGGGTTATGAGCCCGACGAGCTACCAGGCTGCTCCACCCCGCGTCCGTCTTTCTACACTTGTAGAAACTTACTTCTTCAAATTTGATTGGTTGCGGGGGCCGGATTTGAACCGACGACCTTCGGGTTATGAGCCCGACGAGCTACCAGGCTGCTCCACCCCGCGTCCGTCTTTTTGCTTCGTATTTCAAACCACATCTGCGTTGACTTTCCTCGTTCACCTCAGTCACTTACTGGAGTAAGTTCCTAAGGATTCACTGCGTCGTCGCCTTGCTGTGATTCGAACTACTTCGCAAAAACTTCTACTGTCGTAGAAGATACTTCATCAAATTTTAATTGGTTGCGGGGGCCGGATTTGAACCGACGACCTTCGGGTTATGAGCCCGACGAGCTACCAGGCTGCTCCACCCCGCGTCCGTGGAAGCGCACTATACTCGGATAGGTTTGTGATGCAACCCCTTTTTCACATAATTTATTATTTTGTATGCAAAATGAACGGCAAAAGCCACTTTGGACTATTTTTTGTGCAGAATTTGCCAAAGGGAAGGTGATTGCATTTCATTAACACGGTGGGTTTGTTATCTTCATCTCGCGGAATTGGGCAACTAAAAGACGAGATATAATGAAAGGACGTTGGGCGAAGTATCTGATGACAGGCGCAATGGTGGCGATTCTTGCGGCCTGCTCTTCCAAACCGACCGATCGCGGTCAACAGTATAAAGACGGGAAGTTATCCCAGCCTTTCTCTTTAGTTAACCAGCCAGACGCCGTGGGCGCTCCGATCAATGCCGGAGACTTCTCCGAGCAGGTCTACCAGATCCGCACTGCTTCTCCGCGTTTATACGGTTCGCAGAACAACGTCTATAGCGCCGTGCAGGACTGGCTGCGTGCAGGCGGTGATACCCGCAATATGCGCCAGTTTGGTATCGATGCCTGGCAGATGGAGGGGGCGGATAACTACGGTAACGTCCAGTTTACCGGTTACTACACTCCGGTTGTCCAGGCGCGACACACACGCCAGGGCGAGTTCCAGTATCCCATTTACCGTATGCCGCCGAAACGCGGTCGTCTGCCGTCCCGCGCCGAGATCTACGCTGGCGCGCTGAGCGAAAATTACGTGCTGGCCTACAGCAACTCGCTGATGGACAACTTCATTATGGACGTGCAGGGCAGCGGCTATATTGATTTTGGCGACGGCTCGCCGCTGAACTTCTTTAGCTACGCCGGGAAAAATGGCCATGCCTATCGCAGCATCGGTAAGGTGCTCATCGACCGTGGCGAAGTGAAACGAGAAGATATGTCGATGCAGGCGATCCGCGAGTGGGGCGAAAAACACAGCGAAGCGGAAGTGCGTGAGCTGCTTGAGCAGAACCCATCGTTTGTCTTCTTCAAACCGCAGAACTTTGCGCCGGTGAAAGGGGCGAGCGCCGTCCCGCTGATTGGCCGCGCTTCTGTGGCATCGGATCGTTCGATTATCCCGGCAGGTACTACGCTGCTGGCGGAAGTTCCACTCCTCGACAACAACGGCAAATTCAATGGCAAGTATGAATTACGCCTGATGGTGGCGCTGGACGTGGGTGGGGCGATCAAAGGCCAGCACTTCGACATTTATCAGGGCATCGGCCCGGATGCCGGCCATCGTGCAGGCTGGTATAACCACTACGGACGCGTGTGGGTGCTGAAGGCAGCGCCGGGTACCGGAAACGTATTCAGCGGCTGATTGTGGTATTCTGAGGGCAAGACGGATTACGGTTCAGGGTGAGGAATACCTCACCCTTTTTACATCTGAGGTTTTATGTCTGTGGTAATCAGCGATGCCTGGCGCCAGCGTTTCGGCGGCACGGCACGGTTATATGGTGAAAAAGCCCTGCAACTGTTCGCGGATGCGCATGTCTGCGTGGTGGGCATTGGTGGCGTGGGGTCGTGGGCGGCAGAAGCGCTGGCGAGAACCGGCATTGGCGCAATTACGTTGATTGATATGGATGACGTCTGCGTCACTAACACTAACCGTCAGATCCACGCCCTGCGTGATAACGTCGGTCTGGCGAAGTCCGAGGTGATGGCGGAGCGTATTCGTCTCATCAACCCGGAGTGTAGGGTGACGGTGATCGACGACTTTGTGACGGCAGATAACGTCGCGGAGTACATGAGCAAAGGCTACAGCTATGTGATTGATGCCATCGACAGCGTGCGGCCAAAAGCGGCGCTGATCGCTTACTGTCGTCGTTACAAGGTGCCGCTGGTGACAACGGGCGGCGCGGGTGGACAAATTGATCCGACGCAGATCCAGGTGGCGGATCTGGCGAAAACCATTCAGGATCCGCTGGCCGCTAAGCTGCGCGAGCGCTTAAAAAGCGACTTCAACGTGGTGAAAAATAGCAAAGGCAAGCTGGGCGTGGACTGTGTGTTCTCGACAGAAGCGCTGGTTTATCCGCAGGCGGATGGTTCGGTCTGTGCAATGAAAAGCACGGCGGAAGGGCCAAAGCGGATGGATTGTGCCTCAGGGTTTGGAGCGGCCACCATGGTGACCGCCTCCTTCGGCTTTGTGGCGGTCTCTCACGCCCTGAAGAAGATGATGGCGAAGGCGGAACGTCAGGCCTGAGCCTGACGGGCGGCATCCAGTACCGCGTCGTTTAGCGCAATCAGTCCCTGACCGCGCGAGGCGCTAAGCTGCGCGCGAAGTCCCAGCTCATCAAACAGCGCCAGCGGAGAATGCGCCAGCAGCTCTGCGGCGCTTTTCCCTTCGATTGCGGTCAACAGCACCGCCAGCAGACCGCGAACAATGCGTCCCTCGCTGTCGCCGAAGAAATGCAGTTTCTCTCCGGATACGCTAAACCCAAGCCAGACGCGGTTCTCGCAGCCTGCGATCTCCTTCGCCTGTGATTTCAGCTCGTCTGACAGCGTGGGCAACTGTTTACCCAGCAGGATCAGCTGACGATATTTATCTTCCCACTGCGTGAGCGGGACGAAGGTCTGTTTTAACGTCTCTTCAGTAATAACGGTGCCGAACGGGTGTCCGGCTAAAGCTGAACTTGTCATTAATCCACCAGTAATTCCAGGGCGCGGTCGACGGCGGAAACCAGCGCCTCGACGTCGCTTTTTGTATTATACGGTGCAAACGAGGCGCGCAGGGTACCGCTTACGCCAATGGCCGCCAGCAGCGGCTGGGCGCAGTGCTGTCCGGCACGCAGGGCAATGCCATATCCGGCAAGCAACGTCACCATGTCGCTATGGTGCACGCCCGCGAAATCAAAGGCGAGCAGGCTGGAGTCCTGGACGCGGAACGAGCGAAAACCCGGACGTTTTTTCAGTTCTTCTTCCGCCAGCGTCGCCAGACCCCGGCTCCAGCTTTCAGCCTGAACCACGTCCGTTTCTGCCAACCATTCGAGCGCTGCGCTCAGACCGATAACCCCGGCCACGTTTGGGGTACCGGCTTCCAGGCGGTAGGGTACATCCTGCGTTTTAAAACCGTCGAAGGTGACTTCGGTAATCATCTTGCCGCCGCCGAGCCACGGCGTCATCCGGGCCAGCAGTTCAGCTTTGCCGTACAGCGCGCCGATACCGGTTGGCCCGTACAATTTGTGTCCTGAGAAGGCATAGAAGTCGATATCCAGCGCCTGAACGTCAGCCGGAAAATGCACCACACCCTGCGCACCGTCGACCATCACCACCACGCCGCTGGCATGGGCAATCTCAATGGCACGCGCCAGATCCGGGCAGCCGCCGGTGACGTTGGACATCTGCCCCAGCGCCAGAATACGGCTGCGCGGCGTAATCAGCTCAGGCAGACGCGCCACGTCAGGCAGGAAGTCCGCACCCAACGGGAGCTTTACAACCTGTGCCCCGGTTTGTTCGGCCACCATCAGCCAGGGTACCAGGTTGGCGTGGTGTTCCGCCTCGCTGACGATGATCTCATCCCCGGGCTGCAACAGCGGACGCGCGTAACATTGCGCCACCATGTTAATGGCCTCGGTGGTGCCCCGCGTCCAGACGATGTTCTTACCGCTGTCAGCATTGATCAGGCGCGCGACCTGATCCCGTGCGGCTTCGTATTGCGCCGTTAAGCGCTGCGCGTCGGCATACTGGCTGCGGTGCACGTTCCCGGCGCTCAGGCTGTAAAACTGGCGGGTTGCCTCAATCACCGCCTGCGGTTTAAGGGCCGTGGCGGCGCTATCAAGATAAATGCCGGCATCGGCCAGCGCAGGAAACTGTGCGCGAAACTGCGCAGGACTGAAAGCGTTCATGGAATTCCTCATATCGATTCTACGATCGTCGCGCAAATTCATCGGCAGGGCAAGGAAGTTGATATCTATCAGATTTGTCTGCTTATCCTGGCGAGTCTGAAAAAGCAGGTTATGCTAAATAGTGTTAGGCGGATGTTTTAGCCTGTTATAAATCGAGGTTTGAATAGCATTAATTGCTAAAGGAGATAATCATGAAAAAGACAGCTGCAATCATTTCTGCCTGTGCGTTGACCTTTGCCCTGAGCGCCTGTTCTGGTAATAACTACGTAATGCATACCAACGATGGTCGATCTATCGTCTCTGAAGGGAAACCGACAACCGATAATGATACCGGGATGATTTCTTACAAAGATGCTAACGGGAACAAACAGCAGATCAACCGCAGTGATGTGAAAGAGATGAAGGAAATCGAGCATTAACAGTTAGATAAGCGAAAAAAAAGCACCGCAAGTTGGCGGTGCTACATTAATCACTATGGACAGACAGGGTAAATGTACAGGAAGTGAAAAATTGGTAGCGTTGCTACCGTGGTCTGAATCGCAGACCAATTGCAAACACAACAACACAACATCACAACCGTAAGCCAAAAGCCCTTCAGAACACGCATTCCAAAAAAAGCTTTTCGTTCCGGCTCAGGAAGTGCCGCCACTATAGGTATTTGCTGGTAGTTCCTCAACGGACAAATTATAATGGCTCAGATAAAAAAAACTAATAGGTTAAACGTTGTTTCCTATATGTTAAATCTCGTTAACATCTAAGCCAGATAACCATGTCCAAGCGATTGCCACCCCTAAATGCATTACGTGTTTTTGATGCAGCAGCACGCCACCTCAGCTTCACCCGCGCAGCCGATGAGCTTTTTGTGACACAGGCCGCAGTAAGTCATCAAATCAAGTCTCTGGAGGATTTTCTGGGGCTTAAGCTGTTCCGTCGACGCAACCGTTCGTTGCTGTTGACCGAAGAGGGGCAGAGCTATTTTCAGGATATTAAAGAGATTTTTTCCCAGCTGACGGAAGCCACTCGCAAGCTTCAGGCCCGGAGCGCAAAAGGCGCTCTGACTGTGAGTTTATTGCCCAGTTTTGCCATTCAGTGGCTGGTGCCGCGACTCTCAAGCTTTAACTCAACTTATCCGGGAATCGATGTCCGAATCCAGGCGGTGGACCGTCAGGAAGACAAGCTGGCAGATGATGTGGACGTGGCGATTTTTTACGGTCGCGGTAACTGGCCGGGCTTGCGTGTGGAAAAATTATACGCAGAATATCTGTTGCCGGTCTGTTCACCGCTGCTGCTGACGGGGGATAAAGCGCTCAAAACGCCCGCCGATCTGGCGCAACATACGCTTTTGCACGATGCTTCGCGTCGCGACTGGCAAACTTATACCCGCCAGTTAGGTCTTAATCATATAAACGTGCAGCAGGGGCCCATTTTTAGCCACAGCGCGATGGTGCTACAGGCTGCCATTCACGGGCAGGGCGTGGCGTTGGCAAACAACGTTATGGCGCAGTCCGAAATTGAGGCAGGCCGTCTGGTTTGCCCATTTAACGATGTACTGGTCAGCAAGAATGCATTTTATCTGGTTTGTCATGACAGTCAGGCAGAACTGGGTAAAATAGCCGCTTTCCGGCAGTGGATACTGGCGAAAGCGGCAAGCGAGCAAGAAAAATTCCGCTTCAGGTATGAACAATAACGTTTGTGTGCCGGGCACGCATCAATTCAGGACTTAAACATGACCAGCCGATTCATGCTGATTTTCGCCGCGGTGAGTGGCTTTATTTTTGTAGCTCTGGGCGCGTTTGGCGCGCATGTCTTAAGCAAATCTCTGGGCGTTGTGGAGATGGGTTGGATCCAGACCGGCCTTGAATATCAGGCGTTCCACACGCTGGCAATTTTTGGGCTGGCGGTGGCGATGCAGCGCCGCATCAGCATCTGGTTTTACTGGAGCAGCGTCTTTCTGGCGCTGGGTACCGTACTGTTCAGCGGCAGTCTTTACTGTCTGGCGCTGTCGCATTTACGCCTGTGGGCGTTTGTTACACCTGTCGGCGGCGTCAGCTTCCTGGCGGGTTGGGTGTTAATGTTTATCGGAGCTATCCGTCTGAAACGCAAGGGCGTTGTTCATGAATAAGGTTGTTTTATATTGTCGCCCGGGGTTTGAGAAAGAGTGCGCCGCGGAAATCACCGATAAAGCGGCGAAGCGTGAAGTCTTTGGATTCGCTCGCGTCAAAGAGAACGCGGGCTATGTGGTATTTGAATGCTATCAGCCTGATGATGCCGACAAGCTGGCGCGCGAACTGCCGTTCAGCTCATTGATTTTCGCCCGTCAGATGTTTGTCGCGGGCGAACTGCTGAAAGATCTTCCGCCGGAAGATCGCATCACGCCGATTGTTGGCCTGTTGCAGGGTGTGGTAGAGAAGGGCGGCGATTTGCGCGTGGAAGTGGCCGACACCAACGAAAGCAAAGAGCTGATGAAGTTCTGCCGTAAGTTCACCGTGCCGCTGCGCGCGGCGCTGCGTGATGCGGGTGTGCTGACAAACTACGAGACGCCAAAGCGCCCGGTCGTGCATATCTTCTTTATTGCGCCAGGATGTTGCTACGCCGGCTACTCGTATACCACCAATAATTCGCCGTTCTTTATGGGGATCCCGCGTCTGCGCTTCCCGGCAGATGCGCCGAGCCGTTCAACCCTGAAGCTGGAAGAGGCGTTTCACGTCTTTATCCCGGCGGACGAGTGGGACGAACGTCTGGCAAACGGCATGTATGCCGTCGACCTTGGCGCGTGCCCGGGCGGCTGGACCTATCAGCTGGTGAAACGCAATATGTGGGTTTCGTCTGTGGATAACGGCCCGATGGCGCAAAGCCTGATGGATACCGGGCAGGTCACCTGGCTGCGTGAGGACGGCTTCCGCTATCGCCCGAACCGCAACAACATCTCCTGGATGGTGTGCGACATGGTAGAAAAACCGGCGAAAGTCGCGGCGCTGATGGCCTCCTGGCTGGTGAACGGCTGGTGTCGTGAGACGATTTTCAACCTCAAGCTGCCGATGAAAAAGCGCTACGAAGAGGTGTCGCAGAACCTGGCCTATATTCAGCAGCAGCTGGACGAACACGGGATTAACGCGGAAATCCAGGCGCGTCAGCTTTATCACGACCGCGAAGAAGTGACGGTCCATATCCGTCGCTGGTGGGCGGCAGTGGGTGGGCGTCGCGACGAGCGATAACGTTTGTAACGCCCGGTGGCGCTGCGCTTACCGGGCCTACAAAATCGTGTAGTTGTTTTAACGTTCTAACCTTAACTGCTGTAAATTCCCGTCCAGCTGTAAATCCGTCTGTAGCGTCGCCACCTCCCGGCAGATAAACGCCATCTCTTTATGCGCCTCCAGCTTTTTGCGCCATTTTTCCGGCACTTCATCAAGCCTGGCGTAAATTCCTTCCAGACTCTGAAACTCCGTCAGCAGCTGTGCGGCGCTTTTGGGTCCAATACCGGCGACACCCGGCACTTTAGAGCTGCTGATCCCCGCCAGCCCCCAGTAATCCGGCAGTTGCTCAGGCGATACGCCAAACTCGCTGGCAATGAATGGCGCGTCCAGCCAGCGTTTTTGAAAGTAGTCCCGGATGCGGATCGTTGGAGAGAGCAGCTGGCAGTAGCCTTTGTCGGTTGAAACGATAGTCGCCTGATGCCCGGCGCTCGCGACTTTAACCGCCAGCGTTGCGGCTAAATCGTCAGCCTCATTACCGTGGGCGCCCCAGCACGGAACGCCGCGCTGCTCAAAGGCCGCGCGGATAGCGGGCATTTCTGCGTGCAGATCGTCCGGCATCGGCGCACGTCCGGCTTTGTAGTCCGGCAGGCGCTGGTGCCGCCAGCCGGTATTGCGTGCTTCATCGTCGAATACGGCAACAGCGTGGGTGGGTTCGCTATGGCGAATGAGCTGCTCCAGCGCGTGTAAACAGGTGTCCTTGCAGGGGGTGCCCTGTACCGCATGAATACGGCGAATCAGGTTAAGTGCATCGACGATAAGCAAATGAACGGCCACAGATAATCTCCCTTCTGTCTGATAGGTGAAGGGTAACACTGAGCGCAGCATGAAACTATGAATGGTGGCGAAAACAGGAAGAAGCCTCGCAAAACGAGGCTTCCTGAGAGGCTTAATCGCAGGTGACGATCTTCATCGCCAGGCCACCGCGGGAGGTTTCGCGGTATTTGGCGTTCATATCTTTACCGGTTTCGTACATGGTTTCGATAACCTTGTCGAGGCAGACGCGCGGTTCGCTGGTACGACGCAGCGCCATACGGGCCGCGTTCACCGCTTTCACAGAGGCGATGGCGTTACGCTCGATGCATGGCACCTGGACCTGTCCGCCGACCGGATCGCAGGTCAGCCCCAGGTTATGTTCCATGCCGATTTCCGCCGCAATACAAACCTGCGCAGGACTTGCGCCCAGTAATTCGGCCAGACCCGCCGCCGCCATAGAGCAGGCGACGCCCACTTCACCCTGACAGCCCACTTCCGCGCCGGAAATCGAGGCGTTCATCTTGTACAGTGAGCCAATCGCACTGGCGACCAGCATATACCGCGCGAGTGAGTTTGCATTCACTTCACGGATAAACTTGTCGTAATACGCCAGAACCGCCGGAACAATTCCGCACGCCCCGTTGGTTGGCGCGGTGACGACGCGGCCACCCGCGGCGTTCTCTTCGTTCACCGCCAGCGCGAACATGTTGATCCAGTCGACGACGGCCATCGGGTCGGTGGTGGTTTTGTCGGTGCTGACCAGCATGCGGCGCAGCGCAGCCGCACGGCGCGGAACACGCAGTTTACCCGGCAGCACGCCTTCGGTGGTGATCCCGCGCTCAATGCCGCTGCGCATCACTTCCCAGACGTTAGCGAAGTGCTGTTCCAGCTCCTCTTTGCTGTGCAGGGCCAGCTCGTTTTTCATCATCAGGCCGGAGAGAGAAAGCCCTGTCTCCTGGCAGTGACGCTGTAAGTCGGCCGCGTTTTTGTAAGGGTACGGCACATCAACGGCAGAATTGGTACTTTGACCAAAATGGTCCTCGTCGACGATAAACCCGCCGCCGATGGAGTAATACGTCTGGCTGTAAACCGCTTTGTCGCCGGCCAGCGCGGTAATGCGCATGCCATTCTCGTGCAGCGACAGGTTATCCGCATGGAAATTCATGCAGTGATCAACCGGGAATTCAACCTCATGCTCGCCGTTCGCCAGCAGCAAACGACCGTGGGTGTTCACGTCCTGGATAAAGCCAGGTATTGCATCAATATCAACGGTATCCGGCAGATTACCCGCCAGCCCCATGATAATGGCAATATCGGTATGGTGGCCTTTACCGGTCAGGGGAAAGGGAACCATATACATCGACAACCACGCGGGTGATGTCGTGCAAAATGCCGCGTGCAATCAAGTCATCCGTGAATTGTTTACCGGCTTTCATTGGTCCGACGGTGTGAGAGCTGGAAGGACCAATACCGATTTTGAAGATATCGAATACGCTAATCATGATGCGTCCATTGCTTCAGTCAGAGGGGAGAAGTGCGCCGTCCGCAGACGGCGCAGGAGGTATTAGCTGAACAGCGAGTAGAAAATAGCGGAGATGGCAATCAGGCCCATCACAACAACGAACACGTTGCTGATATGGCCGCTGTATTTACGCATCGCAGGCACTTTCTGAATCGCGTACATCGGCATCAGGAACAGGATCATCGCGATAATCGGGCCGCCCAGGGTTTCAATCATGCCCAGAATGCTTGGGTTCAGGGTGGCTACCGCCCAGGTGGTCACCAGCATGAACAGCGCAGTGATTTTGTTCAGACGGTTGATTTCAATGGTCTTGCCTTTACCACGCAGAGATTTAATCACCATGCCGTTGAAGCCTTCACGTGCGCCCAGGTAGTGGCCCCAGGAAGGATTTGGTGATGGCTATAATTGCGATGATCGGCGCCATCCACGCAATCAGCGGTGCGTTAAAGTGGTTTGCCAGGTAAGACAGAATAGAGATGTTCTGCTCTTTCGCCGCCGCCAGATCCGCCGGGGAGAGGCTCAGCACGCAGCTGAACACGAAGAACATTACGGTCAGTACCATCATGATGTGCGCGCGAGCCAGGATGCTGGAGCACTTCTTCTCTGCGCCATTGCCGTACTCTTCACGCTTCGCTACTGCGAAGGAAGAGATGATTGGCGAGTGGTTGAAGGAGAACACCATCACCGGGATCGCCAGCCACAGGGTCAGCAGCAGACCGTTGCCGGTCGTGGATGCGCTGCTCAGAGACAGGGTTTCCAGCGCAGCGCCGTTCCACTGTGGGATCAGGTACAGAGCCAGCACCATCAGAGCCGCAACAAACGGGAACACCAGCACGCTCATCGCTTTCACAATCATCTGCTCGCCGAAGCGCACGATGGTCATCATACCGACGATCAGGATCAGGGACAGAATCGCACGCGGCGGCGGGGTCATCTGAAGCTGGTGCATCATAAAGCTTTCTACGGTGTTGGTGATAGCAACGCTGTACACCAGCAGAATCGGGTAAATCGCGAAGAAGTAGAGCAGGGTAATCAGCTTACCTGCGCCGACGCCGAAGTGTTCTTCAACGACTTCAGTGATATCTTCGCCCGGGTTTTTACCGGACAGCACGAAGCGGGTCAGGCCTCGGTGCGCAAAGAAGGTCATCGGGAAGGCGATGAGGGCCATGATGATCAGCGGGATCATACCGCCGACACCTGCGTTGATAGGAAGGAACAGTACACCAGCGCCGATTGCTGTGCCGTACAGGCCAAGCATCCACATGGTATCCGTTTTGCGCCAACCGCTTCGGGATTCAATCGAAGCAACGGTGCTGGTTTGAGTGGTTTCCATCTGTATCTCCTGGAGGAAGCAAATTGTCAGGTTTTTAGTCAAATCCGATGAAAAAGCGCCTGACGGTAATATGAAATTCGTTCAGTGACGGTTTTTTAATAATTTTTGCCCGTAACTATTGGCGGGCGGAAAGATACATTCTAGTTATGAATCTATCAGTGATCGCGATCCCAAATGCAATAATCCACTTGTGATGTGGGTATCTTTAGACCATTTATCTGTTAAAAAAACATCAAAGAGAATTTACGGGCGCGAAGGCTACCATTAACGACATGTTTTCGAAAAGGTCGACCCGCGAGATAGGTGTCTTTCGCTGTAAAGAAATGGGATTTTAGGATTTTCTGGCGGGTAATTTCGATTAAGGCTGATTATTTATGGTTTCAAAAGCGAGGTAATCGTTTGCGCAGACGTCAGATTTGTTAATAACATTGAAGATCGCTATGAATTGCAACACGAATAAAAAAGCCGGATGACGATCCGGCTTGAGAGGAGAGGAATGTCGCTTTACTTGATGATTTCGTAACACGGAATATAGGCAGAGCCTGGAAGCTTCATGCGGTGCTGAGCGACAAAGCCCTGCAACATATCATCCATGCGGCGCATCATCTCCGGATCACCGTGGATCTTATACGGGCCAAACTCTTCAATTGCGCGTATCCCCACCTCTTTCACGTTCCCCGCCACGATGCCAGAGAAGGCGCGACGCAGGTCGGCAGCCAGCACTTCCACCGGCTGATCCGGATAGAGTTTGAGGTTCGCCATGTTCTCATGCGACGGCTCGAAGGGGATCTGAAGATCCGGTGCGATACGGATGGACCAGTTAAAGCTGTAGGCATCCCCGGTATCACGACGATTCTCTTTCACCAGCGGCATCGCTTTTTTCATCTGACGGGCCACTTCTGCGGCATCGTCAATAATAATGCGGTAGTGACGGCGCGCGTCTTCGCCCAGCGTATGCACGATAAACTCGTCCAGCACGCGGAAGTAGTCGGCGCTCTCTTTCGGGCCGGTCAGGATCAGCGGCAGAACCTGATCTTTGTTGGCCGGATTCATCAGGATCCCGAGCAGATAAAGCAGCTCTTCCGCCGTACCTACGCCGCCCGGGAAGATAATAATGCCGTGCGCGATACGGACAAACGCCTCAAGACGCTTTTCGATATCCGGCATAATAATCAGTTCGTTAACCAGCGGGTTAGGCGGCTCAGCGGCGATGATCGACGGCTCGGTCATGCCGATAAAACGGCCTTCTTTATAGCGTTGCTGCGCGTGTCCTACTGCCGCGCCTTTCATCGGCGCTTCCATCGCGCCAGGACCGCAACCGGTACAGATATTCAGTTCGCGCAGGCCGAGCTGCGTCCCCACGCGGCGGGCATACAGGTATTCGGTTTCGTTAATGGAGTGACCACCCCAGCAGACGACCATGTTCGGCGCTTCACCCACGTGCAGGGCACGGGCGTTACGCAGAATAGAGAAGACCAGGTTGGTGATATGAACGGAACTTTCCAGGTCAAGATGCTGGAAACGACCGGCGTTGCTGATCTGTCCGTTAACAAACAGGATGTCGCGCAGCACGGCAAACAGGTTGGCCTGAAGTGAGCGAATAATACGCCCGTCGACAAAAGCGTCTTCTGGCGGGTTGATCACTTCCAGCTTCACCCCGCGCTCGCGGCGCAGCACGTTGATATCAAAACTTTCGAAGCGGGACAGCAGCTCTTTACTGTTGTCGGTCAGGCTTCCGGAGTTCAGTACGGCAAGTGAACAGTTACGAAACAGTTGATAAAGGTCGCTACTGGCGGTGCGTTTAAGCATGTCCACTTCCAGCTGCGACAACATATCCATAGAGCCAAGCGGGCTAATATGTGTAATCAAGTGAGCTCCTTATGGGACGATTATCGTCTTTCCCTGTTGATTACAATAGCCCTGGCTTATGACGTTTCACAACACTTCGGGCGGAATACCGCCCGCATATTGTGAAAATATTTATCTTACTGGCGCACCAGCCGTCCGGTGGCAGGCACAAAATCGGTATTGGTGCGCCACGGATTGATATCCAGACCGCCGCGACGGGTGTAGCGGGCGTAAACGCTCAGCTTTTCGGGCTGGCAGAAACGCTGGATGTCGTTGAAGATGCGCTCCACGCACTGCTCGTGGAATTCGTTGTGATGACGGAATGACACCAGGTAACGCAGCAGCTTTTCACGGTCAATCTGCGGGCCGCGGTACTGGATCTGTACCGAGCCCCAGTCCGGCTGATGGGTGATAAGGCAGTTGGATTTCAGCAGATGGCTGACCAGCGTCTCGTTGACCACTTTTCCGCCCGCCGCATTTTCCAGGTAGTCGGTGCTAAATTCATAGCTTTCCACCTCAATGTCCTGATCGTCGATGCAGGTGCCGTGGAAATGGGCGACAGGCTGTCCTTCCAGCTCATGCAGATGGTATAACGAGACGGTTACGTTCCCCTGCGCGCACGCGCTTAAATCACGCTCAAGCGTCTGTTGCACCTCGTCCCAGCTGTTGAATTTGGTCTGGTTAAAGCTGTTGAGATAGAGCTTAAAGCTCTTGGATTCGACCAGGTTTACGCTGGCGTAATCCAGCTCGACGTGGCCCACGGCCACCTGCGGCAGACCGCGCGCATTCAGCCAGGAGAGTTCGTACAGCGTCCAGATGTCGCCGCCGACAAACGGCAGCGCGTCAGCGTGCAGCCCGAGCGGATCGCGGTTCAGACTGCGCGGCACGCCCTGCAACAGGCTTGCATCGTAGGTGTCGCGGTAATCGGTCGATTTACCCAGCGTTAAGCCCGTTAACGCCTGATGATTTTCGTAAGACATGTTTCATAGCCACTTTACAGGTACACTTATGGGCTGAGTTTATCCTGTCTTACAAGAAGAGAGAAATCGGTGGATATCGAAACTGCAAATGCCCTGACGTCCTTCACGACCCGCTATTGCGATGCCTGGCATGAAAAGCGGGGGACGTGGCCGCAAAGTACTGACTTATATGGCGTGCCGTCACCGTGCATTATCGCTTCGCAGGATGATTACGTTATCTGGCAACCGAAACCGTTCACGGGCGAGCACAATGTAAATGCGGTTGAACGCGCGATGGACATTGTGATACAACCTGCGCTTCATGCATTTTATACCACGCAGTTTGCCGGGGATATGACTGCATGTTTTGCAGGACAGCCGTTGACGCTGCTGCAAACCTGGAGCGAAGACGATCTGCAACGCGTTCAGGAAAACCTCATTGGTCACCTGGTCACGCAAAAACGCCTTAAGCTCTCTCCGACTCTTTTTATTGCGACGCTCGACAGTGAACTGGACGTCATTTCTGTCTGCAACCTGTCTGGCGAGGTCATCAAAGAGACGCTCGGCACCCGCAATCGCGACGTTCTCGCGCCTTCACTTGCGGATTTTCTTACTCAAATTGAGCCGCTTCTGTAATCCATGATGCTACTGGACGTGTGAGAGATCTCTTACACGCTCTGTGAGACATCGCCGAAACAATTAGAGTTGCCTTAGGAATTTCAGATTAATATTAACTTTTCTTTCAACAGGTTAGTGGTTTTCTGAAAGGGAATCCCCCGTTTCGCCTGGCTTACATTGCTTACAAGGTGGGTTGTAAGACGAAGCAGAATAGCGGATTCTATCTGTGTCGACAGGATGCCGACACGAGAAACGAACATCAGGATGATGGCGTTTCTTACCAGGGACACGTCAGGATGACGCCGCAGGAAGGCCTCAGGATGAAGCAAAGTGGATCACGCAGGATGCGTAAGGGACACCTCCAGGAAGGAGAACGAGAGCCGGTCAGGATGGTCGGTGGGTCAGGATGGCCAGGACGTTTCAGGATGAAACCTACACATCAGGACGATGTGAGCAGGAAGCAAAAGGTAAAGGGATGACCAGGCCTTCGGGCATCAGGAAAAGTTGTCACGGATGAGCAGGGAGCACGTATTGTAGCTGGAATGCTGCGAAACGAACCGGGAGCACTGTTTTTACAGTGCTCCCTTTTTTTATTTCTGTCTTCCGCAATGCTATGCTTCGCGCCATTCCGTTTTTCAGTTGAGGTATATATGTCGCATCATGACAACGTTCGTGCGCAGTTGCACGCCATCGAAGCCCTTATGCGCCAGCATCAGCTGTGGCAGGATAACGCGCCGCAGCCAGACGCGTTCGCCAGCACCCAACCGTTTTGTCTGGATACGCTGGCCCCGTTCGAGTGGCTCCAGTGGGTCTTAATTCCGCGTATGCACGCGCTGCTGGAAGGTGGTCACGCGTTGCCCGCGTCTTTTGCCGTCTCTCCCTATTACGAAATGGCGCTGGAAGCGACCCACCCGGCGCGTGCCATGATGCTGGTGGAGCTGGAAAAGCTCGATGCGCTTTTCGCCGGTGACGATGCATGACGCTTGAGATCCTTTATCAGGATGAGTGGTTAGTGGCGGTGAATAAACCGTCCGGCTGGCTGGTGCACCGTAGCTGGCTCGATCGCGATGAGAAAGTGGTGGTCATGCAAACCGTGCGCGATCAGATCGGTCAGCACGTCTTTACTGCTCATCGTCTGGATCGGCCAACCTCTGGCGTTCTGCTGATGGGGCTTTCCAGTGAGGCGGGTCGACTGCTTTCGCAGCAGTTTGAGCAGCACCAGATGCAAAAGCGCTACCACGCCATCGTGCGTGGCTGGCTGACGGATTCCGCCACGCTTGATTATCCGCTGGTGGAGGAACTGGATAAAATCGCCGATAAATTTGCCCGCGAAGATAAAGGCCCGCAGCCTGCGGTGACCGACTATCGCGGTATGGCGACCACAGAACTGCCGGTGGCGACCAGCAAATTTCCGACCACGCGATACAGTCTGGTTGAGCTTTTGCCCAAAACCGGGCGCAAGCACCAGCTTCGCCGTCACCTTGCGCACCTGCGCCACCCGATTATCGGCGACAGCAAGCACGGCGATCTGCGCCAGAACCGCAGCGCGGCAGAGCACTTTGGCTGTAACCGGCTGATGCTGCACGCCAGCGAGCTACGCCTGACGCACCCGTTTACCGGCGAACCGCTGACTATTCGCGCTGGGCTGGACGAGGTCTGGATGCAGGCGCTGTCACAGTTTGGCTGGCTGGGACAACTCCCCGAAAATGAAAGGGTTGAGTTTGCCGCAGGCAACGTTCAGGATGAACAGCAAGCGCAATAATTACGGGAGCAAAGCATGGCTGAAGTAGGCATTTTTGTCGGCACGATGTACGGCAACTCGCTGCTGGTGGCGGAGGAAGCGGAAGCAATCCTCGTAAACCAGGGCCATAAAGCAACGGTCTATGAAGATCCGGAGCTGGCGGACTGGGAAAAGTATAAAGATAAATACATCCTGGTGGTGACCTCCACCACCGGGCAGGGCGATCTGCCGGACAGCATCGTCCCGCTTTTCCAGGGCATTAAAGACCAGCTTGGCTATCAGCCAGATGTTCACTATGGCATCATCGCCCTCGGCGATAGCTCTTACGCTAATTTCTGCGGCGGCGGTAAGCAGTTCGACGCGCTGTTGCAGGAACAGCGTGCTCAGCGCGTCGGAGAGATGTTGCTGATTGATGCGGGTGAACACCCTGAGCCAGAAAGCGAATCAAACCCGTGGGTCGAGCACTGGGCAACGCTGCTTAAATAACCCTGCGCTATACCAATGGTAGGCCGG
This sequence comes from Enterobacter cloacae complex sp. ECL72, assembly GCF_019056635.1. Classification (NCBI taxonomy): domain Bacteria; kingdom Pseudomonadati; phylum Pseudomonadota; class Gammaproteobacteria; order Enterobacterales; family Enterobacteriaceae; genus Enterobacter; species Enterobacter cloacae complex sp. ECL72. The sequence goes on along the minus strand of NZ_CP077659.1, from coordinate 3,280,647 downwards.
GTCAGGCGTAGCCGCCACCCGGCATTACACCCCGCCCCAAACGCCATTTCCGTGAACCACCTTCCACTCCTCTGGGCTTATGCCCTAAACAACCTCCCTCATGCCCTTCAATACTGTGTTTTTGCACGGTGAGGTGAAGAGGCACTCCTTCATATACTTTTCCCGTCACTATAAAACGGCTTCGGGCCGTACCAAAACCAAACACAAATCTCTCATTCTGATTACCCTACAGGTGCTGTACAGAATGAACCAGGCGAAAGCTATGTTTCAGGAGTGCAACAATGAGTACATTAAGCCACGCGGCGAGCAGCGCTGAGAAGCGCACCAACGCCCGCTACTGGATAGTGGTGATGCTGTTTATCGTCACCTCTTTCAACTACGGCGACCGTGCCACGTTATCCATTGCCGGCTCTGAGATGGCAAAAGATATCGGACTTGATCCGGTGGGTATGGGTTATGTTTTCTCCGCATTTTCATGGGCCTACGTAATCGGCCAAATCCCTGGCGGCTGGCTGCTGGACCGCTTTGGCTCAAAACGGGTCTATTTCTGGTCCATTTTCATCTGGTCGATGTTTACCCTGTTACAGGGCTTCGTGGATATCTTCAGCGGCTTCGGCATTATCATTGCGCTCTTTACCCTCCGCTTCCTGGTGGGCTTAGCGGAAGCGCCATCGTTCCCTGGCAACAGCCGTATTGTGGCCGCCTGGTTCCCGGCGCAGGAGAGGGGAACGGCGGTAGCCATCTTTAACTCGGCGCAATACTTTGCGACGGTTATTTTCGCGCCAATCATGGGCTGGCTGACGCACGAAGTGGGCTGGTCGCACGTCTTCTTCTTCATGGGCGGGCTGGGGATCGTCATCAGCTTCATCTGGCTGAAAGTGATCCACGAACCAAACCAGCATCCGGGCGTGAACAAGAAAGAGCTGGACTACATTGCTGAAGGTGGGGCGCTGATCAACATGGATCAGAAAACCCAGAAAGCTAAAGTTCCGTTCAGCCAGAAATGGGGGCAGATCAAACAGCTCGTCGGCTCACGAATGATGATCGGTATCTATCTCGGCCAGTACTGCATTAACGCCTTAACCTACTTCTTTATCACCTGGTTCCCGGTTTACCTGGTGCAGGCGCGCGGGATGTCGATTCTGAAGGCGGGGTTTGTCGCTTCCGTGCCGGCCATCTGCGGCTTCGTGGGTGGGGTGCTTGGCGGGGTCATCTCCGACTGGCTGATGCGTCGTACCGGTTCGCTGAATATTGCGCGTAAAACGCCAATCGTGCTCGGCATGCTGCTCTCCATGACCATGGTGTTCTGTAACTACGTCAGCGCGGAGTGGATGATTATCGGCTTTATGGCGATGGCCTTCTTCGGTAAAGGCATTGGCGCACTGGGCTGGGCGGTGATGGCAGATACCGCGCCGAAAGAGATCAGCGGCCTGAGCGGCGGTCTGTTCAACATGTTTGGCAACATTTCCGGCATTGTCACCCCAATCGCTATCGGTTACATCGTCGGCACCACTGGCTCCTTCAACGGCGCGCTGATTTATGTAGGCGTCCATGCGCTGGTGGCGGTACTCAGTTATCTGGTGCTGGTGGGTGACATCAAACGAATCGAACTGAAACCTGTTGGGGAGCGCGGATGATGACAACGCAATCAAGCCCGATCGTGACGGAGATGAAGGTCATTCCGGTGGCGGGGCAGGACAGCATGCTGCTCAACATTGGTGGCGCGCATAACGCCTGGTTCACCCGCAACATTGTGGTGCTGACCGACAGCGCAGGGAATACCGGCGTCGGGGAAGCGCCTGGCGGAGAGGTGATTTACCAGACGCTGGTCGACGCCATCCCGCAGGTGGTTGGGCAGGAGGTCGCCCGCCTGAACAAGGTGGTTCAGCGGGTGCATAAGGGTAACCAGTCGGCGGATTTTGATACCTTCGGCAAAGGCGCCTGGACGTTTGAACTGCGCGTTAACGCGGTGGCGGCGCTGGAGGCGGCTCTCCTCGATTTACTGGGCAAGGCGCTGAACGTGCCGGTCTGCGAACTGCTGGGGCCAGGCAAACAGCGTAATGCGGTAACGGTGCTGGGCTATCTGTTCTACGTTGGCGACCGGACGAAAACCGATCTGCCGTATCTGGAACGCTCGCCGGGCAGCCACGCGTGGTATCACCTGCGTCATCAGGAGGCGCTCTCTGGCGAGGCGGTGGTACGCCTTGCAGAGGCGGCGCAGGATCGCTACGGCTTCAAAGACTTCAAGCTGAAAGGCGGCGTTCTGCCCGGCGAGCAGGAGATTGACAGCGTGCGCGCGTTGAAAAAACGCTTCCCGGAGGCACGCATCACCGTCGATCCGAACGGCGCCTGGCTGCTGGATGAAGCTATCGCGCTGTGCAAAGGGCTGGGCGACGTGCTGACCTACGCGGAAGATCCGTGCGGCGCCGAGCAGGGATTTTCTGGCCGCGAGGTGATGGCCGAATTCCGCCGCGCTACCGGGCTGCCGGTTGCGACCAACATGATCGCCACCAACTGGCGTGAAATGGGCCATGCGGTGATGCTGAATGCGGTGGACATACCGCTGGCGGACCCGCACTTCTGGACCCTTTCCGGCGCGGTGCGCGTGGCGCAGCTGTGCGATGACTGGGGGCTCACCTGGGGCTGCCACTCCAATAACCATTTTGACATTTCGCTGGCGATGTTTACCCACGTTGGCGCGGCGGCGCCGGGCAACCCGACCGCCATCGATACGCACTGGATCTGGCAGGAAGGCGAAGCGCGCCTGACCAAAAATCCACTTGAAATCAAAAACGGCACCATTGCCGTACCGGATGCGCCGGGGCTGGGCGTGGAGCTTGACTGGGATCAGATCCACAAGGCGCATGAAGCGTATAAAAAACTGCCGGGCGGCGCGCGCAACGACGCAGGCCCGATGCAGTACCTTATTCCCGGCTGGACATTTGACCGTAAGCGCCCTGTATTTGGACGTCACTGATAAAAGGATCGAACGATGAGCACATTTTCTACCCCTGTAGTCACCTCCATGCAGATCATTCCTGTCGCGGGACATGACAGCATGCTGATGAACCTGAGCGGCGCCCATGCGCCGTTCTTCACCCGTAATATTGTGGTGATCAAGGACAACTCAGGGCATACCGGTGTCGGTGAAATCCCGGGCGGGGAGAAGATCCGTAAAACGCTGGAGGACGCCATTCCGCTGGTGGTGGGTAAAACGCTGGGCGAGTACAAAAATGTGCTGACTCGCGTGCGTACGACCTTTGCCGATCGTGATGCGGGTGGCCGTGGTCTGCAAACGTTTGATCTGCGCACCACTATCCATGTGGTCACGGGCATTGAAGCCGCGATGCTGGATCTGCTGGGCCAGCATCTTGGCGTCAATGTCGCCTCCCTGCTGGGCGACGGCCAACAGCGCAGCGAAGTGGAAATGCTCGGCTACCTGTTCTTTATCGGCAACCGCAAACTCACCCCGCTGCCGTACCAGAGCCAGCCGGACGAAAAATGCGACTGGTATCGTGTGCGTCACGATGAAGCGATGACCCCGGACGCGGTAGTGCGCCTGGCGGAAGCCGCGTATGAAAAATATGGCTTTAATGACTTCAAGCTGAAAGGCGGTGTACTGGCGGGTGAAGAAGAAGCAGAGGCGATCGCCGCGCTGGCGAAGCGCTTCCCGCAGGCGCGCGTCACGCTGGATCCGAACGGTGCCTGGTCGCTTGATGAGGCGATAAAAATCGGTAAGCAGCTTAAAGGCGTGCTGGCCTATGCGGAAGATCCGTGCGGTGCAGAGCAGGGGTTCTCCGGACGTGAAGTGATGGCGGAGTTCCGTCGCGCCACCGGGCTGCCAACCGCCACCAACATGATCGCGACCGACTGGCGTCAGATGGGGCACACGCTCTCGCTGCAATCGGTGGACATTCCGCTGGCAGACCCGCACTTCTGGACGATGCAGGGCTCGGTTCGCGTGGCGCAGATGTGCCATGAGTTCGGCCTGACCTGGGGCTCGCACTCCAACAACCACTTCGACATCTCGCTGGCGATGTTCACCCACGTGGCGGCTGCCGCGCCGGGCAACATTACCGCCATCGACACCCACTGGATCTGGCAGGAGGGCAACCAGCGCCTGACCAAACAGCCGTTTGAAATCAAAGGCGGTATGGTACAGGTTCCTGCTACGCCGGGTCTGGGCGTAGAACTGGATATGGATCAGGTCATGAAAGCGCATGAGCTGTACCAGAAACACGGCCTGGGCGCGCGTGATGACGCGCTGGCGATGCAATATCTGATCCCTGAGTGGACATTCGACAATAAACGTCCGTGCATGGTACGATAAGCGCATTGGGACCGCTCCCATGAGTGGTCCCTTACGTGGTGTATGCTTAACGTAACTAACATGCGTAAGGATGGCTTATGAAAATTGTTATCGCTCCGGACTCGTATAAGGAAAGCTTGAGCGCGCTGGAGGTGGCGACAGCGATAGAGGTCGGTTTTCGCGACATTTTCCCGTCAGCGGACTATGTCAAATTACCGGTTGCCGATGGTGGCGAAGGGACGGTGGAAGCGATGGTGGCAGCCACGCATGGGCGTCTTGTCCATGTTCCCGTTACCGGGCCTTTGGGTGAACGCGTGGAAGGGTTTTTCGGGTTATCCGGAGACGGGAAAAGCGCCTTTATCGAGATGGCGGCAGCGAGCGGTCTGGAGCTTGTTGCTCCCGCAAAGCGTAACCCGTTAATCACCACCTCCTGGGGAACCGGGGAACTGATCCGTCATGCGCTGGATGCGGGCGTTAAGCATATCATTATTGGCATTGGAGGCAGCGCGACCAATGACGGTGGCGCAGGCATGGTGCAGGCGCTGGGCGTAAAACTGCTGGATGCGAAAGCGCAGCCCGTAGGGCCGGGCGGCGGCGAACTGGCAAGCCTTGCACATATCGATCTTAGCGGGCTGGATAAGCGGCTGGCAGACTGTCGAATTGAAGTGGCCTGCGATGTAACCAACCCTCTGATCGGCGAGACAGGCGCTTCTGAGGTATTTGGTCCGCAGAAAGGGGCGACGCCGGAGATGGTCAGGACGCTGGACAACGCGCTGGCGCATTACGCAAAAATTATCGCCCGGGATCTGGATATTGACGTCTTAAACCTGGCGGGCGGCGGTGCGGCTGGCGGAATGGGGGCGGCGCTGTATGCATTTTGCGGCGCACAGCTCCGTCAGGGGATTGAGATTGTCACCGATGCCCTGCATCTTGATGAACAGGTCGCGGACGCCGATCTGGTGATCACGGGCGAAGGGCGTATCGACAGCCAGACGATCCACGGCAAAGTGCCCGTTGGCGTGGCGAGAGTCGCGAAACGCTATAACAAGCCAGTTATCGGCATTGCCGGCAGCCTGACGGCGGATGTTGGCGTGGTGCATGAGCATGGACTGGATGCCGTATTCAGCGTGATTTACACCATCTGCTCGCTGGAGGATGCGCTGGAAAATGCGCAACAGAATGTACAGATGGCCGCAAGGAATATTGCGGCGGTGATAAAGATGGGGCAGGGGATGTCGCGTTAACGTTCGTGCTCCTGTAAGCCCGGTAAGCGAAGCGCCACCGGGCTTTGGTCTTAGCTCCCCAACACCTTCATTGCTTCCCGCGTCACGTTGTCCATCTCGTCCAGCAGCTCCAGGAACTCCGGTTCGAGATCGGATTCTGGCGTACCCGCGCGGAGCTGCTGTTCAAGCAACTGGCAGAGATTTTTCAACCGCGGTACGCCGCTGTAGCCGCAGCTGCCATGCAGTTTATGAATGGCTTCCAGCAGTCCTTCGGGGTTTTCACCCACCAGCTGTTCTTCAACCTTGTTACGGATCTCAGGCAGGAAGTCCACCAGCATTTGCAGCATATCGCGGGCCAGATCGGGTTTGCCTGCCGCCTGGCGCAGCGCCAGTTGCCAGTCAAACGTGGCATTCTGGTTAACGCTGATCTCCGGCGATTCAGCTGTAATGGTGTATGTCCCGCCAATGTGCCCCGGCTTGTAGCGCAGCAGCAGGCTGTGCAGCTTCTCTTCGTCGATCGGTTTCGCCAGATAATCGTTCATGCCCGCACCCAGCAGTTTCTCCTTTTGCCCCGCCATCGCGTGCGCCGTCACGGCAATCACCGGCGTCTGCTGCTGGTGCGGAAGCTGGCGAATCAACTCGCAGGCGCGGATGCCATCCATGCCCGGCATCTGAATATCCATCAGGATCAGGTCGAACTGCATCTGTTTGGCTTGTTCCACGGCTTCGGCGCCGCTGGTACACAGCTCAACATGCTGAACCTGATCCTCAAGCAGCACGCCAATCAGCTTCAGGTTCGCCGGGTTATCGTCCACGGCCATCACCGTCATCGGCAGCTTATGTTCGTCGTTTTCCAGCGGCAGGGACTGATGCGTCAGACGGCAATATTCGGTCAACGCAGGTAACAGTCGTGTGGCGGTGAGGGGTTTCAGCAGACACGCCGCCGCTCCGTCGTTTTTCAGCTCTTCGGCGTTGATTTGGGCGTGGCACGGCAGCGCCAGCAGCAGGTAGTCCGTCATTGAGGCCGCCTTCGCCAGGCGTTCCTGCTGCATGGTCAGTTCTCCGGTAAACGTCACCGGAATCCCCAACAACAGGATATCGTAATGATCGTTCGCCAGCGCGGAGAAGGTCGGGCTGTAGATGACCTCCAGCGGCGTGCTGCTTAATACATCCAGCGTACACTGCGCTGCCGCGGCGTTCGGTTCCACATAGGCCAGACGCATCCCCTTCAGGCACCCGGTGACCGGGCCGTCGGTCTGCACGTTCGGGTTAAGATCAAGGTTGATATGGAACCAGAAGGTTGAGCCCCGGTTAGGCTGGCTGTGGAAGGAGATATCGCCTCCCATCTCTTTCACCAGCTTTTGGGTGATCACCAGCCCCAGGCCCGTTCCGCCGTGACGACGGGAAATGCTCGCATCGGCCTGGCGGAAAGCCTGGAACAGACGCGTCTGATCGCGCTCGGGAATACCGATGCCGGTATCCCGGATCTGCACTTCAATCTGGACTTTGTTATTACTGAGCGCCCTTTTTTCGACCAGAATGTCGATGTTGCCGCTCTCGGTGAACTTAATCGCGTTGCCCACCAGATTGGTAATGACCTGTTGCAGGCGCAGCGGGTCGCCAATGACGTTATCCGGCACATCATTTTTAATATTGAGCGTCAGTTCCAGACCCTTATCATGCGATGAGTGGGCAAGAAGCGTGACCACGTCATCCAGCGTGCTGCGCAGCGGGAAGGGAATACTCTCCAGAATCAGCTTGCCCGCTTCCAGCTTCGAGAAGTCCAGTACGTCGTTAATAATGGTCAGCAGGTTGTTGGCTGAGCGTTCAATGGTATGCAGATGGTCACGCTGGGTCGGGTTCAGCTCGCTTTTGAGCGTCAGACGGGTGAAGCCAATCACCCCGTTCAGCGGCGTGCGCAGCTCGTGCGACATGTTCGCCAGGAACTCAGACTTAATTCGTGCCGCCTCCTGCGCACGTTTTTTCGCCAGATCCAGCTCCACGTTCTGGATCTCCATCTGCTCCAGCGTTTCGCGCAGGTCAGAGGTGGCCTGGTCAACGTTGTGCTGCATCTCTTCGTGATAAGCCGCCAGCGACATCGCCATTGAGTTGATGCCATTTTTCAGCATATCCAGCTCGCCGAGCATAAAGCCTTCCACGCGGCTGTCGAGCTGACCCCGGCGGATCCGGTCAACGGTATTCACCATGTTGCGGATAGGCCCCGTGACGTCGCGCATCAGTCGCCAGCCGAAGATCAGCGCGATGCCGATGCAGAACAGCATCATCACGCCGGAGATGAATATTTCTTTGTACTGCTGGAGCCGTACCGACTTAAGATCCAGCTCCAGCGCCACATATCCCAGCATATTATTGCTGGACTTCGCATCGGACTGGGCGGATTCATCGGGTGAATAGCTTTCGGAGATAATCGGCGTGCGCAGGATCATGATATCGCCGCGCCGCAACACCGTAAGGTGACGCGGGAAGGGGGTACCATCCGGGATTTTCAGCGACGTGGGATCCAGATGGAAATTCGAGGTGACGAACAGACGGTTATGCTCATCGTAAACGGAAATGGCGCGCACAATCTCTGAATGACGGCGGTGCAGCACGCTGATTAACTGACCAATGGATTCACGGTTTTGCAGGTTCATACCGTACTCGCTGGAGACGGCCAGCGGTTCGATAATGCTGGCCCCGGCATCTTCAAGCTGTCTCTGCAAATCGTTATAGCGATGCACCACAAAGAAAATGCTCAGCAGCAAACCGATGAGAACGGTAGGAGCGAGGATCAAAATCATCATGCGCGCGCGCAGGCTGTAGTTGGTCATGGAGTTCCGTTATGGGACAATCAGGCTAATTATGTTTATTTGAGAACAATCTCGGCGATGGCGCAATTCTACTCTGCAAAACGACGCGTGACGACGCGTCAGATCATAACTGTTGAAGCCACGGACCTCGATCCTTTTGGACAGGGGGTGGCGCGTCACAAGGGTAAGACACTGTTTATCACAGGTTTGCTGCCAGGAGAACGCGCAGATATTACGCTGACGGAAGACAAACGTCAGTATGCGCGCGGTCAGGTCAAGCGCCGTCTTAATGATAGCCCGGAGCGCGTGACGCCTCGCTGCCCCCATTTTGGCGTCTGCGGCGGCTGCCAGCAACAGCATGCCAGCACAGAATTACAGCAAAAAAGTAAAAGCAGCGCGCTGGCCCGCTTGGTCGGACACGACGTGAATGACATCATTGCCGATCGGCCCTGGGGCTACCGTCGCCGCGCTCGCCTGAGCCTCAGCTACCAGCCCAAAACCGAGCGGCTGGAGATGGGTTTTCGCAAAGCTGGCTCCAGCGATATCGTCTCTGTCACGCAGTGCCCTGTTTTGGCGCCCCATCTTGGGGCGTTGCTCCCGGACGTGCACCACTGTCTTGCATCGCTGGATGGCGTGCGTTCGCTGGGCCATGTCGAACTGGTGCTGGCCAACAGTGGCCCGCTGATGGTGCTGCGCCACACCGCGCCGCTGTCAAAGGCGGATCGCGAAAAACTGGAACGCTTTTCGCATTCTCATGAGCTTGCGCTTTTCCTCGCGCCGCAAAGCGAGATACTTGAGCAGGTCAGCGGAGAAGCGCCCTGGTATGCGTCAGACGGGCTACGCTTAACGTTCAGCCCGCGGGATTTTATCCAGGTTAACGACGGCGTGAACCAGCAGATGGTAGCGAACGCGCTGGCGTGGCTGGACGTACAACCCACCGATCGGGTGCTCGATCTGTTCTGCGGCATGGGGAACTTTACCCTGCCGCTGGCGCGCAGAGCAGCCAGCGTGGTCGGGGTGGAAGGCGTTGAGGCGCTGGTGGCGAAAGGCCAGGAGAACGCCCAACAGAACGGTTTGCAAAATGTGACATTCTTTCATCAAAATCTTGAGGATGATGTCACTCGGCAACCGTGGGCTAAGCAGGGCTTTGATAAGATCCTGCTCGATCCGGCGCGCGCAGGTGCGCCGGGCGTGATGCAGCATATAATTAAACTCGCGCCTGAACGCGTGGTCTATGTTTCCTGTAACCCGGCGACGCTTGCCCGTGACAGCGAAGCATTATTGAGCGGGGGTTACCAGATTCGGCGTCTGGCAATGCTGGACATGTTCCCGCACACTGGTCATCTGGAATCGATGGTGTTGTTCGAGCACATCTAATGAGTTTGGCTTGTCGACTTCGACAGGCCCTTGTCCCTAAAGGAGAGGACGATGGTTGCGGTAAGAAGTGCACATTTAAATAAAGCTGGTGAGTTTGACCCTCAAAAATGGATCGCAAGTCTGGGGATTTCCAGCCAGCAGTCGTGTGAACGCTTAACCGAAACCTGGGCCTATTGTTTACGCACAACGCAGGGGCATCCGGACGCTGAACTGCTGTTGTGGCGCGGCGTGGAGATGGTTGAAATTCTCTCCATGCTGAACATGGACATCGAAACGCTACAGGCCGCACTGCTGTTCCCCCTGGCGGACGCCGACGTGGTGACGGAAGACGTCCTGCGTGAAAGCGTCGGCCAGTCCGTCGTGGCGCTTATCCACGGCGTGCGTGACATGGCAGCCATTCGTCAGCTTAAAGCCGCGCAAACGGACTCTGTCTCTTCCGAGCAGGTGGATAACGTCCGTCGCATGCTGCTGGCGATGGTAGATGATTTCCGCTGTGTGGTTATCAAGCTGGCCGAACGGGTTGCCCATCTGCGTGAAGTGAAGGATGCGCCGGAAGACGAGCGCGTCCTGGCCGCTAAAGAGTGTACGAATATCTATGCGCCGCTGGCGAACCGTCTCGGTATCGGGCAACTGAAGTGGGAGCTGGAAGATTACTGCTTCCGCTATCTGCATCCGGCGGAATACAAACGCATTGCAAAATTGCTGCACGAACGCCGCATTGACCGCGAGCACTATATCGAGGAATTTGTCAGCGGGCTGCGCCAGTCGATGAAAGAGGAGAATGTGCGCGCCGAGGTCTACGGGCGTCCAAAGCACATCTACAGCATCTGGCGCAAAATGCAGAAGAAACATCTCGCCTTTGACGAGCTGTTTGACGTGCGCGCCGTACGTATCGTGGCGGAGCGTCTCCAGGACTGCTATGCCGCGCTGGGGATAGTGCATACTCACTTCCGCCATCTGCCGGATGAGTTTGATGACTACGTCGCCAACCCCAAACCAAACGGCTATCAGTCTATTCATACCGTGGTGCTCGGCCCTGGCGGCAAAACGGTGGAAATTCAGATCCGTACCAAACAGATGCACGAAGACGCCGAGCTGGGCGTGGCGGCGCACTGGAAATACAAAGAGGGTACCTCCGGCGGCGGTCGCTCCGGTCACGAGGACCGTATCGCCTGGCTGCGTAAGCTGATTGCGTGGCAGGAAGAGATGGCCGACTCCGGCGAAATGCTCGACGAAGTGCGCAGTCAGGTCTTCGACGATCGCGTCTACGTCTTTACCCCGAAAGGGGATGTTGTTGATTTGCCGGCAGGCTCCACGCCGCTCGATTTCGCCTACCACATCCACAGCGATGTGGGGCACCGTTGCATCGGGGCGAAGATCGGCGGACGTATCGTACCGTTTACCTACCAGCTCCAGATGGGCGATCAGATTGAAATCATCACCCAGAAGCAGCCAAACCCAAGCCGCGACTGGCTGAATCCGAACCTCGGTTACGTTACCACCAGCCGTGGGCGCTCTAAAATCCACGCCTGGTTCCGCAAGCAGGATCGTGACAAGAACATCCTTGCCGGTCGTCAGATCCTGGACGACGAGCTGGAACATATCGGGATAAGCCTGAAAGAGGCGGAGAAGTTCCTGCTGCCACGCTACAACTTCAACGAGCTCGACGAACTGTTAGCGGCGATTGGTGGCGGCGATATCCGCCTGAACCAGATGGTGAACTTCCTGCAAGCGAAGTTCAACAAGCCAAGCGCAGCGGAGCAGGATGCGGCGGCGCTGAAACAGCTCCAGCAGAAAACCTACGCTCCGCAGCAGCGCAGCAAGGACAATGGCCGCGTGGTGGTTGAAGGGGTGGGTAACCTCATGCACCATATTGCCCGCTGCTGCCAGCCGATCCCGGGAGACGATATTGTCGGCTTTATCACCCAGGGGCGCGGGATCTCGATTCACCGCTCCGACTGCGATCAGCTTGCAGAGCTGCAATCGCATGCGCCGGAACGTATCGTGGAAGCCGTCTGGGGGGAGAGCTACTCGGCGGGTTACTCGCTGGTGGTGCGCGTCACTGCCAACGACCGCAGCGGCCTGCTGCGCGACATCACCACCATTCTCGCCAACGAAAAGGTCAACGTGCTGGGCGTTGCCAGCCGCAGCGATACCCGCGAGCAGCTTGCCACCATCGATATGACTATCGAAATCTATAACCTTCAGGTGCTGGGCCGCGTACTCGGCAAACTGAACCAGGTGCCGGATGTGATTGACGCGCGTCGTCTGCACGGCGGCTAAACATCCTCTTCTGTAGGCCGGGTAAGGCAACGCCGCCACCCGGCTCAGGCATTTAATGGAATCTGTTATGACTCAAATCGACCGCCTGCTTGGCATCATGAAACGTCTGCGCGATCCGGAAAACGGCTGCCCGTGGGATAAAGAGCAGACTTTCGCCACCATTGCGCCTTACACGCTGGAAGAGACCTACGAAGTGCTGGACGCGATTTCGCGCGAAGATTTCGACGACCTGCGCGGTGAGCTGGGCGACCTGCTGTTCCAGGTTGTGTTCTACGCGCAGATGGCGCAGGAAGAGGGGCGCTTTAACTTTGACGATATCTGCGCCGCTATCAGCGACAAGCTGGAGCGTCGTCATCCGCATATTTTTGGCGATGCCTCCGCAGGCAACAGTGCGGAAGTGCTGGCGCGCTGGGAGCAGATAAAAAGCGCCGAACGCGCTGAAAAATCCCAGCACTCGGCGCTGGACGACATTCCCCTGAACCTTCCCGCGCTGATGCGCGCGCACAAAATTCAAAAGCGCTGCTCGGCGGTAGGGTTTGACTGGAACTCTCTCGGCCCGGTGCTGGAAAAAGTGCACGAAGAGATCGACGAAGTGATGCATGAAGCGCAGCAGGCCGTTGTGGATGAAGCAAAGCTGGAAGAGGAGATGGGCGATCTGCTGTTTGCGACCGTCAACCTTTCGCGCCACCTCGGTGTAAAAGCGGAAACCGCCCTGCAAAAAGCGAACATTAAATTCGAACGACGCTTTCGCGAAGTTGAGCGGATTGTGGCCTCGCGCGGCCTGGAAATGAGCGGGATTGACCTCGACGCGATGGAAGAAGTCTGGCAGGAAGTAAAACGCCAGGAACATGATCTCTAACGAGATTTTGCGATCAAGCGCAATTTGTGTGATTTTTTAAATGACAAGCGCTTGATTTGCGTCAAAAACATTTACCCAAAAGGGGCTATTTTCTCACTCCTTATGTTTGTCATGGCCTGGAGTGGAGACGGAGAATGAAAGTTTGTGGCGCTCGTCGTGTTCGGGTATACTACTTTCCCGTCCTGGTTATTCCATCGTTTCACCCTAACTTCTCAGGTTCAGCATGACAACGAACTATATTTTTGTGACCGGCGGGGTCGTATCCTCTCTGGGTAAAGGCATTGCCGCAGCCTCCCTCGCAGCCATTCTTGAAGCCCGTGGCCTCAATGTGACCATGATGAAACTGGATCCGTACATCAACGTCGATCCTGGCACCATGAGCCCAACCCAACACGGGGAAGTGTTCGTTACTGAAGACGGCGCTGAAACCGATCTGGATCTTGGCCACTACGAGCGTTTCATCCGTACCAAAATGACCCGTCGTAACAACTTTACGACTGGCCGTATCTACTCTGACGTTCTGCGTAAAGAGCGCCGTGGTGACTACCTGGGCGCGACCGTGCAGGTCATCCCACACATCACTAACGCCATCAAAGAACGTGTCCTTGCCGGTGGCGAAGGGCATGACGTTGTGCTGGTTGAAATCGGCGGTACCGTAGGGGATATCGAATCCCTGCCGTTCCTCGAAGCGATTCGTCAGCTGGCGGTAGATATTGGTCGTGAGCACGCGCTGTTCATGCACCTGACGCTGGTGCCTTACATGGCAGCAGCAGGTGAAGTGAAAACCAAACCGACTCAGCACTCTGTTAAAGAGTTGCTCTCCATCGGTATTCAGCCTGACATCCTGGTTTGCCGTTCCGATCGCGCGATTCCGGCGAACGAACGCGCGAAAATTGCATTGTTCTGTAACGTGCCTGAAAAAGCCGTTATTTCAATGAAAGATGTCGATTCCATTTATAAAATCCCGGGCCTGTTGAAATCACAGGGTCTGGACGATTATATTTGTAAACGATTCAGCTTGAACTGTCCGGAAGCTAACCTGTCTGAATGGGAGCAGGTGATTTACGAAGAAGCCAATCCGGGCGGCGAAGTGACTATCGGTATGGTCGGCAAGTACATCGAACTGCCGGATGCCTACAAGTCAGTTATCGAAGCGCTGAAACACGGTGGTCTGAAGAATCGCGTCTCTGTGAACATCAAGCTGATTGATTCACAGGATGTAGAGACGCGCGGCGTTGAAATTCTTAAAGATCTGGATGCTATCCTCATCCCTGGCGGCTTCGGCTACCGTGGTGTTGAAGGCAAGATCGCCACTGCACGCTATGCGCGTGAAAACAATATTCCATACCTCGGTATCTGCCTGGGTATGCAGGTTGCGCTGATTGAATTTGCGCGCAACGTAGCGGGAATGGAAAACGCGAACTCTACGGAATTTGTGCCAGACTGTAAGTACCCTGTTGTGGCGCTGATTACGGAATGGCGCGACGAAGACGGTAACGTCGAAGTCCGTACCGAGAAGAGCGATCTGGGTGGCACCATGCGTCTTGGCGCACAGGCCTGCCAGCTGTCCGACGATAGCGTGGTACGCAAGCTGTACGGCGAGCCGGTCATCACCGAACGCCATCGTCACCGCTATGAAGTCAACAACATGTTGTTGAAACAAATTGAAGCTGCGGGTCTGCGTGTTGCGGGCCGTTCCGGGGATGATCAGTTAGTCGAGATCATCGAAGTGCCTAACCATCCGTGGTTCGTGGCCTGCCAATTCCACCCGGAATTTACTTCAACGCCGCGTGACGGGCATCCGCTGTTTGCAGGCTTCGTGAAAGCCGCCAGCGAGTACCAGAAGCGTCAGGCGAAGTAAAAAAAGTTAGAACGGCAACGCGTACCTTTGGTACGCGTTGTTTGTCTGGAGTTTTAGTTTAACTTGTACTGAGGAAAATCTAATGTCCAAAATCGTTAAAGTCATCGGTCGTGAAATCATCGACTCCCGTGGTAACCCGACCGTTGAAGCTGAAGTTCATCTGGAAGGTGGTTTCGTCGGTATGGCAGCGGCTCCATCAGGTGCTTCTACAGGTTCCCGCGAAGCGCTGGAACTGCGTGATGGCGACAAATCCCGTTTCATGGGCAAAGGCGTACTGAAAGCGGTTGGCGCTGTTAACGGTCCTATTGCTCAGGCTATCGTTGGCAAAGATGCTAAAGATCAGGCTGGCATCGACAAGATCATGATCGATCTGGACGGTACTGAAAACAAATCTAACTTCGGTGCGAACGCAATCCTGGCCGTTTCCCTGGCGAACGCCAAAGCGGCAGCGGCAGCTAAAGGCATGCCACTGTTCGAGCACATCGCTGAACTGAACGGCACCCCAGGCAAATACTCCATGCCTGTACCAATGATGAACATCATCAACGGTGGTGAGCACGCAGACAACAACGTTGATATTCAGGAATTCATGATTCAGCCAGTTGGCGCGAAAACCCTGAAAGAAGCGGTACGTATGGGTTCTGAAGTGTTCCACAACCTGGCTAAAGTTCTGAAAGCTAAAGGCATGAACACGGCTGTTGGTGACGAAGGCGGCTACGCGCCAAACCTGGGTTCTAACGCAGAAGCACTGGCTGTTATCGCTGAAGCGGTTAAAGCAGCAGGCTACGAGCTGGGCAAAGACATCACCCTGGCGATGGACTGCGCAGCATCTGAATTCTACAAAGACGGTAAATACGTTCTGGCTGGCGAAGGCAACAAAGCGTTCACCTCCGAAGAGTTCACCCACTTCCTGGAAGACCTGACCAAACAGTACCCAATCGTGTCTATCGAAGACGGTCTGGACGAGTCTGACTGGGATGGTTTCGCATACCAGACCAAAGTACTGGGCGACAAAATCCAGCTGGTTGGTGACGATCTGTTCGTAACCAACACCAAGATCCTGAAAGAAGGCATCGAGAAAGGCATCGTTAACTCCATCCTGATCAAATTCAACCAGATCGGTTCTCTGACCGAAACGCTGGCTGCGATCAAAATGGCGAAAGACGCTGGCTACACCGCGGTTATCTCTCACCGTTCTGGCGAAACTGAAGACGCTACCATCGCTGACCTGGCTGTGGGTACCGCTGCTGGCCAGATCAAAACCGGTTCTATGAGCCGTTCTGACCGTGTTGCTAAATACAACCAGCTGATTCGTATCGAAGAAGCGCTGGGCGAAAAAGCACCTTACAACGGTCGTAAAGAGATCAAAGGCCAGGCATAAGCCTGAATCTTCGTTCTTATGAAAAAACCCGCTTCGGCGGGTTTTTTGTTTTCTATAGCAGAAGCGGCAACGTGGCGCTTGCCGTTTGCTGGCTAACGTCACCGTAATGGCTGTCTACTGCAATAAGGGAAGTGGTTAGCAGTTCAACCAGCAGCATCACGCCAACCTTGGCATTGAGCGCACCCGCGCTCAGCGGTCCCTCGGGCTTGGCTGCAACCAGCTGTAAATCGCTCAGGGAGGCCAGCGGGCTGCGGGGCGTATTGCTGAGCGCCAGTACCTTAACGCCGCGCTTGCGGGCGAGTTTCACCACGTGAAGCAGATCCCGTGTAGAGCCGGAACTTGATATGGCTACCACCAGCGTCTCTTTCGAGAGCGTCGTCGCATTCATGGCGGCGCGATGCATATCGCTAAACAGCTGTGCAGGTTTGCCGAGTCGCAGCAGCTTGTAATGCAAATACTCCCCCAGAATTGCGCTGGCCGCCACCCCGTAAATTTGCACTGACTGCGCCTGATGCAGGGCCAGTGTCGCCTGTTCAAGCTGGGCCCGGTCGAGGAGTTTTGCGGTATCTTGCAGCGCCTGGACAGACTCATCCACCACGTTATCTATCGCATCTCCTGCCTGACGCTCCGGCAAACCCTGCTGAATATCCAGCGCAAGCGCCATTTTAAATTCGTTATATCCCTTACAGCCCAGCGTGCGGCAAAGGCGTGTGACGCTGGCCTCGCTGGTGCCGCTTTCACGCGCCAGCTCGGTGATCGTCAGGTAGAGCACCCTGGCAGGATCGTTGAGGACAAACTCCCCCAGTTTTTGTTGCGTTGGGCTGTACCCGGAAGCCTCCTGGCGTAGCTTCAGCAGCAGGTTTTCATGGTCCGACATGCTAGATCCTTAATGCGTTTCTCTGCCAACTAGTGTGGCGGAAAGCGGGGGAGAGATGCCAGTCATTTCGAAAAAGTATGATCGGCGTCCTGGTTTTTGGTGGTAATTTTCACAATTAAAAATATATGTGGTAAAAATTTTCATCAATAACCAGGGGGATAAAAAAATGATGCAAATGTTCAGCGGAGCGTCTTCCGGCGGATGGTTTGAAAAAGCGCAGCGCTTTGGCAAATCCTTTATGTTACCCATCGCCATACTGCCCGCAGCAGGTCTGTTGCTGGGGATTGGCGGGGCGCTATCGAATCCGAATACGCTTACCGCGTATCCATTTTTAGACGTTGGCTGGCTACAGGCCATCTTTACCATCATGAGCAGCGCAGGCTCGATTGTGTTTGCAAACCTGTCGGTACTGTTTGCTGTTGGGGTCGCCGTTGGGCTGGCGAAAAATGATAAAGGCACGGCAGGGCTGGCGGCGTTGCTCGCTTATCTGGTGATGAATGCCACTATCAATGCGCTGCTGATCCTGACCGGAAAACTGGCGCATGACAACCCGGGCGCCGTAGGGCAGGGCATGACGCTGGGTATTCAGACGCTTGAAACGGGCGTATTTGGTGGGGTAGTTATTGGGCTGGTGACCTGCGCACTGCATCATCGATTTAATAAAATCGCGCTTCCGCAATTCCTGGGCTTTTTTGGCGGCTCACGCTTCGTTCCCATTATCAGCTCACTGGCAGCGATACTCGTCGGCGCGCTGATGACCGTGGTCTGGCCGCATTTCCAGAAGCTGATCTTTGGCCTCGGCGGGCTGGTGGATGCCACCGGCTATCTGGGGACGTTGCTGTACGGCTTCATCCTGCGCATGCTTGGCCCGTTTGGTCTGCACCACATTTTCTATCTTCCGTTCTGGACCACCGCGCTTGGCGGCAGTGAAATTGTTAACGGTCACCTGGTTGAGGGCACGCAGCGGATCTTCTTCGCCCAGCTCGCCGACCCGAACACGCAGCATTTCTATGAGGGCACGTCGCGCTTCATGTCCGGGCGCTTTATTACCATGATGTTTGGTCTGCTCGGCGCCTGCCTTGCGATGTACCACACGGCCAGGCCGGAGAACAAAAAGCGGGTTGCCGGGCTGCTGCTCTCTGCGGCATTAACCTCATTCCTGACGGGAATTACCGAGCCCATAGAGTTCTCATTCCTATTTATTGCCCCGGTGCTGTACGTCATTCATGCGCTGTTCGACGGGCTGGCGTTCATGCTCGCGCACATGCTGCACATCACCATCGGACAAACATTCTCCGGCGGGTTTATTGATTTCGTGCTGTTCGGCATTTTGCAGGGTGAAGCGAAAACT
Organism: Enterobacter cloacae complex sp. ECL72; assembly: GCF_019056635.1. Taxonomy (NCBI): domain Bacteria; kingdom Pseudomonadati; phylum Pseudomonadota; class Gammaproteobacteria; order Enterobacterales; family Enterobacteriaceae; genus Enterobacter; species Enterobacter cloacae complex sp. ECL72. The sequence goes on along the minus strand of NZ_CP077659.1, from coordinate 3,262,316 downwards.
AACTGGATGTTCGTCCCGCTGGTGGGCGTACCGTGGTTCTTCCTTTACTACTGTACCTTCCGTTATCTGATCAAACGTTTTGATTTTGCCACGCCGGGCCGTGAAAAGGAGGCGTTGGCTGACGAGGCTACCCTGCCGCAAAGCGAGCGCGCCGCGGCGGTGATCGCCGGGCTGGGAGGAAAAGACAATCTGGATGACGTTGACTGCTGCGCCACGCGCCTTCGCGTCACGGTGAAAGACGGTAGCAAAGTCAATGAATCTGCACTGAAAGCGACCGGCGCCCGCGGCGTAATCGTCCGCGGCAACGGTGTCCAGGTCATCTATGGACCGCACGTCACCATTATCAAAAACGAAGTAGAAGAGATCTTATCGTAATGAAAACTGTACTGGATAACCTGAAAGGAAAACTGGTCGTCTCCTGCCAGGCGCTGGAAAACGAACCGCTGCACAGCCCGTTTATTATGTCGCGAATGGCGCTGGCGGCGGCCCAGGGCGGTGCCGCTGCGATCCGCGCCAATAGCGTGGTGGATATTGAGGCTATCAAAGGGCTGGTCTCACTGCCGGTAATCGGCATCATCAAACGAGACTATCCGGACAGCGAGGTGTTCATCACCGCAACGCTCAAAGAAGTGGATGAGTTGATGGCGGTCGGCCCGGAGATCGTTGCGCTGGATGCGACCGCCCGGAAACGGCCCGGTGGCGGATCGCTGGACATGCTGATCGCGCAGATCCGCACCCGTTACCCTTCGCTGCTGCTGATGGCGGATATTGCCACCGTGCAGGAGGCCGTGGCCGCGCAGGCGCTGGGGTTTGATTGCGTCGGAACCACCCTTTACGGTTATACGGCGGAGACTGCGGGCCATTCGCTACCGGAAAATGACTGCGCGTTTTTGAAAGAGGTGCTGTCTGCCGTCACGATCCCCGTGATTGCTGAAGGTAACGTGGATACGCCTGAACGCGCGGCCAGGTGTCTGGCGCTGGGGGGGCACACGGTTGTCGTCGGCGGGGCGATCACCCGACCACAGCAAATTACGGAACGGTTTATGGCGGCAATTGGCGCGCAAAGCACCGATGGAGCATGATCATCTGACGGGGATCTGCGATACTTATCGTTTATCCCCTTAACAGAGTTGACTATGCAGTACCCGATTAACGAGATGTTCCAGACCCTGCAAGGCGAGGGTTACTTTACCGGCGTTCCCGCTATCTTTATTCGTTTACAGGGATGCCCGGTTGGCTGCGCCTGGTGTGATACCAAACATACGTGGGATAAGCTCGCAGATCGGGAAGTGTCGCTGTTCAGCATTCTGGCGAAAACCAAAGAGAGCGATAAATGGGGCGCGGGCAGCGCGGAAGATCTGCTTGCCATTATTGGTCGTCAGGGCTGGACGGCGCGGCATGTGGTGATCACCGGCGGGGAACCCTGCATTCACGATCTGATGCCGCTCACCGAACTGCTCGAGAAGAACGGCTATAGCTGTCAGATCGAAACCAGCGGCACCCATGAAGTGCGCTGCTCCCATTCAACGTGGGTCACGGTTTCACCAAAAGTGAATATGCGCGGCGGGTATGACGTACTGTCGCAGGCGCTTGAGCGTGCTGATGAGATCAAACATCCGGTGGGGCGCGTGCGTGACATCGAAGCGCTGGATGAACTGCTGGCGACGCTGACGGACGAAAAGCAGCGCGTGATCGCGCTACAGCCTATCAGCCAGAAAGACGATGCGACCCGTCTGTGCATTGAAACCTGTATCGCCCGCAACTGGCGGCTGTCGATGCAGACGCACAAATATCTGAACATTGCCTGATACTTTTGTGGCCCCGCTTAACGCGGGGCTTTTGTTGTTGGCAGTAAAGCCCAGGTCACGACTGCCGACCCAAGGCAAATCGCACTGTTGAAAAGCAAGGCATACTGCGCGGCACTGGCCGTTCCCATCGGCAGCCATAGCGCGTACAGCGATGCGGTGACCGCGATACCCATTGCGCCGCCCAGGGAACTGCCCATCTTATAGATCCCAGAAGCCACCCCCACTTTGTTTTCAGGGGCATTCATTACCGCCGTGTCCGTTGAGGGCGTGGCGTAACATCCGAGCCCCAGCCCAAATAAAATATTGCTCAGAAAAACGGTAACAATGTAGACCTCTTTGCTTAAGAAGGTGCATGAAATCAGCGAAATACCTGTTGCGGTCAGCAGCGGGCCGGTCATCATCGGCAGCCTGGCGCCATAGCGCTGAAGCAGTTTTTCACCCACCCGGATCATCGCCAGTACGGTAACCAGATACCCCAGCGTCATCATGCCGGTCTGTAGCGGTGACAGATGATGGCCCTGCTGCAACCAGATGCTGGCGATCATCATGGTGCCAATGCAGCCGTTGAGCAGGAAATTTGAGAATACCGAGGCGCTATAGGCCCGGTTTTTAAACAGGGCGAAATCGATCAGCGCCGCATCGCCTTTCCGCCGCCCGGTAACGATAAAGCACATCAGTGCAATCACGGCTCCACACAGTACAAGAAGCGATAAACTGCTGCTCCAGCCCCAGCTGTGTCCTTTGCTGATAAACAGATTGAACAGCACCAGCATAAGGACAAAACTCACCAGGCCGCTGATATCCAGTTTGTGTCGACACGCATCAGGGCTGCGGCTTTCCGGCGTGGCGCGGATAAGCAATAGCGCGACCAGAGCCACCACCATCGACAGAATAAAAATCCAGCGCCAGCCCAGCGTGGTGGCGATGGCGCCTCCCACAAACGAGCTCAGGCCACTCCCGCCCCATGAACCGATAACCCAGAAACTAATTGCGCGCTGGCGTGCTTTACCTTCATACCAGGTTTTAATCAGCGCCAGCGTGGCGGGCATAATGCAGGCCGCTGATAGCCCCTGTATCGCTCGTCCCAACAGAAACAGGACGGGCTCCCATGAAATGAACAGCAGACCACTCCCGATCATGCTCAGGATCAGGCCAATCATGGTCAGGCGCATGCGCCCATACTTATCGGCAAACCCACCGCAGGCGACGACAAAACAGCCGCTGAACAACGCGCTCAGGCTGACGGCCAGCGTAAGGGTTTCGAGGGCAATATCGAGGCTATTCTGCATGGCCGGAACCACGTTGATAACCGACTGGGCAAACAGCCAGAATGTCAGAACGCTCATGACGATACCCGCCAGCAGCCGATCGTTACCGGCGTAGGCGGATGCGCCTGTCAGGGAAACGGTACTCATAGTGCAGCCCTCCCGGGAAGGTGCGAATCAGCGCAGATAGTGTTCGGTCAGTGCGGCCCACAGCGCCGCGCCGGTGAGGAGAATGTTGTCGTTAAAGTCGTAGCCCGGGTTATGTACCATGCAGCGGTCAGGCTCATCCCCGGCGCCAAGCGTGAAATAGCATCCATTGGGATTTTTCTCGAGCATGAAAGCAAAGTCCTCGCTGCCCATAAACGCATTGACCTCCGCGACGGCATCCTGACCGAACAGATCGGTGGCGACGCTGCGCACCATCTCGTTGGCTTGCGGATTGTTTTTCAGCACCGGGCTGCCGTTAATGTGTCGAATGGTGGCCGTCGCATTGAAACTTTCCGCCTGTGCAACGGCGATATCATGGATACGCTGTAGCACGGTTTGCCGCACGCTTTCATCCAGCGTGCGCACGGTAAGTTTCATCAATACTTTGTCGTTGATAATGTTAGGGGCGTGCCCGGCCTGAATGCTGCCTACGGTAACGACGGCTGGCTGGAAGGGGGTAATGTTGCGCGAAACAATGGACTGCAACGCGATAGTGATATGACAGGCAACCAGGGTGGCGTCAACGGTATGTTCTGGCACCGCGCCGTGACCACCCACGCCGTTAACCTCAATATGAAGGGTGTCGGAAGAGGCCATCATGGCGCCATCGCGCAGACCAATTTTTCCGAGGGGCTGTGACGGCATATTGTGTAGACCAAAGATGTGGTCGCAGGGGAACAGGTCAAACAAACCGTCCTCTACCATAACGCGTCCGCCATACAGAAGTTCTTCCGCGGGCTGAAAAATAAGGTGCAGCGTGCCGTTAAAATTACGGGTGCGTGCCAGGTACTCCGCTGCATACAGGAGCGTTGTGGTGTGGCCGTCCTTACCGCAGCCGTGGAATTTACCCTCAACGGTACTGCTCCACGCCTTGCCGTTGTTTTCCTGCATTGGCAGCGCATCCATATCGGCGCGCAGACCCAGGCGTTTATGCCCGTTACCCACCTTCAGTGTGCCGACCACACCGGTTTTCGCCAGGCCGCGATGAACCTCATATCCCCATTCCTGAAGCAGCGCTGCAACGCGATCGCTCGTGTTGTGCTCCTCAAAACCAATTTCAGGATGCTGATGAAAATAGTGACGTAATTCAGTGAACCGGGCTTCGTTGCCACGCAGAGCTTCGATAATTGGATGTGTCATTTTTGTTATCCTTTTTCTGCCAAACGATGATAATTTCGAGTCTATGACGATCGTCCCGCCTGAAAATGCATTTTTTTGTTGTAAAGCGACGGCTTTATTTTGATTGTTTTTCATACAATTCAGTTATGACAAAAAAGATCAGGTCATTTTTTGTCTTTGGTGAGGGGTAAGATGGCGCAACGGGGAGATAAGTTTTGGATAGAGATTCAGGACATTCGCCACTGCGTGGAGGATGAAGGCGATACGCTAACGTTGCTCTGGGTGCTGGAAGGGCGGGCAGAGCTGAACACCGATGTGGGACATGACATCCTGGAGGCCAATACCCTTGCTATCATCAACCGTCATCGGCGCTGGCAGTTCACGAGCGAAACGGCAAATGTCACCCTGCGCGTAACCCTTTCCGGGCGCTGGGTCGTCCAGCTCTGCAATGATTTTTTTGCCCATGATTATGCTGTACCGGCAGAAGCCGGAGGCGTCTGGCCCCAATGCGATGCGCTTCGCGATCTGCTGCGCCAGCTTCTTGTGGTCACCCTCATCAACGACCCGCACCGCTACCGGCTGGAGGCGTACCGCTGGCTGAGCGAGATATTGCTGTTGCTGACCAGCCGCTTTCAACAGCCCGCCCGTATGCTGTCCCGGGAACTTTCCTCAGCGCACAGCAAACGCATCGCCCGGGTGATAGAGCGGATCAATGCCAGTTATTCCCGCCGTATTACGCTTGCGGAAATCGCCGCGAGTGAATATGTCTCTGAAGCCTGGCTCTCTCGTCTCTTTCGCAAGGAGGTGGGGATCAGTTTCATGCAGTACATCACCCACCTGCGGCTGGAAAAGGCGGCCGACGCTCTCCGGCTGACGAACCGACCGCTGCATCAGATTGCGCTTGAGCAGGGTTTCGCCAGCACGCGTATGATGAGCGATCGGTTCAGGCGTGTTCACAATATGTCTCCGGGTGAGTTTCGTAAGGCCCGGCGCCAGCACCCGGAGGCGGCACGTATTCGGACGGACAGGCGTGAGCAGCGCTATCCGGTCGCCGTGGACAAGCTGTTTAGCCTGCTCAATGAACCGGTGGCGCGCGGTTGGGGAGCCTCGCCGCTCATCGTTCATCCGCAGCAGGAGCAGAGCCTGGATCTTGAGCAGCTTAATCCTCTTTCTGCCTCGCTGCGCCGTATGCGGGTGGTCATTACCCTGCGTGAGCTCGACGATTTGCTGCGTGAGGACGTTCGACAAAATCTGGAGGCGATAAATGAGGCCATTCCCATTGAGGGGATTGATATCGCCGAACCTTTTCTCAGCAGTCGTCTGTTTGCCACCGGGTGGGATGACCCCCAGATGGCGGGCTACGCCTGCTGGTACAATCTGCATCAGCTCTTCACCTGGCTGGCAAAAAAGCAGTGGACGGTGCTACTGCACACCGGCGTAACGACCCGTCGCGATCTTCTTACCCGTTTTTTACAACAGTCGGTTAATCATTTTTCGCCAGAGATCACCGCGGGCTGGCACTTCGTCATGCACTGGTCAACACAGGCAAGTGAGGAGACCCGGGAGCAGGTCTGGCTGGCCCAGCAAAAGGCAATACGAACTTATCTTCCGCAGGCAAAGTTTGGTTTATGGCACCGATTTGCCCCCGTCAGCGCGGGCGTAAGCGACGATACCCTGTTCAGTTCAGCCATCCTGATGCAGGCCGATTTTCTTGCCTGTTCTGCCGATGCTAATGAACTTCTCGATCCCGCGCAGCTGGAGGCAACCCCTCTCTCTTCAACGGAAAATTATCCGATACTGAAGGTCCGCCAGATCCTCGCTGCCCTTCGCCTGCGTAAATGTTCGCTTCCCGTCTGGCTTCTCTCCTGGAATACCCTCACCGGCAACACACGGGCGACAAACGGCTGGTTTTTTCGTGGGGCGCTGCTGATGCAGAACCTGCTCGGGCTTTCGGAGCAGGTCTGGCTGGCGGGATTCTGGCTTAATTCGGGCCTTCAGGGAGAAGCTCGTGCGAACAACACCATCGATACCTCAAGCCTGGCGCTACAGTATAACCATGGTCTGCCGCGTCCGGTTTATTGGGTACTCTGGCTCTGGCAACGTCTGCGGGGCGAGGTGCTGGTCAATGATAAGCGTGTCCTGCTTACGCGCCATCGCAATGGTTATCAGCTGTTGCTGCGTAATGTGGTGGTTTTTAATCCGCTCCTTTCCAGTGAAGAAGCATTCATCCAGCGTTTTCGCCAGCAGTATCATTTACACCTGAAGGGAATGCGCGGTAAATGGCGAATTAAATGTCATCTGTTTGATCAGCACAACGGCGCGCTCTATCCGTTACTTGAAGGGGTTGGCAGCGAAAGCGGCCCTGATGAAGAGATGTGGCGCTGGATAGCGCATAAAGCGCGTCCAACGCTTTCCGTACGCGATGAACGCCTTTATGACGGCTGGCAACTGAGTGAATCACTGGAGAGTAATGCGCTGGTGCTCTACGAGTTTACGCCGCTCGTGCCTCGTGAGACCGCAACGGAGGAGATTCACTCCCCGCGGTAGACGCAGCCTGCCGTGCAGGTCTCTTTGATCATCACCGCGCTCAGCAGCGGAACCAGCGGTTTCATCTGATCCCAAATCCATTTCGCCAGCACTTCGCTGGTCGGGTTTTCAAGGCCCGGAATATCATTCAGATAGTAGTGATCGAGACGATCGTAGGTCGGCTTAAACGCAGCCTTCAGTTCGGCAAAGTCCATGATCCAGCCCGTATGGGGATCGACTTCACCGGTGATTTCAAGACGCACCATAAACGAGTGTCCATGCAGGCGGCCACATTTGTGTCCGGCAGGAACGTGTGGAAGGTGGTGTGCGGCTTCGAAGGTGAAATCTTTAAACAGTGTGGTGGACATCATAGCTCTCAGGAATGCGGAAAAAACCGCCGCATAGTACCGGAAAGCACAATTTTTATCATTAACTAAAACGGCTCTGAACGGTCACCGCCTCGTATTCATGGTGTTTATCGGCCTTTATTGTTTTATTTCAAATAGTTATTTAATCGCTTTTATCGTTAAGAACGATAACTAAAACAGGTTAGTCCATTTGGTTATTTATTATTTCCATCCCTTCTTTAATTGTTATTATCCCCGCCGTTAACCTTATCTTCAGTTTGGATTTATTCGCTTAAAGTCCGCTTTGCTACTGGAACATAACGACGCATGACAACACAGGCCCCACCTTCAAATTTGCTTCCCCTTAACCCGGAGCAACTGGCGCGCCTCCAGGCCGCGACTTCCGATTTTTCACCCACCCAGCTCGCCTGGGTCTCCGGCTATTTCTGGGGAATGCTCAATCAGCAGCCGGGTGCTGTGGCTGGCGTCCCGCCAACGGCCGTTGAAATTCCTGCCATCACGCTTATCTCCGCTTCGCAAACGGGTAATGCCCGTCGTGTGGCCGAAGCGCTGCGTGATGACCTGCTCGCCGCGAAGCTGAACGTTAACCTGGTCAACGCCGGGGATTATAAATTCAAACAGATCGCGTCAGAAAAACTGCTGGTGGTGGTGGCGTCAACGCAGGGGGAAGGTGAGCCTGCGGAAGAAGCCGTCGCGCTGCATAAGTTCCTGTTCTCGAAAAAAGCGCCCAGGCTGGAGGGCACCGCCTTTGCCGTCTTCGGCCTCGGTGATACGTCCTATGAATTTTTCTGCCAGTCCGGTAAAGACTTCGACAGCAAGCTGGCGGAGCTGGGTGCAGAGCGCCTGCTGGATCGCGTAGACGCTGATGTCGAATACCAGGCCGCCGCCGCCGAATGGCGGACGCGCATCGTTGAGGTGCTGAAGGCCCGCGTCCCGAAAGAGACGCCAGCGCAAGCCGCCGTTACCGCAGCGGGCACCGTCAACGAAATCCACACCAGCCCTTACACGAAAGAGGCGCCGCTGACGGCGAGCCTGTCGGTAAACCAGAAAATCACGGGCCGTGATTCGGAAAAAGACGTGCGCCATATCGAAATCGATCTCGGTGACTCCGGCCTGCGTTATCAGCCTGGCGATGCGCTGGGCGTCTGGTATCAGAACGATCCGGCGCTGGTGAAAGAGCTGGTCGAGCTGCTGTGGCTGAAAGGCACGGAGCCGGTCCAGGTGGAAGGTAAAACCTTACCGCTCTCTGAGGCGCTTCAGTGGCATTTCGAGCTGACGGTGAACACCGCCAATATCGTTGAAAACTACGCCACCTTAACGCGCAGCGAGTCCCTTCTGCCGCTGGTGGGGGACAAAGTGAAGTTACAGCATTACGCCGCGACGACGCCGATTGTCGACATGGTGCGTTTCTCCCCGGCACAGCTGGATGCCGACGCGCTGATCGGCCTGCTGCGTCCGCTGACGCCGCGTCTTTACTCCATCGCCTCTTCACAGGCGGAAGTGGAAAACGAAGTCCACATCACCGTTGGCGTGGTGCGTTACGACATCGAAGGCCGCGCGCGGGCGGGTGGGGCGTCGGGCTTCCTGGCCGACCGCGTGGAAGAAGAGGGCGAGGTGCGCGTCTTTATCGAACACAACGACAACTTCCGCCTGCCGGCGAACCCGGAAACGCCGGTGATCATGATTGGCCCGGGCACCGGCATCGCACCGTTCCGCGCCTTTATGCAGCAGCGTGCAGCGGACGAGGCGCCGGGTAAAAACTGGCTGTTCTTCGGCAACCCGCATTTTACTGAAGATTTCCTCTACCAGGTTGAATGGCAGCGCTACGTCAAAGAGGGCGTGCTGACCCGCATCGATCTGGCCTGGTCCCGCGATCAGAAAGAAAAAGTATACGTACAAGACAAACTGCGCGAACAGGGCGCAGAGCTGTGGCGCTGGATCAATGACGGCGCCCACATTTATGTCTGCGGCGACGCCAATCGCATGGCGAAAGACGTTGAGCAGGCACTGCTGGAAGTGATTGCCGAATTCGGCGGTATGGATGCCGAAACGGCGGATGAATTTTTAAGTGAGCTGCGCGTAGAGCGCCGTTATCAGCGAGATGTCTACTAATGAGCGAAAAACATCCTGGCCCACTGGTGGTCGAAGGCAAACTGTCTGATGCCGAGCGCATGAAGGTAGAGAGCAACTACCTGCGCGGTACCATTGCCGAAGATTTAAATGACGGCCTGACCGGCGGTTTCAAAGGCGACAACTTCCTGCTGATCCGTTTCCACGGTATGTACCAGCAGGACGACCGCGATATCCGCGCCGAACGTGCCGAACAGAAGCTGGAGCCGCGTCATGCGATGCTGCTGCGCTGCCGCCTGCCGGGTGGCATCATCACCACCAAACAGTGGCAGGCGATTGACAAGTTTGCCGGTGAAAACACGATTTACGGCAGCATCCGTCTGACTAACCGTCAGACCTTCCAGTTCCACGGCATTCTGAAGAAAAACGTCAAGCCGGTGCACCAGATGCTGCACTCCGTGGGGCTGGACGCGCTGGCGACCGCCAACGACATGAACCGTAACGTGCTTTGCACCTCGAACCCGTATGAGTCCGAGCTGCACGCCGAAGCGTACGAGTGGGCGAAGAAGATCTCCGAGCACCTGCTGCCACGCACGCGTGCCTATGCGGAGATCTGGCTCGATCAGGAGAAAGTCGCGACCACGGACGAAGAGCCGATCCTCGGTCAGACCTACCTGCCGCGCAAATTCAAGACCACGGTGGTTATCCCGCCGCAGAACGATATCGACCTGCACGCCAACGACATGAACTTCGTGGCGATTGCCGAAAATGGCAAGCTGGTCGGCTTTAACCTGCTGGTGGGCGGCGGTTTGTCCATCGAGCATGGGAACAAGAAAACCTACGCCCGCACCGCGAGCGAGTTCGGCTTCCTGCCGCTGGAGCACACGCTGGCCGTGGCTGAGGCGGTGGTTACTACCCAGCGCGACTGGGGCAACCGTACCGACCGTAAAAACGCGAAAACCAAATACACCCTGGAGCGTGTAGGCGTCGAGACGTTCAAAGAAGAAGTGGAGCGTCGCGCGGGGATCAAGTTTGAGCCGATCCGCCCTTACGAATTCACCGGTCGCGGCGATCGCATTGGCTGGGTGAAAGGTATCGATAATAAATGGCACCTGACGCTGTTTATTGAAAACGGTCGTATTCTGGATTATCCGGGCCGCCCGCTGAAAACCGGTCTGCTGGAAATTGCTAAGATCCATAAAGGCGAGTTCCGCATTACCGCCAACCAGAACCTGATTATTGCCGGCGTGCCGGAAAGCCAGAAGGCGAAGATCGAGAAGCTGGCGCGCGATCATGGGTTGATGAATGCGGTTAAACCGCAGCGTGAAAACTCGATGGCCTGCGTGTCGTTCCCGACCTGCCCGCTGGCGATGGCCGAAGCGGAACGTTTCCTGCCGTCCTTCACTGATAAAGTGGAAGCGATTCTGGAAAAACACGGTATTCCGGACGAGCATATTGTTATGCGCGTCACCGGCTGCCCGAACGGCTGCGGTCGCGCGATGCTGGCCGAGCTGGGTCTGGTGGGCAAAGCGCCGGGTCGTTACAACGTGCACCTTGGCGGCAACCGTATGGGGACGCGCATTCCGCGTATGTACCGTGAAAATATTACGGAACCGGAAATTCTTGATTCCATCGACGAGCTTGTCGGGCGCTGGGCGAAAGAGCGTGAAGCGGGTGAAGGCTTCGGCGACTTTACGGTGCGTGCGGGCATCATTCGCCCGGTGCTCGATCCCGCCAGGGATTTCTGGGAGTAACACATCCTTTGCCCGGTGGCGCTTCGCTTACGGGGCCTACGGGTTTTGTAGGCCGGGCAAACGCAGTGCCGCCCGGCAAAACAGGCAAACGAGGTTCTTATGTCCGTACTCGATCTAAACGCCCTAAATGACCTGCCAAAAGTCGAACGCATTCTGGCCCTGGCAGAAACCAACGCCCAGCTGGAAAAACTCGACGCCGAAGGGCGCGTGGCGTGGGCGCTGGAAAACCTGCCGGGTGACTATGTGCTGTCGTCAAGCTTTGGCATCCAGGCGGCGGTCAGCCTGCACCTGGTGAATCGGATCCGCCCGGACATTCCGGTGATCCTCACCGATACCGGCTATCTGTTCCCGGAGACCTACCAGTTTATTGACGAGCTGACGGACAAGCTCAAGCTGAACCTCAAAGTTTACCGCGCGACGGAAAGCGCGGCCTGGCAGGAGGCGCGCTACGGCAAGCTGTGGGAACAGGGCGTTGAGGGCATTGAGAAATACAATGAGATCAACAAGGTCGAGCCGATGAACCGGGCGCTGAAAGAGTTGAACGCTCAGACCTGGTTCGCGGGCCTGCGCCGCGAGCAGTCCGGGAGCCGGGCAACGCTGCCGGTGCTGGCGGTGCAGCGCGGCGTGTTCAAAGTGCTGCCGATCATCGACTGGGATAACCGCACGGTGTACCAGTATCTGCAAAAGCACGGGCTGAAGTACCATCCGCTGTGGGATCAAGGCTACCTGTCGGTAGGCGACACCCACACCACGCGTAAATGGGAACCGGGAATGGCGGAAGAAGAGACGCGATTCTTTGGGCTGAAGCGCGAGTGCGGATTGCACGAAGGGTAATGTTTTTTCGCCCGGTGGCGCTGCGCTTACCGGGCCTGCAACGGCACGAAACGTAGGCCCGGTAAGGCGTAGCCGCCACCGGGCTTAACGACATCAGGCTTTCCCCGCTTTCGCCAGCTCCTTCACCAGCGGCAGCATCACTTTCACGACATCCCGGCTGCGGTGCTCAATCCGCTGCGGCAGCGCTTTATCAATGTGCTGCTGATTATCCAGCCGCACATCATGCCAGCTGGTCCCGTCCGGAAAGGCTTTCGATTTGCTGCGCTGCTGATAGCCATCTTTTTTGCCCAGCGCCCAGTTCGTCGCCTCGACGTACAGCACCGGAATGCCCGCCTTATCAAACACTTCACCGTCATTACAGCAGCCTGTGCCTTTAGGATACTGCGGGTTACCGCCCGGATTTGTCGCGGCATAGACGCCATGTGTGCGGGCAAGCGCCAGCGCGCGGTCGCGGGTGAGTTTACGTACGCTGCTCGGTGTGCTCTGTCCGCTATTAAAATAGAGCTTATCCCCCACGATCAGATTATCGAGGTTAATCACCAGCAACGTATTTTTCTTCTCCTCAGCGCTCATGCGCTTAAGGAGATTCTCAGCGCCGAGTTTTCCTTCTTCTTCGCCGCTGGTCGCAACAAAGCGAATGCTGTATTTCGTCGGAATATTCTTCAGGCGTTCGGCCAGCTCAAGCATCACGCCCAGACCCGCCGCATTGTCATCCAGTCCCTGAAGCGTCAGCCCGCCGAGGTTATTATCGACATCGGCGTCGCTCAACGGCGTGTAGGTATCAAGGTGCGCCATAATAATAATCTGCTCAGCCGCCTTTCCTTCGTGCGCGGCAATGACCGTGCTGCCGGTTACGTTATGCCAGTTTTGCGTTTTATTGCGTGTGGTATAGATGTAGCGGCTGTGGAAAGCGCGAATGTCGCTCTCATAGCCCATATCCGCAAACTGCTGACGGATATAGTCTGCCGAGAGCATCTCGGCTGGGGTTCCGGTCATACGGCCCGGAAAGACCGTCGCAATATGCCGCGCCTGCATACTGGCTATTTCACCGTAAGATTGATTTTTTGCCTGAGCCGGAAGGATAAAGCAAACGCCGAGCGCCAGGGCAACGAATCGGTGGCGCATTGCGGAAAACATAGTGAGTCCTTAAAAACAGAGCAAAATTTTAACCCGCATAGTATGAAACTGTGATCGGGTAGACACAATTTGAATTGCTCCTAAATGCCCGAAATTTCGCGTGTTAAGCACTTTTTGATATTTGCTTTTCCACGGCGTTATTCCATTGAGTAACTACTCATTCCAATTCGTAATTTCATTCGATCTAAGCCGCCCCCTATAGTCCCTTTATTCGTGGTTGTTAGTGAGTTGTTGCCTGTGGACTATCTCCCCCTTTTTGCTGCCTTAAAAGACCGACCGGTACTGGTTGTCGGGACGGGTGAAATTGCCGATCGCAAAATCGCCTTCCTGCAACGCGCCGGGGCGCAGGTGCAGATCGTTGCAGAGGCGGATTTTGAAGAGTCTCAGATCGACAGCGTGGTGCTGGTGATTGCGGCAACCGAAGATCGGGCGCTCAACCGCCGCATCTCCGACGCAGCCCAGGCCCGTCACCGTCTGGTGAACGTGGTAGACGACCAGCCGTTATGCTCATTTATCTTCCCGTCGATTGTCGACCGCTCGCCGCTGCTGGTGGCGATCTCCTCCGGCGGCACCGCCCCGGTGCTGGCGCGCGTGCTGAGAGAAAAAATCGAAGCGCTGCTGCCGACCAGCCTCGGACGCATGGCGGAGAAGGCCAGCTACTGGCGCAACCATTTGAAAACGCGTCTGACCAGCGTGACGGAACGCCGTCGCTTCTGGGAGCGTGTGTTTCGCGGCCGCTTTGCCAGCCTGATGCAGGCCGGTAACGAGACGGCGGCGCAACAAATTCTCGAAGACGAACTGGATAACCCCGGCAGTACGGGCGGAGAAATCATTCTGGTGGGAGCCGGGCCGGGGGATGCCGGGCTGCTCACGCTGCGTGGCCTCCAGGTTCTACAGGATGCGGATGTCGTGTTCTATGACCACCTGGTCACCGACGGTATTCGCGAGCTGATCCGCCGTGACGCGGAGCAAATTTGCGTCGGCAAACGTGCCGGCGAGCACTCCGTGCCCCAGCACGACACCAACCAGATGCTGATTGCCGCTGCGAAAGCGGGCAAGACCGTGGTGCGCCTGAAAGGGGGCGACCCGTTTATCTTCGGTCGTGGTGGCGAGGAGTTGCAGGCGGCAGCCGAAGCGGGCGTCCCGTTCCAGGTGGTTCCCGGTATTACGGCGGCGTCTGCCGTCACGGCCTACGCCGGTATTCCGCTGACCCATCGCGATTACGCCCAGAGCGTGACCTTTGTGACCGGGCACTATAAAGCCGACAGCACGCCGTTTGACTGGTCGCATCTCGCCCAGAGCCGACAAACGCTGGCGATTTATATGGGCACGATGAAAGCGGCTGACATCAGCGAACAGCTTATTCAGCACGGTCGCGATGCGACGACGCCGGTAGCGGTGATCTCCCGCGGGACACGCGTCGATCAGCATGTCGCCATCGGCACCTTACAAGACCTTGCAACCTTGGCGAAAGACGCCCCAATGCCCGCCCTGATCGTGGTGGGCGAAGTGGTGCAGCTGCACAGCACGCTCGCCTGGTTCCAACACACAACCGACACAGAAGGCTTTGGCGCTTCTGTTATAAATTTGGCTTAAGGAACGGTTATGGACCAAAAACGACTTACTCACCTGCGGCAGCTCGAAGCGGAAAGTATCCACATTATCCGCGAAGTGGCCGCCGAGTTTTCTAACCCGGTGATGATGTACTCCATCGGTAAAGATTCCAGCGTCATGCTGCACCTGGCGCGCAAAGCGTTTTATCCGGGTACGCTGCCGTTCCCGCTGTTACACGTGGATACCGGCTGGAAATTCCGCGAGATGTACGAGTTTCGTGACCGTACCGCCAAAGCCTACGGCTGCGAGCTGCTGGTGCACAAAAACCCGGAAGGGGTGGCGATGGGCATCAACCCGTTCGTGCACGGCAGCGCCAAGCATACCGACATCATGAAAACCGAAGGGCTGAAGCAGGCGCTGAATAAATACGGTTTTGATGCGGCCTTCGGCGGCGCGCGACGTGACGAAGAGAAATCCCGCGCCAAAGAGCGTATCTACTCTTTCCGCGACCGCTTCCACCGCTGGGACCCGAAAAACCAGCGTCCGGAGCTGTGGCACAACTACAACGGCCAGATCAACAAGGGCGAAAGCATTCGCGTCTTCCCGCTCTCCAACTGGACCGAGCTGGATATCTGGCAGTACATCTATCTGGAAAATATTGAGATCGTTCCGCTGTATCTGGCGGCCGAGCGCCCGGTGCTGGAGCGCGACGGCATGCTGATGATGATCGACGACGATCGCATTGATTTACAGCCGGGCGAAGTGATCAAAAAACAGATGGTCCGTTTCCGTACTCTCGGCTGCTGGCCGCTGACCGGCGCGGTGGAATCCAGTGCGCAGACGCTGCCCGAGATCATCGAGGAGATGCTGGTGTCGACCACCAGTGAGCGACAGGGCCGCGTGATTGACCGCGACCAGGCAGGCTCCATGGAGCTGAAGAAACGTCAGGGTTATTTCTAAGGAGCCGCCATGAATACGACTATTGCCCAACAAATTGCCGATGAAGGCGGCGTAGAAGCTTATCTGCACGCCCAACAGTACAAAAGCCTGCTGCGTTTCCTGACCTGCGGCAGCGTGGATGACGGGAAAAGTACCCTGATTGGTCGTCTGCTGCACGACACGCGCCAGATCTACGAAGATCAGCTCTCTTCCCTGCACAATGACAGCAAACGCCACGGCACCCAGGGCGAAAAACTCGACCTGGCGCTGCTGGTGGACGGCTTGCAGGCGGAGCGCGAGCAGGGCATTACCATTGATGTCGCCTATCGCTACTTCTCTACCGAAAAGCGCAAATTTATTATCGCCGACACCCCGGGGCACGAGCAGTACACCCGTAACATGGCGACCGGCGCGTCCACCTGTGACCTGGCGATCCTGCTGATCGACGCCCGTAAAGGTGTGCTGGATCAGACTCGTCGTCACAGCTTTATCTCTACGCTGCTGGGGATCAAGCATCTGGTGGTGGCGGTGAACAAAATGGATCTGGTGGACTACAGCGAAGCGCGTTTCGACGAGATCCGCCAGAGCTACCTGACCTTTGCTGAACAGCTGCCGGGCAACCTCGATATTCGCTTTGTGCCGCTGTCGGCGCTGGAAGGGGATAACGTCGCCTCTCAGAGCGCGAACATGCCGTGGTACAGCGGCCCGACGCTGCTGGAAGTGCTGGAAACCGTTGAAATTCAGCGCGTGGTCGATACCCAGCCGATGCGCTTCCCGGTGCAGTACGTGAACCGTCCGAACCTCGATTTCCGCGGCTTCTCGGGCACGATTGCCTCCGGCGCAGTGAAGGTGGGCCAGCGCGTCAAGGTGCTGCCGTCCGGCGTGGAATCGGCCATTGCCCGAATCGTCACCTTTGATGGCGATCTGGACGAAGCCGGGGCAGGTGAAGCGGTAACCCTGGTACTGAAAGACGAAATTGATATCAGCCGCGGCGACCTGCTGGTCGACGCGCAGGAAACGCTGGCGGCGGTGCAGGGCGCATCCGTGGATGTAGTGTGGATGGCCGAACAGCCGCTGACCGCAGGCCAGAGCTATGACATTAAAATCGCCGGCAAGAAAACCCGCGCCCGCGTGGACGGCATTCAGTTCCAGGTGGACATCAACAACCTGACCCACCGTGACGTGAGCGAGCTGCCGCTGAACGGCATCGGTCTGGTGGACCTGACCTTCGACGAGCCGCTGGTGCTGGATCCGTATCAGCAGAACCCGGTGACGGGCGGGCTGATCTTCATTGACCGCCTGACCAACGTCACCGTCGGTGCGGGGATGGTGCGCGAGCCTGACGCGCAGGCGAGCGTGACGTCTGAGTTCAGCGCCTTCGAGCTGGAACTGAACGCGCTGGTGCGTAAGCACTTCCCGCACTGGGGCGCACGCGATCTGCTGGGAGGCAAGTGATGGCCGCCCATGATGAGAACGTCGTCTGGCATCCTCATCCGGTCACCGTCGCCCAGCGCGAACAGCTCCACGGTCACCGTGGGGTTGTGCTGTGGTTTACCGGGCTGTCTGGCTCCGGTAAATCCACGGTGGCAGGCGCACTGGAAGAGGCGCTGCATCAGCAGGGGGTGAGCACCTACCTGCTGGACGGCGACAACGTGCGTCACGGCCTGTGCAGCGATTTAGGGTTCAGCGATGAAGACCGTAAAGAGAACATTCGTCGGGTAGGGGAAGTCGCCAGCCTGATGGCGGATGCCGGGCTGGTGGTGCTAACGGCGTTTATCTCACCGCACCGCGCCGAACGTCAGATGGTGCGTGAGCGCGTTGGGCAGAATCGCTTTATTGAAGTGTTTGTGGATACCCCGCTGGCAATCTGCGAAGCGCGCGATCCAAAAGGGCTGTACAAAAAAGCCCGCGCGGGAGAGCTGCGAAACTTCACCGGCATTGACTCGGTTTACGAAGCGCCTGAATCCCCTGAGATTCATCTGCAAGGTCAACAATTGGTAACAAATTTAGTAAGCCAATTATTAGACCTGCTCAGACGGGACGATATTATCAGATCCTGAGACGGTATCGTTCGGGAGCTGTCTTCCCGAGCGATGAGTCACGGTCACAGGATTAGCTATGCGCAACAGTGAAAACTACATGATTACCACCGGGTCGGAACCGTTAACGACCGACGACGAGACGACCTGGTCCTTCCCTGGGGCGATAGTCGGCTTCGTGTCGTGGTTACTGGCGCTGGGTATCCCGTTTTTGATCTACGGTGGTAACACCCTCTTTTTCTTCCTCTATACCTGGCCTTTCTTTCTGGCGCTGATGCCCGTTGCGGTGGTTGTGGGCGTGGCGCTGCACTCCCTTTTCAACGGCAAGCTCCTGTATAGTACTTTCATCACTATCGCCACCGTTGTGGTCATCTTTGGCCTGCTGTTTTTATGGCTGATGGGCTAACTTACGGCATAATTAAAACCCCGCAGTAGAGTCCAGCGGAAAGTTATGGGATGATGATGCCGTTTTTTCAGGGGGCAGGATGGGTAAACTAACGCTGCTGTTGCTGGCTTTGCTGGTCTGGCTGCAATATTCGCTGTGGTTCGGCAAAAACGGACTGCACGACTACAGCCGGGTGAGCGATGACGTCGCGGCACAGCAGGCGACAAACGCCAAACTTAAAGCGCGTAACGATCAACTTTTTGCTGAAATTGATGACCTCAATGGCGGCCAGGAGGCGATTGAGGAGCGCGCACGCAATGAACTCAGTATGACTAAGCCGGGCGAAACGTTTTATCGCCTGGTTCCGGATGCGTCTAAACGCAATCAGGGCTCCGCACAAAACAATCGATAATCAGGCCCAGGATTACGACATGGCAGCAACTTTTTCGGACGTCTGTGCCGTGGTGCCGGCCGCAGGTTTTGGCCGGCGCATGCAGACAGAGTGTCCCAAGCAGTACCTCTCAATTGGTGATAAAACGATCCTCGAGCACGCCGTGGCAGCGCTGCTGGCGCATGCCCGGGTGAAACGCGTGGTTATTGCCATCAGCCCCGGCGATGCGCGTTTTGCGCAACTCCCGCTGGCACATCATCCTCAGATTAGCGTTGTTGACGGCGGCGCCGAGCGGGCCGACTCTGTTCTGGCGGGCATTCAGGCTGCCGGGAACGCGCAGTGGGTGCTGGTGCACGATGCCGCGCGTCCCTGTCTGCATCACGACGATCTGTCACGTCTGCTGGCCCTGAGTGAAACCAGTAACGTGGGCGGCATTCTGGCCGCCCCGGTGCGTGACACCATGAAGCGTGCCGAACCGGGTAAACCGGCGATTGCCCACACCGTCGAGCGCGTGGATTTATGGCACGCGCTGACGCCACAATTTTTTCCCCGCGAATTACTTCACGACTGCTTAACGCGTGCGCTCAAAGAAGGTGCGACCATTACGGACGAAGCCTCGGCGCTGGAGTATTGCGGTTTCCACCCAACGCTTGTTGAAGGGCGCGCTGATAATATAAAAGTGACGCGCCCGGAAGACTTACAGCTCGCGGAATTTTATCTTACCCGTACGACCCCTCAGGAGAAGGCATAATGCGTATTGGACACGGTTTTGATGTACACGCCTTTGGCGGCGTTGGCCCAATTATCATTGGCGGCGTGCGCATTCCATACGAAAAAGGTTTGCTGGCGCATTCTGATGGCGACGTGGCGCTGCATGCGCTGACCGACGCGCTGCTGGGTGCCGCCGCGTTGGGCGACATTGGTAAACTGTTCCCGGACACCGATCCTGCTTTTAAAGGCGCAGACAGCCGCGAACTGCTGCGCGAAGCCTGGCGTCGTATTCAGGCCAAAGGCTACACCCTCGGCAACGTTGATGTGACGATCATTGCTCAGGCACCGAAGATGCTGCCGCACATCCCTCAGATGCGCGTGTTTATCGCTGAAGATCTGGGCTGCCATATGGACGACGTCAACGTCAAAGCGACCACCACGGAGAAGCTGGGCTTTACCGGTCGTGGCGAAGGCATTGCCTGTGAAGCCGTGGCGCTGCTGGTGAAGGCGGTCAAATGACGGATTTCGACAACCTGACGTATCTGCACGGCAAACCGCAGGGCAAGGGTCTGCTGAAAGCCAACCCTGAAGATTTCGTGGTAGTGGAAGATCTGGGTTTTGAGCCGGACGGCGAAGGCGAGCACATCCTGGTGCGCATTCTGAAAAACGGCTGCAACACCCGCTTCGTGGCGGACGCGCTGGCAAAATTCCTCAACATTCACGCCCGCGAGGTGAGCTTTGCCGGTCAAAAGGATAAGCATGCCGTGACCGAACAGTGGCTTTGCGCCCGCGTGCCCGGCAATGCCATGCCCGATTTAAGCAAATTTGAGCTTGAGGGCTGTAAGGTACTGGAGTATGCCCGCCACAAACGCAAATTGCGTCCGGGAGCGTTGAAAGGCAACGATTTCACGCTGGTGCTGCGTGAAGTGACCGACCGCGATGACGTTGAAAAACGCCTTAAGGCCATTACCGAACGCGGCGTGCCAAACTATTTTGGCGCACAGCGCTTTGGCATTGGTGGCAGCAACCTGCTGGGCGCGCTGCGCTGGGCGCAAAGCAGCGCGCCGGTGCGCGACAGGAATAAACGCAGTTTTTGGTTGTCGGCAGCCCGCAGTGCGTTGTTTAATCAGATTGTGAGCGAACGGCTGAAAAAACCGGACGCGAATCAAGTTGTTGTCGGCGATGCGCTACAATTAGCGGGACGCGGAAGCTGGTTTGTGGCAACGGCCGATGAGATGGCCGATGCCCAGTCGCGCGTGGACGCTAAATCGCTGATGATTACCGCCGCCTTGCCGGGCTCAGGCGACTGGGGAACCCAGGGCGAGGCGCTGGCCGCTGAGCAGTCAGCGGTGGCGGATGCGCCAGAATTACAATCATTGCTGGTGCGGGAAAAAGTCGAGGCGGCGCGCCGTGCGATGCTCCTCTACCCGCAACAGCTGAGCTGGAACTGGTGGGATGACGTAACCGTCGAGTTACGCTTCTGGCTGCCGGCAGGTAGCTTTGCCACCAGTGTTGTCAGGGAACTTATCAACACGTCGGGTGATTATGCGAATATTGCTGAGTAACGATGACGGGATCCATGCGCCAGGTATTCAGACGCTGGCGAAACACCTCCGCGAATTTGCGGATGTGCAGGTCGTGGCTCCCGATCGTAACCGCAGTGGCGCGTCTAACTCATTGACGCTGGAGTCTTCACTTCGCACCTTTACCTTTGAGAATGGCGATATTGCCGTCCAGATGGGGACGCCGACCGACTGCGTGTTTCTGGGCGTAAATGCGCTGATGCGCCCGCGGCCGGATGTTGTGGTCTCCGGCATCAATGCCGGGCCGAATCTTGGCGATGATGTGATTTACTCCGGCACCGTGGCCGCGGCGATGGAGGGGCGTCACCTGGGTTTCCCGGCGCTGGCGGTCTCGTTAAACGGCCACACCCACTATGACACTGCCGCCGCGGTGACCTGCTCCATTCTCCGTGCGCTTGGCCGCGAGCCGCTGCGTACCGGACGTATCCTCAATATTAACGTGCCGGATCTCCCGCTGGACGAGATTAGAGGGATCCGCGTGACGCGCTGCGGCAGTCGCCATCCGGCCGATCAGGTTATTCCCCAGCAGGATCCGCGCGGCAATACCCTGTACTGGATCGGCCCGCCGGGAGATAAATGCGATGCCGGGCCAGACACCGACTTCGCTGCGGTGGATGAGGGTTACGTTTCCGTTACGCCGTTGCACGTAGATTTAACCGCTTATAGCGCGCATGATGTGGTGTCGGACTGGTTAGATCGGGTCGGAGTGAACGCGCAATGGTAAGTAAACGTGTACAAACTCTTCTGGAACAATTACGCGCACAGGGGATCGCCAACGAGCAGGTGCTGGATGCGCTTGCCCAGGTTCCCCGTGAGAAGTTTGTAGATGAGGCGTTTGAACACAAAGCGTGGGAAAACGTGGCGCTGCCCATCGGGCAAGGCCAGACGATTTCGCAGCCTTACATGGTGGCGCGTATGACGGAGCTTCTGGAGTTAACGCCAGACTCCCGGGTGCTGGAAATTGGCACCGGTTCAGGGTATCAGACCGCGATCCTGGCCCACCTTGTGCACCATGTCTGTTCCGTGGAACGGATTAAAGGCTTGCAGTGGCAGGCGCGCCGTCGCCTGAAACAGCTTGATTTACATAATGTATCGACACGCCACGGCGATGGATGGCAGGGTTGGCAGGCTCGCGCCCCGTTTGACGCCATAATAGTCACGGCCGCGCCACCTGAAATTCCCGCTGCACTTCTCTCGCAGCTGGACGAGGGCGGCATTCTAGTTTTGCCCGTCGGCGATGAGCAGCAGCTTTTAAAGCGCGTTCGTCGACGCGGCGGCGAGTTTATTATCGATACCGTGGAAGCCGTGCGCTTTGTGCCCCTGGTTAAGGGCGAGCTGGCCTGAGACTCGGATTTTTCCAGGGTTATTGAGGCAAATTCAGCGTATGGTGTGGCGCGATAGGTTCGTGCCATCACGGTTATTTTTAAGTCACTGGTAGTTAACACATTCCTGGGGGATAAATGAGCGCGGGAAGCCCAAAATTCACCATCAGCCGTGTTGCGGCATTATCACTGGTTTCGCTCTGGCTGGCAGGCTGTACAAGTTCTGACAATGCACCTGCGCCCGTCAGTTCCGTCAATGGAACCAGCGGCTCGGGTAACACGTCCAGCGGAATGTTGATTACCCCTCCGCCTAAAATGGGCACGTCCACGGCGCAGCAAACTCCGCAGATCCAGCCGGTTCAGCGTCCAGTTACGCAGCCTTCGCAGATTCAGCCAGTGGATCAGCCTGTTCAGACCGAAAATGGCCGCATAGTGTATAACCGTAAGTATGGGAACATTCCGAAAGGTAGCTATACCGGCGGCAGCACCTATACCGTGAAGCGCGGCGATACGCTGTTCTATATTGCCTGGATCACCGGGAACGATTTCCGCGATCTGGCACAGCGAAACAACGTCCAGGCCCCGTATGGTCTGGAAGTCGGGCAAACGCTCCAGGTAGGCAATGCAACGGGTACCCCACTGACGCCTGGCAACACGGTTTCAGCGGCAGATGTGACGGCTCAAAATAACAGCGTTAAGCCTGCACAAAAATCCACCACGGTGGTTGCTTCACAACCTGTAATTACGTATTCTGAGGATTCAGGTGATCAGAGTGCTAACAAAATGTTGCCGAATAATAAAGGTACTGCGACTGTTGTCACAGCACCGACTACGGCACCTGTGGTTAGCTCTACTGTACCGACTGCAAGCAGTCAGAATGCCAGCTCGTCAATCACCACCTGGCGCTGGCCAACTGACGGCAAGATTATCGAGAACTTTGCTACCTCTGAGGGGGGCAACAAAGGGATCGATATCGCAGGCAGTAAAGGACAGGCAATCATCGCGACCGCAGACGGGCGCGTTGTCTATGCCGGTAACGCACTGCGCGGTTACGGTAATCTTATTATCATCAAACATAATGATGATTACCTGAGTGCCTACGCCCATAACGACACTATGCTGGTCCGGGAACAACAAGAAGTTAAGGCGGGGCAAAAAATCGCTACCATGGGTAGCACCGGAACCAGTTCTACACGCTTGCATTTTGAAATTCGTTACAAGGGGAAATCCGTAAACCCGCTGCAATATTTACCGCAGCGATAAATTGATGGGACATGCCAGCCAGGGTGTCTCGTCCAGGGATCACGGGTAGGAGCCACCTTATGAGTCAGAATACGCTGAAAGTTCATGATTTAAATGAAGACGCGGAATTTGATGAGAACGGAGCAGAGGCTTTTGACGAAAAAGCCTTAGTAGAAGAGGAACCCAGTGATAACGATTTGGCTGAAGAAGAGCTGTTATCGCAGGGTGCCACACAGCGTGTGCTGGACGCGACTCAGCTTTACCTTGGGGAGATTGGTTACTCCCCACTGCTAACGGCCGAAGAAGAAGTCTATTTCGCACGTCGTGCTTTGCGTGGTGATGTTGCCTCGCGTCGTCGCATGATCGAAAGTAACCTGCGACTGGTCGTGAAAATTGCCCGCCGTTACGGCAATCGTGGTCTGGCTCTGCTGGATCTGATTGAAGAGGGCAACTTAGGTCTCATCCGCGCAGTTGAGAAGTTTGACCCGGAACGCGGGTTCCGTTTCTCAACCTACGCGACCTGGTGGATTCGTCAGACCATCGAACGGGCTATTATGAACCAGACCCGTACGATTCGACTGCCGATCCACATCGTCAAAGAGTTGAATGTTTATCTGCGTACCGCGCGCGAGTTGTCCCATAAACTGGACCACGAGCCAAGTGCGGAAGAGATTGCAGAACAACTCGACAAACCGGTTGATGACGTAAGCCGTATGCTGCGTCTCAACGAGCGCATTACCTCGGTTGACACCCCGCTGGGTGGCGACTCCGAAAAAGCGCTGCTGGACATCCTGGCCGATGAAAAAGACAACGGCCCGGAAGACACCACGCAGGACGATGACATGAAACAGAGCATCGTCAAATGGCTGTTCGAACTGAACGCTAAACAGCGTGAAGTGCTGGCACGTCGTTTCGGTTTACTGGGGTATGAAGCTGCGACACTGGAAGACGTCGGCCGTGAGATTGGCCTGACCCGTGAACGTGTTCGTCAGATTCAGGTTGAAGGCCTACGCCGCCTGCGTGAAATCCTGCAAGGGCAAGGTCTGAATATCGAAGCGCTGTTCCGCGAGTAAGCAACCATTCGTCAGAAAAGGCCCGTCGTGAGACGGGCCTTTTTTATGCCTTACGGCTGCGCCGTTTCGTGCAGCAAACGCCAGGTGATGTTATCCCCTTCCTGATTAAGCACCGCGGTTGACCAGCGCACGTTGACGGCCTGGCCTGGCCGGGTTTGCGTCTCCCGGTAATGGAGCACCGCGCCGTTGTCCCATGTCTGAAGCGTTGTTAACGCATCAATGTCGATCCTGAGCCCGGGGCGGGTTCCCCGCTGCGCATATAAAAATTGGGCAAGCGCGTGATGATCTAAAGGGTTGCCACTCGGTGGAACCATCAGAAAATCCGGACGGAAACGGGCGAGCAGGGCGTCCCGATCGCTTTCGCCTGCCCCTAACCAGTTTTCAAGGGCGACGTGAATGTCGAGGATCTCTTGTTCGAAATGGGTCATGGTTGCTCCTGTTGCAGTTGCGCAAGTAACTGCGTGTTGTTAAGAAGGTAGACGTACAGTACGGGCAGTAGGGTGATGGCTGCGGCAAAAACAAACATCCCGTGCCAGGCGGCCAGCGGCGCGAGATAATCCTGCATGAAGCTCAGCGCCTGCGCCAGCAGCAGGGCGCCCGCAAAAAAGCTCAACTGACGATTCAGATTCCATAGCGCGCTGGCATCGGGCATATCTTCCGGTCGCATCGTCAAAAACGCGCTGCTCTGAGCCGTACTGCTGCAAAGACTTCCCCCCGCGCCCATCAACGTAAATGCAACGGCAGGTAACAGCATAGCCGGGCCGACGTTAACTAAAAGCAGAATGCCCGTCGCCTGCAAAAGGCAACCGATGATCACCAGCGGCCGGGGGCCGATACGGTTGAAATAGCGTCCTGTCGCGGTGATAGCCAAAAACGAAGCCACAGACCACGGCAGCATAAGCATGCCCGTTGCAGCGGGCGTCATATTGGCCTCGCTCTGGAGGTAAAACATGCCCGTTACGTTCACGCCGATAAAGATGCCGGGTACGCACACATAGATAAGCATGGATAAGCGCAACAGCGGATCCGTCAGCAAAGACAGGTTTACTGCCCTGGTGGTGTTTATCGGCGACGGTTCTGTTTTAAGCCACGCGCAGGCCAAAGCAAAGGTGACAATGGCGACGGGCAGGGTGGCAAAAAATATCCAGCGCCAGCTGAATGTCTGAACCAGCATGCCGCCCACAGCCGGTGAGCAGGCGGGGGCAAGCAGCGCGACCAGCATCACCGCCGAGGAGAGTCTGGCCCGCTCATGAGGCTTAAACTGTTGCCAGGTCAGCGCCTGACCAACCGGGATCAGTAAACCGCCTCCGGCGCCGTGTACGACTCGCCAGGCAATCAGACTTTCCAGCGAAGAGGAGAGACCCGCCGCAACGGAGGCCGCGCTAAAGAGAAGCAGTGAGAGCAGGATAACGCGTTTCGGCCCGACGCGGCGCGTCAGGATACTGCTGAAAGGGATGACTAACGTCAGTCCGGCAATGTATCCGTTACTTACCCAGGTAAGCGCGGAAGGTGTGGTATTGAAAGCGCGAGCCATCGCCGGAAAGGCGACGCTGGCAATAAACATGTTTATCAAATCAAGGAAAAAGCCGAGCAGAAAGACGACGGCGATTTTGCTGCGATACGTCATGGAAGTTCCTCCGGTGAGGTGGCGTATCGTATCGGTCCGCGCGTTACGGATAAACGCGACAAAGCACGATATACTGTCAACATTATTTTGACAGTTAACCAGGCAAGCGATGCTTAATTTACAGCGTACGGCGATGTTTATCGCCGTAGCGGACACCGGCAGTTTCACCGCCGCGGCGGAGGCGATGGGGCTGACAAAAGCGGTGGTCAGCTTTCATATTCGTCAGCTTGAAGAGGAGCTGGGCGTCACCCTGTTGCTGCGAACCACCCGACGCCTGACGCTGACCGAGGCGGGGAAGCTCTTTCATCAACGAAGCGTGATGCTGTTACGGGATGCAGAGCGATTGCAGGATGATGTTCGCGCCAACCACGCCGGGCTGACGGGAGAACTGCGGATCACCACCACGCCCGAATATGGCTCGCAGGTGGTGGTGCCTTTGCTGGCTGAATTTAGCCAGCTGCACCCGGACCTCCGCGTGCGGCATGTCTCGTCCTCTTTGCATGCCGATCTTATCGCCGAGCGCTTCGATGTCGCTATCCGGCTCGGCACGCTTGCAGATTCGCGCTACCACGCCGCGTTGATGACCTCCTTCACCATCCTGCCCGTGGCAACGCCAGGCTGGCTGGCAAACCATCCGGTTAACTCGCTGGAGCAGCTGGCGGAAGCGGACTGGATCATTCACGAGCGTTTAACCTCGCCGCTGCGCTGGCAGATGAGAGGCGTTGATGGGCAGCCGGTTTCCTTTGAGATCAAGAAAGCGCCGCGCCTGTATGCAGACAGCGCCCAGGCGCTGATGGCTTTTGCCCTCGCGGGATGTGGAGTGGCGCTGCTGCCGGAGTGGCTGGTGCGAAACGCACTGGATGCAGGGGAACTGGTCTCGCTGTTACCGGCGTACACGTTCGCTCAGCAGGGCATCTATGCCGTTTATCCTGATGCCCGGCATGTGCCCGCGAAAGTGCGAACATTTATTGATTTTATGCGCGTCAGGGTTACTTAATCCTGCATCATCTTTTTAATGAGCGCTGAAAATTGCTCTCGTTCCGCGCCGTTAAGGCGCCCTAAAAACGTCTCATCCACCTCATTTCCAATCGGTTTACTGCTCTCAAGCAGGGCCTCACCTTCGGCCGTCAGAAAGACAAACCGACGGCGCTTGTCCGCCGGATCGTGCTCGCGCCTGACCAGGCCGCGTGCTTCCATGCGGCTCAGCATTTCTGCCAGCGTCGCTTTGGTGCTCACCGCGACTTCAGTCAGGGCAACCTGCTCAATGCCAGGATTTTCAGCAATTGACCGCATCACCGCATACTGTGGCTTTGTCAGTTCGGGCAATGCGTGCTGCCACTGGGCGGTATGCTGTTGAAAAAGCTGACGTAGCAGGTGAAAAGCTTCTTGTCTTAACTCCATGGACACTCCGACGGAAAAATACTCCCTCTATGATAGCCGCTCTCGGGCTGAATTTTAACGCGAGAGTTTTTTAGCGATTAGTGTGATCGTATGCGAACGATCTTGTCAGCAGCAGGATCGAGGCGTAGGTTAATTAATATGTTCGTATACGAACAAACTTATTGAGGTGCTGAATGAGATTGATTGTGGGAATGACGGGCGCAACGGGTGCGCCATTAGGCGTGGCGTTGTTGCAGGCGCTGCGGGAAATGCCGGAGGTGGAAACGCATCTGGTGATGTCGAAGTGGGCAAAAACCACGATTGAGCTGGAAACGCCCTTCACTGCGCATGACGTTGCTGCCCTGGCGGATGTCGTCCATAGCCCGGCCGATCAGGCTGCCACCATCTCCTCCGGCTCGTTTCGCACCGACGGCATGATCGTCATCCCGTGCAGCATGAAAACGCTGGCGGGTATCCGCGCGGGCTACGCCGAAGGGCTGGTAGGGCGTGCGGCAGACGTGGTGCTGAAAGAGGGACGCAAGCTGGTGCTGGTTCCCCGTGAGACGCCGCTCAGCACCATCCATCTCGAGAACATGCTTGCCCTTTCCCGCATGGGCGTGGCGATGGTGCCGCCTATGCCTGCGTACTACAACCACCCGCAAACCGCCGATGACATTACCCAGCATATCGTGACCCGCGTTCTCGACCAGTTCGGTCTGGAGCATAAAAAAGCCCGGCGCTGGGAAGGTTTGCAGGCAGCGAAACATTTTTCACAGGAGAATAAAGATGGCATTTGATGATTTGAGAAGCTTCTTGCAGGCGCTCGATGAGCAAGGGCAGCTGCTGAAAATTGAGGAAGAGGTAAACGCTGAGCCGGATTTAGCGGCGGCCGCCAACGCTACCGGGCGCATTGGCGATGGCGCGCCTGCGCTGTGGTTCGATAATATTCGCGGTTTCACCGATGCCCGTGTGGTGATGAACACTATCGGCTCGTGGCAAAACCACGCTATTTCGATGGGGCTGCCGGCGAATACCCCGGTGAAAAAACAGATCGACGAGTTTATTCGTCGCTGGGACAAATTTCCCGTCGCGCCAGAGCGTCGTGCAAACCCGGCCTGGGCGCAGAACACGGTGGACGGGGAAGACATTAATCTGTTCGACATTCTGCCGCTGTTCCGCCTGAACGACGGTGACGGGGCCTTTTATCTCGATAAAGCATGCGTTGTCTCCCGCGATCCGCTCGACCCCGATCACTTCGGCAAGCAGAACGTCGGGATCTATCGTATGGAAGTGAAGGGCAAGCGTAAGCTCGGCCTGCAACCGGTGCCGATGCACGATATTGCGTTGCATCTGCATAAGGCAGAAGAGCGCGGCGAAGACCTGCCAATTGCCATTACGCTGGGTAACGATCCGATCATCACCCTGATGGGCGCCACGCCGCTGAAATACGATCAGTCCGAGTATGAGATGGCCGGTGCGCTACGTGAAAGCCCGTATCCGATTGCGACGGCTCCGCTGACCGGTTTCGATGTGCCGTGGGGGTCGGAAGTGATCCTGGAAGGGGTGATTGAAGGCCGGAAACGTGAAATTGAAGGGCCCTTCGGTGAGTTTACCGGTCACTACTCCGGCGGGCGCAACATGACGGTTGTGCGTATCGACAAAGTTTCTTACCGCACTAAACCGATTTTCGAATCTCTCTACCTGGGCATGCCGTGGACCGAGATTGATTATCTGATGGGGCCCGCCACCTGCGTACCGCTCTATCAGCAGCTGAAGGCTGAATTCCCGGAAGTGCAGGCGGTAAACGCCATGTACACCCACGGTCTGCTGGCGATTATCTCCACTAAAAAGCGTTACGGCGGTTTTGCCCGTGCGGTCGGGCTCCGCGCCATGACCACGCCACACGGTCTGGGTTACGTGAAGATGGTGATTATGGTGGATGAAGATGTCGATCCGTTTAACCTGCCGCAGGTGATGTGGGCGCTGTCATCGAAGGTCAATCCGGCAGGCGATCTGGTACAGCTACCGAATATGTCTGTGCTCGAGCTTGACCCCGGCTCCAGCCCGGCGGGGATCACTGACAAGCTGATCATTGATGCCACCACCCCTGTTGCCCCGGACAACCGTGGTCACTACAGCCAGCCGGTACAGGATCTCCCTGAAACCAAAGCCTGGGCCGAAAAACTGACCGCGATGCTGGCGGCACGTCAATAAGGAGGAAAAAATGATTTGTCCACGTTGTGCCGATGAACATATTGAAGTGATGGCAACATCACCGGTGAAAGGTGTCTGGACGGTATACCAGTGTCAGCACTGTCTGTATACCTGGCGCGATACCGAACCGCTGCGCCGTACCAGCCGCGAGCATTACCCGGAAGCGTTCCGCATGACGCAGAAGGATATTGATGAGGCGCCGCAGGTGCCGACGATCCCGCCGCTGCTGTAAAAAAAGCCCGGTGGCGGCTGCGCTTACCGGGCGATAATATTGTGCGGTCCTTTGCCCGGTGGCGCTACGCTTACCGGGCCTACGGGTTTTGTAGGCCGGGTAAGGCGAAGCCGCCACCCGGCAAAAAAGACCGCAGAGAACTAAAGCAGACTCTTCAACCGATAAATCCACTCCAGCGCCTGTCGCGGCGTCAGGGTATCCGGGTCGAGATTTTCCAGCGCTTCCACGGCCGGAGAGGTCTCTTCCGGGACCGCCAGCAGTGACATCTGCGTACCATCTATCTGCGTCGCCGCCGCATTCGGTGACAAACTTTCCAGTTCACGCAGTTTCTGACGCGCGCGCTTGATCACCTCTTTTGGCACGCCCGCCAGCGCCGCGACGGCCAGGCCATAACTCTTGCTTGCCGCGCCGTCCTGCACCGTGTGCATAAAGGCGATGGTGTCGCCGTGCTCAAGCGCATCAAGGTGGACGTTAGCCACGCCTTCCATTTTCTCTGGCAGCTGTGTCAGTTCGAAATAGTGCGTTGCGAACAGCGTCAGCGCCTTGATTTTATTTGCCAGACTTTCCGCGCACGCCCAGGCCAGGGACAGGCCGTCATAGGTGGAGGTACCGCGTCCTACTTCGTCCATCAACACCAGACTGTTCTCTGTCGCGTTATGCAGAATGTTGGCGGTTTCGGTCATCTCGACCATAAAGGTAGAGCGACCGCTCGCCAGATCGTCCGCAGCACCCACACGGGTGAAGATACGGTCGATAGGGCCAATCTCAACCTT
This sequence comes from Enterobacter cloacae complex sp. ECL72, assembly GCF_019056635.1. NCBI lineage: Bacteria > Pseudomonadati > Pseudomonadota > Gammaproteobacteria > Enterobacterales > Enterobacteriaceae > Enterobacter > Enterobacter cloacae complex sp. ECL72. Next base: position 3,231,763 of record NZ_CP077659.1, on the reverse strand, counting down.
CTGCGCCGGAACGTAGCTGCCGATGTAGGCGAGCAGCGCGATAAGGGCTGTCTGGCGCATATAGGTACTTTTACCGCCCATGTTGGGACCGGTAATGATCAGCATTCTTCGCTGCGGTGACAGGTTCAACGGGTTGGCAATAAACGGCTCGTTCAGCACCTGCTCAACCACCGGGTGGCGGCCTTCGGTAATGCGAATGCCGGGTTTGTCAGTAAAGGTCGGACAGGTGTAGTTCAGCGTATCGGCGCGCTCGGCCAGGTTTACCAGGACATCCAGCTCGGCCAGCGCAGCGGCGCTCAGTTGCAGGTCAGCCAGGTGCGGCATCAGGATGTCAAACAGCTCGTCATACAGCTGTTTCTCCAGCGCCAGCGCTTTACCTTTCGACGTGAGCACTTTGTCTTCGTACTCTTTCAGCTCGGGAATAATGTAGCGCTCGGCATTTTTCAGCGTCTGGCGGCGAACGTAGTGAATCGGCGCCAGGTGACTCTGCCCACGGCTGATCTGGATATAGTAACCGTGTACCGCGTTGTAGCCGACTTTCAGGGTGTCGAGCCCCAGACGTTCACGCTCGCGGATTTCCAGCTTATCCAGATAATCCGTCGCGCCATCGGCCAGCGCACGCCATTCGTCCAGCTCTTCGTTATAACCTGGAGCAATAACCCCGCCATCCCGCACCAGAACAGGCGGCGCATCAATGATGGCGCGTTCCAGCAGTTCGCGAAGCTCGGTAAATTCGCCCATGGTTTCGCGCAGCTTCTGCACTGGCGCGCTGTCGATCTCTCCCAGCTGAGCACGCAGTTCCGGCAACTGCTGGAACGCGTGACGCATACGGGCAAGATCGCGTGGACGCGCGGTGCGCAGTGCCAGGCGCGCCAGGATACGCTCAAGATCACCCACCTGACGCAGCACCGGCTGCAAGTCGGTGTAACGATCCTGCAATGCGGCAATGGTTTGCTGGCGGCCGATCAGCGTGTCGGTATTGCGGATCGGCATATGCAGCCAGCGTTTGAGCATACGGCTGCCCATGGGGGTAACCGTGCTGTCGAGAACCGACGCCAGCGTATTTTCCATGCCGCCAGCGAGGTTCTGAGTGATCTCCAGGTTGCGGCGCGTGGCGGCATCCATGATGATGCTGTCCTGCTGACGCTCCATGGTAATGGAACGGATATGGGGCAGGGCGGTACGCTGCGTATCCTTAACGTACTGCAACAGGCAGCCTGCGGCACACAGCCCGCGCGGGGCGTTTTCTACGCCAAAGCCAATCAAATCTCGCGTGCCAAATTGCAGGTTCAGCTGCTGGCGCGCGGTATCAATTTCGAACTCCCACAGTGGACGACGACGCAGGCCGCGGCGACCTTCAATCAGCGCCCTCTCGGCGAAATCCTCTGCATAAAGCAGTTCTGCCGGATTGGTGCGCTGTAGTTCAGCCGCCATGGTTTCACGGTCAGCCGGTTCACTCAGGCGAAAACGACCGGAGCTGATATCCAGCGTGGCGTAGCCAAACCCTTTACCGTCCTGCCAGATCGCCGCCAGCAGGTTATCTTGGCGCTCCTGAAGCAGGGCCTCATCACTGATGGTTCCCGGCGTCACGATGCGTACGACTTTGCGCTCAACGGGGCCTTTCGACGTGGCCGGGTCGCCAATTTGTTCGCAGATAGCGACAGACTCACCCTGGTTCACCAGCTTCGCCAGATAGTTTTCAACCGCGTGATGCGGGATACCTGCCATCGGGATGGGCTCGCCTGCTGACGCGCCACGTTTCGTCAGGGAAATGTCGAGCAGCTGAGACGCACGTTTCGCATCGTCATAAAAAAGCTCGTAAAAATCGCCCATACGGTAAAACAGCAAAATTTCCGGATGCTGTGCCTTCAGCTTCAGGTACTGCTGCATCATTGGCGTATGCGCGTCGAAATTGTCGATTGTGCTCATGGAGTTATGATATCCATTTCTTTGAAAATATTACGCTTTGAGCGGCTCAATGGCCGATTGTTCCTTCTATTGTCGCATGAAAAAAAGGTGCGGCGCAGAAAAAAGTCACGACTTTACGAGGCATCTTCCACCATTAATTCAATGATGATTTTCCCGTGCTCGACGCCCACCCGAACCTGCGAGTTGGTGGTAAATCCCGCTTGCTCAAGCCAGTCGCCTTTCAGGCTCAGCGCTGCGTGTACGCTGTAGCGTTTTGGAATTTTCGTTTTACGGTCTTCATGACGTTTTCTGAAGTAACCCACTTTCAAGTGACGATAGGGTTTGGCGATCGCGATCTCTTGCATAAGCTCTCCGGTGAATGCGGTCAAAGGTGGTTATTTATGCCTGTATAAAATACCAGTAAAACGCAGCGGGGGGCGGGGTAATTCTGGAAGGGCGCTTCAGAAAATGGAATGCAATGACTGAAAATGTGCGGATAAAAGGGTATTATAAATGCACTTTATTGTTGAGGACGACGTTATGTCCGGTAAACGTATTTCACGAGAAAAAAAGACGATCGCCAGAATGATCGCCCTGTACGAAAACAGGTGTCCGCACGCCATAAAAGAAGAGGGGCACTATTCGGCGCTCAAGGCTTATGCCGATAAGCGGCTGGATAAATGCGTGTTTGGTGAGGAAAAACCTGCCTGCAAACAGTGCCCTGTGCACTGTTATCAGCCCGCCCGACGGGAAGAGATGAAGCAGGTGATGCGCTGGGCAGGGCCACGTATGTTATGGCGCCATCCGATTCTGACCATCCGTCATCTGATCGACGATCGCCGTCCGGTTCCGGAATTACCCGAAAAGTATCGGCCCAAAAAATAACCGGCTCCGCGCCGCAGTGGGCGACAAATTACGCGCAGGGCGACGTCGCCGGAATGACGGGTTAATTCAGGCTCTCTTTATCGATTCCCAGACGCTTCATGCGCGAGAGCAGGGTGGTACGCTTCAGACCCAGCCGTTGCGCCGCACCTTTCGGTCCGGCTACCACGCCGTTGGTCTCCTTCAGCACTCGCATAATGAGCTGATATTCATCTTCTCCCTCTTTCGCAAGCTCGGTTGCGGTCACGGTCGTTTCAGAAGGAGTAACCTCTGGCAGGGAGAGCTGGAGCACGTTCCCGCGGGTCAGCAGGACCGCGCGTTCAATGACGTTTTCCAGCTCGCGCACGTTCCCCGGCCACTCCATCGCCGAGAGTGTGCGTAGCGTTTCGGCAGGAATAATGTCGATATTTCGCCCCATCCGGCGGGCAATCTTCGCGGTAAAGGCTTTCACCAGCAGCGGAATATCTTCCGGGCGCTCGCGCAGCGGCGGCAGGCAGATCGGGAAGACGTTCAGGCGATAGTAAAGATCGCTGCGAAACTCGCGGTCGGCGACCATTTTTTTCAGATCGCGATTGGTGGCGGCAATCAGACGCACGTCGGTCTGGATCAGCTTGTTGCTGCCGAGGCGCTCGAACTCCTGCTCCTGCAAAACGCGCAGCAGCTTGGGCTGAAGCTCCAGCGGCATATCGCCCACTTCGTCGAGGAACAACGAGCTTTTATCCGCCAGTTCAAAACGGCCCAGCCGCTGGCTGCTGGCGCCGGTAAAGGCGCCGCGCTCGTGGCCGAACAGGTCGCTTTCCAGTAAGCCCGCAGGCATCGCCGCGCAGTTCATCTTCACCATCCGGCGGCTATTGCGGTTGCTCAGATTGTGGATCGCCCGGGCAATCAGCTCTTTCCCGGTACCGGTTTCACCGAGGATCAGCACCGTGCTGTCGCTCTGCGCCACCATTTCCACCTGCTTAAGGACGCTGTACATGGCATCGCTGCGCCCGATGATTTCGCCAAACTCGCTGTCCACGTTGTTGAGCTGCTCGGTCAGCGCCAGGTTTTCGTCCACCAGCCTCTCCTTCAGGCGGTGGATCTCCTGATAGGCGAGGGCGTTATCCAGCGCAATGGAGATACGCTCGGCGATCTGGCGCAGCAGCTTCAGGTTAGCGGTGGTAAATACGGCTTCATCGCACTGCGCCAGTTTAAGCACGCCGAGCATGGTGTTGCCGGACATCAGCGGCAGCAGGCACAGGGTCTGGATCTTGTTGCCCCAGGTGTTGAACAACATCCGCTCGTAGGGGGCTACCGGATCCTGTTCATTGAGATTGAGCAGCAGGATCTCTTTGCTTTTAAATACCCGCTCGGACAGCGTTCCCGCTTCGTCCACTTCGCTCTGCTCGTGCGCCGGGTTGGCTTCATCAAGGTAGTGGGTGGAGTAGATGTTGAGCTTGCCTTTCCGGTTGCCGCGTAGCGCAATGCTGATGGCATCGATTTTAAAATAGTGATGGATCTCTTTTGACACTTCGCTGACCAACTCATCCATGTCCAGGCGGGAGAGCACGGCGTTGGTGACGGCAACCAGAATGCGGAAGTTATCGCGCTCGCGGCTCAGCAGGTCGTAGTCCACATTATTGGTGACGCGGCTTTGGATCTGCTCCGCGACAACGGCCACAATCTGGGTAAAGGTGTGCAGGCGTTCGTACTCCGCCTCGCTCCAGGGCTGGTCGGTATCGCGGATAAACTCGCAGCCGCCAAAAATTTGCCCTTCCACCGCCAGCGGCAGCATGCTGTAGTGGCCGAATGGGTGGTAAAGATTGCTCTCTGCCAGCTTCGGCCAGGCCTGGCGAAACTGGTCAAAATTGCAGTGCAGCGCTTCCGGGCGGGAGAGGATACGCCGCACCGGGCCGTGGGCCAGAAACGTTTCATCTTCATATTCGAAGATTTTGCCGTTATCACGCGTTGAGAAATAGCTCGCGCGGTGGGTTGCGCTATGCCAGAGCACAATGGCGGCGCTGTCCGCCAGCGCTGATTGCCTGACCAGCCGCGTCAGGGCATCGCTCAGCGCGCCGAGATCGGGCTGTTGTAAAAGTGTGCGCGTGATGTCAAACAGGCCCTGCTGTCCAAGATCGCTCATCGGTGTATACGGCATTGTTGCTTTCCAATAGAAACTGGCAAAAAGAGAAATTCAGCGCTGACCGCTTTTGGCGCGGTCTAGCAAATTCGGGGTAACGGTTCAGCGTGCGGCAGATCCAGCGTGCGCTTCACGCCGTAAAGCCCGGTCAGGCGCACCCCTTTGCGCTCAACCACGTCGCCGATGATGGCCGCGTCTTTCCCTAAAGGATGCGTGCGCAGCTGTGCAAGTACGGCTTCCGCCGCCGCGCGTTCCACGCCGATCACCAGCTTGCCCTCATTGGCAAAGTTAAGCGGGTTTAGACCTAGTAGCTCGCACAGCCCGCGCACGGCGGGCTTAACGGGCAGGCCGCGCTCGGTCAGCTCAATCCCGCAGCCGCAGCTTGCCGCGAACTCGTGCACGACGGCATTCACGCCGCCCCGCGTGGCGTCGCGCAGGGCTTTTACGCCCGGCATGTCGCGCAGCGTCTGGATCAGCGGCGTGAGTACCGCGCAGTCACTGCGCAGCTCGCCATCCAGCCCCAGGCCTTCGCGCAGGTTCAGGATGGTTGCCCCGTGGCAGCCCAGCGTGCCGCTGACAATCAGCACGTCGCCTGCGCAAAGCTGCTGCGCGCCCCAGTGAATGTCGGCAGGGATCGCGCCCATCCCGGCTGTGTTGATGAAGAGCTTATCCGCCGCGCCGCGCTGCACCACCTTGGTATCCCCGGTGACGATGGCGATCCCCGCCTCGCGGGCGGTGTGCGCCATGCTGTTGACCACCGCCGTGAGCGTCTCCATTGGTAACCCTTCTTCGAGGATAAACCCGCAGGAGAGGTAGCGGGGGATCGCGCCGCTGACGGCGACGTCGTTTGCCGTGCCGCAGACGGCGAGCTTGCCGATATCGCCTCCCGGGAAGAACAGCGGGTCAATCACGTAGCTGTCGGTAGAGAACGCCAGCCTGTCACCGTGGGCGGTCAGGGCCGCGAGGTCAATACGCGCCTGATCTTCCTGCTCGGCGAGCCAGGGGTTATTAAAGGCTTCCATAAACAGCCGGTTAATCAGCTGCTGCATCGCCTGTCCACCGCTTCCGTGCGCCATTTCCACCGTGTTCATGCTTCACACTCCTGGTTGCGATAGTGATACCACGCGGCGCATGCCCCTTCGGAAGAGACCATCAGCGCGCCAAACGCGGTTTGCGGGTTACAGGCGTTGCCAAATAACGGGCAGTGATGAGGTTTGCATTTGCCGGTGAGTACGTCGCCACAGCGGGCGCGGGGATCGTCGCACACCTGCTGCGGCTGCGGGCGGAAATGCGCTTCGGCGTCGAAGGCGCGATACGCGGGCGTCAGGTGTACGCCGGATTCGGCAATCAGCCCCAGTCCGCGCCACTCGCTGTCGCCTTCGACGCTAAACACGTCGGCTATGGCCTGCTGTGCCCGTCTGTTACCTGCATCGGGCACCACGCGACGATACTGATTTTCCACCGCACTCAGGGCCGCTATTTTCTGCTCAACCAGCATGGTCACGCCTTGCAGTAGATCAAGTGGCTCGAAACCAGCCACCACTAACGGACGATTGTACTGTTCAGCGATAAAACCGTAGGCTTCTGTGCCGATCACCATGCTGACGTGGCCCGGCGCCAGAAACGCGTCGATACCGTTATCCGGCGCTTCAAGCAGGCTGCGCAGCGTGGGAATAAGCGTGATGTGCTGGCAGAAAAAGTAAAAGTTTGTGACGTTGCGGGCTTTAGCCTGCTGGAGGGTAATGGCGGTGGCGGGCATGGTGGTTTCAAAACCCAGCCCGAAAAAGACGACCTTACGCTCAGGATTAGCCATCGCCAGCGTCAGGGCATCCATCGGTGAGTAGACGATCCGCACGTCTGCGCCGCGCGCCTTCGCCTGGAGCAGCGAGCCATTTTTTCCCGGTACACGCATGGCGTCGCCAAAGGTGCAAAAAATCACACCGGGGCGGCTGGCGATGTCGATACAGCTGTCGATGCGCCCCATCGGCAGCACGCACACCGGGCAGCCGGGGCCGTGGATAAACTCGATGTTCTCCGGCAGCAGCTGGTCGAGGCCAAATTTAAAGATGGCGTGGGTGTGTCCGCCGCACACCTCCATGATCCGCAGCGGTTTTTCTTTCGTGTAGTCCAGCAGCGAGGCGCGGGTCTTCAGGCGATCGATAAGCTGCAACACCTGCTCAGGCGCGCGATATTCATCAACGTAACGCATGTGTTAACGTTCCTCCCCATACAACAGGGCGCCCACGTCCGGCTCGACATCGAACATATTCTGTAGCGCGTCCAGCGTGTCGCGGGCTTCTTCCTCATTAATCACGCTCATGGCAAAACCCACGTGGACCAGCACCCACTGGCCGAGACGCGATGCGCCGGTCTCATCGTGGCTGCCTACCAGCGTCAGGTCGACATCGCGCAGGATGCCGCAGACCTCCACTTTGGCCTGATTGCCGTCGAGGGAATGAATTTGTCCGGGGACGCCTATGCACATCGTTCGTTCTCCAGCCAGTTCAGCCAGGCGTCCATCCCGTCGCCACGCGTGGCGGAAACCAGCAGGATCTCAATGTCCGGGTTCACTTCCCGGGCGTAAGCCAGGCACTTATCCACGTCGAAATTCAGGTACGGCAGCAGGTCGACCTTGTTCAGCAGCATGACGGAGGCGGCGGCAAACATATGCGGATATTTAAGCGGCTTGTCTTCCCCTTCGGTCACGGAGAGCACCGCCACTTTATGCCGCTCGCCGAGGTCGAAGCTTGCCGGGCAAACCAGGTTGCCGACGTTTTCAATAAACAGGATACCGTTATCCGCCAGCGGCAGGCGCGGGGCGGCGTCGGCAATCATCTGCGCGTCCAGGTGGCACCCTTTCCCGGTGTTGACCTGAATCGCAGGCGTACCGGTTTCGCGGATGCGCGCGGCGTCGTTTACCGTTTGCTGGTCGCCTTCGATTACGGCGCAGGAGACGTGTTCGTTCAGACGTTTAAGGGTTTCGGTCAGCAGCGTGGTTTTACCGGAGCCGGGGCTGGAGACCAGGTTCAGCACCAGCTGTTCGCGCGCGGCAAAGCGGGCGCGATTGCGGGCGGCGAGCTGGTTATTCTTGTCCAGCACGTTGATCTCCACCTCCAGCATCTGGCGCTGGCTGATGCCCGGCGCGTGCGTACCCGCTTCGCCATGGCCGTAATGGAGGTCGCCCGCGTCGGAACGCTGCGGGGCAAAGGTGATGCCGGTCAGTGCCGCCGCGGGACGCGGGGCAGGGGAAAAGGGCGCGGAGCGAAACGCGGAGTGGGGACGGTGTTCATCCCCTTCTATATACAGGTTGCCTTCAGCGCAACCGCAGGTACTACACATACATTACTCCTTCTCGATTTCGAGGCGTTGGATCTGCATACCGTCATCCGCCACGATGCGCAGCCCGCTGCTCTGGCACTGCGGACAGCGCTGCACCTTCGATGACAGCAGCGTGACGTACTCCTGACACTGCTCGCACCAGCACTCTGCCTGCTGCTCTTCAATATGCAGCTCGCAGCCTTCCGCCAGCGTGCCGCGGCATACCAGCTCAAAACAGAAGGTGAGGGCGCTGGTCTCGACGCAGGAAAACGCCCCGACCTTCAGCCAGACGCCGGTGACGCGTTTCGCGTGGTTTTGCACTGCCTGCTGTTCGATAAGTTCCAGTGCCCGCTGGCAGAGGGTAATTTCGTGCATGACGCCTCCTTAATGAATTGCCCCTTCAATGCAATAACGGTGCCAGCTTGATTTGCGTTATGGCGTGACGATGTCAACGCTGTCGAAATGACACGTCGACACCGCGGCGATGACAGTGCGCTTCTCTTTAAAATCCATTTAAATCAATAAATTAAAAACTGGCACGAAATCTGCTTAACAGCCGCTAACTCCATTAACCGGATACCTTTTATGACTATTTGGGAAATTAGCGAAAAAGCGGATTACATCGCGCAACGTCATCAGCAGCTCCAGGAGCAATGGCACCTGTACTGCAATTCACTGATCCAGGGGATTACGCTGTCGAAGGCCCATCTGCATCACGCCATGAGCTGTGCGGCGCAGGGGGATATGCGTTTTGTCCTGTTCGGTCACTTTACGATTTACGTCACCCTGGCGGAGACCTTCAACAGCCACACGATTGAGTACTACGTCGAGACGAAAGAGGGCGACAGGCACTGCATCGCCCGGGCGCAGCTGATGGCGGACGGCATGGTGGACGGTCATGTCAGCAACCGCGATCGCCAGCAGGTGCTGGAGCACTATCTGGAGAAAATCGCGCCGGTTTATAACGGCCTCTACGCCGCCGTTGAGCACGATCGGCCAGTCAACCTGAAACAGCTGATCGACGGAAAATCCTCCGCGAACGTGGCCTGAAAAGCGAGTGTCGAGAAGTGTCGATAAGACAGTTTTTTTCGTCAAAAATGACTATCACCAGAGGATGACCCGGTGAACCGTTTTGTAATTGCTGACTCGACGGTCTGTATTGGCTGTCGGACCTGTGAGGCGGCGTGCTCGGAAACGCACCGCCTGCACGGGCTACAGTCCATGCCGCGCCTGCGCGTCATGCGTAATGAGAAAGAGTCTGCCCCGCAGCTCTGTCACCACTGTGAAGACGCTCCGTGCGCGGGCGTCTGTCCTGTCAATGCCATCACCCGCGTTGACGGCGCGGTACAGCTGAACGAAAGCCTGTGCGTGAGCTGCAAGCTGTGCGGCATCGCCTGTCCGTTCGGCGCCATTGAGTTTTCAGGCAGCCGCCCGCTGCATATTCCGGCGAATGCTAATACTGCGAAAGCGCCGCCTGCGCCACCGGCTCCGGCACGCGTGAGTACGCTGCTGGACTGGGTGCCGGGCATTCGCGCCGTTGCGGTGAAGTGCGATCTGTGCAGCTTCGATGAGCAGGGTCCGGCCTGCGTGCGGACCTGCCCGACCCGGGCGCTGGTCCTGGTCAACATCCGCGACATCGCTCGCACCAGCAAACGCAAGCGCGAGCTGACCATCAATACCGACGTTGGCGATCTTTCGCTGCTGCGGGCGCTTAACGAGGGGGCGAAATGAACGCGATAGTTATGATGACCAGCGGTGTGGCCTGGTTTGCCGCCGCCGCTGTCCTGGCGCTGCTTCTCTCCTTCCATAAAACGCTGAGCGGGGTGATCGCCGGTATCGGCGGGGCGGTCGGCAGCCTGATGACGCTGGCGGCGGGCGGGGTTGTCCTGATCGACGGCCAGTCTGTTGACACCCTCATCCCGCTGATTCACCACGCCGTTGAGCTTACGCCGCTGAACGCCATCTGGCTGATAACCTTTGGCCTGTGCGGGCTGTTTATCAGCCTGTTTAATATCGACTGGCACCGACATCAGCACACCAAAGCCAACGGCCTGCTGGTTAACCTGTTGATGGCCGCCGCGGTCTGTACCGTTATCGCCAGCAACCTCGGCGCGCTGGTGGTGATGGCAGAAATCATGGCCCTGTGCGGCGTGTTCCTGACCGGATGCAGCGCCTCCGGCAAGCTGTGGTTTGCGCTCGGACGTCTCGGCACGCTGCTGCTGGCGCTGGCCTGCTGGCTGGTGTGGCAGCGTTTCGGCACGCTGGATTTTGCCATGCTTAACGGCCAGCCGCTGGGCAACGACGTCTGGACGTTGGGCGTAGTTGGTTTTGGCCTGCTGGCCGGGATAATCCCGCTGCACGGCTGGGTGCCGCAGGCGCATGCCAATGCCTCAGCCCCGGCCGCTGCGCTGTTCTCCACCGTGGTGATGAAGGTCGGTCTGTTCGGCATCCTGATGATAACCCTGACGGGCGGTCAGCCGCCGCTGTGGTGGGGCGTGGCGCTGCTGATTGCAGGGATGATCACCGCGTTCGTCGGCGGGCTGTACGCGCTGATGGAGCACAACATCCAGCGTCTGCTGGCGTACCACACCCTGGAGAACATCGGGATTATCCTGCTCGGCATGGGCGCGGGCGTCACCGGGCTGGCGCTCAACCAGCCGGCGCTGATTGCCGCCGGGTTTATTGGCGGTCTGTATCACCTTATCAACCACAGTCTGTTTAAAAGCACCCTGTTCCTCGGTGCGGGCAGCGTCTGGTTCCGCACCGGGCACCGCGATATTGAAAAGCTCGGCGGGATTGGCAAAAAAATGCCCGTCATTTCGCTGGCGATGCTGGTCGGGCTGATGGCGATGGCTGCGCTGCCGCCGCTGAACGGCTTTGCCGGCGAGTGGGTGATTTATCAGTCCTTCTTCGCCCTCGGCCAGAGCGAGGCGTTTATCGGGCGTTTACTCGGCCCGCTGCTGGCGGTGGGCCTGGCGATCACCGGCGCGCTGGCGGTGATGTGTATGGCGAAGGTTTACGGCGTCACCTTCCTGGGCGCGCCGCGCACCCGCGAAGCGGAAAACGCCTGCTGCGCACCGCTACTGATGGGCGTAAGCGTGGTCGCACTGGCGCTGTGCTGCATCGCGGGCGGCGTCGCCGCGCCGTGGTTGCTGCCGCTGCTGGGCCACGCCATTCCGCTGCCGCTGGTCACGGCGCATACCGTCGTTTCCCAGCCGATGATGGCGCTGCTGCTGATTGCCGCGCCGCTCCTGCCGTTCGTGCTGATGCTGTTCTTCAGACGCGACCGTCTCGCCTCCCGCTCGCGCGGCGCGGCGTGGGCCTGCGGCTACGAACATGAGCAGTCGATGGTCATCACCGCCCACGGTTTCGCTATGCCGGTGAAGGAGAACTTCGCCGCCGTGCTGAAGCTGCGCCATTGGCTGAACCCGGTGGGCTGGGTGCCGGGCTGGCAGGGTGCCGCCGTGCCCGTGCTGTTCCGCCGCCTGGCGCTGATCGAGCTGGCGGTGCTGGTGGTGATTGTCATTTCACGAGGAGCCTGACATGAGTCTGTTACTGGCAATTCTTCAGGCGCTGGTGCTGTTCGCCGCCGCGCCGCTGCTGTCGGGCATCACGCGCGTGGCGCGCGCCCGGCTGCACAACCGTCGCGGGCCTGGCGTGCTCCAGGAGTACCGCGATCTCTTCAAACTGCTTTCCCGTCAGAGCGTCGCGCCGGACGCCGCAGGCTGGGTGTTCCGCCTGACGCCGTTTGTGATGGTGGGCGTGATGCTGACCATCGCCACCGCGCTGCCGGTAGTGACGGTGGGCTCGCCGCTGCCGGTGCTGGGCGATCTGATTACGCTGATCTACCTCTTCGCCATCGCGCGTTTCTTCTTTGCGATTGCGGGTCTGGATACCGGCAGCCCGTTTACGGGTATCGGCGCCAGCCGCGAGGCGATGCTCGGCGTGCTGGTTGAGCCAATTCTGCTGCTGGGGCTGTGGGTTGCCGCACAGGTTGCAGGCTCGACCCATATCAGTTTTATCACCGACACCGTTTACCACTGGCCGGTTTCACGTTCTCTCCCGCTGGTGCTGGCGCTCTGCGCCTGCGCGTTCGCCACCTTTATCGAGATGGGCAAGTTGCCGTTCGATCTCGCGGAAGCGGAGCAGGAATTACAGGAGGGGCCGCTCACCGAATACAGCGGCTACGGCTTTGCGGTGCTGAAGTGGGGCATCAGCCTCAAGCAGCTGGTGGTGTTGCAGATGTTCGTCGGCGTTTTCTTCCCGTGGGGGCAGATGACGCACTTCTCTGCGGGCGGCCTGCTGCTGGCCGTGGTGGTGGCTGTGCTCAAGCTGCTTATCGGCGTGCTGGTGATTGCCCTGTTTGAAAACAGCATGGCGCGCCTGCGTTTTGTTGAAACGTCACGCATCACCTGGGCCGGTTTTGGTTTTGCATTTTTAGCGTTCGTCTCCTTGCTGGTGGCGTGATTAAAGAGAGTGTTTATGTCTGAAGAAAAGAAAGGTCAGCAGTATCTCGCCGCGTTGCATCAGGCTTTCCCGGGCGTGGTGCTGGAGGAGTCCTGGCAAACCAAAGACCAGATCACCGTCACCATTAAGGTGAACTATCTGCCGGAAGTGGTGGAGTTTCTCTATTACCAGCAGGGCGGCTGGCTGTCAGTGCTGTTCGGCAACGACGAGCGTCAGCTGTGTGGCAACTATGCGGTGTACTACGTGATGTCGATGGAGCAGGGGGAGAAGTGCTGGCTCACCGTGCGCGTAGAGGTCGATCCGGCTAAACCGGAATACCCCTCCGTCACGCCGCGCGTGCCTGCCGCCGTCTGGGGCGAGCGCGAAGTGCGCGACATGTATGGTCTGGTGCCGGTTGGCCTGCCTGACGAGCGTCGCCTGGTGCTGCCGGACGACTGGCCGGATGAACTCTATCCGCTGCGCAAGGACAGCATGGACTATCGCCAGCGCCCGGCCCCGACCACCGACAGCGAAACCTACGAGTTCATCAACGAGCTGGGCAGCAAGAAGAATAACGTGGTGCCGATTGGCCCGCTGCACGTTACCTCCGACGAACCGGGCCACTTCCGCCTGTTCGTCGACGGCGAGAACATTATCGACGCCGACTACCGCCTGTTCTACGTCCACCGCGGCATGGAGAAGCTGGCGGAGACCCGCATGGGCTACAACGAAGTCACGTTCCTCTCTGACCGCGTGTGCGGCATCTGCGGCTTTGCCCACAGCACCGCCTACACCACCTCGGTGGAAAACGGCATGGGGATCGTGGTGCCGGAACGCGCGCAGATGATCCGCGCCATTCTGCTGGAGGTGGAGCGCCTGCACTCGCACCTGCTCAACCTCGGCCTGGCCTGCCACTTCGTCGGCTTTGACTCCGGGTTTATGCAGTTCTTCCGCGTGCGCGAGGCGTCGATGAAGATGGCGGAGATCCTTACCGGGGCGCGTAAAACCTACGGCCTGAACCTGATCGGCGGGATCCGCCGCGACCTGCTGAAAGACGACATGATCCAGACCCGCCAGCTGGCGCAGCAGATGCGGCGGGACGTGCAGGAGCTGGTGGACATGCTGCTCAGCACGCCAAACATTGAGCAGCGCACCGTCGGGATTGGTCGTCTTGACCCGGAAATCGCCCGCGACTTCAGCAACGTCGGCCCGATGGTGCGCGCCAGCGGCCACGCCCGCGATACCCGCGCCGATCACCCGTTCGTCGGCTACGGCCTGCTGCCGATGACCGTGCACAGCGAGCAGGGCTGCGACGTCATCTCCCGTCTGAAGGTGCGCATCAACGAGGTATTCACCGCGCTGAACATGATCGACTACGGCCTCGATAATCTGCCGGGCGGCCCGCTGATGGTGGAAGGCTTCACCTACATTCCAAACCGCTTTGCCCTCGGCTTTGCCGAAGCGCCGCGCGGGGACGACATCCACTGGAGCATGACCGGCGACAACCAGAAGCTCTACCGCTGGCGCTGCCGCGCGGCGACCTACGCCAACTGGCCAACCCTGCGCTACATGCTGCGCGGCAATACGGTCTCTGACGCGCCGCTGATCATCGGCAGCCTCGACCCGTGCTACTCCTGCACCGACCGCATGACCGTCGTGGACGTGCGCAAGAAGAAAAGCCAGGTGGTGCCGTACAAAGAGCTTGAGCGCTACAGCATTGAGCGTAAAAACTCGCCGCTGAAATAAGGACTCGCCATGTTTACCTTTATCAAAAAAGTGATCAAAACCGGCACGCAGACCAGCAGCTATCCGCTGGAGCCGATGCCGGTGGATAAAAACTTTCGCGGCAAGCCGGAGCACAATCCGCAGCAGTGCATCGGCTGCGCGGCCTGCGTCAACGCCTGCCCGTCGAATGCCTTAACGGTGGAAACGGACCTGAAAACCGGCGAGCTGGCCTGGCAGTTTAACCTCGGGCGCTGCATCTTCTGCGGCCGCTGCGAGGAGGTCTGCCCGACGGTGGCCATTCGCCTGTCTCAGGAGTACGAGCTGGCGGTGTGGAAAAAAGAGGACTTCCTCCAGCAGTCGCGCTTTGCGCTGTGCAACTGCCGCGTCTGCAAGCGTCCGTTCGCCGTGCAAAAAGAGATCGACTACGCCATCGCGCTGCTGAAGCACAACGGCGACGTCCGCGCGGAGCATCACCGCGAAAACTTCGAAACCTGCCCGGAGTGCAAGCGTCAGAAGTGCCTGCTGCCGTCCGACCGTATTGATATCACCCGCCATATGAGAGAGGCCAGCTGATGGAAAACCTACTGGGCCCGCGCGATGCTAACGGCATTCCTGTGCCGATGACGGTGGACGAATCCATCGCCAGCATGAAGGCGTCGCTGCTGAAAAAAATCAAACGCTCGGCCTACGTCTACCGCGTGGACTGCGGCGGCTGCAACGGCTGCGAGATTGAGATCTTCGCCACGCTGTCACCGCTGTTTGACGCCGAGCGCTTCGGCATCAAAGTGGTGCCGTCCCCGCGCCATGCGGATATCCTGCTGTTCACCGGCGCGGTCACCCGCGCGATGCGTTCGCCTGCGCTGCGCGCCTGGCAGTCTGCGCCGGATCCGAAAATCTGTATCTCCTACGGCGCCTGCGGCAACAGCGGCGGCATCTTCCACGATCTTTACTGCGTCTGGGGCGGCACCGACAAAATCGTGCCGGTGGACGTCTACATTCCGGGCTGCCCGCCGACGCCCGCCGCCACGCTGTACGGTTTTGCCATGGCGCTCGGCCTGCTGGAGCAGAAGATCCACGCTCGTGAGCCGGGCGAGCTGGACAACCAGCCAGCCACTCTCCTGCACCCGGATATGGTGCAGCCGCTGCGGGTGAAGATCGACCGCACGGCGCGCAGGCTGGCGGGCTACCGCTACGGACGCCAGATTGCCGACGATTACCTGCGTCTGCTGGGCCAGGGCGACCATCAGGTAGCGCGCTGGCTGGAGGCCGAGAACGATCCGCGTCTCAATGAGATCGTGGCGAACCTGAACAGCATTGTGGATGAGGCGCGTATCCGATGAGTGAAACGGTGGTGTTCAGCCAGCTGAGCCGTAAGTTTATTGATGAGAACGATGCCACGCCGGATGCGGCGCAGCAGGTGGTCTATTACAGCCTGGCGATTGGGCACCACCTCGGGGTGATCGACTGCCTTGAAACGGCGCTGAGCTGCCCGTGGCCGGAATACCTGGCGTGGATCGCCACGCTGGAGGAGGGCAGCGCGGCGCGGCGCAAGATGGAGGGCGTGCCGAAGTACGGCGAGATTGTGATCGACGCCAACCACATCACGATGCTCGCTAACGCCTTTGACGCGGCGCTGAGCGTACAAACCCCGGCGCAGCAGGCGTGGAGCAAAACGCTGCTCGGCATGCTGCACGATATTCATCAGGAGAGCGCCATCTACCTGATGGTGAGGAGATTACGTGACTGACGTTTTACTGTGTGTCGGCAACAGCATGATGGGCGACGACGGCGCGGGCCCGCTGCTGGCGGAAAAGTGCGCTGCGAACCCGCCGGGCAGTTGGGTGGTGATTGACGGCGGCAGCGCGCCGGAAAACGACGTGGTGGCCATTCGTGAACTGCGCCCGGACAGGCTGTTAATCGTCGATGCCACCGATATGGGGCTCAACCCCGGCGAGATCCGCCTGATTGACCCGGACGACATCGCCGAGATGTTTATGATGACCACCCACAACATGCCTCTCAACTATCTGGTGGATCAGATTAAAGACGACGTGGGCGAGGTGCTGTTTCTGGGCATTCAGCCGGACATCGTCGGGTTTTATTATCCGATGACGCCGCCGGTGAAAGAGGCGGTGGACGTGGTGTATTCACGGCTTACCGGGTGGGTTGGGGATGGAGGATTTCCTCAGCTCTGAGCAGTGCCGGGTGGCGCCTTCGCCTTACCCTGCCTACCAAACCCATCTCCCTCTCCCTGTGGGAGAGGGCTGGGGTGAGGGCAACAGGCTACGCCAGATCCCCCCCGTTACTCGCAATCACCTTCTTATACCACCAGAACGATTTCTTGCGCTTGCGGTCCAGCGTGCCGTTTCCGGCGTCGTCCCGGTCGACGTACACAAACCCGTAGCGCTTGCTCATTTCCCCCGTTGAGGCCGATACCAGATCAATGCAGCCCCAGGTGGTGTAGCCCAGCAGCGGTACGCCGTCCTCAATCGCGTCGCCCATCGCGCGGATATGCTCGCGCAGGTAGCTGATGCGGTAGTCGTCGTTGATCTCGCCGTTTTCATCAATAACGTCCTTCGCCCCGAGGCCGTTTTCCACCAGGAACAGCGGCTTCTGGTAGCGGTCGTACATCATGTTCATGGTGATGCGCAGGCCGAGCGGGTCGATACCCCAGCCCCACTCGCTCACCTGAATGTGTGGGTTACGCAGGGACTTCACGATGTTCGCCGCGCTGGTGTTGCTCGCGTTCATGTCCGCCGACGCGCAGCGCGAGGCGTAATAGCTGAACGAGACAAAATCGACGGTGTTTTTCAGCAGTTCATCGTCGCCCGGGTCTTTCACAATCACCACGCCTTTCTCGCGGAACACGCGGGCGGAGTAGGCCGGATAGCTGCCGCGCGCCTGCACGTCGATAAAGAACAGGTTCTCGCGGTCTTTCTCCAGCGCCATCCACACGTCTTCCGGCTTGCAGGAGTACGGGTAGAAATTGCCGCCCGCCAGCATGCAGCCGACCTGGTTTTCCGGGTTCACCTCGTGGGCAATTTTGGTCGCCAGCGCGCTCGCCACCAGCTCGTGGTGCGCGGCCTGGTATTTCACCTGATCTTCGTTTTCCCCTTCCTCAAACACCAGCCCCGCGCCGGAGAACGGGCTGTGCAGCATGATGTTGATTTCGTTGAAGGTCAGCCAGTATTTCACCAGCCCGTTAAACGCTTCAAAGCAGGTGCGGGCGTAGCGGGCGAAGAAATCCACCATTTTGCGGTTGCGCCAGGAGCCGTACTCCGTCACCAGGTGCATCGGCACGTCGAAGTGGCAGAGCGTGACCAGCGGCTCGATGTTGTACTTTTTGCACTCCTCGAACACCGCGCGGTAGAAGGCAATGCCTTCCTGATTCGGCAGCGGTTCGTCGCCGTTCGGGTAGAGGCGGCTCCAGGCAATCGAGGTGCGGAACACCGTAAAGCCCATCTCCGCCATCAGGGCGATGTCTTCTTTGTAGCGATGGTAAAAATCAATCGCCTCGTGGCTCGGGTAGAATTCGTCGTCCCGCAACGAAAACCGTTTTTCCTTGCCGACTTTTACCGCCAGACGGTTTGCGCCGTGGGGGATCATATCGACCGTCGTCAGTCCTTTGCCGCCTTCACGGTAAGCCCCTTCACTCTGGTTGGCGGCAAGCGCGCCGCCCCATAAAAATCCTTGTGGAAAAACAGACATTCTTACCTCGCTTTCAGTTTATGCTTCTGCTGCTTTGTTCTGTACCGGTGCGGTTTGCAGGGCGCGTGCTTTTTCGGCTTCGTCTTCTACCGGGATATCCTCAAACCCTAACAGCAGGGTCAGCACAAACGACAGCACCACCGCCAGACCCATCACGCCAAACACCCAGACGATGGTCATCGGGTTGGCCGGGTCGAAGAACTGCACGCTGGTGAACAGCCCCGGCGCCGCCATCGAGTGGCTGGCAAGACCGGCCATGCCCGCCACCGCACCGCAGATAAAACCGCTGATCAGGCTCGCAATCAGCGGACGCTTCAGGCGTACCGCCACGCCGTACAGGGCCGGTTCAGAGATCCCCGCCATGATGGCGGAGGCCGCCGCGGCCAGCGCCGTCTGGCGCAGTTCCGGGTTTTTGGTTTTCCACGCCACCGCCAGCGACGAACCGCCGAGCGACAGGTTGGCGCCGATTTCCGACGGCATCACCATCCCTTCTTTGCCCGTTTCGGCAATGGTCTGGATGATGGTCGGCGTAAACACGCGGTGCATCCCGGTCATCACCAGCAGCGGCCACAGCGCGCCCATAATGGCAACGGAGAGCCAGCCCAGATAGCCGTGAATGGTGTAGACCAGCGCGGAGATGGCGCTGCCGATCCAGATCCCGAGCGGGCCAATCAGTACGATGGCGAGCGGGGCGGCAATCAGCACGATCAGCATCGGCTTGAGGAAGTTTTTGGTCACCGCCGGGGTAATGCGATCCACCCAGCGTTCGATGTACGACAGGCACCAGGTCATCACCAGGGCGGGGATCACCGTGTAGGTGTATTTCACCGCCGTCACCGGAATGAAGGCGAACTCAACGTGCTCGCCCTGCGCGGCCTTGGCCATCAGCTCGATAAAGCTCGGGTGAACCAGTACGCCCGCGATAGCAATCGCCAGCGACATGTTGGTTTTGAACTTCACCGCCGCGGATGCCGCCACCATCAGCGGCAGGAAGAAGAACGCGCCGTCGCCGATAACGGTCAGGATCGTCAGCGTCGGGTCGCCTTTGCCCAGCACGCCGGTCATCTCAAGGATCATCGCCAGCAGCTTGACCATCGACCCGCCGATGATCGCCGGGATCAGCGGAGACATGGTGCCGATCAGCGCGTCGAGGATCCCGGCGCCAACCCGGCGCAGCGTGAGCTTCTGTGGACCTTCCGCTACGGCAGGTTGCAGGTTGGCGGGCAGCAGGCTCACTACTTCACGGTATGCCTGGGACACGGTGTTGCCAATAATCACCTGGCACTGGTTGTCGTTGCGCACCACGCCGAGCACGCCGCTGATGCTTTTCAGGCGTGCGGCGTCGGTAAGGCTTTCGTCTTTAAGAACGAAGCGCAGGCGCGTCATGCAGTGGGTGACGGCGACGATGTTCTCTTTACCGCCCAGCGCGCTGACAACGTCTTTTGCCAGCGCAGCGTAATTTTTTGCCATCGGATGTGATCCTGTTATCGTTGTGTGAAATGTAGGAAACCGGTTTCACATAATCATCATGAGTTTCTTTTAATGAAACAAGACCACTTTTTATGCATTTTTTCGTTTCGTGATGACGATCACTCGTGGCCGTAAAAAGCGTGATAACGCCGCTGGGACAATTTTTCTGCGGTGCAGTACACTGCGCCCATCAGGTTCAGACGGAATAATAATATGACCACGATGCTGGAAGTGGCGAAGCGGGCAGGCGTATCAAAAGCGACGGTCTCCCGGGTACTGTCGGGGAACGGTTACGTCAGCCAGGAGACGAAAGACCGCGTGTTTCAGGCCATCGAAGAGAGCGGGTATCGCCCCAATCTGCTGGCGCGAAACCTGGCGACCAAACGCACCCAGACCCTGGGGCTGGTGGTGACGAACACCCTGTACCATGGGGTCTACTTTAGCGAGCTGCTGTTTAACGCCGCGCGGATGACGGAAGAGAAGGGGCGTCAGCTGATCCTGGCGGACGGCAAGCACAGCGCCGAAGAGGAGCGCGAGGCGATCCAGTACCTGCTCGACATGCGCTGCGACGCGGTAATCATCTATCCGCGTTTTCTGAGCGTGGAAGCGCTGGACGAGATCATTGAGAAATGCGAGCAGCCGATCATGGTGCTCAACCGCCGTTTGCGGAAAAACAGCAGTCACAGCGTCTGGTCCGATCATAAAGCGTCGTGTCAGGACGCAGTATCGCAGCTGATCGCGAAAGGCCACCGGGAGATTGCGTTTATCACCGGTTCGCTGGATTCCCCCACCGGGGTGGAGCGTCTTTCCGGCTACAAGGACGCGCTGGCGCAGCACGGGATTGCAGTTCGCGACGCGCTGATCGCCGAAGGGAAGTGGAACCCGGCCAGCGGCGCGGCGGCGGTCTCTCAGTTGCTCACCCGCGGCGAAACGTTTACCGCGCTGGTGGCGAGTAACGACGACATGGCGATTGGCGCCATCAGGCAGCTGCACGAGAGCGGCGTCGCCACGCCGGGCGCAGTGTCCGTCATCGGCTTTGACGACGTGGCAATCGCGCCCTATATCGTGCCGTCCCTCTCCAGCGTGCGTATTCCGGTAACGGAGATGATTCAGGAGACCATCAGCCGTATGATTTTCATGCTCGACGGCGGTGAGTTTAAGCCTCAGCAAACCTTCTCCGGCGAGCTTATCCTGCGCGACTCCGTCATTGACGGCCCGCATCGCTGACGTCGACATCTGTCATCGTCACTAATGACGATGACAGATCCTTCTCTTTTAAATTTCCCTATAAAATCAAAGCATTAAATATTGGCACGGTTTATGAATAGCTTCGCGCATAACAGTTATGCCGGAGAAGCAGATGAACCGTTTTATTATGGCCGATGCCAGCAAATGCATTGGTTGCCGTACCTGTGAAGTGGCGTGCGTGGTGTCCCATCAGGCAGAGCAGGATTGCGCCTCTCTCACCCCTGATACCTTCCTGCCGCGCATCCACGTCATTAAAGGCGTGAATATTTCTACCGCCGCTATCTGTCGCCAGTGCGAAGACGCGCCGTGCGCCAACGTCTGTCCGAACGGGGCGATTAAGCGCGAGAAAGGCTTCGTGCATGTGATGCAGGAGCGCTGCATCGGGTGCAAAACCTGTGTGGTGGCGTGTCCGTATGGCGCGATGGAGGTGGTGGTTCGCCCGGTGGTGCGCAACAGCGGTATCGGGCTGAGCGTACGCGCGGAGAAAGCCGAAGCCAATAAATGTGACCTCTGCTACCACCGCGATGCCGGTCCGGCGTGTATGGAAGCCTGTCCGACGCATGCGCTGGTCTGCGTCGATCGCGACAAGCTCGAACAGATGAGTGCCGAAAAACGCCGCCGCGCGGCGTTCGACACCTCATCATCGCTGCTGTTTTAAATTGCGATGCGCGTTAACGGCGTACAGCTTCGGGTGCGCGGCAAGGTGCAGGGGGTAGGATTTCGTCCCTTCGTCTGGCAGCTTGCGCACCAGCTGGGGCTGGCAGGCGACGTCTGCAACGACGGAGAGGGTGTCCTGGTGCGTCTCGCGGGCAGTGGGGGTGACTTTACCGCGAGACTGCGCCAGGACTGCCCACCGCTGGCGCGCATCGATCGCATTGAAACGCAGCCGTTCAGCTGGACGACGCTGCCGGATGAGTTTGTCATCCGCCACAGCGAGAGCGGGGCGATGGACACGCAAATCGTCCCGGATGCCGCCACCTGTCCCGCATGCCTGGTGGAGATGCGCGATCCCCGCGAACGTCGCTACCGCTACCCGTTTATCAACTGCACCCACTGCGGGCCGCGGTTTACCATTATCCGCGCCATGCCCTATGACCGCCCGGCCACGTCAATGGCGCCATTCCCGCTCTGTGTGCCCTGTGAAACGGAGTACCGCAACCCGGCTGACCGGCGTTTTCACGCCCAGCCGGTGGCCTGCCCGGATTGCGGACCGCAGCTGGAGTGGCGAGCCGGGGAGGCTGCTGCCACCCGCGAATCGGCGTTAAGCGCGGCGGTGGCGATGCTGGAAGGCGGCGGGATTGTGGCGGTCAAAGGGCTGGGCGGTTTTCACCTGGTCTGCGACGCGCTTAACCCGCAGGCGGTTCGGAAATTACGGGCACGCAAGCAGCGCCCGACCAGGCCGCTGGCGGTGATGATCCCGCATGCGGACGATCTGCCGGAGGCCATCCAGACGCTGTTACGTTCACCCGCTGCGCCGATTGTGCTGACGCCAAAAGCCTGCCTTCCTGCGTTTCCTGAGGAGATTGCGCCGGGGCTGGATACGGTCGGCGTGATGCTGCCTGCGAACCCGCTCCAGCATTTGCTGATGCTGGACTGCCAGCGCCCGCTGGTGATGACCTCCGGCAACCTCAGCGGCCATCCACCCGCCATAAGCAACCAGCAGGCGCTGGAAGAACTCAGTGACATCGCTGACGGCTTCCTGCTGCACAACCGCGACATCCTGCAACGGATGGATGATTCAGTGATGGACCAGGAGGGCACGATGCTGCGTCGCGCACGCGGTTTTGTGCCGGATGCCATCACATTGCCCGCCGGATTCCGCGACATCCCGCCCATGTTATGCACCGGCGCGGAGATGAAAAACACCTTCAGCCTGGTGCGTGGCAACCAGGCGGTGCTGAGCCAGCATTTTGGCGATCTGAGCGACGAGGGGGTAGAGGCGCAGTGGCGCAGTGCGCTCTCGACGATGCAGGACATCTACGCCTTTCAGCCTGAGCGCGTGGTGTGCGATGCCCATCCGGGTTATCACGCCCGACTGTGGGCCCGGGCGCAGGCGCTGCCCGTTGAGACCGTGCTGCATCATCATGCGCATGCGGCAGCGTGTCTGGCGGAGAATGGCTGGCCGCTCAACGGCGGGGATGTTATTGCCCTGACGCTGGACGGGATCGGCATGGGCGAGAACGGCGCGCTGTGGGGCGGCGAGTGCCTGCGGGTGAACTATCGCGACTGCGAACGGCTGGGCGGTCTGCCAGCCGTTGCGCTGCCGGGGGGCGATCTGGCGGCAAAACAGCCGTGGCGCAATTTGCTCGCCCACTGTCTGGCGTTCGTACCTGACTGGCAGCAGTACCCGGAAACAGAGGTGGTACAGCGTCAAAACTGGCCGCTGCTGGCAACGGCTGTGTCGCGCGGTATCAATGCGCCGCGGGCCTCCTCCTGTGGTCGTCTGTTCGACGCCGTGGCCTGTGCGCTGGGCATTGAAACGCAACGCTATGAGGGCGAAGCCGCGTGCCGGCTGGAGGCGCTGGCCGAACGCTGCGCAGGGGTTGATCATCCGGTGACGCTCCAGACGGATAACCTTGCGCTGTTCTGGCAACAGTGGCTTACCTGGCGGGCGGAACCCGGCGAGCGTGCCTGGGCTTTTCACGATGCGCTGGCAAAAGGGCTGAGCGAACTGGCGGCAACGCATGCCCGCCGACGGTCGCTCACGACGGTGTGTTTCAGCGGCGGCGTCCTTCACAACCGCCTGCTGCGCGCGCGCCTTCGTCATTACCTTTCTGATTTCACGCTTCTTTTTCCTTCGCGCCTGCCCGCAGGCGACGGAGCGATCTCCTTCGGGCAGGCGGTGGTTGCTGCCGCCCGATCATGTTCACAAGGGATTTAAAATGTTACGACTTTTACGCAATGAACCTCGTGCAGCGTGCCTGCTGCTGGCTCTCGGGATGGCTAACCTGCTGGCCTGGGGGCTGGCGTGGCACACCTTTAGCGGCAGTACGGCGCTGATGGCGGCCAGCCTGCTGGCCTGGTGTTACGGACTGCGTCATGCGGTGGATGCCGACCATATCGCCGCGATTGATACCGTGACGCGTAAAATGATGCAGCAGGGCAAGCGCCCGTCCGGCGTGGGCGCATGGTTTTCCCTCGGACACTCCACCATCGTGGTGCTGGCCTCCATTGCCATCGCCGCGACCGCCACGGCATTTCAGAAGAATATGGCGTGGTTTCACGAGACCGGCAGCCTGATCGGCACGGCGGTGTCGGCAACCTTCCTGCTGGCGATGGCGCTGGTGAATATGGTGATCCTGCGCGGCGTCTGGCGCAGTTTTCAGGCGCTGAAACACGGCAATCCCGTGCAGGGCGACATCACGCTGCCTGCACAGGGCGGCGTCATGAACTGGCTGTTCGGCAAAACCTTCCGCCTCGTCAATAAAAGCTGGCAGATGTACCTGGTCGGTTTCCTGTTCGGCCTGGGGTTCGACACCGCCACCGAAATCGGCGTGCTGGGGATCTCCGCCGCCAGCGCCTCCAGCGGGATGTCGGTGTGGTCGATCATGATCTTCCCGGCGCTCTTCGCCAGCGGCATGGCGCTGGTCGATACGCTCGATAACCTGCTGATGGTGGGTGCCTACGGCTGGGCGTTTAACAAGCCGCAGCGCAAGCTCTACTACAACATGACCATCACCGGCACTTCGGTGGTGGTGGCGCTGTTTATCGGCGGCCTGGAAGCGCTGGGTCTGCTGATGGACAAGTTCGCCCTCAGCGGCGGCGTGTGGGATCTGATTGGCGCGGTGAACGATAACCTGGGCGACGCCGGATTTGTGGTGGTCGGGCTGTTTGTCGCCTGCTGGCTGATCTCGATGGCGAACTATCGCTGGCGCGGTTATGACGCGCTGGTGGTGCGCCCCTGACGCTGAAAGTGTAGCGATAAAAAAAGCCCCGGGACATCGGGGCGGTGGACAACAAAATCCAAAGGTTAAGTAAGCGTGGCAGTACTGTAGGCCGGGTAAGCGGAGCGCCACCCGGCATGACGAGGGTTAAGCTGGTAGCGATTTCAGCAGCGCGAAGGCCTCCTTCATTCTGTCTTCGCTGACGACAAAGGCGCGCATCTGACCGTCGGTATCGGTGCCGCGCGCCACCATGCCCTGAGGCGAAAGGACAATCTCCCAGTCCAGATCCTGACGCTGCGTTTCACCTGCGAGATGCAGCGGTAGTTCCGGCGTTTTTACCTTCACCAGCATGGCGGGTAATTTCACCGGGGCGTTGCCGCCGAGCAGGTTTTTCGCCAGGAACATGGCGCTTAACTGAATCGGTTGCAGGAACGGCAGCACCTGGCCGTTAATTTCCGCGCAGTCGCCCAGGGCATAAATGTCCGGCTGGGTGGTTTGCAGGTAGCTGTCCACCTTCACGCCGCGATTGATCTCTGCGCCCGCGCGGTGCGCCAGCGCGGTTTCCGGGCGCAACCCCGTCGCCGCAATAACCACATCCACTTCAACGCTGCGGTTGCGGTCGAGCGTCGCACAAATGCCGGTTTCGGTTTTGCTCAGGCTCTGTAACTGCGATTTCAGCAGCAGATGCACGCCCATGTCGGTCAGACGATGCTGTAAGCGACTGCTTACTTCTGCTGGCATCAGCGCTGACAGAATGCTGGCCGCGTGGTCAACCAGGGTGACGGATTTTCCCGCCCGGCAGAAGTCCATCGCCAGCTCGGTGCCAATCAGTCCGCCGCCGACAATCATCACCCGCGTGGCGTCGCGTAACAGGGTCTCGCTGGCCTGATACTCCTGCTGGCTGTTGAGCGTGACCATCAGCTCGCGGCCCTCAACCGGCGGCACAAACGCCGATGCCCCCGTCGCCAGCACCAGTTTGTCGTACTGCCAGGTTTTATCTTTCGCGTTCACCACGTGGGCGTCGGCGTCGATATCGGTGACCCAGGTGTACGGAAACAGACGCAGGTTAAACTGTTCTGCGAACTCCCCCGCCGTCTGGCGGGTGAGATCGTCGGCGCGCTGATTCTGGCTAATGACGTGGCTTAAATCAGGCTTGTTGTACTCATCCATGCTGTCGGCGGCGATCACCGTCAACGGCACGTTAGCATCCTGTTTGCGGATATTTTTCACCAGCTGGCGGGCGGCAAAGCCCGAGCCGATAATGACGATGCCGTGGCTCATTTTGCCTCCGTTGCCAGTTCATCAAAGACGTCTTTCCCGAGGGAACATTCCGGGCAGAGGAAGTTGTCCGGCACCTCGCTCCACGGCGTACCCGGCGCGACATCCTGCAACGGCTCGCCCAGCTCAGGATCGTAAATCCACTGGCAGACGCTGCACTGCATGCAAGGGCCGAGGTCGGCAGCGGCAGGAGCGGCTTCTGCTACAGCTTCCGGCGTAACCGCCGCGGCGGGTGCGGTTTCCGGCAGCGGCGCAAGCGCCCACTGGCGGGCAATGTCGCGACCGTGCTGGCGACAGATTTCCAGCGCGTCGAGATCCGGACGCCATTTCGCCTTCAGGCTCAGGGACATCTCAAAACCGGCATCCTGTAAACGGGTGGAGAGACGGTCTACCGCGCCGCCGCTCCAGCCGTGTGAACCAAAGGCGCTGGCGCGTTTGTTACGAAAGCGCAGGCCGGTCATCTCTTCCACCAGTCCGGCAATTTTCGGCATCATCACGTTATTCATGGTGGAGGTACCCACCAGCACGCCTTTGGAGCGGAAGACGTTGGTCAACACCTCATTCTTATCGCTGCGCGCCACGTTGAAGATTTTCACCGCCACGTTCGGGTCCACTTCGTTGATGCCCTGGGCAATGGCGTCCGCCATCATGCGGGTGTTGTTGGACATGGTGTCGTAGAAGATGGTGATGCGATCTTCCTGATAGTCCGCCGCCCACTTCAGGTACAGTTCGACAATCTGGGTTGGATTTTCACGCCATACCACGCCGTGGGAGGTGGCAATCATATCCACCGGCAGGTTGAAGCCGAGGATCTCGGTGATTTTTGGCGTGACCAGACGGCTGAACGGGGTCAGGATGTTGGCGTAGTAGCGCTGGCACTGTTCGAACAGCTCGGTCTGATCCACTTCGTCGTTGAACAGACGTTCGTCGCAGTAGTGCTGGCCGAAGGCGTCGTTACTGAACAGCACCGCGTCACCGGTCATGTAGGTCATCATGCTGTCCGGCCAGTGCAGCATTGGGGTTTCCACGAAGATCAGCTGTTTGCCATTGCCGATATCCAGCGTGTCGCCGGTTTTCACGGTGTGGAAGTTCCACTCCGGATGGTGGTGGTGGCCGTTGATGGAGTCAATGGCGTTGGTGGTGCAGTAGATCGGGGTATCCGGAATGTGGGACATCAGCTCGGTCAGCGCCCCGGCGTGATCCTCTTCCGCGTGGTTGATGATGATGTAGTCGATGTCATTCAGATCGATTTCGCTGCACAGGTTCTGCACGAACTCGCGGCTGAATTTGTGATCGACGGTATCGATCAGGACGTTTTTACCTTCACGAATGAGATAGCTGTTGTAGCTGCTGCCACGCAGCGTTTTGTATTCCGTCCCGTGAAAATCACGTACTTCCCAGTCACGTTGACCCACCCAATGAATGTTATTTTTAACCAGAATAGACATAGCAACCTCAACTTAATACGGCGTTTTCAAATAAGATGACTGTCATATATCAAGTTGCGTGCCAACTTTTTAACTTGTTGAAAATAATGTGTTTTCGTTTCGATGCTCCTTAGTGGGTAGTCATTTTGACTATCTTAAAAATTGTCAATATGACATTATGTATTGTCAAAATGACAGTGAGGCAGAGATGAGCTTTTCCGTAGATGTGCTGGCGAAGATCGCCATAGAACTGCAAACCGGTATTGGTCATCAGGACCGCTTTCAGCGGCTGATCTCCACGTTGCGCCACGTGCTGGATTGCGATGCGTCGGCGCTGCTGCGTTACGAAGGGCGGCAGTTTATTCCGCTGGCTATCGACGGTCTGGCGAAGGACGTACTCGGGCGGCGCTTTACCCTGGAGGGCCACCCGCGTCTGGAAACCATCGCCCGCGCGGGTGACGTGGTGCGTTTCCCGGCAGACAGCGATCTGCCCGATCCTTACGACGGCCTGATCCCCGGACAGGAGAGCCTGAAGGTGCACGCCTGTATCGGCCTGCCTCTGTTTGCCGGGCAGAACCTGATTGGCGCGTTAACCCTCGACGGCATGTCGCCTGATCAGTTCGATACCTTCAGCGACGAAGAGCTACGGCTGATTGCCGCGCTGGCGGCCGGGGCGCTGAACAACGCCCTGCTGATAGAACAGCTGGAGAGCCAGAATATTCTTCCGGGTAGCCCGACGGCGTTTGAGCAGGTGGCGCACACCGAAATGATCGGCCTTTCGCCGGGCATGGCGCAGCTCAAAAAAGAGATTGAGATTGTCGCCGCGTCTGATTTGAACGTGCTGATCTTCGGGGAGACCGGCACCGGTAAAGAGCTGGTGGCAAAAGCGATCCACGAAGCCTCGCCCCGTGCGGTGAATCCGCTGGTCTATCTCAACTGCGCGGCGTTGCCGGAAAGCGTGGCGGAAAGCGAGCTGTTCGGACACGTCAAAGGGGCCTTTACCGGGGCGATCAGCAACCGCAGCGGCAAGTTCGAAATGGCTGATAACGGCACGCTGTTCCTCGATGAAATTGGCGAACTCTCCCTTTCGCTCCAGGCCAAACTGCTGCGGGTGTTGCAGTATGGCGATATTCAACGCGTGGGAGACGATCGCAGCTTACGCGTGGATGTGCGCGTGCTGGCGGCGACGAACCGCGATCTGCGCGAAGAGGTGCTGGCGGGGAATTTCCGCGCCGATCTGTTCCACCGTCTGAGCGTGTTCCCGCTCACGGTGCCGCCGCTGCGCGAGCGGGGCGAGGATGTGGTTCTGCTGGCGGGCTTTTTCTGCGAACAGTGTCGGCTCAAAATGGGGCTTTCCCGCGTGGTGCTAAGTCCTGGCGCGAGGACGCACCTGCTGAGCTACGGCTGGCCGGGTAACGTGCGTGAGCTGGAACATGCGATCCACCGCGCGGTGGTGCTGGCGCGGGCAACGCGTTCGGGGGATGAAGTGGTTATTCATGCGCGCCATTTCGCGCTGCATGAGGAAACGATGCCGCCCGTGAAGCCGGTGATACCTGAGAGCGTGAACGAAAACCTGCGCGAGGCGACGGATGCGTTCCAGCGTCAGATGATCGCCCGCGCGCTGGAGCAGAATAACCGCAGCTGGGCGGCGTGCGCGCGGGCGCTGGAGATGGACGTCGCCAACCTTCACAGGCTGGCGAAACGTCTGGGGCTGAAGGGTTAAATAATCCCCGCCTGGTAGAAGTCTTGCAGGTTGATCGCGCCGCACAGCCTGCCGTGCTCGTCCACCACCGGCGCGGCGGTGATTTTGCGCTTCATCAGCACCTCTTTGGCTTCAATCGCGCGGCTGTCGGCATTCAGCGTCAGCCCGCCCTGGGTCATTGCTTCGGATACCCGCGCCTCCAGCTTGCCGCCGCCCACCAGCCAGCGGCGCAGGTCGCCGTCGGTGAAGACGCCCTTCACCTGGCGGTCATTGTCGCATACCGCAACCAGCCCCAGCCCGGTGCGGCTCAGCTCCAGCATGGCGTCCATCACGCTGGTGTCGAGTTTGACCTGAGGAATGGCATCGTCCGTGCGCATCAGGTGGTGAACTTTGTTGAGCAGACGAGCCCCAAGCGCACCCGCAGGATGGGAGCGGGCGAAATCTTCCTCATTAAAACCGCGCGCCTGCATCACCGCCATCGCCAGGGCGTCGCCCATCATCAGCGTGTTGACGGTGCTGGAGGTCGGTGCCAGGTGCATCGGACAGGCTTCGCGCTCAACGGAAATATCCAGGGTTGCTTTCGCGGCCAGCGCCAGCGGCGAACGGGATTTGCCGGTCATCGCTAACAGGGCCACCGATTTTTCTTGCAGGCGAGGGATGATGAGATCCAGCTCTTTGGCTGAACCGGAGTAGGAGATAAACAGCATCACGTCGCGGCTTTCGATCATCCCCAGATCGCCGTGCAGCGCTTCGGCAGGATGCACGAAGAACGCCGGGGTGCCGGTGCTGGCAAGCGTCGCGGCAATCTTCTTGCCGATATGACCGGATTTACCGATACCCGCCACGATCACTTTGCCCTCGCAGTGGATAATGGTGTTGGCTGCACGAACAAAATCCTCACCCAGACGTTCCGGCAGGCGGCTGGCTTCCTGTAGCTCCAGCAGCAGGGTCTGACGGCCTGCGTTTAACAGAAAATCACTCATTTTTCTCTCCGGTTACGATCACGTCGATGCCCTTCGCTTCCAGCGCTTTTTTAAATGCCGGATCGATACCTGCGTCGGTAATCAGCTTATCGACGCTTTCAAGGCTACAGACAATGTTGGGGCTTTTACGGCCAAACTTCGACGAGTCCGCCATCAAAATCACTTCCCGCGCGGCGTTGCACATCGCTTTGCTGACGCTGAACACCTCGTTGAAGGTGGTCACGCCCGCGTTGAGGTCGATGCCGTCCGTGCCCATAAACAGCTTATCGAAGCTGAAGTGGTCGAAGGCATTCTCCGCCAGCTGCCCGTGAAACGACGCCGATTTTTTACGAAAGGTGCCGCCGGGCATCAGGATGGTCTGCTCGCTGTCGAACTCTGACAGGGCATTGACGATGTGCAGGCTGTTGGTCATCACGGTGATGTTATTAAAGCGGCTGAGCAGCGGGATCATCTGTAGGACGGTACTGCCTGCGTCGAGGATAATGGAATCGCCGTCCTGGATAAATTTGACGGCGGCTTCGGCAATCAGCGCTTTCTGGTGAGTATTGATCAGCGTTTTGTGGTCGATAGGCGGGTCGGCTTCGTCTTTATTGAGCACCACGCCGCCGTAGGTACGAATGACGGCGCCGGAGTTTTCGAGCAACACCAGGTCCTTGCGTATTGTCGTGCCGGTGGTGTCAAAGTAGTGGGCCAGATCCTCTACCGAGCACTTTCCCTGCTTTTGCAGATGCTCAAGTATGGCCGCCTGCCGCTGACGTGGTTTCATAGGCGCTTCGTTCCTTACGTTGCGAAATGATAATTCCGCAAGTTTATAACTTTCACAACGAAATTATCCATGTTTCAGATTAAGCGCTAATGATAGTGCATTCTGACAGAGTGAATCATGGGGGAAGATCACATCAGGTTGTAAATCATGCAGCGAAATGCCGTCGATCGCCTGGATTTTGGTCGGACGGGCAAACACCGTTACGCCGCGCATGATGAGGGAATCGCAAACCATATTGTTTTCATCCAGCGCAATAGCGACGACAACCCGCGGTTTAAAGCGTCCGCCGGAACGCCCAACGCCCACGCGGCCTTTCTGGCACAGGGCGTCAAAGGCGCGGTTAAACTGATGGATTTGCCAGCCGCCAAACGCCATCTGGCAAAGCCAGGCGAGGGCGGCGACGGTGATGAGTGCGGTGACCATATCGGCTCCTTAACTGCCGGGTGGCGGCTGCGCCTTACCCGGCCTACGGGGATTGTAGCCCAGGTAAGCGCAGCGCCACCGGGGAATGAACTCAGAACATCACCTGCCCACCGGTGACGTTAATCGACTGCCCGGTGCAGTACGAGGCTTTCGGGCTGGCGTAAAACAGCAGCATGTTCAGCACGTCCTGATAATCGCACCCGCGCTTCAGCGGCACTTTGTCGATGTAGTACTGTTCGACGTCCTCCGCTTTGATGCCAAGTTTGGCGGCATACTTCGGCAGCAGGGACTGGAACATCGGGGATTTCAGCAGGTTACCTAGCATCAGCGCGTGCACGGTTATGCCGTATTCGGCCAGATCCAGCGCCAGAGACTGCGTCAGCCCGACGCCGCCAAACTTCGCCGCGCTGTAGCCGGAGTTGTGCTTGCTGCCCACTTTCCCCGATTTTGAGTTGATCTGAATGATGCGACCCTGAATACCGTCGCGGATCATCAGACGGGAAAATTCGCGGGCGCAGAGGAAATAGCCCACCAGATTCACCTGCAACGAGCGATCAAAATCCCCCAGTTCGACATCGCTGATAAAGGCCGCTTTCGCAATCCCCGCGCTGTAGACCAGCAGATCGGTGCGACCAAAAATCTCATCCACGCCGCGGGCCAGCGCCATCACGCTCTGCTCGCTGGTGGCGTCGGCGCCAAATCCATACGCCATCCCTTCGCCAAATTCGGTGTTGATGGCGTCCGCTACGCGGGCGGCTTTCTCACTCTGAATATCCACGACCGCCACGCGGTAGCCCTCTGCGGCAAGCCCATGGCAGAGGAACTCGCCTAAGGTTTGTCCCCCACCAATGACAACGGCAACCTGACTCATGTGTCTCTCCTTTATTACGAAATAAATTTTAACGTGCAGCCTGGGGTGACAGCCTGCGGAACCGGCCCCTCAACGTGAACCGTGCCGGGATACTCCGCCCGCGGCTGGCCGTCGAAACGCAAGGTGATGTGCCCCAGCTCGCGCAGGTTTTGCTCGGCGACGTCACCGACGGCGGTTACGGCATAGCGCGCCTTGCCCAGCTCCAGCTGGCCACCGGCCTTCAGCTTGCCGTTTAACTCGCCGTGGCAGTGGATAAAGCAAAACTCTTCGATATCTGCCGGGGCGCCTTCGCGGAAGGTGATCAGCATCTGGTCGCTCAGCGCATCGGCCGCGCTCTGGCCGATGCGGGTAATGGTGGTCTGGTAAATCACGGTCATGGCAGGAACCTCTTATTGATAAATAAAGCCGGAGACAAACCAGGCAATTAGCACCGTTGGCGCGCCCGTCAGGAAGCGGCTCACCAGCACGGAGGGGACGCCCACGCGCACGGTCTCCTGGCGCGCTTCCGCCAGCGACAGCCCGACGGGGATGAAGTCGCACGCCGCCTGAGCGTTAATGGCAAACAGGGCGGGCAGGGCGAGGTGCGGGGGAATATTCCCCAGACCAATCTGCACGCCAATCAGCACGCCAATGACCTGGGCAATCACCGCGCCCGGGCCAAGAAACGGCGACAGCAGCGGGAAGGAGCAGATCAGCGCCAGCGTCACCAGGCCGAGCGGGTGGCTGGCGAGCGGGGCGAGGCCGTGGGCAATCCAGTCGCCGAGGCCGGAGGCCATGATGATGCCGATCAGCGCCGAGACGAACGCCATAAACGGCAGAATGGTTTTCAGCACCGTGTCGATGGTGTCGCGCCCGGACTGAAACAGCACCGCCACGGCGGACCCCATCCCCATCCCGACCTTCGCCAGCAGGCCGTCGCTCTGCTCGGTGATTTTTTTGCTGGTGTCGTAGTCGCGCGGGGATGCTTTTTGCGGCGCGGGTGTGCCATTCACCAGCGTGATGTTGTCCTCCTTCACGCCCGAGACATAAATGTCCTCAAGGATGTACTGCGCCAGCGGGCCTGATTTGCCCGTGGAGTGAATATTCACCGTCGGAATGCGGCGCTTCGGGTAGATGCCGCAGCGCAGGGTGCCGCCGCAGTCGATTACCGCCACGCCGATTTCCGCTTCCGGCGGCTCGCCTTCCTTGAAGCCGTCGACCGCTTCCCAGCCGGTCAGCTCGCGCAGCCTGTCGACGATCGCCGGGCGCGTGCCCGCGGTGATGTAGACGATCTTTTTGCCTTCGGTGGCGTCGAACTCCAGCGGGCCGCCCCAGCCGCCCGTGCCTTTATCTATGCGGATCCGGTTCATACTGTGGCTCCCGAAAGCTGGACTTTCTCATCAAGCTGAATGCCCATTTTTTTCTCAAAAATGGCGGTAGTGAGGTCCGTTACCCAGCCGCGGAAGAAGTTGGTCACCAGGCCGACCAGCAGATAGCTCACCGCCAGCGGGCCGAGCGGCAGTCCCAGCGTAGTGAGACCGCTGGCAATCCCGAGGTAAACAAACAGCTCGCCGGGGTTAATGTGCGGGAACAGGCCGTTCATTGAATGGCAGCTGTAGGAGGCGGCGGCGTAATAACTCGGCTTGTACTTCTCTGGCATAAAGCGGCCGAGGCTTAAGGTCATCGGGTTGCAGAACACAAAGGTGCCGATGAAGGGCAGGATCAGGTAGCGGGACAGCGGATTGCCGGCACAGCGCTGGGCGAAGCGTTCAATACGCTGCTGGCCGATAAAGTTAATCAGGGCGTTCATGATCACCAGCAGGCTGATCAGCAGGGGCAGGATCCCGGTCACCATGCCGGTGAATACCTCGCCGCCTTTCTGAAACAGCCCGATGAACCACTCGGCGCCGTGGGTGATGGTTTCTATCATTCTTCTCTCCTGTAGGGCGTTTGTTTTTGTCTATCTGCGGCTAATAATAATCACTTTGAAAGGTTTTAAAGTGTTAATCAGATCTCACAATGAAAGAAAAATGTATTATTTTGAAAGTTTATTGGTGAGGTGAATAATTTTTGGTGGAAAAAAGCGCGGATTTGCGTCGGGGAGGTGTGTACCGCTTCCTTGAGGAGTTGGGGATGCTTTACCATACTGGATTCTTACCGAACTCGTTAAATGGATGCCACATGTTCAAGCGTCGTTATGCAGCGCTGTTGCCTGCGCTTATTCTCCTGTCCGCCTGTAGTAGCAAACCCAAGACCGAAGCCGCTCAGCCAACGGCGGGCGCGCCTTCCGGAGGATTCCTGCTGGAGCCGCAGCACAATATGATGCAGATGGGCGGCGACTTCGCGAATAACCCTGCGGCCGAACAGTTCATCGATAAAATGGTGAGCAAGCACGGTTTTGACCGCCAGCAGCTGCATGCCATTTTGTCTCAGGCGAAGCGTCTGGACTATGTGCTGCGCCTGATGGACAGGCAGGCGCCGACAGCCCAGGTGCCGACCGGGCCAAACGGCGCGTGGCTGCGCTATCGCAAACAGTTTATTACCCCGGACAACCTGCAGAATGGCGTGGTGTTCTGGAATCAGTATGAAGACGCCCTGAACCGTGCGTGGCAGGTCTATGGCGTGCCGCCGGAGATCATCGTCGGTATTATTGGGGTCGAGACCCGCTGGGGACGCATTATGGGTAAAACCCGCATCCTTGATGCGCTGGCGACGCTCTCCTTCAACTACCCGCGCCGCGCCGAGTATTTCTCTTCCGAGCTGGAAACCTTCCTGCTGATGGCGCGAGACGAACAGGACGATCCGCTCGATCTGAAAGGGTCGTTCGCCGGGGCAATGGGCTACGGCCAGTTTATGCCGTCCTCCTATAAGCAGTACGCGGTAGATTTTAACGGGGATGGTCACATCAACCTGTGGGATCCCGAAGACGCCATTGGCAGCGTGGCCAACTACTTCAAAGCGCATGGCTGGACGCCGGGCGGCCAGGTGGCGGTGCAGGCGAACGGCGAGGCGTTTGGTCTGGAAAACGGATTTAAAACCAAATACAGCGTGGCGCAGCTGGCAGCGGCAGGCTTAACGCCGTCGCAGCCGCTGGGCAATGTTGACCAGGTGAGCCTGCTGCGCCTGGATGTCGGAACCGGTTATCAGTACTGGTTCGGGCTGCCGAACTTCTACACCATTACCCGCTACAACCACAGCACGCACTATGCGATGGCGGTGTGGCAGCTGGGGCTGGCGGTGTCTCAGGCGCGTGTGCCGGCAGCGTCACCGTTTAGCCAGTAAGTTACCCTGACGGGTAGGCCGGTTAAGGCAACGCCGCCACCCGGCATGGCTGCCCGCACCCTGACCCTCTCCCACGGGAGAGGGAAGTTTGCAGAAACATTTCGCCACACTCCCATTTCACTCCCACCGTTTACATCTTAATCGACTTTCATTATTGTTATGTTATAACATTATTTTTGAATTGAGATATCCATGTCCCTGTTTTCTCTCTCATCCCCGGTTCGGCTGCTGCTGGCGCTGGTGCTCATTCTGTTTCTCGGCCTGGCCGTGCGCTGGGCGGTGGCGTTGCCATGATCGTGATGAACGACCTGGTGGCGGGTTACGATCGCCAGCCCGTTACGCGCGCGCTGTCCGGCGTGATTGAACGCGGGAGCATGACCGCTATCGTCGGGGCCAACGGCTGCGGCAAATCCACGCTGCTGAAAACGCTCGCCGGCTTTATTCCGCCCGTCAGCGGTACGTTTCGCTGGCAGGGGAGACGTCCGGTGGTGGGCTGGCTGGCGCAGCGTCACGCGCTGGAGGCGCAATTTCCTCTGACCGTGCAGGACGTGGTGAGTATGGGCTGCTGGCCAGCAATCTCACTGTTTGCCGGTTTTCGTCGGGATACCCGCATGCGCATTGCCGGCGCGCTGGAGCGCGTGGGGCTGGAGTCCATGGCGTTCTCTACCATAGATGAACTTTCCGGCGGCCAGTTTCAGCGCATGCTGTTTGCCCGCGTTTTGGTGCAGCAGGCGCCCCTGGTGATGCTGGATGAGCCTTTCACCGGCGTCGATGAAGCGACCTGCAACGTGCTGATGGATCTGATGCTGGAGATGTATATGCAGGGGCAGACCCTGCTGGCGGTACTGCACGACAGCGAACGCGTCTCGCGCCACTTCCCACAAACGCTGCGGCTGGATGCTGATACGCCGCACTGGAAAACCGAGCGGGTGAGGGTGGCATGATCTGGCATCTCTTCTTCCAGCCGTTTATTGAGTACGGCTTTATGCGGCGCGCGCTGGTGGTTTGCCTGGCGCTCTCCGTCAGCACCACTGCGCTGGGCGTATTTCTTCAACTGCGTCGGATGAGCCTGATGGGGGACGCCCTTTCTCACGCCATTTTGCCGGGTGTCGCGGTGGGCTATCTGCTCAGCGGGATGTCGCTGCTGGCAATGACTGTCGGCGGGTTTATTGCCGGGATCGCCGTTGCGCTGGTGGCCGGGCTGGTCAGCCGCCGCACGCCGCTTAAAGAGGATGCCAGCTTCGCGGGGTTTTACCTGGGCTCGCTGGCGCTGGGCGTCACGCTGGTGTCGCTGCGCGGTTCAAATGTCGATCTGCTTCATCTTCTGTTTGGCTCCATTCTCGCCGTGGATAGCGCGTCAGCCCTGTTCGTGACGGGCGTTTGCATGTTCACGCTCCTCACGCTGGCGATTTTTTATCGGGGGCTGGTCAGCGAAGCGTTTGATACCGCGTGGTTGCAGGTGAACGCGCGCTGGCTGCCCGGGATGTTACACGGTCTGTTTCTGGCGCTGCTGGTGCTCAACCTGGTAGCCGGTTTTCAGGTGCTCGGCACGCTGATGGCCGTCGGGCTGATGATGTTACCCGCCGTGGCGGCACGCTGCTGGGTGCGCACACTGCCAGGGTTACTTTTGATGGCGGGTATCAGCGGTATTTTTTGCGCGTGGCTGGGCTTAAGCCTTTCCTGGGCAGTGAGTCTGCCCGCCGGGCCCTCCATTGTGCTGACCGCCAGCGCATTGTTCTTTATTTCAGTTTTATTTGGCACGCGCAGCAGGCTGGCGGATAGCCTGCGGGCGCTTTTTTAACGCAAGGGGAAACGATGAAACGTACAGGATTAGCCGTGGCGCTCGCGCTCGGCATGATGACGCACGGCGTAATGGCGAAAACGCTTAATGTGGTGACCAGCTTTTCCATCCTGGGAGACATCACGCAGCAGGTTGGCGGCGATCGTGTGAAGGTGACGACGCTGGTGGGGCCGGACGGTGATCCCCATACTTTCGAACCTTCGCCCAAAGACAGCGCGGCGCTGAGTAAAGCTGACGTGGTGGTGGTCAATGGGCTGGGGCTGGAGGGCTGGCTCGACCGTCTGGTGAAAGCCTCCGGATTCAAAGGCCAACTGGTGGTTGCTTCGGACGGCGTGAAAACGCACACGCTGGAAGAGGACGGTAAAACCGTGACCGATCCGCACGTGTGGAACAGCGCGGCGAACGGCGCGCTGTATGCGCAAAATATTCTCTCAGGGCTGGTGAAGGCCGATCCTGAAGATACGGCGGCGCTTGAAGCTACCGGTAAACCCTATATTGCGCAGCTCTCTCAACTGGACGGTTGGGCTAAAAAGCGTTTCAGCGACATCCCACAGGCGAAGCGCAAAGTGCTGACCAGCCACGACGCCTTCGGCTATTTCAGCCACGCCTACGGCGTGACGTTTATGGCGCCGCAGGGGCTGTCGTCTGAGAGTGAAGCCAGCGCGGCGCAGGTAGCGGAGATCATCAATCAGATTAAAGCTGACGGCGTGAAAACCTGGTTTATGGAAAACCAGCTTGACCCACGCCTGGTGAAGCAGATTGCGACCGCCACGGGCGCCCAGCCGGGTGGTGAACTTTACCCGGAAGCGCTGTCCGCGAAGGGCGGCGTGGCGGACACCTACGTCAAGGCGTTTCGCCACAATGTGGACACCCTCGCTAACAGCATGAAATAAGCGTCTCTCTGGCCGATGCGTCCGCATCGGCTTTTTTCTGAAGCCCCCTCGTAAAACCCGACGCGCATCCCCATATTTGATGAGAAAGTGCTATCTTGTGCTGCATGTTTTTCTAAGGCCTGGAGCGAGAATGACTGACCATGAATTGATGCAGCTAAGCGAAGTGGTGGGGCTGGCGCTGAAACAGCGCGGCGCGACTCTCACGACCGCAGAATCCTGCACCGGCGGCTGGGTGGCGAAAGCAATTACCGATATTGCTGGCAGTTCCGCCTGGTTTGAACGCGGCTTTGTGACCTACAGTAACGAGGCGAAAGCGCAGATGATCGGCGTGCGTGAAGCCACGCTTGAGCAGCATGGCGCGGTCAGCGAGCCGGTGGTGATCGAGATGGCGATTGGCGCGCTGAAAGAGGCGCGCGCAGATTACGCTATCTCCATCAGCGGTATCGCGGGGCCGGACGGCGGCAGCGACGTGAAGCCTGTCGGCACCGTCTGGTTTGGCTTTGCCACCTCAAAAGGTGAAGGGATCACCCGCCGGGAATGCTTCAGCGGCGACCGCGAAAGCGTGCGTCGTCAGGCAACGGAATACGCGTTAAAAACGCTCTGGCAACAATTTCTACAAAATACTTGATACTGTATGACTATACAGTATAATTGCCTCAACAGAACAGAAGTCCATGGTGAAGCGCAGTTGCTTCTCCCGGCATGACAGGAGTAATAATGGCTATCGACGAAAACAAACAGAAAGCGTTGGCGGCAGCACTGGGCCAGATCGAAAAGCAATTCGGTAAAGGCTCCATCATGCGCCTGG
Source organism: Enterobacter cloacae complex sp. ECL72 (assembly GCF_019056635.1). NCBI lineage: Bacteria > Pseudomonadati > Pseudomonadota > Gammaproteobacteria > Enterobacterales > Enterobacteriaceae > Enterobacter > Enterobacter cloacae complex sp. ECL72. Next base: position 3,192,842 of record NZ_CP077659.1, on the reverse strand, counting down.
GTGAAGACCGTTCCATGGATGTGGAAACTATCTCCACTGGTTCGCTTTCTCTTGATATCGCACTGGGCGCTGGCGGTTTGCCGATGGGCCGTATCGTAGAAATCTACGGTCCGGAATCCTCGGGTAAAACTACCCTGACGTTGCAGGTTGTTGCGGCGGCACAGCGCGAAGGTAAAACCTGTGCGTTTATCGATGCCGAGCACGCGCTGGACCCGGTCTATGCCCGTAAACTAGGCGTTGATATCGACAACCTGCTGTGCTCCCAGCCGGACACCGGCGAGCAGGCACTGGAAATTTGTGACGCGCTGGCGCGCTCAGGCGCGGTTGACGTGATCATCGTCGACTCCGTTGCGGCGCTGACGCCAAAAGCGGAAATTGAAGGTGAAATCGGTGACTCTCACATGGGCCTCGCGGCACGTATGATGAGCCAGGCGATGCGTAAGCTGGCGGGTAACCTGAAGCAGTCCAATACGCTGCTGATCTTCATCAACCAGATCCGTATGAAAATTGGTGTAATGTTCGGTAACCCGGAAACCACCACCGGCGGTAACGCTCTGAAATTCTACGCTTCTGTCCGTCTGGATATCCGCCGTATCGGTGCGGTGAAAGAGGGGGATAACGTAGTCGGTAGCGAAACCCGCGTGAAGGTTGTGAAGAACAAAATCGCAGCACCGTTCAAACAGGCTGAGTTCCAGATCCTCTACGGCGAAGGTATCAACTTCCTCGGCGAGCTGGTTGACCTGGGCGTGAAAGAGAAGCTGATTGAAAAAGCGGGCGCATGGTACAGCTACAACGGTGACAAGATTGGTCAGGGTAAAGCGAATGCTATCTCCTGGCTGAAAGAGAACCCGGCGGCGGCGAAAGAGATTGAGAAGAAGGTGCGTGAACTCCTGCTGAACAACCAGGACTCTAAACCTGATTTCGTGGTCGACGGCGCGGATGCTGAAGAAACCAACGAAGACTTTTAATCCTCTCGGATAAAAATGAAGGGCTGCTGATGCGGCCCTTTTTGCATTTCTGAATCGACAGGTTTTTTATGAGTGAACCGACATCACGCCGACCAGCCTACTCACGCTTGCTGGATCGGGCCGTGCGTATTCTTGCCGTGCGTGACCATAGCGAACAGGAGCTGCGGCGGAAACTGTCAGCGCCCGTCATGAGCAAAAACGGTCCGGAAGACATTGATGCCACCGCGGAAGATTATGACCGCGTGGTTGCCTGGTGCTACGAGCATCACTATCTGGATGACGGCCGTTTTGCCGCTCGCTTTCTTGCCAGCCGTGGTCGTAAAGGCTATGGGCCAGCGCGTATCCGCCAGGAGCTGAACCAGAAAGGGGTAGCCCGTGAATCGATTGAAAAAGCCATGCGCGAAAGTGAAATTGACTGGTGCGAACTGGCGCGTGAGCAGGCGGTACGAAAGTACGGTGAGCCGCTGCCGCGTGAATTTTCAGAAAAAGTTAAAATCCAGCGCTTTTTGCTCTACCGCGGCTTCCTGATGGAAGATATTCAGGATATCTGGCGTAATTTTACCGATTGAACGCATGCGGGATTTTACTTCCCACTAAAGAAAACTTATCTTATTCCCACTTTTTCCAGTAGCTGGTCCGTCCAACTGTTTACAGATACAGATCTGCTGCGACATTTCGTTAGCTTGATTTCAGGATAATTATGAGCAAGAGCACCGCTGAGATCCGTCAGGCGTTTCTCGATTTTTTCCATAGTAAGGGACACCAGGTTGTTGCCAGCAGCTCCCTGGTACCGAACAATGACCCGACTCTGCTGTTTACCAACGCCGGGATGAACCAGTTCAAGGATGTGTTCCTTGGTCTCGACAAGCGTAATTATTCCCGCGCCACAACCTCACAGCGTTGCGTGCGTGCGGGCGGTAAACACAACGATCTGGAAAACGTCGGTTACACCGCGCGCCACCACACCTTCTTCGAAATGCTGGGTAACTTCAGCTTCGGCGACTATTTCAAACACGACGCCATTCAATACGCGTGGGAACTGCTGACCGGTGAAAACTGGTTCAATCTGCCGAAAGAGCGTCTGTGGGTGACCGTGTATGAGACCGATGACGAAGCGTTCGACATCTGGGAAAAAGAAGTGGGTATCCCGCGCGAACGTATCATCCGTATCGGTGACAACAAAGGCGCGCCTTACGCGTCTGATAACTTCTGGCAGATGGGCGACACCGGCCCTTGCGGTCCGTGCACCGAGATCTTCTACGATCATGGCGACCACATCTGGGGTGGCCCTCCGGGAAGCGCGGAAGAAGATGGCGATCGCTACATTGAGATCTGGAACATCGTCTTCATGCAGTTCAACCGTCAGGCCGACGGCACCATGGAGCCGCTGCCAAAACCGTCCGTAGATACCGGTATGGGCCTTGAGCGTATCGTGGCCGTTCTGCAACACGTTAACTCCAACTATGAGATTGACCTGTTCAGCACCCTGATCAAAGCCGTTGCTGAGGTAACGGGCGCAACCGATCTGAGCAACAAATCACTGCGCGTTATCGCAGACCATATTCGTTCCTGTGCGTTCCTGATTGCTGACGGCGTTATCCCGTCGAATGAAAACCGTGGCTATGTGCTGCGTCGTATCATTCGTCGTGCGATCCGCCATGGCAACATGCTGGGCGCGAAGGACACCTTCTTCTATAAACTCGTTGGGCCACTGATTGGCGTGATGGGCTCTGCCGGTGACGAGCTGAAACGCCAGCAGGCGCAGGTTGAACAGGTTCTGAAAACCGAAGAAGAGCAGTTTGCCCGTACGCTGGAACGCGGTCTGGCGCTGCTGGACGACGAGCTGGCGAAACTCAAGGGCGACACGCTGGATGGAGAAACCGCTTTCCGCCTGTACGACACCTACGGCTTCCCGGTTGACCTGACCGCGGACGTTTGCCGCGAGCGCAACATCAAAGTTGACGAAGCAGGCTTTGAAGCCGCAATGGAAGAACAGCGTCGTCGTGCGCGTGAATCCAGCGGTTTTGGCGCGGACTACAACGCGATGATCCGCGTTGATAGCGCGTCTGAATTTAAAGGCTACGAAGAGCTGGCCCTGACCAGCAACGTGACCGCGCTGTTTGTTGACGGTAAAGCCGTAGACAGCATTAGCGCGGGCCAGGAAGCGGTTGTTATCCTGGATAAAACGCCGTTCTATGCGGAATCGGGCGGTCAGGTTGGCGATAAAGGCGAACTGAAAGGCAATGGCTTCAGCTTCAGCGTAAGCGATACCCAGAAATACGGTCAGGCGATTGGTCACCAGGGCAAACTGGTTTCCGGCTCTCTGAAAGTGGGCGAGGGCGTTCAGGCCAACGTTGACGAAGCTCGCCGCGCGCGCATTCGTCTGAACCACTCGGCAACCCACCTGATGCACGCAGCCCTGCGCGAAGTGCTGGGTACGCACGTTGCACAGAAAGGTTCTCTGGTTAATGACAAAGTGCTGCGTTTCGACTTCTCGCATTTTGAAGCGATGAAGCCGTCTGAAATTCGTGCGGTGGAAGACCTGGTGAATGCCCAGATCCGTCGTAACCTGCCAATCGAAACCCACATCATGGATCTTGAGGCAGCGAAGAAGAAAGGTGCGATGGCGCTGTTTGGCGAGAAATATGACGACCGCGTTCGCGTGCTGAGCATGGGCGACTTCTCTACCGAACTGTGTGGCGGTACTCACGCATCCCGCACCGGTGACATCGGCTTGTTCCGCATCGTTTCCGAGTCGGGGACGGCGGCAGGCGTGCGTCGTATTGAGGCGGTGACCGGGGAAGGCGCGATTGCCAGCCTGCATGCGCAGAGCGACCAGCTGCACGAGATCGCGCAGCTGCTGAAAGGCGATAGTCAGAACCTGGGCGAAAAAGTGCGTGTCGCGCTGGATCGTACCCGTCAGCTGGAAAAAGAACTCCAGCAGCTGAAAGAACAGGCTGCGGCGCAGGAGAGCGCAAACCTCTCCAGCAAAGCGGTAGACATTAAGGGCGTCAAACTGCTGGTCAGCGATCTGGCGGGCGTTGAGCCTAAGATGCTGCGTACCATGGTCGACGATCTGAAGAACCAGCTTGGTTCGACGGTTATCGTGCTGGCAACGGTCGCAGAGGGTAAGGTTTCTCTGATTGCGGGCGTCTCTAAGGATGTGACGGATCGTGTTAAAGCAGGGGAACTGATTGGCATGGTCGCCCAGCAGGTGGGTGGCAAAGGTGGCGGTCGTCCGGACATGGCGCAAGCCGGTGGTACGGATGCGGCGGCACTTCCCGCGGCATTAGCCAGCGTTGAAAGCTGGGTAAGCGCGAAACTGTAATAACTACAAAGCACAAGCAGACGCCATAGCGGTAACGTTATGGCGTCTTGCTCACTGCGCTATCGATAACGATAAAGTCAGGTTGAGTTTGTGTATATCGGCTAAACTTACGTTTAACAGAATGTGATGCCGTGACTGCTTACACTTTACGTGTTTGTCATCGCTTACTTTTTGGCGTTATATGATGGATAATGCCGGGATACAAGAGACCCGACTCTTTTAATCTTTCAAGGAGCAAAGAATGCTGATTCTGACTCGTCGAGTTGGTGAGACCCTCATGATTGGGGATGAGGTCACCGTGACAGTTTTAGGGGTAAAGGGTAACCAGGTACGTATTGGTGTTAACGCTCCTAAAGAAGTATCTGTCCACCGTGAAGAGATCTACCAGCGTATCCAGGCTGAAAAATCCCAGCAGTCCAGTTACTGATATTGTCGCGTCTCGCTGTCGGGCGAGACGCAACCCTCCTGCTATTTTTCCTGCATAAAGTTACCGTTCTATTTCAAACGCTTCGTTTTTGACCACTCTCATAATTTTATCTCATCCAAAAGACGCGCTTCTCTCAACACAATTCTGTGAAGATGCCTGCAAAATCCGCTTATAAAACACTCTCTTTGCGGCTTTCACATGCGAATTGGGTGCGAATTGTGCAAACGAAAAAAGCATGTGGAAAATTGTTTGACTTATAAGTCCCAGAAAGTAATATATGCGCCACGCAGCGACGAGAAGCTCTTAACGAGTTGCTCGAAGCACTCGAAAGAGGCGTTGTGTGGTGAGGTGGCCGAGAGGCTGAAGGCGCTCCCCTGCTAAGGGAGTATGCGGTCAAAAGCTGCATCCGGGGTTCGAATCCCCGCCTCACCGCCATTTTGCATCCGTAGCTCAGCTGGATAGAGTACTCGGCTACGAACCGAGCGGTCGGAGGTTCGAATCCTCCCGGATGCACCATCTATTACTTCATATAGCTTTCGAAGTGATATGAATATCGAGCAGTACAGTAGTAAATCCCGATGCATCCGTAGCTCAGCTGGATAGAGTACTCGGCTACGAACCGAGCGGTCGGAGGTTCGAATCCTCCCGGATGCACCATTTTTTACTTCATATTGCTTTTGAAGTGATATGAGTATCGAGAAGTACAGCAGTAAATCCCGATGCATCCGTAGCTCAGCTGGATAGAGTACTCGGCTACGAACCGAGCGGTCGGAGGTTCGAATCCTCCCGGATGCACCATTTTTTAATTCATATTGCTTTTGAAGTGATATGAGTATCGAGAAGTACAGCAGTAAATCCCGATGCATCCGTAGCTCAGCTGGATAGAGTACTCGGCTACGAACCGAGCGGTCGGAGGTTCGAATCCTCCCGGATGCACCATATTCTCCTCCTTTGTTTATTCCTTCGACGTTTCGTCAGCAATCACTCTCTCTGTCAGCGACAAAGATCCCCTTTTACGATAAAGTAATGCTTTGTTAATCGTTTAGCGAGAGCACGATGTACGCACAGTATGACGGTTTGATCTTCGACATGGACGGCACCCTCCTGGATACCGAACCCACGCATCGTCAGGCCTGGACCGAAGTCCTGGGCCGTTACGGTATGCGTTTCGATTTACAGGCGATGATTGCCCTCAATGGATCGCCCACCTGGCGTATCGCACAGGCCGTGATTGAGCTGAATCAGGCCGATCTCGACCCGCATCAGCTCGCGCGTGAAAAAACCGACGCGGTAAAAGCCATACTGTTAGACACCGTGCAGCCTTTACCACTCATTGACGTCGTCAAGGAGTGGCACGGGCGTCGTCCTATGTCTGTCGGTACGGGCAGCGAGAGCGCGATTGCTGAAGCGCTACTCAACCACCTTGGCCTGCGCCACTATTTTTCTGCCGTCGTTGCCGCCGATCATGTTAAACATCACAAACCCGCACCGGATACCTTCCTGCTCTGTGCAGAATTAATGGGTGTTCCACCTGCAAAATGCGTGGTGTTTGAAGATGCTGATTTTGGCATTCAGGCCGCGCGTGATGCCGGAATGGCGGCGGTGGACGTTCGCTTACTGTGAGTGACGCGCTGTCACTCGCTTCATTATTCGCCAGCAGTTTTTTAAGCTCCACCCTCTTACCGGGGAATTCGGAAGTGGTGCTGGTGGCGATGCTGTTGTCCGGCGTAAGTCAGCCCTGGTTGCTGGTCTTAATAGCAACAATGGGTAATAGCCTTGGAGGGCTGACTAACGTTATTCTTGGACGTTTCTTTCCGCTACGCGAAAAATCTCGCTGGCAGGAAAAGGCAGTGGGCTGGCTAAAACGCTATGGCGCTGCCACGCTGTTATTAAGCTGGATGCCTGTAATAGGCGATTTACTGTGTCTGCTGGCGGGATGGATGCGCATTTCCTGGGGACCGGTGCTCTTTTTTTTGTGCCTTGGCAAGGCGTTACGCTATGTTTTACTGGCATGGGTAACACTACAGGGTATGACGTGGTGGCACTAATTGGTGGAATGAATTCGCGACCTTCAATCGTCAACCATTACAATTATGCTGAGTGACAATTTTTTGACAGGCGGGAGGTCAAATTGATCCCGGACGTATCACAGGCGCTGGCCTGGCTGGAAAATCACCCTCAGGCACTGAAGGGGATTCAGCGTGGGCTTGAGCGCGAAACGCTGCGCGTAAATGCGGATGGTAGCTTAGCGACTACGGAACACCCGAAGGCGTTAGGCTCGGCGCTGACACATAAATGGATCACAACCGATTTCGCCGAAGCGCTGCTGGAGTTCATCACGCCAGTAGACGGTGATATTGATCATATGCTGACGATCATGCGCGACGTGCATCGCTTCACCGCCCGCAACCTCGGCGACGAGCGTATGTGGCCGCTCAGCATGCCGTGCTATATCGAGCAGGGGCAGGATATCGAGCTGGCGCAGTACGGCACCTCGAATATTGGTCGGCTGAAAACGCTGTATCGCGAAGGACTGAAAAATCGCTACGGCGCACTGATGCAGACGATCTCTGGCGTGCACTACAATTTCTCTCTGCCGATGGCGTTCTGGCAGGCGAAGTGCGGTGAAACGGATAAAGAAGCGATCTCCGCGGGCTATTTCCGCCTGATCCGCAACTACTACCGTTTTGGCTGGGTTATTCCGTATCTGTTCGGCGCTTCACCGGCCGTCTGTTCTTCGTTCCTGCAAGGGAAACCGACCACGCTGCCGTTCGAGAAGACCGAATGTGGCATGTATTACCTGCCGTATGCGACCTCCCTGCGCCTGAGCGACCTTGGCTATACCAATAAATCGCAAAGTAATCTCGGAATTACGTTTAACGATCTGCACGAATATGTGGCAGGCTTGAAGCGGGCGATAAAAACCCCGTCGGAAGAGTACGAAAAAATCGGCCTCGAAAAAGACGGTAAGCGCCTGCAAATTAACACTAACGTGTTGCAGATTGAAAATGAACTGTATGCGCCGATTCGTCCGAAGCGCGTGACGCGCAGCGGTGAAACGCCGTCGGATGCGCTACAGCGCGGCGGGATCGAATACATTGAAGTGCGCTCGCTGGATATCAACCCGTTCTCACCGATTGGCGTTGACGAACAGCAGGTTCGCTTCCTTGACCTGTTTATGGTCTGGTGCGTACTGGCGGATGCGCCGGAAATGAGTTCCGACGAACTGCTGTGTACCCGTGCCAACTGGAATCGCGTGATTCTGGAAGGGCGCAAGCCGGGTCTGACGTTAGGTATTGGCTGTGAAACGGCTCAGTTCCCACTGTCTAAGGTAGGGAAGGATCTGTTCCATGACCTGAAGCGCGTAGCCCAGACGCTGGACAGCGTGTACGGCGGCGAAGCTTACCAGAAGGTCTGCGACGAACTGGTTGAAAGCTTTGATAACCCGGAACTGACATTCTCAGCACGAATTCTGCGTTCTATGATTGAACAGGGAATTGGTGGCACAGGGCGTTCACTCTCAGCGGAGTACCGTGAGATGCTGATGCAGGAGCCGTTAGAGATCCTGAGCGAAGCGGATTTTGTGGCAGAGCGTGATGCGTCCGTTGTGCGTCAGAAAGAGGTCGAAGCGGCGGATACGGAGTCGTTTGAGGCGTTTCTGGCGAAGCAGGCCTGAACCAAAAGAAAAAGGCCACATCGCTGTGGCCAAAATATACATCTCTGAATTCAGGGATGATGATAACAAATGCGCGTCTTTCATATACTCAGACGCGCATTCTGTAGAAGAGTTCAGTTTATTTTAAAAAAATCACTATCGGAGGTGACGTATGCCGTTATTAGATAGCTTTACTGTCGACCATACCCGTATGGAAGCACCAGCAGTCCGCGTGGCGAAGACCATGAACACGCCGCACGGCGACACGATCACCGTTTTCGACCTGCGCTTCTGCGTGCCCAATAAAGAAGTGATGCCAGAGAAAGGCATTCACACGCTGGAACACCTGTTCGCCGGATTCATGCGCGACCACCTGAACGGCAACGGCGTGGAGATCATCGATATCTCTCCGATGGGCTGCCGCACCGGTTTCTACATGAGCCTGATTGGTCAGCCTGATGAGAAACGCGTCGCGGATGCGTGGAAAGCGGCGATGGAAGACGTGCTGAAGGTGAAAGAGCAGAACCAGATCCCTGAGCTGAACGTTTACCAGTGCGGCACTTACCAGATGCACTCTCTGGAAGAAGCTCAGGAGATTGCCCGTCATATCATCGAACGTGATGTTCGTGTAAACAGCAATGACGAGCTGGCCCTGCCAAAAGAAAAACTTCAGGAACTGCACATTTAGTATCGTGCCTGTGGATGCCCGGTGGCGCTTCGCTGACCGGGCCTACAATCCTGATGACGACAACCACCACCTTCTCCTTTACCCATCGCCCGCTTGTGCCGTTTTCGCATGATTATGCTCATGGCGACAGCGAGCCGTGGCATCAGCACGACTGCGCGCAGCTCCTGCACAGCCTCACCGGCGTCGTGCGGGTCGATACCGCATCCGGCTGCTGGGTGGTGCCGCCCGGTCGCGGCGTCTGGCTACCTGCGGGTACGCAGCACGCCTTGCGCATCACCGGCAACGTTGCTGCCCGCACGCTGTTTATCGACCCGCTGGCGCGCGCCGATCTTCCGGCGACCTGCCAGATCGTGCAGATCTCGCCCCTGCTGCGCGAGCTGATCCTGACCTCCCTTACGCTTCCTGAATCTTACGCACCCGGAAGCCGCGATGAACGTGTTTATGAGCTGATCCTCGATGAAATTCGCCTCATGCCGGTACTGCCGTTTCACCTGCCCGAGCCGGAAAGCGAAGCGCTGCGCCACCTCTGCCAGCAGATTCGAATGGCCCCGGGAGAAAGCTGGAGCAGCGCCCAGGCCGCAGGTATTGTGGGGATGAGCGAACGCACGCTGAACCGTCATTTTCAGCAGCAGACAGGCCTGAGCTACGGCGAGTGGGTGAGAAGGGCGCGACTGCTGGAAGCCTTGGTGCGGCTGGCGCAGGGCCAGCCAGTATTACGCGTGGCGCTGGATCTGGGGTATGGTAGCCACAGCGCCTTTACGGCAATGTTTCGTCGGGTGATGGGTCTCTCACCCAGCGATTACTTCAGGAATGACTGACCGCGTTAAAAAGCGCCTGAATCGACGCGCGTGCCACGTCGCTGTCGATGCCCACGCCCCAGCGGCTGGTCCCATCCTGGAACAGGCAGCGGATATAGGCCACCGAGCGGCTGTCGCTGCGTTCGCCTAACGTATGTTCGTGATAATCCTTGATCACAAACGGTGCGTTGATCCAGCGGCTTAAGCCGTGAGCGGCGGCGGAGAGCAAACCGTTTCCCTGGCCTTCCAGCTGGCGGGTGCCCCCTTGCGTGGCGACGCTTGCCGTCAGCCGCAGCTGGCCGTCCTGCTGGCTGTCGCTGCGGTACGATTGCAGCGCTAATGGCGGGCTCGCCACCAGGCCGTAGCGGGCGCGGAACAGCTGCCAGAGCGCATTCTGCGTCATCTCTTTTCCATGGTTATCCGTTTCCTGCTGCACGTGCTGGCTAAAATCCTGTTGCAGGGCGCGAGGCAATTTCAGGCCGTGGTTTTGCTCAATAAGCCAGGCGCTTCCGCTTTTTCCTGACTGGCTGTTCACGCGGATCACCGCTTCATAGGTACAGCCAATATCCTGCGGGTCGACGGGCAGATAGGGCATCTCCCAGCGTTCGCCAGGCTTACGGGCATCGAAACCTTTCTTGATGGCATCCTGGTGCGAGCCGGAGAAGGCGGTGTAAGCCAGACGACCCGCCCACGGATGGCGCGGATGGACGGGCAGCTGGTTGCAGGTTTCTACCGTTTCAACCACCCGATTCATATCACTGAAATCCAGATTCGGGCTAATGCCCTGGCTGTAGAGGTTCATCGCCAGCGTCACCAGGCAGACGTTGCCCGTGCGCTCACCGTTACCAAACAGGCAGCCCTCCACGCGGTCAGCCCCGGCCATGACGGCCAGCTCTGCGCTGGCGACGCCGGTACCGCGATCGTTATGCGGGTGCACGCTGATACAGACGTCACTGCGGCGGCTGAAGTGGCGGCAGAAATACTCGATCTGGTCGGCATAGACGTTCGGCGTGCTCACTTCGACGGTAGCGGGGAGGTTGAGGATCATCGGACGCGCCGCGCACGGCTGCCAGATCTCCGCTACGGCTTCACAAATCTCCAGCGCAAACTCCGGTTCGGTAAAGCAGAAGGTTTCCGGGGAGTACTCGTACTGCCAGCGGGTGTCAGGGTTCTCTTCACACAGCTGACGAATCAGGCGCGTCGCGCGCGTCGCCAGTTCGACGATTTGCGCTTTCTCCATGCCGAATACCAGACGGCGGAACAGCGGGGCGGTGGCGTTATACAGGTGAACGGTGGCCTGCTTCGCGCCGCGCAGGGAGTCGAAAGTGCGACGGATAAGATCGTCCCGCGCCTGCGTTAACACCTGAATGGTGACGTCATCCGGGATGCGGTTCTCCTCAATCAGCTGACGCACAAAATTGAAGTCCGTCTGCGAGGCGGACGGGAAGGCGACTTCGATTTCTTTAAACCCGCAGCTCAGCAGCAGATCCCAGAATTGCAGCTTGCGCGCGCTGTCCATCGGCTCGGCCAGCGCCTGGTTACCGTCGCGTAAGTCGGTCGAGAGCCAGCGCGGGGCGCGGGTGATAATCTGCTCCGGCCAGCGGCGGTCGGGCAACGAAAGGGTGGGGTAAGGCTGGTATTTTTCGGCGGGTGTGTTCAGCATGGTGCGCTCCTGTTGTCTTTTCACTATCGTGAATCGATTTCAGGCGCGCTGCTTTATCGGAACTGACAATCGCTGTCGCGTTTTGGACAAGGGGGGCGATTGTTGCCCGGTAGCGCTGCGCTTACCGGGCCTACGATCGTAGGCCGGGTAAGGCGTAGCCGCCACCCGGCAACCCGTGCACAGGGCTAGTGCGCCCCACCGCCCCCGCTACCGGCCCCAAACGGTGGTTTGGCAAACCACACCAGCCCCAGCAGGACGATGAAGATCCCCGCCGATATCCAGAAAATCTCGTTTGCCGAGATAATCAGCCCCTGGTTGGTGATCTGCTGGGCAAGCCAGCCGGACGCCTGCTGCTCCGTCATCCCCATCCCCTCAAGCTGGCTATACATCTGCTGAGCGTTAGGGTTGAACGGGTTCACCGCTTCGGTGAGTTGAGCATGGTGCATCGATTCCCGGTTGGTCCACAGCGTGGTAGTGATCGAAGTCCCGATGGAGCCCGCCAGCGTACGGGTGAAGTTCGACAGGCTCGATGCCGCCGCCATCCGCTCAGGCGGTAAGCCGGAAAGCGTAATGGTGGTCAGCGGCATAAAGAAGCACGCTACGGCGAAGCCCTGAATAAACTGCGGCCACGCGGAGGCGCCAAAGTCCATTCCCGGTTCAAACGTATACGCGCGCCAGTAGAAGCACACGGCGTACATGATGAAGCTGAACGTCACCAGCCTGCGCATGTCGAGCTTATGGGCGAAACGGCCAATAATCGGCGACAGCAGAACCGGAATTAACCCCACCGGCGCGGAGGCCAGCCCCGCCCAGGTTGCGGTATAGCCGTACACCTCCTGCAACAGCTGCGGCAGCAGAACAATCGCGCCGAAGTAGAGCATATAGGCGAGGCTGATACAGAGGCAACCGATGGTGAAGTTTCGCGATTTAAACAGCGAGAGGTCGACTATCGGATTATCGTCCGTCAGCTCCCAGACAATCAGGAAGCTGATGGCCACCACGGCGACCACCGTCAGCACAATAATTTCCGTAGAGGCAAACCAGTCCAGCTCTTTGCCGCGGTCGAGCATGATTTGCAGGCTGCCGATGCCGACAACCAGCAGTGCCAGCCCGATGCCGTCGATCCGCCGCTGTTCGGTCCGCGTTTCGCGACCACGCAGAGACTGTAGCGTCATCAGCACCACCAGCGCACCGATGGGCACGTTGATGAAGAAGATCCAGCCCCAGTGATAGTTATCGCTGATATAGCCGCCGAGGATTGGCCCGCAAATTGGGGCGACGATCACCGTCATCGACCACAGCGCGAGCGCGATGGAGCGCTTGGCGGGCGGATAGTTGTTCAGCAGCAAACTCTGCGACAGCGGAATCAACGGCCCGGCGACAATCCCCTGGATGACGCGGAAGAAAATCAGCATCGTCAGGCTGCTGGACATGCCGCAGGCCCAGGAGGCCAGCACGAACAGGATCGTCGACCAGAGGAACAGCTTCACTTCACCGACGCGCTTCGCCAGCCAGCCGGTGATGGGAATGGAGATGGCGTTCGCCACCCCGAACGAGGTAATGACCCAGGTCCCCTGGCTCAGCGATGAGCCAAGGTTCCCGGCGATCGTAGGGATCGCCACGTTTGCGATGGTGGAGTCCAGCACCTGCATGAATGTCGCCAGCGACAGCGCAATGGTCATAATGACCAGCTGCGCCCCCTCCAGCGGTTTTTGCGGCTTTTGCTGTTGCATAACGCTCACCTTCGGCTTAACCGGCGTTTGCCTTCACGATGTCATCGATCAGCTTATTGACCGGATCGAGGCTAATTTCACGGGCGTTACTTTCATAAGCTGGCGTACTGCGCACCTGGCTTGCGAGGATCTGACCGTCGCGGTTGGCGGTATCGACCGTCACCAGCGTGGAAAGGCCAATTCGTAGCGGATGGTCTGCCAGCTGCTTAGGATCCAGCTCGATACGCACAGGCAAGCGCTGTACCACTTTGATCCAGTTGCCGGTGGCGTTCTGTGCAGGCAGCAGGCTGAACGCGCTGCCGGTCCCCATGTCCAGACCGACCACTTTTCCGGTGTACTTGACGTCATCGCCGTAAATATCGCTGACCACGGTCGCGGTCTGGCCGATACGCATATGCGCCAGCTGGGTCTCTTTGAAGTTCGCATCGACCCACAGATTGTTTGCCGGAACGACCGCCATCAGCGGCGTGGTGGTGCTAATCTGCGCCCCTGGCTGTACGGAACGACGGGAAACGTAGCCGGTCATCGGGCTGACGATTTTGGTACGTTGCAGGGCAAGCCATGCGTTACGCACTTCGGTCGCCGCCTGTTTCACCGCTGGCTGGTTTTCCAGAGAGGTACCCAGCACCATCGCCTGATTAGCGTTGTACTGTTGGATCGCCACGTCCAGTTGCGCCTGTGCGCTGGCCACCGCGTCGCGGGCGTGCTGCAACTCTTCACGGCCAATCAGGTTGGCGGTGCCGAGAGGAACACGACGATTGAGGTCGCTCTGCGCCTGAGCCAGGGCCGTTTTCTGCACGTCGATATTGGCCTGAAGCTGCTTGCTGTTGATCATCAGCTGGCGGGTCTGGCGAACGCTGGAGGCCAGCGCCGTCTGTGCTTTTTCAAACGCCTGTTGGGCGTCGGTCGGGTCGAGCGTGACCAGCACATCGCCTTTTTTCACAAAGTCGGTGTTATCAGCCCAGACTTTCGTCACGCTGCCTGACACCTGGGCCATGATTTGAACCTGATTCCCTGCCACGTATGCATCGTCTGTCTCTTCAACATGACGCAAGACTAAAAACCAATAGATCCCATATGCCACGGCAATAATAATAAAGAGCAAGGTCAGCAGAATAAGGGCGCTCTTACGTTTGCCCTTTTTGTTGGCCGGTTGCTGCGGGAGGGTGTTCTCCGCATTTGCGCTCATTGTTGTTCTCCACGATCTTTTTATTTTCACATCGGCTGAGCCGACCTGTTGTCAGAAAGGCCAGCAGTTTCACGTGCTGGCCTGTCAGTTTTTCTTTTTAGCAATCTGGAATGTTGAGCGGATCGTCGCGTTAGCGCAGCGCCTCAAGGATGACGCCGTCTTCATCCATCTGGTCCAGACGGGTGAGCAGCTTGCGAGTAATGTGCTCAAGCTGGTCGCGCTCGGCGGTGCTGAGGGCAGACCAGAGCTGGTGCAGGCAGTTGTGCTGCGGTGGCAGCACTTCGCGCAAGAATTCGTGACCTTTCTCGGTCAGTTGCAGATGCAGGCAGCGGCGATCGTTATCGCTTTCACGGCGTTCAATCCAGCCGCGCTTTTCCAGTTCATCCGCGATACGGGTCGCATTGGTACGGGATGACCCCAGCGCACAGCTCAGTTCCGACGGCTGAATGCTGTGATTTTCCTGAGACTCCAGCGTAATCAACGCCATAAACAACGTCTCGTTAATCCCCTGCGCTTTCAGCATCTTGTTACGATTTTCCAGCAGCTTACCCTGCATGTGCATGCACAGGCGGGTCAGCAGGATTTCCTGATACGGGAAGTCCTCATGACGACTGGCGCGGAACTTAAGCATTTGTTCAATGGGCGTAAACGAACTATCCATTTTGGGCATAACCTCATTAATTACAGCCGATATAGTAACGACAGTGACAAATAATGTAAATGAATTATTTGTGCGGTTATATCCGCCAAACGTATGTCACCATCAGAAAGCGCCGGGTAAATCCGTGACCCGGTGAGCACAGAGAGCGTGGGGTGTGTACCCGCGAAAGAGGGGATGTGAGGACAGGGGTCTGAACTATTCATGCCGGTAGTAAATATGTCACCCACAGTAAAATTTCTGGGATAAATGATTACCGTTACCTTAACAGATGCAGGCCCCCTTTACACCCCAGGGGGCCCAAAGCAATGTAAAACTTAGTGAATTGCTTCCTGACGGTGATAGCCGCGCCACCATACCAGCAGATTTATCGCCGCGACGATGGCGCCGATGGCGCATACGCCCGTCCAGCCCGCGTGCTGCCAGGCGGAGGCTGAGATTAGCGAGCCCGCCGCGCCGCCGATAAAGTAGCTGGTCATGTACCCGGCCGTCAGACGGTTACGGGCATCCGGCTTCACGCGGTAAATCACGGTCTGGTTGGTGATATGTACACCCTGCACGGTGAGGTCGAGCACCAGAATACCGACAATCAGCGCCAGCACGGAGACGTGTCCGTACCAGATGGCCGCCCAGGAGAGCAGGAGTAAAACCAGCCCTGCGGAGGTGGTCATATGAGATTTGCCTTTGTCGGCCAGCCCACCCGCCGGGCGCGCGCCCAGTGCGCCAGCCGCGCCTGCCAGCCCGAAAAGGCCAATCACGCCTTCTGAGTAGTTAAACGGCGGTGCGGCGAGCAAAAACGCCATCGACGTCCATAAGATGCTGAAGTTAGCGAAGGTAAGACACCCCAGAACGGCGCGCGTGCGCAGGAGTTTATCCCGGGTGAAGAGGCTGAAAACGGAGGCGAGGAGCTGCGGATAGTTCAGGTGATTTTCCTGCTTCACCTTTGGCAGGCCGCGCCACAGGGCCAGCGCCATGATAACCATCAGCACGCTCGCCACCCAGTAAACGGTGCGCCAGCCGCCGAGGCTCGCCAGCAGCCCGGCAACGGTTCGCGCGAGCAGGATGCCCAGCAGCAGGCCGCTCATGATAGTGCCGACCACTTTGCCGCGTTTTTCCGGGGAAGCCAGCGTCGCGGCGAGGGGAACCAGAATTTGCGCCACCACCGAGAACAGCCCCGTCAGCGCGGTGCCGATAATCATCATCGTTAACGACTGGCTGCTGGCGGTGATCAACATCCCGCCCGCCGCCAGCAGTGTCATGGAGACGATAAGCATCCGGCGCTCAAACATATCGCCTAATGGTACCAGGAACAGCAGCCCGGCCGCATAGCCGAGCTGCGCGGCGGTGACAATAAACCCGGCGGAGCTGGCTGAAAGATCGAAGGCGCGTGCGATGGTGTCGAGCAGTGGTTGTGCGTAATAGTTGCTGGCGACGGCCAGACCCGTTGCCACGGACATTAAAAGGATGAGTGCGGGGCTAAGCCCTTGAGTTGTTTTTGTCATTAGTTTCAGGAATCGTGAGTTAAGTGATTATTTTTCCGGAAACATAATAACCAATGATGGTGAATGTTGGGGAATTGTTACGTGGTGGATTGTGCGGTTAAGCCCCTCACCCCCGGCCCTCTCCCCTGGGAGAGGGTTAGGGTGAGGGTTGTGTTTTTTACTTCTGCGCCTCTAGCGCCTCTTTCACCCAGCCATCGAACTGCTGCTGGTGGGCTTTGATCCAGCCATCCACGTGGCCTTTGATATCAGCTTCGGATGATTTACCCGCGTGCATCATCGCGTTCTGGGCGTTAATGTCTGCCAGCGGCAGTTTCATCACCGAGAACAGCTTCGCCGCCGCCGGGTTTTTTCTCGGCCCAGGCTTTGTTCGCCACAATATGCATGGTGTTCACCGGGAAGCCATAGTTCATGCCGTTTGGCAGTTTGGTATCGATATCTTTCTGCTCGCCTGGCAGGGAGGAGAAGGGCACCTGCAACCACACCACGTCTTTGCCCGGCTTCAGCACGTCGCTCACCCAGTACGGCGTCCAGGTGTAGTAGATCACCGGCTTGCCTTCTTTAAAGCGGGCGATGGTGTCGGCCATCATCGCAGAGTAATTGCCGTGGCTCACGTCGACGGTCTTCGCCAGATCGAAGGCTTTGTTCTGGTGGTTAATCACCGCTTCACAGCCCCAGCCCGGCGAACAGCCCATCATGTCGGCTTTACCGTCACCGTTGGTATCAAACAGTTTTGCAATCTTCGGATCTTTCAGCTGTTCAATATTGGTGATGTGATACTTATCGGCGGTTTTCTTGTCGATCAGATATCCCTGCGCAGCGCCGGTCACAAAGGTGCCTTCGCGGTAGAATTTCTTGTCACCGCCTGCGGCGGCATACATGTCGTCGTGCAGCGGCTGCCAGTTCACGGCGGTAAAGGTGGCGTCACCGGAGGCAATGGAGGTATAGCCCACGTTGTAATCCACTTCGCTGGCGGTATTCACCGTATAGCCCAGTTTCTCCAGCGCACGGCTGACAATCTGGGTCTGGAAGGACTCTTCCGAAATGGTGCTCTGCACCGGCTGCACGGTAATGCCTTTGCCCGGCAGGTCAGCGGCAACTGCGCTGGTGGAGACAAGGGTCGCAAACGCTGTGGCAAAAAGTACGTTATGTCGCATCGTTGTTCCTTATTTTGTAAATGGGCGGGTGAGTAACCCGACAGGGCCGGTGGTGTACCAGCGACGGTTGCCGCGACTACGTGAATCACGACCGACAGCCTGGGTCAGGCGGTCAAGAATGATGGCGAGGATCACAATCCCGACGCCGCCGACGGTCGCCAGCCCCATATCGAGACGGCCAATGCCGCGCAGTACCATCTGACCTAACCCGCCAACGGCAATCATCGAGGCGATCACCACCATCGACAGCGCCAGCATCAGCGTCTGGTTAACACCTGCCATAATGGTCGGCATCGCCAGCGGAAGCTGAACCTTAAACAGCATCTGACGCGGGCTGGCGCCGAACGAGCGCGATGCCTCTATCAGATCCGCAGGCACCTGGTTAATGCCCAGAATGGTCAGGCGAATAATCGGTGGCAGGGCGAAGATAATGGTCACGACCACCCCCGGTACGTTACCGATGCCGAACAGCATCACGATAGGCACCAGGTAAACGAACGCTGGCGTGGTCTGCATCGCATCCAGCAGCGGGCGGATAATCTTCGCGGCCCGGGGGCTGCGCGCCAGCCAGATCCCCATCGGCAGGCCGATCACCACGCAGAACAGCAGGGCGGTCAGCACCAGCGCCAGGGTGATCATCGCCTGAGACCACGCGCCAATCGCGCCGATGGCAATCAGGGAGATCAGCGTGGCGATCCCCATACCCGCGCTGCCGAACTGCCATGCGATCAGCGAGAACAGGATAATCGCCACCGGCGCGGGCATGCCCAGCATCAGCTGCTGGAAGCCGTTCAGGATGTAATCCACCGGGATGCGGATCCCCTGGAACACCGGACGGAAGTGGGTAACGACCCAGTCGATCCCCTCCGTTACCCAGCTATCCAGCGGGATCAGCGTCTTGTGGAACGGATCCATAATATTGAAATGCTCTGGGGCAGGCGCTGGTGCGCTGTTGAGCCAGTCTGCCGCGCCGCCGCCATCGGCAGGCGCAGGCGTCGACCCCCACGCATCGGCAGATTGCGCCGCGCTGTCCGCTGCTTCAGTGGTGCCCCATGGGTTTGATTGATCAGCCATTGTTTGTCCCCTCGCGATCTAAAGCCTGTAGCAGCATCCGTTTTGAGATGATGCCAACGTACTGTTGTTCTTCACCGACGACCGGAACGGCGCACGGCGCCTGACCCACGTGAGAGAGCAACTCGCTGAGCGGCGTTTCGGCGTCCACGGCAAGCGGAGCGTCAATCAACGCCGCATCGATTCCCTGGTTTTCGCTCAGGGCGGTTTTCAGAGAGTCGATGGAGACCACGCCGACAAATTTATTGCCGCGTTCAACCAGATAACCGTATTCACGGTCTTCGTCCTGCAACAGCTTCAGCGCGGAGCGCGGGCCAAAACCTGGCGTTTTACGAATAATGCCGTTTGGTGTTCGACGGGCAATATCTTTCGCACTGAATACGTGGCTAATATCCACGCCGCGGAAGAAGGTGCGCACATAATCATTCGCCGGATTATTGAGAATTTCATCCGGTGTGCCGACCTGCACCACTTCACCATTTTGCATAATGGCGATACGGTCGCCAATACGCATGGCTTCATCCAGATCGTGAGAAATAAAAACAATGGTGCGCTGATGTTTGGCCTGTAATTTTACCAGCTCATCCTGCATCTCGGTGCGAATTAAGGGATCGAGCGCCGAGAAGGCTTCGTCCATTAATAAAATGTCCGGATTAATCGCTAATGCACGCGCTAATCCCACACGCTGACGCATACCGCCGGAGAGTTCATCCGGATACGCATGAGCATAATTTTCCAGCCCGACCTGACGCAGTGCATCAAGGGCTTTTTCCTGACGTTCCTGAGCGGGCGTGCCGGCTAACTCCATGCCAAAGGCGGTATTATCGAGTACCGTCATGTGCGGCATCAGTGCAAATGACTGAAACACCATCGCAATTTTCTTTCTGCGCACCTCGCGGAGATCTGCGTCTGATATTCTGGCGATATCCACGCCGTCTATCAGCACCTGTCCGCGGGTGGGTTCAATCAGGCGATTGAGAAGGCGAACCATAGTGGATTTACCCGAACCGGATAATCCCATGATGACAAAAATCTCGCCTTCTTCAATGGCCAGACTGGCGTCTTTGACGCCAAGCGATAGCCCGGTTTTTTCCAGAATTTGCTCTTTCGAAAGGCCTTTCTCAATATATTTGAATGCACGCTGCGGGTGCTCGCCAAATACTTTATAAAGATTTTTCACTTCTAATTTAATTGCCATGCAATAGAGAGTGTCCTGTTATTTGTTTATGTCGATATGATTACCATGGTAAATAGTTAACTGGCATTACCCTAACATACTCAGAATCTGAGACAACCCTGGACCGGCCTGAGGCCGGAATTTTGCCGCAAGCGAAACGGCTGAATTTCCCATGAATAAAGGGCTGAGGGCGGTTTGAATTTTTCTCAATTTTTTGCTGTTGCATGGGAGAATTTCGCCTGAATCGGTGTGATTCAGGCGAATATGACGGGGAAATTACAGTGTAGTACGTCGTGGAATATTCGGCTGGAAATAATGAAATGCAGAGTTAATTAATGAACGTTAATTCATTCATTAAAAATCCCAGTCCTCGTCTTGCGTTTCCACCGCTTTACCCATCACGTACGACGAGCCGGACCCGGAAAAGAAGTCGTGGTTTTCATCGGCGTTGGGCGACAGCGCCGCGAGGATCGCCGGGTTCACCTCCGCCATGTCTGGTGGGAATAACGCTTCGTAGCCCAGGTTCATCAGCGCCTTGTTGGCGTTGTAGCAGAGGAAGGCTTTTACGTCCTCTTCCCAGCCCGTTCCGGCGTACAGCTCTTCGGTATAGCTCAGCTCGTTGTCATACAGATCCATCAGTAAATCGAGGGCAAAACCTTTGAGTTCCTCGCGTTTTTCCGCGCTGACTTTCTCCAGCCCTTTCTGATACTTATAGCCGATGTAATACCCGTGTACCGCTTCATCGCGGATGATGAGGCGAATCAAATCGGCGGTGTTGGTGAGCTTGCCCCGGCTCGACCAGTACATAGGCAGCCAGAAGCCGGAATAGAAGAGGAAAGATTCCAGGAACACGCTGGCGATCTTCTTCTTCAGCGGCTCGTCGGCCCGGTAATATTCCAGCACCAGATCTGCCTTGCGCTGCAATGACGCGCTCTCTTCACTCCAGGCGTAGGCCGCGTCCACGTCTCTGGTCTGGCACAGGGTGGAGAAAATCGAGCTGTAGGAGCGGGCATGGACCGCCTCCATAAAGCTGATGTTCGACATTACCGCCTCTTCGTGCGGGGTCAGCGCATCACTCATCAGCGCGGGCGCACCCACGGTATTCTGAATGGTGTCCAGCAGCGTCAGGCCGGTAAAGACGCGGATTGTCAGCTGCTGCTCGGCATGGCTCAGGGTTTGCCAGGCCGGAATATCGTTGGAGAGCGGGACCTTTTCCGGCAGCCAGAAGTTGCTGGTCAGGCGGTTCCAGACCTCCAGGTCTTTATCATCCTGAATTTTGTTCCAGTTAACGGCACTTACGCGTGACAGTTTCATCCTTTCTCCTTACAGCGCGCAGGACACGCAGCCTTCAATTTCGGTGCCTTCCAGCGCGAGCTGGCGCAGGCGAATGTAGTACAGCGTTTTGATGCCTTTCTTCCAGGCGTAGATCTGCGCTTTGTTGATATCCCGCGTGGTGGCGGTGTCCGGGAAGAAGAGCGTCAGCGACAGCCCCTGGTCCACATGTTTAGTCGCCTCGGCGTAGGTATCAATGATCTTTTCCGGGCCAATCTCATAGGCGTCCTGGTACAGCGCCAGATTCTCGTTGGTCATAAACGGGGCAGGGTAGTAGACACGCCCGGTTTTGCCTTCCTTACGGATTTCAATCTTCGACACGATGGGGTGGATGCTCGACGTGGCGTGATTGATATAGGAAATGGAGCCGGTTGGCGGCACCGCCTGAAGGTTCTGGTTATAAATGCCGTAGCGCATCACCTCTTCACGCAGCTGTTGCCACATCTCACGCGTCGGCAGGGTGATGCCAGCGCGGGCAAACAGCGCGCGTACTTTTTCGGTTTTCGGCTGCCAGTCGCCTTCCAGATACTGGCTGAAATACTCTCCGCTGGCGTAGCGGGACTGCTCAAAGCCTGCGAACCGCTGGTGGCGTTCGCGCGCCAGCATCATCGAGGTATGCAGCGCATGCCAGGTGATGGTGTAGAAATAAAGGTTGGTGAAATCCAGCCCTTCCGGGCTACCGTAGGCGATGCCCTCCCGCGCCAGATAGCCGTGCAGGTTCATCTGCCCAAGGCCGATGGCATGCGACGCGGCGTTGCCCGCCTCAATGGACGGTACGCTGCGGATGTGGCTCATGTCCGATACCGCCGTCAGCCCGCGAATGGCGGTCTCTACCGTGCGGCCAAAATCGGGTGAATCCATGGTATGGGCAATATTTAGCGACCCGAGGTTACAGGAGATATCCTTGCCCACGTCCGCGTAGTCGAGGTTTTCGTCGTAGGTGGACGCGCTGTTGACCTGCAAAATCTCCGAGCACAGATTGCTCATGTTGATGCGCCCGGCAATCGGGTTAGCGCGGTTCACCGTGTCCTCGTACATGATGTACGGATAGCCGGACTCAAACTGAATTTCAGCCAGCGTCTGGAAGAAATCGCGGGCGTTGATGGTTTTTTTGCGAATGCGATCGTCGGCCACCAGCTCGTCGTACAGCTCGCTTATCGCCACGTCGCCAAAGGCTTTGCCGTAAATCCGCTCAACGTCATACGGTGAGAAGAGCGCCATGTCGGCATTCTCTTTAGCCAGCTTAAACGTGATATCCGGGATCACCACGCCAAGCGACAGGGTTTTGATGCGGATCTTTTCGTCGGCGTTTTCACGTTTGGTATCCAGAAAACGCAGAATGTCCGGGTGGTGCGCGTGCAGATAAACCGCACCCGCGCCCTGACGTGCGCCAAGCTGGTTGGCGTATGAGAAGGCATCTTCCAGCATCTTCATCACCGGGATGACGCCGGAAGACTGGTTTTCGATGCGCTTAATCGGCGCGCCCGCTTCCCGCAGGTTCGAAAGCAGAAACGCCACGCCGCCGCCGCGTTTCGAAAGCTGTAGCGCCGAATTCACCGCACGGCCAATCGACTCCATATTGTCTTCAATACGCAGCAGGAAGCAGGAGACCAGTTCGCCGCGCTGGGCTTTCCCACAGTTAAGGAACGTTGGCGTGGCGGGCTGGAAGCGACCGGAGAGGATCTCCTCCGTGAGTCTTTCGGCCAGCGCTTCATCGCCCTGCGCCAGCGTCAGCGCCACCATCACCACCCGATCTTCAAAGCTTTCTAAATAGCGTTTGCCGTCAAAGGTTTTCAGGGTGTAGCTGGTGTAATACTTCCACGCGCCGAGAAACGTCTGGAAGCGAAAACCGCTGGCGTGCGCCCGTTCAAACAATGCCACCACGAAGGCGCGGTCGTAGCGTGTCAGGACACGCTCTTCGTAATAACCCTCTTTTACCAGCCAGTCGAGACGTTCCTGCTGGCTGCCAAAGACGACGCTGTTCGGGCGTACATGAGCGGCAAAAAAGGCGTCCACCGCCTCATGATCTTTGCCAAACTGAATGCGCCCCTCGCGGTCATAGAGGTTTAGCATGGCGTTTAATGCGTGGTAATCCGGCGTCGCCTGAATCACGCGTTCTGCGGTTGTCGTTGCCAAAATTCGTTCACTCCTTTACGCACGTTCTCTACGTCCTGCTGTGTCCCCATCAGTTCAAAACGATAGAGATACGGCACGCCGCATTTTTGAGAGATGACATCCCCGGCGCGGGCAAAGGCCTCGCCGAAGTTGCGATTGCCTGCGGCGATCACGCCGCGAATCAGCTGCCGGTTATGGGGATCGTTCAGAAAGCGGATCACCTGACGAGGCACAGCCCCTGCGGTGCCGCCACCTCCATAGCTGGGCACCACCAGAATGTAGGGTTCGTCTACCTGAATACGCTCCCGCTCGTTCAGCGGAATGCGTATCGCGGGCAGCCCGAGACGCTCCATAAACCGAAGCGTGTTTTCCGAGCTGCTGGAAAAGTAGACCAGCGTGCTCATGCACTGACGCCCTGAGCGGCAAGGCGGTTGATCATGTCCGGACGGAAGCCAGACCAGCTGGTGTCGCCGGCAACGACAACCGGAAGCTGACGGAAACCCTGTGCCCGCAGGGTGTCTGCCGCGTCGGGCACCTGATCAATATTGACCATCTCAAATGCCACGCCGCGGCTCTCCATCGCCCGTTTCGTGGCGTGGCACTGAACACAATCGTTACGAGTGTAAATAATAATGCACATGATTCGTATTTCCATTTAGAATGAGAGAACGGCGCGAGTAAACGCGTCATGTTGTGTGTGTCTTTCTAAAGGGAATACTAGATGTAGTTGCGATAAGTTTCAACCACACAAGATATGGGAAATACAGATTAATAAGGCCCCAACGATGAGCCTGGCGGGGCAGGGCGGGCTGTGCGGGTTTTTCAGGCTGTCAGGCAAAGAAAAGCCCCGGCGCCTGAGGCGACCGGGGCTGAGAACGCGCGCTTACTTACGCAAGCTAAGCAGGGCGCCGACAAAAATCCCGACCGCCGCGACCGTTCCCAGCGTACAAAGTGGTTTTTCACGTACGAAGGTGGTGGCGCAGCTGGCCATGTCGCAGGCCGCCTGAGTGGTACGTGAGCGGCCATTCATCCTTGCCCGCGTTTCACGCAGCAGAGACTGAGCCTTACGTTTCGCGGCATCTGCTTCGTCCTTCGCGTCAGAGCCCCAGGATTTCAATACGGCTTCCAGCGTGTCCGCTAATTGGCTGACATCGTTACGAATATCCTGTGTGTCGTCATTAATATCGTTTCGGTTCGGTCTGTTAAACATACGATCCTCCATAATTTGTGTTCCCGTTTAGTTTAGTCCAGAAATGTAATATCTGAAGCGAGTCACGGCTTATCGGGCAGTTTATGGAATATTCTGAAAGCCCTGCTAATGCTGAATACTGTAAGGTTGCCGGGCAGGAATGATAATGAGGAAAAGATATGTATTTACGACCCGATGAGGTGGCGCGCGTTCTTGAAAAAGAAGGGTTCACCATGGATGAGGTAACATCAAAAGCGTACGGATATCGCCGTGGTGAGAATTATGTTTACGTCAACCGTGAAGCAAGAATGGGGCGTACTGCTCTCATTATTCACCCGACACTCAAAGACAGAAGCCTGTCATTTGCTGAGCCCGCCTCGGATATTAAAACCTGCGATCATTATCAGCAATTTCCGCTCTATTTAGGCGGCGAGACGCATGAACATTATGGTATTCCGCACGGTTTCAGCTCGCGTATGGCGCTGGAGCGGTTCCTGAAAGGGCTGTTTGGCGACGTACAATAACTCTGCGACTGGCCTGAGCCAGTCGCCTTACCTTACGCTTTTGCCTGGCTATAAGGGCTGACTTTAAACAGGCGGCGGCAGTAGTCAAGAAAGTAACCGTACACCGCACCCATCAGCATGGATACCACGATATTTGAACTTACCGCAGCGGCGATTTGATGCCAGTCTGCGCCCACCGTCAGCAAAATAACCACATACACCGGGGACTGGAACGTTACGTAAGCCAGCACGTCCGCCAGGTTTTTTACCCAACCCGCCGGGCTAATACGCCGGGCTAAACGCATCACTGCATCGCGATACAGGCCGTACGGCCAGGCAATCATGATATTCACCGGAATGGCCACCAGGCGCGACGAGAGGGATTGCTCAAAGGACATTCCCGACAGGAAAATTTCAATCAGCATATTCACGACGGAACAGTAAACGACCATCGCGAACGTATCCGCTACCGCATGGCGCAGGCGAGACTGCGGTGAGAACATGTCTGAACTCCTCGAACAGGACAAAAAAGTGGCGTTTTACCTGCGGCCCTTAGTGCTTTAGGTTGGTTTGCTATGAGTGTATAGCGTATCTCTCTGGCTTTTAACTAACAAGTAGTGATTAATTTTTATTTGCAGGCGCTTTGGCCATAAAATTCTCTAAAGTTGTGCGTTTTTTGCGCGCTTCGTTATTTTCTCTCCCTGTCTATATTTTATTAAAATAAATCAATGGATTAGTTTATCAGTGTGCGTGTAAAACCTCTGTTGTATGGGAGAGTGGAGGCGGTTTTTTGAACTGTTTTAAACAGGGGTTTTTGGCCTGGGGAAGGGCGGTATATTACGCATTAAAACAGACATATATTTCGGGGTTATATTAACGGGATATTCTAAAACATTTACAATAATGTCAAAACGTCAGGGTGGGTAGATATCAGAACAAAAATCAATTATTCTGTTGCCTGATTTATGTTATACACACGAAGAAAGGTTTTTCATTATTATGGCTTTAACGTTACAGAATCTTAATAATATTCGTACCCTCCGGGCGCTGGCACGTGAATTATCCATGGATGTTCTGGAAGAAGTGCTGGAAAAATTCCGGATTGTCACTGAAGAAAAACGCAGCGAGCAGGCTGAATTAGAGCGTCAACGCGCTGAACAGCAGGATAAAATTAATGCTCTGCTGGAACTGATGAAAGCTGACGGTATTTCTCCGAGCGATCTGTTAGGCAGTGATCTGGCGCAGGCGGGTCAGCCGACGAAAAAACGTAAAGCGCGTGCGGCGAAATATCGTTTTACTGACGCGAACGGTGAAGAAAAAACCTGGACCGGCCAGGGGCGTACGCCAAAGCCAATTGCAACCGCACTGGCAAACGGTAAATCGCTGGACGATTTCCTGATCTGATGATTATTCGGGCGGTGTATTCCGCCCGATTATTGACTTAGCAGACGCCAAAGTCACCGTCTTCGGAGTACAGAACCACGTCCGCCGCTTTCAGGTGATATTTCTCGCCCTGCGCATTGCTGGCCTGCACAGCCACAATGTTTTCACCATTCACTTCGAGCACTTTCAGTTTCGGACCGCCCTGACGCGGTTGGACATAATCACCGACAGAAAACATAGCACCTCCTCATCATTGTCATGATCTTCACCATAGCCCACGTCCGGGGCCGGGGTACAGCCTAATCTTTCAGATACTCCTTATCAGGTACGTCGGTTCCACGGCATCACTTTCAGCAATCAGCGCGTTTGCCTGCTGCGGCGAAATAAGAGGAAGAGACATTGCGTTTCCTTACGGTCAATTTCAGAACAGTAGAGCATTTAAGGCGGGGGTTTAAGCCAGTGTAAAGAGGGTAAAGGCAGGTAAAAGCGCGAGAGACGCATGGCAGTTAACCGTAAACTGGCTACGCTTAGAGAAGTGTCTTTTATAATTTTCAATTGGTTAGCTTGCACGGAGTTTTTTATGGGTTTTTGGCGCGTTGTTTTTACGATTATTCTCCCGCCGCTGGGCGTGCTGCTTGGCAAGGGGCTGGGCTGGGCGTTTATTCTGAATATCCTTCTGACCATCCTGGGCTACTTCCCCGGTCTTATCCACGCGTTTTGGGTTCAGACGAAGAGCTAGGTACGCCACAGTAAGTCACTGTAGATCCGGGTCAGCACGCCTTCGGGGCCAAACTGCTGTTTGATCCAGCGCGTGACCTGACCGGTCGCCGCATGCTGCGTGGCGAGCAGCATGCGCGAATCCTGACGTGGATTATTGATCCGCCGCGTTACCAGCAGCCCGTCCTCCACCGCCTCACGCGTCATATATTCCGGTAAAAAGCCAATACCTTCCCCCAGGATCTGACACTGGCATTTCGTGTTGAAGTCCGGCACCAGAATCGCCTCCTGACCGTGAAGCAGCCAGCCCACCTTCTTGTTGATGGTATGCGCGGTGTCCTCGACCATGATATTGGGATACAGACGCAGCTGACTTTCGGAAATGGGCTCCGGGGCGAACGCCAGCGGATGCGTGGGCGCGATGGCAAATACCCAGCGGATCGCCCCTATCTCGGTGTAATCAATGCCGCCGCCGTCCAGCAGCGTATCCGGCGCGCCAATGGCGATATTGGCCTGATTATTAATGATGGAATCCCAGACGCCGTTATACACCTCGGTCGTCACCGTGATCTGGCAGGTGGGAAACTGTTTTTTCAGCACCTGGAGCAAACGCGCGGTATGGCGTGGCGTATACAAAAGCTGGTTTATGCAGATGCGCACCCGCGTCTCAATGCCCTGAGAAATGGTATCAATCCCGCGCTTGATGGCATGAAAGTCATTCAGCAGGTCGGTCGCTTTACGATAAAAATAAAAACCGGATTCGGTCAGCTCAATGCTGCGCGTGTTACGTACAAACAGCACCACGTCCAGTCCGGTCTCCATGCGTTTGATGGTGTAACTGATGGCGGAGGTGGTCACGCCCAGCTCGGCAGCCGCTTTGCTAAAACTGCCAAAACGTGCCGCGGTGGTGAAGGCCAGCAAATTCTCTTCGGTAAAGATGGAATTCATATTATGGCTCCTGGTGACCATCAGTTTTGAACATATTTTAACAGCGGCGTTACATCATAGTTGATGTCGATCACAGTTCTGGATTTTTACGTAGAACCGCGCTGTGTAAGGCTTTTTCAGCCATAAGGATAATGCAGCCTGAAGCGCATAAAAGCGGTAAAACATAAGAAAAAGGTTGCACAGACGCACATTTCTCCCGGACTGTTGAATTTAACTCAACAATGAATTGCGTGTCGATGAATCATTTTTAAGCGGATTCTTTTATGACCAGGCTGTTGCTATTCTCAGGTCATCAGAAGTGAAACATAGGGAGTCTGAATATGTCTGCAACTGCACTGGTTACAGAATTTCTGCTGGCGGCAGAAGAGGGCAATATCGACGCGCTAAAAGCCTGCCTGGAGAAAGGCGTGGATATTAACGCGACCAACCGCCAGAAAAGAACCGCCATTATTATTGCCAGCCTGAAAAAGCATTACGCCTGTGTGGAGTTTTTAATTGCCGCCGGGGCGGATATTGATAAACAGGACCAGACCTGTTTTAACCCCTTCCTGATCGGCTGCCTGACCAATGATTTAACCCTGCTGCGCATTGTCCTTCCGGCAAATCCGGATCTCGATCGTCTGACGCGCTTTGGCGGCGTGGGCATTACCCCTGCCAGTGAAAAAGGGCACGTTGAAATCGTGCGTGAGCTGCTGGAAAAAACCGACATCAACGTCAACCACACCAATTTTGTCGGCTGGACGCCGCTGCTGGAGGCCATCGTATTAAACGACGGCGGCGCAAAGCAGCAGGAAATTGTGAAGCTGCTGCTCGATCACGGCGCGAACCCGCACATGACCGATAAATACGGCAAAACCCCGCTCGAGCTGGCGCGGGAAAAAGGCTTCAACGCGATCGCAGACCTGCTGCTGGCGGCAGGCGCATAGTGCATTCGGTCAGCCTTCCCCTGGCTGGCCGTTAATCAATAAACGCATTGTTACCGACGTGCATTTAGCACGACGGCGGCCCCCTTTTATCTTAAACAGGTGAAAATAATGCCAACCAAAATCGTCATAAAAAAGAATACGTATTTCGATTCGGTTTCCTTAATGTCGGTTTCCACCAAAGCCAATAAATTGCCGGGCGTCGAGCAGGCGTTTGTGGCGATGGCGACGGAAATGAACAAAGGGGTATTAAAAAACCTCGGGCTATTAACGCCGGAATTAGCGGACGCGAAAAACGGCGACCTGATGATCGTTATTAAAGGCGACGCGGCGAATGAGGAAACCCTGGCCGCCATTGAAGCGTTATTCACGCGTAAAGAGCGCACTGGCTCCCATGAAGCACGCTACGCGACGATTGCCAGCGCCAAAACCCATCGTCCGGACAGCAACCTTGCGGTGATTTCCGTCAACGGCACCTTCGCCGCGCGGGAAGCGCGCCAGGCGCTGGAAAACGATCTTAACGTGATGCTGTTCTCCGATAACGTATCGCTCGACGACGAGCTGGCGCTGAAGCAGCTGGCGCATGAAAAGGGTCTGCTGATGATGGGGCCAGACTGCGGCACCGCCATTATCAACGGCGCGGGGCTGTGCTTCGCCAACGCGGTGCGTCGCGGGCAGATTGGCATCGTTGGCGCCTCCGGCACCGGCAGCCAGGAGCTGAGCGTGCGCATTCACGAGTTCGGCGGCGGCGTGTCGCAGCTGATTGGCACCGGCGGACGCGATCTCAGCGAGAAGATCGGCGGCCTGATGATGCTCGATGCTATCGACATGCTGGAGGCGGACGACGCGACCCGGGTGATAGCGCTCATCTCCAAACCGCCAGCACCCGCGGTGGCTGAGAAAGTACAGGCCCGGGCACGCGCCTGCCGCAAGCCTG
This sequence comes from Enterobacter cloacae complex sp. ECL72, assembly GCF_019056635.1. Classification (NCBI taxonomy): domain Bacteria; kingdom Pseudomonadati; phylum Pseudomonadota; class Gammaproteobacteria; order Enterobacterales; family Enterobacteriaceae; genus Enterobacter; species Enterobacter cloacae complex sp. ECL72. The sequence continues at coordinate 3,162,785 of NZ_CP077659.1, read as the reverse complement.
TGGTTGTGTGCTTCCTGGGCCGCAACGAACCGCCAGCCGATGAAGACGGTTTGCAGTTTGCTCGTGGCACCAAAGAGGCGGCCCTGAAAGCGGTGCTGCTTACCGGCATTAAAAAAGACGACCTGGATTTACATCCGCTCAACTGGCCGCTGATCGAAGAGGTACGCGCCCGCCTGACGCCGCAGCAGAAGTACATTCGCGGCCTGTTCTGCGGCGGCACCCTGTGCGACGAAGCGATGTTTGCCGTGCTGGAGAAATTTGACAATGTTTACAGCAACATCCAGCCGGATCCGGCCAGGCGTCTGAAAGACATCAGCGTCAGCCAGGCCCACACCTTCCTTGATTTCGGTGACGACGACTTCACCAACGGCAAGCCACACCCGATGATCGACCCGACCAACCGCATCAGCCGCCTGCTACAGGAGGCGCGCGATCCGCAGGTGGGGGTGATCGTGATGGATTTCGTGCTTGGCTTTGGCGCGCATGACGATCCGGTTGGGGTGATGATCGAGGCGATCAAAGAGGCACAGGCGATCGCGAAAGCCGACAACCGTCCGCTGGAAATTCTCGGCTACGTGCTCGGCACCGATCAGGATCCGCAGTCGTTGGCGCAGCAGTGCCAGCTGCTGACTGATGCAGGCGTCATCTGGGCCAGCAGCAGCACCAATACCGGATTACTGGCACGCGAATTTGTCTGCAAAGGGGAGAGAGCATAATGACGATCTTATTCAACCAGCCGCTGAACGTGATTAACGTCGGGATTGCGATGTTCAGCGACGACCTCAAAAAACAGCACGTTCCCGTGACCCAGCTCGACTGGACGCCGCCGGGGCAGGGCAATATGCAGGTGGTGGACGCGCTGGATCGGCTGGCGGAAAAACCGCTGGCGGAGAAAATTGCCGCCGCGAACAAAATTGCCCTTGAGCGGATTATTCAGTCCCATCCGGTGCTGGTGGGCTATGACCAGGCGATCAACGTGGTGCCGGGCATGACCCGCACCACCATTCTGCACGCCGGTCCGCCCGTCTCCTGGGAGAACATGTGCGGGGCAATGAAAGGCGCGGTTACCGGCGCGCTGGTGTTTGAAGGGCTGGCGAAAGATCTGGACGATGCGGCAAGGATCGCCGCCTCCGGAGATATTACGTTCTCGCCTTGCCACGAGCACGACTGCGTGGGCTCGATGGCGGGCGTCACCTCCGCGTCGATGTTTATGCACATCGTTGAGAACAAAACCTACGGCAACCGCGCCTTCACCAACCTCAGCGAGCAGATGGCGAAGATCCTGCGCATGGGGGCTAACGACCAGAGCGTGATCGAGCGCCTGAACTGGATGCGCGACGTGCTCGGCCCGATGCTGCGCGACGCGATGAAGATTATCGGCGAAATCGACCTGCGCCTGATGCTGGCCCAGGCGCTGCACATGGGCGACGAGTGCCACAACCGCAACAACGCGGGCACCACGCTGCTTATTCAGGCGCTGACGCCGGGGCTGATCCAGGCGGGCTATCCGGTGGCGCAGCAGCGTGAAGTGTTCGAGTTTGTCGCCAGCAGCGACTACTTCTCCGGTCCGACGTGGATGGCGATGTGTAAGGCCGCGCTGGATGCCGCCCACGGCATTGAGTACAGCACCGTCGTCACCACCATGGCGCGCAACGGCTACGAGTTCGGCCTGCGCGTTTCCGGCCTGCCGGGGCAGTGGTTCACCGGCCCGGCGCAGCAGGTGATCGGCCCGATGTTCGCGGGCTATAAGCCGGAAGACTCCGGGCTGGATATCGGCGACAGCGCGATTACCGAAACCTACGGCATCGGCGGCTTTGCAATGGCGACGGCCCCGGCCATCGTTGCGCTGGTGGGCGGCACGGTGGAGGAAGCCATCGATTTTTCTCGCCAGATGCGCGAAATCTCCCTCGGCGAAAACCCGAACGTCACCATTCCGCTGCTGTCTTTTATGGGCATCCCGACCGCCATCGACATCACGAAGGTCGCGGGCAGCGGCATTCTGCCGGTCATTAATACCGCCATTGCCCACAAGGACGCCGGGATCGGCATGATTGGGGCGGGCATCGTTCACCCGCCGTTTAGCTGTTTTGAAAAGGCGCTGTTAACCTTCCGCGATCGCTACGTTCTATAAGGTATGCATCCATGAAAAACATGAAACTGGAGTGGAAAAGAGGTGACTGGGCAGCTTATTTCGGGTTGATGACCAACAACCTGACCAATTTGCTGACCATGATGGGGCTGCTCATTTTTGTCGTCGGCATCCCGAAGGAGATTGTTTATGGACGCATCGCGCCAGCCTTCGGGCTGGCGGTGCTGGTGGCGAGTCTTTGCTATACGTGGTTTGGCCTGCAAATGGCGCGCGCCACCGGACGAACGGACGTCACCGCGCTGCCGTCCGGCCCAAGCGCGCCGTCGATTTTTACCGTGACCTTCCTGGTCTTAATGCCGGTTTACCAGCAAACCGGCGATGCGGATTTCGCGATTCAGATTGGCCTGGTGTGGTGCTTTGTGGAAGCGATGATCCTCGCGGGCGGTTCCTTCCTGGGGGAAACCATCCGCAAGATGATCCCGCGTACCGTGCTGCTGTCGTGCCTGTCCGGTCTTGGCCTGCTGCTGCTGGCGATGAACCCGATGTTGCAGGCGTTCGAAGCGCCGACCGTGTCGTTTATCGTCCTGCTGCTGATCTTCATTAACTGGTTCGGTAAAAAGCCGATTTTTGCCAAAATCCCGACCGGCCTGCTGCTGTTAATTGCCGGTACTCTGCTTGCGTGGATCTCCGGCCTGCAAAGCCCGGATGCCATTAAAGCGTCCATGTCATCATTCGGCTTTAACCCGCCAGAAGTGCACGTGGACAGCTTCATGCAAGGACTGCCGCACGCGCTGCCGTATCTGGCGTCCGCCGTACCGCTGGGGCTGGCGAACTACATCTTTGACCTGGAGAACATCGAAAGCGCCCACGCGGCGGGGGATGAATACCCGACCCGCAAGGTAATGCTGGCGAACGGTCTGGCCTCGATGCTCGGCTGCCTGATGGGCAATCCGTTCCCGGTCACGGTCTACGTCGGCCATCCTGGCTGGAAAGCGATGGGCGCCAGCATCGGCTACACCCTGGCGTCCGGCGTGACCATGTTCATCGTGCCGCTGTTCGGGCTGGGGGCCTTTATGCTCGCCATCATACCGATGACCGCCATCGTGCCGATTCTGGTGTTTATCGGCGTCGTCACCGCCAACCAGGTGGTGAGGGAAACCCCGAAAGTGGAGGTACCCGTCATCTTCATCTGCCTGTTCCCGTGGATCGCCAACTGGGCGCTGACCATGATGAACAGCGTGATGAGCGCGGCGGGGACCAGCGCGGCGAAAATCGGCACCGACGTGCTGCACAGCAAGGGGATCTACTACGAAGGCCTGATGCATCTCGGCAACGGCGCGCCGCTCGCCAGCATGCTCTGGGGCTGTATCGCCATCTTCGCCATCCTCAACAAACCGCTGCGTGGAGCCGTCGCGGCGGCCGGTGGAGCGCTGCTGGCGCTGTTTGGGGTGATCCACGCGCCGGTGGTGGGCTTTGCCGAGGGCAGTTCCCTGATGTTCGTCACGGCCTACCTGATGATGGGCGGGATGTTTGTGGTGAAGCATGTGCTGGATACCTCTGTTAATCCCCCTCTCCCTGTGGGAGAGGGCCGGGATGAGGGCACCAGAACGCACCTTCTAAAGGAAACAAAATGAAAGAGCTTATGGTCGTCGCCATCGGCGGCAACAGCATTATCAAAGACAACGCCAGCCAGTCGATTGAGCATCAGGCGCAGGCGGTCAAAGCGGTGGCTGAGTCGGTGCTCGAAATGCTGGCTTCGGACTATGACATCGTGCTCACCCACGGCAATGGCCCGCAGGTGGGGCTGGATCTGCGCCGCGCCGAAATCGCCCACGAGCGGGAAGGACTGCCGCTGACCCCGCTGGCAAACTGCGTGGCGGATACCCAGGGCGGGATCGGCTACCTGATCCAGCAGGCGCTCAACAACCGCCTGGCGGCGCGCGGGGAACAAAAAGCGGTCACGGTCGTCACCCAGGTGGAGGTGGATAAAAACGATCCTGGTTTTACGCACCCGACGAAACCCATCGGCGCGTTTTTCAGCGAGGCGCAGCGCGACGAACTGCAACTTGCGCACCCGGACTGGCATTTTGTTGAGGATTCAGGCCGGGGCTATCGCCGCGTGGTGGCTTCACCGCAGCCGCGGCGCATCGTTGAGTCGGATGCCATCAAGGCGCTGACGCAGAAAGGATTTGTGGTGATCGGCGCGGGCGGCGGAGGCATTCCTGTGGTGCGCAGTGAACAGGGCGATTACCAGAGCGTGGACGCGGTGATAGATAAAGATCTCTCCACCGCGCTGCTGGCGCGCGAGATCCGCGCCGACGTGCTGGTGATCACCACCGGCGTGGAGAAAGTGTGCATCCACTTCGGCAAGCCGAATCAACAGGCGCTGAGCACTGTGAACGTGGCGCAGATGACGCGCTACATGGAAGAAGGGCATTTTCCGGCGGGCAGCATGTTGCCGAAAATCGTCGCCTCGCTGGAATTTTTACGCCATGGCGGCAGGCGGGTGATCATTACCTCGCCGGACTGCCTGCCCGCGGCGCTGCGCGGTGAAACGGGTACCCACATTATTAATGAAGGAAGATAAGATGAGTGAGAATAAAAGCCGCCGCGAGTTTATCAGCCAGAGCGGCAAAATGGTTACCGCCTGCGCGCTGTTTGGCGCCACGGGTTCCGTCGCGTATGCTGCCGATTCAGCAAAGGCAACCTGCGAGACGGGTAAACCGATGAACATCACCGCAAAACATTACTATCTCGACAACGTGCTGCTGGAAGCCGGGTTTAACTTCGACGGCAGCGTGGCGACAAGTACCCGCACCGAGCTGAAAACGCTGGAAATCAAAGACGGGAAAATCGTCGCCCTGCGCGACAACAACAGCCACGCGGACGCGACCCTGCCGCACTTCGACGCGGGCAAAAAGCTGATGCTCCCGGCGACGCGCGACATGCACATCCATCTGGATAAAACCTTCTACGGCGGCCCGTGGCGCTCCCTGAACCGTCCGGCGGGCACCACCATTCAGGACATGATCCGCCTGGAGCAGAAGCTGCTGCCGGAGTTACAGCCCTACACGCAAGAACGCGCCGAAAAGCTGATCGACCTGCTCCAGTCCAAAGGGTCCACCATCGCCCGCAGCCACTGCAACATAGAGCCGGTTTCCGGCCTGAAAAACCTGGAAAATTTGCAGGCGGTACTGGCGCGCCGGGGCGCAGGCTTTGACTGCGAAATCGTTGCCTTCCCGCAGCACGGCCTGTTGCTGTCTCATTCTGAAAAGCTGATGCGCGAGGCGATGCAGGCGGGGGCGCATTACGTGGGCGGGCTGGACCCGACCAACGTCGACGGCGCGATGGAGAAATCCCTCGACACCATGTTCCAGATTGCGCTGGATTATGACAAAGGGGTGGATATCCATCTGCATGAAACCAGCCCGGCGGGCGTGGCGGCGGTGAACTACATGGTGGAAGCCGTGGAGAAAACGCCTGCGCTGAAGGGGAAGCTGACCATCAGCCACGCCTTCGCCCTGGCGACGCTTAACGAGCAAGAGGTGGATGAGATCGCCACCCGCATGGCGGCACAACAGGTGACCATCGCCTCCACCGTGCCGATTGGCACTCTGCACATGCCGCTGAAGCAGCTGCGTGATAAAGGCGTGTTTGTCATGACCGGTACCGACAGCGTGATCGACCACTGGTCGCCGTACGGTCTGGGGGACATGCTGGAGAAAGCCAACCTCTATGCACAGCTCTATATTCGCCCGAATGAGCAGACACTTTCGCGTGCGCTGGGCATCGCCACCGGCGACGTACTGCCGCTGAACGACAAAGGCGAGCGCGCGTGGCCGAAAGCGCAGGATGACGCCAGCTTTGTGCTGGTGGATGCCTCCTGTTCCGCCGAGGCCGTGGCACGCATCTCTCCGCGTACCGCGACGTTCCATAAGGGGAATCTGGTCTGGGGCTCTGTGGGCTAATGTGGTGCCGGGTGGCGCTGCGCTTACCCGGCCTACGGTTCGGAGATTTTGTAGGTCGGGTAAGGCGAAGCCGCCACCCGACAATGCAGTATACTGCTATGCACATTCTTAAAGAGGGATCTGCCATGGCACAAAACATCTACGACAATCCGGCGTTTTTCGAAGGCTACGCTCAGCTTCCGCGCTCGGTGCAGGGGCTGGACGGCGCGCCGGAGTGGCCTGCGCTCAGGGCGATGCTGCCGGATTTAACCGGCAAATCGGTTATCGATCTCGGCTGCGGCTATGGTTGGTTCTGCCGCGCGGCGCGTGAGCTGGGCGCGTCTGACGTCACGGGCGTGGATATCTCCGAAAAGATGCTCGCTCGCGCAGTGGAGCTCACCGCCGATCCACAGATTCACTATCAGCGTAGCGATCTGGAGTCTCTCAAGCTCAACGAGAACAGCCTCGATCTGGTCTACAGCTCGCTGGCGCTGCACTATCTGCCGGAACTGAACACATTATTTGCCCACGTTCAGCGCGCGCTTAAACCCGGCGGTTGCCTGGTCTTCTCAATGGAGCACCCGATTTACACCTGCGCCTCCCGTCAGGGCTGGCTGACGGACAACAGCGGCGAGCGGTTCTGGGGCGTGAACCATTATCAGGACGAAAGCCAGCGCGTCAGCAACTGGCTGGCAGACGGGGTGATTAAATACCACCGTACGCTGGGCACCACGCTTAACGCGCTGATCAAGGCCGGATTAACAATAAGCGAAGTCAATGAGTGGGGACCAACGCAGGCGCAAATTGACGCCTGGCCCGCGCTGGCAGAAGAGGCAGAGCGCCCGATGCTGGTGCTGATCGCCGCCCGTAAGGCTTAATAACCGACTTTATACACCCGCCCGCTCTGCACCCCTTCGACGCTGCGGCGGTAAGCCTGCGCAACGGTCGCGGCGGGAACGCTTTCAAAGCCCGGGAAGAAGCCGTCGTACGCTTCGGCGGATTCGGTCAGCACCGTCGGGCTGATCAGATTAATGCGAATACCGCGCGGCAGTTCACAGGCCGCGGCGCGCACAAACCCTTCCAGCGCGGCGTTAACCGTGGTGGCATTCACGCCCTGGGCAATCGGCTCGTGCGCCACAATCCCGCTTATCAGCGTAATCGAGCCACCTTCGTTCAGGTAGTGCTGGCCGGTCAGCGCCAGACGAACCTGCCCCAGCAGCTTATCCTGCAAACCCTGGTTGAACTCGCCGTCGGTCATGGTTGAGAGCGGGCCGAAGTGCAACCCTCCGCTGGCGGAGACAATCGCATCCACCGGACCGATCTTTTTGAACAGCGCCTGCACGCTCGCCTGCGAGGTGATATCCACCTGATGATCGCCCTGCGTGCGACCCACGCGGATCACCTCGTGGCGACGGCTTAGCTCTTCTGTCACAGCACGACCGACGGTACCGCTGGCACCAATAATGACGATTTTCATAGAAGACTCCTTATGTTGTGAGCCTTCATTCTTTAATAAATAAAAATTCAGATAAACTGGGCTGATGTTAGAAGATTGCTAACCAGAGGTTCGTAATATGGATAAGCTTCGCGGCATGGAGACGTTCATCGCGGTGGTGGAAAGCGGCAGCTTTACCGGCGCGGCGGCCCGGCTGGAGATGTCGGCGGTAATGGTCGGGAAGTATATTGCGCAGCTGGAATCGCAGCTCGGTACGCGGCTGCTGGAGCGCAACACCCGTCGCCAGAGCCTGACGGATGCCGGACGCGTTTATTTCGAAGAGGCCAGGCGCGTGCTGGAGCAGGTCTCGATTGCTGAAAACGCGGTTGAGCGTCTGCGAGCCACGCCCGCCGGCACCCTGCGCGTGACGGCGCCTACCTCGTTTGGCGGCTGCGTTATCGCGCCTCTGACGGCCACGTTTTTGCAGCGTTACCCGGAAGTGCGCATCGAACTGGATCTCACCAACCGAATGGTGGATCTGGTAGAGGAAGGGGTCGATCTGGCCATTCGTATCGGTGAGATCCGTAATGAGGATCTGGTGGCGAAATATCTGTGTCCCTACAACATGGTGATCTGCGCCGCGCCGGATTATCTGGCGCGTCACGGTACGCCGCAAACGCCAGCCGATCTGGTGGATCACCTGTGCCTGTCGCACACGGTCTGGACGGCGCGTAACGAGTGGCGGCTGCCGGGAGTGGAAGGCGAAGTGCGCTGGAAGCGTGATGCCGTCTTACGATGCAATGACGGCTACGGCTTACGCATGGCGGCGCGAGCCGGGGCGGGACTCCTGCTGCAACCGGAAGTGCTGGTGGCGGAAGAGCTGGCGAGCGGCAGGCTGGTTCGGGTTCTGGAAGCGTTTACGCCCGCGCCGAGGCCGGTGCATTTACTGTGGCGTCAGGATTTGCGGCCGCTGCCTAAGCTAACGGAATTTATTGCCCATATTCTGCTAAGATTGGGCACAATATAAAAAAAGAAGGTAAGTAAAGAATGTCTGCAAACAAACTCGCCAGCAGCGCGCAGGGCCTGCAATCCTCTGCCATCCGTGAATTATTAAAACATAGCAAAATGGCAGGCGTGATTTCGCTGGGTGGCGGTATTCCAAATCCGGACCTGTTCGATCATGAGGGTTTAAAAATCGCTGCTGATGCCGTGCTGTCTCAGCATTTTGGCGAAGCGTTCCAGTATGGCCTGACGGAAGGCGTCCCGGGGCTGCGCGAAGAGATCCAACGCATCTGTGAAGGTCGCGGCATCGCCTGTAAAGCCGATGACTTGGTCATTACTTCCGGCTCGCAACAATCGCTTGACGTGCTGGCGCGGGCGTTAATTAACCCGGGCGATACGGTCGTCGTGGAGCGGCCTACCTACCTCGCCGCGTTGCAGGTCTTTGGCCTGGCGCAGGCGAATTTTGAATCCGTTGGCACCGACGGCGACGGCATGAAAGTGGATGAACTTGAAGCGCTGGTAGCCACCAAAACCATCAAAGCGGTTTATATCGTGCCAACCTTTGGTAACCCGGGCGGCGTGACGCTCTCCGAAGCGCGTCGTAAACAGCTGGTGGAATTATCGAAGCGCTATGACTTCGTGATTATCGAAGACGACCCGTACAGCGAGATCAACTACACCGACGAAGCGTTCCGCCCGCTGATTGCTCATGCCAAAGATATCGGCAATGAGGATAACGTGGTGTACACCTCCACCTTCTCTAAAATCCTCGCGCCGGGCACCCGCGTGGGCTGGGTGCTGGTGCCGGAGTGGCTGAAGCGCGCGGTGGTGAACCTCAAGCAAACCACCGATCTGCACACCAGCACGCTGTCGCAGCTGATGACGTACGAGTATCTGAAAACCGGTCGTCTGGCGAATCAGATTAAAATGATCCGCGAAGCCTATCGCCAGAAATACCAGACCTTTGCAACGGAACTGGAAGCGGAGCTGGGCGATGTGATGTCGTTCCACAAGCCAAAGGGCGGCATGTTCCTGTGGGCGAAAATGAACAACGGCATCAATACGACGAAATGGCTGGAAAAAACGTTGAGCAACGGCGTCGTGTTTGTGCCGGGTGAGTTCTTCTACTGCAACGAGCCGGACCATACCACGCTGCGCATGTCTTTCGTTACCCCAACGGATGAGCAGCTTAAAGAAGCGGTTCGACGCCTCAAAATTTCCCTGTAACAGGATGCGCATAATGGCAGATGCCGTTATGCGCTGTTCCCGTGCAGGGTAACGTCTGGCTTGCCGGATTTTCGCTTCGCCATGACTTCCGCAACGGTTTTTATCCGGCTTAACTCCTCCTGCGTGCGGGAGTTAGATTGCGCTTCCCAGATATCAACGTTTAGCTGTAAGTTCAGCCAAAATTCAATAGTGGTATTAAAGGCTTTTGCCAGTTTGATCGCCATATCGGCAGTAAGTTTGCGATTGTTATTGACCAACGCGCTTACGGTATTGCGGTGTACATTTAGCATCTCTGCCAGATCGTTGATTTTCAGATTGAGCGGTTCAAGATACTCATACTGCAACACCTCGCCCGGCGTGGTGGGTTTGCGGAGTGCCTGTTGAAGTGTCATAGGTGATGCCTCACTTGTGTTGCGTGTACTTGTGTGGAGAGAGATAGAGATCGTCTGCTTTTCCCTCTGACCAGCGAAATACAAGCCTGTATTGTCTGTTTACCCGGATAGAGGAATATCCCTTCAACGGAGGACTCAATGCTTCATACATATTGCCCGGTGGCGATCGTAAATCCAGGTGCGACATGGCCGCATTGATGATGTCGAGCTTTCTTGCAAGCGCTGTTTCCAGATTCAAAGGAATAACATTGCTCGATCTCCCGTAGAGAAAAAAATCCTCAAGCCATTGATCCCGAAAATGATTAATCATAATGCTGGTAAGCTCCAGTCCTTGAAGCTGAGTGGATAGTAATGCACTCCTGCACTGTGCGCAAGTGCGTTTTGTCTGCGAGTAATATTACCCTGGTCATGGCTGAAGGGAAGTGTGATGCATGACTAAAGGTTAATTCTTCGAGGCGGATTCCACGTCTTGCGTGCGGATTAATGCCCGGCGGCGCTGCGCTTGCGCGGGCCTGCGAGAATGTAGGCCGGGTAAGGCGCAGCCGCCACCCGGCGTTTGACTACCGCTCCCTCAGCGCCTCCTTCGCCCGGTTAAACGGTTTGATCATATAATCCAGCACCGTTTTCTCCCCGGTCTTAATATCCACCGTCGCTATCATCCCCGGCACGATCGAGAAATGCCTGCCCGCCTTATTCACCAGATAATCCTGGCTGGTACGGATAAACACCCGGTAATAGAACACCTCCGGCTTCGCTTCGTCCTGAATAGTGTCCGGCGAAATGGTCTCCACCACCCCGTGTAGCCCACCGTAAATCGCGTAATCGTAGGCGGTGATTTTCACCAGCGCCTCCTGATTAGGGTGGATAAAGGCGATATCCCGCGGCGAGAGGCGGGTTTCAATCAGCAGGTGATCGTCCACCGGCACAATTTCCATCAGCTCACCGTTGGGCGGGATCACACCGCCAATCGTTGTCACTTTGATGTTTTTCACGATCCCGCGCACCGGAGACTTCACCGTCAGACGGGTAACGGAATCCTCGCGGCCTTTCAGGATCGCTGACACCATATCCACCTCGGCGTTGGCCTTCGACAGCGCTTCACGGGCCTGCACGTAATACTGGGAACGTACGTCGGTGAGCTTCAGCTCCAGGTCGCTTTTCTGCCGTTGCAGGCGCAGCACTTCCACGTGGCTGGCGGCCCCGGTTTTCACCAGCCGCTGGGTGATCGCCAGCTCTTTGTTCGCGAGATCTAACGCGGCGCGCAACTCCCGCTGGGTATCCTCAAGCTGGGCGCGGCGCGAGTTGTAGAGCCGCGTTTCAGCGGCGGTCAGGTCGGTCCATTTCGCCAGGGACGGCGGGAATTTAAGCGGCAGATCGTTCACCTCGGCATACAGACGCGCGCTGGAGGCCAGCGACGCGCGGTAACGCGCCGCGCTTTCGCCGACGTTGGATTCCGAGCGGGTAGGATCCAGTCGCGCCAGCACCTGTCCGGCCTGCACCTGATCCCCTTCGTGCACGTTCAGCTCGGTGAGGATGCCCCCATCCAGCGACTGCAATACCTGCTCGCGTGAACTGGGGATCACTTTCCCGGTGCCGGTTGAGACTTCGTCCAGCACCCCGAACCACGCCCAGACGCCAAGCACCACAAACATCAGCAGGGAGAAGAAAACAATGCGCCGGGCACCGGTATAACCGCTTTCTGAGTCGAGCGCGTTATCCAGATCTTCTACTGCGGCAACGTCACGCTGACTGATTTTCATTTTTCCACTCCCGTCCGGTTGCCTGCTGCTGTTGCTGCATACGGCTGTTGTTCAGCGCCTGGGCTTTTGGCGCGTCCATCACCAGCATGCCATCTTTGAGTACCACCACGCGCTCCACCAGCTCCAGCACCGGCACGCGGTGGGTCGCGACAATCAGCGTGCGGTTGCCAAGCCACGCTCCGAGGCGCTGAATAAATTCCCGCTCGGTATGCTCATCAAGGGAAGCGGTCGGTTCATCCATCAGCACGATATTCGGATCGCGCAGTAGCATCCGTGCCAGCAGGATGGACTGCCGCTGCCCGCCGGACAGCCCGACACCGTTCTCCATAATCGGGTAATCCAGCCCCTTCGGCAGCTTCTGCACAAAGCTGGCCGCGCCGCACATCTCCAGCACCTCGAAGATCTCTTTATCGGTGGCGCGCGGCATGCCGAGCGTGATGTTCTCGCGCAGGGTGCCGTAAAACAGCCGGGCGTTCTGGGTCATAAAGCCGACGTTTCGCCGCACGTCAGCCACGTCCAGATGCGGCAGGCTGAGGTTGTCGAGCCGCAGTTCACCGCCCGCCAGATCCATCCCGCCCGCCATCGCCTGCAACAGGGTTGATTTGCCCGCGCCGTTGCGCCCGAGGATCGCCACTTTCTCGCCCGCTTTGATCTCCAGACGGTTAATGCGCAGCGCCATGCGCGGATCTTCCGGGTGATAGCGGAACTGCGCCTGCTCGAACAGGTAATGTCCGCGCAGCACGTCCTGACGGATCGGCGTCTCTTCGCGCTGATTCTCGGTCGGCAGCTGCATAATGCTGTCCAGCCCCTCTTTGGCCGCCTTCACCTGCTGCCAGCGGGCCAGCACGCCGCACAGCGTCGCCATCGGGGCGATCATCCGTGAGGCGAGCATTGAGGCGGCCACCACTGAACCGGTGGTTAAGGTGCCGTCGATCACCATCGGCGCGCCCACCACGATCACCCCGGCATACACCAGGCTCTGAATGGTCATCCCCCAGCTGATCAGGTTCTGCGTCAGCTCGCGGGTGCGCAGGCCGGATTCGGCGGTGATCTGGATATAGCTGTTCCACTGCTGCAAAAAGCGGTTCTCCGCCTGCATCAGCTTGATATCCTCCAGCCCCTGCACGCTCTCCACCAGCACCGCGTTGCGCAGGGTCGATTCATGCGCCGACTGCTTCGCCAGCTCCGCCAGCTTCTTTTGCAGCAGCAGGCCGGGCAGGACCATGATCACCGCCGCCACCGGGGCGATCCACGCCAGCTGCGGGGCGATGATCGCCAGCACAATCACAAACAGGATAAAAAACGGCAGATCGACGATGGTGGAGATGGTGGAGGAGGTGACCATCTCGCGGATCTGCTCCAGCTCGCGCAGCTGGGAGATAAAGCTGCCGGTGGATCGCGGAATGGCGCTGTGGCGCAGCCGCAGCGCGTGGCCGAACACCCGATCCGAGACGCGCAGATCCGAGCGTTTACCCAGCAGATCCATAATGTGTCCGCGCGCCACGCGCAGCACAAAGCCAAACAGCGTGGCGATCAGCACCCCGATGGTCAGCACATAGAGCGTCGGATAGGACTGGGCGGGGATCACCCGGTCATACACCTGCATGGAAAAGACGATGCCCGAGAGGGAGAGCACGTTAATGAACAGTGCAGCCAGCATCACCCAGCTGTAAGGGCGAAGGTCGCGCATCACCAGCCGGTAGAGCCAGTCCGGGCGGTATTTTGAGATATAGGCATCCACGCGGCTGTCCTTCAGCGCCGCCAGCGGACGCAGGGCGATGACGTGGCGGATGGCAGGCAGCATCGCGCTCATCGACAGGCGGTTGGTGTGCGTGCTGTCGTCGAAAAAGCTGACCTCAAGCGTATCCTCGCCGTCGAAATTGTCGATCACGCCGATTTTACCGTCGTTCAGCTCCACCACCACCGGCAGACGCCAGCTGTTGATGGCGTGCTGATCGGCCGTCAGCAGCTGGAATGTCAGCCCGGCTTCACGGGCGAGCTGCGTCAGCGCGGGCACCATCGGTTTGCCTTTCAGCCACGGCGCGCCGGCGATCAGCGAGCCTGGCGAGCAGGCAACGCGATAGCGCGTCGCCACATAGCCAAACGCCTGCGCCCACTGCTCCAGCGCCTCATCCGTCATATTTTCACCCTGCGGAATATCGCGTTGCTTCATGGCTGGATCTCCACGGTCTGGATGGTGCGGTTTTCAAGATCGAACGCGTGACGCAGGCGCCCGGTGTTGTACAGACAGTTGAGCTGAAGCTGATGCAGCTGTCCGGCGGTTTGCTGTTGGGTAAAGCGCGCCTGATACACCTCCTGCTCGGCGTTGAGCACGTCGAGCAGCGGGCGGGAACCAAGATCGAGATACTGCTGCTGATACAGCTCGCGGGTGCGGGCGCTGAGCGCTTCCTGACGGCCCTGGATCTGAAGCGTGCTCATCAGGCTCATCACCTGGCTGCGCGCTTCCAGCAGTTTTTGCCGCACCTCAAGACGGGTGCGCTGGATGGTGGACTGGGCGGATTCCACCGCGTGTCCGGCAGCGTTACGCCGGGCGGTGAGGCCGCCGCCCTGATAGAGCGGCATCTGCACTTTTACCCACGCGGAGTACTGGGTGCGGTCCCGCGTTTCGTTGCCGGCGTAGCGGTCGTTCAGGTAGTGACGAACTTCCGGCTCCAGCGAAACGGTAGGGGTCATTTGCGCGTTGGCATAGTCGAGATTAGCCTGCGCGACGTTGGCCTGCGCCCAGGCCGCTAATACCGAGGGCACCAGACGATCGTCCGGCTCGGCGATGTCGCAGCTGCGGGCCAGGCTCTGCGGAAAGTCATTGCTGACCTCGTTCAGGCTGTCCCAGCCCAGCAGGCTCATCAGCGTGGCGCGCGAGCTGTCGAGGCTGGCCTGATACTGCATCAGCTGCGCACGCGCCCCTTCGATGCGGGCGTCGGTCTGCACCACGTCAGAGAGTGACGTTGCGCCTTCATCATTACGTTGTTTCGTCAGGGTGCCGATGGAGGACAGGGCATCCAGCTGTTCTTTGGCGGTCTCGACCATCTGCTGCCAGGTCTGCACCTGCACCATGGCGATGGCGGTATCGTGGGCGATGGTGTCGATGCTCACCAGCACGTTGGCCTGCTGCTGGGCGACGCCCGCGTTTTCCGCGCGTACCTGGCTTGCGACTTTGCCGAAGTCGTAAAGCATTTGCGAAAGAGAAAGCACCAGCGAAGGGGTAAAGCCATTATCGTCACCGTCGTGGCTATAGCCGTTATCCATGCCGGCGTTAATTTGCGGATAATATTTCGATTTGGCGACGTCCACATTTTCGCTCTGCTGATAAAGTTTGCCGACGGCTTCACTGATGGCCGGATGCCAGGTCACGGCGCGGTTAACCGCTTCATTCAGCTGTAGCGTGCCGGGGGCGGCTTTGCTGGCTACGGGCGCCACGCGACCATTTAAAGAGGGGAGTTCCTGCGTTTCGCTTAATTGTCCGGTATTAATCATCGCCGCAGGGTTTGCCGCGATAGCGGGCACAGATATCAGGCAGCACGAGAGCCACCAGTAAGGCATCTTCTTTCCCATGTCTTGTCCCTAATAAAAAAGTACTGCTTTTTTGTTTATGCCCGGGCGCTGTGCGCGCCCGGGTCATTTATTGCAGGTGCTATCAGGTAATGATGTGTTGCTGGTTTACAAGCTCGTCGTAGGTGGTCTGAACGTTGTCCAGCGTAACGAGCGCAGATTTAGTGTAGGCGGCTCCCGTGCCGTCACGGTCGATGGAGATAACAGTATTGTTACCGCTTTGTGAAACAGACACATAGTTCCCCAGCGTCGACGCACTACCGTTCCAGCCCACCAGCAGATCGCCAATGTCGATCTTGTCTCCCTGCGTGAGGGAGAAGTTCGTCCAGTGGTCGCCCGTGCTGTTACCTGCGGTAGCGTTACCCGCCGTATTGTTCAACACCTGATAAATCAGCGTGTCGCCGTAGGCCGTGCCGCTAATCACATCGTTATGCTCCGAACTGACAAATTTCGGCGCCATGTCAATGGTCAGCGACGCGGTATCCGTGGTGCCGCTGGCATCGGTCAGGGTGTAGTTAAAGACCTCCTTGCTGGTAATGGTAGAGAGCGAGATCCCCGGGTTGAGGGTATAGGTGTAACTGCCGTCAGCGGCAATCGCCAGCGTCCCGTAGTGGCCCGTGATGTTGGACATCGTGCTGCCGGTGTACGGATCGAGCGTGGTGGTCATGCCGTCGAAGCCGGTGATGCTCACGCGGGTATCAACCGAGTGTAGCTGGTCCATCGCCCCTGCGGAGCCGGTGCCGTCGAAGATATTACCGTCAACGGTGTGGGTGCCCGTCGCGTCGTACTGCGACAGGGAGTAGGTCGTGCCGTTTACGCTTGGGGTAATGGTGATGTTCCCCACGCTCAGCCCCGGTACGCTGCCGGTAAAGTTCAGCGTATAGGTCCCGGCGTTGAGATCCAGCCCGGTCAGCGGAACGTCGATGCTGCCGCCCAGCAGTGAGCCTCCGCTGAAGGAGCCGCTGCGAATCACATTCGTCCCGTCAGTGATTGACCAGTTCACCGTCAGCCCGCCCAGCGACAGCAGCGAGGCCACGTTAAAGTGCAGCGAGGCGTTATGCAGCGCGGTGTTTGCATCCACCACGAAGGTTCCGCTTCCGCTGCCCTGCGTTGACCCCAACAGGGCGGTAGTCCAGCTGGCGGTGCCGACGGAGGTATCCGTATAGGTTGACGTATGGTGAACCGACGTGACGTCCATCGCGGTGCTGACATCGTTTACCGCATCCATTGGGCGCGCGGTTGGGGTGATGTTCAGCGATGCCGTGTCTTTCGAGCCGTCAGGCGCGGTGATGGTGTAGACGAAGGTATCCGGCGTGCTGATATGGTCCGCGCCGACCCCGCTGTCCAGGGTGTAGGTGTACTCCCCGGCCGCGTTGATCCGCAGCGTACCGTACTCGCCGGTGATCTCCGTCAGGCCGCTGCTGTTCACCGCCACGCCGTTAACGTCGGAGACCACGGTACCCGCTGGCGCAATATCATCCGCCAGCACATCCCCGGTGGTGCTCTCGCTCACGCTTGCCACGCTGTAGACATGATCCTGCAAGACGTTCAGCGTGTAGGCCGTCAGCGCGGTGATCCCCGCCGCCGTATTGAGCAGGAACAGGTACTCGCCGGCGGGCAGATTCAGCGTCAGCTGCGAGGAGGTGCCGCCCAGCAGCGGCGCGCGCAGCCAGCCGGGTTCAACGCGCATCTGCTCGAAGGTCTGCGTCGCATTGTTGAACTTATAGATGTAGAGGTCGAACACCGAGGCCAGCGCCACGCCGCCCACGGACGCCTGAACGGTCATGGTGCGGGTGGTGCCTTCTTCTACGGAGTAGATGATCGGGTTGGCCAGATCGTCCAGCAGGTTCAGCCCCAGCGTATTGCCAAGGTTGATCCCCACCAGGGTAAAGCCGCCCTGCGACGAGGTGCCGTTGTTAATCGCCTCCACGGTGGTATCGAAGGTCAGCGAGGCGGTATCGTCCACTGCCACGATACCGCTGCTGCTGGTGCCTTCGCCCAGCGACAGAACCAGATTTGCCGAGGCGCTGGTGCCGTTGTGGGTGATGGTGTAGGTAAAGTTCTCCGTGCGCCCAATGACGGCGGCGCTGGTGTTGGTCAGGTTATAGGTATAGCTGCCGTCCAGGTTGATGGTCAGCGTGCCGTACTGCCCCTGAATCACCGTGCCGTCAGCCGTGACGCTGGTGGTGGTGCCCTGGGCGTTGGTGACCGCGGTGACGGTGGTGCCCGCCGGGGCGTTGTCGCTGCCTGCGGTTGGGTCCACGTCGGTGATGACGTTCCCGACAACGCTGGTCTCGCCGGACACGGTGCCTGCGCTGGTCTCTTTCACCGCCACATCGAGGCTGGTGTAAGAGCCGGTTGCCAGCAGGTTAGTGTTGTAGCTCAGGACGCGATACTGACCATCCGCCAGGCCGGTCAGGTTCAGCGACACCCCCGTCGCGCCGAGGGTCAGCAGGTCAGCGAACTGCGGCTGTCCGGTGTCGACCACGGTGGTCCAGGTGTTGTTGGCGGCGTCAAAGCGCTGTACCACCAGCTCAAGGGTATTGAGCAGGGAGAGTACGGCCCCCGTGGCGTTGGCGTTCACGGCAATATCCGCACTGCCGCCGCTGCCGACGGTGAAACCTACCTGTGCGGTGTCGTTGCCGAGCAGCGTCAGCACGTTACCTACGGCGCCCACCAGCAGGAAACCATAGTCGCTGTACTGCGAGTTGGTCACCGTTGCGGTGGTTGTCAGCGCCAGCTCTTCAACGTTGGTGCTGGCTGAGAGCGGCACCACCGGCGCAAGGGCTGAGCCGGGCAGCGAGACGTTGCCTGCCGCGTCGGTGGCGGTGATTTGCAGCGTCTGGCCTTCCGTCTGTTTATTGAGGAAGGTGTAGCTCCAGGAGCCGTTGCTGTCTGCCGTGGCGGTGACCGTTGAGTTATCCGCCAGACGGATGGTGACGGTACTGCCCGCTTCGGCGCTACCGGTCAGTACACTGCCGTCTGCGTTGAAGGTCCCGGTCGGGGCCGTTGGCGCAGTGAGATCGACAATGACGGTGGTCGAGGTGGAAATCGGGCTGGTGCCCGAGCCGTTGCTCGCCGTGGCGGTGAAGGCATGCGGCCCTTCGCTCAGCACCGGCGTGGTGAAGCTCCAGTTGCCGCTGGCATTTGCGGTGACCGTGCCCATCAGCACCCCGTTGTTATAGAGGGTGATAGTCGCGTTTGGCTGCGCCGTGCCGCTCAGGGTTGGCGTGGTGTCATCGGTGGTTTTCCCGTTGGTCAGGTTGCCCGTCACCGTGCCGACGTTATCGTCGATGTTAGCGATAACCGGCGCGTTCGGGATCGTGGTGATCGGAGCAATCACGGAGGTGGTGATACCCGCGTTACCGGCCTTATCGGTAGCAAAGACAATCAGTGACTCCCCGCCGGTCTGTGGAGGGGTGAGGGTGGCGCTGAAGTTTCCGCTGCCGTCCGCGACGGCGGTACCAAGCACGGTTCCGGTGCTGCTGGTAATGGTGACGGTACTTCCTGCTTCCGCCGTACCGGTAACCTGCGTCCCGTTGGTGATCACCGCCAGCCCGGTTGGGGCTGGTGGCGGCGTCAGGTCAACGTTGATCGTGATAATCGGCGATGGCGCGCTGGTATTGCCCGCGGCATCGGTGGCGGTGGCGGTGAAGTTATGCGCGCCTTCGGTCAGCGTGGTGCTGGTTTGCGGCAGCGTCCAGTTGCCGTTGGCATCGGCAGTGACGGTTCCCACCAGCGTTGTGCCGTCGTAAATACGTACGGTGGCATTGGCTTCCGCCGTACCGTTTAAGGTCGGACGGGTGTCGTTGGTTGGGTTGGTGCCGGTGACAGGGCCGGTGACGGTTCCCACATCATCCACAATCGAGGTGATTGCCGGTGCGACAGGGGCGGTGGCATCCACATTGATGGTGTAACCCCCGGTCTGCGCGCTGGCGTTGCCCACGGCGTCGGTGGCGGAGAAGGTCAGATTATGCGGCCCGTCAGCCAGCGGGGTGGACGGCGTAAAGCTCCACGCGCCGCCGGTGGCGACCGCGGTGCCAATCTGTACCCCATTGTCATAGATGGTTACCGTCGCGCCAGCTTCTGCCGTACCGGTGAGCGTTGGTCGTGCATCGTTGGTTAACCCGCCGTTGGCGACAGGCGTCGCAGCATTACCGACGTCGTCGGTGATGCTGGTCAGTACCGGTAGCGCTGGCGGCGTGGTGTCAATGGTCAGGCTGAAATCGGCGGACGGCGCGCCGGTGTTCCCCGCCTGATCCGTTGCTTCTGCGGTAAAGGTGTGTGACCCGGTGCCCAGCGGCACGGTGATATCCACGGTCCAGTTGCCGTTAGCATCGGCAGTACCGGTGCCCACCAGCGTCGTGCCCTCGTAGATATTCACGGTGGCCAGCGGCTCGCTGGTCCCCACCAGACGCGGGAGAGGATCGTTCGTGGTCTGGCCGGAGCCAATCGCCCCGGTGATGGTGCCAACATCGTCAATCGCCTGGGTGATAACCGGCGCGGCAGGCGCAGTCGTATCCACAACCAGCGTAAAGCCTGGTGAGGCAGGACTGACGTTGCCCGCGGCATCGGTTGCCGTGGCGGTCAAGGTGTGGCTGCCGTTTGCCAGCGTGCCGGTGGTGAAGCTCCATACGCCGTTGGCATCAGCCACGGCGGTGCCCACCTGCTGACCATTCTCATAGATGGTGATGGTCGCGTTGGCTGCCGCGGTGCCGTTCAGCGTTGGCGTGGTGTCGTCTGTGCTTTGTCCCGAGGCGACCGGGCCCAGCACGGGACCGGCATTGTCGGTGGCAGGGGTAAAGACTGGTGCGTCGGGCACCGACGTATCCACCGTCAGGTTGAACGGTGGCGAGGTGACCCCGGTATTGCCTGCGGCATCGGTGGCGTTGAAGGTAATGGTATGCGGCCCTTCACCCAGCGCGGTGGTCGGCGTGAAGGTCCAGTTACCCAGGGCGTTGACGACCGCCGTGCCGATTTCCACATCATCGACAATAACGTGCACCGTTGCGCCCACTTCCCCCGTACCGTTGAAGGTTGGACGGGTGTCGTTGGTGGAACCGTTGCTGGCGATGATTCCCGTTCCCGGGCTGACATCGTCTATCACCGTGGTGACCACCGGGGCCGCAGGGCCGGTGGTATCCACCGTAAAGGCGAATACTGGCGAGTTGGCGGAGACGTTTCCGACATCATCGCTGGCGTTGACGCGCAGGTTATACGTCCCGTCAGTCAGAACCGGATCCGGCGTAAAGGACCAGTTACCGTTGCCGTCGACCGTAGTGGTACCAATCTCCACGCCGTTATTCAGAACGTGAATGGTGGTACCCGCCTGGCCGGTGCCGCTCAGGGTTGGCGTGGTGTCATTGGTGACCTGCCCGGCGGTAAGCGGGCCGGTTACGCCACCCGGAGCGTTGTCGCTGACCGTATCGATCGTCGGCACCTGTGGCGCCGTCAGATCGATATTGATGCTCCAGACGCCGGACGGCTGGCTGACGTTGCCCTGCGGATCCGTCGCTCTGACCGTAAAGTCATGCGTCCCTTCGCCGAGGGCGGTTTCTGGGGTAAATGTCCAGGCGCCGGTACCGTCTGCCGACACCGTACCAATCTGCGTGGCGCCATCAAAAATGGCGACGACGCTATTCGGCTCGGCGGTACCGGTCAGGGTTGGCGTGGTGTCGTTGGTTGGATCGCCGCTTGGGACAGGCGTTGCCGCATTGCCTGCGTTATCCGTCACGCTGGTAATCACCGGCGTGGTGGAGACGGTGTCGACCACAATGGTGATCCCGGCCGACGGGGTGCTCTCATTGCCCGCCGGGTCGGTGGCGGTCACGGTCAGGGTGTGGCTGCCGTCGTCCAGCGCAGGCGGCGTGTAGCTCCAGGTGCCGGTCGGACCGACAACAACGGTGCCCAGCGGGTCGCCGTCATCGTACACCGTAATAGTGTCCCCGGCCGTGCCTGTCCCGGTCAGGGTAGGACGGTTGTCATTGGTACTCTGCCCGTCGGCGATTGGGCCGGTGATCGGACCTACGTCATCAGTCACCGCACCGATGGCTGGCGCTGTCGGGGCGGTAAGGTCGACGGTCACGGTCGCGATCGGCGACTGTCCGCTGGTCTCGCCGGTGGTGGTATTCGTGGCGGTCACGGCAAAGGTGTGTGGCCCTTCCGTCAGCGGCAACAGCGGCGTGTAGCTCCAGTTGCCGTTGGTATCCGCAACGACAGTGGTCACCGGAAGCAGCGATCCATCCTGATAAATGGCGATCACGCTGCCCGGATCGGCGGTGCCGGTAAGGGTAGGCGTGGTGTCATTGGTGGTTTTATCTTTCACATCACCAATGACGGGATCGGCGTCATCGTTGATCGCCGTAATCACCGGCACCGTAGGCAGATCGAGCGGAGAGTCCGGCACGTCAAAGGTGGTTGACGGGCTGGCATTGCCTGCGGGGTCCGTGGCGGTGAGCGTCAGCGTCGCGGCATCCAACTGGGCCGGGGAGAGGGCAATGGAGAAGGTGCCTCCCGTCGCGACCCCGGTCCCGATGACATTGCCGTTGGCGTCACGAACCGTCACCGTGGTTCCGTCATCTGCCGTCCCGGTCAGCGGGGTGCCCTCCGCGGCAATGGTGATATTCGTTGGCGTTGCAGGCGGCAGGGTATCCACCGTCACGCTGAGATCCCCGGAGCTGGCGGAGGTATTCCCCGCCGCGTCACTCGCGGCCACTGAGAAGGTATGCGGCCCCTCGGTAAGCGCAGGGTCGGCGGTCCAGGACCATGTCCCGTTCGGCTGAACCTCCACGACCACCGGCGAGGCGACACCATCAACAGAAACGGTGACGCTCGAACCCGGCTCGCCAATCCCGGTGAGGGTTGGCGTACCGTCGCGGGTGTAAAGCACGCTGTTGGTCAGCTGGCTGTCAGAGACGGCGTCAATTTGCGGCACGGTTGGCGCCTGCGTATCAACCTCCACCGTAAAGACCGGGCTTACCGGGCTAACGTTACCGGCATCGTCCACCGCGGCGACGGTGATATTCAGCGGGCCGTCGGTCTGCGTCGGCAGGGTATAGGACCATCCGCCATTGACGACTTCAACGCGATCCACTTCCACGCCGTTGTTGTAGATGATCACCGTCTCGCCGGTGGTGCCGGTTCCGCTCAGGGTCGGTGTGGTGTCGTTAGTGGACCCGCCGTTCTGCGCGCCGGCGATGTCGCTGATAACAGGGGTGTCCGGGGCGAGGGTATCGACCGTTATCGTGATACCGGCTGATGGCACAGATTCGTTCCCGGCTTCATCGGTGGCGGTCGCCGTGTATTCATGCGTCCCTTCGCCAATGTTGCTCTCAGGACGCCAGCTCCAGTTACCGTTACCGTCCACCGTAACGCTGCCCACGGCCTGCGGCTCGCCTGTACCCACCTGGTCATAGATGGTAATGACGTCATTCGGCGTACCGGTGCCGCTCAGGACCGGACGCGGATCGTTGGTGGATTCGCCATCCAGCACGGGACCGGTGATCTGGCTTACGCTGTCTGTCACCGTTGGGGTTCCCGGCTGGGCAGGCGCGTCGGTATCAATGGTAATGGTCACCGGCGTGGACGGGGCGCTTTCGTTCCCGGCGCTGTCCTGGTTGGTCACCGTCAGGGAGAGATCGTAGGTGCCGTCAGGCAGCGGAGTGGTGGGTGTCCAGCTCCAGTTACCGTCGCCATCGATCTCGGCTTCACCAATTTTGGTGTCGCCATCGTAAATGTTGACGGTATCGCCCGGCGTGCCCGAGCCGCTCAGGGTTGGCGTGGTATCCCGGGTGGTCTCCCCAGGATTCAGGGCCGTCCCCGGCGTGCCGCCGTCCGGGTTGACGGTGATCTCAGGAATATCCGGCGTTGCAGGCGCTGTCGTGTCGATCGCCAGTTCAAACGGCGGCGAAATGGTGGTGTTACCCGCCTCATCCGTTGCGTGGACCGTCAGCGAGTGCGGGCCGTCCGTCAGCGGCGTGGTTGGCGTGAAGCTCCAGCCGCCGCTGCCGTCGAGCACCGCCGTGCCGAGCAGGGTGGTTCCGTCATAGATCGTGATGGTGGTGCCGTCCGGTGCGGTTCCCTGCAACTGCGGCAGCGTGTCGTCGGTGGTGTCCCCGCTGTTAAGCGGAAGCTGCACGGGCCCCACGTTATCGGAAACGGTGTCAATGGTGGCCGCCGGTGGCGGAGTCGTATCGACGGTAAAGGTAAAGCCGGCTGATGGTGCGCTGGCGTTGCCCGCCGCATCGCTCGCGACGACGGTGAACGTATGCTGCCCGTTCACTAATGGGGTAGTAGGCGTGAAGGTCCATGCGCCACCGCTGTTGACAACGGCAGTACCAATATCCTGTCCGTCCAGACGGATCGTCACGGTGGAGCCCGGCTCGCCGGTACCGTTCAGCGTCGGGAGCGTGTCGTTGGTGGTTTCATTGGTGTCGAGCGCACCCGTGCGGCCCGGTACGTCATCAATGACCTGCGTAATGGCCGGCGCGCCCGGGGCGGCGGTATCCACCGTGATGCTCCAGGTGTTCGATGTCCCGCTGAGGTTATTGTTGGCGTCAACCGCCGTCGCCGTCAGTACGTGCCCGCCGTCCGGTAGCGCGGTTTCCAGCGTGATGGACCACTGACCGTTCGCCGACACGACTGCGGTGCCAATTTCGGTAGTACCGCTGTAGAGGGTGATGGTGGTGCCAGGCTCGCCCGTTCCGTTGATGGTTGGCGTGCTGTCGTTGGTGAGACCGTTCTGGCTGACAGGACCGGTGACGCCGGGGGCATCATCCACCACGCCCGTGATGACCGGGGTTTGTGCCGCGGTGATGTCCGGCGCGTCAAACGGCGCGGTCGGACCGGTGTTTCCGGCGGTATCAGTGGCATCGGCGGTCAGGGCTTCGCCGTTGGCTTTCGGCGGGATCAGATCTACGCTGAAATTCCCCTGATCGTCGGCGACCGCTTCCCCGACCTTCACGCCATTTTCACGAATGGTGACGGTACTGCCCGGCTCGGCTGTACCGGTTACGGTGGTGCCGTCGGCAGAGATCACCACGTTTTCCGGCGCCAGCGGTGGGGTGCTGTCTGGCGCGTCGGCAAAGCCAGACGGGCTGGTGTTACCGCTGCCGTCGGTGGCCGTCACTTCAAGGGCTTCGCCGTTGGTCTGGGCTGGCGAAATCGGGATGGTAAATGTGCCGTCCGGACCGGCGGTTGCCTGGCCGATGATCGTACCGTCCGGCGCTTTAATGATGATTGTGCTGTTTGGCTCGGCGGTTCCGCTGACGCTGGCCCCGTCTTCCGCCACCACCAGGTTGCCCGGTGCGGC
This sequence comes from Enterobacter cloacae complex sp. ECL72, assembly GCF_019056635.1. Classification (NCBI taxonomy): domain Bacteria; kingdom Pseudomonadati; phylum Pseudomonadota; class Gammaproteobacteria; order Enterobacterales; family Enterobacteriaceae; genus Enterobacter; species Enterobacter cloacae complex sp. ECL72. The sequence goes on along the minus strand of NZ_CP077659.1, from coordinate 3,138,053 downwards.
AGGCGGGGTGATATCCGCTGCGTTAACCAGCGCCGGTGAGCTCTGGTTGCCTGCGGCATCGGAGGCGACCACGGAGATAATCTCACCGTTGGTCTGCGCAGGGTTCAGGTTGGCGACATAGTTGCCGTTGCTGTCGGCAGTGGCGGTCCCGATTTGCAGCCCGGCATTGTTGGTGATGACGATTTTACTGCCCGGCTCGGCGGTACCGGTGATCTGGGTGCCTGCGGAGTTGAGCGTCGCAACCGGCATGTCTGGCGGCGTAAGATCGACGGTAAAGTTGATCGGCTGAGACAGACCGCTCTGGTTGCCTGCCGCATCGGTTTCCCGCAGGGTAATCGAGTGTGTGCCTTCTGCCAGTGGACTCGTCGGCGTGATGCTCCAGGTACCGTTCGGCAGAACGGTGGTGGTGCCGATAACAACGCCGTTATCGTAAACCGTGATCGTGCTGCCCGGTTCGCCTCTGCCCGTCAGGCGCGGCTCTGAGGCATCGGTAAATTGCCCGGCACCGATCGCCCCTTTCAGTACGCCCGTGTCGTCGTTAATGATAAATCCGGAAGGCGTTTGCGGCGCGGTGACATCTACCGTGACGGTAAAGACCGGCGAGGCCGGGCCAGTGTTACCGGCGACGTCGGTGGCGCGCACGGTAAGCTGGTGGCTGCCTTCGCTCAGATTCACCGACGGCGTAAAGCTCCAGCTTCCGTTACTGCCCACAACCGCTGTGCCAATGGCAATGCCGTTATCATAGATGGTGACCGTCGAGCCCGCTTCCGCCGTGCCGGTGAGCTGTGGCCGCGGGTCGTTGGTGCTGCTTCCACTCACGAGCGTGCCGGTGCCAGGCGCAACATCATCGGTGATGCTGACGATCGCTGGCGCGCCAGGCGCGACGGTATCGACCAAGAAGGTTACCGCCGTGGACGCCGGGCTGGTATTGCCTGCGGCATCGGTCGCGGTGGTGGTAATGGCGTGGTTGCCTTCAGACAGGTTGGTCGACGGGGTAAAGCTCCATTTCCCGGTGGCATCGGCTGTGGCGGTGCCAATCGGTTTCCCGTTGTCATAGAAGGTAATGACGGTGCCGGCTTCACTGATGCCGCTGAACGTCGGACGCGCATCGTCCGTGCGTTGTCCGTTGCTCAGCGGGCCTGTTTCGGCGCCCACGTTATCATTGACGGTGACAATCTCGGGTGCATCCGGCGCGGTTAAATCCGGTGCCGTGACCTGAACGCCCGGGCTGGTATTGCCGGACTGATCGGTGGCGGTAGCGGTGATCTGTTCTCCGTTGGTAAGCGGCGTACCGAGATCAATCGTAAATTTCCCGTCGCTGCCCGCTTTGCCCGTTCCGATGGTGTTGCCATCGGCATCTTTCAGGGTAACGGTGCTGCCCGGCTCAGCGGTACCGGTGACGGTTTTGCCGTCAGGGGAGACCTCCAGATTGGCCGGGGCATCCGGCGCGGTGAGATCCGGTGCCGTAACCTGACCGCCCTGGCTGGTATTGCCGGACGGATCGGTGGCGGTGGCGGTGATCTGTTCCCCGTTGGTGAGTGGCGTACCGAGATCAATCGTAAATTTCCCGTCGCTACCCGCCTTGCCCGTTCCGATGGTGTTGCCATCGGCATCTTTCAGGGTAATCGTGCTGCCCGGCTCAGCGGTACCGGTGACGGTTTTGCCGTCAGGTGAGACCTGTAGATTGGTGGGGGCATCCGGAGGCGTGGTATCTGGCTCGGAAGGATTTCCCGGATTGCCGGGATTCGGACTGTTGTTATCGTCATCCCCGCCACCTCCACCGCCGGTTCCCGCCGCAATGGCAATCCCACCTGCGACGGCCAGGCCACCCAGCACCCAGGGCCACGCTGCGGCGCCGCCGGTATCACTCCCTGACGCCGCCAGTAGGGCGTCCGTGGAGGCGATGGATTCATAGGTGGCGGCACCGGTTGGATCTTCAATCCACCACAGCGCACCGTCGCTCTCCTCAAGCACCAGCTGGCTCACGCCCTGCGCGTCGGTGATGTAGAAATTCTTGAGGGTAATCACTTCGCCCGAGTGGAGGGTAATCACCAGATCGTTTCCGCTGCGGGAGTAACCTGAGATATCGGCGCGATCCACGTTAAGTTTAACAATAGACGAATGGCCGAGTGTTACCTGTGTTCCCTCCGTGGTCGTTTCCACGCCAGTTAGTTTCGATATAACAGATATTTGGCTCATACAGTTATTACTCCAACAGAGTTATTGTTTACGGCGTGTCAGACGTGGCCATATTTTCTGAAGGGATGAGGGCGCTCCCGGCGAAAATACTGTGAATAAAACAGTATTTACCGTTGCTTTCTTTAGAGCGACCGAGATCCGCCAGCAATCAACGTGGCAACATCAGGGCGAAGCTAATTATTTACATGAGAAACTGTTATTTATTTATATTTTCGTGTTTTATAAACCTTATTATTTGTGAAGGTATTATTTATTTTGCTGTAAAAATGATATAGCTATAAATATCTGAATGTGCAAATTAAGTGTCTGTAAACCCTGCACTGTGATTGCAGAGAAAATTAATTGATAGCGCGAATATATTTTGTTGGCTATGCGGACCGCGCCACAGAGGCGTTGGCGTACAGGCGGTCGGGATTAGGTAGTGGAAGAGATGATAGGGGGATAATACTGAATACACAGGCTTTATTTATAATTCCAGCGAATATTAATGACTGCTTAATTATGATTTAAGTTAGGGTAAATCATCTGCTGTATGATATATTTCAAAGAATCGCATTAATAAAATATATTTTCGGTTTGGGTTTGGATTCTGCTACGCATAAAAATAAACTGTCGACTTCACATATTTCATAAATAAAAAGGCCGCAAATGTGGCCTTTCTGAGGGGGGAGGTTTAGCCGAAAGAGATAATCCCCATTTCAATCAGTGCGGCGAGCGTCAGAAGAATAAAGAGGATAACGACTATGGGTCTGTACATTTGATTTTCCATCCATGTTTATCATGCAATCCGTTTTATGTGCATCATTATTGATGATGGTGCAGGCGATCCCTACCCCCCTATTTTGCGCCACTTTGCCGTAAAAATCAGTTAGCTGCTGGCACTTTTTCTACTTTTTCTCCGGCCCGACGGGCCGTGGCTGGCAGGATGTCGGCATCCGCCACGTAGCCATCAGGATCGAGACAGCGATTGTGTTCTCTCGCCTGGTGCAGGATCGCTTCGTCCCAGTACAGGCGCTTACGCTGATCGCCCCGGGTCGTCAGAATAAACTCCACATTGCCATCAACCGCGCGGTAGCGGCGCCAGCTGTTTGCCGGAATGGAGATCACCGAACGTTCCGGGGCGATAATGCTGACTTCCTTACCCGCCTCGTTCCAGGTCACCTCCAGCTGGCCTTTAAAGACCATGATCACCTGAATATCCGGGCAGAGATGGCGACCGACAATGTGGTCGTCAGCAAGCCGCAGCCATTCGACGGAAAAACCGTGCGGGCTCAGGATAGCGGGAGCGGAATCCCGATCCTGTGAAATGCCGAAACCGATAACCGGCGCAATTTCGCCGCCGTGTCCCGGCAGCACCGAGTCCAGCAGTCCCTGCGCTGACCAGCAGCGATCATCGCCGGTTACCGCACGCTGGCGCATCTCCTCAACGCTGTAGTCACGCAGACCGGCAATATATTGCTCTGACAGCGGCGTCAGCAGCGTGGCGGGATCGGGCGTTGGTTCACCTGCCTCCTGCGCAATCAGCATATTATCCTTGCTGAGATACATACCGTACTCGCTGGCGGCCGCCAGCACTGATGGGTGCCAGATGATGCCGCCCGTGTTGTCCCCGCCGAGCACCGTAAACACCATGCCGCAGGTATCTTCTTTACTGACGTTGGTAAAACCACGGAAGATCCAGGTCGGTATTGAGAGGATAGTGGGTGCGCTAAATTCAGCTTCATGCTCGCCGTTGGCGCCCCAGCGAAAACGCCATGTCCCTTCATGGATCAGGAACACTTCTGCGGTGAAATGCAGATGCAGGTTATTGGTTACCCCTTTCGGCATAGCCGCCGCGCCAATGTTAAAGCCGTGCGGCTCGGGGATATTAACAATCTGCTCGCTGGACTGGGTTACACCCGGGCCAATGAAGGAATAGTTTTGTTTGAGATGCGAACCGGGCAGCTTGCAATCAATAAAAGCAAGATTGCAGGAAACCATATCGTCGGGGGCGATTAACCGTGTTCGTGCCTGGCTCTGGCTAAGATGGATAGTTTTCATCATTTCTCCTTTTAATAACCGGATGCACCGGTGGTAGGGATGGCGTTGCCGCGGGCGAGAGCAATTGCTTCACGTGAGGCGCGACCCAGCTGCATAACGTCGTTTGCTGGGGTAACAAACTGGAAACCCTGCGCAATACGCGCTGCGGCGGCCGCGCCGGAAGTACAGAAAATACCGGCAATCTTCTGCTGCTGGCGGCAGCAGTGAATCACCCGCTCAATAGCAGCAAGCATTTCGGGATGTTGGGATTCGGCGCTGGCGCTGCCGGTCAGCGTCAGCGAGAGATCGTTGGGGCCAATAAACACACCGTCCAGCCCTTCGGTATCAAGGATGGCGTCAAGATCCGCCAGCCCTTCGCGGGTTTCGATCATTGCCAGCGTCAGGATCTCGTCGTTAGCGTGCTGTGGATAATCACTGCCGCCGTAGAGTAGACCTCTGGCCGGACCAAAGGAGCGAACACCCAGCGGTGGATAGCGACAGGCAGCGACAAAACGGCGAGCCTGTTCCGCGCTGGAGATCATCGGACAGATTACGCCATACGCGCCGGCGTCTAATACGCGCATGATTTGCGCCGGATCGTTATCTGCCACCCTCACCAGCGGCACGGCAGGCGTGCTCGATAGCGCCTGTAGCATCGACAACGCGCTGGCAAAATCAATCATGCCGTGCTGCAAATCGACGGTGACGGCGTCGTAACCCTGATGGCCCATAATTTCCGCGCTATACCCGGACGGGATCGCCAGCCAGCCGTTAACGATCGGGGTATTTTCCAGAAATGCGGTCTTTAAACTGTTTTTGCGCACTGTATGCACTCCGTTATCCACTGACGCAGCAGCGGCGCGATCTCATCCGGGGTTTCCAGCGGAATAAAATGCCCGCCAGCCTCCACCGTATGCCTGGTCACGTTCGCGTTGCCTGCTGCCAGTAGCTGATGATGATGGGGCGTGCAGATAACGTCCTGCGCGCCGTTTAGAAGTAATGTGGGGCAGGAGAGGGCGTTAAACGCAGCCCGGTTGTCCTGCCGGTGAATGGCCATTTCCGTTTGCTCCGCAAAGGTCTCAATGCCGCACTCTTGCGCCATTCGGCAAATAGTCTCTTGCAGGATCCGATCGGACAGATGTGACGGGGCGACATAGCTCTGCCACAGCGACGAGACCAGCCAGTCGGCCAGGCCCCGCGCCTGTGCGGTGTGTACCGCTTCCCGGCGTGAAGCGAGGGTGTCTGGCGCAACGGGCAACGGATTAACGGAAATCAGCGCCAGCCCGTTCACTCTTTCTGGTGCGTCGGCGGCCATTTGCAGCGCGACAATCGCGCCGAGCGAAAAGCCTGCCAGCAGAAAGCGCGGCGGCAGAACCTTTAACAACCGCCGTGACGCCTGCGGCGCGGACTCTGCGCCCGTCAGCGTGATGCACAGCACCACTGAGACGTTCAGCCGTTCAATGACGGGCTGCCAGAGCCGGGCGTTACACAGCGTGCCGCCAAGCAGAACCAGCGGCAGATCGGTATTGTCCAGAAGCGGATATTCCATTGCATCCCTCATGTAGCCGTCCAGCCGCCGTCAACCATCAGGGCGCTGCCGGTGATCAGCCCGGCGGCTTCAGAGGCGAGGAACACCACCGGCCCCATAATGTCCTCCAGCCTGCCTGGCCGGCGCAGTTTGATGTTGTCCAGCACATAGCGGCGAAATGCCGGGTCGGCGAGCGACGAACGCGTCAGGTCGGTTTCAATGAAGGTCGGGCACAGCGTATTGACACGGATCCCCGCATCGCCCAGCTCCAGCGCCATCGTTCGGGTTAACCCTTCAAGCGCGAATTTGGAGGCACAGTACACGCTACGCTCGGGGCCACCAACGTGTCCCATTTGCGATGAGATGTGAATAATCGATCCCCCCTTACCGTCCGCCCGCATTCTGCGCGCCACATGCTGGCTGATAAAAAAGGTGGCGCGCAGGTTAAGCGCCATCACCGCATCGAAATTTTCCTCGTTCACCTCAAGAAACGGCTGGTGGCGGGCCAGCCCGGCACTGTTCACCAGAATGTCGGGCGTGGGCAACGTCGCCAGCACACGCGCCACCTCCTGAGTGTCGGTAATATCCAGTTCCAGCGGGTGAAATGCGAGACTGTGTTCCGCTGCCAGACCTGTGGCATGCGCCAGCGCCTCGCGGCCCCGGGCGGCGATCCATACCTCTGCTCCCGCCTGTGCGAGGGCGACGGCGGCGGCGAAGCCAATCCCTCTTGACCCGCCGGTCACCAGCGCGCGTTTGCCGTGCAGGGTGAAAGAGGGCGTTTGCAAAAGCGTCATGGCTTACACCTTTTCCCTGACCGGGGCCGGTGTGGCGTAGGGAACTTCCGTCTTGCCATAACGGCGCACGCGAATATTGGCCTGCTCGGCATGTCCGGCGAACCCTTCCAGCAGCGACAGACGGGAACAATAGCTGCCGATTTCGGCAGTGGCTTCGTCGCTGAGGACTTTCTGGAAGGTGCAGGTTTTCATGAACTTGCCCACCCACAGGCCGCCGGTATAACGTGCGGCTTTCTGCGTGGGCAGTGTGTGGTTGGTGCCGATCACCTTATCGCCGTAGGCCACGTTAGTACGCGGTCCAAGGAACAGCGCGCCGTAATTGGTCAGGTTAGCCAGGAACCAGTCGTCCCGGTCGGTCATCACCTGAACATGTTCGGAAGCGATACGATCTGCCTCCAGCAGCATCTCTTCGTGGCTGTCGCAGACGATGATTTCCCCGTAGTCCTGCCACGACTGGCGGGCAATGTCGGCGGTAGGGAGCTTTTCCAGCAGCCGTTCCACTTCGCTGAGCGTCTCTTTGGCAAGTTGAAGCGAGTTCGTCAGCAGGATGGCAGGGGTGGTGACGCCGTGTTCGGCCTGGCCCAGCAGGTCCGTGGCGCACATTTCCGCGTCAACAGTGTCATCGGCAATCACCAGCGTTTCCGTCGGACCGGCAAACAGATCGATACCTACCCGGCCGAACAGCTGGCGTTTGGCCTCCGCAACGAAGGCGTTACCGGGCCCGACCAGCATGTCGACCGGTGCCAGCGAGTCCGTGCCCAGCGCCATGGCGCCTATCGCCTGAATGCCGCCAAGGGCATAGATTTCCGTTGCGCCAGCCATTTTTTGCGCCGCGACAATCGCCGGGGCGGGCTGACCGTTAAACGGCGGGGCACAGCTGATGATTCTTGAGCACCCCGCCACGCTGGCAGTGATGATCGACATGTGCGCGGAGGCGAGCAGGGGATATTTTCCGCCAGGCACGTAACATCCTACGGCGTTAATCGGAATATTTTTATGCCCGAGGATCACCCCGGGACGTGTTTCAATTTCTAGGTCCCGCAGACATTCTTTCTGCGCGCGGGCAAAATTCGCCACCTGCTGTTGGGCAAATTCAATATCCTGAATATCCTGGCGGCTTAACTGTTTTATGCAGCGGTCAATCTCCGCGGACGTCAGACGATAATCCTGACGGTCATAACGATCGAATTTAATGGATAATTCGCGAATGGCTTTATTTCCGCGTTTTTCAATATCCGCAAGTATTTGTTCAACCGTTTCTCTTATTTGCTGGTTGGCTTGCTGGCGCTCTTCGGTAGATTTACCGGTTTTTAATTTCCAGGACACTCGCTTCTCCTTACCTTTTTCAGATGTCAGTTATCCTCCCGGCGAGCCGGGAAAGGGTGTTTACTTCAGAAAGAGTTATTGATCCGGCGCGGCAGCGTACGCACCGTTTTTTAATAATTGGGCTGAGGTTTGCGTTTTACGGGCATATACCCATCGAGCGGACAGCGGCGTGGCAATAGCGGCCACAACGGAAAGGGCGGCAATCAATATATAACCGGACGACAGGTTAATATGTTGCATCATTACGCCCATCATTACCGGCCCGACAAACATGCCGCAGGAATAAATGGTCTGGAATAGTCCCATTCGCGTGGATTGTTCATCAGACGAGGTATTCACTACGCTGAGCGACATGAATGCGGCAAAGGCCATACCAAACGAGAACCCCGCCAGCGCCTGCCACAGGTAAATCACATAGATATTGCTGGTAAAGGGAATGCCGAAAGTGGAAATCACCTGTAAAACGATGCCGAGCACGGCGGTTTTTACCAGCCCAAGGCGCTGATAAAACACCGAGCTGCACAGGGCGATGGCCAGCCCGTAAAAAAGAAGGTGAATGTTACCCAGCAGCGCGAGGATCCCCGCCCGGGCGCCAAGCTGCTCGGCATAGACCGGCGTCAGCGTGTCGCGGGTGGCGAAGGGCACCAGAATGACGACGGTCGCCAGGATGCCAATCAGCCAGACGGAACGGTCGGCCAGCTGCTGGCGCGCGCCGGTAATGCAGGCTTTAAGCGTGGGGGCCTGAACCGGGTCGTGCACGTCCTGAATGCGGGTCGTCAGGAATAACGCCACCAGGGCGGAGATGCAGGAGACAAAAAAGGCGATGTTATTGGCGAAATAGTGAATCAGCACCGCGCCAATACAGTTACCGAGAAACACGCCGATGGGCCCTGCCAGCGCCAGCAGCGCGACGGCGGCAGGCGCTTCGTTGCGACCGAAGTAACGCATGAACAGGATGTTGTACAGCACCCAGGTCGCCGCCGTGACACCGTCTGCCGCTTTCGCCAGATACAGCGTAATGGCGTTGGGTTCAAGCCAGGCAATCGGCCAGGCGATAATTGGCAGCAGCAGGCCAATCTGGATGAAGATCCTGCGGCTTTTAACCACGTCGGAAATAATGCCTAACGGGAAGCGTATCAGAAGGGTTGCCAGACCGGACGCGCCCATGATGATGCCCATGATCTGTGGTTCAATGCCCTGGTTGATCATCATGGGGGCCAGGAATGTATCAATGCTATGAATGCAGATAAAGAACAGGATGCTGATGATGAAAAAGAGCCGGGCTTCCCGACGGCGTAACAGTGCTTGAAACATGGTTTTGAACCTCTTAAGAATTAATGGGTTATAACCAGTCAGGGACGACGTTTACCGGTTCAATCCTTTGGGCGACTCCTGTTCTCTCCGGTACCATTGACGGTATGAAAACTCTTTGCATACGTATTCAATATTTGAAGTTACGAAAAGGTTTCACATTTGTAAAGTGATCTCGATCTTGTTGTGAGAATTTTAATTTTTTGTGTTGCATACGCATGCAAAGGTGGTGTAAGTATAAAAAACACCCACTTGCTGAGGCGTTTGAAGTACGCGCAAATGGGCAGGACGTTGATAAGGAATCAGGGGTAATGAAACGTAAGACTTTTGCAGCAGTCACATCCCAACAGGTCGCTCAGCTGGCGGGGGTATCGCAATCTGCGGTGTCGCGAACGTTCACGCCGGGGGCCAGCATTTCACCGGCAACGCGTGAAAAAGTGCTGAAGGCAGCGCGCGAGCTGGGCTATCGCCCGAATGCGATCGCCCGTTCGCTCAACACGGCTCGTTCGCGCATTATCGGTGTCGTCATTTCTTACTTTGATAACCCCTTTTACTCGCAGGTGCTGGAGGCGCTGGCGCAAAAGCTGGATACGCTGAACTATCACCTGCTGCTGTTCGTTGGCGATCGGGAAGGTAACGTAGACCGTATTTTTGACCAGATTATGCAGTACCGGGTGGATGGCATTGTGCTGGCCTCGGTGACGCTGTCGCTGGAGTTATCCGAGGAGTGCCTTGCCGCCGGGATCCCGGTAGTGCTGTTTAACCGCAGCGAAGAGAGTGGCATGGCCTCCAGCGTCAACAGTAATAACGAAGCGGCCGCGCGGCAGATTGCCGAGTTTCTGCTGGCGGGGGAGCACAAGCGTTTTGCCTACGTGGGCGGCGTGGCCGATTCCCCGGTCAATATCGCCCGCCAGCGCGGGTTCATTTCCACGCTGGAAGAACATGGCATCACCGATGTCCGGGTGGTGCACGGGAATTACGACGCTCAGCAAACCACCCGGGCAGCCTATACCCTGTTTTCGACGTCGCCAGCGCCGGATGCGGTCTTTGTCGCCAACGATCATATGGCCGTCACGGTAATGGATGTGGCGCGCTATGAGTTTGGTTTGCGCATTCCGGAGGAGGTCTCCGTTGTCGGCTATGACGACATCGGCCCTTCCGGCTGGCCCTCTTATGCGTTGACCTCGGCGTCGCAGCCGGTCGGCGCGATGGTGGATGCCACGGTGGAACTGTTAATGAAGCAAATTGACAGCGGAACCATAGAGCCTGAACAGATTACGGTGCCCGGTACGCTGGTGATACGCCACTCGGCGCGTCGCCCACGCAGCGGCGTTATCGAAACCAATGGTTTAACGCTATTCCAGTCTAAGGAGCGCACATGACCAGATTGCGGGGCTTCAGCCCTCAATTCGACTCTATCCAGCAGTTCATTTTGACGCTGACGCACGTGGTGTGGGAGCAGAAAGATATCGGCCAGCTGGCGGATTTTTACGCCACGCCGGTGGTTTTCACTACCCCGGAAAAACAGCTGCATGAGCTTTCCCAGTTTATGCGCCTGACGCTTGAGGCGATGCACAGCTTCCCGCAGCGAGCGGTGCTGACGGAGGATATTCTGTGCAGCCAGAACCCGGGGGACGAGTACTATGCGGCGCAGCGTACCGTAGCCCGCATTCAGCACCAGGGGGAGGGATTTTTTGGCCCGCCGACCGGGAAAAATGTCTGGGTCCGCACCTGGGCCGATCGCATCTGTGTTGATGGTGCCGTACGCCAGGAGTGGCTGCTTCAGGATCGTGCCGCGATTGTGGCGCAACTGGGGCTGGATGTCCGCGACTTTGCTTTTAACCTGGCGACCATGCGCCAGCAGCTTGGGCTGGAATCTGTGTCTGCTGAGACGCTGGACGCCCGCTGGGCGGGTGGGCCTGAGGGCGACGACGTGGAAGGGGCGCTGGCCGGGGTCGTTGAGCGCTACTTAACGATGTGGGCGGGCGGTAACAGCGGCGTGGTGCCCGGTCTCTATCACCCGGCGGCGACGCTGTACGCGCCGGGGCACTGCCTCTGCACCGGCGAACAGGAAATTGGCGCACAGCTTTCCGGTTATCGCGCTTCATTTGCCGACAGCGAAACGCAGCTTCATCACCTGATTGTGCGTAAAGATCCTAATGAGCCGATTCGACTTTCATTGCGCTGGTCGTTGTTAACCTGGCATGACGGTTACGGCAAATTTGGTGCGCCGACCCGTAAACCCATATCAATTACCGGTATCAGCCAGCTTGAATTACGTGATGGTTTAATTTTCCGTGAATATCTGGGGATCGATGAATTAGCGATTTGGTCGCAAATATTTAATTAATGGGGCGGCAGCCCCCTTATTCCGGCTGCAAAAAATAACCGTGTTTGATTCACCCTCACTTACGGGTGCGGGTTCTTATTGTCTGAAAACAGAGCAGGAGTTTATATGTCTTCCACCGAAGCAACAAATAAAGCACCAGCCGTACCCGAAAAAAGCAGCGTGAAATCGCTGAAAGAGGAACCTGTATTACAGGTGGAGCGTCGTGATTTTGTCGATCTGGTACCGGAAAAAAGACCGCGCGTGCAATCATTACGCGGCTTTGATGACTGCTATACCGATATTGTCGATTATATCGTTCGCTGCACCCATAAAATATGGGACGAGCGCGATGTCGGCTTAATTTATTCTCACTATACCCATAACTGCGTGCTGTATAACGCGCTGGGGACACTCTATAACCGCGAACAGGTGGTGCAGGATACGCTGCAACGCTTAATTGCCTTCCCGGAACGGCGCGGAATGGCAACCCAGGTTATCTGGAACGGAAATGATGTTGACGGTTTTTATACCTCTCACCTGGTGACGGGAAGCGGGCGGCATACACAGTACAGCCATTTAGGCAAACCGACGAACCGTACGTTTGTGACGCGTACCGTGGCGGATTGCATGATCCACGAGAATAAAATTTATCGGGAGTGGGTAGTCAGCGACAATATGTCACTGATGAAACAGCTTGGCCTGAATACCGATCAAATCGCATTTAATATGGCAAAGGAGCAGTTCGATAAAGGCTTCCGCGTGATGGACATCGGCGAAAACGGCCGCATGCTGGGGCAATATCCGCCGGAGATGGAGTGCGATGTTTCCATTGCGCACACCGATACGGAGGAGCAGTGCCTGCGCTGGCTGCATGAGATCTACAACCGCCGGATGTTTGGCAAGATCAAAGAAGTGTATGCGCCTAACGTACAGTGGCACGGTCCGCTGATGAAAGAGCTGTACGGCACCGCGGCGGTAACCCATCAGACGCTGGCGCTGGTGGGGATGATCCCTGACGGCGCGTGGCTGCCGCAGCATATTTGTTCCAACCCGTGCGATGAAGGCGGCGTCAAAGTGGCCGTACGCTGGATTATCGAAGGACATCACCTGGGTTACGGCGAACTCGGCAAGCCGACCGGAGAACGACTGTTCGTGATGGGCATGTCGCACTACCACATCGTCAACGGAAAAATTGTTGATGAGTGGGTGGTTTATGACCATCTGGCGCTGCTGGCGCAGATCAAACTCGGCCAGATGGAGGACGCGTAAATGTTAAATCAGGTGAGCTGGATTAAGCGCCCGCAGGGGCAGGATGCGCAGGCCGATCGTTCCCTGACGGAGAAGGTCAGCGCCATTATCGAGCGCGTGAAAACCGAGGGCGATACGGCGCTAAGAGCCTTTTCGCAGCAGTTTGATCATGTCGTACCGGCGCAGTTTGAGGTGAGCGAGCAGGAGATTGCCGAAGCACTGGAGGGGATGGATGCCCAGACGCGCCGCGACAGTGAGTTTGCCATTAATCAGGTGCGTCGTTTTGCGCAGGCGCAGCTGGCGACCATGCTGCCGCTGGAGGTAGAGACGCTGCCTGGCGTGCATCTCGGTCACCGGATCATCCCGGTGCAGACGGTGGGCTGCTACGTGCCGGGCGGACGGTATCCGATTCTCTCCGCACCCGTGATGTCGATTGTTCCTGCGACGGTGGCGGGCTGTGAACAGATTATCGCCTGTCTGCCCCCGGGCGCGCATCCGGCGATGATTGCCGTTTGCCATCTGGCGGGCGCGCACCGCATTTTCAAAGTTGGCGGCGCGCAGGCCATTGCGGCTATGGCCTGGGGAACGGAGAGTATTCCGTCAGTGGACAAAATCGTTGGGCCAGGCAACGCCTTCGTTAACGAAGCGAAACGCCAGGTGTTTGGTCGAGTCGGCATTGATGCCCTCGCCGGGCCGAGCGAGATTTTTACTATCGCCGACGACAGCGCCGATCCGCGCATTCTGGCCGCCGATATGCTGGCGCAGGCAGAGCACGATATTCATACCCGCGTCGGGCTGGCGACAACCAGCCGGGATATCGCTGAGCGTACCCTGGCGGAGGTTGAGCGTCAGCTTGCGACTCTGCCAACGGCCGCCACGGCGGGCGAGGCGTGGCGTCGGCAGGGTGAGATTGTGCTCTGCGAAGATGAAGCGCAGCTGATTGCGTTTGCTGACCATATGGCGACGGAGCATTTGCAGGTGCATACCCGCGATCCGCACGCGACGGCAGCGAAGATCCGCAACTATGGCTCGCTGTTTATTGGTCAGAACGCCAGCGTGGTGTTCTCCGATAAATGCTGCGGTACCAACCATACGTTACCGACGATGGCGGCGGCACGCTATACCGGCGGTCTGTGGGTAGGGGCATACGTCAAAATCTGTACCCATCAGTGGATTGACGAGCAGGGTATCCCGGCAATCGCAGAACCGGCGATCCGCCAGAGCCGTACCGAGGGGATGCAGGGGCACCGACGGGCGGCGGAAATTCGTCTGCGTCCGCAGGACATTGATGCCATTACTACCGGCATGCGGGACTAAAACGTATCCCGGGCAGCCTTCTGCCCGGTTTTCAGCACGGGGAGCCTGAGACTATGAAGCGCCTGATACCGCCAGACGACTGTCCGGAGGAAATTGCCCGCCGTCTCGACGTCATACAGCAGCACCGGGCGCTCAACGCGATCCTCGGGGTTAACCCTGACGCCATGTCTCAGGCGGAACAGCATCAGCAGCAGCGTCGGCGTGGAGAGCCGATCGGCCCCCTGCACGGCGTGCCGCTGATCGTCAAAGATAATATTGCCTGCGCGCCGATGCCGATCACCCTTGGCTGCCGTGCGCTGGCCTCACTTAACGCGACAGCGGATGCTCGGGTCGTGCAGCGATTGCGCAGAGCGGGGGCGATTATTCTTGCCAGGGCCAATATGTCCGAGTTCGCGTTCGATGTGCGCTCGCGTAGCTCGCTGGGGGGTGATGTGGCGAATCCACTTTGCCCGACACTCACCGCCGGAGGTTCCAGCGGAGGATGCGCCGCGGCGGTGGCGGCTGGAATGGCGGATGGCGCATTGGGTACCGATACCGGCGGCTCTATCCGCATTCCCTGTAGCTATACCGGGCTGGTGGGGCTACGGCCTGCCTTTCGCCGTTCACAGCTGGACGGCGTGGCGCCGCTCTCACCCAGCAAAGATACCGTTGGGCCAATGGTACATAGCGTTGAGGATGCCGCCTTGCTGCATGCGGTGATCCATGGCCTGCCGCCGGTTGCGCTTCCTGTGCGTTCGCTGAAAGGCGTTCGCTTTGGCGTGGTGACCGCGTTACAGGGAGAGGATGAGGTACAGCTGGAGGTCTGGCAGTCGGCGCTGCACACGTTGCGCCGTGCCGGAGCGACGCTGGTGGAGGTTTCACTCCCCTTCCTTGAAGAGGTGAGGCAGGCCACCTGCCTCAGTCTGTATGAATTTCGCGTGGCGATTGACGACTGGCTTAGCAAACAGCCTGGCGCTCCCTCCGGACTGACAAGCATTGTGGACTCCGGCGCTTTCCTGCCAGAGTTTGCGCCGTTTCTACGTCAGATGCTGGCGAGTAACACGCTGAAAACCCCGCTCTGGCTGGCGGGGCGTCGCTTTCAGCGCCTGTTGCGGCAGAACCTTTGCCAGGGGGCGGAGGTGCAGCGCATCGACGGATTTGTGTATCCCACCGTACAACGATTACCAGAAAGTATGGCGAAGATGCCGCCAGGCTGCGCGCCGGAACTGGCCGCCATCAGCGGCCTGCCTGCCATTACGTTGCCCTGTGGCGTAAGCCGTATCGGGCTGCCGGTAGGGATGGAGATGTTATCGGCGCAGGAGGATGAGACGATGCTGATGACGCTGGCGCTGGCATGTGAGGGGGCGCTGGGCGGGATAAATGAGGTGCTGAGGTTTAAGGCAGGATATCGCCAGAGCGGTACCGTTTGTCAGAACCTCTCTTAAGGCGCCGATGGCCCCTTGCCGCGATACCTTATTGTGATTTCATTTTTCAGTATTGTCAGCGGCGGCGTCATTTCGCCGCGCGCTACCGACTGATACTCAAAGCGAAAGGGGCCCGCGGCCGGGAAACCCGCTGGCAACGGGATTTCGCCCGCCAGTTCCCTGAGCATCAGACAGCGCAGGTTGTTACAGACGCGAATGCGAAAGCCCGGCGGCGTGGGGCCGTCCGGTGTAATCTTCCACAGCAGATGCGTCGGCGTAACCCCTTTCGGAAGGGGCGCGGCGGGCTGAACTGGACGACTTTTCAGTACCTGCTTGCCGCGCGACAGCGTGCCGCCAAAACTATGGCTGCTCCATGAACCGTCCGCAGCAAACGCCGGTGGCGCAAGCAGCAGAACAAGCAAGGCGGCTCTTATCACGATTTACCTCCAATGAGATACGTCATTCTCACGTTGCGCTGAGTGTTTATCTCCTGGCTGGAGAGCACTGCAAGCTGAGGGAAGATGCGACGAAGATAGCGGGACAGCATCAAACGCAGCGCCGGGTTCACCAGCAGAACCGGCGGCGCACCCAGCGCTTCCTGATGCTGCAACGCCTGCTCGGTCTGTTTCATTAAATTCTCGGCAATTCCCGGCTCGATAGCGCTTCCGCTCTGGGTTGCCTGTACCAGCAACTGCTCAAGTGACATATCAAGGCCGATTATTTGGATATCGTCGTCGCCAGGGAACCACTGCTGCGTAATCGCCCGGGAGAGGCGAGCGCGCACGCGGGCCGTCAGCTCGTCAGCGTCAGACTGAGGAGTGGCATACTCAGCCAGCGTGTCGATGATGGTCCGCATATCGCGGATCGGCACGCGCTCGGAGAGCAGATTTTGCAGTACTTTGTGCAGCGTGGTCAGGCTGATTACCCCGGGGATCAAATCCTCTATCAGCTTCGGCGACTGTTTGGTGAGCTGGTCAAGCAGCTGCTGCGCCTCCTGGCGACCGAAAAGTTCGTCCGTGTGGGTGCTGATAAGGTGGTTCAGGTGCGTAGCGACGACGGAACATGGATCGACTACGGTATAGCCCAGCGTCTGCGCCAGCTCGCGATGGACTTCATCGATCCATAGAGCGGGAAGTCCAAAGGTTGGTTCTTTACAGGGCGTACCGGGCACTTCTCCCTCTGCACAGCCTGGATCGATCGCCATCCAGCGATCGGGCTGGACCTCGCCTTTACCAATCGTCACCCCTTTTAGCAGAATACGATAGTGAGTCGGCGGCAGGTCGAGATTATCGCGAATATGAACTGCTGGCGGCAGAAAGCCCATCTGCTGCGCGAACTTCTTACGAATACCCCGTACGCGGGTTAACAGCTGGCCCTGCTGTTCATGATCGACCATAGGGATCAGTCGATAGCCAACCTCCAGCCCCAGTACATCTTCCATCTGTACGTCAGACCATGTCGCTTCATTAACCTGCGCCACGTCAGCTTCAGCTCGGGTAGGGGCGGAGGGGGCGGCGCCCGTTTTTTTCGCCTTACCTTCCTGGCCCCGCAGCCACCATGCAATGCCTAAAAGTGAGGAGGTAAAGAGTAAAAAGACCAGATTGGGCATGCCTGGGATTAGCCCCAGCAAACCAGTTACGGCCGCAGAGAGGGCAAGCACGCGAGGCGAGGTAAACAGCTGGCCGACCATCTGCTCGCCTACGTCCTGCTCGTTGACCACACGCGTTACAACGACACCTGCCGCGGTGGAGATCACAAGACCAGGGATCTGCGCAACCAGGCCGTCACCGATGGTCAACAGCGTGTAGGCTTCTCCCGCTGCGCTGAGGGTCATATCATGCTGCATTACGCCGATAATCAGGCCACCGATAATGTTTATTGCCATGATCAGCAGGCCTGCGATGGCATCGCCACGCACAAATTTGCTCGCACCGTCCATGGAGCCGTAAAAATCTGCCTCCTGAGTCACCTCTTTTCGACGGCGTTTGGCCTCCTCCTCGCCGATCAGACCGGCGTTCAGGTCGGCATCGATTGCCATTTGTTTACCGGGCATACCGTCAAGGGTAAAGCGGGCACCCACTTCTGCAATACGCCCGGCCCCCTTGGTGATGACCATAAAGTTTATAATTATCAATATGATAAAGACGACAATGCCGATGGCAAAGTTGCCGCCTACCAGGAAGTGGCCGAACGCCTCGATAACCTGGCCCGCGGCGTCAGCGCCGTTATGGCCGTGCATCAGGATAACGCGCGTTGAGGCGACGTTTAGCGCCAGGCGAAGCAGCGTTGAGAAGAGCAGTACCGTCGGGAAGGCGGAAAACTCCAGCGTATTCTGGGTAAACATGGCGACCAGAAGGATCATGATCGCCAGTACAATATTAAAGGTAAACAGCAAGTCCAACACGAAGGTTGGCAGCGGCAGGATCATCATCGCAAGGATCGTCATGATCAGGACTGGACCGGCCAGTACCTGCCACTGGGTCTCCTTGATGCCGGGCAAACGTAATTTGGTGGCGATATTAGCCATTACTCTTTACTCTCTTGTGCAAAATCGAGCGCCGGGGGAACCGGCAAATCTTTAGGTTCTGTTGGGCGCAAGCCAAAGCCTTTACGCCACCGGCGCAGGCTATATACCCAGGCCAGGACTTCGGCAACAGCGTTATATAATTCACCGGGCACCGGCTGACCCGGCTCGCAGTGCCGGTAAAGCGCACGCGCCAGCGGTGGCGCTTCCAGCATCGGAACCCGATTTTCTTCAGCCATCTCGCGGATGCGCAGGGCAATAAGTCCACTGCCGCTTGCGACGACGATCGGTGCGCCCATGGTGCCTTCCTGATACTTCAGCGCCACGGAATAGTGGGTCGGGTTGTTGACGACCACATCGGCGGTGGGCACCTCGGCCATCATGCGGCTTTGTGCCATCTGGCGCTGAATCTGCCTGACGCGACCCTTAATGTGCGGGTCACCTTCCTGGTTTTTAAATTCATCCTTTATCTCCTGGCGGCTCATTCTCAGCTTCTTAAAGTTGCTCCAGAGCTGATAAATCACGTCGAAGGCCACCATGGGGATCAGTGACAAAATCACGTACAGCATGCAGCCAATCAGCAGGTTGCTGATGTCGTTTAGCGCGCCGCCCAACGGTTCATACATTAGATTGATGAACCTGCTTTTATTGAGCAGTAAAAACAGTCCTCCCCCCGTGGCGGCCAACAGCACCTTGAGGATGCTTTTGATCATCTCTGATACCATTTGGGCAGAGAAAAGACGCTTGATACCGGTGACGGGATTAAGTTTTTTAAGATTAACCTTTAGCGCCTTACTGCTTGCGTTCAGGCCGCCGATAATCGACGGTGCCGTTATTGCGGTCACGTACAGCCCGCCGGCGAAGGGCAGAATGGCGAGAAAAGCCATGCTCAACAGCGAGGCTGCACGATGTAACATATTCTGCGGGTCGCGGATCAGCAGTCGATCAAAGGTCAGCCCGTTGTGCAGAATAGATTCAAGCTGCGTCGCCAGATGGCTACCTGCGCCGACGATAAGCCCCCAGCCCACCAGAAGCATGGCAAGGGTGGTCAGCTCGCGCGAACGCGGAACCTGACCTTCCTCCCGCGCTTTCTGTTTTCGGTGGGGTGTGGGGTCTTCTGTTTTGTCGCTCTCGCTCTCTTCAGACATAGTGTTGGCCTGGGGTCATCAAAAGCCCAGCGACTCCAGCAGGTCATCCACCTGTTCCTGAGAGGCGACAATCCCGGCGACGCTGGTATCAATCTGCGGGCCGTTCTTGAGATGGGCGTCACCGCTCTGTTCGATACCCGCGTCACGTTCGCGCATGTTTTCAACCAGCACGCTGATCAGCTCGGTTTCGACGGTCTGAATCACCTGCATCAGGCTTTGTAGCACCTGGCCGGTGAGATCCTGGAAGTCTTGCGCCATCATTATTTCGGTGAGCTGTTGGTTGGTTTGCTGAGCGGTGGCCGGCACGTCCAGCAGAAAGGTACGTGTCTCTTTCACCAGTTCTCGCGCCTCGTCAAGCGGCTGTGGCTCTTCAAACCAGGCGTCCCACCGTTCAGTAAGCTTACCGGCATTTTCACCTAATCTTTCCTGGAGCGGTCGTGCCACCTCGACGGCCGTCAGCGCGCGATCGGCGGCCTGAGACGTTTTGCCAACAACGTAGTTGAGACGGTCACGCGTGTTGGGGAACGCGTCCGCGACTTCTTTAATGGCCTGCTCCAGGCCAAGATTTGCCATACTGTCGCGCAGCAGCCGGGTTAATTGACCGATACGCAAAAAGAGATCCTTTGGCGGTTCCGCGATCTCGCCAGGCTGAGTGGTCATAGTATTCACCCGAGTTTTTCAAAAATTTTGCCAAGCTTTTCTTCCAGCGTGGCGGCAGTAAACGGTTTAACGATGTAACCGTTGGCACCCGCCTGCGCGGCGGCGATAATGTTTTCGCGCTTTGCTTCCGCAGTAACCATCAGTACCGGCAGCTTTGACATCGCCGGGTCGAGGCGAATGGTTTTCAGCAGCTCAAGGCCATCAAGGTTGGGCATATTCCAGTCGCTCACAACGAAATCAAACTCACCGGCGCGCAGCTTGTTCAGCGCGTCCTGGCCATCTTCCGCCTCTTCAATATTTGAATAGCCCAGATCCTGAAGCAGGTTACGTACGATACGTCTCATGGTGGCAAAATCGTCCACCACCAAAAAACGCAGGTTTTTATCCGACATGTGTGTTCTCTCCTGAACGTCGTGGTTTATGGCTGAAACTTTCCAGCAGACGCTGGCTAATTTTATTGAGATCGACGATTTCTCGGGCAGCGCCAAGGGCAATCGCTTCGCGAGGCATACCGAACACCACGCAGCTCGCTTCGCTCTGAGCGAGGGTAAACGCCCCCGACTCCCGCAACGCCAGCAACCCACGTGCGCCGTCGGCTCCCATTCCGGTAAGGATGGCGGCGCTGGCATGTGCGCCCACCAGCTGTGCAACGGAGTTAAAGAGAACGTCTACAGACGGGCGATGACGGTTGACGGGGGGCGCGTCGGTCAGCCTGACGGCGTACCCTTTTCCGTGACGGACGATCTCCATATGCTTATCGCCGGGGGCGATCAATGCCGTACCCGGAAGTACCGGTTCGCCGTCATCCGCTTCATGCACCTTTATCTGGCAAAGTGAATCAAGACGCTGGGCGAAGGAGCGGGTAAATCCAGCAGGCATATGCTGGGCGATGACGATACCGGGGACGCTGGCTGGCAGCGGCGTTAATACCTGGCGCAGCGCCTCCGTCCCGCCGGTCGAGGAGCCAATCGCCACAATGCTTTGTGGATCCACGGTAATGCCCCGCAGTATCGGCGAGGCCACTTCAGCCTGACGTCCCAGTTTTGCCTTCGCGGCAATGCGGATCTTCTCTGCGACCTGCACACCCCACAGTTCCAGATTTCCGGCGATACGCTGATCGGGTTTGGCCAGAAAATCGACGGCGCCGTGTTCCAGCGCGGCCATTGTCGCCTTCGAGCCTCGGGTGGTCATCGAGGAGATCATCACCACCGGCATTGGACGAAGGCGCATCAAACGGGAGAGAAACTCCAGCCCATCCATTTTCGGCATGTCGATATCCAGCGTCAGCACGTCGGGGTTCAACTGCTTAATCATCTCGCGTGCGATCAGCGGGTCTGGCGCGGTGCCGACCATCTCCATATCTGGCTGTTGATTGATCACTGCGCTCAGGATGTTGCGCATGAGCGCAGAATCATCAACTGTCAGCACCCGTATCCGTTTCACCGTAAGGCCTCCGTAAGTTCATACACCGACTGGCCGCGAAGCCTGAGTGGAATGTGCGGATGATTAAAATGTTCAGAGTGACCAACAAACAGCAGGCCGTCTGGCTTCAGCATGCGGGCAAAGCGCTCAAGCAGACGCTTCTGCGTCGGCGCATCGAAATAGATCATCACGTTGCGGCAAAAGATGGCGTCAAACGGTCCGGGCAGCGGCCAGCTGTTGTCCAGCAAGTTGAGCCGCTGATAGTGAATAGCGGCCAGCAGTTCTGGCTTTACCTTCACCCGATCGCTGTTCTCACCCGAGCCGCGCAAAAAATAGTGGCGTTTTTGCACCAGGGTCAGCGAGTGTAGGTCGGACATGCGGTATACCCCTGCCTCCGCTTTGGCCAGCACCTCGGTATCGATGTCAGAGGCCCAGACGCGTGGCCCTCCCGTCGCGCTCCCCAGAGTCTCGTCCAGCGTCATGGCGATGGAGCAAGGTTCTTCCCCGGTGGAAGCGGCGGTACACCAGACGCGGTAGCCGTTGGGCCGCTGACGGGCGTGTTCTGCGAGCACCGGGAAGTGGTAGGTTTCGCGAAAGAAAGAGGTCAGATTGGTTGTCAGCGCGTTGACAAAGTTCTGCCATTCCGGATGCTCGCTGTGGGATTCCAGAATGCTGATGTACTCAAGAAATGTGTCAATCCCCAGCGCCCGTAGCCGCCGTGATAAACGATTAAAAATCATCTCTCGTTTTTGTGCGTTGACTACAATCCCGGCGCGGCGATAGATCAGTTGCCCAATACGCTGTAATTCAGAATCGGATAACGTAAGCTTATTTGGCGATAAGCGCACGGGAATGTCTTTAAATTCACTCATAGACAGGGCGAGGCCTTATACCGGGGTATTCATGATTTCCTGGTAGGCACTGAGCATTTTATTGCGCGCTTGCACGCCGAAGCTAAAAGAAATTGAGGACTTCTGCATTGCTAGCATTACGTCATTTAATCCAATATCGCTACTGCCAGACATCCACTGCTGCGTCATTTCTTTCGCGTTAACCTGAGTTTCATTAATTTCATTGATACTATTGAATAAAATGTCAGAGAACGACGGCGTGTTTTTCAGCGCGGCAGGCTGGTTTCGGCTCATGCCGGCTATTTGCTGTGACTGAGTGTTAATTTGATCGAGTACGCCACGCATTAAAGTTGCTGACATTGTTGACTTCCTGAATTAATAAGGGAAAAGCACACATTTATTACATATCTTTTAAACGTTGATAGTTTAACACGTAGGCAAAATGGCCATAAAATCCAATAAGCGAACATTACTTTAAGCTTATTTATCCTTAAAAAATCGGCCTTTCAGACGATAATGCCCGCCTGAAAATTTCTCTTAATTTGAAATCGTCGTTATCAGCCCTGCGATATCACAGGCGCTGACGCGCATTATTGTGCGTGCTATTTCTTACAGGATCACGGCATGAGTGCCACATTAAATGATTTAACGAATAATCCGGCTGACCGAATTAAATCGGCTCTGTCATGGCTTCGCGCCAGCCCGAAGCTATCGCTGGTCATTTGCGCCGCGGCTGCCGTATCGGTATTAATTGCGCTTATGTTCTGGGCAAAAGAGCCAGGCTATCGCGTGTTGTTTAGCAATATCAGTGATGAAGACGGTGGGGCCATTGTTGCCCAGCTGTCGCAGATGAATGTCCCTTACCGCATCGACGCGCCGGGTGGCGCTATTCTGGTTCCTGAAGGGCAGGTCCATGAAGTGCGTATGAAGCTGGCCCAACAGGGGTTGCCAAAAGGCGGCTCCGTAGGGTTTGAACTGCTGGATAAGGAAAAGTTTGGTATTAGCCAGTTTAGCGAACAGGTTAATTATCAGCGGGCGCTTGAGGGAGAGCTGGCGCGTACTATTGAAAACCTGGGGCCGATCAGATCGGCGCGCGTTCATCTTGCCACACCCAAGCAGACGATGTTTGTGCGTGAGCAAAAACAGCCGACGGCTTCCGTTACCGTCAACCTGATTCAGGGGCGTACCCTGGATGAAGGACAGGTCATTGCCATTACCCATCTGATTTCCAGCGCCGTGACGGGGCTGACGGCAGAAAATGTCACTATCGTCGATCAGCGGGGTGAGCTGCTCACCCAAAGTGGTTTGCGCGGCCTGCAAACGTCACAGCTGAAGTACACCAGTGAGATCGAAAGTGATTACCAGCAGCGCATCCAGCGAATCCTGGCGCCGCTGGTGGGCAGCAAAAATATTCGCGCCCAGGTCACGGCACAGATTGATTTTACCCAGCAGGAGCAGACGCAGGAGCAGTATCAGCCCAACGCCGATCCGCAAAAAATGGTGATTCGAAGCCGCCAGACGAGCCAGTCCGAGCAGGGTAATGGACGCGGCAATGGCGGCGTACCGGGCGCGCTGACGAATCAGCCGCCAGCGCCTGCCACTGCGCCACTTACGCAGCCGCTTGACAAGCCTGCCGCTCAAACCAGTACCGCTGGTACCGGAAATGACCGTTCACAGCCCTACAACAATCACAACGATGAGACCACCAATTTTGAGGTCGATCGCACGCTAACCCACATTAAAAATGCCATGGGGCGCATCGATCGTCTTTCAGTCGCGGTGGTGATAAACCATCTGCCGCAAGGCGCTGAGGGCAAGCCGGGTCCGCTGAGTGAGGCTGAACTGAACCGTATTAATGCTCTGGTTAAAGAGGCTGTCGGCTATACGGCCTCACGCGGCGATAGCGTCAATATTTTGAACTCGCCGTTTAACGGGGTTGAGGAAGAGGAACTCCCGCCATTCTGGAAACAGGATAAGTTTTATCAGTTGATGATGGCGATTGCGCGTTATCTGGTTATTGCGATTATCGCCTGGGTTATGTGGCGTAAGCTTGTTCATCCGGCCTGGATCCGCCATCAGGAAACCAGCCTGCGCCGCATGGAAATGGAAAAAGAGGCGCGTCAGGGCTGGCGGAGTCTGAATAAATTTCCCAACCTATTAAAAGTAAGAGATTTTTTCGTATTCAACTTTCAGTTGTGTACCTAAGCGTGTACCAATTTTCTCACTGTAGCAGTGTTGTATCTCGTATAAACAGGGA
This sequence comes from Enterobacter cloacae complex sp. ECL72, assembly GCF_019056635.1. Classification (NCBI taxonomy): domain Bacteria; kingdom Pseudomonadati; phylum Pseudomonadota; class Gammaproteobacteria; order Enterobacterales; family Enterobacteriaceae; genus Enterobacter; species Enterobacter cloacae complex sp. ECL72. Next base: position 3,113,717 of record NZ_CP077659.1, on the reverse strand, counting down.
ACTAAATATGCTGTTAATCATGGGGCAGCATCATTAGGAGGGTATACATTGACCGATGTACTTACACGATGAAACTCTAGTATGTTGCCAGTATGGTGACCAGGGATAGCTTCAAACACCCCAAGAAATCGGTACAGTGTCCTGTTCAACTCATCACGAGAATGTGCCATAACAATTCGTTTATCCCAGCGTTCTGTGTATCCCTCATCATCTTTTATATTCCGCTCTATGATTTTGTTACCATCATCAGTCAATTCATTTCCCCAATCTGAATTTCCATATAGTTTTGGAAACCAAACCATGCATTTTCCTGATAGACCCATTGCTTCACTTATGTGAGAAGGAATGCTCCAACCGCCAGACTGATGATGTCCTTTGTTGTAACCGAAACAGTTCAAAGCATCCCGGTGGTATCTGAAGACGGCATCTGGACCTACAGATATCCTTCCTGCCTTAAGATGTGGACGAGCTGTATATTTATTATCATAATCCCATTCTTTGAATTTTTTATCTTTAATCATTCTATTTTTACGATTGCGTATCAACTCAATAAATTCATTGATATAACGATCGAAAATTTCAAGACTTATTTCGCTGGCGGGAATTCTTTTCTCTAAAAATCCTGTAGCTTCAGTAATATCCATACGACGTTTCGCATCATCTATTTGTGATTGCTCACTGTTGTGATGCCCTTCATCAATTTCAAGATAAAGTTCCAGTTGTGGGAAAAATAAATCTGCCAAATAGATTTTTCCATTTTCTTTTCTGACACATTGCTGGCAGACAAATTCAATGTCGGGATCATTTAAAAGATGATAAATGCGAGTTACTGCATAATGTTCCCATCGTTTTTTTGAGGTTTTCGTAAGTGAACGTAGGATGTAATCAGTTTTATCCATTTATATGCCTTCCTTCTTTGTTCTTCATGTAATGTGCTTTTTCTTATGGCGATAGTGTTACCTATCGCCATAAGATGCGTTAGTATTTTTTTAATCTAACTGTTTATACTGTTAACTTCGACGATTTTCTATTTTATATCATGTGGTTAAGCGGTGGTGAGTTGGTGAGGAGTGAAAAGTCGAATCTTCCCCTTTGTGATTTTTGCTCGTTCTGGATCTGCCCGGTCAGGCGATGTGGTGGGGGGATAAAAAGTTTTTTTAGGTTTTACTGTTCACACTGTTCACCTCTGGTTTTTTATTAATAATTTCATGATGATACAGGGTGAAGATACGGTGAAGGGTGAACAGTGGATTGTTCACCTTGTGGCAATGGCCAGAAAGGAAAAGACCGGCTGTAGCCGGTCTGGAGTGGGTTATGTCGCTGCGGGTTCGTCGCATTTCGGCAGCCAGTCGCCGTAGCTTTCCTCTTTCAGCGACAGGTTGGTCTGTATCCCCTGCTTTGTGTGCCGCTTTTCATAATTCAGGCCGTACTCTTTCAGCATCATGGGCAGTCCCAGCCCGAACATTTTCAGGCTGAGCACGTTTCTGTACCCGTTGGCCTCCATATAGGCCAGATACGCGTGATAGAGATACTTACGGTAATTACGCGGGACGATACTGGCATTACCTATAAACATCCCGCTGGTCTGCGGCAGCATTTCCAGATAACCGCAAAAATCAAACGTCGGGTCAGCATCGCGCTTGATATTGAGTGCCTCGTCGGAGTTCTGCTGCGACTGGAGCAGTGCGCGGGCGGTCATCGGGTCGCTGAATTTCTGCATAAGCTGGCGCACGATAACGGCCAGCTCGCGCGCAATTTTATCCCTGAGCTGCGGGTCGCGTTCCTCCGGGGCAATCTGCTCCGGGAAATGAATAATCACCCGGCGACGGGATACACCGCCGCTGCGGTCGGTGAAGCGCATCGGGTTGTTGTTCACGGCCAGAATCACCGCCGGAATATGCGTTGAATATGGATTCTGGTATTTCGGGTCAACCGAGACCGCATCGCCGCCGGTGATGGCCTTGAGTCCTGCCCCGTCACCGCTCCATTTTTCCTGGTCTGGCAGACGGATAAGCGAGAAGCCAATCAGGGATGCACGCTTGCGCGGGTCTTCCAGTGTGTCGATATCGGCTGACGTGGCGTTATCTTCCCCGGCGAGCAGGGTCGCGATTTCAGCCAGAATACTTTTGCCGCTCCCGCCGGGACCGGTGACTTCGAGAAAGAGCTGCCAGTCGTAGCGGTTCGCCAGCACCATAAACAGCGCAGCGAGTATCACGTCGCGCTTTTGTGGATTTTTACCGGCCGCCCGGTCGAGCCAGCGCCAGAAGTTCGGCGCGTGAGTGTCCAGCATTTCGCCTTCCACCGGCGGGGTAAAATCCACGTCGCACAGCGTGCGCAGCCAGTGCGATTTATGATGTGGACTGAATATGCCGCTTTGGGTATCGAGCACCCCGTTGCGAAAGCCAATCAGACGCCGTGCCGGTGCGGCCTGCTGCGGAATAATCAGTTTCAGGGTCTCCACCACCGAGGCAATTTTCCCGGATGAGAACGGGGCGCGTAAGCGCTGGAATAAATCAGCCACATTTCGTGAGAAAGTGGCGGCCGGGATATTTTTCCAGATGCCGTTTTCATAGCGGGACAGGAGCTGGCCGTTCGCATCCACCGCCAGCGCTTCGCCGTAATGCTCATGGACCCGCAAAGCCTTGTCGCTGGCGCTCATGGCGGTAAATTCTGCCTCGCTCATGGTGTCGAACGGACTTTGCGCCGGTGGCCGGATGGCGTCATAAATGGCTTTGCGCGTGGCTTCCTCGCCGTACTGTATAAATGCATCATTCCAGTCACCGAACACCGGCGGCAGGGCAACAATGCCCTCACACACTCCAGCGGCTGCTGTGGCTTTGCTCTGGCCGTCGCCGTTCAGGTCACGGTCGGCGGCGAGGACAATCTTACAGGCCGGGGATTTCTGACGGGAAAGGCTCGCCAGAGAAAGGAGGTTCACGGAGGACAGCGCCACCATGACGGTTTCCCCGGTCAGGTGATGCACGGTGAGCGCGGTTGCATAGCCCTCCGCAATCCACAGGCGTTTGCCTGCCTGTTTTTTCCCTTCGATGACATGACGAGCCCCTTTAACCTGACCGCCTTTCAGGGTGCGTTTGAGACCGTCAGAACTGATAAGCTGAAGGTTAACCAGTGCGCCGGTATCGTCATACAGCGGGACAACCACATCCCCGGCGCGGAACGTCACGCCGCCGGTTTTATGCATGACCGTCAGTACCGGACATTCCCGGTCGGGGAAGCCCTTGCGGGTCAGGTAGGCGTTGCCGCTGGCAGGTCGGGTGTTCTCCATGAGCCTGACGGCCAGTGCGGCCGCCGCTTTACGGTCAGCTTCGGTTTCAGCCTCTGCTGTCGCAATCACTTCGGGGGCAACCGGTGGCAGGTTGCCGGTCACGGCATCCACCTTTCCGGCGGCCTCTGATGCGGTCATACCGAACACTTTCTCTACCAGCTTAAGACCGTCACCCGCACCGCACTGGTTACAGAACCATGTGCCACGCCCCTCTTTATCGTCAAAGCGGAAGCGGTCATAGCCGCCGCACACCGGACAGGCCTGATGGCGGTTTTTAATGACCTTCACACCCAGCGCCGGGAGAATGCGCGGCCAGTGGCCGCACGCCTGTTTTACGGTCTCTGTTACGTTCATTTTCATCGTTATTTTCTCCCTCAGTGCACAACAGGTGATTGCATGTGACGGGCGCAGAGTTCATCCATCACGGCCAGCCCGAGGAAGGACAGTGACGGCGCGGCTTTGAGTGGTCCGGCTTCCATTAAATCTTCCAGCAGTGCACAGGCAATCTGGCGGCCTTTTTCCTCGCCGTGCTGGCGCAGGTAGAAGCCCTCCAGCTCGGCGGCAATGGCGCTTTCCAGCGCGTCAAGGGTGAGGTGCGGATAGCGGTGCTGGCGTTCGCACAGGGTCAGCCATGCACAGGCCACGGCGCGCCGATATAGCGCGGCGTGTAATACGGGCGGTAATGGCTTTTTCATACGTTGCCCTCCCCGGTCAGCCAGCGCTGATTGCAGCGCTCTACCACGCCGTCGAGCTGGGCGGTCATAAGGTAAATCACGGAGGTGAGCTGTGACTGCTGCGCAGGGTCACGACGAACGGTGGCGCAGTCCTGCACCTGCATCAGCTCATTGACGAGCTGGCCGACGTTGCGCATATGCTCCAGACATTCGAGGTCACGGGCGGTAATGGTGGTGTGTCTCATGCACGCACCTCCGCAACCGGCAGGCGACCAGCGAACGACAGAACGTAGTCGCGAACGAGCGACAGGCGTGCGGCGTGTTCATCACCGGCAACGGTGCGGAGCATACAGATACGGGGTTTACGGTCTGCACGACGAACGGCGGCAAACACAAAGACAAACTGCGGGTACGATGGGGTGAGGGTAGTAGCCATGATGGCAGCCTCCTTGAAGTAGTTTGAAAAACTACCACCGGAAACGCCAATTTCACTGGTGGCAGCCCGAACGGGGTTGGCGTAACCGGCCTTCAAGGAAACCGGCCAGCCCGAAGGCTGCCCCGCCCGGACTACCATTATCAGAAAAGGACTCGGGTGCACGAATAAACACCACAGCCCTGAAAATGGGTGTGCCTGAGCAACGACATAAAAAAACACGCATGGCGCGTGTCGTGTCGCCTTGAAGTTATTCGGAACGCCAATTCCGGCTGCCGATTTTGCGACAGCGGGAAAACTATACCTGGAAACGACGACAGGAAGCAAGCCAGAAAAAGGGGCTGAATGCTGAACGGTCATCATCATGCGTCATAGCCCCGGTTGCGTTCGGCAATGCGATCTGCCATCCATGCGGTGATTTCAGACTGCGCCCACGCCACATTTTTTCCACCGAGGGAGATTTGTTTCGGGAAGGCTTCCCGGCTGATGAGGTCATAAATGGTCGACCGGGACAGGCCACACAGATGCATCACTTCGGGCAGGCGGATAAAGCGCTCCTGAACGGCATCAGAAACCGTCATCAGTGGTGCGGCAGGGGCAGAAGACGGGGAAGAAAAAGCAGTGTACATCGGGCTACCTCATAAAGTCCATACAGTGCCGGGCGTGTCCGTCCGGCCTCGGGTAGCTCTCTATTCTGTGAATATTTTCCCTCAGGGCAACAAGTCATTTTGCAGTACTTCACCACACAGCAGACTGTTTTTTATACAGCGACAATCTCTGACAATGTTCTGGTATATCGTGGGTATCCTTTGGCACATTCTGGCACATCCATACATAACCAAAAGTGGTTAATGGCTTATTTTTTATTAATAAAAAATATATACACCTCCAGGAGAGTTCAGAAGATGGGTGAACAGTGGCGAACAGACGGTGAACAGTCAGACCCTCAACTGTTCACCCTTTATCTTACTGTATTACTTATATTTTTATTTAAGGTGAACAGTGGTGAATAGTTATAAGTAAAAAAACAAACGGTGAGTAAGGTTTTGCTGAGACCTTTCTCTGGCCAGCCGGGTTTTAAGTGTTGTTTGTGCCAGAACTGCCACAACTGCAATGAATCGAGATGTTGTGTGATGAAGGGCAGAATCATTTCAGGTTGAATAAACGGAGAGCCTGAACATGAAACCCGAAACAGTCATTACCGCCCTGCAAGACGTTGCCGCCAAGCAGTACGCAGAGAACAGCCAGCACGTCACCGACAAGCTGAGCGCATTCACTGCGGCCAGAGACACCCACGCGGCCAGCATGCAGGCGCTGAAAGAGATTGATACGTCCATTGAACGCTGTAAGCAGGAGCGGCAGACAGCCCTCGATGAGAGCGCTGAGGCGGAGCAGGACTGGCGCAGCCGCTTTCGCACCCTGCGCGGCAGTCTCACGCCTGAAATGAAAGCTGAGCACAGCAGGCGTATCGCCTGTCGCGAGCTGGCCGACGAGTTTACCGGCCTGATTGCGGAGCTGGAGACTGACCGGACACGCGCCATGCTGAATGCCTGCTCCACCGGCAATAAATACCTTTCAGCGCATGAAGATGCCTTTACCGCTTACGCCGGTGCGGAATGGGCTCAGGCTGTCAATGCGGTTCCTGTCACCCTCATCCGCGCTTTCCTGCTGCGCATTCGTGCCCTCGAAATGAAGGGAGAAAGCGCCCCGCAGTCCGTGGCCACTGGCGAGCTGCGCGATGCGCTGAGTCGTCAGGGCAGCCTGTATCACTTCGATATGACGCAGGAGCCGGTGTTGTCCGTGACGGGCATGCACCGGCCGCAGATTACTGACGTTGATACGGAGCTGTTACGCAGCCCTGCGAAGAGAATGATGCTTGCCAGAAAGCTGGCTGAAAATGGCGAGACAGAAGCGGAGGGGTAAGCATGTTTCACTGCCCGTTCTGCAAAACCAGCGCGCATTCCCGCACCAGTCGCTATCTGTCCGATAACGTCAAACAGCGCTATCACCAGTGCATGAACATCGAGTGCTCGGCCACGTTCCGCACGCTTGAATCCATCGACGGGGTTATTCGTTCACCGGTGACAGAGCCGGTTATCCCGCTACCCGCACCGGCGGCCACCGTTAACCGTGCCGGTGCGTAAGCACGGCCAGTCATCAGGAGAAACATACGTGACCACACTGACGCTACAGAAAGCCTTTGAGGCCTGTCAGGCAAATAAATCCGCCTGGCTGCAACGCCGGGAAGAACTGACGCAGGCCGAACAGGCATACCGCGAACAGCTTGCCGGCAGCGGCCACAGCGGCCGGAGCCTGCAAACGCTGCGTGAGTTTATCGACGTGAAAAAATGGGAAATTAATCAGGCTGCCGGTCGCTACATCCGCTCGCATGAGGAGGTGCAGCGCATCAGCATCCGCGACCGATTAAATGATTTTATGCAGGTGCACGGCGCGGAGCTGGCCGCCGCCCTTGCCCCGGAGCTGATGAATTATTCCGGGCAACACTCCGCCGTTCAGCGCTGTGCCATGCAGCACTCACTCGACTGTCTGCGTGAGGCGCTACAGCTCTGGCTGTCAGCCGGTGAAAAAATTAATTATCCGGCGCAGGATTATGACATTTTAAAGGCCATCGGATTCAGGCCTGACGCGGCTTCGCGCGATGATAATCGTGAAAAATTCACGCCTGCACAGAACCTGAATTACACCCGCCGTCGCGCAGAACTGTCCGTGCAGTAGTCCGCTTAAAAATGCCCCGAAAATCCCGCCATTTTTACGTATAAAAGCCATGCATGCATAAGGTGCATGGTTTTGCATGCGCTTTACCGACACTGAATTCCCCGCCAGCGCCAGCACTGGCGCGCCCTGAGGCCGGTCATGCACCTGCATTAAAAGCGCCCCCTTAAGCGGGCAGGCGGGGCGGGGAGAGCATTGCGCGCCAGAGTTATTAGCCAATGGACAGAAATTTATTTTCTCTGTTAGCCCAATATTCTTGGGGCGCAACTTGTAACCCAGTACAAAATGAATCCAGATGCTCTTCAATTAACTGTGATTCAGCATATATCTTCCATGCTTTCGGATAGAATGAGCGTAGAATGAACGCGGTAAATGATAGCGGAGTCAGCATTTTCTTCGTTGCTATTCTACCTTCATTTTCTGAACCGAAATGAAAGTGGCAGTACGGATGAGAATGTTCACAATAATGTTCATCATCTATATCATATCTTACAGGCATAGGCGGGAAGTTCTTTGTGTGAGTATCGATGTAATTATCATATTCTTGACTTATCATTACTCTGTACTCCTCTACATCCTGCCACTCCTCTTCTGGATAATAGGTATCCAAATACTCTCTGTAGTCCAGGGTTTTAACAGGTGTCATTAAGTAGGTATAACTATTATACTTGAAAATGAATAATGAACCATCGTCAAGTTGTATGTTAAACCATTGATTTAATGTGCATTTTTCCCATGCCTTTTCGTAAGTCAAAGGGCGTAGCTCTCCAGGCATATTGTCAGGGTAATAAACGTCATTGTTATAATTACCTAGTAAATCAACATGTCGCACAAGATTAATGGACGCTTTAGCGGTTGTATTAAATGTGGCTAAGTTGATCATGACTTTTTCATCCTTTTCGCTTCATACTCGCGTAATAAAGCTTTTAACCCGTCGACACCGTGAGCCTCAAGTAATTTTTGAAAATCTTCCGGACTTTCATCATGAGCAAATCTTTGTAGGTCGATCTCGATTTTATCAAGGGTCTGTCCTGATGGATAATTGAATTTAAGATAAGGAATGTTGTTTTTTGCTTCTTGAATTTCATGGAAAAGTTCAATGGCAGGATATCCAATCCCAGTCATTGTAAGCCAGCCTTTGGTGCGAGTCATCGCTGTGAAAAGTAAGTTTCTATTTTTTACATTTGGGTTGTGATATAAACATTCACTACCAATTATGTAAACGCTATATCCTTCGTTTCCTTTTGCTTTATGGATTGTGGAATAAGTAACTTTGTTATCCACAGAAAAATCACTAATATTATATTTATCAGCATTAACATTATTTACGTCTATTCCATACTCAGATAAAAAGTATGAGATTTGGTTGTAATAATTTTTATAGTGTTTGTCATCAGCGCAAACTATCAATATATCAGAAGCATTTAGACCTTCGCTCACGATATCAAATTGTATTTTTTGCGCCACCCATTGGCATTCTGATGATAAATTTTCATGGTGCTGAGTTATGATTAGTTTATCTTTATCCGCATCATATAATGTTGGGGATGTTTCAATCGTTCTAAATACAGATATTTTCTCACCAGACACAAAGCGTTCACCATGATTACCTTCCACTTGATAACCAAGATTTTTCCAGTCCTCAGGTGTCTTTATAGCTTGCACTGGATTGCCATAAACACCTAAACCGACAGCATGGGCACATATAAGTGTCGCGCATGGGGTTCGGTAACAACTATTAAGAAACTTGTCTAAACTTAAATTTTTGCCTTCACCTAATATTTCTTCAATGGTTGGCGCTGTTGTCTGAAAAATGTTTTGGAATACGTCCAATCCAAATACCATTTTGTCATTATGAGCCAGTTTCAGACAAAGTTGTAGGAAAGAGCTATCAAAATCTTGAGCCTCGTCGACAAAAACATAGTCATATTGCTTTTTGATTGCATAATTTTCTATTAAATTTCTACAGGCATATGAAAATGGTTCTTTAGGAGCAACACGCTGTGCCTCGCCAAAATTAATGAATCGAGCAGAATTATTCTGGCAGGTGTTATAATATACTCCGGGCGCATTGCCTCCTCCCCAAGCATGAAGAATATCTATTGTCCCCTCAAAGTCTGGATCTAAATCATTGAATTGCCTATAGAATCTGGTTATTAGCCTTTTGACGTGTTGATATAACGCTTTGGTACTAAAAGTATAAAGTATTTTTTTATCAGGGTTGCGCAAATGAGTGATTGCCACTTTCATTGCGAGAACCACTGTTTTGCCTGAGCCAGCTAAGCCACGAATTCGTTCAATCCCTTCTACTTCATTGACGCAACTTCCTAGCTGATTGCTATCAAATCGTGCAATTGATGATTCTAGCTTGCTAACGATTTGTACTTTTGATTCTTCAGAAAAACCATCAGTATCACGTTGTTTTACTCTGATTAATCCTTTTCCGCCTTCAATGGTCGAAGCTGCTTCACTATAAATATCCTCACTTACAGGGTTTTCAAATTGTTCTATGAATCTTTCTATTGATGTTTTAGAGACAATGACTTCACTATCAGTATCATAATCTTTTTGTGGATCTACATATGGAGCAAAAATAGCAGATTCAACAGTTATGTTCAGTTCTCTCCTGTTTTTTCGTAAGGCTTTTTGTTTTAAAAGGCGAGAATAAATCTGGCTGTATATGTTTTCTAACAACGTGTCATTATTTGGTAGCGTCGTTTCAGCGTCTCTTTCATGACAATCTGAAAGATAAAAAATAATAATCCCATACAGTCGAGAGACTAACATTAATGGAGAAATAACTAAGTTGTCGTCATCATCTTTGTATAAAGGAAAATCGTAGTACAATTCGGACTCTTGAAGATGCAATTTTTGTTCTTGATCTAACTCATTAAGGATTGTATACAATCTTCCTGCTTCTTGGTTAGCGAATAATTTGTTTCTGTCTGCATTTAATTTCATATTAATATTCCTTAGGAAATATCTTTTTTGCAGTAGGAAGTAGTTACAAAGGCTCCCCACCATTGCATTAATTCTTCCCTTTGTGACAAATACGTCGAGCGATTGTATGCTCTTCTGACTTCGTTTTTGTCACTATGAGCTAGTGCTGCCTCAATTACATCAGAATTGAATTCAGCTTCATTCATGGCAGTGCTAGCTATAGACCTTAATCCATGAGCAACTAATTTGCTAGCATATCCAATTCTCTTTAATGCAGCATTCGCTGTTTGGCTGTTCATTGGCATTTTCGGATCATTTCTGCTCGGAAAAATATGTTCACGATGAGCACTAATAGGCTTCATCACATCAAGAATATCTAATGCCTGAGGAGACAAAGGAACAATGTGCTCACGCTTGGCCTTCATTCGTTCGGCTGGAATCGTCCAGAGTTTGGCATCAAGATCGATCTCTGCCCATCGAGCGCCAGAAGCCTCGGAGGGACGCACAAGGGTCAGGAGCTGCCATTCAATTAGACAGCGAGTCGAAACAGAGAGATTCGACATAACCAAAGAGCGCATTAGCTTCGGCAATTCTTCTGGCCGCAGTGTCGGCATATTTTGTTTTTTGGGTTTTTCAAACGCCATGCCTACACCTGATGCCGGATTTGTATCAATCAGGCCCGTGTTGACTGCGAAAATCATGATTTCGTTAATACGTTGCACAAGGCGACGAACAGTCTCAAGTGCTCCACGCGCTTTGATTGGTTCCAATGCTTCAACTATCGTTCTCGCCTTAATCTCCTGAACAGGTATCGCACCTATTTCAGGGAATACATCTTTATCTAAAGAGCGCCAAATGTCCTTTGCATAATCGTTTGTGATACTTCTGCTTTTTATCTGGAACCAGTTAGCAGCCACGGTTGAAAAAATGCTGTCTAACTCAATTTGGCGTTGTTCTGACGCTTGTTCCTGTTGCTGTTGCGGATCCATGCCCTGCGCTAGCGTGGTTAAGTGCTGGTCGCGTATCTGGCGAGCTGCTGCGAGTGTAAGGGCAGGGTATGAGCCGAGACTCAAATTTGTGCGGCTGCTGCTTCCCGGTCGTTGATAACGGAAGCGCCAAAGTTTTTTACCGGAGGTTTTGACGAGTAAGAACAGGCCATCACCATCATGCAGGGTGAAGTCTTTTTCTCGGGGTTTCGCTTTGAGGATTTCGTTATTAGTTAGGGGGCGTGTAATGCGCGCCATGTCTGGATCCCTTCCATAATTGGTACACGTTTAATGGACCACAGTATAGCGTGTACCTAAACGTGTACCAATTTTCTCTGGATTTAGCCGGATGTTCTCGGACAAAGGCAGACACAAAAAAGCCCACAGGGCTTGTGCCATGCGGGCTTTCCGTACTTCACCGGACTTATCCGGATCATTATTTGGTGGAGCTGGCGGGAGTTGAACCCGCGTCCGAAATTTCTACATCCTCGGTACTACATGCTTAGTTTGTCTTTACATTCGCACGCCAGCTGCGGACAAACACGCCACTGACGAACTAGCCTGATTAGTTTTAACGCTTCAACCCCAGGCAGGGTTTCCACGCGATCTCTTTTGGGTTTGACCTCTCTTTGATCCCCGTCTTAAGAGCGGAAGCTAGGGAGAGAGGGCTCTTAGCAGGTTATTAAGCTGCTAAAGCGTAGTTTTCGTCGTTTGCGACTATTTTTTTGCGGCTTTTTACGAGGCAAACCGCCCCTCGGCATGCACCTTGGGTTTCGCAAATCCCGTCGAATCCAGAATCAGCCCCAATAGTGTTGAACTCAGTATACCAGATTTTACTTCCTCGACACCAGCCCGAAACGCTAACTTATTGAATAGTACAATAAGTGTGCAGAATCAACGTCCTGCGTTTTTCATGATACGTGCTTTGTCGAGCTGCCACTCGCGTGCTTTCAGGTCAGTACGTTTGTCGTGCTGTTTCTTACCTTTCGCCACGCCGATTTTCACTTTGCACCAGGCGTTTTTCCAGTACAAAGAGAGCGCCACCACGGTGAAGCCTTCGCGGTTGATGCGTCCGTAGAGGGATTCCAGTTCGCGCTTGTTCAGCAGCAGCTTACGGGTGCGGGTAGGATCGCAGACGTAATGTGAAGAGGCGACGGTCAGCGGCGTAAAGTTCGCGCCGAACAGGAAGGCCTCACCGTCTTTCAGGATCACGTAGCTGTCGCCGATATTGGCTTTCCCGGCACGCAGCGATTTTACTTCCCAGCCCTGCAACGCAAGGCCGGCCTCGAATTCTTCTTCGATGAAATACTCGTGGCGAGCACGCTTGTTAAGCGCAATGGTCGCCGAACCAGGTTTATGTGCTTTTTTCTTCGTCATAAGTGTCGTAAAGCCGTCGGTAATCTGATTTTAAAAAGTCACCTCATTGCGTCCTGTGAGGTCTAACGCGCTATCTTAGCACGAGATAAGGCTTAGCGTTTTTTTAACAGGTGATAAATGTTATTATTTGTCTGTTGTGTGACCATGGAAAATGCTATGCCTCAGATTAGCCGTACCGCGCTTGTTCCCTACAGCGCGGAACAAATGTATCAGTTAGTGAACGACGTTCAGTCCTATCCGGAATTTATTCCGGGATGCACCGGTAGCCGGGTGCTGGAATCCGGCCCGACGCAGATGACTGCGGCCGTGGATGTCTCCAAAGCGGGGATCAGCAAAACGTTCACCACGCGCAATACCCTGACGAGCAATCAGAGTATTTTGATGCATCTGGTGGATGGTCCGTTTAAAAAACTGATGGGAGGGTGGAAGTTTACGCCACTGAGCGCTGACGCCTGCCGCATTGAGTTTCATCTGGATTTTGAATTTACCAATAAGCTGATCGAACTGGCGTTTGGCCGTATCTTTAAAGAGCTGGCCTCGAATATGGTTCAGGCGTTCACCACGCGCGCCAAAGAGGTTTACAGTGTCGCATAAGATTGCTGTTGAGGTGGTGTATGCGCTGCCGGAGAAGCAGTATTTGCAGCGCGTGACGCTTGAAGAGGGCGCCACCGTTGAGGCGGCTATCCGGGCCTCCGGCATCCTTGAACTTCGCCGTGATATTGACCTGGCGAAGAATAAAGTCGGCATTTATAGCCGTCCGGTAAAGCTTGCTGATACGCTGAAGGATGGCGATCGGGTTGAGATTTATCGCCCGCTGATTGCTGACCCGAAAGAGCTGCGCCGTCAGCGAGCGGAGAAATCGGGTAAGTAGCGCTTTCTCCCCCGGTGGCGCTTCGCTTGCCGGGACTACGATTCTGCGTAAGAATTCAGATACAAAAAAGGTGCTCAATGAGCACCTTTTTGCGTTGCTGACGCCTGATTATTTGGCCAGGGCAGGCTTGTTGTCGATGTTGGTCAGCACGCCGGCACTGCTGAAGGTCAGCGTCAGGGTTTGCTGGGTCACATCTTCATGACCAGGCTGCTGGCGGAATACATAGAACCAGGTGTTTGTGCCGAACGGATCGGACATCATCGGGGTTCCCAGGGCATAAGCGACCTGCTGTTGTGTCATACCCACGCGGATTTTGGACACATCGTTAGGGGTAAGGTAGTTCCCCTGGTTGATGTCAGGACGGTAAACCACTTTCTCCAGAGTGGAACAGCCTGCGGTCAACATCAGAAGAACCGCTGCGGCAGCGGTCAGCGTTTTACAGCGCATAGTGATTTGATTCCTTTTCGGGCCCGAGCAGTACGCGGCTCATATGTAATATGCCGATGATAATAGACCTTGCCCCACTTTGAAACCGGTCTGGCGGCGTTTTTGTTGTTCTGTATGACCCTGAGATCCCGAAAAAGTTTATGCCGCCAGCAGTTCTTTCGCATTCGCAAGCGTATTGCGGGTGACTTCACTGCCGCCGAGCAGGCGTGCCAGCTCCTGCAAGCGTGAGCGTTTATCCAGCGGCTTCATGTGCGTTTCCGTCATTTCGCCATCGGTTTCCTTGCTGACGATAAAGTGGTGATGACCACAACCGGCGACCTGCGGCAGGTGAGTCACACACATGACCTGCGTCGATTCACCTAACTGACGCAGCAGTTTGCCGACAACGGCCGCGGTCGGGCCGCTGATCCCCACATCCACTTCATCGAAAATCAACGCCGGGGTTTCCATTTTACGGGCGGTAATCACCTGAATGGCCAGGGCGATACGCGACAGTTCACCGCCGGAAGCCACTTTCGAAATCGCCTGCAAAGGCTGGCCCGGGTTGGTGGTGACGCGGAATTCTACGCGATCTGCGCCTTCCGCCGTCAGGTGATTCTCTTCAAAGCGAACATCTATGGTGAACACCCCATGCGGCATCGCCAGCGTATGCATGCTGTCGGTAATGTGCTGGCTAAGCTCCAGCGCATAGTGTTGCCGCACGTCATGCAGCCGTTTCGCCGTTTCCAGCGCCTGCTGATGATGCAGATTGACCGCCAGAGACAAGGTTTCAAGGGAATCGGCCTGATCGTCCAGCTGCTGCTGTTCCTCCAGCAGAGACTGATAGTAATTCGGCAGCTCTTCCGGGGTTACGTGATGCTTACGCGCCAGTGAAATCTGACGGGAGATGCGTTGCTCAAGTTCGAACAGACGGTTCGGGTCGAGATCCAAACGTTCACAATAGTGGCGCAGCTCATCCCCGGCTTCTGAAATCTGAATCGCGGCCTCTTCCAGCATTTCCAGTACGCCAGAAAGCTTATTGTCCATGCCGGTCAGTTCGGTCACAAGCTGACGCACGTTATACAGCTGGCTCTGCAAATTCACGTCTTCGCCATCCGCCAGCATGTTAAGGGCAGTCTGGCTGGTGGAAAGCAGCTGACCGCTGTTGGCCAGACGCTTGTACTCTTCGTCGATTTGCTCAAATTCACCCGCCTGGGGGTTAAATTCGTTCAGCTCTTTCAGCTGATATTCCAGCAGCTCGGCGCGCGCGGTACGCTCCTGGCTTTGCTGCTGATGCTGCGCAAGTTCGCGGCAGCTTTGATGCCACTGACGATAGTGCTCCGCCATGAGTTGAGTAAGCGCGTACTCACCTGCGTAGCCATCAAGCAGGGCTTTCTGTTGTTCGGGTTTGATTAACTGCTGGTGCGCATGCTGACCATGGATCTGGATGAGCAGCTGGCCCAGCTCGCGAAGCTGGGAAAGGGGAACCGCTGTACCATTGATAAAACCGCGGGAGCGGCCATCGCTGCTGATGACGCGGCGAAGTAAACACTCACGTCCGTCTTCGAGCTGGTTCGCTTCCAGCCAGCGCAGGGCGGCAGGTGTGTCTTTCAACGAGAAGCGGGCGCAGAGATCGGCACGGGCGGCGCCTGTGCGCACCATATCCCCCTCAGCACGACCGCCGAGGCACAAGCCGAGGGCATCAATGGCAATGGATTTACCTGCACCGGTTTCTCCGGTAATTGCCGTCATTCCGCTATGGAAGTCGATCTCAAGCTCACGAACAATGGCAAAGTTGCTGATGGTCAGTTGTGCCAGCATAATTGTTTTCCTGTATGAAAAACCATAACTGTGTTTGTATACAGTATAAACTGGTTTTATATACAGTAAAGTGCTGGATGCAAAATCAGAACAATTTTTTTGACCAGCCGAGCTTGGAGCTTAATGTGTTGAAATAGCTGTAATCTTTCGGGTGAATCAGGTTCAGATGGTAATCGCAGCGGCGAATGAGGACATCTTCACCTTCCTGAATGGGGAGCGCAATCTGACTGTCGCAGCTGATCTCCAGGTCGTTACGGCGATGGGAAAAACGCAGGCGGATGGTGCTGTCGCCGTTGATCACCAGCGGACGCGCCGAGAGCGTATGCGGGAACATCGGCACCAGGGTAATGGCATCCAGCGATGGCGTCAGGATTGGGCCTCCGGCTGAAAGTGAGTAGGCGGTTGACCCCGTCGGGGTTGAAATAATCAGCCCGTCAGAACGCTGCGAGAAAGCGAATATTTCGTCGATATAGACTTCGAACTCGATCATGTGCGCCACTTTACCGGGATGGAGAACCACCTCGTTAATGGCGGTGCTGATGCGCTTCTGGCAGTCTTGCTGACACACCTGGGCTTCCAGTAAAAACCGTTTTTCACTGATATAGTGGCCTTCCAGCACGTCCGCCAGCTGCTGCTGCGCATTGTCCGGGTCGAGGTCGGTCAGGAAACCGAGATTGCCACGGTTAATACCAATAACCTTAATATCATAGCGAGCCAGCGTTCGCGCCGCGCCCAGCATATTGCCGTCGCCACCGACCACCACGGCGAGATCCGCCTGCTGGCCAATTTCCGCCAGCGTGCCGGTTCTGACGCTTTTAAGCTGCAACTCCTGGGCGATCTGCTGCTCGACCATCACTTCATAGCCTTTACCACACAGCCAGCGATACAACATTTCATGTGTCGTCAATGCGGTAGGGTGACGCGGATGGCCGACGATCCCAATACACCTGAAATGATTATTCATTTTCTGGAGGTCCTTGTGCCTGATGAATGATGACAATCTGCCTTGTTCCCTTGAATCCAGGAAACTGATCCCCATAATAAGCGAAGTTAGCGAGATGAATGCAGAAAAACGCGGAGAAATTCATGAGTAGTAAAGAACAGAAAACGCCTGAGGGGCAAGCCCCTGAAGAAATTATCACGGAACAGCACGATGAAGTTGAGGCAGTAGAGCCAGACACGTCTGCTGAGCAGGTGGACCCGCGCGATGAAAAAATTGCCAACCTGGAAGCTCAGTTGGTAGAAGCGCAGAATCGCGAACGCGATGGCGTACTGCGTATCAAAGCGGAAATGGAAAACCTGCGCCGTCGTACCGAGCTGGACGTTGAAAAGGCGCACAAATTTGCGCTGGAGAAATTCGTCAACGAACTGCTTCCGGTGATCGACAGCCTGGATCGCGCGCTGGAAGTGGCGGATAAAGCTAACCCGGATAACGCGGCGATGATTGAAGGCATTGAGCTGACGCTGAAATCCATGCTGGATGTGGTGCGTAAGTTCGGTGTTGAAGTGATTGCCGATACGGATGTACCGCTGGATCCAAATGTTCACCAGGCCATTGCGATGGTGGAATCCGAAGACGTTGCCGCGGGTAACGTGCTGGGCGTGATGCAGAAAGGGTATACCCTGAACGGTCGTACTATTCGCGCTGCGATGGTGACCGTGGCGAAAGCGAAAGCATAACGTGCTGCCTGTAGTGCCGGGTGGCGGCGTTCGCCTTACCCGGCCTACATTTTATTCGGCGATACTTTCGCGTAAAGGTTTAACGGGCAGGACCTTCACCTGCTTAATCATGTTGTCCTGAACGTCCAGAATATCAATATCATACTGTTCAATGCGCACGCGCGTGCCTGCCGCCGGGATCTCTTCCAGCGCTTCCAGGATCATACCGTTCATCGTCCGCGCTTCGTCTTCCGGCAAATGCCAGTTGAACGCTTTATTGATTTCACGAATGTTGGCGCTGCCGTCGATAAGCACTGACCCGTCGTTTTGCGGGGTGACTTCTTCCGCAAGGGAAGGCGACATTGACGTGGTAAAGTCCCCGACAATCTCTTCCAGAATATCTTCGACCGTCACCAGCCCCTGTATATCGCCGTATTCATCCACCACCAGGCCGACTTTCTTCTTGTTTCGCTGGAACTTCACCAGTTGCGTGCTGAGTGGGGTGCCTTCCGGCACGTAGTAAATTTCGTCGGCGGCGCGCAGCATCACCTCTTTGGTGAACTCGTTTTTCTCAGTCATCAGACGATAGGCCTCGCGCACGCGCAGCATGCTGATGGCATCGTCGAGGGAATCGCGATAGAGGACGATACGCCCGTGCGGGGAGTGTGTCAGCTGGCGGACAATGGCCTTCCAGTCGTCGTTGATATCAATCCCGACGATTTCATTGCGCGGCACCATGATGTCGTCAACGCTGACCTTTTCCAGATCCAGCACCGACAGGAGCATGTCCTGATTGCGGCGGGAGATCTGCGAGCGGGATTCATTCACGATGGTACGCAGTTCGTCTTTGCTGAGCGCGCTACTAATGGTGACGTCTGCCTTTATACCGACCATGCGCATCAGCACCCGTGTCACCATATTCAGCAGCCAGACCAGCGGCATCATCAGAATAAGCAGCGGTGCTAACAGGAAGCTGCTCGGGTAGGCGACTTTTTCCGGGTAAAGCGCGGCGATGGTTTTGGGCAGCACTTCCGCAAACACCAGCACCACAAACGTGAGCACACCTGTGGCAATCGCCACGCCTGCGTTGCCGTATAGACGCATCCCGACGATGGTGCCCAGTGCAGAGGCGAGAATATTGACCAGGTTGTTACCGATAAGCACCAGGCTAATCAGCCGGTCCGGCTTACGCAGAAGCTTTTCGACACGACGCGCGGCACGGTTACCCTGCTTGGCGCGATGGCGTAACCGGTAGCGGTTCAGCGTCATCATGCCGGTTTCAGAGCCAGAGAAATAAGCGGAGATGACCACCATGATGACCAGAATGACGATCAGCGTGGTGGTAGAGATGTGTTCCAGGGGGAACTCCTTTTGTTACTTAGCCAGCAAATTGCTGTATGAAGCGGCTACCAAAATAGGCAAGCGTGAGAATGCCCGCACCCGCTACGTTGAACCAGACCACGCGACGACCGCGCCAGCCTTCATGATAATGGCCCCATAACAGGACAATATAGACAAACCACGCGATGATGGAGAGGACCGCTTTATCGATATTCTCCACGCTGAACAGGTTCTTCATATAAAACAAGCCCGTGCACAGCGTCAGCGTCAGCAGAACCACACCGACCTGGGTGATGTGGAACATCTTACGCTCAATCACCATCAGCGGCGGCATTTCGTGGTTAAACGCCAGCTTTTTATTTTTCAGCTGGTAGTCAATCCAGGCGAGTTGCATGGCGTAAAGGGCGGCGATGATCAGCGTCGCGTAGGAGAACAGCGACAGGCCAATATGCACCAGCATCCCCGGCGTGGCTTCCAGGTGAGTAATAAACTCATTGGGCATGAACGTGGCTAACGCCAGGTTGATCAGCGCAAAGGCGTAGACTATCGGCAGCAGCAGCCAGCCACGGTTTTTAGACGCGACAATGGTCATGACCGTACAGATCATCAGGCTGACCAGCGAGCCGACGTTCAGTACGCTCAGATTTTGCACGCTGCCGTCGCCGGGAATGATGCGTGATTCCAGCGCAAACGCATGGCTAATCAGTGCGATCACTGCCGAAAGAATAGCCATGCGCCGCCAGCCGCTGTTTTTTTGCAGCAGGCCAGGAATGATCAGCGCGAGGCTGACAGAGTAGGCAACAAGGGCGATCAGTGCGAAAACAGGCATATAGGCGTCGACAGTTGTCTTAATAAGAAAGAGAAGCAGTATAACGTTACGTGACGCCTGCTCCAACCGTTGCATAACAACAAAGGCGCCTTCATGTTATACTCCGGCAAAATTCTGTGTATGTGTCGCCCAGGCGACCTAACGTTTCTACCCCAGGCGAGAGACAATGTTTGATAATTTAACCGATCGTTTGTCGCGCACGCTGCGCAACATCAGCGGCCGTGGACGCCTCACCGAAGAGAACATCAAGGAAACGCTGCGCGAAGTGCGCATGGCGCTGCTGGAAGCAGACGTCGCGTTGCCGGTCGTGCGTGATTTTATCAACCGCGTGAAAGAGAAAGCGGTTGGCCATGAAGTGAACAAGAGCCTGACTCCGGGTCAGGAGTTCGTCAAAATCGTCCGTAACGAACTGGTTTCGGCGATGGGTGAAGAGAACCAGGTGCTTAACCTGGCGGCTCAGCCGCCGGCCGTCGTACTGATGGCGGGTCTGCAAGGTGCGGGTAAAACCACCAGCGTTGGTAAGCTGGGGAAATTCCTGCGCGAAAAGCACAAGAAAAAGGTGCTGGTGGTGTCGGCGGACGTGTATCGCCCAGCGGCGATCAAACAGCTGGAAACGCTGGCCGAGCAGGTTGGCGTAGACTTCTTCCCGTCCGACGTGGCGCAGAAGCCTGTCGATATCGTTAACGCGGCGCTGAAAGAGGCGAAGCTGAAATTCTACGACGTGCTGCTGGTGGATACCGCCGGTCGTCTGCACGTTGACGAAGCGATGATGGACGAAATCAAGCAGGTGCATGCCTCTATCAATCCGGTAGAGACCCTGTTTGTTGTTGACGCCATGACCGGTCAGGATGCGGCAAACACCGCGAAAGCGTTTAACGAAGCCCTGCCGTTAACCGGCGTGGTGCTGACCAAAGTCGACGGCGATGCCCGCGGCGGTGCGGCGCTCTCTATTCGTCATATCACCGGTAAGCCAATCAAGTTCCTCGGCGTGGGCGAGAAAACCGAAGCGCTGGAGCCGTTCCATCCGGATCGTATTGCCTCCCGTATCCTCGGCATGGGCGACGTGCTGTCGCTGATCGAAGATATTGAAAGCAAGGTTGACCGCGCGAAGGCGGAAAAACTCGCCAGCAAGCTGAAAAAGGGCGACGGTTTCGATCTGACCGACTTCCTTGAGCAGCTGCGTCAGATGAAAAACATGGGCGGCATGGCAAGCCTGATGGGCAAACTGCCAGGCATGGGCCAGATCCCGGACAACGTCAAATCCCAGATGGATGACAAAGTGCTGGTGCGTATGGAGGCCATCATCAACTCGATGACGCTGAAAGAGCGCGCGAAGCCAGAAATCATCAAAGGTTCCCGTAAACGCCGTATCGCAGCCGGTTGCGGCATGCAGGTGCAGGACGTTAACCGCCTTCTGAAACAGTTCGACGACATGCAGCGCATGATGAAGAAAATGAAGAAAGGCGGCATGGCGAAGATGATGCGCGGCATGAAAGGCATGATGCCTCCCGGTTTTCCTGGGCGTTAATCGCTTTTGAGATTGCTTTTTGCCCGAAAATGAGTAAAATTTTCGGGCTTTTAATATGACACCCGGGCTCCGTTCCTCGATGGGGCCCGGTTGTTTTATTCACACAAGAGGATGTTATGGTAACTATTCGTTTAGCTCGTCACGGCGCTAAAAAGCGTCCGTTCTACCAGGTTGTTGTGACTGACAGCCGTAATGCACGCAACGGTCGCTTCATCGAGCGCGTTGGTTTCTTCAACCCACTGGCCGCTGGCGCAGAAGAAGAAACCCGTCTGGATCTGGATCGTATCGCTCACTGGGTTGGCCAGGGCGCTACTGTTTCCGATCGCGTTGCTACGCTGATCAAAGCAGCAAACAAAGCAGCTTAATCTGTCACGGTGGTCATGATGAGCAATAAAGCACCTGTTGAACCGATCGTATTGGGAAAAATGGGTTCTTGCTACGGTATCCGTGGTTGGCTCAGAGTGTTTTCCTCCACTGAAGACGCTGATAGCATTTTTAATTACCAGCCCTGGTTTATCCAGAAAGCCGGTAAGTGGGAAGAGGTCGAGCTGGAAAGCTGGCGTCACCACAATCAGGACATCATCATCAAGCTGAAAGGCATTGACGATCGTGATGCCGCGAATGCGCTGACTAATTGTGAAATTGTTGTGGATTCGTCGCAGTTGCCACAGCTGGAAGAGGGTGACTACTACTGGAAAGACCTTATGGGTTGCCAGGTAGTGACCACTGAAGGCTACAGCCTGGGGAAAGTCATCGACATGATGGAAACCGGGTCAAATGACGTTCTCGTCATTAAGGCAAACCTGAAAGATGCATTTGGCATCAAGGAGCGGTTGGTTCCGTTCCTCGATGGACAGGTTATCAAGAAAGTCGATCTCACTACTCAAACCATTGAAGTAGATTGGGATCCTGGTTTTTAAATTCTCCGGATAAACGGTAAAAGACGGCGCTATGTGGATTGGCATAATTAGCCTGTTTCCTGAAATGTTCCGCGCGATTACCGATTACGGGGTAACTGGCCGGGCAGTAAAGAATGGCCTGCTGAGCATCCAGAGTTGGAGTCCTCGTGACTTCACGCACGACCGGCACCGTACCGTGGACGATCGTCCTTACGGCGGCGGACCGGGGATGTTGATGATGGTGCAACCCTTACGGGACGCCATTCACACAGCAAAAGCCGCGGCAGGTGAAGGCGCGAAGGTGATTTATCTGTCACCTCAGGGACGCAAGCTTGATCAAGCGGGCGTGAGCGAACTGGCGACGAATCAAAAGCTGATTCTGGTCTGTGGTCGCTACGAAGGGATAGATGAGCGCGTAATTCAAACCGAGATTGACGAAGAATGGTCTATCGGCGATTACGTTCTCAGCGGTGGTGAGTTACCAGCAATGACGCTGATTGACTCCGTTGCCCGGTTCATTCCGGGTGTACTGGGCCATGAAGCTTCGGCGACAGAAGATTCGTTTGCCGATGGATTGCTGGACTGTCCACACTATACTCGTCCTGAAGTGTTAGAAGGGATGGAAGTCCCGGCAGTATTACTGTCTGGAAACCATGCCGAGATACGTCGCTGGCGTTTGAAGCAGTCGCTGGGCCGAACCTGGCTTAGAAGACCTGAACTTCTGGAAAACCTGGCTCTGACTGAAGAGCAAGCAAAGTTGCTGGCCGAGTTCAAAACTGAACACGCGCACCAGCAGCATGAACATGATGGGAATGCGTAATACGCTCCCGAATATCAGTTTACCCAGGATAAGAGATTAAATTATGAGCAACATTATTAAGCAACTTGAACAAGAGCAGATGAAGCAGGACGTACCTTCCTTCCGTCCAGGTGACACCGTGGAAGTGAAAGTATGGGTTGTTGAAGGTTCCAAAAAACGTCTGCAGGCATTCGAGGGCGTGGTTATCGCTATTCGTAACCGCGGTCTGCACTCTGCATTCACTGTTCGTAAAATTTCCAACGGCGAAGGCGTTGAGCGTGTCTTCCAGACTCACTCTCCGGTAGTTGACAGCATTGCTGTTAAACGTCGTGGTGCTGTACGTAAAGCTAAACTGTACTACCTGCGTGAGCGTACTGGTAAGTCTGCTCGTATTAAAGAGCGTCTGAACTAAGATTCGCTTAAGCGACATCCTGTTAGAAAGGGCTGGCCGAAAGGCTGGCCCTTTTTTTATCCCATCGCACCTCTCGCGTTAACCCTTCCGTCATAAATCATTTACAATGTTCGCCTCTTGGGTGGAGGGTAAGTGGATAACGTACTGCATCAGCGTAACTGGAAACGCGCAGCGGCATTGACCGCGCTGTTTGCGATCCTGCTGATCGTCGTGGCGCCGCTGATCTCCGTCTCGCTGCAAAAAGATCCCATGAGCGCCATGCCGGGTATGCACCATGACATGAGCATGATGTCGATGGACGAGCATCATGGTGATATGCCGCATTCTATGCCAGTTGACCATGCGGAAGCATGCGGCTACTGCGTGCTGTTAGCGCATGTGCCGGGCGTGATGCTGGCGCTTATCGTTCTGCTCAGCGTGGTGTTGCAGCGGCTGCGCGTGAAACCGCCTCGTCAGGCGGTCAGCCACTGGCACTTTTTCCCCTGGCTTTACCCCGATACCCGCGCGCCGCCGCGTCGGTCTGCTTTCTCCCTTTAAAACAAAATCACTCACTTTTTGCCTTAAAAAGGAAAAGTATGACTACCTGCACTCCGCGCGCGGCATGGGGAAACCTGCTGCGTCGCCTCCATTTCTATATCGGGCTGTTTGTCGGTCCGTTTATCTTCTTCGCAGCGCTGACCGGAACGCTGTATGTCGCCACGCCGCAGCTTGAAAAGGCGCTGTACCATCATGCACTCCACACGGATGCCGTGGGTGAGGCGCAGCCTCTTGCTGAACAAATTGCCGTGGCGGAAAAGGCCGTGGGTTCAGCGCTGCGTTTACATGCTGTACGTCCGGGGCTGGAAGGGGGCGAAACGACCCGCGTGATGTTTGCCGACCCGGCGCTGGGTACCTCCGAGCATCGGGCTATTTTTATTGATCCCACCAGCCTTGAGATTCGAGGGGATATGACCGTGTACGGCACCAGCGGGATTTTACCGCTGCGTCAGACTATCGATTATCTGCATACCTCGCTGATGCTGGGCAACATCGGGCGGCTCTATAGCGAGTTAGCCGCCTCGTGGATGTGGGTTGCTGCCCTGGGCGGGATCGCGCTGTGGTTCTACACCCGACCGAAGCGCCGTATTAACAATCGTTTCCAGAATCGTCGTCGCCTGCATGTGATCTTAGGCTGGACGTTACTGGCGGGAATGCTGTTGTTCTCAGTCACCGGGTTAACCTGGTCACAATGGGCCGGTGGCAACGTCGATAAGCTGCGTGCAGAGATGAACTGGCTGACGCCGCAGGTAAACACCACCCTTTCCGGTGCGCCGGAAATGAGGGATGAACACGCCGAACATCGTGGTCATCACGGGGGAATGACGATGCCTGAAATGCCAGTCAAACTGTCGCTTTTTGACAACGTATTGCAGGTCGCCCGCCAGTCAGGGATTGATGCGAACAACGTTGAGATCCGTCCGGCAAGCAGGGTCGACCAGGCCTGGACGGTGACGGAAATCGATCGCCGCTGGCCTACGCAGGTTGATGCCGTTGCCGTGGATCCCCACTCACTGAAGGTGCTGGACAGCACTCGCTTCGGGGATTTCCCGCTGATGGCTAAACTCACCCGCTGGGGCGTGGATTTCCATATGGGGATCCTGTTTGGTCTGGCAAATCAGCTGCTGCTCATCGCGTTTGGCGTTGCGCTGTGTGTGTTGATTATCTGGGGATACCGGATGTGGTGGATGCGTCGCCCTGCAACGTCAGCCGCGAACCCGGTACAGACGCTCTGCCAAAGCTGGCTGGCATTGCCGCTGTGGGGAAGGGGAGTGTCGTTCCTGATAAGCCTCCTGCTGGGGCTGGCGTTGCCGGTAATGGGCGTCAGTCTGGCGGTCTTTATTGTGATTGACTGGCTGCGCTGGCGAGCGGTTTCAGGCGTGTCGCTCGCCGGAACATCCGTTAAATAGCCTTAAGGCGTGCTGATGACTACCGCAACCCGGCGGTTTTCAGCGCGCCCCTGCGCAGTGCGGTTGCTGCTGACAGGGTATTTTTTGCCTAAGCCCCGCGTAGTGAGATTGCTGCGCGGGATGTTCGCGCCCTTCGCCCAGGCATCCGCCACAACATTGGCACGTTTTAACGAAAGCGCTTCGTTGTAGCTCTCTTCGCCATAATTATCCGTATGGCCATCCATCCTGGCGTGGTTCAGACCGGTTGCCGCCAGGCGTGAGGCCATAGTCTGGATCTGCGTTTCACTTTCCGGGCGCAGCCTGGCGTCATTTTTATCAAACAGGATCTTATCCGACAGGCCCAGAGACCAGTCGCCATTCAGTTCGTTAAAGCCGTAGGATTTCATGGCCGCAATTTGCTCTGGCGTGAATTTCCCTTCAGGGGATGACTGGCATCCGGACATTACCAGTGATGCCAGTATTAACGGCGCAAAGTATCGCTTTAACATATCGTCTTCCTTTCAGGATATTGTTTTCGAACGCTGGTTTTTGACCAGATACATATTGCGATCGGCTTGCTCCAGTAATGCTTCAACGGAGGCATTTTCCCACGCCAGAGCAAAGCCAATGCTGAGGGACATTGATGCTGTGTGCCCGTTATGCAGATCAAACGGACGGATAAATTGCTGCGACAGCGCAGCGCAAATAAATTCGACCTCACGTGCGGTGTGGACGCCGTAAAGGATCATGGCAAATTCATCGCCGCCAAGACGGTAAGACTGATGACGTTTTTCGCCAAACTCGACCATCCTTTTGGCGGCTTCGATCAGTACGCAGTCACCTGCGGCATGACCCCAGGTGTCATTGATAACCTTGAAGTTATCACCGTCCAGGAAGAGCAGGGCAGAATTGGTTTTTGCTGAAGCGTCGTTCATTAATGCCGCAATGTTGTTGCGAAACGCGGCGCGGTTTGCAAGCCCCGTGAGCGGATCGTGCATGGCGGTACGCAACAGTTGAGCGTTTTTCGCCTGTAGCTTGAGCTGCCACTCTTCCATTTCATCCAGCAGGCTGTTGAAGTCTTCACCAAACTGGTGGAACTCTTCAATGCGGCCTTCCGTTACCCGGCGAGAGAAGTTGCGGTTAGTGCGAACGTCATGCACAACGTCAGTGATGTTTTGCATTTCAACAACCATGCCATGATGTAGCGAGCGGGTGATGGTCAATGCGACGGCAGAGGCAAAAAGAATGCAGCCGGTGAGGACCGCAAATGAGAGCCAGATAAAGTGGCTAATCAGGCTGTCTCGCGCGGTCAGACGAATTTCGCCAATCACATTGCCATTATGTATGATGGGCTGTGCGACAGGAACAGGGAACAACCACCGGTTGACCAGCGCGCCCAGCGTGTCGGTATTATCCGCCGGGTTCCATGACCACCAGGCAAACCGTTTATGATGTGCGTTAAGCACTTCCGCCACGGCGAACTGCCCCTGCTTGCCGAGGGTCGCCAGCGTTTCATTTGCCGCCACGGCATCGTTGAACACCAGAGAGGCTTCAAGGCTGTGGCTCATGGTGGCGCCGGTAAGTTCGAGGTTTTTTTGCGCGTATTGCTTTAATGTCACCACGGAAGCGAAACACAGCAGCAACCATATAAACGTCATCGTTATAATGACGCTTATCATGCTGATTCGTCGCAACGTTCTTTTAAACGTCGGACGCGGTGTTGGTGCGACTTCCTTATTCATGCTTCTTATTCCGTGCGAGCATTAATACATCCGGATTGACTCTTACGCCACTGCGCGCCAGCGCATCCAGATTTACGGAAAACCTGACGAGGTTGTGCTCTATTATCAGACAAAATGCGCTGCCAATAACGCATTCAGGATTTTGTTCTGACATTAATAGCAACGCCTGGCCCTGATATTGATTTATTATTTCCTGTTGTTTTGCCGGCGACTCGCTCCCGAAATAGAGGGCATCACACCTTGCTGCGAGTGCTTCCCGATCGCTATGCACAATGACAGGACTATAGGGCAACGGGTTGTGTTCATCTTCACTGCTGAGCGCCTGTCTGTAATGGGAAGAGGCATAAATACAGAGCTTAGGCTGGCCGGACAGTGCTGGCCATCGGGTGTAGCTCACAATGCCAGAAACAATCGAACGTACTGATTTATCCGTTTCCGTGAACGAGCCTGCCGTTGCAGGGGCTACTAAAATGAACAGTATTAGCGCCAGGGGGAGTCGGAGCAAAGCGATCAAGATTGCATTTCTCATCAGAATCCGCCAAACCGCCCCGGAAATAGATGTCCTTAAGAATTGTCGGCAGAATACCATTGTTTATCAAAGCCGTCATTATGTCAGAAATATCCCTGTTTTGACCTAAGCTAAATCTTACAGTGAGCTATATTCAGAGGAATTAAGGCAGGCTCAATTAAGCCTGCTGGAACGCATACTTTCATCCAATCCTTGTTGCCAAGATTCATGCAGTTTTACTGCATTTTCAGTTGCATCGCAGCTGGCAGGAAATGATTTGCCCGCTAATCCCCAGGCGTGAATAAAGCCCTCTTCGCATATTTTTTTCTGTCCGTCAGCGTAGCCACGAAGATATTCCGCTCGATCAACCTGAGGGTCATTAAAACTATCGGCCAGAGCCTGGTTATCTTTAACCGGAACACCATTCATAGCGTCTTCTTTACCGGCCGTGAACCAGTCCGGTCTGGTCCAGTTAGGCTGAAAAGTATAAGGATTGATCTGGCAACCCGACAAAATCAGCGACAACAACATAAAAGCAATTGAACGCATGGCTATTCTCCTTTTTGTGAGCATAGCCTGGCTTACAGGCGTGCGTGTGTAATTTTAACTTTACGATTTTAGGCCATTATTTTTGCAATTAAAGGGTTGGTGTAAAGCAATGTGTACGTATTTTGGATTGAAATCTTTACTTAATGTGATATCGTTGTGTCACCTCTTCGAGGAAAACCACTATCGCAAACGAGTTTGACAGGATCGCAATCATGCAAAAAGACGCGCTTAACAACGTACATATCACTGACGAACAGGTGTTAATCACCCCGGATCAACTGAAGGCGGAATTCCCGCTGAGCGTCGCGCAGGAAGCTCAGATTGAGCACTCGCGCCAGACCATTTCTGACATTATCGCTGGCCGCGATCCGCGCCTGCTGGTGGTATGTGGTCCTTGCTCTATTCACGATCCTGAAACCGCCATTGAGTACGCTCGTCGATTTAAAGCATTAGCGGAGGAGGTCAGCGATAGCCTCTATCTGGTGATGCGCGTCTATTTTGAGAAGCCACGTACGACCGTTGGCTGGAAAGGGTTGATCAACGATCCGCACATGGATGGCTCGTTTGATGTGGAAGCAGGACTGAAAATTGCGCGTCGCCTGCTGGTGGAACTGGTGAGCATGGGGCTGCCGCTGGCTACCGAAGCGCTGGATCCGAACAGCCCGCAGTACCTGGGCGATCTCTTCAGCTGGTCTGCGATTGGGGCGCGCACCACCGAGTCACAAACCCACCGCGAGATGGCGTCTGGCCTGTCTATGCCGGTTGGTTTTAAAAACGGTACCGACGGCAGCCTGGCCACGGCGATTAACGCCATGCGCGCCGCCGCCATGCCCCATCGTTTTGTCGGGATCAACCAGGCGGGCCAGGTATGCCTGCTGCAAACGCAGGGCAACCCGGACGGGCATGTGATCCTGCGCGGTGGTAAAGCGCCAAACTACAGCCCGGCGGATGTCGCGCAGTGTGAAAAAGAGATGGAACAGGCGGGACTGCGTCCGGCGCTGATGGTAGATTGCAGTCATGGTAATTCGAATAAAGATTACCGTCGCCAGCCTGCGGTTGCAGAATCTGTGATTGCTCAGATTAAAGATGGCAACCGTTCAATTATCGGCCTGATGATTGAAAGTAATATTCATGAAGGCAATCAGTCATCGGAACAGCCGCGTAGCGCGATGAAGCCCGGCGTCTCGGTCACCGATGCCTGCATTAGCTGGGAAACCACCGATGCGCTGCTGCGTGAGATCCACAAAGATTTGAACGGCCAGCTGGCGACGCGTCTGGCATAAGAGGGTAGTTATGGTTGCTGAATTGACCGCATTACGCGATCAAATTGATGAAGTGGATAAGGCGTTGCTGGATCTTCTGGCGCGCCGCATGGCACTGGTTGCTGAGGTCGGCGAGGTTAAAAGTAAATACGGCCTGCCGATTTACGTTCCGGAGCGCGAGGCCTCTATGCTCGCCTCCCGCCGTAAAGAGGCGCAGGCCCTGGGCGTATCACCTGATTTGATTGAGGACGTTCTGCGTCGCGTGATGCGCGAGTCCTATTCCAGCGAAAACGACAAGGGCTTCAAAACCCTCTGTCCGTCGCTGCGCCCGGTGGTTATCGTCGGTGGTGGCGGGCAGATGGGGCGTCTGTTTGAGAAAATGCTGACGCTTTCTGGCTATCAGGTGCGCATTCTGGAGAAAGAGGACTGGTCGCACGCGCCGGAGCTGATGAAAGACGCCGGAATGGTTATCATCAGCGTGCCGATCCATGTGACGGAGCAAATAATCGCGAAACTTCCTCCGCTGCCGGAAGATTGCATACTGGTGGACCTGGCCTCCGTTAAAAATAGTCCGCTACAGGCAATGCTGGCGGCGCACACTGGCCCCGTGCTTGGGTTACACCCGATGTTTGGCCCGGACAGCGGAAGCCTGGCGAAGCAGGTAGTGGTTTACTGTGACGGACGGCAGCCGGAAGCCTACCAGTGGTTCCTGGAACAGATCCAGGTCTGGGGAGCACGTTTGCACCGCATTAGCGCGGTAGAGCATGACCAGAACATGGCGTTTATTCAGGCGCTGCGCCACTTTGCAACCTTCGCCTATGGGCTGCACCTGGCGGAAGAGAACGTTCAGCTTGAACAATTGCTGGCGCTTTCCTCGCCAATCTATCGTCTGGAGCTGGCGATGGTCGGGCGACTGTTTGCCCAGGATCCGCAGCTTTACGCCGACATCATCATGTCGTCTGAAAATAATCTGGCGCTGATCAAGCGCTATTATCAGCGTTTTGGCGAAGCGATCACCTTGCTGGAACACGGCGATAAACAAGCCTTTATCGACAGTTTCCGTAAAGTGGAGCACTGGTTCGGTGATTACGCCACGCGATTCCAGAGTGAAAGCCGCACGCTGTTGCGCCAGGCAAATGACAGTCGCCAGTAATGCGATGATGTATATACTGAAAGCCAGCATTGCTGGCTTTTTTCATTTTGGGGAACTGTCATGGCTGAACCGCAGCTGCTGTTGAACTATACCGGGCATCTGCCCGAATGCCCGACATGGAGTGCAGACGAGAAGGCGCTCTACTGGGCGGATATCCTGGAAGGGGAGATCCATCGGTACCATCTGCCCACCGCGGAACACTCGGTGCTCTCATTCCATGAAGAAGTTGGGTGTTTTGCCCTGCGTGAACGCGGCGGATTTATCGTCGCGATGCGAAACGCCATCTGGCTGACCGATAAACACGGCCTGCTCCAGCGTAAGGTTTGCGATAACCCGTCCAACCCGCAGCTTGCACGCTTTAACGATGGCGGTACCGATCATCAGGGACGGTTTTATGCGGGCACGTTCTGGGGGCTGGGAGATTATAACGGCGCCATGCTGATGCGTATCGACAACGACCTGACGCCGCAAGTGATCCAGTGCGATATTCACGGGCATAACGGTTTAGCGTTTAGTCCTGATAAACGGTGGATGTTTACTTCTGATACGCCGAACGGCGTGATCTACCGTACGCCGCTTGATGAGCAGGGAGAACCCGGTAAGCGCGAAGAGTTTCGCCGGTTTAGCGAGGGAGAAGGTATACCCGACGGTGCGGCAATGGATGAGGAAGGCTGCTACTGGAGCGCACTGTTTGACGGCTGGCGTATCGCACGGTTTTCACCGCAAGGCGAACAGCTGGAAGAGTATCGGCTGCCGGTACGCTGCCCGACAATGGTCTGCTTTGGCGGCGACGATATGAAAACGCTGTTTATCACCACCACGCGGGAAAATATGGAGGCGGAGGAGCTGGCGAAATATCCGCTTTCCGGTGCCATCTTCACCCTGCCTGTAAATGTGGCAGGGATGAAGAAAAGCCGCTTTATCGAACGTTAAGCCGGATCGACCGGGACCACGTTTTCGCTCGGATAGCAGCCCAGCACTTTCATGGAGCGTGTGATCTCGCCCAGTTCGCGCAGGGCTTTCTGCATGGACGCAGACTCCAGGTTGGCCTGAACGTCGAGATAAAACATTTCTTCCCACGGGTTGCCATGTATTGGGCGGGATTCCAGCTTCGTCATGATCAGGTTGTGATTACGCAGCACCAGCAGCGCTTCAACCAGCGCACCCGCCTGCTGGCCGGTCGCCATCAGCAGGGTGGTTTTCGCCGGGACCTGGTCCGACACGTTGATGGCCTTGCGGGCCAGAACCACGAAACGGGTGATATTCTGCGTCTGGTTGGCCAGATTGCGTTCCAGCACCTGTAAGCCATACAGCGCGCCGCCCGCTTCGCTACCGAGAGCCGCGACGGCAGAAGAGTTTGCCTGCGCCACTTTTTCCATCGCCGCCGAGGTGCTTTCGGTGTATTCAATTTTCCAGTGCGGATAACGGTTCAGGAACTGGCTGCACTGCTGGAACGGCTGCGGGTGGCTGTACACCGTTTCGATCTGACTCAGATCGGTTGAGCCAGAGACCAGCACGCAGTGATCGATAGGGATAGTCAACTCGCCGACTAACGACAGGCTGGTGTGCTGGAGCAGATCGTAAACATCATTGATGGCACCGGAACTGGTGTTCTCAATAGGCACTACGGCGTAATCTGCCTGGCCGGTTTCGACCTGGTTGAAAATGTCTGCAAATTTCGCGCAGCCGCTCTCAATAAACTCTTCGAAATGGCGGGCTGCGTACTGGCGAGCTGCCAGGTGAGAATAGGACCCTTTCGGGCCGAGGAAAGCGATACGAGCAGAGTGCGGGTTGGTTTTGTTCAGATGCTGCTGGAGCAGGGCTTGTTGCGTCAGAACGGAGTCTTCGATGATGAGCTGGAACAGGCGGGTGATGTAGTGCGCATCCAGATGATGCGCTTTGCCGAGTTGAATCAACCGTTCCAGTAAATCACGTTCGCGATCGATATCGCGCACCGGCCGATGGGACTCGAGCTTGGCTTTGCCCACTTCAACGGCGAGCGCGCGGCGTTCTGCCAGCAGGGCCAGTAATTTTTCGTCGAGTGCACTGATTTTTACGCGTAAATCCAGGAGCGGGTTTTCCGGTGTCATAGTGTTGTCTGTCTCATTTTATCGTTATCAATAAAAAAGGCCTCCCGGTGTGGGAGGCCTTGTTGTTCGTCTTCGCATTCTTTATCACACGACGAAACGCCTCCCGGTCAGGGGAAGGTAAAAAAGAATGCGAAGAAAAACGGCGTCTGTTTCATAAGGTCATCCTGAAATTGATAGGTTAAAGTACCTGCACTGTTTTGATCCTGTCAATAAAAAACGCGCCCGAAGGCGCGTTGTCGGTACACTCAATTTTAGAGGATTACTCTTCTTCAACTTCTTCCGCGAAGCTGGCGTCTTTCACCGAGGTTGCGGCGCGACGTGCTTCACCTTTGTGTTGCACTTTATTGAGCTGCCGTTCCAGCTTGTTGATCAAATCGTTAATTGCGGTGTACATATCCTCGTGTTTTGCGCTGGCGACCAGATGGCCGTTTGGAGTATTGATAGTTGCATCAGCGATGAAACCCTGCGGCTCCTTGGACAGGATGATATGTGGATTAATCAAATGTGTTTGCCATTTATCCAGTTTGGCGAGACGGTCTGCGACGTGCTGGCGGATTGCCGGAGTAATTTCCATTTGTTTACTGGTAATGTTCATTGTCATAAATTTTACCTCTTGTCTTTCCGTCTTGGTGATTCCAGCATACCCGACCTAATGTCAAAATGTGTGATTTAGATCACGTTATTTTGTCGGTTTTTGTCAGGGAATCTTTTTTGTGAGGCAGGGCAGGAAGAGGTGAGATTTACCTTGTCGAAGCCAACAATTGCGGTCATAGTTGAATGGATGTGTTGAAGCTAAACCGCTTCAGCGTAAGTGTGAAAGAATAAAAAAACGGCAGCCCGCGGGCTGCCGTTATGCGTTGTAGCGGTATCAGGTGTTGCTGCTGTTCGCGGCGATGATTTTCGCCACTTTGTCAGCCTGAGCCGTCATCTGCATCTGGCGATACGCATTTTCCATCAGCTTCAGGCCATCACGCGTGGCCTGGGTATCCGGATAATCACGCAGCATGCCTTCTACACGGTTAACCACGGCAACCCATGCGCCACGGCGGGTGTAGTATTCCGCAACGGAGTACTCATATTTCGCCAGACGATCTTTCAGGAATACCAGACGCTTAGTGGCATCGGTAATGTACTGGCTGTTCGGGTAGCTACGCACCAGTTTGGAGAAGTCATTGAAAGCATCACGCGCATGTTGCGGGTCACGGTCGGAACGATCCACCCCGAAGAAGCCCTGCAATGCACTATCATCCAGCGCCATGTTAGTCAGGCCGCGCATGTACATCACGTAATCGATGTTAGGATGGGTAGGGTTCAGACGCATGAAACGATCGATGGTTGCCTGAGCCAGCGGCAGATCGGCATTTTTGTAGTAGGCGTAGATAAGATCTAACTGTACCTGCTGCGAATACGGGCCAAACGGATAGCGATTATCCAACGCTTCCAGTTGCGTTATCGCCTGTTTCCAGTTACCGTCCTGCAACTTTTGTTGTGCAGTCGCATAGATTTCATTCGGCGGATTGTCAGGGACCTGTTCATTCGAACCGGAGCAGCCCACCAAAGCCAGGCTCAACGTGGCCGCTGCCACCAGATATTTCATGCGCGTCATGACGTTTTGACTTTCCTCAAATGTTTGTCCGGGAGAAACTCAGTTCCTGCTCCCGATTAAGACCAGCTACAATAGCACACTATATTAAACGGCAAAGCCGTAAAACCCAACGTTAAACGAAGAAGCAGTTTATGGCACAACGAGTAGAACTCACCGCAACAGTCTCCGAAAATCAGCTCGGTCAACGCTTAGATCAGGCTTTGGCCGAATTGTTCCCTGATTATTCGCGTTCACGCATAAAAGAATGGATCCTTGACCAGCGCGTGCTGGTAAACGGCAAGATCTGGGACAAACCAAAAGAGAAAGTGTTTGGTGGGGAAGCTGTCGCCATCAATGCTGAAATCGAAGAGGAAGTCCGCTTCGAGCCGCAGGATATCCCGCTGGATATCGTCTACGAAGATGACGACATTCTGGTCATCAACAAGCCGCGCGACTTTGTTGTTCACCCGGGCGCGGGCAATCCTGACGGTACGGTACTTAACGCTCTCCTTCATTATTATCCGCCGATTGCCGATGTACCGCGTGCCGGTATCGTTCACCGTCTGGATAAAGACACCACGGGTCTGATGGTGGTGGCGAAGACGGTTCCCGCCCAGACTCGCCTGGTGGAATCGTTGCAACTGCGCGAAATCACCCGTGAGTATGAAGCGGTGGCGATTGGTCATATGACCTCTGGCGGCACGGTGGAAGAGCCTATCAGCCGTCACCCAACCAAGCGTACGCATATGTCTGTACACCCGATGGGCAAACCGGCGGTAACCCACTACCGCATCATGGAACATTTCCGTATTCATACGCGCCTGCGTCTGCGTCTGGAAACCGGGCGTACTCACCAGATCCGCGTGCACATGGCGCATATTACCCATCCGCTGGTGGGGGACCCTGTTTACGGCGGTCGTCCGCGTCCACCAAAGGGCGCATCGGATGAATTCATCTCCGTGCTGCGTAAATTCGATCGCCAGGCGCTGCATGCGACGATGCTACGTCTTTACCACCCAATCACCGGAATTCAGATGGAATGGCATGCGCCGATCCCACAGGATATGGTGGAACTTATCGACGCGATGCGCGCAGATTTCGAAGAACATAAGGATCACGTGGACTGGTTATGACCAAACTGATTGTCCCGGAATGGCCACTGCCTGAAGGCGTGGCCGCCTGTAGTTCAACCCGTATCGGTGGCGTGAGCCAGGGCGCGTGGGAGTCACTGAACCTCGGTGCGCACTGTGGTGATAACCTGGAGCACGTTGAAGAGAACCGTAAACGCCTCTTTGCTGCGGGAAACCTTCCTTCAAAACCGGTCTGGCTTGAGCAGGTGCATGGTAAAGCGGTGCTGAAGCTGACGGGGGAGCCCTATGCGTCTAAGCGCGCCGATGCTTCGTACAGCAATACGCCGGGAACGGTTTGCGCGGTGATGACTGCTGATTGCCTGCCGGTGTTGTTCTGCAATCAGGCAGGGACTGAAGTGGCTGCTGCCCACGCCGGATGGCGAGGCCTGTGCGAAGGCGTGCTGGAAGAGACCGTTGCCTGCTTCCATGACGATTCTGCAAATCTCATCGCCTGGCTTGGCCCGGCGATTGGCCCGCAGGCGTTTGAGGTAGGGCCCGAAGTGCGGGATGCCTTTATGGAAAAAGATCCGCAAGCGGTCGAAGCGTTTGTGGCTTCCGGAGATAAATATCTGGCCGATATTTATCAGCTTGCCCGCCAGCGCCTGAATAACGTCGGCGTGACCCAAATCTTCGGCGGAGATCGCTGTACCTTCACCGAAAAGGGTGATTTTTTCTCCTATCGCCGCGACAAGACGACAGGTCGTATGGCAAGTTTCATTTGGCTGATATAACCTAAAGAATCAAGACGATCCGGTACGCGCCGTTTTCTTTTCACATAATTCAGGTTATTAACCTTGAATAATTGAGGGATGACCTCATTTAATCTCCAGTAGCAAATTTGACCTGTTATGGGAGGAGTTATGCGTCTGGATCGTCTTACTAATAAATTCCAGCTTGCTCTCGCCGATGCCCAGTCCCTTGCACTGGGGCACGACAACCAATTTATCGAACCTCTTCATTTAATGAGCGCCTTGCTGAATCAGGAAGGGGGATCGGTACGTCCTTTATTAACGTCCGCTGGCATTAATGCCGGCCAGTTACGCACCGCCATCGATCAGGCGCTGAGCCGTTTACCGCAGGTAGAAGGTACCGGCGGCGACGTGCAGCCGTCGCAGGATCTGGTGCGCGTGCTGAACCTTTGCGACAAGCTGGCGCAAAAACGTGGGGACAACTTTATTTCGTCAGAGCTGTTTGTTCTGGCGGCGCTTGAATCACGCGGTACCTTAACCGACCTGCTGAAATCCGCCGGTGCAACCACCGCTAATGTGACCCAGGCGATTGAGAAAATGCGCGGAGGTGAAAGCGTGAACGACCAGGGAGCCGAAGACCAACGTCAGGCTTTGAAGAAATTTACGGTCGACCTGACCGAACGTGCCGAGCAGGGCAAACTTGACCCGGTGATCGGCCGTGACGAAGAAATTCGTCGGACTATCCAGGTACTGCAACGTCGTACCAAAAACAACCCGGTGCTGATTGGTGAGCCTGGCGTCGGTAAAACCGCCATCGTTGAAGGGCTGGCGCAGCGTATCGTTAATGGCGAAGTGCCCGAAGGGCTGAAAGGCCGTCGCGTACTGGCGCTGGATATGGGCGCGCTGGTGGCCGGGGCGAAATACCGCGGTGAATTTGAAGAGCGTCTGAAAGGCGTGCTGAACGATCTGGCGAAACAGGAAGGTAACGTCATTCTGTTTATCGACGAACTGCACACCATGGTGGGGGCGGGTAAAGCTGACGGCGCAATGGATGCCGGGAACATGCTGAAACCTGCGCTGGCGCGTGGTGAACTTCACTGCGTCGGCGCCACTACGCTGGACGAGTATCGTCAGTACATTGAAAAAGATGCCGCGCTGGAGCGTCGCTTCCAGAAGGTGTTTGTCGCTGAACCAAGCGTTGAAGATACCATCGCCATTTTGCGAGGACTGAAAGAGCGTTATGAGCTGCACCATCACGTGCAGATCACTGACCCGGCCATCGTTGCGGCGGCGACGCTTTCGCATCGTTACATTGCCGACCGTCAGTTGCCGGATAAAGCCATCGACCTTATCGATGAAGCGGCGTCCAGCATCCGTATGCAGATTGACTCGAAACCGGAAGAGCTGGACCGACTCGATCGCCGCATTATCCAGCTCAAGCTGGAACAGCAGGCGCTGAACAAAGAGTCTGATGAAGCGAGTAAGAAACGCCTCGATATGCTCAACGAAGAACTGGACGAGAAAGAGCGTCAGTATTCTGAGCTGGAAGAAGAGTGGAAAGCTGAGAAAGCCTCCCTCTCTGGCACCCAGACAATCAAGGCGGAGCTGGAGCAGGCGAAAATTGCCATTGAGCAGGCGCGTCGCGTGGGGGATCTGGCACGGATGTCCGAGCTACAGTACGGCAAGATCCCTGAGCTGGAAAAACAGCTAGAGATTGCCACGCAGTCGGAAGGCAAAACCATGCGTCTGTTGCGTAATAAAGTGACGGATGCCGAGATTGCCGAAGTGCTGGCGCGCTGGACGGGTATTCCTGTGGCTCGCATGATGGAAAGCGAACGTGAGAAACTGCTGCGTATGGAGCAGGATCTGCATCAGCGCGTCATTGGACAGAACGAAGCGGTCGAAGCGGTATCTAACGCCATTCGTCGTAGCCGTGCGGGGCTGTCCGATCCGAATCGTCCAATCGGCTCGTTCCTTTTCCTGGGGCCAACCGGTGTCGGTAAAACTGAGCTGTGTAAAGCGCTGGCTAACTTTATGTTCGACAGCGATGACGCGATGGTGCGTATCGATATGTCCGAGTTTATGGAGAAACACTCCGTCTCGCGTCTGGTCGGTGCGCCTCCGGGATATGTCGGTTATGAAGAGGGCGGTTACCTGACGGAAGCGGTTCGTCGTCGTCCTTATTCCGTCATCCTGCTGGATGAAGTGGAAAAGGCTCATCCTGACGTGTTTAACATTCTGTTGCAGGTGCTGGATGATGGGCGTCTGACGGACGGGCAGGGAAGAACGGTCGACTTCCGTAACACGGTGGTGATCATGACCTCGAACCTGGGTTCCGATTTGATTCAGGAACGCTTCGGTGAGCTGGATTATAGCCATATGAAAGATCTTGTGCTGGGTGTGGTCAGTCAAAACTTCCGTCCGGAGTTCATCAACCGTATTGATGAAGTGGTCGTGTTCCATCCGCTGGGCGAGAAACACATCGCGTCGATTGCGCAGATCCAGTTGCAGCGTCTGTACAAACGTCTGGAAGAGCGTGGGTATGAAATCCACATTTCCGACGATGCGCTGAAACTGCTGAGCGAGAATGGTTACGATCCTGTTTATGGTGCGCGTCCGTTAAAACGTGCTATCCAGCAGCAGATCGAAAACCCGCTGGCACAGCAAATCCTCTCTGGGGAGCTGGTTCCGGGCAAAGTTATTCGTCTGGAAGCCAACGACGATCGCATTGTGGCAGTGCAGTAAGTCACAAAACGCAAAAACGGGCCGCTTGCGGCTCGTTTTTGTTTAAAAACCAGGCGAAAATTGAGGTCTGGGATGTGGTTTGCCTGGAAAATGAGCGGTCAGGAAATAATTTTCACTTTATCCTTGCAGGTTCGGAATTACTCCCTATAATGCGCCTCCACTGACACGGAACAACGGCACGCAAGCCGCCGGGTCAGCAGAGAAAAGCAAAACAAACGCTTGACTCTGAAGCGGGAAAGCGTAATATGCACACCCCGCGCCGCAGCGAAAACGAAGCGGCACTGCTCTTTAACAATTTATCAGACAATCTGTGTGGGCACTCAAAGTGACATGGATTCTTAATGTCCTCGGACACTAAATGAATACCAAGTCTCAACGAGTGAACACGTAATTCATTACGAAGTTTAATTCATTGAGCATCAAACTTTTAAATTGAAGAGTTTGATCATGGCTCAGATTGAACGCTGGCGGCAGGCCTAACACATGCAAGTCGAACGGTAACAGGAAGCAGCTTGCTGCTTCGCTGACGAGTGGCGGACGGGTGAGTAATGTCTGGGAAACTGCCTGATGGAGGGGGATAACTACTGGAAACGGTAGCTAATACCGCATAACGTCGCAAGACCAAAGAGGGGGACCTTCGGGCCTCTTGCCATCGGATGTGCCCAGATGGGATTAGCTAGTAGGTGGGGTAACGGCTCACCTAGGCGACGATCCCTAGCTGGTCTGAGAGGATGACCAGCCACACTGGAACTGAGACACGGTCCAGACTCCTACGGGAGGCAGCAGTGGGGAATATTGCACAATGGGCGCAAGCCTGATGCAGCCATGCCGCGTGTATGAAGAAGGCCTTCGGGTTGTAAAGTACTTTCAGCGGGGAGGAAGGCGATAAGGTTAATAACCTTGTCGATTGACGTTACCCGCAGAAGAAGCACCGGCTAACTCCGTGCCAGCAGCCGCGGTAATACGGAGGGTGCAAGCGTTAATCGGAATTACTGGGCGTAAAGCGCACGCAGGCGGTCTGTCAAGTCGGATGTGAAATCCCCGGGCTCAACCTGGGAACTGCATTCGAAACTGGCAGGCTAGAGTCTTGTAGAGGGGGGGTAGAATTCCAGGTGTAGCGGTGAAATGCGTAGAGATCTGGAGGAATACCGGTGGCGAAGGCGGCCCCCTGGACAAAGACTGACGCTCAGGTGCGAAAGCGTGGGGAGCAAACAGGATTAGATACCCTGGTAGTCCACGCCGTAAACGATGTCGACTTGGAGGTTGTGCCCTTGAGGCGTGGCTTCCGGAGCTAACGCGTTAAGTCGACCGCCTGGGGAGTACGGCCGCAAGGTTAAAACTCAAATGAATTGACGGGGGCCCGCACAAGCGGTGGAGCATGTGGTTTAATTCGATGCAACGCGAAGAACCTTACCTACTCTTGACATCCAGAGAACTTAGCAGAGATGCTTTGGTGCCTTCGGGAACTCTGAGACAGGTGCTGCATGGCTGTCGTCAGCTCGTGTTGTGAAATGTTGGGTTAAGTCCCGCAACGAGCGCAACCCTTATCCTTTGTTGCCAGCGGTCCGGCCGGGAACTCAAAGGAGACTGCCAGTGATAAACTGGAGGAAGGTGGGGATGACGTCAAGTCATCATGGCCCTTACGAGTAGGGCTACACACGTGCTACAATGGCGCATACAAAGAGAAGCGACCTCGCGAGAGCAAGCGGACCTCATAAAGTGCGTCGTAGTCCGGATTGGGGAGTCTGCAACTCGACTCCATGAAGTCGGAATCGCTAGTAATCGTGGATCAGAATGCCACGGTGAATACGTTCCCGGGCCTTGTACACACCGCCCGTCACACCATGGGAGTGGGTTGCAAAAGAAGTAGGTAGCTTAACCTTCGGGAGGGCGCTTACCACTTTGTGATTCATGACTGGGGTGAAGTCGTAACAAGGTAACCGTAGGGGAACCTGCGGTTGGATCACCTCCTTACCTTAAAGAACCTGCCTTTGTAGTGTCCACACAGATTGTCTGATGAAAAGTAAATAGCAAGGCGTCTTGCGATTGAGACTGTACGTCCCCTTCGTCTAGAGGCCCAGGACACCGCCCTTTCACGGCGGTAACAGGGGTTCGAATCCCCCTAGGGGACGCCACTTGCTGGTTCGTGAGTGAAAGTCACCTGCCGTCATATCTCAAAACTGACTTGCGAGTCATGTTTGAGATATTTGCTCTTTAAAAATCTGGATCAAGCTGAAAATTGAAACGACACACAGCTCATGTGTGTTCGAGTCTCTCAAATTTTCGCAATCAGAAGTGAAACATCTTCGGGTTGTGAGGTTAAGCGACTAAGCGTACACGGTGGATGCCCTGGCAGTCAGAGGCGATGAAGGACGTGCTAATCTGCGAAAAGCGCCGGCGAGGTGATATGAACCCTTGACCCGGCGATGTCCGAATGGGGAAACCCAGTGCAATCCGTTGCACTATCGTTAACTGAATACATAGGTTAACGAGGCGAACCGGGGGAACTGAAACATCTAAGTACCCCGAGGAAAAGAAATCAACCGAGATTCCCCCAGTAGCGGCGAGCGAACGGGGAGCAGCCCGGAGTCTGAATCAGCTTGTGTGTTAGTGGAACGGTCTGGAAAGTCCGACGGTACAGGGTGATAGTCCCGTACACGAAAGCACACTTGCTGTGAACTCGAAGAGTAGGGCGGGACACGTGGTATCCTGTCTGAATATGGGGGGACCATCCTCCAAGGCTAAATACTCCTGACTGACCGATAGTGAACCAGTACCGTGAGGGAAAGGCGAAAAGAACCCCGGCGAGGGAGTGAAAAAGAACCTGAAACCGTGTACGTACAAGCAGTGGGAGCCTCTTTATGGGGTGACTGCGTACCTTTTGTATAATGGGTCAGCGACTTATATTCTGTAGCAAGGTTAACCGTATAGGGGAGCCGAAGGGAAACCGAGTCTTAACTGGGCGTTAAGTTGCAGGGTATAGACCCGAAACCCGGTGATCTAGCCATGGGCAGGTTGAAGGTTGGGTAACACTAACTGGAGGACCGAACCGACTAATGTTGAAAAATTAGCGGATGACCTGTGGCTGGGGGTGAAAGGCCAATCAAACCGGGAGATAGCTGGTTCTCCCCGAAAGCTATTTAGGTAGCGCCTCGTGAACTCATCTTCGGGGGTAGAGCACTGTTTCGGCTAGGGGGCCATCCCGGCTTACCAACCCGATGCAAACTACGAATACCGAAGAATGTTATCACGGGAGACACACGGCGGGTGCTAACGTCCGTCGTGAAGAGGAAACAACCCAGACCGCCAGCTAAGGTCCCAAAGTCATGGTTAAGTGGGAAACGATGTGGGAAGGCACAGACAGCCAGGATGTTGGCTTAGAAGCAGCCATCATTTAAAGAAAGCGTAATAGCTCACTGGTCGAGTCGGCCTGCGCGGAAGATGTAACGGGGCTAAACCATGCACCGAAGCTGCGGCAGCGACACTATGTGTTGTTGGGTAGGGGAGCGTTCTGTAAGCCGTTGAAGGTGTGCTGTGAGGCATGCTGGAGGTATCAGAAGTGCGAATGCTGACATAAGTAACGATAAAGCGGGTGAAAAGCCCGCTCGCCGGAAGACCAAGGGTTCCTGTCCAACGTTAATCGGGGCAGGGTGAGTCGACCCCTAAGGCGAGGCCGAAAGGCGTAGTCGATGGGAAACAGGTTAATATTCCTGTACTTGGTGTTACTGCGAAGGGGGGACGGAGAAGGCTATGTCAGCCGGGCGACGGTTGTCCCGGTTTAAGCATGTAGGCGGAGGTTCCAGGTAAATCCGGTACCTTATTAACGCTGAGGTGTGATGACGAGGCACTACGGTGCTGAAGTGATAAATGCCCTGCTTCCAGGAAAAGCCTCTAAGCATCAGGTAACACGAAATCGTACCCCAAACCGACACAGGTGGTCAGGTAGAGAATACCAAGGCGCTTGAGAGAACTCGGGTGAAGGAACTAGGCAAAATGGTGCCGTAACTTCGGGAGAAGGCACGCTGATGTGTAGGTGAAGCCCCTGCGGGCGGAGCTGAAATCAGTCGAAGATACCAGCTGGCTGCAACTGTTTATTAAAAACACAGCACTGTGCAAACACGAAAGTGGACGTATACGGTGTGACGCCTGCCCGGTGCCGGAAGGTTAATTGATGGGGTTAGCGGCAACGCGAAGCTCTTGATCGAAGCCCGGTAAACGGCGGCCGTAACTATAACGGTCCTAAGGTAGCGAAATTCCTTGTCGGGTAAGTTCCGACCTGCACGAATGGCGTAATGATGGCCAGGCTGTCTCCACCCGAGACTCAGTGAAATTGAACTCGCTGTGAAGATGCAGTGTACCCGCGGCAAGACGGAAAGACCCCGTGAACCTTTACTATAGCTTGACACTGAACACTGGTCCTTGATGTGTAGGATAGGTGGGAGGCTTTGAAGCGTGGACGCCAGTCTGCGTGGAGCCAACCTTGAAATACCACCCTTTAATGGCTGGTGTTCTAACGTAGACCCGTAATCCGGGTTGCGGACAGTGTCTGGTGGGTAGTTTGACTGGGGCGGTCTCCTCCCAAAGAGTAACGGAGGAGCACGAAGGTTGGCTAATCCTGGTCGGACATCAGGAGGTTAGTGCAATGGCATAAGCCAGCTTGACTGCGAGCGTGACGGCGCGAGCAGGTGCGAAAGCAGGTCATAGTGATCCGGTGGTTCTGAATGGAAGGGCCATCGCTCAACGGATAAAAGGTACTCCGGGGATAACAGGCTGATACCGCCCAAGAGTTCATATCGACGGCGGTGTTTGGCACCTCGATGTCGGCTCATCACATCCTGGGGCTGAAGTAGGTCCCAAGGGTATGGCTGTTCGCCATTTAAAGTGGTACGCGAGCTGGGTTTAGAACGTCGTGAGACAGTTCGGTCCCTATCTGCCGTGGGCGCTGGAGAATTGAGGGGGGCTGCTCCTAGTACGAGAGGACCGGAGTGGACGCATCACTGGTGTTCGGGTTGTCATGCCAATGGCACTGCCCGGTAGCTAAATGCGGAAGAGATAAGTGCTGAAAGCATCTAAGCACGAAACTTGCCCCGAGATGAGTTCTCCCTGAGACTTTAAGTCTCCTGAAGGAACGTTAAAGACGATGACGTTGATAGGTCGGGTGTGTAAGCGCAGCGATGCGTTGAGCTAACCGATACTAATGAACCGTGAGGCTTAACCTTACAACGCCGAAGGTGTTTTGGCGAAGAGACAGACAATCAAATTTCAGCTTTGATACAGATTAACAGAATTTGCCTGGCGGCTTTAGCGCGGTGGTCCCACCTGACCCCATGCCGAACTCAGAAGTGAAACGCCGTAGCGCCGATGGTAGTGTGGGGTCTCCCCATGTGAGAGTAGGGAACTGCCAGGCATCAATCAAGAAGAACCCCGTACCGTAAGGTGCGGGGTTTTTTGCTTTGTACGTGGAAAACATGCCGGATGGCGGCTTCCCCTTATCCGGCCTACAATTGTTAAAACAATTTTAACAATGGTGCCGCTTTGACTCGTCCCTTTGATTATCAACAAGATTTTGCCAATATTAATTTTCGCGAACATCCCGAACGGTATCAGGTGGGCCGGGGTGAGCAGGGCGTATTGATGGTCGAGCCTTATAAAAGCGAAATCCTGCCGCACTGGCGTTATAAAAATGCTGAAGTCGCAGCGCGTTCGGCAGAAGAGATCTACGCCCTTTTTGAAGAATACCGCAGGAAAAACGATTTTGTCGGCATGGATATGGCGCGTAAATTCATACAGATGGGATACACCCGTGCCCGGCGATACGCCAATCATAAAGGCGGTAAAAAGTATGATGAGAAGCGCCAGGTCAAACCCCTCGATCACGATCCAGTAAAAGCAGAAGCCGCTGCGGTGTTCAAAACGTGGTGGGATAAAATTCGTGCCGATGAAGATTATTTGCAGCGAAAAAAGGCTCACCAGCAAGCGTGGGGATAATTACTACGTCCGCTAATAATTCGATACCTGATCGAGTTCACAAAATGCAATGAAACATATTGGAAACATTTTATTTACCTAACGATTCGTTTTAAATCCGGTTTTACTGTTTGTGGGCAATGGCCCGCAATGTGAGACAGGGAATTTTAAAATGACAGAAACCGTAGCCAGTGCAGATACGGATAACACAAGTTTAGCAGGCAAGGATACTCGCCGTCGGGTTTGGGCAATCGTTGGAGCTTCATCGGGGAACCTTGTAGAGTGGTTTGATTTTTACGTCTATTCATTTTGTTCACTCTACTTTGCACATATCTTCTTCCCGTCAGGGAACACTACAACGCAGCTTCTGCAAACCGCAGGCGTTTTTGCCGCCGGGTTCCTGATGCGTCCCATTGGCGGATGGCTGTTCGGCAGGATCGCGGACAGGAAAGGGCGCAAGACATCCATGCTCATCTCCGTATGCATGATGTGCGTCGGCTCGCTGGTGATTGCCTGCCTGCCCGGATATGACACTATCGGAACATGGGCACCGGCGTTGTTGTTGCTGGCACGCCTGTTCCAGGGGCTGTCAGTGGGTGGCGAATACGGCACCAGCGCGACATACATGAGCG
The DNA here is from genome assembly GCF_019056635.1 of Enterobacter cloacae complex sp. ECL72. NCBI lineage: Bacteria > Pseudomonadati > Pseudomonadota > Gammaproteobacteria > Enterobacterales > Enterobacteriaceae > Enterobacter > Enterobacter cloacae complex sp. ECL72. The sequence goes on along the minus strand of NZ_CP077659.1, from coordinate 3,068,726 downwards.
AAGTAGCTGTTGAAGGGCGCAAAGGTTTCTATGCATCATTCCAGTATGTAACCCTCATTGGCGGTCAGCTGCTGGCGTTACTGGTTGTGGTGATCCTTCAACAAATTCTTAGCGATGAAGATTTACGCGCCTGGGGCTGGCGCATCCCGTTTGCCCTGGGGGCCGCCCTGGCGGTTGTGGCGCTGTGGTTACGCCGTCAGCTTGATGAAACCTCCCAGCAGGAAGTCAGGGCGCTGAAAGAAGCCGGTTCGATGAAAGGGCTGTGGCGAAACCGCAAAGCATTTTTGATGGTATTAGGCTTTACCGCCGCAGGCTCGCTAAGCTTCTATACCTTCACCACCTATATGCAAAAATATCTGGTCAACACCACGGGCATGCATGCTAACGTTGCGAGTGTCGTCATGACGGTGGCGTTACTGGTCTTTATGCTCATCCAGCCGATTGTTGGCGCGCTGTCGGACAAAATAGGTCGCCGCACCTCCATGCTGATCTTTGGTGGCATGCTCACCTTGGGGACTGTTCCGCTTTTGACGGCGCTACAGCATACAACCTCTCCGTATGCCGCTTTCGCTTTGATTATGGTGGCACTTATTATTATTAGTTTTTACACGGCAATCAGTGGCATTTTGAAAGCGGAAATGTTTCCCGCACAGGTGAGGGCGCTGGGCGTAGGCCTCTCTTATGCGGTCGCTAACGCCCTGTTCGGCGGTTCGGCAGAGTATGTCGCGCTATCCCTTAAGTCATGGGGCAGTGAATCGACCTTTTTCTGGTATGTCACCATCATGGGGGCGCTGGCGTTTATTGTCTCCCTGATGCTGCATCGTAAAGGAAAAGGGATCCGCCTTTAATAATGCGCCATCTGCCAGACGGCGTAGCCGGTTGTTGCCCCGGCTACGTCCCAGGCAAAATCTTTCCAGCTCCAGCCGCTTCCCGAGGGGCGGCTATCCCAAAGTTCTTTTGATGCCCCCAGGCTGATGGAGAACATCAGTCCCATTGTGGCACTTCGATCCCGGCTATAACCCTGGTGCAGCGCATATTCATTACCCGCAGCGGACAACATTGCAGACGCCAGAAAGTGTTGAGCTTTATCCTGACCCGACCAGTTATCATTAGCCATATGGCTGCAACCGGTCAGGAAAAGAGGGATTATCAGGAAAGGCGTACGCATTAACAGACTCCATAAAAAAGCCCCGTCGATGACAGGGCTCGTGTATTACAGAATGCGGCTGATGAGGCGGTCGATACGGATCCGACGTAGACGGCGAATCAGCTTGCGAACTTTCACCGGATAATCAGCGATGCTTTGCAGATCGCGATAATGACGAACCACTGTAGTATGCGTGCGTATAAGCTCCAGCTCACGATCGCGTTTCGCGGCTAACGCATGCTGAGGATCGTGAATAAGGATGGCGTTTTCCAGATCCAGACGCCAGGCGCGTGGGTTGAGATTATTACCGGTCAGCAGCATCCACTCATCATCCACCCACATTCCTTTGAGGTGATAGCTGTTGTCTTCATCTTTCCAGAGACGCACAACCAGCTGGTCCGTGTTCACATAGTACTGTAAACGGCTCAGGAAGCGGCGCAGGTTAATCTCATAGAGATAAGGCAGTGCGCCGATGATCTTGAAAGGTTGATCTTCCGGAATGAAAAAGTCATTTGCCGTTTTATCCCCGACAATAATTTCCACCTTTTTACCATCACGCAGCAGCTGAATGATATTACGCACCAGAACGGCGGGAAGGTTGAAGTACGGGGTGCAGATGGTGAGCTTATGCTCCGCGCACGGCATCAAATGGAAGATGGTCTTGTTCAGCAGGCTGGATTTTCCCAGGCCTACCAGAGGCGTAACGGACAGTTCTTCATTACTGGCATCCCCCTGAAAACGATAAACCGCATCGCGCAGTTCCTGGCGGAAGGAGCGAACGTCGTTTTTGATTTCCGGGCTTTTCGGACGATGAGGATCGTCAAGACGGTGCACACCCCGGCCATGAACCAGGTTTTTATCAACCCAGTTGAACATGATGTCGGCCATCTGCGGATTGCGGATCAGATGGTAGCGATCGTAGCGGTATTTATTGAGCTGATGTAGATACACATCATTCAGGCTGGCACCGCTATAAAGGACGCTGTCATCAATGATAAATCCTTTAAAATGAAGAACGCCAAGCGCTTCACGGGTATTCACCGGTACGCCATACACCGGGATATCAATACCCGGATTTTCCTGGGCCGTGTGGCAATACCAGTCAGCATTGGTATTCGAGGCAGCGGCACCAATACGGCCGCGCTGAGCACGGTGCCAGTCAACCAGCACGCGAACATCCAGTTCTGGACGCTGACGTTTCGCTTCATAGAGCGCGTTCAGGATCGCACGCCCACCTTCATCTTGTTCAAGATAGAGCGCCACAATGCAAATACGTCGCGTAGCGCTGGCAATCTTTTCAAGAAGCGTCTCCCGGAAATGAGCGGGAGCATAAAAGAACTCTACATCATCAACTGACTGAGAAATCTTCGGTAGTTGAGCAAGGTGTTGTTGATGTTTATTACGCTTAAATTTTGACAACATCACAGTGCGTTTCTTCTCTGTTCATTGAAGGGTTGTCTGTACCAGGCAAACAACATAAGCGGACAATGATACCCCAGTGCCGCGAAAAGTGGGTAACATTTCCAGCAGCTTACTCTTGTTTATCCGTCGAAATCAGGCTGAGGGACAGAGAGACAATGCCTTCATCCAGCTGGATATCAACGTCAAAACCGAGCTTCCGCGCCAGGGTCACCATACCCCGATTGTTTGGCATAGTAATGCCATTCAGGCGTGACAATCCGTGATCGCGCGTATAACCAATGAGTTTTTCGAGCAGCCGTCTGCCCAACCCCAAACCCTTAAGATCGGAACGCACCAGTACGGCAAACTCCGCATCCACGTTATCCGGGTCGGAAATGGCACGCGTCACGCCGAGGATCTCCTCTCCCGCTCCGGAACGGCGGACCGCCACAATCGCCATTTCTCGATCGTAGTCGATCTGGGTCATATTGGCTAAATCGTCGTGGGTAAATTCATTGATTTCGCTGAAATAGCGATAGTACAAATCTTCCTTCGTCACCTGCGAGATGAACGCCCGCAGCAGCGGCTCGTCTTCCGGCAGGATAGGGCGAAACAGCGCCCGTTCCCCATTTTTCATCTCCACCCACTCTTCCAGATGAAGAGGATAAGGACGAATGGCGAGACGGCTTTCCCGATCACCGATAAAGGGCGCAATATCCAGCGTCACGTCCAGCGCGGTAAATTCATTTCCGGAGGCAAGAAGGGGGTGAATATCCAGGCGCTGGATCTCCGCACAGTCAACAATGAGGTTGGAGACCTTCACCAGAAACTGGCTTAATCCGGCGATATCAAGCGGCCGCAGAGCGCTTCTCCCGCGGATTTTTTTGCTTTTGATGGCCTGAATAATCAAATAACGCGCCAGGTTCATGTTTAGAGGAGGAAGCGCGACAACCGCCTGTTCTTCTGGCCGCCACTCAACGCCGCCTTCACCCAGCATAATGAGCGGACCAAAAACCGGATCGTGTTCGACAACCACGCGCAGCTCCTGTGCACCCGCACGGTTGGCCATGCTCTGCACCAGCAGGCCGTGGATCCGGGCCTGTGGCCACGTCATTTTTACGCGATCGATAATGGCATCCGCGGCCTGTTGTACTTCTGTCGCGGTGCGCAGATACAGCATGACGCCCTGTACATCCGATTTGTGCGGAATATCGGGAGAGCGCAGCTTCAGCGCGACCGGATAACCAATCTGCTCAGCGATATGTACCGCCTCAGCGCTGTCGCCGGCAATCCAGGTGGGCAGGGTTTGCATCCCATAGCTGCCAAGAATGGGTTGTACCTCATGTGTATCAAGAGAAGTGGCGCCCTCTTCGATGGCCTGCTGCAAAAGCCTGTGCACATCCACTGAATTTGCGGTGAGATTGCCCGGCAGGGCAGGCGTTTCACGCAGCTGCTTCTGGTTGCGGCGGTATTCAACCATATGCATAAACGCGGTAATGGTGCCCTCCGGGGTACGGTAGGTTGGCAACCCGGCTTCACTAAACAGACGCCGTGCCTCCTGGGAGGAGAACTCGCCGCACCAGTTGGTCAGCAGGGTAACGTATTTGCCGCGGGGATGTTTTCGGACTGCCTCAATCAGCGCACGCGCACTTTCGCTGCCTGGCGCAACCGCGCTGGGCGAATGGATAATCATCAGTGCATCAAAGTCCTGGCTATCGAGCAAAATCGTGATCGCCTTAATGTAACGATCGCTGCTGGCATCATCGCGCAAATCGAGGGGATTATCGGGAACAACGCTTCCCGGTAACGCGTCCCGCAGGCGCTGTAGCGTCTCTTCACCCAGAGTGGCCAGCTTGCCGTTGCGTAGCCAGAGCTCGTCCAGCGCCAGGGCGGCGGGAGCGGCACCGTTGCTGACAATCATCAACTTTTCACCGCGCAGGGGGCGCATGTGGCTTAACGTTTCGACGGCGGAAAAAAGCTCGTGCGTATCCTGTACCCGCAGTAAACCGGCGCGCTGGATCGCTGCATCCCATGCGGGATCCATCCCGGAACGGGAATGTAGCAGGCGCTGAGCCGCGGGGCTGCGCCCGCTTTTGATGACCAGTATCGGTTTATTTCGCGATGCGCTACGCGACGCCGACACAAAACGACGGGCGTCGCTCAGGTGTTCAAGGTAGAGCAGGATAGCGCTGGTTTTGCTGTCACGCGCCAGGAAATCCAGCAGCTCATCGACGTCAATGTCCAGGCTGTCGCCCAAAGCGATGAAGTAGGAAAAGCCCATCTCACGCTGCTGCGCCCAGTCGAGGATGGTATTGGATACCGCAGCCGACTGCGAAATAAAGGCCAGTTTGCCTTTGCGGATCGGAACCGGGGAAAAACTGGCATTCAGCCCTTGCCAGGGCGCAAGCAGACCGAGGCTGTTTGGACCAAGAATGCGCATCTGGTAGCGGCTGGCGCAGGCCAGCAGTTCGGGCTGCTGTTCAGGAGGCGAGGAAAGAATAATGCAGGTTTTACAGCCTTTCTGACCGAGCGACTCAAGCAGTTCGAGGTTTCGTTTCGCATGCGTACAGAGCACGGCGAGGTCGGGAACGAAAGGCAGGCTCTGCACATCCGGCCACGCCAGTACCCCCTGTACCGCCTTATAAGCGGGCGTAACGGGCATGACCGGGCCGTTAAACCCGCCAGCCAGCAGGTTACGCATCATCAGACACCCTGCGCGGTCCGGTTTCATCGAGGCGCCAATAACGGCAATGGATTTCGGACGGAGTAGCGCTTCTAACCCTCTCTGGCTCATGCAGGCCTCCCGTGAATGCAAGCGACCTGATGATTTTAAACGCTTTCTGTCTCTGTTGCTGTGACGCTACCCTTATGAACGGTTTTTCCCGCAAGATAACGTTCACGGAAGCAGGAGAAGTGGGAGCCCAGCGCGCCGGCCGCCTGGGTATCGCCCGCCAGATCCAGTAGCGCAATAGCGACTTCAGCGGTGCAATATTGACCGTCGGCATGCGCTTCACGCAAGCGATAGGCCGAAACGCGCGACAGATCGACGGAAATCACCGGCAGCGCATCAAGGTAAGGGCTTTTGCGAAACATCTTTCTCGCTTCGGTCCAGGTGCCGTCGAGCATAATAAACAGCGGCGGCTTACCGGATGGTGGCGCCGTAAGCACCTGACGTTGTTCGCCTGCATATGATGCCGGGAAAACGACCATAGGCTGATAGTCCGGGCTTGCCACCAGGTCGAGCAGAGCCTGAGGTGGCTCAGTGCGCGACCACTGAAACGCTGCGGTGTTGGGCAGAATATCGGCGATCAAACGCCCCGTGTTGCTGGGCTTCATCGGTTCGGTATCGAACATGACCAGACAAAAGCGGCTTTTCGCCTCGCTCGGTGCAAGCGTTTCGCACAGACACACTTTCAGCGGTAAAAGGCAGCGCTGGCAGCGGCGAATACGATTGCCTCGGGCCAGAAAAGGGCGGGTGGCGCGCGCAAGGCGCTCGGCGCGTAATTGAAGTACAGCGTTATCAGTCATGGGCGAAAAGGCAGGAAAAACCTCATTTTCGCAGAGGAGCGAACGGGGCACAAGCTATGCCCCGCGAATGTTACAGGGATTCGTTTAACCAGCTGTCGAAAGGCGCTTTCGGTACTGCACCATTGAGCATATCGATCACTTCACCATTTTTGAAAATCATAATGGTTGGAATGCTGCGAATGCGAAAACGGGCGCTGAGTTCACGTTCCGCTTCGGTATTCACTTTGACAAAACGCATTTTCCCGCTGCGCTCTTCAGCCACGTCTTCGAAGATGGGCGCAAAGTTACGGCAGGGGCCGCACCACGGTGCCCAGAAATCGACCACAACAGGCAGATCGTCCTTGAGGAGTTTGTCCAGCGTAGCACCCGTCGCGTTAATGACATCGCCATCAAATAATTCGTGGCCACAACGCCCGCATTTCGCACCGTCATCCACCCGGTCGTCCGGAATGCGGTTTACAGCCTGACAGTTGGCACATACGGTATTCATAACTAACCTCTGATAGAGCCGTGGAACAACGGCAGAACGCCGATAATGTTTCTGATATGTTACATATTATCAGTGAGCTTGTATGAAACGACAATGCGTTTTATTCAATGGGAACAATAGTCACAGGCTTTTGTACGAAATTATGGCTATGAGCTTGCACATCGGGTAATCTGCGCGCTTCGCGCAGCGCTGGTGGAGAAAAGCATGAACGACGAAATGAAAAACAAAAGCGGCAAGGTCAAAGTGATGTATGTCCGCAGTGATGATGACTCTGATAAACGCACCCAAAATCCGCGTACCGGAAAAGGTGGCGGGCGTCCGGCGTCTTCTCGTGCAGACGGTGGCCGTCGCCCCGCCCGCGATGACAGAAATAACCGCGGCGATGACCGCAAACGTGATGACCGTAAGCGTGACGATCGCAAACGCGATGATGTTGTCCGTGACGGTGGATCGCCATGGCGTACCGTTTCTCGCGCGCCCGGTGAAGAGGCGACCGAAAAAGCCGATCACGGCGGTATCAGCGGAAAAAGCTTTATCGATCCGGAAGTGCTGCGTCGTCAGCGTGCGGAAGAGACCCGTGTCTACGGTGAGAACGCCTGTCAGGCCCTGTTCCAGAGCCGCCCGGAGTGTATCGTTCGTGCATGGTTTATTCAGAGCGTGACCCCGCGTTTCAAAGAAGCGCTGCGCTGGATGGCGGCGAACCGCAAAGCCTATCACGTGGTTGACGATGCCGAGCTGACAAAAGCGTCCGGGACTGAACACCACGGCGGCGTCTGCTTCCTGATCAAAAAACGTAACGGCACTACCGTGCAGCAGTGGGTCAGCCAGGCGGATGCCGATGACTGCGTGCTGGCGCTGGAAGATGTGGGTAACCCGCATAACCTGGGCGCTATGATGCGTAGCTGCGCGCACTTTGGCGTGAAAGGCGTTCTGTTGCAGGATGCCGCGCTGCTGGAATCCGGTGCGGCGATTCGTACTGCGGAAGGCGGTGCGGAGCATGTTCAGCCGATCACCGGCGACAGCGTGCTGGAAGCCCTGGAGCAATTCCGTAAAGCGGGCTACACCATTGTCACCACCTCAAGCCGTGCCGCTACGCCGCTGTTTAAAGCGACGTTGCCGCGCAAAATGGTGCTGGTGTTAGGTCAGGAGCGTGATGGTCTGTCTGATGCGGCACTCTCCAGCGCTGACCTGAGCGTCTCTATCGACGGCACTGGCAACGTTGAAAGCCTGAACGTATCCGTTGCGACCGGCGTGCTGCTGGCGGAATGGTGGCGTCAGAACAAGGCATAAGCCTTTTATGTGCCGGGCCTGATCCGGCACATTCAAACCCTACTCGCTCTCTGCCGGTAACACAGGCATCCAGTCAATCGGCTTTTCGCCACGCTTTTCCAGCCACTCATTCGTCAGAACAAAATGATTACTGCCAAAGAAACCGCGATGCGCAGACAGCGGCGACGGGTGCGGTGCCTTCAGCACGTGATGACGCTGACGATCGATAATCGCCCCTTTCTTTTGGGCATGCGAACCCCAGAGTAAAAACACGACGCCTTCACGATGCTCATTGATCAGGCTGATAACCTTATCGGTAAAGGTTTCCCATCCCAGACTGGCGTGGGAGTGTGCCTGACCCGCCCGGACAGTTAATACGGTATTCAGCAACAGCACGCCCTGGCGCGCCCAGCTTTCCAGATAACCGTGATTAGGGCGGGTGAAACCAGGAATCGTTCCTTCCAGCTCTTTATACATATTCAGCAGAGAAGGGGGGATGGCCACGCCCGGACGCACGGAAAATGCCAGTCCGTGAGCCTGCCCGGGGCCGTGGTACGGATCCTGCCCCAGGATAACCACCTTTACATCACTCAGTTCGGTGTAGCGGAAGGCGTTAAACACATCTTTCTGCGGCGGATAAATTGTCTGGCCGGCCTGCCGTTCAGCCGCAACGGTACTGAGGGTGTTAATAAAATAGGGCTGCTGCTTCTCTTCTGCCAGCACGTCATGCCAGGTTAAAGGTGTTGTCATCTCGCTCTCCTGCGAATCTCATTCTGTGTCTAGCTTACCTGCTAAACCCCAATGAGCAAAATTACCCGCGGAAAAGCAGGCTAAGTGTCTCAATTTATGTTGAAAACCAGGCAGGATAAGTTGAATTGGTAAACCTTTAAAATTGATCTAAAACAAAAAATACAGACCACACTCTTTGTGTGGTTGGTGGTTTTGTTGATTTAAATCAATAAATCACCCGGGTCTGAATGTTATATATACACACAACAAACAATGGTTTTACCAATTGGCCGCAAAAGGCCAGCATCAGTTAATGTAGCCTAAGGGAGGCAACACATGATTACAGGTATCCAGATTACTAAAGCTGCAAATGACGATCTGCTGAACTCTTTCTGGCTGCTGGACAGCGAGAAAAACGAAGCGCGCTGTGTAGTAGCGAAAGCAGGTTTTGCGGAAGACGAAATCGTTCCGGTGAGCAAACTGGGCGAAATTGAATACCGTGAAATTCCAATGCAAGTGCAACCAGAAGTACGCGTGGAAGGCGGTCAGCACCTGAACGTTAACGTCCTGCGTCGCGAAACGCTGATGGATGCCGTTGAGCACCCGGAAAAATACCCGCAGCTGACCATCCGTGTGTCTGGCTATGCGGTGCGTTTCAACTCTCTGACCCCGGAACAGCAGCGCGACGTTATCGCGCGTACCTTTACTGAAAGCCTGTAAGGTTTCAGCTTCGGGGGTGGAATAAAAAAGCCGGGAATATCCCGGCTTTTTTTTACTCTTCCGTTTTTGTCTCTGGCGCAGCAGAACTTGGCTTACGGCGCTTACCAATATTTTTGGTATCGCGGTGGCGCTGTTTAACGCGCGGCTTCTCTTTTTCTTTCTCTTTTCTCTCAGCACGTTTCGCGAGCGCTTTCTTGGACGGTTTACCCGTCATTTTTTCACTCGGCGCACGTGTGGTCGGACGAAGCCCGTCAATCACGCGAGCTTTCAGCGGCTCCTCAACGTAGCGGCCAATTTTCTGTAGCAGCAAATGGTCGTGCGCTTCTACCAGAGAGATAGCAATACCTTTGCGGCCCGCACGGCCGGTACGACCAATACGGTGCAGGTAAGTATCACCGCTGCGCGGCATATCAAAGTTGATTACGTGGCTCACGTCCGGGATGTCGATCCCACGCGCGGCAACATCGGTGGCAACCAGCACATTCACGCGGCCATCGGTCAGGCGCTTAATCCCTTCGGTTCGCTTAACCTGCGCCATTTCACCTTCGAGATAGCAGTTGTTAATGCCGGCGTTGCGCAGCATTTCTGCCAGCTCATGCACGCGCTCACGTTTGCGTACGAAGACGATGGTACGGGTTGCCTCTTCCTGCTTCAGCAGGTGTTTCAACAACTCAACCTTATGCTCAAGGTTATCTGCGCGGTAGTACCACTGGTGGATCTTCTTACGCTCACGGGTCGATGGCGTAGCGGACACTTCCACCGGATCTTCCAGCAGACGTTCGGCGAAATCTTTAATGGCATCCCCTTCAAGGGTTGCCGAGAACAGCATTGTCTGATTACGCCAGCGCGTTTCACCCGCGATGTGTTCGATATCCTGGGCAAAGCCCATGTCCAGCATGCGGTCAGCTTCATCGAGAATCAGCGTTTCCACCGCGCGGCAGTCGAAGTTCTCTTCTTTTATGTATTGCAGCAGACGGCCCGTCGTCGCGACAACGATATCCTGGTTTTCGCTGAACACTTCGGCGTGGTTCATATACGCTACGCCGCCGGTGATGGTCGCGATATCCAGATGGGTGTTCGCCGCCAGCTCACGCGCGTGTTCGGCAACCTGCATCGCCAGTTCACGGGTCGGGGTCAGGATCAAAATGCGCGGCGGGCCTGATTTTTTACGCGGAAAGTCGAGCAAATGCTGCAACACAGGCAGCAAGTAGGCTGCTGTCTTCCCCGTGCCGGTTGGCGCAGAACCGAGCACATCGCGGCCCTCAAGCGCAGGCGGAATGGCCGCGGCCTGAATGACGGTCGGGCGTGTAAAGCCTTTGCTCTCAAGGGCATTGAGCAGGCTTTCATCGAGTTCAAGTTCGGAAAAAGTCGTTACAGTCATGTTCTACCTCTGTGTGGGGCGCTGATTATAGACGTTACGGCTGTAATCTTCATCTGTTTGTATGGATATCGCTTTTCGACCACTTCGCTTTCCCCTATGCTACTCCAGTTTCACTCAGAAGGTTGCCCTGACATGTCTCAACTCAAAGCGCAGTTGCGCCGCGATGGTTTTACGTTTAAACAGTTTTTTGTGGCGCACGATCGTTGTGCGATGAAAGTCGGCACAGACGGTATTTTACTGGGTGCATGGGCGCCTGTCGCAGGTGTAAAACGCATTCTGGATATTGGTACGGGCAGCGGACTTCAGGCGCTGATGCTCGCGCAGCGAACGGAAGAACACGTCACGATCGACGCCGTTGAGCTTGATCCTCAGGCGGCTCGGCAGGCAAGTGAAAACGCTGCCGACTCTCCGTGGGCAGATCGCATCAGGGTAGAATGCGCCGATGTCCTGACCTGGGCGTCGGAGCAAACCGCGCGTTACGATTTGATTGTCAGCAATCCGCCGTATTTCACGCCAGGCGTGGAATGTGGAACGCCAGAACGCGAGCAGGCACGTTACACCGGCTCGCTCGATCACAAGGCGCTACTGACCAGTGCGGCGGAGCTCATCTCGGAAGAGGGATTTTTCTGCGTGGTCTTGCCTGAAAGCACGGGTAATACCTTCATTGAGATCGCACGGGGGATCGGCTGGAATCTGCGTCTTCGTACCGATATTTCGGATACGGAAGGACGCTTACCGCACCGCGTGTTGCTGGCGCTCTCGCCGAAAGAGGGGGAATGCTTTATCGACAGGATGGTCATTCGTGGGCCAGACCAGCGTTATTCCGAAGATTACACTGCACTGACCCAGGCCTTTTATCTGTTTATGTGAACCTGCGGCGTCAACACCGACGGGCCGGACATTTCAAGCGGTTCGGGATAGTCCAGCGTATAATGCAGGCCACGGCTCTCTTTGCGCATCATCGCACAGCGCACAATCAGCTCGGCAACCTGCACAAGGTTGCGCAGCTCCAGCAGATTATTAGAAACGCGGAAGTTGGCGTAATATTCATCAATTTCCTGCTGCAACATCATGATGCGGCGTAACGCGCGTTCCAGACGCTTCGTTGTGCGTACAATCCCGACATAATCCCACATGAAAAGCCGCAGCTCGTGCCAGTTATGCTGGATAACCACCAGTTCGTCCGGGTTTTCTACCCGACTTTCATCCCATGCCGGCAAGTGTGTTGTCGGACGTGCATAGGGCATGCGTTTGGTAATATCTTCCGCAGCCGACCACCCATACACCAGACACTCCAGCAGCGAGTTTGAGGCCATGCGATTCGCACCATGCAGGCCGGTGTAGCTGACCTCGCCGATCGCATACAAACCATCCACGTCGGTACGACCATGATCGTCAACCATCACCCCGCCACAGGTATAGTGTGCGGCAGGTACAATCGGCACCGGATCGCGGGTTAAATCAATACCCAGACTCAGCAGCTTTTCATAAATCATCGGGAAGTGCTGGCGAATAAAGTCTTCCGGTTTATGGCTAATGTCCAGATACATACAGTCGACGCCAAGCCGCTTCATCTCGTGGTCAATGGCGCGGGCCACGATATCCCGCGGGGCAAGTTCACCTCGGGGGTCGAAGTCCGGCATAAACCGGGAACCGTCCGGACGCTTCAGATACGCGCCTTCGCCGCGCAACGCTTCAGTTAACAGGAAGTTACGTGCCTGCGGGTGGAACAGGGCGGTAGGATGGAATTGATTAAACTCCATATTCGCCACGCGGCAGCCTGCGCGCCAGGCCATGGCGATACCGTCTCCGGAGGCGATATCCGGGTTAGTCGTGTACTGGTAAACCTTGGAGGCGCCGCCAGTCGCCAGCACAACGGCTTTTGCCTGGCAGGTTTCCACCTTCTCTTTATTCCGATTCCACACCCATGCGCCGACAACACGGCGCGTGCCGGGCAGGCCAATCTTATCGGAAATAATCAGGTCGACGGCGTTGCTGCGCTCCAGCACCCGAATATTAGGATGGCTGAGGGCTTTGCTGACCAGCGTGGTTTCAACCGCTTTTCCGGTTGCATCAGCAGCGTGCAGAATACGGCGGTGGCTGTGCCCGCCTTCACGGGTCAGGTGATAGCTCTCTTCACCATTAGGCTGAACATGCGTATCAAACAGCACGCCCTGATCGATAAGCCATTGCACGCAGTGGCGGGCATTGCTGGCGACAAACTCTGCCGCATGCTCATCCACGATCCCGGCGCCGGCAATCAGGGTGTCTTCTACGTGCGAGGCTATACTATCCGTTTCATCAAACACGGCGGCAATACCGCCTTGTGCATAGAAGGTGGAACCTTCGCTCATCGGCCCTTTACTCAGCACGATTACGTTCTGATGTTCCGCCAGGCGCAGTGCGAGGGATAGGCCGGCAGCACCGCTGCCGATGATCAGTACATCACAATGAAGTTCAGGCGTCGTGTTCATGATGTTTGTTTAATTTACTAAACATGGTGTGGGGAGAATAGCATTGTGATGCGAGATATCGCACGTTTTTTTTGTTGTGTGTTGCAATGACTAAACGGAAGGCCAGAAGTTAAATCTGCGCTAAATGGCCGGAAATATTTTGCGAAGCAGATCGTTAGCTTCAGATTTTGTGGTGAAATAAAGCCTGTGTTGCGTTACTCTTCTGACGATAAAGTTGATGATTCTTGTCAGAAAGCGGGTGCGTATCGTGAACAGACTTATAATGAGAGAAAATGAACGGTCTGCGGCGCGATGAACAAAAACAAAGGCGTTACGGAACTTATTGAAGAACAGACACTCTAATTCGGTGCTTGCTCAAAGTGCAATGTTGTTAGAGTGGCGTTTCGATAACGCGTGGAATTTGGTTTGGGGAGACATTACCTCGGATGAGCGAGCAGTTAACGGACCAGGTCCTGGTTGAACGGGTCCAGAAGGGAGATCAGAAAGCTTTTAACCTACTGGTGGTGCGCTACCAGCATAAGGTAGCGAGTCTGGTTTCCCGCTATGTACCGTCAGGCGATGTTCCTGATGTGGTGCAAGAGTCTTTTATTAAGGCCTATCGCGCGCTGGATTCATTCCGGGGGGATAGTGCTTTTTATACCTGGCTGTATCGTATTGCAGTCAATACGGCTAAGAATTATTTGGTTGCTCAGGGCCGTCGTCCGCCTTCTAGTGACGTTGACGCTATCGACGCAGAAAACTTCGAAAGTGGTGGCGCGCTGAAAGAAATTTCGAACCCTGAGAACTTAATGTTGTCAGAAGAACTGAGACAAATCGTTTTTCGCACGATCGAGTCGCTCCCGGAAGATTTACGCATGGCAATTACGTTACGGGAGCTGGATGGCCTAAGCTATGAAGAGATAGCCGCCATCATGGATTGTCCGGTCGGCACGGTTCGTTCACGAATTTTCCGTGCGCGAGAAGCCATTGATAATAAAGTTCAACCGCTTATCAGGCGTTGACGATAGCGGGATACTGGAAAAGGTATTAGGCATGCAGAAAGAAAAACTTTCCGCTTTAATGGATGGTGAAACGCTGGATAATGAGCTGCTCGATGAGTTGTCTCATTCTCCCGAAATGCAACAGACCTGGGAGAGCTATCATCTTATCCGCGACTCTCTGCGCGGTGATACCAGCGAGGTTCTCCATTTCGATATCTCAGCACGCGTTATGGCGGCCATTGAGAACGAACCTGTTCATCAGACCACGCCGCTGATTCCTGAAGCGCAGCCTGCACCTCACCAATGGCAGAAAATGCCGTTCTGGCACAAGGTGCGTCCATGGGCCAGCCAGCTCACCCAAATGGGGGTCGCTGCGTGCGTATCGCTTGCAGTTATCGTTGGGGTCCAGCACTATAATACTCAGTCTGAAGCCAATCAGCAGCCTGAAGCGCCAGTGTTCAATACGCTGCCGATGATGGGTAAAGCCAGCCCGGTTAGCCTGGGCGTACCGGCAGATGCCTCCGCAAGCGGCGGACAACAACAGCAGGTACAGGAGCAGCGCCGTCGCATTAATGCGATGTTGCAGGATTACGAGTTGCAGCGCCGTCTGCACTCCGAGCAGCTTCAGTTTGAGCAGGCCCAAACCCAGCAGGCTGCTGTGCAGGTGCCAGGAAACCAAACTTTAGGAACGCAATCGCAGTAATGAAGCAACTTTGGTTCGCCATGTCTTTGATGGCGGGTAGCCTGTTCTTCTCTGCTAACGCCTCGGCTGATGTTTCATCCGGGGCGTTGTTGCAGCAAATGAATCTGGCCAGCCAGTCACTCAATTACGAGTTGGCATTTATCAGCATCAATAAGCAGGGTGTCGAATCGTTACGCTATCGCCACGCCCGCCTTGATAACCAGCCGCTCGCCCAGCTTTTACAGATGGATGGCCCGCGTCGGGAAGTGGTCCAGCGTGGGAACGAAATCAGCTATTTCGAGCCTGGCCTTGAGCCGTTTACGCTCAATGGTGACTACATCGTTGACTCCCTGCCGTCGCTCATTTACACCGATTTTAAACGTCTCGCCCCCTACTATGATTTTATCTCGGTGGGGCGAACGCGTATTGCCGACAGGCTGTGCGAAGTGATCCGCGTTGTTGCGCGGGATGGGACACGTTACAGCTATATCGTCTGGATTGACGCAGAGACGAAGCTGCCGATGCGCGTTGATCTGCTCGATCGCGACGGTGAGACGCTGGAGCAGTTCCGCGTGATCTCCTTCGATGTGAACAGTCAGGTTGGCAACAGCATGCAGAATCTGGCCAAAGCCAGCCTGCCGCCTTTGCTTTCCGTGCCTGCCGGCGATTCTGTCTATTTTAACTGGGTACCATCCTGGATCCCGCAAGGGTTCAGCGAAGTTTCCAGCAGCCGTCGCCAGCTCCCAACCATCGAAACACCAGTTGAGTCGCGACTCTATTCCGATGGGCTGTTTAGCTTCTCGGTGAATATCAATCGCGCTACGGCGAACAGTTCCGAACAGATGCTCCGTACCGGTCGCCGGACGGTCAGCACGACGGTGCGCGATAATGCGGAAATTACCATTGTCGGTGAATTACCGCCGCCAACGGCAAAACGTATTTCAGACAGCATTAAATTCAGGGCTGCGCAATGATTAAAGAGTGGGCCACGGTCGTATCCTGGCAGGATGGCGTAGCGCTTGTCAGCTGTGACGTTAAAGCATCATGCAGCAGCTGCGCTTCGCGAGCCGGTTGCGGCAGCCGCGTGTTGAATAAGCTGGGGCCGCAAACGTCGCACACTATTGCTGTGCCGAGCGATCAGCCGCTGGTGGCAGGGCAAAAAGTGGAGCTGGGCATCGCTGAAGGTAGCCTGCTCACTTCCGCCATGCTGGTTTACCTTTCTCCGCTGGCAGGTCTGTTCGTGATGGGCGGGGTTTTCCAGATGCTGTTCGGCACAGATTTGGCCGCCATGTGCGGGGCCGCTTTGGGCGGCGTGGGCGGGTTCTGGCTTGCTAAAGGCGTTTCCCCAAGGCTTGCCGCCCGGGAAGCGTGGCAGCCCGTTATCCTCAGCGTTGCACTGGCACCCGACCAACTTCGTGTTGAGACGCTCTCTTCTGAGGCCCGGTAATCTGCCGGGCTTTATTATTATTTACATCGCAATAAAGAAAACGCCGTCTCTTCGCGCTATACCTGGCTCTAAGTGCATTTCCAGCTGACGAGGATGTAGTGTAGAATGCTGCGTTTTCGCACTGAAAAACGTCAGGCTAAGAACAGCGGCCTCCAGGAATTCGTAAGGCATAATTATTTAACTATATGAAGAACATACGTAACTTTTCGATCATTGCTCACATCGATAATTGATACCCCGCCAGCCTCCGCAAACCTCCGACAAAAACGCCTCAAGATCCCCATCAAATCAGCCTTTCCAAAAATTATACTGTTTGCATGTACAGTCAACCTACGACATCATAAGTCATGGTTTTTGTGTCCACCAGTGCGTCCATATTCTATGATGGACACATAACCTCCCGTTCTGATGGACACACGCAGGGACAAATCATGGCTATTTCAGATAGTTATCTAAAGTCGTGCCTTGGGCGCGAACGAGACAAAGTTGAAGAAAAGGCAGACCGTGATGGTCTGTGGGTACGCATCTCCAAAAAGGGGGCCGTTACTTTTTTCTACCGATTCCGCTTCCTGGGCAAACAGGACAAGATGACGATCGGCAGCTATCCGGAGTTCGGATTAAAAGCCGCGCGCGATGAAGTCGCAAAGTGGGCAGCTATTCTTGCCCGTGGCGAAAACCCTCGGATCAGGCAAAGCCTCGATAAAGCCAAGATTAACAGCCAGTACACCTTCGAAGAGCTGTTCCGTGAATGGCACTCAATGGTCTGCATTCAGAAAGAATCAGCCGGGCAGGTCCTCCGCTCGTTTGAACTGCACGTTTTCCCCAAGCTCGGGAAATACCCTGCGCATCAGCTCACGCTACACAACTGGCTCACTGTCCTGGACAGATTGGCCCAGGGTTACAGCGAGATCACCCGGCGCGTGATCAGCAACGGCCGACAGTGTTATTCCTGGGCAGTGAAACGGCAACTGCTGGAAGTTAACCCGCTGTCAGAAATGTCTGGGCGTGATTTCGGCATCCAGAAACAAATGGGTGAGCGAACCCTGGACCGTAAAGAACTGGCGATTGTCTGGCGAGCCATTGAGGATTCCCGCCTCATTGAGCGAAACAAGATCCTCTATAAATTGTCTCTGATATGGGCGTGCAGGGTTGGCGAACTCCGGCAGGCTGAAGTCGCACACTTTGATTTTGAAGAAGGGATCTGGACTGTTCCATGGGAAAACCACAAGACAGGGCGGAAGACAAAGAAACCGATAATTCGACCTATCATCCCGGAAATGCTCCCGCTGATAAAACGGGCCATTGAGCTGGCGCCAGGACGCTTTGTTTTTTCAAAATATGAAGACAAGCCGATGAGTGAAGGCTTCCATATGAGCATCAGCAGTAACCTGGTTAAGTTCATGCTCAAGGCCTATAACGAGCAGGTCCCACACTTTACTATTCATGATCTGCGCAGGACTGCGCGAACGAATTTCTCAGAGCTAACCGAGCCGCATATCGCCGAAATAATGCTTGGCCACAAACTGCCTGGTGTGTGGTCAGTGTACGACAAGCACACCTATGTTGAGGAAATGAGAGTGGCATATGGTAAGTGGTGGGCCCGACTTATGAGCATCGTCGAGCCCGACATTCTGGAGTTCACGCCGCGTCAGGTCGGGTGAGACGGCCTTTATCATCACGGGTTAGGTTCAGGTGAGACATCGGCTTACGGGTTGATCGTGACATCTCTTTAATCTGCCAGGCGGTGACTTTGGTTCTGAGCCATTTATTGGGTCCACCCATGTAAGCGCAATCTGGCTCAGGGAAAGGGTTCTCGTTTGGGGCTCTTTTCCTGTAGCGTTCGAGCGTACGTGAGGAAATACACAGCTGCCCGCAGATGTCTTTAGTGCTCATCAGCTCAAATTTATTCGTTGCTTTGCTCATCTTCGTTCTCCAAGGGCCCCAACCGGGGCCGTTTGATAATTCTTTATCAGGACGCCTGGCCGGGAAGGGCACGCAAGCGGCGCATGCCTGTCATTGCCGTGGCCACATAGCTCGCCTTGCGGTTCACCACCTCCACCCAGACCTTCACGCCTTCAACCTTCACCGTATACGTCTCTTTCATCTTGCTGCGCCCATAGTCGCCGTATCTTTGCTGGTGGGCTGCCAGCGCGATGTCGCATGCCTGACGCGCTAACGGGGATTGCTGGTTACCTCGGTTAATCAGTCGCATGGCCATCTCCTTCGATACGCTTAAACTTGATCACATAGACCCATGGGTTAGCTCGCCAGCTGTCAGAACCGTAGATAGACCGCCATAACGCTGCGTAAGCCTCTTTAACGTCACGTGCCGAGGAGCCAGAAATTCCCTCCGAACGTGCGTCTTCCTCACTGATATCGTTCAGCTGCTCGACCCGTACATCGGTGATCTCCAGCAGAATACGGCTGGCCCAGCGCGGCATGTGGATGCTGGGTGTCCAGCGGACATCCTCTGCCGGCGGCACGTTCTCGTAATGAGTTGGAACATGCGCAGGGTAATTCGCGAGATAAAGTTTCAGATCCGGCGCGCTTGCTCCAGCCTCTGCCCACGTCTCCCGCACCCAGATGCGATCACCGACGACACCGAACGGGCAATGGATTGCGATATCTTCAATTTTCGGCAACAACAGTCCGTTAAGAGGCCTGCTTAACCACATACCGGATAAACTTCCGCTTAATGTTCCCTCTGGCTGCGGCTTGATGATCCGCCGCGTCTGCGTCTTCCGTCCATCGAGGATCGCCCGCACCATCTCACCGTTAAAAATCATTCCGCGTTCGATAATTTTCGTCATATCGTTACCGGGAGGGCGAACCCTCCCGCCTCCCTTAGGCCACATATTCCGGTTTCATATCATCGAGGGTGATGCGGTACTTATCGTGCAATTCATCACCCAAGTGCCGTTTAGCCGCCAAGAGCATCTTTTCAACTTCCTCGAAGCGTTCTCCCGCACCTTCCACTCCCGGTTTTGGAAGTGCTTTGATAGCTGTATCAACTTTGTTTTTCGCATTCACAAAGTGGTACCGGCGCGTAGCTTTGTTTTTCAGTTCGGTGTGCAATGCTGCACCCAGTACGGATTTAGAAGCATTGATGTCGTTTCCGACGGTAGTGGCATCGTCCAGAGTTTCAGCAGAATCAATCCGTTTACGGTATTCATCAGCCAAAGTGTCGATATTTACTGAGGACTGCTGCGCGTTCTGTGTGGTAGATAAGTTGTCATCAGTAATTTCAGTCAAACTTATGTGCTGCACAGGGGCAGGGTTTACCTCCCGTTCTTCACGCCGATCATCCAGCTCGTCCGGGGTATAAACGCCCAGAATCACATCCGGGCAGAACAGGCGGGCCCAGCGCTTCACTGCGAGATATGCAAGCTGCTGGCGCGGGTCGTCAGCCCAGAGCGTTGAGTTACGGGTGCGAGCCTGAGCCAGCAGTAAATCGAGTTCTCTCGGCTGATCTTCACCCTTCAGGGTTGCGCGGATAATAATGCCGATCCCGGCTTCGTCAGCCAGGGTCCAGCCAGGGACCCGGTACTCGCCTTTTTCGCCTTTACGAATATGGAATTTTCCAACAACTTTTTCCCATGGCCCGTACCACTCATATTCAAAGCGGCTGGCAAGCACGCCGCTACGCGAAATGACGGCATTGACCAACTGCGCTTCGTACCCGAGCACACCATTAATCAGGTGCGTCTTCTGTGCTACAGCAAAGGGATTCATCTGCCATTGTGCTGCCTGCATCGCTACGGCCATGCAATCGGCCTGATTGCCCTGAAGATGCTTAGGAACTGTCGCGGTGCCCTGAGCCATAATCTGCGCAAAAGTGCTGATGGCGTTAAGGTATTGAGAATCGAACAGTGCCACGTTGGAATTAATAACGGTGTTCTGATCAGCAACGGTAACGTTGGTATTTTGCATATATCCCCCTTATGCCTGAGTACGCAGCGCTTCGAGGCGGCGCAGGTCGAAGTCGTTCAGTTCGTCGGTGTAGTCGGCAGTGATTGGTGCTGGCCATTCACCTGTGTCGAATCCGGTTGCGATAGCGCGCATCGCTTTGCGGTACTCGAGCATGCCCAGCTCCAGCAGTTCAGCGGATGCCTCGATGATGGCGATCCAGTGGTAGTTCTCGTCTTTGTTGACGAAAATCCAGAAGAACTGGTCCAGCGCCGCGGTTTCGCAGTACATGGCTGCGCTCAGGTGATAGTCGCGGTCAATGATTTCCCGGTGCAGTCTGGCGCGCAGGCTTTCCTGCTTTACGTTCCACATGCTGATAGTTTTCAGGTCTGCGCCGATACGCACACCGTCCAGGTCGATCTCGAGGTCCGGGCGCACACGAACTTCCAGGCCCGTCTCCTCGTCAAAGCCGAAGTAACTCACCTCGACGGCACGGCTCGGGTGGGTCAGCAGCATGCTGGCGGTCGGGTGAGCCAGAAGCGCTTTTTGAATATTCAGTGCGGTGCCCAGCTGCTGGCGGGTAACCAGCACTTTCCCCTCCGGGTTATCGCGCCAGGCATCCAGCAGCTCGTCGGCAAACACGGCATCTGGTTTGACTGTCTTCACGGCCTGAATCAGATCGGTCTTAGTGCCAGATACTTTCAGCGGCCGTGGCTTCTGCGCTTCCTGCGCCACCATGTCAGGGTTGATGATCGCTAACTGCTCGAGCAGCGCGTCACGGCTGCCGCTAGTTTTAACCGGCGTCGGCAGGGTGGCGTTGTACTCTTTGATGCAGGCTTTCATTGCCGTTGCCGTCTGCTTCTGGTCTGCATCGATACGCTGGAAGTTAGCTGGCAGCGTCATATAGTTCTGCGCTGTTTCTTCCAGGCTAGCGCCCAGCGGCACCTGAGCGGGCAGCGTGGCGTTATGCTCTTCAAGAAATCTTTTGATATCGTCTGCGCTCAGCAGTACAGGCAGGCCGTTGTTGTACTCATCGATAAAGGTGCGCAGTGTCGCCGTGGTGGTGAATGCGCCTTCTGGGATAACCGGTTCAATGCTGAACTCTGCATCCAGCTGTTCAGGCTGCAACGCCAGCGCATGCACTAAGTTGCCCATGTCCAGAACTGCGGAGCGCTCTTTGACGATGGTTTTTTCAACGTGGCGCGCATTGAAGTACATCAGCGACACGCGCGCATCTTTTACCTGGGTAGAGCTGATGCCGTTAGCGGCGTGATAAACCTCGTTCGGAAGACCTTCATAGCGGCCTGGCTCGAAATAAGCAGGATATTCAACAGCTGGTTCTTCCTGATGCACTTCTGGTTCGTTTTGTGCCGATTCTGGTTCGTTCTGGTCTACTGAATCAGGAATTTGGGTTGCATCATCCCTGTCCTGGCTGGCGAGACTCGGCGCGCTGGTGGCCAGAATCTCAGCGGCAGACGGCTCTACGGTAGCTGGTTCCTCACCAGTGTCAGCACTGCTTTCACCTGGCTGCAATACGACTTTGCCCGGTGACAGCGCATCACAAGTCGGTTCTTCATTACTGTTATTCTCTTGAACCTGCACATTGCTGGTGGTCTCCACTTCCGTTTTTTCTGCTTCATTTGAGGCGCTCTGGTTGAGCAGGCCTTCAATGGAAAACATGCCGTTGCCCATACTTGTGATTTCCGGCTGCTCTTTCATTTCCTCAGCGCGGCGCGCACCTTCTTCACGAATCCGT
The DNA here is from genome assembly GCF_019056635.1 of Enterobacter cloacae complex sp. ECL72. Classification (NCBI taxonomy): domain Bacteria; kingdom Pseudomonadati; phylum Pseudomonadota; class Gammaproteobacteria; order Enterobacterales; family Enterobacteriaceae; genus Enterobacter; species Enterobacter cloacae complex sp. ECL72. Next base: position 3,046,816 of record NZ_CP077659.1, on the reverse strand, counting down.
TGTAAATTCTCTTCGTGAGTAGTGGTGGTCATACGGTGGGTTATTTCCCATTTCGGATCTGTTGGGTCGCTAATACCCTCGACAAATTCTCCACGTTCGGCTGCCAGCTGCTTGTCCACGCCTTCACGTGAAATAACTGGGGCGGCAGAAGGCAGCGGCATTAACTCGGTCGTGGAGTTGAAATTTGTGGTCATTGTTCGATTAACAAATTCCAGATGAGCAGCAGGGGTCTTGTGGATGTTCTCAGGAGCGATACGCACGAGATTGAAGATTGCTGTGCGGTTCACTGCCAGCACCCCCGGTTGATTACGCAGGATGTTGCTCCACGATTTCCACGGTTCCTCTTTTTTAGCGACGATCTCCTTCGCGCGGCGCAGCACGCTGCCTGGTATTTCGTGTGGGTTGAAATCCATGGGTAGCAGGGCGCAGGCAATTTCAAGATCAAGAGAATCAAGCGTATGGTGCGCCCCTTCGCCGCGGTCCGTTTTATAGCCCCCGTCGGCATTAGTACCGGAGTCAGTACGCTGCACGGCGCTGATGCGGTTACCTTTGGCCCATTCTTTTGTCAAAATTCCACGATCGAGGTGTGATGTTTCTGCCCATACTTGCGTAAACTTCAAAATCAGAGAGAGTTCGTGACGTTTCTCCATATCAAAAACGTCTCTGACGGCTCTGGTGTATTTCCACAGAAATGGCATATCCAGAGTCTGGATCTTTTCTACGCTTGCGGCTGCCAGCAGCAGGTTCTGGACGTATCCGTTATCAGTGTCCATTTCCAGCGTGCTTATTTCCTGATACTCCGCCTGCGTGAGGTGATAGCGAAGTTCATCCGACGTAAGCTGCGACAACAGCTGCTTGCGGAACGACATTTGCACGATCGGGTAGCGCGTGTTTTCGTCGTCGCCTTCGTCAATCTTCAGATCAGAATTGGTCGGAGGAACTGCATCAGCCTCGTTAAAAGCCTGTTCGTCGACGATTTCACCAGTAGACGTGTCAACGCCATTAACGACCGTGGCTTCGGCCATTTCCGCTTTTTGTGTTGCAGGATGCTCGGGCAGAGAAACCCCAGGGATCTGCTCCCAGTTCATTTTGCCTTTATCGAGCTGATAATAATCACAGAAGGTAAAACTGATTTCGCCTTCCGGTGGAAGTTCGTTTACAACAGGGAAATTAGTTGCGACCGCTTTGTAATAGTCTTTAAATTTGCGACCGGACTTAAGCAGTAAATAATCCAGGGTGGCATTAGCGGTTTCAAAGTCCTCGCTGCACCATAAAACTGCATCAGGCTGACCAGATTGTTTTTTTGCTCTTCGAACAAGAAATACAGGGTTCGTGTTAGTCATGACACATAATCCTCTTATCGTGTAGACTGGAGGTGCCTGAAAGACACCTCGTATTTACCTGGGGATGTCCGGTTCGCTTTGGTCGGTGAGACCGGACAGGCAGGCCCACTTCGGTGGGCTTTTTAATGGACAGTGATGAATGCACGCTCCATGAAGTTGCGCTTGTGCTGGCGATAGCTGCCGTGCCCGCTCTTTTCACCATCTTTAATTTTCACGGCCAGCAGGCTGATAGCCTCGATAGCGCAGTGCGGACAGTCGAACGAGTCAAGAACATAACCCCCATCAAGTACGACGGTGGTTTCGCCGTTTTCAGTGGTATGAATCAGGCCAGATACTTTCTTGTCGCAGTTGAATAAAGCGATGCTTTTGTTAATTGCTTTCAGATTTAATTCGACTTTTACGATTTCCATAGAATGTTCCTTTTGGTTTATTCAGGGTGTAAGAATCCACGCCAAATAAATGGCGAATTTTTTTCAAATTACAGGGCTGCTAATTACGCTTCGTGTGCCATCTGGTCTTTTTCAGCACACTGTTTTGAGCAATACTCTTTTTCTTTACGGGCAAGATTATTGCCACAAAAATAAAGCAAGGTGCGTTTAACTTCTTTCCCCGCTTCAAAAGGCTTGCGGCAGTATCCGCATTCTTTCTTCATTTCCGCTCCTTACAGGCTTGCCGGGATCTCGCCGTTACGAATAATTCCCTCTACAGGCCAGCACTCACCATTCACGTTTTGCTCGATAGCAGCTGCCTGGCACTGTTGCTGGTTGTCATATACATCGATTACTACATCCTGCGATTCACCGTTGAGGGAGATAACAGTCAGAACCAGTGCAAATAAAGTGTTCATTACGGAGTACCCTTTTGAGCCAGTAAGTAACAAAGCTGGCGGATTCTGACTTTAATCCAGTTGAGGCGAACGGCCTGCTGCTGTGCTGGTTTGCGTGCAAAATCAATCATCTCATCCTCTTTGCCTTGTCGCCGGCCAGCGGAACGTTTATTACCTGACAACGATGCGCTTGTTGTCGATGGAGATAACAATACAAATATTATTTACATCTAGCAAGCGGAATGAAATATAAATTTTCAATTAAGGGTGTGTCAATGCATCCAAACTATTGGATGCAATGAAAAAAAAGATGTGATTTTTACTTCTGAATGCTTTGGATGATGTTGGTAACGTCATCCTTGAGGAGATCTAACTCTTTAAGAGTAGCTTTTGCGTGAACGATGAGGCGAAGCTTTTCAGCTTCAGGCATCTGGTTGAATAATGAGAGCAAAGCGATTTCTTTTTCATCCAGTTGCCGTGGAGGTTTATGCATGCTCAGGTCATCATCACCTGCATCAGGCGGCATAAAAAACCAGTGCTCTGGTTTACCTGTGGCAGCTGCAAGGCGTTTCAACCTTACACCTCGAGGCGCTGACTCACCTTTAGCCCATTGCTGAACTGCCTGGGGAGTAACCATGGCTCTCCTGGCTATATCAGACATGTTCCAGCCGAATTCATCTTTGATGAGCTGAAGTCGGTAGGCGAACGCTTCATGAGGTGCTTTTTTCATGGCATTCATTCTACAAGGTAGCCTTTCATAGTGCATTGCAAAGATTTTTTTCATGCATGATTGAAAATAATATTTTCATGCTGTAATCTCATTTTTCATTCACTGAGGGCTGGATATGACCAAATCAATTAAACAGCGAGTATGCGATGTCATGACTCAAACAGAGATCGCCAAGAATCTTGGCACAACTTCTCAAGCTGTAAGTCTGTGGCTGAACCATGAGGTTCCCGCGCATCGAGTGCTACCGATTTGCAAGTTGTTGGGATGGAAAATCACTCCGCATGAAGTACGTAGTGACATTTATCCAAATCCCACAGACGGGCTGCCAAAACAGGAGTCTTGACCATGCATGCCATTTCATATCAACAAAATACCGGATTAACTCCGGTTGCGATGATAAATCGCAATCAGCCAGGCGCGGCAGATAAGCACGAACAGATCCGAGACGCCGTTCGTGCCTGGGCTGCGTCACTGGATATGGGGGTGAGCGTGGCTATTTATCGCAGCAAAAAATGGCTCGCCGCCGTCGGGCAGATCGAGCGCTGTGTTCTTTGTGGAGCATGGGGAACGCAGGTGGCACACCGAAACGAAGGGAAAGGCATGGGATTAAAAACCGATGACTGTGCGACAGCTGCGCTCTGCGTTTGCTGTCATGACAGCATTGATAACGGGAATAAGCTGAACCGGGACGAGCGTCGGCAACTTATGGACCGCGCGATTGTTCTGACAGTGATTGAAGTTGCCCGCCGCGGGCTGGTGGTGCCCGCATGAAAATTTACGAAATTACGCCGATCGGCAAACCCCGAATGACTCAGCGCGACAGATGGCATAAACGGCCAGCAACAGCAGCTTACGGGGCATACAAAGAACAGGTCCGGTTGCTGGGGATCCGCCTGCCAGATTCCGGATATCACGTCACGTTCGTTATCCCCATGCCAAAGAGCTGGAGTAAGACGAAGCGGGCGCAATATGTCGGCCAGACTCATCAACAAAAGCCGGACAAAGACAATCTGGAAAAAGCTCTGCTGGATGCAGTGTTTGACGAGGATAGCCATGTCTGGGACGGGCGGGTTACCAAAATCTGGGGAGAAACCGGGCAAATTATCATCGGGGAGGCCACATGAAGCCAGAAACGCTTGAGGTACTACGCGCGCGCTGGCAGCGCCTTCGCATTTACCGCTACCGGGGATCAGTGCTGGTGGACTACCGCATCCTTCGTAATTTTGTTCGAATCTATCATTCAGCAGGAGCCGCATAATGAACCTCGAATCAATCGCTAAATATTTCGCGCCAAAATCACCGATGTACAGTGACTCCTCGAGGGCGACTGCCACCGACAATCTGACCGGAACTGATGTTATGACCGCGCTTGGACTGGTTAACGCCAAGTGTGGGTTTGGATTCGATTTATACCTTGCAAAAATTGGTATCAGCAGCCCTGACCGGGCAATGGAGGCGCTTTATGGAGCATCGTTGGTCCTATGCCGACGCTTTAAATCAGTTACAGAACTCGATGAAAAAGTTCGGCAGCGCGTTCTTGAAATTATGTGTGCTTTTGCATACCAGGATTACGCCCGTAGTGCGGCAAGCGTTCGCAGATGTGACTGCTGCGATGGTAGCGGCTTTACCGAAGTCGAGGTATTCACCAACAAAATCCAATACCCTGACGGCAAGCCGCCAAAATGGGCAAAAGTTACAAAGGGTGTTTACCCCTCATACTGGGAGGAGTGGAAATCAGTTCGGGAGAGAGCGCGCGTTCTGTGCAAAGCGTGTAACGGCAAAGGCGTTATCAGCAATGCGTGTCGCTGCCACGGGAAAGGGAGGGTGCTGGATAAGAAAAAGACAGAGGAACAGGGCGTGCCGGTCATGAAGGTGTGTGACCGTTGCACGGGGAGAGGTTACGCCCGGCTAAAATTTTCCAATGTGCTGGAGGGCGTCCGCACCGTATGGGATGTAAAAAAAACCACCGCTTACGGTCAGCTGCAACCGCTGTTTGAATTGCTGGTGGAAGAATGCCACAGGCAAGAAGGTTATGCAGACAGCGCCTTAAAGGCAGTTACGATGTAGGCTGATTTTCTATAAAGCTCAATTGTCAGAGAAAAAAGGTGTTGAGGTTTGCGGAATTTTCGGCTAGCATCAACTCTAACGCTGGGAATCCGTTCATTCGTTCCGACCAGCAAGAAATCCTTAAAGCCCTGCGGTTAATACCGCGGGGTTTTTTCGTTTTAAACACAACGGAAAGCCTGCTTTCATGCCCTTCTTAGGCGTGACACTAAGCATTCGGGAGAGCTGGCTTCCCGTTATGAGCAAAAGGTCATTTCTGATGGCCTTTGACAGAGTGAATTTTTTCATCAGTGCTATAGTTTTTATGGCATTTGATAATGCTCTCGATACTGATAACACTGGGTGGGGTATACACCCGCTTCGCAGAGACAACTGCATGACCCATAACCAGCAACTCATTGCTGGTCTTTTTTTTCCGCCATTAGCTCAACTGGAAAGAGCACGGAGCTTCTACCTCTGTGGTTCGGGGTTCGAATCCTCGATGGCGTACAATTAAGCACAACAACATTAGTTTACTGAAGGCTACCATCCAGCGGCCTTTTATATGCTCTTGACTATGCAAGCATAAAATAGTGAAAAATGCTTGCATATGTCAGACGATAAGAAAGATCCAAAGGGTAAAGCTAAGGGCGGGATTGCTAGGGCGAAGTCTCTTACTAAAGAGCAGCGTTCTGACATTGCCAAAAAAGCAGCGGCAGCAAGATGGAAAGACAAGCCGTTGAAAGCAACCCACAAGGGAAGCTTTATGGAAGAGTTTGGCATTGATACTGAGTGTTATGTTTTAGACAATGAATCTAAAACGGCTGTGGTAACTAAAACCGGGCTGGCAAAACTCATTGGTCTTGGGGAGCGAGTAAAAGATATCGACCGAGTTCTTAACGCTCAATATATGCAAGATTACGTAGACGCAGTTTTGCTTGAGAAAATGGAAAATCCTTATATTTTTCAATGGGAGAACGATGGCGCAGTACTCGGTTCTTTTACTGGCGGACATGGATATGATATTTCAGTAGTAATTGATATTTGCAAAGCCCTTACGGCAGCTAAAGATAGTGGCGATCTTCCAGCATCTAGACTAAATGCAGCTATGCAAGCTCAAGACTTAGTTAACTCGGCGGCAAAGGTTGGTATTACTAACGTTGCTTACGCTGTAGCTGGATTCAAACCTGAAGTACAGCAAGTAATTGATCTCTTCAAAGCATTTGTTAGGGAAGAAGCTAGGCAGTATGAGAAAGAGTTTCCCAACGAACTTTATGAGGCTTGGTACAAAATTTATCAATTAAACAAGCCAGGACGAGGGCGTCCATTCTTATTCAAAAAATTGACTATTGAGCAAATTTACAAGCCCTTGGCCAAAAGCGAAGGTAAGATTCTTGACCTTGCTAAAAGTAGCAAAGATGAATTCGGAAAATCCGGAGACATGATCCACCAGTTCCTATCTGAGGTTGGCGTCAAGGCGCTCAAGCAGCAGATTGGTAAGGTTTTAGCGGTAACGACTCTATTTGATGAGAAAGACGCTTACGAATCTGCATTGGAAAAAGTAAACAAGTGATCATCAACTCGGCCACCGCGCCGGGTTTTTATTGTCTAAAGTATTTCCCAAGACTGCCGATAATCTTCGTTCTGAAATTGAAAAAAATAAATATCTGCATTCGTTGCCCGCTCCCGTGCGGGCTTTTTTTATTCCCCTCATTACTGAGAGGATACACAGCTATATGAGGGGAGACCTATGTCCGATCCATTTTCCGGCACAGGGCTGGCCGGTTTAGCTTTGACTGGAGCAAGTGTTTACGGTCTATTGACCGGAACTGATTACGGTGTTGTTTTTGGAGCATTTGCAGGCGCAGTATTCTACATAGCGACAGCAGCTGACCTGAGTGTGTTACGTCGCCTGGCCTACTTCTTCGTGTCGTATATCGTCGGCATTCTTTGTTCGGGGTTGTTGGGGTCAAAACTCACATCCTGGACGGGGTACACCGAGAAGCCTCTGGATGCTATTGGTGCCGTAATAGCTTCTGCATTAGCCGTTCAAATCCTTACGTTCCTGAACAAGCAGGACATCGGCTCGCTGGTGGCGCTGATAACGCGCCGGGGAGGTTCAGGTGGTACTAAATGACCCAACAGCAACTATCAACGCGCTGCTCTGCGCCGGAGTTGTAATTGCTCTGATGTTTTACCGCCGTGGTGATTCGCGGCATCGGCCATGGATTTCGCGTTTAGCCTGGCTGATTACCGTCACTTACAGCGCTGTACCGCTGGCGTACCTGTGTGGGATCTACCCGCATTCATCATGGGCCACCATTGCGGCCAATATCATATTCCTTTCCGTGCTGGTGGCCGTCAAAGGCAACGTTGCACGTCTGGTTGATCATCTGAGGCACTAATGAACCAATCACAATTTCAGAAGGCGGCTGGTATCAGCGCCGGATTAGCTGCGCGCTGGTTTCCGCATATCGACGCCGCCATGAAGGAATACGGCATCACCGCACCGCTTGATCAGGCCATGTTTATTGCCCAGATGGGGCATGAAAGCACCAGATTTACCCGACTGGTGGAGAACCTGAATTACGCGGTTGAAAACCTGGTACCGACGTTCGGCAGCCACCGCATCACTCAACAGCAATCCGCCGCACTTGGCAGAACGGCAACGCAACCGGCAAACCAGAAAGCGATCGCCAATCTGGTATACGGTGGTGAGTGGGGAAAAGAACACCTTGGCAATCAGGTCGCTGGTGATGGCTGGAAATATCGCGGTCGCGGGCTGAAACAGATTACCGGCCTGAGCAACTATCGCAGTTGTGGCCAGGCGTTGAAACTGGACCTTGTTACTCATCCGGAGCTGCTTGAAAAGGATGAATACGCCGCGCGCTCTGCCGCATGGTTCTATGCCTCCCGCGGTTGCCTTCTTCATTCCGGCGACGTTGAGCGCGTGACACTGTTAATCAATGGCGGCCGCAACGGGCTGGATAAACGCCGTGCGCTGTTTAACCTGGCGAAATCCGTTCTGGTATGAGGTGAATGTGGGGATCGAAACGATAATTGGGCTGGTCGCATTGGTTATTTCCGTTATCGCCGGCGCTTTTGGCCTGGGCCATATTCGCGGCACCAGCAAAGCTGAAGTGAAAGCCGACCAGCAGCGCACCGAAGATAACGCAGCGGCAACGGTCGCAGCAGCCGAACGCCGGGTAGAAGCAACGAAAGAGGCCAGCAATGTACAGCAGACTGTTAACCATATGTCTGACGACGATGTTGATCGCGAGCTGCGGGACAACTGGACCCGTAAGGGTTGAGGTAGCCGATACGTCTTGCGACTGGGTTAAACCCATCTACTGCACAGCGCACGACTGGGATGTACTGGACAGGCAGACGAAGCGCGACATCCTGGCGCATAACAAAGCGTGGCAGGCGAACTGCAAGTAGGCCTTAATTGAAAGATAACTAAATAAATTTTCCAAATGGTCGTTATATAGAGAGTGTGTTTAATTAAGGGGGCAAACAATGCCTTTTCTCATGGTGTTCTTTGTTGTCATTATGGTGTTACTCCTCTGGAAGGCAGGAATACCCCAGGCTATCATTATGTTAATCATACCCATCATGTTTAGTACTTTGGGAGGTATGGTTGCCGCCGTGGGAGTAAGCGCGTTCGCTACACCTATTGTTGGAGTGCCTGTTGGAATCGTTGTATTTTTAATGTTGATGGGTAAGTTTTTATCCAGGAGGTAACCTAAATCCAATACTGAGGACAGGCATGTCACATGAATAGCTATGGCTTTCTTATGCGCATTCTTCATCTATTACAAAGCTCATCTGCTGGTTGCTAATGATGATAAAATGCAGAGTCCCATGGATTTTGGGGTAGGAAAAGCCTGGATATGATGCTAGAAATCATAACATTAAAAAGACCGTGAGATGCATTATGAAAATCTTAGGATTGGATGAGTACAGAACCCTTCGTGAGGGAGGGACAATGAAGTATTTTGAACTGGAACGCATGCCTAACAGCACTTGGGTTGCCATTTTCGAAAGTTTGTTTGCCGAAAAGGATGAAAAGGCATGGGTAGAGGGTTACTGCATTGTGACGAACTGCTCAAACAGTGAAGTATCCACCCGGTTCATATACTTGAAAGAAAAGTGCGAAGAAGCGAACTCTATATACAGGGTTAAGCATTCTGCACTATAACTAATTAAAGAAAGTTAAACTCCTGGTGATTTGTTTGCTGCCATTTTCACTTCTTTCAGAATTGAATTCAGGTGTATGAGTTAAAAAAGACTTTTGGGCTATTAAAGGTAACGTAAATCACAGGCAAAAGATTCGTCAATGTGATTGAGTGTTCATGGGACTAACAATCTTCTCTTGTAAGGAATTATGTGTAGAAGGAGATTTTATGGCACAGCTATTGATTTTTGCTGATGATGAGCCTGCTAAGTTGCTGAAAATTCGAAGTTATCGGAGCAAGATTCTTTATCTGTATGCTAATGATGAGGTGAGGTGTTTGGATGTGGTGATTTTTTTTTCAACTTTTCTGAAAGGCGAAAGTGGAGCCATATTGGTGGCAGCCGACAGATACGTGAGCAGGAAAGAAATTATCGAGGCTTATGATGCTCTGATTGGTTGAAAGCAGCGAGACTGGCGCGTAGCAGTAGGATGGGTCATGCTTGGTTCTATACGTCAGTAGAGTGATACAGGAGTTCATATCGGCCAGACGAAGCGTGATGCTACTTTAATCCAGCGGGTGAGCGCTTAATATTGTTTGTCCCAACGGTTCGAACCCATTTCTGATTACCACATTCAAGCCACTGGCACTCGCTGGTGGCTTTTTTTATTGGAGTGAATAATGGCAAAACCGGACTGGGGAGAGCTTCAGCAACGGTTCCTGTCCGAACATGCCGCAACCGGCGTATCACCAAAGGAATGGTGTGAAGCGCAGGGACTGAACTACGCTACCGCCCGTCGATATATCAAAAAAACTTCTGCGCAAACTGCGCAAAAATCTGCGCAGAAAAAAGTGCGCATTGCGCAGAAAGAACAAAGCGCAAATGAGCAGATGGATGATGATGGACTTACTGCTCAGCAACGCTTATTTGTTGCGGAATACCTAAAGGATGGTAACGCCACACAAGCAGCTATCAGGGCGGGTTACAGCAAAAAATCCGCTGAACAAATTGGTTATCAACTCCTTCAGAAAACTTCAGTTGCCCAGGCTATTGCACAACAGCAGAAAGCCTCCATTGCGCGCACGCTTGGCGGTGCCGATGAAGTCCTCGCGCAGATGTGGCAGCTTGCCACCTTCGATGCAAACCAGCTATCGCAGTATCGCCGCGGCGCGTGTCGTTACTGCTGGGGATTCGGTCACCAGTACCAGTGGCGCGATATGGTTGAGTTCGAAGAGAAACGACTCGAAGCGCTTGAGCGGAAAAGTCGCGAGCCCGCTGATGTTGGTGGCTATGGCTATGACCATAATCGTGAGCCTAACCCTGCCTGCCCACGCTGTAACGGCGATGGTATCGGCCAGCCTTACTTCGCTGATACGCGTAAACTCTCGCCAGTCTCGCGACTCGCTTACTCCGGCGTAAAGGTCGGAAAGAACGGCGTCGAGATAACCGCTATCAGCCGTGAGCGTATGTTCGAAGCCGTAATGAAACGGCTTGGCCTGGCGGATAGCGAGTTCGCTCAGCGTCTCCAGCAGATCGAAATCGACCGCCGGCAGCTGGAGGTTGAGAAACTCCGCAAAGAGCTGGCCGGTGATGGTGATGGTGACGAACCGACCCCAGTTCAGATCAATATCAACGTAGTGGACGCGAGGGCGGAAGATGGGGATCAGCCCGACACTTAACATTCCTCAGGCGCGTTTCCTCGCGATGCAGCACAAATTCAAAGCCTACGTTGCCGGGTTCGGTTCCGGTAAGACGTGGGTGGGTTGTGGCGGCATCTGTAAGGGGATGTGGGAGCACCCTAAAATCAACCAGGGTTATTTCGCGCCGACGTACCCGCAGATCCGTGACATCTTCTACCCGACGATTGAGGAAGTGGCCTTTGACTGGGGGCTGAGCGTCATAATCAATGAGGGGAACAAAGAGGTTCACTTCTACGAGGGGCGACGATACCGCGGAACCACAATCTGCCGCTCAATGGAGAAGCCAGGCTCGATAGTTGGTTTCAAAATCGGTAATGCGATGGTGGATGAACTGGACGTCATGGCGGCTGCCAAAGCGCAGCAGGCCTGGCGAAAAATCATCGCCCGTATGCGTTACAAAGTCGACGGGTTGCGTAACGGCATCGATGTAACGACTACGCCGGAGGGCTTCAAGTTCGTCTACCAGCAGTTCGTGAAGGCGGTCCGCGAAAAGCCTGAGCTTTCTGCTCTGTATGGGCTGATTCAGGCCAGCACGTTCGACAACGCGAAGAACCTGCCCCCGGATTACATTTCCTCGCTGCTGAGTTCTTATCCTGATGAACTGATTCAGGCAGAACGTCGCTGATCAGGAGCTGATATGCGTCAGAAAACAATTGATGCAATTATGGCGCATGCTGCCGCTGAATATCCTCGTGAGTGCTGTGGTGTGGTGGTGCAAAAAAGCCGTGTTGAACGTTATTTTCCGTGCCGGAATCTTGCCGCGGCGCCGGAGGAAAATTTTGTCCTCTGCCCGGAAGATTACGCAGTTGCTGAGGACTGGGGTACGGTGATCGCCATCGTTCACAGCCACCCTGACGCCACTACGCAGCCGAGCGAACTGGATAAAGCGCAATGCGACTCAACGCTTTTACCCTGGCATATCGTGAGCTGGCCAGAGGGGGATTTACGCACCATTCAGCCGCGCGGAGAGCTGCCGCTGCTGGAGCGTCCTTTTGTGCTTGGTCACTTCGACTGCTGGGGGCTGGTAATGAGCTATTTCCGGCAAACGCATGGTATCGAACTCCACGATTACCGGGTTGGTTATCCCTGGTGGGAAAAAGACTATCCGGACAACTTCTATCAGGATTGCTGGTACGAGTGCGGATTCCGTGAATTCGACGGGCCGCCGAAACCTGGCGATATGGTAATCATGCAGGTTCAGGCTGATAAGTGGAATCATGCGGGGATTCTGCTGGAAGGTAACATGCTACTGCATCACCTTTATGGGCATCTGAGCCAGCGCGTTCCTTATGGCGGCTACTGGATGGAAAGAACCATGAAGATACTCAGACATAAAATCTTATTAGAGTGTGGTTGAAATCTGAGCACCTCCATTCAGAGGGGGCGAAATACTACAGCAATCTTTGTTGTTCTGCATTCCAACCAAGCCATACATTTTGTGCAAAAAGTGCTATTTATGCCATTCTTGAAAGCTCAAGCTGGCTCATAGGCACCGCCTATCTCCCGAGAACGTGACAATAGTTTACTATTACCTGAGGGGTAACTTCTGCGATAGTGCTGTTAACTTTCAAAATGGTCATCGCGATCATCGTCGAACGTGGGGCTATCTTGACCAAATGAGGATTGCTTAAAAGTTATAGCTAGCTATAGAATCACTGTAGAGTGCTGCTTTCATAAATGATTTAGAGGTTCAATATGTTTAGCGAAGAAAAAGTAGCTCAGATGGCTGCTTACCTGCTACTTAAACGTGGCGGGCGCATGGCATATCTGAAGCTTATGAAATTATTATACTTGGCAAATCGCCAATCTATGATCCGACATGGACGCATGATGGGTGAGGATCGTCTCTATTCAATGCCTCATGGCCCTGTGATGTCTACTACCCTGGATTTAATCCGTGGTAGAGCAGAGACTGGCGGTGAATACTGGTATCGGCTGATTCAAACAGCGGGGCATGATGTTTGCCTGAGTGCTGATCCGCGTGAAATGGATGCTGATGAAGTGTTCGATGAATTGAGCCGGGCAGATGTCCGCATCCTCGATGAAATTTATGCCCAGTATGGTCACATGAATAGATACGAGTTGCGCGATATGACTCACCTGCGTGATGTTTGCCCGGAATGGCATGATCCTCGCGGGTCTAGAACCCCTATTGACGTGCGTGAAATTTTTTTGAATGAGGGTAAAACTCCTGAAGAAGCTGAAAATATTTTCAGGAGCATGTGCGAATCACAAGAGCTCAAGGAGTTTTCTTCTCAATTGTCATGAGCACATTTCAACCATATAAAAAAGGAACCGTTTTAGCTCCAAGCGGGCCATGCAATCATCTTCATGTGATTTGCAACGATCCTGTTTATTACCCAGTAAACGACTGTTACTGCATTTTGGTTGTTAACGTGTCCAGTATTAAGCCGGGCGTTCCTCATGATGATGCGTGTGTGCTTAACCCTGGTGACCATCGATTTATCCAGCATCCCAGTTATATAGTCTATGCCGAGGCAGTTATCTGGCGTGTCGATAATGTTGCAAGAAAGCATGCAGCCGGTGAAATAACGGCGCATGATGATATGCCAGAAGCTGCATTCGAGAGAGTACTCTCAGGCTTCGATATTTCAGAACAAGCAAAACCAAAGCACATCAGGTTTAAAGAAAAGTATTGTACGAACACGTCATTAATAGATCAGCCTGAACCGACCGATGGTTTGACAGGCACATAACTTAAACCCGCCATCTGGCGGTTTTTTGCTTTATGATATCTTACACACCCGCTTCGGCGGGTTTTTTTATGGAGTAAATATGGCAATTTCACTCGATAAAGAACCGCTCAGAACAGTCCGGCTTTATGGCGTGCTAGGTGCCACATTCGGGCGTGAATATCGTTTATCAGTAGCTTCACCAAAGGAGGCCATCCGCGCCCTGAGCGTTATCGTGCCGGGTTTTGAGCGTTTCCTGAATACCAGTAAGCAACGAGGTTTAACTTATGCGGTATTCAGCGGGAAACGAAACCTCGTAAACGATGAACTCAGTATGGACAGGAGCACAGAGGAAATCCGCATCGCGCCGGTGATCATCGGCAGTAAGCGAGCCGGGTTTTTTCAGACAATCCTCGGGGTTGCCCTTGTCGCTGTTGCCGCGTTCGTCACGGGAGGGGCCGCGATCGGGATTGGTGGGACTGCTTTTGCTGGTGGATGGGGAGCTGTGGCGGGGATAGGGGCATCAATGGCGATCGGCGGCGTAGTCCAGATGCTTTCTCCACAGACTACCGGGCTAGCCAGCAAGCAATCAGCAGATAACCGCGCAAGCTATGCATTTGGTGGCGTTACGAACACAACCTCTCAGGGAAACCCTGTCCCCATTCTCTATGGTAAACGGCGAATCGGCGGCGCTGTTGCCTCTGCCGGGATTTACGTAGAAGACCAGCAATAACAAATATTTGTCAATCAGGCCACCTTCGGGTGGCTTTTTTTATGGGCGCGATATGGCTAAAACAATTACCGGACGTAAAGGCGGCAGTTCGAGTTCCCGCATCCCTGTCGAGCAGCCCGATGATCTCCAGTCCGTTGCGAAAGCGAAAATCCTGATGGTTCTCGGTGAAGGGGAGTTTGCTGGTGGGCTGACCGCGAGGGATATCTATCTTGACGGCACACCTTTACAAAACGCAGATGGTTCCCAGAACTTCAGCGGTGTCTTGTGGGAGTTTCGCCCAGGAACGCAGGCTCAGGATTACATTCAGGGGATACCTGGCACAGAAAATGAAATCAGCGTCGGTACCGAAGTATCCAGCGAAACTGCCTGGACGCATACCTTCACGAATACGCAGCTTTCGGCGGTTCGCCTGCGCCTGAAGTGGCCAACTCTTTTCAAACAGCAGGATAACGGGGATTTGGTAGGGTATTCCATCAACTATGTGGTAGAGCTTCAGACGGACGGTGGTAGCTGGCAAAAGGTCCTTGATACTAATGTGACCGGGAAAACCACATCCGGTTATGAACGCAGCCATCGCATCGATTTACCGAAAGCTGGCAGCACCTGGACCATCAGACTGCGCAAAATTACCGCTGACGCAAACAGTGCCAAAATTGGCGACACGATGACGCTCCAAAGTTATACAGAGGTCATCGATGCCAAACTGCGCTATCCAAACACAGCTCTGTTGTACATTGAGTTTGATTCCAGCCAGTTCAATGGCTCTATTCCACAAATTGCCTGTGAACCACGTGGTCGTGTCATCCGCGTACCGGATACTTACGACCCGGAAACAAGAACTTATAGCGGTACGTGGCTTGGGACATTCAAATGGGCCTGGACAGATAACCCTGCGTGGATATTCTACGACCTGGTGGTTAGCGACCGTTTCGGGCTTGGGGATCGTCTCACAACAGCGAACATAGACAAATGGACACTTTACCAGGTTGCACAGTATTGCGATCAGATGGTGCCGGATGGCAAAGGCGGAAGTGGCACCGAACCACGTTATACCTGCAACGTATACATTCAGGAACGCAACGACGCTTATACGGTCCTGCGTGATTTTGCTGCTATCTTCCGCGGGATGACCTACTGGGGCGACGACCAGATTGTTGCGCTGGCGGACATGCCGAGGGATGTTGATTTTACATACACTCATGCGAACGTTATCGATGGCCGGTTTACCTATTCCAGCAGCACCACAAAGAACCGTTATACCAATGCGCTCGTATCCTGGTCTGATCCTGATAACGCCTATTCTGATGCGATGGAACCTGTTTTTGAACAGGCGCTGGTTTCGCGTTATGGATTTAATCAACTTGAGATAACAGCTATTGGTTGTACCCGGCAATCGGAGGCGAACCGAAAAGGGCGATGGGGGATCCTCACCAACAACAAAGATCGCGTTGTTACTTTCAATGTAGGGGAAGACGGTAACATCCCACAGCCTGGCTATGTAATTGCTGTAGCCGACCGAAATCTTTCCGGACGTGACCTTGGCGGCCGTGTTTCTGTGGTGAATGGTCGTGTTTTGACGCTGGACAGGGCACCGGATGCATCTTCGGGCGACAGGATGATTGTCAATCTGCCATCAGGGGTTGCGCAGTCACGCACCATCCAGACGATAACGGGCAATAAAGTAACCGTTACGACTGCTTACAGCGAAACGCCTGTGGCTCAGGCCGTGTGGGTCATAGAGTCTGATGAACTCTACGCACAGCAGTATCGCGTTATTACGGTAACTGATAATAATGACGGCACGTTCACAATCGTCGGTGCAAATCACGATCCGGATAAATTCGATCGCATTGATACGGGAGCTATCATTGACCAGCGGCCGGTGAGCGTGATCCCGCCGGGCAACCAGTCGCCGCCTGCGAACATCGTGATCAGCTCGTTTTCTGTGGTACAGCAAAATATCAGCGTCGAAACGATGCGCGTGAGCTGGGACCAGGCGCAGAACGCTATCGCCTATGAAGCGCAATGGCGCCGCAACGACGGGAACTGGGTTAACGTGCCGCGCAGCTCCACCACGTCATTCGACGTCCCCGGGATTTATGCAGGGCGCTACCTGGTGCGCGTGCGCGCAATCAATGCCGCAGAAATCTCGTCCGGATGGGGCTATTCAGAAGAGAAAACGCTGACGGGGAAAGTGGGCAATCCACCGAAGCCGGTCGGCTTCATCGCTTCTGAAAACGTGGTATTCGGTATTGAGCTGAGCTGGGGATTCCCCGCGAATACCGACGACACTCTGAAGACGGAAATTCAGTACAGCCTGGCCGGGACGGAAGACGATGTGATGCTGCTGGCAGACGTACCCTTTCCGCAGCGCAAGTATCAGCAGATGGGCCTAAAGGCAGGGCAAATTTTCTGGTACCGCGCGCAGCTGGTGGACCGCAGCGGAAACGAATCAGGGTATACAGACTTTGTGCGCGGGCAGGCCAGCATCGATGTATCCGACATCACCGATGCAATCCTGGAGGACATGAAAGGCTCCGATACGTTCAAAGACCTGATCGAGAACGCGGTGGACAGCAATGAAAAAATTGCTGGCATGGCTAACGACATCAAACAGGCCAACGACGAACTGGAGCAACAGGCGCAGAAAATTGCCCAAAATGCCCAGGATATCGGAAAGGTTCAGACCAACGTTACAAACCTGTCGAGCAAGGTCGGAGATGTGTCTTCTTCTCTGAACGAGCTTGAGCAGACAGTGGCGACGGCCGATACCGCACTGGGTCAGCGTATCGATAGCATCAACGTGTCTATGGACGGCATGGCGGGGGGAGTGAAGAACTCCGCCATCGCGATTATTCAGGGCAACCTGGCGCAGGTGGTGGCGCGCAAAACACTGTCTGCATCGGTCGCCGGTAACAGCGCGCAACTGGACCGCATTGATGAGGTGATCGTCAACGAGAAGGAGGCAACGGCGCGTTCGCTGCTGAGTTTGCAGACTGACGTGAACGGCAACAAGGCATCCATCAACAGCCTTAACCAGACGTTCTCGGATTACCAGCAGGCTATGGCCACGCAGGTAAACAGCATCACGGCGACCATCAACGGGCATACGTCAGCCATTACCACTAACGCTCAGGCCATAGCGAACGTTAACGGGGACCTGAAGGCGATGTACAGCATCAAGGTCGGGTTATCCAGCAATGGTCAGCTTTACGCGGCAGGGATGGGGATCGGCGTGGAGAATACGCCGTCAGGCATGCAGTCGCAGGTTATCTTCCTGGCTGACCGCTTCGCCGTTACTCACCAGGCAGGAGCGACCGTTACGCTTCCGTTCGTTATCCAGAACGGGCAGACCATAATCCGGGACACGGTCATTGGAGACGGGACGATTGGAAACGCCAAGATCGGCAGCTATATCCAATCTTCAACCTGGGACGGCACCGGGAACGTTGGCTGGCACATCAACAAATCTGGCTACGCGACGTTTAACAACGTGACCGTTCGCGGCTCGATTTACGCCACAAACGGTAATTTTTCTTTCAATGGCTCCGGCAACACAACGGTGATTAATGGTAATGGCGTAACCATTAATATTCCGGGTGGAGGTCGCATCGTACTGGGGACATGGACATAAAATGCCGACAGGATTATTGATAGAACTTAATGACGGTGGAAAACGAATGGAGATCACGGCGGGCCTGCGGTGCCCGTCATTTGGGGCCAACTTTGACAGTGGCTACCAGAAAGCCAAGTACGCTGATGTTGCCGGTTATGTTTCCGGGGCGCAGGTGCTGTTTATCCCTCACGCAACGGCTTATCTTGATTCAGGGCTGCTTCATAAAATGAACTCGGTCACCATATCCGGTGGCCGCGTGACGCAGAACTCCACGATGAAGGATGTAAGCATCAGTGAGCGTGAAAGTACGTACACGTTCCCCGGTAGCCTCTGGCAGATATTTCCGTCAGGCCAGCGTAGTGGTGTGGGTCTTCTCATCAGCAACAGCACTGACTTCACCTCAATAACCAATGCTACACAGTCAGGACAGTGTATCTGGAAGGGTACCGTCAATGTTCCCACTGGCGGCTGGGCAGTTCCCACGATAGCGGGGTACGACAAGTCCAAATATATCGTCTTTGGGCGCTGCAATAGCGGTAACACAGTCGATTTCGATGGCAACACGGTCAGGTTCTTCAGCCCTCCATCCACCAACGATGATGCTCCGACGACCGGCACGATAGATATTGTCATCTTTGCCAGTGGCGTGGCGCCTCAGCCGGGCACCGGCCTCAACATCTTCAATGCAGCCGGGGCTTGCACGTTTTCGACGACAAAGCGGCCTTTCGTCTACCTCAACCAACTCTGGACGCCTTCGAAAAATGCCGTGAGCATCGGCAGCGGCTATGTTCCGCTGGGCAGGTTCGGGCTGATGGCTCACGAAGTAAATGGCATGTACGTGTATCGAATGTTCGGAATAAAAATACAGAACGGCAGTGCTTCAGTTCAGGGTGGGAAATATCTTGGGCGCGAGCGGTATGCAATTTTTGGTAATGACACGGTAACGCCACTGAACCTTCCCGTTCTTCCCGATATGTACGTCTGAATAAACTGTCTTTTTAATCAACCTCGCTCCGGCGGGGTTTTTTATTGCCTGGAGAAAATATGCTTTATAACACTGGCACCATCGCCATTAACGGAAATACAGCCACCGGCACCGGCACGAACTGGACGGCACCCGCCAGCCAGATTCGGGTTGGCCAGACGTTGTTTGTTCTTTCTAACCCGGTACAGATGTTTCAGATCACCGCCATTAACAGTGCGACGTCACTGACGGTTACGCCTGCCGCGTCTCCGGCGTTGAGCGGCCAGAAGTACGGCATTCTTGTTACTGATAGTCTCTCGGTCGACGGCCTGGCGCAGAGCATGTCTCAGCTCATCAACGAGTATGACGAGAACATCGGCGCCTGGGAGACGTTCGCCACCACCTCAGCAAACCAGAACATCACCGTTACCATCAACGGCGCTCGTGTAACCGTTCCGGCGATCGGCAAACTGGTCCAGAAAGGGAGCAATGGGGCGGTTGGAGTTTCGGACGGTGGGACCGGGGCAACGAATGCCGCTGACGCTCGCACAAACCTCGGTTTGGGAGGTAGCGATAATGTTACTTTCAGCAATTTGAATCTCGAGCGCGGTAATGACTCTTCTGCATCAGGGATTTTAACAACCACATCGAGGGACGGCAGTGGTTCGGTGAAGAACTATGCTCGCTTCTACGCTGAAAGGCGTTCTGACGGTATCGACTACCTGACGCTACACATCAACGGTGCCAATAACACCCTTAACCGCTATTTATCTCTTCGCTCTACTGACGGGGCCATCATCGCCTCAAGTGCAGCGCTAGGAACTGGTTTTGATTCGCAGATCGGGAATGTGGCGCAATGTATGAATGAGAGAAAACAAAACGGCGGTACAGCAGCATTTCGCAGTTTAAATTCAGGCCTCATTATTGGCGGGCAGAATTTTCAGTATGGTGCTTCGCTCTACTTCCGCGCGGGTGATACAGCTTCAACGTTATGGGTAGATTACAGAACCGGTAATGCAATGGTCTCCGCTGGTAATGACTCCAGCATTTCTACAGGCACAGCGCAATACAACAATCTTTGGGGAACAAAAAACACGACTGTCGATGCCAGCGGCTTTATTAAGCGTTCATCCCCCGTTGTGAAGGTCTTTTCGGATGGAGCATACCGGACGAACGACGAATCAGAAGGCTGCACTGTAACTCGTCTGGCTACAGGTCAATATCTGATTGAAGGATGCCAGGGACTGAACTCAGATGCTGCCTGGGGCGGGATTGATGGTGGTTTTGACATCCCCAACGATCGCAACAAGCAGCCGCTTATCTGGCTGGATTATGAGGTTAGTGCCGATGGTTCTGTGCTGGTGAAAACCTATCACCGTACTCACCCTGATGCACCAGCGTTCGCCAGGAACGAACTGGAAGGCGTGGGTGATGGTGATCCAGTCGACATCCCCCGTGACCAGTTTGTGTCCGTGCGCGTCGAAATGCCTGCTGATTCTTTATACAACCAAAAAATCAGAGCAGCAGAGCTGGCCATGACTGCCGATGCGGGTGAATAAAGGTCGGTTTGGGAGAGAGCAACACAGCCAACTTTGGAAGCCTCGAAATTGGTGCCAAAAAACCCTCTACTGCAAGCTTTGTGGATTTCCATTTCCTTGGCACTAACGACTATGACGCACGCATTCTGTGCGGTGGTAATTCTAATGGCGCTATGGGGAAAGGAGACTTCACATTTTACGCAGGGAAATACGTTTTTATCGGCGATAGCTTTGAATTTCGTAACCCTATCACCTGTCAGAACAGCATCAGCGCATCCGCAAAAATTGCGACCACTGCTGATATGGAATGCAAAACTAAAATTGGTGTTTTGGCCCCAGCTAACAATCAGAATGCTCATGTTTGGTTCTATGGCACAGGTGGGGCATCCAGGGGGGTTATTTATTCCGGACAAACAGGAATTATTCAGCTCCGCCCTGACAATAATGATAACGGCGGGTCCAACGGATACGCTTTTGCATTTGGGGCTGATGGTAAGTTCACCTGCGTTACGATGAATCAGACCTCAGATGAGCGGGTTAAATTCGACAAAGAGCCCGTCAGCGCGGCTCTGGATAAGATATGTTCCCTGACGGGCTTCACGTTCGGAATTCAGCTCACAGAATCGGAGTCGGTACGCAGCGCAGGCATCATCGCCCAGGATCTGGAAAAGGTTCTGCCCGTTGCTGTAAGTTCTGGCGGAACTGGCACTACGCCAGCAGGAGAGGAAATTAACGATCTTAAAACGGTGGACTACAGTGCCATGAGCGCCCTGTATGTTGAGGCCATTAAGGAGCTGGCCGAACGGTTAAACCTCATCGAAAAAGAACTGGCTGACCTCCGCGGCTCGACAGTTGCCTAATCTTCTCCGTCACTTTGCAGACTGTACTGTTCACGCCTGAAAACTGAATCAGTGGGCCTATCCAGGCGAACATCGATCCAGCTGTTCGCTGGCACGTCCATCGGTTCCCCTTTCGTTTTGACGATCTCCCCGTCATCGCCTAGCAGGTATTTTCGCTTAAACAGGCGGATAGTCAGTCCTCCGTTTTCGGTTTGTTCTGCCTCAACTACACCCAGTTCCCCCATGCCGCCAGGGTCCATTGGCGGCAGTAACTGCCATCCCTCTGACGCCAGGCCTGCCGAACCTGTGAGAACATAAACGCCGACATCAAGCCGTGAAATAGTAATGCCCTCAGCCTCGGCGTTCGCCGCACCGCAGCCGCACCATGTAAAACCATCCTCAGCAATATCTGAGCGCAGGCTGGCAGGCTGATCGCAAACGGAGTGGACAGAAAGCAGGTGGCGATTATTTACGACGTAGCGGTGTGCACCTTGTATAAGAAATTTCCGGCGCGGTAGGGGTAGAGGAAAAAAATATTGAACATTTAATCCAATTTTCGTAATAAAGCATTGAAATAATGTAATAAACTTGTTGAAATTTTGGTAAGCGGTTGGGTTGAGCATTGGGGGTATTCATGGCAAAAACAGATTCTATTACACCTGAAGAGTTTAGGGTTATTCACTTTGAATTGTCTAAAATCTCATCAACATGGGCAGACTTATGGTTAACATTGTTTTCTCTCCGTGCTGAAGGCAGCAGGGTGATTACTATTAGATATTCCGATATCGAAGATGACATGCTGCACTTGGCTGGAACTCCAAAATTTGAGCCACGAACAATTAGATTAAATTTATTGCTTTCTAAGTTAATTGCGTACAGAAAGGATTGCAATCCTTCTGATATTTATGTTTTCCAGAGTAGATCAAATCGAGTTAAAGGGTTAGCTAGGCCTGTGACTGTAATAGCAATGAATAATGCCTTAAAACAAGCATCCAAATATGTAACAAGGAAAAACATCACCATGAAAAGTGCTTTAAGGGTAATCGGAAGGAACTAGTTGGACGAGGGTTCATACACTAAATACCCACCTGTTTATGGAAAGTTAGGACGATGGTCAATGATCACGTCCTTTATCAAGTCATTATTCTCCCTGATGATTTTCGATTTACTACTCGATTGGATGTAAGATATGTAAATGCATGAATCTTAGGAGGGATTTCGAGTAAGTAAAATGAGATCCTGATCAGAATAAATCAAACCTGGCATTGAGTAGAGTAAATAATAAAGCAGCGCATGCAAGATTTAATAGTATAACAAAACGGGCAGAAACATTCACTGAACAAATCTCCTGATCATGTATTAGACAGAGAATGACTGTAATGTAAAACCATCTTACATACACCTACTAAAAAAGACAGATAAAACAAGGTGCCATCCGATGAGATAGCTAAGCATTTGCGCCTTGGATAGTTCTTACCATCGGAGCATCGGGTTATGCTCGCTTGTTGAGTGCTGAGAAATGAAGAGATTAGAGGTTTATAAGAGGTAGCCAGTTTGTCAAACGAGATAGTTTATTTATGATGCTCAACATATTGAATTATATGGCTTTATTATGGTGGGTTGAAGGGCGTTAAAACGAAATTATCACAAGCATACAGTTCTGTTTCGCTTGGGGCCTGAAAGCAGATGGGGACGGTTTTCACTTTTTCTTCTAAAGGTCCAGAATACTTTGCCGATAGTGAACATAGCGGCGCAGGAGCCAAATGGTGGAAGCCGTAAACTTAATTTAAGTTCAGTCAAATAGGAATTACTATCATGGCACAAGTCATCAATACCAACAGCCTCTCGCTGATCACTCAGAACAACATCAACAAGAACCAGTCTGCGATGTCAACAGCCATTGAGCGTCTGTCATCCGGCCTGCGTATCAATAGTGCAAAAGATGACGCTGCTGGCCAGGCGATTGCCAACCGCTTCACCTCTAACATTAAAGGTCTGACTCAGGCTGCGCGTAACGCCAATGACGGTATCTCCGTTGCGCAGACCACTGAAGGCGCACTGTCTGAAATCAACAACAACTTACAGCGTATCCGTGAACTTACCGTTCAGTCTTCTACAGGTACTAACTCCCAGTCTGACCTGGACTCCATCCAGGACGAAATCAAATCCCGTCTGGACGAAATTGACCGCGTTTCCGGTCAGACTCAGTTCAACGGTGTGAACGTGCTGGCTAAAGACGGCTCTATGAAAATTCAGGTTGGTGCGAACGATGGCCAGACTATCACTATCGATCTGAAACAAATCGACTCTGAAACTTTGGGTCTGACTGGTTTCAATGTTAACGGTGCAGGTTCAGTTGCCAATACTGCTGCTACTAAATCTGACCTGGCCGCCGCTCAGCTTGCTAAGACAGCCGCTGGCATTGCTATTGCGGATCCGGAAGCCGATTCGAATGGTGTGACTAAGTATACGGTAAGCGCTGGCCTCAATGCATCTACTAAGGCTGACGTGTTTTCCAGCATAGGTGACAAGGCAGTAATTAATGCTACTGTTTCAAGTGGTTTTGATAGCGTCACCGGTAATAACTATAAATATCATAAAGATACTAACGATTTTACTTACACGGGAACTATTAGCGCTGGAGATGCAACGACTCCAAGCAATAGCGCTAAGCTTCAATCTTTCCTGACGCCTAAAGCTGGTGATACAGCTAACCTAAAAATTGATATTGGTGGCACGTCTGTTAATGTTGTGCTGGCTAGCGATGGTAAAATCACCGCTAAAGATGGTTCTGCACTCTTCATTGATACGACAGGTAACCTGACTCAGAACAGCGCCGGTGCTGTTAAAGCTGCAACACTTGATGGTCTGACTAAAAACCATAGTGCTGCTGCCGACGATGACAATCCTGCCGTTGCTGTTGCGGTTAATATCACCACAGAAGACGGTGCTAAAATCCGTTTGGCTGGTGATGCCGCTCCTGCTAAAGGATCTGCAACTGGCGGTGCTATTACTGTAGAGGATGCTCGAATCAGCGCGGATTCCCTGCAATCAGCCACTAAAGGCGTTGCCTTTACAATTGATTCTGCTGGTGATGGTGCCACCACAACTGTTGGTGATATTAAAGTTGCTGCAAATGGTGATATTACAACTACAGCTGATGGTACAAAATTCTCTGCGGCCTTTACTAAAGCAGACGGAACTTTGACTACCAGCAATGAGCAAGAGATTTTCCTTCAGAAAGACGGTTCCATCACTAATGGTTCTGGAAAAGCTGTATATGTATCTAAGGATGGTACCTTTACCACAGATGCGACTACTAAAGCGGCAACTACAACAGATCCACTGAAAGCCTTGGACGACGCTATCAGCTCTATCGATAAGTTCCGTTCTTCTCTGGGTGCAGTACAGAACCGTCTGAGCTCTGCTGTAACTAACTTGAACAACACCACCACTAACCTATCTGAAGCGCAGTCCCGTATTCAGGATGCCGACTATGCGACTGAAGTGTCGAATATGTCCAAAGCGCAGATCATTCAGCAGGCTGGTAACTCCGTGCTGTCCAAAGCTAACCAGGTTCCTCAGCAGGTTCTGTCTCTGCTGCAAGGCTAATTTCATATTAAAGGTCAAAGCCCCATATATGTGGGGCTTTTTTATTGGCTGAATAAGGTCGTTAAAAGTAGTCAAATCCTTTAATCAAAGCTCGCACGATGATTTAGCATTTCACCAGTTTCGCTCCGTTTACACAGGTCCAGTTGTGATTAAAAAACAGGCATTCAAATTTTTGCTTGAACCAAACAAAGGTCAGTTATCTGACTTTTTGGCCTTTGCTGGTTCCTGTCGTTTTGTTTACAACAAAGGCCTTGCTCTTCTTAATGAGAATTACCGTTCGGGTAAAAAATTCATAGGCTACAATCAGCTGGCTTCTGAATTAGTGGAATGGAAGAATGAAGAGAGCCTTTCTTGGTTGAAAGAAGCTCCATCTCAGTGTTTACAGCAATCATTAAGAGATTTAGACAGAGCATTCAGAAACTTTTTCACCGGCAAATCACAATATCCAAAGTTTAAAAAGAAAGGTCGGCATGATTCTTTCCGTATACCATGCCAAAGGGTTAGAGTAGATCAAGAAAAAAAACTGGTATCTCTCCCTAAAGTCGGCTGGGTAAAGTATCGCAAGAGCCGTGAAATCATTGGTGATTTAAAAAATGCAACTATTTCCTTTAATCAGGGAAAATGGTATATCAGTTTTAATACAGAGCAAACAGTTCCTGATCCAATACACCCCTCTGAAATCAAAACTACAATTGTACTTAATAATGTGAATAGCGTTCATCTGTCATCTGGGGTTGGCGGTGATAACACTTACCAAGCGGAAGAAAAGAAAAAGTTAATCCGTCTCAATAAAACACTGACGAGAAGAAAGAAATACAGCAAAAATTGGCTAAAAACCAAAGGTAAAATTGATCGAGTAAGATCAAAGGCAGCAAGGATAAGACTTGATAATATCCATAAAGCAACCACGGCAATTTGTAAAAATCACGCAGTTGTTGAGGTTGTGAACTTGATGGATTCTGTATCTGCCAAGAACGATAACACTCTGAGTATGAGATACGAATTTGTCAGGCAGTTGATATACAAACAAGAGTGGCTGGGTGGTGAAATTATTCGCCGGGAGAGTAAACTCTTGTAACGGTTTTTTCCGTGATGATGTTGTACTATGTGATGAATTTTAAGCGGCAGGGCATGTCGTTTCTGCTTGTGGAGGAAGGTTAATTCAACTTCCGTTGAAGCAAGAATCTCTTGATTGTTATTGAGAATGTCAACGTCTGGTCCAATACTTTACAAGTAGAAGTATATAAGTATGTTGAAATGGATTTGCGAGTTTTCAGTTGTGAAAGTTAAAAGCTAACTCAAAACGTAATTTATTAACTACTCGGTATCTCAACTAGTACCGCCCCTCAGTGATTCTTGAAAATAGGCTTAAACTTACTGGGTCAGCGACAGACTCAGGTTACCAAGCTTGTTTACAAAATAGGATTACTTGACTGCTCTATTGGCTGTCTACGGAACAATGAGTGGAAATTGAAGTATAGGAGCAATTTATGAGGCAGAAAAAGAAGATAAAAAAGCTGAGTAATACACGCAATATTCTTAATAGAACGAGTAAAGTAAACTTCCGCCTGTCGTATGCAAAACGGGCGGCGACTGGCCGGTGATGGGGCGATAGTAAGAGTTGCAGAGCGAGCTTCGAAACTGATAAAGGCTTTGCGGTAATCGAACCTGTAATGAAGAAGACGCCAGGTGATGTGTTGTTGATTCTGTGCGACTGCCACACACAGTTTGCCAATCTGATGGGGCTGTCACTCATGACAGATGATGGCGAAGCGATCGAAGGTGCTGCTCTGGAAGGGGGGAGGGCTTGGTAGAGTGACGTTCTTCATCAACCGCGCGCTGGGTGATGATGACCGCCCAACAATTTAATTTACATTGCTTAACTGTAGGCACTCGTTATCACTCAATGAACAGGAGATCGTATGCTGACGATTTGGGCGCTACAGTGTAATATGCATGCCAGTCGTTGATGGGGTAGTTACTGTGGAGTGTCCACCGCTGTGTCCATCAAGAAGATTTAATCCGCATAGCGAGTAAATAAATCCATACATATGAAGAACATAAGAAATTTCTCCATCATTGCTCACATTGACCACGGTAAGTCGACGCTGTCTGACCGTATTATCCAGATTTGCGGTGGCCTGTCTGATCGTGAAATGGCAGCCCAGGTTCTGGACTCCATGGACCTGGAACGCGAACGCGGTATTACCATCAAAGCGCAGAGCGTGACGCTCGACTATAAAGCTTCCGATGGTGAAACCTATCAGCTGAACTTTATCGACACCCCAGGGCACGTTGACTTCTCTTATGAAGTGTCACGCTCGCTGGCGGCCTGCGAAGGCGCGCTGCTGGTGGTGGATGCCGGGCAGGGCGTAGAGGCCCAGACGCTGGCAAACTGCTACACCGCCATGGAAATGGATCTTGAAGTGGTGCCGGTTCTGAATAAAATCGACCTGCCAGCCGCCGATCCTGAGCGCGTAGCGGAAGAGATTGAAGACATCGTCGGTATTGATGCGACCGATGCAGTGCGCTGCTCGGCGAAAACCGGTGTCGGTGTTCCGGACGTACTGGAACGTCTGGTGCGTGATATTCCGCCGCCGGAAGGCGACCCGGATGCGCCGCTACAGGCGCTGATCATCGACTCCTGGTTTGATAACTACCTCGGCGTTGTCTCGCTGGTGCGTATTAAAAACGGCACCATGCGTAAAGGCGACAAAATCAAGGTCATGAGCACCGGCCAGGTCTACAACGCTGACCGTCTGGGCATCTTCACGCCAAAACAGGTTGACCGTACCGAACTGAAATGCGGCGAAGTGGGCTGGCTGGTCTGTGCAATTAAAGACATCCTCGGCGCGCCGGTGGGCGATACCCTGACCGGTGCACGTAACCCGGCAGATAAAGCGCTGCCAGGCTTCAAAAAGGTGAAACCGCAGGTTTATGCGGGTCTGTTCCCGGTCAGCTCTGACGATTACGAAAACTTCCGCGATGCGCTCGGAAAGCTGAGCCTCAACGATGCCTCCCTGTTCTACGAGCCAGAAAGCTCAACGGCGCTGGGCTTTGGCTTCCGCTGTGGCTTCCTCGGTCTGCTGCACATGGAGATCATTCAGGAACGTCTGGAGCGTGAATACGATCTGGATCTAATCACCACCGCCCCGACGGTTGTCTACGAAGTAGAAACCACCTCGAAAGAGGTGATCTACGTCGACAGCCCGTCCAAGCTCCCACCGCTGAATAATATTCAGGAACTGCGCGAGCCTATCGCAGAGTGTCACATGCTGCTGCCGCAGGAGTTCCTCGGTAACGTGATCACCCTGTGTATTGAGAAGCGTGGCGTGCAGACCAACATGGTTTACCACGGTAACCAGGTGGCGCTGACCTATGAAATTCCGATGGCAGAAGTGGTGCTCGACTTCTTCGACCGTCTGAAGTCTACCTCCCGTGGCTATGCGTCGCTGGACTACAACTTCAAACGCTTCCAGGCCTCGAACATGGTTCGTGTGGACGTGCTGATCAACGGTGAGCGTGTGGATGCGCTGGCGCTGATCACCCACAACGATAACGCACCGTACCGTGGTCGTGAGCTGGTTGAGAAGATGAAAGATCTGATCCCGCGTCAGCAGTTTGACATTGCGATTCAGGCGGCCATTGGTAACCACATCATTGCCCGTTCAACCGTGAAGCAGCTGCGTAAAAACGTTCTGGCTAAGTGCTACGGCGGCGACGTCAGCCGTAAGAAAAAGCTGTTGCAGAAGCAGAAAGAAGGTAAGAAGCGTATGAAGCAGGTCGGTAACGTTGAGCTGCCGCAGGAAGCATTCCTTGCCATCCTTCATGTTGGTAAAGACGGTAACGGTAAATAACCTTAAGGAGTTGGCATGGCGAACATGTTTGCCCTGATCCTGGTCATCGCTACCCTGGTGACAGGTCTGTTGTGGTGCCTGGATAAGTTTATCTTCGCCCCAAAACGCCGTGAACGTCAGGCTGCCGCGCAGGCAGCCACGGGCGATGCGCTGGACGCGAAAACCCTGAAAAAAGTCGGCCCAAAACCGGGATGGCTGGAGACAGGGGCATCGGTATTCCCGGTGCTGGCGATTGTGCTGGTGGTGCGTTCATTTATCTATGAACCGTTCCAGATCCCGTCAGGATCGATGATGCCAACGCTGCTGATCGGTGATTTCATTCTGGTTGAAAAGTTTGCCTATGGCATCAAAGATCCGATCTACCAGAAAACGCTGATCGAAACGGGTCATCCGAAACGTGGCGACATCGTGGTGTTTAAATATCCGGAAGATCCGCGGCTGGATTATATTAAACGCGCGGTAGGTCTGCCGGGCGATAAAGTGACCTACGATCCGGTGGCGAAAGAGGTGACCATTCAGCCAGGCTGTAGCTCTGGCACCGCATGTGAAAATGCGCTGCCAGTCACTTACTCCAACGTTGAGCCAGCTGATTTTGTGCAGACCTTCGCCCGCCGTAACGGCGGTGAAGCGACCAGCGGATTCTTCCAGGTGCCAAAAGGTGAAACCAAAGAGAATGGCATTCGTCTGGTTGAACGCAAAGAGACGCTGGGCGATGTTACTCACCGCATTCTGACCGTGCCCATCGCACAGGATCAGCTGGCAATGTACTACCAGCAGCCAGGCCAACAGCTGGCGACCTGGATTGTGCCGCCGGGACACTACTTCATGATGGGTGACAACCGCGATAACTCTGCGGACAGCCGTTACTGGGGCTTTGTGCCGGAAGCGAATCTGGTCGGTAAAGCAACCGCTATCTGGATGAGTTTTGAGAAGCAGGAAGGCGAGTGGCCGACCGGCGTTCGCCTGAATCGTATTGGCGGAATTCATTAATTTTCGCCAAAAATAACACGTAGCGGCTTTTATTCGCCGCTACGTGAATTATTTCAGCGATAAATCTCTTTGAACTAACGACATCCCCTGTCGTTGTGTATAGAATATTCCCCCGAAGTTTAAGGTTGGCCCTGCAAGGGTGCCACGGCACACGAAACCGCGTTGGTTTTCTCAGGTCGGTTTCGTGTGCTGCATTTTTGACGCATTCATTTATTGGTATCGCATGAACCCCATCGTAATTAATCGGCTTCAACGGAAGCTGGGCTACACTTTTCATCATCAGGAGTTGTTGCAACAGGCATTAACCCATCGCAGTGCCAGCAGCAAACATAATGAGCGTCTCGAGTTTTTAGGCGACTCTATTTTAAGTTTCGTGATTGCAAATGCGCTTTATCATCGTTTTCCGCGTGTGGACGAAGGTGATATGAGCCGCATGCGCGCCACGCTGGTGCGCGGCAATACCCTCGCTGAAATCGCACGCGAATTTGAGCTGGGTGAATGCCTGCGTCTGGGGCCAGGTGAGCTGAAAAGTGGTGGTTTCCGTCGTGAATCCATCCTTGCCGATACGGTCGAGGCATTGATCGGTGGCGTGTTCCTGGACAGCGATATCCAGACCGTAGAAAAGCTGATCCTTAACTGGTATCAGACCCGCCTGGACGAAATCAGCCCGGGCGATAAACAAAAAGATCCTAAAACGCGTCTGCAAGAATATTTGCAGGGTCGTCATCTGCCGCTGCCATCCTATCTGGTGGTGCAGGTGCGTGGCGAAGCCCACGATCAGGAATTTACCATCCATTGCCAGGTCAGTGGCCTGAGTGAACCGGTGGTCGGCACGGGTTCAAGCCGTCGTAAGGCTGAACAGGCTGCCGCCGAACAGGCGTTAAAAATGCTGGAGCTGGAATGAGCATCGACAAAACCTATTGCGGATTTATTGCCATCGTCGGACGTCCGAACGTTGGCAAATCCACCCTGCTGAATAATCTGCTTGGGCAGAAGATTTCTATCACCTCGCGTAAGGCGCAGACCACGCGTCACCGCATCGTCGGTATCCATACTGAAGGCGCGTATCAGGCGATCTACGTCGATACACCGGGCCTGCACATGGAAGAGAAGCGCGCCATCAACCGTCTGATGAACAAGGCGGCGAGCAGCTCCATTGGCGACGTAGAGCTGGTGATTTTCGTTGTGGAAGGCACCCGCTGGACGCCGGACGACGAAATGGTCCTGAACAAGCTGCGCGACGGCAAAACGCCGGTGATCCTCGCAGTCAATAAAGTGGACAACGTGCAGGAAAAAGCCGATCTGCTGCCGCACCTGCAATGGCTGGGCAGCCAGATGAACTTCCTGGACATCGTCCCGCTGTCTGCGGAAACGGGTCTGAACGTTGATACCATCGCGGGTATCGTGCGCAAGCATCTGCCGGAAGCGACTCATCACTTCCCGGAAGACTACATCACCGATCGCTCTCAGCGTTTTATGGCGTCTGAAATCATCCGTGAGAAGCTGATGCGTTTCCTGGGCGCTGAACTGCCGTACTCTGTGACGGTGGAGATCGAGCGTTTCCAGAGCAACGAGCGTGGCGGCTACGATATTAACGGTCTGATCCTCGTTGAGCGTGAAGGGCAGAAGAAGATGGTGATCGGCAATAAAGGCGCCAAGATCAAAACTATCGGAATCGAAGCCCGTAAAGACATGCAGGACATGTTTGAAGCACCGGTTCACCTGGAACTGTGGGTGAAAGTGAAATCTGGCTGGGCCGATGATGAGCGTGCGCTGCGCAGCCTCGGTTACGGCGAAGATCAGTAACCTAAGACGACGAGCATATGGATGGATGGCAGCGCGCCTTTGTCCTGCATAGTCGTCCCTGGAGCGAAACCAGCCTGATGCTGGACGTCTTCACGGAAGAGTCCGGTCGCGTGCGCCTTGTTGCCAAAGGCGCACGTTCCAGACGTTCTAATCTGAAAGGTGCCTTGCAGCCTTTCACCCCGCTGCTGGTCCGCTTTGGCGGGCGAGGGGGAAGTCAAAACCCTGCGCAGTGCTGAAGCCGTCTCCCCTGGCGCTTCCTCTTTCTGGTATCACGCTCTACAGCGGTTTGTATGTTAACGAACTCATCTCACGGGTTCTTGAACATGAGACCCGCTTCTCTGAACTTTTCTTTGATTACCTGCACTGTATTCAGGCACTTGCTGGCGCAACCGGCACCCCTGAGCCTGTGCTGCGTCGTTTCGAACTGGCGCTGCTCGGACACCTTGGTTACGGCGTTGATTTTCTGCACTGTGCGGGAAGCGGAGACGAGGTAGAAGACACCATGACCTATCGCTATCGTGAGGAAAAGGGCTTTATTGCCAGTGTCGTCGTCGATAACAGCACCTTTACCGGGCGCCAGCTCAGAGCACTGTATGAACGCGAGTTCCCGGACGCCGACACTCTGCGTGCGGCAAAACGCTTTACCCGAATTGCGCTCAAGCCGTATCTTGGGGGCAAACCTTTAAAGAGCCGCGAATTATTCAGGCAGTTTATGCCGAAACGCTAATGTTTTACCCCTCACCCCAGCCCTCTCCCGGAGGGGAAGGGAGAAGGTAAATGAACAAAAATACCGAGGATTGTCATGGCTGAATTACTGTTAGGCGTCAACATCGATCACATCGCCACGTTACGTAATGCACGCGGTACCGCGTATCCCGATCCGGTTCAGGCGGCGTTTATCGCTGAGCAGGCTGGCGCCGACGGCATTACCGTTCACCTGCGTGAAGATCGTCGCCACATCACCGACCGGGACGTGCGCATCCTGCGTCAGACGCTGGACACCCGCATGAATCTGGAGATGGCGGTCACCGAAGAGATGCTGGCGATTGCCTGCGAGACCAAACCGCATTTTTGCTGCCTGGTGCCGGAAAAGCGTCAGGAAGTGACCACCGAAGGCGGTCTGGATGTGGCCGGGCAGCTCGACAAAATGCGCGATGCCTGCAAACGCCTGGCGGATGCCGGTATCCTGGTTTCTCTGTTTATCGACGCCGATTTCACCCAGATTAAAGCCGCTGCCGACGTGGGTGCGCCGTATATTGAAATTCACACCGGCTGCTATGCCGATGCCGAAAACGATGCAGCGCAGGCGAAAGAGCTGGAGCGAATCGCCAAAGCGGCAACCTACGCCGCGAGCCTGGGACTGAAGGTTAACGCCGGTCACGGCCTGACCTATCACAACGTAAAAGCCATCGCTGCCCTGCCGGAAATGCACGAGCTGAACATCGGCCACGCCATCATTGGCCGCGCGGTGATGAGCGGTCTTAAAGAAGCGGTTTCCGAGATGAAGCGCCTGATGCTGGAAGCGCGTCAGTAATGGCTATTCTGGGCTTAGGCACCGACATCGTTGAAATAGCCCGCATTGAAGCGGTGATCGCCCGGAGCGGCGATCGCCTCGCAAGACGCGTGCTGAGCGATAACGAATGGGCTATCTGGGAGGCGCATCAACAGCCGGTGCGCTTTCTGGCAAAGCGTTTCGCGGTAAAAGAGGCGGCGGCGAAAGCGTTCGGCACGGGCATTCGTAACGGCCTGGCGTTTAACCAGTTTGAAGTGTTTAACGATGATCTGGGTAAGCCACGTCTGCGTTTATGGGGCGAGGCGCTTAAGCTGGCGGAAAAGCTGGGCGTGGCGCACATGCACGTAACGCTTGCAGATGAACGCCACTACGCCTGTGCGACGGTGATCATCGAGAGTTAAATTTTGTCCGCATGGTGCATCAGGACAAACTTATCCCACAGCTGTTCTTCGTTCTCGACGTGTGCCGGATCTTTTAAGATCGTATTGGGAATGGGGCACACCTTCTGGCAGGTCGGCGTCTCATAGTGGCCGATGCATTCGGTGCAGCGGTCGCTGTTAATCTCATAAATGCTGTCGCCCATCGAAATCGCCTCGTTCGGGCATTCGGGTTCGCACATATCGCAGTTGATGCATTTTTTGGTGATTAACAGCGCCATCAGGAAATTCTCAGAAACATCACAAACAGGGCGGGCATTATACGCTCATTCGTTGTTCAGACCAGTTTTTTTACCAGCTCTTCGCTGTGACGAATACGCTCTGGCGCACGCTCCAGATCCTGCTGAACCAGCGCCATAAACAGCAGGTCCGTCAGCATCATCTGCGCACTCGTCGACGAAATCGCCGCACTGCGAGTGGCCTGTTCCTCGGCAATGGTATACAGACAGCGGGTGGCCCGCTGCTGGAGCGCATTCGGGCTGAAGCCAGTAATCGCCAGAATTTTTCCTCCTACGCGCAGGGCTTCGTCGGTAGCCATATTAATTTCACGACGCTCGCCGGAATAGGAGATGGCCAGCAGTAAATCGTCAGGATCCATGGCCTGCACGGTCGCCAGCAGCGCGTGCATATCCTGTTCAACGATGGCGTTATAGCCGATTTTTGTCAGCTTCCAGCCAAAGTTACGCGCAACCAGTCCGGAGGCGCCGATCCCGGTCAATACAATACGCCGCGCGTCGCGAAGCATGGCTACACTTTCCAGCAGCTTCTCTTCCGTGTTCACATCCAGCGTGGCATGCATTGCCGCCACGTTCTCTTTGATCAGCTTTTCGCCGACCAGACGCATCGGATCGTCGCCGCGGATCTGGTTATGCACCGGCATTGACTGCGGATTAGGGTTGCTTACCAGTGCTTCACTGATCGCCAGTTTTAGCGCCGGAAAGCCTTTATAGCCTATCTTCTGGGCAAATTTCACCACGCTCGACTGGCTCACCCCGGCTTCGCCTGCCAGCTGCTGGGAGCTGAGGTGTCGCGCGCGATCGGGCTGGGAAAGTAAATAATCCGCCAGCTTTTTGTCACTCTGGGCAAACCCTGCGTAGCGCTGGCGAATACGAATTAAACAGTTCATACGGTCTCCTGGCGAAAATGTGATTACCCGCGCAAATACGAATTTTGCTCGCCTGAATGAATTTTATATTCCATTATAGTGCGTTTATTATGAATTAAAAATTCCAGAGGTAAATAACATGAATCTAGGCTCTCTTGTTTCTGAAACGCGTAACCCGCAAACCATGGATCTTGATGCACTGTCCACGCTGGAGCTGGTAAACCGCTTTAATCAACAGGATACCCTCGTCGCGCTGGCAGTCAAAGAGACATTGCCCGAGGTGGCGAAAGCCGTAGACGCCGCTGCCGACGCTCTGAAAGCAGGAGGACGCATTATTTACATGGGGGCGGGTACCAGTGGGCGACTCGGTGTGCTGGATGCCTCAGAATGTCCCCCGACCTTTGGCGTTCCGCACGGTCTGGTCGTTGGCCTGATTGCCGGTGGCCCCGGCGCGCTGCTGAAAGCGGTGGAAGGGGCAGAAGACAATAAACAGCTTGGGGAAGACGATCTCAGGGCGCTGAACCTGACCGCGCAGGATCTGGTCGTCGGGCTGGCGGCTTCTGGTCGTACGCCGTACGTCATTGGTGGGCTGGAATACGCCAGACAGACGGGATGTACCACGGTGGCCATCTCTTGTAACCCGGGTTCGCCGATTGCGCAGGTGGCCGCCATTGCCATCTCTCCGGTCGTCGGGCCGGAAGCGCTCACCGGCTCCACGCGCCTGAAATCGGGAACCGCGCAGAAGCTGGTGCTCAATATGATCTCCACCGGCGCGATGGTGAAATTCGGCAAGGTCTACCAAAACCTGATGGTGGATATGCAGGCCACCAACGTCAAGTTGGTGGACAGAGCCTGCCGCATGGTGATAGAGGCGACAGGGGCAGGTCGGGAAGAGGCGGAAGCGGTACTCAAACAGACCGATTACGACGTCAAACCCGCCATTCTGATGATATTAACCGGGCTGGATGCAGCCGCGGCCAGAGCCAGGCTCGAAGCCCATCACGGGTTTTTACGGGCGGCATTAGAACACCAATAAGAGGCGTGTATGGACAAAACAGCAGCGCTCGCCAGCGACATCCTGCTTGGGATCGGTGGGGAAAAAAATATTCAGCGTCTGGAAAACTGCATGACGCGTGTACGCGTCGAGGTGCACAACGACGAAAAGCTTGATTTAACGCGCCTGAAGCAGCTCCCCGGCGTGAGCGGGTACGTTAAACAGGGGCAACAGCACCAGCTGATTGTCGGTCCGGGCAAAGCGGCGCAGGTGGTTGATGCCATGCGCGCCCTGATGACGGGCAGTGAAACGGCTCCCGCCTTTGACGACGCGGAACGCACCAAAGCGCAGGCGAAAGCCAAATACAAAGCCCCCATGAGCGATGCGCTGCGCCAGCTGGCAAACGTCTTTATTCCTCTGATCCCGGCGTTTATCGCATCGGGGCTGATCACCGGGATTATCAATATCCTCAAGCGTCCGGATATTGTCGGGAATTTCGCCACCCAGTATCCGAACCTGCTGGGTATTCTGGCGATTTTCGGCAGCGCGGTGTTTGCCATCATGAACATTCTGGTGGGGGTAAACACGGCCAAAGTGTTCGGCGGCTCGCTGGCGATGGGCGGCGTAATGGCGGGTATCCTCTCCAGCCCGCAGCTGGCGCAGATTACGCTGTTTGGCGAGGCGCTTCAGCCAGGCCGCGGTGGGGTGATTGCCGTGCTGCTGGTGGTCATTCTGATGTGCTGGATCGAGAAAAAGCTGCGTGCGTTGCTGCCAGGCTCGATTGAGCTGATCCTCAACCCGCTGCTGACCACATTGATTACCGGGAGCGTGGCGATTGTGGCGCTGCAACCGTTAGGCGGCGCGATCTCTGAAGCCATCGCCCACGGCGCGTCTCTGGCGATCGATCGCGGCGGGCTGCTGGTGGGGGCCGTGCTGTCCGGGACCTTCCTGCCGTTAGTGCTGACCGGTCTGCATCAGGGGCTGGTGCCGATCCACGTCGAACTGGTACAGGCGCACGGCTATAACGCACTGCTGCCGATCCTGTCGATGGCGGGCGTTGGGCAGGTCGGCGCGGCCATCGCGGTGCTGATGAAAACCCGCAACGCGCGTCTGAAAAAGGTCATTAAAGGGGCGCTGCCGGTCGGGTTACTCGGTATCGGCGAACCGTTGATTTTCGGCGTGACCTTGCCGCTGGGTAAGCCGTTCCTGGCCGCCTGCCTCGGTGGCGCGGTGGGCGGGGCGTTAATCAGCTACTGGAAAGTGGCGACCGTCATTACCTTCGGGATCTCCGGTTTACCGCTGGCATTAACCATCGTGACCGGAAAAGTGATGCTCTATCTGTTAGGCTATCTGGTAGCGGTGATCGCCGGGTTCCTGTTTACCTGGCTGTTAGGATTCAACGACCCAGAGGAGTAAGGTTTGGCCAGTCACGAGCGTCGCGTTGTCTTTTTTGATCTGGATGGAACGCTGCATCAGCAGGATATGTTCGGCACCTTTATGCGCTACCTGCTGCGGCGCCAGCCCCTTAACGCGTTGCTGGTATTACCCCTGTTACCCGTTATTGGTATCGCGCTGCTGGTGAAAGGCCGTGCAGCGCGCTGGCCGATGAGCCTGCTGCTCTGGGGATGCACGTTTGGTCATAGCGAAGCGCGCCTTAAGCAGCTCGAACAGGATTTTGCGCACTGGTTTCGCGGGCACGTCGCCGCGTTTCCCGTGGTACAGGCGCGCCTGACCAGCTATCTCGACGCCAACGATGCCGATATCTGGCTGATTACCGGCTCCCCGCAGACGCTGGTGGAGCATGTCTATTTTGATACGCCCTGGCTGCCGCGCGTGAATCTTATCGCGACACAAATCGCGCGCGGCTACGGCGGCTGGGTGCTGACTATGCGCTGCCTCGGACATGAAAAAGTGGTGCAGCTGGAGAAACGCATCGGTACGCCGCTGCGTCTGTACAGCGGCTACAGCGACAGCAAGCAGGACAACCCGCTGCTCTATTTTTGCCAGCACCGCTGGCGCGTCACGCCTCTGGGCGAACTTCAGCAA
The DNA here is from genome assembly GCF_019056635.1 of Enterobacter cloacae complex sp. ECL72. NCBI lineage: Bacteria > Pseudomonadati > Pseudomonadota > Gammaproteobacteria > Enterobacterales > Enterobacteriaceae > Enterobacter > Enterobacter cloacae complex sp. ECL72. The sequence continues at coordinate 3,009,255 of NZ_CP077659.1, read as the reverse complement.
CTCGAATAGTCTTATCTGTACCGGCTGTGTATAATGCCGCCCGCTTTTCGACTGGAGTATCAGCCCTTGTCCAACCCTGAACACAATCATGAATACTGGATGCGCCATGCGCTGGCGCTGGCTCAGCGCGCCTGGGACGAGGGCGAAGTGCCCGTGGGCGCGGTACTGGTCCATAACAATCAGGTGATTGGGGAAGGGTGGAACCGTCCGATTGGCCGTCACGATCCTACCGCGCATGCTGAAATTATGGCGCTGCGTCAGGGCGGACTGGTGCTGCAAAACTATCGTCTGCTTGATACCACCCTGTATGTCACCCTTGAGCCGTGCGTAATGTGCTCCGGGGCGATGGTGCACAGCCGAATCGGTACGCTGGTGTTTGGCGCGCGGGATGAAAAGACGGGCGCTGCTGGTTCACTGATGGACGTATTTGGGCATCCGGGGATGAACCACCAGGTGAAAACTATCGGCGGGGTACTTGCACCAGAATGTTCGGGTCTGTTAAGTGACTTTTTTCGAATGCGTCGGCAGCAGAAAAAGCAACAAAAGGCAGAATTGAAACCGCAGGATGATTAAGCTCGTCCGGTGCGACCACCGGATAGCTTTCAGCCAGCTGTTGCGCCTCGGCCGCCTCTTTTTCTTTCTCCAGCAGATATCCCACCAGGCTTATCTGGTACTTACGAATATTTTCCACGTAGGCATACGCTTCATGCCCGCGCGCATAGCCGTACGTCAGCTTCTGGTACCACTGTTTCTGGCTAAGCAGCGGCAGGCGCTGTTTTACATCTGACCAGCTGTCCGGGTTACCTTTGGTTTTCGCCGTCAGCGCCCGCGCGTCGAGCATGTGCGCATAACCCATGTTATAGGCGGCCAGCGCAAACCAGATCCGCTCCCCTTCCGGGACCGTCTCCGGCACTTTCGCCATCATATCCTGTAAATACTGCGCGCCGCCGCTGATGCTCTGTTCCGCATCGGTCCGGTCGCTGATGCCGAGGCTCTGGGCGGTATTTTTGGTCAGCATCATCAACCCGCGCACGCCCGTGGGGGAGGTGGCCTGAGCATCCCAGTGCGATTCCTGGTAGGAAATCGCCGCCAGCAGCTTCCAGTCAATCTCCTGGGCGTACTTCTCAAACAGCGGTTGCAGATCCGGCAGCACGCTGTCCACCGCGCGCAGGAAGGTGCGGGTGTCAACGTAATCAAAATCGTCTCCGTGACCGAGATATTTCTCTTCCAGGCGCGCCAGGGTGCCGTCTTCATTGATGGAATTAAAGAAATCGAGCATAGCCGCAGAGACGGTTTGATCGTCGTCCAGCTGGGTAAACCAGGTCACCGGCTGTTCGTCGGTCACATCCAGCGCCACGGCAATTTCAGGATGAACGCGCTGGAAAAGGCTGATCGCCACCGAATCAGCAATGGTATAGGCCAGCTTTTTATCTTTTACCTGCTCCAGTAATTCGGTCGTGCCGAGTTTAGGATCGACCGTCCAGCTGAGGTTCGGGTATTTTTTCTCTTTCAACGCCCGCAGATCGTCAATCACCACATGGCCTGGCGCAATGGTCAATTGCTGGTCGGTGATGTCGGCCAGTGAGCGCGGGCGCAGGCTACCCACACGATAAACCACCTGCTGCGACACGGAGTAATAGGTCGGGCCCGGCTGATAGTTTTTGCTGCGTTCGCTGTTGTACACCAGACCTGCGGCGAGAATATCGGCACGGTCATGGTCCAAATCATCAAACAGCTGGTTGATGTTCTGCCGCACGGTAACTTTCAGCTTCACGCCCAGATAGTCCGCAAACAGCTGTGCCAGTTCGTAATCAAGACCGATAGTTTTACCGTTGATATCGTCGTAAATAAGCGGGGAGGAGAGGGTACTGACGCGCAACTCCCCCCGCTCCTGAATGGCGGCGATACGGTTTTCGGCCTTGCCGAACCAGGGGATAGACGGCCAGAGGGCCACTGCCAGCAGCAACGTAACAATGCCGATGAGCAGATAATTAATCTTTAATTTTTTCAATTAGTTAATTCTCTGCGACGCCGGTTGCCTCAGTGTGCTGTAGTCATGTTAAGAGTAGAGTTTGCCATTGATTGAGCGGCATTTTGCGCAAAGTAGCGCCAGTTGGCAACCAATTAGAGAGACAGGTCACATCTATTGTTAAACATAAAGGATGATTTTATTTCGACGCAAACGGTTTCGTCGGCGCTCAGGATTCTCTATAATGACGCCCGTTTTCCCCCCTTGCGCACACTGTAAGCGCCCCGGCGCTTCGAAGACGAGAGACTTATGATGGAAATTCTGCGTGGTTCGCCTGCACTGTCTGCCTTCCGTATTAACAAACTGCTGGCACGTTTTCAGGCGGCCGACCTTCCGGTAAGCAATATTTACGCTGAGTATGTCCATTTTGCTGACCTGAATGCCCCCCTGAATGCAGAGGAGCGCGTACAGCTGGAACGCCTGCTTAAATATGGCCCAAGCCTGAGCAGCCATACGCCGACCGGCAAATTAATCCTCGCCACGCCACGCCCTGGCACCATCTCCCCCTGGTCTTCCAAAGCCACCGACATCGCTCACAACTGCGGCCTGAGCCAGATTAACCGTCTGGAGCGCGGCGTGGCGTACTATGTGGAAGCATCAACCCTGAGCGACGCGCAGTGGCAGGTGGTTGCCGCAGAGCTGCACGACCGCATGATGGAGAGCGTGTTTGACTCTCTGGATGATGCGCAGAAACTGTTCTCCCACCATCAGCCTGCGCCGTTACAGAGCGTGGATCTGCTTGGGCAGGGGCGTCAGGCGCTGATCGACGCAAACCTGCGTCTTGGTCTGGCGCTCGCAGAAGATGAAATCGACTACCTTCAGGATGCATTCGTTAAGCTGAATCGCAACCCGAACGACATCGAACTGTATATGTTCGCGCAGGCCAACTCCGAGCACTGCCGCCACAAGATTTTCAACGCCGACTGGATTATCGACGGCGAACAGCAGCCGAAGTCGCTGTTCAAAATGATCAAAAACACCATGGAGCAAACCCCTGACCACGTGCTGTCTGCCTATAAAGACAACGCCGCGGTGATGGAAGGTTCCGAGGTGGGCCGCTTCTTCGCCGACCGCGAAGCGGGGCGCTATGACTTCCACCAGGAGCCTGCGCATATCCTGATGAAAGTGGAAACCCACAACCACCCGACGGCGATCTCCCCGTGGCCGGGTGCAGCGACCGGCTCCGGCGGTGAAATCCGTGACGAAGGTGCGACCGGTCGCGGCGCGAAACCAAAAGCGGGTCTGGTCGGTTTCTCCGTTTCCAACCTGCGTATTCCGGGCTTTGAGCAGCCGTGGGAAGAAGACTTCGGCAAGCCAGAGCGCATTGTCACCGCGCTGGATATCATGACCGAAGGCCCGCTGGGCGGCGCGGCGTTCAACAACGAATTTGGTCGTCCGGCGCTGAACGGTTACTTCCGTACCTACGAAGAGAAAGTGGACAGCCACAACGGCGAAGAGCTGCGCGGCTACCACAAACCGATCATGCTGGCGGGCGGGATCGGCAACATTCGCGCCGATCATGTGCAGAAAGGCGAGATCGTCGTCGGCGCGAAGCTGATCGTGCTCGGCGGCCCGGCAATGAACATCGGTCTGGGCGGCGGGGCAGCCTCGTCTATGGCTTCCGGCCAGTCTGATGCGGATCTCGACTTCGCATCCGTGCAGCGCGACAACCCGGAAATGGAGCGCCGTTGTCAGGAAGTGATCGACCGCTGCTGGCAGCTGGGCGATGCCAACCCGATTCTGTTCATCCACGACGTGGGCGCGGGTGGCCTGTCCAACGCTATGCCTGAGCTGGTGAGCGACGGCGGTCGCGGCGGACGCTTCAACCTGCGCGATATCCTGAGCGATGAGTCGGGCATGAGCCCGCTGGAAATCTGGTGTAACGAATCCCAGGAGCGCTACGTGCTGGCGGTTGCCGCCGATCAGCTGCCGCTGTTTGACGAGCTGTGCCGCCGCGAGCGCGCGCCGTATGCCGTCATCGGTGAAGCGACCGAAGAGCAGCACCTTTCCTTAAGCGACACCCATTTTGACAACCAGCCGATCGATCTGCCGCTGGACGTGCTGCTCGGCAAAACGCCGAAGATGACCCGCGACGTGCAGACTCGCAAAGCGGCGGGCAAAGCGCTGGATCGCCAGGGCATCACCGTGGCAGAAGCGGTTAACCGCGTGCTGCACCTGCCTGCCGTGGCAGAGAAAACCTTCCTGGTCACCATCGGCGACCGTACCGTGACCGGTATGGTATCGCGCGATCAGATGGTCGGCCCGTGGCAGATCCCGGTCGCTAACTGCGCCGTGACCACCGCGAGCCTCGACAGCTACTACGGCGAAGCGATGGCGCTGGGCGAACGCACGCCAGTGGCGCTGCTGGACTTCGCCGCTTCTGCCCGTCTGGCGGTCGGTGAAGCGCTGACCAACATCGCCGCGACGCAGATTGGCGATATCAAACGCATCAAACTTTCCGCGAACTGGATGGCCGCTGCCGGTCACCCGGGCGAAGATGCCGGCCTGTACGAAGCGGTGAAAGCGGTGGGTGAAGAGCTGTGTCCTGCGCTCGGCCTGACCATTCCGGTGGGTAAAGACTCCATGTCGATGAAAACCCGCTGGCAGGAAGGTAACGAGCAGCGCGAGATGACCTCTCCGCTGTCGCTGGTGATCACCGCGTTTGCGCGCGTGGAAGACGTGCGTCATACCGTTACGCCGCAGCTTTCCACTCAAGATAACGCCCTGCTGTTGATTGACCTCGGCAAAGGCCATAACGCGCTGGGCGCCACCGCGCTGGCGCAGGTTTACCGCCAGCTCGGCGATAAGCCAGCCGACGTGCGCGATGTCGCCCAGCTGAAAGGCTTCTACGACGCAATTCAGGCGCTGGTGGCGCATCGTAAGCTGCTGGCCTACCACGACCGTTCCGATGGTGGCCTGCTGGTGACGCTGGCAGAGATGGCCTTCACCGGTCACTGCGGCGTTGAAGCAAACATTGCAACGCTTGGCGAAGACCGCCTGGCGGCGCTGTTTAACGAAGAGCTTGGCGCGGTCATTCAGGTACGCGCCGCAGATCGCGACGCGGTGGAAGCGATTCTGGCGCAGCACGGTCTGGCAGACTGCGTACACTATCTCGGTAAAGCGGTGCAGGGCGACCGCTTCGTGATTGAAGCCGACGGCCACGCGGTGTTCAGCGAAAGCCGCACCACGCTGCGTATGTGGTGGGCGGAAACCACCTGGCAGATGCAGCGCCTGCGTGACAATCCGGAATGCGCCGATCAGGAACACAACGCGAAGGCGAACGACAACGATCCTGGCCTGAACGTGAAGCTCAGCTTCGACATTAACGAAGACATTGCCGCGCCGTACATTGCGACCGGTGCGCGTCCGAAAGTAGCCGTGCTGCGCGAGCAGGGCGTTAACTCCCACGTTGAGATGGCGGCGGCCTTCCACCGGGCGGGCTTTGACGCCATCGACGTCCACATGAGCGACCTGCTGGCCGGGCGTACCGGGCTGGAAGATTTCCAGGCGCTGGTGGCGTGCGGCGGTTTCTCCTACGGCGACGTGCTGGGCGCGGGCGAAGGCTGGGCGAAGTCTATTCTGTTCAACAGCCGCGTGCGTGACGAGTTCGAAACCTTCTTCCATCGTCCGCAGACGCTGGCGCTGGGCGTGTGTAACGGCTGTCAGATGATGTCTAACCTGCGCGAGCTGATCCCGGGCAGCGAAGCCTGGCCGCGCTTTGTGCGTAACCAGTCTGACCGCTTCGAAGCGCGCTTCAGCCTGGTAGAAGTGACCCAAAGCCCGTCTCTGCTGTTGCAGGGAATGGTCGGTTCACAGATGCCAATCGCGGTTTCGCACGGTGAAGGTCAGGTTGAAGTGCGTGATGCGGCGCACCTGGCTCAGCTTGAAAGCAAAGGACTGGTGGCGCTGCGCTTTGTTGATAACTTCGGCAAGGTCACCGAAACCTATCCGGCTAACCCGAACGGTTCGGCAAATGGCATTACCGCCGTCACCAGCGACAGCGGTCGGGTGACGATCATGATGCCGCACCCGGAACGTGTCTTCCGTACCGTGAGCAACTCCTGGCACCCGGAAAACTGGGGCGAGGACAGCCCGTGGATGCGCATTTTCCGCAACGCGCGTAAACAACTGGGTTAAGTTTCAACGCCCTGACTGTAGGCCCGGTAAGCGCGAGCGCCACCGGGCTTTTTTGTACCTGTCGCAAAATCGCGACAATCCTCTGGGTTGAGTGTCTCCAATAAGAGACATTTAACTTGTTGATTTATATATATCAGGACGGGTTCCCGTTAAGGTGTTGCTTAATAGCGACACTTAGCCTGGAAATCATTCACCTGACAATCAATGCATTTTAATAATAAAACGATTATTAATCATAAGGATAGTATCAATTTTTGCAATCTGGCACGCGCGTTGCATAATAGTAACCAGTGGCTCATTCACCTTCTTATGTCAGCCCCTTCGGGACGTGCTACATAAACTTCGAATGACGCACAAAAAGGTGCCTGCCGTCCAACTACTGATTATTGCAATGCTTTATCAGGCCAGGGCGAAACGTCGAGTTAGGCACCGCCTTATTCCATGACAAAGCCGGGTTTTTACCCGGCTTTGTTGTATCTGAAGGGCAGACTCAGTTACGCTCTCCTCAAACCCGGATGATGAGAGTAATGTGTTGAAACGCTGGCCCGCTTTCCCTCGCTCCCTGCGACAGCTCGTAATGATGGCCTTCCTGCTGATCCTGCTACCTTTACTGGTTCTGGCGTGGCAGGCATGGCAAAGCCTGAATGCGTTAAGTGCCCAGGCGGCCCTGACTAACCGCACCACGCTTATTGATGCCCGCCGTAGCGAGGCAATGACCAACGCCGCGCTGGAGATGGAGCGTAGCTATCGCCAGTATTGCGTGCTGGACGACCGCACGCTGGAGAGGGTTTATCAGAACCAGCGTAAACGCTACAGCAAAATGCTGGATGCCCATGCCGGGGTCTTGCCGGATGACAAACTCTATCAGGCGCTGCGTCAGGATCTGAACGATCTGGCGCAGCTCCAGTGCAAAAACAGCGGTCCTGATGCCGCCGCCGCCGCCCGACTTGAAGCCTTCGCGAACGCCAATACGGAGATGGTGCAGTCCACCCGTACGGTTATCTTTTCCCGTGGGCAGCAACTCCAGCAGGAGATTGCCGAGCGCGGCCAGTTCTTCGGCTGGCAGGCGCTGGTGCTGTTCCTCGTCAGCCTTGGGCTGGTACTGCTCTTTACCCGCATGATTATCGGCCCCGTAAAGGGGATCCAGCGGATGATTAACCGCCTGGGGGAGGGCAAATCTCTCGGGGATACGGTTGTTTTTAAAGGCCCGCGCGAGCTGCGCTCGGTCGGTCAGCGTATCATCTGGCTTTCTGAACGCCTGGCGTGGCTGGAATCGCAGCGTCACCAGTTCCTGCGCCATATCTCACACGAACTCAAAACACCGCTGGCCAGTATGCGTGAAGGTACGGAGCTGCTGGCAGACGAAGTAGCGGGGCCGTTAACCCCTGAGCAAAAAGAGATCGTGGCGATTCTGGATGACAGTAGCCGCAATTTACAAAAACTTATTGAACAACTGCTGGACTATAACCGCAAGCTGGCGGATGGTGCTGTGGTGCTTGAAAGCGTTGAGATTGAACCGCTGGTGGACATGGTGATCTCCGCCCATAGCCTGCCAGCAAGAGCTAAAATGATGCATACCCAGGTGGATCTCAATGCACCTTCCTGCCTGGCAGAGCCGATGCTGTTAATGAGCGTACTGGATAATCTTTATTCCAATGCGGTGCACTATGGTACTGAATCCGGTACCATTTATATCAGAAGCAATAACAACGGTTCGCGGGTATGTATTGACGTAGCGAATACGGGAAGCCCGATTCCGGATGATGAAAAAACGATGATCTTTGAGCCCTTCTTCCAGGGGAGTCATCAGCGAAAAGGTGCGGTAAAAGGAAGTGGTCTGGGGCTGAGTATTGCCCGCGACTGCATACGACGCATGCAGGGTGAGCTTAACATCGTGAGTGATGAACGCGCCGATGTCTGTTTTCGTATCGAACTGCCTCTTGAGCCGGAAAAATCAATGAAATGAATAACAACCTGGTGAGTATGTCACACGTCTTTTACCGCGCACTGCGCGCGGTGTTTTCCAGCAAAAATGTGCGCCTGAGCCTGCCCTGCTTACTGCTGGCCGGCTGTGTAACCCATGCGCCGAAAAGTGCAATTAGCCACAAACAGGAAGATAAATGGCCGCAAAAACAGCTGGCCGATTTCCTTTCAACACGTTGCGATGATATCTGGAACCTGTCGGGGCGTGATGTTGAATCCAATCCGCTGTTCTGGCTGCGCGGAATAGACTGCGCCCAGCGGCTGGCGCCCGCCGAGGCCCGTGCCCAGGCGGCGATGCTGGTGGACGATACCTGGCAGGACGCGTTTAAACGTGGGATCGTGATGGCGGATGCCAGAATCACGCCTGTCGAACGCCGCGCCAACGTGACGCGGCTGGATACTTACGTGATCAATATTCCCCCGCAGGTGCGCCCGGTCTATCAGCTCTGGCGGGATGGACAAACCCTGCAATTACAGCTGTCTGAAGAGCGTTTCCGCTACAGCAAATTGCAGCAGTCGAGCGACAGCGAGCTTGATGCGCTTCGCCAGCAGCAGGAGTCGCTGCGCGAGCAGCTGGAAACCACCACCCGCAAGCTCGAAAATCTGACCGATATCGAAAGACAGCTCTCGACGCGTAAGCCGGCAGGCAGCTATCTGCCCGATGGGTCGAAAGGCAACTCTGCCACGACGCCAGACAGTGAGACGCCGAAACAAGAGGATGTGAAGCCATGACAAGCCGTAAACCTGCCCATCTGTTACTGGTGGATGACGATCCCGGGCTGTTAAAGCTGCTGGGAATGCGTCTGGTCAGCGAAGGCTACAGCGTGGTCACCGCTGAAAGCGGGCAGGAGGGGCTGAAAGTGCTCAGCCGCGAGAAAATCGATCTGGTGATCAGTGATTTGCGCATGGATGAAATGGATGGCCTGCAACTGTTCACGGAGATCCAGAAGCAGCAGCCCGGGATGCCGGTGATTATCCTCACCGCTCACGGATCTATTCCTGATGCGGTGGCCGCGACGCAGCAGGGGGTATTCAGCTTCCTCACCAAACCAGTGGATAAAGACGCCCTCTATAAAGCAATCGACAGCGCCCTTGAGCATGCGGCGCCATCCGGCGACGACGCCTGGCGTGAATCCATCGTGACGCGTAGCCCTGTGATGCTGCGCCTGCTGGAACAGGCGCGGATGGTGGCGCAATCCGACGTTAGCGTGCTGATCAACGGCCAGAGCGGGACCGGGAAAGAGATCCTGGCCCAGGCTATCCACAACGCCAGCCCGCGCAGTAAAAATGCCTTTATTGCCATCAACTGTGGCGCGCTGCCGGAACAGCTGCTTGAGTCTGAGCTCTTCGGCCATGCCCGCGGCGCCTTTACCGGCGCGGTGAGCAGCCGTGAAGGGCTGTTCCAGGCGGCTGAGGGGGGCACGCTGTTTCTTGATGAAATTGGCGATATGCCCGCGCCGTTGCAGGTCAAACTGCTGCGCGTGTTGCAGGAGCGAAAAGTGCGTCCGCTTGGCAGCAACCGCGATATCGATATCAACGTGCGTATTATTTCCGCTACCCATCGCGATTTACCCAAGGTGATGGCGCGCAACGAGTTCCGTGAAGATCTTTACTATCGACTGAATGTCGTCAACCTGAAAATCCCGGCGCTGGCCGAGCGTGCGGAAGATATCCCGCTGCTGGCAAATCACCTTTTGCGGCAGGCCGCTGACCGCCACAAACCCTTCGTGCGCGCGTTCTCCACCGATGCGATGAAACGTCTGATGACCGCAAGCTGGCCGGGCAACGTACGTCAGCTGGTGAACGTGATTGAGCAGTGCGTGGCGCTGACGTCATCGCCGGTGATCAGCGATGCGCTGGTGGAGCAGGCCCTCGAGGGGGAAAACACGGCCTTGCCGACCTTTGCGGAAGCGCGAAACCAGTTCGAGCTGAACTATCTGCGCAAGCTGCTGCAAATCACCAAAGGCAACGTAACCCATGCGGCGCGCATGGCCGGGCGTAACCGTACCGAGTTTTATAAATTGCTCTCACGCCACGAGCTGGAAGCGAACGATTTTAAAGAGTAATACCGCAAAATTCGCCTGAATATGATACTGTGAGCAACCGATTACGAGGCTGCTTACTGGCAAGAGTTTAAGGACCCACCATGAAAAAGATTGATGCGATTATTAAACCTTTCAAACTGGATGATGTACGTGAAGCGCTGGCAGAAGTAGGCATCACCGGGATGACCGTAACTGAAGTAAAAGGTTTTGGTCGTCAGAAGGGCCACACCGAGCTATACCGTGGCGCAGAGTACATGGTGGACTTTCTGCCGAAAGTGAAAATCGAGATCGTGGTGAGCGATGATATCGTCGATACCTGTGTGGACACCATCATCCGCACGGCGCAGACCGGCAAAATTGGCGACGGGAAAATCTTCGTCTTTGACGTGGCGCGTGTGATCCGTATCCGTACCGGCGAAGAAGACGACGCGGCGATTTAACATTCTTGCCGGGTGGCGCTGCGCGTACCCGGCCTACAAAACCCTTCGTAGGCCCGTGCAAGCGCAGCGCCGCCGGGCGATTACAGCACTTTATGCGGGCCGAAACATTCGTAATGAATGTTGTCTTTATTCACGCCCAGGTCTACCAGCTGCTTCGCGGCATACTGCATAAACGCTACTGGCCCACAAACGTAGAACTGCATCCCCGGTGCGCTGAACGCCCCTTCATGCTGCCCTAAATTCATCAGGCCTTCGCTGTCGAAACGAGCCGCTGCGCGGTCTGCCTCCGTCGGCAGGCGATACCAGGTATGCGCGGTGAAACGCGGCAGGGTCGCTCCGAGCGCTTTGACTTCATCCGCAAAGGCGTGCACATCACCGTTCTCCGCCGCGTGGAACCAGTTAACCTGCGCGCTGTGGTTTGCTTTCGCCAGCGTATCCAGCATTGCCAGCATTGGCGTCTGACCTACGCCTGCGGAGATCAACGTCACCGGGGTATTCGTTTCAACGGCCATAAAGAAATCGCCCGCCGGTGCCGCCAGATGGACCACGTCGCCCACGCTGGCTTCGTTATGCAGCCAGTTGGATACCTGACCGCCTTCCTCACGTTTAACCGCAATGCGATAGCCTTTGCCGTCTGGCTTGCGGGTCAGGGAGTACTGGCGAATCTCCTGGTGCGGGAAGCCTTCAGGCTTCAGCCAGACGCCCAGATACTGGCCCGGCTGGTAATCGGCAACCGGCTGACCGTCCACTGGCTCAAACTCAAAGCTGGTGATCAGTGCGCTGCGCGGGGTTTTCTCAACGATGCGGAAGGCGCGCGTGCCTTCCCAGCCGCCATTCTTGCTGGCGTTTTCGCTGTAGATCTGCGCTTCACGGTTGATGAATACGTTTGCCAGTACGCCATAGGCCTTACCCCAGGCATCCAGTACTTCCTGGCCCGGGCTGAACATTTCGTCCAGGGTTGCCAGCAGATGACTGCCGACGATGTTGTACTGCTCAGGTTTGATCTGGAAGCTGGTGTGCTTCTGGGCGATTTTTTCCACCGCAGGCAGCATAGCCGCCAGGTTTTCGATGTTGCTGGCATAGGCGGCAATAGCGTTAAACAGCGCTTCGCGCTGATCGCCGTTACGCTGGTTGCTCATGTTGAAAATCTCTTTGAGCTCCGGGTTATGCGCGAACATGCGATCGTAGAAATGGGCGGTCAGTTTAGGACCCGTTTCAACCAGCAGGGGGATTGTGGCTTTCACGGTAGCGATGGTTTGGGCGTCGAGCATAGCAGCTTCCTTCTGATGTTACTTTAATGATGTATTTTATATGCATCTTATAAAAATACCCCTGCAATGTAAATGGTTCTTTGCATCGTGAAAAATATGCATCACAAAGCTGAAAAGAAATCCGTTGAAAATGGCGAGAGCTTTATTGCTCAAACCCTTGCGTGGCGTGGAGGTAAACGTTTGCGTAAAATCGTTTGTCAAGACCTGTTATCGCAGAACTATTCAGTTATACTGTTGCCCGTCGTCCAACAGGACTGCCTTTTCAGGCCAAAAATTTACTTGTTAGCTGAGTCAGGAGATGCGGATGTTAAAGCGTGAAATGAACATTGCCGATTATGATGCCGAACTGTGGCAGGCTATGGAGCAGGAAAAAGTACGTCAGGAAGAGCACATCGAACTGATCGCCTCCGAAAACTACACCAGCCCGCGCGTAATGCAGGCGCAGGGTTCTCAGCTGACCAACAAATATGCTGAAGGTTATCCGGGCAAGCGCTACTACGGCGGTTGCGAATACGTTGATATCGTTGAGCAGCTGGCGATTGACCGTGCGAAAGAACTCTTTGGCGCTGACTACGCGAACGTCCAGCCGCACTCTGGCTCTCAGGCTAACTTCGCTGTTTACACCGCGCTGTTGCAGCCGGGCGATACTGTTCTGGGTATGAACCTGGCGCAGGGCGGCCACCTGACTCACGGCTCCCCGGTTAACTTCTCTGGCAAACTGTACAACATCATCCCTTACGGTATTGATGAGTCCGGTAAAATTGACTATGAAGACATGGCGAAGCAGGCCAAAGAGCACAAGCCGAAGATGATCATCGGTGGCTTCTCTGCTTACTCCGGCATCGTTGACTGGGCAAAAATGCGTGAAATCGCTGACAGCATCGGTGCGTACCTGTTCGTCGACATGGCGCACGTTGCCGGTCTGATTGCGGCAGGCGTTTACCCGAACCCGGTTCCACATGCGCACGTTGTGACCACCACTACCCACAAAACCCTGGCGGGTCCACGCGGTGGTCTGATCCTGGCGAAAGGCGGTGACGAAGAGCTGTACAAAAAGCTGAACTCCGCCGTGTTCCCAAGCGCCCAGGGCGGCCCGCTGATGCACGTTATTGCCGCGAAAGCCGTCGCGCTGAAAGAAGCGATGGAGCCAGAGTTCAAGGTTTATCAGCAGCAGGTTGCTAAAAACGCCAAAGCGATGGTGGAAGTGTTCCTGAACCGTGGCTACAAAGTGGTCTCTGGCGGGACTGAAAACCACCTGTTCCTGCTGGACCTGGTTGATAAGAACCTGACCGGTAAAGAAGCTGACGCAGCCCTCGGTCGCGCCAACATTACCGTCAACAAAAACAGCGTGCCAAACGATCCGAAGAGCCCGTTCGTGACTTCCGGTATCCGTATCGGTTCTCCGGCCGTAACTCGCCGTGGCTTTAAAGAAGCGGAAGTGAAAGAGCTGGCGGGCTGGATGTGTGACGTTCTGGACAACATCAATGACGACGCGGTTATCGAGCGCGTTAAAGGTAAAGTTCTGGACATCTGCGCACGCTTCCCGGTGTACGCATAATTCTCTGCGTCGCAGAACTGAAAAAGGCCGCTCATGCGGCCTTTTTTTATGGGCTAACGTCGGTCGAGGGAGATGGCCCCCGGCCCGGTAATCGCCAGCAAAATAAAGCCGCCAGCGATACTTACATTTTTGTAGAAGTTAATCATATTTGGCAGAACCGCATCGCCCGTCATATCCCAGTAGTGGTGACCAATCACCGCTGTTCCCAGCGTATAGAAGACAAAGATCACCGCGAGGGGGCGGGTGAAAAAGCCCAGCACAATCAGAATCGCGGCGGGGACTTCCATCACCACCGCAACAATGGCGGCCAGCATGGGCATGGGGGCGCCGAGCGACGTCATATACTGAACGGTGCCGCTAAACCCCGTCAGCTTGGGATAACCGAAAATAATAAACAGGACCACAATAGCAATGCGGGCAATTAAAAGCAGGAAAGAACGAGAGGAGCCGAAATCGAAATAACGTAAGTTGTTCATGGCAAACGACCTCTTCAGGCGATGTTCTTTAAACGTAATACAATTTTGCCGCTCTCGCCATACGCCGACCGGCTGTCCATGATGTTAATTTATCGTTAATTTATAGCGCGCTAACGACTTGCTAAAGTCAGGGATTAACGCCAGACTATCGCCTCCATTTCGGGAGGGATTCATGGTCTTGCATTCCACGCGCTGGCTGGCGCTCAGCTATTTCACCTATTTCTTTAGTTACGGTATTTTTTTGCCTTTCTGGAGCGTCTGGCTCAAGGGAATTGGTCTGACGCCTGAGACCATTGGCATCCTGCTGGGCGCGGGGCTGGTGGCACGTTTCCTGGGTAGCCTGCTGATTGCGCCCCGCGTCAGCGATCCCTCCTTACTGATTAAAGCGGTGCGAATTCTGGCCCTGCTGACGCTGGTCTTTGCGGCCTGCTTCTGGGTCAGCCATCAGTTTGCCTGGCTGATGGTGGTAATGGTTGGCTTTAATCTGTTCTTCTCCCCGCTGGTGCCGCTGACGGATGCCCTGGCGAACACCTGGCAAAAGCAGATCATCATGGACTATGGCCGCGTGCGCCTGTGGGGATCGATTGCCTTCGTGATCGGCTCTGCGCTGGTCGGGAAACTGGTCAGCCTCTATGACTATCGTGCCATTCTGGCGCTGTTAACGCTCGGCATCGCCTCGATGCTGCTCGGTATGTTGCTGCGTCCGTCGGTAATGCCGCAGGGCGAAAGCCGCCATCAGGAGAGCGCCGGCTGGCCCGCCTGGCGCTCGCTGGTGGCGCAAAGCTGGCGTTTCCTGGCCTGCGTCTGTCTGCTCCAGGGGGCACATGCGGCCTATTACGGCTTCAGCGCCATCTACTGGCAGGGGGCGGGCTACTCGGCTTCTGCGGTAGGCTACCTGTGGTCGCTCGGGGTGGTGGCGGAGGTCATTATCTTCGCGCTGAGCCAAAAACTTTTCCGTCGTTTCGGGGCGCGTGACCTGCTGCTGCTTTCCGCCGTTTGCGGCGTGGTGCGCTGGGGCATCATGGGCTGGACGACGGAGCTGCCGTGGCTGATTGTGGCGCAAATTCTGCACTGCGGAACCTTCACCGTGTGCCATCTGGCGGCGATGCGCTACATTGCGGCGCGAGAGGGTGGGGACGTTATTCGTCTTCAGGCGGTCTATTCAGCGGTGGCGATGGGCGGCAGTATTGCGGTGATGACCGTATTTGCCGGTTTCCTCTATCAGCACCTGGGGCACGGTGTGTTCTGGGTGATGGCGCTGGTCGCTTTACCTGCCATCGTCATCCGCCCAAAGGTGGCTGCTCGCTCGTAACTATGATTCGAGCATAACGCGAATATGTTCCTGCTGCTGCGTGTTCAGGGCCTCAACGGCATGAATGAGCGGCGGCGAGAACAGCGGCAAGGCGGTTGGATAAGGCGTAATGACCAGCGCCGCCTCGCGGGGGGCGCCCTCCTTCTTAAACGCCTCCAGGCTAAGATAACGAATATTGAGCGGCAGCAGCGTCAGCTCGCGAAGCTGCTGCTCAATTAACGCTTCGCAGGCTTTATCTTCCCCCGTTAACAGGACCACCTGTTTTTCATGCAGGTCGGTCTCCTGCATCAGCCAGGCACCAAAAATCACCGCCACCAGAGCCATCTCTTCACCGGAGAATCGCAGACCAAATTCGGCTTCCAGCTCAAACAGCGCCTCTTTAGTGGTGCGCAGCAGCCGGGGGTATAAACGGTGGATCTCTTCCGGCAGACTGTTGTCGATGCCGATGTCAAATAAGGAGCGGTCCAGCGCCTGAGCCAGATGAATATAAAGCTGATCGGTCAGCCCCTGCTCATCGCTGAAGTTCATCCCGGTTTGCGCCCGGAAGCGGGCAATCATACGCACGATGGCGCGACGCAGGCGCTGATCCTGCTGGTGTTTATCCATCACCGGGTCGGGTGTGCGAAGCATCATAAATAGCAGCGCCAGGAACAGCTGTTCATCGCTGTGCGTTCCCTGCGGGACGCGCCGTTTCCAGTGGCGGACAATTTCCTGCGCCGTAAAGTATTCCCCTCGGGACTGCGTCCAGCTGCGCTGAACGGGCGAAAACTCTGGCGTATTGCCCAGATGATGCTGAATCAGACAATATTGCAGATAAAGCTGTAAAAACTGTACGTCGCGGGACTCAAACTGGCGCTGAAGCTTGCGCGCGCAAAAGTTGATAAGCGCCCGAAGGTTCGCATCGTCATAAAGCGGGCGGGCAATGCCGTGCTGTTTAAGCGCGGTTTTTAAGGCAGGGGTAAACTGTTGGGCGACAAAATGTGGACAGAGCCGAAGTGCCCTGCGCAGCCAGTGCAGCAGGCACAAACGTTGATTAAGGGCGGAACCCTCAATTCGGTAGCAGCCATCATGGTGCGTGACGATATCAAGCCGATGATAGCGCTGGATTTCATCGCGCGTCTCGGCTATATCTTGCCGTGCCATGACGTCGTCCACGCCGTTGGCAGCGATTATGCTCTGTGCGGTGATGGCAGCATCGGGCAGGTAAAGCATCAAAAGCACCTGGCAGCGGCGCTGCGAACTGGAAAGCACAGATGGAATTTCAAGCGTCGTCATCATCTGTCGGGTATCCAGTGTGAATGTTTGATAAGAATAGCTAAAGGATGGGCGCTGAAAAGCGCACCGGCAGGCCTTTCACTCAGGATTGCTGGCGAACATCACAGAATTTTTGACGTGAGGAACAGATGCAAATAGTTAAACAAAGCGCGGTAGCGTTATTTTTGGCGGTTTTCACTTGTGCCGCCGGCGCACATCCTCACAGTTTTATCAGCCTGAAAACCGAACTGGTGACGGACGGCACGCAGCTCAGCGGCCTGAAAATGCGCTGGACGATGGATGAAATCACCTCCGCCGACCTGCTGTACGATGCCGGTAACGCCAGGCCTGGCGATGAGATCTGGAAAAAGCTGGCGGCGGAAGTCATGGCCAACGTACTCGGCCAGCACTATTTCACCGAGTTCTGGCACAACAGACAAAAGGTGAAGTTTCTTAATCGTCCCACGGAGTACGGCATGACCCGCGACGGTCATCAGGCTGTGCTGACCTTTATCCTTCCGCTGGCGCACCCTCAGCCGCTGGCCGGGCAGAAGTACAGGTTTTCCACGTTTGACCCAACCTACTATGTCGATATGCATTACGCCCAGGACAGCGACGTGCAGCTGCCGGAAAATTTGCAAAAAATCTGCAAAATTGCCGTGCACACCCCGAAACCCAGCGAAGAGATGCTGAACTTTGCCGTTTCTCTTGATAAAGAGGATGCGCCCCCCGAAGACATGGAGTTAGGTAAACAGTTTGCGCAGGAGGTGACGTTACAATGTCAGTGATCTCCTCTCCCGTCAGTAAGCCGCGTCGCTGGCTGCACCTCTGGCCTCTGGCGCTCTTTTTGTTGTTTGCGGTTGGCGGCGCGCTCTGGCTGTGGCAGGCATGGCCGCAGGTGATGGTGAAAAGCATCCTCTGGCAGCGGGAAGTTAATCAGCAGATGAGCGGTCTGCTGAAAGCCGTGGCGGAAAATCCGACCAAAGCGGGCGGCGCTCTTCTGGCGTTCAGCTTCATCTATGGCGTGCTGCATGCCCTGGGACCGGGACACGGCAAAATCGTTATCACGACCTGGCTTGCCACGCATCCGTCGAAGCTGAAATCGAGTATCGGCCTGACGCTGGCGTCCTCTTTACTTCAGGGCGGTGTGGCGATTGCGCTGGTCGTGGTCGTCCTTTCGCTGCTACAGCTGCCGGCCCGCCAGCTGCATATGAGCAGCTTCTGGCTGGAGAAGGGGAGTTACGCGCTGGTAGGCGTGCTGGGGCTGATCCTCTGCTGGCGGGCGCTGAAAAAATTGCGCGCGTTACTGCAAAAACCAAAATTCAAAGCCTTTACGCCACATCACGTTCACCATGAAAACTGCGGGTGCGGGCATCAGCATCTGCCGACGCAGGAACAATTACAGAACGGTGAGGACTGGCGTGCGCGCCTGATGATTGTTCTCTCAATGGGGATGCGTCCGTGCTCGGGTGCGATCATGGTTCTGCTGTTCAGTAAGGTTATTGGCGTGTTTGGCTGGGGCATGCTGTCCGCGCTGGCGATGGCGGCAGGAACGTCTCTCACCATTTCGTCTTTAGCGTTGCTGGTACACAGCTTCCGTCAGCTGGCGGTCAAACTCAGCGGCAATAAAACGCCGGTATTGTGGCGACAGGTTGGCTGGACAACGCTTGCGCTGGCGGGCGGGGTGATTCTGCTGGTGGCTGCGGTTACGATGTGGATGAGCGCGGTGCCGGTGGGAAGGGGGTTGCGGCCTTTCTAGCCGTATCTGAGGCGTGTTGTAAGCCCGGTAAACGTAGCGCCACCGGGCTTAACAGACTGAATTAACGCTTCAGCGCATCGCTCAGTTCATCACGCATGTTTGCCAGCATGGCTTTAACAACGCGCGGGTTACCTGCAACGATATTGCCGGTAGACATATAGTTATGGCCGCCGGTGAAGTCGCAAACAATCGCGCCAGCTTCACGAGCGATCAGCTCGCCCGCCGCAAAGTCCCACGGCTTCAGTGACAGCTCAAAGTAACCGTCAACGCGGCCGGTCGCCACGTAGGCCAGATCCAGTGCAGCAGAGCCGGTGCGACGGAAGTCCGCGCATTCGGTGAACAGCTTGCCCAGGATATTCATATAAGTGGTTGCGTGCTGCTTCGCCTTGAACGGGAAGCCGGTCGCCAGAATCGTGCCGTCCAGATCGCGTGCATTGCTGCAACGCAGACGGTAGCCGTTCAGCTGCGCGCCCTGACCGCGGGTTGCGGTGAACAGTTCGTTACGCATTGGATCGTAAACAACGGCGACTTCAGTACGGCCTTTGATGCGTACTGCGATAGACACAGAGAAGTGTGGCAGGCGTTTGACGAAGTTGGTGGTGCCATCCAGTGGATCGATAACCCATTGAACATCCTGATCGGTACCTTCATGTTCACCGCTTTCTTCGGTGATGATGGTGTGCTGCGGGTAAGATTTGCGAATCGTTTCGATAATAATCGCTTCTGCGGCTTTATCGACGTTCGTCACGAAATCATTGCTGCCTTTCTGGCTGGTTTCTACGGAGTCTGGGGTTTCGTAGTGTTTGGCAATTACATTACCCGCCTTGCGCGCTGCGCGCACGGCGATGGTCAGCATCGGATGCATCGGTCTCTCTCACTGGATGTTAAAGAACAGGAAAATCGGCGCAGAGTATAGCAGCGGGATCGGATTATGTCTCTCGTTTATGATAATATGCCCGAATATTCTTCAGACACTGAATCCAGACATTTAAAAATTATGCTGCAAAACATTCGAATCGTGCTGGTCGAAACATCGCACACCGGCAACATGGGCTCTGTGGCCCGCGCTATGAAAACCATGGGCTTAACGAACCTGTGGCTGGTGAATCCGCTGGTGAAACCAGACTCTCAGGCTATTGCTCTGGCGGCCGGCGCCAGCGACGTGATCGGGAATGCGCAGATCGTGGACACCCTGGATGAAGCCCTGGCCGGTTGCAGCCTGGTGGTGGGGACAAGCGCGCGCTCCCGTACGCTGCCCTGGCCGATGCTGGACCCGCGCGAATGCGGCCTGAAAAGCATCTCAGAAGCGGAACAGGCGCCGGTTGCGCTGGTGTTTGGCCGTGAACGTGTTGGCCTGACCAACGAGGAATTACAGAAGTGCCACTATCACGTGGCGATTGCCGCCAACCCGGAATACAGCTCGCTGAATCTGGCGATGGCGGTGCAGGTTATTGCCTACGAAGTGCGCATGGCATGGCTGGCGACGCAGGAGAAACCGGTCGAACCTAAAGAAGAGACGGCCTACCCGCTGGTGGACGACCTCGAGCGCTTCTACGGTCATCTGGAGCAGACGCTGCTCTCAACCGGCTTTATCCGTGAAGGCCACCCGGGCCAGGTGATGAACAAGCTGCGCCGTATGTTCACCCGCGCGCGTCCGGAAAGCCAGGAGCTGAACATCCTGCGCGGGATTCTGGCGTCGATTGAGCAGAAGAATAAGGAATAGTGTCGTCTGTTCGCCGGGTGGCGCTTCGCTTACCCGGCCTACAAAGCCCGTAGGCCCGTGCAAGCGCAGCGCCGCCGGGCAAAAAATACGGCACAGAAGGTTAAATACCTGACTAAAACAGTCAAGTAAATAGTTGACCAATTTAGTCAGGAATGTCAGACTTGGCCCTGCTATGCAATACCCCCATTTTACAATAAAAAACCCCGGGCAGGGGCGAGTTTGAGGTTAAGTAAGACATGAGACTGACATCTAAAGGGCGTTATGCCGTGACCGCGATGCTGGACGTTGCGCTCAACTCCGAAGCGGGCCCGGTTCCGTTGGCTGATATTTCTGAACGACAAGGGATCTCCCTCTCTTACCTGGAACAGCTGTTCTCCAGACTGCGTAAAAATGGACTGGTGTCCAGCGTTCGTGGCCCGGGTGGCGGTTATCTGCTGGGTAAAGACGCAGGCAGTATTGCGGTTGGCGAAGTGATTAGCGCGGTTGACGAATCCGTCGACGCGACCCGTTGCCAGGGTAAAGGCGGCTGCCAGGGCGGCGATAAATGCCTCACCCACGCGCTGTGGCGCGATCTGAGCGACCGTCTGACCGGCTTCCTGAACAACATCACCCTGGGTGAACTGGTGAATAACCAGGAAGTTCTGGACGTGTCGGGTCGTCAGCAAAGCCATGAATCACAGCGCAGCACCCGTTCGCAGGACGCTATCGACGTTAAACTGCGCGCGTAATAAAAAGATAAGTATTTCAGAATCAGGCCGGGGCGTTAGCTCGCCCCGTGTACTCGGTCGTACATCCAGCCGGTTGCCTGATTCCTTGCATTGAAGCGATGTACGGAGTTTATAGAGCAATGAAATTACCGATTTATCTCGATTACTCCGCAACCACGCCGGTGGACCCGCGTGTTGCCGAGAAAATGATGCAGTGTCTGACCCTGGACGGAAACTTTGGTAACCCAGCTTCCCGTTCTCACCGTTTTGGCTGGCATGCTGAAGAGGCGGTTGATATCGCCCGTAATCAGATTGCTGACCTGGTCGGTGCCGATCCGCGTGAAATTGTTTTCACCTCCGGTGCGACCGAATCCGACAACCTGGCGATCAAAGGTGCAGCCAACTTTTATCAGAAAAAAGGCAAGCACATCATCACCAGCAAAACCGAACACAAAGCCGTGCTGGACACCTGCCGTCAGCTGGAGCGTGAAGGGTTCGAAGTGACTTACCTGGCGCCGCAGAGCAACGGGATCATCGACCTGAAAGAGCTCGAAGCGGCCATGCGTGATGACACCATTCTGGTTTCCATCATGCACGTTAACAACGAAATCGGCGTTGTGCAGGACATCGCAACCATCGGCGAAATGTGCCGTGCGCGCGGCATCATCTACCACGTGGATGCGACCCAGAGCGTGGGCAAACTGCCTATCGACCTGAGCCAGCTGAAAGTGGACCTGATGTCCTTCTCCGGTCACAAAATCTATGGTCCGAAAGGTATCGGCGCGCTGTACGTTCGTCGTAAGCCACGTATCCGCATCGAAGCACAGATGCACGGCGGTGGTCACGAGCGCGGCATGCGTTCCGGTACGCTGCCTGTTCACCAGATCGTGGGCATGGGCGAAGCGTATCGCATCGCGAAAGAAGAGATGGAAACCGAGATGGCACGCCTGCGTACGCTGCGTAACCGTCTGTGGGACGGCGTGAAAGATATGGAAGAAGTGTATCTGAACGGCGATCTCGAGCAGGGCGCGCCAAACATCCTCAACGTCAGCTTCAACTATGTTGAAGGCGAGTCGCTGATCATGGCGCTGAAAGACCTGGCGGTTTCTTCCGGTTCTGCCTGTACGTCTGCAAGCCTGGAGCCATCCTACGTGCTGCGCGCGCTGGGTATGACTGACGAGCTGGCACACAGCTCTATCCGTTTCTCTTTAGGTCGTTTTACTACCGAAGAAGAGATTGACTACACCATCAAACTGGTTCGTAACTCCATTGGCCGTCTGCGCGACCTTTCTCCACTGTGGGAAATGTTCAAGCAGGGCGTGGATCTGAACAGCATTGAATGGTCACATCACTAATCGGTACATAAGGAGAATTTAATCATGGCATACAGCGAAAAAGTTATCGATCATTACGAAAACCCGCGCAACGTTGGCTCTTTTGACAACAGCGATGAATCTGTCGGTAGCGGTATGGTTGGCGCGCCAGCGTGTGGCGATGTGATGAAGTTGCAGATTAAAGTCAACAATGAAGGTATCATTGAAGACGCGCGCTTCAAGACCTACGGCTGCGGTTCTGCTATCGCTTCCAGCTCCCTGGTCACCGAATGGGTGAAGGGCAAGTCTCTGGACGAAGCACAGGCAATCAAGAACACGGATATTGCTGAAGAACTCGAACTGCCGCCGGTGAAAATTCACTGCTCAATTCTGGCAGAAGACGCGATCAAAGCCGCCATTGCGGATTACAAAAGCAAACGTGAAGCAAAATAATTGAGGTTTGAGTATGTCGATTACCCTTAGCGACAGCGCTGCCGCGCGAGTAAGCTCTTTTCTGGCGAACCGTGGTAAAGGCTTTGGCCTGCGACTGGGCGTACGTACCTCCGGCTGTTCTGGTATGGCTTACGTACTGGAGTTTGTTGACGAACCGGCGTCTGATGACACCGTGTTTGAAGACAAGGGCGTGAAGGTGGTGGTCGATGGCAAAAGCCTGCAATTCCTCAACGGCACTCAGCTGGACTTCGTAAAAGAAGGCCTGAACGAAGGGTTCAAATTCACGAATCCGAACGTCAAAGACGAGTGTGGTTGCGGCGAAAGCTTCCACGTTTAACCGCGCGTCATCCGAAACCCCACCGTGGCTTTGCTACGCGTGGGGTTTGTTCTAACAGGCTACCCCTGAGATTGTTATGGATTACTTCACTCTCTTCGGACTACCCGCTCAATACCCGATCGATCTCCAGGCGCTGACGGTCCGTTTTCAGGATCTCCAGCGTCAGTACCATCCGGATAAATTCGCCAGCGGGACGCAGGCAGAGCAGCTGGCTGCGGTATCACACTCCGCAACCATCAACCAAGCCTGGCAAACGCTGCGTCATCCGCTGGCGCGTGCAGAATATCTGCTCTCGCTCCACGGTTTCGATCTGGCGAGCGAACAGCATACCGTGCGCGACACCGCCTTTCTGATGGAACAGCTGGAGCTGCGCGAAGAGCTGGATGAAATTGAACAGGCTAAAGACGAAGCGCGCCTGGAAAGCTTTATCACGCGCGTAAAGGGCATGTTCGATACCCGCCATCAGCAGATGGTGGAGCAACTGAACAACGAGACCTGGGACGTGGCGGCAGACACTGTGCGCAAACTCCGTTTTCTCGATAAACTGCGAAGCAGTGCTGAACAACTCGAAGAAAAGCTGCTCGATTTTTAATTTCGGAAGCAATTATGGCCTTATTACAAATTAGTGAGCCAGGCTTAAGCGCCGCACCGCACCAGCGTCGTCTGGCGGTCGGTATTGACCTGGGCACCACCAATTCCCTCGTGGCGACCGTGCGCAGCGGCCAGGCGGAAACGCTGGCTGACGAGCAGGGCCGCCATCTGCTGCCTTCCGTGGTCCACTACCAGCAGCAGGGTCACGCGGTCGGGTTTGATGCCCGCACCAACGCCGCGCGCGATCCGGCCAATACCATCAGCTCGGTTAAGCGCATGATGGGCCGCTCGCTGGCTGATATCCAGACCCGTTACCCGCATCTGCCGTATCGGCTGCAGGCCAGTGAAAACGGCCTGCCGATGATTGCCACCGCGGCCGGTCTGCTGAACCCGATTCGCGTTTCTGCTGACATCCTCAAAGCGCTGGCGGCACGCGCCACGGCGACACTCGGCGGCGATCTCGACGGCGTGGTAATCACCGTTCCGGCCTACTTCGACGATGCACAGCGTCAGGGCACCAAAGACGCTGCGCGTCTGGCGGGCCTGCATGTGCTGCGTCTGCTGAACGAACCGACGGCGGCGGCCATTGCCTACGGCCTCGATTCCGGTCAGGAAGGGGTGATTGCGGTTTACGATCTCGGCGGCGGGACGTTTGATATTTCAATCCTGCGCCTGAGCCGCGGCGTGTTCGAAGTGCTGGCGACCGGCGGGGATTCCGCGCTCGGCGGCGATGACTTCGACCATCTGCTGGCGGACTACATCCGCGAGCAGGCGGGCATCAGCGATCGCAGCGATGCGCGCGTACAGCGTGAACTGCTGGATGCGGCCATCGACGCCAAAATCGCCCTGAGCGACGCGCAGTCGGTCACGGTTAACGTTGCGGGCTGGCAGGGTGAGATCACCCGCAATCAGTTCAGCGAACTGATTGCGCCTCTGGTTAAGCGTACCCTGCTGGCCTGCCGTCGCGCATTGAAAGATGCGGGCGTGGAGGCCAGCGAGGTGCTGGAAGTGGTCATGGTTGGCGGCTCAACCCGCGTGCCGCTGGTGCGCGAGCGCGTGGGCGAATTCTTTGGCCGCACGCCGCTGACCTCTATCGACCCGGACAAAGTGGTTGCCGTGGGCGCCGCTATCCAGGCCGATATCCTGGTCGGCAACAAGCCGGACAGCGAAATGCTGCTGCTGGACGTCATCCCGCTGTCTCTGGGTTTAGAAACCATGGGCGGCCTGGTGGAGAAAGTCATTCCGCGTAACACCACCATTCCGGTGGCGCGCGCGCAGGAGTTTACTACCTTCAAAGACGGCCAGACCGCGATGTCCATCCACGTGATGCAGGGCGAGCGCGAGCTGGTGCAGGACTGCCGCTCTCTGGCGCGCTTTGCGCTGCGCGGAATTCCGGCGCTGCCGGCGGGCGGGGCGCATATTCGCGTTACCTTCCAGGTGGATGCGGACGGCCTGCTGAGCGTCACGGCGATGGAAAAATCGACCGGCGTGGAATCGTCCATCCAGGTGAAGCCGTCCTACGGCCTGACCGATGGCGAAATCGCCTCCATGATTCAGGACTCAATGAGCTACGCCGAGCAGGATGTGAAGGCGCGTATGCTGGCCGAACAAAAAGTGGAAGCCGCACGCGTGCTGGAAAGCCTGAACGGCGCGCTCGCTGCCGATGCCGCGCTGTTAAGCGCCGCTGAGCGCCAGGTGATTGACGACGCTGCCGCGCGCTTAAGCGCAGTCGCCGAAGGCAATGACGCTGACGCAATAGAAGAAGCCATTAAAAACGTTGATAAACAAACCCAGGACTTCGCTGCTCGCCGCATGGACAAATCTGTCCGCGTCGCGCTGAAAGGCCAGTCCGTGGACGAGGTTTAATATGCCAAAGATTGTAATTTTGCCTCATGCGGACCTCTGTCCGGATGGCGCTGTTCTGGAAGCGAAGACCGGTGAAACCATTCTCGATGTAGCCCTGCGTGCAGGTATCGAAGTGGAACACGCCTGTGAAAAATCCTGTGCCTGCACAACGTGCCACTGCATCGTGCGTGAAGGTTTCGACTCGCTTGCAGAGAGCACCGAAGACGAAGACGACATGCTGGACAAAGCATGGGGTCTGGAGCCCGACAGCCGCTTAAGCTGCCAGGCCGCGGTGACCGATGAAGATCTGGTCGTAGAGTTCCCACGTTACACCATCAACCACGCACGCGAGCATTGATATGGGACTGAAGTGGACAGACAGCCGTGAAATCGGCGAGGCGCTCTACGACGCGAACCCGGATCTCGATCCGAAGACCGTACGATTCACCGATATGCATCAGTGGATTTGCGATCTGGAAGATTTTGACGACGATCCAAACGCATCCAATGAAAAAATTCTGGAGGCGATTCTGTTAGTCTGGTTAGATGAAGCAGAATAGATAACATAAACGGGCTGCCTTCAGGCGGCCCGTTTGCTAGTTGCTAATAAGGATAAATAAAATGACCGAAGCGATGAAGATTACGCTCTCCACGCAGCCAGCCGACTCACGCTGGGGCGAAAAAGCCACCTACAGCATCAACAACGACGGTATTACCCTGCACCTGACGGGCAATGATGATTTGGGCCTGATCCAGCGCGCCGCGCGTAAAATTGACGGCCTTGGCATTAAGCATGTGTCGCTGGAAGGCGAAGGCTGGGACACCGACCGCAGCTGGGCGTTCTGGGCAGGCTACAAAGGGCCGAAAGGCACCCGCAAAATCGAGTGGGCGAACCTCGACGAAGCCGGTCAGAAAGAGCTGGAAAGCCGCCTGCAAATCATCGACTGGGTGCGCGACACCATCAACGCCCCGGCGGAAGAGTTAGGCCCTGAGCAGCTGGCGCAGCGCGCCGTCGACCTGCTGTGCGGCGTGGCGGGCGACAAGATGTCTTACCGCATCACCAAAGGTGAAGACCTGCGCGAGCAAAACTACATGGGCATTCACACCGTGGGCCGTGGCTCCGAGCGTCCTCCGGTCCTGCTGGCGCTGGATTACAACCCAACCGGCGATAAAGAAGCGCCGGTCTTTGCCTGTCTGGTCGGAAAAGGCATCACTTTCGACACCGGCGGCTACAGCCTGAAGCAGAGCGCGTTCATGGATTCCATGAAGTCCGACATGGGCGGTGCGGCCACCATTACCGGCGCGCTGGCGTTCGCCATCACCCGTGGCCTGAACAAGCGCGTGAAGCTCTACCTGTGCTGCGCGGACAACATGGTGAGCGGCAACGCCTTCAAGCTGGGCGACATCATTCGCTACCGCAACGGTAAAAACGTTGAGGTGATGAACACCGACGCCGAAGGCCGTCTGGTGCTGGCCGATGGCCTGATCGACGCCTCTGCGCAGAAGCCGGAGCTGATTATCGACATGGCAACCCTGACCGGCGCGGCGAAAACGGCGCTGGGTAACGACTATCACGCCCTGTTCAGCTTCGACGACAAGCTGGCCGCTCGCCTGCTGGCCAGCGCGGCGGCGGAAAACGAACCGTTCTGGCGTCTGCCGCTGGCCGAGTTCCACCGCAGCCAGCTGCCGTCTAACTTCGCCGAGCTGAACAACACCGCGAGCGCGGCGTACCCGGCGGGGGCAAGCACCGCAGCAGGCTTCCTGTCTCACTTCGTTGAGAACTACCATGAAGGCTGGCTGCACATTGACTGCTCCGCAACCTACCGTAAAGCGGCGGTTGAGCAGTGGTCTGCGGGTGCGACCGGTCTGGGCGTGCGTACCGTGGCGAACCTGCTGACGGCTGAGTGATCTTTTTTGCCGGGTAGCGCTACGCTTACGCGCGCCTTCGGAGTCATCGTATTGCCCGGCGGCGCTGCGCTTGCACGGGCCTACGGTTTTGTAGGCCGGGTCAGCGAAGCGCCACCCGGCGTTTTTTGAAGTAGCCAAACTATGTCAGAAACCAAAAACGAATTAGAAACCCTGCTGGAGCAGGCGGCGACCGAACCCGCCCACCGTCCGGCCTTTTTCCGCACGCTGCTGGAATCCACCGTCTGGGTGCCGGGCACCGCGGCGGAAGGGGAGCAGGTTGTCGAAGACAGCGCGCTGGATCTGCTGCACTGGGAGAAAGACGACGGCACCTCGGTGATCCCGTTCTTTACTTCGCTCGAGGCCTTGCAGGAAGCGGTAGAAGACGAACAGGCGTTCGTGGTGATGCCGGTGCGCACGTTGTTCGAAATGACCCTGGGGCAGACGCTGTTCCTCAACGCCAAACTGCCGACCGGGAAAGAGTTTACTCCGCGCGAAATCAGCCACCTGATTGGTGACGAGGGCAACCCGCTCAGCACTCAGGAGGTGCTCGAAGGGGGCGAAACGCTGCTACTGTCTGAAGTGGCCGAGCCGCCCGCGCAGATGATTGACTCCCTGACCACGCTGTTTAAAACCATCAAGCCGGTAAAACGCGCGTTTCTCTGCTCCATCAAAGAGAGCGCTGACGAAAAGCCTGTTCTGCTGATAGGGATTGAGGCCGACGGCGATATCGACGAGATCATCCAGGCGGCGGGAAGCGTGGCAACCGACACCCTGCCGGGCGATGAGCCGATTGATATCTGTCAGGTGAAGAAAGGTGAGAAGGGGATCAGCCACTTTATTACCGAGCACATCACCCCGTTCTACGAGCGTCGCTGGGGCGGCTTCCTGCGCGATCTCAAGACCAACCGCATTATCTGATTACGGCGGGGTGATCTTCACCCCGTTGCTTCCAGCAGCAGTAAATCCATCAGCAGCACCAGATTCGACTCAAACGACGTCACCCCTGCGGCTTCGGCGGCGAAATGTACCGCTTCGTCATAGAGGGCAAAATGCACGTCCGCCATGCCTGCCAGCGTATTGGCCGACGCGCGGGTAAACGCGACGATCGTCATGCCGACGTTTTTGGCGATCCGCGCTTTATCCAGTACCTGCTCCGTTTCGCCGCTGCGTGAAACGGCAATAAACACCTGATAGCGCGCGGCGTTACTGAGAAAAATATTCCGGCTGTCTCCCGGCCCGGAGATGAACGCCGTTTTTCCCAGCACCTGCAACTTCTTGGTCAGGTACTCGGCAAAAAGGTACGAAAACCCGGCGCCGTAGAGAAAGAAGCTCTCTTTCTGGCGCAGCAGGCTGGCAAACTGCTGGCGTTTGTTCTGAGTGACCCACTGGAAGGTCTGCTGATAGTTGGCAATGAACCGGGCAAAAAGCGCGGGCATTTCCGCATGTTGCTCAGGCTGTACGGTGATATGCGGCGTGTCAGAAAGCAGCTGCTTGCAGTGCCAGATAAACTCGCTAAAGCCGCTAAACCCCAGCTTCTGACACAGCCGCATAATCGTCGCGGTAGAGACAAATGTCGCCTGCGCCAGCTCGCGCACCGTGATGTTGCCCACCAGCAATGGATGCTCAGTGAGGTGGGCGAGGACGCGATACTCCGCGCGGGTCAGCGACGATCCGCGCGTTAACAGCGTTGCCAGGCGGTTATCCATTATTTTGCCGGTTCAACCGGCAGATCGTCCCGTGCACCCCATTCACTCCAGGCGCCGTCGTACAGAGTCACGTCATTCGCGCCAAGGGTTGCCAGCGCCAGGATCACCACGCAGGCCGTCACGCCGGAGCCGCAGCTGGCAATAACCGGACGATGCAAATCCACGCCCTGACGTTCAAAAATGGCACGCAATTCATCGGTGGTTTTCAGCTCGCCTTCAAACACCAGATCGCCCCACGGTACGTTCAGCGCCCCCGGGATATGTCCGCGTTTCAGTCCCGGACGCGGCTCGTCCGCTTCTGCGTTGAAACGTGGAGCGGGACGCGCATCGACGATTTGCGCCGTGTTTTCGTGGCTCACGACCAGCACGTCGGTCAGGCGCTTGACCACGTTAGCGTCAAACGTGGCATCAAATTCCCCTTCCGGCAGCGTGACGTCACCCTGCTGAAGCGGTAGTTCGTTGCGCTTCCAGCCTGCAAGTCCGCCCGCCAGAATCGATACCTTTTCCACGCCGAAGTTTTTCAGCATCCACCACGCTCGCGGCGCGGAAAACAGATTACCTTCATCGTAAACAACAAGATGTTTATCTTTGCTGATGCCCAGCTCGCGCATCGCCACGGAAAACGCTTCCGGGCGAGGCAGCATGTGCGGCAGGGGAGAGGTGTGATCGGAGAGGGCTTCGATATCAAAAAATACCGCGCCAGGCAGGTGCCCTGCACGGTATTCAGCGGGAACGTCACGATGCTCCTGGCCCGGAGGGGCCATGCGCGCGTCGATAATCTGAACTTCCGGGTCGTCGCCGTGCTCAATCAGCCAGTCGGCAGCGACAAAATATGAGGTGGACATGGTTGCCTCCATTCTTTTCCGTAAAAAAGGATTGTCGGTGTTTTTTCTGACACCGACAAGCTAACCACGTTCAACTCGCGAGCAAGCCCCTATTTTTTCACCGCTTCACCGTCCTGCCAGGCCTTTTGCAGCGCAGGCCAGTAGTCGCGGTTGGCTTCGATCATCTCATCCAGAATCGCTTTCGCGTGCTCCATGGTCGGCACGGTGCGGTTCAGAGTGAACGCCTGCAACGCTTTCTCGTAGCTGCCTTCGATGGTTGCCTCAACCAGCAGCTGTTCAGAGGCCAGCTGCTGTTGCAGGAGCGTCTGGTGGAACAGCGGTACCTGACCCACGCGGACAGGCTCCGGCCCTTCGGAGGTGATATAGGCAGGCACTTCCACCACCGCATCGTACGGCAGGTTGGTAATCGCCCCGCGGTTTTCCACCATCACCAGATGGCGTTGGCGCAGGTTGAACGCCAGTGAGCAGGCGACATCGACGATAAATTCGCCGTGAACACCTACGTGGAAGGCGTCCGGTAAAATTCCGGTGCGCTGGTACTCTTCGGCGGCGGCAAACAGCTTTTTCTCACGCCCGTTCATCACTTCGTTGGCGCGGGTATAGTCAGGGTTCTGATGCTCCACAATCTGGTTTGGCATCAGGTAGTACTGTAGATACGGGTTCGGCAGGTACTCCGGGAAGTTATCCATAATCGGCTTGATGTTGCGCCAGGTTTTCACCCACGACGGATCCGAGTGCTGCGGGTCGGTTTTCGCGGCATCTTCCGTCAGCAGGCCAAACTTCGCGATATGTTTACGCAGATCCGGCAGCTTGTCCTCGCCGTCCACCCGCACGCGGGTAAACCAGCCGAAGTGGTTGAGGCCAAAATAGTCCACCTCCAGTTTATGGCGATCCACGCCCAGAATGGCGCCCATATTGCGCATCGCGGCAACCGGCATATCGCAGATGTTCAGCACGCGTGCGTTGGGGCGCAGGCGACGCACGCCCTCAGCGACAATCGCCGCCGGGTTGGAGTAGTTCACGATCCACGCCTTTTCGTGCGCGTAGCGTTCCACCCGATCGATCAGCTCTACCATCGGCAGGATAGTACGCAGGCCATATGCCAGCCCGCCGGGTCCGCAGGTTTCCTGGCCGACCACCCCGTGGCGCAGCGGGATCTTTTCATCCTGCTCGCGCATTTTGTACTGTCCGACGCGCATCTGGGCAAAAACAAAATGCGCGCCGCTGAAGGCCACTTCTGGGTCGCTGGTGACGGTGAATTTGATGCTCTGGCTGTGGTCGCGAATAACCTTCTCCACCACGGGCGCAATGGTGTTCTGGCGCGCCTCGTCAATGTCATACAGGCGGATCTCTGCCAGAGGGAAATCATGCAGACGTACCATCAGGCTTTTCACAATACCTGGCGTGTAGGTGCTACCGCCGCCGGCAATCGACAGAATAAATGGGGGTGTAAACATCTTTAGCTCCTTTCAGAGAAACGTCTCAACGGCTTCTCGCATTTTTTTGACATGCAGCCCGTAGACCACCTGAACGTTGTTACCTTGTTTGATTATCCCTTTCGCGCCGGTCGCTTTCAGGCGCGGTTCATCGATGATAGCGACGTCCTTCACCGTGACGCGTAAGCGGGTGTAGCAGTTATCCACTACCTCTATATTTTCCCGACCGCCCAGACCCACCACGATGGATTCGCCCAGCTCGTCGTTATTGCCCTTCGCCTGGTACTCCTGCTTGCTGTAAAGGCGTGTCTCCTGGTCCTCATCTTCACGCCCCGGCGTTTTCATGTTGAAGCGCAGGATCAGGAAGCGGAATACCACGAAATAAAGGGCGAACATGATCAGCCCGACCACGATGTACATGGGCCAGTTGGACTTCTCCGTGCCGAGCGGCAGGTTGTAGAGGATGAAATCGATAATCCCGTTGGCGCCGATGGCGTGAACGCCAAACAGCGAGAACAGCATCATGCCGATGCCGGTCAGCACCGCATGCACCACGAACAGCAGCGGGGCGACGAACAGGAAGGAGAATTCAATCGGCTCGGTTACGCCGACCAGCAGCGAGGTCAGCGCCGCCGGGATCAGAATCGCTTTCGCAATCGCTTTACGCTCTGGCTTCGCGGTCATGTACATCGCCAGCGCGGCGGCAGGAAGGCCGAACATCTTGCTGATGCCGCGCGCATCCCACACCACGGTACTGCTGAGCTGCTTCACGTCCGGGCAGGCCATCTCGGCGAAGTAGATATTGCGCGCGCCCTGATAGGTTGCGCCACACACCTCCTGCGTACCGCCCAGTTCGGTATACAGGAACGGCGTATAGACCAGATGATGCAGGCCCGTCGGCACCAGAATGCGTTCAAGGAAACCGTAGATCGCCACGCCAAACGGACCGGACCCTTTGATCGCCAGCGCCAGAGCGCTTATTCCATGCTGTGCGTACGGCCAGAGTTCGCTCATGACCACGCCGAGCAGCATAGAGACAGGCAGCATCACAATCGCGACAAAGCAGTGACCGGAGTAAATCGCCATCGCGCCGTTAAACTGGACACCGGAATATTTGTTGTACAGATAACCGGAGAGCGCCCCGGTCAGGATCCCGGCGAAAACGCCCATCTCCAGCACCTGGACGCCCAGCACCATGCTTTGTCCGGCGGCTTTCATCTGTTCCGCAGGGGCCAGTTCTCCCTGAAGCTGTAACGTCACGTTCATCGCGTTAATGAATACGATAAAGGTCACCAGCCCAATCAACGCCGCGTAGCCTTTGTCTCGTGTTGCCAGTCCAATGGGGATCCCGACGGCAAACACCAGCGCCAGGTTGACCAGCACCGACACGGCAGATTTGGCGATCAGCTGGCCGACACTCTGGATCAGCGGGTGGCCGAGAAACGGCAGGTACTCGGCCAGATTGCCGTTACCCAGTACATTCCCGAAGGCGATAAACAGGCCGACGATGGGTAAGATAAGTACAGGTCCGTACAATGATTTTCCGAAATTTTGTAGGGCGTTCACGGCTCGTTTCATGGCTTTCTCTCTTATTGAACCGCGCACTCGGGGTGCGTCATGGTCATAAAACTAGCAGGCCTGATGCGAGCTTATCCAGCTATCTTCTTGTTTTAAAAACAAATGACGCGAAAGGTAACATGTTACGTTATGCGCTGTGATCGCCGTTCCATCACGGTTTGGCTGCGTGATGCCATTCTGCGAGGTGCTTTCCAGATTATAAAATTGGACTTTTTGTATTAACGAAACTTGCGGATAATACTTATCCGGACGATGACCAACAGGCCCCTCAGGCCAGGGACACAGGATGAAACCGTTTCGCTTAGCTGCGATCTCTCTCGCGCTGCTCACCACCTTTACGCTTGTCGGCTGTGATAACAGCGACGACAAACCTCAGGCCGCTGCCCCCGCAGCGTCTACTGCATCAGAACAGAAAACCCCGGCAAAACCGGATCCTGAAAAGCTGGCTAAGCTGGCCGCGCAGAGTCAGGGCAAGGCGTTGACGCTGCTGGATGCCTCTGAAGTGCAACTCGACGGCGCTGCGACGCTGGTTCTGACCTTCTCTGTACCGCTGGATCCCAGCCAGGATTTTGCGAAAACGGTGCATGTGGTGGATAAAAAAAGCGGCAAAGTGGACGGCGCCTGGGAACTGGCCCCCAATCTGAAAGAGCTGCGCCTGCGCCATCTGGAGCCGAATCGTAATCTGGTCGTCACCGTCGAACGTAATTTGCTGGCGCTGAACAAAGCGACATTCGGCATCGACTATGAAAAAGCGATCACCACCCGGGATGTTGAACCGACGGTCGGATTCGCCAGCCGCGGATCGCTGCTGCCGGGTAAGGTGGTGGAAGGATTGCCGGTGATGGCGCTCAACGTCAACAATGTGGATGTGAACTTCTATCGCGTGAAGCCGGAGTCGCTGGCCTCGTTTGTCAGCCAGTGGGAGTACCGTAACTCGCTGACCAACTGGGAATCTGACAACCTGCTGAAGATGGCGGAACTGGTCTACACCGGCCGTTTCGACCTCAACCCGGCGCGCAATACGCGTGAAAAACTGCTCCTGCCGCTCAAAGATATTAAGCCGCTCCAGCAGTCTGGCGTCTATATCGCCGTGATGAATCAGGCTGGTCACTATAACTACAGTAACGCCGCGACGCTCTTTACCTTAAGTGATATTGGGCTGTCCGCTCACCGTTATCATAACCGCCTGGACATCTTCACCCAGAGTCTTGAAAACGGTGCGGCGCAGTCAGGTGTGGCCATTACCCTTCTGAACGATAAAGGGCAGACCCTGGCCGAGGCGAACAGCGACGCCGATGGTCATGCGAAACTGGAAACCGATAAAGAAGCCGCGCTGATCCTGGCCAGTAAAGATGGCCAGACCACGCTTCTCGACCTCAAACTTCCGGCGCTCGATCTGGCGGAGTTTGATATCGCCGGTAACCCGGGTTACAGCAAACAGTTCTTTATGTTTGGCCCGCGCGATCTCTATCGTCCGGGTGAAACGGTGATCCTGAACGGCCTGCTTCGCGACAGCGATGGCAAACCGCTTCCCGATCAGCCGGTAAAACTTGACGTGCTGCGCCCGGACGGACAGGTGGCGCGTACGGTCGTTGTGCAACCTGAGAACGGCCTTTATCGCTTCAACTATCCGCTCGATAGCGGCGCCCAGACCGGCATGTGGCATATTCGCGCGAATACGGGCGATAACCAGCAGCGCATGTGGGATTTCCACGTCGAAGATTTTATGCCTGAGCGTATGGCGCTGAATCTGACCGGGCAAAAAACGCCAGTTTCCCCGCAGGATAATGTCGACTTTAACGTTGTGGGCTATTACCTGTATGGCGCGCCGGCTAACGGCAATTCTCTGCAAGGCCAGCTTTTCCTGCGTCCGCTACGTGACGCGGTGCCTGCGCTGCCTGGCTTCCAGTTCGGTGATATTGCCGAGGAGAACCTGAGCCGCAGCCTGGATGAAGTGCAGCTTACGCTGGACGAACAGGGGCGTGGGCAGGTTACCACCGAAAGCCAGTGGAAAGAGGCGCACTCGCCGCTGCAACTGATTTTGCAGGCCAGCCTGCTGGAATCAGGTGGGCGTCCGGTAACGCGACGCGCCGAGCAGGCTATCTGGCCTGCGGCTGAACTTCCGGGGATCCGCCCACAGTTCGCCAGCAAGGCCGTTTACGACTACCGTACCGATACCACCGTCAATCAGCCGATTGTCGATGAAAACGGCAACGCCAGCTTTGACATCGTCTATGCCGATGCCAGCGGGGCGAAAAAAGCGGTATCCGGTTTGCAGGTGCGTCTGATCCGTGAGCGTCGCGACTACTTCTGGAACTGGTCCGAGAGTGAGGGCTGGCAGTCCCAGTTTGATCAAAAAGATCTGGTTGAGGGCGAGCAGGAGCTAAACCTCAAGGCCGATGAAACCGGTAAAGTCACCTTCCCGGTGGAGTGGGGCTCATACCGTCTGGAAGTGAAAGCCCCTGATGACATGGTCAGCAGCGTGCGCTTCTGGGCGGGGTACAGCTGGCAGGATAACAGCGATGGCACGGGCGCTGCTCGCCCGGATCGTGTGACGCTGAAACTGGACAAGCCATCCTATCAGCCAGGCGATACCATCAACCTGCATATTGCAGCGCCGGCCGCAGGCAAGGGCTATGCAATGATCGAATCCAGCGAAGGACCGCTGTGGTGGAAAGAGATCGACGTGCCAGCAAACGGTCTGGATCTCGCCATTCCGGTGGACAAGGACTGGAAACGTCACGATCTCTACCTCAGCACGCTGGTGGTTCGTCCTGGCGATAAATCCAAATCCGCCACGCCAAAACGGGCGGTTGGCCTGCTGCATCTGCCAATGGGGGACGAAAATCGTCGCCTGGCCATCGCACTGGATAACCCGCAAAAAATGCGTCCGAACCAGACGCTTTCTGTGAAAGTGAAAGCCAGCGTAAAAGAGGGGACTGTGCCACAGAAGGTGAACGTACTGGTCTCGGCTGTCGATAGCGGCGTGCTGAAGATTACCGACTACGTCACGCCGGATCCGTGGGAAGCTTTCTTCGGTCAGAAGCGCTATGGCGCGGACATCTATGATGTTTACGGCCAGGTGATTGAAGGTCAGGGACGTCTGGCCGCACTGCGCTTTGGCGGAGACGGCGATGAACTGAAACGCGGCGGTAAGCCACCGGTGAACCATGTCACCATAATTGCCCAGCAGGCGCAGCCGGTTACGCTTGCTGCCAACGGAGAAGGCACCATCACGCTGCCGATTGGCGATTTCAACGGCGAACTGCGTCTGATGGCGCAGGCCTGGACGGAAGACGATTTCGGCAGCAGCGAAAGCAAAATCATTGTGGCGGCTCCGATTATCACCGAGCTTAACACGCCACGATTCCTCGCCAGTGGCGATACCTCCCGCCTGACGCTGGACCTGACTAACCTGACGGACCAGCCGCAAACGCTGAACATTGCGTTAACCGCAACCGGTAAGTTGTCGCTCGAAGGCGCTCAGCCAGAGCCGGTTAAGCTGCCGCCTGGCGCACGTAGCACCCTGTTTATTCCGGTGCGCGCCCTGGAAGGCTATGGTGATGGTGAAGTGACTGCTCAGGTGACGGGGCTTCAGCTCCCAGGTGAGACGTTTGCGCCGCAGCAGAAAAGCTGGAAAATTGGCGTGCGTCCCGCATTCCCGGCGCAAACGGTGAATACGGGCACGATGCTGAACCCTGGCGAATCCTGGAGTGCACCAGCACAGCATATCAACGGTTTCTCGCCTGCCACGCTACAGGGGCAGCTGTTGCTCAGCGGTAAACCACCTTTAAATCTGGCGCGCTACATTCGTGAACTTCAGGCCTATCCATACGGATGTCTTGAGCAGACCACCAGCGGCCTGTTCCCGTCGCTTTACACCAACGCGGCACAACTTAAGGCACTGGGTATTAAAGGCGATACCGACGATAAACGCCGTGCGGCCATTGATATCGGGATCTCCCGTCTGCTGCAAATGCAGCGTGACGATGGCGGTTTTGCCTTGTGGGATAAAAACGGCCCGGAAGAGTACTGGCTGACCGCCTATGTCACGGACTTCCTGGTGCGGGCAGGGGAGCAGGGTTACAGCGTGCCTGCCGAGGCAGTGAATAACGCCAACAGCCGACTGCTGCGCTATTTACAGGATCCGGGGATGATGTCCATCCGCTACAGCGACGACACCCAGGCCAGCAAATTTGCTGTTCAGGCGTACGCTTCGCTGGTGCTGGCTCGTCAGCAAAAAGCGCCGCTCGGTGCGCTGCGTGAAATCTGGGAGCGCCACGCTCAGGCTGCTTCCGGGCTTCCGTTGATGCAGCTGGGCATGGCACTCAAACTGATGGGGGATGCACCGCGCAGCCAGCAGGCGCTGGATCTGGCTCTCAAAACTCCCCGTAACGACAGCCGAAACTGGATGGCGGATTACGGCAGCCAACTGCGTGATAATGCCCTGATGCTCTCCCTGCTGGAAGAGTACAAGCTGCTGCCGGATGCGCAAAACAGGCTGCTGAACGCGTTATCTGAAGACGCGTTCAGCCAGCGCTGGCTGTCTACCCAGGAGAGCAATGCGCTGTTCATGGCCGGACGTTCACTGCAAACCTTGTCAGGCGCGTGGACGGCAACGACCAGCCTCTCTGAACAGACCCAGAGCAGTGATAAAGCGCAGGTAGAAAACCTGAACGGCGACCAGCTTGATGCCTTGCAGGTGACGAATACCGGCACTACGCCGCTGTGGGTACGACTGGACACGACTGGCTATCCGGAGTACGCGCCTCAGCCATCCTCTAATGTCTTGCAGATTGAACGTCATATCCTGGCGACAGACGGCAGCAGCAAGTCGCTCTCTTCTCTGAAGAGCGGTGAGCTGGTTCTGGTGTGGCTGGAGGTGAAGGCCAGCCAGAACGTGCCGGATGCGCTGGTGGTGGATCTGCTCCCGGCAGGTCTGGAGCTGGAAAACCAGAATCTGGCGAGCAGCAGCGCCAGCTTGCAGGACAGCGGCAGTGAAGTGCAAAACCTGCTGAATCAGATGCAACAGTCTGATATTCAGCACATGGAATTCCGCGACGATCGCTTTGTGGCCGCGGTGCCGGTCAATGAAGGTCAGCCGGTCACGCTGGTTTACCTGGCCCGTGCCGTTACGCCGGGAACCTACCAGGTGCCTGTTCCGATGGTCGAGTCCATGTACGTTCCGCAGTGGCGGGCAACGGGGGGCGGCCAGTGGCCCGCTGATCGTTGTTCCGTAAGATGCGGATAGCACGCCTGATTCGCTCCCGCTGGCTGTGGCTGGCGGGAGCGCTTCTCGTTTCAGGGGGGCTGATTGTCGTCGCTGACCGCGTGTGGCCGTTGCCCCTGAAAGAGGTCAACCCAGCGCGAGTGGTGGTGGATGAGCAGGGTGTTCCGCTGTGGCGTTTTGCCGACAGCGAAGGCATCTGGCGCTATCCGGTTACCATTGAAGAGGTTTCCCCCACGCTATCTTGAGGCGCTGATCCAGTATGAAGATCGCTGGTTCTGGGATCACCCGGGCGTCAATCCGCTTTCTGTACTGCGTGCCGCCTGGCAGGATCTCACCTCCGGGAGAGTGGTTTCCGGCGGGAGCACGCTTACCATGCAGGTGGCGCGCCTGCTGGATCCGCATCCGCGTACCTTTGGCGGCAAAATCCGTCAGCTGTGGCGGGCGATGCAGCTGGAGTGGCATCTCTCCAAGCGTGAAATCCTGACGCTGTATCTCAACCGTGCCCCGTTTGGCGGCACGTTGCAGGGCGTGGGCGCGGCAAGCTGGACTTACCTTGGCAAACCGCCGTCTCAGCTGAGCTATTCCGACGCGGCGCTGCTGGCAGTGCTGCCGCAGGCACCCAGTCGTCTGCGCCCGGATCGCTGGCCGAAACGTGCCGAAGCGGCGCGGAACAAAGTGCTCGACCGTATGCTGACTCAGGGTGTCTGGTCTGAGAAGCAGGTGAAAGAGTCCCGTGAAGAGCCGGTCTGGCTGGCTCCCCGGCAGATGCCGCAGCTGGCGCCGCTCTTTTCCCGCATGATGCTGAGTAAAAGTCGTGACACAAAAATAGTCACCACGCTGGATGCAGCTTTGCAACGACAGCTTGAAGAGCTGGCAATGAACTGGAAATCACGCCTGCCTGCCCGCAGTTCGCTGGCGATGATCGTCGTGGATCATACATCCATGAAAGTGCGTGGCTGGGTAGGCTCGGTAGATATCAATGATGACAGCCGTTTCAGCCACGTGGATATGGTCAATGCGATCCGATCGCCGGGATCGGTCCTCAAGCCATTCATCTATGGCATGGCGCTGGACGATGGTCTGATCCATCCCGCTTCGTTATTGCAGGATGTGCCAAGAAAAACGGGGGATTATCGTCCCGGCAACTTTGACAGCGGCTTCCATGGGCCGGTCAGTATGAGCGAAGCCCTGGTGCGTTCCCTCAACCTGCCTGCGGTGCAGGTTCTGGAAGCGTACGGCCCAAAACGTTTTGCCGGAATGCTGAGCAACGCGGGATTACCGCTCATTCTGCCTGCGGGGGCACAGCCCAACCTCTCTCTGATCCTGGGGGGCGCAGGCGCACGCCTGGCTGATATCGCTGCCGCCTATAGCGCCTTTGCGCGTCAGGGTAAGGCGGGCCGGCTGCGTTTACAGCCGGGCGATCCGCTGATCGAACGTCCGCTGCTGTCGCAGGGGGCGGCGTGGATCATTCGACGCATTCTCGCTAATGAAGCACAGCCCCTGCCGGACAGTGCGTTGCCCCAGGTTGCGCCGCTGGCGTGGAAAACGGGCACCAGCTATGGCTACCGGGATGCCTGGGCCATCGGCCTGAATGCCCGGTATGTCATTGGAATCTGGACCGGACGCCCGGACGGCACGCCCGTTGCCGGGCAGTTTGGTTTCGCCAGCGCGGTACCGCTCCTGAATCAGGTCAATAACATGCTTCAGTCCCGCTCGATGGTGGATGAAGCGCGCCTGCCGCGCGATCCGCGTCCTGCAAGCGTAGGACGGGGCGTGATTTGCTGGCCGGGGGGCCAGTCCCTGCCTGAAGGGAGCGAAAACTGTCGGCGTCGGCTGTCAACCTGGCTGCTGGAAGGCAGTGAACCGCCTACGCTGTTGCTGCCGGAACAGGAAGGTATTCGCGGGATCCGTTTCCCGGTCTGGCTGGATAAAGAAGGCAAACGCGTTGCGGCGGATTGTCCTGATGCGACAGAGAAAGTGCTGGATGTCTGGCCGCTACCGCTGGAGCCCTGGCTGCCTGCTGCTGAAAAACGGGCTGCTCGTCTTCCCGCCCGTTCAGCTATTTGCCCTCCGCTGGATAACCATAATGCGGCGCCGATGATGTTGTCAGGCGTCAGAGAAGGGGCGGTAATTAAACGTCTTCCGGGTGAGAAAAATATGACCCTTAACGTTTCAACCAGCGGCGGGGAGGGACAACGATGGTGGTTTTTGAATGGCGAACCGCTGGACGGGCATCAGAAGAATTATTCACTGCAATTATATTTGCCGGGTAAATATCAATTAATTGTATTAGATGAAACAGGACAAACGGCGACAGTGAATTTTGAATTAGATCGCTAAGTATTACCCCTCAAGAGTTAGCTTGATAATTATCAATATTCGTTCCTGAAAAAAAACGAGAATGCGTTTTTATTTGAAGGAACGAGCAATGAAAAAAAATAAACATCAGGGAGAAGGGCTTATTCCCGCCATATCCCGGCGTCAGTTTATTCAGGCAGGGTCGGCGCTCGCCGCCCTGCCGTTTGTCGTCAAAACCGGCAAAGTACAGGCACAGGGCGCGGCGGTTTCAGACGCTACGCCTGAAGAAAAAGTGGTGCAAACCTGTAGTACGTTTGACTGCGGCGGCAAATGTGATATTCGTGCTCACGTCAGTGATGGCGTTGTGACCCGAATTTCAACGCGTCCGGATAACGCGCTGGATCCGCAGATGCCAGTAATGCGCGCCTGCGTTCGTGGTCGGGCTTATCGGAAATTTGTTTATCACCCCGATCGACTGAAATATCCAATGAAACGCGTAGGTAAACGTGGCGAAGGAAAATTTGAGCGTATTACCTGGGATGAAGCCACCACCCTCATTGCGAATCAATTAAAAACTATTACGCAAAAATACGGTGCTGCGTCACGCTATGTTCATGTGGGCACCGCGGTGTCCGGCGGGACCTTTTCCGGCGATAAAATGGTTCGTCGTCTGCTCAACTTAACCGGCGGCTATCTCGAAAGCTATCACTCGGTCAGTATGGGTAACACGGCGGCGGCAACGCCGTATACCTATGGCACCGCCGCCAGCGGCAGCTCTCTGGACACGCTGCTGGACACCAAACTGGTCATTCTCTGGGGGCATAACCCGACGGAAACCATCTTCGGGCACAGCAACCACTTCTACCAGAAGATGAAGCAAAACGGCACGCGCTTCATTGTTGTCGACCCACGCTATTCCGATACGGTTTCCTCCCTTGCCGATCAGTGGATCCCGCTGCTTCCCACGACAGACAACGCCCTGATGGACGCGATGATGTATGTGATCGTCACGGAGAATCTGCACGATCGCGACTTTATTCAACGCTACACCCTGGGCTTTGACGAAGACGCCATGCCAGAGGGCGTTCCGGCCAATGAATCCCTGATGGCTTATCTGAGCGGTGCAAAGGATGGCGTGGCGAAAACGCCTGAGTGGGCAGAGAAAATCACCCACGTGCCTGCACAAACTATTCGTCAGCTGGCGCGTGACTACGCAACCACCAAACCCGCCGCGCTGATCCAGGGCTGGGGACCGCAGCGTCACAACTGCGGCGAGCGCACCGCGCGCGGCTCGACGATACTGGCCACGCTAACGGGTAACGTCGGGGTGAAAGGTGGCTGGGCAGCAGGCTATGGCGGCTGCGCAAACCGCAAATTTGCGGCCGGGCCAGAGATGCCGGACAACCCGGTCAACGCCAAAATTTCGGTCATGAACTGGGTGCAGGCCGCGGATGATGCTTCTAAGGTAACCGCGGAAGATGGCCTGAAGGATGCTGAGAAGCTGGACAGCAATATCCGCATCCTGTTCTCGCTGGCGGGCAATTATCTGGCTAACCAGAACCCGGATCTTCATCAGGCAACCCGTGTCCTGGAAGACGAGTCGAAAATCGAGTTTATCGTCGCAAGCGATCTGTTTATGACGCCGAGCGCCAGATACGCCGACCTGCTTTTGCCGGAAACCAGCTTCATGGAACGCTGGAATATCGGCGAAACCTGGGGCACGGCAAGCTATCTGATCCTGTCAGAAAAGCTGATTGAACCTGAATTTGAACGCCGTTCAGACTACGACTGGCTACGGGAGGTCGCTGCTAAGCTTGGCGTCGAGCCAGCGTTCAGCGAGGGCCGTGACGAAAAAGCGTGGATTGAGCACATCTGGGAGCAGACGCGGCTGTCCATGCCGGATGAAAACCTGCCGGACTTCGCGACGCTACAGAAGACGCGTCAGCATCTTTTCAAAAGCGCGCCGTACGTTGCCTTTGAAGACAACATTCGCGATCCGCAGAATCATCCGTTCCCGACGCCGTCCGGAAAAATTGAGATCTTCTCGAAGCGTCTGTACGACATGCAGCACCCGGAAATCCCGGCGCTGTCGCACTACGTGCCTGCCCATGAAGGGCCGGAAGACGAGCTGGTCAAAACCTTCCCGCTCCAGCTGATCACCTGGAAAGGGAAAAACCGCGCTAACTCCACCCAGTACGCCAACCCGTGGTTAATTGAGGCGCAGCAGCAAAAGCTGTGGATCCACCCGCAGGATGCGCAAAAGCGCGGCATTGCGCAGGGGGATACCGTGCGTATTCATAACGCGCGCGGCATTTGTGAGATCCCGGCGGAGGTCACGCCGCGCATCATTCCAGGCGTGGTGGCCATGCAGGCAGGCGCCTGGTGGCAGCCGGACGCGCAGGGTATCGATAAAGGCGGCTGCGCAAACGTGCTCAGTTCCGCCCGTATTACCGCGCTTGCGAAAGGGAATTCCCATCAAACCATGCTGGTGGAGGTAGCTAGAGCATGAGTCAGTTTAAACATTACGCACCGGTGAGCGACAAACAGCTGGGTTTTTATATCGACTCTTCTCGCTGCTCGGGCTGCAAGGCATGCCAGGTGGCGTGCAAAGATAAAAACAACCTTGAGGTCGGACGTCGTTTCCGTCGCGTTTATGAAGTCAACGGCGGGAGTTTTATCCCGACCGGGCAGGGCGGCGTCAGCAACAACGTTTTTGCCTACACGCTCTCTATTTCCTGTAACCACTGCGCAGACCCTGTCTGCACCAAAAACTGTCCAACCACCGCGATGCATAAGCGTCCGGGGGACGGCATTGTGCGCGTTGATACTGATAAGTGTGTCGGCTGCGGCTACTGCGCATGGTCTTGCCCTTACGGCGCGCCACAGCTCAACGAGCAGACCGGGCAGATGTCCAAATGTGATTTCTGCGTGGATCTCCAGGCGAAGGGAGAGCAGCCCGTCTGTGTGGCAACCTGTCCACTCGAAGCGATTAAATTCGGGCCGATTGATGAACTGCGGGCGAAGTATGGTGCGGTCTGTGATGTGAAAGGCTTGCCTGATTCCTCCATCACCAAACCAAACCTGGTGATCAAAGCGCATCAGGGCGCAGAGAAAGAGGGGAAACGTCATGCATGAGTTACCGCTGCTGATTTTTACGCTGTTCCTGCAAGGATCGGTTGGCGTTACGCTGTGGCTGGCGTTCGGAAGCACGCAACGCAGCGCGCTGCTGCCGGCAGCCGGAGCGTTTGTGCTGGCGAGTCTGGGGCTGCTCGCCTCCGCGCTGCACATGGGCTATCCGCTTAATGCTCTTAACGCGCTGCGCCACGTATCCAGCTCCTGGCTGAGCCGTGAGATTATCTTTGCCAGTCTTTATCTTGCGGCGCTTGGCTTCGCAACGCTGCTGATGTTTGTCAAAAAGCCAGGCTGGAAGCCACTGTTGGTTGTGGCAGGCCTGGTTGGTTTAGTCGACGTGTTCTGCATGGCGCAGATCTACATGCACGCATCTGTGGTGACATGGCAGCACGTAAACACGCTGGTGCTGTTTTTCGGTTCGGTGGGGATTATCGGCTCAGCCTGCATGGCCGTTGGGACGCGTTCCCAGACTACCGTGCGTGCGGCGGTTGTCATTATCACGCTGCTGGTGCTTGTGCGTCTGGTGATGCAGCCCGTCTGGCTGGCAGATATTACGGCTATGGACAACACCGTGGTGACGTTCCCTCACGCACCGCTACAGATGCTGGAGCAACTGCGAACCGTTCATCTGCTGAGCTGGTGCGTATCCGTTGCGGGTATGCTGTGCTTTGCTGCGGGCGGTCTGAAAGCGGCGCGATCTCCCATGCTGCTGGGAAGCGCATTGCTGATTGTCGGTGAGCTGATGCTGCGCTTCGTTTTCTTCAGTATTGGCTGATGAGTGGATTGACCTTTGCCCCGGCGATGGACGTGACGCATGCGTGCGTCCGTCGCCGTTTTCGCCACGCTTCCTGCCTCGCCTGCGCGGACGTCTGTCCTGTGCAGGCTTTTACTTTTACCGACTCAAGCGTCTCGGTTGATGACAGCCGCTGTATTGAATGCGGTGACTGCCTGTTCGTCTGCCCCGCTGAGGCCATCACCGGCATCACGCCGCGAAAACGCTTTCTGTGTGGCGATACGCTTGTTGGGCCGTTTACTGACCGTGCGCCAGGGGTGAATGAGCTTCTGCTGTGGCACGCGCAGTACCACGTTCGTTTTATCAGTATCGACGCGGAGCAGAATCCTGACTGGTTGCTGGCGATTGCCCGGCTGAATCTGGCGCTTCGCCGACGCGGTGAAGCGGCGTGGGCGTTTAAATATATACCCGTCAACGAGGTTAATACCGCCCGGCGTGTGCTGATGCACGTTCCCCGAGAGGATGTCCAGGCCTGTAGCGTCGTGCCCGGTCAGCGTGAACTGCGCAGGGCGTTTTCTGCGTTTAGCGAGGCAGAGATAACTCTCGATACCGAATCCTGCGTACTGTGCGGCGCGTGCTGGCGGAGTTGTACGGAAAACGCGATTCGGTTTGAGAACGCTGAACTGGTCGTGGAAACCGGA
Source organism: Enterobacter cloacae complex sp. ECL72 (assembly GCF_019056635.1). Lineage (NCBI taxonomy): Bacteria > Pseudomonadati > Pseudomonadota > Gammaproteobacteria > Enterobacterales > Enterobacteriaceae > Enterobacter > Enterobacter cloacae complex sp. ECL72. The sequence continues at coordinate 2,964,455 of NZ_CP077659.1, read as the reverse complement.
CGCTGTACGGGGTGCGGCGGCTGCGAAGCGGTATACCAGCATGCGGCGATAAACGTGACGCAAACAGAAGGAACAGCGAAAAGCGTGACCATACCGGCATATGAAGCCGTTTGCCTGACGTGCCACCGTCATTTCTGGTCATTTAGGTCTGATGAAAAGCAGTGTCCGCTCTGTTTTCATCATCAACACGGCATGCGAAATACGAGCTGTTGCTAATCTTCGTCTCATTTTAAAAAAATGTTATGCATAACCATAGGCAATGGCGCTATTGCTCTTTATAATCCGCGCCACACCATACTCAGGTATGCAAAAACAACAGAACATTTTACAGAGGTTATCAATGGCTATTGAACGTACTTTTTCCATCATCAAACCAAACGCGGTGGCAAAAAACGTTATTGGCAGCATCTTCGCTCGCTTTGAATCAGCAGGGTTTAAGATCGTTGGCACCAAAATGCTGCACCTGACCGTTGAGCAGGCTCGCGGTTTTTACGCTGAGCACGAAGGTCGCCCATTCTTTGATGGTCTGGTCGAGTTCATGACCTCTGGCCCAATCGTGGTATCCGTACTGGAAGGCGAAAACGCGGTACAGCGTCACCGCGATCTGCTGGGTGCAACCAACCCGGACAACGCGCTGGCAGGTACTCTGCGCGCCGACTATGCAGACAGCTTCACCGAGAACGGCACCCACGGTTCCGACTCTGTTGAATCTGCTGCGCGCGAAATCGCGTTCTTCTTCGCTGAAGGCGAAGTGTGCCCGCGCACTCGCTAATAATTTCGTAAATGCCGCGTGCAAACGTGGCATCCCTGCGCCAGACTTTGTACAATGCAACGCCCCGGACGAGCAGACTGCTTACCGGGGCGTTTCTTTTCAACCCACCAAGGGCCACAACGTGTAACAACGAGGCCGGAAAAAATTATGTCTGAATTAGTGAATACCTCCGAAGTCGCCATTCCTGCGGTTCCCAATAAAAATGGAAAAATTAACCTGCTGGACCTGAACCGTCAGCAGATGCGCGAGTTCTTTAAAGAGATGGGCGAGAAGCCATTTCGTGCCGATCAGGTCATGAAATGGATGTACCACTATTGCAGCGACAACTTTGATGACATGACGGACATCAACAAAGTGCTGCGCAATAAGCTTAAAGAAGTGGCGGAAATCCGCGCACCGGAAGTGGTGGAAGAGCAGCGCTCTTCAGATGGCACCATCAAGTGGGCCATTGCCGTTGGCGATCAGCGCGTTGAAACCGTGTATATCCCGGAAGACGATCGCGCCACGCTGTGCGTCTCTTCTCAGGTGGGCTGTGCGCTGGAGTGCAAATTCTGCTCTACGGCGCAGCAGGGCTTTAACCGTAACCTGCGCGTGTCGGAAATCATCGGCCAGGTCTGGCGTGCCGCGAAAATCGTGGGCGCGGCGAAAGTCACCGGTACACGTCCAATCACCAACGTAGTGATGATGGGGATGGGTGAACCGCTGCTCAACCTGACCAACGTCGTTCCGGCGATGGAAATTATGCTCGACGATTTCGGTTTTGGTCTGTCCAAGCGCCGCGTTACGCTCTCTACTTCCGGCGTTGTGCCTGCGCTGGACAAACTGGGCGACATGATTGACGTTGCGCTGGCCATCTCCCTTCACGCGCCAAACGACGCCATCCGTGACGAAATTGTGCCGATCAACAAAAAGTACAATATCGAAACCTTCCTGGCTGGCGTGCGCCGTTACCTGGAGAAATCTAACGCGAACCAGGGCCGCGTGACCATTGAATACGTGATGCTGGATCATGTTAACGACGGTACCGAACATGCACATGAGCTGGCTGAACTGCTGAAAGATACGCCATGTAAGATCAACCTGATCCCATGGAACCCGTTCCCGGGCGCGCCGTATGGCCGTAGCTCGAACAGCCGTATCGATCGCTTCTCAAAAGTGCTGATGGAGTATGGTTTCACCACCATCGTACGTAAAACGCGTGGCGATGATATTGACGCAGCCTGTGGTCAGCTGGCGGGTGACGTTATTGACCGTACCAAACGTACGCTGCGTAAGCGCATGCAGGGTGAGTCAATCGCGGTCAAAACCGTTTGATTATTATGCAGACACGGCGCGTTTTTTGCGCCGTGAAGCATTAATTTACTGAATATTCAGTCACAATCATTATGACTGATTAATAATTACGGTGCGTTTCATACGACTTTCGGGCAGTATGTAACGACGTAACAACAGTTTAGCGTGAAGGCCTGCCAGCGCTGTCATCTGCGGCCCGACAGTCTTATACTGTTTGTTCCAGGTTAACTGACCTAAAGTTTCGCGGTGCGGGTGGCATTGTGACTCACCGGCACCTGAACCCTTATTTTCACGTACCAGTAGTTGTAGCGAATGAATACTGAAGCCACTCACGATCAAAATGCAGCACTCTCCACTGGCGTTCGTCTTCGCAACGCCCGTGAACAACTCGGACTCAGCCAGCAAGCCGTTGCAGAACGCCTGTGCCTGAAGGTTTCCACCGTTCGCGATATTGAAGAAGATAAGGCACCCGCCGATCTGGCTTCAACGTTTCTGCGCGGTTATATCCGTTCTTACGCCAAACTGGTTCATATCCCTGAAGACGAATTACTGCCGATGATGGAGAAGCAGGCGCCTGTGCGTGCGGCAAAAGTTGCGCCGATGCAGAGCTTCTCTCTGGGTAAACGTCGTAAAAAACGCGATGGCTGGCTGATGAGCTTTACCTGGCTGGTCCTGTTCGTGGTTGTCGGCCTGACGGGCGCATGGTGGTGGCAAAACCATAAAGCGCAGCAGGAAGAGATCACGACGATGGCCGATCAGTCCTCCGCTGAGCTCAATCAGTCTGGTAATAACGGCGCGCAAAGCGTGCCGCTGAGCACCGAAGGAGCTGCGACCTCCAGCGAACCTCAGGCGGCAGCAAGCAGCACGCCTGCAACCGAGCCAGCGACGACGCCAGAAGCGACGGCGAATACCGCACCAGCCACCCAGACCCAGGATCAGAACGCGGTCGTATCACCTTCACAGGCCAATGTTGATACCGCCCCTGCGGCAACGGCACCGGCAGATAACACCGCGGCGTCACTGCCAACTGACCCGGCGGGTACGGCGGCACCTGCCGTTGACCCGAATGCGCTGGTGATGAATTTCACGGCGGATTGCTGGCTGGAAGTGACTGATGCGACAGGTAAAAAGCTGTTCAGCGGCCTGCAACGTAAAGATGGCACGTTAAATCTAACGGGCCAGGCACCTTACAAGCTTAAAATCGGCGCACCGGCAGCGGTACAGATCCAGTATCAAGGAAAACCTGTCGATCTGAGCCGCTTTATCAGAACTAACCAGGTTGCGCGTCTTACCGTTAATGCCGAACAATCAGCAGCACAGTAACAGACGGGCAATGCGGGAGATTTTACATGCATAACCAGGCTCCTATTCAACGTAGAAAATCGAAACGGATTTACGTTGGGAACGTGCCAGTCGGCGATGGGGCGCCTATCGCCGTCCAGTCGATGACCAATACGCGTACTACGGATGTAGAAGCGACGGTCAATCAAATCAAAGCATTAGAACGCGTAGGCGCGGACATTGTTCGCGTCTCTGTACCGACCATGGATGCCGCCGAGGCGTTCAAACTGATCAAGCAGCAGGTGAGCGTTCCGCTGGTTGCCGATATTCACTTCGATTACCGTATCGCGCTGAAAGTCGCTGAATATGGTGTCGATTGCCTGCGTATTAACCCAGGCAACATCGGCAACGAAGAGCGCATTCGCATGGTGGTTGACTGCGCCCGCGATAAAAACATTCCAATCCGTATCGGCGTGAACGCTGGCTCTCTGGAAAAAGATCTCCAGGAAAAGTACGGTGAGCCGACGCCGCAGGCGCTGCTCGAATCCGCAATGCGTCACGTCGATCATCTGGATCGCCTTAACTTCGATCAGTTTAAAGTGAGCGTGAAAGCGTCTGACGTCTTCCTGGCCGTTGAATCGTATCGTCTGCTGGCAAAACAGATCGATCAGCCGCTCCACCTTGGGATCACCGAGGCGGGCGGTCTGCGCAGCGGTTCGGTAAAATCGGCGATTGGTCTCGGCCTGCTGCTCTCTGAAGGCATCGGCGACACGTTACGCGTCTCCCTGGCCGCCGATCCGGTGGAAGAGATCAAAGTCGGTTTCGACATCCTGAAATCACTGCGTATCCGCGCGCGTGGGATCAACTTCATTGCCTGCCCAACCTGTTCACGTCAGGAGTTTGACGTGATCGGCACCGTGAATGCTCTGGAGCAGCGCCTGGAAGACATCATTACCCCGATGGACGTTTCCATCATCGGCTGCGTGGTGAACGGTCCGGGTGAAGCGCTGGTGTCCACGCTGGGCGTGACCGGCGGTAACAAGAAAAGTGGTCTCTATGAAGATGGCGTTCGTAAAGATCGTCTGGATAATAGTGATATGATCGACCAGCTCGAAGCCCGGATTCGCGCGAAAGCGACGATGATGGACGAAGCGAAGCGCATCAGCGTTCAGCAGGTTGAAAAATAACGTGATGGGAAGCAGGCTGCTTCCCATGTATGATTGAACCCATTCTTTGGGTTCTTTTTTGTATATAGAAAGAGAATAAACGTGGCAAAAAACATTCAAGCCATCCGCGGCATGAACGATTATCTGCCTGGCGAAACCGCCATCTGGCAGCGCATTGAAGGCACACTGAAGCAGGTGCTCGGCAGCTACGGTTACAGCGAAATTCGTTTGCCGATTGTAGAGCAGACCCCGTTATTCAAACGCGCGATCGGCGAAGTAACCGACGTGGTTGAAAAAGAGATGTATACCTTTGAGGACCGCAACGGCGACAGCCTGACCCTGCGTCCTGAGGGGACGGCGGGTTGCGTACGCGCCGGCATCGAACATGGTCTCCTGTACAATCAGGAGCAGCGCCTGTGGTATATCGGCCCGATGTTCCGCCACGAACGTCCGCAAAAAGGCCGCTACCGTCAGTTCAACCAGCTTGGCGTGGAAGTGTTTGGTCTGCAAGGGCCAGATATCGATGCCGAACTGATTATGCTGACTGCCCGCTGGTGGCGTGCGCTCGGTATTTCTCAGCACGTATCCCTGGAGCTGAACTCTATCGGTTCTCTGGAAGCGCGTGCGAACTATCGCGATGCGCTGGTGGCGTTCCTGGAACAGCACAAAGAGAAGCTCGACGAAGACTGTAAGCGTCGTATGTACAGCAACCCGCTGCGCGTACTCGATTCCAAAAATCCTGACGTACAGGCGCTGCTGAACGATGCGCCAGCGCTGGGTGACTACCTGGATGAGGATTCCCGCGAACACTTTGCTGGCCTGTGCAAGCTGCTTGAAGCGGCGGGCATTGCTTATACCGTTAACCAGCGTCTGGTGCGCGGTCTGGACTACTACAACCGCACCGTATTTGAGTGGGTCACCACCAGCCTCGGTTCGCAGGGCACCGTCTGTGCCGGTGGTCGTTATGACGGTCTGGTCGAGCAACTGGGTGGTCGCGCAGCACCGGCAGTAGGCTTCGCGATGGGCCTTGAGCGACTTGTTTTGCTGGTTCAGGCAGTTAATCCGGAATTTAAAGCCGATCCTGTTGTCGATATATACCTGGTGGCCTCAGGTGCGGATACGCAGTCTGCGGCGATGCAGCTTGCCGAACGCGTGCGCGATGCGCTGCCGGGCGTTAAGCTGATGACCAACCACGGCGGCGGCAACTTTAAAAAACAGTTTGCTCGTGCCGATAAGTGGGGCGCAAGTATCGCACTGGTGCTGGGTGAGTCCGAAGTGGCCAACGGCGAAGTGGTAGTCAAAGACCTGCGCTCTGGTGAGCAAACTACGGTAACGCAGGATGGCGTTGCGGCGCACTTGCGCACTCTATTGGGCTAAGGAGAAGGACTGCGTGGAAATTTACGAGAACGAACACGACCAGGTTGATGCGGTTAAGCGCTTCTTTGCTGAAAACGGCAAGGCACTGGTTGTAGGGGTTATTTTAGGTGTTGGTGCGCTGGTAGGCTGGCGTTACTGGAACAATCATCAGGCTGACTCTGCTCGCGGTTCGTCCCTGAACTACGAAAATACCGTTAGCGCAATTCGTGCCGATCAGCCGCAAACGTTGACGGCTGCGGAGAAATTTGCCGCTGACAACAAAAACACCTACGGCGCGCTGGCTGCGCTGGAAGTGGCTCAGCAGTATGTTGATAAAAACGAACTGGACAAAGCCGCTGCGCAACTGTCTCAGGGGCTTGCTGCTGCCAGTGACGAAAATCTGAAAGCGGTGATCAATCTGCGTCTGGCGCGTATCCAGGTTCAGCAGAAAAAAGCCGACGACGCGCTGAAAACGCTTGATACCATCAAAGGCGAAGGCTTTGCCGCTATTGTTGCCGATCTTCGCGGTGAAGCACTGCTGAGTAAAGGTGATAAAGCGGGCGCGCGTAAAGCGTGGCAAGCTGGCGTGGATAGTAAAGCTTCACCTGCGCTGAGCGAAATGATGCAGATGAAAATAAATAATTTGTCCGTCTGAGAGGGACCCAATGCAATTGCGTAAATTACTTCTGCCAGGACTGCTTTCTGTTACGTTATTGAGTGGTTGTTCACTGTTCAGTGGCGAAGAAGACGTTGTTAAAATGTCCCCGCTGCCGACGGTTGAAAACCAGTTCACCCCATCCACCGCCTGGGACACCTCTGTGGGAGATGGTATTGGCGATTTTTATTCCAACCTGCACCCGGCATTTGCTGACGGCGTTGTCTATGCGGCCGATCGCAAAGGCACCGTTAAAGCGCTGAACGCTGATGACGGAAAAGAAGTGTGGTCCATTAACCTGGCGGAAAAAGACGGCTGGTTCTCCCGTAAACCTGCACTGCTTTCTGGCGGCCTGACCGTTGCTGGCGGTCACGTGTATGTGGGTAGCGAAAAAGCGCAGGTTTACGCGCTGAATGCCAGCGACGGTTCGGTTGCATGGCAGACCACCGTTGCCGGTGAATCCTTGTCGCGTCCGGTTGTCAGCGACGGCCTGGTGCTGATCCATACCAGCAACGGCCAGTTGCAGGCGCTGAACGAAGCCGATGGTCTGGTAAAATGGACGGTTAACCTGGATATGCCAGCGCTGTCTCTGCGTGGTGAATCTGCTCCGGCGACCGCCTTTGGCGCCGCCATTGTGGGCGGTGACAACGGCCGTGTCAGCGCGGTACTGATGCAGCAGGGCCAGATGATCTGGCAGCAGCGTATTTCCCAGGCGACCGGTTCAACTGAAATTGACCGTCTGAGTGACGTGGACACCACGCCAGTTATCGTCGACGGTGTGGTTTACGCGCTGGCGTACAACGGCAACCTGACGGCGCTGGACCTGCGTAGCGGCCAGATCATGTGGAAACGTGAGCTGGGTTCCGTGAACGATTTCATCGTCGACGGCAACCGTATTTATATGGTGGATCAGAACGACCGTCTGCTGGCGCTGAGCACCGAAGGTGGCGTGACGCTGTGGACGCAGAGCGATCTGCTGCACCGTCTGCTGACCGCACCAGCACTGTATAACGGCAGCCTGGTGGTGGGCGACAGCGAAGGCTATATGCACTGGATCGATCCAGAGAATGGTCGCTTCGTGGCACAGCAGAAAGTGGATAGCTCAGGCTTCCTGACGGAGCCCGTTGTGGCTGACGGCAAACTGCTGATTCAGGCAAAAGACGGCACGCTGTACGCGATCACGCGTTAATTACACGGCGGTTGTAGTATACTAAACGGCTCCTGTTCACTCAGGAGCCGTTTTGACATTTTTAAAAACGCTGCGAAAGCGACGTTATTTTGAATTTTATGAGGCTTCAAACATGGTACCTGTGGTCGCGCTTGTCGGGCGCCCTAACGTTGGAAAATCCACTCTTTTTAACCGTTTAACACGCACCCGTGATGCGCTGGTTGCGGATTTCCCGGGGCTGACGCGTGACCGTAAGTACGGTCGTGCAGAGGTGGAAGGACGCGAGTTCATCTGTATCGATACCGGGGGTATTGACGGTACGGAAGACGGCGTAGAAACCCGCATGGCAGAGCAATCTCTGCTGGCTATCGAAGAAGCGGATGTGGTTCTGTTTATGGTGGATGCTCGCGCTGGCCTGATGCCCGCGGATTCTGCTATTGCTAAACATCTGCGTTCACGCGAAAAGCCTACCTTCCTGGTGGCGAACAAAACTGACGGCATCGATGCCGATCAGGCTGTTGCGGATTTCTGGTCTTTAGGTCTGGGCGATATTTATCCTATCGCGGCCTCGCATGGTCGTGGCGTCACCAGCCTGCTGGAAACCGTGCTGCTGCCGTGGGTTGATGAAGTAAACCCGCCGGAAGAGGTGGACGAGGACGCTGAATACTGGGCGCAGTTTGAAGCCGGAGAGGAAGGCGAGGAAGAGCCGGAAGACGACTTCAACCCGCAGGATCTGCCTATCAAGCTGGCTATCGTGGGTCGCCCAAACGTAGGTAAGTCTACGCTTACTAACCGTATTCTCGGTGAAGAGCGCGTGGTGGTTTACGACATGCCAGGCACAACGCGTGACAGCATTTACATTCCAATGCAGCGCGATGAACGTGAGTACGTACTTATCGACACCGCAGGGGTGCGTAAGCGTGGGAAAATCACCGATGTGGTAGAAAAATTCTCGGTGATCAAAACCCTTCAGTCGATTGAAGACGCCAATGTGGTGCTGCTGGTCATCGACGCACGTGAAGGTATCTCCGATCAGGATCTCTCTCTGCTCGGCTTTATCCTCAATAGTGGGCGCTCGCTGGTTATCGTCGTCAACAAGTGGGACGGTTTGAGCAATGAAGTGCGCGAGCAGGTGAAAGAGACGCTGGACTTCCGTCTGGGCTTTATCGACTTTGCCCGCGTTCACTTCATCTCTGCCCTGCACGGGAGTGGTGTTGGCAACCTGTTCGAATCCGTTCGTGAAGCCTATGACAGCTCTACCCGCCGTCAGAGCACGGCGATGCTGACCCGTATCATGAACATGGCTGCTGAAGACCACCAGCCGCCGCTGGTGCGCGGTCGTCGCGTGAAGCTGAAATATGCTCACGCCGGGGGGTATAACCCGCCTATCGTGGTGATCCACGGTAACCAGGTGAAGGATCTGCCGGACTCCTACAAACGCTACCTGATGAACTACTTCCGCAAGTCGCTGGACGTGATGGGTACGCCTATCCGTATTCAGTTCAAGGAAGGGGAGAACCCGTTTGCGAATAAACGCAACACCCTGACGCCGAACCAGATGCGTAAGCGTAAGCGTTTGATTAAGCACATTAAGAAAAGCAAATAATTCTCACCGAACTCACTAAAACCCGCGCCTGTCGCGGGTTTTTTTCGCCCATTCAAAAGGCCTGCCTTCCCTGTGTGATGTCAATCACTATTCGCTTTTAACCATGTTTATATCTAAGAAAGTAGACAATCATCGAATTTTCGTCTTAAAGTCCAGGGTTCGGTACTAGACAAAACTAGCGCCTGGTTATCAAATGGTTAACCAACATTTCGCCGCATGTAAAAAATCGATCGGATACGTAACCGTTCGGCGTACATGCTGGTGTTTACAAGCACGACACATACCTTTTCGGGAGAATTATGCAACCCTCTGTTAATCAAAAAGAGAGCCGAACCTTCTTCGGCCATCCTTATCCGCTCGGTTCGCTGTTCTTCACCGAGATGTGGGAGCGTTTTTCGTTTTACGGTATTCGCCCGCTACTGATTCTGTTTATGGCCGCCACCGTGTATGACGGCGGAATGGGCCTGGCGCGTGAAAACGCCTCGGCGATTGTCGGCATCTTTGCCGGCACCATGTACCTCGCTGCGCTGCCGGGCGGCTGGCTGGCGGATAACTGGCTCGGCCAGCAGCGGGCCGTCTGGTACGGTTCGATTTTGATTGCGCTCGGGCACCTGTCGATCGCCCTGTCGGCCATCATGGGCGACAACCTGTTCTTCATCGGCCTGATGTTTATCGTGCTCGGCTCCGGCCTGTTCAAGACCTGTATCTCGGTCATGGTCGGCACCCTGTATAAAAAAGGCGATGCGCGTCGTGACGGCGGTTTCTCGCTGTTCTATATGGGCATCAACATGGGCTCGTTCATTGCCCCTCTGATTTCCGGCTGGCTGATTAAAACCCACGGCTGGCACTGGGGCTTTGGTATCGGTGGTATCGGGATGCTGGTCGCCCTGATTATCTTCCGCGTGTTTGCCGTTCCGGCCATGAAGCGCTACGACAGTGAAGTCGGTCTGGACTCCACCTGGAACAGTCCGGTAGTGAAACGTAACGGCGTGGGTGCCTGGCTGCTGGCGCTGGCTGTGGGTGTTGCAATCATCGTAACGTTGATTGCCCAGGGCGTGATTGTGATTAATCCGGTCGCGGTCGCCAGCGTGTTGGTGTATGTGATTGCCGCCTCCGTCGCGCTCTACTTCATCTATCTGTTCATCTTCGCCGGGCTGAATCGCAAAGAGCGCGCAAGGCTGCTGGTGTGCTTTATTCTGCTGGTCTCCGCCGCGTTCTTCTGGTCCGCGTTCGAGCAGAAGCCAACCTCCTTCAACCTGTTCGCCAACGACTACACTAACCGCATGATCGGTGATTTTGAGATCCCGGCGGTGTGGTTCCAGTCGATCAATGCCCTGTTCATCATTCTGCTGGCCCCGGTATTTAGCTGGGCATGGCCGAAGCTGGCGAGCAAAAACATTCGTCCGAGCAGCATCACCAAGTTCGTGATCGGTATTCTGTGCGCGGCGGCGGGCTTTGGCCTGATGATGCTGGCGGCGCAGAACGTGCTGAGCAACGGTGGGGCAGGGGTTTCTCCGTTCTGGCTGGTGGGCAGTATCCTGATGCTGACGCTCGGGGAACTGTGCCTGAGTCCGATTGGTCTGGCGACCATGACCCTGCTGGCGCCGGAGAGAATGCGCGGCCAGATGATGGGCCTGTGGTTCTGCGCCAGTGCGCTGGGTAACCTGGCTGCGGGGCTGATTGGTGGTCACGTGAAGGCCGACCAGCTGGATATGCTGCCAGACCTCTTTGCCCGTTGCTCCATTGCGCTGCTGATTTGTGCTGCGGTGCTGATCGTCCTCATTGTTCCGGTGCGCCGCATGCTGGAAAATGCGCAGACTAAACCGGCCGCTAACGCCTGATAAACCTCGACCTTGCCGGGGTGGCGTTATGCCCCGGCAATTGACTTAACGAGGTAAGAACATGCTGTTAGGGTTTGTTGGGCTTGGTGCTGTGGTTGAAACGGCTTACTTACCGGCAATACGAAATCTTTTTCCTGATACTCCGCGCTGTTTAGGTTTTGATATTCATCCCGAGAAGCAGCCTGAAGGGGTCACACGTTGCGCGTCGCTCGGTGAACTTCTTTCCCACCCGCTGGATACCCTGTTTATCACCACTTCCTCCCTGTACCACCTCGAGGTACTTGAGCAGGCGCTGGCCTCACCCGCGTCGCGTATTGTGGTAGAAAAACCGATTGTCGCCACGCTGCCCCAAATTGAAAAACTGAAAGCGCTGCTGGCTCAACCGGGAGCCGCCGACCGCGTGCTGGCGCTCGATCACTGGATGGCGCGTCTCGATAGCGTAAAGCAATCACTGGTCGCTCATATTTCTGACATCGTCAAAATCGAAGGCTTTTTGCAGGAGCCAAGCGGGTATAACGCCGAAGGAGAGCCCATTGCGCTCAACTTCGCCACCGGCGAGCCAGACGCGCGAACGCTTCGCCATCCAGATGGTGTGATTCTGGATATCGGTACGCACGTGCTGGCGATGCTGCGTGAAACGGTGCTTTACCTGGGCGGCAGTGACGATATGACGTTGCAGGTGGTGACAGCAAAAGACCGCCTGGGCCGCGAAATCGCAACGGGCGATCTGACCACGGCGGAAGGCGAGGCGCATTTGCAGGGAAGCATCAGCGGCGTGCCGGTGGACATCTGGCTTAACAAATACGCGGGGCCAGCGGGCGGGCAAAAGGGATTACGCTTCCATTTGCGCGACGGGCGCATCGTCAGCCACGACCGACGCGGCGCAGAAGATGTGCTGGAGCTGATTAAGGGTAAAGAAATTCAGCGCTGGCATATTCCCGGTACGATCTACGAGCATTGCCTTGCGGAGCATATTCTGGGAGCAAAAAGTCTCTTTGAACGGGATCCGCACCAGGTGAGCCGCACGACGCGCCGCAGGGTCGAGGAGGTGACGCTGCTGCTGACCTTACAGCAACAGTTGCGTGGCCCGCACTGAACGCGACGTGGTAAAATTATCGCAGACCTGAACGCTTTGAAGGAGTCACCATGACGATTACCTGCCCGGATTGCCAGACACCGCTGGAGCCCCTGAACGGGGTAGCGCACTGCGAAAATTGTAATAAAGATATCGCGCTCGAAGCCCGCTGCCCGGAGTGTCATCAGCCACTCCAGGTACTAAAAGCCTGCGGTGCGGTGGACTATTTTTGCCAGAACGGCCACGGTCTTATCTCTAAAAAACGCGTGGAGTTTGTTCGGGCTGAAGGTTAATCGCACACGCAGCCTTCACCTTTCTGCCACAGTTCCACCAGCGACTCGGGTGCTTCCTGCTCGGGTACCAGCACGATGATATCGGCGTAGTGCGCCTGATTTTGGCCGGTCCAGATAATCTGGATGCGGAAATAGCGCTGGTCACCGCTGCCGGGGGAAGAGGCTTGCCCGGGCGGCTGGCCGCGCGGGAAAGCCTGCTCAAGAATGCTCACCAGGCGCTGGCGCTGGGCCTCATTAAGCGAGGAGAGCGCAATGGTGCGCTGGCCGCTCAGCTTAGGGATAAAGGCGACGCCGCCTTCCCGGGCCAGCTCAACCACGGCGTCATCCGTCAGTTCCGGAACCTGCATTTACAGTACTCCCACCTGTTCCCAGGCTTGTTTAATGGCCGCCCCAACGTCGCTACCGGAGCGTTTCTCGCCGTGCGCGATCGTCAGTTTTGCAAAGGCATCAAAATCCGCATCCTGCGCCAGGTTGCGATCGCAAACCGTGTCGTACCAGGCATAACCCGCTTTTTCCCAGGCGTAGCCACCGATCGCCGTTGCGGCCAGGTAAAACGCGCGGTTGGGGATGCCGGAGTTAAGATGCACGCCGCCGTTATCCTCGCGCGTTTTGATGAAGTCTTTCATGTGCGCGGGCTGCGGGTCTTTGCCGAGCAGCGGATCGTCGTAGGCGGTACCGGGTTCAGACATGGAACGTAGCCCTTTCCCGTTGATACCCTCCGCCAGCAGACCCTCGCCAATCAGCCAGTCTGCTTTATCGGCGGTTTGCTTAAGATGGTATTGCTTCACCAGCGAGCCAAACACGTCTGACAGCGACTCGTTCAGCGCGCCCGACTGTTCAAAATAGATCAGTCCGGCTTCGGTCTCGGTCACGCCGTGGCTCAGCTCATGCGCCACCACGTCGATGGCAATGGTGAAGCGGTTGAAGATTTCTCCGTCACCGTCGCCAAAGACCATCTGCTGGCCGTTCCAGAAGGCGTTCTGATATTCCCGGCCATAGTGCACGGTGCCGGTGAGGATCAGCCCTTTGTTATCGAGCGAATCGCGCTGATATTCTTTCCAGAAGAAATCATGGGTGATACCCAGATAATCGTACGCTTCATCCACCGCCACATCGCCGTTGGAGGGCTGGCCTTCATAGCGCACTTGGGTACCCGGCAGCTCCTGGGTCTGTTTCGCATCGTAGATGTCACGCTCAAGCTGACCGGCTTTATTCACATGCGGCGCGGCGGGTTTGCCCGGCATATGGGCCATCAGCGTCTGGACGTGGGTTAAGGTCTGACGGGCGCAGCGCTGCTGCGGCTCAGAACCGCTTTCGATAATACGGCGAAGAATATACGGAGGGATGACGCTATGAAAATGGGGCATGCTGCTCTCCTTATTAAAAAAGGCAATAGCAGCAGTATAGTTTGTAACCGGCGAAGATTTATCCGCTTTTACGCTGGCGCGTTTTTTTCACCGGTTTGATCTCTTTCACCTCACTCTCGACCCAGCCGTCAGAAAGCCGGGTGGTGAGCACATCCCCGGCTTTAACCTGTTTCGTTTGTTTCAGCACTTTGCCGTCCGTCGCAGTGGTCACACTATAGCCGCGAGCCAGCGTTGAGAGCGGGCTGACGGCTTCCAGATGGGTGACCGCATTGCCAAAACGCTCGCGCGTGGTGCTCAGGCGTGAGCGGATATTTTCCGCGAGGCGGAACTCAAGCTGCTGGATACGCGTTTGTGCGCGATAAATCTTCGGCTGCGGGTTTTGCTGGTTCAGACGCTGCGTGACGCGCTGCTGGCGAGATACCGCCCGCTTAAGCTGGTTATCCAGCGCGAAGTTCATCCGCTGACGCAGACGTTCCAGCACGGTTTGCTGACGCGCCAGACGCAATTGCGGATGCTGCTGTTGCAGACGATGGTGAAGCTGGGTAAAGCGGCGGGTACGGTTGGCGAGGAAGTAGTCCATCGCCATCTCCAGGCGCTGCTGCCCGTTCTGGATCTGACGCAGCAGCTCCTGCTGGTTACGGCTGACTACCTCTGCCGCCGCGGACGGCGTGGGCGCGCGTAAATCCGCGACAAAATCCGCTATCGTCACATCCGTTTCATGGCCGACGGCGCTTACCACCGGGATAAGGCTGGCAAAGATTGCCCGCGCCACGCGCTCGTCGTTAAAGCTCCAAAGGTCTTCCAGCGAGCCGCCGCCGCGCCCGACGATCAGGACATCACACTCCTGACGGGCATTTGCCAGTTCAATCGCGCGCACGATCTGCCCCGGCGCATCGTCACCCTGAACGGCAGTTGGGTAAATAATGACGGGCAGGGAAGGGTCACGGCGCTTCAGGACGTGCAAAATATCGTGCAGGGCCGCACCGGTTTTCGAGGTAATGACCCCAACGCAGTGAGCGGGTGAGGGCAGGGGCTTTTTAAACTGCTGGTCGAACAATCCCTCAGCCGAAAGCATGGCTTTGAGCTGCTCGTACTTCTGTTGCAGCAAGCCTTCGCCCGCGGGCTGCATGCTCTCGACGATAATCTGATAATCGCCGCGCGGCTCATACAGGGTAATGTTGGCGCGAACCAGAACCTGCTGGCCATGCTGAGGACGGAACGTCACGCGACGGTTGCTGTTGCGGAACATCGCGCAGCGCACCTGAGCGGTGTCGTCTTTCAGCGTAAAGTACCAGTGACCGGAAGCAGGCTGCGTGAAGTTAGAGATTTCACCGCTGATCCAGACCTGTCCCATTTCCTGCTCAAGCAGCAAACGTACCGTCTGATTAAGGCGGCTGACAGTATAAATTGAGGGGGATTGAGAGGATAACATGTGAGCGGGATCAAATTCTAAATCAGCAAGTTATTCAGTCGATAGTAACCTGCTGAGAGGTGAGCGCAAGCATTTTTTCCAAAAAAGTGTGGATGCAATCGGTTACGCTCTGTATAATGCCACGGCAATATTTAACCACCCAGGTCAGAGATATTGCCCATGCTACGTATCGCTAAAGAAGCACTGACGTTTGACGACGTCCTCCTCGTTCCCGCTCACTCCACCGTTCTGCCGAATACTGCCGACCTCAGCACGCAGTTGACGAAAACCATTCGTCTGAACATTCCTATGCTCTCCGCAGCAATGGACACCGTGACTGAAGCGCGTCTGGCTATCGCCCTGGCACAGGAAGGCGGCATTGGCTTTATCCACAAAAACATGTCTATCGAGCGTCAGGCGGAAGAAGTTCGCCGCGTGAAGAAGCATGAATCCGGTATCGTGTCCGATCCTCAGACCGTTCTGCCAACCACCACGCTGCACGAAGTGAAAGCCCTGACCGAGCGTAACGGCTTTGCAGGCTATCCGGTAGTCACTGAAGACAACGAACTGGTGGGTATCATTACCGGTCGTGACGTGCGTTTCGTGACTGACCTGAACCAGCCTGTCAGCGTCTACATGACGCCAAAAGAGCGTCTGGTGACCGTGCGTGAAGGCGAAACCCGCGACGTGGTGCTGGCGAAAATGCACGAAAAACGCGTTGAGAAAGCGCTGGTTGTGGACGCGAACTTCCACCTGCGCGGCATGATCACCGTTAAAGATTTCCAGAAAGCAGAACGTAAACCGAACGCCTGTAAAGACGAGCATGGCCGTCTGCGCGTCGGCGCTGCGGTTGGCGCAGGTGCGGGTAACGAAGAGCGCGTTGACGCGCTGGTTGCTGCGGGCGTTGACGTGCTGCTGATTGACTCCTCCCACGGCCACTCCGAAGGCGTTCTGCAACGTATTCGTGAAACCCGTGCTAAATACCCGGATCTCCAGATCATCGGCGGTAACGTGGCAACCGGCGCAGGCGCTCGCGCGCTGGCGGAAGCGGGTTGCAGCGCGGTGAAAGTGGGTATCGGTCCTGGCTCTATCTGTACCACCCGTATCGTCACCGGCGTAGGCGTGCCGCAGATCACGGCGGTTTCTGACGCGGTTGAAGCGCTGGAAGGTACCGGTATTCCGGTCATCGCGGACGGCGGTATCCGTTTCTCTGGCGACATTGCCAAAGCGATCGCCGCAGGTGCCGCAGCCGTGATGGTGGGCTCCATGCTGGCCGGTACCGAAGAATCCCCGGGTGAAATCGAACTCTACCAGGGGCGTTCTTATAAATCCTACCGCGGTATGGGCTCCCTGGGCGCGATGTCTAAAGGTTCCTCTGACCGTTACTTCCAGACCGATAACGCCGCAGACAAACTGGTGCCGGAAGGTATCGAAGGTCGTGTGGCGTATAAAGGCCGCCTGAAAGAGATCATTCACCAGCAGATGGGCGGCCTGCGCTCCTGTATGGGTCTGACCGGCTGTGGTACCATTGACCTGCTGCGTACCAAAGCGGAATTCGTACGCATCAGCGGTGCGGGTATCCAGGAGAGCCACGTTCACGACGTGACGATCACCAAAGAGTCCCCGAACTACCGTCTGGGCTCCTGATAAATTTCCGCGCCCGGCTCAATGCCGGGCGCTTTGTTTTGTTTCACTTGCCTCGGAATTAGCGTCAATGACGGAAAACATTCATAAACATCGCATTCTCATCCTGGACTTTGGTTCTCAGTACACTCAGCTGGTGGCGCGCCGCGTGCGTGAGCTGGGCGTTTACTGTGAGCTGTGGGCGTGGGATGTCACGGAAGCACAGATTCGCGAGTTCAATCCAAGCGGCATCATCCTGTCCGGCGGCCCGGAAAGCACCACCGAAGAGAACAGCCCGCGTGCGCCGCAGTACGTGTTCGAAGCGGGCGTACCGGTGTTCGGCGTTTGCTACGGCATGCAGACCATGGCGATGCAGCTGGGCGGC
This sequence comes from Enterobacter cloacae complex sp. ECL72, assembly GCF_019056635.1. Lineage (NCBI taxonomy): Bacteria > Pseudomonadati > Pseudomonadota > Gammaproteobacteria > Enterobacterales > Enterobacteriaceae > Enterobacter > Enterobacter cloacae complex sp. ECL72. Next base: position 2,947,163 of record NZ_CP077659.1, on the reverse strand, counting down.
CACGTAGAAGGCTCTAACGAGCGTGAGTTCGGCTACGCACAGGTTGAAGTCGTCACCGACAGCGCGCTGGTGCGCGGTATCGAAGACTCCCTGACCGCAGACGGCAAACCGCTGCTGGACGTGTGGATGAGCCACGGCGACAAAGTCACCGCTATCCCGTCCGACTTCGTGACCGTTGCCAGCACCGAAAGCTGCCCGTTCGCGATCATGGCGAACGAAGAAAAACGCTTCTACGGCGTGCAGTTCCACCCGGAAGTGACCCACACCCGTCAGGGTATGCGCATGCTGGAGCGCTTCGTGCGTGACATCTGCCAGTGCGAAGCCCTGTGGACCCCGGCAAAAATCATCGACGATGCCGTGGAGCGTATCCGCCAGCAGGTTGGCGATGACAAAGTGATCCTCGGCCTCTCCGGCGGCGTGGACTCCTCCGTGACCGCGATGCTGCTGCACCGCGCCATCGGTAAAAACCTGACCTGCGTCTTCGTGGACAACGGTCTGCTGCGTCTGAACGAAGCCCAGCAGGTTATGGACATGTTTGGCGACCACTTCGGTCTGAACATCGTTCACGTGGAAGGCGAGCAGCGCTTCCTGGACGCGCTGAAAGGCGAGAACGATCCGGAAGCGAAACGTAAAATCATCGGTCGCGTGTTCGTGGAAGTGTTCGACGAAGAAGCGCTGAAGCTGGAAGACGTGAAGTGGCTGGCGCAGGGTACCATCTACCCGGACGTGATCGAGTCTGCGGCCTCCGCAACCGGTAAAGCGCACGTCATCAAATCTCACCACAACGTGGGCGGCCTGCCGAAAGAGATGAAGATGGGCCTGGTTGAACCGCTGCGCGAGCTGTTCAAAGACGAAGTGCGTAAGATCGGTCTGGAACTGGGTCTGCCGTACGACATGCTCTACCGTCACCCGTTCCCGGGTCCGGGTCTGGGCGTGCGCGTGCTGGGCGAAGTGAAGAAAGAGTACTGCGACCTGCTGCGTCGCGCGGACGCTATCTTCATCGAAGAACTGCACAAAGCTGACCTGTACAACAAAGTGAGCCAGGCGTTCACCGTATTCCTGCCGGTTCGCTCCGTCGGCGTAATGGGCGATGGCCGCAAGTACGACTGGGTTGTCTCCCTGCGTGCGGTGGAAACCATCGACTTCATGACCGCGCACTGGGCGCACCTGCCGTATGACTTCTTAGGCCGCGTGTCTAACCGCATCATCAACGAAGTGAACGGTATTTCCCGCGTGGTGTATGACATCAGCGGTAAGCCACCGGCGACGATCGAGTGGGAGTAAGCCCATAACCTTTCCTGCGAAGTTATAAGCAGGTAAGACTGATAAAACCCTCTGTTTACAGAGGGTTTTCCTTTTTGGCCGATATCCGGCCCGGCGGTGAACTACTGGCTCATCTGCCGCGATTCACGGCAGCCGATACTGCGTCGCCATGCGCCGGGTGCCTGACCATACTGACGCTTAAAGCTGCGGTTGAAGGACTGCTGAGAGTCAAAGCCCAGCGCGATCGCCACGTTCAGAATCGGTTCATCGCTGTGGGCCAGGCGCTCAACCGATTTTTGCAGCTTTTGCGCGCGAATATATTCGGCGAGAGGGGAGCCGGTATGCTCTTTGAAAAGCCGCTGGAGGTGCCATTTCGAATAGCCGGCTCGCCTGGAGACGGTTTCAATGTCCAGACGGCTATCGGGGTTATTGTCGATCCAGTCGAGTAAATCGTGAATGAATGCACCCGTGTTCATTTTGCTTCCCCCTACGCCGCGCATTAAAAAGCATCTTTGTTTGTTGCACTTAAAGGTGACCCGTTTTTACATTAATTGCAAGTTTTATTGTTGCATTTAAATCCCCTCTCAAAACGCGTGATTTATCTTCGCCGCAAATAGCACATAAAGTGCAACAATTATTCTTGCACTTAATTAAGCGCCTTCCTACAATCGCCGCGATAGTGTATTCGCAACTGTTACAGTTTTGTGGCGATGAACGACACAAATGGCCTTCAGCCAGCTACCGGACAAAGGAAGTGGCGCGGCGCCTCCCGCTGCGTCTTGCCCGGCGGCTACAATAACCGGAATAAAAATAATGAGCCTGCAAAAAACCTGGGTTAACTTTCATCTGAGCGCGATGGGGGTGGTTTTACTCTCCGCGCTTCTCGTCGGGTGCGATGACAGCGTCGCGCAAAATGCCGCGCCGCAAGCGCCCGTTGTCAGCGCTGCTGACGTGGTGGTGAAATCCATTAGCCAGTGGGACAGCTTTAACGGTCGCATTGAAGCGGTGGAAAGCGTTCAGCTGCGTCCGCGCGTCTCCGGCTACATTGAGAAAGTGAATTACACCGACGGCCAGGAGGTGAAAAAGGGCGAGGTGCTGTTCACGATTGATGACCGAACCTATCGCGCCGCGCTGGAACAGGCGCAGGCGAACCTGGCGAGAGCCAAAACGCAGGCCAGTCTGGCGCGAAGCGAGGCTAACCGTACCGATAAATTAGTCAATACCAACGTGGTGTCCCGCGAAGAGTGGGAGCAGCGCCGTTCCGCCGCTACCCAGGCGCAGGCCGATATTCGCGCCGCGCAGGCGGCGGTAGACGCTGCGCAACTTAACCTCGACTTCACCAAAGTGACCGCGCCTATCGACGGTCGCGCCAGCCGGGCGCTGATCACCAGCGGTAACCTGGTGACGGCGGGCGACAGCGCCAGCGTGCTCACCACCCTGGTCTCGCAGAAAACGGTTTATGTCTACTTCGACGTGGACGAGTCAACCTACCTTCACTATCAGAACCTGGCCCGCAGCGGGCAGCGGGTGTCCGGCGATCATGCGGCGCTGCCGGTGGAGATTGGCCTGACGGGCGAGGAGGGCTATCCCCATCAGGGCAAAGTGGATTTCCTGGATAACCAGCTCACACCGGGTACCGGAACGATCCGCATGCGCGCGCTGCTGGATAACTCACAGCGTCAGTTCACGCCAGGACTCTTTGCCCGCGTGCGTCTGCCGGGCAGTGCGGAATTTAAAGCCACGCTTGTTGACGATAAGGCGGTGCTGACCGATCAGGATCGTAAATATGTCTATATCGTGGATAAAGACGGGAAAGCGCAGCGCCGCGACATTACGCCCGGGCGTCTGGCCGACGGTTTACGTATCGTACAGCAGGGGCTGAATCCCGGGGATAAAGTCATCGTCGATGGTTTACAAAAAGTGTTTATGCCGGGTATGCCGGTTAACGCGAAAACCGTTGCCATGACCGCCAGCGCCGCCCTCAACTGATCCCTTACCTGAGAATCCAATCCATGGACTTTTCCCGTTTTTTCATCGACAGGCCGATTTTTGCCGCCGTACTGTCGATTCTGATTTTTATCACAGGATTAATCGCCATCCCGCTGCTGCCGGTGAGCGAATACCCTGACGTCGTGCCGCCAAGCGTGCAGGTGCGCGCCGAGTACCCGGGCGCCAACCCGAAAGTGATTGCCGAGACCGTGGCAACGCCGCTGGAAGAGGCGATCAACGGCGTTGAGAACATGATGTACATGAAATCCGTCGCGGGCTCCGACGGCGTGCTGGTGACTACCGTCACCTTCCGTCCGGGCACCGACCCGGATCAGGCGCAGGTTCAGGTGCAAAACCGCGTCGCGCAGGCCGAAGCGCGTCTGCCGGAAGACGTGCGGCGTCTGGGCATCACGACTCAGAAACAGTCGCCAACGCTGACGCTGGTGGTGCATCTGTTTTCGCCTGGCGGTAAGTACGATTCACTGTATATGCGTAACTACGCCACGCTGAAGGTGAAGGACGAGCTGGCGCGTCTGCCCGGCGTGGGGCAGATTCAGATTTTCGGCTCGGGTGAATACGCGATGCGCGTCTGGCTGGACCCGAACAAGGTCGCGGCCCGCGGGCTGACCGCTTCGGACGTGGTCACGGCGATGCAGGAGCAGAACGTGCAGGTGTCCGCCGGGCAGCTTGGCGCCGAGCCGCTGCCGAAAGAGAGCGATTTCCTGATCTCCATTAACGCCCAGGGCCGCCTGCATACCGAAGACGAGTTCGGCAACATTGTCCTGAAAACCACGCAGGATGGTACGGTCGTCCGACTGCGCGACGTGGCGCGTGTCGAGATGGGGTCCGGCAGCTACGCGCTGCGCTCCCAGTTGAACAATAAAGACGCGGTCGGGATTGGTATCTTCCAGTCGCCGGGGGCAAACGCCATCGATCTGTCTAACGCGGTACGCGCCAAAATGGACGAACTGTCCACACGATTCCCGGACGATATGAAATGGGCGGCGCCTTACGACCCGACGGTGTTTGTACGCGACTCGATCCGCGCTGTGGTGCAAACGCTGCTGGAAGCGGTGGTGCTGGTCGTGCTGGTGGTGATCCTGTTCCTGCAAACCTGGCGCGCGTCGATAATCCCGCTGATTGCGGTGCCGGTATCGGTAGTGGGCACGTTCAGTATTCTCTACCTGCTGGGCTTTTCGCTGAATACCCTGAGCCTGTTCGGGCTGGTGCTGGCGATTGGTATCGTGGTGGACGATGCCATCGTGGTGGTGGAAAACGTCGAACGAAATATCGAAGAGGGGCTCGCCCCACTTGCGGCAGCGCATCAGGCGATGCGTGAAGTGTCCGGACCGATTATTGCCATTGCGCTGGTGCTGTGTGCGGTATTCGTTCCGATGGCGTTCCTCTCCGGCGTGACCGGTCAGTTCTACAAGCAGTTTGCGGTAACGATAGCCATTTCCACGGTGATTTCCGCGATCAACTCGCTGACGCTCTCGCCAGCGCTGGCCGCGCTGCTGTTGAAGCCGCATGGCGCCCCGAAAGATTTCCCGACCCGGCTTATCGATCGTCTGTTCGGCTGGATTTTCCGTCCGTTTAACCGCTTTTTCCACCGCAGCTCGACTGGCTATCAGGGGCTGGTGGGCAAAACGCTCGGCCGACGCGGGGCAGTGTTCGTGGTTTATTTGCTGCTGCTTTGCACTGCGGGCGTGATGTTTAAAGCCGTTCCCGGCGGGTTTATTCCGACGCAGGATAAGCTGTACCTGATCGGCGGCGTGAAAATGCCGGAAGGCTCGTCGCTGGCGCGCACCGATGCGGTGATCCGCAAAATGAGCGAAATCGGGATGAATACCGAAGGCGTGGATTATGCGGTCGCGTTTCCTGGCCTGAATGCGCTCCAGTTCACCAATACGCCGAACACCGGGACGGTCTTCTTTGGCCTGAAGCCTTTCGACCAGCGTAAACATACTGCGGCGGAAATAAACGCGGAGATCAACGCGAAAATCGCGCAAATCCAGCAGGGCTTTGGCTTCTCGATTCTGCCGCCGCCGATTTTAGGTCTGGGCCAGGGATCGGGCTATTCGCTGTATATTCAGGATCGTGCTGGTCTGGGCTATGGCGCGCTGCAAAACGCAGTGAACACCATGTCCGGGGCGATTATGCAGACGCCGGGGATGCATTTCCCTATCTCAACCTACCAGGCAAACGTTCCGCAGCTGGATGTACAGGTTGACCGTGATAAGGCGAAAGCGCAGGGCGTGTCGCTCACCGATCTCTTCGGGACGCTGCAAACCTATCTGGGCTCGTCTTATGTGAATGACTTCAACCAGTTCGGTCGCACCTGGCGCGTAATGGCACAGGCCGACGGGCAGTTCCGCGACAGCGTGGAAGATATCGCGAATTTACGCACCCGTAATAGCCAGGGTGAAATGGTGCCGATTGGCAGTATGGTGAAAATCACGACCACCTACGGTCCGGACCCGGTGATCCGCTACAACGGCTACCCGGCGGCGGATCTGATTGGCGATGCCGACCCGCGCGTGCTCTCTTCCGCGCAGGCGATGACGCAGCTGGACGGTATGTCTAAGCAGATCCTGCCGAACGGGATGAATATTGAATGGACGGACCTGAGCTTCCAGCAGGCCACCCAGGGCAACACGGCGCTGATCGTCTTCCCGGTCGCGGTGCTGCTGGCGTTCCTGGTGCTGGCGGCGCTGTATGAAAGCTGGACGCTGCCCCTGGCGGTGATCCTCATCGTGCCGATGACGATGCTCTCCGCGCTGTTCGGCGTCTGGCTGACCGGGGGCGATAACAACGTCTTCGTGCAGGTAGGGCTGGTGGTTCTGATGGGGCTGGCCTGTAAAAACGCGATTCTTATCGTGGAGTTTGCCCGCGAGCTGGAAATTCAGGGCAAAGGCATTATGGAGGCCGCGCTGGAAGCGTGCCGCCTGCGTTTACGCCCGATTGTAATGACCTCTATCGCCTTTATTGCCGGGACCATTCCACTGATCCTTGGTCACGGGGCAGGGGCAGAAGTGCGCGGCGTCACCGGGATCACAGTGTTCGCCGGGATGCTGGGTGTGACGCTGTTTGGTCTGTTCCTGACGCCGGTCTTTTACGTGACGCTGCGTAAGTTCGTGACGCGCGGTAAAGCGGAAAGAGAGGTGTTGCCTGCGTAGGACGTAGCAGATAGCAAAAAGCCGCCTTCACAATGAAGGCGGCTTTTTTTTCGCAGTCTGTCAGGATTAGGGCGCTTTTTTATGCTGTGTGCAGAGTTCCGGCACCGGATCGCACCCGCTGGTATCGGCTTTTTTCACCTCTTCCAGCGCGCTGGCGACGGTATGGCGCGCTAAAACCGCTAACGAAGCCTGCTCCGCTTCATCAGCGATTGATTTGAAGTACCAGCAGGCGTTGGCGCTGACCACGCAGCGGGCCGGGACGTCAGGACGGGACGCCCACAGCTTTTTATCTTCAGTGACGGAAAGGTAGATATCACGCAGGGTAATCTCTTCCGCCGGGCGGCCAAGGTGAATAGAGCCGTTGCGGCCAAGCGTGGAGACGATAATGCCGTCGCGGGCGAGAGGAACCATTAATTTGCGGATAAAGCTCGGATTCGCTTCCAGGCCGTAAGCCAGGATTGCACTCGTCGAACGTTCACCCGATTGCTCCGCCATCGCTACGCTGAGAACCATCTGCAAAGCTGTCGGGAAGCGATAATCTAACATTTTTCTGTCCTGGGTTGCGGTGAATCTTGTTCTTTTTGGCACCGCAGAGGTGAATAATCAGTAAGTAACAATATAACAAATACGGTAATTTTATTGAAGCAATCTGCGGCATACGTGAAGTAACGCTGCGCTGACACATGTCAGGACGTGTAGCGCCGCGTTTACGTTCATGCGAACGCCGGATTCGGGAAATCAACGGTCACCATAAGACCGCCTTCGGCTGACGTACTCAGATTGACCCTGCCGTTGTGTTGTTGCGTAACGGCTTTGACGATGGCAAGCCCCAGTCCGCTCCCGCTTTGGGTCTGATTAGGATCGCGGAAGAACCTGTCGAACACACGCTCCCGCAATTCAACCGGAATGCCGGGACCCGCGTCTGAGACGCGCAGCTGAGCGGACTTATCACGCGATTGCAGTTGTACCTCAATGCGTCCACCCTCAGGGCTGTACTTCACGGCATTCTCAATTAAATTGTCGATCAGCGATACCAGACGTTCCCGAATGCCTGTGATATGGATTTCATCATCGGCGATGAATTCAAACTCAATTCTGCGCCCGGACGCCAGCGGTTCCAGGGCAGCCATTCGCTCCTGAATAAGCGTCGTCAGCGGCACAGGCGACATCACCGTGCTGATGTGCGCTTCGCTGTGCATCATCAGCAGAAGCTGATTGACGAGACGCGCAGCACGGCTATTGCTGCGAACAATGCCCGCAAGCAGCTCCTGCTGGCTTTCGCTGATGACCCAGGACTGCAACGCCTCGACGTTGATCCGCATCGCGGCCAGAGGCGTACGCAGTTCGTGTGCGGCATCGGCAATAAACATTCTTTCCCTTTCGGCGCTTTCCCGCACCCTGGCCAGAAAGTCATTAATCGCGTCGACTGTCTGGCGAAGCTCCCTGTGTCTGGGGACGGCTTTTAAAGGCGAGAGATCGTCCGGCGTGCGCAATGAAATTTCATTCACCACCTTGTTCCAGGGGCGCATCGCGATGCGGATGGACAGCCACGCGGGGAACAGAAGAAAAGGGATGCATATCATCAGCGGCATGACGTAGTAGCCGCGCGAGTTCAGATAGATAAAGAAATTCCAGCTACCGGCAGGGGTAAAAAGGGTGACTTCCACGTCGGAGTGCGCGGATTTGAGGGTACGGCTCGTCCATGTATGGTCCTCACTCTGGACATGCTGCATGACCCCCAGACGGCTATTTTTTACCCCCGTTGGCGCACCATCCGAAGAAAAAATAATCTCGTTATTCTTGCGAACAATGAGGTTGATGGACAGCTCCGGATCTTCGCCGCCGCCATAGCCCTCCCGCAGCGCCTTGCTGAACGCTGCCAGCACAGCATCACGCGCCTGCGGACGATCGTCCATGCTCTCTACCAGGGAAAACAGGGTTTCATAAGTCTCACTGCCCGTCAGTATGGGAGGGCTACGCAGGTCTTCCAGCATAATGAAGGTTAAAAAGAGACACCAGAGCAACGTAAGCAGCAGCATCTGGGCGACCAGCATTCGCCTGACCAGCGTGGGAAGCCGGAGGTGGTGCCAAAAATTACGCATCAACCTGCTGCCTTCTGAACGGGTACGGTATCGATGACATACCCAACGCCTCTTACCGTTCGCACAAAGCCATCGCCAATTTTTCGCCGCAGGTTACCCATATGCACGTCAAGCGCGTTGCTGAGGTTTTCTTTCGTGCCAAATATCCTTTCTTCCAGATACCGTCGCGTAAGCACGCGATCGGCGCGCAGCATTAACGTTTCAAGCAGCGCATATTCGCTTGCCGTCAGCTCAACGTGGCGTGCGCTCACCGTTACGCGACGCGTCGGAATATGAAGCGACAAACCGCGAATTTCTATTGCCTCATTTTCAAAACCGTAACTGCGCCGCGCAAGGGCTCTCACGCGCGCCAGCAGTTCGGCGAGAACAAAAGGTTTGACCAGATAATCGTCTGCACCTGCATCCAGCCCGCACAGGCGGTCCTGTAGCGTGCCTCGCGCCGTCAGGATGATGACAGGGACGCCCTTAAGCTGTTGACGCAGGCGCGTCATCAGGCTCATGCCATCGCCATCGGGCAGCCCCAGGTCGAGCAAAATAAGTTCCGGCACGCAGATCCCAAGCTGATGCAGCGCATCCTCTTTGCGGCGTACCCATATGACATCAAATCCTTGATCTGCAAGGGCGATACGCACGCCATTGCCGAGATCCAGGTCGTCTTCAATTAGTAGAATTTTCACATTGGTAACTGTATCAACAGTGCATGAAGAACAACTGAAGAAAAAACGGTAACAGGAATTCTTCAGGGTTTACAGAACCTTCACGTGCTTCAGCATTTCTTCATTTACGGCTCATAAGAACCTTAGGGTGAGTATTCAGAATGAGCGCTCTGGCGTTTAACACCGCTTGTATCGCAATCATCTGAATCCAAAGGGCTTCTTTAATGAGAAACATCACACTGCGTAATAGTTTCCCCCGTTCACGCATCCGTCGCAGCATGAAAAGCATCTTGCCGGGGGCCGTCCTGGCGTTACTGGCTACCCCGACCCTGGCGGCAGATCAGCCTCAGGGCAACGTGTTAACCCTGGGAGGCGGCGTGGATGTTGCGCCACGCTATTCCGGTTCGGACAAGAGCCGGGTCTCTGCGGCTCAGGTGGTTGATTACGCGATGGCCAATGGTTTTTTTGTCAGCACCACGCGGGGGATCGGCTACGGCAACAGCTTTGGTAACCTGGACTACAACGCAGCGCTGAGCTATCGCGCTGGACGTAAGGATCGCGACGTAAGCAGCGATTCGATCGCCTCCGGCAGCGACGACCTGCGAGGAATGGGTGACATTAAAGGCTCAGCTATCGTTGTGCCAGGGCTGGGATACAGGGTGACTGACTGGCTGACCGTGCAGTTGCAGGCAGAGGTCCCGGTTTCTGAGAGAGACAATGGTGAAGCTGTGCATTTCGGCATTGCCAGCCCGCTCTATACATCTCCGAAAAATGCGTTAACGCTGGCGCTGACCGGTAGCTGGGGATCCAGTAAGTATGTGCAAACCTACTACGGGGTGAATGCCGCCCAGTCGGCCGCATCGGGTTTTGCCCGACACGATGCCGGATCGGGAATATATGCGTATTCGCTGAACCTGGACTGGACCCATAAGCTTACCTCCCGCTGGAGCCTGCTTGCCGCAGCTGGCGTTACGCAGCTGACGGGAGAGGCTGGCGATAGCCCCATTGTTCAGCGAAAAACGTCTCCTGTGGGAAGTTTGAAGGTGACGTACAGCTTCTGATGGTTCAGCGAGGGGGAAGGTGCGTTTGTGACAAAACCGCACATAACCCCGTTGCAGGAGCCGGAAGTGCATAAAGCCCGCAGGATGGCGTGGCCCGAAGTCGGACCGTTCATCATGCGGGCTTTTTTATCACTGTTGACCCGATAACGCCTGTTCAATCGTACGGGTAATGACGTCCGGCTGGCTGACCATCGATACATGGCTTGCCGCTACCTCCGTGGTGTTGGCGTTGATTTTCTTCGCCATTGCGCGCTCTAGCTCAGGATTGATCATCCGGTCATTTTTGCTGACCACATACCAGCTCGGTTTGTCATGCCAGGCGGCATGCGCGATTTTCTCCCCAAACGCATCGGCCTTAATGGGGCTCTGCGTCGCGGCAATCACGCTGCGCTCAACGTCCTTCACGTCAGGGGCGAAATTCTCGCTGACCGCTTTTATCGGCAGATATAAATACCCCTCTGTGGTTTTAGCGAGGCTGGCGCTCCCTGGCGGAGCAGGGAAGCTATTTGCCAGAGCTGCCGTCGACTGGCCGGAATCCGGCGCAAAAGCGGCAACGTAAACCAGTGACTTCACGCGGGCATTGTTTCCCGCCTCGCTGATTACCGTCCCGCCCCAGGAGTGACCGACCAGCACCACATCCCCATGAGCCCGGGCGATAGCACGCTGCGTGGTGGCGACATCATCTTTCAGAGACGTGAGCGGAAGTTGTACCGCAATGACCTCGGTATGGTGTTTTTGCAGCCGGGTAATCACCTTATTCCAGCTGCTGCCGTCGGCAAACGCCCCGTGCACCAGCACTACGCTGGCTTTCGTCTCTGCCAGCGCGCTGGTGGAAACCGCCAGCACCATCGCTGTTAATACAGACAATGCTTTCATAACAGGCTCCTTAAAAGTGATGAACCGCGGCGTGTGGCGGCACGGTGAATTCAACGGTTTTATGGTCGATGGGTTTATGCGTCGGGTCGGCAACGACGATCGTCACCTTGTGCTTTCCTGCGGGCAGCCCGACCAGGATCACCGGCTCGCCGCTGGTATCAGCCCAGTGCCAGGGCGCGTCATCCACCACAACGTAAATATGGCCGATACGCGGAGTGACTTTCAGCGCGTCGGGTCCAAATACAGGTTCAATGCGCAGGTTTTCGACACGGTACTGAATAAAGACCGCACCTTTACTTAGCGGTCCCGCCAGCGGCGGATCGACAATCAGTTTTGCTGGCGGCTGGGGGTGTTCAGGCGGGGCGACGGCGGCTGGACCGTTGACATCAGCGGCGCTCAGGCCATGCAACGGTGCGGCCATTGCGCCAGCAAAGGACGTCAGCGCAAATACAGGAAGCAGGAAATATCGACGAATCATCTGTGTCTCTCCTCATCAGTTTATTATGGCGAGGGATACAGAAGACCATTTTTATGTATCGGGGATGTTTGCTTTTGCGGGCGTTTTGTACCGGTTTGTCAGCGTAGCGCTCGGGATACAGTGCGATACAGTTTGTCTTCCGGGAGCGAACACGCTTTAGCGCTCGGGCGAATCCACCACAAGACCTGATTGCTGCGACTGAATTTTGTCCTGATGGTGATACCAGGCGCCAATGGAGGAATAAACAAAGCGGCCAAAGAAAAACAGGAAACTGATAAGCAGTATGATGCGGGTCATCCGGGTGTTAAATCGATGTCGTTTTCGCATACGCGTAGCCTGACTCACTTTCTTTTCCTGAGTATACCCTTTTGGGCGATACGGCTATTAAGGCACAGCCGCAAGTCAGGGTCAATTCGGCGAAATGTAAAATAGCGTCAATGCTTACATTAATTTATGTTATTAAAAACAACGCTTTTATTTATCGCATTGATAATTACAGGAAAAATATTCAAAAAAAACGTAAGAAAGGTTTATTCAGATAAATTAATTTGATTTAGGTCAACCGCATCCCGTCGTTGATATTTAAAATCCCTCCTCCACTGTGCTTGCCAGGAATTTTCCAGGCAACGTGTACGTCAGGTTGGATGCCTGTCTTCATTTACCCTCTGGAGCGCAAGGGTTGTAAACGAGCATCTATGAATATTCACCACATCCTGAAGCAAAATAAAGACCGCTGGTGGGCACTTCCTCTTATTTTACCCGTCGTGTTACTCCCGGTGCTTAGTGTGGCTAATACCTTAACGCAGTTGGGCGACGGTATCGTTGCGCTCTATTATCTCCCGCTCTCCTTTTTGCTGACGCTGATGTTATTCTTTGGCCTGGAAGCCCTCCCCGGGGTGGTGGTGTCGCTGTTTTTACGTTATTACCCCTCCGTTGGGTTATTTGAAGCCATGGCCGGCATTCTGCATTTTATCGTTCCTCTGGTGCTCAGCTGGGGCGGTTATCGCGTGTTTGCGCCCCGGCGCAATATGACCGCTTACGGTGACATACGCCTGATGGGGCAGCGTATTTTCTGGCAGGTGTTTTGCCCGGCAACGCTATTTCTGCTGCTGTTTCAGTTTGCGGTCTATCTCGGCGTCTATGAGAGCCGCCAGAGCCTCGCAGGACTGAATCCCCTCAATATTCGGACCCTTATTAACTATCAGGGGCTGCTGGTGAGCGGGCTGACGGGCGTGCCGCTAAGCTACCTGCTGATCCGCCTGATACGTCATCCGCGCTATATCAAGGGACTGATGTCCCAGCTCCGCGCGCAAATAGACAAAAAGGTGACGGCCTTTGAGTTTGTGGTGTGGTTTATAGCCCTGGGCGGGTTGCTGGTCATGCTGCTGCTGCCCATGAATGCAAACAGTTCCATTTTCAGTACCAACTACACCTTGTCCCTGCTGATGCCCGTGATGCTCTGGGGGGCGATGCGCTTTGGCTACAAGCTGATGTCACTCATCTGGACGCCGGTCCTGCTGGTGTCGATTCACTTTTTTTATCACTACATTCCGGTGCAAGAGGGTTATGGCATTCAGCTGGCGATCACCTCATCCAGCTATCTGGTCTTTTCCTTCGTTGTGACGTACATGTCGATGCTGGCGACACGCCAGCGGGCCATCAATATTCGCTCCCGCAGTCAGGCTTTTCTCGATCCGGTGGTGCATATGCCCAACCTGCGGGCGCTGTCGCGCGAGCTGGCCAGTCATCCGTGGTCAGCGCTCTGTTTACTGCGCGTGCCCGAGCTGGAGGTGCTGGGACGCAATTACGGCGTGATGCTGCGGATCCAGTATAAACAGCAGCTGGCGCAATGGATAAACGGTACCCTTCAGCCCAATGAGCGAGTCTATCACCTCACGGGGTATGACATGGCGGTGCGTCTGGAGGCGGAGTCGCATCAACAGCGCATTGAAACGCTGGACGAGCATATCAAGCAGTTTGTTTTTATCTGGGATGGTATGCCGGTACAGCCTCAGGTCGGCGTGAGCTATTGCTATGTACGCTCACCCGTCAATCATCTCTATCTGGTGCTGGGGGAACTGGGCATCGTGGCCGATCTCTCCCTTTCTACCAACCACCCGGAAAATCTTCAGCAGCGCGGGGCTGTTCATTTGCAGCGTAGCCTGAAAGATAAGGTCGCGATGATGAGTCGTTTGCAGGCCGCGCTGGAGCAGGACGCTTTTACCCTGCTGGTTCAGCCCGTTCGCGGGCTGCGCGGTGATTGTTATCACGAGGTGCTGCTGCGAATGCGTGATGATAACGGGGCGCTGATCTTTCCCGAGCAGTTCCTGCCCATTGCACAGGAGTTTGGGTTATCGTCGCGTGTTGATTTATGGGTACTGGAGCGTACGTTGAGTTTTCTGGCACAGCACCGCCAGCGTTTGCCGGGCCAGCGCTTTGCGATCAACCTCGCACCTTCTACCGCCTACAGGGCGCAGTTCCCGCTTGAAGTGAGCCGCCTGTTAGCCAAATACGCCGTTGAAGCATGGCAACTGATCTTTGAAGTGACCGAAAGCAGCGCCTTTGGTCATGCGGATCTGGCGGCGTCGACCCTCAGGAAATTACAAAAAATGGGCATCCGGATCGCCATTGATGATTTTGGCACGGGCTACGCCAGCTATGCGCGGTTAAAAAGCGTGGACGCAGACATTCTCAAAATCGATGGCGGTTTTATTCGCAATATTGTCAGCAACAGCCTGGATTACCAGATTGTGGCTTCCATTTGCCATCTGGCCCGGATGAAGAAAATGCTGGTGGTGGCGGAATATGTGGAAACGGAAGAGATACGTAGCGCGGTGCACGCGCTAGGTATCGATTATGTGCAGGGCTATTTGATTGGGTTGCCGGCTGAGCTTGATACGTTGCTCAACACGCAGCCTTCTCAGGAGAGCGCCTGAGCCGTTACGCTGCCGCCTCAGAACTCTCTTCTTCAATCTTCAACAGCCAGCCGGTGACCGCTTCCCAGTACTGCTGCTCTTTTTCCAGATCCAGCAGCACCAGCGCGTTCTGGCTAAACCAGTCGTGCGGGAAGCTCAGCGTCCAGTGATAGTCATCCGTTTTTAGCTTCAGCGTCGGCGGCGTGGTGGTTGCCTGTCGCTGATTATTGAGCAACACGCCCAGGCGCAACAGCTGAATGAGCGGCAGGAACTGCTTTTTCTTAAATAACGTAAAGCGCGGCAGATCGTCGAGCTTGATGGCTTTGCGGTGATAGCGCACCAGCGTCGCCATCATGGTTTGCTGCTCCTGGTTGAAACCAGGCAGATCGCTGTTTTGCAGAATATAGGCTGAATGGCGATGCATTCCGCTGTGGTTAATGTTCAGCCCCACCTCGTGCAACATGGCGGCCCATTTCAACAGCGCGGCCAGCTGCGGATGCGCCAGCTTCGGATTCTGCTCCTCCCACTGCTCGTACATCTGAACCGTGGTTTCGAGCACCCGTTTCGCCTGTTCGCGGTCGATGTTGTACTGGTTGGCCAGGCTCTGCGCGGTGCGGCTGCGAATATCCTGATGACGGAAACGGCCTTCCATCTCATACAGTACGCCTTCACGCAGGGCGCCGTCAGAGAGGCGCAGCTCTTTGATCGCCAGCGCGTCAAACACGCCGCAGAGGATCGCCAGCCCCGGTACGAACACGGCTTTACGTTCGTCGGACAGACCCGGCAAACTCAGGGCGTCGAAGCTCTTATGCTTAAGCACCTCTTCGGTGAGTTTCACCAGGCGCTCAGGCGTAATAAACCCGTCTTTTTCACCCATTGCCAGCAGCACTTCATGGGCCGCTTTAATCGAACCCGATGCGCCCAGCGCCACGTTCCAGCCCTGAATACGGTATTGCCAGGCCAGATTTTCGAGTTTTTGTACGGCGGCCATGCGCGCGCGCTGGAAGTTTTCGCGGGTGATGACGCCGCCCGGGAAATACATCTGCGCGAAGCTGACGCAGCCCATACGGCGGCTTTCCACCAGACGCGGCTCGAAGTCTTCGCCAATCACCAGTTCCGTGGAACCACCGCCGATATCAATCACCAGCTTGCGGCCTTTTTCCGGCTGCGTATGCTCCACGCCCATAAAAATCAGGCGCGCTTCTTCGTTACCGGAGATGATCTCTATCGGGTAGGGGATAACCTTTTCCGCGCGCTTAAGAAACTCCGGCGCGTTCAGCGCCTGGCGTAGCGTATGCGTCCCGACGATGCAGACGCTGGACGGCGAAAAGCCTTGCAAACGTTCTGCGAACAGCGACAGACAGTTCAGCCCGCGCTCCATGGCCTCTTCGCTCAGCATGTTACGCGCGTCGAGACCATCGGCCAGATGCACACGCTGCTTCAGACGACCGATGATCTGCATCGCGCCATCCACCTCGCGGGCGATGACCATATGGAAACTGTTTGAGCCAAGATCGACCGCGGCGAACTCCTGCGGGCGTGGGGTATTATCGTTTATTGGCATAGGTTAATCGGATTGCTCAAGTGATTTAATGTAATCGTAAATCGCCAGCTGCGAGCGCACTTTACGGCGGTTGCCGCGCGGTACATAGCGATTACTGAGTTCTTTGTCGATATAACGTGCTTTCACCGTATCGCTGAACAGGATCTCGATAATGTCCAGGATACGCTGCTTCAGGCGAGGATCCAGCAGCGGTGCCGCCACTTCAATACGGTAATCAATGTTACGCGTCATCCAGTCGGCGGACGAGAGGTATACGCGCTTATCACCGGCGTTATCGAAAATATAGACGCGATCGTGTTCAAGATAGCGATCCACAATGCTGATCACGCGGATATTGTCGCTGATGCCTTCCAGTTCCGGAATGAGCGAGCACATGCCGCGAATGAGCAGATTTACCGGAACGCCGGAGCTGGAGGCCGCGTACAGGCGGTCCACCAGCCCTTTGTCCACCAGATTGTTGAGCTTCAGCGTGATGCCGGACGACAAGCCGTTCTGCGCATTGGCAATCTCTTTATCGATCATATCGTACAGCAGGCGCCGTGAGTTCTGCGGTGACACCAGCAGATAATCGAAGCTCACCGGGCGGTACGGGTTCTCAATGAAGTTGAACACCCGACGCACTTCGTTGGTGATGCGGGCATCGGCAGTCAGCAGCGAATAGTCGGTGTAGATTCTCGCGGTTTTCTCGTTAAAGTTCCCGGTACCGATATGGGCGTAGCGCACCACGTCGTCGCCCTCTTTACGGGAGATCAGGAACAGCTTGGCGTGAATTTTCAGCCCTGGCGCGGAGAAGATGACGTGTACGCCCGCTTCCGTCAGTCGGCGCGCCCAGTGGATGTTGGCCTCCTCGTCGAAGCGAGCCTGGAGCTCAACCACCACGGTCACTTTCTTGCCGTTGTGCGCCGCGTGGATCATCGCATCGATGATACGGGAATCTTTCGCCACGCGATAAATGTTGATTTTGATCGCCAGCACGTTCGGATCGAACGAGGCCTGACGCAGCAATTCCAGCACGTGTTCAAAGGTGTGATACGGATAGTAGAGCAGCACATCCCGTTCGCGGATGGCGTCGAACCCGTTGCGGAACTTATCGAACCAGATATGGCGCAGGCGCGGCAGCGGTTTGTTCACCAGATTGGCCTTGCCGACGTTCGGGAAGCCAATGAAATCTTTAAAGTTGTGGTAACGCCCACCGGGGATAATGGAGTCGTAGCGGGAGATGGTCAGCTTATCGCGCAGCATCTCCACCATCGCGTCCGGCATATCGCGTTGATAGACAAACCGCACCGGCTCCGCCGTCAGGCGCTGCTTGAGGCTGGAAGACATCAGCTCCATCAGGCTGGCCTCCATCTCATGCACCAGATCGTACTCGGCGTCACGGGTCATCTTCATCGAGTAGGCGTTGAGCGCGTCGTAATCGAAGAAGCCTTTGAAGATATCGTCCAGGCAGTAGCGCAGGATGTTATCCAGCAGGATCATCGGCTTACGCCGGCGCGGGGTTTCCGGCGGCAGGTTTACAAAGCGTGGGACTTTATCAGACGGTATTTCCAGCAGCGCGTAGTTAATGGTCTCACCCCGAATGATTTCTACCGCCAGATAGGTGTAATCATCTTTCAGGAACTGCACCAGATCGGTTTCACGGTTGATCAGAATCGGGGTGATATGCTGGCGCAGATAATGTTTGAAATAGTGGCGCAGCCAGTTTTGCTGATTCGCGGAGAGCTGGCGTTCGTTGATCAGGAAGATTTGGTTGCGTGCCATTTCCAGCAGCAGCTCGTTATAGAGGCCATCAAATTCCTGATCGGCTTTCATGACGCGAGACTGGATTTTTCCAAGCAGATGCCGGGAGTGGGAGTTCAAGCCCTGTTCTTCGCTGATGATGATTCGGCGTTTCAGTTCGGCGAAGCGAACCTTGTAGAACTCATCCAGATTGTTGGAATAGATGCCTAAAAAACGCATACGTTCAATCAGCGGGTTGCTTTTATCGGCCGCTTCCTGAAGTACACGTTCGTTGAATGCTAACCAGCTTAGCTCTTTCTCGATGTATAACTTTTCCTGACCCATTACAGCTCACACTCCAGTTCAATCACAGGACGTGGTAAATCCGTCTCGTCCTTATTATGGCGAGCATTTCCACGATATGTCCAACAGTGCCAGAAAAGTATGACAGTTATTTTTTTGTTGGGGAATTTAGAGGGTTGGGGAAGGGGGTGTCGGGTGGCGCTGCGCTTACCACGACCTACGGGACCGTAGGCCCGTGCAAGCGAAGCGCCGCCGGGCAATTCAAACAGACTACTCTTCAGCCGCATAACCCTGCGGGGGCAACTTCACGCCGTCCAGCCAGGCTGCGCCGTTGCGCATCTCCAGACGTCCATCGACAAACCAGCTTACCACCAGCGGATAAATGGCGTGTTCCTGCGTCTGCACACGTTCGGTCACGTCGTCTTCGTTGTCGCCGTCAAAGACCGGTACTTTTGCCTGCAAAATGACCGGACCGCCGTCCAGCTCGTCGGTGACGAAATGCACGGAGGTACCATGCTCCTCATCGCCGTTCTCCAGCACCTGACGATGGGTGTGCAGACCGGGGTATTTTGGCAGCAGGGAAGGGTGGATATTGAGCAGTCGTCCGGCGTAGTGTGCAACAAAAGCCGGGCTCAGGATGCGCATGTAGCCTGCCAGCACCACCACGTCAGGTGCGTAGGCGTCAATCTCCTGCACCAGCTCACGGTCAAAGGCTTCACGCCCGGCGAACTGGCTGGCTTCCAGCGCGTGCGCAGGAATGTTCGCTTCCCGCGCGCGCTCAAGGCCGAATGCATCGGCCTTGTTGCTGAATACTGCCCGAATGGTGCCATTGATTTTCTTCTGTTTGCAGGCGTCTATGATTGCCTGCAAATTGCTTCCGTTGCCGGAAATGAGCACCACGATGTTTTTCATTCAATGACCACACGCTGTTCGGAATCGGAAGCTTTAATCGTACCGATTTTCCACGCGTTTTCACCTTTTTCTGTCAGCAGTTTAACCGCTTTATCCGCTTCGCTGGCGGGCAGGGCGATAACCATGCCCACGCCGCAGTTAAAGGTGCGGTACATTTCGTGAGAGCTCACGTTGCCTGCGGTTTGCAGCCAGTTGAAGACGGACGGCCACTGCCATGAGGATGCGTCGATCACCGCCTGGGTATTGTCCGGCAGCACGCGCGGAATGTTTTCCCAGAAGCCGCCGCCAGTGAGGTGAGCGATGGCGTGCACGTCAACGTTCTCAATCAGCTCCAGCACGTTTTTCACGTAGATGCGCGTCGGGGCCAGCAGGTGATCGGCCAGCGGTTTGCCGTCCAGCTCGGTGGTCAGCGGGTCGCAACCGCTCACTTCGAGGATTTTACGCACCAGAGAGTAGCCGTTGGAGTGCGGACCGCTGGAGGCCAGCGCAACCAGCACATCGCCGTCAGCCACTTTGCTGCCGTCGATAATTTCTGATTTTTCTACCACGCCGACGCAGAAGCCTGCGACGTCATAATCTTCCCCGTGATACATGCCAGGCATTTCCGCGGTTTCACCGCCGACCAGCGCACAGCCGGATTGCAGGCAGCCTTCGGCGATACCGTTAATGACGCTGGCTGAGGTATCCACGTCCAGCTTGCCGGTCGCGTAGTAATCGAGGAAGAACAGCGGCTCGGCGCCCTGTACCACCAGGTCGTTGACGCACATCGCCACCAGATCGATACCAATCGTATCGTGACGCTTAAGATCCATCGCCAGGCGCAGTTTTGTACCGACACCATCCGTACCCGAGACCAGCACAGGTTCACGATATTTTTGCGGCAGCGCGCACAGTGCGCCGAATCCACCCAGGCCACCCATCACTTCCGGGCGGCGGGTTTTTTTCACCACACCTTTGATTCGGTCAACCAGCGCATTACCTGCGTCAATATCAACACCGGCATCTTTGTAGCTGAGAGAAGTTTTGTTGGTCACGGCTTAAATCCCCACGCGATTGCATAGCTAGTAAGAAAAATCGGCGCAATTCTAACAGTCCAGGCAAACGTTTGCGAGCCTATTCTCGGCGCGAGGATCTTTTTTTCTGTGCGGGCTGTCCAGGGCAACAAACTTGACTCTGTTCACGAAAATGAAACCGGTTTCGGCGATCTGCTTGCAACGGCTATCCCCTTTGCACATCATCAAACTGAAACCGGTTTCTGTAACTGTTTTTGCAGAAAATAACGCAGAATGAGGGATAGCGAATGTCAGGATTTAAAGCAGGTTTTCTGTGGGGTGGGGCCGTTGCGGCGCACCAGCTCGAAGGCGGCTGGAAAGAGGGCGGCAAGGGCGTGAGCGTTGCCGATGTCATGACGGCAGGCGCCCACGGGGTACCGCGTGAAATCACCAACGGCGTGCTGGAGGGGAAAAATTACCCAAACCACGAAGCCATCGACTTTTATCACCGCTATAAAGAAGACATCAAACTCTTTGCCGAGATGGGGTTCAAATGCTTCCGCACCTCCATCGCCTGGACGCGTATCTTCCCGAAAGGCGACGAGCTGGAGCCGAACGAAGCGGGACTCAAATTCTATGACGATCTTTTTGACGAGTGCCTGAAGCACGGCATCGAGCCGGTGATCACGCTTTCCCACTTCGAGATGCCTTTCCACCTGGTGACGGAATACGGCGGCTGGCGCAACCGTAAGCTGATCGACTTCTTTGTTCGCTTCGCGAAGGTCGTTTTTGAGCGCTACCAGCATAAAGTGAAGTACTGGATGACCTTTAACGAGATCAACAACCAGGCCAACTTCCACGAAGACTTTGCGCCGTTTACCAACTCCGGGCTGAAATATGCGCCGGGAGAAGATCGCGAGCCGGTGATGTTCCAGGCGGCGCACTATGAGCTGGTGGCCAGTGCCCTGGCGGTGAAGGCGGGGCGCGAGATCAACCCGTCGCTGCAAATCGGCTGCATGATTGCCATGTGCCCCATCTATCCGCTGACCTGTGCCCCGGACGATATGATGATGGCGATGAACGCCATGCATCGTCGCTACTGGTTCACCGACGTTCACGTGCGCGGCAAGTATCCGCAGCATCTGCTCAACTACTTTGAACGTCGCGGCTTCGCGCTGGATATCACCGAAGAAGATAAAGTGGCGCTGACGCAGGGCTGCGTGGATTACATCGGGTTCAGCTACTACATGTCTTTCGCCACCAAAGCGACGGCGGACAACCCGCAGCTGGACTACGACGAGAGCAAGAGCCTGGTCTCTAACCCGTACGTGCAGAAATCGGACTGGGGCTGGCAGATTGACCCGGTGGGGCTTCGCTACTCCCTCAACTGGTTCTGGGATCACTACCAGCTGCCGCTGTTTATCGTTGAGAACGGCTTTGGCGCGATCGACGTGCAGGAGAGCGACGGCACGGTGAACGACCAGTACCGCATCGACTACCTTTCCGCGCATATCCGCGAGATGAAAAAAGCGGTGGTGGAGGATGGCGTAGACCTGATGGGCTATACCCCGTGGGGCTGTATCGACCTGGTCTCTGCCGGCACCGGCGAGATGAAAAAACGCTACGGCTTTATCTTTGTCGATAAAGATAACGAAGGTAACGGCACGCTGAACCGCAGCAAGAAGAAATCGTTCGACTGGTATAAGCAGGTGATTGCCAGCAACGGAGAGCAGCTATAATTGCCCGGTGGCGCTGCGCTTACCGGGCCTACGGGATGTGTAGGCCGGGTAAGCGTTAGCGCCACCCGGCAGAATCCCGCACCCAAGCCGGAGCCCAGCCTCCGGCTTTTTTGTTTTTGATTGATGTACGTCAAGCAAGATGGGTATGGCGCAATCCGAAAAAAGCGGTATAATCCCGCGATTTTTTTGCGGATGCCACCTCAGAGGAGAAAGAGAATGAAAATTGTGGAAGTGAAACACCCACTCGTTAAACACAAGTTGGGCCTGATGCGTGAGCATGACATCAGCACGAAGCGTTTTCGCGAACTGGCTTCTGAAGTGGGTAGCCTGCTGACCTACGAAGCGACCTCTGATCTGGAAACGGAAAAAGTGACCATCGAAGGCTGGAACGGTCCGGTACAGGTTGAGCAGATCAAAGGTAAAAAAATTACCGTGGTGCCAATCCTGCGTGCGGGTCTGGGCATGATGGAAGGCGTGCTGGAGCACGTCCCAAGCGCGCGTATCAGCGTGGTGGGGATCTACCGTAACGAAGAGACGCTTGAGCCGGTCCCGTACTTCCAGAAGCTGGTCTCTAACATCGACGAGCGTATGGCGCTGGTGGTTGACCCGATGCTGGCGACCGGCGGTTCGATGATCGCCACCATCGACCTGCTGAAAAAAGCGGGATGCAGCAGCATCAAAGTGCTGGTGCTGGTTGCGGCGCCGGAAGGTATCGCGGCGCTGGAAAAAGCGCACCCGGACGTTGAACTCTATACCGCGTCTGTCGACCAGGGACTGAACGAGCACGGGTACATCATCCCGGGGCTCGGCGATGCCGGCGATAAGATTTTTGGTACTAAATAATCGAATAACGATAAAGAAGCCGACTTTGATAGTCGGCTTTTTTTTGAATAAAAACCAACAATGACACTCAGAGGAAAACACTATGACGCGCCGTGCTATCGGGGTGAGTGAAAGACCGCCGCTTTTACAGACAATCCCGCTTAGTTTGCAGCACCTGTTCGCCATGTTTGGCGCAACCGTGCTGGTGCCAATCCTGTTTCACATTAACCCGGCTACCGTGCTGCTGTTTAACGGCATCGGTACGCTACTTTACCTCTTCATCTGTAAAGGCAAAATCCCGGCCTATCTCGGGTCGAGCTTCGCGTTTATCTCCCCGGTTCTGCTGTTGCTGCCGCTGGGTTATGAGGTCGCGCTGGGCGGCTTTATCATGTGCGGCGTGCTGTTCTGCCTGGTCTCCTTCATCGTGAAGAAAGCCGGTACCGGCTGGCTGGACGTGATGTTCCCGCCTGCGGCAATGGGGGCCATCGTTGCCGTCATCGGCCTGGAGCTGGCGGGCGTGGCGGCGAACATGGCCGGGCTGCTGCCTGCGGACGGTCAGTCACCGGATTCCAAAACCATCATTATTTCGCTGGTGACGCTGGGCGTGACGGTTTTCGGTTCCGTCCTCTTCCGCGGCTTTATGGCGATTATCCCGATCCTGATCGGCGTGCTGGCGGGTTACGCGCTCTCCTTCGTGATGGGCGTTGTGGATACCACCCCGATTGCCGAGGCGCACTGGTTCGCGCTGCCAACCTTCTACACCCCGCGCTTTGAATGGTTCGCCATTTTCACTATTCTGCCTGCCGCGCTGGTGGTGATTGCTGAGCACGTCGGCCACCTGGTGGTGACGGCGAACATCGTGAAGCGCGACCTGATCCGCGACCCGGGCCTGCATCGCTCCATGTTTGCCAACGGTTTCTCCACCATCATCTCTGGTTTCTTCGGCTCCACGCCAAACACGACTTACGGTGAGAATATCGGCGTAATGGCGATCACCCGCGTCTACAGCACCTGGGTTATCGGCGGCGCGGCGATCATCGCCATTCTGCTCTCCTGCGTTGGTAAACTGGCGGCGGCGATCCAGATTATCCCGGTTCCGGTGATGGGCGGCGTTTCCCTGCTGCTGTACGGGGTGATCGGTGCCTCCGGTATTCGCGTGCTGATTGAATCCAAAGTGGATTACAGCAAGGCGCAGAACCTGATCCTCACTTCCGTTATCCTGATTATCGGCGTGAGCGGCGCGAAGGTGCACATCGGCGCGGCAGAGCTGAAGGGTATGGCGCTGGCGACCATCGTCGGCGTCGGCCTGAGCCTGATTTTCAAGCTGATCTCGGTGATCCGCCCGGAAGAGGTGGTGCTGGACGCGGACGAAAGCGAAAAAGCGCCACATTGATCGTCATGCCGGGCGAAGGATCGCCCGGTTCTCTCCTTGCAGGTTCCGTGTTAAACTCCATTCCGATTTTATGTAAGATCTCTGGTTGAGGTATTTCTGAACGGACCGGCACAGCTCTCTCTGCCACTTTATCTCCCTGACGACGAAACTTTCGCGAGTTTCTGGCCGGGTGATAACCCCTCTTTACTGGCTGCACTGCAAAACGTGCTGCGCCAGGAACACAGCGGATACATCTATATCTGGTCACGCGAAGGCGCGGGACGCAGCCACCTGCTGCATGCCGCCTGTGCGGAGCTTTCGGCGCGCGGTGACGCGGTAGGCTATGTGCCGCTGGATAAACGCACCTGGTTTGTGCCTGAGGTGCTGGAGGGCATGGAACATCTCTCCCTGGTCTGCATCGATAATATCGAATGCGTGGCGGGGGACGAACCGTGGGAAATGGCGATCTTTAACCTCTACAACCGCATCCTGGAGTCGGGCAAAACCCGGCTGCTGATCACTGGCGATCGTCCGCCGCGTCAGCTCAATCTGGGGCTGCCGGATCTGGCGTCTCGTCTGGACTGGGGACAAATCTACAAGCTGCAACCGCTGTCGGATGAAGACAAACTCCAGGCACTTCAGTTGCGCGCCAGACTGCGCGGATTTGAACTGCCGGAAGACGTGGGTCGTTTCCTGCTCAAGCGTCTGGATCGCGAAATGCGCACGCTGTTTGATACGCTCGATCAGCTCGATCGCGCCTCCATTACCGCCCAGCGCAAGCTGACCATTCCGTTTGTAAAAGATATTCTTAAGCTTTGAGTTTTTTGCCCGGTGGCGCTGCGCTTACCGGGCCTACGAAAACCCGTCATACCTTGTAGGCCGGGTAAGGCGCAGCCGCCACCCGGCTAAAGATCCCCCAACAAGTGCTCCACCAGCAGCGGAATCGGTCTTCCCGATGCCACGCTTCTGCCGTTCTCACGCCACAGCGCCGTCCCGCTGATATCCAGATGCGCCCACGGAATGGTCGGCGGGCAGAAGTGATGCAGCAGCCACGCCGCCGAGGCGCTGATCGCCGCATTGTTGGTCGGCGTGTTGCATAGATCGGCAATGGCGCTGTCGGTCTGCTTTCTCAGCCGCGCATCCAGCGGCAGGGACCACACCTCGTCGCCGCTTCGTTTGCCCGCGAGCGTCAGTGCCTGACGCAACGGCTCATCCTGGGTCATCAGCCCGCTCAGCTCATACCCCAGCGCTTTCACCACCGCTCCGGTTAAGGTCGCCATATCAATGATATAGTGCGCCTGCGGATGGCGCTGACTCGCCCAGGCGATAGCGTCTGCCAGTACCAGCCGGCCCTCGGCATCGGTATTGTTGATTTCAACGGTGGTGCCGTTGCAGGCCGTCGCCACCGTGCCGGGCTGCATGGCGTCGGGGCCGATGGCGTTTTCCGCCAGCGCCAGCACGCCCATGATGCGCACGGGTAATTTCAGCTCCGCAACGGTCAGCATCAGCCCGAGCACGTTAGCCGCGCCGCACATGTCATATTTCATGGTGTACATGCCCGCGCCTTCCTTCAGCCACAGGCCGCCGGTGTCAAAGGTAATGCCTTTTCCCACGTAGCAGCGCACCGGGCCATCAGACACGCCGTTATAGTGAATAGCGAGCAGACGCGGTGGGCAGTTCGCCCCTTTGCCAACGGCGTGCAGTAGCCCCAGCCCCTGCTCAACAATTTGCTTTTCATCCAACACCTCGCAGCGCAGGGCAGGGCTGGCGGCACACAGTTTTTGCGCCTCTTCCACCACAAACTGCGGCGTGCAGCGGTCGGACGGCATATCCGCCAGACGTCGCGCCGCAACCATGCCGAGCGCAATGGTCTGCTGCTGGCGGAAGGTCGTCTCCAGCTTCGCCTGCTGTTCCGGCAAGCAGAGGGCAGTGATGCAGGTAAGACGCAGCGCTTCGTCCGTCTTCTTCAGCTTCAGGTCACTGAGCCTGTGCGCCTGATTAAAGAGAAAACGCAGTACCTGCGCCAGCACCACATCGTCAATATCCGTCACGTCCAGCACGAGTTCGGCGCTGGCGGGGGCGGCAAGCAGCGGTCGCAGGGCGGTGAGCAACCCTTCGGTCAGGGCGTCATGCCAGAGCGCATCCGGAAACAGGGTGATGCGGGCAAACGGCGCGCAGCCAAAGCGCGCATCCGCGACGGTGCTCTGCTGGCGCATTTCAGCGATAAGAGCACTATCCGGTAACAGGGAACTGTCAGCGCGCGCAATCAAATGGCTTTGCGGCTTCGCGTCTGAAAGCGCGTTGATAAACTGGTATGTGATCATCATGACTCCTCAATCGGTGCGCGGATCCGCGCGGCATAGGCCTGCATCCACTCCTCATCTACCGCGTGATAGTGCGTTTTCTCCCGCAGGCGTTCAGTACGGAAAACGGTGAGGGGCTGGCGAGCCGTCGCCACCACAAACGAGAAGGTTTTGATGTTGGTTGCGGCGCCAAATTCTCCTTTGCTGTTCATGCACACCACGGAGACATCGCCCGCGCGACCGAAGCGCGACATCAGCTTGTCTTCCAGTTCGAACACCACCGAATCCGCCGCCTGCTGCGGCGTCATCCCTTGCGCCATCCGGCGAACGATTTCGTAGCTGGTACAGCCCTTCATCAGATCTTCACCGACGCCCGTGGCGGTGGCCGCGCCGGTTTCGCTGTCGCAGTAAAAGCCGGAGCCGATGATGGGTGAGTCACCGAGGCGACCGCGTTTTTTCATAAACAGGCCGCTGGTGGAAGTGGCGACGCTCATCGATCCCTGTTTATCGAGGCCGATGATACCGACGGTGTCATGTCCGTCGTAGGGGCTTAACCCCTTATCCAGCGTTTCGCGGCAGCGCTTACGGTAGTGTTGCATGGCGCGATCCGTGAGCATGGTTTTGTCGGCAAAGCCCTGGCTCAGCGCCCATTCGCGCGCGCCCTGGCCGACCAGCAGGCTGTTATAGCGCTGGCGGCTGAGCGCGTGCGCCACGCGTACCGGGTTGGCGATATCCACCAGATTGCCCACGGCGCCGAACGCCAGCGTGTCGCCGTCCATATAGGCCGCGTCCAGCTCTACCTCGCCGTTCTCGGTCGGCAGCCCGCCGTAGCCGACGGATTTATAAAACGGAAAGTCCTCGACGGCGGCGACGGCATCCACCACCGCCGGAGCGACAGGTTTGCCCGCAGCCAGCGCAGACGCAGATTCCGTGACGCCTTCAAGCGCCATTCGCCAGGTTGCGATAATTCCCCACATGCTTTACTCCTGTTTTGCAAGGGTGGTGTCGGTTTGCGTAGCGGTAGTCAGCTCCGCGGCGCGGTACTGTTTATCCAGGATACGCATGAAAGGCAGGTACAGCATGGCGCCAATCAGCAGGTTGATCAGCTGCATCACGCTGCCGCTCAGGTGCCCGGTGACGATAAAGCCGCTGATAACCGGCGGCAGCGTCCAGGGGATAAACACCCCGGTAGTGACGGCGACCGCACCAATTTTCATCGCCGCATACTGCACGGTGACCAGCACCAGCGGCACCAGATTGAACGGGATGAGCATGATCGGGTTCATGATCACCGGCAGGCCAAACAGGATCGGTTCGTTGATGTTAAACACCGACGCGCCCGCACCGAGGCGCGCTACTTCGCGCATGTTTTTGCTGCGGGCGAAAATCAGCATCGCAATCACCAGCGACAGCGTGGCGCCCGCGCCGCCCATCCAGATCATGTCAAAAAACTGTTCGGTGATGATGTGCGGCGGCGTCGTTACCGCCTGGATCGCGGCGATGTTGTCGGTCTGGTTCTCCATCCACAGCGGGCGAATAATCCCGTTGATCATCGAACCGGAGTTAATGCCCACTGACCACAGAATGGTGATGCTGAATACGGTCATCAGCGCCCCGAAATAAGAGGTGCCGTAGTGGCGTACCGGGGTGGCAACCACTTCATAAATAAACTGGTGGATGGTGTGGTAGTGGGTGTTTTCAAAGATGATGCGGATAAGCAGCACCAGAATCATTACCAGCAGGGCCGGGATCAGGGCCGCGAATGACTCCTGCACCGCCGGAGGCACGCCGTCCGGCATTTTGATGACCAGCTTTTTGCGCTTCAGCCAGCAGAACAGTTCCGTCCACAGCAGGGAACCGATCATCGCCACGAACAGCCCTTTGCTGCCAATCCACTCCACCGGCATCACGGTAATGCCGCCGTTTTCCGCCACTTTGATAAAGGGCGTCAGGATCAGAAACGCGACCAGCGCCAGGATGCCGCAGGAGATGCGGTCCTCACCATAATGCTCAGCCAGGCGGTAGGCCACCAGGAAGCTGATAAACAGCGACATGGTTGAGAACACCGCGTTAAACGGGATCTCTATAATTGCACTCCAGCTCTCACCAAAGGCCTGAGACATAAACTGCTGATAGGCCTGATTCGGGAAGGAGGAGATCACCAGCAGAATAGAGCCGACGATGATAAACGGCATGAATGACACGTAGGCGCCGCGAATGGCCCCAAGATGACGCTGCTGGGCCGTTTTCGCCGCCAGCGGCATCAGTTTTGCTTCAAGAAATCCCAGAACATTGTTCATTGTGAACTCCGTACAAGATTGAGAGGTGTTGTTTATGTTATGTCTGTGGATTATCAGTGAAGCGTGGCGAGCGAAAGGTGAAATCGGTCACAAAGCATTCGCTGCTCTGATATAAATCTCATAAGATTAGTTCCGGAGAGAGACGCGATGGAAATCAAACTGCATGCCAACGCCACCACCACACCGCGTATCCGTCGTTATCTTCAGCAGTCAGATAAAAGCGACAGGGAACTTGCCGTTGAGCTGGGGATCTCGGTCACCACCGTCAGGCGCTGGCGCAACCGCGACCAGGTTTCGGATAACCACACAACGCCAAAAGTGATACACAAAGCGCTGAGACAAGAGCAGGCGGCACTGATAAATGCCCTGCGGGATATCACCGGGGCACCGCTGGATGAACTGCTGCTGCTGGTGAATGACGGACTCGGGATCGCCGTTTCCCGCGCGACCCTGAACCGCTACCTCAAACCAGCTTCGGTAAAACAAAAGGGGGCGTCGTTGCAGGGCAAAAAGGCGCTGAAGGCCGGTATCATGCCGCAGAAGCTGTTTCTGCATCATCAGCCGCTGTCGCTGCATATGGACGACGGTGGCGAGCAACACCTGCTCTGGGCGCGTGAACCCGTCAGCGGCTGGTGTTACGCCCGGCTTTATGCTGGCGTATCGCCGCAGTTGCTGACCCGCTGGACGAACGAGGTGCTGGCTGCCTGTCCGGCTGATATTCAATCTGTTGAGACTTTTGGGCTGGAAGTGAACTTGCCGGAGCATAACGTCACCGTAAAAGTGCATTCACAGTATTATCTCGCCCTTCAGGTCACCGTGCCGTTACGCGAAATCATTCCGCGGGTGAACAGTGAACCGATGGGAGAGCTGTTGATCCAATTGTGTGAGTTTTACAACCGGGGAAAAGCGCAGAAAAAGCTGGGAGAGCGTACGCCGCAGGCGTTTCTGGAAGCGCTGCGGCGTAACGATTAGACGATCTCGAGCACGTCTTCCGGCGGACGGCCGATACGCGCCTTGCCATTTGCCACTACAATCGGGCGCTCAATCAGCTTTGGATTGTCGACCATCGCCTGAATCAGCCGATCTTCAGTGAGACTGGTATCGTTCAGATTGAGCGACTTATACAGATCTTCTTTCTGACGCATCAGGTCGCGTGCGCTGCCCATGTTCAGCATCTTCAGCAGCTGGCGGATAGTCTGCGCGTCCGGCGGCGTCTCCAGGTACAGCACCACTTCCGGTTCGATGCCGTTAGACTTCAGCAGGCTGAGGGTGTCTCGGCTCTTGGAGCGGCGAGGGTTATGGTAAATTTTTACCGCGTCTGTCATGACTTCTCCTTTATTACATCTTCTCGTACGGCTTAAAGCGTTGTTGCAGGCCGCGCAGCTGGTCGATTCGCGCATCGTAGCGGGCCTGTTGCAGGCTGCCAAGCTTCACCTGCGAGCTGGCGCTGCTCAGCAGGGAAATGGCCTGATCGAGACGACCCGCCAGCGCCAGACCTTCCGCACGCGCGGCCAGCTCCTGATCGCGGTTACCCAGTTGCCCTTGGGCCTGGGCGAGCAGCTCCCAGCCGTTCTGGTCATCTTTATTGTTAAAGGTGTAGCGGTTCAGAATGGTCACCGCCTCGCCGGGCTGGCCGCCCTGTAGGTAGGCGTTCGCCAGGTTAAGCTGCAATACCGGATTGTTACGAAGATCTTTCGCCCCTTTCAGGCGATTAATCGCATCGGTCGCTTTTTTCTGCCCCAGATCGATATCGGTGGCGAGGTCGAGATACCACGGATTGTCAGGCGCCGCCGCCAGCAGCGGCTGTAGCGCTTTTCGCGCTTCATCGTATTTGCTGGCCTCCATCGCCTGGAGCGCCTGACCATACTGCGCCGCGTTTTTCTCGCGCACGTTGCCTTTCGCCAGCGCGTCCAGCAGATCGCTGGTGAGCTGATTACGTCCGGAGTTGTACATGCCAAGCGTTCTCACTTTGGCCATGTAGAAATCCTGCGAAGACTGCACCACGACCGGACGCATCTGGTTGGCACGGTTACGCGCATCCGAGAGGCGGCTTTCCGGCAGCGGGTGGGTCAACAGAATTTCAGGGGGACGCGACGAGTAGCGTGCCTGGTCGAGCAGCTTTTCCAGGAAGCTCGGCATGGCCTGCGGGTCAAAGCCGGAACGCTGTAAAACCTGAATGCCGATGCGGTCTGCTTCCTGCTCATTCTGCTGGGTAAAGCTGATCATCCCCTGACGCGTCCCCGCCAGCGTCCCGGTAAGCGCCGCCATCCCGGCCTGCGGGCTGGCCATCGCCAGCAGAATAGAGCCCAGCGCGCCCACCCAGGTTAGCGGGGCGTTACGCTTCTGATCTTCCATCGCACGCGCCAGATGGCGCTGGGTGACGTGCGAAATTTCGTGCGCCATGACGGACGCCAGCTGGCTTTCGTTATCGGAATAACGGAACAACGCCGAATGCAGTACCACGTTCCCGCCAAAGAAGGCGAAGGCGTTGATTTCGTCGTTATTGATTAAATAGAAGTGGAAGGGCGTTTTTACCGAGTCGGCGTGCGCCACCAGACGCATCCCCAGGCCGTTAATGTATTGCACCAGCAAAGGGTCGTTAATCAGCGGAGCACTGCCGCGCAACTGGCGTACGTAATAATCACCCATCTGCATCTCCTGCCCGATGGAGAGCGTGCTTCCTGCCGTGGTGCCCATGTCCGGCAATGAATCGGACGAGTCAGCGAAAGCGGGCAACACCTGACCCACCGTCACGGCGGCAATCAGTGTCGCAACCAGTGTTTTTCTCAACTGCCTGAACATAACCACTGTCCTGTATGTTGGATGTGCTAATTTGACCGATGAACCCGCATAACGTTCATCTCCGCTGCTCTGCGAGTGTAGCCGTGTTAAGAGATGAAGAAAATCCCATTCATCAGGGTTTTGCGAAACCTGACAGTGAAACAAAAAGGAAAGTCTTTTTTGTGACAGTTAGATACAATTCACCGTCTCACTCCCGCCATTCGATTCAGGGAAGGGTTGTATGCTCGAAATGTTAATGCAGTGGTATCGGCGTCGGTTTAGCGACCCGGAAGCCATTGCTTTGCTGGTCATTCTGGTTGCCGGATTCGGTATCCTGTTCTTCTTTAGTGGCCTGCTGGCACCGCTACTGGTGGCAATTGTGCTGGCGTATCTGCTGGAGTGGCCCACCGCGCGTCTGGAACATATCGGCTGTTCCCGCCGCTGGGCGACCAGCATTGTTCTGGTGCTGTTTGTCGGCATTCTGCTGCTGATGTCCTTCGTGGTGATGCCCATCGCCTGGCAACAGGGGATCTACCTGATCCGCGATATGCCCGGCATGCTGAATAAACTGTCTGATTTTGCCGCCACGCTGCCGCGCCGCTATCCTGCGCTGATGGACGCCGGGATCATCGATGCGATGGCCGAAAACATGCGCGCCCGCATCATGACCATGGGTGATTCGGTGGTGAAATACTCTCTGGCCTCGCTGGTCGGCCTGCTGACGCTGGCGGTTTACCTTGTTCTCGTGCCGCTAATGGTGTTTTTCCTGGTCAAAGATAAAGAGCAGATGCTGAACGCGGTACGCCGTGTGCTGCCGCGCAATCGCGGTCTCGCCGGTCAGGTCTGGCAGGAGATGAACCAGCAGATCACCAACTACATTCGCGGCAAAGTGCTGGAGATGATTGTGGTGGGCGTGGCGACCTGGATTGGCTTCGTGATCTTCGGACTGAACTACTCGCTGCTGCTGGCGGTGCTGGTCGGATTCTCGGTTCTGATCCCGTATATCGGCGCGTTTGTGGTGACCATTCCGGTTGTGGGGGTGGCGCTGTTCCAGTTTGGTTTGGGTACGGAGTTCTGGAGCTGTTTCGCCGTATACCTGATTATTCAGGGACTGGACGGGAACCTGCTGGTACCGGTGCTGTTCTCAGAAGCAGTTAACCTGCATCCGCTGGTGATTATCCTTTCAGTGGTGATTTTCGGCGGGCTGTGGGGATTCTGGGGGGTATTCTTCGCCATTCCGCTGGCGACGCTGATTAAAGCCGTGGTCCACGCGTGGCCGGATGTGCCAGCGGTGGAAGAGAAGTAGATTTAGTGCGGGCTGATGCCCTCACCCCAACCCTCTCCCGCGGGGAGAGGGGGCAAACACTAAAAACGGTAGCGCATGCTACCGTTTTGCATTTACCTTGTAGGCCGGGTAAGCGCAGCGCCACCCGGCACTAAAATTATCACGCGTTCTCTTTCAGCCACTTCAACACTACGTCGTGGTGGTTGCTGGTTTTGAAATCATCAAACACGTGCTCAACTTTACCGTCAGCGTCAATCAGGAAGCTGATGCGGTGAATACCGTCGTACGTTTTGCCCATAAAGGACTTCTCACCCCAGACGCCAAACTGCTCGCAAACCTGGTGGTCTTCATCGGAAAGCAGCGTGAAGTTCAGCAGCTCTTTTTCCGCAAAGCGTGACAGCTTCTCTGGCTTATCGGTGCTGATGCCCAGCACTTCCACACCGACCTTTTTCAACTCATCCATGTTGTCGCGTAGACCGCAGGCCTGTACGGTACAGCCCGGGGTCATGGCTTTCGGGTAGAAATAGACCAGAACACGCTGTCCCTGGAAGTCGGTCAAATTTACTTGCTCGCCGTCTTGATCCGGTAAGCTAAATTTCGGTGCGATATCACCGGCTTTCAGTGGGTTCATTACTCAACTCCATCCTGTTCGTGCTGCGAATAATCGACGACGCTTATACTGCCTTGCGCATGTAATTCTGTACAGAGGGCTTTGAACGCTTGCTCGATATTTGACGCATCCTGCGAGGCAGGGCTGTGTGCGGTAATTTGAATAAACAGCGTCGGGATTGCGTTTTCATCGCCCGGCTGCGTGCGGGAAACCAGTTCGGCAATGTTCATCTGATGGCTGTCAAACAGCGCCGTAAAACGTTCAATCAGATGAGGTGAATCAGGCACTTCAACCTGTACCCAGACCGTGGCAGGCAGAGCCGGACGCGGGCGCGCGGTGGTGCGCTTCATCACAATCAGTAAATCCAGCTCTGCGCCTTTCAGCGGCAGGGTAGATTCAATGAGGGTAATGGCATTCCATGTTCCGGAAAGCAGCATGATGAACGTGAACTCTTCGCCAAGCATAGCCAGCCGGCTATCTTCGATGTTGCAGCCGCAGCTGCTCACGTGGCGAGTGATGGTATTCACGATACCCGGCCTGTCAGCACCCAGCGCAGTGATAACCAGGTAATGTTGTGATGAGGTTGTCAAACCTGTTCTTCCTTTGCGTGGTTAAGTCTTCCTAAGGAAAGCATAAAAAAAACATGCATACAACCGCCTGAGAGCCTCAGGTCGCTTGCTTTTATTACAGTTCCAAACGTAACATTGAGGCTCTTGTTCGCACAGAGGATGGCTCATGTTCACGGGAAGTATTGTCGCGCTTGTTACACCGATGGATGAAAAAGGTAATGTCTGCCGGTCAAGCATGAAGAAGCTCATTGATTACCATGTCGCCAATGGAACCTCGGCGATCGTTTCGGTAGGGACTACCGGTGAATCCGCTACGCTGAGCCACGAAGAGCACGGCGACGTTGTGATGCTGACCCTGGAACTGGCGGACGGGCGTATTCCGGTCATCGCGGGTACGGGCGCAAACGCAACGGCAGAAGCGATTAGCCTGACTCAGCGTTTTAACGACAGCGGCATTGTCGGCTGCCTGACGGTGACCCCTTATTACAACCGTCCTACTCAGGAAGGTTTGTTCCAGCATTTCAAAGCCATCGCTGAACATACTGACTTGCCACAAATTCTGTATAATGTGCCGTCCCGTACCGGTTGCGATATGCTGCCGGAAACCGTTGGCCGTCTCTCGAAAGTAAAAAATATTATCGGGATTAAAGAGGCGACAGGGAACTTAAGCCGCGTTCATCAGATCAAAGAGCTGGTTTCAGACGACTTTATCCTGTTGAGCGGTGATGATGCGACCGCGCTGGACTTTATGCAGCTCGGTGGTAATGGCGTGATTTCCGTTACGGCGAACGTGGCGGCGCGTGATATGGCTGACATGTGCAAACTGGCCGCAGCCGGTCACTTTGATGAAGCTCGCGTGATTAATCAGCGTCTGATGCCGTTGCACAATAAATTATTTGTCGAACCCAATCCGATCCCAGTGAAATGGGCATGTAAGGAGTTGGGGCTTGTAGCAACCGACACGCTGCGTCTGCCAATGACACCGATTACCGACCACGGTCGTGAAATTGTCGCTGGCGCGCTGAAGCATGCCGGTTTGCTGTAAAGTTTAGGGAGATTTGATGGCTTATTCAGTACAGAAGTCGCGCCTGGCGAAGGTTGCGGGTGTTTCGCTTGTTATGCTCCTCGCTGCCTGTAGTTCAGACTCGCGCTACAAGCGCCAGGTGAGCGGTGATGAATCCTATCTGGATGCGCCGCCGCTTGCTGAACTTCACGCGCCTGCCGGCATGATCCTGCCGATCCAGAACGGTGATTATAATATTCCGGTTACCAACGGCAGTGGCCTGGTGGGTAAAGCGCTTGATATTCGTCCGCCGGCTCAGCCTCTGGCGCTGGTGAGTGGCGCGCGCACGCAGTTTACCGGTGATACGGCCTCTCTGCTGGTGGAAAGCGCACGCGGTACCACGCTGTGGCCGCAGGTTGTGAGCGTTATTCAGTCGAAAAACTATACGATTGATAAACGCGACGACGCCAGCCAGACTTTAACCACCGACTGGATTGAGTGGAACCGTCTCGATGAAGACCAGCAGTATCGTGGTCGTTATCAAGTCTCCGTTAAGCCGCAGGGTTATCAGCAGGCGGTTACCGTCAAGCTGTTGAATCTTGAGCAGGCAGGTAAACCGGTTGCCGATCCGGCCGCCATGCAGCGCTACAGCACTGAAATGCTGAACGTGATTGCCGCTGGTCTGGATAAGAACGCTACCGATGCCGCAAACGCCGCGCAGAACCGTAACGGTTCAACGTTTGATGTGCAGAGCGGTGCAGACGATACCGGCCTGCCAATGCTGGTGGTGCGTGCGCCGTTTAATCAGACCTGGCAGCGCCTGCCAGCAACGCTTGAAAAAGTGGGCATGAAGGTGACCGACAGCACCCGTTCAACGGGCAGCATCACAGCGACCTATAAGCCGCTGTCTGATAGCGCCTGGCAGGAGCTGGGGGCAAGCGATCCACAGCTGCCTTCCGGTGACTACAAAATCCAGGTTGGCGACCTCGATAACCGCAGCAGCCTGCAATTTATCGATCCGAAAGGACACACGCTGACCCAGGCGCAGAACGATGCGCTGGTCGCTGCCTTCCAGGCCGCATTCAGCAAATAATAGTGAGGGCTGGTTAATCCAGCCCTTTTTATTTTCGTGCTACGCAAACGTGTGCGTGGCATAATATGGCCAGTTTTGAATACAAATCATCACACCAGGAGTAATGAAGATGCAGAAGCAAGCTGAGTTGTATCGTGGCAAAGCGAAAACCGTATACAGCACGGAAAACCCGGATCTGTTGGTGCTCGAATTCCGCAATGATACGTCAGCAGGAGACGGCGCACGCATTGAGCAGTTCGATCGTAAGGGCATGGTGAACAACAAGTTCAACCACTTCATTATGACCAAACTGGCCGAAGCCGGTATCCCGACTCAGATGGAAGCGTTGCTGTCCGATACGGAATGTCTGGTAAAAAAACTGGATATGGTGCCGGTTGAGTGCGTGATCCGTAACCGTGCCGCAGGCTCCCTGGTGAAGCGTCTGGGCATTGAAGAGGGTATCGAACTGAATCCACCGCTGTTCGATCTGTTCCTGAAAAACGACGCCATGCACGACCCGATGGTCAACGAATCCTACTGCGAAACCTTCGGCTGGGTAAGCAAAGAGAACCTGGCGCGCATGCAGGAACTGACCTACAAAGCCAATGACGTGCTGAAAAAGCTGTTTGATGACGCGGGCCTGATCCTGGTCGACTTCAAGCTGGAGTTCGGTCTGTACAAGGGTGAAGTGGTGCTGGGCGACGAATTCTCGCCGGACGGCAGCCGCCTGTGGGACAAAGAGACGCTGGATAAAATGGACAAAGACCGTTTCCGCCAGAGTCTGGGTGGCGTGGTCGAAGCGTACGAAGCGGTTGCTCACCGTTTAGGCGTTAAGCTCGACTAAACTGCGCATTTGCCAAAGGATGTTGGCATCCTTTGGCGTCTTATCCTTGTTTACTATGGTAATCCTTTCATTAACCGCCTACGATCATAGCTATTATAAATGGAATAGTTCGAGGTGTTTATGCGCTGGCAAGGGCGTCGTGAAAGTGACAACGTAGAAGACAGACGCAGCAGTGGTGGCGGTGGTCCGTCTATGGGCGGGCCAGGTTTCCGGTTACCCAGCGGCAAGGGCGGCATTATTCTGCTGGTCGTCGTGCTGGTGGCGGGCTACTACGGCGTCGACCTGACCGGTTTGATGACCGGTGAAACCGGGCAACAGCAGCAGTATTCTCAGCGCTCCATCAGCCCGAATGAAGATGAAGCGGCGAAATTTACTTCCGTTATTCTCGCGACGACCGAAGATACCTGGGGTCAGCAGTTCGAGAAAATGGGGCGGACTTATCAGCCGCCAAAACTGGTGATGTACCGGGGCGCAACCCGCACCGGCTGCGGCACCGGGCAGTCCGTTATGGGGCCGTTCTACTGCCCGGCGGACAGCACCGTCTATATCGATCTCTCCTTCTATGACGACATGAAAAGCAAGCTGGGCGCC
Organism: Enterobacter cloacae complex sp. ECL72; assembly: GCF_019056635.1. Taxonomy (NCBI): domain Bacteria; kingdom Pseudomonadati; phylum Pseudomonadota; class Gammaproteobacteria; order Enterobacterales; family Enterobacteriaceae; genus Enterobacter; species Enterobacter cloacae complex sp. ECL72. Next base: position 2,909,866 of record NZ_CP077659.1, on the reverse strand, counting down.
GACGGCGATTTTGCCCAGGGCTACGTGATCGCGCATGAAGTCGGCCACCACGTGCAGAAGCTCCTCGGCATTGAGCCTAAAGTGCGTCAGATGCAGCAGAATGCTTCTCAGGCGGAGGTGAATCGTCTGTCCGTACGCATGGAGCTTCAGGCCGACTGCTTCGCTGGCGTCTGGGGACACAGCATGCAGCAGCAGGGCGTGCTGGAAACAGGCGATCTGGAAGAGGCCCTGAATGCCGCACAGGCGATTGGTGACGATCGCTTGCAGCAGCAGAGCCAGGGGCGCGTTGTGCCGGACAGCTTTACCCATGGCACCTCAGAGCAGCGCTACAGTTGGTTTAAGCGTGGCTTCGACAGCGGCAACCCGTCGCAGTGTAATACCTTCGGCAAAGCTATGTGATGTTGGGGTTTGAACAGCTGGTCAACCAGCTTCAGCGTACCGGGCACCGCCGGCTGGTGGTGCTCAGCGGCGATGAAGCGTGGACGTTGAGCCAGGCGACCATTCTGCGCGATACGTTACCAGGAGACTGGCTGTGGCTGGAGGTAAACCCCTCTAAGACCATCAGCGGCCTGCTGGGACGTGAATACCTGCACGCCGTTTTTGACGCGCGTCGCGGGTTTGACGTCTCGGCCTTCGCCGCCCTCAGCGGGACCCTGCGCGCCGGAAGCCTTCTGATGCTGCTGGTGCCGCCGTTCTCCGTCTGGGCTAACAGGCCCGACGCGGATTCTCTACGCTGGAGCGACAGCGCCGAGCCGATCGCCACCCCGCACTTTGTTCACCACTTTTGCCGGACGCTTGCCGCCGATTCAGATGCCATCGTCTGGCATCAACATCGTCCTCTGTGCCTTCCCGTTACGTCAGATTTACCCGCCTGGCAGCCTGCCAGCGGTGAACCGCAGCGCGAGCAAGCTGAGATCCTCGACGCTCTTCTGACCATGCCTGCGGGCGTGGCCGCCGTGACGGCACCGCGCGGACGCGGAAAGTCCGCCCTGGCGGGCATGTTGCTCAACGGCATTCAGGGGAGTGCAGTCGTGACGGCACCGGCAAAAGGGGCGACGGATGTCATCGCGCGTTTCGCCGGGGAACATTTTCACTTTATGGCCCCGGATGCGCTGCTGGCCTCCACAACAGAAGCTGACTGGCTGATTGTCGATGAGGCGGCCGCCATCCCCGGCCCGCTGCTGGAGAAGCTGGCGTCGCGCTTTCCCCGCGTGTTGCTGACCACCACGGTGCAGGGTTATGAAGGCACGGGCAGGGGATTCCTGCTGAAGTTCTGCGCCCGGTTTAGCGGGCTGCGGCGTTATACCTTATCCACGCCTGTTCGCTGGGCTGCCGGATGTCCCCTTGAGCGGATAGTGGCGAACGCGCTGCTGTTCGACGATGCGCTTATCGATCGCAAACCGGAAGGCGAGGTACGTTTAACGTCGCTGGAGCCCGGGATGTGGGAGAGCGATCCGACGCGCGGGGCAGGCGTGTATGAACTGCTTTGCGCCGCGCACTACCGGACGTCACCCCTCGATTTACGCCGGATGATGGACGCCCCCGGCCAGCACTTTGCTATTGCTCAGGCGGGCGCGGAGATCGCGGGCGCGCTCTGGCTGGTGGAGGAGGGGGGATTACCCCCTGAACTTAGCCGCGCAGTCTGGGCGGGCTTTCGTCGGCCGCGTGGAAATCTGGTGGCGCAGTCGCTGGCAGCGCACGGCGGCTCGCCGCTCGCGGCGACGCTGAAAGGCCGACGCGTCAGCCGCATTGCGGTTCATCCCCATCGCCAGCGGGAAGGCATCGGCCAGCGGCTGATCCGCAGTGCCAGCGGAGAAGATTATCTCTCGGTCAGCTTTGGCTATACCGACGAGCTGTGGCGTTTCTGGCGGCAGTGCGGGTTTGTGCTGGTGCGAATGGGCAGCCACCGGGAAGCCAGCAGCGGGTGCTATACGGCGATGGCGTTGCTGCCGCTGAGCGAGGCGGGGCATCAGCTCTGCGAACAGGCGCATCAGCGGTTATGTCGTGATATGCGCGTCCTGTCGGCCTGGAATGGCGAAAAGATCCCGGTGACGGATGCATGGGAAGCTACCCTTAATAGTGACGACTGGCTGGAGCTGGCGGGGTTTGCCTTTGCTCACCGGGCGTTTTCAACTTCGGTTGCGGCGCTGACGCGGTTGTTGTTAGCCGTGGACATGCCGCTCCCGGCACTGCGGGGGAAAATGGAAGGGAATATGCACGATTTCGGGCGCAAAGCGTTGCTGGCGAAGCTACGCGAGGAAACCGCTCACGCGCTTGAAAGGCTTGATTACTCCCGTAGCCAGCAGCTGAAAGCCGACATTTTGCAATGGCAATTTTTTCAATGAGTTCTTCAGTAAAGTGGCATGGTCATTACCCCGCAGAGGCGTAAAATCCTGCTTATCAATTAAGGAGATCGCCATGAAACATGACCATTATGTTGTGCAAAGCCCGGATACACCTGCTAAACAGCTCCTGCTTCTGTTTCATGGCGTGGGCGACAATGCCGTCAATATGGGACAAATTGGCAGCTGGTTTGCACCCGTTTTCCCACACGCGCTGATCGTCAGCATCGGCGGCGTGGAGCCGTGCGGTCCGGACGGGCGGCAGTGGTTTTCCGTCGAGGGCGTGACGGAGGAGAATCGTCAGGCGCGTATTGATGCCGCTATGCCAGCCTTTATCGATACCGTGCGTTACTGGCAGCAGCAGAGCGGCGTAGGCGCCGACGCAACGGCGCTGATTGGCTTCTCTCAGGGCTCAATCATGTCGCTGGAAAGCGTAAAAGCGCAGCCCGGACTGGTGTCCCGCGTGATTGCCTTTAACGGGCGTTTTGCGACGTTACCGCAAAGCGCGACCACGCAGACCACGATCCATCTCATTCATGGGGGGGAAGACCGGGTAATTGAGCTTTCGCATGCGGTTGCTGCCCAGGAGACGCTGATGCGCGAGGGCGGAGATGTGACGCTGGATATCGTAGACGATCTGGGGCATGCCATTGACGATCGCAGCATGCAGTTCGCGCTCGATCATCTGCGTTATACCGTACCGAAGCACTACTTTGATGAAGCGCTCAGCGGCGGTAAGCCGAATGACGATGATATCGTCGAGTTTATGTGAGGTGTCCCCCTCTCTTTAGGGAGAGGGGAAACAGAGCGATTACTTCTTCTGGTCCTTCTTCGGCCAGTCGTCTTCATCGTCCCACTTGTCGTTAAAATCACGGTGCGGCGGAAGATCCGGTTTGTTGGCAAGGAACTTTTTGTGGTCAACGCGCTTGAGATCTTTAATCACGTTAAGCAGCACGCCTACCAGAAATACCAACACCAGAATCCACCAGTACTTTGAAAGCCAGTCCATTCGCTAATCCTCTTTAAGCACCCGTCAGGCGACGAGCTGCTCCATAATACGTTGATACATGCGGGCCAGCAGTTGTAAATCGGCAGCGTTCACGCATTCATTGATTTTGTGAATCGTCGCGTTAACCGGACCCAGTTCGACAACCTGTGCGCCCATGCGGGCGATAAAGCGTCCGTCAGACGTGCCGCCCGTTGTCAGCAGTTGTGGCTTAATTTCATTATAGTGCGCAATGGCGTTCACCACCGCATCCACCAGTTTACCGCGCTGCGTCAGGAACGGCTGGCCAGACAGCCACCAGTCGAGGGTATAGCGCAGCTGATATTTCTCGAGCAGCGCAATCACGCGCGCTTTGATCATCTCGTCGGTCAGTTCGGTGCTGAAGCGGAAGTTAAACTGGACGAAGAGATCGCCGGGAATGACGTTGTTGCTGCCGGTGCCAGCCTTGATGTTGGCTATCTGCATGCTGGTTGGCGGGAAAAATTCGTTGCCTTTATCCCATTCAATGCCTACCAGTTCGTTCAGCATCGGCGCGGCGCGGTGTACCGGGTTATCCGCCAGGTGCGGATAGGCAACGTGGCCCTGCACGCCATGAATAGTCAAATTACAGGTCAGGGATCCACGGCGGCCATTTTTCACCACATCGCCAACCACTTCGGTGCTGGACGGTTCGCCCACCAGACAGTAGTCCAGACGTTCATTGCGCGCCATCAGCGCCTCAACGACCTTCACGGTGCCGTTGTGGGCGCTGGCTTCTTCATCGGAGGTAATCAAAAACGCAAGACGGTTTTTATGGTTCGGATGCTGGGCGACGAAACGCTCTGCCGCCACGACCATCGCAGCCAGAGAACCTTTCATGTCCGCAGCGCCGCGTCCGAAAAGCATGCCGTCGCGGATGGTCGGCTCAAAAGGCGGGTTGATCCAGCGGTCTGCGTCGCCTGCGGGAACTACGTCAGTATGTCCGGCAAATGCCAGCGTCTCTCCCTGACCGCGCCATGCCCAGAAGTTCTGCGTATCGCCAAAATCCATGTGCTCCACGGTAAAACCGATGGCACGCAGGCGCTCAATCATTAATGCCTGACAACCTGCGTCGTCCGGGCTAAGGGAAGGACGGCGAATAAGCTGCTGAGTCAGCTCAATGACCGGGCATGACATAGACTACACCTCAACGAATAAATCTGAATAAAGGGTTTCACTGAAACCCAGCAGCATAGGCTGACCTGGCTTGCAGAGCAATGGGCGTTTGATGATTGCCGGCATTTCAAGCATCAGTTTGGCTGCGCTGTCGGCGTCGTTGATCGTGGCCCGGAGAGATTCATCCAGTTTTCGCCAGGTGGTCCCGCGTGTATTCAGTAGCGCTTCCCATCCCAGTTCGTTGATGGCGGAATGGAGAAACGCGGGGTCAAGCCCGTCGGCACGGTAATCGTGGAAGCGATAGTCGATGTTGTGTGCTTCCAGCCAGCGGCGGGCTTTTTTAATCGTGTCGCAATTCTTAATGCCGTACATCACAACCATAGTGAATCCTTTTGTTCTTTTGTGGGTTAAATGTTCAATATTTTCGAAGATATATCCTTAAGTGGAATATAACACATTCGGAATTTTTCGGGATTTACAATTCTCCATAATTCAACGAACAGCTGTAAGCTGAATAGTCTTTCATCTTTTAAGCATAGTTGTCCACCCTGTTTAAATTGCCAATAAACTCAGGGGGAAATTAAAAATGCTGTCATTTTTCCGACTATTTCAAAATATTGCTGTAGGTCACATAAAATTTACCCGACAACGCTCATAGTGATCCTAAACCTACCAGCACAGCGGGGTTCAATCACAGCAATCGGTTAAAGTGGCTTCACAATGATGATACGTTTTCGTAGAATGCACATAATAATAAGAGAGGTTGTTATGATTGAACGTGAACTGGGGAACTGGAAAGATTTTATCGAAGGCATGCTTCGTAAATGAATTTCCGGTAAGAAATGCAAGAGCACTTAATTAACTAAAATAACCATAGTGTGAAAGAATCACACAATAAAAAGGCGGCCTGTAAAGCCGCCTTTTTTATTTCAACGTGTTATTCCGGCTTATCCTTCAGCGGGAAACGACGGCGTACCAGCACAAAGAACAGCGGTACGAAATAGATAGCCAGAATCGTCGCCGAAATCATTCCCCCCATAACGCCCGTTCCCACCGCGTGCTGGCTGCTGGAGCCTGCGCCGGAGCTGGTGGCCATCGGCAGGACGCCAAACACAAACGCCAGAGAAGTCATCAGGATCGGACGCAGGCGCTGACGACAGGCGTGCAGCGTGGCGGCCATCAGTTCGTGACCTTTGGCATTCATCTCATTGGCAAATTCGACGATCAGAATGGCGTTTTTCGCCGACAATCCGATTACGGTGAGGAGTCCGACCTGGAAATAGACATCATTTTCCAGGCCGCGCATCCAGGTTGCCAGCAGCGCTCCGATGACCCCGAGAGGCACCACCAGCATCACCGAGAACGGCACTGACCAGCTTTCATACAGCGCCGCCAGACAGAGGAACACCACCAGCAGCGAAAGGGCATACAAGGCAGGCGCCTGAGCGCCGGAAAGCCGTTCCTGGTAGGACATCGCCGTCCACTCCAGGCCAAAGCCGGTCGGTAACTGCTGAACCAGTTTTTCCATTATATCCATTGCGGTACCGGTACTGACGCCCGGCGCGGCTTCACCGACAATCTCCAGCGCCGAATAGCCGTTGTAACGCTCCAGACGCGGTGAACCGGTCTCCCAGCGTGACGTCGCAAACGCCGAGAACGGCACCATGCCGCCGGTGTTATTGCGCACATACCAGCGGTTGATATCGTCCGGCAGCATGCGGTATTTGGCGGCAGACTGAACGTAGACCTTCTTCACGCGGCCGCGATCCATAAAGTCATTCACGTAGCTTGAGCCCCATGCCGTTTGCAGGGTGTCGTTAATGTCGTCGATGGAGACGCCCAGCGCCTGCGCTTTACGCTGGTCAATATCCACCTGTAGCTGAGGGCTGTCATCCAGACCGTTATGACGAACGCGGGTAAGCTGCGGATCTTTCCCGGCCAGCTCCAGCAGCTTGTCGCGAGCAGCCATCAACGCGTCATGCCCGGCACCAGCGTGATCCTGAAGCTCCATATCAAACCCGGCTGAGCTGCCCAGGCCGCTGATGGCGGGCGGGCTGCTGGCGAAAACGCGCGCTTCCTTGATTTTGTTGAACGCTTTGGTTGCACGTTCAATGATGGCAAAGGAGGAGCCGGTATCGCTGTCGCGCTGGTCCCAGTCTTTCAGGCGCACAAACATACGCGCCACGTTCTGCCCGTTACCGCCAGGGCCAGAGCCGACGGTGGAGAAGACGGAGACCACGTTATCTTTCTCCTGAGTATGGAAGTAGTTCTCAACCTTCTGCACCACTTTCAGGGTCTGCTGCTGGGTCGAGCCGCTGGGTAACTGTACGGAGGTGATAAACATGCCGCGATCTTCCAGCGGCAGGAACGAGGTTGGCAGCCGCAGGAACAGGAAGACCATGCCGCCGAGCAGCAGAACATAAACCACCATCCAGCGTACGCTGCGGTGCAGAACTTTACCCACGCCCGCTTCATAGCGCGCCGCATTGCGGTTAAACATGCGGTTAAACCAGCCGAAGAAGCCTTTTTGACCGTGGTGTTCGCCCTTATGCAGCGGTTTCAGCAGCGTCGCGCACAGGGCAGGGGTAAGGATCATCGCCACCAGTACGGAGAGCACCATTGCAGAAACGATGGTGATCGAGAACTGGCGATAAATCGCGCCCGTGGTGCCGCCAAAAAACGCCATCGGGATAAATACCGCCGACAGCACCATGGCGATACCGACCAGCGCGCCCTGAATCTGTCCCATCGATTTGCGCGTGGCCTCGCGGGGCGAAAGCCCTTCCTCGCTCATGATGCGCTCAACGTTTTCCACCACCACGATGGCATCATCCACCAGCAGACCGATGGCCAGCACCATGGCGAACATGGTCAGGGTGTTGATGCTGTAACCGAAGGCATACAGCACCGCAAAGGTACCCAGCAGCACCACCGGCACCGCAATAGTGGGGATCAGCGTAGCGCGGAAGTTTTGCAGGAACAGGTACATCACGAGGAACACCAGCGCGATAGCTTCGAGCAGGGTTTTCACCACATCTTCGATGGAGGCCTTTACGAACGAGGTGGTTTCGTAGGCGACTTTGTACTCCAGTCCGTGCGGGAAGAAATGCGACAGCTCATCCAGACGCTCTAGCACCCGCTGCGCGGTCGCCATTTCGTTGGCACCGGAGGCCAGTTTCACCCCCAGCCCGGACGCGGCATTACCGTTGAAGCGGCTCAGGTAGTCATATTTTTCCGCCCCCATTTCCACGGTGGCGACATCCCCCAGACGCACTTCCGAACCGTCCTGATTCACGCGTAGCGTGATATTGCGGAACTGTTCAGGTGTCTGGAGCAGCGACTGGGAGTTGATGGTGGCGTTAAGCGCCTGGTTATCCACGGACGGGGTACCGCCGAGCTGCCCCACGGCAATCTGGGCGTTCTGCGATTCGATAGCGTCGGTGACATCTTTGGCGGTCATCTGCACGCTGTTCAGCTTGTTGGGATCCAGCCAGATACGCATGGAGTACTGCGAGCCGTAGGCGTCGATATCACCCACGCCGTTGATACGGCTGAGCGGGTCCTGAATATTACTGGCGACGTAGTCCGCGATGTCCTGCTTATCCATTGAGCCATCGGTTGAAACAAACGCGATGGTCAAAATATTGGTGTCACCGGTTTTACGCACGGTCACCCCCTGGTTCTGCACCGCCTGAGGCAGTTTACGCAGGGCCGATTGCAGCTGGTTTTGCACCTGCTGCACCGCTTCATCCGGATCCGTGCCCGCCGTAAAGCTCAGGGTTACCGTCGCCTGGCCCGTGGCGCTGCTCTGTGAGGACATGTACATCAGGTTATCGAGACCCGTCATGTTCTGCTCGATAACCTGGGTGACGGTATTTTCCAGCGTCTGTGCCGAGGCGCCAGGGTAGTTCGCCGTGATACGCACGTTGGGGGGCGCGAGGTCAGGGTATTGCTCAACAGGAAGGGACGTAATCGCCAGGACACCCGTCAGACACAACAGGATTGCAAGCACCCAGGCAAAAATGGGGCGATCGATGAAAAAATTCGCCATTAAAGTGTGACCTCGTTTTGCTACACGTCATTATTGTTTATTGCCCGCCTAACTTTAGCGGTAAGGCCCAGGTCAAACGTGGAGAAATAAAGGAGATAATGTAAATTATCATGCGCTTTTTTCAGCGCGCCTTCTTTCTCGCTATTTTTCAGCCTGCGCCGCAGGCGTCCGGAACGTTACGCTGACCTGTGTCCCACCCTGTGGCGGCTGAGAAAAGTGTAATGTCCCGCCGAGCCGTCCCGCGCGTTCGCGCATGATATTCAGCCCGTAATGCCCCGGCGGTTCACTGGCGTCGCCGATACCAATGCCGTTGTCGCGGATCGTGACCGTGTGAGTGCCGTCCGCGGTGGTGACGCAGCTGACCACAATCTCGCTGGCGTCGGCATGTTTAATCGCATTCAGCACTGCCTCACGCACAATCTGTAAGAGGTGCACCTGTTTTTGTGCGTCCAGCGCCAGCGATGAGAGACGGCAGTCGAGCACCAGCTTCGCGCGGGTCTGGCTTTGCAACCCGTCGAGAGACTCCTGTAGCGCGGCAGGAAGATTGGCGTGATTGAGCGTCAGGCGGAAGGTGGTAAGCAGCTCGCGTAGCTGATGCCAGGCATTATTCAGCTCGCGGGAGAAGTCCGTAATGATGGTCTGCGCCGGAGCATTGTCGCCCGGCACGGCATGCTTCAGCAGCGTAAGCTGAATACGCAAATAGGAGAGCACCTGCGCCAGCGAATCATGCAGCTCGCGCGCGATGGTGGCGCGCTCCTCCATCAGCAGCAACTGCTGATAATGTTTCTGCGCCTGATTGAAATAGAGCCCCCGGCCCAGCATCGTCGCCACGCTTTCCATGAGCGGCAGCGGAACATCCCCGGTCGCGCTTTGCCAGCGCAGTTCGCCGTACAGGGTGTCCTGCATTAACACCGGTAAATTGTGCATTTTCTCGCCCGGGGACTCCTGTCCTTCGTAAAGCTGCCAGTCGTCACTGGTGCGCAATTGCAGGTAATTCATCTGCGTATAGTCATGCACAATCTGCAAAATATGCCGGAAGCAGTGGCTGTCTATCTGCCCGGTATTCAACGCCTGTGAGCATTTGAACAGCATTTCGAGCTGCTGATGCGCTTCATTCAGGTGGCGGGTTTTTTCAGCAACGGAGCGCTCAAGTGAACGGTACAGGGTGTGTAATTCCGCCGACATATGGTTGAAGGCGCGGGAAAGCTGGCCCAGCTCGTTGGGAAGCGTAGTATCCGGCGCGGGAGTGTCGAATTGCCCCTGTTCGATACGCTCGCTCGCCGCCACCAGATTATTCAGCGGCAGCACAACCTGACGGCGGATGCGCCGCAGGGTCACCACCGCCAGCAGCAGGATGCCCAGGCCGCCCGTCAGCGACATGCAAATCACCAGCTGAATTTTATGTTCGGTGTAGTGCTGAAGCGCCAGCACAAAGGCATCTATCCGGCCCACGAAATCCTCTATGTGGTTCTGATACCACCCGGTATCGCCGCTGGCGATGCGCGTGTCCATCTCCTGCCAGCCAAGGTGCAACTGCTGGTAACGCTGTTTGACGTCCTCAGGCACATACCAGCGGTTTAGCTTCTGCAACGCAGGCGCGCTCAGCGTTTTCTGCCAGACCGCGCGGTGCTCCGCCAGCGACGGGCTGGCGCGCTGCATTTCGTAGCCCAGGCGGTAGCTCTGCATACGCAGCGAGCCGGCGATGTTAATCGCCTCGGCGTCGCGCTGGCTGCTGGCGAGTGTGACCAGCGCAATGGCGCTGATCAGAACGGACAAGACAATCATCGAAAAGAAAGCCCGAGCCAGGCTTCCCGATACGGGGCGTTTAACGGTCACTCATCAGCTTCCTGAATTAAATTGATCTGCCACAGGTTCACTGGAAATAGTTCGGCTTCCTGGGCATTTGAACATTGCGTCGCCATGCCGCTGTGGGTAAATACGATAACAATAGAAAGAATAAGGTTATTGAACCAAAAACAGGTGTTGTTATGAATCGTTTTATTATGGCCAATGCTCAGCAGTGTATCGGTTGTCGCGCCTGCGAAGTCGCCTGTGTGATGGCGCACAACGGGGAACAGCACGCGCTGAGCGAGCGCCATTTTCATCCCCGCATTACGGTCCTTACTTCTGGCTTGCGAAAAAGTCCCGTGACCTGCCACCACTGTGAAAATGCGCCCTGCGCGCAAAGCTGCCCGAACGGAGCCATCACGCAACACAACGACAGCGTACAGGTCAATCAACAAAAATGCATTGGCTGTAAAGCCTGCGTGGTGGCCTGTCCGTTTGGCACGATGGACATGCTGATCGCCCCGCTGGAAAACGACAGCGTTAAGGCCTCGGCGCACAAATGCGACCTCTGCCTGGAAAGGCCGCAAGGCCCGGCCTGCGTGGAAAACTGCCCGGCGGAGGTGCTTACGCTCGCCACCCCAGCCGTACTGGATAAGCTGGTTAAGCAGCGCCGACAGCGCAGCGCAAGGCTGGACGCGCTGCCGTGGCACAGCGAGGCGGTTCAGTCAGCCCCTCCGCAAACCAAACGGCAACAGATGCAAAACACCCCGGCGCGCGGTGAGCCGGATAAGCTCAGCCCCGAAGCACGCGCATACCATTTTAACGAGATCTACCTGCCGTTTCGCCCGGAACAGGCGCAGCGTGAGGCATCCCGGTGCCTGAAATGTGGCGAGCATAGCATTTGCGAGTGGACCTGCCCGCTGCATAACCACATTCCCCAGTGGATTGAGCGGATCGGGGCGGGGGATATCGTCGGTGCGGCTGAGCTTTCTCACCAGACTAACTGTTTACCGGAAATTACCGGCCGCGTCTGCCCACAGGATCGATTATGTGAAGGCGCCTGCACCCTGCGGGATGCGTCAGGGGCAGTAACCATCGGTAATATCGAACGGTATATCTCGGATCGGGCGATGGGCTGGACGCCGGACGTCAGCCACGTTAAGCCGGTCGGTAAGCGCGTCGCCATCATCGGCGCCGGTCCGGCAGGGCTGGCCTGCGCCGACGTGCTGGTGCGCAGCGGCGTCGGCGTGACGGTCTACGACCGCCATCCGGAAATCGGCGGATTGCTGACCTTTGGTATTCCGGCCTTCAAGCTGGATAAATCCCTGTTAGCGCGGCGCAGAGAGATATTCAGCGCGATGGGCATCCGCTTCGAGCTGAACTGCGAGGTGGGAAAAGACGTGTCGATGGCCCAACTGCAAAACGACTACGATGCCCTGTTCATCGGCGTAGGGACCTATCGTTCCATGAAAGCGGGTATCCCTCACGAAGACGCGCCGGGTGTGTACGACGCGCTGCCGTTTTTAGTGGCAAACACGCGGAACGTGATGGGCCTTGATCCTGCCGCAGACGAACCGTTTATCGACACACAGGGTTTAAACGTGGTGGTGCTCGGCGGGGGCGATACGGCGATGGACTGCGTGCGCACCGCGCTGCGGCATGGCGCGGCGAAAGTCACCTGCGCCTATCGGCGGGACGAGGCCAACATGCCGGGCTCAAAGAAAGAGGTTAAAAACGCGAAAGAAGAGGGCGCAGCGTTTGAATTTAATGTCCAGCCGGTTGAGCTCACGCTGGATACCGACGGGAAGGTTAACGGTATCCGGATGCTGCGCACCAGGCTGGGCGAGCCGGATGCGCAGGGGCGGCGGCGTCCTGTCCCGGTGGCGGGCAGTGAGTTTGTCATGCCAGCGGATGCGGTGATCATGGCGTTTGGTTTTAATCCGCACGCCATGCCGTGGCTTCAGGCGCAGGGCGTCGACACCGACGACTGGGGGCGCATCAGGGCCTCCGTGGAGAGCCGTTATCGCTACCAGACCTCGAATCCGCAGATTTTTGCTGGCGGTGATGCGGTATGCGGTGCGGATCTGGTGGTCACCGCGATGGCGGAAGGGCGTCATGCCGGGCAGGGGATCATGGACTGGCTTGGCGTGCCGCCGCGCAACATGCATTAATGCAGACGGGCGACAAAGCGGGCTTCACGGCGTAGTATAAACAGACTCATTTTGCCGTGGAGCCCGTATGTCCCTGAACATTACCGTTATTAAAGACAAAATCCTTTCTGAAAATTACTTTGTCCTGCGTAACATCACTTACGATCTCACCCGTAAGAACGGGGACGTCATTCGCCATAAACGCGAAGTCTACGACCGGGGCAATGGTGCAACCATCGTGCTGTATAACCGTGAAAAGCAAAGCGTGGTGCTGATCCGCCAGTTTCGCATCGCGACATGGGTCAATGGCAACGCGGACGGACGTCTGATTGAAACCTGTGCAGGTCTGCTTGATGACGATGAGCCGGAAGTGTGTATCCGCAAAGAAGCCATTGAGGAGACGGGTTTTGAAGTGGGTGCGGTGCAGAAAGTCTTTGAGCTGTTTATGTCCCCTGGCGGGGTTACCGAGCTGGTTCACTTCTTCATTGCGGAATATACCGATGCTCAGCGCACGCACCGGGGCGGCGGCGTGGACGATGAAGACATTGAAGTGCTGGAAATGCCTTTCGCTCAGGCTGTCGACATGGTGAAACGCGGCGAGATCCGCGACGGTAAAGCGGTGATCCTGTTGCAGTATCTGCAAACCAGCGGGCTGATGAATGCGGCGGCGGAAGCGCGATAAGTTGTATTTCAGATAAATCTATCCGATAAATCCGATTGAGCCAGCCCGCCCTGGGCACGAAGATACGCCCCAGATTGACCTATTCGTTTCCGGGGCTGTGCCGTTCATGCGCTACTGCGTTTATCTTCTCTTCTTCATTTGCGTGCTTCCCGCGCCTTTGGTGTGGGCTGCGCCTGCGCAGCAGTCTTTTTCAGACTGGCAGGTGACCTGCAATAACCAGAACTTCTGCGTAGCGCGCAATACCGGCGAGCATCGCGGTCTGGTCATGACGCTGAGCCGCAGTGCGGGGGCAAAAACGGACGCCTGCCTGCGCATCGATCTCGGCGGGCTTTCGGCGCCACCGGTGAAAGAGCCTGACATCGCCCCGCGCCTGCTACTCGACAATGTGCCGCTTAAACTCACGTCGCAACACTGGCAGTTAGCCCCCTGGCATCTTAAAACAGACGATACGTCCACCATCACCACGTTTCTGAAAACCATTCAGGAAGGGCAGGCGCTGACCCTGCGCGGGGGGAAGCAGACAATTTCTCTGGCCGGTCTGAAAGCGGCGCTGCTGTTTATCGATGCCCAGCAAAAACGCGTCGGAAGTGAAACGGCGTGGATTAAAAAAGGGGATAGTCCACCGCTGAGCGTGCCGCCTGCGCCGGCATTAAAAAAGGTGGCGGTGGTGAACCCCACGCCAACGCCGCTGACGCATAACGAACTCAACGATCTGCTGGATTACGGTACCTGGCGCATGAACCATAGCCAGTGCTCTCTCGATCCGAACCGGCGTGAAGTGCGCGTGACCGCGCTGACCGATGACAAAGCGCTGATGATCATCAGCTGTGAGGCGGGGGCGTACAACACCGTCGACCTGGCGTGGCTGGTGTCGCGTAAAAAACCATTTTCGGCCAGGAGCGTGAGATTGCGCCTGCCGTTTACCCCTTCCAGCCAGAGTAGCGACATGGAGCTGATGAATGCCAGCTTCGACGAAAAAACGCGCGAGCTGACCACGCTGGCGCTGGGACGCGGGATTGGCGACTGTGGGATCCAGACCCGCTGGCGTTTTAACGGCCAGCGCTTCCGCCTGGTACGCTACGCGGAAGAGCCAAGCTGTGATAACTGGAATGGGCCAGATGCCTGGCCCACGCTGTGGATCACAAGGTAGGGTTTTGCCGGGTGGCGCTGTCGCTTACCCGGCCTACTTTTTAGAACCGTAGACCCGGTAAGGCGTAGCCGCCACCGGGCACGAGGGCATCACCGATCGCTCTTACGGAAAAAGTCGTTATACAGCATATACAAATGCGCCGCGCTCCAGGAGAAGTTAGGTGCGCCCTGCTGTGCTCCGGTCAGGGGGTTATAGTTCTCCTGAATCGGGCCGTCCGAGGTTAACCCTTTCGCATGCTTAAAGAAGGTTTCGGCGAGGGTTTGCGCCTGCTCACGATAGCCGTAACGTTCCATGCCTTTTAGTCCAAACCAGAACTGATCGACCCAGACCCGGCCGCGCCAGTATATGTCTGCGCCGAACGCCGGGTTTGTCAGCGCGGCGGTGCCGAGCGGTACCCAGGTATTGAACTCCTTCGGATCCAGCATCACCTTGACCACGGCATCCGCATGTTCCTGCGTCGCGGCACCGTTAAACAGCGGAGACCAGCCTTCCGGCCCTTTACCACGCTCGACGATAGGTTTGCCCGCACAGCCGTTCGCCAGCGGCTTATCCTCGATACGAATGTCATAGTAAAACCCGCTTTTCGCATCGAACATGCAGGTGTTGATATAGGTTGCGAGCTTATCTGCCAGCTGGCGATAGTGGCTGGCCTCCTGCTCTTTACCCAGCAGGCTCGCCATCTGCGCCAGATAGTGATTGTCGCTGTACATATAGCTTGCCTGGTCAACGGACTCCTGTAATAAGGAATACCCTAACAGATCGCCTTTTTTACTCCTGTTTTCGGCAAATTTAACCGTCCAGTCGCTGCGTTTCCCGCCGTTTTCAACGTACTTATCCAGCTGCGCTTTATCGATAAATCCGAATACGGCGGCATCATCGCGCCCGGACTCCCACGAGGCGGCCACCTGCGCGGGGATCTCCAGGCTGTCGTACTGGCCGTTATCGATTATCCGTGCGTAGTTATTCAGGCCGGAAAGCGACTCTTCTTTATCACCTTTTTTCACCGTGAACAGCATCTCGCCGGTAGCGGTGTTATGGGCCTTATCACGCGTCGCACCGTACTCCGGCACGCCGTTGCCGTTATGATCGCGGTTACGCAGCCACCAGTCGTGATAGGCAACCAGTTTTGGATACATCTCGGCAAGCCAGGCTTTATCCTGCGTGGTGTTATACACCTCCATCACCGACCATGCCGCCAGGCTCGGCATGGTGTTACGCTCGTTCCAGTTACCGCCGTCGCCGCCTCGTTCCGGGCTCAGGTTCCAGGCGATTAAATCCGGCACAAATCCGGTATCCTGCGGGCGCACCGGATCGTCGGGTTTGATCTGCCAGGAGAAGACCGCGCGGATGTTCTCTTTGGCGATCTCCGGGTTGAAATGCGCCATGGCAAATGCCTGTTTCCAGGTGTCCCACGGCCAGGTCTGGTTGCCGGAGAACCAGCGTCCGGTTACGGAGGGCGTCACCGTGTTAAAACGCACCGCGCCGCCTGGCGAACGCCAGTTACCGTTCAACGTCTCGATGGCTTTCACCGCCACGCGCGTTTGTTCTGGAGTCGCGTGCGGGTTGGTTAACCCTTGTTGTAAATACCTCTCCCAGCGCGCTTGCGAGGCGGCCATAAAGTAGGCCGGACGCGCCAGAATGTCGCGGATCTGCGGCTGTTCACGCGCGACGTCATCGGCGTTCAGCAGATGGGAGTAGGTAGTGTACAGCGTGGTGCTGCCGGAAATCTGTGCCCGGCTGGTAAAGCGATGTCCGTCAACGGTGGTCTCGGCAGGAAGAGAGCGGTGTAACTGATATTCGGAACTGCCGGAGGTGAGCAGATCCCAGGTGGAGCGTACCTTGCCGAAGGTCACCTTCAGGCCGTCGCGCGTGGCTACAATTTTACGCTGATAATCAGGATATGCGCTGTCGATGGTTTTATCCGAACGCGGCTTGCCCTCTTTGGCCTCCAGTTTTTCAAGCAGCTCGCCATCCCACACCAACTCCAGCGGCGTTTTGCTGGTAATACGGGTTTCAAGCAGCGAAGTACGCGCAGAAGCAAAGCGCAGCGTCATCACGATCTGAACATCCCTGGCGCTCAGTTTCTGCACCAACGCGCCAGGGAGGCTGTAGGCTTCAAGGGTGAAATCCACTTTTTTGCCGTTCTGGTACACGGACAGGCGATCAAAATTCGTCGCCATAAAGTTGATGTACTCTTCGGTGAGCAGCGCTACGCCGGGAAATCCGCCCTGGGTCTGCGGCCCGTCCGGCAGCAAATGCCCATGCCAGGCACCCATCTCAAAAAAGGGATTAAACCGCTGGTGGTCGTCGTAGTCGAAATCCTGCATGAAGAGCGGTGCGCCGGTACGGTTGATGACGTTTTTGAAGTCAGTTGCGGTGGCGGCGTGAGCCGAAAAACTGAGCGCCAGCGCGCAGGCCAGCGGCGTGAGGACGTATTTCATGGTGGTAGATCCTTTTTACCAGTAGAAGTATTGCATCAGGAAGACCTGATCGCTCGGGTCGCCGGAGGCATTTTTCATATAGAAGCGGCTGTCGGCAGCGGTGGCAAAACGCCCGCCGCCGTACTCGTACCAGATCCCGAACTGCATAAACGAGGTAGTTTCTTCAGCCGCATCGTCCGGACGATGTTTCGCGTAGCTGTAAGCAGTGGAGAGATAAGCGCCTTTCAGGGCTTCCACCATGGCGCTGACCATAAATCCGCTCTCCGTGCCGGAGACGTTCTGTCCATCTGCCCGTCCGGTATGATGCCACGCGCGTGCCGCCAGGTTGGGTGTCAAAACGCCTGTTAAAAAGAGCTGGCCTGTGCCGTCGGTAATTTCAAGACCGTTCATCCAGGTGACATCTTTCAGGATGTCGTACTGAATATAGCCATTCGCCATTGCCGGATAGGTAATTTGTCGTCATAACGATCGTATTTGCCGAAGTGCAGCCAGGCCTTGCTTTCGTCATGGTGACCCGCTGGCGTGGCGGTGACGCTATAGCGCAGGTTGCCGGAGAGGTTTTGCACCTTTAGTGCGTACAAGATGTCGCGGGTGTTGGGGATCACATAGCCCAGATCCGGCGTAAAATCGCCCCACCATTGCAGGTCATCGAGAGACGAGTCCTGGCGCAGGCTGAGCATGATCTCGGTGTCGTTATCGGTTTTGTAACCGCCGTAGAAGCGGTTAATCCCACCTTCAAACCCGCCCCAGCTGTGATCGGGCACCCAGGCGTTGCCCTGATGATCCGCCTGTACGGTCCAGCCTTCGCCGTAAATCAGGCCGAACCAGTTCCCCTGTTTCATCTCCAGACCGCCCTCAATATAAGTACCGTCGCTGTATTTATGTTTATCCTGACCTTCTAAATCCATATACCCACCGACGCCCATCTCGCCATAAAAACGAAATGACGGGGAGGTTATTGCCGGTGTTTTGGTATCGTCATGTTCAGCGGGCCGGGCATCTTCTGCGGCAATAGCAGGGCAGCAGAAAGAGAGGGCAGCGAGTGCCCACAATGTTTTTTGTTTAATTTTCATAAACTCATCCCAATGAGATAAAATCCATGCCTTTTATTTCAGTTAATATTCGAGGCAGGTGATGCTTCAATTTGTTGTTGTTCTTTTGATAATCCGTTTACGTATTTGCTGTATTTCCACCAGGCAAATCCGAGGAATAAAAAAATGCCACCGACGTTATAGAAAATAATCGTCAGAATATTGGCACCGGTAGGGAAAGTGGATGCCACAAAACCAATGGCGAAAATAACAATCAGCATCGACACTATGGTTATACCCGTGGTTCGTGAACCCATCCTGAAATCGCGCGGCAGGTGATCGAGCTTACGACGTAGGTTGAGGTAGGCCAGCATAATAAACAGCGGCGGTAACATTGAGGCTGCGGCGGTCATATTGATGACGGTGTTCATCAGCTCCTGCGCGGTACTGGAGCCCATGGTCGGGATAATCATCAGTGGGATCACAATCAAATACTGGATCCAGGCCGCGCGCGCCGGTACGCCGTTTTCGTTCAGCGCCACGGTTTTCGGACCAAAAATGCCGGTCGGGATCTCCGAGAAAAAGATTTTGACCGGCGTCGCCGTCCACATCAGCAGGGAACCGAACATGGCGGTAAAGGAAACCAGACCGACGAAACGGTTCATCAACACTTCCGGCAGGCCAAACCACACCGCCAGACCGTGGAACACCTGCACCGAACCCCCGGTAAACTTCAACGCTTTGCTGCTGATAAAGACGTTGATCAGTACCGAGGAGATGGAGTACAGCACGCCGATAAAGATCCCCGCCAGGATGATCACTTTAACGAAAGATTTCGAACCGCCTTTCACATCGTTTACGTACACCGCGACGGATTCCGCGCCCCCGGCAGCCATAAATATCCAGGTGGTAATGCCGAGGAATGCCCAGTTAAAATGCGGGATCATCGCGTCGACGGTAATCGGATCAGCGGGCTGCACCCCACCCATTAGCGCCGCGCCCGCCAGCAGAATGTAAGAGAGCGTCAGCAGCAGCATCAGCGTGGAGGTTACAGACGTAATTGGCCCCAGCATCTTCGCCCCGTTGGTGGAGACCCACGTTGAGAAGGCGAACAGCACCATACTTAGCACCGTTGTGGCAAATGGTGTGAGAATGTACTCATAGCCAAGAAAGGCATAAGAGGCATAGGCAATGACGCGCGGTAATAACGAGGTGAAGAAGAATAAATTCACGAACCAGTATGTATAAGCGGTAATAAATGCCCAGCGCCCGCCGAGTGAACTTTTAACCCAGGCATAAACTCCAGCTTCTGAGTTTTTATTCAACGAGACAAACTCAGCGATAATTAAGCAGAACGGGATAAAATAGAACAGGGTTGCTAAAAAGAACATCGGCGCGGAGGCAAGTCCGAGTTCGATATTATTATTGATCACGTTGTTAAAACTAAACACGGCGGCAAAGGTCAGCGACAGCAGGCCGAATTTGCCGATGGTATTGCGTTTGGTGGTTTCAGACATAACGTTTCTCCGGGTAAGAGGCTAGCGGTGCTTCATTGGCACCGCTCGTTTTTTTATTTGTTATGGAAATAACCGTCTTCGATGGTCACATTGAGAATGACTTTTTTGACCGGCTCCTCGCTGATAAAGCGATACGCCTCATGGTTCTCACAAATTACGATCTGCCCCTCGCGCACCTGTTCGGTGGTACCCACGCCTTTCAGGTATTCTCGATCGGTCTCATCGCGGTAGCACTCCACTGTCTGAAGCGCATCTTTGGCGGCATATTCAATTTTCTGCGCGCCCTGAAGGTAGTAATGCACCTCGAAATAGCGGCGATGCCCGACAAACAGCGCGTCGGTGCTGGCATCATTGGTCACACGGTAGGCCAGCGAATCGCCAATCGAATGGGCTACGCCGGGCGAGATATTATCGATATTGTTAATGGCTTCTGAGCAGCGCTGCCATTTGCGACCCGTGCGGTAATGCTGTTGAAACTGTTCCAGGCTCTCAAGAACGATCATTTGTCTGCCTCGCTGTGCAAATCCATGGAGAAGAAACCGGTGCCGAATTGCTGGCGTGCCAGCGCCATCGAGGCGATGCGGCCGCCATTGAGCGGGAGCAATGTGAAGCCGTAGCGGAACGGACTGAACCAGACGCGCCAGCTCTCCAGTACCTCACTTCCCCAGGAATTGGAGCCTAAGCCCAGCACCTGGTGGTCAAGATTAAGCGTGATGTCATCGCAGCGGCGCAGTTCGTTGCAGTGCTGTGCGGCGTGAATATTCTCAGCCGTGTAGTGCCAGGCGCTGAAGTGGAGAGGCTGTTGCGGTACGACCAGCACGCCGCTGCCATGACGATCCGCGAGGGAGGCCCAGCGCACCTGCTGACGGTTGCCATTGTTTTGCGGGAACGGATAATTTTCAAACATCTTATCAACCGTGGTGTGCCACAGGTCGATGGTGCTGGCCTGCTGGCTGTCCGGATAGTTTTCACCCGGCCCTCGCCCGTAGTAGCTCACCTGATCGAAACCGCCGTTGATGCCAAGCGTAAAGCCGATGCACGGAATGATGTGCGGGTACTCGCCGTAGCGCTCACCGCATAGCTCAACGTTGATTTGCCCGTCGGCGGCGATGCGCCAGCGATAGGTACAGCGCATGCCAAAATCAAACACTGGCGGGGCAATCAGGGTACGGGTGGTGACGATGATCGCATCGTCATGCTGCTCAACCTCGAAACCGCGCAGGTGCTCCTGCATGATCTGGAAATGATACGGCTGCCACAGCCCTTCATACTCCTGCTTATGGTTATCAATCATGGGCTTGAAGAAGTTAATCTTCGGCTCACGGGTAAGGTATTCCTCACCGTTCACCTGCCAGGCGCTGAGTTTTCCCGATACTTTAGAGAAGCTCGCGCGGAAGTTATGCCCGGTCACGGTGCAGCTCAGGCGATCTTCCTCCAGACGCAGCGGAGTGGCACTGGTGTTGATAAACGGTGTCGGGCGTGCCGTGCGGCCTTTTAACGGGAACTGATACACCGCGATCTCGTGCCCGACCTCGCTGTAGCGCGTGGGACTGTTTTTGATAATACGTACAGTCAGAAATGCTTCGCGCTCGTCCAGTTCCGGCACGTGCAGGCTGACGCTGCGGGAGCTGTTGGGGGCCAACCCGGTGATGTTCAGTGGCTCGCTGTGCAGCGTTTCACCTTCCGCACGCACCTCCGTGAGCAGGGTGTAATCATCCAGGCTGGTGAACCATAAGCGGTTATCAACGTGCAGCTCACCGTTTTGCCAGCGCAGTTTGACCGGGGCGATCACCTGCTTGTACTCACGCAAACCTGGCCCGGGCGTTTGATCGGAGTAGATCAGCCCGTCGAGGCAGAAGTTGTAATTATTGGGGTAATCACCGAAGTCGCCGCCATAGGCGTACCAGATGTTGCCGCTGGCGTCTGTTTTCTGAATACCGTGGTCGCACCACTCCCAGACATAATGCCCCTGAATGCAGTCGTGGCGATCGAACACG
Organism: Enterobacter cloacae complex sp. ECL72; assembly: GCF_019056635.1. Taxonomy (NCBI): domain Bacteria; kingdom Pseudomonadati; phylum Pseudomonadota; class Gammaproteobacteria; order Enterobacterales; family Enterobacteriaceae; genus Enterobacter; species Enterobacter cloacae complex sp. ECL72. Next base: position 2,888,577 of record NZ_CP077659.1, on the reverse strand, counting down.
TTCTGATACTCGGTCAACCCGCCGGGACCGTTGCCCATCGCATGGGCGTATTCGCAGATAATGCGCGGTTTGGCGTGCGGGTATTCGCCAAACAGATTCATCAGCGGTACGCGGGTATACATGGTGGAGATAATGTCCACCACCTCGGCGTCGCGATCTTCTTCGTAGTGAAGCAGGCGAGTATCATCCAGCGCTTTTGCCGCACGGGCCATCGCGCGGATGTTACAGCCGTAGCCGGACTCATTTCCGAGCGACCAGATGATGATCGACGGATGATTTTTCTGCGCGTGAATATGGCGTTCGATGCGCTCAACGTAGACCGGCTCCCACACCGGATCGTCCGTAATGCGGCTCAGGTCGCCGACGTTGGCGAAGCCGTGAGACTCCACATCCGTTTCAGCCATTACAAACAGGCCGTACAGGTCGCAAAGCTCGTAAAAGCGCGGGTCGTTCGGGTAGTGGGCGGTACGTACCGAGTTGATATTGTGCTGCTTCATCAGGATCAGGTCGCGCTCCACGCGATCCATCCCCACCGCGCGGCCCCTCAGATGATCGTTGTCATGACGATTGACGCCGTGCAGCTTCAGATAACGGTTGTTAACGTAGAACAGGCCGTCTTTCACCTTGATATCCCGAAACCCGATGCGCTGCGGGATGATTTCCAGCGTCTGGCCATGGTTATCTTTTAAAGTCATGACCAGATGATAAAGATCCGGCGATTCAGCGGACCACTGGCGGGGTTGCCTCACCTCAATGCTGAAGGCGGTTTCCGCACGCTCGCTGACGGTCAGGTTGTCGGTTGTTCCCTTGTGCAGCACTGTCTCGCCGTCGTACAGGGTATAATCCAGTTGAACACAGCCAGGGCGTGCAGCAAGGTTTTCCAGCTCAAGCTGACAGAAGAGGGTGGCATCCCGGTATGCCTCGTCGAAGGTGGTTTTAACCGTGAAATCGCGGACATGCGTGAGTGATTTTCCCAGCAGGTAGACGTCGCGGAATATCCCCGCCGTCCACCACATGTCCTGATCCTCAATGTAGGTGGAATCTGCCCACTGCATAACCCGCACGCACAACAGGTTTTGCCCGCTGTGTACCGCATCGCTGATATCAAACTCGGCAGACAGTCGGCTGCCTTTGCTAAAGCCTATATAGCGGCCATTCACGTAGACTTCGAAATAGGTTTCGACGCCGTCAAACTTGATAAGGGTCTGTTTCTCTTGCCAGCTTTCAGAAAGCGTAAACCAGCGCTGGTATGCCCCGGTCGGGTTGTCTGACGGCACCCATGGTACGTCCACCGGGAAAGGAAAGCCTTCGTCGGTGTACTGCAACTGACCGTGACCTTCCATCTGCCACATGCCCGGCACGGTAATATCGCCCCAGTCGGCCATGTATTCTGAGGTAAAGTTTTCCGGGACAAGCAGCGGGTTCGTGAAGAAGCGAAAGTTCCACTTTCCGCTTAGCGACAGAAAGTGGCTGCTGGCTTCACGCGCAAACGTGCGCGCCCGGGAAACGGTGTCATAAGAGAAGAAGTACGCACGCGGCGGGAGCCGGTTTTCATGCGTGAGTTGAATATTTTCCCAGCGATTCATGTGATCTCCCTGTAGGGGTAAAACATCATTGCTGGAGATTTTAGTAAATATTTTACTAAATAAAATCAGTAAAACCGATTTGCTTTAACTCGATCACGAAATTAAAAAAGCCGGGCGTGCCCGGCGGGAGAGTTAACAGGTGGAAATCAGCGGGTGGTGCCGCGCAGCTTCAGTACGCTCGGGACAAAGACCTGAAGCGGTAGTGCGCGGCCATCGCGGGCCTTTTCCAGCAGCAGATTAACGCCCTGGCTGCCCATCATTTCAGAGTGAATGCGCACGGTGGAAAGAGGCGGGAAGGTAAAGCGGGCGGTTGGAATGTCGTTCACGCTGATCAGTGAAATATCTTCCGGGATCGCCAGCCCTTTTTCGTGGATGGCGCGTAACACCCCGATGGCGATGGAATCGGAGGCCACGAACAAGGCGGAAGGCCAGCACTGTTGTGCCAGCATGATTTTTGCCAGTTCATAACCGGACGAACTGGAAAAACCGCCGCGCCAGATGTCCTGTTCCGATACCACCCCTTTCAGGAGCCCGTACTCCACGAAGGCGGCTTCCCGAATATCAGCCTTGCCTGGCTCATATTCGCCGCCGATAAAGCCAATCCGCTTAACTCCCTGAGCAATAAAGAAATCCACGATCTGCTTGCTGATGCGCGAAAGGTCAATATCGACAGAATCGTACTCGCTGCCTGGCTCGTGAAAGTCGATAAAACAGACGTTGTCGGTCAACGACATTGCCGCACGTCGAAGCGCAGGGGAGGGTTTGCCTACAATCAACACCCCGGTGAGCTTTTTCAGCTCCGGCAGGGTGGCATTAGCGTAGCAGTTACTCAGTTCGACCCCCAGTTTTTCGCACTGCGTCTCAATGCCGTGGCGAATGGCAAGATAGTAAGGGTCGTTGATCTCCAGTTCCTGCTGGTAGCTGTAGAGCGCCAGAATATGTTGCTGACCGGCAGCGACAGACTGCATTTTACGGGAGGTCGTGCTTTTGTATTCCAGCTTCTCGGCAATCTCGAGAATGCGGTGTTTCGTCTCTTCTTTCACATTCAGCGTCGGGTCATCGTTTAAAACCCGGGATACCGTTGCCAGCGAGACGCCAGCTTCCGTCGCGATGTCTTTCAGCGTTGCCATGTTTGTCCTCATTCCCCACGAGATAGCTTATTGTAAAGGATGCGTTCGGACATGCATTAATTTTTAGTAAATAACATCCCTGTTGCCCTCGCCAGTTACCATGTTAGTATTTAGTAAAATTTTACCAAGGAGGCAAAAGTGGAAACGGTAGCATACGATGATTTTGCAAAGCTCGAGATCCGCGTGGGGAAGATTGTTGACGTTAAACGTCACGCCAATGCGGACAAGCTCTATATTGCGCAGATAGAGGTGGGAGACAGAACGTTGCAAACCGTCACCAGCCTGGTGCCGTATTACCGGGAAGAGGAGCTGATGGGCAAAACGGTGGTGGTGTTGTGTAACCTGGCAAAGGCTAAAATGCGCGGTGAAACATCTGAATGCATGTTGCTCTGCGCGGAAACCGATGACGCCCGAGAAAGTGTGTTATTAACGCCGGAGTGGGTGATGGCGGCAGGGGTAAGAGTGGTGTGAAAAAGCCGGGTGGCGGCTACGCCTTACCCGGCCTACAAAGCCTCGAACCGCAGGCCGGGTAAACGACAGCGTCACCCGGCAAAAGCACTACAGCACGCTTAGCGCCTTCTCCACCACGTTCTCAACGGTAAAGCCGAAATATGGGAACAGCTTGTCGGCCGGGGCGGATTCACCGTAACCATGCATCCCGACAATTGCCCCTTTCAGGCCCACGTATTTGTACCAGTAGTCGGCAATGCCAGCTTCAACCGCCACGCGCGCCGCGACGTTTGAAGGCAGCACCGATTCGCGGTACGCCTCATCCTGAGCATCAAAGATATCCGTTGAAGGGAGTGAAACCACGCGCACCGCGTGACCCTCGGCGGTCAGTTTCTCCGCCGCTTTTACCGTGATTTCCACCTCGGAACCGGTGGCGATCAGGATCACGTCTGGCTTGCCGCCGCTGTCTTTCAGGATGTACCCGCCGCGGGCGATATTTTTCACCTGCTCCGGCGTGCGCTCGATCTGCGCCAGGTTCTGGCGCGACAGGATCAGCGCCGTGGGTCCGTTATGACGCTCTACGGCCAGCTTCCAGCCCACTGCCGCTTCCACCTGATCGCAAGGACGCCAGGTGCTGAAGTTTGGCGTTAAGCGCAGGCTCGCCAGCTGCTCTACCGCCTGGTGCGTCGGCCCATCTTCACCCAGCCCGATAGAGTCGTGGGTGTACACCATGATTTGCCGCGCCTTCATCAGGGCCGCCATACGCGCCGCGTTACGGGCATATTCGACAAACATCAGGAAGGTGGCGGTGTACGGCACGAAGCCGCCATGGTGGGCGATGCCGTTGGCAATGGCGGTCATCCCAAACTCGCGCACGCCGTAGTGGATGTAGTTCCCGGCAATGTCCTCCTTCAGGGATTTAGAGCCGGACCAGATGGTAAGGTTACTTGGCGCCAGATCCGCCGAGCCGCCCAGCAGTTCGGGCAGGATTGGGCCAATCGCGTTAAGGGTGTTTTGTGATGCCTTACGGGTGGCAATTTTCGCCGGGTTGGATTGCAGGTTTTCAATCAGCGCCTGGGTTTTCTCTTCCCAGTCTTCCGGCAGGCCGCCGCTCATGCGGCGGGTAAACTCAGCCGCCAGCTCCGGATACGCTTTTTTGTAGGCGGCAAACTTCTCGTTCCAGGCCTGCTGCGCTTTTTCACCTGTTTCGCGAGCATCCCAGGCCTTGTAGATCTCTTTTGGGATCTCAAAGGCCGGGTGTTTCCAGCCCAGTTTCTGGCGGGTCAGCGCCACTTCCTCTTCACCCAGCGCCGCGCCGTGCGCCTCCTCTTTGCCCGCTTTGTTCGGCGAGCCGAAGCCGATGGTGGTGCGGCAGATGATCAGGGACGGTTTGTCCTTCACGCTCTGCGCTTCCTGAATCGCTTTTTTCACCGCCTCTGGATCGTGACCGTCGATCTCGTGCACCACGTGCCAGTGATAGGCTTCAAAGCGTTTCGCCGTATCGTCGGTAAACCAGCCCTCGGTTTCCCCGTCAATGGAGATACCGTTGTGATCGTAGAAGCCAATCAGCTTGCCCAGCCCCAGGGTGCCCGCCAGAGAACAGACCTCGTGAGAGATCCCCTCCATCAGACAGCCGTCGCCCATAAAGACATAGGTATAGTGATCGACAATCTCGTGGTCGGGCTGGTTGAACTGCGCGGCCAGCGTACGTTCGGCAATCGCCAGGCCAACCGCATTCGCCAGCCCCTGGCCCAGCGGGCCGGTAGTGGTTTCAACGCCCGGCGTATAGCCGATCTCCGGGTGGCCCGGCGTTTTGGAGTGCAGCTGGCGGAAGTTTTTTAATTCCTCAAGCGGCAGATCGTAGCCGGAAAGGTGCAGCAGGCTGTAGAGCAGCATCGAGGCGTGCCCGTTGGAAAGAATAAAACGGTCGCGGTCGTACCAGGTCGGATCGGTAGGGTTGTGCTTCAGGAAGTCGTTCCACAGCACTTCGGCGATATCAGCCATACCCATGGGGGCGCCAGGGTGGCCGGAATTGGCTTTTTGTACGGCATCCATGCTGAGGGCGCGAATGGCGTTGGCGAGCTCTTTACGGGACATAGTTCACTCCGTGGCAAGGTTAAAGTTTGGCGGCGAGAAGATCTTCGAGTTTGCGCTGGTCGACGGCGAACTGACGGATGCCGTCCGCCAGTTTTTCCACGGCCATTGGATCCTGATTGTGCTCCCAGCGGAATTCCGCTTCGGTCATGGGTTTTGGTTTTGGCAGAACGGTGGAGGTTGGCACCAGCTTGCGGATCACCGTCTCTTCACTCTCCTGAAGCTTTTTCAGCAGGTCAGGGGAGATGGTCAGCCGGTCGCAGCCCGCGAGCGCGAGGATCTGCTCGGTGCGGCGGAAGCTGGCCCCCATCACGATGGTCTCGTAGCGGTGCTGCTTGTAATAATCGTAGATATTACGCACCGATTTCACGCCGGGATCTTCGTCCACCACATACGGATCCATCGGCTGTTTCGCCTGATACCAGTCGTAGATACGTCCGACAAACGGTGAAATCAGGAACACGCCCGCTTCGGCGCAGGCACGCGCCTGGGCGAAGGAGAACAGCAGCGTCAGGTTACAGTTGATCCCCTCTTTCTCCAGCACTTCCGCCGCGCGGATGCCTTCCCAGGTGGAGGCAAGCTTGATCAGGATGCGTGATTTATCGATCCCCTGCTCCTGATAGAGTTCCACCAGGCGGCGAGCCTTGCTAATGCTCTTTTCCTGGTCGAATGAGAGGCGGGCATCCACTTCGGTGGAGACGCGTCCCGGTATGCTTTTAAGAATTTCCGCACCGATATTGACCGCCAGCTTGTCACTGGCCTCGGCGACCTGCTGCTCCTGCGTTTTCCCGCGCTGTTTGCCGTAGGCAAGGGCGTCATCAATCAGATGACTAAAGTGCGCAAGACCGGCCGCCTTGAGCAGCAGCGAGGGGTTGGTGGTCGCGTCTTCCGGCTGGTAGTGACGAATCGATTCGATGTCGCCGCTGTCTGCAACCACGGTGGTAAATTGTTTGATGCCGTCTAGCTGGTTCATAATTACTCCTTGGAAATAAAAGAGTTAGTCGAGTGCGTCAGGTCACACTTCTGAGAAAATCATGATGGACTTAACAAAAAAGCATAGCAGACGGGGGAGGCATTGCTGTCTGAGACGGGTAACATGGCTGTTATAAATTGATAACAATTTTTATTCTGCAATGGTGAGAGTTTGGCAGCCTTCAAAGTTTAGGAGCCTGCCTGCGGCGATACTATGCGGCACACCAGGGTGTGCATAGGAACGTCAACATCACCCTTTTTGACCGAAACGTGAAAGGAATAACAAGATGGATGATCAGTTAAAACAAAGCGCTCTCGATTTTCACGAGTTTCCTGTTCCGGGTAAAATCCAGGTATCCCCGACCAAACCGCTCGCGACCCAGCGCGATCTGGCGCTGGCCTACTCGCCAGGCGTAGCTGCCCCGTGCCTTGAAATCGAAAAAGATCCGCTGGCAGCGTACAAATACACCGCCCGTGGCAACCTGGTGGCCGTTATCTCTAACGGTACGGCGGTACTGGGGTTAGGGAACATTGGCGCGCTGGCCGGTAAGCCGGTGATGGAAGGGAAGGGCGTTCTGTTTAAGAAATTTGCCGGTATCGACGTCTTTGATATCGAAGTGGACGAACTGGACCCGGATAAATTCATCAACGTGGTGGCGGCGCTGGAGCCGACCTTCGGCGGCATCAACCTGGAAGACATCAAAGCGCCGGAATGTTTCTATATCGAGCAGAAGCTGCGCGAGCGTATGAACATTCCCGTGTTCCATGACGACCAGCACGGCACGGCGATTATCAGTACCGCCGCCATTCTGAACGGTCTGCGTGTGGTGGAGAAAAACCTCTCCGACGTGCGCATGGTGGTCTCCGGCGCTGGCGCCGCGGCCATCGCCTGTATGAACCTGCTGGTGGCGCTGGGCATGCAGAAACACAACATCGTGGTCTGCGACTCCAAAGGCGTGATTTACAAAGACCGCGAGCCAAACATGGCGGAAACCAAGGCGGCCTATGCGGTGGAAGACGACGGCAAGCGCACGCTAGAAGACGTCATTGAAGGTGCCGACATTTTCCTCGGCTGTTCAGGCCCGAAAGTACTGACCCAGGAGATGGTGCAGAAGATGGCGCGTGCGCCAATGATCCTGGCCCTGGCGAACCCGGAGCCGGAAATTCTGCCGCCGCTGGCGAAGGCAGTGCGTGAAGACGCGATCATCTGTACCGGACGTTCGGACTACCCGAACCAGGTGAACAACGTGCTCTGCTTCCCGTTCATCTTCCGCGGTGCGCTGGACGTCGGCGCTACGGCAATCAACGAAGAGATGAAGCTCGCCGCCGTTCATGCTATCGCAGAGCTGGCGCACGCCGAGCAGAGCGAAGTGGTGGCCTCCGCCTACGGCGATCAGGATCTGAGCTTCGGCCCGGACTACATTATCCCTAAACCATTTGACCCGCGTCTGATCGTGAAGATCGCGCCAGCGGTGGCCAAAGCGGCGATGGACTCTGGCGTGGCGACGCGGCCGATTGAAGATTTCGATGCCTACGTCGATAAACTCACCGAGTTCGTCTACAAAACCAACCTGTTTATGAAGCCGATCTTCTCCCAGGCGCGCGCTGACGCGAAGCGCGTGGTGCTGGCGGAAGGGGAAGAGGCGCGCGTGCTGCATGCCACTCAGGAGCTGATCACCTTAGGGCTGGCGAAACCGATCCTGATTGGTCGTCCGAGCGTGATCGAGATGCGTATTCAGAAGCTGGGCCTGCAAATTAAGCCGGGCGTCGACTTTGAGATCGTCAATAACGAATCCGATCCGCGCTTCAAAGAGTACTGGAACGAATACTATTCGATCATGAAGCGTCGGGGGATCACCCAGGAGCAGGCGCAGCGGGCGGTGATCAGCAACACCACGGTGATCGGCGCGATCATGGTTCACCGCGGTGAGGCGGATGCGCTGATCTGCGGCACCATCGGCGAGTACCATGAGCATTTCAGCGTGGTGCAGGAGATCTTCGGCTATCGCGAGGGTGTCCATACTGCCGGCGCAATGAACGCGCTGCTGCTGCCAAGCGGTAACACCTTTATCGCCGATACCTACGTCAACGACGATCCTTCCCCGGACGAACTGGCGGAAATAACCGTGATGGCGGCGGAAACCGTGCGCCGCTTTGGTATCGAGCCGAAAGTGGCGCTGCTGTCGCATTCTAACTTCGGGTCATCCAAATCCGCGGCGGCGTGCAAAATGCGCCAGACGCTGGACCTGGTGCGCGAGCGTGCGCCGGAACTGATGATCGACGGCGAGATGCACGGCGACGCCGCGCTGGTGGAGAGCATTCGTAATGAACGTATGCCGGACAGCCCGCTGAAAGGCTCCGCGAACGTGCTGATTATGCCGAACGTAGAAGCGGCGCGTATCAGCTATAACCTGCTGCGCGTGTCGAGTTCTGAAGGGGTGACCGTAGGGCCAGTGCTGATGGGGGTGTCAAAACCGGTACATGTATTAACGCCGATTGCCTCCGTGCGTCGTATCGTCAACATGGTGGCGCTAGCGGTGGTTGAGGCACAGACGCAGCCGCTGTAATTTTTACCCTCACCCTAACCCTCTCCCTTTGGGAGAGGGCAGGGGTGAGGGGGTTACACCCAGTCCCGAACCCGAATAAAATCACGCAAGGCAGCCTCCGGGCTGCCTTCTTTGGGTTCAAAGCTGTATTCCCAGCGCACCAGCGGCGGCATCGACATCAGAATGGACTCCGTGCGCCCACCGGTTTGCAGGCCAAACAGCGTCCCGCGATCCCATACCAGGTTAAACTCCACGTAACGCCCGCGGCGGTACAGCTGGAACTCACGCTCGCGAACGCCGTAGTCGGTGTTTTTGCGGCGTTCGACAATCGGCAGATAGGCATCGGTAAAGCCTTCACCCACTGCGCGCATAAAGCTGAACGCGGTATCAAAATCCGGCGTGTTGAGATCGTCAAAGAACAGCCCGCCGATGCCGCGTTGCTCGTCGCGATGCTTCAGATAGAAATAATCATCGCACCACTTTTTGTATTTCGGGTAAACGTCTTCGCCAAACGGCAGGCAGAGGTCGCGCGCGGTGGTGTGCCAGTGCACGGCGTCCTCTTCGAAGCCATAGTAAGGCGTTAAGTCGAAACCGCCGCCAAACCACCAGACCGGATCGGCCCCCGGTTTTTCCGCGATGAAAAAGCGCACGTTGGCGTGGCTGGTTGGCACAAACGGGTTATGCGGATGCACCACCAGCGAGACGCCCATCGCCTCGAAGCTGCGGCCCGCCAGTTCAGGCCGATGCGCCGTGGCGGACGCCGGCATTGCATCACCGTGGACGTGGGAGAAGTTGACCCCGGCCTGTTCAAAAATGCCACCGTTACGCAGCACGCGGCTGCGCCCGCCGCCGCCCGCTTCGCGCTGCCAGGCATCTTCCTGGAATTCACCGCCGTCTGCGGCGGCCAGTTTCTGGCAAATCGCGTCCTGTAACTGCATCAGGAAAGTTTTGACCAGCTGTGCATTCGGTTTCATCAACGTTTCCTGGAGTGCGCTTTTTGATTATCGAACCAGTTGAAATAACTGATGACCCCGGAGGCGATAGCGTTCGCGATCTTCTGACGAAACGCCGTGGTGCCGAGTAAACGCTCCTCTTCCGGGTTGGTAATGAACGAGGTTTCCACCAGCACGGACGGAATGGACGGGGACTTCAGCACCACAAACGCGGCCTGCTCGGTGCTTTTACTGTGCAGACGGTGCACGGGCTTAATCCGTTTAAGGATATGCGAGCCGAGCGTCAGGCTGTTTTTGATGGTATCGGTCTGCACGAGATCAAACAGAACCTGCTGCAACAGATGGTCTTTGTCGGTGGCTTTTTTCCCGGCCACTTCATCCGCCCGGTTTTCGCGATCGGAGAGGTATTTCGCCATGGCGCTACTGGCGCCACGGTTGGAGAGGGCGAACACCGATGCGCCTGCGGCGGAAGGGTTTGTGAAGCCATCCGCGTGAATGGACATAAACAGGTCGGCGCCGTGCTTATGGGCAATTTCCACGCGATCGTACAGCGGGATAAACGTGTCGCCCGTGCGCGTCAGGCGGGCGTCAATGCCGTTGCTGCGTAAAATTGCGCGCACATTTTTTGCAATTGCCAGCACGACGTGTTTTTCTTTCGACCCGTTTCGGCCAATGGCGCCGGTGTCGATCCCGCCGTGGCCCGGATCGAGCATGACCAGACGCTTTGCCCCGGCTTTTTTGGTTTTCGGCTTGCTGTGTCCGTTACTGGTTTTAAGCGAGCTCTCTTCTTTTGCCTGAGCCTGCTTTGCGATGCCTGTTAACGTTAAGGCCGCCAGCCCCGCTTTGAGAACCTGACGACGCGATGTGAGTGCTTTTAATGGTTTGAATGTGCTCATGCGGCCTGAATTGTAAAAATTGGGGTCCTGGTGTTATATCGTATCGCGTTTTGCGTGACGACATTCCTTATTGAGAATTGTTTTACTTTTCATTTCAATACGTGACAAAGTGACATTATGCCAAATTTTGGCGAGTTTTTCCCCGGTTATTGGCTAAATGCCCTGTTCACGCCATAATCACTGTTTTTAAACCCGAAAAGGCGGTTAATACCATGGAGATACGCGTTTTTCGCCAGGAAGATTTCGAAGAGGTGATCACCCTTTGGGAGCGCTGCGATCTGCTGCGTCCGTGGAACGATCCGGAAATGGACATCGAACGGAAGGTGAATCACGACGTCAGTCTGTTTCTGGTCGCTGAGGTCAACGGCGAGGTGGTCGGGACGGTAATGGGCGGGTACGACGGCCACCGCGGGTCGGCCTACTATCTGGGCGTGCACCCGGAATATCGCGCGCGCGGCATCGCCAACGCGCTGCTTAACCGTCTGGAAAAGAAACTGATCGCCCGTGGCTGCCCGAAAATCCAGATTATGGTGCGGGAAGATAACGACGTGGTGCTGGGCATGTATGAACGTCTGGGCTACGAGCACGCGGATGTACTGACGCTGGGTAAGCGCCTGATCGAAGATGAAGAGTACTGAGTTCCACCCTGGCGACTATGATGTTCACGGTCGTCTGCGTCTGCCTTTTTTATTCTGGTGCGTTCTGCTGTTGCAGGCCCGCACCTGGGTGCTGTTCGTGATGGCTGGCGCGTCACGCGGGCAGGGCGATACGCTACTGAATCTCTTTTATCCCGATCACGATGCGTTCTGGCTGGGGTTACTGCCCGGTGTACCGGCGGTGCTGGCGTTCCTGTGCAGCGGTCGGCGGCAGTTCCTCCCGCGCTTCTGGCGCGCGCTTCGCTGGCTGTTGATTCTGGCGCAGGTTGTGCTCCTGATCTGGCAGCCCGTGCTCTGGCTGTACGGCGAGCCGCTTTCCGGTATCGGGATTGCGCTGGTGGTGGCGGATATTGTCGCGCTGCTGTGGCTGGTCACGAACCCCCGTTTACGCGCCTGTTTTACGCAAGAGTCAGATTAAAACGGCACTTTTTGCCGATACTGCACTCCAACAAGCGTTGATTTATTACGTAAGGACGTCTCAATGAAATCGCTGCGTTTACTTTTATGCGCTCTCCCGCTGGCGTTAACCGGCTGTTCCACGCTCTCATCCATCAACTGGTCTGCGGCCTATCCGTGGAACTGGTTTGGCTCCTCAACGGAAGTGACCGAGCAGGGCGTGGGCAAAATCACCGCCTCGACGGCGCTGGATCAGGATGCCATTCAGGAGGCCATCGGCAGTGATTATCGCCTGCGCAGCGGCATGAAAACCGAGAACGGCAACATCGTGCGCTATTTCGAAGCGTTGAAAGACGACAAGGTGGCGATGGTCATCAACGGCGATAAAGGTACGGTCAACCGCATTGCGGTGATGGATGAAGAGATCCCGACCTCAGGTGGCGTGAAGGTAGGTACGCCGTTTGGCGAGCTCTACCAGAAAGCGTTTGGCCACTGCGCCAGCGTGCCGTCGGATGATAGCGTGGCGGTCGAGTGTAAGGCCGACGGCAGCCAGCACATTAGCTATGTATTCAGCGGCACCTGGAACGGTCCGGAAGGGTTAATGCCCTCTGACGACACCCTGAAAAAGTGGAAAGTGAGCAAAATTATCTGGAAGCAGTAATTTGCGCCTGAGCAAGCCGCCTCGCTGAAATCCAGGTATAATAGCCGCCATCAATGCCACGCTGTCGTGGCATCTTTTTTTCAGGAGGAGCGATGTCTCAGGTTCAGAGTGGCATTTTGCCAGAACATTGCCGCGCGGCGATTTGGATTGAAGCCAACGTCAAAGGGGACGTGGATGCCCTGCGCGCGGCCAGCAAAATTTTCGTTGATAAACTGGCCACCTTTCAGGCCAAATTCCCCGAAGCCCATCTGGGCGCGGTGGTTGCCTTTGGCAACACCGTCTGGCGTCAGCTGAGCGGCGGCGAAGGCGCAGAAGAGCTGAAAGACTTTATTCCTTATGGCAAAGGTCTTGCGCCCGCCACCCAGTATGACGTCCTGATCCATATCCTCTCCCTGCGCCATGACGTGAATTTCTCCGTCGCTCAGGCAGCGATTGAGGCCTTTGGTGACAGCATCGACGTGCAGGAAGAGATCCACGGTTTCCGCTGGGTGGAAGAGCGCGATTTGAGCGGCTTCGTCGACGGCACCGAAAACCCGGCCGGGGAAGAGACGCGTCGCGAGGTGGCTGTAATCAAGGATGGCGTGGACGCAGGCGGCAGCTACGTGTTCGTCCAGCGCTGGGAGCATAACCTCAGGCAGCTTAACCGCATGAGCGTGCATGACCAGGAGATGATGATTGGCCGCACCAAAGACGCCAATGAAGAGATTGACGGCGATGCGCGTCCGGTCACGTCCCACCTGACCCGCGTTGACCTTAAAGAAGACGGTAAGGGGCTGAAGATTATTCGCCAGAGCTTGCCGTACGGCACCGCGAGCGGTACGCACGGCCTGTACTTCTGCGCTTACTGTGCGCGCCTCTACAACATCGAACAGCAGCTGCTGAGCATGTTTGGCGATACCGACGGCAAGCGTGACGCCATGCTGCGCTTCACCCGTCCGGTGACCGGCGGCTACTACTTTGCGCCGTCCGTTGAGCGCCTGCTGGCGCTGTAAATCGCTCTCCATTCGTAGGCCGGGTAAGCGTTAGCGCCACCCGGCAATTTCTCCCGCACCCCTTATTCCCTTTTCTGCTTCTAAATCACCAAACGGTATATAAAACCGTTACTCCTTTAGACTCCGTTATAAATATTATGACTATAAGATAGTCATCACATTTATAAGGGTGCGCAATGGCCGTTACTGTACTGAAAAAAGGATCGCTGGCACTGGCAGGTTTACTGCTGGTGGCGCAGGCGCAGGCAACCGAGTTGCTGAACAGTTCTTATGATGTTTCACGCGAGCTGTTTGCCGCCCTTAATCCCGCATTTGAACAGCAGTGGGCGAAAGAGAACAACGGCGACAAGCTGACCATCAAACAGTCGCACGCTGGTTCATCCAAGCAGGCGCTGGCCATTTTGCAGGGGCTGAAAGCGGATGTGGTGACCTACAACCAGGTCACGGACGTGCAGATCCTGCACGACAAAGGCAAGCTGATCCCGGCGGACTGGCAAAGCCGCCTGCCGAACAACAGTTCGCCGTTCTATTCCACCATGGGCTTCCTGGTGCGCAAGGGCAACCCGAAAAACATTCACGACTGGAACGACCTGGTGCGTTCTGACGTCAAGCTGATTTTCCCGAATCCGAAAACCTCCGGCAACGCGCGTTATACCTATCTGGCGGCGTGGGGCGCGGCGGACAAAGCTGACGGTAACGATAAAGCGAAAACCGAACAGTTTATGACCCAGTTCCTGAAAAACGTCGAAGTGTTTGACACCGGCGGCCGGGGCGCAACCACCACTTTCGCCGAGCGCGGGCTGGGCGACGTGCTGATCAGCTTTGAATCCGAAGTGAACAATATTCGTAAACAGTACGAAGCGCAGGGCTTCGAAGTGGTTATCCCGAAAACCAACATTCTGGCCGAATTCCCGGTGGCGTGGGTGGATAAAAACGTCAAAGCCAACGGCACAGAGAAAGCGGCAAAAGCCTATCTCAACTATCTGTACAGCCCGCAGGCGCAGACGGTGATTACTGACTATTACTACCGCGTTAATAATCCGGACGTGATGAACAAGCTGAAAGACAAATTCCCGCAGACCGAGCTGTTCCGCGTGGAAGATCATTTCGGCGCCTGGCCTGAGGTGATGAAAACGCATTTTGCCAGCGGCGGTGAGTTAGACAAATTGCTGGCGGCGGGGCGTAAGTAATGTTTGCAGGATCAACAAGACGTGTGCTGCCGGGTTTTACCTTAAGCCTCGGGACCAGCCTGCTGTTCGTCTGTCTGATTTTATTGTTACCGCTCAGCGCTCTGGTGATGCAGCTCGCTGAGATGAGCTGGTCCCAGTACTGGGAAGTGGTCACCAATCCGCAGGTGGTGGCGGCCTACAAGGTCACGCTGCTGTCTGCATTCGTGGCCTCGATTTTTAACGGCGTGTTTGGCCTGCTGATGGCATGGATCTTAACCCGCTATCGCTTCCCTGGCCGCACGCTGCTCGACGCCCTGATGGATCTGCCGTTTGCCCTGCCGACGGCGGTGGCCGGTCTGACGCTGGCGTCGCTGTTCTCCGTGAACGGCTTTTACGGCGAATGGCTGGCGAAGTTTGATATTAAAGTGACCTATACCTGGATCGGTATCGCGGTGGCGATGGCCTTCACCAGCATCCCGTTTGTGGTACGTACCGTGCAGCCGGTGCTGGAAGAGTTAGGCCCCGAATACGAAGAGGCTGCGGAGACCCTGGGCGCCACGCGCTGGCAGAGTTTCCGTAAGGTTGTGCTGCCGGAACTTTCTCCGGCCTTGCTGGCGGGGGTGGCGCTCTCCTTTACCCGCAGCCTCGGTGAATTTGGCGCGGTCATTTTTATCGCCGGGAACATCGCGTGGAAAACCGAAGTGACCTCGCTGATGATTTTTGTCCGTTTGCAGGAGTTTGATTATCCGGCCGCGAGCGCGATTGCCTCGGTGATCCTTGCCGCGTCGCTGCTGCTACTGTTTTCGATTAACACTCTGCAAAGTCGCTTTGGTCGACGTGTGGTAGGTCACTGATGGCGGAAGTTACGCAATTGAAGCGCTATGACGCGCCCCGCATCAACTGGGGCAAATGGTTTCTGATTGGTACCGGCGTGCTGGTCTCCGCATTCATTCTCGTCGTGCCGATGGTGTACATCTTCGTGCAGGCCTTCAGTAAAGGGATTATGCCCGCGCTGCAAAACCTGGCCGATCCGGACATGCTCCACGCCATCTGGCTGACGGTGATGATTGCCCTGATCACCGTCCCGGTGAATCTGGTGTTTGGCGTATTGCTGGCCTGGCTGGTAACGCGCTTTAACTTCCCGGGGCGTCAGCTGCTGCTGACCCTGCTGGATATCCCGTTTGCGGTGTCTCCGGTGGTGGCGGGCCTGGTTTATCTGCTCTTCTACGGCTCCAATGGCCCGCTGGGCGGCTGGCTGGATGAGCACGACCTGCAAATCATGTTCGCCTGGCCGGGGATGGTGCTGGTGACCGTCTTTGTCACCTGTCCGTTCGTGGTGCGCGAGCTGGTGCCGGTGATGCTCAGCCAGGGCAGCCATGAAGATGAAGCCGCGGTGCTGCTCGGCGCTTCCGGCTGGCAGATGTTCCGCCGCGTCACGCTGCCGAATATCCGCTGGGCACTGCTTTACGGCGTGGTGCTGACCAACGCCCGTGCGATCGGTGAGTTTGGCGCGGTGTCGGTGGTATCCGGCTCGATTCGCGGCGAAACCCTGTCGCTGCCGTTACAGATTGAATTACTGGAACAGGACTACAACACCGTCGGTTCCTTTACTGCCGCAGCGTTGCTGACGCTGATGGCGATTTTGACCCTGTTTTTGAAGAGTGTGGTGCAGTGGCGTTTAGAGAATCAGGAAAAACGTCAGCATCAGGAGGGAAATCATGAGCATTGAGATTGCCAATATTAAGAAGTCTTTTGGTCGCACCCAGGTGCTGAATGATATCTCGCTGGATATCCCTTCCGGACAAATGGTGGCGCTGCTGGGGCCGTCTGGCTCCGGTAAAACCACGCTGCTGCGTATTATCGCCGGGCTTGAACACCAGACCAGCGGACATATTCGCTTCCACGGTACGGACGTTAGCCGCCTGCACGCCCGCGACCGTAAAGTGGGCTTTGTATTTCAGCATTATGCGCTGTTCCGCCACATGACGGTATTCGACAACATCGCGTTTGGCCTGACCGTGCTGCCGCGTCGTGAACGTCCAGATGCCGCCGCCATCAAAGCGAAAGTGACCAAACTGCTGGAGATGGTGCAGCTTGCGCATCTGGCGGACCGCTTCCCGGCTCAACTTTCCGGCGGGCAGAAGCAGCGCGTGGCGCTGGCGCGTGCGTTAGCCGTTGAACCGCAAATCCTGCTGCTGGACGAACCGTTTGGCGCGCTGGATGCACAGGTGCGAAAAGAGCTGCGCCGCTGGCTGCGTCAGCTGCATGAGGAACTCCAGTTCACCAGCGTTTTCGTGACCCACGATCAGGAAGAGGCGATGGAAGTGGCCGATCGCGTGGTGGTAATGAGTCAGGGCAACATTGAGCAGGTTGACGAGCCAGAGCAGCTCTGGCGTGAACCGGCGACCCGCTTTGTGCTGGAGTTTATGGGGGAAGTAAACCGCCTTCAGGGTACCATTCGCGGCGGTCAGTTCCACGTTGGCGCGCACCGCTGGCCGCTGGGGTATACCTCCGCGCATCAGGGGCCAGTGGATCTGTTCCTGCGTCCGTGGGAAGTGGACGTCAGCCGCCGTACCAGCCTGGATTCACCGCTTCCGGTGCAGGTGCTGGAAGCTAGCCCTAAAGGGCACTACACCCAATTGGTGGTACAGCCCCTGGGCTGGTACACCGAGCCGCTGACCGTGGTTATGCGTGACGACGTGCCGCCGCACCGGGGGGAGCGCCTGTTTGTCGGGCTGCAACACGCGCGCATTTATCACGGTAACGAGCGCATTGAAACGCGCGAGGATATTGCTCTGGCGGAGTCAGCCTGATAGGTTATTAGTATGTTTATCGCCCGGTGGCGCTGCGCTGACCGGGCCTACAGTTATCACTGCGTCTTGTAGGCCGGGTAAGCTAAGCGCCACCCGGCTTTTTTATTGAGTAAAAATCGTGAATACACTCGAACACACCATCGGCAACACCCCTCTGGTCAAACTTCAGCGCATGGGGCCTGATAACGGCAGCGAAATCTGGGTCAAACTCGAAGGCAATAACCCGGCGGGGTCGGTAAAAGACCGGGCGGCGCTGTCGATGATTGTCCAGGCCGAAAAGCGCGGTGAAATTAAGCCCGGCGACGTGCTGATCGAAGCCACCAGCGGTAACACCGGTATCGCGCTGGCAATGATTGCCGCCCTGAAAGGCTACCGCATGAAGTTGCTGATGCCGGATAACATGAGCCAGGAGCGCCGGGCCGCCATGCGCGCCTATGGAGCCGAGCTGATTCTGGTGAGCAAAGAGCAGGGGATGGAAGGGGCGCGAGATTTAGCGTTAGCGATGGCGGAGCGCGGGGAAGGCAAGCTTCTCGACCAGTTCAACAACCCGGACAACCCGTACGCGCACTACACCACCACCGGCCCGGAAATCTGGCAGCAAACCGACGGGCGCATCACCCACTTTGTCTCCAGCATGGGGACCACGGGCACGATCACCGGTGTGTCACGCTTTCTGCGCGAACAGGAGAAGCCGGTGACGATTGTCGGCCTGCAACCGGAAGAGGGGAGCAGCATTCCGGGCATCCGCCGCTGGCCGGCGGAGTATATGCCGGGCATCTTTAATGCGCAGCTTGTGGACCAGGTGCTGGATATTCATCAGCGCGAGGCGGAAAATACCATGCGTGAGCTGGCCGTGCGTGAAGGTATCTTCTGCGGCGTCAGCTCTGGCGGTGCCGTAGCGGGTGCGATCCGGGTGGCTGAGTCCACGCCGGGGGCGGTGGTCGTAGCGATTATTTGCGATCGCGGCGACCGTTATCTGTCTACCGGCGTCTTTGGTGAAGAGAGTTATTCGCAGGGGGCGGGGATTTAAGCGTCATGGAGATGATTTTATTCCGGGATAACACCCGGGCGCAGCAAACCGATATTGTCGCCGTTCAGTCGCAGGTGGTGTACGGCAGCGTGGGAAACAGCATCGCGGTGCCGAATATTCGCACCCACCGGCTGAACGTTACCGCCGTGCCAACGGTGCTGTTCAGCAATACGCCGCACTACGACACCTTCTACGGCGGGGTGATCCCGGACGAGTGGTTCAGCGGCTACCTTAAGGCGCTGGAAGAGCGCGAGATCCTGCGCGAGCTTAAAGCGGTCACCACCGGCTATATGGGCAGCGCCAGCCAGATCGCGCTGCTGGCGCAGTGGCTGAAGGCAATCAAAGTGCAACATCCCGATCTGCTGGTGCTGGTCGACCCGGTAATTGGGGATATCGATAGCGGGATGTACGTGAAGCCGGATATTCCTGAAGCCTACCGTGAGCATCTGCTCCCGCTGGCCCAGGGCATTACGCCCAACGTGTATGAACTGGAAGTGCTGAGCGGCAAACCGTGCCGTACGCCGGAGAGCGCCATTGCCGCCGCGCAGGGGCTGCTGTCCGACTCGCTGAAATGGGTAGCGATCACCAGTGCGCCAGTGTCTGACGATCCGCAGAATATCCACGTTGTGCTGGTGAGCGAAGAAGGTGTTACCGTAAGCGCGCACCCGCGCGTAGAGACGGATCTGAAAGGAACGGGCGATCTGTTCTGTTCGGAGCTGGTCAGCGGCATTGTGGGAGGGAAAACCGTTGCCGATGCCATTCGCATGGCGGGCGATCGGGTGACTGACGTTATGATCTATACGCAGTCGAAAGGCTATGACGAGCTTATCCTGCCGGCATAAACAAAAATGGCGCCCGAAGGCGCCATTTTTCTGTGCGGCAAGAATTACTTCTTGATGCGGATAACCGGGGTTTCACCCACGGTGACGCTGCCAGACAGTTTGATCAGTTCTTTGATTTCGTCCATGTTGGAGATAACAACCGGAGTCAGGGTAGACTTCGCTTTTTCTTCCAGCAGCGGCAGATCGAATTCAATTACCGGGTCGCCAACTTTAACACGCTGGCCTTCTTCTGCGATACGTTTGAAGCCTTCGCCTTTCAGTTCAACGGTGTCAATACCGAAGTGAACGAACAGTTCGATACCGCTATCGGATTCGATAGAGAACGCATGGTTGGTTTCAAAAATTTTACCGATGGTGCCGTCAACTGGAGCAACCATTTTGTTGCCAGTTGGTTTGATAGCAATGCCATCACCAACGATTTTCTCAGCAAACACTACATCCGGCACGTCTTCGATGTTGACGATCTCGCCGGAGAGCGGAGCAACAATCTCAATAGTTCCGGAGTCTTTCTTGTCATCAGAAACCAGAGATTTCAGTTTATCGAACAAACCCATGATCTTCTCCTAAGCAGTAAATTGGGCCGCATCTCGTGGATTAGCAGATTGTTTTTTCTTCAATGAACTTGTTAACCAGCGTCATTAACTCGTCCGTTGTCGGTTGAGCAAGAGCCTGCTCTGCTAACACCTT
This sequence comes from Enterobacter cloacae complex sp. ECL72, assembly GCF_019056635.1. Taxonomy (NCBI): domain Bacteria; kingdom Pseudomonadati; phylum Pseudomonadota; class Gammaproteobacteria; order Enterobacterales; family Enterobacteriaceae; genus Enterobacter; species Enterobacter cloacae complex sp. ECL72. The sequence goes on along the minus strand of NZ_CP077659.1, from coordinate 2,868,704 downwards.
CGCATCTTCGAAGTTCGTGTTACGGATAATCTTCTTAATGCGCGGGATGGAAATGGCGCTCATAGAGAATTCGTCCAGACCCATACCCAGCAACAGAAGTGTAGCACGTTCGTCGCCTGCAAGCTCACCACACATGCCAGTCCATTTACCTTCTGCATGAGAAGCATCAATAACTTGCTTGATCAAATTCAGTACGGACGGTGACATTGGCTGGTAGAGATGTGAAATCATATCATTACCACGGTCAACTGCCAGGGTGTACTGCGTTAAATCATTGGTACCGATACTAAAGAAATCAACTTCTTTGGCTAAATGACGCGCAATGGTCGCGGCTGCCGGTGTTTCCACCATCACGCCGATCTCAATGGATTCGTCAAATGCTTTACCTTCGTCGCGCAGTTCCTGTTTGTAGATTTCGATCTCTTTCTTCAGTGCACGCACTTCTTCAACAGAGATGATCATCGGGAACATGATGCGCAGTTTACCGAAAGCGGAGGCACGCAGAATAGCGCGAACCTGGTCACGCAGGATCTCTTTGCGATCCATGGCGATACGCACGGCACGCCAGCCCAGGAACGGGTTCTCTTCTTTCGGGAAGTTCATGTACGGCAGCTCTTTGTCGCCACCGATGTCCATGGTACGGACGATTACAGCCTGCGAGCCGCACGCTTCCGCAACCGCTTTGTACGCTGCAAACTGCTCTTCTTCCGTTGGCAGAGCGTCGCGATCCATGAACAGGAATTCAGTACGATACAGACCTACACCTTCCGCGCCGTTGCGCTCAGCGCCGTCAACGTCACGTACGGTACCGATGTTAGCGCACACTTCAACCTGATGGCCGTCCAGCGTGATGGCTGGCAGATCTTTCAGTTTAGCGAGTTCCGCTTTCTCGGTAGCAACCTGCTCCTGAACGGAACGCAGCTGCTCGATCACATCGTTAGTTGGGTTGACGTAAACCACATTGTTTACGGCATCCAGAATCAGATAGTCGTCGTTTTTCACCTGGGAGGTAACGCTACCGGTACCCACAATGGCTGGCAGTTCCAGAGAACGCGCCATGATTGAGGTGTGGGAGGTACGTCCACCTGCATCAGTAATGAAACCCAGCACCTTGTTAAGGTTCAGCTGTGCGGTTTCAGACGGGGTCAGGTCAGCGGCAACCAGGATGACTTCGTCCTGAATCGCGCTCAGATCGATGATGGCCAGACCCAGGATGTTGCGCAGCAGGCGCTTACCGATGTCACGTACGTCAGCCGCACGTTCCTTCAGGTATTCATCGTCCAGCTCTTCCAGGGCAGATGCCTGACCTTCGATAACTTCATGCGCAGCCGCGTCGGCCGTCATGCCTTTATCTTTAATCAGGGCTATGATTTCCTGCTCCAGCTCCTCATCTTCGAGCAGCATAATGTGCCCTTCGAAGATGGCTTCTTTTTCTTCACCGAAAGTTTCGCCAGCTTTAGTTTTAATCGCTTCCAGTTGCGCAGATGCCTTGGCACGACCGCTCAGAAAACGTTCAACTTCCTGATCAACCTTGTCGGCAGAAATTTTTTTCCGGTCAATGACGATTTCGTCTTCTTTCAGCAGCAATGCTTTGCCGAAAGCGATACCCGGGGATGCTAAAATGCCTGAAATCATAACCCTACCTTACTTGTGACTGATATTGAAAAGAACCCGGTAAACTTACTCGAGTTCAGCCATCAGCTTAACCAGATGCTCAACTGCTTTCTGCTCGTCTTCACCTTCAGCGGAGATGGTAACAACGGTACCCTGAGTCAGGCCCAGAGTTTGCAGCTTGAACAGGCTTTTTGCGCTAGCGCTTTTGCCGTTGGAAGTCACAGTGATTTCAGAAGTGAAGCCTTTCGCTTCTTTAACAAACTGAGCAGCAGGGCGGGTGTGCAGACCGTTCGGAGCGGTAATGGTAACTTCTTGCTGGAACATTGTATTTCCCCAACTTATAGGTTTAGTGTTGTGGAACTAAAGTCTAGCCTGGCGACTTAACTTTAGCCTGTATAGTTAGCGCTGACGTTTCAATCGTCATTAAACATTATGCAGTGAAAGCAAGACTTGAACCAAATCATAAAATCGATTCAGCAGCGCTATTTCGTTCACCGATTAATTTCGCGCATCAAAATAATTGCTGGTTTAAATACCAGACCCAACGGGGTGAAGCAATGCCAGGAGGGGTAAAACTTTGAAGCAGGCCACAAAAAAGCACCTGAAAAGGTGCTTTTTTACGCGTTTTTAACATGCTGGCATCACTGTTGCAGTTCTTTCTCAGTGAAGAGATCGGCAAACAGTGCTGTGCTTAAGTAACGCTCACCCGAAGACGGTAGGATAACCACAATGTTCTTATTGGTAAAGGTTTCATCTTCCAGCAGTTTGAGGGCTGCCGCAACCGCCGCACCGGAAGAGATACCCGCCAGAATGCCTTCCTCATCCATCAGGCGACGCGCCGTGGAGATGGCTTCTTCATTGGTAATGGCGACCACTTTATCGATCAGCTTCAGATCCAGGTTGCCTGGAATAAAGCCAGCGCCGATACCCTGGATTTTGTGAGGGCCAGGTTTGATCTCTTCGCCTGCCAGCGCCTGAGCGATAACCGGTGAGTCGGTTGGCTCAACGGCAACGGTAATCAGATCTTTTTTACCTTTCGTGCCTTTAATATAGCGAGACACACCGGTCAGCGTACCGCCGGTGCCTACGCCGGAGATAAACACATCAACCTGACCGTCGGTATCTTCCCAGATTTCCGGGCCGGTGGTTTTCTCATGAATTTCCGGGTTGGCCGGGTTGCTGAACTGCTGGAGCAGCAGATATTTTGCCGGATCGCTGGCAACAATTTCTTCGGCCTTCTGAATCGCGCCCTTCATGCCTTTTGCGCCTTCGGTCAGGACCAGGTTCGCACCCAGCGCTTTCAGCAGCTTACGACGCTCAATGCTCATGGTTTCAGGCATAGTCAGCGTCAGCTTATAGCCACGCGCCGCCGCAACATAGGCCAGAGCGATACCGGTATTGCCGCTGGTGGGTTCAACCAGCTCAACGCCAGGTTTCAGCACGCCACGCTTTTCAGCATCCCAAATCATATTCGCACCGATACGGCATTTAACGCTGAAGCTTGGGTTACGAGATTCGACCTTCGCCAGAATGCGTCCATTACCGATACGGTTCAGTCGAACCAGGGGCGTATGACCGATAGTCAGCGAGTTGTCTTCATAAATCTTACTCATGGCCTGTCCTTAACTGTATGAAATTGGGATACCGACCCAGCATACCTGTTGAACAGGTATGGGGAAGTAAGGAAATCGCATATCTATATGCTGCAAGGAAATAATGGGGATCAGTATGGAATAAGGGGCGGCATAAGCCACCCCTCTTTTACACATTTTTGCATTACTTCCATAACGCGTGCTTAGCACGGTAGCAGTCCACCCACATCGCCGTCGCGCCGCAAACGGCAACGGGCATGATGAACAAATTCAGGAAAGGGATCATGGTGAACAGGCTGGTCAGCGCGCCAAACTGCATGTTGGCAACCTTCTGAGTGCGCAGGGCAGTGCGCATCTCTTTAAACGGCACTTTGTGGTTATCGAACGGATAATCACAGTACTGGATAGCGAGCATCCAGGCGCTGAACAGGAACCACAGCACGGGCGCGACCGTCTGGCCAATCCCGGGTACAAAATAAAGAATAAGCAGCACAATCGCCCGCGGCAGGTACCAGGCGAACTTCTGCCATTCACGCTTCATGATGCGGGGGAGATCTTTCACGATCCCCAGTACGCCCGTGTCAGGTGGCGTCGCACCGGTCAGGCGCGCTTCCAGCTGTTCGGCCAGCAGACCGTTGAACGGCGCGGCTATCCAGTTTGCTATCGTCGAAAAGAAATAGCCGAAAACCAGCAGCACGGAGATAACCGCAATCGGCCAGAGCAGGTAGTCTAGCCACTGTAACCAGTCCGGCACATAGCTCATCAGGGAAGGGATCCAGCTTTCCAGTCTGGTGAACAGCCACCAGAAGGCCCCGCCCATCAGAATAATGTTGATCAGTAACGGCAAAATAACGAAGCGTCGAATGCCCGGCAGGGAGACCAGTTTCCAGCCCTGAGAAAAGTACCAGACCCCGCTGCGTGGGGCAGAAGAAGATGTTGAAACCATACCAGGCTGTACTCCTTTTTACACAACCAGTGGAATTGCCCGCCTATATTATCCAGTTACGGGCCAATGACCAGTTCGGAAATGTTCGAAAAACCAGCAAAAAGCACGATTTAGTTCATCTTTATGCTGTGAATGCTCTGCATACACTTGCACTTGACGTAAACGGCAAATACTCTTAGTGAGTAAATGTTTGCCGTGGTGGCAAGGTGTTAGAACAACAGAGAATATAATGATGCAGGATTTGCGTCTGATATTAATCATTGTTGGCGCGATCGCCATAATCGCTTTACTGGTACATGGTTTCTGGACCAGCCGTAAAGAGCGTTCCTCTATGTTTCGCGATCGTCCACTGAAGCGCATGAAGTCCAGTCGTGACGACGATGACGTTGAAGACGACATCGACGGTCCTGACGACGACGGCGTGGGTGAAGTTCGTGTTCATCGGGTCAATACTGCGCCCGGCGCAGCGCATGGAGAGCATGAAGCCCCCCGCGCTCCGCAGCACCAGTATCAACCACCGTATGCCTCTGCCCAGCCGCGCCAGCCAGCGCCGCCGCCAGTGGAAGAACCTGTTCGTCATCCGCCGCAGCAGCCTGTGCAACAGCAGCCCGTTGCGCCACAGCCTGTACAGCCACAGCCTGTACAGCCGCAACCTGTACAGCCGCAACCTGTGCAACAGCCTGCACAGCCAGTGCATCAGCCACAGCCTGTTCAGCAGCCGCAGCCGGTACAACAACCGCAGCCGCAGCCTGAACCGCCTGCGCCACAGCCCGCTCCGCGTGTTAAGCCAGAGCCGGTCGCAGAGCCAGAACCGGTTGTTGAAAAGCCGCAGCGTAAAGAAGCGGTGATCATCATGAACGTGGCTGCTCATCATGGCACCCATCTGAACGGTGACGTGCTGCTTAACAGCATCCAACAGGCAGGCTTCAAGTTCGGCGACATGAATATTTTCCATCGCCACCTGAGTCCTGACGGTAGCGGTCCGGCGCTGTTTAGCCTGGCCAATATGGTCAATCCAGGCACGTTTGACCCGGAAATGACCGGTGATTTCGTCACGCCGGGGGTTACGATCTTTATGCAGGTGCCGTCCTACGGTGACGAGCTGCAAAACTTTAAGCTGATGCTACAGTCCGCTCAGCACATCGCCGACGAAGTGGGCGGTGTGGTGCTCGACGATCAGCGTCGAATGATGACGCCGCAGAAACTGCGCGAGTATCAGGACCGCATCCGCGAAGTTAAGGAAGCGAACGCGTAATCGTCGCGTTAACTTCACCTCCTCCTCAACCCCCGCCTGTCGGGGGTTTTTCTCATTGATGGTGCGATATGGACTCAATCGAACAACAACTTACTGAACTGCGAACCACGCTTCGCCATCATGAATATCTCTATCATGTTATGGACGCACCGGAAGTGCCGGATGCGGAATATGACCGCCTGATGCGTGAACTGCGCGAGCTGGAAGCGCAGCACCCCGAACTGATTACGCCCGATTCCCCAACGCAGCGCGTCGGCGCGGAACCGCTGGGCGCTTTCAGCCAGGTGCGCCATGAAGTGCCGATGCTGTCGCTGGATAACGTGTTTGATGAAGAGAGTTTTCTGGCTTTCAACAAGCGTGTGCAGGATCGCCTGAAGAGCATCGACAATCTGAGCTGGTGCTGCGAGCTAAAGCTGGATGGTCTGGCCGTTAGCATTCTTTATGAGAACGGCGTGATGGTGCGTGCCGCAACGCGCGGCGACGGCACTACCGGGGAAGACATCACCACTAATGTGCGCACTATTCGTGCGATCCCGCTGAAACTGCGTGGCGATAACATTCCCGCCCGGCTGGAAGTGCGCGGGGAAGTGTTCCTTCCGCAGGCGGGCTTCGAGAAGATCAACGAAGAAGCGCGTCGTACCGGTGGGAAAGTGTTTGCAAACCCGCGTAACGCGGCGGCAGGTTCGCTGCGTCAGCTCGATCCACGAATCACCGCGAAGCGACCGCTTACTTTCTTCTGCTACGGCGTCGGGATCCTGGAAGGCGGTGACCTGCCAGATACTCACCTGGGTCGTTTAATGCAGTTCAAAGAGTGGGGGTTACCGGTTAGCAACCGCGTGCAGCTCTGCGACTCTCCGGAGGCGGTGCTGGCGTTCTATCACAAGGTTGAAGAGGATCGTCCCACGCTCGGGTTTGATATTGATGGCGTGGTGATCAAGGTTAACTCGCTGGCGTTGCAGGAACAGTTAGGATTTGTGGCCCGTGCGCCGCGCTGGGCGGTAGCCTTTAAGTTCCCGGCGCAGGAGCAGATGACCTTCGTTCGCGACGTGGAGTTTCAGGTAGGGCGTACGGGGGCGATTACGCCTGTGGCGCGTCTGGAGCCTGTGCAGGTGGCTGGCGTGCTGGTAAGTAACGCCACGCTGCATAACGCCGATGAAATTGCCCGCCTGGGCCTGCGCATTGGTGACAAAGTGGTGATTCGCCGCGCGGGCGACGTGATCCCACAGGTGGTTAACGTTGTTGAGTCTGAACGTCCTGCCGATACCCGTGCCATCGAGTTTCCAGCCCACTGTCCGGTATGTGGTTCGGACGTTGAGCGCGTGGAAGGTGAAGCGGTAACGCGCTGTACGGGCGGGTTAATCTGCGGCGCGCAGCGTAAAGAGTCCCTGAAGCACTTTGTCTCCCGCCGGGCGATGGACGTCGACGGAATGGGTGACAAGATTATCGACCAGTTAGTTGAGAAAGAGTACGTCCATACGCCAGCGGACCTCTTTACCCTGACGGCAGGTAAGCTGACCGGTCTTGATCGTATGGGGCCGAAATCTGCCCAGAACATCGTTAACGCGCTCGAGGCGGCCAAAAACACCACCTTTGCCCGTTTCCTTTACGCGCTTGGCATTCGTGAAGTCGGAGAGGCGACGGCGGCAGGGCTGGCGGCGTATTTCGGCACGCTGGACGCGCTGGAGAAAGCCACCATCGACGAGCTACAGAAAGTCCCTGATGTCGGCATTGTGGTCGCTACCCACGTTTTCAACTTCTTCGCCGAAGAGAGCAACCGTGAAGTGATCGGTAAATTACTGGAACAGGGCATTCACTGGCCTGCACCGGTAGTGGTTAATGCCGAAGAGATCGACAGCCCGTTTGCCGGTAAAACGGTGGTGCTGACCGGCAGCCTGAGCCAGCTCTCGCGCGATGACGCGAAAGCGCGCCTGGTGGCGTTGGGGGCAAAAGTGGCGGGCAGCGTATCGAAGAAAACCGACCTGGTGATTGCCGGGGAAGCGGCCGGTTCGAAGCTGGCAAAAGCGCAGGAGCTTGGCATCGAGGTAATCGACGAAGCGGAAATGATGCGCCTGTTAGGAGAGTGACGTGGAAAAAGAGCAGCTCGTTGAGATCGCCAATACGGAGATGCCGTTCGGTAAATATAAGGGTCGCAGGCTGATTGATCTACCGGAAGAGTATCTGCTGTGGTTTGCCCGTAAGGATGAGTTCCCCGCCGGGCGTCTGGGCGAGCTGATGGCTATCACGTTACTGATCAAAACGGAGGGGCTGACCCAGCTGGTTCAGCCCCTGAAACGTCCTTAAACTTTCGCGGCGCGGGTCTCTTCCTGCGCCAGCTTTTCAGTCTGCGCCTTGTAACGCCGCGCCAGTACCGCACACACCATCAGCTGGATCTGATGGAAAATCATCAGCGGCAACACCATCATCCCAATGACGGACGTCGGGAACAGAATATTGGCCATCGGGATCCCGTTGGCCAGGCTCTTTTTCGATCCGCAAAATACAATGGTGATTTCATCGGCCTTGTTGAAGCCGCATTTGCGGGCCACAAAGACGTTAACCGCGATGACAATGGCCAGAAGAACGATGCTTACCACCACAATAAACAGCAGCGATCCAGCGCCCACCCTGTGCCAGATACCGTTCACCACGGCTTCGCTGAAGGCCGTGTAAACCACCAGCAGAATTGAGCTTTGGTCCGTTTTCCCGATCCATTTTTTATGTTTCGCCACAAACGCCCCAATCCAGGGACGGGATAAGTGTCCGAGCACAAACGGCAGCAGCAGTTGCAGACAAATTTTACCCACCTGCTCCAGATTGCCTTCCGCCCCGTGCATGTTCATCAGCAGACCGACCAGCAGCGGTGAAACAAAGATCCCCAGCAGGCTGGAAGCAGAAGCAGAACAGACCGCCGCCGCGACGTTACCGCCCGCCAGCGAGGTAAAGGCAATAGCAGACTGCACGGTGGCCGGTAAAATGCACAGATAAAGGAAACCGGTATACAGCGCCGGATCGACATTCACCGGCGCCCACCAGGCGAACAGCACGCCCAAAACCGGGAAGAGGATAAAGGTGCTGCACATTACCCACAGGTGCAGTCGCCAGTGGCTACCGCCTGCAATAATGGCTTCCCGGGAGAGTTTGGCGCCATGCATAAAGAACAGCAGGGCAATGGCTGCCGTGGTCAGTCCTTCAATAACCGGAACGAAACTGCCCCGCGCCGGGAAGAACGAGGCCAGCAAGACGACACTAATCAGGGTCAGCGTAAACGGATCAAGGATACGAAAAAGTTTCATAATCACTCCTGAAAACAGATGCCGCTATTGTGCTTTCTTCCCTTTGAGAAATAAAATTGATTTATTGCATCCATTCATGAATTAAACAGATGAATTATTCGTTACGTCAGCTTCGCGTTTTCGTCACCGTCGCGCAGGCCCGCAGCTTTAGCCGGGCAGGGGAGATGATTGGCCTCAGCCAGTCGGCGGTGAGCCATAGCGTTAAGGAGCTTGAAACGCAAACGGGCGTGAAGCTGCTCGACCGTACGACGCGAGAAGTGGTGCTCACCGAAGCGGGACAGCAGCTGGCAACGCGTCTGGAAAGGCTGCTGGATGAACTGAACAGTACGCTCAGGGATGTCGGCCGGCTCGGACAACAGCTTTCCGGCACCGTGAGAGTGGCGGCGAGCCAGACGATTTCAGCGCATCTTATTCCCCAGTGCATCGCTGAAAGTAATCACCGCTATCCGGATATCGATTTTGTTTTGCATGACAGGCCGCAGCAGTGGGTACTGGAGAGTATCCGTCAGGGGGATGTGGATTTTGGCATCGTTATTGATCCCGGGGCGGTAAGCGACCTGGAATGTGAAGTGGTGCTCTCGGAGCCCTTTTTACTGCTCTGCCGCGATGATGATCCGCTGGCATCGCTGCCGCAGGTGGCCTGGCAGGCCTTGCAGGGGGCAAACCTGGTGTTACAGGATTATGCATCAGGTAGCCGCCCGCTGATAGATGCCGCACTGACCGCGCAGGGCGTTAAGGCAACCATTGTGCAGGAGATCGGGCATCCTGCCACGCTCTTCCCCATGGTCGAAGCGGGGATTGGCATCAGCGTTCTGCCGGCGCTGGCGCTGCCACTGCCGCAGGGGAGTCGTTTAACGGTGAAGCGTTTCGTACCCTGTGTCGAACGCCAGCTGATGCTGGTACGCCGTAAAAACAGGTCACTTTCCGGCGCGGCGCACGCCTGCTGGGATGTAGTACGTATGCAGGCCAGACGTTTGATGGAGGCCCGCACACGCGATCCACTCTTTAACGAAACCAATAATCAGATGTAGATATTAATCTGATGCTCCGCGGAGGGCTTATTGATGCCTTCCGCCACGGCCTGACCGTTTTCCTGCTTTGGCATCGCCTCTTCGGCCTGCTGACGCTGCAATTGCGCCAGCTGCGCCTGCAACATAGCCAGCTGAGATTCGAGTAATTCCTGCTGCTTTTGCTTCTCTTCTGCTGTGGCATCACCCATGGCCACTTCTTTGAGCTGCTGAGTGACTTTCGTTATCTGTTTGGTCAGACGGGTGATTTGAGAAGCAATGTCGTTTCCGCCGGAGCTGTTATCTACGCTGCCGATTTCCATCGCCGACAGAGAAACGGGCTTAAGAGTTGTCATATTGAGATCCTTTTCGCCATAAAATAGAGGTATCGGCAAAGAAGGCGTGAGCTTGAGTAAAACAAGCGGTCTGGCTGCAAGGGGGAATTGCTATATCGCAGATAGCAAAAAAGCGCCTTTAGGGCGCTTTTTTACATTGGTGGGTCGTGCAGGATTCGAACCTGCGACCAATTGATTAAAAGTCAACTGCTCTACCAACTGAGCTAACGACCCGAAATGGTGGGCGATGACGGGCTCGAACCGCCGACCCCCTCCGTGTAAAGGAGATGCTCTACCAACTGAGCTAATCGCCCATTTCGGAACTGCTGCGATAAGGTGAGAATGGTGGGCGATGACGGGCTCGAACCGCCGACCCCCTCCGTGTAAAGGAGATGCTCTACCAACTGAGCTAATCGCCCAATCTCAATGCTTATCTACACTGCGAGTCTACCGAAGTAGATGGTGGGTGATGACGGGCTCGAACCGCCGACCCCCTCCGTGTAAAGGAGATGCTCTACCAACTGAGCTAATCACCCCCGCTGTGTGGAGTCGCATTATAGGGAGAGTTGAAAATGAGTCAACGCATTTTCTAAAGTTTTTATTCGTTCGTCGTAAAATTAGTCAAAACGATCGCAAAACGGACTGTGGCGCATGATTTATAAACAAAAACAGCAATCTCGAACCGGATAAAGTGATCGACATTGAGGAATCGGCCCACAGTGATAGAATATTGCCCATTGTTTTCTTCCCGGAATTTGCCGATTACCGGCATCTTTATAACGTAAGGCCATTTCATGAAAATCAAAACTCGCTTCGCGCCGAGCCCGACAGGCTATCTGCATGTCGGTGGTGCACGTACCGCTCTCTACTCCTGGCTTTTCGCACGTCACAACAACGGTGAGTTTGTGCTGCGTATTGAAGACACCGATCTGGAGCGCTCAACGCCGGAAGCAATTGAAGCCATTATGGATGGGATGAACTGGCTGAATCTGGCGTGGGACGAAGGCCCATACTTCCAGACCAAACGTTTTGACCGCTATAACGCCGTAATTGACGAGATGCTGGTGGCAGGCACGGCCTATAAGTGCTACTGCTCCAGGGAGCGTCTGGATGCGCTGCGCGAAGAGCAAATGGCAAAAGGCGAAAAACCGCGTTATGACGGTCGTTGCCGCCATGACCACAGCGAGCATGCTGCGGATGAGCCTTGCGTAGTGCGTTTTGCTAACCCACAGGATGGCTCTGTTATCTTTGATGACCAGATCCGCGGCCCGATCGAATTTAGCAACCAGGAGCTGGATGACCTTATCATTCGTCGTACTGACGGATCGCCAACCTATAATTTCTGCGTAGTAGTGGACGACTGGGATATGGAAATCACTCACGTGATCCGTGGTGAAGACCATATCAATAACACCCCGCGTCAGATCAACATTCTGAAAGCGCTGAACGCGCCTGTACCGGTGTATGCGCACGTATCAATGATCAACGGTGACGACGGTAAAAAGCTGTCCAAACGTCATGGCGCGGTGAGCGTGATGCAGTACCGTGATGACGGCTATCTGCCGGAAGCGCTGCTGAACTACCTGGTGCGTCTGGGCTGGGCTCATGGTGACCAGGAGATCTTCAGCCGCGAAGAGATGATCGAGCTGTTCTCTCTGAACTCGGTCAGCAAATCAGCCAGCGCGTTCAACACTGACAAACTGCTGTGGCTGAACCATCACTACATCAATACCATGCAGCCAGAATATGTGGCGACTTATCTGCAATGGCACATTGAACAGGCAAACATCGATACCCGTACGGGCCCTGAACTGGCGGATCTGGTGAAGCTGCTTGGCGAGCGTTGCAAAACGCTGAAAGAAATTGCTGAAAGCTGCCGTTACTTCTATGAAGAGTTTGACGCGTTCGACGCCGACGCGGCCAAGAAACACCTGCGTCCGGTTGCGCGTCAGCCGCTGGAAGTGGTGCGTGATAAACTCGAAGCCATTACCGAATGGACTGCGGAAAATGTTCACCACGCGATTCAGGCTACCGCTGATGAGCTGGAAATTGGCATGGGTAAAGTCGGTATGCCGCTGCGCGTTGCGGTGACGGGGGCAGGCCAGTCTCCGGCGCTGGATGTGACCGTTCATGCCATCGGCAAATCACGTAGCGTTGCGCGTATCAACAAAGCGCTGGGCTTTATTGCTGAGCGTGAAAGCCAGCAGTAATACTCGTGTAATACAAAAAAACGGCAGGGTAACCTGCCGTTTTTTTATGCCTGTTATTCAGCAATACCAAGACGCGTGAGAAAACCCTGCAACCCTTCACGAGCGAGCAACTTGTGCAAACGTTCCTGTTCGACAGTCGTCATGTTTTCCAGCGAGTCGATAATTTGTGGAAGCAGGCTGGATGAGGTTGCCACGCCGTAGTGGGAAGGGCTTTCCGCCACATGGTAAACAGCCCGACGGTTACGAATGGCGGGAAGACTAATGATGTGCTCCTTAACGTGCGCATCAATACATATCACCCTCGCTCTTCCGCCTTTTACACCGTTGATACCCTCCGTTTTCCATCCTTTCTGTCGTATCCAGCGATTAACGGTTTGTCGGGCTACGCCCAGACTGTCCGCCAGCTCTTCCGTGGTCATTTTGCTGCGTAATCTTTTCATATCAGCGTTGGTCGCGAATCCCTAAACGTTGTAACAAGCCGGTAATCCCTTCCCGCAGTAACAGCGATGTCATCTGCTTTTGCTCTTCCGGCGTCATTTCATTCGCCAGCGTCAGGAGCAGGGCATGAAGCGAGCCCTCGTGGTACGCCTTATCTGGCAGTTCCGGCGTCTCTGTTGCCCTGCGCGCGCTGCGAATAAAGTCGCGCACTTTTTCATTGACGTGTACCAGACGCGCTTTGCCACCCTGAACGCCTGGCTTTGGCGATGTAATCCAACCCTCTTTGCGTACCCATTTATTGATGGTCTGTCGGCTATAGCCAGTGAGCAGGGCTAACTCTTCTGGCGTCATTCGTTCCTTGATCATACAATTTCCTGAATATCTGTGGGGTTAATTAGTGGTTCATTTTATAGCACCGTTTTACGTGAAAACGTGACAAGCTTAACTCCTGGCTGCGAGCAGGCTCTCAAAGTGATTCATTTGCATGATTTTTCGGCGATTGAAAGGCGGAGGCTGAATTTGCCGTTGACACTCTGCGGCGGAATTCATATTATGCCGCCCGTCAACATGACAGCTTTACGACGGGGCTATAGCTCAGCTGGGAGAGCGCCTGCATGGCATGCAGGAGGTCAGCGGTTCGATCCCGCTTAGCTCCACCAAACTCTGAACCCAACAGAGTGCGGTAGGTAAAGTAACATGTGGGGCTATAGCTCAGCTGGGAGAGCGCTTGCATGGCATGCAAGAGGTCAGCGGTTCGATCCCGCTTAGCTCCACCAAAATTTAAACCCTCGTCGCAAGACGGGGGTTTTTTTATAGCTTGTAAAATATTTTAGACTGTTTTTGTTGCAATTAACGTCGTTTTCTACACCTCACCTCAATCCAAATCAATAAACAAGTCTATAAATAGACCTGAACTTGATTCGTGTAATTAATAAACCTATTATCCATGCGGTCAATGAGACGATGGTAAAATAGATTATCCGGATTAATGAATAGAAAAATTTACAATAATGTAAAGATATTTATGATTGCCCTGGCGCTAAGCCTGATTGCGATTCCTTTTTCTCGTTATATCTCTCCACGGGCCATCGTCAGCGAAAATGATGTTTATCTGGCGTGGTTGCCCTTAAGTGCCATGCTCGCCATCGTGTTGTTATTTGGACGGCGGGCAATCATTCCTTTGCTGTTAAGTTTTAGTATTACTAATATTTATAATCTTGATTTAGCGCCACTACAATCTGCCGTATTATTATGTTGTCAGACGTTTACCGTCTTCGCCGCCTGTGGCGTCATCCGTCTGGTGCTGGGCAAGCGCTGGCGACACAGCATACCGAATAAGTACATTGGCATACGTATTTTCTGGCTCGGATTTATGGTGCCTGTGGGCATCAAATTATCGATGTATCTGGCGGGATATTTATTTGATTTTCCGGTGACAATCTCCTCCTATTTCGGCGAAGGCTCTGCAATTTATAACGTTATCGATATTCAGAGTCTGATTTGTGCCGCCCTGATTTTCACCATGATGTTCTATTACCCGTTAAGAATGATTATTAATCCTCGCTATGCCCGAACATTCTGGCGGCGAAGCGTGAAGCCCCTCTTTTGTCACAAAAAAGCGTTATTTATCGTTGTTTGGCTGATGCTGTTGACTTCGATGATCGCTATTTTATGCGCGCCTTTTGAGTCGCAGTTTATTGCGGGTTATTTGATGCCAATCGTTTTCATTCTTTTTACCCTGGGGATTGGTCGTCTGAGCTATGCGCTCATCTCTTTATTCTGGGCGGCCTCGGCGCTCATGCTGTTGACCTATAATTATAATTTTCTTAATGGCGTTGAATCGGGCCACTCGCTCTCCTTTATCCTGTCGGTGCTTATCTCTTTCGCCATCTGCCTGCTTTACATGTCGCGGATCTATCAGAAAAGTGAATGGCTGAAACAGGGGTGGCAGGAGAGGGCGCTTACCGATCCGCTCACCGGTCTGCCTAACATTCGTGCGCTGGAAGTGTTTTTACAGCACCATCCCGAGGCCAAAGTCTGCTGCCTGCGCCTGGATAATCTCGAATTCCTGAGCCGTCACTACGGCATCCTCATGCGTGTACATTGTAAAAAGATGATCACCGCGTCGCTGCAACCGTTATTGCAAAAAGACGAGAAGCTCTTCCAGTTGCCGGGCAGTGAGCTGGTGGTGGTCTTGCTGGGTCCGGGCACGGCTGAACGTTTGCAATATATGGTCGATCATCTGAACAGCCGTAAGATTATCTGGAACAAGACTGAGCTCGACATTGAGTTTGGCGCCTCCTGGGGGGAAGTGCCGGATGGAGAAAGCCTGCATCACACGTTGGGTCAGCTGAGCTGGCTTTCCGAGCAGTCCTGTGCCGGGCACAACGTCCTGGCGTTAACCAACAGTCTGGATGATGTCTCCGGTCAGACGACGGACAGAGTGCTGATGCTGGCCCGCATAAAACGCGCCCTTGATATCGGTGGGCTTCACCTTTACGCCCAGCCAATCCATAACGCGCGTGGGGAAGGGTACTTTGAAATCCTCTCAAGGCTTGAAAGCGAGGGGGAGATCATCACGCCTGATCGCTTTATTCCGCTGATTGCTCAGTTTAACCTGAGCCACCGATTTGACCTGAACGTGGTGGAAAAATTGCTGATGTGGATGCGCAGCCATCCGTCCGAACGGGCCGGAACGCGGTTCTCCGTAAATCTGATGCCGCTGACGCTGATGCAAAATGAGATTGCGGCTGAGATCATCGCGCTTTTTGAACGCTACGCCATTGCGCCGCAAGATATCGTCATTGAGATCACCGAGGAACAGGCTTTCTCTGACTCGGGAAGCAGCATCAACAATATCCAGCAGCTGCGGGATTACGGCTTCCGCATTGCTATTGATGACTTTGGTACCGGCTATGCCAACTTTGAGCGCCTGAAGCGGCTGGAGGCCGATATCATTAAGATCGATGGCTGCTTCGTGAAAGATATCTGCACCGACAGCATGGATGCGATGATCGTGCAGTCCATTTGCAACATGGCCAAAACGAAATCGCTTTGTGTGGTGGCTGAATATGTGGAATCGGCTGAACAACGCGAGATGTTGCTGCGATTCGGCGTGGACTATTTGCAGGGCTATTTGATTGGTAAACCACTGCCCCTGACGGCGCTGGAGGCATAAAAAAAACCGGGAGCGATGGCTCCCGGTTTTTATTGCACGGTATGAATTACAGAACCAGTGCTGCAATAGAGGCAGACAGGACGCTCACCAGCGTTGAACCGTAAACCAGCTTCAGGCCAAAGCGAGAAACGACGTTACCTTGCTCTTCGTTCAGGCCTTTAATCGCACCAGCGATAATACCGATGGAAGAGAAGTTCGCGAAGGAGACCAGGAAGACGGACAGGATCCCTTCCGCACGAGGGGAGAGTGTGCTGGCAATCTTCTGGAGATCCATCATCGCCACGAACTCATTGGAAACCAGTTTCGTTGCCATGATACTGCCCACCTGCAACGCTTCGTGAGCGGGCACGCCCATCACCCAGGCAATCGGGTAGAAGATGTAGCCCAGAATACCCTGGAAGGAGATACCGAGTACGGCCGCAAACAGGGCGTTCAGCGCAGCGATCAGCGCGATAAAGCCAATCAGCATCGCGGCGACGATAATTGCAACCTTGAAACCCGCCAGAATGTATTCACCCAGCATTTCGAAGAAGCTCTGTCCCTCGTGCAGGTTTGACATCTGAATGTTCTCTTCGCTGGCATCCACGCGGTACGGGTTAATCAGCGAAAGCACGATAAAGGTGCTGAACATGTTCAGAACCAGCGCCGCAACTACGTATTTTGGTTCCAGCATGGTCATATACGCGCCCACGATAGACATGGAAACGGTAGACATTGCGGTTGCCGCCATGGTGTACATGCGGTTACGGGACATCTTGCCGAGAATATCTTTATACGCAATGAAGTTCTCAGACTGACCCAGGATCAGCGAGCTGACTGCGTTAAAGGATTCCAGTTTGCCCATGCCGTTAACTTTCGATAACAGGAAGCCGATCGCACGGATAACCACCGGCAGAACGCGGATGTGCTGAAGGATACCGATCAGGGCAGAGATGAAGACGATAGGGCAGAGCACCTTCAGGAAGAAGAAGGCCAGACCCTGATCGTTCATGCTGCCAAAGACGAAGTTTGTCCCTTCGTTGGCAAATCCGAGCAGTTTTTCGAACATTTCGGAGAAGCCTTTCACGAAGCCCAGGCCTACGTTGGAGTTCAGGAAGAACCACGCAAGTAAAACTTCAATGACCAGCAGTTGGACAACATAGCGAATACGAATTTTTTTGCGGTCTGTGCTGACCAGCAATGCAAGTGCAGTAACGACAACGAGTGCCAGGACAAAATGAAGGACGCGGTCCATATTTGCTCCAAATATGAGGCAGGTTTAATTTCCGTGCACATTCTATGTAACAAGCACAAAGAAAACGAGATCAAGCCCACACTATAGTTACATCCTGTGACGAGTCTCAAAAATAGTGATCAACAAGACATTTTTGTTATGTTAGGTAAATGAGTGAAAAGTTAAGTTTGTGTGCTACGCTTCACAAATGTCTGCGCATTTTCACATTCTGTGACCTTGCTCCACCTGCCTGTCTATCGTTCCTGACTATCAGAGAAATCATGTTAACCGTTACAAATGAACTTGATAATCATTCTCATTTTGATAGCATAAAACATAGCAAAGGCTATATTTCCAGAGGCAGAAATGACGAATAGTCGCGTAGAGAGTAGCAGCGGCAGAGCGGCACGCAAGCTGCGGTTCGCATTAATGGGACCGGCATTCATTGCCGCGATTGGCTACATCGATCCGGGTAATTTTGCGACCAATATTCAGGCCGGGGCCAGTTTCGGCTATAAACTGCTGTGGGTTGTGGTATGGGCCAATCTGATGGCGATGCTGATTCAGATGCTCTCCGCGAAGCTGGGTATTGCTACCGGAAAAAACCTGGCGGAGCAAATCCGCGATCATTATCCACGTCCGGCAGTTTGGTTTTACTGGGTTCAGGCGGAGATTATCGCCATGGCTACCGATCTCGCCGAGTTTATCGGGGCGGCGATCGGCTTTAAGCTTATCCTGGGCGTCTCCCTGCTTCAGGGGGCCGTGCTGACCGGTATCGCCACTTTCCTGATTCTGATGCTCCAGCGGCGGGGCCAAAAACCGCTGGAGAAAGTCATCGGCGGCCTGCTGCTGTTCGTCGCTGCCGCCTATATTGTTGAGCTGATTTTCTCCCAACCGAATCTGGCGCAGCTGACGAAAGGGATGGTGATCCCGTCGTTACCCACTTCTGAAGCCGTTTTTCTGGCTGCCGGGGTGCTGGGGGCGACCATTATGCCGCACGTCATTTATCTGCACTCTTCATTAACCCAGAATCTGCATGGCGGGACGAGTAAAGAGCGCTACTCCGCCTCGAAATGGGATGTGACTATCGCGATGACCATTGCCGGATTTGTGAATCTGGCGATGATGGCAACCGCCGCCGCCGCGTTCCACTTTAACGGGCATACCGGGGTTGCCGATCTCGACCAGGCTTACCTGACGCTGGAGCCGTTGCTGAGCCATGCCGCAGCCACTATTTTTGGTTTAAGCCTGGTTGCTGCGGGTCTTTCATCTACGGTTGTGGGGACACTGGCCGGGCAGGTGGTGATGCAGGGGTTCGTACGTTTCCATATTCCGCTGTGGGTTCGCCGCTCGGTTACGATGCTGCCTTCCTTTGTTGTGATCCTGATGGGGCTGGATCCGACCCGCATTCTGGTGATGAGTCAGGTACTGCTGAGTTTCGGGATTGCGCTGGCGCTGGTGCCGCTGCTGATCTTCACCAGCAACAAATCGCTGATGGGCGATCTGGTGAATTCGACGTGGGTGAAGCGCGCCGGGTGGGCCATTGTGGTCGTGGTGGTGGCGTTAAACTTGTGGTTGCTGATAGGCACAGCCGCAGGCCTGTAAAAGAAAAAGGAGCCGGAAGGCTCCTTTTTGTTGTTAATGGTGATGGCCGTGACCGTGGCCTCTGCCTTTTCCGTGACCCCAGCCGCCACGGCGGTCGTCGCGATCGTTCCAGCCTTCGCGGTAGCCGCGTTCGTAAGCCTTACGCTTATCCCAGCCACGGTGATAGCCGTTATCGTGTTTCCACCAGCGGTTTTGACGCCATTCATAATGGCGATGCCAGTAGTCACGGTCGCGCCAGTAGCCACCGTCCCAGTATCTGCCGTAGTCATCACGATCGCCAATTTGTAATTTAATCGATGGCAACAGGGTGATTTCGCCCGCACTGGCGACCAGCGGGGCCGAAGCCAGTAATACCGCTGCAAGAATCAGTGACCTGAACATACTCTTCTCCTTCACGATCGGGGCCGCTGTGCGACCTGTTAACGCAATTTTACGAGTTGGTAAACATTCGTTTCATCGCCTCAACTCCTAAATCATGAACGAGAGCACTTTTTGCTAAAAGTGTTTTTAATCTGAACTGGACAGGATCGTATCTATCGTCTTCAGCTCTTCTGCCGTGAACCGACAATTCTCAAGCACGCCTGCTGCATCTTCAATTTGTCCGGTCTTGCTTGCGCCGATGAGCACGGATGTCACCGCATCGTGGCGCAGGATCCAGGCCAGTGCCATTTGCGATAGCTTTTGCCCCCGGTTTTCCGCCAGCGCATTCAGCTTGCGTACCTTTTCCAGCTTTTTGTCGGTGATCTGCTCCGGGTTAAGGAACTTACTGCCGCTTGCTGCGCGAGAATCCGCCGGGATACCGTTCAGATAGCGATCGGTCAACTGTCCGCCCGCCAGGGGGGAGAAGGGGATACATCCCACCCCTTTTTGCTGCAACACGTCCAGCAACCCCTCTTCAGGCGCACGTTCAAACATGGAGTACTTCGGCTGGTGGATCAGACATGGCGTGCCCAGATCCTCCAGTATTTCAATCGCCTGTCTTGCCCGTTCTGCCGGGTAGTTGGACAGACCGATGTACAGCGCCTTGCCCTGACGCACCACATGGTCAAGCGCTTTCATGGTTTCACGTAGCGGCGTTTGTGGATCCGGGCGGTGGTGATAGAAAATATCGACGTACTCCAGCCCCATACGCTTGAGGCTCTGGTCCAGGCTGGCGATCAGATATTTACGTGAGCCCCAGTCGCCATAAGGCCCGTCCCACATGGTGTAGCCCGCTTTAGTGGAGATGATCAGCTCATCGCGCCAGGGCAGGAAATCCTCCTGCAAAATGCGCCCAAAATTACGTTCGGCCGAACCAGGAGGAGGGCCGTAATTATTGGCAAGGTCAAAATGCGTAATACCCAAATCGAAAGCACGCTGTAAAAGTTGACGGCTGTTTTCGAGTAACGTCGCGTCGCCAAAATTATGCCAAAGCCCCAGCGAGATGGCGGGAAGCTTAAGACCGCTTTGTCCACAGCGGCGATATTGCATTGTCTGGTAACGATTTTTGTCAGGCTGATAACCCATTGGCGAGACCTCTGGCGCTGGAAAGAAACATCAGTGTATACGTTTACACTAACCTGAAGAAAATGAGCATAGCTCAGCTTTTTTCGTAAAGCATTCTTTCCAGACCCTGATTATCGCCAATTCTGGACACGCTTCACGCTTATTTAATACTCAGAGTGAGGTCAACGTCAGAAGGACACTTATAATATGCGTACCCCCTATTGCGTCGCCGATTACCTGCTGGACCGACTAACAGATTGTGGTGCCGATCATCTGTTTGGCGTGCCGGGCGACTATAACCTGCAATTTCTCGATCACGTGATAGACAGCCCGGACATCTGCTGGGTGGGCTGTGCCAATGAACTGAACGCGTCTTACGCCGCAGACGGCTATGCCCGCTGTAAGGGCTTTGCCGCGCTCCTGACGACATTCGGCGTTGGGGAGTTAAGCGCCATGAACGGTGTGGCGGGCAGCTTTGCCGAACATGTTCCCGTCCTCCATATTGTGGGGGCCCCGGGTATGGCGGCGCAGCAGCGAGGAGAGTTATTGCACCATACGTTGGGCGACGGCGAGTTCCGCCATTTCTATCATATGAGCGAACCCATCACCGTTGCACAGGCGGTGCTTACCGAACAAAACGCCTGCTATGAAATTGACAGAGTCCTGACCACTATGCTGCGGGAGCGCCGTCCGGGCTACCTGATGCTGCCCGCTGATGTGGCGAAAAAAGCCGCTACGCCCCCTGTAAGCGCTCTCACTGTTAACCCCGCACCGGCTGATTCAGCCTGCTTGCAGGCGTTCCGTGAGGCTGCCGAAAAGCGCTTGTCCACGAGCAAACGCACCGCGCTGTTAGCGGACTTCCTCGTACTCCGCCATGGTCTGCGCACGGCCCTTCAGACGTGGGTGAAAGAGGTGCCGATGGCACACGCCACCATGCTGATGGGCAAGGGCATTTTTGACGAACGACAGAGCGGTTTTGACGGCACCTACAGCGGATCGGCGAGCGCCGCGCCGGTCAAAGAGGCCATCGAGGGGGCTGATACGGTGCTGTGTATTGGCACGCGCTTTACCGATACGCTCACTGCCGGGTTTACCCACCAGCTGACGCCGGACCAGACGATAGAGGTTCAGCCCCACGCGTCCCGCGTCGGCGACGTCTGGTTTACGGGTATCCCGATGAGGGAGGCCATTGAAACGCTGACAGCGCTGTGTAAAACCTATGTTCGTGATACGCGAGCGCCATTGGATCACAGCGGCTTTTCGTTCCCGACTATCGAAGGGGCGCTGACTCAGGAGAGCTTCTGGCGTACCCTGCAAACGTTTATCCGCCCCGGAGACATTATTCTGGCTGACCAGGGAACGTCTGCTTTCGGCGCTATCGATCTGCGTTTACCGGCGGACGTGAACTTTATCGTCCAGCCGCTGTGGGGATCGATTGGCTACACGCTGGCGGCAGCATTTGGCGCGCAAACGGCGTGTCCGAACCGACGCGTGATTGTCCTGACGGGTGACGGCGCCGCGCAGTTGACCATTCAGGAGCTGGGATCGATGCTGCGCGACAAACAGCGCCCGATTATTCTGGTGCTTAACAACGAAGGATACACGGTGGAAAGGGCCATCCACGGGCCGGAGCAGCGCTATAACGATATTGCCCTCTGGAACTGGACGCAGATCCCGCAGGCGCTGAGCCTGGCGCCTCAGGCAGAGTGCTGGCGCGTCAGCGAAGCGGAAGCGCTGGCGGAGGTGCTGGATAAAGTGGCACACCATGAGCGGCTTTCGCTGATCGAGGTGATGCTGCCGAAAGCCGATATTCCGCCGCTGCTGAGCGCGCTGACCAAAGCGCTGGAGGCGCGCAATAACGCCTGATTACCTGTCGTTTCGCCATCCCATCAGCATCGGTTTGCCCGCCAGCAGGAGCCAGGCGGGCAACATCACGATACAGAGCAGCGGCAGAAGCGTGGTATCCGGCACGACAACGGCCGCCATAAACAGGCTCAGCCACGCATCGCGCGTGACCACCAGTACCAGCCCCAGAATGGAACAGGAGACGGTAATCGCCGCAGGGACAGCGTCAACGTGCTCATGCAGCATCAGCCCCAGCGCGACGCCAACAAATACCGCCGGGAAGATTCGACCTCCCCGGAAACCACAGGCCGCAGCGACCACCAGCGCCGCCAGTTTTACCAGCGCGAACAGCAGATAATCGGAGACGCTAAAGACCTGGCTGAAGGCCAGCTGCTGCATCTCGTCCAGACCCTTAAACAGCGTAACCGTCCCGCCGATGGCGCCTAAAACGCCCAGAATAAAACCCCCCATGCCCAGAATCAGCACCGGATGCTTCAGCCTGTGCATCAGGCGATGCAGGCGAGGGAGACACCACACCGCGACCATCCCCAGCGCAATGGCGATCGCGACGACGACGGCACCGCTGAAAATATCGGTGAGTTGCATCTGGCCGTAGTGGGGGATGGTGAGTGAAAAATGGGGATGGAAAAACAGGCTGGTGGTGAGGGCTCCCGCAGCGGCGGCCATTAGCGGCGCGAAGAGTTTATCCCACAGCGGTACTTCATGATCACTGCTGAGGGTTTGCGAAAAAATGAGCGCAGCCGCGACCGGAGTGCCAAACAGCGCCCCGATGGTGCCTGCTGACGCCAGGATCGTCCAGTCCAGCGCGCCAACGCGCGGGAAAAGACGCGCCCCCAGAAAGACCGCCAGCGCGATATTAACCGCCATAATGGGATGTTCAGGCCCGAGGCTTACGCCGCCCGCAAGACCGATAATCAGCGCGATAATAAGCCCCGGCAGAGCAGAGGGAGAGACAGGCGCGCCAATCAAGGGTTCCAGTGCCGGGTCCGGCCCGGCATGACCCGGGCTATAGCGGATCACCAGCCCTACGGCAATCCCGGTCAGGGTCAGCATCATCATGATCCAGCCCGGCGAGTCAATGCTGATGCCGAGTTTTACCGGAAGCGCGGTCCATAAAATCGTTTGCAGCACCGCCGCCACTTTCATGACGACGATGAGCACCAGGCTCGACGCCACGCCAATAATCAGCGCCGGGACAGCCAATAACAGCATGGTTCTGGCTCGCGGATGGAGCATGATGATTTCCTTGTACAAAACGGCTTAACGTTACTTTGCACAATCAGCATTGTGGCAATAGTGCAAAAGGTGCTGAAACGGTAAAGTTATAATGTGACGAAGATCGATAATCCATGGGCAGTCACCTTCTGGTCGTTGTTGTTATCACGCCTTGAATTTACAGTGTCCCAAAGATTTATTCTGACTTTAGCGGAGCAGTAGAAGAATGACAAAGTATGCTTTGGTAGGTGATGTAGGCGGCACCAACGCGCGCCTTGCCCTGTGCGATGTGAACAGCGGTGAAATTTCTCAGGCGAAAACCTATTCAGGGCTGGATTACCCAAGCCTGGAAGCGGTGGTTCGCGTCTATCTGGAAGAGCATAAAGTGAGCGTTGAAGACGGTTGTATCGCTATCGCCTGTCCGATCACCGGCGACTGGGTGGCGATGACCAACCACACGTGGGCCTTCTCAATTGCCGAAATGCGGAAAAACCTCGGCTTCTCGCACCTTGAAATTATCAACGACTTCACTGCGGTTTCCATGGCTATCCCAATGCTTAAACCAGAGCATCTGATTCAGTTCGGCGGTACGGCCCCGGTTGAAGGCAAACCGATTGCCGTTTACGGCGCGGGAACCGGTCTGGGGGTGGCGCACCTGGTCCACGTCGACAAACGCTGGGTCAGCCTGCCGGGCGAAGGCGGTCACGTGGATTTTGCGCCGAACAGCGAAGAAGAGGGCATTATTCTTGAGGAGCTACGCGCCGAGATCGGTCATGTGTCGGCCGAGCGGGTGCTTTCTGGTCCGGGCCTGGTGAACCTGTATCGGGCGATTGTAAAATCAGACGGTCGTCTGCCGGAAAATCTGCAACCTAAAGATGTGACCGAACGCGCGCTGGCCGACAGCTGTATTGACTGCCGCCGCGCGTTGTCGCTGTTCTGCGTCATCATGGGGCGTTTCGGCGGCAACCTGGCGCTGAACCTTGGCACCTTTGGCGGGGTCTATATTGCGGGCGGGATCGTACCGCGCTTCCTCGATTTCTTTACCGCCTCCGGCTTCCGTGGCGGCTTCGAAGACAAAGGCCGCTTCAGGAGCTATGTCCAGGACATTCCTGTTTACCTGATTGTCCACGACAACCCAGGCTTACTGGGCTCCGGGGCGCATCTGCGTCAGGTACTGGGTCAGATCCTCTGATGCTCATTCCCCTCTCCTGCGGGAGAGGGAACGCGCTACAGGTGCATGAGCTGGCGGAACTCTTTCACCCTGCTGCGGCTTACCGGCACCTGAAAATCCAGATCCTTCAGCCGCAAAATATAGGTGTTATTAAACCAGGGTTCGATTTCGCGGATCTTGTTCAGGTTGACGCAGAACGAGCGGTGGCAGCGGAAGAAGTGAGCGGCCGGGAGTTTATTGCAGAATTCGGTGATGTTCATCGCCATGACGTAGGATTCACGCCGCGTATAGACAAACGTCATTTTTTCATGCGCTTCGGCATAGTAAATATCGTCGACAGGCGTGACGATGATCCGTTCGTCCTTCACCAGATTAATGGTGTCGTTTTCCCGCGCTACCGGGCTGGCACTGGCGGGTAATGCTTGCTGCTGCCACGCGGCTTCCAGCTTATGCAGCATGCTGATAATACGCGACTCCTGGTACGGCTTCAGAATATAGTCAAACGCCTCAAGCTCGAAGGCTTCCACGGCATGCTCTTTCCACGCGGTGACAAACACAATAAACGGCTTGTGGGCGAACTGATTGATATTTTGCGCCAGCAGGACGCCGTCCAGCGACGGAATATTAATATCGAGGAATATCGCGTCGACCCGGTTATGCTGTAAAAATTTCAGCACGTCCAGACCATCCTCAAAACAGCCAACAATCTCCATCTGGCTGTGGGTTTTGATAAGCCAGCTCAACTCCTGTTGAGCCAGAAATTCATCTTCTACGATGATGACTTTCATCTGTTACTCCGGCCTACGGCAACAAGGATATGGGGGCATTCACGGGCGTTCGCTCATTCGGAACATAAAAGGCAATTTCGGTGCCCGGCTCAAGACGGTGAATATGCAGCCCGTCACCGTACAGCAGTTTGACCCGGTGATGCACATTCAGCAGTCCGATCTTGTTGCCCGGCATTTCGTTTGATTTGACGCGCTCGATGACTTTCGGATCGATGCCGTGCCCGGTATCGCGCACGGCGATGCGCACGCGGTTACCGCTTTCCGTCACGCTAATCGTTACTACGCCTTTGCCTTTACACGGCTGAATACCGTGAACAATGGCGTTTTCCACCAGAGGCTGGATCAGCAGGCTTGGGATCACGCAGCTGACCTCTTCATCAATATCGTAAATGACCGTGAGCTTATCGCCAAAGCGTGCCTGCTCGATGGCGATGTAATCCTTGATTTGATACAGCTCTTTTTTGATGTCGATCTGCTCGTCGTCATTTAGCTCAATGTTGTAGCGCAGATAGCGTGACAGATTAAATATCAGCTGCCGCGCGGTATCCGGATTCAGACGGATGGAAGAGGAGATAGCGTTCAGCGCGTTAAACAGGAAATGGGGATTGATCTTGCTTTGCAGGGCGCGCAGCTCTGCCTTATTTGCCATCTCGCGCAGCTGCTCTGCACGCGAAACCTCAAGTTGAGTGGAGATAATCTGCGACAGGCCAATCGCCATCTCCTGGAGCGAGGAGGTGATTTGGTGCGCATGGCAGTAGTAAATTTTCAGCGTCCCCGTGACCACGCCTTTTTCCCACAGCGGGATCACCAGCATTGAGTGGATCTCTGGCGTCCGGTGGGCTTCATCATTGTTTTTAATGATGATTTTTCCGTAGTTAATCGCCTGTCTGGTGGTCGGGCTGATGGTATCGTCGCTGTCGCGATAATTGTGCTCCCCGACGCCAACGTAAGCCAGCACGTGGTCAATATTGGTGATGGCGACCGCATCGGCGTGAATATCACGGCGGATGATATCGCAAACCTGACGTAAAGATTCGGCGTTAACGTGTCGGAAAAGCGGCAGCGTCTTGTTGGCGATATCCAGCGCCAGCTTGGCCTGACGCGCGGCGCTGGCCTCTTTTTCGCCCTCCACGCTTTGCACCAGTAGCACGATAAAACCGATACAGACGCTCCCGAGGATCATAGGAATACCGATCTTCGAGACGATATCCAGCCCCAGCGCAACGGTTGGCGCCCAGACGATGACCAGGATCATGGTCAGCGTTTCGCAGACCATCCCCGCGATAATCCCTGCACGCCAGTGCTGCTTTTTCGGGATTTTGCGGTTAATCCAGCCCGAGAGCAGCCCGGCAATAATGCTGGTGATAAAGCAGGGGACTGCCGTCACGCCGCCAATATCAATCAGGTATCGATGGGTGCCGGCGATGATGCCTGTGATAATCCCTACCCAGGGACCAAAGAGGATCCCGCCCGACATGACGGCGATGATGCGCACGTTCACCAGCGAGCCTTCTACCGGCACCCCGGACCAGGTGCTGAACAGGGCAAACATCGAAAAGATAAACGTGACGGCCAGCAGCTCTTTTGGCGAATGGGCAGATTTATGCAACAGTTCGCGGAACAAGCGGATGCGGATAAGGAAAAAGAGACAGATCAGCATTAATGCCGCGCGGTCGAACACCGCCAGGAGCATATTGAAGATTTCGTGCACGGTCAGGCCTGGGAAAACGGGAAAAATCTATGATAGAAAACATAGGGCCTGATGACCAGCTATCCATCAGATTTATCAAATGGGGAAAAACCATAATTCTCAAAGGGGATTGCTGGCTTTTGACTGAAAGCCGGTGCTTTTCCGTTTGGGGAGAAAAGTCAGGTAACGATACTGAAAATATTGTGTTAAATCGTAGCGCTTAAAACTGCCTGTTCGCGATAAGAGTTCCGCTTTTCACTGCAATCACATTCCCGTTTTAGCGCAAAATATTGTTTTGCCGTTATCCTCTCGACAGCGTCTTTTTCTTCAGGTTATTTTCTAAGCACGCCACACGGGTGGCAGCGTCGCTCGGACGGTCCGGGCGCTAACGTGACTCTGAGGAATCTATGGCTGAATTCAGTCCTGAACGCCGTTTTACGCGTATCGATCGTCTCCCCCCTTATGTTTTCAATATCACTGCTGAACTGAAAATGGCTGCGCGTCGGCGCGGCGAAGACATTATCGATTTCAGTATGGGTAACCCTGACGGCCCAACGCCGCCGCATATCGTTGAGAAACTCTGCACGGTTGCGCAGCGTCCTGATACCCATGGGTATTCCACCTCACGCGGCATTCCACGCTTACGTCGGGCGATCTCCCGCTGGTATCAGGATCGTTATCAGGTCGATATCGATCCTGAAAGTGAAGCGATTGTGACCATTGGCTCCAAAGAGGGGCTGGCCCACCTGATGCTGGCGACGCTGGATCACGGCGATACCGTACTGGTGCCGAATCCGAGCTACCCCATTCACATCTATGGGGCGGTGATTGCCGGCGCGCAGGTGCGTTCTGTCCCGCTGGTGGAAGGCGTCGACTTCTTTAACGAGCTGGAACGGGCGATTCGTGAAAGCTATCCGAAGCCGAAAATGATGATCCTCGGTTTCCCGTCAAACCCAACGGCACAATGCGTTGAACTCGAATTCTTCGAGAGAGTGGTCGCGCTGGCTAAGCGTTACGACGTGCTGGTGGTACACGATCTCGCCTACGCCGATATCGTTTATGATGGCTGGAAAGCGCCGTCAATTATGCAGGTACCGGGTGCCCGTGATGTGGCGGTTGAGTTTTTCACCCTGTCGAAAAGCTACAACATGGCGGGCTGGCGAATTGGTTTTATGGTGGGAAACAAAACGCTGGTGAGCGCCCTGGCGCGTATTAAAAGCTACCATGACTATGGCACCTTTACGCCGTTACAGGTCGCGGCCATCGCGGCGCTGGAAGGGGATCAGCAATGCGTGCTCGATATTGCCGCTCAGTACAAACGCCGCCGTGATGTGCTGGTAAAAGGGCTTCATGAAGCAGGCTGGATGGTGGAAATGCCAAAAGCCTCTATGTACGTCTGGGCGAAAATCCCTGAGCCGTATGCGGCGATGGGTTCTCTGGAATTTGCCAAAAAACTGCTTCAGGACGCCAAGGTTTGCGTCTCTCCAGGCATTGGCTTTGGTGACTACGGTGACACGCACGTGCGTTTCGCGCTGATTGAAAACAGCGACCGTATCCGTCAGGCAGTGCGGGGCATTAAAAGCATGTTCCGCGCGGATGGCCTGCTTGCAGCGAAGAGCGTTGCGGAACAACCCGAGTCGTAACGGACAACAAAAAAAACAGGCGCCAACGGCGCCTGTTTTTTTGACTGCATTTTCTTAACTAGATCATCAGAGCAAACGTTCCGGCCCAAACTAAAACAATAACCGAAATGCCCATAAAGAAATATTTCACGTTTCATCGCTCCGCGTATCTTCCGGTACGCATTAAAAAAACAGAGTCCAACTGAGTATAGAGAGTTGAAATCATGCGAAAGGGGAAATCGGAATTATCCCGTGACGTCGCTAACTTCAGCTCTGAATTCTGTGCTTTCCTGTCGCCAGACGGCGCTAATGTACGCCTAAATTTCAGGAGTGACAAGAGGCATTTTTTTAAATAATTTCCTACACTTACGAGTGTCGTGGAACGGCGACAGTTTGATTTCGGTACGCAATAAATGCCTTTTGAGCGACGGTCGAAAAAAGCCGTTACGCACTGCGATTACAGGTGTTTGAAAAGGTTAGTTTCTTAGCGAAACTAACCTTCGGCAGGGGTCAGATATAGAGTGAGGCTTCGCCCAGGGGACGGGTTTTAAAGCGGCGGTGCATCCACAGATACTGCTCAGGTGCACGCATAATCTCAAACTCAATCACCTTATTGATAAAGGTCGCGGCTTCACTCTCATCTTCAGGATAGTTCGCCATCTCTGGGGAGATATGCAGACGATAGCCTGACTTATCCGCTTTTCTGACCATGGTCACCGTCAACATCGCGGCGCCTGAGAGACGTGAAATCACAAAGGTACCGTTCGTCGTAGCGACATCTTTAACCGCAAAGAAAGGGGCAAAACTGCTGCCTTTAGGACCGTAGTCCTGGTCCGGGGCAAACCAGACGGCTTCCCCTTTTTTCAGGGCGCCAACCATACCGCGCAGATTGTTACGGCTGATCATCGCCTTATTTGAACGCATGCGGCCCCGCGTTTGTACCCATTCCATCAGCGCGCTGTTATGCGGGCGATAGGTTGCCATCATCGGCTGACAAAGACCCATAACGCGGCCGCCCAGCTCAAGCGACATAAAATGCACACCCACAACCATCACGCCGCGGTTTTGCATCTGGGCACGTTTCAGGTTATCCAGGCCTTCCACGTCAAACCATTTACGGACACGCTCATCTGGCCAGAACCAGGCCATACCGGTTTCAAGCAGCGCCATACCGATAGATTTAAAGTTTTCCGCAATCAGCGTTTCGCGCTGCTGGGCATTGTAATGCGGAAAGCAAAGTTCGAGATTTTTTCGGGCAATGGATTCACGGCGCTTAAGAAAGTAACGCGATGCGCTGCCGAGCTTAGAACCCAGGAAACGGATCACGGGATATGGAAGTTGAACCAGCAGCCAAAGCACGCCAAGGCCGAACCATGTAAACCAGTAGCGCGGGTGCAGAAACGCCCGCTGAAATTTGGATTGAGACAAAATAGTGGAACCTATGTGAAGCCTGTGAAGGTAGCGCAGACTTCGCGATACCACGTGCCATTGAGACCGTAGGACGAGGTCATGGTTGCAGGCTTTACCGTTCTTTACGACGTTGCCTGGCCATTGCTGACTTGGGTGGGCGGCATAATGTAGCACCGTTATACATTATGAGCTATCACTCGTTTTTGTTTAAAAAAGCGGCAATTGCGGAGTGGTTTGATTTTGCTATTGTTAAATCTGCGTTCCCGCATGTCTCCTGAAGGTGCAGACCATGGAAACCTACCTGCAAACGGTGAAAGAAGAGTGGGTGAAGCTGATTAATGAAACCGATCCCGATGTGCATCGGCTTGCGACTGAGCTTGCCAGGGATAATGCAATGCCACTGGTCGCTGAATTCTATCGTGTTGTGCTGGCAGATCCATCGGCAGCTGAATTCCTGACCACCGAACAGGTGGAGAGGCAGCTTCAGGAGGCGCTTCGTCGCTGGCTTATTGATGTGCTCTCATGCCGTGTGGAGCAGGTTGAAGAGCAGATGCGGGCGCAGCAGCGCGCTGCGGATGTTCATGCCCGTATTGGTATTTCGGTTGATTTAGTTGAAATGGGCTTCCGTGTTCTGAAAAAGCTGCTGTTACCTGTCATTACTACCAGCGCCCATTCGCCTGAGGTGAAGCTGCATATTTATCACTACGCGATAAACAGTATCGATCTGGCCATGGAAGTGATGTCGCGGGCCTATGTATTTAGCGAGAACAATGCGGCGAAAGAGGACGAAAATTATCGCATCTTTTCCTTAATGGAGAACGCAGAAGAGGAGAAGGAGAGACAGACCGCGGCGCTGCTGTCATGGGAAATGGTGCTTCTGTATAAGATCACGCTTAATTCCAGTATCGGCAACAGTCTGCCGCTGGGGCAGTCTGAATTTGGACTGTGGTTTAGCCATAAAGGTCGGCACTATTTCAGCGGCATCGCTGAGGCCGGTCATATCTCTCGTCTGATTCAGGAATTCGATGACCTTTTTAACGAGGTCCGTCTTGCAGGGCAGGGTCTGAGTGATAAAGCGCAGCGGGATAAATTCTTGCAGCGAATGCGTAATACCCTCTCGCAAATCATCACGCTTTTGCGCGAACTGTTTGACGAAGTGTCGCGACACGAGGTGGGGGTTGATGTCCTGACCCGCCTGTTGAATCGCCGTTTCCTGCCAACCATCTTCAAACGCGAAATCCTGCACGCCACCCGGGCGGGAACAAAGCTCTCGACGCTGCTGATTGACGTCGACAAATTTAAACAAATCAACGATACCTGGGGGCACAATACCGGGGACGAGATCCTGCGAAAAGTCTCCGGCGCGTTCTACGACAACGTGCGAACCTGTGATTACGTTTTTCGCTACGGCGGCGATGAATTTCTGATTGTGCTAACGGAAATCTCAGAGGTGGACGCGCTGCGAATTGCCGAGCGTATCCGCAGGCGGGTGGAAAAAATCAAGGTTAACTCCCCAACCGGCGATATTATCCCGCTCTCCCTCTCGATAGGCGTTGCGATGTTCAACGGGCATCCCGATTACGAGCGATTGATTCAGGCGGCGGATGAAGCCTTATACGGCGCGAAACGGCGTGGCCGAAACTGCGTGGAGCTTTGGAAGGGGGCGTAAGGAAAGACAGAAGTGTCCCCTGCAGGAATCGAACCTGCAACTAGCCCTTAGGAGGGGCTCGTTATATCCATTTAACTAAGGGGACGAAGCGGCAAGAGTATAGCGTTATTTACACTTTTCGTTAAGCGCATTGCCGCCTGACTGGTCAAAGAGTCACCGTTCACGCCGATTTTTCGGCAGTTTTATCCTTTTTTTCCTGAGCCTTAAGCTCGGCCTTACGCTTGTTGGACATGTCGTTACGGATTTGCGCATGGCTCAGCAGCGCAAAGATAAAGGTCCCGCCACAAATGTTGCCTGCGAGGGTAGGCAGGGCGAACGGCCAGAAAAAGTCGCTCCAGTGGAGTGTGCCGTTAAATACCAGATAAAGGATTTCAACAGTTCCGACAACAATGTGTGTGGTATCGGCGAGTGCGATAAGCCAGGTCATCAGGATAATTACCACGATTTTCGCGCTACCCGCTGACGGGAACATCCAGACCATAGTGGCGATGATCCAGCCGGAAATTATGGCATTAGAGAACATTTCAACCGGCGTGTTTTTCATCACATCCATGCCAATTTTCACAAATGCGTCGCGGGTCGGTTCATCAAATATTGGCATATACTCGAATGCCCAGGCGGCTATGCCCGTACCGATCAGGTTCCCCAGCAGCACGACGCTCCACAGGCGCATCAGTAAACCGAAATTACCGAGGGTCGGATTTTGCATGACGGGCAGTACGGCAGTGACGGTATTCTCCGTAAAAAGCTGCTGTCGCGCCATAATGACGATAATAAAGCCGAACGTGTAGCCTAAATTTTCAAGCAAAAACCCGCCCGGTACGCCTTCCAGCTGAACGTGAAATATCCCTTTGGCGAGCAGAGAGGCACCCATCGACAGACCGGCTGCAATGGCTGACCACAGCAGGGCCATCGCGTCGCGCTCCATCTCTTTTTCCCCGTCCTGGCGAATATGCTCATGAATAGCCATGGCGCGCGACGGCAGGCGCTCTTCATCGACTTCTATCTCTTCTCCCCGGTCTTTCTCCTCGCTTTCAATCTCATGTTCCTCTTTGCTTTCACCAATTTTCTCTTCGCTAATGTCTTTCATAACAGCTCCTTCGGGGTAATTGCTCATTTAAGCGTAGCGGCTTTTAGCGCTTTCCCCGTGGGGATGCTCTTAAATTGCTGAAAATGGCAATAAAGGTGAGACATCTCTTTCAAAGCCAATATAAAATTGCCAGCGAAACGAATTCCGAAAGACAGGCTATGCTGAAATTAGCGTGATGACGCGAGCGGGTCGACATTGTCCTCGTAGACATCGGTAAGAGTGCTGTTACAATCACTTGCACGTTTCAGGCGGAGCATCACCGGCTCCGTCACAGATGGCATTCAACGATAGCCATATTGAACAGGGAGAAATTTATGAAGCTTCGGCTGTCGGCGCTTGCGCTGGGCGTAACAATGCTTGTGGGCTGCGCCAGCTCTGGCGAGCAAACGGGACGCTCCGATCCTCTCGAAGGATTTAACCGTTCAATGTACAGCTTTAACTATAATGTGCTGGATCCATATCTGGTTCGTCCGGTTGCCGTGGCATGGCGTGACTATGTTCCGCAGCCGGCGCGTAACGGGCTGAGCAACTTTACCAGTAACCTGGAAGAGCCAGCGGTTATGGTCAACTACTTCCTTCAGGGCGACCCGTATCAGGGGATGGTGCATTTCACCCGCTTCTTCCTGAACTCCCTGCTGGGTATGGGCGGCTTAATTGATGTCGCAGGCATGGCGAACCCGAAATTACAGCGTGAACAGCCGCACCGTTTCGGCAGCACGCTGGGTCATTATGGCGTAGGTTATGGTCCGTATGTGCACCTGCCATTCTACGGCAGCTTTACCGTGCGTGATGATGGCGGCGACATGGTGGATACGCTGTATCCTGTACTGTCATGGCTCACCTGGCCGCTGTCGATTGGTAAATGGACCGTGGAAGGAATTGAAACGCGTGCGCAACTGCTGGATTCTGATGGTCTGCTGCGTCAGTCTTCCGATCCGTACATCATGGTGCGCGAGGCCTACTTCCAGAACCATGACTTTATTGCCAACGGCGGTAAGCTGAAGCCGGAAGATAATCCGAACGCGAAAGCCATCGAGAACGAATTAAAAGATATCGATTCGGAATAAAAAAAAGGTGAGCAATGCTCACCTTTTTTAATCGTGTTGGGATTAGAACGCGTAGTTGAAGTTGGTACCAAACAGCCAGGCTTTACCTTCAGAGGAAAACTCGTACGGGCCTTCCTGGAAGGTCACCTTCTGGCCATGCATGTACGACACGCCCGCGTCGATAGAGGCATTCTCGTTGAACGCGTAGGTTGCCCCCGCACTCACCCAGAAACGGTCCTGATCCGGAATGGAGATAGAACGTTTATCGGCCGGTACCGGGCTGTCATCAAATGCCACGCCGGTACGGAACGTCCAGTTGTCATCCATATAATAGGTCGTACCAAGCGCGATACGGTAAGCATCGTGGAAGCTTTCGTCTTTATAGAACAGCGTCTGGCCGTTGCTGCCGGTGGCTTTAAGCTCCTCGAACTGGCTCCAGCTGGTATACGCGAGGCTGTAGTGAATTGCCCACTGCGGCGCAACGCGGTTATAACCTGACACTTCCCACATTTCTGGCAGATGCAGCGACAGTGAACCCGGTACGGTTTGATTCGAGGTACCCCATGGAATGGTGGTGCCCGCGCCTGGGACCATACCGTTGACTGGGCTCAGGATGCCGCTTTTGTAATCGCCATCGAAATCAATTTTCACTTCTGAGCGATAGGTCAGACCCCAGCGGTTGTTTTTATCCAGTTCATACAGGATACCGGCGTTCCAGCCGTAACCCCATTCATCACCTTTCAGGCTGGCAATTTTATTGCTGTTTTTCGGCAGTGCAGCAGTTTGCTCCCCGGAGTAACGCTCGATTTTTGCATCGGCGTAGACAGCATCAAAGCCCAGACCAAAGCTCCAGTTATCGTTCAGACGATATGCGCCGCTCAGGTTGAGGTTCAGGGTCGTCAGGTCGGTTTTACCGCCGTATTCCCCGGCCGGATAGTTGTTATTGAACTCCGTTGCCAGGCCATAGTTAGAGGTGACAGAGGCACCCCAACCAAACTGTTCATTGATTGGCGCAACAAAGTGCAGGTTAGGCACCCACGCGGTCGGCGCAATGTTATCCGCCTTCAGATCTGCGCCGGTGAACTGAGATTTGCCAGAAATGTTGACATCAGGATCGATGTAAACCGCACCGGCAGAGAAGGTAGGGCGATCAAACATCATGATCAGTGCCGGGTTACGACTCGCGTTGCCTGCGTCATCGGCAATCGCACCTTCCCCGGAATACGCACGGCCAAGGCCAGAGGAAGAAAATTCGTTTAACTGGAAGCCCGCTGACCAGGCGGACGTTGAGACGATTGCCACTGCAACTGCTAAAGCAGTTTGTTTGAACAGGGTTTTCTGGCTCATGACCATAACCTCATTGAGTTATTTTTATTCAATAATTGTTACATACCGTAACAGGAGCGCGAAGTGTAGGGTCTGAGGTATGACTTACAAATCAGACCAGTGGCGAGAGTATAGGTCTGACCAGCTGGGATGTTGCAAGTTTGTTTATTAATATTTTCAGATATGTTTCTTGAAACGAGATCTGGTTGGCAAAATTGTGACCAGTGCGATTCCTCTGAAAAGGGGAATTTTGTT
Source organism: Enterobacter cloacae complex sp. ECL72 (assembly GCF_019056635.1). Lineage (NCBI taxonomy): Bacteria > Pseudomonadati > Pseudomonadota > Gammaproteobacteria > Enterobacterales > Enterobacteriaceae > Enterobacter > Enterobacter cloacae complex sp. ECL72. The sequence goes on along the minus strand of NZ_CP077659.1, from coordinate 2,833,385 downwards.
TTAGATCATTTTTTAGTGTGATATTGCTCACTTATCCGATTTTGCGCCATTAACGGCTGGAGGGGGCTCGTCCGGGGGCGTAAAATAGACGCATCGTGTTTATCTCGCGCCCTGCGCGAATACAGAGGAAATTGAGCTATGAGTAAATGCAGTGCTGATGAAACCCCGGTTTGCTGCTGTATGGATGTTGGCACCATTATGGACAACACCGATTGCACCGCCTCTTACAGCCGCGTATTCCCTAACCGCGCTGAAGCGGAAGAGACGCTGGCCGCGCTGGGCCAGCGCGCGCGTGAAGTCGAATCTGATCCGTGTGAAATCAAATCCACCTTCACGGAAGTGGAAGGCGGCGTGCGGCTGGATATCGACTTTGTGTTCGCCTGCGAAGCAGAAACGCTGATCTTCCAGCTGGGCCTGCGTTAATACTTTTTGCACGGGCTTACGATCGTGTAGGCCGGGTAAGGCAACGCCGCAACCCGGCAACAAACCGCATAAATGCCTCTGCCATGCAGGGGCATTTTCTTTTTCTTCTCTGTGCCTTAGCTCGCAATTTTTCGCTTCCCCGATTGGCTCAATGTAAAAAAATAGTTAAGACTATTATCAGGTCAGACCACTTAATGTGTGCGCAAAATTTTTTTACAGGGGAGTGTTATGAGTCAGGCATTACCGCTTATCACCCGACACGGTGACCGCATTGCCATTGTCAGCGGGTTACGTACGCCGTTTGCGCGTCAGGCAACCGCGTTTCACGGTATACCGGCTGTCGATCTGGGAAAAATGGTGGTGGGGGAGATGCTGGCTCGCAGCGAGATCCCGCCAGAGGTTATTGAGCAACTGGTTTTCGGCCAGGTGGTGCAAATGCCGGAAGCGCCCAATATCGCACGTGAAATCGTGCTGGGCACCGGCATGAATGTTCACACCGACGCATACAGCGTCAGCCGCGCCTGCGCCACCAGTTTCCAGGCGGTGGCGAACGTGGCGGAAAGCCTGATGGCGGGGACCATTCGCGCGGGGATCGCCGGCGGCGCGGATTCCTCATCCGTACTGCCCATCGGCGTCAGCAAACAGCTGGCCCGCATCCTCGTGGATGCCAACAAAGCCCGGACCACCGGTGCGAAGCTCAAACTCTTCTCGCGTTTACGTCTGCGCGACCTCATGCCCGTGCCACCTGCCGTTGCTGAATACTCCACCGGCCTGCGTATGGGCGACACTGCCGAGCAGATGGCAAAAACCTACGGTATTACCCGCGAACAGCAGGATGCACTGGCGCATCGCTCGCATCAGCTCGCTGCGAAAGCCTGGTCGGAAGGCAAACTTGCCGACGAGGTGATGACGGCTTACATCCCGCCTTTCCGCGAACCGCTGGTGGAAGATAACAATATCCGTGGCACCTCGACGCTGGAGGATTACGCAAAACTGCGCCCGGCGTTTGATCGTAAACATGGCACCGTTACGGCGGCGAACAGTACGCCACTGACGGACGGTGCCGCCGCCGTGATCCTGATGACGGAATCCCGGGCGAAAGAGCTTGGCATCACACCGCTGGGCTATTTGCGTAGCTACGCCTTTACCGCCATTGATGTCTGGCAGGACATGCTGCTCGGTCCGGCCTGGTCCACGCCGCTGGCGCTGGACCGCGCAGGGCTGACGCTCTCCGATCTCACGCTGATTGATATGCATGAAGCCTTTGCCGCACAAACGCTGGCAAACGTGCAGCTTATGGCGAGCGAACGTTTTGCCCGCGACGTGCTGGGCCGTACGCATGCCACAGGCGAAGTGGATCAGAGTAAATTCAACGTGCTGGGTGGCTCTATTGCCTACGGTCATCCGTTTGCGGCGACCGGCGCGAGAATGATAACTCAGACTTTGCATGAGCTGCGTCGCCGCGGCGGCGGTTTTGGTCTCGTTACCGCCTGTGCGGCGGGCGGCCTGGGTGCAGCAATGGTTCTGGAGGCTGAATAATGGAAACGACATCTGCATTTAATCTGGCTGTTCGCCTTGATAACGTGGCTGTTATCACCATTGATGTACCCGACGAAAAGATGAACACCCTGAAGGCCGAGTTCGGCGTTCAGGTGCGTGCGATGCTCAGACAGATCCGCGAAAACAAAGCGATACGTGGCCTGGTATTTATCTCGGCAAAGCCGGATAACTTTATTGCCGGGGCCGATATCAACATGATTGCCCGGGCGAAAAGCGCTCAGGAAGCAGAAGACCTGGCGCGTCAGGGGCAGCAGGTAATGGCGGAGATCCATGCGCTGTCGATACCCGTTGTCGCTGCGATCCACGGGGCCTGCCTGGGCGGTGGGCTTGAGCTGGCGCTGGCCTGTCACAGCCGCATTTGTACCGACGATGCGAAAACGGTACTCGGACTGCCGGAGGTTCAGCTTGGATTGCTGCCCGGTTCAGGGGGCACGCAGCGCCTGCCGCGTCTGGTGGGCGTCAGTACGGCGCTGGAGATGATTTTAACCGGTAAACAGCTGCGCGCCCGTCAGGCGTTAAAGGCGGGTCTGGTTGATGAGGTCGTTCCGCACGCCATCTTGCTTGAAGCCGCTGTTGAGCGGGCGCTGAAAGGTCGTCAGGCGAAACGCCCTCTGCCGGTGCGCGAGCGTATCCTCGCCGGGCCGCTGGGGCGCACGCTGCTGTTCAATATGGTGGGTAAAAAAACCGAGCAAAAAACCAAAGGGAACTATCCGGCAGCGACGCGCATTCTGAAGGTGATTGAAACCGGTTTATCGCAGGGCAGCAGCAGCGGTTATGCTGCGGAAGCGAAAGCCTTTGGCGAGCTGGCGATGACGCCGCAGTCGCAGGCGCTGCGCGGCATTTTCTTTGCCAGCACGGAGGTTAAAAAAGATCCGGGCAGTGAAGCTGAACCGGCTCCGCTGCGCGCCGTTGGCGTTCTGGGTGGTGGGCTGATGGGCGGCGGCATCGCATTTGTCACCGCCAGCAAAGGCAAATTGCCCGTACGTATCAAAGATATCAACCCTAAGGGTATCAACCACGCGTTGCAGTACAGCTGGCAGAACCTTGATCGCAAAGTGAAACGCCGCCATATCAAGGCCAGTGAGCGTGATAAAACCCTCGCGATGATCACTGGCGCCACCGACTACAGTGGGTTTGCACACCGCGATCTGGTGATTGAAGCCGTGTTCGAAGATCTCGCCCTTAAGCAGCAGATGGTGGCGGACGTTGAACAGCATTGCGCGCCGCACACCATTTTCGCGTCAAACACCTCGTCTTTGCCGATCGGCGACATCGCGGCGAAAGCCGTGCGCCCGGAGCAGGTGATAGGGCTGCACTATTTCAGCCCTGTCGAAAAAATGCCGCTGGTGGAGGTTATTCCACATGCCACAACCAGCCCGCAAACTATTGCCACCGTGGTGAAACTGGCGAAAAAACAGGGCAAAACCCCGATTGTGGTCGCGGACAAAGCCGGCTTCTACGTCAACCGCATTCTGGCGCCTTACATTAACGAAGCGATGCGGTTGCTGACGGAAGGGGAGAAAATTGAGCACGTCGATGACGCTCTGGTGAAGTTTGGTTTCCCCGTCGGCCCAATCCAACTTTTGGATGAGGTAGGAATTGATACGGGGACTAAAATTATCCCTGTGCTGGAAGCGGCTTATGGCGATCGTTTTGCGCCGCCTGCAAACGTTGTTTCTGCAATTTTGAAGGACGATCGCAAAGGCAGAAAAAATGAACGCGGTTTCTATCTTTACGCCGCGAAAGGGCGTAAAAGCAAGAAACAGATCGACCCTTCAGTTTATGCGCTTATTCCTGTTACGGGGCAGGGAAAACTGTCGGCGGTTCAGTGTGCTGAGCGCTGTGTGATGATGATGCTCAATGAAGCGGCGCGCTGCTTTGGTGAGCAGGTTATCAAAAGCGCGCGCGACGGCGACATCGGCGCCGTGTTTGGTATCGGTTTTCCGCCATTCCTTGGCGGCCCGTTCCGGTATATGGATACCCTCGGGGCGGGTGAAGTGGTTGCGATCCTGCAACGTCTGGCCTCGCAATACGGTCCACGGTTTACTCCGTGTGACGAATTATTGCAGATGGCGGAACGGGGTCAGACATTCTGGCCCGCAAGGGAAACTGATTGCGTAAACTGAAGTCAAAGAAGGGTAAATCCTGTGGTGAATGAACCTGTTCTGGCGAAATTGTAAACAGAGATTGACTATACTTACGCCATTGAGGTAAAAAACAGCGTTTCATTCACCGAATGGATCAGGCACAATGCCCGGCCATCGGGTTTTCTACCTCAGAGCATTAATCGCGGGTAGTTAACGCCGGTGATTCTGGTTAACAAAAGCGGTGCAATATGCAAGTTTTTATCATGCGTCACGGCGACGCGGCACTCGATGCCGCCAGTGACTCAGTACGTCCTTTAACCGTCTGTGGCTGTGACGAATCCCGTCAGATGGCGACGTGGCTTAAAGGTCAAAAAGTGGACATTGAACGCGTTCTGGTGAGTCCGTTCCTGCGGGCAGAACAGACGCTGGATGTGGTAGGGGAGTGTATGAACCTGCCATCCAGTGTGGATGTTCTCCCTGAACTCACGCCGTGTGGCGATGTCGGTCTTGTCAGTGCTTATCTTCAGGCGCTGTGCAATGAAGGTGTCGCTTCCGCACTGGTCATTTCCCACCTGCCGCTGGTCGGCTATCTGGTATCTGAGCTGTGCCCGGGCGAAACGCCACCGATGTTCACGACGTCCGCCATTGCCAACGTCACCCTCGACGAAACCGGCAAAGGGGTCTTTAACTGGCAAATGAGTCCGTGCAACCTGAAGATGGCAAAAGCCATCTGACGTGACGTGCGATATGGCGGGGTGCAGTGTGCCTCCCGCCATCCTGTCAGGGCAATTCTGGCGGCTGCCACTCCTCCACCTCAATCAATACCAGCAATGCGGCATCTCCGCCGTACTCTTTTGGCGCCTGATGAAAAGCCATCACGTGTGGATGCTGAGCCAGCCACAGCGGTGTCTGTTGCTTAAGAATATGTTTGCCGTGGCCGTGCATCACGCAGGCGCAAAAAACATGCTCGCGACGACATGCCGCGATCAACGCCCCCAGCTCCTGTTTCGCCTGCATCTGGGTCAACCCATGCAGATCGAGGAACAGCTCCGGCGAGTAATCTCCCCGGCGTAATTTTTTCAGTTCAAAATGGCTGACGTCTTCGCGCACGTATTTCACCGCACCCTGCGTATTTAGCAGCGGCTGAAACTCATCTGAAAAATAGTGGCTGTTATCGGCCTGCTCCTGGAGCAACCGTTTGACCGGTACCTCGCTGACTTTTTTACGCTGCGGGCGATGGACAATGGTGTCGTGCGTGATTTGACGCGTCCCGGTCATCAGCTGGCGGAATAGAGCCTGATCCTCCTCACTGAGCGATGTTTTCTTTTTCATTCGTCATTCTCATCTCGTATTTCCGATAGTGTACCCGACTAAACGCATTTTTTAACCTCAAGCGGTACGCGTCATTGCTGATTTATCGCCGTCTTCATGGCAAACTAGCCGCCGAAAATTATGCGAGCATGCCCTGGAGGAAAGAGTGGATAAAATTTTTGTCGATGAAGCAGTAAACGAGCTGCATACCATACAGGACATGTTGCGCTGGTCGGTTAGCCGCTTCAGCGCCGCCAATATCTGGTACGGACACGGTACCGACAATCCGTGGGATGAGGCCGTGCAGCTGGTGCTGCCGTCTCTCTACCTGCCGCTGGATATTCCGGAAGACATGCGCACCGCGCGCCTGACCTCCAGTGAAAAACACCGCATCGTTGAGCGCGTGATCCGTCGCGTAAACGAGCGCATTCCGGTGGCTTACCTGACCAACAAAGCCTGGTTCTGCGGCCACGAATTCTACGTTGATGAGCGCGTGCTGGTGCCGCGTTCGCCGATTGGCGAGCTGATCAACAACCATTTTGACGGCCTGATTAACCATCAGCCGCAGCACATTCTTGATATGTGCACCGGCAGCGGCTGCATCGCCATTGCCTGCGCGTACGCCTTCCCGGAAGCGGAAGTGGACGCCGTCGATATCTCCACCGACGCGCTGGCCGTCACCGAACACAACATTGAAGAGCACGGGCTGATTCATCACGTCACGCCTATCCGCTCTGACCTGTTCCGCGACCTGCCGACGCTGCAATACGACCTGATCGTCACCAATCCGCCGTACGTGGATGCAGAAGATATGTCCGACCTGCCGAACGAGTACCGTCACGAGCCGGAGCTGGGCCTGGCGTCAGGCTCTGACGGGCTGAAGCTGACCCGCCGCATCCTGGCCTGCGCGCCGGATTATCTGACCGACGACGGCTTTCTGATTTGTGAAGTAGGCAACAGCATGGTACATCTGATAGAGCAGTACCCGGATGTGCCGTTCACCTGGCTTGAGTTCGACAACGGCGGTGACGGCGTCTTTATGCTGACCAAGGCGCAACTGCTTGATGCACGCGAATACTTCAGCATTTACAAAGATTAATCCAGCGGGCTTCGGCCCGTTTCACAACGCTCAAACACAAACAACAACATCGGAGCCGTGATGGCAGGAAACAGTATTGGACAGGTATTCCGTGTGACCACCTTTGGCGAGTCGCACGGTCTGGCACTGGGTTGTATCGTTGATGGCGTCCCGCCAGGCATCGAACTGACCGAAGCCGATTTACAGCATGACCTTGACCGTCGTCGTCCGGGTACCTCTCGCTACACCACGCAGCGTCGCGAGCCGGACCAGGTCAAAATTCTCTCCGGCGTATTTGAAGGCCGTACCACAGGAACCAGCATTGGTCTGCTGATTGAAAACACCGATCAGCGTTCTCAGGACTACGGCGCGATTAAGGACGTTTTCCGTCCTGGTCACGCCGACTATACCTACGAACAAAAATATGGCTTTCGCGACTATCGCGGCGGCGGACGTTCTTCCGCGCGTGAAACCGCGATGCGCGTGGCGGCAGGGGCAATTGCCAAAAAATATCTCCAGCAGAAATTCGGCATCGTTATCCGCGGCTGTCTGTCCCAGATGGGCGACATTCCGCTGGCAATCAAAGACTGGGATCAGGTAGAGCTCAACCCGTTCTTCTGCGCCGATGCCGACAAGCTGGACGCGCTGGATGAGCTGATGCGTAGCCTGAAAAAAGAGGGCGACTCCATTGGTGCGAAAGTCACCGTGGTGGCCGACCGCGTGCCGGCTGGCTGGGGCGAGCCGGTATTTGACCGCCTTGACGCCGACATCGCCCACGCGCTGATGAGCATCAACGCGGTGAAAGGCGTTGAAATCGGCGACGGTTTTGACGTGGTCAAGCTTCGCGGCAGCCAGAACCGCGACGAAATCACGAAGGCGGGTTTCCAGAGCAACCATGCGGGCGGCATTCTGGGTGGCATCAGCAGCGGGCAGCAAATTATTGCCAATATTGCGCTGAAGCCAACGTCCAGCATTACCGTCCCGGGCCACACGATTAACCGCGCTGGCGATGAAGTTGAGATGATCACCAAAGGGCGTCACGATCCGTGCGTGGGGATCCGCGCGGTGCCGATCGCAGAAGCGATGCTGGCGATCGTGCTGATGGATCACTTCCTGCGCCAGCGCGCGCAGAATGCGGATGTGACGACCACCATTCCACGCTGGTAACTATGAAAAAAACCGCAATCGCTCTGCTGGCGCTGCTGGCCAGTGGAGCAAGCCTGGCCGCTACGCCGTGGCAGAAAATCACCCACCCGGTAGCGGGGAGTGCGCAGTCCATTGGCGCTTTCTCCAACGGGTGTATCGTAGGTGCGCAGGCGCTGCCGTTGCAGTCGGATACTTATCAGGTGATGCGTACCGATCAGCGCCGTTATTTCGGCCATCCTGACCTGCTGCTGTTTATTCAGCGTCTTGGCAACCAGGTGCATAACCTGGGGCTGGGGACGGTGCTGATTGGCGATATGGGGATGCCTGCCGGTGGTCGCTTCAACGGCGGTCACGCCAGCCACCAGACCGGACTGGATGTGGATATCTTCCTGCAATTGCCGAAAACGCGCTGGAGCTCAGCGCAGCTGCTGAAACCGCAGGCGCTGGATCTGGTCTCGGCCGACGGTAAACGGGTCGTCGCCTCGCGCTGGTCGCCGGAAATTTCCAGCATGATTAAGCTGGCGGCAGAGGATAACGACGTCACGCGGATCTTTGTTAATCCGGCCATCAAGCAGCAGCTTTGCCTGGATGCGGGAACGGATCGCGACTGGTTGCGTAAAGTGCGCCCGTGGTTCCAGCACCGGGCGCATATGCATGTTCGCCTGCGCTGTCCGGCGAACAGCCTGGAATGTGAAGATCAGCCGCTGCCACCGCCTGGCGATGGTTGTGGTTACGAACTGCAAAGCTGGTTTGAACCAGCCAAGCCTGGAACCTCTAAGCCTGAGAAGAAGACACCGCCTCCGCTGCCGCCTTCCTGCCAGGCGCTACTGGATGAGCATGTACTTTAATGGATAATTTCGTCGATCTGTTCATGGTGTCACCGCTGCTGCTGGCGGTGCTCTTTTTTGTTGCGATGTTAGCCGGATTTATCGATGCCCTGGCGGGCGGCGGCGGGTTGCTCACCGTTCCGGCGCTGCTGGCGGCAGGCATGAGCCCTGCCCAGGCGCTTGCCACCAACAAACTCCAGGCGTGTGGCGGTTCGCTCTCCTCGTCGCTCTATTTCATCCGGCGCAAAGTGGTGAATCTCGCCGATCAGAAGCTCAATATCCTGATGACGTTTATTGGCTCAACGGCGGGTGCGCTGCTGGTCCAGCACGTACAGTCCGACATTCTGCGCCAGATCCTGCCGCTGCTGGTTATCTGTATCGGCCTCTATTTCCTGCTGATGCCAAAGCTCGGGGAAGAAGATCGACAGCGTCGTCTTCACGGCCTGCCGTTTGCGCTGATTGCCGGTGGCTGCGTCGGTTTTTACGATGGCTTCTTTGGCCCGGGGGCAGGTTCGTTTTATGCGCTGGCATTCGTGACGCTGGCCGGGTTTAACCTCGCCAAATCCACCGCCCACGCCAAAGTCCTCAACGCGACCTCCAACGTTGGCGGTCTGCTGCTGTTTATCATTGGCGGCAAGGTTATCTGGGCAACCGGGTTTGTGATGATGGCAGGGCAGTTTTTGGGCGCGCGCGCAGGCTCGCGTCTGGTATTAAGCAAAGGGCAAAAGCTGATCCGCCCGATGATTGTTGTCGTCTCTGCGGTGATGAGCGCCAAACTTCTTTATGACAGCCATGGACAGGAGATCCTCACCTGGTTGGGGATGAACTAATGAACAGTACGCATAACTACGAACAGCTGATTGAGATCTTCGATAGCTGTTTTGCTGATGATTTTAATACCCGTCTGATTAAAGGCGACGACGAACCGATCTATCTTCCTGCTGATGACGAGGTTCCGTATAACCGCATCATCTTTGCCCACGGCTTTTACGCCAGCGGTTTGCACGAAATTTCGCACTGGTGTATCGCCGGGAAAGCGCGTCGCGAGCTGGTGGACTTTGGTTACTGGTACTGCCCGGACGGGCGCGACGCCACCACCCAGGGGCAGTTCGAAGATGTGGAGGTGAAACCTCAGGCGCTGGAATGGCTGTTCTGCGTAGCGGCGGGTTTCCCGTTCAACGTAAGTTGTGACAACCTCGAAGGCGACTTCGAGCCAGACCGTATCGTCTTCCAGCGCCGCGTTCATGCGCAGGTGATGGAATATCTTGAGAAAGGCATCCCGGCACGTCCGGCACGCCTGATCGAGGCTTTACAGAATTATTACCACACGCCGGAGATCACGGCGGAATGCTTCCCTTGGCCGGAAGATCTTTAACAGAGGAAAGAAGATGATCGCAGAATTTGAATCACGCATTCTGGCGTTAATTGATGACATGGTGGAACACGCCAGTGATGATGAGCTGTTCGCCAGCGGTTATCTGCGTGGTCACCTGACGCTGGCTGTAGCCGCGCTGGAAGCCGGGGACGATCACTCTGCCGACGCCGTTCACGCGGAAGTCACTCGCAGCCTGGAAAAAGCCATTCTGGCCGGGGAACTCTCTCCGCGCGACCAGTCTTTAGTGCTGGGCATGTGGGACAATTTGTTCCAGCAGGCGAAAGCGAAGTAAGTGTATCACCGCCCTCTCCCACAGGGAGAGGGCGGGGGTGAGGGCACCAGACCGCACCCTACTTGACCATTTTCCCCTTCAGCAATTTCCGCACCCACAGTCGGTTTGGATTCAGCCCCGCGAGCGTAACCCTGTCCAGCGGAACCGGCTCGTCGCTCATTTGCGCGGCTAACGCTTCAGCCAGCAGCGGCGCGGAGCACAATCCCCGCGAGCCTAAGCCACCCAGCATAAACAGCTCGGGATGAACGGGCGCGCTTACCGCCGTTTCTTTGTTGTCAGCAAGATCCTGATAGACTTCAAGCGTGGCGTCATAGTCCGGCACGTTTCCCGCCATCGGCAGGTGATCGCGGGTCGCGCAGCGTACGCCGCAGCGCGCCTGACCCTCACTGACATCCACCTCTTTTGCCCACGACGCATCCGGGAAACAGTCGAGCAGGCGCTGGCGGTTTTGCTGCTGATCCGCTTCGCTGTACTGCATATCTGTTTCACCGCGATGGTAGCTGGCACCGATGCAGTGATGGCCGTTGGACGGATTTTGCGGCGTCAGGTAGCCGTCGTAACACAGCACCTGACGCAGTTTGCTCAGTTGGGGGGCGGCAGGAATATGGCTCACCTGGCCGCCGACCGGATAAACCGGCAATGATGCTGTCTGGGTAAACTTGCTGATATGATGCCCGTTGGCCAGCACAACGCTGGCATGCTGGGCCTCTTTGCCGTCAGCGAAACGCAGTTTCCAGTGCGCAGTGCGGCTTAGCGATTGAACCTTATGGGCATAATGCACTGTCAACCCACACGACTGCCCGAGGGCTATCGCCGCAGAAGTCAGTTCAGCCGGACACAGCCAGCCGCCGAGTGGATACTGAATACCCCCGCAGCCGGTGTCGACGCCAGCGGTCTCAGCAACCTGCTGTGCCGTCACTGCATGGGCGATGGCCTCCGGCAGACCCAGCGACAGCATTTGTGTGATTTTCAGCTGGCTCTTCTCGTCCCAGCCGAGCTGCGTCACGCCGCACCAGTTGTGGTCGAACGCAACCGGCAGGCTATCGTAAAGGCGGCGAGCAAACGTAAACGCCGCCGGGAAGAACTGGAACAGTGCCGGATCGTGTGAACTTAATAAGGGATAAAGCGCGCCCTGACGGTTGCCTGATGCGCCCGTCGCCGGCGCCTCGTCAGCGCAGTAGAGCGTCACCTGCCAGCCACGGTGCAGCAGCGCCAGCGAGAGCAGGGCGCTGGCGATACCCCCGCCCACAATGGCGACCTCACGCGAGGTGCTGGCGCGACGGGCAAACCAGGGGGCCTGCGCCGGGATCGCCAGATCCTGTTCCATCACCCCGACCAGCATGTCGCGTTTGCGGCCAAAGCCTTTGGTTTTCCGCATGGTAAACCCCGCCTCCTGCAACCCACGGCGAACAAATCCCGCCGAGGTGAAGGTAGCAAGCGTCGCGCCCGGGCGCGCCAGACGTGCCATGGCGCTGAACAGGTGCGGGCTCCACATGTCCGGGTTTTTGGCGGGCGCAAAACCGTCCAGGAACCAGGCGTCCACCTTCTGATTCATTGAGTCATCAAGCTTATCGGTCAGGTCATTAATGTCGCCAAGCCACAGGTCGAGCGTGACGCGTCCGTCGTCCAGAATCAGACGATGACAGCCACCGATAGCCGGAGGCCACTGGGCCTGAAGCTGTTCCGCCCAGTGGGTAAGCTCCGGCCAGCGCTGATGGGCAAGCCGCAGATCGTGCGCGGTAAGCGGAAATTTTTCGAAACTGATGAAATGTAATCTTTGTAAGGTAGCCTCGGGGTGTGCAGCGCGAAACTGGTCGAACGCCTGCCAGAGGGTCAGAAAATTCAGCCCGGTGCCGAAACCGCTCTCCGCTACGACAAACAGGCTGCGCGGATGCTCAGGGAAGCGGGTGCTGAGATGATTTCCTTCGAGGAAGACATAGCGCGTCTCTTCCAGTCCGTTATCATTAGAAAAGTAGACGTCATCAAAATCTCGGGAAACAGGTGTACCCTCAGTGTTGAATTCGAGGTTGGCAGGTTGTATGGCGTTTTGTTTCACGTAAGTTACTCGTCCGACAGGCAGTGGCACGATCTTAGCGATGTGAGCCCATCGGTGCAAATTTCCACAGAAAATGGCTGATCGGACTTGTTCGGCGTACAAGTGTACGCTATTGTGCGACTCGAAACTTTTTATAGTGCGACTTACAGAGGTATTGAATGAAACGTGCAGTGATTACTGGCCTGGGCATCGTTTCCAGCATCGGTAATAACCAGCAGGAAGTCCTGGCATCTCTGCGTGAAGGACGCTCCGGGATCACTTTCTCTGAAGAGTTTAAAGATTCTGGAATGCGTAGCCACGTATGGGGTAACGTTAAACTGGACACCACCGGTTTAATTGACCGTAAAGTGGTTCGTTTCATGAACGATGCCTCTATCTACGCCTATCTTTCCATGCAGGAAGCGATCAAGGATTCTGGTCTGAGCGAAGACGCTTACCAGAACAACCCACGCGTGGGCCTGATTGCAGGCTCCGGCGGTTCCTCTAAAGCTCAGGTGTTCGGTGCTGACGCCATGCGCAGCCCGCGCGGCCTGAAAGCGGTCGGTCCATATGTTGTGACCAAAGCCATGGGTTCAGCGGTTTCCGCGTGCCTGGCAACGCCGTTCAAAATCCACGGTGTGAACTACTCCATCAGCTCCGCATGTGCGACCTCCGCACACTGTATCGGTAATGCGGTTGAGCAGATCCAGCTGGGCAAACAGGACATCGTATTTGCTGGCGGCGGCGAAGAGCTGGGCTGGGAAATGGCCTGTGAGTTTGACGCAATGGGCGCACTGTCCACCAAATACAACGAAACGCCAGACAAAGCGTCCCGTACTTATGACGCACACCGCGACGGTTTTGTTATCGCTGGCGGCGGCGGTATGGTTGTGGTTGAAGAGCTGGAACACGCGCTGGCGCGTGGCGCGCACATCTATGCTGAGATCGTGGGCTACGGCGCAACGTCTGACGGCGCTGACATGGTTGCTCCATCCGGTGAAGGCGCGGTGCGCTGCATGAAGATGGCGATGCACGGTGTTGATACTCCAATCGACTACCTGAACTCCCACGGCACCTCAACGCCGGTAGGCGACGTGAAAGAGCTGGGTGCGATCCGTGAAGTGTTCGGCGACAATAGCCCGGCTATCTCTGCAACCAAAGCCATGACCGGTCACTCTCTGGGAGCGGCGGGCGTGCAGGAAGCGATCTACTCTCTGCTGATGCTGGAAAACGGCTTTATCGCGCCAAGCATCAACATCGAAGAGATGGACGAGCAGGCGGCTGGCCTGAACATCGTGACCGAAACCACCGAACGTGAGCTGACGACCGTTATGTCCAACAGCTTCGGTTTCGGCGGCACCAACGCCACGCTGGTGATGCGTAAGCTGAAAGCGTAAGCGTTTGAAGGTATAGTAGAAGGGAGCCGCGCGGCTCCCTTTTTTATGCCTGAACACGGAGTTATGCATGAAGGCTGTTACCCCTGAGAAGAGCGCTCCTTCCGGGAACCTTTCCCTTTTCCGCATCGCCTTTGCGGTGTTTCTGACCTATATGACCGTTGGCCTGCCGCTGCCGGTGATCCCCTTGTTCGTTCACCAGGAGCTGGGCTATGGCAACACCATGGTCGGCATTGCGGTGGGCATTCAGTTTTTAGCGACGGTATTAACCCGGGGCTACGCCGGTCGCCTGGCGGATCAGCACGGCGCAAAACGCTCGGCGTTGCAGGGCATGTTTGCCTGCGGGCTGGCGGGGGGAGCCTGGCTGCTGGCGGCGCTGTTGCCGATAGATGCAGCGTATAAATTCGCGCTGCTGGTGGCAGGGCGTCTGATCCTCGGCTTTGGCGAAAGCCAGCTGCTGACCGGCACCCTTACCTGGGGAATGGGGCTGGTGGGGCCTGCGCGTTCCGGAAAAGTGATGTCCTGGAACGGGATGGCGATTTACGGCGCGCTGGCGGCAGGCGCACCGCTGGGGCTGCTGATCCACAGCCAGTTTGGTTTTGCGGCGCTGGCAGGCACCACCATGGTATTGCCGCTGCTGGCGTGGGCGTTTAACGGTTCGGTGCGTAAGGTGCCCGCCCATAAAGGCGAGCGTCCTTCGCTGTGGAGCGTGGTGGGGCAAATCTGGCAGCCGGGGCTTGGGCTGGCGCTTCAGGGGGTGGGCTTCGCGGTTATTGGTACCTTTGTCTCCCTCTATTTCATGAGCCGCGGCTGGGCGATGGCGGGCTTTACGCTGACGGCCTTTGGCGGCGCGTTTGTATTGATGCGCGTGCTGTTTGGCTGGATGCCGGATCGCTTTGGCGGCGTGAAGGTGGCCGTGGCGTCACTTGTCATTGAGACCGTGGGTCTGGTACTGCTCTGGCAGGCAACCTCTGCATCCGTTGCGCTGCTGGGTGCGGCGTTAACCGGCTGCGGCTGCTCGCTGATCTTCCCGGCGCTGGGCGTTGAAGTGGTGAAGCGCGTGGCTCCGCAAGTGCGCGGCACGGCGCTGGGCGGCTATGCGGCGTTTCAGGATATCTCATACGGGGTCACCGGGCCGCTGGCGGGGCTGCTTGCAACGTCGTTTGGCTATCCTTCCGTCTTCCTGGCCGGTGCGGTGTCAGCGGTGGTGGGAATTGTGGTGACGCTGGTGGCGTTTCGCAGGTCGTAGTTTTTTGCCCGGTGGCGCTTCGCTTACCGGGCCTACAACCGCGCGAACCGTAGGCCGGGTAAGGCGTAGCCGCCACCCGGCAGTTTTAAGCAACCAGCCAGAAAATCGCCAGCGCAATCACCAACGCGATAAACATCAATCCCGGACGGGCAGAAAGCGTTTTGAACGTATCAACTACGGGGGCAAACAGCGGGCTGTAGATCGGCTGAATGTTTCTTACCTCCGGCACGCCGCCTTCCCGCTCGGCGCGGCGAATGAAGATCTGATTGAGCACATCCTGCACCTGCGCGGTGGTCAGCACCGTTTGCGGCGTAGCCTGCCAGCTCTGCTGAGCGTAATCCCGAATCATATCGAACTCGTGCGGTTCCAGCGGTTGTTTCAGCGCCGCCTGTACGCTGTGCAGGGTCGGGGCGCTCTGGGTGCTGAGCGTCTGACGCGCCTGGAGCCAGGTGACCAGATGGGTAAACTGTTTTGCCGGGATCATCTCGCCCGCTTTCACACCGGAAAGTTCCAGCATGGATTGCCAGATAAGCTTTGTGGGTTCGCCGGTAGCGGCAGCCAGCTTAGTGACCATCTGCTTGAGCGTATTATGCTCCGCAGGCTGCAATGGCCGCTCTGTAGACGGGCGCTGTTGCGGCTGCGGGATAGAAAGCTGATTGCTTTGCAGCAGGGTCAACACGGTTTTCAGCTGTTCCGGAGAAAGCTGGCTCAGGGCGGTATGACCGTACTGTTGACGGATAAAATCACTCACCGCCTGGCGATTATTCCCCTGGCCCAATAGCTCGGTCAGCTGCGAGATAATCTGGCGGGTAGTATGTTGCTGCTGTGCGCTGGTAAGACGCTGGTTAAGGTTTTGTTCGGCGGCAGGGAAATGGCGCGACTGTAGCGGCGCATCGTTTCTGACGCCCAAATCGTGCTTAACGCCGGCCCATACCTCTGCGTTTTGCTGTGAGGTTAACGCAATAAGACGCGTGATCAGACGCTCCAGTACGGTGCGTTGCTGCGTGGAGAGCGGTTGTTCGCCTGGCGTGTTGGGCGTTACGGGGCCTTCACCCGGAGGGCGCGGAGGCGTACCTGAAATGGGCTGCATCGTCAAAAATCCTTAAAGTCAAACTCTGCGTAACCGGGCGGAGATATATGCCCGGCGGCGAGATTATGGCACACTTGGCAGGTTTACTTCCTCTCAAACAGGTACTCAGACGTGAAAATCCTCGTTGATGAAAATATGCCTTACGCCCGTGAGCTGTTCAGCCGCCTGGGTGAGGTTAAGGCTGTCCCTGGTCGCCCGATTCCGGTCAGCGAACTGGACGATGCAGACGCCCTGATGGTGCGATCGGTGACCAAAGTAAATGAGGCACTGCTCACCGGCAAAGGGGTTAAATTTGTCGGGACGGCAACGGCCGGGACCGATCATGTGGATGACCAGTGGCTTAAGCAGGCGGGGATTGGTTTTTCCGCGGCGCCAGGCTGTAACGCCATTGCCGTCGTGGAATATGTTTTCTCCTCGCTATTGATGCTGGCCGAGCGCGATGGTTTTGCGCTGAAAGACCGCACCGTCGGGATTGTGGGTGTGGGCAACGTGGGCGGACGTCTGCAAAAGCGTCTGGAAGCCTGGGGTATCCGCACCCTGCTGTGCGATCCGCCGCGTAAGGATAACGGCGATGAAGGCGACTTCCGCACGCTGGATGAGCTGGTCGACGAGTGCGACGTCATCACCTTCCATACACCGCTCTTTAAAGAGGGGCCGTACAAGACTCTGCACCTGGCCGACGAAAAACTGATCCGCCGTCTGAAGGCTGGCACTATTCTGATAAATGCCTGCCGGGGACCGGTGGTGGATAACGCGGCGCTGCTGGCATGTCTCGACGAAGGACAAGAGCTTAGCGTCGTGCTGGACGTCTGGGAACCAGAGCCGGATCTCAACGTCGCCTTGCTGAATAAGGTGGACGTGGGTACCGCGCATATCGCGGGTTATACCCTTGAAGGCAAAGCGCGTGGTACAACCCAGGTGTTTGAGGCTTACAGCGCCTTTATCGGCCATCCGCAGCAGGTGGCGCTGGATACGCTGCTGCCCGCCCCGGAATTCGGCCGCATTACCCTTCATGGCCCGCTGGATGAGGCAACGCTGAAAAGACTGGTGCATTTGGTGTATGATGTGCGCCGCGATGACGCGCTGCTGCGTAAAGTGGCGGGTATTCCGGGTGAGTTTGACAAGCTGCGCAAAAATTACCTTGAGCGCCGCGAGTGGTCTTCCCTGTATGTCATGTGCGATGACGCGTCAGCGGCGGGGCTGCTGCATAAACTGGGATTTAACGCCGTTCACCACCCGGCACGTTAATGTCTTCTTAATGCTCCCTGTCGGATATTCCGGCAGGGACGCTTTTTATTTCTGGAGTAAACCACCATGTCTGAAGGCTGGAACATTGCCATTTTGGGTGCCACTGGCGCCGTGGGCGAAGCCCTGCTTGAAACCCTTGCTGAGCGTCAGTTCCCGGTGGGTGAGATTTACGCACTGGCGCGTACCGACAGCGCAGGAGAACATCTGCGTTTCGGCGGCAAATCCGTGATGGTGCAGGATGCCGCCGCGTTTGACTGGACGCAGGCTCAGCTGGCGTTTTTTGCCGCAGGTGCGGAAGCCACGGCGTCTTACATTGAAGAAGCGACCAGTTCAGGCTGTCTGGTGATCGACCTGAGCGGCCTGTTCTCCCTGGAGCCGGATGTGCCGCTGGTGGTGCCGGACGTCAACCCGTTTGTGCTGGCTGACTACCGCAACCGCAACATCATTGCAGTACCGAACAGCCTCACCAGCCAGCTGCTGACCGCGCTGAAGCCGCTGATCGACGACGGTGGCCTGTCGCGTATTTCCGTGACCAGCCTGCTTTCAGCCTCCGCTAACGGTAAAAAAGCCGTAGACGCACTGGCAGGGCAGAGCGCGAAGCTGTTGAACGGTATCCCGATCGACGAAGATGATTTCTTTGGCCGCCAGCTGGCGTTCAACATGCTGCCGCTGCTGCCGGATCGTGAAGGTTCGGTGCGGGAAGAGCGTCGTATCGTCGATGAAGCACGCAAAATTTTGCAGGATGACGGGCTGATGATCTCCGCGAATGTCGTGCAGTCTCCGGTCTTTTACGGCCACGCGCAGATGGTCGGGTTTGAAGCCCTGCGTCCGCTGGCGGCTGAAGAAGCCCGCGACGCGTTTGGCCGCGGTGAGGACATTGTCCTGTCCGAAGAGAGCGAATTCCCGACGCAGGTGGGCGACGCCACCGGCAGCGCGCATCTCTCTGTGGGCTGCGTGCGTAACGATTACGGTATGCCGGAGCAGGTGCAGTTCTGGTCCGTTGCCGACAACGTGCGTTTTGGCGGCGCGCTGATGGCGGTCAAAATCGCGGAAAAACTGGTGCAGGAGTATCTGTACTGATGTCAGATGTGGAACAAAAGCCGGTCCACAGAATTGCCCTCGGCATTGAATACGATGGCAGTAAATACTATGGCTGGCAGCGGCAGAATGAGGTGCGCAGCGTCCAGGAGAAGCTGGAGAAAGCGCTCTCTCAGGTGGCGAATGAACCGATAAGCGTCTTCTGTGCGGGCCGCACCGATGCCGGCGTTCACGGCACGGGGCAGGTGGTGCATTTTGACACCACCGCCGTGCGCAAAGCCGCGGCCTGGACGCTGGGTGTAAATGCGAATTTGCCTGGTGACATTGCCGTGCGTTGGGTGAAAGCTGTGCCGGATGATTTTCACGCGCGTTTCAGCGCGACGGCGCGGCGCTACCGTTATGTCATCTATAACCAGCGCCTGCGCCCGGCGGTGTTAAGCCAGGGCGTGACGCATTTTTATGAACCGCTGGATGCAGAATGTATGCAGCGTGCGGCGCAGTGTCTGATTGGAGAGAATGATTTTACGTCGTTTCGTGCGGTGCAGTGTCAGTCCCGTACGCCGTGGCGTAACGTCATGCACATTAACGTCAGTCGTTATGGCGCGTATGTGGTGGTGGATATCAAAGCCAATGCCTTTGTACATCATATGGTGCGGAATATTGTAGGCAGCCTGATGGAAGTGGGCGCCGGACACCAGCCGGAGAGCTGGATTGCAGAACTGCTGGCAGCGAAGGACAGAACGCTTGCGGCAGCAACGGCGAAAGCGGAAGGTCTGTATCTGGTTTCGGTGGATTATCCGGACCGGTTCGACCTGCCAAAACCGCCAATGGGCCCGCTGTTTTTAGCGGACTAAACAAAGGTGCAATTAAGGCTTAGACAATATGGACGTAATACGTTTTCTGATTGATTTCATCCTGCATATTGATGTTCACCTGGCGGAGCTGGTCGCGCAGTACGGCGTCTGGGTGTACGCCATTCTGTTCCTCATTCTGTTCTGTGAAACCGGCCTTGTGGTTACCCCGTTCCTGCCGGGAGATTCACTGCTGTTCGTGGCGGGCGCGTTATCCGCACTGCCAACGAATGACCTGAATGTCCATCTGATGGTGGTCCTGATGATCATCGCCGCGATTGTTGGTGATGCGGTCAACTACACCATCGGGCGGGTGTTTGGCGAGCGGTTGTTCAGTAATCCGGACTCGAAGATTTTCCGCCGCAGTTATTTAGATAAGACCCATGCGTTCTATGAGCGCCATGGCGGTAAGACCATTATCCTGGCCCGTTTTGTGCCTATTGTACGTACATTTGCACCGTTTGTGGCGGGAATGGGTCACATGTCCTATCGTCATTTTGCCATGTATAACGTGGTGGGCGCGCTGCTGTGGGTGCTGCTGTTCACCTATGCAGGCTACCTGTTTGGCGATCTGCCGGTGGTTCAGGAAAACCTTAAGTTACTGATTGTAGCGATTATTGTGCTTTCCGTACTGCCTGGCGTCATCGAAATTATCCGTCACAAACGCGCGGCGGCAAAGCAAGCGAAGTAAATGCACGCTGGCGGTTCGACCACTTTTTTATCCAAAGTTTCGGGCTGTTATGTTTTAATGTGCAACATTCATGGTCTGTTGGAGGCAAAAATGGCATTATTCGCCTCTTACAGCAAAACTGGCATACGACCAGGTTCAGGCAGAAAGGTTATCAATGAGCTGGATTGAACGAATTAAAAGCAACATTACCCCAACGCGTAAAGCGAGCATTCCTGAAGGGGTATGGACGAAGTGTGATAGCTGCGGCCAGGTTCTGTATCGCGCAGAGCTGGAACGCAATCTTGAGGTGTGTCCGAAGTGTGACCACCATATGCGTATGTCGGCGCGCAACCGCCTGCATAGCCTGCTGGACGAAGGTTCTCTGGTAGAACTGGGCAGCGAACTGGAGCCAAAAGATGTGCTTAAGTTCCGCGACTCCAAAAAATACAAAGATCGTCTGGCCTCTGCACAGAAAGAGACCGGCGAGAAAGACGCGCTGATCGTCATGAAAGGCACCCTGCACGAGATGCCGGTGGTTGCTGCCGCGTTTGAGTTCTCCTTTATGGGCGGCTCAATGGGCTCTGTGGTTGGCGCGCGCTTCGTGCGTGCCGTTGAGCAGGCGCTGGAAGACAACTGCCCGCTGATCTGCTTCTCCGCCTCCGGTGGCGCACGTATGCAGGAAGCGCTGATGTCCCTGATGCAGATGGCGAAAACCTCTGCGGCGCTGGCGAAAATGCAGGAGCGCGGTCTGCCGTACATCTCGGTACTGACCGATCCAACTATGGGCGGCGTTTCTGCAAGCTTCGCGATGCTGGGCGACCTGAACATCGCTGAGCCAAAAGCGCTGATCGGCTTTGCGGGTCCTCGCGTTATTGAGCAGACCGTACGTGAGAAACTGCCGCCGGGCTTCCAGCGCAGTGAGTTCCTCATTGAGAAGGGCGCCATCGACATGATCGTCCGCCGTCCGGAAATGCGCCTGAAACTGGCAAGCGTCCTGGCGAAGCTGATGAATCTGCCGGCGCCGAACCCGGACGAGCCGCGCGAAGGCGTGGTGGTACCGGATCAGGAACCCGAGGCCTGATAACTGAAAAGGGCAGGGCCGAATGGCGCTGCCCTTTTGCTTTCTAAACCGTTAATGACAACCGGGCATCATGGAAAATAAAAGCATTCCTCAAGCCACGTCGCCCCTGGCCGCGTGGCTTTCTTATCTGGAAAACCTGCACAGTAAAACTATCGACATGGGCCTTGAGCGCGTAAGCCAGGTTGCCGCGCGTCTTGACGTGTTGAAACCCGCGCCTTTCGTATTTACCGTGGCCGGCACTAACGGTAAAGGCACCACCTGCCGCACGCTGGAATCTGTCCTGATGGCTGCGGGGTACAAGGTTGGCGTTTACAGCTCGCCGCATCTGGTGCGCTATACCGAGCGCGTGCGCGTGCAAAACACCGAGCTGGCGGAATCCGCCCATACGGCGTCGTTTGCCGCTATCGAAGCTGCGCGCGGCGAAACCTCATTAACCTATTTCGAATACGGCACCCTGTCGGCGCTGTGGCTGTTTAAGCAGGCGCAGCTGGACGTGGTGATCCTGGAAGTGGGATTGGGCGGGCGTCTGGATGCCACCAATATGGTGGATGCGGATGTCGCCGTCGTCACCAGCATCGCGCTGGATCACACCGACTGGCTGGGCCCGGACCGCGAGAGCATTGGCCGTGAGAAGGCCGGTATTTTCCGGGCCAATAAGCCTGCCGTGGTAGGCGAACCGGACATGCCGCATACCATTGCTGAGGTAGCGAAAGAGAAGGGCGCTCGTCTGCTGCGTCGCGGCGTGGACTGGCAGTATGAGGTGCAGGACAAAGGCTGGCGCTTCAGCGATGCGCAGGGCGTGCTGGAGAATCTGCCCCTGCCGCAGGTGCCACAGCCTAACGCGGCGACTGCGCTGGCAGCCCTGCGCGCCAGCGGATTAGCGGTAAGCGAGCAGGCAATCCGCGACGGCATTCAGAACGCACTGTTACCGGGACGTTTTCAGATTGTGAGTGAGTCACCGCGTCTGATTCTGGATGTTGCACATAACCCGCATGCGGCGGCGTACCTCGCAGGACGTCTCAAATCGTTACCAAAAACCGGGCGCGTGCTGGCGGTTATCGGTATGCTTCATGATAAAGATATCGGCGGCACGCTGGCCTGCATGGAGAGTGTGGTCGATAGCTGGTATTGTGCTCCTCTGGAAGGGCCGCGCGGCGCGACTGCTGAGCAGTTGATGGAACATCTCGGCAAAGGCGAAATCTACAGCAGTGTGGTTTCGGCCTGGCGTGCCGCGATGGCGGAGGCTAAACCAGAAGATACCGTGCTGGTGTGTGGGTCATTCCACACGGTGGCACATGTCATGGAAGTGATGGACGCGGGGAGAACCGGTGGCGAGTAAGTTTCAGAACCGTTTAACAGGAACCATTGTGCTGGTCGCGCTCGGGGTGATTATTCTCCCGGGACTGCTCGACGGGCAAAAAAAGCATTACCAGGATGAATTTGCGGCCATTCCTCTGGTACCCAAACCGGGCGATCGCGACGAGCCCGATATGCTGCCAGCGGCAACGCAGGCGCTGCCTGCCCAGCCGCCAGAAGGTGCAGCGGAAGAGGTGCGCGCAGGTGATGCAGCCGCGCCGTCTCTTGATCCGTCGCGTCTGGCCGCGAATAACAACGTTGAAATCGATCCTGTACCGGTAGAGCAACCCAAACCGGTTGAAAAACCGAAGCCGGTAGAGAAAACGCAGCCTAAACCGCAGCGTGACAAAGCCGACGAGCAGCTGGCTGCGGCAACGGAAACGCCGCCACCGGCCAAACAGACCCAGCAGGAGGCCGCCCCTACGGGTAAAGCCTATGTCGTTCAGCTCGGTGCGTTGAAAAATGCAGATAAGGTCAATGAGATCGTGAGTAAACTGCGCGGCGCGGGATACCGTGTTTATACTTCACCCACCACGCCGGTACAGGGTAAAATTACCCGTATCCTCGTGGGGCCGGATGCGTCTAAAGATAAGCTCAAAGGTTCGCTTGGCGAGCTGAAGCAAATCTCCGGCCTGAGCGGTGTGGTGATGAACTACAGCGCAAACTGATAGAAATTACCCCCTCACCCTAACCCTCTCCCCAAAAGAGCGAGGGGACGGTTTGCTCCCTCTCCCTTGAGGGAGAGGGCCGGGATGAGGGGGAGGCAGACGTTCACAGAAACGTCAAAGGTGCGGGGGCGTTGAGCATTTTTTCAGCGCCTTTTTTATTTACGCGTGGGAAGGAAATCCCTACGCAAACGTTTTCTTTTTCTGTTAGAATTCGCCCCGAACTGGATGACAGGGCGTTTAATCGTGGGACACATATGGTCTGGATTGATTACGCCATCATTGCGGTGATTGGTTTTTCCTGTCTGGTTAGCCTGATCCGTGGCTTTGTTCGTGAAGCGTTATCGCTGGTAACCTGGGGTTGTGCTTTCTTTGTTGCCAGTCATTACTACACTTACCTGTCTGTCTGGTTCACGGGCTTTGAAGATGAACTGGTCCGAAACGGAATCGCCATCGCGGTGCTGTTTATCGCGACGCTGATTGTCGGCGCTATCGTCAATTACGTGATAGGTCAGCTGGTCGAGAAAACCGGTCTGTCAGGAACGGACAGGGTACTCGGCATCTGTTTCGGCGCGTTGCGAGGCGTGCTCATTGTGGCCGCGATCCTGTTCTTCCTGGATACCTTTACCGGGTTCTCCAAAAGTGAAGACTGGCAACAATCGCAGCTCATTCCGGAGTTCAGCTTCATCATCAGATGGTTCTTTGACTATCTGCAAAGCTCGTCGAGTTTCTTGCCCAGGGCATAAACCCTGAGATGTGGCTTAACGAGGAAAAGACGAATGTGCGGTATTGTCGGTATCGCCGGTTTCATGCCGGTAAACCAGTCGATTTATGACGCGTTAACGGTGCTTCAGCACCGTGGGCAGGATGCTGCGGGTATCATCACCATTGATGCAAACAACTGCTTCCGTTTACGCAAGGCGAATGGCCTGGTAAACGATGTGTTTGAAGCCCGCCATATGCAGCGTCTGCAAGGTAATATGGGGATCGGTCACGTTCGTTATCCTACTGCTGGCAGTTCCAGCGCCTCTGAGGCTCAGCCTTTTTACGTTAACTCCCCGTATGGCATCACGCTTGCCCACAATGGCAATCTGACCAATGCCCACGAGCTGCGTAAAAAGCTGTTCGAAGAGAAACGTCGCCACATTAACACCACCTCTGATTCTGAAATCCTGCTCAATATCTTTGCCAGCGAACTGGATAACTTCCGCCATTATCCGCTGGAAGCAGACAACATTTTTGCCGCCGTTGCCGCGACTAACCGCCTGATCCGTGGCGCGTATGCTTGCGTGGCGATGATCATCGGTCACGGCATGGTGGCCTTCCGCGATCCAAACGGCATTCGCCCGCTGGTGCTCGGCAAACGTGACCTCGGCGATGGCCGTTCCGAGTACATGGTTGCCTCCGAAAGCGTGGCGCTGGACACTCTGGGCTTCGAATTCCTGCGTGATGTCGCGCCAGGCGAAGCGGTCTACATCACTGAGAAGGGCCAGCTGTTTACCCGTCAGTGCGCCGACAACCCGGTGAGCAACCCGTGCCTGTTCGAATACGTTTACTTCGCGCGTCCGGACTCGTTCATCGACAAGATTTCCGTTTACAGCGCGCGCGTCAACATGGGGACGAAGCTGGGTGAGAAGATTGCCCGCGAGTGGGACGATCTCGACATCGACGTCGTCATCCCAATCCCTGAAACCTCCTGTGATATCGCGCTGGAAATTGCCCGTATTCTGGACAAGCCGTACCGTCAGGGCTTCGTGAAAAACCGCTACGTGGGCCGCACCTTTATCATGCCGGGCCAGCAGCTGCGTCGTAAGTCCGTACGTCGTAAGCTGAACGCTAACCGTGCCGAGTTCCGCGACAAGAACGTGCTGCTGGTGGACGACTCCATTGTGCGCGGCACGACGTCTGAGCAGATCATCGAGATGGCGCGTGAGGCCGGGGCGAAGAAAGTGTATCTCGCCTCCGCAGCGCCGGAAATTCGCTTCCCGAACGTGTATGGCATTGATATGCCAACCGCTAACGAGCTGATTGCTCACGGTCGTGAAGTAGACGAAATTCGGCAGATCATCGGTGCCGACGGCCTGATTTTCCAGGATCTGAACGATCTGATCGACGCGGTGCGCGCCGAGAACCCGGATATTCAGCAGTTCGAATGCTCGGTATTCAATGGGATCTACGTAACGAAAGACGTTGACCAGCAGTATCTCGACTATCTGGATTCGCTGCGTAACGACGATGCGAAAGCCGTCCAGCTGCAAAACGATCTCGAAAGCTTAGAGATGCACAACGAAGGTTGATGCGTATGCAGGTGAGGGCGCTCGCCCTCACTTGCAACTCCCCGTAAAATCCTGCACAGTCTGCCCTGAAATCAGCAAGGGCGAAAATCATGAAACGACTCATTGTAGGGATCAGCGGTGCCAGCGGCGCGATTTATGGCGTCCGGCTGTTACAGGTGCTGCGTGACGTTGCAGGCGTAGAAACCCATCTGGTGATGAGCCAGGCGGCGCGTCAGACCCTCTCTCTTGAAACCGATCTCTCTCTGCGCGACGTTCAGGCCCTGGCTGACGTTGTCCACGATGCCCGCGATATCGCCGCCAGCATCTCTTCGGGCTCGTTTAAAACGGCCGGCATGGTTATTTTGCCCTGTTCGATTAAAACCCTTTCCGGCATTGTAAACAGCTATACCGACACGCTGGTGACGCGTGCAGCGGATGTGGTGCTAAAAGAGCGTCGTCCTCTGGTGCTCTGCGTGCGGGAAACGCCGCTGCACCTGGGACATCTGCGTTTAATGACGCAGGCAGCCGAACTGGGGGCCGTGATTATGCCGCCGGTCCCCGCGTTCTATCATCGTCCGCAAACGCTGGACGATGTCATCAACCAGACCGTTAACCGCGTACTGGATCAGTTCGATATCGACCTGCCGGAAGATCTCTTTACCCGCTGGCAGGGGGCGTGAAGCTGTGCACAAACAAGGTGCATGAAAAGACAATTTGCCCTGTTTCAGGGCAAAACTGCAACCGCGATCATATCCTCGACATTTAATCCGCTTTTTCCCTTTTTCTCTTTCCGGTTCGTTCGGCAGACCTGCTATCTTTCACCATTAAGGCAGTATCGCAACGTTTTATTAACATATTTAACGTCGTAGTTTTAACCCGACGACAATGTGGCATAAGACCTGCAAGAACAGCCTGCAACACAACACACAACATAAACCATAATAAAATCACGGTTCTTGAGGGTAAATGTATGAAGAAGACGGTTCTGGCTCTGTCTTTGCTCGTGGGCTTGAGTGCAGCAGCAAGTAGCTATGCAGCGCTTCCACAGACAGTTCGTATCGGTACAGACGCAACTTACGCGCCATTCTCCTCCAAGGATGCGAAAGGCGACTTCGTGGGGTTTGATATCGATCTGGGAAATGAGATGTGCAAACGCATGGAAGTGAAATGCACATGGGTGGGCAGTGACTTTGATGCGCTGATCCCGTCGCTGAAAGCCAAGAAAATTGATGCCATTATCTCTTCTCTTTCCATCACGGAAAAACGTCAGCAGGAGATCGCCTTCTCTGAGAAGCTCTACGCTGCCGACTCACGTCTGATTGCCGCGAAAGGCTCGCCAATCCAGCCGACCATCGACTCGCTGAAAGGCAAACATGTTGGCGTGCTTCAGGGCTCGACCCAGGAAGGTTACGCCAATGCTAACTGGCGCGAGAAGGGCGTCGATGTTGTGGCTTACCAGAACCAGGATCTGATCTACTCTGACCTGGCGGCAGGCCGTCTGGATGCCGCGTTTCAGGATGAAGTCGCCGCGAGCGAAGGCTTCCTGAAACAGCCTGCGGGTAAAGAGTACGCCTTTGCTGGCCCGTCGGTAAAAGACAAAAAATACTTTGGCGACGGTACCGGTATTGGCCTGCGTAAGGATGATACCGAGCTGAAAGCCGCCTTCGACAAAGCGTTTAATGAGCTGCGTAAAGACGGTACCTACGACAAACTGGCGAAGAAATACTTCGATTTCAACGTCTACGGTGATTAATGCCTGAATAAGATGCACTGAAGTGGTGCATCTTAACGGGGTTATGTTCCAGTATGGTGCAACACATGCACCATACTGGATCGCTGTGTGCATAGTTAAGCATTTAAAATGCAAAAATTCCCGTTCAAAGGCATTAATCTTTGCTTGAATGAGGGGATTAATGGCACATTAACAACACCCCGTCGTCGTAAAAATCTCGTATTAAGACAGTTTGTTGAGGACAGATATGAAAAAACTGGTGTTGTCACTTTCTCTGGTACTGGCTTTTTCCAGCACCACCGCGGCATTCGCAGCAATTCCGCAGAAAATTCGTATTGGAACTGACCCAACCTATGCACCTTTCGAATCGAAGAATGCGAAGGGGGAACTGGTCGGTTTTGACATCGATCTGGCTAACGAGCTGTGCAAACGCATTAAAGCGCAATGTACCTACGTTGAAAACCCGCTGGATGCGCTGATCCCGTCCCTGAAAGCGAAGAAAATTGACGTGATCATGTCCTCCCTGTCCATCACAGAGAAACGTCAGCAGGAGATTGCCTTTACGGACAAACTCTACGCGGCAGATTCCCGTCTGGTGGTGGCCAAATCCTCTGACATTCAGCCAACCCTCGAATCTCTGAAAGGCAAACGCGTGGGCGTGTTGCAGGGTACGACGCAGGAAACCTACGGCAACGAGCACTGGGCGCCAAAGGGGATTGAAATTGTCTCTTACCAGGGCCAGGAAAACATTTACGCAGACCTCACGGCAGGCCGTATTGACGCGGCATTCCAGGATGAAGTGGCGGCAAGCGAAGGCTTCCTGAAACAGCCTGTGGGTAAAGATTACAAGTTCGGCGGTCCGTCCATTAAGGACGAAAAACTCTTTGGCGTCGGTACCGGTATGGGCCTGCGTAAAGAAGACAACGAACTGCGTGAAGCCCTGAACAAAGCGTTCGCCGAGATGCGCGCGGACGGCACCTATGACAAGCTGGCTAAAAAGTACTTCGATTTTAATGTTTACGGCGGCTAATCGCCCCGTCTGATAACGTGCGGCCCCTCCCGTTGCGGGAGGGGAAAAGACACGGTTCCACCACTCACGAGACGACAGGGCACGCGGTATGCTGTACGGATTTTCTGGCGTTATTTTACAGGGCGCGCTTGTCACCCTTGAGCTGGCTATCAGCTCCGTGGTGCTGGCGGTGCTGATAGGCCTGGCGGGCGCGGGGGCAAAATTATCCGCCAACAGACCGCTGGCGCTGATATTTGAAGGCTATACCACGCTGATTCGCGGCGTGCCTGACCTGGTGCTGATGCTGCTGATCTTTTACGGCCTGCAAATCGCACTTAACGGCGTGACGGATGCCATCGGCATGGAGCAGATCGATATCGACCCGATGGTGGCCGGTATTATTACCCTTGGTTTTATCTACGGTGCCTATTTCACTGAGACTTTCCGCGGCGCTTACATGGCCGTGCCGAAAGGGCATATTGAAGCGGCGACCGCCTACGGTTTTACCTCCTCACAAACGTTTCGCCGGATCATGTTCCCGGCCATGATGCGCTACGCGCTGCCGGGTATCGGTAACAACTGGCAGGTTATTCTCAAGGCAACGGCGCTGGTCTCCCTGCTGGGCCTGGAAGATGTGGTGAAGGCCACGCAGCTGGCGGGTAAAAGCACCTGGGAACCGTTCTATTTTGCGGTGGTTTGCGGCGTAATTTATCTGGTCTTTACGACCGTCTCCAATGGTGTGCTGCTTCTGCTCGAACGTCGCTACTCCGTGGGTGTGAAGAGGGCTGACCTGTGATTGAGATTATTCAGGAGTACTGGAAATCCCTGCTGTGGACGGATGGCTACCGCTTTACTGGCGTGGCCATCACGCTGTGGCTGCTGATCTCCTCGGTGGTAATGGGCGGCATTCTGGCGGTGTTTCTTGCCATTGGCCGCGTGTCGAACAATAAATTTATCCAGTTCCCTATATGGCTATTCACCTACGTGTTTCGCGGTACGCCGCTGTACGTGCAGCTACTGGTGTTCTATTCCGGGATGTACACGCTGGAGATCGTGAAAGGCACCGAGATGCTGAACGCGTTCTTCCGCAGCGGTCTGAACTGTACGGTGCTGGCGCTGACCCTCAATACCTGCGCCTATACCACCGAGATCTTCGCCGGGGCCATCCGTTCTGTGCCGCACGGTGAGATCGAGGCGGCGCGCGCGTACGGCTTCTCGTCCGTGAAGCTCTACCGCTGTATTATTCTGCCTTCGGCGCTGCGTATTGCGCTGCCGGCCTACAGCAACGAAGTGATTTTAATGCTGCATTCGACGGCACTGGCGTTTACCGCCACGGTACCTGATCTGTTAAAGATTGCCCGCGATATTAACTCTGCCACCTACCAGCCGTTTACGGCGTTTGGCATTGCGGCAGTGCTCTATTTGATCATTTCTTACGTCCTGATCAGCCTGTTCCGTAAGGCTGAAAAACGCTGGTTGCAGCATATAAAACCGTCGACGCACTGAGAATTTATGATGGCTGAGAACAAATTAAACGTAATTGATTTGCACAAGCGCTACGGCGAACATGAAGTGCTGAAAGGGGTGTCGCTGGAGGCTAACGCGGGCGACGTGATCAGTATTATCGGCTCATCAGGTTCGGGTAAAAGTACCTTCCTGCGCTGCATCAACTTCCTCGAAAAGCCGAGCGAAGGATCGATTGTGGTGAGCGGACAGAACATCAACATGGTCCGTGATAAAGACGGCCAGCTTAAAGTGGCGGATAAAAACCAGCTGCGCCTGCTGCGTACACGCCTGACGATGGTGTTCCAGCACTTCAACCTCTGGAGCCACATGACGGTGCTGGAGAACGTGATGGAAGCGCCGGTTCAGGTGCTCGGCTTAAGCAAGCAGGAAGCCCGCGAGCGTGCGGTCAAATACCTGGCGAAAGTGGGTATCGACGAGCGGCAGCAGATCAAATATCCGGTGCACCTGTCAGGGGGGCAGCAGCAGCGTGTTTCCATCGCCCGTGCGCTGGCGATGGAGCCGGAAGTGTTGCTGTTTGACGAACCGACTTCCGCGCTGGATCCTGAACTCGTTGGCGAAGTGCTGCGCATCATGCAAAAGCTGGCGGAAGAGGGCAAAACGATGGTGGTGGTGACGCACGAGATGGGCTTCGCCCGTAACGTTTCTAACCACGTTATCTTCCTGCATCAGGGGAAAATTGAAGAGCAGGGTCATCCGAATGAGGTGCTGGCGAACCCGCAAAGCCCGCGGTTGCAGCAGTTCCTGAAAGGCTCGTTGAAGTAGGTTTGGCCTTTCTCCCTCTCCCTGTGGGAGAGGGCCGGGGTGAGGGCATCAGGCCGCAGAGCCGCCCAATTGCCCGGTGGCGCTTCGCTTACCGGGCCTACAAAACCCGTAGGCCGGGCAAACGCAGTGCCGCCCGGCATTCAACACTCCAGCCGATACACCCAGTCGTCATACCGTACGCCGTTAATCTCGTACGCCTTCTCCAGCACCTGCGTGCGCACAAAACCCGCTTTCTCAAGGACCCGCACCGACCCAACGTTATCTGCCAGCACGTACGCGTTTATCGCCTTCACGCCCGTCTGGTTAAATGCATACTCGCACACCGCGTGCAGCGCCTCGCTGGCAATGCCTTTTCCCTGCGCGGCAGTCACAACCGTGTAGCCAATATCCGCCTCTTCACGGTTCGCCGCACTGATTTGCAGGCCGATATCCCCGAGCGGCGTAACGTCGTTATGCAGACGGATCACAAAGACATGCTCCGCCATCAGGCGCGCGGCAAATACGCGGCGCGTCTCTTTTTCCGGCGTGATAGCGGCCATATAGCGCATGATGGCGGGGTCTTCACGCAGAGAGCGGAAGAACGCCCAGTCAGAAGGTTCGAAAGGGGTGAGGTGAAGCCGGGTTGTGGTAATGGTTGCCATAGTTACGCCATCTCATCCAGACATGGCGTATAACTCTAACATATTCACTGCACCACATCCCCCAGCGCCTCTTCCAGGTCATACCAGCGGAACGTGAACCCGGCCGCTTCCAGCCGTTTTGGCAGCGCGCGTTGCCCGCCCAGCGCCAGCACCGAAGACTCACCCATCAACAGACGAATCGCCGTTGCAGGCACGCGCAGCACCGCCGGGCGATGCAGGGCATGCCCCAGGGCGTGAGCAAATTGTTCATTACGTACGGGGTAAGGGGATACCATGTTAAATGGCCCGCGCAGATCGTTATCCAGCAGCCAGAGAATGCCGTTGACCATATCGTCGATATGGATCCACGCCAGATACTGACGACCGTTGCCGATGGGCCCGCCAAGCCCCATTTTAAACGGCGGCAGCATTTTACCGAGAATACCACCCTTCGGCGCAAGTACCACGCCGGTGCGCAGCAGGCAGACGCGGGTACGATCGCTTTGCGCCGCGCAGGCGATGCGCTCCCACTGGGCGCAGAGTTTATGGGTAAACTCGTTGTGCGGCGGCTCCTCTTCGGTCACCACCACTTCACCGAGATCGCCATAGTAGCCTGTAGCAGAGCCGGAAATCAGCACCGAAGGCGGCGTCTCGCTATTGCGAATCAGCTCAACCAGCCTTTCGGTCATGTTCCAGCGGCTGCTGCATAAACGCTGTTTTTGCTCTTCGGTCCAGCGTTTATCGGCGATAGGTTCGCCAGCAAGGTTGATGACGGCGTCAAAGCCGTTCAGATCCTGCCTTTCCGCCAGGCCTTTCCAGATCTCAACGCCGACGCCCAGCACCTGGCGCGCTTTCTCCGGGCTGCGCGTGACCACGGTAATGTCGTGATGCAACGCCTGCAAACGTGGAATGAGATGGCGACCAATCAGGCCCGTACCGCCGGTGAGCAGGATCTTCATACAACCTCCAGGTTTACGCCTGGCGCTGCCAGCTTAACGTCATGGAGACGGAGTCGGCGTAGCGCAGGGCGTGAAGTTTATCGATCTCCACTTCAGCATAAGTGACCCAGTGGTGTTCGCGTGCGATGTCGAGCACATCCTGAGTTAATTTTTCCAGTAGCGCAAAACGGTTGTTCTCAACGTACTGGATGATGCTTTTGGTGATCGTGCGATAGTTCAGCGCGTCATTGATGTCCTCGCTGGCACGCGCCTTGTCTGCCGGGTAGTGGATCACTACATTCACCACGATATCCTGGCGATTCGCGATCTCCTCCTCTTTGATACCAATGAACGTGCGTAAACGTAAGTTTTTTATACGAATAATAGCGTCATGCTGGGACATTGCAGGTCTTCTCCGTGTCAGTATTTTCACCTCATCATACATGAGGAAAACACCTGCACCCAACGGGGCGCAGGCTCAAATCTGATGGATTTTTTGCATGGCGCGTTCGGTGGCCGGGCGCGTCCGGATGCGCTCAAACCAGTTGTTCACTGCCGGATAAGTGGCCAGATCGATCCGGTGGCGTTCATGGGTGTTAATCCACGGCCAGCAGGCGATATCTGCAATGCTGTAATGCTCACCTCCCAGCCACGGTGATTTTTCCAGCCGACGGTTCAGGACCCCGTACAGGCGCTGGGTTTCGACCTGATATCGCTCAATGGCGTAAGGGATCGTCTGCGGCGCATAGGCGGTAAAGTGGTGATTCTGCCCCAGCATTGGCCCCAGGCCGCTCGACTGCCAGAATAACCATTGCAGCGTGTGATGACGCTCGCGCAACTCACCGCTCAGGAGCTTGCCGGTTTTCTCTGCCAGATAGAGCAAAATCTCTCCAGACTCAAACAGGCTTAACGGTTTTCCGCCGTCAGAAGGCAGGTTATCAATGATGGCCGGAATTTTATTGTTGGGCGATATGGCCAGAAAAACGGGGCGGAACTGGTCGCCTTTACTGATATCCACGCGAATGATCCGGTAGTCCACTTCGGCTTCTTCGAGAAAGAGGGTGATCTTATGGCCATTAGGGGTGGGGGCATAATAGAGATCTATCATTCTCAACTCCTGTCAGTGCGAATAGTGTTGCCATAAAAAATCAGTATAGGTGCTTGTTGTAAATCGTGAGTTTTCATCAAGTGACAGCGAGGCAAAGAGATTATATGTTGAGTGAAAACCGATCAGCCGATGAGGATGTTATGAGCCAGCCTGTAATAACGTTGTGGTCCGATGCGAACTTTTTTTCTCCTTATGTCATGAGCGTTTATGTGGCGCTGGCAGAAAAGGGGCTTACTTTTAGTCTGAAAACCGTCGACCTGGACAGCGGCGAACATCTGAAGCCCCAGTGGCAGGGCTACGCGCTCACTCGCCGAGTCCCTGTGCTGGAGATCGACGGTTTTGAGTTGAGTGAATCCTCGGCGATTGACGAGTATCTTGAGGACCGCTTTGCCCCGCCAGAGTGGGAACGCATCTATCCTCACGATCTGCAAAAGCGCGCCCGCGCTCGCCAGATCCAGGCATGGCTGCGTAGCGACCTGGTGCCGATTCGCACAGAACGCTCTACGGACGTGGTGTTCGCTGGCGTCAAAAAGCCCGCCCTCAGCGAGGAAGGCTTATCCAGCGCCCGGAAGCTGATCGAAACTGCCTCATCGCTGCTGGCGCAGGGTAACCCCAACCTGTTTGGCGAGTGGTGTATTGCCGACACCGATCTGGCGCTGATGCTCAATCGCTTGATCCTCAATGGCGATGACGTCCCACAGCTGCTGGTGGATTACGCCACATTCCAGTGGCAACGCGCGTCGGTACAGCGCTATCTGGCACTCTCTGCTAAGCGCGCGGGCTGATAAGACGGGGCGCTTGAGGTATGATAGGGGCAGTCTGAATTCCTGAGGAGTAACTGATGAAACTGATGTTTGCGTCGGATATTCATGGATCGCTGCCCGCGACCGAACGCGTGCTTTCTCTGTTCGCCCAAAGCGGAGCGCAATGGCTGGTGATCCTGGGCGACGTGTTAAACCACGGCCCACGCAATGCGTTGCCGGAAGGCTACGCTCCCGCGCAGGTGGCGGAAAAACTTAATCATTTTGCCTCGCGCATTATCGCCGTTCGCGGCAACTGTGACAGCGAAGTTGACCAGATGCTGCTGCATTTTCCCATCACCGCTCCCTGGCAACAGGTGTTGATGGAAAACAGCCGTTTGTTCCTGACCCACGGGCACCTGTTCGGCCCGGATAACCTGCCGTCACTCGCCGCTGGCGATGTCCTGGTTTATGGTCATACTCATATTCCGGTGGCGGAAAAACGCGGGGCGTTTTATCACTTTAATCCCGGGTCTGTCAGCATTCCTAAAGGCGGCAATCCGGCAAGCTACGGCATGTATGAAGACGGGACATTAAGCGTTATCGCACTTAATGATCAGCAAGTTATTGCGCAGATAGCGATTAATCCGTAAGTTACACCACAACTGCAAACGCGCCGAAAGAGCGCTTAGACGAGAAGGTTTCCCGATGGTGGAGCAGAATCATTTGGCAAGTACTGAGTGGGTTGACATTGTCAGCGAAGAGAATGAAGTGATCGCGCAGGCCAGCCGCGAACAAATGCGTGCGGAGCGTCTGCGTCACCGCGCGACGTACATCGTTGTTCATGATGGCATGGGCAAGATTCTGGTCCAGCGTCGCACCGACACCAAAGATTTTCTTCCTGGTATGCTGGATGCCACAGCAGGTGGCGTTGTGCAGGCCGATGAAGTATTGCTGGATTCCGCGCGTCGTGAAGCGGAAGAAGAGTTAGGTATCGCTGGCGTGCCGTTTGCCGAGCACGGGCAATTTTATTTCGAAGATGAACATTGTCGCGTCTGGGGCGGGCTGTTTAGCTGCGTTTCCCACGGACCTTTCGCCTTGCAGGAAGAGGAAGTGAGCGAAGTGTGCTGGATGACGCCGGAAGAGATCACCGCGCGTTGCGACGAGTTCACGCCAGATTCCCTTAAAGCACTGGCGCTGTGGATGACCCGCAACGCCAAAAACGAATCCGCTAAACCGGAAAATAAGGCGGAAAAAGAGGAAGAGGCTGAGTAAGCCTTAACAGCTTTCCCGCATACACAGGCTGGACGCGATGGGTTTATGATCGCGCCAGTCTCCGTCATTCAGACGTTCCAGTAACGCTTTCCCGGCTTCAATCCCAATCTTGCGATGCGGTACTGCCATCGTTGTCAGCGGCGGCTGACAGACGCGGCTGACGTCGCTGTCACCAAAGCCCACGACCGCTAAATCGTCCGGCACTTTGATGCGTCGACGCTGGCACTCATACAGCGCGCCGCAGGCCAGTTCATCTGATACGCACACCAGCGCATCCAGTTCCGGCCACGCCAGCAGGAACTCTGGCAGTTGTGCCGCGCCGGTGGAGAAGTTCGGCGGCATGGCGGCATTAATCACTCTGTTCGGCGACAGGTGGTGGCGCAGCATCGCCTTGTACCAGCCCTGCAAATGCTGCTGAAAAATCCACTGCTCCTGGTTAGCGCACAGCAGGCCGATATTCTGGTAGCCACGCTGAATCACCATCTCGGTAAGTTCATACATGGCGGCGACGTTATCAATCCCGATATTCATATCAATCGGATCGGCACGCATTGCACCCATTTCCATCACCGGGATAGAGGCGTTTTTCAGCCAGTGGCGTACGGTATCGGAGTGCTCGACGCTGAGCAGTATCGCCGCGGCGATATTCGAGGCCAGCAGCGTTTCGAGCAGTTTCTCTTCCTGTTCAAGACGATGCTGAGATTCCGCCAGCATGATCTGATATCCGGCTGGCTGGAGCACCTGCTGTAGCCCGGCGAACATCTCGGAACAGCCAGCTTCGGAAAGATTGGGAACTACCATCGCGATCGTCCATGACGACGCCGATGCCAGTGCGCTGGCGGCAAGATTGGGCATATAACCCAGCTCCTGCACCGCGGCTTCAATTTTTTCACGCAGTTTATCGGAAACCTGTTCGGGCGTGCGGAGGGCACGGGAAACAGTCATCGTGCCTACGCCGGCAAGCTGTGCGACATCCGCGAGCGTTACTTTTCCGGTACTGCGCCGTTTTCGGGTTAAAGACATACATCTTCCTGCTGACAGGACGCGATTCAGTTTCATCCTTCATTTTACGTGACAGGCAGTATACGCCTTAAATCCCTTTTTTTGCTGTGATTTCGCACCATGATAGCAATTTGATAGCGCTATCACAGTTCTGCATGTTAGTCGTTGGTAGCGCTATCTTTGTGATCGCGATCGCAGTCATTGATTGATGGGTTGAATAGAGTTTGCCCATGTCTGGTCTTTAGCGGGAGTGAAAAATGCTCAAAAAGTGGATATATGATACAACCATCATCCTACAGGATAGCGTTGAAAGCTGGCCCCAGGCGCTGGAACTGTGCGCGAAACCGCTGCTGGATTTGCAGGTCATTGCGCCGGAATATGTCACGGCTATCATCGAGCAGCACCAGACGTTAGGTCCCTACTATGTGCTGGCTCCAGGGCTGGCAATGCCACATGCGCGACCGGAAGAAGGGGCGAAAGGACTTGGCCTGTCATTATTAAAACTAAAACAGGGCGTCTCTTTTGGTGCCGGTGAGTTTGACCCCGTCGATGTGATTGTGATGCTGGCGGCACCGGACAAGCATAGCCATATCGAAATGATCTCAGCCTTAGCGGAATTATTTTCCAGCGACGAAGATATGGCTGAATTACATCGGGCGAATACGCTGGAGGAGATAAAAACCGTTATCGATCGCTTCTGATTTAATTATTTAATCCGATTCATCTCAACATTACGCGTCAGCGTGATGGGGCGTATTCTACTCAAAAAAGGGGATAACAATGAAAATCATGGCTATTTGCGGCTCCGGCCTGGGCAGCAGTTTTATGGTCGAAATGAATATTAAAAAGGTGCTCAAAAAACTGGAAATTGAGGCCGAAGTTGAACACTCCGATCTCTCCTCGGCCACGCCGGGCGCGGCGGACCTGTTTGTAATGGCGAAAGACATTGCCGCCAGCGCCAGCGTGCCGGAAAGCCAGCTGGTGGTAATCAACAATATCATCGATATCAACGAACTCGAAGCGCAGCTGCGCGCCTGGTTCGAAAGACAATAATCCTGATAAGGCGAGGTGGATATGTTTATCCTTGAAACGCTGAATTTCGTTGTTGATATTTTAAAAGTCCCTTCAGTGCTGGTCGGGTTAATTGCTCTGATTGGTCTTGTGGCGCAGAAAAAAGCCTTTTCGGATGTGGTAAAAGGCACAATTAAAACCATTCTCGGCTTTATTGTACTGGGCGGCGGCGCAACTGTGCTGGTGGGCTCTTTAAATCCGCTCGGCGGTATGTTTGAGCACGCCTTTAATATTCAGGGCATTATTCCCAACAATGAAGCTATTGTCTCGATTGCCCTGGAGAAATATGGCGCTTCCACCGCGCTCATTATGGCCTTCGGGATGGTGGCGAATATTATTGTTGCGCGCTTTACCCGCCTGAAATACATCTTCCTCACCGGGCATCACACCTTCTACATGGCATGCATGATCGGCGTGATCCTGACGGTTGCAGGCTTCGAGGGGGTCGGGCTGGTCTTTACCGGTTCGTTGATCCTCGGCCTGATTATGGCCTTCTTCCCGGCGATTGCGCAGCGCTATATGAAGCGTATTACCGGCAACGATGAGATCGCCTTCGGTCATTTCGGCACGCTGGGCTACGTGCTGTCCGGCTGGATTGGCAGCAAGGTCGGGAAAGGCTCGCGCTCCACCGAAGAGATGAACCTGCCGAAGAACCTTAGCTTCCTGCGTGACAGTTCAATCTCCATCTCCCTTACCATGATGATTATCTACCTGATCATGGCGGTGAGCGCCGGACGTGAGTACGTGGAGGCCACCTTCAGCGGCGGCCAGAACTACCTGGTGTACGCCATCATTATGGCCATCACCTTCGCGGCAGGCGTGTTCATCATCTTGCAGGGCGTGCGCCTGATTCTGGCGGAAATCGTCCCGGCCTTTACCGGCTTCTCGGAAAAACTGGTGCCCAATGCGCGGCCTGCGCTGGACTGCCCGGTGGTCTACCCGTATGCGCCAAACGCGGTGCTGATTGGCTTCCTGTTTAGCTTCCTCGGCGGGATTGTGGGCTTGTTCATCTGCGGTCAGTTTAGCTGGGTGCTGATCCTCCCGGGCGTCGTTCCGCACTTCTTCACCGGCGCAACGGCGGGCGTGTTCGGTAACGCCACCGGTGGACGCCGCGGGGCAATGATTGGCGCCTTTGCTAACGGCCTGCTGATCACCTTCCTCCCGGTCCTGCTGCTGCCTGTTCTGGGCGCAATTGGCTTTGCGAATACGACCTTCTCGGACGCTGATTTTGGTGCGGTCGGGATTGTGCTGGGCAACCTGGCACGCTTCCTGTCGCCGCTTGCCATCACCGGACTGGTTGTTGTGTTGTTCGCGCTGCTGGTGGCCTACAACGTCTTCGCTAAAAACAAACCTGCCAGCGGTAACGCGCAGGAAAACCCCGGAGCCAAATCATGAATGAGAATGAAATAACCGACCTGGCGCGTCAGATCCGCCTTGAGACGCTGAAATCCCTTACGCAGCTGGGTTTTGGTCACTACGGCGGCAGCATGTCAGTCGTTGAAACGCTGGCCGTTCTGTACGGCGCGGTAATGAAAATTGACCCGGCCGATCCGGACTGGCCAGAGCGCGATTACTTTGTGCTGTCGAAAGGCCATGCGGGGCCGGCGCTGTACAGCACGCTGGCGATTAAGGGCTACTTCCCGATTGAAGAGTTGAGCACGCTGAACCAGAACGGGACGCGTCTGCCAAGTCACCCGGATCGCCTGAAAACACGCGGCGTGGATGCCACCACCGGTTCACTGGGGCAGGGGATCTCCATCGCTGGCGGCATGGCGCTGTCGCACAAGCTGGCAGGAAGGCCAAACCGGGTGTTTTGCATCGTTGGCGACGGAGAACTGAATGAAGGGCAGTGCTGGGAAGCCTTCCAGTTTATCGCTCACCATCGACTGAACAACCTGACGGTATTCGTGGACTGGAACAAACAGCAGCTCGACGGCGAGCTGGACGAAATCATCAGCGCCTTCGACCTGGAAGGCAAATTCCGCGCCTTTGGTTTTGACGTGGTGACGGTGAAAGGGGATGACATTCCGGCGCTGCTGGAGGTGACCGCGCCGATCCCTGAGGCCGATGCGCGTCCGCGGGTGGTGATCCTCGACAGCATCAAAGGGCAGGGGGTGCCATATCTGGAACAGCTCAGCAACTCGCATCACCTGCGATTAACCGAGGAGAGCAAAGCGGCGCTTAACGAGACGATTCGCCAACTGGAGGCTTCACATGATTAAGGTTGCACCGACAGGACAGAAAGATGCCGTTGAGATGCGTAAGGTCTACGCGGGTTTTGTGGCAAAACAGATTGA
Source organism: Enterobacter cloacae complex sp. ECL72 (assembly GCF_019056635.1). NCBI lineage: Bacteria > Pseudomonadati > Pseudomonadota > Gammaproteobacteria > Enterobacterales > Enterobacteriaceae > Enterobacter > Enterobacter cloacae complex sp. ECL72. The sequence goes on along the minus strand of NZ_CP077659.1, from coordinate 2,794,252 downwards.
GGCCGGGAGCGAGATCATTGCGCTCGAAGCGGATCTGATGAGTTCGATGGCGATGGACGGCGTAGCGCGTGATTATCCACAGCACGTTATCAACTGCGGCATTATGGAGGCCAACGTGATTGGGACGGCCGCCGGGCTGTCGCTCACCGGACGTAAGCCGTTCGTCCATACCTTTACCGCCTTTGCCAGCCGTCGCTGCTTCGACCAGCTGTTTATGTCCCTGGACTACCAGCGCAATAACGTGAAGGTGATTGCCTCGGATGCGGGCGTGACGGCCTGCCACAACGGCGGGACGCATATGTCTTTTGAGGATATGGGCATCGTGCGCGGTCTGGCGCATTCAGTGGTGCTTGAGGTGACCGATGCGGTGATGTTCGAAGATGTGCTGCGTCAGCTTATCGACCTGGAAGGCTTTTACTGGGTAAGGACCATCCGTAAACAGGCGCCGAGCGTGTATGCCCCGGGGTCAACCTTCACCATCGGCAAGGGCAACGTGCTGCGCGAGGGAACCGATATTACCCTGATTGCTAACGGCATTATGGTGGCGGAAGCGCTGGAGGCGGCGCGCCAGCTGGAGCAGGAGGGGGTAAGCGCAGCGGTCATCGACATGTTTACCCTGAAGCCCATCGATCGGATGCTGGTGAAAAACTATGCCGAGAAAACCGGGCGTATTGTGACCTGCGAAAATCACAGCATTCACAACGGGCTGGGGTCGGCGGTGGCGGAAGTGCTGGTGGAAACCTGTCCGGTGCCTATGCGGCGGGTGGGGGTGAAGGAACGGTATGGTCAGGTGGGTACGCAGGACTTCTTGCAGAAGGAGTATGGCCTGACGGCACATGACATTGTGTCGGCGGCGCGGGAGCTGCTGTAATAAAAAAGGCGACCATTTGTGGTCGCCTTTTTGTTGCCCGGTGGCACTCGCGCTTACCGGGCCTACGGTCCTGTAGGCCGGATAAGCGAAGCGACATCCGGCAAGACCTTACAATTACTGCTGCTGCGAAGACTGGATCGCGGTCAGCGCGATGGTGTAGACGATATCGTCAACCAGCGCACCACGGGACAGGTCGTTCACAGGTTTGCGCATGCCTTGCAGCATTGGCCCGATGGAGATCAGGTCTGCTGAACGCTGTACCGCTTTATAGGTGGTGTTACCGGTGTTCAGATCCGGGAAGATGAACACGGTAGCGCGACCTGCAACCGGCGAGTTCGGCGCTTTGGATTTCGCCACGTCAGCCATTACCGCGGCATCGTACTGGAGCGGGCCGTCGATCATCAGATCCGGACGTTTTTCCTGTGCAATGCGGGTCGCTTCACGGACTTTCTCTACGTCACTACCTGCACCAGAGGTGCCGGTGGAGTAGGAGAGCATCGCGACGCGTGGTTCGATACCGAAGGCAATCGCGGAGTCCGCAGACTGGATAGCGATTTCTGCCAGCTGCTCTGCGGTTGGGTCCGGGTTGATCGCGCAGTCGCCGTAAACGTAAACCTGTTCAGGCAGCAGCATGAAGAACACGGAGGAGACCAGAGAGCTGCCCGGTGCAGTTTTGATCAGCTGCAACGGTGGACGGATGGTGTTCGCGGTGGTGTGAACCGCACCGGAAACCAGACCGTCAACTTCGTCCTGCTCCAGCATCAGCGTACCCAGCACCACGTTGTCTTCCAGCTGCTCGCGCGCAACGGCTTCGGTCATGCCTTTGTTCTTACGCAGCTCAACCAGACGGGCAACGTAGCTTTCGCGGACCACGTCAGGATCAACGATTTCGATGCCCGCGCCGAGCTCAACGCCCTGAGACGCCGCAACGCGGTTGATCTCATCCGGGTTACCCAGCAGCACACAGGTCGCGATACCGCGCTCTGCACAGATGGCTGCCGCTTTAACGGTACGTGGTTCGTCGCCTTCTGGCAGAACCACGCGTTTGCCCGCTTTACGCGCCAGCTCGGTCAGCTGGTAACGGAAGGCTGGAGGAGACAGACGACGGCTGCGCTCGGAGGTCGCCGTCAGGGATTCGATCCAGTCTGCGTTGATGTAGCCCGCAACGTATTCCTGAACTTTCTCGATACGCTCGTGGTCATCAACCGGCACTTCGAGGTTGAAGCTTTGCAGGCTCAGGGAGGTCTGCCAGGTGTTAGTGTTCACCATGAAGACTGGCAGGCCAGTGGCGAACGCACGTTCGCACAGCTTGCTTACGCGTGGGTCCATCTCGTAGGCACCGGTCAGCAGGATCGCGCCGATCTCCACGCCGTTCATCGCGGCCAGACAGGCTGCAACCAGCACGTCCGGACGGTCTGCGGAGGTTACCAGCAGGGAACCTGCACGGAAGTGCTCCAGCATGTGTGGAATGCTACGTGCGCAGAAAGTTACGGACTTCACGCGGCGGGTGTTGATATCGCCTTCGTTGATCACGGTGGCGTTCAGGTGGCGCGCCATATCGATTGCACGGGTGGCAATCAGATCGAAGCTCCATGGCACCGCGCCCAGAACTGGCAGCGGGCTGGAATCCTGCAACTTAGCCGGGTCAACTTTAATGACTTTCGCTTTGGAAGAGTCGTCAAAAATTTCGGACAGGTCAGGACGCGTACGGCCCTGCTCATCTACTGGCGCGTTCAGCTTGTTAACAATCACGCCGGTGATGCTGGTGTTTTTCGCACCGCCGAAGCTGCTGCGCGTCAGTTCGATACGCTCTTTCAGCTGCTCTGGGGTATCCGTGCCCTGAGACATCACGAAAACAATCTCTGCGTTGAGGGTTTTCGCGATTTCAAAGTTCAGAGACTGGGCAAACTGGTGTTTACGGGTCGGGACCAGGCCTTCAACCAGCACCACTTCCGCGTCCTGCGCGTTTGCGTGGTAGTTGGCAATGATCTCTTCCATCAGCACGTCTTTCTGGTTGCTGGAGAGCAGAGATTCAACGTGGCTCATCTTCAGCGGTTCAGCCGCTGGCAGATTGGAGTTCTTGCGAACGATGGTGGTGGTCTGGTCTGGCGCATCGCCACCGGCACGTGGCTGGGCGATAGGCTTAAAGACGCTCAGACGAACGCCTTTGCGTTCCATAGCGCGGATCACGCCGAGGCTGACGCTGGTCAGGCCGACGCTGGTTCCGGTAGGGATCAGCATAATAGTACGGGACACGGTTTATCCTCTTTCGTTACCGCCGCGTTGGGCGGGTTACAAAACAGCACCGCCAGCATTGCTGGCGGTGTGGAATCAGGCAGTCAGGCGGTGCGCGTCTTGCGCGATGACCAGCTCTTCGTTAGTTGGGATAACGATAGCAGGGCGGGTGCCTTCTTTGTTGATGAAGCCAGACTTGCCGAAGCGGGCAGCCAGGTTACGCTCATGATCAACTTCGAAGCCCAGAACGCCCAGTTTGCCCAGGGACAGTTCACGTACCATTGCCGCGTTCTCACCGATACCGCCGGTGAAGATAACAGCATCCAGACGGCCTTCCATCAGCGCGGTGTAAGAACCGATGTACTTCGCCAGACGGTGGCAATAAACGTCCATTGCACGTTTAGCGTCAGCTTTTTCTGCGTAGTTGTCTTCAACGTAACGGCAGTCGCTGGTGACCTCGGTCAGGCCCAGCAGGCCAGACTCTTTGGTCAGCATTTTGTTGATGTCGTCAACGCTCATGCCCAGGGTGTCGTGCAGGTGGAAGATGATCGCCGGGTCGATATCACCGGAACGGGTACCCATCACCAGACCTTCCAGCGGGGTCAGACCCATAGAGGTGTCAACACACTTCCCGTTGCGGATAGCGGAAACAGAACCACCGTTGCCCAGGTGGCAGGTGATGATGTTGACTTCTTCAACCGGCTTGTTCAGCACTTTTGCGGCTTCCTGAGTCACATAGAAGTGGCTGGTACCGTGAGCGCCGTAACGACGGACGCCGTGCTCTTTGTACAGGCTGTATGGCAGGGCATAGAGGTAAGACTCTTCCGGCATGGTCTGATGGAACGCGGTATCAAACACGGCCACGTTTTTATCTTTCAGACTCGGGAAGGATTTCAGTGCTTCAGCGATACCGATCAGGTGAGCCGGGTTATGCAGCGGTGCGAAAGACGCAGAGTCTTTGATACCCTGGATCACGGAGTCGTCGATTACCACGGAACTGGTGTATTTTTCGCCGCCGTGGACGATACGGTGACCAATTGCGGTCAGCTGAGCAGACAGTTCTGGTTTTTGTGCCAGAATAGTGTTAACGATAAAGTTCAGCGCTTCACTGTGAGCGGCGCCTGCACCTAAAGCCGCTTCTTGTTTGCTGCCGTCCATCTTCCACTTGATACGTGCTTCAGGCAGATGGAAACATTCGGCCAAACCAGAGAGGTACTCGTCACCGTTGAGCGCATCGATGATGGCGAATTTCAGTGAGGAGCTACCGCAGTTCAGAACCAGTACTAACTTACTCGACATGGAAGTACCTATTATTGATACGTGGCTAAAAAAACGTCAGTGAGTCTAAAAGCGTAACGCATGCTGACCCAGACATTTATGATTAACATCATGCCAAACAAACATTCTGGCAGGATGGAAGAAATACCTATGATTTTAAGCCATTTTGAACATTTTTCAGACAATGGCATAATATGCGATAATTTGACGAGTTAACGCTTATCGTCTACGGCCCTATCAGGCTGGCACAGGATACCCGATACGGGGTAGCGATGACAAAATATTTTGAACGTTGTCATAGCCTGTTGTGGTTTTGCACGAAAATTTTAATTTTTATATGTGAAGTTGAGGTACAGCCATGTCGACACCCGAAATCCCGTCCGTGAACTTTTTTAGTCTGTTTCGTCGGGGACAGCATTACGCAAAGACATGGCCGATGGAAAAGCGCCTCGCGCCCATGTTTATTGAAAATCGCACTATTCGCGCCACGCGCTATGCGATTCGCTTTATGCCCCCGATTGCCGTTTTTACCCTGTGCTGGCAGATAGCGTTAGGTGGACAGCTTGGCCCTGCCGTCGCGACGGCGCTTTTTGCGTTAAGCCTGCCGATGCAGGGGCTATGGTGGTTAGGCAAACGTTCCGTCACGCCACTTCCGCCTTCTGTTTTACACTGGTTTTATGAAGTGCGTGGAAAACTGGAGGAGGCGGGCCAGGCGCTGGCACCGGTTGAAGGCAAGCCAGACTATCAGGCGCTGGCGGATACCCTCAAGCGTGCGTTTAAACAGCTTGATAAAACATTCCTCGATGACTTGTGATTGATCATCGAAACGACGACCAAAAGAAGGCACAGTAACAATCAGTTACCGTGTCTTTTTTTTACAGTGCAATGCGCTACAGGAGTCGAAAGATGGAAATGACCCATGCTCAACGTCTGATTTTGTCTAACCAGTACAAGATGATGACTATGCTTGATCCCGATAACGCTGCGCGCTACAGCCGCCTGCAAACCATTGTTGAACGTGGTTTTGGCTTGCAGATGCGCGAACTGGATCGCGAATTTGGCGAACTGAAAGAGGAAACCTGCCGTATCGTTATCGACATCATGGAGATGTACCATGCGCTGCATGTGTCCTGGACCAATCTGAAGGACCAGCAGACCATTGACGAGCGCCGCGTGACGTTCCTGGGCTTTGATGCTGCGACGGAAGCGCGCTATCTGAGCTATGTACGCTTTATGGTGAATACCGAAGGGCGTTACACCCATTTTGATGCGGGTACGCACGGCTTCAACGCCCAGACCCCGATGTGGGATAAGTATCAACGTATGCTGAGCGCGTGGCACGCCTGTCCGCGTCAGTACCATTTAAGCAGCAACGAAATTCAACAAATCATTAATGCCTGACGGAGGTGTGTGTGCAGTGTAAAGGTTTTCTGTTTGATCTGGACGGTACGCTGGTGGATTCGCTACCGGTGGTGGAGCGCTCGTGGTGCCACTGGGCCGACCGGCATGGCATCGACCATCAGGACGTACTGAATTTCATCCATGGCAAACAGGCCATTACCTCATTGCGGCACTTCCTTGCGGGACGTTCTGAGGAAGAGATTCAGGCGGAGTTCCGCTATCTTGAGCAGATTGAAGCTACCGATACCGAAGGCATCACCGCGCTGCCCGGTGCGCGTGAACTGCTTGAGCACCTGAATGAAGCGCAGATCCCGTGGGCTATCGTCACCTCCGGCTCGGTTCCCGTCGCGCATGCCCGTCATAAGGCGGCAGGTTTACCGACGCCGGACGTCTTCATTACCGCTGAGCGCGTGAAGCGCGGCAAGCCTGAACCGGATGCGTTTCTGCTCGGCGCAGAACTGCTTGGCCTTGCGCCAGCGGAGTGCGTGGTGGTGGAAGACGCGGCGGCAGGCGTGCTGGCCGGGCTGAACGCCGGAAGCCACGTCATTGCCGTTAACGTCCCGGCGGGTTCCCCCCGGCTGGAAGAGGCGGATTTCGTGCTTAACACCCTGACCGCCATCGACGTCTCGAAGGCGTCAGACGGAGTTGTAACCGTCTCGCTAAAAATGTAATCCCATGATATAGCCCCGCATTACCGGGGCTTTTTTATGGCAGAATTGCTTCTCCTCCACTGACAAGGACATGTTGTGAACGGTGAACTGATTTGGGTCCTGAGCCTGCTGTTAATCGCCATCATTCTTTTTGCCACGGGCAAGGTGCGCATGGATGCCGTCGCCCTGTTTGTGATTGTCGCATTCGTTCTGAGCGGTACCCTTTCCCTGCCGGAAGCCTTTTCCGGGTTTAGCGATCCCAACGTTATTTTGATTGCCGCCCTGTTTATTATTGGCGACGGGCTGGTACGCACCGGCGTGGCGACGATGATGGGGTCGTGGTTGGTTAAGGTGGCGGGCAGCAGCGAAACCAAAATGCTGATTTACCTGATGCTGACGGTCGCCGGGCTGGGCGCGTTTATGAGCTCTACGGGCGTCGTGGCCATCTTTATTCCGGTCGTGCTGAGCGTCTGCATGAGGATGCAGATCTCCCCGTCGCGGCTGATGATGCCGTTGAGCTTCGCCGGGCTCATCAGCGGCATGATGACGCTGGTCGCAACGCCGCCGAACCTCGTCGTGAACAGCGAACTGATCCGTGAGGGGCTTGAGGGGTTTAGCTTTTTCAGCGTTACGCCGATCGGGCTGGTGGTACTGGTGATGGGCATTATCTATATGCTATTGACCCGTTTCGCGCTGAAAGGGGAGAAGCAGGATAAAGCCAAAGAGGGCTGGAAGCGGCGCTCTTTCCGCGATCTGATTAAAGAGTATCGTCTGACCGGGCGTGCCCGACGTCTGGCTATCCGCCCGGGATCGCCTATGGTGGGGCAGCGGCTGGATGACCTTAAGCTACGCGAACGCTATGGCGCGAACGTCATCGGGGTTGAGCGCTGGCGTCGTTTTCGCCGGGTGATCGTTAACGTGAACGGGGTGTCAGAGTTTCGCGCGCGTGACGTCCTGCTGATTGATATGTCCACCGCGGACGTGGATCTGCGCGAGTTTTGTAGCGAACAGCTGCTGGAGCCGATGGTGCTGCGCGGTGAGTATTTCTCCGACCAGGCGCTGGATGTGGGAATGGCCGAGGTGTCCCTGATCCCGGAATCGGAGTTATTGGGTAAAACCGTGCGTGAAATCGGCTTTCGTACCCGCTATGGCCTCAACGTGGTGGGCCTGAAGCGCGATGGCGTAGCCCTTGAAGGGGCGGTGGTGGATGAGCCGATCCTGCTGGGGGATATCTTCCTCGTGGTCGGCAACTGGAAACTGATTAGCCAGCTCGGGCAGAAAGGCCGCGATTTTGTGGTGCTGAATATGCCGATTGAAGAGAACGATGCATCACCGGCGCACAGCCAGGCGCCCCATGCGATTTTTTGCCTGGTATTGATGGTCGCGCTGATGCTGACGGACGAGATCCCTAACCCGGTGGCGGCGATAATCGCCTGTCTGTTAATGGGCAAATTCCGCTGTATTGACGCCGAAAGCGCTTACAAAGCGATTCACTGGCCGAGCATCATTCTCATCGTCGGGATGATGCCCTTCGCCCTGGCGCTACAGAAAACCGGCGGGGTGGATTTGATCGTGAAAGGCCTAATGGACGCGGGCGGGGGATATGGTCCGTACCTGATGATGGTTTGCCTGTTCGTCATGTGTGCCACCATCGGTTTGTTCATCTCCAATACCGCAACGGCGGTGCTGATGGCGCCCATTGCGCTGGCGATGGCAAAATCGATGGGCGTTTCGCCGTATCCGTTTGCGATGATCGTTGCGATGGCGGCGTCCGCGGCATTTATGACGCCGGTCTCTTCCCCGGTCAATACGCTGGTGCTGGGGCCCGGGAATTATAGGTTCAGTGATTTCGTGAAGCTGGGTGTGCCGTTCACCGTGCTGGTGATGGTGGTGTGCGTGGTATTGATACCGGTCCTGTTTCCGTTCTGAGCATTTTGCCGGGTGGCGGCTACGCCTTACCCGGCCTACAACCCCGTAGGCCCTGCAAGCGCAGCGCCGCTGGGCGAAAATCAGAGTGGCGAATCCTGGCTAATCTCATCCAGCGACAAATGGAAGCTCGGCACAAACACGCGCATAAAGTAGTCCATCTCTTCGCTGCGACGAGATTCCAGCGTTTTTTCCAGACGCGTTTTTGCCAGTAAAAATTCGTTATTCCCGGCGGACAGTTCTTCCAGACACTTCAGGTAGGCGCACAGCGCATCGGCCTGCTTAACCAGGGATTTCTCCTCTTCCGTATACTGATGCTCATCGATCAGCGGCCCGAAGATATCGCGCAGCTCTTCAGGCACCATGTCGATCAGCTTCTGCTGGGCAATCTTCTCAATGGCCTTATATTCCTGGGCAATCTGCGAGTTGAAATATTTCACCGGCGTAGGCAGATCCCCGGTCAGCACTTCCGATGCATCGTGATACATCGCCAGCAGGGCGATACGTTCGGCATTCACCTGCCCGTTGAATTTGCGGTTTTTAATCGCGGCCAGCGCGTGCGCGACCATGGCAACCTGCAAACTGTGCTCAGACACATTTTCAGTACGCACATTGCGCATCAGCGGCCAGCGGTTGATGAGTTTCAGGCGGGAGAGGTGGGCAAAGAAATGACTCTGACTCATAGGTTACCTTATGTCTTCACTGCGACAGACTTCATTGTGCGGGGAGGGGAGGGAAGATGCAAATTTGCGGATGTTGCAGGCCGGGTAAGCGCAGCGCTACCCGGCGGAAAGTCAGCGTTACTGATGGTACCCGGAGAGGAAGCGCCCGAAGCGGCTGATGGCCATCTCGAGATCGTCTTCGCGCGGCAGGGTGACGATACGCACGTGATCCGGCCACGGCCAGTTAAACGCCGTCCCCTGAACCAGCAGCACTTTTTCCTGCAACAGGAAGTCGAGCACCATTTTCTGGTCGTCGTGAATATTGAAGCGCTTCGCGTCGATTTTCGGGAACATGTACAGCGCGCCGTTAGGCTTCACGCAGGAGACGCCCGGAATATCATTAATCAATTCCCATGCGCGGTTGCGCTGTTCATACAGGCGGCCGCCTGGAACGATAAACTCGCTGATGCTTTGATAGCCGCCGAGTGCTGTCTGGATCGCATGTTGCGCCGGTACGTTGGCGCACAGACGCATGGATGCCAGCATCTCCAGCCCTTCAATGTAGCCTTTCGCATGTTTTTTCGGACCGTTCAGTACCATCCAGCCCTGACGGAAACCGGCAACGCGGTAAGTTTTAGACAGTCCGTTAAAGGTGACCGTCAGCAGATCGGGCGCCAGCGCGGCGATAGAGTGGTGCTGCGCCGCGTCGTACAGGATCTTGTCGTAAATCTCGTCGGCAAAGATGATCAGGTTGTGCTGGCGGGCGATCTCGACGATCTCCATCAGCAGCTCTTTTGAATAGACCGCACCCGTCGGGTTATTCGGGTTAATGATCACGATACCCCGGGTGCGCGGGGTAATTTTGGCGCGAATATCATCCAGATCCGGGAACCAGTCAGAGGATTCGTCGCACAGGTAGTGCACCGCTTTACCGCTGGACAGGGACACCGCAGCCGTCCACAGCGGATAATCCGGGGCAGGAACCAGCATTTCATCGCCGCTGTTCAGGAGCGCCTGCATCGCCTGAACGATCAGCTCCGAGACACCGTTGCCAATGTAGATATCTTCAACGGTGACGTCGCGCATACCGCGAGCCTGATAGTGCTGCATGATGGCTTTACGGGCGGAATAAAGCCCTTTTGAATCGCAGTAGCCTTGTGCAGTGGGCAGGTTACGGATCACATCCACCAGGATCTCATCCGGCGCTTCAAAACCAAATGGCGCGGGGTTGCCGATGTTGAGTTTCAGAACCTTATTGCCTTCCTCTTCAAGGCGTTTTGCCTCTTTGAGTACCGGGCCACGGATGTCGTAACAGACGTTGTCGAGCTTGCTGGATTTTTCGATAGGGGACATGAACCTTTAACCTTTTCGCTATTATTGCAACTTCCTGCCGTGGAAGTGAGCACGGAACAATGTACTCCCACCGCGCTTCGTTTTGAAGGGCGCACAGAAGAAGATTTCGTCCAACCGGGCAATGCCGCGGTGATCGCTTACTCTAAAGACGGAGTGATTTTGTGCCTGAATTTATCGTGATAAAGAGGGGTTCTGGGTGGTTTATGCTAAAAATTTCATATAAGGATGAATATTATTCTGGAATAAATAAAAAGACGATTCGGGCTGATGCATTAGTCCCCCTGAGTGACCATTCGCAAAACCTGAATGCTAAGATACCGATTGCCATATTAGCAAAGCCAGGTTAAAAGTTACTCATGTGAAATTAATGTTAAGGGTTATTAATGAATGGCCTGAATCTAAATTAAACTTTATTTATTATTAACGACGAAAATGCAACTTTCGTTAATTTTAATAAAAAGAGTGTAGTTGCTTATCATTGGCGGTAAATCCTTAATATTGCAATAAGACTTATAAATATAGTGGATTTGGGTTAAGATGTGTTTCGGGAATGCAGCATAGCGATAGGCCTGTTACGTATATCGGATACTGCTTTCCTGTATTAATCGATTGTTATTGTTAAAATTATCTCTGGCTGATTGGGTAAGTCACATCTTGCTACGTTGCCAACGCTGCGATATAGATGGCAGAAAACATGTCTTACTCTTTATGGTATTAACATCGACCTGCAAACAACGAAATATCCTGGACGCAAGAGAATAAAAATAACGTCATGAAACGTGATTTCTGACTGGTGATATACCGCAGTACAATAACTATCTGTCAGGCAGTCTGCCGGGCCGGGATGCGAGGGAAACTCTTCAGAAGGAATTGCTTAACTGTTACACACAGCTTCAACCCGGGCAGCTCCGCACGAGCAACCTGAAAGTGAAAAGATATGATAAATGCAAATCGTCCGATAATGAATCTCGACCTCGATCTGCTGAGAACGTTTGTTGCGGTCGCCGATCTCAACACTTTTGCAGCAGCTGCTGCCGCCGTTTGCCGTACCCAGTCCGCCGTGAGTCAGCAAATGCAGCGGCTGGAACAACTGGTTGGTAAAGAGCTTTTTGCGCGTCATGGACGTAATAAGCTTTTAACAGAACATGGTATTCAGCTTCTGGGTTATGCCAGAAAGATACTGCGCTTTAATGATGAAGCCTGTATGTCATTAATGTTTAGCAACCTTCAGGGAGTGTTAACATTAGGGGCGTCAGATGAATCAGCAGATACCATTTTACCCTTCCTTCTCAACCGAATTAGCTCGGTTTATCCGAAGCTTGCCCTGGACGTTAGCGTTAAACGCAATGCTTTCATGGTTGAGATGCTGAAAGAAAACGAGGTTGACCTGGTGGTCACGACGCATCGACCTGGCCAGTTTGACAGCCTGACGCTGCGTACTTCTCCAACGCACTGGTACTGTGCCGCGGAGTATGTATTGCAGAAAGGTGAGCCGATACCCCTGGTCCTGCTGGACGATCCGAGTCCGTTCCGCGATATGGTGCTGGCTGCGCTCAACGAAGCCGGTATTCCATGGCGCCTGGCGTACGTGGCGTCAACCTTGCCCGCAGTGCGAGCGGCGGTGAAGGCCGGGCTTGGCGTAACGGCCCGTCCGGTGGAGATGATGAGCCCCGATCTGCGTGTGCTGGGTCAATCCGAGGGACTCCCGTCGTTGCCGGATACGGAGTACCTGCTGTGCCATAACGCCGCCAGCAACAACGAGCTGGCAAAAGTGGTGTTCGAGGCAATGGAAAACTACCACAATCCATGGCAGTACGCGCCTGTTACTCCCGAAGGAGGGGACGACTCCCTGATCGTGGAAGGGGATTTTGAGTGATCATTCCCTCAAAATTCTCGTAACAAAATGTAAGTGCAAAAAAGAGCCACTCGCATGATTTTTTCCTGCGAGTGGTTTTTTTTGTTATTCATAACCGTGAACGGAGCAGGGATAAAGCAAATACCGCTTATTTATCAATGCAGTAAATGTTTTTGGTTAAGATGTAAACAATACCTGTTCTAACTTACCTCATACCCCGCCGATGTTAAAAAAACAGGAAATATGTTGCTGTTTTTTTGATTGAATTAACAAAAGCGTGTCTCAGATCAAGAAAATACTCCCATTTGGGGGGAGGAATCGTTGGCAAATCCTGTCAAAATAGGAGGGTTATTTTTTTTACTTCCAAAACGGACACGATTCAACAAGATGCATTTGACGGAAAGTCATGTACCCACCAGGGTTAAAGGGCACCAAATGTTAATGAGAATCGCACGTTGTAATTTAATGTGAAGAAACCTTTGTTAAAGTTGACAAAAGGTTATAGAAAGGAGTAAAAAACCCCATCATTTTGCTGTCTATGTCTCATTTCTGACAGTTAGTGTAAGGTTATTTTGTTCCTCCCCATGAATCGATGTGATGCCCATCTGCCAGCAAGAGCAGTGTCGTCGGTATCACTTTTGATGAGTAAGCAATGAGTATGTCAACATCCACAGAAGTCATCGCTCATCACTGGGCATTCGCAATCTTTCTTATTGTAGCCATTGGCCTGTGCTGCCTGATGTTAGTCGGCGGCTGGTTCTTGGGCGGTCGCGCCCGCGCAAGGCACAAAAACACACCTTTTGAATCAGGTATTGATTCAGTAGGTACCGCTCGCTTACGCCTGTCTGCCAAGTTCTACCTGGTAGCCATGTTCTTCGTCATTTTTGACGTGGAAGCGCTTTACCTCTTCGCGTGGTCTACCTCCATTCGCGAAAGTGGTTGGGTGGGCTTTGTCGAGGCCGCAATTTTCATTTTAGTGTTACTGGCCGGTCTGGTTTATCTGGTGCGTATTGGCGCGCTGGACTGGACACCTGTGCGTTCACGCCGTGAACACATCAACCCGGAAAACAGTATCTCTAATCGTCAGCAGTAACAGCGAGGCAATAAGATGGATTATACGCTCACCCGCATAGATCCTAACGGTGAGAATGACCGTTACCCCCTGCAAAAACAGGAGATCGTAACCGACCCCCTGGAGCAAGAAGTCAACAAAAGCGTGTACATGGGCAAGCTCGAACATGCCATGCACGACATGGTCAACTGGGGTCGTAAGAACTCCATCTGGCCATACAACTTTGGCCTTTCTTGCTGCTACGTTGAAATGGTGACGTCATTCACTGCGGTGCATGACGTTGCGCGTTTTGGGGCCGAGGTACTGCGTGCTTCTCCACGTCAGGCTGACCTGATGGTGGTGGCCGGGACCTGCTTTACCAAGATGGCACCGGTTATTCAGCGTCTTTATGACCAGATGCTGGAGCCAAAATGGGTTATCTCCATGGGCGCATGTGCAAACTCCGGCGGTATGTACGACATTTATTCCGTTGTGCAGGGCGTTGATAAGTTCATTCCGGTGGATGTGTACATCCCGGGCTGCCCGCCGCGTCCAGAGGCCTATATGCAGGCGCTGATGCTGCTCCAGGAGTCAATTGGTAAAGAACGCCGCCCGCTTTCATGGGTTGTTGGCGATCAGGGTGTCTATCGCGCGAACATGCAGTCTGAGCGCGAGCGTAAACGTGGTGAACGTATTGCCGTCACCAACCTGCGTACGCCTGACGAAATTTAATTTGCGCCTGTGGGCCTGGAGAACACCTTCGCATATCACTACTCAAATAGCGCGAAGCCAGGCTTAACAGTCACCACGGACCATTTGCAATGGTGAACAATATGACCGACTTAACCGCGCAAGAAGCCGCCTGGCAGACCCGGGATCATCTCGATGACCCCGTCATTGGCGAACTGCGCAACCGTTTTGGGCCGGATGCCTTTACTGTTCAGGCCACCCGCACCGGGGTACCCGTTGTTTGGGTGAAGCGTGAGCAATTACTGGAAGTTGTCGATTTCCTCAAGAAATTGCCAAAACCTTACGTCATGCTGTTTGACTTACACGGCATGGACGAACGTCTGAGAACGCACCGCCAGGGTCTCCCTGCTGCGGATTTTTCCGTTTTCTACCACCTGATCTCAATAGACCGCAACACGGATATCATGCTCAAGGTGGCATTGTCTGAAAACGACATGCATCTGCCGACGATCACCAAACTTTTCCCGAACGCCAACTGGTACGAGCGTGAAACCTGGGAAATGTTCGGCATGACCTTCGACGGTCACCCGCATCTGACGCGCATCATGATGCCGCAGACCTGGACCGGCCACCCGCTGCGTAAAGACTACCCGGCACGCGCCACCGAATTTGACCCGTTTGAGCTGACCAAAGCCAAGCAGGATCTGGAGATGGAAGCGCTGACCTTCAAGCCGGAAGACTGGGGCATGAAGCGCGGCACCGAAAACGAGGACTTCATGTTCCTCAACCTCGGTCCAAACCACCCGTCTGCGCACGGTGCATTCCGTATTATTCTTCAGCTTGATGGCGAAGAGATTGTCGACTGCGTGCCTGACATCGGCTACCACCACCGTGGTGCCGAGAAGATGGGCGAGCGTCAGTCCTGGCACAGCTACATTCCGTACACCGACCGTATCGAATACCTCGGCGGCTGCGTGAACGAAATGCCATACGTGCTGGCCGTTGAGAAGCTGGCAGGCATCACCGTCCCGGATCGCGTTAACGTGATTCGCGTGATGCTGTCTGAACTGTTCCGTATTAACAGCCACCTGCTGTACATCTCCACGTTCATTCAGGACGTCGGCGCGATGACGCCGGTCTTCTTCGCCTTTACCGACCGTCAGAAAATCTACGATCTGGTGGAAGCGATTACCGGTTTCCGTATGCACCCGGCCTGGTTCCGCATCGGCGGTGTGGCGCACGATCTGCCGCGCGGCTGGGACCGTCTGCTGCGTGAATTCCTCGACTGGATGCCAAAGCGTCTGGCGTCTTACGAGAAAGCCGCGCTGCGTAACTCCATCCTGAAAGGCCGTTCCCAGGGCGTTGCTGCCTACGGCGCGAAAGAAGCGCTGGAGTGGGGAACCACAGGTGCAGGTCTGCGTGCGACCGGGATTGATTTCGACGTGCGTAAAGCCCGTCCTTACTCTGGTTACGAGAACTTCGACTTTGAAGTCCCGGTGGGCGGCGGCGTATCCGACTGCTATACCCGCGTGATGCTGAAAGTGGAAGAGCTGCGCCAGAGCCTGCGCATCCTAGAGCAGTGCCTCAACAACATGCCGGAAGGCCCGTTCAAGGCGGATCACCCGCTGACGACGCCGCCACCGAAAGAGCGCACGCTGCAACATATCGAAACCCTGATCACCCACTTCCTGCAAGTTTCCTGGGGCCCGGTCATGCCGGCACAGGAATCCTTCCAGATGATTGAAGCGACCAAGGGTATCAACAGCTACTACCTCACCAGCGACGGCAGCACCATGAGCTACCGCACCCGCGTGCGTACGCCAAGCTTCGCACACTTGCAGCAGATCCCGGCCGCCATTCGCGGCAGTCTGGTCTCCGACCTGATTGTGTATCTGGGTAGTATCGATTTTGTTATGTCAGATGTGGACCGCTAATTATGCACGAGAATCAACAACCACAAACCGAGGCTTTTGAGCTGAGTGAAGCAGAGCGTGCCGCCATTGAGCACGAGATGCACCACTACGAAGACCCGCGTGCGGCGTCCATTGAAGCGCTGAAAATCGTACAGAAACAGCGTGGTTGGGTGCCGGATGGGGCGATCTACGAGATCGCAAAAGTGCTGGGCATTCCGGCAAGTGACGTAGAAGGCGTAGCCACGTTCTACAGCCAGATCTTCCGTCAGCCGGTAGGCCGCCATGTGATCCGCTACTGTGACAGCGTGGTCTGCCACATCACCGGTTATCAGGGCATTCAGGCTGCGATTGAGAAGAAACTCAATATCAAGCCGGGCCAGACCACCTTCGACGGACGCTTTACTCTGCTGCCAACCTGCTGCCTGGGTAACTGCGACAAGGGGCCGACCATGATGATTGATGAGGACACTCACAGCCATCTGACGCCGGAAGCGATTCCTGACCTGCTGGAGCAGTACAAATGAAAACTGTAATTCGTACTGCTGAGACGCATCCGCTGACCTGGCGTCTGCGTGATGACAAACAGCCGGTCTGGCTCGACGAATATCAGAGCAAAAACGGCTATGCCGGCGCGCGTAAAGCCCTTGGCGGCATGGCGCCGGACGACATCGTTAACGCGGTGAAAGAGTCTGGCCTGAAAGGCCGCGGGGGCGCGGGCTTCTCCACCGGTCTGAAGTGGAGTCTGATGCCGAAAGATGAATCCATGAACATCCGTTACCTGCTGTGTAACGCCGATGAAATGGAGCCGGGTACCTATAAAGACCGCCTGCTGATGGAACAGCTGCCGCACCTGCTGGTGGAAGGCATGCTGATCTCCGCGTTCGCGCTGAAAGCGTACCGTGGCTATATCTTCCTGCGCGGTGAATACATCGAAGCGGCTGAAAACCTGCGTCGCGCGATTGCCGAAGCCACTGAAGCCGGTCTGCTGGGTAAAAACATCCTGGGCACCGGGTTTGACTTCGAGCTGTTCGTGCACACCGGTGCCGGGCGTTATATCTGCGGTGAAGAAACCGCGCTGATTAACTCCCTGGAAGGCCGCCGCGCGAACCCGCGCTCCAAGCCACCGTTCCCGGCAAGCTCCGGCGTGTGGGGTAAACCGACCTGCGTCAACAACGTCGAAACCCTGTGCAACGTCCCGGCGATCCTCGCGAACGGCGTGGAGTGGTATCAGGGCATCTCCTCAAGCAAAGATGCCGGTACCAAGCTGATGGGCTTCTCCGGTCGCGTGAAGAACCCTGGCGTCTGGGAGCTGCCGTTCGGCACCACCGCACGCGAAATTCTTGAAGACTACGCCGGCGGCATGCGCGATGGCCTGAAATTCAAAGCCTGGCAGCCGGGTGGGGCAGGGACGGACTTCCTGACCGAAGCCCACCTTGACCTGCCAATGGAGTTCGAAAGCATTGGTAAAGCAGGCAGCCGTCTGGGTACGGCGCTGGCGATGGCCGTCGACCATGAGATCGGCATGGTATCCCTGGTGCGTAACCTGGAAGAGTTCTTCGCCCGCGAGTCCTGCGGCTGGTGTACACCGTGTCGTGATGGTCTGCCGTGGAGCGTGAAGATCCTGCGTGCTATCGAACGTGGCGAAGGCCAGCCTGGCGATATCGAGACACTTGAGCAACTGTGTCGATTCTTAGGGCCGGGTAAAACCTTCTGTGCCCACGCACCGGGCGCCGTCGAGCCGCTGCAAAGCGCGATTAAATATTTCCGCGACGAATTCGAAGCAGGCATCAAGCAGCCGTTCAGCAATACCCATTCGATCAATGGTATTCAGCCGAACCTGCTGAAAGCGCGCTGGTAAAAACAGAATTTTGATTAACGCTCGGTTTCGGCCGAGCCAACTGGAAGCATGCTAATGGCTACGATTCATGTAGACGGCAAAGAATACGAAGTCAACGGGGCGGACAACCTGCTGGAAGCTTGTCTGTCTCTTGGCCTCGATATTCCGTACTTTTGCTGGCATCCGGCGCTGGGCAGCGTCGGTGCTTGCCGCCAGTGTGCGGTGAAGCAATATCAAAACGCGGAAGACACGCGTGGTCGCCTGGTGATGTCCTGTATGACGCCAGCCGCCGAAGGCACCTTTATTTCGATTGATGACGAAGAAGCCAAACAGTTCCGCGAAAGCGTGGTGGAGTGGTTGATGACCAACCACCCGCACGACTGTCCGGTGTGTGAGGAGGGCGGTAACTGCCACCTTCAGGATATGACCGTCATGACCGGTCACAGCTTCCGTCGCTATCGCTTTACCAAGCGTACCCACCGTAACCAGGATCTGGGGCCGTTCATCTCTCACGAAATGAACCGCTGCATCGCCTGCTACCGCTGCGTGCGTTACTACAAAGATTATGCAGACGGACAGGATCTGGGCGTATATGGCGCGCATGACAACGTCTACTTCGGTCGTCCGGAAGACGGTACGCTGGAAAGCGAATTCTCCGGTAACCTGGTAGAAATCTGTCCGACCGGCGTATTCACGGATAAAACCCACTCTGAACGTTACAACCGTAAATGGGACATGCAGTTTGCGCCAAGCATCTGCCAGCAGTGCTCCCTTGGCTGTAACACCAGCCCGGGTGAACGTTACGGCGAACTGCGTCGTATCGAAAACCGTTACAACGGTACAGTTAACCACTACTTCCTCTGCGACCGCGGTCGTTTCGGCTATGGCTATGTGAACCTGAAAGACCGTCCGCGTCAGCCGGTTCAGCGCCGTGGCGATGACGTCATTACCCTGAACGCTGAGCAGGCGATGCAGGGCGCGGCAGATATTCTGCGTCAGTCGAAGAAAGTGATCGGCATCGGTTCCCCGCGCGCCAGCATCGAAAGCAACTTCGCGCTGCGCGAGCTGGTTGGGGCGGAAAACTTCTATACCGGTATCGCCCAGGGCGAGCAGGAACGTCTCCAGCTGGTGCTGAAAGTGCTGCGTGAAGGCGGCATTCATACGCCTGCGCTGCGCGAAATCGAATCTTATGATGCGGTTCTGGTGCTGGGTGAAGACCTGACGCAGACTGGTGCACGCGCGGCTCTGGCGGTTCGTCAGGCGGTGAAAGGCAAAGCACGTGAAATGGCAGCGGCGCAGAAAGTGGCTGACTGGCAGATTGCGGCCATTCTTAACATCGGCCAGCGCGCGAAGCATCCTCTGTTTGTGACTAACGTCGACAACACCCGTCTGGACGATATCGCCGCGTGGACCTACTGCGCGCCGGTTGAAGATCAGGCGCGCCTCGGCTTTGCCATTGCCCACGCGCTGGACAGCAGCTCGCCGGCCGTTGAACTGGATCGTGACCTGCAAAACAAGGTCGACGTGATTGTTCAGGCGCTGGCGGGGGCGAAGAAACCTCTGATTATTTCCGGTACCAACGCCGGTAGCGCTGAAATCATTCAGGCCGCAGCGAACGTTGCCAAAGCCCTGAAGGGCCGCGGCGCTGACGTCGGTGTGACTATGATTGCCCGTGCGGTGAACAGCATCGGTCTGGGTATGATTGGCGGCGGCTCGCTGGAAGACGCGTTAAGCGAACTGGAATCCGGTGCCGCTGACGCCGTTGTGGTGCTGGAAAACGACCTGCATCGCCATGCTTCTGCCGCTCGCGTTGACGCCGCGCTCTCCAGAGCGCCGCTGGTGATGGTTATCGACCATCAGCGCACCGCGATCATGGACAAAGCGCACCTGGTGCTCTCTGCGGCAAGCTTCGCAGAAAGCGACGGGACGGTGATCAACAACGAAGGCCGCGCCCAGCGTTTCTTCCAGGTTTATGACCCGGCCTACTACGACAGCAACACCGTGATGCTGGAAAGCTGGCGCTGGCTGCACTCTCTGCACAGCACCGTGCAGAGCCGTGAAGTGGACTGGACGCAGCTCGACCACGTTATTGACGCGGTTGTTGAGAAACTGCCTCAGCTGGCGGGCATTAAAGACGCCGCGCCTGACGCAAGCTTCCGCATTCGCGGCCAGAAACTGGCGCGTGAGCCGCACCGCTACAGCGGTCGTACCGCGATGCGCGCCAACATCAGCGTGCACGAACCGCGTCAGCCGCAGGATAAAGACACCATGTTTGCCTTCTCGATGGAAGGGAACAACCAGCCGTCTGCGCCGCGTTCGCAAATCCCGTTTGCATGGGCACCGGGCTGGAACTCCCCGCAGGCATGGAACAAGTTCCAGGCTGAAGTGGGCGGTCACCTGCGCCACGGCGATCCGGGCGTGCGTCTGATTGAAGCCTCCGAAACCGGTCTGGACTTCTTCACCACCGTTCCGGCGAGCTTCCAGGCGCAGGAAGGTCACTGGCGTATTGCACCGTACTACCATCTGTTCGGTAGCGACGAAATGTCCCAGCGTTCTCCGGTATTCCAGCAGCGTATGCCGCAGCCGTACATCAAGCTCAACCCGGCGGATGCCGCGAAGCTTGGCGTTAACGCGGGTGCGAACATTGCCTTTAGCTACGACGGCCAGACAATCAGCCTGCCGCTGATTATTTCTGAACGCCTGTCAGCAGGGCAGGTGGGTCTGCCGATGGGTATGCCTGGCATCGCGCCGGTCCTGGCGGGTGCGCATCTTGATAACCTTCAGGAGGCAAAAGCATGAGTTGGTTAACGCCGGATCTTATCGACATCCTGCTGAGCATTCTGAAAGCGGTTGTGATTCTGCTGGTGGTCGTCACCTGCGGCGCGTTCATGAGCTTTGGTGAACGTCGTCTGCTCGGTCTGTTCCAGAACCGTTACGGACCGAACCGCGTGGGCTGGGGTGGTTCACTCCAGCTGGTCGCGGACATGATCAAGATGTTCTTTAAAGAGGACTGGGTTCCACGCTTCTCGGACCGCGTGATCTTTACGCTGGCGCCGATGATCGCCTTCACCTCGCTGCTGCTGGCGTTTGCTATCGTTCCGGTCAGCCCGACCTGGGTGGTGGCTGACCTGAACATCGGCATTCTGTTCTTCCTGATGATGGCAGGCCTCGCGGTTTACGCGGTGCTGTTCGCAGGCTGGTCCAGTAACAACAAATACTCGCTGCTGGGTGCGATGCGTGCTTCCGCGCAGACGCTGAGCTACGAAGTGTTCCTGGGTCTCTCCCTGATGGGCGTGGTGGCGCAGGCCGGTTCATTTAACATGACCGACATCGTCAACAACCAGGCCGACATCTGGAACGTTATCCCGCAGTTCTTTGGGTTTATTACCTTTGCCATCGCGGGCGTGGCGGTGTGTCACCGTCACCCGTTTGACCAGCCAGAAGCCGAACAGGAACTGGCCGACGGTTACCACATTGAATATTCCGGTATGAAGTTCGGTCTGTTCTTCGTGGGCGAGTACATCGGTATCGTCACCATTTCCGCGTTGATGGTAACGCTGTTCTTTGGTGGCTGGCATGGCCCGTTCTTACCGCCGTTCATCTGGTTCGCGCTGAAAACCGCGTTCTTCATGATGATGTTCATTTTGATTCGCGCAGCGTTACCGCGTCCGCGTTATGACCAGGTAATGTCCTTCGGCTGGAAAGTGTGCCTGCCGCTGACGCTCGTCAACTTGTTGGTAACGGCGGCTGTCATTCTCTGGCAGCAGCCATAAGGGGCTTTGAGATCATGACCTTAAAAGAATTATTGGTAGGTTTCGGCACCCAGGTACGCAGTATCTGGATGATCGGCCTGCATGCGTTTGCCAAACGCGAAACCCGGATGTACCCGGAAGAGCCGGTATATCTGCCGCCGCGCTACCGTGGACGTATCGTGCTGACGCGCGACCCGGACGGTTCCGAGCGTTGCGTTGCCTGTAACCTGTGTGCGGTAGCGTGTCCGGTGGGCTGTATCTCTCTGCAAAAAGCAGAGACGGTAGACGGCCGCTGGTACCCTGAGTTCTTCCGCATCAACTTCTCACGCTGCATTTTCTGCGGTCTGTGTGAAGAAGCGTGCCCAACCACGGCGATTCAGCTGACTCCAGACTTCGAGCTGGGTGAGTACAAGCGTCAGGATCTGGTGTACGAGAAAGAGGATCTGCTGATTTCCGGTCCGGGCAAATACCCGGAATATAACTTCTACCGGATGGCGGGTATGGCAATCGACGGCAAAGATAAAGGCGAAGCAGAGAACGAAGCTAAGCCTATCGACGTCAAGAGCCTGTTACCGTAAGGAGAGGGCAATGGAATTCGCTTTTTATATCTGTGGCCTTATCGCCATCCTGGCTACGCTGCGAGTGATCACGCACACCAATCCGGTGCATGCGCTGCTGTATTTAATCATTTCGCTGCTGGCTATTTCCGGGGTGTTCTTTGCGCTGGGCGCGCACTTCGCTGGTGCGCTGGAAATCATCGTCTACGCCGGGGCCATCATGGTGCTGTTTGTGTTCGTGGTGATGATGCTGAACCTGGGCGGCTCTGAAATTGAGCAGGAACGTCAGTGGTTAAAACCGCAGGTGTGGATTGGTCCGGCAATTTTGTCGGCCATCATGCTGGCGGTGATTGTTTACGCCATTCTGGGCGTCAACGACCAGGGTATCGACGGGACGCCAATCAGCGCGAAAGCTGTGGGTATCACCCTGTTTGGTCCGTACGTTCTGGCGGTTGAGCTGGCCTCAATGCTGCTGCTGGCGGGTCTGGTTGTGGCCTTCCACGTTGGCCGCGAAGAGCGTGTCGGCGAGGTGCTGAGCAACCGCACTGACGACCGCGCGAAAAGAAAAACGGAGGAACGCGCATGATCCCCTTAACACATGGACTGATCCTCGCTGCGATTTTATTCGTTCTGGGCTTAACCGGTCTGGTTATCCGCCGCAATCTGCTGTTTATGCTGATCGGTCTGGAAATCATGATCAACGCTTCCGCGCTGGCCTTTGTGGTCGCCGGTAGCTACTGGGGCCAGACCGATGGTCAGGTGATGTACATTCTCGCCATCAGCCTCGCGGCTGCTGAAGCGAGTATTGGCCTGGCGCTGTTGCTACAGCTCCATCGTCGCCGCCAGAACCTGAACATCGATTCAGTAAGTGAGTTGCGTGGATGAACATGCTTGCCTTAACCATTATTTTTCCGCTGATTGGCTTCGTGCTGCTGGCGTTTTCTCGCGGCCGCTGGTCTGAGAATCTGTCTGCCACCGTGGGCATTGGCTCTATCGGCCTGGCTGCGCTGGTCACAGCGTATGCGGGTATCGACTTCTTTAACAATGGACGTCAGGCCTACAGCGTACCGCTGTGGAACTGGATGTCGGTCGGTAACTTCAACATCGGTTTCAACCTGGTGCTGGATGGTCTGTCTCTGACCATGCTCTCCGTAGTTACCGGCGTCGGCTTCCTGATCCACATGTTCGCCTCCTGGTACATGCGCGGTGAAGAGGGATACTCCCGCTTCTTCGCCTACACCAACCTGTTTATCGCCAGCATGGTGGTTCTGGTGCTGGCCGATAACCTGCTGCTGATGTATCTGGGCTGGGAAGGCGTGGGTCTGTGTTCTTACCTGCTGATCGGTTTCTACTACACCGATCCGAAGAATGGCGCAGCGGCCATGAAAGCGTTCGTCGTGACCCGTGTGGGTGACGTGTTCCTCGCTTTCGCGCTGTTCATTCTTTACAACGAACTGGGCACGCTAAACTTCCGCGAAATGGTGGAACTGGCGCCGGCGCACTTCGAAGCAGGCAACAACATGCTGTGGTGGGCAACGCTGATGCTGCTGGGTGGCGCTGTGGGTAAATCCGCGCAGCTGCCGTTGCAGACATGGCTGGCCGACGCGATGGCGGGTCCAACCCCTGTCTCCGCGTTGATTCACGCCGCGACCATGGTCACCGCCGGTGTCTACCTGATTGCGCGTACCCATGGCCTGTTCCTGATGACCCCGGAAATTCTGCATCTGGTGGGTATTGTCGGTGCGGTTACGCTGGTGCTGGCAGGCTTTGCCGCGCTGGTGCAGACCGACATCAAACGCGTGCTCGCGTACTCCACCATGAGCCAGATTGGTTACATGTTCCTGGCGCTGGGCGTTCAGGCGTGGGACGCGGCCATTTTCCACCTGATGACGCACGCGTTCTTTAAAGCGCTGCTGTTCCTCTCATCCGGTTCGGTGATTCTGGCCTGCCACCACGAGCAGAACATCTTCAAAATGGGCGGACTGCGTAAGTCCATCCCGCTGGTTTATGTCTGCTTCCTGGTAGGCGGCGCGGCGCTGGCGGCACTGCCGCTGATCACCGCGGGCTTCTTCAGTAAGGACGAAATCCTGGCGGGCGCCATGGCGAATGGTCATATCAATCTGATGGTTGCGGGTCTGGTCGGTGCGTTTATGACCTCCCTGTACACCTTCCGTATGATTTTCATCGTCTTCCACGGTAAAGAACAAATTCACGCTCACGCAGGGAAGGGGATTACCCACCACCTGCCGCTGATTGTGCTGCTGGTCCTGTCCACCTTCGTTGGCGCGATGATTGTGCCACCGTTGCAGGGCGTACTGCCGGCGACAACCGAGCTTGAGCACGGTCGCGTTCTGACGCTTGAAATCACCTCCGGCGTAGTGGCTATCGCGGGCATCCTGATTGCCGCATGGCTGTGGCTGGGCAAACGCACGCTGGTGACTGCCGTTGCCAACAGCGCGCCGGGCCGTCTGCTGGGCACCTGGTGGTACAACGCATGGGGCTTCGACTGGCTGTACGACATGATCTTCGTGAAGCCGTTCCTGGGCATTGCGTGGCTGCTGAAGCGCGATCCACTGAACAGCCTGATGAATATCCCGGCGATCCTCTCTCGCTTTGCAGGTAAAGGCCTGCTGTTCAGCGAGAACGGTTATCTGCGCTGGTATGTGGCGTCCATGAGCATCGGTGCGGTTGTCGTACTGGCGCTGCTGATGGTGTTGCGTTGATTTTGAGTTAGCGGGGATTGTCGGGTGGCGCTAGCGCTTACCCGACCTACGGACCGTAGGCCCGGTAAGCGAAGCGCCACCGGGCAAAAGGCCCCGCACTCAAACGTGAATTTTGTCGAATTCGTTGAAAATCGGTCCCTGAGGGACTTTAACAAGGAATAAAAATCGCCATGTTACTACCCTGGCTAATATTAATTCCCTTCATCGGCGGCTTCCTGTGCTGGCAGACCGAACGCTTTGGCGTGAAGATGCCGCGCTGGATCGCGCTGATCACCATGGGATTGACGCTCGCGCTTGGTCTGCAACTCTGGTTGCAGGGTGGCTACTCACTGACCCAGTCCGCGGGCCTTCCGCAGTGGCAGTCTGAGTTCATTCTGCCGTGGATCCCACGTTTCGGTATTACGATCCACCTCGCGATTGACGGTCTGTCGCTGCTGATGGTGGTGCTGACCGGTCTGCTCGGCGTTCTGGCGGTACTCTGCTCCTGGCGAGAAATCGAAAAATACCAGGGCTTCTTCCACCTGAACCTGATGTGGATCCTGGGCGGCGTGATCGGCGTGTTCCTGGCCATCGACATGTTCCTGTTCTTCTTCTTCTGGGAGATGATGCTGGTGCCGATGTACTTCCTGATCGCGCTGTGGGGCCACAAGGCATCCGACGGTAAAACGCGTATCACGGCGGCCACCAAGTTCTTCATCTACACCCAGGCGAGTGGTCTGGTGATGTTGATTGCCATCCTGGCGCTGGTATTTGTGCATTACAATGCGACCGGCGTGTGGACCTTCAACTACGAAGACCTGCTGAAGACCCCGATGTCTCACGGTGTGGAATACCTGCTGATGCTCGGCTTCTTCATCGCCTTCGCGGTGAAAATGCCGGTCGTACCGCTGCACGGCTGGCTGCCGGACGCGCACTCTCAGGCGCCAACGGCGGGTTCCGTTGACCTGGCGGGTATCTTGCTGAAAACGGCGGCCTACGGTCTGCTGCGTTTCTCCCTGCCGCTGTTCCCGAACGCCTCCGCAGAGTTCGCGCCGATTGCCATGTGGCTGGGCGTGATCGGTATCTTCTACGGTGCATGGATGGCCTTCACGCAGTACGACATCAAACGTCTGATTGCTTACACCTCCGTTTCCCACATGGGCTTCGTGCTGATTGCCATCTACACCGGCAGCCAGCTGGCATACCAGGGCGCGGTGATCCAGATGATTGCGCACGGCCTGTCTGCTGCCGGTCTCTTCATCCTGTGTGGTCAGCTGTACGAACGTCTGCATACCCGCGACATGCGTATGATGGGCGGCCTGTGGGGCAAAATGAAATGGCTGCCGGCGCTCTCCATGTTCTTCGCGGTGGCGACTCTGGGTATGCCGGGTACCGGTAACTTCGTCGGCGAGTTTATGATCCTGTTCGGCAGCTTCAACGTGGTACCGACGATCACCGTCATCTCCACCTTTGGTCTGGTATTTGCCTCCGTGTACTCGCTGGCGATGCTGCACCGCGCTTACTTCGGTAAAGCGAAGAGTGAAATTGCTGCACAAGAACTGCCGGGGATGTCGCTGCGTGAGCTGTTCATCATCCTGCTGCTGGTCGTACTGCTGGTGCTGTTGGGCTTCTATCCGCAGCCGATTCTGGATACCTCGCACTCCGCGATGGGTAACATCCAGCAGTGGTTTGTTAATTCTGCTTCTACTACAAGGCCGTAATTCGCCATGACAATAACTCCACAACAACTGATCGCGCTGCTACCGCTGCTGATCGTCGGATTGACGGTGGTGGTTGTGATGCTCTCCATTGCGTGGCGACGCAATCACTTCCTGAATGCGACCCTGTCCGTTCTGGGTCTGAACGCTGCGTTAGTTTCCCTCTGGTTTGTTGGCCAGGCGGGAGCGATGGACGTCACGCCGCTGATGCGCGTTGACGGTTACGCCATGCTCTACACCGGTCTGGTGCTGCTGGCGAGCCTGGCAACCTGTACCTTTGCGTACCCGTGGCTCGAAGGTTACAACGACAACAAAGAAGAGTTTTACCTGCTGGTACTGATTGCCGCACTGGGCGGTATTCTGCTGGCGAACGCGAACCACCTGGCCGCGCTGTTCCTCGGTATTGAGCTGATCTCACTCCCGCTGTTCGGCCTGATTGGTTACGCTTTCCGCCAGAAGCGCTCTCTGGAAGCGGCAATCAAGTACACGATCCTGTCTGCTGCCGCGTCGTCGTTCCTGCTGTTTGGTATCGCGCTGCTGTACGCACAGACGGGTAATCTCTCCTTCATGGCGCTCGGTAAGAGCCTTGGCGACGGCATGATGCATGAGCCGCTGCTGCTGGCGGGTCTGGGCATGATGATTGTTGGCCTTGGCTTTAAACTCTCACTGGTTCCGTTCCACCTGTGGACGCCAGACGTATACCAGGGTGCCCCTGCACCGGTCTCGACCTTCCTGGCGACGGCGAGCAAAATCGCTATCTTCGGTGTGGTCATGCGTCTGTTCCTGTACGCCCCGGTGGGCGACAGCGAAGCGGTCCGCGTGGTGCTGGGCATTATCGCGTTCGTGTCCATCATCTTCGGTAACCTGATGGCGCTGAGCCAGACCAACATCAAGCGTCTGCTGGGCTACTCCTCTATCTCCCATCTGGGTTACCTGCTGGTGGCGCTGATTGCGCTGCAAAGCGGTGAGATGTCGATGGAAACTGTGGGCGTCTATCTGGCCGGTTACCTGTTTAGCAGCCTCGGCGCGTTCGGCGTGGTGAGCCTGATGTCCAGCCCGTACCGTGGCCCGGATGCGGATTCCCTGTTCTCCTACCGTGGTCTGTTCTGGCACCGTCCGATTCTGTCTGCGGTAATGACCGTGATGATGCTCTCTCTGGCGGGTATCCCGATGACGCTGGGCTTTATCGGTAAGTTCTACGTGCTGGCCGTCGGTGTGCAGGCGGGTCTGTGGTGGCTGACGGCGGGTGTCGTTATCGGCTCCGCGATTGGTCTCTACTACTACCTGCGCGTAGCGGTGAGCCTGTACCTGAGCGCGCCTCAGCAGCTCAACCGCGATGCGCCGTCTAACTGGCAGTACAGCGCGGGGGGGCATTGTGGTGCTCATCTCCGCGCTGCTGGTGCTGATCTTCGGTATCTATCCGCAGCCGCTGATTGATATCGTGCAGCGCGCGATGCCGCTGATGTAAAAACAAAAAACCCGCCTCGGCGGGTTTTTTATTGTTTTCTCCCTCTCCCCGTGGGAGAGGGCCGGGGGTGAGGGCACCAGCCCGC
Source organism: Enterobacter cloacae complex sp. ECL72 (assembly GCF_019056635.1). Classification (NCBI taxonomy): domain Bacteria; kingdom Pseudomonadati; phylum Pseudomonadota; class Gammaproteobacteria; order Enterobacterales; family Enterobacteriaceae; genus Enterobacter; species Enterobacter cloacae complex sp. ECL72. Next base: position 2,766,248 of record NZ_CP077659.1, on the reverse strand, counting down.
ACAGAGTAAAACATGCCCAGCGGCGCTACGCTTGCAGGGCCTACGGGTCTTGTAGGTCGGGTAAGCGTAGCGCCACCCGACTAAGCCAGCTGCTTGCGGCTAATCAACGGCCCGTCAATCTTCTTCATCGAGCGGTCCAGCACCTCTTCAATCACCGACGACAGCTCGTTCAGCTCAAACTTCGCCACATAGCCGTCCGCCTTCACTTTGCGAATATGATCTTCGTTCGCGTTGCCGGAAAGAGACGAGTGGATCACCACCGGAATATCTTTCAGTACCGGGTCGGATTTGATTTTTCGCGTCAGCGTAAATCCGTCCATCTCCGGCATTTCGAGGTCGGTTAATACCAGGGCAATCTTATCGGTAACGGGAACGCCCTCGGCCTGTGCCTGCGCGGCCAGCTGAGTGATTTTCTCCCACGCGTCTTTGCCGGTGATATGCAGCTGGGCCGGGATCTCCATCGCCTGCAATCCCTTCTCCAGCATTGAGCGCGCTACTTTTGAATCTTCTGCAACAATCGCGACAGAGCCAGGCTTGATGTTGAATTTGGTGGTTTCCAGATGGGTGGCGTGCAGATCGTGGTTCGCCGGGGTGATGTCGTACAGGATCTGCTCCACGTCCAGCACCATCGCCAGATCGTTGGTATCGGTCTTCTCGTCCAGACAGGCAATGCTGGTGATGTAGCGACCGCTGACGGCGGTTTCCGCGGCGTGCACCTGCTTCCAGTCCAGACGCATGATGTTTTCCACCGATTCTACGGCAAACGCCTGCACGCTGCGGGCATATTCGGTGATCAGCAGGATGTTCAGCCCGGTGGCTGGTTTGCAGCCGGCGACGGCGGCCAGATCGATCACCGGGATCACCTGGTCACGAATGTTCACCATCCCCATCAGCGGAGACTTCATTCCCGCCGGTTTGGTGAAGGTCGGCATCGGCACAATTTCGCGCAATTTGAATACGTTGATGCCGAACAGCTCGGATTTATTTTCGTTCAGAGAGGTGCCAAGACGGAACAGCAACAGTTCAAAACGGTTGGACAGGGTCAGGTTTGCCCTGTCATCAATATCTTTCTGGAAATTATCCATTCTACCCTCAAGAGAAATGCTGGCCTTTTAATCGTTATCGGCACGCTGAGGGAAAAATGAAGGACTAAACGCTGACCTGAGCAAAATCTTCCGCCAGCTCGCATGCCGGAAATACTTCCCGGCACTCTGCCAGCAGGCTTTCAGCGCCGCGGACGTCATAGCGTGAGCTGACGTGAGTAACAATCAGTTTCCGGACGCCGGCCTCACGTGCCAGCTGCGCCGCCTGACGCGTAGAGCTGTGCCCCCGGCTGTTGGCTTTTTCTTCCATCGCCGCTTCCAGCGTCGCCTCATGCACCATCACATCCACACCCCCGGCAAGCCTGAGCGCCGAAGGGCAGGGGGCGGTATCCCCAAAAATAGCCAGTTTTTTGCCCGGCTGCGGTGGGGCGAGGTAATCCTGACCGTTGATGACGCGCCCGTCTTCCAGCGTGACGGTCTCGCCGTGCTTCAGACGCTGGAACAGCGGGCCTGGTTTCACCCCATCAGCCTGCAACGCGGCGGCGTTCAGCGCCCCGGGCTTGTCATGCTCCTCAACGCGATAGCCGTAGCATTCCACCGGATGGTTAAGCGGGTAAGCGCGCACCAGGTAATCTCCGTCATCGAACACCAGACCCTCGCCGATCTCTAACACCTCCAGCGGATAATCGGTCCACGAGCCGCTCAGGCGCAGCGTGGTTTCAACGAATTCCTGAATACCCGCGGGGCCATAAATGGTCAGCGGGTTAGCGTTACCGGCCATCGAACGGCTGCACAGCAGGCCCGGCAGGCCAAACAGATGGTCGCCGTGCAGATGGGTGATAAATATTTTATCCACTTTCCCCGGGTGGTATGAGGTATGCAGCAGCTGATGTTGCGTACCCTCGCCGCAGTCAAACAGCCACAGCCCACCGCGGGTAGGATGCTTAAGATCCAGCAGAATCGCCGTCACGTTTCGTGAGCGGGTTGGCACCCCGGCGGACGTACCCAGAAAAATCAGTTCCATAACGCAATCAGCCCTTTGCCGAATGGGAAGGGGTTTAGTATAACGTGATGAACACCAGGAAGGAGAAACACATGATCCAGTGGCAAGATCTACACCACAGCGAACTGACCGTGCATTCACTCTACGCCCTGCTCAAGCTGCGCTGCGAAGTCTTTGTGGTTGAACAAACCTGCCCGTATCAGGATATCGACGGCGATGACCTGATCGGCGAGAACCGGCACATCCTCGGCTGGCGCGATAACGAGCTGGTGGCGTATGCGAGGATTCTGAAAAGCGAAGAGGATTTTGACCCTGTCGTCATTGGCCGCGTCATTATCAGCGGCCGCGCGCGCGGTGAAAAGCTGGGCTATCAGCTGATGGAAAAAACGCTGGGCGCATGCCAGAAACAGTGGCCGGACAAGGCGTTATACCTGGGCGCGCAGGCGCATTTGCAATCATTCTATGGCCATTTTGGTTTTACCCCGGTCACGGACATTTACGACGAAGACGGCATCCCACACATCGGCATGGCACGCGAAGCGAAACAGGCGCAATAGCAATACGTTGTCTATAGTTACCGGACTGGTGTACTAACATGGAGAAAAATATGTCATTTCAATCCTGGGATACCCGAGTCGACGACGACCTGACGCTGCTAAGCGAAACGCTGGAAGAAGTGCTGCGCTCTTCAGGCGATCCTGCCGATCAGAAGTACATTGAGCTCAAAGCCCGCGCCGAGCAGGCGCTGCATGACGTGAAAAACCGCGTCAGTAACGCATCCGACAATTACTACTACCGCGCCAAGCAGGCGGTTTATCGTGCCGACGATTATGTGCATGAAAAACCGTGGCAGGGCATTGGGGTCGGTGCGGCCGTAGGGCTGGTGCTGGGTCTGCTGTTAGCCCGTCGTTAAGCCGGTAAACCACTCCCTACACGTGGGTACTGCTATTTATCGTCAGTACCCCGTATAATATAAGGCTTTAACAGGGAGAGGTTCGCGTGCACTCGATTTTCCTCGCGCTGCAAAGCCTGCGTACTCAGCTTGCGCAAGCATTGCCAGCTACACCCGGTTTACGCCATTTCGATGTCTCTTTCCCGTTAAACGACGCCTTCGATCCGCTGGCCTGGCTCGGTGTGCAGCGATGCTATCCTCAGTTTTACTGGCAACAGCGCAGCGGTGATGAAGAACTTGCCGCGCTCGGAAGCCTCGCCCATTTCGATTCTCTGGCCTCGGCCTCGCGGTTTTTGCACACCCACGACGTAGCCAATGACACCCGTATCTGCGGCCTGAACGCCTTCAACCCGGCGCAGGGCAAGCTGTTTTTACCGCGCCTTCTCTGGCGACGGTCTGGCGGGGTCGCCACGCTGCGTCTGCAACTGTGGAGCGAAACGTCGCTGCGGGAAGATGCCCGTGAGGCGCTGAATTTTGTCGATAACCTGCGCGACGCCGCGCCGATCCGCCCGTTGTCCGTGCAGATTGTGCAGGAAACCCATCATCCGGAAAAACCGGAATGGCTGGCGTTGATTCGTCAGGCGACGGATACCCTTGCTCGCGGCGATTTTGAGAAAGTGGTCCTCGCACGTGCTACAGACGTGCATTGCCAGCAGCCCGTGAACGCCATCGCGCTGATGGCTGCCAGCCGCGCGCTAAACCTCAACTGCTATCATTTTTGTATGGTCTTTGACGCCAGCAACGCGTTCCTCGGCTCGACGCCTGAACGCCTGTGGCGGCGACGCGGCACGCTGCTGCGCACTGAAGCGCTGGCAGGCACCGTCGCCAGCCATTCTGACGATAAGCAGGCTCAGCGTCTGGGCGACTGGCTGATGAACGACGACAAAAATCAGCGGGAAAATATGCTGGTGGTGGAAGATATCTGCCAGCGTCTTCAGCACCATACCCGGACGCTGGAGATCCTGCCTGCGCAGGTGCTGCGTCTGCGCAAGGTGCAGCATTTACGTCGCTGTATCTGGACCGAACTTAAACAGCCTGACGACGAGCAGTGCCTGCATATTCTGCAACCGACGGCGGCGGTGGCCGGGCTGCCGCGACAGGCGGCGCGAGAATTTATTGCGAAAGTGGAGCCGTTTGACCGGGAGTGGTACGCCGGATCGGCGGGCTATTTATCGCGCGATCAAAGCGAATTCTGTGTGGCATTACGCTCCGCCCGCGTTCACGACGCTGCGCTGCGTCTTTATGCGGGGGCGGGCATCGTCAGCGGCTCCGATCCGGAGCAGGAGTGGCAGGAGATCGAAAACAAGGCAGCCGGGCTGCGTTCCCTTCTCCTAAGGGATTAATACTGATTCGTGCAATCCCGATTCATATCAAAATTCTGACTTTTTCTATTATTTATACTGTGTCGCATTCTTGATACTGGACAATCTCATGTCAGTAAGTTCTTTTAACCGACGCTGGGCGGCGGTGATCCTTGAAGCCCTGACCCGTCATGGTGTCAGGCATGTGTGTATTGCCCCGGGCTCTCGCTCCACGCCGCTCACCCTTGCTGCCGCGGAAAACCGGGCTTTTATTCACCACACCCATTTTGATGAGCGGGGTCTGGGCCATCTGGCGCTCGGGCTGGCGAAAGTCAGCAAAGCGCCCGTGGCGGTGATAGTCACCTCCGGCACGGCGGTGGCGAACCTGTATCCGGCGCTGATTGAAGCGGGATTAACCGGCGAAAAGCTGATATTACTCACCGCCGACCGTCCCCCGGAACTTATTGACTGCGGCGCTAACCAGGCGATTCGTCAGCCTGGCATTTTTGCCTCGCATCCTTCACAGACGGTCTCGTTGCCGCGCCCCACTCAGGACATTCCCGCCAGCTGGCTGGTCTCAACTCTCGACCACGCCATGAACGCACTGCGCAGCGGCGGGCTGCACATTAACTGCCCGTTTGCCGAGCCGCTGTACGGCGAAATGAACGATACTGGCCTCGTCTGGCAACAGCAGCTGGGAGACTGGTGGGAGAGCGAAAAACCCTGGCTGCGCGAGCAGACGCATCTGGAAAGCGCAAAACAGCGCGACTGGTTCTTCTGGCGCCAGAAGCGCGGCGTGGTGATTGCCGGGCGGATGAGTGCGGCGGAAGGCAAGCTGGCGGCGGAGTGGGCACAAACGCTTGGCTGGCCGCTGATTGGTGACGTGCTTTCCCAGACGGGCCAGCCGCTGCCCTGCGCCGACCTCTGGCTGGGTAACGCGAAAGCGGTTACCGAACTGGCGCAGGCGCAGATTGTCGTCCAGCTGGGATCGAGCCTGACGGGGAAGCGTCTGCTCCAGTGGCAGGCCACCTGTACCCCAGAAGAGTACTGGCTGGTGGATCCGCTCGAAGGACGCCTTGACCCGGCGCACCATCGCGGCCGCCGCCTGGTGAGCAACATTGACAGCTGGCTGGAATTGCATCCGGCGGAAAAACGCAAACCCTGGGCGGTGGAGATCCCGGCGCTGTCACGTCAGGCGTGGGAACTCACCAAAGCGCAGTGCGAGGCGTTCAGTGAAGCCGGGCTGGCGCACCGTATCCGCAAATATCTTCCCGAGCAGGGACAACTTTTTGTCGGTAACAGCCTGGTGGTGCGCCTGATTGACGCCTTTTCGCAGCTGCCGGCGGGTTATCCGGTGTACAGCAACCGGGGCGCGAGCGGCATTGACGGCCTGATCTCCACCGCCGCTGGCGTACAGCGGGCCAGCGCGAAATCCACGCTGGCGATTGTGGGGGATCTCTCAGCCCTCTACGATCTCAACGCGCTGGCGCTCCTGCGTCGGGCGTCGGCCCCGTTCGTGCTGATTGTTGTGAACAATAACGGCGGGCAGATTTTCTCGTTGCTGCCGACGCCGCAAAGCGAGCGTGAGCGCTTCTATCTGATGCCGCAAAACGTGCAGTTCGAACACGCCGCCGCCATGTTCAGCCTGAAGTACCATCGCCCGGAAAACTGGGACGCGCTGGAGACGGCGCTGAACACCGCCTGGCGGCAGCCTGGCGCGACGCTGATTGAGCTGGTGGTAAACGATGCTGACGGCGCGCAGAAGCTGCAACATCTGCTTGCGCAGGTGAGTCACCTGTGATCCTCGCAGGCTTCTCCCAGCCAGGAAAACCAGGCTACCCCTGGCTGGTTTTCCTGCACGGTTTTTCCGGCGACTGTCGCGAGTGGCAGGCTGTCGGGGCGTCGCTGCATGACTACCCCCGGCTCTACCTTGACCTGCCCGGGCACGGTGGTTCAGCGGATACGGGCGTGACGGGGTTTGCAGAGGTAAGTGAATTGCTCTCGCATACCCTTGTTAGTTACAACATACTAAGATACTGGCTCGTGGGGTACTCCCTCGGCGGCCGCATTGCGATGTTCCATGCCTGCCAGCATCCTGCGGGGTTAGACGGGGTGATTGTGGAAGGTGGACACCCGGGCCTGCAAGACGCCGATGCGCGCCAGGCGCGGCTGATCGCTGACCGCCGCTGGGCGTCACGCTTTCGCAGTGAGCCGCTGGAGGCCGTCTTTGCCGACTGGTATCAACAGCCGGTCTTTGCCTCCCTTACGGATGATCAGCGCAGGGCGCTGATCGCGCTGCGCTGCCGGAACAACGGCCCGAGGCTGGCAGAGATGCTGGAAGCCACCTCGCTTGCCGTTCAGCCTGATTTACGTCCCGCGCTCACCGCGCGTGATTTTTCTTTTGACTATCTCTATGGCGAACGTGACGGGAAGTTTGCAGCCATCGCCGCTGAACTTAACGTCACGCGTCATGCTATCCCTCACGCCGGACACAACGCTCACCGGGACACCCCGGAAGCTGTTGCCGCGAGTCTGGCTCAGATACTGCGTTATCGAACAAAGGACACGCTATGATCTATCCTGATGAACACATGCTTTACGCGCCGGTTGAATGGCAGGACTGCTCCGAAGGCTACACCGACATTCGTTACCACAAATCCGCCGATGGTATCGCCAAAATCACCATCAACCGTCCACAGGTGCGCAACGCATTTCGTCCGCTGACCGTAAAAGAGATGATCCAGGCGCTGGCGGATGCCCGCTACGACGACACTATCGGCGTCATCATCCTCACCGGGGAAGGGGAGAAAGCCTTCTGCTCCGGCGGCGATCAGAAAGTGCGCGGTGACTACGGCGGATACCAGGATGATGCGGGTACGCACCACCTGAACGTGCTGGATTTCCAGCGCCAGATCCGCACCTGTCCAAAACCGGTGGTCGCGATGGTGGCAGGGTATTCCATCGGCGGCGGTCACGTGCTGCACATGATGTGTGACCTGACGATCGCGGCGGAAAATGCCATCTTCGGTCAGACCGGCCCGAAAGTCGGCTCCTTCGACGGCGGCTGGGGCGCGTCCTATATGGCGCGCATAGTCGGCCAGAAAAAAGCCCGCGAAATCTGGTTCCTGTGCCGTCAGTACAACGCCCAGGAAGCGCTGGATATGGGGCTGGTTAACACCGTTGTGCCGATCGCCGATCTGGAAAAAGAGACCGTGCGCTGGTGTCGCGAAATGCTGCAAAACAGCCCAATGGCGCTGCGCTGCCTGAAAGCGGCCCTCAACGCCGACTGTGACGGTCAGGCGGGCCTTCAGGAGCTGGCGGGTAACGCCACCATGCTGTTCTACATGACCGAAGAGGGTCAGGAAGGGCGCAACGCGTTCAACGAAAAACGCCAGCCAGACTTCAGCAAATACAAACGGAACCCGTAATGCGTCGCGCGCAGGTTTACCGCTGGCAGATACCGATGGACGCGGGCGTGGTGCTGCGTGAACGGCGGTTAAAAACCCGTGACGGCTTTTTCGTGCATCTTCGGCAGGGGGAGCGGGAAGGGTGGGGCGAAATCGCCCCGCTTCCGGGCTTTAGCCTGGAAACGCTGGACGAGGCGCAGGCTGCGCTGATGGCCTGGACGTACGAATGGCATGAGGGAGCAGCTCCGGCGCTGCCGGACGTTCCTTCCGCCGCGTTCGGCATCAGCTGTGCGCTGGCAGAGCTGGACGGCAGTTTACCGGACGCGGCGAACTATTGCGCCGCGCCGCTCTGTACCGGCGATCCGGATGAACTTTTCGCGCTCCTTTCCGCGATGCCTGGCGAGAAGGTGGCGAAAATAAAGGTTGGCCTGTACGAAGCAGTGCGCGACGGAATGGTGGTTAACCTGTTACTGGAAGCCATTCCCGATCTACACCTGCGCCTGGACGCCAACCGCGCCTGGACGCCGCTCAGGGCGCAACAGTTTGCGAAGTACGTCAACCCGGCGTACCGCAGCCGCATCGCGTTTCTCGAAGAGCCGTGCAAAACGCGCGACGACTCGCGCGCCTTTGCCCGGGAAACCGGCATTGCCATTGCCTGGGATGAGAGCCTGCGCGAAGCCGATTTCGCGTTTGCCGCCGAGCCGGGCGTCAGGGCAGTGGTGATTAAGCCAACGCTGACCGGCAGCCTCGACAAGGTGCGCGAGCAGGTTGCGGCGGCTCACGCCGCAGGGCTGACGGCGGTGATCAGTTCATCCATCGAATCCAGCCTCGGGCTGACGCAGCTGGCGCGCATTGCTGCATGGTTAACGCCGGACACCGTTCCCGGTCTCGATACGCTAAACCTGATGCAGGCCCAGCTGATTCGCCAGTGGCCTGGCAGCACCTTGCCGTGCCTCGATGTCGGGGCGCTGGAGCCACTGCGATGAGTTTTACCGACTGGCCGTGGCGGCACTGGCGCACCCGGCGTGCCGATAAACCTGCGCTGCGTTTAGACGATATAACGCTCAGCTGGTCTCAGCTGGGCGAGCGTATCGATCGTCTCGCAGCCGGTTTTCAGTCTCAGGGCGTTACGGACGGTGACGGCGTCATGCTGCTCGCCCACAACCATCCGCAGACCCTGCTGGCCTGGCTGGCCCTGCTTCAGTGCGGCGCCCGCATTTTGCCGGTGAACCCTCAGCTTCCCCGTCCGCTGCTGGACGTCCTCCTGCCGCAGATGACCCTGCGCTTTGCGCTGGTGCTTAACGGTGAGTATGACGGTCTGCCCGCGCTGGCATTAAGAGAGCGCGAGGGGCAGGGCGGCGTGACGTGGCGGGCAGAACGGCTGGCTTCAATGACGCTCACCTCTGGCTCCACCGGCTTGCCGAAAGCGGCGGTGCACACCTGTGCCGCCCACCTTGCCAGCGCAAAAGGGGTGCTGGCGCTGATGCCTTACGGCGATAGCGACGACTGGCTGCTCTCTCTGCCGCTGTTTCACGTCTCCGGTCAGGGGATTTTGTGGCGCTGGTTGCAGGGCGGAGGCCGTCTCACCGTGCGTGAAAAACAGCCGCTGGAGCAGGCACTACAGGGTTGTACCCACGCCTCGCTGGTGCCAACGCAGCTGTGGCGGCTGCTTAATTCACACCATCCCGTCGCGCTGAAAGCCGTGCTGCTCGGCGGGGCGGAAATCCCCGTTGCGCTGACCGAACAGGCGCGCGAGCAGGGGATCCGTACGTTCTGCGGCTACGGTCTGACCGAGTTCGCCTCCACCGTCTGCGCCAAAGAGGCCGACGGCGCGCCGGACGTGGGCAGCGCGCTGCCGGGCAGAGACGTTCAGGTGGTGAACGGTGAAGTCTGGCTCCGGGCGGAAAGCATGGCGGCGGGCTACTGGCGAGACGGCGCATTATTGCCGCTGGTCAATGAGCAGGGCTGGTTTGCCACCCGCGATCGCGGCGAGTGGCATGACGGACGCCTGACCATTCTGGGCCGAATGGACAATCTCTTTTTCAGCGGCGGAGAAGGGATCCAGCCGGAAGCGCTGGAGCGCGTTATCGCCACGCATCCGCAGGTAAGCCAGGCGTTTGTCGTTCCGCTGGATGATGCCGAGTACGGGCAACGTCCGGTGGCGGTAGTGGAATGCGACCCGGGCACGGATATCACGCTGTTGCCGGAGTGGGTTCAGGGCAGGCTGGCGCGCTTTGAGCAGCCGGTACACTGGCTGGCGCTGCCGTCAGAACTGAAAAATGGCGGGATTAAAATCTCCCGCCAGGCGTTAAAGCAGTGGGTCAATGCCCTGTTGAGGGGCTAATCAGCCGATATCCGGCTGCGGTTTGTGCTGGCGTCGGCGGACCCAGCGCAGCACCGGCGGCACGACAATCACCATAACCGCCATTGCCAGCAGGATCTTCGTCACGCTGCTCTCCCACAGGATCCCCATGTTGCCGTTGCTGATGGAGAGGGCGCGGCGCAGGTTCTGCTCCAGCATTTCCCCCAGCACAAACCCTAAAATCAGCGGCGACATCGGGAAGTGCATCTTGCGCAGAATGTAGCCCAGCACGCCGAGCAGCACCATCAACACCAGGTCGAAGGTGGTGCTGTGCACCGCGTACACCCCAACCGCAGAGACGGCGGCGATGGCCGGGACCAGGAACCACAGGGGAATGGTCAGCATACGGGTGAACAGGCCGATCAGCGGGATGTTCATTACCAGCAGCATCACGTTGGCGATCAGCAGGGCGGCAATCAAACCCCAGACGATATCGGGCTGTTCAGTAAACATCGCCGGACCCGGGGTGATGTTATAGAGCGTCAGCGCGCCCATCATTACCGCCGTGGTGCCGGAGCCCGGCACGCCGAGGGTCAGCATCGGGATAAACGAGCCGCAGGCCGAGGCGTTATTCGCCGCCTCCGGCGCCGCCACGCCGCGGATATCGCCTTTGCCGAAGCTGTCGCTGTTACCGCTCAGCTTTTTCTCGGTCATGTAGGTGATGGCGCTGGCGATAGTCGCCCCCGCGCCGGGCAGAATGCCGACGAAGAAACCGATCACCGACGAACGCAGGGTGGCACCAATACACTGCGCCCCCTCTTTGGCATTAAAGAGCATACGTCCGGTTTTACGCACCAGCGTCTGCCCGCTGCTGGTATGCTCCAGCATCAGTAAGATTTCTGAGACAGAGAACAGACCAATCACCACGACGATAAACTGCACGCCGTCGGAGAGGTGAACGCTGTCGAAGGTAAAACGATAAACCCCGGTGTTGGCATCCACGCCGACGGTGGCCAGACTGAGGCCAATCAACGCAGACAAAAACGACTTCAGCGGATTCTGCGCCATCATGCTGCCGAGACAGGCGATGGCGAACACCATCAGGGCAAAATACTCGGCCGGACCAAACGCCAGCGACCACTGGGCCAGCGCCGGGGCGAAGAGGATGATGCCGCCAATGGCGATCAGGGAGCCAAAAAACGAGCTGACGGCGGAAATAGAGAGCGCCACGCCGCCGCGTCCCTGCTGCGCCATCGGGTAGCCATCCAGCGCGGTCATAATGGCGGCGGCATCGCCGGGCACGTTAAGCAGTATCGAGGAAATACGCCCCCCGTATTCGCAGCCGATATAAACCGTCGCCAGCAGGATCAGCGCCGATTCCGCAGGCAGGTGCAGCGCAAAGGCCAGCGGCAGTAAAATCGCCACCCCGTTGATAGGCCCAAGGCCCGGCAGCAGGCCGACGATGGTCCCGACGAAACAGCCGATCAGGGCGATCACCAGGTTTTCCGGGGTCATCGCTACCGCGAACCCCTGAGAGAGATAGATCCAGGTATCCATAGCGTGCTCCGTTAGTTAAACCATGCGCCGAGTGGCAGGGTCACGTCCAGCAGGCGGTCGAAGGCGTACCAGAGTAAAATGCCCAGTACGACCCCGGAGATCCCCGCCGCAGGCAGCGAGGCGTTAAACAGTATGCCAATCACCATCGTCAGCAGGGCGGTGGCAATCGGGAAGCCGAGCCACTCAAAGCCCCACGCGTACATTAGCAGGACAATTACCATTACCAGCAGACGTTGCAGCGTACGGCGTGGCGGCCACTCCACGGTATCCGGATGGCGCAGCAGCAGCGCCACCGAGCAGAGCAGCATCAGGCCGACAATGCCGACGGGGAAGGGGCGTGGCCCCACGGGTTCATAGCTGTATTCGCTGTGGATCTGCCAGGCGACGAACATGCCACCAATGCAGAGCAGCAGCCATATCCCGGCAAAAATGCGATCGCTCATAGCGCCTCCGGTTATTTCGCCAGACCAAAGGCTTTCGCCTGTTCGCGGTAGTCATTCACCTGTTTTTTGACATACTCGTCCAGCTGCTTGCCGTTCAGGTTGAACTCAAACAGCCCGCGCAGATCGCGCTGTTTTTTGAACTCCTCGGTTTGCTGAAGTTTTGCGAAGGTATCCACCCACCACTGGTACTCGGCGTCGGTCACTTTTGGCCCGACGAAGAAGCCGCGGATGATCGGCCAGACCAGGTTATAACCCTGCTCTTTGGCGGTTGGGACGTCTGCCAGCGGGCCCGGCAGACGGTTTTCCGAGAAGACCGCCAGCACGCGGATCTTATCCCCGCTCAGGTAGGGCACCATTTCGCTGAGATCGCCCGATACCGCCTGGACGTGATTGCCCATCAGCGCCGTCACCGGCTCGCCGCCGCCTTCAAAGGCCACGTAACGCATCTTGTGCGGATCCACTTTGGCCTGCTGCGCCAGCAGCGCGGCTTTCATCCAGTCCTGGCTGCCGATAGAGGCGCCCGCGCCAATGACCACGCTGTTCGGATCTTTTTCCATGGCGGTCAGCAGATCTTTCAGGGATTTCCACGGGGAGTCCGCGCGCACGGCGATCATGCCGTAATCAGTGCCTACGGTGGCGAGCCAGCGCACGTCATTCACGTCATAACGACCAAATTTCCCCTGCGACAGGTTCAGCAGCGAACCGCCGGAGAAGGCCACCACGGTGCCCGCTTCGGCAGGGCGCTGCGCGACGATGGCGTTATAGGCTACCGCGCCCACGCCGCCGGGCATGTAGGTGACGCGCATCGGTTTCTCGATGGCCTTCGTCTCCAGCAGGCTGACCTGAATCAGCTTACAGGTCAGGTCGAAGCCGCCGCCGGGTTTGGCCGGGGCGATACATTCGGTACGGGATGGCGCGTCTTGCGCCTGGACGACAGAGGCACTCAACAGCAATACGCTTGCAGCAAGGGTAGAAAGTAATTGTTTTTTCATCGTTTATCCTCACGCCGGAGAACCGGGAGTACGGGTACGGGTGTATTTTTTCTGATTATGTGAACCACCTTGTAGCGGTTCCGTTGCGTGATTGTTAAAACAATAACCTTTCATTTCCCTTTCACTGCGACACCAACTTTACAGGATGTGATATGCGTCTCTTACTGGCGGAAGATAATCGTGAGCTGGCTCACTGGCTGGAAAAAGCGCTGGTACAAAACGGATTTGCCGTGGATTGCGTCAACGATGGACGGGCGGCCGATCATCTTTTGCAGGGAGAAAACTATGCCGTCGCGATCCTTGATATCGGCATGCCCGGCTTCGACGGGCTGGAGGTGGTGCATCGCCTGAGAAAACGCGGGCAGACGCTGCCGGTGCTGTTTCTTACCGCCCGCAGCAACGTGGCAGACAGGGTGAAGGGGTTGAATGCCGGGGCGGATGACTACCTGCCGAAACCGTTCGAGCTGGAGGAGCTTGATGCCCGCCTGCGCGCGCTGCTGCGCCGCAGCGAAGGACGAACCCAGGAGCGCCAGCGGCTGGGAGAGCTGGAGTACGATGATGAAGGCTTTTTTCTGCTGCGCGATGAACCCCTTTCCCTCACGCCGCGCGAACTCTCTTTGCTGAAGGTGCTGATGCACCGCCGGACCCGTCCCGTCTCCCGGCAACAGCTTTTCGACCAGGTATTCAGCCTGAACGACGACGTCAGCCCCGAGAGCATCGATCTCTATATTCACCGCCTGCGTAAGAAGCTGACCGGCAGCGGGGTGCGGATCATTACCCTCCGGGGGCTGGGCTACGTGCTGGAGTGCGGCGATGAGGTGGGTTAAGCCGCAGTCGCTTTACCTGCAACTTTTGCTTTTTCTGGGTTTGCCGCTGCTGCTGTTATGGGGGCTGTCAGCCTTTAACAGCTACGTTAGCGCGCTACAGGCGGCGACGCAGGCCTATGACCGCACGCTGTTATCCTCGGCGCGCACGGTGTCAGAGCGGCTGGTGGTGCACAACGGTAAACTCCAGGTGAACGTGCCCTGGGTCGTGCTCGACAGCTTCGAGCTGAACATGAACGATCGCCTCTATTACAAGGTCGTGGACCCTGACGGGCGGACGATCTCCGGCTACGACGATCTGCCGAATATGCCTCCCTCCACGTCGCGCACTACACACTATCCGGCGCTGGCTTGGTTTTATCATACCGAGTATCGCGGGCAGGCGATCCGCGTGGCGAAGCTGCTCCAGCCGGTTAACGAGGACAGTGTGTTCGGGATGGCGGAGATCTACGTCGCCGAAACGTTGCAGTCGCGGCGCTATCTGGCCACTCAGCTGCTGTTTTCCTCGCTCGTGTCGCAGGGGCTGCTGGTGCTGCTGACGCTGGTCCTGACCGCGTGGCTGCTGCGTCGCGTGCTGCGCCCGATGCGGCAGCTCTCGTCCCTGATGGTGCGCCGTGAGCCGGGGCTGCTGGCTCCGCTGCCGGAGCTGCTGCCCTGGTCGGAAACGCGGCTGCTGATTGTGGCATTTAACCGCTATATCGACAGGTTGCGCGGCGTACTTTCGCGGCAGGCGCGCTTTAACGCCGACGCCTCACACCAGCTCAAAACGCCGCTGGCGGTGCTGAAAACCCAGGTATCGGTTGCCCTGACGCGTAACGATCCGGCGCTGTGGCAGGAGAGCTTACGGGCGATGAACGTCACGCTGGATAACACCATCGTGCTGACGGAAAGGCTGTTGCAGCTTTCGGCGGTGAAGCGAAAAGAGCAGGGGGAGCGACAGTTTGCGCCTGTCGATCTGGTACAGGTGGTGCAAAACTGCTGCTTTTCCCGGCTGGCGCAGGCGCGCAGCAAGGGTATCGATCTCGGTTATGACGGCGTACAGCAGCCGGTAATGATTGAGGGGGATGACGTGTTGCTGGGCGAACTTTGCGCCAACCTGCTGGAGAACGCGATCAAATACACACCGGAGCAGGGCGTCGTGACGGTGTACCTGCGCACGGCTAACGATGCCGTTGAGCTGAGCGTGGAGGACAGCGGACCGGGCATTGCTGAAGACCAGATCTCCCAGGCCATGCTGCCGTTTCATCGGTTGGATAACGTGGGCGATGCCGCCGGGTCCGGCATTGGCCTGGCGCTGGCTAACGATATTGCCCGCCTGCACCGCAGCCATCTTCAGCTGATGCCCAGTGAAAATCTGGGTGGGCTGAGCGTGAAAATGCGCTTTCTGATGCAGGTATAAATGCCGATATTATCAAATCGTTACAAACTAATTGCCCGCCGCACGCGGAGTCCATTGATCACACAGGCAGTCAGGTTAAAATCTCGCGGTTTTTGGACATCTCTGAATAAATTGTGCGGGATCACGACAATGAAAAAAGTGGCATTAATGGGCTTAAGCGGCCTGATGTTTGTTTCAGCAGCGGCAAACGCAATTTCCTTCAACGGCTCGGCGGGACAAGATTATACCCATCTGGGCTTTGGTCTTGGCACGGATAGCGCAGGCCTGGCAATGACCGGCGGCTGGACGCACAACGACGACGATGGGGATGCGGCAAGCCTGGGCCTCGGCTTCAACGTGCCGTTGGGTCCCTTCCTGGCGACCGTCGGCGGTAAAGGCATTTACACCAACCCGAACGACGGCGACGAAGGCTACGCGGCGGCAGTGGGCGGCGGCTTGCAGTGGAAAATTGGCGACAGCTTTGGCCTGTTCGGTGAGTACTACTACTCCCCGGATTCCCTCTCCAGCGGTATCGACAGCTATCAGGAAGCTAATGCCGGCGCGCGCTGGACCATCATGCGTCCGATCACCATCGAAGCGGGCTATCGCTATCTGAACCTGGCCGGTAAAGACGGCAACCGCGACAACGCCCTGGCAGACGGCCCGTACATTGGCGTGAGCGCCGGTTTCTAATCCTCTCGGCGCGGCGTTCAGTCGCGCCAGTTTCTCTCTTCCCCCGGTCCTCGATTGCGCTATAGTGTTTTGACCATTGAAATGGGAGAACACAATGATAAATGTGGAAATGTTATCCACTGGCGACGAAGTGCTGCATGGGCAAATCATTGATACCAATGCCGCCTGGCTCGCCGATCTCTTCTTTGAGCAAGGATTACCGTTAACGCGCCGCAACACCGTAGGTGACAATCTTGAGTCGCTGGTCAACGTTCTGCGCGAGCGCAGCGAACGCTGCGACGTGCTGATTGTGAACGGCGGGCTGGGACCCACCAGCGACGATCTCAGCGCGCTGGCCGCCGCCACGGCCAAAGGCGAAGGCCTGGTTCTGCACGAGGCGTGGCTGGCACAGATGGAGCGCTTTTTCTCCGGGCGTGGCCGCGTGATGGCCCCCAGCAACCGCAAGCAGGCTGAAATTCCCGCCAGCGCGGAACTGATTGATAACCCGGTCGGCACCGCCTGCGGGTTTGCCGTTCAGCTGAACCGCTGCCTGATGTTCTTCACCCCGGGCGTCCCGTCGGAATTTAAAGTGATGGTCGAGCAGCAGATCCTGCCGCGCCTGCGCGCGCGCTTTACGCTGCCTGAACCGCCGCTGTGCCTGCGTCTGACCACCTTTGGTCGCTCGGAAAGCGATCTGGCCCAGAGCCTCGATCACCTGCAACTGCCTCCTGGCGTGTCGATGGGCTATCGCTCCTCCATGCCGATTATTGAACTGAAGCTGACCGGACCGGCGTCAGAGAAAGCCGCCATGCTGGCGCTGTGGCCGGAAGTGCAGCGCGTCGCCGGGGAAAGCCTGATTTTCGAAGGAACGGAAGGGCTGCCGGCGCAGATCGCAGCGCATTTGCAGTCCCGCCAGTTGAGCGTGACGTTAAGCGAGCAGTTTACCGGTGGGCTTCTGGCGCTTCAGCTTACCCGGGCGGGTGCGCCGCTGCTGGCCAGTGAAGTGGTGCCGTTCCAGCAGGAGACGCTGGCGCAGACGGCGCGCTGGGCGTCCGAGCGCAGAGTGAAGCATTTCGCCGGGCTGGCGCTGTTTGTGGGCGGGCTGGATGAGGAGCACCTCAACTTTGCCCTGGCAACGCCGGAAGGGACGCACGCCCTGCGGGTCAGGATGAGCATTACCCGCCACAGCCTGGCCGTGCGTCAGGAGGTGTGCGCGATGATGGCGCTGAACATGCTGCGCCGCTGGCTGAACGGGAAAGAGGTCGCCAGCGAGCACGGCTGGATCAACGTCGTCGAATCGCTGTTCGTGGAGTGAGAGTGTGCCGGGGCCGCGTCCCCGGCAACGGTTACGCCAGAGCTTTTGCCAGCAAGGTAATGGGATGTTCACAGCGTTTGCTGGTGGACATCTCGATCTGCCACTTGCAGGTTTCGCAGTCCGTCACCACGATATCTGCGCCGCTCTCTTCAATCTGCCGGAACAGCGGCGCGCCAATGGCCTGTGACGTTGGGTAGTTTTCACGCTTGAAGCCGTACGTGCCTGCGATGCCGCAGCAGCGTGAGTCCAGCACCGTCAGCTCCAGCCCCGGTATCAGCCGCAGCAGCTCAAGCGTATAGATCGACCAGCCCATCTTCTCCATATGACATGGCGTGTGATACACCACCTTCAGCGGCAATTTGCCCAGCGGTAACGTCTGCCCGCTGTCCAGTTTGCGCCAGAGAAAACGGGTCGCCAGCTCAATGTGCTCGCGCAGGCCGGTGTTATCTACATCCAGCAGATGCGGATATTCATCGCGCAGCGTGAAGGTACAGGTTGACGACGTCGCCAGTACCGGTATGCCTTTGTCGACGATCGCCTCGCGTAAAAAGGTGACGTTGCTGCTCGCCTGCTTGCGCGCTTTGTCGATGAAACCGTTGGCAATCAGCGGAACGCCGCAGCACTTTTCTTTGCTCAGCAGCTGAACGCCCGTTCCCATGGCGTTCAGCACTTTCAGCAGGTCTTTTCCCAGCTGCGGATGGTTGTAGTTCACGTAGCAGCCGTGGAAGAAGGCGACCTGCTCAGAGAACTGCGCCTGTTCTGCCGCCACGGATTTAAACCAGCGGCGGAAGGTGCCGTGAGAATATTTCGGCAGACTGCGGTGATGGTCGATTTTGAGCGTCGCATCCAGCAGCCTGCGCACCGGCTTCAGGGCGGTGGCGGCATTGACGACCGGCGCGAAAGGCGTCGAGAGGCTACCCATCAGATCGGTGTGGCTCAGTATCGCGTCACGCAGCGTCGGTTTTTGCGTACTGTAGCGGGCGCGGGCGCGCTGGATGATATCGCCTATTTTCACGTCCGACGGGCAGGCAACTTCGCAGCGTTTGCAGTTGATGCAGTATTTCAGCGCCTCGTCGTAGAGCGCGCCATCCTTCAGGCGCAGACGCTCCCCGTCGGGACCGGCCTGTTTCGGGCCGGGATAGCGCGGATCGACGCCGCTGACCGGGCAAACCGTGGTGCAGACCGTGCATTTGATACAGCTTTCAAATTGGGTGTCGTTCATTGTGCTCCCTCCCTGCGCTGGATAATCTGCTCCGCGACATGCAGCGCAGTGACGGCGCAGACGCCGCCACCGCAGCCCTGCGCCACGGGATCGTACCCGCCCAGAACCGAGCCGATGGCGTAAAGATTTTCAACCGGTTCCCCGCCCAGCCGCGGGCGCAGTTGGCTGTCGACGATCACGCCGAACTGCTGCCAGGGCTGCGGGGTGAAGAAATCGCTTTGATACCAGTCCGCGCGGGAAGCGCTTTGCCGGACGTCCAGACCGAGGATCGCCTCACGCACGCCATCCCGGCTGCTCAGCAGACCGTTACTGAAGAAACTGCCACTTGCCAGCACCGTAAAGCGTGCGCGAAGCGGGATGTCGCCGTGGTTGCGGGTCCAGATTTCGCTTACCGCGCCCTCAGCCAGGGTGATTTTTTTCACCTCGTCGCCTGCCATCCAGACGCCACCCTGGGCAACAAACTGACGCTGAAGCTGGGTGTGCAGACGAATGCCGGGCACGGAAGGGGGGAGCGTCGGCAGTAAACCGAGCGTACAGGGCAGGCGCGCCGAGAGCCAGCGCCAGAGCCGGTTGTCCGTTAAGCCAAAACAGGCGGGCATAAACAGGGCGTCGCAGGTCTTGCCGAGCGGTTGAAGCGCCGCGTACAGCTGCGGCCAATAACTTTCATTATCCAGCAGGCGGGCAATGTTCACCGCACGAAACTCGCTGGGGTTTTCGCGCAGCACGTCGAGTTCGGGGAGATCAATCTCCGCCGTATCCACCTGAACACCCTGCTGTCTGAGAGACGCGGCGGCCAGATGTGGCTGGAAATCGAGGAAGCCGCTGATCCCCACCACCCGCACGCGCTCGGCAGCGATGGGGGCGACAGGCACCTCTTCCGGGCTAAGCCAGGCGGCGCGCAGGGTGCCGAGCGGCGTGACGCGCTGATGATTTTGCTCGGCGTCACCCTGCATGCGTGCGCCGCAGGTGGTGAGCAGGTGTTCGGTTTCGCAGGCAAAGCGGGCCATATTCTCTGCGCCCGTCAGGCGGTAGGGATGTTCAGGCGGCAGATCGGCGAACGATAGCGCGCCCAGTAAATCCAGCGAGCCGGAAGAGAAGTGCAGGGCACTCTGACCGCGAGTGACAATGGCGCAGCGCAGACCCCGCTGCGTCAGTTTGAGGCCGCACAGCAGGCCCGCCAGCCCCCCACCCACAATCACGGTATCAAATTTCATGGTTGTGCTCCTTCTCCAGACCGCAAAGCCCCTGATAGACCCAGCGGGTAAACTCGCTTTCGCGCAGGGCATCGCCCCAGGCGACGGGCTGAATGCCTTTCCAGCGCTCGTTTAAAAAATCGCTGAGCTGGGCAAGCGACTGGGTTGACGTGGTGGCGTGAAAACGTTGCAGCAGCCCGGCGGCACGGCAGGCGCACAGCTCCCCCTGACAGGTGCCCATCCCGACGCGCGTGCGGCGGCGTAAATCGAGCAGGTTGTTCACCGTCAGGTTTTCCACGGCATACTGCACCTCGCCTGCGGTCACGGCTTCGCATTCGCACACCAGGCTGCGGCTGAGTCGCCCTTCACCGAGCCAGGTTGGGGTGCGGTCGCCGTGACGGTAAATCGCCGAACCGCGAAGCGGGGCAGGGAGTGAAATGATTTTGTGCAGCGTTTTTTCTGTCGATTGCTGCGAGCCGGGCAGAGCCTGTTCCGCCGTCACGCACGGTGCGGTGTTGCCGAGCTTACGGCAGACGGCATCGGTGGCCCACTGGGCCATCAGCCGGTAGGTCATCAGCTTGCCGCCGGTAATGGTGATAAACCCGTCCATGTCGTCGCGTTCGGCGTGATCGAGCAGCACGATGCCGCGGCTGACGTTACGCCCGCTCGGATCGTTATCGCTGGCGACGAGGGGACGCACGCCCGCGTAGGCACGCAGAATACGCGTCTGCGCCATCACCGGGGCCAGCTTTTCCCCTTCGCGCAGCAGGATATCCACCTCTTCAGCGGTGACGCGGTTGTAATCAATTTCGCTGTAGTCCACATGCATTGAGGTCGTGCCGATTAACGAAATGGTGTCCCCCGGCACGAGGATATCGGCGTCAGACGGTTTACGGCAGCGGTTGATGACATGGTTATTGATGCGGTGGTCGAGGATCAGCAGCGAGCCTTTCGCCGGGAACATGCGCACCGACAGGTCCGCGTATTCCGCGATGCGCTGGCCCCAGATCCCCGCCGCGTTGACCACGACGGCGGCATACAGCTCGCGGTGTTCGTTGTACTGCGCATCAAACACGCGCACCCCGCGCACGGTATTACCTTCACGAATAAGCCCGGTGACGTGATGCCCGGTCAGGATCTGGGCGCCATGTTCCCGCGCGTCGAGCATATTGGCGGCGGTCAGGCGGAAAGGATCAACGGTTCCGTCCGGTACTTTTACCGCGCCCAGTAACGCCGGGTTTACCGAGGGTTCAAGACGGCGCGCCTGCGCAGGATCGATCGCCTCGGCCTGAATGCCTGCCGCCGTGCAGGCGGTGATAAAGGTTTGCTGAAAGCCGAGGTCATCTTCTGGAAGGGTGATAAAAAGACCGTTGGTCGGTTCAACGCAGTGGCGGGCGATGCGCCTGAGGATCTGGTTTTCAGCGATACACTCGCGTGCTGACTCAGCGTCAGTGACCGCATAGCGGGCGCCGCTGTGCAACAGACCGTGATTACGTCCCGTCGCGCCGGTGGCGATATCGTGGCGTTCCAGAAGCGTGACGCTCAATCCCCGCAGGGCGCAGTCGCGTGCGATGCCGGCACCCGTCGCGCCACCGCCAATGATAATCACATCGCTGAAGCGTGGATCGTGAATTGTCATTGCCTTTCCTCTATGTTCGTTTTTTAGCATTTAGCCACATTGATCGTGTGGTTTGTTTGATTTCGAACATAAACGCGCGAAATTCGAAAGTGAAACGTGATTTCATGCGCTTTTTTGCGCATTCTGTCATATTTCTGTAACAATCTGTGCGTTGATTCACAGTAACATTCACCGTGATTTCTTAACATCGCCGCCTCTGTAGCCGGGCGCGAGATGCCCGGTCATTTTTTGAAAGGCCACGGAGGCTGTTATGCTCAGTATCTTTAAACCTGCGCCACATCGGGCGCGACTGCCAGAGGCAGAGATTGATCCTCTCTACCGCCGTCTGCGTTGGCAAATCTTCCTCGGGATCTTCTTCGGGTATGCGGCGTACTATCTGGTACGTAAAAACTTTGCGCTCGCCATGCCGTACCTGGTGGAGCAGGGCTTCTCTCGCGGCGATCTGGGATTTGCGCTGTCGGGGATCTCCATCGCGTACGGTTTTTCGAAGTTCATTATGGGGTCGGTGTCGGATCGTTCGAATCCGCGCGTGTTCCTGCCCGCCGGTCTGATCCTCGCGGCAGCGGTGATGCTGTTCATGGGCTTTGTGCCGTGGGCGACCTCCAGCATTGCCATCATGTTCGTGCTGCTGTTCCTCTGCGGCTGGTTCCAGGGGATGGGATGGCCGCCATGCGGACGCACCATGGTTCACTGGTGGTCACAGAAAGAGCGTGGTGGAATTGTATCTGTGTGGAACTGCGCACATAACGTCGGGGGCGGGCTTCCGCCGCTGCTGTTCCTGCTGGGGATGGCCTGGTTCAACGACTGGCATGCCGCGCTCTATATGCCAGCCTTTGGCGCCATTCTGGTGGCGATTATCGCCTTCGCTCTGATGCGCGACACCCCACAGTCCTGCGGCCTGCCGCCGATTGAAGAGTACAAAAACGACTACCCGGATGATTACAGCGAGAAGCACGAAGAAGAGCTGACGGCAAAGCAGATCTTCATGAAGTACGTGCTGCCGAACAAGCTGCTGTGGTACATCGCGGTGGCAAACGTATTTGTCTACCTGCTGCGCTACGGCATCCTCGACTGGTCGCCAACCTACCTGAAAGAGGTGAAGCACTTCGCGCTGGATAAATCCTCCTGGGCCTATTTCCTGTATGAATACGCGGGCATTCCCGGCACGCTGATCTGCGGCTGGATGTCGGACAAAGTGTTTAAGGGCAACCGTGGGGCGACGGGCGTGTTCTTTATGACGCTGGTCACCATCGCGACGGTCGTTTACTGGCTTAACCCGCCGGGGAATCCGGGTGTGGATATGGCCTGTATGATCGTCATCGGCTTCCTGATTTATGGTCCGGTTATGCTGATTGGTCTGCATGCCCTGGAGCTGGCGCCGAAGAAAGCGGCAGGCACGGCGGCAGGCTTTACCGGTCTGTTTGGCTACCTCGGCGGTTCGGTCGCTGCGAGCGCCATCGTCGGCTACACCGTCGACTTCTTCGGCTGGGATGGCGGCTTTATGGTGATGATTGGCGGCAGCGTGCTGGCTGTTCTGCTGCTGGTTGTTGTGATGATTGGTGAAAAACGTCACCACGCCGAAGTGCTGGCGCGTCGTCAATAAGGAGCATTGCGATGAAATTAACTCAGTTAGCGACAGGTCTGCTGCTGGCGGGCCTGATGACAGGCTCCGCGCTGGCGGCGGATAAGATCGTGATCGCCCACCGTGGCGCCAGCGGTTATCTGCCGGAGCATACGCTGCCGGCAAAAGCGATGGCCTATGCCCAGGGCGCGGATTATCTGGAGCAGGATCTGGTGATGACGAAGGACGACCAGCTGGTCGTTCTGCATGACCACTATCTTGACCGCGTGACGGACGTGGCGGAGCGTTTCCCGGATCGCGCCCGTAAAGATGGTCGCTACTACGCCATCGACTTCACGCTGGCGGAGATCCGCTCGCTGAAGTTTACCGAGGGCTTCGAGATTGAAAACGGTAAGAAGGTACAGGTCTATCCGGGACGTTTCCCGATGGGCAAGTCTGACTTCCGTATTCACACCTTCGAAGAGGAGATCGAGTTTGTTCAGGGGCTGAACCACTCGACAGGAAAAAATATCGGTATCTACCCGGAAATCAAAGCGCCGTGGTTCCACCATCAGGAAGGGAAGGACATTGCCGCGAAGACGCTGGAGGTACTGAAAAAGTACGGCTACACCAGCAAGCAGGATAAGGTTTTCCTGCAATGTTTCGACGCCGCGGAACTGAAGCGCATCAAAACCGAGCTGGAGCCGAAAATGGGGATGGATCTCAATCTGGTGCAGCTGATTGCGTATACCGACTGGAATGAAACCCAGGAAAAACAGCCGGACGGGAAGTGGGTGAACTACACCTACGACTGGATGTTTAAGCCGGGCGCGATGAAGCAGATTGCGCAGTACGCCGACGGCATCGGGCCGGATTACCACATGCTGGTGGCGGAAGGCTCAACGCCGGGTCACGTGAAGCTGACGGCGATGGTGAAAGAGGCGCATGCGAGCAAGATGCAGGTGCATCCGTATACCGTACGCGCAGACCAGCTGCCGGAGTATGCGACGGACGTGAATCAGCTTTACGACGTACTGTATAACCAGGCGGATGTGGACGGGGTGTTTACGGATTTCCCGGATAAAGCGGTGAGCTTTTTGAAGGATAAACGCTGAAATTGCCGGGTGGCGGCTGCGCCTTACCCGGCCTACGAACTGCGGTTTTGTAGGTCGGGTCAGCGAAGCGCCACCCGACATAATTACATCTCGATCTCAATATCGCCTTTTGCCCGGCAGCAGCAGGGCAAAATCTCCCCTTCACTGATAAAGGCCAGCGGTTCGGTCAGCCAGTCTACCTGGCCTGCGACCAGACGGCAGCGGCAGGAGCCGCAGTAGCCTTCACGACACTGGTACTCTACTTCTACCTGATGCGCTTCAAGCGCCACCAGCAGAGAAGGGTGCTCTTCCTGGCACAACACCTCTGTACCAGAAAGGCTCAGCGTTACGCGGCTCATCAGAGCTGGAAATCGCTCAGGTCGTCGGTGTTGACTTCAGAATCAATCTGACCGACCAGATAAGAACTCACTTCCACTTCCTGCGGCGCAACCTGCACGTTATCGGACACCAGCCAGGTGTTGATCCACGGAATCGGGTTAGAGCGCGTCTGGAATGGCAGATCGAGACCCACAGCCTGCATGCGGATGTTAGTGATGTACTCCACGTACTGGCACAGAATGTCTTTGTTCAGGCCAATCATGGAGCCGTCGCGGAACAGGTAGTCTGCCCACTCTTTCTCCTGCTGGGCGGCCAGCACGAACAGATCGTAGCATTCCTGCTTGCACTCTTCGGCAATCGCAGCCATTTCCGGGTCGTCCGCGCCGCTGCGCAGCAGGTTCAGCATATGCTGGGTGCCGGTCAGGTGCAGGGCTTCGTCACGGGCGATCAGGCGGATAATTTTGGCGTTACCTTCCATCAGCTTGCGCTCGGCAAAAGCGAAGGAGCAGGCGAAGCTTACGTAGAAGCGGATTGCTTCCAGCGCGTTGACGCTCATCAGGCACAGGTACAGCTGCTTTTTCAGGGCCCGCAGGTTTACGGTAATGGTTTTGCCGTTCACGTTATGCGTGCCTTCGCCCATCAGATGCCAGTAGCTGGTCATCTCGATCAGCTCGTCGTAGTAGTGCGCAATGCCTTCCGCGCGCTTCTGGATCTGCTCATTGGTGACGATATCGTCAAACACCACCGCCGGATCGTTCACGATGTTGCGGATGATGTGGGTGTAAGAGCGGGAGTGGATCGTCTCGGAGAACGCCCAGGTCTCTACCCAGGTTTCCAGCTCAGGAATCGAGATCAGCGGCAGCAGCGCCACGTTTGGACTACGGCCCTGGATGGAGTCCAGCAGCGTCTGGTACTTCAGGTTGCTGAGGAAGATGTGCTTTTCGTGTTCCGGTAGCGCCTGGAAATCGATACGGTCGCGGGAAACGTCAACTTCTTCCGGACGCCAGAAGAAGGAGAGTTGCTTTTCAATCAGCTTTTCGAAGATGTCATATTTTTGCTGATCGTAGCGTGCCACGTTGACCGGCTGGCCGAAGAACATCGGCTCTTTGAGCTGGTCGTTTTTCGTCTGTGAAAAGGTGGTATATGCCATTGCGGTGAGTCCTGTTGAGATTTTATTGCCCGGCGGCACTGCGTTTGCCGGGCCTACAAAACCGTAGGCCGGGTAAGCGTAGCGCCACCCGGCGAAGTGCTTAGATCTTACATGCGCCGCTTTCGCAGCCATCGTCCTGAATTGACGGCACCAGGTCGTCCTGGGCGTCTTCCGCACCATCACGGGTGTTGTGATAGTACAGCGTTTTCACGCCAAATTTGTAGGCGGTGAGCAGGTCTTTCAGCAGTTGCTGCATCGGAACCTTGCCAGACGGGAAGCGCGTTGGGTCGTAGTTGGTATTGGCAGAGATCGACTGGTCGATAAACTTCTGCATGATACCCACCAGTTGCAGATAGCCGTCGTTGTTTGGCATTTCCCACAGCAGCTCGTAGTTGTCACCCAGCGTTTCGTAATCCGGCACCACCTGACGCAGCACGCCGTCTTTCGACGCTTTGATGCTGACGTGGCCGCGCGGTGGCTCAATACCGTTGGTGGCGTTGGAGATCTGCGAAGAGGTCTCGGACGGCATCAGGGCAGAGAGCGTGGAGTTACGCAGGCCGTGAGTTTTAATGGACTCGCGCAGGCCTTCCCAGTCGAGGTGCAGCGGCTCGCTGACGATCGCATCCAGGTCTTTTTTGTAGGTGTCGATCGGCAGAATGCCTTTCGCGTAGGTGGTTTCGTTGAACCACGGACACGCGCCTTGCTCTTTCGCCAGCTCGTTAGAGGCTTTCATCAGGTAGTATTGGATCGCTTCGAACGTCTGGTGCGTCAGATTGTTGGCGCTGCCGTCGGAGTAACGCTTGCCGTTTTTCGCCAGCCAGTAGGCGAAGTTGATCACGCCGATACCTAAAGTGCGACGGCCCATTGCGCCGCGTTTTGCCGCCGGGATTGGGTAATCCTGGTAATCCAGCAGGGCGTCGAGCGCACGAACCGCCAGCACCGCCAGCTCTTCCAGCTCGTCCAGGCTCTTAATCGCACCCAGGTTGAACGCGGACAGCGTACAGAGCGCGATTTCACCGTTTTCGTCGTTCACGTCTTCCAGCGGTTTGGTCGGCAGGGCGATCTCCAGGCACAGGTTGGACTGGCGCACTGGGGCAACCACCGGATCGAACGGGCTGTGGGTGTTGCAGTGGTCAACGTTCTGGATGTAGATACGGCCGGTAGAAGCACGTTCCTGCATCATCAGGGAGAACAGATCGACCGCTTTCACGCGCTGCTTGCGGATGCTGTCGTCTTTTTCATATTTGGTGTACAGACGCTCGAATTCGTCCTGATCGGCGAAGAACGCGTCGTACAGACCCGGGACGTCGGACGGGCTGAACAGGGTGATGTCTTCCCCTTTCAGCAGACGGGTGTACATCAGCTTGTTGATCTGCACGCCGTAGTCCATGTGACGCACGCGGTTGCCTTCCACGCCGCGGTTGTTTTTCAGAACCAGCAGGCTTTCCACTTCCAGGTGCCACATCGGGTAGAACAGGGTCGCTGCACCACCACGCACGCCGCCCTGAGAGCAGGATTTTACTGCCGTCTGGAAGTGCTTGTAGAACGGAATACAGCCGGTGTGGAACGCTTCACCGCCGCGGATCGGGCTGCCCAGCGCACGGATACGGCCGGCGTTGATGCCGATACCGGCACGCTGGGAGACGTATTTCACGATGGCGCTGGAGGTCGCGTTGATAGAATCCAGGCTGTCACCACACTCGATCAGTACGCAGGAGCTGAACTGACGGGTAGGGGTACGCACGCCAGACATGATTGGCGTAGGCAGAGAAATCTTGAACGTAGAGACCGCATCGTAGAAACGCTTCACGTAGTCCAGACGGGTTTCACGCGGGTAATTAGAGAACAGGCAGGCGGCCACCAGAATATAGAGGAACTGGGCGCTCTCGTAGATTTCGCCCGTCACACGGTTCTGAACCAGGTATTTGCCTTCGAGCTGCTTCACCGCCGCGTAGGAGAAGTTCATGTCGCGCCAGTGATCGATAAACCCGTTCATCTGCTCGAACTCTTCTTCCGTATAGTCTTCCAGCAGATGCGTGTCGTATTTGCCCAGCTCGACCATTTTCACTACGTGATCGTAAAGCTTCGGCGGCTCGAACTGGCCGTAGGCTTTTTTACGCAGGTGGAAAATCGCCAGACGCGCAGCGAGGTACTGATAATCCGGTGCGTCGCGGGAGATCAGATCTGCCGCGGCTTTGATAATGGTTTCGTGGATATCAGACGTTTTGATGCCGTCGTAGAACTGAATGTGAGAACGCAGTTCAACCTGGGAGATAGATACGTTGTTCAGTCCTTCTGCTGCCCAGTCGAGAACTCGATGGATTTTGTCCAGATTGATACGCTCGGTGGTACCGTCGCGCTTTGTCACCAGCAGACTCTGATTCATGTGGGTTTTTACCTGTCCGTGAAATAAAAAAATATCCCCCGCTTATCCACAGAACCGTCTTGTGACTAACTCTGTGGATAAATACTACATATAGGGGTTTTGCGATAAGAAGAACGCTATATGGTGAGTATTCTAGTATCGAATCTTTTCAGCACAAGGGTTGATTTTGACGTTAAATTGAGGTTGTGAAAGGGTAAAAAAGGCTAAGTCCTCGTGCCGTAAGGCCTGGAAGAGATGTCAATAATTAAGAAAAAAAATTCAAAATTTGATCGAGTGCTGATTTCTTCAACGGGAGGTCAGAATTGCGCAACATGATGTCGCGCAATCATTATAAGAATAACGGATGACGTTAGTCGTTTTTGGCGGTTGTGTGCAACATATAGTTAACATCCACACCTGGGGCAAGTTTGAATTTATCCGTCAGCGGATTGTAGTGCAGACCCGTCATGTGCTGCTCCTTAAGCCATGTCTGGTCAACCCAGCCCAGCAGTTCGGCAGGCTTGATGAACTTCTTCACGTCGTGCGTCCCTTTCGGCACCATGCGCAGCACGTATTCCGCGCCTACCACGGCCATCAGCCAGGCTTTGCCGTTGCGGTTGATGGTCGAGAAGAAGACCTGTCCACCCGGTTTCACCAGTTTTGCACAGGCGCTGACCACCGACTGCGGATCGGGAACGTGCTCCAGCATCTCCATGCAGGTCACCACGTCATACTGGTGCGCATGTTTTGCCGCGTGCTCTTCCACGGTTTCCTGGACATATTCTACCTGTACGCCGGACTCCAGCGCATGAAGACGCGCAACCTGTAGAGGTTCGAAGCCCATGTCCAGACCGGTGACCGTGGCTCCTTCACGCGCCATACTTTCCGCCAGGATGCCGCCGCCGCAGCCGACGTCGAGCACTTTCTTACCGAACAGACCGCCGGAACGCTCCGCGATATAGCCCAGACGCAGCGGGTTAATACGATGCAGAGGTTTGAACTCACCTTCGAGATCCCACCAGCGGGACGCCACCGCTTCAAATTTGGCAATCTCTTCGTGGTCAACGTTGTGAGCCACCGGGGATTTTTCGGCATTCATGGGCGCTTTTACTCCTTATTTAGCAAGACAAATGAGTATATCAGGCAATCCCTGTGAATAAAGCGTATAGGTTTACCTGTATCACCGCGGCTGTGTTATAATTTGCGACCTTTGAATCCGGGATACAGTAGAGGGATAGCGGTTAGATGAGCGACCTTGCGAGAGAAATTACACCGGTTAACATCGAGGAAGAGCTGAAAAGCTCCTATCTGGACTATGCGATGTCGGTCATTGTTGGCCGTGCGCTGCCGGACGTCCGCGATGGCCTGAAGCCGGTACACCGTCGCGTACTATACGCCATGAACGTATTGGGCAATGACTGGAATAAAGCCTACAAAAAATCTGCCCGTGTCGTTGGTGACGTAATCGGTAAATACCATCCTCATGGTGATGTCGCGGTGTACGACACCATTGTCCGTATGGCGCAGCCCTTCTCGCTGCGTTACATGCTGGTAGATGGTCAGGGT
Source organism: Enterobacter cloacae complex sp. ECL72 (assembly GCF_019056635.1). Lineage (NCBI taxonomy): Bacteria > Pseudomonadati > Pseudomonadota > Gammaproteobacteria > Enterobacterales > Enterobacteriaceae > Enterobacter > Enterobacter cloacae complex sp. ECL72. Next base: position 2,736,930 of record NZ_CP077659.1, on the reverse strand, counting down.
AACTTTGGTTCTATCGACGGCGACTCCGCCGCGGCAATGCGTTATACGGAAATCCGTCTGGCGAAGATTGCCCATGAGCTGATGGCTGACCTGGAAAAAGAGACGGTTGATTTCGTTGATAACTACGACGGCACGGAAAAAATTCCTGACGTTATGCCAACGAAGATCCCAAACCTGCTGGTGAACGGTTCGTCCGGTATCGCCGTCGGTATGGCAACCAACATTCCACCGCACAATATCACGGAAGTGATCAACGGCTGCCTGGCCTACATTGACGATGAAGACATCAGCATTGAAGGGCTGATGGAACACATCCCGGGCCCGGACTTCCCGACGGCGGCAATCATCAATGGCCGTCGCGGTATTGAAGAAGCGTACCGCACCGGTCGCGGCAAGATTTACATCCGTGCCCGCGCCGAAGTGGAAGCGGACGCTAAAACCGGCCGTGAAACCATTATTGTTCACGAGATCCCGTATCAGGTGAACAAAGCGCGACTGATTGAAAAAATCGCCGAGCTGGTAAAAGAAAAACGCGTTGAAGGCATCAGCGCGCTGCGTGACGAGTCTGATAAAGACGGTATGCGCATCGTGATTGAAATCAAGCGCGACGCGGTGGGTGAAGTTGTGTTGAACAACCTTTACTCCCAGACTCAGCTTCAGGTCTCCTTCGGTATCAACATGGTTGCGCTGCACCATGGCCAGCCGAAGATCATGAACCTGAAAGAGATCCTGAGCGCGTTCGTGCGTCACCGCCGTGAAGTGGTGACCCGTCGTACCATCTTCGAACTGCGCAAAGCGCGCGACCGTGCCCATATCCTTGAAGCACTGGCCGTTGCGCTGGCGAACATCGACCCGATCATCGAGCTGATCCGCCGTGCGCCGACGCCGGCAGAAGCGAAGGCGTCGCTGGTTGCGCGTCCATGGGATCTGGGCAACGTGGCGGCAATGCTGGAACGTGCCGGTGATGACGCCGCGCGTCCTGAGTGGCTGGAACCGGAATTCGGCGTGCGTGACGGTCAGTACTACCTGACTGAACAGCAGGCCCAGGCGATTCTGGATCTGCGTTTGCAGAAACTGACCGGCCTTGAGCATGAAAAACTGCTCGACGAGTACAAAGAGCTGCTGGAGCAGATTGCCGAGCTGCTGCATATCCTGGGTAGCGCAGAGCGCCTGATGGAAGTGATCCGTGAAGAGCTGGAGCTGGTTCGCGATCAGTTCGGCGACGAGCGTCGCACCGAAATCACAGCCAACAGCTCTGATATCAACATTGAAGATCTGATCAACCGCGAAGACGTGGTAGTGACGCTGTCTCACCAGGGCTACGTGAAGTATCAGCCGTTGACCGACTACGAAGCACAGCGTCGTGGCGGTAAAGGCAAATCTGCGGCGCGTATTAAAGAAGAAGACTTTATTGACCGTCTGCTGGTGGCCAACACCCACGACACGATCCTCTGCTTCTCCAGCCGGGGCCGTCTGTACTGGATGAAAGTCTATCAGCTGCCGGAAGCGAGCCGTGGCGCGCGGGGTCGACCAATCGTCAACCTGCTGCCGCTGGAAGCGAACGAACGTATCACCGCCATTCTGCCGGTACGCGAGTACGAAGAGGGCGTGAACGTCTTTATGGCGACCGCGAGCGGTACCGTGAAGAAAACTGCGCTGACCGAGTTCAGCCGTCCACGTTCTGCCGGGATCATCGCGGTGAACCTGAACGAAGGCGATGAGCTGATTGGCGTGGATCTGACCTCCGGTTCCGATGAAGTGATGCTGTTCTCTGCCGCCGGTAAAGTGGTGCGCTTTAAAGAGAACGCCGTGCGCGCAATGGGTCGTACGGCGACCGGCGTGCGTGGTATCAAGCTGGCGGGTGAAGACAGCGTGGTTTCCCTGATCGTTCCGCGTGGCGAAGGCGCAATCCTGACCGTCACCCAGAACGGCTACGGTAAACGTACGGCGGAAAGCGAATACCCGACCAAGTCACGCGGCACGCAGGGCGTTATCTCCATCAAAGTGACCGAGCGCAACGGTTCCGTTGTTGGCGCGGTGCAGGTGGACGACGCGGACCAGATCATGATGATCACCGATGCCGGTACGCTGGTGCGTACCCGCGTGTCTGAGATCAGCGTGGTGGGTCGTAACACCCAGGGCGTTATCCTCATCCGCACTGCGGAAGATGAAAACGTCGTCGGTCTGCAACGCGTTGCTGAGCCGGTGGATGACGAAGAGCTCGACTCTATCGACGGCAGCGTTGCGGAAGGGGATGATGAAATCGCCCCGGAAGCGGACACCGATGATGAAGTAGCGGATGACGCTGACGAGTAACGTCTCCTGACGCATAAAGGGCCGGTTTCCGGCCCTTTGGTTTTGCGCAAGCAGACAAGTGAACGTTGCGACAAGCCGCGTTTACCGCTACCTTAACCACATTCTTTTTGACCCCGACGGCGGAGCCTCGCCCCTTTGAAATACCTCGTCTCCTTTCGTACCACGTTAAAAGTCTCTCGCTATCTGTTTCGGGCGCTTGCGCTACTGCTATGGTTGCTGGTGGCACTGCTCTCGGTGTTTTACATCGTTAACGCGTTACACCAGAAAGAAGCGGAGATCCGCCAGGAGTTTAACTTAAGCTCGGATCAGGCTCAGCGCTATATCCAGCGCACGTCTGACGTGATGAAAGAGCTTAAGTATATTGCTGAGAATCGACTCACGGCGGAGAACGGCATTCTTGCTATCCGCGGTCGGGATGAAAAAACCGAAGTACCTGATTTCGAACCGCTCTTCCCGGACTCCGATTGTTCCGCCATGAGCAAAGCCTGGCGTGGTTCACTGGAGTCCCTCTCATGGTTTATGCGCTACTGGCGCGATAATTTCTCGGCCGCCTACGATCTGAACCGTGTCTACCTGATTGGCAACGAAAATCTCTGCATGGCGGATTTCGGCCTGCGGGATATGCCCGTCGAACGCGAAGACGCGCTGAAAAGCCTGCATGAGCGTATAGTGAAATACCGCAATGCGCCTCAGGAAGAGCGCGGGAACAACATCTTCTGGATAAGCCAGGGGCCGCGCATGGGCGTCGGCTATTTCTATGCCCTGACTCCGGTTTACCTCGGAAACCGCCTGCAAGCGCTGCTGGGGATTGAACAAACCATCCGCATGGAAAACTTCTTCACACCGGGCAGTCTGCCGATGGGCGTGACCATTCTGGATGAAAACGGCCATCCGCTCATCTCCCTTACTGGGCCTGAAAACCGCCTGAAGGTGGAACCCAGCTGGATGCAGGAGCGGTCATGGTTTGGCTATACCTCCGGGTTCCGCGAGCTGGTGCTGAAGAAAAGTTTACCGCCATCGTCGCTGAGCATTGTCTACTCGCTGCCGGTGGACAAGGTCCTGGAGCGCATTCGCATCCTGATCCTTAACGCCATTTTGCTGAACATCGCGGTAGGCGTCGCGCTGTTTATGCTGGCGAGAATGTATGAGCGGCGGATCTTTATTCCGGCAGAAGCGGATGCTCAGCGTCTGGAAGAGCATGAGCAGTTTAACCGTAAAATTGTCGCCTCGGCGCCGGTAGGGATCTGCATCCTGCGTACTCAGGACGGGACAAATATCCTCAGTAACGAGCTTGCCCATAACTACCTGAACATGCTCACGCATGAAGACCGCCAGCGGTTAACGCAGATCATCTGCGGTCAGCAGGTTAACTTTGTGGATGTGCTGACCAGCACCCACACCAACCTGCAAATCAGCTTCGTCCATTCTCGCTACCGCAATGAAAACGTGGCCATTTGCGTGCTGGTGGACGTCTCTGCGCGCGTGAAAATGGAAGAGTCGTTGCAGGATATGGCGCAGGCGGCGGAGCAGGCCAGTCAGTCGAAATCGATGTTCCTCGCGACCGTCAGCCATGAGCTGCGTACGCCGCTGTACGGCATTATCGGTAACCTCGATCTGCTCCAGACCAAAGAGCTGCCGAAAGGGGTCGACCGGCTGGTGACGGCCATGAACAACTCGTCCAGCCTGCTGCTGAAAATCATCAGCGATATTCTCGACTTCTCTAAAATTGAATCCGAGCAGTTGAAAATAGAGCCGCGCGAGTTCTCCCCGCGCGAAGTGATGAACCATATCTGCGCTAACTACCTGCCGCTGGTGGTGCGTAAACAGCTTGGGCTGTACTGCTTTATCGAGCCGGATGTGCCGCTGACGCTGCATGGCGATCCGATGCGTCTGCAACAGGTCATCTCAAACCTGCTGAGCAACGCCATCAAATTCACCGATATCGGCTGTATTGTGCTGCACGTCTGTCGGGCAGGGGAGTACCTGACCATTCGCGTGCGCGACACGGGTGTTGGCATTCCGGCGAAAGAGGTCGTTCGCCTGTTCGATCCGTTCTTCCAGGTGGGAACCGGCGTCCAGCGTAATTTCCAGGGGACCGGGCTAGGTCTGGCGATTTGCGAGAAGCTTATCAGTATGATGGATGGAGATATCTCCGTCGATACAGAGCCAGGCATGGGCAGCCAGTTCACCATTCGTATTCCGCTCTATTCGGCGCACTATCCGGCGAAAACCACCGTCGACGGGCTGAGCGATAAGCACTGCTGGCTGGCGGTGCACAACGCCTCCTTACATGATTTCCTGACCTCGATGCTGACCAGCAGCGGCGTGCGGGTTTCACGCTACGAAGGCCAGACGCCGGACGCGGATGACATGCTGATCACCGACGTTGAGCCGGAGCAGGCGTGGGCGGGGCGCGGCGTAGTGATGTTCTGCCGCCGTCATATCGGTATTCCGCTTGAGCGTTCGCCTGGGGTATGGGTGCACAGCGTGGCGACACCGCACGAGCTGCTGGGCTTGCTGGCGCGTATTTACAGCGTGCAGCTTGAGGACAGCGACGGCGCGACCGTGCTGGCTTCCCCTGATGAACTGGCGTCGGTGAACGACGATATGATGATTCTGGTCGTCGACGATCATCCAATTAACCGTCGTCTGCTCGCAGATCAGCTTGGCTCTCTGGGCTATCAGTGTAAAACGGCCAATGATGGCGTGGATGCCCTGAATGTCTTAAGTAAGAACCATATTGATATTGTGCTCAGCGATGTGAACATGCCTAACATGGACGGCTATCGTCTGACGCAGCGTATCCGACAGCTGGGGCTGACGCTGCCGGTGGTAGGGGTGACAGCCAACGCGCTGGCGGAGGAAAAGCAGCGCTGTCTGGAGTCGGGAATGGACAGCTGCCTGTCGAAGCCGGTCACGCTGGATGTACTGAAGCAGACGCTATCCGTGTATGCGGAGCGTGTACGAAAAGCGAGACAATAAAAAAGGCCCGAAAGGGCCTTTTTTATTTCTCCGGCGGTTGTAGGCCGGGTAAGCGCGAGCGCCACCCGGCGTAGACAGCGAAGATCAATCTTTGTCCGTTGCGCTCAGCGTCACGGAAGAGAGATAGTTCAGCAGGGCGATATCGTTATCCACACCCAGCTTCATCATCGCGGATTTTTTCTGGCTACTGATGGTTTTAATACTGCGGTTCAGCTTTTTGGCGATTTCAGTGACCAGGAAACCTTCAGCGAACAGACGCAGAACTTCACTCTCTTTAGGCGAGAGACGCTTGTCGCCATAACCACCCGCGCTGATTTTTTCAAGCAGGCGTGAGACGCTCTCAGGAGTGAATTTCTTCCCTTTCTGTAGCGCCGCCAGCGCTTTTGGCAGATCGGTAGGTGCGCCTTGTTTCAGCACAATCCCTTCAATATCGAGATCCAGAACGGCGCTCAGGATCGCCGGGTTATTGTTCATGGTCAGAACAATGATCGAAATGTCCGGGAAGTGGCGTTTAATGTATTTGATGAGCGTGATCCCATCACCGTACTTATCTCCAGGCATGGAGAGATCGGTAATGAGCACGTGCGCATCAAGTTTAGGCAGATTGTTAATGAGGGCTGTGGAATCTTCAAATTCACCGACTACATTCACCCACTCGATCTGTTCAAGTGATTTGCGAATACCGAACAGTACAATCGGATGGTCATCGGCAATAATTACGTTCATATTGTTCATGTATAAGGCTACCTTGCTACAGCAAGCTCTTGACGTAAGCGTCAATGTCGCTGATGTATTTTTCAATGCCAGAGGCATCTTTCTCACGAATTAGATGTTCCAGCGTTTCACATAACTGCTTGCCGGGAACCAGATTAAGCATGGCAAACACCCCTTTAAGCCGGTGTGCTGTCTGTGCCAGCGCTGCAAAATCCTGCGCAGCGGACTCAGTATACAACCGCTTAACATCATCTGGTACTGTATCAACGAAGAGCGAATAATATCCGCTGGCATGGAGTTCGGCATTTTCATCGCCGCCTAACGGTGACTCGAGGATCTCTTCCTGCGCCAGATTCTCTTCAATCAGTTGTAATACAGCTTCCTGCATTGCATTGCTCATATTAAAGTTGACGCGCAGCTGCCCAGGGCCGATTTTCCGCACGCCTGGCTCATCATCGCTTAAAAGCAAGCCTGAGGCAGTAAGATTAGACGGATTATCAGTTAAAAATAGATCAAATTCTTGACTCGCGAGCCTTTCGTCCGGGGTAATGCAGGACGCCCCCCAGTTTTCCAGCTGACGAACGACGATATTACGGATCTCACTGGAGGTCACATCCACCATCACCACCACATCGTCCAGCAGACGCTCTTCATCCTCTTCCTGGGGATTCGCCGCCATTTTCACGTGTAAAGAGTAGCGGGTGCCGAGGGATTCGCGCGCCTTGATGTTCAGATGACCGCCCAGCTTACGCGCCAGCTGATCGCAGAGCCAGAAGGTGAGGGCATTCGCCTTACCGTAGTGGTCGCGCTGGGTATCGTTCAGGAACGGGAAGTGCAGGTTATCAATTTCGCTCACGGTGACGCCTTCGCCCGTATCCAGAATACGGAACGTCAGACGATCGTCGGTGGACTCATCGGTGCTGACTTCAAGGGTGATCTTGCCGATCTGCGTCGTGGTGACGGCATACTGTATCAACATCATCAGGATGCGACGCAGGGCATCGCGATCGCCGTGACGTTCGTCGTTGGCCGGTAAATGGTTGTTGATCAGCAGCTGGAGTCCCTTGCGCTTGATCACCGGCAGGACTTCCGGCACCACCTCATCAATCAGGTCCTGAATGGAGAAGAGCGTAGGGGTGCCCTTCCAGATGTCATTTTCCAGCATGTTCGCAAGCTGGATTTCGTCCACCAGACGAACCAGGGAGTCGGCCTGGCTGCTGAGCTGTCGGCTTTCCGGCGTGCTCAGATCAGCAATCTGCGTGGCGAGTGACTTCAACGGTTGTTTAAAGGCATCGCCAATATTTTGCATAAACGCCGCGCGGCCATGTTGGTTTTTCTCGTACAGCCTTTGCGCCTGCTTGAGCTTTTTATTCACCAGCACTTCGCGATCCTGATCGCGAATGATGAAGATTTGCGTGCGCGAGGCGACCTGACTGCGGAACTGACGGATCTCATACAGTTCATTATTAACGGTGGCCTGAATAACGCCCTGGTGCTGGTCCGCCATGGCCGTAATATTTTGCAGGTTAAGATGCGGCAGAAGGTGATCGGCAATTTTATTGCTCATTACCGTGCGGTTAGCCTCCTGGTCGTGAACGAGCACCCCAAGCGGCAGCACGGAAATAATCTCTTCATTCAGGGCACGAAGAATGCGCAACTCGTTGCTGGTCCCGGCTGATACCGACGTCGAGTCGCTCTGGCGGCCCGACTGGAAACGGAAGGTGCTGTAGCCAAACAGCGCCAGCGCCAGCAGGCCAATATTCAGCAACAGCGGCAGCAGAATGTTTTGCAGAGTATCAAGCATCAGGGTGCCAAAAGGCACCTGCCACACCAGACGCATACCGGTTGAGTTGAGCGATGAGGCAATCTCAATCTTTGAGCCATTAAAGGAGATCGCTACGCTGTCCGCGCCTTCTTTATCCGACGGCGTGCGCATATTTTGGGTGCTGTTGTCTGGCTCCAGACGGAAACTGTCCAGCGGCATATCCGGTGGGATGAGATCGTTAATCGGCAGGTCGAAGGCAACCACGGTCGCCAGATGGCCCGGCTGGTTAAAGGTGGTTCGCAGCGTAAAGTAGTGGCCATTCTGCCAGGCAAGACGGCGTAATGACGAGAAACTTTCTCGCTCGTCCAGCGCGTTGGCCTGTTGCAGCATTTCTGCCCGACGGGAATCCACAATACTGCCAACGGTGGTCTCTTTAAAGCCGGACGAGAGATCCTTAAGCGGCAGGGTCGAGATCAGGATCATGCTGTTGTCCTGACCGTTCAGGTAATACATTGACCACGGTACGGTCTCGGCGCCCCACAGGGTGTCCAGATACGAGGAGATCCGCTGCGTCATCTCAAGCGTTGCGCTGTCGTGCGAGCCGAAAATCAGGGCTTCCGTCTTGCGCTGCGGTTTTTCAAGGTAATACACATCCTGCTTAAGGCGCGTTTCCTGCAACCCTTCGCCTGACGAGGTGGCAGGCGCGGCAGCGATATTGTCGTAGATTTGCCAGGTCGCATAGCGCCACGTATCAATGCGCTTGTGCACCGCATGGGTGATATCGACGATTTGATAGCTTTTATCTTTAAGCCAGGTATTAACGGCGCTCTGAACCATCACCCCCATTGTGACTAACAGCACAACGATCAACAGAAGAAAGAAACGGGTGATGCTGCCCGGTAGAAGGGAGAATTTGCTCGGGGCGGTAGTTTCAGTCTGACTCATCGATGTGTTTAACCCGTAATGGCCGCGCGGTAATGGGATAGGGCAGTATAAAGGGTAATAACTGAATTTCCAGCGTCGTTAACGGTATGACCTTGACTTTTTATCCGGGTAACCGGCTTCAACGTCCCCGGATGAAAGGTGTACAAAACCCCGTGAAATGTATAAATACGCGATCGCACCGGCGGGAAAATAGCACGAATAAACAAGAAATTAATTTCAATAGCATAAAAAAGAATTCAGCGAAAGCCGGATGCTGGATTTAGTTAATAGTCGTTATCATTTCTGAGGGGTAGCACATAAAATGTAGGCTGACGTAAAGAAAGGTAAAAAAAAACCGAATGCGAAGCATCCGGTTCAATTAGGGATAAACAGACATTCAGAACTGAATGACGGTAATAAATAAAGTTAATGATGATAGCGAGAGTTATTTTAGTGGTGTTGAAGGGAATTTTTTTGTCATTCAGTGCTGTACTGTTTTTTAAGCTAATCAATTGTATTAAATAGAATATATTTTTGTTTTGATTATCCGTGCTATATTTTTAAACTATTTATGCTCTGTAAAAGTTCCTTCAAATTTACAAATTGAAACATGTTGATGGTAAAGTGAAACATCTTCAAAGTTTTCGTATCATATTCCTGTTGGATTATTCTGCATTTTTGAGGAGAATGAACTTGCCGACTGGTTAAGAGGGTTGACCAGTAAGCAGTGGTAAATAATAAGGCATATAACAGAGGGTTAATAAAATGAAAGTTAAAGTACTGTCCCTCCTGGTACCAGCTCTGCTGGTGGCAGGCGCAGCAAATGCGGCTGAAATTTATAACAAAGACGGCAACAAATTAGATCTGTACGGTAAAGTGGATGGTCTGCACTATTTCTCTGATGACGACAGTGCAGACGGCGACCAGACCTACATGCGTCTGGGCTTCAAAGGCGAAACTCAGGTTAACGACCAGCTGACCGGTTACGGCCAGTGGGAATACCAGATCCAGGGTAACTCTGGTGAGAACGAAAACAACTCATGGACGCGTGTGGCGTTCGCAGGTCTGAAATTCGCTGATGCGGGTTCATTCGACTACGGTCGTAACTACGGCGTTGTTTACGATGTGACTTCCTGGACCGACGTTCTGCCGGAATTCGGCGGCGATACCTACGGTTCTGACAACTTCATGCAGCAGCGTGGTAACGGCTTCGCGACCTACCGTAACCAGGACTTCTTCGGTCTGGTTGATGGTCTGAACTTCGCGTTGCAGTACCAGGGTAAAAACGGCAGCGCAAGCGGCGAAGGCCAGACCAACAACGGTCGTGACGCGCTGCGTCAGAACGGTGATGGCTACGGCGGCTCTCTGACCTACGATCTGGGCGAAGGCTTCGCTATCGGTACGGCAGTCACCAGTTCTAAACGTACTGCTGACCAGAACGCTGCGGGCTACTACGGTGAAGGCGATCGCGCAGAGACCTATACCGGTGGTCTGAAATACGACGCGAACAACATCTACCTGGCTGCACAGTATACTCAGACTTACAACGCGACCCGTGCGGGCGACCTGGGCTGGGCTAACAAAGCGCAGAACTTCGAAGTGGTTGCGCAGTATCAGTTCGACTTCGGTCTGCGTCCATCCGTGGCGTACCTGCAATCTAAAGGTAAGGACCTGGAAAACGGCTACGGCGACCAGGATCTGCTGAAATATGTTGATGTTGGCGCGACTTACTACTTCAACAAAAACATGTCCACCTACGTTGATTACAAAATCAACCTGGTTGATGAGAACGACTTCACTCGCGCAGCAGGTATCGGTACTGACGATATCGTCGCGCTGGGTCTGGTTTACCAGTTCTAATTGCTCATACAGCGACAAAGGGGCCATCAGGCCCCTTTTTTCATGCTTTTTTAGGGTCTTACAAATACGCTGTTTTAGTGTACTCTTGCCGCCCTGGCATGAGGATAATAACCAATGGATATGACTTTTTTACGCGCCAGCGTTCTGGCGACTTTTTTACTCCTGACCGCGTGTGACTCTTCCACACAGCCCGCAAAAATCGACGCACCCGCCGCGACGGTGCTGGAAGGGAAAACCATGGGGACCTTCTGGCGCGTCAGCGTGATGGATATTGATAAATCCCGCGCTGAAGAATTACGCGGTAAAATTCAGGCGCAGCTGGATGCCGACGATCAGCTACTCTCTACCTATAAAAATGACTCAGCGCTGATGCGTTTCAATCGCTCCAGCAGCACCTCGCTGTGGCCGGTGAGCGAAGCGATGGCCGATATCGTCACGGAATCCATGCGCGTGGGCTACAAAACCAACGGCGCAATGGATGTGACCGTGGGGCCGCTGGTGAACCTGTGGGGATTTGGCCCCAACAAGCAGCCGGTGACTACACCCGATCAAGCCGCCATCGACGACGCCCGCGCCCGTACGGGGTTACAGCATCTGGCGGTGATCTCCCAGTACGGTCAGCAATACCTGCAAAAAGATATTCCCGACCTGTTTGTCGATCTCTCCACGGTAGGCGAGGGGTATGCTGCGGATCATCTCGCGGCCCTGATGGCGCAGGAAGGCATTCCCCGTTATCTGGTTTCCGTCGGGGGCGCGCTCGTCAGCCGGGGCATGAACGCCAGCGGCAGGCCGTGGCGAGTGGCCATCCAAAAACCAACCGATCAGCAGAACGCGGTGCAGGCGATTGTCGACATCAACGGGCATGGTATCAGCACCTCCGGAAGCTACCGCAACTATTACGAGCTGGATGGCAAACGTATCTCGCACGTGATTGATCCGCAAACCGGACGCCCGATTACCCACAACCTGGTGTCCGTGACGGTGATAGCCCCAACCGCGCTGGAAGCGGATGCCTGGGATACCGGATTGATGGTGCTCGGCACGGAGAAGGCCAAAGAGGTGGTGCGTCAGGAAGGGCTGGCCGTCTATATGATCACCAAAGAGGCTGACGGATTTAAAACCTGGAGTTCGCCGCAGTTCAATAGCTTCCTGGTGAGCGAAAAAAATTAAAAAGCAAGGTTGCGGGTTTTTGTTCGGTGGCGTTCAGGCAAGCTGAGCGTATGCTTGTAAGAGGAGCCGATAATGAAAAACACAACCTATCTTACCGATGAGGATCGCTGGCAGGCCGTACTGGCCCGCGATCCGCGTGCGGATAACCAGTTTGTCTTTGCCGTGCAGACGACCGGCATTTATTGTCGTCCGTCCTGCCGCGCCCGCCACGCGCTGCGTAAAAATGTCTGCTTTTATCCTGATGCTCACCAGGCCGCGCAGGCGGGTTTCCGCCCCTGTAAGCGCTGTAGGCCGGACCAGGTCGACCCTATGGCGCAGAAAAAGGCCAACATTGCGCTGGCCTGTCGACTGCTTGAACAGGATGCCGCGCTGAACCTGGAGGCACTGGCGCAGCAGGTTGCCATGAGTCCGTTCCATTTCCACCGCTTGTTTAAATCCGTCACCGGCATGACGCCGAAAGCATGGCAGCAGGCCGCGCGTGAACAACGCCTGCGCACCCTGCTTGCACAGGGCGGTAAAATCACCGACGCCGTACTGGCCGCTGGCTTTCCGGACGGCAGCAGCTACTACCGTAAAGCCAACGGCGCGCTGGGCATGACGGCAAAACAGTACCGCAACGGAGAGGCTGCGGTCCGCTATGCCATCAGTGACTGCTCGCTGGGCCGCTGTCTGGTGGCGGAAAGCGAGCGCGGGATCTGCGCAATACTGCTGGGTGATGACGACGCCGGGCTGACGGCTGAGCTGCTGTCACTGTTTCCGCTTGCCGTCCGTGAACCGATGGAAGGCGCGTTTGCCGGGCGTGTTCGGCAGGTTATTGCCTCTGTCGACAGCCGCGCGACGCCGCTGATGCTGCCGCTGGATATCCGTGGTACCGCCTTCCAGCAGCAGGTCTGGCAGGCGCTGCGGGATATCCCCTGCGGTGAAACGGCAAGCTATCAGCAGGTGGCGAAGGCCATTGGTAAACCCAATGCCGTACGTGCCGTGGCGGGGGCCTGCGGTGCCAACAAACTGGCGATAGTCATCCCCTGTCACCGCGTGGTGCGTAACGACGGTGCGCTGTCGGGTTATCGCTGGGGCGCAGCGCGTAAGATGCTATTGTTGAAACGTGAGGCGAACAACCCGGAGGGATAATGCTCGATCTTTTTGCTGATGCTGAACCCTGGCACGAGCCGCTCGCGCCGGGGGCGACGATCCTGAGACGCTTCGCGCTTTCCCGCGCGGCGGCGCTGTTCGACGGTATTGATGCCGTTACCGCTTGTTCACCGTTTCGCCATATGGTTACGCCGGGCGGGTATACCATGTCCGTGGCGATGACCAACTGCGGCGAACTGGGATGGGCGACGAATGAGCGGGGCTATGTATATGCCGCGAACGATCCGCTGACGGATCAGCCGTGGCCGCCGATGCCGGAGGCGTTTCAGGCGCTGTGTCATGACGCCGCCGTGGCGGCCGGCTATCCTGATTTTCGACCCGATGCCTGTCTTATCAACCGTTATGCCGTTGGGGCAAAGCTCTCCTTGCATCAGGATAAGGACGAGCCAGACCTGCGCGCGCCGATTGTCTCGGTATCCCTTGGGCTGCCCGCTGTCTTTCAGTTTGGCGGCCTGCGGCGCAACGACCCGCTCAAACGGCTGATGCTGGAGCATGGTGATGTGGTGGTCTGGGGCGGTGAATCACGGCTTTTTTACCACGGTATTCAGCCGCTTAAACCTGGCGATCACCCGGTGGCGGGGGCATTTCGCTACAACCTCACGTTCCGTCAGGCGGCATACAGAGAATAAAAATAAGAATTATTCTTGATGTGTGTGAAAGGCAGTTTACACTGCTGGCTGATTTTTCTTGTCCGGATTGCTCTGCATGCAACTACTTCTTCTTGTCTGGCGGCAGTATCGCTGGCCTTTTATCGCGGTGATGGCGTTAAGCCTTGCCAGCGCGGCGCTGGGGATCGGCCTGATTGCCTTCATTAACGTGCGTTTGATCGAAATGGTCGACACGTCACTCTCCGTCCTGCCGGAATTTCTGGGTTTACTGCTGCTGCTGATGGCAGTCACGCTCGGGTCACAGCTGGCGCTGACCGCCCTCGGCCACCATTTCGTTTTCCGTCTGCGCAGTGAGTTCATCAAACGGATCCTTGATACTCAGGTGGAACGCATCGAGCAGCTGGGAAGTGCCTCTCTGCTGGCGGGGCTGACCAGCGATGTGCGCGCCATTACCATCGCCTTTGTGCGCCTGCCGGAGCTGGTGCAGGGGATCATCCTGACATTTGGCTCGGCAGCCTATCTCGCCTGGCTCTCCAGCAAAATGCTGGCGGTTACGGCGCTGTGGATTGTTATTACCATCTGGGGCGGGTTCCTGCTGGTATCACGCGTCTATAAGCACATGGCGGTGCTGCGCGAAACGGAAGACAAGCTCTATAACGATTATCAGACGGTGCTGGAAGGGCGCAAAGAGCTGACACTGAACCGCGAGCGTGCCGAGCATATCTTCAACCATCTCTATATCCCGGATGCGCACGAATATCGTCATCACATTATCCGCGCCGATACGTTCCACCTGAGCGCCGTGAACTGGTCCAATATCATGATGCTGGGCGCGATTGGCCTGGTGTTCTGGATGGCGAACAGCCTGGGGTGGGCCGATACCAACGTGGCGGCAACCTACTCCCTGACGCTGCTGTTTTTACGCACGCCGCTGCTGTCGGCCGTTGGCGCACTGCCGACGCTGCTGAGCGCTCAGGTGGCCTTCAACAAGCTGAAGAAATTCGACCTTGCGCCGTTTAAGGCTGAGTTCCCGCGCCCGCAGGCCTTCCCGAACTGGCAAACGCTGGAGCTGCGTAACGTTACCTTCCGCTATCAGGATAACGCCTTCTCCGTAGGGCCGATAAACCTGACCATTCACCGCGGCGAACTGCTGTTCCTTATCGGCGGCAACGGCAGCGGCAAATCTACGCTGGCGATGCTGCTGACGGGCCTCTACCAGCCGCAGGCGGGTGAAATTTTGCTGGATGGTAAAGCGCTGAGCGCGGAGAAACCGGAGGACTACCGCAAGCTCTTCTCGGCGGTATTTACCGACGTCTGGCTGTTCGACCGGCTGCTGGGACCGGAAGGGCAGCAGGCGGATCCGGCGCTGGTGGAGAAGTGGCTTGCGCACCTGCAAATGTCGCACAAGCTGGAGCTCCAGGATGGCAAAATCCTGAATCTGAAGCTGTCGAAAGGGCAGAAGAAGCGCGTGGCGTTGCTGCTGGCCCTGGCCGAGGAGCGTGACATCATCCTGCTGGATGAGTGGGCCGCCGATCAGGACCCGCACTTCCGTCGCGAGTTTTATCAGGTCCTGCTGCCGCTGATGCAGGCGATGGGAAAAACCATTTTTGCCATCAGCCATGACGATCACTACTTCATTCACGCCGACCGTCTGCTGGAGATGCGCGACGGCAAGCTGAGCGAGCTGACCGGCGATGAGCGCGATGCGGCGTCACGGGACGCGGTGGCGCGTACGGCCTGATTGCAATTGTGCCGGGTGGCGCCCGGCACACTAATTTTTCATATATGCCGTTTTTTTCTCCATCCCGACCCGCCGTTTATTCTTATTTACATATCCCCGCGCTATGCTTAACGCCAACTCATTTAATGGATTTATGATTGATGTCGGTATTAAAGAAAAACAGCGCCAGGCAGCGTGACCAGGAGCGTGCGCGGCTCATCTGGCTCCTGACGACCGATAAAGCGGTCACGTCAACGTTATTGGGTAAGCTAACCCTGGCTGAGCAATATGATGTCGGCACGCTGGCCGACGATATTGCTGAGGTAGGTGCGCTGGTTGCACATTTACCGCCCCCGGACCTGGCGGACACCCTGGAGGCATTGCCTTCCGAGGAGCGCCACGCCCTGTGGCGGCTGGTGCAGGATCACGAGCGCGGTCAGGTATTGCTTGAAGCCTCGGAAAACGTCTGGGATGACCTTATCGATGAGATGAGCGACCGGGACATCCTTGACGCCCTGCAAACGCTGGATATCGATGAGCAGATTTACCTCGTTCAGCATCTTCCGCGCAACCTGACCGGACGCCTGCTGGCTTCCCTGCCTGCTGAAGAGCGGGCGCGCGTGCGTCAGGTGATGCACTACGAGAAAAACAGCGTCGGCGCGATCATGGAGTTTGGCGTCATCACCGTGCGCCCGGACGTCACCCTGGGTACGGTGCAGCGCTATCTTCGTCGCCTGGGCAGTATGCCGGACAACACCGATAAACTGTTCGTCACCTCGCGGGATAAAACCCTGCTCGGGGAGCTGGAGCTGAAAACGATCCTGCTGAACAGCACCCAGCAGCGGGTGAGTGAGGTCATGGAAACCGAGCCGATGGTCTTCTCGCCGGAAGACGATGCCGAAAAAGCGGCGCGTACCTTCGAACGTGATGACCTGGTGAGCGCGGCGGTGGTGGATTCGGTGGGCAAGCTGATGGGGCGTCTGACCATCGATGAGATCGTTGACGTGGTCTATGAAGAGACCGATAACGACCTGCGTGCCCTTGGCGGGATCAGTGCCGAAGATGACGTTCATGCCTCCGTCGGCAAGGCCGTCAAAACGCGCTGGGCGTGGCTCGCCATCAATTTATGCACCGCGTTCGTGGCGTCCCGCGTTATTGACGGCTTCGAACATACCATTTCCCAGCTGGTGGCCCTGGCGTCGCTGATGCCGATTGTGGCGGGGATCGGCGGGAACACCGGTAACCAGACTATCACCATGATCGTTCGCGCCCTGGCGCTGGAAAACATACAGCCGGGTAATTTCTCGTGGCTGATTTTCAGGGAGATGGGCGTTGCGCTGATTAATGGCCTGGTCTGGGGCGGCATCATGGGCGGCATTACCTGGTGGCTGTATGATGATATGGCGCTGGGCGGGGTCATGATGCTGGCGATGGTGCTGAACCTGCTGGTGGCGGCGATGATGGGCGTGATTATCCCGTTGACCATGACCCGGCTGGGGCGCGACCCCGCGGTGGGGTCGAGCGTGATGATCACCGCCATTACCGATACCGGCGGTTTCTTTATTTTTCTTGGACTGGCGACGATTTTTCTTCTGTAGCCAGCGCTTTTTGCTTAAGTCGGGCAGGGAGGATGAACATCATCACAATCCCGCCCAGCACGCCAATCGCCAGGTTGCCGGTGAAAACCGTTGCCACAACCGTCACCAGCATCACGACGGTTTCAGCCACCGGCGCGTTTTTCAGCGTTCCAGGCTGAACGCTATGCCAGCTAAAGGTCTTGACGGCCACAATGGCCATAATTCCCGCCAGTACCGCCATCGGAATTTTGGCCATCACCTCGCTGAGCGCCGTAACCAGCACCAGCAATACGATGCCCGCCGCAAGGGTGGAGATACGGCTTCTGCCTTTCCCCATCTCCACGTTAACGATGGTCTGCCCAATCATCGCGCAGCCCGCAATGCCGCCGTAGAACCCGGCCATAATATTGCCCACGCCCAGTCCGATGCTCTCGCGGCGCTTACTGGAGGGGGTAGCGGTCAGCTCGTCCACCAGTTTTGCCGTCAACAAGGATTCCAGCAGGCCAACGAAAGCGATACTTAGCGCGCACGGCCAGATGATGCTCAGGGTTTCCAGATTGAGCGGCACCAGCAGTTGCGTAAAGCCCGGCAAACCGCCGCCCATGGAACCTTCATCCCCTACCGTCGGCAGGATTTGCCCGCTGGTGACGGTGAACAAAGTCAGCAGCACAATGGCAATCAGCGGGGAGGGCACGCTTTTGATATAGCGTGGCACCCAGAGCACAATCAGCAGCGTCAGCACGAACAGGCCCACAATCAGCGGGCTTCCGCTCCAGAAATGGGGCACCTGGGCAAAGAAAATCAAAATGCCAAGGGCGTTAACAAACCCGGTCATCACCGACTGGGGAATAAAGCGCATCAGCCGCGCCATACCCAGCGCGCCGAACAGGATCTGAATCACGCCTGCCATCACCACCGCGGGCAGAATGTACTGTACGCCGTGTTGATGGACCATCGGCCCAATCACCAGCGCGACGGAACCTGCCGCCGCCGTCACCATGGCCGGACGCCCGCCGAGCAGGGAAAGGGCGAAACAGAGCACCACGGAGGCGATAAGGCTCACTTTCGGATCCACGCCCGCGACCACGGAAAACGAAATCACTTCCGGGATCAGCGCCAGCGCGGTAATCACACCGGCCAGGGTTTCGCGCATCAGACGGTGAGGCGAACGTAAAACAGTGGCGACATGGCCTTCTTGAGGTACAGACGAGTGGGGTAATGACATAACAATTCGCTGGTAGGGGCAGGCTTCCGTGCGCGCGATCACAAAGTGCAGCATGATAGCCAGGAAAATCGTCGGGTGCCAGCCTGTCTGCCAAATCCCTACAAACAATCCATCATTAAATTTCACAATTACAATAATTTCGTAACCTTTAAACAATATTTAAAAGTTGCTACCGTGCCACCGCAGCGTGTTTCACCTGTAATTTCCACGCATCAAGCACTATTCAACTAAGGCATAAATGATGAAAAAAATGACTGCCGTGCTCTTTTCTCTGGCCGTGGGGCTGAACGTCGTCTCGCTGGCGGCGAAGGCTGACGCACCAAAAGAGCAGGAAACGGATGTCCTTTTAATTGGTGGCGGCATCATGAGCGCCACGCTGGGAACGTATCTTCAGGAATTAGAGCCGAACTGGTCCATGACCATGGTCGAGCGCCTCGATGGCGTGGCACAGGAAAGCTCTAACGGCTGGAACAACGCCGGGACGGGGCACTCGGCACTCATGGAACTGAACTATACGCCGCAGAAAAAGGACGGTTCCATTAGTATCGAGAAGGCGGTAGAGATCAACGAAGCGTTCCAGATCTCACGTCAGTTCTGGTCTCACCAGGTGAACAGCGGTGTGTTGCACAATCCGCACTCCTTCATCAACACCGTACCGCACATGAGCTTTGTGTGGGGCGATCAAAACGTCAACTTCCTGCGCGCGCGCTACGCTGCCCTGCAACAGAGCACGCTTTTCCGCGGGATGAAATACTCTGAAGATCACGCTCAAATCAAAGAGTGGGCGCCGCTGGTCATGGAAGGCCGCGATCCGAACCAGAAAGTAGCGGCGACCCGCACTGAAATTGGTACTGACGTTAACTACGGTGAAATCACCCGTCAGCTGGTGTCCTCTCTGAAGAAAAAAGAGAACTTTAACCTGCAACTCAGCTCCGAAGTGCGTGGTTTCAAGCGCAACGCGGATAATAGCTGGAGCGTGACCGTTGCCGATCTGAAAAACAACGAAGCCGAGCATGTGATTAAGGCGAAGTTCGTGTTTATCGGTGCGGGCGGCGCGGCGCTGAAACTGTTGCAGGAGTCCGGCATTCCGGAAGCAGACGACTACGCGGGCTTCCCGGTTGGCGGCCAGTTCCTGGTGTCGGAAAACCCGGAAGTGGTTAACCGTCATCTGGCGAAAGTGTACGGTCAGGCCTCTGTGGGCGCACCACCGATGTCCGTTCCGCATATCGACACCCGCATGCTGGACGGTAAGCGCGTAGTGCTGTTCGGGCCGTTTGCCACATTCTCCACCAAATTCCTGAAAAACGGTTCCCTGTGGGATCTGCTGAGCGCGACCACGACGTCAAACGTTAAGCCAATGATGGACGTGGGGCTGGATAACTTCGATCTGGTGAAATACCTGATTAGCCAGGTGATGCTCTCTGATGAAGAACGCTTCGAGGCGCTGAAAGAGTACTATCCGCAGGCGAAGAAAGAAGACTGGCGTCTGTGGCAGGCAGGTCAGCGCGTGCAGATTATCAAACGCGATCCGAAAGAGGGCGGCGTGCTGCGTCTGGGCACCGAAGTGGTAAGCGATAAGGATGGCACCATTGCCGCGCTGCTGGGGGCATCTCCGGGGGGCGTCTACCGCTGCGCCAATCATGCTGCACCTGATGGAAAAAGTGTTTAAGGACAAAGTATCCAGCCCGGAATGGCAGGCGAAGCTGAAAACCATTATTCCATCCTACGGTACGAAGCTGAACGGTAACGTTGAAGCCACGGAACAAGAGCTGGAATACACCAGCCGCGTTCTGCAACTGCAATACGTCAAACCGCAGGCTGCGGATGCTGCGCCTAAGGCAGAGCTGAAGCCTCAGGCGGAAAGCAAGCCGGTAGCGGATATCGCGCTGTAAGGTAAACGCAAAACGGTAACATCCGTTACCGTTTTTAGTGTTTTCTCCCTCTCCCGGTGGGAGAGGGTTGGGGGTGAGGGCACCAGAACGCACCCTTTCCTGGTCGGGTAAGCGAGAGCGCCACCCGACTTATTATTAACGAACTACCGCTTGTCCTACCGTCTCATCCGCCTTCCATACGCGATATTTCACATCCACGTTTTCCGGCGTGTATACGACGATCGGCAGCTTGCTGTTATAGCGCAGCAGACTGTTATCACCCAGATACGCGGTAATAAATTTCTTCTCTTTCTTGCCGTCCGGGCACGCCATCATGGTGGAGACTGGCGAGGTTACTTTGTCGAAGACATAGTAGTCATAGCCCCAGCCTTCCAGCGTTTTGCTTTCCAGCTGGCCGCCCAGGCGATGCTGGTTGCAATCCACTTCCAGCGTCTGGCCGATTAACAGCTCAACTTTGAAATTTGCTTCATCCTGCTGAGCCGGGAGCTGAATAACCTGGCGCTTCATCCCTTTGTCCGCTTGCGGATACGGAGCAACTTTTTCCAGCGGCTGCTCTTTCCGGGTTTCGCTGGCGAAAGCACTGGTGCTGGCGCACGCAGCGGCGATGAGGGCGATGGCAAATTTAGGTGCGTTTTTCACTGTCATTCCTTTTTGTTAAAACGATCCTGGAAAGACTAACATATAGTACGTGAATAGTTGGCGCAATTTACTCATATTTTCATTTTAAATGGAGTAATACACTGCTTTTATGTTTATTTATTGGTGTTTAATGCTGTGTTGGAGTCGATGCGGCAATCGTGTTATTTTAAGCGTTAATTATTGTTATTCATCTGTAAAGGGAGGGGAGATGGTACGGGAAAAACTGAAGACACCTGAAGGCCGCAAGTTCCTGCTGGCGTTACTGGTTGTGTTTATGATTGCTGCTGCATGCGTGGGGCGAGCAACCATTGTCGGTGTGATTGAGCAGTACAACATCCCGCTCTCTGCCTGGACAACCAGCATGTTTGTCCTGCAATCGGCGATGATCTTTGTTTACAGCCTGGTGTTCACCGTCCTGCTGGCGATTCCGCTGGGGATTTTCTTTCTCGGTGGGCGTGAAAAACACTAAGCATTGCGCATGCGGAGACAGGCAATAAAAAACCAGCCATAAGCGGCTGGTTTTTTTGTGTAGTTTTGGTCGGCACGAGAGGATTTGAACCTCCGACCCCCGACACCCCATGTCACTGCGTTAAAGCCGCTGCAACCCTTGTAAATACTGGTGCTGTGGCATGTTTGACTGTATATGCAAACAGTGCATATTTTGCAAAATCCGCTCTATATACATCAATGAGTTAGGGGGGAGTTCTTCCCCAATACTGTTCGCATTCGTTGACAAACAACATAGAAGAAAATGAACTATCATGAGTTAATCTTGATTAACTAAAGAACGCCTGTGAAGTTAACAAAAATCTGTTGATTTCTCATCTGGGAGTTGTTATCTTAGTCTCAGAGTCGAGTTGTATGTGACTCTTACGCACATTAGAGAGGCCAAAATATGTTAACGCCGTTTGGTAAGAAAGTTAGGAAATTACGTATAGACGTCGGTGTCACGCTGAAAAGCATGGCTGATGCTATGGGCGTGACCTCGTCTTACCTCTCAGCAATTGAAACAGGAAAACGCGCTGTTACTGATCCTGTGCTGAAAAGCATCATTAGCTATTTCAGTAATGAAGGTGTTCATGCAGGTGACGATTTAACAAAAGCAGCACGTGATTCTCAACAATCTGTTGAGATTAATCTGTCGGGTAAGAATCAGAATGCTCGGGAAGTAGCGATGGCATTTGCACGCAACTTTGATGAACTGAGCGATGATGAGTTTAAACGTCTACGTGAATTGTTAACGAAAAAACAATAAGTAGGAGGCTCTGTTTGAGCGGACAAGATTATCGAGTGCCACCTTTAAGCCGCAACGCGGTGCGTGGTTTAACCAACAACTTACGCTCGATGCTGAAGATACATGATTTGTATTTTCCCGTAATAGAAATGCTGGAGTTCGCGCTACCGCAGATCTTACCTAACTTTTCTTTTGAAACAGCTACGGAAAAGGAGATGGGGGGAACACATGGTCTTACTATGCCTCAGGACTCGTTAATCATTCTTCGTGAGGATGTCTATGAGGGTGCCCATGCTGGAAACGGTCGTGATCGTATGACTGTTGCTCATGAAATTGGTCATCTGCTAATGCATAAGAATATTGCTTTTGCCAGAGCGGCTCCAGGAGTGGAAATTAGAGCTTTTGAAAGCAGCGAATGGCAAGCTAAATGCTTTAGTGGAGAGTTACTCGTTCCCTACAGTC
The DNA here is from genome assembly GCF_019056635.1 of Enterobacter cloacae complex sp. ECL72. Lineage (NCBI taxonomy): Bacteria > Pseudomonadati > Pseudomonadota > Gammaproteobacteria > Enterobacterales > Enterobacteriaceae > Enterobacter > Enterobacter cloacae complex sp. ECL72. Next base: position 2,714,690 of record NZ_CP077659.1, on the reverse strand, counting down.
ATGCGCCATTATTGCGGGGTATGTCTGTAGAGGAAATCGCAAAGGCGTGTGGAGTGTCTGCGCACGCTGCGGATTATCAAAAACAGCTGTTAAAAAAGTAAAAACCCTGACGGCGGCAACCATCAGGGTTTAACTAGGCGATGATACCAAGAGGCATCGCACCGTGAACTTCTCTATAAGCAGCCCGAACATAACACTTCGGGAGAGTAGGTTCAAGGAAAAATCTCTCTCGGTAAGGAGGTGTTTTATGAATGGGTTTGAAATCAATCGTTTCAAAAGCGGCACCAAAAGGGTTCCGTTGGGTTTTCTGCCGCTACCGCAAGGTACGTGGAAAATCCGCCAAAGTCCTTGATGCTCATGATTATGGGTATGAGGCGTGGGCGTTCTTAGTTCGTTGCTAAGAGTAACCACACAAGGCACCTTCGGGTGCCTTATTTAAGTCTTTATTCAAGGCACCCTTGGGTGCCTTTTTCTATGCCATTTTTATTTCTGCATGGGGTACTTCTACCCATTCAACATGGTTTTGGGTATAAATTTTTGTCGATTTTGCATCACTATGGGCCATCCTTGCCTGCGGATCGATGCCTTGTTTTTCGAAAATATGAGCTGCCAGCGCTCTAATCTCGTGAAAGGTTGGTCTTTCTTTGATAGGTAATTCTGCCGCTACACCTATCCGGTCCCGCAGCTCTGAAAATGCCCTGCTCAAATAATCAGGGGCCACCTGCGTTGGGTGGTTAACTTCCTTGCTTATAGGATTGCTTCTCTTTTCCAGAAGCCGGTGAACAACATAAGGACTGGCCACATTGTCTCTGCTGTTGTCGATGATCTCTTTCAGGGCCCTGCCGATCGGAATAGCAACGTGTGAGGCCTCTTTGTGCTGCACTTTTTGCCGATGAATGTAAAGTGTTCCGAATATGCCAGCCTCTTCCTGATCGAACCATACACAGCCGCAAACCCCTTCTTTAGGTTCCTTGATAGAGTACCGGATCCGGGAAACTTCCAGGCGCGCTTGCGTAGTTTGTATTGCAAGGTCCATTGCAGTCTTCAGCCAAGGTTCAGCAGCTGCATGTATGGCCAGGAACTGTTCCAAAGTAAGTCGCCGGCGGACCTTTTTATCGACACGCCGCATTTTTTTCCGTGTTGCAGGGTTATCCATCATTAGCGATTCATCCACAGCATAAGAGAATAGCTTTTTCAGGAAGCTAACTTTTCGGTTCTGAACATTGGCCGAAGATTCAGAATGGTAATTTCGTATGTAGGCATTTACGTGCTCAAGCTCAATGTCGCATGCGGGTATGTTGTTAAAAAATTCTTTAACCCTGATGGCATCATTATTCCAATCGTCAAGTGTGCTTTTAGAAGGCTGCTCATCTTTGATCGCTCTCTCCATAATGCGATCAACATGTTCAGAAAACGGGTGGGCTTCACCATTCAGCCCTCCAGATTCCCGAATTAATGAATCCATCGATGGTGTATTTTCAGGGCGCATCCTCAGGTTATATTCTCGGGCGATGGCGATAGCCATTACTCGATCCGAACCGAGAGTTTTCTTTTTCCCAGTTATAAGCGTGAACTTATACACGCCACGATCTTTATCAAAAAAAAGATAATCAGGAAGGTGGCGGTATTCTTTTTTTCGTGGCCTTGCTGCCATGGTCAACCCTCAATTATTAACTGACGTACCGCCTGATTAACAATTGAGTCAACTCCCCACTTTTCGGTTTCATAGACAAAAACTGAACCATCTACAATCCTTCCCATGAGTAATCCGTTTTCGACCCAACGTTTAATTGTACGGTTGTCAGGAATGGAGTCTTTGGTAAATTCGCGCTTACTCCAGAGACTCGCTTTCATTAGCTTTGCCATGGTTTCCTTCTCCATAAAGCCCGGCTGCACCCGGGCTGAGTGGTTTACTCGTTGGTGCTGGTGGCAGGGATAAGTTTCTGCCAAATTGCTGACACATATTTTGCCTGATGGCGCGCATCAGCCAGGGCGTTGTGAACATCGCCAATGAAAGGCATGTCACGTTTCGGATCGAAACCAACACTGCGACCGAGGGTAACGATCGTGCGTACATCGTGATCGTTCCAAAATTCCCACGGGCAAATGCGCCCGGCGCGTTCGTAAGCTCCGCGCAGAATCACATTGTCAAAGGTGGCCCCGTTACCCCAGACCTTCATGTATTTGAGATTATATGCATGCCGGTGAATGAAATGGCTAAGTTCCGACAGTGCATCAGTGATAGGCATCGCGTCATCAACACAAATAGCTGAGCGTGCTTCCGGGCTTTGTTTTAGCCACCAAAGAATTGTATCTCCATCCGGTACCGCACCTTGAGCCATTGCGCTTTCAAGCGAGACGGCCGTGTAAAATTCTTGGCCAAGTTCACCTGTTTGGGGGTTAAAAAAGACGGCACCAATTGAGACGATCGGCGCGTTTGGCTTTTTCCCCATTGATTCGAGGTCAATCATTAAGTCGTTCAACTGCTTTCTCCATTGCTAATTCTGCGATTAAAGCCGAGGGGACAACCACCGGCATTGGTACTCTGACGATCTGTGCTCGTACTCTATCGATTTCCCCTGCCAGCTCCAGCAGGCGGGAGCGGCAATCCTCTGCCTCTTCACGCCACCAGGCTACGTCGGCTTTAAGGCGGCGCAAGCGCCGCTGTTTGAGTTTACTGGGCATTAGGCCTCCGGTTTGGGCGCTGCTGCAATCATGGCTGCCCAGCACAGCTTCGCCCGGTGCGCTGCCTGCTGACATCCGCTCATGGCGTCGTATGCTTCCCAGACCTCCGCATCGCTAAAGCTCTCATCTGGCTCTGACTCGAACCCATTGACGATCATGTCTTCTGTCGGCTCAATCGGCACCGCCACCCACCCCTCTGGCAACTTGTAAGCCGTCGTTACAGGTTCGGCACCCTGAAGCATGGCGGCGGCGCGTTCTGCGTCATACAGCCATGCATCAATCGGATTAAGCGAGTTTTCGATTGGTGTCCCGCCTGACTGGTACATCAGAGCCTTTGCACGTAAAAACAGCTCTTTCACCACTTCCAGATCAGCCACACGCTTCTCTGCTTCGTCAGCCTTCACAACGGGAACATGGCCGTAACCGGGGTCCGTGCTACCGAACGCCGCCGGATGGATGTAATAAGTTTTCATGCTTCATCACCTGCTATCGGCTTAATGCTGCTCAGAATCAAACGGCGTGATGTCATCGGTGCACCGCTGCGGCGGCCATCTTCTTTCCGGTAGGTTTCAGTGCGGCCAACACACCAGGTCGTTGGAGTCTCGCGCAACTGCACGGTTTTCTCGCCATCTTTGGTGATGATGGTTCCGGTATGGGTTTTTATTTTCTGGTTTACTGCCATTATCGATTACCCCTTATCTGCTTAACCATGAGCTCTAAAAATTCCTGGCAACTGGCGCACGTTTGGCAGCCAGGCATTGCAACCCGGCGCGCCTCAGGAATGTCCTCTCCGCATTCAGAACAGTGCTCTGCAGAGACTGCATTCTGATCAATACGGTGTTTTTGTATGGCCAGCTGCAGGCGGTGCTCTACCAGCTCGTTTGCCTGATCGATGATGTCTGAACTCATACGGCGCGCTCCTGGCGAAGTAACGCATCGTGCAGCGCCATTGCACCCGCTTCACGGAGTGCAGCATCTTCATAACTGATGCCGTTCGAATCCATGATGCAGTCCCTATCGAGGTACTCCGAACAATCGTTGAGGGCAGATTTGATAGCGTGGGCACGCACTTCATCCAGTACAGCGTCGGTCACATTGCCTGAATGGTCTGGGTCGGTGAACTCGATAAGGACTTCATTTCCTCTCTGAAGAAGTTCTTCATCAGATGCATAGGGGAGTTCATCAGCAGTATTAAGGTGCCCATGATTATACCCAGCTGAATAAACCTGCCCGGCAGCCCATCGCACCGCCTGAACTTCCGCAGCCAGCGCAGCTACCTGCTTCTCAGCGTTTGACAGTTGAAGGAGGAGTTCTTCAACTAACGTCACACGCATCACTACCTTCTGGCAGTCGTTGCGTTTAGCTCTGGCGATGGTGCCGCGCAGAGTCGCGTATTTGTTGGTGGTCATTGGACGGACTCCTGACGAAGATGGTTAATTTCGGCGTCAAGGCTCATTCGCTGGTCCATCGATTCCGTCAAGGCGGCAAATGTAACGTCCAGGCGAGTGGCTACCTCACGCATCAGAGAGGCTTCTGCTGGTGGCAGTTTCCCCGCCGCAGCATGGGCTGCGGCTACCAGTTCTTTTATCTTCATGCGAGGCATGCGCGTGATTCCGTAAGCTCATTGAAACGGTTAATGAACAAGCCATATGCCTGGCCTGGGCGAAGAGGAACGATCTGGATAATGTCGCTGGCCGGAATACCTTCGAGGCAAGGCCAGAGTGAGCCGTCGTCGATATCCAGATCGCGGCGTTCAGTGGCAAGCATCACCAGATCGGCATATTTCACTACCGCTGACATATCAGGGGTGATGCTGAATTTGGCCCGGATCAGCTGTTCTACCTGCTCTTCAATGCGACGGTAATCTGGAAGCAACGCTTTCAGGGGGGCAGGGATGTCCTGGCAATATGCTTCTGCTGCGTCATGCATCAGGGCTTCAAAGGCGAACTCTGGCGGAACTAGCTGGCTGCACAGCACAGAGTGCTGGGCCACGCTGTAAAATTCCGGCAGATGACCAGTGAAGCGGCAGATGTGGGAAAGCGCGGTCGCAATATCCTCGATCTCCACATCGTCAGCAGTTGAATTGAGGTAATCGAATTTCTTACCTGAAAGTGTCTGGATATAACTCATCGTATTTTCTTCTCCATATTTGGCAGCTGCACCTGCGCCAGTTTTGGGTTGTACGAATCCCTCGCCATTGGCGATTAATAAAGGGAATTACGCTTCAATAAATCCCCGCGGCGCCGGGGATTTAATGCAGAGAAATTACGCTTTAAAGTTACCGATAAAGGTTTCAACCGGCTTGTCGGTGAACTTCTCGATCAGCAGGTCACGGAACTCGTTGGCGATAGCTTCTTCCTGGGCTTCCAGTTGAACGATGCGGAGTACAAACACCGGTTCCCCGCTTTTAAGCAGGCTGTTACGCAGACTAAAGCGGCGTTCGCCCAGGCCTTCATATGGCACGCATTTGAACTCGAAGGCGACAGGCATCACGTCTTTACTGCTGGCTTCAACGCTCTGCATCAGGGACTTTCTGCCGCCAAAATCTTCGTCTTCATGAGCTGCTTCCGAGACTTGTTTGATATTGACGCGACGAACGGCACCAGCTGCCTGCGCGATGGACAACACATTCCCGTCGGCATCAAATGCGCTCAGGAAGTCGGCCCAGTCCTCCAGCCATTCAGCAATTTCTTTCTGGCCCAGACGATCGCCGTTTACCTGAAGCAAGGCTCGGAATGGTGCTGTCTTTTTGAGGGTGATAGAGGCGACGTTATCAGCATGGCCAGGGTTAGCCAGCGTACCGATATTGAACACGGAGCGTGCGGTCATGTTGTCAGCATCGATAAAGCATCGTGCTGGTTCGTCGGCTTTGGCGTAGCCTGCGGCGTAACGCACAAAATCAGGAATACTGGTTGTGGTCATGGCGCCACGGAAGCGAAAACGCTCAAACTCGAAACGCTCGAGGCTTTCTACGTGAACCCCTTCAGGAAGCAGGGCCGTCGGGCATGCCGTAACTTTTGCTGCATCCAGGTGGTAACCGGAAAGAACCAGGTCTTTTACCTGCTGCAGGGCATTGCCGTCTAAAATCTGGGACATAAAATTTCCTTAATATGTGGTCATAGGGATGTCAGTGATTTGTCTGCTGCGGATCACTGTGCCGCTTTAAGCTTTCCGTCAACGCCGCCGTTGATCCCGAACAGCTGCCCCTGATCTTCCTGCAGGATGGTCAGCTTGCCGCCTTTGTTAACCCACATTGGTGTTTCGGTGGTGTCTTCTTCGGAGGCTTTACCGCGCGGGGTTGGGGTGACGTAGTTCAGCTTGTGCTTGATCTTGACGCGCTTCTCTTCGACGGAGTTACCCATACGCTCAATATCAAAGGTGAGGACTACTTTGCCTTTGGTACCGTTATTCAGAACGCCAAGCGCGGTAGTGTTTAAAGCTGCCGCGATCTTGTTCATGAACACGCCGGCATCCAGTTCGCCCAGGAAATCGGGCACTACGGTCATGCGGTCACTACTCATGGTTTAACCCTCTGTGAGGCGGCTGCCACCGCCAGTGGAACTTCTCCATACACAACAGAAAAGGGCACCTGCGCTTCGGCTATGGGTAGGTGGTCCATTTCCATAGCGCCCGGGTGGATTGGGGAATGAGCCCGTCGCCCGGTGATGCCCTTGTCTCTTGTGTAAAAAAGGTGCCCACCGATGTGATGGGCAAAGACTACACACAGCAATGATGTTGTTGTGGCGGTGGTGCCTCCACCTGCCGGACCGGCCAGAACCGGCGACGCTACACCACAAGAAACGTATTCATTTCAAATGTTGAAATAAAAACTTGTTGGCCTCGTCACGTGCGCAGAGCCGCATTACCACAACTGGAAGCGCACTCTTTCGGTAACAAACCTGCCCCCGCAGTGAAAGAGAGAAGGAGTGCGCTTTCACGTTGTGCCCTTAAAAAGCTGGCTGTCACCCTCAAGGGGAAAGTTAGCAGCCAGAACAGGGATCACTTCTTATTGCTTTGGCCTGCTTTTAACCACATCAGGCGCGGTGGTTTGGTGTCGACAGAAAAAATCTAACTTAACTTAGTTTATCGGTCAAGTGAAAACATCAAACTAAACTTAGTTTGATGCTTAGAGGAAGAGCGGGAAGGGATCAGAGTTCGTACTGAACCCCTTTAACAACGCCAATAATGAGGCAGTTACCATTGATCGGGATGTTGGGGTAGCGAGGATTTAGTGGCACTAAAAATTTTTGTGGGCCATCAATGACAAGTTTTTTAACAGTCGCTTCGTTAGTGCCATCAATACGCGCAACCACAATCTTGCCATGAAGGGGTTCGGCATCTGGATCAACAAGAACGGTTGCCCCTTCAGGGATTGTTGGGAGGCCATTTGGATTGGTCATTGAATCCCCTTTGACCTCTAAAGCGAACGAGCTATCCCCAATGCGAAGTGATGTTTCAACCCATTTATCGACATCACTGAATAAATCAGCGGCTTTACATTCCGTAAACTGCCCAGCTTGAACCAAGGAAATCACGGGCACACGCCTCATTTTAGTTATGAGGGTACCTTCAAATTCAGTGCCGTAAAGAATGTAATCTATTGATGTATTGAAGAATTTAGCCAGCTTAACCAGTGATTCCCCGTTTGGGATATTCACATCCTTTTCCCAATAACCCACCGCTACGTCACTAACCCCGCAGAACTTACCCAGTTCTTTTTGAGAGGTTTTTGTAACCCTGCGTAGAGCTTTAATGCGCTGACCAACCGTTTCCATGAAAGCACCAAATTTAAAAAAGACTAAGTAATCTTAGTTTTTATTGACCAAAGTTAGATTGGTTATTAATATCTAACCAAACTTAGCTAAGGAGGCTTCATGACAACCGACGAGATTGAACAACATTTCGGCAGCACTGAGAAAGTTGCCGAATTTTTTGGCATCACCAGTGAGGCCGTTTACCAGTGGCGTAATCGCCCCGGACGCTTAATCCCAAAAGGACGAGCTGCTGAAGCTGCGTATCGAACTGCTGGTGAACTGGAATTCAACCCAGAACGTTATGGCAAGAATACTTCGCCTAACGATCAGAAATAACCACAGAAGGGAGGAACTAGCCGTGGGTATAGAACCTGAATGGAAAGTAGATAAGCAGCCAGCCTGGCTGGTGGCCGCAATCAAAAAAACGATCACCGAGCTGCCTGGCGGATATTCAGAAGCTGCTGAGTGGTTGGGTGTGACCGAGAACGCGCTGTTTAACCGGCTGCGTACCGATGGCGATCAGATCTTCCCGCTCGGTTGGGCGATGGTGCTTCAACGTGCTGGTGGTTCAAACCACATAGCGAACGCTATTGCACGTCACTCGAACGGTGTTTTTGTGCCATTGGCTGATGTTGAAGAGATTGAGAACGGCGATATCAACCAGCGTCTCATGGAGTCAGTTGAGTGGATCGGCAGGCATTCGCAATACGTTCGTAAAGCTACCGCTGACGGCGTTATTGATGCTCAGGAACGCGCCCAGATCGAAGAGAACAGCTATCAGGTGATGGCTAAGTGGCAGGAACATTTGACGCTGCTTTTCCGAGTGTTTTGCGTGCCGGAAAAGAATGACGCCCGCGAGTGTGCAGCTCCGGGCGTCGTGGCAGACAAATCTTGTATGGAGAAGTAATCCGCATGACCAGTTTAACGGCTTTTAACCGTTTACCGCAACTCAGGATGATCCCGGTACCGGGCGCTCCGTTGTTTCGGTATGAACGCAGAATAGCAAACCGCTGGGTGCCATGTAACCACAGTCGGGCGGTCGCAATTGTGGGGGTTTACTACAGGAAGGCGAAACGCTTATGCGCGAAGTTAACCGAAGGTTCAAAGACCACAGAGGGATCCCCGTTCGGGTTATCAGGTGGGAGCCAGAGACTCAACGAGTTATCTACCTGCGGGATGGTTATGACCACGAATGTTTCAGCCCGCTCGAACAATTCAAGCGCAAGTTTACCGAGTTAAAGGACGACCATGAGCACTAAATTAACAGGTTACGTTTGGGACGCTTGTGCCGCTTCTGGCATGAAGCTGTCCAGCGTTGCCATCATGGCGCGTCTGGCAGACTTCAGCAGTGATGAGGGGGTTAGCTGGCCTTCCATCGCTACCATCGCGCGCCAGATTGGTGCTGGTGAGAGCACGGTTCGCACAGCCATATCTCAACTGGAAAAAGACGGGTGGTTAACCCGCCAGCAGCGCCGGAAAGGCAACCGCAATGCATCGAACGTTTACCAGCTCAATGTTGCGAAATTACAGGCTGCTGCCTTTTCTCACCTGTCAGATTCTGACGCATCAAAATCTGATGCCTCAAAAACCGACGCGTCAAAATCTGAGGCATCAAAAAACGATGAAAAAGGCGGTTTTCACCCGTCAGAATCTGGGGGGGATCCGTCAGTAAATACAACTACTGATCCATCAGATAAAAAACATTCTTGTCCGGTTGCTGCGCAACCCGACCCTGTGGTGGTTATCACCGATCAGGCGAAGCAGGTTTTATCACATCTGAACAAGACCACCGGATCACGGTATCAGGTCTGCAAATCATCCTTGGAAAACATCCGGGCTCGCCTGGCTGACGGGTTTACGCCCGATGAGCTGCTGTTGGTGGTGGATTACAGCGTCGAGAAGTGGGGCGAGGATCTGAAAATGGCCGAATATCTGCGCCCAACAACGCTGTTTCTGCCAACAAAATTCCCAGGCTACCTGCAATCCGCAAATAAGTGGAACGCAGCAGGACGTCCAGAACGACAGTATTGGGGCTCAATCCGTAAGCATGATCCGATGAAATTTGGTGGACCAGATAAAGCCATTCCAGCTGGCTTCAGGGGAGCGAAATGATGAGCATGAATGCTGATAACAAATATTGCCGCGCGCTGGCTGAACTGCGCTCAAAGCCAGCGCATGAATTGAAAGAGGTTGGCGATCAGTGGCGCACTCCAGATTTGTTGTTTTGGGGCATCAATTCGATATTTGGGCCGATGGTTCTGGATCTGTTTGCAGACGATAGCAATGCTAAATGCCCTGCATGGTATACCGCCGAGGATAACGCGCTGACGCAGGACTGGTCAGAGCGTCTGGCAGAACTCGGTGGCGCCGCGTTTGCAAATCCGCCATATAGCCGTTCTCAGTACCATGAAAAGCAGGCCATCACTGGCATGACCCACATCATGAATCACACAATGGCGATGCGTGATAAAGGTGGTCGTTATATATACCTCGTGAAGTCAGCCACAAGTGAAACATGGTGGCCGGAAGATGCCGATCACATCATGTTTATTCGTGGTCGTATTGGGTTCGATCTTCCTGTTTGGTTTGTTCCCGCTGACGAGAAGCAGCAACCCACCAGCGCATTTTTTGCCGGGGCAATCGCTGTCTTCGACAAAACCTGGCGTGGTGAAAGCTTCAGCTATATCAATCGCACCGAACTGGAAGAAAAAGGGCGTGCAGCATTGTCATTAGCTCAATTCGCCGCGGCAAAAATGGCCCTTCCGTCGGTGTCGGAAAAAGCAATGCCTACTCCCATTGCAACGGCAGATGCAGAGTCGCGCATCTGGCCTCTGGAGGTTGGTCTGGTATTCAATCAGGTCGAGGGGGCGGATTCTCTGGGGGTGAACCAACAGAACAAGTTGAAGGCCAACATCAACCAACTCTGGCTGGAGCGTGTGCCTACCAGCGAAATAATTAGCGTGGCCGGTGGTCTGGTTAGCAGTATGCAGGGGGCCGTCAATGCGTGAAATTATCGTTGATAACTTTGCTGGTGGTGGCGGCGCGAGTACCGGCATTGAACTGGCGATCGGGCGTAGCGTGGATATCGCTATCAACCACGACGAAAACGCTATTGCGATGCATAAGACGAATCACCCGGACACGCTGCATTATTGCGAGTCGGTGTTTGACGTTGACCCAAGCGCAGCCACCAGCGGCAAACCTGTCGGTCTGGCCTGGTTTAGCCCTGACTGCCGCCACTTTTCCAAAGCGAAGGGCGCTAAGCCGGTTAAGAGAGAGATTCGCGGGCTGGCGTGGATTGTCCTGCGCTGGGCGCTGGCAGTACGTCCCCGCGTCATGATGCTGGAGAACGTCGAAGAATTTAAGACATGGGGCCCGCTGCTGGATGAAGAATTACGCCCAGATCCTGAGCGTGCTGGCGAAACATTCGAGGCATTTGTCGGCATGCTGTCGACGGGGATCGCGGCGAATCACCCTGCGCTGGCTGAGGTTTGTGAATTCCTTGCCATTGAGCCGCACGGCCAGCAGGCGCAACAGCTGATCGCCGGGCTTGGTTATGAGGTTGATTATCGGGAGCTGCGCGCATGTGACTACGGCGCGCCGACGATCAGAAAGCGTTTCTTCATGGTCATGCGCTGTGACGGCCGCAAGATTCATTGGCCTGAAGCGACTCATGGGGATCCAAAATCACTGGAAGTACAAAGCGGCAAGCTGGCGCCATGGCGTACCGCGGCGGAGTGCATTGACTGGAATATCCCGGCCCGGTCCATCTTCGACCGCAAAAAGCCGCTGGCGGAAAATACGCTCAAACGTATCGCGCGCGGCATCCAGCGCTTTGTTATCGAAAGCGCATCGCCTTTCATCGTGAAGTGTAACCACACCACGGCGAAAGGAGGTTATGACTGTTTCCGCGGGCAATCGTTGTTAGAGCCATTGCAGACCATCACTAAAAAGCATGGCTACGCGCTGGCGGTACCGCATCTTACTAAATTCCGCACCGGGGCCACCGGGCAGCCAGTGACCGAGCCGGTTCCAACTGTCACCGCTGGTACGTCGGCGCGCCCGGGCGGGAATGGGCATGCGCTTGGCGTAGTTGAGGCCGCCCTGACACCGTTCCTGGCTGGCAATGGCGGCAGTGAGTACCAGGCAAAGCCACGCCCGCTGGATAAACCCGCTCATACAATCCTCAAGCAGTCCCGCGCGTGCGTGGTTGCGCCGGTCATCGCCCGCCAGTTTGGCGCCAGTGTTGGGCACAGGGCTGACGAACCGAGTGCGACGATTACTGCAGGCGGTGGCGGTAAGTCGCAGCTGGTAACTCCAACACTGATCCAGATGGGGTACGGCGAACGCCCAGGGCAAGAACCGCGTGTTCTTCAACTGAATAACCCGCTCGGCACGGTCACTGCTGGTGGTAATAAGTTTGCAACGGTTAGCGCGTTCCTGGCGAAGCACTATGGTGGGAATTACACGGGGCCGGGTGTTGGTATGGATGAGCCTGCCCACTCAGTCACTACTGTTGATCACCACGCGGTAGTTGCGTCGCACCTGGTGAAGCTACGCGGAACCTGCCGCGACGGTCAGACCATGGATACACCTATGCCGACTATTACCGCTGGTGGCCAGCACGTTGGCGAGGTCCGGACATTCCTCGAAACCTACTGCGGTGATAGCGAGGATGAATGGCTGGTGACGATCGAGGGGGTTAAGTACCAGATCGTCGATATCGGAATGCGCATGCTGCAACCGCATGAGCTTTATAAGGCGCAGGGCTTCCCTGACGGCTACGTTATCGATCAGGACTACCGCGGTAACCATTACGCCAAAGACAAGCAGGTAGCGCGCTGCGGTAATGCAGTACCGCCGCCGTTCGCCCGCGCGCTGGTTGAGGCAAATCTTCCTGAGTTCTGTTCTGACAACCAGCAGGAGGTGGCGTGAAACTGGTGCTTCCTTTCCCTCCGAGTGTGAACACCTACTGGCGTGCCCCTAATAAGGGGCCGCTGGCCGGTCGCCACTTAATCAGTGCTGAAGGCCGAAAATATCAAAGTGCCGCATGCGCCGCAATCATTGAGCAGCTGCGCCGTTTACCGAAACCAACTACCTCACCAGCCGCGGTAGAAATCACCCTGTTCCCTCCGGATATGCGCCGTCGGGATCTGGACAATTACAACAAAGCGCTGTTTGACGCGCTGACACATGCTGGCGTGTGGGAGGACGACAGCCAGGTAAAGCGCATGCTGGTGGAGTGGGGGCCAGTGGTGCCGAAAGGAAAGGTTGAAATAACGATCAGCATTTACGAACCGGCGGGTGCAGCCGCCTGATATGGAGAAATAGCATGAATCAATTAACCGCAAAGGGTGTTGTGACAATGTCCAGCCGTGAAATTGCCAGGCTGGTACAGAGCAAACATGGTGATGTGAAGCGCTCAGCTGAACGCCTTGCATCTGCTGGCATTTTAACCGCGCCGTTGGCGCACACCCCCTACACTCACCCGCAAAATGGGCAAACCTACGAGGAGTATTGGTTCAACAAACGTGATTCTCTGGTGATCGTCGCCAGGCTGTCGCCAGAATTTACCGCCGCTGTTGTCGATCGCTGGCAAGAGCTGGAGAACAGCCAGGCCGTAAGTGTCCCGCAAACATTGCCGGAGGCATTACGTCTCGCCGCGGATCTGGCCGAGCAGAAAGAACAACTCAGCCAGAAGTTAGCCGCTGCCGCGCCGAAAATTGAGTTTGTCGATCGGTATTGTACTGCCAAAGGCTCAATGTCTTTCCGCCAGGTGGCAAAGCTGTTGCAGGCCAATGAGACCGATTTCCGCTTGTTCCTCATTGAGAGCGACATTATGTACCGGCTCGGCGGGGTGCTGACACCGCGGCACCAGCACATTGCAGCCGGGCGGTTTGAAGTTAAAACTGGCACTTCGAGCGAAACTAACTACGCCTTTAGCCAGGCACGTTTTACACCCAAAGGCATCGAGTGGATCGGCGGCCTGTGGACGGCACACATCGCTAAGGGGCATGCCGCGTGAGAGGACTGTTTACTGCCGAGACTGTTCCGCGCCTTGGGCTGGTGGTGTTGAAGCCGGGTAGCGAACTGATGTCTCTGTTTCAACAGGGGCGTGTGCTGGTGGAGCCTCAGCCGAAAAGCATGGCTGGGCTTCCGTCGGGGCTCGTCCCTGATGCCAGGCAGCCGCTGGCAGAAGATAAGTCCCTCGAGGGATTCTTCACCGACGAGAGAGTTATCCGTGCAGCAGGCGGTTTGACCGCGTTGGAATCCTGGTTAGAGCGTAACGTGAAGGAATGCCAGTACCCGCACACTGATTATCACCATCATGAGCTGGTAACGATGCGACATCCCCCTGGATCAATGTTGCTCTGTTGGCATTGCGATAACCAGCTGCGCGAGCAAACCACCGCGGCGCTGGCAGAACTTGCCCGGCGTAATCTCATTAACTGGCTGATCGGTTCCATCCTGTCTTCGCTTGGCTACAACAACGAGCGTGAACTTTCCATCGGTGAATTGTGCTGGTGGGCCGTTTATTCAGGCATTGCCGATGCAATTACGGAAGGGATGGCCCAGCAAGCGCTTCGCTTACCGGGTGAGCCGTTTTTATCCGTATATCGAGAAAGTGACATTGTGCCGATGCCCCCGGCAAAAAGAATTTTGCAGAAGAAGGTCACCCCTGCGGTCACGGCTGCGAAATTAAAGCATGGAGCAAAACAGGAAGTAGCCTATGAACAGCCAAAGGTTCTAGCTCTGTATGCGGATCCTGAATCCCCTGAATCCTTCATGTTGCGTCCAAAACACCGCAGGTGGGTGAATGAGGACTATACCCGGTGGGTTAAAACCCAGCCCTGTGAAGGTTGCCGGCGGCCAGCGGATGATCCTCACCATGTCATTGGTCACGGCATGGGCGGTACCGCCACTAAAGCCCACGATTTGTTTGTGATCCCTCTGTGCAGAGAGTGTCACGACAAATTACATGCTGATGTTGCAGCGTTCGAGAAAAAACACGGTACCCAGCTGGAGCTGCTATTCCGATTTATGAATCGAGCGCTGGCGATCGGCGTAATAACAAAAGCGTAATTGTATGGAGCGCTGAGCATAATGAATTTACAAGAACTGGAATATACGCGGATTGAACTGCGCCGCGCGCTGGCGGATTTATCAGGATCGACAAAAGGACAGCTGCAGGCGTTCAGTGAGCATCCACCAGCAGATAAGAATAAATACCCTCGGCACCATCCTGAAATCGTCATGGAGGGTGGGGAAGGTTGTGGATCGAAGGTTGTAAAAACTCTGGCCACTCCGCTTTATGTTCTGGAGACAAGAAGCCGTCGACGCCCATTACCCCCTATGAAGGATGCCGAGTTTGCGAGTTCTGCGTGGCGCCGCTCGGTAAATGGCCTTGGAGAGCATCTGCAGGCGTGGGTCAGGTATTGCTATGGATATGATCTGTCTTTCCGGTACCAGACGTTGATGTGCCAGTACGTTTGGGCACAGTTTCAGCATCAGCAGGGCCGTAAGAAGCTCCAGGATAGAGTCACAAAAAAATTAGTGGGGCTTGTCTGGCTCGCGGCCCAGGAAGTTGCAGCATCACGCAATAACGATACGTACCAGGAATATGCGGGGGCGGCACTGGCCCGCATGGTGAGCGTGGAGCGTTCAACATGGCTCAGGGTATACGCTGCTCACTGGGCAGCATTTAAAGCAGCTTTCGTGGAAATGGACAGCCTGGCGTTACGTGAAAGCCTGGCGCGGTACGAAGAGTATGAAGAAGTGAAAGTGGTAGAAATGTGAAGTAAATTTCACTAACATCTTCAATCAGGCTTGCAAAATGCAACAAAATAAGCGATATTTGAAGCTAATTTGATATGTTGCCAAAAGTATATAAACCCGCCATTGAGCGGGTTTTTTAATGGCTATTTTCCCGGTCTTCTCGGGATGTCGGATTTTCCATTCGGATAATTGAGCGCCTCCAGATCCGGAGGCTTTCTGCTGTGAAAATGGGCGGCTGGTGGATGTTGGAGCACCCACCAGCCATCAGCTCATGCTTTCAGGTCACAAGCTAACCAAGGCCCACCGCTTTAGCGCAAAAGCATAGTGAGCCTATCAGAGTTACGCTTACTGATCTATGAAAAATACTGTAATTATAAACAGTGTTGAGTTAGTCAACGCTGATAGCCTGCAATACATCGCCACTATCCCTGATAACTCCATTGACCTGATAGTCACGGATCCGCCGTACTTCAAAGTGAAACCCAACGGCTGGGACAATCAATGGAAAGGGGATGAGGATTATCTTCGCTGGCTTGATATGTGCCTCGCACAATTCTGGCGAGTGCTAAAACCTGCTGGCAGTCTTTATCTTTTCTCCGGTCACCGCCTGGCGGCAGACATTGAGATCATGATGCGTGAGCGGTTCAACGTCCTGAACCACATCATCTGGGCTAAACCGTCGGGCCGCTGGAATGGCTGTAATAAAGAGAGCCTGCGCTCTTACTTCCCTGCAACAGAGCGCATCCTCTTCGCTGAGCATTACCAGGGGCCGTATAAACCAAAGAGCGACGGTTACGCAGAGAAGGGAAGCGAGCTGAAGCAGCATGTAATGGCTCCCCTCATTTCCTATTTCCGGGATGCACGTGAAGCGCTTGGCATATCTTCAAAACAAATCGCCGATGCGACAGGAAAGAAGAACATGGTGTCTCACTGGTTCAGCGGTAGCCAGTGGCAATTGCCGAATGAATCAGACTACCGGAAACTTCAGTCCCTGTTCACGCAGGTAGCCATCGAAAAGCACCAGAGTGGCGAACTGGCAACACCACACCACCAGCTGGTGGCTATGTGGCATTCGTTGAATCGCAAATATTCAGAGCTGCTCGAAGAGTACAAATCTCTTCGGCGGCATTTCTCTGTGACAGTAGCCGTGCCCTATACAGACGTCTGGACACATAAACCCGTCCAGTTCTATCCAGGCAAACACCCGTGCGAAAAGCCCGCTGATATGTTGCGGCAAATCATCAACGCCAGCAGCAGGCCCGGCGATGTGGTAGCTGATTTCTTTATGGGCTCGGGATCAACTGTTAAAGCAGCCATTGAACTGGGCCGCCAGGCTATCGGCGTAGAACTGGAAGAGGAACGTTTCAACCAGACGGTAAGTGAGGTAAGGCAGCTGGCAGGGGAATAAAAGCTTGGGTCGCTATCGCGGCCCTTTTTATTACCTCAACTGGACACCCGCAACGTAGCGAGGTGAGAGCATGTATCGCATGGAAAAAATAACCACTGGTGCTGCCTATGGCGCTTCAGCCGGGAGCATCCTAAACGGCATGCTTAATGCCTACAGCCCCGAGCAGTGGAACGCTATCGGCGTGCTGGTGGGTATCATCATTGCCGTACTGACGTATCTGACAAATCTCTATTTCAAGATCCGCGAAGACAACCGACGCAGCAGGAGCCGAGATGAACCCAACGTTGAGGAATAAGCTGGTGGGTGCCATCGTTGGCGGATCCGGAGCAATCACCATTGCTGCAGTAATGCTGGGCAATGCGGATGGGCTGGAAGGGCGGCGTTATTACGCCTATCAGGATGTGGTCGGCGTCTGGACTGTTTGCGATGGGCACACCGGTGCCGACATTCGCCGCGGTCACCGCTACACCGACAAAGAGTGCGACAACCTGCTGAAGGCAGATCTGCGAAAGGTGGCAAATGCTATCGACCCGCTGATCAAGGTTCGTATCCCTGAGCCTACCCGTGCAGCGCTTTACTCCTTTACCTACAACGTTGGCTCTGGTGCTTTTGCCAGCTCGACGCTGCTGAAGAAGCTGAACTCCGGAGACGTGCCGGGGGCATGCAAAGAACTGCGACGCTGGACGTATGCCGGTGGCAAGCAGTGGAAGGGGCTGATCACCCGGCGCGAGATTGAGCGTGAAGTCTGCGAGTGGGGCCAGAAATGAGCCGATTAACCGCAATCATCTGCGCTGTCGTTATCTGCCTGCTGGTTTCCATGGCCTGGGCGATTAACCACTACCGCGACAACGCCATCACCTACAAAGGCCAGCGCGATAAAGCCACTCAGAAGCTCATCCTGGCGAACGCCACCATCACCGACATGCAAAAACGTCAGCGTGATGTCGCTGCGCTCGATGCCAAATACACGAAGGAATTGTCCGATGCGAAAAAAACCATTAACGATTTGCGTCGGGATGTCGATTCTGGCGCTAAACGGCTGCGCATCGCCGCAACCTGCCCTGGAGTGTCAAAAGCCACCTCCGCCACCGGCGTGGATGATGCAGGAACCCCCGAACTTACTCCAGACGCTCGACGGAATTATTTCGATCACCGGGACGGAATCGCAACCGCTGACAAAATGATTCGCGGCATGCAGGACTACATCAAAGAGCAGTGTCTTAAGTGATTCGTCACCCAAATAACAGAGCCTGACTTCGGTCGGGCTTTTTTATGCCCGAATTTCACCGCGCACCGCAGCGCATTCAACCCACGTCGAACCATACCCTTTGAAATGAGCCTTTGAGGAAGTCAGTTAGTGCTGGCGAGCCTCGACGGGCTGATTTCCTATGCGGCAAAGGTTCATCTCAAAGAAAGGTACACGCTATGAATAATCCGTCAGTTATTCCGGCCTTCGACTTCCGCGAAATGGTCACGACCCTCGACAACAAGATAATCACCACATCACTCAAGGTGGCGGATTACTTTGGCAAGCGACACAAAGACGTTTTGCGTGCCATACGTAACCTGAAATGCTCCGATGACTTCACCCAGCGCAATTTTGCGCCCATTGATTTCATTGATAAAAATGGCGATGTTCAGCCTATGTATAACATCACCCGCGACGGATGCATGATGCTAGTGATGGGATTCACTGGCAAAACAGCTGCCGCAGTGAAGGAGTGTTACATCAATGCCTTCAACTGGATGGCCGAGCAGCTAAACCGGCGCATGGCGATGGGTGAAGAATTGCAGCATCGCTACGCCATCAAAGAAACGCGCTCAAAGCTGAAGGGAACGATCGGCAGCCGGTTGATGAACGAACGGAAGAAGGAAAAACGCGTGCTGAGGATCGAACATGAGCACATCATGCAGGTGACGCAGCCTGAGTTGCTGATTAGCTAAGCCGGCCATTACAAAGCTCACTTGCTGGTGGGCTTGATAATGGTTATTTCCCAAAAGGTAAAATCGTTCTAAAAGCCCTTCGTATCACGATGGGCTTGGTTAATTTAAATATATCATTAATTTCTAAAGATCCGACCCAAAGCAAGTAACGCTGCGCTTCTGGTTTCAGCGCCACCGTTCTCTGCGGCTTCTTTTAAGCAGTTGATTACTTCTTCCGTTGCTGGCGCACCTTCACCTAAGGCTTTAAGTGCTGCCGCTCTTGTGCTCGCTCCACCGGATTGAGTATTGCGGATAAGGAGATCGACTATATCTTGTGTCATGGCGTTTCCTATTCAGAGGTAATCAGCTATCCCTCCGGGCTTAAGTGCGCCAGTGTCCCAGTGTCCCACCACTGACGGGCTGAACTAACACCATATCGGGTAAATTAATAAAGTTCACGGGTAGGATGACAACCATAAATAGTAGGGGTTCATTCAACAAGTAGATGACATTGCAGCAGGCATTCGCTGAGTGACTGTGATAATGTTTTCGGACATATTATTCAAGGAGTTTATATGTCTGAATATCTTTTAACATGGGAATATTATGACCAGGACTGGAAGTTGCGTGAGAAAGGAAATTTTGTGATGAGGGTTAATAAAGGTGATTCTTTCTCAGATAACCTGACTGGTTACACCGAAGCGATGGCTGAAGCCAGAGGTGCAGAAAAGAACAGGGTCGTGGTTAGCTACTGCACAAAAATAAATTAGTCCTGAAACCAGCCTATAGCCTCGCACCTCGGGGCTTTTTAATGCGCATCGCTCGCGCACATCTAAGAAAGTCTTTCAGCTGTGAGACTGGGCAACCGTTAACTTTCGGTGGCTTTGCCGTGCAATAAAGCTTTACTAAACAGCATTCAGATTTATCCTAATAGCTCTTTAATAAAAGGAGTTAGGTTTATGAGAATTCTCTGGGCTATTTGTGTTGTATTCGGGGCTATTGGTTTTGTTCAAGGTATCGTTGGGGTTTTCGGCGCTGTCAGCGCGCCTCAGCAAGCAGCAGGAGCAGCCATGGGAGTTGCCTGGGCAGTAATTCCTTACTGCATTGTCCGAGCCATACAGCAGATGCGGCCGCAGGAAGTAGTGATTAAAAAAGAAGATTGATTATCATTATCCATATCAAACCAAGCCTCGCGTTAGCGGGGCTTTTTAATGTGCATCGTACGTGCAGATCGAAGAAGGTCTTTCAGATGTGAGCCTGGCCACTGCGGCGAAGCCGCGCTGCATGATATGGCCTACATTCAGCAACGAAAAACAGACGTTTAGATGTCTAAGTGATTGTTGGTGAATGTGTGTAAATGATAATCAATGTCATTATGGGTCCTTTCCGGCAATCCGCCCTGTTACGGGGCGGCGTCCGCGCAGATTCTCGCTATTTATGAAAATTTTCTGGTTTATGCCATTTCCGTTCTTCTTCTTGTTTTCTCATTGTTTTTGTTGAAAACATCCTTTCTCCAGAAAGGAAATGCTAAGCATGGAAAACGGAAGTTAACCGTTGATTGTTTCCTTTCTCTGTTTTGTGCCAGGAGTGAGCCATGGAGGTTAACAAAAAACGCTTATCCGAAATTTTCGGGGTGAGCGTCCGAACGATTCAGAACTGGCAGGAGCAAGGTATGCCGGTTGCCCGCGGTGGTGGCAAGGGTAATGAGGTTCTCTTTGAATCTGCTGCCGCAATCGAATGGTACAGTGCGCGCGATGCAGCCATAGAAAATGAAAAGTTGCGGAAGGAAGTTGAAGATCTCCGCATTGCTTCTGAGTCCGATCTTCAACCTGGCACGATTGAATATGAGCGACACCGACTTACGCGAGCTCAGGCTGACGCTCAGGAATTAAAAAATGCAAAAGAGTCCGCTGAAGTGGTGGAGACCGCATTCTGCACGTTCGTGCTGTCGCGGGTAGCCGGAGAAATTGCCAGCATTCTCGATGGAATACCTCTGTCGGTTCAGCGGCGCTTCCCGGAGCTGGAGAACCGACATATTGATTTCCTCAAGAAGGACATCATTAAGGCCATGAACAAAGCAGCTGCGCTGGATGAAATGATACCGGGGTTGCTGAGTGAATATATCGAACAGTCAGGTTAAGGGGCTGCAGCACTCTGCGCGGGCGGGGCTACGTTCGCTTTACCGGCCAGAACCGCAAACAGCGGTTGAATGGGCAGATGAGAATTACTATCTCCCGAAAGAGTCTGCCTACCAGGAAGGGCGCTGGGAAACACTGCCATTTCAGCGTGCAATTATGAATGCGATGGGCAACGACTATATCCGCGAAGTGAATGTCGTTAAATCTGCTCGTGTCGGCTACTCAAAAATGTTGCTCGGCGTTTACGCATATTTCATCCAGCATAAACAGCGTAACTCGCTAATATGGTTGCCAACCGACGGTGACGCTGAAAACTTCATGAAGTCTCATGTCGAACCGACCATTCGTGATATTCCGACGCTGTTGGCGCTTGCTCCCTGGTACGGCAAAAAACACCGGGACAATACGCTTAGCATGAAGCGTTTCTCAAATGGTCGTGGTTTCTGGTGCCTGGGCGGTAAGGCTGCAAAAAACTACCGTGAAAAATCCGTTGATGTGGCTGGCTACGACGAGCTTGCCGCTTTCGATGATGACATCGAGAAAGAAGGTTCTCCCACCTTTCTGGGAGATAAGCGTATTGAGGGTTCTGTATGGCCGAAATCCATTCGCGGCTCTACACCGAAAGTCAAAGGTACGTGCCAGATAGAAAGGGCTGCTAAGGAGTCAGAACATTTTCTTCGGTTCCATGTTCCATGCCCACACTGCGGGGAAGAGCAGTATCTGAAATTTGGCGATGAAGAGACACCATTTGGCTTTAAATGGTCTCCGGGAGAACCTTCCAGCGTTTACTACCTCTGTGAACACAATGCCTGTGTGATTAAACAACAGGAGCTGGACTTCCTTGAGGCCAGGTATATTTGTGATGAAACAGGTATCTGGACGCGAGACGGCCTTAACTGGTTTGCTTCATCCGGTACTGAAATTGAACCTCCTGACAGCGTTACATTCCACATCTGGACCGCTTACAGCCCGTTCACAACTTGGGTGCAGATCGTCAAGGACTGGATAAAAACAAAAGGTGATACGGGTAAGCGCAAAACCTTCGTTAACACGACCTTGGGCGAAACGTGGGAACCGAAAATAGGCGAACGACCCGATGCTGAAGTTTTAGCGGAGCGCAAAGAGCACTTTGAAGCGTCTGTGCCGGAGCGAGTGGCATATCTAACAGCGGGTATTGACTCCCAGCTTGACCGTTACGAAATGCGTGTATGGGGATGGGGACCGGGAGAGGAAAGCTGGCTTATCGACAAAATCATCGTTATGGGTCGTCATGATGATGAGTCGACTCTCGATCGAGTGGATGAGGCGATCAACAGGACATATAAGCGCCAGAACGGTCTCGAAATGGTTATATCCCGCACTTGCTGGGATATTGGCGGCATTGATCCCACCATCGTCTACAACCGCTCAAAAAAACATGGTCTGTTTCGTGTGATCCCTATAAAGGGTGCGTCGGTTTATGGAAAGCCGGTGGCGAACATGCCACGCAAGCGTAACAAGAGTGGCGTTTACCTCACTGAGGTAGGAACAGACACCGCAAAAGAGCAGATTTATAACCGTTTCACGCTGGTGGCGCAAAGAGACGAGCCGCTGGCTGGAGCGGTTCATTTCCCGAATAACCCAGAAATCTACGATCTAACCGAGGCCCAACAACTAACTGCTGAAGAGCAGGTGGAAAAATGGGTAGACGGAAAGAAAAAGATCGTCTGGGACAGCAAAAAACGACGAAATGAGGCGCTCGATTGCTTTGTTTATGCACTGGCGGCGCTTCGTATCAGCATATCCCGCTGGCAGCTAAATCTTGATTCACTTCTGGCCAGCCTGCTGGAGGAAGAAGGCAGCCGTAACAATAACAAGACCCTGGCGGATTACGCGCGGGCATTATCTGGAGATGAATAATGGCAACACAGACTGAACTGGATGCCGCGCGCGCTGCGTTACATGACCTGATGATGGGAAAGCGCGTGGCGACGGTACAGAAAGACGGTCGAAGAGTGGAATTTACAGCCACATCAGTCAGCGATCTCAAAAAATATATTGCTGACCTTGAATCTCAGGTTGGTACCACATCACGACGCCGGGGGCCAGCAGGGTTTTACGTATGAAAATACCATCTTTAGTGGGACCTGACGGGAAAACATCCCTTCGGGAATACGCGGGATATCATGGTGGTGGTGGCGGGTTTGGTGGGCAGCTGCGGGGCTGGAATCCGCCGAGTGAAAGTGCAGATGCCGCACTCCTTCCCAACTATTCTCGTGGAAATGCCCGCGCTGACGATCTGGTGCGAAATAATGGCTATGCAGCAAACGCCGTGCAGCTCCACCAGGACCACATCGTCGGGTCATTTTTCAGACTCAGTTATCGACCGAGCTGGCGCTATCTTGGCATCAATGAGGAGGATTCACGCGCATTTTCTCGGGATGTGGAAGCCGCCTGGAATGAGTATGCCGAAGATGACTTCTGCGGGATTGATGCCGAACGCAAGCGAACGTTTACGATGATGATTCGTGAAGGTGTAGCAATGCATGCGTTTAACGGTGAATTATGCATGCAGGCGACATGGGACAGCGATTCAACGCGTCTTTTCCGTACTCAGTTCAAAATGGTTAGTCCGAAGCGCGTCAGTAATCCAAACAACATCGGTGATACCCGGAACTGTCGCGCCGGGGTAAAAATCAATAATAGTGGTGCTGCGCTGGGATATTACGTCAGCGATGACGGTTATCCTGGTTGGATGGCGCAGAACTGGACCTACATACCTCGCGAGCTCCCCGGAGGGCGCCCCTCTTTTATCCATGTCTTCGAACCGATGGAGGACGGACAGACCCGTGGAGCCAATGCGTTTTACAGCGTTATGGAGCAGATGAAAATGCTCGATACCCTGCAAAACACCCAGCTCCAGAGTGCGATAGTGAAGGCCATGTATGCTGCCACCATCGAGAGCGAGCTGGATACGCAGACGGCGATGGATTTCATTCTCGGCGCGGATAATAAAGAGCAGCAGAGCAAACTGACGGGCTGGCTCGGTGAAATGGCGTCCTATTACTCAGCTGCGCCGGTTCGCCTGGGTGGGGCAAGGGTTCCACACCTGTTGCCGGGTGATTCTCTCAACCTTCAGTCGGCGCAGGATACCGATAACGGCTACTCGACTTTTGAACAGTCACTGCTGCGCTATATTGCCGCTGGGCTGGGTGTGTCGTATGAGCAGCTTTCGCGAAATTATTCTCAGATGAGTTACTCGACTGCGCGCGCAAGCGCTAACGAGTCATGGGCGTACTTCATGGGCCGTCGCAAGTTTGTGGCATCCCGACAGGCCTGTCAGATGTTTCTTTGCTGGCTGGAAGAGGCAATTGTCCGCCGCGTGGTCACACTTCCTTCAAAAGCCAGATTCAGCTTTCAGGAAGCGAGAACAGCCTGGGGAAATGCCAACTGGATCGGCTCAGGCCGCATGGCTATTGACGGGCTGAAAGAGGTACAGGAAGCCGTCATGCTCATCGAGGCTGGTCTCAGTACGTATGAGAAAGAATGCGCCAAACGCGGTGATGATTATCAGGAAATTTTTGCCCAGCAGGTCCGGGAAACCATGGAGCGTCGTGCTGCGGGTCTGAACCCACCGGCATGGGCCGCTGCCGCTTTTGAGGCTGGAGTGAAAAAATCAAACGAGGAGGAGCAAGATGGCGCACGAGCTGCGTAATCTTCCGCATATCGCCAGTATGGCCTTTAATGAGCCACTTATGCTTGAACCCGCTTACGCGCGGGTTTTCTTTTGTGCACTGGCTGGCCAGCTGGGCATCACCCGGCTGACAGATACCGTCTCTGGCATCACGCTTGACGCCGGACAAATAGCCGAACCGCTGGCGCTGTTTGGTGAAGATGATGACATGGATACCCGACCATCGCGCACCTATCAGGTGGCAAATGGTATCGCGGTATTGCCGGTTTCCGGCACGCTGGTGAGTAAAACCCGTGCGCTGCAGCCTTATTCCGGCATGACGGGTTACAACGGAATTATCGCACGCCTGCAGCAGGCTATCAGTGATCCCGGCGTCGACGGCATTCTGCTGGATATGGATACGCCGGGGGGAATGGTGTCCGGGGCGTTTGACTGCGCCGACATTATAGCCCGTATGCGCGATATCAAACCCATCTGGGCGCTGGCCAATGACATGAACTGCAGTGCAGGACAACTTATTGCCAGTTCAGCATCGCGACGGCTGGTTACGCAAACGGCCAGAACTGGCTCCATCGGGGTCATGATGGCGCATAGCAACTATGGTGCTGCGCTCAAAACTAACGGCGTTGAGGTCACGCTGATTTACAGCGGCGATCACAAGGTCGACGGCAACCCTTACGAAAAACTTCCGGAAGATGTGCGTGCTGATTTCCAGACACGTATCGATGCCACTCGTCAGATGTTTGCCGAAAAGGTTTCCGCTTATACCGGCATGTCCGTTCAGGACGTTCTTGACACCGAAGCGGCAGTATTCTCCGGCCAGGAGTCAGTGGACAACGGGCTGGCGGATGAACTTGTTAACAATACCGATGCGCTCGGCGTGATGCGCGAAGCACTCGACAGACGCAAAAAAACAACCATTGGAGGAACTATGCCATCACCTTCTGCATCTGCAGCGACCAACAATCCAGCCGACCAGGCATCTACTCAGACTACTACTTCAGCTGAACAGCTCACTGACGCTGACACGACCACTGCTGCCATAGCGGCCCCTGCAGACGTCAGTGCGCAGGTCTCTGCAGCAGTAGCTGCAGAGAATAGCCGCATCATGGGCATCCTGAACTGCGACGAGGCGAAAGGGCGTGAGTCACAGGCGCGTGCACTGGCCGAAACGCCGGGTATGACGGTAGAGAGCGCACAGCGCATTCTGGCTGCCGCACCGCAAAGTGCCCAGGCGCGGACCGACACGGCGCTGGATCGTTTGATGGAAACAGCACCAGGCGCACTCGCAGCAGGCAGCGCATCTGCCGATGCCGCTGACGATTTGTTAAACACCCCCGTTTAAGAGGCTATCATGGCAATTACCGAAGTTTTCACACATAACCAGCCGCTCGGTAACAGCGACCCGGCTCACACTGCGTATGGTCCTGGCGAACTAACGGCTTCCACCCCAGCCATGACACCGCTCATGCTGGATGCTACTTCTGGCAAGCTGACCGTATGGGACGGCGCTAACGCCGGCGCGGCAACAGGCATCCTGGCAGTGACAGCTGACCAGAACAGCGTAGAGCTGGCGTATTACAAATCCGGCTCTTTCCGTATTGAAGACGTCCTCTGGCCAGCTGCCGTCACCGACGAAAATATCAAGCGTAACGCGTTCGCCGGAACTGCTATCAGTATTGTTTAATCCGCGTTTTTACAACCATCATCATTCATAAAAGCCGCCTGCGCGGCTTTTTTTACGGGAAAAATCTATGTCTGTTTATACAACTGCTCAGCTGCTGGCGGTCAATGAGAAGAAATTCAAATTCGATCCGCTCTTCCTGCGCATCTTTTTCCGCGAAACCTATCCCTTCAGTACAGAGAAGGTTTACCTGTCGCAAATTCCTGGCCTGGTCAATATGGCGCTGTACGTTTCGCCGATTGTCTCCGGCAAAGTGATCCGCTCACGTGGCGGCAGCACATCTGAATTCACGCCGGGTTATGTGAAGCCGAAACACGAAGTCAACCCACTGATGACCCTTCGCCGTCTGCCTGATGAGGACCCTCAGAATCTCGCTGACCCGGTCTATCGCCGTCGCCGTATCATCCTCCAGAACATGAAGGATGAAGAGCTTGCTATTGCGCAGGTCGAAGAGAAACAGGCTGTTTCGGCAGTGCTCAGCGGTAAATACACCATGACCGGTGATGCGTTTGAACCTGTAGAAGTGGATATGGGCCGCAGTGCTGGTAACAACATTGTCCAGGCCGGTGCGGCAGCGTGGTCCACCCGAGACAAAGAAACGTATGACCCGACCGATGACATTGAAGCCTACGCGCTCAACGCCAGCGGTGTGGTCAACATCATTGTGTTCGATCCAAAGGGCTGGGCGTTGTTCCGTTCCTTCAAGGCTGTAGAGAAGAAACTGGACACGCGTCGTGGTTCTAACTCTGAGCTGGAAACCGCCGTGAAAGATCTGGGTATGGCTGTTTCATACAAGGGGATGTATGGCGATGTGGCCATCGTGGTGTACTCCGGCCAGTACGTCGAAAACGATGTCAAAAAGAACTATCTGCCGGACCTGACAATGGTGCTGGGGAATACCCAGGCTCGCGGCCTGCGTACATATGGTTGCATTCTTGATGCTGATGCCCAGCGCGAAGGTATCAATGCCTCGACACGCTACCCGAAAAACTGGGTGCAGTCGGGCGATCCGGCGCGTGAATTCACCATGATTCAGTCAGCTCCGCTGATGCTGCTGCCGGACCCTGACGCATTCGTGTCCGTCAAGCTGGCATAAATCCCCCCCTGTGGCCCTGTCGGGCCACCTTTCTGGAGTATTTCCCATGACAGAAAAAGAAAAGCTGATTGCTCGGCTGAATGAACTTGGTACCCAGCTTAACCGTGAAGTCAGCACCAGCGGCACCATTCAGGAACTTACGATGCGTATTGCTGAGCTTGAAGAGGAGCTGGACGGAGACGCCATCTCGGTTGACGGCGAAAGCGACGGGCAGAATGCTGCCGACAGCACCGACAGCACCGACAGCACCGACAGCACCGACAGCACCGACAGCACCGACAGCACCGACAGCACCGACAGCACCGACAGCACCGACAGCACCGACAGCACCGACAGCACCGGCAGCGATGTTACAGACGCAGCAAAAGTAAAAACGGGAGCGGGCACAACGGGTGAGCGGGTATCAGTAGAAACGCTGGCAACCCTGCATGTTGACGCACTACATGCCACGCGCAACGAACCGGTATCCATCGTTGAGCCCCGTGTGATTATCCGCGTATCCGAAAAGGATGCAGACGAGCTGATCGCAAAGGGGCTGGCTCGCGAAGTCTGAAGGGGGCCACATGGCTGATTTCGATAATCTCTTTGATGAGGCCATGTCGCGAGCTGATGGCACTATCCGCAGTGTGATGGGCACAGAGGCAAAGGTGATGTCAGGGGTATTGTCTGGCATCACGCTGGTCGGTGTTTTTGATGATCCAGAAAACATCGGTTATGCCAGTGCCGGGATTCGTGTTGAAGGTACCAGCCCGACGCTGTTTGTTAAAACCTCCACTGTCAGCCAGCTGCAGCGCATGGACAAACTGACGATTAACGGGCGGCAATTCTGGGTGGATCGTGTTGGTCCGGATGACTGTGGATCCTGTCACATCTGGCTGGGTAACGGCTCTCCGCCAGCTTCTTCTCGTCGCCGTTAAGGAGCGCCTATGTCAATAAAAGGCCTTGAACAGGCGATAGAAAACCTTAACAGCATCAGTAAAACGGCTGTCCCGCGTGCGTCGGCGCAGGCTGTTAACCGCGTGGCAAACCGGGCCGTCAGCCGCAGCGTGGCAGTCGTATCAAAAGATACGCGCGTACCGCGAAAACTGGTAAAGCAACGTGCCAGGGTGAAGCGTGCCACGGTCAATAAACCTCGCGCGCTTATCCGTGTAAACCGGGGCAATTTACCGGCTATTAAACTCGGTACCGCAAGCGTGCGACTTTCCCGCAGAAAACGGGACAAGAAAGGGGCCAACAGCGTTCTGCGTATAGGGCCGTTCCGTTTTCCGGGCGGTTTTATCCAGCAGCTTAAAAATGGCCGCTGGCATGTCATGAGGCGGACGTCAAAACCCCGTTACCCCATTGAAGTGGTCAGCATCCCGCTGGCAGCTCCATTAACTACGGCGTTTAAAGAAGAACTGCCAAAGCTTATGGAGTCAGATATGCCCAAAGAACTGCGGGCATCCCTTACCAACCAACTCAGGTTAATTCTGACACGATGAAACACAGCGATATTCGCAAGGTGATTATTGACGCGCTGGAGAGCGCGATTGGTACTGACGCCATTTATTTTGACGGCAGACCTGCAGTGCTCGAAGAGGGTGATTTTCCCGCTGTTGCCGTTTACCTGACAGATGCGGAATACACCGGGGAAGAACTGGACGCCGACAGCTGGCAGGCCATTCTGCATATCGAAGTCTTTCTTGAGGCTCAGGTACCTGATTCTGAGCTGGATGACTGGATGGAGACGCGAGTGTATCCGGTTCTCGCAGAGGTTCCGGGGCTTGAATCCCTTATCACCACAATGGTTCAGCAGGGCTATGACTACCAGCGCGATGACGATATGGCGCTGTGGAGTTCTGCGGACCTGAAATATTCCATTACTTACGACATGTGAGGACCCTATGCCCACACCAAACCCGCTGACACCAACAAAAGGTGCTGGTACCACCCTCTGGGTTTACACCGGAACCGGAGATCCATACGCCAATCCGCTTTCAGACGTTGACTGGCTGCGCCTGGCAAAGATTAAAGACCTGCAGCCCGGCGAACTGACAGCTGAATCGGAAGATGACACCTACATTGATGATGAGAATGCCGACTGGACATCAACGATGCAGGGGCAGAAATCAGCCGGCGAAACCAACCTGACGCTCGCGTGGATGCCGGGAGATTCCGGCCAGCAGGACCTGGTGACCTGGTTCGATGAGGGCACCGTGAGGGGATATAAAATCAAATACCCAAATGGTGTCGTCGATGTGTTTAAGGGCTGGGTGAGCAGCCTCGGTAAAACCATCACTTCCAAAGAGGTCATGACCCGCACGGCCAAAATCACCAACAACGGCAAACCATCGCTGGCAGAAGACAGCGGTACCGCGCCGATTGCAGTCACGGGGATCAGCCTGGATAAATCCACTGCGGCCGTGGCGATTGCGGCCACAACGCAACTGGTGGTTTCAGTCCTTCCGGCCAGTGCGTCAGATAAATCCTTCCGCGTAGCCAGCTCTGATCCTTCAAAAGCAACGGTCACCGTTAACGGCAATACCCTGACTGTCACCGGCGTGGCGGCGGGCACCGTAGAAATCATCGTTATGAGCAATGACGGTAACTTTGTGGCGATCTGCAAAGTCACTGTTTCCTGATAACCGGGGCGTGAGCCCCGTTCCGACCCGGAGTAAATATGTTTCTAAAGAGCGAACTGCTGGAAAGTAACGGCAGCAGCGTCACATTGTTCCAGCTTTCGGCGCTTCAGCGTATTGAATACCTCGAATACCTGAAGCAGCTGGAGGCAGTTGAAGCCGGCGATTTCCAGGCGGCCATCACCCTCACCGTAAAAAGTGGGGCGTTCCTCGTGGCGATGTCGCTCTGGCACGGCCACGAACTGAAAGGCTCCCAGGGAGAAAATGCGGCGGCGGAAGTGGCAAAGATTCAGGATGAGGTCATGCAGTCATGGCCGACCGAACTGGTTGCCGAAGCGGAATATAAGGTGAAGCTCCTGTCCGGGATGATTGCGCCGGTAACTGATGACCAGGCAGCGTCCGCCGAAGAAGGTTATAAACCCGCTGAACCCGTTACTGCGGAAAAGCCCTCGCCAGTGAGCTGAAATTTGCCATGAAACTGGCGCGTGAGTTCGGTCGCCCGGACTGGCGTGCCATGCTTGCTGGCATGTCCTCAACGGAGTACGGCGACTGGAAAATCTTCTATCAGGACAATTACTTTCATGATGCGCAGCTGGACGCACACTTCTCCGGCTTGCTCTACACCATCTCAACCCTGTTTTTTGCCGATCCGGAGTTAACCCCGGACAGTTTCAGCATTCTTAATACTGCACCGGAACCCATCGACATTGATGAACCGGATGACAATACGCTGATGGCGAAGGCTGCAGGTATTTCAGGAGGCGTGCGCTATGGCCCAGACGGCAGTAGGTGATCTGGTCGTTAACCTTGACGTTAACTCGTCGAAATTCAGCGAGCAGCTCAACTACGTCAAAAAAGAATTAAAACAGATCGGCAGTGCAGCAAACGACGAAGCGTTACGTATCCAGCAGTCCTTCAGCCGCCAGGAGAACGCCGCGCGCAAAGCGGGTATTTCTGTGGGTCAGTATAACGCCGCAATGCGTATGCTCCCGGCACAGTTTACCGATGTAGCCACGCAGCTGGCGGGTGGGCAGAACCCCTGGCTGATTCTGCTTCAGCAGGGCGGTCAGGTTAAGGACTCCTTTGGCGGGATCATTCCGACATTCCGGGCGTTGCTGGGGACGATTTCCCCGTTGATGGTCGGCATTGGTGCATTGTCCGTTGCAATGGGCGCGTTGTTCTATGCCTGGTACCAGGGCTCTTCCACCCTGTCTGATTTCAACAAAACGCTGGTACTGTCGGGGAACACAGCCGGACTGACCGCTGACCGCATGCTGGCACTGGCGCGTAACGGACAGGCAGCGGGGCTGACCTTCAACCAGACCAGTGAAGCGCTGACCGAACTTATCAACGCGGGTGTGCGTGCTGGCTCGCGCTTTGATGACATGAGCCAGGCGGTGGCGCGGTTTACCGATGCCTCCGGCGTGCCGGTGGAAAAGGTCGCAGCAGCCTATGGCAAGCTCGCAACTGACCCGACATCGGGCCTGATCGCGATGGCCCAGCAGTTCCATAACGTTACTGCTGAACAGATTGCCCATGTGGCGCAGCTGCAGCGTGCCGGTGATGAGGCTGGCGCACTGCAGGCGGCTAACGAGGCTGCTACAGCCGGATTCAACGATCAGACCAAAGCCATCCGCGACAATATGGGGACGATTGAATCTTCAGCGGACTCCCTGAAGCGCGCCTTCAAGTCGATGTGGGATGCAGCCCTCGATATTGGCCGACCTGACACCGCGCAGGAGATGGTGGCAAAAGCCGAAGCCGCGTTCAAAAAAGCCGATGAAATCTGGAACCTGCGTAAAGGTGACCGATATGTCAATGATGAGGCCCGCGCCCGATTCTGGAATGATCGCGAAACGGCCAGGCTGGCGCTGGACATGGCTCAGCAGCATGCGGGAATTGCCAGGGCGAATGAAGAGAATGCTTCGCGCGAAGCGGCTGCGGAATCGGATCGCCAGAAGTATGCTGCGCAGGCTCAGGCAAACTATGCCAAAACGCAGACGGCACTGGAGAAATACACGGCCAGGCAGAGCGAGCTCAACAAGGCGCTGAAAGAGGGGCGAATCCTCCAGGCTGACTACAACATCAACCTGGCTGCCGCGAAAAAAGAGTACGAAGACACCCTTAAAAAGCCGAAGAAGACCCCGGCAATCAGAACCCCCGCAGGTGCCCGTGCAACCGATACGGCCAGCGCCCAGACGCTGGAGCTGCAGGCACAGTTGCGCACCCTGCAGGAGCATAAGGGGATAAATGACACCATCAGTCAGCAGCGTCAGGAGCTGTGGCGTCAACAGTCCCGGTTTACAGTTCTGGAAGAGGCCGCGAAGACCCGGACGCTTTCTGCTGAGGAAAAATCCCTGCTGGCCAGTAAAAGCGAGGTGCTTTCCCGTGCAGAGCTGAACGCGAAGCTTGGCGATCAGATAGTGGCGCAGGAGCGGCTTAACCGCCTGCAGGATACGTCCCAAAAATACGTCACGCAGATCGGCGAGAAAACCAGGGCCCTAGCGGAAAGTGCTGGTATGAGCAGTCGTGCAGCACAACGCCGCAACGAGGAGGCCCAGCTTCTTCAGGGGTGGAAAAATGGTGGCGGTTCGGAGAACGACGCTGGTTATCAGAATGAGTTGCAGGCGCTGCAGGCGTATTACGCCGAGCAGGATAAGCTGCGGGACGACTGGCAATCCGGGGCCAAATCCGCATGGGCAGATTATGTTGATTCTGCTTCAGATGCTTATGGCCAGATGAAGTCGGCTGCTACCAGTACGTTTGATGGAATCGGGCAAAATATGGCTGACATGCTGACGCGCGGTAAGGCTGACTGGGCTGACTTCACCCGCTCCACGCTCTCCATGCTGACACAGATCCTGCTGAAACAGGCGATGGTAGGCTTAGTGGATTCAGCATCAACCGCGCTGGGATTTGCAGGTGGCGGTTATACCGGTTCAGGCGGGAAATATGAGCCAGCAGGTGTCGTTCACCGTGGTGAGTTTGTTTTCACCAAAGAGGCTACCAGCCGGATCGGCGTCGGCAATCTTTACCGGATGATGAAAGGCTATGCAACGGGAGGGTATGTCGGGGGTGGTGGTACAGGCCCGGCTGCAGCACCTTTCGGTGTCAGTGTATATGCCCCGGTGACGGTCGAGAATGCTTCCGGTAACGCACAGCAGCAAAACGACGGAGACAGGCTGGGTAAGGCGTATCAGCAGGTGATTAACAAATCTGTCAACGAGGGTATCGCCAGGGCAATCCAGCCCGGTGGGCTTATCTGGAATGCGACCAATCGCAGGTAACAGTTATGACGATAGAAACATTCCCCTGGGGCATTAAGGTTTCCAGCCAGCCCACCGAGGGAAGCAAAGACACAGTCAGGAAGGTCCAGTTCGGCGACGGGTACGCACAGGTGAGCGGCTCCGGCCTGAATGATGAGATTCGCACCTATGAATATTCTTTTTCAGGGGATCCAACTACAGCGAATGAAATTCACGCTTTCCTTCGGCGGCATAAAGTGAAGTCGTTTATTTTCACTCCGCCTTTCGGCGATTCCGCGCTGTGGCGTGTCGAGGCTGACACGCTCAAAAAGGTGGTTAAAAACGTAAAAGTGATAACCGTAACCGCAACGTTTGAACAGGCATTTGCACCATGAGTCTTAATGCTGATTATCAAAAACTCGAGCCGGGCAATGAAGTCCGGCTTTTTTCTGTCGATGGCACAGCGTTCGGTATGTCAGATGTACTCCGCTTCCACGCACACAATATCGCACACACCCCGGAAGAGATTGAGGCTGCAGGTGGGGATGAGAATAAACTTCCGGCGAAGTCCATCTGGTGGCAGGGGGAGGAGTATAAAGCCTGGCCGTGTCAGGTTGAGGGTATTGAAGCGACCACGGACGGTACCAGCCCACAGCCAAAACTGAGAGTGGCGAACCTGGACAGTTCGATCTCAGCGCTCTGTCTGGCGTATGACGATCTGCTGCAGGCGAAAGTGAGTATCCACGACACGCTGGCACAGTATCTGGACGCCAGAAATTTTCCGCATGGCAATCCCACTGCAGACCCGTCACAGGAAAAGCTGAAGGTCTTTTATATCGATGCCAGAAGCACCGAGACGGATGAAGTTGTCGAATTTACGCTTTCCAGTCCGATGGATTTACAGGGCCAGATGATACCCACGCGGCAGTTGCATTCGTTATGCAGCTGGTGCATCCGGAACAAGTACCGGACCGGCGACGGCTGCGACTATGCCGGAACGCGCTATTTCGACAAAAACAATAATCCGGTTGACGATCCCTCGCTGGATGTCTGCAACGGCACGCTGACGGCCTGCAAGCTCCGGCACGGAGACAGCAACGAGCTGCCGTTCGGTGGTTTCCCCGGTACATCTCTTATCAGGAGTTGATATGCGCCAGAAAACCATTGATGCCATCATGGCACACGCTGCAGCGGAATATCCGCGCGAGTGCTGCGGCGTGGTGGCACAGAAAAGCCGGGTTGAGCGCTATTTTCCCTGTCGTAATCTCGCAGCAGAGCCGACTGAACATTTTCACCTGTCCCCCGAAGATTACGCAGCGGCAGAAGACTGGGGGACGGTGGTGGCCATTGTTCACAGCCATCCTGATGCGACGACGCAGGCCAGCGAGCTGGATAAGGCACAGTGTGATGCAACGCTGCTGCCCTGGCATATTGTGAGCTGGCCAGAGGGGGATTTACGTACCATTCAGCCACGCGGGGAGCAGCCATTGCTGGAGCGTCCGTTCGTGCTTGGCCACTTCGATTGCTGGGGTCTGGTAATGAGCTATTTCCGGCAGACCCACGGTATCGAGCTCCACGATTACCGGGTGGATTATCCCTGGTGGGAAAACGACTACCCGGACAATTTCTATCAGGAGTGCTGGTACGAGTGCGGATTCAGGGAGTTTGATGGCCCGCCTCAGGAAGGGGACCTCGTCATCATGCAGGTGCAGGCCGATAAGTGGAATCATGCCGGGATTTTACTGGAGGGTAACATGCTGCTGCACCATCTTTACGGGCATCTGAGTCAGCGTGTTCCTTATGGCGGATACTGGCAGGAGCGCACGATGAAAATCGTTCGTTATAAAGATGTAATGGCAGGTGAAACATGCAGGAAGTAATGACCCGCATTGAGCTTGGCGGCGTGCTCGGGAAAACATTCGGTAAAATTCACCACCGCCTGATTTCCCGTGTAAGCGAGGCGGGAGTGGCGCTCGCAAAGACTATTCCGGGCTTTGAGCAGTTTATGATTTCCAGCCAGCGCCGTGGGCTCACATACTCCGTATTTAAGGGTAAAAAAAACATCGGTGTGGATGACCTCGGTTTCCCGGTTACCGGCGATGTTATCCGTATTGTCCCGGTAATCATCGGGAGTAAAAAAGCCGGTTTGATTCAAACTATCCTGGGCGCAGTATTAGTGATTGCATCGATCTGGATGCCAGGTCTGAGTATAGCTGCCAGCAATATGATGTTTGCTGCTGGTGCGTCCATAACGCTGGGGGGGGTAGTTCAGATGATATCCCCTCAGGCTACAGGGCTGGCCAGCAAACAGAGCTCAGATAACCGCGCCTCATACGCGTTCGGCGGAGTCACAAATACCGCCGCACAGGGTTACCCGGTTCCGCTCCTGTACGGCCGCCGGAGAATCGGCGGGGCAATTATTTCTGCCGGAATTTATGTCGAAGATCAGCAGTAGTTAACAAACCTTTTTACAAGCCACCTTCGGGTGGCTTTTTTTATGGGCGCGATATGGCTAAAACAATTACCGGACGAAAAGGCGGGAGCTCCAGTTCCCGAACTCCCACCGAACAGCCTGATGATCTGCAATCTGTAGCGAAGGCAAAGATCCTCGTTGCGCTTGGGGAAGGGGAGTTTGCTGGACAGCTCACCGGGAAGGATATCTACCTGGACGGAACGGCGCTGGAGAACGCCGACGGCTCCCAAAACTTCAGCGGCGTGGCGTGGGAATTCCGCCCGGGGACGCAGGCACAAAAATACATTCAGGGCATCCCCGGTACCGAAAACGAAATCAGCGTGGGCACCGCAGTTTCAAGCACCACCGCCTGGACACACACCTTTACCAACACGCAGCTGTCAGCCGTTCGCCTGCGCCTGAAATGGCCATCGCTTTTTAAACAGGAGAACGATGGCGATCTGGTTGGCTATTCAATTAACTACGCCATTGATCTGCAGACTGATGGTGGTACCTGGCAGACGGTACTTAATACCAGCGTAACCGGCAAGACAACTTCCGGCTACGAACGCAGCCATCGCATCGACTTACCACAGGCAGGCAGCACATGGACGGTGCGCCTGCGTAAGCTCACGGCGGATGCCAACAGCGCGAAAATTGGCGACACAATGACGCTGCAGAGCTACACAGAGGTTATCGACGCCAAACTGCGTTATCCAAATACCGCGCTGCTCTACATCGAATTTGACTCAAGCCAGTTTAACGGCTCTATCCCGCAAATAGCCTGCGAACCGCGAGGCCGTGTAATCCGCGTTCCGGATACGTATGACCCGGAGACCCGCACCTATAGCGGCACATGGACGGGGGTGTTTAAGTGGGCGTGGACGGATAATCCGGCCTGGATTTTTTACGATCTGGTGGTGAGCGACCGCTTTGGGCTGGGCAATCGCCTGACGGCGGCCAATATTGATAAATGGACGCTTTACCAGGTCGCACAATATTGCGATCAGCCGGTTCCCGATGGTAAAGGCGGTAGCGGCACCGAGCCTCGTTATACCTGCAACGTGTACGTGCAGGAGAGGAATGACGCCTATACCGTGTTACGTGATTTTGCGGCGATATTCCGGGGCATGACGTACTGGGGTGGCGATCAAATCGTTGCGCTGGCGGATATGCCCCGCGATGTGGATTACAGCTACACGCGTGCAAACGTGGTTAATGGGCGCTTTACCTATTCGGGCAGCACCACGAAAACCCGCTATACCACAGCACTGGTTTCCTGGTCCGATCCGGGTAATGCCTACGCGGATGCGATGGAGCCTGTATTTGAGCAGGATCTCGTTGCTCGCTTTGGCACAAATCAGCTCGAAATGACAGCCATTGGTTGTACCCGGCAGTCAGAGGCAAACCGCAAAGGGCGCTGGGGTATCCTGACCAATAACAAGGATCGCATCGTGTCGTTCGATGTTGGTCTTGACGGCAAGATCCCACAGCCTGGTTATATTATCGCGGTTGCCGATGAGCTGCTTTCCGGAAAAGTGATGGGAGGGCGCATCAGCGCGGTTAACGGTCGCGTTATCACGCTTGATCGTGATTCGGCAGCCGCTCCCGGAAGCCGTCTGATGGTTAACCTTCCGTCCGGCGCATCGCAGAGCAGGACGATACAGAGCGTAAACGGCCGGGCCGTCACCGTGACAACGGCATACAGCGAAACACCTGCAGTGGAATCGGTGTGGATTGTCGAGTCCGAAGAGCTTTACGCGCAGCAATATCGCGTTATCAGCGTTACGGATAATAATGACGGAACGTATTCGATTTCTGGCGCTTTGCACGATCCGGATAAATATGCGCGTATCGATACCGGTGCCATTATCGACCAGCGGCCAATAAGTGTTATTCCGCCAGGTAATCAGTCCCCGCCAGCCAACATCGTCATCAATTCATTCTCTGTGGTTCAGCAGAATGTGAACGTTCAGACCATGCGCGTCAGCTGGGACCAGGCGAAGAACGCCATCGCCTATGAAGCACAGTGGCGCCGCAATGACGGGAACTGGGTCAATGTGCCGCGCAGCTCCACCACATCGTTCGATGTTCCGGGTATTTATGCGGGACGATACCTGGTGCGCGTGCGTGCCATCAATGCCGCTGAAATTTCGTCCGGATGGGGATATTCAGAAGAGAAAACACTGACGGGCAAGGACGGGAATCCGCCGAAGCCGGTGGGTTTCATCGCGTCTGAAAACGTGGTGTTCGGTATCGAGCTGAACTGGGGGTTCCCGGCCAATACGGACGATACACTGAAGACGGAAATTCAGTACAGCCTGACGGGTACTGAGGACGATGCGATGTTGCTGGCCGATGTGCCTTACCCGCAGCGCAAATATCAGCAGATGGGCCTTAAAGCGGGGCAGATTTTCTGGTACCGCGCACAGCTGGTTGACCGAACCGGTAACGAGTCCGGTTATACCGACTGGGTTCGTGGTCAGGCAAGTATCGATGTTTCTGATATTACCGATGTGATCCTGGAGGACATCAAAGGGTCTGAGACGTTCAAGGACCTGATTGAGAATGCCGTTGATACCAACGAAAAAATTGCTGGTATGGCTGACGATATCCTGCAGGCGAATAATGAACTCGAACAGCAGGCGCTGAAGATAGCCAAAAACGCCCAGGACATCGGGCAGGTTCAGACCGATGTGAAGGAACTGACAAGTAACGTTGGGGATGTGTCGTCATCTCTGTCTCAGCTTGAGCAGACCGTCGCAACGGCAGATACCGCTCTTGGCCAGCGTATCGATAATATCAGCGTGTCCATGGATGGTATGGCAGGAGGCGTAAAAAACTCGGCTATCGCCATTATTCAGAACGGGCTGGCGCAGGTGGCCGCGCGTAAAACGTTGTCTGCATCGGTCGCAGGTAACAGCGCTCAGCTGGACCGTCTCGACGAAGTGATCGTCAGTGAGAAGGAAGCCACAGCACGTTCATTGATGAGCCTGCAGACGGACGTCAACGGCAACAAGGCATCCATCAACAGCCTCAACCAGACGTTCTCCGATTATCAGCAGGCCACGGCCACGCAGATAAACGGCATTACGGCGACGGTGAACGGGCATACCTCAGCTATCACAACTAACGCTCAGGCGATAGCGAACGTAAACGGCGGCCTCAGCGCGATGTACAACATCAAGGTGGCTGTAGATGCCAACGGACGTCAGTATGCAGCAGGGATGGGCATAGGCGTGGAAAATACCCCTGGAGGTATGCAGTCGCAGGTACTTTTCCTGGCGGATCGTTTTGCTGTGATGATGCAGGCAGGATCTACGCCTACCATCGTATTCACCACGCAAAATGGTCAGTTGATTATCCGAGATGCAGTTATCGGCGACGGAACGATCAGCAATGCCAAAATCGGCAACTATATCCAGTCGAATAACTATGTGGCTGGCTCAGTCGGGTGGAGGCTGGATAAGGCCGGTACGTTTGAGAACTACGGTTCGACAGCTGGCGAGGGGGCCATGAAACAGACCAACCAGACAATCAGTGTACGGGACTCCAACAATGTGTTGAGGGTGCAGATCGGGAGAATCACTGGTACATGGTGACGGGAGGCCTCTTGTGGGGCCTCTTTTTTTCAGGAGATACGATGGCGGAATACGGTGTTCAAACATGGGACGCATCAGGCAAGGTTAACAACTATGGAATTAAGCCAGTCAGCGTTTGCGGCTATCTGCAACTGGCCGTTAACCAGAAAACAGGCTCTTATTCCGTTGCCCTTCCACCGGGTTGCAAACTGACCTACTTTCAGGTCATGAACGATGATAAGTGGGGAACGGGAAGAAGGAAGATAACCATCTCAGGTGGCACTGCAACGGTTTCCTCAGTGGGGGATACCGACTACTCAGCAGGGACCGAACCCGCTGTTGCAGCTTTTCTCATTTTCCAGATCGAGAGGGCATAAATGGCGCAGTACGGCGGTTTACTGACGACGACGAGCGGTGAGGTGTGGGTTACCGCTAACAGCTCGCCAATTGCATTACAGGCGCGAAAGACAGCGGCACTGCAGGGAACATCGGGTTTTAATACCAAGGTGACGCACACCTTTCCCTCAGGTCAGCCCGTTGTGGCCTTCGTTCATTGCACGGTTGAGGTGGAAATCACTCAGACGGTAAGCGGAAACACCATCACGATTGATTTTCTCAGACCTAATGCAACCGGCACAGCGTATGTTTATTTTTTCACAATTTTCCCCCAGACAAAGCCAGATTATGGGATGGCCGTGTGGGATGCAACGGGGACCCTGATTTTAACCCACGAAACGCGCACGCTGAGCGATGTGGTCACTATCGGCACTGCCGGGGTGGATGCCAGCTCAGGCTACAACATCAATACAACCCGGGCGGGGAAGTGGGCCTGCATGCCTGTTATGCTCGGTCTGATCACAGGGGTTGTTTCAGCGGGCGGGCAACCGCAGCCATATGTGGCAATTTACAAAAGCATGGCGAAACTTGAGGGAAGTAACACCCGAATTTACGCCAGACCGCAAACAACACCCAGTGGCAGCCTGCAAAACGTTGCGTACTCAAACATGAGAAACGTAATCATGGCCATTAATTGCGCCAACTATGATTGATCGTTTTCAACGATCGATTGTGAATAATTGATCTACCAAATCAATTATATCCCGTTGATTCATATTGCTATTGTGTAACCTTGTGAATGCCCTGGGATATAACCACTATGAAAAACATGATTCTTTGCCTGGCGGTGGCGGTTTTGCTCTCCGGTTGCTCTGGCGTTATTGAGAAACAGCAGCCTGTGTGTTCCGGTACAGCCCTTATCGGCGGGCAGGAAAACAGCGTCCAGATTTACGGGGTGCGTAAACAAAACAATCAGACCCAGTACCGCGCCGGTTACCCCTTTAACTGGACCTGGGTTAGCGCCAACACGTTCACCAGTACGACCTGCAACTAACTCATTCTGTTTCAAAATAAACCTCGCTCAGGCGGGGTTTTTTATTGCCTGGAGAAAATATGCTTTATAACACTGGCACCATAGCCATTAACGGAAATACCGCAACCGGCACCGGAACTAACTGGACGGCACCCGCCAGCCAGGTTCGCTCTGGCCAGACGATTATCGTCATGTCTAACCCGGTGCAGCTGTTCCAGATTTCATCCGTGAACAGCGCCACGTCAATGACGGTTACGCCTGCCGCTTCCCCTGCGCTGAGCGGCCAGAAGTATGGAATCCTTGTGTCGGACATTATCTCGGTTGATGGGCTGGCACAGGCCATGTCGCAGCTCATCAAAGAGTACGACGAGAACATTGGCGCGTGGGAGACGTTCGCCACCACCTCCGCAAACCAGACTATCACCGTTACCATCAACGGGGCCTCCGTCAATATTCCTGGTATTGGCGCACTTGCCAGAAAGGGGGCAAACAGCGATATCACGGAGCTGAAAGGGCTCACTACTGCGCTTTCTATTGCACAGGGTGGCACCGGGGCAAAAACGGCAGAAGGCAGTCGCACAAACCTCGGTTTGGGAAGTAGCGCCACGAGGAACTCACTGGATTCTGAGATTGTTACCAATAGTGATACGAGTCAGATTCCAACGCTGAAAGCTCTAGGTTTGGGATATTCTCGTCATATCGACAACTTCTCAAACACAAACATGCTTGGATTCGGGCGCTTCACAAGTCAGACAGTCAATAATCCTGAAAATACCCACGGTGTAGGGGTGCAGCTACAATATGATGCTGGTCCATCCACGTCATGGTTCGTTTGGACGATCGATGGACAGGCATATATACAGACAAGCCATGTGCAGGGCACTACGTATCTATGGAAAAAGGTTTACACGA
Organism: Enterobacter cloacae complex sp. ECL72; assembly: GCF_019056635.1. NCBI lineage: Bacteria > Pseudomonadati > Pseudomonadota > Gammaproteobacteria > Enterobacterales > Enterobacteriaceae > Enterobacter > Enterobacter cloacae complex sp. ECL72. The sequence continues at coordinate 2,673,376 of NZ_CP077659.1, read as the reverse complement.
CTGCAAACACTACTGTTGCATCAGATGGCAGCATTAAAGCAGCATCACCAGTGGCCCGTATTGTGACGAGTCGTGACGTATGCCAGCGAGCTGATATAGCGGAGGATGGTTTCTCCTGGTGCGGCTGTGGAACGGCGAACGCCGAGGCGGAGGGAATAATCATTTCCCGCCTTGATGTTGGGGTTTACATGCTCACCGGTTCGGCTGGTCTTGCCTCATCAGGCTGGCAATTACTGCCGCCAATGGACCCGGGTGGAATGGGAGAACTGGGTGTTGTTGAAGCGGAGCAGACAGAAAGCGGTGGGCTGACAATTCGGCTTTTTAAGCGCAAATACATGCTCAACGATGAAGGAGAGATCGTTAAAACGAAAGGGGCTGCTATGGATGTTCCGTCTAACAGTTGGATCGATGTGCGACTGGACATGCCTGAAAACAGTGTATGGAATCAACGCCAGAAAGCAGCCGTGGACGCTGCGGAGAATGAATCTGGTTCGTAAATAAATGTTGGCAGCCAGATAAAAATTGCTGCCAGATTTTGTCACATACCAACCTGACGGACTGTAGGAAACTCAGACACAAGCCACATGTCGGATTCATCAAACATTTCCTCCAGCATGCGATTCAGCTTTTCCCGATCGCTTTTGCTGGCATCACTATTCAAGCCGTTCGCCTGCATCGGTTTTACCTTCACTTTTGCCTCAGGAAAAATCTTGTGCACTCGCTTCGTTAGCTCAGCCAGGATGATCTCTCTGGCCCCTTGGAGCCCTTCAACATTTCGCTTGTCATAAACCAGTTCAACAAACATACCGATCCTCTTATAAGTGAAAAATTTCCTGTGCTTGATCTGTTTTTATAAAAATACTACTGTATATGCATACAGTCAATAAGCGAGTGAGGGTGTGTTCATGCCTCGTCAACCGGATATTCGTGCTGCTTTTATTGCGGCCATACAGCAAAACCCCAAGGGCTATCTCTGCCTGCATACAGACAAATTCATCGCTGAGCTGCAGGAGAGGCACTGGCACTTCAGCCAGGCGGATGCAAATTCATGGATCGAGCGATACCAGCCGGACTTCGCCGATAAGACGACAAACGGAAGTGAGAACCGATACTGGATCCTGCGTAACATGGGGAGGGTTTTCTAATGGGATTTCCATCGCCAGCCATAGATTACCAGGAGCAGCCCATGACAATAGATGTTATCTGCGGTGTAGATAACAACTGCCGGGTTATTGAAACTTCATGCGGCTGGGCCGTTATTAACGTCAGTCTGAAGCCAGAAGGAGGGGACACGTTGCTGGTTAACATGGACGGGAGAAACCAGTTTGTGAAGCTAATGGGCCAAGCGCTGATCACTCAAGATGGTGAAGCGATAGAAGGTGAAGCTTTGGATGACGTAACGGTACACGGCGTTCTTACACATACACTTAATCAAGTTAAAGACGATGAATCGCCTGTAATGTAGCGTGTAAAGGTCGGGGGTTATTCCCCCATTTTTCCCCAATGATTCCCCGTGCAAATTTTAAACATGAAAAAACCAGCCATAAGAGGCTGGTTTTCAATGTGTTTTTGGTCGGCACGAGAGGATTTGAACCTCCGACCCCCGACACCCCATGACGGTGCGCTACCAGGCTGCGCTACGTGCCGACGCATAAAAGGAATACTACTCGATTCCTTTTTGAATGCAAGGGGCAAGCAACGCTAACTGATTCATAAATAATCAGTTAGCGATAAAGCGCTTCTCGTCTGTCAGCACCTGCAACAGCAAACTGAGCTGCGGCTTCTGGTCTTTCAGCTTCTCACCTTCGAGGTTATACGTCTGGTAATTGCCATTGCTGTTCAGCACCAGGGACAACGTTGGCGTGGTCACCACCAGCGTGTTTCCGCCAGCAGCCGTGACCCAGTTATGACGCCGCGTGGCGCTAAAGAGGTCTTGTCCCTGCGAGTACTCAATTGCCGGTGTGCTGACGTGCAGCAGCCGTTGCATTAACGTGGTCATGACGTCTTTATGGTCGGTGAGCATGTTGATGCGCTGCGCGGGAGTGCCCGGCCAGTGGATCACAAGGGGAACATGCAGGTTCGGACGCGACCACTCCATGCCCTTCGCCTCGTCGCCGAGCGGCACGCCATGCCCCGCCGTGATAATCACGACCGTATTATCCAGCTTGCCCGCGTCGCGCAGGGCGGTCAGCACGCGGCCGATCTGCGCATCGACATCGCCCGCCGCACGGCTATAGCGGCGCGCGAAGCCTTTCTGATTGCTGTCATCAAGCGTTGTGCCGTTAAACGCAACCCAGGAGAACCAGCGGTTATCTTCCTGCGCATAGCGCTTCAGCCAGTCTATCCACTGGTCAGCGGTCCGATCGTCAGACTGGCTCTGCGCGGCGGGCAGTGAGAAATCAGACAGCAGCGCCTGGCGGTACAGCGAGCTGTTGAAACCATCAGAGGCGAACAGCCCCAGCTGGTAGCCCTGCTGATTAAGCCCGGTAATTAATGCCGCCGGAATACGGGCCGACAGCACGCCGTCCATATAGCTCGGTGAAATGCCGTAGAACAGGCCGAAAATACCCGCGTCGGTCGAATTACCGGAGCTCATATGCTGAGTGAATACGATGTTGTTCTCAGCGAATTCAGCCAGCGCTGGCATCTGCTTCTCATAGCGGGAATAGTTCAGGCCATCGACGGTAATCAGCAGCACGTTCTGACCGCGGCCCATGTCGCGATATTTCAGATCGCTCAGGGGATACTGCACGCTGACCGCTTCCGGATTACCCTGTTCGACCAGACGACGCTGATACTCCTGCGCGTCCAGCAGGCCGTGTTTTTCGAGGAAACGACGCGCCGTCATCGGATAGGAGAGCGGCAGGTTCGCGCGCTGCATGGTAATCGGGCGGTAGAAGTTCGCATCTGCCCAGATATACATCAGGTGCGAACCGATAAATGAGGCGAAAAAGAGCGCCGCGACGGGCTTCGCATAATGGCGGCGTCGGGTCAGACTGCGGAGTTTTTGCCAGCTCCACGTGGCGAACAGCATTTCGATCAGCAGGATAATCGGCACGCTGATAAACATCAGCTGCCAGTCGCGCGCGGTCTCGTTCTGATCCGGGTTAATCACCAGCTCCCAGACGACAGGATTCAGGTGCAGGTGGAAGCGAGTAAAGACTTCGCTGTCGATCAGCAACAGTGTCATGCCCGCCGTCGCAAGAATGGCGGACAGGAAGCGCATCAGCCGCTGCGACATGACGATAAACGTCAGTGGGAACAGGATCAGCAGATAGGTGGCGAAGACCAGAAAGCTAAAGTGACCAACAAGGCTCATCCACGAGTAGATGCGCCCGGTTAACGTGGTTGGCCAGTCCGCCACAAACAGATAACGGCAGCCGAGCACCATCGCCAACAGAATGTTGAACAGGGCAAACCAGTGCCCCCAGCTGACCATCTGGGAGACTTTTTCACGGTAGCGCTGACGATTCGTCACCATAAACTGTTGTTCGTTTCCCTTAGTGTGCCTGGTCGTCGCTAACGGAGGACTGCAAAGCCTGGGCGAAAGATTTGGCGATCGCCTGACGCTGAGCCGGAGCAACGCTGGTATTGATCAGGTTGGTAACCATATTTCCCAAAACCATCAGGGAGAGATCGGTTGGCGTTTTATGTTTTTCCAGTACGTTGACCAGCTCACTGAGCAATTGTTCAACGTGTTCGTCACTATAGCGGGAATGTTGTGGCATAAATCAAAATCAGTTTGTTGAGAGAAGGGCGACATATTACCGTAGCAACAGCTTTTTTTCCCCTTTTTTATCTTCTGTTGCACACATGCGTTGGTGGTGGTTGAATACCGCCCGGTCTAAAAGGAGAGTTTATCATGAGTCTGGAAATCAACCAGATTGCCTTGCACCAGCTTATCAAGCGTGATGAGCAAACCCTTGAAGTGGTGCTGCGCGATTCGTTACTGGAACCAACGCCTACCGTTGTCGAGATGATGGCGGAGTTGCATCGCGTCTACAGCGCGAAAAATAAAGCCTATGGCTTGTTCAGCGAAGAGAGCGAACTGGCGGATAGCCTGCGCCTGCAACGTCAGGGCGAAGAGGATTTCCTGGCATTCAGCCGCGCTGCTACTGGCCGTCTGCGTGACGAGCTGGCGAAATATCCCTTCGCCGATGGCGGTATCGTCCTGTTCTGCCACTACCGCTATCTGGCGGTAGAGTATCTGCTGGTCACCGTGCTGAATAACTTAAGCAGTATGCGCGTGAACGAGCAGCTGGATATCAGCTCAACGCACTACCTGGATATCAACCATGCGGATATTGTGGCGCGTATCGATTTAACCGAATGGGAAACCAACCCGGAATCAACGCGCTATCTGACCTTCCTTAAAGGCCGCGTGGGCCGCAAAGTGGCGGATTTCTTTATGGACTTCCTCGGCGCCAGCGAAGGGCTGAATGCCAAAGCGCAGAACAAAGGTCTCCTCCAGGCGGTGGATGACTTTACGGCTGAGGCGCAGCTTGATAAATCTGAGCGTCAGACCGTGCGTCAGCAGGTTTACAGCTACTGCAACGAGCAGCTACAGGCTGGAGAAGAGATTGAGCTGGAGTCGCTGTCCAAAGAGCTGGCAGGCGTCAGCGAAGTCAGCTTCCAGGAATTTACTGCGGAAAAAGGCTATGAGCTGGAAGAGAGCTTCCCGGCGGATCGCAGTACGCTGCGTCAGCTGACGAAATTTGCCGGTAGCGGCGGTGGGTTAACCATTAACTTTGATGCCATGCTGCTCGGGGAACGTATCTTCTGGGACCCGGCCACCGACACGCTGACCATTAAAGGCACACCGCCGAATCTGCGCGACCAGCTTCAGCGTCGCACTTCAGGCGGTAAGTAACAGCCATAAAAAAACCCCGCAAACGCGGGGTTTTTCTCGACAGGTTTGCGATTACGCGCGAACGAAGTCGATGTGAGTCAGTTTTGGCTTGAACGCGTGACGCTGAACAGCCTGAACTTTCACTTTTTCTTCTTTACCGTCAACAACGATGGTCAGAACTTCGCTGTAGAATTCAGCTTTGTTCTGCATGTTCCATACTTTGTCGTGATCCAGTTCAATAGCAACTGGAGCAGCTTCGCCACCGTAAACGATAGCCGGGAACTTGTTTGCGGTACGCAGGCGGCGGCTCGCACCCTTACCCTGCACGTTACGTACTTCTGCTTCGATAGTGAACATTGATTTCTCTCTGTATTTAAAACCCTACTACAGGCGACCCAGCAGCAGGTGAGTGTTCTGCCTCACGGATGTGAAGCGGGCGGCATTTTATACTCAAATGGCTCGCGCATCAACGAAAAGTCCCGTTAACCGCGCAATTCGTTTGCCCGGCGAAAGCGTCCTTCATAGTCAAAGACCTTCTCACGCACCTGCCAGAACTGCCCTTTTTTACGGGCGACAACAAAATCAGGATGGCGCAGTAACGCCTGCTGGCGCACGATATCGGCCACGGTTATCCAGCGCAGCGGCACGCCAGGCGTGCGGGTATGCGGGCGGATAAAGAGCTGCTCGAACGCGGTGCGCTGGGCGGGCGTCTGGACCCGGAACCGCTCGCTGACGTCTGCGCCATCCTCGTCGTAGTAGGTAATTTTTAGCCACTCGCCTTTTTCATCCGCGCCGGGCTGTAAGGCCATGCCGGAACAGCGCAGCACCAGCGCATCTTTCAGCTTCAGCGCCGCTTTCAGCATGTCGTCCGGGTCGACCAGGACCGTGTCGCACTCCCGACAGCGGCGGGCGGCAATGTCGTTTTCGGCATTGCACTGCGGGCAGTTTTTGAAGCGGAAGCGGAAATCACACTGTTCGCGATGGCCTTCATCGTCTTCAAACCAGCCCTGACAGCGGCGGCCAAAATGTTCGATCAGCGTGCCGTCGGCGGTGGTTTTCCCCCAGAAGGTGTTGGCAAACCCGCAGGCAGGGCAAAAAACCTGAACGGGCACGTTGTCGCTCTTGCCTTTTGGCGTGCCGACTTCCGGCGAATAGAGATCGTGCGGGTTACCGGCGTAATCAAGGATCAGACAGTCGGTTTTGCCCGGCGCCAGACGCAGCCCGCGGCCAACAATCTGCTGATACAGGCTGACGGATTCCGTCGGGCGAAGAATCGCAATCAGGTCGACGTGCGGGGCGTCAAAGCCGGTGGTTAGTACGGAGACATTCACCAGATAGCGGAACCGCTGAGCTTTGAAGTCCTCAATCAGGCTGTCGCGCTCCGGGCCGGGGGTTTCACCGGTAATTAACGCCGCGTCGTCGGCGGGCAGCAGCCCCGTAATTTCGCGCGCGTGTTCGACAGTGGCAGCAAAAATCATCACCCCTTTGCGCGTTTGTGCGAACTCTTCAATCTGGCTGATGATATGCGGCGTGATCCGCTTCTGTTTTTTCAGCTCATGGTTAAGATCTGCCTCGCTGAACAGCCCGTTGCTCTGCGCCTGTAAGCGGCTGAAATCGTACTGCACGACGGGCATATCCAGCCGCTCCGGCGGCGTCAGGTAGCCATGCTTGATCATGTAGCGCAGCGGAAGCTCATAGATACAGTCGCGGAACAGGGCCTTTTCATCGCCACGCACCATGCCGTGATAATGAAACTGATAAATCCAGCCCTTGCCCAGACGAAACGGCGTGGCGGTGAGGCCAAGCAGACGGAGGTGAGGATTCACCTTTTTCAAATTAGTGAGGATTTGCTGATACTGGCTGTCGTCGTCATCGCTGATGCGGTGACACTCATCGACAATCAGCAGGGAAAACTCGCTGCGAAACAGTTCCAGGTTGCGCGCAACGGATTGTACGCTGCCAAACACCACTTTTCCGTGGCTCTCTTTGCGCTTCAGTCCGGCGGCAAAAATGTCGGCCTCCAGGCCGAGCGCGCAATATTTGGCGTGGTTTTGCGCCACCAGCTCTTTGACGTGCGCCAGCACCAGCACGCGTCCGCGGGCCAGGCGCGCCAGTTCGGCAATCACCAGGCTTTTACCGGCTCCGGTCGGGAGAACGATGGCGGCGGGCTCCCGATGCTTGCGAAACCAGGCGAGGGTGGCATCAACGGCTTCCTGCTGATAGGGGCGTAATGTGAACGTCATGGCTTCTCTATTCAGTTAACTCGCATATAGTATGCCACGAAACTTTTTCCCTTGAGTGGCGCAACCAGACCATTATACTGAACTGTTTCTGACTGCTTCTTTTTCGGACGCGTAGTCCGACTTCCAGCACCATTAAGGCTAAAAAGATTTCATGCGACTTGATAAGTTTATCGCTCAGCAACTCGGCGTAAGCCGGGCTATTGCCGGGCGTGAAATTCGCGCCAGCCGCGTAACCGTGGACGGCGACATTGTGAAAGACAGCGCTTTTAAACTCCAGCCTGAGCACCAGGTGGAGTATGACGGCAACCCGCTGACCCAGCAGAATGGCCCGCGCTACTTCATGCTCAACAAACCGGAAGGTTACGTCTGTTCAACGGACGATCCGGATCACCCGACGGTGCTCTATTTCCTCGACGAACCTGTGGCGCACAAGCTGCATGCGGCAGGGCGACTGGATATCGATACCACCGGCCTGGTGCTGATGACCGATGATGGCCAGTGGTCGCACCGCATCACCTCCCCGCGCCATCACTGTGAGAAAACCTATCGGGTGATGCTTGAGTCTCCGGTCTCGGATGACACGGCAGAGCAATTCGCGAAAGGCGTTCAGCTGCATAATGAGAAGGATCTGACCAAACCGGCGGTGCTGGAAATCCTCACCCCCACGGACGTCCGTCTGACCATCAGTGAAGGCCGCTACCATCAGGTGAAGCGGATGTTTGCCGCCGTGGGCAACCACGTTGTGGGGCTGCATCGTGAACGTATCGGCGCGATTGAACTCGATCCAGACCTGGCCCCAGGGGAATATCGCCCGCTGACGGAAGAAGAGATTGCCAGCGTCGGGCTGCCTTCACGCTAAATTCAGGAGAACCCTGTGACCACCAGGCCACACTCGTCGTTTAAAATTGTATTTATCCTTGGCCTGCTGGCCATGCTGATGCCGCTGTCTATCGATATGTATCTGCCCGCGCTGCCGGTGATTTCCGCTCAGTTTGGCGTACCGGCAGGCAGCGCGCAGATGACGCTCAGCACCTACATTCTTGGTTTTGCCCTCGGTCAGCTCTTTTATGGCCCAATGGCCGACAGCCTGGGGCGTAAACCGGTTATCCTGGGCGGGACATTGATATTTGCCGCGGCGGCGGTGGCCTGCGCGCTGGCGCAGAGTATCGATCAGCTGATTGTGATGCGCTTCTTCCATGGCCTGGCGGCGGCTGCGGCAAGCGTGGTGATTAACGCGCTGATGCGCGACGTCTACCCGAAGGAAGAGTTCTCACGCATGATGTCGTTCGTCATGCTGGTCACGACAATTGCGCCGCTGGTCGCCCCCATGGTGGGCGGGGCGGTCCTGGTGTGGTTCAGCTGGCATGCGATTTTCTGGATCCTGGCGATTGCCGCGCTGCTGGCCTCGGTGATGATCTTCGTCTTTATCGATGAAACGCTGCCGGTCGAGCGACGTCAGAAGTTCCACGTTCGCACCACGCTTGGCAACTTTGCCTCGCTGTTTCGCCATAAGCGTGTGCTCAGCTATATGCTGGCCAGCGGCTTCAGCTTTGCCGGAATGTTCTCGTTCCTGAGCGCGGGGCCGTTTGTGTACATCGAACTGAACCATGTGTCACCCCAGCATTTTGGTTACTACTTCGCGCTGAATATTGTGTTCCTGTTTGTGATGACCATTATCAACAGCCGCTTTGTCCGGCGGGTTGGGGCGCTGAATATGTTCCGCGCCGGGCTGTGGATCCAGTTCGTGATGGCTATCTGGCTGGTATTGAGCGCGTTGCTGGGCGTCGGTTTCTGGGCGCTGGTGGTGGGCGTGGCGGCGTTTGTCGGCTGCGTGTCGATGGTTTCATCCAACGCGATGGCGGTGATCCTCGACGAATTTCCGCATATGGCGGGCACCGCCTCGTCGCTGGCAGGAACGTTCCGTTTCGGAATTGGCGCGATAGTCGGGGCGCTGCTCTCGACGGCGACGTTTAATACCGCCTGGCCGATGCTGTGGGCGATTGCCCTCTGCGCGACCTGCTCCATACTCTTCTATCTTTACGCCAGCCGGCCGCGAAAGACGGCGCATAAATGACCACTTAAGGCCCGTGACGGGCCTTTTTGTTGACCCATATCAACCAACCCTCCGTTCGTTTACCCTGTGTTTGTTTCTTTTATGTAAAATCTATTTATGTAAAAAGTCACATCATTGTATTTAAAAAGGTTGAGTTAGATCGCAGAAACGGGTACATATAGCGCCGACGCGAGCCTGCAACGCCTATAAAATCCGCTAAACAGTGCAGGTTGGCGATGATGTGTTACTATAAATGTAAATAAATTGTGAAGTAAATTTGCTTCCGGGGATCTGAACGTGAATACATTACAACTCTCCATTGTCCATCGCTTGCCCCAGAGCTATCGCTGGTCGACGGGTTTTGCAGGTTCGAAAGTTGAACCGATTCCGCAAAGCGTTACCGGGGAGGATAATTGTCTGGTGGCGCTTAAGCTGCTCAGCCCGAGCGATGAAAATGCGTGGCCGGTCATGGAACGTCTCAGCCAGGCGCTGACGGACATCGAAGTGGACAGCTCCGTGCTGGAATGCGAAGGTGAGCCGTGCCTGTTTGTTAACAGCCAGGATGAGTTTGCCGCCACCTGTCGGCTGAAAAACTTCGGCGTGGCCATTGCCGAGCCGTTCTCTGGTCAATATCCTTTCTGAGTGTTAGTCAGCGGACAATAGCTGGCGCGTGTAATCCTGCGTCGGCGCGGTGAATACGCGCTGGCACTCTCCCTGCTCAACGACTTCTCCCTGCCGCAATACCACCACCTGATGGCAAAGCGCACGCACCACCTGTAAATCGTGGCTGATAAAGATATAGGCCAGCCGATGCTTTTCCTGTAGCCCCTTCAGCAGCGCCAGAATTTGCGCCTGCACGGTGCGGTCCAGGGAAGAGGTTGGCTCGTCCAGCACGATCAGCTCCGGTTTCAGGATCAGCGCGCGGGCAATCGCTATACGCTGGCGCTGTCCGCCGGAAAACTCAGCCGGATACCGGTGCCGGGTCTCGGGATCTAAACCCACTTCCGCCATCACCCGCATCACGTCGATTTCACGCTGTTGCGCCGTCATTGTCGGCTGGTGGACGCGCAGGCCCTCCTCAATAATCTGTAATACGCTCAGGCGCGGGTTAAGCGAAGAGTTTGGATCCTGAAATACCACCTGCATCCGCGGACGCACGGGAAGCATCATCCGGCGATTCAGTTTTTGCAGCGGCATGCCGTCAAAAACAATGCTTCCCTGAGAGGCGATCAGGCGCAGCAGCGCCAGGCCGGTGGTGCTTTTGCCTGAACCGGACTCGCCCACAAGCCCAAGCGATTCGCCCGGACGCAGAGCGAAGCTCATGTCTTTCAGAACATGATTGTGATCGACCACGCGACGCAAAATGCCTTTGCGGATCGGGAATGACACCGACAGCCCCTCAACCCTCAGCAACGGCGCGCTGTCAGTGTTAAGCGGAACCGGGTCGCCAGCGGGTTCGCTATCGAGCAGGCGCTGTGTATACGGGTGCTGAGGCGCGCTCAGCAGGGCGGATGCCCGGTACTGTTCCACGCAGCGGCCGTTTTGCATCACGGCCACCGTGTCAGCGAGCTTTTTCACAATGCTCAGGTTGTGCGTAATAAACAGCAGGCTCATGTTCAGCTCGTCGCGCAGTTCGCGCAGCAGTTGCAGAATTTGTGCCTGTACCGTGACGTCCAGCGCGGTAGTAGGTTCATCGGCAATCAGCAGTTCGGGGCGCGTGAGCAGGGCCATTGCAATCATCACGCGCTGGCGCTCGCCGCCGGAAAGCTGGTGCGGGAAATCGTTCAGCCGTTTCGCCGCATTACGGATACCGGTGCGTTCAAGGCAGTCCAGAATTTCACCCCGCGCTGCCTCTTTACGCATTCCCCGATGAAGTGACAGCACTTCATAGAGCTGTTTTTCCAGGGTATGCAGTGGGTTGAGCGACACCATCGGCTCCTGAAAAATCATGGCGATGTTGTTGCCACGAATGCCGCGCAGGGTTTGCTCGTCAGCGTTCAGCAGCGATTGTCCATGGAACAGAATATCCCCCTGCGGATAGCTGACCGGCGGGGAAGGGAGCAGGCGCAGCACCGACAGCGCCGAAACGCTCTTACCGGAGCCGGATTCCCCGACCAGCGCCAGCGTCTCTCCGCGCTGGATCTGCAACGATAAGTCCGTCACCACCGTGCGTGATTCGCCCTGTTTTGAAAACGCAATCGACAGATTCTCTATGCTCAGAAGAGGCCGGGTCATGTCATACCGCCTTGTTGGGATCGAAGGCATCGCGCACGGCTTCGCCAATAAAAATCAGCAGGGAAAGCAGCACCGCCACGGAGAGGAATGCGGCGATGCCCAGCCAGGGGGCCTGGAGATTGTTTTTGCCCTGCAACAGCAGTTCGCCAAGGGACGGTGAGCCCAGCGGCAAACCGAAACCAAGAAAATCAAGCGACGTCAGGGTGGTAATGGAGCTGCACAAAATAAACGGCAGGAAGGTGAGGGTCGCCACCACCGCATTGGGAAGCATGTGACGGAAGATTATTGCGCCATCGCTCACGCCTAACGCCTGCGCAGCGCGAATATAGTCGTAATTCCGCGTACGCAGAAACTCCGCGCGCACCACGCCGACCAGCGCCATCCAGCCGAACAGGACGGTGATCCCGAGCAGCCACCAGAAGCCAGGCTGTACCACGCTGGACAGCAGGATAATCAGAAACAGCGTCGGCATACCGGACCAGACTTCAATCACGCGCTGTCCCCATAAATCTATTTTACCCCCGTAATAGCCCTGCACGGCGCCCGCCACAACGCCCATTACGCTGCTAAAGAGCGTCAGCAGTAGCCCAAACAGGAGCGAGATGCGGGTGCCATAGAGAATGCGCGCCAGCACATCGCCGCCGTTGGCGTCCGTTCCCAGCCAGTTTTGCGCGGAAGGCGGCGAAGGGAAGGGGGTGGACGTGGCGAAGTTAATACTGTTCGCGCCAAAACGAATCGGTGCCCAGATAGCCCAGCCGTGCTGCGCTATCTGTTCACGTAACCAGGGATCCTGGTACTCGGCTGGCGTCGCAAACGGGCCGCCAAAATCGCTTTCGCTGTAGGTGGTCAGCACCGGCACATACCAGCGGTCTTTGAAATGCACCAGCAGGGGTTTATCGTTGGCAATCAGTTCCGAACACATACTTAAGGCGAACAGGACGGCGAAGATCCACAGCGACCAGTAGCCGCGACGGTTGTGGCGAAAACGCGCCCAGCGGGCCTGATTGACGGGGCTTAAACGCGACATCAGCGGCCCTCAAAATCGATACGGGGATCGACCAGCGTATAGCTGATATCGCTGATGATGTTCAGCAGCAGGCCGATCAGGGTGAAAATGTAGAGCGTGCCAAACATCACCGGATAATCACGGGAGACGGTGGCCTCATAGCCCAGCAGCCCTAATCCGTTGAGCGAGAACATCACCTCTATCAGCAGCGAGCCGGTAAAAAACATACTGATGAACGTGGCGGGGAAACCGGCAATCACCAGCAGCATGGCGTTACGAAAAACGTGCTTCCACATGATCTGCTTTTCACCGACACCCTTGGCGCGCGCGGTGACGACGTACTGTTTGCGGATCTCATCAAGAAAGGCGTTTTTGGTCAGCATCGTAAGCGCCGCAAAACCGCCGATGACCGTCGCCAGCACCGGAAGCGTGATGTGCCAGAAGTAATCGGTGATTTTCTGATACCACGGCAGGGTGCTGAAATCCGCAGAGACCAGCCCGCGCAGCGGGAAGAGGTCGAAATAACTGCCGCCGGCGAAAAAGACAATCAGCAGCACGGCAAACAGAAACGCCGGGATAGCGTAGCCGATGATAATGAATGTGCTGCTCCAGATATCGAAACGGCTACCGTTGTATACCGCTTTTCGGATCCCCAGCGGAATGGAGACCAGATAAATAATCAGCGTCCCCCACAGTCCGAGCGTGATGGAAACCGGCAGGCTTTGTTTGATCAGGGTTAACACCGAGGCGCTGCGAAACAGGCTGTCGCCAAAATCGAAACGGACATAATCCCAGAGCATCCTGAAATAACGCTCGTGCAGCGGCTTGTCAAAACCATAGCGATGGGTGATCTCGGCGATCACCTCCGGATCCAGTCCGCGACCGCCCCGGTAGTGGCTTTCGCTGATGTTGCCCACGCCCGTCCGGGCATGGCTGGCCCCCATTCCTTCACCGCCGCCGCCCGGCATGCCGCCAGCGTGACCAAATTCTATAGCCGCAATTGCCTGGTCCACCGGACCGCCGGGGGCGATCTGGACGATAAAAAAGTTAATGGTAATGATGGCCCACAGCGTCGGGATCACTAACAGCAGCCGGCGGATAAGATAAGCGCCCATCGTCACTCCTTAACGCCGCTCTGCGGGCAGTTTTGCGGCTTTATTCACGTCATACCACCAGGTGTCAAAGCCGAGGGTGTAGACCGGGCGAACGGCAGGCAGGGAGAATTTATCCCAGCGGGCCACGCGATCTTCGCCCATATACCACATCGGCAGCATGTAATAGTTCCAGGTTAAGACCCGATCGAGCGCGCGGCCAAGCGGCAGAAGCTTGTTCTTATCGCCCTGAGCGGCGACAATTTTTGCAATCAGCGCATCTATCACCGGGCTCTTTACGCCCGGGGCGTTGTAGGAGGAGTCGATATACCCCGATGCCCAGGAGATTTGCAGATCTGAACTCGGCCACGGCTGCGCGGCCCACAGGGTCTGCATCATGTCGTAATCGCGACTGCGCTTGCGGTTGGTTAACTGGGCCATATCGACCTGGCGGATATTCATGGTGACGCCAAGCCGGGCAAGGTTCTTCTTAAATGGCAGCACCCACTGATCGTTTGCGCCGGAGGCAATCAGCAGTTCGAAGCTGAGCGGTTTACCGGTTTGCACATTAACCCGTTGCCGATTTTTCAGCACCCAGCCAGCATCATCCAGCAGGTTGCTGGCTTTCAGCAGGTTGTCCCGGTCGAACCCGTTTCCGTCGGATTTGGGCGGTTCAAATACGCGGGTGAACACCTCCGGCGGGAGCTCCGCTTTCATTGGCGCCAGCAAAACCAGCTCGTCCGCGTGGGGATAATCACGGGCGGCATATTCAGTATTCTGGAAATAGCTGTTCGCCCGGCTGTAGGCTCCGTAAAACAGCGCTTTGTTCATCCATTCGAAATCAAACGCCAGGGTAATGGCTTCACGCACCCGACGATCGGAAAAAACCGGGCGCTGAATATTAAACGCCAGCCAGCGCGTGTCCTGCGCGGATTCGTTTTTGTGTTCGTCTTTAACGATATAGCCTTTCGCGAAATTTTTTCCGATATAGCGGGTCGCCCAATTTTTGGCGCTGTTCTCGACACGTAAATCAAACGCGCCCGCCTTAAATGCCTCGAAGGCCACGTTATCATCCAGGTAGTAGTCGTAGCGGATTGTATCGAAGTTCCAGCGGCCCCGGTTTACCGGCAGCGTGGCTGCCCAGTAATCTTTCACCCGGGAATAGATCACGTACTGGCCCATTCGCCAGTCGGTAATGCGATACGGCCCTCCGGCCAGCGGCGGGGTAGAGAGGGGATCGCTCAGCTTATGATTTTTCCAGAAGGATTCGGGCATGACGGGCAGGGAGAACAGGCTCAGCATATTCTCTTTGTTCGGCTCAGGGAGTTCGATTCGCACGGTCAGCGGGGCGATGGCTTTCACCGTGGTGCCCTTGTACACCAGACGAAACTGCGGCACGCCTTCGGTCATAAATTTATGAAAGGTGAATGCCACGTCACGGGCGCTAACCGGCGTACCGTCGTGAAAACGCGCCCGCGGATTAATCGCGATTTCTGCCCAGCTGAAATCATCGGCGTAACGCACGTTCTCAGCAACCAGGGGATAATAGCTGCCGGGCTCGTCGTCGGAGGTGACGAACAGCGTGTCATAGAGGGATTCGGTACGCGCTGCCGCCACGCCGCGCAGGGCAAAGCGGTTAAAGTTGTCAAACGTTCCCGTGGCGGAAAGCGTCACGTTTCCGCCTTTCGGGGCGGCGGGGTTAACGTAATCGTAGTGGTTAAAGTTAACCGCGTACTTCGGCTCGCCAATGACGGCAAAGGCCGTGCTCTCTTTGATGGTCTGCGCCTGGCTCGACAGGCTCACCAGCGCCAATAGCGTCAACACAACGCGCATAATCATAGTGCGGCGGATCCCTTTGTTCACAGGCAGGCTCGGTTGAACAGAATAATAAGGGACAGCGCCGTGATTGTGAAATTATTCCCCGAGCGTGATGTCGGGTTGCCACGTCCTGAACTGCTCCAGCGACATCGGGCGGCCGATCCAGTAGCCCTGAAGATAGTTCACGCCATGCTCGCGCAGCCACGCCGCCTGCTCCGGCGTTTCAACACCCTCGGCAACGGTTAACATATTCAGGCGTTCTGCCAGCGTCAGCACCGCGTCAAGCACTGGCGAGGTGACGGTTTCAGTCCCGATGGCATTCACGAAGCCACGGTCAATTTTCAGGTAATCCATCGTAAAGCGTTCCAGATAGATCAGCGCGCTGTGGCCGGTGCCAAAATCATCGATGGCAATTTCAAAACCTTCTTCGTGCAGCCATTCGAACAGCTGATTAGCCTCGCGGTGGTTGATCATATCGCGCTCGGTTATTTCCAGCACAATCTGGAAGTGATCGGGTGGAAGGGCGGCGGCAAACGCGCGCATATCCTCTTTAAAGCTTTCCGCATGCAGATGCCCGGGCGCGATGTTGATCCCAAACTTGGCCCCAGGCGGGAGCACCGTTTGCAGGACAGGGGCATCGCGGATAATCAGGTCAAAAAGATGCAGCGTCAGTGGGACAATCAGCTTCTGCGCTTCAGCGAAATTAATAAAGGCATCCG
The DNA here is from genome assembly GCF_019056635.1 of Enterobacter cloacae complex sp. ECL72. NCBI lineage: Bacteria > Pseudomonadati > Pseudomonadota > Gammaproteobacteria > Enterobacterales > Enterobacteriaceae > Enterobacter > Enterobacter cloacae complex sp. ECL72. The sequence goes on along the minus strand of NZ_CP077659.1, from coordinate 2,657,362 downwards.
GTGGAATTTCTCCCATCACCGGATGCTTCCAGCGCATCAGGACTTCCAGCCCGGTCATTTTGAGCGACTGCGCATCCACGACGGGTTGATAGACCACGTAAAACTGGTCGCGTTTGATGGCCGTTAGGATCTCTTTCCCCGGATTAAGACGGATAGTAAGAATATAGAAATTCAACAGGCCCGCCGCGATACCGCAGACCAGGCCGAAAAACAGGGCGTACAGCACTTCATCGGTCGTCCAGGCTTCCGCATAAACATGGATGGTCAGAGGCACATTTTTCAGCGTGGCGGTACGGACCGGGATATCAGGCAAATCACGCGCAGAGACCAGCGTTCCGGAATGGGTTGATAACGCATAATCGCCAATAATGATGGAAATACCGGCAAACTCATCCTGTCTTGAGGTGTAGAGGAGATAAGGAGTCAGGTTAAGATTAACGGAGGTAAATACACCGCCGTCCTTCACCAGTGGGTTGCGATACCAGATGGCAATCGCGGGCTTGTCCGGCATCATGGGGGTGCCCGGCAGGAGCGCCATATCAACCTGTTTATTGATGTGCAGTTCAGGAATAAGCGCTTCCAGAGGGACATTCATCGGGCCGGTGGCGGAAGAGCAGTAGGCGTTTTTATCCCTGACCAGCAAAAAGGCGCGCACGTTGATGCTAAAGGCCGCCCGGGAGGTCAGGGCGGCACTCACTTCCTCGCAGCTGTTTAGCGTGAGTGGCTGGAGTGTATCAATCGACATTTTGAGCTCATCGAAATAGCTCTCCATGTAGACGCTTAAATCGGTAATAAGGGTATCGAATCTGACGTCTCGCTTGTGGTAACTCCAGTAAAACTGTAATGCTCCCAGGAGCAGGGCAGTGAATAACCCCGTAAGGAAACTGAGAAACAGAATCTTGCGGTTGCTGGAGAAGTAGCGGGTAAACATAGATGTCGTGATTCCTGAAATGCCGCTGGATAGTTATCAGTGTAACGGGCAAAAAAAAACACTGCCGGAGCAGTGCTTTTTTTATCGTATCGCCAGCCAAGGGATAACCAACGATACGACAGCAATATTAACTACGGCTCAGAACGCGGCGAGCTTCGTTGTAGCGCTTCTTCCAGTAAGGTTCGTTCATGCTGGAAATCGTCACACCACTGCTGGTGGAAGCATGGACAAACTGATCGTTACCGATATAGATGCCAACGTGTCGACCGGTTGAACCCGCTCTGAACAGGACTAAATCGCCCGTGCGCAGTTTAGTGCGCGAAATGGATTTGCCCATTTCCTGCTGTTCATAAGTAGAACGCGGAAGGTCTAACCCAAACTGTTCACGGAACGTACGCTGTACGAATGCGGAACAATCGATGCCTTTCTTGGTGCTGCCGCCCAGACGGTAACGCACACCTTTCCAGTCAGCATACTGATCCATAATACGCGACTTAACGTCGAGATTACGTACCATATTTTCAAATTCATCCTGAGAGGCTTGCAGTGAAGAGGAATCTTCCATTCCCACAACACGCGTCTCAGGATGCATATTCTTCGCGGTATTCGTCGTACTACATGCCGAAAGCAGAACCGCCACTGCAATCGCCGGGATCCCCCGCAAGATATATCTCAAGATTGGTTGAGATTTGACCATTTTGTTTGTTTTCCCTTGAAGTCCTTAACGAAAATATCGTTATAAAAATGCCAACCGTGACGAGACTAATAATCTGTTCACAATGAGACAATTCTTTATGGTGAAAACTGTGGCTCAACGCACAAAATTATTCACCATGATAATAATTATCTCAGTGGGGCAAAACGAGTTCGAGGTTAACCGATTGCACGGGGTATTGCGAGCAAAAAAGTCCGTTTTTTTATAAGAAAATGTGATACACAAAGTTACAGCGCGGAATTGCTCAAAATGCCGCCATTCATATCGGTAATCCCTGCAATTGCTTCATTTTTATCACGAATTGTATGACGGGATGATGACAGCGTTGAATGACGCCGAAAAGAAGTGACGCAGGGATCGAAAACGATCCCTGATGAATGGTGTTAATTTTCGTTATTTATTTGTTTCCGGCTTGTTTAAATTTGCCAGGAAGATAGCGATCAAAAATGCCTATTATGCGATCGCTCAGTGGGGTCATCAGCACCCACGGTAAACCAATTAACACCGCCGTGAGGGAGCCTACGGCGATATCTGTCAGCCAGTGAGCGCCAATCATCACCCGCGGGAATGCAAATACCACCACAATAACCAGGGCGATGGTGAAGGCTTTTTTACCAAAATAGCGCAGCATGAAGCCTGCAAAAATCAGCAGCATCATACCGTGGTCGCCCGGGAAACTGTCCTTCGAGGCATCTTTGGTTGGAATATGAAGCAGCTCGCTGACGCGGTTAATATTCGGGAAAAAGAGCGAAGGACTGGCGCGTTTAACCGGCATCAGATGCTGCGCCAGCTGGTTAATAATCACGGCCGTCAGCAGCATCACCAGGCCGATAATCAGAATACGGCGACGACCCGTTTTGTCTTCCTTCAGCCAGAAGGAGAGCATCAGACAGCCCATTGCCAGCAGCGAACAGCCGTCAAACGCGCGGTTGTTGGTGATCGCCACCAGCCACAGGAAGGCTTCATTCTTCGCCAGCGCCTGGTTAAAGAAGTGGAACAGCCCGGAATCCAGCGGGAACCAGAAACCGTGATCCGCCGGGATATACCAGGAGAAAAAGATCGCCAGGCCGGCAGCGTTGAGCAATAAAATAGCAGGAAGTCGAGTCGTCATAGTCTTCAGCAATGTGTGAAATCAGGGGCAACGTTAGCCGCCCAAACTTAAACGAAGCTTCAACAGGCTTGACTGGAGGGCATTCCAGTCGGTATTAACCGCACTAATTAACTCTATCCGGCTGTCGGGTGGCGCGACGTTCTGGGTTTCAATAAAGAAATCCTCGCCCTGACGGTTAATGCGCACCAGACCATCCGGAGTGCGCATGATCCCTTTTACCCGCTCAACCGGCGCGAGTCTCGCCCATTCCAGTATACCAATGGTGTCGAAAACCGTATCGGCATCGAAGATCCACCCGCAGGCCTGGTGCCCCTGGCCGCTATTCAGGTTGCGACGCCAGCGCTGATGCTCCGGCAGGCTCAGTGCAGCCAGGCCTTGCTTCGCGCCGTGGCTATGCGAATGCTCAGCGCTGGCAGGCAGTTGCGTCTGGTTGAGGCGGGGAAGGTCGAGCAAGGCGCCATCAATGTTGCCCTGGGTCGTCTGCACATACTGACGTCCACCGCCAGCCTGCTGCCACCAGGACTGGAACGCGGCCTGACTCTCAGCCGTCGCGCGATCGGATTTATTCGCCACGATAATATCTGCCGAGGCGAGCTGGTCGCGGAAATTGTCATTATTGATCGCTTTTTCATCCAGCAGCTGGCGGGGGTCGAGCAGGCAAAGCGTCGCACGCAGCTCAAGCCACGGCTCGTATACCGGGGCGGTCAGTAAATCAAGGATTTGCTTAGGATGCCCCAGCCCGGTGGGCTCAATCAGCAGACGGTCCGGCTTGCCCTGACGCAGCAGCGTATTCAGCCCGACCTGCATCGGCAGACCATTCACGCAGCACATACACCCGCCCGGGATCTCTTTCACCATCGCGCCGCTGTCGGCGAGCAACGCGCCGTCGATCCCCACTTCGCCAAATTCGTTGACCAGCACGGCCCACTTTTCCGCCGGGTCTTTATTGGCCAGCAAATGCAGAATGGACGTAGTTTTACCGCTGCCTAGAAAACCGGTGATCAGGTTGGTTTTGGTCACGTGCGCTCCGATAAATAATTGTGATGTAGTAACAACTATCTATCATCCTGACGAAAAAATCGGGCATTGAGAAGAGGGAGGGCGAACGGATCATAAAACCGTTCGCCTTAAACGCAATAATCGTTAAATTTTTAACGTTTCGATAACGGCCTGGCGCGCGCCGAGCCGGACGAGGCGCTGGTACGCGCTGGTGATTGCCTCGACAAAGACAGGGTTTTGCGGCAGGTCGTCGCCAAAGATTTCATTTAGCGTCAGCAGGGCGCTAACGCGTTCTGCGTCGCTGCTGGTAGCGACAATGGCCTGAAACTTGTCGCTCAGCGGATCGCGTACGTCAATGGCGTTGCCCTGTTCGTCCGTACCGCTGACGTAGCGCATCCAGCCCGCCACCCCCAGCGCCAGTAATGGCCAGGCGGTGTTACGCTCAAGATGCATGCGGATCCCTTCCAGCATGCGCTGAGGCAGCTTCTGGCTGCCGTCCATGGCGATTTGCCATGTACGATGCTGTAGGGCCGGGTTGGCGAAGCGGTCAAGCAGGCTGTCAGCATAGGCTGTCAGATCAACGTTGGTGATGCGCAGCGTAGGGGCCTGCTCTTTCAGCATCAGCCTGCCGGCCGCCTCGCGGAAACTGTCGTCCTGCATACATTCATTTATGTGCGCGTAGCCGGCAAGGTAGCCCAGATACGCGAGGAAGGAGTGGCTGCCGTTCAGCATCCGCAGCTTCATCTGCTCCCAGGGCAGGACATCCTCAACCATCTGTACGCCTGCGACCTCCCACTCCGGACGCCCGGCGACAAAGTTATCTTCCACTACCCACTGAATGAACGGTTCACAGCTGATGGCGCAGGGATCTTCAACGCCAAGTTCCTGGGTGATTTCCGCGAGTGAGGCGTCGGTGGCGGCGGGCACGATTCGGTCGACCATGGTGCCAGGGAAGCTCACGTGCGCCTCGATCCATGCGGCCAGCTCTGCGGAACGCTTTCCGGCCATGCCGAGAACGGCATTTTTCACCACGTGGCCGTTGTCGGGAATATTGTCGCAGGAGAGCACGGTAAACGCCGGCAGGCCCCGCTCGCGGCGGCGATGAAGCGCTTCAACCAGAATACCCGGCGCGGAATGCGGCTCAGACGGGTGCTCGAGATCGTGCAGGATGCGGCTGTTCCGCATATCCAGTTTTCCCGTCGCCGGATCGATGCAGTAGCCTTTTTCGGTAATGGTGAGGGAGACAATTGCCACCTGCGGTTCGCAGAATTTCTCAATAATGGCTGCCAGCGAGTCGAGTTTTGCGTTCAGGCACTCTTTTACCGCACCGATAATAATGGGCTGATTGCCTTCGGCACCTTTCTCCAGCACGGTAAACAGATGATCCTGCGCCCGGAGCTGGCCCATAAGGACATCGCCGCTAAAGAGGCTAATCTCACAAATTCCCCAGTCGCCTCCTTTGGCATTCAGTACCCGGTTTGTTAACAACGCCTGATGCGCCCGGTGGAACGCGCCAAAACCGAAATGGACGATGCGGGAGCGTAACTGCTCGCGATCGTAGCGGGGCTGCTGGACATGAGCAGGAAGCGCGGTGGAGGCAATAGTCTTCATGTAATACACACCTGATTAACCATTAATTAACAATGCCAGTGTAAAGTTATATGACAACAAATTAAATTGGTAAGCCGTAAATATCCCTGTTATGTGAGTTTGATCAATCAATGCCGCGTGCTGTATTGACCACTTCGATTAAACATGTATGGTAGTCGTCATTGAAGTAACACATATTGGTATAACAACTTGAGAGGGTGGGGCAATGGAACAAACCTGGCGTTGGTACGGGCCGAACGATCCGGTTTCTCTTGATGATGTGCGTCAGGCTGGCGCAACGGGTGTGGTCACGGCGCTGCATCATATTCCGAACGGTCAGGTGTGGCCGGTGGAGGAAATCCAAAAGCGTCAGGCTCAGCTGGCAGAGAAGGGGTTAACCTGGTCTGTTGTGGAAAGTATTCCGGTTCACGAAGATATCAAAACCCACTCCGGTGAGTGTGATACCTGGATTGCGAATTATCAGCAGAGCATTCGTAACCTGGCAGCCTGTGGTATTGATACCGTCTGCTACAACTTTATGCCGATCCTGGACTGGACGCGTACCGACCTGGAATATGAAATGGCCGATGGTTCGAAGGCGCTGCGTTTCGATCAAATCGCTTTTGCGGCTTTCGAACTGCACATTCTGAAGCGTCCGGGGGCGGAAGCAGACTACACCGCCGAAGAGCAGCAGCAGGCGCTGGCGTGGTTCAATGCCGCCGGTGAAGCGGACATTGAGAAGCTGGTTCGCAATATCATCGCGGGCCTGCCCGGTGCGGAAGAGGGCTATACCCTCGATCAGTTCCGCGCGCGCCTGGCGGAATATGGCGATATCGATAAAAACCAGCTGCGTGAAAACATGGCGCACTTCCTGCGCGCTATTGTGCCGGTGGCAGAAGAAGTCGGCGTGCGGCTGGCGGTTCATCCTGACGATCCACCGCGCCCTATCCTCGGCCTGCCGCGTATCGTGTCTACGATTGAAGATATGCAGTGGCTGAAAGAGACGGTGGACAGCATCTACAACGGCTTTACCATGTGTACGGGCTCGTATGGCGTGCGGGCGGATAACGATCTGGTGCGGATGATCGAAACCTTCGGCGATCGCATTCATTTCACCCACCTGCGTGCAACCTGCCGTGAAGAGAACCCGAAAACCTTCCACGAAGCAGCCCATCTTGGCGGCGACGTGAACATGGTTGCGGTGGTGGATGCCATTCTCTCTGAAGAGGTACGTCGTAAGCAGGCGGGGGATGTGCGTCCTATCCCGTTCCGTCCGGATCACGGGCACCAGATGCTGGACGATCTGCGCAAGAAAACGAATCCAGGGTATTCGGCGATTGGCCGTCTGAAAGGGATGGCGGAAGTGCGCGGTATCGAGCTGGCGCTGAAAATGACGAAGTATCCTGAACTTCTTTAAGCCTGATCGCCCGGTGGCGCTACGCTTACCGGGCCTACGAAAAACCGGCTCTGAGGCCGGTTTTTGTGTTTTTGTAGGCCGGGTAAGGCGCAGCCGCCACCCGACAAACGCCGCAATCAGTCAGCACGACCCATATAGCGTTTTTCTTCGATATGGATACGGATTTTCTCGCCCGCCGACAGGTATTCTGGCACCTGTACGACCAGACCGGTAGTCAGGGTAGCCGGTTTGTTACGCGCACTTGCAGACGCGCCTTTGATGCCCGGCGCCGTTTCAACAATTTCCAGATCAACGGTCTGCGGCAGCTCCAGCGCCAGCAGCACGCCATCCCAGGTCAGCACCTGCATGTCCGGCATCCCACCTTCTGGAATAAACAGCAGCTCTTCTTCGATCTGATCTTTAGTGAAGATATACGGGGTGTAATCTTCTTTATCCATGAACACGTATTCGTTGCCGTCGATGTAGGAGAAATCAACGTAGCGACGGGTGAGGGTCACGGTATCGACGATATCGTCGCCTTTAAAACGTTCTTCCACTTTCAGGCCGGTGCGGACATCGGAGAAACGCATTTTGTACAGCGTTGCTGCGCCGCGGGCGCTGGGTGCCTGAATGTCGATATCTTTCACAATCAGCAGTTTGCCGTTGTAATTCAGTACCATACCTTTCTTAATTTCGTTCGCTCTTGGCATTGCAGTAATCCTGTTTACGGGAGGTAAAAAATATCGCGCCAAATTACTCGCGCGCGGCCTTTCAGGCAAGCGGAATTCGTGGGTTTTGCTATCAATACATAAAAGGTGTTACTGTGCGCGCAATGCCCGACTGCGCGGGCATCTGCCACCAACAGAGAGCATGTATGGATTGTCGTTCCGACTGTGGCGCGTGCTGTACCGCACCGTCCATCTCAAGCCCCATTCCAGGCATGCCGGAGGGCAAGCCTGCCAATACCCGCTGCGTTCAGCTCTCTGACACTAACCTGTGCATGATCTTTGGCTCGCCCCTGCGCCCGAAGGTGTGCTCCGGGCTCCAGCCAACCGCCGAAATGTGCGGCAGTACGCGCCAGCAGGCCATCACTTATCTGCTTGAGCTGGAAGCGCTCACCGCGCCTTAAACGTCTTTGATTCGCGTCAGGCAGCTCAGCGTCAGGACGCACATCACCAGCGCAATCCAGAACACCGTATGATAGTTCCAGATTTCAGCCACAACGCCCGCCAGTGAGCCTGCAATAATCCAGCCCACGCGGGTGGTATTAGTATAAAGGGTGGTGGCAGAGCCTGCCTGACCCGGCATCAGATCCTGGAAGTAGAGCATGCCGATACCGGCCAGGATACCGATGTAAATGGCGTTCAGCAGCTGTAAAGCAAGAAGCAAGGCTGGCGTATGAACCGTCAGCATACCGACATAAAACAGCAGCCCGGCTACGGCGGCGACGCGCATCAAAAAGCGCTTGCCGAAGCGCTTCGCGTAATAGCCCGCAATCAGCATGGTGGGGATCTCAAGCCCCGCGGCGGTTCCCATCATGATCCCGGCCAGCTTCTCCGGCAGATGCAACTCATCAATAATAAACAGCGGCATATTAATGATATAGAGGCTGTTGGTTCCCCACATTAGCGTACAAATAATGAATAACAGCAGCGCGTCGCGCCGGTTACGTCGCGGAGCTTCCAGCGTACCGGTCGCCACTTTCGGCTCTTTGCGCATGGAGGGCAGAAAGAACCAGACCATTGCGCCGCATACCACGAAGGCCACGGCTGCGCTGAGGTACATCACCGTAAAGCCAAAACCCATCGCCAGCGCGTAGGCGAGCGGGGGGCCAATCACCCAGGCCAGCGACACCTGCGCGCGCAGTATCGAACTGAACATCACCGCTTCTCGCCCGGTGCGGTCGGCATGCTCGCGGGCAAGGGCGAACATCTGTGGGTTGGCGGTCGAGCCGAAACTGCTCAGGAAGACGCCCACGAACAGCAGAATGAAGTAGTTACGGTTCCAGGCAAACAGCAGGCAGGCAAACACCCCGAGCAGGCAGCAAAAAACGATCAGGCTTTTGCGATCGCCTTTGCGGTCTGAACGCCCGGCAAGAAACTGGCTGACGAAAATGCCGATGATGGCGCTCCCGGTGAAGAAGAAGCCAACCATCGCCGGGCGGGCGTGGACTTCGTTGGTCAGAAACAGGCTCAGCGTAGGCGTTTGTAACGCACCGGCAATACCGGTGAGGAAAGCAACGATCAAAAACGCCGTTGACGTCAAATCAAAAGGCTTTGGTGAGGCGGCAGCGGGGGTGTTATGCATGTTCAGTCTTTGCGAGTAACAGAGAGAGGCGGAGTTTACGCCGCCTGTCATTAAATAAACAGAGGGCAAAATCAAGATTGCCACAATAAATCAAAATAGCATTTCAGTTTATCGCCGTTTCGCTGAAGCGTGCTGAACCTGTTTGCTGAACATCAGCAAAAACCTCCCGACTGAAAAAGAAATGTGCTGCACTTCTAAATTCTGCAACAAGAAATGTAACTTTTCTTGCAACCTTTTGTAGAAAAGACAAGACTTCTTGAAACGTTTCAGCGCTATCTTGCATGTCCTGACGAAGCAGGCTAGCGCTTATTTTCTCAGTTAAGCTGAAACGATTCAATTTCAGCAGGAGAGGAGAATCATGTTCCAGTTATCTGTTCAGGATATTCACCCGGGCGAACAGGCCGGGAATAAAGAGGAGGCTATTCGCCAGGTCGCCGCTGCGCTCGTGCAGGCTGGCAACGTGGCTGACGGCTATGTCAACGGCATGCTGGCGCGTGAACAGCAGACCTCCACCTTCCTCGGTAACGGTATTGCAATTCCGCACGGCACCACGGACACCCGCGATCAGGTGCTGAAAACCGGCGTGCAGGTCTTCCAGTTCCCGCAGGGCGTGCTGTGGGGCGAGGGGCAGGTGGCTTACGTGGCGATTGGCATCGCGGCCAGCGGTGACGAACACCTGGGCCTGCTGCGTCAGCTGACGCACGTGCTGAGTGATGATGCCGTCGCGGAACAGCTTAAATCCGCCACCACTGCTGAAGAGCTGCGTGCCCTGCTGATGGGCGAAAAACAGAGCGAAGCGCTGAAGCTGGATAATGAAACTCTGACGCTGGACGTCGTCGCGTCCGATTTGCTGACGCTCCAGGCGCTGAACGCGGCTCGCCTGAAAGAGGTCGGTGCGGCGGATACCACTTTTGTGACGCGCGCCATCAATGATAAGCCATTAAACCTGGGTCAGGGCATCTGGCTGAACGACAGTGCTGAAGGCAACCTGCGTAGCGCTATCGCGGTCAGCCGTGCTGCGGTTGCCTTTGAGACAGACGGCGAACGCGCCGCGATGCTGGTAACGGTCGCCATGGCGGACGATCAGCCGGTATCCGTGCTGAAGCGTCTGGGCGATCTGCTGCTGAACAATAAAGCTGAAAAACTGCTGAACGCAGACGCGGCGACGGTGCTGGCCCTGCTGACCAGCGACGATGCGCTGACGGATGACCTGCTGAGCGCAGAGTACGTGGTGCGTAACGAACACGGCCTGCATGCCCGTCCGGGCACCATGCTGGTGAATACCATTAAACAATTTGCAAGTGAGATCACCGTGACCAATCTGGACGGTTCGGGTAAACCAGCCAACGGGCGCAGCCTGATGAAAGTTGTCGCGCTGGGCGTGAAGAAAGGCCATCGTCTGCGCTTTACCGCGCAGGGTGCGGATGCTGAACAGGCGCTGAAAGCGATTGGCGACGCCATCGCGGCCGGTCTGGGGGAGGGCGCATAATGAGCAGACGTGTTGCGACCATTACGCTGAACCCGGCTTACGATCTGGTGGGCTTCTGCCCGGAAATTGAGCGTGGCGAAGTTAACCTGGTGCGGACGACCGGCCTGCATGCCGCAGGAAAAGGGATTAACGTGGCGAAGGTGCTGAAAGATCTCGGCATCGACGTCACCGTTGGCGGCTTCCTCGGTAAAGACAACCAGGACGGTTTTCAGCAGTTGTTCAGTGAACTGGGCATCGCTAACCGTTTTCAGGTTGTGCAAGGCCGTACCCGCATCAACGTTAAGCTGACCGAGAAAGACGGTGAAGTGACCGATCTGAACTTCTCCGGCTTCGAAGTGACCCCGGCTGACTGGGAGCGCTTTGTTGCCGATTCCCTGAGCTGGCTGGGCCAGTTTGACATGGTGTGCGTCAGCGGCAGTCTGCCGTCCGGCGTCAGCCCGGAAGCGTTCACCGACTGGATGACGCGCCTGCGCAGCCAGTGCCCGTGCATTATTTTCGACAGCAGCCGCGACGCGCTGGTCGCCGGTCTGAAAGCCTCGCCATGGCTGGTTAAGCCTAACCGCCGCGAACTGGAGATCTGGGCGGGCCGTAAGCTGCCAGAATTAAAGGATGTGATTGACGCTGCCCATGCGCTGCGCGAGCAGGGTATCGCTCACGTGGTGATTTCGCTGGGTGCAGAAGGTGCCCTGTGGGTTAACGCCTCCGGGGAATGGATTGCCAAACCGCCTTCAATGGAGGTGGTCAGCACCGTGGGTGCCGGGGATTCGATGGTTGGCGGCCTGATCTACGGTCTGCTGATGCGCGAATCCAGTGAACATACCTTACGTCTTGCTACCGCCGTTGCGGCCCTGGCCGTGAGCCAGAGCAATGTCGGTATTACCGATCGTACCCAGTTAGCCGCGATGATGGCGCGCGTTGACTTAAAACCTTTTAACTAACAGCAGGAGAGGAATAATGAAAACGCTGCTGATCATTGACTCCGGTCTCGGACAGGCTCGTGCCTATATGGCGAAGACCCTGCTGGGCGCGGCGGCACAAAAAGCGCATCTGGATATCATTGATAACCCGGGTGATGCTGAAATGGCGATTGTTCTGGGCGACAAAATCCCCGCTGACAGCGCCCTGAACGGCAAAAAAGTGTGGCTGGGTGATATTAATCGCGCGGTAGCCCATCCCGAGCTGTTCCTGAGCGAAGCAAAAGGTCATGCGACGGTTTACAGCGCACCTGTTGAGGCGGCGCCGGTTGCCGCCGCTGGGCCGAAACGCATTGTTGCGGTAACGGCCTGCCCGACAGGTGTGGCGCACACCTTTATGGCGGCTGAAGCCATTGAAACCGAAGCGAAAAAACGTGGCTGGTGGGTGAAGGTTGAAACCCGCGGCTCTGTTGGTGCGGGCAATGCCATCACGCCGGAAGAGGTGGCGGAAGCCGATCTGGTGATTGTGGCGGCGGATATCGAAGTGGATCTGGCGAAGTTTGCCGGCAAGCCGATGTACCGTACCTCTACCGGCCTGGCGCTGAAGAAGACCGCGCAGGAGTTTGATAAGGCGCTGGCAGAAGCCAAACCGTATCAGGCAACCGGTGCGGCTAAAACTGCGACCGAAGGGAAAAAAGAGTCTGCGGGCGCGTATCGTCACCTGCTGACCGGCGTGTCCTACATGCTGCCGATGGTGGTGGCGGGCGGCCTGTGTATTGCGCTCTCCTTCGCCTTTGGTATCGAGGCGTTTAAAGAGCCGGGCACACTGGCGGCCGCGTTGATGCAGATTGGCGGCGGCTCCGCGTTTGCGTTGATGGTGCCGGTGCTGGCGGGCTTTATCGCCTTCTCCATTGCTGACCGTCCGGGTCTGACGCCGGGTCTTATCGGCGGTATGCTCGCCGTGAGCACCGGTTCTGGCTTTATCGGCGGTATCATTGCCGGTTTCCTCGCCGGTTATGTGGCGAAGCTGATCAGCTCGAAGCTGAAGCTACCGCAGAGTATGGAGGCGCTGAAACCTATCCTGATCATCCCGCTGATTTCCAGCCTGGTGGTCGGTCTGGCGATGATTTACCTGATTGGTAAGCCGGTCGCGGGCATTCTGGAAGGTCTGACCCACTGGCTGCAAACCATGGGGACGGCGAACGCGGTGCTGCTGGGCGCAATCCTCGGCGGTATGATGTGTACCGACATGGGGGGGCCGGTGAACAAAGCGGCATATGCGTTTGGCGTTGGCCTGCTGAGTACCCAGACCTACGCGCCGATGGCGGCGATCATGGCGGCCGGTATGGTGCCTCCGCTGGCGCTCGGTCTGGCGACGATTATTGCCCGCCGTAAGTTCGATAAAGCGCAGCAGGAAGGCGGTAAAGCGGCGCTGGTGCTGGGCCTGTGCTTCATCACCGAAGGCGCAATCCCGTTTGCGGCACGCGATCCAATGCGTGTTCTGCCGTGCTGTATCGTGGGTGGTGCGGTGACGGGGGCTATCTCCATGGCGGTAGGTGCGAAACTGATGGCGCCGCACGGCGGTCTGTTCGTCCTGCTCATCCCTGGCGCCATCACGCCGGTGCTGGGTTATCTGCTGGCGATTGTTGCCGGTACGCTGGTGGCAGGCCTGTCTTACGCGGTGCTGAAGCGCCCGGAAGCGGAAGTGGTCGCAAAAGCAGCCTAAAAGAGGTGTCGGGTGGCGGCTTCGCCTTACCCGACCTACAAAAAAAGCCGGGTGCGTAAGCAGCCCGGCTTTTTTTATGCCGCCTGTTCAGCGGTTTGCTGCGCCTTCAGCCAGGCAATCTCTTCCGCCCAGATATCCGGGTTAATGGTTTCGAGCACCATCGGAATACCGTCGAAGCGGGCGTCCTGCATGATAAAGCGGAACGCATCATGGCCGATGTTGCCTTCGCCCAGGCTGTGGTGGCGGTCAACGCGGCTGCCGAACGCGCTTTTCGCATCGTTTAAGTGCATACCGCGAAGGTATTTAAAACCGACAATACGCTCGAACTCCTCGAAGGTATTTTTCGTGGCCTCGGTTGTGCGCAGGTCATAGCCGGCGGCAAAGGCGTGACAGGTATCGATGCACACCCCCACGCGGGATTTATCTTCCACGCCGTCGATGATCGCCGCCAGATGCTCAAACTTAAAGCCGAGGTTGCTGCCCTGACCGGCGGTATTCTCAATCACCGCCGTCACGCCCTGGGTTTTATCCAGCGTCATGTTGATGGACTCGGCGATGCGCGCCAGACAGGCGTCTTCGTCAATCTGCATCAGATGGCTGCCGGGATGGAAGTTCAGCAGCGTCAGCCCCAGCTGTTCACAGCGCTGAACCTCATCCAGGAACGCTTCGCGGGATTTTTCCAGCGCCTCGGCAACCGGGTGACCGAGGTTAATGAGGTAGCTGTCGTGGGGAAGGATTTGGCCAGGCCCGTAGCCGTATTTCTCACAGGCGGCTTTGAAATCATCAATCACTTCAGCGGTGAGCGCTGCGGCGCGCCACTGGCGCTGGTTTTTGGTGAACAGGGCGAAAGCGGTCGCCTCGATTTCGGCGGCGCGAATGGCGGCATTCGCAAGGCCACCGGCAGCGCTGACGTGCGCTCCAACATATTTCATAAAAAGACTCCTGTTAACCCGAAATGCCTATGATAGCGGGTTAACAGGAGAAGGACGAGATGGTTTATGCCAACAGGCTGTGTACCGCAAGGTTAATCGCACCACCGCCAACGATTAGCCAGATGAACAGCACCAGCGCCATCAGCAGCGGTTTCGCGCCGGCTTTTTTCAGCGCGCTGACGTGTGTGGTGACGCCCAGCGCCGCCATCGCCATCGCCAGCAGGACCGTATCCAGCGTCACCAGCATATCCACCATCGCTTTTGGCAGCAGGTGGAAAGAGTTGAAGACAGCGACCACGATGAACAGGATCGCAAACCACGGAATGGTGATTTTGCTTTTCTCGGTGCCGCCTGCCGGAGCAAGCTGTTTAACCCGCGCCGCGAGGAAAATCAGGAACGGGGCCAGCATCATCACGCGCAGCATTTTGGCGATGACCGCCGCGTTTTCCGCTTCCGGGTTAATGGCGTGACCTGCCGCCACCACCTGCGCCACTTCGTGCATGGTTGAGCCGATATAAATGCCGTAGGTTTCCGGACTAAACCAGTGCGCCACCAGCGGATACATGGCCGGATACAGGAAGATCGCCAGCGTACCGAAGATAACTACCGTCGCGACGGCAACCGTGACTTTACTGGCTTCGGCTTTAACGACGGGTTCTGTTGCCAGTACCGCCGCCGCGCCGCAGATGCTGCTACCCGCACCGATCAGCCAGCTGGTCTGTTTGTCCAGCCCAAAGATCTTCTGGCCGATAAAGCACGCCAGTAAAAAGGTGCTCGAAAGGGTCAGGACGTCAATGGCAATCCCGCTGACACCGACATCCGCAATCTGCGAAAAGGTGAGACGGAAGCCATAAAGGATGATCCCGAGACGTAATAAATGCTGCTTGGCGAAAATCACGCCGCCGTCGCAGGATTTCCAGATGTGTGGATAAACGGTGTTCCCGACCACCATGCCGAGCAGAATGGCCAGCGTCAGGGCGCTGAACCCTGCGCCGGCAACCGCCGGTATACTCCCGCCCCATAAAGCCACGCCGGTAACCACGGCGCTGAGCGCGAGACCCGGCACGAAGTGCCACACTGTACGATGATGTTGTAAGGTGATTTCTGACATAACCTTCTCCTTTGTCTGGCTAAAGGTTACGGCGCTGTAGCTTAAAAATAAAATTGATTATATATTTATAATCAATCTTTATAAGTGGTAAGCAACCATGCACATTACATTGCGTCAGCTGGAAGTTTTTGCCGAGGTGCTGAAAAGCGGCTCGACAACCCAGGCGTCACAAATGCTGGCGCTCTCGCAGTCCGCCGTTAGCGCGGCCTTGACCGATCTTGAAGGGCAACTGGGCGTTCAGCTTTTCGACAGGGTAGGAAAGCGGCTGGTGGTGAACGAACATGGCCGCCTGCTGTACCCGCGTGCCCTGGCCTTGCTGGAGCAGGCAACGGAGATCGAACAGCTGTTCCGCGAGGACAACGGCGCTATTCGCGTCTACGCCAGCAGCACGATCGGTAACTACATCCTGCCGGAAGTGATTGCCCGCTACCGCCGGGATTTTCCGACCCTGCCGCTGGAAATGAGCGTCGGCAACAGCCAGGACGTGATCAACGCGGTGATCGATTTCCGCGTGGACATCGGGCTTATCGAAGGGCCGTGCCACAACGTGGATATCATTGCGGAACCCTGGCTGGAGGATGAGCTGGTGGTGTTTGCCTCCCCGGCCTCTTCTTTACTCCAGGGCGAGGTGACGCTGGAGCGTCTGGCGCAGGCGCAGTGGATCCTGCGAGAGCAGGGCTCCGGCACGCGTGAGATTGTCGATTATCTGCTGCTGTCCCATCTGCCGCAGTTCCAGTTAGGGATGGAGTTAGGTAACTCCGAGGCGATTAAGCATGCGGTGCGTCATGGCCTGGGCATTAGCTGTCTTTCCCGACGGGTGATTGCCGAACAGCTGGAAACCGGCTCTCTGGTTGAGATCCCCGTTCCGCTGCCGAAGCTGGTGCGCACGCTGTGGTGCATCCATCATCGTCAGAAACACCTTTCCAGCTCGCTCCAGCGTTTTCTGCGCTACTGCGCCATTTAACGTTCCCCGGTGGCGCTTCGCTTACCGGGGCTATGTGCGCTTATCACCCCACATTTTTATGCTTTACTTATAATCCTGGCCGAGTCATGAAGCTCTCTTATAACTGAGCATTTCTGCCGGAAGCAACGCAGATCGTCTGCTACAATCGCGCCTCATTTATTGAATGGACAGCATTTTCACATGGTTTCAGAAACTAAAACCACAGAAGCGCCCGCGCTACGTCGCGCACTTAAGGCGCGTCACCTGACGATGATCGCCATTGGCGGCTCCATCGGTACGGGTCTTTTCGTTGCCTCTGGCGCAACAATTTCGGCAGCCGGCCCGGGTGGGGCACTATTCTCTTATATCCTGATTGGCCTGATGGTCTACTTCCTGATGACCAGCCTGGGTGAACTGGCGGCATACATGCCGGTGTCTGGTTCGTTTTCGACCTACGGACAAAAATACGTTGAGGAAGGCTTCGGCTTCGCGCTGGGCTGGAACTACTGGTACAACTGGGCGGTGACCATCGCCGTTGACCTCGTCGCCGCACAGCTGGTGATGACCTGGTGGTTCCCGGACACGCCAGGCTGGATCTGGAGCGCCCTGTTCCTGGCGGTCATCTTCCTGCTGAACTACATCTCCGTGCGCGGCTTTGGCGAAGCGGAATACTGGTTCTCTTTGATTAAAGTGGCAACCGTCATCATCTTTATCGTCGTCGGTGTGGCGATGATCGTTGGTATTTTCAAAGGGGCTGAACCGGCGGGCTGGAGTAACTGGACTATAGGCGATGCGCCGTTTGCCGGGGGCTTCTCGGCGATGATTGGCGTGGCGATGATTGTCGGCTTCTCCTTCCAGGGTACCGAGCTGATTGGTATCGCGGCCGGTGAATCCGAAAACCCGGAGAAGAACATTCCGCGCGCGGTGCGTCAGGTGTTCTGGCGTATCCTGCTGTTCTATGTGTTCGCGATCCTGATTATCAGCCTGATTATTCCGTATACCGACCCAAGCCTGCTGCGTAATGATGTGAAAGACATCAGCGTCAGCCCGTTCACGCTGGTCTTCCAGCACGCGGGCCTGCTCTCTGCCGCGGCGGTGATGAACGCGGTGATCCTGACGGCGGTACTGTCTGCGGGTAACTCCGGGATGTACGCCTCCACCCGCATGCTCTACACCCTGGCCTGCGACGGTAAAGCGCCGCGTATTTTCTCGAAACTGTCTCGCGGTGGCGTGCCGCGCAACGCGCTGTATGCGACCACGGTAATTGCGGGTCTCTGTTTCCTGACCTCCATGTTCGGCAATCAGACGGTCTACCTGTGGCTGCTTAACACCTCTGGTATGACGGGCTTCATTGCCTGGCTGGGCATTGCCATCAGCCACTACCGTTTCCGTCGCGGGTACGTCAAGCAGGGGCATGATCTGAATAATCTGCCGTACCGGTCAGGGTTCTTCCCGCTGGGGCCGATCTTCGCCTTCGTTCTGTGCCTGATCATTACCCTGGGTCAGAACTATGAGGCCTTCCTTGCGGACACCATTGACTGGGGCGCCGTCACGGCCACCTATATTGGCATTCCGCTGTTCCTGATCATCTGGTTTGGCTACAAACTGACGAAAGGAACACGCTTCGTTCGCTACAGTGAAATGGATTTCCCGGAACGATTTAAACAATAACCGCACTTCCTCTCTTTTAGCCCGCTCAGTTGAGCGGGCTTTTTTATGGGCAGATCAGAAGCTGTAGGTCATGCCGACGGTATAGCGACGGCCATCCAGCACGGTGTCATACGTATCGTAATCAATCTGCTTATCGAGCACGTTATACACACCGGCAGTAACCAGCAGGTTTTTGTTGGCGTTGTAGCGCATACCTACATCAACCTGAGTGTAGGACGGCGTACCCTGGGACATTGACGTGCGGCTCAGGTACTCAGACGTTTTACCGCGCAGGTTCAGACGGCTCCAGAATCCGACATCTGGCGTCGCCTGCCAGTCCAGGGTGGTGTTGAACATGTGTTTCGGCATTTTGTTCAGTGGCTTGCCGGAGAACTGGCCGCTCTTCTGCTCGGACTCCGTATAGGTGTAGTTTGCAGTCCAGTTCACATCACGCGTGATCTTCCACCCGAAGGAGGACTCCACACCGCGCATGTTGGCTTTGTCCACGTTGACGCGATCGCTGACGAAATCATAGCTGTGATCGCCAATCGTACAGGCGGGATCGGCGCTGCTGTTACAGCGGCGAACTTCCGTAATCTTGTCCTTGAAGTCGGTATTAAACAGCGTTACGCCGGCATTCAGGTTATCGTTGTTATCCCAGAGCAGGGCGAGCTCTTCGCTCAGGCTCTTCTCTGGTTTCAGATCCGGGTTGCCAACGATGATACCGTCAAGACGGCCGCCACCCGTTACCTGGCCCCAGCTGGCAGACGACTGACGCAGATCCGGCGCACGATAGCCAGCCGAAACCCCGCCTTTTAACGTCCACTGATCGGCCAGGTGCCATACGCCGTAACCGCGCGGCGTCCAGTTAGTACCGTAGTTTTGGTCTTTGTCCATACGCAGGCCGCCGGTCAACGTAAAGCTTTCCGTCATTGCCCATTCATCTTCGGCAAACAGGGCCCAGCTCCAGCGCGTCAGTTTGTTCAGGCCGTCAGCAGCTTCCAGCTGATTACCCTTGTCGCGCAGTTTCTCATAACGATACTGCCCGCCGAGGGTCAACGTATGATCGCCGAGGAAAATCTGGTTCTGGTTGTTGAAGGTGGTGTTATAGGAGCGCATTTTGCGACCTGGATTATTGGTCTCTTCCTGCTGGATATAGCTGGTGGTATTGAAGTCGTCGTAATACCCGCTGTGCGTTAAGGAGTAGGTCGTGTGCTCATAGCGCGAGTCGCTTTTGGTATTTGGCGTACAGGTTGTTCCCCGGCAGGTTTCAGCCGCTTTCGACATCCCCGGGGTGCTGTTTCTGTCCTGAAGCTCGCGAGCAAAGTCGAGGTCGAAATCGTTCTTCTCGTCCGGGGTGAAGTTCAGCGTAATGCCACCGTTACGCATTTTCTGCTCGTTATAGCCGTTCACGATTTTATCTTCTGCGCGGCGTGACAACAGCCCCGTCACTTTTGCGCCCAGCAGTCCGTCGATCAGGGGACCAGAAGCGTAGGCGTTGGTCTGGAAGATATCGCCGGAATCATGGTTTTCCTGGAAGGTCGCATCGCCATGCAACGAACCGGTCCAGGCTTTGGTGTTCGATACTTTTTTGGTAATGACGTTAATTACGCCACCCATAGCATCGGAGCCGTAAAGCGAGGACATCGGGCCGCGGATGACCTCGATGCGCTCAATGGACTCCAGCGGTGGCAGCCAGCCTTGTTCAATACCCGAGTTGTCGCTGTTGGGGCGGGTGCTTCGCGTACTGACGCGTTTGCCGTTCACCAGGAACAAGGTGTACTGAGAGGCCATGCCGCGAATACTAATATCACTGCTGCTCCCGCCGCCAGTGACGACAACGCCCGGGACGTCTCTCAGGGCATCGGTAACATCACGGTAGGCTTTATCTTCAATCTGCTGTTTTGAAATCACAGAGATGGAGGCGGGGGCATTCTGGATCTTTTGTTCAAAACCCGTCGCGGTGACGACAACGGTGTCCTGATCGGCTGCGTGAACGAAGGGGGAACATGTGGCAGCGCCAATGGCGACGGCCAGGAGCTTAATGCGCGGTATTGTCATTTGTACATTCCGTATAAAAATGAATAAAACTCCATCGGGATAACCCTGAGAACTGTATGATTTTGTCTTGTAAGAACTCTTTGAGATGGAGAAGAGCCTGGAATTGTACAAAAGAATGTAGAATTGTAAACACAAATGATAATTGAAATCATTTGTGTTTGGGTGTCGGCGACAGAAATCAGGCTGGATTCAAGCGGATAGAAGTATGTAAAGAGGGGAAGGGGAAGACCCGGTAGGCAGGAGGCGCTACCGGGCAAAAGGCGGAACTTATCTGAACAGATGCTCCGCATGGAAGCGGAGATGATCCTCAATAAAGGACGCTATGAAGTAATAGCTGTGGTCGTATCCCGGCTGAATGCGCAGCGTTAGCGGCCAGTCCTTCTGGCGCGCGGCTTCCGCCAGCACCGCAGGCTGTAGCTGTCCGGCGAGGAACTGATCCGCATCGCCCTGATCGATAAGCATTGGGATCGCATTCACCGAATCGCTCGCCAGCATCAACGCGCAGCTGTCCCATTCCTGCCATTTTTCTGCATCTTTACCCAGATAGTGCGTAAAGGCTTTTGGCCCCCACGGCACCAGCGTTGGGTTCACAATCGGCGCAAATGCGGACACGCTGGTGTATTTCCCCGGATTTTTCAGCGCCATTATCAGCGCCCCGTGGCCACCCATCGAATGTCCGCTTATCGCGCAGCGCTCGCTGACCGCGAACTGAGAGTGCACCAGGGCAGGAAGTTCATCGCGAATGTAGTCATACATGCGGTAATGGCTCGCCCACGGTTCTTCCGTGGCGTTGAGATAGAACCCGGCGCCTTTACCCAAATCGTATCCGGCATCGTCGGCCACGTCATCGCCACGCGGGCTGGTATCTGGCATCACCAGCGCAATGCCCAGTTCGGCGGCAATACGCTGGGCACCCGCTTTGGTGGTGAAGTTTTCGTCGTTGCAGGTCAGGCCTGAAAGCCAGTACAGCACCGGTGGATTGTCCACAGGGGGCAGGAAAATGCTGAACGTCATAGCACAATTCAGCGCGGTGGAGTCGTGCCGCCAGCGCTGCTGTCGACCTTCAAAACAACGATGCTCTTCGAGCAGTTCCATGCAGGGCTCCTTAAAGGTAAGACGATTCATAAAACGCATAATACAGAGTTTTCATTGACCTGTGAGCAACTTTCACTTTCGCAGGACGGCGAGATGTTGCATCATAAATTTACTTTTCTTTAACAATTGGAGCGATCATGGCGCTGCGTATCGCGCTCAGCGGATTTGTGGTTCTGGTCGTGGCGATGGGGATAGGGCGCTTCGCCTTCACGCCTCAGGTGCCGCTGATGATAGCCGCCGGGCAACTCACGCTTACCAGCGCGGGGCTGGTGGCGGCAATGAACTATCTGGGCTATCTGGTGGGGGCATGGGATGCCATGCGCGCCCATCGCTTCGTTGAAACGTGTCTCTGGCTTGGCATCACCGGTGCGGTGGCGCTAACGCTGCTCTCCGCGGCGGCAGATAATGCCGTTGTTCACGGTCTGCTGCGCTTTGTGATCGGCTGCATGAGCGGCTGGTCGATGGTGCTGATTGCCGCCTGGACCAACGAGCGGCTGGGGCAGCTGGGCAAACCGGGACTCAGTGCGGCCGTCTTTGCCGGACCCGGGGCCGGCATCGCCCTGAGCGGCCTGCTGGCGGTCTATATTCAGGCGAAATCCTTGTCCGCCGGGGCGGCATGGCAAATCTACGGCGTACTGGCGCTGGTGCTGATTGTGCTGGTGGCGCGCTACCTGCCGCGGTCCGGGCAGCTCCATCGGCCCGGTACCGCGCCTGAACCGCTGCTGCTGACCGCAGATCTCAAGCGTCTGGTCTGGAGCTACAGCCTGGCAGGGTTCGGCTATATCCTCCCGGCGACCTTTTTATCGCAAATGGCGGCGGTGCGTTTTCCCGGCAGCCTGTTTGCCCAGTTTGTCTGGCCGATATTTGGCGCCGCCTCGGTGGTGGGAATTGCGCTCAGCATTGCCCTGCGGCATACATCAAGCGCTAACCGCAGGCTGGCGATTGTTCTGTGGTTACAGGGGATTGGCGTGCTGGCGGCCTGGCTGCTGCCGGGCATAGGCGGCTTGCTGACGGGTGGGCTGCTGGTGGGCGGCGGGTTCCTCTGCGCCGTGCAGCTCTCTCTTTTGTACGGTCGCGAGCTGGCGCCAGACCACACGCGTTATATGGCGGGACTGCTCACCACCGGGTATGCCATTGGTCAGCTGGTGGGTCCGGTCACGTCGGCACTGTCGACCTGGCTCACACATCGGCTGGAACCTGCGCTGGGGCTGGCGGGGATCGCGCTGTTCGTTGGCGGAGCGTTAGTCTGGAACCGTCAGGCTGAAAGGCAACAGCAATTGCAATAATTATCGTCGTGAATACTGGATTATGTGCGTCGCCTCACGCACAATGAGCGCACACTTTTGCCACAACGAGGGCAAAAGACGCCACACCTGCAGGAGAAAAGAATGTCATCACTCAGTAAAGAAGCAGCCCTTGTCCATGAAGCGCTGGTTGCGCGCGGTCTTGAAACGCCACTGCGCCCGCCCGTGCAGGAGCTGGACAATGATACCCGCAAGAGTCTGATCGCCGGCCATATGACGGAGATCATGCAACTGCTGAATCTCGATCTGAGCGACGACAGCCTGATGGAGACGCCGCACCGCATCGCGAAGATGTACGTCGACGAAATTTTCTCCGGCCTGGATTACGCGAACTTCCCGAAAATCACCGTCATTGAAAATAAGATGAAGGTCGATGAGATGGTGACGGTACGCGATATCACGCTGACCAGCACCTGCGAGCATCACTTTGTGACCATCGATGGTAAAGCGACGGTGGCCTATATTCCAAAAGATACGGTCATTGGCCTGTCCAAGATCAACCGCATCGTGCAGTTCTTTGCCCAGCGTCCGCAGGTGCAGGAGCGTCTGACGCAGCAGATCCTGACCGCACTGCAAACTCTGTTGGGTACTAACAACGTGGCGGTGTCTATCGACGCGGTGCACTACTGCGTGAAAGCGCGCGGCGTGCGTGATGCAACCAGCGCAACCACCACCACTTCGCTGGGCGGCCTGTTCAAATCGAGCCAGAACACCCGCCAGGAGTTCCTGCGCGCCGTGCGTCACCACAACTAATCAGACAGGGCAGGGACCATGGAGCGAAACGTCACGCTCGATTTTGTTCGCGGCGTCGCCATTCTCGGTATCCTGCTGCTGAATATCAGCGCCTTCGGTCTGCCGAAGGCCGCTTATCTGAATCCTGCGTGGTATGGCGACATCACGCGCAGCGACGCCTGGACGTGGGCAATCCTCGATCTCTTTGCACAGGTTAAATTCCTGACCCTCTTTGCGCTTCTGTTTGGCGCGGGACTTCAGCTTCTCCTTAAACGCGGTACGCGCTGGATCCAGTCGCGTTTAACGCTGCTGGTTATCCTCGGTTTTATTCACGGGCTGCTGTTCTGGGACGGCGATATTCTGCTCGCGTATGGTCTGGTGGGGCTGATTTGCTGGCGGCTGATCCGCGACGCGCCCGGTGTGAAAAGCCTGTTTAATACCGGCGTGATGCTCTATGTCATGGGACTGACCGTGTTATTGCTGCTTGGCATGATTGCCGATGCTTCCACCAGTCGTTCATGGATCCCGGATGCGGCCAACCTGCAATATGAGCAGTTCTGGAAGCTGAAAGGCGGCATGGAAGCGATAGGCAACCGGGCCGATATGCTCGGCGATAATCTGCTGGCGCTGGGCGCGCAATACGGCTGGCAACTGGCGGGGATGATGCTGATGGGCGCAGCCCTGATGCGCACCGGCTGGCTGAAAGGGGAATTTAGCCTGCGACACTATCGTCGTACGGGAGCAGGGCTGGTGCTGCTCGGCGTGATCATCAACCTCCCGGCGGTGATGATGCAGTGGCATCTTCAGTGGGATTACCGCTGGTGTGCATTCCTGTTGCAGGTGCCGCGCGAACTGAGCGCGCCGTTCCAGACTATTGGCTATGCGGCGCTGATCTACGGCTTCTGGCCCCAGCTTTCCCGCCTGTGGATCGTCAGTGCGGTGGCCTGCGTTGGGCGGATGGCGTTAAGCAATTACATCCTGCAAACGCTGATATGCACCACGCTTTTCTACCGATTCGGCCTGTTTATGAAATTCGACCGCCTGACGCTGCTGGCGTTTGTTATTCCGGTCTGGATTGTTAACGTGGTGTTTTCGGTTGTCTGGCTGCGTTTTTTCCGCCAGGGGCCGCTGGAATGGGCATGGCGACGGTTAACCGTCCGTGCTTCGGGCGTGTCATTGCGTAATACATCCAGATAACGATCTGGATCACAATCATTAACAAAACGGATGTAAGCGTTTTCATCTGTGTGAGCTTCTTCACGTAGTCTCCTCTCTCTCGCTGCCAGAATAGCCACCTTGCTAAACACAGGGGGTGTCTGTGAGTTGCTGCAATCCTTTAAAGGGTGGTGAATATGATCACCATTCGTGACGTCGCCCGCCAGGCGGGTGTTTCTGTTGCTACTGTCTCCCGCGTGCTGAACAACAGTGCGCTGGTCAGTCCTGAAACGCGTGAAACCGTAATGAAAGCCGTGACCCAACTGGGGTACCGGCCAAACGCTAATGCCCAGGCGCTGGCGACGCAGGTCAGCGATACCATTGGCGTAGTGGTGATGGACGTGTCTGACGCCTTCTTCGGCGCGCTGGTCAAAGCGGTAGACGTCGTTGCCCAGCAGCACCAGAAATATGTGTTGATTGGCAACAGCTATCACGAGGCTGAAAAAGAGCGTTATGCCATTGAGGTACTGATCCGCCAGCGCTGTAACGCCCTGATTGTGCACTCTAAAGCCCTGAGCGATGAAGAGCTGGCCGGGTTTATGGAGCAAATCCCCGGCATGGTGCTTATCAATCGTATCGTCCCCGGCTACGCGCACCGCTGCGTCGGTCTGGATAACATCAGCGGCGCGATGATGGCGACGCGGATGCTCATCAGCAACGGCCATCAGCGCATTGGTTATCTGGCCTCCAGCCACGGTATTGAAGACGACATGATGCGCCGCGAGGGCTGGCAAAACGCCCTGAAAGAGCAGGGCATTGCGCCGCTGGAAAGCTGGGTAGGTACCGGTTCGCCGGACATGCAGGGCGGTGAAGCGGCAATGGTGGAACTGCTGGGGCGTAATCTTCAGCTGACGGCCGTGTTTGCCTATAACGACAGCATGGCGGCAGGTGCGCTTACCGCGCTGAAAGACAACGGCATTGCGGTGCCACAGCATTTATCGCTGATCGGCTTTGACGATATCCCGATTGCCCGTTACACCGATCCGCAGCTGACAACGGTGCGTTACCCCATTGCGTCGATGGCGAAACTGGCGACAGAGCTGGCGTTACAGGGGGCGGCAGGGCTGTTAGATCCTGACGCAACGCATTGTTTTATGCCGACTTTAGTACGCCGCCATTCGGTCGCTATCCGACAAACTGTGGCTCCGATCACTAACTGATAACATCACTTGATGTAACCGTTTTCAATCTGTGAGTAAATTCACAGTATCTTAACAAGCCGCTGTCTATGATGTCAGCGTTTTAGGGGCTGAAACACAATGTAACGGTGATTATTCACTTTTACCGTTACCAGCATGCCTCAAACAACGAATAAAACGCATTTCTGGAGCGTTACCGAACACGGAAGCTGGACATTTTATAAGTGAACTTCGGCGATCAGTAACGTTTTATTAACTTCTGCCCGCCGACCGTTTTTCACAAAAACTACCCTGCATAAAAAAAACCGGAGATACCATGAATAAGAAGGTGTTGACTCTGTCTGCTGTCATGGCAAGCATGCTTTTTGGCGCAGCAGCACACGCAGCGGATACCCGTATTGGCGTGACTATCTATAAATACGACGACAACTTCATGTCCGTTGTGCGTAAAGCAATTGAAAAAGACGCTAAATCAGCGCCAGACGTGCAGCTGCTGATGAATGACTCCCAGAATGACCAGTCCAAACAGAACGATCAGATTGACGTTCTTCTGGCAAAAGGCGTGAAAGCGCTGGCTATTAACCTGGTTGACCCGGCGGCGGCAGGCACGGTGATCGAGAAAGCGCGCGGCCAGAACGTGCCAATTGTCTTCTTCAACAAAGAACCTTCCCGTAAGGCGCTGGACAGCTACGATAAAGCGTATTACGTGGGTACCGACTCCAAAGAGTCCGGGATTATCCAGGGCGATCTGATTGCGAAACACTGGGCGGCGAACCCGAACTGGGATCTGAACAAAGATGGTCAGATTCAGTTCGTTCTGCTGAAAGGCGAACCGGGCCATCCGGATGCTGAAGCACGTACCACCTACGTTATTAAAGAGCTGAACGACAAGGGCCTGAAAACCCAGCAGCTGGCGTTAGACACCGCAATGTGGGACACCGCTCAGGCGAAAGATAAGATGGACGCGTGGCTCTCTGGTCCGAACGCCAACAAAATTGAAGTGGTCATCGCCAACAACGATGCGATGGCAATGGGTGCGGTAGAAGCGCTGAAAGCCCACAACAAATCCGCCATTCCTGTATTCGGTGTGGATGCCCTGCCAGAAGCGCTGGCGCTGGTGAAATCTGGCGCTATGGCCGGTACCGTGCTGAACGATGCCAACAACCAGGCGAAAGCCACCTTCGATCTGGCGAAAAACCTGGCCGACGGTAAAGGCGCCGCTGACGGGACTAACTGGAAAATTGACAACAAAATCGTTCGCGTTCCTTACGTGGGCGTAGACCAGTCCAACCTGGCTGAGTTTATCGGTAAATAAGTTATCTGCATTGTCTTCACTGGGCGCAATTCGTTGCGCCCTTTTATAACGCGATATGCGAGGCCAACAAGGTATAATTATGGTCAGCACAACTACTCAGTCGTCCGGTGAATACTTGTTGGAAATGACCGGTGTCAACAAGTCATTCCCCGGTGTTAAGGCGCTCGATAATGTTAATTTAAAAGTTCGTCCACACTCTATTCATGCGTTAATGGGTGAAAACGGTGCGGGTAAATCAACATTATTAAAATGCCTCTTTGGGATCTATCAAAAAGATTCTGGCAGCATTCTTTTTCAGGGAAAAGAGATCGACTTCCATTCAGCGAAAGAAGCGCTGGAGAACGGTATCTCGATGGTACACCAGGAATTAAACCTGGTTCTGCAACGTTCAGTTATGGATAATATGTGGTTGGGTCGTTATCCAACCAAAGGTGTCTTTGTCGATCAGGATAAAATGTATCGCGACACCAAAGCCATTTTTGATGAGCTGGATATTGATATCGACCCGCGCGCACGCGTCGGGACATTATCCGTTTCCCAGATGCAGATGATCGAAATTGCCAAAGCGTTCTCCTATGATGCGAAAATCGTGATCATGGATGAACCGACATCGTCATTAACGGAAAAAGAGGTTAACCACCTTTTTACCATTATTCGTAAGCTGAAAGATCGCGGCTGCGGCATTGTCTATATCTCACATAAAATGGAAGAGATCTTCCAGCTGTGCGATGAAATCACCATCCTGCGCGACGGCCAGTGGATCGCCACCCAGCCGCTAGAAGGGCTGGATATGGACAAGATCATTGCCATGATGGTTGGCCGTTCTCTGAACCAGCGTTTCCCGGATAAAGAAAACAAGCCAGGCGAAGTGATTCTGGAGGTGCGTAACCTGACCTCGCTGCGTCAGCCGTCTATCCGCGATGTCTCTTTCGATCTGCACAAGGGGGAGATCCTTGGCATCGCAGGGCTGGTGGGCGCCAAGCGCACCGATATCGTGGAAACCCTGTTTGGTATCCGTGAGAAAGCCGAAGGCACCATTACGCTGCACGGTAAGAAGATCAACAACCACAACGCCAACGAAGCCATTAATAATGGCTTTGCGCTGGTGACGGAAGAGCGTCGTTCCACCGGTATTTACGCTTATCTGGATATTAACTTTAACTCGTTAATTTCTAATATTCGCAATTACAAAAATAAAGTCGGGCTGCTGGATAATTCCCGCATGAAGAGCGATACCCAGTGGGTGATTGACTCCATGCGCGTGAAAACGCCGGGCCACCGCACGCAAATTGGCTCACTCTCGGGAGGGAACCAGCAGAAAGTCATTATTGGTCGCTGGCTATTAACCCAGCCTGAAATTCTGATGCTGGATGAACCTACGCGCGGTATCGACGTGGGTGCAAAATTTGAGATTTACCAGCTGATCGCCGAGCTGGCAAAAAAAGATAAAGGGATCATTATTATTTCTTCCGAAATGCCGGAATTGTTAGGGATCACAGACCGTATTCTGGTTATGAGCAATGGTCTCGTTGCCGGTATTGTTGAAACCAAAACGACAACGCAAAACGAAATTTTGCGTCTTGCGTCTTTGCACCTTTAAGATCAGGGGCTCCTCATGAGTGCGTTAAATAAAAAAAGTTTTCTCACTTATCTGAAAGAAGGCGGTATTTACGTTGTTCTTTTAGTCTTGCTGGCGATTATTATTTTCCAGGACCCTACGTTCTTAAGTCTGCTGAACTTGAGTAACATTCTGACCCAGTCTTCCGTACGTATTATTATCGCGCTTGGCGTGGCGGGACTTATCGTTACCCAGGGGACTGACCTTTCGGCAGGGCGCCAGGTGGGTCTGGCGGCGGTCATTGCGGCAACCCTGTTGCAGTCGATGGAAAACGCCAACAAGGTGTTCCCGGAGATGGCGACCATGCCGATTTTCGTGGTGATCCTGATCGTGTGCGCCATCGGCGCGGTAATTGGCCTGATTAACGGCATCATCATTGCTTACCTGAACGTGACGCCATTCATCACCACGCTTGGCACGATGATCATCGTTTATGGTATCAACTCCTTGTACTACGATTTCGTCGGCGCGTCTCCAATCTCTGGCTTCGACAGCGGCTTCTCGACCTTCACGCAGGGGTTTGTTGCGCTGGGCAGCTTCCGTCTCTCCTACATCACCTTCTATGCGCTGATTGCGGTGGCGTTCGTCTGGATCCTGTGGAACAAAACCCGCTTCGGTAAAAACATCTTTGCTATAGGCGGTAACCCTGAAGCGGCGAAAGTGTCCGGGGTCAACGTGGCTCTGAACCTGCTGATGATTTACGCCCTGTCCGGGGTCTTCTACGCCTTCGGCGGGATGCTGGAAGCGGGCCGTATCGGCTCTGCAACCAACAACCTCGGCTTTATGTACGAACTGGATGCGATTGCAGCCTGCGTGGTTGGCGGCGTCTCCTTCAGCGGCGGCGTGGGGACCGTGCTGGGCGTGGTGACCGGTGTGATCATCTTCACCGTTATCAACTACGGCCTGACCTACATCGGCGTGAACCCCTACTGGCAGTATATCATCAAGGGCGCCATCATCATCTTCGCGGTTGCGCTGGATTCACTGAAGTACGCGCGTAAGAAGTAAGATCTTCAGAATGAAAAGGCCCGCTCACGTAGCGGGCCTTTTTTTGCCTGGTGGCGCGACGCTTACCGGGCCTACAAAATCGCGATCGTAGGTCGGGTAAGGCGAAGCCGCCACCCGACAAAAGTTATTACTTCTTCTGAATTTCCAGCAACTGCTCTGGCGTTACCGCCGGGTAACCCTGTGCATTCTCCGGCACTTCGTGCATCGTTGGGATCGGCACCAGCGGGCCTAAAAAGCGCGGTTCACGTTTGAACAGGTACAGGTCAGCCAGCGCGCCAAAACGAGCGCCGAACTCACGTACGCGCACGCTCAGCATATCCTTTGGCGATGGCACCGCATAACACTGCGCCTGAATGCCCATATGCAGGGCGATAAACAGCGCCCGCTCGCAGTGGAAACGCTGGGTAATGATGATGAAATCATTGGTGTCGAACACCTTGCGGGTACGCACGATGGAATCAAGCGTGCGGAATCCGGCGTAGTCGAGCACGATATCGGCCGGGTCGACGCCTGCGGCAATCAGATCTTTGCGCATCGTCACCGGCTCGTTATAGCTTTGCAGCGCGTTATCGCCGCTCAGCAGCAGATAGTTCACCTTGCCGCTGTTATAGGCGTTCAGCGCGCCCTGAATACGATACCGGTAATACTGATTTATGACGCCAGTGCGGTAATACTTGGCGGTGCCAAGCACCACGCCAACCTGACGGTAGGGGAGATCCTGTAGGTCATCAAAAATGTAGGGGGCTGTTTTCCAGCTCATCCAGCGGTCGAGACCCAGCACGATCAACAGCAGTATGCCGACCAGGACAGACAGGCTGTAAAACACGCGCTTTAACATGCAGATGGCTCGTACCGATGATGAAATTTCCCTCAGGCTACTGTACCCGCCTGGTTAGCGCAAGAAACAGCGATTCAACTGAGGGGTTTTTCGTCAGACTGGCGGGCAACTCTGCCCGCCGAACAGATTATGCCAGCAGCACGCGGTCGATGGTTGAACAGCCCAGCGCTTTCAGCGTGGCTGCGGTCGCGTCCCACTGGATCAGCGGCGCATCGGCCTTTTCAGCCAGGATTGCGCGCTGAATATCCGGGTAGTCATACCCGTTCAGGCTAAGCAGGTTCAGGGCACCCTGGAGCGGAGGCAGCGTCGGGTTAAATGCGGCGTTCTCTGCATAGCTGCCGGTGAAGATGCGGCCGTCGCGGCACTGAAGGGCGACGCCGCTTGGAGATTTGCTGTATGGCGTGTGGCTTTTATTGGCGGCGGCAATGGCCGCTTCGCTCAGCTCATCTCCCGAGAGCGCATAACCGTGGTCCTGCTCGTCCATCAGCAGGGTTTTGATCTCAAGATCTTTCGGGCCGAAAGCATCCGGCAGGTAATCACCCAGCGTATGCGGTGCGCGTCCCGGCAGGTTGATACGCAGTTCAAGACCGCTGTTCAGCTCATTCATAAACTGGCGGCAGTGGCCGCAAGGGGTATAGTTGACGGTGATGGCGCGCAGGGCTTTTTCGCCGCGCAGCCAGGCGTGACTGATGGCGCTCTGCTCCGCGTGGACGGTTTGCTGCATGGTCGCACCAAGAAACTCCATGTTTCCGCCGAAGTACCAGGTTCCGCTCACGCCGCGCGCAATTGCGCCTACGTTAAAATGGGAAAGGTCAGCGCGGGCGCAGGCAGCCGCAAGGGGCAGCAGGGCGAAAGCCAGCGCGTCTTCGTCCAGCCCCGTTGCCTGTTTAAGGGCCGTGACCTGATCTGCCGTCAGCAGGGCGGGGAAATGCGCATCCGCCAGAACCGGAGCCAGGGCTGATTGCAAATTCTCTGCAAGCTGAGAGAAAGCAGCTTGAAAACGTGGATGCATGACGTTGCCTCATCAAGGTTAATGGATCGGTAGTGTACGGAGCCGTACGGCCTTTATATGTGATCCAAATCTCATTATGTGTGCAACTTATGAAATGAAAATGAAAATTGCGCGACGCATCGCAAATTTTAGCCCATGACTGCCAGAATAATCGGGAAGATAAACGGCGCGACCAGGGAAGTGATAATCCCGCAGATCACCAGCGCCAGCGAGCTGAATGCCCCTTCCTGATAATCCAGTTCCGCGCAGCGTGCGGTGCCCAGCGCGTGCGAGGCGGTACCCATCGCCAGACCGCGTGCCGCTTTGGTCCGAATTTTCATGATATTGAGCAGCGTATGACCAAACACCGCGCCCAGGATACCGACAAAAATCACGCACACGGCGCTGATGGCCGGAATGCCCCCGATGCTGCCGCCCACGGCCATGGCAATCGGCGTGGTGACGGATTTAGGCAGGATAGAGGCGGCGATCTGCGGCGACGCGCCCATCAATAAGGCCACCGAGGTGCCGGTGATCATCGCAACAAGGCTACCCACAAAGCAGATGGTAATGATGGATTTCCAGCGCGCGCGGATCTGATGCAGTTGCTCATATAAAGGAAACGCCAGCGCCACCACGGCAGGCTGCAACAAATCGTTGAGGATCTTGCTCCCGGCGAAGTAACGTTCATAAGGAATGCCGGTGAGCAGCAGAAAAGGAATAATCACCACCATGGCGACCAGCAGCGGGTTCAGCAACGGCATTTTGAAACGCACCGCTAGTTTACGCGCAGCAAAGAACACCACCAGGGTTAACGGCAGGGACCACCAGATATTCGCCATCATTTTTTTGTTTTCTCCCCGACCACTTTACGTTCGCCATGCACAATATGTGAACTCCAGCTGACGACCATGAAAACCACCAGCGTACTGATGGCGCAGGAGACCACAATCGGGCCGAACTGCGCTTTAAGCACATCGTAATACTGCATAACCCCAACGCCGATAGGCACAAAAAGCAGGGCCATATAGCGAATGAGAACGAAGCACCTTGGGTTGACCCATTTCGCGGGCAGCACCTGTAATGCCAGCAGCACAAACAAGATCAGCATGCCGATAATGCTGCCGGGTATCGTAATCGGCAGCAGCGAAGCGATAAAAATGCCGGCGTACAGGCAGGCATAAATCAGGACGAAGGCGCGAAGGTATTGCCAGATAGTATTCAGTGATTTGCTCATGGTGAAAGTCCTTGCTGAGACGTATTCATCATACAATTAAACCTGAAAATGTGCCACGGATCACATCATGAATTTTGGGCATACCAGACATTCCGCAATGGAACGCCGGGCTTTCAACATACATAGAGAGCAGCTACTATAGCGCGTCTTTTTTCACAGGTACTCAGAATGCGTGTTTTACTGGCCCCGATGGAAGGTGTGCTCGACTCTCTCGTGCGCGAGCTGCTTACCGAGGTGAACGATTACGATCTCTGCGTGACGGAGTTTCTGCGCGTGGTCGATATGTTGCTGCCAGAAAAATCATTTTATCGTCTCTGCCCGGAACTGCATCGTCAGAGCCGCACTCCGTCCGGTACGCTGGTGCGCGTCCAGCTGCTCGGCCAGTATCCTGAGTGGCTGGCTGAAAACGCCGCCCGCGCGGTAGCGCTTGGTTCGTACGGCGTCGATCTTAACTGCGGCTGTCCGTCAAAGCTGGTCAACGGCAGCGGTGGGGGGGCGACGCTACTTAAAGATCCGGAGCTGATTTATCGCGGCGCAAAGGCCATGCGTGAGGCGGTTCCATCGCATCTGCCGGTGACGGTCAAAGTGCGTCTGGGATGGGACAGCGACGACAAGCAGTTTGAAATTGCTGACGCGGTGCAGCAGGCGGGCGCCACCGAGCTGGTGGTGCACGGGCGAACCAAAGAGGATGGTTATAAAGCCGAGCGCATTAACTGGCAGGCGATTGGCGAGATCCGCAAACGGCTTACGATCCCGGTGATTGCCAACGGCGAAATCTGGGATTACGAGAGCGCGCAGGCCTGCCTCAAAGAGACCGGCTGTAATGCCGTGATGATTGGCCGCGGTGCGCTGAACGTGCCGAACCTCAGCCGGGTGGTGAAATATAATGAGCCGCGGATGCCGTGGGCGGATGTGGTGAAACTACTGCAAAAATACACGCGGCTGGAAAAGCAAGGCGATACCGGCTTGTATCACGTCGCGCGCATTAAGCAGTGGCTGAGTTATTTGCGTAAAGAGTACGACGACGCGCTGGGATTATTTCAGGAGATCCGTACGCTACAGACGTCTGCGGATATTGCCCGGGTGATCCAGTCAAAATCCTGAGCGAAGTGTGAAGTGTTTGCCCGGCGCGGAGCCGGGCAACGGAATCAGAAAATCATCTTGAATACGCCGGTTACCACCAGCAGCCCTATCAGAAATATAATCAAAATAACCCACAATAATATTTTCATTCGCCTCTCCTGCGTATGTCTGTCGAAGTAAGTGTAGCAGTCAATTCATAATTAGCATGAATACATGAAATTAAATCATTGTCTTGGGGAATAAATTTCCGGATATGAAAATGTATAACAATATGCAGATTGCCACGCGTTACTAAAAAACGGAACGTCAGTAAGCGTAAGTTGCGCCTTTATTTTTTTGAGTTCATGGCGTAATGAAACGTTCTCTTACTTTATCTCTGAGTGCTCCTCTTGTTTTTATGCTGGCCGCCTGCGCGCCGGAACATGCCACGGTGTCTCCAGTAAAAACGCAAGCCGCCGCCGCAGCTGTAAATACCCAACTGCGTCATGCCGACTGGCCAAAAAGCGAATGGTGGAAAGACTTTAACGACCCCCAGCTCAACGCGCTGATCGACAAAGCGCTGGCGGATGCGCCGGATATGCAAATTGCCCGTCAGCGTATCACCCTGGCGGAAGCACAGGCGAAAGCCGCTGTCGCTGCTGAGGGTCCACAGCTGGATTTTTCCGCAGATGTTGAACGGCAAAAAATGTCGGCAGAGGGGCTGATGGGGCCATTTGCGCTGACCGACCCGGCGGCGGGGACAACCGGCCCCTGGTACACCAACGGCACCTTTGGTCTGACGGCGGGTTGGGATCTGGATTTATGGGGTAAAAACCGCGCCCAAATTGAGGCCCGCATCGGTCAGGTGAATGCGCAAAAAGCGGAGCTGGAGCAGACCCGCCAGCTGCTCGCCAGCAGCGTCGCGCGGCTGTACTGGGACTGGCAGACCGAGGCCGCGGTGGGTGACGTACTCGCGCAAATCAAACGGGAGCAGGAAAATATCATCGGTGCCGATCGCGAGCTTTATCAGCACGGCATTACCTCCTCGGTGGAAGGCGTTGAAACGGATATCAATGCCAGCAAAACCGATGAACAGCTCGCTGACGTGCACGGCAAAATGAAGGTCATTGAGGCGCGTCTGAATGCGTTGACCCATACCCCTTCAGTCACGCTCGCCCGGCATGCCTTACCTGACGCAGAGGCGTCGTTGCCATCAACGCTCGGTTATGAACTGCTGGCTCGGCGCCCGGATTTGCAGGAGGCGCACTGGTATATCGAAGCATCCATGAGCGAAGTGGATGCCGCCAGAGCCGCGTTCTACCCTGACATCAATTTGATGGCATTCTTGCAGCAGGATGCATTGCACCTGAGTGACCTGTTCCGCTCATCTGCGCAGCAAATGGGCGTAACCGCCGGGCTGACGCTGCCAATTTTTGACAGCGGTCGGTTGAATGCGAACCTGGATATCGCCCAGGCGCAAAACAACCTCTCCGTGGCGAACTACAACAAGGCCGTGGTAGATGCCGTAAACCAGGTTGCCCGGACGGCCAGCGAAGTGGATACGCTGACCGCCAAAAATCAGCACCAGCAGCAGATCGAAAAAGATGCGGCGCGCGTCGTTGCGCTGGCACAGGCGCGTTTCAGCGCCGGGATCATTGCCGGCTCCCGGGTGAGTGAAGCAAAAATTCCGGCGCTCAAAGAGCGTATTGCCGGGTTGATGCTGAAAGGTCAATACGTGGATGCCACGCTCCAGCTCACCTCCGCGCTGGGTGGCGGATATCATCACGGCTAACATTGCGCATTATCTATACTTACCTCTTTGCAGATTATCAGGAGGTGAGTATGACGCGAGTCGCAATTGTTACCGCATCGGATTCAGGAATTGGCAAAACGACGGCCCTGATGCTGGCCGAACGCGGGTTTGATGTCGGAGTAACCTGGCATTCAGATGAGAAAGGGGCGCTGGCAACCTGCCGTGAAATTGAAGCGCGCGGGCAGCGTGCCGAGGCCATTCATCTCGACTTAAGCAATTTGCCGGAAGGCGCAAAGGCCATTGAAACCCTGATTACGCGTTTCGGGCGGCTGGATGTGCTGGTTAACAATGCCGGGGCGATGAATAAAGCGCCATTTCTGGACCTGTCGTTTGACGACTGGCGGCACATATTCACCGTTGACGTGGACGGCGCGTTTCTCTGCTCGCAAATCGCGGCGCGTCAGATGGTGAAGCAGGGGGAAGGGGGGCGGATCGTGAATATCACCTCGGTGCATGAACATACGCCATTGCCGGACGCCAGCGCCTATACGGCGGCCAAACATGCGCTGGGCGGGTTAACAAAGTCGATGGCGCTGGAGCTGGTTAAACATAAGATTCTGGTGAACGCCGTTGCGCCCGGAGCGATCGCCACGCCGATGAATGATATGGACGACAGCGAAGTGAAAGAAGGCGCAATGCCGGAAATCCCGCTGGCACGGCCAGGGCATACCAAAGAAATTGCCAGCCTGGTGGCGTGGCTGTGTGACAGCGACGCCAGCTACACCACCGGGCAGTCGTTTATCGTCGACGGCGGTTTTATGCTGGCGAATCCGCAGTTTAAGCCTGCGGAATAAGCATTCCCCTCACCTCAGCCCTCTCCCCCAAGGGGAGAGGGTGTATAGCGTTTGGGGAGAGGGGTAGGGTGAGGGGCAGCAGGCCGAACTCACTCTTCATCCCGCCGCTTTTCGCGATGCTTGAGCCACAGCCGTACCACAATCACCACCGCAACAACCAGGATCAACCAGGCCCAGTGTTTAAGATGTTGATCGAGATTATGCAGCCACGGACCTATTACTTCGCCACCCACGTAGCCAAGCGTGGTGAAAATCAGTGCCCAGGCAATCGCCCCGAGAATGTTCAGCGGCAGGAAGATTTTCGGCGGTAAGCGGCTCGCGCCAATCAGTATTGGCCCGATGATGCGAAAGCCGTACATAAAGCGGGTACCAATCACAAACAGCCAGGGACGTCGCTGGATAAGCCGCTGAGCACGGCGAATTTTCTTTTGATGCTTAGCAAAACGTTGCAAAAGCGTCGGGCCAAAGCGCAGCCCCAGAAAGTAGAGCAGCTGATCGCCAATCATACCGCCCAACGCGACGGCGGCGACCACCAGCGAGAATTTCAGCAATCCCTGATGTGCGGCCACCCCGCCCAGCAGCGTGATGGTTTCGCCTTCCGCGACGCTGCCGATCACCAGCGCGGCGTATCCATATTGTTCAATAAGACCGTTGATATCCATTACGTAAACGTCATCTCCCTTACTGTGCCTGCGTTAATCATATACCCCATCCATCAACCGCGCGGCAATCAACGGAAATTTCCCACTGTACATAAAATAATCTAAAGCCTGCATTATACTTAAGCTATCGCTGACGGGCCGACAACAAGGGGGCGTTATGAACCATGTCTGGGGACTTTTCTCCCATCCCGATCGTGAAATGCAGGTGATCCGTAACGAGAACGAAACGGTCGCGCATCACTATACCCACCATGTCCTGCTGATGGCAGCGGTGCCGGTGGTCTGCGCGTTTATTGGTACTACGCAGATAGGCTGGAACTTTGGTGACGGCACCGTGGTTCAGCTTTCCTGGTTTACCGGACTGTACCTGGCCATTCTGTTTTATGGCCTGATGCTGGCCGGGGTGGCGGTGATGGGGCGGGTCATCCACTGGATGGCGCGCAACTATCCGCAGCGCCCGTCGCTGGCACACTGTATGGTCTTCGCCGGATACGTCGCGACCCCGCTGTTTTTGAGCGGTATTGTCGCGCTCTATCCACTGGTCTGGCTGTGCGCGCTGATCGGTACGGTTGCCCTCTTTTACACCGGTTATCTGCTGTATGTAGGGGTGCCAACCTTCCTCAATATCAATAAAGAAGAGGGCCTGAGCTTCTCCAGCTCTACGCTTGCCATCGGCGTACTGGTCCTTGAGGCGCTACTGGCCCTGACAGTTATTCTTTGGGGTTATGGATACCGTCTCTTTTAAGTTCCCTGCATTGCTGGCGTAAATGCCAGCAATGCAGCATCTGGTTATGATTCTCCGCTGGCGACAACGCACGGTGAGCGCTATGATGCCGAAGCCAGCCTGTGTTTATCCGTTGACACAGGCGGTGTACGTCATAACGTGCGTGAATCATTATCAGAAGTCTCATCATGCTGAAATTTCGAGTGTCACTCCTTAGTCTTGCGCTGCTGCTGGGCGTCTCCGCTACCGCGCCAGCCATCGCCAAAACGACCGCAGTCGCCACCGCTGCTGCGCAACCCCAGATTGCGTCCGGCAGCGCGATGATCGTTGACCTGAATACCAACAAGGTGATCTACGCCAGTCATCCGGATCTGGTGCGCCCGATCGCTTCCATAACCAAAGTCATGACCGCGATGGTGGTGCTTGATGCACGACTGCCGCTGGACGAAAAGCTGAAGGTGGATATCAGCCACACGCCAGAGATGAAAGGGATCTACTCTCGCGTGCGTCTGAACAGTGAAATCAGCCGTAAAAATATGCTGCTGCTGGCGCTGATGTCCTCTGAGAACCGCGCGGCGGCAAGCCTTGCCCACCATTATCCTGGTGGTTACGACGCGTTTATCCGCGCGATGAACGCCAAAGCCAAAGCGCTGGGGATGAAAAATACCCATTTCGTAGAGCCAACCGGTCTGTCGATTCATAACGTCTCGACGGCGCGTGATTTAACCAAGCTGCTGATCGCCAGTAAGCAATACCCGCTGATCGGTCAGCTCAGTACCACGCGTGAGGAGATGGCGACATTCTCGAACCCGGCGTATACGCTGCCGTTCCGCAACACTAACCATCTGGTGTATCGCGATAACTGGAATATTCAGTTAACCAAGACCGGATTCACTAATGCGGCAGGGCACTGCCTGGTGATGCGCACCGTGTTTAACGGTAAGCCAGTGGCGCTGGTGGTGATGGATGCCTTCGGCAAATATACCCACTTTGCGGACGCCAGCCGCCTGCGCACCTGGATTGAAACCGGGAAAGTGCAGCCGGTGCCGGCTTCAGCGCTGGCGTATAAAAAGCAGAAAGCGGAACAGATGGCGACGGCGCAGAACGACTGAGCCGCCTGTCTGTGCCGGGTGGCGGCTTCGCCTTACCCGGCCTACGGCCCTAAAGCGGCCCCGATACGTAGGCCCGGTAAGCGAAGCGCCACCGGGCGAAAGCGCCTACTCCGGCAGCGTCCAGTCACCATCGTTGAGTGGACGCTGCATGATCAACGTATCCCGCCAGTCGCCCTTCTTATACCCCACGCTGCGCAGTTGACCGACAACCTCGAAGCCATGTTTTTTATGCAGCCGTAACGATCCCGCATTATTGTTTCCGTCACCAACCACGGCAATCATCTGCCGCCAGGGTCCTTGTTCACAACGGGCGATCAGTGCCTGGAGTAAGGCCGAGCCAAACCCGCGCCCGGTAGTGCTGGCATCCACATAGATGGATTCCTCAAGGGTGTACCGGTAGGCCTGGCGTGGACGATAAAACGTGGCGTAGCAGTAGCCGACAACAATGCCGCGATACAGCGCAACCAGCCACGGTAAACCGCTGTCGGTCACGCTCTTCATCCGCTGACGCATCTCATCGACGGTGGGAGGAATTTCCTCGAAGGACGCACGGCCATGAAGCACATGCCAGGCGTATATCGCCGAGATGGCATGCGCATCGTCAGGAAGGGCGTCGCGCACCTCGATTTCAGTTTCGGGGAAAATTTCTACAGCCGACATGTTCTGCCCGCTCCTTGTTTGGAAAGCCAGAGAAACGTTTCTCTGGCAACAGGCAGATACTCTAGTACGTTTGAGGAGGGCTTAACAATCTCTTAAATTTGGCTATAAGAGTTCATCAGAGGCTTGCGTATTGTGTTCCTCTGTTTCGGCACTCTCTTTCCAGTATTTCTTCCGCGTTGTCTTACCAATGCCCGGGTTCATACTGTTTGTAGGGTCATTTTTGCGATAAAACTGTTTAAGCGTCTCCGGCGCTTTGTACAGGTGTCCTACGTTGTGCTCGGCAGGATATTGCGCGCCACGCTCGTGCAGCAGCGCCAGCATCTGTTCTTTCAGCGCGTGTGCATCAACCC
The DNA here is from genome assembly GCF_019056635.1 of Enterobacter cloacae complex sp. ECL72. Lineage (NCBI taxonomy): Bacteria > Pseudomonadati > Pseudomonadota > Gammaproteobacteria > Enterobacterales > Enterobacteriaceae > Enterobacter > Enterobacter cloacae complex sp. ECL72. The sequence continues at coordinate 2,617,818 of NZ_CP077659.1, read as the reverse complement.
CTTTTTTGACGATGTAATCCTGATGGAAGACATAGCACATAAAGTGGCCGTAATAGAGCTTATGCACCAGCTTGCTGTCGATCTCCGGCGGCAGATGTTCAAACCACTCGGTATCGTTGCGACGCAGGGCGATATCCAGCGCCAGAATATCCTCCACCTCTTCGGAATGCACCGCCTGATAACGGATGGCAGCACCCGCCGCGGCGAAGCGGTGCAGGAAGGCTTTGCTGCCTTCTTCCGGCGTACAGGCAAAGAAATCCCCGTCGGCGGTTTTGAAGAATTCGGTGAGCCAGCTCTGCGCTTCGGCAATTCCGTCCCCGGCCATTTTCAGCAGCAGATGGTGCTCATACTTGTCGCGCCAGGTCTTCATCCGCTCCGGTAAATGCGCCGGGAAGACGTTACCCAGCTTCTGCATAAAGCGGTCGGTGAAGTGCGGTTTGAACAACGATACTTTCTCCAGCATCGCGTCGGTGCGGCCCTTCATAGTGAAGAAGAACGGCATTTTGTCGGTGCCGAGCTTGTCGATCATCAGGAAGGTATCTTTGCCGTAGCGCTCGGCGATGTCGTAAATGTCCCGGTGCATATACTCGCCCGCCACCGGCAGGTGAGTGAACTCGGCCAGAATATGACGACGGATCTCCGTCAGCACCTCCGGCTGATTGGTGCCGATGTAAAACACCTGCTGCTTTTTCTCTGCCGGGAAGGTATCGAGGCGCACCGCAAAAACGGCCAGCTTGCCCGCGCAGCCGGAGGATTCAAACAGGCGATCCGGATCGGCATTATAGCGCGCCGGCGTATCGGCATTGATATCGCGCACGCGGGTGATGTAATCGTGGTCATGCGCGTGACGGCCATCGTGCTGAACGTCTTCGTCCTTTACGCGGTCATCGTCGAGTTTGCTGAGGATCTGCTCTGGCGTTACGCCCAGATCGATCCCCAGATGGTTAACCAGCGTCAGCTTGCCGTTTTCATCGATACGGGCGAACAGCGACATTTCCGTGTAAGCCGGGCCGCGCTGCACCAGCGAGCCGCCGGAGTTATTGCAGATCCCGCCGATCACCGAGGCGCCAATGCACGATGAGCCGATCACCGAGTGCGGTTCGCGTCCCAGCGGCTTAAGCGCTTTTTCCAGCGAGTAAAGCGTGGTGCCGGGGAAGGCGAGCACCTGTTCGCCCTTGTCCAGCAGGTGCAGTTTGTCGAGGCGCAGGGTGCTGATAATCACGATGTCACGATCGTAATCGTTGCCGTTCGGCGTGGAGCCTTCGGTCAGGCCGGTATTCGCAGCCTGCATTAAAATAATCTTGTCTGCCGCAACGCAGGCGCTGAGCACGCGCCACAGTTCGAGCAACGTACCGGGGAAGACTACCGCCAGCGCGTCGCCCTGGCCGGAGCGAAAGCCCTTACGATAGCGGGCGGTTTTGGCCGGGTCGGTAAGCAGGTGAGAGTGACCAACCAGGCGAGACAGTTCGTTAATAAATGTAGTGTTATCGTCAGTTCGAACAGAAGACATCTTCCACTCCTTGTGGTGGGGCAAATTTCTCGCTGTAAAGCATAGCGCGATTAGCCGTTGAGCGGTCGGGTATTCATGAGAAAAATCAGAGAATAACCCTGCAAGGTTTTCAGGCTTTATGGCACACTGCGCTTTTCGCACGGTCTGGCCGGGTGCTTCCCGCGGTTATTGATGAGAGAGAATAACAACATGAAATGGCTATGTTCTGTAGGTGTTGCCGTCAGCCTGGCGCTGCAACCTGCGCTGGCAGAGGATTTGTTTGGTAATCACCCGCTCACGCCCGAAGCCCGCGACGCCTTTGTCACGGATTTACTCAAAAAGATGACGGTCGATGAGAAAATCGGCCAGCTGCGCCTGATCAGCGTCGGTCCGGATAACCCGAAGGAAGCCATTCGCGAGATGATCAAAGACGGGCAGGTAGGGGCCATTTTTAACACCGTTACCCGCCAGGATATCCGCAAGATGCAGGATCAGGTGATGGAGCTGAGCCGCCTGAAAATTCCACTGTTCTTCGCTTATGACGTGGTGCACGGCCAGCGTACCGTCTTCCCGATTAGCCTCGGCTTAGCCTCCTCTTTTAATCTTGATGCGGTGAAAACCGTCGGGCGCGTTTCGGCATATGAAGCCGCAGACGACGGCCTGAATATGACCTGGGCGCCGATGGTTGACGTCTCCCGCGATCCGCGCTGGGGCCGCGCTTCGGAGGGCTTCGGTGAAGACACGTATTTAACCGCCACGATGGGCAAAACCATGGTGGAAGCGATGCAGGGCAAAAGCCCGGCAGATCGTTACTCGGTGATGACCAGCGTCAAGCACTTCGCCGCCTATGGCGCGGTGGAGGGCGGTAAAGAGTACAACACCGTCGACATGAGCCCACAGCGCCTGTTTAACGACTACATGCCGCCATACAAGGCAGGGCTGGACGCGGGGAGCGGCGCGGTGATGGTAGCGCTGAACTCTCTCAACGGCACGCCTGCCACCTCCGATTCGTGGCTGCTGAAAGACGTGTTGCGCGACCAGTGGGGCTTTAAGGGCATTACCGTCTCTGACCACGGCGCGATTAAAGAGCTGATTAAACACGGCACGGCGTCCGATCCGGAAGACGCGGTACGCGTGGCGCTCAAGTCCGGCATCAACATGAGCATGAGCGACGAGTACTACAGCAAATACCTGCCGGGGCTGGTGAAGAGCGGCAAAGTGACGATGGCAGAGCTGGACGACGCCGCTCGCCACGTGCTGAACGTGAAATATGACATGGGGCTGTTTAACGATCCTTACAGCCATCTGGGGCCGAAGGATTCAGACCCGGCGGACACCAACGCCGAAAGCCGTCTGCACCGTAAAGAAGCCCGGGAAGTAGCGCGCGAAAGCCTGGTGCTGCTGAAAAACCGTCTCGACACGCTGCCGCTGAAAAAATCCGGCACCATTGCCGTGGTCGGTCCGCTGGCCGACAGCAAGCGTGACGTCATGGGCAGCTGGTCCGCCGCAGGCGTGGCGGATCAGTCCGTTACCGTGCTGACCGGCATTAAGAGCGCCGTGGGTGATAATGCAAAAGTGGTTTACGCCAAAGGCGCGAACGTCACCAACGATAAAGACATCGTGACCTTCCTCAACCAGTATGAGGAAGCGGTGAAGGTGGATCCGCGCACGCCGAAAGAGATGATCGACGAAGCGGTGAACGCCGCGAAGCAGTCCGACGTGGTGGTCGCGGTGGTGGGTGAAGCGCAGGGGATGGCGCACGAAGCCTCCAGCCGGACCGACATCACTATCCCGCAAAGCCAGCGTGATCTGATCGCGGCCCTGAAAGCCACCGGCAAGCCGCTGGTGCTGGTGCTGATGAACGGGCGTCCGCTGGCGCTGGTGAAAGAAGATCAGCAGGCTGACGCCATTCTGGAAACCTGGTTCGCCGGTACCGAAGGCGGTAATGCCATTGCCGACGTGCTGTTTGGCGATTACAACCCGTCCGGCAAGCTGCCGATGTCCTTCCCGCGCTCCGTCGGGCAGATCCCGGTTTACTACAGCCACCTGAACACCGGTCGCCCGTACAACGCCGACAAGCCGAACAAGTACACGTCCCGTTACTTCGACGAAGCTAACGGCCCGCTCTATCCGTTTGGCTATGGCCTGAGCTACACCACCTTCAAGGTGTCTGACGTCAAAATGTCGGCGCCGACCCTGAAGCGTGACGGCAAAGTGACCGCCAGCGTGGAGGTGACCAACAGCGGCAAACGCGAAGGCGCGACGGTGATCCAGATGTACGTTCAGGACGTCACGGCCTCCATGAGCCGTCCGGTGAAACAGCTGCGCGGCTTCGAGAAGGTCAACCTGAAACCGGGCGAAACCAGAACGGTCAGCTTCCCGATTGACGTGAATGCGCTGAAGTTCTGGAATCAGCAGATGAAATACGATGCCGAGCCTGGCAAATTCAACGTCTTCATCGGCGTGGATTCCGCCCGCGTGAACAAAGCCGAATTCGAACTGCAATAATCTTACCTTCCTCCCCATCCCCCGTCTGGCGGGGGATGCCTCTCATCTTGTACGAAAAACGGTTAAATTCGCTGTTTTAAGCTACGCTTTTGTCTCAAGCCTATGAAAAAGGCCACAAAATAATGAGGAAAGCAGAATGACGATTATTAAGGGGATAACAGGATCGGCGGTGCTTCTGGCGGCGCTAAGCCTGCCGCTACAGGCCGCAGAGCCGGTTAAGGTGGGTTCCAAAATTGATACCGAGGGCGCGTTGCTCGGCAATATCATTTTGCAGGTACTCGAAAGCCACGGCGTGAAAACGGTCAATAAAGTACAGCTTGGCACCACACCTGTCGTACGCGGTGCCATCACGTCCGGCGAGCTGGATATCTACCCGGAATACACCGGCAACGGGGCATTCTTCTTCAAGGATGAAAACGATCCGGCCTGGAAAAATGCCAAAGCCGGGTACGAAAAAGTCAAAAAGCTGGACGCGGAAAAAAATAAGCTGGTCTGGCTTACGCCGGCACCGGCCAACAACACCTGGACCATCGCGGTGCGTAAAGATATTGCCGAGAAAGGCAAGCTCACCTCGCTTGACGATCTCAGCCGCTACCTGAAAGAGAAGGGCGAGTTTAAGCTCGCGGCCTCGGCAGAGTTTATCGAGCGCGCTGATGCCCTGCCAGCGTTTGAAAAAGCCTATGATTTCAAGCTCGATCAGGCACAGCTGCTCTCGCTGGCGGGCGGCGACACGGCGGTGACCATTAAGGCGGCGGCACAGCAAACCTCCGGCGTCAACGCGGCGATGGCCTACGGCACCGACGGCCCGGTCGCGGCGCTTGGTCTGCAAACCCTGACCGACCCGAAAGGCGTTCAGCCAATTTACGCCCCAACCCCGGTCGTGCGCGAGGCGGTGCTGAAAGCCTACCCGGATATTGCGGAATGGCTCAAACCGGTGTTTGAAAAACTGGATGCGAAAACGCTGCAACAGCTGAATGCCAGCATTGCCGTTGAGGGGCTGGATGCCAAAAAGGTGGCTGCCGACTTCCTGAAACAACAAGGGCTTGTGAAGTAACGGGACAAGGCTGTGCCAATAAAATGTCATAACCGCGTCCTGCTGCTGTTGGCCTGTGTGGCCATTGCAGCGGTCGCGTTACCCTTTGTAAATGTCGCGCCAAACCGTCTGGTGTCGGGCGAACCGCGCGCGCTCTGGCAGATCTGGTCATTTACGCCGCTACTGCTGGGCGCGGCGCTGGCGAGTACTGTAGCCTTAGCCTTCTGGCCAGGGCGAGCCGCCCTTTGGCTGACGCTTCTGCTCAGCGAAGCACTGTTTATCGTGCTGTTCTGGAGCGCGGGACAGGCAGCAACGCAGATGGCCTCGGTTGAAAGCCCGCTGGCGCGCACGTCGATTGGCAGCGGGCTGTGGCTGTGGCTGGCACTTTGTCTGCTGGTCTGTAGCGATGCCATTCGCCGTCTCACGCCGCTACCCGTCTGGCGCTGGCTGCTGAACGCGCAATTCTGGGTTATCCCTCTGCTGATCCTCTTCAGCGGCGATCTGAATCAACTCTCGCTGTTAAAAGAGTACGCCAACCGCCAGGAGGTGTTTGACAACGCGCTGGCGCAACATCTGACGATCCTGTTCGGGACGCTGATCCCGGCGCTGCTGCTGGGCGTGCCGCTGGGCATCGGGTGCTACCGGCATCCCAGCCGCCAGGGCGCCGTCTTTACCGTGCTCAACGTTATTCAGACCATCCCCTCCGTTGCCCTGTTTGGCCTGTTGATTGCCCCCCTGGCCGGTCTGGTGAAATCCTTCCCTGCGTTGGCCGCGGCAGGCATTGCCGGAACCGGGCTGACGCCTGCCCTTATCGCCCTTGTGCTGTATGCGCTGCTGCCGCTGGTGCGCGGCGTGGTGGCGGGGTTAAGCCAGGTTCCGCCTGACGTGCTGGAAAGCGCCCATGCGATGGGGATGAGTGCGCGCCAGTGTTTCTGGAAAATACAGCTGCCGCTTGCGCTTCCGCTGCTGGTTCGCAGCCTGCGGGTGGTGACGGTGCAAACCGTGGGGATGGCGGTGATTGCCGCGCTGATCGGGGCGGGCGGCTTTGGGGCACTGGTGTTCCAGGGGCTGCTGAGCAGCGCGCTGGATCTGGTGCTGCTGGGCGTTGTGCCCACGATTGCGCTGGCGGTCGTACTGGATGCATTGTTTGCCCTGTGGCTCGCGCTGCTCAGGAGAAGAGCCAATGATTGAATTTCATGATGTGAGTAAAACCTTTGCGGGCCGTCCGGCGGCAAGCCACCTCAATCTGCATTTTGCCGAGGGGGCGTTCTCGGTATTGATCGGGACGTCGGGGTCGGGAAAATCGACGACGCTGAAGATGATCAACCGGCTGGTGGAACATGACAGCGGGACGATTCGCTTTGCCGGAGAGGAGATCCGCAGCCTGCCGGTGCTGGAACTGCGGCGGCGTATGGGCTACGCCATTCAGTCCATCGGCCTGTTTCCCCACTGGACGGTGGCCCAGAACATTGCCACCGTGCTACAGCTGGAAAAATGGTCCCGGGGGAAGATCAATGAGCGTGTCGACGAGCTGATGGCGCTGCTGGGCCTGGACGCGTCGCTTCGCGACCGCTATCCGCACCAGCTTTCCGGCGGACAGCAGCAGCGGGTCGGGGTGGCGCGCGCGCTGGCCGCTAACCCGCAGGTGCTGCTGATGGATGAGCCCTTCGGCGCGCTGGATCCGGTCACCCGCGGCGCACTTCAGGCGGAGATGAGTCGCATCCACCGTATTCTAGGGCGCACCATCGTGCTGGTGACGCATGATATCGACGAAGCGCTGCGGCTGGCCGATCGTCTGATACTGATGGATCACGGCGAAGTCGTCCAGCAGGGTACGCCGCTTGAGCTGTTAACCTCGCCGGCGAATGATTTTGTGCGTGAATTTTTTGGCCGCAGCGAGCTGGGCGTCAGGCTGCTCTCGCTACGCACCGTCAGGGACTATCTGCGTCCGCAGGATGCGCAAATCGGTGGTGAACCGCTGCACGATGGGATGAGCCTGCGCGATGCCCTGTCGGCGTTTGTCGCCCGGCAGTGCGAGGTGTTACCCGTTGCGGACGGGCAGGGGACGCCATGTGGGACGATCCATTTTCGCGATCTGCTGGCGGGGGAGGTGACGCGTGAAGTGGGTCCGTGATCCGTTACTCTGGCTGACAGGGCTGTTTATCGCCTTACTCTACCTGATGCCGCACAGCGCGGCGCTGTTTAATGCGCTTATCCCCGGGCTGCCGCGCCCGGTGTACCAGCAGGAGAGCTTTGTTAATCTCACCCTGGCGCACTTCTGGCTGGTGGCGGTGTCAAGCGTGATTGCCATCGTGCTGGGCACAGGCGCCGGGATTGCGGTGACGAGACCCGCGGGCAGGGAGTTTCGTCCGCTGGTGGAGACCATCGCCGCAACGGGGCAGACCTTCCCGCCGGTGGCCGTGCTGGCGATTGCCGTGCCGGCGATTGGTTTTGGGCAGGAGCCTGCCATCATTGCGCTGATTTTGTACGGCGTGTTGCCCATTCTGCAAGGGACGCTGGCGGGGATTGCGGCGGTGCCTGCATCGGTGCTGAGCGTAGCGGAAGGGATGGGGATGAGCGCCTGGCAGCGGCTGGTGAAGGTCGAACTGCCGCTGGCCGCACCGGTGATTATCGCTGGCGTGCGAACGTCCGTGATTATCAACATTGGTACGGCAACCATCGCCTCGACGGTCGGAGCCAATACGCTGGGAACGCCGATCATTATCGGGTTAAGCGGGTTTAATACGGCTTACATTATTCAGGGGGCGGTTCTGGTTGCGCTGGCGGCGATTGTGGTGGATCGCCTGTTTGAACGCCTGGCCGGATACCTCAGCCAACACCGCCGCGAACAATAAATGAATAACCTGCAAGCATAACGCCACCGATACCGCTGATGGCCATCAGTGCAAAGAGGGTAATTACGGCCAGTTTCGTTGCCTTCATCATGTGCTCCTGTTGTTAACGGAACAATTATACGGTGAAGCGCAGCTGTTAATGAACCATTAAATGCCGTTACGACGCATTTGGCCCCAGCGAGTAAACGGGATAACCATGTTCGCGCCATTCCGTCAGGAGCTGCTGCTGGGAAGCGGAGGGGACTTCGCCGCACCAGACCAGCAGCGTCTGTCCCTCAAACAGTTCCGGCCTGAGCTGGGCCAGGGAGTGGGCAAGCACGTCAACGCGCCAGCCCTGCTGGGTGGCAATCCAGGCTTCGAGCCACAGCCGGGTGGTATCGTGTACGTTCCAGCCGATCACCAGCGCATCTTTGCTGTTTTTATTCCGCGCTGAGGCAAGACAGACGGAAATATAGTTAATCAGCACGCCATCAAGCATGCTGAGCAGTGCCTGTAAGGTGGTTTGCTGACACTGAAGCCGACGCCGTAGGGGAATAAAAAGATGGGTGATCAAGGTTTGCGCCGGGTAGTCTCGACCCTGTTCTTTGATCCAGCCGCGCAAACGCTGCAAATTGCCACTCTGCAACAGCCTCAGCAGCGTTTCCTGCTGCTCGCGCCAGAGAAGCTGCGTATCTGGATCGTCCTGGCTCAGAAGCGATTTTACCTTGCCGACCTGTACGCCATTGTCGATCCAGCTTTTGATCTCGCGGATCCGGTCAATATCCGCATCGTTAAACAGGCGGTGCCCGCCGTCCGTTCTTTGCGGCTTAAGCAATCCATACCGTCGCTGCCACGCCCGTAGCGTAACGGGATTGATATCACACAGGAGTGCCACTTCACCTATTGTGTAAAGCGCCATTTTCGCCCCCAGGCTTGCGCGTCCCCAGCTTAACTGTAGACCCACTTTGCGGAACCAGGAAGATTTGATTCTTTTTTGTACAAATTATACGAAAGACAGGTTATCTCCGGCAAAAGGTGTGATGGCGGACACGATTTATCGCTTTTTTGGCACGTTTCAAAGAAAGTTAACCGCTATCAGTGTATGTTACGCGTTTTTAGAATGTGCGGTTTGTGAGTATGTACGAGTTTAATCTGGTGCTGCTGTTGCTTCAGCAGATGTGCGTGTTCCTTGTCATCGCCTGGTTGATGAGCAAAACGCGCCTGTTTATCCCGCTGATGCAGGTCACCGTCCGTCTGCCGCACAAATTCCTCTGCTACGTCGTATTTTCCATATTCTGCATTATGGGGACCTGGTTTGGTCTCCATATCGAAGATTCCATCGCCAATACGCGCGCCATCGGCGCGGTAATGGGCGGGCTGCTCGGAGGCCCGGTTGTCGGCGGTCTGGTGGGGTTAACCGGCGGCCTGCACCGCTATTCGATGGGTGGTATGACGGCGCTGAGCTGCATGATCTCCACCATCGTCGAAGGGCTGCTCGGTGGTCTCGTCCACAGCTATATGATTAAGCGCGGTCGCCCGGATAAAGTGTTCAGTCCCTTTACCGCAGGGGCGATTACCTTCGTGGCGGAAATGGCGCAGATGGCGATCATCCTGCTGATCGCGCGCCCGTTTGACGATGCGTTACATCTGGTCAGCAGCATTGCCGCACCGATGATGGTCACCAATACTGTAGGTGCGGCGCTGTTTATGCGCATTCTGCTCGACAAACGCGCCATGTTCGAAAAATACACCTCGGCATTTTCTGCCACCGCCTTAAAAGTTGCGGCGTCGACGGAAGGGATCCTGCGGCAGGGATTCAACGAGGAGAACAGTATGAAGGTGGCGCAGGTGCTGTATAAAGAGCTGGATATCGGAGCCGTGGCGATTACCGATCGCGAGAAGCTGCTGGCGTTTACCGGTACCGGCGACGACCACCATCTGCCGGGCAAACCGATCTCCTCGGCCTATACCCTGCGCGCTATTGAAACGGGTGAAGTGGTGTATGCCGACGGAAATGAAGTGCCGTACCGCTGTTCCCTGCATCCGCAGTGCAAACTCGGCTCTACGCTGGTCATTCCCCTGCGGGGTGAAAACCAGCGCGTCATGGGCACTATTAAGCTTTACGAAGCCAAAAACCGCCTGTTCAGCTCCATCAACCGCACGCTGGGGAAGGGGATCGCCCAGCTGCTTTCGGCGCAAATCCTGGCGGGGCATTATGAACGGCAAAAAGCGCTGCTGACGCAGTCAGAAATTAAGCTCCTGCACGCTCAGGTGAACCCGCATTTCCTGTTTAACGCGCTCAACACGCTGAAGGCGGTGATCCGCCGCGACAGCGATCAGGCCGCGCAGCTGGTGCAATTTCTCTCGACCTTTTTCCGCAAAAATCTGAAGCGACCCTCGGAGATCGTCACCCTCGCGGACGAGATTGAGCATGTAAACGCCTATCTGCAAATTGAAAAAGCGCGCTTCCAGTCACGTTTACAGGTGTCGTTATCCGTCCCGGACGATCTGGCGTATCAGCATCTTCCGGCCTTTACCCTGCAACCGATTGTAGAAAATGCCATTAAGCATGGGACGTCGCAGCTGCTGGGAAGTGGAGAGATTATGATTTCCGCTTCCCGTTTTAACCGCCATCTGGTGCTGGATATTGAAGACAACGCGGGGCTGTATGAAGCTTCCGCGTCAGGCGGTCTGGGCATGAGCCTGGTGGATAAACGCCTGCGCGCGCATTTTGGTAACGACTGCGGTATCACCGTCGCCTGTGAGCCAGACCGCTATACCCGAATTACTTTACGATTGCCGCTGGAGGAGAACGCATGTTAAGAGTGCTGATTGTCGATGATGAGCCGTTAGCACGGGAAAACCTGCGTGTTCTGTTGCAGGAGCAGAGTGATATCGAGATTGTGGGGGAATGTGCCAATGCGATTGAAGGCATCGGTGCGGTGCATAAACTGCGCCCGGACGTGCTGTTCCTCGATATTCAGATGCCGCGTATCAGCGGGCTGGAGATGGTCGGCATGCTCGACCCGGAGCACCGTCCCTATATCGTCTTTCTGACGGCCTTTGATGAGTACGCGGTAAAGGCGTTTGAAGAGCACGCATTTGATTATCTGCTGAAGCCGATTGAAGAGAAACGCCTTGAAAAGACCCTGACCCGCCTGCATCAGGAGCGTACCGTGCAGGACGTGACGCTGCTGCCGGAGCATCAGCAGCCCCTGAAGTTTATACCCTGTACCGGGCACAGCCGGATTTACCTCCTGCAAATGGACGACGTTGCCTTTGTCAGCAGCCGTCTGAGCGGGGTATACGTCACCAGCGCTGAAGGTAACGAAGGCTTTACCGAGCTGACCCTGCGCACGCTGGAGAGCCGCACGCCGCTAATCCGCTGCCATCGTCAGTATCTGGTGAACATGGCGCACCTGAAGGAGATCCGTCTGGAAGATAACGGCCAGGCCGAGCTGGTGTTACGTGCCGGGCAAACCGTTCCCGTCAGTCGTCGCTACCTGAAAAGTTTGAAAGAGGCGATAGGGCTGTAAAACTGGTACACTGCGCGCCATTGCATCATCGACATTCGAAGGCTCTATGCTAAGTAACGATATTCTTCGTAGCCTGCGCTACACCCTGAAAGCGAACAATAATGACATGGTGCGCATTCTTGCGCTCTCCGACATGGAATCCACGTCCGCCGGGTTCGACACCTGGATGACTAAAGAAGATGAAGAGGGTTTTGTTCGCTGCCCGGACATTATTCTGTCGGGCTTTCTGAATGGCCTGATCTACGACAAGCGCGGCAAAGATGAATCTGCGCCTGAGCTGGCGTTGGAGCGTCGGGTGAATAACAACACGGTGCTGAAAAAGCTGCGTATTGCTTTCTCCCTGAAAACTGACGACATTCTGGCGATCATGACCGAGCAGAAATTTCGCGTGTCGATGCCGGAAATCACCGCCATGATGCGCGCGCCGGATCATAAGAATTACCGCGAGTGTGGGGATCAGTTTCTGCGTTATTTCCTGCGTGGGTTGACGCAGCGGGTGCATAACCAGAAGGGGTGATTTTTAGCCGGGTGGCGCTTCGCCTGACCCGGCCTGCAAAACCTGTAGGCCCGTGCAAGCGTAGCGCCGCAGGGCAAAAAAAAGCCGGATTCTCATCCGGCTTTTTTGTTATTTCACCTGCTGACCCGGCTTCGCGCCTTCGTCAGGGCTTAACAGGAAGATATCTTTCCCGCCCGGGCCTGCGGCCATCACCATCCCCTCAGAGATGCCGAAGCGCATTTTGCGCGGCGCCAGGTTTGCCACCATCACGGTCTGACGACCAATCAGCACCTGCGGATCAGGATACGCGGAACGAATGCCGGAGAAGACGTTACGCTTCTCGCCGCCCAGATCCAGGGTCAGACGCAGCAGTTTGTCAGAACCTTCCACGAACTCCGCGTTTTCGATCAGCGCCACGCGCAGGTCGACTTTGGCGAAATCATCAAAGGTGATGGTTTCCTGAATCGGATCGTCCGCCAGCGGGCCGGTCACCGGTGCGGCAGCCGCTTTCACCTCTTCTTTGGATGCTTCCACCAGCGCGTCAACCTGCTTCATCTCGATGCGGTTATACAGCGCCTTGAAGGTGTTCACCTTGTGGCCGAGCAGCGGCTGCTGGATGGCATCCCAGGTCAGTTCGGTGTTCAGGAATGCTTCCGCGCGGGCTGCCAGCTGCGGCAGAACCGGCTTCAGCCAGGTCATCAGCACGCGGAACATGTTCAGACCCATGGTGCAGACCGCCTGCAAGTCGGCGTCGCGGCCTTCCTGTTTCGCCACCACCCACGGCGCCTGCTCGTCGACATAGCGGTTGGCCACGTCTGCCAGCGCCATGATTTCGCGAATGGCTTTACCGAATTCACGGCTTTCCCAGGCTTCGCCAACCGCAGCGGCGGCGTCGGTGAAGGTTTTATACAGCTCAGGATCGGCCAGTTCGGCAGAAAGCACGCCGTCAAAGCGTTTGGCGATAAAACCTGCGTTACGGGACGCCAGGTTCACCACCTTGTTGACGATGTCCGCGTTCACGCGCTGCACGAAATCTTCCAGATTCAGGTCGATATCGTCGATGCGGGAAGAGAGCTTCGCGGTGTAGTAGTAGCGCAGGCTGTCCGCGTCAAAGTGGTTCAGCCAGGTGCTGGCCTTAATAAACGTCCCGCGAGATTTAGACATCTTCGCGCCGTTCACCGTTACGTAGCCATGTACGAACAGGTTGGTCGGCTTGCGGAAGTTGCTGCCTTCCAGCATTGCTGGCCAGAACAGGCTGTGGAAGTAAACGATGTCTTTACCGATGAAGTGATACAGCTCGGCATCGGAATCTTTCTTCCAGTATTCGTCGAAGCTTACGGTGTCGCCGCGCTTGTCACACAGATTCTTGAACGACCCCATGTAGCCAATCGGCGCATCAAGCCAGACGTAAAAATATTTGCCCGGCGCGTTCGGGATTTCGAAGCCAAAGTAGGGCGCATCGCGGGAGATATCCCACTGTTGCAGCCCGGATTCGAACCACTCCTGCATTTTGTTCGCGACCTGCTCCTGCAACGCACCGCTGCGGGTCCACGCCTTCAGCATTTCGCTGAACGACGGCAGGTCGAAGAAGAAGTGCTCGGAGTCACGCATCACCGGCGTCGCGCCGGAGACCACGGACTTCGGTTCGATAAGCTCGGTCGGGCTGTAGGTTGCGCCGCACACTTCGCAGTTATCGCCGTACTGGTCCGGGGATTTACATTTCGGACAGGTGCCTTTGACGAAACGGTCCGGCAGGAACATGCCTTTTTCCGGATCGTACAGCTGAGAGATGGTGCGGTTTTTAATGAAACCGTTCTCTTTCAGACGGGAGTAGATCAGCTCTGACAGCTCGCGGTTTTCGTCGCTGTGCGTGGAGTGATAGTTGTCATAGCTGATGTCAAAGCCAGCAAAATCGGTCTGATGCTCCTGACTCATTTCGGCGATCATCTGTTCCGGGGAAATGCCCAGCTGCTGCGCTTTCAGCATGATCGGCGTGCCGTGGGCATCGTCCGCACAGATGAAGTTCACCTCGTGGCCGCGCATTCGCTGGTAACGGACCCAGACATCAGCCTGGATATGCTCCAGCATGTGGCCGAGGTGGATTGAGCCGTTGGCGTACGGCAGGGCGCACGTTACCAGAATTTTTTTCGCGACTTGAGTCATAGTAGGCATTACTTCTTTTAACTGTGAAAAGGGTTTTCGATATTACCAAAAGGGGCATTATTAAGTAAGCACAAACCGCGGCCTTTCAGGTAAACTTGTTTGTCTAAGGTCTTATTCACAAGAACAAAGGAGTCGGGATGAGTTCTCAATCCCAGGCCAAATCACCGGAAGCCTTACGAGCAATGGTCGCCGGGACGCTGGCTAATTTTCAGCATCCAACCCTGAAGCACAATCTCACGACGCTGAAAGCGCTTCATCACGTCGCATGGCTGGACGATACGCTGCACATTGAGCTACAGATGCCGTTCGTCTGGACCAGCGCCTTTGATGCCCTGAAAGAGCAAACCAGCTTTGAGCTGCTGCGCATTACCGGCGCAAATGCAATTGACTGGAAGCTAAGCCACAGCATCGCCACGCTCAAGCGCGTGAAAAATCAGCCGGGCGTTCACGGCGTGAAGAACATCATCGCCGTCAGCTCGGGCAAGGGCGGGGTGGGTAAATCGTCGACCGCCGTGAACCTGGCGCTTGCGCTGGCGGCTGAAGGGGCGAAAGTCGGCATTCTGGATGCGGATATCTACGGCCCGTCCATTCCAAACATGCTGGGGGCGGAAAACCAGCGTCCAACCTCGCCGGACGGCACCCACATGGCGCCAATCGTGGCGCACGGTCTGGCGACCAACTCCATTGGTTACCTGGTCACGGACGATAACGCAATGGTCTGGCGTGGCCCGATGGCCAGCAAGGCGCTGCTGCAAATGTTGCAGGAGACAATGTGGCCTGACCTCGATTATCTGGTACTGGACATGCCGCCGGGCACCGGTGATATCCAGCTGACGCTGGCGCAGAACATTCCGGTTACCGGCGCCGTCGTGGTCACCACGCCGCAGGATATCGCGCTGATCGACGCCAAAAAAGGCATCGTCATGTTCGAGAAGGTGGAGGTGCCGGTACTGGGTATCGTCGAGAACATGAGCATGCACATTTGCAGCAACTGCGGGCACCATGAGCCTATCTTTGGTACCGGTGGTGCCGAAAAGCTGGCGGCGCAATACCACACGCAACTGCTGGGGCAACTGCCGCTGCATATCACACTGCGTGAAGATCTGGATAGCGGTAAGCCGACGGTGGTCAGCCGTCCGGATAGCGAATTCACGGAAATCTATCGTCAGCTGGCGGGGCGCGTTGCGGCGCAGCTTTACTGGCAGGGCGAAGTCATTCCGGGTGAAATCGCCTTCCGCGCGGTGTAACGCCTCTGCGCGTTAGTGCCGGGTGGCGGCTTCGCCTTACCCGGCCTGGCTCGATTTTGTAGGTCAGGTAAGCGTAGCGCCACCTGACTTTACCCAAGCCGATAGTGCATCAAATAATACTCTCCGTCCGGAGAATCTCCCGTCGCCTCAATGTGCCAGCCGTGGCGCTGGTAAAACGCAACCGCCCGCTCATTCTTCACCAGACACTTGAGTGAACCCGTGCTGGTAAACGTCTTCTGCACGTGTTCAAGCAACACATGTCCGACGCCCAGGCTCTGATAGTTCGGATCGACAAACAGGTTGTGCAAAAAATTATCGTTCGTCGAGACTGAGGCAAAGCCAAGTCGGTGCCCATCCTGCTCCGCCACCCAAATCCCTTCGTCCAGGGTTGCCGCGTCAAAATCTTCAAGCTGCCACGCAGAACTGTCCATCCACGGCCAGGCTTCACGTCGGGCGTGAAGGAAGAGCGTGCGCAGGAAAGGGCGATCGCTCTCCTGCCACGGACGGATTAGGATCGTATCAGCGGTGATAGAAAATATCTCCGTTATAGGCTTTGTAGATTTTGCCATCGGCATCGCCAATCAGAACATAATTCTCACCCATGTAGGTCCAGTGTGTGCCGGCATCGGGCGCGGGAAGGTTACGCAGCTGGTACTGTTTGATGGTGTACTCAGGCGTCTGATACTGCGCGGGCGCGGTGTCGCCGATTTTAAACTTCGTAAAATCGGCAATAAACTCTTGCTCTTCATAGGCCTTGATGCCGGAAGGCGCTGTCGATGTTTGCGGTGCAGCGTGCGCGGCCCCCGCCAGTGACAGTAATACACCCAGAAGCAACAATTTACGCTTAGCCATTTTTTCTCCAGTCATATCGTTACTGATACTTTTTGTGTGCAGATCCGCTAACGGATGGCAGACAGTTCATTTTAAGTATCCTCACAGGGTGAGTTTGCAAAAAATGTAACAAAAGTGCACGGTTTTGTGTAGTCGCAACCGTCATTAATTATTACTTCGACGAATAAATATGAGCTTATACAGATAACATAATTATTGGTTTATTAATTAATTCTGAAAAAACATTTTCAAGGCAAATTTACTAAGATTCAGGCATGCATTCAACAAATAGAACATTTAAGATTGCCTGAAACCCTCTTTCCGAAAGCCTGATTAAGACAATGCAGGGCTGTAAAGTCTGCCCAAAGGAATGTCGTGTGGTTTTATAAATACTCTTTGTATTTCTGTTAATTCATTGAATAACAGCAAGTTGTGCTTGAGTGAAATGTTAATGTTTTATCCTGTATACGATAATCACTACTATAAAAGATATTATGTAATAAATGAAAAACACAACAGTTGTATCGATATTATTTTTAATTATTACCCCCTTATCTGGCTGCGTATTTTATCCTGGCCAGCATCTCGATCTCGCTGGGAAAAAGATAATTGCCGCAGAAGATGCAAATGATCGTCTTGAGAAACGGATTGATGTTTATCCTCTTACGCCTTCGTTAATTGAAAAATTGCGGCCATCGGTTTTGAAATCTCAGGCAAATCCTAATCTGGATGAACAGGTCAAAAACTGGGAATACCGTATCGGCATTGGGGATATTCTAACCGTCACCGTCTGGGATCACCCTGAACTGACAACCCCGGCAGGGCAGTATCGTAGCGCCAGTGACACCGGTAACTGGGTCAATGCCGACGGCACGCTTTTCTATCCCTATGTCGGTAAATTGCCGGTGGCTGGCAAAACGGTCGCACGGGTACGCGAGGAGATCACGGCCCGGCTGAACAATGTTATTGAAAGCCCGCAGGTGGATGTCAGCGTCGCCTCTTTTCGCTCACAAAAAGCCTATGTGACGGGCGAGGTGGTGAAGTCAGGGCAGCAGGCTATTACCAATATCCCGTTAACGGTCATGGATGCCGTGAACGCCGCTGGGGGGCTCTCTGCCGACGCGGACTGGCGCAATGTCGTGCTGACGCATAATGGGAAGGACACGCGCCTCTCGCTATATGCGCTGATGCAGCATGGCGATCTCACGCAAAATAAGCTGCTCTATCCCGGCGATATTCTGTTTGTCCCCCGTAACGATGCGCTGAAAGTGTTCGTCATGGGCGAGGTCGTTAAACAGAGCACGCTGAAAATGGATCGCAGCGGCATGACCCTGGCCGAAGCGCTGGGCAATGCCGGTGGGCTGAACCAGAATATGGCCGATGCCACCGGAATTTTTGTCATTCGTTCGCTGCCGAAAAGCGAGCGTTCAGAAAAAATTGCCAACCTCTACCAGCTCAATGCTCAGGACGCATCAGCCATGGTGTTAGGCACCGAGTTTCAGCTTGAGCCCTATGACATTGTCTATGTCACCACTGCACCACTGTCCCGCTGGAATCGTGTGATATCACAGCTTGTTCCGACCATCAGCGGGATGCATGACCTTACCGAAACGGTTCGTTACATCAGATCGTGGCCGCAATAATGTTCAAATCAATACTCGTGGTTTGCACCGGAAATGTCTGCCGTTCTCCGATTGGGGAGCGGCTTTTGCGCCAGCACCTGCCCGACAGATATATCGCCTCGGCGGGCATATTCGGGCTTGAAGGGTGCCCGGCGGATGACAGCGCCCAGGACGTAGCCTGGCGGCATGGGATTTCCCTCGACGGTCATGTGGCGCGCAGGCTGACACGCAATTTGATGCAGGGATCCGATCTTATCCTGGTTATGGAGCCGGAACATCTTCGCTTCATTGCGGCCATGGCGCCGGAGATTCGAGGAAAGTCGCTGCTTTTTGGGCAATGGCTGGAGCCGCAGGAGATCCCCGATCCCTACCGTCAAAGCCGGGAAGCGTTTGAATATGTGTTTGGGTTATTGGGTAAAGCCAGTCAGGAATGGGCACGTCGTTTAGGTCAGAAAGGAATGAAGCATTAATGTCGTCTTACACAACAGACAATTATGGTGCAGCGGCACCCCAACAACATGAAGTCGATCTCGTTCGTTTGCTCGTCGAGATGATCGACCACCGCACGATGATTCTGTGCGTGACGTTCCTGTTCATCCTGTGCGCCGGTCTCTATGCCTGGATTGCGCCACCTGTTTATCAGGCGGATGCCATGGTGCAAATTGAAAACAAACACGATAACAACCTGCTCAAAGGTTTGAGCCAGCTGGGCACCGATGTGTCGCCGGATGTTGCCCCTGAAATTTTACTGCTGAAATCCCGCATGATCCTCGGCGAGACCGTTGACAAATTAGCTCTGACACAGCAGGCAAAGCAGCGCGTTTTGCCTGTGGTGGGGCGTCTCTGGCAGCGTCTGCAAGGGCGTGAGCAGGGCAAAATCACGTTAGGCGAACTCCAGATCCCGCAGGTGGAAGGCAAAGCGCAAGAGCTCACGCTGACCGTACAGGAAGCGGGAAAATATCACCTGACGGGCGAAAACATTGAGGCCGACGGCCAGGTTGGGAAAACGCTGGTTACGCAAGGGATCGTTCTGCTGGTGACGTCGATTGAGGCTGAGCCAGGCACGCAATTTTCGCTTAAGTCGTTGACGCGGCTTGAGACGATCAACGCGCTGAAGAAACGTCTCACGGTTGCGGAATCGGAGAAACAGAGCGGTATCGTGACCTTAACCCTGACGGGCGAAGATCCTGACAGCATCGCCCGGGTGCTGAATGCAATTGCTGAAAATTATCTCCAGCAAAATATCGCGCGCCAGGAGGCTCAGGATTCTCGTAGTCTGGATTTTTTACAGGCGCAGTTGCCGAAAATCAGCGCGGACCTTGATCAGGCAGAAGCGCGGCTGAATGCCTACCGGGCGCAGCGAGACTCGGTGGACCTGTCTCTGGAGGCAAAATCTGTCCTGGATCAGGTTGTTAACGTTGAGAATCAGCTAAATGAGCTGACGTTCCGGGAGGCAGAGATCTCCCAGCTCTTTAAAAAAAGTCACCCTACCTATCGTGCATTGCATGAAAAGAGACAGACCCTTGAGCGGGAACGGGAGCGTCTCAATAACCGTGTGTCAGCTATGCCCTCCACGCAGCAGGAGATTTTACGCCTGAGCCGCGATGTTGAGTCGGGTCGCACGATTTATTTACAGCTATTGACGCGCCAGCAGGAGCTGAATATTTCCCGCTCCAGCGCTGTCGGAAACGTGAGGATCATTGATGAGGCTGTTACGCTGCCGGACCCGATAAAGCCGCGTAAAGCGTTAATCATCGTTCTTGGCGCGCTGTTCGGGCTAATGCTCTCAATGGGGACCGTGCTGGTACGTCAGGCGTTCAAACGTGGGATCACGCTTTCCGAACAGCTGGAAGCGCAGGGGATGCCGGTTCTGGCTACGTTGCCACGTTCACAGTGGCTGTGGAGTAAAACGCAGTTGCGCAGAAAAAATCCGTTTTCTCGTCGCTGGAAACACAAAACCTCGGATGTGCCTTTCCTGCCCGTCGATCGCCCTGCTGATATGTTTGTTGAAGCAGTACGCGGGCTGCGGACCAGTCTGCATTTCACCATGATGGAGGCTGAGAACCGCATTGTGATGATTTCTGGCCCCACGCAGGACTGCGGAAAAACGCTGGTGGCGACGAATCTGGCGGCCATCGCCGGGCAGAGCGGTCAGCGGGTGCTGTTTATTGATGCGGATATGCGCCAGGGCTATGTTCATAATATTTTTGGTCTGGAGAACCGCCACGGATTGTCCTGCCTGCTCGAAGGAAAACGCGACTTAGCGGAGGTCATTCAGCATGCTGAAAAAGGGGGAATTGACGTCATCACCTGCGGCCCGGACCCCCTGCGCCCGTTAGAATTGCTGTTAAGCGAAAGATTCCTTTCCGTCATGTCCTGGGTTAACGAGCAATATGACATTGTCATCATTGATACTCCGCCGGTCCTGGCCGTCACCGATGCCGCGCTGGTCGCCAGAGCAGCCGGAACAACGCTAATGGTTGCCCGTTTCGATAAAACCAGCGTGAAAGAGATGGAGAATACCGTTAAACGGTTACAGCACGTTGGCGTGAAGGTCAGCGGCACAATCCTCAACGATATTGTTAAATCCGCAGCGCTGTATTACAGCTCGGGGTACAGCCAGTATGAATACGGTTATGCTTCGAGGAAAAAAGGGGAAAGGCGTTAGCGCGGGAAAAACAATCCCTCTCCCGGGTGGGAGAGGGATAAGTATTACTTCGCCATCACTTCCTGCGCGGTACGCTCAACCAGGGACAGCAGGATTTTTACGTCCTCCAGCGTCACGGTTGGGTTCAGCAGGGTCAGCTTCAGGCAGGTGATACCGTTATGCTCGGTCACACCGACGTTTGCACGGCCAGACTCCAGCAGCGCATCGCCAATTTTCTGGTTCAGCAGGGCAATACCGGCGTCATCCATCTGCGCCTGTGGACGGAATCGGAACAGCACGCTTGCCAGCTGGGGTTGCATCACCAGTTCCAGAGCAGACTGCTCTTTCACGTAAGCCGCAACCTGCTGTGCCAGCGTCACGCCGTGATCGATGATTGCCGCGTATTGCTCCTGACCCAGCGCTTCCAGGCTCATCCACAGTTTCAGCGCGTCGAAACGGCGCGTGGTTTGCAGAGATTTGGAGACCAGGTTAGGTACACCCGCTTCTTCATCGAACTCAGAGTTCAGATAGGCCGCCTGATAGCGCATCAGTTCATAGTGACGCGCTTCTTTCAGCAGGAACGCACCGCAGCTGATGGTCTGGAAGAACTGCTTGTGGAAGTCCAGGGTGACGGAATCCACGAGCTCGATACCGTCCAGGTAGTGACGATACTGCTCAGACATCAGCAGCGCGCCGCCCCAGGCCGCATCAACGTGCACCCAGATATTCTGTTTCGCAGCCAGCTCAGCAATAGCACGCAGCGGATCGATAGCACCCGCATCGGTCGTACCGGCCGTGGCCACAATCGCCAGGATCTGCTCGCCGTTCGCGTTGCACTGTTCGATTTTCGCCGCCAGATCGGTGAGATCCATGCGGGAGAATTCGTCAGTTTTCACCTGCACCACGGACTGGTAGCCCAGACCCATCAGCGCCATGTTTTTCTGCACGGAGAAGTGGGCATTTTCCGAACACAGCACGCGGATCTTACGCAGATCGCCTGTCAGACCGTCCTGCTGAACCGAGTGGCCCTGACGCGCAAAGAACGCGTCACGCGCCAGCATCAGCCCCATCAGGTTACTCTGGGTGCCGCCGCTGGTGAAGACGCCTGCGTCGCCAGCCTGATAACCCACGCGGGTACGCAGCCATTCGATCAGTTTGATCTCAATGATGGTTGCGGACGGGCTTTGATCCCAGGAGTCCATACTCTGGTTAGTGGCGTTGATCAGCACTTCCGCCGCCTGGCTAACCACCAGGCTTGGGCAGTGCAGGTGCGCCACACACTGCGGGTGATGAACGGACAAACTATCTTTCAGGAAGAACTCCACGGCGCGTTCGATCGCCGCTTCGTTGCCCAGCCCTTTCGGGTTGAAATCCAGCTTAATACGGTCGCGCAGCTCCGCGACCGTTTTGCCCTGGTACATCTCAGGCTGTTTCAGCCACTGCATCACAGCCTGAGTGCTTTGTTCAATCGCCTGCTGGTAAGCTTCAATGCTCTGCGCAGAGGAGAACAAAATTGGGTTTGAATCAGACATCGTATTCAACAACTCCGGTTACGCCGGGCTAACGCCCGCAGCAAGCAGTGCCTGCTCGAATTTATCCAGGAAGACTTTCAGCTCGTCATCGCTGATCAGCAGAGAAGGCAGCAGACGCAGAACGATACCGTTACGGCCGCCACGCTCCAGAATCAGGCCGGCTTCGAAGCATTTCTTCTGGATCAGGGCAGACAGCTCGCCATCGCCCGGGAAGCAACCCATGTGATCGGCGGCTTCATGTGGCTTAACGATTTCAATACCGATCATCATGCCCAGACCGCGAACGTGGCCGATCACCGGATAGCGTTTCGCCATCTCTTTCAGCTGGCCTTTCAGCCATTCGCCCTGTGCAGCTACTTTGCCCGCGATGTTCTGGTCTTTCAGGATCTTCAGCGTGGTCAGACCGGTTGCCATCGCCAGCTGGTTGCCGCGGAAAGTACCGGTATGGTGACCTGGCGCCCATGCATCGAACTGCTTTTTGATACCGAGCACGGCCAGCGGCAGACCGCCACCGACTGCTTTAGACATCACGATGATGTCTGGCTCAATGCCAGCGTGTTCGAAGGCAAAGAATTTACCGGTACGGGCAAAGCCAGCCTGGACTTCGTCGAGGATCAGCAGGATACCGTGTTCCTGAGTGACTTTACGGATGCGCTGCAACCACTCAACAGGCGCCGGGTTCACTCCACCTTCACCCTGAACGGCTTCGAGGATCACCGCGGCAGGTTTACGCACGCCGCTTTCGACGTCGTTAATCAGATTTTCGAAGTAGTAGGTCAGCGCCTTCACGCCCGCTTCACCACCGATACCCAGTGGGCAACGGTACTCGTGTGGGTAAGGCATGAACTGGACTTCTGGCATCATACCGTCAACCGCTTCTTTCGGAGACAGGTTGCCGGTGACGGACAGTGCGCCGTGGGTCATACCGTGGTAACCACCAGAGAAACTGATGATACCGCTACGACCGGTCACTTTTTTTGCCAGCTTCAGCGCCGCTTCAACGGCGTCAGCCCCGGACGGGCCAGTGAATTGCAGGCAGTACTCTTTGCCCTGACCAGGCAACAGAGAGAGCAGGTATTCTGAAAACGCGTCTTTCAACGGCGTGGTCAGATCCAGGGTATGTAACGGCAAGCCGCTGGTAATGACATTTTGGATGCTTTTCAGCACATCAGGATGATTGTGTCCAAGCGCGAGGGTGCCTGCGCCTGCTAAACAGTCAAGGTATTCTTTATTATCTGCATCGGTGATCCACACGCCTTCTGCTTTCGTGATCGCTAAAGGCAATTTGCGCGGATAACTCCTGACGTTAGATTCAAATTCGGCCTGACGGGCCAGATAGGTTTCGTTGCTTTTGTGGGCATCTACGGTGTCAATACGGACTTTATCCGTCATCATATCACTCCTACAACCGCCGCTTCGTTATGAGCAACGATTGAATAAAAAGTTAAAAAACAGATGGGGCCTGAAAAAAACGCCGCCAATATAGAGCCTTTTGTCACCGGGCTCAATGGTTAATTTGCTTACTGTTTTGTGACACAGGGCACAGGGCAGGGAAGAACGCCGTTTGTATGGGGGAGATTGCACTTTATGCTAAATAAAAACAGTAGCTTACGTATGATTTATCCGCATTGTAAAATCAGACAAAAGAGTGTGACAAATCGTGCGATTGTCAGGTGAAAAGGAGGCAGTGAGCCTCCTTACGCTGTTTATTTCTGGCTAACGCGTAAAATACCGTGTTCGCGTCCCTTCGTTTTATTCCACGACGCGTCCGTAATACCGTTTTCATCCAGGCTTAGCGATATCACAAAACCATTACCACGGATCTCATAGAAATTCGCATTCAGGCGTTTAACGCTGGCTTTCTTGCCGTTAACGGTGGCGCTAAAAAAGCCGTTAGAAAGCGTGGCGTTAACCGTGTCCGACGAGAACGAGGCTTCACGCAGGGGATCGTGAACGGATGTCGCTGGTTCGTGTTGTGCCGCGTTTTCCGCTTTGGTTTTGCTGATATCACAAGAGCCATCGCCAGCGCTCATTTGCGTGCATCCCGAACGCTCTAATTGAGCGCGATAATGGGCGTTTATGGCGTGCGCCGGCGAGACACAACCTGCAAGCACGGTGGTACTTATAACGAACATCATTACTTTTTTCATTTTATCGCCTTAAAAACGACACAAATACCATGAGACATACATCACGCCGATCCAGATCCCGACCGAAATCAGCATCAGATACAGGGCTACCGAAATAAAAATATATTTAGACATCTTTTTGTATTAACAAAATGCCCATCCGCTAAAATGAGGCATTCTATTTTTCCCGATGATTATTTTACGCGTTAAAAGCCCATTCCAATCCCAACCGAAGCGCCCATATTATTCGCGGTATCATCTGAGAAGCTCACTTTCGTGATGACATGGGAATTAAAGTTAACGGACGCACCGACAGCAAGCGCGCTCTCGCTGTTGTAAGTCGCGCCGGCATCGCCTTTATCACCTTTCTCTCCATCTGTGCCGTTAGTCGCCACACCCTGTAGGGCCGTCTCACATCAGCAAGCGCACCGGCAAGCAACGCTTTCTGATGTGCGTCGTTAGCTATTTTATCCACGACTAACACACCTGGTTTTGTGGACTGAAGGTCGTCATTAACCTGCGTTAAGCGGTTATCCGTTGCGATATCACGGTTAATGCTATCAGCTTTGTTTTGTGCAATCTGATCCTGATGGTCATTTACAATATTAGTGATTTGCTGATCGTCCCAAACCGTATTCGCGGCTTCAGCCAGGCTCGTTGTACCCGCTAAGACAACGCCCATTACAAAAATAGCAATAAAGGTTTTATTCATAGATTTCATTTGAAAAGCTCACATCATAAACTGTTGAAAAAATACTGAAGCTGAACAGATTTATTTTCGGGATTCAAAAACGGTTGAACGTTGTCTAAATATTATTTAGTAACGCGAGTAAACTATCAATTAAACGCAAACCAATGATTTTGATCTAAGTCATAAATATTATGAATAGTTCCGACGACGTAAAATCATGTTGCGGTTGTTATTAATGTAAGCATTAAGGTGAGAATAACGTAGTGAATGAGATGGTTAAATTAAGTGTTTGACAGGAATGAAATTATGCAAGATAAATGTTTACATTAATATACGGGTTTATTTCATACGAAAGAAGATGGGCTGTCTTATAAAAGTACTCCCGGTGCGTCATTATGGATAAAAATAAAATTTCTCAGCATAGCGAGTGAATAATATTTTTCATGAGTTCTTAACAAATCTGGCGGGATAATTAACTGAACAATAATGTATACATATCAAGGGTAGTTAATATCTTGTCGTTTATTGTTCGTTACAGGGGGTTAACGGACAGCCCAAAACCCCTTGCACCCGGGTTACCCCCCGGTTACACTACATGACTACGAATTGCCATTTCGTAAGTAACTGTTTTATAAGTAATTTGACTCGGGGTGCCCTTCTTTGTGAAGGCTGAGAAATACCCGTATTACCTGATCTGGATAATGCCAGCGTAGGGGGCCAAAATTTGGCCTACTTATCATGAGATTGCATCTCTTTTTGTCCGTGCTGAATGCACTTGAGGTACAAAAAGGGCTTAATCATGAGGTACAGAACTCTTCCATACACGTTTCAACGAAACGGCAATTACTATCTGCAAATCCGGCTTTCAAATGGCAGGATGTATAAAAAATCCCTTCTCACTGATAGTTATCGTGAAGCATCTGCTTTGATGGTTGGTGTTATTCCGCACATTCCTTTTGTTAAATCATTAGCTACACCGATCCCGATGTTTGATGCTTTTGTGTCAAACCTGATTGTGTCAGAACGTAAGACAGTGAAAGTTCCGCAGTTACTCAGTCAGCCGATTGTTGTACCTACTGAAATCGTTGAGCCAGTGGCACAAGTTGTATCGGAAAGGATGCTAACCCTTTCGGATACATGGGCGATGTACAAAGATGAAAAAGGGCGCAACTGGACGAAATCGATCTCAATGGCAAATGAGCGTTACATGGAAGTGTTGCTAACTGTCTTGGGAGGCGAAACTGATGTAACGATGATCACAAAGCAGGACATTAAGCAGGTGATGGAAGTTGTTGAGAACCTCCCTAAGCGCGTTGTACAGCCTTATCGATCAATGACCATCCAGCAACTGATAGAATGTGATGATGTACCACCGGATGATCTCGTGGGTGTTGAAGCTATTCATAAGTACCTCAAAATCTACAAATCCTTGTTTAAAACTTTTCTCACTGAAAGCAAAGACGTTTTGCAGAAGTCCCCAACTGATGGAGTAGTGGCAGCACCTTCAAAAGCGAGGTTCGGTGCTTACAGCACAGCAGAGATGAAAAAGTTTGTGGGGTGGGCGCTAAAACAGCCTGACAACTGGCAAAAGTGGATCACATTGCTGCTGGCATACACCGGAGCCAGAAGAGGCGAGATTGCCAAACTGGAGAAGTCACAGATAAAATTCGATGAAGACAGCCAACGGCATTACTTCCTTATTGCAGAAGGAGGGCAGGGGAAAACTGAAAATGCTACCAGACAAGTAGTGATCCACTCGAAATTGATCGAATGGGGATTTATGGACTACGTTGATCGCCAATGGAAGGAGCGGATTTTCTCAGAAGTTGCAGGATCGAACATGACGAAGATAGGAAAAATGTTTTCAGATCTCCGTGATCAGCTTGGTATTGCGTATCTCGATGATTACGGGCAAAGACGACTTTTGCACAGTATTCGTCATTCTGTTTGCTCTACTGCGATGGCTGGATGGGTAAAGAACATTCTGCATCTACAACAAACGGTTGGTCACGAGAAAAGTGGCGGGATTACTAAACGCTATTTACATACATTCCCACTGCAAAGCATTTGCTATGTGATCGATGGTTTAAACTGGGAATGATAAATTTTGGTTATGTTCTTGTATTTGTTAGTTTTTTCATAGATGATGATTTATCTGTAGACTTCTAATTTATGAGGTTTGAGGTGTTACTAAATAAATTAACTGTTGAAAAATTCCATTCGATAATGGAAAGTATTCTTGAGCGATTAGAGAAAGATGACTATCTCTCATGGGATTTTATCAATCGGTTATCTAAAAATGGATGGGTTCCCCCATTAGCTTTTGATTGTTATGATTACTTTCAATGCCCGTCATCAGAATTATCAGATAAAGAAATTGAATTAGGGTTCATGAGTTTTTTTGAAATTAATTTTGAAAGCGTATTTTTCAAAATAATAAATCTTGAAGAGGAACAAAATCCTTTTATCCACAAGATGTTATTAGAGGTAATTCAAGCATACAGGCAAGGATTTTATCAAATTTGTATTCCTTCATTGTTTGCAATACTTGAAAGGTATTTGGCTGATCTTTCAAATGATGGTGACTTAAGTAATGTGAAGTATAGTATGGGTTTGGCACGAAAAGTTTGGATTGAAAACGATGAGAACGGTCAATTCATTGAAAATGATAGTGAAATTCCTTATCAGTTTGTGCAGAGTATCTATTTAATTAAACAATTCTTAGATAAGTATTTTATCAAGATTGATTTTGAAAGTTTTGATTCGTTGAATAGGCACGCATTTGCCCATGGAAGACAACAATACTATGCAACTCGTGTTGATGTTGTAAAGTTAATTTTTGTTATTACAAGCATTATTAGTATGTATTATGAAATTGAATTCATTACTTCTGAGGAATAGTAATAAATGGCTAATTCAGTTGTAACAAATAAAAATGGGAAAGGGATTTTTAAACGAGATGAATGGATTAAAGAGTCAAAAAGTCTTTATCTGTCTGCAAAGATACTACGTAGTCAAGGAGATGAGAGTAAAAGGAAATTCTCTGATGCTAATAAAAATGATAAGTCTATTTATGAATTGATAGACATAGCGACTGCAACAGATAAAAGCAGTCGTCTTTTATTAGGTTATGCTTTTGAATTGCTATTAAAATCAGCAGTTCTACTTATGAATTATGGCGCTACTGAAAATACAATCTCTCAAAAATTTAAGTTTTACAGCCATGATTTGCTATCTATGATTAAAGATTTAGAACTATCTTTATCAGATTATGATTTAAATTTATTGGATCTTTTGTCTCAAGACATAGTACAGCAAGCTAGGTATCCAATAGGAATTATAAAAGATGAGCTTTATTTAAAAACGATTAATGAAAGAAATGCTAACCTAGCAAATAATAAGTTGTTTAATGAAATGGTTTCCTTATACGATAAAATAAAGTCAATGGTGGTGAAATTAGATAATGATGTGGAGAATTGTGCTCATTTCAATTCATTAACTTTTAAAGATCTATCATTTTTTATGAGAGGCGGTGGAGGATTAAATGCTCGTTGCATCGTAATTTATTCCTCTGATTATCCTCAAGAGAAAAAAACAAAGTCTTATTTAAAAAGCATTCTTGACCGAAATCCAAATGGGATAATGCGTTGGTATACAGTTTATTGGGATGAATACAACTTTTTTGAAGATACAGGTAAAAAACTAATTCCATTGAAAGATTAATTTGGTTTGTTAAGTCATAGTAATTTGGTTTGTTAAGTAATAGTAATTTCTATGGCGAAATCGACTAAAGAGCAATTAGTCTTCATTGTCAAAAGGTGCGTGTGTGTTTGCAGTGTTCGGACGGTCTGATCGTCACTGTCTCTGTATAATTGGCATTGCTGTAAACGCAAAACTTCGCGTTGTCTGTCTCCCGTTCGTCTGTCAAAGTTAATGTGATCCCTGCGAGGGCCAGGGCTGGCAATAGTGTCAACGTTAGCACAAGGTGTTTCATTTATACCCCTTATAAGTCCATCTCATTGATCACACGGCTAACGGCTTGCTTGTCTAAGTCCAGATAGCGCCTGGTGTCGGTGATGTTGCTGTGATTGAGCACGGTCATAGCTAACGCGATGTTGTTTGCAGAGCGCTTGTAAATTGCATTACCTCCCGCCTTTCGAAAACTGTGTGCCGATACTGTGCCATGAATCCCGATAGCTTTAGCGGCTTCTGCAATCTGTTTGCTCACTTCCTCGCGTCGTACAGGCGTTTGCTTGTTCATCGAGCGGTTACGCTGGCTTCTGAACACATGCACATCATGGGGATACTCAGCACGGCGACGTGCGATCATCTGCATCACTGGAGCAGGAAGGGTGAGGGCTTTACGCTTACCTGTCTTCTGTTCTTCTATGTCTATCTCACCGTTGATCACTTCGTCGAAGCGTAACGCGACGGCATCCCCCACACGCAGTACGGCGGCTTGCATCATTAATGTAACGTCAGCTATCAGGCTCTTGTTATGAGCGTTTAGCCACTCTCTGATCGCTTTAGCTTGCTGTTCGTCTAACACTACTGCTCTGTTCAATTTACCCTCCTTCAAGGTCACAGATCTAAACCGATGAAATAAACATTATGATCAATTTCAGTAAGTTACAAGATAAATGATCAAAAATTGATCTGTGTTATGTGTGGTGGATGGCGCGATTATGTCCAGTGTTTAACGCAAAGATTAGGCACACCCAGATCGAAAATTGCACAACTCCCAAATATCATCAACAAAATCAATTGGTTGGCGTTTATGAACATGTGTTTAGACGTTGCAAAACCATTAGATCGGCACAAAAAAGGTTGGTAACACTGGAACATCACACTACAGATGGTTGTGTGTGGTTGTTGTCTATTTCATTGATTTTATGTTGGAAAATGTGAGGGTATTAGGCGAGGGTGGCGCTAACCTGCCAGTATGCACGGAGTATGCAGAGTTTATTCACTTGAAACTGATTGTGTAATGAAATGATTAGAATGCTAATGAAATGGTGGATTTTGGCATGAAAAAATCAGCGGCGTTTCATTTCGTGAAAACTCGTTCGACAAATGCACCTATCATGAAAGTGCTCATAGTGGACAATGATCGCTGTGAGCCGCACGGCGTAAGGCTTTAACAAGGTTAAGTGATTTTAAAATTAAAGTTGAAATTTAACTTAGGCTAAATTTTTCTTGTGTCAATGACGTTTCTTTACCTGCCAATTACCAGCGGATTACGGGCCAGTTTGATGGGAATTACACCAGGGTTATTGCATGGATAAATCGGAGTGAGCAGGGCGACGATTTACCGTCGGGTAAAGTGAGAAACAAGCACCCCTACAGAATTCTGTTACCCTTTGGACTTCTATGCACCAGTACACCTACAAAATACTGTGACCCTACCCCCACAGAAAACTGTTAGACCCCCCCACAGAATTTTGAGGAAGGGGGTAACAGAATTCTGTTAGCTATTAGATCACTTATTAAATTATTTTATTAGATCAGAACTTATGATCTTTTTACGCTGTTCCTGGTCGGTACTCTACGGGAAATCTCACCTACGCCACCCTTGACGGGCTGACGGTTCGACCCCGTACCGCTCAGGAACAAGCACAAGCGTAACTCTGTATCTTCTTGACTCGTGCAAACTTCGTTTCTGACGAACGTCAGGCACGAATGATTTTATGCCGTAGGCAAAGTACCGTTGCGCTGTGCGCGTAATAATCGTGTGCTTCGCCAGTGGCTAAAGTTCACTTACCCCCGTACCTCGTGCAAGTTCACTAAGCCTCAATCCAATACCAACTAACTACAATCCTGATAACTACCGTTATCCCTCTGTAGTTGTGCTATTGGTTTCGGGAGTAAGTGCCAGAGGTGCGCCCGTATGCCGTTATGCTTCACAGCAGCCTCATAGAGCGTTTTAAGCAGGGCAGGGAATACCTTTTAGCGCATGTGTATGCAAACCTCGCATAGCTCGATACAGCGCGTTTTATGGTAATTGGTAGAACTTGATCTCTTTTGGTGAGTATGCTATGATCTTAAATGGGTAAAAATAATTATTGACTTCTATCTTGTTTCGTGTTAGATTAGTATCAGGAGCTAAGAAAAAGATTCTTACCATCTATCTCTGAGGTGTTCAGCCTCCCAAAAATTCCAAATCGCAATGCACTTTGAGCCGTCAGGCTGCAAGGTGTTTTTATTTTATCTCAACTAAGGAGAACCGTTATTAAATACTTCGACATTGACACTACGGTGTCACAGCTTGTTAACGGTGAAGTCACCCGCTTCCAAATTAAAGCTATACGCAACACTAATCGTAAGCACGGCTATAAAGAGCGTGAAGAGTTCTTTAATGAAGTGCTACGACGCTTCGATCTAATTAGAGCAGCACAGAAAGAAACTGACAAATAAGCCAGAAGGAGAAAACCACATGAGCGACATTATAAATGCGATGAAACAACCGCGCACTTGCTTACACATTCCTGATGAAACGTTCCAGGCCTTATTTAAAGAGGCGAGAAATCAAAGAGTGACAGTTACAGAATACATCCTCAATGTTCTGAATAAAGAGGCAACCAATCTTAACAAGGGCAAGTGATCCAATTATCACCATAGTAGCGCCGTGAGCGCGATTACAATTAAGGATAAAATTTCAAATGACAACAAATGATGATCAATTTGTCAGGGTTCCTATGTGGATTCTGAAAATAAGCCACGTCAACGGGCATAAATTTACTGATGGTTCTAAAAATCTCTATTGCTATCTAAGGGGATTTGACCGCGCATTTCCTTCTTATGCAAAAATAGGTGATGTGTTTGGAATAACGCCAAGAGCCGCAGAGGAACGAGTTAAGAAACTGCTTGAAATGGGATTGATTATTAAAGATCCGCGCCCTGGGACTTCTAATCTTTATCAAGTATTAGAGATTCCACGAGAAGAATCTCCAGAACTACAGCCTACTCCCCTTGAAGTGCATGAAAGTGCTCCAGCACCTACGCCAGCCTCTGAACCAGTGAAGACCGCAGAGGAAAAGCCGGATGATGATGTGATTATTGATTCAGTGTGCGAACTGCTGTCAAAGCCTGACAGTTTACGACAGCAAAACAGGGGAGATACATTTATAAATTATGCTCGTCGTGTAATGCAAAGTAACCATAAGAAACTACCTTCCAGATTCGAAGATAAGTTAGAGATGAGATTTGAAAATCGTTATCCACACTTCTATGGACGATTCGGGATACCATTTTAACCAAGGGGAATAATGAACAAACTATACCTATTGAACGAAGCCACACATCATCAAATCGAATGTAACACTGTTTGCCAACGTCTTTATAAAGACAGGCTTTGATACTCGCTCAGTGGGGCCTGCTATCATGGATTGGTTGGGCGTTGGTAGTGGTAATGCTGGAACAGCGGCAAATCAATACAGCCTAAATGGTGATTCTCTTCGCGGTTCTGCAATGTCACTTAGCAGCGGCAATGCGCCAGTGTACACGGTGAACCCTACATTCAATCTAAATCTTGAGGCATCCGTACCGCTCACCATTGCAAGCGATAGCTCAAGATTAAGCGATTACATTGATTTCCAGGCGAGAGCTTCACAAGCCAGCTTTATGCAATCGCTCACGCTGTCAGCTTTAAGCGGTCAATCCTCTACAGGTGGATGAGTATGATACTGAATCAAGGTTATGATAAAATACTTAAGCCAAATTTCAATTAAAGGAATCGATCTTGAACTTTGATGATTTATCCTCTGATGAACTTGATCAGCATGTTATGGATCGCCTCGTATTTGAAGAAGAGGAATTATCTCCCATCTTAAAGGGGCATCTATTTATTGAGAAAGTTCTTGAAACATTAATTTCAAGAAACCTTGTTGAGCCTAAGGCATTTTTCAGGTCTACCCGTTCTTATGATTTAAAAGTAGATTTGGCCTTTGCTATGGGCTTGCTCAATAATAAATACTATTCTGCATTCAAAGCGATTAACAAAGTTAGAAATAACTATGCGCATAAGCATGATTACAAGGTTACTCTTGAAGAATTGAATGCTTTCAAATTTGATTGGGAAGAAATCCAGAATAAAGCATTTGCTGTGGCATGTGGAAAAAGTATTGGCGAGGGGGCAAGTATTGCCACAATGTTTTTATGTTGGAAAGCAATACATCTCCTCGACAAACAAGAAGGTTAAAAAAGGGGCTTGCGCCCCTTTTTATCATTTACGCCCTTTGTTGGACTGAGCCAGAACAGAGGCGGCAAGTTCTTTGGTCAATTCACTTGAGCGAGGGTTGTTGAGGGCAGCAGATGCTTTGTGTTCCATTGCACCGCTTGTTTGGTTCGAAGAACCCTTTTGAGACAGTGCTGAACCAGCAAGGCTCTTTTGGATTCCAGATGCGTTAGGGTTGTTCAAGGTTTGTGCTGCTACTGATGCGACTTTGCTTGATGTTTGCTTTGAATTATTAGCCATTCTCAACACCTATTCAGGAAGTGAATTTTTGCACATGTTGTATCTTATTTATGAATAAACACAACATGTAGTGTTAATGGTAATTCTCACCGCTTCGCTTTGCAACAATGAAAACGCAGTTTACTGGTTAAATTCACAGTTGGTAAATTGTGCGGTATTTTATGCTGCTCAAGTGACTTATTTTACGTGACTCATAGGTGATAACACTGGTTTTGTTGGTCGGTATTTGATCAATGGTTGTGAGTTTAGTGGGGTACAAACTGAGGTACAAGGTGGGGTACAGCGCGAAGAAGCGATAACCGGAAGGGCGAGCTTGCAACAGCAAGCCACTTCCCCTAAGCTGGCAAAAAGTATAGAGATTCAATCTACATGACTCGGGGTGCCCTTCCACGTGAAGGCTGAGAAATACCCGTACCACCTGATCTGGATAATGCCAGCGTAGGGAAGTCAGATGCCTACCCGGTCATCGCTTCTTCACGCACGGCAGGAGCGAAATCATGCAGCCTGACCTGCTAGACTCACACGTTTTACATCAATTCCGAACCCGTTCCCCGCTCACGCACTGTATGACCAACGATGTCGTGCAGACCTTCACCGCCAACGTTTTGCTCGCGCTGGGTGCTTCCCCGGCAATGGTGATCGAAGCCGAGGAAGCGGAACAGTTTGCCGCGCTTGCCGATGCCCTGCTCATCAACGTGGGTACACTCACCGCGCCGCGCGCCCAGTCGATGCGTCGGGCCATTGAGAGCGCGGTAGCCGCGGGTACGCCCTGGGTTCTGGATCCGGTTGCGGTTGGCGCGCTGGCGTATCGCACCCGATTTTGCCAGCAAATATTGTCCCTCAAACCTGCGGCCATTCGTGGAAACGCCTCCGAAATCCTCGCCCTTGCCGGAATGAGTGCGGGCGGGCGCGGGGTTGATTCCACCGATACGGCGGCGAGCGCGTTGACCGCTGCGCAGACGCTCGCCCGCCAGACCCACGCCGTTGTGGTCGTCACAGGAGAAGTGGATCACATCACTGATGGTCAGCGAACCCGTACGGTCGCGGGCGGCGACCCGCTGATGACCCGCGTGGTGGGAACAGGCTGTGCGCTCTCGGCGGTCGTCGCCGCCTGCTGTTCGCTGCCTGGCGACAGGCTTGATAATGCGACGGCAGCCTGCGGCTTTATGAAGCGCGCAGGGGCAGCTGCACTGACTCACAGCCGGGGCCCCGGCAGCTTTGCCCCGGCGTTTCTGGATGCGCTTTACGCGCTGGAGGAGCTGGTATGACACGCATTAATGCCCTGACTATTGCGGGAACCGATCCCAGCGGCGGAGCGGGGATCCAGGCAGACCTGAAAACCTTCTCTGCGCTCGGCGCTTACGGATGCTCGGTTATCACCGCGCTGGTGGCGCAAAACACGCGCGGTGTACAGTCGGTATATCGTATTGAGCCGGATTTTGTCGCCGCACAGCTGGATTCGGTATTCAGCGATGTACGCATCGACACCACCAAAATCGGCATGCTTGCAGAGGCGGACATTGTTGAAGCGGTCGCTGAACGTCTCAAACGTTATCAGATAAAAAACGTGGTGCTCGATACCGTGATGCTGGCCAAAAGCGGCGATCCGTTGCTCTCCGCCTCTGCCGTCGACACCCTGCGTAAAAAGCTGCTGCCGCAGGTGGCGCTGATCACGCCAAACCTCCCTGAAGCCGCCGCGCTGCTGGATGCGTCACACGCGCAAAACGAACGTGAGATGAAAGAGCAGGGCAATGCGCTGCTGGCGATGGGATGCAGCGCGGTGCTGATGAAAGGCGGTCATCTTGATGATGCAGAAAGCCCGGACTGGCTCTTCACCCGCGATGGCGCTCAACGTTTCACCGCCCCGCGGGTACAGACCAAAAACACCCACGGCACGGGATGTACGCTCTCGGCGGCGCTGGCGGCGCTGCGTCCCCGAAACGCGAACTGGGCGGATACGGTGCAGGAGGCGAAGATCTGGCTCTCGTGCGCGCTGGCAAAAGCCGATTCTCTGGAAGTGGGTCACGGTATTGGGCCGGTTCACCATTTTCATGCATGGTGGTAAGCCGTATACTGGCATAAAACCTTATGCCAGAGAAAAACAGAGATGGAACAAGCGCATACCCGGTTAATTGCTCAACTCAAGGAACGAATTGCCGCACCGGACAACACGCCGTTGTACCTGAAATTTGCCGAAACGGTTAAAAACGCGGTACGCAGCGGCGTGCTCGCGCACGGTAATATTTTGCCGGGCGAGCGCGATCTGAGCCAGCTGGCCGGTGTGTCGCGCATTACGGTGCGTAAAGCGATGCAGGCGCTGGAAGAGGCCGGCGTCGTCACCCGCGCGCGTGGATACGGTACGCAAATCAACAATATCTTTGAATATTCGCTAAAAGAGGCGCGCGGGTTTTCTCAGCAGGTGGTGCTGCGGGGCAAAACGCCCAACACGCTGTGGGTTAATAAACGCGTCGTGAAATGTCCGGAGGAGATCGCCCGCCACCTTTCCCTTGCGCCGGACAGCGATGTATTTCTGCTTAAGCGCATCCGCTACGTGGATGACGATGCGGTATCAATAGAGGAGTCCTGGGTACCGGTAGGATTAATCCCCAATCCGGACGACATCGGCGTCTCGCTTTACGATTACTTCCGCAGCCAGAATATCTTTCCGCAGCGCACCCGTTCCCGCGTCAGCGCCCGGATGCCGGACAGCGAGTTTCAGGCGCATATCAAGATGGACGATAAGATACCGGTGCTGGTGATCAAGCAAGTCGCGCTCGATCAACAGCACCGGCCAATTGAGTACAGCATCAGCTACTGCCGCAGCGACCTATACGTCTTTGTGTGCGAGGAGTAGGGCCTCGCGCGTGGGGGCGCAGTCGCCACCGCGATGGCTGACTACCCAGGCGGCTACGGCATTGCCAAGCTGCACCGCCTCTGGCAGTGACCATCCCGCGGCCAGCCCGGCAAGGGTACCTCCCGCATGGCTGTCACCCGCGCCGATGGTATCGACCACGGTAGCAGGAAACGCCGGAACGTGTCCGGAAGCGTCACCGTCGTACCAGACCGCCCCGTCTTTATCATGGCGTACGATCAGCGCAGCGCCAAACCTCTGCTGCCACCGTGTGCCGAGCTCTTCCACGTTTACGCCAAGCCATTCGGCGGCAAGTTCCGCCTCCTGACGATTGAGCGAGACGATTGGTTTGCAGGCCATGATCCGCGCCATCAGCGGGTCGGGAATATCCGCGATGCGCGGACCGAAATCGATAAAGAGCGTCGCATCCTGAAGACTTTCCAGCCAGGCCGTCAGCAGCTCACCGCTGGGGGACGCCAGCTGGTAGCCGGACAAAGAGATCAGGCTCCCTGCCGGCACGCTTAACCCGTCCAGCCAGCGCTGCTGCCACTGGTTCTCCACGCCGCTAAACGACATAAAGGTCCGTTCACCGTCAGGCTCCACCAGCGCCAGGCACCAGCCGTTATCGCCCGTTTCCGCTTCCACGGCGCTGTGCAGATCCTGCTTCGCCATGGCGTTACGGATAATATCGGCCCACACGCCGTGGCCGACGGGAAGGGCGTTTTGCGCAGCAATGCCGAGCCGCTTCAGGGCGATGGCGATATTCAGCGCGCAGCCGCCAATATTCACTCCCTGTTGCTTCAGCTCGATATCACACCCGCGCCAGGGCAGGGCGTAGGCGTCGGCAATCACGTCGATGACCGCCGCGCCGAGTACCGTTACGGGGCGCGTGGCGTGAAGGGTTTCGAGACGGCGGGCAAAAGCACTCATACGCCCTCCCTTTGCTCCCGGAAGTGCAGCAGTTTTTCGCAGTAGTGGCCGAAATCGAGCCGGTTTACGGCATCAAGTTCGTTTTTGAGTGCCGGATCAATGGCCTGTACACCGTGCAGCGCGCCGCAGATGGCCGTTGCCATCGCGCCGATAGTGTCAGTATCACCGCCCAGGTTGGCGCATAACACCGCGCAGCGGTTCGGATCGGTACCCGCGAGTTCGACCATCGCAATCGCCGCCGGAACGGACTCAAGGGTGCTCGTGCCCGCGCCAATAAGCTGATAGATCTGCTCGCTGGCGGACTCGGTACCGTTGGCTTCGCGCACGGTTTTCAGGGCCAGCTCAATACGAGCGGAAAGCGATGCGCTGAAGGTGGTCGTGTTCGCCTCCTGCGCCGCACGGGCAATACCCGGCAGGGCATCGGCGATGTGATGCCAGCGCTCGCCGTCGATAGCGCGTGAAACCGCCAAGGCGATCACCACCGCACCGGCGATGGCGAGATCCGATTTATGGGTCGGGCTGGAGGCTAACGCAACCTGTTCCACAAAGTGCGCCAGACGCGTGGCTGGCAGGAGGCATCCCAGCGGGGAGGCGCGCATCGCCGCCCCGTTGGTAACGCCGTTGTTTTCCAGCTGGCTCACCGGCTTGCCGTCACGGATGGCGTTCAGGGCAATTTTGGAGGTCGGGCCGAGCACATTCTTATTGAACGCGTCAAAATCCAGCGCCCAGTCCAGAATATGCTTACCGATAACGTCAGGGTTAATTTCCCCGTCGCATTCGATAATCGCGTCGGCCAGGCACAGCGCCATCGACGTATCATCCGTAAATTCGGCCTGCTTAAAGTAACAGGCGGCATTATTCTCAGCCGGGCCGGGTAAGAAACGGTCGATCCAGCCGAAGTGCGCTTTCACCCGCTTGCGCGGCCACAGCTCCGACGGCATCCCCATCGCATCCCCTAACGCCTGCCCGTAAAGAGCACCGAGAATACGGTCTTGTTTCATTTAACTTCCCCTCGTGTCAGCGCGGTATCGCCATCAACCACCTCAATTGCGGTGATCTCTTTATCCGATTCGCGGAAAAA
Source organism: Enterobacter cloacae complex sp. ECL72 (assembly GCF_019056635.1). NCBI lineage: Bacteria > Pseudomonadati > Pseudomonadota > Gammaproteobacteria > Enterobacterales > Enterobacteriaceae > Enterobacter > Enterobacter cloacae complex sp. ECL72. The sequence continues at coordinate 2,579,725 of NZ_CP077659.1, read as the reverse complement.
CAGCATAAACAGCACGGCAATCACCACAATCATGATTGCACCAAACGTCCACATTCCGGCCCAGTTGAAGGTCAGCCCATTCACCGGCTCTTTATATGCGAACATTTTTTCCATCATCACGCCGCCGAGACGGTAACCCAGCAGGCTACCAAAGCCCTGACAGCACAGCGTGATCAAGCCCTGCGCCGCGTTGCGCATGTGCACGGGCGCTTTTTTATCCACGTAGATGTACGCGGTGACGTAATAGAAGTCATAGCTTACGCCGTGCAGCAGAATGCCGAGGAACAGCAGGGCGTAGGTGAAGTATTGCTCGGCGCCGCCGTAAACAAAGAAACCGTAGCGAATGGCGGCGGTGATCAGGCCCAGCAGCAAGACCTTATTAATACCAAAGCGTTTGGTAAAGAATGGCAGAGCGAGCATGAAGAAGATTTCAGAGAACTGGCCGAGGGTCATCCAGCCGGTGGCGTTTTTCATCCCCACTTCGGTGAGATAGCCGTTGGCAAAGATATAGTAGAAGGCCAGCGGCATGGCGAACAGGAACGAGCAGAAGAAGAACACCAGGAAGTTTTTATCGCGCAGCAGGATCAGCGCATCCAGCCCCAGCATCACTTTGAAATCCAGCTTGCCGGTACTCTTCGGCGGGGTATTCGGCAGGAACAGCGCGAAGACGCCAAGCAGAAGGGAGCTGGCAGCGGTCATCAGCAGCGGGATATTGGTGTCAGAGATGTCGCTATAGCCCATCATCTGCGGCAGGAAGCCGCACGCCAGGCCGGAGGCAATCCAGCCGATGGTGCCCATCACGCGGATGCGCGGGAAATCAGCCTCCACGTCATCGACGTTCGCGAAGGCGATGCTGTTGGTCAGCGCGATGGTCGGCATATAGGTCAGGGAGTAGGCCAGCAGCAGCGGGAAGAAGGTGCTGAACTGGGTTTGCTGTGCTGCGAAATACATCAGAATCGCGCCAGCGAACATCAGCACGGCCAGCACTTTCTGGGCGGCGAAGAAACGGTCCGTCAGCGAGCCGACCAGGATGGGAGAGAGGATCGCGGCAATCGCGGTACAGGCGTACGACCAGCCAATTTCCCCGGCGGTAAACCCGCTCTTACTCAGCCACAGCCACAGCGGCACAAACCATGCGCCCCAGATAAACCATTCAACGAACATCATGAATGACAGTTGGACTTTCGTTTTCATTTTTTAATCCTGCATGTCAGAGGTACGCATGTAACATACCATGTGATAATACCTTTTAAATACCTTTAAGGCGATTGTTTGATCAGTGTAACAAAAATGTTGTACACGAAACGAGCCAGCAGATTGTGCTTAAAAAAGTTGCAAATGGTGGAAAATAGGTTAAGTCGGTACCAGGCTTAGTCTGCCTGCAAAAACGTGGGCTTGGATCACACGCTCCGACATCATGTCGGACTTACGGGAGCATCACTATGACTGATATTGCGCAACTGCTTGGCAAAGACGCCGACAGCCTTTTACAGCATCGTTGTATGACCATTCCAGCCGATCAGCTTTATCTGCCTGGCCATGATTACGTAGACCGCGTCATGGTCGACAACAACCGTCCGCCTGCCGTACTGCGAAACATGCAGACGCTTTACAATACCGGTCGTCTGGGCGGGACCGGGTATCTCTCCATTCTGCCCGTTGACCAGGGCGTAGAGCACTCGGCGGGAGCGTCGTTTGCTGCTAACCCGCTCTACTTTGACCCGAAAAACATTGTCGAGCTGGCGATTGAAGCGGGCTGTAACTGTGTGGCATCGACCTATGGCGTGCTGGCCTCCGTTTCCCGCCGCTATGCTCACCGCATTCCGTTCCTCGTCAAGCTGAATCACAACGAAACCCTGAGCTACCCAACCGAATACGACCAGACACTGTACGCCAGCGTCGAACAGGCGTTCAACATGGGTGCGGTAGCGGTCGGGGCGACTATCTATTTTGGCTCTGAGCAGTCGCGTCGGCAGATAGAAGAGATCTCTGCCGCGTTTGAGCGCGCGCACGAGCTGGGGATGGTGACCGTATTGTGGGCCTATCTGCGTAACAACGCGTTTAAGAAAGACGGCGTGGATTACCACGTATCAGCGGATCTGACCGGTCAGGCAAATCACCTGGCGGCAACCATCGGCGCGGACATCGTGAAACAGAAAATGGCCGAGAATAACGGCGGGTATAAAGCGGTGAACTTTGGCTATACCGACGACCGCGTCTACAGCAAGCTGACCAGCGACAACCCTATCGATCTGGTGCGCTACCAGCTGGCTAACTGCTACATGGGCCGCGCCGGGCTGATTAACTCCGGCGGTGCAGCAGGCGGTGAAACCGATCTGACCGACGCGGTGCGCACGGCGGTGATTAACAAACGCGCCGGCGGAATGGGGCTGATCCTGGGCCGCAAAGCGTTTAAAAAATCCATGGCCGACGGCGTGAAGCTGATTAATGCGGTTCAGGATGTCTATCTGGACAATAAAGTGACGATTGCCTAATCGCACGCATCTTCCTGCCGGGATAAGCGTGACCCGGCAGGAAAGTTCTCTCGCTTACTCCTTCAGCGTTTCAGGATGAGGAGTATTCAGCAGACCCGCCATCCCTCTCTTGCTGCTATTTGCTTTTTCTAAGCCCGGCTGCGTGACGCGGATAAAGGCACACAGAACAAAAGCCAGCAGATAAAGCACCGTATAGGCGATGACCACGCCGAGCGTGCTGAACCAGGGCAGCAGCACCACGGCAATCGCCGGCGCAAGGAAGTTAGACAGACCGGCTGACAGGTTATACACCGAAATCGCCGCCCCCTTGTGCCGCGGCTCCAGCGCCGGGAACACCGCCGCCATCGGTACGAAGGCCGCCACAAAAATCCCCAGCGCGATGGCCGGGACCAGCGCCATGGCAAAGTTATGCCCGAAGTGCTGCGGAATGTAGTAAAACGCCAGGCTCGAGAGCGCCATCCCGATGCAGCCAAACCAGCGCACCACCCGCATCCAGCCCATTTTTTCCGCCACCACGCCCCAGAAGACGTTCGAGAAGATGGTGGTGAAGAAGAATACCGCCCAGACCTGAAGCCACTCGGAGGTGGTGAAGCCCAGTTCGTCAACAAACATCATCGGCATGATGACGGCAAACCCGAACAGGGAGAGGGTGTTGATGATACGCACCATGCTGGAGAGCAGAATACTGCGGTTGGTGTAGAGCAGCGTCGCCGCACGGCCCAGCTCGGCGAATTTTTCCCGGGTGGAGAGATTATGCATGTGCGTTGGGGTTTTGACGCTGCGCAGGGATACCATGGCGATGACTCCCCCCGCCAGACAAAACGCCAGTGCCAGCCACAGGGTGCCCATCTCCCCGATGTGCGGAATGGTAAAGCTCGGAATATAACTGCCCGCCACGCCAATACCTACGGAATAAACCGCCCAGTACCAGCCCAGCGCCGAGCTGGATTTATCGCTACGCACATTATGAATAATGACCACGATGAAGGCGTACAAAAATAACGGGTAGGCCAGACCGCGGATCCCATAGAACAGCAGAATTAATGCGTAATTTGCCTGACTCAGACCAAAAACGAGAAACAGGACGTGGAAAACGCACCACAGGACGAAGCCAATCAGCATGGTTTTTTGCGGGGTGATGATTTCAGCCACCACGCCGGAGATCCACGCGGAGAGCGCCGCCGCGAGACCGTAAAGCGTGAAGGCGAAAGAGGCTTCAGCAGGCGTGAAGCCCAGTGATTTAATATAGTGCGACAGGAATGCCAGCTCGAAACCGTCACCCGTCATAAAGACCGCGATCGCCAGATATCCCCATAGCAGGTTCAGCGGCAATCCCAGCCACTGTTTATTTATTTCGGACATATTGACCTCGTTTGTAGCGTACAGGTAAGCCCACACCGGAAATATTCCGGCGTGAGTTTTCTTATTGTCTTTTTCTCTAAATATACTGACGTGTATTTATTCTCTGATTACTGTCGCAGTTTGTTGTAACTGCTTATAAGCCTCGTATCGACGCAGATGAAGGGACTGAAAGTTCGCTTGCGGATAGAAATATTTATCCACGTGGGTAAATTGTTTCATGGCATCGGTCACTGAAGGCGCTATATTTCCCGCCACCGCCCCGAGAATGGCCGAACCCAGTAATACCGGTTCGCTGCATTGGGTCGCTAACACCGGCAGCCCGCAGGTATCTGCCAGCAGCTGGCGAACGAAAGGGTGCTGGCCCGCGCCGCCGCTGATAACGATATTTTCGGTCTGTACGCCGCATTCACGCTGGGCGTCAATGATTTGTCGCAAACCGTAACCGATACCACACAGACCGGCCACATACAGTGCCATCAGGTTATTGATATCGTTCTCCATGCCCAGCCCGCAGATCGTGGCCCGCGCATGGGGATCGGCAAAGGGCGCGCGGTTACCCAGAAATTCGGGTACCACGTGCAGTCCTGCTGCCAGGTTCACCGCCTCTGAGGCGGTGGCGAAGGTCTGTAAAAGCCTGTCCGCCAGGTAAACCGGCAGCGGCAGGTCTGACTCCTGTGCCAGCTGGCGCGCTTGCGGTGCGGCAGGATGGAAACTTAATAACCGATCGATAGCGGCACCCGCGGCGCTTTGTCCGCCCTCAATCAGCCACAGTCCAGGTACCATCGCGCTAAAATAAGGCCCCCAAACGCCGGGCACAAAAACGGCGCTCTCGGCGCTGGTCATGGTGCACGATGAGGTGCCAAAGACATACGCAAGATTGTTCAGCGCGCCGCCGCCAACGCCCAACGTCCCGATGCCGCCAGCGTGGGCATCAATTAACCCTACCGCCACCGGCGTGCCTGGCAGCAAGCCCATCTCACGCGCGGCCTGCTCCGTTAAGCCCTCGCCGCAAGGGGTGCCGGGGGCGGCAATATGCTGCCCTATGCGGACAAAATCTTCTCCGGCCAGCTCGTCCAGGCCAACGGTGCGGAAATAGTCCGGGTCCCAGCGATTCTCATGGGCCAGCCACGTCCATTTACAGGTTACGGTACAGATGGAACGGGTGACATCGCCGGTCGCGCGCCAGGTCAGGAAATCGGCCAAATCGAAAAATTGCCAGGCGCGATCGTAGACCTCTCGGTGGTTTTCTTTCAGCCACAGCAGCTTGGGCGTCTCCATTTCGGGCGATATTTTCCCGCCAACGTAGTCCAGCACCGGATGATGGGTGGCGTTGATGCGCTCCGCCTGGTCTGTCGCACGGTGATCCATCCAGACGATGATATTGTTTTCCGCTTCACCGTCAGGGCTGACCGCCAGCGGTTCGCCATTGTTGTCCAACACCACCAGCGAGCAGGTGGCGTCAAACCCGATGCCGGCAACGCTCTGCGGAGTCGTCCCGGAGCGCGCCAGCGCCTCGCGGATGCAGCGGCAAACGGCCTGCCAGATCTCGGCGCTGGACTGCTCCACGCGGCTTCCGCTGCGGTGCACGGTGGCAATTTTCTGCGTCGCGTGGGAAAGCAGCCTGCCGCTGAGATCGAAAATGCCCGCGCGAACGCTGCCGGAGCCGACGTCTACGCCGATAACGGTTTCTGGTGTACTCTTCATCCTTACGGCCCTTAAAGATCGACGCTGTTAGGCAGAATCACCAGATCCCGGACGGTAACGTTCTTCGAACGGGTCACCATGAACAACACCGATTCTGCGACTTCAATCGGCTGCATCAGGCTGCCGTTTGCCAGCGCTTCATCCATTTTGGCCTGCGGCCAGTCGTCGAGCAGAGCCGTCACTACCGGCCCAGGCAGAACGGCTCCGACGCGTACGCCATGTTCCGCGACCTGACGACGGGTGGTATGCACGAACGCCTGAACGGCAAATTTGGACGCGGTGTAGATCGGCTCCCAGATAACCGGCACCACGCCCGCAATGGAGCTGGTGAAGATAATATCGCCTGACTTCTGCGCAATCATATGCGGCAGTACGGCGCGAACGCAGCGGAAGGCGGCGTTGATATTCAGGTTCAGTACGCGATCCCAGACGTCCGGGTCGCCTTCAGCAACCGGCCCGCCGATGTAGGCGCCTGCATTGGCGTGAAAAATATCCAGGCCGCCGGCGAGGCCGACAATGTCGCTCAGCATCGCGTCGACTTGCTCGGGTTTGAACAGATCGATTTGCAGGGCAAACGCGTTCTCGCCCAGCTCGGCGACAAGGCGCTGAAGCTTTTCGCCTTCCCGGTCGATTAATACCACCTTAGCGCCAGCGCCGAGCAGCGTTTTTGCACACTCCAGGCCAATACCTGAGGCGGCGCCAGTGATAGCAGCGACTTTGCCCTGAAGGGAACTATTCATGGAGGGGACAGAGTGATTCATTTTATAATCCTTTATGCAGAGATGATTTTTAGGGTGTGTCTGCTTTCGCGTGAAGAACGGGGGTTCTGACTGACGCGTGAAGCAAACTGCTCAATCGATGAAGCAGATCTAGCACTTGCTTATTTCTCCAGCAAGAGACATTCAAAATGAAGAGGCGATTTTGTGACGCGCGTTGAGAAAACGAAGAAAACGACCATTTACGATCTGGCGGAACTCACCGGCGTTTCTGCCAGCGCGGTGAGTGCTATTTTGAATGGCAACTGGAAGAAACGCCGCATCAGCGCCAGCCTGGCAGAGAAGGTAACCCGCATTGCACAAGAGCAGGGCTACGCGGTTAACCGTCAGGCAAGCCTGCTGCGCAGCAAGAAATCGAACGTTATCGGCATGATTGTGCCGAAATATGACAACCGCTATTTCGGCTCTATAGCGGAAAAATTCGAAGAGATGGCGCGTGCCAGAGGGCTGTTGCCGATTATTACCTGCACACGCCGACAGCCGGAACTCGAGCTGGATGCCGCCCGTGCCATGCTCTCCTGGCAGGTTGACTGGGTCATTGCCACGGGGGCGACACACCCGGACAAAATTGCTGAACTCTGTCATCAGGCGGGCGTACCTACGCTAAATCTTGATCTGCCGGGTACCCTGGCGCCCTCTATCATTTCGGATAACTACGGCGGCGCGAAGATGCTGACAGAGCGGATCCTCGCCAGCAGCTTTAAACGGTTTGGTTCGCTGGCTCCGCTGACCTTCGTTGGCGGACGCCGGAGTGATAACAACACCGCAGAGCGCCTGCGCGGGTTCCTTGATGCCCATCAGGCCCATGGGCTGACCGTTCCGGAACAGCAGCTGCTGGTCACCGGGTACTCGTCATCGCGCGTGGAGGAGCAGCTCAGAGCCACCTTCCCGTCGCCATCGACGGCGCTAAAGGGGCTGTTTGTCAATTCGACCATTTCGCTGGAGGGGGTGGTACGTTGGCTGGCCCAATACGGGCAGACCGGCCAAAATCAGCCGCCGATGGGTTGTTTTGACTGGGACCCATTTGTCTCTCTGCTGGGACATGATATCGACATGGTGCGCCAGGACGTCCCGGCGATGCTGGAGAAGGTATTTGAAATTCTCGATTCCGGTGATACCTCGGTCAGGCGTATTGAGATCCCACCGGAACTGATTGGCAGCCAGAGCGTCACGGCCTAGCCCTGACGCGTCAGCAGCCAGCGCGCGGTCTGTTCATCCGTCACCAGACCGTTTACCCAGCCGCCTTTGAGGGCGGCAAGGATCGCCGGGCGTTTATCCTCGCCGCAGGCGGCCGCAATACGTGGACACTGGCTCTGGCGAATATCGTAGCTGGTAATAAAGCGATTAATCTGGCTGTCGATGACCTTGCCGTCGGCATCGATAAAGCGTCCGAGTATTTCGCCAACGCCACCGCGCTGGGTCAACTCTTCCAGCTGTGCCTCATCGATAAACCCGTCTTTGAAGATAGGGCTCTGCCTGCCCAGCGCCCCGATGCCGACAAAAATCACATCGGCTGCATCCGCCACGGCGCAGACGTTACGGAACAGGCGGTTTGAGCACCACATCTCATGCTCCTCGCTGGACTGAGCATAGCGCGGCGCCGGCCACTGGTAATATTTTCCCTGAATTTTACGCGCCAGCAGCAACGGCACATCATCGTAATAGTTACATTGCCCGTGCTCGTTCATGGCGCTGATCAGGGCGACACAGCGGGTGTTGTGGCTGTCAAAATCGATACGCTTGATGGTTTTTTTTAGCGTCAGTCCGGAGCCAATTCCGACAACCGTGGGTTTATCACCTTGCAGGTAGCGGGCCATCAGCTGATAACAGCCAAACGTCACGCTATCCAGCGCGCTTTCATTGCGGTAGACGGGCACAATGTTGCAGTGGGTCAGGTGATATTTTTCCGCGAGAAGTTGCGCATAATCGAGGCAGTTAGCGACAGGGTGATGAAGCCCAATCGAGACAATGCCTTCCTCTTTCGCGGCGGCAATCAGCCGCTGCACCACCGGTCTTGATGTGCCGAGCTGGCTGGCAATTTCGCTTTGATTAAGCCCGGCGATGTAATACATCCATGCCGCCCGCACTTTTTGATCGAGCCTGATGTCATCTTCTTTGCTCACGTTTCCCTGCCTCAAGAGTGGGGTTGAGGGCGGTCAACACCCACAACAATTGTCTGTCATTCTGGCGGGTGCTCCGCGCTGAGGCAAGCGGTTTGCTCTTTATTGGTCATTTGTTATTTAAATGGTCATTTGTTCTTTTGTGATCTGTAGCTCTTATTTTAAGCAAATGATCATCTACAGTTCAGCCATAACCTCACTGGAGAACAGAACAATGACCGAGAAATACACATGGCTACATATTGGACTGGGGTCTTTTCATCGTGCGCATCAGGCGTGGTATCTGCACCGCCTTATTGCCGGCGGCGATACGCGCTGGCACATCGCTGCGGGCAACATACGCAACGATGCTGAACATGTGGTGCAGGCGCTGGCCGCGCAGAAGGGGCGATATGTACTGGAGACCGTCAGCCCGGAAGGCGAGAGAGACTATGAAGAGATCGCCTCGATTCAGACGCTGATCCCGTGGCAGGCGGATTTGCAGCCGCTGATTGCCGAAGGGGCGAACCCGCAGACTCGGGTCATCGCGTTTACCGTGACGGAGGGGGGCTACTATCTGGATACCAGCCACAGGCTGGATGTGGCCAATGCCGATCTGGCGAGCGATATTAAGGGCGGCTGTAAAACCATCTACGGGACAATTGCCCGCATCCTCGAAGCGCGTATGGCGAACGGAGCGGGTCCGGTAACCTTGCTTAACTGTGACAACGTGCGGCATAACGGCGAGCGCTTCCACGACGGGTTGATTGAATTCTTAACCCTCAGCGGCAAACAGAGGGTCATCGACTGGCTGAGCGCTAATGCGACCTGTCCGAATACCATGGTGGATCGCATCACCCCGCGTCCGGCGGCCGATCTCCCGGCGCGCATTAAGGCCCGGACGGGCATAGACGATAACGCCCCGGTTATGGGGGAACGCTTTATTCAGTGGGTGGTTGAAGACAATTTCTGCGACGTTCGTCCCGCGCTGGAAACGGTGGGCGTGGAGCTGGTGGGATCCGTCATCCCTTATGAAGAGGCGAAGATCCGCATCCTCAATGCCTCCCATAGCTGTATCGCCTGGGCGGGTACTCTGGTCGGGCAGCAGTATATCCATGAAAGCACGCTGACAGAGTTTATCTACAAGATTGCCGACCGCTACGTGACGGAAGATGTCATTCCCTGCCTGGGAGATAATGGCATCGATCTGCCAGCCTACCGCGACGTGGTGCTTAAGCGTTTTACCAACCCCTGGATTCAGGACACCAACCAGCGCGTCGCGGCCGACGGGTTCTCGAAGATCCCGGCGATGATAGCCCCAACGCTGCGTGAATGTTACCAGCGCGGCGTACGTCCTGACGCTACCGCTATGCTGCCTGCGCTGTTCTACGTCTATATGGAGCAGTGGCATCACGGCAAGCTGCCATATGAATACCAGGACGGTATCCTCAACGCCTCTGCGGTACATGCGATGTTCGAATCGGACGATCCGATAGCCCGATATGCCAGCGATACCGCTCTGTTTGGCGATCTGACCGGCCGGGAAGATTTTGCCGCGCTTCTGCGTGAAAAAATCGCTGACGTCTACGCGCTGATTAAGTGAGAGGTGGGTATGTATCTGGGCATCGATCTTGGCACATCAGAAGTAAAGGCGCTGGTCATTGACGAAAACAACGGCGTTGTCGCCACCCATAGCGCGCCGCTGACGATACAGCGTCCGAAGCCGCACTGGTCTGAACAATCGCCGGAAGCCTGGTGGGAGGCAACCGAATACCTGATTGCCACCCTCCGGGAGAAGTGCGGCCACCACTGGCAGGCGATAAAAGCCATTGGCCTTTCCGGGCAGATGCACGGTGCGGTACTGCTGGATGCCGCGGGTGAACCCCTGCGTCCGGCCATCCTGTGGAATGACACCCGCTGCGCGCAGGAGTGCGCAGAGCTGGAAGAGATGGCGCCCGAACTGCACCAGGTGGCGGGGAACCTGGCAATGCCGGGGTTTACGGCACCAAAGCTGCTCTGGGTGCGCCGTCATGAGCCGCAGAACTTCAGCCGTCTCGCCACCGTGCTGCTGCCGAAGGATTATCTGCGCTTCAAAATGACCGGAAAAAAAATCTCTGATATGTCGGACTCGGCCGGGACGCTGTGGCTGGATGTGGGAAAACGAGACTGGTCGGATGCACTGCTGGAAAAATGTGAGCTGTCGCGTGCCGCCATGCCTGCGCTGGTGGAAGGGTGTGAGGTCTCGGCGCTACTCGAACCTGCGGTAGCGCAGCGGTGGGGTCTGAACCCCTCGGTTATCGTTGCCGGCGGCGGGGGAGATAACGCCGTCAGCGCGATAGGGGTTGGGGCCGTTTCGCCGGGCGATGCGTTTATTTCGCTGGGCACCTCCGGCGTGCTGTTTGTGGTCACAGATGCCTACCGTCCGGCGCCCCAGTCTGCCGTGCACGCGTTCTGTCACGTGCTGCCAAACCTGTGGCATCAGATGAGCGTGATGTTAAGCGCCGCCAGTTGTCTACAGTGGTTTTGCCGTCTGGTGGGCGTCACGGAGCTGGCATTGCTTGAGGAGATCGCCCAGCTAAGCGATGCGGAGAAAGCGAGCGCGCCGATGTTCCTGCCCTACCTTTCCGGGGAACGTACGCCGCATAACGATCCCTGTGCACGGGGCATGTTCTGGGGGCTAACGCACTCCAGCCAGCGTGCGCTGATGGGGTATGCGGTGCTGGAAGGCGTCAGCTTCGGTATTGCCGATGGCCTTCGCGTGTTGCAGGAGAGCGGCACGCAGATTGAACAGTGCTCCCTCGTCGGCGGCGGGGCGCGGAGCCCCTTCTGGGCCCAGCTGCTGGCCGATATTCTGGCGATGCCGGTGGTGACGCATAAGGGCGGCGAAACCGGCGGTGCGCTGGGGGCTGCACGGCTGGCCTGTCTCGCAGCCGGTAAGCCGCTGGCTTCCGTGTGCGAAAAACCTGAAGTCTATAAAACCTGGCGCAGCGATCCGGCGCGCCACCGTGCGCTGATGACGCGTTACCAGCAGTTTAACGCGCTTTACCAAAACGACCTGAACTACCGAAACCCATAATTCTGTGGCAAAGACCCTCCGGTGATGCTGCCGGAGCGGTTCCCTGTACCCTAAAAACGAGGTCAATATGTCGTTAAATAACAAACAATGGCTGGGATTACCCCTAAGTCTGGTCTGGGGGTATATCGCTATCGCGGTCTTTATGACGGGCGATGGTTTCGAGCTGGCATTCCTGTCGCACTATATTAAGGCGCTGGGCTTCACGCCTGCTGAAGCCTCTTTCGCCTTCACGCTCTACGGTCTCGCGGCGGCGCTCTCCGCATGGATTTCCGGCGTGGTGGCTGAAATCATCACCCCGCAAAAAACCATGCTGATTGGCTTCGTCCTGTGGTGCGTTTTCCACGTCCTGTTTCTCGTTTTTGGTCTGGGTCAGGCAAATTACGCATTAATTCTGCTGTTCTACGGGATCCGCGGCTTGGCCTATCCGCTGTTCCTCTATGCCTTTATCGTCGCCATTGTGCATAACGTTCGCAGTGGCAGTACCAGCGCGGCGCTGGGCTGGTTCTGGGCGGTTTACTCTATCGGCATCGGCGTGTTCGGCAGCTACATTCCTAGCTTTACCATTCCGCACATCGGGGAGATGGGCACCCTGTGGCTGGCACTGGCGTTTTGCGTAACCGGCGGGATCATTGCGCTGGTCTCTATGCGTAAGGTGGAAACGCCACGGCATATGCAGACTCTCTCCACCCGGGAAAAATTCGCCGAGCTGGGCCGTGCGGCGACGCTGCTCTACACCAACCGCAGTATTCTGCTCTCCAGCATGGTGCGTATCATCAACACCCTCTCCCTGTTCGGGTTTGCCGTCATCATGCCGATGATGTTTGTTGACGAACTGGGCTTCACCACCTCCGAGTGGCTTCAGGTCTGGGCAGTATTCTTCTTCACCACCATCTTCTCGAACGTCTTCTGGGGCGTGGTGGCGGAAAAAATGGGCTGGATGCGGGTGGTGCGCTGGTTTGGCTGCATCGGGATGGCGCTCTCGAGCCTGGCGTTTTACTACATTCCGCAGCACTTCGGGCATAACTTTGCCATGGCACTGGTGCCGGCCATCGCGCTGGGGATTTTTGTGGCGGCCTTCGTACCGATGGCGGCGGTGTTCCCGGCGCTGGAGCCGCGGCACAAGGGGGCGGCGATTTCGGTGTATAACCTGTCAGCCGGCCTGTCTAACTTCCTTGCGCCGGCGATTGCCGTGGTGCTGCTGCCCTGGTTCAGCACGCTCGGCGTGGTCATTGCCTACACGGCGCTGTATGTCGTGGCCTTTATCCTGTGTCCGTTTATTCGGGTTGAACAGCCTGGGTTTGTTCGTCAGGAAACCTGCAAGGGTGAAACGGTCGGAATTTCGTAATTTATTAAGGCCTGACGGCAGCGTCGGGCCAATCACGGAGACGTATGATGGATGTTAAGGCGGTAATTTTTGACATGGATGGCGTCATCATTGACTCCGAAGGCCTGTGGCGTCAGGCGCAAAAAGCAGCTCTGGCAGGCTGGCGTGCTGAGGTCAGCGACGAAGAGTGTGAGTCACTGACAAAAGGCAAGCGGCTGGATGAGATTGCCCGGACCTGGTGCGAATATTGCAGGCTTGAGGCCGATCCTGCACTGATTGAAGCGGCCATCCGTCTGCGCATCATCGAACTGATTAGCCGGGAAGGCAAAGCGATAGAGGGCGTCTACGACGTGATGACATACTTCCGTGAGGCAGGCTACCGGATTGCACTTGCCACCTCTTCATCGTATGAAATCGTGCATGCTGTGCTAGAGAAACTCAGTATCGGCCACTATTTTGAGGTCATTTGCAGCGCCGACGATGAACGCTACGGTAAACCGCATCCTGCGGTCTATCTCTCTGCGCTGCGAAAATTAGGCCTGGCGGCCTCACAGTGCATAGTGATTGAGGACAGCCAGAGCGGCTACCGTGCCGCCCTGAGCGCGGGGCTCAAAACCCTCATCGTCTCGCCAGCGTGCCATCATGCCAGCTTTAACAATGCCAGTGGCCGGTATGCGTCTATGCATGCGCTGCTGGAAACGCTTGCCGTTCCAGCCCCGGAAGCGGGTTAGTTGACTGATTTGTAAGCGCAGAAGTTTCCGCGGGTTGTTGCCGGTCAGCATATTCCTGCTTCTGCGCTTACCTTCAAATAACGTCTCCCGATCAACCTCACATTTCCCCGCGCATTTGTGAAAATTGTCACGTCCGACCGTGCATATGCCCAAAAAATAGCCTCTCCTTAACGCGTTTTGTCCGAGGACGTGCTGATTTTTTATGCTTAAATTACATACTGAAACGCATTTTTAAAATCATAAAACCCCTTTGTCATTTTCTGCTTCTGGGCTTATCGCCGGACTTAAGGACCGATAATGAAAATTGAATCTGTAAACGTCACCGTTTTTCAGTACCCGACGCGTCGGGTCTCTGACGCCGCGGGGCATTCGCATCCTGGGCCGGAGAGCATGGCCAAAATGGCGATGCTGACCCTCACGGCAGAAGAGGGCTCCCGCGGATATTCGTTCGCGCCGCCGGAAGTGGTGCGCCCCTTTGTGGTCAATACCTTCTTTCGCAAAGTGCTGGTGGGGCAGGACGCATTCAACCGGGAACGCATCTGGCAGGATCTGGCGCACTGGCAGCGGGGAAGCGCGCATCAGCTGACCGAGCGTGCGCTGGACTTCGTTGAACAGGCGCTGTGGGATCTGATTGGCCGTAAGCTCAACCTGCCGGTCTGGAAACTGCTTGGCGGCTATCGCGATAAGGTGCCGGCCTATGGCAGCACCATGTGCGGCGACGATCTGCCGGGCGGATTATCCACGCCAGAGGAGTACGCCAGCTTTGCCGAAAAGCTGGTGGCGCGCGGTTACAAGGCCATCAAGCTGCACACCTGGATGCCGCCGGTCTCTTTCGCCCCCAATCCAAAGATGGACGTCAAAGCCTGTGCCGCCGTGCGTGAAGCGGTTGGCCCGGACATTGACCTGATGATTGACGGCTACCACTGGTACAGCCGTACCGAGGCGCTGTACATCGGCAAAGCGCTGGAAAAGCTTGACTTCGCCTGGTTTGAAGAGCCGATGGAAGAGGAGAGCATGGCCTCCTACGCGTGGCTGGCGGAGAACCTCTCGATTCCGGTTATCGGGCCGGAAAGCCTGGGCGGAAAGCACCACAGCCGTGCTGACTGGATCAAAGCCGGGGCCTGCGACATCCTGCGCGCAGGGTCGAACGGCGTGGGCGGCATTTCCCCAACGCTGAAGGTGGCGAACCTGGCGGAATCTTTTGGCATGGACTGCGAAATACACGGCAACGGCGCGGCCAGCCTGGCGGTGATTGGCGCCATCAAAAACTGCCGCTGGTACGAGCGCGGCCTGCTGCACCCGTTCCTCGACTACGACCAACCGGCGGCGTACCTCAACAGCCTGGTGGACCCGATGGACGAACACGGCATGGTCAGTCTGCCGACCCGCCCGGGGCTGGGCGAAGACATTAATTTTGCATATATCGAAGCCAATACCGTCAGCCACGACTGACAGATAAAAACGTACCCTACAGGCGATATATACATGAAACGATCTCCCTTAGCCGGGGCGTGCTTGCTCGCGCTCTCGCTGATGATGGGGAGCGGTGCGGCGTACGCGAAAACGCCGCCCGACCAGCTCATCATCGGCATGAACATGAATAACCTGCTGACTCTCGATCCGGCGGCAATGACCGGTAACGAAGTGGTCGGCATTGTGGTCAATCTCTACGACTCGCTGGTGGAGCTGGACCCGAACGCGCTCACCAACGTCAGGCCCGCGCTGGCGACGTCCTGGAATATTTCGCCGGACCGTAAAACCCTGACCTTTCACCTGCGTGACGACGTTAAATTCCACTCTGGCAACCCGCTGACGGCGGAGGATGTGGTCTGGTCGATGCGCCGTCTGCTGCACCTCAACCTTGCCCAGGCGTCGGTGTGGAAGTCGTATGGATTTTCTAAGCAAAACATCGACAGCCAAATCAGCGCCCCCGATGCCTACACGGTGCAAATTGTTCTGCCTAAGCCTAACGATCCGCAGCTGGTGATCTACTCCCTCGGCGCGCTCGGCAACCTCGGCGTGCTCGACAGCAAAACGGTGCAACAGCACGCGGTGAATAGCGACTGGGGCAACCGCTGGCTTACCACCAACGAAGCGGGTTCCGGCCCGTTTATGCTGGAAACCTGGCAGGCGAAGGACATGCTGCGCATGCAGCGCAACCCGCAATACTGGCGGGAAGAACCCAAAATGAGCCGGGTGGTGCTGCGTCATTTCCAGGAGTCACAAACCCTGCGCCTGATGATTGAGAAAGGCGATCTCGACGTTGCCAGCAACATGGCGGTGGCGGACATTAACGCCCTGCGCAAAGACCCGCAGCTCACCGTCGAAGCCGTGCAGAAAGGCACGGTCTACTACGTGGCGATGAGCATGAAAGAGGTCCATTTCGCTAACCCGAAGGTGCGCGAAGCGGTGCGCTATCTGATTGACTATCAGGGCATCAACAGCGCGCTGATGCCGGGCTACGGCGTGCTGCACCAGCGCCCGATCAAGGCGGGTATGCCGTCCACGCTGCCGGACCCGGGCTATAGGCTCGATATCCCGCGCGCCAGAAAGCTGCTGGCGGAGGCGGGCTACCCGGACGGGTTTGACACCACCCTGCGGGTGCTGGCGGATCAGCCGTTCCTCAATATCGCCATCGCCGTGCAGTCGACGCTGATGCAGGCGGGCATCAACGCCAAAATCATCACCGGCACCGGGAACCAGATTTACGGCGCAATGCGCGAGCGCAAGTTCGACATGCTGGTGGGGCGCGGCGGTAGCGGCGTCGAACCCCATCCGCACTCCAGCCTGCGGGCGTTGGTCTATAACCCGGACAACAGCGATGGAGCCCGTCTGACCAACTTCCAGGGCTGGCGTACCAGCTTCTACGACAAGCCGCTCAACGAAATGATCGACAAGGCCCTGCTGGAGCGCGATCCGGAAAAACAGATCGCCGACTACCAGCAGATCCAGGTCCGCTACGACGAACTGATCCCGGCGATGATCCCCCTGTCACAGATGGTCGATTCGGTGGTGGTGCGTAACGAGGTGAAGAACTTCCAGTCGCACCCGTCGGCCACCACCTTCCTGCGTGAGGTCTACAAAACCGGAGGTGACAAATGAGTGTGGCAATTCTCGCGCCCGGCTCACGGACCCGGCGCTTCTCAAAGCGGTTAACGCAGGTGGTGGTGACGCTGTTCGGCCTTCTGCTGCTGACCTTTTTCATCGGCCGCGTAATGCCCGTTGATCCGGTGCTGGCGATTGTCGGACCGGATGCCGACCACAGCACCTATCAGCAGGTCTATCACCAGCTGGGATTCGACCGGTCGCTGCTGGCTCAGTTCGGTATTTACCTCAATAACCTGCTGCACGGCGATCTGGGAAATGCCCTGCTGACGGGTAAACCGGTGACTGCCGATATTCTGCGCGTCTTCCCGGCGACGCTCGAGCTGGCGACGATGGCGATTATCGTCGGTGCGGGTCTGGGCATTCCGCTGGGCGTACTGGCGGCGGCGCGGCGCAACAGCGTTTCCGACTACGTGGTGCGCATCATCAGTCTGGCGGGTTATTCCACGCCGATTTTCTGGGTCGGGATGATGGGGCTGCTGCTGTTCTACGCCTGGCTTGGCTGGGTGGGAGGCGCGGGACGTCTGGATCTCGGACTGGAGGGGGTAGTCCCACGCCGCACCGGACTGATGACGGTGGATGCGCTGCTGGCCGGGAACGGCGCGGTGTTCTGGAACGCCATTAACCATCTGGTTTTGCCCGCGTCGCTGCTTGGCTTCCACTCGCTGGCCTATATCAGCCGTATGACCCGCAGCTTCATGCTGGCGCAGCTGTCGCAGGAGTTCATTATCACTGCCCGGGTGAAGGGCTTAACTGAACGTCAGGTGATCTGGAATCACGCGTTTCGCAACATTCTCGTGCAGCTCCTGACGGTAGTGGCGCTGGCCTACGGCTCGCTGCTGGAGGGGGCGGTGCTGATTGAAACCGTCTTCTCCTGGCCGGGCTTCGGTTCGTATCTCACCGGCAGCCTGCTGCTCGGGGATATGAACGCGGTCATGGGCTGCGTGCTGCTGGTGGGGGTCATCTTCGTGATGCTGAACCTGCTCTCCGACATGCTGTATCAACTCTTTGACCCGAGGACGAAATCATGACCGTTTCTCTGGATTCGCCGCTGGGGACCGGGCCATCCGAACGCCGCCAGCGTATCAGACGCACGCTGGGCCGCGCCGCGGGCTTCGTCGGCAAGATGGCGCGCAATCCGCTCACCGCCATCGGCGGCGGGATTATCCTGCTGCTGCTGATTGTGGCGGCGTTTGCCCCGCTGATCGCGCCGTACAACCCGCTGGTGCAGGACCTCAATAACGCGCTGGTCGCCCCGAACGCACTGCACTGGTTCGGCACCGACGAGTTTGGCCGGGACATCTTCAGCCGGCTGGTGTACGGCGCGCGCATCACGCTCTACATCGTGCTGCTGGTCTCCGTGACCGTTGGCCCGCTGGGGCTGCTGCTGGGCGTCACCGCAGGCTACTTCGGCGGCAGGGTGGACGCGGTGCTGATGCGCGTCACCGATATCTTTATCTCCTTCCCGAGCCTGGTGCTGGCGCTGGCGTTTGTCGCGGCGCTCGGGCCGGGGCTGGAGCACGTGGTGATTGCGATTACGCTCACCGCCTGGCCGCCGATTGCCCGTCTGGCGCGCGCCGAAACTCTCTCTCTGCGCCAGGCCGATTTTATCTCCGCCGTGCGGCTTCAGGGTGCTTCCCCGGTGCGCGTACTGTGGCGTCACATCGTCCCGCTGTGCCTGCCGTCAGTGATTATCCGCATCACCATGAACATGGCGGGGATCATTCTCACCGCCGCCGGGCTGGGCTTTCTTGGCCTTGGCGCACAGCCGCCGGAGCCGGAGTGGGGAGCGATGATCTCCAGCGGTCGTACCTACATGATGGAGTGCTGGTGGGTGGTGACTATTCCGGGGCTGGCGATCCTGATCAACAGTCTGGCGTTCAACTTCTTAGGAGATGGCCTGCGTGACATCCTCGATCCTCGTAGCGAATAACCCGATGCTCGACGTGCGCGATCTCCACGTCGATTTTATCAACGGCGGCGCGGTCACCCACGCGGTGCGCGGCGTCTCTTTCCAGCTCGGACGTGAAAAGCTGGCGATTGTCGGTGAATCCGGTTCCGGTAAATCCACCGTCGGGCGGGCGCTGCTACGCCTGCATCCGGCCAAAGCGCAGATCCGCGCCGCGCGGATGCAGTTTGGCGATGTCGATTTACAGGCCGTCAGCGAGGCGCAGATGCGCGGCATTCGCGGCAAGCGCATCTCGATGATCATGCAGGACCCGAAATACTCCCTTAACCCGGTGGTGTGCGTGGGCGACCAAATTGCCGAAGCCTGGCTGACCCATCATCCGGGGCGCAAGGCGGAAGCCAAAGCCAGAGTGCTGGAGATGCTCGACGTGGTGCGCATTCGCCACCCGGAGCGGGTGTATCACCTCTGTCCGCACGAGATTTCCGGCGGGCAGGGGCAACGCATCATGATCGCCATGATGCTGATCGCCGATCCCGAGCTGGTCATTGCCGACGAGCCGACCTCGGCGCTGGACGTGTCGGTGCGCTTGCAGGTGCTGGGGTTACTGGATGACCTGGTGCAGTCCCGCGGTCTGGGGCTGATCTTTATCAGCCACGACATCAACCTGGTGCGCAGCTTCTGCGACCGGGTGCTGGTGATGTACGCCGGACGGGTAGTGGAATCGATTGCCGCGAAGGATCTGCACAACGCCAGGCATCCCTACACCCAGGGGCTCATCAGCGCGCTACCGGAAATCAACCATCGCCGACCGACGCTGCCGGTATTACAGCGTCAGGCCAGCTGGCTCAACGAGTAAGGAGCAGAGATGATCGAGATACAACACCTTAACCTGACGTTTGGCGAGGGCGAGAAGCGTAATCAGGTGCTGGACGATGTGAATATCAGCGTGAGGGACGGCGAGATTTACGGCCTGGTGGGGGAGTCCGGTTCGGGCAAAACCACGGTGCTGAAATGCCTTGCCGGGCTGTTTACCCACTGGGAGGGCGAGCTGGCGATTAACGGCAAGCGGCTGGAAAAACGTATCAGCCAGGAACGCTGCCGCCGGGTGCAGATGGTATTTCAGGATCCGTACGGCTCTTTGCATCCGCGTCACACCATCGGCGATATTCTGGAAGAGCCGCTGCACATTCACCGCATAAAAGATCGGGAGCGGCGCGTTCACGCCCTGCTGGATAAAGTTGGGCTTAGCCGGGCGTTTCGCGATCGCTATCCGCACCAGCTTTCCGGCGGGCAGCGCCAGCGCGTGGCGATTGCCAGGGCGCTGATTCTGGAGCCGCAGGTGCTGCTGCTGGATGAACCTACCTCGGCGCTGGACGTCTCGGTGCAGGCGGAAATCCTCAACCTGCTGGCGGAACTTCAGCGTGAGTCGAACCTGACCTACCTGATGGTGACCCACGATCTGGGCGTGATTGCCCATCTGTGTCAGAAGGTGACGGTAATGCAGTATGGCAAAATCCTTGAAAGCCTGACGGTGGACGAACTGGTCGCCGGGCAGGCCAAAACCGACTATACGCGGATGCTGGTCAATGCCTCACAGCAGTATTCCCGCGAGATGGCGCGGGAGGTGGCGGTGTATTAGGTAGCCGGGTGGCGGCTACGCGATCGGTCCTGTAGGCCGGGTAAGGCGTAGCCGCCACCCGGCAAACCATCAGCGCAAGAGCTGACAATCCGGCGGTAATCGGCACTGCAACGCGCCCGGAACCACTTCGATGCGGAATTTCTCTCCGCTCAGCGGTTCGCCATCAAGGTTAAAGGTCATGCCGTGTGGGGCGATCACTTCAAACCACGCGGATTTCCCGGCGATAATATTGGGGCTCTCCTCTGGCTGCGTCAGCGTCGTAAACAGCGCGGGCAGCAGCCCGTCGCCAGTAAAAATGCGCAGCTGTAGCTGACCATCATTAATCAGGGCTTCCGGGCAAAGCTGCTGTCCGCCGCCTGCCTGACGTCCGTTGCCGATACCAATCACCAGCGCGTCGCCCTGCCAGTGGAAGTTCTCACCGTGGATTTCACAGCTGTCGGGCTTGAGGGTGTCCATGCGCATCAGGCCGTGAATGAGGTACGAGACGCCGCCCAGCGCGGCTTTCAGCTTCTCCGGCGTTTCGCTGGTGATCCGCGTGCCGAAACCGCCCGTTGCCATGTTGATAAAACAGGTTCTTTCATTCACCTGTGCAATGTCGACGGCGGTCGCTTTCCCGAGGATAGCCAGTTGCAGTGCTTTGCCTAAATCCTCAGGTATGCCGGCGCTGGTGGCAAAATCATTGGCGGTACCGAGCGGTAAAATGCCCATCACCGGGCGATGTGCTGTGTTGAGGTCAATAAGCGCACCAGCGATCTCGTTGATTGTTCCGTCGCCGCCGCCTGAAATGATGGTCTCAGCACCTAACCTGATGCCTTCGTCGATATAGCGTGCCGCATCGCCTTTTTCAAAGGTCACCCGCACGTGAATGCGCGCGCCATCTTCACGCAATTCGGTGATCGCCTGGCGCAACAGATCGTTGCCTGCACTTTTGCCATTGAGAATTAATAAACTGTCTGGATAGGATGCCATCCGGGTTGCTCCCTTTTTTAACTATAGAAAGAGTGTATCCCAGAGAAGGAAAAAGCGGGTAAGAACAGGATGAAAGGTAAAAAATAAGCCCGCGTAAGGGAGATTACGCAGGCTAAGGAGGTGGTTCCTGGTACAGCTAGCATTTATGGGTTATGTTTTTCAGCGGGGGGATAATACCCGTATTGAACGAAGCGGTATGTGATCCGATTCTAAGAATTATCCCAGCGTGAAAAAATCCCGTTGATTGACTATTTGCCGTGTGGATTTCGGGTATTTTCACCTTCAAAATTACGCATCAGCAGTGCAAACTCCAGCTCTACCTCTTCAGGAACCGGCAGCCAGACCACATGGCCGTCGCCAGGAGCGACCTCTATCGCCTCACCTTTTTTGTTTTCCAGGTGCTCCAGGCTGAAGTTCATGTTGCCCTGAGGCGTCATCAGCTCCAGGCTGTCGCCTTTAGTGAATTTGTTTTTTACGGCGACGGCGGCCAGCGGACCTTTACGTTCGCCGGTGAAGTCGCCTACAAACTGCTGGCGTTCGGAAATCGAGTAGCCATGCTCGTAGTTCTGGTAGTCGTCGTGGGTGTGACGACGCAGGAAACCTTCGGTATAGCCGCGATGCGCCAGACCTTCCAGCGTTTCCAGCAGGCTAGTGTCGAACGGTTTACCGGCGGCGGCATCGTCGATGGCTTTGCGATACACCTGTGCGGTACGGGCGCAGTAGTAGTAAGACTTGGTGCGGCCTTCGATTTTCAGGGAGTGTACGCCCATCTGGGTTAAACGCTCGACGTGTGCGATGGCGCGCAGATCTTTGGAGTTCATGATGTAGGTGCCATGCTCGTCTTCGAAGGCGGTCATGTATTCGCCCGGACGTTTGGCTTCTTCGATCATAAACACGCTGTCGGTAGGCGCGCCGATACCCAGCGTTGGCTCAACGTTGGTGACCGGGATCGGCTCGTGTTTGTGCACGATATTGCCGATGTCATCTTCTTTGCCTTCCTGAACGTTATATTCCCAGCGGCAGGCGTTGGTGCAGGTGCCCTGGTTCGGGTCACGCTTGTTGATGTAGCCAGAGAGCAGGCAGCGGCCGGAGTAGGCCATGCACAGCGCGCCGTGAACGAAGATTTCGATCTCCATATCCGGCACCTGGGTGCGGATCTCTTCGATCTCTTCGAGGGACAGCTCGCGGGACAGAATGACGCGGGTCAGCCCCATCTGTTTCCAGAATTTCACCGTTGCCCAGTTGACGGCGTTAGCCTGCACCGAGAGGTGAATGTCCATCTCCGGGAAGTTCTCCCGAACCAGCATGATTAAACCCGGGTCCGACATGATCAGCGCGTCCGGCCCCATCTCCACGACCGGCTTCAGGTCGCGAATGAACGTTTTCAGCTTGGCGTTGTGCGGCGCGATGTTCACCACCACGTAGAATTTTTTGCCCAGGGCATGCGCTTCATTGATGCCGAGCTGAAGATTCTCGTGGTTGAATTCGTTGTTACGCACGCGCAGCGAGTAGCGCGGCTGGCCCGCGTAAACGGCGTCGGCACCATAGGCGAAAGCGTAACGCATATTTTGCAGCGTTCCCGCCGGGGAAAGGAGTTCCGGTTTAAACATGTTTGTTCTCGTTCTGATGACAGGTCAGATCCGCGTGCACCTGGTGCAGCGGTAAGGGGAGATCCCCCACTTTAAGGGCGGGCATTGTAGCGCTGCGGGGCGGGGAGGTAAAGCGCCTCACCCCTTTCAGATGACATAATACTTCGTATCTTTAAACCATTAGCGATATGACATACAAACACAAATATATTAAAGCAAGTAGAATAATACCGGCGATAAGAATGAAACCAATGGCATTCATCGTAGCCGTTCCAGAATACTTGACTGTCCAGATGGCAACTGTTCGAATGTTATGCAGTATTTTTGTGATCATATAGCTGATGAAAACAATAAGCAGCGTCAATTGCGTAAACATGGAAAGGTAAAACATGATAGCCTGCGGAATGAAGTAGTTAGATATTGCCCCTTTTGAGGTAAAGATAATCATGGTTTCGTTATCGATGAAATCCAGTGAAGACCGTATCACTTCCAGCGGGTTCCATGTCATTACAGGTCTGTCTTCAAAATACAGGCCTTGCTGGATATAGAGGTCCTCAATCGAAGCATTTTTAAGATGGGTGACGATAAGTGTAAATGAGAGCATAACGCCCAGAACAATTGAAGAAAAATAAACGATCGATTTTACAGACGAAAACCCTTTCGATAGACCTGCGTTAATGTAAGCTCTGATAAGATAAATTGACATCACATCAAGCAGTAAAGAGTACCAAAAGCCAAAATGAATAAAGTCATGTAATGCAACTTTAATGGTCAATGGCAGATGTTGAGGAATGATGTGCTCAGGATTTCTAAAAGTCAGCACCCAGAGATACCAAACTACAAATAAGATACTGGAATATAAAATCAATAAAAACGGTATGGTAATTAATTGCCTTTTTGAGAATGCATGATTACCGAATGCCGGGAAAAAAGCGCTTACCCATTGCTCGGAAAACTTGGTTATTCTGTTTTTTTTAGGTATGAGGAGTTCTATTTTTTGTATTGCTTTTGTTTTCATTTTTTTATTATAAGCAAATAACCCCAAGAAAAGGCTGGCAACGCTTATAGCTGTGGTGATGATAATGAATAAATTACCAATAACATTTTGCATTTCTTGAAGCCGTAATATTGTGATTTATTTCGTTTTTAACATCAAACATTACAATTTGCAATTGTCAAATCAGGTAGGGGTGTTGTTAGAAAGTGAATGTTATGAAGAACGATGATTACCTGGGCAGGTAATCATCGTTAAAGCAAATATTAAGCAATCCTACACGCATCCGCTTCCCAGCGATAACCCACGCCGTACACCGCGCGAATAAACGACTGGTCGGCGTCGAGCGCCTCCAGCTTGCGGCGCAGGTTTTTGATGTGGCTGTCGATGGTGCGGTCGGTCACCACGCGGTAATCGTCATACAGATGGTTGAGCAACTGCTCGCGGGAAAACACTTTTCCCGGCTCGTGGGAGAGCGTTTTCAGCAGGCGGAACTCCGCTGGGGTAAGATCCAATAGTTTGCTGCGCCAGCTCGCCTGGAAGCGGCTTTCGTCGACGATCAGCGGGCTTTGCGCATCCAGCACCTGCAATTCACGCTGTGGCTTACAGCGGCGGAGGATGGTTTTCACCCGAGCGACCACCTCCCGCGGACTGTAAGGCTTGCAGATGTAATCGTCGGCGCCGATTTCGAGCCCCAGCAGACGGTCGATCTCTTCGATTTTGGCCGTCACCATCACGATGGGCACATCGGAGAAACGACGAATTTCCCGGCACAGGGTCAGGCCGTCGGTACCCGGCAGCATCAGATCCAGCAGGATCAGATCCGGCGGCGTCTGGCGCACGTAGGGCAGCACCTGGTCGCCGTGGCTGATAAGCGTTGGCGCGTAACTTGCGGCACGCAGATAGTCGATCAGCAGTTGCCCAAGTTTAGGCTCGTCTTCCACGATCAAAATACGCGGTGTGTTGTCGTCAATCGGTAACTCGGTCATGCTTCCCTCGATAAATCCCGTTCCAGAGGTAACTCTACTGTAATGCTAACCCCGCCAAAAGGCGAATGGGCGGCGCGGATGGTGCCGCCGTGGGCCTCCACAATGTTAACGCAAATCGCCAGCCCAAGGCCGGAACCGCCGCTGGCGCGGTTGCGTGAACCTTCGGTGCGATAGAAGCGCTCGAACAGTTTTTCCAGCTGCGCATCTTTCACGCCAGGGGCGGAGTCCGCAAAGGTCAGGGCAAAGCGCCCGTTTTCCTGCCTGCCGGAGATATGCAGCGCGCCGCCGCCGTCGGTGTAGCGGAGGCTGTTCTCCAGCAGATTATTGAACAGCTGCATCAGGCGATCTCTGTCGCCAAATACCACCGCGCTGTCCGGCAGCGAAAGGTTGATTTTCAGGTCACGGCTGGCGAAGCGTTCGCGGAATGCGCCGGTCACGACTTCAAGGATATTGATCACGTCGACTGGGGCTTTCTGGTAGGCCAGGGCGCCTTCGTCGGACATGGAAAGCTGATGCAGATCGTCCACCAGCTTGGTCAGCGTGCCGACTTCCGCCTGAAGCGAGGCCACGGACTCGGGGGTGAACTGCCGCACGCCATCCTGAATCGCCTCCAGCTCGCCGCGCAGCACCGCCAGCGGGGTGCGCAGCTCGTGCGAAATGTCGGCCATAAAGTCGCGGCGCATCTGCTGGTTTTTTTCCAGCGTGCTGGCGAGCTGGTTGAAGTCCTGCGCCAGCTTGCCCAGTTCATCCTGGCTGCGGGTGTCCACGCGGGTCGAGAAATCACCCGCCGCCAGCTTGTGCGTGCCTTCCACCAGGCGCTTAACCGGCGCCAGCAGGCCGCGCGCCAGCGGGAAGGTGGCGAGCGCCGCAAGCAGGGTAGAAAGCGCGACAATCAGCCAGCTGGTCTGACGCTGCTGGCGGTCAAAGTTGATGTCGGTGTTGCGCGTCAGCCGCTCGACCGGCGAGGCGATAACCCAGCCCACCGTCGCGCCGTTCGAGGTGATGGCGCGCTTTGTACCGTCCGGCGGTACCGGAGAGCGTGGGCCAACGAGCACGCGCATCTCCTGATCTATCACCCAGAACTGGGTGCGCCAGCCGTGCGGCGGCATGCCCAGCCCCGGGCGGTCGTCGTCATTATCGTGCTCCAGCGAGCGCAGGATTTGAAACACAAAGCGATCGTTATTGCGCAGAAAACGCCAGTTACCGTGCAGGCTATACTGTTCGCCCAGCGCGTCGCTTAAGCCCTGTAGTCGCTGTTCGTTACCGTGCTTAATGTAGTCAATAAAGCCGCGCTCAAAGCTGACCCGCACCGCCCAGTGCATGGTAATCAGCAGAACGATACAGGTGGCGAAAATCGCCACAAAAAGCTTACCGGTGATCCCCGGACGCCAGAATTTCATGGTGCACTCCTTTTGCCGCGTCGGATCACGACGTTTTTGGTCGTGTCATTCGGTACTCTGACAAAGATAAAAGCGGGCAGGGCGATAATTACCGCCATGCTGAGGTAAGTGTATAAAAATACCTGATGCGCGACGGGGGTGTCGGCGCTGAGATGGTGCTGCCCGTACATGCCGAGCAGCAATCCGGCGACCGTGACCCCCACGCTCATGGAGAGCTGCATGATCATCGACAGCAGGCTGTTACCGCTGCTCGCCAGCTCGTCCGGCAGATCTTTCAGCGTCAGGGTGTTCATCGACGAGAAGCGCATGGAGTTGATGATCCCCTGGCAGAACAGCACCAGCGGCAGGATGTAGTACCAGCCCAGCAGCGCCACGGCCATAAACAGCAGGCAAACCAACGCCAGCCCGATCGTGGCGGTCACCAGCACCCGGCGATAGCCAAAGCGGTTCACCACCTGCACCACAATACGCTTCATCCCCATGCTGCCGAGCACCATCGGGATCATCATCAGCCCGGCGTGGAACGGCGAGAAGCCCATCCCAATCTGTAAAAACACCGGCGTCATAAACGGCAACATGCCGCTGCCGATGCGTCCGGCAAAGCTGCCGAAGAGACCAAGACGGTAGGTGGGATTTCTGAACAGATTCAGGCTGAACAGCGCGTTAGCGTTGCCTCTGGCATGCCACAGATACCAGAGAATCGCGGTGATCCCCAGCGCCACCAGCAGGGCGAGCGACAGGGAGGAGATCCCCAGCCCTTTTTGCCCGTCGAGGGCCAGGGTGAGCGTCGCCATGCCAGCCGCCAGCAGGATAAAGCCAACGAAATCAAAGCGCCGGGTCTGCATTTTATAGTTCGGCATCAGCGTCAGGGTGGCAATCGCGCCGATAATACCGACCGGCAGGTTGATCAGGAAGATCCAGTGCCAGGAGGCATACTCCACCAGAATACCGCCCAGCGCCGGGCCAAGCAGCGGGCCGACCTGACCGGGCAGGGTGACGAAGGTCATCGCCGCCATATACTGCGCGCGCGGAACAATTTTCATCACCGTTAACCGCCCGACGGGCACCATCATCGCGCCGCCGACGCCCTGTAGCACGCGCGCCATCACCAGCTGGTCGAGGGTATTGGCCTGGGCGCAAAACAGCGACCCGGTGGTAAACAGCACAATGGCGGTGAAGAAGATGTTTCGCACACCGACTTTATCCGCCAGCCAGCCGCTGGCGGGCAGCATCACGGCGACCGTCAGCACGTAGGCGACAATCACCATATGCATGTGCAGCGGGCTCTCCCCCAGGCTTTTCGCCATCGAGGGGAGGGCGGTGTTCACGATGGTCGTGTCCAGCGACTGCATAAAGAAGCCGAACGCGACGATCCACAATTGCCAGCGAACATTACTGGGTAGGTCGGTCATTTACTCGGTCACCGTGGTTCTCTTTTTACGCGAAAAACGCAGCCGCAGTCGGTCAAAGAACAGATAGACTACCGGCGTGGTGTAGAGCGTCAGCAGCTGGCTCATCACCAGGCCGCCGACAATCGTGATCCCCAGCGGCTGGCGCAGTTCAGAGCCGTCACCACCGGATATGACCAGCGGTAGCGCACCGAACAGCGCGGCCAGCGTGGTCATCATGATCGGGCGAAAACGCAGCAGACAGGCCTGGAATATCGCCTCGTCCGGCGTCAGGTTGCCGTTACGCTGGGCGTCCAGGGCAAAGTCGACCATCATAATCGCGTTTTTCTTCACAATACCTATTAATAGCATGATCCCGATGAGCGCGATTAGGCTGAACGGGGCACCGAACAGCTCCAGCGCCAGCAGCGCCCCCACGCCCGCAGAAGGCAGCGTGGAGAGAATGGTCAACGGGTGCACATAGCTTTCGTACAGCACGCCCAGCACGATATAAACCGTGGCAATAGCCGCCAGGATCAAAATGACCTGCGAGTTCATGGTGTCCTGGAACACCTGCGCCGTACCGGCAAAGCTGCCGCGCACGGAGGAGGGCACCCCGAGCTGGGTCATGGCGCGGTTGATGGCGTCGCTGGCCTCAGACAGCGACGAGCCGGTTGGCAGGTTAAACGACACGGTCGAGGCGGCGGAAAGCCCCTGGTGGTTCACCGACAGCGGCGCGTTCGACGGCTGCCAGCTGGCGAAGTACGACAGGGGGATCGCCTTGCCGTCATTATTGATCACAAACATCTTGTCCAGCGCGCTGATGTCCTGGGTGTAGCGCGGATCAACTTCCATCACCACCTTGTACTGGTTCATCGGCTGATAGATGGTGGAGACTTCACGCTGCCCGAAGGCGTTGTTAAGCAGGCTGTTGGCCGCTTCAACGTTAATGCCCAGGCGGGACATGGTTTCGCGATCGTAGGTGAGCGCCATCTCGGCGCCGTTATTCTGGCTGTCGGAGTTCACGTCCGCCAGCTGCGGCAGCGCGGCCAGCGCTTTACGGATCTTCGGCTCCCACTCGCGCAGGGCGGCTAAGTCATCTGAGAGCAGGGTGTACTGATAGCTGGCGTTAGCCTGTCGTCCGCCGACGCGGATATCCTGAACGGCCATCAAAAACAGATTTGCCCCCGGCTCTTTGGCAAGCTTCAGCCGCAGGCGGTCAATGATCTGCTGCGCCGTTTCGTGACGTTCCCCGCGCGGCTTAAGGGTAATAAACATCATCCCGCTGTTAACGCGTGAGCCGCCGGTAAAGCCGGTGACGTTATCCACGGCCGGATCTTCCCGGATGATTTTCATAAAGTCTTGCAGTTTGCCCCGCATCGCCTGGAACGAAATACTCTGGTCCGCCTGAATACCGCCCATCAGCACGCCGGTATCCTGCTCCGGGAAGAAGGTTTTCGGGATGGTGATATACATCCAGACGTTGAGCACAATGGTGCCGATCAGCACCAGCCCGACAAGACGCGTGTGGTTCAGCACCCATTTCAGCGATTTGCCATAGCCTGACTGCATCGCCATCAGGACGCGGCCAAAGCCTTTCCTGCGCGGCTGCGAGTGAGGTTGGCTGCGCTTTAGCATCCAGCCGCACATCATCGGCGTCAGCGTCAGCGAAATCACCAGGGAGATACCGATGGCGACGGAAAGCGTGACGGCAAATTCGCGCAGCAGTCGCCCCGGCAGGCCGCCCATCAGCAGCAGCGGCAGGAACACCGCCACCAGCGACAGGCTCATGGACAGGACCGTGAAGCCCACTTCGCGCGTCCCCTGAAGCGCCGCCTGGAGCGGCTTCATGCCCGCTTCCAGATGGCGCGAGATATTCTCCAGCACCACGATGGCGTCATCCACTACAAACCCGGTGGCAATCGTCAGCGCCATCAGCGACAGGTTGTTAAGACTAAACCCACACAGGTACATGGCGGCAAAGGTGCCTATCAGCGATACCGGAACCGCCACCGCCGGGATCAGCGTGGCGCGCCCCGAGCGCAGGAACAGGAACACCACCAGGATCACCAGCGCGACGGAGATGATCAGCGTTTGCTCTACCTCCTCAAGCGAGGCGCGGATGGTAGGGGAGCGGTCCTGCGCAATCTGGAGGTCGATGGCCGCCGGAATCGTTTCCTGGAGCTCCGGCAGGCGCGCGCGGATGCTGTTCACCGTCTGGATAATGTTGGCTTCCGGCAGTTTGCGGATCATCAGCAAAATCGCCGGTTTGGCGTTAGTCATCCCGGCGTTACGCACGTCCTGCACCGAATCGGTGACGCTGGCGACGTCGCTCAGGCGCACCGCCGCACCGTTGTTGTAGTGAATAATCAACGGCTGATACTCGGCGGCGGTTTTCAGCTCGTCGTTGGTCTGGATCTGCCAGCGGTGGCTGTTGTCCTCAATCGCGCCCTGCGGCTTACGCACGTTGGCGTTGCTGATGGCGGAACGCACGTCGTCCAGCGATACGCCCTGGTTAAACAGCGCCTGCGGATTCAGCCCCACGCGCACGGCGGGCAGAGAGCTGCCGCCGACGTCCACGTCGCCCACGCCGTCAATCTGGGCGATGGTTTGCGCCAGCTGGGTGGAGGCAAAATCGTACAGCTCGCCCTGGGAGTAGGTCTCTGACGTGAGCGTCAGGATCATGATCGGCGCGTCGGACGGGTTAGCCTTGCGGTAGGTTGGACGGCTCGGCATGCCGCTTGGCAGCAGGCTTTGGGCGGCGTTTATCGCGGCCTGCACGTCACGCGCCGCGCCGTTGATGTCCCGGTCGAAGTTAAATTCCAGAATGATGCGCGTGCTGCCCAGCGAACTGCTGGAGGTCATCTCGTTAACCCCGGCAATTCGCCCAAGCGAGCGCTCAAGCGGCGTCGCCACCGATGACGCCATGGTTTCCGGCGAGGCACCCGGCAGCGAGGCGCTGACCATGATCACCGGGAAATCGACCTGCGGCAGCGGGGCCACCGGCAGCAGCCGGAAGCCCAGCACGCCGCACAGGGTAATAGCGACGGAGAGTAAAATCGTCGCCACCGGACGGTAAATGAAGAGGGCGAAAAACTTCACTTACGCCTCCTCTTCACGTTTCGGGAAGCGGCTTTTCGTCCACAGGGCCAGACGGTCAAACAGCAGGTAGATAACCGGCGTGGTAAACAGCGTCAGCACCTGGCTCACCAGCAGGCCGCCCACCATCCCGATGCCCAGCGGACGGCGCAGTTCGGCCCCCACGCCGGTGCTCAGCATCAGCGGCAGCGCGCCCAGCAGGGCGGCGAGGGTGGTCATCAGGATCGGACGAAAACGCAGCAGACAGGCCTGGTAAATGGCCTCGCGCGGCGCCATACCCTGCTCGCGCTCGGCGGCCAGCGCAAAGTCGATCATCATGATGGCGTTTTTCTTCACAATGCCGATAAGCAGGATGATGCCGATGATCGCAATGACGTCCAGCTCGCTCCCCGCCAGCATCAGCGCCAGCAGCGCCCCCACGCCCGCCGTCGGCAGGGTGGAGAGGATGGTGATCGGATGGATAAAGCTTTCATACAGCACGCCAAGCACGATATACATCGCCACCACCGCTGCGACAATCAGCCAGACGGTGCTGCCCAGCGCGGCCTGGAACGCCAGCGTACTGCCCTGGAACTGGGTCTGAATATCGGACGGGAAGCTGAGTTCTTTCTCCGCGCCCAGAATGGCCTCCACCGCTTCGCCCAGGGAATACCCGTCCGGCACGTTGAACGAAATGGTGGTGGACGGGAACTGATCGAGATGGTTAATCGACAGTGGGGTGTGGCGCTCTTCCACGCTGGCAATGGCGCTGAGCGGCACAATCCCGCCGTCTTTGCTGGTCAGGCGCACCGTGTCCAGCGCGGCCAGCCCGGGCGTGTTTTCGGTGTTATGTTCCAGCACCACGCGATACTGGTTGGCCTGGGTATAGATGGTGGAGATCAGGCGCTGGCCAAAGGCGTTATACAGGGCGTTATCCACGTCGGACATGGTAATGCCCAGACGGCTGGCGGTGTCGCGGTTGACGTTCACGTACGCCGCCAGCCCTTTATCCTGCCAGTCGCTGCTGACGTCAGAAACCTGCGGCAGTGCTTTCAGCTTGTCCACCAGCTGCGGCACCCAGGTGCTCAGTGCCTCAAGCGAGGTGGCCTGGAGCGTAAACTGGTACTGCGTGCGGCTCACCTGCGTATCAATGGTTAAATCCTGGATCGGTTGCAGATACAGCTCAATGCCCGGCACGCGCGCCACCGCGCTTTGCAGGCGTTCAATCACCGCGTTAACGCGATCGTCGCGGTCATCGAGCGGTTTAAGGTTAATTTGCAGGCGCGCGCTGTTGAGCGACGGGTTGGTGCCGTCCACGCCCACGTAGGCAGTCAGGCTTTCCACCGCCGGATCTTTCATGATGATCTCAGACACCTGCTGCTGGCGCTGCGCCATGTTGGCGAAGGAGACCGTCTGCGGCGCCTGAAGCGTGCCCTGAATAATGCCGTTGTCCTGAATCGGGAAGAAGCCTTTCGGAATGAAAATCCACAGCATGACGCTGAGCGCCAGGGTGCCGAGCGCCACGCCGAGCGTTGCCCACGGATGGTTCAGCACTTTCGCCAGCACGCGGCCGTAGGCGGCGATAATGCGCTCGAACATCCGCTCGGAGGCGCGCGAGAAGCGGTTTTGCTTGCGCAGGGACTCGTGGCTCAGCATGCGGGCGCACATCATCGGCGTCAGCGTCAGCGACACCACGGCAGAGATCAAAATGGCGACCGCCAGCGTCACGGCAAACTCGCGGAACAGCCGCCCGACGATATCGCCCATAAACAGCAGCGGGATCAGCACCGCAATCAGCGAGAAGGTGAGTGAGATAATGGTAAAGCCAATCTCCCCCGCGCCCTTCAGCGCGGCGGCTAACGGCTTTTCACCTTTTTCGATATAGCGCGAGATGTTCTCGATTACCACGATGGCGTCGTCCACCACAAACCCGGTGGCGATGGTGAGCGCCATCAGCGTCAGGTTGTTAATCGAGAAGTCGAGGAACACCATCACCGCGAAGGTGCCGACCAGCGAGAGCGGCACGGCGACGGCGGGAATGATGGTTGCCGGGACGTTGCGCAGGAACAGGTAGATGATCATCACCACCAGCGCAATCGCCAGCATCAGCTCGAACTGGGTGTCGGTCACTGACGCGCGAATATTCGTGGTGCGGTCAGAGAGCACTTTCACGCTGACCGATTTTGGCAGGCTTTCCACCAGCTGCGGCAGCATGGTGCGAATGCTGTCGGCGGTATCAATAATGTTCGCGCCCGGCTGGCGCTGAACGTTCATGACAATCGCCTGCTGCTTATTGGCCCACGCCCCGAGCCAGCTGTTTTCCGCGCCTTGTTCAACGGTTGCCACGTCGCCCAAACGGATCGGCGCGCCGTTCTGGTAGGCAATGATCAGCTGACGGTACTCATCGGCGGACTGCATCTGGTCGTTGGCGGAGAGCGTGACCGCGCGGGTCGGGCCGTCCAGCGAACCCTTCGCTGAGTTGACGTTGGCGCTGCTGATGGCGGTGCGAATGGTTTCGCTGGTTAACCCCAGCGCGGCAATGGCCTGGGCATTCAGTTTGACGCGCACGGCGGGGCGTTGACCGCCCGCCAGCGTCACCAGCCCCACGCCGGTCACCTGCGAAATCTTCTGCGCCACGCGGGTTTCAACCATGTCTTCCACCTGGGTCATCGGCATGGCGGAGGAGGTGACGGCAAGGGTCATGATCGGCGGATCCGCCGGGTTGACCTTGCTGTAAACAGGTGGATTCGGCAGGTCAGACGGCAGCAGGTTTGTGGCGGCGTTAATCGCGGCCTGCACCTCCTGCTCAGCGACGTCCAGCGACAGCGTGAGCTGGAACTGAAGCGTGACGACCGAAGCGCCACCGGAGCTCTGGGAGGACATTTGCTTCAGGCCAGACATCTGGCCAAACTGACGCTCCAGCGGGGCGGTGATGGCGGACGTCACCACATCCGGACTGGCGCCCGGATAGAGGGTGACAACCTGAATGGTCGGGTAGTCCACTTCCGGCAGCGCCGACACGGGCAGAAAACGGTAGCCAATGATCCCGGCCAGCAGGATCGCCACCATCAGCAGGGTCGTCGCAACCGGACGTAAGATAAACAGGCGTGATGGCCCACCTGTAGAGCTCGGCGGCAAGACCTGCATCAGGCTTTTGCTCCTGTATCCTGCGCTTCCACCACCTCGACCTGCGCCCCTTCGGTCAGACGGTCAATACCGTCGGTCACGACGCGGTCGCCAGCGGACAGTCCGGCGCTGATCACCACCGTCTGGCTGTCCTGGATGCCGGTTTTCACCAGATGTTTGCTGACCTTGTTTTCGCTGTTCAGCACCCAGACAAAGTTGCCTTCACTGCCCATTTGCAGGGCCGCCGTCGGGATCACTACCGCGTTTTCTTCGGTCGCGACCAGCATTCGCGCGTTGACGAACTGATTCGGGAACAGGGCATCGTCCTGATTGTTGAAGCGTGCTTTTAGCTTAATGGTGCCGGTGGTGGTGTCGATCTGGTTATCCAGGCTCAACAGCGAACCTTCGCTCAGCTTCTGCTTGTTGGTGCGATCCCAGGCTTCAACCACCAGCGCTTTTCCGGCCTTCTGCGCCTGTATCACCGTCGCAATGTCGCTTTCCGGCAGGGTAAAGACGAGATCGATAGGGTGCGTCTGGGTGATCACCACGATGCCCGTGGTATCGCCGCTGGAGATTTGGTTCCCGATATCGACCTGTTTCAGGCCCACGCGGCCGTCAATCGGCGCGGTGATCCGGCTCCAGTCGAGCTGGAGCTGGGCGCTGGCGACCGCGGCTTCGTCGGCCTTGATGGTGCCCTGAGATTCACTGACCAGAGACTGCTGGGTGTCCAGCTCCTGGCGTGACACGAGGTTGGTTTTTACCAGCTGCTGATAGCGGGCTAAATCGCGGCGGGCATTGGCGAGGGTGGCTTTGTCTTTCGCGAGCTGCCCCTGCGCCTGCGCCAGGGCCACCTTAAACTGGCTTGGATCGATTTCCGCCAGCAGATCGCCGGCTTTTACCTGCTGACCTTCCTGGAAATGGATGGCCATCAACTGACCGTCCACGCGGCTACGTACCGTCACGGTGTTGGCGGCGGTGATGGTTCCCAGCCCGGAGAGATAACGAGGCACCGCTTTATTCACCGCCGTTGCCGCCTGCACCGGTGCCAGCGCACCGCCGCGCATACCGTGGCGCCCGCCGCCCGTTGAGCGTTGTGAGGGGCTATTAGCGCCAGCAGGTGCCGTGGAGTTCGCGGACTGGCTGTGCCAGTACCAGGCGGCCAGGACCACCACAATCAGACCAACGGCGATTGCCCAGCGGGATTTGTTACTGCCTTTCATCGTTATACGTTCTCATCCTGAAACTCTTTCGGGGAATGATACTAGTTTAGTCAGCTAACACAGCGGAAAAATGGAGGAAATATGGAAGACTGTCGGGAATTGTCTGAGTGTGGCGCGCTGTTTCGCCTTCGCCGGGTGGCGCTGCGCTTACCCGGCCTACGGTTGGAGGATCTTGTAGGCCGGGTAAGGCGAAGCCGCCACCCGGCACAACCCCATTAGCTAAACACCACCTGCGCCCAGCGCGCCAGCCCTGCCGTAACGGAGCCAAAGTCATCGCCGCCGGCAATCGGGATCCCCGGCAGCTGTTCCGCCAGCGCTTTCTTGATCAGCGGCGAACGGGCGCTACCGCCAGTCAGGTAAATTACGTCCGGCTTCACGTTGCCGTTCTCAAGCGCCAGTTGCACCTGCTCCAGAATACGCTGAAGCGGCTGAGTCAGCGCCATTTCCAGCCCTTCCTGAGTGATAGCCGTAGCCAGATCGTCACTGATAAACGGCAGCGAAACCGTATGCTCTGGACGATCGGAAAGGGCAATTTTGCTCTCTTCGGCGGTGCGCACCACCCGGTAGCTCAGGCGCTGACGCCACACCTTATACAGAAGTGCGACCTTCTCTGCATCCTGCGCATCACGCACCAGATCGTTGAGGAAACGGCCATTCGCGGTGCTGTAAAAATCACTCTGGGCAGGGACGTCGTTGATGGCAATCGCGTTCCACCACGGCAGGATCGGCAGGGCGATGCCTTTATCGGTTTGACCGCCCATACCGAGCAGCGGCATCAGGCTCTTGAAGGCCAGGGCAATATCAAGATCGTTACCGCCCACGCGGCAGCCGCTGTGCCCCAGCAGACTATTTTCACGATCGCGACGGTGATGCCACTGGGGACCCATCAGCAGTAATGAACAGTCCGTCGTACCGCCGCCGATGTCCACCACCAGCACCCGTTTCTCTTCCGTCTGCGTGGCTTCAAAATCCAGCCCCGCCGCAACCGGCTCATACTGGAACACCACGTCGCGGAAGCCTGCCCGGTGCGCTGCACGCTCAAGGATCCCCTGCGCCTGCTGGTTGGCTTCGTCGCCGCCCAGCCCCTGAAAGTTAATCGGACGGCCAATCACCGCCTGGGTGATGGCATCCGGCACCTGGGACTGCGCCTGATTGCGGATGTGCAGCATCATCGCGCAGACCAGATCTTCAAACATCGCCACCTGCTGCGGCTTCAGGCCGCTGGCGCCGAGGAAGGATTTCGGCGATTTAACGAAGTAGACCTCTTCCGGGTCTTCAATATACTGCCCGAGGGAAGAGAGGCCGAACTGCACGCTGGACGGGGTAACGTCGATATCTTCCTCGCGGTTAAAGCTGACCGCACGGCGCAGCTGCGCCTGGGTCTCCGCCGCCGTGGCCGGAACCTGATGGTGGCGGAACAGCCACTCGCTCACCGCTTCACGCGTGGGCGCACAAAGCATTGACGGCAACAGCGTACTGCCGTTTTCCATTTTCAGGAGCTGCGGTTGTCCGTTTTGCATTATCGCAACCGAGCAGTTTGCGGTGCCGTAGTCGAATCCAATAAACACAATAAATCCCCATGCCGGTGAGAAGGGGCGAGACTTTAGCGAAATGTCTGCCAGGCGACAACAGGAATATGAAAGCAAGGCGCAAGGCGATCTTTCGGTTTATGCTGAGGTAAATACAAAAGGAGAGACGATGTACACCCTGAACTGGCAACCGCCCTACGACTGGTCGTGGATGTTTGGCTTTCTTGCCGCGCGTGCGGTCACGGGGGTTGAAACCGTTACGGAGGATTACTACGAGCGCAGTTTTGGCTATGCCGGGCACCAGGGCGTTTTCCGGGTTACGCCAGACAGCGCAACCCCTACGCTGGCGGTGTCGCTCAGCCCTGGCCTGATCCCGGTGGCGGATATCTGCCTCGACCGCATCTCCCGCCTGTTTGACCTCGATTGCGACCCGCTGCACATTGCGCAGACTCTCGGCGAGCTCGGCGCGGCGCGGCCGGGCTTACGTTTGCCCGGCGCGATGGATGCATACGAGCAGGGCGTGCGCGCCATTCTCGGGCAACTGGTGAGCGTGGCGATGGCGGCAAAACTGGCGTCACGGGTGGTGGCGCTGTGCGGTGAACCCATTGAGGATGCGCCGGGCTATCTCTGCTTTCCTCCGCCAGAGGTGCTGGCCGCGGCAGATCCGCTGGCGTTGAAAGCCCTCGGGATGCCGCTCAGGCGTGCGGAGTCGTTGATTCATCTGGCGCAGTCGGTGGTGGACGGTGAATTCCCGCTGTTCCCGCCTGCGAACGTTGAGGCCGGGATGAAGGCGCTACAGCAGCGCCCCGGCATCGGGCGCTGGACCGCGAATTATCTGGCCCTGCGCGGCTGGCAGGCGAAGGATGTTTTCCTGCCGGATGACTATCTGATTAAACAGCGCTTTGCCGGTATGACGCCCGCGCAGATCCGTCGCTATGCCGAACGCTGGCAGCCGTGGCGCTCGTATGCGCTGTTACATATCTGGTACACCGACGGCTGGTCGCCGTCAGTTGATGGCGAAATAGCTGGTATTCAGCAGTAGATCGAGCGGCTGCGCTTCCCCGATGGTGTCGCCGTAAATAAAATCAACGCCGATGCCCGACAGCGTATCCATCATGATCGACTGATGGCATGGCCCGGCAATGGTTTTTATGCCCAGACGCTGGGCGTGGCCCTGAATGATTGTCACCATCATCTTATCCATCAGATTGCCGTGGACGTTGGTCACCATGTCTGTATCCAGCAGCAGATAATCGGCGGTGTTGGCGCTGAGCTGGCTGAAGACGTTCATATCGCGTCCGACCCGGGTCAGCACCACGCGACAGCCGGCCTGACGAAGCTTTTGCAGACCCTGCTGCACGTTTTCATCCGTATTGCTCAGCACATCAACGGCGATCGCCAGATGCAGCAGCCGCGCCGGCAGCGGACCTCTGGTGATCAGGTCGAGCAGCTCATCCACCAGCGTGACGCTGGCTAAACCCGCTTCTGAGAGCGGCAGCGCGACGCCCATTCCTTTGGCCGCCACCTGTGCGGCATAGGTACGGAAAAATTCGCTGAATATCCGTCGGTCCAGGGCGTGCAGCAGCTCCGGCTCCGCCAGCCCGGCGCGGAAGGCATGCTCTTCCAGCACTTCCCCCTGGCTGGTCCACAGCCGCAAGGAAATCAGCCAGAAGCTACTGCTCTCGGGAATGCGCGGCGAGGCGACGCTGCGGGCGATCATCAGCAGATGGTTATCTTTAATCATGTGCCACTGCTCGTCCAGCGACATCATGCTGCGCGTGCTGTGGATCCGCTCCTGCTGGGGTTCGTAGACGGTGACCACGCCGCGCCCGCTGTTTTTCGAGGCGTAGCAGGCGATATCGGCCTGAGACATCACTTCCGCAGCCTGGTAATTGGTGTCGTCAATCAGCGTAATCCCCGCGCTGGCGCCAATGCGGTGCAGGCGTCCTTCCCAGGAAAAATGATAGTTGTTGATGGCGTCGATCAACCGGCCCGCAATATAGCGTGCGCTTTCGACGTTGCAGTCCGGCAGCAGCAGGCCAAACTCGTCGCCGCCCAGACGCGCCAGCACGTCGCTGGAGCGCAGCATGGTCAGCATTAGCGAAGAGAGTTCGCGCAGGAGAGCGTCGCCCGCCGCGTGGCCTGCCGTATCGTTCACCGCCTTGAAACGGTCAAGATCGATAAAGACCAGCGCGTGACGCTGATGGGTCTCCTGTACCGTCTGCAACAGGCGCTTAAGGTGGTTTTCAAAGCTGACGCGGTTCGCCAGGTGGGTAAGGGCGTCATGGGAAGCGCTGTAGCTCAGCTGGCGCAGCATTTTGCGCGACTCGGTGACGTCCTGAATCACCAGCACCGAGCCGATGGTGTGCCCTTCCAGAGTGCTGAGGGGGGTAATGCTGTAATGAATGTCGAAACTGCCGCCATTGCGGCAGTTAAGCACCACATCCTGTTCGATATCGGTACGGGACATATCGCCGCTGTGGATGTTTTCCATTAACGGACCGTTCTCGCCGAAGGTAATGTGCAGCACCTTCAGAACGGGCTGACCCAGCGCTTCGCTTTGCGACCAGCCGCTCATCTTCTCGGCGACCGGGTTCATAAAGGTGATGTTCATGTCGATGTCGGTACACAGCACCGCTTCGCCGATGGAGTCGAGGGTGATATGCAGGCGCTCTTTTTCCTGGAACAGCGCCTCGTTCAGCTGCTTCACCTCGGTCATATCCATGTTGATCCCTAACAGCCGCTCCACTTCGCCCTGTTTGTTCAGCACCCGGTTCGCCAGCGAACGAATGTGGCGAATGCCATCCTTGACGCGAATGCGAAATTCCAGCTTGAAAGGTACCCTGGCCTGGAGTGACTCACGCAGGACCTGTTCGGCGTGCGTACGATCTTCAGGCACCATGGCCGCATGCCAGAGCTGCCAGGTGGGTTTAATGTGCGAGGGGATCTCGTACAGCTCAAACATCCGTTTATCCCAGCTGATTACGTCCGGCTCGAGATCCCACTCCCAAATCCCGATTCCGCCGGCTTCGTTAGCGAGAGTGATACGCTCCATCAGACGCTTATTCACCCACTCGGTCTGTTTCAGATCGTTGATGTCTTCAATCTGGGCAATAAAGTAGAGCGGCGTGCCGTCGGCATGGCGCACAACGGAGACGGCCAGCAGCGCCCACACCACCTCTCCGCTGCGGGTGTAGTAGCGTTTTTCGAGGGTGTAGGTGTTGATCTCGCCGTGAATCAGCTGTTGCAACTGCTCCAGGTCGGTATTTAAATCTTCCGGCCAGGTTAACTGCTGGAACGTGAGCGACTGAAGCTCAGACTGGCTGTAACCGAGGAAATTGCACAGCGCCTTGTTGGCCTGGAGCCACTGGCCCTCAACGCCCACCAGCGCCATACCAATCGCGGAATACTCCATCGCATTGCGAAAACGTTCTTCGCTTTCCGTAATATGTTTACGCTCGGCCCGGAAGGCATACATCACCATCGTCATAATGTTGGCGGGGAGCAGCATCATCAGGAAGGGGAGCCACGGCGCGTTGAAGGTGACAATCATGGTGGAGGGCGTCATGGAGAGAGGATTTCGCGCCATCATCAGGGACACCATCATGATGGTGAATAAAAATATCAGGAACGCTTCCATACGCGGCAGACGGACCGCGCTCCACATCAGCAGAACGATAATGCAGGTGAATGGCCACGGCAGCCAGGTGATTGCCGTCCAGCTAAGAACCAGCGTGACGACCAGGGTCACCAGCGTTTCCAGCAGCAGTTTCGGGTTGCGGTGGCGCAGCAGGTAATGCGGTTTAAACAGCAGACCTAACGGCACCAGCGCCAGTGCGCCAATGGCTTCTGAAAGTACCCAGACAAGGAAATTACGCAGCGGCTCCGCGCTCGGCACCAGAAAATGAACCAGAACGCCCCCCACCAGCGGCGGCACCAGGGCACTGCCGAGGGCAAGCCGGACCCAGTCGTTGAGGTTTTGCAGCGGATTATACCAGGGGAGCAACTTACGCAGTAACAGCGCGCCAACCGTGGCCTCAATGATATTGATCGCCGTGTAGGTGATGTTGATCGATGCCCATGAGAAGAGCATCCACGAGGCAAAAATATTGCCAAAGGAGCAGGCGAGCGCAATGCCGGGCCACATTTTTCCCGCATGGCGGTAAAACGCCACCATCATAATTGAAGTCGGGAACCATAGTGGCGCCAGCAGCGTACCGAAGCGAGTCAGCTCGAGGGAAAATAAGGTGAAGATGAACGTGACCAGACCCAGACAGACAAGCCGCAGTAAAGGATGTGGGGTAGTAACCAAAACCCGCTGGTATTGTTTATTCATTACCGCTCTATCCAGGGACGCCATGTTGTCAGGAGCCAGGTCCGGACGCGTGAAATTAATAATTTGGTTTATGCTAGTACAAACATTTTACAATTCATATGCTGAGTGGTCAGATTTTGACTTCATAGACTTATAAAATAGTTACTCTGCGAAGAAGGGTGATGAAATGGCGAAAAACCGCGCGTAAAAATTTTGCTAAAGGCGTGAAACAGCGCTTTTCAGCCCGCCTCGCATAACCTGCGCATTCGACTGGTATCACGCCCCCGAAATCCCTATAATTGCCGCGTTTGACGCTCCGGCGTCGTCCTTCCTTACATCCAGGTTAATCAGGTCGCTAAATTTATGACTGATAAGTCTCATCAGTGCGTCATCATAGGCATCGCCGGCGCATCGGCTTCAGGTAAAAGTCTTATTGCCAGTACGCTTTATCGCGAACTGCGTGAACAAGTGGGTGATGAGCATATCGGTGTGATTCCCGAAGATAGCTATTACAAAGATCAATCCCATCTTTCGATGGAAGAGCGCGTAAAAACCAACTACGACCACCCCAGTGCGATGGATCACAGCCTGCTGTTCCAGCATCTGGAAGCGCTGAAGCGCGGCGAGGCGATTGAGCTGCCCGTCTACAGCTACGTGGAACATACCCGCACCCAGGAAACGATCCGTATCGAGCCCAAGAAGGTGATTATCCTTGAAGGGATTTTGCTGCTCACCGACGCCCGTCTGCGCGAATCTATGAACTTCTCGATTTTCGTCGACACTCCGCTGGATATCTGCCTGATGCGGCGTATTAAACGCGACGTTAACGAACGCGGCCGCTCCATGGACTCCGTGATGGCGCAATATCAGAAAACCGTTCGCCCGATGTTCCTGCAATTTATTGAACCTTCGAAACAATACGCCGATATTATCGTGCCTCGCGGCGGTAAAAACCGTATTGCCATTGATATCTTAAAAGCGAAAATCAGTCAGTTTTTTGAATAAGCCGTGTGAATTGTGTACCGTTCAGAGATAACCTGGTTTTGCCCTGACGCCGTAAGGCTTCAGGGCGCGATGCACGAAAGGAGAAAGTGCCATGCGTCTTTGTGACCGCGATATAGAAGCCTGGCTGGATGAAGGCCGCCTGTCTATCACCCCGCGTCCGCCGGTTGAGCGTATTAACGGCGTGACCGTCGATGTGCGTCTGGGGAATAAATTCCGCACCTTCAGCGGCCACACGGCACCGTTTATCGACCTCAGCGGGCCGAAAGACGAAGTCAGTGCGGCGCTGGATCGCGTCATGAGCGACGAAATCGTCATCGAAGAAGGAGAGGCGTTTTATCTCCATCCTGGCGAACTGGCGCTGGCGGTGACCTTTGAATCGGTCACGCTGCCTGCGGACCTGGTCGGCTGGCTTGACGGACGCTCTTCCCTGGCGCGTCTGGGCCTGATGGTGCACGTCACCGCGCACCGTATCGATCCGGGCTGGTCTGGCCGTATCGTGCTGGAGTTCTTTAACGCCGGTAAATTGCCGCTGGCGCTTCGTCCGGGAATGATGATTGGTGCGTTGAGCTTTGAACCGCTGACCGGCCCGGCAGACCGTCCTTATAACCGCCGTCAGGACGCAAAATATCGCGACCAGCAGGGTGCGGTTGCCAGTCGTATCGATAAAGACTGATCTGTGAGTTCACTGAGGAAGCCATGAGAAGAGTTCTGACAACGCTGATGATTTTGCTGGTGGTGCTGGTGGCTGGCCTTTCAGCGTTGGTGCTGCTGGTTAACCCGAATGACTTCCGGGCCTACATGGTGCGGCAGGTGGAAGCGCGCAGCGGGTATGAACTCAAGCTGGACGGGCCGCTGCGCTGGCACGTCTGGCCTCAGCTCAGCATTCTCTCCGGACGTATGTCCCTCACCGCGCCGGGTGCCGCGCAGCCGCTGGTCACGGCGGATAACATGCGTCTTGATGTCGCGCTCATCCCGCTCTTATCCCATCAGCTCCAGGTTGAACAGGTGATGCTGAAAGGGGCGGTGATTCAGCTTACGCCGCAAACCGAAGCCGTTCGTCAGGCGGATGCTCCGGTCGCACCGCGTGAAAACACCTTGCCTGACGTCCCGTCTGACACCGGCTGGTCGTTCGATATTGGTAATCTGAAAGTTGCCGACAGCGTGCTGGTTTTCCAGCATGAAGATGACGAACAGATCACCGTACGCAATATCAACCTCAGGATGGAGCAGGATGCCAACCATCACGCCACCATGGAGTTCTCCGGGCGGATCAACCGCAATCAGCGCGATCTCAACCTGTCGATGAACGCGAACGTGAACGCCTCTGATTATCCGCACCAGCTGACTGCGGACGTTCAGCAGCTTAACTGGCAGCTGACCGGCGCGGATTTACCCGCGAAGGGGATTGCCGGCCAGGGCACGATGAAGGCGGTGTGGCATGAAGAGCGCAAACAGCTCGAACTGAACGCGCTCAACCTCCAGGCCAACGACAGTGCCCTGAAGGGGCAGGCGAGCGTCACGCTTGATGAGAAACCTAAGTGGGTGCTGGATCTGCAATTCGACAAGCTGAACCTCGAGAACCTGCTTCCGCCCCAACCGGTGAACGCGACCGATGAGGGAGCCACGCAGGTGGGGCAAAGCCAGGTCACGCAGTCGCGTCCGGTGATCTCCTCAAATCTCGATCAGCCTGACTACAACGGCCTGCGCGGATTTACCGCCGACATTCTGCTGAAAGCGAACAGCGTGCGCTGGCGTGGGATTGATTTTACTGACGTCAGCAGCCAGATGTTCAACCACAACGGCCTGCTGGTCATCTCCGAGCTCAGCGGAAAAATGGGAGCAGGGAACCTCTCCCTGCCGGGCACGCTGGATGTACGCAAAGACGTTGCCAGCGCCGCGTTCCAGCCGCGTCTGGAAAACGTTGAGATTGGCACCATCCTGAAAGCCTTTA
This sequence comes from Enterobacter cloacae complex sp. ECL72, assembly GCF_019056635.1. Taxonomy (NCBI): domain Bacteria; kingdom Pseudomonadati; phylum Pseudomonadota; class Gammaproteobacteria; order Enterobacterales; family Enterobacteriaceae; genus Enterobacter; species Enterobacter cloacae complex sp. ECL72. The sequence goes on along the minus strand of NZ_CP077659.1, from coordinate 2,535,952 downwards.
ATTACCCGATTGCCCTCACGGGGCAGCTGTCGCTGGCAGGGGATTTCTCTGGTACGAAGATTGATGCGGACGCCTTCCGTCGTAGCTGGCAGGGGAAGGCGCACGTTGAGCTGAAAGATTCGCGCATGGAAGGGCTGAACTTCCAGCAGCTGGTGCAGCAGGCGGTAGAACGCAGCAGCAGCGTGAAAGCGAATGAAAACTACGACAGCGCAACCCGTCTGGACAGCTTTACCAGCGAGCTTGCCCTCGACAACGGTCAGCTCTCGCTTGACGACATGCAGGGGACGTCGTCACTGCTGGCGCTGACCGGAACCGGCGCGCTGGATCTGGTGAAAGAGACGGCAGACACCCGCTTCAACGTCCGCGTGAAGGCTGGCTGGGAAGGCGAAGGCCAGCTTGTGGAGTTCCTGAAAGAGACGCCGATACCGCTGCGCGTATACGGAAAATGGCAGGAGTTGAATTACAGTTTGCAGGTCGATCAGATCCTGCGTAAGCACCTTCAGGATGAAGCGAAACGTCGGCTGAATGACTGGGCGGACCGCAATAAAGAGTCTCAGTCAGGTAAGGACGTGAAAAAGCTGCTCGATAAGCTGTGATGCCTGTTGTGCCGGGTGGCGGCTTTGCCTTACCCGGCCTACAAAAGCCAGACACCGTAGGCCGGGTAAGCGAAGCGCCACCCGGCTTTTTTACACTTCAAAATCCATCTCATCTTCACCGCGCAGCGGTATCAGCTGCACCTTCTGCACGCGATGGCTCTCTACCTGCAAGGTTTTGATCATGTAATCCCCCACCTGGACCTCTTCGCCCGGCTGCGGAATACGTTGCAGATATTCCATCAGCAAACCGGCGATGGTGTGGTATTCGCGCTTCTCATCCAGCGGAAGCGGAACGAACTGCACCAGATCTTCGAGCGGCATATGGCCGTTGGCGGTCCAGCTGCCGTCGGCGTTTTTCTGAATATCGTGACGCGCATCGATCTCATCCACCTCATTAGGCAGATTACCGGCGATGGTTTCCATCACGTCGCTGAGCGTCACCAGCCCTTCCACAGAACCAAACTCATCAACGACAAACGCGAAGTGGGTACGCGCGTTGCGGAACTGCTCCAGCGCGGAGAGCAGCGGCAGCGCTTCCGGGAAGACCAGCGGCTGGCGCACCAGCGCCCGCAGGTTGAGCGGCTCGCCATGGAGCTGCTGTTGCAGGAGGTCAATCACGTGTACCACGCCCAGCAGCTCTTCTTCCTCTTCACCGCCGGTCACGACCACGCGGGTGTGCTGGTTTTTATCCAGCAGGGCGCGGATCTGCTCTTCCGGCGCCGTCAGGTCAATATGCTCAATGTCATGGCGGGAGGTCATGATACTGCTCACCGAGCGCTGGTTGAGGTTAAGCACGCGCTCTATCATCCGGCGTTCCTGCGGGTTGAAGATCTGCCCGTCGCTGTGGTCGGCAAGCATCGCCGCGGATTCAGCATCCAGCTCGGCATCCTCTTTTTTGCCGCTCAGCAGGCGCATCACCGTATCTGCGGTGCGCTGTCGTAATGTCTGGTTCGCGGAGAGAAAACGGCGACGGTTGAAAATGGCTAGCTGGTTGAGAAACTCAATCAGCACCGAGAAACCAATGGCGGCGTACAGATACCCTTTCGGGATATGGAAGCCAAAACCATCCGCCACCAGGCTAAAGCCAATCATCAGCAGGAAGCTCAGACAGAGGATGACGATAGTCGGGTGACTGTTCACAAAGCGCGTCAGGGCTTTGCTGGCGAGCACCATCAGGGTGATGGCGATGATCACGGCGGCCATCATCACCGCCAGATGGTCAACCATCCCGACGGCCGTGATCACGGAGTCGAGAGAAAAGACGGCATCCAGCACCACTATCTGCGCGACCACCGGCCAGAATTTTGCACCGCGTCGCTGGGTGGGGTTTTCACTGTCTTTTCCTTCCAGCCGCTCATTAAGCTCAACCGTGGCTTTGAACAGCAGGAACAATCCGCCGAAAAGCATGATCAGGTCGCGGGCGCTAAAGCTCAGACCCTGCACGCTGAATAAGGGTTTGGTCAGCGTCACCAGCCAGGAGATTGAGGCCAGTAACAGCAGACGCATCACCATGGCGAGCAGAAGATCCGTCACGCGGGCGCGGTCGCGTTGTGAAGGGGGTAATTTATCGGCAAGGATGGCGATAAACACCAGGTTATCAATGCCGAGCACTAATTCGATGACGACCAGCGTCACCAGCCCGGCCCAGATTGATGGATCGGCAATCCATTCCATAATAAATGCAATACCTTCTGTTATATGACTAATGTCACACTTCGATCATGGATAAAGCCGACGGAAATTGCAATGCCGGGGTGAGATTTCTCTTAATGCTACACTCTGGTAAACCCCATTTGCCGGGCGGTGTAAATAAGTTAATTGCGAAGATTTAATTACACAAGTCGATATTTAGGAAATATCGCAATAAATGGTCCGGCGATCTATTTTGTCAATATAAAGAAAATCCGAAAACCTTAAAACTTTGCTCTTAATATTAATCTTAAAAACGAATATTAGGACGGTTGTCTCCTTGCCTGCTATTAGGTTAGCTGCAACAATTCTTCCAGCATCAAATGTTAAATCTCCTTGTTGCTATTTTTGTTTCGGTCTTTGGTGAAGGTTATACATTATCAATCGCCCCTGTGAGGCGTTTGATATATTTCGCAAAAGGCCTTATCCAAGAGGGTGTCTAACCATAACGCATTGTTTAGTCAGTGGATTGGTAACTGAAAGCCAAGGGCGGTAGCGTGCCTGAAAGCGTGTGAATCAGCCTCAATTATTCTGTCAATAGCCAATGGATGAATAAGCTTTTTTTAGGACTGATGCCAGTTATATTGCTAAATGATTAACTGCATTCTGATTGTCACCACGACCCGCGCTTATTTTAATTGCACAGGATAATTACTCTGCCAAAGTGATAAATAATCAATGATGAAATCCAAAATGAAATTGATGCCATTATTGGTGTCTGTGACCTTGATGAGTGGTTGCACGGTCTTTCCCGGCAGCAATATGTCGACAATGGGCAAGGATGTGATTAAACAGCAGGATGCTGATTTTGATCTCGACAAAATGGTGAATGTGTATCCATTAACCCCACGTCTGGTGGAACAATTACGCCCACGTCCAAATGTTGCTCAGCCAAATATGTCTCTGGACCAGGAAATTGCCTCTTACCAGTATCGTGTGGGTCCGGGTGACGTCATTAATGTGACCGTCTGGGATCACCCTGAACTGACCACGCCTGCGGGCCAGTACCGCAGCTCAAGCGACACCGGTAACTGGGTACAGTCCGATGGCACCATGTTCTATCCCTACATTGGCAAAGTGCACGTCGCGGGCAAAACGCTTGCTGAGATCCGTAGTGATATTACCGGCCGCCTGGCGCAGTACATTGCTGACCCGCAGGTGGACGTTAATATCGCCGCGTTCCGATCCCAGAAAGCCTATATCTCTGGCCAGGTCAATAAATCCGGCCAGCAGGCGATCACTAACGTCCCGCTCACCGTTCTCGATGCGATCAATGCCGCAGGCGGCTTAACCGACGGCGCTGACTGGCGCAACGTGGTGCTGACCCACAACGGCAAAGAGCAGCGCATTTCGCTTCAGGCGCTGATGCAAAACGGTGACCTGACCCAGAACCGCCTCCTTTATCCGGGCGATATTCTGTACGTGCCGCGCAACGACGATCTGAAAGTGTTCGTGATGGGTGAAGTGAAGAAACAGAGCACCCTCAAGATGGACTTCAGCGGTATGACCCTGACCGAAGCGCTGGGCAATGCGGAAGGCATCGATCTGACCGCCTCCAACGCCAGCGGTATCTTCGTGATCCGTCCTATCAAAGGCGAGAACGCGAAGGGCAAGATTGCCAACATCTACCAGCTGGATATGTCCGACGCGACGTCCCTGGTCATGGCAACGTCGTTCCGTCTCCAGCCGTACGATGTGGTCTATGTCACCACCGCGCCGGTTGCCCGCTGGAACCGTCTGATCAACCAGTTGCTGCCTACCATCAGTGGCGTTCGCTACATGACGGATACGGCGAGCGACGTTCATAACTGGTAAGCCGCGATGTTTAACAAAATTCTGGTGGTGTGCGTGGGGAACATTTGCCGTTCCCCCACGGCTGAAAGGCTGTTGAAAAATTACCAGCCTGCGTTAACGGTCGACTCCGCAGGGCTGGGCGCGCTGGTCGGAAAAGGTGCCGACGAACGTGCCGCAAGCGTTGCCCTTGAGCATAACCTCTCACTCGACGGGCACGTTGCCCGTCAGGTCTCTGGCCGGATGTGCCGGGAATATGACCTGATCCTCGCGATGGAAAAACGCCACATTCACGCGCTGTGCGATATCGCACCGGAGATGCGCGGCAAGGTGATGCTGTTTGGTCACTGGGATGGTGAGCGCGAAATTCCCGATCCGTATCGCAAGAGCCGCGAGGCCTTTGAGGCGGTATACACCTTACTAGACCAGTCTGCCCGTCAGTGGGCGCAGGCACTGAAAGCTCAGCAGGGATAACAATGACAGAAAAAACAAGACCTTCTGCCGCCCCGACGTCGGGCAGTGATGAAATCGATATCGGTCGCCTGGTCGGGACCGTTATTGAAGCGAAATGGTGGGTGCTGGGTATTACCGCCATCTTTGCCGTGGCGGCGATCGTTTATACGCTGTTCGCGACGCCTATTTACAGCGCCGACGCGCTGGTGCAGATCGAACAAAATACCGGAAACTCGCTGGTTCAGGATATCGGCTCGGCGCTGGCCAACAAGCCGCCGGCATCGGAAGCCGAAATTCAGCTGATCCAGTCGCGCCTGGTACTGGGCAAAACGGTTCACGATCTGGGGCTGGATATCGCGGTCACCAAAAACACCTTCCCGGTATTTGGCGCAGGCTGGGATCGCCTGATGGGGCGCAGTAACGATACGGTAAAAGTGACCGACTTCGTGATCCCAAAAGGGGCAGGGGACCAAACCTTTACCCTGACCGTGCTGGGACCAAAACAGTATCAGCTGACCAGCGACGCGGGCTTCAGCGCACGCGGTGAGGTGGGGCAGATGCTGACTAAAGAGGGCGTCAGCATCAAGGTCAGCGCAATTCAGGCACATGAGGGCGGGGAGTTTACGGTCACCAAATTCTCGACGCTCGGGATGATCAACAACCTGCAAAACAACCTGACCGTCACCGAAAACGGCAAGGACACCGGCGTCCTGAGCATGACCTTCACCGGTGAAGACAAGGATCAAATTCGCGACATCCTCAATAGCATCACCCGCAACTATCTGGAGCAGAACGTTGAGCGTAAGTCAGCGGAAGCTGCAAAAAGCCTGGCGTTTCTCAGTAAACAGCTGCCGGAGGTGCGCGCCCGTCTGGATGACGCTGAGAACAAGCTGAACGCGTACCGTCAGGACAAGGATTCCGTCGATCTGCCGCTGGAGGCGAAATCGGTTCTCGACTCCATGGTGAATATTGATGCGCAGCTGAACGAGCTGACCTTCAAAGAGGCGGAGATTTCCAAGCTCTATACCAAACGTCACCCGGCGTACCGCACGCTGCTGGAGAAACGTCGTACCCTGGAAGAAGAGAAGGCGAAGCTGAATGACCGCGTGACCGCGATGCCGAAGACGCAGCAGGAAATTGTACGCCTGACGCGTGATGTGGAATCCGGCCAGCAGGTTTACATGCAGCTGCTGAACAAACAGCAGGAGCTGAAAATCACCGAAGCCAGCACCGTCGGCGACGTGCGTATCGTTGACCCGGCGATTACCCAGCCGGGCGTGCTGAAGCCGAAGAAAGCGCTGATTATTCTCGGCAGCATTATTCTCGGCCTGATGCTTTCCATCGTCGGCGTGCTGCTGCGCTCGCTGTTTAACCGCGGTATCGAAAGCCCGCAGGTGCTGGAAGAGAACGGGATCAGCGTGTACGCCAGCATCCCGCTCTCCGAGTGGCAGAAGTCCCGTGACAGCGTCAAAACCGTTAAGGGCGTCAAGCGCTACAAGCAGAGCCAGCTGCTGGCCGTGGGTAACCCGACCGACCTGGCGATTGAAGCGGTGCGCAGCCTGCGTACCAGCCTCCATTTCGCCATGATGCAGGCCAAAAACAACGTCCTGATGATGACCGGTGTCAGCCCGTCAATCGGTAAAACCTTCGTCTGCGCCAACCTGGCGGCGGTGGTGAGCCAGACCAACAAGCGCGTGCTGCTGATCGACTGCGATATGCGTAAGGGCTACACCCACGAGCTGCTGGGCACCAACAACGTTAACGGTCTGTCGGAAATCCTGCTCGGTAAAGGGGAAATCAGCGAGAGCGCCAAGCCGACGTCGATTCCGAAATTTGACCTGATCCCGCGTGGCCAGGTGCCGCCGAACCCGTCTGAACTGCTGATGAGCGAGCGCTTCACGCAGCTGATTGAGTGGGCGAGCAAAAATTATGACCTGGTGCTGATCGATACCCCACCAATTCTGGCGGTCACCGACGCTGCCGTGGTAGGGCGTCATGCGGGCACCACGCTGATGGTTGCACGCTATGCGGTGAACACCCTGAAGGAAGTGGAAACCAGCCTGAGCCGCTTTGAGCAGAACGGTATTGAGGTGAAGGGGGGTCATTCTGAACTCCATCTTCCGCCGCGCGACCGGGTATCAGGATTACGGCTACTACGAGTACGAATACAAGTCTGACAGTAAATAATAATCCCCCTCATCCTAACCCTCTCCCCAGGGGGGAGAGAGGACTGCATGGTGCAGCTTTTCTCCCTCTCCCTCCGGGAGAGGGTCGGGGTGAGGGATAAGGGGGAAGACCATGACCACACAACGCCCTTTGATTTCTATCTATATGCCGACATGGAATCGTCAGCAGCTGGCGATCCGCGCGATTAAATCGGTCCTGCGTCAGGATTACGATAACTGGGAACTGATTATCGTGGATGACTGTTCCTCCTCTTACGAACAACTGCAAAAGTTTGTTGAAGACCTGAACGACCCGCGCGTGGTGTACACCCACAACGCCATCAACTCCGGGGCGTGTGCGGTGCGCAACCAGGCGATTATGCAGGCGAAAGGGCAGTATCTGACCGGTATCGACGACGATGACGAATGGACGCCAAACCGTCTGTCAATCTTCCTGTCGCACAAAGCGCAGCTGGTGACCCACGCGTTTCTGTATGCCAATGACTATGTCTGCCAGGGCGAGGTCTATTCGCAGCCGGCCAGCCTGCCGCTGTATCCGAAATCACCGTATTCCCGCCGCCTGTTCTACAAGCGCAACATTATCGGCAATCAGGTGTTTACCTGGGCATGGCGCTTTAAGGAGTGCCTGTTCGATACCGAGCTGAAGGCCGCGCAGGATTACGACATCTTCCTGCGGATGGTGGTGGAGTACGGCGAGCCGTGGAAGGTGGAAGAGGCCACGCAGATCCTGCACATCAATCACGGGGAGATGCAAATCACCTCGTCACCGAAGAAATTCTCGGGCTACTTCCATTTTTACCGCAAGCACAAGGACAAGTTTGACCGTGCCAGCCGGAAGTATCAGCTCTTCACCCTGTATCAGATCCGTAATAAGCGCATGAACTGGCGCACGCTGCTGACGCTGCTGTCGGTACGTAACGGCAAGCGTCTGGCTGACGGGCTTCGGGGGAAATAATGTTTCTGGAAGATTGCCGCGCTAACAGCTGGAGCCTGCGCCCGTGCTGCATGGTTCTGGCCTACCGTATTGCGCACTTTTGCTCGGTGTGGCGCAAAAAAAATGTGCTGAACAATATCTGGGCCGCGCCGGTGCTGGTGCTGTACCGCATCATCACCGAATGCTTTTTTGGCTATGAAATTCAGGCCGCTGCCACCATTGGCCGCCGCTTTACCATTCATCACGGCTATGCGGTGGTCATCAACAAGTTCGTCGTCGCGGGTGATGATTTCACCATTCGCCACGGGGTGACAATCGGCAACCGCGGGCCAGATAGCCTGGCCTGCCCGGTGATTGGCAATAACGTCGAGCTGGGCGCCAACGTGGTGATGATCGGGGACATTACCGTGGGCAATAACGTGACGATTGGCGCAGGCAGCGTGGTGCTGGACAGCATTCCGGACAACGCGCTGGTGGTGGGCGAGAAAGCCCGCGTGAAGGTGATTAAATGAACATTCTGCAATTTAACGTACGCCTCGCAGAGGGCGGGGCGGCAGGCGTAGCGCTGGATCTGCACCAGCGCGCGCTGCAAAAAGGATTACAGTCGCGTTTTGTTTACGGTTACGGCAAAGGCGGCAAGAAAAGCGTCAGCCATGATAACTATCCGCAGGTGCTGAAGCAGACGCCACGTCTGACCTCCATCGCCAATATTGCGCTGTTCCGTCTGTTTAACCGCGACCTGTTCGGCAACCTGAATAATCTCTACCGCACCGTCACCCGCACTCGCGGCCCGGTTGTGCTGCACTTCCACGTGCTGCACAGCTACTGGCTGAATCTGGAAGAGGTGGTGGCGTTTTGTGGCAAGGTGAAGGCGCACAAGCCGGATACCCGATTTGTCTGGACGCTGCACGACCACTGGAGCGTGACCGGACGTTGCGCCTTTACCGACGGCTGCGAAGGCTGGAAAGATAACTGCCAGAAATGCCCTACGCTCAGCAACTACCCGCCTGTGAAGGTCGATCGCGCGCATCAGCTGGTTGAGGGTAAGCGTCAGCTGTTCCGCGATATGCTCTCGCTCGGCTGCACCTTTATCTCCCCAAGCCAGCACGTGGCGGACGCTTTTAATAGCCTGTACGGAGCAGGGCGCTGCCAGATCATCAACAACGGTATTGATGTGGCAACGGAAGCGATCCTGGCCGAACTGACGCCCGTAGCCGTTACCCCCGGTAGGCCGAAAATTGCGGTCGTCGCCCATGACCTGCGCTACGACGGCAAAACCAACCAGCAGCTGGTGCGCGACATGATGGCGCTCGGCGACAAAATTGAGCTGCATACCTTTGGCAAATTCTCGCCGTTTGATGGCGCTAACGTGGTGAACCACGGGTTTGAAACCGACAAGCGCAAACTGATGAGCGCGCTGAACGGTATGGACGCGCTGGTGTTCAGCTCCCGCGTGGACAACTACCCGCTGATCCTGTGCGAAGCGCTCTCCATCGGCGTACCGGTGATTGCCACCCACAGCGACGCCGCGCGGGAAGTGCTGGAGAAATCCGGCGGTAAAACTTTCAGTGAAAATGAGGTGCTGCCGCTGGTGCAGTTGTCGAAGGCCGATATCGCGCAGGCTGTTTTTGGCACGGACCTGGAATCGTTCCGCAACCGTAGCCGCAAAGCGTACAGTGGACAACAGATGCTGGAGGAGTATGTCTCGTTCTATCAGAATCTGTAGTTATCTGCTGCTGCCGCTGATCTACCTGCTGGTCAACGTTAAGATTGCCCAGCTCGGTGAAAGCTTCCCGATCACTATCGTCACCTTCCTGCCGGTTCTGCTGTTGCTTTACGTTGACAAGCTTAACCTCAAAAAGCTGATGATTTCACTGGGCATCGGGTTTGGTCTGACGGCGTTTAACTACATCTTTGGTCAGTCGCTGGACGCCAGCAAATATGTCACCTCCACCATGCTGTTTGTTTATATCGTTATCATTATTGGCATGGTGTGGAGTATTCGCTTTAAAACTATTTCTCCGCACAATTATAGGAAAATCCTCAGGTTCTTTTATATTGTCGTCGGGCTGATTGTTGTGCTTGCGGCAATGGAGATGGCGCAAATTATTCTCACAGGCGGCAGTAGCCTGATGGAAATAATTTCGAAATATCTTATATACAGTAACAGCTATGTACTGAACTTCATTAAGTTTGGTGGCAAGCGTACAACCGCGCTCTATTTTGAACCGGCGTTTTTTGCTCTGGCATTAATCTCAATTTGGCTCAGCATCAAACAGTTCGGTATCAAAACCCCCAAGACCGATGCTATGATTCTTGCAGGAATCGTTCTGTCAGGGTCGTTCTCCGGGGTAATGACGTTTATTCTGTTTTACCTGCTGGAGTGGGCGTTCCAGTACCTGAACAAAGAGGCGATTAAGAAAAAACTGCCGCTGGCGATAATCTCTCTGACGGTATTTTTAGTGGGCGTAATATTTGCGTTTCCGTACATTTCTGAACGTCTGGGTGATTTGGGAACGGAAGGTTCGTCGTCCTATTATCGCATCATTGGTCCACTGGTGATGGTGGGTTATTCCTTAACCCATATTGATGGCGTAGTAAGATTCGGCTCACTTTACGAATATGTTGCATCATTCGGAATCTTTAACGGTGCGGATGTCGGTAAAACCATAGACAATGGTCTGTATCTGTTAATTATCTATTTTTCCTGGTTCGCCGTACTGTTGACACTGTGGTATCTGTTTAAAGTTTTCAAAATGATGATTAACGCGTTTGGTGATAACCAGAACTTTCGCTTGCAACTTTATCTGTTCACACCGGTGTCGTTGTTTTTTACCGGGTCAATATTTAGCCCGGAATATGCATTCTTAATTGTATGTCCGTTTATTTTGCGCAAAGCGCTGAATATTACGAGCGTATGAAGAAATGAGGTGATTTATGTTTCTTAGCGTCATTACTGTCGCCTTTCGTAACTACGAAGGGGTGGTAAAAACCTGGCGCTCGCTGCGCAACCTGGCGCGCGATCCGAGCCTCACCTTTGAGTGGATCGTGGTCGATGGCGGCTCGAACGACGGCACGGCGGAGTTCCTGGAAAAACTCAACGGTGAGTTCAACTTACGTTACATCAGCGAGAAAGATAAAGGCATTTACGATGCCATGAATAAAGGCATCAACATGGCGCAGGGGCGTTACGCCATCTTCCTCAATTCCGGCGATGTGTTCCATGAAGATGTGGCGCTGTTTGCCCGTCAGCTGGCGCGCCAGAAAGAAGATGCCATGTTTATTGGTGATGCGCTGCTTGATTTCGGCGAGGGGAAAAAAGTGCTGCGCGGCGCGAAACCAGGCTGGTATATCTACCACAGCCTGCCGGCCAGCCATCAGGCTATTTTCTTCCCAATGAGCGGCCTGAAAAAACAGCCTTACGATTTGCGCTATAAAGTGTCATCAGATTATGCCCTGGCGGCCAGCCTGTACAAATCTGGCTACCCGTTCCGTCGAATTAAAGGACTGGTATCTGAATTTTCAATGGGTGGCGTGTCAACCTCGAATAATCTGGAACTGTGCCAGGATGCCAAAAACGTGCAGCGTAAAATATTACGCGTGCCGGGGTTCTGGGCGGAATTATCTTATTTCTTACGTCTGAAAACGACGGGTAAAGCGAAAGCCTTATATAACAAAGCCTGAGATATAAGGAAACGTAATGCAGGAATTAAATGGATTCTCCGTGCCGAAAGGTTTTCGGGGCGGGAGCGGTATTAAAGTTCAACTGTGGTGGGCTGTACAGGCAACGTTATTTGCCTGGTCGCCGCAAATACTGTACCGCTGGCGCGCATTTTTACTGCGTCTGTTTGGCGCAAAAATAGGAAAAAACGTAGTCATTCGACCTTCGGTGAAAATTACTTATCCCTGGAAATTAACGCTTGGGGATTACGCCTGGGTTGGGGATGACGCGGTGTTATATACCCTTGGCGAGATTACGATTGGCGCAAATTCGGTGGTTTCACAGAAGTGTTATTTGTGCACCGGCAGCCACGATTTTATGAGCCCGCATTTTGATATTACCGCTTCGCCTGTTGTGATCGGTGAAAAATGCTGGCTGGCAACAGACGTCTTTGTTGCACCCGGTGTTTCTGTTGGCGATGGCACGGTAGTCGGTGCCCGCAGCAGCGTTTTTAAATCGCTTCCGGCAAATAAAATTTGCCGTGGCAACCCCGCAGTGGTGATACGCGAACGCGTTGAAACTGAAAAACTTTGATAAGTACAGAGGAATATAAACATGTCTAAAGTCGCTCTCATCACCGGCGTTACCGGACAAGATGGTTCTTACCTGGCAGAATTGCTGCTGGAAAAAGGGTATGAAGTTCACGGTATTAAGCGTCGTGCCTCTTCATTCAACACCGAGCGTGTCGATCACATTTACCAGGATCCGCATGCGGCAAACCCGAAATTCCATCTGCACTACGGCGACCTGACCGATACCTCCAACCTGACCCGCATCCTGCAAGAAGTACAGCCGGACGAAGTGTACAACCTGGGGGCAATGAGCCACGTTGCGGTTTCCTTCGAGTCCCCGGAGTACACCGCTGACGTGGATGCGATGGGTACGCTGCGTCTGCTGGAAGCGATTCGCTTCCTTGGTCTTGAGAAGAAAACCCGCTTCTACCAAGCATCTACCTCTGAGCTGTACGGTCTGGTGCAGGAAATTCCGCAGAAAGAGACCACGCCGTTCTACCCACGTTCTCCGTACGCTGTGGCGAAACTGTACGCTTACTGGATCACCGTGAACTACCGTGAATCCTACGGCATGTACGCCTGTAACGGCATTCTGTTCAACCACGAATCTCCGCGTCGCGGCGAAACCTTCGTGACCCGCAAAATCACCCGCGCGATCGCCAACATCGCTCAGGGCCTGGAGTCTTGCCTGCACCTCGGCAACATGGATTCCCTGCGTGACTGGGGCCATGCGAAAGACTACGTGAAAATGCAGTGGATGATGTTGCAGCAGGAACAGCCAGAAGACTTCGTGATCGCGACCGGCGTGCAGTACTCCGTGCGTCAGTTCGTTGAGATGGCTGCGGCACAGCTGGGCATCAAGCTGCGCTTTGAAGGCACCGGCGTGGAAGAGAAGGGTATCGTTGTTTCCGTGACCGGCCACGACGCACCGGGCGTGAAGCCAGGCGACGTGATTGTCCAGGTTGATCCGCGTTACTTCCGTCCTGCTGAAGTGGAAACCCTGCTGGGCGACCCAACCAAAGCGCACGAGAAGCTGGGCTGGAAACCAGAAACCACCCTGCAAGAAATGGTATCCGAGATGGTGGCCAAAGATCTTGAAGCAGCGAAAAAACACTCCCTGCTCAAGTCTCATGGCTACGAGGTTGCCATCGCGCTGGAGTCCTGAGAATGACAAAACAACGTATTTTTGTCGCCGGTCATCGCGGAATGGTGGGTTCCGCGATTGTTCGCCAGCTGGAACAGCGCGGCGACGTTGAGGTGATTGTTCGCACCCGCGACGAGCTGAACCTGCTTGACAGCAAAGCGGTGCAGGACTTCTTCGCCAGCGAACGTATCGACCAGGTGTATCTGGCGGCGGCGAAGGTGGGCGGCATTGTCGCTAACAACACCTACCCGGCGGATTTCATCTACGAGAACATGATGATTGAGAGCAACATCATTCACGCGGCGCATCTGTACAACGTGAATAAGCTGCTGTTCCTCGGCTCATCCTGTATCTACCCGAAAATGGCGAAGCAGCCGATCGCCGAGAGCGAACTGTTGCAGGGCACGCTTGAAGCCACTAACGAGCCGTATGCGATTGCCAAAATTGCCGGGATCAAGCTGTGTGAATCCTACAACCGTCAGTATAACCGCGACTATCGCTCGGTGATGCCGACCAACCTGTACGGACCGCACGACAACTTCCACCCGAGCAATTCGCACGTGATCCCGGCGCTGCTGCGTCGTTTCCACGAGGCGACTGCCGAAAACGCCCCGGACGTGGTGGTGTGGGGCAGCGGTACGCCAATGCGTGAGTTCCTGCACGTGGACGACATGGCGGCGGCCAGCATTCACGTCATGGAGCTGGATCGCGAGGTGTGGCAGGAAAACACCGAGCCGATGCTGTCGCACATTAACGTCGGGACCGGCGTGGACTGCACCATTCGCGAGCTGGCGCAGACCATCGCGCAGGTGGTGGGCTACAAAGGACGCGTGGTGTTTGACGCCACCAAACCGGACGGCACGCCGCGCAAGCTGCTGGACGTGACCCGTCTGCATCAGCTGGGCTGGTATCACGAGGTCTCACTGGAGCAGGGGCTGGCCAGCACCTACCAGTGGTTCCTGGAAAACCAGCACCGCTTCCGGGGGTAATGATGTTTTTAAGTCAGGAAGATTTTGCCACGGTAGTGCGTTCCACTCCGCTGATCTCAATCGATTTGATCGTGGAGAATGAACGCGGCGAGTTCTTGCTGGGGAAACGAACCAATCGTCCTGCACAGGGCTTCTGGTTCGTGCCCGGCGGGCGCGTGCAGAAGGATGAGACGCTTACCGATGCGTTTGAGCGTCTCACTCTGGCGGAACTGGGCCTGCAACTGCCGATGGCAGCGGGCCAGTTTTACGGGGTCTGGCAGCACTTCTATGACGATAACTTTTCAGGCACCGGGTTCACCACGCACTACATCGTGCTGGGGTTCCGCCTGAAGGTGAGTGAGGCAGACCTGCGTCTGCCTGATTCTCAGCATGACGATTACCGCTGGTTAACGCCAGAGGCGCTGCTGGCAAGCGACAACGTCCATGACAACAGTCGGGCGTACTTCCTTGCGGAACGTCAGGCCGAGGTGCCAGGTCTATGAAAATCCTCGTCTACGGAATTAACTACTCGCCGGAGCTTACCGGTATCGGGAAATACACCGGCGAGATGGTCGAGTGGATGGCGAGCCAGGGACATGACGTGCGGGTGATTACTGCCCCGCCGTATTACCCGGAGTGGAAGGTAGGCGAACGCTATTCCAGCTGGCGCTACCGCCGCGAAGAGGGCGCCGCGATCGTCTGGCGCTGCCCGCTCTACGTGCCGAAACAGCCCTCGACGCTGAAACGTTTAATTCATCTGGGCAGCTTTGCCCTGAGCAGTTTCTTCCCGCTGATGGCGCAGCGTCGCTGGAAGCCGGATCGCATCATCGGCGTGGTGCCGACGCTGTTCTGCACGCCAGGCATGCGCCTGCTGGGCAAACTCTCCGGCGCGCGCACCCTGCTGCACATTCAGGATTATGAAGTGGACGCCATGCTCGGGCTGGGGATGGCCGGGAAAGGCAAGGGCGGCAAGGTGGCGAAGCTCGCCAGCGCCTTTGAGCGCAGCGGCCTGCACAACGTGGATTACGTCTCGACCATTTCGCGCTCGATGATGAACAAGGCGCAGGAGAAGGGCGTCCCGGCGGAAAAAGTGATCTTCTTTCCGAACTGGTCCGAAGTGGCGCGCTTCCGCGATGTGACAGACCAGGATGCGCAGGCGTTACGCGCGCAGCTCGGGTTGCCTGCTGAGCAAAAAATCATTCTTTACTCAGGCAACATCGGCGAAAAACAGGGGCTGGAGAGCGTGATTGACGCCGCGCTTCAGCTGAGCGAACACCCGTGGATGTTCGTGATAGTCGGGCAGGGCGGCGGTAAAGCGCGGCTGGAAAAAATGGCCAGCGAGCGCGGACTGACCAACATCCGCTTCTTCCCGCTTCAGTCTTATGACGCGCTGCCCGCGCTGCTGAAAATGGCGGATTGCCATCTGGTGGTGCAAAAACGCGGCGCGGCGGATGCGGTGCTGCCGTCCAAGCTGACCAACATTCTGGCAGTGGGCGGAAACGCGGTGATTACGGCAGAAGCCGCAACAGAATTAGGCCAGCTGTGCAACAGCTACCCGGGCATTGCCGTTTGCGTGGAGCCGGAATCGGTTCCTGCGCTGGTGACCGGAATTGAGCAGGCACTCGCCATGCCAAAAGAGAACACGGTGGCACGTGAATATGCCGAACGCACGCTCGAGAAAGAGAACGTGCTGAGCCAATTTATTGCAGATATACGGGGATAAATCATGAGTCAAACCACTTTGTATCCGGTCGTAATGGCGGGTGGATCCGGGAGCCGGTTGTGGCCACTGTCCCGCGTGCTTTATCCAAAACAATTTCTGTGCCTGAAAGGCGACCTCACCATGCTGCAAACGACGGTTAACCGTCTGCACGGCGTGGAGTGTGAAAGCCCGGTGGTGATCTGTAACGAACAGCACCGCTTTATCGTTGCCGAGCAGCTGCGCCAGCTGAACAAACTGACCGAAAATATCATTCTGGAGCCTGCCGGACGCAACACGGCGCCTGCCATTGCCCTTGCGGCGCTGGCGGCAAAACGCAGCAGCCCGGACTGCGACCCGCTGATGCTGGTGCTGGCGGCTGACCACGTCATCCAGCAGGAAGAGGCCTTCCGCGACGCGGTACGCGCGGCGATTCCTTACGCTGAGAACGGCAAGCTGGTGACCTTCGGCATCGTGCCGGATCTCCCGGAAACCGGCTATGGCTACATTCGCCGCGGCAGCGTTACGCCTGGTGAAGGCGACAGCGTGGCCTTTGACGTGGCGCAGTTTGTCGAAAAACCGAATCTGGAAACCGCGCAGGCGTACGTGGCCAGCGGGGAATACTACTGGAACAGCGGTATGTTCCTGTTCCGCGCCGGTCGCTACCTGGAAGAGCTGGAAAAATATCGCCCGGATATCTTGCGCGCCTGCGAAAAAGCGATGGCGGTGGTGGATCCGGATCTCGATTTTATCCGTGTGGACGAAGAAGCCTTCCTCGCCTGTCCGGAAGAGTCCATTGACTATGCGGTAATGGAACGTACGGCAGATGCGGTAGTGGTACCTATGGATGCGGGCTGGAGCGACGTCGGCTCCTGGTCGTCACTGTGGGAGATCAGCGCGCATACCCCGGAGGGTAACGTCCATCACGGGGATGTGATCAGCCACAAAACGGAAAACAGCTACGTCTACGCCGAATCTGGCCTCGTCACCACGGTAGGGGTGAAGGATCTGGTGGTCGTGCAGACCAAAGACGCGGTGCTGATTGCCGACCGTAATGCCGTGCAGGACGTTAAAAAAGTGGTGGAGCAGATCAAGGCCGATGGCCGCCACGAACACCATATTCACCGCGAAGTCTACCGCCCGTGGGGCAAATATGACTCCATCGACGCCGGCGAGCGTTACCAGGTGAAACGCATCACCGTGAAGCCGGGAGAAGGGCTGTCGGTGCAGATGCACCATCACCGCGCCGAACACTGGGTGGTGGTGGCGGGGACCGCCAAAGTGACCATCGACGGTGAAGTGAAGCTGCTCGGTGAAAACGAGTCCATTTATATTCCGCTGGGGGCGACGCACTGTCTGGAGAACCCGGGGAAAATTCCGCTCGACTTAATTGAGGTGCGTTCCGGCTCCTATCTGGAAGAGGACGACATCATCCGCTTCCAGGATCGCTACGGGCGCGTGTAGCACTCCGCATCATGCCCGGTGGCGCTGCGCTTTCCGGGTCTACGAATGACAAAAATTAATTTGGCCATTACATGGTCAGGGCCAACTGTTGCCTGAAAAAGGGGTCATCATGGAAAAATTAACCTGTTTTAAAGCCTACGATATTCGCGGCAAGCTGGGCGAAGAGCTGAACGAAGACATTGCGTGGCGCATCGGCCGCGCGTACGGCGAATACCTGAAACCACAAACTATCGTGCTGGGCGGCGACGTGCGTCTGACCAGCAAATCCCTGAAGCTGGCGCTGGCGAAAGGGCTACAGGACGCGGGCGTCGATGTGCTGGACATTGGCCTTTCCGGCACCGAAGAGATCTATTTTGCCACCTTCCACCTGGGCGTGGACGGCGGTATCGAAGTGACGGCCAGCCATAACCCGATGGACTACAACGGCATGAAGCTGGTGCGCAAGGGCGCGCGTCCTATCAGCGGCGACACCGGCCTGCGTGACGTGCAGCGTCTGGCCGAGGCCAACGACTTCCCGCCGGTGAATGAAGCCACACGCGGCAGCTATAAGCAGATTAACCTGCAAAAAGAGTACATCGACCACCTGCTGGGCTACATCAACGTGGCGAACCTCAAACCGCTGAAGCTGGTGATTAACTCCGGCAACGGCGCGGCAGGCCCGGTTGTCGATGCACTTGAAGCCCGCTTTAAGGCGCTGAACGTGCCGGTGACCTTCGTCAAAGTGCACAACACGCCTGACGGCAACTTCCCGAACGGTATTCCTAACCCGCTGCTGCCGGAGTGCCGCGACGACACCCGCAACGCGGTGATTGAGCACGGCGCCGATATGGGTATCGCCTTTGACGGCGATTTCGACCGCTGCTTCCTGTTCGACGAGAAAGGGCAGTTTATCGAAGGCTACTACATCGTTGGCCTGCTGGCGGAAGCGTTCCTCGAGAAAAACCCGGGGGCGAAAATCATTCACGATCCGCGTCTTTCCTGGAACACCGTCGACGTGGTGAAGGCCGCGGGCGGCGAGCCGGTGATGTCCAAAACCGGCCACGCGTTTATCAAAGAGCGTATGCGTGAGGAAGACGCCATCTACGGCGGCGAGATGAGCGCCCACCACTATTTCCGTGATTTTGCCTACTGCGACAGCGGGATGATCCCGTGGCTGCTGGTGACTGAGCTGCTGTGCCTGAAAGGGCAGAGCCTGGGGTGAACTGGTGCGTGACCGCATGGCGGCGTTCCCGGCGAGCGGCGAGATCAACAGCAAACTGGCACAGCCCGCTGAGGCCATTGCCCGCGTGGAACAGCACTTTGCCATTCATGCGCTGGAGATTGACCGTACCGACGGTATCAGCATGGCGTTCCCGCAGTGGCGCTTCAACCTGCGCTCCTCCAACACCGAGCCGGTGGTGCGCCTGAACGTGGAGTCCCGCGCCGATACCGCGCTGATGGAAGCCCGAACGAAGGACATTCTGGCGCTGTTGAATCAGTAAAAAGAAAACCTTACCCCTCACCCTAACCCTCTCCCCAAAGGGGAGAGGGAACTTGAACACCCTCTCCCCTTTGGGGAGAGGGCCGGGGTGAGGGGCGAGGGGTAAGGTTTAGAACTAAAGGAACAACGATGACAAATCTAAAAAAGCGCGAACGAGCGAGAACGAATGCATCGTTAATCTCTATGGTGCAGCGTTTTTTCTGATATCACCATCATGGTCGGCGGACTGTGGGCGGTGTGTTGGGTCAGCGGGCAGTCGTTCTTATACATGCACTTGCTGATGGCGTTGATTGCGCTGGTGGTGTTTCAGATGATCGGCGGCATGACCGATTTCTATCGTTCATGGCGCGGCGTCAAAATGACCACCGAACTGATGCTGCTGCTCCAGAACTGGACCTTAAGCCTGGTTTTCAGCGCAGGGCTGGTGGCGTTCAGCCATGATTTTGATAACCGTCTTGTGACCTATCTCTGCTGGTATCTGTTAACCAGCATTGGCATGGTGGTCTGCCGCTCGCTGATCCGCTTTGGCGCGGGCTGGCTGCGCAACCGCGGGTATAACCGTCGCTTCGTTGCCGTGGCGGGCGACCTGCCGGTGGGACAGGTGTTGCTCGACAGCTTCCGCAAAGAGCCGTGGTTAGGTTTTGAAGTGGTCGGGATTTATCACGACGCGAAGCCCGGCGGCGTGCCGTCCGACTGGGCAGGTAACTACGAACAGCTTATTGACGATGCGAAAGCCGGCAAAATTCATAACGTCTACATCGCCATGCAGATGAAAGATGAATCCCGCATCAAGAAACTGATGCGCGAGCTGGCGGATACCACCTGCTCGGTGATCCTCATCCCGGATGTCTTCACCTTCAATATTCTCCACTCCCGTATTGAAGAGGTGAACGGGGTACCGGTTGTTCCACTGTACGACACGCCGCTGTCGGGGATTAACCGCGTGCTGAAGCGCGTGGAAGATATCGTCCTTTCGTCCCTGATCCTGCTGCTCATCTCCCCGGTGCTGTGCTGCATTGCGCTGGCGGTGAAGCTCAGCTCGCCGGGGCCGATCATCTTCCGTCAGACCCGCTACGGCATGGACGGTAAGCCGATCATGGTGTGGAAATTCCGCTCCATGAAGGTGATGGAGAACGACAAGGTGGTGACCCAGGCGACGCAGAACGATCCGCGCGTCACCCGCGTGGGCAACTTCCTGCGCCGTACCTCGCTCGATGAGCTGCCGCAGTTCATCAACGTGTTCACCGGCGGGATGTCCATCGTCGGGCCTCGTCCTCACGCCGTGGCCCATAACGAGCAGTACCGCACCCTGATTGAAGGCTACATGCTGCGCCATAAGGTGAAGCCAGGCATCACCGGCTGGGCGCAGATCAACGGCTGGCGCGGCGAGACCGACACGCTGGAAAAAATGGAAAAACGTATCGAGTTCGATCTGGAGTACATCCGCGAGTGGAGCCTCTGGTTCGATATCAAGATTGTTTTTCTGACCGTTTTCAAAGGTTTCGTGAACAAAGCGGCGTACTAAGATGAGCTTACGAGAAAAAACCATCAGCGGCGCGAAATGGTCAGCCATGGCCACCATCGTCATCATTGGCCTCGGCCTGGTGCAGATGACGGTGCTGGCGCGCATTATCGATAACCACCAGTTTGGTCTGCTGACCGTCTCGCTGGTGATTATCGCCCTGGCCGATACGCTGTCGGACTTTGGTATCGCCAACTCCATTATCCAGCGCAAGGAGATCAGCCACCTGGAGCTGACCACCCTCTACTGGCTGAACGTCGGGCTGGGTATCTTCGTCTTTGTGCTGGTGTTCCTGCTGAGCAATGTGATTGCCGGCGTGCTGCATAACCCGGATCTGGCGCCGCTGATGCGCACCCTGTCGTTCGCTTTCGTGGTGATCCCGCACGGGCAGCAGTTCCGCGCGCTGATGCAGAAGGAGCTGGAGTTCAACAAAATCGGCATGATTGAAACCAGCGCCGTGCTGGCGGGCTTTACCTTCACCGTGGTCAGCGCCCATTTCTGGCCGCTGGCGATGACCGCCATCCTCGGCTACCTCGTTAACTCTGCCGTGCGCACGCTGCTGTTTGGCTTCTTTGGCCGTAAGATTTATCGCCCGGGGCTGCATTTTTCGCTGGCGTCTGTTTCATCCAACCTGCGCTTCGGCGCGTGGCTGACGGCAGACAGCATTATCAATTACGTGAATACTAACCTCTCCACGCTGGTGCTGGCGCGCATTCTGGGCGCGAGCGTCGCGGGTGGCTACAACCTGGCGTATAACGTCGCGGTTGTCCCGCCGATGAAGCTCAACCCTATCATTACCCGCGTGCTGTTCCCGGCGTTCGCCAAAATTCAGGACGATACCGAAAAGCTGCGCGTGAACTTTTACAAGCTGCTCTCCGTCGTGGGGATCATCAACTTCCCGGTGCTGCTGGGGCTGATGGTGGTCGCCAGCAATTTCGTACCGCTGGTGTTTGGCGAGAAGTGGAACAGCATCATCCCGATCCTGCAACTGCTGTGCGTCGTGGGGCTGCTGCGCTCGGTGGGGAACCCGATTGGTTCTCTGCTAATGGCGAAGGCGCGCGTGGATATCAGCTTCAAGTTCAACGTGTTTAAAACCTTCCTGTTTATTCCGGCAATTATTGTGGGCGGCCACACGGCGGGCGCCATTGGCGTGACGCTCGGCTTCCTGCTGGTGCAAATCGTCAATACCGTGCTGAGCTACTTCGTGATGATCAAACCGGTGCTGGGCTCCAGCTACCGTCAGTACATCCTCAGCCTGTGGCTGCCGTTCTATCTCTCCTTACCGACGCTTGCGGTGAGCTACGGCCTGGGCGTGGTGCTCAACGGGCATCTGCCGCTGGCGGCGCTGCTTGCGGTGCAGGTCGCGGCAGGCGCGCTGGCGTTCGGCGTGATGATTGTGCTGTCACGTAATGCGCTGGTGGTCGAGATGAAGCGCCAGTTTTGCCGTAACGAAAAAATGAAAACGCTGCTTCGCGCAGGCTAATTTTACGAGGCCATTATGAAATTACTTATTCTTGGCAACCATACCTGCGGCAACCGTGGCGACAGCGCCATCCTGCGCGGTTTACTGGATGCAATTAACACCCTTAAGCCTGAGACAGAAGTGGATGTGATGAGCCGTTATCCGGTCAGCTCATCCTGGTTACTGAACCGCCCGGTGATGGGCGACCCGCTCTACAGCCAGATGAAACAGCACAACAACGCCGCGGGCGTGATGGGGCGCGTGAAGAAAGTGCTGCGTCGCCGCTACCAGCATCAGGTGCTGCTTTCTCGCGTGACCGACACCGGCAAGCTGCGCAACATTGCCATCGCGCAGGGCTTTACCGATTTTGTTCGTCTGCTGTCCGGCTATGACGCCATTATTCAGGTGGGCGGTTCGTTCTTCGTCGATCTGTACGGCGTGCCGCAGTTTGAGCATGCGCTTTGTACGTTCATGGCGAAAAAGCCGCTGTTTATGATCGGCCACAGCGTCGGGCCATTCCAGGATCCGCAGTTTAACCAGCTGGCGAACTATGTCTTCGGCCACTGCGACGCGCTGATCCTGCGTGAATCGGTCAGCCTCGACATGATGAAACGCAGTGAAATCGACACCACCAAAGTGGAGCACGGTGTGGACACCGCCTGGCTGGTGGATCATCAGGATGACAGTTTCCAGGCCAGCTACGCGGTACAGCACTGGCTGGACGTGGCGGCAAAGCAGAAAACCGTCGCCATTACCCTGCGTGAACTTGCGCCGTTCGATAAACGCCTCGGCACGACCCAGGCGGCGTACGAGAAAGCCTTTGCCGACGTGGTGAACCGCGTGCTGGACAGCGGTTACCAGGTGCTGGCGCTTTCCACCTGTACCGGTATCGACAGCTACAACAAAGATGACCGTATGGTGGCGCTCAACCTGCGCAACCTGGTGAACGATCCGTCCCGCTATCATGTGGTGATGGACGAGCTGAACGATCTGGAGATGGGCAAGCTGCTCTCCGCCTGCGACCTGACCGTGGGCACGCGTCTGCACTCGGCCATTATCTCGATGAACTTCGGCACGCCAGCCATCGCCATTAACTACGAACACAAGTCTGCGGGCATTATGCAGCAGCTCGGTATGCCGGAAATGGCCGTCGATATTCGTCATCTGCTGGACGGGTCGCTGGGTGCGATGGTGGGCGACACGCTCGGTCAGCTGCCTGCGATCAACGAACGTCTGGCGGTGGCGGTAAAAGCCGAACGCGAAAAAGGTATTGGCATGGTGAAATCCGTACTCGACCGCGTCCGGGAGGGGAAATGAAGGTTGGTTTCTTCTTACTGAAATTTCCGCTGTCGTCTGAAACCTTTGTGCTGAACCAAATCACCGCGTTTATCGATATGGGGTATGACGTGGAGATTATCGCCCTGCAAAAGGGCGATACGCAAAACACCCATGCGGCGTATACCCGGTATGGGCTGGAGGCGAAAACCCGCTGGTTGCAGGATGAACCCACCGGACGAATGAACAAACTGCGCCATCGCGCCAGCCAGACGCTGCGCGGCCTTCATCGCGCCTCGACGTGGCGGGCGCTGAATATGTCGCGCTATGGGGCGGAGGCCCGCAACCTGATCCTTTCCGCCATTTGCGGGCAAACGGCCCAGCCGTACCGGGCCGATGTCTTTATCGCCCACTTTGGCCCGGCGGGCGTAACTGCGGCAAAACTGCGTGAGCTGGGGGTGATTGACGGCAAAATCGCAACCATTTTCCACGGTATCGACATCTCCAGCCGGGAAGTACTGAACCACTACACGCCGGAATATCAGCAGCTGTTTCGCCGTGGCGACATGATGCTGCCGATAAGCAACCTGTGGGCCGGACGCCTGAAAACCATGGGGTGCCCGAGCGAGAAAATCACCGTTTCACGCATGGGCGTGGATATGGAACGTTTCACTCAGCGACCGGTTAAGGTGCCGGGCAAGCCGCTGCAAATTATCTCTGTTGCCCGCCTGACCGAAAAGAAAGGGCTGCACGTAGCCATCGAAGCCTGTCGCCAGCTGAAGGCGCGCGGCGTGGACTTCCACTACCGCATCCTGGGTATCGGGCCGTGGGAGCGTCGCCTGCGCACGCTGATTGAACAGTATCAGCTGGAAGACGTGGTCGAGATGCCGGGCTTCAAGCCGAGCCACGAAGTGAAAGCCATGCTTGATGACGCGGATGTGTTCCTGCTGCCTTCCGTAACCGGCGCTGACGGCGATATGGAAGGCATTCCCGTGGCGCTGATGGAGGCGATGGCGGTCGGCATTCCGGTGGTCTCGACCCTGCACAGCGGGATCCCGGAGCTGATCACCTCTGAACACTCCGGCTGGCTGGTCCCTGAAAACAATGCGCTGGCGCTGGCGGATCGTCTGGCCGCGTTCAGCGATATCGATCAGCAGACGCTGATCCCTGTGCTGCAAAATGCGCGGCAAAAAGTTGAAGCAGAATTCAATCAGCAGGTGATTAATCGCCAGTTAGCGAGCCTGCTGCAAACGCTGTAACGCTGAGGTTGTATGCTGAAAAAGATTACCCGACGCCGATTTGTCTCTTCTTTATCCGTCCTGGCTGCCATGCCGCTGCTGTCGCCCCGCGCTGTGCGGGCGGCAACCGGGAAGACGGTTTCTGTCGATCGCTACAACAATAACGACTGGATCGCCGCCTTTAAGCAGGCATTTACCGAGGGCGATACCGTTGTTGTTCCCGCCGGGTTAACCTGTGAAAACATCAATACCGGCATTTTCATTCCTGATGGCAAAACCCTGCTGATCCGCGGTGCGCTGAAGGGCAACGGCCGCGGGCGGTTTGTGCTCCAGGAAGGCTGTAAGGTCATTGGGGAAGGAGAGGGGCGCACGCATAACATTACGCTGGACGTGCGTGGCTCCGACTGTGTCATTAAAGGGCTGGCGATGAGCGGCTTCGGCCCCGTCACCCAGATCTACATCGGCGGTAAAAAGCCGAGAGTGATGCGTAACCTGCTTATCGATCGTATTTCCGTGAGCCAGGCCAACTACGCCATTCTGCGCCAGGGTTTTCATAATCAGGTGGACGGTGCGCGCATTACCAACAGTAAATTCAGCCACTTGCAGGGGGACGCGATTGAGTGGAACGTGGCGATTAACGATCGCAATATCCTGATCTCTGACCACGTGATCGATAACATCAACTGCACAAACGGCAAGATCAACTGGGGCATAGGCATTGGGCTGGCTGGCAGCACGTACGACAATGACTATCCGGAACAGCAGACCGTTAAAAACTTCGTGGTGGCAAATATCACCGGCAGCAACTGTCGGCAGTTGGTCCATGTTGAAAACGGTAAACACTTTGTGATCCGTAATATCAAGGCCAGCAATATTACCCCCGACTTCAGTAAAAAGGCCGGAATTGATAACGCGACGGTAGCTATTTATGGCTGTGATAATTTCGTTATTGATAATATCGATATGGTGAACAGCGCCGGAATGTTAATCGGGTATGGCGTGATCAAGGGCGATTATCTGTCGATACCGCAAAACTTCAAACTTAACGATATTCGCCTGGATAACCGCCAGCTGGCCTATAAGCTGCGCGGGATACAGATTTCCTCCGGCAATGCCACCTCGTTTGTTGCCATCACCAACGTCAACATGCAGCGAGCAACGCTTGAGCTGCACAACAAGCCACAGCATCTTTTCTTGCGTAATATCAACGTGATGCAGGAGTCAGCGACGGGACCAGCGCTTAAGATGAACTTCGACTTGCGCAAAGACGTGCGCGGGAAGTTTATGGCCAAAAACGAGACGCTGTTGTCGCTCGCGAACATAAAAGCGGTTAATGAAAAGGGGCAGAGTTCGGTGGATATTGATCGGGTCGATCAACACGTGGTGAATACGGAACGGTTGAATTTTGCGCTGCCGCACAGGTAATCCTACAGCCTATTTTGCGACTATTCCTGGTACGGAATCGCGATCTATTCAGATTACAACTACTGTAATTTGTGGTGGGGTGACCTAGGATTACTTCATATTTACGGCAAAACATGCTGGCGAAAACAGGTTTAAAAGCTATAATTCGTCAACCATTTTAAGGTGGAAGAAATAATGATTAATTTGAAAGCAGTCATACCGGTAGCGGGTTTGGGCATGCATATGTTGCCCGCCACAAAGGCCATTCCTAAAGAGATGCTGCCGATCGTTGACAAGCCGATGATTCAGTACATCGTCGACGAGATTGTTGCTGCGGGGATCAAAGAAATCGTTCTGGTGACGCACTCTTCGAAGAATGCCGTTGAGAACCACTTCGACACCTCTTATGAACTCGAGGCGCTGCTTGAGCAGCGTGTTAAGCGCCAGCTTCTGGCAGAAGTTCAGTCTATCTGTCCTCCTGGCGTGACCATCATGAACGTGCGTCAGGCGCAGCCGCTGGGTCTGGGGCACTCAATTCTCTGCGCGCGCCCGGTGGTGGGTGATAACCCGTTCATCGTGGTTCTGCCGGACATCATTATTGATACCGCTTCCGCCGATCCGCTGCGTTACAACCTGGCGGCAATGGTCGCGCGCTTCAACGAGACGGGCCGTAGTCAGGTGCTGGCGAAACGTATGAAGGGCGATCTCTCTGAGTATTCTGTAATTCAGAATAAAGAGCCACTGGAGACGGAAGGGCAGGTGAGCCGTATCGTTGAGTTTATCGAAAAACCCGATCAGCCGCAGACCCTGGACTCCGACCTGATGGCAGTTGGCCGTTATGTGCTGAATGCGGATATCTGGGCTGAGCTGGAAAAAACTGAGCCGGGCGCCTGGGATCGTATCCAGCTGACCGATGCGATTGCTGAGCTGGCGAAGAAGCAGTCTGTTGATGCCATGCTGATGACCGGCGATAGCTACGACTGCGGTAAGAAAATCGGGTATATGCAGGCATTTGTGAACTACGGTCTGCGTAACCTGAAGGAAGGGGCGAAGTTCAGAAGCCGGATTGAGAAGCTGCTGGCTGAAGACTGATAGTACTTGAATGATCTGTGCAAACGGCAGTCATCATAAGGATTGATTTCAATTAACCGATATGATGACCGCCGTTTTTTGTTACAAACTTAAATGCATTCCGCTTTGATGAACATGTAAACACATGTTCAAGAGATTTTTGCTTGTTTCTGAAGGCATTTAGGACGACAATTACAGTCGAAATGTAGCTGTAGTTCAAAAATCACTTATATAGTGAGGCTGCTGCAAATGAAACATTATCATATTACTCAGTGCACTGGTAGCTGTTAAGCCAGGGGCGGTAGCGTTAATCTCATTTCCATAAATGACACAAAGCTTGCCGCAAAAATAAACTATAGAATAACCTATTGAATAATAGTAATAATTTTTTATAAATTATATTACGGAACAGCTTCTACAGTAAAATCATTAATTAATGATAAATCTTATATTATATGAGATTAAGTATTCTTACATTTGAAGAGAAGTAAATGACAAGGTTAAAAAAAAATATATTCTCGCTTTTTATACTCCAGGGCTCAAATTATCTCATCCCCCTCATTATTTTCCCTTATCTTGTCAGAGTGCTGGGGCCTGCGGAATATGGAAGGATAGGGTTGGCGACAAGTATAATTCAGTATTTTTGCCTGTTTATTGATTTCGGATTCAACCTCACAGCATCGAAAGCTATAGCAGTGAGTAGTAAAACAAAAGAAGAAATTAGTGCTATTTTTTTTAAAACAATGCTAGCTAAATTGTTTTTATTGTTATTATCTATCGGCCTGATTTTTTTTCTTTCCTGCAAGGTTGAGCAATTTCATAGTATCAATTCATTGCTGCATATATTATGCTTTCAGTTAGTAGGGGCCATGTTGTTACCCGTTTGGTTTTTCCAGGGCGTTGAAAAAATGTCCTCTGTTACGATAAGCTATATTTTAGCAAGAGGGTTGAGTATACCCTTGACATTTATCTTCGTTCAAGAACAGAATGATATAAATATCGCAGCTTTAATTCAGGGAGGAGCGACTTTCGTAGCGGGAATGATTTCGATTTATTTTGTTTATAAAACAAATTGTATTACTTTGAAATTTAGATTACGAATATCTGAAGTATTTGACACGTTAATTAAATCATCGCCAATATTTATCGGAAGTATTGCCATGAGTTTATATACGATGAGCAATCCATTTATATTGGGAATGGTGAGTCAGGTTGAGCAGGTAGGAATATATGTCGCTGCTGATAAACTAAGGCAGGCTTTAATGGGCGCTTTCTTGATTTTAGGTGGTGCTTTATATCCAAGAGTTAATGCTCTTTTTAAAGAATCAAGAGAAATTGGATTTTCTTTTGTTAAAAAGATAATTTTGATACAAGGCGGTTTGGCTTTAATCGCAAGCATAATGTTTTATATATGCTCGAAATATATTTCAAACTTTATGCTTGGCAAAGATTTTGAAGAAGCTATCATTATTCTAAAATTAATGTCACCAATGATAATCTTGATAGTATTATCTGTAATTTTATGCAATTATGTGCTTTTACCTCTTGGGCATAATAAACTATATGCAAAGCTGCCTATTGTTACGGGGTTGCTGCATTTATCTTATGCTATTCCTCTGTCTTCTTTATATGGTGCATCTGGCGCATCATTGTCTATACTTATTACAGAAATACTTACTTTTATTATGCTATTGATAATTACCTTCAAAAAAGGATATCTGAAAGAAATATGGAACAGTTATGAGTGATATTACATTAAGTATTATAATACCATGCTACAATGTTGAAAGTTATATAAAAGAATGTTTAGATTCAGTATTTATACAGTTGGATGCGAATAGTGAAGTTATCATTGTAAATGATGGTTCTACCGATAGCACAAAAAATATTATTGAATCTTTATGTGTTGGTAAGAAGAATATAAAAATAATCAATCAAATCAACGTTGGACTTTCAGGTGCTAGAAATGCTGGTTTAATAAAAGCGCAGGGAAAATATATTGCATTTTTGGATGGTGATGATGTTCTCCATCCAGAATATATACGCAATGTTTCGAATGCTATTTTTGAGTTTTGCCCTGATATTATTGAGATAGATGCATATCGGTTTACTAAAGAATCTACTGAGACTTTTAATTTATGTACTTATTCTGGTCAAAAAGTAATCGATAATAAAATAGAATTAATGCCTGTTTTTGAACTCAACCAGTGGTATGTTTGGGGCAGAATTTACAGTAAAAAAATTATTAATTGTGTATATTTTGAAGATGGGCGTCGATACGAAGATATTATGTTTACTCCCTATCTTTACCTGAAGGCAAAGATTATTTATAGCATAAATAAGCCATTGATTGGTTATAGGCATACTCCTAATAGTATTACCAAGAGTATAAAAGAACGTGATTACCTTGATATAATTTACGCATTGCAAAAGTTTAAAAACCATGCAAACAAAGAAGTTGGTAACGAGGAAAAAATCCTTTTACTTTACTCGAGGGTTCGTACATTTAGTTATCTGAAATTTATTAGTAACAATGTTAATGGATATTTTAGAACTTTAGAAGAAACAAAACGCATTGCAAATGATATTTTAAATGATAATAATTCTTTGGATGTAAAATATCAAATAAAATGGTCAAAATTAATAACTGTAAAATACTATCGATTATCAAGCACATTTTCATGGTTCAAAAAAAAACTCAAGGCCGCTCTCAATTAACTCCTTACATTTTCTAATTAAGCTATTAAATCCAGAGTTTGATAAATGAAAAATAAAAAGATTTGTCTCTTCATTAATGCCCTGCATAATTCCGGTGGTACAGAAAGAATTATCACCGTATTGGCAAATGAACTTACAAAAATTAATTATGAAGTTCACATTGTCACGATTCTAAAAAATAGTAAGCCCTTTTTTCACTTAAACGAAGAAATAAACTTAGTAAGTTTATGCAATTATGAATCATTAACTTCGCATTGGGATAGGTTAAAAATAATTTTAGCGCTCCGAAAATATTTACAAAATTATGAAATTAACACTGTCATTACGGTTGATTCATTATTATGCATATATTCATTACCTGCTGTACTGTTTACTGATATTCGTCATATATGTTGGGAGCATTTTAATTTTAAGATTGATCTTGGTGTAAAAACCCGTAGTTTAGCGAGACAGTTATCTGGATTATTTTCGGATGAAATTGTTGTATTAAGCGAAAAAGATAGAAAATATTGGCAAGAAAATCTCTGGTTAAATAAAAGCAAATTACAAGTTATTTATAATGCCTCACAGTTTCAAATAACTACTAATGATTATCCTGTGGAAAGCAAAAACATATTAAGCGTAGGAAGATTAACAGATCAAAAGGGCTTTGATCTTCTTATACAGGCTTGGGAAGAGGTTCATAACGAATTTCCTGATTGGACTTTAACAATTATTGGGAGTGGTCCCAACAAAGACAGTTTAGAGAATTTAGCAACAGAATTAAGTTTGAACACGTCGATAAAATTCATTGCTGCTACACAAAATATTACTGATTATTATCAAAATTGTGCATTTTTATGTCTCCCGTCCAGATATGAAGGATTTGGCTTGGTTCTCATTGAAGCTATGTCTTTTGGCGTTCCGGCGATTGCGTTCGATTGTGATTGCGGACCTTCTGAAATATTAGATATGGATAATGGAATCTTAGTTCCAAATGAGAACATTAAAATATTCGCTGAATCTTTAAGATTGATGATTAGTCAAAAAGTTTTAAGAATAAATATGTCCAATAATGCTAAATTAAAGGCTAATGCGTTTACAGTTAAAAGATTTAGAGACCGCTGGAATACTATACTAAAAAATGAGAAAGTATAATGTATTGGATTATTTTTTTAACTCTGCAATTGATATGTGTTTTATTAGGTTGGCAATTCCCACCTATTAAAAAAATCATATTTAAATTAATGATTTTTACATTTATGCTTTTTATGGTTGATGGATATTTTAACGGTATCGATTGGGTAAATTATTATTATGGGTTTATTACTTATACAGATTTAGTAGAGTATTTTTCATCATATGAACCTTTATTCGGTTTCGAGGTTTATATTCTCAAGTATTTATTTACGGATTTCTATTTATCTGTAGCTATGTACTATCTTATATTATCGGTGTTGCTTTATTTCGCTATAATAAAACTAAGGGGTTTATTTGATTTTAATATATGTCTGTTCCTCTTCTTGCTAATCATAATCAATGGTATAGATCTATTTAATGATCAACTTAGACAAGCAATGGCATTTGTGATGGCAATGTTTGCTTTTATCCAATTATTAAAAAATGAGAAAACTCGATTTATCATTCTTTCATGTTTAGCTATTTGTTTCCATTTTTCCGCCGCCGTAGTGTTATTGTTTTACCCTCTGGTAAAGAAAAATAAAATAAGTGTTATTTTCTTTGGCAGTTGTTCCGCATTTTGTATAGTTATACTTAGTCTTTCGAATGAACTGTTTTCTAATATAATATCTTTATTAGGTACACCAGGTGCTGTTATCTCAACAAAAATTAAAGTCTATTTTTCACAATTTGAACCTACATTCGGATTGCTCGCTATTATAAATTTGTTGATTATATTTAGATATATCATTGTAAAAAAACATGAAACTGAAATTGAACGTATTCTTTGGAATGGAAGTTTTATTGCCTCTTTATTACATTTGTCGTTTTATTTTTTCCCAATACTGCATCGTTTAAATCCTTATTTTAATCTATTTTATTGTTTGCTTTGTGCATATTACCTGCGTAACTTAACAAGAGTGTTAACAATAAACAGGATTGTAAACTACATATCAATATTACTAATCATTACCTCAGTGAATATATCCTATTTCAATGATCCCGCAAGGCCTGAAAATTATAGGGGATATATCTTAGATTATTGGCTAGGATATTATGATATCGATAATGATAAAATCAAAAGATGTGACTCATTTAATACAGATGTTCCTTTTTGTCGGTGGTAATTTATGAAAGTTGTTTTTTCTTCAAATACAGCATGGTATCTATATAACTTTAGAAAAGGTACTATAAAAAGATTTATTGAAAAAGAATATGAGGTTGTTATTATAGCGCCTACTGATAAATATTCCTATCTATTAAAAGAATTAGGCTGTAAAATTAATCATTTATATATACGTAGTAATTCACTTAATCCAGTCCATGATAGTGTCACTTTAGTGCATTTACTATCTTTATACATCAAGATAAAGCCTGATATTATTTATAACTTTACGCCAAAGATTAATATATATAGTTCTCTTGTCTCATACTTTTTTCCCCGAGTAAAGGTAATTAATAATATTGCTGGGTTAGGCACGGCATTTATTAATGAAGGTATGAAAAAAATTTTTTTAACTTACTTATATAAGCTTTCACAGAAAAGAGCAGATTTTGTTTTTTTCCAAAATAATGAGGACCATAACTACTTTGTCAAAGAAAAAATCGTTTGCGAGAGTAAAAGTAAAAGAATTTTAGGTTCTGGTGTTAATTTAGATTTTTTTAAACCTACTAAAATAAATAAAGAAGATCATATTAAATTTTTGCTTGTGGCTAGATTGATCGAACAAAAAGGTATCAGGTTATATGCTGAGGCTGCGAAAATTATAAAAGAGAAATATCCTCATGTTGAGTTTTCTCTTTTAGGTCCAATAATTTCTAACAATCCGTTTGCTATTCATGAAAAGGAAATAAAAAATTGGGAAGATTTGGGGACTCTTAATTATTTAGGTCATTCTGATAATGTGGCAGAAGTCCTTATTGATTATGATTGCGTAGTTTTGCCATCATTTTATCGCGAGGGTGTTCCAAAATCTCTACTCGAAGCTGCTGCTTCAGGTAAAATTATTATTACGACAGATAATATTGGTTGTCGCGATGCTGTTATTGATGGTGTAACAGGTTTTTTGTGCAAGCCAAAATCTTTAGAAAGCTTATTGGAAGCTTTTTATAAAGTATTACAATTAGATTACGATAGCTTCGTAAAAATGAAAATAGGTGCCAGAGAACTAGCCAAGGCAAAATTTGATGAGAATATTATAATTGAAGAATACCTCAAAACAGCATCTAATTAGAAATCTATACTTACACTTTGAATGAGGAGTGTTGTGAACATAATTCTTAGCTCACTGTATTATGAGAAAAATCGAGTAACTGGTGCTAATAAGCGATTCGATTTTTTTGGGAAGAACTTACAATCAAGGGAAAATATAAATCTTACTGTTTTGGTCAGAGAAGGTGAAACTCCTGACTGGGCTGAAAATATTATTACCCTCCCTCGCTATGATTCAATGCCTTCTGTCATCCGTCGGCTTGTCTATTGTATAAAATTGACTTATATTTTTTATAAGCATGAAGGAGTGATTATTAATGATTTTATGCCAGTCCCGTTAGTTTTTTCGAAACGTAATTATTACTATCAACTTGTCCATGATATTAGAAATTTCACCGATTTTAATCGCGCGGCAGTAAAAAAAATCTCAAGTTTGTTTCAAAAAATACAATGGAGAATAGTGCCAAATATTCTTACTGTAAGTTCTTTCACCAAAAATCAGTTAATTAAATATTGCAATGTTAACCCATATAAAATTGCTGTATCATACAATGGAATTGATCCTGTAAAGCGCAAAAAAGTTAAAAAAGATATTGATTTTTTATATATAGCCACATTTGAAAAGCGGAAAAATCATGATAACTTAATTATAGCTTTTTCTAACTATGTAAAAAAATATGAACAGCATGCTACATTATTTCTCATAGGTCGTGACCTGGGTTATCGAAAACACATTGAGGCCTTGATCTCAAAATATCAGATTGGTGAGTTTGTAACTATTATTGAAAAAATATCTGAGAGCGAATTAAACATTCTTTACGAACGAACTTACTGTTTTGTTAACCCATCTCTATATGAAGGCTTCGGTATGCCATTAATTGAAGCTATGTATTTTGATTGCCATGTTATTTGTAGTGATATAGATGTTTTCCATGAAATTGCTAAAGAACATGCATATTATTTTGATCCCCTCGATCATGAAAGTATTCTCAACGCGATGAAGGAAATCAAGAATACTGAGATAAAAGATGGATGCAAAACAAGCTATGCAATAAAAAACTTTTCATGGTCTGCAATTGCTGATAATTTTATAAACTTATTGGTCAAATAAAATGATACTACCAATCGTTATCGCTGGAGGTACAGGGTCGCGCTTATGGCCCCTTTCGAGGAGTCAATATCCTAAACAATTTTTATCTTTATTGGATGAAAATAGTTTACTTCAAAACACCCTTTCCCGTTTGAAAGAAATTAAACATGCCGCACCAGTTGTTATTTGTAATGAAGAGCATAGATTTATTGTTGCTGAGCAACTGCGAGACGCTAAAGTTGATGTCAATGGTATTATTCTTGAACCCATAGGTAAAAATACAGCTCCAGCAGTTGCTCTTGCTGCTTTTTTTTCTAAAAAAATAAAAGAAAGTCACGGCGATGATCCACTGCTGCTTATTTTGGCCGCGGATCATGTTATTAAGGATGTTGATAAATTTAAAATTGCTATTGAGCATGCCTTGCCTTTAGCTAAACAAGGCAAGATTGTTACATTTGGCGTGGTGCCAACCCATCCTGAAACTGGATATGGATATATCCAAACTGGTGAATTTTTGGCTGAAGATGCCTACGGAATTATTTCTTTCAAAGAAAAACCTGATCTCCAGACTGCACGTAATTATGTTAAAAGCAAGGGTTTTTTGTGGAATAGTGGAATGTTTTTATTCCGCGCTTCTTCTTATCTTCAAGAATTAAAAAAATATCACCCCGAAATATATGATATCTGTAGTGCCTCGATTGCATCCGCAAAAAACGATTTAGATTTTACGAGAGTCGATCGTGAAATTTTCTCTTTATGTAAATCTGAGTCGATTGATTATGCAGTTATGGAGAAGACAGATAAGGGCGTAGTTATTTCTCTAGATGCTGGTTGGAGTGATGTTGGTTCATGGTCATCACTATGGGAGATAGATATAAAAAATGAGGATTATAATGTCATACATGGTGATGTTATAGCACACAATTCCATAAATAACTACATATATTCAGAGTCAGCTTTAGTAGCTACAGTTGGAATACAAGACCTTATTGTTGTTCAAACAAAAGATGCAATACTCATAGCTCAAAAATCTGAATGCCAAGATGTAAAAAATATCGTTGAACGACTTAATAGTTCCAATAGACAAGAATATCGTTGTCATCATACTATATATCGCCCGTGGGGCAAATATGACTCCATCGACGCCGGTGAGCGTTACCAGGTGAAACGCATCACCGTGAAGCCGGGAGAAGGGCTGTCGGTGCAGATGCACCATCACCGCGCCGAACACTGGGTGGTGGTGGCGGGGACCGCCAAAGTGACCATCGACGGTAAAGTGAAGCTGCTCGGTGAAAACGAGTCCATTTATATTCCGCTGGGGGCCACGCACTGTCTGGAAAACCCGGGGAAAATTCCGCTCGACTTAATTGAGGTGCGTTCCGGCTCCTATCTGGAAGAGGACGACATCATCCGCTTCCAGGATCGCTACGGGCGCGTGTAGCACTCCGCATCATGCCCGGTGGCGCTGCGCTTTCCGGGCCTACGAATGACAAAAATAAATTTGGCCATTACATGGTCAGGGCCAACTGTTGCCTGAAAAAGGGGTCATCATGGAAAAATTAACCTGTTTTAAAGCCTACGATATTCGCGGCAAGCTGGGCGAAGAGCTGAACGAAGACATTGCGTGGCGCATCGGCCGCGCGTACGGCGAATACCTGAAACCACAAACTATCGTGCTGGGCGGCGACGTGCGTCTGACCAGCAAATCCCTGAAGCTGGCGCTGGCGAAAGGGCTACAGGACGCGGGCGTCGATGTGCTGGACATTGGCCTTTCCGGTACCGAAGAGATCTATTTTGCCACCTTCCACCTGGGCGTGGACGGCGGTATCGAAGTGACGGCCAGCCATAACCCGATGGACTACAACGGCATGAAGCTGGTACGCAAGGGCGCGCGTCCTATCAGCGGCGACACCGGCCTGCGTGACGTGCAGCGTCTGGCCGAGGCCAACGACTTCCCGCCGGTGAATGAAGCCACACGCGGCAGCTATAAGCAGATTAACCTGCAAAAAGAGTACATCGACCACCTGCTGGGCTACATCAACGTGGCGAACCTCAAACCGCTGAAGCTGGTGATTAACTCCGGCAACGGCGCGGCAGGCCCGGTTGTCGATGCACTTGAAGCCCGCTTTAAGGCGCTGAACGTGCCGGTGACCTTCGTCAAAGTGCACAACACGCCAGACGGCAACTTCCCGAACGGTATTCCTAACCCGCTGCTGCCGGAGTGCCGCGACGACACCCGCAACGCGGTGATTGAGCACGGCGCCGATATGGGTATCGCCTTTGACGGCGATTTCGACCGCTGCTTCCTGTTCGATGAGAAAGGGCAGTTTATCGAAGGCTACTACATCGTTGGCCTGCTGGCGGAAGCGTTCCTCGAGAAAACCCGGGGCGAAAATCATTCACGATCCGCGTCTTTCCGGAACACCGTCGACGTGGTGAAGGCCGCGGGCGGCGAGCCGGTGATGTCCAAAACCGGCCACGCGTTTATCAAAGAGCGTATGCGTGAGGAAGACGCCATCTACGGCGGCGAGATGAGCGCCCACCACTATTTCCGTGATTTTGCCTACTGCGACAGCGGGATGATCCCGTGGCTGCTGGTGACTGAGCTGCTGTGCCTGAAAGGGCAGAGCCTGGGTGAACTGGTGCGTGACCGCATGGCGGCGTTCCCGGCGAGCGGCGAGATCAACAGCAAACTGGCACAGCCCGCTGAGGCCATTGCCCGCGTGGAACAGCACTTTGCCATTCATGCGCTGGAGATTGACCGTACCGACGGTATCAGCATGGCGTTCCCACAGTGGCGCTTCAACCTGCGCTCCTCCAACACCGAGCCGGTGGTGCGCCTGAACGTGGAGTCCCGGGCTGATGTGCCACTCATGGAAGAAAAAACAGAGGAAATTCTTGCGTTGCTAAGAAAGTAATTGTCAAAGCCTGCATTCTTTGGCGGTTTAAATGTACCAGGATTATGCAATCGATGTGACATAGGTCAGCAAAAGCTATTCTTATCATCCGATCCTGAGTTAACATCAGATACACATTTGAAGCCGCGCTTTAGTCGCGGCGACCACACCTGACAGGAGTATGTAATGTCCAAGCAACAGATCGGCGTTGTCGGTATGGCAGTGATGGGGCGCAACCTGGCGCTCAACATCGAAAGCCGTGGTTATACCGTCTCCGTTTTCAACCGCTCCCGTGATAAGACCGAAGAAGTCATCGCTGAGAATCCAGGCAAAAAACTGGTTCCTTTCTATACGGTTAAAGAGTTCGTTGAGTCTCTGGAAACACCTCGTCGTATCCTGTTAATGGTGAAAGCGGGCGCAGGTACCGATGCAGCTATCGATTCACTGAAACCATATCTGGATAAAGGCGACATCATTATCGATGGCGGCAACACCTTCTTCCAGGACACCATTCGTCGTAACCGTGAACTGTCTGCTGAAGGTTTCAACTTCATTGGTACCGGCGTATCCGGCGGTGAAGAGGGCGCTCTGAAAGGTCCATCCATCATGCCTGGCGGTCAGAAAGAAGCGTACGAACTGGTTGCGCCTATTCTGACTAAAATCGCAGCCGTAGCTGAAGACGGCGAGCCATGCGTGACCTATATCGGTCCTGATGGCGCTGGTCATTACGTGAAAATGGTTCACAACGGCATTGAATACGGCGATATGCAGCTGATTGCTGAAGCCTACTCTCTGCTGAAAGGCGGTCTGAACCTCTCCAACGAGGAGCTCGCAGAGACCTTCACCGAGTGGAACAAAGGCGAGCTGAACAGCTACCTTATCGACATCACCAAAGATATCTTCACCAAGAAAGATGAAGAGGGTAAATACCTGGTTGATGTGATTCTGGATGAAGCCGCTAACAAAGGTACCGGTAAATGGACCAGCCAGAGCTCTCTGGATCTGGGTGAGCCGTTGTCCCTGATCACCGAATCCGTATTTGCACGTTATATCTCTTCTCTGAAAGAACAGCGCGTTGCAGCGTCTAAAGTGCTGTCTGGCCCGCAGGCTAAACTCGCTGGTAATAAAGCGGAGTTCGTAGAAAAAGTTCGTCGCGCGCTGTATCTGGGTAAAATCGTCTCTTACGCGCAGGGCTTCTCTCAGCTGCGCGCGGCATCTGACGAGAATAACTGGGATCTGAACTACGGTGAGATTGCGAAGATCTTCCGTGCCGGTTGTATCATTCGCGCTCAGTTCCTGCAAAAAATCACCGATGCTTATGCTGAAAATGCAGGTATCGCGAACCTTCTGCTGGCGCCTTACTTCAAGCAGATTGCTGACGAATATCAGCAGGCGCTGCGTGATGTTGTTGCGTACGCGGTGCAGAACGGTATCCCGGTTCCGACCTTCTCCGCTGCGGTGGCATACTATGACAGCTATCGTGCTGCCGTTCTCCCAGCGAACCTGATTCAGGCACAGCGTGACTACTTCGGTGCGCATACCTATAAGCGTACGGATAAAGAAGGTGTGTTCCACACCGAATGGCTGGATTAATATACGGTTAGTCATGCCATCAAGCCCGGTAGAGATACCGGGCTTTTTTATCTTGCCCGATCCACCTACTGTTTAATGGAATAGATTGCGTGAAAATTCTAGTTACTGGCGGTGCCGGTTTTATCGGTTCCGCGGTTATCCGACATATTATTAGCAATACTCGGGATAGCGTTGTTAACGTTGATAAATTGACCTATGCCGGTAATCTGGAATCCTTGCGTGAAGTAAGCGATAGCGAACGCTATGTTTTTGAGCATGCCGATATATGTGATAAAGAGGCAATGGCGCGTATTTTTGCTACCCATCAGCCTGATGCGATAATGCACCTGGCTGCCGAGAGCCATGTCGACCGTTCTATTACCGGTCCCGCTGCGTTTATTGAAACCAATATTGTTGGCACGTATATCCTGTTAGAAACAAGCCGTGCTTACTGGTCTTCACTGGATGAGGCAGCAAAATCTACTTTCCGTTTCCATCACATTTCAACTGATGAGGTTTACGGCGATCTGCCTCATCCCGATGAACATTCTGACTCCACCCTGTTACCGCTGTTTACCGAGAAAACAGCGTACCAGCCAAGTAGCCCTTACTCAGCGTCAAAAGCGTCCAGCGACCATTTAGTTCGTGCCTGGATACGCACCTATGGTTTACCTGGGATTGTGACAAATTGTTCGAATAATTATGGCCCATACCACTTTCCTGAAAAGCTGATCCCACTTGTTATCCTCAATGCGCTGGATAATAAACCATTGCCGATTTATGGAAAGGGCGATCAGATCCGTGACTGGTTATACGTTGAAGATCATGCTCGTGCACTGTATACGGTTCTGACCACGGGTAAGCCGGGAGAAACCTATAATATTGGCGGTCATAACGAGAAGAAAAATATTGAAGTTGTTCAGACCATTTGTGATCTGCTCGATGAAATGGTACCGAAAGAAACATCCTATCGCGCACAAATTACTTATGTCGCGGACCGACCAGGTCACGACAGACGTTATGCAATTGATGCTCATAAAATTAGCGACGAGCTTGGATGGACTCCTGTGGAAACCTTTGAAAGTGGCATCCGTAAAACGGTTGAATGGTATTTGAATAACCAGGAGTGGGTATCGAATGTAAAAAGCGGCGCCTATAAGAGCTGGATTGAGCAAAATTATGGGGAGCGTAAGTAAATGACGAAACGTAAAGGGATTATATTAGCTGGCGGATCGGGTACACGTCTTTATCCCGTGACTATGGCCGTAAGCAAGCAATTGTTGCCAATTTACGATAAGCCAATGATCTATTATCCGCTCTCTACGCTTATGCTGGCAGGTATACGGGATATTCTGATTATCAGCACGCCTCAGGACACTCCGCGTTTTGAACAACTGCTCGGGAACGGTAGCCAGTGGGGATTGCATATCCAGTACAAAGTGCAACCAAGTCCTGATGGACTGGCACAAGCTTTTATTCTGGGTGAAGAGTTTATCGGTGAGGATAATTGTGCGCTGGTATTAGGCGATAATATTTTCTACGGACACGATCTCCCCAGACTGCTTGAAGGCGCAGCAAGCCAGCAAGAGGGTGCGACCGTATTCGCCTATCATGTCAGCGACCCGGAACGCTATGGCGTCGTTGAGTTTGATAAAGACGGTACTGCAATTGGCCTTGAGGAGAAGCCGCAGCAACCCAAGAGTAATTACGCAATAACCGGTCTTTATTTTTACGACAACGATGTGATTGAGATGGCCAAAAGCTTAACGCCGTCCGAGCGAGGTGAACTCGAAATTACCGACATCAACCGCATCTATATGCAGCAGGGACGATTGTCTGTCGCGATGATGAGACGCGGTTATGCCTGGCTGGATACCGGAACGCATCAGAGTATGATCGAGGCAAGCAATTTTATCGCCACAATTGAAGAGCGACAGGGGCTAAAAGTTTCATGTCCTGAAGAGATTGCGTTCCGACGAGGTTTTATTGATGCCGAACAACTTCGGGTACTCGCTGAACCATTGAAAAAGACCGGGTATGGTCAGTATCTGCTGAATCTGACCAAGGGATTAGTCTGATTTGACGCAGTAAGCAGTTTTCCTCTGCTTACTGCCGAGTGCCTCTTAACGTCTTATTGTCGCTGTAAAACAGGTACTTTACTTAGTGTAACGACAGGTCTTTTTGTTGAGCAAAACATTTTTCAAAAAACCTGAAACCTTGACAGCGAATGAAGGTTAGCGATAAAAAACGCTTAGTTAATCATTGTGGTGACTGTGTTATGGTCATCAAAAACTCAAACGTGTAGAAGTCAAACAAATGAAAATAACCATCTCCGGAAC
This sequence comes from Enterobacter cloacae complex sp. ECL72, assembly GCF_019056635.1. NCBI lineage: Bacteria > Pseudomonadati > Pseudomonadota > Gammaproteobacteria > Enterobacterales > Enterobacteriaceae > Enterobacter > Enterobacter cloacae complex sp. ECL72. Next base: position 2,495,357 of record NZ_CP077659.1, on the reverse strand, counting down.
AGGCTATGTTGGTCTCTCAAACGGTATTCTGATTGCACAAAACCATGAAGTGGTTGCGCTGGATATCGTGCAGGCAAAAGTGGACATGCTTAACCAGAAGAAGTCCCCGATCGTCGATAAAGAGATTGAAGAATACCTCGCGACCAAACCGCTGAACTTCCGCGCTACCACGGACAAAGAAGATGCTTACCGCGATGCGGATTTCGTCATCATCGCCACCCCAACCGACTACGATCCTAAAACTAACTACTTCAATACCTCAACCGTTGAAGCGGTGATTAAAGACGTTACGGCAATCAACCCGAACGCAGTGATGATCATCAAGTCGACAATTCCAGTGGGTTTCACCAAATCGATTAAAGAAGAGTTGTGTATTGATAATGTCTTCTTCTCGCCGGAATTTCTCCGCGAGGGCAGGGCGTTATACGATAACCTGCACCCATCCCGTATCGTGATTGGCGAGCGTTCCGAGCGTGCGGAGCGTTTTGCTGCGTTGCTTCAGGAAGGTGCAATCAAAAAAGATATTCCGGTCCTGTTCACCGATTCAACCGAGGCAGAGGCCATTAAGCTTTTCGCCAATACCTATCTGGCGATGCGTGTGGCTTACTTCAACGAACTTGACAGCTATGCCGAGAGCTTAGGTCTGAACACCCGTCAGATCATCGAGGGCGTGTGTCTTGACCCGCGTATCGGTAACCATTACAACAACCCGTCCTTCGGTTACGGTGGTTACTGTCTGCCAAAAGATACCAAGCAGCTGCTGGCTAACTATCAGGCGGTGCCGAACAACCTGATTTCCGCCATTGTGGATGCCAACCGCACGCGTAAAGACTTCATCTCGGATTCCATTCTCGCGCGTCAGCCGAAAGTGGTGGGCGTGTATCGCCTGATCATGAAGAGCGGTTCCGATAACTTCCGCGCTTCTTCCATTCAGGGGATCATGAAGCGTATTAAGGCGAAGGGCGTGCAGGTCATTATTTATGAACCGGCCATGCAGGAAGACGAGTTCTTCCACTCTCGCGTCATTCGCGATCTGGATGCATTCAAGAAAGAAGCGGATGTAATTATCTCCAACCGTATGGCGGAAGAGCTGGCGGACGTGAAAGATAAAGTCTATACCCGCGATTTGTTCGGCAGCGACTGATTAAAATCGTGATATAAAAAAACCCGGCAATCTGCCGGGTTTTTTGTTTTTAAACGTTATAGAAGTTGCGGTACCAGTCGACGAAGTTTTTCACGCCTTCTTTGACTGAGGTTTGTGGTTTAAACCCAATAACGTCATACAGCGCTTTGGTGTCCGCACTGGTCTCCAGCACGTCCCCCGGCTGGATCGGCATCATATTTTTCACCGCTTCTTTGCCCAGCGCCTCTTCAAGCGCGGTGATGTAATCCATCAGTTCGACAGGTGAACTGTTACCGATGTTATACACGCGATACGGGGCAGAACTGGTTGCTGGCGAACCGGTTTCGACCGTCCAGTCGGCATCGGCCTGAGGAATGACGTCCTGTAGGCGAATAATCGCCTCCGCAATATCATCGATATAGGTGAAGTCGCGCTTCATCTTGCCGTAGTTGTATACGTCGATGCTGTTGCCTTCAATCATGGCTTTGGTGAATTTGAACAGCGCCATGTCCGGGCGCCCCCACGGGCCATAGACGGTAAAGAAGCGCAGGCCAGTGGTCGGCAGGTTATACAGATGCGAATAGGTATGCGACATCAGCTCATTGGCTTTTTTGGTTGCGGCATACAGCGATACCGGATGATCTACGGAGTCGTCAGTAGAAAACGGCATCTTACGGTTGAGGCCGTACACAGAGCTGGATGACGCATACAGAAGATGCTGAACCTTATTGTGGCGACAGCCTTCCAGCACGTTCAGGTGACCTACCAGGTTCGCATCAGCGTAGGCATGCGGGTTTTCCAGCGAGTAACGCACGCCCGCCTGTGCGGCAAGATGGATTACGCGGTCAAATTTCTCATTGGCGAAGAGCGCAGCCATGCCCTCGCGGTCCGCTAAGTCCAGCTTGTGGAAGGTGAAACTCTCGGATTTGAGCAGTTCGAGGCGAGCGAGTTTGAGGTTAGGGTCATAGTAATCATTCAGATTATCAAGCCCAACAACTTCATGCCCTGCATCAAGCAGGCGCTTGCTGACATGAGAACCGATAAAGCCCGCCGCGCCCGTTACCAGAAATTTCATAGCTTCCCTCATATAATCTGTATTCTTGCTGATGCCAGTGGGCATCAAAGTCCATCTATGATAACGCGTTGGGCTCGACAAACATAACCCATCTTTCCGATATAACTCATCGGATTCTTATAGAAAAATCGCCAGCAACGGATACACTAAGGAGATAAGATTATGTTTGCCCTTTTTTATCTGTTAGGGATTGTATGACGCAAAACAACAACAACCTGGTCACACGCAACAATGACCCGGAGCAAATTGATTTACTGGATTTAGTGCTACAGCTGTGGCGTAGTAAGTGGGTAATTGGGGCATTTGTTGCTGCTTTCATTGTTCTCGCCGTTATTTATATTACTGTAGCCAAAGAGAAATGGACGTCATCTGCTATCATTGCTCAACCTGATGCCGCACAAATAGCTACCTATTCCAATGCGTTGAATATTCTTTATGGCGGTGCTGCACCGTCGATGCTTGATATTCAGAATCGTGCAATAGGTCGTTTCAACTCCTCGTTCTCTGCATTAGCCCAGGCGCTTGATAATCAGGAAGATCCAGAAAAACTGACAATCGAACCGACTGTTAAAGGACAGGGATTACCCTTAACGGTGACCTATCAGGGCGAATCGGCTGAAGCGGCTCAAAAACAACTTGCTCAGTACATCCAGCAGGTTGACGAACAGACAGCAAAAGAACTTACGCTTGACCTCAGAGACAACCTCAAGCAACAGATCACAACCCTGAACGACTCTCTTCTGAACCAGGAGAAAGTGGCACAGGAGCAAAAAGATCTGCGTATCAAGCAAATTTCTGAGGCGCTTAAGAACGCGGAGGCGGCGAAAATTAGCACACCGCAGCTCCAGCAAACGCAGGATGTTACTCAGGAAACCATGTTCCTGCTGGGCACCGTAGCGCTCAAATCAATGGTTGATAACGAGGCGTCCCGTCCGCTGGTCTTCCCTGGCTCTTACTATCAGACCAAAAAGAACTTACTGGACATTGAAAACCTCAACGTTAACCCAGACACGTTACATGTCTATCGTTACGTAATGAAACCAGATCTGCCAATCAAGCGTGACAGCCCTAAAAAGGCCATCATCCTCATCCTTGCCGTTCTCCTCGGCGGGATCATCGGTTCTGCTGTCGTCCTCGGCCGTAACGCGCTGAGAAACTACAAACCAAGAGCCTGATTTACACACAAAAAAAGACCGGGTCTCCCCGGTCTTTTTTTATTTATGTCGTTTCCGCAAATTCTCAATCACCGTCGTTAAATCCAGCTCCTGATCCTGAAGCAGCACCAGCAGGTGATACATCAAATCCGACGCTTCATTCGTCAGCTCCTCCCGGTCATGCACGGTGGCCGCCAGCGCCGTTTCAACACCTTCTTCACCCACTTTCTGCGCAATCCGTTTGGTGCCGCTGGCGTACAGCTTCGCCGTGTACGAGCTCTCAGGATCCGCTGATTTACGCTCTGCCAGCAGCTGTTCCAGCTGATAGAGGAACAGCCACTGGTGGCTCGCCTCGCCAAAGCAGCTGCTGGTACCTTTGTGGCAGGTCGGCCCAATCGGGTTTACCAGCACCAGCAGGGTGTCGTTGTCGCAGTCTGGCGTAATGCTGACCACATTCAGGAAGTGACCCGAGGTTTCCCCTTTCGTCCACAGGCGCTGTTTGGTGCGCGAGAAAAACGTCACCTTGCCGCTGTCGATCGTTTTTGCCAGTGCCTCCTGGTTCATGTATCCCAGCATCAGCACTTCGCCTGAAACGGCATGCTGTACAACCACCGGCAGTAATCCGTCAGTTTTTTCCCAGTCCAGCTGCGCTTGTTGTTGCTCTGTTAACATACCCTGATCTCCACGCCCTGGTCGGCCAGGTACGTTTTTAACTCACCAATATTGATAATCTGTTTGTGGAACACGGAAGCGGCCAGCGCGCCGTCTACGTTCGCATCGCGGAAGGCTTCAAGGAAGTGTTCCATGGTGCCTGCGCCGCCGGAGGCAATCAGCGGAACCTGGCACACCGCGCGCACTTTTTTCAGCTGCTCGAGGTCGTAACCGTTGCGTACGCCGTCCTGGTTCATCATGTTCAGCACAATTTCACCCGCACCGCGTTTTTGTACTTCCTGCACCCAGTCCAGCGTCTCCCATTGGGTGACGCGCGTGCGGCTTTCATCGCCGGTGTACTGGTTAACGTGATATTTGCCTGTCGCGGAATCAAACCAGGTGTCGATCCCCACGACAATGCACTGCACGCCAAACCGGTCCGCCAGACGCGTAATCAGCTCCGGATCTGCAAGCGCAGGGGAGTTAATCGAAATTTTGTCCGCACCGAAAGAGAGAATTTTCGCCGCATCGTCAGCAGATTTAATCCCGCCCGCCACGCAGAAGGGAATATCAATCACCTCTGCCACGCGCGCCACCCAGCTTTTATCCACCACGCGGCCATCGCTGGAGGCGGTGATATCGTAAAATACCAGTTCGTCTGCGCCTTCTTCGGCATAGCGTTTTGCCAGCGGAACGATGTCGCCAATGATCTCGTGGTTGCGGAACTGCACGCCTTTTACAACCTGACCATCACGCACGTCCAGGCAGGGAATTATCCGTTTTGCCAGCATTGAATCGCCTCCTTCACCGTAAATTTGCCTTCCAGCAGCGCGCGACCCACAATCACGCCGCGTACACCGGTTCCGCGCAGAGCGGTGATATCCGCCAGGTCGCCGATACCGCCAGAGGACTGAAACGCCACCTGCGGATAACGCGCGCAAACCTCTTCATACAGCGAGACGTTCGAGCCTGCGAGCGTACCATCGCGTGAAATATCCGTGCACAGGACGTGCTTCAGCCCTACCGGAAGATACATCCCGACCAGCTCTTCCAGCGTTACGCCGGAGTTTTCCTGCCAGCCGCTGACCGCGACCTGCTTTTTACCCTGCGCGTCAATGCGCACATCCAGCGCCAGCACCAGCGCATCCGCACCGAAGCGGCGGAACCAGCCCTTGACCGTCTCAGGATCTTTCACAGCGGTCGAACCGACCACCACGCGCGCCACGCTCGCGTCCAGTAAGGCGGCAACATCGGCTTCCGTACGCACGCCGCCGCCAACCTGCACGGGGACGTCCACGCCAGCCACCAGTGTTTTAAGCAGCGGGATCTGGCGCTTCGACGGATCTTTCGCGCCGGTCAGATCGACCAGGTGCAAAACCTCAGCGCCCTCGGCGGCGTAAGCCTGTAACCGCGGCAGCGGATCGTTGCCGTAGTCGCGCTGCTGCCCGTAATCGCCCTGGTGGAGACGAACAACCGTGCCGTCAATTAAATCTAAAGCGGGAATTATCATCACATCTCCAGGAAATTTTTCAGCAGTTGCGCACCGGCTGCGCCGGAGCGTTCCGGGTGAAACTGCACGCCGTAAAAGTTATCTTTCTGCACGGCGGCGGTGAACGCCTCGCCGTAATTGCACTGGGCGATGGTATAGGTATTCACGGGCATGGCGTAGCTGTGAACGAAATAGAAGTACGCGCCGTCTTCGATACCCTGGAACAGCCTGTTGCCCGCCTTCGGATAAACGCGGTTCCAGCCCATGTGCGGCAGCGGTAGGCCGTGGTCGGTCATTTTCGGCACGTCTTCTTCTATAATGCCCAGCAGATCAACGCCGTTGCTCTCTTCGCTGCGGCGGCCAAGCAGCTGCATGCCGAGGCAAATGCCCAGCACCGGTTGAGTACAGGCTTTGATGAGCTCCACCAGCTCGCGCTCATGGATCTGATCCATCGCCGCCTGGGCGGTGCCAACGCCCGGCAGAAAGAGTTTATCCGCGCGTAGCACCACGTCCGGGTCGCGGCTCACCACCGGCTCGTAGCCGTGGCGCATAATCGCCGACTGTACGGAGTTCAGGTTGGCGCATCCGGTGTCCAGAATCACCACGTTCATTACAGCACTCCTTTCGACGAGGGCAGGGCGTCACCTTCCACGCGGATCGCCTGGCGCAGGGTACGGCCAAAGGCTTTGAACAGGCTCTCGACGCGGTGGTGATCGTTTTTGCCTTTGGTTTTCAGGTGCAGCGTCAGGCCCATAGTGTAAGAAAGCGAGCGGAAGAAGTGCTCCACCATCTCGGTGCTGAGATCGCCCACGCGCTGGTAGGTAAAGTCGGCTTTATATTCCAGGTGCGGACGCCCGGAGATATCCATCGCGCAGCGCGCCAGGCACTCGTCCATCGGCAGAACAAAGCCGAAGCGGTTGATGCCGCGCTTGTCGCCGAGCGCCAGCTTCAGGGCTTCGCCCAGCGCCAGGCCGGTATCTTCCACGGTGTGGTGATCGTCGATATACAGGTCGCCCTTAACGGTGATCTCCATGCGGAAGCCGCCGTGAGTGGCGATTTGATCCAGCATGTGGTCAAAGAAACCGACGCCGGTGTGGATCTTGCTGCCGCCTTCGCGGTCCAGCCAGACCTTCACGTCGATCTGCGTCTCTTTGGTGTTGCGTTCAACGTGGGAATAGCGGTCGCGTCGGGTGAGCTGCTCGCCAATCATCGCCCAGTTTAGCGTGTCGCGGTTATAGCGCAGGCCCGCAATGCCCATGTTGTCCGCCAGCGTGATATCCGTGACGCGATCGCCGATCACATAGCTGTTGCCTTTATCCAGCGCCTCTTCCGCCAGATAACGCTCAACAAGCTTCACTTTTGGCTTGCGGCAGTCGCACTCGTCGGCAGGCATATGCGGGCAGATCAGCACTTCGTCGAAGGCGATGCCCTGCGAGGTCAGCACCTGCATCATCAGGTTGTGCGGGCCGTCAAAGTCTACCTGCGGGAAGCTGTCGGTGCCCAGACCGTCCTGGTTGGTGATCATCACCAGCTTATAGCCTGCTTTCTGAAGCTTCAGCAGCACCGGGATCACGTCGGGTTCAAACGCCAGTTTGTCGAAACGATCGACCTGAAAATCGCTGGGTGGCTCCGAGATGATGGTGCCGTCACGATCGATAAAGAGATACTTCTGACTCATACTTTCTCCGCTTTCAGGGCGTCAATCACGCGCTGGCTCTCTGCACGGGTGCCGACGGTAATACGCAGGCAGCCGCTCAGGGTAGGTTGTTTATTCTGGTCTCGTAAGATAATGCCCTGATCCCACAACGATTTAAATATCGCGCTTGAGGCGGTGAAGCGCACCAGGATGTAATTGGTTTCCGAGTCGAACACCTGCTCCACGCACGGAATCGTTTTAAGGGCATCGACAAGATACTGACGCTCTTCCAGGATCTGCGCCACACGCTCGCGCATCGCGCTGATGCCCTGCGGGGCCAGCGCCTGTGCCGCAATATCGGCAACCGGCGTTGAGAGCGGATACGGGGCGATCACTTTCAGCAGCAGGTCGATAACCGCTTTATTCGCCAGCGTAAATCCACAGCGAAGGCCGGCGAGGGCGAAGGCTTTGGAAAGGGTACGCAGCACAACGAGATGCGGATACTCCTCAAGCCAGCCTGCCAGCGTCGCCTGCGGGCAGAACTCAATATAGGCTTCATCAGCGACGACCAGCGCCTTGCCGCGCGTCATCTCCAGCAGGGTGCGGATATCCTGCGGATGAATAATCTGCCCGGTGGGGTTGTTCGGGCTACAGACAAACACCACCTTCACGCCGTCGAGGTTATCGGCGATGCCCTGCAAATCCAGCTGCCAGTTGTCGAGCGCCTGCACGTTGCGGCAGGCTACGCCAAAGGTTTCGGCGCTGACGCTGTACATCCCGTACGTGGGCTGGCAGTACATCACCGCGTCTTTACCCGGCTCACAGAAGGCGCGGATCAGCAGCTCAATCCCTTCATCAGCCCCACGGCTGACCAGCACCTGCTCAGGCTTCACGCCTGCATACTGCGCATAGTTCTCGATCACCGCTTTCGGCTGACACTCCGGGTAGCGGTTCAGCGTCTGCTGCGAAAGCTCAAAGGCCACCGCCGTGGGATATTCATTGGCATTCAGCCAGACGTCGCCGTTCCCGCCCAGACGACGCGCAGACTGATAGGGCGTCAGGCGACGGACATTTTCGCGGGCTAATTCTTCGATGTTCATGCTTGCTCCTTCAGGGCGGCAACGCGCAGCGTCACGGCATTTTTGTGGGCAGTCAGGCGCTCGGCGGCGGCCAGGGTTTCAATGGTCGACGCCAGCGAGGCAAATCCCTCGCGGGAGAGTTCCTGCACGGTCATGCGCTTCTGGAAATCCGCCAGCCCCAGGCTGGAGCAGGTTGAGGTATAACCATACGTCGGCAGCACGTGGTTGGTGCCGGAGGCGTAATCCCCGGCGGATTCCGGTGACCAGTCCCCGAGGAACACTGAGCCTGCGCTGGTTATGCTGTCGACCAGATCGCGCGCGTTGCGGGTCTGAATAATCAGGTGCTCAGGACCGTACTGGTTGGAGATGGCGATGCACTGGTCAAGATCGCGGGCCACAATCAGGCGGCTGGCGGATAGCGCCTGACGCGCCGTTTCCGCACGCGGCAGGTCAGCCAGCTGACGCTCAACGGCGTCGCCCACGCGTTTTGCCATGTCGGCATCTGGCGTCAGTAAAATCACCTGCGAGTCAGGGCCGTGCTCGGCCTGCGAGAGCAGGTCAGAGGCCACGAAATCCGGTGTAGCGCCGCTGTCGGCAATCACCAGCACTTCAGACGGACCGGCAGGCATATCAATCGCCGCGCCGTCCAGACGCTGGCTGACCTGACGCTTCGCTTCGGTCACGTAGGCATTGCCCGGGCCAAAGATTTTGTCGACCTTAGGAATGGATACTGTTCCGAACGCCAGGGCAGAAATCGCCTGCGCACCGCCCACTTTATAGATCGCCTGCACGCCGCACAGCTTCGCCGCGTACAGGATCTCATCGGCGATTGGTGGCGGAGAGCAGAGCACCACCTTCTGACAACCGGCAATACGTGCCGGGGTGGCCAGCATCAGGACGGTCGAAAACAGCGGGGCAGAGCCGCCGGGAATATAGAGGCCGACGGACGCCACCGGGCGTGTCACCTGCTGGCAGCGTACGCCGGGCAGGGTTTCCACATCCACCGCCTGCAATTTCTGCGCGGTGTGGAAGGTATCAATATTTTTCACCGCGACGGCCATCGCCTGTTTGATGTCATCACCCAGACGATTGCTGGCATCAATGATGTCCTGCTCGGTAACCTGTAACGCGTCGACCTCAGTTTTATCAAACTTCGCGCTGTACTCGCGCAGCGCGTCGTCCCCGCGGGCTTTGACGTTATCGAGGATCTCCGCCACAGTGCGGGTGATGCTCTCCGAGGCGGAAATTGCCGGGCGCATCAGCAGCTCGCGCTGTTGCGCGTCGCTACAGGTATTCCAGTCGATGATTGTGTTAAAGCTCATGGTCGTTACTCCATCATCTTCTCAATTGGCAGCACCAGAATGGAGCTTGCGCCCAGCGCCTTCAGTTTTTCCATGGTTTCCCAGAACAGGGTTTCGCTGCTGACCATGTGCATCGCCACGCGCTGCTGGTCGCCCGCCAGCGGCAGAATGGTTGGACGCTCAGCGCCCGGCAGCAGGGCAATCACTTCGTCCAGGCGCTCGGTCGGCGCATGCATCATGATGTATTTGGATTCACGCGCCTGAATCACGCCCTGAATGCGGGTCAGCAGCTTGTCGATGAGCTGCTGTTTGGCGTCGGCCATCTCGCCGTCGCGCTGGATAAGGCACGCTTTGGAGCGGTAGATCACCTCCACTTCGCGCAGGCCGTTCGCTTCGAGCGTGGCGCCGGTGGAGACGAGGTCACAGATGGCATCGGCCAGGCCCGCACGCGGCGCCACTTCAACGGAGCCGTTCAGCAGACAGGATTTAAACTGCACGCCTTTTTGATCGAGGTAACGTTTCAGCAGGTGAGGGTAAGAGGTGGCGATACGTTTGCCGTTCAGCGCGGCCGGGCCGTCCCAGGCTTCATCGACCGGCGTAGCCAGCGACAGGCGGCAACCGCCAAAGTCCAGACGACGCAGGGTAAAGTAGCGCGGATCTTCGCCCTGCGCGCGGCGGGTTAATAACTCTTCTTCCAGTACGTTTTCGCCGATGATGCCGAGATCAACGACGCCATCCATCACCAGGCCCGGGATATCGTCATCACGTACGCGCAGAATGTCGATCGGCATATTTTCAGCCAGGGCGATCAGGCGCTGGGTGTGCAGGTTGATTTTAATCCCGCAGCGGGCCAGCAGTTCGCGTGAATCGTCGCTTAAACGGCCTGATTTTTGAATAGCTATGCGTAAACGTGAGTTATCTAACATTCTGTGTTCCTCGTTAACCTGTTTTAACCTGTCTGAATGCGGTCCAAAAAAAAGCCCCCGGAAGAAGATCTTCCGGGGGCTTTTTCATGCGTTCATGCACCACTGGAAGATCCAAACGTCTTCCAGCACACATCGCCTGAAAGACTAGTCAGGATGATGGTGATGATGGTGGTTTTTAAAAGGAACGCGTGTCATATAAATTCTCGTTGAATGCTTATGCATTTGATGTCTTTTAACCTAAACCAGTTGTACGCCATAAAGCAAGGGCTTTTTTTGATCATTAATTCATTTCATATTGATGGTATGAATTGTGCGTTCCACCAGGCTGGCGTAGCCTTATAACAGGCATCGTTAAGCGGAGAATGTAATGAAAAAGGTCGCGATTGTCGGGTTAGGATGGTTAGGAATGCCACTGGCGATGTCATTAGCCGCGAAAGGCTGGCAGGTGACAGGGAGTAAGACCACCCGAGATGGGGTTGAAGCGGCACGCATGTGCGGCATTGATGGTGTTGAGCTGCGTCTCGAACCCGAGCTTATCTGCGATACCGACGAGCTGGATGAACTGATGAATGTGGACGCGCTGGTCATTACCTTACCGGCGCGGCGCAGCGGCCCGGGTGAGTCTTTTTACTTGCAGGCGGTGCAGGAGATCGTCGACAGCGCCCTGGCGCACCATATTCCGCGTATCATTTTCACCAGCTCCACCTCCGTCTATGGCGATATCGACGGTACGGCGAAAGAAAACACCGAGCGCCGTCCGGTGACCGCCAGCGGCCGGGTACTGAAAGAGCTGGAAGACTGGCTGCACAATCTGCCTGGCACGCAGGTGGATATCTTACGTCTGGCCGGGCTGGTGGGGCCGGGGCGTCATCCGGGGCGCTTCTTTGCCGGTAAATCCGCGCCGGATGGCCAGCACGGGGTTAATCTTGTGCATCTTGAGGATGTTATCGGCGCAATAGAACTGCTTTTGCAGGCTCCGAAAGGGGGGCACATCTATAATATATGTGCGCCTTCGCATCCGCCGCGCAGTACCTTTTATCCGCTGATGGCGCGCCAGCTGGGTCTGGCGCCGCCGGTATTCAGCGAGGCGCAGGGGGAACGCAAAGGCAAAATTATTGATGGTAATCGTATTTGCCATGAACTGGGATTTGAATATCAGTATCCCGATCCGCTGGTTATGCCCATGGAATAATTGCGCCGGCGGAGACAATCGCACACCGCAAGGGGGCGAAGATGAAACCGCTGCTGGATGTTCTTGTTATTCTGGATGCGCTGGAAAAAGAGGGGAGCTTTGCCGCCGCCTCGGCGAAGCTCTATAAAACCCCTTCGGCTCTGAGCTACACCGTGCAAAAGCTCGAGAGCGATCTTAATATCCAAATCCTTGACCGCACCGGGCATCGCGCGCGTTTCACCCGTACAGGGCAGATGCTGCTGGAAAAAGGGCGTGACGTGCTGCATACGGTTCGCGAGCTGGAAAAACAGGCCGTCAAACTTCACCAGGGCTGGGAAAATGAGCTGGTGATTGGGGTTGATGATACATTCCCTTTCTCCCTGCTTACCCCGCTTATTGAGGCGTTCTATCAGCGCCACAGCGTCACCCGGCTGGTTTTTATCAATGGCGTGCTGGGCGGTTCCTGGGAGGCCCTGACGCAGGGCAGGGCGGATATCATCGTTGGGGCGCTGCATGAGCCTCCCCAGTTGAGCGAATTTGGTTTTGCGCGGCTCGGCGTTCTGGAGCAGGTTTTTGCCGTTGCGCCTCATCACCCGCTGGCGAATGAACCGGAGCCTGTTACCCGACGCGTCATTAAAAACTATCGCGCCATTGTGGTTGGAGACAGTTCTCGCCCGGAATGCGGCATTTCATCGCAGCTGCTGGATGAGCAGGAGGCCATCACCGTTTTTGATTTTAAAACCAAACTGGAGCTGCAAATAAGCGGCCTGGGGTGCGGTTACCTTCCCCGTTATTTAGCGCAGCGGTTTATTGACAGCGGAGCGCTGGTGGAAAAACAAGTTTTAGCGCAAAGCAGTAACGAATCGGTATGGGTAGGCTGGAATGAACAGACCGCCGGGCTTGCCAGCGCCTGGTGGCGAGACGAAATTTTAGCAAATAGTGCTATCGCCACAGTTTACGCTCAGGCAGATGATGGGAAATCAATCAGTTAGTAAAATTAATTTATGGGCAGGTTTCTCAATGTATTGCCTTTTGTATCTGGAATAGGGCAAAATGCCGCCGCTGCAAACAAATGAATAATCGACGATATAAAAGGCGTCGGTTATTTTTTTTTGCATGTACGAAACGAAACTAAAAACCAAGAGGCCGGGCTTCGTACCGGATAGATATTTACTAAAATCCGACAGTTGTTGTCGCTGAGGAAGAAAGAAATGGGGCAATTTTTCGCTTACGTGGCGGTTATCACCGTAAAGGAGAATAACTATGTCGCATAACGCAACTCCAAACACCTCTCGCGTGGAATTACGTAAAACGCTTACGTTGATTCCGGTTGTTATGATGGGCCTTGCCTATATGCAACCGATGACGCTGTTCGATACATTCGGTATCGTATCAGGCCTTACTGACGGTCACGTTGCAACGGCGTACGCCTTTGCGCTGGTCGCCATCCTCTTTACAGCGCTGAGCTACGGTAAACTGGTTCGCCGTTTCCCGTCCGCAGGCTCTGCGTACACCTATGCTCAGAAGTCCATTAGCCCGGCGGTTGGCTTTATGGTGGGCTGGTCATCACTGCTGGACTACCTGTTCATGCCGATGATCAACATTCTGCTGGCAAAAATTTACTTCGAAGCGCTGGTGCCTTCCGTGCCGTCGTGGATCTTCGTTGTGGCGCTGGTGGCCTTTATGACCATCTCTAACCTGCGCAGCATCAAGACCGTGGCTAACTTCAACACCCTGATTGTGATCCTTCAGATGGGGATTGTTGCGGTTATCGTTGGGCTGATCATCTACGGCGTTTCCCACGGGGAAGGCGCAGGTACGCTGACCAGCACCCGTCCGTTCTGGTCTGAAGGCGCTCACGTAGTGCCGATGATCACCGGTGCAACTATCCTGTGCTTCTCGTTCCTGGGCTTCGACGGTATCTCTTCTCTGTCTGAAGAGACCAAAGACGCTGAGCGCGTGATCCCGAAAGCGATTTTCCTGACCGCGCTGATTGGCGGCCTGATCTTCATCGGTGCGTCTTACTTCTTACAGCTGTACTTCCCGGATATCTCTCGCTTTAAAGATCCGGATGCATCACAGCCTGAAATTATGCTGTACGTGGCGGGTAAAACCTTCCAGTGGGGCGTGCTGATCTTCTCCAGCGTCACCGTACTGGCTTCCGGTATGGCAGCGCACGCGGGCGTCTCTCGTCTGATGTACGTGATGGGCCGTGACGGTGTGTTCCCAACCCGCTTCTTCGGTTACGTGCATCCTAAATGGCGTACCCCGGCGTGGAACGTGCTGCTGGTGGGCGCTATTGCCCTGCTGGCGATTAAATTCGACCTGGTAACGGCCACGGCGCTGATTAACTTTGGTGCGCTGGTGGCGTTCACCTTCGTTAACCTCTCCGTGATTTCGCAGTTCTGGATCCGTGAGAAGCGCAACAAGACGCTGAAGGACCACATCAACTATCTGGTGCTGCCAGTGTGTGGTGCCCTGACGGTGGGTGCGCTGTGGATTAACCTGGAAGAGAGCTCAATGGTTCTGGGTCTGATCTGGGGTGCGATCGGTCTGATTTACCTGGCTTGCGTGACCAGAAGCTTCCGCAACCCGGTTCCTCAGTACGAAGACGTCGCGTAAGACTGTGTCGGGTGGAAGACGTCGCGTAAGACTGTGTCGGGTGGCGGCTACGCACCCGACCTACGGACTTCTAAACCGTAGGCCGGGTAAGCGTTAGCGCCACCCGGCAAAAAAAAGCCGGAGACATCGCCTCCGGCTTTTTTGTACCCGCTACTCAGACAATTTCTTGCGCATACTGGAACAGCGCTTTCAGCAGCGCCTGCTTCTCAGCATTCCCTTCATACTGACCGTAAAGCATCTCCAGCTCCTGGGCGTAGCTATTAAGAAACTCCGGCGTAAACACGTTGCGCCGATGCTGTAACCAGCGTTCCTGCTCTGCTTCATCCAGCGTGCCGGGATAGTTGCGCGCGCGATAATTAAACATCAGCTTCTCAATGCGCTTATCTGCGAAGGTGATATCCAGCGCGGGCAGGTTACGCGGGTCGGTTTGCAGCACGATATTCATCGCCGCGCGATCGGCGTCGCTGAAGAAGCCGTTATAAAGCTGCGCATCCACATTCACAGACGGCACGAACGGCTCTGATTCGGCAAAAATGGCGACGACTTTCTCGCGCACATGCGGGTTGTCGCGCAGCACTTTCAGGTTATCGAGGCAGTGCTGACGGTTAATCCCCAGCCGATCGGCGTCTTCCGGGCGCAGCGTGTTGGCCTGCGCCAGCACCGGGCACTTATTGATGTGCACCAGTTTTACCGGTACGGCTGGCAGGGCACCCAGCGCCTCTTTCGGCGTATAGAGCCGTTCACGTAAGGTGTCGCTGTCGAGCTCAAGCAGCGGGGAGATATCTCCGGCGAGATCCACCATGATGACGGCGTTACGGTTGTCCGGATGCCAGGCAAGCGGCGCCACCCAGCTTGTATTCCCGCGCCACGCACCGAACATCCCTGAAATATGCACCAGCGGTTTCATCTGCGGCACGTCAATTAGCGTCATCAGCTTTTGCTTGCTGCGATGGCTCAACAGATACTCAAACAGGCGCGGCTGCGCGGTTTTTACAAGTTTCGCCATAGCGATGGTCGCGTAAACGTCTGCCATCGCGTCGTGGGCGTTGCTGTGCTCAATGCCGTTGGCCCGCGTCAGGTGCTCGAGCCTGAAGCTCGGCAAGCCGTCGTCGTTCTCCGGCCAGTTAATCCCCTCCGGGCGCAGCGCATAGCAGGCGCGCATGATATCCAGCAAATCCCAGCGTGAATTACGGTTCTGCCAGCTCCAGGCATACGGATCGTAGAAGTTGCGATAGAAGATATTGCGCGTCACTTCATCGTCAAAACGGATGTTGTTGTAACCCACCACGCAGGTATTGGGCACCGTGAACAGGTCGTGGATGCGACGGGCAAATTCTGCTTCGCTAACGCCTTTATCCCGCGCTTCCTGAGGCGTGATGCCCGTCACCATTACCGCGCCCGGCTGCGGCAGATAGTCATCGGCGGGCTTACAGTAAAACACCTCGGGTTCGCCGATGACGTTAAATTCGTCATCGGTACGGATAGCCGCAAACTGCGCCGGTCGGTCCAGCGCCGGATGGGTGCCAAAGGTTTCGTAATCGTGGAACAAAAAAGTCGGGCGCGCGGCAGAGTCAGACACCAGTAATCTCATCCTGTTAAAAATTGACGTCTCTATGGTAAACGATTGGGGTGAGCAGTCCGAATAAAAAGCACCGTCAGGCAAGAAATTTGCGAGATTTGTTCCGAAAAAATCAGCGTGCTGTCACATTTTTTTGCAATTAAGGCAGGTAACGACATCAGAACTCCCGTAAAAAGGTCATCGATTTTTACTGACCTGAGGATATACCGTTGAAACGCCGTCTGTTTATTGCTGTTTCTTTACTCGCTTCGAGTATTTCATCCGCGCTGGCTGCCGAGCCGCTGGATTTTTCACCTCAGCCGCCTGCCATCCAGGCTGGCTCCTGGGTATTGATGGATTACACCACGGGTCAAATCTTAACGGCGGGCAACGAACATCAGCAGCGTAATCCGGCGAGCCTGACCAAACTGATGACGGGGTACGTTGTCGATCGTGCTATTGATAGCCACCGCATCAGCCCCGATGACATTGTGACGGTCGGACGTGACGCCTGGGCAAAAGGCAATCCGGTCTTTGACGGTTCGTCGCTGATGTTTCTGAAGGAGGGCGATCGGGTTTCCGTGCGCGATCTCAGCCGCGGCCTGATTGTTGATTCCGGCAATGACGCCTGCGTGGCGCTGGCGGATCACGTGGCGGGCGGTCAGCCGCAGTTCGTCAGGATGATGAATGACTACGTTGAAAAGCTGAACCTGCGCGATACCCACTTCGAAACCGTACACGGGCTGGATGCACCGGGTCAGCACAGCTCCGCTTACGATCTCGCCGTGCTTTCCCGGGCCATCATTCACGGCGAGCCTGAGTTCTATCACATGTACAGCGAAAAGAGCCTGACCTGGAACGGCATCACCCAGCAGAACCGCAACGGCCTGCTGTGGGATAAGACCATGAACGTGGATGGCCTGAAAACGGGTCACACCTCGGGCGCGGGCTTTAACCTGATTGCCTCCGCGGTGGACGGTCAGCGTCGACTGATTGCGGTGGTGATGGGGGCAGACAGCCCGAAAGGACGTGAAGATCAGGCGCGCAAGCTGCTGCACTGGGGACAGCAAAATTTTGATACGGTGCAGATCCTGCATAACGGTAAAAAAGTGGGAACCGAGCGCATCTGGTACGGCGATAAAGAGCAGATCGCGCTGGGCACGGATCAGGACTTCTGGCTGGCATTACCCAAATCGGAAGTGCCGAACATCAAGGCGAAATACGTGATGGATAAAAAAGAGCTGGAAGCGCCGATCGCCGCGCATCAGCGGGTAGGGGAGATCCAGCTGTACGATCGTGACAAGGTGGTAGCGCACTGGCCATTGGTTACGCTGGAAAGCGTTGAAAAGGGCGGCCTTTTCTCCCGCCTCGGCGATTATCTGCATCATAAACTCTGACCTTTTTGGGCAGACTGGCAGTGTTGCGAGTCTGCTCACATAATAAACACTCCTGGTTTGCCGATAATCTCGATTCTGCTTTACAGTGTATATATATGGGTCTTCCCCGATCATGGTGGGAAGGCTCAGAACGCCATATTCAGCTTTCCGTAGTGGAACATCACCCCCAGTTTAAAGCGCTCCCGGTTTCGGTATCCCCTGGCTTTTATCCTCAGCAGCCTGATCTTGCTGTTAAGTGCCTCCGCATTTCCGTTTGAGACACTGTGTCGCATCGCATTCAGGATCCCGTACAGCCTTTTTCCTATCGTTTTCGCGGCATTTTTCATCATGGGAACGTCACTGTTAGCCGCCAGCGCCAACCATCTCTGCCAGTCACTCCGTCTTTCCTCGCTCCATGGCCTGTTCCAGATATCCTTTGCCAGCTCTTTCAGCGCCCAGCACTGGCTCGTCAGCTTCATCTGTGCACGCAGCCACATCAGCTTTTCCTGCCGGGATTCGGTCATCCACTTATCGCTGTACTGCCACAGGAAGCGGGTTCCTTTTGCCTGGTGTCGGCTTTCAACAGGGAGGTGCGGATGTTCATTCTGACGGGTTTTATCAACTACCTCGCCCAGTTGCTTCGCCACATGGAAGCGGTCAAAGGCGATTTTCTCAACCGCACTGGGTAAGTGGATACGCGCTGCTCTTATATAGCCCGCGTTCATGTCCATTGAGAGCGTTTTGATAGCCAGCAACTGCCCATCAGTGAGCGTGCGAAGATAGCCGGCAAGACTCTCTGTGCCGCGATCATCCGTTAAGGCCAGCGCCCGACCATCGCGATCGGAGATCACCGTTATGTAACGATGTCCTTTTTTAAAGGCGACCTCATCCACATTCATATGACGGGCGGATAATGGCTTTTTTATCCGGGCAAGACCTCGCTTAACTGCCCGGGTCATAATGCCGTCAACCGCATTCCAACTGAGCTTAAGTTGCTTCCTGACAGCATCAACGGTGCTGATTTTCAGCCATGAGAGAACGAACGATTCGAATAGCAACGTATACCGGCTTCCGGGGCCAGCCCACGGAACAGGCAACGTCAGGCAGCCATGCTCCGGACACATAATTCGTGGAACATCGGCTTCAACAATAGTGGTGAACTGGCAGGTATCAAGATGGCGCCATTTACGATGACGGTGATCGTGAACAGAACAGGATTTACCGCAGGTCGGACAGGCTAGCCGGGTGTTTTCAGCGATCTCAATAGTGACAGTAACAGAACCGGCATTTTCATCGAGAGAAAGGGACTTTACCTGCCACGGATCGGACAGGTTGAGAATATGAGCGTAGAGGGACTTTTCGTCCATGGCGGTGACCTCTGGCGATTAAATACACCATTATCATGCCTTCAGCCACCACAACAAGGGAAGACCCATATATATACAGTAATAAACGGAGGCAGCATGGACTACAGCATCAGGCAGCAACAGAAACGTACGATCGCTGGCTTTCATCTCGTGGGGCCGTGGGAAAAGACGGTCAAGCAGGGATTTGAACAGCTGGTCATGTGGGTAGACGGGCGTCATATTCAGCCGCAGGAGTGGGTGGCCGTTTATTATGACAATCCGGATGACGTGCCGGCAGAAAAGCTCCGCTGCGTTACCGCCGTAACGGTAACGGACGATTTCACTATCCCTGAAAACAGCGAAGGGGTGATGATGACCGAAATTGCTGCCGGAGAGTATGCTATTGCCGCCGCGCGCGTCGAAAATCATGATTTCGCCACTCCGTGGTATCAGTTCTTCAACTCCCTGCTGGAAGACAACAAATTCCAGATCGCGGCAAAACCCTGCTTCGAACGCTATCTGAACGATGGCAATGCTGACGGCTACTGGGATATTGAGATGTTTGTACCGGTAGAGCACAAAGTGGGATAATCCTGCGGAATGCAGGGTTTTTCAGCCGGGCGCGATCCACCCGGCTGAAAACACAGTACAATTGTGGTTTGCCGTAGAGCTGGAGACGGGTGTGCGCCCCGACAAGTCATTAACCCCTTTTGAAATTCGGTTATACAAACATTATCGCGTGGTGCACGGTTGCCGCATTGCGCTGGCGTTTGTGTTGACCTTCGTACTGGTTCGTCTGCTGGATATCCCGGAAGGGACGTGGCCGCTGATCACGCTGGTGGTGGTGATGGGGCCGATCTCATTCTGGGGGAACGTGGTCCCGCGCGCTTTCGAACGCATAGGCGGCACCGTTTTAGGCTCAGCGCTTGGGCTTATCGCCCTGAAGCTGGAGCTGATCTCGTTTCCGGTCATGTTGCTGTGGTGCGCGGTGGCGATGTTTCTTTGTGGATGGCTTGCCCTTGGCAAGAAACCGTATCAGGCGCTGCTGATTGGCATTACGCTCGCGGTTGTGGTCGGCGCACCGGCGGGCGATATGACCACCGCATTGTGGCGAAGCGGGGACGTGATCCTTGGCTCGTTGCTCGCCATGCTGTTTACCGGCATCTGGCCGCAGCGCGCCTTCCTGCACTGGCGCATTCAGATGGCAAACTACGTCACGGCATTTAACCGGGTCTACCAGGCCGGGTTTTCGCCGAATCTGATTGAGCGCCCGCGTCTGGAAAAGCACCTGCAAAAAATCCTCAATGATGTGGTCAAAATGCGCGGGTTGATTACCCCGGCAAGCAAAGAAACCCATATCCAGAAAGCCATTTTTGAAGCTATTCAGACGGTCAGCCGTAATCTGGTCTGTATGCTTGAACTGCAAATCAATGCCCACTGGGCCTCACGCCCCAGCCATCTTCTGATGCTCAACGCGCATACGCTAAAAGAGACGCAGCAGATGACGCAACAAACCCTGCTGACCATCGCCCATGCGCTCTACGAAGGTAACCCACAGCCGATACGGGCGAACAGCGAGCGGCTGAACGAAATCGTCGCCGAGCTTAAACAGCTGATGAATGAGCGCCAGGGCGACAATGTGGCGGAAACGCCCATCCATGGTTATGTCTGGCTGAGTATGGAGCTGGCGCGACAGCTGGAGTTGTTATCGCAGCTGATTTGCCGGGCGCTGCGCAAATAAAAAGCGTATGTGATGCCTGCTGCTTCGATTCAGCAACAATTAGGGTTATGATGGTTTTAAACGATATACTCATTGTCATTCGCAGCCGCTGTCTGTTAAAACGGTTGCTTTAACGAATCCGAATCTCACATTATCAGGGGTATAAAAATGGAAACTACCAAGCCTTCGTTCCAGGATGTTCTGGAGTTCGTCCGCCTGTTCCGCCGCAAAAACAAGCTACAGCGCGAAATCCAGGACGTAGAGAAGAAGATCCGTGACAACCAGAAACGTGTCCTGCTGCTGGACAACCTGAGCGACTACATCAAGCCTGGCATGAGCGTTGAAGCTATTCAGGGCATCATCGCCAGCATGAAAAGCGATTATGAAGATCGCGTTGATGACTACATCATCAAAAACGCTGAGCTGTCCAAAGAGCGTCGCGACATCTCCAAGAAGCTGAAAGTGATGGGCGAAATCAAAAACGTCGACGCTAAAGGCGAGTAATCGCACACTCTGTTGCCCGGTGGCGCTGCGCTTACCGGGCCTACAGGACTGTTATCATGTAGGTCGGGTAAGGTGAAGCCGCCACCCGATAATTTCACGAACGCAAAAAAGCAAAAAGCCTGCTCTAAAAGCAGGCTTTTTAAATTTGGCTCCTCTGACTGGACTCGAACCAGTGACATACGGATTAACAGTCCGCCGTTCTACCGACTGAACTACAGAGGAATCGTTGTGGAGGCTTATCTTAGCGGCGAAAAAACTTTTGTCAAACCTGATCTCAGGCAAAAGCGTTTGTTTGATGATTCTGTCGTCATTTTGTTGTAAATCCAAACATAATTTTATGGACAATACTTTGCAGGATACGCATTTCTGCCCCATCATTTGAAATGGAGTTTCAACTTTCTCTCTAAGGTCCATTTTGAACGTCACCGCACCCCTACGCCAGGCGATTATGCGCACGCCCTGGTATGCAAAACGTAAGAGCTATCGAGTTCTGTTCTGGCGTGAAATCACCCCCCTTGCCGTGCCTATTTTCCTGGAGAATACCTGCGTCCTGCTAATGGGGGTGCTGAGCACCTTTCTGGTGAGCTGGCTCGGTAAAGAAGCCATGGCCGGGGTAGGGCTGGCGGACAGTTTCAACATGGTTGTGATGTCCTTCTTTGCCGCTATCGATCTCGGTACGACGGTGGTGGTGGCGTTTAGCCTGGGCAAGCTTGATCCGAAGCGTGCCCGCGAAGCGGCCAGACAGTCGCTAATGATCATGACCCTCTTTTCGATCATCCTTGCGGCGGTTATCCATTATTACGGCAAAGAAATTATCGACATTGTCGCGGGAGAAGCGACCAGCGAGGTGAAGGATCTGGCTCTCACCTACCTGGAAATGACGGTGCTGAGTTATCCGGCGGCTGCCATCGCGCTGATTGGTAGCGGTGCGCTTCGTGGAGCAGGAAATACCAAAATTCCGCTGCTGATCAACGGCGGCATGAACATCCTGAATATCATTATCAGCAGCGTTTTGATTTACGGCGTCTTTTCCTGGGAGGGGCTGGGCTTTGTCGGCGCGGGTTTAGGGCTGACCATTTCCCGCTATATTGGTGCGGCGGCGATAATTGGCGTACTGATGGCGGGAATTACGCCATCGCTGCGCCTGACGCTGAAAAGCTATTTCCGTCCGCTTAACTTCGCCATTATCTGGGAAGTGATGGGGATCGGGATTCCGGCCAGCATCGAATCCGTGTTGTTTAACGGTGGGAAACTGCTGACGCAGATGTTTGTTGCCGGGATGGGAACAGACGTCATCGCCGGCAACTTTATTGCCTTCTCCATCGCCTCGCTCATTAACCTGCCCGGAAACGCGCTGGGGTCGGCGTCGACGATCATCACCGGCAGACGTCTCGGAAAGGGGCAGATAGGGCAGGCGGAACGGCAACTTCGGCACGTCTTCTGGCTTTCAACTATTGGACTGACGGCGATTGCGTGGGGAACTGCGCCTTTTGCCGGGCTGATGGCCTCGTTCTATACGCATGAAAATGACGTGAAAGAGGTCGTGAAGGTGCTCATTTGGCTCAACGCGGCGTTTATGCCAATTTGGGCCGCGTCCTGGGTACTTCCTGCCGGGCTGAAAGGGGCGCGCGATGCCCGGTTTGCGATGTGGGTCTCCATGCTCGGCATGTGGGGCTGTCGCGTTGTGGCGGGCTACACGCTGGGGGTAATGTTGGGTATGGGCGTTGTCGGCGTCTGGCTGGGGATGTTCCTTGACTGGGCCGTGCGCGGGGCGCTGTTCTACTGGCGCATGGTGAGCGGGCGCTGGCTGTGGAAATATCCGCGAAAAAAACCGGAGCAGGAGGTTTCGGAAACGGCAAGTGCCTGACAAATGTGCGAAGTGGAGAATAAATCGGCAAACGATTGAAAATCTGCATTCACCCTTTGACATCCTCAGGGCGCATCGATAATATGCGCCCCGTTCACACGATTCCTCTGTAGTTCAGTCGGTAGAACGGCGGACTGTTAATCCGTATGTCACTGGTTCGAGTCCAGTCAGAGGAGCCAAATTTGAAAAGCCTGCTTTTAAAGCAGGCTTTTTGCTTTTCTGCGTTCGGTCAGTTTGTCGGGTGGCGCTCCGCTTACCCGACCTACGGAATCCCAGGCCGGGTGAGTGGGTCCTTGTTATCAGCGGAACGGTGGCTCATTGAAGGTGCGCAGCTTGCGGGAATGCAGTTTGTCGCCCTCTGCACGCAGTAAATCGATGGCGCGAATACCAATCTGAAGATGCTCTGAGATCGCCCCTTCGTAAAAACGGTTCGCCTGGCCCGGCAGTTTGATCTCGCCGTGCAGCGGTTTATCGGACACGCACAGCAGCGTGCCGTAAGGGACGCGGAAGCGATAGCCCTGCGCGGCAATGGTGGCGCTTTCCATATCGATTGCGACCGCACGGCTGAGATTGAAACGCAGGGCGGAGGCGGAATAGCGCAGCTCCCAGTTACGATCGTCGGTGGTGACGACCGTACCGGTACGCAGGCGCTGCTTTACCTCTTCACCCGGCATGCCGCTCACCTCTTTGGTGGCGTCGTACAGGGCGCGCTGCACTTCCGCGATACTCGGGATAGGAATATCCGGCGGCAGAACCGCGTCAAGGACATGGTCGTCACGCAAATAAGCGTGGGCGAGGACGTAATCGCCAATCAGCTGACTTTCACGCAGGCCGCCGCAGTGGCCGATCATCAGCCAGACGTCCGGGCGCAGTACCGCCAGATGGTCGCAGATGGTTTTCGCATTCGACGGGCCAACGCCGATGTTAATCAGCGTAATGCCCTGACCGTCGGCGGTGATCAGGTGCCAGGCTGGCATCTGGTGCTTTTTCCACGCCAGGTCGGAGATGGCCTCTTCCGGTGCTTCGGTTTCGGCGGTGATCCATATCCCGCCCGCGCAGGATAGGGCGATGTAAGGGCTGTCCGGATCGAGGATCTGGCTACAGCCCCAGCGGACAAATTCGTCCACATAGCGGGTGTAATTGGTAAACAACACGAACGGCTGGAAATGTTCGGCTGGGGTGCCGGTGTAGTGGCGCAGGCGTGCCAGCGAGAAATCGACACGGCGGGCATCAAAGTGCGACAGCGGTGAAAACTCTGCCGGGTGATAGATCCCGTCCGCCGTCTCATCGCCAATCTGCGACAGCTCAGTGGTCGGGAAGTGGCGGGTCAGCCCCGCGCTCATGGAGCGATCCAGCGTCAGCGCTGAACCGTCTATCACGTACGGGTAAGGGATCTCGTGCAGGGACGGTTCAACGCTGATATGCGCGCCGTAATCCTGATACAGCAGGGTAAGCTGCTCTTCCAGGTAGGGGCGGAACAGCGCAGGTCGCGTGATGGTCGTGCTGTAACAGCCGGAGTGGGTGAAACGCGCATAGGCGCGGGTTTTCGGATTGCTGCTGGCGCTGCCGTCCCAGGTGACAGAGAGCGATGGATAAACAAAAAGGCCTTGGGTTCTGGCCTTTTCATCGGGAAGTTTCCCTGTTTCGATATAGTCACTGATGGCGCTGCGCAGTGCATTGACGGACTGTTCATACAGCGCGTCGAGTTTTTCCAGCGCCTGAGCCGGGTTCAGGCTGGAGCCCTTATTATTCATGTCTGTCTCCTTGTTCCACAGGTGTGCGGCTATACCCGATAGTATGTCACACGCCTGTGAAACAAAAGTGAGGAGATCAGCTGTGCGCGGTTTCCTTCATCAACAGAGCGGTGGCGGCAGAAAGCAGGCAACCCGCCAGCAGATAAATCGCCACGCTGTGCCAGTTACCGCCGGAAAACGTCACCAGCGCGGCGGCGATAAACGGTGTAAACCCGCCGCCGACCACGCTCGCCACCTGATATCCCACGCCCGCGCCGCTGTAGCGGTAGCTTGCGCCAAACAGCTCGGTGAACATTGGCTGCTGCACGCAGACCACCATATCGTGAGCGATGTTCGCAAGCATGATCGCGAAGAAGACAATCCAGAAGACCGACTGTGCCTCCAGCGCCATAAAGAACGGCCAGGCGCTGAGTGTGCCGATCAGCGCCCCGGTGATATACACCCGTCGACGGCCAAAG
This sequence comes from Enterobacter cloacae complex sp. ECL72, assembly GCF_019056635.1. Taxonomy (NCBI): domain Bacteria; kingdom Pseudomonadati; phylum Pseudomonadota; class Gammaproteobacteria; order Enterobacterales; family Enterobacteriaceae; genus Enterobacter; species Enterobacter cloacae complex sp. ECL72. The sequence continues at coordinate 2,470,547 of NZ_CP077659.1, read as the reverse complement.
CGATCCGCCAGCCAGGCGAAGCAGGGGATGGTCAGGCAGCTGATCCCGCCCACCACCAGGCCAATATTCAGGAACAATTCCCGCGGCAGGCCGAGGTTTTGCGTGGAGTAGTTCAGGGCAAAGGCGGTGACGATATACATCGTCAGCAGTTCGCACAGGCGCAGGGCGATAATTTTCAGAAAAGCGCCAGGGTGCTGCACCAGCGCTTCCATCACCGGCAGCCGTTTCTTCGCGACCGGTTTTTCGCGCTGCTGCCGTTCAAACTCAGCCGACTCTTCCATGCCGTTACGGATCCACAGGGCCACCACGACCAGCACAATGCTGAAGATAAACGGAATACGCCAGCCCCAGCTCAGGAACTGCTCGTCTGTCGTGAGCTGACTTATTAGCGACACCAGGCCCGTGGAGAGCAGCAGACCCACGCCATAACCCACCTGCACGCCGCTGCTGTAAAACGCTTTCTTATTCTTCGGAGCGCTTTCCACGGACAGCAATGCCGCGCCGCCCCATTCGCCGCCGACGGCAAAGCCCTGAATGGCGCGCAGCGTCACCAGCAACACCGGAGCCCACCAGCCAATCGAGGCAAAGGAGGGCAAAATACCGATCAGCGCGGTGGCAATGCCCATCATCCAGACGGTGAGCATCAGCATACGTTTCCGGCCAAGGCGGTCACCGAAGTGGCCGAAAATTATCCCGCCCAGAGGACGAAACAGAAAACCGACGCCGAAGGTGGCAAACGCAGCAAGCGTGCCCATGGCGGGGCTGATCTGGGGAAAGAATTCACGGTTAAAGACCAGCGCAGCGGTAATACCGTAGAGCAGAAAGTCATACCAGTCGACGACGGCACCTGCGAAGCTACCTAAAGCGGCGCGGCGGGCGCGGTTAAGCGAAGGTGTCTCCTCGTTGCGGCGAGCGGAGATAAGGGTGGAGTCCATAGTTGTCCTGTCTGTACTGATTTTTAATTATTGGTATAAGAAAAGGTCACTCACATCACGGCCATCATATTGACGGAATGTATGAGACTACCGCGACAGGCGGCCTGAGAAAACGTTTTTATCTTTCCTGAAAGCGCAGAATAAATAAATTTCATCTTATCGGGCGACAACATAAATCAGCCTGTTTGGCTCCGGTTAGGGCTGAATGGTTTACAGTAATAACGATCGCTGCGTGACGTAAGCTGAGGGTATAACGATGCAACGCCTCTTTCCTGCACTGTGGGTAGTCCTGTTTTTAGTCGTATCTCCGCTGCATGCGGAGCCGAAAGTCTATGGCGAACAGCGTATTCACCGCTGGTGGGATGCAGTAACGGACGATATTGCGCAAACCTGGGAACAGCCGGATCGTTACGATCTCTACCTTCCGTTTCTGAGCTGGCATGCTCGATTCATGTATGACAAAGAGAAAACCGACAACTACAACGAAATGCCGTGGGGCGGGGGGCTGGGCGTGTCCCGCTACAACGACGAGGGCAACTGGAGCGCCCTCTTTGCCATGATGTTCAAAGATTCACATAACGAATGGCAGCCTGCTATGGGCTACGGCTGGGAGAAGGGCTGGTATCTGGATAACGCAAAAGATTTCCGTCTGGGGCTGGGGGCCGCTGCGGGGATCACGGCACGCGACGACTTTGCCAACTATGTCCCGCTGCCGTTTATCTTCCCGCTTTTCTCTGCCGGATATAAGCGCGTCACCGTCCAGTTCACCTATATTCCCGGGACCTACAACAACGGCAACGTGCTGTTTGCCTGGCTGCGCCTGGGCTTTTAGAGGGTGATCACTTTTTTGGCCACTGCGTTGGACAGGATCAGCAGCGAAAACAGGACCGACGTAACAAACGTAATCACAATCAGAGCAAGTTTGGTGCTCAGGGACGTCACCGGAATGAGCGCGGTCAGCAGGTGAAACACCGAGTAGTGCATAATATAGACCCCGGTCATGGTTTTGCTAATGGCGGCCAGCACGGACTCTTTAAACTCCGCATTGCGGCGAAACCGCACGCCGTTGGCCGCAATCACCAGGGCAATAATCAGAATGTAGATTTGCGATCCGGTGAGGATAAAGGCGTTTCTGTCTGCTTTAAATAGCGCAAAAAAGAAGTGCCGCTCGTAAAACCACGTGAAGAGATAAATAAACGGTATGGCAATCACCGCTGCCCTGACCACATTTTTGCGGCCGATCCACGCCGCGATCTGCGGATCGCAAAAGAGCTGCCCCGTCAGATAAAACAGCAGCCACGTCCACAGGCGATACTGCGGCGACAATGAAAGGACATGGGCATCAGGATAGAGGGCTGACAGTAAATCGTACCCGTATGAGAAAAGCAGCAGGGCGGCAATTACCCCGCAAAAGAGCGTTCGTCGCTGGCTGAGCCACTCCACCACCGGGTGAAACGTGTAAATCACGATAAACGCGAACACGAACCAGGGCTGGATCAGATATCCGCGCTGATAGGGCTCCCACAGGTAGTAAATCGTTACCCAGAACAGAAAGACGATCACCAGGCTTTTGATCTTATCCAGCTGCCAGCGCGTGCCGTGTCGGGATTGCCCGTCCAGATACCCTGCAACCACAAAAAATAACGGCGTGGCGATGGTCGAAATGAAGGTTAAAAAACCGAGGATCCAGTGATAGTCATAATCGTAATGATCCCAGGTGTTGTAGATGGTGAAAAAGGTAACCGCCGTCATACACCCCAGCGTCTTGATGATATTCAGCCCTGTCGCATTCATTGTTGTTCAGCTTTGTCCTTACGATGGAAACACGCGTAAATTACGGGGAGTACCAGCAGCGTCAGGATTGTAGCAAACCCAAGCCCAAACATAATCACAACGGCCATGCTCTGGAAGAACACATCCAGCAGCAGAGGGGCGAGGCCGAGTACGGTCGTAAAGGCGGTGAGCAGGATGGGACGCAGGCGCGACGTGGCGGCGTACACGATCGCACTGTGCTGATCCTGCTGCGCTTTCTGCTGTTCTATCTCTTCCACCAGCACAATGCCGTTGCGGATCAGCATCCCGCTCAGGCTCAACAGGCCAATCAACGCCATAAAGCCAAAAGGGATGCCGGTAATTAAAAACCCCGGCGTCACGCCGATCAGCGCCAGCGGCACGGTCAGCCAGATGGCGACGGCGTTTTTCACCGAACTGAACATCAGCACCGTGATCACAAACATCACCAGATAGCCGAGCGGCAGCGTGGTAAATAGCCCCTGCTGCGCTTCGCTGGAGTTCTCCGCGTCACCGCCCCACTCAATGCTGTAGCCGTGGGGCAGGGGCAGGGCATCAATTTGCGGCTTCACGCGGGCGAGAATATCGCCGGAGGTTTGCTGGCTTAGCGGGTCAGGGTCGGTCTGCACGGTCAGCACGCGGGAGCGGTCACGGCGAAGGATCAGCGGATCTTCCCACTCCAGCGCGAAGCCGCTGATGACGTTGCTCAGCGGAATATACTGCTGCCGGGTCTGGCTCCAGACCAGAACGTTATTCAGGTGATTGGCGTCCAGCCGCTCGCTTTCCGGCGGGCGCACCACCACGGGCAACAGGTCGCTGCCTTCTCTGTACAGTCCTGCCCGACTGCCGGAGAAATTCATCTCCAGTGCGTTATCGACGTCCTGCTTATCCACGCCAAGCTCACGTCCCAGCGCGGTGACGTACTGCGGGCGGATCACTTTGCTACGATTTTGCCAGTCGTTCCTGACGCTGTCCGTCGCCGGATCGCGCGTAAGGATGTTGTCTACCTGGCTGGCGATCAGACGCAGCCTGTCCGGATCGGGGCCTTTAATACGTATTTCAATGGCGCTGTCGCCGGAGGGGCCAAACATCACCCGCTTCGTGCTGGCGTTAACCTGCGGATAGTTCCGTGCGATGTACTCATCCACGTGGCGGGTCAGGGCGGGGATGTTACGCTGGTCGTCCATTCTCACCATAATTTGCGCATAGTTGCTGTACTGCCGCTGTCCGCTGTAGGTCAAAATAAATCGCATACTTCCCTGACCAATCGTCGAGACCGTAGTTTCCACGCCTGGCTGGCCGTTAATGGTTTTCTCGATATCACCGGTCATCTTCTCGGTCCAGTTAATGTCGGTACCGTAAGGGAGCCAGAGGTCGACAAAGAAAATTGGCGTACTGGAGGAGGGGAAGAAGTTCTGCCGCACCGAGCCAAAGCCCCAGATGGCGGCGGCCAGCAGTGCGGCCATCACTACCAGCGTTGGCGCTTTACGCCGTAACAGCGCGTTGAGCACACCCTGATAGATCCCATAGATGCGTTTGTCATAGGGATCCGTTTTGTCGGCCTTTGGCGGTGCAGCATCTCGTTTAAACAGCCACCACTTAATCAGCACTGGCGTAATGGTGAGGGCTGAGAACCAGCTCAGCATGAGCGAAATCAGCAGAACCTGAAACAGCGACTTACAGTATTCGCCGGTGGAATCCTGCGACAGCCCGACGGGCGCAAAGGCCAGGATGGCAATGACCGTCGCTCCCAGCAGCGGCAGCGCAGAACGGCGAATAATGTCGCTAATGGCGTTCATCAGGGACGAGCCCTGCTGCCGGGCTACCAGTACCCCTTCGACAATAACAATGGCATTGTCGACCAGCATGCTGAGGGCGATGATCAGCGCACCCAGTGAAATGCGCTGTAGTTCAATACCCCAGAGATACATGATCAGCAGCGTGCCCAGCACGTTGAGGGCGAGGGAAAAGGCGATAATGATCCCGCTGCGTAAGCCCATAAAGATCAACAACACACCGATGACAATCGCCAGCGCCATCAGGAAGTTAATGATAAATCCGTTAACGGAATGCCCGACCTCCGCCGCCTGATCGTAAAACAGGTCGATATGGATACCTGCCGGTTTCTCGGCTGACATCTGCTCTAGCTTCGCCTCCAGGGCATGTCCCACGTCGATCACGTTAACGCCGGGGATAAAGGAGACGCCCATGGTGACGGCTTTTCTGCCGTTGGCATGGTAGATGCTGGCAGGGGACGCATCCAGCCCGCGTGACAGGGTGGCAATATCCCGTAAACGGGTAGCCGCCCCAACGCCCGGCGGGGTCACGATGAGATCGGCCAGCTCGTCAATACTTTCGAATTCACCGGTAGGATGCAGGCGAATTGACTCAGTACCGGAGGGGATCTCTCCCGCGCTGGAGACCACGTTCAGCCTGCTGAGCTGGGCAGAAAGCTGGTTCAGCGTTATCCCGCGTGCGGCCATTTTGCTCAGAGAAATGTCCACGTTAATCTGTTGGGTGAGGGCTCCGCCGATGGCCACTTTGCCCACGCCTGGTACGAGGACCAACTCCCGGCGCAGCTGCTCGGCATAGCGAACCAGTTCCGGATTGCTGAATTCATCTCCGGAAATGGCAAAGAAAAAGCCGAACACATCGCCAAAATCGTCATTCACAAACGGATTCACTACGCCGGGTGGAAACTGTCGGGCGGCATCTCCCACCCGGCGACGCAGTTCATCCCAGATTTGCGGCAGTGCATTTGAGTGGTAGCGCGAGGCTATGTTGACGGTGATCTGCGACAGGCCGTTGGAGGAGATGGAGCTGACGTTATCCAGGTAAGGTAACTGCTGAAGCGCGTTTTCCAGCGGCAGGGTGACCTCTTCCTCAACCTGCTGCGCCGACGCGCCCGGATAATGGGTGATCACCACCGCCGTTTTGATGGTAAACGCCGGATCTTCCAGTCTGCCGATGTTCAACAGGGCAATAATGCCGCCTACGCCCAGCAGCAAAATCGTCAGCCAGACGCGAACCGGGTTGCTGATAAACTGACGAGAGATATCCATTACAGTCCCCGTTCACGCGTCCAGATACGTACCGGCTGGTTGGGATGTAGCTCCCCAACGCCTGCGGCCACCACGCGTTCACCGGCCTTAAGCCCACCGACGATGACGACCCCCTCAGCGCTGACTTGCCCCACGCTGACCTTACGATCTTCAAGGTGCAACGTATCGCCTTCGCCCGTCACCACCCAGACATGTGGCTCATTGCGCGGGCGGTTATCCGGGTTAAAGACCGCTTCAACCGGCACTACCAGCGCCTCACTGCCCACACCAGCCGGAAGGTTGGTTAAATTGATGGTGACCGTTCCGCTGACGCCGCCCACGACGGGAAAATCATCCGGGCGGGGCATGGTTAAAATCACCTGCCAGGTCAATGTGTTGCTGTCGCTACTGCCTGAGTGCTCTTTGTACACAGCGGTAAACTCGCGACCGGGCAGGGCATTGATCCTCACTACCGGTTTGTACTGCGCATTGCGAATATCGAAGGTATTAAACAGGTTCTCTGGAAGGCTGAACACCACGTCAAGCAGATCGGTACGGGTCAAAGTGACGACGGGCTGGCCGGCGGAGACGACCTGATGATTTCGCACATGGACGCTGGCCGCTGTCCCGCTAAAGGGGGCGATGAGCGTCATCTGGCTTAATTCTTCGCGCGCAATCTGTAGCGCGGCGTTTGCTGAATCGCGGTTGGCGCGCTGGACATCCATCTCGGCTTTCGACACGGCCTGGCGTCCCGCCAGGGTCTGGAAGCGGTCGAATTGCCGCTGAGCCAGGGTCGTCGCCGTTTGCCTGTCGTTCAGGCGCTGCCGGGCTTCACGGGCGTTGAGGCTGGCGAGTCGTTGCCCCTGTTTGACAACGGCACCCTGGCGAATGTCCAGGGTCTCAATCTGCCCGGCTCGTTTGAACGCGAGATCCGTGGCGTCGCCGGATTCAATACGGGCGGGAAACACGCGCTGCTGCGCGTTGCCGGCCTTGACCACCTCTGCGACTTTTACCATTTTCGGCAGGGGCGCGGCGCGGTCGGGTTTCGGATCGCACGCCGTCAGCAGCAATAAAACAGCAGGCAGAAGAGAGAGGTAGCGCTTCACAGTATTCCCCTGATAATAATTGTTTTATTTATTTCGTCATCAATGCTGGGGTGGCGCTATTCTGCCAGGGCCGAGACGACCACATAGGTAAATAAACCGATTGCTGTGCTGGCGATAATGGCGAGCGCAATAAACAAACCAAGGCGAATCAGGCTTAAACCGTACATGCATTCCTCCATGAGGTTGAAGGTGGCGCGGGATAAAGAGAATAAACGTGTTGCATGCCTGACTATGAGCATAGTCGGTGAATAAATAAATGTTAAATAACCATTATTAGTGGCGTGACATACTCAGGCGAAACAAGCGTTACGATGGTGTATCCCCTTTGAATAACATCCTGATATTCCTGTGCTACGTTTAATAGCATCCATTCCTTTTTTCCGTAAAAGGCATTCACGCCTGTACCCATGGGTTTGATGCGATCTCTCCTGATTCACTCACTGTTGTGTTGGTTATAAAAAAGGATGCTTGATATGTATAAAACGATACTGGTGCCGGTGGACGTATACGAAACAGCGTTGTCTGACAAAGCGCTACAGCATGCCCAATTCCTGGCGCAAAGCGCATCGGGTGATGTCCATCTGCTGTACGTTATGCCAAAGTTCTCGGCAGAACTGACCCGCGGTTTTATTGCAGACGCGAGAAAGATGGATGAATATATGATTAATAATGCTAAAGAAAAACTGGCTGCGCTGGTAAAAAAAATCAACCTGCCGGAAGCGAATGTCCATCTTCATGTTCGCAGCGGGAATATACGTGATGAGGTAATCAAACTGGCGGATGAACTTAACGTCGGTGCGATTATTGTGGGATCGCGTAATCCCAATATTCAAACCCATTTATTAGGGTCAGAGGCGGCGAGTATCGTTCGTTATGCGCATGTTCCTGTTTTCGTTATTCGTTAATGACATGAAAGCAAGGTGATTTCTGAAAAGAACCTGAGGAAGGAACGATGATAACAGAAAAGCCTCACCGCCCGTATTATCAACAGACCGTTGATGAAACCCTGACAAATATCCAATCCAGCCTCGACGGACTCAGCAGTACAGAAGCGACCGCCAGGCTGGAAAAATACGGCGAAAATGCCTTACCGCAAAAACCGGGTAAACCTGGCTGGCTGCGCTTTCTGGCCCATTTCAACGATGTCCTTATTTACGTCCTTCTGGCGGCGGCGCTGCTGAAGCTGATAATGGGACACTGGGTGGATATGTTTGTCATTCTTGGGGTAGCCATCATTAACGCCCTGATTGGCCATATTCAGGAGAGCAATGCGGAGAAATCGCTGCAAAGCATTCGCAATATGCTCTCCAGCGAGGCTGTGGTCATCCGGCAGGGCAACCATGAAACTATCCCGACGACAGCGCTGGTGCCCGGAGATATCGTCGTGATACGCGCCGGGGATCGCATTCCTGCCGATCTTCGCGTGACAGAGGCGCACAACCTGCGGGTGGAAGAAGCTATTCTCACCGGCGAATCCACTGTAGTGGAGAAAAGCAGCGATGCGCTCCACGGGGAGTTGCCGTTAGGCGACCGTTACAACCTGCTTTATTCTGGCACCACCGTCAGCTCCGGCGGGGGAAAAGGGCTGGTGGTGGCGACCGGTGGGGAGACTGAACTCGGCCATATCAACCAGATGATGTCAGACATTGAAAAACACCGTACCCCGTTGATGGTGCAAATGGACAAGCTCGGCAAGACCATTTTTATCACCATTCTGGTGATGATGCTGGCGCTGTTCGTTTTCAGTCTTATCTTCCGTGATATGCCCGTATCAGAGCTGGTGCTGTCGCTGATTAGCCTTGCGGTGGCGGCGGTGCCGGAAGGATTACCGGCCATTATCTCGATCATCCTCTCCCTGGGCGTGCAGGCGATGGCGCGTCGCAAGGCGATTATTCGCAAGCTGCCTACCGTAGAAACGCTGGGTGCGATGACGGTTATCTGCTCGGATAAAACCGGCACCCTGACCATGAATGAGATGACGGTAAAAGCGGTGATTACCGCGGACACCACCTACCGCGTGGAGGGAGACAGCTATGAGCCGGTGGGCGCGATTCACCCTGTTGACGATCCGACACCGGTCACCGTGACCCAGGGATCTGTGCTGGAGCGCTATCTGCGCACCGTCGATCTCTGTAATGACAGCCAGCTGATCAAAGATGAGCAGGGGCTGTGGAAAATCACCGGTGGGCCAACTGAAGGCGCGCTGAAGGTGCTGGCCGCCAAAATCCCGCTTCCGGCAATTGACGCCGAACTGCACAGTAAAATCCCATTCGATTCGCAATATAAATACATGTCCACCCTCTATCGCCTGGGTGACGAAGAGGTGATGTTAATCACCGGTGCGCCGGACGTCCTTTTCCGTCTTTGCCAGCACCAGCAGACCCAAAACGGGCTGGAGCCGTTCAACCTGCACTACTGGGAAGAGAAGATTGAAGAGTATGCGCGCGAGGGATTGCGCATGGTGGCTGCGGCCTGGAAACCGGCCGCCAGCGGGCAGCGCGAGCTGACGCATGCGGATCTGCAAGAGGGGGTCATACTGCTCGGCATTGCGGGCATGATGGATCCCCCGCGCCCGGAAGCCATTTCGGCCATTGCCGACTGCTTGCAGGCGGGTATTCGCGTGAAAATGATTACCGGGGATCATCCACAAACGGCGATGAGCATTGGACAGATGCTGGGTATTGGCAACGCGGCGAGCGCCATTACCGGGCGCGAGCTGGAGGCGATGGACGACCACCAGCTGAGCGAGGCGGCGCAAAAATACGATATCTTTGCCCGCACCAGCCCGGAAGATAAATTCCGCCTGGTGCAGGCGCTGCAAAGTAAGCAGGAAGTGGTCGGTATGACCGGGGACGGGGTGAACGATGCGCCTGCGCTGAAGCGGGCGGATGTCGGCATCGCGATGGGGATCAAAGGTACTGAAGTCACCAAAGAAGCCGCCGATATGGTGTTAACGGATGATAACTTTGCCACCATTGCCCGGGCGGTCCATGAAGGGCGTCGGGTCTACGACAACCTGAAAAAGACCATTTTGTTCGTTATCCCGAGCAACATCGCCCAGGCCTTGCTGATCATAATTGCCCTGCTGGCGGGAAACCTGATCCCATTAACGCCGGTACTGATCCTGTGGATGAACATGGCAACCTCGGCAACGCTGTCGTTTGGCCTGGCGTTTGAAGCGGGTGAGAAGGACATCATGAACCGGCCGCCGCGTAAGTCTAACCTGCATGTGATGGACGGTTATGCCATCTGGCGAGTGGTGTTTGTCGGCCTGATGATTGCCATCAGCGCCTTTGTGCTGGAGGCCTGGCTGCAACCACGCGGCTACTCACCGGAGTTCATTCGCACCGTGTTGCTGCAAACGCTGGTCACCGCCCAGTGGTTTTACATGCTCAACTGCCGCGTCACCGACGGCTTCTCCCTGAGTAAAGGTCTGCTGGCTAACAAGGGGATATGGATCGTGAGCGGCGTACTTCTGGCCCTTCAGCTTCTGATCATCTATGCGCCGTTCATGCAAATGCTGTTCGGTACCGAAGCGCTACCGTTCCGCTACTGGATCATTACCTTCCTGATTGGGTTTGCGATGTTCATGATTGTTGAAGCAGAAAAAGTCCTTACCCGGAGATGGCGCACGACGAAAAGATGACTGAATGAGCAGGCTAAGCCTGCCCACTGGCAGGCTTTCTCTTTGACTGAGTACAGAACACTATGATTCGATTTGCCTCGTTCGTTTTTACGCTTGGTATTCTGGTTCCCGCTGCATCTGCTGTAACCTACCCCCTCCCTCCCGAGGGCAGCCGCCTGGTGGGGGCACCGATCACCATCACCGTGCCTGAGGGCAATACTCTGCCGCTCGAAGCGTTTGCAGCGCAGCACGGACAGGGGTTGAGCAATATGCTGGAAGCCAACCCGGGGGGGGATCCGTTTTTACCGCGAGCCGGAACACAGCTGGTGGTACCCCAGCAGCTTATTCTGCCGCCAACGGTGCGCGAGGGGATTGTGGTGAACGTCGCGGAAATGCGACTTTACTATTATCCACCCGGCAGCAACACGGTTGAGGTGCTGCCTATTGGCATCGGTCAGGCCGGGCGCGAAACGCCGCGTAACTGGGTAACCGCCGTTGAGCGCAAACAGGAAGGCCCAACCTGGTCACCCACGCCAAATACGCGACGCGCTTACGCGAAAGAGGGGAAAACGTTGCCCGCGTTCGTTCCCGCCGGGCCGGATAACCCGATGGGGCTGTATGCCCTCTATATCGGCAGGCTGTACGCGATCCACGGTACCAACTCAAATTTCGGCATTGGTCTGCGCGTCAGCCAGGGGCTGCATTCGCCTGCGTAATAACGATATCAAATACCTGTTCGATAACGTTTCGGTGGGGACGCGGGTACAGCTTATCGATCAGCCCGTAAAAGTGACCACCGAGCCGGACGGTAGCCGTTGGGTAGAGGTTCACGAGCCGCTGTCGCGCAATCGCGCGGAATTTGAATCGACAAATAAGGTGCCGCTGCCCATTTCGGCCACGCAAAGGACGCAGCTGATAAGTGAAGGGGCGGGCGCTGAACTGGAACGGCGGTCGGGGATGCCGGTGAAGCTTGCTATGCCCGGTGGCGCTGCGCTTACCGGGCCTACAGGACCGTAGGTCGGGTAAGGCGAAGCCGCCACCCGACAATTTTACCGAACGCAGAATGTAGGTCGGGTAAGCGCAGCGCCACCCGACAAACTGACCGAACGCAGAAAAGCAAAAAAGCCTGCTTTAAAAGCAGGCTTTTCAAATTTGGCTCCTCTGACTGGACTCGAACCAGTGACATACGGATTAACAGTCCGCCGTTCTACCGACTGAACTACAGAGGAATCGTGTGAACGGGGCGCATATTATCGACCTGCGTACGCCTTGTCAAAGGATGGATCGCCGACTTTGAACTGTTTGCTGACAAAACCAGCAAAGTGACGTTTTTGCCAACGGAATGCACCATTATTGTGCAGATATACCCCGAATGGGGCAGATCGGAAACCGTTGTCCCCATCTCAAAACAGGCACCAGTGATTGGCTTTCCTTATTTTCAGCCGCTTAGCAGCGACATACACCCGCTGCAAAAAACTGGCATCCATATTGCAAAACCTGTTTAACAACACAGCCGTTACCGGCACGCTATTTTCGAACAGGGGGCAACATGAACTTAAGACGACTGAAATACTTCGTAAAAATCGTCGATATCGGCAGCCTGACCCAGGCGGCTGAAGTGCTGCATATCGCGCAGCCTGCGCTGAGCCAGCAGGTCGCGACTCTGGAAGGCGAAATGGACCAGCAACTGTTGATCCGCACCAAGCGCGGCGTAACGCCTACCGAAGCGGGAAAAATTTTATATACCCATGCCCGCACGATCCTGCGTCAGTGTGAACAGGCGCAGCTGGCCGTGCACAATGTGGGTCAGACCCTGAGCGGCCATGTCTCCATCGGGCTGGCGCCGGGAACGGCCGCATCGTCTGTCACCATGCCGCTGCTTCAGGCGGTGCGCGCGGAGCTACCGGAAGTGCTGGTTTATCTGCATGAGAACAGTGGTTCCGTGCTCAATGACAAACTGCTCAACGGTCAGCTGGATATGGCGGTGCTGTACGATCGCTCCCCGGTTGCCGGGATCACCAGCCAGCCGCTGCTGAAGGAAGATCTTTACCTGGTCGGTACCCGTGATTGTCCCGGTCAGAGCATTGATTTAACCGCTGTGGCAGAGATGAACCTGTTCCTGCCGCGCGACTACAGTGCCGTGCGCGTGCGCGTTGACGAAGCGTTCTCGCTGCGCCGTCTGACGGCGAAGATCATCGGCGAGATTGATTCCATCTCCACGCTGACTGCCGCCATTGCCAGCGGCATGGGTGTAACGGTTCTGCCCGAGTCTGCCGCACGTTCACTGTGCAGCGCGGCGAACGGCTGGATGGCCCGCATCACCACGCCATCCATGAGCTTACCGCTGTCGTTGAATATGTCCGCGCGCGGCTCCCTGTCACCGCAGGCGCAGGCGGTGAAAGAGATCCTGATGTCTCTGGTCAGTAAGCCGTCGCTGGAAAATCGCGAGCTGCAACTCGTCAGCTGATATTCCAAATAAGCATAAGATGCTGGTTTTTATTATTTGTTCTCCAGCCCGCCTGACTCTAACAATAGCCTTATGTCAGATGCGCCGGAGTGAATTGTGAATTTCCAGCAACTTAAAATTATTCGTGAGGCGGCCAGGCGGGATTACAACCTGACCGAAGTCGCCAATATGCTTTACACCTCTCAGTCGGGCGTCAGCCGACATATCCGCGAGCTGGAGGAGGAGTTAGGCATTGAGATTTTTATCCGTCGCGGCAAGCGCCTGCTGGGTATGACCGAGCCAGGCAAGGCATTGCTGACCATCGCTGAGCGCATTCTCAACGAGGCCAGCAACGTTCGTCGGCTGGCGGATCTCTTTACCAACGACGCTTCCGGTGTGCTGACTATCGCCACCACCCATACACAGGCGCGTTACAGCCTTCCGACGGTTATCAAAGCATTTCGTGAGATCTTCCCGGACGTACGTCTCGAACTGATCCAGGGCACGCCGCAGGAAATTGAAGTGCTGCTGCATAACGGTGGGGCCGATATCGGTATCGCCAGTGAACGGCTGAGCAATGACCCGCTGCTGGTGGCGTTCCCGTGGTTCCGCTGGCACCACAGCCTGCTATTACCCGCCGAACACCCGCTGAACCAGGTTTCACCGTTGACGCTGGAAGAGATCGTCAAATGGCCGCTTATCACCTACCGGCAGGGCATTACCGGGCGTTCGCGCATAGATGAAGCGTTCAAGCGTAAAGGGCTCACGCCGGACGTGGTGCTGAGCGCGCAGGATTCCGACGTGATCAAAACCTACGTCGAGTTAGGGCTGGGGATTGGCCTGGTGGCCGAGCAGTCTGGCGGAGAATATGAGGCTGGTAATCTGGTGCGTCTGGATACACGTCATCTGTTCGATGCGAACACCGTCTGGCTCGGGCTAAAGCGCGGACAGCTTCAGCGTAACTATGTGTGGCGTTTTATCGAGCTGTGCAATGCGGGGCTCTCCGTAGATGAGATCAAACGCAAGGTGATGGAGCCGGAAGAGGTGGCGATTGATTATCAGATTTAACTACGCGTTTGCCCGGGTGCGCTGCGCTTTCCGGGCTTGTATTCCCCCTTCACCCTGTTTCTCCTTTATTTCTGAAGACGGCTTCCATATTTTGCATCCTTAACCTGCATACCAGCCAATCTGTCTGCATAATCGGCACTATAGTTTTGCATCTATATAGTTTTTGATCTATGTTGTACAAGGAGGTCCCGTGTGGGCGATTAAAACTACGGACAGGTTTGACGACTGGTTCACCTCATTAAACGATAGCGAGAGAGCCAGCGTACTGGCCGCGCTACTTGTTTTGCGGGAGAGGGGACCGGGTCTGTCCAGACCGTATGCCGATACGCTGAAAGGCTCCCGCCACAGCAACATGAAAGAGTTGCGTATCCAGAGTAAGGGTGATCCGCTGAGGGCATTTTTCGCTTTCGATCCGAACCGTACGGGTATTGTACTGTGTGCGGGCAATAAGGTCGGTAATGAAAGGCGATTTTACGATGAGATGCTCCTCGTTGCGGATCGGGAATACACTCGCTGGCTGAACACATTAAAAGAAAGGAATTAACGCGATGGGCAGAACCCTGGAGCAGCTTATTGCAGATGAAAAACCTGAGGTTGTTGCCAGCGCACAGGCAATGGCAACGGATATTTTGCTCAATATCCATCTGGCCGAGTTACGTGAAAAAGTGCAAAAAACGCAGGTAGATATGGCCAGGGCGTTGGGTATTAAACAACCTACTGTCGCCGTCATGGAAAAGGCAGGACGCGATATTAAGCTTTCTTCTTTGAAACGCTACGTTGAGGCCGCCGGAGGGAAGCTACGGCTGGATGTAGAACTACCCGATGGTTCTCATTACGAGTTTGTGTTGTAACCCACAAAAGCAAAAAGCCTGCTCTAAAAGCAGGCTTTTCAAATTTGGCTCCTCTGACTGGACTCGAACTTCATCTGTATCTCCTGTTGTTACTGATTTTGTTAAGTTTAACTATATTTTTACCAACATATTTACCATCATTATTGTTTTCTTATCAATAAAATGTCAATTAAAAACAATTGGTTGTTGTCATAACCATCTAACTATACGAATCTTATTTAACTTTATCTATCAACATGATGTTGTCGTTATTTTTGTTAAAGTAATTGATATAAAACAATTAGTTAATTTTTAGTAAAGAAACGATGTTTAGTCAAGATTAAAGCACTTACATCCAAGATCACTTATCTGCTCTCACACCATTTTGAAAACCCGCCCCTCTTTTCCACTTTCTCTATGATGTTGAATGGGTTAACTTTTATGAAACTTAAAAGCAATCGGTAGAATAATGACTACACAAAAGGAAATGGAAGAAATCAGGACTGCATTATCTTGGTTTGATGTACGCCGATACGATGGCCTGAAAGACCTGACCCTAGAACAAATCTATGCAGAGCTTGAAAGACGGATGTTGGCTTACAAAACAAGGCAACAATGGGAAACAGCAGGCAAAGATAATCAAATGCAAGCTATATACCATGATGCCAAAATCCGATGTGGTGATGTGATACTTCAATCGGACTGGATTTCAGGCAATCACAGACTGTCACATAGCTATGCTGTAAGACCAATGAGCAGAGTTCAATTGTTCAACTATGGGCGGGCTATGTATCGGCTGGAGAATTCTGAGCAAACAGACCCTGTTGCTGTGAGTTCTGACTACATCTCTGAGTATCTGAAACAAGGTGGCATGAATCCTGCCAACAAAATACTGGTTGAAATTGACTTGGAAGAAGCCAGCAGCGACGATCTCGCAGAACACCTGAAGGTGCTGATTGCTCTATGGCAAAAGCAGCTTAAAACGGCAAAACCACCAAAACGAACTTTTCGGTTTGGTCATAAGACTTTTCAAAGAATACTTGATTACAAAGTCATCCCTTTGATGGATTTGATCTCATGGGAACAGCTCTACAACGAAGGTAAGAACATACCTTTCAACATCTTAGCTGACATTCTACATGGTACTGGTGGGATTCGGAGCCGTGATAACATCAAAGATACTGATTATGATTACGCGAAAAGTTATCTTGATAACGATGAGTACTTCAAGGTTTTAAATGATTTTTATATTAAAAACAATATGTTAAAGGACTGGAAGATCACTGACGTGATAACATTTAACGATAAAGCCACGGATAAAAACAAAAAGTAAACACAAGGGATGTTCACAAGCTGCGAATGTCCCTATAAAGAGTATCCCTCCAAAAATTTCCGCGAAACTCACGGTTGGTGAACATCCCTAGTTTAGAACCCGCTAAAATCCTAGAATTATCTCCATCGAACAACACAGGAGATAAACATGGTTCAAAACAAAACAGATAAAACTTTAAAACTTATTCGCTTATCAGAAGTAATAAGGAAAACCGGGTTCGGCAAGACGTGGATTTATAAACTTATCAGCGCGGGGAAATTCCCCAAACAAATAAAAATCGGTGAAAGAGCTGTTGCTTTCATTGAAAGCGAAGTTGATGAGTGGATTTATAAAGCTATAACTGCTTCTCGTAATACATCTAACTAATAAAAGGAAAATAACATGAAAAATATAAATGTGCCTGAAATATCATTTATCTTTGATAATGATAAAACTGAAGTTTTCTCAAGAATGGCAATGGATAACTTAGCTCTTTATGTGGAAAATATGTTTAAGATAATGGGTGATCAATTTGAACGTCATCTTTATGATGAAAAATATATGAATATGGTTATGGATCATATTATTTATATCACAAAACCAGACTTCCTCAAGTGGGTGAGAGACAATAATGTTGGGGAATGTATTTTTTTGATTGATGAAGTTATGGAAGATTTAAAATACTCTTATAGAGAGTTCAAAAAAATCTATCCTAAACTTGGCATTAAATAAAGAGGAAGAAATCATGAATAAAGATCTGAAAAAAGAAGCAAACAAGATATTACTGCATTTATCTAAACAATGCTTTGAATTGCGTGTGAGTTCTATTATTCAGAACCATCCTGAACAAGTAGAACAACTCAAGCATGAAGAAGCTTTTATGATGAATACTTATAAGGACAGTATTAAAGTAGCAAAACAGATGTTCCCTAAAGTCGTAAGGAATACATTCTTTGATGTAAAGTTATCACCAAGACTCATTGATAACGATTTTATATTGAAAGCATTAAAGGCATTTCATAAACAAATGGATTTTATGAAAGATTTTCAAAAGTAGTTTTTTGTTTTAGCCCCGTATTCAGGGGCTGAAAATAAGAGTAAGTTAAAATATATCATGTAAAAATGAGGAGTAATCATGACTAAAAATATTGAAATTAAAAATACATCTACTGAGCTGTTCTATGATCTGGCAAAGCGTTCTTTCGAAGCAAGCTGGAAAACAATGCAAGATATGTGTAGTGACAGCATTTCGCATCTTGTCGATGATGCTGATTTTATGAGCGCATTTATACGGCTCACTATTAATCATATTTGTCATAACTTTGAGAAGTTTACTACACAAGAAGGAAATCAAGGACACCTTACAGAGGTCAACTTTGAAGAGGTTGCAGAACGGCTTGTGCGTAATGCTTGGGTGTTTTGTTAATACCTGCGACTACTTTTTATTAAATACTAAATATCAATAAGAGAGGATATAAATGAAAAAAAACAAAATGAATAAAAAAGATGAAACGATGATCTTTGCAATATCAGTGACATTAATGTTATACGTAAACAGGATTTACGGGATGGCAAGTGTAAATGATGAAGATGTTATGACTTTTGTAAAAGAAGAGGATGCTGTTGATTCACTGTTACGTGCTCAAATGTTAGAAATCATTAATGGTTTCGATTATTACAAAGGTCTTTATGGTTCGGGTAAAGAAAAAAAGGAGCATATAGATATGGCAGAGCTATTGGAGAGAGTAACATTTTATTATGACCTTTATATCAGGGATATGTTGATAAGAAATCTGGAAAAAGGACAATCCTTAGTTGATAATGGAGTGCTGGACTGGGATCTGGACATAAATAGATAACATCAGGAAAATGTTATTTAGAGGAATGTATGAGTATATCAATAGTGTAATGACGGAATGGATTCCAGTATTACATATAGCCTGATTTTTAAAACCGTCAAAATATATTGACGGCCTTAGAATGATCAGATTGCGAAGTCTTCCAGTGTTTTACCTGCTTCAATAGCAGTAGCAATTGCTTTAGGAGTACGGCCCTGACCAGTCCAAGTCTGCTCATTGCCATTATCATCTGTATATTTGTATTTGGCAGGGCGTGGAGTTCGTGTCGATTTGGTTTTAGGCTTAGTTGAACCAACCGCTAAAAGTAGTTCAGCAGGATCGATACCATCTTCTAACAGTTTCTGGCGGAAGGCTTCAAGCTTAGCCTGACGTTGTTCTTGTTCCTTGAGTATTGCCTGTTCTTCCTCACGGCGCTCATCAACGATAACAGAGAGTTTTTCCAGCATCTCTTCCAGAGTTGCCAGATCTGTTTCACGAGCCTGTGCGCGGAGTGTACGGATATTATTCAGTGCCTTGAGAGTTTCACTCATACGATGCCTTCCTGTGTTTAAAATGGGGATTTATACAGTTAATGTATAGGATGCGATTGAACAGCCAAAAATATACTAACCGATAAATAATATAGTAAATACTATCGGTTAATCAATCTAATAAATTCCATTTTACACTGAATAGCACAGGATAAGTTTTACAGAGGCATTTTCCTGCGTATCTGACTTGATGGTTTGAACTCTGACGAAATGCGGGAGAGTTGCTCAAGGCTCTGTTCAATAGAACGCTGAAACTCCAGAGCGGCTTCTGTACGCTGTTTTACGACCAAGGCAACAATTTCTTCATCACTTTTTTCTGAAAGTGTTTTGGAATAAAGCATTCTCTCATGCAGTACATCAAAATTACCTGATGATTTTGCTGCTGTTCGTGCTGTTGAACTGCTTATCGGGTTAAGTTCATCAATAAACAATTCAATAAGAGATTCTCTCTTTTTATCCAGTCTGCGAAGTTCGGTATGGGCAGACTTAAATTTTTGAATCTTAATCCACGGAATATTATCAGAGCATAGTTTACGATATTCATTTCGGTATTCCTCTATCGGAATATGATTTTTTAGTTCTTTTACTGTATCTAAATATTGGATTAAATCACTGTTGTCTGTTTTTACTTTTCTCATATAAAACCTCGTTAATAAAATAATGTATATATTTATATTACGAGATATGGTGTAAGTGTCAAATGACCTAATATATAGGCAAAAGTTTTATATGTTTTCTTCTTCATCAAACTCATCTTCTTGAGAATAATCATCAAATATGCTGTCTTCTGAAACAGAGTCCCAGTCAATATCTTCGTCGGGAGTAGAAAGTAAAGGTTTATCATCTTCTTTATCGATTGTTTTCTCTACGTTATTTGTAAGTACCGTATCTTTATAAACGGTGACGAATACGTCTTCTATGCCTTCACTGGTCGTTCTCAGCGACTTCTTAACATATTCTTTCCTTGTGGCATTTAATGTTCTGTACTGGCCTTTCAGAAAGAGATTTGCGTTTATCATGGTATGCTTCCCTTCTTTGACCAGAATTCCTTTATTTATTAGCTTATTCCAGCATTTACATACGTTAGATTTGCTCATATTAAGCTCTTCTGCGAGTGCCGACTGAGATATACTGGCAATGAGGTTTCCATGCTGCATGAGTTTACATAAGCGGATCATTATTGTGTATTCTGCACCAGACATATTTTTTCCGAGTTTTTCCAGATTATCAAGAAAAGCATGAACATAGGATATTCCCGGTTGAATATCAGAACTTCTCTCTTTTTTTACATTTACGGTTATTTTATCTTTTCTGTTTCTGTTATAAAAACTGTAAATTTCCAGTTTCTGTTTGTCAGTAAAATGATTTCTGTTGATATATTCTTCGACTTCTTCACTGCTGGAGGTCATTATTGTATTGTAATCAATGCTCATTGGTTATCCTTTTATTGTTATTATGTTTATTCTATATAATGCAGGATATACTTTTGTCAAAAATAAATGTGAAAAAAGGAAAAATAATACACTTCTGCGAAATAGTGTTCACTTCTTTCTGGGCGTTTTAACTATAAAAAAGTTTCCACAGAAGAAATTTTGGTTTCCGTACAGGAAACTTCGGTTTCCACAGAAGAAACTTAAATTTCCGTACAGGAAACTTTTTCCGTGAAATCTCTTTTAAATATAATAGGTTACACCTCCTTAATACTATAATATGTTTAATAACCTTAACGGGGAGTGTGCCGGTTAAATGGCACCGTCTATTTTTCTACTTTGTTTTTACTTGATGTTATGGACAGCAAGTGATTGTTTTATACAATCACGAAGCGCTGCTGATTTTTTAGTAAATATACAATTGTTTTTCCTCTACGTTATAGCGGCTACGCCGCAATTCTTTATGGATAAATCCATCATTAACAGGGGTGAACCCTGTTTCAGCAGTGTGATTGTCTTGAGCAATCACTAAGTGCTGCTTCTATGAATATAGTTTTCCTATGCGTTTAAGAGCAAATACTATATTTTTTTTAGTGCTAATGCTGTTATGAAATATAGGATCGAAAATATTTAATCATGAATAAAAGAATAGATGTTGATCCTTTTGGCTTTACCCTAAAACATAGCAAGGACCATTGTTAAATCGTTAAATATATTTTACAGTGTTAGGGCGTAGCCGTGCGTCAGCACATGAGCTTTAGCTCATAAGATAAATATCTTTTCAAAAGAATAAGAAAAAACAGGTAAAACGTTTATTAAATGAGTTAAATTTGATTTTTACCGATTCGATATGGTATTAAATAATAAAAAAGAATGAAAATAAAGAATGAACAACATTAAGATTATTACGTTTTTTCATACAAATAAAAAAACCATTTATGACTTGTATTGTTAAAGATGTTGAAGAGAATGAACAAGTAATAAAACTCACTTTGCAAAATGGTGATAATATCCATGTCAAAGATTATGACTATTTCTTCTTATCAGAATCAGCACATGAGTGTGATCAGGAACGAATGATTAACACATACAGAAGATTGATTTCTGAACTGAGCCAAATTAGTGAAGAAACAATAGAGTCCTTAGTTCCGATGATATCGAATAATATGAAAACCAATTTCCCGGCAAGCGGTGTGAGTGCTTTGGAAGATGATTGAAAAATCTGAATGGTAGCAACCATTCCATATGAAACAGCATATTAAAACATGCGTTGCATACAGGTTTTTGCAACACCATATCGGAAGATAGCTACGTTACCTGAGATCTAACAATCCCTGTCTGCGTAATGGTCGACAGGGTATTATCTGTTCCGACCTATACCTTTCTATCTCCATCCATGTGCAAACAGCTACTGACATGGCTCTTCGTGTACATTACACCTCTTATTGATCGATATAAAAGATCAATAAGCTATATTTAATAGATTTTAACTATCAAATTAGCGTCAATTGATCGGTGTTTTAATTGTTTATATCGATCGATTATAGATATGTGATAGTTTTAATCTATTAAATGATTTGAATTCGATCGATACAAACGATATGACGAACAGAAAAATAAATTGAATCCTATCAATTGATTAATGCTTTTTTACAGCCCAGAGAGACCAACCTATGGGTAGGGCTGTCTTTGACATAAAGTTTCCACACATTGGGGATAGATATGAAATTACGGATAGTGATGCCACTGGTACTGTCTGCTGCCGCACTAACAGGTTGCCAGCAGCTCAACGATGGCGTGAATACAGTTAATGGAGCAATCAGTTCTTCGTTGTCTTCAGTAGGTAAAGCGCTGGGGGGAACTGCCACCACTCAAAGCCTTGGCCCGGTATCGTCTGTATCTGGCCTTGGTGCTGTCTGCAAAGACTATGAAGAAAACGCAATGGCAGCAGAGAAAAAATGGACGGGAAAACGGATCTCAATCGCAAATGCGACTGTTCTTGAAGTTACGAAAGGCAGAAGTGCCAGCGATATGATGACGGGGATGCCTAAATCAGCCCCTAACTATTATCTGCTCTTTAAAACAGCCGATACAAGCTACTGCGGCGGGATGGTTTGGCTGGATTACTACTCTGGTATTGATGATGCCGTTCTTACTTACAAGAAAGGCCAGAAAGTCAGCGTTACTGGAACGATAAACAATTTCGAAGTCCGTGGATTTGCCACAGTAAACAATGCCGATATGCCAGTTCGTCTGGTTGTTCTGAGAAACGGCACTATCAATCATTAAAAGGAATAATAACCATGCGTAAAATTTTAGCCATTACTGGCCTTGCCATGTTGTTATCAGGCTGTGGTGAAAAAGGCGATTTTGAGAAAGCTATCAATGCGAAGATTTCACATTCAAAGCTGTGCTACTCCTTGCAGGATAATGACATTGTGTTCAATAAGGGCTTCCCCATCCGGGTCAACCATGGCTACCGTTCAGCGGGGTATAGTGCCAGTGATGAAATATTGAAAGGTCTGGCTAATCAGGGGCTGCTTGATGTTTCTCAACAAGCTAATGGTTTCAGTAGTGTCGATGTTCTGGAAGTAACAGACAAAGGCCAAGCGGTTGAGTTTTGGGATCGTAAAGATGGTGCCTGTGTTGGTCATCGTGCGGTTGCTGAGATAAAGGAATGGACTGAACCGGGAAACGGTAATCAGAAAGTTGTTCGCGTGTCTTATACATGGAAGTTGGCGGATGTTCCTTCATGGGTAGACAAAAAAGTGTTCTCAAGTGTCAAGGGTATGAATGAACCTGAAGAGAGCATGATTAATCTTGTTAAAACCAGCAATGGCTGGAAAGCGATCTAAGGGGGCATCATGGAAAACAACACAATTAAATGCCCTTTCTGCCTGAAAGAAAGCCAAAGGGGTGTTCATGTCTGCACCGGCTGCATGGCGACGGTTCTGTATGGAACCTTCCCCGGCTGGTATGCTTTCGTGGTTATATTATTGACCTTCGGCCTGTCTATACTGATCGGAATGTCTACAGGTATGGCGGGAGCTACTATCAGCCTACCAATCATTGCTGCTGTTGGGTTTATAGCTGGTAAGGCAATTTTCTCTGATAATGTTGTGTTTAGGCGAAGGATGTAGTGACAGTAGTTGGTTTGGGGCCAAAGGCCCCAAACTATAATAAGTTAAACTGAACTATTTTCAATTGCGGAGATAATATTATTTACAATTGAATTTGAGTTCCAGCCTACAATAACATCAGCATTCTCTTGAATTATTACAGGGATGCGTTCTGCCCCCCTAGGTTTCACAGCGATTACAGGAATGTTATTCTTTTTAGCTGTTTCAATTTCCCACTTCATCCAATCACTGTATGACGTATACATTCCAGCCATAACCAGAAAAACATCGGAAGAAATAATTCTTTTCTTCAGGACGCCTCGGATATAATCTCTTTGCTCTGAATTAATGCGATTATCTACAGTAACTTCAGAGTAATCGATAGTAATTGTACTATTTTTTTCAATGAGACTTTTCAAATTTTTCAATTGCTTATCATAATCCCATGAGTGACTAACAAATGCGGTGTAGTTTTTCGTTGTCATATTATTGTTTCCTTAATTTGTTTTTACAGAAGGTTTCAATATCCCATGAATTGTCACAGAATGCTTTAAATCTATCAAAGTAGGTTGAGGATTTATCTGAATCTCCAATATAGTTGGCGGCTTGACATGCTGATGCGAAGACCCATTTTTGGTCACTTCGCTCATCAAAATAATTGGAGTTAATTATTTCCTCTGTTATACCAAGCACTGAGTTGAAAATCATTTCAGCACTTACTTCGTGGTATGCAATTTCCTTGTTTAAATTAGCAGATGTTGCATTTAAGTTTTTGAGGTATTCCATCTTTTCATGATGGCAAATCGCAAGGTTCTCACCATTATAATAATCTTTTTTAATCGTATAACCACGTTCATATAAAAGAATGGCTTTATCTAAAAAAGAAATATCTTTGATTTCTCGCCAAATATTTTTGCTAATAGCTCCAGCTAAACCAGTAGTTTCAGGATCGTTACTGGTATCAGGAGAAAGAGCAGAAAGAATGGACATAGCATCGAAGCAAGCCATAACGGGGCTGATATTATCCGATACGTCCTTATAAGTACAAAGGGTCAGTCGTTGCAAGAGGTAATCATCATTTGGTCTTAATTCGATAGCCTGACTATAATATTTTTTTGCCTCAGTGAAATTACCTTCCTTTAAAAGTTTTTCTGCATTATTGAAAACATCAACCCACTCTTTTTCTGATTCATTCGATTCTTCAACAATTTCTTCTATTTCTTTTTCACTGAATGTTGGTGTTTTTAAATCAGGTAGAAATGTATAAATTGGGCTGTCCGTTTTGCTTTCTTGTAAAGCAGTAGATATCAATTTTTGTAGCTCTGACCTTTTCTTTCTTGCCTCAGAACAACCAATATCATCGCCTAAATGTTCATATATTAGGGTTGCGGTATGATTGAGATCGAAATGAAGAACCCCACTTTTTTCAGACATTATAATGGTTGTTCCCTTCTTGAGGGCATGTCGTACGCCAAGTTCATAGAGTGCATTTGCATTGTTGGTAGATATGTCGGCAATTACAACATCTGCAAGAAGCAATTTCCTGTACATCTCCCTGTCAATAGAACCAGAATGACAAACCTCATCGGCTCTTATGCACTCTATACCACACTCTTCTGCAGCTGGCTTAATAATTTCATAATAAGTTGCGTCTAAATTTAAGGTTTTACCTGATTTGTAATCTGTTTTTTTTCCAAATCCCATAATGACGAAGCATAATTTCTTTTTGGCTGAGGAAGGGGACTTTTTCATTTAATATCCGTGTCATTAAACGTTAAAGCGATAAATTTATCATATAGTAAGTTATTTCACAATGTTTTTTATATGGATCATTGGAGTGTATCATTTTTTGGCAGTTTAGCGTATTCATTGACAATAATTTGGTGTTTTAATTCGTTTACTTGATTTAACCAAATCTAATCAGGAACGGCCAGAGTCATAGTCAGCCTACCAAATATGATGGTTTGGTTAAAGATAATATTTTGCATGATTTCTCGTTTAGGTGAGTTACATAAGACGAATGTTATGCATTTGTCCTAACGCCATTGTTTGTAACTTTGCATTTATTTGACATTGAGTCTTATTTTGTTAATTAATGATAAAAAGGAGAAAATATGAAAGTATTAATTAAATTGAGTAATGACTGGCCTGAACATGTGAGTGGCAATCCAGTCCTTGATAAGTGGGTTCACAAGATTCCTTGGTCCGGCATCGAATGCTTTTTATTATGTGAAGATGGTAATGTTTATCAGTCATATATAAAAATGCCTTTTTCTGTAGAGATAAAAGAATTTCAACTTTTCAGGCATACACACATAGATGAAACTTCATTTATGATTGAAGAAATCAATGAATAGCCTGAAGGCGTTAACACAAGAAAAGGTTTTATATCAAAAATAGATAAAAGACATCCATATAATAAAAAAGAAAATGGCTGCTGGTATGTATCACCTGAAGGGAATGATGCAGTAATTATTTTTGATGCCCCTGAAATTCAGGAGCATAAAAATAGATATAAAGAGATGCCAATTATCTCATGCGAGGTCTTAAAGTAGACTTTAATTTTTCTTCAAGCTCGGCCTTTTTTAGCTGGGCTTCTTCTAAAGAACCATAAATCCCAACAATTTCCTGAGAAATAATATCGAACACGATATAAAGAGGGATTTCCTGAGTGATTTCCTCTCCTTCCCCGATTCTGTAAGTAAGTGTGGTGCTATGTGGAGTAATCAAGAAACGGTCTGTCATTTTTAAACCCTCTGATTTTATAAGACAAGGATTATGTCAGGGGGCATCTGTTTTTCAAGTTCAATGAACGAGGTCAGTGCGGTAAAAACCATCTTATTTTGGGGGGAACCCCGGCGGTCTTAATTTTGTCCCATTGCGCTTACCAGATGAGAGTGTAGGTATGTAGTCTGGTGTGTTACTGGGTTGTTCAGATTTTTTCACACGACTTGGGAAACGATAAATTTCACCTGCCGCTGGTTTCGTGGCGCAGATCTCAGTTTGTTTTTGTTTTTCATCATTATTGAATTTAGCACGTTGTTCATATTCATTACGTGAAACATGACGGCCTAATACCTCATCAAAGACATAGTTTTCAGCAATACGCTTATCATGTTCTTCACTGATAAGATCAATTTGGGATTTGTTTGCTTTAGCCCATATGAATTTATCCCTGATAAAATCAACTAAAAGGGCTGTAAAGCGTTTAAAGACATTCTCCTGACGTGGAGTAGCCTGTTTCCTTTTAAGACGTTTAGGGGCGCTTCTTGATGCCCTGTTTGGGTTTTGAGATATGGATGTTATCAGTATAGTATTTGTTCCAGAATCAGAAATACTGACTGATGGTTTCTTACCAGCAACAACCTTACTAACTTTGGATTTATCACGGTAAGATTTAACACCACGCACATGAGTATGAGGAACTGGTGCTACTAATACAGGCCTTTGTGTTTCATCAGTAGAAGAGCCGGAGTGTGTTTCAGGTAATACGATTTGTTCTGGTTCAGCAAGAGCAGCCACGGTGAAGCTTCTGACATCAACGACGATTTCAAGATCAAGATCGCTGAAAGTCTTGTAGACTTCAACCGCTTCCTGCTTGGCAGCATCACGAACAGCCTGTTCTGCTGCTCTTTGCTCTTGTGCTGCTTTACTACGCCATTTGGCACTATGGATACGCTTCATTGGAGGACGGTTTGTTTCAGCGGCTTTAGCAAGCCATAGTGCTTTTTCTTCATTATCCAGAGCAACCGCCGCTTTTTCTAATGCCTCTTCATGCTGGGCCTGAAGGGAACGATGATCAATACGTTCTGACGAACCAGCAGCAGCAAGGTAGCTGTTAGCCATAGATGCCCATGATTCACGCCACAACACAGACATTTTTCTGTCGTTCCAGCTTCTTTCTTTTTTACCAAAACCTTCAGGGCCTATGGTTTTTAATGTCAACATAACGTGAGCGTGTGGGTTATCGCTATCAAGATCATGAAAAGCGATATCGGCAATCATGCCTTTATCAACGAAATTTTTCTGACAATACTCAAGGACAAGTTTTTTCTTGTCGTCATTGTTTAACTCGGTGGGAATAGCAACATCGAAATAACGTGATGTTTGACCATTTTGCTGACGCTCGACCCGTTCAACTTCATTCCACAATGCTGTAGAGTCTTTTATGATATGTTCCGGTGCATTAACTGGAGCTAATATGAAATGCCCATATAAATCGGTACGGCGGCTATAATCATACGTATCACCTGTTCTTTCATCTGTTATACGTGTACGAGCATGATAGGCAGCCTTCGCAACGGAAGACCTACCTTCTGAACGTTTCACAATTTTAAAATCAAGATGAAAAATAGCCATGCAATAAAAACAACCTCAATATAAATTTAAATATCAAACTAAAATATAAATCTCCAATGCGACTATGCCGGTTTTAGTTTTTCGCAAGAAAAACTCTGGTGTTGACGTTGACCTTGCTTTTAGCCTGCGGCAGGCAACCGTCGGTAGACCCCACACACTGCGTAGCAGTGTATAGGTGGGCATTGCTTTATTTTTATATCTCCTAAAGGAGCTAAAAATAACGACAATGTTTAAAGTTTTTCTATACTTAAATAATAACTCTAGTTTTACTGTCTGTGAAATTTACAAGGCTAGAATCGGATGAACGGCTGAGGTATTACACGAATATTAATGATTATGGTTTTAGAGAGCGCCCGTAAGGGCAAAAGTAGTTTAATTAGTCTCCCGCCGTAGGCGGGAACGTGAATTTTATTAAAATTGAGTTGAAAATCTTTAGTTGATAACTGAAATTCCTAAAATAACAGACTCTTTTATGTGCTGCACAAATCACAGCTTAGTTATGAGAAATAGAATGGATATTAACAGGTTAAATGAAAAGCACTAATATGTAAAAATAAGTAACGCGGAGAGGTCTGGTTTTGAAAGCTAGGTGGATTTTACATATCATGTTTTTAAATTTCATTATTTCCAATATTCCATCACTTTTAGTTTAATTGGTCTAACCTGTTTTATGTGAGTGAGCGCTAGCAAGGTATGAGAATAAAACCCATGATTGGAACAAACCATCATTAATAGGGCAAGCCCTATTCAGCATAGTGATTGTTTATGACAATCACGAAGTGCTGTTTTTGACAAAAGCAAATAAATATAAGAAGAGTATTATCTATTTAGCTGAGGGTGGATAAGATGAGTGAATATAATTCAAATAATAATGAGAAGAAAAACAAAAAACAACTTGAACATATTAATCTATGCATTACACGAGATTTTTATTTTTATGGTAAGTTTTACGATGAGCTAAAAGGTATCATCAAATCATATAATGATGAGATAATGGAAATCAAAAGCGATATAGGCGAAAAAATATCTTTAAGTCTTTTGTGTGATCATGGTGATAAAATTAATAGCGAAATAAAAGAGGTGATGGATGATGCTGATATATCATTTAAAACTGTGACTGAACGTTTCAGAGAGAGTGTTTTGGAAAAAATGATTAATTGGCTAGATAGTGGGAGGATTGTGCATTCTGACGTTCCGATGATTATTACAATTTTTCAACAGGAAGTTTATGGGTTCAATTTTAGAAAATTAAAAATAAGATCATATATAAATGACGGGTTAATTAAGAAGTTCGGTAAAAGTATTGATCATGGGATGGTTAAATGGTAGAAGGCTCAGGCTGCGAAAAAGAGAATATGATTGGCTATAGCTCAATACATAATAATTTGAAAGCTATGTGTGGAAAATATTTTATTGATTATTATTTGACAAATAAAAAATGTCGATGTAAATAAAATGAAGATACAAAAAAAGCCAACTTATCAAAGTTGACTTTTTAAGGACTAAAAAAGTTTTGCCGACTTTTGAAGCCTTGTAATCAGTTAAACAGGAACATGATTACAAATATAAATAAAGTATTATCTAATTAACTTGTATTTGTCAAATCTAAATTTCAACTTTTTACAAGCCTGTCAAATACCATTTCCAAAAACATTTTAGTTCTCGAAAGCAATAACGTTAAACCTGATTGTACGGGTCTGAGAAGGTAGGAGCGACAGTGTTTGATTCATTCTCAAGGTTATTGTTGATGCCAAAGCGGGGAGTCTGCGTAACATCAACTTGAAGCGCACATCTAAGGCTTTTAGAAACAGCAGTATAATTTCTTTAGTAAAACGAGAAATGTTTTTAAAGTTATGATGTTGTCTATGGGAGTGCAGAAGGGTGTCGCAATATGGAAACGTATTGTAGCTCTAAGCCATAGCATGAGAAGCGCCTTTTCCTATTACGTATTATAAAAAATTTAAACCAGTTTCAACAATCAGTTTTAATACTGGTATGTTTTGATTTTTGTTTTTTATATGCGGGTTAGGAGAGGCGAAGCTCTAGAAAAACAAAGTTTTCCTTCGGAAAACTACTACAACTGAAAGTCGCTATCTAAAACCCCAGATCCTAAATTAATTAAATTAAAGTACTACTAGTACGAAATTTTTTAAATAAAATAAAAAAGTTAAATTCCAGAGAATAAATAAGTAAGGTGCCATTTTATAAAGGCACTAACGACAAATAATTAGAACTATAAGATAAATAAATTACATAGATTAATTTGAGTTTCTTTTGTTTTAGTTGTATTAATTAGTAAATTATGAAAAATAAGGAGAATATAGTGATTAATAAAATACAAGCGGCTGAAAATGTAACTGATAACACTTCAAAAAAATTAAAAAATGAAAAGCAACATAGTGGTGGAAGATTGCAGCGAGTGTCATTAACGGAAAAGCGATTTCTTGATGACGCTGTTCATGCAGCGGCTAGAGTTAAAGGGAAAAAATTAACAGCAGAGGAGCGAAGGAAAGTATTATGTGTTGCAAGAGAACAAATACGTTCTCAACGTAAGGCTGAGCAGATTAAAAATGAAAGAAATAAAGAAAGGTTTGAAGCAGAGTTTGAATGGAAAAAACCAGTGTCATTTCGTCGTTAAAGCATCCATTCATTAATGATGATATTATTATTTTTTATAAGAGGGAATACATGGGGAAATTGAAAACAAAAAATCTTAAGGAAAGTGAGTTTATAAGATATATAGAAACTCATCCAGTTTTTTCAGAGTCTTTATGTAAGAAGCATGGGGTTTCTGTTGTATCACTAGGTTATTCCCTTTATGTCCATAGTAATCATTTTTTTCTGGAGAATGGTTATGTGTCAGATGATATTCATTATGACATGGTTAAAAATAACTTAATCATCATGAAACCAACTCTTAAACGATTTTATAAAAGAACAAGGCAGGTAGATTATAATGATTATACTTTCATATCGGGGATTAAAGAGCATCAAGACTATTGTATGTTATTAACGCTTTGTTGCTATCATTGGATTGCCGATGTGTTCACTGTCTATAATCATAATAAAGGGAGTGATATAGTCGTTGACGTTGCCAATGAGCTTTTACAAAGAAGCATTGACTACTTTTCAATTGAACATCAAAACGTAGTTGAATGTTTTAATGAGTTAAAACATAAGTTCCCACATTATAGAAAGCGATAAGAATAATTACTTAAATGTCGGATCTTTTGTAAAAGTCGATTTGACGATAAAGTTCTATTGTTGTATATGATCCATATATAACCGATAAGAGGAACGATTATGGATGACATATCAGAAAAGCAAAAAAACAGAACTAAGCCACGTATTAAAAAGACATTAGAACAGCAGTTGGCTTCAGCTCAGATGCGTTTAAATCGCTTACAACATAAATCCAAGCAAGAAACTAAACAGATTGAAACTCGTCAGAAGATCATTCTAGGTGCAGAAGTTGCTAAAGCATTAGATTGTGATGTTTTCACGGTTGATAAGGAACTGGTTTTAGGAATGCTGTTGGAGACCCCAAATCTACATCCTGACGATAAGGTGAGATTTAGAAAAAATGGGTTGTTATTTCTGGCTAGCATGAAAGGTAGAAAAACTTAATATAATCTTCAATATTTAATTTGACATGCAAACAATAATATTTTAATTAACATCATATGTTGATTTCTAAATTAACACATTCAATCCTTATATAATAAAATACATTTTTTCACGTCCTGACAACAAGCCGCCCTATTTAACCCTTATAGGTCGGTTGTTGTTTTTTATTTTTCTTAATTAATGGCATGTTTCTTTAAAAATTTTTGACAAATACTTTTTTTAATTATATTTTATAAATACTACTACAGATGAATAACTCCATATTCAATCTTGTAAATCTGCGGTGGTTTTAATAAAGTCAGGAAGTTCTCTTCCAGTTAAAGGGTTGGGTTTATCCCGGCCCTTTTTCTTTTAAAATAATCATCAATTATCTAAGTATCCATTAAATTGAAAGTATTATTTATCATCCAATAGAAAAAATCTTGTTTTTCCTCTGTGTTTTTTTGTTCTTTAAAGGTCGTCCGTTTATCGGTTAAGTTTAGATAAAGTTTTATTTGGTATTGTTTTATATGATTTATCCGCTATCTATTTTATATCTTTCAAGTTAACCAAGGAGATATAAAGGAAATGAAAAAAACAGTATTAATTAAAAACAAAAAAAGTAAAAAAGGTTTCTCTCTTTTAGAGCTATTACTTGTTTTAGGTATTATCGCAGCCTTAGTTGTAGCGGCTTTTATAGTATATCCTAAAGTACAGGCATCACAGAGAGCACAGGCTGAAAGTAATAACATCGCAACGATACAGGCTGGTGTGAAAGCACTCTTCACTTCTGCCTCCAGTTTTACTGGATTAACTAACTCTGTTGCTGTTCAGGCGAAGATATTCCCGGATAACATGTTGAGTGGTTCTGGTTCAGCCGCTAAGCCCATCAATGCTTTCAAAGGAGATGTTACATTGGCTGCGGATAAAACTGGTCCGTCAGGGGCGGATGGTTCTTCATTTACTATCACCTATTCAAACGTTCCCGCATCTGAATGTACCAAAATTATCACTGCGGCAGCAGGAAACTTCTACACGGCTGGTGTAGGAACGGCAGGTAATGTTAAAGCAGCAGGTGGAGTTTTAAATGTGGCGTCTGCTGCTACAGAGTGTGATAAAGGTGGAAACAGTAATAAGTTGATTTTCACGTCCATATAAATTGTTTTTCTCTCTCGTGTAATAATCTCACCATCACAGTGAGATTATTATTTTAATAATAAGTATCATTTTCTTAGAATACATCCAGTAGCCCGTCCGTCTAATTTTCATACATGCTTTCTATATTTGTGTTTTTGCGGCCTTGATTTATTTTACACCTCTGTTAATTGTAGGGTTATATATTTTATTATGTGAGGTGGGAAATGAAAATGTTTGGTATAAAAAAGGGATTTTCACTATTGGAGCTGATCCTTGCTCTAGGCATCGGCAGTGCAATAGCTTTAATAAAATTCCAAGATATGAAAGTTGAACAAGAGGATTTAGTTGCTAAAACAGCAGGGGAACAAATTAAACAATTAGGTGAGGCAGTTAATGGTTATATCAGTATGAGATATGATAAGCTATCTACACTGACATCAAGCAGTAATCAAAGTAGCGATCCGGGACCAAGAACCTGTAATTCTACAGGCTGTGAAATTGATTACCATACTCTTGTTAATGAGGGATTACTACCTGCATCATATAACGGGAATAACATATATAAGTCTCCCTATAAAATTATACTTAAACGTGAAGGAACCGCACCTAACTATGTTATTAACGGTTTGATTACAACATCATCAGCATGGATCGAAGGCGGACACATCCGTTATGATCTTCTTGGTAAAGCAATGCAAGTTGCTGGTGTTGACAGTGGTATGACAAAGGATGCGACCTCTGTTGCTGGATTCCAAAGCCAGTGGAAGGAACAAAACACCGCATTCAACAATATTACAAGAGATGGATTACTTGCCTTCAGAGTCGGGTATAACAGCTCGTTATATGCTATCTATCTTCGTCGTGATGGAACATTACCTATGACGGGTAATCTAAACATGGGTGGGAACGATATAAATAATGTTAAAAATATTACTGCATCGGGAACAGGTAATTTCGGTGGTAATATTACTACGGCAGGAAGTGTCACTGCCACTGGTCAGGTTACTGCTCATAATGGGTATGGTGATACTATTACATTCGGTGGCGATGGCGCTGGCGACGATTATGAAATCAGGCTCAGCAATGGTGTTCGCCCCTTAAGTATCTACTCTCCTAATGCTGCAAATTATACAACTGTATTAAAAGTATGGAAAAATGCTTTGATACAACAACGCCTTTCTACCAATGGTCTTGATCCTAATGATTTGCCTTCAGGCTGGAGTGGTGGTTTAAGAACTAATGATGTCTATGCTGCTGGTACGGTTGGTGCTGGTTCAGGTGGTGCTGTTAATGCCTATATGAACAGCAGCGGTAATATATACGCTTCCAATGATGTTAATGTCGGGCATCAGGTTAATGCTCAGTATGTCTGGGCCTCGGGTAATCTTAACTCTAACTATATTCATTCCAATGGTAATATTGATGCTGATGGCAGACTGAATGCAGGGGAGTTCCTATATATTAATGGGAAAGCAAATGTAGGAGCAAACTGTTCACCAAATGGTTTACAGGGCACGGATTCAACGGGATTGTTGTTGTCATGTGTCGGTGGTAAATGGACAAAAGCTTCTGGTGGCGGTGGTGGGCTTTACTCTACTAATACTAAAGATGGTAATAGTGCAACATGTTCGACTCCAAATACAGATACAAACGCATGTTCTTGCCCATCGGGAAAAACATCAGTGGTCATAATGAGTTCAATATCAACAAGCGTTACAATCCGTCCAGATAATGGGCAGGGTGTGACTACAAAAAGTACACAAAGATTATATCAATGTAGATGATTTATAATAAATTTAATATATTAAAATACATTATAAAAATTGAAAATCAAAAAATAATATATTAAATAATAAGAACCTATCCCAAAAGAAATTATCATATTGCATTATCTGACAATTCCTTATGGGATAGGTTCTTAGTGTATGGTGCTTCAGTGTGTTCTAATGGAAAAACATCAACGGCTACATGTACGAGTGGTAGTAAATTTATTTCTGGAAGATATAATTTAACCAGTTGGTATGGAAGTGAAGGAAGGAATGCTCCTGATTCTTCTTATCCTACGACTACAGGATTCGTAGTTGTACCACCGGGAAGTTTTGAAGGTTGTGTTAGAGCTGTTGCATTGTGTTCAAAACTTTAAAACCAGCCAGATTTCACGTAGCACCGCCATCAGACGGTGCTTTGAGTAATTTAAAAAGAGTTAGTGGTATCTACCTAATCGCCAAGATATATCATTTATAAAAATCAAATGCTGCTTATTACTTCTGTAAGATTTGTCGCTCTGATATATTTTGCTGCATTAGTGTTTTCTTCTTTTAAAGCACTGAAATGAGCTGTTCCACAAGTAATTTTCGCATCTTCTTCATTACCAAGACCAATGTGTTTACTTTTTGTTTCTACAACAAAGTAAATATGTTCTTCACCATTGTCTTCAATAACTAAGGCCCAGTCAGGATTGTAAGTTCCCAGTGGAGTCGGAATTTTAAACCAACCGGGAAGCTTCACATAAAGCTTAACTTCATCCTGTTCTTCGAGTTCCTGAGCGAAACGGCTTTCGACTTCAGAATCTTTAGGAACGTATTCGTAAACTGACTTAGACGAGGTTTCAAAAAGATTACGGGCATATCCTGTTAGCTCTTTATCCATAAAGAGACTTTGCGCATACACCTCTCCTTTTAGTGGATAATATTTAATACCATCAACAATTGACAGGCGTTTGCAGTAGTTGATTCGGCCTATAGCTTCACTGATAAACTGCTGTGGATTTTTAGCAAAATCAGCGAGTCTTCCACTCTCTTTCAGGATGGTGCTTAAACTGCGTCTTGTCAGTCCGGTTTTTTCCTGTAGAACACCAAGAATATCTGGCAGTGGCTGCTCTGCAACATCTATAACAGCGCTTGTTGTCCCATTAGACTGAGCTTTGACATCAAGTCCAGATTGACTTTGTTTGATTGTTGCTTTGCTGAAACTGACCATTGCTTTTGCTACAGGCTGCATTTCAGAAAGTGATTTTATACAGGACTTGATCAATACATCTTCATCAAATGCCAGACGATACAGTGTTTTTTGGCAAATGCGCTGCCATAACGCTTCGAATTCAGGGCTGTTTAAGACCTCTTTCCGGTATTTGATTACTTTACGCTCATCAGCATTATTTATATTGAGTCGCCCTGCTGATTTACGCAGGATAGCCTCAATTTGCTCCTGAAGAGGAAGGAACCTTTCGCTAACAGCAAAAGTGCCATCGAGAAGAGTTTCTTTCAGGGTTTTAGTGATTTTTCCCGATTTTTCCAGATAACCTTCAGTCTGTAGTTCAGACCAGATGTCATGCGAACCGGTGATTCCTACACCTTGTGAGGAATCAGAGAAGATCAGATGGGCGAATGCATCTTTTTCGATAATACCAAAACGGATACCCGTTTCGCTCTCAATTTCAGACTGTAATCGTTCAGCGTAGGCTTCGTAATTTTCACTGGCAACGACAGTCAGAATGTTAATGCTGTCATCACGAACACGTTCACCTTCTTGGTTAACGCACAGACGAAGACCACGCCCTAATGTTTGACGACGTTCTCGTTCACTTCCCATCTCTCGAAGGCTACAGATCTGGAACACATTGGGGTTATCCCAGCCTTCTTTCAAAGCAGAGTGTGAAAAAATAAACCTCACCGGATTCGAGAAACTCAAAAGCTTCTCTTTATTTTTCATGATGAGGTTATAACCGCGTTCCGCATTTTCGCGGCCTGCATTATTGCTTTCGGTTGTTTCAGCCCATCCACCTTTTTTATCAATGGAGAAATAACCATCATGAACGTCTTTAGCATGTTCTGGATGAGAAGGGAGCAAATCTTTATATGCGGGGCTTTTGATCGCTTTTAGATATTCTTCTTCAAAGATACGAGCATATTCACCCGGTTCACGAAGTCCTTCTTCATTAGTCTGGCGATAGAAATCAACCTTATCAATGAAGAACAGGGTGAGAACCTTGATTTGCTGGGAATTCAGTCGAAGTTCTTTATCAAGATGTTCACGAATTGTACGCCTAATCATATGACGCTGGATGAGCATCGGGTCAATATCACCCACGACATCACCAACTTGCATATAGTAGGTATTAGAAGGCGTTTCCAGTGTCAGATAGCCTTCTTTGCCCGTGCGGATCTCGCTTATCCTGTATCCCTGATAAATATCACGCCCCGTTTCGTCATCAAGTGCCGTACCGTCATACACGGTAATCTCAGAACGATTCACGCCCCCTTTTTTATCGGCTATATCAACAATAACAGTCGCGCTAATGCTATTCTTCTTACTGTTAATACTGACCAGTTTTACATAGGGGCTATTGCTTGCATTCTGGACTTCAAGCCCGGCAACTTCAATTTGTTTGACCAGTTTCTGATTGTAAGCATCAATGGCATCGAGGCGATACACCATATGATGTTTATGCACATGTGTCGCTGAATAGCGTAAGGTGAACATTGGGTGCATAGCATCAAGTGCGGTTTTACCCGCACCATTTAAGCCACCATCAACACTTTGCGGTTCATCTACAATAATAATTGGGCGTGTAGCACGTATCAGATCAATTGGCTTATCCAGATCGTCAACGGTTGTTTTTTCACTGGACTGATAGAGCTTATTAACGTCTTTTTTGTTAATCGCACCAACTGTCATTACCATGATCTGCATAACAGAGCTGGTTGCAAAATTTCGCACATCCGCAGGTTTAGACGAGTCATACAGATAGTATTCGTATGGAATTCCCGCATAGAGGCTTTTAAAATGTTCTTCAGTGATTTGTAGTGTTTTATAAACGCCTTCCTTGATGGCAACGGAAGGAACTACGATGATAAATTTGCTCATGCCATATCGTTTATTCAACTCAAGCATGGTGCGAAGATAAACATACGTTTTACCTGTCCCTGTTTCCATCTCGACAGTAAAATCATGGCTGTCGAGCACAGGTGAAGGTGGAAGCTGATTCTTCAACTGAACATTGTTTAAGTTTTTCAGCAGAACATCATCTTCGGGTATCTGTGGGTTTACAGGCATTGAACCTGTTGCGCCTTCAAATGAGAGTGCACCCTGAGCTGGGGCCAGCACAGTCATTTCGCTCTCCCACTTCTCCTGTCCCACAAACAAATCACAGACCGAAGTTATGGCGTTTTGCTGATAGGTAAGGTCAGATTCAAAATGTAGTTTCATCTCTTTCCCTTACAGGCTGTGCAGGTTAGTCAGGCCATGCTGTTCCAGAATGGCGCAAAGATTTGTTTTAGCAACGTTATTTTCAAACGCATCATCAAGGAAATAGCAGACCGTATCTTTCCCAACTTTTAAACTCTTATGCCAGTCGATGATCCCCTTGGTCAGTTCTTCTACTGAAGATGCAGGGATTTGTTTGGCAAAGCAGGTAAACAATTTGCCACCGTCAACGCAAGAAACGGTTAATCCATCAAACTGACGGGTTTCAACGTTTACACTCAGATCAATACCACGCTTAAGCATCAGTTCAGTCAGCAAGTCTTCTTCACTACGACCTTCAAGGATTGGGCTTACATAAGCATCAAGCTGTTCTGAAAGGGTTTCTGCTGTGGCTTCCCACGGACGAATGTTAGATGTATCGAGTTTAAACACACGAAAACCGACATCACCATTCCAGTCAGGATTATCTTCACGAACCTTTTTACCTGCACGGCGTAGGCGCTCTTTTGTGATTTCTGATATTTTTAAAGACATTCCATGCTTCTTCAAAAAAGCTGCTGCAATGGCTTGTTCCTTAGTGTTTTCGTCAACTAATTCTGGTAGTTGCGCAATCACAAATTTGATTTTCCTATTCTTAATTGCATTGGCTGTGAAAACAGCGTGACCAAAAGTTCCTGAACCGCCAAAAAAATCAAGTGCTATGCATTCCTCATTAGGGTAAGTAGCTATTTCTATTATGCGAAGAAGAGTGCCTAAAGGTTTTGGTCTAGAAAAAACTTCTTTGTCGAATCCAATTTCAATAAATTGTTCACTTCCTCTTTCACTATTTACGTCTCTATGTGTCCATGAGGAGGTGGCTTTTACCGCATCCCTTTTGGATAGATAGTCTTTCTCCATGATGCCCCACATTTTTTTAGTAGGCATAAATTTAGCGTATACACTCTCGATTTTTGTTTTTGCTGTATCAAATCCCCATCTCCATCGGCCATCCGTACCATCATCTCGAATAGGTTTTATTTCGATAAGACCATCATTTTTTTGATCTTTAGAGACAGATAATTTGTTTTTTACTTCATCATAGTAGAAATAATAAAACATATCAGGTCGATCTTGTCTTCGGTCCGCATCACCTGTTTTACGTAAATCCATATCACGAAAGACTTCACCTGCTTCATCAATCTTATTATATCTTTTTAGGATTTTATCATCAGGTTCAAACCCATAAGTTTTAGCATGGGTTATATTTTTTGTCATTACAAGTATATATTCATGAGCAGTTGCTATGAATTTATCATCAGAGCGACCTTTAGGATTGTTTGTATTAGCTATAAGAGCTATAAAATTCTCTTCTCCAAATATCTCAAAACATAAACTACATAAGTTATGGACTTCATGTTCGTCGATTGAAATAAAAATAAAGCCAGAGTCAGAAAGTAAGTTTCTGGCTAATTTTATACGGGGGTACATCATATTCAACCAATCGGTATGATAACGACCACTGGTTTCTGCATTTGTACTTACCCGGACACCTTCTTCTGTTTGCCCTG
Organism: Enterobacter cloacae complex sp. ECL72; assembly: GCF_019056635.1. NCBI lineage: Bacteria > Pseudomonadati > Pseudomonadota > Gammaproteobacteria > Enterobacterales > Enterobacteriaceae > Enterobacter > Enterobacter cloacae complex sp. ECL72. The sequence goes on along the minus strand of NZ_CP077659.1, from coordinate 2,431,601 downwards.
TGATTTCAAGATAATTTTTCATATTATCTTGGAAGTTATCAGGATAAACAAAATCTTTCCCGGTGTTGTAAGGAGGATCAATATATATAAGCTTAACTTTTCCAGTGTAGCTTTTTTGAAGAAGCTTTAACACTTCAAGGTTATCACCCTCGATCATGAGGTTCTTGGTGTTATCCCAATCAACGCTTTCATCTTTACATGGGCGTAAGGTGCCACGGGAAGGGGTAAGAGCAAGCTGACGAGCCTGACGCTTACCATGCCAGTTCAGGCCATAGCGTTCTTCTTTTTCGTCTACATTTTCACCCAAAAGCTGTTTTAAAACGTCAAAATCAATGCCGTTTTCATTAAAGGCTTCAGGAAACAATGATTTAAGCTTGGTGATGTTATCAGCAGTGATATTCATTGATTGCAGTTCGGGCATTTCAGGCGAAAGTTTGTTCATTGACCATTCCACGTATCTGTATCAGGTTACTGTGTGATGGGGGATATTTTACGGTAAATAGTGCATTTCATCAATGAACAGTGTGCTACAGATTTCTTTTTAAATCATTATGTTAATGCATTTATTGAATATCCTGTCCTTGTATTAGTACAATTAGCTTTTATGCGTCTACCAAACATTATCAGGATGTGATGATGGCTAAACTGAACAAGAAACAACTTGCTTTACTCAAGGAAATGCCTGCCGATCAACTCATGCAAATAATTTGTGATATTGCAGAGAATAATGGTCAGGCAAAATCCTTTATTATTAATAAATATCTGTTAACTCCAGAAGAATCACTGAAAAAGGCTGAGGCTGAATACAAAAGGGTAATTAAAACAAAACGCTTCTATGATTATTATGAAGCAGCGGTTTTTTTTGAGGGGCTATACAGGAATGTCATATTTCCACTTGAAAAGACGGTATCAACGCTGCCTGAAAAAACCGAGGCGTTTTGCCATGATTTACTGCTCTCATTTGATAAAATCAGCGAAATTGCTGATACATCAGATGGATCATGGATGGACTATTATAATGGTGCTGTCGAAACATGGTTAAAATCCCTGTCCCTACAAAAAGACAAAAGCATTGATGTTATAGCGGATAAAATACTTTCCGTGCTTAAAGGTGATGTATATTTTAACTTTGATATTTTTGATAAGTATAAAAAAGAGCTGGGATACAATGTTATTCGTGCTTTAAGGGAAAGTCTTCTTAAGACAGGTGATGTTAATTATGCTGTGGAGTTAAGTCTGTATATCAGGGATGTTGATTTCATCAGGCAATGCTTTGAGAAAAGAAAACTGAACCAGCCAGAATACATCATTAAGTTTGCTGAGTTGCTGGTTGATGAACTGTGCACTGAGGAAGCCATTCAGGTTCTCAATAAAATCAAAGAAGATAAATCAGTTGATCAGGCAGGGCTTCGTGATAAATGGACTGAGGTGTTGGCTCTGGCGTTGATTGAAGAAGGCGAGATTCAGCAGGCAAAAACAATTTGTATAGACGGATTTAAGAACAGGTGTGATGTTATTTTTTATAATATCTATAATCGGGTAGAGAAAAATAATGACTCACTGGATTTGTTCTCTGGCATAGCAAAGAACAAAGGCTTTCCGTTTGTTATTCTTTTCTTGTCCGGGACAGATAGTTATGGAAAACTTGATTCTGAAGTCATGAATGCGAGTGAAAATGAAATCGCAGAGATGATGTCTTTATTACGCGGTTCTTTTGTTCGTACCTTATCGAGTGAGCTTTACAGGCATGGCTATGCATGTTCTGCAATTCTGCTCCGTAGAGTGCTGGCAGAGGACAGTATCAGTCGTTCTCAGAGTAAATACTACACCTATGCGGCATCTGATATGAAAAAAAGCATTGATTACAGTAAAGATATTGCATGGACTGAAAAAATCCCTTCAACAGAAGAGTATTTAAAATCTCTGTTTATTGAGCACAAAAGAAAATACGCACTCTGGGAAATAATGCTGGAAAAAATCGCTGGTTTAGCGATAGAAAAAGATTCAGTATCATATTCAGCATAGACTGTAATTAAGTATGAAGTTGAAAGGCCGCGAACGGCCTTTCCCTTTATTTATTTGTAGCAAACTCAAACGGCCTTACCATACCGTTTCTGCTTGCATCAAGGTAGTCAGCCCACCATTGGAGCATCAGACCGCGTTGATCAAGGTGTTTAGCCTTGTGGGTATAAGCAGCACGGACGCTGTTGCTTTCCTTATGGCTCATTTGAAGCTCTACAGCGTCTTCTGACCATAGGCCGGACTCAATTAAGGCACTACAGGCCAGAGTGCGGAAACCGTGTCCACAGATGTCCTGCTTCGTGTTATATCCCATATTACGCAGGGCTTTGTTGATGGTGTTTTCACTCATGGGTTTAAACGAGTCATAACAGCCAGTAAAGATTAATCCATCATCATGGCCTTCTTCATAAGTCAGTTGTCGGATCTCTTTTAGTATCCTCATAGCTTGCTTACAAAGGGGAACGAAGTGCTTACGCTTCATTTTGGCACCACGAGTCGAATGTTTGACGTTTTCAATTGCTTCACGCTGTTCGGGTATCACCCATAACTTACTTTTGAAATCAATTTCAGACCAGCGAGCGAAACGAAGCTCACTGGAACGAATGAAAATCATCAGATTGAGCTGTATTGCCAGTATGGTTAACCTGCGGCCTTTGTATTCGGCAATTTTGTTCAGTAGCTGGGGTATTTCTTCCAGCTCAAGTGCAGGGCGGTGTTCAGTTTGTGGTTTCTGAACTGCACCTTCCATATCATAGGCTGGGTTATGGCGTATCAGCTTTTGCTGGACGGCATGACGTAGGATCGCGGTAATGTATTGTTGAATGCGCATGGCAACTTCAAGATAACCAAGAGCCTCAACTTTTTTCACCGGAACCAGCAGATCACCCGTATCCAGTTCGGCAACATCTTTGTCACCGATTACCGGGAAGACATAAGTGTCAAGGCGCTTCCATACGGCATCACCATAATCATCAGACCATTTTGTTTTCGTGGAGAACCACGCTTTGGCTACTGTTCTGAAGGAGCGTGTATTATCACGTTTGGCTTTAAGCTCTTTAACCTCTGCCTGTTTCTTTGCATTAGGGTCAATACCCTGAGCCAGAAGCCTTCTGGCCTCATCACGGCGTTGCCTTGCGTCAGAAAGAGAAACAGCAGGGTAAACACCAATAGAGAAGAGTTTTTGTTTCCCTTCGAAGCGGTAAGCCATTTGCCAGTATTTGGAACCCTTCGGGGTAACGCGAAGGAACATACCAAAGCCATCAGTCAGCTTGTATTCCTTCTCAAGGGGTTTTGCATTTTTTGCTTTGATATCAGTCAGTGACATAAAAATATCCCCTCGTTTGTTGGTAAAAGGGAAATCGAACCAGCATTACCAGCATTTTTACCATCAAAATGATATGGCTTCGAGTGGTTTTTAGTGAACGAGGGTGAACGACTGAGAGGGGATAACCAATTGATAGAAATGCAGAAAGCAGACGTTAGTGAACGTCTGCTTTCTTGAAAATGGCTCCTCTGACTGGACTCGAACCAGTGACATACGGATTAACAGTCCGCCGTTCTACCGACTGAACTACAGAGGAATCGTGTGAACGAGGCGCATATTATCGACCTGCGTGCGCCTTGTCAAAGGGGAAAACACCGTTTTTGTTCGTTTGCCGAGAATTTCAGCAAACCGATGATTTAATAGCAAATTTGCTTTCAAATTGCACAGCAAATCGCGCCGCCCGCAGGCGGCGCGCAGGATCAGAACAGAACGGAGTAGTTCAGGCCAAACGTACGTCCACGGCCTTTATAAGTATAAAGACCCGGTGAGCCATAGGTTGGGCTATACAGCCCCGGTGCGCGCTGGCCCCAGGCGGTGGTGTAGTCTTTGTCCAGCAGGTTTTCCACGCTGAAGCTGACTTTGCCCACCGGCAGGGCGTAGCTGCCAAGGAAATCAACGGTGTTATAGCCATCAATCTTCTTACCGTCGGCGTCAGACACGTCGAAGGTTTGTGTGCTCTGCACGCGCAGGGCCCAGTCGCCCGGCGCCCAGTTAACCCATGCGCTGGCTTTAGACGGGCTGGCGCTGTCGACCGTCAGCTTCTCCCATTTCCCGTTTTCACGCGTTTCGGACTTGATGGCGTTAAAGTTCGCCCCGGTGCTCCAGTCGCTGTCGGTGAAGAAATAGTCCACCTGGCCTTCAACCCCATAGATACGACGTTTGTCGTCCTCCAGGTTGATGGTCATGTCGCTTTTGTTGATGGTGATGGTTTTATCCGAGAGCGAGTAGTACGCCGCCACCTGGGTACGCAGGTTATCGCCGGTGAAGCGCCAGCCCAGCTCGTAGGCATTGACCTTAATACCGTCCAGCGTTGAGTCGTTCACGTTGACGCTGTTTTGCAGGCGATAGTGACCATCGACCAGCTGATAGGTGCCGGAGCCGTAGTACTTCGCCAGGTCCGGGATCTCGAAGCCCTGGGAGAAGTTAAACCACAGCTGCTGCTGTTCGGTAAGACGTCCAAGGATCCCGGCGTTAAACAGGAAGTTGTTGTAGTCGGTTTTCCCGCCCGGCACCGCGTCAGCGGAGGTCGCTTTGCCCGTGGCGATTGCCTGCTGCTGGGCGTAGCCGACAAAATCGTCCACCTTGTTTTCGGTGTACTGGTAACGCACGCCGCCGCTGAGGGTGATGGCGTCAATGTCATAGCTGGCTTGCAGGAACGGCGCGAGGTTGGTAATGCTGTAACCCGGATAACGGCCCACGTTGTAGGCATTGTCCAGCTCCATGCCGCCGCTCGCCGCCGCTTTGCTCAAGTCAAAGAACTGCTGGTTGGCATCGAACGTTTCGTGGTCGGCATCCACACCCCAGGTGAGGGTCAGGTCGTCTATCGGCTTGCTGTTCAGCGTCAGCTTGCCGCCGTAAAAATCGGTTTTCTGCTGGGATGCGCCAATGCTGGTCACCGCGCCTTTGCTCAGCGTCGGGAACGGGTAGTAGGTCAGGCTCTCGTCACGGTAGTAAATCTGCGCAACCAGATCCTGACCCCAGAAATCGGTGTTCGAGTATTGCAGGTTGATCAGGTGACGCTCTGTGCCCGGGATACGGTCAGAGTTCAGGTTATCTTTGTTATAGGCTTTGGCATCGCCCGTGACCGCAGCGAAATTCTCCCCAAGGAACAGGCCGTGCTTGCCGTCGGATTCGCTCTTGTAGTACTGCGTGGTTAACTGGAGCTGCTGATGATCGTCGATGTTGATGGTGCCTGTCCCCATCACGTCGATACGGTCGGAATACTGCAAGCCGGTCTGGGTGTTATCGATAATCACCTCGTCGCCGTTGCCGTCATACCAGCCGCCGTAGCGCTGATAGGAGACCGACAGACGGCCAGAGGCGTTGTCATTGCCGCCGCTCACGGCTGCGGAGACGTTCTCATCATGGTCGTTATGGCTGTTAAACCCGCTTTTTGCCCCGGTCTGGAACTCCACCTCGGTCTCCGGCTGGCCTTTTTTGGTGACGATGTTCACCAGCCCGCCGGTACTGCCGCCGCCGTACAGCGAGGTGGCGCCGGAAATGACTTCGATACGGTCAATGTTGAACGGATCGATAGAGTCGAGCTGGCGGCTGTCGCTGCGGGAAGAGTTCAGACGTACGCCGTCCACCATCACCATCATGGAGCGACCGCGCAGGTTCATGCCGTAGTTGGTACGTCCCTGGCTGCTGACGTCCATGCCGGGGATCAACTGGGCCAGCACGTCTTTAATCTCTTTCCCGCCCTGAACCTGCTGCTCAATTTCCGCCCGCTCAATAACCCAGGTGGTTTGCGCCATCTCTGCCACGCTGCGATGTGCCCGGCTGGCGGAGACCACAATATCTTCTTCCTTTTGTTCTTCCGCCCACGCAGAGGTAGAAAGCATGGCAAGCAAGCACGGATTTAAAACCCAAAGATGAGAACGTTTCATTGTTATGTTGATCCTGAATGTGTGTGTCAGTACTCGGTGGTCTTCATTAATGATTTAAAAACCTGGCTGCTCTCCGGGCTGGTGGTGCTCCGCCAGTGGATCACGCCGGGGGTGGTTGCCAGCTCAAACGGCTCGTCATCGTGAGCGCGATTCAAAATTCGCGCCGCGCGCCAGGCCATCAGGCTGAGCTGGGGTTCGGCAATACCGAGACGGTGCATCCCGGCATTGACGGCAAACAGGCGGTTGCTCTGCGGGCCGTCCCATTCAAGGGTGAAATCGTTGTTGATGCAGAAGGCTTCATCCTCATCCAGACGCAGTCGGGAAGAGAGCGGGGCGAGAAACGCGGGCTGCACGGCGCGGTAGCCGGTGGCGAAAATCACCACGTCGCTCTCCAGCTGTTCGCGCCCGCCGTCCAGGTGATGCTGGATGCTGAGGCGATGTCCGGTTTCCTGGCGCGTCAGCGCCGTCACCGAGCGGGACGGCATCAGATGCGCCCAGGGTTTTTCGCGCAGCACTTCGAAGCGGTGATACATGGCGCGATAGATGGCCAGCAGCGACTCCGTGGTGATCCCGTCGGAGGTCATCTTCTGCTCCTGCAACATCTGACGTCGGGCGTCGTCACCAAGGGTCGAGAAGCTGTCCACGTACTCCGGCGTGAAATACTCATTGGCAAACGCGGCTTCATCCAGCGCGTTGTAGTTGTTGCGGCGCGACACCCAGTTGAGGCTCAGCGGCTGCCCCCACTCCCCACGGAAGATATTTAAAAACAGATCCGCACCGCTCTGGCCGCCGCCGACGACGGTGACGCGCTTGCCCGCTAAATCCGGCGTGCGCAGCATCATTTCGCTGGCGTGGAAGCAGGTGTCGTCCTGCGCGGTGACGCAGTCTGGGAGATTGATCTGCTTCCCAATCCCCACGCAGACGTGGCGCGCCAGGAAGCGATCCCGCTGGGTCACGACCTCAAACAGGCCGTTTTGCTCATCAAAGCTGACCTGCTGTACCTGCTGGCTGAAGGCCAGGTTAGTGAGGTTATCCGCCGCCCAGCACAGGTAGTCGGCAAACTCCTCGCGCGACACGGTGCGCTGCTCGGTGGTGAGGAAACGGTAGAACTTTTTGCGCTGTACCAGATAGTTCAGAAAGCTGTGGCGGTTGGTAGGCTCCACGGCGCTCACCAGATCCTTCAGGAAGCTGGTCTGCATATGGCAGTCCGGCACCATCATCCCCGGGTGCCAGGAGAAGTGCGGCTTGCGTTCAAGAAACAGCGAGCTAAAACCGTCCAGCCCCTCTGCCAGCGCGGCAATACTGAGGTTGAACGGACCGATACCAATGCCGATGAAATCATAGGTTTTCATTGCGCTGACTCCCGGGAGACCAGAAAAAGAGGGTTATCAAGATCGCAGACGTAGTTCGGCAGCATGCGGCTGCCGCCGTCGTGTTCAGAGAAGGTAAGTTTGACTGGGTTGAGGATCACGCGAATAATCTGCGGCTTAAACAGGTCGAATTTGGCGAAGCGCGCCGCAAGATCCGGATGGGCGGCCATATAGCGACGTAACACCAGCGCCAGGATCTGATAGAAGCGGGTTTCGCTCACGCCGCATTGCAGGGTGAGGCGGGATATAAAGCGCAGCACCGTGACAAAGTTGCCGGTTTGCAGGTCGTGGATGATGTAATCCGCGCTGAGGCGCGCCGTCACCGCTTTTACCTGCTCCGGCAGGCTCTGCGCCTGCGGGAAATCTTCATCCACCAGGCGCATATCGCCCTGAAAATCCTTCAGGAAAATGCGCTGCGGAACGTAATCTTTCATCACCAGCGTGACGTTCTGGCCGTGGGCGATGAGCGCCACCCCGTAGCGACAGAGCAGGTGATAGAAGGGGATCACCGTCGCCTCAAACAGCTTTTCCAGCCATGCGTCAGCGGTTAACCCCGAGCGTTTGATCCACGCGTCAATCAGCGGGCGCCCCTGGTTATCGGTTTCCATCAGAGCCGCCATCAGCACCGCCTGTTCGCCATCCTGTAAATAGCAGGATGGGTTCTCGCGCCAGATCACCCCCAGCATCTCCTGATAGCGGTACGGCGCCTCAGGCAATGCGGTATAACCCGGATGCGACAGATATCCGGCTGCGGGTTCGCCAAGCACCTGCGCCCCGGAGTGAATCAGCGTGGCATCGCTGGCGAACTGCTGCTGTAGCCAGCGCGAGGCCAGCGGACCGGCGGCGATATACTTGCCCGGAATACCGCGATAGCAGGAGGTGTTGTAGATAGTCAGCGGCAGCTTGATGTCATACGGCGCGCGACGGCTGGCGTTGGTCAGCGTGCGCAGGGACTGCTGCGCCAGATACTCATCGCCGAACTCACCCAGCTCTACCATCTCACCGCGCGCGAGCTGCGCCAGGAAATGAATGGCAATTTTTTGCTGCCACTGCCACGGGTGCAGCGGCACCGGCAGCCAGCTGTCGTCCAGATCCAGCTCCTGCCAGCGGGCGTCGAACCGCTCGCGCTCGGCATCGTCCATGGCGCTGGAGAGCAGGGCGTTAATATCGCAATCGGCGTCGCTGCTCCAGACCAGACGCTCGCGCTGCACGGCGACCCAGTGCAGGCGGAAACGCCCGCGATATTCCGGCGCGTACAGGCGCAGGGCATCCAGCCCCCAGCCGCGGCGTCCCTTGTTGAAAATAAACTTCGGGTGACCGCGCATCAGGCACTGTAGTTCGTCCGGGTCGAGGTGGATCAGCGCATCGGCATCCAGCGTTTCACGCGCCTGCAACAGCTGCATGTCACCCCGCAGCGTGGCGTAGAGATCTTCCATGTGCTCCGCCGTTTGCGCGTCGCTCATCTCCAGCACGGTGGCCAGTTGCAGCAGCGCGTTTTCCGCTTCGACCGCCGCGCCGCTGGTGGTGGTCAGGGTATCAGGGTCAATATGCAGCCAGCCCCATATCCCACGCGTGGCGCGAAACTGCCAGCACGCGTTGCCCATACTGATGCGCCAGTTGTCCGCCGAAACCGGCTCGGCGCGCAGGGTGCGTTCATATTCCAGTTCGGCGAGGATCTTCGCCACCATCTCGCGGTTCACTTTCTGCCAGAGTGCGTTCACAGTTCCACCTCGTGGAAGAAGTGATGACGCTCGCTCATGATCAGACGGGAGCGTTTGTGCGGGAAGTCGAACTCTTTCACCGTGTCGAAACCGACGGACGCCAGATGGCGGAACAGACGCTGGTTGTCGAAGCGCGGTTCCGCCACAATGCGCGCCGTGCGCGGTTCATCGAGATACAGATAGTGGCTGAGGCCGCGCAGCCAGCTGCGGATGTATTGCGCGCCGCGCCAGTTTTCTTCACCCACCAGCATGTGCAGCCCGCGGTCAAACGGCTGCCAGCGATAGTGGCGGCCAATGCGATCTTCTGCCGCCCAGTAGAGTTCAAAATAGCCGAACGGCTGGTCATCGAAGCAGCCGATAACCGGGTAGCAGTACGTCGAATCAAGCTGGCGGCGCAGGTAGTTCTCCTGCTCGGCCTGCGGTCCCGCCATCTCCCAGAAAGCGTTCACGCGCGGGTTATTCATCCAGCGGGTAAAGCGCTCGCCGTCCTGGGCCACATCGGCCACGCGGAAGCTCAGGGTGCGTTTAATTTGCGGATCGTAACGGCGATACACCTCACCCTGCGGGCGGTGAGGGCGCAGCGGGAAGTACAGCTGACGGCTTTCGTCAAACTGCATTCCGCCGCTCGCCTGCGGACGTTCGCCTTTCAGCCACAGCGGCAGCTGCCAGAAAATTTCACGCGCCAGATAATCCCCGTGAACGAGGCTAAACAGCGCCTGCGCCTGAGGTTCATCCTGCCAGGCTGCCCACGGCAGGGTAATGCCGGTCAGGGCGGGCGCGGCAACAAACAGCTGGTCGAGGGCGTCCACCAGCCAGCCGTCCGGGAGCCCGGTCAGCCGCTCCAGCACCGCGCTGCCGTCGAGACCCAGCGTCAGCGGCAGGTTTTGTTCCGTGACCGTGCAGCGAAAGCCGTAGCCGGAATGGACGATATTCGCGTTTGCCATCACGCCTTCTCCTTATAAAACGGGTTGCTAAAGTCGAAATAGATCACCGCCGGATCGACGATGGTGTTTTCGTTGCGATCGTGCAGATAGCAGAAGAAGTTGCCTTTGCAGTTCCAGGTCGGGCTGTCGAGCACGTAATCGAGGCAGCGGGTCTGCTTCGCCGTCGTGCGCAGTTCGGCCAGCGCGTCACGCACGCGGGACATCAGGTTCTCTTCGCTGTCGAAGCCGGCGGCGGCGAGCGCGGCGGTGACGGCAAGGGTAGAGTTCAGCAGCAGGTAATAAGGGAAGTAGCGCAGCAGCTGGCTCTCACCGAAGCGGTTTTCCACCTCGGTTTCACCTGCCTCTTTCAGCCACGCGTCGGCCCCTTCGGTCCAGGCGCTGCCCTGGCAGTCGCGGTAGATCAGCCCAACGGGGAAATCCTGCTGCATCTCAACGAGGATATTTTGCTGGTGCGCCAGCAGGACCAGACCGTAGTCCGCCTCGGCGCTGAACAGCGGAAGCAATACCCGGTCGCAGTAAGCGTCCAGCCAGCAGCGCGCGGCCTGGGCGAGCGGGAGATCCAGACGCTGGCTCAGACGACGCACCGCCGCGGCGAGCAGGCTGTCGCCGCCGTCCGGCGCGGCCTGGGTCAGGCTCACCAGCACGTTGGTTTGCGTTTCAGGGGTATCGAACAGCAGGTTGACGCGCAGGGCCATCAGGCTCTCTTCCTGGACGACGCCGTGCTCATCGCACAGCCCCGCCCAGCCGTCCTCCTGCATCACGCGCATGGTCGGGTAGCGCGCCTGAAGTTCCTGCCAGCGTGCCGTTTTCGCCAGTCGCGCCAGGCGCATGCCGCGCTTAACCTCTTTCACCGACAGCGTGCGCACGGAGTTGGTCAGCCGCACGCTCAGGGAAAACTTAATCATGTCGCTGTTGGTTTCACTGTACAGCGAGCGGGAAGAGCTGGTGGGCAGCCATTGCGCACCGGCTTCGCCCAGATCGCGCAGGGCGCCTTTTTCTACCAGACGCTGGCACCAGTCCTGCTCCAGCAGATAGTCGGCCTGCCACGGGTGCATCGGCAGCATCCAGCAGGTGTCGGTGAAGTGACCGAGAAGGGCCGGCGCGCTCTGCGCTGCAAAGCGCAGCAGACGTTCCCGCAGGGAGACATTCAGGCTGTCGCCGGTAATCAGCTCATGCTCAACCGCAAACCAGCGCAGCGGGAAGCGGGAGGCGAAATCCGGCAGATAGCGACGCGCCTCGGCCTCGTTGAACGGCTCGTGCGACTTTGGGGCAGGATGAAAAGCATGGCCGACCAGCAGCGCCTGTTCCGCTTCGGCAAACGTCAGCGGCTTATCGCGCAGGTTTGCCCAGTTGTGGCGTAAATCAATGGCCTGCCAGGTGTGCGTATGGCTTTCCAGGACGCGCTGCTTAAAGCGAGCCAGCGTATCGGCATCCAGCTCGCCTTTTACCGTCTCTTTTTGAAGAATGAAATCAATCAGTTGATGAAATGTGACCGTGTCACCGCCGTCGCTGTCGGCCTGAATCAGCGTTGCCGGAAAACGATACTGGTGATGCTGCGTGGGGGAGAAATAGCGTACCGGAACCCGAATGGCCTGGGTTGGGGAGAGCGGGATATGAATCTGTGATAACTCATCCGCACGGGTTGCGGGAAGATAATGCCAGTCCTTCGTTTCGCGCAGCAGCGCGTTCAAAAAACACTGGGCCGCAACATCTGTACCGGCGGAGCGGGGCAGAGTACGCATAGTTGTACCTCATTCCATGACTGATAATAATTCTCGTTATGATATTCATTCTGTTTACAGTGGCAACTATTTTTGCAATATTTGTTTTCATAAACTTCATAATTTCCACACATTTATTGACATTATCTTCACAATTTTATGCGCACCCGTACTGAGAATCTCACTGACGTTGTGACCCCTAAAGCTAACTGGCCCCTGGCACTGGGCGCCGGTTTATTAGGTATTGGGCAAAACGGTTTGCTGGTTATGCTGCCGCAGCTGGTCTCCCTGACCGGACTGTCGCTCTCCGTCTGGGCCGGGCTGCTGATGTTCGGCTCAATGCTCTTTTTACCCGCATCGCCCTGGTGGGGACGCCAGAGCGAGCGGCACGGCTGTAAGATCGTTATGCTGGCCTCGCTGGGCGGCTATCTGGCGAGCTTTGTCGTGATGGCGCTGGTGGTCTGGGCGATGGCGAACGGCGCGCTGAATGCTCTCTGGGGAATGGCAGGCCTGGTGCTGTCGCGCATGCTGTACGGCCTGACGGTATCAGGGCTGGTGCCTGCGGCCCAGACGTGGGCCATTCAACGCGCGGGGCTGGATAAAAGGATGGCGGCGCTGGCGACGATAAGCTCTGGCCTTAGCTGCGGGCGTCTGCTGGGACCGCCCCTGGCCGCGCTGATGCTCAGCGTCAGCCCGGTCGCACCGCTCTGGCTGATGGCGCTGGCGCCGTTTATCGCGCTGCTGCTGGTGCTGCGCGAAGCCGCCGATCCCCCGCTGCCGCCGGTGGTGCACCAGTCGACGCGGTTACAGGCCTCCATGCTGCCTTTCCTGGTGCTGGCACTGCTGCTGGCGGCGCTGGTCAGCCTGATGCAGCTTGGTTTATCGCCGCATCTTCACCCGTTATTTAATGGCGATGCCGTGCAAATCAGCCATCATGTCGCGCTGCTGCTGAGCCTGGCCGCGCTGGCGACCCTGGCGGCGCAGTTTCTGGTGGTACGCCCGCAGCATTTTACCCCGAGAGTTTTACTCTTAATTGCCGCGGTCTTGATGGTGGCGGGTCTTGGGCTGATGTGTCTCGCCAGTTTAGCCCTGTTCTACGTGGGAATTGTCATCACTTCGCTGGGGGCCGCCATGGCAACGCCGGGATACCAGCTTTTGCTCAACGATCGGCTGACGACGGGCAAAGGCGCAGGGGTGATCGCCACCAGCCATACGCTGGGATACGGGGCCAGCGCGCTGCTGGTACCCGTGGTGACGCGCTTTTACGGTGAGCAGTTTTTGATTACTGCCGCATGGGGAATGGCGCTGCTGTTTCTCGCGGTGAGCGTGTGGGTACGATCGACCGATCGTACCCCTTAAACATTAGTGGAACGGATGAGGGGAGGTGCTGGCTGCGTCCTCACTTTGCCGCAGACGCTGGAGCGGATCCTGCTGATAAAACTGGCAAAAACGCTGCCACAGCGCCGGGAAGCGCGGAGCGAAAAGCTCAGGTGCGCTAAAGAAATACTCGGACAATACCGCAAAACACTCGGCGGGATCGGTCGCGGCATAGGCATCAATGCTGGCCGCGCTTTCACCCACCAGGTCTATCTCATCCTGAATGTTTTCCATCGCCGCGTGCAGGTCGTGCTCCCATCCCGCGACTTCACGCAGCGGGATCAGCGGCACGCCGCTGGCGCGATCGCCGTTGCGGGTATCCAGCTTATGCGCCACTTCGTGAATGATCAGGTTGAAGCCCGAGGCATCGAACGAGTCCTGAATATCCAGCCAGTTGAGGATGATTGGCCCTTGCTGCCAGCTTTGCCCGGACTGCACCATACGCTGGTTGTGCACCAGCCCGATGTCATCCTCCCACTCATCATCGACGATAAACGGCGCCGGGTAGATCAGCACTTCGTGGAAGCCATCCAGCCATTCGATACCCAGCTCCAGCACCGGCAAGCAGAAGAGCAGGGCGATGCGGGAATTTTTAAGCGGATCCAGTTCGAAGCCCTGTAGCGGTACCAGCCGTTTTTGCTGTAAAAAACGCTCGGCTAGCTGAATCAGCTTTGATTGCTCTTCAGGCAAGAGATTCGCCAGCACGGGGATCGCCAGAGCCTCATCCCAGGGCAGCGCCATATTTCGACCAGCGTCGTTCGTTTTCCAGGGCCACTTAATCATCGCTTTGCTCGTTACTCGCACGTGAACAAAATGGAAAGGTCAGGGGCTGTTAGCATGCCAACATACTCTGTTAAGCAGTATGACACTCCTCTTCGGCTGCATGCAGACTGGCAGCCTGTTTAAGAGGAATCCAGCCCGCATAAACTATCACTATGTGCCGTCAGGTTGATAGCGCTTTAGGGGTATCCCCTTCATTTTGTGAAGTATGTCGTGCACGACTATGATAAATCTCTTCTTACCCTACCGTGCTTAAGGATCCCGTCAGTATGCCCGTCAATTTTGACCTCAACGATCTCTATGCCTTCCGCGCTTTACTGGAATATGGCAATTTCCGTCTTGCGGCGGAGTCTATCTGCCTTTCCCAGTCGGCGTTGAGTCGCAGAATTGAAAAGCTCGAGGCGGCACTGGGGACAAAACTGTTCGACAGAACCACCCGGCGCGTCACGCTGACCCTGTATGGACAGACCTTTGCCGACCGATGCGGACAGCTGCTTGCTGATGTGGAGTCCATGCTTTCGGATATCGATAAGGCCAGCGAGGAGCGTACGGGGCTAATCACCGTGGCGACGGTGCCGTCCGCCGCCTGTTACTTTATGCCGGATGTTATCCGCCGTTTTCAGTCCCGTTACCCCCGCGTGCGCATAAAACTGATCGACAGCAGCGCCGGAAATGTTATCGAGGCCGTCACCCGCGGACAGGCGGATTTTGGTATCTGCTTTGCCCGGAGTTTGCAGCCCGACATCGAGTTTGTCCCGCTGGTGGAGGATGTCTACGTGGCTGCCTGCCGGCGCGACAGCCCGCTTGCAAAAAGAAAAAGCCTGACGTGGCAGGCTTTTTATCAGCAGGATTATATCGGTCTGGATAAGACCTCCGGCAACCGCAATCTTCTCGACCAGCGGGTCGGGCATATTCGGCCTGAAAGCCCCAGCATCTGCGAAACGCGGCACGTGACGACCATGCTGGGGATGGTTGAAGCCGGGATCGGCATTGCGGCCGTTCCCGCCATGTCAATGCCCCGCGCAGAGCATTCGCTGCTGACGTCGGTGCCCTTAACCGAGCCTGAAGTCAGGCGAACCGTGGGGCTGATCCGCCGCCGCGGGCGGATCCAGTCCTATATTGCTGCCGAACTCGAAACGCTGATCACCGAGCAGTATCGCGAGGTGCACTGACGGGCGTTAAGCCCGTTGCCGTAATGACGCTGGCGGCCTGTGGCGAGGCGAGAAAAGTCAGCAGCGCTTTTCCCTGTTCGGGATGGTCGGCCTTCTGCGTTACGGCTCCGGCGAAACGGGTAATGTACTGCATGTCGTCAGGCAACTTACCGACAAACGTCACCCCCGGAACCGGCAGAAGCTCGCTCACCTGCTGAAAGCCGAGATCGTATTTCCCTTTTGCCACTTCAGACGCCACCGGGATACGCTCAACCCGGTGCGCTTTATCGTGGGCCTGGCCGTCGATGCCCAGCTTACGGAACAGCTGGCTCTCTACATACCGGCCGCTGGCGCTGTCGGAATAAGCCATGGAATGCGCCTTCAGCAGCGTTTGCCGCAGGGCGGGCACCGTACTGATATCCGGCACCGGCGCGCCCGCTTTGACGACCATCCCGACGGGCGAATCCGCCAGCTCCACGCGGGAGCCCGCCGCCGTCCTGCGATCCTGTTCCAGTTTCGCCAGCGCATCGCCCACCATAATCACCACGTCCGCTTTTTCGCCCCGGGCGAGCCGGGCCGGAATGGCCTGCGGCGTTTTGCCCATCGACGGGCCGGAGATCACAATGAGCCTGTCGCCGCTTTGCGCTTCGTACTGCGGCGTCAGCTTCTCCAGCGCCGCTTTGAAGCCGCCAGAAATCATCACCGTCACATCCTGCGCAAGCGCGCCCGCGCTGAGGGTGGCGAAGGTCAGGGCGGCAATCACCGTTCTGAATGTAAGCATGAGGGATCACTCCTTAACGGCAGTTTGCAGGATTAACGTGCGACGACGATAGAGATAAAGCGTTGCCAGCAGGGCGCAAACGGCGGCAAAGCTCATCCAGTAGCCCGGGGAGGCTTTGTCGCCGGTGTACTCAATTAAGGCAGTCGAAATCACCGGCGTGAAACCGCCAAAGACCGCCGTTGCCAGGCTGTAAGCCAGTGAGAAGCCCGCCACGCGCACCTCTGCTGGCATGATCTCCGTCAGGGCCGGGATCATCGCGCCGTTATACAGGCCGTAGAGGAAAGAGAGCCACAGCAGCACGGTCAGCATCATTGAGAAGCTCGGGGCTGCGGCCAGCATCGTCAGCGCCGGATAGCTGGTCGCCAGCGCCAGCAGCGTCATGGCGATCAGCACCGGTTTACGCCCGAAGCGATCCGACAGCGCGCCGCCCACCGGAAGCCAGATGAAGTTGGACACCGCCACCAGCAGCGTGACCAGAAGACTGTCCGACGCGCTAAGCATCAGGACTTTTTTACCGAAGGTCGGCGCGTAAACGGTGATCAGGTAAAACGCGGTGGTGGTCATCGCCACCATCAGCATGCCCGCGACGACTACCGGCCAGTTGGCGAGCAGCGTTGTGAAGACCTGACGCATTGCCAGATGGTGGCGACGGGCGCTGAATTCCTCGGTCTCTTCGAGCTTGCGGCGCAGGAAAAAGATAAACGGCACAATCAGACAGCCAAACAGGAACGGAATACGCCATCCCCATTCGCGAATGGCACTCTCTTGCAGCACCACATTCAGCGCAAATCCCATCGCCGCCGCGATCATAATGGCGACCTGCTGGCTACCCGACTGCCAGCTGGTGTAGAAACCCTTGCGGCCCGGCGTGGCGATCTCCGCCAGATAAACCGAAACCCCGCCCAGCTCGGCGCCTGCCGAAAAACCCTGCAACAGGCGGCCGGTCAGCACCAGCAGCGGCGCCCACAGGCCAATGCTCTGGTAAGAAGGGATCAGCACGATCAGGAAGGTTCCGGTGGCCATAATTGACAGGGTGACGATCAGCCCTTTACGGCGACCCACTTTATCAATTTAAGCCCCCAGCACAATGGCCCCGATCGGACGCATCAGGAAGCCCGCGCCAAAGACGGCGAAGGTCATCATCAGGGACGCAAATTCACTGCTTGCCGGAAAAAAAGTATGGGCGATGTAGGTGGCATAAAAGCCGAACAGAAAGAAGTCGAATTGCTCAAGAAAGTTGCCCGACGTGACGCGGAAAATCGCGCCCGCTTTGGCACGAAGCGTTGCAGGTGAGGTTGAGGAAACCATGATTATCTCCAGTTTTATAGTGACGTTATGCTCGTCTGTTTCTGAAAACTGGATCAGGAAGTGGAAATTAATAAGCGCAAATAGCGCATGGACTGATGCGTGTGGTGCATTAATGACAAAGCGTTGACCAGTATTTACATATTCAACAATAACTTAACATTTTGGTGATCTTTTATTTACTCGATTTCGCTAAGTTGCTGATATATCGGTTTTGTGACATCGCGCAGGTGAGAAGCCAGGCGGGGCCTGGCTTGGGATTATCAGCGCAGCGCGTTCGCAATCGCGCTAAACATCAGCGACGCTTCCAGCGGCTGGGCGCTGAATGACGGCTCTGCCTGCGGCCAGGTGGACCACTGGACGATAACCAGATTTTCTTTCTGATTAACCATGATCATCTGACCAAATATACCCAGCGCCCACAGGGAATCCTTCAGCGAATTTTCGACTTTCGGCTCCACGTGTGTGGCGGTGGCTGGTACTTCGTTGTTCCACCACTGGTAGCCGTATAACCCCTTCGGATGCGCGTCGGACACCGATCCTTTGGCCTGTGTCCAGGCTGAGGACTGTTTCACCCAGCCCTCGGGGAGGATCTGCTTCCCGTCCGGCAGCGTACCGTTATGCAGGATAAACTTCCCGAAACGCCCCCAGTCTTCCAGCGTGGCGTTGAACCCATGCGCACCCACGTCGTGCTGGCCTTTGCTGTAGGCATGCCACACGCCGTCGCTCGCCATGCCGTACGGCTGCCAGATGGTCTTCTCCAGATACGCCGCGAGCGTCATGCTGGTGGCGCGCTCAAGCACATCGCCTAACAGCCAGGCGCCACCCGAGGAATAGGACCAGTTTTCGCCCGCCGGGTGTTCACGGTGTAACCCCTTCACCAGGGTGCGCACGCAGTTGTAGGTGCCCGGCTTCGCTTCGCATTCGGTAAGCCGGGCGAAGTCAGATTGCGGGTTGGTGTAATCTTCGTTCCACGCCACGCCAGAGGTGTGGGTGATGAGCTGTTTTAGCGTTACGCCCTCCCAGGCGGTGCCTTTTAAATCAGGTTCGTATTGGGTGACAAGGTCGTCCAGGGAGTGGATTTTCCCTTCTTTAATTGCAACACCCACCAGCGCGGAGACTACGGATTTGCCCACGGAGCGCGACGTCCAGAGCGTTGAGTCGGTATTGCCTTCTCCCAGGTATTTATAGGCCACTTTGCCATTTTTCAGCACCAGCATGCCGCTGACGTTCTGGCGTTTCAGGTAATCCTGAAGAGTGTAACTCTTACCCTTCACCTGATAGCGGGCATCGGTGAGCGGTTTTTCTGCGGGTAGCAGCGGCGTAGCGTTGCCGTGGCGGAACACATCCCCCGCGTAGTTGCGGTAGTCATTGCGAAAGCCCACCACGCGATCGGCCTGGCTCCAGGTGAGCATGGTATGTGCGTCCGGGAGTCTGGCGTCGAAAGGCGCCGGACAGGTGGTGAGGTCGGTACCGTTGCAGGCCGCCATAACAGCGGGCGAGAGCAGGCTGCTGACAACCAGCGCCGCGAGCAGCGTGCGGTTTGTTTTGATTTTCATATTTATCTCGTTTGGCTCAGGAAGGACTTCAGTTTAAGAACCTGCGGCCTATAATAAAAAACGCGTTATGGGGGAAAATCCCCCGGAAAATCGCGTGGAGAATGACGTGGCATCACTGATCTATTCCTTTGCCCAGCTTGAGGCGTTCACCGCCGTCGCTGAACACGGCAGCCTGATGAAGGCGGCCAGTAAACTCGGCAAAGATCGTACTACCCTGCGGGATCTGATCGATTTTCTTGAGGATGGGCTGGGCTACGCTCTGTTCCTGCGGGAGGGGCGCAGCCTGCGCCTGACGCCGGAGGGGGAGCAGCTTCAGCGGCAGGCACACCTGCTGATGCGGCAGGTCAAAGCGTTTGAGGCGTTTGCCAGATCGGTACCGGACAGCGCGACGCAGGACATCGCCCTCGTTTACGATCCGTTCACCCCCAGAGCTTTTTTACAGGCGCTGATTGCCACACTGGCGGCGAAAAAGATCCGCCTGAGCCTGACCAGCGCATCGCGCGATGAGGCGGAAGCGATGCTGGCAAACGGTCAGGCCGATCTGGGGATCTGCCAGGCGCGCAACCGCAGCGTAGGCAATGAGATGGAGTGGCGGGCGCTGGGGGCGATCGAAATGGATTTTTACGCTGCAACGGCGCTTTTTGCGGAGGTTGCGTCGCCGGTGTCGCTGCTCGCTCTCTCTCTGGTGCCACAGGTGATTATGCATGCCGCATCAGACGAGCCGGTCGCCCGTCGCCTGCAAATTTCAGGGCACACGCTTTTCACTAACGAACTGGAGATGCTGCGCGGCCTGCTGGAGCAGGGCTGCGGCTGGGGGTTTTTGCCGACCCATCTTCAGGCAACGCAGTGGAAAAATGTAAAAAGGCTGCCCACCGAAGTGGGCAGCCAGGGAATAAGCCAGACGATGGTCACTATCTGGAAGCCGGGCAGCGACAAGCGCGGGTTGATCAACGATACGCTGTTGCTGCTTCCGGCGTTATGGAAACGCTCAGCGCTGTGAGCACCCTTTGCACTGTTTATTCTGGATCTGCTGGAAGAAGTCGTTGCCTTTGTCATCCACCAGGATAAACGCCGGGAAGTTCTCCACTTCAATTTTCCAGATCGCTTCCATTCCCAGTTCAGGATACGCCACGCACTCCAGGCTCTTGATGCTGTTTTGCGCCAGCACCGCCGCCGGGCCGCCGATGCTGCCGAGGTAGAAGCCGCCGTGCTTATGGCAGGCGTCGGTGACCTGCTGGCTGCGGTTACCTTTGGCCAGCATGATCATGCTCGCACCGTGGGATTGCAGTAGGTCCACGTAGGAGTCCATACGCCCGGCGGTGGTTGGGCCTAAGGAGCCAGACGCGTAACCTTCTGGCGTTTTCGCCGGGCCTGCGTAGTAAATCGGGTGATCTTTAACGTACTGCGGCAGTTCTTCCCCGTTGTCGAGCAGCTCTTTCAGCTTCGCGTGGGCGATATCGCGCGCCACGATGATGGTGCCGCTCAGCGACAGGCGGGTGGATACCGGGTGCGAGGAAAGCTGCGCCAGAATGTCGGGCATCGGCTTGTTCAGATCAATGCTTACCACGTCGCCTTCTCCCTGCTGGCGCAGGGATTCAGGAATATACTGGCCCGGATTGTGCTCCAGCTTCTCAATCCAGATCCCCTCGCGGTTAATCTTCGCCTTGATGTTGCGGTCAGCGGAGCAGGAGACCCCCATGCCGATCGGGCAGGAGGCGCCGTGGCGCGGCAGACGGATCACGCGAATATCGTGCGCGAAGTATTTCCCGCCGAACTGCGCGCCAAGGCCGAGGTTTTGCGCTTCCTGAAGCAGTTCCTGCTCAAGCTGGACGTCGCGGAACGCCTGGCCGTGCGCATTGCCTTCGGTTGGCAGGCCATCGTAGTAGCGCGCAGAGGCGAGCTTGACGGTTTTCAGCGTGGCTTCCGCTGAGGTGCCGCCGATAACGAAGGCGATATGGTAAGGCGGGCAGGCCGCGGTACCCAGAGTTCGCATCTTCTCAACCAGATAATTTTTCAGCTTCGCCGGGGTGATCAGCGCTTTGGTTTCCTGATACAGATAAGTTTTATTGGCGGAACCGCCGCCTTTCGCCATGCACAGGAATTTATACTCGTCACCATCAACGCTGTAGAGGTCGATCTGCGCGGGCATGTTGGTGCCGGTGTTCACCTCTTTATACATATCCAGCGCCGCATTCTGCGAGTAGCGCAGGTTGTCTTCAATATAGGTATTATACACGCCCTGACTCAGCGCCGCTTCGTCGTCGCCGCCGGTCCAGACGCGCTGGCCTTTCTTACCCATAATGATTGCCGTACCGGTATCCTGACAGGTGGGCAGCACGCCTTTCGCCGCAATCTCGGAGTTGCGCAGGAATTGCAGGGCAACGTACTTATCGTTCTCGCTGGCTTCCGGGTCGCTCAGAATAGCCGCAACCTGCTTCTGGTGAGAGGTGCGCAGCATAAATGCCGCGTCGTGGAAGGCCTGCTGTGCCAGCAGGGTCAACGCCTCTGGCTCGACTTTCAGCACTTCCTGACCGTCGAACTCGGCAACGGAAACGTGCTCTTTGGTCAGCAGATAATATTCGGTGTCGTCATGCGCGAGGGGGAAGGGGTTCTGGTAGATAAAGGGTTTGTTTGACATAGCTTGCTCCACAAAAATTTAACCGCCGGAGGAAATGTCCGGCGGTCAGGAATCAGAACATCATGGACATCCACGGGTAACCAATCAGCAGCAGAGCTGCCAGGAAGATGGCACCGAAGATGGTACCGAGGCGCCAGTAGTCTTTGGTTGGCAGGTAGCCGCTACCGTAGTAAATCGGGCTTGGACCCGTACCGTAGGGGGTAATGATCCCCATCACGCCCAGCGAGGTCACCATCAGCAGAACGAACACTTCCATATTCATGCCCGGAATGGTGGAGGCGATGGTCAGCATCGCAGGCAGCAGCGCCGTGGTGTGCGCGGTGGTGCTGGCGAACAGGTAGTGCAGCAGGTAGAACGCCAGCAGCAGCACGATGGTGGCGACACCCGGAGAAATACCGCTCATCAGCAGGCCGCCTTCTTTACCCAGCCAGCTGATAAAACCGGTGGAGGAGAGGCCATCCGCCAGCGCCACCAGGGTGGCGAACCAGACGAAGGTATTCCACGCGGCTTTGTTACCGGTGATATCGTTCCACTCCAGCACGCCGGTCCACAGCATCAGGCCAACGATCAGCAGGGCAGCCATGGCCGGTTCAATCCACGCCGCGGCGAAGATCCACATCAGCAGCGCACAGCACACGAACACCAGCAGCAGGATCTCATTGCGCGACAGTTTGCCCAGTTTTTCCAGTTCACGGGTCGCCCACAGCGGTACTTCGTTGTTTACCTTCACTTCCGGCGGGTAGAACCAGTAAGCCAGCAGCGGCATGGTCAGGATCAGCAGGATGCCCAGCGGCAGGAAGGCGAGGAACCAGGTCCCCCAGGAGATATCAATTCCGACCGTGCTTTTTACCAGCGCCAGCGCCAGCAGGTTAGGTGCCAAAGCGGAAAGGAACATCGAGCTGGTGATACAGGCCGCGGTGATGGCTACCCACATCAGATACGAACCGATTTTGCGCGCGCTTGGGTCATTGGGTTTTGAACCGTACAGCGGCGGCAGGTTGGCGATGATCGGGTAGATGGTCCCGCCGCTGCGCGCGGTGTTGGACGGGGTGAACGGGGCCAGCAGCAGGTCCGCAAACGTAATGGCGTAACCGAGCGTGAGGCTGCGACGGCCCAGGTACTTCACCAGAATCAGCGCCAGACGGCGGCCGAAGCGGGTTTTGTCGTAGCCTGCGGCGAACATAAAGGCACCGAAAATCAGCCAGACGGTGGAGTTACCAAACCCGCTGACCGCCCATTTAAAGGAGGCGCCCGCCAGCTTGAATTTTGGGTCAGCCAGCTGTTCCGGGCTAAAGAGCACCCACTGGCTGCACAGCGCAATCGCCACGACGCCGGTAAGACCGATCACGGCGCCCGGCAGCGGTTCGAAAATTAAGCCGACGATGACGCCGACAAAGATGGCGAAGTAGTGCCACGCATAAGGCGGCAGCCCTTCCGGAACGGGGACAAACAACAGCAGGACGGCAACAATGACGGGCAAAGCCATCATCAGCAGTCGTTTTGCTGTTCCATTTGATGCCAGATTCGCCGCAGGAGGCGTTACAGCAGTTTTTGTATTCATAGTTTCACGTCTTAAGTTGTCAAAAATTCGTCGCCCGGCGAAAACACAAATTCTATTGAAATATCCTTTTTGCTTTTTTTAGTTATTTAAGGTGCGGATTTGTGTTTTCACTAATAGTGATTTAACGCATTTTGGTTTGCGCTAAATAAAAAATGATGATGTTTTTATATTGCTCTTTTGAATGCCATAACTATTGATCGCGATCAAAAAAACGGAACTGAATGGCTATTTTTATATTTTTTATAATAACCACTCTGAGTAGTGTGGTTATTCGCTAATTTTACGCATTTTATGTATCAAAACTATAACATTTAAATTCTGGTGCTTTTGTTTATCGTTGTTTTATAAGGTTTTTTGATAGATTTGGTGTATTGGTTTGACCTTTTATAATTTAACTTTTTTTAAATTCTTGTGAACGAGTGAAACATTCCCGCTAACACCAATGTGTTATTAATGTTATCGAAGGGATTAAATAGTTTATTAACTAACGTAATGACTTTAGAAACTAAAAAAAGCTTTATATTACTATCATGACATCGGCAAAAAACACGAAATAAAAAATCATCCCGATAACGAATTCTTAATTTTTAAAGTTTGGAGTTTCTATTATGAGCACTAACGAACGTATTTTAAGCCCCTTCACATTACCGAATGGTACTGAACTGAAAAACCGTTTGTTAATGGCCCCGATGACAACCTGTACCGGTTATTACGATGGCACCGTGACCAGCGAGCTGGTGGAGTACTACCGCGCCCGCGCGGGCAGCATCGGCACCATCATCGTTGAGTGCTGTTTTGTTGACGATCTCGGCCTGGCGTTCCCGGGCGCAATTGGTATTGATAACGACGAGAAAATCGCCGGGCTGGCAAAAATCGCTGACGCTATCAAGTCAAAAGGCTCCAAAGCCCTGCTGCAAATCTACCACGGCGGTCGCATGGTCGACCCAAAACTGATCGGCGGTCGCACGCCGGTTGGCCCAAGCGCCGTTGCCGCGCCGCGTGACGGTGCCGCCACGCCGGTTGCCCTGACCGCGGAAGAGGTGGAAGGCATGATCGGCAAGTTTGGCGAAGCCGTGCGCCGCGCAATTCAGGCCGGGTTCGACGGCGTCGAAATCCACGGGGCGAATACCTATCTGATCCAGCAGTTCTTCTCCCCGAACTCTAACCAGCGCGACGACGAGTGGGGCGGCAGCCGCGAAAACCGCGCGAAATTCCCGCTGGCGGTGCTGGACATTACCCACAAGATGGTGCGCCAGTACGCGGACGACGCGTTTATCATTGGCTACCGTTTCTCTCCGGAAGAGCTTGAAGTCCCGGGCATTCGCTTCGAAGACACCCTGTATCTGCTGGAAAAACTGGCCGCGCGCGGGGTGGATTATCTCCACTTCTCCCTTGGCGCCGCCCTGCGTCCTTCTATCGTCGATACTCAGGACCCGACGCCACTTATCGAAAAATACTGCGCCATGCGCTCTGACACGCTGGCGCAGGTACCGGTGATGGGCGTTGGCGGCGTGGTGAATGCCACGGATGTGAATGAAGCACTGGATCACGGTTACGACCTGATTGCCGTTGGCCGCGCCACCATCGCCTATCCGGACTGGACCGATCGCATCGCGGCGGGCGAAAGCCTGGAGCTGTTTATGGACAGCACCCGACGCGAAGAACTGAGCATCCCGGAACCGCTGTGGCGCTTCTCGCTGGTGGAAGCGATGATCCGCGACATGAGCATGGGCGAATCTAAATTCAAACCGGGCACCTTTATTGAAAAAGTGCAGGACGATGCTAACGAACTGGTGATTAACGTCAGCCTCGAAACCGACCGCATCGCCGATATCGAACTGGCCTCCGGCCCGAGTGAAGACGTGGAGTTTGTCACCAGCTTCGAAGAGATCCGTACCCGTATTCTGGATGCCAACACCCCGCACGTGGACGCGATTACGGGCGCGACCAGCCAGAGCGAGGCGGTGAAAAAAGCGGTCTCGAAGGCGATGCTGAAATCCAGCAAAGCGCTGGCGGCGGAAGAGGGCGCAGACCCGAATGAGACTAAAAGCGTGGATGTGGTGGTGGTCGGCAGCGGCGGCGCCGGTCTGGCAGCGGCGATTCAGGCGCATGACGAAGGCGCGAGCGTGCTGATCGTCGAGAAAATGCCCACCATCGGCGGGAACACCATTAAAGCCTCGGCCGGGATGAACGCGGCGGAGACCCGCTTCCAGCGCGTGAAAGGTATTCAGGACAGCAAAGAGCTGTTCTACCAGGAAAGTCTGAAAGGCGGTGGCAACAAGAACGACCCTGAACTGCTGCGTCGCTTTGTCGAGAACGCGCCGCAGGCCATCGAATGGCTGGCCACGCGCGGCATTATGCTGAACGACATTACCACCACCGGCGGGATGAGCATCGACCGTACGCACCGTCCGAAAGACGGTTCCGCAGTGGGCGGGTATCTGATCAGCGGCCTGGTGCGTAACGTCAACAAGCGCAACATCGAGGTGATGCTGGATACCTCCGTGAGCGACATCATTTTCGAAAATGGCGAAGTGACCGGCGTGCGTCTGACCACCGAAGAGAACGAAACCCTCACCGTGGCAACCAAAAGCGTGATTGTGGCAACGGGCGGCTTCAGCGCCAACAGCCAGATGGTGGTGAAATACCGTCCGGATCTGGCAGGGTTCGTTACCACCAACCACAAAGGGGCGACCGGAGGCGGTATCGCGCTGCTGGAGCGTATCGGTGCGGGCACCGTGGATATGGGCGAAATTCAGATCCACCCAACCGTTGAGCAGAAAACGTCGTATCTGATTTCCGAATCCATCCGCGGCGGCGGGGCGATTCTGGTAAACCAGCAGGGCAACCGCTTCTATAACGAAATGTCGACCCGCGACAAAGTCTCGGCGCAGATCATCGCGCTGCCGGAGAAATACGCTTACATCGTCTTTGACGAGCATGTTCGCGCCAAAAACAAAGCCGCGGATGAGTACATCGCAAAAGGGTTTGTTACCAGCGCCAGCTCGCCAAAAGCCCTGGCGGAAGCGCTGGGGATGGATCACCACCAGTTCCTGGCAACGCTGGAACGCTACAACGGCTTTGTGGAGAAACAGCACGACGATGATTTCGGCCGCACCACCGCGCTGCGTGCGCCAATCAACGAAGGGCCGTTCTACGCCATTCAGATTGCACCGGGCGTTCACCACACCATGGGCGGCGTGACCATTAACACAGAAACCTGCGTGCTGGACAGCAACCACAACGTATTGCCGGGAGCGTTTGCTGCGGGTGAGGTTGTCGGGGGCATCCATGGCGGTAACCGCATCGGCGGTAACGCGGTGGCAGATATCATTATTTTTGGTACGCTTGCAGGACATCAGGCGGCTATGCGTTCGAAAACACGGTAAGGCTCCTGTTTCCCCGGCGGCGTGGTGCCTGCCGGGGCTACATCTGAGGACTCATGAAATGCCTGATAGCCATCGCGTTTACAGCTACTCCGCCGTTCTGATGGGATCGCCCATCCTCCTGAAACTCTTTTCCTATGACGAAGCGCTTGCCTCTCGCGTGTTTCGCCTGATCAAACAGTACGAAGATCTGCTTACCGTTAACCGAGCGCACTCCCAGGTAATGGACATCAACCATGCGGCCGGTCAGCATCCGGTTGCCGTCAGTCGCCCGGTGTTCGAGCTGATCCGCTGCGCGAAAGCGGCCAGCCTGCTTAAAGACAGCGCCTTTAACCTGGCGATCGGCCCGCTGGTGAAGCGCTGGAAAATTGGCTTTAAGGGGGACGCTGTACCGCCCGCGGACGAGATCGCCGCCTTGCTGGGCATCACGCATCCTGCGGACGTGGTGCTGGATGAAGCCAACAGCAGCGTGTTCCTTACTCGCCAGGGAATGGAGATCGATCTGGGGGCCATTGCTAAAGGCTATATCGCCGACAGGGTGCGGGATTACCTGCATAAAGAGGGCGTTGAACTTGGGCTGATCAACCTTGGCGGCAACGTCCAGACGTTAGGCTCGCCGGAGGGCGGCTGGCGCGTCGGCCTGAAAAAACCGTTCGCCGGTGACGCGCTGATTGGCGCCATGACGGTCGAAAACCGGTCGGTGGTGACGTCAGGCACCTATGAGCGCTACTTCGAGCTGAACGGCAAACGTTATCACCACATACTTGACCCACGCACCGGCTACCCGCTGGATAACGAACTGGACAGCGTGACGATTATTTCGCCAGACTCCCTCGACGGCGATATCTGGACCACGCTGATCTACGGCATGGGCGTGGAAAAGGGCTGCGCCGCGCTGCGTTCGCGCCCCGATATTGAAGCCATCTTTGTCACCAAAACAAAAGAAGTGGTGATCTCCTCGATGCACCACTTCCGTTTTACCCTTCTGGACGACAGCTACCGAATTACTGGCAGTACTGTTTGAGTAGGCCGACCTGTTCCGGCTGCAAACGGTAGCGATAAACCGGCCGGCCGGTAGCGCCGTAGTGAATGCTGGTGAACAGGATATTAATTTGCGCCAGCCAGATCAGGTATTTGCGGCAGGAGACGCGGGAAATGTTGACCGCATTCGCCAGATCGTCGGTGGAAAATTCTATCTCCGGATGGCTGTAGATCCACTGGCAAATGGTGCGCAGCGTCTGCGGCGTCAGGCCTTTCGGTAATTTTTTGCTGTCGGCCAGCTCCGGCGCGCCGCCGTGGATCAGCCTGTCGACGTCGGCCTGTTCATAATACTGATGCGATCCCATCAGGCTGCGCTTTGCCTTCCAGCCGTTCAGCGCCTCTTCAAAACGCGGGAACTGGAACGGTTTAATCAGGTAATCCACCACGCCATAGTGCATTGAGGTCTGGATCGTTGCGGCGTCGGAGGCCGACGAGATCATGATGACATCAATCGGGCGGCCCGAAGCGCGGATGATGGGCAGCAGATCCAGCCCGTTATCCTGCTGCATATAGACATCCAGCAGCACCAGATCGATCGGCTGGCCTGGGTTGGCGATCAACGCCTCGGCCTGGTTGAGCGTGGAAGCGACGCCGCAGCAGCTAAAACCCTCAACGCGGTTAACATACAGACGGTTGAGGTCGGCTACCATGGCGTCATCATCGACAATTAACACATTTATCACGCGATATTCCTCTCGCTATCCCAGGGGATCTGAACAAAAAATTGGGTAAATACGCCAGGCTCCGACTCGACGGTAATATCTCCGCCCAGATTCTGGATCTGCTGACGCGCAAGGAACAGCCCAACGCCGCGGTTTTCACCTTTTGTTGAGTAGCCCTTTGTAAAAATAGCCTCCAGCCGCTCGGGATCAATGCCGGGACCGTCATCGCTGACCTCACCGCTCAGCCAGCCGTTCTGATAATGCAGCAGCAGGCCGATCTCGCCTTCCGGCTGGCCTTCCATCGCATCCAGGGCATTTTCGATTAAATTGCCCAGCACGGTGATCAGCACCGCAACCTGCTCTTCATTGGCGGTGTCGGGAAGCTGACTCTCCTCCGCCAGCGTCAGGGTCACTCCGGCCTCTTTAGCGCGGTTAATTTTACCCAGCAGGAAGCCCGCAATGACCGGCGATTTAACTTTGCGCTGTATTGCGCCGATATCCGTCTGATAATTCTGCGCGGTCTGGATGATGTACTCCTCCAGCTTATCGTAGCGCTTCATGTGCAGCAGGCCGAGGATCACGTGCAGCTTATTCATAAACTCATGCGTATGGGAGCGCAGGGCATCAACGTAGCTGACCATGCCATCAATACGCTGCATTAACTGGCTGATTTCGGTTTTGTCGCGGAACGTGCTGATCGCCCCGATAACCTGATTCTGGCTTTTCACGGGGACCATGTTGCACAGCAGCAGCCGCCCGTTACAGCCGATCTCCTGATCCTGGCGGGCAATGCCGGTCCTGGATACTTCGCGCAGGCTGGCCAGCAGCGGTTCACTGCTGCTTTCGGAGTGCTGGCCCGAGGTCAGGAGTAATATTTCTCTGGCGGTGTGGTTAATCATCGTCACGCGCCCGTGCATATCCACGGCCATCACGCCTTCGCGCAGGGACTGCAACATGGCCTGGCGCTGCTCAAAGAGGGCTGAGATTTCGTAAGGCTCCAGCCCAAAGAGGATACGTTTCAGAACCCGGACCAGACCCCATATCGCCACTGAGCTCATCAGAACGCTGAATAAGATGGTCCACACGGCGTTGAGCCGCCCGCGGGCAATCTGATCTTCAACTTTATTCAGCGAAATACCCACCACCACCACGCCGATCTGGTCGTGCTGGTCGTCATACACGGGCGTAAAGACGCGCAGCGCTTCCGCGAGCGCGCCGCGGTTAACGGAGACATTCTCTTTCCCTTCCAGGGCGGGCGTCAGATCGTCGCCAATAAAATGCAAACCTAACAGCGCTTCGTTTGGATGGGAATAGCGGATCCCACGCAGGTCGGTGACCACGGTAAACAGCAGGTCGTTGCGCTTCGTCACCGCCTCGGCAATCGGCTGGATGATGCCAGCCTGCGGCGATTCCATCAGGCCACGCTTGATCTCCGGGCTGTCGGCCAGCGTCCTGGCGATACCCAGCGCGGTATCTTTCACGTCATCGCGCGTGGCGCGGGTGATCTGCACAGAGTACAGCGCGAAGACCACCAGCAGCACCGAGCCGATAATCGCGCACACCATCAGCGTAACCAGCGTATTCAGCTTCATAGGGCGCTTGCGCGTCGGGGGGAAGGGCTGCAAATCGCTCATTAACACTCCGCGATGAATAAGAAAGGGCTAATTATCGCTGATGACGGGCGTTTCATAAAGCCATGTAAAGAGAGGCGTTTCGTGAGCCTCCTCTCAGGTGACCTATATAAAACACTTTATAGTGTGAGGGTACTCATAATAAGGAGGCAGTTTATGAGCATTATGCTTACCGGTACGGCCAGGGAAAGACGGCACGCCAGCACCACGAACATCGACAGATTATCGACGCTGGATATGCTTAACGTCATACACCAGGATGACGCGCAAATCTCTTCTGCACTTACCCCTCACTTAAGTATGCTGGCCCGCGTGGTGGATAACGCGGCGGCGACGCTTAGCCACGGCGGACGTCTGGTACTGACCGGCGCGGGCGCGTCCGGACGCGTGGCTGAACAGGCGGCAGAAGCGTTTGCGCCGGGAAAACATCCCGTCATTGCGATGACAGCAGGCGATCACGCCGGTAGCTACGTGCGCGGCGTTGCCGACCTTCAGACGATAGAATTTGGCGAGCATGACATGATGCTGGCGCTGTCCGTCAGCGGCAAAACCCCATGGGTATGGGGCGCGATGCGTCATGCGTGGTCTCTGGGCTCAACGGTTGCGATCATTACGGAGGATGCGCAAAGTGAAGCGGCGCAGCTGGCGAGCATGGTCATTGCTCCCGATCTGGGCGCGGATGTGGTGGCCGGATATACCAACGCTAAAGCAGGCATTGCGCAAAGCATGATCCTGCATATGATTACCACCGGTCTGGCGGTACGTTCCGGACGGGTGTACAGCAACCTGCGCGTTGATCTGGAGGCAAGCAACACCAGATGGGCCGAACGACAAATTGCCATTGTGATGGAAGCGGGGGGATGTAGCCGGGCGCAGGCGAAGGCCGCGCTGGAAAGCTGTAACCACCAGTGCAAAACGGCGGTACTGATGGTGCTGACGGGGCTGGATGCCTGGAAAGCACACGAATTGCTGGCGCAGAATAACGGGTTTGTTCGCCTGGCCTTGCAGGAAGCGCCGTAATATTTCAGTGTCAAATAAAAAAAGCCCGCATCGCGGGCTTTAATATTGAGGGAGATTAGAACTGGTAGGTCATGCCTACGCCAACGATGTCATCGGTAGCAATACCGTTGTCATTGTAGAAGGCATCATCTTCGTCCAGCAGGTTGATTTTATAATCAACGTAGGTGGAGAAGTTTTTGTTGAAGCTGTAGGTCATGCCCACGTCGATGTAGTTAACCAGATCCTGGTCTACATAGTCATAGCCATTGCCTGGGTGATAATCGTTACCGCCCAAATCGATGCCTTTAGAATAGACCCACGCCAGGGATGGACGCAGACCGAAGTCAAACTGGTACTGCGCTACGGCTTCAAAGTTCTGGGTTTTGTTGGCGATGCCATCGTTGCCGTACGGAGTCATGTTACGGGTTTCCGCATACATCATGGCCAGGTAGACATCATTAGCATCGTATTTAGCGCCGATTGTCCACGCTTCCGCACGTTCACCGCCAGCATATTTGCTGAAGCGGTTATAGGTGCCAGCGCCGTAAGCGACCTGGTCGTTAGTACGGTCGGAGGAAGAATAAGCCGCACCCAGCGTCAGGCCGAAATCGAAGTCATAGGTGGTAGACATACCGAAGCCGTCGCCGTTCTGGAAACGAACGTCATCATGGCCATTTTTGGTGCCTTCCTGATTTTCGTTTGGTCCACCTTCATTATTTCCCTGATATTGCAGCGCAAAGTTCAGGCCGTCGACCAGACCAAAGAAATCATTGTTACGGTAGGTTGCCACACCGTTAGTACGGCCAACCATATAGTTATCCGTCCAGGTGTAAGAATCTCCACCAAATACCGGCAGCATATCGGTCCAGGCTTCAACGTCATACACGACGCCGTAATTACGGCCGTAATCAAATGAGCCGTAGTCGCCATATTTCAGGCCAGCGAATGCCAGACGGTTGAAAGATTTATCCCCTGCGCCTTCGGTGTCGTTAGCGTAGGTTTTATATTCCCACTGGCCATAACCTGTCAGGTCGTTCGTGATCTGCGTTTCGCCTTTGAAACCCACCTGTACATAGGTTTCATCACCGTCGTCGCCTGGGTTGTCGGAGAAGGTATGACGCGCATCAACCTTACCGTACAGGTCAACTTTGTTGCCATTCTTGTTATACATTTCCGCCGCATTTACTGCGCCAGCCATTAATAACGCGGGTACGAGAATTGCCAGAACTTTTCTTTTCATTATATATTCCCTTTAAATATAAATTGTCTGAATATATGTAATTACCCTCCGTAACTACATGGCTGATACTATTCTATGGATTATTATTTAGGTTCAAAAATAAATGTAATTAAAGTGGTAAAAATATTACAAAATATTTCTTTTTATCTCTTTATTTTTCATATGAATTAATTCATTGAAAATATAGCGGGTAATTATTATTAAGTATTTCGTAATTCTATTTATAAAGGATTTTAATTCGGGTGTATTATAATTCACTCACTTTTGAGCAACAGGATGGGATGATGGAACTTGCGCAGTGGCAGCACCGTTATGAGCGCTGGCTCGACGAAAATCATTTTACTGATGATGCGGCGCACGATATCGCCCATTTTCGCCGCGTCTGGATGACCGCGCAGGCCATAATGGCTGACGAGGATAGCGATCCGCTGGTTGTGCTGACCGCATGCTACTTCCATGACATTGTCAGCCTGCCGAAAAATCACCCGCAACGTAGCCACTCCTCGCGGCTGGCAGCGCGAAAAACGCGCGAAATCCTGAGTCGCGACTTTCCTGATTTTCCGCCCGATCGTTATGCAGCTGTTGAACATGCTATTGAAGCGCACAGCTTCAGTGCCGGTATCGCGCCGCAAAGTCTGGAGGCCAAAATTGTGCAGGATGCCGACCGGCTGGAGGCGTTAGGCGCTATCGGCCTGGCGCGCGTCTTTGCCGTGTCAGGTGCGCTGGGCGCCGCGCTGTTTGATGCCGACGACCCGTTCGCCGGAACACGAGCGCTGGATGATAAAGCCTTCGCGCTCGACCACTTTCAGACCAAACTCCTGCGCCTGCCTGACACCATGCAAACCGCGCGGGGGCGCGAACTTGCGCGTCACAATGCCGATTTCCTAATCCAGTTTATGGCGAAGCTGAGTGCCGAATTACAGGGCGATTACCTCGGAACCGACAGCCAGATATTGACCCATTTCCGTCGCAGTGTGCGATCCTGAACTGTGGTACTCTGTTTTCTGTCTTTATTGTCCGGTTAAGAGAATGCAGGAAAATCGATCAGTGACTGTGCCCGCGCCTGAGCGGGTTGAGAAATCAACGGCAGCCGTGCAGGCACTCCTGCGTCAGCTGCTGGAAATGTATGATGCTAAAACGCTGGCAAACCAGCTGGTGGCCCATGGCGAGAGCCACTGGAGCCCGGCGATACTCAAGCGGCTTCTGATAAGCGACAGGGCAGGGCACCGCCTGAGCGACGGTGAGTTCCGCTATCTGCAAAATTTGCTGCCGCGTCCTCCTGCTGCGCATCTAAATTATGCCTTTCGCTTTATCGATCTCTTTGCCGGTATCGGCGGCATTCGCCATGGCTTTGAAGCTATTGGCGGGCAGTGTGTATTCACCAGTGAATGGAACAAACATGCCGTCCGTACCTATAAAGCCAACTGGTATTGCGATCCCGACGCGCACCAGTTCAACGCGGATATTCGGGATGTCACGCTGAGCCACAAAACTGGCGTCAGCGATGAAGAGGCCGCCGAACACATTCGCAATACCATTCCGGCTCACGATGTGCTGCTGGCGGGCTTTCCGTGTCAGCCGTTCTCGCTGGCTGGCGTGTCGAAGAAGAACGCGCTGGGACGCGCACACGGCTTTGCCTGCGATACGCAGGGCACACTGTTCTTTGATGTTGCCCGGATCATTGATGCCCGCCGCCCGGCAATTTTTGTGCTGGAGAACGTCAAGAATTTAAAGAGTCATGACGGCGGCAAAACCTTCCGCATTATCATGCAAACGCTGGATGAACTGGGTTATGACGTGGCGGATGCAGAGGACATGGGGCCGGACGATCCGAAAATTATCGACGGCAAACACTTCCTGCCGCAGCACCGCGAACGCATCGTGCTGGTGGGCTTCCGCCGCGATCTCAATCTGAAAGGCGATTTTACGCTGCGTGATTTGCCCTCGCTGTATCCGGCGCGCCGCCCGACGGTGGCCGATCTGCTGGAGCCCGCCGTCGATGCGAAATTCATTCTGACCCCGGTGCTGTGGAAATACCTCTATCGCTATGCCAAAAAGCATCAGGCCAAAGGCAATGGCTTTGGGTTTGGCATGGTCAATCCGCTTAATCCTGACAGCGTGACGCGTACGCTGTCGGCGCGCTATTACAAAGATGGTGCGGAAATTCTTATCGATCGCGGCTGGGATAAGGCGCTGGGCGAAAAAGATTTTGACGATCCCCAGAACCAACAACACCGACCGCGGCGCTTAACGCCGCGCGAGTGCGCCCGCTTAATGGGCTTTGAGACGCCGCAGGGCTACAGTTTTCGCATCCCGGTGTCGGATACCCAAGCCTATCGTCAGTTTGGCAACTCGGTGGTGGTGCCAGCCTTTGCCGCGGTAGCTAAACTGCTGGCCTCACGCATCAGCAAGGCCGTTCAGCTTCGTCAGAGCGAGGCCGTCGATGGCGGACGTTCACAATAAGGCCACGCGCAGTAAAAACATGCGTGCCATCGGCACGCGTGATACCGCGATTGAAAAACGGATCGCGGGCCTTCTGACCGCCGCCGGGTTTGAATTCAGGGTTCAGGATGCCACGCTTGCCGGGCGTCCTGATTTCGTCATCGACGCGTACCAGTGCATCATCTTTACCCACGGCTGTTTCTGGCATCATCACGACTGCTATCTGTTTAAAGTCCCGGCGACACGCACCGACTTCTGGCTGGAGAAGATTGGCAGGAACGTCGAGCGTGATAAACGCGATGTTTCTCAGCTTTACGCTCAGGGCTGGCGGGTGCTGATTGTCTGGGAGTGCGCGCTGCGTGGAAGAATGAAGCTGAATGACTTGGAACTGACGGAGCGGCTGGAAGAGTGGATCTGCGGCGGCGGTCAGGCCGCGCAGATCGATACCCAGGGCATTCACCCGATCACGGTTTCTCCACCTCACACCTCGTGACAATCGGTTTCGCGGGCAGCAAATATTTACCCAGCGTGACCAGTACCACGGCAAAGACAATCACACCCAGCGCCAGCCATTCAATCGTCGACAGCACTTCGCCCGCAAAACCGGTACCCAGCAGCACGGCAACCACCGGGTTAACGTAGGCGTAGCTGGTGGCAACCGCCGGTGAGACGTTGCGAATCAGGTACATATAGGCGTTGATGGCGATAATCGAGCCAAACAGCGCCAGATACCCGACGGCCAGGAAACCTGAAAGGTCTGGCATCGCCGTCAGTTTTTCACCCGTCAACGCGGAGGCCATCAGCAGCACAATGCCCGCCGCGAGCATCTCAATCGCACCTGCCATCATCCCGGAGGGCAGCTCGATGCGTGAACCGTAGACCGAGCCGAAGGCCCAGCTCATGGAGCCGATCATGATCAGAACGGCAGCCCAGGGGTTCCCGCTCAGGTTACCGCCGCTGTTCAGCAGGATGATACCCACAAGCCCAATCGCGATGCCCAGCCATTCGAGCTTACGGGTGCGGATCCCGAAGAGGCGACTAAAGCAGAGCGTAAACAGCGGCACGGTTGCGACGACCACTGCGGCGATGCCCGACGGCACGTTCTGGTGTTCGGCGACGGTTACCGCGCCATTGCCCACCGCCAGCAGCAGCAGGCCAATCAGGGCGGCGTTAAGCAGGGGACGCAGCGGCGGTAGTCTGTGGCCGCGCAGCAATAAAAACGCCATCAGCAGCACGCCGGCCGTAAGGAAACGAATACCGGCCATCATCAGCGGGGGCCAGCTTTCCACGCCTATACGAATGACAAAATAGGTGGACCCCCAGATGATATACAGGGAAAAGAGTGCTCCAATGAGCGGTAATAAATGCCGGAAACGCATAGTCCCTCACGACGAAATAAAAAGTTCGCTCATAGTTAACGCCAAAACTATCAGCCTGGCGAGTGCTTTAATTGTATTGTTGATGTGAAATTTTTGTTGACGCGAGGTGCCAGTTTCCGGGCGGTGAGTTTTGTTCCATACTATTCACTTAATTAGCAAAAAAAGAAGGAAAGAGATTTTGGCAGGAAGTAGCTTATTAACATTACTGGACGACATCGCCACCTTGCTGGATGACATTTCGGTTATGGGAAAACTGGCGGCGAAAAAGACCGCCGGGGTACTGGGAGATGATTTGTCGCTTAACGCGCAGCAGGTCAGCGGCGTGCGGGCGAACCGTGAGTTGCCGGTGGTGTGGGGCGTTGCGAAAGGGTCCTTTATTAACAAGGTGATCCTCGTTCCGCTGGCGCTGCTGATTAGCGCCTTTATACCCTGGGCCATTACGCCCCTGCTGATGATTGGCGGGGCGTTCCTGTGCTTCGAGGGTGCCGAAAAAGTGTTGCATATGTTCGCTGCACGCAAAGAGAAAGACACCCCGGAAATGCGCCAGCAGCGTCTGGAAGCGCTGGCCGCGCAGGATCCAAAAACGTTCGAGCGCGATAAGGTCAAAGGCGCGATCCGCACGGACTTTATCCTCTCGGCCGAGATTGTGGCGATTACGCTGGGGATCGTCTCAGATGCCCCTCTGATGAACCAGGTGCTGATCCTGTCCGGCATTGCGATCCTCGTGACGATAGGGGTTTATGGCCTGGTCGGGCTGATCGTCAAGCTGGACGATATCGGCTTCTGGCTGGAAAAAAAATCCAGCGCAATTGCGCGCGGCATTGGGAAAAGCCTGCTGGTGCTGGCGCCGTGGCTGATGAAAACCTTGTCGGTGGTGGGAACCCTGGCGATGTTCCTGGTCGGCGGCGGAATTATCGTGCACGGTGTTGCTTCGCTGCATCACATGATTGAACATTTTGCGTCAGGCCAGGGAGCGGTAGTTGCTGCAATTCTGCCCACACTGCTTAACCTCGTACTGGGCTTTATCGTCGGTCTGATTGTGGTAGCCGTTGTTAAGCTGGTTGAAAAAGTACGCGGGAAATCGCATTAATTATTGCTGACCCCGGATGCAAAAAGACTATTCCTCGTCTAAATTGAAAACGTTTCACCCTGATACAGGAGGCAGGTATGGTCTTTTTGATCAGTGATGAAGTTAAGCCTAAAAATGGTGGTCCAGGCATGATCGTCACCGGGTATTCCAGCGGAATGGTGGAGTGTCGGTGGCATGATGGATACGGCATTAAGCGGGAGGCTTTTCGCGAAGACGAGCTTCAGCCTGCTAATAAAAGGCAAAAACGCGACAAGGCTTAATCACACAACGCCCGGCCTTGCCGGGCGTTTTTACTGGCAGAAGACTTATCATATCGGATGGTGAGCGACAATCAGGAAGTGTGTGTGCAGCACGATACCTTTGTTGTAAAACAATCTTTTTTGCAGTGGCTGCATAAGCGTAGCAATCCCCGTTTGATTGTTAACTTCTGTTTTATCGTTGTCCTGATCTTTTCCACCCTCCTGACCTGGCGCGAAGTTGTGGTACTGGAAGATGCTTATATCTCCAGCCAGCGTAACCATCTGGAAACGGTTGCCAGTGCGCTGGACAGACAGCTTCAGTTCAGCGTCGATAAGATATTGTTTTTTCGCCACAGCATGCGTGATGCTCTGGAAACGCCGCTGGCGTTTGGCGTGCTGCATGATGCGGTAAAGCGTTTTGCGCATTTGCGCACGTCCCCCAGCTGGCAAATTGCGGTTGATAAACAGCGCACGTTACCGATCAACGGTGTTTCGGATGCCTTCGTTGAAAAGACGACCCTTCTGAACCGTGATGATGAGTACCTTGATAATGAACTGTCCGCCGCGCTTGAAGTGGGGTATTTGCTGCGTCTGGCATCCAGCCCTTCCCGCAACGAAGAGCGCGTGATTTATGTCTCTCGCGCCGGATTCTTTCTGGAAACGGATACGCCGGGAAATTCCAGCGATATCGTGCAGCGCTATTACCATCTGGTCACTCAGCCCTGGTTTACCCAACAGTCCGAGCGTGAAAACCGTGCGCGTGCCGTGCGCTGGTTTATCTCGCCGCCTTCCACCTTTGTCGGCAAAAAGCCGCTGATCACCGCCAGCGTGCCGGTTTATTACAATCACGTCTGGTATGGCGTGGTGGCGATGGATTTCACCTTTGCCACCCTGCGTCGCCTGCTGGTGGAAGCCGTGGGCGATAACCCGGAAGGGGAATACCAACTGTATGACAGTCGGCTTACTCAGCTTGCAACGTCTGAATCACCGGCTGCGGACGTTAATCATTTTGACGCGCGCGAATTAGCGCAGATAGCGCACGCGATAGAATCGGATTCCGAAGGCGGCATTCGCCTGGGGAGTCGTTTTGTCAGCTGGGAGCGTCTCGACCATTTTGATGGCATCGTCCTGCGCGTGCACACCCTGGATGAAGGGGTGCGCGGTGATTTCGGCAGCATCAGCATTGTGCTGGCATTGCTTTGGGCGCTGTTCACCGCGATGCTGCTCATCTCATGGCTGGTGATCCGGCGCATGGTCAGTAATATGTATTCGATGCAGAACTCGCTGCAATGGCAGGCCTGGCACGACCCTCTGACCCGGCTGAATAATCGTGGGTCGCTGTTCGAGCAGGCGAAAATGCTGGCGAAGCAGTGTGAACAGCAGTCGCTGCCTTTCTCGGTCATTCAGATCGATCTTGATTGCTTCAAGAGCATCAATGATCGGTTCGGGCATCAGGCGGGTGATAAGGTGTTGTCCCATGCCGCGGGTCTGATTGTCAGCACCCTCCGGACTAAAGATATTGCCGGACGCGTCGGGGGCGAAGAGTTCTGTGTGGTGCTGCCGGGCATGACGCTTGAAGAGGCGGCGGAAGTCGCAGAGCAGATCCGCGAGCGTATCGACAGCAAAGAGATCCTGATTAAGAAAAGTACCACCCTGCGCGTAAGTGCGTCGTTTGGCGTCTCTGGCGCGCAGGAGAAGGGCAATTATCACTTCGAAAATCTGCAATCCACCGCCGATGCGCGTCTGTATGAGGCGAAACAGCGCGGGCGTAACCGGGTCATCTGGCAGGATCACGTCAAAAAGTAATCAAGCCCCTCGCACCAGCCGGTCGGCCCGGTGTGCTGAGTGTGATAAACCCGGGCGGGATCGTTGTTCTTAAGGCTGACGCCCTCCCGGTTGAAGCCTTTCACCACGACGGCAAAGCCTACGCTGTCCAGCAGCGGGGCATCATTCGGGCCGTCGCCCAGGCCCAGCGTCGTCGGTTCGGAACCCTCGTGCAGGCGATACTGGTCCACAAGCCAGTGAACCGCCGCGTCTTTGCCGCAGCAGGTGTCCAGGATATGCCAGAAGCGTGCTCCCTGGACAATCTTCAGCCCCTGCCGGGCGAGTTCGGCGGCAAAGCGTTCCATTTGTTCATCACTGTCACGCCAGATCAGCGTCACGGAAGCCTCGTGTTTACGCGCAAGCACTGAGCGGGGACAACTCAGCCCAGTCCATCCGGCGACCACGCGCTCATCTACGTCATCGAAGGTGGTGAATTTAAGATGCATTTCCTGACGTACCCGGGCAATACACTGCCGGATATCGTCATGCTTCTTTTCTGAGATGAACCGTGCGGCGTTTTCCCACCGTACGTCAGGCTGGATCACCGCGCCGTTTTCCGCAATATAGGGCAACCCGCCAAGCCCCAGCTCCTGCTGGATGTCATCCATCTCGGACGCGGTTTTGCTGCTGCACAGAATGACCGGTACCTGTTCATCCATTAACTTTTCCAGCCAGGGGGCCGCAGGCCGCCAGTCGAGTGTGTGAAAATCCAACAGCGTGCCGTCGAGGTCGGTAAAAACAAGCAGAGTCTCCTCAAACGAAGGCATAACGTCTCCCGGGTGATGATTTCACCTAAGATAAATCTTAAAAAAACAGGCATTGACGCGCCGTTGAAGTGGAAACGATCCCGACAAACCCACAGGCGGCGCATGTTTATACTCATAACCAAAATTCACATGTATAAAATATAATATTCGCTAAGAGAATATATGCTTGTAAGACTATTCCGTTGGGGATAATGTCTTACCTGCATCAGATTTCCTGGTGTAACGAATTTACAAGTGCTTCTTGCATAAGCAAGTTTGATCCCGGTCATCCCCATGACCGGGATTTTTTTCGCCTTAGCGGTTCGTCTCCGAGACGCTAAAGTCATGGATATCCAGCTCGAATGCTTCAGCCAGTTCACGGTAGGTATGGTAATCCCTACCATTGACCACGACACGGTCGGAATTATCCTCCGCGCGATGAACTTCGGACTCACTGATTTCATTGATGGCGGCAAGCAGGGCATCGACATCCACTTCAACCTCACGCTTAATGGTGTCGCTGTACTCTTTGTCGGTCTTCATGGCGGGTTCCTCATTTAATCGTCTCAACAGTTAAGTATAGACCGCACACAAAAACGCCATTCGCGCCAGGTGGCGATGCCAGGCAATGCAATTTGTTCTACACTGGCTCAAAACCACAGGAGGAATGTATGAAGGTCAACGATCGGGTAACCGTCAAAACGGACGGTGGGCCGCGCCGCCCGGGCGTGGTGCTGGCTATAGAAGAGTTTAATGAAGGCACAATGTATCTGGTGTCGCTGGAAGATTACCCGCTCGGCATCTGGTTCTTCAACGAACTGGGGCACCCGGATGGGATCTTTGTGGAAACGGCGGAATAGGGCGGCGTCGGGGGCGTCTTCTCCCCGGCTCCGGCTACTGAAAAGCAAAATCTCTGGCCAGGCCAGAGATCAAGGTAGGGTACAACATGGCCGTGCAAATTAGCGCATATTAACGAAAATCCCATTCGTCACATTATCTGTCAGGCGTACGACATGGTATATGACTTGCTTATTATGCGTTTTAATTTTCCTTTTAATATTTCCTTTGTGTGACGATACTGTTTTTGCCTTGATATTCATCTGGTCTGAGATCTGAATTGTCCCTTGTCCAGCCATCCACATTCTTAGCATACTTGATTCAGTTCTGCTTAATGATA
Organism: Enterobacter cloacae complex sp. ECL72; assembly: GCF_019056635.1. Classification (NCBI taxonomy): domain Bacteria; kingdom Pseudomonadati; phylum Pseudomonadota; class Gammaproteobacteria; order Enterobacterales; family Enterobacteriaceae; genus Enterobacter; species Enterobacter cloacae complex sp. ECL72. The sequence goes on along the minus strand of NZ_CP077659.1, from coordinate 2,390,882 downwards.
GGGTGGGTAAGTTAACCGCCCCCTACATTCTTAACTTCTTTATTCAAATAATCGCCCAGGATATCATCAAGCGACTCTGGTTTAATCGATTTCGAACTGATTAATAAGTTTTTTACGCACCAACAAATACTCATCGAAATGAATATTGGCGATCGCCATAAAAACAATAAACAGGGTCTTAGGATGCTGATTAATGATCTGCTTAATGTGCTGACTGTTAGCGGGGTCGTGAATGAAACAGTCCTCATTAATAAACACCACGCCGGGCTTGTGGGCGTCACAAGCGGCTGCGAGTTCTTCAACGGTGTGTGCATCGTTGATGTCTCTCTTTCTTACCCCTCTGCTTGCTAAGTACCCGGTTAACCCTAGCCGGGTGTAGCTGCATAAATCCATAATGATCGTTGACATGGCATACCCTCACTCAATGCGTAACGATAATTCACCACCTGCCTGAGAGCTCATAAACAGCCATACGGGATGGAAAAAATCTAATAAAACCTGTGAGCATGACAAAGACTTTCAGGCGAACTCACTATCCCGTAAAGTTACGTATAATTTGCCAGGAATCATCTTAAAGTAAAGTAAATATTAAGTATTGTGAGGTGGTTAGAAACATTTAAACCGCGTCAGATATATCCTGGTAGATGTTTTTCGAGATTATTTTTAGGAATATCCTCAGAAAGACATTGCAAACACTGGGGGTTATTATTTGCGTGGAAGTTCGCTGACAATATCCGCTAACAGATTGAATATCTCGCTGAATAAATGCTCGCAGAAGGGGGCTATAAGTGGCATCAATAATGACATTAATAAAAGGCCAACCGTCAAAGTCACCGGAAAGCCGATGACGAATACCGACAGCTGCGGAGCCATTCGGTTGAGTAAACCTAATGCGAGGTTAACGGTGAGCAGCAGGGTAATGATCGGCAGCGCCAGCATCAGCCCGTTGAGGAAGATCAGCCCGGCAGCCCGCACCAGCGCCAGAAACGCGTTGCTGTTTACCGGGTTGTCGCCAATCGGCAGCGTGTGGAAGGTGTCCACCAGCATCGAGATGAGCCACAGGTGGCCGTTGAACGAGAGAAACAACAGCATCGCCAGCAGGTCGATAATACGCGCCAGCACGGGCATATTCAGATGGCTGCCCGGGTCAACGAACGTCGCGAAAGACAGGCCCATCTGCAAACCGATAAGTTCACCCGCCGTTCGTACCGCGGCGAAGGCGAGCTGCATCGTAAACCCGACCGCCACGCCAATCATCACCTGTTGCAGGGCAATCCAGATCGCATTCGGGGAAAAGATCGGGATATCCACCGCCGGCAGGGTAGGGGCAACGATAATCGTGATAACGATGCCCAGCCCAATTTTGACGCGTTTAGGCACCGACTTTTCACTGAGTATGGGGGCGGTGGAGATCAGCGCCATGATGCGCAGCATCGGCCAGAAATAGATCCCGAGCCACTGAACAAACTGATCGCTGGTGAAATGCAGCATCGTCCGTCAGCCGATGATGTAAGGCAGATTGGTGAACAGGTTGCGCATATAGTCCAGCAGCAAATTGAGCATCCATGGCCCGGCAACGATAATCGCCACGAATACGGCAATGATCTTCGGGATGAACGACAGGGTCATTTCGTTAATCTGCGTGGCGGCCTGGAGAATACTGATAATCAGACCGGTGACCAGCGCAACCAGCAGCAGGGGCGCGGCGACGGCAATCGCGACTTTCATCGCCTCCGTGCCCATCATCATGACCGACTCAGGCGTCATTGCGCGCTCCTCAACTGTAGAAACTCTGCGCCAGCGAGCTGACCAGCAGCTGCCAGCCGTCGACCAGCACGAACAGCATGATCTTAAAGGGCAGGGCAATGGTTGCGGGCGGGACCATCATCATCCCGAGCGCCATCAGGACGCTGGCGATCACCAGGTCAATAATCAGGAACGGAATGAAAATGGTGAAGCCAATCTGGAACGCCGTTTTCAGCTCACTGGTCACATACGCCGGGAGCAGAATGCGCATCGGCACCGCTTCCGGCCCCTGTAACTCACCGGTGTTAGCGAGACGGGCAAACAGGGCCAGATCCGCTTCGCGCGTCTGGCGAAGCATAAATTCACGTAATGGCTGCGCGCCCTTTTCCAGGGCAACCTGCATGGAAATTTTATCTTCGCTGAACGGCTGGTAGGCCTCGGTGTAAATCTTGTCGATCACCGGCGACATAATGAAAAAGGTCAGGAAGAGGGCTAAACCCAGCAGCACCTGATTGGGCGGCGCGGACGGCGTGCCGAGCGCGTTGCGCAGCAGGCCAAACACAATGATGATGCGGGTGAAGCTGGTCATCATTAGCAGGATCGCCGGAATAAAGGTCAGCGAGGTGATGAATACCAGCGTCTGCACGGACAGGGACCAGCTTTGTCCCCCGTTCGCCAGCGGCGTGGAAACCAGCCCCGGCAGTTGCGCATACACAGAGGGCGCGAACAGGCCCAGGCCTGTCAGCGTAAGGAATAACAAACGGCGCATCAGGATCTCCCGGGACGCTTGAGCAAACTCTTCATTACGGACTGGAAATCCGCAGTGGCCTGGGCGTTAGCCTCCACCGTGACAGGCGCAGGGGGAAGCGTGTGAAGGACGTTAATGCTGGAGGCGGTCACGCCCAGCACCAGTCGTGCATCTTCCACCTCCACAATGACCACGCGCTCGCGCGGTCCTAGCGGGGTGCTGGCGCTGACCTTCAACCCGCGGGTACCGGCCGTTTTCCCCGCCAGACCGAAACGCTTTGCCAGCCAGGCGGCGATAAGGATAAAGGCAATAATACCGAACAGCGCGCCGCTCACCTGGAGCAGCGGTGAGCCGGGTACGGCGGAGGGCGCGGACAGTGTTGCCTGGGTTTTCATACTTAACGACTCAGACGACGCATGCGTTCGGAAGGGGTAATGATGTCGGTGATACGTACGCCGTATTTATCGGCCACCACCACTACTTCGCCCTGTGCAATCAGGTAGCCGTTGATCAGAATATCCAGCGGCTCACCCGCTAAACCGTCAAGCGCCACCACGGAACCCTGCGTCAGGCGCAGCAGCTCTTTAATGGTCATGCGGGTGCGACCCAGCTCAACGGTCAGCTTGACCGGAATGTCCATAATCAGGTCGATGTCCTGCAACGTGCCGCTGACGTCGCCGCCGCCTAACTGCTGAAAGACCGCGTCTGCCGCGCTTTTCGTCGGCGTCGTTTTCTGCTCGTTTAACGCGTCAGCCCACAGATCGTCCAGTGCTCCGCTGTTTTCATCGGACGGATTGTTCATGTCACTCATTTGGGCTGTTCCTCATTCAGCGAATTCAAAATCGGGTTGATCAAGTGCTCAACGCGTAACGCATACTGGCCGTTAATCGTGCCGTACTGGCTTGTCAGCACGGGTACGCCATCCACATGGGCAATAATGCGGTCGGGTTTATCTATCGGCAAAACGTCGCCGGGTTGTAATTTCAGGATCTGCGATAACCGCATGGAGATGTCGGCGAAGTTGGCTACCAGCTCCAGCTGCGAATGCTGCACCTGACGCACCAGGTTTTCACGCCAGTTCTGATCTTCGTGACGTGAGTTCTCCAGCGGCGGGTTCACCAGCAGTTCGCGCAGCGGTTCAATCATGCTGAACGGCAGGCAGATGTTGAACTCGCCCGTCAGGTTGCCGATCTCGACGTGGAACGGGGTGTTCACGACGATGTCATTCGGGGAGGTGGTGATGTTGGTAAACTTCACCTGCATCTCGGAACGCACGTACTCCACTTCCAGCGGGTTAATCGCTTTCCACGCGTCGCTGTAGGATTCCAGCGCCAGCTTCAGCATGCGGTTAATCACACGCTGTTCGGTATGGGTAAACTCGCGGCCTTCCACTTTGGTCGGGAAACGGCCATCGCCACCGAACAGGTTATCCACCGCGATGAACACCAGGCTTGGCGAGAACACAACCAGGCCGGTACCGCGCAGCGGTTTCAGATGGATCAGGTTAAGGTTGGTTGGCACCGGCAGGTTGCGGGCAAACTCATGATACGGCTGAATGCGGATCGCACCGACGGTGATATCCGGGCTACGACGCAGCAGGTTAAACAACCCCATACGGAATTGACGTGCGAAACGTTCGTTGATGATCTCCAGCGCCTGTAAACGCTCGCGCACCACACGACGCTGGGTATTGGGATCGTAGGGACGAATATTATCATCGCCGGTCAGACCCGGTTTCGGTTCGTCACTTTTATCGCTGTCGCCGTTGAGCAGCGCATCGATTTCTGCCTGAGAAAGAATACTGTCGCCCATGTCGTTACCGCAGAATGAAGGCTGTATACAGAACGTCAGTGACTTCCTGCTTAGGTTGGCCGTTTACCAGCGGGGTCGCCAGCGTCTGTTTTATGGCATCGACCAGCTTTTGCTTGCCCACATCGGTGGCGAGCGCGGAGGCATCCTGACGAGAAAACAGCAGCAGCAGACGGCTACGCACTTCTGGCAGGTAGTCGTTCAGGCGTGCACGGGTCGCTTCATCTTTCAGACGCAGCGTAATACCCACGTAAAGCACGCGATCCGCATCGCCCAGGTTCACGGTGAACGTATCCAGCGGGTAGAAGACCGGCGCCGGTGGAGGCGGCGCTTCAGCTTTGGCGGCCGCGCTGGAGGGTTCCTGCTGCATACGCCAGTAACTGTAGCCTGCGGTGGCGCAGGCCGCGAGGGTAATCAACACCAGCAGCGGGATCCAGATGGAACGCTTGCTTTTTTTGGTGATAGCGGAGTCTGTCATCTGATACGAGCTTCCTGTTTCGGTACAGCTTAATACGGTGATTATCCCGTGTCCGGCTTAGGTCAAAGCGTGGAAAAGACGGGGATAATCACGTTACCTCTGGCGTTTAGGCAAAGATGTCTACGGCACGGCTGCCGCGCGCGGCGGATTGCAGGGCGGCAGGGGCAGGCAATAACTCTTCACTCTCATCGTTAAACCCGCCATGCTGGCCGGAACGCGAAGCGTGCTGTTGCTGCCCGGATGAGGACTGCTGTTGCCCGGCAAAGCCCTCGCTGCTGACGCTGCTTTGGGAAAGCTGAATGCCGTTTTCCGCAAGCTGCGTGCGCAGGATCGGCAGGGCCGCTTCCAGCGCCGCGCGGACGTGGCTGTGGGGCGAAACCATCTGCAACTGCGCCTGGTTGTCATCCAGCTTAAGCGAAATTTGCACCTGACCCAGATCCTCCGGGTGCAGACGCAGCTCTGCGGTCTGCTGTCCCTGCTTTGTGAACAGGGTGATGTGCTGGCTCAGATTCTGCTGCCATTCGTGCGTGCCCAGAGGCTGGCTTAACACCGGCGCTGTCGCAACGGTAGCGGCAGGCTGTGAAGGCGCCAGGTGACTGACGATCGGCGCCAGCGTCGCGGTTGGGCTGGCGGCAGACGACGCCGCGCTCGCTACGTCCTGCTTCTCTGCGACGGCGGCGACGGCTGGCGTAACGGCTGCCGTGGCGGGCAGCGACGTGTCGCTGTCCTGAACCGGCATTTTTTCCTGACCCGTTAACGCATGGCTAAGCGGCTGATGCTGGCCGTTGTCCGTCTGGGCTAGCGCAGAGGGGAGGGCAGCTCGGGGGGCGATCTCCCCTGTGCTCGCAGGCTGCGTCGCTACCGGGGTGGTGGTCTGCTGGTGCGGTAACATCGCCATCAGCGCGCTTAACCCGGCCAGCTCCTCTTCTTCAGTCGTGGTCTCGCTGTTTGTTTTCGCCTCCGGCTGGGTCAGCGTCTTCAGCGCATCCGTATTCGCTGCGGGGTTCAGGCCGGAGACGAGGCTTTGCAGGGAGACGGCGGTATCTTCACCAGTCAGGGTCTCCTGACGGGAGAGCAGTTCGGCGATTTTGGCCTGGAGCGTGGTATCACCGTTTTTTTCCTTTGCCGCTGTCGACAGCTTGCTGCCCGCCGCTTTTAGGTCCGCCAGCGTCAGCGGGGCATCTTTGCCTTTGCCGGTGGTCTCGGTCAACGCGCCCGCCAGCAGAGAGAGAAAATCTTGCGCGCCCTCAGCGCCTTTTCCGGTCAGCGTGCCGCCGGACGGGTCGCTGTCGGTCATCAGCAGTTGTTGCAGTGTGATCATTCTGGTTTCCTCATTGATGCGCGCTGGGCAAACTCATCCATTTTTTTCTGATCCAGACGGTTTTCCGCCAGGGTCGAGGCTGCAATCTGCCGGTCCTGTAAGGTTTGCCAGGCCTGCAACCGCTGTTTTTTCTCGCGCCAGAAATTCAGCGCGGTATCGACTTTTTGCGTCCACTGGTTAAGCTGCTGGCGATGCTGCTCAATCGCCTTTTCCAGCGTCTGGATAAACTGCTGATAGTTAATCCAGCGCTGGCTACCAATGCCCTGCGTCATGTCGGTGTTAAGGTTGGTGCGATATTCATGCTGATAGTCGATTAACATCTTCAACTGTTCTTCAGCCTGCTGGCACCCGCGTCGCATTGCGCCAAGCTGCAATGCGGCATCATCAACTTCTTTTTCAGCCAGATCTTTCAGCGTTGATAACGCACTGTTCTGCGCCATGACCTTCGCCCTCCACCTGTGTTACACCTGCGGGAAAATCAGCTCCAGTGCCTGGAGGGAATCTTCCCAGTCGGCGCGTTCAAAAATACCCTGTTGCAGAAATGCCTCCAGCTGCGGCCACAGGGCAATCGCTTTATCGAGCATCGGGTCGCTGCCTTTGGCGTACGCCCCGACGCTCACCAGATCGCGGTTGCGCTGGAAGCTGGAGAGCAGTTGTTTGAAGTTACGCACGCGGGCGTAGTGTTGCTCGGTGATCAAGGCCGTCATCGCACGGCTGATCGAGGCTTCAATATCAATTGCCGGGTAGTGCCCGGCTTCGGCCAGACGGCGCGACAGCACGATATGGCCGTCGAGAATCGCTCGCGCGGAGTCGGCAATCGGGTCCTGCTGGTCATCGCCTTCGGTCAGTACCGTATAGAACGCGGTGATGGAGCCTCCGCCGCTGATGCCGTTCCCCGCGCGCTCAACCAACGCCGGGAGCTTGGCGAAGACCGACGGCGGGTAGCCTTTGGTCGCGGGCGGCTCGCCGATGGCCAGCGCAATCTCACGCTGCGCCATCGCGTAGCGGGTCAGGGAGTCCATAATCAGCAGCACGTGCTGGCCCCGGTCGCGGAAATCTTCCGCAATACGCGTGGCGTAGGCGGCACCCTGCATACGCAGTAGCGGCGACACGTCCGCAGGCGCGGCGATCACCACCGAGCGGGCGCGGCCCTCCGCACCCAGAATGTTTTCGATGAAATCTTTGACTTCGCGACCACGCTCACCAATCAGGCCAACCACGATAACGTCCGCCTGGGTATAACGCGCCATCATGCCGAGCAGGACCGATTTACCCACGCCGGAGCCGGCAAACAGCCCCATACGCTGGCCGCGTCCCACGGTGAGCAGGGCGTTAATCGGCCGCACGCCGGTATCCAGTACGTGCTCGATTGGCGTGCGTTGCAGCGGGTTGAAGGGTTGGGTGATCAGCGCGCCGGTTTCGGTGGTATCAGGGGAGGGCAGGCCATCGAGCGGTTTGCCGCTTCCGTCCAGCACGCGGCCCAGCAGCGCCGGACCGAGCGGGAGCTGTTTGCCGCTTTGCAGGCCGTCACCGCTGATGTTTTTCGCGTAGACGCGGGCGCCGGGCAAAATCCCTTCCACTTCTTCAAGGGGCATCAGAAACAGGCGCTGACCGTTGAACCCGACCACTTCGCTTTCCACTTCACGCGTCTCCCCCCCGTCCTGACGCTCAATCACGCAGGTGGCGCCGAGCGGAAGTTGCAGCCCAGTGGCTTCCAGGACCAGACCGGTGGCGCGCGTCAGGCGTCCATAACGACGAACGGATGGCAGCTGCGCCATCTTCGTTTCAAAATTATCGAGCGTGTTAAGCCAGCGCGTAAGGCGAGCGGTCATCAGATGACTCCCGGTGCCGCCAGGCGGCACAGTTCCTGCCAGCGGGTCGCGACGCTGGCATCCAGATCGCCCTCATCCGCCGAGACCTTACAGCCTCCGTGATGGAGCGACGGATCGCCGCGCAGCCGCCAGCCGTGCAGGCTCAGCGTCGCGCCGAGGCTCTCTTCCACGCGCTGCAAATCATCAGGATGAACGCGCAGCTGCGGTTTGCCGCTGAACAGCGGCTCCTGCTGGAGCAGCCCCTGGATCTGCTTAATCAGCGCGGCGTTATCCACTACCGGCGTCTGGCCGATCACCTGACGGGCCGCCTCCAGCGCCATCTGCATCAGGCGCGAAGCAATCACGCTGTCGAGCGCATCCAGCGTGTGCTGAAACTCGCTCACCAGTTGCTGCATGCGGGCATGCAGCGGCGCCTGCTGCTGGCGCGCCTGCTCGATGCCCTGCTCTAAACCTTTCGCCAGCCCTTCCTGATAGCCCTGTGCGTGCCCGGTCTGACGGCCTTCGTTCATCCCGGCGTTGAAGCCCTGCTCGTGCGCCTGCATTTGCATCTGGGCCAGCATCTGGGCGCGTTGTTCCTCTTCACTCAGCTCGGGGATGCCCGCCCCGGCGTCGCCCTCGTCGGACGACACAACGGCAGGGGTGAACTCTGCGGTGGGAGGGGAGAGGTCGTCAGGCGTCCAGCGCTTCCACGACAGTTCATCAGACATAGGTGTCGTCTCCGCTGCCAATCACCATCTCGCCGGTTTCTGCCAGACGACGAACAATAAGCAGGATCGCCTTCTGTTCGTTTTCCACCTGAGACAAACGCACCGGGCCACGGTTGGCCAGGTCGTCGCGCAGGATATCGGCCGCACGCTGGGACATGTTGCGCAGGAATTTCTCGCGCAGCGGCTGCTCGGCGCCTTTGAGGGCGATAAGCAGCGATTCGGAGTCCACCTCCTGGAGCAGGCGCTGGATGCTGCGATCGTCCACTTCGACCAGGTTTTCGAACAGGAACATCTCGTCGATAATTTTCTGCGCCAGCTCGCCGTCGAACTCGCGTACCGCCGTAATAACCGCCTCTTCCTGCTGCGTTTTCATCAGGTTGATGATTTCCGCTGCCGTTCTCACGCCACCCATTTTGCTGCGCTTGAGGTTCTGGCCGTCGAGCAGGTTGTTCAGCACTTCGGTCAGCTCCGCCAGCGCGGCTGGCTGGACGCCGCCGAAGGTGGCGATACGCAGCATCACGTCGTGGCGCAGGCGCTCGTCAAACAGCGCCAGAATATCGGCTGCCTGACCCCGTTTGAGGTGGACCAGAATGGTGGCGATAATCTGCGGGTGCTCGTCGCGAATAAGATCGGCGGCGCTTTGCGGCTCCATAAAGTTGAGCGTTTCGATCCCGCTGGCGGTGTCGCGCGTTTCGAGAATATCTTCCAGCAGGCTGGCGGCGCGCTCTTCGCCCAGCGCCTTAACCAGCACGGAGCGCAGGTATTCGTTGGCGTTGACGTTGAGCGCGGCAAACTGCTCGGCTTCCTGCTCAAACTCCGCCAGCACTTCTGTCAGCTGCTTGTTGGAGATCTGGCGCACGTTGGCCATCGCCGCGCTGAGGATCTGCACTTCTCGCTGGGAGAGATGTTTAAACACTTCCGCCGCGCGATCTTCGCCAATGGTCATCAGCAGGATGACGCTCTTATCGGTGCCTGTAAGCGTATTACTCATGTTCGTTACCCATCCAACCGCGGATGACCAGCGCGACGACGCGCGGATCGTTATCTGACATTTCGCGAATGCGCTGGCTCATCACCTCTGCGCCCATACGCTGGTTAGCACGGCGCTGCTGCATCTGTTCATCTTTGCTGAGACGAACTTCAACCGCTTCTTCCTCGTCCGGACGCGCGTTCTTCTGTTCCAGCGCGGCTTTCTCGGCTTCAGCACGGCGCTGTAGCTGAGGACGAACGCCCTTACGCCACAGCAGCCACGCGACAATCAGCACCAGCAGCCAGCGGCCTGCGGACATCAGCTGATCGAAGAACGCCTGCTGTTGCCAGAACGGCAGTTCGCCACCGGTCTCATCCACCGGGTTGAACGGTGAGTTCACAACGTTGAGGGTATCGCCACGTTTTTCAGAGAAGCCCATCGCTTCGCGGGTTAAATCTTCGATCTGCTTCATCTGCTCCGCCGTGAGCGGCAGCGGTTTACTGTCCGGCAGCGTTTTGTAGTTCACCACCACGGCAACAGAGAGACGCTGAATATCCCCCGTGTTCAGTTTGGTATGGCGGATAGTCCGGTCGACTTCGTAGTTGGTCGTTTCGTTACGGCTGCTGTTACGCGGGCCGGTACTGTTCGCGGTCGAGGTCGTCTGCTGATTCGTTTGCTGACCGTTCTGCGGGTTTGCCGGCGGGGTGGAGATTGGCGCGGCGTTGGCAGGCGCAGGCTGGTTAGAGAGCGCGCCCGGCACACCGCCAGGATACTGTCCGCCGACCTGTTCCGTCTCATTGATCTGACGCGAGCGTAACACGGCGCGGGAGGCATCCCCGTTCGGAGCGTACTGCTCTTCGGTCTGTTCTTTATTCGAGAAATCAATCTGCGCGGTGACCTGCGCGTGTACGTTGCTGCTGCCGACCACCGGGCCCAGAATCGCTTCGATGCGACGCTGGAGACGGCCTTCCACATCCGCGGCGTATTTCAGCTGGGCGTCATTGAGATCGCGCCCGGCGGTGTTGGACTGCGTCAGCAGATGACCACTCTGATCCACCAGCGTAACGTTACCCGGCGGCAGGCCGGCCACCGCACTGGAGACCAGGTGCGTGACGGCGCTGATCTGCCCTTCATCCAGCGCACGGCCAGGTTCGAGGTTAACGGTCACAGAGGCCGAAGGGGACTTTTGTTCACGGACAAACAGGGACGGCTTAGGCATCGCCAGGTGCACGCGGGCACTTTTCACCGGGCCTAAGGTTTCAATCGTACGGGCCAGCTCACCTTCCAGTGCGCGCTGATAGTTAACCTGCTCGCTGAACTGACTGATGCCGAATTTTTCCTGATCCAGCAGCTCAAAACCAACCGCGCCGCCTTTTGGCAGCCCCTGCTGGGCGAGACGCAGGCGAAGCTCGTGCACTTTATCTGCCGGTACTTCAAGCGCACCACCGTTATCGGCAAAGCGATACGGGATGTTCATCTGGGTTAACTGGGTGACGATGGCACCGCCATCCTGGTCAGAAAGGTTGCTGTAGAGCGTGCGGTAATCCGGGCTTTTTGCCCATAAGACCATCGCGACAACGATCGCAATGGCGGCAGCGCCTGCCACAATCAACGGGATCTTAGGGTTGGCGCGAAGGCGGTTCATCCACTCGAGTGATTTATTCTGTGGCGCTGTCGATGCTGCTGTCGCACTCATTGCGCACCTCTTAAATCCTGGTGGTTTACGTTATTCGTGTAGAGAAACAAAACTGACTCCCGGGTCGGCAAACACGACAAAAGTTCCATACTGATGGCCCTGCCATTATTTGATGATTCGGGATTTTCTATGCGTCAAATAACCTGGTTTTTTAACGCTATTTACCGCCATTATCTTATTGACAAGCTGTTAGTCTTGACCTCGTAAAAAACCATCCAGGGGAGAGTCATGGCTATACAGGGCATTGAAGGGGTACTCAGTCAGTTACAGGCAACGGCGATGACCGCCCGTAATCAGAGCGTGGCTGACCAGCCGCCGGGCGTTAGCTTCGCCGGTCAACTGCATGCGGCGCTGGACCGGATCAGCGACAAGCAAAACGCGGCCCGTACCCAGGCTGAGAGATTTACCCTTGGCGAACCCGGCGTGGCGCTCAACGATGTGATGGCCGATCTGCAAAAAGCGTCGGTGTCATTGCAGATGGGGTTGCAGGTGCGTAACAAGCTGGTGTCGGCATACCAGGAAGTGATGGGGATGCAGGTTTAATCAATACCTATCTTACGCTGGCAGCCTGATGGCTTTAATGCCACAATATTTTTTTCTTCGCATGCAGGAAAGATGATGAAAAAAGTAGCAATTGTGGCTGCGATGCTGACGTTAGCGGGATGTGTTCAGGTAGATAACTATCAGGAAGTGATTAAGCACCCGGTACCTTCGCAACTGGCAGGTTACTGGCAGTCGAAAGGGCCGCAGAGCGCGATGGTGAGCCCGGAAGCGATCGCCACGCTGGTGGTGACGCCAGAGGGGGATACGCTGGATTGCCGTCAGTGGCAGCGCGTTATCGCGGTGCCGGGTAAGATCATGCTGCGTTCAGATGATTATTACAACGTGACGCGTAAGCTGGATGTCTATCCGCTGGAGCGTGATGGGGCGGCGCTGGAGTATGACGGTATGGAACTGTACAAGGTTGACCGTCCAACAGTGGAATGCGCAGATTACCTGAGCAAGAATCCGCTGGAGAGTAAGCTTCCGTAGCGGTAAAAGCAAAACGGCAATCATATTGCCGTTTTTAGGGTTTGCTCCCTCTCCCTGTGGGAGAGGGTCGGGGTGAGGGCATCAGGCCGCACTTTCCCAGCACTACAGCGCGTCCTCAATCACCCAGACGCTGACGCTTCCCCCGTTACAGAAGAACGTCCCTTCGCCATCCGCCGCCGTGGTCACGGTTTCCTCGCGGTTGCCTAAAAAATCACGCCAGGTCTTGTTGCCGTAATTCTCCCCGAGGCAGATCGTCTTCTCGCCGTCATCGCCATTCGACAGCACCACAACACAGCCCGGGTGTTCCTCAGTCCCGCTGCGGCTGAACGCAATGCAGTTTGGATGATCGAAAAACAGCGTCTGCACGCCGTGGGCAAAACGCTGCCGGGCGAGGATCAGCTCGTGGAGCTGTTCAATCACAGGCATATCGATGTGATACGTCTCGCCATCCCCGCCGGTGTCGTCATAGCTGGCGCCAAAAAGATCCGGGTAGAACACGCTCGGCACGCCGTTTTCACGCAGCAGGATGAGCGCGTAGGCCAGCGGTTTGAACCAGGCTTCAACCGGGGCTTCCAGCGCCTGCAAGGGTTGGGTATCGTGGTTGGCAACCAGCGTCACGGCATGGAACGGATCGGCTTCCACCAGCGTACCGGTGAAAATCTGGCTCATATCGTAGTCGCGTCCCTGGCGTGAGGCTTCGTGAAATTTCATTTGCAGTGGCGCATCAAACAGCATGGTTTTACCGTCCACCTGATTGATGTAGTGCTGCAATTTATCCACTTCGTGAGACCAGTATTCCGCCACAATAAACAGCGGCTGCGGGGCCACCTCCTGGACGTGCTCAATCCACTCTTTATAGAACCAGGCCGGGATGTGTTTTACCGCGTCCAGGCGGAAGCCGTCGCAGTGGGTTTGCTCCATCACCCAGCGCGCCCAGTATTTGATCTCCTCCGTCACCGCATGGTTGCGAAAATCGATATTTTCACCCATCAGGTAATCGAAATTGCCCATCTCGTCGTCGACCTGATCGTTCCAGCCTTCGCCGGTGTAGTCGTTCACGATTTTGAAGATACCGTCCTCATTGGGGTTTTCAATGTGGTCGATACCGCTGAAGCATTTGTAATCCCAGATAAATTGCGAATACTGCCCGGCCCGAACGGGGAAGGTGTAACGCGTCCAGGCTTCGCATTCGATGATCTCATCGCTGATTTGGGTGCGATCCTGAGCATCCACGCGCTGCACGCGGACGGGTTCCTTTTCATCGGCCCCCATTTTATGGTTGACCACCACGTCCAGAAGCACCGCAATCTGGTTGCTTTTTAAGGCGTTGATGGCCTCCAGCAGCTGGGCTTTATCGCCGTATTTGGTGGCGAAGCTGCCTTTCTGGTCAAACTCACCGAGGTCGAAAAGGTCATAAGAGTCATACCCGACGGAATAGCCGCCGGATGCCCCTTTGTATGCCGGCGGTAACCAGACCATATTGATGCCGATTTCGTTCAGGTTGGGGGCTAATGCCGTGACTTCTCGCCACAGTTCACCGCCGGTGGGGTAGTACCAGTGAAAACATTGTAAAAGTGTTGGGTTGCGCATGCACCATCTCCATGAGGTCGCGAAACTCAAGTATGGAGCAGGTTTGGCAGAAATGCCTGGCGAACGAAACGGTTAACGTTTGCCCGCCAGTTAAATGGCTAATTAATATCGCTATTACTTTGCGGAACCAGGACATGACCGCCCTGGTTACCGTAGGTGGAGAGAACGGTTTTCTGGATGGAGGATTGCCCAACCAGCTTCGCCAGTTCATCCATTCTGGCTTGCAGCAACGTTTTTACCTGGCCTTCGTTGTCCAGGATCACCCGCAGCGTCGGGCGAAGCTGCTCCTGAATCTGCATCGAAGGTTCACTTTCCTGAGTGAGACGAGCCAGTGAGTGCACCGCATTAACATAGTCGGTTTCACAGATGATCAGATCATCCCATAGTCCCTGCCGGGCCAGTCGCAACATCAACTGGCTCTGCTCAAGGAGTTGCTGATAAAGGGCATAAAGTTGCGGTGCGTTACTCATTAGACGGCGTCCTGGACAAGAGTTGGTATACCTGCAGCCTCCTTCCAGCCATCCGCAATATTGCGCAGTAAACTCTCCACCTCTTCGATGGCACTGGCATCATTGCGAAGGTTGGCCTGAAGCAGGCGACGAACCATATAGGCATAGAGAGCGATCAGGTTTTGTGTTAACTCGTCTTTACTCTCTTCATCCAATCCGACCTTCAGGCCATTTTCGATGATATTAATCGCTTTGGAGAGTGCCAACCCTTTTGCCGGGATATTACCGTCTGCTAGGAACAGACGCGCGCGTACCAGCGCGCTGAGGGCACCATCAAATAGCATGATAACCAGTTGCTGCTGGCTGGCGCTCATCACCGCGCTTTCAACTTCTATCTTTGCGTAGGCTTGCGTGCCTTTTGCGCCGTACATGTTATCCCCCTCGGGTCTGATTATCTGTTACTACTTGTTGGAAGACGTATTTTCGAACTGCTGTGTAAGGTAACTGCTGGTGTTGTTTAGTGATGTCATCATTACATCCAACTGGGTAAATTGAGCTTTGTACCGTGCGACAGTGTTATCAATTCGCTCGCTAACAGCATTGTATTGAGCCGTCAAATTGTTCAGTGTTTTGCTTACGCCATCCTTCGCTGCCTGGATAATGCCTTTAGTTGATAGCCAGTCAGTCAGATTGGTTGCCATTGCAGTAGTGATACCGGTTTTTTTGCCATCACCGACGATGAGTTCTTTGACGCCTGATGAATCTTTGCTGAGTGCAGTTTCAAGCTTGGTGTTATCTAGTTCAAGTTTCCCTGTGCTTGGGTTACTGGTAATACCAATTTGTGAAAGTGACTTAATGTTTGATGTACTAGCAGAATTACTCAGCATGCTTTTAAGCTGTGTCTGGATTGTACGCAAAGTAGTGTCACCAAGTAGTGCACCATTACTTGTGTCTTGCGCATCACTTCCGGCATCAACGGCTGTGTATTTTGTTAATGAGGCGAAGGTATCCTGAAGCGAGTTATAAGCATCTACCCAAGCTTTGATAGCTGTTTCAGCTTTGGATGCATCTTTGGCAATAGTAATTGTTTGATTATCTTTCGTAACATTGTTTAGATTAAGCGTGATGTCTTCCAGAGCATCACTGATGGTGTTGCTACTGTTTTCAATATCAACGTTATTGATCTTCAGTTTTGCATTTTGAGCCGTTACGCTCTCTGTCATGCCGTTACTGGCATCATCGCTGGTACCGTTGTAACCCAAAAAGCTTTTGAGTGTGCTATCACCGCTAACGCTAATACTGACCGCGTTATTTGCCCCTGTTTCAGTTGAGGTCACAGAAAGGCGATACTGCCCATTCCCAACATTAATGATACTTGCTGACACACCCGCATTAGCTTTGTTGATTGCATCGCGGAGCCCAGTTAAGGAAGAGTTTCCTGCACTGATATCAATGGATACCGGATCTTTACCATTCCCCGGAGTAAAGGTGATCTTACTGTCTGTTGATGCGATTGCCGTTTTGGTGTCGGGTTGGGTGTTTTTAGTTGTCAGCGTTTGCGCCTGAGCAAGCTGAGAAATGCTGATGGTGTATTTGCCCGGAATGGCGCTGCCTGTTGTGGTTGCACTGAATGCGTCACTACTGCTCGTCGTAGTTGTAGCCGTAAATAAATCAGCTTTGTTTAACGCTGTATTTGCGGTTTGAAACGCTTCCAAAGAACTTTTCAACGTGCCGTATGCACTCAGCTTGGCTGTATAGGATGTCTGTTGTTTTGAGATCGGCGTTAGCTGGGCTTTTTCCGCTGCAGTCAGGCTATCCAGAATGTCTGCCAACTTAAGGCCAGAACCGATTCCCAATGATGAAATACTTGCCATATTTATTCCTTAATCTATCGACACGTAGAACGACTAGTGGGGTTATCGGCCTCAATGGGGGAAAGTTTACGGTTAATTTCTTTTTTTTAATGGCGGGAATAGCGGTAATAGAGAAGAGCTTTTCCGTGGCTAAAAAAATTATCGCGATCCTGAAAAAATATCTAAAGGTTGGTCTGGACCAGACGATAACACCTTTGACGGCGATGAAGCCGAAGGGTGGAAACCCAAATCTAACCAAACAGATTTGATGAACAACAGGAATCGAAATCATGGCACAAGTCATTAATACCAACAGCCTCTCGCTGATCACTCAGAACAATATCAACAAGAACCAGTCCGCTCTGTCTTCTTCTATCGAGCGTCTGTCTTCTGGTCTGCGTATCAACAGCGCGAAAGATGACGCTGCGGGCCAGGCTATCGCTAACCGCTTCACCTCTAACATCAAAGGTCTGACTCAGGCTGCACGTAACGCTAACGACGGTATC
This sequence comes from Enterobacter cloacae complex sp. ECL72, assembly GCF_019056635.1. Lineage (NCBI taxonomy): Bacteria > Pseudomonadati > Pseudomonadota > Gammaproteobacteria > Enterobacterales > Enterobacteriaceae > Enterobacter > Enterobacter cloacae complex sp. ECL72. Next base: position 2,374,145 of record NZ_CP077659.1, on the reverse strand, counting down.
TCTCTGGCGCAGACCACTGAAGGCGCGCTGTCTGAAATCAACAACAACCTTCAGCGTGTTCGTGAACTGACCGTTCAGGCAACAACCGGTACTAACTCTGATTCTGACCTCTCTTCAATCCAGGACGAAATCAAATCCCGTCTATCTGAAATTGACCGCGTATCTGGTCAGACTCAGTTTAACGGCGTGAACGTTCTCGCTAAAGATGGCACCATGAAAATCCAAGTTGGTGCGAATGATGGTGAGACCATCAGTATTGATCTCAAGCAAATTGACGCGAAAACATTGGGCCTCTCTGGCTTCAATGTTGACGGTGCTCAGAAAGTTACCGCTGGTACGTTGATCGCTGACTTTGGTGCAACTGGTACTGATAACTATTCAGTAACTTCTGGCGGTACAACTTCAACTTATCATGTTGATGTTAAAACTGGCGCTGTAACTGATGATGCAGCTACACCTGCTGCGCAGTATATCGATGCTGCAACTGGTAACTTGACAGGTGCTTCCAAGACAACCAACACTGCGGCTATTGATACCACTGACAATACGCAAGCACAGGCAATTGCTGCATTGGCTGCTGGCAAGGCTGATGGCGCGAAAATCAATTATAATGGTGTTGATCTTACACTTGTGGGTGCAGCTGACGCTAACGGCAACGCAACCCTGAAAGCAAACGTTGATGGTAAAGATGTAACGCTCAAAGTTGGTACTTCTACCGCACCTGCAGGTACTGGCGCAACCTTCACTACGACTGATTCAATTTATACCGATGCGGCATCTGGTCAATTGACTACAGCTGCATCAACGGCTAACCGTGAAGCCAAGCTGTCTGACCTTGACCTCCAAGGGGCCACTAAAACCGGTAGCACACTCAAAATTAATGGCAAGCAGTACGACGTGGATTCAACTGGAAATGTAACTTCACTGTTTACTGACCCTGCTAACCCAACGGGTCCACAGATTTCAGAAGATGTTTATCTTGGTAAGACGGCAGCTGGTGCAACAACTCTGATCAGTGCTGATGCTGCAAAATCTCAACAGTCTACTAATGATCCACTGAAAGCATTGGATGATGCTATCGCTCAGGTAGACAAATTCCGTTCTTCACTGGGTGCTATCCAGAACCGTCTGGATTCTGCTGTAACCAACCTGAACAACACCACCACCAACCTGTCTGAAGCGCAGTCCCGTATTCAGGACGCCGACTATGCGACCGAAGTGTCCAACATGTCTAAAGCGCAAATCGTTCAGCAGGCCGGTAACTCCGTGTTGGCCAAAGCTAACCAGGTTCCTCAGCAGGTTCTGTCTCTGCTGCAAGGCTAATCGCCTGATTAAGCTCAAACCCCGCTTCGGCGGGGTTTTTTCTGTCCGCATTTACGCGTAACCCCCCAAATAACCCCTCATTTCACCCACTATTCACCCGATTAAAACCCCTCCAGAATCGGATAATCATGCCGATAACTCAACTAACGCAGGGCTGTTTATCGTGAATTCACTCTATACCGCTGAAGGTGTAATGGATAAACACTCGCTGTGGCAGCGTTATGTTCCGCTGGTGCGTCACGAAGCATTGCGCCTCCAGGTGCGTTTGCCGGCGAGCGTGGAACTGGACGATCTGCTACAGGCGGGCGGTATCGGGTTATTGAATGCAGTTGACCGGTACGACGCTCTGCAAGGAACGGCATTTACGACTTACGCAGTGCAGCGTATTCGTGGTGCGATGCTGGACGAGCTGCGCAGCCGCGACTGGGTGCCGCGCAGCGTTCGCCGCAACGCGCGCGAAGTGGCGCATGCGATGGGGCAGCTGGAACAGGAGCTGGGGCGCAACGCGACGGAAACCGAAGTGGCGGAGCGTCTGGGCATCCCTGTTGAAGAGTATCGCCAGATGTTGCTCGATACCAATAACAGCCAACTCTTCTCCTATGATGAGTGGCGCGAAGAGCATGGCGATAGCATCGAGCTGGTGACCGATGAACACCAGCAAGAAAACCCGTTACACCATTTACTGGAAGGGAATTTACGCCAGCGCGTGATGGAAGCGATTGAAGCTTTACCGGAACGTGAGCAACTGGTGTTAACCCTCTATTACCAGGAAGAGCTCAATCTCAAAGAGATTGGCGCCGTGCTGGAGGTGGGCGAGTCACGGGTGAGCCAGCTGCACAGCCAGGCCATTAAACGCCTGCGCACAAAACTGGGTAAGTTATAGGTGAGTTATTCGCCTTGGAAATGCCGCACAACGTATTGACAACCAGGAGTTATCATGACGGTGCAGCAATCTAAAAGACGGCCTTTAAGCCGCTACCTGAAAGACTTTAAACACAGCCAGACGCATTGCGCCCACTGTAAAAAATTACTCGACCGCATCACGCTGGTTCGTCGCGGTGAAATCGTGAATAAGATTGCGATTTCCCGCCTCGACACGCTGATGGATGAAGCCGCCTGGCTTGAAGAGCAAAAAGAGTGGGTAGCGCTTTGCCGTTTCTGTGGCGATCTCCATTGCAAAGAGCAAAGCGACTTCTTCGATATTATCGGCTTCAAGCAATTCCTGTTTGAACAAACGGAGATGAGTCACGGCACCGTGCGTGAATACGTGGTTCGCCTGCGCCGCCTGGGTCAGCATTTGACCATGCAAAATATCTCCCGCGATCTGCTGACGACCGGATACCTGGATGAAAATCTGGAACCCTGGTTGCCCGCCACCAGTACCAATAATTACCGCATCGCGCTGCGAAAGTACGCGCAATATAAAGTCCAGATGCCGGGCGTCATAAAGCAGAAAGTCCGCGCCGGAACAACTTCTGATATATATTAAAAAAGAATAAGATGTAGCGCAGCCGCCTTTGACGTTGCAGGCGATTTCTCTACACTACTCAAAAATTCCACTGTATCGGGGTACTTATGAAATTAGCACTTCTGGGTCGTCAGGCGCTGATGGGGATGATGGCCGTTGCGCTGGTCGCGGGGATGAGTGTGAAAACGTTCGCGGCAGAGAATCTGCTCAACAAAGTTAAAGAGCGCGGCACGCTGCTGGTTGGGCTGGAAGGAACCTATCCTCCGTTCAGCTTCCAGGGCGACGACGGTAAACTGACCGGTTTTGAAGTGGAGTTTGCGCAGGAGCTGGCGAAACACCTCGGCGTTAAAGCCTCCCTGAAACCCACCAAATGGGACGGGATGTTGGCGTCACTGGATTCCAAACGTATTGACGTGGTGATTAACCAGGTAACCATTTCTGACGAGCGTAAGAAGAAGTATGACTTCTCCACGCCGTACACCGTGTCCGGTATTCAGGCGCTGGTGAAGAAAGGTAACGAAGGCAGCATCAAGTCCGCAGCGGACCTGAAAGGTAAGAAAGTCGGCGTCGGTCTGGGCACCAACTACGAAGAGTGGCTGCGCCAGAACGTGCAGGGCGTGGACATCCGTACCTACGATGATGACCCGACGAAATACCAGGATCTACGCGTAGGCCGTATTGACGCCATTCTGGTTGACCGCCTGGCAGCGCTGGATCTGGTGAAGAAAACCAACAATACCCTGGCTGTCGCGGGTGATGCGTTCTCCCGTCAGGAGTCCGGCGTGGCGGTGCGTAAAGGTAACGAGGATCTGCTGAAAGCCATCGACGGCGCCATTGCTGAGATGCAGAAAGACGGCAGCCTGAAGGCGCTTTCTGAGAAGTGGTTCGGCGCAGACGTGACGAAATAAGTCTCTGACTGACAAAAAAAGGCGCTTTTAAAAGCGCCTTTTTTATTTCTCGCGCGTCTGCGTGCATAATGAAATAACAATTGTTTGCGTGACCGGAGGAACCATGTCACTACAGAATTTAACGCGCTTTCCCCGTCTGGAATTTATCGGCGCACCCACGCCGCTGGAGTATCTGCCGCGATTTTCTGACTACCTGGGGCGCGATATATTCATTAAGCGTGACGATGTGACGCCCATGGCGATGGGCGGAAATAAGCTGCGCAAGCTGGAGTTTCTCGCCGCCGATGCTCTGCGTGAGGGGGCGGACACGCTGATCACCGCCGGGGCAATTCAGTCTAACCACGTTCGCCAGACGGCGGCAGTGGCGGCGAAGCTGGGACTCCACTGCGTAGCCCTGCTGGAGAACCCGATCGGGACGCAGGCAGAGAATTACCTGACTAACGGTAACCGTTTGCTGCTGGATCTGTTCAACGTGCAGGTTGAAATGGTCGACGCGTTGACCGACCCGGCTGCACAGCTCGACGAGCTGGCGACGCGTCTGGAAGCGCAGGGTTTTCGTCCGTACGTGATCCCGGTTGGCGGCTCGAATGCGCTGGGTGCCCTCGGCTATGTTGAGAGCGCGCTGGAAATCGCTCAGCAGTGCGAAGGCGCGGTGAGTTTATCCTCGGTGGTGGTGGCGTCCGGCAGTGCGGGGACCCATGCTGGTTTAGCGGTCGGGCTTGAGCAACTGATGCCGGAGGTCGAGCTGATTGGCGTGACGGTTTCCAGAAGCGTTGCGGAACAGAAGCCGAAAGTCGTCACCCTGCAACAGGCGGTGGCTGAACAGCTTGCGCTTCAGGCGAAGGCGGAAATACTGCTGTGGGATGACTATTTCGCGCCGGGCTATGGCACCCCCAATGATGAAGGGATGGAGGCGGTTAAGCTGCTGGCCCGTCTCGAAGGTATTCTGCTTGACCCGGTCTATACCGGCAAGGCAATGGCGGGCCTGATCGACGGCATCGCCCGCAAGCGCTTTAAGGATGAAGGACCCATTTTGTTTGTTCATACTGGCGGGGCGCCTGCGCTGTTTGCCTATCATCCTCATGTCTAAAAATCAGGTAGAAAAATAATAATGCAAGAAAGTATTCAACTGGTTATTGATTCGCTGCCGTTCTTGCTTAAGGGCGCGGTGTTTACTTTACAGCTCAGTATCGGCGGGATGTTCTTCGGGCTGGTGCTCGGGTTTGTGCTGGCACTGATGCGCATGTCGAACATCTGGCCGGTGCGGTGGCTGGCGCGGTTTTACATCTCCGTGTTCCGCGGAACGCCGCTTATCGCCCAGCTGTTTATGATTTACTACGGGCTGCCACAGTTTGGTATTGAGCTGGATCCGATCCCGGCGGCGATGATTGGCCTGTCGCTGAATACCGCGGCGTACACCTCTGAAACGCTGCGTGCGGCGATCTCCTCCATCGATAAAGGACAGTGGGAAGCGGCGGCCAGTATCGGTATGACCCCGTGGCAGACGCTGCGCCGGGCGATCCTGCCCCAGGCGGCGCGCGTGGCGCTGCCGCCGCTGAGCAACAGCTTTATCAGCCTGGTGAAAGACACCTCGCTTGCGGCGACCATTCAGGTGCCGGAGCTGTTCCGTCAGGCGCAGCTGATCACCTCGCGCACGCTGGAAGTGTTTACCATGTATCTGGCGGCCTCGCTGATTTACTGGGTGATGGCGACGGTACTGTCCGCTCTGCAAAACTATTTTGAAAACCAGCTTAACCGCCAGGAGCGTGATCCAAAATGAGTGCAATTGACGTCAAAAACCTGGTGAAAAAATTCCATGGACAAACGGTGCTGCATGGCATTGATCTTGAGGTTGAGCAGGGCGAAGTGGTAGCAATTATCGGCCCGAGCGGGTCAGGCAAAACCACGCTGCTGCGCAGCATCAATTTACTGGAGCAGCCCGAAGGCGGGACGATCCGCGTGGGTGATATCACCATTGATACCGGGAAACCCATCAGCCAGCAAAAAGGGCTGATTCGCCGCCTGCGCCAGCATGTCGGCTTCGTGTTCCAGAGCTTTAATCTCTTTCCGCACCGCACGGTGCTGGAAAACATTATTGAAGGGCCGGTCATCGTCAAGGGGGAACCTAAGGAAGACGCGACGGTCCGCGCCCGCGAGCTGCTGGCGAAGGTTGGGCTGGCAGGGAAGGAGACGAGCTATCCGCGTCGCTTATCTGGCGGGCAGCAGCAGCGTGTCGCCATTGCGCGCGCGCTGGCGATGCGCCCGGATGTGATCCTGTTTGACGAACCCACGTCCGCGCTCGATCCTGAGCTGGTCGGGGAAGTACTGAACACGATCCGACAGCTGGCGCAGGAGAAACGCACGATGGTGATTGTGACGCATGAAATGAGCTTCGCTCGCGACGTTGCCGATCGGGCTATTTTCATGGATCAGGGGAGAATAGTTGAGCAGGGGCCGGCTAAAGCGCTGTTTGCCAATCCGCAGCAGCCCCGAACCCGTCAGTTCCTTGAAAAATTCTTAATGCAGTAGCATTTTAGCGTTCAATTTGCTCCAGATGCCGCTTCTGGAGCAAATTATCCTCCCTTAAACTCCGTTCTGTTGCTTTTTTATTCCGACTGATGTGGATAAGCCATCGCCAAATTAAAGATAATCTGCCTGTGGCCGATATTTTATATAAATAATCATGCTTTATGTGTTAGGTTATATTCACCATAATAATGATTATCTTTATCAGAGGCTTCATTCAGTAAGTATGAGGGATATAGACTTTTTCACCTGGCGACGGGAATGCTTCCTCCGGTTTCAGGAAATGACCTGTGCCGAAGAGGTATATCAGGAACTTCAGCGACAAACGCAGGCGCTTGAATTCGATTATTATGCGCTTTGTGTTCGACACCCTGTGCCATTTACCCGCCCGCGAACCTCCGTCCATTCCAGTTATCCGCAACAATGGATGGCGCAATATCAGTCCGAGAATTATTTCGCCATTGACCCGGTGCTGAAGCCGGAGAATTTCATTCAGGGACATTTGCCCTGGACGGATGAATTATTCACGGATGCCCAGCAATTATGGGACGGCGCGCGGGACCACGGATTACGCAAGGGAATAACGCAGTGTCTGATGATGCCAAATCATGCGCTCGGTTTCCTCTCCGTGTCATGTACCAGCTTACAGGCACACTCGATATCCAGTGAAGAAGTTGAGCTGCGTTTACAAATGCTCGTCCAGATGGCGCTCACCACACTGTTACGCTTTGAACATGAGACGGTGATGCCGCCTGAAATGAAATTCAGCAAGCGTGAGCGGGAAATTCTGAAGTGGACCGCAGAAGGGAAGACGTCGGCAGAAATCGCCATCATTCTCTCCATCTCGGAAAATACCGTCAATTTCCATCAAAAGAATATGCAGAAGAAATTCAACGCACCGAATAAGATCCAGATAGCGTGTTATGCCGCGGCGACGGGGCTTATCTGACTGATATCACGTTCTGCGTGTCAGACGAGAAAACGGCTGAATGCTTTGCATCCAGCCGTTTTTGTTACTGGCGGTAGGCTTGTTTAATTTGCTTAACCGTATTGGCAAAAACAGCGGATTCCGCCTGGTCTTCCATCTGCGCGATCTGTTTTTCCATTTTAATGATCACACGACCAGCATCAGCCTGGCCCATCGCCTGTAGCATAAGCGTCAGCAGCGACTTCAGGCAGTTTACTTCCTGTGCCAGTTCCTGGTTATTCTCGGCAGTGGCAAATTCAGGTGTGCTCATTTATTTTCCTCATTATAAAACAGCGCATGAGCGCGACGATGAAAGTTAAGGCGGCGGAGTATACCACAAGCTACGGCAAAAAATGCAGTGGTTGTTTTTTATACTTATCGCGCAGTGATTATTGGGCGGCGCGGATTATGAAGGTACCCTGTCCAATATGTTAGCGACAATTAAATGTTTATCCCCGGTTCGCCATTCGTTAATTGTTGTTACAAAAAATCGCGCGCTCTTTTTCGTTTGAGTTAACAACTGTTTTAGTAACTTTTCGAATGTCGATGCTAAAAAATAGCGGTAAAAGCCCGGCGGGCAAGGGTTTTCTTTCCACTTACTGTACAGCTTAATTTCCAAAAACGAGACCAGAATCGAATAGCCGATTTTTTAGCGTTTTAATCTTGCATGGAAAACCGTTAATATAAACCCAATTAGCAGTCAGTAGCGTTATCCCTATTCTGGAGACATTTCCTTTGATCAACGTCCTTCTTGTTGATGACCACGAACTGGTGCGCGCAGGGATACGACGCATTCTTGAAGATATAAAGGGTATTAAAGTTGCCGGCGAGGCGTGCTGTGGCGAAGATGCCGTCAAATGGTGTCGCGCTAACTCCGCAGACGTGGTGCTGATGGATATGAACATGCCCGGTATTGGCGGGCTTGAAGCCACGCGCAAAATCGCGCGCATGTTCGTTGATACCAAAGTTATCATGCTGACCGTCCATACCGAAAATCCGCTGCCTGCCAGGGTTATGCAGGCGGGTGCTGCCGGGTATCTCAGTAAAGGCGCCGCGCCGCAGGAAGTTGTCAATGCGATCCGCACCGTACACGCCGGGCAGCGCTACATCGCTTCTGATATTGCTCAACAGATGGCTCTGAGTCAGATTGAACCGGAAAAAACGGAATCTCCGTTTGCCAGTTTGTCTGAGCGCGAATTGCAGATTATGCTGATGATCACTAAAGGTCAGAAGGTGAATGAGATCTCAGAGCAGCTGAATCTCAGCCCGAAAACGGTCAACAGCTATCGCTATCGAATGTTCAGTAAACTGAACATTCACGGTGATGTCGAACTGACTCACCTGGCCATTCGCCATGGTTTGTGCAATGCGGAGTCGTTAATAAGTCAGTGAGTGAAGCGTTCGATTCAAAAGCATTTCTGAAAACCGTCACCAGCCAGCCAGGCGTCTACCGTATGTACGATGCTGGCGGTACGGTTATCTATGTCGGTAAGGCGAAAGATCTGAAGAAACGCCTTTCCAGCTATTTCCGCAGCAACCTTGCCTCCCGTAAAACCGAAGCGCTGGTCGCACTTATACATAACATTGATGTCACCGTAACGCATACGGAAACGGAAGCGCTGCTCCTTGAGCACAACTACATTAAGTTGTATCAGCCGCGCTACAACGTTCTGCTGCGCGATGACAAATCCTATCCGTTTATCTTCCTGAGCGGCGACACGCACCCGCGGCTGGCGATGCATCGTGGCGCTAAGCATGCGAAAGGTGAATATTTCGGCCCGTTCCCGAACGGTTATGCCGTGCGGGAAACGCTGGCGCTTTTGCAAAAAATCTTTCCTGTTCGCCAGTGCGAAAATAGCGTTTATCGCAACCGCTCCCGGCCATGCCTGCAATATCAGATTGGCCGCTGCCTGGGGCCGTGCGTTGAAGGGCTGGTGAGCGAAGAAGAGTACGCGCAGCAGGTGGAATATGTCCGCCTGTTTTTAGCCGGGAAAGACGATCAGGTGCTGACGCAACTGATTGCCCGTATGGAAAAAGCCAGCGCGGCGCTGGAATTTGAGGAGGCCGCACGCATCCGCGACCAGATTCAGGCGGTGCGCAGGGTGACCGAGAAGCAGTTTGTTTCCAATACGGGCGACGACCTCGATGTTATCGGCGTAGCCTTTGACGCCGGTCTGGCCTGCGTTCATGTGCTTTTTATTCGTCAGGGCAAAGTGCTCGGCAGCCGCAGCTACTTCCCGAAAGTGCCGGGCGGCACTGAGCTGGGTGAAGTGGTGGAGACCTTCGTCGGCCAGTTTTATTTGCAGGGCAGCCAGATGCGTACGCTGCCCTCGGAGATCCTGCTCGACTTCACGCTCGATGATAAAACCCTGCTGGCGGAGTCGCTTTCAGAGCTGGCAGGCCGCCGGGTGAATGTTCAGACGAAACCGCGCGGCGATCGTGCGCGTTATCTGAAGCTGGCGCGAACCAATGCCGCCACGGCGCTGACCACCAAACTGTCCCAGCAGTCGACCGTCAGCCAGCGTTTAACCGCGCTTGCTACGCTGCTTAAGCTGCCGGAAGTGAAACGCATGGAATGCTTCGACATCAGCCATACGATGGGTGAGCAGACCGTGGCGTCGTGTGTGGTCTTTGATGCCAACGGTCCGCTGCGGGCAGAGTATCGTCGCTATAACATCACCGGCATTACGCCCGGTGACGATTATGCCGCCATGAACCAGGTGCTGCGCCGTCGCTATGGTAAAGCGATTGAAGAGAGCAAAATCCCGGACGTTATCCTTATCGACGGCGGGAAAGGGCAGTTGGGGCAGGCGAAAGCGGTATTTGAATCACTCGACGTGGAGTGGGATAAGAACCATCCGCTGCTGCTAGGGGTAGCGAAAGGGGCAGATCGTAAGGCTGGCCTGGAAACGCTGTTCTTTGAGCCGGAAGGCGAGGGCTTTAGCCTGCCGCCGGATTCCCCTGCGCTGCACGTGATCCAGCATATCCGCGATGAGTCGCACGATCACGCCATCAGTGGGCACCGTAAAAAACGGGCAAAAGTGAAAAATACCAGTACCCTTGAGACGATTGAAGGCGTCGGGCCAAAACGTCGCCAGATGCTGTTGAAGTATATGGGCGGATTGCAAGGATTACTCAACGCCAGTATGGAAGAAATTGCAAAAGTGCCGGGTATTTCGCAAGGGCTGGCAGAAAAGATCTACTACTCGTTGAAACATTGAGGGCTCTGTAGCAACATAGAGCTAAATTTTACTGACAACAGACAGTTACCGTCATCATGCGATTTAATATCCCTACGTTGCTCACTCTCTTTCGCGTTGTGCTCATTCCGTTCTTCGTCCTGGCATTTTACCTGCCGGTCGTCTGGGCGCCTTTTGCCTGTGCGCTTATTTTCCTGATCGCTGCCGTGACGGACTGGTTTGACGGTTATCTGGCGCGTCGCTGGAACCAGAGTACCCGCTTTGGCGCGTTCCTCGATCCGGTTGCGGATAAGGTGATGGTGGCAATCGCGATGGTGCTGGTGGCGGAACATTATCATACCTGGTGGGTAACGCTGCCTGCCGCGACCATGATTGGCCGTGAGATTATTATCTCTGCCCTGCGCGAGTGGATGGCGGAGCTGGGTAAACGCAGCAGCGTGGCGGTGTCCTGGATCGGTAAAGTTAAAACCACCGCACAGATGGCGGCGCTGGTATGGATGCTGTGGCGTCCGAATGCCTGGGTAGAGTGGGCCGGCATTGGTCTGCTGTGGGTTGCGGCGGTGCTGACGCTGTGGTCAATGCTGCAATATTTGAACGCTGCGCGCGGTGATTTGCTTGAACAGTGATCGTTTCGGCTTAATTTTCAGCAAACGATCCTGAGATGCAAAAAATAACGTTGACTCAAAACGTCATATCAGTAGAATGCAACGCATCGAACGGCGGCACAGTTAGCCGGACGACAATGAAATCAAGTGGTTAGGAAGTAGTTAAATAGTTACTTGATGACATGCGGGAATAGCTCAGTTGGTAGAGCACGACCTTGCCAAGGTCGGGGTCGCGAGTTCGAGTCTCGTTTCCCGCTCCAGATTAATGCATCGGCAGCTTGCGGGTGCAGGTCGAAAGACAACAGATTTAAGGCGCGTTAGCAAAGCGGTTATGTAGCGGATTGCAAATCCGTCTAGTCCGGTTCGACTCCGGAACGCGCCTCCACTTTCTTCCCTGGCCGGATGGTGGAATCGGTAGACACAAGGGATTTAAAATCCCTCGGCGTTCGCGCTGTGTGGGTTCAAGTCCCACTCCGGCTACCATGGGAAAAAGCAGAATAATCAAAGCAATAAGCAGTGTCGTGAAACCACCGAAAGGTGGTTTTTTTGTGCCTGCAATCCCCCCTTCCTGACAACAAATCTTATTTTCCAGCCCGGCACAGGGACAACTTTAACATGGCTCTCCGGCGACAAGCTCTCAAACGTCCAGGATGTGAACTGGTTTTTAAGTGAAAAATAAGCGGAACGGTAGTGAACCGACCAGCGCATAAAAGCTTCTCAGAAAGCTGTGTAGGGAGGTACGCAGAGGGTATGAAAACGGGAATGCCTCGGGCAAAGCGAACGGAAACTGGTACAACAGGTGGACGAACTGAGGCAGTGCCGCCGTACAGCATTGTCACTTACTGCCCAATCATCTGACTGTAAGCGCCGGGTATAAAAGCATGTGGCGATAATGCACTATGTGGCCGTGTGCACTTTGTATAAGAAATTTCACCTCTTAGCTGCTGCAAACGCATATATGTAAACGACTATTGAATGTCGTCTAAACGCATGTAGTATTGATGATCATCATTTGTAACATGGAGGTGGAATGTATAATCATAATCGTGATAAAAGTCATTTTGAGCATAAAATCCGTGAAATTGAGCTGCTCACAGAGCAAATCGCCGCAAAGCATATACTTTATGGCACTTCAAATCTGTTTTTTGAAATCCAACAGCTTGTGGGGAATTTGAAAAGAGAGATTGAATCCCATTGTCTTACCTATTCTGGGGGGACACATATCCTTGATGAACAGATACGGCACCTCCATGAACAGGATGAGCTGCTTACTTTTAACCGAGCGAAGATATACATAGTTGTCGAAAAAAATCGGACGACAACGACAACCATCGCGCTCAAACAGATTGGCTTCGTCGCCGGTGGCGCATAAGTTTATGGGGGCGCTAGTTTATGTGTTGGTTCGCTGGGTCTGGCATGTGCTGCGTACGGCGCCCCTATGATCGCTCATGGTTTAAATAATATGTACGAAAATGGCTATTATCTCCTTTTCCGTGAAGAACAATCAGGAACCCTGAGAGATGCATATAGATTTGCTGCTACGAAGTTAGGTTATGGTAATAACCAGGCAGACTTAGTCTATGGCGTCGTTGATCTCTCTTTATCAGCATATGGTGCGGGCAGAAAAGTTTTGGGCCCCAGAGAAAAGTCCTGGAGTTTATTCCACAATATCCAATCCGATTATATCAGAGGTTGGCAAGAAGCGTCTAAAACCGCAATGGCGCTGGATTTGACCAGTGGAAGTATTACGGGTTGGCAGATGTACCAGATAGCTAAAGAGAATTGATTATGTCACAAGAATTAGAATTTTCGCTTCATCCACCTGTTTGGCCTGCTATCGTGTATTTTGTTGTATCTGTGGCAATTTTTTTCCTGCTTTATCTCGGTAAACTAAAAGTTAACAGGCTGCGTAAATACCCGCTATTTATCGCATATATGGTGTTTGTAATCGCTGTTGCAGCCGTTCAGATAAACATCTTTGCTAATGGCTACGAGTTTGTCCGCAGCTTTTTGCATATCGATTTTGACCCCTATCGATATGACTCGGTATATTGGGGATCATTGTGTTTCTCCATAATTTACTTGCTGGCGTTGCCCCGGAACAAGTTTTAGCATAATGAAATTTTCATTTAAGGGACGCTATGTCTTTACCGCCATTGTATGCACTGCGTGCGTTTGAAGTTGCTGCGCGGTTGAACTCCTTCAGTAAAGCCGCTGAAACGCTCAATATTACGCCGGGCGCGGTCAGCAGACATGTTCGTACCCTTGAACTGTGGTTCGACTGCGAGCTTTTCAAAAGGCAAGGTCCTCGCGTGGAGGTCACTGAAGCCGGGCGAGTGCTTGCCGGGCAGCTGAACGAAAGCTTCACGAGCATTGAATGGGCCTGCCGGGTATTTCGCAGTGAAAACCACCTGCTGCGGTTAAAAGCGCCCAGCACCCTGACCATGAGATGGCTTCTCGACGTGCTGCGATCTTTTCGCAACAACCATGCAAAACCACAGGTTGAGATTGCCAGCGTCTGGATGGACATTGACACCGTTGATTTCAATCTTGAGCCCTACGATTGCGCCATTCTTCTCGGCAATGGGCGTTTTGGTGACACAACGGAAAGCCAACTGCTATTTCATGAATGGCTTATCCCGGTTTGTACTCCATCGCTTATCGAACCGGCCCGGCAGCGGCTTCCGCAATGCGATCTGATCCATCCTTCACCGGACAGACGTGACTGGCGGCGCTGGCTGCGAAGAACAGGATTGTTCCCGGGGCTCGATATGAGCAGCGGTATGGTGTTCGATACCCTTGAACAGGGAAGTATTGCCGCGATGAACGGGCACGGCATCGCTATCGCCGACCTGCATCTCACGCTTGATGCCCTGAAAAGTGGCCTGCTGGGCCTGCCTTTCAGGGAAGCTATCGCGACGGGGGATGGCTACTACCTCGTCTGGCCAAAAAATTCACTCAAAAGAGAGAGCATTCAGCATCTTCTGGCCTGGCTGCAAAACCATACCCCGGTCGTTCCGGCGCTGGATATCGATTATCTAGCATACGATGACAGTCGGATTTATTAATACCGTTATGAATAAGATATATTTGCCATCTTTTTATAACGTTCTGGCAAAGCGCTGTTCAGGTTGAGCACCTTATCCAGAATATAAAATGCTGGCGTGTTTTTCTGCTGTTCAGCGTCAATAATTGCCGCGCGTAATAGCGTGGCGGCAGACGAAATCTTGTTAAAATAGTCCTCAGACTCCGGCGTCTGTAATTCACCAGAAGTGGCGTAACGCACGTCCGGCCAGCCAGAGAAGTTGAGCAGCGGGAGAGGGTTGCCTGCTTCGGGCTGACAGGATGAAAGCAACGCAGCTGCTTTTTGGGGATCGCGATAGGCAACTGAAAGCATATACGCGCGCTGCGAAAACGGTAACAGGGCGTCAGAATGATTTTTGGTGGAGATAAGCATGGTCATAAAATTCGCTAAATCGCCACCTGATGGTGTTTCAGATGGCGATATAATTTTCATTAACTGAAATAAAGCATCAAGTGTCATGTTTGCCCCGGTTCCTCACATTATGACTATTCAGTTTGCGCCTGAATGTTTTAATTGGCCCACCGTCCGGGTAGGTCGAGAGGATAATATTGGAAGGCGTACGTTTTTGAAAAACGATTAATAATCGCAATCACTGTGAGTTTTTCTCACTATAGCCTTTTCGTTTCACACGCCACCCAGATACGCCTTTCTCACCTCCGGATCCTTCAGCAACGCCTCGCCGCTGCCGCTTAACCGAATCTGCCCGTTAACCATCACATAGCCGCGGTCGGACAACTTCAGCGCGTGGTGCGCATTCTGCTCGACCAGAAAAATCGTCATTCCGTTACGGGCCAGTTCGCGCAGCGTCTGGAAAATCTGTTTAACCACGATTGGCGCGAGGCCGAGGCTGGGTTCATCCAGCAGCAGAAGTTTAGGACGGCTCATCAGCGCGCGGGCGATAGCCAGCATCTGCTGTTCACCGCCGGAGAGCGTCATCGCCCGCTGGTTACGTCGCTCCTTGAGGCGGGGGAAGAGGTCGAACATGCTTTGCATATCTTCCGCTGCATGCTGATTGCCGACGGGGATTGTCCCCATCAGCAGGTTCTCTTCTACAGACATATCCGGGAAAATGCGTCGTCCCTCAGGTGCCTGCGCGATGCCACCGGTGGCAACATAGTGGGTGGATTTGTGGCTGATATCCTCGCCGCAGAAGAGGATCTGCCCGTTGCGGATCCGGGGCTGACCAAAGACAGACATCAGTAATGTTGACTTCCCCGCGCCGTTAGCGCCAATCAGGGCCACAGTTTCCCGTTTGTTAACCTCAAGCGAAACCTGCTTCAACGCCTGGATCACCCCGTAGAAAACATCCACATCCTGAAACTGAAGCATCGGTTCGCTCACAGATTTACCTCGCTTTCGTCGGTGCCCAGATACGCGGCAATCACTTTTTCATTGTGCTGGATCTCAGCTGGTTTACCTCTGGCAATCACATCGCCATGATCGAGCACAATGATGTCATCTGAAATGCCCATCACCATCCCCATATCATGCTCGATCAGCAAAACCGTGATGTCATGGTGGTCGCGCAGGAACCGGATGATCTCACTCAGCTTGTGCGTTTCCACCGGGTTCAGGCCGGCAGCAGGTTCATCGAGACAAATCATCTCCGGGCCGGTACACATGGCGCGGGCGATTTCGAGGCGTCGTTGCTGGCCATAGGACATTTCCCCGGCCAGACGGTTCGCGCAATCCACCAGATCCACCACCTCCAGCCAGTAAAACGCCCGGTCCAGCGCATCGTTCTCTGAGCGACGATACGCAGGGGTGTTCAGCACCCCCGCCAGCAGATTGCGGTTGACGCGCATGTGCTGTGCCACCAGCAGGTTTTCCACAACGGACATCTCGCGGAACAGGCGGATGTTCTGAAACGTGCGCGCAAGACCCGCGCGGTTCACCAGATGCGTGCCGCCAAACATCTTATAGAACAGGCGTTGACCAAGCTGCGCCGGGTTGAGCCAGTCGCCCGGCTGGAATTTCTGGCCGAGCACCTGAATGACATTGGTGGTTTTATTTCGTGCATTGAACAGAATGTTGCCGCCGGAGGCCCGGTAGAAACCGGTCAGGCAGTTAAAGACGGTCGTTTTTCCCGCGCCGTTAGGCCCAATGAGTGCGGTAATGGAGCCGCGCTGCACCTCAAGATTGACGTCGTTTAAGGCCTTGATCCCGCCGAAGTGCATCATCAGATGTTCTACACGTAAAATCGTTGCGTTCATGGCACCACTCCTTTACGCACGGCAAATCCGCTGCGGTTGATGCGGATCAGACCGCGAGGACGCCAGATCATCATCACCACCATCAGCATGCCAAACAGCAGCACGCGATATTCCGCAAAGCTGCGCAGCAGTTCCGGCGTGACGGTCAGCACAAAGGCGGCCAGTACGACGCCGACGGTGGAGCCCATCCCGCCCAGGACCACAATGGCGAGGATCAGGGCCGATTCAAAAAAGGTGAAAGAGGTCGGGTTAACAAACCCCTGGTAGGTGGCAAAAAACACCCCGGCGATACCTGCCGTCGATGCGCCCAGGGTGAAGGCCGAGAGTTTGACCAGAACGTGATTCAGCCCCATGGAACGGCAGGCAATCTCATCCTCACGGAGCGCTTCCCACGCCCGTCCAATGGGCATTCGGGTCAGCCGGTGTTTAATGTACAGCACCAGCATGACTACCAGGAACAGCACCGCATAGATGAAGATAAACTTCAAGTTGGGGTTATAGGTCAGGCCGAAGAACTCGTGGAAGGGGACGCCGCCTTCTTTGGCGCGTCGGCCAAACTCCAGACCAAAAAAGGTCGGGGCAGGGGCTGAAACGCCGTTAGGCCCGCCGGTGAAGGTGAGCCAGTTGTTCAGCACCAGGCGGATGATCTCGCCAAACCCGAGCGTGACGATGGCGAGATAATCCCCGTGCATGCGCAGCACCGGAAAGCCGAGCAGGGCGCCCGCGCCCGCGGCCATTAGCGCCGCCAGCGGCAGCATGCTCCAGAACCCAAGCCCCAGATACTGATACCCGAGCGCCAGCCCGTAAGCGCCGATGGCATAGAAGGCGACATAACCCAGATCCAGCAGCCCTGCCAGGCCAACAACAATGTTCAGCCCAAGACCGAGCAGGACGTAGATCAGTCCGAGAATGGCAACCGTCAGAACGTATTTAGTGGCCACAAACGGGAAGCAGATCGCCAGCGTGACAATCAGCGGAATGATCCAGCGCATGCGGCTTTTATACGCCGGCGGCCGGACATACACCCCCGCATTGTCGGATTCAAACCGTGCCTGTAAACGTCTTCCGGCCGCCGTAGCTGAAAAGGCGCTCAGTAAAAAGCGTCCCACCATCACCGTGCCTACAATCCACGCCAGCCGCTGGCCGTCAAAGGTAAAGCTGTAACCATCCAGTATCACGCCCGCAATCGGGCCGAAAATAATCAGGGCGATCATTCCGGAAAAAATCGAGTCCAGAATGCAGCGCTTCAGGGAAAAACCGTCAGAGGTCATCGCGTTGTTCCTTACACTTTAGCCACGACGGGGCGGCCCAGCAGCCCCTGAGGACGAAAGATCAGAATTAAGACCAGCAATCCAAACGAGAACACGTCTTTATAATCCGAGTTCACCATCCCGGAGAATTGCGCTTCTGCGACGCCCAGAATCAGCCCGCCAAGCATCGCACCGGGCAGAGAGCCGATGCCGCCCAGCACCGCCGCCGTAAAGGCCTTGATGCCGATAACAAACCCGACGTAAAAATCAAAGGTGCCGTAATTCATGGTGATTAGCACGCCCGCCAGCCCGGCCATGGCTGCGCCGATAACAAACACCAGCGAAATAATTCTGTCGGTGTTGATACCCAGGATGGAGGCCATCTTACGATCCTGCTGTACCGCACGGCACATGCGTCCTAAGCGGGTACGGTTGATAATCCAGGTCAGCACCAGCATGCCCGCGAACGAGGCGATGAGAATAAAGACTTTGGTATAGGTTATCTGGACAAACCCTTCGCCGAGGTGAAAACGCAGCACGCCATCAAGCATGGTGGGCACGCCCTGCTGGCGCGGGCCCTGGCTGAGCTGGACGTAGTTTTGCAGTATCAACGACATCCCGATGGCCGAAATCAGCGGTGCCAGACGCGTCGAGTTGCGTAGCGGCTTATAGGCGATGCGCTCAATCGTCCAGCCATAAACGCCGGTGACCACGATGGTGAAAACCAGCGTCCCCAGGATCAGCAGCGGAAAGGAGTGGAGTCCAAAAAACGCCAGCAGGGCCAGGCCAATGGCCGAGAGATAGGCGGAGATCATATACACTTCGCCGTGGGCGAAATTGATCATACCGATGATGCCGTACACCATGGTGTAGCCGATGGCGATAAGACCGTAGACCGAACCCAGCGTTAAGCCATTAATTAATTGTTGCAGGAAGAATGTACTCATG
Source organism: Enterobacter cloacae complex sp. ECL72 (assembly GCF_019056635.1). Taxonomy (NCBI): domain Bacteria; kingdom Pseudomonadati; phylum Pseudomonadota; class Gammaproteobacteria; order Enterobacterales; family Enterobacteriaceae; genus Enterobacter; species Enterobacter cloacae complex sp. ECL72. The sequence continues at coordinate 2,355,652 of NZ_CP077659.1, read as the reverse complement.
GTCGCGCACCTGAATAAAGGGTTACGCCGACAGTCAGACCTGCCGGCGCTGAGCAGATTCCGTCCCGTTATGGCACTTCTTTATATTTGCCTTTGTCATCCCACTGATAGACCACGTAGTCAGAGACTTTGAGGTCACCTTTGCTGTCCCAGGCTTTTTTACCCATCACCGTGTCGACAGGGTTGGCCTTCAGCCACTCGCTGGCTTTTGCGGAATCCGTCCCTTTCGTGGCCTTGAATGCCGCCGCGATAGCCTGCACAGACGCGTAGGCGTAGAGGGTGTATCCTTCAGGTTCAAATTTACCGGTGCGGAATTTCTCGATGACGGCTTTTCCGTCCGGGATCAGGCGCGGATCTTTACCGAAGGTCATGTAAATACCGTTGGTGTATTGCGCCCCACCGGCGGCGGTGACCATCTCTTCATTGACGATACAGTCTCCCGAGAAGAACTTCGCCTGCACGCCCTGTTCACGCATCTGGCGAACCAGCGGACCCGCTTCCGGGTGACAGCCCCCGAAGAACACCACGTCCGGTTTTTGTGCGCCAATTTTGGTCACCAGCGCGTTAAAGTCTTTCTCCCCGCGGGATAACCCTTCGTACATCACCTCCTTCACGCCGCGTTTCGCCAGCGCCGCCTTAGTGGCGTCCGCCAGCCCCTGACCGTAGGTGTCTTTATCGTGGATGATGACCACCCGTTTGGCTTTCAGCTTATCAAGAATGAAATCGCTGGCGACCTGGCCCTGCTGGTCGTCACGTCCGCACATGCGAAATATATCGCTCATGCCACGTTCGGTAATAAGCGGGTTCGTTGAGCCGGGGGTGATGGAGAGGATCCCGGCATCGCTGTAGACCTCGGAGGCGGGCATGGTCGACGAGGAGCAGAAGTGGCCGACGACCGCTTTCACCTTATCCTGATCGACTAAGCGGTTGGCAACGGCGACGGCCTGTTTGGGCTCGCAGGCGTCGTCGCCCTGAACCAGTTTGATTTTCTCACCGTTGATCCCGCCGGCGGCGTTAATGTCTTCCGCCGCCTGCGTAGCGCCATGCCAGTATTGATCGCCGTAGGTTGCGTTCGGGCCTGTGAACGGCCCGGCCACGCCGATGACGATATCGGCCTGCGCGGAAAAGGCCGTCACCAGACAACCGGCCAGCACCAGGGAGAGGGGAGTTTTGGTAAATTTCAGCGACATTATTATGTTCCTTAGCAAAGAGGTTTTTGCACCAGGTATAAACCCGAACGCCTGATGGCATCGTAAATCCAAAAACAAGAGCGAGAACAAAATGCACTTTAGAAGCAATCTCATGCTTAATACGGCGAGGATCCCACGCACCGCGAAGCGCGCAGAATATTAAGCAAAAAGGTTGCCAGAATGGTTAATCCCTTGACCGGGTCACAACACGTTGAGTATAGAGCGCCGTTTTATGCGCCTTTGCGGGATGAGATGAATTTACAGCGGAGATCACATCTCCTTAACAACAAAGCCCATAAGTTGTGCAACGGTCACGATTTGCACGTTTTTGCAGCAATAAAGACCTAAACTTCAGATAGGCACGCGTGGCGATATATGTCAGGATCGTTTTTTTTATCAGGAGTATCAGCAATGGCTGAAGGCCCATTAAATGAAAGCGAGATGGCGTGGCTGGAAGAGACATTAATCTCTTACGGTCACGACGATGCATCCGTGATTGACGTGTCCGAACTGGACGGCATGCTTACCGCAGTACTTTCCGGTCCCGTTGTGGTGGAGCCCGACACCTGGCTGGTGGCGGTCTGGGGTGGTGAGAAATATATTCCGCGCTGGAAAAACGATCGTGAGATGAACCGTTTTATCGATCTCTGCTTTAAGCACATGAACGATATTGCCGAGCGTTTGAGCGAATACCCGGATCAGTTTGAACCGCTGTTTGGCTATAACGACGTTGACGGTCAGAGCTATACCGTGGTGGAAGAGTGGTGCTATGGCTACATGCGCGGCGTGGCGCTGACGGACTGGTCATCCCTGCCGGAAGCGCTGGAAGCGGACCTGGCGGTGATTGCCCTGCACGGGACGGAAGAGAACAGCGAGAAGCTGGATGCGCTGACCGAAGAGGAGTACATGGCCAGCATCGAGAGCATTCAGCCTGCGGCGCTGCGTTTGTATAACTACTGGGTGGCTAACCCGCAGCAGCCGGAAGCGAAAAAGCCGATCGTGAACGGGTCGAAGGTGGGGCGTAACGATCCGTGCCCGTGCGGGAGTGGGAAGAAGTTTAAAAGCTGCTGCCTGCATTAAATCATTAATTACTGTGGCCTGAATGGGGCACGGGTGTTGAGTCCCCGCTAAAATCGGCGAACCGGAGACCAGATGACAAGGGCTGGACGCCATGGATGGCGGCCAGAGGCGAATCGAGACAGGATGTCGAGTTGAGCCGACCGCAGGCAGATGGTCGGGAGGTGAGCGCAGTGCGAAGCACCGATTTTCCGCGGGGCCGCGGGGATTGATAAGGGGGCCGCGGCGGCCCCCTTATCCCGTTCACATGCTGTGAAAAAATTATATTCTGTTGATCTTAAGGTGAACGGAACAGTACCTCAGGACCTGTATAAATAAGTTATCCCACTTCCGGCAGCATCCCCGCTGCAATCAAAATCTGCACCAGAATAATCACCACCCCACAACCAAACACCGCGCAAAGCATTGGCGTACCGCCCGCTACGCGATACCCCTGCTGCGGATGTTGCTGGCGGCTCTTCCACGCCAGCAGGGAAGGCAGCAGCAGGGCCAGTACCGATAACGCCACGCCAGCATACCCCAGCGCCATCACAAACCCGCGCGGGTAAAAGAGCGCGAAGGCCAGCGGCGGCAGGAAGGTCATCGCCCCCGTCTGTAAGCGTCCGGCAACGGTATTGCGACGCTGGAACAGATCCGCCATATAGTCAAACAGGCCAAGCGCTACGCCGAGGAAGGAGGTTGCCAGCGCCAGGTCTGCAAACAGATGTACCGCCAGCTCCACGTGTGAAGAGGCCACCACGTTACGCAGGGCAACCAGGAATCCATTCAGACCAGAATGCTCTGCCATCAGGCCGATAAAGGTATTGGAATCAATACTGCCCAGCGTCACCAGCTGCCAGAACAGGTAAGCAATCAACGGAATGGCGCTGCCGATAACAAAGACGCGGCGCAGCTTGCGAATATCACCGTTCATATAGCTCACGATGCTCGGCACGCTGCCGTGAAAACCGAAGGAGGTGAAAATAACCGGGATGGCCGAAAGCGCCAGACCTTTCTCCAGCGGGAGGGAGAGCAGGTTAATCTTGTGAACATGCGGTGCCAGCAGCACCAGCATCACAATCAGGAAGAGAATTTTGGCGCTGAACAAAAAACGGTTAAACAGATCGACCAGCGATGTGCCCGCACAAACCACGCCGCCACCGATCAGCGTAAAGACAATGGCGCCTGTTTCCGGTGAAAGTGACGCACCGAAGCCGTCATTGATACTTGACGCAATCAGCTCCCCGGCGCCGCTGATGTAAGCGGCAGTCAGGGCGTACATCAGGAACATCATGCTGAAACCGGTGATCCACTGCCCGTAGCGTCCAAGATAGCGTGCAGCCAGGGAGCCTAAGCCAGTATCGGCAGGGACATGCTGATAAACCTCCAGCAATAATAGCGCGGTGTAACACATCAGGGCCCACAGACCGCCCAGCAGCACTACGGTAACCCCAAACCCGACGCCGGCGGCAGCCAACGGCATGGCCAACATTCCTGCGCCAATTGTCGTTCCGGCGACGATAAAAATACTTCCCAGAGTTCTGTTCTTCACGCTTTCCTCTACAACGCTTCCATACCGCGACTCATTCTGCGGCGCAGAGTAAGGGAAAAGCACCATCTCGTCAAATCACCGTTACATAGGGTGTAATAATTAATTTACAAAAAGAAAAGGGTAACCTGCGCCAGCGCAAAGCGTGCCGTAGAGGGAACGTTTAGTCTGCTTTTTATTTGCGAGAGGTAACCATGTCAATTCACGGACACGACGTGCTGAATATGATGATTGAGTCAGGTGAGCGCTATACGGAGGAGAGTCTGGTTGAGGCGATACATGCCCGCTTTGGCGAAGCGGCGCGTTTCCATACCTGTTCAGCTTCGGAGATGACGGCCGCGGAGCTGGTGGCGTTTCTGGCGGCGCGCGGAAAATTCATTCCAGCAGCAGACGGATTTTCCACTCACGAAAGTAAAATCTGCCGCCATTAAATAATGCGGTGCTGAAAACTCAGCACCGCTTTTCTGTTAATTCTGGGTATCGAGCGTCGACAGCTCTTTATCAATGAAGTACAGACCTTCCCCGGATTTACCTGCCAGAGATAATTTATCCAGCACGGATTTAAACAGCTTCTCTTCTTCGTGCTGTTCAGCCACATACCACTGAAGGAAATTAAAGGTTGGATAATCTTGGCTGGTCATGGCGGCATGAGCCAGTTCATTAATTTTCTGGGTGATCAGCTGTTCATGCTCATAGGTGGCGCGGAACAGTTCATCAAGAGAGCCGTATTCGGCAAAAGGCGATGCCACGTTATCAATGCGCGGCAGGCTGCCGGTGTCCGTCAGGTAATCAAACAGACGCTGCATGTGCGTCATCTCTTCCTGGGCATGACGACGCAGGAAGGCGGCCGCCCCTTCAAAGCTGTGATAGCTGCACCAGGCGCTCATCTGCTGATAAAGCAGGGAAGAAAAAAGCTCAAGATTCATTTGCGCATTGAGCTTGTCGATCATTTCAGTTTTTAACATGGTGCAGCTCCGGTTTATTAATTCTGGTTCACGATGAGCGACACTATAATTTGTTATTTAATTATTTGCAAAAAGTAAAATAAATATTTATTTATTAAAAATACGAATGGGAATAAAACGCATTGCCGTCATTTATATTTATTAATGAGAATTGTTTTAGTTCTTGTTAAATAAACTGCCAGCGTGACTGGCAGTAGCGGTTAATACCACGGATTCTGGCTGGAAGAGGTAACAGCATATCCCTGACATTTATACTGAATGGTCACACTTTCGTTCAGACAGAGTGAACCGCTGATCAGGGTGCAGGTTTTAATTGGCTGCCCGTAGGCTGACGCAGTGGCGTAGCCCATATGTTGACAGGCTTTGGTTGCCGTACCGTTATTAACATACTCATCAGACCAGGCGTTTTGCAGCATGGCCTGGCCATAGTCGAGGCGCACAATTCCGTTTGGGGCATCCGTACTGCTGACTTCTGCCTGACGGTTGATACTGCACCCGGCGAGCAACAGGATCGTTCCGGCTATGATTACACGTTTCATGGTTCACTCTGCGTGACGGGAAATACGCCATTTTAACCAACGCGATGGCACGCAATGGCCGGAATAGCCAGTGGATCTGCCCTTTCACCGTGCAACGAGCCGCGCCAACGCGCGAAATTGTGAGCGCATCTTTGTTTTTTAAAACAAGTTTTCACTTAATTTGAAAGTGCGTTTGTTTGATAGTAAGGTTAAGTTGAAAAGGTATCCACAGCGGGATCGCCCGCCATGCATTCAGGAGAGACAAGATGAAAATTGCACTGATGATGGAAAACAGCCAGGCCGCTAAGAATCCCATCATCCTTAATGAGCTGAAAGCCGTTGCTGATGAGAAAGGTTTTCCGGTCTATAACGTCGGTATGAGTGATGAGAACGATCATCATCTCACCTATATTCACCTGGGCATCATGGCGAGCATTCTGCTTAACGCTAAAGCCGTTGATTTTGTTGTTACCGGCTGCGGTACCGGGCAGGGCGCGCTGATGTCCCTGAACATCCATCCGGGTGTGATTTGCGGTTACTGCATCGATCCTGCGGATGCTTTCCTGTTTGCGCAAATCAACAACGGTAACGCGCTTTCTCTGCCGTTTGCGAAGGGCTTCGGCTGGGGGGCAGAACTGAACGTACGCTTTATCTTTGAGAAAGCGTTTACCGGACGCAATGGCGAAGGCTATCCACCAGAGCGTAAAGAGCCGCAGGTGCGTAACGCCGGGATCCTGAACCAGGTGAAAGCGGCGGTGGTGAAAGAAAACTATCTGGATACCCTGCGAGCAATCGATCCTGAGCTGGTTAAAACCGCCGTATCAGGCCAGCGCTTCCAGCAGTGCTTCTTCGAGAACTGCCAGGACAAAGAGATTGAAGCCTTCGTGCGCGGTATTGTTGGCTGATTTACTTTGCCGGGCGGTGCGTTGCCTGCCCGGCAGATAGCGTTACTTTTTCGATGAGACCGCGCTGCCCGCATCTTTGGTCAGACGCAGCGTGTCAACCATTCCCACCAGGCAGATCAGCGCGATTGCCACAAATGCCAGCCGGAAGCTCATTCCCGGCATACCGGCAATCCCCATCGCCTCACTGACTTTTTCCCCGATACGAATACCAATCGCCCCGAGCGTGATCCCAAGCCCCACGGCAAGCTGCGTTGCGGTTGAAAACAGGGTATTGGCATAGCTCATCTGCGCCGATGGCACATCCGCAAAAGCCAGCGTACTGATGGCTGTAAACTGAATCGAACGGAAAACGCCGCCCAGATAAAGGATCAGCATGATGAGCCACGCGGGCGTCTGCGGCGTAAGAAACGCGCAGGCCAGCAACGCCAGGACATTCAACGCACCGTTAATCAGCAACAGCCGCTTAAACCCCAGGCTGCGGATAAGCGGCGTCGTCGCCGGTTTAATGGTGAGATTGCCAACGAAAACCGCCAGCACCAGCAGGCCAGAATGGAACGCGTCCATGCCAAAGCCGACCTGGAACATCAGCGGTAACAGGAACGGAACCGCGCTGATGGAGGCGCGAAACAGCGATCCGCCGTACAGGGTGACGCGAAACGTCGGCACCTGCATCGCATCGAGCCTGATCATCGGCCAGGTTGCCCGCTTAAAGTGACGCAGCGCCAGGCTTAAGGCGACGACACCGACGATAAACAGCGTGGCGGTTAATCCTGTTCGCAGAGGCTCTGCGCCCATCAACTCCATCGCATAAACCAGGCTCACCATGGCAAGGGTGGTGACAACAAAACCCGGTAAATCAAACGGTCGGCGCGTATCTTCATGCAGGTCTGGAATGATGCGCAGCGCCAGCAAAATGGCGATTATCCCCAGCGGCACGTTAATAAAGAAGATCCAGCGCCAGTCGGCATAGCTGGTAATGAACCCACCCAGCGGCGGGCCGATGATCGGCGCGACCAGCGCAGGCCACGTCAGGGTGGCGATTGCCGTGATGAGCTGATGTTTTGGCGTGGTGCGTAGCACGGCCAGGCGACCTACGGGCACCATCAGCGCGCCACCCATGCCCTGGAGGACGCGCATCGCAACGAACTGATCGAGCGTGGTGGACAGGCCGCAAAATACCGAGGCCAGCGTGAAGATCGCCAGCGCGAGGGCAAACACTTTTCGCGCGCCGAAGCGGTCGGCGATCCAGCCGCTGGCGGGGATCAGTACGGCCAGGGTGATCAGATAGGCGCTGATGCCGATATTCAGATCCACCGCCTGGTCGCCGAAGCTTTTTGCCATATCCGGCAACGCGGTGGCGATCACCGTCCCATCCAGAAACTCCATAAAGAAAGCACCGGCCACCAGCAGCGCCGCAGGCGATAATCCACGGCTCTCTTTGCCGGATACGTTTTCACTCATTCTCTTCCTGCCCGCTCAAAAAATTTTATAAACATTTACTGGAATTTATAAGCCTGTAACGTGCGGATTTATCATGGCTTTTTTTAACAAACCAGCAGCACTGAGGGTTTAATAACCGTGATGCAGGTCACAAAATGGTTGATTTTTGTGATGGTGGTCATATTATAAGCGTATTGACAATAACACCTGCATAACACGTTACTGGAGCAACATAATGAAACTGCGCAAAATCCTGAAAAGCATGTGGGCAAACTACTGCACAACGTTTAAAGACGTCCCACCGGGTGCGATGTTCTGATAAAAAAACCTGCTTCGGCAGGTTTTTTTATGTCTGCGGACGACGAGAGGGAGATGGAAGGGCGTCTATTTTGCTACTATGGCGCCCTTTGAATAAGGAGAACCCCATGTCACAAAACCTGAGCGCCGATCAGGAACTGGTATCTGACGTCGTCGCCTGCCAGCTGGTTATCAAACAAATCCTTGATGTGATTGACGTTATCGCGCCGGTTGAGGTACGCGAAAAGATGTCGACCCAGCTGAAAAACATCGATTTCACCAACCATCCTGCTGCGGCGGACCCGGTTACGCTCCGCGCGATCCAGAAAGCGATTGCGCTGATTGAACTCCGCTTCACACCGCAGGGTGAGTCACACTAAAATAAACCGATGTTTTAAAATTAGAAACTCTTTTCTGCTTTTACGTCGAAGGGCGACAGAGCCTGTCGCCCGCAGAAGGATCAGAAGAACGTCTGCACCAGCAGATAGCTCACCACGCAGGCACAGCTGACGCCAATCAGCCCCGGCAGAATAAAGCTGTGGTTGATGATGAATTTACCGATGCGGGTGGTGCCGGAGCGATCGAACCCGATACAGGCCAGATCGCTCGGATAGGTGGGCAGCACAAAGTAGCCGTAGGATGCCGGGAAGAAGGCCACCAGCATTTTCGGATCGATGCCCAGCATCAACCCCATCGGGGCGACCGCGGTCAAGGCCGCAGCCTGGCTGTTGACCAGTTTTGATACCAGGAACAGCACGATGGCATACGTCCAGGGATGACTTTTCACCACCCCCTCCAGCGCCATTTTCAGCTCGTCGAGATGCGCCTGAAAAAAGGTATCGCTCATCCACGCCACGCCAAACACCGAGAAAATCGCGACCATCCCCGCCTTAAATACCGCCCCGTTTGAAATGGCCGACGCATTCACCTTGCAGGTCATCAGCATGATGGCCCCGGCGATCAGCATCATCATTTGAATGACAAGGTTCATCGACAGGGCTGTCATTTTCCCTTTGATCTCAAACGCCGGACGCAGCTCGGGCAGCGCACCCAGCAGGACCACTACGGCAATCCCGGCGAAGAAGATCCACGTGGACCAGTAGGCCTGTTTCGGGAAACGTTGATCCATCAACGTCTCCGTTCCTCCATAGATAAACTCCCGCTGTTTCGGATCTTTCAGCTTTTCCTGAAATTCGGGATCGTCTGCGAGGTTTTTCCCGCGACGCAAGCTCCACAGTGCCGCAATGGCGACGCCAGACAGTGAGGCCGGTACGGAGACCGCAAGAATTTCAAGGATCCCCCACGCGTGGCCGATACCGTGCTGCGCACCAAGAATCGAGACCAGCGAAACGACGGCCACGGAAACGGGGGAGGCGGTGATCGCCATCTGAGATGCCACCGAGGCCACCGCCATCGGCCGTTCCGGGCGTATGCCTTTTTTCAGGGCGATATCCGCGATAATGGGAAACATGGTGTAGACGACGTGCCCGGTCCCGCACAGGAAGGTCAACATCCAGGTGGTAAACGGTGCGAGAAGGGTGATGTGCTGGGGATGTTTACGCAGCAGGCGCTCTGCAAACTGCATCATTACATTCAGGCCACCGGCGGTCTGTAGCGTGGCCGCACAGCCGATGACGGCGAGGATCGTGAGCATCACGTCAACCGGCGGTTTACCGGGTTGCAGACCAAAGACAAAACTCAAAACAAACAGGCCGATGCCGCTTATCAGCCCCAGGCCCATCCCGCCGAAGCGGGTGCCTATCAGCAGGCAGAGGATAATGACAATAAACTCAATGGTGATCATGATGCTCCCTCGTTAATGAATGTAATTAAACAAATCATTACACGATGTATGGCTATTCATTGGGAGCAAGATCTGATTTGTTAAATGTCAGCAAAAGCAGGAAGTTGGTACCCACTCCCTGACGGGAGTGGGTGAAGGGACTTAGTAGTGTTGCACGGTAGCAATGTCGAGAAGATGGCGGTCCGTCTGCTCCAGACAAATCCCCGCGCGTTTCGCGTTGCGGATTTCATCTGCGAGCGTCTTCAGCAGCATGCCATCCTGCTGCTGCTCTCTGTCCATATCACGTAAAAACTTGAGGGTAATGATGTCCCGTTGCGCTTTGGCTTCATCAGCCAGTTTGCTCAGCTTCGCACAGCGTTGCTCATACTCTTCGAGCGTTTTCTGAAACAGTTCTTCCAGAGAAGTGTAATTATCTTCAATCGTTTCAAGCTCTTTGACGGTAGGGTTTGCGCCGACAGCTTTCAAAAAGTTAAAGACGCGCATCATGTGCGTGACGTTACTTTGCGCCTGAGTACGAAAGAAGGTGGCAGTGCCGTTGAGGCTTTTTCTGGAACACCACGCGCTCAAATGCAGATGCAGATTTGAAGCATAAAACTCCAGGTTCATCTGGGCATTCAGTTTTTGCATCATCGTTTGGGTAGTCATTCTCATATCCTTATTGACTGTGGGACTTGATGTCCGCTACTTAACCTGACCCGGCAGGTATTGACGATTGAATGGCAGAAATAGATTTCTGCAAGGTAAAAAACTCGAAAATTCACTTCCTGTGTTCGATTAAAATAAGCATACGCTTCTCTTTGACTTAAGAAAACTCTTAATTGGGCTGTGTTTACCATACATTACAAATTTAAATATAGCCCAGAACAGAAAGAGGGGTAAGAGATTGAATTTGATATAACCTGTTGATTTTAATGGGTGTGAAATTAATATCGCTCATTTTTATCGTTTCAGGAAACGTTCTTTGGCGGGAAATTCTGTAAAAGTGTTAAATCAGAAATAATATCTGCAAATATATCCTGTCGTATCAAATTTGAGCTAAATCAATTTTCACTTAATATACGGTTCTGTGATCGCGTCGCAAGATTGTGATCTGATAAAGAGTGAAAATGAAACACTGTTTTACATCGTTTAATTCGTTGAGGTTTATGATGGCTAACGTTGCGGTGCTGCTGGCACCCGGTTTTGAAGAAGCAGAAGCGATTATCACGATTGATATTCTGCGGCGTTTACAGATTGAGGTGGAGACGCTGGCCTGTGCGGCGTCCCGTGCGGTAGTGAGTTACCACAATATCCCCATGGTGGCTGACAGTACGTTAACGGAGCGCATTAATACGCTGTATGACGCGGTCGTGTTGCCCGGTGGGCCGCAGGGGAGCGTCAATCTTGCGGCTAACCAAGAGGTGATCCGCTTTGTTTCCGCCCATGACGAGCAGGGCAAACTCATCTGCCCGATCTGCTCTGCGGCCGCGCGGGTGCTGGGCGGTAACGGGCTACTGAAGGGGCGCCGCTACGTCTGTTCCGGCGACCTCTGGCAGAGCGTTGATGATGGAGTATATGTGGATGCGCCGGTCGTGGTAGATAATAACCTCATCAGCGGCAAGGGGCTGGGGCACGCTTTTGACTTTGCGCTGGCGCTCTCTGCTCGTCTGTTGGGTGACGACGCCCCCGTGCGCGATCATGCTGAACACATCTATTACCGCTGGTAATTTTTTCTGCCGGGCGCTAAGGCGTCCGGGTTACAGGGATTTCTTAGCTGACCTTATGGATAATCCTGCTTAACTCCTTTCCATTTGTAGGACAATTACGTCCTTTTTTATGTCATTTTTCGCTGAATTTATGTACGCAATTACTGTAATTCTGCGGTGTGATGTCGCTCTCTTATGGATGATTAATTTCCCGCTAAAACTATCTCCAGCAATAACGCTTATGACGAGGTAAGCGCTAATGCCTTGTTTTAAGTCCGATTAAATAAGTTGTTCGCCATTATTCCCTACAGATAAGAATGCTAAAGCTGGAGTTTACCATGCACAAATTTACTAAAGCGCTGGCGGCCATCGGCCTGGCTGCCGTTATGTCACAATCCGCTATCGCTGAAAATTTAAAGCTCGGTTTTCTGGTTAAACAGCCGGAAGAGCCGTGGTTCCAGACCGAATGGAAATTTGCTGATAAAGCCGGAAAAGATTTGGGATTTGAGGTAATTAAAATCGCCGTACCTGACGGTGAGAAAACGCTGAACGCCATTGATAGCCTGGCGGCCAGCGGCGCGAAAGGTTTCGTTATCTGTACGCCGGATCCAAAACTGGGGTCAGCGATTGCCGCGAAAGCGCGCGGTTACGACATGAAAGTGATTGCGGTGGACGATCAGTTCGTGAACGCCAAAGGTAAACCGATGGATACCGTTCCGCTGGTAATGATGGCGGCCACTAAAATCGGTGAGCGTCAGGGCCAGGAGCTCTACAAAGAGATGCAAAAACGCGGCTGGGATGTCAAAGAGACCGCCGTGATGGCCATTACCGCTGACGAGCTGGACACCGCCCGTCGTCGTACCACCGGGTCCATGGACGCCCTGAAAGCGGCTGGCTTCCCGGAAAAACAGATCTACAAAGTTCCGACCAAATCCAACGATATTCCGGGCGCCTTTGATGCGGCGAACTCCATGCTCGTCCAGCATCCGGAAGTGAAGCACTGGCTGGTGGTGGGGATGAACGACAACACCGTACTGGGCGGCGTGCGTGCAACGGAAGGCCAGGGCTTTAAAGCACCGGACGTGATCGGGATCGGCATCAACGGCGTTGACGCCGTTAGCGAACTGTCTAAAGCGCAGGCGACCGGCTTCTATGGCTCTCTGCTGCCAAGCCCGGATGTCCACGGTTATAAATCCAGCGAAATGCTCTACAACTGGGTGACTAAAGGGGTTGAGCCGCCGAAATTCACCGAAGTGACCGATGTGGTGCTGATCACCCGCGATAACTTCAAAGAGGAGCTGGCGAAAAAAGGACTGGGCGGTAAGTAATACGCTGTGATTGCGCCCCTCACTCACCGTGAGGGGCCAGACGTACACACTACAGGAATCACGGAGTCGTTATGCAACAGTCTGATCCGTATCTCTCTTTCCGCGGCATCGGTAAAACGTTCCCCGGTGTAAACGCGCTGACCGATATCAGCTTCGACTGCTATGCCGGCCAGGTTCACGCCCTGATGGGGGAGAATGGCGCGGGAAAATCCACGCTGCTAAAAATTCTCAGCGGCAACTACACGCCCACCACCGGCACGCTGGCTATTCGCGGCGACGAGGTGGCCTTTGCCGACACCACGGCAGCGTTAAATGCGGGCGTCGCCATCATCTATCAGGAGCTGCATCTCATTCCTGAAATGACCGTGGCGGAGAACATCTATCTGGGCCAGCTTCCGCATAAAAGCGGCGTGGTCAACCGCTCGCTGCTCAACTATGAAGCGGGCTTGCAGCTCAAGCACCTTGGGCTGGATGTCGATCCGCAAACGCCCCTTAAGTATCTCTCCATCGGCCAGTGGCAGATGGTGGAAATTGCCAAAGCGCTGGCACGTAACGCCAAAATTATCGCTTTTGACGAGCCAACCAGCTCGCTCTCGGCGCGTGAAATAGAAAATCTCTTTCGCGTGATCCGCGAGCTGCGCAAAGAGGGCCGCATCATTCTGTACGTTTCTCACCGAATGGAAGAGATTTTTGCCTTAAGCGATGCCATCACCGTGTTTAAAGATGGCCGCTACGTGCGCACCTTCACCGATATGCAGCAGGTTAACCATGACCAACTGGTGCAGGCGATGGTCGGACGCGATCTGGGGGATATTTACCACTGGAAACCGCGCGAGTATGGCCCTGAGCGTCTGCGTCTGGATAACGTCAAAGCCCCGGGCGTGCGCACGCCCATTTCACTCTTGGTGCGCAGCGGCGAAATCGTCGGGCTGTTTGGCCTTGTGGGGGCAGGGCGCAGCGAGCTGATGAAAGGGCTGTTTGGCGGCACCCGAATAACCCAGGGCCAGGTTTTCGTCGACGGGAAAAAGGTCGATATTCAGAAGCCTGCGCAGGCGATTAACGCGGGGATTATGCTCTGCCCGGAGGATCGAAAGGCCGAGGGCATTATTCCGGTGCACTCGGTGCGCGACAACATCAACATCTCTGCCCGGCGCAAGTTCATCCGTGCGGGATGTCTGATTAACGACGGCTGGGAGGCGAGCAACGCGGATCACCATATCCGTTCGCTGAACATCAAAACCCCCGGGGCTGAACAGCTGATCATGAACCTGTCCGGCGGCAATCAGCAAAAAGCCATTCTGGGGCGCTGGCTGTCGGAAGATATGAAGGTCATTTTGCTGGATGAGCCAACGCGCGGTATCGACGTGGGGGCGAAACACGAAATCTATAACGTCATCTATGAACTGGCAAAACGCGGTGTGGCGGTCCTGTTCGCCTCCAGCGATCTGCCTGAGGTGCTGGGCGTCGCCGACCGCATTGTTGTGATGCGTGAAGGTGAAATTGCCGGTGAATTGCTGCATGAACAGGCGAATGAACAACAGGCGTTGAGTCTCGCCATGCCTAAAGTTAGCCAGGCTGTCGCCTGAGTAAGGAGTCAATGATGTCCTCTGTTACTACATCCGGAGCGCCGAAGTCGGCTTTCAGTTTTGGCCGCATCTGGGACCAGTACGGCATGCTGGTGGTCTTTGCTGCCCTGTTCGTCGCCTGCGCGATTTTTGTGCCGAATTTCGCCACGTTCATCAATATGAAGGGGCTGGGGCTGGCTATCTCCATGTCCGGCATGGTGGCCTGCGGAATGCTATTCTGCCTGGCCTCCGGCGATTTTGACCTGTCGGTTGCCTCGGTGATTGCCTGTGCAGGCGTCACCACTGCCGTGGTGATCAACATGACCGAAAGCCTGTGGATCGGCGTGCTGGCCGGGCTGCTGCTCGGCGTGCTGAGCGGCCTGGTGAACGGGTTTGTCATTGCGCGCCTGAAGATTAACGCCCTGATTACGACGCTGGCGACCATGCAAATCGTGCGCGGTCTGGCCTATATCATCTCCGACGGGAAAGCCGTGGGGATTGAAGACGAGCGCTTCTTCACGCTGGGCTATGCCAACTGGCTGGGTCTGCCTGCGCCAATCTGGCTGACGGTAGGCTGTTTGATCCTGTTCGGTTTCCTGCTTAACCGCACCACGTTTGGCCGTAACACGCTGGCGATTGGCGGCAATGAAGAGGCGGCGCGTCTGGCGGGTGTCCCGGTCGTACGGACCAAGATCATTATCTTCGTGCTTTCCGGGCTGGTATCGGCGGCGGCGGGGATTATTCTGGCGTCGCGTATGACCAGCGGCCAGCCAATGACCTCCATTGGTTATGAGCTGATCGTCATCTCAGCCTGCGTTTTAGGGGGCGTTTCCCTCAAGGGCGGCATCGGAAAAATCTCATATGTGGTGGCGGGGATCCTGATTCTGGGGACCGTGGAGAACGCCATGAACCTGCTTAATATTTCTCCGTTCTCTCAGTACGTCGTACGCGGCCTGATCCTGCTGGCAGCGGTGATCTTCGACCGTTACAAGCAAAAAGCGAAGCGTACCGTCTGATTTATTTTTAGCCATCAATATGCTCAACTATTAACCATAGTTGACCCCCTGACCGGCCCGCCAGTTTTGCTGACGGGCCGGTTGCCAAATGGCGAGCACCGTCACACTGTCTATACTTACATGGCTGTTTTGTTCACTGTAAGGAGGATTAGGGTGGCTGACTTGTTAACCGCACCGCCTGTACTGCCCGGAAAATTTGCTTTCTTTTTTGACCTCGACGGGACGCTCGCCGGGATTGAACCGCATCCGGATGACGTCGTTGTACCGGACACGGTGTTAGAGAATTTGCAGCAGCTCTCCCGACAGAACGAGGGGGCACTGGCATTGATTTCAGGGCGCTCAATGGCCGAGCTGGACGTGCTCGCCAGTCCTTATCACTTTCCGCTGGCCGGTGTGCACGGAGCGGAGCGCCGCGATATCCATGATCAACTGCATATAGTTTCACTCCCCGACACGCTGATTCAGGCGCTGCATACGCAACTCTCTTCGGCTCTGGAAATGCTTCCCGGTACGGAACTGGAAGCCAAAGGCATGGCCTTTGCGCTGCACTACCGTCAGGCGCCCCATCATGAGGCGGCGATCTTTGCGGTGGCAAGAAGCGTGGCGGAAGCCCATCCGGAGCTGGCGTTACAGCCGGGTAAATGTGTGGTCGAGATTAAACCGGCAGGAATTAATAAAGGCGCTGCCATTGCAGCGTTTATGGCGGAAGCGCCGTTCAAAGGGCGTACGCCAGTCTTTTTTGGGGATGACCTGACCGACGAGGCCGGGTTCAGGGTGGTAAACCAGGCCCAGGGCATGTCTGTCAAGGTTGGATCTGGTGAAACCATTGCCGGATGGCGGCTGGAAAATGTCGCCAGCGTCTGGCAGTGGATATCTGACGTCGCTAACCAGCAACAACAACAAATAGCGCAAAACAACGGGAGAAATCATTATGGGTCGCTTAGTCGTCGTCTCTAATCGCATCGCACCGCCGGATGATAAAAAAGCCAGTGCCGGTGGCCTGGCGGTCGGGGTATTAGGTGCCCTCAAAGCCGCGGGTGGTCTCTGGTTTGGCTGGAGCGGGGAAATCAGTAATGATGAGAAACCGCTAAAAAAGGTGTCACGGGGCAATATCACGTGGGCCTCCTTCGCCCTTAGCGAGAAGGACTACGATGAATATTATTCCGAGTTCTCAAACGCCGTGCTGTGGCCAGCGTTTCACTATCGTCTGGATCTGGTGAAATTCCAGCGTGAATCCTATGAAGGCTACATGCGCGTTAACGCGCTGCTGGCAGATAAACTGCTGCCGCTAATCGAAGAAGACGATATTTTATGGATCCACGATTACCATCTGCTGCCCTTCGCCAGGGAGCTGCGTAAACGGGGTGTGAAGAACCGGATCGGCTTCTTCCTGCATATTCCGTTCCCGACCCCGGAGATCTTTACGGCGCTACCGCAGCATGATGAAATTCTTGAAGCATTGTCTGATTACGACCTGCTCGGTTTCCAGACGGAAAATGACAGGCTGGCGTTCCTCGACAGCGTGTCGGGTAAAACCCGGCTGGTCACTCACGGCGGCAAATCTCACACCGCGTGGGGACGAAATTTCCATACCGAAGTCTACCCGATTGGTATTGAGCCTGACGAAATCGCCGAGCAGGCCTCTGGTCCGCTGCCGCCGAAGCTTGCCCAGCTCAAGGACGAACTCAAGCACGTTAAGAATATCTTTTCGGTTGAACGACTGGATTATTCCAAAGGGTTGCCGGAGCGATTCCTCGCTTATGAAACCCTGCTGGATAAATTCCCGCAGCATCACGGCAAGATCCGCTATACCCAGATAGCGCCGACCTCGCGCGGTGAGGTTCAGGCTTACCAGGATATTCGTCACCAGCTGGAGACCGAAGCAGGGCGCATCAACGGGCGCTATGGTCAGCTCGGCTGGACTCCACTTTTCTATCTGAATCAGCACTTTGAGCGCAAAATCCTGATGAAAGTGTTCCGCTATGCGGACGTCGGGCTGGTCACCCCGCTGCGCGACGGGATGAATCTGGTGGCAAAAGAGTATGTAGCAGCACAAGATCCTGCTGACCCGGGCGTGCTGGTGCTGTCCCAATTTGCCGGTGCGGCAAACGAGTTAACCTCGGCGCTGATTGTGAACCCTTACGATCGCGATGACGTGGCAAATGCCCTGAACCGCGCGTTAACCATGCCGCTTGCGGAACGTATTTCACGTCATTCAGAAATGATGGAGACCATCGTCAAGAATGATATCAACCGCTGGCAGGCGCGTTTTATTGACGATTTGCGCGCGATCCAGCCGCAAACTCAGGAAGGTGATCTGCAAAAAAAGATCGCGACCTTCCCTAAACTCGCCTGATTTTCTCCGGGGGCATTAATTGCCCCCGAGAGGCACCAGCAGGACATCCACCTGGCTTGACGAAACGATGGATTTTGCCGAGCATGCCGCCCGGGAAAAAAAGCTCTGGTTATGATTTCCGCAAATGACAAGGTCAACATTCTGTTTCTGACAAATGTCGAGAATATGTCCACTTAACTCGCCGGTGGCAATCACCGTCTGGTGGACAGGATATTTTGCCCGCTCAACCAGCTCGCGCAGAAATTGCTGCGTTTCCTCCTGAAGAACCTCACGAATATCTTCCAGCATTGGCGCTGCCAGTTGATTATACATTTCGGGTTCAGCTGCCAGGGTGATCAGACTTATGCGGGCATTATTCGGGCGGGCAATGGAAACGGCACGGGCGACGAGTTGATGACTTTCGGGGGAAACCGCAACAGAAACAAGAAGATGGGAGTAACTCATCACACACTCCTTTTATGTCAGAATGACACGTTTCTCAAGCTTTACCGCGAATCTGCCGCTTCTGCAAGAGGCACATGCGACAATAGTGTGAAGCTTATCATAATTATTCATTAATTATTCTTATAAGAAGAATAACGAAATGGGGACGCTAAATGAAAGTAATTAACAACTTAACGTAAATCACACATTTAGCCTTCCGTGCTGTTAAATCGCGTTAACCGATCGTCAACGCAAGCGTGATGGTTACCCATGGAAACTTTTTTCTCGAAAGGAAAACTTAAGCTGCTGTTTTTACTTAATTAACTCCGCCTCTTCTCTGGCGTTCGCGCCCGTTGTGACGCGAAAGGGTAGTGCTTCTTCGACGTAGCAATTTTCATACCCGATCCCCTCATCCCTCTGCATGAGTATTCGTTCCATAAGAATATAAACAAGCTTCAGTTGCTCAATAAATAGTCAAATTACAAGTCACGCTGATGGATTTATGGGTTACATTCGCGTAAATTATGTGACGTAGATCACATTTTTTTTAAATTCCAGGGGGGGCTGCATTGTATGTGTCAAAACTGACGAGTAGAGTTTGCGTCGAATTAGGAAAAATCTTAGTTATTTGTAAGAAAAGATAAAATGTGTAACCGACATTTTGGCCATGTTAACCGGTCACGCGCTTTACGACGTACAAACCTAAATTCAACTATGCATTTGGCCTTTTCTTTTTATACCGGGTGATTTCCCGGCGACATCACGGGGTGCGGTCTTTCCGCATAAAAATAATAGTTGGTTATTCGGGATGGGAAAAATGCATACATCCGAGTTGCTAAAACATATTTATGACATCAATTTGTCGTATTTATTGCTCGCGCAGCGTTTGATTAGTCAGGACAAACCGTCAGCGATGTTTCGTCTGGGTGTTAACGAAGAGATGGCAACCATGCTGGGTGGATTAACCCTCCCGCAAATGGTCAAGCTGGCTGAAACCAATCAACTTGTCTGCCAGTTCCGTTTTGATAACCCGCAGACCATTACGCGTCTGACTCAGGAATCCCGCGTGGACGATCTGCAACAGATCCACACTGGTATTCTTCTCTCCACCCGCCTGCTCAACGAAATCAGCCAGCCTGATGACGTAGCCCGGAAGAAAAGGGCTTAACAATGAGCGAAAAAAGCATTGTTCAGGAAGCCCGTGATATCCAGCTGGCGATGGAACTCATCACGCTCGGTGCGCGTTTACAAATGCTGGAAAGCGAGACGCAGCTGAGCCGTGGTCGTCTGATCAAGCTGTACAAAGAATTGCGTGGTAGCCCGCCGCCAAAAGGCATGCTGCCGTTTTCGACTGACTGGTTCATGACCTGGGAGCAGAACATTCATGCTTCCATGTTCTGTAACGCCTGGCAGTACCTGCTTAAAACGGGCTTATGCAGCGGCGTTGATGCCGTGATCAAAGCCTACAAACTTTACCTTGAGCAATGCCCGCAGCAGGAAGAGGGACCCCTGCTGGCGCTGACCCGCGCCTGGACGCTGGTGCGTTTTGTTGAAAGCGGAATGCTTGAATTGTCCCGCTGCAACTGCTGTGACGGCAATTTCATTACCCACGCGCACCAGCCTGCGGGCAGCTTCGCCTGTAGTTTGTGCCAGCCTCCATCCCGAGCCGTAAAAAGACGTAAACTTTCCCGGGATGCTGCCGATATTATTCCACAACTGCTGGATGAACAGATCGAACACGCTGTTTAACCCGAACCTGTGGGCAAGATTCCAGCAGCGGTAAGCGATTACCGCTGCTTTTTTTTACCCTGCGTTCAGGTCATGCGCTCGAAATGAACGTCCTGCCATAGTCACTAGCGGAAGGATGATGTCGTGCTTATCTTATTAGGTTACCTGGTAGTTCTCGGTACAGTTTTCGGCGGTTACATGATGACCGGCGGGCACCTTGGAGCACTCTATCAACCGGCTGAACTTGTCATCATCGGCGGTGCAGGGGTAGGGGCTTTTATCGTTGGTAACAACGGTAAATCGATCAAGGGCACGCTGAAGGCGATTCCGCTGCTGTTTCGTCGCTCGAAATACACCAAAAGCATGTATATGGATCTGCTGGCGCTGCTCTATCGCCTGATGGCGAAGTCACGTCAGCAGGGGATGTTCTCGCTGGAGCGGGACATCGAAAACCCGAAAGAGAGCGAAATTTTCGCCAGCTACCCGCGTATTCTGGCCGACGCGATGATGCTCGATTTTATCGTCGATTACCTGCGACTGATCATCAGCGGCAACATGAACACCTTCGAAATTGAAGCCCTGATGGACGAAGAGATCGAAACCCACGAGAGCGAGTCCGAAGTACCGGCCAACAGCCTGGCGCTGGTGGGCGACTCGCTTCCGGCGTTCGGCATCGTGGCGGCGGTCATGGGCGTCGTTCATGCCCTGGCCTCGGCGGATCGCCCGGCGGCTGAACTGGGGGCGCTGATTGCCCACGCGATGGTGGGGACGTTCCTCGGTATTTTACTGGCCTACGGCTTTATCTCCCCGCTGGCGAGCGTGCTGCGCCAGAAGAGCGCCGAAACCACCAAAATGATGCAGTGCGTGAAAATTACGCTGCTCTCAAACCTCAACGGCTATGCGCCACCGATTGCCGTCGAATTTGGTCGTAAGACGCTTTACTCCAGCGAACGTCCGTCGTTTATCGAACTGGAAGAGCACGTGCGCGCGGTGAAAAACCCTAACCAACAGACGACAACTGAGGACGCATGAAAAACCAGTCCCATCCGATCGTCATCGTAAAAAAGCGCAAGCATAAGGGGCACGGGCACGGTTCTCACGGCTCCTGGAAGATCGCGTACGCCGACTTTATGACCGCCATGATGGCCTTCTTTCTGGTGATGTGGCTAATCTCCATCTCCAGCCCGAAAGAGCTTATTCAGATTGCGGAATATTTCAGAACGCCGCTGGCGACGGCGGTTACCGGCGGGCCGCGCATTTCTAACAGCGACAGCCCGATCCCCGGCGGCGGTGACGATTACACCCAGCAGCAGGGTGAAGTGAAAAAACAGCCTAACATCGACGAGCTGAAAAAAAAGATGGAGCAGGCGCGTCTGAAAAAACTGCGCGGTGACCTGGATCAGCTGATTGAAGCAGACCCTAAGCTGCGCGCGCTGCGTCCGCATCTGAAAATTGACCTGGTACAGGAAGGGCTGCGTATTCAGATCATCGACAGCCAGAACCGGCCGATGTTTAAAACCGGCAGCGCCGACGTGGAGCCCTACATGCGCGATATTCTGCGTGCGATTGCACCGGTGCTGAACGGTATTCCTAACCGCATTAGCCTGTCCGGACACACGGATGATTTCCCGTACGCCACGGGAGAGAAGGGATACAGCAACTGGGAGCTTTCTGCCGATCGCGCCAACGCCTCGCGTCGCGAGCTGGTGGCGGGTGGGCTTGATGATGGCAAGGTCCTGCGCGTGGTCGGCATGGCTGCAACCATGCGCCTGACTGACCGCGGACCGGATGACGCCATCAACCGTCGTATCAGTCTTTTAGTGCTGAACCAGCAGGCGGAGCAGGCCATCCTGCATGAAAACGCCGAAAGTCAGAATGAGTCACTGGACGATTTAAAACAGCCTGGGGCCGTCCCTTCGGCTGCCGTTCCAACATCGCCACCAGCCAATCCGAGGTGATAGCGTGAGCATGGATATTACCGATTTTTACCAGACATTTTTTGATGAAGCCGACGAATTGTTGGCCGATATGGAGCAACATTTGCTGGATCTGGTGCCCGAGGCACCGGACTCAGAACAGCTCAATGCCATCTTCCGTGCGGCGCATTCCATTAAAGGCGGAGCCGGAACGTTTGGATTTACCATTTTGCAGGAAACCACCCATTTAATGGAAAACCTGCTGGATGAAGCACGACGCGGTGAGATGCAGCTCAATACCGACATTATCAACCTGTTTTTGGAAACGAAAGATATTATGCAGGAACAGCTCGACGCCTATAAAAGTTCGGCAGAGCCTGATGCCGCCAGCTTTGAATACATCTGCAACGCGCTGCGTCAGTTAGCGCTGGAAGCCAAAGGTGAGGCGTCTGCGCCCGCTGTCCCTGCGGCAAAACTGAGCGTTGTTGACGCCGTGGCCGAACCCGATACGGCGCCTGACGCGCCCGCAGGAAAACTGCGCGTAGTGCTGTCACGTCTGAAGGAGAACGAGGTCAACCTGCTGGAAGAGGAGCTGGGGAACCTGGCGACGCTCAGCAACGTGGTGAAGGGCAAAGACAGCCTGGCCGCGACGCTCGACGGCGGGATTGGCCAGGATGACATCGTGGCGGTGCTCTGCTTCGTGATTGAAGCGGATCAGATTGCGTTTGAAACCGAGGCGGCGGCCGTTGAAGCGCCTGCTCCGGCAGAGAATACCCCTGCGGTAGTTGCCGCTGCCCCGGCCCTGAAAGCCGTGCCAAAAGAGACGGCCGCTCCGGCCCGCGGTGAAAAACCAGCGGCGCGTTCCAGCGAGTCCACGAGCATTCGCGTGGCGGTGGAGAAAGTGGATCAGCTGATCAACCTGGTGGGTGAACTGGTCATCACCCAGTCGATGCTGGCCCAGCGCTCCAACGAGCTGGACCCGGTGACCCATGGCGATCTCATCACCAGCATGGGCCAGTTACAACGTAACGCCCGCGATTTACAGGAATCGGTGATGTCCATCCGCATGATGCCGATGGAATATGTCTTCAGCCGCTTCCCGCGCCTGGTGCGCGACCTGGCCGGCAAGCTCAACAAACAGATCGAACTCACGCTGATGGGCAGCTCCACCGAGCTGGACAAGAGCCTGATTGAACGCATTATCGATCCGTTAACGCACCTGGTGCGTAACAGCCTCGACCACGGCATCGAGCTGCCGGAAAACCGCGTAGCAGCCGGAAAATCGCCCGTGGGCAACCTGATCCTGTCAGCGGAACATCAGGGCGGCAACATCTGCATCGAAGTGACCGATGACGGCGCGGGCCTGAACCGCGAGCGCATTCTGGCGAAGGCGATTTCGCAGGGAATGGCGGTCAACGAAAATATGACCGACGAAGAAGTGGGTATGTTGATTTTTGCCCCGGGCTTCTCAACCGCAGAGCAGGTCACCGACGTTTCCGGCCGCGGCGTGGGCATGGACGTGGTGAAACGTAACATTCAGGAGATGGGCGGTCACGTTGAGATCCAGTCTAAGCAGGGCGCGGGCACCACGATTCGTATCCTGTTGCCGCTGACGCTGGCCATTCTTGACGGCATGTCCGTTAAAGTGGCGGACGAAGTCTTTATTCTGCCGCTGAACGCGGTGATGGAGTCCCTCCAGCCGCGTGAAGAAGATCTGCATCCGCTGGCGGGCGGCGAGCGCGTGCTCGAAGTGCGCGGCGAGTACCTGCCGCTGGTGGAACTGTGGAAAGTGTTTGAAGTGGACGGGGCAAAAACCGAGGCCACGCAGGGTATCGTTGTGATCCTGCAAAGCGCCGGACGCCGCTACGCGCTGCTGGTCGATCAGCTGATTGGTCAGCATCAGGTGGTGGTTAAGAACCTGGAAAGTAACTACCGCAAAGTGCCGGGGATCTCTGCTGCCACCATCCTGGGTGATGGTAGCGTCGCGCTGATCGTCGATGTATCGGCACTTCAGGGATTAAATCGTGAACAACGTGTGGCGAACACAGCCGCCTGATTAAGTAAAAGGTAATAACATGACCGGTATGAGTAACGTAACGAAACTGGCGGGCGAGCCATCTGGACAGGAATTCCTGGTTTTCACTTTAGGGGATGAAGAGTACGGTATCGACATCCTGAAAGTGCAGGAAATTCGCGGTTACGACCAGGTAACGCGCATTGCGAACACGCCAGCGTTTATCAAGGGTGTGACCAACCTGCGCGGTGTGATTGTGCCTATCGTGGACCTGCGCGTGAAGTTTAGCCAGGGCGATGTGGAGTACAACGATAACACGGTGGTGATCGTCCTGAATCTGGGGCAGCGCGTGGTGGGGATCGTGGTGGATGGCGTGTCTGATGTGCTGTCGCTGACCGCCGATCAAATCCGTCCTGCGCCGGAGTTTGCGGTCACGCTGTCGACGGAATACCTGACGGGGCTGGGTGCGCTCGGCGAGCGTATGCTGATTCTGGTGAATATTGAGAAGCTGCTGAACAGCGAAGAGATGGCGCTGCTGGATATCGCGGCGAATCATGTAGCATAAAACAAAGCCGGGTGGCGGCTTCGCCTTACCCGGCCTACAAATGGCTCGAACACGTAGGCCGGGTAAGCGTCAGCGCCACCCGGCTCTTTTGTAACCTTACGCCTCCTGCTCCACCAGCGCTGCTTCCGCTTCCCGCGCCCCTTCATTCTGCGACAGCATCGCCGTTGCAATCCCGTTCCCCAGCACGTTGATGGCCGATCGTCCCATATCCAGGAAATGGTCAATCCCCATCAGGAGCAGGATCCCGGCCACCGGAATGTTAAAGCTCGGAATGGTCGCCGCCAGCACCACCAGCGACGAGCGCGGTACGCCCGCAATCCCTTTCGAGGCCAGCATCAACGTTAACATTAGCACCGTCACCTCGGTGAAACTCAGGTGAATGTTGTATGCCTGGGCGATAAACATCGAGGCGAACGAGCAGTACACCATGGAGCCGACCAGGTTAAACGAGTAGCCGATCGGCAGGACGAAAGAGGCGATATTACGTGAACAGCCGAAGCGCGCTAACTGCTCCAGCGTTTTCGGGTATGCCGCTTCTGAGCTGCTGGTGGTAAACGCGACCAGCACCGGATCTTTCAGCATCGCCACCAGACGTAAAATCTCTTTTTTCAGTACCATGTAACCTACCGCCAGCAATACCAGACAGGTCAGAAGGATCGCCACATAGTAACCGCCAATGAACGAGGCATAGTTCAGCAAAATGCCCAGACCCTGAGTGGCAATCACGGACGAAATCGCGGCAAAAATGGCCAGCGGCGCAACGTACATCACGTAGCCCGTCACTTTCAGCATAATGTGGGAGACCACATCCAGCGCCGCCACCAGCGGGGAGTTGAATTTTTGACCTAATGACGCGCCGCCGATGCCGAAGAACATCGAGAAGACCACAATTTGCAGGATCTCATTGTTCGCCATCGCGCCGGCAATGCTGGTTGGAATGGTGTGTGACAGGAAGGCTTTCAGCGACATCCCGCTAACGGCCAGGCCGGTATCAACCGTCTCTGTCGGAATGCTCAGGTTCAGACCGCTGCCGGGTTGTTCAAGGGTAACAATAAACAGCCCCACCAGAATGGAAAGCACGGATGAGCTGATAAACCACACCATCGCTTTACCCCCGACGCGTCCAATCGTCGACGTTTCACCCAGCTTCATAATGCCCACCGTCAGGGTGCTGAACACCAGCGGGGCAATCACCATCTTAATCAGCCGCAGGAAAATATCGGTCAGCAGGGTGATGTTCTCCGACCAGGCCTGTATCGCGTCGGGCGAAGCATACTCATGGATTGCCGCACCTGAAAGAATGCCCGCCAGCATGAAAATCACGATGAAGAGCGTGAGTTTGTTTGCACTTGCCACAAAAAGATCCTCTATGCGCTAAAAGAGTTTCCTGCGTCAATGCATACAAAATTTTTATTTAAGCGCAGGAAAATATTCGGGGCATAAATTGAAGTAAAGCTGCGTGAGTTACAACTTGTTTTTAATTTTTATGAAATTCGTTGTTTTTACAATGACGATATATTGTGACGCGGATCACATTACAGGCGATATATCCTCAAATTAAGCAAGAATAATGCCCGTTTTATTTTGCTAACTCTTTGTAATGTTTGTTAATAGTCTGTTAATTGGAGGGCGGGTGTCTCACCTTCGTTGAAAGTGGTTGAAGCGTGAACCATAAACTAAATTCTCAGTAACCGCGCCGGGGAATGTTTAAGCGGGGCTAACATATTGAACAGTATGAATAAAATAGGGCAAGCGAACCATTATTTCTTCTGGAGGGTGGTAAATGAAAAGAAAACTTCTTTTTATCTGCGCGGGTACACTGCTGTCGGCGGCGACTGTCGGTCAGGCGCTGGCAGTCACCAGTAGCGGTACTATCGGGGCGACGCTGACGCTGACGAACGGTTGTTTGATCAACGGCTCGCCAACGCAAAACGGCATTAACTTCGGGACACTCGATTTCGGGACCCATCCTGCGACATTCTCCACCCTGACAACCCAGTTAACCGGAGCCAGCAGCGGAAACACCTTTACCATTCAATGTACCACTGCCAGTTACACGGTGGCGATCACCGGCAACACCAACGCGACCGCACCCGGAACCGTTGTTGGCACCCCTGGCACACCCGCCCGCTATCTGGTGAACACCGCCAATGCGGCACAGGGCGTGGCATACAGCCTCTATAGCGACAGCGGGTACAATAACGTGATCGCTAACAACGCCGCGTTGCCCGTAGCTTCCACAGCGGGCGGGGTGAACAGCTATACCCTCTACGGGCGCATAACGGGCGGCGGCAATAGCGTAACGGTTGTACCGGGAACCTATACCGACACGATTAACGTCAGCGTCACCTACTGATTCAGCCATGAAGGCATTGTGTTTATGTCTGCGCGAAAGCGCAGAGGGCGTCGTGCACCCTTTTTTGGCTCTGATCGTCGCGCTGATGATGATCTGCGACGCCGGGGCGGTAACCTCCCAGTCCTTCAGGGTGAGCGCGACGGTAGTACCAGGGTGCTCGGTGAGTACCGGCACGGGCGGGCGCTTTGGGACGCTGGATTTTGGAACCCGCAATGGCGTGGACAACACGCCGGTCAGCACCAGCTTTGTCGCCGACGGCGCGTTGTCCATCGCCTGCACGCCGGGCGTGGCGCTGAGCATGAGCATTGACGGCGGCCAGAATTACAGCTCGGTGCGACGGATGACGCGTTCAGGCGGGACCGAAGTTGTTGGTTACCGGCTCTATAGCAGCAGCTCTCTGGCGGCGAACAGTGAAATTGGGGTTAACCAGGCCATACCGATTACCTATACCAACAGCAATAACATCGCGCTGCCTCTTTTTGGCGTCGCGCTCCTGACGGGGTTTAGCCTGCCGGGAACATATTCAGATCAACTCACCGTGACCTTGTCATGGTAGGAAAGGGAGAACATCGATGAAGCCATTTTTCAGGCGATCGGGCCTGGTGGGTCTGTTGGGGGCAACGGCTCTGGCAGCGGGCCAGGCGCAGGCAGCGGCAACCATTCTTCTGTGGCCCATCGATCCGTGGCTGTCGGCAGAGGCCAGAGCAACTGAATTGTGGATCCAGAATCAGGGCAACAGCGCCACGACAATGCAGGTGCGTATTGTGCGCTGGAAGCAGGAGGGAGGATATGAGCGATACACCGCCCAGCAGGATGTGGTTGCCAGCCCGCCGATCGTGACCATCGCCAAAGGCAGTAAACAGCTTATTCGCCTCATCAAGCAGGGGACGATCCCGTCGGGGGTTGAGCAGGCTTACCGCATTATTGTGGATGAAATTCCCCAGCCGGATGCCAAAGCGGAACCGTCCATGGGCCTCAAACTGCAAATGCGCTATTCGATTCCTTTATTTGTTTATGGGCAGGGGATCCACACCCTCAACGAAGGGGCGCACCACGCGCTGGCGAACACGCAACAGCTGAGCTGGCGGGTCGTTCAGGAGGGGGGGAAACCCGCGTTTCAGGTCCGTAATCAGGGGGATGTTCACGTCCGGCTCAGCCAGGTTGCGGTTGAGCAGGGCGGGCAAAAACGCACGGTTGCCGAGGGGCTGCTGGGTTATGTGCTGCCAGGCAGCACCCGAAGCTGGCCGCTTCCGGCAGGGATTTATCAGCCGAACCGGATGAGCGCGCAAATTAATGCCAGGGATACGCAATGGCAATCGACGCCCGTCAACTGAAACCGGCGATGATGATCCTGCTTTGCGTCAGTACCAGCGCCTTTGCCGAAACCGGCGACGACAGTTTACCGCCGCCGCCGGATGCACGGACGATGAACGGCGAAGCAGTATTCCAGCTCGCCCTGGTGCTGAACCACTATGACACGGGTCTGGTGGTGCCGGTGACGCAGCGTGAGGGCGCCTGGTTTATTTCGGGCGCGGATTTGCTCCGCGCCGGGCTGCCGCCCGCGCATGTGCCAGCCGGAGAGGTGAATCTCTCGACGCTTACGTCGGTACGCGCAGAGTACGACAGCACGGCCCAGCGCCTGTTGCTGACGGTCCCCCGGGACTGGGTTGCCGCGCGGATCACGCCTTTCAGTGAGCAGAGCACGCAAAGCAAACCGCACTATGGCCGCGGCGCGCTGCTCAATTACGACGTTTATACCAATCATTCCGAACACACGGGCGGCCAGGCGTCGGTCTGGCACGAGTTCCGTTATTTCAATGAGGATTATTCATTTTCATCGACGGGCTACGCCCGGCAGAATTTCACCGGTAACAGCGGACAGCAGGAAGGGTATGTGCGTTATGACTCTACGTTACTGATCACCAACGAAGAGGATGCCACCACCTGGTCCGCCGGGGACGTCATCAGCGATGCGCTGAGCTGGAGCACCAGCGTGCGCATGGGCGGGATCAGCTACGGGCGCGACTTCTCCCTGCGTCCGGATCTGGTGACCTGGCCACTGCCCGCGTTTTCCGGCGAGGCGGCCGTCCCGACCTCGGTCGATCTCTTTATTAATGGCTACCGTTCCGGCTCCACCCGCCTTCAGCCGGGGCCGTTTACCCTCACCAATCTGCCGTATATCAACGGTGCCGGGGATGCGGTACTGGTTACCACGGATGCGCTGGGACGTCAGGTGAGTACCACGCTGCCGTTTTATGTCAGCAGCGATCTGCTTAAGCAGGGGTTAAGCGACGGCGCCGTGACGCTGGGCAGCCTGCGGCGTAACTACGGTATTGAGAATTTTGACTATGGCCCGGCGGCGGGCAGCGGATCGTACCGCTACGGGGTGACCGACTGGCTGACGCTGGAGGGGCATGCGGAAGGGGCGGAGTCGCTGGCGCTCGGCGGTGCGGGCACGGTGCTGAAGCTCGGGCGTTTTGGCGTGGTAAATACCTCGTGGACCCAAAGCCGCATGCGCGGCGATAGCGGCGGCCAGATAAACTGGGGCTATCAGTACAACACCAGCGAGTTTAGCGTAGCGACCCAGCATACCCGACGCGACCGTGGCTTCGGCAATCTCGCCCTGTACGATCAGCCCACCGTTTATGATGAAAATGATAACCCCGTTGCCAGCCTGAGCCGCAATACCGACCAGTATTCCTTAACCTTTAACCTCGGCGGATACGGCAATATCGGCGCGGCGTGGATCGGCGTTGAGAGTTTTGACAGCCAGAAAACTGAACTGCTCAACCTCTCCTGGAGCCGTAATCTGTGGGGCTCAAGCAGTATTTATCTGGCTGCCAGCCGTGACCAGCAGCGAGGCGACTGGACGGTTGCGCTGTCGTTGCAGGTTCCCCTCGGCGAACGTGACAGCGCCGCCGTCACCTTTGAAAACACCCCTGACGCAGGCAGCACTCAACGCATTAACTACAACCACTCGATGCCTTCAGACGGCGGCTTTAGCTGGAACATGGCCTGGGCCAACCAGTCGCGGTCGAGTAACTATCAGCAGGCCACGCTCGGCTGGCGGAATAACAACGTGGAGCTACAGGGCGGCGGCTACGGTGAGAAGGGCATGATGACCTGGTGGGGCGAGGCGATGGGCTCTGTCGTGCTGATGGACGGTGAGCTGTTTGCGGCGAACAAAATCAACGATGCGTTTGTGGTGATCAGCACCGACGGTCATCCGGATGTTCCCGTCAGCTACGAAAACCAGCCGGTCGGAAAAACCAATAACAAAGGCTATCTGCTGGTGAGCGGCGTTTCCGCCTATTACCCGGCAAGTTACCGCATTGATACCCTGAACTTACCTGCGGATACCCGGCTGAAAGAGACCGAGCGTCGGGTGGCGATTCGTCGGCATAACGGTTATCTGGTGGATTTCCCGATGGAGCAGGAGCGGGTTGCCAGCGTGATCCTGCACGATGCGCAGGGCAATGCGATCCCGGTAGGAAGCCAGGTCAGACGCGCGTCCCGCAGCAGCGCGGTTGTCGGCTACGACGGCCTCGCCTGGCTGGAAAACCTCAACGACGTGAATCCGCTCGAGGTCATCACCCCGGAGGGTAAACGCTGTACGGCAACGCTGACCGTTGGCGCAAACCCTGAACATAAGCTGCAAACCTACGGTCCGCTGACCTGTCGGGAGGCGCCGTGAGACGCCTGTTAATCGCGCTCCTGCTGCTGTGCTCCGGCGGCAGCTGGGCGGCCTGTACCGTCAGTACGGTGAATGCCTCGTTTGGCAGCGTCACCTCGTTCGCACTCAGCGGCACCGGGGAAGTGGAAACGACGGGCACGCTGGTGGTGACCTGCGATACCGTTCTCAACCTGTTAACTAACGACTCGGTGACGCTGAATTACACCTCGGCATCCGTCTTCGCGAATAGCCGGGCGACCATGAAGCGTACGGACAACGCGGCTATTACCGATGTCATCCCTGCGCGGCTGTGCGGGGCGTCCGGCTGCGGCGGAAACAGTGAAATACAAATCAGCAAAGCCTATACCTGGAGCGGAAACACGCTGCTCGGGCTGCTGGGTTCAAGGCGCTACAACATTCCCCTTTATTTCCGGACCGTAATGGGGCAGAACGTCACCGCCGGGCCGTATCAGGTGTTGTTAACGTTCAGCATTAACTACAACGTGTGCGCCGTTGGCGCGGTCGGAGCGTGCCTGACCCCGCAAACCGGTACGGCAACCACCTCGATCCTCCTCAACATGACCGTCACCAACGATTGCAGCACCATGACCACGCCGGACGTGAATTTTAACAGCGCGCCGCTGGTGCAAAATTTTCCCACCGTTTCACAGTCGGTTGCCGTCACCTGCACCAAAGGCAGCACCTACACCATAGGCATTAATAATGGGGCAAATGCCCTGAACAACGTGCGTCGTATGGTCAGCGGCAGCAACTTCATGAGTTACGACATCTACAAAGAGGCGACCAGCAACCGCTGGGGTAGCAGCGGCAGCGAGCGCTGGGCCAGCGCCAGCTCATCGCAGGTCAGTACGGACGGGCTTTTACGTACCTACAACTACACCGCCAAAGTTCTGACCAGCCAGGCCACGCCGCCTGCCGGAACCTATACCGACACGCTGATTGTCGACGTCGCATTCTGACTCCCGCGCTTTTCCCTTTCGCAAATGTAAAGTTCCTGTGGCCTGTGCCGATAACACCGTTAATAAATCTATGAGAAGGTGTTGTATGTTGAACCGTATCCGCGTTGTCACAATGCTTATGATGGTGCTGGTCATTTTCGCACTTCTTCAGCTTACTTCTGGCGGCCTCTTTTTCTCGTCGTTAAAACAGAACCAGGACAGCTTCGCGGCCTCGAACGATTTGCGTATGCAGCAAAGCGAACTGACCACGACCTGGGATCTGATGTTGCAGACGCGTATCAACCTGAGCCGCTCGTCTGCCCGCATGATGATGGACCCAAATAACCAGCAGAGCAGCGCAAAAACGGAACTGCTGAAGAATGCGCGCGCCACGCTGGCAGACGCGGCGAAACATTACGACGCCTTCAAAAAAATCGCCCCTCAGCCGGCAATGGCGCAGGCGAGCGCGAACATAGATGAAAAATATCAGGCCTACTTCGCCGGCCTCACGGAGCTGGTGCAGTTCCTGGAGATGGGCAATATGGACGCCTATTTCGCGCAGCCGACCCAGGGAATGCAGAACGCCCTCGGCGCGGCACTCGGCGAGTACGCTAAAGCCAGCGGCGAGCTTTATCACTCCGCGTTCACGCAAAGCCAGAACGACTACCGTTTCGCGAAATGGCAGATGGCGGTTCTCGCCCTCGCGCTGGTCATCGTACTGGTGGCCGTGTGGTACGGCATTCGTCATATCCTGCTTAACCCGCTTGGCCGCGTCATTGCCCATATCCGTGATATTGGCCGGGGCGATCTCACGAAAACGCTGACCGTTTCTGGCCGCAATGAGATCACCGAGCTGGCAACCAGCGTCGACCATATGCAGCGTTCGCTGATTGATACCGTCGCCAACGTGCGCGAGGGGGCGGATGCCATCTATACCGGCACGAGTGAAATCGCGATGGGCAACAACGATCTCTCGTCCCGTACCGAACAGCAGGCATCCGCTCTGGAAGAGACGGCGGCCAGCATGGAGCAGCTCACCGCGACCGTGAAGCAGAATGCCGACAATGCCCGCCAGGCGTCGCAGCTTGCAGAAAGCGCGTCCGACACCGCCCAGCGCGGCGGTCGGGTGGTCGACGGCGTGGTGAAAACCATGCATGACATTGCCGACAGCTCGAAGAAAATCGCCGACATCATCAGCGTAATCGACGGTATCGCCTTCCAGACCAATATCCTGGCGCTGAACGCGGCCGTTGAAGCGGCGCGTGCGGGCGAGCAGGGGCGCGGGTTTGCCGTGGTCGCCGGCGAAGTGCGTAACCTCGCCAGCCGCAGCGCCAATGCGGCGAAAGAGATCAAAGCCCTGATTGAAGACTCTGTTTCACGCGTGGATACCGGCTCGGTGCTGGTGGAAAGTGCGGGTGAAACCATGAATGACATCGTGAATGCCGTGACGCGCGTGACGGACATCATGGGTGAAATCGCCTCTGCATCGGATGAGCAGAGTCGTGGTATTGACCAGGTCGCCCTGGCGGTATCGGAAATGGATCGTGTGACGCAGCAAAACGCCGCCCTGGTGCAGGAGTCCGCTGCCGCGGCCGCTGCGCTGGAGGACCAGGCGAGCCGCCTGAAAATGGCCGTCTCGGCGTTCCGTCTTACTTCAAAAACGACAAATACGGTCAGCTCGCGGTCGGCGTACAGCGAAGCAACCCCGGCGCCCGTGACAACACGTACGCGCGCAGCGGTGACCGGACAAGATGAAAACTGGGAAACATTTTGACTGACAATTAAACCGCGGCTGCTTGCCGCTTGATGGGAGCGTGGATGTTAAATCGTATTCGTATCTCGACCACACTGTTTTTGATTCTGATCCTGTGTGGGGTTTTGCAGGTTGGCAGTAACGGGTTGTCTTTCTGGGCGTTTCGCGATGGCTATCAGAATTTGCAGGAAGTTGAGACGAGTAATCAGCAGCGCTCCGCACTGGCACAAACGCGTGCCGTGCTGTTGCAGGCAAGCACTGCGCTGAACAAAGCAGGGACGTTAACCGCGCTGAGCTATCCGCCGGAGGATATTAAGGCGCTGATGGTCGTGGCCCGCAGCAGCCTGAAGCAGGCCGACGCGCAGTTTAAGGCCTTTACGGCGCAGGAGGCGGTCAGTGAGAAAGAGAAAGCGCTGAAAGTCGCCATGAAAAAGACCTTTGATGTGTGGTACGGCGATCTCGACCATCAGGCGACGTGGCTGGAGAACAACCAGCTTTCTGACTTCCTGACCGCGCCGGTGCAGGCGTCTCAGGCGGCGTTCGACGGCAGCTTTAACGCCTGGCAGCAGGATATTAACCAGTTTGTGGCGCGTGCCGGTGCGGACAGCCGTACCAGCTACCGCATGTCAGGGGCGATTTTCCTGACCATGGTGATCCTGGCCGCCCTGCTGACCGGCGGCTCGCTGTGGTGGTCGCGCAAAATGATCGTCCAGCCGCTGGCCATCGTCAGCAGCCACTTCGACAGTATGGCGAAGGGCGATCTGGCGCGTCCGGTGGCCGTGTATGGCAGGAATGAAATATCAGCGATTTTCGCCAGCCTGAAGGCGATGCAGGGGTCGCTGCGGGAAACGGTAAGCAACGTTCGCCAGGGCAGTTACGCCATGCATACCGGGATCTCCGAGATTGCGGCAGGCAATAACGATCTCTCATCCCGCACCGAACAGCAGGCGGCATCGCTGGCGCAGACGGCGGCCAGCATGGAGCAGCTGACCGCGACGGTAAGCCAGAACGCCGATAACGCGCGTCAGGCGTCCGACTTGTCAAAACAGGCGGCGATGACGGCGAAACGTGGGGGCGATCAGGCCTCTCACGTCGCCAGTACGATGCAGGAGATTGCCGCCAGCTCGCAGAAAATTGGCGACATTATCAGCGTCATCGACGGGATCGCGTTCCAGACCAATATTCTGGCGCTGAACGCGGCCGTTGAAGCGGCGCGTGCCGGGGAGCAGGGGCGCGGGTTCGCGGTAGTTGCCGGTGAAGTCCGAAACCTCGCCAGCCGCAGCGCCAATGCGGCGAAAGAGATCAAAGGGCTGATAGAAGAGTCGGTCTCCCGCGTTCAGCAGGGCTCCGCGCTGGTGGATACCGCCGCGCAGACCATGCACGAGATTGTCACCTCCGTGACGCGGGTTAACGACATTATGGGCGAGATTGCCTCGGCGTCTGATGAACAACGCCGTGGTATTGAGCAGGTGGCGCAGGCCGTTACACAGATGGATCAGGTTACGCAGCAGAACGCCTCACTGGTGGAAGAGGCGGCGGCGGCGACCGATCAGCTGGCAAACCAGGCGGATCACCTTACCGGGTTGGTCGCCGTATTTAATGTGAAAGAGCACGTTGAAGCAGTAACAGAAGTCGGACGGTCACAGGCCGTGCCCGTTGTATCCTGAATGTGATTAAGAAGGCGCTATGACATCACCCATGCCCTCAGGGCAAACGTCATTATTGTTGCAGATGACACAGCGCCTCGCGCTGTCCGACGCGCATTTTCGTCGGATATGTCAGTTAATCTACCAGCGTGCGGGGATCGTGCTTGCGGACCATAAGCGAGACATGGTCTACAACCGGCTGGTGCGGCGCTTGCGTACGCTGGGGCTGGATGATTTTGGCCGCTATCTGAGCATGCTCGAAGCGAACCAGAACAGCGCCGAATGGCAGGCATTTATCAACTCATTAACCACCAACCTGACCGCGTTTTTCCGCGAGGCGCATCACTTCCCGGTGCTGGCGGAACACGCCCGTCGCCGTAGCGGAGAGTATCGCGTCTGGAGCGCGGCGGCCTCTACCGGGGAAGAGCCGTACTCGCTGGCCATCACCCTGGCGGACACCCTGGGCATGGCGCCGGGCCGCTGGAAAGTGTACGCCAGCGACATCGATACCGAAGTGCTGGAAAAAGCCCGTAACGGCGTTTATCGCCAGGATGAGCTTAAAACGCTGTCTCCTCAGCAGCTACAGCGTTACTTCATGCGCGGTACCGGCCCGCATGAAGGACTGGTGCGCGTACGCCAGGAGCTGGCGAACTGCGTGGAATTTGCTCCCGTTAATTTACTGGATAAGCAGTACAACGTGCCGGGGCCATTCGACGCCATTTTTTGCCGTAACGTGATGATCTATTTTGATAAAACGACGCAACAGGACATCCTGCGTCGCTTTGTTCCGTTGCTCAAGCCTGACGGTTTACTGTTTGCCGGGCACTCGGAAAACTTCAGCAACCTCGTGCGTGAGTTTAGCCTGCGTGGGCAAACGGTATATGCGCTGAGTAAGGAAAAAGCATGAGTAAAATCAGGGTATTGTCTGTCGATGATTCGGCGCTGATGCGTCAGATCATGACCGAAATCATCAATAGCCACAGCGATATGGAGATGGTGGCGACAGCGCCCGATCCGCTGGTCGCGCGGGATTTAATCAAAAAATATAACCCCGACGTGCTGACGCTGGATGTTGAAATGCCGCGCATGGATGGCATCGATTTCCTGGAAAAATTAATGCGCCTGCGCCCGATGCCGGTGGTGATGGTGTCATCTCTGACCGGTAAAGGTTCAGAAATCACCCTGCGCGCGCTGGAGCTGGGGGCGGTGGATTTTGTCACCAAGCCGCAGCTCGGCATTCGCGAGGGGATGCTGGCGTACAGCGAGATGATCGCCGAGAAAATCCGTACCGCGTCGCGCGCAAAACTCGCGGCCCACAAGCCGATGGCAGCTCCGGCAACCCTGAAGGCAGGGCCGTTACTCAGCTCGGAAAAGTTGCTGGTCATTGGGGCGTCAACCGGAGGAACAGAGGCAATTCGCCATGTACTCCAGCCATTGCCGCTCTCAAGCCCGGGTATTCTGATTACGCAACATATGCCGCCAGGGTTTACCCGTTCGTTCGCGGAGCGCCTGAATAAGCTGTGCCAGATCAGCGTGAAAGAGGCGGAAGACGGCGAGCGCGTGCTGCCGGGTCACGCCTATATCGCCCCGGGTGACAAGCACATGGAGCTGGCGCGCAGCGGGGCGAACTATCAAATCAAAATTCATGACGGGCCGCCGGTTAACCGGCACCGTCCGTCGGTGGATGTGCTGTTTCATTCGGTGGCGAAACATGCGGGGCGCAACGCCGTTGGGGTGATCCTGACGGGGATGGGCAACGACGGCGCCGCCGGAATGCTTGCGATGCACCAGGCTGGCGCCTGGACGATTGCGCAGAATGAAGCAAGTTGTGTGGTGTTCGGCATGCCGCGCGAGGCCATCAATATGGGTGGCGTAAGCGAAGTGGTCGATCTTAGCCAGGTAAGCCAGCAGATGCTGGCGAAAATCAGTGCCGGACAGGCAATACGTATTTGACTCAGGAGTATTATTTTATGGCGGATAAAGAGCTTAAGTTTTTGGTTGTGGATGACTTTTCCACCATGCGTCGCATTGTGCGCAACCTGCTGAAAGAGCTGGGCTTCAACAATGTTGAAGAAGCAGAAGACGGGGTGGATGCGCTGAACAAACTCCAGGCTGGCGGGTTTGGTTTTGTGATTTCCGACTGGAACATGCCGAACATGGACGGTCTCGAACTGCTGAAAACCATCCGCGCGGATGCGGGCATGGCCTCTCTGCCGGTGCTGATGGTGACCGCAGAAGCGAAGAAAGAGAACATTATTGCCGCTGCACAGGCGGGCGCAAGCGGCTACGTGGTGAAGCCATTCACCGCGGCGACTCTGGAAGAGAAGCTCGGGAAGATCTTCGAGAAACTCGGCATGTGAGGTGATGGATATGTTGCAACCTGCTATGAAACCCGTTGAAGAACATTCGCCGAGCGACATTATTGCCCGCATTGGTAGCCTGACCCGCATGCTGCGCGACAGCCTGCGCGAGCTGGGGCTGGACCAGGCTATCGCCGAAGCGGCGGAAGCCATCCCTGACGCGCGCGACCGTCTGGACTACGTCGTGCAGATGACCGCGCAGGCGGCCGAGCGTGCGCTGAACAGCGTTGAAGCCTCGCAGCCGCACCAGGATGCGATGGAGAAGGGGGCGAAAGCGCTGAGCAAACGCTGGGATGAGTGGTTTGAGAACCCTATTGAGCTGGCGGATGCCCGCGAACTGGTAACGGATACCCGTCAGTACCTGGGTGACGTGCCGGGACACACCAGCTTCACTAACGCCCAGCTGCTGGACATCATGATGGCACAGGATTTCCAGGACCTCACCGGCCAGGTGATCAAGCGCATGATGGATGTGATTCAGGAGATTGAACGTCAGCTGCTGATGGTGCTGCTCGAGAACATACCGGAACCGGCTGCCCGTCCGAAACGCGAGAACGAAAGCCTGCTCAATGGTCCACAGCTTGACACCAGCAAAGCGGGCGTGGTGGCGAGCCAGGATCAGGTGGACGATCTGCTGGACAGTCTTGGTTTCTGATTGCCCGTTCTGCCTCAGGTCGTTAACGCGGCCTGAGGCAGCTCAGAACAAAAACAGTGAAAAGAGCCCGAATAAACGGGCTTTTCCCGCCATTGGATTTTCTCTGCGCTGGCATGATACCCGTGAATTAATGGGCTGCGAGCAGGCACAGTGGCAGAAGAGAACGACGACAAAACAGAAGCCCCCACACCCCACCGACTTGAAAAAGCCCGTGAGGATGGGCAGATCCCCCGATCCCGAGAGCTGACATCCCTGCTGATCCTGGTGGTGGGCGTCTGCATAATCTGGTGGGGCGGGGAGATGCTCGCCCGCAGACTGGCGGGAATGCTCTCGGCTGGCTTACGTTTTGATCACAGCATGGTCAATGACCCCAATCTGATCCTCATTCAGATCATCAACCTTGTGAAAAGCGCGATGATCGCCTTGCTGCCGCTGATCGCGGGGGTGGTCATCGTGGCCCTGGTTTCGCCGGTCATGCTCGGTGGCCTGGTGTTCAGCGGAAAATCGCTGCAACCGAAATTTTCTAAGCTCAATCCGTTCCCCGGCATTGCGAAAATGTTTTCCGCGCAAACCGGGGCTGAGCTTCTTAAAGCGATCCTGAAATCGCTTCTTATGGGCAGTACCGCCGGGTTTTTTCTGTGGCACCACTGGCCGGAGATGATGCGCCTCATCAGCGAGTCCCCGATGACGGCGATGAAGAATGCCCTGAACCTGGTCGGGTTATGCTCGCTGCTGGTGGTACTCAGCATTATTCCGATGGTGGCGTTCGACGTTATCTTCCAGATCTATTCCCATATCAAAAAGCTGCGAATGTCGCGTCAGGACATCCGCGATGAATATAAACAGATGGAAGGCGACCCGCACGTTAAGGGCCGTATCCGCCAGATGCAGCGCGCCGCCGCGCGTCGGCGCATGATGGAAGATGTGCCGAAAGCCGACGTCATCGTCACCAACCCGACTCACTATTCCGTGGCGCTTCAGTACGACGAAAACAAAATGAGCGCGCCGAAAGTGGTGGCGAAAGGGGCCGGGCTGATTGCGCTGCGCATTCGTGAAATTGCCACGGAAAACCGTGTGCCGATCCTGGAAGCACCGCCGCTGGCTCGCGCGCTGTATCGCCACGCGGAAATTGGACAACAGATCCCGGGCCAGCTCTACGCCGCTGTCGCAGAGGTGCTGGCCTGGGTGTGGCAACTGAAACGCTGGCGTTTAGCGGGCGGTCAACGACCTGTAAAACCTGAGAACCTGCCGGTGCCTGAAGCACTGGATTTTTTGAACGAGAAGGACACTGATGGCTAATCTGGTGGCAATGTTGCGCCTGCCCGGCAACCTGAAATCGACGCAATGGCAGATCCTTGCCGGACCGATTCTGATCCTGTTAATTCTGTCGATGATGGTGCTGCCGTTACCGGCATTTATCCTCGACCTGCTTTTCACCTTCAACATTGCCTTGTCCATCATGGTGTTGCTGGTGGCGATGTTCACCCAGCGCACGCTGGAGTTCGCCGCGTTTCCAACGATCCTGCTGTTCACCACGCTGCTGCGCCTGGCGCTGAACGTTGCCTCCACGCGTATCATCCTGATGGAAGGGCACACCGGCGCGGCGGCGGCGGGCAAGGTGGTCGAAGCCTTCGGTCACTTCCTGGTGGGCGGCAACTTCGCCATCGGTATCGTGGTGTTCGTCATTCTGGTGATTATCAACTTCATGGTTATCACTAAAGGGGCGGGGCGTATCGCTGAAGTGGGCGCGCGCTTCGTGCTCGACGGGATGCCGGGCAAGCAGATGGCCATCGACGCCGACCTGAATGCCGGGCTGATCGCGGAAGATGAAGCGAAAAAACGCCGTGCCGAAGTGACCCAGGAGGCAGATTTCTATGGCTCCATGGACGGTGCGAGTAAGTTTGTGCGCGGTGACGCCATCGCGGGCATTCTGATCATGGTGATTAACGTCGTCGGCGGCCTGCTCGTCGGCGTGCTGCAACACGGCATGGACATGAGCCACGCGGCGGAAAGCTATACGCTGCTGACCATTGGTGACGGTCTGGTGGCGCAGATCCCGGCGCTTGTGATCTCCACCGCGGCGGGCGTGATTGTGACTCGCGTCAGTACCGATCAGGACGTGGGCGAGCAGATGGTGGGGCAGCTCTTCAGCAACCCGCGCGTTATGCTGCTCTCCGCGGCGGTGCTGGGCCTGCTCGGTATGGTGCCGGGCATGCCAAACCTGGTATTCCTGCTGTTCACCGCTGCGCTGCTGGGGCTTGCCTGGTGGATGCGTGGCCGGGAAACGCAGCCTAAGGCAGAGCCTGCGCCGGTCAAAATGCCTGAGAACACCCAGGCGGTGGAAGCCACCTGGAACGACGTACAGCTCGAAGATTCGCTGGGGATGGAAGTGGGGTACCGCCTGATCCCGATGGTGGATTTCCAGCAGGATGGTGAGCTGCTTGGCCGTATCCGCAGCATTCGTAAAAAATTCGCCCAGGATATGGGCTTCCTGCCGCCGGTGGTCCACATCCGGGACAATATGGATCTCCCGCCCGCGCGCTACCGCATCCTGATGAAAGGGGTGGAAATCGGCAGCGGTGATGCGTACCCCGGCCGCTGGCTGGCGATTAACCCGGGCACCGCCGCAGGCACGTTGCCGGGTGAGCAGACGACCGACCCGGCCTTTGGTCTGGCGGCAATCTGGATTGAGAGCGCCCTGAAAGAGCAGGCCCAGATTCAGGGTTACACGGTCGTTGAGGCCAGTACCGTGGTGGCAACGCACCTCAACCACCTGATTGGCCAGTTCTCCGCGGAACTGTTTGGACGTCAGGAGGCGCAGCAGCTGCTCGACCGCGTAACGCAGGAGATGCCGAAGCTGACCGAAGATTTGGTGCCGGGCGTACTGACCTTAACCACCCTGCACAAAGTGCTGCAAAATCTGCTCGATGAGAAGGTGCCCATTCGCGATATGCGTACCATCCTTGAGACGCTGGCCGAACATGCGCCGCTGCAAAGCGATCCGCACGAACTGACGGCGGTGGTGCGCGTGGCGCTCGGACGCGCCATTACCCAGCAATGGTTCCCGGGAACCGGCGAAGTGCAGGTCATTGGCCTGGACACGCCGCTGGAACGTCTGCTGCTTCAGGCGTTGCAGGGCGGTGGCGGGCTGGAGCCGGGTCTGGCGGACAGATTACTGGCGCAAACCCAGGAGGCGCTGGCGCGTCAGGAGATGCTGGGCGCGCCGCCGGTGCTGCTGGTGAATCACGCGCTGCGTCCGTTGCTGTCGCGCTTCCTGCGCCGGAGCCTGAACCAGCTGGTAGTGCTGTCGAATATGGAGCTGTCCGATAACCGCAATATTCGCATGACGGCGACCATAGGAGGGAAATAATGCGTAAGTGGCTGTGGATCTTACTTTTCCCGCTGGCGGCGCAGGCCGCAGGCGAGGGGGCATGGCAGGCCAGCAGTATCGGCTTGACGCTCAACCATCGGGGGGAGTCGATCTCCTCCCGTCCGCTGTCCGCCTCTGAGCCCGTGTCCGGGCAGATGACGCTGGTGGCCTGGAATTACACCCTGACGGGACCCACACCGGCCGGGTTGCGGGTGCGGCTGTGCTCGCTGACCCGCTGCGCGGAAATCGAGGGTCAACGTGGCACTACCCAGGCCTTCAACGGGGTGTCTGCTCAGGAGCCTTTACGCTTTATCTGGGAAGTGCCAGGCGGTGGACGTCTCATCCCGGCGCTGAAGGTTCAGCGCAACGAGGTGCTCGTCAACTACCGCTAACTGCCCGCCTTTTCGCCAGTCTCCAGGCATTTCTGAAGGCTGGCTCGCAAAAATGACCTTCCCTTTTGATACAAAAGAAACGCTGTTTTATAAATCAGTGACACGCGTATTGACACTCTTTGCGTTTTTGCCATTCACCACTTTGTGATGGCAGAAACAGAAAGGTATCAACAGGTCGATACTTTTACTGTAGCCGTGTAAAAACTCCCGGACGAGGTTGCTTACAGGGAGTCTCCCAAAACTGATTAGGGTTGACGGCAATGAAAACACGTAAAATTGGACTCGCAAATTATTTTGCTTACGGGTCAGGGGACTTCCTCGGGGGCGGGGACTACCGCCCTGACGGCCGCCTGGCTTTTGTATTTTTATACCACCTTCTGTGGACTCACACCGATTGAAGCAACCTTTATCTTCGCTGCCGCAAGGGTGCTGGATGCGGTTGTCAGCCCGTTAATGGGCTTTTTAACCGATAACTTTGGCACCACCTGGCTGGGCAAGCGCTTTGGCCGTCGTAAGTTCTTCATCCTGCTCGGTATTCCCTGCGTTTTCAGCTACTCGCTGATGTGGGTAGGGGACATGAGTTTCTGGTACTACCTGCTGACCTATCTGATCTTTGATATCGTCTACACCATGATCCTGGTGCCATACGAAACGCTGGTGCCGGAGATGACGGACGATTTCAAACAGAAAACCAAATTCTCCGGGGCGCGAATCTCTATGGCGCAGATGTCCGCCATTCTGGCCTCCTTCCTGCCGGGGATCCTGCTCACGCATTTCGGCAAAGACAACGCGATCTCCTTCTTCTATGCAAGCCTGGTCTTCTCCGTACTCTGCGCGCTGATGCTTACTTTCGTCTGGTTCTTCACCTGGGAGCGTCCGCGCGAAGAGTGGTCTGAAGCGGCTCTGCGTGCCGAGGAAGAGAAGAAAAAGCTGACCCTGGGCCAGAGCCTGAACCGTCTTTTTGTCGAATTAAGTTCGACGCTGCGCATCAAGATTTTCCGCCAGCATCTGGGGATGTACCTTGGCGGCTACATCGCCCAGGACGTCTTTAATGCGGTGTTCACCTATTACGTGGTATTTGTGCTGATGCAGGAGGCGTCAATGGCGTCCAACCTGCTGGGCACGATGGCCATCTTCCAGTTCCTCGCCGTGATCGGCATGATCCCGCTGTGCATTCGCTTCGGACCTGCGCCGTCTTACCGCATGGTGGTCGTGCTGTT
This sequence comes from Enterobacter cloacae complex sp. ECL72, assembly GCF_019056635.1. Taxonomy (NCBI): domain Bacteria; kingdom Pseudomonadati; phylum Pseudomonadota; class Gammaproteobacteria; order Enterobacterales; family Enterobacteriaceae; genus Enterobacter; species Enterobacter cloacae complex sp. ECL72. The sequence goes on along the minus strand of NZ_CP077659.1, from coordinate 2,312,949 downwards.
TGGTCTGGCCTCGCTCTCTTACGCGGTGCTTTATTACGCGGGCCTGAGCGACGTTTACGCTCTGCTGCTGCTGATCTCTGCGGTTGCCGGTCTTGGCCGCGGGGGTATCAACTACGTACCGTGGAATACCTACACCTACATTGCTGACGTGGACGAAGTGATCACCGGTCAGCGTCGCGAAGGGATCTTCGCGGGCATCATGACGCTGACCCGTAAAGCGTCTCAGGCCGGTGCGGTGATGCTGGTGGGGATCGTGATGCAGATGTCGGGCTTTGTCAGCGGGCAAAAAGTGCAACCTGCGGAAGTGAGCCACACCATTCTGATGATCCTGAGCGTTGGCACTATTCTGGTGCTGTTCTGCGGCTTCCTTGTCTCCCTGCGCTTCAAACTCAATTTGCAGACTCACAGCACCCTGCGTGAAGAGACCGCGAAAATGCGCGAGTCCGGCCATGCGATGCCAGAGGCGGTGACCCCGCAGGCCCGCGCTACCGTGGAGATGCTGGCCGGTATGCCGTATGAATCCCTGTGGGGCAACAACAACATCGGTTATCTGAATCGCAATAAGCCGGCGGCCCCTTCGCTGAAGGATCGCGCGGTACTGAATTCGACATACAACAGAGGTTAAGATGATGAAAGTTTGGCCTGTCAAACATAGCCCGTTACTGCGTCAGCCTGAGCGCTTTATCGCCAGGGATGAGCTGAAATCGCTGATTCAAAAGGTGACGCATAACCTGGTCAATATCCACGACAAAACGGGTGAGTTTTTGCTGCGGCTGGACGACGGGCGCGTGATCGACACCAAAGGCTGGGCCGGATGGGAATGGACCCACGGCGTCGGTTTATACGGTATCTGGCAGTATTACTGCCAGACCGGTGACGAAGGCATGCGCGAGATTATCGACAGCTGGTTTGCTGACCGTTTCGCTGAAGGCGCAACCACCAAAAACGTGAATACCATGTCGCCGTTCCTGACGCTGGCGTATCGCTACGAAGAGACCAAAAATCCTGCCTGGCTGCCGTGGCTGGAAAGCTGGGCGGAATGGGCGATGAATGAGATGCCGCGCACCGAACATGGCGGCATGCAGCACATCACCCTGGCGGAAGAGAACCATCAGCAGATGTGGGATGACACGCTGATGATGACGGTGCTGCCGCTGGCGAAAATCGGCAAGCTGCTGAACAAGCCGGAGTACGTCGAGGAGGCGATCTATCAGTTCCTGCTCCACGTACAGAATCTGATGGATCGGGAGACCGGGCTGTGGTTCCACGGCTGGAATTACGACGGCAATCACAACTTTGCCCGGGTCCGCTGGGCGCGCGGCAACAGCTGGCTGACCATCGTCATCCCGGATTTCCTCGAGCTGGTGGATCTGCCGGAAAACAACGCCGTTCGTCGCTATCTGGTGCAGGTACTGAACGCGCAGATCGCCGCACTGGCAAAATGTCAGGACGAGAGCGGATTGTGGCATACGCTGCTGGACGATCCTGATTCTTATCTGGAGGCGTCGGCCACGGCAGGGTTTGCCTACGGCATCCTGAAAGCCGTGCGCAAGCGTTATGTCGGCGCAGAGTACGCAGAGGTGGCGGAGAAAGCGATTCGCGGCATCGTGCAAAACATCTCCCCGGAAGGGGAGCTGCTGCAAACGTCCTTCGGGACGGGGATGGGAAGCGATCTGGCGTTTTACCGCCAGATACCGCTGACCTCGATGCCGTATGGCCAGGCAATGGCGATTCTGTGTCTGACGGAATATTTGCGGAAATATTTCTGATAATAAAAAACCCGGCGCTCGCCGGGTTTCTTTTTTACATACGTTCTACGGTTTCGATACCCAGGGTATCCAGACCGAGCTTCAGTGTCTTCGCCGTCAGCTGCGCCAGCTTCAGGCGGCTGTGACGCACCGCTTCACTCTCAGCAGAGAGGATAGGGCAGTGTTCGTAGAAGCCAGAGAACAGACCGGCCAGATCGTACAGGTAAGCACACATAACGTGCGGCGTACCGTCACGCGCGACCACGGAGAGCGTCTCTTCGAACTGAAGCAGGCGGGCAGCCAGCTGTGCTTCACGATCTTCGGTAAGGGTCACCGTGGCATTCGCCAGCACGCTTTCGTCGATATTGGCTTTACGGAAGACGGAGAGTACGCGGGTATAAGCGTACTGCATATATGGCGCCGTGTTGCCTTCAAACGCCAGCATGTTGTCCCAGTCGAAGATATAGTCGGTGGTACGGTTCTTGGAGAGATCCGCGTATTTCACCGCGCCGATCCCAACCGCGTTAGCCAGTTTCTCCAGCTCGTCAGCAGGCATATCCGGGTTCTTCTCGGCCACCAGGCGACGCGCGCGTTCCAGCGCTTCATCCAGCAGTTCGGAAAGCTTCACGGTGCCGCCCGCACGGGTTTTGAACGGCTTACCGTCTTTACCCAGCATCATGCCGAACATGTGATGTTCCAGCGGCACGGAATCCGGCACATAACCCGCTTTACGCACGATAGTCCACGCCTGCATCAGGTGCTGGTGCTGACGGGAGTCGATGTAATACAGCACGCGGTCCGCATGCAGGGTTTCGTAACGGTATTTCGCACAGGCGATGTCGGTGGTGGTGTAGAGATAGCCGCCATCCTTTTTCTGGACGATCACACCCATCGGTTCGCCTTCCTTGTTTTTATACTCATCAAGGAACACCACCGTTGCGCCTTCGCTTTCCACCGCCAGATTTTTAGCTTTCAGGTCCGCCACAATGCCTGGCAGCATCGGGTTATACAGGCTTTCACCCATCACGTCGTCACGGGTCAGGGTCACGTTCAGACGGTTATAGGTGAGCTGATTCTGGGACATGGTAATGTCCACCAGCTTGCGCCACATCTCGAGGAAGTACGGGTCGCCACCTTGAAGTTTTACCACGTAGCTGCGCGCGCGCTCGGCGAAGGCTTCATCTTCGTCATAGTGCTTTTTGGCTTCACGGTAGAAACCTTCCAGGTCTGCCAGCGCCATTTCGCCTGCGTTTTCCTGCTGCTGCTTTTCCAGATACGCGATCAGCATGCCGAACTGCGTGCCCCAGTCGCCTACGTGGTTAGCGCGGATCACCTTGTGACCAAGGAACTCCAGGGTACGCACCGCCGCGTCACCGATGATGGTGGAGCGCAGGTGACCGACGTGCATCTCTTTCGCCACGTTTGGCGCGGAGTAGTCAACCACCACGGTCTGGGCTTCTGGCTGAGCCACGCCCAGACGGTCAGACTTCAGCGCCGCGTCAACGTGGCTTGCCAGGAACGCAGGCTCAAGGAAAATGTTGATAAAGCCTGGACCGGCGATTTCGGTTTTGCTGGCGATGCCGGTGAGATCCAGATGCGTCAGTACCTGCTCAGCGAGCTGTCGCGGCGGCATGCCCAGTTTTTTAGCCACTGCCATCACGCCATTAGCCTGATAGTCGCCAAACTGTACTTTCGCTGACTGACGAACCTGTGGTTCGCAATCCGCAGGCGCACCTGCGGCAATCAGTGCCTGACTGACTTTTTCTGAGAGAAGAGCCTGAATATTCACCTGGATACCTTACGTTTTTGATGCGGGTAAAAAACACCCACGCCAGTTTAAGAATTTAGGGCGGGAGTATACTGCAAATGCCTTCGGGCGTCAGCCCTGCGGGGGGCGAAGATCGCTCAGAATCCAGGCGAAGACGGTATGCATAATCATGCAGTCGAAAAAACCGTGATTCTGCGGTTGGTCGACAGAGGGCAACAGAGTAAATTAGCGGCTTTGCGACACGAAACGAGACTGACCTATGGCGAACTGGCATACCATTGACGAACTGCATGATATTTCCGCAGATTTACCGCGCTTCATTCAGGCGTTCACAGAACTTGCCACCCGTCTCGGGCTGGATATCGCGCCGCTTGAGGCCGATCACATCTCTTTGCGCTGCCACCAGAATGCCACCGCCGAACGCTGGCGGCGTGGCTTTGAGCAGTGCGGAGAACTGCTGTCGGAGAATATCATTAACGGTCGCCCGATCTGCCTGTTCAAACTTCACGCGCCGGTAACGGTGGCGCACTGGCAATTCACCGTTGTGGAACTGCCCTGGCCAGGAGAGAAGCGTTATCCGCACGAAGGCTGGGAGCATATCGAAATTGTTCTGCCTGGGGAGCCCGAGACGCTGAACGCCCGTGCGCTGGCGCTGCTTTCCGACGAGGGGTTAAGCCAGCCGGGTATTTTCGTCAAAACCAGCTCGCCAAAAGGGGAGCGCGAACGCTTACCGAACCCTACGCTTGCCGTAACGGACGGCAACGTGACGGTGAAATTCCATCCCTGGACTATCGAGCAGATCGTCGCCAGCGAAGCGTAAGCATTGTGAGCGTCGATCCAGACATCAATCGGGCAACGTGCCACGATGGTACGTTGAGTGAAATTTAAGGAGGATGACATGGCGCTGCTGGAAATTTGTTGTTACAGCGTGGAGTGTGGCGTCACTGCGCAACGGCACGGGGCCGATCGCATCGAGCTTTGCGCGGCACCGAAAGAAGGGGGATTAACCCCGTCCTTTGGCGTGCTGAAATCAGCCCGCCAGGCCATCACCATTCCGGTGCACCCGATTATTCGCCCGCGCGGCGGTGATTTTTGTTATACGGCGGGTGAGTTCAGTGCCATGCTTGAGGATATCGCCCTCGTCCGTGATTCCGGTTTTCCGGGGCTTGTGATCGGTGTGCTGGACGAAGACGGCAACATCGATCTTCCGCGTATGCGTCAGGTCATGCGCGCCGCCCGGGGGATGGCGGTCACTTTTCATCGTGCGTTCGATATGTGTAAGGATCCGATACAAGCCTTTGATACGCTGGCAGAACTGGGCGTGGCGCGCGTTCTGACGTCGGGCCAGCAGTCCTCGGCTGAAAAAGGACTGAAATTAATTACGGAACTAAAAGCACATTCCGGTGTTCCAATAATCATGGCGGGCGCAGGAGTACGCGCCAGCAATCTGGAACTGTTTTTAAACGCAGGGGTGGAAGAGCTGCACAGCTCGGCGGGTAAATGGATACCTTCACCCATGCGTTATCGCAATACAGGGTTGTCAATGTCGACGGATGCTGAAGCGGATGAGTACTCGCGCTACGGTGTGGATGGAGAGTCGGTTGCGGTAATGAAATCGTTGATTGAACGTCATCACGTGTAGCAACGTACCGATTTTTTACCGCGCATCATGTCGCCCAATATGATGCTTGCTTGTACCAGGCCCCTGCAAATTACACAGGGGCCTTTTTTTCTTTTTTCTTTTTTGCCCGGTGGCGCTGCGCTTACCGGGCCTACGAAATCACGCGTAGGCCGGGTAAGGCGCAGCCGCCACCCGGCTAAAGGCTACGGCTTGGTCGCAATCAATACCGCACGCATCGGGGCCGGATAGCCTTCGATGGTTTTACTGTGATCGTCCGGGTCGAGGAATTGCTCCAGCGATTCGGTGATCATCCAGTCGGTGCGGCGCTGTTCCTCAACTGACGTCACGCACACATCGGCGATGCGTACATCGACAAACCCACATTTCTCCAGCCAGTTCTTCAGCGCCAGCGCGGAAGGGATGAAGTAAACGTTGCGCATCTGCGCATAGCGATCGCCCGGCACCAGAACGGCATGTTCATCGCCTTCGATGACCAGCGTTTCCAGCACCAGTTCGCCGCCGCTGACCAGCTGATCTTTCAACTGCCAGAGATGCTCCAGCGGGGAACGACGGTGGTACAGCACACCCATCGAGAAAACGGTATCAAACGCTTTCAGGGCAGGGAGTTGCTCGATACCCAGCGGCAGCAGGTGCGCACGCTGGTCGTTACCCAGGAGCTTACGCACCGCTTCAAACTGGCACAGGAACAGCTGCATCGGATCGATACCGACGGCCAGATGCGCGCCTGCGCCGATCATGCGCCACATGTGATAGCCGCTACCGCAGCCCACGTCCAGAATGGTGCGCCCGGTCAGGTCGGATAAATGCGGCAGAACGCGATCCCACTTCCAGTCAGAGCGCCACTCGGTGTTGATATTTACACCGTACAGCGAGAACGGCCCTTTGCGCCACGGCATCAGGTTACGCATCAGCGTTTCGATGCGGTTGATCTGCCCGGCCGGGAGCGGCTCTTCGCTCTCCGCCGTCACGCTGTGCAGCAAATCCAGACGATGAGGCGTCAGTTCAGGCAGAAACTCCACGGCGTTGGACCACTGCTTCAACAGACCATGCTGCTGATCGCGCTGCCAGGCGGCAATTTGCGCAGGCAGGGTTTCCAGCCAGTGGGAAAGGTGGTTTTTGGCAATCAGCTGATAGAAATTACCGAACTCGATCATGCTGCGTCTCCGGCTTTAAGCGCCACCAGAGAACCAAAGTTAAAGCACTGGAACCACAGTTCGCTGTGTTCAAATCCGGCTTTGCGCAGGCGCGCTTTGTGGGTTTCTACAGAATCCGTCAGCATGACGTTTTCAAGCATGCTGCGCTTCTGGCTGATCTCCAGCTCGCTGTAGCCATTTGCACGCTTGAAATCATGGTGCATGTTGAACAGCAGTTCGCCCACGCTGGCGTCTTCAAAGCTGAATTTCTCAGACAACACCAGCGCGCCGCCCGGGTTCAGGCCCTGATAAATCTTATCCAGCAACCGCTGACGATCGTCCGGTACCAGGAACTGAAGGGTAAAGTTCAGTACCACCATCGAGGCGTTCTGGATGTCGATATCGCGGATATCGCCTTCTACCACCTCCACAGGCGTAGGGGCTTTATACGCATCAATGTGGCGACGGCAGCGTTCAACCATAGCCGGTGAGTTATCGACAGCCACAATCTTGCAGCCTTCGTGATGAACGTTACGACGAATAGACAGCGTTGCCGCTCCCAGCGAACAACCCAGGTCATAGACCTGCGTGCCGGGTTGAACAAAACGCTCCGCCAGCATGCCGATCATGGAGATAATATTGGAATAACCGGGAACAGAGCGCTGGATCATATCCGGGAAGACTTCGGCTACCCGTTCATCAAAGGTCCAGTCGCCCAGGCTGGCGATAGGCGCGGAAAAAAGCGTGTCGCGATCTGACATAACGTAAAAATCCGGGAAAAATAAAGGGGCATATTGTGCGCTAATGGAAGGAGAAAACCAACTCCCACGGCATATACCAAAGGTTAGCCAGCACCATCAGCAAAAGCGAGCACCAGGTCGCGCTCATGCCGGAACGACGCCAGCGGATCAGGCGGTGGTGAAAACCATAATAATGCATCAAACGCCCTGCAATCAGCAGCAGCCCACAGACGTGCACCATCCAGGTTTCAGCGCCATCCATCTCCATTAACAGCAGTAAAATTAACGCGACGGGAATGTACTCGACCGCGTTGCCGTGGATGCGGATTGCGCTTTGTAGCTCAGAAAAGCCCCCGTCACCGTACGAGACGCGGTACTGCATTCTCAGGCGCACAACATCAAATGAAAACTTAATCAGCAGTAATGCACCTAACACCGCATACAGCGCGCTGACCATACTAACTCCCTGTTTTTGGCAGATGGCACGTCTCTATGATAGGGGGTGATTTCAGAAAAGAGAAGATTGTTGTGGGATGGACGGCGCGGGGCCAACCGACGGAACCGCCTGCTGCAAGGCCTGCCAGAGAGCATCGACCAGTTCAGGCGCCTGTGCGATATCCGGCGTATGTAAAAAAAGGTACGGCGTGGTGGTGTGCTCCCATTTCGCCAGCGTTTGCAGCCAGACGGCGAACATCTCCTCATTTTGCTGCATGTTATCGCTGCCGATAAACCGGACCATCGGGTTCTGTGCCGTTACGATCGCGTGGACGGGCACTTTCGGTTTTTTGCGCTGGGCATCAACAACGGCTTCGCTGTGCGGGATTGCGCTATGTACGGGGCGGCTGTCGAGGATCACGCGGTTGACCGATCGTTCATGCAGGCCGCGATTGAGCGCTTTCTCCGCGTCGCCCTTGGCAAAGAATTCCGGATGCCTTACTTCTACGCCGTAGGTGAAGCCATGCGGCAGGGCGTCGAGAAACTGCCAGAGGGCAGGCAGGTCGCGCGGGCCAAACGTGGCGGGAAGCTGGAGCCAGTACTGGCCAATACGGTTGGCCAGAGGCGACATCCGGGTGAAAAACTCGTGGGTTAAATCATCGCAGTTGCGCAGCGCGGCGTTGTGGGAGATGGTCGCCGGGAATTTAAAGCAAAAGCGGAAGTCGTCGCTGGTTTGCTCGCGCCAGCGTTCGACGATCTCCGCGCGGGGCAGAGCGTACAGCGTGGTATTGCCCTCCACGCAGTTAAAGTGTCGGGCATACTCTTCAAGGCTGGTAATACCCAGGCGCACCCATTTCGGGTGCGACCACTGGGGCAGGCCCACGTACATCATAGCGCGCTGAGGATCTCATCCGTGCTGCGCACGCGACCGATACGCGGGAAGATATGGGTCATGCTGCCCTGGTGCTGATCCGCAGAGGCTGCGCTGCACGCATCTTCCGCGATCACCAGGTTAAAGCCCAGCTCCCAGGCGTTACGGGCGGTGGATTCCACACCGATGTTGGTGGAGATCCCGCACAGAATAATAGTGTCGATCCCGCGACGGCGCAGCTGGAGCTCCAGGTCGGTGCCGTAGAATGCGCCCCACTGGCGTTTGGTGACTTCTATATCGCTGTCGCGTTTACCGAGCGAGACAGGATATGTCCACCAGTTGTCCGGCAGCGCCTGCGCCGGGGCCTTGGCATCAACCGGCTGTTTTAACGCTTCGGCGAAATCAGCGGACCAGCCGACGCGCACCATAACAACAGGCGAGCCGCTGGCGCGGCATTTTTCTGCCAGGCGCGCAGCGCGGCTGACCACATCGTCAGCGGTGTGCGGACCACCGGCAAAAGGCAGAATGCCTTCCTGTAAATCAATGACCACAAGGGCGGTTTTGGTGGCATCAAGTGTAAACATCGTCACTCCCGTCAAATGATTGCTTTTCTACACCTTACGACGTGATGGCCTGTTATCGGTCGGATAATTTTGTTAATTTTTGTGAGAATAGGCAATAAGAGTTCAGCAAACGCGCGTCAGGCCGTGCTTCGCTCTTATCGTGCGGCAGAATTTCCAGTATAATAGCCGCCTTTTTTCATCCAGTTGTGACATACAGAAAGCTGCGACATCGTAGCCTGCGAGACAGGCGACAATCAGCCTGCGGCTAATTAAGGGATATCTCATGCGTACAGAATATTGCGGGCAGCTGCGTCAGTCCCACGTCGGGCAGCAGGTCACCCTGTGTGGTTGGGTCAATCGTCGTCGCGATCTTGGTAGCCTTATCTTTATTGATATGCGTGACCGCGAAGGTATCGTTCAGGTGTTCTTCGATCCGGATCGCGCTGATGCGTTGAAGCTGGCTTCTGAGCTGCGCAATGAGTTCTGCATTCAGGTGACGGGCACCGTGCGTGCGCGTGACGAGAAAAACGTCAACGCCGACATGGCGACCGGCGCTATCGAAGTGCTGGCGTCCGATCTGACGATCATCAACCGCGCGGAAGCGTTGCCGCTGGACTCCAACCACGTCAACACCGAAGAAGCGCGTCTGAAATACCGCTACCTGGATCTGCGTCGTCCGGAAATGGCTCAGCGCCTGAAAACCCGTGCGAAAATCACCAGCCTGGTGCGCCGTTTTATGGATGACCACGGTTTCCTTGATATCGAAACCCCGATGCTGACCAAAGCCACGCCGGAAGGCGCGCGCGACTACCTGGTGCCATCCCGCGTCCATAAAGGCAAATTCTACGCGCTGCCGCAGTCACCACAGCTTTTCAAACAGCTGCTGATGATGTCCGGCTTCGATCGCTACTATCAGATCGTGAAATGCTTCCGCGACGAAGACCTGCGCGCTGACCGTCAGCCAGAATTTACCCAGATCGATGTGGAAACCTCCTTCATGACCGCTGAGCAGGTGCGTGAGGTGATGGAAGCCCTGGTGCGTAGCCTGTGGAACGACGTGAAAGGCGTTGAGCTGGGCGATTTCCCTGTCATGACCTTCGCGGAAGCCGAGCGTCGCTACGGTTCTGACAAACCAGACCTGCGTAACCCGATGGAGCTGGTGGACGTGGCAGACCTGGTGAAAGCCGTTGAGTTCGCGGTCTTTGCTGGCCCGGCTAACGATCCGAAAGGCCGCGTGGCTGCCCTGCGCGTTCCGGGCGGTGCTGCCCTGAGCCGTAAGCAGATTGACGACTACGGCAGCTTCATCAAGATCTACGGCGCGAAAGGTCTGGCCTATATTAAAGTAACCGAGCGTGCAAAAGGTCTGGAAGGCATCACCAGCCCGGTGGCGAAGTTCCTGAATGCGGACATCGTGGAAGCGATCCTTGAGCGCACCGGCGCGCAGGACGGCGACATGATCTTCTTCGGCGCAGACAACAAGAAAGTGGTTGCGGATGCGATGGGCGCGCTGCGTCTGAAGCTCGGCAAAGACCTGAACCTGACCGACGAAAGCAAATGGGCGCCGCTGTGGGTGATCGACTTCCCGATGTTTGAAGACGACGGTGAAGGCGGCCTGACCGCGATGCACCACCCGTTCACCTCGCCAAAAGAGATGACGGCGGCAGAGCTGAAAGCGGCGCCGGAAGACGCGGTGGCAAACGCCTACGATATGGTCATCAACGGCTACGAAGTGGGCGGCGGCTCCGTGCGTATTCACAGCGGTGAAATGCAGCAGACCGTGTTCGGCATTCTGGGCATTAACGAGCAGGAGCAGCGCGAGAAGTTTGGCTTCCTGCTGGACGCCCTGAAGTACGGTACCCCTCCGCACGCGGGTCTGGCCTTCGGTCTTGACCGTCTGACCATGCTGCTGACCGGCACCGACAACATCCGTGATGTGATCGCCTTCCCGAAAACCACCGCAGCGGCGTGTCTGATGACTGAAGCGCCAAGCTTTGCCAACCCGGCCGCGCTGGCTGAGCTGGGCATTGAGGTGGTGAAGAAGGAAGAGAAAAACTGATATGGCATATAAGCGTCCCGTTTCGGTTCTGGTGGTCATTTATGCAGAAGACACGAAGCGGGTGCTGATGTTGCAGCGGCGCGACGATCCGGATTTCTGGCAGTCGGTTACCGGCAGCCTGGAAGAGGGGGAGACCGCGCCGCAGGCCGCCGCGCGTGAAGTAAAGGAAGAGGTCGCCATTGATGTTGCTTACGAGCAACTGACCCTGAAGGACTGTCAGCGCACGGTGGAGTTTGAAATTTTTAGCCATTTACGTCATCGCTATGCACCGGGCATTGAGCGCAATACGGAATCGTGGTTCTGCCTTGCGCTTCCCCATGAGCGGGAGATCGTGTTCACGGAACACCTGACCTACCGCTGGGTGAATGCGGCGGATGCCGCCGCACTGACCAAGTCGTGGAGCAACCGGCAGGCGATTGAAGAATTTGTAATTAACGCTGCCTGAGAAGGCGCGATTTTTGGAGAACTTTTTATGGCAGGTCATAGTAAGTGGGCCAACACCAAACACCGCAAAGCGGCACAGGATGCCAAACGCGGTAAAATCTTTACCAAAATCATTCGTGAGCTGGTGACAGCGGCGCGTTTGGGCGGCGGCGATCCGGCCTCTAACCCACGTCTGCGCGCGGCGGTGGATAAAGCCCTGTCCAACAACATGACGCGTGACACCCTGAACCGTGCCATCGCACGTGGCGTGGGCGGTGATGAAGACGCGAACATGGAAACCATCATTTATGAAGGTTACGGTCCTGGCGGTACGGCGGTGATGGTTGAGTGTCTGTCCGACAACCGTAATCGTACCGTTGCGGAAGTGCGTCACGCGTTCACCAAAACTGGCGGCAACCTGGGCACTGACGGTTCTGTAGCGTACCTGTTCAGCAAAAAAGGCGTCATCTCCTTCGAGAAAGGCGACGAAGATGCGATCATGGAAGCGGCGCTGGAAGCCGGTGCGGAAGACGTGGTGACCTACGACGACGGTGCTATTGATGTTTACACCGCATGGGAAGAGATGGGTGCCGTGCGCGATGCGCTGGAAGCGGCTGGCCTGAAGGCGGATAACGCTGAAGTCTCCATGATCCCGTCTACCAAAGCGGACATGGATGCGGAAACCGCACCGAAACTGCTGCGTCTGATCGACATGCTCGAAGACTGCGACGACGTGCAGGAAGTGTATCACAACGGTGAAATCTCTGATGAGGTTGCAGCGACTCTCTGATGAGAGCCTGTAAACCGTTTACGGGAGACGCGTGATGTCGATTATTCTCGGGATTGACCCCGGCTCACGCGTCACCGGCTATGGCGTTATCCGTCAGGTGGGACGCCAGCTAACCTACCTCGGCAGCGGCTGTATTCGCACCAAAGTGGACGATCTGCCATCGCGCCTGAAGCTCATCTATGCGGGCGTGTCGGAGATCATCACCCAGTTCCAGCCGGACTATTTCGCCATCGAGCAGGTCTTTATGGCGAAAAACGCTGACTCGGCGTTAAAGCTCGGTCAGGCGCGCGGCGTGGCGATTGTTGCCGCCGTGAACCAGGATCTGCCGGTGTTTGAGTACGCGGCCCGTCAGGTTAAGCAGACGGTGGTGGGCATTGGTAGCGCGGAGAAAAGCCAGGTGCAGCACATGGTGCGTACCCTGCTGAAGCTCCCTGCGAACCCGCAGGCCGACGCCGCGGATGCGCTGGCCATTGCGATTACCCACTGTCACGTCAGCCAGAATGCGATGCAAATGAGCGAGTCGCGGCTCAATCTGGCGCGAGGCAGGTTACGATAATGACAAATCAGGCTGGATGTTTATCCAGCCTTTTTTTATTATGTCGGCAGATAATTTCTTCCAGAACGCAGGAGCGTCACGTGATAGGCAGACTCAGAGGCATCATCATTGAAAAACAACCCCCGTTAGTGCTGCTGGAGGTGGGTGGCGTGGGCTATGAAGTCCATATGCCGATGACCTGCTTCTATGAGCTGCCGGAGGCGGGCAAAGAGGCGGTTGTCTTTACCCAGTTTGTGGTGCGTGAAGATGCTCAGCTGCTGTACGGCTTCAATAACAAACAGGAACGCACACTGTTCCGCGAATTGATTAAAACCAACGGCGTCGGGCCGAAGCTGGCCCTGGCGATTCTGTCCGGTATGTCAGCGCCACAGTTTGTGAACGCCGTTGAGCGTGAAGATCCAGCTGCGTTAATTAAACTTCCGGGCATCGGGAAGAAAACCGCCGAGCGCCTGATTGTCGAGATGAAGGACCGCTTCAAAGGTCTGCATGGCGATCTGTTCACGCCGGCAGCCGATCTGGTGCTGACTTCCCCGGGCGCGCCTGCATCGGATGATGATGCCGAGCAGGAAGCGGTTGCCGCGCTGGTGGCGCTGGGCTATAAACCTCAGGAGGCCAGCCGGATGGTGAGCAAAATTGCTAAACCGGATGCCAGCAGTGAAACTCTGATTCGTGAAGCGCTGCGCGCTGCATTGTGAGGTAAAGGATGATTGAAGCAGACCGCCTGGTATCGGCAGGCACTATTCAGCCAGATGACGTGGTGGATCGCGCGATCCGTCCCAAACTGCTGGATGAGTACATCGGCCAGCCGCAGGTTCGTTCTCAGATGGAGATTTTCATCCAGGCGGCAAAGCTGCGCGGCGATGCGCTCGATCACCTGCTGATTTTTGGGCCGCCGGGGTTAGGTAAAACCACCCTGGCGAATATCGTCGCCAATGAAATGGGCGTTAACCTGCGTACCACCTCCGGCCCGGTACTGGAGAAAGCAGGGGACCTGGCGGCGATGCTGACCAACCTCGAACCGCATGACGTGCTGTTTATCGATGAGATCCACCGTCTTTCACCGGTGGTGGAGGAAGTGCTCTATCCGGCAATGGAGGATTACCAGCTGGATATCATGATCGGTGAAGGCCCGGCCGCGCGCTCGATCAAAATCGATCTGCCGCCGTTTACCCTGATTGGCGCCACGACCCGCGCCGGCTCTCTGACCTCTCCGCTACGCGACCGGTTTGGTATCGTGCAGCGTCTGGAGTTTTATCAGGTGCCTGACCTTCAGCATATTGTGGGCCGCAGCGCGCGCTACATGGGGCTGGATATGAGCGAAGAGGGGGCGTTTGAAGTGGCGAAGCGCTCCCGCGGTACGCCGCGTATCGCCAACCGCCTGCTGCGCCGGGTGCGTGACTTTGCCGAGGTGAAGCACGACGGCACCATATCGGCCGAGATCGCCGCCCAGGCGCTGGATATGCTGAATGTCGATGCCGAAGGCTTTGACTATATGGACCGTAAGCTGCTGCTGGCGGTGCTGGATAAGTTCTTTGGCGGGCCGGTAGGGCTGGATAACCTGGCGGCGGCAATTGGCGAAGAGCGTGAGACTATCGAGGACGTGCTGGAGCCGTATCTGATCCAGCAGGGCTTCTTGCAGCGTACCCCGCGTGGTCGTATGGCAACGGTGCGGGCGTGGAATCATTTCGGCATTACGCCGCCCGCGATGCCGTAAGCAGCGATAAATTGTAGCCCCGGTAAGCGAAGCGCCACCGGGGACATGCTGACTACTGCGCGGTCTTTTTCATCATACTGAAAATAAACAACACCGCCGCGCACAGTACCACCGACGGCCCCGCTGGCGTGTCATAAAACGCCGAGAAGGTTAACCCGCCCGTCACCGCAATCATTCCGATAATCACCGCGATACCGGCCATTTGCTCCGGCGTACGCGCAAAACGGCGCGCAGTGGCGGCAGGAATTATCAGCAGCGACGTGATGATCAGCGCGCCGACAAACTTCATCGCCACGCCGATGGTTAACGCCGTCACCAGCATCAATAGCAGCTTCACGCGCTGAAGCTTCACGCCGTCGACAAAGGCCAGATCCGGGCTGACGGTCATAGCCAGTAAATTTCGCCACTGCCACAGCAGGATCCCGAGCACCACTGCCACGCCAATGGCAATAGAAATCAGATCTTCGGGCGTGACGGCCAGCAGATCGCCGAACAGATAGGCCATCAGGTCTACGCGGATGTTTGACATCAGGCTCACTACCACCAGGCCCAGCGACAGGACGCTGTGCGCCATAATGCCGAGCAGGGTATCAATTGCCAGGTGAGGGCGTTTTTCCAGCCAGACCAGACCGGCAGCCAGCAGCAGCGTGACGACAATCACCGCATAAAACGGGTTCACGTCCAGTAACAAACCAAACGCCACACCCAGCAATGAAGCATGGGCCAGCGTATCGCCGAAATAGGACATTCTGCGCCAGACGACAAACGAGCCGAGTGGACCCGCGGCGCAGGCAAGCATAATCCCGGCCAGCCAGCCGGGCAGTAACAGTTCAATCATGAGTGTCCATTTCCCCGACGCAGGACGATTCGTCCCTGTAAATCATGGCGGTGATTGTGATTATGACGATAGATGCCCAGCTGTTCGGCGCCGCGATGGCCAAACATAGAGATAAATTCCGGATGCATTGACACCACTTCCGGCGTGCCGGAACAACAAATGTGATGGTTCAGGCACAGCACTTCGTCGGTTTTGGCCATCACCAGGTGCAGATCATGGGACACCATCAGCACCGCGCAGTTTAGCTCCCGACGGAGCTGGTCAATCAGATCGTACAGCGCAACCTGACCGTTGACGTCAACACCCTGCGTCGGCTCGTCCAGGACCAGCAGCTGAGGGCTGCTGAGCAGGGCGCGGGCAAGTAATACGCGCTGGGTTTCACCGCCCGACAGCTTTTGCAAGGGCGCCTCAACAAGATGTCCCGCCTGAACGCGTTTCAGCGCCGGGAGGATATCCGCTTTACGCGTACCGGGACGGAGGCGCAGGAAGCGGCTCACCGTCAGGGGCAGGGTGGCATCGAGGTGTAATTTTTGCGGCACATAGCCGATACGCAACTTGTCTTGGCGGACGATAACACCTGCATCAGGGGCTACCAGGCCTAATACGACGCGTACCAGCGTCGACTTGCCTGCACCGTTAGGGCCGAGCAGCGTGAGTATTTTGCCGGGCTTCAGATTCAGCGACACCTCAGAAAGGACGCGGCGCTGGCCGAATGAGACCGAAACATTTTCAAGAGAAACTAAAGTCGTCATGTCAATTTAAGCTTGCAGAAGTCATCGAATGTTATAATATCACATCCAACGCATTCATTACGATGATTAGTCGCATTATGTTACAGAAAAATACGCTTCTTTTCGCAGCTTTATCCGCTGCTCTTTGGGGTACAACAGCACAAGATGTTAACGCCGCCGTTGTCGCTTCGCTTAAACCGCTTGGATTTATCGCCTCTGCCATCGCGGATGGGGTCACTGAGACCCAGGTTCTGCTGCCTGACGGTGCTTCCGAGCATGATTATTCCCTGCGTCCATCTGATGTAAAACGCTTACAGAACGCGGACTTAGTCGTCTGGATTGGTCCTGAGATGGAAGCGTTCATGCAGAAGTCAGCCAGTCAGCTTCCCGCTGAGAAACAGGTGACGATTGCCGGGCTGTCCGGCGTGAAACCGTTACTCATGAAAGGAGCTGAGGACGAGGGTGACGAACACGACCACGACCATGCTCACGGTGAAAAAGGTGACGACCATCACCATCACGGCGAATACAACATGCATCTCTGGCTCTCCCCAGAGATAGCGCGGCTTACAGCGGTTGCAATCCACGACAAATTAGTGGAACTTATGCCGCAAAGTCGAATCAAACTCGACGCCAACCTGAAGGATTTTGAGGCTCAATTAGCCGCAACCGACAAACAGGTGGGTAACGAGCTCGCACCGCTTAAAGGAAAAGGGTACTTCGTTTTTCATGATGCCTACGGGTATTACGAGAAACATTACGGTCTGACCCCGCTGGGGCATTTTACCGTCAACCCTGAAATTCAGCCTGGTGCGCAGCGTTTACATGAAATCAGAACACAGTTGGTTGAGCAAAAAGCGACATGCGTTTTTGCTGAGCCACAGTTCAGGCCAGCGGTCGTAGAAGCCGTGGCCAGGGGAACATCCGTGCGCATGGGAACCCTTGACCCGCTAGGTACGAACATCCAGTTGAGCAAAGCGAGCTATTCGCAGTTCCTCAGCCAACTGGCGAATCAGTATGCGAGCTGCCTGAAAGGAGATTAACGAGGAAGTGAATACGTGCAACAGATAGCCCGCTCTGTCGCCCTGGCATTTAACAATCTGCCTCGACCCCACCGCGTTATGCTGGGGTCGCTTACAGTTCTCACATTAGCGGTCGCCGTCTGGCGGCCCTATGTTTACCACCCGAGTTCCGCCCCAATCATTAAAACCATCGAACTGGAGAAGAGCGAGATCCGCTCTCTGCTGCCTGAGGCCAGCGAGCCTATCGATCAGGCCGCTCAGGAAGATGAAGCGATTCCCCAGGATGAGCTGGATGACAAGATCCAGAATGAAGCCGGCATTCATGAATATGTTGTATCTACTGGCGATACGCTGAGCAGCGTCCTGAACCAGTACGGTATCGACATGGGCAACATCAGCCAGCTCGCCGCATCCGATAAAGAGCTGCGTAACCTGAAAATTGGTCAGCAGCTTTCCTGGACCCTAACGCCCGACGGCGATCTGCAACGTCTGACCTGGGAGATGTCCCGTCGCGAAACCCGCACCTACGATCGCACTGCAAACGGTTTCAAAATGACCAGCGAATTGCAGCAGGGCGACTGGGTTAACAGCGTCATGAAAGGGACCGTCGGCGGCAGCTTTGTTTCCAGCGCACGCGATGCCGGCCTGACCAGCGCTGAAATCAGCTCGGTGATCAAAGCCATGCAGTGGCAGATGGATTTCCGCAAACTGAAAAAAGGCGATCAGTTCTCTGTCCTGATGTCCCGCGAAATGCTGGACGGTAAGCGCGAGCAGAGCCAGCTGGTGGGCGTTCGTCTGCGTTCAGACGGCAAAGACTACTACGCTATTCGCGCGGAAGACGGTAAGTTCTATGACCGCAGCGGTACGGGTCTGGCAAAAGGCTTCCTGCGTTTCCCAACGGCGAAACAGTTCCGCGTCTCCTCCAACTTCAACCCGCGTCGTCTGAACCCGGTAACTGGCCGCGTAGCGCCGCACCGTGGCGTTGACTTCGCCATGCCGCAGGGCACGCCAGTGCTGGCGGTAGGGGATGGTGAAGTGGTCATGGCGAAACGCAGCGGTGCTGCTGGCTACTACGTTGCTATTCGTCACGGTCGTACGTACACCACCCGCTACATGCACCTGCGTAAACTGCTGGTCAAACCGGGCCAGAAAGTGAAACGTGGCGATCGCATCGCGTTGTCCGGTAACACCGGCCGGTCGACGGGGCCGCACCTGCACTACGAAGTGTGGGTCAACCAGCAGGCAGTTAACCCGCTGACGGCAAAACTGCCGCGCACCGAAGGGCTGACCGGCAAAGATCGCAAAGATTACCTGGCGCAGGTGAAAGAGGTGATGCCGCAGCTGCGCTTCGACTAAGCTCTCCTGATTTAAAAAGCCGGCGTCAGTATGCGCCGGCTTTTTCTTTTGTGCGCGGGCGGCAGCCTCGCTACACTATCCGAATATATTTTTGCGTCACCAGACCCTGGAACCCGCATGGAAACCAAAAAAAACAATATTGAGTACATTCCTGAGTTCGAAAAATCTTTTCGCCACCCGCGTAACTGGGGCGCCTGGCTTGGCGTATACGCGTTTGCTGGCATGGCGTTGCTACCTGCCTCCCTCCGCGATCCGGTGCTCGGCAAAGTGGGGCGCCTGGCAGGGCGCTTAGGTAAAAGCGCACGCCGCCGCGCGCAAATAAATCTGTTGTACTGTTTTCCGGATAAAAGCGACGCCGAACGCGAAGCAATCATTGATGACATGTATACCACCGCGCCCCAGGCCATGGCGATGATGGCGGAACTGGCGCTGAAAGGGCCGGAGAAGATCGTCGAACGCGTTGACTGGAAAGGGCTGGAGATCATCGACGAGATGCGTCGCAATGATGAAAAGGTGATTTTCCTGGTGCCGCACGGCTGGGGGGTAGACATTCCGGCGATGTTAATGGCGTCGCAGGGCCAGAAAATGGCGGCGATGTTCCATAATCAGGGAAACAAAATCTACGACTTCGTCTGGAATACCGTGCGCCGTCGCTTTGGCGGGCGTTTGCACGCCCGAAACGATGGCATTAAGCCTTTCATTCAGTCGGTACGTCAGGGTTACTGGGGCTACTATCTGCCCGATCAGGACCACGGCCCGGAACACAGCGAGTTTGTCGATTTCTTCGCAACCTATAAAGCCACGCTACCCGCGATTGGTCGCCTGATGAAAGTCTGCCGCGCCCGCGTGATCCCACTGTTCCCGGTTTATGACGGTAAAACGCATCGCCTGAGCATTGAGGTACGTCCACCGATGGACGATCTGCTGACCGCAGACGATCACACCATCGCACGTCGCATGAATGAAGAGGTGGAGGTGCTGGTGGGGCCGCATAAGGAGCAATATACGTGGATCCTGAAGTTGCTCAAAACGCGTAAACCTGGTGAAACAGAGCCGTACAAGCGTAAAGAGCTTTTCCCGAAGAAATAGGAAACCTTCACCCCTCTCCCCATAGGGGAGAGGGGATCGGAGCTTACTCTACGGTCAGTACGCGGGTGGTATTGGTTGAGCCGATGGTGCTCATCACGTCACCCTGCGTCACGATAACGATATCACCGGATACCAGATAACCTTTGTCGC
This sequence comes from Enterobacter cloacae complex sp. ECL72, assembly GCF_019056635.1. Lineage (NCBI taxonomy): Bacteria > Pseudomonadati > Pseudomonadota > Gammaproteobacteria > Enterobacterales > Enterobacteriaceae > Enterobacter > Enterobacter cloacae complex sp. ECL72. The sequence continues at coordinate 2,293,324 of NZ_CP077659.1, read as the reverse complement.
GCAGCAGGTTCACGGCATCGTGCGCGGCGGCCACGCCGTCGTTGGTGCTGTCGAAGTATACTGGCGTCACGCCGCGATACAGCGCCGTCAGGTTCAGCGTACGCTCGTGACGGGACATGGCGAAGATCGGCAGACCGGAGCTGATACGGGACGTCATTAGCGCGGTACGGCCAGATTCGGTCATGGTGATGATCGCCGTGACCCCTTTCAGGTGGTTGGCTGCGTACATCGCAGACATCGCAATCGCTTCTTCCACATTGTCGAACTGGATATCCAGGCGGTGCTTGGAGACGTTAATGCTTGGGATCTTCTCTGCACCCAGGCACACGCGCGCCATGGCGGCCACGGTTTCTGCCGGATACTGACCTGCCGCGGTTTCCGCTGACAGCATCACCGCATCGGTACCATCCAGCACGGCGTTCGCCACGTCCATGACTTCCGCACGGGTTGGCATTGGATTGGTGATCATGGATTCCATCATCTGGGTGGCGGTGATCACCGCGCGGTTCAGCTGACGCGCGCGACGGATCAGCGCTTTCTGGATACCGACCAGTTCAGGATCGCCAATTTCCACGCCCAGGTCACCACGGGCAACCATCACCACGTCAGACGCCAGGATCACGTCGTCCATCGCGTCCTGATCGCAGACCGCTTCAGCGCGTTCCACTTTCGCAACGATTTTCGCATCGCAGCCTGCATCGCGCGCCAGGCGGCGAGCATAGTTCAGATCTTCGCCGCAGCGCGGGAAGGAGACGGCCAGGTAATCCACGCCGATCTGCGCTGCGGTCACGATATCCGCTTTGTCTTTATCGGTCAGCGCTTCGGCAGACAGGCCACCGCCGAGTTTGTTGATGCCTTTGTTGTTGGAGAGCGGGCCGCCGACGGTCACTTCGGTGAATACCTTCATACCCTGAACTTCCAGCACTTTCAGCTGTACGCGTCCGTCGTCCAGCAGCAGGATGTCGCCAGGCACAACGTCAGCAGGCAGACCTTTGTAGTCGATACCCACTTTTTCCTTATCGCCTTCGCCTTTACTCAGGTTGGCATCCAGCAGGAATTTATCGCCGATGTTGAGGAAGACTTTGCCTTCTTTAAAGGTCGATACGCGGATTTTTGGACCTTGCAGGTCACCGAGGATAGCAACATGGCGGCCCAGTTTAGCTGCGATTTCACGCACTTTGTCGGCACGTAATTTATGGTCTTCTGGCGTACCGTGAGAGAAGTTCATGCGCACCACGTTGGCACCCGCGGCGATAATCTTTTCGAGGTTATTATCGCGGTCGGTGGCCGGGCCTAAGGTGGTGACGATCTTGGTTCTGCGAAGCCTTCTGGACATGTAATACTCCGTTGACTGAAACAACTTTGGTGTTGCGTGAACATAGAATCGGCCTTCATCTATCGCAAGGCAGTAGCGAGGGGACCGAATGCCGTAAATCGTACATCGTAGTTATTAGGGAACATCGCTCTTTATAAGCAATTCTTTATCAAAACGCGATTCTTTCAGGGCTTCCTTGACCCGCTTCAAGTTATCCCGGAATTTTGCGCCCCGGCGTAAGGTAAAACCGGTCGCCAGCACGTCGATGACCGTCAACTGCGCCAGGCGGGAGACCATCGGCATGTACATGTCGGTGTCCTCCGGTACGTCCAGGGTAATGGCGAGCGTTGCTTCCCGGGCCAGCGGCGTACCTGCCGTCGTCAGGGCGATGACCATCGCATCGTTGTCACGCGCGAGCTGCGCCAGCTCCACCTGGCTCTTGGTGCGGCCCGTATGGGAGATGAGTACCACGACATCATCTTCACTACAATTCATACAGCTCATGCGTTGCAGCACAATGTCATCGGAGTAAATCACCGGCACGTTAAAGCGAAAGAACTTATTCATGGCGTCATGCGCCACGGCGGCGGACGAGCCAAGGCCAAAGAAGGCAATCCGTTTGGCCTGCGTGAGAAGATCGACCGCGCGATTCACTGAACTCATGTCCAGAGACTGGCGAACGTGGTCGAGCGTGGCCATAGCCGATTCAAATATTTTTGCGGTGTAAGCATCAACGCTGTCGTCTTCATCTACATTGCGATTAACATACGGGGTGCCGTTTGCCAGACTTTGGGCCAGATGCAGTTTAAAATCAGGAAAGCCGCGCGTGTCCAGACTACGACAGAATCGATTGACCGTCGGTTCGCTGACGCCCGATTCCTGTGCCAGAGCGGCGATGCTTGAATGAATCGCCTGAGCGGGCGCGGCGAGAATAACTTCAGCCACTTTGCGCTCGGATTTGCTAAGGTGTTCCAGTTGAAACTGGATTTTTTCCAGCATGTTCATTGTTAACAAGACGCTCATGAGGGCATAAACGATTTCATAAAGAGATGAAATCTTGATTCGATTTAGCCGATATTACCCCCGGGACTCCCGAAAGGGTAATCGTCGACAAGAAATGTTGTTGTTTTTTTTCATTACTTGATCGACGTCGGGTTTTGCTCTGACCCTGTTGCGCAAAGAATCGACGTTTGTTGCGTCATCAGACGGGCGTAATGGCCCGGGCGACGAAAAATCACCGTATCGCACGCGACGTTAAGCGCTAATGGTTTCAGGAAACGCGTAAAAGCAGTACAGTGCATTGTAATAAAATTACAACGATACCTGGCAGAGTACCAGGCGATCTAACTGAGGAGAATGACATGGCGGTAACGCAAACAGCCCAGGCATGTGACCTGGTCATTTTCGGCGCGAAAGGCGATCTTGCACGCCGAAAATTGCTGCCTTCCCTGTATCAGCTCGAAAAAGCGGGCCAGATCCATCCCGACACCCGAATCCTTGGGGTAGGGCGCGCAGACTGGGATAAGGAGGCTTATACCAAAGTCGTGCGCGAGGCGCTCGAAACGTTCATGAAAGAGAAAATCGATGAAAGCCTTTGGGATAAGCTGAGCGGGCGTCTCGATTTCTGCAACCTGGACGTCAATGATGTAGGCGCCTTTACCCGTCTGGGTGAAATGCTTGACCAGGAAAATCGTGTCACTATTAACTATTTCGCGATGCCGCCAAGCACCTTCGGCGCCATCTGCAAAGGTCTGGGCGAGGCGAAGCTGAACGCCAAACCGGCGCGCGTGGTGATGGAGAAACCGCTGGGTACGTCGCTGGCGACCTCGCGTGAAATCAACGACCAGGTGGGCGAGTTCTTTGAGGAGTGTCAGGTTTACCGTATTGACCACTATCTGGGCAAAGAGACGGTACTGAACCTGCTGGCGCTGCGTTTTGCCAACTCCCTGTTCGTGAACAACTGGGACAACCGCACTATCGACCACGTGGAAATTACCGTGGCGGAAGAGGTGGGCATCGAAGGCCGTTGGGGCTACTTCGACCAGGCCGGCCAGATGCGGGACATGATCCAGAACCACCTGCTGCAAATTCTGTGCATGATTGCCATGTCTCCACCGTCAGATCTGACGGCCGACAGCATTCGTGATGCCAAAGTGAAAGTGCTGAAATCACTGCGCCGTATTGACCGCTCCAACGTGCGTGAGAAAACCGTGCGCGGCCAGTACACCGCAGGTTTTGCCCAGGGGAAAAAAGTTCCTGGCTATCTGGAAGAAGAGGGCGCGAACAAGTCCAGCAACACCGAGACGTTTGTGGCGATCCGCGTGGATATCGACGACTGGCGCTGGGCCGGTGTGCCGTTCTACCTGCGTACCGGTAAACGTCTGCCAGCAAAATGCTCCGAAGTGGTGGTCTACTTCAAAAATCCGGAACTGAACCTGTTCAAAGAATCCTGGCAGGAACTGCCGCAGAACAAACTGACCATCCGTCTGCAACCGGACGAGGGTGTGGATATTCAGATCCTCAACAAAGTGCCGGGCCTTGATCACAAACACAACCTGCAAACTACTAAGCTGGACCTGAGCTACTCTGAAACCTTCAACCAGACGCATCTCGCCGATGCTTACGAGCGTCTGCTGCTGGAAACCATGCGTGGTATCCAGGCGCTGTTCGTCCGCCGCGATGAAGTGGAAGAGGCGTGGAAGTGGGTCGACTCCATCACTGAAGCGTGGGCAGCCGATCAGGACGCGCCAAAACCGTATCAGGCGGGAACCTGGGGACCTGTCGCCTCCGTTGCGATGATCACCCGTGATGGCCGCTCCTGGAACGAGTTTGAATAACCACCTTCTCTAGCCCAAAGGTGTTATTTTACCGGTAACATGATCTAACACAGCAAGTGGCATAATTTTTATCTTTTAAGCTCCGCGTGGATTCACCCGCGGAGCTTTTTTTATTACACTCCCTTCAGACATTTTGCCCCTGTGCTCCGGATATCAGGCGTTTCAGCGTTGTTAACAACCGTCAGAAACTGTGTAAACTCCCGAGCCTGGACAGATAAATTAGAGGAGCTTTTATGAATCCGACATTGTTACGCGTAACACAACGCATCGTTGAACGCTCGAAAGAGACCCGTGCTGCCTACCTTGCCCGCATCGAACAGGCGAAGAGTGAAACTGTCCATCGCTCTCAGCTGGCCTGCGGGAATCTGGCCCACGGCTTTGCGGCCTGCCAGCCTGGTGATAAAGACGCGCTGAAAAGCATGTTGCGTAACAATATCGCCATCATTACCTCCTATAACGACATGCTTTCAGCCCACCAGCCGTATGAGGCCTACCCGGCTATCATCCGCAATGCGCTGCACAGCGTGAACGCGGTGGGCCAGGTTGCAGGCGGCGTGCCGGCCATGTGTGATGGCGTAACCCAAGGCCAGGACGGTATGGAGCTGTCCTTGCTGAGCCGCGAAGTGATCGCCATGTCGGCGGCAGTGGGCCTCTCTCACAACATGTTTGATGGCGCGCTCTATCTGGGCGTGTGCGACAAAATCGTCCCGGGGCTGGTGATGGCCGCGCTGTCGTTTGGCCATCTGCCAGCGATTTTTGTGCCGTCAGGCCCGATGGCTAGCGGTCTGCCAAACAAGGAAAAAGTCCGTATCCGCCAGCTGTATGCCGAAGGAAAAGCGGACCGTCAGGCACTGCTGGAAGCGGAAGCCGCGTCCTATCATGCGCCGGGCACCTGTACGTTCTACGGTACGGCCAACACCAACCAGATGGTGGTGGAGTTTATGGGTATGCAGCTGCCGGGCTCGTCGTTCATCCAGCCGGATGCGCCACTGCGTAAAGCGCTGACCGAAGCCGCAGCCCGTCAGGTGACGCGCCTGACCGGTAACGGCAACGAGTGGATGCCAATGGGCAAAATGGTGGATGAAAAAGTCATCGTAAACGGGATTGTCGCCCTGCTGGCGACCGGCGGTTCAACCAACCATACCATGCACCTTGTCGCGATGGCGCGCGCGGCGGGCATTCTGATCAACTGGGATGACTTCTCCGATATCTCCTCCGTGGTACCGCTGATGGCGCGTCTGTACCCGAACGGTCCGGCGGACATCAACCACTTCCAGGCCGCGGGCGGCGTGCCGGTGCTGATGCGCGAGCTGCTGAAAGGCGGCCTGCTGCATGAGGATGTCAACACGGTGGCGGGCTTTGGTCTGCATCGCTATACCCTTGAACCCTGGCTGAACAACGGTGAGCTGGACTGGCGCGAAGGGGCGAGCGACTCGCTCGATCCTCAGGTTATCGCAACCTTCGAACAGCCGTTCTCTCCTCACGGCGGCACCAAAGTGCTGAGCGGTAACCTTGGACGTGCCGTGATGAAAACCTCTGCCGTGCCGGAAGAGAATCAGGTTATCGAAGCCCCGGCGGTGGTGTTTGAAAGCCAGCACGACGTTTTACCTGCCTTTGACGCGGGTCTGCTTGATAAAGACTGCGTGGTCGTGGTGCGTCATCAGGGACCAAAAGCGAACGGGATGCCAGAATTACATAAACTTATGCCGCCGCTTGGTGTATTATTGGACCGCCGTTTCAAAATTGCGCTGGTAACCGATGGACGCCTCTCGGGGGCATCCGGTAAAGTGCCTTCAGCGATTCATGTCACCCCGGAAGCCTACGACGGCGGCCTGCTGGCGAAAGTGCGTGATGGTGACATGATCCGCGTTAACGGTCAGACAGGCGAGTTAACCCTGCTGGTGGATGAAGCAGAGCTGGCGGCGCGTCAGCCACATATTCCTGACCTGAGCGCGTCACGCGTGGGTACCGGACGCGAAATGTTTGGTGCGTTGCGTGAGAAACTCTCCGGTGCGGAGCAGGGCGCAACCTGTATTACGTTTTAAGACGACTTGATTTTAACGATCTGGCGAGAGAAAACTCTGATGAAAAACTGGAAAACAAGTGCAGAAGCAATCCTGACCACTGGCCCTGTCGTGCCGGTTATTGTGGTAAACAAACTGGAGCACGCTGTCCCAATGGCGAAGGCGCTGGTTGCGGGTGGCGTTCGTGTTCTGGAAGTGACCCTGCGTACGGCCTGTGCGATGGATGCGATCCGCGCTATCGCCAAAGAAGTGCCGGAAGCGATCATCGGTGCAGGTACGGTTCTGAATGCGCAGCAGCTGGCGGAAGTGACCGAAGCGGGCGCACAGTTTGCCATCAGCCCGGGGCTGACTGAGCCGCTACTGAAAGCCGCAACCGAAGGTTCTATTCCGCTGATCCCGGGTATCAGCACCGTTTCTGAACTGATGCTGGGCATGGACTACGGCCTGAAAGAGTTCAAATTCTTCCCGGCTGAAGCGAACGGCGGCACCAAAGCGTTGCAGGCCATTGCGGGCCCATTCTCCCAGGTGCGTTTCTGCCCAACGGGCGGCATCTCTCCGGCCAACTACCGTGACTATCTGGCGCTGAAAAGCGTGCTGTGCATCGGCGGCTCCTGGCTGGTTCCGGCGGATGCGCTGGAAGCAGGCGACTGGGATCGCATCACTAAACTGGCTCGCGAAGCGGTAGAAGGCGCGAAACAGTAAGTTTGTTTGCCGGGTGTCGGCTGCGCCTAACCCGGCCAGCCAGACAGTTAAAACGGGCCTTTCGGCCCGTTTTTTTATCCTGCTACGCTGACGTTCGCAGCCGCTCTTTTTGCTCTCGCGACGGCTTCGTCCACATTTTCCCCGGTCGCTAATGCCACGCCCAGACGACGGCTTCCGTCGATCTCCGGTTTGCCGAACAGCCGGACCTGCAAGCCTGCGCCAACCGCACCTTCGACGTTATCAAAGGTGACATTCTGGCTGGTCAGCTGCGGCAGGATCACCGCCGAGGCTGCCGGGCCGTACTGACGGATGCCGCCAACCGGCAGACCGAGGAAAGCGCGTACATGCAGCGCGAACTCAGAGAGATCCTGTGAAATCAGCGTAACCATCCCGGTATCGTGCGGACGAGGGGAGACTTCGCTGAAGATCATCTCGTCGCCGCAAACAAACAATTCCACGCCGAACAGGCCGTAGCCGCCCAGCGCCAGCACCGTCTTGCGGGCGATCTCCTGTGCGCGTGCCAGCGCCAGCGCGCTCATCTGCTGCGGCTGCCAGGATTCGCGATAATCGCCGTCTTCCTGCCGATGACCAATCGGGTCGCAGAAATAAACGCCATCCACGGCGCTGACGGTGAGCAGGGTAATTTCAAAATCAAACTTCACCACGCCTTCCACGATGACGCGCCCGGCCCCGGCTCGGCCTCCCTGCTGGGCATAGTCCCAGGCGTTGTCCAGCGTGCTGCTGTCGCGGATAAAGCTCTGCCCTTTGCCGGAGGAGCTCATTACCGGCTTAATGATGCACGGGTAGCCAATCTCCTCTACGGCCTGGAGAAACGCAGCTTTATCCCCGGCAAAACGGTAGCTGGAGGTCGGGAGCTGTAATTCTTCTGCCGCCAGGCGACGAATGCCTTCCCGGTTCATGGTCAGTTTTGCCGCAGTGGCGCAGGGCACCACGCGCTGGCCTTCCTGTTCAAGGGCAATCAACATCTCAGTGGCAATGGCCTCAATTTCAGGTACCACGAAATCCGGTTTTTCGTCGGCAATTAACCCCCGCAGCGCATTACCGTCAAGCATATCGATGACGTGCGAGCGATGCGCGACGTGCATGGCGGGCGCATTCGCGTAACGGTCCACCGCAATCACTTCCACACCTAAACGCTGGCATTCAATGGCCACTTCTTTACCCAGTTCACCCGATCCCAACAGCATGACGCGCGTCGCGGCGGGACGCAGCGCGGTTCCTAAACGAGTCATAAAAATCCCCCTGAAAAAGATGCGGGCAGTATAAACGAAAACGTTTGCGTCTGTCTTGTATGGGGATAACCGGACAGCAGGGAAATTTGCGCTTCTTTAGTACTGACAGACATTTCCTGACACCCGCTCGCTTAGGCTGTGAAGGTTACGCACTGTTACGTGAGGAAAAATATGTCAGGCTGGATGAATCAACTGCAATCCCTGTTGGGACAAAAAGGCTCGTCGTCCGGCGAGCAGGGTCTGAGCAAGCTGCTGGTGCCGGGTGCGCTCGGCGGGCTGGCCGGTTTGCTGGTTGCCAATAAATCATCGCGGAAACTGCTTACCAAATATGGTACCGGCGCGCTGCTGGCGGGCGGAGGGGCTATTGCAGGCTCCGTCTTATGGAACAAATACAAAGACAAGGTGCGCAGCGCGCATCAGGATGAACCGCAGTACGGGAAGCAGGTATCGCCGTTAGATTTACGCACCGAGCGGTTGATCCTCGCCCTGGTCTTTGCGGCCAAGAGCGACGGGCATATTGATGCCAGTGAACGTGCCGCAATTGAACAGCAGATGCGGGAAGCGGGCGTTGAGGAACAGGGCAGGGCGCTGGTGGCGCAGGCCATCGAACAGCCGCTTGATCCGCAGCGTCTGGCGCAAAGCGTGAAAAACGAAGAAGAGGCGCTGGAACTCTATTTTCTGAGCTGTGCCGCCATCGATATCGATCACTTTATGGAGCGCAGCTACCTGAACGCCCTGGGCGATGCGCTGAAGATCCCACAGGACGTTCGTGAGGGAATTGAGCAGGATATTCAGCAGCAGAAGCAGACCCTCGTGGGCTAGAAGGCCATGTTTCGCTTGCATCATACGCGTGTTTTGCCAACCTTATAGGATGTAAAACGAAAAAGTAAGAATGCCATGCCTCCAAAAGCCCGACGTACTCCTTATGCGATCACCACGCATGGCGATACGCGTATAGATAACTACTACTGGCTGCGGGACGATTCTCGTTCCCGGCCAGAGGTGCTGGACTATCTGCACGAGGAAAACGACTATGGCCGCCAGGTCATGGCCAGCCAGCAGGCGCTTCAGGATCAACTTCTGAAGGAAATGGTGCAGCGTATCCCCCAGCGTGATGTCTCTGCCCCGTGGTGCAAGAACGGTTATCGCTATCGCCATATTTATGAGCCGGGAAACGAATATCCCATCTACCAGCGCCAGTCTGTGCTGAGCGCCGAGTGGGATGAATGGGAGATCCTGCTGGATGCCAACAAACGTGCTGCCCACAGTGAGTTTTATACGCTGGGCGGCATGTCCATTTCCCCCGATAACGCCATTATGGCGCTGGCTGAGGATTACCTTTCCCGCCGCCAGTACGGTTTGCGTTTCCGCAATCTTGAAACGGGAAACTGGTATCCCGAAATGCTGGATAATGTCTCCCCCGATTTCGTCTGGGGTAACGATTCAGAAACGGTCTACTACGTTAAAAAGCATGTCTCAACGCTGCTGCCTTATCAGGTCTGGCGTCATACGGTGGGGACCGATTCCGCCGACGATGAACTGGTGTATGAGGAAAAAGATGAGACGTTCTATGTCAGCCTGCACAAAACGTCGTCTCGCCACTACGTGATCATTTTCCTCTCCAGCGCCACCACCTCAGAAGTGCTGCTGCTGGATGCAGAGCTGCCGGATGCGCAGCCTCTGTGCTTCCTGCCGCGCCGTAAAGATCATGAGTACAGCCTGGATCACTTCCAGCACAGCTTTTACTTGCGTTCGAACCGCGAGGGCAAAAACTTTGGCCTTTATAAAACCAAAGTGCGCGATGAACGCAAATGGGAAGTGTTAATTCCCGCGCGCGATCAGGTGATGCTGGAGGGGTTCACCCTGTTTACCGACTGGCTGGTGGTGGAAGAGCGTCAGCGCGGACTGACCAGTATCCGCCAAATCAACCGCAAAACCCGCGAAGTGGTGGGCATTGCGTTCGATGACCCGGCTTACGTAACGTGGATCGGCTTTAACCCGGAACCGGAATCGTCCCGCCTGCGGTACGGCTATTCGTCGATGACCACCCCGGATACGTTGTTTGAACTGGATATGGACACCGGGCAGCGTCAGGTGATTAAACAGGCTGAGGTCCGGGGTTTTGAGTCGGAAAATTATCGCAGTGAGCACCTGTGGGTGACCGCACGTGACGGCGTTGAAGTCCCAGTGTCGCTCGTCTATCACAAGGCGCACTTCAACAAAGGTAAAAACCCCATCCTCGTCTATGGCTATGGCTCCTATGGATCCAGCATGGACGCCGATTTCAGCAGCAGCAGGCTGAGCCTGCTCGACCGCGGTTTTGTTTATGCGATTGCCCATATTCGCGGCGGCGGCGAGCTGGGTCAGCACTGGTATGAAGACGGAAAATTTCTCAAAAAGAAAAATACCTTTAATGACTACCTTGATGTTTGCGATGCGCTGATCGCGCAGGGTTATGGCGATCCGCAGCTCTGCTTTGGCATGGGGGGCAGCGCCGGGGGCATGCTTATGGGCGCCGTGATCAACCAGCGGCCTGAACTGTTTAAAGGCGTTATCGCCCAGGTGCCGTTTGTGGACGTGGTGACGACCATGCTGGATGAGTCCATTCCACTGACCACCGGGGAGTTTGAGGAGTGGGGGAACCCGCAGGATGAAACCTATTATCGCTACATGAAAGAGTACAGCCCGTACGATAACGTCGAGGCGAAAGCCTATCCGCATATGCTGGTGACCACCGGCCTGCACGATTCCCAGGTACAGTACTGGGAGCCCGCGAAATGGGTGGCGAAGTTGCGTGAGCTGAAAACTGACGATAATTTACTGCTGCTGTGTACCGATATGGACTCGGGGCACGGAGGGAAATCAGGGCGATTTAAATCCTATGAAGGGGTGGCGCTGGAGTACGCCTTTTTGATTGGCCTGGCGCAGGATACGCTGCCAGGCCGGGCGGGGACTCAGGCTTCGCCTAAATAATGCTTCAGCGTCAGGCGCAGTTCCGGGCTCATTCTGTCGAGGTTGTTGTACAGCCAGCGCAGATAGCCCGGATCTTTGTCCGCCACTTCCGATACTGGCTTCCCGCGATATTTTCCGAACGTAAAGGTGGTCAGTAGCGCGGGGCGCCCGGTAATGGTCGCCATATCGTCTGGCGTCCAGCCGGAAGTATTCATGATATCAATCAGGAGCGCTGCGGTGATGTAGCAGTCGTAAAGAGCGCGGTGATGATGCAGCCCTTCCGGCGTCCGTACGCTGAGTTTGCGCGACTTATACAGCGCCATATTGCTGTATTTGATCCCCGGCCACAGACGGCGCGCCAGCTTCATAGTGCAAATCCATTCGCCGGGCATCTCCGGCAGCACGCGGCGGTCAAAGCTGGCGTTATGGGCCACATACCACTGGCTACCGTGGTAAAGAGGGATGATCTCTTCAATCCACGGCTTATCCGCCACCATCGATTCCGTAATACGATGTATCGCCATCGCCTGCGCACTGATGGGACGATCCGGGCGCACCAGATGGCTCATGGGGTTGACTATCTTTCCGTCAATCACGTCGACAGAAGCGACTTCCACAATTCCACCCTGCAAATCACAGGTTTCGGTATCGATAACGCGCAGCATTGATCGCTCCTGATCCAAAAATGCCTAGCCTAATGGAATGATATCGCCTTGCCAACCCTGTTGGCCTAAAGAACCGGTTAGCAGCAGTTCTCCCTTATCGGCACGTACGATCAGCTGACCTTTTTCATCCCATAACGCGCTACCGCCGCGCGCGTTCGCCATTAATACCGCGATGGCGTACTTGTGCGCGAAGCGTTGTAACGAACCGATGGATTGCCGCCAGCGATGCTCGCCCACGGCCAGGCTGCTGGTGAACAGCGTTGCCTCCGGGTCCAGTTCCGGGGCGTCAGCCTGGTTATCCACGATGGTTAACCGTTTATCGCCAGGAATAACACCTGCACCGTTGCCCTGCGGATAACGCCGGATGGTCGACAGGTTAGGGGGTGAAAAGCGCGAGTCCTTTCTGGCGCTGGCCGTGTTGCTGGAGTGTAATACCAGCAATCACCGTGATGAAACGTGACTGGGCGGCGTGAAGGAGGGGGGCAAGCTGCAAATCGTCAGGGGGTGGGGGTAAGGATGTTCCGCCTGGGCCGGTAAGCGAAAGCTCCGGAAAGACGATTAAATCGCACCCATGCCAGGCAGCCTCGGCAATAAAGTGCAGGTGATGTTTTACGTGCTCATCAACACAGTTGTGCCGCGGGGCATACTGAGCCGCGGCAATATTCCATCGTGACATCGTGACTTCCTTATACACTAAGTCGCTGGGATTTTAAGATTACACCTAAATTTATCAGGGTTTTCTTATCCTGCCACATAACGCGTAAGGAAGTGTAACGAGACGTTAAGCTTATTTAACTTTAGGTTCGTACGGCAGGCGCGAGAGATTGACGGAGGCGAGGCGATGCGCAATGAGACGTTCGCGAAACCAGTCGCGCAGATGCGCGGGTTGTTCACGCTCTACCACTTCAGCCACGACGGGCATGTTGTAACGCTCTTTGAATGCGACCCCCGCGGCGGCGAGATCGACATTCACTTTGTCCATCTCGTCCTGAGGAAGGGCGGCCAGGTTAACGTTCATTTCCTTCTCCTTTTTCTGCGGCGGCAACGTTACCGCGATTGTTCAACGATGACAAGGGAGCAAAGGATGTTCCTCGACTCGTTAATTATACAGAGTTATTCTTTAGCATTCAGGCATAACGAAAAGGAATGATTGTGATGCATTTTACCCCTTCCCGTGTCGCGTGCGCGCTGGCATTTCTGCTCTCTTCAGCCATCACGCCCTCAGTTCTGGCCCATGCGCATCTTAAGCAGCAATCCCCGCAGGAAAATACCGTTGCGGTGGCACCAGAGGTCATTACCCTGAACTTCTCGGAAGGCATTGAGCCAGCCTTCAGCGGCGTGGTGGTGACGGACGCGCAGCAGCACAAGATCCAGACCGGCGCGGTGAAGCGTGACGAGAAGGATAACGCAAAGCTGATTGTTCCTCTTGAGAAACCGTTGACGTCCGGCACCTACACGGTGGACTGGCATGTGGTCTCCGTGGATGGCCACAAAACCAAAGGCAGCTATCACTTTAGCGTGAAATAGCATGCTGACCCTGAGCTACGTCGCGTTACGCTTTATCCATTTTGCTGCGCTGATGCTGCTTTTCGGCAACGCGCTCTACAGCGTCTGGTTTGCGCCGTCTTCGTTGCAGCGCCTCATGACCCGGCGTTTCCAGCGGCAGCAGAAACTCGCGGCCTTAATCAGCCTGATAGCGGCTCTGCTGATGTTTGGCCTGCAAAGTGGGTTGATGGGCAACGGATGGGGCGATGTCATTCGTCCGGCGGTCTGGCGCAGCGTGCTGGGAACGCAATTTGGCGGCGTCTGGTTGTGGCAAATGGTGCTGGCCGCTGTGACGGCGGGCGCTGCATGGCTTACCCCGCAAAAAGGCTCACGGCTGTTACTGCTCGCGATGGGGCAGCTGGTGCTGCTGGCGGGCGTGGGACATGCCGCGATGAACGGTGGCGCACCGGGAGCGTTGCATCGTCTCAACCATGCGCTTCACCTGCTCTGCGCCGCGACCTGGGTGGGTGGTTTACTGCCGCTGCTGTTTTGTATGCGTCTGGCGAAAGGCCGCTGGCAGCCAGCCGCTATCTTTACCATGATGCGCTTCTCCCGCGTGGGGCATTACGCCGTGGCAGGCGTGCTGCTGACCGGGATAATCAATACGTTCTTTATTGTTGGCATAAACGTGCCGTGGCAGGCGCCTTATGTCCAGCTGTTGTTGTTCAAATGTGCGCTGGTCATGATGATGGTGGCAATTGCGCTGGCGAATCGGTATTTTCTTGTGCCACGCTTTCGCCCGGAGGCCGGGCGGGAACAACAGATTTTTATCAGGATGACACAGGCAGAGGTGGTGCTGGGCGCGCTGGTACTGGCCGCCGTCAGCCTGTTCGCGACCTGGGAACCCTTCTGACAAGGTTAAATAACATATGAAAAAGACACTGCTTTCTCTTTTACTTCTCACCTGTGCCAGCAGTGCGTTAGCCGCGCCGCAGGTCATCACCGTCAGCCGGTTTGAGGTGGGTAAGGACAACTGGGCATTTAATCGTGAAGAAGTCATGCTTACCTGCCGTCCCGGTAACGCGCTGTATGTCATCAATCCCAGTACGCTCGTGCAGTATCCGTTAAATGACGTGGCGGAGCAGCAGGTTGCCAGCGGGAAAAGTAACGGACAGCCTGTCAGCGTGATCCAGGTAGATGACCCGGCAAACCCCGGGCAGAAGAAGAGTCTGGCACCGTTTATTGAGCGCGCTGAAAAGCTCTGCTAGCCGTCAGGTTTCCAGTAAAAAAAAACCGCAGGTGCTTGTAAAAGCTCTGCGGTTTTTCACATTTAGTGATGTTCTGACGCTTTTTTTCAGACCACTTTTGCTGTGGACTGGAAAACCTGACGTCGTCATCTATTCTTAAAGGGCAAGGCGATTGAGCCTGCATTAATGCCAACTTTTAGCGCACGGCTCTCTCCCAAGAGCCATTTCCCTGGACCGAATACAGGAATCGTATTCGGTCTCTTTTTATCTGCTTGAAAATAAACGATAAAATCCGGTTTTCGTCTCAGCAGAAGGTTCACTTCCTGTGCGCCTGCCTCAAACATACCACAACCCGGCAGGCGTAAGTCCAGTCCTTTTTGGCTGTTTTGTTAAATTTTTGTTTGTATTTTGCCTGAGACGACTGCGGGATCAATGCGCGCATGTACGGAAGCCGCAATATCATCAAGTAACGCAAAGCGGCGACGGTATTCGGCGCGTTTTTTGCTGGCAATCTCCTCCAGTGCTTTACGCTCCATCTGGAGCGGCAACTGCCAGCAGAAGGGGGAGAGTTTCTTTCCGTTCAGGCCTTCCCAGAACTCGTCGTAGCTGGCGTGAAAATGACGGCCTTTGCTCAGACGGTAGCGCAGCGCGCGGAAAACATGGCCTTCATCGCTGACGGCAAAAATCGCGCTAATGTTCGAGCGTGAGGCAAGCTGGAAGATCACCTCCATCAGCACGCGTTTCGGGAAAAGCCCATGGCAGGCACGGGTAGCCTGCTTAATCACCTCCCGTGAAACATGACGACGTGGACCCTGAAGGCCGCCGATCACCAGCACCGTACGGCCGTTACTGCGTGCGACACAGAACGTCAGGCTGGCAAGCAGCGTATTGTCATTGTCGTGCAGCCAAAGCGTGCTTTCGCCTTCGCGTTCGGCCTTACCTGCGGACGAGGCGTGGACGGTATAGATTTCGCCGTTTTTTGCCTCGAACCGGACAACCGGCACCTCTTGCGGGCTGGTCAGCGCGTGGGCGAGGGCGATGTTTTTCAGACTATCAATCCACTGATAGTGGCTGATGATAGCATCGGCCCGATCGTTTGAGTTCAGGCCGCGCATCAGATACTGGCGGTGAGTTTTGCTCGGCAAGGTAATTTGAGAGGTGAGCAGCCTGTCGAAATCATCGCGCCCGGACAGGGCCTCCAGCATGCGATGGGTGGAGGACCAGAATAAAAGCGAGCGTAGAAGGAACTTTAACCGGTAATCACGTTTGTGCCAGATTGGGCCGGGAACGCGTTTTCCTCTCACCAGTTCAGAAATAATATTTGTGCGATGCGGATAAAAAACATCGTTTTGCAGGTGTATGTTTGACACGTGAAAATCCCTCTTTTTATTCCGCTCTATTTTAAAGGCCAGGGAATAAGGGATTAATAGCGCAGCGATCTTTATTTCCTGCTGGTTTATGGTTTGTTTGGATTGGCAAAATCCAACGCCAGCTCATGACATTTTCTGTGGCAGCTATACTTCTTACAGGAGGCGTTATGTATCAGAAAATAGAGGGAGAACACTGGCGTCATGTCTGGGTTGTCAGCGATATTCATGGTTGCTATCAGTGGCTTATGGATGAGCTGAAACGACGGCATTTTAATCCTGATACGGATCTGCTGATCTCGGTGGGGGATATTATCGATCGCGGGCCTGACAGCGTAAAATGTTTACAGCTGATGCAGGAAAACTGGTTTTATGCGGTACGCGGCAATCACGAGCAAATGGCGTTAGATGCGCTTGAAAATAATGATTTTAGTCCCTGGTCGATAAATGGCGGTAACTGGTTTACCGGGCTTAAGGACGCTCAACAAAAACAGGCGAAGGGTTTACTCGATGCGTGTCGGGACTTACCGCACATTATTGAAATAACCTGCAAAAACGGTCTGAACGTGATTGCTCATGCGGATTATCCCTCCGCCGAATATGGCTGGCATAAGCCGGTGGATGCCCAGCGCGTGCTGTGGGATCGCGACCGGCTAATGGGCTTTATGGTGGGCAAAGGGCAGGGCATTAGCGGTGCGGATCACTTCTGGTTTGGACATACGCCTGTGGACAAACGCTACGATTTTAACAATCTGCACTACATTGATACGGGGGCAGTATTCGGGGGCTTTCTGACGCTGGCGCAGCTTCAGTAATAAATAACCCGCCTTCGGGCGGGTTCTCTTTGGGTCAGGCAAGACGCAAGACCCAGGCATCGGTTTTACTGTCGTAATGCTCACGGTACAGAACGGAATGTTCCCCATCAAGGATCGCCGGGACGCTGGTATCTGCATCCCAGGCGTCCAGCTGCATGCACAAATCCGGATCGGATTTGCAGGGAATACTTAACGTTCGTTCGCCTTGTGATTCGCCGCGCAATTCAGCGTCGTCGATTTCAAAAGCGCCAATGCGTACGCTGGTTTTCGTCATAATGCTCTCCGGTTTGTTGCCCAAAATCTGGTATGACCAGTGCAGTCACCCATTTTTGATCCTAGACAAGGAGAGCGAAATCGCCAGTAAAAAAATGCGCTTTTTTTCAGGCGCTGCGGTTGTTACCGGTAAACAGGCGGCCATCGCGTACCAGTTCGCGCGGATAGCTGTTTTTCAGCCGCGAGCCGACTTTTTTCGCCAGCCCCAGCGGATAGCCCTGATACGTCACGATGACTTCATCCTGTGACGGGCCGTCTTCCGGGTAAACGTCACGACCGCGATACCACTCTTCCGCTTCCTGATGCGTCAGGGCAAAGGTGTTCTCACTGCCGTCCAGCGCAATGACCGCTTCGTGCTGCCAGCGATAGCCTTTGTTGTGGATCTCCGCCAGGCGAATACCGAGGCGGGAGAAACGCACCTTACCAATCAGCGGTTCGATGTTGACCGGGAACAGCCACAGCTCTTTGTCACGCATCCAGAGGCGCAGGCTCTCATCCCAGTGCAGGCCGACTTTGCTCGCAGCCGCTTGCGCCTGTGCCGCCTCACGGCCTTTGACCGGCGTGAACGGGAAGTTGCCGACCTTAAACTTAGGGGCAGGCAAGGGATCGACGGCGCGGGTTTTACGCAGACGGGCAACAAAGAAGCCTTCGCAATCGTAAATCTGTGGGAAGACATGCAGGAAGCCTTCAGGCGTGGCCGCATGACTGGCCGAGTCGAAGAGGGTGTCCAGCGGCAGAAACTCGACGGCATCCGCATAGCGTTGCTTGAGCCACAGGCAGACGTCCTCGTTTTCATCGCGATTCAGCGTGCAGGTGGAATAAACCAGCGTCCCGCCTGGGCGCAGGGCATGAAACGCGCTGTCGATCAGTTCGCGCTGTGTGGCGGCGATCTCCAGGTTGCTTTCAACGGACCAGTTTTTTAACGCATCAGGATCTTTACGCACCACGCCTTCGCCGGAGCAGGGCGCGTCGAGCAGGATGGCATCAAAGGCTTCCGGCAGGGCAGCGCCAAACACGCGACCATCGAAGTGCGTTAACGCGACGTTGTGGATCCCGCAGCGGCTGATATTGGCGTGCAGGACTTTAACGCGGCTGGCGGAAAATTCGTTGGCGAGGATCGCGCCGCGGTTATTCATCCGGGCGGCAATCTGCGTGGTTTTAGAGCCCGGCGCCGCCGCGACATCCATAACCCGCTCAGGCTGGTTCCCGTCGGCAAACAGCGCAGCAACCGGCAGCATGGAGCTGGCTTCCTGAATATAAAACAGCCCGCTCAGGTGCTCGGCGGTGCTGCCGAGCGGCAGGCTCTCCTCGTCATCCCGTTCGATCCAGAAACCCTCTTCACACCACGGCACTGGCGTTAATTGCCAGCCGTAGGGGGAGACGAGATCCAGAAACGCCCCGACGCTGATTTTCAGCGTATTGACGCGAATACTCCGGCGCAAAGGGCGCTGGCAGGCGGCAACGAAATCGTCGAAAGAGAGATGAGCTGGAAGCGCCTCGCGCATCTGTGCGAGGAATTGTTCGGGAAGAAATACGGAGTTTTGAGCCACGGGCACACCACAGGGAAACATTCAGGCGCGCAGTGTAACATAAAGGCTCCGGCGCGTTGACACCGGAGCCTGCAAGATTAACGCGGCAGCGCCGTTCCCCATTCGCGCCACTCTTTCGGTTCACTTTCCAGCAGCAGGAAGTGCTTACCTGCCTGCGCCTTAGGCGCCAGAGGCGTGCCAGGCGGCGTCGCGAAGGCAATGCCGCCGCGAATGAACTGATTAAAGGTCCCCGTTTTGACCACGCCACCGGTCAGGCCGAAGTCCAGCGAGTAGCCTGAAGCGAGCCAGAACACCGAGTTGTTGCGCACCAGATGCTGATAACGCTGGCTGATGCGCAGGCCGACCATCACGCGATCGGACAGATTACCCAGCGTCAGGCTTGTTACTGTCCCTACTTCAATGCCGCGGAACAGGACCGGCGTACCGATGCCCAGCGAACCGGCTTCCGGCACTTCAACCACAATGCTCAGACCGTCCAGGTAACGGGAGTCGGTGATGGTGGCCTCCTGCAACTCAAATTCACGACGTGCGTTGCCGCGACCCGGTTCAACGTTAATGTACGGCTGAAGTATGGTATCGAGATGCTCAACCCCTGCGGCAGAAATTTGCGGCGTAACTACCGAGAAGCGCGAGCCTGCCCGGGCAAACGTCTGCACATATTCCGGATAAAGCACGGCGGTCGCCTGCACTTCATTGCGTGCGGTGATCAGCGTCAGCTTCTGGACCTGCCCGATATCAATGCCGAGATAGCGGATGGGCATGCCTTCTGCCAGTTTACCGGCATCAAAGGTGTGCAGGGTAATCTGCCCCCCGACCGCGCGCGCCGCGGTTTCGGACGGGAAGAGGATCCGCTTGTCACCTTTACGCATGTTGCCGCCCGCGCCGCTCAGGTTATCGAAGCTGATCGCACCGCGCAGGGCACGGGAGAGAGGCGATGCCTGTACGGTCAGCCCGCTGCCGTTGAGCTGCACTTTCGCGCCACCCTCAGCCCAGAACACGCTGTTTGGCGTGAGCAGCTTGCGGTACTCCGGCTTGATATGCAGTTCGATATCAAACGCGTCCGCACGAGGACGAACGGTGATCACTTCCCCCACCTCAAACTTACGGTAAAGCACGACGGAGCCTGCCTGGACATCCGGCAGCGTTTCAGCGCTTAAGGTCAGCGTGGTGGTTGGCAGGTCGCCAAGGCTATTTTCAATGGCTTTGTCCAGATTGGCGAACAGCGGATAGCTTTCGCGCAGCGCACCTTTGCTGCCCGGCAGAATGCGGATCCCGCCGTTAACCCACTCGCTGGCGCTGGCGCCGAGGAACTCAACCCCGTCCAGACCCACCTTCACGTCGACCCGGCTGTTAACCACAAATTTACTGTCGCCGTGGACCAGGTTGCCATACTGCGGATCGATGGCGGCGGAGAAGGAGACCCCTTTTTCCGACAGCTTACGTTCGAGGACCTGGCCCACCTGCACACCGTGCAGGATCAGCGGTTGCCCGGCCTCGATACCGTAGCTTTCCGGCGCATTCAGCGTAACCGTCAACACGCCCGGTTTTTGCAGCAGGGCTTTATCCGCCGGCGCGATAACAAAGTTTTTGTTCGGCGCGCCTTCACCGGGGATCAGCTCAAAGGTGCTTCCCGTCAGCAGAGAACTAATGCTGGCGTCGCTGAGGGAGAGCTTCGGATTACGCAGTTCAATGCGCGTTTTTTCCCGCAGGAGATCCACCACACTCGGATCCACCGTCATTTCGCCGGTAACGGAACCGCCCGCATTGAGGGTTAATTTTGTCAGTTGCCCGACCTCTAAACCCTGGTACATCAGCGGGGTCGAACCGGCTTTCAGGCCTTTGGCATCCGGCAGGGTCAGCTTGACGATGACACCGCGCTGGCTGTGCGCCAGGTCGGCGTACAGGCCAAAGGTATCTTCTGCGGCGGCAGGGCTGGAGTTAGCAGGTGAGTCGAAGGCGATAGCGCCATTCACCAGCGCCGCCAGGCTCTCAAGCTTCACTTTCGCACCGCTTAAGCTCAGGTCAGCATCGACGCCTGAGACGTTCCAGAAGCGGCTGCCTTTTTTCACCAGGTTGGTAAAACGGCGCTCGATGAGTACATCAATGGTCACGCCATCTTTGTTCGGGTTAATGGCGTAGTCGTAAACGCGGCCTACCGGAATTTTGCGGAAATAGACCAGAGAACCACTGTTCAGCGAGCCCAAATCCGGCGCGCGGAGATGGATCATCAAATCGCCGTTATTCAGCCGATATTTCGGCTGGGTATCCAGCGCAACAAAGTGATCCTGTGGCTCACCTTTGCCGGGCATCATGCCGATATAGTTACCGCCCACAAGCGCATCCAGTCCGGAAACGCCGGCCAGGGAGGCTTTAGGCGTGACCAGCCAGAACTGCGTTTCGGCACGCAGGGCATCCTGCATATCAGACTTAATGCTCGCCCGGACCTGGATTTTGTTCAGCCCTTTGCCAAGCGAAATATCCTGCACGGTACCCACTTCCACCCCCTGGAAGCGAACGGGGGTACGTCCGGCGACAATGCCGTCCGCAGACTGGAAATCAATCGTGATGGTACTTCCGCGATCTTCATAGCTCGTCCAGATAAGCCAGCCTGCGATCATCAGCGCGATGACAGGCAGCAACCAGAATGGCGAAATGCGGCGTTTTGTTTTAATTCTCGCTTCAGTCGGCGAAGCGGGCGTTTCCTGACTCATGTGCGTCCCAAAGTAAGCGGCTGTCCAGCCATTCCACTGCAAGAATAGTCAATATCACCGCAGAGCCGAAATAAAAAGCTGCGGGTCCCATGGTAAAAGCAAGTAACTGATCGCGATTGATGAGCGACATCATCAGCGAAATCACGAACAGATCCAACATCGACCAGCGACCAATCCAGGTCACAAATCGCAGAAGCAGGATGCGGGTGCGTAGTCCTTGTTCGCATTTAAAGTGAATGCTGATAAGCAGCGTAAACATCACCACCACTTTGGTAAAGGGCACCAGAATACTGGCGATGAAAACAATGGCGGCGACCCCCACGTTACTGTGCGCCAGAGAGATAATCCCCGAAAGGATAGTATCTTCCTGACGGGCGCCGTTCACATAAATTACGGAGATCGGCAGCATGTTGGCCGGGAATAAAAATACCAGGGAGGCGATTAGCGCCGCCCAGCACTTTTGCAGGCTGTTGTTGCGTCGCAATCTTAACGGAATGTGGCAGCGTGGGCACCTCCCGCGTTTATCCGGAAAACCGGTGTAATGGCAGCCCAGGCAGACGCGCAGGTTTTCATCAGGCCGGGTCGCGGGGCGCTGCGGGTAAAATCGCTCCCAAAGCTGTTCAACATTGAGATGAATCAGGGTCAAAATACTCAGCAGGACCAGTGAAATAAACGCGAAAAGTCCAATGCCGGGTTGTAAAAACGCATAATCCTGCACCTTGATGGAGGCCACGCCAATGCCTACCAGATAGATGTCCAGCATCACCCACTCCTTGAGCTTTTCCAGCATGAGCAGGACAGGGCGCAGGTTCATCCCCAGAATGTTGCCAAACCACAGGTAGGCAATTGCCGCGACCAGCACCAACGGCGCGCCGACGACGCAGAACAGCACCATGGCGGCCGTAAGCGGATCGCCCTGGCGCGTCATCTGCCAGATCCCCTGCAACACGTTAGCGTCAATACGCACGCCAAGCAGGTAGAGCTTTAACAGCGGCTCGGTCCAGGCGAAGGGCATCAGCAGCAGCATGGTGACCGCCATTGCCGCCAGACGCGTCAATGACCAGTCCCGGCCATCGCGGATTTTGGCATCGCAGCATGGACAAAAAGCACTTTGGTGCGATTTCATCTTCGGCAACATAAAAAGCGTATCGCACTGGGGACAACGCTGATAATGTGCACGGGGCAGAGCCTGGCTTACCGTACGGACAACGATCTTTCGTGTCGGCGTAATTTGGGGTGTTTTTAGGGCCATCAGTCGCACACAGATTAGTATTGTTGAAAGTTATAATAACTCATGAACGGA
This sequence comes from Enterobacter cloacae complex sp. ECL72, assembly GCF_019056635.1. Taxonomy (NCBI): domain Bacteria; kingdom Pseudomonadati; phylum Pseudomonadota; class Gammaproteobacteria; order Enterobacterales; family Enterobacteriaceae; genus Enterobacter; species Enterobacter cloacae complex sp. ECL72. The sequence continues at coordinate 2,270,825 of NZ_CP077659.1, read as the reverse complement.
TTCATCTTGAGCATGAGCGCATTTAATGCTTATTTTAATAGGCTATGCGGTAACTATGTAAGATAACTAAGTGATTGAATAATGAACAAAACAGAATTCTACGCGGATCTGAATCGCGATTTTAAGGCATTAATGGCAGGGGAAACCAGTTTCTTAGCCACTCTGGCAAATACCAGTGCGTTACTGTTCGAACGCCTTTCTGACGTGAACTGGGCGGGCTTTTATCTGCTGGAAGGTGACACGCTGGTGCTGGGGCCTTTCCAGGGTAAACTCGCCTGCGTACGCATCCCGGTAGGTCGTGGCGTGTGCGGTACCGCAGTGGCGACCCGTCAGGTTCAGCGTGTCGAAGATGTTCATGCGTTTGACGGCCACATTGCCTGCGATGCCAGCAGCAATTCTGAAATCGTACTGCCGCTGGTGGTTAAAAATCAGATTATTGGCGTTCTGGATATCGACAGCACGGTCTTCAGCCGCTTTACTGCCGAGGATGAGCAGGGGCTGCGCGCGCTGGCCGCAAACCTGGAAAATGTTCTGGCAGAGACCGATTATCATAAATTCTTTGCGAGCGTCGCAGGATAATCAACGGATAACGTAGCATTTACTGATAGCGTCATTATAATGTCGCCTGTTCATGCCTGCGCTTGTTGGCAACGTCCGTTGTAATCAGGAAATTTCATGGAAAATCAACCTAAGTTGAATAGCAGTAAAGAAGTTATCGCATTTCTGGCCGAGCGTTTCCCGCAGTGCTTCAGCGCTGAAGGTGAAGCGCGTCCTCTGAAAGTCGGTATCTTTCAGGATCTGGTCGCGCGCGTTGAGGGGGAGATGAACCTCAGCAAAACGCAGCTTCGTTCTGCCTTGCGCCTTTATACCTCGAGCTGGCGTTACCTGTACGGTATCAAGCCGGGTGCGACCCGTGTCGACCTTGACGGCAACCCGTGCGGTGAGCTGGACGAGCAGCACGTAGAACATGCGCGTAAGCAGCTTGAAGAAGCCAAAGCTCGCGTGCAGGCACAGCGTGCGGAACAGCAGGCGAAAAAACGCGAAGCCGCAGCGGCAAACGGTCAGGAAGACGCCCCTCGTCGCGAGCGTAAACCGCGCCCGGCACCGCGTCGTACTGAAAATAACGATCGCAAACCGCGTGCTGACAAACCCGCAGCTAAAGCCCCACGTGCGCCGCGCGAAGAGCCGCGTCACACCCCAGTTTCTGACATCAATGCGCTGAGCGTAGGTCAGTCTCTGAAGGTGAAAGCGGGTAACAACGCGATGGACGCCACCGTACTGGAAATCACCAAAGATGGCGTTCGTGTACAGCTGACTTCTGGTATGTCAATGATTGTACGCGCAGAACACTTGTTGTTCTGAAACGGAGGCCGAGCCTGGCATGAACACTTTTTTTAAGCTCACCGCGCTGGCTGGCCTGTTTGCTATAACAGGCCATGCTTTCGCTGTGGACGATATTACGCGTGTTGATCAAATTCCGGTTCTCAAGGAAGAGACTCAGCACGCGACGGTGAGTGAGCGCGTGACGTCGCGCTTTACTCGTTCGCACTATCGTCAGTTCGATCTCGATCAGGCCTTTTCGGCCAAAATCTTTGACCGTTATCTGAACTTGCTGGATTACAGCCATAACGTACTGCTGGCCAGCGATGTCGAACAGTTCGCTAAACGCAAATCCGAAGTGGGTGATGAGCTGCGCTCCGGAAAGCTCGATCTGTTCTACGATCTGTACAACTTATCGCAAAAGCGCCGTTTTGAGCGTTATCAATACGCGCTGAAAGTGCTGGAACGTCCGATGGACTTCACCGGCAACGACACCTTTAATCTGGACCGCAGCAAAGCGCCATGGCCGAAAGACGAGGCTGAACTGAATGCGCTGTGGGACGGAAAAGTCAAATATGACGAACTGAGCCTCAAGCTTACAGGCAAAGACGAGAAAGAGATCCGTGAGACGTTAAATCGTCGATACAAATTCGCTATTCGTCGTCTGGCGCAGACCAACAGTGAAGATGTTTTCTCGCTGGCGATGACCGCGTTTGCGCATGAAATTGATCCGCACACTAATTATCTCTCTCCACGTAACACCGAACAGTTCAATACCGAAATGAGCCTGTCTCTGGAAGGTATCGGTGCTGTGCTTCAGATGGACGATGACTACACCGTAATCAACTCCATGGTGGCCGGTGGCCCTGCGTCGAAAAGCAAAGCGATCAGCGTAGGCGACCGTATTGTCGGTGTGGGTCAAACCGGAAAGAGCATGGTGGACGTGATTGGCTGGCGTCTTGATGATGTTGTTGCGCTGATCAAAGGGCCGAAGGGCAGCAAAGTTCGCCTGGAGATCCTGCCAGCCGGTAAGGGGACTAAAACCCGTATCGTTACTCTCACCCGTGAGCGTATCCGTCTGGAAGATCGCGCGGTGAAAATGTCGGTGAAAACCGTAGGTAAAGAGAAGGTTGGCGTTCTGGATATCCCAGGTTTCTACGTCGGCCTGACCGATGATGTGAAAGTGCAGCTCCAGAAGCTTGAAAAGCAGAATGTCAGCAGCGTGATCATTGACCTGCGCAGCAACGGCGGCGGGGCATTGACCGAGGCCGTCTCGCTTTCCGGGCTGTTTATCCCGTCTGGCCCGGTGGTACAGGTGCGCGATAACAACGGTAAAGTGCGTGAAGATGCCGATACCGATGGTGTGGTCTACTATAAGGGTCCGCTGGTGGTGCTTGTCGATCGCTTCAGCGCCTCTGCATCGGAAATCTTCGCTGCTGCCATGCAGGATTACGGCCGGGCATTAATCGTCGGCGAACCGACGTTTGGCAAGGGCACCGTTCAGCAGTACCGCTCTCTGAACCGTATTTACGACCAGATGCTGCGCCCTGAGTGGCCTGCGCTGGGCTCAGTACAGTACACCATTCAGAAGTTTTACCGCGTCAACGGCGGCAGTACGCAGCGCAAAGGCGTGACGCCGGATATCATGATGCCGACAGGTACCGAAGAGACGGAAACGGGCGAGAAGTTTGAAGATAACGCGCTGCCGTGGGATAGCATTGATGCCGCGACATTCGTGAAATCAGGTGATATGAAACAGTTCGGACCGGAACTGCTGAAAAATCACAACGATCGCATCGGGAAGGATCCGGAATTCCAGTACATCATGAAGGACATCGCGCGTTTCAACGCTTTGAAAGCGAAACGGAACATTGTGTCTCTGAACTACGCCCAGCGTGAGAAAGAGAACAATGAAGATGACGCGACACGTCTGGCGCGTATCAACGATCGCTTCAAACGTGAAGGCAAGCCTCTGCTCAAAAAACTGGACGATCTGCCTAAGGATTACCAGGAGCCCGATCCGTATCTGGACGAGACGGTGCATATCGCGCTTGATCTCGCGAAGCTGGAAAAAGAGAAACCTGCCCTGCAACCTGCTCCGACAAAATAATCCCCCAACAGGCACAAGAAATTGTGCCTGTTTCTTTATGTACCTCCTCCTTCCGTCAGGCAGATTTCCAATTGTGTAAAGTTGTGTCTTTCTGGTGACTTACGCCGTCTGGATGCTTGAAAATAGCCGTAATACCCATACGATGTGGGTAATCGCATAGTGCGTTTTGTTAAACTGAGGTTAAAAGAATATTATGATGCGAATCGCGCTCTTCCTGCTCACCAACCTGGCGGTGATGGTGGTATTCGGGCTGGTGCTAAGCCTGACGGGAATTCAGTCGAGCAGCGTTCAGGGTCTGTTGATTATGGCGCTGCTGTTTGGTTTCGGTGGCTCTTTCATTTCACTGCTGATGTCCAGGTGGATGGCACTGAAATCCGTGGGCGGTGAAGTTATTGAGCAACCGCGTAACGATATGGAGCAGTGGCTGATGAGCACGGTTGCTCAGCAGTCAAAGCAGGCGGGCATTGCCATGCCGCAGGTAGCCATCTACCACGCGCCGGATATTAACGCGTTTGCTACCGGTGCGCGTCGTGACGCGTCCCTGGTGGCCGTCAGTACCGGCCTGCTGCAAAACATGAGCCGTGACGAAGCGGAAGCGGTTATTGCTCACGAGATCAGCCATATCGCCAATGGCGATATGGTCACCATGACCCTGATCCAGGGTGTGGTGAACACCTTCGTTATCTTTATTTCTCGTATTCTGGCACAGATTGCTGCCGGGTTTATGGGTGGCAACCGTGATGAGGGTGAAGAGAGCAACGGCAACCCGCTGATCTATTTTGCTGTTTCAATGGTGCTGGAGCTGGTGTTCGGTATCCTGGCAAGCATCATTACCATGTGGTTCTCCCGTCATCGTGAGTTCCACGCGGATGCCGGTTCCGCGAAACTGGTGGGTCGTGAAAAGATGATTGCTGCGCTGCAACGTCTTAAAACCAGCTACGAGCCGCAGGAAGCAAACAGCATGATGGCCTTCTGCATCAACGGCAAATCAAAGTCGCTGAGCGAGCTGTTTATGTCTCACCCGCCGCTGGATAAACGTATTGAAGCGCTGCGTAGCGGCGAATACCTGAAGTAACGTAATCGGGTTGAAAAGAACCGGGCTGGAGCCATTCTCCGCCCGGTTTTTTTATGCCTGCGCCTTTGGCTGGGTGACGCGAAGGCCGCTAATGACAGCCGCGAGGGTCGCCAGGGTCCCTGCGGTAATCAGCGCAACGTGTGTCGCATTCTGCCCGGCAAGGTTAAACATCAACGCCACCAGTGCGGCCCCGGTGCTTTGCCCTAACAGTCTTGCCGTGCCCAGCATCCCGCTGGCGCCACCGCTGCGATGACGTGGGGCAGAGGTGATAATCGTGTGGTTATTAGGGGACTGGAACAGACCAAAACCGGCCCCGCACAGGATCATGCGCCAGATAATATCCAGATCCCCCGGCGAGGCGGGCAGGAGCGCCAGCGCAAACAGCCCCACCGCCATGACAACCAGTCCAATCGCCCCCAGAAGCCCGGCATGGACGCGCTCAATAAGGTAACCGGCCAGCGGGGCCATCACCATGGTTGCCAGAGGCCAGGGCGTGAGCAGCAAGCCTGTCTCCACTTCCGAACGGCCAATCACGCTCTGCAAAAAGAACGGCAGCGCAACCAGCGCCAGCATCTGGGCGCAGAACGAGCAAATGGAGGTACAAATGGATAGCGAAAACAGCGGAATACGCAGCAAATCCACCGGCAGTAACGGCACGGGCAGCGCCAGCTGACGTCGTACAAAGAAAAAGCCGATGATAAGCATGGCAACGATTTCTGTGGTAATGAGCGACAGAGACTGTCCCTGCGCAAATCCGCTCAGCGCGGTAATCAGCAGGCCAAAGGTCAGCGCGTTCATCACAGCGCTGGGCAGATCGAAACGTGGCATGGTGTTTTTCGGACCATTTTCCGGAAGATAGCGCAGGGCGAAGAAGATCGCCACAATGCCCAGCGGCACGTTAATGGCAAACAGCCACTGCCACGAGGCAACGGACAGGATGGCGGCGGCAATCGTCGGCCCGGCGGCGGACGACACGGCCACAATAAAGGAGTTAATGCCCATCCCGCGCCCCAGGTGGCGGTGAGGGTAGATAAGCCGTATCAGGGCCGTGTTCACGCTCATTAGCGCCGCACCGCCAAAGCCCTGTGCGATACGCGCCAGCGTAAGGGTGTGCAGTGAATCTGAAAGGGCACAGAAGAGCGAGGTGAGGGTAAAGACCACCAGCCCGCACTGGTACACCCGGCGATAACCAAACATATCGCCCAGGAAAGAGAGTGACAAAAGGGAAATCACAATCGCTATCTGGTACGCGTTGACAATCCAGATGGAGCTGGCCGGCGAAGCATTCAGGTCTTTGGCAATGGTAGGAAGAGCCACGTTGGCAATCGCACCGTCAAGGACAGCCATCGAAATACCGATGACAATAGTGGCAATTGCCCCGTACCGCTGCGGTAAGGGCAGGCCATCAGAAACGTTTTTTTGCATGGGAAAAGAATGACTCAGCGTGAAATTATTTTCAGAGTAACTATTTTAGCATCGTTATTTCGGTTTTATGTCGCAGATTTGTAACGAAGTAAACCCAGATAGATTGCAGCACGCATCACACGAATTTATAATAAAAACCGGTTCTGATTTTTATAAAACACTCTCCATGAGGTGATAAATGGCAATCGCAGATTTGGATAAGCAGCCAGATTCTGTTTCTTCCGTGCTGAAGGTGTTTGGCATCTTGCAGGCGCTCGGAGAAGAGCGTGAAATTGGTATTACAGAGTTGTCGCAGCGTGTGATGATGTCGAAAAGCACCGTTTATCGCTTTTTGCAGACGATGAAATCATTGGGTTATGTCGCGCAGGAAGGAGAATCAGAAAAATATTCTCTGACCCTGAAACTGTTTGAACTGGGCGCCCGCGCCTTGCAGAACGTGGATCTGATCCGCAGCGCTGACATTCAGATGCGTGAACTTTCACGACTGACGAAAGAGACAATTCACCTCGGTGCGCTGGATGAAGACAGTATTGTTTACATCCACAAAATTGACTCCATGTACAACCTGCGCATGTATTCACGCATCGGTCGTCGTAACCCGCTGTACAGCACCGCAATTGGTAAAGTACTGCTGGCCTGGCGCGATCGCGAAGAGGTGAAGCAAATCCTTGACGGGGTGGAATACAAACGCAGCACCGACCGCACGATTACCAGTACGGAAGAACTGCTGAGCGTGCTGGATAAAGTGCGTGAGCAGGGTTACGGGGAAGATAACGAAGAGCAGGAAGAGGGGCTGCGTTGCATCGGTGTGCCGGTGTTTGACCGCTTCGGCGTTGTCATTGCGGGCCTGAGCATTTCGTTCCCAACGCTGCGTTTCTCTGAAGAGCGTCTTCATGAATATGTGGCGATTCTGCATACCGCAGCGCGCAAAATTTCAGAGCAGATGGGCTATAACGATTATCCGTTCTGATCGACGCCACCAATAGAAACGCCGCACTTTTGCGGCGTTTCTGTAAGCGAAATTCAACGCGGATTAACCGTTATCAACCACAACAGATGATTTACGCAGCACAGGACAGTTGGTTAACCCGATGATCCCGCTGTCGGAATGGATGTACTGAGCCGTGCTTATCCCCTGGGCGGTAAGATATTTACACTGGATACCCAGACCCGCGGCATTTTCTTTGCTCCCCATTAATACGCCGTACCCACTTAATAACAGGCCGATCCAGACAATAGCCAGTACAATTACTGTACGAATAAGTAAACGCATCGTTGCCTCTTTTTTCTTTGTTGTCATAGAGTAAGCGTAACGGCTTTACGCAGTGAAACAAGTGCACGATTCCGAAAAGCGTCTGTTGAAGGTACAGTTAGCCCCTGTTTAAGATAACCGTGATAACCTGGCTGTATCAGGTCATAAGACGGAGTGTGGAGTGAAAAAAATACGCTGGGTAATTCTGATTATAGTGTTGATAGCATGCGTGGTGCTGTGGACGCAGACTATCAATGTGATGTGCGATCAGGATGTACAGTTCTTTAGCGGCATTTGTTCAATCAATAAGTTTATCCCCTGGTAGAGACCATTTTTACGCTGAGTGATGTCCTTACGCGGCGGCAGTGGTAAAATGGCGGTTTTTACTGAGGTGGTGAAATGGGTGAGTTACTGAATTCGGGGCTGCTGAGCATCGCATCCCTGGTAATGTCTTTGGTGGTGCTGGTCGTTGGGCTGGTGCTGTGGTTTTTCGTTAACCGCGCCAGCTCCCGCACAAATGAGCAGATTGAGCTGCTGGAAGCATTGCTCGATCAGCAGAAACGGCAGACTGCGCTGCTGCGTCGTTTGTGCGAAGCCAACGAGCCGGAGGAGAAAGCGGTACCGAAGGACGCTGTTGCTCAACAACAAGACGAGGAAGACTTCATTCGCCTGGTAGCTGAGCGATAGTCTGCCCGGAGCGGGGAGGTGGCCTGACGTACGGCGTAAATCCCCTCCCTTATCAAATGCATCCCACAACTTCCCGGCATTTAATTAAGCAGCAGTTAACTCATGTTTTAGCACACTGAAAACTGGCGAATATTTATCCTTATTTAACAAATTCAGTTTCGTTGAATAAATAGTGTGCTTTATCTTTCCTGAAGTGTTTTATTTTTATCGAAACGTTTTGCTTGCCTTGTTTTGAGGCAGAGTCATAAAAATTTCATTATTTTGGTGCAGAATAACACTTATTAAATGGTGGTTTTTAATACAGTTAGCAAAATGTAATTAACATCGTATATTCCCTGACACATGTTGGTGCGTTGCAATGTTTTCAGCATAACTTTTCACAAAATGTTCTAACTCAGTCATTCTTTTAAAGAAACTCTGGGATTGGGATGGACGCTTTGAAATGATTGAGCTATGTTTAAAAAGTCTTTGATTACAGGGCGCGTCAACGCACCCTGCGGGCAGTGAGGTCAGGTGGCGCTTCATTTGACAATTCGCATAACTGTGCAGATTGTTATGGAGTAACGTCTGAATTTGTGCGGCGGATCGAGACACGTTTAAAAATGGCTTGCCATATTAAACGTTGTGTGTGATAACACGTTTTGGGTCAAACGAGGTACAGTTCTGTTTATGTGTGGCATTTTCAGTAAAGAAGTCCTGAGTAAACACGTTGTCGTTGAATACCGCTTCTCTGCCGAACCTTATATTAGTGCCTCAAGCAGTAATGTCTCAGTTTTATCTATGTCAAAGCCCGCGGGCTAAGAAAACACTCTAAGGAATTTTGCAAATGGCAAAGATTAAAGGTCAAGTTAAGTGGTTCAACGAGTCTAAAGGTTTTGGTTTCATTACTCCTGCTGACGGCAGCAAAGACGTGTTCGTACACTTCTCTGCAATCCAGGGTAACGGCTTCAAAACTCTGGCTGAAGGCCAGAACGTTGAGTTCGAAATTCAGGATGGCCAGAAAGGCCCAGCTGCGGTTAACGTAACTGCTATCTGATCGAATCACTGCTGACTGAAGCGCTCAGCGCTTCGATCTCAGACATAAGCCTCGCCGATGCGGGGCTTTTTTATTCGCTTATTTTTCAAAATATTACGTAATCCTCCTCTGTTATTATCTTGTTGCAAACCCGCGAGATTATTAGCATTGTTTTCCCGCCTTATTATCCGCTTTTCTCGTTAAATCAGGGCGTTGATTAACAGCCCTGGGGTTAAGGTGAAAAAAAAGACAATAACCACCACCGGAAATTTTACTCCGGCACGTTTTGCACTTCTGTGTCTCGCCATCTTTTGTAGCCTTGCGTTTCTGCTGGGCCGCGTAGCGTGGCTACAAATTATCAAACCGGATAATCTGGTGAAGCAGGAGGATATGCGCTCCCTGCGCGAAGTGGCGATAGACGCCCCGCGTGGGATGATTGTTGACCGTGAAGGGCGACCCCTTGCGGTGAGCGTACCCGTCCAGGCCGTCTGGGCCGATCCCAAAACAGTGCTGCAAAAAGGGGGGATCGGTTTTGACTCGCGCTGGCAGGCCCTGGCAAATGCCTTACACCTTTCTCTGAGCACGCTCGCATCGCGAATTAACAGTAACCCGCACGGGCGATTTATTTACCTGGCCCGTCAGGTTGATCCCGCCCAGGCAAAGTGGATCGATAAGCTGCGTCTCCCCGGTATCAACCTTCGCGATGAGTCCCGCCGCTTTTATCCTGCCGGGCACGTGGCGGCGAACCTGATTGGCTTCACCAATATTGATGGTCAGGGCATTGAGGGCGTCGAGAAAAGCTTTAACACGCAGCTTACCGGGAAGGCAGGCGTGCGGCTGGTCAGGAAAGATCGCTACGGACATGTGGTGGAGAACCTTACGGAGGTGGCTCCCGTACCTGCACATAATATCCAGCTTAGTATCGATGAACGCCTGCAAACTATCACCGAAGACGCGCTGGATAATGCCGTGGCGTGGAACAAAGCCGAGTCAGGCGCGTCGGTGCTGATTAATATCCGGACGGGCGAAATTCTGGCGATGGCGAGCTTCCCCGACTTCAATCCCAACAACCGGGAAGGGGCAACGCTGGATGATTTTCGCAATCGCGCGATCAGCGACACCTTTGAACCTGGCTCGACCGTTAAGCCTCTGGTGCTGATGACGGCGCTACAGCAGGGGCTGGTACAGCCTGACAGCGTGATAGATACGCATCCCTACACCATTGATGGTCATCGTATTCGTGATGTGGGCTACTACCCCGAGCTGACGATGACCGGGATTTTGCAAAAATCCAGCGACACAGGCGTATCCCGTCTTTCGCTGGCGATGCCCGTGCAACGGTTACTGGATACCTATAAAAACTTTGGTTTTGGCGAGAGTACCGGGCTTGGTTTAACGGGAGAAAGCGCAGGTTTACTGCCGCAGCGAAAATTCTGGAGTCAGTTAGATCGGGCGACCTTTGCCTTTGGGTATGGCCTGATGGTAACCCCCCTCCAGCTGGCGCATGTGTATGCCACCATCGGCAGCTACGGCATTGAACGGCCTCTGTCCATCACCCGTATTGACCCGCCGGTGATTGGCAAGCGGGTGATGCCCGAGGAAATTGTTCACGAGGTGGAACATATGATGGAGAGCGTTGCGTTACCCGGCGGTGGCGGGGTCAAAGCGGCGGTGCGTAACTATCGCGTGGCGATAAAAACCGGGACGGCCAAAAAAATCGATGAACATGGTAAGTATGTGGATAAATACGTCGCCTATACCGCAGGCGTTGCGCCTGCCAGCGATCCCCGTTTCGCGCTGGTGGTGGTGATCAACGATCCGCAAAACGGTGCCTACTATGGCGGGGCCGTTTCTGCGCCCGTGTTCAGCGAAATTATGGGTAACGTCCTGCGCCTGGAAAACGTGAAGCCAGACGGGCTGCCGGCAGATTCTGACCATCTGATCGTGATGCGTCACCCAGCCGTTTATAACCCTGGCGAATAGCGGTACACTTCGCCTTTTGGTTTACGCCCTGGAGCTGTCATGTCTTTCAGTTGTCCCCTTTGCCACGCGCCGCTGACGCGCGCGGAGAAAACGTTTATCTGTCCACAGGGACATCAGTTTGACCGGGCGAAAGAGGGCTATGTAAATCTTCTGCCGGTACAACATAAGCGCTCCCGGGACCCGGGTGACAGTGCGGAGATGATGCAGGCGCGCCGGGCGTTTCTCGATGCCGGGCACTATCAACCGCTCAGGGATGCCGTTGTCGCCTTACTCCGTCAATATCTGACAGAAGGCGCATCCGCCATGCTGGATATCGGCTGCGGCGAAGGTTACTACACCGCCACGTTTGCTGACGTGGCGGCTGAGAAGGGTGCCGAAACTTTCGGGCTGGACGTGTCGAAAGTGGCTATCCGTGCGGCAGCCAAACGCTATTCAGCGGTAACGTTCTGCGTGGCCTCCAGCCACCGCCTGCCGTTTGAGGAAGCGAGTATGGACGCCGTGGTGCGTATCTATGCGCCGTGCAAGGCAGAGGAGCTGGCGCGCGTCGTTAAGCCCGGCGGCTGGGTTATTACCGTCACGCCAGGGCCGCGTCATCTGCTGGAGCTAAAAGGGCTGATCTATGATGAAGTTCACCTGCATGCGCCGCACTCTGAACAGCTGGCGGGCTTTGCGTTAAAGCAGGCGTAGTCGGTAGCGTATGAAATGACGTTGCAGGGAAGTGAAGCGGTGGCGTTACTGCAAATGACGCCGTTTGCATGGCGGGCAAAACCAGAGGTGTGGGAAACGCTGGCAGCGCAGACAGAATTTCGCTGCCAGACGGATTTCAGCATTCATTGCTGGCAGCGCGAAGGTTAACCCGCGAAGTGTGCCCAAAGGATTTGGGCACCAATCCCGATCAACACGATACCGCCCAGAATTTCGGCTCGTTTGCCTAACAGCGGGCCAATGAACCGACCCACCATCATCCCCAGCGTTGACATGATCAGCGTGGCGCAGCCAATCGCCAGCGCGGTGGCGATAATATTGACCTGCAAAAACGCCAGACCGACACCCACGGCCATTGCATCCAGGCTGGTTGCGATGGCGGTTGTCACCAGAAGCCAGAAGCCGTGGCGTTGCAGCGGCGCATCATCTTCATCGCCGTTACCACGAAAGCCTTCAATCACCATGCGTCCGCCGAGGAACACCAGCAGCACGAAAGCAATCCAGTGATTCCACTCCAGCACGAACTGGCTGGCGAGCATCCCCAGACCCCAGCCGATAAGCGGCGTCAGCGTTTCGATAGCACCAAAGATGAGACCGGTACGCAGGGCGTCGGAAAATTTAGGTTTATGGAGGGTGGCACCTTTACCAATAGAGGCGGCAAATGCGTCCATGGACATGCCAAAAGCCAGAAGGATCGTAGCGGAGATATTCATAAGAGCGTCCAGACCGGGGATATCCATATGACACATCACTGCCCCCAGTAAACAGCAGTTGATGTATCTATGGTCTCGCCTGATCGCTTTTGGCACAGTCAGTGTGCTGAAAACGATCCGTACGCGCCACGTTTTTCAACGAGTATGTTGACACGTACATTTCCCGCAGGCAGGAAATCGGCTACTCCCCAACGACGGGCGCAACCTTAACATATTTTGAGAATATAAAACAACAACGAAGATGGCTTTATATAGCCACTATATTGATAACGATTTTCATTTAGATTTATGCGTGAAAATATCGTTAACAAATATAAGGCAATTAACAGAGGAGATATAGCACCGGCTATATTGCTGGTTTAAGAATAATGCAATATATAGCCGATGCTATAATATTAACTCATTGAGTTTTAACGAGTAATTTGTAGATCTTTTCCAGGTCATCAATATTTTTGACCCGGATGAGCAGGCGGCGTTGTTCTAATTGCATCACCAGAACCCCGTCTTCGGATAAATTCATCTCTTTAATACGGTTATATTCTATCCAGACATTAGCGAAGAAGAATCCGTGTTTTTTAAAAATGAGTTTTGGCGAGCGGATCCAGAACAGGTAAATCGCCATTAATGCCAGCGCACATAATAACCATGTGGTTAATATTGCGCCGTGGCTGGTCACATTATTGTAAATCAGGATGACTACCAGACCGGCGAAGATAAACGCATCAATGCGTCCACGGCGTAAGAGGGGAAGGGTCAGCAGCGTCTCGCCGTGGCGGCGAGGCATAATGAACTCGTCATAGATCGCGTAAGCCAGAAGGGCAACAATAAATAAAACCAGTACGGTGTCCGTGACAGTCATTCATCCTCCAGATAAAAAGACCGGGGGCAAGCCCCCGGTCGGTAACGCATTTTATTACAGACCCAGCAGGCCGACGGCGTAGCCCGCGATACCGATGACGAAGAAGCCAACGATGATCCACAGCGGGTTCACTTTCTTACGCAGCAGCCACATACAGGCGAAGGTTAGCAGCAGCGGTACCAGGCCCGGCATCAGCTGGTCCAGAATCGTCTGCACGGTGGTAACGCGCGTCTGACCATCCTGACCAGTGATCGTCGATACCACCAGCGGGATGTTCACGTGCGTCCACTTGTTAACCAGCGCCCCCATTACAAACAGGCCGAGGATTGACGCCCCCTCAGTCAGTTTTTGCAGGAAGCCGCCGCCCATATCCTTAACGATATCCACCCCTTTACGATAACCGTACGCCACGCCGTAGTAACGGGTCAGCAGACGCACCGCGTTGAACAGGATGAAGAACAGCAGAGGACCGAGCAGGCTGCCGCTCATGGCGATCCCGGCGCCCAGCGCCGCAAAGACCGGACGCACGGTACCCCAGAAGATCGGGTCGCCCACGCCTGCCAGCGGCCCCATCAGACCAACTTTGATACCGTTGATGGCACCATCGTCGATCTCAGCCCCGTTCGCACGCTGCTCTTCCATTGCCAGCGTCACGCCCAGAACAGGCGCCGCAACATAAGGATGGGTGTTGAAGAATTCCAGGTGACGCTTAATTGCCTGACGGCGTGCTTCGTTGTTTTCCGGATACAGGCGTTTGATGGCCGGCACCATGGAGAAGCAGAAGCCGAGCGCCTGCATACGTTCGAAGTTCCATGAACCCTGAAACAGGTTAGAACGGATGAACACGCCACGAATATCACCCGGAGTGAGTTTTTTCTCAGTGGTAGTTTTTGTCATATCAACCATTTCGCTCACCTGTTAGTCCAGTTCGTTATCGAGATCGTTGTTACCAGCAGCCTGCGCAGGGGCACCCGCGACACGGTTGTATTTCGGGCTGAGCTGGATATAAAGAATCGCCATCACCGCACCAATCACACCCAGCGCAACCAGGTTGAAGTTGGTGAACGCAGCGGTAACGAAGCCAAGGTAGAAGAATGGCATCAGGTAGCCTGCGCGCATCATGTTGATGACCATCGCATAACCGACCACCACGATCATACCCCCGGCGATATTCAGACCGCTGGTAACCACTTCAGGGATCGCATTCAGCATGCCCTGAACTTCGCTGGTACCGACAGAAATCGCCACGATAACCGCAGGGATTGCGATACGCATCGCTTGCAGGAACAGGGAAGAAACGTGGATCCAGGAGAGCGCGGTGAGGTTGCCGTTTTCGGCCGCCTTATCCGCCGCGTGCTGGAAGGCAACGGTAATAGTACGGACGATAATGGTCAGCACCTGACCCGCTGCGGCCAGCGGGATGGCCAGCGCGATACCGGCACCAATACTCTGATGACCAGCGATAACCAGAACGGTTGAAATAATGGACGCCAGCGCGGCATCTGGCGCAACTGCCGCACCGATGTTCATCCAGCCGAGGGCGATCATTTCCAAAGTACCACCGATGATGATACCGGTTTTCATGTCACCGAGAACGGCGCCAATCAACGTACAGGCCACCAGAGGGCGGTGGAACTGAAATTCATCAAGTACGGACTCCATACCCGCAATACATGCGACGATGAACACCAGCACAATCTGAAGAGTAGTAATCTCCATTGCACTTCTCCTATTACATAAGCTCTATATGAAAAACCGGCCCGGGCTTATTTCCCCACTTTGCCGATCAAATCCATCATTTTCAGTTTCTGGTCCGTGGAAACCTTACGGGCTTCCAGTTCGATACCGCGTGCATTCAGTTTGTTGAAGGCCTCGATATCTTTCGCATCCACTGAAATCGCGTTGTTGACCTGCGTTTTGCCCTGACGGAATGCCATACCGCCAATGTTAACGGAGGTGATTTTCACGCCGCCTTCAACAATGCGTTCGACGTCTGTCGGGTTGGTGAAGAGAAGCATCACGCGCTCACCCGCATATTTCGGGTTGTTGTAAACGCGGATCATTTTGGCGACATCCACGACGTGCGCGGTGACGCCCGGCGGTGCAACCTGGGTAAGAAGGGTTTTACGGACAGTGTCGGCGGCCACTTCGTCACTGACCACGATGATGCGTTGTACGTTGGTCTCTTTGGTCCAGCGTGTTGCCACCTGGCCGTGGATCAGACGGTCATCAATACGCGCAAGGCCGATAACCATGTAATCGTTCGGACCCATTGGCTTCGCCGGTGCTGCCGCCCTTGGTGCAGCAGGGGCAGGGGCCGGTTTTTCAACCGGCTGCGCTTTCAGCGCCTTCACGCCTTCGCGACCGGTTTCCACCGCCAGTGCCACCAGTTCATCAAAACCTGGGTTGTCGTCACGCGCCATGAAGGTTTCCACCAACATCGGGATATTCACCCCGGCGACGACTTCATAATGCTCTTTATCGACGACAATGCGGCTGGCAGCGTTGAACGGGCTGCCGCCCCATGTATCCACGAGAAACAGCACGCCTTTGCTGGTATCCAGCTTCTCAAGCTGAGCAGTGTATTTTTCAATCAGCGTCTCGGCATTTTCACCGGGAACGAAATCGATCCAGCCGACGTTTTCCTGCTCGCCCAACAGCATTTCTGCCGTTTTGAGTAACTGCTCCGCAGCCCAACCATGTGTGCCTATGACAATAGCAATGGTCACTTGCTACCTCCTTTTATTATCATGTATACGTCTGCCAGGCAGGCGTACTGAGAATCGTATTGGCGAACCGAATCGATTCAGATAAGGGTTAGAGTTCAAAAAACTAAGACTTCCGCGAATTATTTTAGATAGTGAAAAAATAATTTATGTGATGAAGATCCGTAATTTAGCTAAGCCTTACAGATTTTTCTTTAAGTTAATCCGCGTGTGTTACAGAAGTTTGCAAAGGAACGTAAATCTTTGCTAAAAACCAATTGTCTCTGATATGTTTAGCGTCCGTTTAATTATTCAGGAGTATAGGGCTACAGCCCACTATATGGACCGTCACCGACGTCAGTCATCTTCCAGGCCACTCCGCGCCTTATTCATCGGCGATCTTCGCCACGCATCGACTCTCATTCCTTTTGAAATGCCCGAAATTAGCGGGGCACCGTTTTGTCATTCCTTTAGCAGGAGCGTGTCATGGAATTCTTAATGGACCCGTCAATCTGGGTAGGCTTGCTTACGCTGGTCGTGCTGGAGATCGTTCTCGGTATTGATAACCTGGTGTTTATCGCCATCCTCGCGGATAAGCTCCCGCCGAAACAGCGTGATAAAGCCCGTCTGATCGGCCTCTCGCTGGCGCTGATCATGCGTCTGGGCTTGCTGTCTGTGATCTCGTGGATGGTTACCCTGACGAAGCCGCTGTTCACCGTCATGGATTTCACCTTCTCCGGCCGCGATTTAATCATGCTGGTGGGGGGCCTGTTCCTGCTGTTCAAAGCCACAACAGAGCTGCATGAACGGCTGGAGAACCGGCAGCACGATGATGGCCACGGTAAGGGTTACGCCAGCTTCTGGGTGGTTGTTCTCCAGATTGTGGTGCTTGATGCGGTCTTCTCTCTGGATGCGGTGATTACGGCAGTCGGCATGGTGAACCATCTGCCGGTGATGATGGCGGCGGTGGTGATTGCGATGGCGGTAATGCTGCTGGCGTCAAAACCGCTGACGCGTTTCGTCAACCAGCATCCGACGGTCGTTGTGCTGTGTCTGAGCTTCCTGCTGATGATTGGTCTGAGCCTGGTGGCAGAAGGGTTTGGCTTCCATATTCCGAAAGGCTACCTGTACGCCGCGATTGGCTTCTCGATTCTGATCGAGCTGTTTAACCAGATTGCGCGCCGTAACTTTATTAAGCAGCAGTCGAATCAGCCGCTGCGAGCCCGTACCGCAGATGCGATTCTGCGACTGATGGGTGGACGTCGTCAGGTCAACGTGCAGGCTGATAACGAGAACCGTAACCCGGTTCCGGTGCCGGAAGGCGCGTTTGTGGAAGAAGAACGCTACATGATCAACGGCGTGCTTTCGCTGGCTTCCCGCTCCCTGCGCGGCATTATGACGCCGCGCGGTGAGATCAGCTGGGTGGACGCCAACCTGAGCGTCGACGAAATTCGTCAGCAGCTGCTCTCCTCGCCACACAGTCTGTTCCCGGTCTGCCGGGGTGAGCTGGATGAGATCATCGGTGTCGTACGCGCGAAAGAGATGCTGGTGGCGCTGGAAGAGGGCGTTAACGTCGAGGCCGTAGCGGCCGCGTCGCCCGCCATCGTAGTACCGGAGACGCTGGATCCGATCAACCTGCTGGGCGTATTGCGTCGTGCCCGCGGGAGCTTTGTTATCGTCACCAATGAATTTGGTGTGGTACAGGGCCTGGTGACGCCGCTGGACGTGCTGGAAGCCATTGCCGGTGAATTCCCTGATGCGGATGAAACCCCGGAAATCGTTGCCGACGGTGACGGCTGGCTGGTGAAAGGCACCACCGACCTGCACGCGCTCTCGCACACGCTGGGCGTCGAAAACGTGGTCAATGATGATGAAGACATTGCCACCGTCGCGGGGCTGGTGATTGCCGTTAACGGGCAGATCCCGCGTATTGGTGATGTGCTGGAGCTGCCGCCGCTGCAAATTACTATCGTCGAAGCCAACGACTATCGCGTTGATATGGTGCGTATTGTTAAAGAGCACTCTGCACACGACGAAGAAGAGTAACGCTATCTAGCGTAACGGCAGTAAGGGCACGATGTGTCCGTTGTGGCGGGCTGGCGGAGAGTGACTTTCCGCCAGCCATTTCGGAAACTCGCGCAGCGGCATTGGCCGCGCATACAAGTACCCCTGCAAAATATGTACGCTGTGACGGCGCAGGTAGCGTGACTGCTCCTCGGTTTCCACCCCTTCCGCAACCAGTTCAATATTCAGCCGCTGACCCAGCGCAATAATAATATCCGTTACCGTTGAGTTCACGGCGTCGGTGCCGATCGCGGTGGTGAAGGATTTATCAATTTTCAGCACATCCGGATGCAGTTTTTCTAGCCATGAAAGTGAGCTGTTGCCGGTACCAAAGTCATCAATCGCAAGTTTCACCCCTTTGCGGTGCAGCTCCCGCACGATGCGGTAATCCACATCCAGCAACGCATCGCGTTCGGTTAACTCCACGATCAACTGTTGAACAGGGCTGGCGTTAAACCAGATGCGGTTGAGATCCTGGATCAGCGCAGCGCGGCGAAAATGGCTGGCGGCCACGTTAATGCCGATATGGAAATCGCGCGAGGCCGGGAAATAGCCTATCTGCCGCACCGTTTCGCTGATGACGTAGCGGGTAAGCGGAACAATCAGGTTATGTTCTTCGGCCAGAGGGATAAAGACATCGGGCGAAATCCATCCCTGACGCGGGTTGTTCCAGCGCAGGAGGATCTCGACGCCGACGCATTCCCGGGTGCGGGCATTCACCAGCGGCTGGCAGAAGAGCTCAAACTCCCTGGCCGCAATTCCCATATTGATTTCCCAGGTGAAACTGATGCGCCGCGCGGTGGCGAGCCAGGCGATATAGCCCATCAGTAAGCTGAGCATTAACGCCAGCGGCAGCTGGGTGGGCAGATTTTTTAACGCCATTTCGCCAGGCCCGGGGCCACTCACCGTGACGCTGAAAGGGTAATGCTGTGACGATTGTTCCAGCAGGGAGGCGTTTTCATCGAAGGTCGGCGTAGTCGTCACCTGTTGCCCGTCGCGGAGGAAGTTATCTCCTACTCTCAGGACAACGTCGGTGATCTGCGGCCGCTGCGGCTCGAGAATCATTTTAGTGATGAGATCGATATTCACCACCTCCATCACCCCGTCGTTGCCGTCGCTCGCGAGGGGAGACCACTGAATCAGTACCGGGCTGCCTTTTACCAGCCACCGATCGGTCAGCAGCAACAGCCTGGATTCACTGACCGGCAGCTCCGGCACAAACTCACTGACGGGCACATTACGGCTGCCAAAGACGCTTGAGCAATACAGTATTCCGTCTTGAATGAGGGCGATGGAGCGTACGGTCTGGAGGATCGCCGCCTGTTTTCGCAGGATCAGATTTGCTTCGGAACAGGGTATGCCAACCAGTGAAAGTAGCGTTTCCCGCTGGGCCTCTAACGAAAGAAGCACCTTATCAAGCGCACGCACGGTGTGGTGGGTAAAGTCGTGGATCCGATCCTGATTTATGTTGCGCTGTGAAATAAAGCGAATACCCAGCGTCAGGACGAGCGTAACGAGCGCAACCGTGACACAGACGATAACGCGTTTTCGGCGATAGTCTTTAATGATCGTTTGTGCAGTTTGCATGAACGGTCGCCTGTTAAGCACCGGCCGGAAAAGCCAGACGCAACAGTGACAGTGTAGTGGGGAATACGTGAAGCGACGAGACGAGAGGGGAAAATTCGCCCATCCGTTGCAGATGGGCGAAAGGAAGGCTTAGTCGCACTGCACCTTAATGGCCAGACCGCCGCGCGAGGTCTCACGGTACTTCGCGTTCATGTCCTTGCCGGTTTCGTACATGGTTTCAATAACCTTATCCAGCGACACGCGTGGCTCGCTGGTACGGCGCATCGCCATACGCGAGGCGTTGATCGCTTTGACGGAGGCGATGGCGTTACGCTCAATGCACGGCACCTGCACCTGACCGGCAACCGGGTCACAGGTCAAGCCGAGGTTGTGCTCCATGCCGATTTCCGCCGCCACGCACACCTGCTCAGGGCTTGCGCCCAGCAGTTCCGCCAGACCCGCTGCCGCCATGGAGCAGGCCACGCCCACTTCACCCTGACAGCCCACTTCAGCGCCGGAGATGGACGCATTCATCTTGTACAGCGCGCCGATAGCGCCTGCCGCGAGGAAATAACGGATGTAGATGTCCGGCGTCACGGGCTCAATAAAGTGATCGTAATAGGCCAGCACCGCCGGAACGATACCGCACGCGCCGTTGGTTGGCGCGGTCACCACGCGGCCCCCTGCGGCGTTCTCTTCGTTCACCGCCAGAGCAAACATGTTCACCCAGTCGACCACGTTCATTGGGTCATTGGAGAACTTGTCGGTAGTGACCAGCATGCGGCGCAGCGCAGAGGCACGACGCGGTACGCGCAGTGGCCCAGGCAGAACGCCTTCGGTGTTCATCCCGCGGTCAATACAGGCGCGCATGGTTTGCCACACGTTAGCAAAATAGTCTTCGATCTCTTTCTTACTGTGCAGCGCCAGTTCGTTCTGCATCACCATGCCTGACAGGGACAGACCGGTCTCTTTGCAGTAGCCCAGCATCTCGGTGGCCGATTTAAACGGATAGGGCACATTGACGTCGCCCGCGCTCTCTTTACCAAAGTGTTCTTCGTCAACGATAAAGCCGCCGCCTATGGAGTAGTAAGTTTTGCTGTAGATCTCTTTTTCGCCACTCCAGGCGTGGATGGTCATGCCGTTTTCATGCAGCGGCAGGTTGTCGCTACGAAAACGCATCCCGTCATCCTGCGGGAAGTCCACTTCGTGCTGGCCGTTAGCCAGCAGCAAACGACCGCGCGTTTCCACGTCGCGGATAAATGCCGGAATGGCATCAATATCAACTGTGTCCGGCATATTGCCCGCCAGACCCATAATAATGGCGATATCGGTGTGGTGGCCTTTACCCGTTAATGACAGTGAACCGTAAACGTCTACGGCGACACGAGTAACGCTTTCCAGTAATCCTTCTTCGACCAGATCATCGACGAACTGTTTACCGGCCTTCATCGGCCCTACAGTGTGGGAAGAAGATGGACCAATCCCCACTTTGAACATGTCGAATATACTAATCACTTTCACACTCCTGACAGGGTTACTGGGGTTCCAGTAACGATGTTATAACTGCGCATAGTGTAAGAGGGAACACCAACCTCGGCTTAACTATTCACATGAATTAAACTAATGGTTAACGATGGTTTTGCTAATAGCGCGACGCCGATCGCAAACCTGCCAGAAAAGGGTGGAATGTAAAGTATAGTCAAGGCTTCAGGCCGATTTGCAGGGCCAGCTCACGAATGATGCCTGCCGTCATGCCCCAGACAAAATAATGCTGATACCACGACAGCCAGACCCGATGATCGTGTCCGCGGCGGTGAATATCCAGCGGGTGATAGCGACCCAGACGAAGGGCCTCTTCCAGCGGCATTTCGAATACCGCTGAAACTTCATCGACGCTGGCGTGATACTGAAGATCGGGCGGAATAATGCCAACGACCGGCGTGACCTGAAAACCGGTTACGCTGTCCACTGGCGGCAGCACGCCGATCACCTCGACCGCCTCCGGGGGGATCGCCACTTCCTCATGCGCTTCGCGCAGTGCGGCGGCAATCAGGGATGCATCGGTGCTGTCCACCGCGCCGCCCGGGAACGCAACCTGACCGGCGTGTTTTCGCATATGCGGTGAGCGCTGGGTAAGCAACAGACCCGGCTGCTCACGACGCACGACCGGGATCAGCACCGCCGCCTGACGTTGATTCAGCGTGGCGCGGTTAACCTGGGGCCGCAGAAGCTGAAAGCGCGACAGAAAATCATCCAGCGTCAGGTTGTCTTTCTTCACCGTGAGTTCTCCAGTTGTTTCAGGATACGATTCACTTTATCAAAGGTTTCCTGATATTCCGCCTCCGCCTGGCTGTCGGCCACAATGCCACCGCCTGCGGAACAGTACAGGTTACCGTCGCAGGCCGTCAGGGTGCGAATAGTGATGCTAGTATCCATGGTGCCGCACAGACTCACATAGCCGATGCTGCCGCACCAGGCGTTGCGGCGATGCGGTTCCAGTTCGTCGATGATCTCCATCGCCCGGACCTTCGGCGCGCCGGTAATGGAGCCGCCCGGAAACGCGGCGCGGAGCAGATCGCAGGCGGTTCGCGAGGCCGGCAGACGTGCGGTGATGGTGCTGACCAGATGATGCACCGCCGGGAATGGCTCCACGACGAACAGCTCCGGCACGCGCACGCTGCCCGGCTCGGCGACGCGGCCAATATCATTGCGCATCAGATCGACAATCATCAGGTTTTCAGCGCGATCTTTCGGCGAGGCCGCCAGCGTCTCCGCCTGCTGACGGTCGGCGTCGGCATCGGCAAGGCGCGGCAGGGTGCCCTTTATCGGGCGGGTCTGAATCATACCGTCAGCCAGGTGAATAAAACGCTCAGGCGAAAGGCTGAGGATGGCGCCGTGTTCAAGGCGTAAAAATGCACTGAACGGGGCCTTATTGCTGGCATTGAGGCGGGTAAACGCCTGCCATTCGTCTCCCTCGTATGCCGCCTGGAAACGCTGGGCGAGGTTGACCTGATAACAGTCGCCGCTGTGAAGATACGCCTGCACGCGGGAGAATTTTTCCGCGTATTCCTCCGCGCTCATGTTCGAGCGCCAGCCGGAGGTTAGCATAAAGCGTTCCGGGGCGGCGGGCCGTTGCGCCTCAAGCCAGGCCAGACGCGCCTGCACGTCCCGGTGGCTTAGCAGAGAAACCGTCTGCTTACGGTGATCCACGATCAGCGCCCAGTCATAGAGCCCCACCGCCATATCCGGCAGGGAAATATCCGCCTGCGCATGCTCGGGCAGCTTTTCGAAACGGCGACCCAGATCGTAACCAAACAGGCCCAGCGCGCCCCCCTGGAAAGGCAGATCCGGATCCGGTGTGGCAGATAAGCCCAGAGCATGGATCTCGTTCTGAAGCCGCATCAGCGGATCGTCCGTTGGCGACAGCGCATCGGTCGTCAGCGTTTTAACCGGGTCGGCCACCAGAATATCAAAGCGGCTGTAGGGGTGATCCGCATGCCCTGAGTGCAGCAGCATGGCAAAAGGAAGGTGGCTCAGACGGGCAAACCAGAACTCGGCGGCGTCTGCACGCCAGGGCAAGGTCATAACAGTGGGGAAGCGCATGTTCATGTATGGCATACTACCGGGCAGCGTGAAATAATTAGCGCGAATAATTTAGCAGGAGTTAACGATGTTTGCAGGTTTACCTTCTCTCAGCCATGACCAACAGCAGAAAGCCGTTGAACGTATTCAGGAGCTGATGTCCCAGGGGATGAGCAGCGGACAGGCAATTTCCCAGGTCGCGGAAGAACTTCGCGCCACCCATACCGGCGAGCGGATCGTGGCGCGCTTTGAGGATGAAGATGAAGAATAACCGGCTTACACTGCCGCGATAATCTTGATCTCAACCTTATATTCCGGTTTCATCAGCGTGGCCTGTACGGTGCAGCGTACAGGCGCGTGACCCGCCACCACCCACGCATCCCAGGCTTTATTCATCGCCGCGAAATCGTCTTTATTCGCCAGAAAAATCGTCGCATCCAGAATGCGGGATTTATCGCTGCCCTGTTTTTCCAGTACGGCGTCGATCTGCGCCAGGGTGTTGGCGGTCTGCTCGAAGGCGTCAGCGTCCAGATTGGCAGGGACGCCGGTGTAGTACAGCGTCTGGTTGTGGATCACCACGTCAGACCAGCGGGCTTCGGCATCAATGCGCGTAATTGTCATAAACGTATCCTCGTTATCTTTCGTCGTCAGGCGGCAAGACTGCCATAATGTTCCGCCGTCGTCACTATTTGGGGTGGCACCGGAGAGAAGGGGCTGACATAATCCCTGTGCAAAAATACAGTGAGAGAACACCGTGGCAGACGATTTTTCCCCAGAAGGTCAGTTAGCACAGGCTATTCCCGGCTTTAAACCGCGCGAACCCCAACGTCAGATGGCGCATGCCGTCGCGCACGCCATCGACAAGGCGCAGCCGCTGGTCGTGGAGGCCGGCACCGGTACGGGGAAAACGTATGCTTACCTCGCTCCTGCGCTGCGGGCGAAAAAAAAGGTGATCATCTCTACGGGATCAAAAGCGCTCCAGGATCAGCTCTACAGCCGCGATTTACCCACGGTGGCGAAAGCGCTGAAATACAAAGGGCGTCTGGCCTTGCTGAAAGGGCGTTCTAACTACCTGTGTCTGGAGCGTCTTGAACAGCAGGCGCTGGCGGGCGGCGACCTGCCGGTACAAACCCTGAGCGATGTGATCGTCCTGCGCGCCTGGGCCAACCAGACGGAGGAGGGGGACATCAGCACCTGCGCGAGCGTGCCGGAAGACTCCCCGGCCTGGCCGCTGGTGACCAGCACCAATGACAACTGCCTCGGCAGCGACTGCCCGCTGTATAAGGACTGTTTTGTGGTGAAAGCGCGTAAAACCGCGATGGACGCCGACGTGGTGGTGGTGAACCATCACCTGTTTCTTGCGGATATGGTGGTCAAAGACAGTGGTTTCGGCGAGCTGATCCCGGAGGCGGAGGTGATGATCTTCGATGAAGCCCATCAGCTACCGGACATCGCCAGCCAGTATTTTGGTCAGTCGCTCTCCAGCCGTCAGCTTCAGGATCTGGCGAAAGATATTACCATTGCCTATCGCACCGAACTCAAAGATACCCAGCAGTTGCAGAAGTGCGCGGACCGCCTGGCGCAATGCGCACAGGATTTCCGCTTACAGCTTGGCGAGCCGGGCTATCGCGGCAACCTGCGCGAACTGCTCGCAGACAAAAATATCCAGCGCGCGCTGCTGCTGCTCGATGATGCCCTTGAACTCTGTTACGACGTGGCGAAGCTGTCCCTCGGACGTTCAGCGCTGCTGGACGCCGCTTTCGAGCGCGCCACGCTCTACCGTGGGCGGCTGAAGCGGCTGAAAGAGATCAACCAGCCGGGCTATAGCTACTGGTACGAATGTACCTCGCGCCACTTCACCCTGGCGCTCACGCCGCTGACCGTTGCTGATAAATTCAAAGAGGTGATGGCGCAAAAGCCCGGCACCTGGGTCTTTACCTCGGCCACGCTGTCGGTCAATGACGATCTGCACCACTTTACCGAGCGCCTCGGCATTGAGCAGGCGGAATCCCTGCTTCTGCCGAGCCCGTTCGACTATGAGAAACAGGCGCTGCTGTGCGTGCCGCGCAATCTGCCGCTGCCTAACCAGCCGGGCGCGGCGCGCCATCTGGCGGCCATGCTGAAGCCGATGATTGAGGCCAACAACGGGCGCTGCTTTATGCTCTGCACCTCACACGCCATGATGCGCGATCTGGCCGAGCAGTTCCGCGCCACCATGACGCTACCGGTGCTGTTGCAGGGGGAAACCAGCAAAGGCCAGCTGCTCCAGCAGTTTGTCAGCGCCGGTAATGCCCTGCTGGTGGCGACCAGCAGCTTCTGGGAAGGGGTGGACGTGCGCGGCGATACGCTCTCGCTGGTGATTATCGATAAGCTGCCGTTCACATCGCCGGACGATCCGCTCCTGAAAGCGCGCATGGAGGATTGCCGTCTGCGCGGGGGCGATCCGTTCGACGACGTCCAGCTGCCGGACGCGGTCATCACGCTTAAACAGGGGGTAGGGCGACTGATCCGCGACGTCACCGACCGCGGGGTGCTGGTGATCTGCGACAACCGCCTGGTGATGCGTCCCTACGGCGCCACCTTCCTCGCCAGCCTGCCGCCCGCGCCGCGCACGCGGGATATTAAACGCGCGGTCCGCTTCCTGGCGAACCCGACGGCGGAGTAATTCTTCCCGGAGTGTGTTAAGATGCGCGCCATTTTGTGACTGACCATTGCGAGAGCGCGACGACTGATGCGAATTCTGGCTATTGATACCGCGACAGAGGCCTGTTCCGTTGCCCTGTGGAACGACGGTACGACTTTTGCTCATTTCGAAGAGTGCCCACGGGAACACACCCAACGTATTCTGCCCCTGGTAAAAACCATTTTAACCGAGGGCAACACCGCCCTGACTGACCTCGACGCGCTGGCCTACGGCCGTGGTCCGGGCAGCTTTACGGGCGTACGTATCGGGATTGGCATTGCGCAGGGGCTGGCGCTGGGCGCTGACCTGCCGATGATCGGCGTCTCAACGCTTGCGACCATGGCTCAGGGCGCCTGGCGCATGACCGGCGCCACCCGCGTGCTGGCTGCGATTGATGCCCGCATGGGGGAAGTCTACTGGGCGGAGTACACCCGTGACGAAAACGGCGTCTGGCACGGCGAAGAGACGGAAGCGGTGCTTAAACCTGAAGCCGTCACCGGGCGCCTGAAGCAGCTCTCCGGTGAGTGGGCGACGGTCGGAACCGGCTGGCCGGCATGGCCTGAGATGGCGAAGGACACCGGCCTTACGCTGGTGGACGGTAACATGCTCCTGCCTGCCGCCGAAGATATGCTGCCGATTGCCTGTCAGCTGCTTGCCGCAGGAAAAACCGTGGCGGTTGAACATGCTGAACCGGTTTATTTACGAAACACCGTCGCGTGGAAGAAACTTCCTGGCCGCGAGTGAATCTCAGTAACAGGAACTGAGAAAAAGGAGTCGCATCATGGCGGTTCAGACTAAAGTTGTACGCTTTCTTATGGCAGGCGCGGTTGCCATAGCACTGAGCGGGTGCGTCACCGTTCCTGATGCGATCAAGGGCACCAGCCCGACGCCACAGCAGGATCTGGTACGCGTGATGAATGCCCCGGAGCTGTATGTCGGGCAGGAAGCGCGGTTTGGCGGCAAGGTGGTTGAAGTGATAAACCAGCAGGGTAAAACCCGACTGGAGATTGCCACTGTCCCGCTGGACGACGGCGCGCGGCCTGTTCTGGGTGAAGCCTCGCGCGGGCGGATCTACGCTGACGTCAGCGGCTTCCTCGATCCGGTAGATTTCCGCGGGCAGCTGGTAACCGTCGTCGGGCCGATTACCGGTTCGGTGGCGGGGAAAATCGGCAATACGCCATACAAATTTATGACCATGCAGGTGAACGGCTACAAACGCTGGCGTATCGCCCAGCAGGTGGTGATGCCGCCACAGCCAATCGATCCGTGGATGTGGGGACCGCATCCGTATCGATACAGCTACGGTGGCTGGGGTTGGTACAATCCAGGCCCTGCACAGGTTCAAACAATCGTAACTGAGTAACTTACTGTTATTGTTAGGAAAGAGACAGCGGCTCAGCCGCTGTCTCTGTTTTTTTACGGATAAAACGAAAAAAAAGAGTGACGCGCTTCGCAACCTGCAATCTGAACAATTAATAAACTGGTACGCTGAGTTAATATAATGTTAACAAACTGTTTATTATCGGGGCTGTGATGACGACGAACACTCATTTCAGAGGTGATGCATTGAAAAAGGTTTGGCTTAACCGTTATCCCGCGGATGTTCCTGCGGAGATCAATCCTGACCGTTATCAATCCCTGATTGAATTATTTGAACACTCGGTACGGCGTTACGCTGACCAGCCTGCATTTGTGAATATGGGTGAAGTGATGACCTTCCGTAAGCTGGAAGAGCGCAGCCGGGCGTTTGCAGCCTATTTACAGGAAGGGTTGGGCTTGCAGAAAGGGGATCGCGTCGCGCTGATGATGCCAAACCTGCTGCAATACCCGGTGGCGCTGTTCGGGATCCTCAGGGCAGGGATGATCGTGGTTAACGTTAACCCGCTCTATACCCCGCGCGAGCTGGAACATCAGTTGAATGACAGCGGCGCGGCGGCGATTGTGATTGTCTCCAACTTTGCCCACACGCTGGAAAAAGTCGTTGAAAGAACCCAGGTTAAACACGTCATCCTGACGCGCATGGGCGACCAGCTCTCTACCGCGAAAGGTACGCTGGTCAACTTTGTCGTTAAATACGTTAAGCGGCTGGTGCCGAAATACCACCTGCCGGATGCCATCTCTTTCCGCCGCGCCCTGCATGCGGGCTACCGGATGCAGTACGTGAAGCCGGAGATCGTGTCCGAGGATCTGGCATTTCTGCAATACACGGGCGGTACCACCGGCGTGGCGAAAGGGGCGATGCTGACCCATCGAAATATGCTGGCGAACCTTGAGCAGGTTAATGCCACCTACGGGCCGCTGCTGCACCCGGGCAAGGAGCTGGTGATCACCGCGCTTCCGCTGTATCACATTTTTGCGCTGACCATGAACTGCCTGCTGTTTATTGAGCTTGGCGGTCAAAACGTATTGATCACCAACCCGCGCGACATTCCGGGGCTGGTCAAAGAGCTGGCGAAATACCCGTTCACCGCCATGACCGGCGTGAACACCCTGTTTAACGCGCTGCTTAACAATAAAGAGTTCCAGCAGCTCGATTTCTCCACGCTGCACCTCTCTGCGGGTGGCGGGATGCCGGTTCAGCAGGCGGTTGCCGAGCGCTGGGTGAAACTCACCGGGCAGTATCTACTGGAAGGCTATGGCCTGACGGAGTGCGCCCCGCTGGTCAGCGTTAACCCGCATGATATCGACTATCACAGCGGCAGTATCGGTCTGCCGGTCCCGTCGACGGAAGCAAAACTGGTGGATGATGAGGATAACGAAGTGCCTCACGGTGAGCCAGGGGAGCTGTGCGTCAGAGGGCCGCAGGTGATGCTGGGCTACTGGCAACGTCCGGATGCCACGGATGAGATCATCAAAGACGGCTGGCTGCACACGGGCGACATCGCGGTGATGGATGACGAAGGCTTCCTGCGCATCGTCGATCGCAAGAAAGACATGATCCTGGTGTCAGGGTTCAACGTCTATCCGAACGAAATCGAAGACGTGGTGATGCAGCACAGCGGCGTGCTGGAAGTGGCGGCGGTGGGCGTTCCCTCCGGCAGCAGCGGTGAAGCGGTGAAGATATTTGTGGTCAAGAAAGATCCTTCTCTGACCGAGGATGCGCTGATAACGTTTTGTCGCCGTCAGCTGACGGGCTATAAAGTGCCGAAGCTGGTGGAATTTCGGGATGAGCTGCCGAAATCCAACGTCGGGAAGATATTACGACGAGAATTACGTGACGAAGCCCGTGCCAAAGTGGACAATAAGGCCTGAGCTTCACGTTAATCGCCCAGACGCCGGTTAAGCCGGCGTTTTTTATGGGCGCAAACAAAAGAGAGTCCGATTTGAATTACCAGATGATCACTACCAACGACGAGCTGGCTTCGCTGTGCGAGGTGACGCGTGAATTTCCCGCTATCGCCCTGGATACGGAATTTGTCCGCACCCGAACGTACTATCCGCAGCTGGGTCTGATTCAGATGTATGACGGCAAACACGTGTCGTTGATTGACCCCCTCGGCATTACCGACTGGGCGCCAATGCGCGAGCTGTTGCTGGATACCGCCGTGACCAAATATCTGCACGCGGGCAGTGAAGATCTGGAAGTCTTTCTCAACACCTTTGGCATCATGCCGCAGCCGCTGATTGATACCCAGATCCTCGCGGCGTTCAGCGGTCGTCCGCTCTCCTGGGGCTTCGCCGCGATGGTGGAAGAGTACACCGGTCTGACGCTGGATAAGAGCGAATCGCGTACCGACTGGCTCGCGCGTCCGCTGACGGCGCGTCAGCTTGAATACGCCGCGGCAGACGTCTTTTACCTGCTACCGATTGCCGGCCAGCTCATGAAAGAGGCTGAGGCGTCCGGTTGGCTGTCTGCCGCACTGGACGAGTGCCGCATGACGCAGCAGCGTCGTCAGGAAGTGGTTGATCCGAAAGAAGCCTGGCGTGACATCACCAACGCCTGGCAGCTGCGCACCCGTCAACTGGCCTGTCTGCAATTGCTGGCTGACTGGCGTCTGCGTAAAGCGCGTGAGCGCGATCTGGCGGTTAACTTCGTGGTGCGTGAAGAACACCTGTGGGCGGTGGCGCGCTATATGCCGGGTAGCCTTGGTGAACTGAACAGCATTGGCCTTTCCGGAAGTGAGATCCGTTTCCACGGTAAAACGCTGCTCGCGCTGGTAGAGAAAGCTCAGCAGCTGCCGGAGGACGCACTGCCAGAACCGCTGCTTAACCTGATGGATATGCCGGGCTACCGCAAGGCGTTCAAAGATATCAAAGCGCTGGTGCAGACGGTGGCGGGGGAAAGCAAACTGAGTGCCGAACTGCTGGCTTCACGTCGTCAGATTAACCAGCTGCTGAACTGGCACTGGAAGTTGAAACCGCAAAATGGTTTACCGGAACTGGTCGCCGGATGGCGGGGGGAACTGATGGCCGAACGCCTGAATACCCTGCTGGAAGGGTATCCGCGCTAAAGAATTGTAGCCCCGGTAAGCGCAGCGCCACCGGGGAAATTGCCGGGCGGCGCGATGCTTACCCGGCCTACAAAACCACAAACGGATTAACGCGACTCTTCCGCTTCCGGAAGCGTCACGTTCAGCTCCAGAATCGAAATATCCCCGTCTTTTTGCTCCAGCTGAACGGTGACCATTTCCGGGTCAATCTGCACGTATTTGCAGATCACTTCCAGAATGTCTTTGCGCAGCTGCGGCAGGTAGTGCGGTTCGGCGTCGCTACGACGACGTTCCGCCACAATGATTTGCAGACGTTCTTTTGCGATGTTGGCGGTGCTTTTTTTCCGCGAGAGAAAAAAGTCCAGTAATGCCATAACTTATCCTCCGAACAGGCGTTTGAGGAAACCTTTCTTCTCTTCTTCAATGAAGCGGAAAGGACGTTCTTCTCCCAGCAGACGGTCAACGGTATCCGCATACGCTTTACCTGCGTCTGCCTGTGTATCCAGGATCACGGGCTCGCCCTGGTTAGAGGCGCGCAACACGGACTGATCTTCCGGGATCACGCCAACCAGTTTGATGCGCAGGATCTCCAGCACGTCTTCCATGCTCAGCATGTCACCTTTGTTCACCCGGCCCGGGTTGTAGCGGGTCAGCAGCAGGTGCTCTTTGATTGGCTCCTGGCCATTTTCCGCGCGACGGGATTTCGAGGCCAGAATGCCGAGAATACGGTCGGAGTCACGTACTGACGAGACTTCCGGGTTGGTGGTGATGATGGCTTCATCCGCGAAGTAGAGCGCCATCAAAGCCCCGGTTTCGATACCGGCCGGGGAGTCGCAGACCACGAAGTCGAACTCCATCTTTTTCAGATCGTCGAGCACCTTTTCCACGCCTTCGCGGGTCAGGGCGTCTTTATCACGGGTCTGGGACGCCGGAAGAATGTAGAGGTTCTCGGTACGCTTATCTTTAATCAGCGCCTGGTTAAGGGTGGCATCGCCCTGAATGACGTTCACGAAGTCATACACCACGCGACGCTCGCAACCCATGATCAGGTCCAGGTTACGCAGACCGATATCGAAGTCGATTACGACGGTTTTCTTTCCCTTCTGGGCCAAACCAGTAGCGATGGCCGCGCTGGAGGTGGTCTTGCCAACGCCTCCTTTACCCGAAGTCACAACAATAATGCGTGCCATAGAAATTCCTTGTTAAAAGGGATCAATTTAACGGTTGAACGGTCAAAGCGTTATCTGCCAGTTGCAGACGGGCCGCTTTGCCATAAAATTCGGCTGGGATTTTATCGCTCAGCCAATATTCACCTGCGATAGACACCAGTTCTGCCGTCAGGTGAGTACAAAAAATTTGTGCTTCTCGATCGCCGCTGGCGCCCGCAAGCGCACGCCCACGCATCATACCGTAAACGTGAATATTGCCATCTGCAATCAGTTCTGCGCCCGCACTGACGTGGCTTGTAACAATCAGATCACAGTTTGGCGCATAAATGCGCTGACCGGAACGAACCGGCAGATCAATCAATCGCGTTTTTGTGACTGGGGCTACATTTTGCGCCGGAGGCGGGGGAGCGGGAACGGTTGCAGGCGTTGCACGCGGGGCTTTTTCTTTGCCCTCGTTTAACAAGGGCAAACCCGCGCGTTCAATTTCGGCTTTTAACTCTGCGTCTTTGCAGCCGCTAATACCCACGATGCGCAACCCCGTGGAGACGACGGCCTGCTGGAGTCGCTTCCAGTTAACCGGCCCCTCAAGGTCGCTTACATTGACGACGACAGGAGCATGCTTAAGAAAAGCGGGAGCCTGCGCGATTTTGTCTTCTAACGCCTGACGAATAACCTCGGGTTTTGCATCATGCAAATGAACCACTGATAAGGTGAAGCTACTGCCTTTAAGCTCGATGGGCGTATTTGACATCCTGGCCTTACTCAATTTGCTATTAACCGCAACACATCGCCGCGATATTCCGAAGAGTATCAGGCATGTTATAGTCAGGAGTATATTGAGGCAAGCAACCACCCGTTAATTCAGAGTAAAAACATGTTTTGTGTGATCTACAGAAGTACCAGCCGCGACCAGACCTACCTTTATGTCGAAAAGAAAGACGATTTTTCCCGCGTGCCTGAAGAATTAATGAAAAGCTTTGGCCGACCGCAGCTGGCGATGCTGCTGCCGCTGGACGGCCGTAAGAAGCTGGTGAACGCCGATCTTGAGAAAGTCAAAAAGGCGTTAATCGAGCAGGGCTATTATTTACAGCTTCCGCCGCCACCGGAGAATTTATTAAAACAGCACCTTGAGCTGAGCGGAAAGAAATAAGCCCGGGACCTTCCGGGAACAACTCATCAACCGATTAGGGGGCGACCATGTATCAACATCATAACTGGCAAGGTGCATTACTGGATTATCCCGTCAGCAAAGTGGTCTGCGTGGGCAGCAACTATGCAAAACATATTCAGGAGATGGGCAGCGCCGTGCCGGAAGAGCCAGTTCTGTTTATTAAGCCAGAAACCGCACTGTGCGATATTCGCCAGCCGCTGGTTCTGCCGCAGGGACTGGGCTCGGTGCATCATGAAGTGGAGCTGGCGGTGCTGATCGGCGCGACGCTGCGCCAGGCAACTGAAGAGCATGTAGAGAAGGCGATTGCGGGTTACGGTGTCGCGCTCGACCTGACGCTGCGTGACGTCCAGGGCAAAATGAAGAAAGCGGGGCAGCCGTGGGAAAAAGCCAAGGGTTTTGATAATTCATGCCCGATTTCTGGTTTCGTTCCGGTGAGTGAATTTACCGACGATCCGCAGAACACGCCGCTCAGCCTGAAGGTCAACGGCGAGATCCGCCAGCAGGGAACAACCGCTGACATGATCCATAAGATCGTTCCGCTGATTGCCTACATGAGCCGCTTCTTCACCCTGAAACCTGGCGACGTGATCCTCACCGGCACTCCGGAAGGTGTGGGGCCGCTGCTTAGCGGCGACGAACTGGACGTCAGTTTTAACGGCCTGTCGCTGAAAACCCGCGTGCTGTAAAAGCACCTTGCCGCCTGAAAAGGGCGGCAAAACTTGCATCAACGTGCCAGACTCGTTATAAGGTGCGCTCTATTTTGACGTGTGGACATCCCGATGAACGACATTCCTTTCTGGCAAAGCAAAACTCTCGACGACATGACCGACGCGGAGTGGGAATCGTTGTGTGACGGCTGTGGGCAGTGCTGCCTGCATAAGCTGATGGATGAAGATTCGGACGAGATCTATTTCACCAACGTAGCCTGCAAGCAGTTAAACATCAAAACCTGCCAGTGCCGCAACTATGAGCGCCGTTTCGAATATGAGCCGGACTGCATCAAGTTAACCCGTGAAAATCTGCCGACCTTTGAGTGGCTGCCGCATACCTGCGCGTATCGCCTGCTGGCGGAAGGAAAAGATCTGCCCACATGGCATCCGCTGTTGACGGGGTCGAAAGCGGCGATGCACGGTGAACGTATTTCCGTGCGCCACATTGCGGTGAAAGAGTCCGAGGTGCGCGACTGGGAAGACCACATTATGAATCACCCTAATAGGTGACAATAAAAAACCCGCCGAGGCGGGTTTTTTATTGTGCGCAATTTTGTCGGGTGGCGCTGCGCTTACCCGATCTACAAAACTGACGTTGCCGTTTTGCTTTTACCTTCCAAAAAGATCGCGTTTCTTTGGTTTGAACGGCTGGGCAATCAGCACCAGCAGCGCCACCACAAAGTAGGCGACAAAAATGCCCACCAGCCACTGCGGCATCTCCAGCGTCAGGAACTCCCACTGGCGTACAGAGCAGTCACCGGAGGCCACAAACACCTGCGGCAGCCATTTATCCAGCGGCAGCCAGCTCGGGAAGCGGGCGGCAAAATCGCAGGTCATAAACGGCGACGGGTGAAGCTGCATCTGGGTGTGCTCCCAGGCAAGCGCAATCCCTTTCC
Organism: Enterobacter cloacae complex sp. ECL72; assembly: GCF_019056635.1. Lineage (NCBI taxonomy): Bacteria > Pseudomonadati > Pseudomonadota > Gammaproteobacteria > Enterobacterales > Enterobacteriaceae > Enterobacter > Enterobacter cloacae complex sp. ECL72. The sequence continues at coordinate 2,236,705 of NZ_CP077659.1, read as the reverse complement.
CGGCGCTGTACAGCCAGATGGCAATTGCCGCATAGCGTAACGGTGATTTGGGTGCAATCGCACCTACCAGACCCGCGCCCATAATGCCGAACAGCGCACAACGCTCATAAATACACAGTACGCAAGGTTTCAGCCCCATCACATGCTGAAACCACAGCGCGACCATTTCCAGCGCAAAGGCGGTCAGGGCCATCAACAACCACGCTCCGCGACCGCGTGAGCACTGGTTCAAAAATCGCAACATAATCATTTCCCTGGAACATGCTTAGACAGCGCAGTGTAAACGAATTTTAATGCGCCGCAAGTATACCTGCTTGCAATAACCATTGCGTACAGGGAACGAGAGTAATTTTGATGCACAGCAAACCAACCAGGGTAAGCACCAGCGTATACGGCAGCGCCATCCAGACCATTCTTCCATAAGAAAGTCGTATGAGTGGTGCCAGCGCCGAGGTCAGCAGGAAGAGGAATGCCGCCTGACCGTTCGGGGTTGCCACGGAGGGGAGGTTGGTTCCGGTGTTGATCGCCACCGCCAGCAGCTCGAACTGTTCACTGCTGACAATCCCTTGCTCCATCGCGGCTTTGGCCTCATTGATGTATACCGTCCCGACAAAGACGTTATCGGATATAGAGGACAACAGACCGTTAAACAAATAGAACAGCGTTAGCTGCGAATCTGGCGTAGCCTGAAGCACAAACGCGATGATCGGCGCGAACAGATGTTGGTCAATAATCACCGCCACGACCGCGAAAAACACCGCCAGCAGGGCGGTAAACGGCAGCGCTTCGGTAAAGGCTTTTCCGATAGCATGTTCGTCCGTAACGCCGCCCAGGCTGGTTGCAAGGATAATTACCGACAGGCCAATCAGCCCCACCTCGGCAAGGTGGAAGGCCAGCGCAGCGATAAGCCACACGCCGATGAAACCCTGTGCAATCAGACGCAGCGTCTCCTGGCGCGTGCGTTGTTTGCGGCTCTGCTCGTCAAACTTATGCAGCTCCTGGCGGACCTGATCGGGCAACTTAGCGCCATACCCAAAGAGGTTGAATTTTTCGACCAGCACACAGGTTGCTAACCCGCAGACCAGCACGGGCACGCTGACGGGCGCCATGCGCAGGAAAAATTCGCCAAAATGCCACTCAGCCGCTTTGGCGATAATCAGGTTTTGCGGCTCCCCGACCATGGTCATCACGCCGCCCAGCGCCGTCCCCACGCCCGCATGCATCATCAGGCTGCGCAGAAACGCGCGGAACTGTTCCAGCACATCGCGGTTGTGCGCCTCAACGTGACTGTCGTCCTGCAAGTTATCGCCAGGACGAGACGAGGCCACCCGGTGGTAAATCCCGTAAAAGCCGACGGCGACGCTGATCACCACCGCAACGACCGTCAGCGCATCCAGGAAGGCAGAGAGGAAGGCCGCGGCGAGGCAAAACGCCAGCGAGAGCAGCGTTTTCGATGGAATGCTCAGCAGCAAACGGGTGAAGATAAACAGCAGAAGCTGCTTCATAAAGTAGATCCCCGCCACCATGAAGATCAGCAGCAGCAAGACTTCAAGATTCGACGCTATCTCGTTTTTAACATGCTCCGCGCTGGTCATTCCAATGACCACGGCTTCCAGCGCCAGCAGCCCGCCGGGCAACAGCGGATAGCACTTCAGCGCCATCGCCAGGGTAAAGATAAACTCGGCGACCAACATCCACCCGGCAACGAAGGGATCCAGCAAAAAGATAACGGGATTAACGACCAGGAATACCAGTAAAGTAAGTTTGTACCAGTCAGGTGACTGACCTAAAAAGTTGCGCCACAGCGCGCGCCCAAATGAAATTTCCACGACAGACGTCCTTTACCCGTCAAATAAGACAAGACATCAGTATACGCAAAAATGGCGGCAGAGCGGGGGATTAAGCCATTTGTAAATTTCATAAAAATGAAACGGCGATCCCTCTTTTCTGTCTCTGCTGCGCTATCTGCCTCTGCGCGCCTCTGGTATGATGAGTGCAATTTGCTAAAGCTGTGTAATGGAAATCTCACTATGGTCATTAAGGCGCAGAGCCCGGCGGGTTTCGCGGAAGAGTACATCATTGAAAGCATCTGGAATAATCGTTTCCCTGCGGGATCAATTCTACCTGCTGAACGCGAACTCTCTGAACTGATTGGCGTCACCCGTACCACGCTGCGAGAAGTGCTCCAGCGTCTGGCGCGCGATGGCTGGTTGACGATACAGCATGGCAAACCCACTAAGGTGAACAACTTCTGGGAAACGTCCGGGCTGAACATTCTGGAAACGCTGGCGCGTCTCGACCACGAAAGCGTACCGCAGCTGATTGATAATCTGCTTTCCGTGCGCACCAACATCGCCACCATTTTCATCCGCACCGCGTTTCGTCAGCATCCTGAAGATGCGCTGAAAGTGCTTGCCACCGCTAATGAGGTGGAAGACCACGCGGATGCCTTTGCGACCCTGGATTACAACGTGTTCCGCGGTCTGGCGTTTGCTTCCGGCAATCCGGTTTACGGTCTGATCCTGAATGGAATGAAAGGGTTATATACGCGCATTGGTCGTCACTACTTTGCTAACCCTGAAGCCCGCAGCCTGGCGCTCGGCTTCTACCATAAACTGAGCAAACTCTGCACCGAAGGGCTGCACGATCAGGTCTATGAAACGGTGCGTCGTTACGGCCACGACTCCGGTGAAATCTGGCATCGGATGCAGAAAACGCTGCCGGGCGATTTAGCGATTCAGAGTCGCTGAAAGAAAAAACCTCTCGATTGGGAGGTTTTTTTTCGCCGGGTGGCGGCTTCGCCTGACCCGGCCTACAGGTCCCGTAGGCCCGGTAAGCGTAGCGCCACCGGGCAAAAAATCCCACTACAGCGTATTCAACCGCGCCGGACACCGCTCCAGCAGCTCCACGCTGCCATCTTCGTTCTGCTGCTCCAGCAACACGTCAAATCCCCACAGGCGATGCACATGCTTCAGCACTTCCTTACGCCCCTTATCCAGCGGCGCGCGGTTGTGCGGAATATAGCGCAACGTCAGGGAGCGGTCGCCGCGCAGATCCACGTTCCAGACCTGAATGTTCGGTTCAAGATTACTCAGGTTGTACTGGGATGACAGGCGCGAGCGGATCTCGCGATAACCCTCTTCGTTGTGGATCGCGGAGATCTCCAGGTAGTTGTTGCGGTCATCATCCAGTACGGTGAAGAAGCGGAAATCACGCATGATCTTCGGCGACATGAACTGGCTGATAAAGCTCTCATCCTTAAAATCACGCATCGCGAAGTGCAGCGTTTCCAGCCAGTCGGAACCGGCAATATCCGGGAACCAGTATTTGTCCTCTTCGGTGGGCGACTGACAAATACGCTTGATATCCTGGAACATGGCAAAGCCGAGCGCGTACGGGTTAATGCCGCTGTACCACGGGCTGTTATATGCCGGCTGGAATACCACGTTGGTGTGGCTGTGCAGAAACTCCATCATAAACCGCTCGGTGACTTTTCCTTCGTCGTACAGGTGGTTAAGAATGGTGTAGTGCCAGAAGGTCGCCCAGCCTTCGTTCATCACCTGGGTCTGCTTCTGCGGATAGAAATACTGGCTCACCTTGCGCACGATGCGCAGGATCTCACGCTGCCACGGCTCCAGCAGTGGGGCGTTTTTCTCCATAAAGTAGAGCAGGTTTTCCTGCGGCTCGGAAGGGTAGCGACGCGCCTCGGCGACGGTTTTCTCCTCTTCACGTTTCGGCAGGGTGCGCCACAGCATATTCACCTGGCTTTGCAGATACTCCTCGCGGCTCTTCTGCCGGGCTTTCTCTTCCTGCAATGAGATCTTCTGCGGGCGCTTATAGCGGTCAACGCCGTAGTTCATCAGCGCGTGGCAGGAGTCCAGCAGCTTCTCCACCTCGTCCACGCCGTAGCGCTCTTCGCAGTCGGTAATGTATTTGCGGGCGAAGATCAGGTAATCGACGATGGAGCTGGCGTCCGTCCAGCTGCGGAACAGATAGTTATTTTTGAAGAACGAGTTATGTCCATAGCAGGCGTGCGCCATCACCAGCGCCTGCATGGTAATGGTGTTCTCCTCCATCAGATAGGCAATACACGGGTTAGAGTTAATGACGATTTCATACGCCAGTCCCTGCTGCCCGTGCTTATACAGCCGCTCTGTTTCAATGAATTTTTTGCCAAACGACCAGTGCGGATAGTTAATTGGCATCCCGACGCTGGAGTAAGCGTCCATCATCTGTTCCGAGGTGATGACTTCAATCTGATGGGGATAGGTATCCAGACGATAGAGTTTGGCCACCCGGTCGATCTCCGCCAGGTAGACATCCAGCAACTCGAAGGTCCAGTCGGGTCCATCGCTCAGACGGGTGCTGTCCCTGGACATGGAATCTAGTGTAGCCATTAGCGCGCCCTCGTTGTTGGTCGCTCTCTCTGACTGGAGAGCCTCCTTTCAAGCATAGATCACCCCATTCAAATACGCGGGGCGCAGAAATTTTTTCTTTGCGATTTCGCGTTTTCGATACGGCAAATAAAGCGGTGCTCACAGAATTTTCTACTGGTTAAAAATAACGCGCAGCAGGAGATCCCAAATAAGCGCCATCCCCTGATACAGCGGGATATGTGAGTTGAGTCACCATAAAAAAGTCATATGTTGAATAATATTTTCAACTAGGTTATCAATCTGTAATTAGATGATTGTTCTTTTGCTCATAATGGAGTGGCTATGCGTGTTGTCATACTGGGAAGTGGTGTCGTTGGCGTAACCAGCGCCTGGTATTTAAGTCAGGCGGGACATGAGGTTACCGTTATCGATCGCGAATCCGGTCCGGCGCTGGAAACCAGTGCGGCGAATGCGGGGCAAATCTCTCCGGGCTACGCTGCGCCGTGGGCGGCCCCGGGCGTTCCGCTGAAGGCGATCAAATGGATGTTTCAGCGACATGCGCCCCTGGCGATCAGCCTTGACGGCACGCAGTTCCAGCTTAAGTGGATGTGGCAGATGCTGCGCAACTGCGACACCCGCCACTATATGGAAAACAAGGGGCGTATGGTGCGGCTGGCGGAATACAGCCGCGACTGCCTGAAGGCGCTGCGTGCCTCAACGGGCATTGAATATGAAGGGCGTCAGGGCGGCACGCTTCAGCTGTTCCGTACCCCGCAACAGTACGAAAACGCGACCCGCGATATCGCCGTGCTTGAAGATGCGGGCGTACCGTATCAGCTGCTGGAAGCCAGCCAGCTGGCGCAGGTGGAGCCAGCGCTTGCCGAGGTCGCGCACAAGCTGACGGGCGGTCTGCGTTTACCGAACGATGAAACCGGCGACTGCCAGCTATTCACCCAGCGTCTGGCGCGCATGTGTGAGCAGGCCGGGGTGAAATTCCGCTTCAATACTTCTGTCGACAAACTGCTGTCGGAAGGTGAGAAGATTTACGGCGTGAAGTGTGGGGAAGAGGTAATTAAAGCCGATGCCTACGTGATGGCGTTTGGCTCCTACTCAACCGCGATGCTGAAAGGGATCCTGGATATCCCGGTCTATCCGCTGAAAGGCTACTCCCTGACCATTCCTGTGAAAGAGGACAGCGGCGCGCCGGTCTCGACCATTCTTGATGAAACCTACAAAATCGCCATCACCCGCTTCGATAACCGGATCCGCGTCGGCGGCATGGCGGAAATCGTGGGCTTCAATACCGAGCTGCTCAAACCGCGTCGTGAAACGCTGGAGATGGTCGTGGGCGATCTCTTCCCGCGCGGCGGCTTCATTGAGCAGGCGACGTTCTGGACCGGCCTGCGCCCAATGACCCCGGACGGCACGCCGATTGTGGGCCGTACACCATACAAAAATCTGTGGACTAACACCGGCCACGGCACGCTTGGCTGGACCATGGCCTGCGGTTCGGGCCAGCTGCTGAGCGACCTGATCTCCGGACGGACGCCGGCAATTCCGTTTGACGATTTGAGCGCCGCACGCTATCAATCAGGGTTTACCCCATCGCGTCCACAACACCTGCACGGCGCGCATAATTAAGGAGTCGTCATGTCCCGTCCCATTCTGGCCCAGCTGGATTTGCAGGCGCTGAAGGATAACCTGCAAATTGTTCGCCGTGCTGCGCCGGGTTCTCGTGTCTGGTCGGTGGTGAAAGCCAACGCCTACGGTCATGGTATCGACCGTATCTGGAGTGCGCTCGGCGGCACCGATGGTTTTGCCTTGCTGAATCTGGAAGAGGCCATCCTGCTGCGCGAGCGCGGCTGGAAAGGACCGATCCTGCTGCTGGAAGGATTCTTTCATGCGCAGGATCTGCCTCTGCTGGATAAGTACCGCCTGACGACCAGCGTTCACAGTAACTGGCAGATCAAGGCCATCCAGGACGCGAAGCTGCATGCCCCGCTGGATATCTATCTCAAAGTGAACAGCGGGATGAACCGTCTGGGCTTCCAGCCTGAACGGGTGCATACGGTCTGGCAGCAGCTTCGTGCTCTGAAAAACGTCGGTGAGATGACGCTGATGGCGCACTTCGCCGATGCGGAAAAGCCGGACGGCATTGCCGATGCCATGGTCCGCATTGAGCAGGCGGCAGAAGGTCTGGACTGTCCGCGCTCGCTGTCGAACTCAGCGGCAACGCTCTGGCATCCCGAGGCGCACTACAACTGGGTACGTCCGGGGATCGTACTGTACGGCGCGTCACCCTCAGGTCAGTGGCAGGATATTGCCAACAGCGGCCTGAAGCCGGTGATGACGTTACGAAGCGAGATTATCGGCGTGCAAACCCTGAAAGCGGGCGATACGGTGGGCTATGGGAGCCGCTATCGGGCAGCAGGTGAACAGCGCATCGGTATCGTGGCGGGGGGGCTATGCAGATGGTTATCCGCGCATCGCCCCGAGCGGCACGCCGGTGTGGGTCGATGGCGTGCGCACCGGCACGGTAGGTACCGTCTCCATGGACATGCTGGCCATCGATTTGACGCCGTGTCCCCAGGCGGGGATCGGCTCACCGGTTGAGCTGTGGGGCAACGAGGTTAAAATTGATGATGTGGCCGCTGCGGCGGGCACCGTCGGGTATGAGCTGATGTGCGCGCTGGCGTCAAGAGTGCCTGTTGTGACGGTGTAACTTGTGTGTGCCGGGTGGCGCTAACGCTTACCCGGCCTACGTTCGGGGTTTTGTAGGCCGGGTAAGCGTTAGCGCCACCCGGCAAAAAAGCAGCTACTCCGCCTCCTCCTCCATCGGCCTTACGCCGACTTTGCGCACCGCGTTATCTTCTTTCTCCGCTACCGTCCAGATCATCCCGGCAAACTCCACCTGGTCACCGACGACCGGCGCAGCCCCTAATAATTGCTGAATAATCTCACCCAGGGTTTGCTGGTTATCGCGATTCTCCAGTCCACCTTCCAGGCCATAAATCAGCGCCACATCCGCAAAGCGGGCGCTGGCTTCGAGGATAAAATCGCCGAAGAAACGCTGATCCAGCGCCACCGGGGGGCGACTGGCTGAAGAGCTTGCCTAGGGCAGGTAGGTCGCGCTCGCGGCCAATCACGCAGAGGATATCGTTCTCACGCAGCCGCGTGCTGCCGGTCGGGTGAAGCAGGGCGTTATCACGGAACAGGGCGGCAATGCGCGTTTCAGCGGGCATATGCAGATCGCGCAGGGATGCGCCCACGCACCACTTATCGGCGCTTAGCTGGTAGACAAACTGTTCCCAGGGATTCTCAGGGTGAATATCCAGCCCCACGCGGGAGACCGGCCAGCCAATGGGCGGTACCACCACTTTGGCTTTTTTCGCCGCCCAGCCCAGCGACGTCCCCTGGAATAGCAGCGACACCAGCACTACGAAGAAGGCGACGTTGAAGAACAGACGGGCGTTGTCCAGCCCGGCCATCATAGGGAACACTGCCAGAATAATCGGCACCGCGCCGCGCAGCCCCACCCAACTGATAAATATCCGCTCACGCAGGTTAAACCCGCGGAACGGCAGCAGCCCGGCAAACACCGACAGCGGACGGGCGAAGAAGATCATCCAGGCCGACAAAAGCAGCGCCGGCACGGCGATAGGCAGCAGGTCCGACGGCGTCACCAGCAGGCCCAGCACCAGGAACATGGCGATCTGCGCCAGCCAGGCCAGACCGTCGAAGTTCTGCAAGATGGCGTGACGGTTGCGAATCGGTCGGTTGCCCAACAGGAAACCGCAAAGGTAAACCGCCAGAATACCGCTGCCGTCCAGCGCGGTGGTGACGGCAAAGATCAGGATCCCACCGCTCAGGGCCAGCAGCGGGTAAAGGCCGGAAGGCAGCGTAATACGGTTAATCGTATGCTGTAACAGGTAACCGCCGCCGAGACCAATGATAATCCCGAGGCCAAACTGCTGGAGGATGTGCCAGGCGAACATCCAGCTCAGGCCGGTTTCGTGCTGCTGGATCATCTCAATCAGGGTAATGGTCAGGAACACCGCCATCGGATCGTTACTGCCGGATTCAATCTCAAGCGTGGAGCCAACGCGTTCGTTCAGCCCCTTGCCGCCGAGCAGTGAGAAAACCGCCGCCGCATCGGTAGAGCCGACAATCGCGCCAATCAGCAAGCCTTCCATTATATCGAGGTTAAACAGCCAGGCCGCCATCATGCCGGTCAGGCCGGAGGTGATCAGCACGCCGATGGTCGCCAGAGACAGCGCCGGGCCTAAGGCAACGCGAAACGAACTTGCCTGGGTGCGCATGCCGCCGTCCAGCAGAATCACCGCCAGCGCGAGGTTACTCACCATATAGGCGAAAGGGTAATTATCGAAGGGGATACCGCCGATACCGTCGATCCCGGCAAGCATGCCGATAGCCAGGAAAATGACAAGAATAGGTATGCCAAGACGCGATGAAAATGAACTTAATAAAATGCTAAAGGTTACCAGGATGGAACCCAGAATGAAAAGACTGATTATCGCTGTGGCACCCAATGTCGTCTTACTCCCACCTCAATGTGAACGCTGTTATTAAAACCCTAACATAATAACAACGTTAACTGCGTTTTATTGAGGGGGAATAACGGCTTTTTTATGCCTTTAAGACCGGATGACCGCTGATTGTTAACCGACTGCCTGAATTATCGTGTACAAGGTGCGCCTGGGCACCCAGCGGCAGGGTAACGGTTTGCTGCTCATGGCCGAAATCCAGACCGGCGATCACCGGGATATCCAGCCGGGAACGAATGAAATCAATCATCGTCTCCAGGGAATAGCCCGCATCGTAATCGTTGGGGGCTGAACCACTAAAACTGCCCAGCACAATGGCCGACTGCCGATCCAGGATCCCGGCGTGATACAGCTGCAACAGCATACGTTCGACGCGGAACGGGTGTTCGTTGATATCTTCCAGCACCAGTATGCCGTCCGTGATCTGCGGCAGCCACGGCGTTCCAATCAGCGACACCAGCATCGCGAGGTTGCCGCCCCACAGCTGTCCTTCACATTCCCAGTGCGGTCCATTGCCTTGCCACTCGACGGTGAACGTCGGGTTTTGCAGGGCGCGCCAGAAATGGTCCTGCGTAAATGCATCCAGCTCCGGCGCACCAAAGTTGCCGGCCAGCATCGGGCCGCTAAAGGTAATGACGTTATGCAACGCAAGCAGGCCGAGCTGGATCGCCGTGAAATCGCTGTGTCCGCAGATTAACAGCGGATCCTGCTGCTGGCGCGCGGCCAGCCCGGCCCAGTCGATGCTCTCCAGCAGCCGGCTTGCGCCATAGCCGCCGCGCACGGCCAGCACAATGGTGTTTTCACCTTCCAGCGTCGTCAGGCTGTTGATATCGCTCAGTCTCTGCGCCTCCGTACCGGCAAAACGCTGCATGCGGCGGGGGATAATTGTCTGATTTTCTACCTGATGGCCCATTTCCAGCAGGCGCTGAACGCCCCGCTGTGCCGCCTCCTGGTTGATGCAGTAGCCTGACGGTGCGATGAGATGAAACTGAGGCATGGCAATTCCTTGCTGAATGAGAATCTAATTGTCTATATCATGCCGCTTATACGCCGCCTGCTTCAAGGGGCGACGTACCGCGATGACCGGCTATAAGGATAGATGACGTGAAATTGAGATGGTTTGCTTTTTTGATTGTGCTGCTCGCTGGCTGTAGTTCAAAACATGATTATCAATATCCCCCCTGGAACCCTGAAGTGCCGGTAAAGCGGGCCATGCAGTGGATGCCGATCAGCGAACAAGCCGGGAAGGCCTGGGGCGTGAGCCCGCGTCTGATCACGGCGATCATTGCCGTGGAATCCGGTGGCAACCCGACGCTGGTGAGTAAATCGAATGCGGTGGGGCTGATGCAGTTAAAAGCCTCGACGGCGGGAAGAGAGGTCTATCGCTACATGGGCTGGAAGGGACAGCCATCCACCAGCGAGCTGAAAAACCCGGAACGTAATATCTCTATGGGAACCGCTTACCTGAGTATTCTCGAGCATGGCATTCTGAAGGGGATTGACGATCCGGAAGTGATGCAATATGCGCTGGTGGTGTCGTACGTTAACGGAGCCGGCGCGCTGCTCCGAACCTTCTCATCCGATCGCAAAGAGGCGATAGAAGAGATTAACGATATGGATAAAGATGAATTCTTCGAGCACGTTGTGAAGAATCATCCGTCAGCACAGGCTCCACGTTATATCTGGAAAGTACAGAAAGCGATGGACGCCATGTAACGCCTTTGTCGGGCGGCAGCATGCTGCCCGACGCCTTTCAGCGCACTTTGTTCGCGCGTTCCCGCGCTTCACGCTCCAGTGAGAAGATGATGCGCTGTAGTTCGCGTTCGGCGCCTGGCCCGACATTCAGAAAGCGAAAGCTCAATCGCGGCGTGGTAATGGTTTCGTTTTTGCTGTCCACCACCTTACGCTCGCTGATGGCAATCAGCTGGGCGTCAAACCAGAAGCGTCCCCATCCGCCCATATCCAGCTCAATCTGACTAAAACGCATGCCTTCCACCAGTCCTTCCGGCTTCGGCGTATCCATTAACGCGCCCATCCCGCCCAGTGACAGGTCGAAGAGACGAAAGCGGATCTCTTTTTTGTCCGGCATTTTTGCCTTACAGAAATAGGCCGGGTGAAGCGGGGCGCTGATGCGAAAAAACTCGCGGCGTTGCACGAACCAGAGGTTAGCGGGCAGGGGAGCGATAAACGCAGGCAAACCCTGGTACGCGATCGTGGTCAGGCGGGGCAGTATAAACTCGACTTTAGCCCCCTGCGTTTCGGCCATCACCGAGAGGTTTTCTGCCTGGAGCGCGGCACGGTTTTCTTCGCTCTGGCTACCCAGATCCACGATCAGGTGTTCTGCCGTCACGTCCAGGATCTTGCTGATAAACTGGCTGGTTGACCAGTTGATGCGCAGCGGCACCTCGCCCTTTTTCAGGTCGCGTAACACCCCTAATACAGCCAGCGGATTTTGTTTCAGGAACTGCTCACTGTAGCTACTCACGCCAGATGGCTCCTCGATAGATGACAGACTGTCTCTGGGTTATCGGCACGCTGGCATGAAACTTAATACAAACGATCTGTTTTTCTCCGCCGATATTGATTTGCTAATGGAAATGATAATAATTGGCGTTCCCAATAGCATCTAATAACAAGACGACACTATGAGCACCTCACGTTTTGCGTTATGCGCGTTGGCAGGCGCCGTCACGCTGGCATTGCAAACACAGGCTTTTGCAGAAGAACCCACCATCGTGGTGACCGGTACAGAGCAGGGCAGCGCGCTCCCTGCCTGGACCAACAGCGCCACGAAATCAGCCGTCGCGGAAAGTAAAACGCCCCAGGTGATCAACACCATCGCCGCTAAAGAGATTGAGCAGCGGCACGCCAGTTCGGTAAACGAGATCCTGCGCTATGCGCCGGGCGTTTCCACGGAGGTGCGCGGGAGCACCTCTTACATGAGCGAGTACAAAATCCGCGGGTTCAACGTCGAGCAGGAGTTCTACAACGGCCTGCAACTTCCCTATAACGTCACCGGGAACACTAAAGCGCGAATCGATCCGCTGCTGATTGAGAGCGTCGATATCCTGAAGGGGCCGTCATCCGTGCTGTATGGCGGTGGCTCCCCGGGCGGGCTGGTCAATATTCAGAGTAAAAAGCCGCAGAAAGAGGCGAAAACAGAACTGGGCTTTAACACCGGAAACCGCAATCTGAAAGAGGGGTACCTGGATTCCACGGGGCAGATTGCGACCAGCGACTGGAACTATCGCCTGCTGGGTAAAGCGACAGAGAGTGACGAACAGGCGCACACCACGCGCTATGAAAACTATCTGGTGGCCCCCTCCGTGACCTGGCAGCCGGATGACAAAACGCGCCTGACCATTGACGCGCTGGCGCAAAATACGCCGAGCCTGACGCCGTCTGATCCGATGCCGCTTAGCTATCTGCGGTCTAAATACGCCGATCGTCGTGACTATGCCGGGGATGAGTGGAGCGGCTTTAAGCAGCGCCAGTGGATGCTGGGCTACAGCTTTGAGCACGAGTTTGACAGTGGCTGGGGCTTTAATCAGAAAGCGCGCTACTTTGACGTGGACACCCACCAGCGCAGCGCCTATTCAACCGGGACGGGCAGCGAGGTCTACCAGCTTAACCGCTTCGCCTATACCACGGATGAAGATTTACAGAGCTTCAACATTGATAACCAGGTCACCCGAACCGTCGCGCTGGGGGACTGGAAACATCATCTGCTGGCGGGCTTTGACTACCAGAAGCTGAACTCTCACTTCCATTATCGTTACGCCTCGTCCACACCGGGTATCGATATGCGTAATCCGGATCACTCGCAGATCGATAACGATGCGCTGGGGCTTGAAACCGCGCAGAAAAACCGTCTCAGCTATCAGCAGAATGGCTATTACCTCCAGGATCAGATTGCGTTTGGCGGGCTGAACGTGTTGGCCAGCCTGCGCTATGACGACTACCGTTCCGTCACCACCAACTATCTGCAAAACGGTGACAAAGCCTGGGTATCGCAGGATCGCCTCACCAAGCGACTGGGCGCGCTTTATGCCTTCGACAATGGTCTCTCGCCGTTTATCAGCTATTCGGAAGGGTTCGCCCCGGTATCGCCGCAGGGCACGCTGACCGCGAAAGACGTTAAGCCCACCACCAGCAAGCAGGTGGAGGGTGGGGTGAAATACCTGCTGGCGGAATACGCAACCACCTTCACCGCCTCGGTGTTTAACATTCGTCAGAAAAATGTGGTGACCAGCGATCCGGGCTTCCTCAACTATCGCCAGACCGGGGAAGTGGAATCGAAAGGTGCGGAGCTTTCCGCTATGAGTCGTCCAACGGATAACCTGACGCTGATTGCCAACTATGCCTACACCCACGCCATCAATACCGAAGATGACAAGTACCAGGGCAAACGACCGACGCAGGCCCCTGAGAACGCCTTTAATCTGTGGGGAGATTACACCTTTGACAGCACGCCGCTGAGAGGGTTAACGCTGGGGGCAGGGGCACGCTACACCGGGCCGATGGAGATCTCGCCAGCCAACGACGCAGGCAAGCTGGGCGGTACGACGCAATACGATCTGGCGGCGTCTTACCGCATGGGCGAGCTGGCGCCATCGCTGGAGGGGCTGACGTTGAAAGCGAGCGCGCAGAACGTCACCAACAAAGAGACGCTCACCTGCTATGACGCGACCAACTGCTGGATAGGCCGCGACCGCACGTTCCAGGTCGGGGCGAGTTACAGCTTCTGAAAAAAGCCCGGTGGCGCTTCGCTACCGGGCCAATCTATTGCACGGAACCATCCCCTCGCCCCACCGGGGAGAGGGTCAGGGTGAGGGGCGCTACTGCGCCGCCTGTTTCGCAGGTGCAACATCATCGTTTGCCGCAGGCTGATTCTCCGGTACGCTGTCGCACGGCTTCTCTTTCGGACAGACCATGTCCAGCATTCTGAGCGTCACGCCGTTACTCCAGCCGAAACCGTCCTGCAACGGATACTCACCGCCGCCACCGCCGGTACCGGTCGAAGAGACATCGTACTTCTCAACCAGTTTCTTCTCGCGATCGTAGGTATGCTGAACGTTTTTCAGGAAACGCCAGGTTACGTCCATCGCCACTTTCTGCTGACCATAGTTCTGCAACCCTTCCACCGCTACCCACTGCAACGGCGCCCAGCCGTTCGGCGCATCCCACTGCTGCCCGCTGTTGATGGTGGTGGTAGAAATACCGCCCGGTTTCAGCAGGCGTGACGACGCGGCTGCGGCCACTTTATCGGCGCGATCCTGTGATGCGGCCTTCACATACAGCGGGAAGAGGGCTGCGGCCGTCAGCTGATTACGCACCTTCCCGGTTTTCAGATCGTAATCCGCATACCAGCCCTCTTTATCGTTCCACAGGTGGCTTTCCATGGCTTTCTGACGTGCGGAGGCCAGCGCGTCATATTTACTTGCACTGGCGTTATCGCCGTCTTCCTGACTGGCGCGGGCCAGCAGTTTTTCCATCTTAAACATCAGCGCATTCAGATCCACCGGCACGATGCTGGTGGTGCGGATGGTACCCAGCTTCTGTGGATCGTCCATCCAGCGGGAGCTGAAATCCCAGCCCGAGGCCGCGGCAGAGCGCAGATCGCGGTAAATTTCGGTGGCCGGACGGTTAGGGTTATTTTTGGCGGTGGTCACGTCATCCAGCCACGACTCAGGGCGCGGCGTGTCCCGATCGTCCCAGTAGCGGTTGAGGATCGAGCCGTCATCCAGCTTCACCACGCGTTTGTTCGCCTGACCAGGCTGGAGCCCATCAGCCCCCTCCATCCAGTAAGCGTACTCTTTCTCCATCTGCGGACGGTATTTCTTCAACGCGTCGCTGTCATGCGTGGCCAGCAATTCCACCATCAGCGAGAAGAAAGGCGGCTGAGAGCGGCTCAGGTAGTAGCTGCGGTTACCGTTAGGGATATGGCCCCAGGTATCAAGCTCGTAAGCGAAGTTGTCCACCATGTCGCCGATCTTATCCCAGTGGCCGCTCTCGGCCAGGCCCAGCATGGTGAAATAGCTGTCCCAGTAATAGACTTCGCGGAAGCGTCCTCCCGGCACGACATAGGGCTTTGGCAGGGGCAGGAGGGAGTCCCATTTGTTCGCTTTGTCAGTGGTGCGGGTCAGTACAGGCCACAGATCGTCTATGTGTTCGCGCAGGCTCTGGCCCTCAGGGGGAACGTATTTCTCACCTTCCTTCGGCAGGATAAAGTTCATCTCCACGAAGTGGCGCAGGTCAAAACCGGACTGGGTATGCTGCATCCGGTAATCCGCCAGGATGGTTAGCGGGTCGCTTTTGGGAACGGCATCCGCGAAGGTTTTCTGATCCGGGAACAGTTTGGCACTCTGTACTTCATTAAAGAGGGGGCCAAGGAGAATATCAGGTGAGCTTTGCTGGCTCGTTGGCTGGTCTTCAGCATAACCAAATGCGGTAACACCGAGTAGGGCGCCTGCCAACGTAAGGTGTAACAAGCCAGGGCGTAGCATTCGAGTTTTTATCATCGGTTCATCTCCATTCGTCGCTGGGCAGCGTCACCGCTGTCGTCAATCACCTGAAAACCTTAGACGAATATTGCCCGCTTCGCGTGTTAGATATCCCATTTTGCGCATTACCAGACAATTTACCGCCGCGCCCGGACGTGAGAAGCGCGCCGAAAACTATTTACTCGGGGAATGTTTTTTGGGGAATGATTTTAATTAAATATCCTGTCAGGGCACACTATGAATATTGACCAGGCTTATGGGTTGCAACCTTTTTTAATTCTGTGAGCGGGATTGTGTTTCTTTATTACATTCCGCGAATAACTTTCCGTGAAGGTCACACAAAGTAAAAAACATAACCGACATAACAAAAAACATAATAGCCTGCCGAAAAACATTTAGACGAAATAGAGTGGCCCATCACTTCGGGTATTCACTTTTATTTCAGGATGGATTCTATGCAATTAAAAAAAATGGTTGTCCTCGTGGGGGCACTCTGTTCTGGCTCTCTTTTTGCGGCACAAAGCGCGACGAGCGTAGATGAAAAACTGGCGCAACTGGAGGCGCAAATCGAGGCGTTGAAACAACAGCAGGCGGCCAGTCAGCAGGCTGCTCCCGTGGTCGTCCAGTCAGAAGAGCCCGTCAATAAAGACGCACCACCGAAGCTGACGCTTTCGGGCTTTGGAGATATAAAATTTTATGGCGATGTGGAATTTAATATGGATGCTGCCAGCAAAACCGGCAGTCTGACTTCTGTTAAGCAAAGTGCTAATAGCGACTGGGCACCGGGAGATAAAGAACGGTGGGATATTAATGGTCGTATTTTGCTGGGGTTTGATGGTTATCGAAAAATGGATAACGGCCATTTTTCCGGATTTTCTGTACAACCACTGGGCGATTTGGCAGGGCAAATGTACCTTGATGATGCGGTATTTTTCTTTGGCGCAGAAAACGACTGGGAAATTAAAGTTGGACGTTTTGAAGCCTACGATATGTTCCCGCTCAACCAGGATACCTTTGTTGAATACTCAGGCAATACAGCGGACGATCTTTATAGCGACGGCTATGGTTACATTTATATGCTGAAAGAGGGGCGTGGCCGTACCGACAGCGGCGGTAACTTCCTGATGAGTAAAACGCTGGATAACTGGTATTTCGAGCTGAATACGCTGTTCAAAGACGGCAGCGATCTGTACGTCGACCAGCGCTACCATGGCGCGGAACTGGAAAATGATAAGAACGTCGCCTATGTCCGGCCAGTTATTTCGTGGCAGGACGGCCCGTTCTCAACGGCCGTCGCCATGGAAACCAATCTGGTCAACAATGCTTATGGCTATCGGGATGACGCGGGTCGTTGGGTCGATCAGTCTGACCGCACCGGTTACGGATTCACGATGACCTGGGATGGTCTGAAAGCCGATCCTGAGGATGGCATAGTCGTGAATCTCAACACAGCGTATCTTGACGCCGCAGACGAAACGGACTTCACCTCCGGCGTCAATGCCCTGTGGCGTAACGCTGAGCTGGGCTATATTTATGCGCATAACGAAATCGACGAATTTAACACTTCAACCTTTGACGCAGAGTGTGAGAATGATTGCTGGATCACCGATCCGGGTGAGTATGATATTCACACTGTCCATGCGTCGTACCTTATTCCCAACGTAATGAAGATGAAGAACTTTAACATTTACCTGGGCGCCTACGCTTCGTGGGTGAACGCGTCGCCGAAAAAGGGAAGCGATAAGAACGACGATCGTTATGGCGGTCGTGTGCGGTTTAAATATTATTTCTGAAGAGTGTCATGATGCCCCTCTGTTAGCAGGCAGAGGGGCCATTTTGCAGGCCGGGTATGCGCAAGCGTCACCCGGCAATACGATCGGCTACAACCCTTTCTTATCCATCAGCACCGCCAGATCCACCAGACGGTTCGAGAAGCCCCACTCGTTGTCATACCACGACAGGATCTTCACCATATTCCCGCCAATCACCAGCGTTGAAAGCCCGTCGATGATGGATGAGCGCGGGTCGCCCTGATAATCACGGGAGACCAGCGGTTCATCGCTGTAGCCCAGGATGCCTTTCAGCGGCCCGCTGGCGGCAGCCTGACGGAACGCGTCATTCACCTCTTCGGCGGTCACGTTGCGGCTCAGCGTCACCGTCAGATCGACAATCGACACCACCGGAACCGGCACGCGCAGAGAATACCCGGTGAGTTTACCGTCAAGCTCGGGGATCACTTTCCCGAGCGCTTTTGCCGCGCCGCTGGAGTAAGGCACAATGGATAATGCTGCCGCGCGCGCGCCGCGCAGATCTTTTTCCGGCTGGTCATGCAGCGCCTGGCTGTTGGTGTAGGCATGCGTGGTGTTCATCAGCCCGTGCTCAATGCCAAACTGCTGGTGCAGCACCTGCGCCGCTGGCGCCAGACCATTAGTGGTGCAACTCCCGTTGCTGACCACAAAATGCTGGGCCGGATCGTACAGCGTGTGGTTCACACCCATTACCACCGTCAGATCATCATTTTTAGCCGGGGCGGAAATAATGACGCGTTTTGCGCCGCCGCTCGTGATATGCACCGCCGCCTTTTCACGTTCGGTAAAGAAGCCGGTTGCTTCAATTACCACCTCAACGCCTGCGTCTTTCCACGCAATGTTTGCCGGGTCGCGTTCACTGAATACGGTGATGCGTTGCCCGTCAACCTGTAGCGCGCCGTCCGCCGCTTCAACGGGCACCGGCAGCGTGCCGAGCAGAGAGTCATATTTCAGCAGATGGGCGAGGGTTTTACTGTCCGTCAGATCGTTAATGGCCACAATCTGGAGATCCGGGTTGCCCAGCGCCGCGCGCAGGACATTACGTCCGATACGGCCGAAACCGTTAATACCGACCTTAACCATGATGCACTCCTTATCTGTGTTGTCTGGAGTTACTGTAGGCGTCAGGTCAGATGGCGTAAATGACAAAAAAGGATCATATTACGCCATTCTGCGGCAGTGGAAGCGCTGGCGGTATTCGCCCGGCGTGAGATGAAGCTGCTTTTCAAAAACGCGGCGCAGGTTGATGCTGGTACCAAACCCGCTTTTTTCGGCAATGATCTCAAGCGGATCCTGGGTCTGCTCCAGAAGCTGTCGGGCGGCGGCCAGGCGCGCTTCGGTGACATAACGGGCCGGAGGCACACCCACGTCACGCGTGAACACGCGGGTGAAATTGCGCGGGCTCATGGCGACCCGTTCGGCCAGCCTTTCGACGCACAAATCTGCGGTGAGGTTTTGCAGGATCCAGCTTTGCAGTTCGCTGACCGGTCCGCTCGCGCCGGACTGCTCCAGATTATAGCGGCTGAACTGTAGCTGGCCGCCAGGCCGACGCAGGTACATCACCATATCCTGCGCCACGTTGCGGGCGAGGGTGAAGCCGTAATCATCCTCCACCAGCGCCAGCGTCAGGTCAAACCCGGAGCTGACGCCGCCGGACGTCCAGACGGGGCCATCCTGAACATAGAGCGGGCCGCCCTCAACGTTGACCGCAGGATAGCGGGTTTTCAGGGTTTCCAGAAGCCGCCAGTGGGTCGTTGCCCGGCGCCCATCGAGCAGTCCGGCCTGTGCCAGCAGCAGGGCCCCGCCGCAGACAGAGGCGACGCGTCGCGCATGCGGCGCGGCCAGGTGCAGCCAGTCCACCACGGCGGTGCTCTCCAGCTCATTCATGCCGCGGCCGGTAATGATGATCGTGTCCAGCGGCTCGCGCGGATCAAGCTCCGGCAGGCGATAGTCCGCCAGCAGGTTCAAGCCGGACTGGCCGTGGATCACCAGATGAGGCTGGGTGGTGGCGATAATGATGCGGTAGCGGGGCTGCGCAAGGCCGTCCGGGTGCAGCCGGTTGGCCTGCATCAGAATGTCGGCGATACCGGCGGCCTCAAACAACATGCCACCATCAGGAACGATAATCAGGATCTTCTTCATGTCCTGAAAAGTACCTTTATCACAAAATAAGTCAAGCGGAAGGCGAACATTGTAGAAGAGACAAATGAGGTGTGCCGGGTGAAAGAGTAGAACGGCAGATGTTGGGAAGAAGTAAAAGAAATATGTAGTAACGGTAAAACTTCTTGCGTGAGGTTCACTGTCAGCGCCGCTGAACCCCCCAGTTTATGGGCTGCAAGGGAGCGCGCTGAACGATGAGAGAGCAAAAAGATGTAGCCGGGCTTAATTGTTTAGGTGCAAAAAATAACCCCAAAGGGGAATTTTGCTCAGGTTATTTCGGATCGCGAAATTAAATTTCTGCCATTTTCTTAGCCGCCATTTGTTTATGCGGGACGCTCGTGCACAATAAAAGTTATCTTCTGAATGCAACAATGAAAATATCCCAGATATATCCCGCAGCGCACAGAAAAAATGAAATTCTACTAATTATGGTAGTGGAGATAATAAGGGGTTACGTTAATGATAGTGGTTCTCTTTTTCCTGTTTAGCCATTAATTTTCATAGAGTTATGCTCGAAATCTGTCTAAGAAAAAGACGATTTTACCTAAGTGCGCATTTTTTATGAGATTAATCCTATAATGCATTGGGCGTATCATTAAACGCCATTAAGCAGGTGGGAAATATTGAATTGATGACAAGCTCATGTAAACTTGTCTACCGTTTGTCAAAATATGTCAGGAGCATGCTGGGCCCATTTCTGTCGGGTTCGTGCGGTAGCTATGCCTTAAAATAGTTACCTGCTGAAAATATTCCGACTATTTTAACAATAGCACCTAAGTCAAATTTTATCCCCTCTCTTCATCCTCTAAATATCGCTACGGAAAAGCATATGAAACTGCGCGTATTGTTATCACTTCTGTTTGTTATGGCGGTGGCGGGCTGTAAGGCGCCGCAGAAACCAGCGATCACCGATGATACGATTGTGACCAGCCAGGTGAATGGCATCACGCTGACGCACCGTCACGCTGTTACCCCTCCGGCGGAGTTCACTCAGGTGAATGAACCGTACCGTGCCATGTACCCGGCATCCCTGATGAGCCGTCCTGACTACGGCGGAAAAGTGATCCGTACGCTTGAGACCGGTAAAACTTACGTCGTGCTGGGGCAGGTTGAACATTTCTGGATGGCGCTGGCCGATGAAGGGAGTGAACAGCTGATTGGTTATGTGCCGATGCGTGCCGTAATCAAGGCTGACCAGTACGAAGCCACCGTGCGTAAACAGGCACTGCGCCCGAAAGCGCGCAAGAAAACCACCTGTGTTGATGTCGATGGCAACAGCAAAGCCTGCAAAGACAGCGCGAACGGTACCTGGATCCTGAACTAAACGGGTTTCACGAGCATATTTTTATGAATAATAAAAATTTTCATCGGATGTGGTTCCCTTTTTTTGCGTTGATTTTCGCGCTGATCGGTGGTTGTACGTCGTCTTCACACAGCGACCCATCCCGCTACAATCTTCAGTTTCAGGCTCATCCTCAAATCAATGATTCTGCGCCGCTTAAGGTCAGAGTGTTGCTGCTGAAATCCGATGCGGATTTCATGTCCAGTGACTTCTACTCCTTACAGAACAACGCGTCAGCCACGCTTGGCGCGAATCTGCTGAACAGCGATGTGTTCTTCCTGATGCCGGGCCAGCTTTCGAAAACCCTGAGCGGACAAAGCTCACCGGAAGCGCGCTATATCGGCGTGATGGCGGAATACCAGGCGCTGGACGGCAAAAAATGGCGCGTCTCACTTCCTTTGCCTGTTCCCGGCGAAAACGCGATTTACCAGTTCTGGAAATGGTCCGCAGATGAACTCCAGGCCAGCGTCTTTCTTGACGTAAATGGTATCCGGGTCATCAGCCAGTAACGCCCTTCATAACAGGAAAGAGATCATCATGACGAAAGCAGAAAAGGTCGTCTGGACCGAGGGCATGTTCCTGCGTCCCCACCATTTTCAGCGGACAGAAAGCTACCTCCTCAACCACGTTCGTGAGTGGGGGGCCTTGCAGCGATCGTATCTTTGGGGCTTTCTCGACCTTGAGCTGGATGAAGCGATGCTTCGCCAGGGCTGTATTGCCCTGAGCTACTGTAGCGGTTTGCTGCCTGACGGCACCTTTTTCCAGGTTCGCAGCGACCGCAACGGTCCGGCTCCGCTAAAAATCCCCGATAATCTGACCAATGAAAAGGTGGTGCTTGCGCTGCCGGTTCGTCGCGGTGGCCGTGAAGAGGTGATTTTCAGCGAGGAGCAGTCTTCTCTGGCGCGTTTTATTACCTTTGAACAAGAGGTGGAAGACGACAACGCCATGTCGGTCGGGGAGGCGACGGTCCAGTTTGGCCGCCTGCGTCTGACCCTGATGCTGGAGAAAGATCTGACGGCAGAATGGACCGCCATCGGCGTGGCGTACGTCACCGAAAAGCGCAACGACAACCACGTGCGGCTGGATAACAGCTACATTCCGCCAATGCTGAACGCCAATAACAGCCCGCAGCTGTACGGCATGATCAATGACCTGCACGGCTTGCTGGTGCAGCGTAGCCAGCAGATCGGCGGTCGACTGCGCCAGCCGGGGCGTTTCAATACGTCCGAGATGGTTGAGTTCACGCTTCTCTCGCTGATCAACCGCCACCTTGGCGACGTCTCACATTTAAAAACGCTGCCGCTGCTTCACCCGGAAGCGCTCTGGCGCAGCTGGCTGCCGTTTGCCACGGAGCTCGCCACCTGGACGCCGCAGCGTACCGCAGAGAGCATACTGCCGGTATACGACCATGACGATCTCGCCGTTTGCTTCAGCAAACTGATGCTGATGCTGCGTCAGGGGCTGTCGCTGGTCATGGAAGATCATGCCATCCAGCTGCCGTTGCACGAACGCTCCCACGGGCTGAACATCGCCACCGTGCCGGAGACCAGCATGGTCCGCGAATTTGGCTTCGTGCTGGCGGTAAAAGCCAATGTCCCCGGCGAACACCTGCAAACCCATTTCCCTGCCCAGATGAAGGTTGCGCCAGTGTCGAAAATTCGCGATCTGGTTCAGCTCCAGCTGCCGGGCATCATGCTTCGGGCAATGCCCGTCGCGCCGCCGCAGATCCCGTGGCATGCAGGCTACAGCTATTTCGAGCTCGAGAGGGGCAGCGAACTGTGGCACGAGATGGACAAGTCCGGGGCATTCGCGCTGCATCTCGCAGGGGAGTTCCCGGGTCTCGATATGGAGTTCTGGGCCATCCGTAGCCCGACAGAATAATAAAGCGAGCGCTTAATATGCAGGAACGACAGGATACCGGCAGTGATGCCGTGTTTACCGGAGCCAGTGGGAACAATCAGCTGGTGGCGGCCGCCAATCCGCTGCTCAATGCGATTCCGCAAATCCGTCATTCGGTTTCCCACGACGATCAGGTCGGGCTGCGCCAGCGCCTGATTGACGAAATTCGCCGTTTCGAAGTGCGATGCCAGCAGGCGGGCTTACCGTATGAAGTGATTGTCGGCGCGCGCTACTGCCTCTGCACGGCGCTGGACGAAGCCGCCGCGCTGACCCCGTGGGGAAGCAGCGGCGTCTGGTCAAGCAATGGTCTGTTGGTGACGTTTCATAACGAAACCTGGGGCGGTGAGAAGTTTTTCCAGCTGCTGGCGCGTCTGTCGCAGAATCCGCGCGAACACATTCTGCTGCTGGAGATGATCAACTACTGTCTGCTGCTCGGCTTTGAAGGCCGCTACCGCGTGCTGGACAATGGCCGGACCCAGCTTGAAACCATCAAACAGCGCCTGTGGCAGATGATCCGTGGCGTGCGCGGCAGCTATCCGCCGCCGCTCTCGCCGCACCCGGAAGATCGCCCCGTTCTGCGCAAGCTCTGGCGGCCGATGATCCCACTCTGGGCGTGCGTGGCGCTGGTCGGCTTTATCGCCTGCCTGTTCTATATCGTGCTGAACTGGCGTCTGGGTGATAACACCAGCCCGGTGCTGGCGAAAATTTACCAGTCCCAACTGCCGGAAACCACCATCCAGCAGCCTGCGCGTCAGCTGCCAGCGGTGCTGAACCTGCGCGGCTTCCTGAAACCAGAAATTGATGCCGGTCTGGTGGCCGTTAAGGATGAGGCGGATCGCAGCGTGGTGATCCTGAAAGGGGACGGACTCTTTGCCTCGGCCTCAACGGTGGTGCGCGATCGCTATGAGCCGGTCATCGACCGCATCGCCCAGGCGATGAATAACGTCAGCGGCAAAATTCTGGTGGTGGGGTACAGCGACAACGTGCCGATCCGCAGCGCACGCTTCGCTTCTAACTATGAACTCTCGCTTGAGCGCGCCCGTTCGGTGCAAAAACAGCTCCAGGGTAGCCTCTCACAGCCTGAGCGCGTCAAAGCCGAAGGGCGGGGTGAGATCAACCCGGTAGCGCCTAACACCACGCCTGAAAATCGCGCCCGTAACCGCCGCGTAGAGATTACGCTGCTGGTATCGCCTGACAATACCCAGGCCGAGCTGAACGGATTGCCGCAAGGAAACTAAGGATGCTGACAACTCTACTTTCTATACTGACCAATCGCATTCTGTGGAGCTTCCTGGGCGTAACGGCGCTCGCGGCGGTCATCTGGATGATTGGCCCGCTGTTGTCCATCGTGGATACCCGGCCCCTTGAATCAGAGCAGAACCGCGTCATCAGCATTGCGGTGGTCTACCTGATTTGGGCCCAGAGCCACATTCTGCCGCGGCTGTATAACGCCTGGCTGAACCGTAAGCTGATGGACAAGCTCAACGAAAATACCACCAGCCCGGAGGCGGCCGATCCGCAGAAACGTCTGAACAGCGAGGAGCAGATCCTTGCCGGGCGTTTCGATGAAGCCGCCCAGATGCTGAAAAAAGCCCACTTCAGCAAAGCGGGACATGGCGCGCAGTGGACGCAGCGCTTCAGCACACAGTACCTCTATCAGCTGCCGTGGTACGTCATTATTGGCGCGCCGGGTTCAGGTAAAACCACCGCGCTGGCCAACTCCGGGCTGCAATTCCCGCTGGCGGATCGCTTCGGTAAAACCGCGCTGCGCGGCATTGGCGGCACGCGCAACTGTGACTGGTGGTTTACCAACGAGGCGGTTCTGCTGGATACCGCGGGGCGCTACACCACTCAGGAGAGCGAGCAGGTTCAGGACGCTGGGGAGTGGCTGGAGTTTATCAACCTGCTGCGTAAATACCGCCGTCGCCAGCCCATTAACGGCGTGATTATCACCATCAGCATTTCCGACCTGCTTTCGCAGTCCGCTGAGGCCTCGCGCCAGCAGGCGGTCAACCTGCGCCAGCGTCTCTCCGAGCTGCATGAACAGCTGGGTATTCGCTTCCCGGTGTATGTGATGGTGACCAAAGCGGACCTGCTTAAAGGCTTCCGCGCCTGGTTTGCGGATTACGACAAAGCCCAGCGCGACCAGATCTGGGGCTTTACGCTGCCGTGGGAGCAGACCAAACACGCTGATTACGACCTGATGGGCAACTTCCAGCAGGAATTTTCCCTGCTGCAACAGCGTCTGGACGCCGGCCTGCCGGAAACCATGCTCAAAGAGCATGACGCCAAAACCCGTGCGGAAGCCTATCTCTTCCCGCAGGAGTTCGCCGCGCTGCGTCCGCTGCTGGCAGACTACCTGAGCACGGTCTTTGCCCGTTCAAACTTCGAAACCGAATTTTCGCCGCGCGGCATCTACTTTGCCAGTGGCACTCAGGAAGGGATGCCGTTTGACCGCGTGATGGGCGAGCTGAACCGCGCGCTCTCCTTACCTGAAGGGGGGGAAAGCACGCGCTGGGATTCGGTGAGCAAAGAGGCGCCGATCCCGGGCGCGAAGGGCCAAAGCTTCTTCATTAAAAACCTGCTGCAAAACGTCATTTTCCAGGAAGCGGGCATCGCCGGGGAAAACCGCTGGTGGGAGCTACGCAACCGCGCGGTGATGTGGTCCGGCTACGCGGCGCTGCTCGCTCTGCTGGTGATCCTGGGTGGCCTGTGGCTGACCAGCTACGCCAAGAATAAAGCCTATCTGGAAGAGGTGGATGCAAAAGTGCCGATGCTGGAGCAGCAGAGCAAGGCGCTGCAAAACCAGCCCCAGCGCGATCTGTTTGTGCTTCTGCCGCTGCTTAACAGCCTGGTGGATCTGCCGAAAAGCGATGCCTTCGACGTTAACGACCCGCCGGTTTCCCGCCGTATGGGGCTTTATCGCGGGGATGACGTCAGCGATGCCTCGCAGTCTTTGTATCAGAAGGCGCTGGATCAGATGCTGCTGCCCGCCGTGGCAATGCACATTACCACCTGGCTGCGCAACGACAACGGCAGCGACGTGGAGTACAGCTATGAGGCGCTGAAAGCCTATCAGATGCTCTACCAGCCGAAGCACTATGACGGCAAATTCCTGCACTCGTGGGTGATGCTCAACCTGCAACGCAACCTGCCGCAGAACGTGACGCAGGCGCAGCTTCAGGAGCTGGAATGGCACCTGACCCAGCTGCTGGAGCCAAAAATTCAGGCTTCACCGTATGCGCAGGATGAGGATCTGGTGGCACGTGAAAGGGCGCTTATCAACCAGCAGCCGCTCTCAACACGCGTATATGGCCGCCTGAAACGTCTGCTGGAGCATGATGAGAACCTGAAGCCGGTTTCGCTTTCAGATCTCGGCGGCCCGCAGAGCGAGCTGGTGTTTTCCCGTAAAAGCGGCAAGCCGGTGAGTGAGGGCGTACCGGGCCTCTATACGCCGGACGGCTACTGGAAGAGCTTCAACGACCAGATCGACAGCGTGACCACCGCCCTGCACGAGGACGACGCCTGGGTACTGGGAGCAACCACCGCCCAGGAAGATAAACAGCAGATCGATAACGCCGTGCGCCAGCTCTACATGCGCGACTTTATCGTCAACTGGGATCGCTTTCTCGCTGACATTCAGCTCAACAACAGCGCCGATCTTTCCCAGCGCATTAACACCGCGCGCCTGCTTTCAGGCACCAACTCGCCGCTGCGCCGTCTGGTGCTTAACCTGAGCAAGGTGCTGACCCTGTCGCGCACTGCGCCAGCGCCGGAAGATGCGCAGAAAGCGGAAGACCAAAGCAACCGCGCCACCCGCACGCTGGAAGCGCTGTTCAGCAACGGTGACAACGCCCCGACGCAGGGCGCGGTTGTGACGCAGGCGCCTGAACAACTGGTGACTGACCACTATGCGCCGATGATTGAGCTGGCGCAGCCGCTGGAGAAGGGTGGCAAGACCATCGTCTTTGACGATTTTCTTAAGCAGGTTGACGAGCTTTATCGCTACCTGACCGCCGTTCAGGATGCGGCAAACAGCGGTATGCCCGCGCCGGGCGGCGATGCAATCAGCCGCCTGCAAGCCAGCGCGGGACGTCTGCCGGGCGGGCTGCAAACCATGTTCAGCAATATGGCCGTCGGCGCCAGCAGCGACACCCAGCGTCGCGATCTGGAGAACGTGCGTAAGCGCATTAACGTGGAAGTGGGTGGGTTCTGCCGTCAGGCGATTGCCGGGCGTTATCCACTGGTGCGCAGCGCCAGCACCGAGGTGACGCCGGACGATCTCGCCCGCATGTTCGCGCCGGGCACCGGACTGATGGACACCTTTTTCCGCGACAACCTGACCAACAAGGTGGACACCACCCAGGCGAACTGGCGCTTTATGCCGGGCATCGACGGTAAAACGCTGCCGGGCAGCGAAGGGCTGTTGCGTCCGTTCCAGCAGGCGCAGTCTGTCCGCGATGCCTTCTTCGCCAACGGCGCGACCACGCCATCCTTCAGGGTGACGGTGCGCACCGTGCGGATGGACAACACCATTCTGAACCTGACGCTGGACGTGGACGGCCAGCTGCTGCGCTACAGCCACGGTCCGCAGGCGGTGCAGATCATGACCTGGCCGGGGCCGGGCGGGACGAACCAGGTGCGTATGCAGCTCGGTCTGGCCAATGGCAGCACCGCAACGCTGGTAACTAACGGTTCCTGGGCGCTCAACCGCTTTTTCGACAAGGCGCGCACCAGCCCTGGCGCGGGTAGCCTGAGCCGTCAGGCGACCTTCAACGTCGACGGACATCAGGTCACGCTGGAGTTTGCCCCGAACAGCATCCGCAACCCGTTCCAGCTTCCCCGTTTCACATGCCCATAACCGCAAGGACAGCCGTATGACGAATACCCCTGCGATGAACCGTTATAGCTGGTATGGCAAATTACCCAGCGCCGGAGATTTTTTGCAGCGTCGCTTTCCGGATACCCTGCAACGCCAGTGGTCGCACTGGTTCCAGGTCGGCCTGCTGGCCTGGCAACAGGAAGAGCAGCGCAGCGGCGAGCGCCCGTTTTCAAAAGCCCCGGTGTGGAACTTTGTCGTCCCGCCGATGCTCGGTAGCCAGATGATTCAGATGGGCTGCCTGCTGCCGGGCCGTGACAGCGTAGGCCGCCACTATCCGGTATGCCTGCAACTGAGCTTCACCCCCGCCGAGTGGTCATCCCGCCTGCTCGGGCAGGCTGAAAGCTGGTACCAGCAGCTTGGCCGTCTGGGGCTGCACGCGGTGCGTAACAGCTATTCTGCCTCCCAGCTGGATGAAATGCTGATGACCATCCCGGCGCCCCAGCCGGTTGAGCCGCAAAAGCGTTCCGACATTCTCGACGTGATTGGCTATGACGACGATGGTCAGAGCACGCTGGGCTGGCCGCAGGCGGCGGAGTGTTTTGATCCGCTGCGCCAGACCAGCTACTGGTGGACAAACCGCTGCGACGGCTATCCGCTGTACACACACGTCCACAGTGGAAACTTCACCGGGCAGCTCTTTACGCTGCTGTTCGATCCGGCAGGCGGCGCCCGTCCGGGCCGCCACGGTCTTTACCCGCCTATGTTTGAATAAGCAGGGATCTTATGAATATCGATGAATTTCTCGCGCCGATAAGCCCCGATAACCCCTGCGGTGAAAACCTGGAGTACGACGCTGATTTCCAGGCCATGGGTCAGGCCAGTCAGGGTAAAGCCGAGCAGCAGTTTGGCGACACCATCATTCCGGCAGAGCCTGCCGACTGGAACACGGTGGAAAAACTCGCCACCAGCCTGCTGGGTCGCACCAAAGATCTTCGCGTCATGCTGGCGTTAACCCATGCCTGGACGCGTCGTCGCGGGCTGGCAGGTTACGCCGACGGGCTACTGCTGGTGCAGGAAGCCCTGTC
Organism: Enterobacter cloacae complex sp. ECL72; assembly: GCF_019056635.1. Taxonomy (NCBI): domain Bacteria; kingdom Pseudomonadati; phylum Pseudomonadota; class Gammaproteobacteria; order Enterobacterales; family Enterobacteriaceae; genus Enterobacter; species Enterobacter cloacae complex sp. ECL72. Next base: position 2,208,145 of record NZ_CP077659.1, on the reverse strand, counting down.
CCGTTACTGGGAGCAACTTTACCCGCTGCTGGAAGAGTATGGCGAAACCGATCCGTTCTACCGCATCAACGCCCTCGCCGGGCTGAGTGATAAATCTGACCTGACGGTCGCGGTGCGTAACGCCTCACTGCTCCGCTCAAACGGCGATGAGATTTCGCTCCGTGACGCCCAGGCGCTGCTTGACGGCAGTAAAACCGAGTGTCCGGATTATCCGGGCGGTCGTCCACGACTGATCGATGAGCTGGCCCGGGGCGATCAGCCCGGCACCGAAGCGGTAATCGTGATCAACGAACGCCTGCTGGCCATCCGCGAACTGCTTACCGGCTATCTCGGGGAAAGTGGCGTCCCGGAGATGGAACAGCTGTTGAAAACCGTCGGACTGGTTTCCAGCGCCTGTCAGGTGACCGATATCAGCAAGCTGCTGCCGAACCGTGACGCGCAGGCTGAACAGCACGCCGAGCCGCAGCCGGTGGCCGCGTCGCCCGTTCAGCAGGTGACGGACTGGCGCAGCGTGCAGGTGACCAGCCGCGCCGACGCCCAGCTGATGCTGGAAAAAGCGAAACAGTATTTTGCGCAGTACGAACCCAGCCATCCCGCACCGCTGATGATTGAACGGGTGCAGCGGCTGTCTGAACTCAACTTTATGGACATTATTCGCGACCTGGCGCCAGACGGCGTTAACCAACTGGAAAACATCTTTGGACGCCGCGAATGACGCGTCCTGGCATTATGACGACAGGCATGGAGTCTGCCGTTTCACCTTCACCGCGCATCTTTGATGGAGAACATCATGGCAATGAGTAACAGTGGACAGAAATTCATCGCACGCAACCGTGCTCCCCGCGTGCAGATCGAGTACGACGTAGAGATCTACGGCGCAGAACGCAAAATTCAGCTGCCGTTTGTGATGGGCGTTATGGCCGATCTGGTTGGCAAGCCGGTGGAAAACCTGCCAGCCGTCGACGAGCGTAAGTTCCTGGAAATCGACATCGACAACTTCGACGAACGCATGAAGGCGCTGAAGCCGCGCGTGGCGTTCCAGGTGGATAACACCCTGACCGGCGAAGGTAAGCTCAACGTCGATCTGACCTTCGACAGCATGGACGACTTCCTGCCGGACGCGGTGGCCCGCAAAGTAGAGCCGCTGAACAAGCTGCTGGAAGCCCGTACCCAGCTCTCCAACCTGCTGACCTACATGGACGGTAAAAACGGTGCGGAAGAGCTGATCGCGAAAATTCTCCAGGATCCGACGCTGCTCAAATCCCTGAGCCAGTTGCCAAAAAATGACGAAAGTGCGAAAGGTAGCGAGGAATAATCGATGAGCAACCAGACTCAACAACACGATCAGCAGGCAGGCCAGGCGTTCAGCCAGGACGAGTTCAGCGCGCTGCTGAATAAAGAGTTCCGCCCGAAAACCGATCAGGCGCGCTCTGCCGTAGAAAGCGCGGTTAAAACCCTGGCGCAGCAGGCGCTGGAAAACACCGTGACCTTCTCAAACGATACCTACCGCACCATTCAGAACCTGATTGCCGGTATTGACGAGCAGCTTTCACAGCAGGTGAACCAGATCATTCACCACGAGGAGTTCCAGAAGCTGGAGAGCGCCTGGCGCGGGCTGAGCTACCTGGTGAACAATACCGAAACCGACGAGATGCTGAAGATCCGTTTTATGAGCATCTCCAAGCAGGAGCTGGGCCGCACCCTGAAGCGCTACAAGGGCGTGGGCTGGGACCAGAGCCCGATCTTCAAAAAAATCTACGAGCAGGAGTACGGCCAGTTCGGTGGCGAGCCGTTTGGCTGCATCGTGGGCGACTACTACTTCGACCACAGCCCGCAGGACGTTGAGCTGCTGGGCGAGATGGCGCGCATCGGCTCTGCGGCCCACTGTCCGTTCATCACCGGCACCGCGCCGGGCGTGATGCAGATGGAGTCCTGGCAGGAGCTGGCTAACCCGCGCGACCTGACCAAAATCTTCCAGAACACCGAATACGCTGCCTGGCGTTCACTGCGTGAATCCGAAGATGCCCGCTATCTGGGTCTGGTGATGCCGCGCTTCCTGTCGCGTCTGCCGTACGGCATTCGCACCAACCCGGTCGACAGCTTTGATTTTGAAGAGCAGACCGACGGCGCGAACCACAACAGCTACTCGTGGGCAAACGCTGCCTATGCGATGGCGGCCAACATCAACCGCTCCTTCAAAGAGTACGGCTGGTGCACCTCGATTCGCGGCGTGGAATCCGGCGGGGCGGTGGAAAACCTGCCGTGCCACACCTTCCCAAGCGATGACGGCGGCGTGGACATGAAGTGCCCGACCGAGATCGCCATCAGCGACCGTCGTGAAGCGGAACTGGCGAAAAACGGCTTTATGCCGCTGGTGCACCGCAAAAACTCCGACTTCGCCGCCTTCATCGGCGCGCAGTCCCTGCAAAAACCGGCCGAGTACCACGACCCGGATGCCACCGCTAACGCGCGCCTGGCCTCCCGTCTGCCGTACCTGTTCGCCTGCTGCCGTTTTGCTCACTACCTGAAGTGCATCGTGCGCGACAAAATCGGCTCCTTCCGCGAGCGCGAAGAGATGGAACGCTGGCTGAACGACTGGGTGATGAACTACGTGGACGGCGACCCGGCGAACTCCTCCCAGGAAACCAAGTCCCGCAAACCGCTGGCGGCGGCGGAAGTGCAGGTGCAGGAAATCGAAGACAACCCGGGCTACTACGCCGCGAAGTTCTTCCTGCGTCCGCACTACCAGCTGGAAGGTCTGACCGTTTCCCTGCGTCTGGTATCTAAACTGCCGTCGCTGAAGACGAAGGACGCGTAATGATAATTGCCGCCGGGGGGCCATGCCCGGCGTTAGCTTTATAGTATGGAAATTTGAGAGGAAATATGACCGCGAGACCTTCGTTTGTTGCTGCCTGGGCGGCGGCAACACGTATTTACGATGCAAATGATTCTATCGGCAAAGTTAAGCAAGTTATCGGCGGCAAAGTTAAGCACAATTTCGAAATAGCGCCAGATGAGGGCGGGTGGTCAAATAGTTGTGCCGTACGGATGAGTTATGTTCTTAACTATACCGGGCATCCCGTTCCGCGTATTGCAAATCTCACGGTATCCGGTGCTGATAATAAATGGTACTTCTACCGCGTAAAGGATGTCATTGCCTGGTTGACGCGTCAGTGGGGTAAACCTGACATGATCGTGAGTTATCCTTCCTTACCCGTTGAGCAATTAGCCAACAAAAAGGGCGTAATTCTGTTTGAGGTACAGGGCTGGAGTGACGCCGCAGGTCATGCAACATTCTGGAATGGTTTAACCTGTTCGGATCACTGTTATTTCAATGCGCCGGAGACGAATTACACGACGACCAAAGCTAATTTTTGGGAGTTGCCATGAAAAAAATGATTGCTAGTCTACTGTTGCTCACCAGTTCCGCCTCTGTGTATGCAACTGACGATCCGGTGTCGTTTGTCAAAAAAATGCCTTATAAGCAAGTTGTTAAAGACGTTGTTTTTTCTCGCTGCCTGGCACAAGTTGCAGATGATAAAAGCCAGTTTTCTCTGGATGCAGCCCGTAGCAGTAGCGCATTACTGGAATGGGTGCCTTTCGATATTGAAAATGGCAATGACAAAATTAATGCTCTTATTAATAAATATAAAGGTGCAACCAATGCCTTTCATTTTGAGAGAAAACCCGATGTAAAAGGCGTAACCTTAAACTGCCTGCGTCTTTATCATAGTGACGAACTTAATCAACTTGCTCCTCAATTAATCATCGGAAATCCTGACCGCACCTGGATTCAGGATAATCCACAATAGTATAAGACTTCACATTCTTTCCTTTCGTTCAGGGGGAATGTAAGACTGTCAAATGACACGGGTCGTTTGATATGAGGCAGAGGTAAAATATGGACGGTTTTATTCAGCCCCATGCTTTCCTGTTTGCCATATAAGGGCTTTTTCGAAAGCAATATTGTTCATCCACGAAGAGTAGATATTATGGCTATTGATATGTTTCTGAAGGTCGAGGGTGTTACGGGCGAATCTAAAGATTCTAACCACACCGGCTGGACTGATATTACCTCCTTCTCCTGGGGCGCGTCCCAGCCAGGTAATATGAGCGTTGGCGGTGGCGGCGGTGCCGGTAAAGTGAACTTTAACGATCTGCACGTTAACGCTCTGATCGACAAATCCACTACAGCAATCCTGAAACACTGCGCAAGCGGTAAACACCTGACCAAAGTTGAACTGTCCGTCTGCAAAGCGGGTGGTCAGCAGGTTGAATACACCCGCATCACCCTGGAAGACGTTCTCGTGACTTCCGTTCAGTACACGGGGGCAGACAACGGCGATACCGTTGGCGTGACCTATGCATTCCAGGCTGCGAAAGTGAAACAGCAGTACTGGGAGCAGACCACTGCCGGTGGTAAAGGTGCTGAAAGCAGCGCTGGCTGGAACATCAAAGAAAACAAAGAAGCGTAATTGCGCGCGTGACCGGGGAGTTTTCCCCGGTCATTATTTATAGAGACTTAATTTCGTTTGCAAAGGGATGTCAATATGAGCGTAAAATCAACGGTTGCTCCTGGTTATTGTGTTGTTCAGCAGGCTGGTACGTTAGATTTCCAGGCAAGACTACTGTTCAATAAACCAGACAGTGAAGCGGCACGTTATTTTATGCAAGTGAACAGGGACACACGGTGGTTAAAACCCGGGCAAATATTGATCCTTAATGCTCCGGGTGCTGAAAATGCGGTTCAGCTAAAACAATTACAAAATGCAAAGCAAAAGGTTAATGGAGCATTGGCAGAACTGAATACAGATGAAGCTAATTTCTTTAACAAGCATTTTAGTACCATCGCAGCATTAACTAATTTTATGGATAAATCTCTCGGGGTGGTTGCTGATGCAGGTGAAAGGTACTTTAGCGAAATAGAAAAGAAATTAAAAGCTATCGAACTGGCTTATCAAAATCAATACAGAACGCAAGGCACATTGATCGGGCAGCAGTTTTTTGTTGAAAGGCAAAAACTTTTTTCTGAGATGGACGTTTTATTAAATAAGCTGTCCAGACTAACGCTGAAACTGAAACCTTATGAAGAAATCAAGCACGCTTTAGGTTTATCAAGCAGGTCAATTGTCCACGAATGGAGTACTGCGGGTGTTGCCTCGATACGAGGGTATTCAACATATGTAGACAATGCTTCAAAAGCTGCCCGTTTTCTGAAAATGGGAGGATGGCTTGCTATCGGCTTCGCTGGTGCAAACACAACCAATGAAGTTTACGATGCCTGTACAGTAGGTAGAGAGCAGAGTTGTTCCAAAGTCGCCGTTAAGAAGTACAGTCAATTTGGCGCCAGTCTTGCGGGCGGGATTTATGGCGGAAAATATGGCGCCATGGCTGGGGCTGGCGTATGTGTTGCATTGGGCGTGGCAACAGGTGGTGTAGGGTTGCTCGCGTGTTCTGTGGTAGGAGCCGCTGCGGGTGGATACATTGGTGGCGAAGTTGCCGGTGGAGCAACTGAATATGTCATGGATAAGCTATGGTGAATTTAGAAAATATTCTTTTATTTCTGATTGTTGTTTTATTTTTACTTGTCGTAATTATGGACTTCATCAGTTCCCGTTATTTTAAAAAACACGAGGCCGAATATAATCAGCTTCTTTCAGAATATAGGCAAAAAGGCTACGATCTCGATCTGGTGACAAATTACGCATCATTTTTTGGTTCGCTGGCGAACTATCAAAAAATAATCTGGTTTGTTCGTCTTCGCAAAGGCGTGAAGATGAAATTTACCAAAGACAGAAATGTTCAGGACGATGCCTATAAATTCGTTCAGGCTTTACCGGAAGAGAGAATCGGCTGGATATTAAAACTGCATCGACGCTATAAAGCTCAGGCCTTACTTTTTACGCTATGGCTGCTTATCGGCATTATTTTCCTGAATGTAGTCAAATAGCTTTAATCAGCCCTTAACCCCCAAACCCCGCCGTTCTCACCCCCGAGAGCGGCAGCGTTTGAGCGCTAATCATACCAGCAGGAATACGCCATGCGATTCACGATTATTTCTACGAAACCCGGTCATCAGCCGCCGCAAAGCAGCTGTGATTTTTATGCCCCGGGCGGCACCATTGGGCGCGGTACGGATAACAATCTGGTGCTGCCGGACAATGACCGCACCATCTCGCGTTTGCAGGCCATCGTTCACGTCGACGCCAGTGGCGAATGCCGCGTCACGAACCGCGGCAGCGTTACCCGCGTGGTACTGAATGATATCCCGCTGGAGCGTGGGCGTCAGGTTGAGCTTCAGGATGGGGATATTCTCGGTATTGATGATTATCGCATTGAAGTCAGCGAACTCATTCATGACACCCAGCCCGTAAGCCGCATGGCGGCCAGCATGCAGCAGGCGCGCCCAGTGGCGACACCTGCACCAGCGCCGCAACCGAAACCGGCCAGCGCCGCGCCTCGTGGAAAAGCTGAACCTACGGCCGTGCCGTCGGAAATCTGGGACAGCCTGATGCAGGAGTTTTCCATCTCCGACAGCATCTCCAGCAACCGGGCAAAACCACAGCCCGCCGCATCCCACGATCCGTTCTCTCAGCCTGCGGCCCCGGAGCGGAATGCCGAAGATCCGCTGGCAATGTTTAACGACGCCGAACCGTCGCTTGAACGTAAAAACGTTGACCCGGACACGCTGTTTAGCGATGAAGCGTTGTTTAAAAAAGAGAGCATCTTTGACGATGTCACCCCTTCAACGCTGGTACAGCCGGACGAAAGCAAACCTGCCCAGCCAAAGGAAGAGGCGTCGGACGAACTCGATCCGTTAGCCCTGTTTGGCGGGTCGGCGAGCGCACCTGCCGCGCGTCATGATGACCCTCTCGGCCTGATGGGCGGCGCGCCGTTAACCCATCCGGATGAAATCGTGGCCGATAAGCCGGAGCCAAAGCCTGAAGCGCAAGCCGCACAGGAAGAGGATGCGCTGGCCAGCTCACCGCTGTTCGATCCGGAACCGACTGAACCACAGGACGCGCCGCGCGCGGAAGAGGAGCCCGCGCGCCCCGATTACGCTGGCTTCACCATGCCAACGCCGCAGGCCGTGGCGCGCAGCAACGCGCAGGCGCCTAAAGGCCGCCTGCGTATCGACCCGGTTAAAAACGCTGCATCGCCTGCTGCCTCCGCGCAGACCGGCGAGCGGGGCGAGGTGCTTCAGGGCGAACTGCTGGAGGCGCTGCTGGAGGGCATGGGCCTGAGCGAAATGCAGCCGGTACCGCAATTCGACCGGGAAAATATGCGTCAGCTGGGGCAGATCCTGGGCATGTTCTCGCAGGGGACCGTGGCGCTGCTCTCCTCGCGCTCCATCCTCAAGCGTGGGGTGAAAGCCGATATGACCATGGTGCTCGACGATGCGAACAACCCGTTCAAACTGTTGCCGACCGGGAAAACGGTGCTGATCCAGATGTTCGGCACGCCGATGCCGGGCTTTATGCCGCCGACCAAATCGGTGCGTGATGCGCTGATCGATCTCCAGGCACACCAGCTAGGGATGATCTCTGGTATCCGCGCCATTATCGCCGCCATGCTGCAATCCTTTAACCCGGAACAACTGGAAGAGCAGGCGAAGCAGAACGGGATGACGTCACGCCTGGCGCTGCCGGGCAGCCGTAAAGCCGCGCTGTGGGATTATTTCGTTCGCAGCTATGGCGAGACGGCGGGCGAGATCGAGGACGACTTCCATACCCTGTTTGGCGAAGCCTTCCTCCATGCCTATGACATGGAGGTCAATCAGTACAAAGACTCACAAAGCGGATCGGAAGAAAAATGAATATCGCAACGGCTTCTCTCTCCCGCCAGGGGACGCGCGCCAGCAACCAGGATCAGACGGGAGAAACCATCGGGGAACGTTCAGCCTGCTTTGTCGTCTGTGACGGCATCGCGGGCCTGCCGGGCGGCGAGGTGGCCGCTGAGCTGGCCCGCAACAGCATTATTTCCCGCTTTGACGGCGACAAGCACCTGAATGCGCAGCATATTCGTGACTACGTCCAAACGGCGAACCGCACCATCCTCAGCGAACAACAGGCCGTGCAGGACTATCGCCGGATGGGCACCACGCTGGTCAGCCTGTTTATCGACAGGGATTACCGTCTGGCTTACTGGGCGCACGCCGGAGACAGCCGCCTGTACCTGTTTCGCCGCGGCTGGCTGTGGCATGTCACCACCGATCACAGCCTCGTCCAGCAGATGAAAGATGCCGGGCATCAGACCGACGATCTCAACAGCAACCTGCTGTATCTGGCGCTGGGTATTGAGAATGGCGGACCGGAAGCGAGCTACAGCGATGTCGTGCAGGTTGAGGACGGTGATGCCTTCCTGCTCTGCACCGACGGTTTCTGGCACGGCGTCAGCGAAGAGCAGATGAAGCAGTCGCTGCACATGGTCAATACGCCACAGGAGTGGCTGACCTTAATGAACCAAATCATTCAAAAGAATGCCGAACAGGAGGGCAATGCTCAGGATAACTATACCGCCGTGGCGGTGTGGATGGGCAACCCTCAGGACACCACTTTGCTGCATACGCTCTCTGACGCAGCACAATTTCTTCCCTGCGGAACTGATTAGACACACAAGGATTGATATGAAACTTTGGCTATCGGGTTTGGCTCTTCTGACGGTGGCGACCACCGCACAGGCTGAAAACTTCCGCATCGTGCAGTCTCCTGCGCAGAAGCTGGATATCTGGATCGACAACATTAAAGACAATACGCCGCAAAGCTGGTGTAAGGCGGACGTGGCGCTGCGTATCGTGGCGAACGGCAAGAAAGAGGTTTCGGTGCTGGAAAACTTCGTGCCGCGCCTTGGCTCGCTGCTGGAGCACCAGTGCAGCAAGCTGAATACCCTGAACTGGACGCTTAACGATCCGGAAGGCACGACGCTTGCCCGGGGCACAGCGGCTAAAGCGCAGGACTGGGCGCTGGTGGTGAAGCAGCAGGAAACGGCGGCGGCAACGACCCCCACCTCAGGCGCGCTGCTGCCGCCTGACCAGAATCCGGAGACGCACACCGTGGCGGCAGATCGTACGCCATGGCAGGAGTTCACCCTTCAGGACGGTTGCCACCTGCGCACCTTCTGGGAGGGCGGTTCCTCCGCGCCAGCGCTGTTTATTCCGGATTCCGACACCACCCGCTGCGGCAACGGCAGCTGGCTCAGCGGCCACTCCGTGGTGACGCAGAACCGTAACGGGACGCAGAAAGCGATTCCGGTCACCTACATTCACGGCTTCCCGGTGATGGGGCTGAACAACGCGGTCGATCCTGAAAAGGCGCTGATCACCTCCGTCAACAAAGAACGCATGGTCTTCAGCACCCAGAACAGCGACCAGAGCTGGATGATCCTGCCGTACGACAGCACCCTGAACGGCTGGAAGAGCAACGGCACGGTGGCGGTGGAAATCACCCGTGAGATCGCCAGCGACGACGCCAGACTCCAGGCGCGTATCGCAGAGGTGAAGAAGATCTGGAGCGCATGGGTTGCACCGGGCGCGGAGCTGAACGTTGTTCTGATTGACACGCTGCGTCCGCAGCTGCGCGATCCGGCAGTGGGCGCCTGGCGCGCGGCGAATTAAGGAGGGGCTATGAATACGCTTTATCAACGTCTGGCGGGGGAGTCGATTAGCGACGCGCTGCTTCGCCTGGAAGCCGATATCAAAGCCCGTCCGGCGGATGCCGATCTGCGCGCCGCGTTTGTGCAGTTTCTGATCCTCAGCGGCAACTGGGCGCGCGCCCTGACCCAGCTGAAAAGCTGGCTGGCGCTGAAGCCGCAGGCAAAACCGACCGTAACGCTGCTGGAGCAGGCCATTCAGGGTGAACAGCAGCGTGCGCGCGTGTTCGCGGGAGAGGTACGACCGGCAATGCCCGAGGCGCAGTGGCCGTGGCTGACGACGTTAGCCCAGGCGCTGACCGAAAGCGCAGGGCAAGCGCAAACGCTGCGCCTGGCGGCACTCGAACAGGCCCCGGCAAGCCGCGGGCAGGTCACGCTGGAGAATGAAGAGAGCCACACCTTTGAATGGCTGATGGACGGCGATGCCCGTCTGGGGCCGGTGTGTGAAACCCTGGTCAATGGCCGTTATTTCTGGGTGCCGTTCTGCGCCATCGACGCGATCCGTTTTCAGGCTCCGGCCAGCGTGACCGATCTGGTGTGGCGTCATGCGCTGGTCCGCCTCACGGACGGCACCGAGCAGGTGTGTCAGATCCCGGCGTGTTATCCGTTTGCTGACGGGGCGCCAGACAGCGTTAAGCTGGGGCGCACCACCGAATGGCTCCCGCTGGACGATGACGGCGCCCTGTATGAAGGCATGGGACAGAAAGCCTGGCTGAGCGAGCAAAGCGAAAGCCCGCTGCTTACCCTGAGCCTGGTGACATTTACCTCGGATGGTGCGGATGAGTAATCCCGCAGGCGAAGGCGATCTGCTGCGCAGCGGCTGGCAGGCCCGCAGCAGGCAGGAGAAAGTGGGGGCGCGCGACAAAATGCAGCCCTCACTGCTGGATCGCCTGACGGATAACGATCCGGAAAAAAAACGCGAGTCCGCCAACAGCAATCTGATTACCCACGCCGCGCTGCGTCGTAACGTCCTGCGGGATTTACAGTGGTTGTTTAACACCATTAACCACGATGCCTCCAGCGATCTGAGCGGGTTGACGCAGGTGAGCCGTTCCGTCGTGAATTTTGGCGTGGCGCCGCTGGCGGGGAAAAGAATGTCCGATATCGAATGGCACGACATTCAGCGCAAGCTCACCGAAGCGATTATTAACTTTGAACCGCGGATCCTGCCGCAGGGGCTTCAGGTTCGCTGCGTGTCCGATACCTCCTCGTTAGATCTGCACAACGTTCTGTCTATCGAAATCAAAGGTCGCCTGTGGTGCGTGCCGTATCCGCTGGAATTTCTCTTTCGCACCGACGTCGATCTTGAGAACGGCCATTTTGAACTGAAGGATGCGGGGTAATTATGGAAAGCAAACTGCTCGAATATTACAACCGTGAACTGGCCTATCTGCGCGAGATGGGCGCAGAGTTCGCCGAGCGCTACCCGAAAGTGGCGGGGCGGCTCGGCATGCGCGGCATCGAAGTGGCGGACCCGTACATTGAGCGCCTGATGGAAGGTTTCGCCTTCCTGACCTCCCGCGTGCAGATGAAAATGGACGCCGAATTCCCGCGCTTTTCACAGCGTATGCTGGAGATGATTGCGCCAAATTATCTGGCGCCTACGCCGTCGATGGCGATCGCTGAAATTCAGCCCGACAGCAGCCGGGGCGACCTGAGCAAAGGCTTTATTGTGCCGCGCGGCACCATGATGGACAGCCTGGCGCTGAAAAAGACCGGGGTTACGTGCAGCTATACCACGGCGCACGAGGTCAACCTGCTGCCGTTAAAAATTGAGCGGATCGAGCTGGGCGGCGTTCCCGCCGATCTGCCGCTGGCCCAGCTCGGCCTGAGCCAGCGGGGGATCAGCAGCGCCTTGCGGGTCCGCATTGCCTGCGATGGCCCGCAGCATCTCGGGCACCTGGACTTTGACCGCCTGGAGTTCTTCTTAAGCGGCCCGGACATCGAGGCGCTGAAGCTGCTGGAGCTGGTGATGGAGCACCACGCGGGTATTGTCTGCCAGACGGTCAGCAAGCAGCCCCAGCGCCAGCTGCTGTCGTCTGACGCCCTGCGTCAGGAAGGCTTTAATGCGGACCAGGCGCTGCTCCCGGACGATCTGCGCAACTTCGACGGCTATCGCCTGTTGCAGGAGTACTTTGCGTTCCCGGCGCGTTTTCGTTTCATCAGCCTGAGCGGGCTGGGCAAGCTGATCCAGCGCTGCGAAGACGAAAAAGCGTTTGATATCTTCATTCTGCTCGACAAGAGCGACGATCAGCTGGAGCGCGTGGTGGATGCCAGCCACCTGGCGCTGCACTGCACGCCGGTGATCAACCTGTTCCCGAAAGTGGCGGCCCGGCAGAAGCTGAGCGAAAGCCAGCATGAATACCACCTGGTGGTGGATAACATCCGCCCGCTGGATTATGAAATTTATGCCGTGAAAAAAATCTATGCCAGCGCGGATGGTCAGCGGGACGACCAGACGTTTCGTCCGTTCTGGAGTACCTGGAGCGGAGACGCGGGCAACTACGGCGCCTATTTTTCCCTGCGCCGTGAGCAGCGCGTTCTCTCCGAACACGCGCTGCGCTATGGCACCCGCACGGGCTATATCGGCTCGGAGGTCTTCGTCTCGCTGGTGGATGCGCAGCACGCGCCGTGGCAGGAGAATTTGCGCTACATTTCCGCCGAGGTGCTGTGCACCAGCCGCGACCTGCCGCTGATGCTCCAGCAGGAGCTTGGGCAGTTTATTATGGCCGACTCCATGCCGGTGAAGGCGTTAACCCTGCGTAAAGGCCCGACGCCGCCGCGTCCGGCGCTGGCCGAAGGGTTCAGCACCTGGCGGCTCATTAGCCAGCTGCAAATGAACTACCTTAGCCTGATGGACAGCGAAAACGAAGAGGGCGCAGCCGCGCTGCGTCAGCTGTTAGGGCTATACGCCAACCTCGCCGAGACGCCGGTTGCCCGTCAGGTGGATGGCGTTCGTCACTGCGTGCTGGAGCCGGTGCACCGCCGCGTGCCTGAACCCGGCCCGGTGGTGTTCGCCCGCGGGATCGGCATCACCCTGACGGTGGACGAACGCGCCTTTTCCGGCGCCAGCCCGTGGCTTTTCGGCAGCGTGCTGGAACGCCTTTTTGCCCGCCTGGTCTCCATCAACAGCTTTACGGAGTTCACGCTCAAGAGCCAGCAGCGCGGCGAAATCGGCTACTGGGCGCCGCGCATGGGTAAAAGGGCGCTGGTATGAGTGAAGTTGCCCCTGTAACGCTGCGCGTGCATCGCCTGACGCCGCTCCCCGATGCGTTCTGGCGCGGGGTGCGCGAGACGCCGTGGCGCTACGATCTGTTCCAGCTGTTAAGACGCATTGATGCCCAGGGCAGTGAGCGTTACCCGCTGGGGCGCGCGCCGCTGCCTAAATTTGAGCCGCTGCGTATTGGTCAGCAGCCTTCAATGGGCTTTGCGCCGTCAACGGTTGCTGAGGTCCGGCAGCGGGAAGAGAACGGACTGCATGACGTTTCCATACTGAGCTTCGGCCTGTTTGGTCCTAACGGCCCGCTGCCGGTGCACATGACTGAGTATGCCCGCGAGCGTATTCATCATCATCAGGATCACAGCCTCAGCGCGTTTGCCGACCTCTTTCACCACCGCCTGACGCTGCTGTTCTACCGCGCCTGGGCGGACGCGCAGCCTGCCGTTTCACTGGATCGCAACGACAACAGGCGCTTCGAAGGGTATCTGGCATCGCTGATTGGCATGGGGCAGCCTGCCCAGATGTCGAAAGGCAGTCTGAGCGCGCACGCCCGCTTTACTCACGCCGGGCACCTGACCCGCCACGGACGGGACCCGGAAGGGCTGGAGAAAATCCTGCGCAACTATTTCAACGTGCCGGTCAGGCTGGTGGCCAACGTCCCGCAGTGGATGCCGCTCTCAATGCGGGAGCAGGCACAGCTGGGTGAGGGGCGTCGCCTGCCGCGCATGGGAGAGTCCGCTTTTCTCGGCATTGCGGTACGCGACGTGCAGCATAAATTCCGGCTCGAGATTGGCCCGTTGAGCGCAGACGACTACAACCGTTTTCTGCCGGGCGAAGGATGGGTGACCGAGCTGCGCGACTGGGTGCGACAGTACGCCGGGGTGGAATTTGAATGGGAAACACGGGTGATCCTGCGCGCCGATGCGGTGCAGGGCGCCACGCTCGGTAGCGCCGGGCGATTAGGGTACAACACCTGGCTCGGCCTTCAGCCTCAGCCTGTTCCGCGTGGCGATCTGGTGTATCGCGCAGAGCGATAATCCTTCCGTATACCGAATCATTGTTAATGGAAACTAACATGTCAGAAATTAGCCGTGCCGTGCTTTTCGGCAAACTGGATACGCTGTTATTTACCTCTCTGGAAAGCGCGACTGCCTTCTGTAAGCTGCGCGGCAACCCGTACGTTGAGCTGGTGCACTGGCTGCATCAGCTGATGCAGCAGCAGGATGGCGATCTGCAACAGGTCATCCGTCACTTCGCCCTTGATGAACAGCAGCTGACACGCGATATCGTGGCGGCGCTGGATGCCCTGCCGCGTGGCGCGAGTTCCGTGTCTGATCTTTCCGAGCATATCGACAGCGCCGTCGAGCGCGCCTGGGTCTACGGCTCGCTGAAGTTTGGCGTCAGCCGCATCCGCGGCGGCCATTTGCTGATCGGCATACTGAAAACGTGGAATCTGGCTAACGTGCTGAAAAGCATTTCGGCGCAGTTCACCCGTCTTAACGTCGAGGTGCTGATCGAGCAGTTCGACGCCATTTGCGCCAGCAGCAAAGAGAGCCAGCAGGCCGCCGCCGCTGCGGACGCGCCTGCCGGGGCAGTACCGGCTGCGCAGGGCACGCTGGCGCAGTATGGTCAGGATCTGACGGCGCGCGCCCGGGAAGGGAGAATCGACCCGGTGGTGGGGCGCGATGAAGAGATCCGCCAGATGGTCGATATTCTGATGCGTCGTCGCCAGAACAACCCCCTGCTGACCGGGGAAGCCGGCGTCGGGAAAACGGCGGTGGTGGAAGGGCTGGCGCTGCGTATCGCTGACGGCGACGTGCCGGAGCCGCTGCAAAACGTTCAGCTGTGGCTGCTGGATATCGGCATGCTTCAGGCCGGCGCGGGCATGAAAGGGGAATTTGAGGCGCGCCTCCAGGCGCTGATTAACGAGGTGCAGTCCAGCGCCACGCCAATTATTCTGTTTATCGATGAGATCCACACTCTGATTGGCGCTGGCGGTCAGCAGGGCACCGGCGATGCTGCTAACCTGCTCAAGCCTGCCCTGGCGCGCGGGCAACTGCGCACCATCGGCGCGACCACCTGGGCGGAATACAAAAAATACATTGAGAAAGATCCGGCGCTGACCCGCCGTTTCCAGACCGTACAGGTTCACGAGCCGGACGAAGCCAAAGCCGTGCTGATGCTGCGCAGCACCGTGTCGCCGCTGGAAACCCATCATCAGGTTTTACTCCTCGACGAAGCGGTCAGCGCGGCGGTGAAACTGTCGCATCGCTATATTCCTGCGCGTCAGCTGCCGGATAAAGCGGTGGCGCTGCTGGACACCGCCTGCGCGCGCGTGGCCGTCAGCCAGAGCGCGCCGCCTGCCCAGCTGGAAGACTGTCTGCGTCACCTGGCGGCCCTGGACGTGGAGCTGGAGATTGCTGAACGCGAAGTGCGCGTGGGGGCGGGCGATCCGGCGCGTGTGGCGGCCTTAACCGCCGAACGTGACGCGTTCGAAACCCAGCGCGAAGCTCTGGCCCGTCGCTGGGAAGAAGAGCGCACGCGGGTGCAGGAGATTATCCGTCTGCGTGCCGCGCTGTTTGCGGCGGGTGATGAGGATACGGCTGAACTGCGCGGCCAGCTGGCAGAACAGCAGCAGGCGCTGAAGACCTTACAGGGTGACGAACCGCTGCTGTTTGCCGCGGTGGATGAGAACGTGGTGGCTGCGGTGGTCTCAGACTGGACCGGGATCCCGCTGGGCCGGATGGTGAAAAATGAGATTGACGCGGTGCTGAACCTGGCCGACACGCTGAACCAGCGGGTTATTGGTCAGCGTCACGGTCTGGATCTGATTGCCCGTCGGGTAAAAACCTCGCGGGCGAAGCTTGACGATCCGAACAAACCGGTCGGCGTATTCATGCTCTGCGGGCCATCCGGCGTGGGTAAAACTGAAACCGCGCTGGCGCTGGCGGAGTCGCTTTACGGCGGCGAGCAGAACGTTATTACCATCAACATGAGTGAATTCCAGGAAGCGCACACCGTTTCGACGTTAAAAGGTGCGCCTCCGGGCTATGTGGGCTATGGTGAAGGCGGCGTCTTAACCGAGGCCGTGCGCCGCCGTCCCTACAGCGTGGTGCTGCTGGATGAAATTGAAAAAGCGCACCCGGACGTGCACGAGATCTTCTTCCAGGTCTTCGACAAGGGCTGGATGGAGGACGGCGAAGGGCGTCACATTGATTTCCGTAACACCATTATTATTCTGACCTCTAACGTCGGCACCGACCTGATCGCAGCCATGTGCGCCGACCCGGAACTGATGCCGGAGCCTGACGCGTTAAGCGGCGCCCTGCGCCAGCCGCTGCTGGAGGTGTTCCCGCCTGCGCTGCTGGGCCGCCTGCTGGTGGTGCCGTATTACCCGCTGAGCGACGAGATGCTGGGGCAGATTGTGCGTCTTCAGCTCAGGCGCATTCAGCGTCGTCTGGAAGAGAATCACAACATTATTTCTGAATTTGACGACAGCGTGGTCGAACAGATTGTTCAGCGCTGTACCGAGGTTGAGTCGGGCGGGCGTATGGTGGATGCGATTCTGACCAATACGTTGCTGCCTCAGATGAGCCAGATTTTACTTACCGCCAGCCGCAGCGACGAGCAGTACCGACGTCTGCATGTCACCTGCGAGCAGGGCGAGTTCCACTGTCAGTTTGCCGCGTAATAATCATCAAGAGAACTGTAAAAGATGACGGATAATGATAACAATCGGACTGTCCCAAACGCGCTCCCGGTCGGGTACCGTTTCAATGAGTTTGAGATAAAAGAGGTGATTGGCGGCGGCGGATTCGGCATCGTCTATCGCGCCTGGGATCACCAGCTCGAACGCACTATCGCTATCAAAGAATTTATGCCTTCCTCCCTCGCCGTGCGCGGCGAGGATATGACGCTGGTGCTGCGCAGCGAGCGCTTCGGCAAAGCGTTTTCTGCCGGTTTGAACAGCTTCATCCAGGAAGCCCGCCTGCTGGCGCGCTTTAACCACCCGAACCTGCTGCACGTACTGCGTTTCTGGGTGCAAAACGACACGGCCTATATGGGGACGCTGTTTTACAGCGGTACCACGCTGTCGCGTCTGCGCGAAGAGAAACCGGAGCTGATTAACGAGGCGTGGATCCGCCGCATGCTGCCAATGCTCTTCGGCGCCATCAAAACGATCCACGACGAGGGTTATCTACACCGCGACATCTCGCTGGATAACATTCAGATTCAGGATAACGGCCTGCCGGTGCTGCTCGATTTCGGATCGGCGCGCCGCACCATCGGTAATCTCTCGGATGAGACGGAAACCATGCTGCGTCCGGGCTTCGCGCCTATCGAGCAGTATACCGACGACAATGAAAGCGAGCAGGGGCCGTGGACGGATATCTACGCGCTCGGCGCCGTATTGCGCACCCTCATCGTGGGCTCTCCGCCACCGGTCAGCGTGGTGCGCTCGATTCAGGACACCTGCAAACCGCTGGTGGAGCTGATGCCGCAGGGGTATTCCATCCCGTTGCTACAGGCCATCGACAAGGCGCTGGCGCTGCATATGGAAGACCGTCCGCAATCCATTGAGGAGTTCGCGGCGCTGATCGAGATGCCCGTCGCCGGTATCGACGAGGTGCTGACCGCGAAGAAGACCGGCACGATGCTGGTGCCGGTGGAAGAGGAGACATCTGCTTCCGCGCTGGACTGGCGACGTTACAAGCTTCCGGGGCTGGTGGCTGCGGGCGTGCTGGTTGGGGTGGTTGCCGGTGCGATGCTGTTCGGCGGCGACAGTCAGGAAACGCCAGCGCAGACGGCGCAAACGCCTGCCGTGAGCCCTCCGGCTGAGACCTCCGCCCAGGCGGAAACCAGACCGGCAACGGCAGACGTGAGCGAGCCGGTTGCGCCACCTGCTTCGGCGCAGCAGAGTGCGCCGCCTGTCGACGCCAGCCCGGTCGCGTTGGTCTACATTCGCATGCTTGATGGCGAGACGCTGAAGGTGAACGGCGAGTCTAAAGCGCTGCGTCCGGGGAATAACGGTTACGCATCGCTGAAATTGCCTGCGGGCGAGACCCGCATTGAACTGGAAGGCAATGGAAGAACGCGTACCCAGACGCTGGATATTGCGAAGCCAGGCACCTGGCTGGTGAATCCGTAAGCCTGCGGGTAACAGGACGGAGCGAATGTATAACATCAAGTTTGTCTATCTGTTCCACGAGAACGTCTCGCCAGCGCTGTTTGCGAAAATAATCCGCCCGTCCGTTGCCGGACAGTGGATTATGTCGGTTCCCGACCATTCGCTGCGCTCGCTCTTCACGCGCTACGATCTGCTGCGCACGATCACCGGTGCGAATCCTTATCAGTCCGGGCGCGATACCCGCACGCTGATCGCGCAGGATTTAGAGATGGGCAGAGTGGTTGCCATTGACGAAAGTTTTCGTGACTGGTCATCAGTAACGGAAATTTTTTACATCAATGCCAAAGGGCAACTCCAGGCTGCCTCGCTGGTCGGCCTGGGCTGGTATCCGGTGAGTACGATTGTCGACCGCTACGAAGCCATGGTGAGAACGTACGGATCTCGCCCTGCGCCAACGGTACTGCCAAAACAGGTGGTGAAATCTAAAACGGCACAGGTGCCGGATGAACCTACTCCGGGCAAGGACGGTAAAACCTATGCCGGGCAGCTTCAGAAGATGACCAAAGCAGAGCGCTGGCAGGCGCGTAAAGATCTGATTGCGAAGGGGAGCAATAGCCTTTATCCGGATGCCCAGATCGCCGCGAAGCGTCTGGCGGCGAATAATATCGCGGTGGAAAAAGCGAAGCTTGCGGAAAATATTTATAAGACCGTGAACCCGCTGGAAACCACACCGGGCGTGCCGGAGGGGTGGACGGATATCAGTAATGACGATGCGCTGTTAGGAAAGTTCGGGCTGAACAAATCAATGCTCTTTGACGATGATACGTCCCCCAATTTTCTGGCGCGCGTCTATCAACCGAAGCCGGAAGTGTTTGGTACAGATATGAACCCCACACTGGTATTCAGGGGATCGCGCGAGCCTGGTTTCGCCTCTCTGTCTGAGAATGTCTCCTCTTTACTGACCAAAGGGGAGCTGGCGCCGGTGGTAAACGGGGCTGACTGGTCGAATAACTTCTCACAGGGCATGGGTATGGCTTCAGATTATTATAAAAAGGCCGTGAGTATTGGTAAGGAGCTGGCAAGGTCAGGCCAGAATATTGATATTGCCGGTCATTCCCTTGGCGGTGGCCTCGCCTCTGCAACCTCTATGGGCAGCGGGAAAGCGGGGTGGACGTTCAACGCCGCCGGCCTGAATGCCGGAACCGTAGAAAAATACGGCGGTAAGATATTAGGCAGTACGGATAATATCCAGGCGTATCGGGTTGAAGGTGAACTGCTGACGAAGATTCAGGAAGTTAACCCCTGGGAAGATCTGAAAACGATGAAAGGGCATGTCCCTTCGTGGATCCTCAAAGAGGAAATCTCTGCGCTGAGCCCTAATGCTGCCGGAATACCCCACGATCTTCCCGGTGGAACCGGAAGCGCGCTGGACCGCCACGGGATTAATCAGGCGATTGATTGCATAGAGCAACAGAAGGACGAGGATATTTCGATAATCGGGAGTCGATTGTGAAAAAACGGTTGATGGCTTTTGTCGCGTTATGTTTTTTATTCATGATTCAGGGGTGTAAGCAGGATATGGACCTTAATCCACAGGACTACTTCAGCGGTCAGCAGCTTGAACTGGCGAAAGCGATTGAAGAAGGTGATGTCGACGCGGTGAAGACGCTTGCACCAGAAAGCGATCTTAATAAACCGGGAAAGCAGGATATGACCCTGCTTTTTTGGGCCATCGGCAACGCGATTAATGATAAAAAAACATCGCCCCATTTAAAGGTGATTACATTGCTTGTTAAGGCCGGCGCAGATCCGCTCCAGCCTCGACCGCAGGGAAAAAGCAGCCCTGCCGAATTTGCCCTGAAGGGGGACAGCGCGGATTGGATCGATGCGATGCTGGACGGTGGCCTCTCACCCAACGTGAAAGATAAGGTCTTCCACGAACCGATCGTCTTCCAGTCGCTTAAAGCGAAAAACACAGAGACTCTGGAAGCCATGCTCGATCGCGGAGCTGACGTCAATGCAACCAATTCACTGGGTAAAACGCTGGTGTTTGATGCGCTGGATAACCAGGCTTACGAGCATGTCTTGTTACTGCTCGATCGTGGAGCGGACCCGTCAGTTAAGGCTAAAAATGGCTGGTCAATGAGTAATGCGCTTGCGGACGCGCTGAGTGGACTTGATAGAGGCAGCGAGCAATACGAGAAGTTAAATGAAATAAAAGAGAAACTTATTCAGAAAGGGGGCGTGTGGCCACCTGCGCCGGTTAAGTGATTGCTCAACTTTCATGAAAGCCAGAGATAAGGTTTTTTCCGGAGTTTCCATTAGCCTGCACTCTTTGGATTTATAAAAACGAAAGTTCGTACCTCCAGACAAATCAACCCAGCATTGCATCAATCCAAAACCACCTCGTCGAAATTAGCTTTACGTTCATAAACGTTCCCAGCATAAACCATTACGGAATAAAGATTATGCTCAACCGAATTACCGTCCAGCTCCCGGTTGAGGGGCTGCTTTTCTGGAAACTCTCCGGCCGTGAGGCGATGTCCGAGTCGTTCGCGCTGACGCTGACCCTGCTTGGTACGGACGCGCGCATTGACCGCAGCAAGCTGCTGGGCCAGCCGGTCACGGTGACCATCCCCACGCAGAACCTGCTCACCCCCCGCTATATCAACGGCAAGGTGACGCGCGTGGCGGTGAGCGCCGTGGAGCTGACGGGCACCCGCTACGCGGTGTACCAGCTGACGGTGGAGCCGGACCTGTGGCCGATGAAGCGCGACCGTAACCTGCGTATCTTCCAGGGCCAGACGGTACCGCAGATTGTCAAAACCCTGCTGGGTGAGCATCAGGTTAACCTCGAAGACAAACTTACCGGCAGCTACCGGGTGTGGGACTACTGCGTGCAGTATCAGGAATCGAGCCTGGACTTCATCAGCCGCCTGATGGAGCTGGAGGGGATTGCGTACTACTTCAGCCACGAGGCCGACAAGCATACCCTGGTACTGACCGACGCCGCGACCCAGCACCAGCCGTTCAGCGGCTATGAAGTCATTCCTTACCACCAGACGCCGTCCGGCGGCAGTACGGATGAAGAGGGCATCAGTCAGTGGGCACTGGAGGACAGCGTGACGCCGGGGATATACAGCCTCGACGACTATGACTTCCGCAAGCCGAACGCGTGGCTGTTCCAGGCGCAGCAGAACCCGGCGTCCCCGAAGCCGGGCAGCATCGACGTGTACGACTGGCCGGGCCGCTTTGTGGAGACAGGCCATGCGGAGTTCTACGCCCGAATCCGTCAGGAGCGCTGGCAGGTGGAGCATCAGCAGATTCAGGCGACGGCCACGGCGGCGGGCATTGCGCCGGGCCACATCTTTACCCTGTCCAACGCGCCGTTCTTCAGTGACAACGGGGAGTATCTGGTGACGGCGGCGGGTTACCACTTCGAGGAGAACCGCTACGCGAGCGGTGAGGGGGAAACCATTCACCGCACCGATTTCACCGTTATCCCGGCGTCGGTGTCCTACCGTCCGGCGCAGAGCACGGCGTGGCCGCGCACCTACGGCCCGCAGACGGCGAAAGTCGTGGGACCGCAGGGGGAGAGTATCTGGACGGACAAATATGGCCGCGTGAAGGTGAAGTTCCACTGGGACCGCCTGGCGAAGGGCGATGACACCAGCTCCTGCTGGGTGCGCGTGTCGAGCGCCTGGGCGGGCCAGGGCTACGGCGGGGTGCAAATCCCGCGCGTCGGCGATGAGGTGGTGGTGGACTTTATCAACGGCGACCCGGACCGTCCGATTATCACCGGCCGCGTATACAACGAAGCAAGCATGCCGCCGTGGGCGCTGCCGGCTGCCGCGACGCAGATGGGCTTTATGAGCCGCACGAAAGACGGTTCAGTCGACAATGCCAACGCCCTGCGCTTTGAGGACAAGGCGGGCGCGGAACAGGTGTGGATCCAGGCCGAGCGGAATCTGGACACCAGCGTCAAGAATGATGAAACGCACAGCGTTGGCGGCGCACGCAGCCATTACGTGAAGAAAAATGAGCTGCATCGCGTGGAGGCTAATCAGATCCAGGCCGTGAAAGGCGGAACCGAGATCCTGACGGGTAAAGGCAAGCTGGATGCGGCGGTAGAGCAGTATGTTATTGCTTCCGGGACGAAGCTGCGGCTGGTCTCGGGCGAGAGTGCTATTGAGCTTAACGCTAACGGCAAAATTAACCTGATCGGCAAAGAGTTCAACTTCTTCGTTGAAGGGGACGGCTATATCACCACGGGCGGCAAGCTGCACCTGAATACGTCGGGCACCCAACCGGGCACAACGGCGCCGGGGTCAGGGCATAAAGGGGATATTGATGCGGCGGTGCAGGAGAAATTTACGCCCCCGGAAGAGTAACCGCTTTCTGTCTGCCGCCGGGTTGTCCGTGGCGGCACGTAAAACCCTTTAGCAATTTTAGACGCGAGTTCACCGATGAAATACACCCTCCAGGAAGGTTCCTTTACCCTTTTTCCTGCCGCCTGGCAGGACAACAGCATGAACATCATTCGCGATGACGAAAGCGGGCTGTCCGTGGTGGTCAGCCGCGGCGTTATCCCGGATGGCAGCGACTACGAACAAGAGTTTCACCGCCAGTGGGACGTGCTGCGTCCTCAGATGGGTGAGATCGCCCAGAGCGAATTTCAGCACGTAAAAGCCGGGCCTGACGGAAAAATTAACGGGCTGGAAGTTGAGACCACCTTTGACCGTAACGGCCAGCGCCTGTGGCAAAAACAGCTGGCCGTGCAGACGCCGGGCAAACCGGTACTGATAATTTTTACCCTCTCGGCCTTAAAAGCCTTTACGGAAGAGGACGAGGCGCGCTGGAGCGCACTGAAGCAGAGTCTGACGCTAAACGACAACCGGAATGTGTAAGGCATGAGCGATAACAACGCGGCCCGTAAGGGCGACGAGATTATTCACTCCAGCATTTTTGCTGATATTACCAGCATTGTGGCGGAAGGTGCCGCCTATGCGGTGATTGGCGCGGCGGTGGGCGCGGCAGCGACCGTCGCGGCCCCACTGCTGGGAGCCGGGGCCGCAGCAGCAGGCGTGGCGGCGATTGGATCCAGCTGTCTGTTGAGCGGCATTATCGGCGGGGTTCTGGCGAACGTCGCCGGGATCACCGACGATATCAGCAACGCCGCTGAAGGGCTGGGTAACGCGCTTTTCCCGCCGTCGCCCGCGGGCAAAATCACCACCGGTTCGAGCAATGTTCTGACAAATAAACTTCCCGCTGCACGCGCCGCCGGGACGTTAACCCCTGCCGATACCCCGTCCCCTGAGCCGCAGTCGCCGGGCAGCTTTGCCGACTACGCGGGCATGCTGCTCTCCGCTGCCGGACAGTTCGGCAGCGAGATGTGGCAGCCGAGCGTCGCCTCTGCCGCCGCAGGGACCTCGCCGCTGGAAGAAGACAAGGTGGCGTGTGATAAACACTCCGGGCCGCAGTATCTGGCGGAAGGCTCGAAAAGCGTCTTCATCAACGGACAGCCTGCGGTGCGCGCAAAAGATCGCACCACCTGCGAGGGCACCGTTTCCGACGACGTCTCCCCGAACGTGATCATAGGCGGCGACACGCTCACGGTCCGCGATATCAAAAGCGGTAAAACGCCGGGTCTGGCGCTGGGGATGATTGCGCTCTCCCTGCTGCGCGGGCGGCCAGGCAAGATCCTGAAAAACATGCCCTGCGCGCTGGCTGCTGCCGGTGGCGGGATGCTGGCGGATATGGCCGTCAACGCCGTGTTCGGCTCCTCGCACCCGGTTCACGCCGCTACCGGCGTGAAGGTGCTGAATGACGACGACGAACTCGATTTCTCGCTGCCAGGGCGCTTTCCGCTGCGCTGGCAGCGCAGCTACAACAGCCTGACCACCCGCGAAGGGCTTTTCGGTCTGGGCTGGGCTACCACCTTTGACAGCTATCTGGCGCTGGAAGAAAACAACGCCACCTGGTTCGATGAAACCGGGCGCGAGCTGAGCTTTGAACTGCCGCCGGTCGACCGCGCGTTTTACAGCATCAGCGAAGGCATCATTATCCGCCGCAATGAGAGCGGCGACGTGGCGATAGCTGACGATGACGGCGCGGTGTGGCGTCTGTATAAACCGACCCGCGCTAACCCCTCCATCCTGCGCCTGGCCTCCCTCAGCGACGAGTACGGCAACGCGTTGCTGACGGAATGGGATGAGCACGGGCGGCTGGTCGGTCTGCACGATGAGCCGCGAGCGATCGATGTCACCCTGCGCTATGACGATGAACGTTTCCCGCAGCGCGTTACCGCTGCCAGCCATTTTGACGGCAACCAGACATGGCCGCTGATGCAGTGGGGGTACGACGCGCGCGGCCAGCTGGCCAGCGCAACGGATGCCTCCGGCGTGGTAACCCGTGAATACCGTTATAACGATGATGGCCTGATGGTCTGGCACCGTCTGCCGGGCGGGCTGGAGAGCGAATACCGCTGGCAAAAATTCGACCACTGGCGCGTGGTGGAAAATCGCACCAGCACCGGCGACGGCTGTCGCTTTACCTACGATTTAGCCGCCGGGCTGACGACCGTCGATCACTACGACGGTCAGACGCGAAAGCATTACTGGAACGCGCAAAACCTGATTGTTCGCTACGTTGACGAGCGCGGTGAGAACTGGCGCTACGAGTGGGATGACAACGAACTCCTCACGCGTCGCATCGATCCGCTGGGTAATGCCGTTACCTTCGTCTATGACGAGATGGGCAACCGGGTGCAGGAGATCGACGCCGACGGCAATACCCGCACCACCACCTGGCTGGAGCACCGTGCGCTTCCGGCGTCCATCATCGAAGCCGACGGTAGCGCCACCCGGTTCCTGTATGACGAACATCACGGGCTGAAACGCGTGGTGGATCCGATGGGGCAGACCACGCTGCTGCGTCGGGACGAGTTTGGTCAGGTTGTGGAAGAAGTTGATGCCGCCGGGAACAGCCGCTACCAGGAGTACAACGAAGCCGGGCAGATGGTGCGTGCGACGGACTGTTCTGGCCGCGTGACACAATACCGTTATCATCCGCTGGGCTGGCTGGTGGCTGAGATAAGCGCCGACGGCGAAGAGACGCGTTACCGCTACGACGCCGCGGGGCGTCCGGTGCAGCTCGACCGATCAGAAGGCTGGACCGAGTCGCTCAAATGGAACGAACGTGGTCTGCCGGTGAAGCATGCGGGCGCCGACGGGAAAGAGAGCGAGTTCAGATACGACGAGGCAGGGCGCTTAACCGCCACCCGCAATACGCAGGGTGAAGAGGTGCGCCGCCGCTGGGACAGCCGCGGACGGCTGGTCGCCATGGAAAACGAAAACGGCGAAGCGTATCAGTTCCGCTGGGGCGCAGACTCGCTGCTGCTGGAAGAGGTGGGACTCGATGGCGTGGCCTCGCAGTATCGCTACGATGCCTGCGGACGTACGATAGCGCGCACCTTTGCCGCCGGACATCCGGAGGCCATCACCCACGCTTTCGCCTGGAGCGCGAGCGGCCAGCTGGTCGCCCGCACCACGCCGGAGGGGCAGACCCGCTACCACTACACCCCGTCCGGCCTTCTGAGCCGGATTGGGCTGCATCCCGCGCTTTCAGAAGATGCCTGGAGCGCCGAGGCCGAGCAGGAGCTTGTGTTTGAGTATGACGCGCTCGGGCGCGTCACGCGCGAAACGGGCGAACACGGGGAGCTGGCGTGGGAGTATGACGCGCTGGGTAACCGCACCTCCGTCACGCTGCCCGATGGTCGGGAGCTGAAACAGTTCTACTACGGTAGCGGGCATCTGCTCAGCATTGCCCTTGATAAGCTGTCGGTCTCCGACTTTACCCGCGACGAACTCCACCGTGAAACCAGCCGTACGCAGGGGCTGCTGACCACCCGCAGCGAATACGACCGCCTTGGCCGACTGCATCGCCGGGACGTCTTTACCGGCAATGCCCAGCGCCCGTCGCCGCGCCGCTGGTCCCGCCGCTGGGATTACGACTATCGCAATAACCTGGTGCGGGAAGAGCGGGACGATAACCCGTTCAGCTGGTACCGCTGGCAGTACGACAGCGCCGGACGTCTGCTGGTTCAGGACGGCACGCTGCCCGGCCAGGAGCAGTGGCGCTGGGATGCTGCCGGTAACCCGCTCGAAGGCTCTGCTGAGAAGGTCACGCACAACCGTCTGACGCACCTCAACGGCATTCGCTGGCGCTATGACATCCACGGCCGCACCGTGGAGAAGGATAACGGCCAGACCCGCTGGAACTACCGCTACGACGGCGAGCACCGCCTGACGGAGGTCATCAGCCAGCCGCGGGACCGCAACAGGCCGCAGACGCAGGTCAGCTTCCGCTATGACCCGCTCGGGCGACGCATCAGCAAAACGCGCCGCCAGATGCTGGGCGGCCAGCCAACCGGCAAGCCGGTCACCACCCGGTTTGTCTGGGAAGGGTTCCGGCTGTTGCAGGAGGTGCACGGGGATGTGCCGCTCACCTACGTCTACAGCGATCAGGACAGCTACGATCCGCTGGCACGTATTGACGGCGTTGATGCCCCGGAATTCTTCTGGTTCCACTGCCAGCCCAACGGCACGCCGGAGCGGATGACGGATAGCGAAGGGCAGGTGCGATGGGAAGGGGTGAACAGCGCCTGGGGCAAACTGCTGCGGGAAAGCGAGACGCAGGTATCAGGATATTCCCAGAACCTGCGTATGCAGGGGCAATACCTGGACCGTGAGACAGGGCTGCACTACAATCTGTTCCGGTATTACGACCCGGACTGCGGAAGGTTTACGCAGCAGGACCCGATAGGGCTGGCGGGAGGGATTAACCTTTACCAGTATGCGCCGAATGCGCTGGGTTGGGTGGATCCATTAGGTTTACGATGTGGGCGAACTAATACTTGGAATGATTTTCAGCGGCAGCATAAAGGTCGTTTCAAATCATCAACTGAAGCGGCTTCTGCTTATAACAAATTAGTGAATGAACAATCGCCTTGGCCATTAAATGAGCCTCCTTTAGATGCAACATTAGTCCCAGGGACTCGAGTAAAAATGGCCGTATCTCCAGGCCAGCCAGCGACGAGACCTGGAGGGTTTGCTACATTTGACGATATTCCTAATGCTTCATATGTTAGAAATGAGCTCGCTGTGAAGATGGAATGGAAACCGGATATTGATAGAGTAATAACTTATGAAGTTAAGAAACCATTACCAGTTAAAATTGGTGCAGTTGGACCTCAAGTTGATAAAGGTGCGAATGTATATCTGCCTGGCGGCGGTTCACAAGTCGAAATGGCTGTGCCACCTGCAGAACGCATGAATTATTTGGAAGTTATTGACGAGTCGTTGCTCAAGCCCTAAGTTATAAAATGAGATTAAAATGATTAATAATTTTACCTGTGATAAAGAAAAGAATGAATTGCATTGGATATATAATACACACCAAGTAGCTATCGTTATAGATGATTTAGATCTGGCAATGATAGATGAAAAGAGAAAATTAATTTTTGTATTGAGTAAACCATTACCCTTACCCGTGTTATTAACTGTTTTAAATATTGATGGGACTTTGCTTTCAACATTTGCGCCTCCAGAAGGTGCGTCTTTTTCTTATTTGACATTAAACGATAAAAAAGAGGTTTTGATTGTCTGCTCCTTTTCGGAAAAAATAAATGGTTGGTATGATTGGCATTATTCTTTAGACTTGGATAAAAAAGTGATAACAAGAATGGCGCCATCTTATTAGAATCTGATAAAGCCATTTTAAAGTAAAGTTTTTGTGGATTAATACAATCATAACACTAAACACGAGGCTCATCATATTCTTAGCCATAGCTATCCAGATAATAAACTTTGCTGGCCCGTATTGTCAGCCTTGAAGCGACGGAGAACTTCTGATTCCACGGTTTGCCCAGCGGTACGCTGGAGCTGATAACTTATGTAGAAAGGCAGTAACTCTGGTGCGGCTTCAAGTATTATATTGGTAATGTTTTATCAGAATTGCCAGATGTTACAAGAATAAAAGTCAAGGTAAAATAATGAATAATAAAAACATACAAACAGTTGATCTACTTATCACACATAGTCAAATATTGCTACGATCACGAGACTATGATGAAAAACTGAGCCAGTGGGGCAAAGGTAATGTATCTCAAGGCGCTGTGATTCATAAAGATTATGTTATTTTTGATCCTTTACCTGAGGACGCATTTGGAGCAAACGTAAATATTAAAATAGAAAATACTTTTAATTTAGATGAAAATGCTCAACGCTGCATTGTAGTGCCATTTTTTATTACAGATAAAAATAAGCTTCAGGTGGCTTCTGCGACAGAGAAATTTGACATAAACATAAATGTAACCAACAAAACGTATTCGCTCTATTATGAGATTTGTGAAGGGGATGAAATTTATTACAATTTCACTCTTGTGCCGGAAAAAGACACTGTCACAGCTAAGTTTTTATTAGACGACCCTTGGGGCGGAAAAAAAGATAATCCACTCAAAGAAGGTGTTTTTTAACGTTAATAATAACTAAATAAGAACGAAAAAAAATCCACGCCAAAGCGTGGATTTTTTTCATTCAAAACAAATCAAACATTAAACAAGAAGTTCATCACGTCGCCATCTTTAACGATGTAATCTTTCCCTTCCGCACGCATCTTGCCTGCTTCTTTCGCGCCTTGCTCACCCTTGTAGGTTATGAAGTCTTCAAACGCGATAGTCTGCGCACGAATGAAGCCTTTCTCGAAGTCGGTGTGGATCTTACCGGCCGCCTGAGGCGCGGTCGCACCGACAGGGATGGTCCACGCACGCACTTCTTTTACACCAGCGGTGAAGTAGGTTTGCAGGTTCAGCAGCTCATAGCCCGCGCGGATCACGCGGTTCAGGCCCGGCTCTTCCAGACCCAGCTCGGCCATGAACTCTTCGCGGTCGGCGTCGTCCAGCTCTGCAATATCAGATTCAACGGCAGCGCAAACCGCTACCACTACAGAGCCTTCAGCCGCAGCGATTTCACGCACTTTGTCCAGATACGGGTTGTTCTCGAAACCGTCTTCGTTAACGTTGGCGATGTACATGGTAGGCTTCAGGGTCAGGAAGCTCAGGTATTTGATCGCCGCTTTGTCTTCGTCAGTCAGGTTTTTCAGCGCGCGCAGCATGCCCGCGTTTTCCAGCTGTGGCAGACATTTTTCCAGCGCAGCCAGTTCCGCTTTCGCGTCTTTGTCGCCGCCTTTGGCTTTCTTCTGCACGCGGTGAATGGCGCGCTCGCAGGTGTCGAGGTCAGAGAGGGCCAGCTCGGTGTTGATGACGTCGATGTCGTCAGCTGGATCCACTTTGTTGTTAACGTGGATAATGTTGTCGTTCTCGAAGCAGCGCACAACGTGGCCGATCGCTTCGGTTTCACGGATGTTGGTCAGGAACTGGTTGCCCAGGCCTTCACCTTTGGATGCGCCTTTTACCAGGCCCGCGATGTCCACGAACTCCATGGTGGTTGGCAGAATGCGCTGCGGCTTCACGATTTCCGCGAGCTGGTCCAGACGCGGATCGGGCATAGGAACAACACCGGTGTTCGGCTCGATGGTACAGAACGGGAAGTTCGCCGCTTCAATACCTGCTTTGGTGAGCGCGTTGAACAGGGTGGATTTGCCCACGTTTGGCAGACCGACGATACCGCATTTGAATCCCATTTCTAAATCACCTTAATATCTTGATAATCAATCCGTTAACGATAACCGATTGAAGAAAAGTAAATAACTACGCCTATTATACACGTAACCCGCGCGACGCGCGGTAAAAAGGCCCCAGGGCGCCGATTATTGCGCTTTGAAAGCGTGCAGTCGATTGGTGGCTTTCGTCAGGCCATCCTGAAGCCAAATCTCGGTGCAGCGGGCCGCTTCGTCCACCGCTTCGTCAATCAACTTCTGCTCAGAAACCGGGGGTTTACCCAGTACGAAACCAACAACTTTGTTTTTATCGCCCGGATGGCCGATTCCCACGCGCAAACGGTGGAAATTAGGGTTATTACCCAGTTTGCTGATGATGTCTTTCAGACCATTATGGCCGCCATGACCGCCGCCCAGTTTGAACTTCGCCACGCCTGGCGGCAGGTCCAGTTCGTCGTGGGCCACCAGGATCTCATCCGGATTGATGCGATAAAACGTTGCCATGGCCGCCACGGCTTTGCCGCTCAGGTTCATAAAGGTGGTTGGCACCAGCAACCGCACGTCAGCACCCGCAAGATTGATGCGTGAGGTATACCCGTAAAACTTGGGTTCTTCACGCAGGGGAGCGCGCAAACGCTCCGCCAGCAGATCAACATACCAGGCGCCGGCGTTATGGCGGGTAGCGGCATACTCTGCGCCCGGATTGGCGAGGCCGACAATCAGTTTAATCGTCACGATTTACTTCCTAATGGGTTCCAGATCTGGCGCGTAGTTTACTGTCTGGCGCGCCGCTTGACAAAGTTCTGCCTGCTGTACACCGAAATGCGAATAATTTCCTCTTTGAACAATTAGAATTTCAAGCTGTTCAATGTCTTATTTGTAAATTTTTGTCCGGGAGTTATCAGTAAATGTGATCATTCACGCAACTCATATAAGAGGCGTTGTCTATACTTTACACACAAGGAGAAGGGGCTTTTCCCCTGACAACCCAAAGTTCCGGAGGTGACATATGAAACGCAAAAACGCTTCAATGCTCGGTAACGTGCTAATGGGGTTGGGACTGTTCGTGATGGTCGCCGGTGTCGGTTATTCAATCTTAAACCAATTACCGCAGCTTGACCTCCCACAATACTTTGCGCATGGCGCGGTGCTGAGTATCTTCCTTGGTGCGGTATTGTGGCTCGCCGGGGCGCGCGTGAGCGGACATGAGGAAGTCTGCGATAAATACTGGTGGGTGCGCCATTACGATAAACGATGCCGCCGCGACCAGCACAAGCATAGCTAGTGCCCCATAAAGAACACCGAAACGACTTCATCTGAAGTCGTTTTTTTTGCATGACGCATTGACCCTCACGTAACGTAAGGCTTCAGAGTAACGACACTGGCAGAACAAAAGGAGCCGTTATGTTGATACAGGTGGGTGAACTGGCGAAACGTGCCGGGATCACCGTGCGGACTTTGCATCACTACGAGCAAACAGGGCTGTTGTTACCTTCTGCCAGAAGCGCGGCAGGCTACCGGCTTTATAACCTGGCGGATGTGCAGCGTCTGCATATGATCCAGGCGCTGGCAAAAGCCGGACTGGAGCTTGCCGAAATCAGGGATTTTCTGGAACAGCGTTCGCTGTCATTAGCCGAATTACTCGACGGGCAAATCACTCTGCTGGACAAGCAACTGCGTAGCATCCATACGCTGCGCAACCGGCTGGTGGAATTGCGTACCGGGCTGACCGACGATGCGACGCCGGATCTGGAATCCTGGCTACAGACTCTGGAGTTAATGAATATGTACGATCGCTGGTTTAGCAAAGAAGAGTTGCAGCAACTACCGTTTGCGGTAGAGAAAGAGGCGCTGGCGGATATCTGGTCGGGTCTGGTGACGGAGGTTAAACACTTGCTGGAACAGAACGTCAGCGTCACGGACGCGCGGGCGACCGATTTGGCTTCACGGTGGATGGAACGCCTGGAGCAGGATACCGCAGGCAAACCGGAATTTTTGACCCGTCTGAACGAGATGCACAGCGTGGAGCCGCAGATGCAGGAGCAAACCGGCATTACGCCGGAGATAACTGATTACATCACGCGGGCGTTTGCCGAATCAAAGCTCAGCATCTGGGAGAAATATCTCACTGCCGAAGAGATGGCCTTTACCCGGGCGCACTACTTTGACCGGATGATGGAGTGGCCGCCGCTGGTGGCGAAGCTGCATCAGGCGCAGCAGGATAATCTCAGTCCCGCTTCTGACGATGCGCAAAAGCTGGCAGAAAAGTGGCTGGTTTTATTCCAGTCCTATGCAGGAACAAACCCGCAGACCCAGCAAAAATTTCGCCTCGCCATGCAGCAGGAGCCGCATCTGATGAAAGGCACGTGGATGACGCCTGCCGTGCTTGAATGGCTCCAGCAGGCGATCGGGGTGATGATGCAAAGACGAGTCTCTGCATCAGATGACTCACAGATCCGCTAACGCAGCTTCACGGTTAGGGTAGAAGGACAATCGGCCAGGGATCGGCTGCACGCCCGCGCGCGCCATGGTGCGCAGGGGCTGGAATTCAAGGTTACTTATCCGCAGCTCGCAGCCTTCCGGCAGGCGGGCAACAAAGCGCTGGAAGGCATCCAGACCGCCGGCATCCAGCACCGGGACGGCATCCCACTTCAGCACCACAATCCGTTTGCCCGCGATGCGGGATTCCAAATCGCTGAACAAACCTTCCGCTGCGGCGAAGAACAGCGGACCAATCACGCGCAGCACCAGCACATCGTCAGGCACCTCAACGTTAACCGGGGAGAGACGCGTCATCTGCGCGATGCGGCGCATAAACAGCAGCGAGGCCAGCACAATGCCGACGCTGATGGCGATAACCATATCGAACAGCACGGTCAGCGACATGCAGATCAGCATCACGATAATGTCGTCTTTCGGCGCACGGCGCAGCAGGTTAACCACCTTATGCGCCTCACTCATGTTCCAGGCCACCATCAGCAGCAACGCAGCCATGGCAGAGAGTGGAAGCCATGAAAGCAGCGGGGCAAGGATAAGCAGCGCCATGATCACCAGCAGGGAGTGAATGACCGCCGAAACCGGTGATGTCGCGCCCGCACGTACGTTCGCGGCGGAACGGGCAATCGCAGCCGTAGCGGTAATACCGCCGAAGAACGGTGCAACGATGTTCCCTATGCCCTGGCCGACCAGCTCGCTGTTGGCTTTGTGCTTAGTTCCGGTCATGCCGTCGAGCACGACGGCGCAGAGCAGGGATTCAATCGCGCCCAGCATAGCCATGGAGAACGCGGCAGGCAGCAGAGCGCGAAGGGAATCCCAGCTTAGGGTGAAGCTTGAGCCCGGCATGTCCCACGGCAGAACCAGCTGCGGCAGCAGCTGCGGAATGCCGCTGCCCTGTGAGCCGTCCGCCAGAATATAGTGGAACTGGGAGCCAATGGTGGCGACCTGTCCACCGAGCAGGTTGACAACGCCCATCACCGCGCAGCCCAGCAGCAGAGCGGGCAGATGCCCCGGGAGACGAATGCCTAAGCGAGGCCAGACGATAAGTGTGCCGAGGGTAACGATGCCAATGGCTGCATCGCCCAGGTTGGCCGTCGGCAACGCCATAAACAGCGCGCCCACTTTCTGTAAATAGTGCTCCGGAACATGGGCCATTTGCAGGCCGAGGAAATCCTTAATCTGCATGGTCCCGATGGTAATCCCAATCCCCGAGGTGAACCCCAGCGTTACGGAAAGGGGAATATATTCAATCAGGCGACCAAAGCGGGCCAGACCAAACAGAATTAAAAAGATGCCGGACATTAGGGTGGCAACCAGCAGGCCTGCCAGACCAAACTGTTGGGAAACCGGGTAGAGGATCACCACAAAGGCGGCAGTCGGGCCGGAGACGCTGAAGCGGGACCCGCCCGTCAGCGCAATCACAATCCCCGCAACGGCCGAGGTGTACAGCCCGTACTGCGGCGCGACGCCGCTACCAATCGCCAGCGCCATCGCCAGCGGGATGGCAATAATCCCGACGGTGATCCCGGCTATCAGGTCACGAACAAAGCGTGACGATGTGTATTTCTCTTTCCAGAAGGCGTCGATGAGGGCGCGAAAGGGCAGAACATGTGAGGAGGTTACGTTTTTCACAATTATCTATCATCCGTGTGCGCATCATCTGTCATGTGAATGGCAGGTGAAGGAGGCATAAGTCATACAAATAAATACTATAAACAAAAAAACCCGCCGTAGCGGGTTTTTTGGCCGTGTTCGATCAGTGTTCGAACATTGCAGAGATCGATTCTTCGTTGCTGATACGACGAATCGCTTCGGCCAGCATCCCGGACAGAGTCAACGTACGCACGTTTGGCAGCGCTTTGATCTCGTCGCTCAGTGGAATGGTATCGCACACCACAACTTCGTCAATGACGGAGTTACGGAGGTTGTTTACCGCATTGCCGGAGAAGATCGGGTGAGTGGCGTAAGCGAATACGCGTTTCGCACCACGCTCTTTCAGCGCTTCAGCGGCTTTACACAGCGTACCGCCGGTATCGATCATGTCGTCCACCAACACGCAGTCGCGGCCAGCCACGTCACCGATGATGTGCATCACCTGAGAAACGTTAGCGCGCGGACGGCGTTTGTCGATGATCGCCATGTCGGTATCGTTCAGCAGCTTCGCGATAGCACGAGCACGTACCACGCCGCCGATGTCCGGAGAAACCACAATCGGGTTGTCCAGATTCAGTTGCAGCATGTCTTCCAGCAGGATTGGGCTGCCGAATACGTTATCAACCGGCACGTCGAAGAAGCCCTGGATCTGCTCTGCGTGCAGGTCAACCGTCAGTACGCGGTCAACGCCGACGCTGGACAGGAAGTCAGCGACAACTTTAGCGGTGATTGGCACACGCGCGGAACGGACGCGACGGTCCTGACGTGCATAGCCAAAGTAAGGAATAACAGCAGTGATACGGCCAGCAGAAGCACGACGCAGCGCGTCGACCATAACAACCAATTCCATCAGGTTGTCATTCGTTGGAGCACAGGTGGACTGGATGATGAAAATATCACCACCGCGTACATTTTCGTTAATTTGTACGCTGACTTCGCCGTCGCTAAAGCGACCTACAGCGGCGTCGCCGAGGGAAGTGTACAGGCGGTTGGCAATACGTTGTGCTAGTTCCGGGGTGGCGTTACCAGCAAAAAGCTTCATATCAGGCACGAGAAGAACCTCAGGCATGCGTCCAGTGGTGGATAGCGTTCGCCGCAAACTGCGGGGCCTAAGCAAACGCTATCCAGGCGGTGTATTAAAGAGCGCGATGCAACGTCTGGAACAGGGTGACGTTGTCACCGAAACTCAGTCTGCGCCAGAATGGCCTGCTGTAGGGGGGAGGTGTTCATCCCGCGTGCTACAAAACCATGCAGCCAAACCGGCGCTTGCTCAAGCACCTGACGGGCGGCGGTTTCGGTGTCAAATTCAGCAAAGACACAGGCCCCTGTACCGGTCAGGCGCGACGGCGCGTATTCTAACAGCCAGGAAAGCACCGCATCAACCTCGCGAAAACGTTTTCTTGCGATATCCTCGCAATCGTTGCTGAATTCACAATTTAATAACGTTTTTATTGACCGTGCCGGGGTATTTCTTTTCAGGTCAGGATCTTTAAAGATGACCGGGGTAGGAATGCTCACGCCGGGGTGAACGATCAGATACCATTTTTCCGGCGGATCGACCGGCGTGAGGATTTCACCGACACCTTCAGCGAACGCCGCGTGGCCGCGCACAAACACCGGTACATCGGCGCCCAGCGTCAACCCTAACGCTGCCAGTTCGTCCGTCGTCAGACCGCAGCCCCAGAGGTGGTTAAGCGCCACCAGTACGGTCGCGGCGTTTGATGAGCCGCCGCCAAGACCGCCGCCCATCGGCAGGCGTTTGTCGATACGGATATCCGCACCGCTTCCCGCCGGCAGACGACCCGACGTCGACGCCGTTTTCATTAGCAGGCGGGCAGCGCGCACGATCAGGTTATCGTCATGCGCCACGCCGTCGACCGGCGTCAGCAGGCAAATCTGCCCGTCCTGACGCGGTTCGATGGAGATGGTGTCGCCGTAATCGACAAACTGAAACAGCGTTTGCAGGGTGTGATAGCCGTCAGCGCGCTGCCCGGTAATGTAGAGAAACAGGTTCAGTTTTGCGGGAGAGGGCCAGTGGGTCATCATTTAACGATCCAGTTGTCCATTTTCAGCTTGATACGCTGGCTACCCTGCGTCAGCTCCATATTGGACGGCAGCGACGGTTGCGTCTTGCTGTCATACGCGCTGTACACCACTTTCCAGGTTTTACCGCCCTGGGTGTAGTTCACCTGGCTCAGACGGTATTGATCGTCGAGCGTATAGTCGGTTGCGTCACCCGGCAGGCCGAGGATCCACTGGCGCAGACTATTGAGCGGAATCGGCATTCCGGTCAGCTTGCCAATCATCTCTTCGGCGTCGGTTGCCGTGTAATGCTGGCCTTTGTTATCGGTGATCTGCGCTTCGCCAGGCTTCGCGTTAAGCTCCAGCTCGGTGCTGCCCAGCGGGTTCAGCAGCAGCAGGCGATAGTTGTCCTGACCCGTTTGCTGCCAGAAGAAGCGAGCGTAAACTTTTTGTTCGTCAGAGAGATAAGCAAATGCACCGCGGGTCTGGTACTGGCTTAATTTCAGCACGTCCTGCTGGTGCTGACGCCACTGCGGTGAGTCAGGGCTTTTGCCCGGGCCTTTCGGCTGATGAACGGAACAGGCGGTCAGAACCAGGGCCGCCAGAGGCAGCAGGCGAATCATTCGGGTCATAATGATGACAAATCCTTGAGATACGTTGCAGTTATAACTGTTAATGCTAGCGTTGAAGGGTGCCACCGTCTACGTTCAAATTATCTCAAAGCGTGGCGTAAGCTATTACTCCGAAAGGGGGCAGTCTCTTTTATTGATCTCGCGCATCCTGTATGATGCGTCCTGCTAACCTTATTAACGCTGGTACTACTCCCGCTCAACATGACCCTATTAGCACTCGGTATTAACCACAAAACGGCCCCGGTTTCACTGCGAGAACGCGTTACGTTTTCGCCGGATACGCTCGACCTGGCGCTGGACAGCCTGCTTGCACAGCCGATGGTGCAGGGTGGCGTGGTGCTGTCGACGTGCAACCGTACCGAGCTGTATTTGAGCGTAGAAGAGCAGGACAACCTGCACGAGGCGCTGATCCGCTGGCTGTGTGACTACCACAACCTCAACGAAGAAGAGCTGCGCAACAGCCTGTACTGGCATCAGGATAACGATGCGGTCAGCCATCTGATGCGCGTGGCCAGCGGTCTGGATTCGCTGGTGCTGGGCGAGCCGCAGATCCTTGGCCAGGTGAAAAAAGCCTTCGCGGATTCCCAGAAAGGGCATCTGAAAGCCAGCGAACTGGAACGAATGTTCCAGAAGTCATTCTCCGTGGCGAAGCGTGTGCGAACCGAAACCGACATTGGCGCCAGTGCGGTTTCGGTTGCTTTCGCGGCCTGTACCCTTGCCCGTCAAATTTTTGAATCCCTGTCGACCGTCACCGTACTGCTGGTGGGAGCGGGCGAAACCATCGAGCTGGTGGCGCGCCATCTTCGCGAACACAAGGTGAAGAAGATGATCATTGCCAACCGCACCCGCGAACGTGCGCAGGTGCTGGCGGACGAAGTGGGCGCTGAGGTGATTGCGCTGAGCGACATCGATGAACGTCTGAAAGAGGCGGACATTATTATCAGTTCTACCGCCAGCCCGCTGCCGATTATCGGGAAAGGGATGGTCGAGCGTGCGCTGAAATCCCGCCGCAATCAGCCGATGCTGCTGGTGGATATCGCCGTTCCGCGTGATGTCGAACCGGAAGTGGGCAAACTGGCGAACGCCTACCTGTACAGCGTGGATGACCTGCAAAGCATCATTTCGCACAACCTTGCCCAGCGTAAGGCGGCGGCTGTGCAGGCGGAAACCATCGTTGAACAGGAAACCAGCGAATTTATGGCCTGGCTGCGCGCGCAAAGCGTCAGCGAGACCATCCGCGAATACCGCGGTCAGGCGGAGCAGGTGCGTGATGACCTGACGGCCAAAGCGTTAGCGGCCCTTGAACAGGGCGGCGACGCGCAGGCGATTATGCAGGATTTAGCCTGGAAACTGACCAACCGCCTGATCCATGCCCCAACCAAATCTCTTCAGCAGGCTGCCCGTGACGGGGACGATGAACGCCTGACTATTCTGCGCAACAGCCTCGGGCTGGAATAGCGCCCTATACCCATTTTCTAAGACAAGGTGCATTTACGCCTATGAAGCCTTCTATCGTCGCTAAACTGGAAGCTCTGCACGAGCGCCATGAAGAAGTCCAGGCGCTGCTCGGTGATGCCGGGACCATTGCCGACCAGGAACGTTTTCGCGCGCTGTCGCGTGAATACGCGCAGTTAAGTGATGTTTCAAAATGCTTTACCGACTGGCGACAGGTCCAGGAAGATATCGAAACCGCGCAGATGATGCTCGACGATCCTGAGATGCGCGAGATGGCGCAGGAAGAGTTACAGGATGCGAAAGCGCGTTCAGAAGAGATGGAGCAGCAGCTTCAGGTGCTTCTGCTGCCGAAAGATCCGGATGATGAGCGTAACGCCTTTGTGGAAGTCCGCGCCGGTACCGGTGGCGACGAAGCGGCGCTGTTCGCCGGAGATCTGTTCCGTATGTACAGCCGGTATGCCGAATCCCGTCGCTGGCGCGTGGAGATCATGAGCGCCAACGAAGGCGAGCATGGCGGCTACAAAGAGGTTATCGCCAAGATCAGCGGCGACGGCGTGTACGGTCGTCTCAAGTTTGAATCCGGCGGTCACCGCGTGCAGCGCGTGCCTGCGACAGAATCTCAGGGACGCATTCATACGTCAGCCTGTACGGTGGCGGTGATGCCGGAGCTGCCGGAAGCGGAACTGCCGGATATCAACCCGGCAGATCTGCGCATCGACACCTTCCGCTCATCAGGGGCAGGTGGTCAGCACGTTAACACCACCGACTCCGCTATCCGTATTACTCACCTGCCCACCGGGATTGTGGTTGAGTGTCAGGATGAACGTTCCCAGCACAAGAACAAAGCTAAAGCGTTATCCGTGCTGGGCGCCCGTATCCACGCGGCGGAAATGGCGAAACGCCAGCAGGCGGAAGCCTCTACCCGCCGTAACCTGCTGGGCAGCGGCGATCGTAGCGACCGTAACCGTACCTATAACTTCCCGCAGGGTCGCGTAACCGACCATCGCATCAACCTGACGCTCTACCGTCTGGATGAGGCGATGGAAGGCAAGCTCGATATGCTGATTGAGCCTATCGTGCAGGAATACCAGGCCGACCAGCTGGCGGCACTATCCGAGCAGGATTAATGGATTTTCAGCGCTGGTTACGCCATGCCGCCAGTGAGCTTTCTGCAAGTGAAAGCCCGAAGCGCGACGCCGAAATTCTGCTTGAGCATGTGACGGGTAAAGCCCGCACGTATCTTCTGGCTTTCGGCGAAACCGCTCTGACCGCTGAACAGCAATCGCAGCTGGAGGCGCTGCTTGCCCGCCGTAAAACCGGCGAGCCGGTGGCGCATCTGGTTGGCGAACGCGAGTTCTGGTCACTTCCGCTGTACGTTTCAGCGGCCACGCTGATCCCGCGCCCGGACACCGAGTGTCTGGTGGAGCAGGCGCTGGCGCGGTTACCGGCGCAGCCGTGTCAGATCCTCGATCTCGGTACTGGCACCGGCGCGATTGCGCTGGCGCTTGCCAGCGAGCGACCGGACTGCACCGTGACGGCGGTAGACGTGATGCCTGATGCGGTCGCCCTCGCGCGGCGCAACGTTGAACGGCTGGGGCTGAACAATGTTTCCGTTCTGCAAAGCAGCTGGTTTGCCGCGCTTGAAAGCCGCATGTTTGAAATGATTGTCAGCAATCCGCCCTACATCGACGAAGACGATCCGCATCTCGCGCAGGGCGACGTGCGTTTTGAACCTTTGACCGCGCTGGTCGCTGCGAATCAGGGACTTGCGGATCTCGATCACATTGTGACAACGTCACGACAACATTTGCTTCCCGGTGGCTGGCTGCTGGTGGAACATGGCTGGACGCAGGGAGAGGCGGTGCGAGCGCTGTTTACGCGTGCCGGATACGCTGCCGTGGAAACCTGCCGGGATTACGGCGGCAATGAACGTCTGACGCTGGGGCAGTGGTCATGAGCCTGTTTACGCTGCTGATCTCCGTTCACCTGATTTCCGTTGCCCTGACCATTG
The DNA here is from genome assembly GCF_019056635.1 of Enterobacter cloacae complex sp. ECL72. Classification (NCBI taxonomy): domain Bacteria; kingdom Pseudomonadati; phylum Pseudomonadota; class Gammaproteobacteria; order Enterobacterales; family Enterobacteriaceae; genus Enterobacter; species Enterobacter cloacae complex sp. ECL72. The sequence continues at coordinate 2,168,204 of NZ_CP077659.1, read as the reverse complement.
GCTTTTTCATTGCCCGCTACTGGTGGCGCTACAGCAACAATCCGCTGATTAACGCCCGCTGGGTACGCATCGCCCCGCACTGTATCGACACGGTGCTGTTCCTTTCCGGAGCCGGGTTAATGTGGAAAACCGGCTATCTGCCATTTACTGATAAAGGCGCATGGCTGACTGAAAAGCTGTTTGGCGTTATCATCTACATCGTTTTGGGTTTTATCGCGCTTGGGCGTCATCGTCCGCGCAGCCAGCAGACAGGGTTTATCGCCTTTTTGCTGGGTCTGGTGGTGCTGTACATCATCATTAAACTCGCCACCACAAGAATACCGTTACTGGGGTAAGTCATGAGGTCCTTAGCCGATTTCGAATTTAACAAAGTGCCGCTCTGCGATGGTATGATCCTGATTTCAGAGATGATCCGCGACGATTTTACGTCACAGTACGTTTACGCTGAACTGGAGAATCTGGTCAGCCTGGCGCGCGAAGAGATCAATCAGGCACGTCCGCAGGACTGGCAATTAGAGAAGCTGATTGAGCTTTTCTACGGCGAATGGGGTTTCTGCGACACGCGAGGCGTGTACCGCCTGTCTGACGCACTGTGGCTGGACCAGGTGTTGAAAAATCGTCAGGGCAGCGCCGTCGCGTTGGGCGCCATTTTACTGTGGGTTGCGCACGAGCTGGATATTCCACTGGTGCCGGTCATTTTCCCGACGCAGATGATTTTGCGGGCGGAGTGGCTGGACGGTGAGATGTGGTTAATCAATCCGTTTAACGGCGACACGCTGGATGAGCATACGCTGGACGTCTGGCTGAAAGGCAACATCAGCCCGATAGCTGAGCTGTTCAATGAAGATCTCGATGAAGCCGATAACGCCGAAGTGATCCGTAAGCTCCTGGATACGCTGAAGTCTGCGCTGATGGAAGAGCGTCAGATGGAGCTGGCTCTGCGCGCAAGCGAAGTGCTGTTGCAGTTCAATCCGGAAGATCCGTACGAAATCCGCGACCGCGGCCTGATTTATGCGCAGCTCGACTGCGAGCACGTGGCGCTGAATGATTTGAATTATTTCGTCGAGCAATGTCCGGAAGACCCGATCAGCGAGATGATCCGCGCGCAGATTAACGCGATCGCGCATAAACACATTACACTGCATTAATCTTAATTCCGATTCACACCTGAATAAGGCGATCCTATGAAACAAAAAGTGGTTAGCATTGGTGATATCAACGTGGCAAACGACCTGCCGTTCGTGCTGTTTGGCGGTATGAACGTTCTGGAATCCCGCGATCTCGCTATGCGCATCTGCGAACACTACGTGACCGTGACCCAAAAGCTGGGCATCCCGTACGTGTTTAAAGCCTCTTTTGACAAAGCCAACCGCTCCTCCATTCACTCCTACCGTGGCCCGGGCCTGGAAGAGGGGATGAAGATTTTCCAGGAGCTGAAACAGACGTTTGGCGTGAAAGTGATCACCGACGTGCACGAAGCGTCTCAGGCACAGCCCGTGGCTGATGTGGTAGACGTGATTCAGCTTCCGGCGTTCCTCGCTCGCCAGACTGACCTGGTAGAAGCGATGGCGAAAACCGGTGCCGTGATTAACGTGAAAAAACCGCAGTTCGTGAGCCCTGGCCAGATGGGTAACATCGTCGACAAGTTTATCGAAGGCGGTAACGACCAGGTGATCCTCTGCGACCGTGGTTCAAACTTCGGTTATGACAACCTGGTTGTAGATATGCTGGGCTTCAGCGTGATGAAGAACGTCTCTAACCAGTCTCCGGTGATTTTCGACGTGACCCACTCCCTGCAATGCCGCGACCCGTTTGGCGCCGCGTCTGGCGGGCGTCGTGCGCAGGTGACCGAACTGGCGCGCGCCGGTATGGCAACCGGCCTGGCGGGTCTGTTCATTGAAGCGCACCCGGATCCGGCTAACGCGAAATGCGACGGTCCATCCGCGCTGCCGCTGGAGAAGCTGGAGCCGTTCCTGAAACAGATCAAAGCGATTGACGATCTGGTGAAGAGCTTCGACGAGCTGGATACCAGCAACTAATAAAAAAACCCGCTTCGGCGGGTTTTTCTTTGCCCGGCGGCGCTACGCTTGCGCGAGCCTACGGGTTTCGTAGGCCGGGTAAGCGTAGCGCCACCCGGCAAAAAAATTACGCAAATATCGTCATCAGATACGCAATAAACAGCGCCATATGCGCCGCGCCGTTCAGCACATTGGTGCGGCCGGTGGAGAAGGATATCTGGCACAGCAGCAAGGATGCCACCATCACAATCATCTCTGGCGCACCCAGCGCAAACTGCAATTCATTTCCCGTCATAAAGGCAATCAACGTCACCACCGGAACGGTAAGGGAGATGGTCGCCAGAACGGAGCCGAAGAACAGATTCATCGCCCGCTGCACCTGATTATTGAGCACCGCTTTCAGCGCTCCCAGGCCTTCTGGCGACAGGATCAACAGGGCCACCAGGAAACCGGTAAAGGCGACCGGCGCGTTCAGTTCAGTTAATAGCGCCTCCAGCGGGTTCGCATTCATCTTGGTGACCGCAATAACGGCAATCAGATGCACGATCAGCCAAACCGTATGCCACGCGCTGCTGTGCGCCGACGGCTTACCGTGATGCGGGTCATCGTCGTCGCCGTCGTCTTCATGCTCGTAAACAAACAGGCTCTGGTGCGTTTTGGTCTGGATCAGCAGGAACACGCCGTACATCGCCGCGGAAATCAGCGCCACCAGCAGCGCCTGGCCGGTGGTGAAATTTGCACCCGGCAGCGCCATCGGAAATACCAGCACAATAATCGCCAGCGGGAACAGGGCGATCAGGTACTGTTTAATGCCAAAGAGGTTCATGTACTGGGTGGCAAATTTGCGACCACCTAATAAAAGTGAAAAACCGACCAGGCCGCCGGTAACAATCATAATGATGGAGTAGAGCGTATCGCGCATTAGCGTTGGCGCGGCGTCGCCGGTGGCCATTAATGCGGAAATTAAACTGACTTCAAGAATCACAACCGAAAGGCTTAAAATTAATGACCCATACGGCTCTCCAAGACGGTGGGCTAACACATCCGCATGGCGTACCACGCTAAATGCACTGGTTAAAATACCCACCAGAGCCAGAATATTGATCCCCACAACCACTGGCAATGACTGACTGCTTCCCCAGAAGAGCAGCACAGCCAGTGCCAGAACCGGGAAAATGAGAGAGGTCTCCTTGTGGCGGGTTTTTACCGCCTCGTGTGTTGCTGTCATGTGTTTCTCCAACAATGCAGGTGCTTGTAATTATAGATAGATTTTAAAGGTATTAAATTAACAGAAATCTGTTAAATACCCTGTATTTTTTACTTAATTTTACCCTTTATTATAATTTTTATGTCTGAGGCTTATAATGCCTTATCTCTGTTAAATATTAGTTTAATAACAATGAATTACATTTTTATATTGTTCATTTCTTTCTGTCGAGTGGCACCCTCGCGTATCGTCGTCCACACTTATCTTTTAGCCAAAAGAGAGGTTAACGATGCCATACAAATCGAAAAGCGAATTACCGGATAACGTGCAAAACGTATTGCCTGCCCACGCCCAGGATATCTACAAAGGAGCCTTTAACAGCGCCTGGGATCAGTACAAAGATAAAGAAGATCGCCGGGACGATGCCAGCCGTGAAGAGACGGCGCATAAGGTGGCCTGGGCCGCCGTGAAAAATGACTATGAGAAAGGGGACGATGATAAATGGCACAAAAAGAAATAGCCGCCAAATAACACGCTGCCTCCATTTTGACATTTCAGGCGGTTGACCTGCCGCTGTATTGCATCTGGCCCGCGAATTGCTTATCGTTGCTCAACTGCTGTTAAAATGAACAGCACAGAATGCCGGGAAGGCGAATTACAGATGTCGCAAGGAAGCATGCAGTGGCGGAGGTGGAATGTGTTAACGCGTGATTTCTTGATGAAGGCAGATTGTAAGACGGCATTTGGTGCTATTGAGGAATCGCTTCTGTGGTCGGCTGAACAACGTGCGGCGTCGCTTGCGGCAACGCTGGCCTGCCGCCCGGATGATGGCCCGGTCTGGATCTTTGGTTACGGCTCGCTGATGTGGAACCCGGCGCTCGAATTTGTTGAATCAGCAACCGGAACGCTGCCTGGGTGGCACCGCGCCTTTTGTTTGCGCCTGACCGCCGGACGTGGCAGCGCCTGTCAGCCTGGCCGCATGCTTGCACTAAAAGAGGGCGGGCGCACCACGGGCGTGGCATACCGGCTGCCGGATACCACGCTGGAAGATGAGCTGACGCTGCTGTGGAAGCGCGAGATGATCACGGGCTGCTATATGCCCAGCTGGTGCAAGCTGGAACTGGATGACGGGCGCACCGTCAACGCGCTGGTGTTCATTATGGATCCGCGCCACCCGCTGTATGAAGCCGATACCCGAACCCAGGTGATTGCCCCGCTGATTGCCGCCGCCAGCGGACCGCTGGGCACTAACGCCCAGTACCTTTTCTCGCTCGATCAGGAGCTGACGCGTCTCGGTATGCAGGACGACTGTCTGAGTGAGCTGGTGGTGAAGGTGAAAGCGCTGCTGGAAGGGAACCCGCTCAGCAATACGCTGCGGCCGGGTTTTGCCTGATAATACGCCCGGCTGACCGGGCGTTTACGGTTATGCCGCCACGTAACTTACGGAATGTTCGAGCGACTGGCTGTGGCTGTCGATCAGCACATCCCAGGGTGCCGGTGTAAGGCACCGTCAGCCAGGCCTTATCGTCCTGGACGGTAAGGATATCTGCCTGCGATTGCTTCTGTCCTTTTGTACTCATCAGATGGATGCGGCAACGCTCTGAGCAACGCACCACTACCGTATCCCCGCCAAACAGTTTCAGACTCGTTTTAACTCGTGCCATTTTATACCCCGTCGTTTTTGCCCATCCCGAGCGTGATGTTGTTCACAATTTACTCATTGCATAACACCAAAGGGGCAGGGGTGGGATGCTGATTTCGATCAAAAAATGGCGCAACGATTAAACAAAAATGACAAAATCCCTGAAACCTTTCAGCGGACGCGCGTTTACCCTGCTTAACGCGCGCCCGGGAAAAATTATATGCGGAAATGGCCAGCGGTCTCAGCAAGGTCGCCTGCCTGGCTTTGCAGCGCGCTGGCCGCAGCAGCAGACTGTACAACAAGTTCGGCGTTCTGCTGCACCATGCGATCCAGGTGAGTCACCGCGTGGTTAATCTCATGGATCCCTTTCATCTGCTCGCGGGTGGCAATGGATATTTCACGCATAATGCCTGACACGCTCCCGACGCTGGCGCGGATCTCATCCATGCTGTCGCCCGCAAGGTGCACAAACCGGGAGCCGGTTGCAACGCTTTCGGTGGTGGAATCAATAAGGGATTTGATCTCCTTCGCCGCCTGAGCACTGCGGCTGGCCAGGTTACGTACTTCCCCCGCAACGACCGCGAACCCACGGCCTTGCTCCCCGGCACGCGCCGCTTCCACCGAGGCGTTAAGCGCCAGAATATTGGTCTGGAAGGCGATGCCGTCAATGACGCTGGTGATATCGCCGATTTTCGCGGAAGCCAGTTCGATGGACTGCATGGTGCTGATGGCCTGAGCGACGACGTCGCCGCCGCGGGATGCGGCGGCAGAGGCCTTGCTCGCCTGTTCGTTCGCTTCTGCTGCCGACTCGTTTGACTGCGTAACGGAGGCCGTGATCTCTTCCACGGCGCTGGCGGTTTCGCGAAGGCTTGATGCCGCCTGCTCGGTACGCCCGGAAAGATCCTGATTACCTGCCGCAATCTCATGCGCGGCGTTTTTCACTGAGGCGCTGGCATCACGCAGCTGAACCATCACCACAGAAAGCTTATCGCTGAAGGCGTTAAACGCCTGCGCGATTTGCGCCACTTCATCGCCCCCCTTATCCGGCAGACGCTGCGACAGATCGTTAGTACCGTTGGCAATGTTGTTCATCGCGTCACGGATACCGGACAGCCGCTTAAGCAGGCGGGCAATCAGGAGGTGCATGAGGGCTCCGCTCAGCAGGGCAAGGATCGCCAGAGATAGTGCAGATGCTTTCAGCAATGACCGCATCCCGGCGGTGGCATCGCTGTTATCGAGCGCCACAACCAGCAGCCAGTGCGTCCCCGGTACGGCGGTGGCCAGGAACGTTTTTTCGCGTCCGTTAAACGTTCCGTCAATCAGGTTGCCGCTTTTCAGGGCGGCAAAATCGGTCCCTTTGATCGTCTCCGTAAAAGGCTTAAGCGTCAGCGCAGGATCGCTGCCGGCAATAACGGTGCCGTTGCTGTCCAGAAGCAGTCCGCTGCTGGCCGGGGTCGGGTGAATACCGCGCACGTTAGCTACCACGCTGTCCATTGCCACATCGCCCGCCACCACCGCTTTCAGGGCACCTTGCTCTTTAACGGGTACCGCGAACGTCACCACCAGTTTCCCGGTGCCCGCGTCCACATAGGGTGCAGTCACTACCGGGCCATCAGCGCTGACGGCCTGCTGATACCACGGGCGAAGGGTGGGATCGTAATCTGCGGGTACCCCGGTTGGGTCAGAAAATTTAGCCGTTTTGCTGGCATAACCCACGTAGACGTTGGTGAATCCACCCGCCAGCGCAAGCTGTTTAAACACCGGAACCGGATCGTCGCTGAGCGCGACCGGCTGCGCCGAGGTGATGACGGTCATTTTGCTGTTCACCCAGTCGGCAATCGCCATGTTGTGGCTGGCGCTGGTGCTGGTCAGAATATCGCGCTGCGACTGCTGATTATCCTGGCGCGTGACCTGAAAGTTAATAATGGTATTAAGAAGAAGGGCGACGACCAGACAGCCTGTCGTCGCGGCAATGATGCGGGCGCGAATGGATCTGAACATAAGTGTAATACCTGCTGTGTTGTTTCCATGCCTATCGGCAACGGTGCAGGTAAACTTGATGCTGAAACCGCGTCCATAAGAAAATAATATTTTTATCGGGTTATTATTAAAAAGTTAATACTTTATCGGCGGAAAGCGTCCATTCAGCCAGCTCCACCAGCGTGCCAATTTCCACGCCATCAATCAGCGGTAGCCCGGTAATGCCGCGCCCGTCGGTACAGGTTTTGCACAGTTTGACCGCAACGTTTTGCGCGGTCAGGATCTCCAGCATTTGTTGAATGTTGTAGCCCTCTGCGGGTTTCTGCCCCTTCAGCCCGGCCGTGACGGCATCGGACATCAAAAAGAGGCGCAGCTCCAGCTCACTCTCCTTATCGCGCAGCGCGATTGCCAGGCGCAGGCTGTTAAAAAGGGATTCACTGCCGTAGGCCGCACCGTTGGCGACGATCACAATCTTCTGCATGTTGACTCCTGTTCTTTGAAAAGGCACGAATATTGCTTCTCGTACCGAAGAATACGTATCGGGGAGAGAAACGATGACGATAGTGGCTGGCAGTTCCCCTGGCGCAACCGAATGGTTCCAGCGTGCGAGAATGTTGCGCGAGGAACAGCTCGGCAGACTGGCGCAGCTGGGCGCACTGGTGAACGGCATCAGTCGACTGGTGCATATGCTACAGTGCGAGCGCGGTGCGTCAAATGTCTGGCTCTGCTCGCAGGGCAAATTGTACGCGCCTGAATGCAAGGCCAGCAGGGCCCTGGTGGATGAAAACCTCGCCGCATTGCACCGTCTGTTTAACGAACCGCTGCCTGGCAGCGCCCTGTGCGAACGTATTGCCAGCGCACTGCACGGCCTTGAGACGCTAACGGCGCTGCGTGATGGCGTTACAGGTCAACGCGTCACCGCGCCGCAGGCGATGGAACATTACAGCCGCATACTGCGTCATTTGCTCAGTATCGTACCCCAACTCAGCGACAGCATTGACGATCCGCACATCGCGGGCCGATTTGTGGCCCTTTACAGCCTGATGCAGGGCAAAGAACTTGTGGGACAAGAGCGGGCGCTGGGGGCTATTGGTTTCACCCAGGGATTCTTTGACGATGAAACCCGCCAGCGGCTGGTGGATCGCATTGATGGCCAGCAGGCCTGCTTTGAGGTTTTTATCTCCCATTGCACTCCAGACGTGCAGGAGTCATTTACCCTCAACTGCCTGCCGGGTCTGGAGACTGAAAAACTCAGGCGTGAAGCGTGCACCCGCCAGCCTCCGGCAGATAACGGCGATACCGCCCTCAAATGGTTTGCCCTGCAAACCGCGCGCCTTGAGCACCTGCGCACGCTGGAGGAGGTGGCAATTGCCGATCTGATGACGGCAGTTGAGGAGCGCCGCTATAGCGAAAACCTGCACGCAGACGATGAGCACGACGATATCCTGGCGCGATTTCCTGACAGACCGCTGCTGCCGTTGGTGCGCCAGCAGGCGCGTGAAATTGAGCAACTCTCCCGTCAGCTTGCTTCCCTGCGCGACACGCTGGAGGAGCGTAAGACCATCGACAAAGCCAAAAGCGTGCTGATTACGCACCAGAACATGAGCGAGGAGCAGGCGTGGACCGCCCTGCGCAAAATGGCTATGGATAAAAACCAACGCATGGTGGATATCGCCCGTGCGCTGCTTACGGTGAAAAATTTGTGGAAGATACCCTCTGGGGAGTAGTTGCACAGTCAGTGGGCATTTTGTGCCTGATTGAGGTGCGTAATACAGCGCTCTTCTTGCATAAACCCCGTAACGCCGGGGATGAAAAGCTGGCATTACCTTTGCATTAACAGATTAACCATTTTCGACGATGCGCCAACGGCGGTGCATGCGTCTTCGGGATAAAGGCGTCCACCGGTGCTTCAGCACCGTCGGGCGCTTTTTTTTGCCTTTTTTCAGGAGCAATTATGGCGGATTTGTCGAGACGGCGGTTATTGCAGGCCAGCATGCTGGCGAGTGGTGCGATGCTGTTGCCGGGTGTCATGCAGGCCGCATGGGCGGCGGGGTCAGATAAGCCGGAGCAGGATACCGTGCGTATCGGGTTTATCCCCCTGACCGACTGCGCGCCCGTGGTTATCGCGGCCCTGAAGGGGTTCGATAAAAAACACGGCATTACTATTGTGCCGACCAAAGAGGCGAGCTGGGCGGCGGTGCGCGACAAGCTGGTGGCGGGCGAACTGGACGCCGCGCACATTCTTTACGGCCTGCTGTACGGTCTGGAGCTGGGTATCGCGGGCAAGCCGCAGCAGATGGCGAACCTGATGACCCTCAACCAGAACGGTCAGGCCATTACGCTCTCCAGCGATCTGGCGGAGAAGGGCGTTCGTGACCTCGACGGGCTGAAAAAGCTGATTGCGCAGCAGGCGCCGGGAACCTACACCTTCGCGCATACCTTCCCGACGGGAACGCACGCCATGTGGCTCTACTACTGGCTGGCCAGCGCGGGGATTAACCCGTTTGACGACGTGCGCACCGTGGTGGTGCCGCCGCCGCAGATGGTGATGAACATGCGCATTGGCAACATGGTCGGGTTTTGCGTTGGCGAGCCGTGGAACGCGCGGGCGATTAACGACCGCATCGGATTTACCGCCGCCACGTCGCAGTCCATCTGGGCCGATCACCCGGAAAAGATCCTCGGTACCCGACGCGACTGGGTGGCGAAAAATCCGCACACCGCACGGGCGCTGGTGAGCGCCGTGATGGAAGCCGCGCGCTGGATCGAGGCGTCAGCGGAAAACAAACGCGAAACCGCGCAGATCCTCTCGCGCCGCGCCTGGCTCAACTGCAAGGAACAGTATCTCACCGGACGTATGCTTGGCGAGTACGACAACGGGGTCGGTCAGCGCTGGCAGGATGCGCACCCGATCCGTTTCTTCAACGAGGGTGCCGTGAGCTACCCGTATCTCTCAGACGGGATGTGGTTCTTAACCCAGTTCCGCCGCTGGGGCTTGCTCAACGCCGCGCCGGATTACGCGGGCATTGCACAGCGCATTAACCAGACCGCGGTCTGGCAGGATGCCGCGACCGCCGTGGGCGGCATGTCCACACCGTCATCACCATATCGCAGCAGCACCCTGATGGACGGCACCGTCTGGAACGGCACCGATCCGGAAGGGTACGCCAACCGCTTCGCCATTCACCGTAAAGGGGCCTGAGTATGCAGCATCTGCAAAATACAAAACCACAAGAGACGTCAGAGAGCGGGGAAGTGATTGTCCTGCCTCCGCTACAGGTTCGCCGTCGTGCGCCAGCGTTTACGCGTCGGATGAATGATTTTTTACAGCGCGTCATCCCGGCGCTGCTCGGTCTCGGCCTGCTGGTGGTGCTCTGGCAGCTGGCAGCGATAAACAGTAAAGGCTTTCCGACGCCGCTCAGCACGCTCGATTCGGCCATGACCCTGTTTGCCGATCCGTTTTATCGCGACGGGCCAAACGATATGGGCATTGGCTGGAACGTGCTGGCGTCGTTGCAGCGCGTCGCCATCGGCTTCGGTCTGGCGGCGATGGCGGGCATTCCGCTGGGCTTTTTGATTGGCCGCTTCACCTTTTTCTCGCGCATGTTCAACCCGCTGATCGCGCTCCTGCGTCCGGTCAGCCCGCTGGCCTGGCTGCCTATCGGCCTGCTGCTGTTCCAGAAAGCGGAGCCTGCATCGAGCTGGACCATTTTTATCTGCTCCATCTGGCCGATGGTGATCAACACCGCTGAAGGGGTACGCCGTATTCCGCAGGACTACCTCAACGTGGCCCGGGTGTTGCAACTCTCAGAGTGGACCATCATGCGCCGCATTCTTTTCCCCGCCGTGCTGCCTGCGGTGCTGACCGGGGTACGTCTTTCCATTGGCATTGCCTGGCTGGTGATTGTCGCCGCCGAGATGCTCACCGGAGGTTTAGGCATTGGATTCTGGATCTGGAATGAGTGGAACAACCTCAACGTCGAAAACATTCTCATCGCCATCGTCATCATTGGCGTGGTCGGGTTGCTGCTGGAGCAGGGGCTGATGCTGATCGCCCGTCGCTTTAGCTGGCAGGAAAAATAAGGAGTGAAGATGAAACCGTTAATTCAGGTCCAGGCCGTGAGCCAGCGTTTTTCCACCGCCAGCGGCGAGTTTCTGGCGCTGCAAAACGTCTCTTTTGATATCCACGAGGGCGAAACCGTCAGTCTGATTGGTCACTCCGGCTGCGGCAAGTCGACGCTGTTAAACCTGATCGCCGGGATCACGCTGCCGACGGAAGGCGGGCTGATTTGCGACAACCGCGAAATCGCCGGGCCGGGGCCAGAGCGCGCGGTGGTGTTCCAGAACCATTCGCTGCTGCCGTGGTTAACCTGCTTCGACAACGTGGCGCTGGCGGTGGATCAGGTCTTCCGTCACACCATGAGTAAGGCCGAGCGCAAAGCGTGGATTGAACACAACCTCGACCGGGTGCAGATGGGCCACGCGCTGCATAAGCGCCAAGGGGAGATCTCCGGCGGCATGAAGCAGCGCGTCGGGATTGCCCGGGCGCTGGCGATGAAGCCGAAAGTGCTGCTGATGGATGAGCCGTTTGGCGCGCTCGATGCGTTGACGCGTGCCCATCTTCAGGATTCGGTGATGCAGATCCAGCAGGCGCTGAACACCACCATCGTGCTCATCACACACGACGTGGACGAGGCGGTACTGCTCTCTGACCGCGTACTGATGATGACCAACGGCCCGGCGGCCACCGTGGGTGAGATCCTGCGCGTCGATCTGCCGCGCCCGCGCAACCGGGTGCAGCTGGCGGACGACAGCCGCTATCACCACATGCGCCAGCAGATCCTCCATTTCCTCTACGAAAAACAGCCGAAAGCGGCGTAATGAGGGGGCACGATGCGACTGGTCATTATCGGTAATGGTATGGCGGCAGCCCGGCTGATTGCGTCGCTCACCGGGCGTGTTCCCGGTCGTTTCGCTGTCACCGTCATCGGTGACGAGCCGGAGCAGGCGTACAACCGCATCCAGCTTTCGCCGGTGCTGGGTGGCGAAAAGCAGGCGGAGCACATCTGTCTGCACGATGAAGACTGGTACACGGCACGAGGCGTGACGGTGCTGCGAGGAGAAAAGGCGCTCGCAGTAGACGTCAACGCGCGTGAAGTGCATACCTCTGCTCGCACGCTGGGCTGGGATGCGCTGGTGTTTGCCACCGGGTCTACCCCTGTCGTGCCGCCGATCCCCGGGGGCGATGCGCCGCATGTGTTCACCTTTCGCACCCTGGCAGAGACCCGCGCCATCCGGAACCTCTCCGGACCGGCGGTAGTGCTGGGCGGCGGCGTACTCGGCGTGGAGGCCGCGGCAGCGCTGGCGCGCAACGGTGACAACGTCACGCTCGTGCATCGCGGTCCGTGGCTGATGGAACAGCAGCTGGATCAGCAGGCGGGACTGCTGCTGGAAGAGGCGCTGGCGGTGCGGGGCGTACGCTGTGAACTCGCCTCCGGCATCACCGCCATCGCTGACGATGCCGTGACGTTGCTCGACGGACGCCGCATCGCCGCCACGCGCGTGGTGCTGGCCACGGGCGTGCAGCCCAACGTTGCGCTGGCAAAAGCCAGCGGCATTCGCTGCGCGCGCGGCATCGTGGTGGATCAGCAGATGCAAACCTCCGTGCCGGATACCTACGCCATCGGCGAGTGCTGCGAAATTGACGGCCAGACGTTTGGCCTGGTCGCCCCCTGTCTGGCGCAGGCGGATATTCTTGCCGCGCGGCTGGCCGGGGAGGTCACCGCGCCGTTTACCCTGACCGACAACGGCGTGCGCCTTAAGGTGACCGGCGTGGCGCTGTTCAGCCTCGGACGCGCGACGGCGCAGGCGGACGATGTGGTCTGGAGTTCATGGGATCCGCTCACCCGTCACTATCGACGTTTACTGATCCATCAGGGGGCGCTGGCTGGCGTGCTGCTGATGGGTGACTGCCGCAGCGCGGCAACCTTTACCGATTTACTGGCAACGGCTGCGCCCGCCCACGCGGACTGGCTGTTCGATCGTTTCACAACGCAACCGCAGGTTGCAGGACAGAACGCTATGACAAAACCTACTCTGGTGGTGGTTGGGCACGGTATGGTCGGCCATCATTTCCTCGAAGACTGCGTTAACCGCAATTTGCATCAGCAGTATCAGATTATTGTTTTTGGCGAAGAGCGCTATGCCGCCTATGACCGCGTGCATCTGTCGGAATATTTTGGCGGACGCAGCGCGGACTCGCTCTCGCTGGTGGCGGGGGCGTTCTTTGCCGATAACGGCATTGAGCTGCGCCTCTCGCAGCAGATCGTCGCTATCGATCGTGATGCACACGTAGTGCGCACCGCCAGTGGCCATGAGACCCACTGGGACAAACTGGTGCTGGCGACCGGCTCGTACCCGTTCGTCCCGCCCGTTCCGGGCAACGATCTGCCGGGGTGTTTTGTCTACCGCACCCTCGACGATCTGGACAACATTGCGGCCCATGCGGCAGGCTCTCGCCGCGGTGTGGTGATTGGCGGCGGCCTGCTGGGGCTGGAGGCGGCAAATGCGCTTAAGCAGCTCGGGCTGGAAACTCACGTGGTGGAGTTTGCGCCGAACCTGATGGCGGTGCAGCTCGACAGCGACGGCGCGGCAATGCTGCGCAAGAAAATTGAGGCGCTGGGCGTAGGAGTACACACCAGTAAATCGACGACGGAGATTGCCACCGCAGACAACGGGCTGGTGCTGCGCTTTGCCGATGGCGAGCAGCTGGAAACGGACATGGTGGTCTTCTCTGCCGGTATTCGGCCGCAGGACGCGCTGGCGCGCAGCAGCGGGCTGGCTGTCGGCGAGCGCGGCGGGATCTGCATTGACGACGGCTGCCGGACCTCCGATCAGGACGTGCTTGCCATCGGCGAATGCGCGCTGTGGGAGGGGAAAATCTTTGGCCTGGTGGCACCAGGCTACCAGATGGCGCGCGTGGCCGCCGCTGTGCTGGCGGGTGAGGAGAAGCGCTTCACCGGCGCGGATATGAGTACCAAACTCAAGTTGCTGGGCGTGGATGTGGCGTCGTTTGGCGATGCCCACGGGCGCACGCCGGGGGCGCTGAGCTACCAGTGGACGCACGGGCCGCAGCAAATCTACAAAAAGATTGTGGTCAGCCACGACAGCAAAACCCTGCTGGGTGGCGTGCTGGTGGGCGATGCCAGCGAATACGCCACGCTGGTGCAGATGATGCTCAACGGCATCAGCCTGCCAAAAGAACCGGAAACGCTGATCTTACCCGCGTCGTCAGGCGGCGCGCCGAAAGCGCTGGGCGTGGCGGCGCTGCCGGAAAGCGCGCAGATCTGTTCGTGTCATAACGTCAGCAAAGGGGATATCTGCCAGGCGGTAAGCGCGGGTGCGACGGATATCGGCGCCATTAAGCAGTGCACCAAAGCGGCGACCGGCTGCGGAGGCTGTAGCGCGCTGGTGAAGCAGGTGATGGAGTTCCAGCTTGCGGAGCAGGGCGTGGAGGTGAAGAAAGATATCTGCGAACACTTCCCGTACTCGCGTCAGGAGATTTACCACCTGGTGCGCGTCAACCATATCCGCACCTTCGACCAGCTTATCAGCCGCTACGGTCAGGGGCACGGATGCGAGATCTGTAAGCCGCTGGTGGGGTCGGTATTGGCTTCCTGCTGGAACGAGTATCTGCTGAAACCGGCGCATCTGCCGTTGCAGGACACCAACGACCGCTATTTCGCCAATATTCAGAAGGACGGAACCTACTCCATCGTCCCGCGGATGCCTGCGGGTGAAGTGACCGCCGACGGGCTGATCGCCATCGGCCAGATCGCGAAACGCTATAGCCTTTACAGCAAAATTACCGGCGGGCAGCGTATTGACCTGTTTGGCGCCACGCTCGAGCAGTTGCCTGAAATCTGGCAGGCGCTGGTAGAGGCCGGGTTTGAGACCGGACATGCTTACGGGAAATCCCTGCGCACGGTGAAATCCTGCGTCGGGTCGACCTGGTGCCGCTACGGCGTGCAGGATTCCACCGGCCTCGCGGTCAGGCTGGAGCACCGCTACAAGGGGCTGCGCGCGCCGCACAAAATCAAAATGGCGGTCTCCGGCTGTACCCGTGAGTGCGCAGAGGCGCAGAGCAAAGACGTAGGGGTGATTGCCACGGACAAAGGCTGGAACCTCTATCTGTGCGGCAACGGCGGGATGAAGCCGCGCCACGCGAATCTCTTCGCCAGCGATCTGGACGACGAAACGCTGATCCGCACCGTTGACCGTTTCCTGATGTTCTACATTCGCACGGCAGATCGTCTGCAACGCACCAGTACCTGGATGGATAACCTGGAAGGCGGCCTCGACTATCTGCGCGAGGTGATCCTCAACGACAGCCTGGGGATCGCCCACGAGCTGGAGCAGGAGATGGCCCGGGTGGTGGAGACTTACCAGTGCGAATGGCAAACCACCCTTAACGATCCTGACCGCCTGGCGCTGTTCCGCACCGCGGTGAACGTCCCCGCCGCGGAGGAGAACAAGCGCTGGCAGGAAATTTGTAATATCGACGAGATCCCGGAGCAGGCGGGCATTGGCGCGCATCTTGGGCGCAAACCGATTGCGCTGTTCCGCTTTGGCAAAACCGTTTATGCCCTCGACGATCGGGAGCCGGGCAGCCGCGCGAACGTGCTCTCACGCGGCATCCTCGGCGATGCGGCGGGGGAACCGGTGGTGATCTCGCCGCTCTACAAGCAACGTATTCGTCTGCGCGACGGGTGTCAGGCTGAGAGCGGGGCGCCTGCGGTGCGTGCCTGGCCGGTAAAAATTGAAAACGGCAAGGTGTGGGTTGGAAATGAAGAGCTGGTGATGCGCGCGGAGGCCTCATGACGGAAACCCGGACAACGTGCCCTTACTGCGGGGTGGGCTGCGGCGTGGTCGCCAGCGCAGACGGTGAAAAGGTGAGCATTCGGGGGGATGAAACTCATCCGGCGAATTTCGGTCGTCTGTGCGTAAAAGGATCCGCCCTTGGGGAAACCACGGGGCTACAGGGACGACTGCTGCGCCCGGTTGTCGATGGCCGGGAGGTGGCATGGCCGCAGGCGCTGGGCGAAGCGGGCGAGCGGCTGCGGAACATTATCAACGAATGGGGGCCGCAGGCGGTGGCGTTTTATGCCTCCGGCCAGCTGTTGACCGAGGATTACTATGCCGCCAACAAGCTGATGAAAGGCTTTATCGGGGCGGCGAACATTGATACCAACTCGCGGCTGTGCATGTCATCGGCGGTGGTGGGCTACAAACGCGCCTTCGGTGAGGACGTGGTGCCGTGCAGCTACGAGGACGTGGAAAACAGCGATCTGGTGGTACTCGTTGGCTCGAACGCGGCCTGGACGCATCCGGTGCTGTATCAGCGGCTGGTGCAGGCAAAACACAACAATCCGCAGATGAAAGTGGTCGTGATCGATCCGCGTAAAACCGCCACCTGCGATATCGCCGATCTCCACCTCGCGCTCAGACCCGGCAGTGACGCCGGGCTGTTTGTGGGGTTGCTCAATCTGATTCAGGGGCGCGGCGAGTGGCCGATCCCTCGCGTGGCGGCGTTTTGCGATCTGCCTTCAGACGAGATTGGCACCTTCTACGACTGGTTTGTCACCGCGCCACGCGCGATCACGCTCTACACCATGGGGATCAACCAGTCCTCCAGCGGCAGCGACAAGTGCAACGCCATCATTAACGTGCATCTTGCCAGCGGAAAGTTCAACCGTCCTGGCTGCGGCCCGTTTTCGCTGACCGGACAACCAAATGCCATGGGCGGGCGGGAAGTGGGGGGACTGGCGAATCAGCTGGCGGCGCACATGAACTTCGAGCCGGACGATCTCGCGCGCGTGGCGCGTTTCTGGGGAACGGAACGGCTGGCGCAGACCCCGGGCCTGATGGCGGTGGAACTGTTTGACGCCATTGCCCGCGGCGAGGTGAAGGCGGTGTGGATCATGGGCACCAACCCTGCCGTGTCACTTCCCGACAGCCACGCGGTGTGCCAGGCGCTGGCGGCCTGCCCGCTGGTCATGGTATCTGAGGTGATGCAGGAGACGGACACCAGCCGGTTTGCCCATATCCGTTTTCCCGCCCTGGGCTGGGGCGAGAAAAACGGCACGGTGACCAATTCAGAACGCCGTATCTCCCGCCAGCGCGCCTTTCTGCCTGCGCCGGGCGAGGCCAGACCGGACTGGTGGATCATCGCCCGGATCGCAGACCAGCTCGGTTATGGCGATGCCTTCGCCTGGGAACACCCTCAGGAGATATTTTGTGAACATGCGGCGCTGACGGCGTTTGAGAATAACGGCGAACGGGCGCTAAACCTGCGCGAACTGGCGTCGCTGTCGCGAGAGGCGTGGGATGAGCTGGCGCCGTATCAGTGGCATGCCGGTGATTTCCCGCAAAGAACGCTTGTTCCGGTTGACCCCTCCCCGCATGGGGCAGGCGTCGACGAATTGTACCCCTTGATACTGAATACCGGGCGGATCCGCGATCAGTGGCACACCATGACCCGCACGGGGTATGTTCCGCGCCTGATGCAGCATATCGATGAGCCTTTTGTTGAGACGAACGCAACCGATGCGGCGCGCGCTGGGCTGACTGACGGCCAGCTGGCGCGGGTAAGTTCCCCGCGCGGAGTGATGGTTGCCAGAGTACGTATCTCCACCGCGCAGCGTGCAGGCGAGCTGTTTGCGCCGATGCACTGGAACGCGCAATTTGCCCGACAGGGTAAGGTCAATGCGCTGGTGGAAGGGCGGGTTGATGCCGGGTCCGGCCAGCCGGAGAGTAAACAAACCGCGGTGAGGATCATACCCTGGCTACCCGCCTGGCAGGGTGAACTGTATGCCCGCGAGCTGCCAGCGCTGCCGCCGTCGGTCTGCTGGTGGCGTAAAGCCTCACGTCTGACGGTGGCGGGGGAGCAGCCGTTGCTGTCGTGGATCATGGCGTACGCCAGCGGTCGGGGCTGGCAGTTACAAGTGGCACAGACGGGAGAACGCAGCAGCGTGCTCGCCTGGCATCACGGTGAGCTGATGCTGGGCTACTGGGAGGGCCATACGCTGCCGGCGCTGGCGCATGCGTTTATTGAAGAAGCCTTTGCTGCTGCGCCCGTCCAACTTGCTGAACGCCATGCGCTGCTGCACGGGCAACGGCCGGACGAAGATGCCGATCCCGGGCGAATTATCTGTAGCTGCTTCAGCGTGGGTGAAAATACGATACGTAAGGCAATAGCCGGAGGCTGTGATTCTGCCCCAGCGCTGGGCGTGAAGCTGCGCTGCGGCACGAACTGTGGTTCCTGCGTGCCGGAGCTGAAAGCGCTGTTGGGATAATAGTGTAAGGGCGTCGGGTGGCGGCTTCGCACCGGTACGAATTTGTAGGTCGGGTAAGGCGAAGACGCCACCCGACAAATCTTTTCAGGATATTCCTGAAATTTCTCTTAAGACTGGTTTTCAGGGCTTATGGCGTTAACATAATAAGTGTTTGTTCATAAACACAGGTTCTGATTGACGACGTTGAAGGCTGTATCGTCCCGCATCCGTTTTTTGCTGTTACTCCCCCTTTTTACGGCTGGAGCCGTTCATGGTGCGCCGAAATCCTTCGTGCAGCAGGCGCAAAATCCGTTTGATAACAACGGCGATAGTCTGCCAGATCTCGGCATGGCGCAACCGACCAGCGAAGGCGAAAAGCATCTGGCTGAAATGGCTAAGGCCTTCGGTGAAGCCAGTATGACCGATAACGGCCTGACGGCCGGGCAGCAGGCGCGACAGTTCGCGTTTGGCAAGGTGCGGGATGCCGTGAGCGGGGAAGTCAACGAGCAGATTGAATCCTGGCTTTCACCTTGGGGAAACGCCAACGTCAATGTGCTGGTGGATGACGACGGCAACTTTAACGGCAGCAGCGGAAACTGGTTTATCCCCTGGAACGACAACACCCGCTATCTGAGCTGGAGCCAGCTTGGGCTGACGCAGCAGACAGACGGGCTGGTGAGTAACGTCGGGGCAGGTCAGCGCTGGGTTGCCGGAAACTGGCTGCTGGGCTACAACACTTTTTACGACAACCTGCTGGAAGACAACCTGCAACGTGCCGGGCTGGGCGCAGAGGCGTGGGGTGAAAACCTGCGCCTGTCGGCCAATTACTACCAGCCGTTCGCTGGCTGGCAGCCGCGTTCCGACATCCGCGAGCAGCGCATGGCGCGCGGGTACGACGTAACGGCCAAAGCCTGGCTTCCCTGGTTTCACCACCTGAACACCAGCGTCAGCTTTGAACAGTATTTTGGCGATAACGTCGATCTGTTTAACAGCGGTACGGGGTATCACAACCCGGTTGCGGTCAACCTGGGGCTGAACTATACCCCCGTACCGCTGGTCACCCTGACGGCTGCCCATAAGCAGGGGGAGAGCGGCGTTAGCCAGAATAACCTCGGGCTGAAGCTCAACTATCGTTTTGGCGTGCCGCTGGCGAAACAGCTTTCCGCCGGGGAAGTGGCGGCGACGCGCTCGCTGCGGGGGAGCCGCTATGATTCACCCGATCGCGATAATCTGCCCGTGATGGAATTCCGTCAGCGCAAAACCCTCTCGGTATATCTGGCCACGCCGCCGTGGGATCTTAAGCCAGGCGAAACGGTGATGCTGAAGCTGCAAATTCGCAGCACGCACGGTATCCGGCAGATCCACTGGCTGGGTGATACCCAGGCGCTCAGCCTGACCTCACCGGCAAACGGCAACAGCAGCGATGGCTGGAGTGTGATCATGCCTGTATGGGATGATTCAGAAGGGGCGAAAAACGCATGGCGGCTTACGGCCGTGGTGGAAGATAAGGATGGGCAGCGTGTCTCCTCCAATGAGATCACGCTTTCCGTGGTGCAACCGCTCGTCGCAATGCCTGCCGACGATCCACGGTGGAAGTTGCTGCCGGATGAGTAAGTTAAAAAATGCGCTCCTGATGCACCCAGACGGCGGCTTCGACGCGGGATTTTAACTTCATTTTTTTCAGCATGTGTTTGACATGCACTTTGACCGTGCTCTCGGTGATGTCCAGACGGCGGGCGATCATTTTGTTCGGCAGCCCCTGGGCAATCAGCTTCAGAATGTCACGCTCACGCGGGGTCAACTGGCTGACGTCACGATCAGACGTGGCGCGGTTCGCACGCAGGCTGGCGGCCAGTACCGGCGTTAACGCTTCACTCAGCACCATCTCGCCTGCGGCAGCCTGTTGCAGCGCCTTGAGCAGATCTTCCGGCTCCATATCTTTCAGCAGATAGCCGTCTGCCCCTCGCTTGAGGGCGGTGACCACGTCTTCTTCATGGTTTGAGACGCTGAAGACCACCACCCGGCCAGAGAGGGATTTCTCCCGCAGCTTGTCGAGGGTTTCCAGGCCATTCATGCCCGGCATGTTGAGATCGAGCAAGATCAAATCAGGATCGAGCGATTCGGCAAGTTCAATACCCTGTTCGCCGTTACTGGCTTCCCCGACGACGGTGATATCTGGCGCCATGCTGACAAGCTGTTTAACGCCAGTGCGCAGCATCGGATGATCGTCAATCAACAGGATAGATGCCGGTTCCTGATTAGTCATGGTTTTCTCCTTGAGCAGTTATGAGGGGCTTTTCGGGTATAAAGGTGACCACAACTTCGGTGCCACCTGACTCTCCCCGGCGAACCTGGCAATCACCGCGCAGGCTTTGCGCGCGGTCTCGCATGATAATTAAACCATAATGGTTCGTTCGTTCGGCATTTTCCGGCACGCCGCGGCCGTTATCCTGAACCCTGAGCTTCACCTGATTATCCTGGCAGCTGACGGTGACCGTGACGGCCGTCGCCTCGGCATGCTTGAGCACGTTGCTCAGGGCTTCACGGGCAATTTGCAGCAAATGGATCGTCTGGTGAGAGGGAACAAAACGCGGTGGCAACTGGTAATCCAGTTTCACCGGGAAGCCCAGCCGGGCACTAAACTCCTGACAGCTGGACTCCAGCGCAGGGCGCAGCCCCGGCTCGGTGAGCTGCAAACGGAAGGTGGTCAGCAGCTCGCGAAGCTGAACCCACGAGGTGTTAAGCTCGTTGCGGATCTGGCTGAGCAGCTGTTTGCTGCTCTCGGGCATGCCTTCGTCCTGCATTTGCAGGCAGCTCACCTGCATCTTCATGCAGGAGAGGGACTGGGCGATGGAGTCGTGCAGCTCGCGGGCGATGGTGGCACGCTCCTCCATCACGATCAGCTGCTGCTGTTTCTCCTGGTGGCGGTCGAGCGCCAGCGTGGCCGTGAGCTGCTCAACAAGCGTATCGACCAGCTGCTGCTGGTCGTGGCTCAGGTGACGTCCGGCGGGCAGGGTGGCCAGCAAAATACCGTACTGGGTATGGCTGTCCATCAGCCGCCACTTGAGGGTCGTGCCGCTGGTGGTAAGCGGCGGCAAGCCGCGCGGGCACAGATGACACCCTTTATCGTCGCAGGAGATGTCCGACTGACAGGTAAATTCCTGATGGTTTTCCTCATCTTCAACGTCGTAAACCCGTAGCTCAAGATCGTGGAGCAGAGTCAGGTTTTGCAGGCCGTTCAGTACCGGCGAGAGACGTTCGCAAAGCGGGACCTGCATATGCAGGCGACGGTTTGCCTGCCAGAGGAAAGAGAGGATCTCGTTTTTCTGCTCAAGCCCGGCGGTTTTCTCCTGGACGCGTTGTTCCAGTACCGCGTAGCTTTCTGATAGCTCTGCCGACATGGTGTTGAGCGCCTCGCCGAGCATCGCCATTTCGTTGCGCCCGCTGATGTGCGTGCGCTGGGTAAAATCGCGCTGTGTGACGGCGCGGGCCATCGCCAGGAGCTGTTTCCAGGGGTTAAGCAACCGCGCGCGCAGCCAGATAACCGTGAAAATCAGCAGCAAACCCATAAACAGCGCCATTGCGCGGTGAACCATCACCACACGGTCAATGCGTAACTCCGTGGTGCGATCGAACGAGGAGACAAGATGATCGATGCGTGATACAAACCCGGCGACATCCCGGGCGACCGTTTCCCGGTCTTCCGCCCGCTTTAATCCGGGCTCCAGTTGGGTATGCCAGTAGCCCTGAAGCGCCTTAAGCTGAGATTGCTGACCGTCACGGATGGCGGCTCTTTCCAGTTCAGGGCTGAATGCGGTACGCTCCATTTCGTCGATAAGCGGTTGGTCAGCCTGCGTCAGCGGCACCGACGCCAGCAGCCGGTAACTCTGCATACGTAGCGAGCCTGCCTCGTTGATGGCATGCGCGTTACCCTGTACACCCTGTACCAGCCAGCCAGAAATAGCCATGCCGGTCACGCCGATAGCGGTGGACAGCAGAACAATAAGCGCCAGCTGGTTAACCAGCGTCAGCGGAGATAAACATCTTTTTAACATAGAGTTGCCGGGCTCCTGACGTGACCTGATTGCAGGAATGGCGCTATTCTGGTGCATACCTTGGAGTATACCCATACCAATAAAGGATTACCTCTAAATTGCCAGAGGGGTAACGGTTAGTGGGTGGACGAAGCAGGGATGCGTCAGCACCGTGAAAAACCACACCTTTTTTACGTTTTGCATCTACTCATTAAGAGTGATGGCTTTTTTTTCGCCGCAAAACCTCCCACTTTTCCTTTGATTTATATCAACTTACCGCCGCCCTAAAGCCCTAATGTTTGCAGCATCATTCGAGAATCAGAGGTGTCTATGAGTCACTCTTCCGCTCCCGAAAGGGAAACTGGTGCCGTTATTACAGACTGGCGTCCAGAGGATCCGGCGTTCTGGCAACAGCGCGGCCACCGTGTAGCAAGTCGTAATCTGTGGATTTCCGTTCCATGTCTGTTACTGGCGTTTTGCGTCTGGATGTTGTTTAGTGCGGTTGCGGTTAACCTGCCAAAAGTGGGCTTTACCTTTACCACCGATCAGCTGTTTATGTTGACCGCGTTGCCGTCGCTTTCAGGGGCACTGCTGCGCGTTCCTTACGCGTTTATGGTGCCGGTCTTTGGCGGTCGTCGCTGGACGGCTTTCAGTACCGGGATCATGATCGTACCGTGCGTGTGGCTCGGTTTTGCGGTGCAGGATACCTCCACACCGTTTAGCGTATTCGTGATTATCTCTCTGCTGTGCGGTTTTGCGGGGGCGAACTTTGCGTCCAGTATGGCAAACATCAGCTTCTTCTTCCCGAAAGCGAAGCAGGGTGGTGCGCTGGGCATTAACGGCGGCCTCGGTAATATGGGCGTGAGCGTGATGCAGCTGATTGCCCCGCTGGCGATCTCTGTCTCCATCTTTGCGGCCTTTGGCGGCGGCGGTGTGACGCAGCCCGACGGTTCCGTGCTGTTCCTGCAAAACGCCTCCTGGATTTGGGTACCGTTCCTGGTGGTCTTTACCCTGGCGGCGTGGTTCTTCATGAACGATCTGTCCGCGTCCAAAGCGTCACTGAGCGAGCAGCTGCCGGTGCTGAAGCGTGGCCACCTGTGGGTGATGGCGCTGCTGTATCTGGCGACCTTCGGCTCGTTCATCGGTTTCTCCGCAGGCTTTGCCATGCTGTCTAAAACCCAGTTCCCGGACGTGCAGATCCTTCAGTTTGCCTTCTTCGGTCCGTTTATCGGCGCGCTGGCACGTTCGCTGGGCGGGATGATCTCCGACCGTCTGGGGGGAACGCGCGTTACGCTGGTGAACTTTGTTGTGATGGCCATCTTCTGTGCGCTGCTGTTCCTGACGCTGCCTGCGGGTGGTGAGGGGGGTAACTTCTTTGCCTTCTTCGGCGTCTTCATGGTGCTGTTCCTGACCGCCGGGCTGGGCAGTGCGTCTACTTTTCAGATGATCTCTGTCATCTTCCGCAAGCTGACCATGGACCGCGTGAAAGCGCAGGGCGGGAGCGACGAGCAGGCAATGCGTGAAGCTGCCACCGATACCGCTGCGGCGCTTGGGTTTATCTCTGCGATTGGCGCGATTGGCGGCTTCTTTATTCCAAAAGCGTTCGGTATCTCACTGGATCTGACCGGCTCTCCGGCGGGTGCGATGAAGGTATTCCTCGTCTTCTATATCGCCTGCGTGGTCATCACGTGGCTGGTATATGGCCGTAATACCAAGAAAAACAAGTAAGCTTGATTATCCGTTTGCGCGGCCTGAGTGCCGCGCTTTTTTTAAACACTGAATAGTTACAACATACTATCGACGTTACCCGTGATCACCCGTAGGTAACGCTGTGATCGCCATCGCTTTACAGGTGTGTCTACCCCTTAATACCTAAGATGTTAAATTTTGCCTCGACTATTGTACGATAAATAAAATATATCTATATAAATCATAAAGTTAAAAAATATTAACGGCTACCGCTTTGGTGGTATTTGATCTAATACCCCCCTTCAGAGACCCCCTTCGTCTTGATCGTTATCAATTCTCACCATCTTTCATAGCGTTACCTTCGCTGCAAATCAGCAATGTCGATTTAGAGAGCCACAGGCTCCACACAGGAGATACCCGATGAGCAAATTTTTGGACCGGTTTCGCTACTTCAAACAGAAGGGTGAAACTTTTGCCGATGGGCACGGCCAGGTTCTGGATACCAACCGGGACTGGGAAGACGGTTACCGTCAACGCTGGCAGCATGACAAAGTTGTCCGTTCTACCCACGGCGTAAACTGCACTGGCTCATGTAGCTGGAAGATTTTCGTTAAAAACGGTCTGGTGACCTGGGAAATGCAGCAGACCGATTATCCGCGTACCCGTCCGGATATGCCGAACCACGAGCCGCGCGGCTGCCCGCGTGGGGCCAGCTACTCCTGGTATCTCTACAGCGCCAACCGTCTGAAATACCCGCTGATGCGTAAACGCCTGATGAAAATGTGGCGTGAAGCGAAAGTGCAGCACAGCGATCCGGTTGATGCCTGGGCCTCCATTATTGAAGATGCCGACAAAGCGAAAAGCTTCAAACAGGCGCGTGGTCGCGGTGGTTTCGTTCGTTCTTCCTGGAAAGAGGTGAACGAGCTGATTGCGGCTTCTAACGTCTACACCGTGAAAACCTACGGTCCTGACCGTGTGGCAGGCTTCTCGCCAATCCCGGCGATGTCGATGGTCTCTTACGCCTCCGGCGCGCGCTACCTGTCACTCATCGGCGGTACCTGCCTGAGCTTCTACGACTGGTACTGCGACCTGCCGCCAGCGTCGCCTCAGACCTGGGGCGAGCAGACCGACGTGCCGGAGTCCGCTGACTGGTACAACTCCAGCTATATCATCGCCTGGGGCTCTAACGTTCCGCAGACCCGTACCCCGGATGCGCACTTCTTTACCGAAGTACGTTACAAAGGGACCAAAACCGTCGCCGTGACCCCGGACTACGCCGAAATCGCCAAACTGTGCGACCTGTGGCTGGCGCCGAAACAGGGTACCGATGCCGCAATGGCGCTGGCGATGGGCCACGTCATGCTGCGTGAATTCCACCTCGACAAGCCAAGCCAGTATTTCACCGATTACGTGCGTCGCTATACCGACATGCCAATGCTGGTGATGCTCGAAGAGCGTGACGGCTATTACGCCGCAGGCCGTATGCTGCGTGCCGCGGATCTGGTGGATGCGCTGGGTCAGGAAAACAACCCGGAGTGGAAAACGGTCGCCTGCAACAGCAACGGCGAGCTGGTGGCGCCAAACGGTTCTATCGGCTTCCGCTGGGGCGAAAAAGGCAAATGGAACCTGGAGCAGCGTAACGGCACCACGGGTGAAGAGACGGAGCTGCGTCTCAGCATGCTGGGCAGCCAGGATGAGATCGCCGATGTCGGCTTCCCGTACTTTGGTGGTGAAGGTTCCGAGCACTTCAACAAGGTTGAGTTGCAAAACGTTCTGATGCACAAGCTGCCGGTGAAGCGCCTGCAACTGGCGGACGGTTCTACTGCTCTGGTCACTACCGTCTACGATCTGACCATGGCGAACTACGGCCTGGAGCGCGGCCTGAACGACGAAAACTGCGCGACCAGCTATGATGACGTGAAGGCTTATACCCCAGCCTGGGCGGAGCAGATCACCGGTGTGCCACGCGCCCAGATCACACGTATCGCCCGCGAATTTGCGGAAAACGCCGACAAAACCCACGGTCGCTCCATGATCATCGTCGGTGCCGGTCTGAACCACTGGTATCACCTCGATATGAACTATCGCGGCCTGATCAACATGCTGATCTTCTGCGGCTGCGTCGGGCAGAGCGGCGGCGGCTGGGCGCACTACGTGGGCCAGGAAAAACTGCGTCCGCAGACCGGCTGGCAACCGCTGGCGTTTGCCCTTGACTGGCAGCGTCCGGCTCGTCACATGAACAGCACCTCCTACTTCTATAACCACTCCAGCCAGTGGCGCTACGAGACGGTTACCGCCCAGGAACTGCTGTCGCCGATGGCGGATAAATCCCGCTACAGCGGCCACCTGATTGACTTCAACGTGCGCGCTGAGCGTATGGGCTGGCTGCCGTCTGCGCCGCAGCTGGGTACGAACCCGCTGCGTATTGCGGAAGCGGCGAAGAAAGCGGACATGTCACCGGTGGACTACACCGTTAAATCCCTCAAAGACGGCTCAATCCGCTTCGCGGCAGAACAGCCGGAGAACGGTAAAAACCATCCGCGTAACCTGTTCATCTGGCGCTCTAACCTGCTGGGTTCTTCCGGTAAAGGCCACGAGTACATGCTGAAATACCTGCTCGGTACCGAAAACGGTATTCAGGGTAAAGATCTCGGCAAGCAGGGCGGCGTAAAGCCGGAAGAGGTGGAGTGGAAAGACAACGGTCTCGACGGCAAGTTGGATCTGGTGGTGACGCTGGACTTCCGTCTGTCCAGTACCTGCCTGTACTCCGACATCGTGCTGCCTACTGCCACCTGGTACGAAAAAGACGATATGAATACGTCGGATATGCATCCGTTTATTCATCCGCTGTCTGCGGCCGTTGACCCGGCATGGGAATCAAAAAGCGACTGGGAAATCTACAAAGACATCGCGAAGAAATTCTCTGAAGTCTGTGTAGGGCACCTGGGCAAAGAGACCGACGTGGTGACGCTGCCAATCCAGCACGACTCCGCTGCCGAACTGGCTCAGCCGCTGGACGTGAAGGACTGGAAAAAAGGCGAGTGCGATCTGATCCCGGGCGTAACCGCGCCGCACATTATTCCGGTTGAACGTGATTACCCGGCAACTTACGAACGCTTTACCTCTATCGGCCCGCTGATGGAGAAGATCGGTAACGGCGGTAAAGGCATCGCCTGGAACACCCAGAGCGAAATGGTTCTGCTGCGCAAGCTCAATTACACCAAAGCAGACGGCCCGGCGAAAGGCCAGCCGATGCTGAACACGGCAATTGATGCGGCAGAGATGATCCTGACCCTGGCCCCGGAAACCAACGGCCACGTGGCGGTGAAAGCCTGGGCGGCCCTGAGCGAGTTTACCGGTCGTGACCACACGCACCTGGCGAAGAATAAAGAGGAAGAGAAAATCCGCTTCCGCGATATTCAGGCCCAGCCGCGCAAGATTATCTCCAGCCCGACCTGGTCTGGCCTCGAAGATGAACATGTGTCCTATAACGCCGGATACACCAACGTTCACGAGCTGATCCCATGGCGCACGCTTTCTGGCCGTCAGTCTCTGTATCAGGATCACCAGTGGATGCGTGACTTCGGTGAAAGCCTGCTGGTTTACCGTCCGCCAATCGACACCCGCTCCGTGAAAGCGGTGATGGGCGCGAAATCGAACGGTAACCCTGAGAAGGCGCTGAACTTCCTGACGCCGCACCAGAAGTGGGGTATCCACTCCACCTACAGCGACAACCTGCTGATGCTGACGCTGTCGCGCGGGGGGCCAATCGTCTGGATGAGCGAAGCGGACGCCAAAGATCTGGGTATCGAAGATAACGACTGGATCGAAGTGTTCAACAGCAACGGCGCCCTGACGGCACGTGCGGTGGTGAGCCAGCGTGTACCGGCCGGGATGACCATGATGTACCACGCGCAGGAACGTATCGTTAACCTGCCGGGGTCTGAGATCACCGAGCAGCGCGGCGGTATTCACAACTCCGTGACCCGTATTACGCCGAAGCCGACCCACATGATCGGTGGTTATGCCCAGCTGGCCTACGGCTTTAACTACTACGGCACCGTAGGATCGAACCGCGATGAGTTCGTGGTGGTACGTAAGATGAAGAATATTAACTGGTTAGATGGCGAAGGTAATGACCAGGTACAGGAGAGCGTAAAATGAAAATTCGTTCACAAGTCGGCATGGTGCTGAATCTGGATAAATGCATCGGCTGTCATACCTGCTCAGTCACCTGTAAAAACGTCTGGACCAGCCGTGAAGGTATGGAGTACGCCTGGTTCAACAACGTGGAAAGTAAGCCGGGCACCGGCTTCCCGACCGACTGGGAAAACCAGGAGAAGTGGAAGGGCGGCTGGATCCGTAAAATCAACGGCAAACTGCAACCGCGCATGGGTAACCGTGCCATGTTGCTGGGAAAAATCTTCGCTAACCCGCATCTGCCGGGCATTGATGATTACTACGAGCCGTTTGATTACGACTACCAGAATCTGCACAACGCGCCGGAAAGCAAACACCAGCCGATCGCCCGTCCTCGCTCGCTGATCACCGGCCAGCGCATGGACAAAATTACCAGCGGTCCAAACTGGGAAGAGATTCTGGGCGGCGAGTTTGAAAAACGCGCCAAAGACCAGAACTTCGAGAACATGCAGAAGGCGATGTACGGCCAGTTCGAAAACACCTTCATGATGTACCTGCCGCGCCTGTGCGAACACTGCCTTAACCCGGCGTGTGTGGCGACCTGCCCAAGCGGCGCCATCTACAAGCGTGAAGAAGATGGCATTGTGCTGATCGACCAGGACAAGTGCCGCGGCTGGCGTATGTGCATCACCGGCTGCCCGTACAAAAAAATCTACTTCAACTGGAAGAGCGGTAAGTCTGAGAAGTGCATCTTCTGCTACCCGCGTATCGAAGCCGGTATGCCGACAGTCTGCTCAGAAAGCTGCGTAGGTCGTATCCGCTACCTCGGCGTGCTGCTGTACGACGCGGACGCGATTGAAAATGCCGCAAGCACCGAGAACGAGAAAGATCTGTATCAGCGTCAGCTGGACGTCTTCCTCGATCCAAACGATCCGAAGGTTATTGAGCAGGCGCTGAAAGACGGTATTCCGCAGAGCGTGATTGACGCCGCACAGCAGTCCCCGGTGTACAAAATGGCGATGGACTGGAAGCTGGCCCTGCCGCTGCACCCGGAATACCGCACGCTGCCGATGGTCTGGTACGTGCCGCCACTGTCTCCGATTCAGTCTGCGGCGGACGCGGGTGAACTGGGCAGCAACGGCATTCTGCCGGACGTGGAAAGCCTGCGTATCCCGGTTCAGTATCTGGCCAACCTGCTCACCGCAGGGGATACCCAGCCGGTACTGCTCGCGCTGAAACGTATGCTGGCGATGCGTCACTTCAAACGTGCCGAAACCGTTGACGGCGTTAACGATACCCGCGCGCTGGAGGAGGTTGGTCTGACCGAAGCGCAGGCGCAGGAGATGTACCGCTATCTGGCAATCGCTAACTACGAAGATCGTTTCGTGGTGCCGAGCAGCCACCGTGAACTGGCTCGCGAGGCCTTCCCGGAGAAAAGTGGGTGTGGCTTTACCTTTGGCGACGGTTGCCACGGGTCAGACAGCAAATTCAACCTGTTCAACAGCCGCCGCATTGACGCGATGGATGTGACCAGCAAAACGGAGCCGCACCAATGATTGAACTCGTCATTGTTTCGCGTCTGCTCGAGTACCCTGATGCTGCGCTTGTGCAGCATCAACAGGAACTCTTTGATGCACTCGCGTCATCTGAAAACCTGGATAAAGAGGATGCCCAGAAGCTGGGCGTTTTCCTCCGCGATCTGCTGGCACGCGATCTTCTTGATGCGCAGGCGGACTACAGCCAGCTGTTTGACCGGGGCCGTGCCACGTCTCTGCTGCTGTTCGAACACGTTCACGGTGAATCCCGCGACCGTGGTCAGGCGATGGTGGATCTGATGGGCCAGTACGAGCAGCACGGTTTGCAACTCGACAGCCGCGAGCTGCCGGATCACCTGCCGCTGTATCTGGAATATCTGGCGCAGTTGCCGAAAGAGGAAGCGCTGGGCGGGTTGCAGGACATTGCTCCCATTCTGGCGTTGCTCGGCGCGCGTCTCCAGCAACGTGAGAGCAGCTATGCAGTCCTGTTCGATCTGCTGGTGAAACTGGCTAACGCCTCGGTTGACAGTCAAAAAGTGGCGGAAAAAATCGCGGATGAAGCCCGTGACGATACCCCACAAGCACTGGATGCCGTCTGGGAAGAGGAGCAGGTGAAATTCTTTGCTGACCAGAGCTGTGGCGAATCTGAAATCTCCGCGCATCAGCGTCGTTTTGCCGGAGCGGTGGCTCCGCAATATTTGAATATCTCTAACGGAGGACAGCACT
Organism: Enterobacter cloacae complex sp. ECL72; assembly: GCF_019056635.1. Taxonomy (NCBI): domain Bacteria; kingdom Pseudomonadati; phylum Pseudomonadota; class Gammaproteobacteria; order Enterobacterales; family Enterobacteriaceae; genus Enterobacter; species Enterobacter cloacae complex sp. ECL72. The sequence continues at coordinate 2,137,900 of NZ_CP077659.1, read as the reverse complement.
AATGCACTTCCTGAATATGTTCTTCTTTGACATTTACCCGTATATCGCGGGCACCGTATTCCTGGTGGGAAGCTGGCTGCGTTATGACTATGGCCAGTACACCTGGCGTGCTGCCTCCAGCCAGATGCTGGATCGTAAAGGGATGAACCTGGCGTCAAACCTGTTCCACATCGGGATTTTGGGGATTTTCGCCGGTCACTTCCTGGGGATGCTGACCCCGCACTGGATGTACGAAGCGTGGCTGCCGATTGACGTGAAGCAGAAGATGGCGATGATTGCCGGCGGCGCCTGCGGCGTGATGACCCTGGTGGGTGGTCTGTTGCTGCTGAAACGCCGTCTGTTCAACCCACGCGTGCGGGCTACCACGACCGGAGCGGACATCCTGATCCTCTCCCTGCTGATGGTGCAGTGTGCGCTTGGTCTGCTGACCATTCCGTTCTCTGCGCAGCATATGGACGGCAGCGAAATGATGAAGCTGGTGGGATGGGCGCAGTCTGTCGTGACCTTCCGCGGGGGCGCTTCTGAGCATCTGGACGGCGTGGCGTTTATCTTCCGCGTTCACCTGGTGCTGGGTATGACCCTGTTTGTGCTGTTCCCGTTCTCTCGCCTGGTGCACATCTGGAGTGCGCCGGTGGAGTACCTGACGCGCAAATATCAGATTGTGCGTGCTCGTCGCTGATTCGCTGTATTAATACAACCCCGCATTTGCGGGGTTTTTTTTGTCCCCGATCCAGCGGGGCGTGCGGATGCCGGGTGGCGGCTGCGCCTTACCCGGCCTACAGACCCTATTTGTAGCCCCGGTAAGCGAAGCGCCACCGTGGAAAACAGGCAGGGAAGGATTACTCCCGGCATCGAGAAATATGGTGCATTGTGCTTGAATGAGTGCTTAAGAATCTGGAAGTGATGGTGGTGGGGGAAGGATTCGAACCTTCGAAGTCGATGACGGCAGATTTACAGTCTGCTCCCTTTGGCCGCTCGGGAACCCCACCAGGGGTAATTCATATTTTGAGGTAAAGCTGGAGATGGTGGTGGGGGAAGGATTCGAACCTTCGAAGTCGATGACGGCAGATTTACAGTCTGCTCCCTTTGGCCGCTCGGGAACCCCACCACGGGGTAATGCTTTTAACTGGCCTGCTTCCTGTTGGAAGCGGGGCGCATCATATCAAATGAGACGCCCCTGTAAAGCATTCCTTTAGGGAAATGAAGCTGTTTGCCTGCTTTTTATCCGTAAAGGCGTAAAGCTAATCAATTCATTTTCCGAAGGATTAAAGAATAATCGTTCTGTTGCCGTACACAAAGACGCGCTGGGCAAGTACCTGATACAGCGCACGGCTCAGTACGTTCTTCTCAACGTCACGGCCAGCACGCATCATATCTTCTGCCGTGTAGGTGTGATCCACGTGAATTACGTCCTGCATGATGATTGGGCCTTCGTCCAGATTGTCATTCACGTAGTGCGCGGTTGCGCCAATGATCTTCACCCCACGCTCGTATGCCTGGTGATACGGACGCGCGCCAATAAAGGCGGGCAGGAAGGAGTGGTGGATGTTGATAATCTTGTTCGGGAAGCGCGCCACGAAGGATGGCGTTAGCACGCGCATATATTTCGCCAGCACCACGTAGTCCGGGTTATGCGCTTCAATCGCAGCAGCCATCAGGTTGTCGTGCTCTTCACGGGTATGGCCTTCGTGACTGACCAGTTCAAACGGAATGTCGAAACGTTCAACCAGCGTACGCAGCGTCTCGTGGTTGCCAATGACGGCGGCAATTTCGACGTCCAGGCCACCGTAGTTGGCTTTCATCAGCAGATCGCCCAGGCAGTGCGCCTCTTTGGTGACCAGAATGACAATGCGGCGACGGCCCGCCGGGTTAAGCTCACGCACCGAGCCTTCCGGCAGGGCGCTGTCCAGATCGGCAAGCAGGGTTGTGTCGTTGAAAATGCCTTCCAGTTCGGTACGCATAAAGAAGCGACCGGTACGGTGGTCAACGAACTCGTTGTTCTGCACGATATTCAGTTCATGCTTGTAGCAAATGTTGGTAATTCGTGCGATCAGCCCTTTTTGATCGGGACAGATAGTGCGCAGAACTTTACGTTGTAATGATTGCATCGCCGGGAAATCCTGTTTATGTATTTGCGAAGTCTGAGTTGTCAGGCATTACTGCCGCAACACTTTTTAAATTTTTTTCCTGAACCACAGGGGCAGGGATCGTTACGACCGAATTGCGGACGTGTGCCGTCAATATAATACCATTGCCCGCTGTCCTTTAAGAACCGTGAGCGTTCAATGATGGCGCCGGGTTTGTTTTGTTCGCTAAAGCGGGCGACAAAACTGACATAGCCCTCGTTGGCATCGCGGCCGGGAGCGGCTTCAAAGACGGTGAGGCCCAGCCAGACGGTGTTGGCAAATCCGGCTTCAATCTCTTGGCGAAAATCGGCAGCATGGCAGGACGGATGCCAGGTTTTAATCAGGTAGTCTGCGTTTTTGATCACAAAAGCAGTATACCGCGAGCGCATAAGGTGTGACGGGTCTGGTGCAACCTGCTCGCCAGAAAGATATCGCTGGCAACATAGGCTATACTCCAGAGCGCTACCACAGGGGCAGAGTTGAGACACGATTCTCTTCCTGGAACAAAAAATAAGGCGTTAAACGCTTAAGGTAGCAATATGTTAACTGAGCAGGTGCGTTGACGCTATGTCGGGAATCCAGGGGAAGTAAAACAGGGCTAATGAGAAAGGTAAAAATTGGACTGGCGTTGGGCTCAGGTGCAGCCCGGGGTTGGTCACATATTGGCGTTATCAATACCTTAAACCAGATGGGGATTGACGTTGATATTGTCGCAGGATGTTCTATCGGGTCGCTGGTCGGATCCGCGTACGCCTGCGGTAAGCTTCCGGAGCTTGAAAGCTGGGTGCGCTCCTTCAGTTACTGGGATGTGCTGCGCCTGATGGATCTCTCCTGGCAGCGTGGCGGCCTGCTGCGCGGCGAACGCGTGTTCAATCAGTTTCGTAAGATAATGCCCCTCGCTGACTTCAGCCACTGCCAAATGCCTTTCGGGGCCGTTGCAACCAACCTCAGTACGGGCAGGGAGTTATGGCTCACTGAAGGGGATATACATCTCGCCGTTCGTGCATCCTGTAGCATGCCGGGGTTAATGGCGCCTGTGCCTCACAACGGCTACTGGCTCGTTGATGGGGGCGTAGTGAATCCTGTCCCTGTCTCTCTGACGCGCGCCATGGGGGCGGATATCGTTATTGCCGTGGATTTACAGCACGACGCACACCTTATGCAGCAGGATTTGATGCCGGTTAATCTTCAGAGCGATGACACGGAAGAAGAGAAACTTGCCTGGCATGCGCGATTACGCGGCAGAATAGGGCGCCTGACCGCCCGTCGCGCGGTGACCGCGCCGAACGCCATTGAAATCATGACGACCTCTATTCAAATCCTTGAGAATCGCCTGAAGCGAAACCGTATGGCTGGCGATCCTCCGGATATTCTTATTCAACCCTATTGTCCACAAATCTCTACCCTTGATTTCCACCGGGCTGAGGCCGCCATAGCAGCGGGCTCGTTAGCCGTCGAAAAGAAAATAGATGAACTGTTGCCTTTTGTGCGTACAGCACGTTGAGCACTTTTTTGATTACTTCAGCAAAATCTGACAGGCGATAGTACCAATAGCATGCCACTATTGAGTAACTGTCAGCCAGGGGAGGAACCATGACACAGCCATTGGCCGGAAAACATATTTTGATAGTAGAAGACGAGCCCGTTTTCCGATCGCTACTGGATTCGTGGTTATCCTCACTGGGTGCAACCACGTCCCTTGCCGAAGATGGCGTCGAGGCACTGGAAAAAATGGCCAGCATGGCGCCTGATCTGATGATCTGCGACCTTGAAATGCCGCGCATGGACGGATTAATGCTGGTGGAAAACCTGCGTAATGAAGGTTATCAGACACCGATACTGGTGATCTCGGCAACCGAAAATATGGCGGATATTGCTAAGGCGTTGCGTTTAGGTGTGCAGGATATTCTGCTCAAACCGGTTAAAGATTTGAACCGTCTGCGTGAAACGGTGTTGGCCTGCCTGTATCCCAATATGTTTAATTCCCGGGTGGAAGAAGAAGAACGTCTTTTCCAGGACTGGGATGCTTTAGTCAGTAATCCGCTCGCGGCCGCGAAGCTGCTTCAGGAACTTCAGCCGCCGGTGCAGCAAAATATCTCTCATTGCAGAGTAAATTATCGCCAGCTGGTAGCGGCTGACCAGCCTGGGCTGGTGCTGGATATTGCGCCGTTATCAGATTCTGACCTCGCTTTTTATTGCCTGGATGTTACCCGGGCGGGAGATAACGGCGTTCTGGCGGCCTTATTACTCCGTGCGCTGTTTAATGGATTGCTACAGGAACAATTATCCCATCAGGGGCAACGACTTCCTGAGTTAGGCAGTTTACTAAAACAGGTCAACCAACTTTTTCGCCAGGCCAATTTGCCGGGGCAGTTCCCGCTTCTGGTTGGCTATTATCACAGCGGGTTGAATAACCTTATTCTGGTCTCTGCGGGTTTAAATGCCACGCTGAATACTGGCGAACACCATATTCAGGTGAGCAACGGCGTGCCGTTGGGTACGCTGGGAAATACTTACCTTAATCAAATTAGCCATCGCTGCACCTCCTGGCAGTGCCAAATTTGGGGTGCCGGAGGGCGGTTACGCTTAATGTTGTCCACGGAGTAAGCAGTCAGATTTTATTTTTCAGATTGCTTTACCTGTTTTTTTGCTGGCAGTGCTACTATCGCTGCAAGTTTCATGCGTATTTGTCTTAATTGATCGGCAACGCGTTCTTTTCAGACCCGTATTAGTGGCTGAGACTGTATACTCAACGCGTTATTCAATGCATAAAAGTTCAAAACTTGAACAGTTCAGGAGAGTTTCAATGGCTGCCCTTAATTCGAAAGTCAGAAAGGCCGTTATCCCGGTGGCGGGATTGGGTACCAGGATGTTGCCAGCGACGAAGGCAATCCCAAAAGAGATGCTGCCTCTGGTTGATAAGCCATTAATCCAGTATGTCGTGAATGAATGTATTGCAGCAGGTATCACCGAAATTGTGCTGGTGACGCATTCATCTAAAAACTCTATCGAAAACCATTTCGATACCAGTTTCGAACTCGAAGCAATGCTGGAAAAACGCGTTAAGCGCCAGTTGCTGGAGGAAGTGCAGTCTATTTGCCCTCCACACGTTACCATTATGCAGGTTCGTCAGGGCCTGGCGAAAGGCCTGGGGCACGCAGTATTGTGTGCACACCCGGTAGTGGGTGATGAGCCGGTCGCGGTTATTCTGCCTGACGTGATTCTTGATGAGTACGAGTCCGATCTTTCCCAGGAAAACCTGGCGGAAATGATTAAACGCTTCGACGAAACCGGCAGCAGCCAGATTATGGTTGAGCCAGTCGACGACGTGACCGCTTACGGCGTGGTTGACTGCAAAGGCGTTGACCTGCAACCTGGCGAAAGCGTACCGATGGTTGGCGTTGTTGAAAAACCTAAAGCGGACGTCGCGCCGTCTAACCTTGCTGTCGTTGGTCGTTACGTACTGAGCGCTGAAATTTGGGCTCTGCTGGCGAAAACGCCTCCGGGTGCGGGCGATGAAATCCAGCTGACGGATGCTATCGATATGCTGATCGAGAAAGAGACCGTGGAAGCCTACCATATGAAAGGTAAGAGCCATGACTGCGGGAATAAGCTCGGTTATATGCAGGCATTCGTCGAATATGGTATTCGCCATAACAGCCTGGGTGAAGAATTTAAAGCCTGGCTCAAAGGTAGCGTGGGTATTAAGTAATAAACTCACAGCCCAGTGAACAAGACCGGTGGAGCGATGCCCACCGGTTTTTTTATGCCTGTCGCTCCGTAATTGGCGGAGGATTGTCAAGGACGTTAAATAGGGAGCCTCACAATATGACAGAATGTAAGGAGATGTTCGGGCAAATATTACAGGCATAAAAAATCCCGCATTAAGCGGGATTTTTCAGAATCTTTCCAGATTAATCCTTGATCAGGAAGTCATCCAGTTGTTTACCTTGTTCGTCCATTGCTTTCTTGATTACAGCAGGAGTACGGCCCTGGCCGGTCCAGGTTTTCTCTTCGCCGTTCTCATCGATGTAGCTATATTTAGCAGGACGTGCCGCGCGTTTTGCTTTGGTACCGGTTTTAGCCGCAGCCATGCTGTTCAGCAATTCGTTTGGATCGATACCATCGGCAATCAGCATTTCACGATACTGTTGCAGTTTACGTGTACGTTCTTCGATTTCAGCCGCAGCAGCGCTTTCTTCTTCACGACGTTCGTTAACTACAACTTCTAATTTTTCGAGCATTTCTTCAAGCGTCTCAAGGGTACATTCTCTTGCCTGCGCACGAAGAGTACGGATGTTGTTCAGAATTTTAAGTGCTTCGCTCATTGTAGTAATCTCAAACTTATAATGGGGTTGGGTTTGTTGTCCTAATAATAGAGCCTTAATTTCACTTGTGCAATAGGTGGGAATGTAAGGAATTCAAAAAATACAAAATAAACGACGCTATTATTAATTACGCTAACTTAAATTTCATTGTTTGTTGGGTCTGTGAGATATCGTTTCAAACGGCAAAAGCGCGTCATTTGCGTGTATGTTTTGTGACTTTTACCTCAGGAATTATAGTTGCGATTGATAAATATCAGCCTTTTGTATTACCCCGAGTAAGCGCAGCGAAGACAAGAATAGTTAATAAATAGTGAATTTTAATGAACGAAGAAGACACTATAAAAAGAAGTGTTATCTCTGGTTGCGGACTCACCTTATTGTCAGTGTTTAATGCCTTTACTGCCTGTTTTAACGCATTATTTTGCGCTATTCGCGAAGGATTTACTGATGCATGGCAGGCTGGAGAGCGCAGCCCGCCGCTGATGACGGTACAAAATATGGTACAATGATCCATCGGGAATATTACACATTGATTAGGGTTCTTCGGCCAATGGCACAACTTTATTTCTACTATTCGGCAATGAATGCAGGGAAATCGACGGCGTTACTGCAATCCTCATACAATTATCAGGAGCGGGGGATGCGTACCGTTGTTTATACCGCCGAAATCGACGATCGCTTTGGGGCAGGGAAGGTGAGCTCAAGAATAGGGCTCTCGTCGCCTGCAAGGCTGTTTAACCCTGAAACGGACCTGCTGGAGGACATTCGTGCCGAGCATGCCTTCAAGCCTGTCCATTGCGTTTTGGTAGATGAAAGCCAGTTCCTGACCCGAGAGCAGGTCCATGCGCTTTCAGAGGTCGTTGATGAGCTGGATATTCCCGTTCTTTGCTATGGATTACGTACCGATTTTCGTGGGGAATTATTTGCCGGCAGTCAGTATCTACTGGCCTGGTCGGATAAGCTGGTTGAGCTGAAAACAATCTGCTTTTGTGGCCGCAAGGCAAGTATGGTTCTTCGCCTGGACCAGTCGGGTAAACCCTATGCTGATGGCGAGCAGGTGGTGATAGGAGGCAATGAACGTTATGTCTCGGTCTGCCGCAAGCATTATAAAGAGGCGCTGGCTGTAGGCTCGCTGACGGCGTTACAGGGCGACAATCGAAAATAATAAGAATGTTTTACGGATCCTCAGATATAAAAAAACCCGCCAGCGGCGGGTTTTTTTATCATACTGTCAATCAAGCATTTTTCTTCGCTTTCTTGTCAGCCTTTACAACTGCGGGGATTTCAACTTTTACGGCAGCGACATCGCTTTCAGTGAAGTTACGACCGTAATAAGTATCCAGCAGGATCTGTTTCAGTTCGGAAATCAGTGGGTAGCGCGGGTTAGCACCAGTACACTGGTCATCGAATGCATCTTCAGACAGCTTATCTACGTGAGCGAGGAAGTCAGCTTCCTGAACGCCTGCTTCGCGGATAGATTTAGGAATACCCAGTTCAGCCTTCAGGCTCTCCAGCCATGCCAGCAGTTTCTCGATCTTCGCGGCAGTACGGTCGCCCGGTGCGCTCAGACCGAGGTGATCTGCGATTTCAGCATAACGACGGCGCGCCTGTGGGCGGTCGTACTGGCTGAATGCAGTCTGCTTGGTTGGGTTGTCGTTGGCGTTATAGCGGATAACGTTGCTGATCAACAGGGCGTTCGCCAGACCGTGAGGAATGTGGAACTGTGAACCCAGCTTGTGCGCCATGGAGTGACAGACACCCAGGAAGGCGTTAGCAAACGCAATGCCCGCGATGGTTGCCGCACTGTGTACACGTTCACGCGCAACAGGGTTTTTCGAACCTTCGTTGTAAGAAGCTGGCAGGTTTTCTTTCAGCAGTTTCAGCGCCTGCAAAGCCTGACCGTCAGAGAACTCAGAAGCCAGTACGGAAACGTAAGCTTCCAGAGCGTGAGTTACCGCATCCAGACCACCGAACGCACACAGTGATTTCGGCATTTCCATGACCAGGTTGGCGTCAACGATAGCCATATCTGGCGTCAGTGCGTAGTCAGCCAGCGGGTATTTCTGACCAGTTGCGTCATCAGTCACAACGGCAAATGGCGTCACTTCTGAACCGGTACCGGAAGTGGTGGTGACGGCGATCATTTTCGCTTTCACGCCCATTTTCGGGAACTTGTAGATACGTTTACGGATATCCATAAAGCGCAGCGCCAGTTCTTCGAAGTGAGTTTCCGGATGTTCGTACATCACCCACATAATTTTCGCGGCGTCCATTGGGGAACCGCCACCCAGTGCGATGATCACATCAGGTTTGAAGGAGTTCGCCAGTTCAGCGCCTTTACGTACAACGCTCAGGGTTGGGTCAGCTTCAACTTCAAAGAAGACTTCAGTTTCGACGCCAGCCGCTTTCAGAACAGAGGTGATCTGGTCTGCATAGCCATTGTTGAACAGGAAACGGTCGGTCACGATGAGCGCACGTTTGTGGCCATCAGTAATCACTTCATCCAGCGCGATTGGCAGAGAGCCGCGGCGGAAGTAGATAGATTTCGGAAGTTTGTGCCACAACATGTTTTCAGCTCGCTTAGCAACGGTTTTCTTGTTGATCAGGTGTTTTGGACCAACGTTTTCAGAGATGGAGTTACCACCCCAGGAACCACAACCCAGAGTCAGGGAAGGTGCGAGTTTGAAGTTGTAAAGGTCACCGATACCACCCTGAGAAGCAGGGGTGTTGATCAGGATACGTGCCGTCTTCATCTTCTGACCGAAGTAAGCAACACGCTCAGGCTGGTTATCCTGGTCGGTGTACAGGCAAGAGGTGTGGCCGATACCGCCCATCGCCACCAGCTTCTCTGCTTTATCTACCGCGTCATCGAAATCTTTCGCACGGTACATTGCCAGCGTCGGGGAGAGTTTCTCGTGAGCAAACGGCTCACTTTCATCAACGACTTTCACTTCACCAATCAGAATCTTGGTGGTAGCAGGGACGCTAAAGCCAGCGAGCTCAGCGATTTTATACGCAGGCTGACCTACGATAGCCGCGTTCAGCGCACCATTTTTCAGAATCACGTCCTGAACGGCTTTCAGTTCTTTACCTTGCAACAGGTAGCCGCCGTGGCTGGCGAAACGTTCACGAACGGCGTCGTATACCGAATCAACCACGACAACAGACTGTTCAGATGCACAGATAACGCCGTTATCGAAGGTTTTAGACATCAGCACAGAGGCAACAGCACGCTTGATATCAGCCGTTTCGTCGATCACCACAGGGGTATTACCTGCGCCTACGCCGATGGCTGGTTTACCGGAGCTGTACGCTGCTTTAACCATACCAGGACCACCGGTCGCCAGAATCAGGTTAATGTCCGGGTGATGCATCAGGGCGTTGGACAGTTCAACAGAAGGTTGGTCGATCCAGCCGATGAGATCTTTTGGTGCACCCGCCGCAATAGCAGCCTGAAGCACGATATCTGCTGCTTTGTTGGTGGCGTCCTTCGCACGTGGATGCGGGGAGAAAATGATTGCGTTACGTGTCTTCAGACTGATGAGAGATTTGAAGATGGCGGTAGAGGTTGGGTTAGTGGTTGGAACGATACCGCAAATGATGCCGATCGGTTCTGCGATGGTGATGGTGCCGAAAGTATCGTCTTCTGACAGCACACCGCAGGTTTTCTCATCTTTATAGGCGTTGTAGATATACTCTGAAGCAAAGTGGTTTTTGATCACTTTATCTTCAACGATACCCATGCCGGATTCGGCAACGGCCATTTTAGCGAGAGGGATTCGAGCATCAGCAGCAGCCAGAGCGGCCGCGCGGAAGATTTTATCAACCTGTTCTTGGGTGAAATTGGCATATTCACGCTGGGCTTTTTTTACGCGCTCGACGAGGGCGTTCAGTTCAGCGATATTGGTAACAGCCATAATGCTCTCCTGATAATGTTTAAACTCTTTTAGTAAACCAGCGCTCGATACGTCTGACAGTATAGTCAGAGCCGATCCCACTTGCGTAACACACAGTAAAACAAAGGATTACTCACTGCTCCAGCTCACTAATTTACTAAAAGAGCCTTACCTTAGCATCATACCTTTTTGATAGGTGATCTCCCTGGCGGCGTAACCAAGATTACTCACTTCTGAGTACGAAAATTATGATCGAGATCAATTTTGTCCTAAGCTGATACCTTTCAGCAGGGTTATTTTGTGCTAATTATTCTACTGTTAAATAATTAAGTAACTATTGGAAGCAGCGATATCATTGATTACACAAATGTTTAACATCATGAATTGATAACGTTTAAGAACAGATTTCTGGTGAAGTATGCGGCTAAAAAGCGTATCTTCAGCGCGGATTTATCATGACACGCAGTTTCTCCCTGGCCATGCTCAATTGCGGAGCTTAATGTGATTCAAACGCTCTTTGATTTCCCTACATATTTCAAGTTTTTTATCGGCTTGTTTGCTCTGGTTAACCCGGTAGGGATCATCCCTGTCTTCATTAGTATGACCAGCTATCAGACGGCTGCGGCACGAAATAAAACCAACCTGACGGCAAACCTGTCGGTGGCGATCATCCTACTTACGTCTCTTTATCTCGGGGACGCCATTCTTCAGGTCTTCGGCATCTCGATTGATTCGTTCCGTATAGCAGGCGGGATCCTGGTGGTGACGATTGCCATGTCGATGATCAGCGGCAAGCTGGGGGAGGATAAACAGAACAAGCAGGAAAAATCAGAGACAGCTATCCGCGAGAGCATCGGGGTTGTGCCACTGGCGCTGCCGCTGATGGCGGGCCCGGGGGCGATCAGTTCCACTATTGTCTGGGGAACGCGCTACCACAGCCTGATGCACCTGATTGGCTTTTCCGTCGCTATTGCGCTGTTCGCGCTGTGCTGCTGGGGTGTATTTCGTATGGCGCCATGGCTGGTTCGCTTGCTGGGACAAACGGGCATCAACGTGATTACCCGTATCATGGGTCTGTTGTTAATGGCGTTGGGCATCGAATTTATCGTTACCGGTATTAAAAGTATATTCCCCGGGTTAGTACACTGACTTTCATTTGAAAGAGCGGAGCCAGCGGCTCCGTTTTTTTTACGTGATTATCTGCAAATCATATAAATAAAGTTGAAATAGGCGCCAGTCATAATAAGTTCTACTAATAATCCTCTTCTGTTGTTTTTCAAGGGGTTGTTTATTTTCATTTCCCCTTGCCGCGCATAAATCCCTCAAACCCTCTGTTATTTTACTCACATGATACTCTGGGGCTTGCTGACAGATAACCGAAATGATATTAGTAATTTCGACGCTGGCTCAGACGAATGTGCTAAATAATAATCAATTGTTAAATTATCGTGAAAAATCGTTCAGCCAAGCTTTGTCGTCGCGTTTGTAGCAACAAAATTTCTTATCTGTATGAATTACTTCTCTTTTTTTTGATTTCGGCGTAAGCCAGGGTTGGCACCACAGTTATGCCAGCCATCGTAAAAGAGAAATGCTTAACAAATTTGCAAAATGTATTGGCGAGAGTTGGCACCATTTGGTACTTTCCGGCCTTATATTTTGCAGCATTAAACAAGTTGATGAGAACTATTTTCATATAGCCCTCACATAAGATATCCAACGCATCTCTCTGACAGGGGAGAGGTGTAAAGAATCGACGCAAGACCGCCGTACGAGCGGTCAGTAATAATGAAGTCGGTGATAGCAAGAAGTAAAAAAAGAACCTGACAGTAGCAAAAAAAACTCCTGCGCTGTACAGGCCCCAACAGGGGATTACACAACTGGCGAAGGCCGGTCATTATAATGAGTGGAGTATCAACACAATGTCCATCATCACAAAAAAAAGTCTGGTAGCGGCGGGGATTTTAACTGCGCTAATCGCGGGCAACGCTGCAATGGCTGCGGACGTTCCTGCTGGTGTTCAGCTGGCTGAGAAGCAAACGCTGGTACGTAATAACGGTGCGGAAGTGCAGTCTCTTGATCCGCACAAAATTGAAGGTGTTCCAGAGTCTAACGTTAACCGCGATCTGTTTGAAGGTCTGCTGGTGACTGACGTAGACGGCCACCCGGCTCCGGGCGTGGCGGAAAAATGGGACAACAAAGATTTTAAAGTCTGGACCTTCCATCTGCGTAAAGATGCGAAATGGTCCGACGGTACGCCGGTTACCGCCGAAGATTTCGTCTATAGCTGGCAGCGTCTGGCGGATCCGAATACCGCCTCCCCGTATGCGAGTTACCTCCAGTATGGCCATATTGCCAATATCGATGACATCATCACGGGTAAAAAGCCAGTAACCGACCTGGGCGTAAAAGCCATCGATGCCAACACCTTTGAAGTGACGTTGAGCGAACCTGTTCCGTACTTCTATAAGCTGCTGGTTCACCCGTCCGTCTCCCCGGTACCAAAATCCGCAGTAGAAAAATTTGGTGAAAAATGGACGCAGCCTGCGAATATTGTGACCAACGGTGCATATAAGCTGAAGGACTGGGTCGTTAACGAACGTATGGTGCTGGAGCGCAACCCGCAGTATTGGGATAATGCGAAGACCGTTATCAATCAGGTCACCTACCTGCCAATCTCTTCTGAAGTGACGGACGTAAACCGCTACCGCAGCGGTGAAATCGACATGACCTATAACAATATGCCGATTGAACTGTTCCAGAAGCTGAAAAAAGAGATCCCTAAAGAAGTTCACGTCGATCCGTATCTGTGCACCTACTATTACGAAATTAACAACCAGAAAGCACCGTTCACCGACGTACGTGTTCGTACCGCACTGAAGCTGGCTCTGGATCGCGACATTATCGTGAATAAAGTGAAGAATCAGGGCGACCTGCCGGCTTACAGCTACACCCCGCCTTACACCGACGGTATGAAGCTGGTTGAACCTGAATGGTTCAAATGGTCCCAGGAAAAACGTAACGAAGAAGCGAAAAAACTGCTGGCTGAAGCTGGCTATACCGCCGACAAGCCGCTGACCTTTAGCCTGCTGTACAACACCTCCGATCTGCATAAAAAACTGGCTATTGCCGTCGCGTCAATCTGGAAGAAAAACCTCGGCGTGAACGTGAAGCTGGAAAACCAGGAATGGAAAACCTTCCTCGATACGCGCCACCAGGGAACCTTTGACGTGGCACGTGCAGGATGGTGTGCGGACTATAACGAACCGACCTCATTCCTGAACACCATGCTGAGCGACAGTTCGAACAATACCGCACACTATAAGAGCCCGGCGTTTGATAAGCTGATTGGCGAAACCCTGAAGGTGGCAGATGACGCCCAGCGCGCCGATCTGTACGCGAAATCAGAACAACAGCTCGATAAAGACTCTGCGATCGTTCCGGTTTACTACTACGTTAACGCCCGCCTGGTGAAACCATGGGTAGGGGGTTATACCGGTAAAGACCCGTTGGATAATATTTCCGTTAAGAATCTTTATATTATCAAGCATTAATGGCAATACGTGGGGCGAGCGAGCTTGCCCCACTGTGTCTATTTTGTAACATTCATCAGGCACACGCCAGAAGGTACGGGCAATGTTGAAATTTATCCTGCGTCGCTGTCTTGAAGCGATTCCAACGTTATTTATTCTAATTACAATTTCCTTCTTCATGATGCGTCTTGCACCGGGCAGTCCTTTTACCGGTGAACGCACGCTTCCGCCAGAAGTTATGGCCAACATCGAAGCGAAATACCATTTAAACGATCCTATCACCACGCAGTACTTCAACTATCTGAAGCAGCTTGCACACGGTGATTTTGGTCCGTCATTTAAATATAAAGACTATTCCGTTAACGACCTGGTGGCGTCCAGCTTCCCGGTATCGGCTAAATTAGGGGCTGCTGCATTTATCCTGGCCGTTGTTCTCGGTGTCACTGCGGGCGTTATCGCTGCGCTAAAACAAAATACCCGATGGGATTACGCCGTAATGGGGCTCGCAATGACCGGGGTGGTTATCCCCAGCTTCGTTGTCGCGCCGTTGCTGGTCATGATATTCGCCATAACCCTGAAATGGCTTCCCGGGGGCGGCTGGAACGGCGGGGCGCTGAAGTTCATGATATTGCCGATGGTGGCATTATCTCTGGCCTACATCGCCAGCATCGCCCGTATTACCCGCGGTTCAATGATTGAAGTCCTGCACTCGAACTTCATCCGTACCGCCCGTGCGAAAGGGCTGCCGATGCGCCGGATTATTTTCCGTCATGCCCTCAAGCCTGCACTGTTACCGGTACTCTCCTATATGGGTCCGGCTTTCGTCGGCATTATCACGGGTTCAATGGTGATTGAAACCATTTATGGTCTGCCGGGCATCGGGCAGCTGTTTGTTAACGGGGCGCTTAACCGTGACTATTCGCTGGTGCTGAGCCTGACGATCCTCGTGGGCGCGCTGACCATTCTGTTTAATGCCGTTGTCGATGTGCTGTATGCCGTTATCGACCCGAAAATCCGTTACTAACTGGAGCACGCCATGATGTTGAGTAAGAAAAACAGCGAGGCGCTGGAAAACTTCAGTGAAAAGCTGGAGGTCGAAGGTCGTAGCCTTTGGCAGGACGCCCGCCGTCGTTTTATGCATAACCGTGCCGCCGTTGCCAGCCTGGTCGTGCTGGTGCTTATCGCGCTGTTCGTAACCCTGGCACCAATGCTCTCTCAGTTCACCTATTTCGATACGGATTGGGGCATGATGTCCAGCGCGCCGGATATGGAATCCGGGCACTATTTCGGCACCGACTCCTCCGGGCGTGATTTGCTGGTGCGTGTGGCGATTGGCGGCCGTATCTCCCTGATGGTTGGCATCGCGGCGGCGCTGGTGGCGGTGATTGTCGGCACGCTTTACGGCTCGCTTTCCGGTTACCTCGGCGGGAAAGTGGACTCCGTGATGATGCGTCTGCTAGAAATCCTGAACTCCTTCCCGTTCATGTTCTTCGTCATTCTGCTGGTGACCTTCTTTGGTCAAAATATCCTGCTGATCTTCGTGGCGATCGGGATGGTGTCCTGGCTGGATATGGCGCGTATTGTGCGCGGCCAGACGCTGAGCCTCAAACGTAAGGAGTTTATCGAAGCCGCACAGGTTGGCGGCGTTTCTACCGCCAATATTGTGGTGCGTCATATCGTTCCTAACGTGCTGGGCGTGGTGGTGGTGTACGCCTCCCTGCTGGTGCCAAGTATGATCCTGTTTGAATCTTTCCTGAGCTTCCTGGGATTAGGTACGCAAGAGCCGTTGAGTAGCTGGGGCGCTCTGTTAAGTGATGGCGCAAACTCCATGGAAGTGTCACCGTGGTTACTGCTGTATCCGGCGGGCTTCCTGGTCGTTACCCTGTTCTGTTTCAACTTTATCGGCGATGGCCTGCGTGATGCCCTCGACCCGAAAGACCGTTAAGGAGCGCCGTCATGACCATTATTGAAACGGCAACCGCGCCACAGGCGCAACAGCGGACCAGCGCACTGCTGGACGTTAAAGACCTCCGCGTGACGTTTAAAACCCCTGACGGTGATGTTACTGCCGTTAACGATCTCAACTTCGACCTGCGTGCCGGTGAAACGCTGGGCATTGTGGGCGAATCCGGTTCCGGTAAATCCCAGACCGCATTCGCGCTGATGGGCCTGCTGGCGTCAAACGGCGTGATCGGCGGTTCGGCGACGTTTAACGGGAAAGAGATCCTGAATTTGCCGGAACATGAGCTGAACAAGCTGCGCGCCGAGCAGATTTCAATGATTTTCCAGGATCCGATGACGTCCCTGAACCCCTATATGCGGGTGGGTGAACAGCTGATGGAAGTGCTGATGCTCCACAAGGGGCTGGGCAAAGCCGAAGCGTTTGAAGAGTCCGTCAAAATGCTGGATGCGGTGAAAATGCCTGAAGCACGCAAGCGCATGCGCATGTATCCACACGAGTTCTCCGGCGGTATGCGCCAGCGCGTCATGATCGCGATGGCATTGCTTTGCCGACCAAAACTGCTGATCGCTGATGAACCGACCACCGCTCTGGACGTGACCGTCCAGGCGCAGATCATGACGTTGCTGAACGAGCTGAAGCGCGAGTTCAATACCGCCATCATCATGATCACCCACGATTTAGGCGTCGTTGCCGGGATCTGCGACAAAGTGTTAGTCATGTATGCAGGCCGCACGATGGAATACGGTAATGCTCGCGATGTGTTCTACCAGCCAGCCCATCCGTACTCTATCGGGCTGCTGAATGCCGTTCCGCGTCTTGATGCGGAAGGGGAGTCGCTGCTGACTATCCCGGGCAACCCGCCAAACCTGCTGCGTCTGCCAAAAGGCTGCCCGTTCCAGCCGCGTTGTCCGCATGCGATGGAAATCTGTAACAGCGCACCGCCGCTGGAAGCGTTTGCCCCAGGCCGTCTGCGCGCCTGCTTTAAGCCGCTGGAGGAGCTGATATGAACGCGATCGACGAAAAAAGAAATGTGCTGCTCGAAATCGCTGACCTGAAGGTCCATTTCGATATCAAAGACGGTAAACAGTGGTTCTGGCAGCCTGCCAAAACCCTGAAAGCGGTGGATGGCGTCACGCTACGCCTGTACGAAGGCGAGACCCTGGGCGTGGTGGGCGAATCCGGCTGCGGCAAATCGACGTTTGCGCGGGCGATCATCGGCCTGGTGAAGGCCACCGACGGGAAAGTGGCCTGGCTTGGCAAAGATTTGCTGGGGATGAAGCCGGATGAATGGCGCGACGTGCGCAGCGACATCCAGATGATTTTCCAGGATCCACTTGCGTCCCTGAACCCGCGTATGACCATTGGCGAAATCATTGCCGAGCCGCTGCGCACCTATCATCCGAAGATGCCGCGCCAGGAAATTCGCGATCGGGTGAAAGCGATGATGCTCAAGGTGGGTCTGCTGCCTAACCTCATCAACCGCTACCCACACGAGTTTTCCGGCGGTCAGTGCCAGCGTATCGGTATCGCACGCGCGTTGATCCTTGAACCAAAACTGATTATCTGTGATGAGCCAGTTTCGGCGCTGGACGTTTCCATCCAGGCCCAGGTGGTTAACCTGCTACAGAAACTGCAACGGGAAATGGGGCTGTCGCTGATCTTCATCGCCCACGATCTGGCGGTGGTAAAACACATTTCGGACCGTGTGCTGGTCATGTATCTGGGCCACGCCGTAGAGCTGGGCACGTATGATGAGGTGTACCACAATCCTCTGCACCCTTATACCAAAGCGCTGATGTCTGCGGTTCCCGTTCCGGACCCCGATCTGGAAAAAAATAAAACCATTCAGCTTCTGGAAGGTGAACTGCCTTCGCCAATCAACCCGCCTTCAGGCTGCGTATTCCGTACTCGATGCCCAATAGCCGGGCCGGAATGTGCAAAAACACGGCCGGTTCTGGAGGGCAGTTTCCGACATGCGGTTTCCTGCCTGAAAGTAGACCCGTTATAATCGCAAGGGCTGACATGATGTCAGCCCTTATTTTTCGAGGTTAATGTGTCGCGATTATTCACGTCGGCCCGCCAGCGGCTGTATCACCTTTTATTTGATCCTGAAACGGTTTCCGGTCGCCGCTTCGAAGGTCTGTGTGGTTTATTTGCGCTGATTAGCGTCATTATTATCTTTATCGAATCCGGCGCCGGAACGCAGTACCACATGACGTATGAGGAGTGGCACGTTTTCGTCTGGCTGGAATTGATTGTCACGCTGGTGTTTACTGCGGAATATGTGCTGAGGGTCATTAGCTGGCCAAATCCGGCGAAATACGTTTTCAGCTTCTGGGGATTTATTGATTTAGCCACCATCCTGCCGCTGTATGTCATGTGGCTGTGGCCTGAGATCAGCCTGAATTATGTGTTTGCCTGGCGTGCAATGCGGGCGATTCGTGTGTTACGGATTCTCAAACTGCTGCGCTTTATGCCGTCGCTGCGGGTTTTTTGGGTTGCCATTGTCAGCGCCCGCCACCAGCTGATTCTCTTCTATTCGTTTATTGCTATCGTGATGATCGTTTTTGGCTCCCTGATGTATTTAATCGAAGGGCCGAAATACGGGTTTACCACGCTTAATGCGTCTGTTTACTGGGCTATCGTCACGGTGACCACCGTGGGCTATGGCGATATTACCCCGCATACGCCGCTCGGACGTATTGTGGCATCGGTTCTTATCCTGATCGGCTATTCGGTGATAGCGATTCCGACGGGGTTAATTACCACCCATATGAGCAGCGCCTTCCAGAACAGCAAGCAGCAACGCAAATGTCCGAATTGTCAGCAGGGGAATCATGAACCCGGCGCGCGGTTTTGTCACCGCTGTGGAAATGCCTTACCGGATTAAATAAAAAGGCTGCGCGGGCAGCCTTTTTTATTATTCGCGCCAGAGGATATGGCACAGTTTGTGATCTTTCTCGCGGCACAGCAGGACGCGGGCAAAGATGTCGTTAATTTCTCCGCCGTCTTCATCTGCAAGGCCAATCACCACCTCGGCGAAGAAGTCCGGGTTGAGATCAAAATCGACATGTTCGGCCCAGTCTTCAGCCGGATCGAACAGCTCTGCACCGCCACGCTCTTCGAATTGCAGGTTGAAAAGAATGACGTCAGCAGGGTCGAGATTATCGACCGCCAGCTCGAGAAAAATATCGTAGGCCTGTTCGAGCGTTTCGTCTTCGGTCAGGCGATTGTTCAGATCCATTTCCATGATGACTACCTGTTAAACATCGTTGGGCACGTTTTACAGCAACGGACTAAAGAAGTAAAACAGTCGTTCGGCAATTCGCTGCCAGAGCGGACGTTTCGCCCACAGTCTGGCGTCCAGCAGGCGTGAGCGGGAGATATAATCGTCCTGAACCGCCGCCAGATCGCCACCGAACCCGGCGTCATCAATGACCAGCGTAATTTCAAAATTCAGCCACAGACTGCGCATATCGAGGTTGACGGTACCCACCAGGCTCAGCTCTCCGTCCACCAGCACGCTCTTGGTGTGTAACAGGCCGCCTTCGAACTGATAAATTTTAACGCCTGCGGCCAGCAGCTCACTAAAGAACGCGCGGCTTGCCCATCCCACCAGCAGCGAATCGTTCTTGCGCGGCATAATAATGCTCACATCCACTCCGCGCTGTGCCGCTGTACAGATGGCATGCAGAAGGTCGTCGCTGGGAACGAAATAGGGCGTGGTCATGATCAGATATTCCCGCGCGGAGTACGCGGCGGTCAGCAGTGCCTGATGGATCAGATCTTCCGGGAAGCCAGGACCGGAGGCGATAGTGTGGATAGTGTGCCCGCTGGCTTCCTCAAACGGCATGATATTGCCATCCGGCGGTGGGGGAAGAATGCGTTTACCGGTTTCAATTTCCCAGTCGCAGGAGTAGACGATGCCCATTGAGGTCGCGATCGGTCCCTCCATCCGCGCCATCAGATCGATCCATTGCCCCACGCCGGAATCCTGCTTGAAGAAGCGGGGGTCAACCATGTTCATGCTGCCGGTGTAGGCGATGTAGTTATCGATCAGAACCATTTTCCGGTGCTGGCGGAGATCCATGCGGCGCAGAAAGACGCGGAAAAGATTCACTTTTAGCGCCTCGACCACCTCGATACCGGCGTTGCGCATCATGCCTGCCCACGGGCTACGGAAAAAGGCCACGCTGCCGGCGGAGTCCAGCATCAGGCGGCAGTGGATACCGCGACGTGCAGCGGCCATTAGCGATTCGGCGACCTGGTCCGCCATGCCGCCCGGCTGCCAGATATAAAACACCATCTCGATATTATGCCGGGCGAGCTGGATATCACGGATCAGCGCCTGCATCACATCATCAGAAGAGGTCATCAGTTGCAGCTGATTGCCTTTTACCCCAGCAATCCCCTGGCGGCGTTCGCACAGCTTGAACAGAGATGCGGCCACGCTGCTGTTCTCTTCAGCGAAGATATGCTTGCAGGCTTTAAGGTCGGCAAGCCATTTCGCCGTGGAGGGCCACATGGCGCGGGCGCGTTCGGCCCGGCGTTTACCCAGATGAAGTTCACCGAAAGAGAGATAGGCAATGATGCCCACCAGCGGCAGAATGTAGATAATCAGAAGCCAGGCCATGGCGGAAGGTACCGCTCTGCGTTTCATCAGAATGCGCAACGTCACCCCGGCAATTAACAGCCAGTATCCTAAAATGACCAGCCAACTCACCACGGTGTAGAAGGTTGTCATAAATAAAAAATCCTTTTGAAAGCGTATTGTTATGAGTTTACGCATCAGGATTCATCTGGCAAATAAAAACGGCAGATAAAAGCGCTGGTTTGCCGCCTGCTTAGGCATATAATGGCATCTCTGTTAGAGAAAGAGTTGTAGACATGAAGCGCAGTAGAACTGAAGTTGGGCGCTGGCGCATGTTGCGACAGGTGAGTCGTCGTAAGGCTCGTTGGCTGGAAGCACAATCCCGCCGCAATATGCGTATCCACGCCATCAGAAAATGTGGCCTGAACAGACACCGTAACGCGCTGTTGTTCGCGGTCCAGGACATCTGAAAAGCATGAAGGGCACCGTAAAGGTGCCCATTAAATATCCAGGCTATCAATTTTTGCAGTCTATTCCCATCTGCTTTCCGCGATATACTAAGTCCCCATAACGTCATGATATTAAAAGATGAATCCTTATCTCTGGATTTTTATTGTACTTTTGGCGCTGGATGCGCTCAGGGAAGATTTAGGACTTTCGTCATTTTCCTCATTGGCAGATTATGTTTTCGCATGGGGAATACATTGGCTTTATTAAAGGAACAAAGGATGAACGGAAAAGTAATGGCAGTACTCTTTGGGATTGCGATATTAAGCGGTTGTGCCAGCAGCAAAACCTCACCCGAACGGCACGCGTTTTATTTCGTGTCGCATCAGTCCAGCTTTACTGGCGGCAATTACACCTCCAGCGTGCAGAAAAATTATCAGTTGAACGTGGCGCAGTTCCGCGAGCTTTATGCCCGGGGCAAAGCTGACCGCGCGGAAGGGCGGACTGAGGCTGAAGCCAGTGAATACGCGCAAAGCATTCGCGATCAGCTAAAAGAAAATGCGAAGTCGCAGGAATTGTTCGCAGGCAACGCGAAGGATAAATGGTCTTCGGACATGGACACTAAAGACGCCATATTATTTGGTAACGAACTGGCCGCGACTTATCTTGATGGCTATAACGGCGTACAATAGCGCAACTGATTCAGGGGATACCGTAATTACCGGTATCCCCGCTGTTTTTGAGCGAAAGGAGTGAGACGTGTTTGCGGAGTTTGGTGTACTGAATTTCTGGACCTATGTTGTCGGCGCATTTTTTATCGTGCTGGTTCCAGGACCGAACACCTTGTTTGTGCTTAAAACAGGGATTGGCCACGGCGTTAAGAAAGGCTATCTGGCAGCCACCGGTGTGTTTATTGGTGATGCCGTGCTGATGTTTCTGGCCTGGGCGGGCGTCGCCGCGTTGATCCAGACCACTCCGGTTTTATTTAATATTGTCCGCTATCTGGGCGCGTTTTATCTGCTGTGGCTGGGCGGAAAAATGCTCTGGTCCGTTATGACGCGTCAAAAAAATGCGCACGAAAGTAGCGCCGAACCGGCAAGCGCAATCCTTAAGCGTTCGCTGGTGCTGAGCCTGACGAACCCGAAAGCGATTCTCTTTTACGTGTCGTTCTTCGTGCAGTTCATTGATGTCAATGCGAAGAATACCGGCACGTCGTTCCTGATCCTCGCCACAACGCTTGAGCTGATCAGCTTCATGTACATGAGCTTCCTGATTTTCTCAGGCGCGTTTGTCACGCGTTACCTCAAAACCAAAAAGAAACTGGCGAAGCTGGGGAACGGGCTGATAGGTCTGCTGTTTGTCGGATTTGCGGCGAGGCTGGCGTCGCTGCACTGAATGAAGAAAAGGCTCCCGAGGGAGCCTTTCGTTTCAGAATACTTTTTTATACGGACGAACCGTGACTTTCTCGTACACGCCGGCTGCGACGTACGGGTCTGCTTCTGCCCAGGCCTGCGCGGCTTCCAGAGATTCAAACTCGGCAATCACCGTGGAGCCGGTAAAACCCGCCGCGCCCGGATCGTTGCTGTCAACGGCAGGCATCGGGCCTGCGGTCAGCAACCGACCTTCATCCTGTAGCAACTGTAAACGCGCCAGATGAGCAGGGCGAACGGAAAGACGTTTTTCCAGAGAATCAGGTACATCTTCAGCGTAAATCACGTAAAGCACGGCAAAGCTCCTTAACCGGTAAAAGTGACAATTACGTTATGTGAAAGCGCAAATGACTGCAATGTAAAGATAATAACAATGTTAAAACCCTGATCTGGATGCCCCTTTTTTGCCCTCATGTACGCTTAAATTGCGCAAGGACAAAGTGTCTTATTGAATATGATTGCTATTTGCATTTAAAATCGAGGTTCGGTTTTTTAACGTTGATGATTATGACTTCGATGACCCTTGATTTACCTCGCCGCTTTCCATGGCCGACGCTGCTTTCCGTCGTTATTCACGGTGCTGTCGTGGCGGGTCTGCTCTATACCTCGGTTCATCAGGTTATTGAAATGCCGGCGCCAGCGCAGCCAATTTCTGTGACCATGGTATCGCCTGCGGATCTTGAGCCGCCGCAGGTTGCGCCGCCGCCGCCACAGCCCGTTGTTGAACCCGAGCCAGAGCCCGAGCCGGTTCCTGAACCGCCGAAAGAAGCGCCGGTAGTGATCCATAAGCCGGAGCCGAAACCTAAGCCGAAGCCAAAACCCAAGCCGGTCAAAAAGGTGGAAGAGCGTCCGAAACGCGAAGTGCGTCCGGTTGAGCCACGCGCCACGCAGCCGGTTGAAAATGCCGCCCCGTCACGTCCGCTGATGAATAACACCACGACCGCGACAAAACCGACGGTAACGGCGCCCGCGGGCCCGCGGGCGCTGAGCCGTAACCAGCCGCAGTACCCGGCACGTGCCCAGGCGTTACGTATTGAAGGGCGTGTACGGGTGAAATTCGACGTTACGGCCGATGGACGTGTCGATAACGTGGAAATCCTGTCCGCACAGCCGGCGAATATGTTTGAACGCGAAGTTAAATCGGCCATGCGCAGGTGGCGCTATGAAGCCGGTAAACCCGGCAATGGGTTGATTGTGAACATTGTCTTCCGCCTGAACGGCGGGGCACAGATGGAATAAAAGAAGCCTCCGCAAGGAGGCTTTTTTTACCTGAGGATCAGCTCCGTGGGAGCTGGCGGGGCTTACCGTCGCTATCCACCGCCACATAGATAAATAATGCCTCCGTCGCCTTATAGCGCTGACCAATCGGCTCAGAAGAGACTTTTTTCACCCATACTTCAATGTTGATGGAGACAGACGTATTGCCGCGTTTTACGCAGCGTGCGTAACAGCACACCACGTCCCCCACCGCGACAGGGCGCAGAAAGGTCATGCCATCGACCCGGACTGTCACCACGCGCCCGTGTGCAATCTCTTTTGCCAGGATTGCACCGCCCATATCCATCTGCGACATCAACCAGCCGCCAAAAATATCGCCATTGGCATTCGTATCCGCAGGCATTGCCAGTGTGCGTAAAACCAGTTCGCCCTGTGGGGCGTCATTTGTTGTCATTGTTTTTAAACTCGTAACTGAAGACTTCAGGCGGGATGCTACTATGATTTCTGGCTGGAGAGAATAGGGTTAGCGCCCGCAGAGCAGGCGCCAGCGGGTCAGAAGGACAGGGTCACGCCGGCGTAATACGCACGGCCTGGTTCGTTATAGGTCGATGCACCGTCATTTTCTCGGTAAATTTGCTTATCAAAGAGGTTGCTGATCCCGGCATTCAGGCGGAGATCTTTTGTCAGTTGATAGTTACTACCGATCCCAACGATGGAATAGGCGCCAATCTCTTTATCTGACATCGCATTCTGCTCTTTGCGGATTTCAGCATTTTCTCTTGGCTTCTGGCGGCCATACGTCGTCCAGCTAAGGTTCGCTGAAAGTTTGCTGTTAACCTGCCAGTCGAGCATCGTGTTGACGGTATATTTTGGGATAATCGACAGAGGGTTGCCGGTGTCCTTACTTTCAGACTGAATCATATACGTCGCATTGGTACGCCAGGTTAGCGTGTCGCGGATAACCGGGACGGTGAGGTTGCCTTCCAGCCCCTCAACAACAGCCTTTCCTCCGTTCTGCCACTGAAGGATATTTGCGCCGCTGCTTGTCTGGCCCAGTACATCCGTTCCTGAAACAATCTTGTTTTTGTAATCGTTGCGGAACCAGGTTATGCCAGCCTCGTAGCCTTCCAGCGCAAAGGCCAGGCCAATCTCTTTGTTCACGCTGATTTCAGGATCCAGATCCGGGTTACCTAACAGGTAACAGCTTCCTTCGGAAACGTTGTTCGGGCAGCCATTACCGCGGGTGGAAAGCAGATAGCCTTCGCTGGATTGATACAGGTTTGGCGCTTTAAATACCCGAGCGATACCCGCTTTAACCTTGAACATGTCACCCAAATCCTGAGAGAGGTTCAGGCTAGGACTCCAGTTGCTGCCAAACTGATTGTGATAATCAAAGCGGAGCCCTGGGATCAGGTTGGTGCCCTGGCGCGCTTCAATATTGTCCTCAAGATAGATGCCAGTGAGGTCAGCGCTGTTTTTGCTGTTGCGCTCAGAAGCCGTACCGGGAACGCCGTTAATCACTTCTCCCGACACATTTGTCGCCTGCATTGAGGCCGGATCGTTCAGTTCATCACGGTTCCATTCTGCACCCACGGTTAGCGTCTGTTCGACCAGCCAGAAGAAAGGCATGTTAAGTTCACCCGTTGAACGGTATGACTCCAGCCGGCTGGTATCGTATTTATCGCTATTGATCATCCCCTCAACTTTGCCCGTAGAGCCTTCTTCCAGGCGGGTGTTGTTGGTCTTTTCATAATAAACACCGAACTTAGACTGACCCCACTCCCAGATGCCGTTGTGCGTAATGCCATAAGACTGGCGGTACATTCGGTTCGTTTCGTGTCCATACAGGGACGACACCAGACCGTCAGGGCTGACGTTGCTGTTGCTGTATTGAGTATCACCCGCGTAGATATTGCCCTGGCGGCTGTAGCTGTAGTCGAAATCGATAATCTGCTGTGGCGTGAGTTTCCAGGAGAGCAGGGCATTAATGTCCTTGTTGCGCACGCCTTCACGCCCGGCGGCGTAAGAGCCGTTTTGCGCGGTGTTGATGTCCTGAGCATCTGCGTCAGTTTTGTTGATATTCCCGTACAGGCGCATCGTTAACGCATCGCCCGCAAGGGGGCCGCTCAGATCAAAATTAGCGCGTTTCGTCGCTCCCTCTTTATCATTTTCAGGCTGGTTAGTGTACAGGGAGAGCGAGCCGTGCCAGTCGTTGGTCGGGCGTTTGGTAATGATGTTGACGACGCCGCCGGCCGCCCCCGAACCATAGCGGGCGGCAGCAGGTCCCCGGAGCACTTCAATGCGCTCAACCATCTCTGGCGGAACCCAGTTGGTATCCCCGCGGGTGTCGCGCTCCCCGCGCCAGCTGTAGCGCACCGAGTTACGTGACGTCACCGGCACACCGTCAATCAGAATCAGCGTGTTCTCCGGCCCCATACCGCGGATGTCGATCTGGCGGTTGTTACCGCGGCTGCCTGTCGCGCTGTTTCCGGTGAGGTTAACCCCGGGCATTTTGCGAATAATTTCAGAAAGATCGTTCACCGGTGGATCCTTTTCTATGTCCTTTGCCGTGATGATGGAAACCCCCGGCTGTTGCTTCAGCGCCTCTTCAGCGGTGGCCTGAACAACCATTGTTTCACCATCGGCTAGAGGATCTTCCGCTGCGTGTGCGCTCTGATAAAGCGTTGAAAGAATGGCGAGCGTAAGTGTAGCCGGGGCAAATCTTATTATGTTATTCATCAACTCATTTCCATTTGTTAAAAATGCGATGACGAATATTAATGATAGTCATTCTCATTACAATAAAGTGACAGCAATCTCCATAAAATCTTCATGATTCAGACATTTTCGCAGGAAGGATGTAGAGAAAAGAGAAGGCGGGAAAAGAGGCCAGACCGCGTGGCGATCTGGCCAGAAGGATCAGTGCTTGTCATCCTGCGGCATGTGGCGATAAATATAAACGCCGCTGAGCAGGGTGAAGATAAGAGTCAGCGCCGTCAGGCCAAACACCTTGAAGTTGACCCAGATATTCTGCGGCAGCCAGAATGCGATATAGATATTCGCCAGACCACACAGAATAAAAAATAGTGCCCAGGCGATATTCAGACGCCCCCACACAGCCTGCGGCAGGGTCAGTTCTTTCCCCAGCATGCGCTGGATCAGCGGCTTCTTCATCACCCACTGGCTGATGAGGAGTGCGCCCGCAAACAGGCCGTAAATCACCGTGACCTTCCATTTGATAAATTCATCATTGTGGAAGAACAACGTCAGACCTCCAAACACCGCCACCATCAGGAAGGTGATGAGCGCCATCTTTTCAACTTTGCGATAGCGAACCCAGCTGTAAATCAGCACCACAGCCGTTGCCACAATCAGCGCCAGCGTACCGGCATAAATGTCGTACAGCTTATAAAAAGCGAAAAATACGATCAGCGGTAAAAAATCAAGAAACTGCTTCATTCTGCGATCCCAGTTACTGACGAATTAACATGTACAGGCGGAACAAATAGACCAGCAGCACGGCTGAAATCAGATTGCTCAGCGTATTGGCGACAACCGCTCCGACGTTTGGCGTTAACACCGCAAAATTCGGCGCAAACAGCAACAGCAGAGTTTTGGCCAGCAGCCAGCTGATAACGGCCGGGGCGACCAGTCGCATATTGGCCCATGCGAGCCTGATGCTGCTGCGCATGGCGGTGAAAATGCCCATTTTGTCCTGCACAACCATTACTGGCGCGAATGAAAGCACGATAGCCAGCAGCACGCCCGGAACGACAACCAACATTATCCCCATCTGGACCAGCAGCGTGGTCAGGAAGATGAGGATAAACAGTTTTGGCAGCACCGGAGCGCTGGCCCCGATTGCACGTAACGCGCTGACGCGTTGGCCGGCAGACACCAGCTGGATCATCAGCAACACGCCACCCGCCAGAATGGCGTTGCCAATCAGGCCCGAGAAGGTAGATGCCGCAGATGCGCGCAGCAAGATTTGCTGTTGCTCTGGCGTCATATTCTGCACAAGGTCAAACAACCCTGCGCTGCCTGCAAGATTTTCCCCCTGGCTCAGCGTGGCAATCTGTTCATCACTGGGTGAGAACGCATGACCCAGCACCACCGTAATAAAGGCGCACAACAACGCGATCAGTAAAAAGGTAATGAACTGATTGCGGAAAAAATTTCCCGTGTCACGGTAGACAGACTTCGCCGTGATAGACATGCACTCTCCTTGAGTATTGCAGGTGTTAATTAGCCGGCAATTGTACACCGGATAACACGCTGGTGGCAGCATCAAGGCTTGTATGGAAAAGCATATCTTTGTAAAGCGGCGGTAATCCATAGCGGGCGCGGGCGCGATTGCATGCCTCATTGACCTGCCCATCCTCTCCCGACATCGCGAAAGTGCGACACGGGCTGGGGCGATCCGCGTAAATGGAACAGCGGGTGGATACCCCAGGCTCACCTTGCAGTGCCACACAGCGGCTCTGTTTTTGGTTGGTGCCGCGCATACAGCGCAGAAAAGGGGTTAAGGGTTCAGTGAGATCAACCGGAACGGTGCCGCCGCCATCGCTGGCTTCAGCCCAGTAGAAAGAGACTCGAAAATACGCACAACAGGCTCCGCACGTCATGCACGGGTTATGATCACTCATGGCACACCTGCAAAAGTAGAACGCATCAAATCACATTGTGAGAGCGATAAATTATCCAGCCGCTACAGGAAGCGCAAGAGAGGGAAAACAGAAAATTTTGTAACCATGAGATGCCAAAAATTGACGCGGTAACAACTTATTGCTTTATGAGGTGTCACCAAAAATTAACCTAGATCAATGAATGTTAACTTACTGGTTTTAATGTGATCTGTGTTAGATCACTTATTACTCATTTGTGAGTATATTCTCCTCCGCAATTAAAACCACAACGATGGAGCGGATATGAAAAAATTAGCGGTGGCAGCCCTTATCTTAAGCAGTCTCTCTGGCGGCGCGTACGCGCATGAAGCAGGCGAATTCTTTATTCGTGCCGGTTCGGCAACGGTACGTCCAACGGAAGGGTCCGATAATGTACTGGGTATGGGCGGGTTTAACGTCAGCAATAACACCCAGTTAGGCCTGACGTTTACGTATATGGCAACGGATAACGTTGGCGTCGAGCTTTTAGCCGCCACGCCATTCCGTCACCGCGTCGGTTTAGGACCGACCGGGGACATTGCCACGGTTCACCATTTGCCACCAACGCTGATGGCGCAGTGGTACTTCGGCGATTCCAGCAGCAAGGTGCGCCCTTATATTGGTGCAGGGGTTAACTACACCACCTTCTTTGATGAGAAATTTAACGATACCGGTAAAAAGGCCGGGCTCTCCGATCTCAGCCTGAAAGACTCGTGGGGTATGGCGGGGCAGGTTGGTCTGGATTATCTGATTAACCGTGACTGGCTGATCAACGCCTCGGTCTGGTATATGGACATTGATACGGACGTGCGCTTTAAAGCTGGCGGGCAGCAGCAAAGTATCAATACCCGACTGGATCCGTGGGTATTTATGTTCTCAGCAGGCTATCGTTTCTGACAGAAGATATATCCCCTGTCAGCCGGTGATTGCTGTATGGTGGTTGTTCCATACACCTGGCTGGAGGGGATATCCCCAACATCAAATTTGAGTGTCCGGTTTGTGCAGGTAAACAGTTTCAGTTCACGACGTTCAGCCCAGCACATAGCCTACCTCACGGTGCTATCTGTTCCGTTTGCGGAACACGTCTCACCATTCATTCATGCCTGCCGAAGCTCAGACGACGACGGTGGCCAAAGCCAGTAAACTAGAAAAGGCCTCTGAGAGGCCTTTTTAGATCGTGAAGTCACTTCTGAATTAAATAACGAATGGTTGGTCCGTCCTGCTGGATATCCAGCACGGTATAGCCGTGATTTTTGGCATCAAGAGGAATGTTATTGATCGACTGGGGGCAATCGCTCACCACTTCCAGAATTTCACCTTTCTTTAGCTGCGGTAGCGCTTCAAGCGTGGCGACGGCCGGGTAAGGGCAAGGTTCACCCACCATATCGAGACGATAATCAGGCACGATCTCTTTCATGCGGCATTCTCCTGAGTTTCAGTTTTGGCGGTGGCGCGTCGGAAGAAGCGCTTCTCTTGTGCAACAACCAGTAAGAAGGCGATAAGCAGCAGGGCGTAGTTCACCAGGAGTCCTCCGAGTGGACCAAAGGTTTTCAGCAGGTTGACCTTGTCCCAGTTTGTTGCCAGTACCGGAGAGACGTCATCCCAGTAGTAGGCCAGAATGGTAGCGCCAATCACGTTACCCAGACCCACCCACCAGTAATGCACCTGGCCTTCCACAGCGCGATACATCCAGCCGGTTTCACACCCGCCCGCCAGCACGATGCCAAAACCAAACAGCAGCCCGCCAATGACGGCATTTGGGCCCGCCCACATGATTTTCGGTTCCACGCCGAGCTGAACGTAGCTGAAGATGCCGATCGCGCTCACGGCCATACCGGCAATGATCGCCTTCGCCATCATGGTGCGTCCGGTGATCCACATATCGCGAAACGCGGAGGTAAAGCAGATCTGCGCGCGTTCAATCAGCAGACCAAAACCGACGCCGAACAGCATGGCCAGGCCAAGTTTTGGCTGATTCATCGCCGTGCAAATCGCCCAGGCAACCATGGCAAAAAAGACCAGCATACCGAGGCGGAAGCGACGACGCGCCTGATCGGGTTTTTGCGTTAACGGAGAGGCAGCGCTAACTTTCGTCATTTTCACCGGAATGCGGAACAGCGGCAGCAGGGTGAATTTAGCACCGAAGTAGGAGCCGATGGCGGTGGCGACGGCAAAGAACCAGGCATGCAGCGAGAACTGCGGAATACCGGTAAAGAACGCGGCCAGATTACAGCCCATCGCCAGGCGGGCGCCAAACCCGGCAATGATGCCGCCGACCACGGCCTGCATAATGCGGATGCGGCTTTTCGGCATGCGCAACTTAACGTTGTTGGCCCACAGCGCGGCCGCAAAACAGCCGCCGAACATGCCAATGATCATCATCCCGTCGATGCGGGTCAGCGGTGTGCCATCAAGATGGATCAGTTTGAAGTAGCCCCACTCTTCGGCATGGACACCTGCCAGCTGTAATAGCTGCCCACCCCAGCGGGTAAACTCGCCCGTAACAGCCCAGAAGGTGCCGGTAATACCGAAATAATAAGTAGAGAGAATGCCTGCCGCGATAACGGCCGGAACAGGTGACCAGAACTTAACCAGGTAAGTCTGTTTGAAGGAATGCCATGACATGAATAACCTCTGAACTCAGAAGGGTAACGCTAAAAAGAGCCCAGATCATACGCTTACGCGAAAGTTTGGAAAGTCATTCACACCGAAAATATCGACAGGATCAATTTTGACCTGCTTCTTTCAGGAAGAGAGAAGGGAAAACCGCCTGACGCCGGGGCCAGACGGTGTTAACGGTTACGCCTTGCGCGTGGCCGCTTTCATGGATGTGACGAATGCGTGTAACTCAGCCAGCATCTGCTCTGGCTTATCCACGTTCTTCTCGATGATTTTCACGATAGCCGAACCGGAAATGGCTCCGGCGGCTTTCGCGTCAATTGCCGCAGTAACCTGATCCGGTGAGGAAATGCCAAAGCCCTGAAGCGGCGGTGCAGCATGGTATTCTGCCAGCTTCTCCACCAGATGATGCAGCGGCAGCGCGGCTTTGTTTTCCGCACCGGTGACGCCCGCACGGGAGAGCAGGTAGGTGTAACCTCGTCCGTAAGAGGCAATCTGGCGCAACAGATCGTCATCGGCATTCGGTGGACAGATGAAAATCGGCGCGACGTTGTGGCGCATTGCCGCCTGACGGAATGGCGCAGACTCTTCAACGGGCACGTCAGCCACCAGCACGGAGTCAACGCCCACGCGGGCGCACTCTGCGTAAAACGCATCAATACCGCGGCTGAACACCAGATTGGCGTACATCAGCAGGCCGATCGGAATGGTCGGGTGCTTCTGACGGATCGCCGCCAGCATTTCAAAGCACTGGCTCGGCGTCACGCCCGCGGCAAACGCGCGTAGCGTTGCGTTCTGAATGGTCGGGCCATCCGCCAGCGGATCGGAGAACGGAATACCGAGCTCCAGCGCGTCGGCACCGGCATCAATCAGGGTGTCGATAATCTTCAGCGACTGCTCCGGGCCGGGGTCGCCCAGCGTCACGAAGGGAACGAAGGCGCCTTCCTGGCGAGCTTTCAGTTGTGCAAATGCGTTGTCGTAGCGTTCCATCAGATTTCCCCTCGTGCTTTCAGAATATCGTGAACGGTGAAGATATCTTTGTCACCGCGACCGGAAAGGTTTACCACCAGCAGCTGCTCTTTTTCCGGGTTTTCCTTCATCATTTTCAGCGCGTGCGCCAGCGCGTGGGAAGACTCCAGCGCCGGGATGATCCCTTCATTGCGGCACAGCGTTTTGAAGGCCTCCAGCGCTTCGTCATCGGTGATGGAGACATAATCCGCGCGGCCGGTGCTGTTCAGGAACGCGTGCTGCGGCCCTACGGACGGGAAATCCAGCCCGGCAGAGATCGAGTAAGACTCCTCAATCTGCCCTTCATCGGTCTGCATCATCGGGGCCTTCATGCCGAAGTAGATCCCCACGCGGCCATGCTTCAGCGGCGCACCATGCTCGCCCGTTTCAATACCGTGGCCGGCAGGCTCAACGCCAATCAGCCCAACGCTGGTTTCGTCGATAAAATCGGCAAACATGCCGATGGCGTTAGATCCGCCGCCAACGCAGGCGATCACCGCATCCGGCAGGCGACCCTCTTTTTCGAGGATCTGCGCTTTAGTCTCTTCGCCGATCATGCGCTGGAATTCACGCACGATGGTCGGGAACGGGTGCGGGCCCGCGGCGGTACCGAGCATGTAGTGGGCGGTTTCGTAGCTGCCAGACCAGTCGCGAAGCGCTTCATTACAGGCATCTTTCAGCGTGGCAGAACCGCTGTGCACCGGGATCACTTCCGCCCCCATAAGACGCATACGGAACACGTTTGGCGACTGGCGCTCAACGTCCTTCGCCCCCATGTAAATGCGGCATTTCAGACCGAGCAGGGCGCTGGCGAGCGCTGAGGCCACACCGTGCTGTCCCGCGCCGGTTTCGGCGATGATTTCGGTTTTACCCATCCGCTTCGCGAGCAGCGCCTGGCCAAGCACCTGGTTAGTTTTATGCGCGCCACCGTGCAGCAGATCTTCACGCTTAAGATACAGCGTAGTTTTAGTGCCTTCGGTCAGGTTGCGGCACTTTGTCAGCGCCGTCGGACGACCGGCGTAGTTTTTCAGCAGGTCGGTAAACTCCGCCTGAAACGCCGGATCTTTCTGTGCGCTCACGAACGCTTCTTCCAGCTGGCGCAGCGCGGGCATCAGGATTTGTGGGACATACATCCCACCGAACTCACCAAAATACGGGTTAAGTAATGTCGTCATCTTCTCTTCCTTAATATGCACGCAGAGTTTTAAATACCGATGCCAGCTTGCTGGCGTCTTTAATGCCCGGTTGGGACTCTACGCCTGAATTGAAATCGAGGCCTGCGCAGCCGGTTTTGGCCGCTTCCACACAGTTATCGGGGCTTAATCCCCCCGCCAGCAGGACATTGTCCAGCACTTCGCCACGCAGCAGTGACCAGTCAAAACGCTGCCCCGTGCCGCCCTGGCCGTTGTCGAGCACGTATTTATCAACATGCTTCAGGTTACGCGCGGGCAGGGTGGCGCCAACGCTTTGCGCTTTCCAGATCTGAACCTGAGGCGCCAGAACATGTCGCAGAGCATCGATGTACGCCTGATCTTCATCGCCGTGCAGCTGGATCGCGCTCAGGGATAACGCGTCCGCTTTTGCCGCAACTTCGTTAATATCCGCATTGCGGAACACGCCCACGTAGCTCAGTGGCGCAGCCGCCATCACCTTGCGCGCCTGTTCTTCATTTGCTGCGCGAGGAGAGGACTCAACAAAGATCAGACCACCATAGATTGCGCCCGCTTCATATGCGGCCTGCGCATCCTGTTCACGGGTCAGGCCGCAGACTTTGTTCTCACCCAACAGTACGCGGCGCACGGCCGCGTTAAGGTCTTCGTGTTCCATCATTGCGGAACCTATCAGGAAACCGTTGGCAAAGTGGCTGAGTTCGCGCACCTGAGCGTAGCTGTTAATCCCGGATTCGCTGATCACCGTGACGCCCGCGCCCAGACGCGGCGCAAGCTGGCGCGTACGGTTGAGGTCAATCGACAGGTCGCGCAGGTCGCGGTTGTTAATGCCGACCACTTTGGCTTCCAGCGCGATGGCGCGCTCCAGCTCCTCTTCGTTGCTCACTTCGGTCAGCACGCCCATATTCAGGCTGTGCGCGACGGCGGAGAGCTGGCGATACTGCTCGTCATCCAGAACGGAGAGCATCAGCAGGCAGGCATCTGCCTGGTAAAAGCGCGCCAGCCAGATCTGATACGGGTCGATAATAAAGTCTTTGCACAGAATCGGCTGCGGCGCGATGCCGCTGACAACGGGCAGAAAATCGAAGCTGCCCTGGAAATATTTCTCATCCGTCAGCACAGAAATGGCAGACGCATGATGCTTGTAGATACCGGCAATACGCGCCGGGTCGAAATCGTCGCGGATCACGCCTTTGGACGGAGACGCTTTTTTACACTCCAGAATAAACGCGGTACGCGCGCCCTGGAGCGCATCATAAAAACGACGGCTGCTCGGAACGACGTCATTCTGAAAACTGGCGAGCGGCTGCTGTTGCTTACGGGCTTCCACCCAGATGGCCTTATCGGCGACGATTTTCGCTAAAACGGTCTGCATTATTTACCCTCTTGCCGCAAGTGCGGTAACGCGATCGTAAGCTGCACCGGAGCGCAGTACGTCCAGAACTTTTTGGGCGTTGGCTTTCAGATCTTCCTCGCCATGTAAACGCATCAGCATGGCTACGTTGGCCGCCACGGCGGCCTCATGGGCGGCCTCACCTTTACCTTGTAATAAGCGCGTGAGAATGTCACGGTTTTCTTCCGGCGTGCCGCCCGCCAGGGCGTCCTGATGGTACGGGGTCAACCCGAAGTCAGCGGCCTCAAGCTGATAGTTCAGCACTTCGCCGTTATTCAGTTCCGCCACCAGCGTGGGCGCATGCAGGGAAACTTCATCCATCCCGCCGCTGTGTACCACGGCGGCGCGTTGGTAACCGAGGACGCGCAGCGTCTCCGCAATCGGCAGGACCAGTTCCGGGCTGTAAACGCCAATCAGCGCCAGCGGCGGGTGCGCCGGGTTAATGAGTGGACCGAGCACGTTAAACAGCGTACGGGTTTTGAGCTGCTGGCGAACCGGCATCGCGTGGCGGAAACCGGTGTGATACTTCGGCGCGAACAGGAAACAGACGCCCAGGTCATCCAGCGCTTCACGGGAACGCTCGGCGTTCATGTCCAGGTTGATACCGAAAGCCGCCAGCAGGTCGGACGATCCTGAACGGCTGGACACGCTGCGGTTGCCGTGTTTCGCCACCTTCAGACCGCATGCCGCGGCCACAAAGGCGCTGGCGGTGGAAATATTGATACTGTTACTGCCGTCGCCACCGGTCCCGACAATATCGGCAAACGGATAGTCCGGGCGCGGGAACGGGGCGGCATTTTCCAGCAGCGCGGTTGCCGCGCCGGCGATCTCCTGCGGGCTTTCGCCACGTACCTTCATGCTCACCAGCGCAGCGGCCAGCTGCTCAGGCTTCAGCTCGCCGCGCACGACGGCGGAGAACAGCTGATGGCTCTCCTGCTGGCTCAGGGTCTGAGCCTGATACAGTTTTTCCAGAATCGGTTGCAGGGTGTTGGTCTGCTCCAGCTTTTGTAGCGCCCAGTCGAGCGTTTGCTCCAGCAGACGCGCGCCGTTGGACGTCAGGATAGATTCCGGGTGGAACTGCATCCCGCAGACGCGATCCGCATCGTGACGCACCGCCATCACCATCCCTTCAAACGAGGCGTTAATGGTCAGCCCGGCCGGAATGTTGCTGCCGACCAGCGAGTGGTAACGCGCTACCGGAAGCGGGTTCGGCAGACCGGCAAACATCGCCTGACCGTCATGTTCAATACTTGACGCTTTACCATGGAGGATCTCCCCCGCCTGACCCACGTAACCGCCGTAGGCTTCGACAATCGCCTGGTGGCCGAGGCAGATGCCGATAATCGGCAGCTTGCCGCGCATACGGGTCAACAGCTCAGGCATACAGCCTGCTTCGCTCGGTGCGCCTGGGCCCGGGGAGAGCATCAGCACCGGGTTTTGCATGGTCGCCAGACGGTCAATTAGCGTCTGGGCCGGAACGTGGTTGCGATAGATAACGACATTGTGACCATTCGCACGCAGCTGATCTGCCAGGTTGTAGGTAAAGGAGTCGATATTATCGAGCAGCAGAATGTCAGCCATCAGAAAATCTCCTGTGCATGGTGTGCGGTAGCAATGGCGCGCAGTACCGCGCGCGCTTTACTGCGGGTTTCGTCGGCTTCCGACTGCGGAACAGAATCCAGCACAATTCCGGCCCCGGCCTGGACGGTGGCAATGCCGTCCTCAACGTAGGCGGAGCGGATCACGATGCAGGTATCAAGGTCACCGTGAGCGGTGAAATAGCCCACGGCACCACCGTAGCTGCCGCGACGGCGTCCTTCCGCTTCGGCGATCAGCTGCATGGCGCGGACTTTCGGCGCGCCGCTCAGGGTGCCCATGTTCATGCAGGCGCGGTAGGCATGCAGAACGTCGAGGTCGTGGCGCAGTTCACCCACCACGCGGGATACCAGGTGCATGACGAAGGAGTAGCGGTCGACTTTGGTCAGGTCCGCCACGTAGCGGCTGCCTGGGGTGCAAATACGTGCCAGATCGTTACGCGCCAGGTCAACCAGCATCAGGTGTTCGGAGAGCTCTTTATGGTCGGTACGCATTTCCAGTTCGATGCGGCTGTCGAGATCGCGGTCCAGGGAGCCATCGGCACGACGGCCGCGTGGACGGGTTCCCGCTATCGGGTAGATCTCAATCTGGCGGCTGGTGGCGTCGTACTTGAGGGAGCTTTCCGGCGACGCGCCAAACAGGGTGAAATCATTGTCCTGCATAAAGAACATGTACGGGCTTGGGTTGCTCTTTTTCAGCACATCGTAAGCCGCCAGCGGCGACGGGCAGGGCAGTGAGAAGCGACGGGACGGCACTACCTGGAAAATCTCCCCGGCACGAATCGCTTTTTGCATCTGACGTACCACCGCGCCGTACTGATCGTCGGTCTGACTCACCTCGCAGGTCATCTTTTCAACACGCTGCACCGGGAGCGCGGGCGGTGCTTCTGACATCTGCTGTTGCAGTTGGGCGATGCGCTGCGCGAGGCGATTTTTCTCAGACTCAGACGGAGTGAAAAGGCTGGCCTGGATGCGGGTATATTTTTTCTGATGGTCGATCACCAGCAGGGTTTCGGCCAGGTAGAAACAGTAGTCCGGGCAGCGGTTTCCCTGCTCGGTTTCCGGTAAATCTTCAAAGCCAGCAACCAGGTCGTAAGCAAACAGCCCGCCAAAAAACATTGCTTCGCGCTCAACTTCCGGCACGGCCACCAGATTTTGCAGCAGGCGAAAGGCGTCAAAAACGGAGAGCGAGCAGAGGCGGGCATCCTCATCCAGCAGCTGGCTCACCGGCGGGAAATGCAGAATACGCAGGTCCGGGTGGCGTTCATTTTCAATGCCTGAAGGCAGCGCCGCATCCAGCAGCGGCAGGAGCGACGCGCCATTGTCAGACAACGCCCTGATAGTGACGGTGTCACCTAACGCGGTAATGCGCAGCGCGCTGTCAACCAGCAGCAGGCTTTTGAGGTCGTCCTTACTGTCGATATCAGCTGACTCCAGCAGCAGCGTCGCGGGACGTGCGCCGCACACCTGATGAAACAGCGCGGTAGGGTTATGGCGATAGGCCGCCTCGCAGGTCAGCAGTTCGAGATGAGGTTTGGCTGTTTGCATGTTGTTGTTCTCATATTCTGTTCAAAAAAAAGCCCGCTGGGTAGCGGGCCGGGTATCTGTTTGCATTTCGCAGACGCGTGACACTGCCCGAAGATCAGGAAGTACGCCACCAACCGTGCAGAGCGAAATGTGCTGTCATTTTCAGATACCTTTCTCGTGTGAACTTGCGTACTAGTTAACTAGTTCGATGGCGTGTTG
Organism: Enterobacter cloacae complex sp. ECL72; assembly: GCF_019056635.1. Taxonomy (NCBI): domain Bacteria; kingdom Pseudomonadati; phylum Pseudomonadota; class Gammaproteobacteria; order Enterobacterales; family Enterobacteriaceae; genus Enterobacter; species Enterobacter cloacae complex sp. ECL72. Next base: position 2,100,177 of record NZ_CP077659.1, on the reverse strand, counting down.
TCAACCCCTGATTTCAGTATTTCACGGTTAGTCGGTATCATAGGGGCTTCGGATGTCTCCAACCTGTTATGGGAAGTGCTTTGAGCGATACCACCTACGCCGTAATTTATGATTTACACAGCCATACGCAGGCTTCAGATGGCCTGCTGACACCCGAAGCTCTGGTCCATCGCGCCGTTGAAATGCGTGTCGGCACGCTGGCAATAACCGATCACGATACCACTGACGGCATTCCTGCCGCGCGCGCCGAGATTGCCCGCAGCGGACTGGCGCTGGATCTGGTGGCCGGGGTTGAGATCTCGACGGTCTGGGAAAACCACGAAATTCATATCGTTGGCCTGAATATCGATACAGAACATCCGGCCATGCGTGCTTTTTTGCAAGAACAAAAAACACGCCGCAATCAACGCGCGGAGATGATTGGCGAACGTCTGGAAAAAGCGCATATTCCCGGCGCGCTGGAAGGCGCGCGAACGCTGGCGAACGGTGGGGCGGTGACGCGCGGCCATTTCGCCCGTTTTCTTGTGGACGCCGGTAAGGCGACGACCATGGCGAATGTCTTTAAAAAGTATCTGGCGCGCGGGAAAACCGGATACGTTCCCCCACAGTGGTGTACAATAAAACAAGCTATTGATGTGATTCATCATTCTGGCGGTAAGGCCGTGCTGGCCCATCCGGGGCGGTATAATCTTTCTGCTAAATGGCTGAAAAGACTGCTGGCACACTTTGCCGAATGCGGCGGTGAGGCGATGGAAGTTGCCCAGTGTCAGCAGGCACCCAATGAGCGTTCGCAGCTCGCGACCTACGCCCGTCAGTTTGGTCTGCTTGGGTCACAGGGTTCAGATTTCCATCAGCCCTGCGCGTGGATTGAATTGGGGCGCAAGCTCTGGTTACCCGCGGGCGTTGAGCCTGTCTGGCAGCTCTGGGAACAGCCACAGCAAATTGAAGAGAGGGAAGTATGAGTCAGTTTTTTTATATCCATCCGGATAACCCCCAGCCACGTCTGATTAATCAGGCCGTGGAGATCGTCCGCAAAGGCGGCGTTATTGTCTACCCAACCGATTCTGGCTACGCGCTGGGCTGTAAAATTGAGGATAAAGGGGCGATGGAGCGCATCTGTCGCATCCGCCAGCTGCCGGATGGCCACAACTTCACCCTGATGTGTCGCGATCTCTCTGAGCTGTCGACCTATGCTTATGTTGATAACGTGGCCTTTCGTCTGATTAAAAACAACACGCCGGGTAACTACACCTTCATTCTGAAGGGGACAAAAGAGGTGCCGCGTCGTCTGTTGCAGGAAAAACGTAAAACCATCGGCATGCGCGTGCCGTCGAACCCGATTGCCCAGGCGCTACTGGAAACCCTCGGCGAGCCGATGCTCTCCACATCGCTGATGCTGCCGGGCAGTGAGTTTACCGAGTCCGACCCGGAAGAGATCAAAGATCGTCTGGAGAAGGTGGTGGAGCTGATTATTCATGGCGGCTATCTTGGCCAGCAGCCGACCACCGTGGTGGATCTCACCGAAGACGCGCCAGAAGTGATTCGTGAAGGCGTGGGCGATGTTAAGCCTTTCTTGTAAGGGTGTAAGCAGATATACTACGCGGCCATCAAAGCAGGGCGCCGCCCTGTTTTTGACCTGATTCGACGCCTGTGAAGGCGCACAAGATAAATATTAAATCTTTTGCAATCAATTAGTTAATGTGTCTCGGTTAATGGTTATTACCAGCTTGTGTGACAGCCATTAGCTACATCTCGACTCTCATCATGTATGTACACGTTTCCCTACCATTCCTGTCTTCGTTGGTACTGTTCCTTACTTGGTATTAATACGACAAATTGGAAAGCCTCATCGATTCTCTCGCTCAAAGACAACGCTCATTTGTCGAAATGATGCTTGATAGTAAACGCGAAGACTATCCCATCTGGAACAATACCTAACTGTAATTATCCTCTCATCATATGCACGTGTTAGAACTTCCTGTTCCGGAAGCTGGAATACATCATCAAATAGCGTTTCAGATTGCGTAATGTCATCAGATTCATTAGCGTTTGTGGTCGCATCCTTTTGTTGCGAATGTAGTACAGGGTGAAAAGCTGATATTTTTTACTCGATACGTCTAATTTTGCTTTGTGCTTCCGGTAAAAATCCAGATAACCTGAAAACTTACGTCCTGAGCAGGTGATGCGGACCTCACCGTGATTGACATATAGCACCTGAGTTATCACGTCCAGTTTGAAAGGATCGCCATAGGTTTCAGCCAACCGGTAGAATGCATCATAATCCTGAGCGGCGGTCAGGTGTTCATCAAACAGAACCTGCTGCATCCGGCTGGTTAAAGTAAGCATCTGGTTGCCGATAATATTCCGCTTATCAAACAGGTTCTTTTTATAGGGAGGTTTAGGGTAAACCTGTAATTCATTAAGGTGCTTGTATCCGGTGCTGTCGCAAAGGTAATCATCAGCGTATAAGAAGCTGTGCTGTTGAAGTTTATGTTGGCAGGCAAGAAAGGAGGACAGGCGTGTCGGCAGCCATTCATCATCATCATCCAGACCCGTTATCAGATATCCCTTGGCCATTCGTATCGCCTGATTCCGGACGGCACAGGCTCCGGAATTAAATTCATTGCGGATGTAGGTAATGCGCGGGTCATTCAGATCGGCGATATAAGTCTGAAGTTTATCAAATGACGATGAGAAATCATCGATAATAATGAGTTCCCAGTGTGTATAATCCTGTTTCAATACTGATTGTATAGCCCTGATCGTCAGTGTTTCACGGTTCCAGGTAGGCATATAGACGGAGATGAGCGGTCGGGATGAAAGCGTGTCGCTGCTAATATCCACACGCTCTGTCAGTGCCCCAGTAAAAGTAGCTTTTTGTATGTCGCTCCCTGAAAAGTCCACTCCGGTACAGTTCGCGTGACTGAAAATCGCCCCTTCCGTTTTACAGTGGCTGAGATTTGCCCCTTTCAGAGAGGCATATGAGAAATCGGCTCCCCGAAGATCGCTGAACGAAAGATCGCAACCCGATAAATTAATATTACGCAAGTTAAACCTCCTAAGATCCATAAACCGCAGGTCCGAACCTGCCAGATCCGACTGGTGACGAGGGTTCTTAAGGTCAATGTGATGATATTTCAGCAGTTTTTTTTGAATTCTATTTTTGCTGTTCATGTTCAGCTTACTGTGAGTATCGATAATAAATTAGGCTTGCAGTTAATCACTCCCCATATCATTCTGCAATTGTACCCATTCATTTTCAGAAATATTCCCAAAGACAAACTGACGTTATGTAACATTTGTTTATAGTCGTCTGGCGTTCGCCAAGGATGGCAAAACTGCCAACGTCAGCACATTCAAACTTTTCATGGTGATCACCATTCTAAAGAAAACTCCTCTGTTAAATCGTCCTGCACGTCCTGACCGTACCCGATGTAATACATGGTTGAACGTGGATCTGTCTGCCCCAGGAAATGGGCGATAGTTTCAATAGCTACTCCATTTTCGAATAGGATTCGCCCCCGACTTTTTCGCGGCGTATGGCAGCCCACGTTAGAGAATCCGGCTCTACGTCCCATCTTCCCAAATTCAGTGAATACCGTGTTACGGGTTACTGCGTTGCCTTTACTACGTAGATCGCCCTTGCTAAAGATGAAATCCGTCTTCACTGGCAAATCGGCTTGCTCTGCCTTACGTTGCGCTACGGCTGACAGCATCGCGGCTGTCACCTTTGGCCTCACTACGTTTCCGGTTTTCTCCTGCTTCACCTTAAGGTGAGATTGCCCTTCTACATCTTCGTACCGGAGTTTGAGCACATCAGAGATACGTAGACCGCTTTCATACATAAACACCCACAAGCAATAAAACAGGTTGCTTCTGGCGTTGCGCTGTAGCTCTGCTGCTACTGCCTTAACTTCGTCTGCACTCTTTAGCGCCTGACTAATACCTTTCATCTTTACCCCTCCTTATGTTCGTTTCGGTGAAAACATCATTGATCAGAAATTGATCATTTTCAACAGGTTGTACGATACGTATGTTTAAGAAGAGCACAAAATGATCAAAATGTGTGCGCGGTTGCTTGAGTTGCTTAACGGCGTGATCAAGGCCGCCCCAATTCTGCTGTCCGTCAGCACCGAATATCTGTAACAGATTGAAAATTAACAATAAATTCAATTTAGCCAATGATTCATGAAACGGTGGTTATGTCAAGAAATTTATTTTCGATGACGGGGAGTTACCCCTGTTTGCACGGCGAAGTGATGGAAAAGTGTACTGATTGAATAAAATCAAATAGTTACAAAATACACTTTACGAAAGTGTATCGACGCGGGGCGAAATTGCACGATAGATGATAATGATTCTCATCTGAATTGATTGCATTAAGAAACAATTAGAATGCTAACTAAATGGCGGGTTTCAGCATGGAAAAAAGCGAATTGTTACTTTATAACAATAAAATGAGAAACTCGTTCAACAAATCCGGCACGCGTGCAAAGTGGTTTTTCATGACAAACAGCGGCGTATCCCACGCTACACAACGGTTTAGCTAAGTGGGTCATTCTTACAATGAAAGTAAGATGTTCACTTTGGCTTACATCTACACCAATTCTTTACCTGTCATTTATGAAAGGTTTTGACGATATTAATGTAGTGATTTGATAGGGATAATCTAAGATTTGCCTCTGGCTGTTCTTAGGATTGTTGCATGTGCGATTCGGAGTGAGCAGGGCGACGATCTACCGTTGGGTGAAGGTCTGATCGGTAATCGACGCGAAGCGCCGGAACCATACTATTATGCGCTGGCCTTGGTGCCAGGCTCACGCCGCGCATGAAAGATAGCCATACAGGAGAGATCATTTTTGACAAGTTACCTTCATCAAAGGTGCTTCTCCTGTGCAGATGCTTGTTATGCTCGCTACGCTCCCAAACAGAAACCCATTAAACCCAACTAACTTAAGGTTAGTTAATTGGTTTTCTATCTCTTGGGCTACTACCGCCCAAACTTTGCTTAATGCCATCCAGCGACTACGCCGCCATTAACAACACTCCACAATGATCCAATGGCATTCCTGCTTAATGTCATCCACCGATCTTGATTAACCACCAACCAAACAACCACCCTAAATCCTTAGGCTGTCTGTTTATCTGGTGCAAGGTAGCTATGACATTACCATACGTGCAAACACCCCAATCCAATCATCACTGATTGTCTCGTGCTGATGCACTTCAGTGCAGAGAGAATCTCTCTACTATTATAGCGGATTTGATAGGTGACTGTATTTAAAGGAAAAAATAGGGTGAAAATCGCCATTTTTCACTTTTTTTCTCAAGAAATGGCGAGATGGTGTTCGTGAATGGAAGGCATGGCTGTCTTCTCTGGTGGCAATTTCTACCACAAAAATAGATTGACTTCTATTGTTTATTTCGTTTATAAAGAGCACTAATCGCAAAGCAAAAATGCAACACATTGAAAATGATCAGAAATATTCCAAGAAATCATCGTTTGGGTATTGACAAACGTTAGTGAAATAGTGTATTATGGTAAGTATGAAGGGGAGAAAACCTTCTGAACTTTTCAGCCCTGGGCGGGGTAACTGCCTGGGGCTTTTTGCATCCAAAATCCGAAGGAGGCCGGTATTGAAGTATTTCAGCAGTGACCAGGTTTTTAATGATCTGGTGAGCGGCGAAGTGAAACGCCACGTTATTTACGCATCCAAGCAAGCAGCACAATCGAGAGGGTACACAGACCGAATGGAAATGTTCGCTGACGCTCTCGCCCGTTATGACCAGCACCGAAAGGGGAGCAATAACTAAGGAGGAACATTGATTCAGGCATACGAAGACGGTTATTTTTACAGAGACACCCCGCAACACGATCACCCGCTTTCAGCATTTTCCAGACAATCTCATCAACTCACCGTTATTGATAATGTTCTGTACGTTGTCGATATGGATACTGGTGAAATTCTTCGCTACGACTATACAGAGTATTTGCTGGATGGTGGCATTGTTCAGGATCTGCATTTGAGCTACTCGACAGCAGACACAGCCAGATCAAAACAGGCACACCGTGAATACTCCAATAAGCTGGGCGACCTTCCAGTCAAAGCAGCCTATAACGGGATCAAGGAGTTTGCAGACGTATTAAGCAAGCCCGATTTCACGAAAGTATTTGCATTATGTAACGAAGTTGACAGGCGAAACTTGGCATTTTTAACACGCGCGGAACTGTGCGCAATACTGAACACCACACCGGATCACCTCAACCGTGTTTTATCCGGTCTTGAGCGTAAAAAGTACATCAAGGTTGATAAAGCTGAACACCAGAAAGGCGTATTAAAGGTATGGGTTAATCCTTCGTTTGTCTGGAAAGGTGATTTAGCTAACCGCTACTTATCTGGACATTTGCAGGGCTTCCCAATCTTGGAACGTAAACGCCCAGTAAAACGCTCTGAGGTGCTCGACACGCTCACGGCGGCGGCAATGGCTGCTTATGATGCCTGGCACATTGAAAACGGTTATAAGGCCAATCAGCCTTATTCTAATGAATGGTATGCAGAGATCTCGCTCTACGATAACGCCCACGGCGAAGGAGTAAGGCTTGCAGCAGAAAATCAGACATTGAATGGATTATTGAATCCGGCGACAGCAGAGGGTGATTTCATCCGTGAGTTATTTACTCCAGCTCAATACCAAACCTTATTAAGAGAAACCACGAAGAAAACAAGGAGAATTTATTGAACAACCTTTACCTATTGAACGAAGATACAAACTTTCAACTTGGCTGTAAAGATGTATGCAGACGAATCTATAACCACCTTGCAAGCCTACATCGAGAGAATGGAACCTTCCCTTCCAGCGTCAAAACTCTGGCATCTGCCCTGGGATACTCGGAAAGCGGGATCAGATATTGGCTATCCCTTCTTCGCGATGCCAAAGTGATCGCCATCTCTCGCGGGGGCAGTTATTACGATTTCGACGTTATTCACAACGTTTCTTTCATCACCTCTAATCACTAAGACGAGGTGCAATGTCTAAGAAAGAACGGAATAATATTCTACGAATCGGTAAAGCAGCGCAAAAACAGCAACAGCGATTATTAATCACTTCTCTCGAAGAAATCCCAGGCACATTGATAGAACATGTTGAAGAAGTGCATTCAACACCGCCCTCTGTGGAAGAGTGGGCTGCGTTAAATGATCTCCTCGAATGTTCAAGCGGAGTTTATTACCGACCACGTAAACGCAAGGTTTACACCTGGGACGATAGCCAGCTTAAAAAATGGCAAATGTTGGGCTTCACCTCTTTACGCCATTACCTCAATTACAACGCAATGAATAACACCGTGGCGGGAGCCAGGGATTTTGATGAACTATTTCACATTGGAGACAGTTACACAGAATAATGCATACACAGACAATACAAACCAAACGATTCGCCCAGAACGTTAAATGCTGCGAATGGTATTACGATGAAATCGAGAATGTCATCAATGATGCTTTTCTGACAGATGAAGAAAAAATAATGGCACTTGATGACCTGGAAAACAGAATCCTCACTCTCGCAGCGCCTTTTCTGGCTGCTGCAAATAAAATCAAAATGACAATGGAACAAATGGAAAATGACTAAAACCGATATTGACCTAATGCTACAGGAATTTCACGAGCAACTACACATTCCGCTTCTTGAGGCAGTGAACACCGTATATAAGGCAAGCCCTGAGAATGCGCCTGAGAGCCTCTCTGACGCTGTTAAAATGCTTCACCTGTCAGCGGTGGCGCTGGAAGGGATTATGCTCTCTGTAGAGCGCTCAGACAGTCTACGCGAGGATCAGGAACTGATAGGAAAGGTTACACAGTCGGCGCTGTCTCTGGAAGCGTGTAAGGATGAATTAAGCGACCTGCTCGCACAGTGTGATGAAAATAATTCTCAATATGATAATGATTCCTATTGACATTCATAACGAAATCGGTTATACTTAGATATGGGTGAGATAAAACTCATTCCTCTGCTTCATCTATAGATTCCTCCTTATAGATCCTTGGTAGCTCCAGGTAAGGGGATGGCTACGAAATTAGCCCTCTTCTCTAAAATCGTTACTTCTCTCTTACGGTTTTGTTATGTGTCGTTTCACTTTCCTTGATATCGGTCTAACAAGGGGAGAGCGCTGCCCTGTTCCGGGATGATCCGGGGATAATCCGGCGCTCTCTTCCTTCCTCTGAGAACTCATTATTTTAGAGAAGAGCATTCCGCTCTTTAACTCTCATTCACTCCGTTAGGGTGGATGTTGTCAGACAAAACTAAGCGTCAATGATGTTTCTGCGTTACGTCTGGCATTCTCCTATTGTTGTTTCCAGCAATGATATTGAGATTCCATTGATCACATCTGCCAGCGTGAAAGCAAATCACGTGATAGTGATCAGCGGGGTTTTTCTCCTTAGATTATTCCCCCGCTCTAATAGAGCCGACCGTAACAAGTTGGCTTTATTTTTATTTCGGTCATAACAAGATTAGTTAGGAGGAACGATATGTTCCTGATGAACTCTACGACGCATATTAACAAGCTGGCTGATGAAATAACATCTTATACAGATGATCAGCTTTCAGTTATTGCCAAATGTGCAGGGTGCTCAGTTGAAGAGTTAAAATCTTCACAGCAGACAATAACCAAAACCTTAAACACCCCTGTTAATCCTCTTGAAGGACTACAGGCACGGTTAAAAACATTAGCTCAAGGAAAATAGTAATGCAGTTTGGACAATTTCAAACATTAAACGGGGATAACAGCCACGCCCGTTACAAAGTGGTGGCATATTGCGACGATGCAATTCTCCAGGACAAGCTGATCCGTGTGGAATCCGGTATTCCCGATTCTCTCATTGTTGGCGACCTCGTAACCGCAACAGGTGCAAAAGCTGTCACCCCAGGTGACATTGCTTACGTAGTGGTCGAGCCAGTCAAAGCAGGAAGCAAAGCCTTTATTGTGGCTTCCCCTGTACACGTCATTCTATCCCTTGCGGGGATTGAGTTTGGCGATCTTGATGAGTCATTAGCTCAGGCACAGCTTGCAACGCTTGGATTCACTTTCTCCGATTTCGACACTGTAGCGCTTCGCACTACGTAATAACCTCGAGGATAATAATAACAATGGCAAAAGATCTATTTAGCGGCGCTATTTACGAATCATTTACAAGCCCGTTCGTATTCAGTACCCAACTTAATACTATCATTACCAATCTCGGATTATTCCGAGAGGAACACCACGCAGTCAATACAATCGCGCTTGAAAAAATAACCGATGTAAAAAATCTGGTGGCGAAGGAAAATAGCCCATACTCTCAATCAGATTGGTCGAGTGCTAAACGACCTGACTTTTCTAACTCATTGTACCAGATGAAATTTTTTGGGATTCTCAACAGTATTACATCGCTTGATCTCCAGCAATATGCAAGCCGTGGAGTTAGTGACACAGCCGATCAGGTGAGTATTGCCCTAAGCGATTTCTCTGATGCACAGTATTCAATGGCGAATAACGCTGTTGAAGTGGATTTGGTTAACGCTCTGCTTGGTCTGCGTGTTGATAGCGAGTTTGCCGGACAGGGTGATCTTGATTTCCTCGCTGGCGGTAGTCGCACAGAATACACCCTCGACGTGAGCGACACGGCGAACATTTTCGAGCAACTAAGCGAAATCACACGTATTCAGAATGTGGCGCTTGGTGATGGTCTGGCACAGCAGAAACAAGGCACTGTGATCCTGGCGGCTGGTAAGGCTGCTAAAGCCCTACGCTATCACCCATCGGTGAAAGATTTCATGGTGTACACACTGCCACTTCAAAGCGGTGAAAACTTCGCTACACGTACAGCGTCAGCAAATCCGGCCTATGAAGTTTGGACTCTGAACGGAGTCACTGTGATCGATGTGACAGGCTACTCTCTCATCACAGACAAAATCGGTGTGGACGGGTTCGCCGTCACCCCTCGAATGGCTGACAGCGCTAATGCGCTGGTTCTCCACACCGGAATCGGAGTGCGTCACCTGACGTTAGGTAAAGAGGCCGCATTGCATCACCAATATGTGATTGCAGATGCTAAATGGCAGTTCCCAACTATTGCGACGGAATCAAGTTTTTTAGCGATTAACAATATTCCTACGGCTATTGTGTTCGGATCTCTGTCTGAGTAATCCCGATTAAAGAGAAAACCACGAGAGGGGGAGGGCGTAGAAATACGCCTTCCCCTTTTTTGTTTAAGAGGTAAATAATGGAACTTATCCTAAAGAGTGCCACATCAGGTACAGTGAAAATAGACGATGCTACTGAGTTATTAACATTAGCTCAGATCTGCAAGATTTACGGCGTGAGTTATAACGGAGTTCGTCAGCGTATGCACCAATACGGCGAATCCCCGTCAAAAGCTATCGACTTCTTTATTGAGAAACAAGGCGGTGGTAATGCTTGAGATTCACACAAGTTCTATCGTCAACACGGTACGTTTTTAAGTTTCGAAAGACGACATTGCAGAGGCGAAAAAAGCCGCTGATGATCTTCAACGCCATTTTTCTAAGATTAAAGATCCGAAAATTCGGTTTCAGGCTCAGAAGCAGCGCAGACAGAAAGCCCGTCAACAAGCCGATGATGCACGTTTTAATGCTAAACCTCGTGATACGAAGGAAATGAAAGCCCAACGTGCGGCGGAGAAGCAGAAAGCCAGGGATGAAAAGGCCAATCTGAAAGCGAAGCAGCAGCTACAGAAGCGCCAGGAAGTAGCCGAGCTTAAACTTCGCCATGCAGGGCTGCAAGTGTCAGGAATTAAAGGTAAATACGGGCTTGATCCTAAATCTCAGTATGAAGCGTTACGTTATATTCATCAGCAAAGCGAAGAGTTTGCGAAGGGGAATATTAGCTCTCAACGTATGAATGCGCTTATACGCGAGCGTGTAACCCTGTTACGCAGAGAAGCCGCACAGCAAGCGAAGGTGACACAGGCACAGCGTACCCAGTATGCAGCAGTAGCCACTAAGCTAAAGGCTCAGAAGGGCGGGAATGCTCCTATCGTCGGTGGTGGAGTGTTGGGAAGTCTTGCGTTAACGGCTGGCTCCTTCGGAGTGGGGCAGCGAATTATTGACAAAGGGAATGAGAATCTTGACTTGGTTAGACAATCGGCACTGGTAAAAACCAATCCGAACGCCATAAAAACTATGGTGACGTGGGGGCAGCAACATGGGGTTGACTCAGCTAATACATCTAAAGCCGTTGATAATATGAAAGATGTGCGTGAACGTCTCGCCATGACTGTTAACGATGCTCAAATGAAGAATGGTGAATGGAAGGGCGGTGATGGGGGCATTACGTCCATCATGAACAAATTTGGTTGGGGGATTGAGGACGTTAAGACATTTCAAAATAGACCTCTTGACTTTATCCAAGCAACCGTGAATGAAGGGCAACGCCGTGGTATGTCACAGGCTCAGATTGGTACGCTGATCGAGAGCTTAGGTGATGACCTGATGCACTACACCGATATGTTCATGAATAACGGAGCGGAGTATAACAAGACGCTGAAAACTCTCGTTGAATCGGGGCAGACGCTGAACGACGAGCAAATCCGCCAGGTATCTGTTTACGGCGATCTGTCCGTGGCAATGGGTAATCTGATGAATGGAATAGACAATCAGTTGTTTACAGGCTGGATGAAAGGCTTTGCCGATGGGGGCGACGATCTGGTAAGGAACACCAAAGTGATCACAGAATCAGCCGGATTGCTCGGAGAGGGATTAGGCGACCTTGCTAAACAGGTGACGGGCTTTGTTGGAGAAATCTCCAGCGTAGTGTCCGATCTGAATGCTGGCATTCGTGAGAAGTTCCCAGATTGGTTTAGCGAAGCTAACAAGCCAGCGGCCCAGGCGGTAATAGATGGTGTAACAGGTAGTGCTGATAGTGCGGCTTCTTGGGTGCAGGACAAGACAGGGTTTAATACCCGTAGTGTCGGTCATGCAGTTAAAGGTTGGTTAGGAATAGATGATCAGCCTACAGGGACAGCGGTAGAACAATACGGCCTGAATGGTGATTCTCTGCAAGGGGGAGCGCTTCGTGATTCTGCTATATCATCCCTAACCAGCACCAATAGTGCGCCATCGTACAATCTTGCACCTGTATTCAATCTCAATCTTGAAGCGTCTGTTCCGCTCACCATCGCCAGCGATAGCTCAAGATTAAGCGATTACATTGATTTCCAGGCGAGAGCCTCACAAGCAAGTTTCGCACAGTCACTAACCTTGTCAGCCTTGAGCGGTCAAAGCAGTACAGGCGGGTGATACATCAAAGGGGCGTAAGCCCCTTTTTTGATGGTTTCAACACTACAGCAATAAATCCACGTTTTTAAAAGGGACAGATTTAAAAAGATACCCCTGTAATCCCCAAACCCCCACCTCACGCAGTATTCCCATATGATCTCTATTCTCAATCCCTTCAATAATAATTTTGTCACAGTGTTTTTTGATTGATGCAATCAGCGGGTAGAAGGTTGGCTTCTGCACCTGCTGATTAAAGAAGCAGCGATCTACCTTTACAACCTCAAAGTATCCTTCCATCAAACTAACAACATTCGCGTTTCCTGCACCAAGGTCATCGAGCCATAGCCCATTTACACCCTGGCTCAGCGATTTTAATAAGGGACTTTTCAATCCCTTATCCAAACCAAGGAAATGCTCAGAAAGTTCAAGTTTGATGAATGGCATCGATTCGAAAGTTTGTCTAAGTATGTAGTCATGGCGTATCAGAAAAGCCATTTGCTGATCAATGTTCAGTGTACAAAATAGATTCTTTTGCTCGAACCACGTTTGCTTAATGGCAATGTTTCCACATTGTTCGTATAGGAAAAGCCGCTTCCTATCTAAATCCCAAGATGAAATCACGAACTCAGGGTGAAGGGGACGTCCATCTGAGGCAATGAAGCGAGTGAGAAGCTCAACGCCTAACAACCTCTCGTCAATGCTCACAATTATTTCCGCGATAAATTGAGTCTGCATGTGTTTACTCCATGAATGTAACAGACTGATAATGATGCATTTAAAAATGCTGATCAATAAAAGCGATCAATTAGCAATATACGATTGATAATAACGATTGATATAAGAGATTGAAATATAAGGGGAAAATAAATTTCAGATCATTCCTAATCATGGGTTAGGAGGCTGAGGATTTATGTGTTCTTGAGCGGGAAGATATAAATGGGGCATCAGCCCCTTTTTTAGTTCTGGAAGTCAACTACACATAACAGGTCTTTAAGCGGTGGGCGATGCGTGTAAATAGAGGTGACGCCTAAACTTTGGGTTCGGGAATGACCAACTACAAACTGCATCAAAGGTAAAGACACGCCCCCAGATGCAAGGCAATGGCTTACGAAGGTGTGACGAAGACTATGTATGCGCCTTTTTAGCCCAAACTCATCATAATCAGGGATACCTGTTTCATTCATCAACTTACCCCATTCGACTGTTGCTGTGGTGTAGTTAGGTAAGTCACTGAAAATCAGATCACCATCGTTTAGAGCATCGGCAAGACTGAGTAAACCTGACTCTAAAACCTTATTGAGTGGTATCTGGCGTTGGGCATGTTCGGTTTTCCCGTCTTCTATATAAATGTACCAGCGTGAAGTTTCTTCATCTAAACGGATGTCCCGCTTTCTGATAGAGGCAATCTCGCCACGTCGAGCACCAGTATAAATGAGGGTGAGAAAGTACCATTTGCGCCAATCGTTATTTTCCAGTGAGAACAGCTTGGTTTTAAGCTTACTCAACTCAGTGTTGCTGAAATGACCTCTCCGATTAGGCTTCACCTCATATGTGATTCCATCGGTTGGGGATTTCTCTAACTGGTCTTTGGTTTCGACGAGGTAAGTTTTAAAAAGCGAGCGCCAGATCTTGAGATGTTTTTCAACATGCTGACTACTGATCAGATCTTCCTCTGGTACGTCATAATCAATGCATTCAGGCAAAGATAGGCGCTTGTATGGCAGCTTAGTACGAGTAGGTAAGTTTTCGGTCACTTTCAGCGCTTCACGAATATCTTGCTTAGTAACCCGATCAATCGGTTTATCACCAATAACGTAAATCAGCACATCAAAGAAACGCTGGTTCTCGTTAGCGATGCTTGCTCGCCATTTTTGACCTTTTTCTTCAACATACTGCGTCCATGCTTCGGAAAGTTTGATTGCTTGGCTTGCGGTATCTTTAACTTCCGTTGAAAAAGCCTGGTTTGTTTCAACCCTACTTTGGGGTGAAGATTTTAGTTTCTGCTCTTCTAACTGATTTTGCAGTGTTGCAATGAGTTGGCGATATCGTAGCAAATCTTTCGAATAGAATGCTTCATAGGCTTGCGCGACGGTCGCGCGGCTCATATCAAGTGCAGCACCTACTTGATTCGCAAAGGGCAAATCTCCCTTGGAAAGTTCAAGTTTCTTCATGTGAAGACTTGCAAGCACTTCGTTTGCTGTCTGATCGCTACCATTAACCATGCGTTGGAAGTGAGCTTCCGAATAGCCTTGTGCGGCTTCTACCGTATCTGAAGCAGATAATAGACAATTAGGATGTATGTTTCTGTGCCACTGTCCTAACTCCGGCAGACGCTCCACCTCTGCAATATCTCTTTCGAGTGCATGTAGAAGATAGTTGTCAAAGTCCTGCTTAGTGGCAGCTCGGTAGCCTTGCATTTTGCGTTTGAACTCTTCGAGGCTCATCGTTCCATTCTGCACAAGGGGAATGAAAGGGCGGATCTGATTCATGATCACTTCTGCTTGCTTTCGGCTATCAGTACCGAGACTCAGACGCACAAAACTTGTTGAATCATTTAGTCTAAAGTTAGTGTAGTATGTGCGCCCACGAATCATTGTGTGTGACAGCTTGTGTGACACGTTGTTTGCCATGCTGTGTACCATGAAAGAGTTACAGATCAGTGAGTTAAGTCGATTTATTGGCTAACTCGTTGTTTTAGAAAGTATACCAGACGCCTGTGAAGGCGACACCTGAGGAAGCTCAATGAGCGAGAAGTTACAGAAAGTGCTGGCGCGTGCCGGCCACGGTTCGCGCCGTGAAATCGAAGCCATTATTGAAGCAGGCCGCGTGAGTGTGGACGGTAAAATCGCCACGCTCGGTGACCGCGTTGAAATCGTACCGGGGCTGAAGATCCGCATTGACGGCCATCTTATCTCCGTGAAAGAGTCTGCTGAACAGATCTGCCGCGTACTGGCTTACTACAAGCCGGAAGGCGAACTGTGTACCCGCAACGACCCGGAAGGTCGCCCGACGGTGTTTGACCGTCTGCCAAAATTGCGTGGCGCCCGCTGGATTGCCGTAGGGCGTCTGGACGTGAACACCTGCGGCCTGCTGCTGTTCACCACCGATGGTGAACTGGCAAACCGTCTGATGCACCCGAGTCGTGAAGTGGAACGTGAATATGCCGTTCGTGTTTTCGGCCAGGTTGATGAGAACAAACTGCGCGACCTGTCGCGTGGTGTTCAGCTGGAGGACGGCCCTGCGGCGTTCAAAACCATCAAGTTTACCGGTGGTGAAGGCATTAACCAGTGGTACAACGTTACCCTGACAGAGGGACGTAACCGCGAGGTGCGTCGACTGTGGGAAGCGGTCGGTGTCCAGGTGAGTCGCTTGATTCGCGTCCGCTATGGCGACATTTTGCTGCCGAAAGGCCTGCCACGTGGCGGCTATACCGAACTGGATCTGACGCAAACCAACTACCTGCGCGATCTGGTTGGCCTGACGCCAGAAACCACGTCGAAAGTGGCGGTAGAGAAAGATCGTCGTCGCATGAAGGCGAATCAAATCCGCCGTGCGGTGAAACGTCATAGCCAGGTCAGCAGCAATCGCCGCTCTGGCAGCCGTAATAACAACGGTTAATTGAAAAGCCCGGTGAATATACCGGGCTTTTTTTTCAGTAATCAATCCCAATTTGCGCTTTGATACCCGCATCGAACGCATGCTTAACCGGACGCAGCTCGCTGACGGTATCGGCCAGCTCCAGAATGTCCCGATGACACCCGCGCCCCGTGACGATCGCCGTCTGGTGTGCAGGGCGGTTCCTGAGGGCCTCCAGCACGGCTTGCAGCGGCAGGTAGTCATACGCCACCATATAGGTGATCTCATCCAGCAACACCATGTTCAGCGACGGGTCTGAAAGCATTCTTTTGGCATGCTCCCAGACGGCGAGGCAGGCTGCGGTATCGGTTTCCCGGTTCTGGGTATCCCAGGTAAAACCGGTTGCCATTACCTGAAACTCAACGCCATGCGGCTCGAGCAGATTACGCTCGCCGTTGGGCCATTCACCCTTGATAAACTGGATCACGCCCACTTTCTGCCCATGCCCGACTGCGCGGGTGGCGGTCCCAAATGCGGCGGTGGTTTTGCCTTTGCCGTTGCCGGTGAACACGATTAGGATACCGCGCTCGTCCTGAGCGGCCGCCACGCGTGCATCAACCTGTTCTTTCAGACGCTGCTGGCGCTGCTGATGACGATCATCACTCATTGCGATATCCCCGGTTTGCGGCCTGGCTGGGCATCGAAGGTCATTCCGGTTTTGCGACGGCTGTCGTCACCCATCAGCCACAGGTAAAGGGGCATGATATCGGCCGGGGTTTTAAGCTTCTGCGGATCTTCTGTCGGGAAGGCGCTGGCGCGCATTTTGGTGCGCGTACCGCCTGGATTAATACAGTTAACCCGCAGGTGGCGGCTTTGGTACTCTTCGGCCAGCACCTGCATCATTCCTTCGGTGGCAAATTTTGAGACGGCGTAAGCCCCCCAGTTCGCACGCCCCTGACGCCCCACGCTGGAGGAGGTAAATACCAGCGAGCCGGAATCGGAGTTGAGTAATAAAGGAAGCAAGGCCTGGGTCAGGAAAAACGTCCCGTTGACGTTAACCTGCATCACCTGCTGCCAAATCTCCGGATCCTGTTCATCCATCGGGCGCACTTCGCCCAGTAACCCCGCGTTGTGCAGTACGCCGTCCAGACGCGGATAATGTGTGCTGATCCGCTGGGCAAGGGCCTGACATGACGCTGGCGTGCAGGTCAGCAGATCGAGCGTATACCAGGGCGTGGGGGTACCGCCGGCGTTTTCGATTTCACGGGCGACGGCCTTGAGCTTTTCTTCATTACGTCCAAGCAGAATAAGGCTCGCACCGTATTCAGAATAGGTCAGCGCCGCTTCGCGACCAATCCCGTCGCTGGCACCGGTAACCAGAATGATGCGGTTCTGTAGAAGGTTTTTTTGTGGCTGATAATGCACGGTGGCTCCTCAGGCGCATTGGGCGTGACTTGCACCTTTATTTATGACTTTTCGGCTTTATGCCCGAAACAGCGTCAGAATTCAATCAGTCTACAGGACAGAACGCTGGGAAATTAACAATTTGCAAAGATTTAAACCAGAAGCGGGGGATTCCTGAAGCCGCCTCGCAGAGGTAATGTCCAGAGCGAGACGCCTGCGCAGGGCTGTTGTACACTGGCGTGAAAGATTCGTGGTTAAATCAAGGTGGAACGCGTGGAATTACTTTCTCAGTATGGGTTGTTTTTGGCCAAAATCGCGACGGTGGTTATTGCTGTCGCGGTGATTGCCGTCCTGATTGTCAACCTGACGCAGCGTAAGCGTCAGCGTGGTGAGTTACGCATTACCCGCCTGAGCGAGCAGTATAAAGAGATGCAGGAGGAGATGTCTCTGGCGCTGCTTGACGATCATCAACAGAAGTTGTGGCTAAAAGCCCAGAAGAAAAAACATAAGCAGGACGCCAAAGCCGCGAAGGCGAAAGCTAAGCTCGCCACGCCACAGGCTGACGCAAAACCGCGCGTCTATGTGCTCGATTTTAAAGGTAGCATGGATGCGCATGAAGTCTCCTCTCTGCGTGAAGAAGTGACGGCGGTGCTGGCCGTGGCGACAGCCCAGGATCAGGTGGTGGTACGCCTTGAAAGCCCGGGCGGCGTAGTGCATGGGTATGGACTGGCGGCTTCGCAGTTACAACGTCTGCGGGATAAACAGATCCCACTCACCGTTGCGGTAGATAAGGTCGCGGCGAGTGGCGGCTATATGATGGCGTGCGTGGCGGATAAAATCGTCGCGGCACCGTTCTCCATTATCGGCTCGATTGGGGTGGTCGCGCAGATCCCTAACTTCAATCGTTTCCTGAAAAATAAAGAGATCGACATCGAACTGCATACGGCGGGTCAGTACAAACGTACGCTGACGCTGCTCGGCGAAAATACCGAAGAGGGACGGCAGAAATTCCGGGAAGATCTGAACGAAACCCACCATCTGTTCAAAGATTTCGTGCACCGCATGCGCCCAACGCTGGACATTGAGCAGGTGGCTACGGGCGAGCACT
Source organism: Enterobacter cloacae complex sp. ECL72 (assembly GCF_019056635.1). Lineage (NCBI taxonomy): Bacteria > Pseudomonadati > Pseudomonadota > Gammaproteobacteria > Enterobacterales > Enterobacteriaceae > Enterobacter > Enterobacter cloacae complex sp. ECL72. The sequence continues at coordinate 2,081,795 of NZ_CP077659.1, read as the reverse complement.
GGTACGGCACGCAGGCGCAGGAGAAAGGGCTGGTGGATGAGGTGGGTACCAGCGACGACCTCCTGCTCAACCTGATGGAAGGCCGTGAGCTGGTGGGGGTGCGCTTCACCCGACGTAAGCGCCTGCTCGACCGTTTTACCAATAGCGCGGCAGAAAGCGCGGATCGCCTGCTGCTACGCTGGTTGCAGCGCGGACAAAAGCCGCTGCTGTAAAGAAAAACGCGAGGCAGATGCCTCGCGTTTTCGTTTTAATCGACCAGGTGGTACTTCTCTGAGAGGGTATGCGCCAGGTATTTAAACATGTTAAACACGGCGGTGCTTTTCGGGGTGGGTAGCCCTTGTTCATCAAGGAAGTATTCACCGCTGAACACCAGCACGCCATTACGTTGTTCCACGCCAGTCGCTTCAATTCCCGCCAGGGTGTCTTCATGGTCGCGAATGAGTTTGTTTGCTTCGATAAGCAATGAAGCTCGGTCAATGGGTTGGGTCGTATTCTGCATATTCCACTCCTTAAACAGTGACAATAGTCTACGCCTGGGTCGCTTCGGGGGCAAATTTTCCCTGTTATCCGAGGGGATAAGAAACAGGGGCTGGCTGGCGGGATTTGCTTTTGCATGCTAATAAAGTTGCGTAACGAATTTTATCAGGTACAGTGTGCGCTTTCGTCATTCTGGCAACAGAATTGCTTGACATTCGACCGGGAATTCGTCACGAATGAACTTTGATGTGAGAAAAATACCCGAAAACTCAATGACCTGGATGTCGCCATTCTGACGTTCGGTAACACATAGGGGTTGATATCCCCTGACGATGTCGCAATATCAATGGCTCGTCGTCAGCGGAAGGGAAATCAACGTGCGGCGTATTCCTGGAAGAATTAAATTAGGTAAAGGTGAATATGGGTAAAGCTCTCGTCATCGTTGAGTCCCCGGCAAAAGCCAAAACGATCAATAAATATCTGGGCAATGACTACGTGGTTAAGTCCAGCGTTGGTCACATTCGCGACTTGCCGACCAGTGGCTCAGCCAGCAAAAAGAGCGCAGACTCTACCTCCACCAAAGGGGCTAAAAAGCCTAAAAAGGATGAACGTAGCGCGCTTGTCAACCGCATGGGTGTTAACCCATGGCACAACTGGGATGCACATTACGAAGTGCTGCCAGGCAAAGAAAAAGTCGTTAACGAGCTGAAACAGCTTGCTGAAAAAGCAGACCACATTTATCTCGCAACCGACCTTGACCGCGAAGGGGAGGCCATCGCATGGCACCTGCGGGAAGTGATCGGGGGTGATGACAAACGCTACAGCCGTGTAGTGTTCAACGAAATTACAAAGAATGCGATTCGCCAGGCGTTTGAAAAGCCGGGTGAACTGAATATCGACCGTGTTAACGCTCAGCAGGCGCGTCGCTTTATGGACCGCGTTGTAGGCTACATGGTCTCGCCGTTGCTGTGGAAAAAGGTCGCTCGCGGCCTGTCTGCGGGGCGTGTGCAGTCTGTGGCTGTTCGTCTTGTTGTTGAGCGTGAACGCGAGATCAAAGCGTTCGTCCCGGAAGAGTTCTGGGAAGTGGATGCGAATGTCACCACGCCGGGCGGCGATGCGCTGCCGTTGCAGGTGAGCCATCACAACGACAAACCGTTCCGTCCTGAAAATCGCGATCAGACCATGGCCGCCGTGGCGCTGCTGGAAAAAGCGCGTTATCAGGTTCTGGATCGTGAAGATAAACCAACCAGCAGCAAGCCTGGCGCACCGTTTATCACGTCAACTCTCCAGCAGGCGGCAAGTACCCGTCTGGGTTACGGCGTGAAGAAAACCATGATGATGGCCCAGCGCTTGTATGAAGCGGGTTACATCACCTACATGCGTACTGACTCCACCAACCTGAGCCAGGACGCTGTCAACATGGTGCGTGGCTATATCGAGGACAACTTCGGTAAGAAATACCTGCCGGACGGGCCTAATCAGTACGCCAGCAAAGAGAATTCTCAGGAAGCGCACGAAGCGATTCGTCCTTCTGACGTTTCCGTTCTGGCTGAATCGCTGAAAGATATGGAAGCGGACGCCCAGAAGCTGTATCAGCTGATCTGGCGCCAGTTCGTAGCCTGCCAGATGACGCCAGCGAAATACGACTCCACCACGCTGACGGTCGGCGCGGGTGATTTCCGCCTGAAAGCGCGCGGCCGCATTCTGCGCTTCGACGGCTGGACAAAAGTGATGCCAGCGTTGCGTAAAGGTGATGAAGACAGAACGCTGCCTTCAGTCAACAAAGGTGACGAGCTGTCGCTGGTTGATCTGGTCCCGGCTCAGCACTTCACCAAGCCACCTGCGCGCTTCAGCGAAGCATCGCTGGTGAAAGAGCTGGAAAAACGCGGCATCGGTCGCCCGTCCACCTATGCGTCAATCATTTCGACCATTCAGGATCGTGGATACGTTCGCGTCGAGAACCGTCGTTTCTATGCTGAAAAAATGGGTGAGATTGTCACCGACCGTCTGGAAGCGAACTTCCGCGAGTTGATGAACTATGACTTCACCGCGCAGATGGAAGACAGCCTCGATGAGGTTGCCAGCCATAAGGCAGAGTGGAAGAAAGTTCTCGACAGCTTCTTCAGCGATTTTACCAATCAGCTTGAGAAAGCCGAGAAAGATCCTGAAGAGGGCGGCATGCTGCCTAACCAGATGGTACTGACGAGCATCGACTGCCCAACCTGCGGCCGTAAAATGGGGATCCGTACCGCGACCACGGGCGTGTTCCTCGGTTGCTCTGGCTATGCGCTGTCGCCGAAAGAGCGTTGCAAAACCACCATCAACCTCGTGCCGGAGAACGAAGTTCTCAACGTGCTGGAAGGTGACGATGCGGAGACCAACGCACTGCGCGCCAAACGCCGCTGTAAGAAATGCGGCACGGCGATGGACAGCTACCTGATCGATCCAAAACGCAAACTGCACGTTTGTGGCAATAACCCGACCTGCGATGGTTATGAGATCGAAGAAGGTGAGTTCCGTATTAAGGGCTATGACGGTCCAATCGTTGAGTGTGAGAAATGTGGTTCCGAAATGCACCTGAAAATGGGACGCTTCGGTAAGTACATGGCATGCACCAACGACGACTGTAAAAACACGCGTAAGATCCTGCGTAACGGTGAAGTTGCGCCGCCGAAGGAAGACCCGGTTCCGCTTCCTGAGCTACCGTGCGAGAAGTCAGACGCGTATTTCGTTCTGCGTGACGGTGCTGCCGGGGTATTCCTGGCGGCCAACACCTTCCCGAAATCGCGCGAAACCCGTGCGCCGCTGGTAGAAGAGCTGTACCGCTTCCGCGACCGTCTGCCGGAGAAACTGCGTTACCTGGCCGATGCGCCACAGCAGGATCCGGAAGGCAACAAAACCGTGGTGCGCTTCAGCCGTAAAACGAAGCAGCAGTACGTGGCGGCAGAGAAAGAGGGCAAAGCGACCGGATGGTCAGCCTTCTTTGTCGACGGGAAATGGGTTGAAGGCAAGAAATAATCTTCCCTTACCGTAACTTACCTGTAAAAGGGCCGGACTTCCGGCCCTTTTTTATTACGTAGTTATTATTTTTTTTTCCGTACTATACAGCCTGGCTATAAATGATATAGTGGTTATAGTTAACCCGTTTCTTATTATCAAATCGTCTTAAGCGATTGACGCATGCGCTAAATCGGATGGTCTGGCATGAAATTACAGCAGCTTCGCTATATCGTTGAGGTCGTCAATCATAACCTCAATGTCTCTTCCACCGCAGAAGGTCTTTATACCTCTCAGCCCGGCATCAGTAAGCAGGTGCGTATGCTGGAGGATGAGTTAGGTATTCAGATATTTGCCCGCAGCGGTAAGCACCTGACTCAGGTCACCCCGGCAGGACAGGAAATCATACGCATCGCACGGGAAGTGCTCTCCAAAGTCGACGCCATTAAATCCGTCGCCGGGGAACATACCTGGCCGGATAAAGGCTCTCTGTATATTGCCACCACGCATACACAGGCGCGTTATGCGCTTCCCGGGGTGATCAAAGGCTTCATAGAACGCTATCCCCGCGTTTCCCTGCATATGCATCAGGGATCACCGACGCAAATCGCAGAGGCCGTGTCTAAAGGCAATGCAGACTTCGCTATCGCGACGGAAGCGCTCCATCTGTACGATGATCTGGTCATGCTCCCGTGCTACCACTGGAACCGCTCTATTGTCGTGACCCCGGATCACCCGCTGGCGGGGAAGGGCGAAGTGACAATCGAAGAACTGGCGCAATACCCGCTGGTGACCTATACGTTCGGCTTTACGGGCCGGTCTGAACTGGACACCGCGTTTAACCGCGCCGGATTAACGCCACGGATTGTCTTTACGGCGACGGATGCGGACGTCATAAAAACGTATGTACGTCTGGGCCTGGGCGTTGGGGTTATTGCCAGCATGGCGGTGGATCCTGTCTCAGACCCGGATCTGGTGCGTCTGGATGCGCATGATATTTTCAGCCACAGCACCACCAAGATAGGTTTTCGTCGCAGCACGTTCCTGCGCAGCTATATGTATGATTTTATTCAACGCTTTGCGCCACATTTAACGCGCGATGTGGTGGATACAGCTGTGGCGTTACGCTCCAATGAAGACATCGAAGAGATGTTTAAAGACATTAAACTTCCCGCCAAATAATCACTCCCGGTATCTTTCTCTTGCGGAAAGATACCGTCATTCCGCTTAAACCTGAATTAGAATTATCATCATCTACGCCCACTGTCATATATCGTCATAACCCATTTGATGACTATGGTTTTACTGTCGCAAATTTGCGACAAAAGTAGAAACTAATTTACAGCTGTGCAAATTATTCTTTTCAATTATTTATTTCGGGTCAAAAGATTGAATTTTCCCGGGCTCGGATACGTAAATTCACTGGCTTTTCGGCTAAAGTTTCTTTAGGATTTATCTCATCAGATGATTACTTGTGCCAATTGTTTGGTCTCTAAATGATAAGCGATATCGATTGTATGAGGTTAGCAATGCCGTCAGGAAGTGAAGAACCGCAAAGGGATCCCGCGCTTAAGCGTAAAGCCTGGCTGGCGGTCTTTCTTGGCTCTGCCCTGTTCTGGGTGGTGGTTGCTCTTCTTGTCTGGAATTACTGGGGTTGATTATGGTCATGACGGTGCGTACAGAAGCGAGAAAAGAGATGTGTCAGCTTCGTGATAATGCTCACAAAGCCCGTAAGGTGCCAGCAACCAGCGTGCCAGCTTCCTGGAAACTGACGCCGCAGCAGCAGGCCTTTATTGATGTGTTCGCGGAAGACGAACCCAAAAAACAATAATTTTGATTTTTGCGTAATGATGCAAATAGTCTGAATATAGACTGTGCACTTTTGTACTCCTTAATAAATACACATCAGCAATATAGAACGAGGGCAGACCTCGCAACCTTAAATAATTAAAGACTGGTGTCCCTATGATGAATAACATGACAACCGTAAAATACTGGTCATGGCTCGGCGTATTCTCAGCGTCGATCCTCTTCTGGTGTCAGCTCCTCTGGCTGGCCCTGCACTAAATCGTAAAACCTCGCCACGGCGGGGTTTTTTGTTTTATCCCTCGCGTTGGACCATTCCTAAATTTATCAATTTGGGTTGTTATCAAAACGTTACGACATCTTTGTGTTATCTTTAATTACAGCCCTGATGATTGTCAGGACATCCCTGTTTTTAAGGAGGAGCTTATGTCGTTAACCCTACGCGAAGCCAGTAAGGACACATTACAGGCGGAAAATAAAACCTGGCGCTACTACAGCTTACCGCTGGCTGCCAGAACGCTTGGGGACATTTCGCGGTTACCCAAGTCGTTGAAAGTCTTACTGGAAAACCTCTTGCGCTGGCAGGATGGCGACTCGGTTACCGAGGAGGATATCCAGGCTCTGGCAGGGTGGCTGAAAAATGCTCATGCAGACAGAGAAATTGCCTATCGCCCGGCCAGAGTGCTGATGCAGGATTTCACCGGCGTGCCAGCGGTGGTGGATTTGGCAGCTATGCGTGAAGCCGTTAAGCGTCTCGGGGGCGATACAGCTAAGGTTAACCCCTTGTCCCCGGTAGACCTCGTCATTGACCACTCCGTCACCGTCGATCACTTTGGTGACGACGATGCTTTCGGCGAAAACGTCCGTCTGGAGATGGAACGTAACCATGAACGCTACGTATTTCTGAAATGGGGTCAGCAGGCGTTCAGCCGCTTCAGCGTTGTTCCACCGGGCACTGGCATTTGTCACCAGGTCAACCTGGAATATCTTGGCAAAGCCGTCTGGAGTGAATTGCAGGATAAAGAGTGGGTGGCTTACCCTGATACGCTGGTGGGCACCGATTCACACACCACCATGATTAACGGCCTTGGCGTTCTGGGCTGGGGCGTCGGTGGTATTGAAGCGGAAGCGGCCATGCTCGGCCAGCCGGTATCAATGCTCATTCCCGATGTGGTGGGCTTTAAGCTGACCGGTAAGTTGTCCGAAGGCATTACCGCCACGGATCTGGTTCTGACGGTCACCCAGATGCTGCGTAAGCATGGCGTGGTGGGTAAATTCGTTGAATTTTATGGCGATGGTCTGGATTCACTGCCGCTGGCGGACCGGGCCACCATCGCCAACATGGCGCCGGAATATGGCGCGACCTGCGGCTTTTTCCCGATTGATAGCGTTACGCTGGAGTATATGCGCCTCAGTGGTCGCAGCGAGGAGCAGGTGGCTCTCGTTGAGGCCTACACCAAAGCGCAGGGCATGTGGCGTAACCCGGGTGACGAGCCGGTATTTACCAGTACGCTGGAGCTGGATATGGGCACAGTTGAGGCAAGCCTCGCAGGGCCAAAACGTCCGCAGGACCGCGTCGCCCTGAGCAACGTTCCGAAAGCCTTTGCCGCCAGCAATGAGCTGGAAGTTAACGCCGCACAAAAAGATCACCGTCCGGTGGACTATGTTCTGAACGGGCATCAGTATCAGCTCCCTGACGGCGCCGTGGTGATCGCCGCTATCACTTCCTGTACCAACACGTCCAACCCGAGTGTGTTAATGGCTGCCGGGCTGCTGGCAAAAAAAGCGGTAGAGCTGGGGCTCAAGCCACAGCCTTGGGTTAAAGCCTCCCTGGCGCCTGGTTCGAAAGTGGTATCCGATTACCTGGCACAGGCCAGACTCACGCCTTACCTCGACGAGCTGGGCTTTAACCTGGTGGGCTACGGCTGTACGACCTGCATCGGTAACTCTGGTCCACTGCCTGAACCTATTGAAATGGCGATCAAGCAGGGGGATTTGACCGTTGGCGCGGTACTTTCCGGTAACCGAAACTTTGAAGGGCGTATTCATCCGCTAGTGAAAACCAACTGGCTGGCCTCGCCGCCGCTGGTTGTAGCCTATGCGCTGGCCGGAAACATGAACATTAACCTGGCGACCGATCCGATTGGTCACGATCGCAAAAATGAACCGGTCTATCTGAAAGACATCTGGCCATCATCGCGCGAAATTGCGCGCGCGGTAGAGAAAGTTTCCACCGAGATGTTCCGCAAAGAGTATGCGGAAGTGTTCGAAGGCACAGCGGAATGGAAAGCGATCGACGTGGTGGGTTCCGATACCTATGACTGGCAGGATGATTCCACCTATATTCGCCTGTCGCCATTCTTCGACGAAATGCTGGCGGAGCCTGCACCGCTGAAAGATATTCACGGCGCGCGCATTCTGGCGATGCTGGGCGATTCCGTCACCACCGACCATATCTCCCCTGCGGGTAGCATCAAGGCGGACAGTCCGGCAGGTCGGTATCTGCAAAGTCGTGGCGTGGAACGTCGCGATTTCAACTCCTACGGTTCGCGCCGCGGTAACCACGAAGTGATGATGCGCGGGACCTTTGCCAACATCCGCATTCGCAATGAAATGGTCCCAGGCGTGGAAGGGGGTATGACGCGCCACCTGCCGGATACAGAGGTCATTTCAATTTATGACGCAGCCATGAAGTATCAGCAGCAGGGTACGCCGCTGGCCGTTATTGCCGGTAAAGAGTACGGCTCCGGTTCCAGTCGCGACTGGGCGGCAAAAGGTCCGCGTCTGCTCGGGGTTCGCGTGGTGATTGCCGAATCCTTTGAACGTATCCACCGCTCAAACCTGATCGGGATGGGGATCCTGCCGCTGGAGTTTCCGCAGGGCGTAACGCGTAAAACGCTGGGTTTGACCGGGGAAGAGCAGATTGATATCAGCGGTCTGCAAAATCTGCAACCGGGTAAAACCGTTCCGGTGAAGTTAACGCGCGCAGATGGAACGACAGAAGTGCTGGATTGCCGGTGTCGTATTGATACGGCAACAGAGCTGACCTATTATCAGAACGACGGCATTTTACATTATGTGATTCGTAAGATGTTGGACTGATAAAACTCGCCCGGCACATGTGCCGGGCCGTTTTGCGTTTACTCGCTCAGCAGATGCCCCATTTTGGCAGCTTTGGTATCGAGGTAGTGCGCGTTTTTCGGGTTGCGGCCGACAATCAGCGGTACGCGTTCCACAATATTGATGCCCGCTTCAGTGAGGATTTCCACTTTTTTCGGGTTATTGGTCAACAGACGCACTTCGTCCACGCCCAGCAGCTTGAACATATCCGCGCACAGGGTGAAATCGCGCTCGTCAGCAGCAAAGCCGAGCTGATGGTTCGCTTCGACGGTATCGTAGCCCTGATCCTGCAACGCATAGGCGCGGATTTTATTCAGCAGGCCAATATTGCGACCTTCCTGACGGTGATACAGCAGAACGCCACGTCCTTCCTCTGCGATATGAGAAAGGGCGGCTTCAAGCTGAAAACCGCAGTCGCACCGCAGACTGAACAGCGCGTCACCGGTCAGACACTCTGAATGAACGCGGGACAGCACCGGCGTTTGCCCCGAAATGTCGCCGAACACCAGGGCGACGTGATCTTGCCCGGTTGCCAGTTCTTCAAAACCCACCATCAGGAAATCGCCCCATGGGGTTGGCAGTTTGGCTTCTGCCACACGTTTAAGCTGCATGTGATTCTCCAGACCAGGCTGACACGTTTCGTGCCTTTGCCCCATTATGCTTTCTGTATCGGACTATTTTGCCACAAGCCCGGCAACTTCACCTAATCACCACCACGCTTTACAAACGTTAAACGCACAATCCGACATATCCACCAGAATGATGAAATTCAGTTATGATTGTGGTGCTTAGTGAAAAAGGAGAGGACATGCTTTCAATTGCCAGACGAACGGCCGCAGGAGCCGCCGTATTGCTCGTTATACCCCTGGTCGTTTGGTTCTCCGGCTGGATGTGGCAGCCCGGACAAAACGAGACGTGGCTGAAAGCCTTATACTGGATAACCGAGACGGTCACCCAGCCGTGGGGGATTATTACGCACGTGCTGCTCTGTGGCTGGTTCCTGTGGTGCCTGCGCTTTCGCCTTCGCGCGGCGCTGGTACTGTTCGCTATTCTCGGCGGCGCCATACTTATCGGGCAGGGGGTGAAGTCGTGGGTCAAGGATCGCGTGCAGGAACCCCGTCCTTTCGTCGTCTGGCTGGAAAAAACGCATCATGTTCCGGTGGATGAGTTCTACAATTTAAAGCGTAAAGATCGCGGTGCGTTGGTAAAGGAGCAGCTTGCAGAACAGCAGGATATCCCGACCTTTTTACGCAAACACTGGCAAAAAGAGACCGGCTTTGCGTTTCCTTCCGGGCATACGATGTTTGCTGCCAGCTGGGCGCTACTTGGCGTGGGACTGCTGTGGCCGCGTCGGCGTACCCTCACGATTGCGATTTTGCTGGTCTGGGCGACAGGCGTAATGGGCAGCCGGATGCTGCTGGGGATGCACTGGCCGCGTGATTTGGTGGTGGCAACGCTGATCTCGTGGGTACTGGTGACGCTGGCGACCTGGCTTGCACAACGTTTTTGTGGACCATTGACGCCGCCGCCGGAAGAGAAGGAAGAAATAGCCGAAAGGGAGTCTGGCGGAACCTGAAGGTTGATATTCCGCATTTTGACCATAAATCCATGTAGGGCGCGTTACTTTTTCCATTTCGCGCCCGCCACTAAAATGGTAGCTTATAAGGCTGATTGCAGTGAGTTGAACACGCTTTATACGCTCGAACCACATAACGGGAAGTCATGTGAAATATTTACTCATTTTCTTACTGGTGTTGGCGATTTTTGTCATTTCAGTCACATTGGGCGCGCAAAACGATCAACAGGTAAGTTTTAACTATCTGCTGGCGCAGGGCGAGTACCGGGTGTCGAGCCTGCTGGCGGTGTTATTCGCGGCGGGTTTTGTCATCGGCTGGCTTGTATGCGGCCTGTTCTGGCTTAAGGTTCGTGTTTCTCTTGTTCGCGCTGAACGTAAAATTAAACGACTTGAACATCAACTTACGCCTGCGTCTGACATTCCGGCGAGCTCTGGTGTGCCGGTAGTCAAGGAATAATCGAATATGCTGGAGTTGTTGTTTCTGCTTTTGCCTGTCGCCGCAGCCTATGGCTGGTATATGGGCCGCAGAAGCGCGCAACAAACAAAACAGGATGAAGCAAACCGACTCTCCCGTGACTACGTAGCGGGGGTGAACTTCCTGCTGAGCAATCAGCAGGACAAAGCGGTGGATCTGTTCCTCGACATGCTTAAAGAGGATACCGGCACCGTTGAGGCGCATCTCACCCTGGGAAACCTGTTCCGCTCGCGCGGAGAGGTTGACCGTGCCATTCGTATCCACCAGACCCTGATGGAAAGCGCTTCGTTGACCTATGAGCAACGGTTGCTGGCCGTGCAGCAACTTGGGCGGGATTACATGGCCGCGGGGCTTTACGATCGCGCCGAGGATATGTTCTCTCAGCTGGTGGATGAGACGGACTTCCGTATCGGTGCGCTTCAGCAGCTTCTGCAAATCTATCAGGCCACCAGCGACTGGCAAAAAGCGATTGATACCGCCGAACGGCTGGTCAAACTCGGTAAAGACAAACAACGCGTCGAAATTGCCCACTTCTATTGCGAGCTGGCTCTCCAGCAGATGGGTAGCGATGACATGGATAAAGCCATGGCATTGTTAAAGAAAGGCGCTGCGGCCGATCGCAACAGCGCGCGCATCTCGATCATGATGGGGCGGGTCTTTATGGCTAACGGTGATTACGCCAAAGCCGTGGAGAGCCTGCTTCGCGTTATCGACCAGGACAAAGAGCTGGTCAGCGAAACGCTGGAAATGCTGCAAACCTGCTATCAGCAGTTAGGTAAGCAGGACGAGTGGGTTGCGTTTCTGCGTCGCTGCGTTGAAGAAAACACCGGCGCCACAGCCGAACTGATGCTGTCAGATGTCGTCGAAGAGCACGAAGGGAGTGATACCGCCCAGGTATACATTACCCGTCAGTTGCAGCGTCATCCTACCATGCGGGTATTCCATAAGCTGATGGATTACCACCTTAATGACGCAGAAGAAGGGCGCGCTAAAGAGAGCCTGATGGTGCTGCGAGACATGGTGGGTGAACAGGTGCGCAGCAAACCGCGCTATCGCTGCCAGAAATGCGGCTTCACCGCCTATTCGCTTTACTGGCATTGCCCTTCCTGCCGGGCGTGGTCCACCATTAAGCCAATCCGAGGTCTGGACGGGCAGTGATTTTTTAAAACGCCGCATTTTAGTTACAACATACTAATGGTTGCAGTGATTTCGTCAGCACCGTGCGGTCTGGGGTTCGGCAGGAAAATCATTCGATTCTGTTCATTTACCCCGAGGGCAGGTAGAATGCACGCCGTTTATCTGTTCCGCGCCGCTGCGCGCCCATAGACGAAAAGGGCTGGTCATGACGTCTGTTACATCCTCCACTTCCCGCGTAGTTACCGATTCTCCCGTAGTTGTCGCTCTGGATTACAATAACCGTGACGCCGCACTGGCCTTTGTTGATGGCATTGATCCCCGCGATTGCCGTCTGAAAGTAGGCAAAGAGATGTTTACGCTGTTCGGCCCGTCAATCGTCCGCGATCTGCACCAGCGTGGCTTCGACGTTTTCCTCGACCTGAAATTCCATGATATTCCAAATACCACTGCGCACGCCGTTGCTGCGGCGGCTGAACTGGGCGTGTGGATGGTTAACGTTCATGCATCCGGCGGGGCACGCATGATGACGGCTGCGCGCGAAGCGCTGGTGCCGTTTGGTAATGACGCTCCGCTTCTGATCGCCGTCACCGTGCTGACCAGTATGGATGAATCCGACCTGCGCGATCTGGGTGTGACGTTGTCACCTGCCGAACACGCGGAGCGTCTGGCGCGCCTCACGCAACAGAGTGGTCTCGATGGCGTGGTCTGTTCGGCTCAGGAGGCGGTTCGCTTCAAAGCTGAGCTAGGCCGCGACTTTAAACTGGTAACGCCGGGCATCCGTCCGGCAGGCACCGAGTCTGGGGATCAGCGACGCATCATGACGCCAGAGCAGGCGCTGAGCGCGGGTGTAGACTATATGGTGATTGGTCGCCCGGTGACGCAATCCGCTCATCCGGCAGAGACCCTGAAAGCGATTAATGCATCACTGAAAAAGGGGGCATAATGCGTGACGCCAACAGTCGTCTGGTCTATTCAACGGATACCGGGCGCATTGAAGAGCCAAAAGAGAAAGCTGAACGTCCGAAAGGCGATGGTATCGTGCGAATTCAGCGCCAGACCAGCGGCAGGAAAGGTAAAGGGGTTTGCCTTGTCACTGGCATTGATCTGGATGATGCAGACCTGGTAAAGCTCGCCGCTGAACTTAAAAAGAAGTGCGGATGCGGTGGGGCAGTAAAAGACGGCATTATTGAGATTCAGGGTGATAAACGGGATTTAATTAAAACGCTGCTGGAAGCCAAAGGAATGAAAGTTAAACTGGCGGGCGGCTAAAATAAATGAGCCACGGACATTGCCGTGGCTCTTTTTTTTACGTGCGTAAGTCAGACCTGAAAATACAAAATATATTATTATACCGGTGAGAGCCGTTATGGTGATTATTTGCCCACCTGGTGGCCGATAACACCACCTACGGCAGCACCACCTAATGTACCCAGCGTACTACCATCCGTTAATACTGCACCACCAAGCGCACCAGCACCGGCACCAATCGCGGTATTACGGTCACGTTTAGACCAGTTAGAGCAAGCGCTCAGGGACATTGCTACAGTGATTGCCAGAACAGCGGCGGCTAATTTTTTGCTGGTAAAGGTCATAATACTTTCTCCTGAATTATCGATTCACGGAAAGGAATGCACTTTAAGTATAGACAATATCCATACTTAAATTCTGTTCCCGTGAAACCTGGTCGCGCAGGCGTTTCATCATCACGCAGGTGATAGTCACTTCCTGTTTTATCGCTAATATTAATTTTACGTGTTTAGAACGGTTTCAACAGGTAAAAACTCTTAAAGGCAGGGTCAGAATACTCTCAGAGAAAGGTTTAAGTGCGCCCATTATTCGGGCGCAGCAGGATAATCAGGCCGTTTTTTTCACAATATCGACAGTCAGGCCGTCTTGTTCTAATTGCTGGCGATATTCATCGCGCAAACGCTCATCCGTGATCACGCGGCTGAAGCGCGAAGCCGGACCCATCGTATAAGGGTGTACGGCGCCAAACTTAGAGCTGTCGGTCAGCACTATCGCTTCACACTCTTTGGCGAGTACTGCGTTAACCACGTCTGAACGCATCATGTCGCGACCAGTAAAGCCGGTGTCGGGCTGCCAGCCGTCAATACCAATGAATGCTTTACTGAAGTGAACCTGCTGAACATATTGACGCGTTAATGGCCCCACCATGCTTTCGCTTTTCTTCTGGAAAATGCCGCCCAGCAGTATCACCTCGCACTGAGTTTCCTTCAACAGATGGGCGATATAGCTGCTTACGGTGATGATGGTAACGTCTTTTTGATCGGCGAGCGTGCGCGCCAGAAGGGCGTTACTGCTGCCATTTTCAATAAAGACGGTCTCACCGTTATTCACTAAGGATGCAGCAAACTCCGCCAACTCCCGCTTGAGCGCATAATTGTTCATCATGCGGGTTTCGACGTCGTCGCTGTCCAGTGGAACGGCATATCCGTGCGCACGCCGCAGGTAGCTCTGTTTTTCCAGCAGATTCAGATCCTGACGAATGGTGACTTCAGAAACGCCGGTGGCTTTAGCGAGATCGACCACGCTTACGCGTCCCTGATCGATCACCATCTGCAAAATGATTTGTTGTCGGGAATTCATAGCATCCATTTAAAAGGCAAGGGCGGAAACGACGTGGCTACACTTCCCACGGGGCTTTAGGTTGAGTGGATTCTGGAGCGTTATCAGCGCCGTTCTCAGCCAGCAGTTCAGACTTGAGGATTTCAAGGTTACGGATAGCAGAGTGATAATCGCCTGCGACAAGAATATCCAGCACAGTATCAATACGCTGTGCCACGGCTTTTGCATCAATGTTAGACATAAGCTCACCCTGAAGCGAAAAGTTAATATTATCAATGATGCAGAAAATTGATTCAAAAGAGAAGGTAAAAAATGCAATAACCAAAGTTCATAAATGAAAGTGATAAATTTAACCCCCGTATGCTGCGGGTTGTAGGGGTGGATTAGTCTAAAACTGCGCGCAACGCGCTTTTTTATAAGAGGAATTCGACTATGACAGTTATCAACCAGACAACCTGCACATTGTTTACTGATGCTGAACGATTCACTCAACTGGCGGCTTATTATGAGGCCGAACGGCGTACGGTGTGGATGATGTTACGTGCCACGCCACGGCCTTGCTTCAATCATGCGCTGATCGAGGAGATCATGAATCTCTCCTGGCTGGTTCGACAGTCCGGATTTGTCGTTGATTTTTGGGTCACCGGATCGCTGGTCCCCGACATCTACAATACCGGCGGTGATTTACAGTTCTTCGTTGAGTGCATCAAAAACAACCGACGCGAAGCGTTACGCGCCTATGCCCGGGCCTGTGTGGACTGCGTTCATGCCGCCTCGCGAGGGTTTGATACCGGTGCTGTCACGCTGGCTATGGTGGAAGGAAGCGCGTTAGGGGGCGGGTTTGAAGCCGCGCTGGCGCATCATTTCATTCTGGCCCAGCGCGATGCCCGATTAGGCTTTCCGGAAATCGCGTTCAATCTGTTCCCGGGCATGGGCGGCTATTCACTGGTGGCGCGTCGCGCCGGCATGAAAATGGCGGAGGCGCTGATCTACAAAGGTGAGACGCATACGGCGGAATGGTATGAGCAGCATGGTCTTGTGGATCTCTTATTCGAGCCGTTACAGAGCTATGTTTCGGTGCGGACGTTTATCGACACGCTACAGCCGAAGCTGAACGGCGTAAGGGCCATGCTGCGTGCGCGTACGCGCGTGCTGCCACTTCCGCGAAGCGAGCTGATGGACATTACCGAGGATTGGGTTGATGCCGCCTTCTGCCTTGAACCGAAGGATATCGCCTACATGGAGCGGCTGGTTATGCTGCAAAATCGCCATCAGGCGACGGGCTTACGCAAAGCCAACTAACGGACATTTCTGGCCTGATAGCGCTTTAGCCATCGCTCGAATGCGGCAGCGGGCATGGGCTTAGCAAAAAGATAACCCTGCCGTTCGTTGACGCCATTCTTCGTCAGAAAGGCGTCTTCTTTTGCACTTTCCACCCCTTCAGCAATGACCTGCAAATTTAACGCCTGCGCCACGGCGACTATCGCACGCACCAGCGACTGTGAAATGGACTGCTTATGGATGTCCCGCACGAAAGCCTGGTCAAGCTTAATGGCATCGATAGGGAAGCGCGCCAGCTGCGACAGGGAAGAGTACCCCGTACCAAAGTCATCCAGGTGAATTTGCGCTCCCAGGCGGCTAAATTGCTGGATCACTGACAGGGCCAGCTCTTCATTTTCAATGAGACAGCTTTCGGTCAATTCCACGTCAATCGGGCAGTATTCAAAACTCAGGTCTTTCAGCGCCTGCTTCAGGTCGCTGAAGATGGTCTGGTCCGCCAGCTGACGGGCGGAGACGTTGACCGCGACGCGAAGGTTGATCCCCTTGTCGCGCCATTTCGCCACCTGGCGCACCACATCAAGCATAACCCAGCGGCCCAGGGGCACAATCAGCCCTGACTCCTCAGCATAGGAGATAAATTCCATCGGCGGGATCAGGCCACGCTCTGGCGACTGCCAGCGCACCAGCGCCTCCAGACTTCTGACTTCGCCGCGCCAGGTTATTTTGGGTTGGTAGTGGATTAACAGCTGATCGTTATCCAGCGCTTTACGCAGGTTGGTATCCAGCCACAGGTATTCAAATACGCGCTGGTTCATCTCTGGCGAGAAGACGCAGAATTTGCCCCGGCCATTTTCTTTGGCGGTGTACATGGCGGTGTCGGCATTACGAATGACGCTTTCGCGATCGTTACCGTGCTGGGGCGCAAGCGCGATGCCCAGCGAGCAGCCGGTGTAAACCTCTATCAGCCCGATGCGGAAAGGCTGACGAAGTCGGGTCAGTATGCGCGATGCCATGGCTTCCAGCGCGCCCTGCGAGGTATCGGTGGCTAGCACGATAAACTCATCCCCACCCAGGCGCGCCAGGGTTTGTCCTTCGTCCAGGCAGCTCAGGATCGCCAGCGCAACGGCCTGTAGCAGCTGGTCGCCAAACATATGCCCATAGGCATCGTTCACTTTTTTAAAGTTATCCAGATCGAGATAAACCACGCCTACCTGGGTGTCACCCCGAGCGGTGATGGCATCAGAGATCAGCTCATGGATGGCGTTTCGGTTAGGCAAACCGGTAATCGTATCCGTATTGGCGAGTACGCGCAGGCGCTCCTGGGCCCGACGCTCTTCGGTTATGTCGGTACCTGAACAGATGAGGAAAATTTCATTTTTCCCGCTGCCGCTGTGAACAAATTTATTTCTGAAGAGAAACAGGCGCTGCCCTTTGCGGGTCTTGATCCAGCGTTCAACTTCGTACGAGCTGCCGTTACGAAAAAAACCGGTGATGTTGCGTTTGGAGGCCGCGGCTTCGCTACGGCTCATAAACAGTTTGAACACGTTTTGCCCGATAACTTCCTGTTCCTTCAGGCCCGTATATTCTTCACTTAAACGGTTGAAGCGCTGAATATTCCCGTTCTGGTCGAGGATCACAATCACGGAGTTAGCCTCGGAAACCACCTGTTCGGCGAAGGAGAGCCCCTGCGCCAGGTCGCGCGCCACGGAAGGGGTATCGTTCCAGGCTGATGCCGTTCCTGCCCACTCATTTTTGTTAATTTTACGGCCGACAAGATGAACGGGAACGTCCACACCGTACAAGGGCAGGGTCATGGCAATGCTGGAGGTTATCACGGTGAGCTGGCGGATCAGCGCGGCCTGCTCATCATCCAGCGCCACCACCTGAATGATGTCAGCGCTTTCACTGGCAGCAAGATGCAGAGCATTGCTGTCTGCTGTCAGTCGCCACCAGGGGCTATGCGTACCCATGTAACGAAACAGCAAATTCTGCTCCAGATCGTCCATCACGTTTTCTCCCGCGGCTGCTGAGTAGCGCACAAATTATTCATTTGCAGTCGACAATGACGGCTCTCTTTTACTGTAGATAATTCTGGCGAAATGTGGCGATGGGAAACAGAAAAGTGTGAGAAAAAACGATGATTTTGCGGGAGATAATACAGAAGAGAACTCCCGGCCACCCCTTAACGGAACGGCCGGAAGTTTACGCGGTTATCAGGCGACAGGGCGCGCGATAATACTGCGGGTTTCCATGCGCACTTCAGCGATGGTGACATCAATCACGTCAGTGACCTTGTAAACCGTTTCGCCTTTAATTTGCACGGTCCCGTTTTCCTGGCCACAAACCAGTTCGTCGCGAACGGCATGCAGGAACGGGGCAGGAATAAAGGCAACGGCGCCATTATCCACCAGACGAACGCGCATACCGCCGCGGCTGATGTCAATGATTTCAGCCGGGAAACGGGTGTCAGTCCCTGCCTTATCATTCAGGAAGCGCGCGTATAACCAGTCGCCGACATCACGCTCCGCCATACGGTTAAGACGGCGACGTTCTGCCATCTGCAACGTCGTATCATCCTGTGGGCGGGCAACAGATTCCCCTTTGATGATCGCTTTCAGCAGACGATGGTTAACCATATCGCCGTACTTACGGATCGGGGAGGTCCAGGTCGCGTAAGCCTCAAGGCCAAGGCCGAAGTGCGGGCCTGGCTCGGTGCTGATTTCCGCAAAGGACTGGAAGCGGCGAATACGGCTGTCAAGGAACCCTGAAGGCTGCGCGTCCAGCTCGCGGCGCAGTTTGCAGAAACCTTGCAGGGTCAGCACTTCCTCAGGATCGACGTGTACGTCATGGGTTTTCAGCAGGGCAGCCAGCGCTTCGGTGTTCGCTGGATCAAACCCGGTGTGCACGTTGTAAATGCCAAAGCCTAATTTGTCGCGCAGCACGCGGGCGGCACAAATGTTGGCGGATATCATCGCTTCTTCAACGATGCGGTTGGCAATACGGCGCGGCTCAGCGACAATATTCAGCACTTCACCTTTTTCACCCAGCACAAAACGGTAGTCCGGACGATCTTTGAAGACCAGCGCGTGAGTTTGACGCCATTCGCTGCGGCTCAGGCAGACGCGGTGCAGCAGACGAATTTGTGCGGCAATGTTGTCGGACTCAGGTTTCCAGCTACCCGTGTTCTCCAGCCAGTCGGACACGTCGTCATAGGCCAGCTTGGCTTTGGATTCGATGGTGGCGGCGAAGAATTCAATATCTTCTTCAATGGTACCATCAGCCGCAATGGTCATCCGACAGGCCAGCACCGGACGCACTTCATGCGCACGCAGCGAGCAAAGATCGTCGGAGAGTTCACGCGGCAGCATCGGAATGTTAAAGCCCGGCAGGTAGTTGGTGAACGAGCGCACTTTGGCCATCTCGTCCAGCTTGCTGCCTTCGACAATCCATGCGGTAGGGTCGGCAATGGCGACGGTCAGATGCAGTTTGCCATCGGCTGTATCTTCGGCATACAACGCATCGTCCATATCCTCGGTGCTGGCGCTGTCAATGGTGACAAAGTCCAGCGCCGTCAGATCGCGACGTTCCAGACCTTCGTTCTGCATTTCAGTCGCCACGCCCTCAGGCGCTTCTTTTTCGAGGTTGTGGCGCGCCAGCGTCACCCACCATGGGACGAAATGGTCGTCGCCGAAGGTAATGTATTGAGTAAGCTCGGCGTAAAAACCGCGATCGCCTTTTAAAGGATGACGGCGCATCTCAGCAACCGCCCAGTCACCCTCAACAAAATCATGCTCAACGCCACGCGCGGCGCGGCACGGAATAGCATCTTTCAGGAGAGGATGGTCCGGCACGACAGAAAGACGATCGTCTTTTTTATGCACTTTCCCGACAAAGCGGGTCAGGAAAGGTTCGATCAGTGCTTCCGGCTCGGCAGACTCTCGTTCCTTTTCGGTATGAATAACGGCCGAAATGCGGTCGCCATGCATCACTTTCTTCATCTGAGGAGGCGGAATGAAGTAGCTCTTCTGCCCGTCAACTTCAAGAAAGCCAAAGCCCTTTTCCGTGGCTTTTACGACCCCTTCTGCACGCGGCGTCTGGGAATGCAGTTGCTGTTTAAGCTGCGCTAGCAGCGGGTTGTCCTGAAACATAATGTTCTATTTTCGTAGCCATTGAGCGGCTGACAGTTTTACGCGAATCTCACTGCTACAGCAAGCGCTCTTTAGGTAAAGAGTATGGTTATTCCTCTTTACCGAGCGCCGCGCGCAGACGGTCCAGCCAGCCATAAAATGCATCTCGCGTAAGCAGGTTGATGGCCTTCTCTGGCGAGAGACCTGACCCGGTCAGGGGCGTTAACTGGGCGGCGCTAAAGCGATCCGGAGAGGCGACAAGCAGCGCACGAGCGGCTGAGAGCATCGAAGAGGCGGGACCTTCACTTCGCGGATGGTTAAGCAGAATTTCGCCCGTCAGATCAAGCAGCATCGGCTCATGACACAGCACAGGAGTAAGCGCTTCGAGTGCCGGTTCCGCCTGCCAGCGTGAGAGCGCCTCAAGCTGAAGCGCACTGGCATATTTTAGCTCAACCGCGGGTAGCGTGGCGGTCCATCTGCTGAAGCTGACCGGCAGCGTATGGGGCTGAATGTGATGCCCGGGCAGCCAGCGTACCGGATGGCCAAGCAATGCCTGAAATACCGCGACCACTCGCGCCTGAAAACCGACAAAGCCGATGATCTGGTTGATAAGCACAATGTCATACGTTGTGAGTCCAACCTCATCAAGCTGGTTTTGGGCTTTATCATCGATGACATCGGGTGAGCTGGCTAACTGGCGGGCATACTGGGTAATTTCTGCAAGGCGTCGATTGCTTTCCCGGGAGGAGTCCGGCCCCGGAAGAGGGGCGAGCAGAGCAGCGTAGTGGTTACAGAGCCGCTGAACGCCACACGCCTGGGCAACCGTTAATGCCGTGCTCAGCCTGTCGTAGGCGCTGAGCGTATGCAGACGGTTCACGGGAGTATCAAGTGGGAACAAAAGATGACAGAGGGTTCGGGCAGGCGTAAGCCAACCAGCACAGCTTGCGAGAATGTCATCGGGCAGGGCTAAATCGAGCAAAAAACGGTCGTCGACGTTAGCGGCTTCGGGCACCAGCGGCAGAACGTCCGTCTGCGAATGATTCGACTGGGTTTCATGATACCAGTGGCCTTTGCCGGAAAAACGGCGTTGTTCCATGGGCGTTCCTTGATCTCAAAATGGCGATCAATATCCTGGCGTAAGGCGGATGAGGGGAAAAATATTGTTAGGTGATAACAAATAGCTGAACGGAATAACGAGGGGCGGGAGGAAACTCTCTTCCCTGGCGGGAAGAGAGTGACAAGCTTATTTGATTTCCAGCTCGTTCATTGCAGCGATGTTGAAGCCGCCGTCAACGTGAACCACTTCGCCGGAGATGCCCGCGGAAAGGTCAGAGCACAGGAATGCCGCAGAGTTACCCACATCTTCGATGGTAACGGTACGACGAATCGGGGTAACCGCTTCGCAGTGTGCCAGCATTTTACGGAAATCTTTGATACCGGAAGCGGCCAGGGTACGGATTGGACCCGCAGAAATAGCGTTAACACGCACGCCTTCAGGACCCATCGCGTTCGCCATGTAGCGCACGTTGGCTTCCAGAGATGCTTTCGCCAGACCCATAACGTTGTAGTTAGGGATAGCACGTTCTGCGCCGAGGTAGGACAGAGTCAGCAGGGCTGCGCCCGGGTTCAGCATCGCGCGGCAGGATTTTGCCATTGCAACGAAGCTGTAGGAGCTGATGTCGTGGGCGATTTTGAAGCCATCACGGGTAACCGCGTTCACGTAGTCGCCGTCCAGCTGGTCGCCAGGAGCGAAGCCGATGGAGTGAACAAAACCGTCGAATTTCGGCCATGCTTTTGCCAGTTCAGCAAACATGCCATCAATGCTTTCGTCTTGTGCAACGTCACATTCCAGAACAATGCTGGAACCCAGCTGCGCGGCAAATTCTTCAACACGGCCTTTCAGCTTGTCGTTCTGGTAGGTGAACGCCAGCTCAGCGCCTTCGCGATGCATTGCCTGTGCGATGCCGTATGCGATGGACAGTTTGCTGGCAACGCCAGTCACCAGAATGCGCTTACCGGAAAGAAAACCCATAGCTTTAATCCTTATATTCATTTCTTATTTTGCCTTGTAATTCATAGCGTTACAGGCAGTATTTCAAAATCATTCGAAATTAGCTCGAAATTATAGCCCACTCACAGCCCCTTGTGTCACGATATTTCTTGCTCCTGCGCCGTGAATGGGCTCACGGAAGAGGTCGAACTGTCTCTTCATCAGGCTGTTTCGTGTGTATCCCAGCAGTATATCACCGCACGCGGGGTTCGCCTCATCCAACCAGCGGGCACCGTGACGCCGCCCTCATGCTGATGTGTCCAGCGCCTTTTGCGCAAAATGATCCGTTTAGCCCTTTAAACGCTTTAAAATTGCGTGAGGGTTGATAACGGCTATGCCATTTTGCGTCTTTATCTGTGTGCGGTAAGAAGGAAGATGAAAAATATTACGTTGGCCGAAAAACTGATCATGCTGTCAGGTGCGGTGCTTTTCGCACTTATGATCGCGGTGAACTCCTTTTGCGTGAATGATAATCCTGGTTTCAGGGTGCCTATGACCACCTATTTGATCGTCATGATTGCGCTGTTCTTTCTGGATACCATTATCTTTATTTTTATCCAGATGCTGTATGCCTCCGACCGAACGCGTTTTTCATTATTCATTCTGAGCCTGGCATTTCTTAGTGGGCTGGTTTATTTTATTGAGACGATCATTGTTATTCAGCTTCCGGAGCATGCTGGTTTTACCCAGGCGGCAAAAACCAACGATACGGCGGTATTCCATTTTTTCCGGCAGCTGAGCTTTATCGTATTACTGGCGCTGGCGGTCCGTGTGGAGAAAATCACGATACGATCCACGCTCAGATTCCGAAATAAGATCAGCATGACGTTAGCATTAATGATGTCACTGGTTATGTTTCCGATGCTGGCCCATTATCTCAGCAGCTACCATCCGGCCTGGACATTAACGATTGCAGCATACGAAGATGAACATCATCATCCTGTCTGGGATATCAGGTACGTAAACGTTCTGATCCTGCTCTGGTCGGCTTTACTTTGTTATATGATTTCAGTGACACGCCTGGCGTCCGGGATCTGGAACAGTATTATTGTGGTCTGCCTTTCCGCCATCGTTTACAATTTTTTCCTCTTACTGCTTGATACCTACAATCTGTCGCTCTGGTATATCAGCCGGGCAGTAGAGGTCCTCAGTAAATTATTTGTGATTTGTACCTTAATGTTCCATGTCTTTAACCTGTTGAAAATTTTCGGCGATCGGGTTGATCGCGATCCGCTTACTCAGATCTACAACCGTAAATATTTTTACGAGGCACTTCCGCGGATCCGCTCGCTCAGGACAGAAAAGGGGGCCAGCATCATGATGCTGGACATCGACAACTTTAAGTCGATTAACGATAACTGGGGCCATCTTGTGGGGGATCGCGTGATTCTGGCGGTCGTGGATATTATCAAAGACAGCATTCGCGATAACGACATCTTTGCCCGACTGGGAGGCGAGGAATTTGGTCTTCTGCTGCCGGATACGGACAGTAGGCAGGCTATTGCCGTCGCGGAACGTATTCGCCAGAACGTTCAACAGCGCACCGGGCCGGGCTACCATTATGCTCTCCCTGTAAAGGTCACATTAAGTATCGGCGTGTGCTCAGCCATTCAGAATAACGTCAACAGCAATGATATTATGCGTGACGTGGACGAGGCGTTGTATGAGGCTAAGCACAACGGTAAAAACAGAATCGTTACCAGACAGGCGGAATGCAGCTGAGGTTACAGGATGGGGATGAAAACATCAAAATCGACACGCTCATCGCTGTACGCATTAACTTTCATCAGGTAAATACCGTCGCGCAACGTCAGGCGTTTATTTACCATCGCCTTAACGAAGCCAATCTTGTTAAACGCGCTGTAGCTTTCCCAGCTACCGCTAAAGGGCATTCTTGCGTATCTCCCACGCACAACGCGGGATTTTTTATTTGTCACCGTGTCGCTTTGTAAAGCGTACGATATTAATACCTCGACCAGATACGATCGGCTTTTGCCTAACTCGGGGCGGCGGGGCATCAGAATAATTTTATCGATATCATGGCGGTTTTCTGTCAGGAGCTTTTTGATTTTTTTAGTAATATCATGCACCGAGGTATCAAAAAGATGATCGTGCTCGATAATTTCATGCGTATAGACAAACGTTTCATCTAGAAAGCAGACCTCGAGCTCAGGCGTTTCCAGTTCGCTTAATAAAAAAGAGGGCTGTAAGATGTCAAAATTCCACCCTCTGGCACATCTGTACTCAGAGGGTGTCAGCCCCATCATTTTTTTAAAGGCTCTGGAGAATCCCTGGCTGCTCTGGTAATGGAATAAATACGCAATATCCGTCACCGGAATCGACGTCATTCTCAGCATAATGGCGGCACGGCTTAACCTCCGTCGGAGAATATACTCACCTAGAGAGAGCCGATACTTCTCTTTAAACCATGTTTCGATGGTTCTTCTGCTGTATCCAATATCTGCAACCAAATCATCAATGTGTAAAATAGTAAAGTTATTTTCTTCTACCCAGGAGAGAATATAGTTACTGATGCTGTCTTTCATTTGTGCGTCAGTGATAGTTTAACGGTAAATCAGTTTGCTGCCAGATGTTAATTCGCGGGCGTAGGGATCCTGGCGATAACCTTAATTTCGAAATCAAAACCCGCAAGCCAGTTAACGCCTATTGCTGTCCAGTTTGGGTAAGGAGCGTGCGGAAATGCCAGTTTTTTCGCCTCCATGATGACGGGAAACTGGTTTTCAGGATCGGTATGAAACGTCGTGACATCAATCAGATCGTCAAAAGTACATCCCGCGGCTGCCAGGATCGCCCGTAAATTATCGAACGCCAGCTGCACCTGAGCGGGAAAGTCGGGTTCAGGTGTGCCATCGCTGCGGCTGCCAACCTGACCGGAAACAAATAACAGATCGCCAGAGCGGATTGCAGCTGAATAGCCATGCTCTTCATAGAGGGCATGTCGGTTAGCCGGGAAGACGGGATCACGTGAAGGCATGGCTTTTCCTTTTCTGTCAGAGGTATTGTTGTGCTTACGCGGTAGAAGTAACATACGCGATGTATGTGAAAAATGTAATTCACATACGTCGCGTATGTCAAATTATAGTTATCGCTTAATTAAGGAAGTCCCATGGCTACAAAACGTCGCGCTGAAACGGCCCAGGAAAATCGCGAGAAAATGATTCAGGCGGCGCGGAAGGCGTTTGCTGAAAAAGGCTATGCCGCAGCGTCAATGGATGAACTCACGGCAAGCGTGGGGTTAACACGCGGCGCGCTATATCATAATTTCAACGATAAAAAGGGATTACTGGCGGCGGTGGTCGCGCAGATAGACAGCGAAATGGCAGCAAACGCAAAAGCGATTGCCGCCGCCGCCGAAGATGACTGGGAGCGACTGCTGGCGGAGGGCATCGCCTATATCAAAATGGCGCTCGTTCCTGAAGTTCAGCGTATCGTCCTTCTTGACGGTCCGGCTGTTCTGGGCGACCCGGCGCAATGGCCCAGCCAGAACAGCTGCCTTGAGTCGACCCGTCAGACCATCGAAAAAATGATGGAGTGCAACGTAATCAAAAAGATGGATGCCAGAGTCGCAGCCCATCTGCTGAATGGCGCTGCTCTGAATGCGGCTCTGCTGATTGCCGCGAGTGATGAACCGCAGAAGACTCTCCCGCATGCCATAGAGGTGTTTACTCTGCTGGCAAGCGGGTTACGCAGCGGCTAACGATCTTTACGCCACGCGTCCGCCGTCAACGCTTCACCAAAGTGTCCGGCAATCAGGCGTTTCGTCAGGTCATGGAGCGGGGAGGCCAGTACGTCAGCGGTACTGCCGCGCTCGACAACTTCTCCCTGGTGCATCACCAGCACCTGGTCGCTTATGTGCTTCATCATGCCCAGATGCTGAGTCACGTAAATATACGAGATCCCCTGCTTTTCCTGTAACTCCAGCATCAGGTTAATGAGCTGCGAACGCATCGACATATCCAGCGACGCCAGCGCTTCGTCGGCGATGATGACCTTCGGGCGCAGGATCAGCGCGCGGGCCAGACCGAGACGCTGTTTTTGGCCCGGGGCCAGCATGTGCGGGTAATAGCTGACATGGTCGGGCAGGAGGCCTACCAGACGCAGGGTTTCGACAATCCGTTTGCGACGCGCTTCCGGCTCCAGGTCGGTATTCAACCGCAGCGGGAAATCCAGGATCTGGGAAATACGCTGACGCGGGTTCAGGGACGTCGACGGATCCTGAAAAATCATCCGGATGCGCTGACTGCGAAAAGAGTAGTCCCCAAATTCCAGAGGATGATCGTCAATCAGTATTTCACCGCCGCTCGGCTCGACCATACCCGCGAGCATTTTTGCCAGGGTCGATTTGCCCGAGCCGTTTTCACCGATAATCGCCAGCGTCTGCTTTTCGCGCAGCGTAAAGCTCAGCGGTTTAACAGCCTCGACGGTCTGACGGTGAAACAGGCCGGTGCGATAGCGAAAGGTCTTACTCAGGTTACGTACTTCCAGTAAGGTTTCGACCATTTCACTCTCTCTCCATGTTCAGCGGGAAATGACAGGCAAACAGATGGTTTTTCGGCCCTGTCAGGCGCGGTGTTTCAATGCATTTGCGCTGAGCATACGGGCAACGCGGACCCAGACGGCAGCCAATGGGCAGCGATTCCAGCAGCGGTATCGCGCCAGGCAGTGTATTCAGCCGGCTTTTGTGCGGCATCGCGCTGCCAAAGTCCGGGATCGCCCTGATCAGCGCCTGCGTGTAGGGATGATGCGGCGTCGTCACCAGGTCTTCGCTTGGCGCGGTTTCTACCGTCTGGCCGCAATACATTACATCAATTTTATCCGCCCATTTGCTCAGCATTTGCAGGTCGTGGCTGATCAGCAAAATGGTGGTGTTGTTATTCTGGTTCAGACGCGTGAGCAGGCGGAAAATCTGGGCCTGGGTGGTTGGCTCCATCGCGTTCGTTGGTTCGTCCGCAATCAGCAGACGCGGCTGATTCGCCAGGGCGATGGCAATCATCACTTTCTGGCATTCACCGTCGGTCAGTTCGTAGGGGAAACTGCGCATCGCGTCTTTATGGTCTTTGATCCCGACACGGTGCAACAGCTCAATGGCACGGCGTTTACGCCAGCCGAAACGCTGCCACCAGCGGCCTTTATAGGTCCACCCGGGGATGTTCTGCATCAGCTGTTTCCCGACGCGCTCGGACGGATCGAGACAGGATTGAGGCTCCTGGAAAATCATCGAGACGTTATGGCCCACCAGTTTACGGCGTTCGCGCGGGGAGAGACGCAACAGATCGATGTCGTCGAAGCGCATACGATCGGCGGTCACCCGCCAGTTGTCCTTCGCCACGCCGCAAATGGCCTTGGCGATCAGACTTTTCCCTGAACCCGATTCGCCCACCAGCCCGCGGATTTCGCCCTCTGCGAGCGTAATACTGATGCGATCCACGGCCTTGACCCAGCCTTCGCCCGTTTTAATTTCGATCGTGAGGTTGCGGATATCGAGTAACGGCATTATTGCACCCCCGCATTGATTGCGCGGCGGATCCCGTCGCCCAGCAGGTTAACGAGCAGCACGCTCACCATGATGGCCGCGCCCGGCAGCATGACCGTCCACGGCGCAACGTAAATCAGCTCCAGCGCATCGCCAAGCATAGCGCCCCATTCCGGGGAAGGGAGCTGCGCGCCAAGGTCCAGGAAGCCCAGCGCTGCGATATCCAGAATCGCCATCGACAGGGCGCGGGTGATCTCCGTCACCAGCCCGGCGGCAATGTTAGGCAGCACGGCAAACCACAAAATATTAAACGTGGTGGCGCCATCCAGACGGGCGGCGACGACATACTCTTTCTCCAGCTCGTCGTGAACCAGGCTGTAAACCGAGCGCACCATGCGCGGCAGAATGGCCAGCCAGACGGCGAACATCGCATGGGTGAGGTGCGGCCCCGCGAAGGCCACGACGATAATCGCCAGCAGCAGCGAAGGAATAGAGAGCAGGGTATCAAGAATATGGTTAAGCACGGCCGACCGCAGCCCGTGGGTTGAGCCGGCAAAAATGCCCAGCGCCAGGCCGCAGATCGCGGCAGCCAGGGTGACCACGAACGCGCCGCCCACCGTAGGTGCGGCGCCGCTCAGCAAACGACTTAGCACGTCGCGTCCGAGATCGTCAGTCCCCAGGAAGAACGAAACCTCCCCGTAGCGCGACCACGACGGCGGTAAAAGCTGATAGCCAAGGAACTGCTGATCGATGCCATACGGCGCAAACCACGAACCCAAAACGCACAGCAACACGAGGCCAATGCAGCCGTAAAAGCCGATCATCGCCGTGGTGTCGCCGTAAAAATTACGCCACACGGTGCGTAGCGCACCGGGCGTGCGCTTTTCGCTGTAGACGTTATCGTAAGGCATACCATTCCTTATGCTTCAATGGGTTGGCCATGGCACCCAAAATATCGGAAATAACGTTAACAATAATGACCAGCGAGCCAATCACCATCACGCCGGCGGAGATCGCCGCATAATCCTGCTGGCGAATGGCATTGATCATCCAGCGCCCAAGGCCCGGCCAGCTGAAAACCATCTCGGTGATCATCGCCAGCGTCAGCATGGTTGAGAATTGCAGCCCAAGACGTGGGATTACGGGGGGCAACGCATTGTGCAGCACATGGCGACGTAAAATCGTCAGGCGAGACAGTCCGCGCGTGGCGGCGGCTTTCACATAGTTTTGATCGAAGACGTCGATAGTGCTGATGCGCATCAGGCGGATCACCTCGGTCGTCGGCGCGACGGCCAGCGTAAGCACCGGCAGCACCATGTGGCGCAGCGCACTCACGATCATTTCGTCGCGCCAGACTGAATCAGAAAGCCAGGCGTCAACGATGGCGAAGCCGCTAACCGTTTGCACGTTATACAGCAGGTCAAAACGGCCAGATACCGGCAGCCAGCCTAACGTCAGTGAGAAGAAGAGGGTAAGCAGCAGCGCCAGCCAGAAAACAGGGATGGAAAAGCCAATTAAGGCAAGCGCGCTAATAAATTTATCCTGCCATTTATTACGATAAATTCCCGCCAGCATTCCCACCGGGATCCCCACCATGAGGGCAAAGCCAAAGGCGAGTATACACAGCTCCATGGTGGCCGGGAAAACCACTTTCAGCTGTTCGGAGATGAGCTGTCCGTTGATGCTGGACACGCCAAAATCCCAGTGCAGCAGGCCATTAAACCAGAACAGCCAGGCGTCCCAGAGAGATGAGCCCTGAAGCGGGGCGTGCGGCGTAAAGTAGCTCAGGCTAAAGCCGACAAAGGTCAGGAAGAACAGGGTCACCAGCAGTAACAGTAGCCGACGCAAGGTAAATATAATCATGGTTTCTTCACCTCTTGTTCTTTCTCACGGGTCACGCCCGCGAAGGAGGCGTTACCAAACGGGCTGAGTACCAGCCCTTTAATATCGTAACGGTAGGCCTGGAGGCGCAGGGAAGAGGCAAGCGGCAACACGGGAAGTTCTCTGGCCAGAATATTTTGCGCTTCATCGTAGGCCTCAATGCGTGAGGCAAGCTGTTGAGACGCCAGCGCTTTTTGCAGCACGGCATCAAATTCCCGGTTACACCAGTGGGCGTAGTTGGTCTGGGAGTTGATTGCCGCACAGCTCAGCAGCGGACGGAAGAAGCTGTCCGGGTCGTTACTGTCGGTGGACCAGCCAGCCAGCGTTAAGTCGTGATTCATGTCCATCAGACGCGCCTCCTGGAAACGGCCTTCGACAGGCACGATGATCACCTTAACGCCCACCTGCGCCATATCAGCCTGCAACAGCTCAGCCGTTTTCAGCGGGCTGGGGTTCCACGCCTGAGAGCTGGTGGGCACCCACAGCTGTAGCGTCAGGTTTTCTGCCCCCAGCGCTTTAAGCTGTTCGCGCGCTTTCGCCGGATTATATTCCGTAATCTTCGCCTCGCCGTCATAGGCCCAGGAGGCGCGCGGAAGAATAGAGGCGGCGGTTTCCGCGGTACCGTAGTAAATCGACTGCATCAGACGCTGGTTGTTGATCGCTAACGCCAGCGCATGGCGCACGGCCGGATTATTTAGCGGCGGCTTATCGGTGTTAAACGCCAGATAAGCGATGTTCATGCCCGGGCGCAGGGTCAGGCGCAGGCGTGGGTCGTCGCGCAAAATGGTCAACTGGCTGGCCGCAGGCCAGGCAAGCACGTCGCACTCGCCGGTCAGCAGTTTGGAGAGTCGGCCTGTTCCACCTGAACCCAGATCAACAATAACCTGCGGCATCAGCGGCTTGCCGCGCCAGAAACGATCGTGGCGTTGCAGGCGAATGTATTGTCCGGCGCGGTACTCTGCTAACTGGAACGGACCGGTGCCTACAGGCTCACGATCGAGACGTTCCTGACGATCCTTTTTCGTCAGCTGATCCGCGTATTCGGCTGACATGACCGAGGCGTAGTGCGTCGCCAGATGCCAGAGGAAGGAGGCATCCGGGCGATTCAGACGAAACTCAACCGTACGGTTATCCAGTTTGCGAACGCTTTTGACCGAGTCCGCGAATTGCAGACTGTCGAAATAGGGGAAGTTCCCGCCATTAACGTTATGCCACGGATGATTGCGGTTGAATATGCGCTGGAAGGTGAAAACCACGTCATCCGCGTTGAGCTTACGGGTTGGGGTAAACCACGGGGTGTGCTGAAATGCGACATCATCGCGTAGACGAAAGCGGTATGTGGCACCGTTATCAAGCACTTCCCAACTTTCAGCAAGCTCCGGAACCAGCCGATAGGTATAAGGATCGACGTCGAGCAGGCGATCGTAGAGCTGTGCGGCCAGCGTATCGACAATCAGGCCGCTCCCCGCTTTTTGCGGATTAAAAATATCAACTTGCCCGCTGACGCAGTAGACGAAACCACTATCACGGATATCAGGAGGCACAGCTCGATCGGGCGCAGCAAAGGCCAGATTGCTGAACAGACCGAGTGCAAACAGGGACGATAAAACCAGGCGCATAGTTTTTAAGGTTTTTAGATTCGATCTGCAAAGTGTATCGCACTTACGCCTGCTTCGTAAAAATGTCTGGGGGTAAGTGCTGATAATGTCAGCGCATTTGATGTTTTTTGAGCAATGCCCTTAACTGATGGTAGGTCAGGCCCAGCAGTTCAGCTGCCCGTTTCTGATTATATTTCGCCTCTTTCAGGCTCTGCTCAAGCAACTGTTGCTCCTGCTGATGCTGGAAGTGGCGTAAATCGAGCGGCAACGCCGGAGCCTGCTGGCGCGTCGCCGGAGCAGGGAGCTGTTTCTCCTCGCGCCGAAAAGGATCGAGAATAATGTTGTCCAGTTCGGTCTCGCTGCTGCCATGCCGGTAAACGGACCGTTCCACCACGTTTTTCAGTTCACGAATATTGCCCGGCCAGTGGTAACCGAGCAGGGTCCCGGTGGCCCGTTCGCTGAAGCCCGGAAAGAGAGGCAGACCCAGTTCCCGGCACATCTGAATGGCAAACTGATCGGCCAGCAGCATGATATCGCTGCGCCGCTCCCGCAGCGGCGGCAGCTGTACAACATCGAAAGCCAGCCTGTCCAGCAGGTCGGCGCGGAATTTGTCCTCAGCCACCATCGCGGGCAGGTCGGCGTTGGTGGCGCATACCAGGCGAACGTTGACCTGGAGGGGCTGACTGCCGCCAACGCGTTCCAGTTCACCGTACTCAATGACGCGCAGCAGTTTTTCCTGCACCAGCATCGGCGCGGTCGCCAGCTCGTCGAGAAAGAGCGTTCCGCCATCGGCGCGCTCAAAGCGTCCGGGATGGCGTTTTTGTGCGCCGGTGAAGGCGCCAGCTTCATGACCAAACAGCTCGGTGTCGAGCAGGTTTTCATTCAGCGCCGCGCAGTTAAGGGAAATAAAAGGGCCGTCCCAGCGGCCAGACAGAAAGTGCAGGCGGTTAGCGATAAGTTCTTTACCCGTTCCGCGCTCACCGATAATCAGCACCGGTTTATTCAGTGGCGCGAGGCGCGATACCTGTTCAAGCACTTCCAGGAAGCTGTTGGCCTCGCCAAGCAAATTATCTTTATATTCAGCCATGATGAAATTAACCACTCCTTAGTGATATTCACCAGGTGAGAATAGCCGCTGGCTGGATAAATATCAATCACACTCAGTAAAATCAATAAGATAAAAAGTTGGCATGGGATTTGTATTAACTACTCAGCAGGGCATCGCCCGATAACAGAACTATGAGGATTGAATTATGGGTATTTTTTCTCGTTTTGCCGACATCGTGAACGCCAACATCAACTCGCTGCTGGAGAAAGCGGAAGATCCGCAGAAGCTGGTGCGCCTGATGATTCAGGAGATGGAAGACACGCTGGTTGAAGTACGCTCCACCTCCGCCCGCGCGCTGGCAGAGAAAAAGCAGTTAACGCGTCGTATCGAGCAGGCAACTGCCCAGCTTAACGAATGGCAGGAAAAAGCGGAACTGGCGCTGCGTAAAGATAAAGAAGATCTGGCTCGCGCTGCGCTGATTGAGAAGCAGAAGCTGACCGACATGGTTGCCACGCTGGAACACGAAGTGACGCTGGTGGATGATACTCTGGCGCGTATGAAGAAAGAGATTGGTGAGCTTGAAAACAAACTCAGCGAAACCCGTGCACGTCAACAGGCGCTGGCGCTGCGCCACCAGGCTGCAAGCTCGTCTCGCGACGTGCGTCGCCAGCTGGACAGCGGCAAGCTGGATGAAGCGATGGCCCGTTTCGAATCGTTTGAACGTCGTATCGACCACATGGAAGCTGAAGCCGAGAGCCACAGCATCGGTAAACAGAAAACCCTCGATCAGCAGTTTGCTGACCTGAAGGCCGATGATGAAATTAGCGAGCAACTGGCTGCGCTGAAAGCCAAAATGAAACAAGACAACCAATAATAATTCCTGCGGCACCTGAGCGTGCCGCATCGTAAGACAAGGAGTACACATGAGCGCGCTTTTTCTGGCTATACCCCTGACCATTTTCGTGCTGTTTGTTCTGCCCATCTGGTTATGGCTGCACTACAGCAACCGCTCTTCACGCGGTGAGCTGTCGCAGAGTGAACAACAGCGGCTGGCGCAGCTCTCTGCCGAGGCAAATAAAATGCGCGAACGTATTCAGGCGCTGGAAGCTATCCTGGACGCGGAACACCCGAACTGGAGGGAACGGTAATGGCTGGACTGAATCTGAATAAAAAACTGTGGCGGATCCCACAGCAGGGCATGGTTCGGGGCGTTTGCGCCGGGCTGGCGCACTATCTGGATGTTCCGGTAAAACTGGTGCGTGTGGTCACCGTATTGTCGATTTTCTTCGGCCTGGCCTTTATTACACTGGTGGCATACATCATCCTGTCGTTTGTACTCGATCCTATGCCGGAAGGTGAGCTGGATGCGGAGAACACGCCAACCAGCAGCGATCTCCTGAACGCGGTGGATGAACAGCTGAGCGCAGGGGAGAAGCGATTGCGCGAGATGGAACGTTATGTCACCTCCGATACCTTTACGCTGAGAAGTCGTTTTCGTCAGCTTTAAGAGAGAACTTACATGAAACAAAACTGGCAACAGGCCGGTCAGAAGGTAAAACCCGGCCTGAAAATCGCAGGTAAACTGGTTCTGATGACGGCGTTACGTTATGGCCCGGCCGGTGTGGCGGGTTGGGCGATCAAGTCTGTTGCCCGCAAGCCGGTCAGAATGATGCTGGCGGTCGCTCTGGAGCCGCTGTTACAGAAGCTGGCAAAACGCGTTTCCCGGCGCTACCTGTCACGCTAGTTCCTCCCGCATAAGCCCTTTCTCGCCCAGAGAAGGGGCATGACTTTCCCTTCTGCGTTTCTTCTGCTTTTCTGCTTTCTTTGCGGCAGCTCACAATAATGCGTTGCGCTGCGCTGAGATTGCTGCTTTCTGCCCCCGGGTCCGTTGACAGATATTTTACATGGGAGTAGATTGCCAATCCGTGGGACCGCTACCACGGAAAATAATGTGAACGCAAAAATTAAAAAACTTATCAATCATATTTACGGTGAATCATTTTCAGATGCACACCTTAACGTGTTATTAACTAAGCTTGAAAAGGCGGCGGTTAATATTACGGAAAAGCGTAAGTCAGGCTGGGATGAAAAAGACGTTGTGCTGATTACCTATGCCGATCAGTTTTCCGCGAAAGGGGAGAAAGCGTTGCCGGTATTTACCCGTTTCTATAATGAATGGCTTTCTCGCACGTTTTCTCATGTCCATCTGTTACCGTTTTATCCGTGGTCGTCGGATGATGGATTTTCCGTTATTGATTATCACGAAGTTGCACCTGAAACCGGAACCTGGCGAGATGTCGCGGAATTAAAACAGTCTGCCAGCTTAATGTTTGACTTCGTTTGCAACCATATGTCAGCGAAAAGCGAATGGTTTGCTAATTATCTGGCGCAGAAGCCGGGCTACGAAGATTTCTTTATTTCTGTCGATCCCGAAACCGATTTATCGGCGGTGACGCGTCCCCGCGCATTACCGCTGCTGACGCCGTTTACGCTTAATGATGGCAGCGTTCGTCATCTGTGGACCACATTCAGCGATGACCAGATCGATCTCAATTTCGCCTCGCCGCAGGTGCTGATTGCCATGGTTGACGTTCTGCTCCATTACCTCATGGAAGGGGCGCGTTATATCCGTCTGGATGCGGTCGGGTTTATGTGGAAGATCCCGGGAACCACCTGTATCCATCTGGAACAAACCCATTGCCTTATCCAGCTGTTCCGCGCCATTACGGACGCCGTGGCGCCTGGAACGGTGATCATCACTGAGACAAATGTTCCCCACAAAGACAATATCTCTTACTTCGGTGATGGTGAAAATGAAGCCCAGATGGTCTATCAGTTTTCCTTACCGCCGCTGGTGCTGCACGCCGTTCATCGTCAGGATGTTAAAGCCCTGTGCCGGTGGGCGGGCTCGCTGGCGCTGCCTTCAACTTACACCACCTGGTTTAATTTCCTGGCTTCACATGATGGTATCGGATTGAACCCATTACGCGGCATCCTTCCGGAATCAGAGATCCTTTCGCTGGTCGAAAAGCTTCAGCAGGAAGGCGCGCTGGTCAACTGGAAAAATAATCCTGACGGAACGCGAAGCCCCTATGAAATTAATGTCACCTATCTTGATGCGTTGAGTTTGCGAGACAGCTCAGATGATGAGCGCATTGCGCGGTTCATCCTGGCGCATGCTGTGTTGTTAAGTTTTCCTGGCGTACCGGCTGTATATATTCAAAGCATTCTTGGTTCGCGTAACGATTATGAAGGTGTCGAACGTCTCGGATATAATCGCGCGATAAACAGGAAGAAATACACCGCAGGTCAGGTTGATCGTGAGCTTAATAATAATAAGAGTATACGTTATCAGATTTATTCTCATTTGAGTGAGCTTATTGCTATTCGTCGCGGCGAGCGTGCGTTCCATCCGGATAGTCAGGCTATTTTTGACGCAATCGGTGAAAATATTCTTAAAATTGTTCGTGTTGCTGAAAATGGCGAGCGAATGACAGCATTATTTAATTTTAGCAATAAAATGCAGACCGTTTATGGACAAACGCTCTTTGGTAGGGAATTACTCTCAGGACAAGATATTAGCGGTACGGAACTGACCCTCAATCCATGGCAGGTAATGTGGATTAAAGAAAACTAAAAAGGACCCTAAAATGAAAATGCCCAAAATTGTGCTGTTATCAGCACTGGTTTCGTGCGCCCTGTTATCAGGCTGTAAGGACGATAAAGCATCTCAGGTCACCATTGAGTTTATGCACTCGTCGGTAGAACAGGAGCGTCAGGCAGTTATTACGAAACTGATCGAAAAATTCGAGAAAGAAAACCCGACTATTACGGTGAAACAGGTCCCCGTTGAGGAAGATGCCTATAACACCAAGGTCATTACGTTGGCCCGTACCGGCGCGCTGCCGGAAGTGATTGAAGTCAGCCATGACTACGCCAAAGTCATGGATAAAGAGCAACTGCTGGACCGTGACGCGATCGGCAACGCGATTAACGCCGTCGGCGAAGATACCTTTTACGACGGCATTTTACGCGTTGTTCGCACCGAAGACGGCAAGGCATGGACGGGGGTGCCGGTTAGCGCGTGGCTGTCCGGCGTCTGGTATCACAAAGACGCGCTCGCGGCAGCGGGAATCGAAGAACCGCACAACTGGGAGCAACTGCTGAAAGCCAGTCAGGCGCTCAACGATCCGGCGAAAAAACATTACGGTATCGCGCTTCCAACCGCAGAAAGCGTCATGACGGAGCAGGCCTTCTCGCAGTTTGCGTTGTCAGGCGGAGCCAACGTCTTTGATGCAAACGGCAACGTGAAAATCGATACCCCTGAAATGTCGAAAGCGCTGGCGTTTTATCGGGCACTGGCCGCGAACACCATGCCGGGCTCGAATGATGTCATGGAGATCAAAGACGCCTTTATGAACGGCTCTGCGCCGATGGCCGTTTACTCCACCTATATCCTGCCCGCGGTCTACAAAGATGGCAATCCGGCCAACCTGGGGTTCGTGGTCCCGACGGAAAAATCATCAGCCGTGTACGGCATGATCACCTCGTTGACGATCACGACCGGCCAGACCGAAGAGGAAACGCAGGCGGCAGAAAAATTTGTGACCTGGATGGAGCAGGCTCAAAACGCGTCTGACTGGGTGATGATGTCCCCTGGTGCGGCGCTGCCGGTGAACAAACTCGTGGTGGGCACTGAAAGCTGGAAAAACAACGACGTGATCAAAGCCTTTGGCCAACTGCCTTACGAGCTGATTGCCCAGTTCCCGAACGTCCAGGTATTTGGCGCCGTAGGCGACAAAAACTTTACCCGCATGGGAGATGTTACCGGCTCCGGCATTATCAGTTCCATGGTGCATAACGTGACGGTGGGACAAAAAGATCTCAATGCGACGTTAAGCAACAGCCAGAAGAAACTGACTGACCTGATAACACAACGATAGGAGCGCTTTGCGAAGGGAATTATGAAGACGTTGTTTTCTGGTCGTTCAGATATGCCTTTCGCCATGCTGCTGTTGGCCCCCAGCCTGATTTTGCTGGGGGGCCTGGTGGCCTGGCCAATGATTTCCAACATTGAAATCAGTTTTTTACGTTTACCGCTGAACCCGCGTATTGATGCGGTGTTTGTCGGCCTGGATAACTACATTCGCATTCTGGGCGATGCTGCGTTCTGGCACTCCCTGTGGATGACGTTCTGGTATACGGCGCTGGTCGTCCTCGGCAGCACCGGGTTGGGACTGGCCGTAGCGATCTTCTTTAACCGTGAATTCCGCATGCGGAAAACGGCACGTTCACTGGTGATCCTGTCATACGTGACGCCGTCTATTTCACTGGTATTTGCCTGGAAATACATGTTCAACAACGGCTACGGGAATGTGAACTACCTGGGCGTGGATCTGCTGCATCTCTACGATCAGGCGCCGCTGTGGTTCGATAATCCTGGCAGCAGTTTTGTCCTGGTTGTGCTGTTCGCCATCTGGCGTTACTTCCCGTATGCCTTTATCTCGTTCCTCGCGATTTTGCAGACCATTGATAAATCGTTGTACGAAGCGGCAGAGATGGACGGAGCGAATGCCTGGCAGCGTTTTCGTATCGTGACGTTGCCCGCCATCATGCCGGTGCTGGCCACGGTGGTCACGCTGCGAACCATCTGGATGTTCTACATGTTTGCGGATGTGTATCTGCTCACCACCAAGGTCGACATTCTGGGCGTATATCTCTACAAAACCGCCTTTGCGTTCAATGACCTGGGTAAAGCAGCCGCCATTTCCGTTGTGCTGTTTGTGATCATCTTCGCTGTCATTCTGCTGACCAGAAAAAGGGTAAACCTCAATGGCAACAAATAAACGCGTTCTGGGCCGTATCGGTTTTTATCTGGGACTGGCGCTATTTCTGATTATCACGCTGTTTCCGTTTTTTGTGATGTTGATGACGTCGTTCAAAAGCGCGAAAGAGGCGATCTCGCTGCACCCGACCATTCTGCCGCAGGAGTGGACGCTACAGCACTACATCGACATCTTTAACCCGCTGATTTTCCCGTTTGTGGATTACTTCCGTAACAGCATGGTGGTGTCGCTGACCTCCTCGGTCATTGCGGTGTTTCTCGGCACGCTGGGCGCGTATGCGTTATCCAAACTGCGCTTTAAAGGGCGCACGACGATCAATGCGAGCTTCTACACCGTCTATATGTTCTCCGGGATCCTGCTGGTGGTGCCGCTGTTCAAAATCATCACCGCGCTCGGCATTTATGACACCGAACTGGCGCTGATCATCACCATGGTCACGCAGACGTTGCCTACCGCGGTCTTTATGCTGCGCAGCTATTTCGACACCATCCCGGACGAAATCGAAGAAGCCGCGATGATGGACGGCCTGAACCGCCTGCAAATCATCTTCCGCATCACCGTGCCGCTGGCGATCTCGGGTCTGGTGTCGGTCTTTGTCTACTGCTTCATGGTGGCGTGGAATGACTATCTGTTCGCCTCCATTTTCCTGTCCAGCGCCAGCAACTTCACGTTGCCGGTCGGGCTGAACACGCTCTTCAGTACGCCAGATTACATCTGGGGTCGCATGATGGCGGCATCGCTGGTCACGGCACTTCCGGTCGTCATTATGTATGCCCTGTCTGAACGTTTCATTAAAAGTGGTTTGACCGCCGGCGGCGTGAAGGGCTGAGGCGGCCGATTTTAACAAGGAGTCAGTCATGAAAAAATTAGTTGCGACAGCGCCTCGTGTAGCGGCGCTGGTGGAATACGAAGATCGTCCTGTTGCAGCACATGAGGTGAAGATTCGTGCCCGTTATGGCGCCCCGAAACACGGCACTGAAGTCGTGGATTTCCGCGCGGCAAGCCCGTTCATCGATGAAGAGTTCAACGCGGAGTGGCAGATGTTTACCCCGCGTGAAGAAGGTGCAGCGCGCGGCATCGAATTTGGTAAATTCCAGCTGGGGAACATGATCGTCGGCGACATCATCGAATGTGGTGCGGACGTGACCGAATACCAGATCGGCGACAGCGTCTGCTGCTACGGCCCGTTGCAGGAAACGGTCATCGTTAACGCGGTGAACAACTATAAGCTGCGCAAAATGCCGCAGGGTGCATCCTGGAAAAATGCCGTTTGTTACGATCCGGCGCAGTTCGCCATGAGCGGCGTGCGTGATGCTAACGTCCGCGTAGGGGATTTCGTCGTGGTTGTGGGGCTGGGCGCGATTGGCCAGATTGCGATTCAGCTGGCGAAAAAAGCCGGCGCGTCAGTGGTTATTGGTGTCGATCCTATCGAACATCGCTGTGAGATCGCCCGCCGTCACGGTGCAGACCACTGCCTGAACCCAATCGGTACCGATGTTGGTCTGGAAATTAAGAAACTGACCGGCAAGCAGGGCGCAGATGTGATCATCGAAACCAGCGGATTCGCAGATGCGCTGCAATCTGCGCTGCGCGGTCTCGCCTACGGCGGCACCATCTCCTATGTGGCTTTCGCCAAGCCGTTCGCGGCGGGCTTCAACCTTGGTCGCGAAGCACACTTCAATAACGCCAAAATTGTCTTCTCCCGCGCATGCAGTGAACCCAACCCGGATTATCCGCGCTGGAGCCGCAAGCGTATTGAAGAGACCTGCTGGGAATTGCTGATGAACGGTTATCTCAATTGCGAAGATCTGATCGACCCGGTCGTCACCTTCACCACCAGCCCGGAAAGCTATATGAAGTATGTCGATCAGCACCCGGAACTCAGTATCAAAATGGGCGTCACTTTTTAAGCTAAGGACAGCAAATCATGAAAATCGCAACACAAAACCAGGCCTTTTTCCCGACCGCTATCATGGAAAAATTCGAATACATCAAAGGGATGGGATTTGATGGCTACGAAATCGATGGCCGACTGCTGGTGGAAAATCTCGACGAAGTAAAAGCGGCTATCAAAGCCACCGGCCTGCCGGTCACGACGGCCTGTGGCGGATACGATGGCTGGATCGGGGATTTCATCGAAGAACGCCGCCTGAACGGTCTACAGCAGATTGAACGCATTCTGGAAGCGCTGGCAGAAGTGGGCGGAAAGGGGATTATCGTTCCGGCTGCCTGGGGGAT
This sequence comes from Enterobacter cloacae complex sp. ECL72, assembly GCF_019056635.1. Taxonomy (NCBI): domain Bacteria; kingdom Pseudomonadati; phylum Pseudomonadota; class Gammaproteobacteria; order Enterobacterales; family Enterobacteriaceae; genus Enterobacter; species Enterobacter cloacae complex sp. ECL72. The sequence goes on along the minus strand of NZ_CP077659.1, from coordinate 2,042,058 downwards.
GTTTACCTTCCGTCTGCCGCCAATGACTTCGCCACGTAGCCTGGACGGCGATCGCAAAGCGGTCAGCGCTTCCCTGCGCTGGCTGGATGAGGTGGCAGCGCGCACCGGTACTACCGTCTACCTGGAGCCGCTGAACCGCTATCAGGATCATATGATCAACACCCTGGCCGACGCGCGTCGTTATATCGTAGAGAACGGCCTGAAGCACGTGCAGATCATCGGTGATTTCTACCACATGAATATTGAAGAAGACTCCCTGACGGAAGCGCTGCATCACAACCGCGACCTGCTGGGTCATGTGCACATTGCTGATAACCACCGCTATCAGCCGGGCAGCGGCAGCCTCGATTTCGCCAGCCTGTTCGATCAGCTGCGTGCCGATAACTATCAGGGTTACGTCGTGTACGAGTGCCGGGTGCGTGCCGACGATCCGGCTCAGGCCTATAAGGACTCTCTCACTTACTTGCGTGAATGCTAAGGATGACGAGCGTGATGAGTGCTTCTACACCTTTGCCTCTGCGCGTCGCCATTATTGGCGCCGGGCAGGTTGCAGACAAAGTGCATGCCTCGTATTACGCCACGCGCAGTGATGTTCAAATGGTGGCTGTCATGGACAGCCGCCTTGAGCAGGCACAGGCGTTCGCGGAACGTTATGCTATTCCATCGGCATGGCAGGACGCTCACGAGATGTTGCAGGAAGTAAAACCGGATGTGGTGAGCGTCTGTTCGCCTAACCGGTTCCATTTTGAACATGTGATGGCGGCTCTCGAAGCAGGCTGTCATGTGATGTGTGAAAAGCCGCCGGCGATGACGCCGCACCAGGCAGATGAGATGCGTCTCGCGGCGCGCAAGGCCGGAAAAGTCCTCGCGTACGATTTTCACCATCGCTTTGCCCTGGATACCCTGCTCCTGCGCGAGGCGGTAATGAACGGAACGCTCGGTGAAATTTACTTCACCTCCGCGCAGGCCCTGCGTCGCTGCGGTGTGCCGGGGTGGGGCGTGTTCACCAATAAATCGCTCCAGGGCGGCGGGCCGCTGATCGATATCGGCATTCACATGCTGGATGCCGCGATGTATGTGCTCGGCTTCCCGACCGTGAAACGGGTAACCGCGCACAGCTTCCAGAGACTGGGGAACCGGAAACACACCGGCCAGTTTGGCGAATGGGATCCTGCGCAGTTTACCGTGGAAGATGCCCTGTTTGGCACGATTGAGTTCTGCAACGGTGGCATTCTGCGTCTGGACACCTCTTTTGCGCTTAATATCCGCGAGCTGTCGATCATGAACGTTTCTTTCTGCGGTGAGAAGGCGGGTGCAACGCTGTTCCCGGCACACATTTATAACGACGAAGCCGGTGTTTTGCAGACGCTGATCCAGCGTGAAGAAGCTGACGATCGGAGACATCTGCGCAGTATGGACGCGTTTGTTCGCCACGTATTGGGCGAGCCGGTCATGATTGCCGATGCGGAGCAGGGGCTGGTGATCCAGCAATTAGTCGCGGCGTTATATGAAGCCGCGGAAACAGGGGAAAGCGTGACGTTATGCTGAACCAGTCTGTATTAACCGATCCGGGCTTTTGCCCGCATAGTCTGAATAAGTACGCGTCCATTATGGCCTGCGGCAATGGCTACATGGGCATGCGCGCCACGCATGAAGAAGATTACACCCAGCAGACCAGAGGCATGTATCTCGCGGGGCTGTATCATCGCGCGGGACGCAACGAAACCACTGAGCTGATCAATCTGCCGGATGTCACCGGGATTGAAGTTGAGCTGGACGGCGTCAATTTCACGCTCCTTTCAGGCGAAATTCTTGAGTGGCAACGCGAGCTGGCCTTTGCTAACGGCGAACTGCATCGTAACGTTGTCTGGCGTTCGCCGGACGGAAAACGCTATCGCCTCGAGAGCCGTCGTTTTGTTTCGCTGGACCAGTTGCCCTTAGTGGTAATGCAGCTCTCGATCACACCGCTTGACGGCGCCGCTCAGGCCGTGCTGAAAACCGGCATAGATGCGACACAAACGAACAGCGGCAGGCAGCACCTGGATGAAATCTCGGTCAGGGTCTTTGACCAGCACTACATGCAGGGTGTGTATGAAACGCAGGACCGGGCGTCTGAAGTTGTTGTTTCGGCGTTTTGTCAGCTCTCCGCTAAGAGCGACAGTTGTTTCACCGCCAAAAATCGTCGCCTCAGCGTTCATCATTCTCTGACTATCTCGCAAGGTGACACTGTCACGCTTGAAAAAATCGTCTGGCTGACGCATCGCTGCGATAAATCGCTCTCTCAGGAGTCTTTCGCCCGCAACGCGCTGGCCGATCTCAAAGTCTGCGCCGCAAGAGGCTACGATGCGTTGCTTGAAAGCTCAGCGTACGCCTGGAAAGCGGTATGGCGTGACGCTCGGGTGGAAGTGACGTGTGCAGAACAGCAGGATCAGCTGGCGCTGGATTACGCCGTCTGGCATCTGACGACAATGACGCCTGCTCATGATGAGCGAAGCAGTATTGCGGCGAAAGGGCTGACGGGTGAGGGGTATAAGGGACACGTCTTCTGGGATACCGAAATTTTCCTGCTGCCGTTCCATCTGTTTACCCGTCCACAGATTGCCCGCAGTCTGCTGCGCTATCGCTGGCTCAATCTTTCGGGCGCGCGTGAAAAAGCACGCCGTAACGGTTGGCCGGGCGCGTTGTTCCCGTGGGAAAGCGCCGCCAGCGGACAGGAAGAGACGCCAGAATTTGCGGCCATTAACATCCGCACCGGGGTTCGCCAGAAGGTCGCCTCCGCACTCGCTGAACACCACATCGTGGCTGATATTGCCTGGGCCGTTGTCGCTTACTGGCAGGCAACACACGACGATGCCTTTATGCGCAATGAGGGCCTGACGCTGCTGATGGAAACCGCTTCGTTCTGGATGGGACGCGCGGCGGAAATTAATGGTCGTCTTGAGATCCATGACGTAATCGGACCGGATGAATACACCGAGCATGTCAACAACAACGCCTACACCAACTATCTGGCCTGGCACAACGTTGCCTGCGCGCGTCAGTTTATGGCGATGTTTGGGCGTGAAGATGCGCGTTTTACGGAGAATGCCGGGACGTTTCTGGCGCGCCTGTGGCTGCCAGAGGCCGACGCAGAGGGTGTGATCCCGCAGGATGATACCTTCATGGCAAAACCTGCCATCGATCTGAGCCGCTATAAAGCCAAAGCGGGTAAGCAAACCATTCTGCTTGATTACTCTCGCGCGGAAGTGAACGAGATGCAGATCCTGAAGCAGGCCGACGTGGTGATGCTTAACTACCTGCTGCCGGAACGGTTTACGCCGCAGCAATGTGCCGCCAATCTGGCGTTCTACGAGCCACGCACGATCCATGATTCATCCCTGAGTAAAGCCATTCACGGCATTGTGCTCGCACGCTGCGGTGACACCGACGGGGCGTATGCCTTCTGGCGTGATGGGATTGCCATCGACCTGGGGGACGACCCGCACAGCAGCGATGATGGTATTCATGCCGCCGCCACCGGTGCGATCTGGTTGGGCGCCATTCAGGGATTTGCTGGCCTGCACATTAGCGAAGGGGAGCTGCATCTTGCGCCGAAGCTGCCTGCTCACTGGCAGAAACTCGCCTTTCCGCTGCGGTGGCGGGACGCAACGATGCACATTACCTGTGAAGATGACCAGTTAACCATTGAAACCACCGCACCTGTCACGTTGACGCTGTGGGGTAAAACGCTGCACGTATCAGGGCGAAAGGTCTGTGAGCGTAAGGACTTTCTTGCATCTGTTAATGGGACCGCTACCACGGAGGGGCGCCATGACACTTAACGCTGTTGTATTCGATCTGGACGGGGTGATCACCGATACCGCGCATCTTCACTTTCTGGCCTGGCGCGCCGTGGCGGAGGAGATTGGTATCACCTTCGATGAAGTATTTAACGAACAGCTGAAGGGAATAAGCCGTATGGATTCCCTCCAGCGCATTCTGAAACATGGCGGGAAAGAGGGGATGTTCAGTGACGAGCAGCGCCTGGCGCTGGCGACGAAAAAAAACGCGCTTTACGTCCAGTCGCTGGCATCACTGACGCAGGATTCGCTGCTGCCGGGTATTCGCGACGTGCTGGCGGATATTCGCGCCGCGAAGGTCAAAATTGGCCTGGCATCCGTATCGCTTAATGCTCCTGGGATTTTGCACGCGTTGGGTATTCATCAGGCTTTCGATTTTTGCGCCGATGCTTCGCGCATTTGCCGCTCAAAGCCGGACCCGGAAATCTTCCTTGCGGCCTGTAAAGGACTGAACGTGCGTCCTGAAGAGGCCATTGGTATCGAAGATGCCGCCGCAGGAGTAGATGCGATTAACGCCGCAGGAATGCTGTCGGTCGGGATTGGGCCTGGCCTGAACCATGCGGGATTACAACTTCATTCAACGCAGGAACTGACTTGGGAACGCCTGACGGCGTTCTGGGCATCCCGGGCGTATTGATAAGGAATTAATAATGGCTCAACTGTCTCTGAAACACATTCAGAAAATCTATGATAACCAGGTCCACGTGGTGAAGGATTTCAACCTCGAAATTGAAGACAAAGAATTTATTGTCTTCGTCGGTCCATCGGGCTGTGGGAAATCCACGACGCTGCGAATGATTGCCGGCCTCGAGGAGATCAGCGCGGGTGAACTGATTATTGACGGGGTTTGCATGAATGATGTTCCCGCCAAGTCCCGTGATATTGCGATGGTCTTCCAGAACTATGCGCTCTATCCGCATATGACGGTCTACGACAACATGGCGTTTGGCCTGAAAATGCAAAAAATTGCGCCCTCCGTCATTGAAGAACGCGTTACCTGGGCGGCACAGATCCTGGGCTTGCGCGACTATCTCCAGCGTAAACCTGGTGCGTTGTCCGGCGGTCAGCGCCAGCGCGTGGCGTTAGGCAGGGCGATAGTGCGCGAAGCGGGGGTCTTCCTGATGGATGAGCCTTTATCCAATCTCGATGCCAAACTTCGTGTGCAGATGCGCGCTGAAATCAGCAAGCTGCACCAGAAGCTTAATACCACCATGATTTACGTGACGCACGATCAGACGGAAGCCATGACGATGGCGACCCGCATCGTGATTTTAAAGGACGGCATCATTCAGCAGGTGGGCGCGCCGAAGCAGGTATACAACGAGCCGGCGAATATGTTCGTTGCAGGGTTTATTGGTTCGCCTGCGATGAACTTCATTCGTGGCGCGATCGACGACCGCTACTTTGTGACGGAAACGCTGCGCCTGGAGATCCCGGAGGACAAGCTGGCCGTACTGAATGCGCAAGGTTACCAGCGTAAAGCGGTTGTCTTTGGGATCCGTCCGGAAGACATTCTCACCGCACAGCGAAGCGGTGAAAACATCACGGCGAAGATCAGCGTTGCTGAGCTGACCGGGGCTGAATTTATGCTTTATGCCACCGTGGGTGGGCATGAACTGGTTGTCCGTGCGGGAGCGGCGGATGATTACGTTGCCGGAGATAATATCGGCATCCAGTTCGATATGAATAAGTGCCATTTCTTCGATGCTGATACTGAAACAGCTATTAGATAAGAAAGGTGTTCGCCGGAAATGAAAGTTTCCGGTTTTTTGTGTGTTAATTATAAAGGAATATTTTAATGAGTACTCTACTAAGAAGTGCTGCGCTCGTCCTGTGCGCAGGGGTGAGCTGCGCGCAAGCAACAGAATCAGCCAAACAGTGGGAATTTAATATTGGCGCCATGTATGAAATTGAAAACGTCGAAGGTCAGGCCGACGATAAAGATGGATTATATGAACCCTCCGTGTGGTTTAATGCCACATGGGATGCCTGGACCATTTCGCTGGCTATGTATCAGGAAGGGCCGGTCGATTACAGTAGCATGACGCGCGGCACCTATTTCGATCGTCCTGAAGTAGAATTACGCTATCGTTTTATCGGCACCGATGATTTTACGTTCGGCCTGACCGGTGGCTTCCGTAATTATGGCTATCACTTTAAGGATGAGCATGGTGCTAAAGACGGTAGTGCTAATATGCAGCGCTATAAAGTTCAGCCTGACTGGGATATTAAACTAACCGACGACTGGCGTTTTGGCGGCTGGTTTGCCATGTATCAGTTTGCCAACGATCTGGAAAAAACCGGCTATTCTGACAGCCGCGTCGAGACCGAAACCGGTTTTACCTGGACAATTAACGAAACGGTCTCGGCAAAAGTTAATTACTATTTAGAGCGCGGTTTTAATATGGACGGCTCACGAAATAACGGTGAATTCTCCACTCAGGAAATTCGCGCCTATCTGCCGATTTCATTGGGTCAGACGACGCTAACGCCTTATACCCGTCTGGGACTCGATCGCTGGTCAAACTGGGACTGGCAAGACGATCCTGAGCGTGAAGGACATGATTTCAACCGTTTGGGTATGCTGTACGCCTATGATTTTAACAATGGTTTATCCATGACGCTGGAATATGCCTACGAATGGGAAAACCATGACGAAGGGGAAAGTGACCGCTTCCACTATGCCGGTATCGGCGTGAATTACGCGTTTTGATAACACTTCACCAGGGGCGTTTGCCCCTGGTTTTTAGCGTAATGAAGCCGCATCTGAAAAATGCGTTTCAACCAATATCTTATGCGGGGCAGGTTTACCCGCTATGCACCTGAACAACACATCGCAGCTCTCTTCGCCCAGCTTTCTGGTGGGGATATCAAAGCCGCCAGGCGCAGGGGTTAAAATGAGAGATAGCATTGGGTCGCTGTATCCTGCCATTGCGACCTGTTCGGGGATCGTCAGGTTTAGCGCATCCGCGGCACGATAAAGACTCAGCAATTTCATACTGTCTGTCGCAAAAACCGCATCGGGCGGGTTGTCTGAAGAGAGTAGCTGACAGGCCGCCTGAAGCGCGCTTTCATGGGTATATCCGCCATCAATAACCCAGTCCGGGTTAACTGCAATACCCTGCTTCTCAAGACTCGATTTATAGCCCGCCAGGCGATCGATAGAAACGTGATAATCGAGCGGGGCATGCAGGCAGGCAATTTTAGTGCGACCATGTTTGATAAATGAGTCGGTTAATATGGCGCTGTCGCGGAAATTATCCGTGTCGACAGAATAGATATTCTGGTAATTACCTTCCACTTTACCAATAACGACCACGGGCACGCCATATTCGTCCAGCGTCGCGAAAAAAGACTCGTTCGCCGGCGAGCTTAGCATGATGATCCCCTTGATCATCTTCTGCTTTATTTTACCCACGCATTTTTGCAGATCATCTTCGCTGCTTTTGGACGTTTGTAAAATAACATCAAAACCCTCTTCTTCTGCTTTTGCCGTAATGGCATGTAGTACATCAGAGAAAAACGGATTGCCTGCGGTGGTTTTGGTTGAACGGGTCGAAATAACCATAATGGCGTCGAAGCCAGAAGAGGTGAGTGCGCGGGCAAGTTTATTCGGTTGATAATTTAATTCTTCTATCGCCTTCAACACCTTTTCGCGCGCTTCAGGAGAAATATTCGTTTGTTTATTCAGAACGCGCGACACGGTTGATTTCGAAACGCCAGCAACGCGGGCAATATCATAGATGGTGGGTGACATACACCTTACTCACTCCAGACGGACAGCAATTGCGCCCATCTTACTGGAGAGAAAACGGCAATAGCAATAATTAAGAATTGATAATCAACGATCTGCCCCAATTTACTGTATTCTGAAGTGACTTTTTTCAGGGTTCCAGGCAATGAAGGACGGCGATGAAGCGACTTAAAAACGAATTCAATTCTCTGGTGAACCGTGGCGTTGATCGCCATCTGCGTCTTGCCGTGACGGGGCTGAGCCGCAGCGGTAAGACAGCATTCATTACGGCGATGGTCAATCAGCTGTTGAACCTGCATGCAGGGGCGCGCCTGCCACTGCTTAGCGCAGTGCGCGAGGAGCGGTTGCTTGGGGTGAAACGCGTACCGCAACGTGATTTTGGCATACCCCGTTTCACCTATGATGAAGGTCTGGCGCAGTTATACGGGGAGCCTCCCGCCTGGCCCACCCCGACGCGTGGCGTGAGCGAAATCCGGCTTGCGCTTCGTTTCCGCTCGAATGAATCCCTGATGCGTCACTTCAAAGAAACGTCCACGCTCTATCTCGAAATTGTGGATTACCCGGGAGAATGGCTGCTCGATTTACCGATGCTGGCGCAGGATTACCTGAGCTGGTCCCGACAGATGACCGGTCTGTTGCAGGGGCAGCGGGCAGAGTGGTCGACCAAATGGCGCCAGCTTTGCGAAGGACTGGATCCGCTGGCACCGGCGGATGAAAACCGTCTGGCCGTCATAGCCGAAGCCTGGACGGATTACCTGCATCAGTGCAAGCAGGAGGGGTTGCATTTTATTCAGCCGGGCCGCTTTGTTCTGCCGGGTGATTTAGCCGGTGCTCCCGCGCTACAGTTTTTCCCGTGGCCGGACGTTGACAGCATCGGTGAATCGAAACTGGCGCAGGCGGACAAGACCACCAACGCCGGTATGCTCCGCGAGCGATACAATTATTACTGTGAGAAGGTGGTTAAGGGCTTTTATAAAAATCACTTTTTACGCTTTGACCGCCAGATCGTGCTGGTGGACTGCCTGCAACCGCTCAACAGCGGGCCGCAGGCGTTCAATGATATGCGGCTGGCGCTGACGCAGCTGATGCAAAGCTTTCATTATGGCCAGCGTACGCTGTTTCGCCGTTTGTTCTCGCCGGTCATCGACAAGCTGCTGTTTGCCGCCACAAAAGCTGACCATGTGACGGTCGATCAGCACGCCAACATGGTATCCCTGCTGCAACAGCTGGTGCAGGATGCCTGGCAGAATGCGGCCTTCGAAGGGATCAGCATGGACTGTCTGGGGCTGGCGTCCGTACAGGCAACGCAGAGTGGGTTGATTGACCTGAATGGCGAGAAAATTCCGGCCCTGCGGGGCAACCGTCTCAGCGACGGTGAGCCGCTCACGGTCTATCCGGGGGAAGTTCCGGCGCGTCTGCCGGGCCAGGCTTTCTGGCAAAGCCAGGGTTTTCAGTTCGAAGCCTTCCGTCCGCAGAGCATGAACGTTGACCAGCCATTGCCGCATATCCGTCTGGATGCCGCGCTGGAATTTTTAATTGGAGATAAATTGCGATGACGGAACCGTTAAAACCACGCATTGATTTTACCGGCCAGCTTGAGCAGTCCCCGCATGAGGCGTTTAAAACGGCGCAAACCTTCAGCGGCTCGCAGGCCGACAACTTTGCTCCCGTGCTGGCAGACGAGCCGTTGGTTGAAGAGGGGCAGGCGGAAGCGGTTGTTGATGCGGCACTGCGCCCGAAACGCAGCCTGTGGCGCAAGATGGTGACCGCCGGGTTAGCCCTTTTTGGTGTGAGCGTAATCGGCCAGGGCGTGCAGTGGGGCATCAATGCCTGGCAAACGCAGGACTGGGTGGCGCTGGGGGGATGCGCCGCCGGGGCGTTGATTGTTGGTGCGGGCGTTGGCTCGGTCGTCACCGAGTGGCGTCGCCTCTGGCGTTTGCGTCAGCGTGCCCACGAACGCGATGAGGCGCGGGATCTGCTGCACAGTCACGGCACAGGAAAAGGGCGTGCTTTTTGTGAAAAGCTTGGGGCTCAGGCCGGGATTGATCACTCTCACCCGGCGCTTCAGCGCTGGTATGCGGCGATCCACGAAACCCAGAATGACCAGGAAGTGGTCACGCTCTATGCCCACATTGTTCAGCCGGTGCTGGATGCGCAGGCTCGTCGTGAGATCAGCCGCTCGGCGGCGGAATCTACCCTGATGATCGCCGTCAGTCCGCTGGCGATGGTGGACATGGCCTTTATCGCCTGGCGCAACCTGCGCCTGATCAACCGCATCGCCAGACTGTATGGCATTGAGCTTGGCTATTACAGTCGGCTGCGCCTGTTCAAACTGGTATTGCTGAATATCGCCTTCGCCGGGGCAAGCGAACTGGTGCGGGAGGTCGGGATGGACTGGATGTCGCAGGATCTTGCGGCCCGTCTCTCTGCCCGGGCGGCGCAGGGGATTGGTGCCGGTCTGCTTACGGCACGCCTGGGCATCAAAGCGATGGAGGTTTGTCGTCCACTCCCCTGGATCGATGGCGATAAGCCGCGGCTGGGGGATTTCCGTCGCGAATTGATTGGCCAGCTTAAAGAGACGCTCAATAAAAAACCTGCTCAGTGAGGTTTTGTTTACTAATCGTGCGGGCTGTCAATATTTGTTGACAGCCACCTTCCCGAATACCGTTATCTGACATATCATTTTATTGTTATTGGCTTAAACGGTGAATTTCCCATGCGTCTGGAAGTCTTTTGTGAGGACCGTCTCGGTCTGACCCGCGAGTTACTCGATCTTCTTGTTTTACGTAGCATTGATTTACGTGGCATAGAGATCGACCCTGTCGGGCGAATTTACCTCAATTTTGCCGAAATTGAATTTAATACCTTCAGTAGCCTGATGGCGGAAATCCGCCGTATCGCTGGCGTTACGGATGTACGCACCATCCCCTGGATGCCGTCCGAGCGGGAACATCTTGCGCTGAGCGCGCTGCTGGAAGCAATGCCGGAGCCGTTTCTCTCTCTCGATCTGAAAAATAAAGTCGAGCGCGTTAACCAGGCCAGCTGCCAGCTGTTTGCGCAGACTCAGGAAAAACTTATCGGGCACCACGCCACGCAACTGATTACCGGTTTTAATTTCCAGCGCTGGCTGGACAGCAACCCGCAAAATACCCATAGCGAGCATGTCGTTATCAACGGACAGAATTTCCTGATGGAGATCACGCCGGTCTACCTGAAAGGGGAAAATGCCGCGCGGGTGCTCACCGGCGCGGTGATCATGCTGCGCTCCACGGTGCGCATGGGACGCCAGTTACAGAATCTTTCCAGCCAGGACGTCGGCGCATTCAGCCAGATTATTGCGGTGAGCCCGAAGATGCGTCATGTAATCGACCAGGCGCGCAAGCTGGCAAATCTTACGGCGCCGCTGCTGATTACCGGGGATACCGGTACGGGGAAAGATCTGCTGGCGCATGCTGTGCACATGGCCAGCCCGCGTGCGGCAAAACCGTATCTGGCGCTGAACTGCGCGTCTATTCCTGAAGATGCGGTGGAAAGTGAGCTGTTCGGGCATGCGCCGGAAGGCAAAAAAGGCTTCTTTGAACAGGCGAACGGCGGCTCGGTGCTGCTGGACGAGATTGGCGAAATGTCGCCACGCATGCAGGCGAAACTGCTTCGTTTTCTCAATGACGGCACGTTTCGCCGCGTGGGGGAAGATCATGAAGTACACGTGGATGTGCGCGTCATCTGCGCCACCCAGAAAAACCTGGTGGAGCTGGTGCAGAAAGGGGTATTCCGCGAAGATCTCTACTATCGTCTCAACGTTCTGACGCTCAATATTCCGCCGCTGCGCGATTGCCCGCAGGACATCATGCCGTTGACAGAACTGTTCGTGGCCCGTTTTGCCGACGAGCAGGGCGTGCCGCGTCCGAAGCTCTCTGCCGACCTGGGCACCGTGCTGACGCGTTACGGCTGGCCGGGCAATATTCGTCAGCTTAAAAATGCGGTCTATCGCGCATTAACTCAGCTTGAAGGGTATGAACTGCGCCCTCAGGATATTCTTTTGCCGGATTACGATGCCGGGACGGTCTCGGTAGGCGAAGAGGTAATGGAAGGCTCGCTGGATGACATCACCAGCCGTTTCGAGCGTTCGGTGTTAACGCAGCTTTATCGCAGCTATCCGAGCACGCGCAAGCTGGCTAAACGTCTTGGGGTGTCACATACCGCGATTGCGAATAAGCTGCGCGAGTATGGGTTAAATCAGAAGAAGGGTGACGAATAAATAAAAAAGCCTCTTTGCAGAGGCTTTTTTACGTTTAGGCTTTAAGCGCCTCAAGTGCAGCGGTGTAATCCGGTTCGGTAGTGATTTCGTTAACCAGCTCACTGAAAACAACGTTGTCGTTTTCGTCGATCACCAGTACCGCACGAGCAGCCAGACCTTTCAGCGCGCCTTCGGAAATGGCAACACCGTATTTTTCCAGGAAATCCGGGCTGCGCAGAGTGGAAAGGGTGATGACGTTGCTCAGGCCTTCAGCGCCGCAGAAGCGGGACTGGGCAAACGGCAGGTCAGCAGAAATGCACAGCACTACGGTGTTGTCCATTTCGGTCGCCAGCTGGTTGAATTTACGCACTGATGCAGCGCAAACGCCAGTATCGATGCTTGGGAAAATGTTCAGGACTTTACGTTTGCCAGCAAACTGGCTCAGCGTGACGTCAGACAGATCTTTAGCCACCAGAGTAAAAGGCTGTGCTTTGCTGCCAGACTGTGGGATGGAACCTGCAACAGCAACCGGGTTGCCCTGGAAATGAACGAGTTGTGACATAGATATCTTCCTGTTTACAAATAGTTAACGTCGTGGCTAGTGTATGTCATCCGCAGTTAGCACGGCAAACCAATTTTCTGCCTTTCCGGCCTGCAAGGAGTCAGTGATGAGAAGCGTTAAGGTCTATGAAGAAGCCTGGCCATTGCACACCCCGTTTGTGATCTCGCGCGGCAGCCGTAATGAGGCCTGTGTGGTCGTGGTTGAATGTGAAGAGGACGGCGTAAAAGGCGTCGGGGAATGTACCCCTTATCCTCGCTACGGAGAAAGCCTGGCGTCAGTCATGGCGCAAATTATGACGGTGGTGCCCGAGTTGCAGGCGGGTCTGACGCGCGAGGCTCTTCAGCTTCGGTTGCCGGCCGGCGCGGCACGCAACGCGATTGACTGCGCACTCTGGAGTCTGGAAGCGGCGAAACAACAAAAACCGCTGCCTGCGCTGCTGGACGTTACGCTGCCGCAATCGATCGTCACCGCGCAAACGGTGGTCATCGGTGAACCAGAGCAAATGGCCGCCAGCGCTCAGGCGTTGTATGCCACCGGTGCAACATTATTAAAGGTGAAGCTCGACGATCGTCTGATTAGCGAACGCATGGTCGCCATTCGTGCGGCGGTGCCTGATGCCACTCTTATCGTCGATGCGAACGAATCATGGCATAGTGAAGGGCTGGCAGCTCGTTGTCAGCTGCTTGCCGATCTGGGCGTTGCCATGCTGGAGCAACCCCTCCCGGCAGAAGACGATGCCGCCCTGGCGAATTTTATTCATCCGCTTCCCGTCTGTGCAGATGAAAGCTGTCATACCCGTGAGAGCCTGTCAGCTCTCGAGGGACGCTACGAAATGGTGAACATTAAGCTGGATAAAACAGGTGGATTAACCGAAGCCCTGGCACTGGCACAAGATGCGCAGGCGCAAGGCTTTGCTCTGATGCTGGGCTGCATGTTGTGCACGTCCAGAGCGATCGGCGCTGCGCTCCCGCTGGTGAACAGCGTGCGTTTTGCCGATCTTGACGGCCCAACCTGGCTGGCGGTTGACGTATCACCCGCCCTGAATTTTACCTCCGGTGTACTTCATCTTTGAGGCTGCCAGCGCAGGAGCTCTGTCATCGCCCGCAGGTATTTTTCGCTCGCTTCATCCGAGGAGATGGGCGGAAACTCTGCGGTGATACAGTGAAGGCTAAGGTCCGCGCACCAGCTGCCAAACGACCCGGGTGTTTCATAGCCAACGCTGCTCACCAGAGGCAGAGCAAACGCATCCGCCAGCCACTGCCCGAGCGCCGTATGACGAGGATCTTCAATACAGGCGAGGGGATCGTGGAAAGAGACAACCCAGGCCGGGTGGATCTTATGAATAAGCTGGCACAGCGCCTGAGTCTCCGGTTCGGAACCGGGTTTGTCTCCCGTGAGCAGGACCACATCTCGCTCCTGCGCCGAACTGTTCCAGCGATACACCGTTTCACCGGCGCGCCAGTTTGCCGCCGGGAAGTTCCTGTTCAGGTCAACGCCGCGTGCATTCGCCCGTAATCCAAGCTGACAACCGTCCGGGTTGACGGTCAAAATCACATGATGACGTCGTAAATCGGGGGTCAGCGTACGTAGCGCGCACGAGAGCGTCACGACAGACGAGTTTTCATCGCCATGCGTGCCTGCAATGATTAAGCCGCTATTGCGATCGGCCTCGGGGGCCGGAAACCAGATCAGAGGCGCGCCTAAAAATGAGCGTCCATAATGTTCAGTACCGGGCGGGAAGGCGCCGCGTTCCGTTCTTGGTCGGGTAGTTGCCATAGTAAACCCTGATGATAAAGTCACTTCTGGCAGTGTTGTGCAAAAGCCGCGCTTAATCAAATAGTTTCCGTGTGTGTGGAAAATTGCTTGACATCAACTTTCCGGAGGAAGCATTTGCATTTCTCCGTTTCGAAACAAATAATTACGCATCTGTCTGTTACCTGACATCATTAAGGGGATCGTATGAAGCATCCTGTTTCGCTTCTTTGTACTGCGCTGTGGCTGTGCGGGCTTTCTTCACTTTCATATGCTGCGGAGGTTCCCGAAGGAACGGTTCTGGCGCAAAAGCAGGAGCTGGTTCGACATATTAAAGATGAGCCCGCTTCGCTCGATCCGGCAAAAGCGGTGGGGTTGCCCGAGATACAGGTGATCCGCGACCTCTATGAAGGGCTGGTAAATCAGAACGAAAAAGGGGAGTTAGTTCCCGGCGTGGCGACGCGCTGGCAGAGCAATGACAACCGCGTCTGGACGTTCACGTTGCGGGATAACGCTAAGTGGTCTGACGGAACCCCGGTGACGGCACAAGATTTTGTCTATAGCTGGCGTCGTCTGGTTGATCCTAAAACAACGTCACCTTTCGCCTGGTTTGCGGCGCTGGCGGGCATTAACAATGCCCAGGCCATTATCGACGGCAAAGCTGCTCCGGATACCCTCGGCGTGACGGCGGTGGATGCTAAAACGTTGCGCGTGCAGCTGGACAAACCGCTGCCCTGGTTCAGCAATCTGACGGCTAATTTCGCGTTTTATCCTGTTCAAAAGGCCAATGTGGAAAGCGGTAAGGAATGGACGCGCCCTGGCGCGCTCATTGGCAACGGTGCGTATGTGCTGAAAGATCGCGTGGTGAATGAAAAACTGGTGGTTGAGCCGAATTCTCATTACTGGGATAACGCCAGGACCGTGCTTAAAAAAGTCACCTTTGTGCCAATCAATCAGGAGTCCTCAGCGACCAAACGCTATCTGGCGGGCGATATCGATATTACAGAATCGTTTCCGAAAAACATGTACCAGAAGCTGCTTAAAGATATTCCGGGTCAGGTATATACACCCCCACAGCTTGGGACCTATTACTACGCGTTTAACACGCAAAAAGGCCCAACCGCGGATGCCCGCGTACGTCTCGCGCTCAGCATGACTATCGACAGACGTATTATGGCGGAAAAAGTCCTGGGGACCGGTGAGAAACCGGCCTGGCATTTTACTCCCGATGTCACTGCGGGTTTTACGCCGGAAGCCTCGCCATTTGAGCAGATGACGCAGCAGGAGCTGAATGCGCAGGCGAAAACGTTGTTGCAGGCGGCAGGCTATGGCCCTCAGCGGCCGCTAAAATTAACGCTGCTGTACAACACGTCTGAAAACCATCAGAAAATTGCGATTGCCGTCGCATCCATGTGGAAGAAAAATCTGGGTGTTGACGTTAAGTTGCAGAATCAGGAGTGGAAAACCTACATCGACAGCCGCAATACCGGGAATTTTGACGTCATCCGTGCATCGTGGGTAGGGGACTACAATGAGCCGTCAACATTCCTGTCGCTGCTGACATCCTCCCATAGCGGGAATATCTCACGATTCAACGATCCTGCTTACGATAAGATTATTCATCAGGCGACGCTCGAAACTACTGAAAAAGCGCGTAATGCCGACTACAACATGGCCGAGAAGATCCTCACCGAGAAAGCACCGATTGCCCCTATTTATCAATACACCAATGGCCGTCTCATCAAGCCCTGGGTTAAAGGTTATCCGATAAATAACCCAGAGGATGTTGCATACAGCCGAACAATGTATATTGAAAATCATTAAAAAAGAGGTCAGGGCGCTACGTGATTATGGTAAACACCCTTTAACCGCATAAGCGCCCGCTCTAAGGGTTGATAGTTTTACAGCATGGTTATTACCGAATATCCCCTTCATATCAGCCCATCACTCATTGTCATGATGAATATCTTCAGAGAGATTCTTCCTCCCGTTTATCGAAAAACGCGTAGTCATTTATTCGCCATTCCTGTAGCAGTGTAGTCATTACTGTTTTTAAGATTAAATTTGTCCGATACAGGATTTTTTCATATTCAGGCCATTTATTGAATTAAAACCTTATTTCTCTGCACTGTTACGGGACGCGTTAATAAATGCATTGATGTAAATCAATTATTCAACCTCATGGAACAATAAGTTCAATATTTCCAATCAAAGCAGTCATTTCTGCCAAATTAATGTGAATAAATAGTTAATTTTTACTGTGTATCATGTATCTATGGCATTTATGAGTACAATGATTTAGTGGAATATTCTTAAGAAAAGTCTAATGGTAGATCTTTGATCTGGGAAGTTGATTTTAAATGGGCTTTTGCTCTAATATGGTTTTGTAAAGAAACGTCACTCACTTAACATTTATTTCTTTTAAAGAAAGGGACTGCTATGGCCGATTCATTCCAGAATGAGGTGCCCAAGGCACGCATAAACTTAAAGCTGGCTCTGCATACAGGTGGCGCGCAGAAGAAAATCGAACTGCCGCTTAAACTCCTCACCGTCGGTGATTTCAGTAATGGAAAAGAGAATCGCCCATTATCGGAAAGGGAGAAAATTAACGTCAATAAAAATAACTTCAACAGCGTACTTTCGGAATTTAACCCGGAAGTGAATCTGACGGTTCCTAACACAATGGCCGGGGATGGTTCGGAAGAAAGCATAAAACTGAATTTCTCCGATATTAAGGATTTCGAACCTGAACAGGTTGCCCGCCAGATCCCCCAGCTCCGCGCCATGCTGGCCATGCGTAATTTATTACGCGACCTCAAATCCAATCTCCTTGATAACGCCACTTTCAGAAAAGAACTCGAGAAAATTCTTAAAGACCCGGCGCTGTCTCAGGAATTACGCGACGAAATGAGTGCACTGGCCCCGAAATAAGCGGCATGTGTAATTTAATGGATTAACCGGGAATATGCTGATGTCTGTGAATACTGAAACCGCCTCCGCGCAGGGGCAGACCACCGTACTGGAAAAAGAGGGCGTTTACGCCTCCCTGTTTGAAAAAATCAACCTGACCCCGGCCTCCAGCCTGGGGGATATCAATGCGTTTCTGGATGACGCCGCGCTTTCTGACGCTCCGGCGGGTGAACGCCTGACGGCGGCGATGCAGGTGTTTATGGACTGCATCCGCAAATCCGGTCAGCCGGTGGAGAAGCTCGACAAAACGCTGATTGACCACCATATCGCTGAGCTGGATTTCCAGATCAGCCGTCAGCTGGATGCCGTAATGCATCACCAGGAGTTCCAGAAGGTGGAGTCCCTGTGGCGCGGCCTGAAGCAGCTGGTGGACAGCAACGACTACCGCCAGAACGTGAAAACCGAAATTCTGGATGTGTCGAAAGAAGATCTGCGTCAGGACTTTGAAGACGCGCCGGAACTTATCCAGAGCGGCCTCTACTGGCACACCTATACCGCCGAATACGACACCCCGGGCGGCGAGCCGATTGGCTCCGTGATTTCATCCTATGAATTTGACGCCAGCCCGCAGGATGTGGCGCTGCTGCGCAACATCTCTAAAGTGTCAGCTGCCGCACATATGCCGTTTATTGGCTCTGTCGGTCCGAAATTCTTCCTGAAAGATTCGATGGAAGAGGTCGCTGCAATTAAGGATATCGGCAACCGGCGCTGTACGACACCGCAGATGCCACGGCCAACAGCCGCATCAACGCACGTCTGCCGTACATCTTCCTGCTGTCGCGTATTGCGCACTACCTGAAGCTCATCCAGCGCGAGAACATCGGCACCACCAAGGACCGCCGCCTGCTGGAACTGGAGCTGAATACCTGGGTGCGTAGTCTGGTGACGGAAATGACCGATCCGGGCGATGAGTTGCAGGCTTCTCATCCGCTGCGTGACGCGAAGGTGGTGGTGGAAGATATCGAAGACAAGCTACGGCGACCGTCTGGTGCAGCAGGCGCTGACGCTGTGGCCTGAAGAGGCCAAACCCCTGGCGCAACAGTGGCACAAGCAGATTAGCGTTGCCGGACTTGCAGAGTCAGAGCTGAATGGCTGGCATCAGGGAATGACGCAGTTACAGCAGTTGACGAACAGGCTAAACGCGCTGGATGAACAGAAGGGGAAGTACATGACGGTCAGCGAACTGAAATCAGCCGTGTTTGCCATGTCGCAGTCCTTCAGCCATACCGTTCCGCTTGAGGAGCAGCTTCGTCTGCTTTCCATTTTACCTGCCGGGCAACCCGTGTCAGCAGCGCAGCTAAACCAGGCCGAACAGCATCTTCAGCAGTTGATTGCCAGCTATGCCTTGCTGAAGCACCAAAAAGAATAATGAGACTGGCGAAAAACACGGAGTTGACATGTCAGCAAGAGAGCGTTTTTTTAAGAAAGTGCAACAGAATATCGGGGACAAACCAATCTATGTTAATACGGCTGAGGCCGAAGTCAGGGCGTTTTGTGAGAGGATGGAGGATCTTGCGCAGCAAATCATCACATGGTTTGAAGGTTCTGGTATTGAAATATTTTTATCTAAAAAACATATCACCGATTTAAGTACGGTTGGCTACAGCCTCAGTAGCGGTATATGTCGTTATGCCATTGCGACGATCATTTTGCAAAATGGGGATCGCAGCGTCACCATTATGCCAGAACAGGTGATCAGGGGGCCGGAGAAGGGGTGTGTGACGATGAGTATTAATGTCCCCGATAGTCTGTCGGGGGCGAGGATATTCCATTTAAGCATGGCGCCTGAAACAGGCTGGTATATTCGTCGCGGGCATCAAAGTCCAAAAGAGAATATCCTCATGACAGAGGACCGTTTTTTCCAGACTATCGACTGTCTGGCCTGAACGTAACTCACCCTAACGGAAGGAGCGCGCATTAACTACGTTAACTTATTAAGTGCCACTAAACAACGGCGACCTACAGTACCCCTCCTTAAATATATAATTACCATTTTTCAAGGGGTATCAGTAACCCAACGACAAGCCAGATATTTAGCGTAAAACATGCTTTTTGTCCGCCTTAAGTAAAACTGCGCAAATCAAACTGCAAAACAACAAACCAGCGACGAACGTGAGGACAAATTCGTATGGCAATGCTATAACCCTTAATGCCAACCAAAATATAATGTCCCAGGAAAACGTATGCTACGAAATATTAGTGTCAGAACGTTCATTGTCTATTTCCTTTTATGTGTATTTTTGGTAAGTGATGGAGTTATAGCGCTATTTTCACGGAATTCTTCGCTTTTTATTGCAGTCATAATTGTACAATTCATCGCCTTATTTTTGCTTTGGGCGTACATGACAAAATATCTTGTGACGCCGATCAATACGGTGAAAAAAAGTATTGAAGAAGTGACGTCAGGCAAACTTGGCGTGTCGATACCTGAATTTGGCAACAACTGTGCGGGACGACTGATCCCGGGGATTAACAGTCTCTCCAGCAACATTGCAACGCTGGTCCGTGAGATCCGCGCCTCCTCGCAAACCGCGATGACCCTGTCAGATCAACTCTCTTCACGCAGCGCGCAGCTTTCCGTCAAAACAGAACAGCAGTCAGCTTCGCTGGTGCAAACGGCAGCAAGCATGGAAGAGATGGCTGCAAGTACAAAAAATAATGCCGACAATACCCGTTTAGCCAGCGAGCAGGCGAATATCGCGACGTTACAGGCGCGTAAAGGCGGAGAATTAATGGGGCAGGTCGCGAACAATATGCAGTCGATTACCGACTGCGCCCAGCAAATGACAGAGATTATCTCGCTGATTGACGGTATCGCTTTTCAGACCAATATTCTGGCGCTTAACGCCGCCGTTGAAGCGGCAAGAGCGGGCGACCATGGTAAAGGGTTTTCTGTGGTCGCGGGTGAGGTGAGAAGCCTGGCGCATCGTAGCGCCGAAGCGGCAAAAAATATTAAGTCACTGATTGAAGTTACCAGCCATAACGTGACGCAGGGCGTTAACGTGGTCTCTGAAGCCGAAAAAAACATGCATGACATTGTTACCGGTTCGGGCAATGTCAGCAGACTGATGGATGAAATATCCGCCTCAACATCAGAACAGGAAAAAGGTATTTCACAAATTACGCAGGCATTGTCAGAGCTTGAACGCGTAACGCAGAGCAACGTGTCAATGGTTGAAGAACTCAATGGATCGTCAGATGTGCTGCGCAATCAGGTGATTGAGCTTCAGACACGAACACGTAATTTCCGTCTGGAAAATGAGTTCCAGACTGATAATGCATTAAAAAGCCGCGAATGGGCGGTGAATTCCTGAACGTATTCAGGACGATGCCTCACATAATTATTGCTTAACCCTCGGCGAAAGCTAGACTGACACCGAAAGAGATAAAACGGTGGAGGCGCTGTGGAGAGCATTAAAGGGTCTGAGGTTAACGTACCTGACGCAGTTTTTGCATGGGTGTTTGATGGACAAGGCGGCGCAAGGCCGCTTGAAGATCAGGATCACATCGACAGCGAACATCCATGCTGGCTGCACCTCAACTACACGCACCCGGACAGCGCCGAGTGGCTCGCGTCCACGCCGCTATTGCCCAACAACGTTCGGGATGCGCTGGCGGGAGAAAGTCTCAGACCCCGCGTCAGCCGGATGGGTGAGGGGACGCTAATTACGCTGCGTTGTATAAACGGCAGTACGGATGAGCGTCCGGATCAGTTGGTGGCAATGCGTGTTTATATGGATGAACGGCTGATTGTTTCCACCCGCCAGAGAAAAGTGCTGGCGCTGGATGACGTCATTAACGATCTGAAAGAGGGCACCGGACCTACGGATTGCGGCAGCTGGCTGGTGGATGTGTGTGATGCGCTGACCGATCATGCCAGCGAGTTTATAGAAGAACTTCACGATAAAATCATCGATCTGGAAGATAACCTGCTCGATCAGCAAATCCCCCCACGTGGTTTTCTGGCGCTGCTGCGTAAGCAGCTCATCGTGATGCGCCGCTATATGACCCCTCAGCGCGACGTTTATGCGCGGCTGGCCAGCGAACGCATGAGCTGGATGAACGACGATCAACGCCGCAGAATGCAGGATATCGCTGACCGGCTCGGACGTGGACTGGACGAGATTGACTCATGTATTGCCAGAACGGCAGTCATGGCGGATGAGATAGCCCAGGTGATGCAGGAGTCGTTAGCCAGGAGAACGTACACCATGTCGCTGATGGCGATGGTCTTTTTACCGAGTACCTTCCTGACGGGGTTGTTTGGCGTAAACCTCGGAGGAATCCCCGGCGGTGAATATCACTATGGCTTCACCACGTTTTGCGTCATGTTAGTGGTTTTGATTGGGGGTGTTGCATGGTGGTTGCATCGTAGTAAATGGCTGTAAATTTACGCTTTTCTGTGGCAGAGTCGGCTTCAAAACGACATTTTAATTGAGCGAAATCAATAAACTCCGACCATGTTAGGTGCAATATTACTCCCGCAGGTGAATGCAACGTCAAGCGATGGGCGTTGCGCTCCATATTGTCTTACTTCCTTTTTTTGAATTACTGCATAGCACAATTGATTCGTACGACGCCGACTTCATAGTCGGCTTTTTTTTGCCTCCTGTTTATCTGCGTCTACCCTTTAGGAGTAAGCACCCTAATCTGGAGGAAAAGATGAGTATGCTACTTGCCCTGCAACGCCTTAACACCTGGCAGTCCGATCCGGTGCCCATCGATCCGACGCCGATACCCGATCCTGTCCCACGTCCGCAGCCGATGCCGGATCCGCCGCCCGATGAAGAACCGATTAAATTGTCGCATCGTTAGCGCAGATCTGCGAGGATACGCGCCATCTGACTGCAATCATTACCACGAGAGTATATTGTGACCGCTTTTTCCACGCTGAACGTTCTGCCTGAAGCCCAACTGACTAACCTGAATGAGTTGGGCTATCTCACTATGACCCCTGTCCAGGCCGCCGCGTTGCCGGCTATCCTTGAAGGCCGTGACGTGCGCGTGCAGGCGAAAACCGGCAGTGGAAAAACGGCTGCATTTGGGCTAGGCCTGTTACAACACATTGATGCAACCCTGTTTCAGACCCAGTCCCTGATACTCTGCCCGACGCGCGAGCTGGCCGACCAGGTCGCGGGTGAGCTGCGTCGTCTGGCGCGTTTTTTGCCTAACACTAAAATTTTAACGATCTGCGGCGGGCAACCGTTCGGTGCGCAGCGCGATTCCCTTCAGCACGCGCCGCATATCATTGTGGCAACGCCGGGCCGTCTGCTCGATCACCTGCAAAAAGGCACCGTTTCACTCGATGCACTGCAAACGCTGGTGATGGATGAAGCTGACCGCATGCTGGATATGGGCTTCAGCGATGCGATTGACGAAGTGATCCGCTTTGCCCCAGCCACACGCCAGACGCTGCTCTTTTCTGCCACCTGGCCAGAGGCGATAGCGGCGATCAGCGGGCGCGTGCAGAAGAACCCGCTGACCATTGAAATCGATACTGTCGATGCGTTACCGGCGATTGAGCAGCAGTTCTTCGAGACATCGCAGCACGGCAAAATTCCACTGCTACAAAAATTGCTGAGCCAACACCAGCCAGCGTCCTGCGTGGTGTTCTGTAATACCAAAAAAGATTGTCAGGCGGTGTGCGATGCTCTGAATGATGCCGGACAGAGCGCATTATCGCTGCATGGCGATCTGGAACAGCGCGAGCGCGATCAGACGCTGGTGCGTTTCGCTAACGGCAGCGCTCGCGTGCTGGTTGCAACGGATGTGGCGGCCCGTGGCCTGGATATTAAATCGCTTGAGCTGGTGGTGAATTTCGAACTGGCATGGGATCCGGAAGTGCATGTCCACCGCATCGGGCGTACCGCGCGCGCAGGTAACAGTGGTCTCGCCATCAGCTTCTGCGCACCTGAAGAGGCGCAGCGCGCCAATATTCTTGCGGAAATGCTGCAACTAAAACTCAACTGGGTGAATGCCCCAGGTAATATCAGCATCGCTCCGCTGGCGGCGGAGATGGCCACCCTGTGCATCGACGGCGGTAAAAAGGCCAAAATGCGTCCCGGTGACGTTCTGGGGGCGTTAACTGGGGATATCGGTCTCGACGGGGCAGATATTGGCAAGATCACGGTCCATCCTGCGCATGTCTACGTAGCGGTTCGCCAGTCGGTTGCACATAAGGCCTGGAAACAGTTGCAGGGCGGGAAGATTAAAGGGAAGACCTGCCGCGTTCGACTGCTGAAATAAGCTTAAAACGCGTCTCAGAAATGATATCTGAGACGCTGCCAGGTTACTTGACTTCTACCACGTTCAGGCGCAGTTCATCGAATTGCGCATCCTCTTCCTCTGGCTGCCAGCCAGCAGGCTGCATCGGGATCTCTTCGCGGTCAAACGCCAGATCCCCGCCATTCACCACCTCTGAACCGTGGTTAATCCCTTTGAAATCGAACAGTTCAACGTCGGCGAGGTGCGAAGGCACCACGTTCTGCATGGCGCTGAACATGGTTTCGATGCGGCCCGGATAGCGTTTATCCCAGTCACGCAGCATGTCGCCAATGACCTGACGTTGCAGGTTCGGCTGTGAGCCGCACAGATTGCACGGAATGATAGGGAAGGCTTTGGCCTGGGAGAAACGCTCAATGTCTTTCTCGCGGCAGTAGGCGAGTGGGCGGATCACGATGTGTTTGCCGTCGTCGCTCATCAGCTTCGGTGGCATTCCCTTCATTTTGCCGCCATAGAACATATTCAGAAACAGCGTTTGCAGAATGTCGTCCCGGTGATGACCAAGCGCAATCTTGGTGGCGCCCAGTTCGGTTGCGGTGCGGTACAGAATGCCGCGACGCAAACGTGAGCAGAGCGAGCAGGTCGTTTTGCCCTCTGGGATCTTCTCTTTAACAATGCCGTAGGTATTCTCTTCTACGATTTTGTACTCAACGCCCAGGTTCTCAAGGTACTCCGGCAGGATATGCTCCGGGAAGCCCGGCTGTTTCTGATCGAGGTTAACCGCGACCAGGGAAAAGTTCACCGGTGCGCTTTGCTGTAGATTGCGCAGGATCTCCAGCATGGTGTAGCTGTCTTTACCGCCCGACAGGCAGACCATGATGCGATCGCCTTCTTCAATCATGTTGAAGTCTGCAATGGCTTCGCCCACGTTACGGCGCAGTCGCTTTTGCAGTTTATTCAGGTTGTACTGTTCTTTCTTGTTAATTTCTTGATTTTGTTGCATCTATTCGTTACTCAGATCTCAAATGGGGCACAGGGTGAGGAAAACGATTTCAAAGCGTCAGCTTCGTGTTCATCTCTTCTATCCATGTAGCATAGATTTCATACACCATCTGCGCATTTACGTGCCCCATCTGGTTAGCGATAAAAGACGGGTTTGCGGCTACCGGTAAAAACCAGCATGCGAAAGTGTGTCGTGTATGGTACGGATTGCAGCGCCGAATGCCAGCACGATTTACAAATGAGCTCCACAGGAGAAGTTTGGTTAAGACTGAAGGGTTGTCTACACTTACAGCTTACGCAGTAAAAACGGAGGTGAAAATGACTGACCGTCCCGTTAATGGTGACCATCCTGATTATAATCCCAGCCCGGATAACCCGGACAAGGATGGAAAAAAACCGAAAGATGATCCTGGCTCAGCGCCTGAATCAGGCGATAAAGATCCAGAGTAATGACCTGCCGCCTTTTCGAAGGCGGTTTTAACACCCATTCGGCCTCTCTATGCGCACCGCTATTCATGTTGTCCTCTTCAACGTTGTCTGATAACCGCTCAGAACCCCTACTGTTTTGCCTGGCGAACAGCTGAGATAAAGCACGGATCTCATTCCCGCGTACCAGCGCGTTTTACATTTCTCCTGCTACGCTTTTGAGGGGGACAAGGGAGCGCTTCTATGAAAAATAAAGACGAGCAGACAGGATTAGTTGGGCTGGCGATTGGTGCCGCCGTTATCGGGCTGGTTTCATCCCAGAAGATCATCAACCGTGAAAGTATTGTCGCTGAGCTGGTAAGGCTCGGCAGGCAGAAGGGGGATGGTGTCGAAGATGAGGTCTTTTTAAAAGCGGCTGAGTTAGTGAGAAAAGGAGTATAACGATGGCTGACATTCGTCATGCACAGTGTCATTGTGGGGCGGTGAAATTTACGGTTGAGCTGTCGGACGGCCTGAATACCGCTCGTCGATGTAGCTGCTCGTTTTGCAGGATGCGTGGGGCGGTCGTGGTTTCCGCACCTTTGACGGGCATTAAGGTGACGCAGGGCGCGGACACGCTCACAGAGTACCGTTTCAACACCGGCACGGCGCGCCATTTCTTCTGTTCGATTTGCGGTATTTACACGTTCCATCAACGACGTTCCAATCCCAATGAATATGGTGTGAATGTCGCCTGTCTGGAAAATGTCACGCCATTCGACTTCCCGGAAGTGGCGGTAATGGATGGAGTAAATCACCCTATGGATGGCGACAGCGGGGTAATTGGTTATCTCTCTTTTCGCAAAGAACAGGCGAAACAGCGATAAAAATTAGCCCGCAGATCGCTGCGGGCTAACGGGATTAGAACTGGTAAACCAGACCTAACGCTACAATGTCATCCGTACCGATGCCATTGTTTTTGTAGAACGAATCATCTTCATCCAGCAGGTTGATTTTATAATCAACATAGGTGGACATGTTTTTGTTGAAATAGTAGGTAGCACCGACGTCAGCGTATTTCACCAGATCTTTATCGTCCTGGCCATTGCCCAGGTCTTTACCTTTGGACTGTAAATAGGAAATAGCCGGACGCAGACCGAAATCGAACTGATATTGTGCGGTGACTTCGAAGTTCTGGGTTTTGTTTGCAATACCGCCGCCATCTTGGCTATCGGTTGAACCATAAGGGGTCATATTGCGGGTTTCGGAATACATTGCCGCCAGGTAAATATTGTTAGCGTCATATTTCAGGCCAGCAGTCCATGCATCCGCCTTATCGCCACCTGCATACTGAGATGCTGCGCCAGTGCCAGCACTAACCTGATCGTTGGTACGGTCAGATGACGTATATGCCGCGCCTGCGCTGAAGCCCATGCCAAAGTCATAGGTGGTGGAGATACCGAAGCCATCACCGTTTTGATTACGAATGTTGTTATCTGAACGGTTATTAGTGCCTTCCTGAGAGCAGCCATACTCGTCACAGTTGCTGCCTTCATTATTACCCTGATACTGCACCGCAAAGTTCAGACCCTGCACCAGACCAAAGAAGTCGGTGTTACGGTAGGTCGCCACGCCGTTTGCACGACCGGTCATAAAGTTATCGGCATAAGTATAAGAGTCGCCACCAAATTCTGGCAGCATATCGGTCCAGCCTTCAACGTCGTACAGGACGCCATAGTTACGGCCGTAATCGAAGGAGCCGTAATCGCCCACCTTCACACCCGCGAAGGCCAGACGCGTCCAGGACTGATTGTCAGACCCTTCGGTGTTGTTTGCCTGAATGTTGTATTCCCATTGTGCGAAGCCGGTCATCATGTCGTTGATTTGGGTTTCACCTTTGAAGCCCAGTCGCATATAGGTTTGATCGCCATCTTTAGACGCGTCGTCAGAGAAATAATGCAGACCATCTACTTTGCCATACAGATCCAGTTTATTGCCGTCTTTATTATAAATTTCAGCTGCGTGAGCGGCGCCAGCCATTAACAAAGCGGGGATCATCAGTGCCAGTACTTTTCTTTGCATTTTGATTATTCCTTTGCAGTTATTTTTTATTACTTCGTGAACTTTCCGGGCTGGAAAGCTGTCCCATGCTAAATCACTCTGACGGCGGATGAATAAAATATAATTGTTACGGGTTAAGTAAAATCTAAACTAAATGATGCGGTAGAAATAACGATTGATGCCATGAATGAATTATTATAATTAATACAAAATAAAAATTATTAATTACGTGGAAAACAAGGTAACCTCCACGCCGTTATATGCCTTTAAGATTTTTTCATCCATAATTCACGTGAATATTGTTCAGAACATTGAGGCAATTTTCACCGATCTTCTGGATTCGCCCGGTGCACGTGCATCGGGCTTTTTTTGGCAAAAAAATGCCCGGACAAGCCGGGCATAAAGTTATTCACTGGTCGATTTTTCGGCTTTCCCCGCCAGTTGCGCCAGGAAGTCATAACGCTTCTGTAGATCCGCTGCCGCATCCTTCCATAGCTGCTCTGCCACTTCTGGCTGTTGAGCGTTCAGCCTGCGGAAACGCTGCTCCTGAAGTAAGGTTTCGGCAAGGGCGTCTGACGGCGGACGCGAATCCAGCGCCAGCGGCAATTTCCCTTCATCGGCACGGCGCGGGTCAAAGCGGTACAGTGGCCAGAAGCCGGTTGCGGTGAGCTGACGCATCTGGTCGTGGCTGAGCGCCAGATCGTAGCCATGCTCCTCACACGGACTGTAGGCGATAATCAGCGACGGCCCTGGATACGCTTCCGCTTCCTGAATGGCTTTCACCGTCTGGTTGAGCTGCGCCCCCAGCGAAATCTGCGCGACGTAGACGTGTCCATACATCATCATGCTGACGCCCAAATCTTTACGCGCCTTGCGCTTGCCGTGCTCACCAAATTTCGTGACCGCCCCCAATGGCGTTGCTTTCGAGGCCTGTCCGCCGGTGTTGGAATAGCACTGAGTATCAAGCACCAGAATATTGACGTTTTCGGTCAGGCTCAGGACATGATCAAGACCGCCGAAACCAATATCGTAGGCCCACCCGTCGCCGCCGATCAGCCAGATAGATTTTTCAACCAGCGCGTCAGCATCAGTCAGGAGTTGTTCAGCCCCTTCAACACCCTGAAGCGCGTTGCGCAGTTCAGCAACCTGCGCGCGACGAACGTCAGGTGTGGCCTTCGCATGCAGGGCATCATTCAGTTCTGTCGGGATCTTATCGGCAAACTGTGCCAGCAGACGCATTACGCGGGCGCGGTGCTGATCGACCGTCAGACGGAATCCCAGACCAAATTCTGCGTTGTCCTCGAAAAGCGAGTTTGCCCACGCCGGGCCGCGACCGTTCGCGTCGGTGGTGTATGGCGTAGACGGCAGGTTACCCCCATAGATTGACGAGCAGCCCGTCGCGTTGGCAATCAGCATTCGGTCACCGTAAAGCTGAGTGAGCAGTTTGATATACGGTGTTTCGCCGCAGCCGGAGCACGCCCCGGAGTACTCGAAGAGCGGGGTGATGAGCTGCGAGGTACGAATGTCAATGCGTTCCAGCTTGTTGCGATCGATTTCGGGCAGGTCGAGGAAGAAATCATAATTCACTTTCTCTTCTTCAACATGTTCAAGACGCGACATCATATTGATGGCTTTGATTGACGGGTCCTGACGATCTTTCGCCGGGCACACCTCGACGCACAGGTTACAGCCGGTACAGTCTTCCGGCGCCACCTGTAGGACATATTTCTGACCACGCATATCGCGGGATTTTACATCCAGCGCGTGCAGACTTTCCGGTGCGCCATCTAACGCTTCTGGCGACACCACTTTGGCGCGAATGGCCGAGTGCGGGCAGGCCGCCACGCAGTGGTTGCACTGGGTGCACAGCTCTTCTTTCCAGATAGGAATCGCTTCGGCAATGTTGCGTTTTTCCCAGCGGGTCGTGCCCATCGGCCAGGTGCCGTCAGGCGGAAGCGCAGAGACGGGAAGGGTGTCGCCCAGTCCGGCAAGCATCGCCGCCGTGACGGTTTTGACGAAATCCGGGGCGGCGTCAGACACCACTGGCGGCCGGTTCGGACTGCTGGCATTGACCGGCTGCAACGGCACCGCGAACAGCGATTCGCGGGCCAGCGCCAGCGCCTGCCAGTTGCGCTCAACCAGTTCCTGACCTTTGCTGCTGTAGCTTTTGGCGATTGCACCCTGAAGCTCCATCAGCGCGCTGTCGCCCGGCAGAATATTGGTCAGGTGGAAGAACGCCATCTGCATAACCGTATTGATGCGCGCCGCCAGGCCGCATTCGCGGGCGATCTTCGCGGCGTTAATGACATACAGGCGCGCCTGTTTCTGGTTAAGCACCGCCTGCACTTCCTGGGGCAGGCGTGCCCAGACCTCGTCGGCGCTGTAAGGGGTGTTGATCAGGAAAATACCGCCGGGCTTCAGGCGCTCGGCCATCTGATATTTATCAATGAACTGGAGCTGGTGACAGCCAACAAAATCCGCCTGAGAAATCAGGTATGCCGAGCGGATCGGGTGTTCGCTGACGCGCAGATGGGAGACGGTCAGTCCGCCCGCTTTTTTGGAGTCGTAGACGAAATATCCTTGCGCATACCACGGCGTAGAGTTGCCGATAATTTTGATGTTGTTCTTGGTCGCCGAGACGCTGCCGTCGCTACCCAGACCGTAGAACAGCGCTTCCAGTTTCGCAATCGAGGGCAGGGTGTTTTCCGGCAAGGGCAGAGAAAGGTTAGTCACGTCATCATAAATGCCGACCGTAAAGCGCGGCTTCGGTTTTGCCTCGCGGAGTTCAGCAAATACCGCCAGGACGCACTCCGGTCCGAACTCTTTGGAAGACAATCCATAACGCCCGCCAATGACGCGCGGCAGCGTTTTGCGCTCACCGCGGTTAAACGCCTCAGCCAGAGCGGTCATCACATCCAGATAAAGTGGCTCAGCCTGTGCGCCAGGCTCTTTGGTGCGGTCCAGTACCGCCACTGCACGCGCGCTGTCCGGCAGGGCTGCGAGCAGGTGTTTCGCTGAGAAGGGACGGTAGAGGCGAACTTTGAGCACGCCAACTTTTTCACCACGCGTCAATAGCTCATCAACCACCTCTTCACAGGTGCCGATGGCAGAGCCCATCAGGACGATCACGCGCTCGGCCTGCGGATGACCGTAATATTCAAACGGCTTATATGCGCGGCCCGTCGCAGCGGCAAAATCGTCCATCGCCTGTTCAACGTGCTCATAGACCGCGTTGTACCACGGGTTTGTCGCCTCGCGGGACTGGAAATAGGTATCCGGGTTCGCAGAGGTACCCCGGATCACCGGATGTTCCGGATTGAGGGCGCGAGCGCGATGCGCATCGATGTCAGCCTGCGGCAGCAGATTCAGAAGGGTGTCGTCCGGCAGCGGAACGATTTTATTGATCTCGTGGGACGTGCGAAAACCATCGAAGAAATGAATAAATGGCACTCGGCTTTTCAGCGTGGCGATATGCGAAATCAGTGCGAAGTCCTGCGCTTCCTGCACGCTGCTGGCGCAGAGCATAGCGCAGCCGGTCTGACGCACGGCCATCACGTCTGAGTGGTCGCCAAAAATAGAGAGCGCGTGAGTGGCTACGGTGCGTGCGGCAACGTGCAACACAAACGGCGTTAATTGCCCTGCCAGCTTGTAAAGCGTGGGGATCATCAACAGCAGCCCCTGAGACGACGTGAACGAGGTCGACAGGGCACCGGTCTGCAACGCACCATGCACGGTGGCAATGGCACCGGCTTCGGACTGCATCTCTACAACCCGCGGGACATCGCCCCAGACGTTTTTTATCCCATTACCAGCCCAGGCGTCAGCCTGTTCAGCCATCGTGGAGCTGGGAGTGATGGGGTAGATGGCGATCACTTCGCTGGTACGAAACGCAACAGACGCGACTGCACCATTGCCGTCAATAGTTTGCATAGGACAACACCCTTACATTGCGCAAAAAGAGGGGCCTGAAAAACGACGACAGACCCTGAATATTATCTGTGTATTTTAGCAAAGCTCAGGTTTTACGATTTTCGCTTTTGTGTCCTTGGTATGCGCTGTATCAATGACTCGATGGCTACTCGCGTTAAAAAATTGCGAGAAATTGTTACCAGGGCGCATAAATACGCACATCCGCTCTCGACGATGCGGCGCGTGATGCCTATTATGCATAGGTTTCGCTTTATTTATGGGGAGGAAGGTATGCGTTCAGCATTTTGGGTCGGATGTGCCGCGTTACTGTTGTCGGCATGCAGCAATGAACCTGTACAGCAGGCGACAGCGGCACACGTTACGCCGGGTATGCGAGCGGCGATGTCCAGTTCAGGTCAGGCCAACTGCGCAATGATCGGCGGTTCACTCTCCGTTGCCCGTCAGCTCGACGGCTCCGCCATCGGCATGTGCGCATTGCCAAATGGCAAACGCTGTAGTGAGCAGTCGCTTGCCGTAGGTTCGTGCGGAAGTTACTGAGTTATTCGACTCGCTTAAACATCAATGTTTTATTGGCTGTCGCCAGCGTTAACTGGTCTTCGGTCAGGTCTACCTGTGCGCCTGCGCGTAGCATATCGGCGATGGTCTGATCCAGTTCATTTAGCTGCGGCTCGGTGCAGAGTTTCCGCGTCATTGCCAGCGTTTTGACCGTCAACTCGCCTTCGGACAGTTTCCCCTGGCCATTGAAGCCGTTGCACATTGTGCCGGAGACGACAATGTTGTTAATCAGGCTGATATTGGGTTGCGCACTGAAGCGAATTTCAGGCTGCGTTTTCCCGCCTTTAACCGCTTTGCCATCCACATTTTCCAGAACGAAACGATGATTCTCTAGCTGTTCGGTCTGAACGGAGGCTTTACCAGGATTAACGCATCCAGCCAGTGCGAGGCTGATTAAACTTACTGCCGCGAGCTTTTTCATTTTTTTTCTCAAACTATCAATACCGTAAATATTTTTTCAGTGTAACCATACCCTCCTGGGTGTTAATGGGGTTTATCTGAAAGTGCGGGAAGGGACCGGGCGGCGGCGCACCCGGTCAGTGAGTTAGTGCGATTTAAATCCGGCTGCGGCCATCAGCATTTTAAAGAGCATACTTACGCAGGCCAGCGCCAGAACGCTGCCGCCCCAGATGATGGCAAGCCACATCAAACGTTTCCATACAGGTTGTTGCATCAGTGATAACCCTCCCCATGCTGTACTTTTCCGCGAAAAACGTAATAACTCCAGAAGGTGTAGACCAGAATCACGGGAATGATCAACAGTGCACCCACTAACATAAAGCCCTGGCTTTGGACTGGCGCAGCGGCCTGCCACAGGGTAATGTCCGGCGGGATAATATGCGGCCAGATGCTGATCCCAAGCCCGCTAAAGCCAAGAAAAACCAGCCCTAATGTCATAATAAACGGCAGAGTATGGCTCGCAGGATCGTTCAGGCAGCGCCACTGGCACAGACTCAGGATCGCAACCAGCGCAGGAACGGGCAGCAGATAAAACAGATTCGGCAGCGTAAACCAGCGCGCAGCAATAGCTGGTTGGGCGAGAGGGGTCCAGATACTGATTACTGCAATGAATACCAGAAGCAGGAGCAGAAGCACTTTCGATACCTGACGCATCCGCTGTTGCAGGGCATTTTCGCTTTTCATTACCAGCCACGTTGAACCTAGCAGTGCGTAAGCCACTACAAGACCCGCACCGCAGAAAAAATTGAACGCGGTAAACCAGTCAAACGGACCACCGCTGTAAGCGCGACCAGTGACGCTGAACCCATGGATGACCGCGCCGACGGTGATGCCCTGGCTAAAGGTCGCCACAATTGATCCACCAATAAAGGCCTTATCCCAGAACGGGCGGTGCGCCGGAGTGGCCTTGAAGCGAAATTCGAAGGCGACGCCACGAAATATAAGCCCGATCAGCATTATTGTCAGTGGAATGGTTAGCGCATCGATGATAACCGCATAGGCGAGAGGAAAGGCGCCAAACAGGGCCGCACCGCCAAGCACCAGCCAGGTTTCGTTGCCATCCCAGACGGGAGCCACGCTATTGACCATCACGTCGCGGTCTTCCGCATTCGGCGTTGCCGGAAACAGGATGCCTATCCCCAAATCAAAACCGTCCATCACGATATACATCAACGTGGCGAAAACGATAATCACGAACCAGATAATGGAAAGATCGATACCCATTACGGTTACTCCTTAAATTCAGTGGTGACGGCAGAAAGCGGACGAGCAGGGCGGCCATCGGATTCAGTCGCGAAGGATTCATGGGGCTGCGGCCCTTTTTTAATCAGACGCACCATATAGCTGTAACCCACGCCGAATACCGCGGTATAAACCACGAAGAAGGCCAGCAAACTGACGCTCATGTGCAGATCGCCATGCGCGGAAACCGCATCCTTTGTACGCTGTAGACCATAGACGACCCAGGGCTGGCGGCCGACCTCCGTTGTTACCCATCCGGCGAGGATCGCGATCAGCCCGGACGGCCCCATCAGCAGGGCAAACCACAGGAAGGAACGTGAGGTATAAAGGCGCTGTTTATAACGCAGCCAGATTGCCGTCACGCCCAGGAGCAGCATCAACATTCCCAGGCCGGCCATGATGCGGAAAGACCAGAAGACAATGGTGGCGTTCGGGCGATCTTCTTTTGGGAACTCCTTCAATGCCGGAACCTGTTTATCGAGACTGTGGGTCAGGATCAGGCTGCCGAGAGCGGGAATTTCCAGGCCAAAACGGGTCCGTTCCTGCTCCATATCCGGCCAGCCAAATAGCAGCAGTGGGGTAGGCTCACCCGGCGGATTCTCCCAGTGGCCTTCAATGGCGGCTATTTTCGCTGGCTGGTGTTTTAAGGTATTAAGCCCGTGCATATCCCCCACCAGCGCCTGGACGGGGGCCACGATCAACGTCATCCACAACGCCATGGAGAACATGGTGCGAATAGCGGGCGTATTGTTTCCGCGCAGCAAATGCCAGGCCGCGGAGGCACCGACAAACAGCGCGCTGCTGAGAAATGCCGCTATCGACATGTGCAGAAGGCGGTAAGGGAAGGAGGGGTTAAACACCACGGCAAACCAGTCCACCGGAACGACCTGACCGTTGATGATTTCATACCCTTGCGGTGTCTGCATCCAGCTGTTTGACGAGAGGATCCAGAACGTAGACATGAGGGTCCCCAGTGCGACCATGCAGGTCGAAAAGAAGTGCAGCCCCGGCCCGACCTTATTCCAGCCAAACAACATTACTCCGAGAAACCCCGCCTCAAGGAAGAACGCGGTAAGCACTTCATAGGTCAGCAGGGGGCCGGTAATACTGCCCGCGAACTGGGAAAACCCACTCCAGTTAGTGCCAAACTGATAAGCCATCACCAGGCCAGAGACCACGCCCATCCCAAAGTTGACGGCGAAGATCTTCGACCAGAAATGGTACAGCGAGCGCCAGACGGGATTTTTTGTTTTCAGCCACAGCCCTTCCAGCACGGCGAGATAGCTCGCCAGGCCAATGGTTATCGCCGGAAAAATAATATGAAAGGATACGGTAAAGGCGAACTGTATTCGCGCAAGATGAAACGCATCTAAACCAAACATGCACTGCCTCAATGTTAAACGGTGTACTGTTATGATAGAGAGGCGGCAAATGAGATATCAGAAGCAGAATTTGATAAATTATCTATAACAGTTGTGGGAAAAGCTTAACTTTATCTGGCTGATATAGTTAACAAGGAAGAATAAAAAATTTCTTTTTATGATTTTTACGCATTAATCAGCTTGCTTTGTCGCCAGCAACATGCGTTAATGGATTTCTGGTTTTGAATCCAAATAAATATCTGACGTAGTTTTATAAAGCAGTTCTCATCACGTTGTGCCTCTCCGCAGCCTCTCTTGGGTCTTTATCTACATTCCGATTAGTTTTGTATCGAACCATTTTTTGCCTGATCGGCTCATGAGTAATTTACGTTTTTACGTTCAAAGGAGAATCCTATGACTTCTTATATCCATTTCCGCTGCCCATGCTGTCATGGCTCGCAGTACCGCACCTCAGCTTTTGATGTGTCTGACAAAAATCCGTTCGGCGCGAAATGCATTTTCTGCAAATCGTCGATGATCACGCTCGACCACCTGGCCGCAGCGCGTTCTGCTCAGAATCACATTACAGAGTACCGCAAGTAATCTGCCGCGTTTCCTATAACAGTTAGCAAAATCTTCTCTTTTTCTCCTGCTGATATACACTGTCAGCAATAAGGAGAATCTGATGAAAAAATACCAGCGTCTGGCGCAACAAATTATCTCGCAGATTGAGCTTGGCGTATGGTTGCCGGGCGATAAGCTGCCTTCTCTGCGAGAGCAGGTGGCAAGCAGCGGCATGAGTTTTATGACCGTGGGCCACGCGTATCAGATGCTGGAAAGTCAGGGGCGCATTGTTGCCAGACCGCAGTCAGGCTATTACGTTGCCGCCCGCCCGACCACACACCAGCCTGCACCGCCCGCGCAGGTGATGCGCGATGAAGTGGTCGACATCAACACCTATATTTTCGACGTGCTACAGGCCAGCCGCGACCCCTCCGTTGTCCCTTTTGCCTCGGCATTTCCCGATCCGCGCCTTTTCCCGCTTCAGCAACTCAACCGATCGCTGGCTAACGTCAGCAAAACGGCTACCGCCATGAGCGTGATCGAAAACCTGCCGCCGGGTAACGTCGACTTACGTCATGCCATTGCCCGTCGCTACGCTCAGCAGGGAATGAATATCTCCCCGGATGAAATTGTGATCACCGCGGGCGCGCTTGAGGCGCTCAACCTCAGTTTGCAGGCTGTGACTGAACCAGGGGACTGGGTTATCGTTGAAAACCCCTGTTTTTATGGCGCACTCCAGGCGCTTGAACGTCTGAAACTGAAAGCGCTGTCGGTTGCCACTGACGTGCGTGAGGGCATCGATCTCAGTGCCCTTGAGCAGGCGTTAAATGATTATCCGGTGAAAGCCTGCTGGCTGATGACCAACAGTCAGAACCCGCTCGGCTTCACGCTGAGTGCAGAGAAGAAAGCTCAGCTGGTGGCCTTACTCACCCGGCATAACGTCACGCTGATTGAAGACGATGTTTACAGCGAACTCTACTTTGGCCGCGAAAAGCCGCTTCCGGCAAAGGCCTGGGATAAGCAGGATATGACGTTGCACTGCTCCTCATTCTCCAAGTGTCTGGTGGCCGGTTTCCGTATTGGCTGGGTGGCGGCGGGAAAACATGCGCGCCGTATTCAGCAGTTGCAGCTGATGAGTACGTTGTCCACCAGCTCTCCCATGCAACTGGCGCTGGTGGATTACCTGGCGACCAAACGTTACGACGCCCACCTTCGCCGTCTGCGACGCACGCTTGCTGAACGCAAACAGCAGGCCTGGCAATCGCTTTTGCGTCATATGCCTGCCGGCGTCAAAATCCATCATAACGACAGCGGCTATTTTTTATGGCTGGAACTGCCTGAACAGCTGGATGCGGGGCGGTTGAGTGAGAAGGCGTTAACCCATCAAATCAGCATTGCGCCCGGCAAGATGTTTTCCACCTCCAATATCTGGACACCGTTTTTCCGTTTCAATACCTCATGGGGCTGGGGCGAGCGGGAAGAGCAGGCGGTCATCCAGCTGGCGGGGTTAATCCGCGAAATGATGCTGCACCCAGTCACACCTTGATGAAAATTCCTGAAGCGACATAACGCGCAGTCTACCTTTAGTAAGGGAGCGCGGATTGGTAACGTGACGTTGTCACGTTTCTGCCCGCCAGAACGTGTGCTGACAGCGAAAACAATGTCGATTTCAACAGGACGATGCTATGCAAAATCAATTGCTGATTAATGGTGAACTGGTGACCGGCGAAGGTGAGAAGCAGGCGGTTTATAATCCTGCCACGGGTGAAGTGCTGCTGGAGATTGCTGAAGCGTCGGCAGCACAGGTGGACGCTGCCGTCCAGGCTGCCGATCGCGCGTTCACAGAGTGGGGACAAACGACGCCGAAAACGCGCGCCGAATGTCTGTTGAAACTGGCTGATGTGATAGAAGCCAACGCTGACGCGTTCGCAAAAGTGGAGTCCCTTAACTGCGGGAAACCGCTGCACTGTGTTCAGGGAGATGAGATCCCGGCCGTGGTCGATGTGTTTCGCTTCTTTGCCGGGGCCGCCCGCTGCCTGAACGGGCTGGCTGCCGGAGAATACCTCGAAGGACATACCTCAATGATCCGCCGCGACCCGGTTGGCGTTGTCGCCTCTATTGCGCCCTGGAACTACCCTCTGATGATGGCGGCGTGGAAGCTGGCGCCCGCGCTGGCGGCGGGAAACTGTGTCGTCATCAAGCCGTCTGAAATTACCCCGTTGACGGCGCTGAAGCTGGCGGAACTGGCGAAAGATATCTTCCCGCCAGGCGTGCTGAACGTGCTGTTTGGTCGCGGAAAAACCGTAGGAGATCCGCTGACCGGCCACGAAAAAGTCCGTATGGTTTCTCTCACCGGCTCTATTGCTACCGGAGAACATATTATCGGGCATACCGCATCTTCAGTTAAACGTACCCATATGGAATTGGGCGGAAAAGCCCCGGTCATTGTCTTTGACGATGCAGATTTGGATGCCGTGGTTGAAGGCGTGCGTACGTTTGGTTTCTACAATGCTGGTCAGGATTGTACCGCAGCCTGTCGTATCTATGCCCAGAAGGGGATTTACCCCGCGCTGGTCGAAAAGCTGGGCGCAGCCGTTGCCAGCCTGAAAATGGGCGCGCCGGACGATGCGTCAACCGAGCTGGGACCGCTCAGCTCCGCAGCGCATCTTTCCCGCGTTTGCGCTGCCGTGGACGAAGCCAAAACCCTTGGACATATCCGCGTCGTCACCGGTGGCAGTAAAAGTGAGGGGGCAGGATATTACTTCCAGCCAACGCTGCTGGCCGGGGCGAAGCAGGAAGATGCGATCGTCCAGCGAGAAGTGTTTGGCCCGGTGGTCAGTGTGACAGAATTTGAGGATGAAGCGCAGGTGCTGAACTGGGCTAACGATTCGCAATACGGCCTGGCCTCGTCCGTCTGGACAAAAGACGTCGGACGCGCCCATCGCCTCAGCGCACGGTTGCAGTATGGCTGCACCTGGGTCAATACCCATTTTATGCTGGTGAGCGAAATGCCGCACGGCGGGATGAAGTTATCCGGTTATGGCAAAGATATGTCGGTCTACGGACTTGAGGATTACACGGTAGTCCGGCATGTCATGATAAAACACTAACATGTGACTAAGTGGCTGTAATATAAACCAATTATATTCCGGCCACTTTATTGTGGGGCATCTGTGGGGCATTGAAGTCAAAATTTGTGTTCAGCAGAGCTACCTGGTCGCCGTTTTGTTCAGACATCCATTTACCATATACGTTGAAAACCATCTGTGCATTAGTGTGTCCCATCTGGTTTGCAATGAAACTCGGGTTCGCCCCGGCACTTAATGCCCAGCAAGCGAATGTATGATGAGATTCATAAGCTTTCCTGTGCCTGATGCCTGCTCTTTTCAACAGGTGATTCCATGAAGAGGCTATCGACCCTGGTATGTAGCAAATGCTTTTTGATGGGTAACGCGCCGAGACATTCGGATTGAATACAAAGGTGCATAGGTCTGTTCTTTGTTTTCCGTACTCCCTGAGATGAACAACAATTTCATGCTGCTCCTTCATTCGTGTGAATTGCATCTGACTTTTAAGAGCCTCGATAGCTGGCTGAGTCAGGTTGATTGTCCTTATACCGCTTTCTGTTTTAGGTGGTGAGAAGTGATCAGAGATCGCCAGGTTTCTGTTAACTTTTATCGTCCATTTCACGATGTCTACATCCTCCCAGGCTAAAGCACAAATTTCACCATGACGCATGCCGGTACTTACGGCCAGAACCCAAAGATTTCTGATCTGCTGGTGATTAGTAGCCTGAAGCAAGCGCATAAACTCTTCTTTGGTGAGCGGGTCAGGCTCTGATTTTGATTTCCTGAGTGGACGAATATCAGATATGACCGAGCCATTTGTGTAACCGTTGCGCTCCGCAAACTTAAGCATCTCGAGCATCACAGCCATATAGCCGTTCACCGTTCGTACAGTTCTCCCTTTTTTGTGGGAGCGCTCAAGAGTTTTACCGATGAGCTGATAGCCAGTTAGAAGTTCATGCCTGAGAGACATGAGATCCTCGTGGGTAAGTGCTGAAATGGGCATCTCATCGTCCAGAATGCGAAGGCACATTTTCACGTACGACGTATACCGCATATGGGTGTTCTTCGCCAAAACCGTTTGCTTCAGGGCCAGCCATTTGTAAGCCATTTCCGAAACGGACGTCTTTAGTTTGCGATCGTCAATCACTTGAGCTCGTGGTGAGTTAGGGAACTGGGCGGTATAGTCGAATGTGCCGGTCCTGATGGCGTAGCAAATCGAAGTCCTCAACTCTCCAGCTATTTTTCTGTTTTTGGGTGTATCGGGAACGCCAAGACTTTCACGAACCCGCTCCCCCTGGTACATAAACCACAGGCGCAATGAGCCCCCGTGATTCTCTACCCCGGTTGGATATTTAGACATGCCTTTTCCTCGTTGTTAAACGCAGGGCTATTTAAGCAGATTTCTGGCGTGGGATCGCCGGGCGTTGCTTTTCAACCCAGTTATCGACTTCGAAACGGTTGTAAAGGATAGGTGAGTTGTCTTTAGGCTGAAGGTCTCCGGAATAGTGCTTATACTCGCGACCCTCAAGCCAGCTTTTTTCACGGGCCGACTTGATTGCATGCTTTGTCAGCCCGGTTAATGCAATCAGTAGTTCTTCTGATACCCATTTATTGGGTACCAGTTGGATCGTATCGCTCATGGGTGTCTCCAGGCAAAAAAGAAGCCCGGCGCGGGGCCGGGCAAAAGGGATGACGTTGCAGTGCTTTCGCACCCAATAGCCAGCTCATAACTGGCTATCAGTTGCGTCAGGCGAATCTGATTGTTCTGCGCTGCTTGTCGTCGCCTCGCAGTTTTTTAATCAGGTTGTATGCATCAGGAGCGCGCCATCTTTCACCAACGCACTCACGGTTCATCACCTCGACCAGATCATCCCACTGCTCAATAATCCCTTTGAAGGTTGGAACTCGTTTGGCGATAGCAGGGAAGTGATCCCGAATCTCCTGGATGGCTTCCAGTAACTTCATGCAACGCAACATATCGGATGGGTCATGCGGTGCGCCGAAATGGCTTCCGTAAAATGGCTTATCCAAACCCAAAGCAATGGATGCCATCGTCGCACTGCTAACGCCGACATCGCCTGTCGCCTGCCACTGCAAAACCTTCATTGCTAAATTTGACATAATTTCTCCTCATGCCGCGCGCCGGGCACGCAGCGATTTAATATGCTCGCTCGTCTCCAGTTCGGAACGTATCTGCGCCGACTCACGGTGATCGAGCGGTTCGAAGTCTTGGGTAAATCTGTCGATTGACGCGGTGTTGATCCGGCCCTGTCGCCAGTAGCGGACTATCTGAGAAGTGCAGCTTTGGATGATGACTGGCCAGCCGTGCTGGTCAGCGTAAATCTGACCCCGTTGAATTAGCTGGAACATTGGCTGACTCCTGGAAAGGTGAGAACTCTCCGTGGTTTTTGATAGAGAATTCACGGTAAGCCTCAGCAGCAGACTCAGCCGTCAAGAATGTACCGATATGGATTTTTTTCCCATTCAGCCTCGCCTGTGCTCTGAATTTTCCGCCTTTAAGTTTCGTCACCCCTTTGTAACCGGTGGTGTTGTTTGAGAAAAGTTTGGAGTTATAAGAGTTTCCTTTTCTATTGGTTTCCCTCAGGTTGCTTATCCTGTTATCGGCGCGATTCCCATTGATGTGATCGATAAGAGATGATGGGTAGTATCCATATGTGAAAGCCCAGGCAAGCCTGTGCAAACTATAGTGCTTGTTGTTATGGAAAATGCTCAGATAGCCTTTAACACCAAGCGAACCAACCTGTTCACCAATCACTCCTCTCCCAGTTCCGTTCAATTTATTCTTTCTAGTAAATTCACCGGTATCAGGATTGTAGGAATATAGTTCCTTCAGCTTACTTATCATCTTTCCCTCCCTGCACCATGAGGAAGACAATCATTGCGGCACGAAGTGGGTTATCGTTAAAGCTATATGCATCGTTGGGATGAAAAGCCTCAGCCCCCCAACCGCCTCTTTTGTCCGCGTCGCTCATTGCGTAAATGCTGATTTTATTTGCGGTGATTATCGGCCATGCGGCAGCCGCATCGTTGCAGTAGTCGGGAAGCGGTGATAGCGGGTTGAGCGAAGCATCCGCGTTACCGTAATACCATGAGTCACTTTTATTTCCCGCAGTGCCCGGCCTGCATGACCATAGTCCTTTGAAAACGACATCGCCGACCAGTTTGTTTATCTCAAAATCGCCTAGCTTGCTGTAATCCATCACATCCCCCTCTGCTTATTCCTCAATTCGATAACACCCTGGCAACTGGCGCACGTCTTGCAACCGGGAACGGCAGCGCGCCGCGGCTCGGGAATTGGTTCGTCGCATTCTTCACAACGCTCAGCCGATACGGCATTGCGGTCGATGCGGTGAGCGGAAAGGGCAGCGTTACGCTGAAGCTCTTCAATCTCTGCTGCGGTATCGATGATATCGGCCATGGTCAATGCTCCCGGAACTGTCGGTTAATTCGGTTGAAGGTGAATGCCAGCAATAAAAAAGGCCGCTTTAGCGACCTGGTGATTAGTGCCTTCATGCGGCACCGCCTTCATTCTTCTCGGCTTCGAGAGCCATATTTTCAAGCCGTCGCGATAGCTCGGCGGCCAGTGTCTGGAATTCTTCTTCTGTCGCCACCGGGATCGGCACAAAGCGAATCCCGATATGCGCCAGGTGGTTTGCAATTTCGAGGCTTTTCCTCAAATCAACTGGTGAGGCCCTGTTCATTCCGTACTGCCATTTTTTTCAGTTAGCACCAGCCTTCCGTCGCATAGAGCGCGGACGATTTCCTGATACTCCCAGCCGAAGTACATGCTTTCGACGTAGACTCGCAGAGGAGGATAATCATGCTGTTTGCGGCGAATGAAAGCCTCCGCTGCTTCACGGGTAAAATGAGCGTTGATGTTCTGCCACTCTTTGCGTGTACCGCAGACAGTGTGGCCATCAAGGTCAGTCAGCACTTCCCACTGAGCGTCTTCATCGAGATCCGTAAAGGCTGTGTCGCACTGGTCAATGCAGAAGGCGTTTAACTCTTCCTGCTGCTGTTCATCAAGATCATCCCAATACTCCTGCGGGCTGTCCCATTCGCATTCCTCGAAATGGACTATCTTCGATTCGCCGTACTCTTCTGCCAGGCCATAAATGGTTGCCTGCTTCTGAACCATGAAAATCGGATCGGCGGTGGCGTGACGATTAACACCATCGCCGCGATGGTGATACCTCAAGCGCTCAATGAAATCTGCGAATGTTTCCGGAGTTAATTTCGCTCCGTCTGCTATCGAATTGCTCATGAATCCACTCCGAAGCGGCGATTAAGCCGACCTGTGTATACAACGAACTCCAGGAGGCTAACTCCCAGATCTTCAATTTTCTTGTGATGCTTGTTGATGATGGGAGGCACCGTTTCGTTCCAGTTAGGCTTTGGCTTCTTGCGCATGGCCTGCTGGATTTCCTCTGTGCAGCGTCGGCAGGCTGAGCGGATGGCGTTGTCTGTTTCTGGCGTCATGCGGCCTCCGTTTTCACAACAACGATGGCACAACCGGGCAGCAGTTCTACCGCGGCGGTGTCGCACTGATTTCCCCAATGATCCCAGCCCGGCGCCGCGCAGCGGCTAAACAACTCAATGCGCGGAACATCACCGTAAAGCAGCTCCAGCCGGTGGCGCACTTCCCATGGCTTTTCGCTGTGCGCGCCGAGTGGGCTGTAGACCACCTGCTTAATCCCGGCGTGCTTTCGTTCCAGCCCGGCGCCGCGGGTAGCAATCAGCAGGTCTTCGGTATTGGCCCGGGTGTGGTTGCCACCGTTCATGCGCGTCTCGGCGTTAAGCAGATCGAGGAAGTCGTAAAAGTCGGTGACTTCACCCTCGGCCAGCGCCTTGTTGATGCGCAGTTCCGCGTTCTGGTTCAGCTTCACCCAGGTAAAGCCCTTCATCGTGCGAACGGTAAAACCCCAAGCCTCGGCCAGCTCGATAGCCTCCTGGTTATGCGTGCCGGTGTACCACATCGCCAGCACCGCATTTTCGGCGGCAAGCTCCCACACTGGCAGACGCTTGATGTCGATTAACTTCATTGTGGTGTAGTGGTCTGCGGCAGCGCCGTTGCTGATGGTGTTGCCGTAAGACCAGGGTGGATCGACATACAGAAGTGAGTATTTCGCTGTCATGCCGCCTCCTGCCTTTCCCGATATTCCTCAGCGAGCCGCTGGGCCTTTAATGGATTGCTGACCACTTCACCCCATGGCATTAGCCAGCCGTTACCAATGAAGGGAAGGCACATAGTGCCAACCCTGATGTCGTCGTGAGCGTGAGTCATAGGATGGACTCCATTTCGTCGATGTAGAGGCCCTGAGCAATCAGGCGGCGACGGCGTGCGGCACGCGCTATGCACGCCTGCCGCCTGCCTTCTTGCGACTGCTCTATGGCGCGCCGGGTGAAGAGGCGCGATTTACCTTGAGGCGTGATGACTTTTGGCTTCGTGACCAGGTCGAATGTCCGGTCACAGATGCCGTCCTCGTTGAGCCATTTTTTCGACTCAACGATCTGCGCTATCTGTCCGGTACCGCGGGTGATGCCGTTGGCGACCCGGTTGAACTCGATGAGCGTTACGCCGAACTTCTCCGCGATTTCGCTACCGGTTACCGGGCGGCCGCGCGTCTGAATCATCCAGATAACGCGCTCACGGAGGCCAGAGAATTGCCCGGTTCGCCCGGGCCTGCGGTAGAAGGGAGTGCGTTTCATGCTGCACGCTCTGTGATTTTCTGAATTTCCGATTCCAGATCTGCAAGGAAGCTCTTAACCTCAGACTCGATTTCGCGCGCCAGATCTTCATCGAAATGAATGCGCTTCTTGAAATAGGCGAGGTCAGGCGGCAGGCGATCATCGAAACTAACGAAATCACACCATTTCCGCCCGGTGCACA
Organism: Enterobacter cloacae complex sp. ECL72; assembly: GCF_019056635.1. NCBI lineage: Bacteria > Pseudomonadati > Pseudomonadota > Gammaproteobacteria > Enterobacterales > Enterobacteriaceae > Enterobacter > Enterobacter cloacae complex sp. ECL72. The sequence continues at coordinate 1,998,164 of NZ_CP077659.1, read as the reverse complement.
TCATCTGTGCATGCATTTGCAGCATGTACTGGCGCTTTGGCTCGTCAGTTTTCAGCGTTTCAAGATGGGTCCAGGTGTTGGGGCATTTGATTTCGATAAGCCCGTCGTCGTTAACAAGTCCGTCCGGGCTGGCTGCGAATCCGGGTATGGTTGGGTGATCGATGAGTCCAACTTCAGTGATTTCCGCATCGAACTCATTCAGCGCGTACATTTCGCGCGCCACTGGCTCAAGTTCAGTGCCGCGCATCATCGCGGCATTCGAAAAACCTTCCTCCAGCTTCCCGGTCAGTCGTTGGCAAATCAGCTCGGCCATGTAGTTCTGGCGGCTGGCGGAGTAGCCCGACTTAGTTCGGGCCATGACATCAGCCAGGCGGCTGGCAGTGACCTTGCCGCAGCGCGCAGCAAACCATTCAGGGGTGCGTTGCTCCATCATTCAGCCTCCGTCTCTGCGACATTGACAGGTTCGGCGTTATCGACAGCAAGACTCATGTCATACATGCGTCGCTTCTCAACTGCGCCGATCACCTGCTTCTCTTCAGCGCTCAGCGCCACCCAGAACTCTTGATACTTAACGGTTCCAAGGCGTGCGGCAGACTCACCTTTTGCGATCAGATCCGGGCGACGGCTATCTGATTCATGGCCCGCATGAACCTCTGCCGTTGTTCCTTCAATAACTCGCTCTGCCTCGTCCTGGTCGAAGATGCCAGCGAAACCAAAGGCCAGGCGCGCGCATTGGATAAGCGTCTTGTGGCGAAGCATGCGGGTAGGGTGGGACTGCCATGGCTGAGTGTTGCGCTTACACTCTCCCATGTACTCGGTGACGATAGTCGGGTGCTTACGGTCTTTGCGGTAAATCTTGCAGGTGCACGCGCCTTCCTCTTTGTCGTAAGAGAACTCCATGCCGTCAAACTGAGGATGTTCGTTGATAATGCGAGCCCATCCATCAACGCCGACGACCGGGACAATCCCGCCTTTATCTGGGAATGCGTAAATCTCTTTGGTCCATGGGTTCAGGCCGTACTGGTTGGCGACGATCAGCAGGGCAGTAAACTGCTCGTCGGTGACGTTACCGCCTTTGAACGCTGTGTTCTTCAGCGTATTCATCAGGTCCGTACCGGCATCCATGCCGAGGCGTGCGGCCAGTTTCCCGGCCATGGTGGAAAGTGCAGTACTCATTGTTAATCCCCTCAAAAATTAAAACGGACAGCCGGTACGGTGTTCCCAGTCGTGTTCCGCCTGGGCGTAAGCAACTGCCGAAATGAAATCGTTGTAGGCCTCGCCAGCTTTATCGCTGCGAAGTCCTTCGTATGGGCTGGAGTCAATCGGGACCGTGAAGTGGAAGAGGCCGGACGGCTCTTTCGGCATCATGTCGATGATTTCCCGCGCCCGGTCGCCGATCCACTTCTCTTTTTCGTCGGTGAGTTGCTGCTCAGCCCATCGCCGATCTTCGATGCGGTCGTAAGTTAGGTATGCGTTCATGGTTGCCTCAGTAATGAATTTTCGCGCAGGGGATCAGGTCATCTTTTAGAGCGGTAAGAACTTCGATAGCCTGTTCGCGGGTTAAGCTGGTATTGCTGGTGAGCGCGTTAACGATGTTGGTGCCGACCGTCTTGCGGTGCTTTACGTCAGCTTCGCGCTTTGCCTGTTCGTCTGCGATGCGCTTCTCTTCGGCTAGGCGTTTCTCTTCTGCCTGTTTTGCCTTGAGGCGCTCAGCTTCCACTGCCGCGGCTTTTTCGCGTTCCGCCCGGGCTTCTGCTTCCTGCTTCTCGCGAGCTGCACGCTGTTCCGCTTCGACGCGCTGGCGCTCCGCAGCTTCTGCACGTGCTTTCTCATCAGCTTCACGGCGTGCTGCGGCTTCAATCTCCGCTTTGTGCTTCGCTTCGGCATCGCGGCGGGCCTGTTCTGCCGCTTCGCGCTTAATGCGTTCTTCGTGCTCACGCTGAGCCTGTTCCGCCAGGCGGCGCTGCTCTTCGCGGTCACGGTCAAACTTTTCATTCATCAGCAGAGCCATTTCGTGGTCTGCTTCGATCTGCGCGGCGCGCTGGTCATCGAACATCTTGTTCATCACCAATGCTTCTTCGTGCATAGCGTTCCAGGCTTCTTCCACCCGGATTCGTTCCTGCTCAGCTTCCCATTCGGTTAGAGGACGGCGCACTTCATCCTTAAGCGCGTCCAGCCGCTCACGCACAATGCGGCGGCTTTCGTCGATCTGCTTAGGCAGGGCTTTAAGCTCAGCAACCAGATCCTTACCGGCGTTGTCGATGTAGGTTTTGGAACGGGCAACCTTATGCGCCATGGATGCGATAGCGTCACGGCCTTTGCGGGTCGACACATCCGGCACCAGGCTGCGAGCTTCTTTCTCGATCGCCTCAATAATCGGGTCGAGCTGCTCTTTGGTGGTGAATACCGCCATTGCGTTCTGTTTCTCAATGACGACTAAATCCGTTACTTCGCTCATGGTTTCTCCTGAAATTTGGATGTGCAGATCCCGCCCGCAGAAAGCCAGGCCGATCGGTTGAATAGGGTGGTTGGTATCAGTGAACCATCGGCTCGCCGCGCTCATTCAGCAGCACAACGACGGAATCACTTTTGATGATGGTTTTTTCGAAGATGTTGAAGGCGTACAGGCCTTTCTCAACGTTCGCAGAGGCGCGATAAGTTTTGCCGTGGTGTTGCAGCATTGTGCCCGGTAAAACCTCGCTACGTGGCACTGATGCGGTGCCATAGTGCATTCCGATCATACCTTCACCTCAACCTGTTTCAGGAGGCCAGCGATATGCATCTGCTGGCGGTTAAGTACCAGCTTTTCACGCGGCGCCGATATCGACGTCAGCTGCCACTCGTTATCGTTGAGCTTTTTTGCGGTGTACTGCTTACCGTTGTGGGTGACAGTCATGATTCAGTCTCCAAGTGGCCGTTGCTGCGCAACCATGCGATAACGTCATCTGCATCAAGCCGATCAAGAATGTCGTCGATGTGACCTGCGGCCTCAGCCCAGTCGATGTAGTCATTAAGATCGATTTCCTGAAAGAGCGCTTTCCCTTCAATTTCAGAGACAAGATCAGAGAGCTCTACGCCGCGGACTTCTAAATTTACGTGGTCACGGTAACCACTTGTTGAAACATCAATACCTGTAGCTTTCACTTCAAAATCAATTGCCATGATTTCCTCTTGGCCTTATCGCGGCGAACGGAACTGTTAATACAAGACTTCAACGCATTTATTCAGTGTTTCAATGGGCGGTGGATGGCCGCCGGTTGTCATAACTAAGTCGCCTCGGTGAAGCGACTGAGGTATGAAAAAAGCCGCTGGTTAGGCGGCCTTGATGGTGATGTCATCTGAATCGAGTATTCCTGAAACGTCTACATGAGTTATCTTTATGCCCTCGCTGCCGTCCATTGGAGGCCAGCCTTCAACCCCTTCACCCTTCGACCAGTCGAACTCACTAACAACGCCGTAGGTGTTGTAGTTTTGGCTCAGCGCAATGAGCAGAGCCTCTTTTGCCAGCATGACCAGCACCGCATTCAAAACTGATCCTTGGCGCTCCAGTCGGTAATCGGCGTTCGACCAGAAATTGTTAATCTCATGCAGCTTTTCATCGGTCATTACGTCGTGGTCTATCTCAACCGTTAGCTCCGCCTTCCAGTCGTAGTCGACTGTGTATTTTTTAACGTTCCCCATCGCCTTACCCTCTGTCGTTACCCGCTGATGCGGGAGAAATGCTTTGGCGCTGGCTCCCCACAATGAAGCAGGGAAGGCCGTCGTCGCCTTGGTGAGCCATTACCTCACCAACTAGCTGATAACCGTCTGCCAGCCCAAAGCACTTCGCCACACTCTCGCAGTGGCCGCGCTCATGCCCTTGAGACTCCGTCGCTCATCGCCGCTCATAACCGGTGCGCGTCTGGCGTTCGCGCTGCTTTACCGGCATACCCTTTTCCTCGATTAACCCTCACCAGCGGTATGTCGCAGTTCGGACCTGCGTCTGGCTCTCATAGAGACTCGGGGCCACATCACTACTGCGGCTTGATTGCGCGGCCTGGCCGCTTTAGTGCTTCATTGGAATCACTCCTCTAAGTTGAATCAGCGCCAACTCCCTGCCAGTGTTGCCTGTTCTCACGCCGTTCTCGCTCTCGCGCGGGGATACTCTCTCACCGACCGGATCGCACCCGGTGATACAGCACGTTTCTCGTGTAAGGGTCTAAACAGGTCATTGACGCTGTAAATCTGCATGTTGTTAATGAGCAGGCTACTTGCTGTCCGCCGCTGGCTAACTTCGCTCAGCTGTCGATGTTTCGTTTCGATGGGTTAACAATACTAGCGGTATTAATATATAGCAATACCGCCAGTATTAATAAATCTTTGATTAATACTAAGAGTATGAATTTGATGTGATTTTATTTTTGTAAATACCAGTGCTACGCTTAAAAAAACAGCAGGAGGGATGTGCATGGTTCTGGATGAAGAGCGTATAAGCATGAAAATTCAGGCGATGGGGCGGGCGGTGATGGAATTGTCACTGGCTGATTTACCCATGACCCAGCAAAACATCATCGACAAGCTGGAGCAGTACCGGAAGGAAACAGGAAACGTGATAGGGAAGGGAGTGAACAGGGATGCGGCGGAGTTGGTGCGGAAGGGTAAATAAAAACCCGGCGCAGTGGCCGGGTGGTGGTGAAAAATACTATTTGGCATCCACTATAAATAGCCTATTTATTTGCCCTTTTTTCACAGTGGCCTTTGCAGTTATTGTGAATATGGATGATATGTCGCCCTTCGTTGAGATATAGGCGCTAAGGGCATTGAGGTAGGGGTTGTTCTTTTTGCTTGCAGCAGGATCACTGATTTCAGAAGTTATTCTCTTCTTCGAATCATCTCCTTCAAGTATGATCTTTGCTGTCATATTCTGTGCGTCAAACTCCGTAAGGTAAGCTCGATACTCTCTTAATCCTACAACCTCATCATCTTCAAGCTTGTCTATCTGCTCTTTATCCGCCGCGTCCACCTTTAAAAGACACCCATCTTTGTTAGTGGAAATGCTGATTTGATCACATGTGTTTCCAATCGGAGAAACGGCCTGCCGAACTGCGGGGCGAAGTTCTACAGCCATCTTATCAATCACTGAGATTAACTTATCGATGGTTCCAGAGTCCTTGTTACCTAGCGCCTCTATGGCCTTTTCGAGAACCTGCTGTAGAGCTTTCATTTCATCTTTCTTGTTCGAATTTCTCGCAAATATATATTGAAGTATCGCACCCAGTATAGTTGCGGCGATCCCTGAGAACAACTGATTCTGAGTAACGAAATTTAGCGCAGCTGATCCTACCCGCGTAATATGGACACAACCCTAAGCGAGGTTCTGGTTTTCAAATTGTTCCGGACTAAGACCGCCACAGGCACTGTGACGACGCCACCGATTGTAATCACACTCAATATAATTAAACACTGCTGTCCGCATGATTTCCCGGCTGACAAAGTCCTCTCCGTGGATACATTCCACCTTCAGCGTATGGAAGAAGCTTTCCGCACAGGCATTGTCGTAACAACAACCTCTGGCGCTCATACTCCCCCGCAGATTGTGGCGTTTCAGCAAGCTCTGGTAATCCGTTGAACAGTACTGACCGCCTCTGTCTGTATGCACGATGACGTTTTCCGGACGTTTACGCCGCCACAGCGCCATCTGTAACGCATCGCAGGCAAGTTGTGCTGTCATCCGTGAGGACATCGACCAGCCAATGACTGACCGCGACCACAGATCGATAACCACGGCCAGATAAAGCCAGCCTTCACCAGTGCGAAGATACGTGATGTCACCCACCCACTTCTGATTCGGGCCGCTGGCGTAAAAGTCCTGCTTCAGCAGATTCTCTGAGACTGGCAGACCATGTTCGCGGTAACTGACCGGACTGAACTTTCGTGAAGCTTTCGCCCGTAGCCCCTGACGACGCAGGCTGGCAGCCACGGTTTTCACGTTGAAGCGGTAACCCTGGGCACGAAGCTCATCCGTCAGGCGTGGCGCTCCATAGCGTTGTTTTGCGTCACTGAATGCTTCCCGGACGACGTTATCACAGACAAGGCGGAACTGCTGACGCCGGTTTACCTGATAACGACGCTGATGCCAGATGTACCAGCCACTACGGGTAACCTGAAGTACACGGCACATGGCTTTGATACTGAACTCAGCCTGATGTTTTTCGATGAAGACATACTTCATTTCAGGCGCTTCGCGAAGTATGTCGCGGCCTTTTGGAGAATGGCCAGTTCCTCATCCCGTTCTGCCAGTTGACGTTTCAGACGGGCGATCTCAGCGGACATTTCCTGCTCGCGTTCAGAAGAAGAGAACTGATTTTGCTGTTTGCTTCGCCAGTTGTAGAGCTGTGATTCATACAGGTTAAGTTCGCGGGCGGCAGCTGCCACCCCAATGCGTTCAGCCAGTTTCAGGGCTTCCTGACGAAATTCAGGAGTGTGCTGCTTGCGTGGCTTTTTGGTGGTTGATGTTGGTTTTGTCATGTGAGTCACCTCTGGTTGAGAGTTTACTCACTTAGTCGCGTGTCCACTATTGCTGGGTAAGATCACAGCTTCTAAAGTGAAGCAATTTGCCCTTGCCTCTCTCGCATATACCTTAACGTCTTGATATGTGGATATTTTGCTGTATTTCTGAGTGGCTGAAAATGATGCTGCTGTAGATAAAACTTTAGAGAATCCCTTTAGAGACTCCCCAAGGCAATTGAGATCAATTTCATGGTTTTCAGCGTCCTTACCGTCATATCTTAGTGATATCTTTATATCTTGTAATACCCCGTCATCCATAACTGCATCCTCAATTCATTGTCATTTGATCGTTCAGTTCACTCATCGGCTAAACCAGCCGCATCTTCGTCTCTACAGCAACACCGATAATTCGACAGTTACCATTCACCGCTACCAATGGCCACTGTGGATTTAAACCCTTCAGGTACTTCTGCGCACCGTCGATCACTAACTTCTTAAATGTTGCCTCGTTCGAATCGGATAGCTTTGCTATTACCAGACTGCCGTTGATTGCCTCGCGCCCAGTATCGAAGAGGACAAAGGTTCCTTCTGGGATGCTAAGACCCGCCGGTGCTGTCATTGAGTCACCATCAACCTGCAGCCAGAACGCCTCCCCCTGAATGTGAGCATCTGATTCAAGCCAAAGGTCTATATCCTTTAGGGTGTACGGCTCAACCGCTTCACACCAGGCGCCCGCCTGAACTTTGCTAATCACCGGATATTTTGAGCCAGGTGAATAATGCCCTGCGAAAGAAGTATTTTCCGACGCCACCGAGCTCATATCAGAGATATCCTTCGCAAGTGACGGGCTGAAATCAGAGACACTAATCCCAAGAAGCCTCGCAAAGACCGATGCTACCGCTGTATTTAAAGCGTTCCTTCCATTGAGATAATGGCCAACGGCACCTTGGGATATGTCCAGCGCGTCCGCAATGGATTGCTGAGTAATACCCAGTTCTTTTTTCTTCGCTTCGTAAAGGGCTTTTAAACGCTTTGAATCAGCCACTTGAGCGGGGGTGAGGATCTTTTTCTTTTCCATTTTCAGATATTAATACCAAAGCTCATATTTTTAAAATACCGGCGGTATTGATTTATCTAATACTTGTGGTATTGTTTTTGTATTAATGGTAAGGAGCAACGCTAAACATGAAAATTTCACTCGCCGAGTATGTCGACGAAGTTGGCCAGGTAAAAGCAGCTGATGCCATTGGTGTCCATCAAACGGCAATTAGCAAAGCGATCAGGGTCGGCCGTCAGATTTTCATCAACAAGCTTCCTACTGGCGAGGTTAAGGCGGTCGAGTACCGCGAATTTCCTCACAGTAAGAAACAGGAACATCAGGAATAGCAAATGCATTCACTTGCGTATCAACAAGGTAACAAATTTTCGCCAACGGCGATGATTTACCAGAATCGCCGGGAACCTGAATCCGCGGCGTTAAACATCGATGGGATCCGCGCAGCTGTTCGCGCCTGGGCAGCTGATTGCCGCAGCCGTGAATTTGTTGCGGCGCTGATTGTGGAAGAGTGGCGGTCAACCGGCGGAACCGGTCTGGATATCCCGACTGACTCGCACCGTCAGATGCAGAAAGTGTTTCGCTGGATCGATGGCGACACAGAGTACGCCGCCAACAACATTCGCCAGCTGGCGCCGGCAATCATGTCCGTCCTGCCGCTGGAGTATCGAAACCGCCTGGCGCCACAGAACGACACGATGTCGCTGATCGCCTCTGCGATGAAAGAGTGTGCCGAGGCTAAACAGGCCGTGCTGCTGGACGCTCCAGAGCATCAGAAGCTGAAAGAGGTAAGCGAGGGTATAGCGTCGCTGTTCCGCCTCATGCCGGAGCAGGTGGGGCCGCTGATGACGATGGTTACATCGATGCTGGGGGCCATGTGAGAACTACAGAAATGGAGAAAGCCGGTCTGCGCGAACAGAGCCGACTTTCTGGTGCAACAAACGCTAGTCAATTGCGAGGTCATTATGACAAACGCTAATCCAAAACGCCAGGCGCAGGAGGTTTAACTGTGTCGAACGTCGCTTACGCAAATTTCGCGGCGCATTCCGCCGCCAGGAGCAACCGGATGGAGAACCAGAAAACCGGATTCATCCCGTTGTACCGGAGTGTTCTTAAGCAAACCTGGTCGAAGGACGTCTTCCTGCGCACGCTGTGGGAAAACCTGCTGCTGTGTGCTGCTCGCCAGCCATATACAGCAAACTTCAAGGGGCGCAAATGGCCGCTGCAAACCGGACAACTGGTCACCACCTCAGCCGATCTCGGGCTGAATTTATGCGACAGGGAAGGGAAGCCATGCAGTCGCCACGCCGTAGACAGGATGCTTGATGTTTTCGAGCGTGAAGGGATGATTTCTCGCTCCGGAGAGAAGCGAAAGGGCTCTGTGATAACCATCACAAATTACGCTGAATATGCTCAAAAAATGGACGATTTACCCGAGCGTATCACCGCGCATATCTCCGCGCTTAATGCCGAGCATGGCGAATCCAGTAATGGCGCGGCTTCGGAAGGTTATGCCGCGCATAACGGAGCGCATTTACCCGAGCGTTTCACCGAGAATCATGAACAACAATGTAATAACAACAATAAAAACATTAAAAGATCTTCGTCCGAGAATTCTGACGAATCCTCTGACGCACGTCTGAAGAAATTTTTATCAGCTCATCCAGAAGCTGCGGTTTACACCCCATCCGGTGCGAAGTGGGGATCGGCTGAAGACCTCGAGATCGCTAAGTGGATTTCCTCCAGGGTGAAGCTGATTAACCCAACCTGCAAAGCCCCGGACATGACCTCCTGGTCTAACACCGTTCGCCTGATGCGCCAGATAGACAACCGGTCGCACCAGGACATCTGCGCGCTGTATGACTGGGCAAGCAAACACCACTTCTGGCAGACCAACATCCTGAGCCCGGAAAGCCTGCGTAAGCAGTGGGACAAACTGACAATGCAGCGTAATTCTGGAGGCGAGCAGCGCGCAGCTAAGCCGGATCTGGACTTCAACAACACTGACTGGGCCTATGAGGTGATTCGATGAAATCTCTTGCAGAGCAGATGCGTAACCACGACCGCGAGCAGATGAGCCGCATGGCCCACAACCTGCCAGAGCAGTACCAGGAGCGGGCGCCGGTCGAGCAGGTGGCTCAGGTATTCAACAAGCTGTTCAACGAGCTGCGCGCCGCGTTCCCGGCCAGCATGGCGAACTTCCGCAGTCAGGACGACCTGAACGAATTCCGCCGTCAGTGGCTGCTGGCGTTTCAGGAGAACGGGATCCACTCAATGGCCCAAGTCGATGCTGGTATGCGCATTGCCCGCCGCCAGGAGCGTCCATTCCTGCCGTCGCCGGGCCAGTTCGTAGCATGGTGCAAACAGAGCGGCGGGGTGCTGGGCGTAAACGTTGACCAGGTGATCGCCGAATACTGGGACTGGCGTAACCGCTCGTTCGAGTTCACTTCCAGTGAGCAATTCCCCTGGTCCCAGCCGGTCATGTACCACATCTGCGTTGAGTTGCGCCACCGCAGCACAGAGCGCCAGTTGACTCATGGTGAACTGGCACACGAGGCGGGCGATCTGCTGGACATGTGGGAGAAGCGCGTCACCGAGGGTAAGCCAGTGCCGCCGGTACGCCGGGCGATTGCCGCACCGGCTGCCGAGCATGGGCCAACGCCGATCCAGCTGCTGCTGGCGAAGTACAACCGCAACAAGTCTAACGGGATGGTGTGACATGACCATAACAATTCGTGGGCAGATTCTTGCAGCCCTGCGTAATAACCCGGGCCTGAATAGTGCTCGCATTGCCACCATGATCGGCATGACCACCAAAAAGATTTCCGGCCCGTTAAGTACGTTGTTTGCAGGCGGCCTGATCGAGTTCGAAGGAAAGCACGGCCAGCGGCTTTATCGGCTGACCAGCTACGGAATGAAATACGCACCGGAAACCATCCCTGCCATGCCGAAGGGTAATTCGAAGCTGGTGCAGCGCACAGAGACAAACGTGATCTGCCAGGAGTGCCGGAACAGTCCGGCGATGAAGCGAGTATTGATGGTTTGGGGGAGGGTAGGGGTATGAAAATTTACATCGCTGGACCTATGACGGGTTATGAAAATTACAACCGTCCTATGTTTAACGCAGTAGCACAGCAGATGTTATCAGGTGGTCATGTGGCATTAAATCCGGCCACGCTCCCGGATGGTTTATCTCAGCGTGAGTATATGGACATCTGCCTGGCGATGCTTCGCTGCGCCGACGCCATTCACATGCTGCATGGGTGGCAAGAGTCGGAAGGTGCCGTCGCTGAGCATGCCATGGCTAAAAAGTTGGGAATTAAAATTTCTTACCAATTTGAAGGAGCCGCCCAATGAGCAACATCGACAAACAGGCGCTGCGTGCTGATGCGCTGGAAGCAACGGGTGGTAGTTGGGTTAGAGAATCTGGTGAAGGCTGGGAGGCAATTTGTTGCGATGATGACCAGGGAAACGCCGGTTTTATCATTGCAGAGTTCCAGGGTGAAAATGCTACAGCCAATCGAAAATTTGTGCAGTCTGCCAACCCCGCCACCGTGCTGGCGCTGCTGGATGAACTGGAAGCCAAAGACAAGAGCATCAGCTTCCTGAAAAACCAACTCGCGCAGCTGGCAAACTTCAATCCTGATTGGGACAAGCTGGAAGCAGCAACTGACAGCCTCCGTGAGCACATGGCAGAACTCACAGCGGCACGCAAACGGATTGCTGAGCTATCACACCACCTGCAAAACGCGCACGAATTTATCGAGCATACAGAGGCATTCGGTCATGAAGCATCAAACGGGATTCTGTGTTGCGGCGATGCGCAGTGGAATATCGATGCTTCTAAGTCAGCGCTGTCCGCTTCTGGCTTCAACGGGGAGGTCTGATATGGCTCTTACCAAAAAGCAGCGCGCAGAACTGCGAGAAAAATTCGGCGGTCGCTGTGCGTATTGTGGCTGTGTACTCCCTGAAAAGGGCTGGCATGCGGACCATGTGGAAGCGGTGCTGCGCAAATCAGAGCAGTGTATGAAGGCTGCTGCGAAAGGCATCTTCAAACTAAAGGCGACGGGTGAATATTACAGACCAGAGGCTGAAAGACTGGACAACCTATTCCCGGCATGTGCGCCCTGCAACCTGCTGAAAACGTCCTATTCGCTGGAAATGTTCAGAAAGCAGGTGTCTCTCCAGGTGGATCGCGGGCGCAAAAGCAGCATCAATTTCCGCACGGCAGAGCGATTCGGCCTCATCGAGACAGTAGAAAAGCCAGTGGTGTTCTGGTTCGAACAGTACGAGGGGAGGACTAACCCATGACATTCACCAAAGAGCAGTTGATCGCCGCAGCTGTTGGGCGAATTGAAATGGCGGAAGAGGCACTCGCCAATGATTTGGTCCCTCTCGCCCGCCACACATTTGAAATTGATTTGGAGCTGGCGCGTATCGCGCTGGCATCACTCGAAGCGGAGGCTGTTGGCGAGGTTGTCCTCGGTGAGTTTGACGATGCCGGATGCCACCCGGATGCAAGGGTGGCGTGCATAGCCGCTGATGGTCAGGCTGACTGGGAGAATTTCAAAGATGGCACTCGGTTATACACCGCCCCGCCAGCGCAGGTATCTGTGCCTGATGCTATTCATTCTCAAGGCGAAAAGTCAGCCTCTGATGATTACTACGCGCTCGTCTGGAACGCCTGCCGCGCCGCCATGCTTCAGGGTGCCGATGGCAACGCTCCGGCGCACTTCCGTAGCCGACCAGCGCAAAGCAGCCTCTCTCCGGCGCAAGGCGGCAACTCTCCGGTGATTCCGGATGGTTGGGTGCTGGTGCCAGAAGAACCCACCCATGAAATGCTTGAGGCTGGTGATGAACAATTCGGAACTTATGATGTGTATCGCCGGATGGTAGCAGCATCACCGCAGCAGAAGTGATCTATAATCCCCTCAAATAACCGAGGGGGTTTTATGTCTAACGAAGAAATGACTCCAGCAGAAAAATATAAAGCTTCAATGAAAAGACATAAAAAGTTATGGAGGAAATCACAAATTGCAAATGCGAAACGGTTTGATGCTGGAGAGGTTGAATCTGTTGATGGTTTTAGATCTCCTTATGAGACCAGAAAGAAGAGAGGGAGGACTGCTGACTAATGTCTGACTGGAATATTGCTGCAAAGCCGCAGGAAGAGCGCGATAAGGTTAATGTTGACCTGGCGGCGTCCGGAGTGGCGTACAAAGAGCGCCTGAATATGCCGGTTATCGCAGACCAAGTAGCGCGTGAGCAACCAGAGCATCTACGCGAGTATTTCATGGAGCGCGTGCGATACTACCGCGAGCAGAGCATAAAGTTGCCGCTGGCATCCGATCCGCGTTATATCGAGATGGCCAGCCAGAACGAGAAAAAATAACTTAAGGGGATTTATGAGCCCAGACTCATGGAGTGCTATCGCTGGTTGCGCCTCTGCCGTCGCTGCTGGCATCAGTCTTTTTGTTACATGGAAAGGAATTAATTTTCAGAAGCAAGCATTTAGAGAAACATTAAGAAGAAATATTCAGGATGCACTCACTTATCAGGCCGAGAGGGCAAATTTATCTTCTACGGGGAAAAGTGACGCTGAATGGACTTTCCCGCAATTTGCGAACATTATTCTCGCCATCGATACGGCGAGAAATATGGTATCTCGTATGGATAAAAACGCAGGAATGAGCAAGGAAGAAGCGGGCGAATTTTTCTTAGAGCGGCTGAACCATAATATCGTAACCTCATTTAGAAACGGATCTCCACCTGATGGGGCCTTTCAAAGCAAAGGTCCTATATCGGAGATTCGTGAATTAGTTGCGCTATGGAATGCTAATGCCCATTTTCTGGGTTTTAGAGATGTGAATTTTAACCCTGACCTTTGATTTTCTACAATCAACCCGCCATAATCATGTCATCGGAGCCTGAACAACTCCGGTGACTTCTGCGCATTTAAGGGGACTTAAATGCGACCACAATCTGAACTCCTCACCTTGTCACAGATGCAGAAATGCACCTGCGATTTTCTGCATTCTGCGGTTTCCGTTAAGGAGGCCGTATGACTCTGCCCGTAGACGGCATCAAACTCCATCGCGGTAACTTCGCGGCCATAGGCCAGCAGATTCAGCCATTGTTGGATGCAGGGCAATGCTTCCGCCTTCAGGTTAAGCCATGGCGCGAGAAGCGCAGCCTGTCGCAGAACGCGCTCAGCCACATGTGGTACACGGAAATTAGCGAGTACCTGATCGCGCGCGGCAAGACCTTCGCTACGCCTGAGTGGGTCAAAGACGCGATGAAGCACACCTATCTCGGCTACGAAAGCAAGGACAGGGTAGACGTCGTGTCCGGCGAGGTCACCACGGTTCAATCTCTCCGCCATACGTCAGAGCTGGAAACTGGCGAGATGTACATCTTCCTGTGCAAAGTAGAAGCCTGGGCGATGAATATCGGCTGCCACCTGACCATCCCGCAGAGCTGCGAGTACCAGCAACTGCGCGATAAGCAGGAGGCCTGATGTCTACTCCGCTTTCTCGCGTCATCACCAACGAAATATTCCGCGTTCCGGCGCGCCGCCAGCGCAAGCCCGTGGTTAATCCGTCCGACATCCCGACACTGAAAGGCTACACCGCCCGCCTGGTGGATCAGAAATGGCTGCGTCTCGCGGCACGGAGGGCGCATGGCTAATTTATGCAAGGCGGCGCGCGGCCGCGAATGTCAGGTGCGGATCCCCGGCGTATGCAACGGCAATCCTGAAACCTCAGTACTGGCTCACATTCGTCTTGCTGGTCTCTGCGGGACCGGAATCAAGCCGCCTGACCTGATCGCCACCATCGCATGCAGCAGTTGCCACGACGAGATTGATCGCCGCACCCGTCTGGTAGATGCGGAATATGCAAAGGAGTGCGCGCTGGAAGGCATGGCTCGCACGCAGGTCATCTGGCTTAAAGAGGGGCTCGTAAAAGCATGAATGAATACCGCATTAGCCTCCCATGGCCTCCGAGCAACAACCGCTACTACCGACATAACCGCGGGCGCACGCACATCAGCGCAGAAGGGCAGGCGTACCGCGACAGCGTCGGCAGAATCATCAAAGACTCAATGCTGGATATTGGCCTTGCAACACCCGTGAAAATCCGTATCGAGTGCCACATGCCGGATCGCCGCCGCCGGGACCTGGATAACTTGCAAAAGGCTGCCTTCGACGCCCTGACGAAATCTGGGTTCTGGCTCGATGACCAGCAGGTCGACTATTACAGCGTGAAGAGGATGCCAATCGTCAAAGGCGGCAGGCTTGAACTGACCATCACCGAACTGGAGGCCGAATGAACCACACAGACTTCCTGCGGTATCAGGCCGAAAGCGTTAAGCGCGCCAGCATGCCGCCAGTAGCAAAGCACAGCCAGACCAATACCAATCAGCCACATAAGGAAGCCGCATGAACAGTCAGCAACTGGAATACGTACGTCAGCAGCTTATTGTGGCGACCGCAGATCTGAGCGGGGCTACGAAAGGGCAGCTGGTAGCTTTCGCCGAGAACGCGCAATTCAGCGCGACTGCGCGCAGCAGGGGACGGAAAAAGGTATTCGACAAAGATAAGCAGCGCATGGTCAACCCGGACGGCCCGCCGATGAGCGGTAGCCAGTCCCGCGCAAAGGGCTCATCCATCGCGCTGGTGGGCCCGGTTGAGTTCGTGACCGCATCCTGGCGCCGGGCTGTCCTGTCGCTGGATGACCACCAGAAAGCTTGGCTGCTGTGGAACTACAGCGAAAATATCCGCTTTGAGTACCAGGTAGCGATCACTCAGTGGGCGTGGGCAGAGTTCCTGGAGCAGCTCGGCGCGAAGAAAGTGGCCGGCAAGACGATGGAACGCCTGAAGAAACTGATATTGCTGGCGGCGCAGGACGTCAAAGCGGAGCTAGCAGGGCGTGAGACGTACGAATATCAGGCCCTGGCAGAACTGGCAGGTGTGGCTAAATCCACATGGACAGAGACATATCTGCCTCACTGGCTGGCAATGCGTAACAACTTTAAGCGGCTCGATAGCGGTGCGCTTATCTCTGTAACGCGATCACGTTCACAACAAAAGGCGACAAATTTAGATGTAAGTCTTGCAAAACCGAACTGAAACGCATATATTTCATGTAAATCTGATATCGTCGCCATAGCTTTGTAGGTCGACAAAAAATTACAAGCCTCGCCATCGTGCGGGGCTTTTTCGTTTCAGGGTCAGAAGCACAGCGGTTGTGCGTTCGGCTGTTAACCGAATGGTCGAAGGTTCGAATCCTTCCTGTCCCGCCAATTCTGCATCTGTCGTAGTTTGGGAATTACGTCTGGCTTCCAACCAGAAGATGCGGGTTCGATCCCCGCCAGATGCTCCAAATGCGCCGGTCTAGTTCAGTGGCAGAACGGCAGCCTTGTAAGCTGCGCGTCAGAGGTTCGATTCCTTTGCCCGGCACCAGAACCCACTACCTGGGACCCTTCGGCCAGAGAGCCGACATTGCCTTACCCTCATCTTCCCGGCCTGTCGCCGGGTTTTTTTATTCAGGCCGCAGACAATCAATTCCAGATGCCCCGTAGCAATCGTGTCTGACGGCCTTTTCCCACTACACGAACAGCACCCGCTAACTACGCGAGGTGAGAGCATGTATCGCATGGAAAAAATAACCACTGGTGCTGCCTATGGCGCTTCAGCCGGGAGCATCCTAAACGGCATGCTTAATGCCTACAGCCCCGAGCAGTGGAACGCTATCGGCGTGCTGGTGGGTATCATCATTGCCGTACTGACGTATCTGACGAATCTCTATTTCAAGATCCGCGAAGACAACCGCCGCAGCAGGAGCCGAGATGAACCCAACGTTGAGGAATAAGCTGGTGGGTGCCATCGTTGGCGGATCCGGAGCCATCACCATTGCTGCAGTAATGCTTGGCAATGCAGATGGACTGGAAGGGCGGCGCTATTACGCCTATCAGGATGTGGTCGGCGTCTGGACTGTTTGCGATGGGCACACCGGTGCTGACATCCGCCGCGGTCACCGCTACACAGATAAAGAATGCGACACCCTGCTGAAGGCAGATCTGCGAAAGGTGGCAAACGCCATCGATCCGCTGATTAAGGTTCGTATCCCTGAGACCACCAGGGCGGCGCTTTACTCGTTCACCTATAACGTGGGCGCTGGCGCGTTCGGCAAATCCACGCTGCTGAAAAAACTGAACTCCGGTGATGTAGCTGGTGCCTGCAAAGAACTGCAGCGCTGGACGTATGCAGGTGGCAAGCAGTGGAAGGGGCTTATTACCCGACGCGAGATTGAGCGTGAAGTATGCGAATGGAGCCAAAAATGAGAGTGGCATTACTGGTAGCTTTATTCATGCTTACGGCCTGTGATCGTGGCCCTGAGCCAGCAAAATCAACAATGGCTGTTTCCTCTCAACTGTCCTCTGACGCAGACCGCATTAAGGTGACCAAAATGTCAGAGTTCAGGGACACCCTGGCTTACGATAACTGGCGTGGCGTATACCTCATTCAGGATCAGCAAACCGGGAAGGAATACATCGGCATAAGTGGTATCGGCATTTCAGAAGTAGGTTCGCATACTCAACTGGTAGGAAAAGTTCAGCAATCCGTAAGGGATGAGCGATGAGCCGATTAACATCCATCATTTGCGCTGTCGTTATCTGCCTTCTCGTTTCCATGGCCTGGGCGATTAACCACTACCGCGACAACGCCATCGCTTATAAAGACCAGCGCGATAAAGCCACTGAGAAACTCAGCCTGGCTAACGCCACCATAAAAGACATGCAGATCCGCCAGCGTGATGTCGCTGCACTGGATGCCAAATACACGAAGGAACTCGCCGATGCGAAAGCTGAGAATGATGCTCTGCAGCGCAAGCTTGATAATGGTGGTCGGGTGCTCGTCAAAGGACGCTGTCCTGTGCCAGCCTCAACCGAAGCCTCCGGCACCTCCAGCTTGGGCCATGATGCCACCGTCGAACTCTCTGACGTTGCTGGACGAAACGTTCTCGGTATCCGATCCGGAATTAAGCAAGACCAGTCAGCCCTGAGAGTTCTGCAGGAATACATCAATACTCAGTTCTTGAAATAGAGCCTCATCCCTGAGGTTCTGACACAGTCTCTCCTCTGGACTTTAACCGTAGCAGAATCACAGAGCCTCGCATCGGCGGGGCTTTTTTGTATCTGAATTTCACCGCGCATCTCACGCGCACTTCACCACTCAGAACCTTTCAGGATGACCCTTGAGGATGCCGGCTGGCTGTCGGAGCCTCTGAGGGCCGGATTTCCTGTGAGACAAGGTTCATCACTAAAAGGTAATTACCGACATGACAAAACAAACCGTGAATGTCTACGGCATTTCTGTCCGGGTTGACTCCGCAGGGAGATATAACCTGAACGATCTGCATGCAGCAGCCGTTTCCAATGGTGAGGCGACAGAATCACAGAGGCCGAATAAATTCATACGAAGTGCGGCGGTAAAGCGCTTTGTTTCTGCACTGGATTCCAGAGGACAAAAATGTCGTCTGGAAGAAAATCAATCACTTAACATTGTGAATGGTGGTGTTAACCAAGGCGTCTGGGCTGCCGAGTTGTTAGCTATTCGCTATGCGGCATGGATTAGGCCTGAATTTGAAATCCGCGTTTATGAAACATTCCGGGAGGCGGTACTCAGCGGAATCAACAATATGTCTCGCCTCAATCGGCTTGACCTGCTGATCGCCAATGAGACTAAAGAGGTCAGCGCCTGCGCCAGAGCTATGAATAAATGGGGTGTAGGTGGTAGGAAGAAGCTACTTAACTGCGCACGTGAGAGGATTGTCAGCCAGATGGATCCTGATATGGTCGAGTTGATGGAAGCCAAAGCGTCTTAATTTACATCCCATACACCAGGGTTTGTAGCTAAGATCTACTTTCACAACGGCTCTTCGTTACGAGGTCAATCTCTTTTGTAACCAATAAGTGTTTTATAAGGGCTTAGCGAGTTATCTATTTTCTGTTATAAAATGCCTCTTTAACTGTAAAAAGGGGCTCTAAAATGGCAAATGAAGGTCAAAAATGTACTTTCCCAATTCACGGGGCAAGAGAGGAAGGCACATTCTTACAATTCGCTCCAATCGAAACTTACGACGATTCTAATCAGCTCCACACACCAGTGAAAGCATTAGTTGAGCGGGAAAATGGACAGGTTTTAGTGCTTAACCCTCAAAGTATTACTTTCGTTAAGTAATACATAATTTTTTAAGAACCGCCTCCCATGGCGGTTTTTTTATTTCTATTAAAAGCTCATCTACGGGTGGGCTTGATAATGCCGTAGCGTTTTAAAAGCGCAAGGCTGATTGCCAGGCAAAGTGTTCTGACAATCTGGTTGATGGATGGCGCGTAAGCAATGGCTAAAGAAATAATAAATTCTGAGAACATGTAACCTCCTATAGAAACGAGGGAGGCGAATTCCTCTCTCTATAGTGGTCTCTAATTATTTTGCTGCGGATCCCTTCCATCAGGAGTGGTCTTTAATGCAGAAATCACTTTGTCCAACATGTTGGACTTCACAAGCGGATAAAGAGGCTATCAATGTCCGACATCTACCAAATCACGCTAACCACCCAAACAGGCGAAACCTTCACGGGCAAGATGTCACGACGTCAGCCTGAGCTGGTTAACGGCTTTGTGCCGCTGGCGACAGAAACGGGCCAATGGCTGTATTTCGCTCCTGCCGATGTGAAGCGCGTGGAGTTCACGCCAGTATCGGCAGAGGAAGCACCGGCAGAGACTGAGGAGTCCGCATCATGAAGAGCGCATTTATCCCGGTTACCCTGAGTCTGGATGTTTCAGCGGCGGGAGAAGAGGCTCAGGTCGTAGCCAAAGAGCTACTGCGCCGCACTAACGGACTTAGCCCGCGCATCTCTGAAGACGAGGCGCTTCGAATCCTGCTGGTAGACGTGACCCGCGATTACCTAAAGGCCAAGGGAAAGGCAGAACAAACGACGGAGTAACCAATGAGCAAACCAGATTGGGAGGCCATTGAATCGGCTTACCGGGCTGGTTCATTGTCAGTAAGGGCCATCGGGGAAAAGCATGGCGTTAACCACGCCACCATCCTAAAGAGAGCAAACAAAGAAGGGTGGCAGCGCGATCTGACAGAAAAGGTCAGGGCGGCAACGAAAGCCAAGGTAACCAAGTCGGTAACCAAAGAAGGTAACCAGTCACTAGTGGTTACTGATGAGCAGATTATTGACCGGGCATCCGATGAGGCGGCCGCTGTAGTCATGGCTCATCGGGAAAGTTTGGCGGCATGGCGCGGCATCACCAATAAGCTCCGCGACTTCCTCGAAGACGCAGAAATTACGGAAGACAATCACGCCTCAATGTCTCGCTCGATCACTGCCGGTGTCGATGCTCAGATAAAAGTGATAAACGCTGAGCGTAAGGCGTATAACCTCGACACCGAGGAAGGCAATAAGACGGTTGATGACCTGTCTAACCTGATGGATTCACTGTCTCAGGGGGCGTAATGAAACCTGAGCATCTCAAGCTGCTGGCCGACAAAGACTGGCGGCTTAACAATCTCTACTGGATCACCGACAAAGAGGGTAAGCCAACGCGCTTCAGGATGACGCCTGAGCAGCGTGAATACTTTGAGGGGATCCACACCCGCAACATCATTCTGAAAGCTCGCCAGCTCGGTTTCACAACTGAAGTGTGCATCATCCAGCTCGACGCAGCCCTGTTCGAGTCGGCTAAATGCGCGCTGATCGCCCATACGCTGAATGACGCAAAGCGCCTGTTCCGCGAAAAGGTGAAGTACGCATACGACAAGCTGCCAGCAGAGATAAAGGCGGCCAACCCGGCGAGCAATGACTCGTCTGGTGAGCTGGTCTTTAAGAAGGGCGGCTCGCTATACGTCAGCACGTCGTTTCGTGGTGGTACGCTGCGCTACCTTCACGTTTCCGAGTTTGGAAAGATATGCGCCAAGTATCCGGACAAAGCCCGTGAGATCGTCACTGGTGCGTTTGAGGCGGTATCGACGGGATGCTTCGCTACTATCGAGAGCACGGCAGAGGGACGGGCGGGTTACTTCTTTGATTACTGCCAGATGGCAGAGAAAGCGTTGCTACAGGGCAAGCACTTATCCGCGCTGGACTGGAAGTTTTTCTTCTTCTCCTGGTGGAAGAACCCGCAATACGCAATCGACCCGGTTGAAACGCTGCCGGTGCGCCTGCTTGAGTACTTCGCTGAAATGGAGGCTAAGCACGGCGTAATCGTCAATGAGCGCCAGAAAGCCTGGTACTACGCCAAAGAGAAAACGCTCGGCGACGACATGAAGCGCGAATACCCGACCATTCCGGCCGAGGCGTTCCAGCAGTCTGTCGAGGGCGCGTATTACGCAAAACAGTTCCGCTGGCTCTACACCAATAAGAGGATCGGCCAAATCCCTGATAACTCGCACCTCCCGGTACACACGTTCTGGGATATCGGTGTGGGTGACTCCACGGCGATCTGGTTCGTTCGCGAGGTTGGCGAAGAGTTCCATATCATCGACTACTACGAAAACTCTGGTGAAGGCCTGCGGCACTACATGAAGGTGCTGAAGGATAGGGGTTATGAGTACGGTGAGCACTGGGGGCCGCACGACATCGATAATCGTGAATTCGGTGCTGACGCCAAATCCCGCAGAGAACTTGCCCGTGAAGGGTATGAAATCGACGGGCAGGTTTACAGCATGACATTCCAGGTGGTGCCAAAAGTCGGAGTTGATACCGGCATTGAGTCGGTGCGTGAAATTCTCCCATCCTGTGTTTTCGATGAAGAGAAATGCGCTGAAGGCATTTCCCACCTTGAGGGATATCGCAAGGAGTGGGATGTCAAGCGCGGCTGCTGGAAAGATAAGCCACTTCATGACTTCACATCACACGGCGCCGATGGCTTTCGCTACTTTGCGGTAGCGAAGAATAACCATAAACAGGTTGGAGCTATCTTCTTCACATAAGGAAAACTCAGTGAGTAACACTACAGAAATGCAAGTCCTCGCTGGGCTCATTGTGAACAGCCTTAACGAGGTTGGGCGCGCGCGCCAATTGTATGCATCAGGGCTTGGGAAGTCCGGTAACACGAAGCGTCACCATCTGTGGTGCGAATTTGGTTACCCGGAGAGACTCGACTTCGACCACTTCTACAACATGTATGAGCGTAACGGCGCGGCGTTCGGCGCGGTGCATAAGTTGCTCGATGCATGCTGGACCGATACCCCGGTGATCGTCGACGGCGATGAGACGAAGAAGTCGAAGAAGTCGACGCCGTGGGAAAAGAAAGTCACCAAGCTCATGAAGAAGCATTGGGCGAAAGTGAAGGATGCAGATCGGCGCAACCTGGTCGGGCATTACTCAGCACTTATCCTCCAGTTTGCAGACAGCAAGGAGTGGTGGGAGCCAGTCGATCGTAGCGTGATGCGTAATTCTCGCGAGCGCGGCCTGGTCAAGATGATCCCCGCATGGGAAGCGCAGGTTAAACCCGGTGAGCTTGAGCAGGACCAAAAGTCTCCAGACTACGGCATGCCGAAGTTCTACTATTTCCAGGAACAGCAGGTCGGCGATAACGGAAATATTCCCGGGCCGATGCGGTCTATTAAGATCCACCCTGAGCGCATCATCATGTTTTGCGAAGGGTCAGAAGACGAGACTTCGCTGGCTGGCATTCCTTTCTTACGTGCTGGTTATAACGATCTGCTCGACATGGCAAAGACCTCCGGTGGTAGTGCCGAGGGCTTCCTGAAAAACGCCAGCAGGCAGCTCGGCATTAACATGTCGAAGGATACAAACCTCAAGACCATTATCGAAGAGGCGAAGAAAGCTGGTTACTCAGGACTGGCTGAGGCGCTGAACGCCGCCATCCAGAAACTGAACTCAGGTACTGACTCGGCACTGGTTACTCAGGACGGAGAGGCTAAGGTTCTGTCTGTGGCTGCTGCCGACCCGAGCCCTACATGGACGGTCAGTGCAAATCAGTTCTCTTCATCCGTACAGATACCTTTCACCATTACTTTTGGTCAACAAACGGGCCGCCTGGCCTCCGATCAAGATAAGAACGACTTTGCTAAGCGTTGTAATGGACGTCGTGCTGGATTCCAGACTGGCCGTGTAACCGCTGTTATCGAACGCCTATGGACCGTGGAAGTTATCGAACCACCTAAATCTGGCGAAATCACGTTAACCTGGCCTGATCTGCTCGCTCCAAGTGAGAAAGAGAAGATTGCCAACATGAAGGAAATGGCTGCGGTGGCGAAGGATACCCAGCAAGCCTACGGCACACCGGCTGTTGATGAGAACGAGGTCAGGGAAGCGGGAGAACTTGAGC
Organism: Enterobacter cloacae complex sp. ECL72; assembly: GCF_019056635.1. Classification (NCBI taxonomy): domain Bacteria; kingdom Pseudomonadati; phylum Pseudomonadota; class Gammaproteobacteria; order Enterobacterales; family Enterobacteriaceae; genus Enterobacter; species Enterobacter cloacae complex sp. ECL72. The sequence goes on along the minus strand of NZ_CP077659.1, from coordinate 1,975,255 downwards.
CGCGTGATGATATTAAGCCGCCTGACCCAAATAAAAAGGTAACGACCGATGATCCTCTTTCCGATGACACCGGAGCAAAAGACGAAAGTCGGGACACCGGTAGTTCCGCGCAGCAAGGTTGACCCGACCCGTTCGGCAAAGCAGGTTACCGCGATGTTCCGGGATATCGAGGAACGGTATCTCGGCATCAAGCGCGCACTGAAAGCTCTGTTCGACCAGCGCCTGACCGGGCGAGAGCGTGAGGTAAACAGCCATAACTGGCATTTCATGTGCCACGACCACGACCACGACCACGGCGCGGATATGCGGCTCTACCAGGTCAACGCCGGAAAGTTTATCTACGACATGTCGGCGCAGGAACTGGCGGACCTGCTGGAAGCAGTGCAGGCCATTCTCGACGATTACCTGTTGGATGGTGGCGAGAAAAACCTCTGGGCGATGGATTATGTCGTCGCAGAAGCGCAGCGCGGCACGCTGGAGGCATTCAACAACCTCTCGCAGCAGTCACAGGTGTACGCCAGCCAGACGACGCTACAGCAGCTTTTAAGCAGTCCCGGTTATCTAAACCAGATATCGGCGGCCAGGCTGACAACGTTCAGTGACTGGAAGGTCATCAGCGACACCGCCCGCGGCGACCTGACCAACATCATCACCGATGCGGTAGCGCGCGGCGTGAATCCTCGCGAGACGGCCAGCGTCATCAGTAAGCGCCTCGATGTGTCTATGTCGAAGGCGAAGAACATCGCTCAGACCGAGCAGGTCGGCGCGCTGCGTGAAGCTCAATGGAATGAGACGGACTGGGCTTCCGAGAGGCTCGGGCTGAATACTGGTCTTCTCCATCTATCTGCGCTGAAGCCTACCACTAGGACAACGCACGCATTCTGGCATGGAAAGGTCAGAACCGTGCAAGAGGTGCGCGACTGGTATGCAGTAGATGGTAACAAATACCACTGCTACTGCGGCCAGATTCCGGTGCTGCTCAACGACGACGGCAGCATTTTCAATGAAGGGCTGGAGGAGAAGTTGAAAAAAGAGCGTCAGCAGTGGAAAGCTGATTCTGATTAGTGCTAAATAGCATAATCATTTTTCATGGTCTTAAGTTGATGAGCATTATACCTCAGGAAGTTGGTTCATATATTCTAACCCTAATTGGCCCGATAACTATTGGGGTTGCGGTTGCTTGGTTTACTGCAAGTTTCGCTTTAAAGCGCTTTCACAATGAAAAGTGGTGGGAGAAGAAACATAAGGCTTATGGGGATCTTGTAGATATCCTTATTGAGATGAAAGCCATATACCATGCAGCGTCAAACCATTACGAAAGAATATATAGAGCTGAGCAAACACTGTCTGAAGTTCCAGATTATTATTTCGATTGGGATCAGTTTCATGAATTAAAGAAGCAATTGAGGCGCTCGTACGTTTTAGCTCCAATATCTTTAAGTGAAACAACTAAAGAGCATCTAACTTGGTTTTTTACGTTGGACGCTAATTCTGATGAGATGATACATGAGGAAAATTATCCTGAGCAGGCGGCTTATAACGATATGGCTCTTGAGGTAGATAATCTGATTGAGTTGATTGTTGACGATGCTAAACATGAACTTAACTTTAAGTGAATAAGATAGAACTATGAACCCGCTCCGGCGGGTTTTTTATTGCCTGAAATCCACCAATGAGGACGCAGCGTGAGCATTCCCGTACCTGATGAAGCACCGAAAGATATTAATCACGGTCGCCTGTTCACTGAGGCGCAAATCAGAGCCGCTTTCGTGAAGTGGTGCGACGACTATAAGCACAACCCTGGTGCTTACCAGGAAGGTGAATCCACCGACGGAGAGGCTTGTGCTGATTACCTGATTCAGGTGATGACCGAAAACTCCCACTAACGAGGACCCAGCATGAAACGCAACCGCGTCAACGTGCTGACCGTCGTCAACTCCGCTTCAAACATCACCACTAAAACCATCGACGGCAAGCCACATATCGTGGTTCGCGGCATCACGCCTGTCGTGGACGATATTGTGATGAACCGGAAGTTGTACCCGGCAGCAGAAATCGAAAAGGCCTACAACACGCTCGAGCGTAACCCGATGCCGCTGGGCCACCCTAAAGTGGACGGTAAGCATGTGTCGGCGCGGGATGTCCGGGCGGTGAACGAGTACCACGTCGGGGCCTGGCTACAGAACGTCAGCCACAAAGACGGGAAGGTGACGGGCGATATGTACGTTAACCGCCAGTACGCCGAATCCAGCGATAAGGGCAAACGCCTGATCAACCGCCTGGATGAGATGCTGGCCGGTACCAACTCCGACCCGATCCACATCTCCACCGGCCTGCTGTATTCCGGCATCGCCGCAAATGGCGAGTCAAAGGGAAAAAAGTACAACGAGATCGCCACAAACATGATGTTTGACCATGTTGCTGTGCTGCTCGATGAGCCTGGCGCCGGTACGCCGGAGGAGGGCGTGGGCATCTTCGTAAACGCCGAAGGTGACGAACTTGAAATCGAGGTCGTCAATCTCGAAGAGTCCAATAACCCAGACCCGCAAGACCCCGCTTTCAAATCATTTTTCAACCAGCTAAAGGCGTTTTTCGGCGCCAACAGCGATTCAACCCAGAAGGAAACAGACCCGATGAAAGAGCTCATCGTTAATGCGCTGAAGGCCAAAGGTAAATCGGTTGACGGTAAAACCGATGCCGAACTGATGGACGCATACAACCAGATGCTGGCAGAAAACGCCGACAGCAAAGAAGAAACGCCTGAAGAGAAGTCCGCACGTGAGAAGAAAGAGGCGGATGACAAGAAGGATAAAGAGCAGACCACCAACAGCGAAGAGATGCCAGCGTGGGCTAAGGCACTTACCGACCAGGTAACTGCTTTGAATAGCCAGATCAATGCCAACGCAGAAAGCGAGAAGGGCAACATGCGTGCTGCTGTGAAAGCCAAGTTTGGCATGACAGATATCGCTGTGAACGCACTGGACGGCGAGCCCCTGAAAGAGCTGTTCGCACAGTGCCAGACCTCAACCGGCCTGAACGGTGCATTCCGCCATCAGGCTACTAATACCCAATCAGTCAGCGAAATGCCGGAGTAAAAAATGGCTAAAGACGGAAAGCATATTATCCACGCCGGCGGCGTGTTCCCTAATCCGCTGCTTAACCGTGAAGGCGCAGCTGCGGCATCAACCCCTCCTGGAACCATTGGCTTCTTCAGCGCAACGGACAAATTCACGGCCTCAGTTGATGGTAATGAAGCTGCAATTCTCTACGTGGCCAACAAAGACTATCTGCGCTGCCTGTCAGTGGACGACGCTATCCCGGCTGGAGAGCTTGTCGTAGGTATTCAACCTCTGCCGGGCATGTTCCTGAACGTTCGTGCCGCAGCCGGCACCTACACCAAGGGACAAGCGCTCTCTATTGCAAACGGTCGAGTCAAAGTGGCTGCTGGCGATGAGTCAGTGCGCTGCTACGTCGAGGAAGACAAATCATACACAGCGGCGGCAGGCGATCTGCTTCGTGTCGTAATCAAATAAGGAGCGGATATGTTTGTATTCTCCAAGTCTATCGGTGAAAAGACCGGTAACCTCGCGGTAAATCAGGCGCAATGGCGTGCACTCGAAATTGAGCGAAACGCCAGTGCTCAGGCAGCAGCAGATTTTCTGGCGCGGACTCAGTTCCGTGGCGATGCAGAAAATGCTCCTTATCTCGATGCGGTGAATGCAGTTGACGATATTCGTCGCCTGTATCGCGCTTTCGACACAACTGTTCTTCAGCAGTTCGAGCCGAATACCGAGTTCACTCTGCTGAACGATCTGATGCCGCTTTCTCGCTCCGTTCGAATTGAGCAGTCTCGTTACGATTACGCTCGTACCGGTGGCCGCGGCTGGGCTCATACTTCCATGTCCGGTCAGGTTGGTGCGGCGCTGGATGCTCGCAGCTATTCCTTCGATGGCACCATGGTTCCTATCCACGATTCGGGCTTTAAGTTCGAATGGCGTGATCCAATCTTCAACAGCCCGCAGGCATTGCAGTCGCAGTCGGATGCTCAGCGTGGTTCTGTAGAAGATGTACAGCGTCGTTACGTTGACTACATTTTCAACGGCTTCCGCGATAAGGCTGGCAACTTTGCAGTATTCGACGGCCTTACCTGGAAAGGGCTGCGTGACGATGAGCGTGTAGCACAGATCGACCTTGGCGCTTCCGGCCTTAATATCGACTTCACCTCTGGCACCGCAACGTCTCAGGCTATCCGATCTGGGGCAATCGCGCTGCGTGATCAGATGCGTCGCGTAAACAATCAGTATGCAGAGCAGACTTGGTATGTATCCGGCGAAATCATCTCCAACCTGGAACGCTACTTCTCCGACAACTTTCAGTCCGGAACGATCATGGATGAAATCCTGAAGCTGACCGGCGTTGCGGCGATTAAAGAAGACAGCCAACTGTCAGGTAACGAAATCGTCATCGTTCCGCTGTCTGCTGGCGTCATTGCTCCAATCGTCGGCCAGGCTATCGGTACCGTTGCATCTCCGCGTCCTGAGTACAACAGCGACTACATCTGGCGCACCTGGGGTGCAATGGGGTTGATGGTCAAGCAGGACATCAACAACAAATACTCCGTAATTCACGCATCAAGCTAAGGATAAATCATGGCACTGGTAGAAATCGTGGCAAGCAACCTGCACGCCGGTGCCAACCTCCGCAAGCTGGAGGTTGGTTCAGTGGTGGATGTGGACGATGCAACAGCTGAGCGCTGGATCAGCACTGGCAAGGCGAAGGAGACCGACAAGAAGAAAGGCGAGAAGCTTACCTTCGAAGTGGCTACTCCTTCCGCTCCTGCGGCAGATCTGACGGCCCTTCAAAAGCAACTCGCCGACGCAGTGGAGCAGAACCAAAAGCTAATCGCCGATGGTGAAGCTAAAGACAAGGCTCACGCCGACACACTGGCAGCAGAAACCAAACGCGCTGACGAAGCCGAAGCGGCACTGGCGGAAGCAATCAAGAAGGCGAAATAACCATGGCTGACCCAATCACAGCGGCAGACGTGCAGGCGTTCCTCGGTGAGTTGGGTTACTCCATCCCGGGCGCGCTGCTGGATCCGATCCTCTGCGTGGTGAACAAGATTATTCCGTGCCTCGATGGTGCTGGGTATGACGAGTGCACCGCGAAGCTGATCCTGATGTATGCCGCAGCGCTTATGGCTACGTCCTCCGGCGCGCGCCGAATCAAATCGCAGGGGGCGCCGTCTGGCGCGTCCCGCTCGTTTGAATATGGCGACGACAGCATTACCTGGCTGCGTGACTCGCTGGCCCGGCTTGATACCAGCGGTTGCACCGGTGAGTTACCGATCAGCGCTGGTAATAGTGTCGGGTTGTTCATGGTGGTTGGGGGCTGCTGATGACATACAAATCAGTTAAGCACGGTCTACCGCGCTCGTTCACCCGCGTCTGGGTGATGACCGACACCGGGCGGGAGACTACCGGCTACGTGAAATCGGACGGCGAGTGGTATATCAACTGTGAGCGCATCCGGGCGACCGGCGCGAAGGTGCTGCGCTGGAAGGAGGGCTGATGTCGTCTACTGCTTCATGGTCATACAACAAGCCATGCACGATATGGCGCAAGGGAGCTGGCGGTAATGACGAGTGGGGCGATCCTGTCGAACCATATGAACCGCCTGAAACCATCATGTGCGACTACATCGGCGGCTTGTCGGCAAAGCTCGGCTCAATCGGTAAAGAAGTGGTCGTTAAGAACACCTTTTTCACGGCATACGCACTGGCCGATGAGGGCGACTACATCATGATTGGTGTAAGCGCTGAGCCGGATCCGGTCGTAGCAGGTGCTGATGAGGTCCGTCACGTGACGCGCTGGAACGACACTCTCGACGGTCTGGAAGATGACTGGGCGATAATTACGGGAGTGTAGCCATGGGCATCAAAGTGAAGGGCATCAGCCAGGCGAAGAAAAACCTTAATGCTCTGGTTGGTGATATTCAGGGGAGAAAGGTCGTCAGAGCCATGCAATCAGCTTTGATTATCGGCGGATCGCAAGCGACGCTCTATACCCCGATCGATACATCCACCCTCATCAATAGCCAGTTCCGCGAGATTACTGTAAATGGCAATCGCGTGACTGGCCGGGTGGGTTATTCAGCTAACTATGCTGCATACGTCCATGACCCAAGCGTACCTCAGAACTTCCGCCGGGCGACGGCCAGGAAGGAGTTTTTAACCAAAGGGTTTGATGATACCCGCAGGCAAATCGACGCGGTAATTAAGAAGGAACTATCACTTTGACCACTCCGATGTATAAGCGTGTTCGCAACGTGCTCGTTGATGCTGGGCTTACTACTGGCTACATCATCCAGTCTTTGTCTTGGGTAGATTCTGGAAAACTAACCGATCGGTTCATTGTCTTCCGCCCAAATGGCGGCACGGCGATAGACCGGGATATGGCAGCTGATTATTACGTTCTGGTTGACGTTATTGCAGGAACGGCTAAGGGCGATAAGGCCAAAGCCGAGGCCGATGTTGAAGCCATTATCGAATATGTGAAAGCCAATCCGATGACAAATCGCTGCCTGGGGCAAATCTCAAATATGGGCGGCATACCATCACCTGTAATGACTACCGAAGGGCGTATGGTGTGGCGCCTGCAATTTGCCTGTCTCTTCGGCGGATAGCTAAAAATCAACATCACACAAGGTCGCTCTGAGCGGCCTTCTTTATTATCAGAAATGAGGTAAGCAACGATGCAAGGCTGCTCCAATAACGAACAACTAATTGGTCGCGCGAAGACGCTGGAACTGGCGTACGGATGCGCTGACATGGTGCCGGAGGAAGGTGACTGGAAGTTGATGGGTCTTCCAACTTCGGCTACGTGGGATTTAAGTCCTGAGGCGCTGACGTCTGATGCGGATAATGGCGGATTCAGTTCAAACCTGATCTCCAGCCTCGATCCAACCTATTCGATTGAAGGTGAGGTGCGTGTTAAGGACCGCACCGACGAATTCGGCGTTCAGCAGTTCGTGAAGTATATCGTTGATGAGGTACGCGCCCGCCGTCAGCCTGGCGTGTGGATGCGTTTCCATTGGGGCGATTATTATCACATCGGCTACATGGTGCCGTCTGGTGCCAGTGATGGTGGCGGCGTAAAGGAAATTGTCACCTACAGCTTTGAGTTCAAGCTGGCAGATGGTTCTACTTTCCAGATCACCGAAGCTGATGGCGATATCGCGGTAACAGGCGTGACGGTTACACCAACCAGCAGTTCTATTGCGGCTGGTTCAAGTACAACGTTCACCGTGAACATTTCCCCAGAAGATGCTGACAATAAAGTATTTACTGTCACTTCATCCGTGCCAGCTCGCGCTACGGTGGCTTTCTCAGGTAGTACCGTAACTGTATCTGCCCCATCGGGGGCTACGGCGGGAATCGCAGTGATTACTGTCACCACTGATGATGGTGCATTCACGGCAACCCACACCGTAACTGTCACTGTGTAAGCAAAACAAAGGGTAGATCGCTGCCCTTGATTTTGCTTATGGGGGGATAGATGACACCAGTTAAAGAGTTTGGAGAATGCCTTATTAGTGTCGGGGATAAGGACTACTTTTTCCGCCCGTCATTTCTCGCGATATCAAGTATCGGCGATCCGGTAGAAATCGTTCAGACGTTTTACGATCTTTATAATGATGAGGCCGCTAATCTCATCAAGAAGGCTGCCGAATCCTACATTCATTCAGAATATGATAGCCTGCCTGAATATGTAATTCACTACATCAAGAGCGGCATACTAAGCCGTAAGGCGATCATGGCTGCGCATACGGTTTTGTCTGCATGCTGTGAGGATGATGTAGGGGATCTTATCGGCTGGATGAAGCCAAGTAAAAGCCGGAAGCGCGGATTTAGGTGGCGGCAGGGTATTATGTCGCCTCAGGAAATGGTCATTATCGCTCAAAGATTGATGATGCACGGTGTTATCGGGAAGGGAAAATTACGTAAGCTACAGCGCCACGAATCGAACGAGCCTACCAATGAATTCAGGGCGTCGGATTACATCATTGCTGCGAGAAATCACTTTAACATCAGCAAAGAAGAGGCCGCGCAGTTGACTATGACAGAGTTCCAGATGATGTTGGTTGCTAAATACCCTGAACAGAAGGGGTATACGCGGGATGAGTACGATAGCGCGGCAGATGACTACTTTGCGCGACGTAAGCGCAGGCTGGCAAGGGAGAATCAGAAGTAACCGAACTTCGGTCTACCAGCTTTTGAAGTCAATAAATCAGCCTTTTCCGTTGCAACTGTGCTATTCCTGGTTAGGATGTTTCCACTTTTACCAATGGGGAATAGAAAGATGCGTACATTAATTTTATTGGGAACGCTGCTCGCTGCACCTTGTGTTATGGCGGCTACTGATGCAGAAATTGTCAATGCTGTGAAACAAAGAGCAGAAAGCGGTTTCTTTCCAAAAGACGTAAAAGTCGTTTCATTAAAGGAAGTTAATTTCTTCCCTGACGACAGAGACACAGTGTACGCCAGATTTGGAAACGTATGCGGCAAGGCTGAAGTGACCAAAGGTGATAATAAAGCCTCATTGGTATTTATTGCCCCTGTGGTTGAAAAGGCAAGCCAGATTTCTATAGACGATCCGACAATTTACGATCTCACAAAGCAAGGTGAGATTGCAGAAAAAGACATTCCAAATAGATGTAAGTAATAAACACTTGAACATTAAAACCCGCTCCGGCGGGTTTTTTTATGCCCGGAGAAAAGCATGGCCAACAGTGAACAGGTTGGGAATATTGTTTATCAAGTCCAAATGGACGTAGCAGAGCTTATTGAAGCACAGCGTAAAGTAAACGATCGGCTTGATAAAATGGGCTCCAATTTCGACCGAGCATCCGGGTCGGTTAGCCGATTTGAGGGAGCGCTTAATAAAGTAGGAGTGGCGATTGCCGCAGCTTTCACCATCGAGACGGCCAAAAGGCTGATTGCGATTGGTGATGAGATGGCTACCTTGCAGGCCAGGATCACCAGGCTCAGCCCAAGTATTGATACAGCGAAAGAGACTATGTCAGCTCTTTCAGCTATTGCATCACAAACAGGTAACAGCCTTTCTGAAACAGAGCGTTTGTGGGAATCACTGACCACAGCATTAAAAAGCGCTGGTGCAACTAACTCTCAGATCCTTGCGCTTACTTCGACGCTTCAAAAGATAGGCACTATCGGTGGTTCATCCTCAGAGGAAATGGCTAACGCACTTCGCCAGTTCGGGCAGTCAATCGCCGGCGGCACAGTACGAGCCGAAGAGTTCAACTCCATCCTTGAGCAAATGCCAGAGCTTGCTCGCCAGATTGCGTCTGGACTTGGAATATCGATTGGTGATCTCCGCAAGAGAATGCTGGAGGGCAAGTTAACGGCTGAAGATGCCCTTAACGCTATTCAAAAACAATCCCAGTCTGTTAACGAAGAGTTCGACAAGATGCCTGTCAATATCGACAGGGCGAAAAATAGTCTGGACGTAGCATTTAAAAACGCCATTAACGACATCAATCAGGCGATTGGCTTGACCTCGACCCTGGCGGGGTTGATGCAAAGCGTTGCTGATAATCTTAATTACTACAATAAAAATGTCGGTGATTCTTCCAGAATGCCGAAGCTTATCAAGCTACAGCAAGAATTAAACTCCGAGCTTAAAGATGGTCAGCGCTGGTATGAGACAGACTCCGTATTCCAGACTCGTCGTGCGCAGGCCGCCGTTCAGTTAAAGCAGGTCGAAGGTGAAATTGCTCACATCAGAGCTAAAGCAGCAAGTGATGCTAAGAACAACCAAGGGTTCAAGACCGAAACAAGCGGAGACGATGCAGCAACATCCAAGCTGGTGAAAAACTCTGAGCGCAGGCTCGCTCTAGCCAAACTTGAAGGAGAGGCAAGAGCAAGGCTTCAGGCTCAGTATGATGCTGCCGACGCTGGGGTTACGGATCCGAAACGCATCAAGACTCTTCAGGATGAATATGCGGAGACGTACCGAGTAACCGAGGCGAGAAAGGAAAGCAATAAAACTGGCAAGAAAACTGAGGCGCAGTCCGAATCAATTGCAAATAAGCTTGAAAATTTGCGTCAGCAGTCAGAATTGGCAGCTGATTCAACGGAGGAGCTAAGCAGAAAGCAGGCCATATTACGTGCTCAGCAGTCACTGGGAAATTCTGCAACCCAGGAGCAAATCAAAAAGGCCGGTGAATATGCAGCAAAAGCATGGGATGCATCAGCGGCAGCCAAAGGGGTTACGGAATCACTTAAGGCAATGCCTTTGCAGGCGGAGAATAAATCCTACGCCGAATCCATGCAAAATCTGAAGGCCGCACTGAACGCTGGGAAAATAGATCTCAAGGAGTATAACGCTGCCACGGAGAAAATGGCGCTCGAGCACCAGAATAACCTCGCCAAGATTAACGCCCAGGCCACAGTCAATCCCGTAGCTTCTGCCCGAGCCGAAGTTGACCCGGTACAGCAACTGGTGAACGAAAATAACCAGAAGTTAGCCCTGATGCAGCAATATCAGCAGCAGGAACAGGCGATACTCCAGCAAAGTTACCAAAAAGGGAAAATAAATTACGATCAGTTCGTTGCTGCAAAGGCAGCTACCGATGCCCAGTACCTTGCCTTGAAGACTGCGCAGGAAAACCAGTTCAATGAGCAGATGACAGCCGCTCAGTGGCAATTGCTCAGTCAACAAGGTCTTGGTTATGAAATGCTGACAAGCGCGGTGGATGCGTTTTCAGGTAATGCATCTAATGCGTTAACCGGGCTGATCACCGGAACGATGTCAGCGCAGGATGCTATGCGTTCGCTCGGGAATACGATGCTGAACAGCGTGGTCAATGCGCTAGTCCAGGTTGGGGTTGAGGCACTCAAAAACTTCATTATCGGTCAGACATTGGGCGCAGCGGCTACTGCTGCTGGAGCATCTCAGGCTGCAATATTGGCTACAGCTTGGGCTCCTGCCGCCGCCATGGCTAGCCTCGCTTCATTTGGGGCCAACTCAGTTCCTGCCATGACAGGAATTGCTTCAACGGTAGGCCTGGCACAGGGCCTTGCTTTAACCGGTATGCGTTACAATGGCGGCCCGGTGAATGCAGGAGGTCTTTATCAGGTCGGTGAGCGAGGGAAGCCGGAGATTTACCAGGCCAGTACCGGTAAGCAGTACATGATACCGGGCGACAACGGCAGGGTGATCAGCAACAAAGATATGACCGCAGGGGGCGGAGTTAGCGTCATAATCAACGTTCAGAATATGACGAGTGCCACATTTGACGCTCAAGCTACGAACAACGGGGATGGTACAATAACCGTGGATGCCATTATTGCTGACTTGAATAATGGAGGTCCTATATCGCAGGCTATCACTGGCAATACAACTGCGAAAAGAACACCTCGAGGTCAGTTATAAGGAGATATATGTGGTTATTGAGCCAAACGATGTGCAATCAATACCAACAGAGATAGGCAAGCCTCATAAGCTTTATCCAAACAGGGCAGTAGAGTTTGTCTTTACTCTAAAGGATGGCTCTACAATTAAAGGCATTGCTCCTGCTGGAGAGGATCTGGAATTTATTAATCATGGGGATATCGTTGACATTAAAATCAATGTTTACGAAGCACCGCCTGGTCCAAGATCCGTTGAATAATCAAACCCGCTTCGGCGGGTTTTTTAATGCCTGGAGCTTAGATGCCAATTATCGACTATCCCGACTGGCTGCCGCTGGCGCAGAAGGCCAGCAAAAACATGACTCTCGATACCGGGTTCCAGACCGATCAGCCGGCGGTCGGCCCGGCTATCTTCCAGAACCTTACTGACGACCTGAAAGTGACCTGGTCCCTGACGTGGATTTTCACCTTGGCTGAGGAACGAGCATTCCAGCAGTGGCTACGCAGCCCGAACTATCTCAATCGGGGCCTGAACTGGTTCCGGATGAATATCAATCTGGGCGGTAGTGGCCTGCAACTCCAGGAACTTCACTTTACGCAGATGCCGGTGCAAACCAGTATCGATGGCGGAGTGGTGACCTGGACGGGAACCGTTATTGCGAACCACCTCTACAACGCCGACGACGAGTTCGACGACATCATTGTTGAACTGCCGCCGCCGTGGGATTCGTGGCTGGATATCGTTGTCACGGGTTATCCGGACGGGCGCGATCCGGAATCACTGCCGAGAGTGCCGTAATGCCAACATTCAGAGCTTATAAGCAGCAGCGCCCGACGCGCGGACTGTACGACACCATCACGTTCTACCATCCATCCTTCGGCTATGTCCGCCTGGTCGATAAGCAGTTCTTCCCGAAGACGCTTGGCGGCCAGACGTACACACCCGCCCGTTTTGAAATCGAAGAGAGCCAGCAGAGCGGTACGCCGGTGATCGACGCTACGGTGAAGTTAGGGCGTCTGTCGTCTGACATCAAAGCGCTGATGAAACAGTGGAAGGGTGCGGCCAGGCTGACTGCCATCACGGCCACGCGGCAGATCTTCGACAGCGGCGATGTGTCGGTGCCGATTAAGTCGTGGCAGCTCTACGTCAAGACGGTGGATATTGATGCCGACGCCGCATCGGTCACTCTGTCTGTTACCAACCCGCTAAACAACAACATCGGAAGGCTCTATGACCCAACGGAATACACTGGCCTTCAGTACCTCTGATTTTATCAGCAGGATGATCGGCGTGCCGTGGGCTAACCGGGCTTGCTCGTTCGATAAGGTCGATTGCTGGGGGCTGGTGGTGCTGTATTACCGACACGTTCTCGGGATTGAGCTTCACCAGACACCGGATTACGAAGCCGGGGCCGACTTCTTCACCTGCTATGAGGGTGACGTCGTTTTCTGGCGCCAGGTCGATAAACCGATCGAAGGCGGGATATTCGTCGGGTACCGAGGCGCGCAACCGGCGCATGTTGGGCTGGTGCTTAACAGGCAGGCGCTGCATTCACGCGGCGAGAACGGAAGCGTGCGCATGGACTCGTTGCTGGTCATTCAGCGGGCATTCAACAAAGTGGAGTTTTTCGAATATGGCGCTGGTTGAGATATCGAATTTTCCAGGAACGCCTAAGCTGCGTTGCAGGGTGCCAAACGGCACCCTTTTTTATGACTGGCTGGTGGCCAATGACGCTACTTTCCACCGCGACCTGCTGATCGTCCGCAACGGCGTAAGACTGGGCGACGATGATGAGCTGGCGTTTGAGCTGAGCGAGCTGGACCACATCCAGATTTTCGACCAGCCTAAGGGCATTGTCGGCGACATCCTGAGCCCGATATTTAAAGTGGTTGGCCAGGTGTTTTCGTTCCTGGCGCCGAAGCCGGCAATCGCGAACAACGGCGGCAATACCGTCGACTCGCCCAACAATAGCCTGACCGGTCAGACAAACACGGCGCGCGTATATAAGGCCAAACCGGACATCTACGGCCAGATTCGTTCGTTCCCGGATCTAATTCAGGAGTCTGTATTCGAATACGTTCACCAGACGTCTACCGACGGCGGCCTGAAGTACGTCACAGAGTGGATGTGCATCGGTATTGGAAAATACGATTACGAGTCCGTGCGCTACTCAGAATCAAGCCTCGGTTCACTGGCCGGTGCCGAATTCCAGTTCTTCCAGCCTGGCGAAGTTATCCCGCAGATCGTCGAGGGATACGGGTTCGATGACGTTGACGGTCAGGAGGTCCCAGGGCAGAACGAAGCCAGCGACTTCCCGATCGAAACAGCAACGGCAAACACAGTGGTCAGCGGAACGTATTCCGGCGGACAGATAGCGATGAAAATCGTCAAGCAGGCTGAGTTTGACTATTTCATGGGCCTGGTTCTGCCGCATGCGGTTACCTTCACCATCAACGTGACGTACAGCACGGCCTCCGGCACCGTGACTACCGATGCAACATTCTCCGGCACGCTGATATCCGCCGTTGAAACCAACGACGGCGCGGTTGTTAACCCGGTGCGCTGGTACACGTTTACGATGAACCAGCTGGAGGGGCCGCAGGACATTCCGGCTAACGCCACGATCAACACTACGAAGTTCATTCTGAACGATAACGAGGCGCTGGTGGTTGGGCCGTTCTTTTCTCCGGTCGAGTCAACGCAACTGTGGCTGCATACCCAGTCCAGCCTCGGCGGGAAGAAAGAGACCAACTGGAAGGTTGTCATCTGGAAAATCGACGACGACTACAACCAGGTGCCGGGAACGCAGCAGACGTTTACGTACCGGCAGACGACGCCGCACCAGTCGACGAGCGAGGTGTTTTATCGCACTGACAAGATCACTCCGACCGGCGGGTTCGGGAAATACGCGGTCAGCTTCCAGCGCACGGATAACTCCGGTGACGCGTCACTGCTCAAGGTCGAAGAGATCCACAGCATCAACATCAGGACAAACGTCGTTCACCCGACCGACACGCTTGTGCGAGTAAAAGTCCGGGCGACAGAGAACGCTCTTGGCAGCCGCGAGCGCAAATATAACGCACTGGTGACGCGCCACACCATTACGTACGACCTGGACACGCAGACGGTGGATTATACGCTGAGACCGTCGCGCTCGTTCGCTGATGCGGTGGCGCACACCTGGCTGATTATGGGTGAGCAACCGGTAAGCAGCATTGACCTGTACGGGCTGTACTCGATCGCCGAAAGCCTGCCGGATGAGCGCCTGGGTTACTTCGACTATACGTTTGACGACGAGAACGACTCACTGGGCGACCGCGTGCAGGCGATCTGCAATACGGCGTCGGTGGTGGCGTACTGGGATGACGGCGTGCTGACGTTTACCCGCGATCAGAAGGTTGACTACCCGGCGGCCGTATTCAACCGGGCCAACATGAAGACGGACGAGTACAAAATGACGTACGAGGCCACGCTTCCTGGTGGCTACGACGGCGTGCAGGTGTCCTACGTTCACCCGACCACGAACAATAAGACGTACATCAACTACCGCGTGCTGAACGGCGCCATCGTCGAGCAGGAAGCGGAAAACCCAAACAAGCTGGAGATCGTCGGCTTCCGTAATGAGTATCAGGCCCGGGAGCGCGCATTACGCGAAACCAAGCGCCTGATCTACTCGCGCGTGAAGATGAACGCCAAGGTGTTTGAGGACGGCATTATCCAGGTGGGTAGCGTCATCCAGATGCCAGACATCTACGACAGCAACCAGCAACAGGGTTACATCACCGGGCGCGCCGGTAATAACTTTGATACCAGCGAGCCGATCACGTTTACCGGTTCGATGTATGTGCTGGTGACAGACAGCCTGGGTAACCCGACGCTGCGCTATCCGGCAACCGCCCGCAGCGACACGAAGTATGGCTTCACCGCGGCTATCCCCAACATTCAGCTCAACATATGGAACGGAGACACTGTGCAGCTCCCGTCGCGCTATCTCATTGCGACAGTGGAGGAACTGGACAGTCAGCTATGGACGGTCAACAGCATCAAACCTAACACAGATAACACGGTATCTCTGACCGTCGCGGAATACAGCGACGCCATCTACCAATAAGAACCGTCCCCGACCAACCAGACCCGGCCACCGCGCCGGGTTTTTTTATGGAACTAATATGGCTACGACACCTACCAACCTGTCAGTACCGAGCGAGTCCCCGCGCGATCTGAAATTTAACGCAGGGAAAATTGATGAATTTGTGACATCGCTGGCACTTCAGTACATTGATCGCTTTGGTGATGCGCATTACACAATTGAAGGCCTGAAGGCTTTAGTGCTTCAGCAGATATATAATCTTGGCTGGAATCCGGTTGGAAGCTTCCAGGGTGGCGCTACAGTTTCTTCCGCAGGGGATATTATCCAGGATGAAACGAATGGTGTATGGTATCGCTGGGATGACCTCTCCAGCTTACCTAAGGCTGTTCAAGCAGGTTCCACTCCCGGTTCCACCGGTGGTATTGGTGAAGGGAAATGGCTAGCTGTCGATGTAAATGATGTCTTAAGAAAAGACCTTCATGGAAGCAATGGATCAACATTAATCGGTGGCTCTGTTTATGTAGTTGACTATTTTTCAGATGCCAAGGTGGCGAATGCCGGCAAGTCAAAGTACATCATGACGCGCGGTCATCATGAGATCGGAGTTGGTGCTGCGACATATTTTAGTGATGGCACAACTGGTGCGCCATCAACTGGTAATGAGCTCAAGTTTTACGATGCAACTGGAAATGGATGGTACCTTCGCCACGATGGAACCATTGATTGTCGTCAATTCGGCGTTGTGGCTGATGGTAGTGATGAGACAACAAAGTTGCAATTATGGTTAGATTGCTGCGCTCAATCTGGGGCCGAAGCGTATATACCCGTAAATGTTTTCCCATCTGCTGCTGGCTTAATTTGTACCTCGCAACATAATGGTTTGAAATTCAAATGGCATGGGTATGTTAAGCACTGGGGAGATGGAACAAAGCCTGCCACTGTTGTAGATTCATGGGACCCTTCATCTGGATATGTTCTTTACCTGAAAGAAGTAAGTGACCTCACTGGAGAGATAAGAATTGATGGTGTAAGGACATCTAAGATAGCCGATGAACACATCCATAATATACATTCCTATGGCGGGAAAAATCACGTATTGTCATTATTTTTCAAAGAAACAAGAGGTGATGGAATTTATCTTAATGCAGCACATGGTAACCAAGATTCAACACCTCCATCAAACATGACATATCCATTAGTAGAGAGCGTAAACTCTGACTATGACGGTAGAAATGCGATGAGCATTATTTGCGCGGATGGCGTTTCCATAGGCACATTTGTTTCGTATAAGCATGGTGGACGCATTGGCACGGTTATGCAGCCAGGTGGTTTGGATATTGAACCAAATTATAGCTACCAGCCATGTACTAACATCCAGATTGATAGCTATTACTCTCGCTCATGTGGAACAGGTTTTACTATTTTTGGTAAGGTAAATACTGGGAATATGGTTGTTAGAAACATCTCTATTTCGAAGATGGAAATTGTGATGGAGTATATTTCTTCAAATAACAATCAACTGCGTGGATCGCTTCTTATGGGTGCTGATGGTTTGTACATAGGATCATCACATATTCGATGCTTATCAAATTACACTGCAAACTCTCCGATTGGTGCGCAAATTGATGCCTGTTATAATGCAGATATCAATATTTCTACTGAGAGGTTTTACCAGGGAGCAGCAATTGGCATCAAGGCATGGACTGAGGTTGGAGGTATTGCCAGGATTGTAAATTCAAAAATATCTGTAACCCCTAGGATATTTCAACGAGGCGCAGTGATAGGTGATGTTAATGGCCTTGATTTTGTTTTGCGCGCTTTCACCCCTACATTGATGTCAGTTGGTAGCGATGTAGGGCTGGTTCAAACTATTCAGAGTGATGGTTTAGGTTCCTCTACATTTATAAAATCAGCCCGTCTATCAGTATCAAGTGGTCCTGGTGCTGCTATTACATGGGGTGTTTTCTGCGTAAACACAAACATTGGTCGTGAGACGTGCATAATTCATGATTCCGACTTATCTAGTATCGTGCACAATGGTACGACAACCAATAGACTAATCTCCACGGCAAACTTCCAAAAGAGGAACATAGCCGGTGTAACGCCGAAAGGAGGGGGTGATACAATAACAGGCACTGCAATTTGGGGGGTAGGAGATGTGGTTAATGACAATACTACATCATCAGCGGGTGGTTACATAGGAAAGATATACACAGCATCAGGATGGAAAAATTACGGAGCCATAAGCGCATAAAAAAAGCCCCGAAAGGGGCTTTAATTCAAAATGGAATACCATCATCATAAACTAGAATAGTCATTTTTTTAAATGTGAGCACTTCACTGGCGTAACCATAGCGCTCCTGTATACCAATGACGCACTTTTCTACGTCTGAACATTCTCTACCTTTTGAGATAGCGAAGAATTGTCTCTTCGGAAGACCATTTAGGAATTCTTCGGTATGCCATGATCGCATTGTTTGCCACCTCACTGAATATGGGTCCAGCCTATATCCATCACGAATGAATATAGGGAATATCTTTACATCCCCTCGACTAATCCAGTTAACAGTCATTGACTTATCCCAGAAATCACCGAAACCATATTGCAAGTCATGTTTCTTTAAGAAATCAATGTATTGATTATTCTCAGTTATTACACCTTTCGCCCACCACTTTTTCGTTTCATACGAGTTTATGGATGTAACAGCAAATAGAATAGTTATTACTAATAGTAACCTACTATATCTTCCCGATAGATTAATTGCTAGTATCGCGAATACACATGGAATTACGTTTACAAAAAAACGTGGTGGGCCTGGGAAAGACGAATTATTGCTTATAATGTATGAAGACACAATTCCGAGCAAAGAAAGGAATAATGTGATTGTTACATATCTCTTAATTCCACCACTTAGCCATCCAATCCAAACAGAAATAAGCACCAAAAACAACATTACAAAGAACGAAGCAATATAAAATATATTACCTTTCATTACAGAAATATTTATTGTTTCCCCTATCAATATGATGGAGCCATAAATGTTCTGCAACATCATACTGATATCAACAATTTCAAACTTCTGTATGTCGAAGCCCATCAGAATAGGCAGAACATGAGTAATTGATAATCCAAAAAAGGCGGCCATTACACAAAGATGAGATACTCTCCTTTCCTTTGAAAGGAATAGGTAGATCTCAACAAGAAGTATTGGCATAAAGAATGTAGGCGCGATCCACATATCAGATGAGTTCGCAATCAAACCTATAGCGGCTATCATCGTTGTTATGTAAATGTTGTTCTTTGATAGGTTTTTGGTAAACAGCAACAACATTAGAAATCCATACGCAGCAGTTGAATAATGCGCAAATGGATGAGCAACAAACCCATCAGTTAACATTATCTGAGGCAATAATGTAGTTCCTACGATAACCGAAACATAGCTCCACTTTCCATTTGATATTTTAGATATCTCAGAAGAAAACAATGTAACTAGTGCTGCAAATAATATAGTAGAAATCAGCAACGGAATTACACCATCATCTCCTAGCAAAAAGAAGATTGCGAAGTTAATTGGGTATACAGTAAAATACCAATTGTCTGGAGTGGGTCTCCAGTCAAAAAAAGAAGACACTCCCTTATCTAAAAACTCTCTCCATACTAATGGACTATTGGCATAATCAGAGTTTATTGGAAAGTATCTTGATATTATAAATGCCAAGAAAGAAAAAGAAATAGCATACATAATAATGGATGTGATTTTATTGTTTCTATTGTAATTCATAACTTAATTACCCTTTTTAATTATGTAACGAGGTCTGTGTTTAACCTCCACATAAATCCTGCCAATGTACTCGCCAAGAACGCCAATCCCGATCAGCTGGATGCCACCCAGGAACAAAACCGATACCAGCAGGGAAGGGTAGCCACGAACCGGGTTACCAAATGCTAGTGTGTCAACAATCATCCAGGCGCCGTACAGGAATGCAAGCCCGGCTACGAGCAAGCCAATGTAAGTCCACATGCGCAGCGGGAAAGTAGAGAAGCTTGTGATCCCCTCAAGTGCCAGGTTCCACAGTTTCCAGCCGTTAAATTTAGTGCTTCCTGCGACGCGTTCTGCGCGTGCATATTCAACGACATCGGTGCGGCCACCAACCCAACTCAGAACGCCCTTCATGAACAGGTTTCGCTCTGGCATGAGCTTAATGTTTTCCACCACCTCACGGGACATAAGCCTGAAGTCGCCCACGTTCTCCTCAATCTGCGGATTGCTGATTTTGTTGTGCAGTTTATAAAACCACTCAGCGGATTTACGCTTCAACCGGCTATCAGTGGAGCGGTCTGAACGCTTAGCCAAAACCATATCTGCCCCGGCTTGCCATTTCTCTATCAGGTGCGGAATGACCTCAATTGGGTCCTGCAAGTCTACGTCGATCGGGATAATCGCTTCACCGGTCGCATGGTCAAGGCCGGCGAACAGAGCGGGCTCTTTACCGAAGTTTCTTGTAAATGACAGAGGGACCACAAGAGGATCTGAAACAGCAAGCGCGTTGATAATTGATTCTGTCGCGTCTTTACTGCCGTCATTGATGAAGACTATCTCGACTTCATGCTGCTGAAGGCCTTCAAATTCCCGAACGGTTTTATAGAAGATAGGAATTGCTTCTTCTTCATTAAATACCGGAACGACCAGAGAAATTTTCATTTCGCATCCCTAAAGACAATGAACTTTGAATAAATAAAACCGCACACCAGACTGATTGCGGAGAAGAGAATGAGAGTCACAATTGGAGCCATGCCTGACTTATCGGCAGCCCAACCAACAGCTGCGCTCAAGGATCCCATAAACCCTACATACAGCATGTAGCGCATCGTGGTTGTCGAAGACTTAAACGTGAACCTGGCGTTTGCAAAGAAGCTGAATGACACCGCCACGACGAATCCGGCAAAGTTGCCAAGTGCCTGGCCTGTATGAAATGCGTAGATGCAAACAGCGAACACAACCCAGTGAATGAGCGTGTTGATAACACCTATTGATGTGTACTTGGCGAATAACTTTAACATTATAGAAATCAGTGAATTCGGAAAGGTCTGAAGTTTAGCATCACTGTCCAACTTGATCGACTCTCATATTTGACGATACTGTATATAAATACAGTTGTTTTGGGAGGTGGCCATGGAGGCAAAAGCTCAGCGATTCAGGCTTGAAAAATTATGTGGTGTTAACCGCAACTCATGCCTGGTTGAAACGTCAGGTGGATATGCGATTTTTCAGCCTGATCTTTCGCCCGCCAACGGAACGCGCGTGCTGGTGCATGCGTTCGGCCAGCTACAGTTCGCGGTCGTTATGGGCGGTGCGCTCATCACCGAAGACGGTGAAAGCATAGAGGGAGATGCTTTAGATGAAGTCGATGTCATGGGAGTTGTGACCTTTTTTATCAATGGCGCTGCGGCGTTCACAGACGACAATCCGGTGATGTGATGTTTGCCCTGGTCGATGTGAACTCATTTTATGCCAGTTGCGAGACGGTATTCAGACCAGACCTGCGTGGTCGGCCGGTGGTTGTTCTTTCGAATAATGACGGCTGCGTAATAGCGCGTAGCGCAGAAGCAAAGGCAGTCGGGATAGCGATGGGTGAGCCGTTCTTCAAGCAGAAGGAATTGTTCCGGCGCGCTGGTGTTGTTTGCTTCAGCAGCAACTACGAGCTGTACGCAGACATGTCCAGCCGGGTAATGACCACGCTGGAAGAAATGAGCCCGCGCGTGGAGATTTACAGCATAGACGAAGCCTTTTGCGACCTGACCGGCGTAAGGAACTGCCGGGACCTGACTGAATTTGGGAGAGAAATCCGCGCGACGATATTACAGCGAACGCATCTTACAGTGGGGGTCGGCATAGCTCAGACCAAGACGTTGGCTAAGCTGGCTAACCATGCTGCGAAAAAATGGCAGCGGCAGACGGGCGGGGTGGTTGACCTCTCAAACGTCGACCGGCAGCGAAGGCTACTGGCGCTTGTTCCTGTGGAGGATGTCTGGGGCGTTGGCCGGCGCATCAGCAAAAAGCTGAACGCCATGGGCATCAAAACAGCACTGGAACTCTCTGAGCAGAGTACATGGATCATTCGCAAACACTTTAACGTTGTGCTGGAGCGAACCGTCCGGGAACTGCGCGGCGAGCCATGCCTGGATCTGGAGGAGTTCGCGCCGGTGAAGCAGGAAATTGTATGCAGCCGATCGTTTGGCGAACGCATTACTGACTATGAGCAAATGCGGCAGGCTATTTGCAGCTACGCGGCCCGTGGTGCTGAGAAGCTTCGCGGCGAGCACCAGTATTGCCGTTTTATATCCGCCTTCGTTAAGACCTCTCCATTTGCCCTTAATGAGCCGTATTACGGAAATAGCGCATCGGTAAGACTGCTCACGCCAACGCAGGACAGCAGAGACATCATCAACGCCGCGGTAAAGTGTCTGGACAAAATCTGGAAGGACGGTCACCGGTACCAGAAAGCGGGTGTCATGCTGGGCGACTTCTTCAGCCAGGGCGTAGCCCAACTAAACCTGTTCGACGACAGTGCGCCACGAGCTGGTAGTGAGAAGTTAATGGAAGTGCTGGATCACCTGAATGCAAAGGACGGAAAGGGCACGCTCTATTTTGCCGGGCAGGGTATACAGCAGCAGTGGCAGATGAAGCGTGAAATGCTGTCGCCTCGATACACTACGAGATTTTCAGATTTGCTTGTTGTCCGATAAAAGAGGTGCGCACCTGATAAATCTTACAATCGGATCGGTGGTGATTATGCTGATGAAGGCATTGGGCGTAAAGCGGCAAGTTGCGAAACTGGAAGGAGC
Organism: Enterobacter cloacae complex sp. ECL72; assembly: GCF_019056635.1. NCBI lineage: Bacteria > Pseudomonadati > Pseudomonadota > Gammaproteobacteria > Enterobacterales > Enterobacteriaceae > Enterobacter > Enterobacter cloacae complex sp. ECL72. The sequence goes on along the minus strand of NZ_CP077659.1, from coordinate 1,952,883 downwards.
TACGCAAAGTTTGGCGGTGGGGCATGGTTGGGGCAAAAAATTAGCGCAAAACAACTCAAAACCTCATAAGGCAGTGATTCGTCTTGCGCTAATGCTTTGGTTTTATCTAGCTTCTGACTTACTTCAACTCAGTTCGTCAAAAAGATGCCGCACATCATGATCAAACACTAAACCCTCATGCCCGGCGCAGTGCCGGGCGATTCAGCTTACCAGCCACAGACCTCGTGTTCATTTTCCGTATCGTAGGCGCGAACGGTGTTCACCAGATCCTTCACGACATCTGCCGCGACGTCCGGGATCAACAGCTCCATTGGCGCTTCTGTTTCATAATCCACCGACACGCCGTTGCTGTTGTTGGTGACGGTCACGGTATAGGTAGCCTTACCCATTATCTACTCCTTATGCGTATTGACCACTTTACCGATGCCCGCACCGCTGAGCGTGACGGCAGGATCCGCAAAAAAGTCGATATTAAAATAGGTGTCGTCGGTCAGTAGCTCAATGCGGTGCCATTTTTGCGGTGGGGAGATGCCAAAAGAACCGGCCTCAATAACCACTTCCAGATCGGGCTCGGTGGCGTCGCCATCGGCAAAGCCAAAGTAACGCACCGCACCCTGCATGACGGACAACCGACCGTACACGCCGGCTTTGGTGTTGTGATGGGTAAAAAGCGCTTTTGGGGCGGTCTCTTTATTCCAGAACGGCGTCGAGCGGGTATGAACAAAGTTTTCAGGAATACGTAACATAATAGTTTCCTTCATGTTGGCGGGCGCTTAAAGGGACTTAAGCACCTCAGGTTCAACAAAGAATTCAATATTGAACAGGGTGTCGTCGGTCATCACCTCAATGTGGTGCCATCTCTCTGGCGGGAAAACGCCGAAACGACCCGCTTCAATGACGAGCTCGCTGTCAGGCTCAGAGGTAAATTCATCAGCATAGCCCAGATAACGCACTGCGCCACGCATCACCGACAGGCGAGGGTAAACGCCCGGACGCGTGCCCGTATCCAGGTGGCGTTTAAAAATGCCGGCGGGGGCCGTTTCTTTGTTCCAGAAAGGCGTGGAACGGGTGTGAATGCAACTCTGCGGAATGCGTAGCATGTTTCCTCCCTTAAAAGCCTGCTGGTATTAAACTGCTTTCTGAGGGGATGGATTTATCAAAAAGTGCATTTAATATGCATCTTATCAATAATAACCGTTTTGCTTTACCCGGCGTTGTTACACAAGGTACTCAGTTGTTATTATCCTTAGTATTTAAGTGGTTATGATGTAACGAAAAAACTTGATCTGTGTCAACATATGACGCATATTGCGTGCGGTTATTTTTCGGCTCAGGTAAACAGAATGACGTTGTATCAAAAGATGTTGGTGTTCTACGCAATCATGGCCTCCATCTGCGCATTAATCACCTGGTTCCTGTCTAAAGATCGTAAACGTATTCGCCTGTTGAGCGCATTCCTGGTGGGTTCCACCTGGCCGATGAGCTTTCCTGTTGCCCTGTTGATCTCTCTTTTCTGAAGCACGCTTCCAGAATCGGCATCCAGACATAGCATTCCATACATTGAGGCTGTATAAATATACAGTCCGTCATACATGGAGTGCTTATGATCAGTTTCTATTCGCAGCAAGCAGGCTGCACTGTGCGCTGGCAAGATCTTCCCGGTGTCGGTGACCCGGTTGTGTTTATCCACGGGTTGGGCTGTGCATCGTCGTATGAATATCCTCGTATTGTCTGTGATACCCGTTTCGGGGGGCGCAGAGCCATTCTGATCGATCTTCCCGGTAGCGGTTACAGTGACAAACCTGACAACTACCGTTATCGCACGAGCGAACAGGCGCAGGTGGTGGTTGAACTGTTAAACCATCTCGCCCTGGATAGTCTATGGCTGTATGGTCATAGCATGGGAGGGAGTATCGCGATCGAAACGGCAGCACTGTTAACGTCGCGCGTTAAGGGCCTGATAGTATCTGAACCCAATTTTCATGCGGGTGGCGGGATGTTCAGCCGAGCAATTGCGGCCCAAACGGAACAACATTTTCTGGCTCAGGGCTATGATGACATGCTGCGGGCGGAAACGTCGCCGTGGGCTGGAAGCCTTCAAAGCAATGCCCCCTGGGCCGTCTGGCGCGGCGCAACAAACCTGGTCGAGGGCGTTAAACCTGACTGGGCACACCTGTTCTTGTCATTGAGCTGCCCGGTAATGTTAGTTTTTGGTGAGCGATCCCTGCCTGATGACGATTTTAATCGCCTGCAACAAAACAATGTTGCTGTAAAAATTATCCCTGATGCGGGCCATTCAATGTCCTGGGAAAACCCGTCAGCGTTGGCTCAGGCTTTATCTGGCTTCATAAACGGCTCATGAAGGGGTAGCCCGCATTGCTGCGGGCTGCAATGATTAAGACAGCAGGGCAGACAAGGCTTTCCGCGCAGCAGGCTGAACGTCATACGGGCACTGATAATCCACGTTTTCAATCGCGCGGGTGTAGAGCGCAACCAGCCAGTCATAAACATAGGCTGTCGCCGCATGGACAGGCTGCTCGCCAAGTCGGGTAAGACGGGGAGAAGCGCTGCTCACAACTGGCGTCACAAAAATTGGCTGACCTTTGCGGATCCGGCTTGCAGGCCGTTCAGAAACGGGCGTCATTTCATAGCCAAGCCAGCTAATGAAATTGCCTGTCGCGGCATGTAGCTGCGCGGCACTGCTTTTATCTTTTTCTGCAATGCGTTGCAGTTGCAGCGGCAGATCCAGCCGGTAGCTGGTAACGATCAGCACATCCGCAATCTGCTGTAATACCTCTGCGTCCAGGCCCAGACGGGCAGCCGCCGCGTCGTTGCGACTCCACTGACGAAGATGGTTAACCCACACGTTATGGGCCAGCCGCGCCTTGTCTTTGGTCTGCAACGCGCCTGGATTTTCCTGCGTCTCTTCCGCAAACAGATCGATAACATCGTTAAACAGGCCGTTGACCTGTTCCTCACGAGGCTGGTGAACGGTCAGCAGCGTCTCAAACGCGTTTAACGGCGGCAGAAGTCCCTCAAGCAGTTCACCATGACGAGCGGCACTGCCTTGCAGCGTTCGGACCATTTTTTCGGCCTGTGCCCGCCCTGCGCCTGGCTCCTGAGTGAGAGGCGCGACATATGGGCGAATCAGCGTCGACAGCGACTCTTGTAACAGCCTTTTCAGCGCGCGGAGACGCTTCTGGCGCTGTGCCGGCAGGGTAGCCTGCGACAGCCACTCAATCACCCGCTGCATGCTGTGGGTATCGAGCGCCTGGAGCGTGCCCCAGCGCAGACCCGGCTGGCCCAGCAATTGCTGCACCGCTTCGTCCAGATTCTGCTTTGTGGTAAACCGCGCATCATGAGGGGTAATGGCCCAGACCAGCCCCGGCAATGCGGATTCTTCAACCGGCTGCGTCTCTTTGACCCAGTTTTGCAGGAGCCTTGCCGTTTTCGCGGTCTGCTGGTGGTGCGCCGTCGCATTGCAGATAACCAGGACATCCGGCTGAATGTGCTGACGATAATGCTCCAGCAACCACAGGCATTTTGCCTGCATTATCAGCGGCGTGTTTTCCTCAGAAATGGCAGGGATATCAATGACGTCAACGTTATCCAGCACGCAGTTCTCAACGGGCAGCACCACTTCGCGGGTCAGAGATGCCAGTACATCGACGGGCAGGCTAATGGCGTTAAGCAGCTCGCCGTTTTTTACCGGATGAAGCAGTGTTTCCTGTGCTTCCGGCACGGTAAACGCCCCGTGCGTAAGGAAGCCTTCGCAGGGCAGACCAAAGCTGTCCACCAGCAGACTCAACGGCGCCGCAAGCGCGCTGGCATGGCTGGTTTGATGCAGCACCTGGGCGAATTTAAGCCACTGCTGGGTTAACTCCTGCTGCTCACCCCACAGCAGAGACCAGACGCTGGCGCGGGTGCTGAGATCAAGCGACGGAACCAGCAGGGCAAACTGGTGCCACAGGGCATCATCAATATGCTGCTTAGCGCCGGGTACTACGCTTTGCCAGAACCGGGCAATGGTCGCGACTTCCCGCGCCGTCATTCCCGGCACGCTCTGCGGTTGACGCAGTGCACGCCACTTCTCAAGCCGGGCTTCAATCACCAATTTATCCACCGCGCGGATCTGCGGATCCAGCGTGGTGCGCGCGATAAACAGCTGCACCAGCTCGGCCTCCGTTACCAGGCGCAGGCGCAGGGGAAACGCGTCGTCTGCGACCTCGCGGGACGCTCTGCTGAAACGCACGGCCATGTTGGTCGGTGCATGCCCGGGGTTAATATGCGAGAAGTAATCAAACGTGCGTTGACCCGGCGTAACGTTCAGCCGTTCGTCCCCGCTGCCGCAAAGAGCAGCCAGCAGGTGCGCTTTCGCGGCCTGCGAGTGGCCATATAAGCCGATACTGCCTTGGCTGACAAGGGCGCGATCGAGCGCCTCTTCACGCGCGCTTACTGCGTTAAGGCGGGCAAGCAGGGCGTCGGCTTCGTTATCAAGCATCGGGGCGTGCTGTCGCGTCTCGTTGATCCACCCGATTAAGGCCTGAGTGGTGGCAGTCGTCGCAGTCATTTGAGGTATACGCTCCCGCTGTCGATCCAGTAGTGGCTGCCGCTGTGTCGGCGATCGGCCAGAGTATTCAGTTTAAAGGTCAGGGCATCCGGCGGCACGGGCGTGCCGTCCTGTAGCCAGGCATCACTCAGCTCGAAAGATTCCGGGCCTTCCTGCTTAGTGCCGCCACGCAGCTTCAGGCGCACGTTCAGTACGCCGTCGCCCGCAATGGCTTTCGCCAGCTCGGCTGAGTTGATGCTCAGGGTATAGAGCGGCGTCGCGGGCCAGCGGGCATTGGCCAACTGCCGGAAGCCGAGCGTAACGTTGCCGCGCAGCGGGAAGTGCAGACGGGCGTCCAGTTTCGCGCCGGGTTTATCGAGGTCGATATCGTGATACCAGACGTTCTCGTCCCGCAGGGTATTGATCGTGTTATCCAGCACGCCCAGATAGCGCACCGTAGAATACGCGCCGATATCCGCTGCTTTAAAGTTAAAGCGCGGCAGACGAAGATCCAGCGCCAGGCTACAGAGCATCGCTCCCACCGCAGCGGTGGATTTCGGGTTGCCGATCCGTCCCTGCTGGCTGAACGGATACCATTCATGAACCTGGTATTTATCCAGCCAGACGATGCGGTTGACGGGCACCGGTTGCAGGTGGCGAATCAAGGCCTGAACGCCCGGCAGACAGCCCGGCCGTCCCGTGATCAGCAGGATATCGCAGCTGTAATGAGAGATCGCCTCACATACCGCATGAAGCGGGGCGGCAAGCGTGAACTGACCCGCCAGCATGGCGTCCCGCATCTCCCGGAAGCTGACGTGCAGCGGTACGCTGAACAGATCAAAGTGTTCTGAGCCGGCAGGCAACGCATGGTCGATCGCCTGCTGGAGATAATTCATCACGTTGCGCGTCGGTTTTTGCGCAAGCAGATCGCCAAAGGTGGCATGCAGCCCGGCCAGCGGATCGTCAACATCGCTCGATTCCCACGCCGCCAGGATCGCGTGACCGATCGGCATAAAGAGCTGAAGCGCCGTCTGCTGGCGCAGGACCGCCTGGGTATCGATCCGCCCGGAGTCACCGAACAGGGATGCCATCAGCTGGGAGGCATCGGCTATGCCGGATTTCTGAAGCTGGGTTTGCAGGGCGGGCAGAACGTAGCGCTGGATCACGTCCAGCAGCGTGTCGTCACCGGCTACCTTAAACCCTTCGCGGAACAGCAGCTGCGGGGTGATTTTGACGTTATTCCCGGAACCATCATCTAACTGATAGTGCGTGATGGCCATATCCGTCGTGCCGCCGCCGATATCAATCGAGGCCACGCGCAGCGCACGCCCCGGCTGGACGCCAGGCTCAGGCGCGCGATCCGGACGGGCGAGGGAGGCGAAAAAGGCCTCGGTCTGGCCACCAAAATGGGAAATGGCTTCGTTATACAGCCACACCAGCTGGCCGCAGCTGGCCTCGTCCCACTCCATCTGGATCTCAGGGACCGGCACCACGCTTTTTTCCTGCTGCTTGCGGCTGGCAAAATCTTCATCCTGCGGGTGCCAGCCCATCGCTTTCCAGACGATGGCGATGGCTTCGAACATGCGGCGACGGAAAATCTCGCGCTCCTGTTTCGGCATCGCCGACGGCAGGGTGAGGATCAGCGTTCGCAACTGGCGGGGAGAGGCCGGGAAGCCGAGCCGCAGGCGGGTGGCCACGCTGTTAATCTGGCCAAGCGCCTGAGCCAGCAGCTCGCAGAGCATGTGCGTCATCAGGGTGCTGCGGCTGTACTGCGGAGAGAACACCGGCAGGCGCTCATCCTGCGGCAGCGTAAAGAGCGGTTCCCCGTCGTCGTTCATCAGGTTCATCAGCGGAAACGCAGTTGCCAGCGGTTCGCGCTGGGTTTTGCTGTTCATCTGGCTAAAGCGCCAGTCCTGCACCACCGGCGTCTCGTCCCACAGATAGCGACGCGGGCTGGAAATGCCGCTGTTGCCTTCGGTGCCCAGACGCTGCATTGCCAGCTTACGCGCTTCATCACCCACGCGGACAATCGACGGCCAGACGAATGCATCCTCCCGGCCGCTTTCCACCGAGAAGTGTTGCTTGCCAAAACGCGCTTCGGAAAACTCAAGACGGCTGGTAAACAGCGGCTCATTCAGGAACTGCGGCTCACTCAGCGATCGTACCTGAAGTTCAGCCGTCTGACGCAGGCCGTCGTTGGCATCACCATGATCTTCAATAATCACGCCGCAGGTGTGGGTGTTGCCTACGTCAAGGATCAAATCGACAGGAATAGCAGGGGTGCTCAGGGTATGGGTGACAAACTTCACTTCCGGCACGGTGAGTTGTTCACCGAGCATGGAGAGCAGGTTGAGCCAGTGCGCCTGATATTCAAAGCTGCGCATGGCCTGATGCAGCTCGCGCTCGGAGCGTTTTTCAACCCCGTCGGCAAACTGCGTGAAGGCTTCACGGAGCCAGCCGTCAATCCAGGTCTGGTCGAGGAAACTTTCAACCTCACTGTCGCGCCAGGCGAGCGCGAAACGTGTGCCGTTCAGGATATCGTTTTCAACCGGCGACAGGGCAGACGTCGCATGCTCTGCAATCTGGCTGTCGAGCGCGACGGTGACCCGGTGCGTATTGCCAGCTGCGTCGGGCGTGGAAAGCTTTCGTACCTGGACGCGCGCCCAGTTATCCGGGCCTTCAACAAACGTCCGCGGCGGGTTAAAGCGCAGGAAAGGGATCGGCAGCCAGACGCCGTCCAGCACGGTCAGGGAGTCATGCAGTGGAATGGTGCTTTCAGGCTTGACCACTTCCGGCTGCCCGCCATCGGTGGCAGGGAGCGTGTACCGGCCGTTAACCAGGTCAAAATCCAGACGCAGCAGCGGGCCATTTGCCGTTTTACGCACGAAACGCCCGTTGCTGGCGGTGTCCTGCGGAGTCAGGCCAAAATCGAGAAACTGCACGCCGCTGTTAGCAATCAGCGTCACGCTCTGTTTATAGTCGCAAAGATTAACCAGCATAGGATCAGACACCTGCTTTCTTGAACGTCAGAGGAACGACGGTGTTGGCATCGTAACGTGCGGTGCATTCCGCCACATCGCTGGCACCTGCCTTACAGGTCACTTCCGGCATCGGATAGCGTGAACCGTCGGTGCAACGCGCGTTTCCGCGCGTTTTGATCAACAGCTCGCCGTTGCTGTGTAATCCGGAAAAGACGTCTACCCGGCAGACAATGTTGTCGCCATGCACGACCCGGGCGAAACCTTTATTGTTCTGGATCTGGTAGCGCAGCGACGGCGGTTTGCCGGTGAGCGGATCCTGCACATCGAGAAACGCGCGCCAGGTGCCGTTCAGGAAGCGCGTTAACCCCGCTTTGACCTGGTTTGCCTCCATCACCATCGCATCTTTCGGTATCGCGGTAATGACCACCGGTTCGGCTGCCGGGGCAGGCGTTTTCACCTTCGGCTCTACCACTTCGGCTTGGTGCAGCGGGAGTTTCAGTTCAAGCGGCTCAACCGACTTTATGGGGGCCGGAGCAATGGCGACGGGTACTGGCGCTGGTGTGGCAACAGGCGCTGCGATTGGGGCCTGTTTTGGCCAGAGCAGCGGGGTGGCGATGGCTGCAATAATGACGGCGGCAACCGGCAGCAACCACAGGGGGGAGCGACGTTTTTTCTGTATGGCCGCCGGTGCGGGCTCTGGCGGCGCGGCGTTCATGCGCACCGGCTCTGGCGTATACAGTTCATCGTCGGTGATACGGACTGTAGTCACAGGCGTGATAAGCGGCGCGTCGGCCTGCTCAAAGGTCACCACCGGGGCCGGTTCTGGCTCCGGTTCAGGTTCAGGCTCGTTAATCACCACTGGCTCAGGTTCAGTGACCAACGATTCGCGCAGGCAGTCCAGCACGTCATCGCGCGCGTTTTCGTTAAGGTTGACGAAACCCCAGAAGCAGATCACCGGCTTGCCATCCACCAGGAAAACAAAGTTTTCACCGGGATACTGAAAGGCTTTTGAGAGCAGAGAGCCAAACAGTTGCTGCGCCGTTTTCGGTGACTGAAGGCATTTTTTACTCAGCGACTCCACGCTGGCGAGCGTGTTTTCCAGATAGCGCAGGGCGCGATAACGATCATCTTCATCCGCCGCCTTCCAGCTGGAGACGGTTCCCTCAACCGGGGAGTACCAGTCAACGCGATCGCCGCCGTCGTTGACTTGGGGGATGGCCAGGCAATCAACGATAGCCTGCTGTTTGCGCAACCGAAGCGCTTCGCGGATTTGCAGCGCTGATTCAAAAACGGCCTGTCCGCCGCCGCCAACGGCCTGAAAATCATCCAGATTACCGCTGCGTAAAAGTGTTTTTGCCACGATTTGGTCCTGTAGACTTTTTCACGCCATTACTTTAGCGAATCAGGTAAGCAAGCAAACGGCTGAGGAGACGGCAAAAGGGACGATTTCTTGCGGCATTGATCGTGACGGTTGTGCTTGACGAATAATGGACCTTAAGGCAAATCGGTTTCTGCGGGCTGATGCTAAAACCAGCGAAATGTACGGCTTTAGAATAACCTGATAGTGATTCGTTATTTGTCAGGCCAAAACGTCTGTGCTGTTATTACTGTTCACTATAATAAAACCGAAAGGGTAATAACCATGTCTACAGGGAAAACCGTGCTGGCCCTCGCGCTGAGCGCGCTGCTACCGGCAAGCGCCGCATGGGCGGAAAACAAAGACACCATTATCTACTGCTCCGAGGCGTCGCCGGAGTCGTTTAACCCGCAGATCGCCAGCTCTGGGCCCTCATTTGTCGCCAGCTCGCAAACGCTGTATAACCGTCTGATTAACTTCGACCCGGTAAAAAACACGCCGGTGCCTTCTCTGGCCGAGTCGTGGACCATTTCGCCAGACGGCAAAACATACACGTTTACCCTGCGTAAAGGGGTAAAGTTCAACAGCAATAAATACTTCAAACCGACCCGTGATTTTAACGCTGATGACGTTATTTTCTCCGTTATGCGTCAGAAAGACCCTAAGCATCCCTATCACAATGTTTCCAAGGGTAATTACGAATACTTTAATGACGTGGGCCTCGACAAGCTCATTCAGGATGTGAAAAAGATCGACGATTATCACGTTCAGTTCACGCTGAGTGAACCCAACGCGGCGTTCCTCGCCGACTGGGGAATGGACTTCGCCTCGATCCTCTCTGCCGAGTACGCGGACGCGATGCTGAAAAAGGGGACACCTGAATATGTGGACACCTGGCCAATCGGCACCGGCCCGTATGTGCTTCAGCAGTACAAGGTGGATTCGCTGATCCGCTACGTCGCCAATCCGAACTACTGGGAGGGTGAGGTGCCGACCAAACACCTGATCTTCTCCATCACGCCAAACGTTGAGACGCGTCTGGCGAAGCTGCAAACGAACGAGTGTCAGATCATTCCTGCGCCGTCGCCGGTGCAGTTTGAAGCGATCAAGAAAAACAAAGACCTGACCCTGCACTCGGTGGATGCGCTGAACGTGGGGTACCTGGCGTTCAACACGGAGAAAAAACCGTTTGATAACGTGCTGGTGCGCCAGGCTCTGAATTACGCAACGGACAAAAAGGCCATTGTTAACGCGGTCTTTATGGGGTCTGGTACGGTCGCTAAATCGCCGATCCCGCCGAACATGCTCGGCTTTAACAAAGACCTGAAGGATTACGGCTACGATCCGGAAAAAGCGAAAGCGCTGCTGAAGCAGGCGGGTCTGGGTAAGGGCGCGGAAGTGACCCTCTGGTCCATGCCGGTTCAGCGTCCGTACAACCCGAACTCGCGACGCATTGCGGAGATGATCCAGGCTGACTGGGCGAAAGTGGGCGTGAAGGCGAAAATCGTCTCATACGAGTGGGGGGAATATCTCTCCGGCATGCGTAAAGGCGAGCATGATTCCGCGCTGTTCGGCTGGATGTCTGATAACGGCGATCCGGACAACTTCGCCGATGTGCTGCTGGGTTGTAACAGCATCAAAACCGGATCTAACGCCGCGCGCTGGTGTGATAAGGGGTATGATGAGCTGGTGCAAAAGGCCAAACTGACCAGCAACCCGGACGAACGTGCGAAGCTGTATGGCCGGGCACAGGAGATTTTCTACCAGCAGGCACCGTGGATTGCGTTAGCTAACGGCAAAACGTTCTACGCGACCCGCAGCAACGTGACCGGGTACAGCGTGAGTCTGATGGGCAGTGACTTCTCGAAAGCGAAGCTGAACTGATCGTATTCTTGCCGGGTGGCGGCTATGCCTTACCCGGCCTACAGTTACCACCCGTAGGCCCGGTAAGCGTAGCGCCACCGGGCATTTGGAAAGGAGTGACAATGTCACATTTAAACGATGTTATCGCCCGCGTCGATGCCGCCATCGAAGAGAGCATAATTACCCACATGAACGAACTGCTGATCGAATTAAGCGACGATGCAGAGCTCAGCCGTGAAGATCGCTATACCCAGCAGCAGCGCCTGCGTACCGCGATTGCGCATCATGGTAAGCAGCATAAAGAAGAGGCGGAGGCGCGCCATGCCCACCTCACGCAGGGTGGGACTATCCTGTAAGGGTTAAAACTGGCGCCGTGCCACCAGCCAGGCGCCGACCACCAGCATCACTGCGCCGCAGACCGGGCCAACCAGCGCCCTCAGGGGGACACCGTTGCTCTTGAGGATGTCCATCACCAGGCCGCCAATCAGCTGGCTTGCTACCAGCACGGCAATGGTCGTTGCCGCGCCCACATTCTGATACCCGCTAATACTGGCAAAGACAAAAAATGACCCCAGCAGGCCGGGGATCAACGTCCACCAGCGCACCGTTGACGCCAGTTCGCTAAACCCCGCCAGGCCATTTTTCACCAGCAAAATGCTGACAAACAGCACAATCCCCACCAGCGAGTTCAGCAGCATGGCGATAAGAATAGTGGAAGAGGATTGCGTAATGCGCACCATCAGGGTGTTTTGCACCACCAGCCCAATCCCGGCGGCCACCAGAAACGCTAACGTCAACGATTGATTCATGGCAGAGCATCCGGATCGCTGCGCTCATCGAGCTGGAGTTGCATAAAGGTTAAATCCAGCCAGCGACCGAATTTGGTTCCCACCTGCGGCATATTTCCGGTGGTAATAAAGCCCAGGGTTTTGTGCAGATGAATCGACGCCTGATTCTGCGCCTCAATACCGGCAACCATCACATGTTTACCAATCTGGCGGGCTTCCTTGATTAATTCCGTCATCAGCAGCCGACCGATGCCTTTGCCCTGATGATCGGGATGAACGTAAACCGAGTGCTCCACCGTATGGCGAAAACCGTCGAACGCTCGCCAGTCGCCAAATGAGGCGTATCCCGTCACAACACCTTCTTCTTCACTGACCAGCACCGGATAACCCAACAGCGTGCGCGCCTCAAACCATGCAATACGGTTATCGGTGTCGACAGTTGTATCGTTCCAGATAGCGGCGGTGTGCAGCACCGCATGGTTATAAATTTCACCGATAGCGGCACAATCTTCTTTGCAGGCATGACGAACGATCATGGTTAACCTCTGGCTGTGTTGTTTACTATAGTAGTACGATTCACTCACAATATTACACAGTTCTTGTGTTGCATCGCTACGACAAAATCCCTATTTTTTTGTCACCAAACTGCCCCGAAAAACCATCCGTACACTATAGTATGACGTCATGAACACAATGACAGACAATATGAATCAACGCATTAGCGCCCGCATACGCCTTGAACGCGAGTCGCGGGGCTGGTCATTAAGCGAACTGGCCGAACGGGCAGGTATTTCACGCGCCATGATCCATAAGATTGAACGGGGGGACAGTAGCCCAACGGCGACGCTGCTTGCCCGGTTATCCGGTGCCTTCGGTATTAGCATGTCTACGCTCATTGCGCGCGCGGAAATGCAGGAGGGCAAACTGTTACGTCTGGCGAACCAGCCCGTCTGGCGCGATCCGCAAACCCACTATTTACGTCGTCATGTGTCGCCGCGCAGCGATATGCCTATTGACCTCGTCCAGGTGGAACTGCCCGCGGGCAGCGATGTGCCGATGCCCGCCTCCTCTTATGCGCTGGCGCGACAGCTGATTTGGTTGCAGGCAGGTGAACTGGTCTTTCTGGAGGGGGACACCCGCCATGAAATGAAGGCCGGAGATTGTCTGGAACTCGGGCCGCCGAACGACTGCCGGTTTATTAACGAAACGGATGAATCGTGCCTTTATCTGGTCGTGCGGCTTAATCAGTCCGGCTCATAATGCAAAGGCGATCCGCAGGATAACGTGCCAGACTTGAATGACATTTTCAGCTGTAAGGAGCGATGAATGAGTCAATCAACTACGCAAAACCGACGCTGGGTACTGGCTTCCCGTCCACACGGCGCACCGGTTGCCGAAAATTTCCGCCTGGAAGAGCAGCCGATCCCCACGCCCGCAGAGGGGCAGGTGTTATTACGCACCGTATGGCTCTCGCTTGATCCGTACATGCGGGGCCGTATGAGCGATGCCCCATCCTATTCACCTCCTGTCGAGATTGGCGCGGTGATGGTGGGCGGCACGGTAAGCCGCGTCGAGACCTCCCGCCATCCGGATTATAAAGAGGGCGAGTGGGTTCTGGGCTACAGCGGCTGGCAGGAGTATGAACTTTCCGACGGGAAAGGGCTGGTCAGGCTGGGCGAAAACCCGTCGCACCCTTCATGGGCACTCGGCGTGCTGGGAATGCCGGGCTTCACCGCGTATATGGGGCTGCTTGATATCGGCCAGCCTCAGGCGGGAGAAACGCTTGTCGTGGCGGCAGCCACGGGGCCGGTCGGCGCAACGGTGGGGCAGATCGGTAAAATCAAGGGGTGCCGGGTTATCGGCGTGGCTGGCGGGGAGGAGAAATGCCGTCATGCGGTCGACGTGCTCGGTTTCGACGCCTGTCTGGATCACCATGCGGATAATTTTTCCGAACAGCTGGCGAAAGCCTGCCCGCAGGGCATTGACGTGTATTATGAAAACGTCGGCGGTAAAGTCTTTGACGCCGTACTGCCGCTCCTGAATACCTCCGCGCGCGTACCTGTTTGCGGACTGGTCAGCGGCTACAACGCGACCAACCTGCCGGATGGTCCGGATCGCTTGCCGCTGCTGATGGGGACCATCCTCAAAAAACGCATCCGCATGCAGGGCTTTATCATCGCTCAGGACTATGGTCATCGTATCGACGAGTTCCAGCAGGAAATGGGACGCTGGGTGAAGGAAGGCAAAATTCACTATCGCGAGCAGGTCACCGAAGGGCTGGACGCGGCGCCGGAGGCGCTGATTGGGCTGCTGGAAGGGAAAAACTTCGGCAAGGTCGTGATCCGCGTGGCGGCGGACTAAACAGAGCATCGGTTATGGCGGGCAAAGTCCGCCATAATTATTTGTGAAGATACGATATATTGTCTTTAATTAATCCATAAGCATTGCGCGCCATCGGCCCAGCTGAGCCAGAAGTGGTAAACGTAATATTAATTGAACAATTTTTATTTTAACGCGCGCCCTTCATACCAGGCATGACGATACAGGATATATCAAACCGGCGATGTTTTTTTAAACAGTCGCTGAAAATGGCATTTTGTTTTGGCTACGGGAATTAAACATGCTTGATTTGGAAAATCTGGAAAAAGCACAAAGAATCAGTCTGACGATGCAAGTTGAGAACAGTTTAAAGGGAGCGTTAATTACGGGCTCATTAAAACCTGGGGCTCGACTCATCACGAAAGAGATTGCGGATAAATTAGGCACCAGCATCACACCGGTGCGCGAAGCCCTGCTGCGCCTGGTGTCGGCAGGCGCATTACAGGCCACGCCTGCTCAGGCGTTTTTGGTGCCAGAGGTTACGCTGGAGCGTTATAACGAAATTAACGCCATTCGAAAACAGCTTGAGCCGATGGCCGTTGCGGCGGCGTGTCAGAATATGACCGAGACCAAACTGGATGCATTACGCGCGCTGTCAGATAACTTCAGCACCGCCATGCATCAGGGCGACGTGCAGAAGGCGATCCATGCCAACCGCGTGTTCCGGTTTACGCTTTATCAGTATGCCGAAATGCCGACCCTGAACTCGCTGATTGAGCAGCTCTGGGTACGGATTGGTCCGTGTATCAACTACCTGCACGAAGAGATGAAAGATATCCCTGCAACGACTTACCATTATGCCGATCTGCTTTCTGCGCTTGAGCAAAGGGACGTGACGGCCAGTCGGGAAGCGATCGACCGAGCCATTGATGAAGCTAATATCCTCCTGCAACGGCAATACTACAGTTAAGGATCGCACTGGCGCACTTATTTTTTTATTCGTTTTAAACTTCCCTGAGTATATTCCCGGCGCTTAAGGCTACCGGGAATGATGTTATTTTTTACCGGCAACGTGCGCTGCCGGAAAATGTTTTACTCAAAGCGATAAGAGACCGACAGGCCCACGCCATAGTTACGGCCAGGGGCGGGTTCGTAATAGCGATTGTAGCCAGCGTTAACAATCTCTGAACCGACGTACTCTTTATCAAACAGGTTATCGACGCGACCAAAGATGTCCATTCCCCATTTGCCGTAATTGAGTTTATACCCGGTATTCAGACCGACCACGGTATAAGAGGGCGCTTTGGCGGTATTGGTGTCGTTTGTCATCACGTCGCTCATGTAGCGGGCATCTGCCCCCGCGTACCAGCCTTCCTCAGGCTCCCAGCCAAACGACGCATACCCCATGTTACGGGCAATACCCGGCATTCGGTTGCCGCTACAATCTGATTTATCACAGACGTTGGTACGGTAGGTCGCGTCAAGGTAGGTCCACGCCATTTTCAGCTTCCAGTTCTCGGCAAACTGCTGATCGAGCGCAATTTCCATACCCTGACGGCGCGTTTTACCGGCATTTTTATAGCTGGTACGGCGTTCATTGTCTTTATCTACCACGATCTCATTGTCGGTATCCGTGCGGAACAGCGCCGCCGTCAGGATGCCATTGCCGATGCGGGTTTTGCTGCCAATCTCATAGGTGTTGTTGGTTGACGGTTGCAGATTAATATTGAGGCCGCCTTTGCCATCAGAACGGTAGGAGAGTTCGTTGATGGTCGGGGTCTCAAATCCACGTCCCGCCGCGGCATACAGGTTCCAGGCGTCGGTCACGGCGTATTTCACCGCACCAGCCGGGAGCCATTTATGGTAGCTGGCGTCACCGCTGTCATCGCCGTTTTGCGGGGTAATGTAATGATCGTTGGAGTCAAACCAGACGGAGCTGTAACGCACGCCCGCCTCAACGGACAGCTTTTGCGTGAGCTGCCACTGGGTTTGCAGGTAGGGATCAAGGTTCCACATCAGGTTACGTTCGTCACGGCGTTTGTTACCCTTCACGCCAAAATCCGGCACGCCATTGTTCATCACGAAGTTTTCATACCCGCGGCGATTTTCACTCATATTTTCGTAGTTAAGGCCGGTGGTAAACGTTACCGGCACCAGCAGCTCGCCGCGGTGGGTCCAGCGGGTATCAATACCCTGATAATGGCGCTGCATATCAATTACGCCGCCCGAATGCGCAGGATTGTCACGCTGAGTGGACGCCGGAATGGACTGGTACTGGGTCATTTCACGCTCACCGGCATACATCATCACGCTGAGGTCGTCCTGTTCGCTCAACTGACGGTCGTAGCGGATCCCGGCCTGGGTCTGCTTAATGGTTTTACGCGTATTGTACTGATCGCCACGGGGTGACTGGCGCGGGTTGTTCTGCCACTCCTGATAACTCAGTCCGCCCGGATCGTTGGCTTTCATGTCCACGCTGTTAAAAATCAGCGTTAGCTTGCTGACATCATCAATGCGCACGCCCAGTTTCGCATTGGCGAGGTTTTTCCGTGCGCCGCTGTGGTCGCGATAGCCATGGGTGGTGAAACGGGTGGTGGATACCGCATAGTCCACATCCCCCGCCTGAGTCCCGTCGCCCACCGCACCGGTGGCCTTCATGCCGTAACGCCAGGTGCCGTAGCTGCCGTAATAGCTGCTGGCTTCAATTGTGGCTGGCTGTTGTCCGGTCTGGGTGTTGATGTTGATCACGCCGCCGGAGGCATTGCCGTACAGGGCAGAGAAGGGGCCGCGCAGCACGTCGACGCTCTCAATGCTGTTGAGGTCAATGTTAGACGTCTGCCCCTGGCCGTCGGGCATGGTTGCCGGAATGCCGTCCACGTACATGCGGATCCCGCGTACGCCGAAGGTCGAACGCGCGCCGAATCCGCGAACGGAAAGTTGCAGATCCTGAGCATAGTTCTGGCGGTTCTGGATTTGCAGGCCTGGTACGCTCCCAAGGGATTCAGAAAGGTTGATGCGCGGTGTGGCATGTCGCATATCCTCGCCGCTCACCACGCTGACTGCGGCCGGGGTGTCCAGTTCGGAGACGGTTTGCGGCGTGGCGCTGACGATCAGGGTCTGTTCATCCGCGGCCATCGCACTCAGCGGGCTAAAAATGACGGGAACGAAGAGCAGTGGTAGTGATGCCTTACGGGCAGTAATAATTTTCATGGAGTAAACCGGTTAAGAAAAATCGAACCAAATCAACTGGAACCTGTGTATATATGTTAAATCCTTTGTAAATGTTATGAAAACTATAACCGCACATTTCGTGAATGTAAGGTTTTGAAGGAAAGAAATACTCCACATTCAACTGATTAATGATTACTATTCTCATTAAAATAACGGCAAAGCGATGACTTTGCCCACCGGAAGTGATGTCAGTGGTAAATCTCCTCATTTAAAAAGGAATTGTTATGTCTTTACGTCATCTGTGCTCGCCGCGCCTGCGTGGGTCTCTGCTGTTGGGCTCTTTACTGTTTGCCGGTACGTTCCAGGTTCATGCCGCTGAAGAGATGCTGCGCAAAGCGGTCGGCAAGGGCGCGTATGAAATGGCCGTCAGCCAGCAGGAAAACGCGCTGTGGGTTGCGACGTCACAAAGCCGCAAAACCGATAAGGGCGGCGTGGTCTATCGTCTGGATCCGGTCACGCTGGAAGTGACGCAGGCGATTCATAACGATCTCAAGCCGTTTGGCGCCACGATCGATAACGCCACCCAGACGCTGTGGTTCGGTAACACCGTCAACAGCACCGTGACGGCGATTGACGCCAAAACGAGCGAGGTGAAAGGGCGCCTGGTGCTGGACGATCGCAAGCGTAGCGACACGGTGAAGCCGCTTCAGCCGCGCCAGCTGGTGGCCGATGACACGACCAATACGGTGTACATTACCGGTATCGGCAAGGAGAGCGTGATCTGGGTTGTTGATGGCGCAACGCTGAAGCTGAAGGACACCATCACCAACACCGGCACGTTCAGCACCGGTCTGGCCCTGGATGCGAAGGCAAAACGCCTGTATACCACCAATGCGGACGGCGAGCTGGTGACCATTGATACGGCAACCAACAAAATCCTCAGTCGTAAAAAAGTGCAGGATGACGGAAAAGAGCACTTCTACCTGAACCTGAGCCTGGACACTGCCGGCCAGCGTGCGTTTGTGACGGATTCAAAACAGCCAGAAGTGCTGGTGGTGAATCTGAAAGATGGCAGCGTGATGCAGAAAATCGCCGCGCCAGCATCGCTGGCCGTACTGTTTAACCCGGCGCGTAACGAAGCCTATGTGACGCACCGCGAGGCGGGCAAGGTGAGCGTGATTGACGCCAAAACCTACAAAGTGACCAGGACCTACGATACCCCGGTTTACCCGAACAGCCTGGCGCTGTCTGCGGACGGTAAAACGCTGTACGTAACGGTGAAACAGAAATCAACCCGTCAGCAGGAAGCGACCCAGCCTGACGATGTGATTCGTATCGCGCTGTGATGGTGGAATTGCCCGGTGGCGCTGCGCTTACCGGGCCTACAAAACCATGAGATGTAGGCCGGGTAAGGCGAAGCCGCCACCCGGCTTTTTTATTAACGCGAGGTTTCTTCTACCAGCGGTGCGTCGTGCTTTTCATCGTCGTGATGAAGCGGCGCGGTGCTGTGGATCTCGTGAACGCGCTTACGCACGCCGAACCAGCCAGCAATCAGCAGAACCGCCAGCAGTGGGATCGTCGCGATGGTGTAAGTACCGTTCGGGTAGTCAAACGCCATCAGCACCAGCACGCTGAACAGGAACAGCAGGGTAAGCCAGGAGGTCACCGGCGCGCCCGGCAGCCTGAAGCTGACATCAGCCGCTTTTCCTTCTTTGATCGCTTTGCGCAGACGCATCTGACACACCACGATAAAGGCCCAGGAGGCAATAATGCCCAGCGCAGCGACGTTCAGCACGATCTCAAACACCTGAGACGGCACCAGATAGTTCAGGAACACGCCAAAGACGTAAACCACCAGCGTGGCCAGAATACCCGCGTAAGGCACCTGCTGCTTGCTCATCTTCGACATAAACTTCGGCGCAGACCCCCCCATCGACATGGAGCGCAGGATACGGCCCGTCGAATAGAGCCCGGAGTTCAGGCTGGAGAGCGCGGCGGTCAGTACCACGATGTTCATGATGCTGCCCACGTACGGCACGCCCAGCTTAGAGAAGAAGGTCACAAACGGGCTTTGCCCCGCCTGGTATGCATTCCACGGCAGCAGCAGCACCAGCAGCACCACGGAACCCACATAGAACAGACCGATACGCCAGATCACGCTGTTGATGGCTTTTGGCACCATCGTCTGCGGATCTTTACATTCGCCTGCCGCCGTACCGACCAGTTCGATGGAAGCAAAGGCGAACACCACCCCCTGCACCAGAACCAGCGCTGGCAGCAGGCCGTGCGGGAAGAAACCACCGTTATCGGTAATCAGGTGGAAGCCGGTTGCGTTACCGTCCAGTGGTTTACCGGTACCGAGGAATACGGTCCCGACCACCAGGAAGATCACAATGGCCAGCACCTTCACCAGTGCGAACCAGAACTCCATCTCGGCGAACCATTTCACGCCGATCATGTTCATGGTCCCGACAATTGCCAGCGCCCCAAGGGCGAACACCCACTGCGGCACATCGCCAAACGCGCCCCAGTAGTGCATGTACAGCGCAACGGCGGTGATATCGACGATACCGGTCATCGCCCAGTTAACGAAGTACATCCAGCCCGCGACATACGCGGCTTTTTCACCAAGAAACTCGCGGGCGTAAGAGACAAAGCTGCCGCTGGAAGGGCGGTGAAGTACCAGTTCGCCGAGGGCGCGAAGGATGAAGAAAGAGAAGATCCCGCACACCAGATAGACCAGGGCGAGAGCGGGGCCAGCCATTTGCAGACGTGCGCCTGCACCTAAAAACAGACCTGTACCGATAGCGCCGCCGATGGCGATCATCTGCACCTGACGGTTGCCCATCGCCTTGTGATAGCCCTCTTCATGAGAGTTCAACCAGCGACGTTTCGCAGCATGATGATCGGCTGCGCTTTTATTGCTTGTATTCATTGAGTTACCTGTTTGCCTGTCTGAACCATTAACGTGATAGTCCTGCCTGGCAGATGCCGAAACAAACGATTGCTTCTGCGCAGACACATGCCGCCTTTCCAGTCATTCTGTGTATGGATAAGGCAAAACATGGCGAGGCATCCTACCCGCAATTGTTAAGCGACGCAAAATATAACCGTGTCGAAAGGGATGCTCGTCGAAGGAAATCGTGTGGTCAGAGCAGACGGCGATCACAACGCGCTGAATCGTGACGTTTTTTTAGGCAAAAAGGTCTGCGAATGCTGATTTAATCATCAGGTTTACTTAATAGTTACTTATAGGTAGAGCTTATGAATGCCGCAGGGCTGCAATAAGTAATGCAAACGCGGTAGTGTGCTGGCGGCGGCTCGGATAGTACAGATGGTATCCCGTAAAAGCCGGGCACCAGGCTTCAAGCACACGCACTAACCGGCTCTCAGCAAGGGCGTCCTGAACCGCATCTTCCGGGACGTACGCCAGCCCCAGACCGTTTTCGGCGGCATCGATGCGTTGCGGCAGGCTGTTGAGGATCAGCTGGCCGTCAACCCGCACGCGCAGCTCACGTCCGTCCCGTTCAAATTCCCAGGCATATAATCCGCCGCGTGTGGGCAGGCGCATATTAATGCAGCGGTGCTGATCAAGCTGCTCCGGCGTTTCCGGTACGCCGAAACGTTGCAAATACTCTGCCGACCCGACGACCGCCATGCGCATGTCCGGCGCAATACGAACGGCAATCATATCTTTCGCCACCTGCTCACCCAGACGCACCCCCGCGTCAAAGCGGCCATCGACAATATCAGTCAGCCCATTGTCCACCGTGACTTCAACGTTGATATCAGGATACTGCGCCATAAAGGGTTTAAGCACAGGCCACAGCACCGCAGACATGGCGTGCTCCCCGGCGGTAAGGCGAATATTCCCGGCAGGTCTGTCGCGGGTATCACGCAGCGCGGTGAGTTCCTGCTCGATCTCCAGCAGATGGGGGCTTAAGCGCATGAAGAGTTGCTCGCCGGCCTCGGTAGGGGCCACGCTACGGGTGGTGCGGGTTAACAGACGGACTTCCAGCCTCGTTTCCAGATTGCGCATTGCGTGGCTGAGCGCCGACTGAGATACCCCAAGCTGCGCCGCGGCGCGGGTAAAGCTGCGCTCCCGGGCGACGACCATAAAGGAAAGCAGATCGTTGAAGTTGTCTTTTAACATGGTGGTTTACTCGATTTATGAAATGAATTCATGGTTCCTTTCTGATTATGCACTCTAATGCTCCCCATGGCTTTACGCTACTGTTAACGCAACAGCAAACGAGGAGTTAATCATGAAAATTATCCGTAGCGGTTCGTTACCTTCCGTTCAGGGGCCAGAGGCCTGGTTTACCGGCTGCGTGCGCATTGACGCGCCTTTCCAGGCGACTGAACCGGCAAAAGTCGGCGGCGCGACCGTCACCTTTGAACCCGGCGCACGTACCGCCTGGCATACGCATCCTCTTGGACAAACGCTGATCGTGACGCAGGGGCGCGGCTGGTTACAGGAGTGGGGGAAAGAGGCGGAACCGCTGAATCAGGGTGATATCGCCTGGATCCCACCCGGCGTGAAGCACTGGCACGGCGCAAGCGCGCAGACGGCCATGACCCATATCGCCATCGCAGAAGCTGTCGACGGGAGCCCGGTGGCATGGCTGGAGAAGGTCACCGACGAGCAGTATCCGAACGAGTAGTCTGGCGTTTCGTAAACAAATTATTAACGTTATGATTCGATCCGTTTTCTTCAGCATGTGCAGGCGGAACGGTGAAAATCAATATCATAGGCACCAGCGGAAGTGGGAAAAGCACGTTTGGCAGGCGAATCGCGGAGGCGCTGGCTATCCCTTACATTGAGATGGACAGGCTTTACTGGCGAGCGAACTGGCAGGGAACACCGGATGATGAGTTTCTTGCAACCCTGGAAAAAGCGCTCGCCGCCTCGCCTGACTGGGTCCTGGACGGGAATTACAACCGCACACGCGACGTTAAGTGGCGCGACGTCGATCTGGTGGTGTGGATAGATCGTGGGTTTATCCGCACGCTCTGGCAGGCGGTGACGCGGGCCTCCAGACGCGCCTGGCACAAACAGGAGCTCTGGCCCGGCACGGGGAACCGCGAAAGCTTTCGTCGGTCGTTCCTTAGCAAGGACTCTATTATCATCTGGACGATCAAAACCTGGCGCAGCAACCGCAAACGATATGAGGCGGATATACAAAACCCGCAGTACGCACACATTCGCTTTCTCCGCATTACCCGACGGCAGGATGCGGAAAGACTCATTACATCGCTCAAATCACGCCGATGACAGACTCTCTATTGCCGTTTTCCGGCAATCCAAATGTAAATTAATTGTTTCTCAGAGGTGAAATCCACCTTTAATAATGACGACATGTTAAGTCAAACGAGAACGCAACATGTCATGGCGAATCAGCATTCTGGATAAAAGCCCCGTCGCAGAACACGAAACAGCCGCCGATGCGCTGGCGCGAACCTTAGCACTGGCGCAACAGGCAGAAACGCTGGGTTATCACCGCTTCTGGATTGCCGAACACCACAATACCCCGCAGCTTGCCAGCCCCTCGCCGGAGCTGCTGATTGCCTGGATCCTCGGGCAAACAAAACGTATTCGCGTGGGCTCAGGCGGCGTCATGCTGCAACATTACAGCCCCTATAAAGTCGCCGAAAATTTTAACGTACTGGCCGCCATTGCGCCGGGCCGGGTTGATCTGGGCGTTGGCAAAGCGCCCGGCGGTCTGCCGCTCTCTACCCGCGCCTTGCAGCACGGCCTTAATCCGCAGGAAAAAGGCAGCTTTGCTGAACAACTGACGCAGCTCGATCGCTGGATCCGCCCTGAAAATCAGTCAGCGGAGGAGGACGTTCGCGCCACGCCGCTGCCGCCGGTGCCTGCCCGGGGGTTTCTGCTGGGCGCCAGCACAGAAAGCGCGCTGCTGGCGGCCTCCCTCGACTGGCATTTTGTCTTTGCCGCCCATCTGAACGGTGATCCTGAGCTGCTGCGCGAGGTCGTCACAGCCTGGCGTCAACACAGCGTCCGGGAGGTGATTGTGGCCGTGCAGGCCATTGTTGCCCCAACCCAGGCTGAGGCCGATGCGCTGGCGCAGAAGGTTGAAGTGTGGGGCGTGGAGCTGGCAAACGGACAGCGCGTCACCGTCGCCAGCGAAGAACAGGCCTACGCCTTTGCGCGGCAGGCGGGGAGTGAACCGGTGCGCATCGCGCGTCGGGCGCAGTCTCTGCTGGCCGGAACGGCGGCGTCGGTGCTTGAACAGCTCAACGCGTTGCATCAGCAGTGGGGGATTGACGAATTTATCATCGACACGCCGGTCGCTGATGGCGCAACGCGCGTACAGTCCCTGCGACTGCTGGCCGAGGCGCGTCCTGACAGGGAGGTTACCGTATGAGCTTTAGCGAACAACTGATTGCCTGGCGCCGTGAGCTGCACCAGAACCCTGAACTCTCTGGTCAGGAGGTCGAAACAACGGCGCGCCTGCGCGAGTGGCTGACGGCAGCCGGGATTGCCCCGCTGCCTTACGATCTCCAGACCGGGTTGGTTGCGGAGATCGGCACGGGCAACGCACTGGTTGCGCTGCGCGCCGATATCGACGCGTTACCCATCGACGAGCGCAGCGGGGTGCCGTTTAGCTCCCGGCGCGCCGGGGTGATGCATGCCTGCGGACACGACATTCACACCAGCGTGATCCTCGGCGCCGCGCTAAAGCTGAAAGAGCGGGAAGCCTCGCTCAACGGTCGCGTGCGGATCCTGTTCCAGCCAGCGGAAGAGAATTTCGGCGGAGCGAAAAGCATGGTGCGGGCCGGGGCGTTACGCGACGTACGCGCGATTTTCGGGATGCATAACGAGCCGTCACTGCCGGTCGGCGAGTTTGCCACGCGCGGCGGCCCGTTCTATGCCAACGTTGATCGCTTCGTTATTCACGTGACCGGCAAAGGCGCGCATGCCGCACGTCCCCATGAAGGCAACGACGCCATCGTGCTGGCAAGCCAGCTGGTAACCGCGCTGCAAAGCGTAGCCAGCCGTAACGTCAACACGCTGGATTCGGTTGTTCTGAGCGTGACGCGCATCGCCGGGGGGAATACCTGGAACGTGCTGCCGGAAAGCGTTGAGCTGGAGGGCACGCTGCGCACGCACCGCACGGAAGTGCAGCAGAACGTGAAAGCGCGCGTCGGTGAAATCGCCGCCGGATTTGCCAGCGCCTTTAGCGCGCAAATCAACATCACCTGGTACGCCGGGCCCACCGCGCTGGTGAACGATGAGCACTGGGCCGGGTTTGCCACCTCGGTCGCGCGCGAAGCGGGATATGAAACCCGGCATGCGGAACTGCACATGGGCGGGGAGGATTTCGCGGTCTATCTGCAAAACATACCCGGCGCGTTTGTCAGCATTGGCAGCAACAGTCCGTTTGGGTTACATCACCCGGCATTTAACCCGGACGAAGCATTAATCGAACCCGCTGCCCGCTATTTTGCTCAGCTCGCGGAAAAAGCCCTGCAACACGTTTAATTAATTTGAGGTGAATATGTCTGCACATCGTCAATTGCGGCTGGGGACCATTTTGCATGGTGCATCCGGAAATATGTCTGCCTGGCGCCATCCGGCGGCGGTCGCGGATGCCAGCATTAATTTTGATTTCGTTAAAGTAACGGCTTTAAAAGCAGAAGAGGGCAAGCTCGACTTTATATTTGTGGCCGACGGTCTTTATATTAACGAGAAATCCATTCCGCATTTTTTAAACCGCTTTGAGCCGCTGACGGTGTTGTCCGCGCTGGCGAGTATCACCTCGCGCCTGGGGCTGGTCGGCACGTTATCCACCTCCTACAGCGAGCCTTTCACCGTTGCACGCCAGTTCGCCAGCCTCGATCACCTGAGCAACGGACGCGCGGGCTGGAACGTGGTGACGTCACCGCTGGAAGGGTCAGCCAGGAACTTCTCCCGCGAAAAACACCCGGAGCATGCGCTGCGCTACCGCATTGCCGATGAGTATCTCGACGTGGTGAAGGGGCTGTGGGATTCCTGGGAAGGGGATGCCTTTATCCGCAATAAAGAGAGCGGACAGTTCTTTGATGCGTCGAAACTGCATACTCTTGATCACCACGGTGATTTCTTCCAGGTTTCCGGCCCGCTGAATATTGGCCGCACGCCGCAGGGACGTCCGATTGTCTTTCAGGCTGGCGCGTCCGACGACGGTAAAAAGCTGGCGGCAAAACACGCTGACGCCATCTTTACCCACCATGACACGCGGGAAGAAGCCCAGGCTTTTTACCGCGATGTTAAACAGCAGCTGGAAAGTCACGGCCGCCGCGCAGAGGATTTACATATATTCCAGGGCGTCAGCGTGATTGTTGGAAACGACGCCGATGACGTAGAAAACCAGTATCAAACTACGGCGGCACTGGTCTCCATTAATGATGCGCTGAATTACCTCGGACGTTATTTCGAGCATCACGACTTCAGCCAGTATCCCCTCGACGCGCCGTTCCCGGATATTGGCGACTTGGGCAAAAACAGCTTCCGCAGCACCACCGATGAAATCAAGCGTAACGCCCGTGAGCGCAACTTAACTTTGCGTCAGGTCGCGCTGGAAGCCGCATCACCGCGCCCGCGTTTTTCCGGCACACCGGAGCAGGTGGCCGATGGTTTACAGGCCTGGTTCGAAGAGAAGGCGGCGGATGGCTTCATCATTCAGGGCGGCACGCCGGACACTTTCCCGCGCTTTGTCGACCAGGTGGTGCCTGTTTTACAGGCGCGCGGCCTGTTCCGCACCGACTATCCCGGCACCACGCTGCGCGAAAGTCTGGGCTTAGACGAGCCCAAAAATCAGTTCACACAACAATAAAAGAGAAAAACGCTATGCAGAAATCATCGCTTATTCTGGCGCTTGCGCTGGCCTTTACCCCTGCCGTCTGGGCAGAGAACGTCAATATTAACGGCACCGGCGTGAGCATTGAGGCCAATAAAACGCCGATCAATACCGCCAAAAACAGCGATGCGATCGCGCAACTGCCGAAAGACTATCGTTTTGCCGTGCCGGGGAAATTTACCGTGGCGGTGGCGGGACTGAATCAACCGCCACTGACGGTCTTTTCCGACGACAACAAAACTCTGCTGGGAAGTGAGGTCGACATCGCGCGTCTGGTAGCGGACAGCCTCGGACTGGAGCTGAACGTGGTGCCCACCTCCTGGGAGGATTGGCCGCTGGGGGTTGCCTCCGGGAAATACGACGCGGCTATCAGCAACATCACCGTCACTAAAGCGCGCAAAGAGAAGTTCGACTTCGCCACCTACCGCAAGGATTCACTTGGCTTCTACGTGAAATCCACCAGTCCGATCAACTCGCTTGTGAAGGCAGAGGATATCGCCGGGCTGCGCATCATCGTGGGTTCCGGCACCAACCAGGAGGCCATCCTTCTGGCATGGAACGAAGAGAACCTCAAAAAAGGGCTTAAACCCTTTACGCCGATCTACACCAAAGACGACGCGGCCCAAACGCTGGCGCTTCAGTCCGGACGCGCGGACGCCTACTTTGGCCCGAACGTGATCGGTGCCTGGAAAGCGGCGCTTAACGGTAAAACCAAACTGGTCGGCAGCGTCGACGGCGGCTGGCCGAAGGCGGCGCATATCGCGGTGACGCTGAAAAAAGGCAGCGGCCTGGTCGAGCCGGTTCAAACCGCGCTGAACGGCGCGATCAAGAACGGAGATTACGACAAAGTGCTGAACCGCTGGGGGGAAGGCGTGGAGCGTATCCCCAGTTCCGAAGTTAACCCGGCGGGTCTTGGCGATTAAGGAGGCGCTATGCGCGAACAATTTCGTGACGTTTCGCCGGAAGATGCCGATCTTCAGCCCATTATCGAGGGGCTTTTCGGTGAGTACGCCGCTCGTTACGGCGACTACTTTTCAAAGGATGCGGAAGTCGAGCTGACAGAGTGGTACCTGGCGCCGCAGGGGCTGTTTATCGTCCTGGAGCGCGATGGCGAGATCATCGCCACCGGTGCGTACAAGCCCTTCGACGAACATACCGCAGAGATCAAACGCATCTGGACGAATAAAACGCTGCGCCAGCAGGGACTGGCCGCGCGCGTAGTACAGGAGCTGGAGCGCCGGGCGGTGCTGGCGGGCTACAGCCGCATCTACCTGACCACGGGGTTTCGCCAGCCGGAGGCGGTGCGGCTCTATCTCAGTCAGGGGTATCAGCCGCAGTTCGATCTTAACCGTGATCCGGAAGAGTATAGCCAGCCGCCGTTCGACGGTCGGCTGCGTTTCACCAAGACGCTGATCCGCGAAGCGCTCAGCAAAACCGCATAAGGAGCGACGATGAGCAACGTTGAAACCATAAAAGTGGTCCCGGCACGTTATCCGCTGCGCGCTGCTGGCGCCGTGGTGGCGCTGTTTGTGCTGGCGGTCGTGATCCAGTCCGTGGCCTTTAATCCGCGCTGGGAATGGGCGGTATTTGCCCGCTGGTTCTTCGACCCGGTGATCCTCGAAGGCGTCGGCCAGACGCTGCTGCTGACGTTGATAAGCACCGTACTGAGCGTGGTGATTGGCGGCATGCTGGCGCTGGCGAGGCTCTCGTCATCATGGCTGTTGAGCAGCCTGGCGTGGGGGTACATCTGGCTGTTCCGTTCCCTGCCGCTGATCGTGGTGCTGATTATCCTCTATAACTTCTCCTATCTCTACGACACGCTCTCTCTCGGCGTGCCTTTTACCGGCATTACCTGGGGCAGCTTTGAAACCATCAATGTTCTAGGGCAGTTTTCTACCGCCATCGTGGGGCTGACGCTGGTGCAGAGCGCCTATACTGCGGAGATCATTCGCGGGGGGTTCCTTGGGGTCGACCACGGTCAGTATGAGGCGGCCGCTGCGCTAGGTCTGCCGGCATGGCGTCGCACGGTGCGCATAATTCTCCCGCAGGCGCTGCGCACCATCCTGCCGTCCGGGTTTAACGAAATCATCAGCCTCGCCAAAGGGACGGCGATGGTTTACGTGCTGGCGATGCCGGAACTATTCTACACGATCCAGATGATCTACAACCGCACCCAGGAGGTGATCCCGCTGTTGATGGTGGGGGCCGTCTGGTATCTGGTGATCACCACCGTACTGTCTGCCATCCAGCATGTTATTGAGCGTGTACTCGCCCGCAGCGAGCGCCGCTCCGCCGTAAACCAGAACCGGGCGGCCAGTCGCGCGCGCTCCGTCACCACTTCGCCAGCACAGGAGCCTGTTCATGCAAGCCTCTCCTGAAGGACACATTTCCATTACCGGCGTCAGTAAGTTTTTTGGCCGACATAAAGCGCTCGATAAGGTCACGCTTGAGATCCCGCCGGGCTCCGTGACGGTGATCCTTGGCCCCTCTGGATCGGGAAAATCGACGCTGCTGCGCACCATTAACCATCTGGAGCGCGTAGACGAAGGCTTTATTCAGATTGACGGGGATTACATCGGCTATCGCCGTCAGGGTGACAAACTCTACGAGCTCAAAGAGAAAGAGATCCTCAAACAGCGCGTCAACGTTGGGTACGTGTTTCAGAACTTCAATCTTTTTCCGCATCTCACGGTGCTGGAAAACCTGATTGAAGCACCTATCGCGCATAAAAAATTCAGTAAAAAAGAGGCTGTTGAAAACGCCTACAGCCTTCTGGATGTGGTAGGTCTGCGCGATAAAGCCGATGCATGGTCGCGTCACCTCTCCGGCGGCCAGCAGCAGCGTATCGCCATTGCCCGCGCGCTGGCGCTGCGCCCGCGCGTGATGCTGTTTGATGAACCCACCTCGGCGCTGGATCCAGAACTGGTTGGCGAAGTGCTGGACGTGATTAAAAAGCTCGCCCGTTCCGGCACTACGCTGGTGGTGGTCACCCATGAGATCGGCTTTGCCCGGGAAGTGGCGGACCAGGTGGTATTTATGGTCGACGGTAAAATTGTGGAGCAGGGCAGCAGCGACGACGTGTTAAACCGACCGTCGCATCCGCGAACGCGCCAGTTCCTCTCAAAAGTGCTGTAAGGAGCGCAGATGAAATATGGACTCTTGGCGGGGCTGGTCTTCACGACGGCGAGCTACGCCAGCATTGATTTAAAGGCCAACGAACAGCCGCTGCCGGTGACGGTTGATCAACAGGCAGTGGCGAAAATCCCGGCGAACTATAAATTTGTTGAGCCGGGTACCCTCACGGTGGCGATTTCAGCCCTGAATTCTCCGCCGCTGGCGCTGCTGGCCAGTGATAACCGCACCCGTATTGGCAGCGACCCGGATATCGCCCGGTTGCTGGCGGGCAGTCTGGGGCTGAAGCTGAAGCTGGTGCCAACGGCGTGGGAAGACTGGCCGCTGGGGATCACTTCCGGGCGCTATGACGTGGCGTTGGTGAATATCGCCGTCACCGAGCAACGTAAGGCGAAGTTCGATTTTGCGACCTATCGCGTCGATTCCCTTGCCTTCTCGGTGAAATCCACCAGCAACGTACAGTCGATCACCCGTGCGAAAGATCTGGCCGGTAAAAAGGTGATTGTCGGGTCAGGCACCAATCAGGAACGTATTCTGCTGGGCTGGAACGAAGAGAATAAAAAGGCCGGGCGCGAGCCTGCGTTGCCGTTTTATCTGACCGACGACGCCTCAGGCAATCTTTATATTCAGTCCGGCAGGGCGGATGTTTTCTTTGGACCGCAGTCCGTTTCTGCCTATAAAGCCGCGTTAACCGGCAAAACCCGCGTCGTGGGATTAGGGCCGAAGAAAGCCTATGTCGCCACCACAACCAAAAAAGGCAATGGGCTGGTGTATGCGTTGCAGGCTGCGCTGGACGGTGCGATTAAGCGCGGGGAGTATCAAAAGGTGCTGGCGCGCTGGGGGGAAGCGGGCGAAGCGGTGACGTCTTCAGACGTTAATCCGCCCGGGATAACCTACTAATGGTGCTCTACACTTAGGGTTTTCATCCCTGAGGGGGCAACATGATCAAACTCTATGGCGTACCCGGCTGGGGATCGGCAATCAGTGAAGTGATGCTGACTCTGGCAGACATCCCGTATCAGTTCGTCAACGTGGACGGGTTTGACCAGCCCGGCCCGCAGCGCGAATTGCTGTTGAAACTGAACCCGCTGTGCCAGGTGCCGACGCTGGAGCTGGAAAACGGGGCGATCGTGACGGAAACCGCGGCGATCGCCCTGATGGTGCTCGACAGACGTCCCGACCTCGCGCCGCCCGTAGGGCAGGCCGAGCGCCAGCAGTTTCAGCGCCTGCTCATCTGGTTTGTGGCGAACGTCTATCCCACCTTTACGTATGCAGATTACCCGGAACGCTGGGTGCCTGATGCCCCGGAACAGCTGAAGAAAAATTGCATTGAGTACCGAAAATCGCTCTATCTGTGGTTCGACAGCCAGCTCAGCGCCTCGCCGTTTGCGTTTGGCAAACAGCTGACGCTGCTTGACGTCTATATTGCCGTTGCGCGTACCTGGGGGCCACGTCATGAGTGGTTTGCCACTAACACGCCTAATATTACCGCCGTCGCGGATGCCGTCTGCGCGCTGCCGGAACTGCACAAGGTGCTAAAAGCTAACGATATAATCTGATAACGTGGAACGCTCACCTATAAAAGGAGCCCTGCCCATGCCACACGTTGATATCAAATGTTTTCCACGCGATCTGACTGACGAACAAAAAACGGCCCTGGCGGCGGATATCGCCGAAGCGATCGCCCGTCATCTGAACAGCAAAGATCGCTCAATCTCCGTGGCGCTTCAGGAGGTTCAGGAAGCTGACTGGAAGGCGCAGGTCTGGGATACCGAGATCGGCCCGAAACTGGATGAACTGATTAAGAAGCCCGGCTATTCGATGTAATTTACCTGCCGGGTGGTGCAATATCACCCGGCGATCCCCACTTTTATTCCCTTTCGCAAAAATCGATAATAAAAACCATAACGATTCCGCTACAATTCATCCATCCGAACAATATCCGTTAAATCAGCAGGTAAACACTGCAACTGCACCAGATAAAGTACAAATTAGTAAAAGGATAATTTTTCCATGACAAAATTACCTCAGTTTTCACTCGCGTTTATTCATCCTCGTTACTGGCTCAGCTGGGCAGGCATTGCCGCGCTTTGGTGCACGGTTCAGCTTCCGTACCCGCTGCTGTTGAAAACAGGTCACGGGCTTGGGCGTCTGGCCATGCGCCTGCTACCACGCCGCGTGGAGATCGCCAGACGAAATCTTGAGCTTTGTTTTCCTGATATGAAAGAGGACGAGCGCGAGCGTTTACTTGAGCGTAATTTTGAATCGGTTGGAATGGGCGTCATCGAAACCGGTATAGCGTGGTTCTGGCCAGACTGGCGCGTACGGAAACACTTCAGCGTGACCGGCTACGAACATATGGAACAGGCGCGGGCGCAAGGAAGGGGCGTGGTGCTCATTGGCATGCATTTTCTCACGCTGGAATTAGGCGCACGCATCTTTGGCATGCTCAACGCGGGTATTGGTGTGTATCGTCCCAACAAGAATGCGTTGCTCGACTGGCTGCAAACGCGCGGTCGTCTGCGTTCCAATAAAACCATGCTTGACCGCTATGACCTGAAGGGCATGATCCGCGCGCTGAAGCAAAACGAGATCCTGTGGTATGCCCCGGACCACGATTATGGCAAAACGAATAGCGTGTTTGTGCCGTTTTTTGCCGTCCCGGACGCCGCGACAACTGCCGGGAGCTACATGCTGGTGAAAAGTGCCAGACCGGCCGTGATCCCGTTTGTACCGCGCAGAAAAGCAGATGGCACAGGGTATGAGCTGATTATTCTGGAAGATATTAGCGATACCTTGCAGGGAGGCGACAAAGCGTCGGTGGCCACGCAAATGAACAGAGCGATTGAGCGCGCCGTGATGATGGCGCCTGAGCAATATATGTGGCTGCATCGGCGGTTCAAAACCCGCCCTGAAGGCCAGCCGGACCGGTATAAACGCAAAAAACAGATCCCATCTTCTGCAAGAACCTTATCTGCCAGCGATATTTCGGACCGGTCGAGTATCCAGCAGTAGCCCGGCAGGGCGGATGCCGGTGCGCTCCGCCCTTTATAAATCCTGCCGCGCTGGATAGAATTACCGCATCCACATTGACGGGATGCCCAACATGACCGGAAGAGTCGATTATCATCTGGAAAAATACCTCCTCACCGAAGCCGGTGAGCCGGAACGTCTGACGCGCCAGTGGGCGGAGGTGATGCGCGAGTGTCATGACCAGAAATCCGGGGCAGAAGAGCGGCTGCGTCTCGCGCTGCTGAACGTGGATTATGTGACCAGCTTTGAGCTTCCCTTCCGGTTACTTCTTACCCGTGCACCGCAGCTGATTGATAGCATCAGAAATGAGTTTCAGCTCAGTCAAAAAAATGTCCTGTTCAACGGGAAGCGGTTTGGCTGCGTCTACAGCCTTAAACAGGATTTGAACGGCATTCCGGATGAATTTACCTACCACCTGAAGACCCGTATTCAGCGGATCGATGCGTCCGGCGGTTCGGAAGTGCCTTACCGGCAAATCGCTCAGCAGGTGAAAGCCCCCCGCGAGCGCCTCCAGCTGGCGCTGGAACAGGGGCTTGCGGTCACCGCGCTTGACGGGCTTTTCTGGTTTGGCCTCCAGCGCATAGCCGCCGAGGTGCAGCGGTTAAGGAAGACCGGGATGAGAATAGTCACGTCCGATACGGAGGTGTTCGACACCCTTACCGGAACAATACGGCGCATTCCGGTTTATCGTCTTGAGGACGCTGCCGCTACTTAGCCTGGAGCAGGATCGCCAGCAGTCCAGGAAAGCGGGCGTCCAGATCCTCTCTTCTCAGTGAGATCATATTCTCGCGCCCCTGCGGGCGCTGCCAGATCACGCCGCTGTCGCGCAGCACGCGCCAGTGGTGAGTCATAGTAGATTTCACCACCTCTTCCGGGCGCAGCGCGTTACAGCTCAGTTCGCTGCCGTCGGCCAGCCTGCGGATAATCGCTAATCGCAGCGGGTTGCCGAGGGCGAACAGCACATTTTCCAACACTATTTGTTCAGGTTCCGGGTGGTTTGGGATCATCGTTTTCCTGCGTCTCGCGTGAGATTGAGCTATATCAACAATAGGTCAACCGTTAAAAAATAGTTCGATAATACTCGTACAATAGGACTATTATAACAAACGAACGAACACGCGACCATCCCGGTCGTCACAAACCAGTCATGAAGACTTAAGGAAATAACATGCCCCGACCCATTCCACTCGAACGTTATCGCAACATCGGTATCTCCGCGCATATCGATGCCGGCAAAACAACCACCACTGAGCGCATCCTGTTTTACACCGGGATGAGCCACAAGCTGGGTGAAGTACACGATGGCGCGGCAACCACCGACTGGATGGCGCAGGAGCAGGAGCGCGGGATCACCATTACGTCGGCGGCGGTAAGCTGTTTCTGGCCCGGTATGGACAGAGGCTTTGAACCGCACCGCATCAATATTATCGACACCCCCGGGCACGTGGATTTCACCATTGAGGTGGAACGTTCCATGCGTGTGCTCGACGGCGCGGTGATGGTCTATGACTCCGTCGGTGGCGTGCAGCCGCAGTCGGAGACCGTCTGGCGTCAGGCGAATAAATATCACGTCCCGCGCCTGGCATTTGTCAACAAAATGGACCGCCCGGGTGCGGATTTCTTCCGCGTGGTGCAGATGATGCAGGAGCGGCTGAAAGCCAATCCGGTCCCGATTGTGATCCCCGTGGGGGCAGAAGAACACTTCACCGGCGTGGTGGATCTCATCAGGATGCGCACTATTCTTTGGGATGATGCGACGCAGGGCATGGCGTTTAGCTATGCGCCAGTGCCTGACGATCTGCTGAGCACCGCCCAGGCGTGGCGAGAAAAAATGGTTTCGGCTGCGGCAGAAGCCAGCGATGAGCTTATGGATAAGTACCTTGAGACGGGCGAACTGGATGAAGCGGAAATCATCAAAGGGCTGCGGATCCGGACTATCTCCGGCGAAATACAGCCCATGCTGTGCGGCAGCGCCTTCAAGAACAAGGGCGTGCAGCGCATGCTCGACGCGGTGATTGAATTGATGCCGTCTCCACTGGACGTGCCCGCTATTGATGGGGTAGACGAAGACGGACAGCACGCCGAGCGCCACCCAAGCGATGATGAACCGTTCTCCGCGCTGGCCTTCAAGCTGATGAGCGATCCGTACGTCGGCCAGCTGACCTTTATCCGCGTCTATTCCGGCATACTGCGTAAAGGCGACGCGGTGTACAACCCGGTGAAGGGTAAGAAAGAACGTATCGGGCGCATCGTGCTGATGCATGCCAACGATCGCCATGAGGTGGACGAGCTGCGCGCAGGGGATATCGCGGCCTGTGTCGGGCTGAAAGACGTCACCACCGGTGACACGCTGACCGACCCGAATGCGGTGATCACCCTTGAACGGATGGAGTTCCCGGACCCGGTTATTTCGCTGGCGATTGAGCCGAAAACCAAGGCCGATCAGGAGAAAATGGGGATCGCCCTACAGCGCCTGGCGGCGGAGGATCCGTCGTTTCGCCTGCACACGGACGAAGAGTCCGGACAGACCATTATCTCCGGGATGGGCGAGCTGCATCTGGAGATCATCGTTGACCGCATGAAGCGTGAGTTTGGCGTTGAGGCGAACATTGGTCGTCCGCAGGTCACCTACCGTGAAACTCTGCGTAAAGCGGTGAAGGATATTGAAGGTAAATTTGTCCGACAGTCCGGCGGGAAAGGGCAGTACGGTCATGTGGTCCTGAGCCTTGAGCCGTTAGCCGCCGGGAGTGGTTTTGTGTTTGAAGATGCCACCAAAGGCGGGGTGGTGCCGCGGGAGTACATCCCGTCGGTGGAAAAAGGCTTGCGAGAAGCCATGAATACGGGAGTGCTGGCGGGCTATCCGGTGGTGGATGTGAAAGCGACCCTGACGTTTGGTTCCTACCATGACGTTGACTCCTCGGAGATGGCCTTCCGCATGGCGGCGATCCTCGGCTTCAAAGAGGGCGCACGGCGGGCGGATCCGGTTATTCTTGAGCCGGTCATGCACGTTGAGGTGGAAACTCCGGAAGAGTACGCCGGGAACATTATGGGCGATCTCTCCTCCCGTCGCGGCCTGGTGCAGGGGATGGCAGAGCAGTACGGCAGCCAGATTATTCGCGCTGACGTCCCGCTGGCTGAGATGTTTGGCTACGCCACCACGCTGCGCTCGATGTCCCAGGGGCGCGCGACGTATACGATGGAGTTCCATCATTTTGCGGAAGCTCCGCGGAATGTGGCGGATGAGATTATTGCGAAGCGTGTGAAGAGTTAATTAATTGCACATGGTAGTCATTTGGCTACCATGTGCCTTTATTATTACGACAGGGAGTTTATGCCTGTTACTTAATTAGCGTCGCCGATCGCACTTTCCATTTTCCTTGCTCTTCAACGAGACAATCTGCAATCACATGATCTTGCTTCTTACCAAATGCGACATAGACGTTTGTGCAAACGGCGTCAAAATCAGAATGTAAGACGGTTATCTGATTCCAGTCATCATCCCAGTCCTGCGCTTTGATAAACATATCCGCATCGGGCATATCTTTGTCGTTACTGTCGCCAGAGTACATTTCTTTAATTGCTGCAATGGTCCCTGAGGCTACGTACTCGTTCATAATGTCTGGATTGAGTACGGGTGGTTTGTTCTGATCTAACTGCGCTATATACCATTGATTGAATTTAAGCGCCACTAGCCCCGGTGCATAGGTGGTTTCCGCGCCCGCTAAGGAAGACAGGATGAAAAGTAAAAAGAAGAGTGGCTTCGATGACATAATGTGCCCAATTACCGATGCTTTTTGCTTGAGCATTTTATTTGGAATATAAAATTTCGCCATATCTATCCAGGACATTAATATTTCCTTAACGGGGAATTGCTAACTCAGCAACTCAAGAAATATCCTCCGTTCTACAACGCAGTGGTAAACATAAAATGCCATAGAAATTTTATATAATTCAGATGGGTATAATTAAAAAATCATTCCAGCGCCTTCACCATTTTCCC
The DNA here is from genome assembly GCF_019056635.1 of Enterobacter cloacae complex sp. ECL72. NCBI lineage: Bacteria > Pseudomonadati > Pseudomonadota > Gammaproteobacteria > Enterobacterales > Enterobacteriaceae > Enterobacter > Enterobacter cloacae complex sp. ECL72. The sequence goes on along the minus strand of NZ_CP077659.1, from coordinate 1,916,829 downwards.
GCTCGCGACAAACGTACCCGCACCCAGATGATGCAGCGTATTCAGCTTATCCCCGTCAAACTGCCAGCGTCCGGCGACAAATGCGCGTTCATCCGCCGCGGCGGAAACCACTTCGCCAAACAGAGTGTCATATTTCTCGGCCGCAGAGGTTACAGGTAATAACCGGCACTCCATCCACGCCAGACATTTCTCTTCTATAACCGGCAGGCCAAGCTCAGGGCCATAAATAACCGGGATCCCGTAGCAGTTAAATTTATCCTCGTCGCGCCCGCTGACGCTGCCGACCGCCCAGGTCCAGTTGGCTGCCGCCACGCCGGGGATCACAATGCCGAATTTCCCGCTGCGTTCGATCAACTCCCGTGACCACGCGCTTTTGTCTACCACAATCGCGATACGCGGGGGCTCAAATTCCACCGGCATAGACCATGCGGCGGCCATGACGTTGCGACGATCGATGGTCTCATCCCGGCTGGTGATGAGCACGGTTGGACCGTGATTCAGAAGACGGCTGGCATGGCGTAATCCAACAGGGCGAAAGTGGTTCATAGGATCTCCTCATGTACACGATGAGTATGACGAAAAAGCACTTTTGCGCATATGCATAAGGGAAAATAGTTTATAAACAGGGGATATCACATCCTGGAGCAAATCATGTCCCCATTTCTGAGTGCTTATTTCGCCCGCACGGGCTGGCAGCAGCCCGTACAGGTTGATATCGATACCCTGCGGGGGCTGCATTTACACCATAACTGCGCAATCCCTTTCGAAAATATCGATGTTGTTTTGCCGCGTGAAATCCATCTGGACGACGGGTGTCTGGTGGATAAACTTGTCACCGCGCGGCGGGGGGGATATTGCTTTGAGCAAAACGGCCTGTTTGAGCGGGTGTTACGCGAAGTCGGTTTTACGGTGCGCAGCGTGCTGGGGCGGGTTGTGCTGGCTAATCCGTCGCAGATGCCGCCGCGTACGCACCGGTTGCTGCTGGTTGAGCTGAACGGCGAGCGCTGGATCGCCGATGTGGGATTTGGCGGACAAACGCTGACGGCGCCGATTCGTTTGATCGCCAACGAGGAACAGGAAACCCCGCACGGGAGTTATCGTTTGCTGAGCGAGGGTAACGACTGGGTACTGCAATTCCGCCATCACGAGCACTGGCAGTCAATGTACCACTTCGACCTGGCGACCCAGTACTTCAATGATTACGTGATGGGAAACTTCTGGTCGGCGCACTGGCCGCAGTCCCATTTCCGTCATCACCTGCTGATGTGTCGCCACCTGCCGGACGGGGGCAAGCTGACGCTGACCAACTTTAATTTTACCCACTGGCAGAACGGGCATGTGGAGGATCAGATCCATTTGCCGGATGCGGAGGCGCTGTATAAGCTGATGCAGGCGCGGTTTGGCCTGGGCGTTGATGACCCGAAGCACGGCTTTACCCTGGCCGAGCTGACGGCCGTGATGGCGGGGTTTGATACGCATCCACAGGCAGGGAAATAGCCCGGTGGCGGCTACGCCTTACCGGGCCTACAGCGGCTTGAAACGTAGGTCGGGTAAGGCGAAGCCGCCACCCGACAAAATCAACGGCGCGATCTCACCACCTGATAGCGACGGGTAAAATACTCAAACGGCGCACTCCAAACGTGCACCAGACGGGTGAACGGGAAGATAAGGAAGATCGTCATCCCCAGCACCAGATGCACGCGGAAGATCGGTGCGACGCCGCTCAGCATTTCTGACGAGCCTCCCTTAAACGTCACGATCCCCTGCGCCCAGCCGACCAGCTTCATCATCTCGCTTCCGTCAGGATACTGGGCGGAGAAAGGAATGGTCGACAGCCCAAGGATGCACTGAAGCAGCAGGATACTCATGATGATAATATCCGGCGTGGTGGACGTGGCACGCACTCGCTGGTTGAACAAGCGGCGGTAAAGCAGCATCGACCCGCCAACCAGCGTCAATACGCCGCACACACCACCCGCCATCATCGCCAGCTGCTGCTTAACCGCGACGGGTAAAAACCAGGCGTACATCCAGTGCGGGGTTAACATGCCGAACAAATGCCCGAAGAAGATCCCCAGAATGCCAATATGAAACAGGTTAGAGCCCCAGTTCATACCGCGCTTGCTGAGCATCTGGCTGGACGATGCGCGCCAGGTGTACTGGCCGTAATCATAGCGCAACCAGCTGCCAAGGAAAAACACGGTGGCGCAGATGTACGGATAAATGTCATAGAAAAACACGTTCAGGTAATGTGTCATTTTGGGCCTCCTGCGCTGACGTCCATGTACTGCGGCGCGACGTCCTGGCTAAAGCGTCGTTGATATTGCTGCATCGGCGAGCTGTCGCACGATGTGGCGTTGTCTTCGATAAACTTCACCTGTTCCTCTTCCCACACGGCGTCCAGCGCCTGACGGGTATCATCCCGTTTTTCACCAGACACATGCTTCGCCACGCTGTCGCTGGAAAGCCGTGTACCGGCCATCGTCAGCAGGGCGTCAAACAGCTGGTAATGCGCCACCTCGCGCTGTTTCAGCCGGCCGCCAATCAGCGCCAGAATCGGCGCGACGTTTTGCAGCCCTTCACGCGCCTCGTCATCGCTGACGATACTGAGATATTCCAGATAGAGCGGCAGATAGTCCGGTAGCTCGCGGCAGTCCAGCTGGAGCCCGGCTTTCTCATACTGGCTCATCAGGTCGACCATCGCCTGACCGCGATCGCGGGACTCGGCGTGAACGTGTTCGAACAGCAGTAGCGAGGTTGCGCGCCCGCGTTCAAACACTTCGCACCATTCGGCCTGCTTATCCAGCAGCGGGGCGCTCAGGTGCTGCTGCGCAAACGGCAGCAGCATGGGCGCGTCCTGTTCCACCAGGGAAAGCGCTTCGTCACGGTTTTCCCACAGCAACTCATCGGGATACTCAATGAGCAGCGCGATGATTTTGAGGATCTGCATTATTCTCCTTCCCCGTGTTCGCGCACTTCGGTGATGTTGATCGCGTCGATGCGGCTGCTGTTGAAGAGGTTGAATTTGGTGTCGGAACCGTGGCAGCCGTCGCCAAAGGTGAAGCCGCAGCCGTTTTTCTCCGGGAAGGCGTCGCGCGCCATTTCGCGGTGGCTGGTCGGGATCACGAAGCGGTCTTCGTAGTTGGCAATCGCCAGGTAGCGATACATCTCTTCTACTTGTTCTTCCGTCAGGCCGACCTCTTCGATGGCGCGGGTGTCGGTCACGCCTTCCACGGTCTGGGAACGCTTGTAGTGGCGCATCGCCATCATGCGCTTCAGGGCGCGCAGCACCGGACCGGTATCGCCCGCGCTGAGCATGTTTGCCAGGTACTGCACCGGAATGCGCAGGCTTTCGACCGCAGGCAGCACGCCGTCGCTCTGCGGCAGACCACCCGCGTCGGCGTAGGACTGAATCGGTGACAGTGGCGGCACATACCAGACCATTGGCAGGGTGCGGTATTCCGGATGCAGCGGCAGGGCAAGCTTCCAGTCCATCGCCATTTTGTAAACCGGGGAACGCTGTGCCGCGTCGATGACGTTCTGCGGAATACCCTGTTTCAGCGCTTCCTCAATCACCGCCGGATCGTTCGGGTTAAGGAACACGTCGCACTGGCGCTCGTACAGATCGGTTTCATGCTCGGTGCTGGCCGCCTCTTCAATGCGGTCCGCGTCATACAGCAGCACGCCAAGGTAGCGGATGCGCCCGACGCAGGTTTCCGAGCAGACGGTCGGCTGGCCGGACTCAATGCGCGGGTAGCAGAAGATGCACTTCTCTGACTTGCCGCTCTTCCAGTTGAAGTAGATTTTCTTGTACGGGCAGCCGCTGATGCACAGACGCCAGCCGCGGCATTTGTCCTGGTCAATCAGCACAATGCCGTCCTCTTCACGCTTGTAAATCGCACCGCTCGGGCAGGTGGCAACGCAACTGGGGTTCAGACAGTGCTCGCACAGGCGCGGCAGGTACATCATGAAGGTGTTTTCAAACTGGCCGTACATCTCCTTCTGGATCTTCTGGAAATTGCGGTCGCGGGCGCGTTTTTCGAACTCGCCGCCCAGCAGCTCTTCCCAGTTGGGCCCCCATTCGATTTTATCCATTCGCTTGCCGTCAATCAGCGAGCGCGGGCGGGCGGTAGGGAGGTGATCGCCCTCTGGCGCGCGGTGCAGATCCTGGTAATCGAAGGTGAAGGGTTCATAGTAATCGTCAATCTGCGGCAGGACGGGGTTAGCGAAAATCTTCGACAGCACGCCCATTTTGCCGCCGAGGCGCGGGGTCAGCTTGCCGTGAATACCGCGGATCCAGCCGCCTTGCCACTCATCCTGATCTTCCCAGTTTTTCGGATAGCCGATACCCGGTTTGGTTTCGACGTTATTAAACCACGCGTACTCCATCCCTTCGCGCCCGGTCCAGACGTTCTTACAGGTGACCGAGCAGGTGTGGCAGCCAATGCATTTATCGAGATTCAGAACCATGCCAACCTGTGAGCGTATTTTCATTTTTTCGCCTCCTGTACCTGATCCCGACCTTCGCCGTCCAGCCAGTTAATGTTTTTCATTTTGCGGATCATGATGAACTCGTCGCGGTTCGAGCCGACGGTGCCGTAATAGTTGAAGCTGTACGCCAGCTGCGCGTAGCCGCCGATCATGTGGGTCGGTTTCGGGCAGACACGGGTGACCGAGTTGTGGATCCCGCCGCGCCGTCCGGTTACTTCTGACCCCGGAATGTTCAGAATGCGCTCCTGAGCGTGGTACATCATGGTCATGCCCGGCGGCACGCGCTGGCTGACCACCGCGCGGGCGGTGAGGGCGCCGTTGGCGTTGAAGGCTTCGATCCAGTCGTTGTCCTCAATGCCCAGCTCGCGCGCGTCGGTTTCGCTGATCCAGACGATTGGCCCCCCGCGCGACAGGGTTTGCATCAGCAGGTTTTCGCTGTAGGTGGAGTGAATGCCCCATTTCTGGTGCGGCGTCAGGAAGTTAAGCGCTTTTTCCGGGAATCCGTTCGGCGGGATTTCGCGCATATGGGTAACGCTGCGGGTGTCAATCGGTGGACGATAGGCCACCAGACTCTCCCCGAAGGCGCGCATCCAGGCATGATCCTGATACAGCTGCTGGCGGCCCGAAATCGTGCGCCACGGGATCAGCTCGTGAACGTTGGTATAGCCTGCGTTATAGGAGACGTGCTCGCTCTCAAGGCCGGACCACGTCGGGCTGGAGATGATTTTACGCGGCTGCGCCTGAATATCGCGGAAGCGGATTTTCTCATCTTCTTTGTTCAGCGCCAGATGAGTGTGATCGCGCCCGGTCAGTTCGCCGAGGGCTTCCCAGGCTTTGACCGCGACCTGACCGTTGGTTTCCGGCGCAAGGGCGAGGATCACCTCTGAAGCGTCAATGGCGGTCTCGATGCGCGGACGACCTTTCGCCGGGCCGTCGAGCTTGACGTAGTTGAGCTTGCCGAGGAAATCGACCTCGTTCTGGGTGTTCCACGATATGCCTTTTCCGCCGTTGCCGAGCTTGTCCAACAGCGGCCCAAGGGCCGTGAAGCGCTCGTAGGTTTCCGGATAGTTGCGCTCGACGACTGCAATGTTTGGCGCGGTTTTGCCGGGGATCAGATCGCACTCGCCTTTGCGCCAGTCCAGAATATCAAAAGGCTGCGACAGCTCCCCCGGGGAGTCATGCTGAAGCGGCTGTAGCACCACGTCAGTTTCGGTGCCGAGATGTCCGACGCACACTTCAGAGAAGACTTTGGCGATGCCCTTGTAAATCTCCCAGTCGCTGCGGGACTCCCACGCCGGGTCAACGGCTGCGGAAAGCGGGTGAATAAACGGATGCATGTCCGAGGTATTCATATCGTCTTTTTCATACCAGGTGGCGGTGGGCAGGACGATATCCGAGAACAGGCAGGTGCTGGACATACGGAAATCGAGCGTCACCAGCAGATCCAGCTTGCCCTCAATGGCGGCGGTTTGCCATTCCACCTCTTCAGGTTTCACGTCGTCCGTTGAGCCTAAATCCTCACCCTGAATACCGCTCTCGGTGCCAAGCAGGTATTTCAGCATGTATTCATGGCCTTTCCCGGACGAGCCAAGCAGGTTAGAACGCCAGACAAACAGGTTGCGCGGGTGGTTCTTACCGTTATCCGGCTGTTCGCAGGCGAAGCGGATATCGCCCGATTTTAACGCCTGCACGGTGTAGTCCTGCGGCGACATCCCGGCGGCGTCCGCCCGGGCCTTAACGTGCAGCGGATTAAGGTTGAGCTGAGGGGCCGACGGCAGCCAGCCCATGCGCTCGGCGCGCACGTTGAAATCGATCAGGTGTCCGGTGAATTTCGTCGCGTCTGCAAGGGGAGAAAGCAACTCCTGGGCGGTCAGCTTCTCATAGCGCCACTGGCTGGCGTGGTTGTAGAAGTAGGAGGTGCTGTTCATCTGGCGTGGCGGGCGGTTCCAGTCCAGCGCGAAGGCCAGCGGCAGCCAGCCGGTTTGCGGGCGCAGCTTTTCCTGGCCGACATAGTGCGACCAGCCGCCGCCGCTCTGCCCGACGCAGCCGCAGAAGACCAGCATGTTGATCATCCCGCGGTAGTTCATGTCCATGTGGTACCAGTGGTTCACACCGGCCCCGAGGATGATCATCGAACGACCGTGAGTTTTGTGCGCCGTGTCGGCAAATTCACGGGCGATTTTTTCTATCAGATAAGCGGGGACGCCGGTAATTTGTTCGCCCCAGGCCGGGGTGTAGGCTTTTATCTCGGCGTAGTTTGTCGCCGCGTTACTGTCTTCCAGACCGCGATCGAGGCCGTAGTTTGCCAGCACCAGATCGTACACGCTAACCACGCGTCTCTGGCTGCCGTCGGCCAGCGTCAGGGTTTTACTCGGTACGCGGCGCGTCAGCACCGGCTCCTGCTTCACGCTGCGGAAATGCGGATTCTCGTTGCCCCCGAAGTAAGGGAAGGCCACGTCTGCCACGCTGTCGTGGGTGATGAGCAGGGAAAGCGTCAGCTCGGTTTCCTGTCCCGCAGCCAGCGACTCCAGGTTCCATTTGCCTTTTTCACCCCAGCGGAAGCCGATGGAACCATTCGGCGCCACCAGATTTCCGGCCACGTCAAAGGCGATGGTTTTCCACTCCGGATTATTGGTTTCACCCAGCCCGTCGGCCAGATCCGACGCGCGCAGCATGCGGCCCGGCACCACGCGACCGTCAGCCTGTTCATCCAGCAGGACCAGCATCGGCATGTCGGTGTAGCGGCGGCAATAGTTGAGGAAGTACTCGCTCGGGTTATCGAGGTGGAACTCTTTAAGGATCACATGGCCCATCGCCATGGCAAGGGCGCTGTCGGTACCCTGTTTGGGGGCCAGCCACTGGTCGCTGAGCTTCGCCACCTCCGAGAAGTCCGGCGTAATGGCGACGGTCTTGGTGCCCTTGTAACGCACTTCGGTAAAGAAGTGGGCGTCCGGGGTGCGCGTCTGCGGCACGTTCGACCCCCAGGCAATGATATAGCTGGAGTTGTACCAGTCCGCGGATTCCGGCACGTCGGTCTGTTCGCCCCAGGTCATCGGCGACGCCGGTGGCAGATCGCAGTACCAGTCATAGAAGCTCAGGCAGGTGCCGCCGAGCAGGGAGAGATAGCGCGTACCGGCGGCATAAGAGACCATCGACATGGCCGGGATGGGGGAAAAACCGGCTACCCGATCCGGGCCGTAGTTTTTGATGGTCCAGACGTTGGCGGCAGCAATCAGCTGGTTAAGCTCTTTCCAGTTTGAGCGGATAAAACCGCCTTTTCCGCGCGCTTTCCTGTAGCTCTGCGCTTTCTGCGGATCGTTCTGGATGGCATCCCAGGCCAGCACCGGATCGGTATGCTGCGCCAGCGCCTCGCGCCAGAGTTCGATCAGCCTGCGGCGTACCAGCGGGTACTTGAGACGGTTGGCGCTGTAGAGATACCAGGAGTAGCTTGCGCCACGTGGGCAGCCGCGAGGTTCGTGGTTAGGCAGGTCAGGGCGGGTGCGCGGGTAGTCGGTCTGCTGGGTTTCCCAGGTCACCAGGCCATTTTTGACATAAATCTTCCAGCTACAGGAGCCGGTGCAGTTAACGCCGTGGGTGGATCGCACAATCTTGTCGAACTGCCAGCGCTGACGGTAGCTGTCCTCCCAGTCGCGGTTGGTGTGGTACACCTGCCCGTGCCCATCGGCGAAACTGTCGCCTTTTGTTTTGAAGTAACGGAAGCGGTCCAACAGTTTGCTCATGACATTTCTCCTGCTTCGATAGCATGGCCGGAGGGTGAGACATCACGCTCCGGCGAAGAGGTAGTTATTATTTTTGTGAGGATTTGCGGCCGTACACCAGCCAGGTGACGAGCACGCAGACGATGTAAAACACGAGGAAGACTTTCATGGCGCCCACCGGGGAACCAGTCATCGCCAGGGATGTGCCAAAGGCTTTGGGAATAAAGAACCCGCCTACCGCACCGATGGCAGAGATAAAGCCCAGCGCGGCAGCCGTTTCGGTCACCGCTTCATGCTGTGCCTGTTCGTCGCTCCCACCCTGTTTTTTCACGCGGTCGAGGGTGATTTTGCGAAAGATAATCGCGATCATCTGGAAGGTCGAGCCGCTGCCCAGCCCGGCGGTGAGGAACAGGCCCATAAAGACCAGATAGAAGGCGATAAAACTGCCTGAACCAGAGCCGGGCAGCGTCAGGAAAATCAGGGCGCTAAAGATGGCCATAAAGACGAAGTTGATCAGCGTCACCCGTACGCCGCCCAGCCTGTCCGAGATCATCCCGCCAGCCGAACGCGCCAGGGCGCCGATCAGCGGGCCAAAGAAGGCGAGGTGGAGGATATTTACGTCCGGAAACTGGGTTTTTGACAGCATAGCAAAGCCTGCCGAGAAACCGATAAACGAGCCGAAGGTTGCCAGATAAAGCAGGCTCAGCAGCCAGAGGTGAAAGCGCTTAAGCACCGGAAGCTGGCTGGCAATGGACGCTTTCGAGCTGGCGATGTCGTTCATGCCAAAAAACGCCGCAAGAGTAGCAAGAATCAGCAGCGGCGCCCAGATCCACGCCGCGTTCGCCAGCCACATCGTCGAGCCATCCTCCTGGGGGACGCCGTGAACGCCGAGGAAGGTAAACATCGGCAGAAAAATCACCAGCGGCGCAACCAGCTGCATCACGCTCACGCCCAGGTTACCCAGCCCGCCGTTAATGCCCAGCGCGCTGCCCTGTCTGGCTTTCGGGAAGAAGAAGCTGATGTTTCCCATGCTGGAAGCGAAGTTGGCGCCGGCAAAACCGCACAGCAGTGCGATGATGATAAAGACCCAGTAAGGCGTGGCGGTATTCTGGATGGCGATCCCAAGCCAGACACAGGGTACGACCAGGATAACGGTACTTAACACGGTCCAGTAACGTCCGCCAAATATCGGCACCATAAAAGAGTAGGGGACACGTAATATCGCGCCGGAAAGAGAAGGTAATGCCGTTAGCATAAAAAGCTGATCGGTGCTGAAATTAAATCCGACCTTATTAAGATTTACCGCAATAGCGCTAAACAACATCCATACACAAAACGCGAGAAGCAAACACGCCACGGAAATCCACAGGTTTCTACGTGCGATATGTTTCCCTTTATTCTCCCAAAATTGCGCGTTTTCCGGTTTCCAGTTACTCAACAGATGCTGATTACTCTTCTCGCTTTGATGTGACATATCACCCTCTTGCTTACCCAAATGGAGAGAAAAAAGAAGTGAAAACAGAAAGATACCTTTCGGCAGTTTGTAGAAATTTTTGGATGTTATGGGATACATCTGAAAGGATAGATAAAAAAGCGAATCCCTGAGTTTGGAATGGGAATCAGGGTTCGCTTTATGTGTTACTAATTGTAACTGTTTGCGAAAATTAATACCCCGATGGGAGTATTAAAACAATTCGAGGGAAATAAGCTTATCCAGATGCTTATTAAATGCCGCGTCGTCCATTTCAGGCATATTTAATACGTATATGCCATCCAGGCCACATACCAGACCAATTAAACGCCAGGCGATATTTTCCGGCTGGTCAGCAAGCGTAAAGGCGTTGGCCTCCGCCCCGGCGCGGATAATCGCGACCGTTTCCTGGTGCCACATCTCCATGGTCAAAACGTAGGCGCCTTTGATATCGCTATCCCGGCTGGCGAGAATTTGTGCCTCCCGCCACAGTCGAATGTAGGGCTCGAACCCGCCGTCATCGCTGCCGAGCATGGCATGCAGGCGCTCGCGCCAGCCGGCGTTTTCGCCAACGATTTCAGCATCCAGCAAATCGCGGATTAGCCGGACAAACGCCAGCGACTTAAGCTCGCCCGCCGACGCAAAGTGGTGATGCACCTGCCCGGTGGCGACGCCCGCTTCGGTGGCGATGCGGCGCACGGTCATCGCAGCGAATCCTTCGGTCAGCGCCACGCGCATCGCGGCCTGGAGGATCTCTTCCCGCCGCTCGTCCTTGCTCAGATAACGCATAATTTCTCACTCTCAATGGCAACGAAACGAGTGTAACAAAGAGCTGGACAAGTGTTCAACTTTACGTAGGATCGCATTCTGGACATGTGTCCAGTTTTTAACTGAAAAGGAAATTTATGTTTCGTCAGTGGTTAGCGTTAGTGATTATCGTGCTGGTGTATATCCCGGTGGCGATTGACGCGACGGTGCTGCACGTGGCGGCGCCAACATTGAGCATGACGCTGGGTGCCAGCGGCAACGAATTGCTGTGGATTATTGATATTTACTCGCTGGTGATGGCGGGGATGGTGCTGCCGATGGGCGCGCTGGGCGATCGCATAGGTTTTAAGCGCCTGCTGATGATCGGCAGCGTGCTGTTTGGCCTGTCATCGTTAGCGGCGGCTTTTGCGCCGTCCGCGGGCTGGCTGATTGCCGCCCGCGCGTCGCTGGCGATTGGCGCGGCGATGATCATTCCGGCTACGCTTGCAGGGATCCGCACCCTGTTTATTGACGTGCGGCACCGTAATATCGCCCTCGGCGTCTGGGCTGCCGTTGGGTCGGGCGGCGCGGCGTTTGGCCCGCTGATTGGCGGCATGCTGCTGGAGCACTTTTACTGGGGGTCGGTGTTCCTGATTAACGTGCCGATCGTGCTGATCGTGGTTTCGCTTGCTGCGCGCCTGGTGCCTGCTCAGCAGGGGCGGCCCGAGCAGCCGCTCAATATCAGCCATGCCATTATGCTGATTGTGGCGATTTTACTGCTGGTCTATAGCGCCAAAAGCGCCCTGAAAGGGGGGCTGTCGCCGTGGATGGTGGCCTGTACGCTGCTTACCGGAGCGGTAATGCTGTTTATCTTCGTCCGTATCCAGCTACGCGCGCGCGTGCCGATGATCGACATGCGCCTGTTTTGCCATCGCATTATTTTAAGCGGCGTGGTCATGGCGATGACCGCCATGATTGCGCTGGTGGGCTTTGAACTGCTGATGGCGCAGGAGTTGCAGTTCGTGCATGGTTTTACGCCGTTTGAAGCAGGGATATTTATGCTGCCGGTGATGGTGGCGAGCGGATTTAGCGGGCCGATCGCGGGTGTGCTGGTCGGGCGTCTGGGGCTGCGCATTGTCGCGGCCGGAGGCATGGGGCTTAGCGCGGTCAGTTTTATCGGCCTGTCGACGCTCGATTTCAGCACCCAACAGTGGCAGGCGTGGAGCCTGATGGTGCTGCTGGGCTTCAGTGCCGCCAGCGCACTGCTGGCATCGACGTCAGCGATCATGGCTGCCGCGCCGAAAGAGAAAACGGCCGCCGCAGGCGCGATCGAAACCATGTCCTACGAGCTGGGTGCTGGTCTGGGGATCGCCATTTTCGGTCTGCTGTTAACCCGCAGCTTTTCGGCGTCTATTGTACTGCCGCAGGGGCTGAGCGCGTCGCTGACCGATAAAGCCTCGTCGTCCATCGGTGAAGCGATGAAGGTGGCGCAGGAGCTGACGCCGTCGCTGGCCGAGCCGGTGATGACGGCGGCGAAAACCGCGTTCATCACCTCGCACAGCGTGGCCCTGGGCAGTGCGGGAGGCATGCTGCTGATTCTGGCGGTCGGGATCTGGTTTAGTCTGGCGAAGGTCGGAGGGCAGCAGTAATAAAAAAGGCCAGCCGCGAGGGCTGGCCTTTTGAACTAACAGATCTTAGAACTGGTAGGTCAGACCTACAGCTACGATGTTGTCGGTAGCCACTTTGGCATCTTTGGTGAACTGGCTGTCATCCACGAGGTTGATTTTGTAATCAACATAGGTGGACATGTTTTTGTTGAAGTAGTAGCTCGCGCCAACGTCAACGTATTCAACCAGGTCCTGGTCGCCATAAGAACCGATGTCTTTACCTTTGGATTTCAGGTAAGCGATGGACGGACGCAGACCGAAGTCGAACTGGTACTGAGCCACAACTTCGAAGTTCTGCGCTTTGTTGGCAACGTGACCGTTACCGAACGCCGTCATGTTGCGGGTTTCAGAGTAGGTGGTTGCCAGGTAGATGTTGTTCGCATCGTACTTCAGGCCAGCAGCCCAGACTTCTGCGTTTTCGCCACCGGCGTTCAGGTTGCTTGCAGCACGAACCTGACGGTCGGTACGGTCAGATTTCGCGTAGGTCGCACCCACACCGAAGCCGTCGAATTCATAGGTAGAAGACAGACCCCAGCCGTCACCGTTGGATTCGGTGATATCGTCACGGTCGTTTTTACCCTGGTACTGAGCAGCCACGTTCAGGCCGTCAACCAGACCAAAGAAGTCGGTGTTACGGTAGGTTGCAACGCCAGTGGTACGGCCGGTCATGAAGCCGTCAGTCTGCGTCCAGGTATCGCCACCGAACTCTGGCAGAACGTCAGTCCACGCGCCGATGTCATAAGCCACACCGTAGTTACGACCGTAGTCGAAGGAACCGAATTCATCGAATTTCAGACCAGCGTACGCCAGACGGGTTTTGTTGCCGTCGGAACCTTGAGCTTCAGAGCGATTGCCCTTGAACTCATATTCCCACTGACCGTATCCGGTCAGCTGATCGTTGATCTGAGTTTCACCTTTGAAGCCCAGACGAACATACGTTTTGTCGCCGTCGCTACCAGCATCATCAGAAAAATAGTGCAGACCAGTAACTTTGCCGTACAGATCCAGTTTGTTACCGTCTTTGTTAAAAACTTCAGCCGCGTTAACAACGCCAGCTGCCAACATGGAAGTCACTGCCACTGCAACTAATTTAAGTTTCATCTTAAATAATCCTTATAATTTTATTTAGGTATTTCCTAAGCCACCTGAGCGATTTTTAAACGAGGCTTATCGTCAATGGCAGACTATTTTTAAAATTCCGTAGACTGCTTTCAATAATAAGTTTCAAAATATTAAAGATAATTTCAATTAGTGTGATCCTGATCGGATAAATTGCCCTTAAATCGGCCAGTAAGGTTAATATATAGACATAAAGTGATTATTAACAAATCAAGATAATATGGCTGTGAATAGTTGTCGGACGTTTTAGTTTTTTGGTGGGATTAAAAGGGTTTGGCAGGGAATGTCAAAGCATGTGGCAGGATAACCTTTTTTAAAACAGTTGATTATAAATTTCTCGGGAAACCAGAACCTGTTTTTTAAGAGAAATATTCAGAAATAAACTATTGCACTTTGTGCTATATAGCGCGGGAATATTGGCGCTGAATTAATTACCTGCGTTGTCAGTTTATGTCAATTTCCACAACAACTCTGGCTTTCTGACAGCACTCTATACAGAGATTTAATTACTCTCTAATGTTACGAATTATATTCAAGGGTGTGATCACATATTAAAATATTGTTAATATTTTGCCGGGCATATTCGGTACCCGGCAAAAATAAAAATGCTATTTGCGGGTGGCATACCAGCACAGTAACGATCCGGCGCACACCATCAATGCCCCTTGCCAGAATGAGAGTGAAAGCGGAGAACTCAGCAGAATAGCCGCCAGTGCGGCGGAAAGAACTGGCGTGAAATAAGAGACAGCCGCAAGCACCGTGACGTTACCGTGAAGAATACCGATATTCCAGGCGGCGTAGCCAAAGCCAAGCGCAACCCCACACATCAATAGCTTCACCACAACCGGGACGCTGAACACCATTTCGGGCTGATCGCTGACGGCATATTTGACCCACAGGCTCAGGGCGGTCAGCAGGACGAAAAGGGTAATGCCATTTTGCCCTTTGGCATACTTGCTGGTGACGGTGCAGTAGGCGGCCCAGATAAAAGCGCCAGCAAACGCCAGCCCATAACTTAGCGGACTGGAAACGACGTTCTGCATGATGTCATTCAGTTGCAGACCGTTTTCGCCACCTAAAACCCAGCACACACCCAACAGCGAGATGAGAAGCCCAGGGATCACCCACAGGGTGGTTTTTTGCCCGTTGAACAAAATCGCGAACGCAATCGTCAGGCTTGGCCACAGATAATTGACCATACCGACTTCAATCGCCTGTGAGCGCGTCGCGGCATACCCCAGCGACAGGGCCAGGCACATCTCATAGCTGACAAACAGGATGCTGCCCGCAATGAGATAGCGCGTGGAAAAACGCCGAAGATCGGGAAAACCCACCGTCACCAGACACAACAGCCCGCTGACGGTGTAAATCATCGCCGCGCCGCCCACCGGGCCCAGTCCTTCACTGACGCTGCGGATGAGACCCACCATGGTGCTCCACAACAATATGGCCGCCAGGCCTGTCAGCGTTGCTCTTTTTCTGTCCATTACCCTGCCAGTCGTCTAAAAATCAAAGGGAAAACTTATAGCATCTATTTGCTACACCTGGCGAATTTTCAAAGAGCCTGTTAACCCGAAAGGATTAGCAAATCGTACCGGCAGTGACTATTAAGGGGGCGAAGTCTGACGACCTTGATTTGACGCAAAAAAAACAGGGGCTTTGCTGTTAGTTTGCGGCGCGAAGTCTTATCAGATAACGAGGACAGCAATGGACGTCAGCCGCAGACATTTTTTTAAAATCTGCGCGGGCGGTATGGCCGGAACAACAGCCGCAATGCTGGGATTCGCTCCCAAAATGGCGCTGGCTCAGGCACGCAACTATAAACTGCTGCGCGCGAAAGAGATCCGTAACACCTGCACATACTGCTCCGTGGGTTGTGGGCTATTAATGTATAGCCTGGGTGATGGCGCAAAGAACGCCAAAGAAGCGATTTATCATATTGAAGGGGACCCGGACCATCCGGTGAGCCGCGGGGCGCTTTGCCCGAAAGGGGCGGGGCTGCTGGACTACGTCCACAGTGAAAACCGTCTGCGCTACCCGGAATATCGTGCGCCGGGCTCTGACAATTGGCAGCGTATCTCCTGGGACGAAGCCTTCTCCCGAATTGCAAAACTGATGAAAGCGGATCGCGACGCCAACTTTATTGAGAAGAACGAGCAGGGCATCACGGTAAACCGCTGGACCTCCACCGGGATGCTGTGTGCCTCTGCGGCAAGTAATGAGACCGGCATGCTGACGCAAAAATTTGTGCGCTCCCTCGGCATGCTGGCGGTTGATAACCAGGCGCGCGTCTGACACGGACCAACGGTAGCAAGTCTTGCTCCAACATTTGGTCGCGGTGCGATGACCAACCACTGGGTTGATATCAAAAACGCTAACGTCGTGGTGGTAATGGGCGGTAACGCCGCTGAAGCCCATCCGGTGGGATTCCGCTGGGCGATGGAAGCGAAAAACAACAACGATGCGACGCTGATCGTCGTCGATCCGCGCTTTACGCGTACGGCATCGGTGGCTGATATCTATGCGCCGATCCGCTCCGGTACGGACATCACGTTCCTGTCCGGCGTGCTGTTGTACCTGATCGAAAATAACAAAATTAACGCGGAATACGTTAAGCATTACACCAATGCCGGCCTGCTGGTACGGGAAGATTTCGCCTTCGAAGATGGCCTCTTCAGCGGCTATGACGCCGGGAAACGTCAGTACGATAAATCGTCCTGGAACTATCAGTTCGACGAAAACGGCTACGCGAAACGAGATGAGACCCTGAGCGATCCGCGCTGCGTGTGGAACTTGCTGAAACAGCACGTTTCCCGCTATACGCCGGACGTGGTGGAAAACATCTGCGGTACGCCGAAAGCGGACTTCCTGAAAGTATGTGAAGTGCTGGCTTCCACCAGTGCCGCCGACAGAACCACTACATTCCTGTACGCGCTGGGCTGGACGCAGCATACCGTGGGCGCGCAGAACATCCGTACCATGGCGATGATCCAGCTGCTGCTCGGCAACATGGGGATGGCCGGTGGCGGCGTGAACGCCCTGCGCGGGCACTCTAACATTCAGGGCTTAACCGACCTCGGCCTGCTGTCGACCAGCCTGCCGGGTTACCTGACCCTGCCGTCCGAGAAGCAGACCGACTGGCAAAGCTGGCTTGACGCCAACACGCCAAAAGCGACGCGTCCGGACCAGGTGAACTACTGGAGTAACTATCCGAAGTTTGCCGTCAGTCTGATGAAATCGTTCTACGGCGACGCGGCGCAGAAAGAGAATGACTGGGGCTTTGAGTGGTTGCCGAAATGGGACCAGGCTTACGATGTCATCAAGTATTTCAACATGATGGATAAGGGCGACGTCACGGGTTACATCTGCCAGGGCTTTAACCCGGTAGCGTCATTCCCGGATAAAAACAAAGTCGTTCGCAGCCTGAGCAAGCTGAAGTACATGGTGGTTATCGATCCGCTGGTCACCGAAACGTCTACGTTCTGGCAGAACCACGGTGAATCAAACGATGTCGATCCGGCAGCGATTCAGACCGAGGTGTTCCGCCTGCCGTCGACCTGCTTTGCGGAAGAGGACGGTTCAATTGCCAACTCTGGCCGCTGGCTACAGTGGCACTGGAAAGGTCAGGATGCGCCGGGCGAAGCGCGTAATGACGGCGAAATTCTGGCCGGGATTTACCATCGTCTGCGCGAGATGTACCGCGCAGAAGGCGGCAAAGGCGCTGAGCCGCTGCTGAAGATGAGCTGGAACTACAAGCAGCCGGATCATCCTGAGTCCGAAGAGGTGGCAAAAGAGAACAACGGCGTGGCGCTGGCCGACCTGTACGATGCCAACGGCAATCTGGTGGCGAAGAAAGGACAGCTGCTCAATAGCTTCGCGCTGTTGCGTGACGACGGTACCACGGCCTCTTCCTGCTGGATCTACACCGGCAGCTGGACGGAGCAGGGTAACCAGATGGCCAATCGCGATAACGCCGATCCGTCAGGCCTGGGCAATACCCTGGGCTGGGCATGGGCGTGGCCGTTGAACCGC
The DNA here is from genome assembly GCF_019056635.1 of Enterobacter cloacae complex sp. ECL72. NCBI lineage: Bacteria > Pseudomonadati > Pseudomonadota > Gammaproteobacteria > Enterobacterales > Enterobacteriaceae > Enterobacter > Enterobacter cloacae complex sp. ECL72. The sequence continues at coordinate 1,899,583 of NZ_CP077659.1, read as the reverse complement.
CGCGTACTGTACAACCGTGCCTCCGCAGACGTGAACGGTAAGCCGTGGGATCCGAAACGCATGCTGATCGAGTGGAACGGCACGAAGTGGACGGGGAACGATATCCCGGACTTCAACACCGCCGCGCCGGGCAGCAACACCGGGCCGTTTATCATGCAGCCGGAAGGGCTGGGACGTCTGTTTGCTATCGACAAACTGGCGGAAGGGCCGTTCCCGGAACACTACGAGCCGATGGAAACGCCGCTCGGCACTAACCCGCTGCACCCGAATGTGGTCTCCAGTCCGGTGGTACGCATCTATGAAGACGACGTGCTGCGTTTAGGTAAAAAGGACAAGTTCCCTTATGTCGGCACCACCTACCGCCTGACCGAGCATTTCCATACCTGGACCAAGCACGCGCGGCTTAACGCCATCGCGCAGCCGGAACAGTTTGTGGAGATAAGCGAAACGCTGGCGAAGGCGAAAGGCATTGCCAACGGCGATCGCGTGAAGGTCAGCAGCAAGCGCGGCTTTATTCGCGCGGTGGCGGTGGTCACCCGTCGTCTGCAAACGCTGAACGTGCATGGCCAGCAGGTGGAAACCGTCGGTATACCACTGCACTGGGGCTTTGAAGGGGTAGCGCAGAAAGGCTACATCGCCAATACCCTGACGCCAAACGTCGGCGATTCCAACTCGCAAACGCCGGAGTATAAAGCGTTTCTGGTCAACATCGAGAAAGCGTAAGGAGCGATTAAATGGCGATGGAAACACAAGACATTATTAAACGCTCCGCGACCAACCCGATAACGCCCGCGCCTCGTGCGCGGGATTACAAGGCAGAAGTCGCCAAGTTGATCGATGTCTCCTCCTGCGTGGGCTGTAAGGCCTGCCAGGTGGCCTGCTCGGAGTGGAACGATATTCGCGACGAGGTGGGGCACTGCGTTGGTGTCTATGACAATCCTGCTGATCTGAGCGCCAAGTCCTGGACGGTGATGCGCTTTAGCGAAACCGACCAGAATGGCAAGCTGGAGTGGCTGATCCGTAAAGACGGCTGTATGCACTGTGAAGATCCGGGCTGCCTGAAGGCATGCCCGTCTGCCGGGGCAATCATTCAGTACGCCAACGGGATCGTCGACTTCCAGCAGGATAACTGCATCGGCTGCGGTTACTGTATTGCAGGTTGTCCGTTTAATATCCCGCGCCTCAATAAAGAGGATAACCGGGTCTATAAATGCACGCTGTGCGTCGATCGCGTCAGCGTCGGCCAGGAGCCTGCCTGCGTGAAGACCTGTCCTACCGGGGCGATCCACTTCGGTACCAAAAAAGAGATGCTGGACGTGGCACAGCAGCGGGTGGATAAGCTCAAAGCGCGCGGCTATGACAAGGCCGGGATTTATAACCCGCAGGGTGTCGGCGGTACGCACGTCATGTATGTTCTGCACCACAATGACCAGCCGGAGCTGTATCACAATCTGCCGAAAGATCCGGCGATCGATACCTCAATCAACCTGTGGAAAGGGGCGCTTAAGCCGCTCTCAGCAGCGGGCTTTATCGCCACCTTTGCCGGGCTGATTTATCACTACATCGGTATCGGGCCGAATAAAGAGGTGGATGACGACGAGGAGGAGCATCATGAGTAAGTCGAAAATGATAGTGCGCACAAAATTTGTCGATCGCGCCTGTCACTGGACGGTGGTCATCTGCTTCTTCCTGGTGGCGGTATCCGGCATATCGTTCTTCTTCCCGACGCTACAGTGGCTCACGGAAACCTTCGGGACACCGCAGATGGGGCGCATTCTGCACCCGTTCTTCGGCGTGCTGATTTTCGTGGTGCTGATGTTTATGTTCGTGCGTTTCGTTCATCACAACATCCCTGACAAGCAGGATATTCCCTGGATTAAAGGGATTGTTGAGGTTCTGAAAGGCAACGAGCATAAAGTCGCGAAGGTGGGCAAATACAACGCCGGGCAGAAGATGATGTTCTGGACCATCATGAGTATGATTTTCGTGCTGCTGGTGACCGGAGTGATTATCTGGCGTCCGTATTTTGCCCAATATTTCCCGATCCAGGTGGTGCGCTACGCACTGCTGATCCACGCGACCTCGGCCATTATTCTGATCCACGCCATCCTGATCCATATGTATATGGCCTTCTGGGTGAAAGGATCGATTAAAGGCATGATTGAAGGGAAGGTGAGCCGCCGCTGGGCGCAAAAACACCATCCGCGCTGGTATCGGGACGTCGAGCGTCTTGAAGCGCAAAAAGAGAGTTCGGAAGGGTTGAAGTAAACCTCGCGCCGTCGGCATTGTCCGGCGGCGCTGCACTTGCGCGGCTCTGAGCTACGTATTGGTAATTAACGCATCAATTCCTGCAAGAACACTACTTCTTGCACTGCGCAGATTACATACATAATTCTTATTATTAAGTTTCTTTGTCTCCACGTGTGTGATGTTGGCTGTATTAAGAAAATATGTCTGGAATTGAATGTTCACCAGTGGCGTTGCAGCGTTTGAATGTCCTCTTAAATGATTGTGATAGCTTAACGGTACAATAAGTCTCGTTGATAAGTCGTCATAAAAATCGTGCTGAATAATCATAAAATAGGGCTGGTATTCACGCGTTCTGTCTGATGGGTTGCGATAAACGTCAAACTGAAAACACATCAAAGCCCTCCAAAATAAGGGTCATCCGATAATAGCCCTGCTTTGGCCGTTAATTCATTCATCGCTTTAATAAATCCCTGATCCTGTTGATGCTGTCGCTTGTGCTCTGCTGTTGTAGAGAGTGGGCGAGGCTTTTTCCCCGTAAAAGGCTTTGTTGTAACACATCTTTCTGTGCGGTTCGGTTTCATGTTTTCTCCTTTGTTGGTGCGGTCATTATCAACCGCAGCCAACAAAAAACAATACTGTTTCCCCTGGTAATCTACATTATGCGAGCCGTCTTCCAGTAATATCAAAACCGCTCTGCAATATAGCGGAAGGGATATTTTGTAGGCTTCACTTTGCCGATCTTGCGTTTCGGTAAATCCACTTTGTCTACGTGAATTTCTTTATAGGGGATCTGGGAAAGCAGATGCGAAATAATATTCAGCCGCACCCGTTTTTTATCTTCTGAGCGCGCCACAAACCACGGCGCCCAGGCGGTGTCGGTCGCTTTAAACATCGCGTCGCGGGCGAGGGTATACTCATCCCACAGATTGAAAGATTTAATATCCATTGGAGACAGCTTCCAGATCTTGCGACCATCATTAATGCGATCGCGAAGGCGTCGCTCCTGCTCTTTTGGCGTTACTTCAAGCCAGTATTTCAACAAAATGATCCCGGCATCGACCATCGCTTTTTCCATCACCGGCGTTCCATCAAGAAATTTTTCGGCCTGCTCCTCGGTACAGAAACCCATGACTCTTTCCACGCCCGCACGGTTGTACCAGCTGCGGTCAAAAATAACGATTTCCCCGGCAGAGGGCAGATGGGGAACGTAACGCTGAAAATAGAGCTGACTTTTCTCTTTATCGGTGGGAGCCGGTAACGCAACAACGCGAAACACCCGAGGGCTGACGCGTTCGGTGATGGCTTTGATGACGCCGCCTTTACCGGCGCCGTCTCGTCCTTCAAAAACAATACAGACCTTTAACCCTTTGGCGACCACCCATTGCTGGAGCTTAACCAGTTCAACATGGAGGCGGCGAAGCTCTTGCTCGTACGCTTTGGTTTTGAGCGGCGCGTTTTTAACGACATCATCAACAACACGGGTTTTCTTCTTACTGACCATGGTGGGTCTCCCTTTGTATCCGGTCGCGGGATCGAGGCCGTACTAAGAGTGTAATCGGCCTGAATGAATGGATTAATGTGTCAGAAATCTGATTTGAACTGGTTCACCATACAAGTTTAATCAATAATGCACGCTGCATTTTTTTAACAGTGGTCGCGGTATGAAAAAGACAATTTTTTCGTTAGCACTGGGTACCTTTGGCCTGGGGATGGCTGAGTTTGGCATTATGGGCGTGCTGACCGAGCTGGCTCATGATACGGGCATTTCGATTCCCTCCGCCGGAAATATGATTTCGTTTTACGCTTTTGGCGTGGTGATCGGCGCGCCGATTGTGGCGCTGTTCTCCAGCAAATTTTCGCTGAAAACAACGCTGCTGTTTCTGGTGGCGATGTGCGTCGTCGGTAACGCGCTCTTTACCTTCTCTGACTCCTACGTGGGACTGGCGGCGGGGCGCTTAATCTCTGGTTTCCCGCATGGCGCGATTTTCGGAGTGGGGGCGATAATCCTGTCAAAAATCGCGCCGCCGGGTAAAGTGACGGTCGCTGTGGCCGGGATGATTGCCGGGATGACCGTTGCCAACCTGCTTGGCGTGCCGCTCGGGACGTGGCTGGGACATGAATTTAACTGGCGTTACACCTTCTTTTTGATTGCGGTCTTTGACGCGCTGGTGATCCTGTCTGTTCTGCTGTGGGTGCCTGACATTCACGACACGACAACCACCCGGCTGGCAGAACAATTCCACTTCCTGAAGAAACCGGAACCGTGGCTGATTTTTGCCGCTACGATGTTTGGCAATGCCGGGGTGTTTGCCTGGTTTAGCTTCGTGAAGCCGTTTATGGTCAACGTGTCAGGCTTTTCTGAGGGCGTCATGACCGCGATCATGATGCTGATGGGGCTGGGCATGGTGCTGGGAAATGTCTTCAGCGGCAAGCTGTCGTCACGCTTTAGCCCGCTGCGCATTGCTGCCACCACTGACCTGGTGATTGTGGCTTCGCTGCTGGCGTTGTTCGCCTTTGGCGAGCTTAAAACAGCTTCACTGGTCATGGGATTCATCTGCTGCGCCGGGCTGTTTGCGCTCTCTGCGCCGCTGCAAATTCTGCTGCTGCAAAATGCGAAAGGCGGCGAGATGCTGGGGGCCGCAGGCGGGCAAATGGCGTTTAACCTCGGCAGCGCAATTGGCGCCTATTTCGGTGGATTAATGATTACGCTCGGCTTTAGCTGGAGCTATGTCACGCTGCCGGCCGCGATTTTATCCTTCTCTGCGATGACCTCTCTGCTGATGTATGGTTATTTATGTGCCAAAAAGCGTCAGGCCAACGCAGGTGCGCTGGCCTGATTGCACACTTTGCCCGCTGGTCGCGGGCGCAGAAGGGGACTAAACGAATTTCGCCAGCGGGTCAGCGGCGGCAAAAGCGACCGCTTTGTCTGCTGCTGGCGGGTAAATCAGTTCGTTGGTGATGGCGACTTTGATCTTTTTGCCTTCCTCGCGCACGGATTTAACGCGCTGTTCCCAGCCCTCGGTGTATACCGCGCCCCAGCCACCTAAATCCAGACAGGTGACGTAGTTCACCTGACGGTAAGGGTACGGCTCCAGATTTAACAGGCTGGCCGCCGCGTTGTGTCCGGCGAATTTCCCCAGCTGGATCGCGTGCTGGCAGGTCATCAGCGCCGTGTTGCCCGCATCGTCCGTTTTGGCGTGCGCCATATCACCCGTCGCGTAAACCTCAGGATGCGCAGGAACCTGCAACGTGTCGTTGACGATCAGCCGACCCTGAGTATCGCGTTCCCCGTCAATTTGCAGGCTGAGGAGGTTAGCTTCTACCCCTGCCGTCCACACTACAGTGGCGCTGGCAATGCGCTCTCCGTTTTTCAGCGTTACGCCGCTGGCATCGATGGCTTCAATTTCACTGTTTAAACGCCATTCAACGCCGAGCGCGTTGCTTGCTTCTTCAATTGTGTTACGCAGCGCCTCGCTATAACGCCCGCCGATGGTTGCACCTCTTTCAACTACGATTACTTTAGTCTTTGTATCAGCGCCGAAGCGAGTACGGAGTCGGGCAGGGAGTTCCGTTGCCAGTTCGATGCCGGTAAAGCCGCCGCCACACACGACCACGGTATTACGCTCCGGGGTGGAGGGGCGCGAAACCAGCGAATCAAGATGCTGCTCGAATAATCTGGCGGAGTCGAGTTGGTCGATATCAAAGGCGTATTCAGCCAGACCGGCAACAGGAGGACGTTTAGTCTGGCTACCGGTTGCGAGGATCAGACGTTCCCAGGCGACGTCAGCAATCGCGCCGTTTGAATCGCGATACAAAACGGTTTTAGACGAGGTATCAATACGTTGTGCTTCGCCCGCAATAAAGGCGATACCCAGCTCAGCAAACAGTTCGGTCAGCGGCGCGACCATCGTCGACACGTTCTCTTCATAAAAGCGTGGGCGAACGCGCAGCTCCGCAACAGGGGCCAGCACGGCAATGCTGAGGCTATTGTTACCCGCCAGAGCAGAAAGGCGCGCGGCGCTGACCGCAGCCCACATACCGGAAAACCCACTACCCACAATTAAAATCTGCTTTTTCATACTCGATCCTTTAGTGCGTCAGGCTGTATGTCTGACATAACTGCCACTATACTTGTCGGAGTTAACTGCGACAACTTCTTTCTGAGTTAAAAATCGTTATAATGCAGCGAACAATGACCCGGAGTGAGCCATGGCGTTTTACAGTTCTGGTGTGGAATATGGCATTCATAGCCTGATGTGTATGGTGGATGCAAAAGGCAATGAACGTGAGATGAGCGTCCGGGAGATGGCGGCCTTGCAGGGCGTGCCGTACGACTATCTTGGAAAAATCTTCACCCGTTTATCACGCGCGGGGCTGGTCATCAGCACCGAAGGCAAAGGGGGAGGCTTCCGGCTGGCGCGTCCGGCAGAGCTGATCAGCGTGCTGGACGTGGCGCATGCCATTGACGGCGAGAAGAATATGTTTGAGTGTCGGGAAGTGCGTCAGCGCCTGGCGGTGTTTGATGAAACGCCACCTGCCTGGGTCTGTGACGGCCCGTGTGGGGTGCGCTCGGTCATGGACAGCGCGCAGCAGCGGATGGAAGAGGAGTTAGGGCGCCATACCATCCTGGATCTGGCGCGGAAGATGTATCGAAAAGCGCCGGACACGTTCCAGATCGAGGTTCAGGAATGGATTTCCGATCGCCGTTCGTCCACGTGAAAAGCCGGGCAGGGCAGAGCCGCTACCCGGCCACCGCGGTTAAGAACGTAAATCAATCACCATACGGCCACGGATCTGGCCCTGTTCCATCTCTTTGAAGATGGCGTTGATATCTTCCAGTGGGCGCATTGTAACTTTCGGTTTCACCTTACCTTCAGCCGCAAACTGGAAGGCTTCGAGCAGATCCTGACGGGTACCCACCAGGGAACCCACTACCTGAATCCCATCCAGGACCAGACGTGGAATATCCAGGCTCATCGCTTCCGGCGGCAGGCCTACAGCCACCACGCGGCCTCCGGCGCGAACTGCGTCAACGGCAGAGTTGAAGGCCGCTTTCGCTACCGCCGTCACCACCGCCGCATGTGCACCGCCGGTTTTCTCCTGAATCACTTTTGCCGCATCTTCACTGCGGGAGTTCACGGTTAAGTCTGCGCCCATGCTGGCAGCGAGCTTCAACTGTTCGTCATTCACGTCAATGGCGATAACCTTCGCATTGAAGACATTTTTGGCGTATGGCAGCGCGAGGTTGCCCAGACCGCCCAGGCCATAGATCGCAATCCACTGGCCGGGTTTGATGTCAGAGACTTTTACCGCTTTGTAGGTGGTGACCCCGGCGCAGGTGATGCTGCTGGCCGCCGCAGAGTCCAGTCCGTCCGGAACTTTAACCGCGTAATCCGCGGTTACGATGCACTCTTCCGCCATGCCGCCGTCAACGGAGTAACCCGCGTTTTTCACGTCACGGCACAGCGTTTCGTTGCCGGTATTACAATATTCACAGTGGCCACAGCCTTCGAAAAACCACGCCACGCTTGCACGATCGCCTACTTTTAGCGACGTGACGCCAGGACCAATCTCTTTGACGATACCAATCCCTTCGTGGCCGAGGATCACCCCGGTTTTGTCGCCAAAATCGCCATTCTTAACATGGAGATCGGTATGGCAAACGCCACAGCACTCCATCTTCAGCAGCGCTTCACCATGTTTGAGCGCGCGTAAGGTTTTTTCTGTGACATTAACCTGATGATCCTGAGTGACAACAGCAGCCTTCATGTGTTTCTCCTTTCATGATGAGTATCTGCATAGCAGGTCTGATTACCCATTAAGGATTAATACTTTGGCGCTGTAATGCAAGGCAACCGCAACATAATGTCATTATTTGATGCATTTTCGGATTAAGAAAAGGCTGTACCCCTCATAAATTGGGGTGAAAAACACTGGCCCGGCGACGCCACCGCCGGGCTCAGATTTACAGTTGCGCTTCTATGACCTTAATCTCTTTTCGCCATTGCGCCTGTAACTGCGGTTTTTGGTGTTTTGGCTTACGCGCCAAATCTTCTTCCAGCAGCGTTTCCAGGGCAACCAGGCGTTCGAGCAGATCGTCAGACGCTGAAGAGGGTGCCTTCGATGCGGCCTTCGACGCTTCAGGTACAACCGGACCGGTGTCCTCACGCAGACGCTCAAACACCGCCTCCGCATCGTGCCATTCGCTCAGCCTGCCGTCCTCAATCAGCCAGAAGCGGTTACAGCTCTGGCTAATTAACTGACGATCGTGGCTCACCAGCAGCACTCCGCCTTCAAACTGTTGCAGCGTTTCCGCCAGCGCCTCTTTGCCTTCCATGTCCAGATGATTGGTCGGTTCATCCAGCATCAGCAGGCTATAACGGGCAAGCGTCAGGCCGACGAACAGCAGGCGCGAACGTTCCCCGCCGCTCAGCGTACTGACTTTTTGCCCGTGACGCGCCCACGGGAACCCGGCACTGATGAGCGCCATTTTACGGGTCTGCGGATCTGGCGCGAAAGGCTCCAGCGCATCAAGCAGCGCCGCATCATCTGGCAACTGGTGCAGCGTCTGGTCATAGTAGCCGGGTGAGACGCGCGGATGACGCTTAAGCCGCTCGTCCGCGATCTCGTCGCGAAAATGTCGCCAGATAAGCTTCAGCAGCGACGATTTTCCGCAGCCGTTACGACCCACAATCGCCACGCGATCGCCGCTCTTCAGCCGCGCGCTGTCGAGAGTAAACAGGTCTGGCAGACCCGGCACCGGGGGGACGCCGAGGTGAGTCATTTCCAGCAGGCGGTCGGCGCGAAGCGCGTCCCCGCGCAGGGTTAAGGTCCACGGGCTTCCCGCCGTCAGTTCCGTCTGGGTCTCTTTCAGGCGTTCGACCTGTTTTTCCATCTGCTTAGCCTTACGGGAGAGATCTTCGTTGTCATAGACCTTGCCCCAGGTCGCGAGACGCCGTGCGCTGGCCGTGACGCGGTCGATCTCTTTTTGCTCTGCCTTATGGCGCAACGCATCGCTTTCGTCTTTTGCGTCGAGCGCCAGACGGGCGGCAGTGCAGGGAAGGGCAAAGGCGTGCAGCGTTTTATCGCGCAGGATCCAGCTGCCGTTGGTTACCGCGTCCAGCAGTTGCCTGTCGTGTGAGACCAGCACAAAGCTGCCGGACCAGTTTTGTAGAAACTGCTCCAGCCACAGCAGGGTCGGCAGGTCAAGGTGGTTGCTCGGTTCGTCCAGAAGCAGCAGATCCGGATCGCTTATCAACGCTCGTGCCAGCAGCAACCGCGTATGCTGGCCGCCGCTCAGCGTGGCGGAGGTTAACGCCGTTTCCTGCGTCGTGAAGCCCATTCCGGCCAGCAGCGACTCGGCTTTCCAGCGCAAACTGTCGCGCTCACCGATCGGCAGCTGCGCCAGCACCGCATCCAGCATGGTCAGGGGATAAAGGGCCTCCGGCAGATGTTGTTCCACGCGCGCCAGCAGGCAATGCCCCGCCAGTGAAACGGTTCCGGCAGCAGGGGACTGCGTCCCGTCGAGGATTTTCAGCAGCGTACTTTTTCCGCAGCCGTTATCACCCAGCAGGCCGATGCGATCGCCTTTTTTCAACGTAAAGGAGAGAGAGTCGAAGAGCGTGCCGAACGCCGTATCAACGCGTAAAGAATGTGCAGTGAGTAAAGTGCTCATTGTTGCTTACCCAGGAGTTACAGGCATGTTTATGCCTCGTCAAACATCGCTGACGATAACTCAGTAAGCCCGAGAGAAGGGATTTCAGGGGTTGGTGTCTTCGCTCAAGCGGAAGTTATCGCAGCACGATACCGATAACGCTTGAGCTGGTGCGATCACCAAATGTATGTGAAACATTGAAAATTTCACAGTACAGCATAATTGGCCTCCTTATATATTCAGTAGGTTAATGGATGAAGGGAGTGTAGCGGGGGAAAATGGGTTTGGCTAGTGGGAGGTGCCGTATATTCCCCTCACCCAGCCCTCTCCCCTTTGAGGAGAGGGCTGGGTGAGGGGCAATGCTTAAATAGAAGTACGACGATAGCTACGGTATTCCGGCATCCAGAAGTTATCGTCAATCGCCTGCTGCAACGCATCGGCAGAGGTTTTCACCGCGACGCCTTGCTGCTGCGCCATTTTGCCTACCGCGAAGGCAATTGCGCGGGACACTTTATGAATGTCTTTCAGCTCCGGCAGTACCAGGCCTTCACCGTTATTCACCAGCGGTGAGTGACCTGCCAGCGTTTCGCTCGCGGACATCAGCATTTCGTCGGTGATGCGTGACGCGCCGGAGGCGATAACCCCCAGACCAATACCCGGGAAGATATAGGAGTTATTGCACTGTGCGATGGGATAGAGTTTGTCCTTCCACAGCACCGGATCAAACGGGCTGCCGGTCGCGACCAGTGCCTTACCTTCTGTCCAGGCGATGATATCCTGCGGCGTTGCCTCCACGCGTGAAGTCGGGTTAGACAGCGGCATCACGATAGGGCGTTCGCAGTGCTTGTGCATCTCGCGAATAATCTCTTCCGTGAAGAGGCCGGTCTGCCCGGATACGCCGATCAGAATGTCCGGCTTCACGTTGCGCACCACGTCAAGAAGCGAGAGCACTTCGTTATCCGTATCCCAGTTTTTCAGGTTTTCACGCTTCTGCACCAGTTTGGTCTGGAACGGGAGCAGGTTTGGCATACCGTCGGTCAGCAGGCCAAAACGGTCCACCATAAAGACGCGGGAGCGAGCCAGCTCTTCGCTTAAGCCTTCGCGCTGGGTCTGGGCAATAATTTGCTCGGCGATGCCGCAGCCCGCGGAGCCTGCACCCAGGAAGACAATTTTCTGATAGCTGAGCTGGCTGCCTGCCGCACGGCTCGCGGCAATCAGCGTCCCCACGGTCACTGCCGCAGTGCCCTGAATGTCATCGTTGAACGAGCAGATCTCATCGCGGTAGCGGTTCAGCAGCGGCATGGCGTTTTTCTGTGCGAAGTCTTCGAACTGCAACAGCACGTCCGGCCAGCGGTGCTTCACGGCCTGGATGAAATCATCAACAAACTGATAGTACTCGTCGTCGGTAATGCGCGGGTGACGCCAGCCCATGTACAGCGGATCGTTCAGCAGTTGCTGGTTGTTGGTCCCCACGTCCAGCACAACCGGCAGCGTGTAGGCCGGGCTGATCCCGCCGCAGGCGGTATACAGCGAGAGCTTACCGATGGGGATCCCCATCCCACCAATGCCCTGGTCGCCAAGGCCCAGAATACGTTCGCCATCGGTTACCACGATCACCTTGATGTTGTGATTAGGCACGTTTTGCAGAATGTCGTCCATGTTGTGACGGTTCTGATAGGAGATGAACACGCCGCGGGAACGTCGGTAGATCTCTGAGAAGCGTTCACACGCCGCGCCGACGGTTGGGGTGTAAATGACGGGCATCATCTCTTCGAGATGGTTCTGCACCAGGCGGTAGAAGAGGGTTTCGTTCGTGTCCTGGATATTACGCAGGTAGATGTGCTTATCGATTTCGGTTTTAAAGCCCTGATACTGGATCCAGGCGCGTTCCGCCTGTTCTTCAATGGTTTCAACCACTTCAGGCAGCAGACCCAGCAGGTTAAAGCTGCTGCGCTCTTCCATGCTAAAGGCGCTGCCTTTGTTCAGAAGGGGAAACTCCAGTAAAACCGGACCGGCGTAAGGAATATAAAGGGAACGATGTTTTTTCAGTTTGTTGTCCATGTCACTCACTCTTTTTAAGAAGATCCGTCCCTGACACTGCTGTTTGTCATCTTTCTGGCCTGTGCTACGGGGTGCGGTCGGGCGGTATTATAAAGGAGCTAAATATTAATTACCGCAACACATAAACAAAAACACCACCGGGGTAACCGATGGTGTTGTGGATTTCGTACTGGAACTTACTTGCCTGCCTGACGTTTCCTGCCGGTGGCGTGGGTCACTTGCGTTTCGCTCCCCTCTTCAATAACCACTTTGCGCTGGTTAGAGAGCTTGTAGTTCAGTCCCAGAATGTGGCGTGCCTGACGGTTCGATTTCATATTAACTCCTCAATCCCGTTGATAGTTTTAAGGACAAGTTTGCTCACGCAAACGAAATGTAACCCCTTAGGTTGCAGATCCAGCTTAGCAGGTTTTTACAAAGGTGCATTTTGCCCGCTGACCACATAGTTGATGGTTTGCTGGTAGATGTCACTGAGGATGTCATTGTCTGTGGCTTCCACCCACCTGGTCAGTTCCATCAAAATGTCATCTTCGGTAACAACACCGTGCTCCGCCTGGAGACCCTGCGCAATCGCGTTAACGAGTTCGGGTTGTGCTGCTGTGGTATGTGCCGGGTAATAAGTAAACATGCTGCCTCCGTGTCGTTGTCTGTTTAATGTTACGGCGTGCAAAATCGTAATTCGCATTCAGATTGGCAAATATTTTCGCCGTTGTGGTTCAGATTCGTCCTGGAAATAAAAATATCATCTCCTGTAGCACAGAAATAAAATTCAGGGTTTCCAGCGGCGTAAATTTGTCGTTTTTTCATAAGGCATGGGCGTTGGCCAGGAAATCAACTCTACAATGCTGCCCAAGGGGGTTTGCCCATAGCAGAAAGCATTACCTTCACCTTGCTCATCCGGAAACGTGAGCGGCTTTGGCGCGGTAAACATCTCCCCGCCAGCAGCGGTGAAAGCGGCTATCGCCTTATCAAAATCATCTACATAAACAGCAAAATGCTGGAGGCCAAAGTCGCTGGCGCGGGCGGGCATTCCCTGTTCAGGGCCATGCATTTCGAAAAGTTCTATGCCGGGTCCGTGGGGCATGACGAGCATGCGAATGGCGTGAATTTTTGTGCCGGGAAATAATTTTAAGGTGTGCTGCTGGGCGGGCTGATCAATATTATCGGTTTGCGCATCGACAGAATGATATAAAACCTGGGCGTCGAAAGCGCGTTCAAAAAATAGGGTGGCTTTTTCAATGTCGGGCACCGTAATACCGATATGGTCGATGCCCCTTACTGAAGATGGCATAGTTAACTCCTGCTATAAAAAATTTAAATATAGCAGGAGATAATCAGGCTATTACCACTTCATTTCGCCGGTATTCACTTTGGCACTCAGTTCCAGCGAACTGGCTTCCGCCAGATTCGGCCACTGTTTTTTCATTGTGTTGATGACGCCGGTTGACGCTTTATCTGCCGTGAGGGCCTGTTCAAACTGCTGTAGATAGCGACGGGTAAAGTCGATAGCGCCGGTACCTGCTGGCGGTGTCCCCAGGTAGTGGCCCGGAATAACGTGTTCGGGCTTAAGGGCTGCCATGCTATCCAGCGTCTGCTGCCACTGTTTGCGGTTTTCCGGCGTTTGGGTATCTGCCGTCCAGACGTGAATGCCCCATGAGACGCCCGTGCCGCCGAGGATGGTTTTTGCGGATGGGATCCAGACATACGCCGCATAGCTCTCAGGCTCTTCAATATTCACTCTCTCACCGTCAATCATAAAGGTGGTTGAGGCAAGCACTTGCGGCACGTAGAGCTGCGTCGGCGCGCCGTCTTTCATCTGTGGCCCCCAGAAGGCGAGCTTCGCGTCTTTTGTGGCCTTGATATGGTCCACCACCTGTTGCGTGGCGACAACTTTGGCATTAGGGAAGGCTTTCACCAGCGGTTGCAGGCCGAAATAGAAATCCGGATCGCCGGAAGTGATCACGATTTTGTTCAGCGTTTTACCGCTGTGGCGAATTTTTTCTACCAGCGCTTCGCCATCTTTCACGCTGAACTGGGCGTCAAACAGTACCGCCTCTTTCGGGCCAGACACCAGGGTGGAAGAAACGGCAAAAATGCCTTTTTCCTGCGGGTTGTACGTATCAACGGTCAACGGCGCGGCAAAGACGGCCGGAGTGAAAAGGGTTGTCAGCAAAGCAAGGCGGGCGATGGTCATGGTCATGTCTCTGTTCTTCAGGAAAGTCTCTATTGTACGGATCTCTTCATTTGCCAGAATTCCTGAAACAGGAGATGCTTAGTTTCATAAATCGAGCAAATGGAGGTCAAAATGGATCGCGTTATTGCCGCCCAGGTGTACAACCGCATCTGTGAGCTGGGGAGTTTAAGCGCGGCGGCGCGGGCGCTGGGGATCTCCCGTCCGATGGTGAGCCGTTATCTGGAGCAGATGGAGAAGTGGGCCGGGGCGCGGCTGGTGAACCGCTCCACCCGCAAGCTGACGCTGACGGCGGCGGGAGAGAAGGTCCTGCAAAAGACGCGTACGCTCTCGCAAATTTCTCAGGAAATTGAAGATCAGTCAGTGAAGGATTTACCCTCAGGCACGCTTCGCGTCGCCTGCGCGCATTTCACCGCGATGCAGATTATCGCTCCGGTGCTGCCCGATCTGTTGCAGCGTTACCCTCAGCTGCGCATTGAGCTGGATGTTAATAACCATCCGGTAAGCCTGGTGGGCGAGCGAATTGACGTGGCGATCCGCATCACCGATAACCCCGAACCGGGCATGATCGCCCGCCGACTGGGAGAGTGTCGGTCCGTACTTTGCGCTTCGCCGCACTACCTTGCCAGCCGGGGCGTTCCAGAGCAGCTGGAGGATTTAGCCCGGCACAACTGCCTGCATTACAGCTTTTTTGCCGGTCAGTCGTGGCGTTTTTTGACGCCCGAAGGGGAGCCGATCACGACAGCGGTCAGCGGCAATCTCAGCGCCAGCATCTCGTCACTGCTGATGGAGGCGGCGATAAACCACTGTGGTATTGCCATGCTGCCCGAGCGCGAGGCTGACGCGGCGCTACGGCAGGGCAGCCTGGTGCCGGTGCTCAGCGCCTTTACGCCAAAACCAATCGGTATTTTTGGTATTTATCAGTCGCGAGACTATCAGCCTGCGGCGCAGCGTGTGTTCCTCGACGCGCTGGCAAACCACCTTGCCACGCGCTCGGACTAATCTGTCTTCCCTGCAAAATGGATTATGCGTCCTATACTTATCCCTTTGTAAGCCAAAAGGAGAGCAAGAATGACGATTCATAAGCACGGTTCAGCACACTGGTCTGGCGACATCAAACGCGGCAAAGGGACGGTCTCAACAGAAAGTGGCGTCCTTAACCAGCAACCTTACGGCTTTAACACCCGCTTCGAGGGCGAAAAAGGGACCAACCCGGAAGAGCTGATTGGCGCAGCGCACGCGGCCTGTTTCTCTATGGCCCTGTCGCTAATGTTGGGCGAAGCGGGTTATACCGCCGATTCCATCGATACCACGGCGGATGTCTCGCTGGATAAAACCGACAGTGGTTTTGCCATCAGCAAAGTGGCGCTGCAAAGCAAGGTGACGGTCCCGGGTATCGATCCGCAGCAGTTTGACGGCATTATTCAGAAAGCGAAGGCGGGTTGTCCGGTGTCGCAGCTGTTGAAAGCCGAAATCACGCTGGATTACAAACTGAACTGATATCTGGCCGGGCAAATGCCCGGCTAACCTTTCACCGCCGCAGGGAAGACCTCGGCAAGCCACGCAATAAACACTCTCAGGCGATGTGTTAAATGCCGACTCTGTGGATAGACTACGTGAAAAGGATACGCCTTAGGACGCCAGTCGCTCAGGACCTCTACCAGCGCGCCCGTTTCCAGATGCGTTCTCGCAGCATAGCCAAACGTCTGAATAATCCCTAAACCCGCCAGCGCCGCGGCCAGGTGTGCGTTGCTTTCATTGACTCCAAGATGGTGCGGAACGCTGATCTCCAGCGGTTCACCCCGATCGAGGAACCGAAACGGGAATGCGCGTCCGGTAACGGGGGAAAGGTAGCTAATCAGCTTATGGCCGTTGCGCAGCTCCTGCGGATAGGCAGGGATGCCGTGAGTCTTAAGATAGCCCGGCGTCGCGCAGGCTATCATCCGGGCGTCACCGATATGCCGGGCGATAAGCGAAGAGTCATCCAGCGGGCCGCCGCGGATCACGCAGTCTACGTTTCCACTGATTAAGTCTACCGGACGGTCGGCTACCCCCAGGTTGATGCGCAGGTCCGGGTAGCGCTGAAAAAAATCCGGCAGCAGGGGGATCAACACGTCCCGGGCGGTTGACCCCCCCACGTCGATACGCAAATGGCCTTTAGGCGTGCAGCACGATGCGCGAAAGGCGGTATCAATGTCCTCTATATCGATTAATACCCGCAGCGCTTTCTCGTAGTATTCCATGCCTTCTGCCGTCGTGACCACCCGGCGCGTAGTACGATGCAGCAGCCGTGTTTCCAGGTGCGCTTCAAGTGATTTTACCAGCTTACTCAGCGTAGCTATCGGCATGTTCAGGGAGTCTGCCGCTCGGGTAAAGCTTCCGGATTCAACCACCCGCGTAAAGGCGCGCATTGCCATTAGCTGATCCACACAGATCTCCTCTGATTATTTCCTGCTGTGAAAATTCATTTTCATTTTTGCCCGTTTATCACGAATCCCGCAAGATCTAAAGTCTGCCTGACGCGGGCAAACGCTCCTCTTTTACATCACAACAGAAGGTTATGAGTATGAATACAACGCTTGCAGGAAAAATCGCTCTGGTGACCGGCGGCAGCACCGGTATTGGTCTCGCAACGGCACAGGAGCTGGCGGCGCAGGGAGCGAAGGTCTATATCACCGGACGTCGTCAGGCCGAACTGGATGCCGCGCGGGCAGACATTGGCGCGGCGGCGGTAGCTATCCGCGCGGACGTCTCCAGAATGGCCGATCTGGATGCGGTTTACGCGCAGATTGCTAAAGAAGAGGGACGACTCGATATTCTGTTCGCCAACGCCGGGGGCGGCGACATGCTGCCGCTGGGCGCCATCACCGAGGAGCAGTTTGACCGGATTTTTGCCACCAACGTGCGCGGCGTGCTGTTTACCGTCCAGAAAGCGCTGCCGCTGCTCTCCTCTGGTTCATCCATTATCCTCACCGGATCGACGGTTTCAATTAAGGGGACGGCGAATTTTAGCGTCTACAGCGCCAGTAAAGCCGCCGTGCGTAACTTTGCCCGCTCCTGGGCGCTGGACTTACAGGGCCGCGGGATACGCGTCAACGTCGTCAGCCCTGGCCCCGTGAAAACGCCCGGTCTTGGCGATCTGGTTCCCGAAGAACAGCGTCAGGGATTATACGATGCGCTGGCGGCCCAGGTGCCGCTGGGTCGCCTGGGCGCGCCGGGCGAAGTCGGAAAAGCCGTGGCGTTTCTGGCGTCCGATGCCGCCAGCTTTATAAACGCCACGGAGCTGTTTGTCGATGGCGGGATGGCGCAAATCTAGCGGTTACGCCAGCAGCGTACGCTTCGGTCTCCGGCTGCGGGCTGAAGCGGCTGCGGCCGTTCGCATCCTTCAGCTGCCAGCGGGCAGCGGTCGCGGAAGTAGCAGCCATCGGGCAGGCGGCGATTACCGGGGAGATCGGTTTTGCGTAATGCCAGATCTTCGTCCAGCGGTTCTCCGGTACGGGGAACGGAGTCAAGCAGCAGCTGCGTATACGGATGCCGTGGCTTGCCCAGCACCTGGTCCGCCGGACCCAGCTCCACGATCTGCCCCAGATACATTACCGCCACCCGGTCGCTCATGTGACGGACCACCGAGACGTTGTGCGAGATCAGCACGTAGGTCAGATTTCGCTGCTGTTGCAGGGCAACCAGCAAATTGAGGATCTGCGCCTGGACGGAAATATCCAGCGCGCTGGTGGGTTCATCCAGCACGATGATGTCCGGATCCGAAGAGAGCGCCCGGGCAATAGCGATGCGCTGGCGCTGTCCACCCGAAAACGCATGCGGCAGGCGATCAAGATATTCCGCCCGAATGCCCACCTGCTGCGCCAGCGTCTCAGCCAGCTGACGACGCTCCCGTTCGCTGCGGCGTTGCTGTATCCACACCGGCTCGGTAATGATGAGCCAGACGGGTAAACGCGGGTCGAGGGACGAGAGCGGGTCCTGAAATACCATCTGCATACCGCCTGCCGCATTCGCGCGCTGACAGGCACCGGTACTCGGTTTGAGCATGCCCATCAGCAGCTGCGCCAGCGTGCTCTTTCCACAGCCGGATTCCCCTACAACGCCCAGCGTTTCGCCGCGATGGATCCGGAGATCCATGCCGTTGAGGGCGTGTACCTGCTCCGTCACGCGCCCCAGCCAGTTTTTGCGCGCAGGAAAATTCACATGCACGCTATCCAGTTCCAGCAGTACCTCAGACATGGCGTGTCTCCTGTTGTGGGTACCAGCAGGCAGCCTGCTGGCCTTCTGCGCCCGTGGAAATTAAGCGCGGCGTTTCGCTGCATTTCGCTCCGGCAGCAAAACAGCGCTCGCGAAAAGCACATCCGCGCGGGAGGTGGCTGAGGTTAGGCACCGTGCCGGGAATGGCCGGAAGGATCTCGCGCGGTTCACCATTTTCCGGGGCACACCGCAGCAGGCCAATCGAATAGGGGTGTACAGGATGGTGGATCAAAGTCTGCGTGCTGCCGCTTTCGATCACGCTGCCCGCGTACATAACGTACATCCGGTCACAAAGCTGCGATACCACCGCCATATCGTGACTGATAAACAGCACCGACGTCCCGCTGGCGCGCGCTTTGTGTTTCAGCAGACGCAGCACCTGACGCTGAACGGTCACGTCCAGCGCGGTGGTCGGCTCATCGGCAATGATCAGCTCCGGCTCGCAGGAGAAGGCAAGGGCGATCATCACCCGCTGGCGCATGCCGCCAGAAAGCTCAAACGGATAGCGATCCATCACCTGCGCCGCATCCGGGATTTGCATCTCGCCCAGCAGGGCGATCGCCTTCTGCTGCGCGTCGCGACGGGAAAGCGACTGATGCTGGCGGATCACCTCCACCATCTGCCTGCCAATCCGGCGCGTGGGGTTGAGCGCCGTCATCGGCTCCTGAAAAATCATCGCCACCCTGGCGCCGCGCCACTGACGAAGCTGTTTTTCCGACGCATTCAGGACATCTTCCCCGAGCAGCGTGACCCGGCCATGGTGAACATGGTAACTGCCTTCCGGCAGCAGGCGCATCGCCAGCATTGCAGTGACCGATTTTCCCGAGCCAGATTCGCCCACCACGCCGACAATTTCACCCCGGCCAATCTCCAGCGAAACGTGATTGAGCGCGTGGACGTCACCGCGAAAAATGGGGAAGCTCAGGTGCAAATCTTCAATTGATAATACGGAATCACTCATGACTGCTTCCCTCCTGATTTGGGATCCAGCAGGTCGCGAAGACCATCGCCAAACAGATTAAACCCAACTGCCGTGATCAGAATTGCCGCCCCCGGAAACGCGCAGTACCACCACTGGTCAAGCACGTAGTTACGCCCCACGGCCACCATCGCGCCCCATTCGGCGGTGGGTTGCTGCGCGCCTAATCCAATAAAGCCCAGCGTGGCGGCCATCAGAATGGCGCTGCCGATATCCAGCGATGCCTGAACGATCAGCGGCGGCAGGGCGTTACGCAGGATATGCCAGCTGATCAGGTGCCAGCGCGATGCGCCAAAGGTGCGGGCGGCCTGTACGTAGGTGAACTGGCGCACCACCAGCGTTTGCCCGCGTGCCAGCCGCACGTAAAACGGAATGCGTACAATCGCAATCGCCAGCATCGCGTTAAACAGGCTTGGGCCGAGCGCGGCGGCCAGCGCCATCGTCAGCACCAGCGAGGGGATGGAGAGCATAATGTCCATGATACGCATAATGATGGCGTCGCCGCGTCCGCCGAGTACGCCGGACAAACAGCCGAGCAGAGAACCGATGCCGCCCGCAATCACCACCACCGCCAGCCCCGCCGTGATGGACTGCTGGCTGCCCACCAGCACGCGGCTGAACAGATCCCGGCCCACCTCATCGGTGCCAAACCAGTGCTGGGCTGAAGGCGCCTGCAATCGCGCGGTCAGATCCAGCGCGTTCGGATCGTGCGGGACTATCCACGGCGAGACCACCATCATCAGCAGCATCACGATCATAATCACCCCGCCGATCAGCGTGAGCGGGCTTTTGCGTAACATCCAGAACAGCTTTGCCCAGTTGATGCGCTGTTTGGCGGTGCTGACGGGGACGGGCGTTTCCTGAGTTAACATCATTCGGCACCTCCGCGCCCGATTCGCGGGTCGATCCACAGATACAGCAGATCCACCACCAGATTGACGAAGACATAGGCCAGCGATACCACGACCGCGAAGCCCATGACGGCAGGGAAGTCCAGCGCCTGAATGGAGGTCACAACCCAGGCTCCCATTCCCGGCCAGGCAAACACGGTTTCGGTAAGGACTGCCCCGTACAGCAGATCGCCCAGCGCCAGCCCGAGCACGGTAATGGAGGGGATCATGGCGTTGGGTAAGGCGTAGCGCAGCACGATGTACCAGCCCGGCAACCCGCTCGCGCGGGCGGTTCGAATATAATCCTCGCTAAGCTGCTCCAGCATCGCGGAACGCACCTGACGCGCCACAATACCCAGATGCACAAAGGCCAGGGTCAGGGAGGGTAGAATCAGGTGCTGTAGGGCGTTGAAAAACACCTCGCCGTTGCCTTCCAGCAGGGCGTCCAGCAGATAAAAGCCGGTAACGTGGGCAGGCGGATCGAGCCAGTCGTCCAGCCTGCCGCCGCCGGGCAGAATTTGCAGTTGCCCGTAGAACAGAACGATTACCCCCAGTCCCAGCCAGAAGGCAGGCGTCGAGATGCCCGTCATCGCCATCAGTCGCACCAGGTGATCCAGCCAGCGGTTACGGTACACCGCCGATAAAATGCCCAGCGGCACGCCAATCACCAGCGCCAGCAGCAAAGAGCAGAAGGCCAGCTCCAGCGTGGCGGGGAAAAAGGCTTTCAAATCTTCCGCAACGGGGCGACCGGTGCGAATGGACGTGCCCAGATCGCCGTGCGCCAGCGCCTCTACATAGCGGCCAAACTGAATATAGAGCGGTTGATCCAGCCCCAGCTGCTGGCGGATGCCCTGCACGATTTCATCGCTGGCGCGGTCACCGGCCAGCAGGCGGGCCGGATCGCCGGGGATCAGGTGTGAAATAATAAAAGTAATAATACAGACACCGGCCACCACCAGGATTAACCCCCAGCAGCGCTGGCGCACGATGCTCCAGAACGTCATACACTTCCCCCCGGCGTGGGCCGTTACTTACTCATGGTGGCGATGTTAAAGACCTGCTCAAGCATCGGATTAAAGGTGAAGCCTTTGACCTCTTTGTTCATCGCCAGCTGGTAGTTCTTCTGGAACAGATAAACGTAAGCCGCCTCGTCAATCACCACTTTCTGCGCCTGCTGGTAATCTTTGGTGCGTTCCGCCTGATCGGTGGTTTTCAGTGCCGCCTGCAACAATGCATCGACCTCTTTGTTCTCATAGAATGAACGGTTCCCCGGCAGCCCTTTTTTGTCCGATTCGAACCAGTAGTTCATGAACATGTACGGGTCAGCGAAGTCCGGGCTCCAGTTACCAATCGCAATGTCATAATCACCTTTGCCGACGCGGTCGCGCATGGTGGCGTTCGCCAGTTTCTCAAGCTTGACGTTAATCCCCAGCTTGCCCAGGCTCGCCTGCGTGGAGAGGGCGATAGGCTCCCAGTTCGGGTCGTTATCGGAGTAGAGGAACGTCAGGCTGGCCGGTTTATCGTTGACTTTCTCCAGCGCCGCTTTGGCCTTAGCCTCGTCAAAGCTGTACTGCATGGCGTTCGCATCGAAGCCCCACATGCCCTCCGGGATCGGGCCGCGCATCTGCTTGCCGTTCCCGCTGAGAATGCCTGTCACCATCCCCTGATAATCGGTGGCCCAGGAGACCGCGCGGCGCAAATCCACCTGATTCATCGGCGGCTTACTGTTGTTCAGATAGAGGTAGGTCACCCGCAGGGACGGGTATTCCGCCACGGCCACTTTGCCTTCCTGCTTCAGAGCAGCAAGCTGATCTACCGGCAGGGCGTCGGCGATATCCAGATCGCCACGGGAAAGTTGCAGGCGACGCGAGGCGCTTTCACCGATAATCTTCACCGAGACGCGCTTGAAGTGCGGCTTTTCACCCGGCCAGTGTGGGTTAGGCACCATCACCAGCTGCTGACCTTTCCGCCAGCTTTTCAGCATAAACGGTCCGGAACCCGCGGTGTTTTGCGCCAGGAAACCGCGCGCGTCGTCGGCGGCATTGGCTTTCAGCACCGCCGGGTTGACGATCGACGCGCCATCATTGGCCAGCGTGTAGAGGAACGGGGCGAACGGCTGGCTGAGGGTGAATTTCACCGTATGCTCATCCACCACGTCCACTTTCAAATCTTTCGGAAACGCTTCGGAAGGTCCCTGGTTGATTTTCAGCAGACGTTCAAACGACAGCTTAACCGCTTCGGCGGTCACCGGCGTACCGTCAGAGAATTTTGCATTATCTGCCAGGGTGAACGTCCACTCTTTCTGGTCGTCAGACGCCTTCCAGCCCGTCGACAGATCGCCTTCCACCTCCGTGGTGCCAGGCTTGTATTTCACCAGACGCTGGTACGAGGGGTAGGTCACCGTCCAGTCGTTGTTATCGATAGTGACCGCCGGATCCAGCGTTTGCGGATCGGCAGCTTTCCCAATCACCAGCATATCTTTTGGCACCGCCGCCAGCGCGAGAGGGGCGCTCAGGGCGAGCGTAGCGGCAATCAGGGTTGTAAGCAGCTTAGTTTTCATGGCCGGGCTCCAGAATTAGAGTGAGTGTGTGGTCGGATAACAGGCGAACTGGTCATCTAACAGCGGGTAGCTGGCGGCGTTCGGCAGTTCGAAATGCCACCACTCGCTGCTGATGCCCACAAAACCGCCGCCGTACATCACGGCGTTCAGGAGCAGACGATTTCGCTGCGCCTCGGGCGGAACGGAAGGGTGCCAGGCATGAGAACGGTCGTGCATTTCGTCAAACCCGGCGCCCATATCCAGCACGTTGTCGTGTTCATCCATCAGCGTGACGTCAATGGCGGTGCCCCGGCTGTGGTTAGAGCCAATTGCGACATCCACCACGTATTCCGGATTGGGGCAGGCATCCCAGAGTTGCGACTGCGCCTGCTGGGGGCGGTAGGCGTCGTAAACCACCAGCTTCAGACCGGCCAGCGCGGCGATGCTGATCGCTTTCGCCAGCGCGGTGGCGGCATCAGTATGCAACAGGCACGCGGCGTGCTGGTAGATCGGGCGGCCAGTGATGTTATCGGCGGTCGCGTATTTCAGATCGATATGCAGCGTGGGAAAGGTTTTCGCCACATCAATCAGTTGACTCTCTTCAGGCATAGCTCCGCTCCTTTAGCGTTCAAATTGACCAAACTCTTGTTGTAGTTGTCGGTTGATTGCCAGACGTTCCGGCAGCGCATCGCCCAGCGCCTCCACAACGCCCGACAGCAGCAGGTTGAAGAGACAGCTCACCGGCGCCAGCGAATCCCAGAAATGGCCGGTATCGGTCTTCACCTGGAGTAAATCAATCGGATAATCCCGCGCCCACGGGCACCAGATATCGGTGATCAGCGCCATCGCCAGGCCTTTTTCGCTCGCCACGCGGCAGTACTGGCGGGCAATGGCGGAGTAGGCGCGGGTATCCGTCAGCACGATATACGGGTTCGCAAAGCCGGAGTTAAGAGACTCCACCCAGCTACCGGAGAGCCCTTCGGAATAGCTCACACGCGGGCGCAGATACTCCAGATGGCTGAAGAACGCATTGGCGATCCCGCGCGTGGACTGGATCCCCAGCACGAAGACGGCGTCGGCATGGGTAAGTTGCTGGACCACCTGCCTGAACGTTTCGCTTTGCGCCAGCTGGTAGACATGGGCAATGGCGTCCACCTCCAGCGACAGGGAGTGCTGAAGGCGACCCGACAGCGGCTGTTGCTGCTTCCAGGAGTCGAGACGCTCGTTAATGCCCCAGGGCTGGTGGGGATCGCGCAGGCTTTTTTTGGCGTCGTCCAGGTTGCGATAGCCCAGCTTGCGCAGAAAGCGTCCGACGGTGATCCCGCTGGTTGCCGTGGCCAGTGCCACGCTCTCTGCCGTTTCAAAGGGGATCTGCCCGACGTGCGCCAGCATCCAGCTTGCCACCCGCTTTTCGCTCGGGGTGAGCTGGCTAAAGGTCGCTTCGATACGGCTCAACACCTCAGGTTTGGTCGTCATACCGCCTCGCTGTTAACTGGCTGTCAAAGGCCGGGATTCTGTTACCGGATTAACAATGCAGGACGCGTGCCATGTTCACATTGCGGCGAAAACGCGCTGTGCAGCAAAGTTAATGCAATATTTGTTTAACAGATGCTCAACATTTGTGCAGCGTAGTTCACTTTTGGTGCAGTGTCCGGCCTGAGCGGTATCTATTTGGTGAATACGTCAGCCTCTTCACATTTTTTGGTAAGATGAACGCTCTGGGAATAAGAGAGGGAGCCTAACATGGCGAATTTGCCCTGGCGGGTCAGCGTGCGCCTGATGGCTCTCGCAAAAAAAATAGCGATGGTCATCGGGATCATTGTGCTCGTGCTGCTGGCGGTGCGGGTTTATCTTTCGCAGCAGGGGCCGGCTCTGCATCACTGGCACACCTGGCGGGCTGATGAAATGTCCGTGCAGGAGATGGATAACGCGACCTTCGCAGCGTATGTCGCGCGGGAAAACGCCATCTTCACCGCTCTCGACGCTGAGGTGACGGCGAAAGTCACCCCCGCAGAGCGCACGCCGCTGAACCGTTATTACCGTCAAAGCCTGGTATGGCCAGGACACTTTTCCCCGGATGCAAACCGGTCGTTCGTGCTGATGCCTGCCGGAAAGCCACGCGGGGCGGTGGTATTGCTGCACGGTCTGACGGACTCGCCCTACAGCGTCAGGCATCTGGCAGAGAATTATCAAAAGCACGGCTTTGTGGCCGTAGTGCCTCGTTTGCCCGGACACGGCACGGCGCCGGGCGCGCTGACAGACGTTGACTGGGAGGCGTGGCTGGCGGCAACGCGCCTTGCGGTTCGTGAAGCAACACGCCTGACGGGGAACGATCTCCCCCTGCATCTGGTGGGCTACTCCAACGGTGGGGCGCTGGCGATGAAATACGCCCTCGACGCCCTTGATGCGCCTGAACTGCGTAAACCTCAGCAGATCGTGTTGCTCTCCCCGATGATTGGCGTCACGGCGTTTGCGCGCTTTGCCGGATTCGCCGGGCTACCGGCCATGTTACCGGCGTTTGCCAAAGCCGCGTGGCTCAACATTTCGCCGGAATATAATCCTTATAAATATAATTCGTTCCCGGTGAATGCAGCACGTCAGTCCTGGCTGCTTACCCAGGCGCTGCATGAGCAGATAAACCGCGATGTTCATGATCACAAACTGGCGCAGTTTCCGCCGGTACTGGCGTTTCAGTCGGTCATGGATTCAACGGTCAGTACCCGCGCCGTGGTTAGCGGGCTGTTTGACCAGCTTCCGGCAAACGGCAGCGAACTGGTAGTTTTTGATATCAACCAGGCCGGGAGTTTCCGTCCACTGTTCAGGCCATCGTCCTGGACGGCGGTGGCTGACATGCTGCCCAAGGCAAAAAGACGTTACAGCGTCACAATTGTGACCAATGCCAGCCCCGACAGGTTTGATATGGTAACAAAGACGACGCCAGCGGGTAGCACCCGGGAAACGGTGATGCCGCTGTCGGTCGCGTATCCGCAGGAGGTTTATTCCCTGTCGCATGTTGCTATTCCGTTCCCGCCTGATGACGATCTGTATGGCCGCCATCCTGAGGTGAAAAACCACTACGGTATCAGCCTGGGGACGATAGCCCTGTGGGGAGAAACATCGGTTCTGAGCGTTGGCAAAGATGCGCTGATGCGCGTGACGTCGAATCCGTTCTACGATTATATGCAGACGCGGATCGACAGCCGTATCGGGGAGAATTAAGCCCAACGTGGAATAGATTAGGTCACACCGGGGAACTGTGTTAAACAGTACCGTTCAGGCGTATACCCCATACCGGACCCCGTTTCTGTGCTGACAACTCTTATTTATCGAAGCCAGCTGAGCTTAACCTGCACCTCCGCAGCGTTAAGCGCGCTGGTTGAACAGGCCAGGATCCGTAATACGGAGCAGGGCATCTCAGGCATTCTTCTCTCCCGTGGACGTGACGTTCTGCAAATTCTCGAAGGCACGGAACAGAGCGTCGTCGCGCTTTTTAACACCATCCGTGCGGATGACCGGCATACCGGCGTGGTGGAGCTGATGCGCGATTACGGCCCGCGCAGACGTTTCGAAGACGTGGGAATGCTGCTGTTTGACCTGGATGTTCAGACCCCGAAAGCGGTTCTGGCGTCGGTTCTGCATTACAGCAAGCTGGAAAGCTATCTGACTTCTGAGGATCGGGTCTTCAAATTTATTCAGACCTTTATCACCGGCAAAACCGCTATCCCACCCGCTTCGGACTATGAGCCTGATAAATGGACGCTTTCGCGAGAGCGCGCGCCGTTTGGTAAAGGGTTAGGTCTGCTGGCGGGACAGCCCTGCCAGTTTGCGCTGCAACCCATTGTCGAGCCGTCCGAAGGCAAAATCAGTTCTCTCGAAGCGCTTATACGCGGAAACGACGGCGGCAGCCCGGAGCATTTCTTCCGTAGTCTCGATCGTGAACAGATTTACGAAGTCGACCTGCAAACCAAAGCCTGGACCTTTGCGCTGGCGCAAAAGCTCGGCATCGGCAGCCACAAACTGGCGGTGAACCTGCTGCCAATGTCGCTGGTTAACGTGCCGGGCGCGGTAGAGTTCCTGGTAACGCAGATCAAAAAGCACAATCTACAGCCAGAGCAGGTGATCATTGAAGTCACTGAGAGCGAGATGATCTCTGGCTTCAACCAGTTTAACAGCGCCATTAAACAGCTGCGCGCGGAAGGGGTTGGGCTGGCGATAGATGATTTTGGTTCCGGCTATGCTGGTCTTTCACTGCTCACCCGGTTTCAGCCGGATAAGCTCAAAATCGACAGAGAGATCGTCAGCGATATCCACCTGAGCGGGCCCAAGCAGGCGATTGTGAAGTCGATAATCAGCTGCTGCACCGATCTGGAGATTACGCTGGTCGCAGAAGGCATTGAGAAGATAGAAGAGTGGTGCTGGCTTGAATCCGCCGGTATTCGCCGCTTCCAGGGCTTTTTGTTCGCCCGCCCGCAGCTCAATGGCGTAGGTGATATCCACTGGCCCCATCGGGTGGGTTAAGCAAATTTTCCCTCGCCATATTTCCCCGACACCCTGCCTGTGCTTAAATAGCTAAACCGGTTTAACATGATTTAGCTAAGAAGGTGATATGGAGACGATCTGGGTACTTGGCGATGCCGTGGTGGATCTGTTGCCCGACGGAGAGGGCAAACTGCTGCAATGTCCTGGCGGCGCACCGGCCAATGTCGCGGTAGGGGTTGCGCGTCTGGGCGGCAGAAGCGCCTTTATAGGCCGGGTGGGCGACGACCCCTTCGGGCGTTTTATGCAAAAAACGCTTGCGGATGAGCAGGTTAATACAGAATGGCTGCGCCTGGACCCGCAGCATCGCACCTCCACGGTGGTGGTGGATCTCGATAACGACGGTGAACGTTCCTTTACCTTTATGGTTCGACCGAGCGCTGATTTATTCCTCGACTCTGCCGATCTCCCGCCATTCCGCGCCGGGGAGTGGCTGCACGTCTGCTCTATCGCGCTCAGCGCCGAACCCAGCCGTTCCGCGACGTTTCAGGCGATGTCCGCTATCAGACTGGCGGGGGGATTCGTCAGCTTTGACCCCAATATCCGCGCCGATCTCTGGCACGATGAAGTCGTGCTGCGTCAGTGTCTTGAGCGGGCATTAGCCTGTGCAGATGTGGTGAAAATCTCGGTGGAAGAACTGGCGTTCTTAACCGGAAATGCGCAGGTCCATGAGGGGCTGGCGGCGCTGATGCGCACCTGTCCGGCCAGGCTGGTGCTGGTGACGCAGGGAAAAGAGGGCGTCACCGCCTGGCAGAAAGGTGCGTTGACGCACTATCCTGCATCACCCGTGGAATGCATTGATACCACCGGCGCGGGGGATGCTTTCGTCGCCGGGCTGCTGTTCGGTCTGGCTCGTGATGGCCAGGCCCGTCTCTCAGAGGTCATCACGCTGGCGCAGCGCTGTGGGGCGCTGGCGACAACCGCAAAAGGGGCAATGACCGCGCTGCCTTATCATCACGAACTGTAATTCACCTCTCCAGGCCTCCGGTCGGCGGCCTGAATTGTCGCCTCGATCACACTTACTAAAACGGTTTAGCAAAAAACGTTGCCGATTCAAAATTCAACGGTTTAGTATCATCATCCTAAACCGGTTTAGCAATTTAGCACTTTCACCGATAGTTATTAGGGATGCGACAAAATGTATAAAAAACGCAGACTTGCCGTGATGATAGGCATGCTGGCCGGGAGTACCTCTGTTTTTGCCCAGACGGATATGACACGTATCGAAGCGCGCCTGGCAGCGCTGGAGCAGCGTTTGCAGGAGGCGGAAACCCGCGCGCAGGTTGCTGAAAAGCGCGCAACGGCAGCGGAACAGAAAACACAGCAGTTGGTGGCTGCGCAGCAGGAAGCGCAGACCTCCACACAGGCGGTGGCGCAACGTACTACGGTGCTGGAAGAAAAAGCCGACCGGACAGGCGGTTTTGAATTTCACGGTTACGCCCGTTCCGGCCTGCTGATGAACGACGCGGCCTCCAGCAGCAAAAGCGGCCCTTATCTGACGCCCGCCGGGGAAACGGGCGGGGCCATCGGGCGTCTGGGGAACGAAGCTGATACCTACGTTGAGCTGAATGTTGAGCACAAACAGACCCTGGAGAATGGTGCGACGACGCGCTTTAAGGCGATGCTGGCCGACGGTCAGAAAACCTATAACGACTGGTCGGCAGACAGCAGCGACCTGAACATTCGTCAGGCCTTTGCCGAGCTGGGCAATTTGCCGGACTTTACCGGTGCGCTGAAGGGCAGTACCTTCTGGGCGGGTAAGCGTTTTGATCGCGACAACTTCGACATTCACTGGCTGGATTCCGACGTGGTGTTTCTCGCCGGGACCGGCGGCGGCGTCTACGACGTGAAGTGGAACGATACGCTGCGCAGTAACTTCTCCCTTTATGGCCGTAACTTCGGCAGCGAAGAGGAGATCGACAACAACGTTCAGAACTACATCCTCAGCATGAATCACTTCGCCGGGCCGGTGCAGATGATGGTCAGCGGCTTACGGGCAAAAGATAATGACGACCGTAAGGACAGCAACGGCGATCCGATTAAAACCGACGCGGCCAATAACGGGGTACATGCGCTGGTTGGTCTGCATAACGAGAGCTTCTACGGCCTGCGGGAAGGTTCCGCCAAAACGGCGCTGCTTTACGGCCACGGTCTGGGCGCCGAGGTGAAAAGCATTGGTTCAGACGGCGCGCTGCTGTCAGAAGCCGATACCTGGCGTTTTGCAAGTTACGGCGTCACGCCGCTGGGCGGTGGCTGGCACATTGCGCCCGCCGTGCTGGCGCAAAGCAGTAAGGACCGCTACGTGAAGGGCGACAGCTATGAGTGGGTCACGCTCAATACGCGTCTGATCAAAGAGGTGACCCAGAATTTCGCCCTCGCGTTCGAAGGCAGCTATCAGTACATGGATTTAAGCCCGGAAGGCTACAAGGATCGCAATGCGGTTAACGGTAGCTTCTATAAGCTGACCTTCGCCCCGACGTTAAAGGCGGGCAAAATTGGCGATTTCTTCAGCCGTCCGGAGCTGCGCCTGTTCGCCACCTGGATGGACTGGAGCAGCAAGCTGGATAACTACGCCAGCGATGACGCCTTTGGCAGCAGCGGCTTCAACGCGGGCGGGGAATGGAACTTTGGGGTGCAGATGGAAACCTGGTTTTAACCCTTCACGCTCCCGCATCGCGGGGGCGTTTCGAACACCATAAAAAGAGGTCAGGAAGAGGTATCTATGGATTTTAATCATATTGCGCGCGAGCTTATTCCGCTGCTCGGTGGCAAAGAGAACATTGCCAGCGCGGCACATTGCGCCACGCGCCTTCGTCTGGTGCTGGTCGATGATGCGCTTGCCGACCAGCAGGCTATCGGCAAGGTTGAAGGCGTGAAAGGCTGTTTTCGAAACGCCGGGCAGATGCAGGTGATCTTCGGCACCGGGGTGGTGAATAAGGTTTACGCCGCGTTTATTCAGGCGGCAGGGATTAGCGAGTCCAGTAAATCGGAAGCGGCGGATATTGCGGCCCGCAAGCTGAACCCGTTCCAGCGTATCGCGCGTCTGCTCTCCAACATCTTCGTGCCGATTATCCCGGCGATCGTGGCCTCGGGTCTGCTGATGGGCCTGCTGGGGATGGTTAAAACCTACGGCTGGGTTAATCCGGATAACGCGCTCTATATCATGCTGGATATGTGCAGCTCAGCGGCGTTTATTATTCTGCCGATCCTGATTGGCTTCACCGCCGCGCGGGAGTTTGGCGGCAACCCGTATCTGGGGGCAACGCTCGGCGGCATCCTGACTCATCCGGCGCTGACCAACGCCTGGGGCGTAGCATCCGGCTTCCACACCATGAACTTCTTCGGTCTTGAAATCGCCATGATTGGCTATCAGGGAACCGTCTTCCCGGTGCTGCTGGCGGTGTGGTTTATGAGCATTGTGGAAAAACAGCTGCGCCGGGCGATCCCGGATGCGTTAGATCTGATCCTGACGCCGTTCCTGACCGTCATTATCTCCGGCTTCATTGCGCTGTTGATTATTGGCCCGGCGGGACGCGCGCTGGGCGACGGAATCTCCTTCATTCTTAGCACTCTGATTGCCCACGCGGGCTGGCTGGCCGGGCTGCTGTTTGGTGGGCTCTATTCGGTGATTGTCATTACCGGCATTCACCACAGTTTCCACGCCATTGAGGCCGGGCTGCTGGGTAATCCGTCGATTGGCGTTAACTTCCTGCTGCCGATCTGGGCGATGGCGAACGTGGCGCAGGGCGGGGCGTGTCTGGCGGTGTGGTTCAAAACCCGCGATGCCAAAATCAAAGCCATTACCTTACCGTCGGCGTTTTCCGCGATGCTGGGCATCACCGAAGCGGCAATTTTTGGCATCAACCTGCGTTTTGTGAAGCCGTTTATCGCGGCGCTGATCGGTGGTGCGGCGGGCGGTGCCTGGGTGGTGTCGGTGCATGTCTACATGACCGCCGTTGGCCTGACGGCGCTTCCCGGCATGGCGATTGTCCAGGCCAGCTCGCTGCTCAACTATATAATCGGCATGGTGATTGCCTTTGGCGTGGCGTTCACCGTCTCTCTGCTGCTGAAATATAAAACGGACTCTGAATAATGACCTTATCTTCCCGCTGGCCTGCCGTGTTGCAGGCCGTTATGCAAGGCCAGCCGCGTGCGCTGGCGGACAGCCACTATCCGCAGTGGCATCCCGCACCGGTGACAGGGCTGATGAACGATCCGAACGGGTTTATCTGGTTTGCCGGGCGCTACCATCTGTTTTATCAGTGGAACCCGCTGGGCTGCGATCATCGCTACAAGTGTTGGGGGCACTGGAGCTCAGCAGATCTGGTGCACTGGCAGCACGAGCCAATGGCGCTGATGCCTGACGAAGAGTATGACCGCAATGGCTGTTACTCCGGCAGCGCCGTGGATAACAACGGCGTGCTGACCCTGTGCTATACCGGCAACGTTAAGTTTGACGATGGCGGCCGCACCGCCTGGCAGTGTCTGGCGGTGCAAAATGACGATGGCACGTTTGCCAAACTGGGACCGGTGTTGCCCCTGCCGGACGGGTACACCGGGCACGTCCGCGATCCGAAAATATGGTGGCATGACGGGCTGTGGTACATGGTGCTCGGCGCGCAGGATCGACAGCAGCGCGGCAAGGTGCTGCTGTTTACGTCAGCCGATTTACACACCTGGGCGTCCTGCGGCGAAATCGCCGGTCACGGCGTCAACGGACTCACGGACGCGGGCTATATGTGGGAGTGCCCGGATCTGTTTGAGCTTGATGGCACACACGTCTTGATCTGCTGCCCGCAGGGGCTGGCGCGCGAACCGCATCGCTATCTCAACACCTATCCGGCCGTCTGGATGAGTGGGGCATTTGATTATCAAACGCCTGCATTTGCGCACGGCGAGCTGCATGAGCTTGACGCCGGTTTCGAATTTTACGCGCCGCAAACCACGGTGGCAGAAGATGGCCGCCGCATCCTCATCGGCTGGTTGGGCGTGCCGGACGGCGAAGAGATGCTCCAGCCTACGCGGGCTCACGGCTGGATCCACCAGATGACCTGTCCTCGCGAGCTGCGCTACCGCGACGGTAAGCTCTGGCAAACCCCGGTCCGTGAGCTGGAAACGCTGCGCGAGGATGAACATCTCTGGCAGGGACGCGCCAGCGATGCCCCGGTGCTGGCGGGAGCGCGTCTTGAGTTCGAACTGAGCGCATCGAGCGTGAACGTGGATTTTGCCGGCGCGTTGCGGCTGATTGTGGATGATGAGGGGATCCGTCTGGAACGCGCCAGTCTGAAAACCACAGACACGCTGACCCGCTACTGGCAGGGCAATGTTCATCATTTACGCGTGCTGTGCGACTGTTCCAGCGTCGAAATTTTCATCAATCACGGTGAAGGCGTCATGAGCAGCCGCTATTTTCCTGACCATCCGGCCCAGGTACGCTTCGAAGGTGCGTCCGATATCACATTACGCTACTGGTCGCTGCGCAGCTGCATGATAGAATAGAGGTTTTGGCAGCCGGATCTAAGTCGTTGTGAGAAAAACAAAACGCGTCACCATTAAAGATATCGCGGAGCTCGCGGGGGTATCAAAAGCCACCGCCAGCCTGGTTCTGAACGGCCGCAGCAAAGAGCTTCGGGTGGCGGAGGAGACACGCGAGCGTGTGCTGGCGATTGCCAAAGAACATCATTATCAGCCCAGCATTCACGCCCGTTCGCTGCGGGACAACCGCAGCCACACCATTGGTCTGGTGGTGCCGGAAATCACCAACTACGGGTTTGCCGTTTTTTCTCATGAGCTGGAGACCCTCTGCCGCGAGGCGGGTGTTCAGCTGCTGATCTCCTGTAGCGATGAAAATCCGGGCCAGGAGACGGTGGTGGTCAATAACATGGTGGCCCGCCAGGTGGACGGGCTGATTGTCGCCTCCAGCATGCTCAACG
Organism: Enterobacter cloacae complex sp. ECL72; assembly: GCF_019056635.1. Classification (NCBI taxonomy): domain Bacteria; kingdom Pseudomonadati; phylum Pseudomonadota; class Gammaproteobacteria; order Enterobacterales; family Enterobacteriaceae; genus Enterobacter; species Enterobacter cloacae complex sp. ECL72. The sequence continues at coordinate 1,866,296 of NZ_CP077659.1, read as the reverse complement.
ACGCGGACTATCAAAAGCTGAGCGAACAGCTGCCCGTTGTGCTTTTTGACCGTCATATGAACGACAGTTCTTTGCCGCTGGTTCTCACCGATTCAATTACCCCAACCGCCACGCTGGTGGCCGACATCGCGCGCCAGCATCCGGATGAGTTCTACTTCCTCGGCGGTCAGCCGCGGCTTTCCCCGACGCGTGACCGTCTTGAAGGGTTTAAGCAGGGGCTGCGTGACGCTGGCGTCGAGTTACGTCCGGAGTGGATCATTCATGGTAATTACCATCCGAGCTCCGGCTACGAAATGTTTGCCGAGCTTTGCGCACGCCTGGGCCGCCCGCCAAAAGCCCTTTTTACCGCCGCCTGCGGTCTGCTGGAAGGGGTGTTGCGCTATATGGGGCAACATAATCTGCTGCAAAGCGATATGCGTCTGGCCAGCTTTGACGATCACTATCTCTATGATTCTCTGACCATTCCTGTCGATACCGTTCGTCAGGATAACCGCCAGCTCGCCTGGCACTGCTTTGATCTGATTGGCAAACTGATTGAAGGGGAAACGCCGGAGCCGATCCAGCGTAAGCTGGATGCCACCCTGCAACGGCGATACAAGTCCGTGGAGTGACAGGGTAACGTCTTAGGGTGACATCAATAACTTTAATTAATTAAAGATTGGATTCAGCCGATAACCAAAGGGAAATTATATCCCTGAGGTGTGTTATGTCGTTGAAAAAATCATCCCTGATTATCCTGTTTTCCCTGCTTTTCTTCTTTGTGGCCAGCACTATCACCAGCGTTGGGCTCATCATTAAAAGTAATACTTCGCTGGATAATGTGAACAAAGAAATTCAGGTGGTTCTGTCCATTATTGATCCCATTAACCACAGCCGAACCCTGCGCGTCAGGGTTATGGAGTATGTGAAAATGGTGGAAGCGGGGGACGCCACCGATCTGTCTGCGAAACTGGCCTCGGTTAAAGAGGCGCTGACCAAAGCCGATAGTGCATTTTCGGCGTTTATGGCCTCGCCGCGTTTGCCGGACGAAGCCCCGCTGGTCACTGCCTACCAGGAGGCGTGGCAAAACTACCGTAACCAGGGACTGGCGCCTCTCATCGCCGCTGCCGCCGCTCACGATGTGTCGCGGTTCAACGCTCTTATTCCCGTGGTGTCTCAACTCGATCGCCAATATGAAATTGTGCTCGATCAGGTTCTCTCCGTTCACCAGAAGTACGCCAAAACGCTGAACGAGGATGCGAGCCATAATTTCGTGTCGGGTCTGGTTATTATCGCCTGCATTGCGGTGCTGTTCGTGGTGGTGATCTTCGCCGTCAGCCTGCTGATGAAACGCGTGGTCTTTGCGCCGGTGAACCTGGCGCGCGAGCACTGTCGCCAGATTGCGGCCGGGAAGCTGGACGTACCGGTACCGATCAAGCGTGATTCCGGGAATGAAATCGATCACCTGATGTCCTCGATGGAGCAGATGCGCCAGGCGCTGCTCTCCACCATTTCTCAGGTGCGCGACGCCAGCCACACCGTGACGCATGCGGCGCAGGAAATTGCCTCCGGCAATATCGACCTGGCCTCCCGTACCGAGCAACAGGCTTCGGCCCTGACCCAGACGGCCGCCAGCATGGAAGAGCTGAGCGCGACGGTGGCGAATAACACCGACAACGTTTTCCAGGCCGGTAAGCTGGTGCAGGATGCCGTGAAAAATGCCCATACCGGTGAAGCGGTAACCCGTGAAGTCATCGAAACGATGAATACTATCGCGTCCAATTCGAAGCGTATTGAAGACATCACCAGCGTCATCAACAGCATTGCTTTCCAGACTAATATTCTGGCGCTAAACGCGGCCGTTGAAGCGGCGCGTGCTGGCGCGCAGGGGCGAGGATTTGCCGTGGTAGCAAGTGAAGTGCGCACCCTGGCACAAAAAAGCGCGGTGGCGGCGAAAGATATTGAAAGCCTTATCGCCCAGTCTGTTTCCAGCGTGAAAAACGGTGCACAACTGGTGAATCGTTCGGGAGAGGTGATTGATTCTATTATCAGCTCTGTGAATAAAGTGCATACGCTGATGGAACAGATTTCGGTTGCCTCAGAAGAGCAGAGCCGCGGGATTGGTCAGGTTGGGCAGGCCGTAACGGAGATGGACGGTGTGACCCAGCAGAACGCAGCGCTGGTGCAGCAATCCGCCGCCGCCGCGGCCTCGCTGGAGGAGCAGGCGCAGCAGCTTTCCCAGAGTATCTCGAGCTTTAGTTTGCCTGCTACGGCGTGATGTTCAGAGAGGCTCCTGGGGGAGCCTTTTTGATGTCTGCATGTAGCCGCTGCACAATCTCCTTCAGCCATTACTGTTATCCGTACAAAGCCGCTATCACATAAATTTTATCTTTCCCCGGCAATATTTCTGTTCCTCATCCGTCTACCTCATCAGAGACCATAATCATTCAACATAAACGAGGTACACATGAGAAATTTTGATATGCACGGAAAAGGTCACGGGCGTGGTTTGGGCCGCCATCGTATGGGTAAGGGCATCGTGATTGGCGCAGTCCTGTTCGTGGTGCTTGGCCTGCTGGTCATGTCCCTGTGGAACGCGTTGCTCCCGGCCATCCTGGGGATTAAAGCCATTGGCTTCTGGCAGGCGCTGGGGATCCTGCTGCTGAGCCGCATTCTTTTCGGTGGGCTGGGTTTCCGTCCTGGTATGTTCGGTGCGCACCGCCGTATGCACGAACAATGGATGAATATGAGCCCCGAACAACGTGAGGCCTTCATTCAGCAGCGTCGGGCGGGATTTGGGCGCCACGGTCATTGCCGGTGGCACGATGGCCGGGATGAAAAGCGAGATGATAACGCTGCGAAAGCGCCGGAAGCCGAGTGAGCAATATGAAAGCCGGTGAGGTGGGGGAATCATTACTGATCTCGGCACTCAATGCCTGCCGCGCGCGGCTAAAAGCCTTCATTCGCGGACGGACTGCGGTTCGTGATGATGTCGATGATATTCTTCAGGAAGTGACCTGGCAGTTGATGAAAGTGGAACAACCGGTCGAGAACGTCGCCGCCTGGCTGTTTCGCGCCGCACGAAATGAGATGATCGACCGGGCGCGAAAAAAGCACGAGGTTTCACTGCCGGGGTACCTGACAGCAGATGACGAAGACTTTCCTGAGCAGGAGATTGCAGAAACGTTATTCGGCGTACCGCAAACGCCGGAGGAGGAGTATCTCAACATGCTGCTATGGGAGGAGTTGGGGCAAGCCCTGTCGGAACTGCCGCCACCTCAGCGCGAGGTGTTTGAAAAAACGGAATTTGAGGGCTACAGCATGAAGATGCTGGCAGAGGAAACAGGCGACAGTGTGCAGGCGTTATTATCCCGCAAACACAAAGCCGTGTGATTTTTGCGTAGTCGCCTCAAGGATATTTATGAAGCGTTGACAGGACAATAAACTTCGACCACTCTGAAAAACAATATCTTAGAGAGATCGTTATGCTTCAACGGTTAGCAAAGAAAAAGGTGCTGTTACTCTCTGCTCTGATGGTTTCAGGGCTGGTCAGGGCAGAGGAGTCGCTTCCGGATGTGGTGAAGCACTTCAGTGAACAGCAGGACATCAAAATCATCAAGAAAATTGACGCTCCCGGCGGCGCGCCAGCGTGGCTGGGGAAATATCAGGACATGGGCGTGACGCTCTTTCTGACCCCTGACGGAAAGCACGTCGTGTCTGGTTATCTTTATGATGAGAAAGGAACCAACCTCAGCGAGGCCTTTTTCCAGAAAGAGATCTACGCCCCGATGGGCCGCGAGATGTGGAAAAAGCTCAATGCGGCGCATCCCCTGAAAGAGGGCGCGGAGAGTGCCCCGCGCAAAGTCTTCGTCTTTGCCGACCCGTTCTGCCCGTACTGCAAGCAGTTCTGGGCTGAAGCGCAGCCGTGGGTGAAGGCTGGCAAGGTTCAGCTCAATACGCTGCTGGTTGCATTTCTTAACCCGAACAGCGGGCGTAACGCCTCCGCGATCCTGAATGCGAAAGATCCGGTGTCGGCCTGGAAAACGTACGAGCTGTCCGGCGGGAAAAAGCTGCCGAAACCTGAAGCTGCGGCTTCCCGGGAAACCGTTGAGATCCTGCAAAATCACCAGACGCTAATGGACAGTCTCGGCGCGAATGCCACACCGGCTATTTATTACCTGAATGAGCAAAACGAACTGCAACAGGTCGTGGGTATGCCAGACGCAAAACAGCTTGAGGCGATGTTCGGACCGAAGCCGTAAAAAAAAGGCAGAAACAGGACGTTTCTGCCTTTCTTCAGTCAACTACCCCAGCGTCCCCGGAGGTAATTTACCGCCTCCTGCGTCTGCGGCTGGTTAAGATAGTCTTCACGGAACAGGATGGTGCCCTTAACGTCTGGCAGTGAATCGTTGAGGTCGAGCTGTTTTTTCAGCTCCGGTACGCCGCCGTTCACCGTCCAGTCCGGTTCGTTTCTGGAAGGCGCGCCCACTTTGTAGAACGCGATCCCGATATACAGACGGGTATGGGTCGGTTTCACCACGTCAGCCCACCATTTTGTCAGCACATCGTAACGTGCCGCGTCGCGGGCGAAGGGCCAGTAGATCTGCGGCGCAATGTAATCCAGTAAACCCTGCTGTACCCATTTGCGCGTGTCAGCGTAGGATTCATCATAGGCTGCGGCACCGCGCGTGTCCGAGCCTGCCGGGTCGAAGGAGCGATTGCGCCAGACCCCCGCCGGGCTAACGCCAAATTCGACCTCAGGTTTAGCCTGCTTGATCGCCCTTGAGACCTGCACAATCAACTGCTGCGTATTGTGTCGACGCCAGTCCGCTTTTGACGCAAATCCTTCGCCATAGCGCCTGAAGGTCCAGGCATCATTCAGGGTGGCCCCCGGCGTCTCGGTGTAAAAATAGTCATCGAACTGAACGCCGTCGACAGGGTAGTGATTTACCACTTCCATCACCACCTGGGTTATCCAGTCCCGCACGTCGGGAATGCCCGGGTCGAGAACAAAACGATCCCCCGAGGTGCGGATCCACTCCGGATGCTGGACGTACACGCTGGAAGGATGAAGCGACGAGGTGCGGTTAAGCGCGGCGATGGTCGACGGCTTCGTGTTGGTGGAAACGCGGTACGGGTTAAACCAGGCATGAACCTTCATCCCGCGCTTGTGCGCTTCATCCAGCATAAACTGAAGCGGATCGTAACCGGGATCTTCCCCGATAGTCCCCGTCAGGGTATCTGACCACGGCAGTATTTTAGAGGCCCACAGCGCCGTACTGTCCGGTTTTACCTGAAAGAAGACGGTGTTGATCCCAAGTTTTTTCAGCTTATCGAGCTTGTCCGTCAGCGCCCGCTGTTGCTGGGCGATACGCTGGTCCGCGCTACGGCCATTCACCGATGACACGGGAGGCCAGTCGAGACGGGAGACGGTCGCCAGCCAGATCCCGCGCATGGGTTCGTTAGTCTGCTGTAGAGGTTTCGCCTGCGGCAGCGGGGTAACGAGTGATTTGGGTAGTTTGGAAGTGCAACTTACCAGTAAAAGCGCGCAGCCAAGCAGCGCGCCAGTCCGTTTTACGTGTCGCATCATTTGCGTGTTAGCTCCTGGGTGTCCGGCTATCCGTCCAGGGATTAAACGCCGGTTCGTCCTGTTCCCCGTTACCGTCATCGTGAAGAGAGTCGAGGTAGAGGGCTTCAACTTCCGCCCGCGCCCATGGGGTGCGGCGCAGGAACTTCAGACTCGATTTAACACTCGGGTCCTTGCGAAAACAGTTGATTTTGATTCGGTTGCCCAGTTCATTCCAGCCATATCGCGCAACCAGCGCGTTAACCTGCATTTCGAGCGTTACGCCATGCAAAGGATCGTTGGAAACATGTGCTGTCATAGGCGTCCGGTAGTCTCATTTTTTATGGGGATGTGATAAACGCTCAAAGGTTACAAGAAAGCAGGGGACGCGGCAATTTCAGCGTGAGGTTCTTCACCCGTGAAGGAGAGGGTTACCCAGTAATTTGAAAGAAAAAGCTATAACGTTGCCTCAGAAAAACTGAGGGCTTTCAGCGATGCCCTAAGTGAACGGAATGACCACCAGCGCCGTATGTTCCCCCTCACCCCAGCCCTCTCCCTCAAGGGAGAGGGGGCCGTCTGTGCAGGCATTATTTTGTGGGAAACCCTCAGCCCGTGAAGGGTGAAGAAGATTATCCGGTTAACGCTATTTTTTAAACAGTTCAGGCGCCCATGGCGTCGGGTCTACCTCCATAAAGGGCGCACGCTCAAAGCGGGACTTAAGCGCCCAGGGCACCGTACAGTCGAAAATCGTTTTGCAGGTGATCCCGTTGCCACGAATGGAGGGGCTGTAGTCCGGGGCCTGAGACGGATCGAGCTGGTGTCCGCGGATCCCCGGCAGATGGGTGATGCTGACATCGCCCTGCATACGGGTGGTCATCGCCCACAGGATGTCGTCGCTGTCGAAAATATCCACATCTTCGTCGACGAGAATAATGTTTTTAAGCTCGGAATAGGTGGCTAACGCGATGAGTGCCGCCTGACCCTGACGCCCTTCGTCAGAGGGCTGGCGTTTTTTCACCTGCAATACGCCAAGAAACTTGCCGCCGCCAGCGGTATGCGCATAGACGTTTTGCAGAAAACCGGGGATGGCTTCTTCCACCGCATTACGGATGCTGGCCTCCGTTGGCAAACCGGCCAGCGTGGTGTGCTCCTCGCCCGGTCCTACCAGGGTTTGCAGGATCGCCTGATGACGCATCGTGACGGCCTTCACTTTGATTACCGGTAAGGAGGGGTTAGCTTCCCCGCAGTAGCCGGGAAATTCCGGCATCGCGTGCCCGGTGTGGGTATGCTGATCTTCTTCTACACGCACGCCCGGCAGCAGTTCGCCTTCGATGATAATTTCCGCACGCGCTATCGCTTTTTCATTTACGGCCACACCCTGCACCAGCTCTACGGGGGTCTGACGTAACGCGCCGGCGACCCCCAACTCGTTGTAGCCGAAGGGCGTGGTAGGGGCTTCGAAACAGGCGCCAATATAGATAGCGGGATCGAGACCCATATTGATCGTGACCGGCAACGGTTTGCCCGCCTCCTCGGCTTTCTTACGGAACACTTCAATATGGCGGCCTGCGGCAAGGAACATGGAGAGCTCATCGCGCTCCTGCACGCAGAGACGGTGAATAGTGACATCGGTCAGTGAGGCATCTTCCGGATCGCTTGCCAGCACCAGCCCCAGACAGAAGAACGGACCGGCATCTATCGGCGTGTTGGTCGGTGCCGGAAGCAATTTACGCAGATCGAAGTCCGGATCGTCGGCATAAAACACCTGTTCCTGACACGGCGCCTGTGCCGCCGGAACCACAACGGGAGCAATCGGGTTTTTCACGGCCTGGCCGACATGTTTTGCCAGTTCAGAGGGCTCGCAGCCCAACAGGAGCGCCGCCCGCTCGCGGCTGGCGTGCATTCCGACCAGAATACGCGAATCGGGATATCCCTTAATAGCGTTAAACATCATCGCCGGGCCAATGCGCGTCGGACGTTTTACCGTGCCGCCAGCACCAATATGCCGGTACACACCCGCCAGCTCCGCGTCAGGATCGACTGGATGGCTGGTTTCAAGGTATTGACCTTCATGGCGTTTGAGCAGTTCGATAGCACTTCTGAGATCGTTGATGTGGTTTTTCATATTTCCCTCCTCGGATGAAGGCTTCCATTCTTAACCGGACGAAGAGGGCTATCAATTGCATCATTTATGCTATTTTAATATGAATTTTATTATCAATAATAAAGGCATGGTATGCAGTTTCGACTGATGCGCAATTTCATCGTGGTGGCGGAAGAGCTTCACATGCATCGGGCGGCGGAGCGCCTTAACATGGCGCAGCCAGCGCTGAGCCAGCAGATAAAAACGCTTGAAGATCGTCTTGGGGTCTTGCTCTTTAGCCGGGCGAATCGTCGCCTGACGCTGACGCCAGCCGGTGAGGCATTTCTCAGTAAAGCCAGAGTCGCGATTTTAATGACCGATCAGGCGATTCTGGATGCCAGACAGACGGCCAGAGGGGAACAGGGCGTGCTGAATCTCGGATGTGTTTCAAGTGCGATATTCGACAGTAAGCTACCCGCCGCGCTGCGGCTTTTACATGAGAAATGGCCCGCCATCAGCCTTTCCATGATGACGGGTAACGTGCAAACCCTTTATACCGGCGTGCAAAGCAACCAGCTGGATGTGGCCATTATTCGTGCCCCGTTACCGCTATTGCCTGACGATCTGCAAAGCCGTCCATTTACAACGGAAAAGGCCGTGCTGGCCTTACCTCGTCAACACAGCCTGGCGGGCTCCGCCGCGCTGACGCTTGCGTCGGTGAAAGAGGAGAAGTGGATCGCCCTGCGCGACCCGGAGGGGATGGGGCTGGAGCAATATTTCTATGATGCCTGCCACAGCGCGGGCATACAGCCTGACGTTGTGCAAAATGCCACCGATGTCCCCACGGTGATAAGTCTCGTCTCGGCAGGGTTTGGCATCGCCATGCTGCCGGCTTCAGCGAAGGCGATATGCGTACAAAACGTCGTCTTTGTGGATATTCTTGACCGACTCCGGGAGAGCGAGCTGACGCTGGTTTGCCACCGGATTATTCGCTCTGAGGTCCTGAAAAAATTGATGAGCATCCTCGATCATACCTGACGTCCGGCGGCCTGAAGAAGCTGTTCTCGCAGCCAGCGGTTAGCCGGATCCTGGCTGTTTTTCGGGTGCCAGTACATACCGATGACGATCGGAGGGAGATCCAGCGGCGGCGGAAAAATATCAAGCGTTTGCGTGAACCGTAGCAACATACGTCTGGGTAGGGTGCAGAGCAAATCGGTACCGGCAACAATCGCAGGCGCCATCGCATAGCTTTGCGTCGACATCACCACGTTACGCTGGTGGCCAAGCCCCGCCAGATGCTGATCGACAAAGCCCGCGAACGGGTCGCCCTCGGATGAAACCACCAGGTGGGAAAGGCTGCAATAGCTTTCCAGATCCATCGGCCCCGTACCGCGCGGATGGCCTTTACGCTGGGCGGTGGCATATTCATCGTCAAACAGCTTGCGTCTGACCCATGCATCGTGCGCCCCCGCGTTAACGCCGACATAAATATCCACATCGCCATTTTCCATCTGCGTTGGCAGCAGCGGGGTTTCCGGGAGCGCAAAACGCAGGCGGATGCCTGGTGCTGCGCTGCTAATCTGATTCTGCAACTCTGCCCCCAGCATCAGCGCCGGGTTCTCGTGCAGGGCAATCACAAAGGTGCGGGTGCTGTTATGCGCGTTGAACGTGGTGGGTTCAAGCATCGCCGATATACCCTGCAAAACCGTCGCGACCTGCGGCCTTAGCGCCTCGGCGCGCGGCGTAGGTAACACCCCACGTCCGTGTGGGGAAGGGATAAACAGCGGCTCATTGAACAGGACGCGCAGGCGCGCAAGGCGGGCAGACATCGCCGGCTGGCTGATGCCCAGCCGCGCGGCGGCATGGGTGATATTCTGATCCCTGAGTAACGCATCCAGCGTCAGGATCAGGTCCATATCCATATCGGAGGAGGGCATCTTATTGTGCGTCATAGCTTGCTGCCGTTGTTCAACAGGGAAGGTTAGCCATTGCCAGAAAAGCAGTCACTGCATTACCTGGCTCCTGCATGCGGCTGATCATGACCAGATTTGCGGTCAACGCCTGAGCATTCAGGTTGCGGTAAATCAGTCCGGGTATTTGCACCTGTTGCAGGGGGGCGGGAACCAGCGCCAGACCGAGCCCGGCTGCGGCAAATGCCAGAACGCTTAGCGTACTGTTTGAACGATGTGCCACGCAAAAACCATCCCCGAGCTGCTGCGCCAGCAGCAAAGTCAGATTTTCATTGGCGTCATGCGCGTCGTACAGGACCAGGGGATGACCGGCGAGCATTTCAACGGAGAGGTGCGGATGGATGGCTAAGGGATGATCGTCACACATTGCGATTATCATCTCCCAGTTTCCGGTTTTCTGCACCCTGATCTGCGGATCGGCTGTCGTACTGTTATCCGGTGTATAACCGACATCAATATGCCCTGCGAGGATCGCAGCTACCTGTTTCTGGGGAGCGATTTCCTGAATGGTGACTTCTGCATCCGGATGGGTTTTACGGAAGCGACGTACATCGGTAATCATTTTGCCACTAAAAATGGCGTTACCGGCAAAACCGACCCGTACACGCCCTGTCTCTCCCCGTATCGCACGCTGGACTGCCAGACGCGTGTGTTCCATCTGTTCCAACATCAGTCTGGCTTCGCTGAGAAGAAGCGATCCGGCCTCAGTAAGTTCCACACGACGGCTGGTGCGGATAAACAGCGGACCGCCTAACTCGGTTTCAAGGGCTTTAATCTGCATGCTGAGCGCAGGCTGAACAATATTGAGTCGCTCAGCCGCGCGTCCAAAATGCTCTTCTTCTGCAACAGCCAAAAAATAGCGTAAGTGCCGGAGTTCCATTGCCACCCTGATTCATCATTAAAAATGATTGTTTAGTAAAATATATATATTTGAGTATAAACCGCTTCACGGCCAAACTGAACGCATCAACTCAAACAGGAACCAAACAATGCAAACTCACCAACTGCAAGACCGTCAGGATCTTAACGACCTCATGAATGGCTGGATGCACCGCGACCTGGGCGAATGGGAGCAGCTGCGTAATCTTTTTCATCCGGACGGCACAATCGAAATTACGTGGTTCGAAGGGCTCGCGAGCGATTTTGTCGAGGGTTCCATGCGTATGGGCGCTTCAGATTTGCGCACAAAACATATGATTGGCTCGCCCGTCGTCACTTTTAACGACCGCGGCGACAAAGCGATTCTTGAAACCAATGCGATGATCATCGCTGAAAATATAAAACTTAATATTGGATGCGAATGCCACAATCGTTTCTACGATCTGGCAGAAAAGAGAGAGGGCGTATGGAAGCTGTTCCATCGTCAGAGCATCTACGACATGGGTATTTTCACCTTTCCGCTGGGCCCGGTTGAGATTGATTCAAAAATTGCTGCCAACTATCCGCGGGAATATGCCGCGCTAGCTTATCTGCTGGAACAAAGCGGTTTTCCCCTCGGCCGCGTATTTGCCACGCGTGACAGTGAACTAGAAGCGAATATGAAAGCGAACGCAAAAAAATGGCTGGCTGTCTGACAGGTTGAGCGCAGGGCCGAACAGATTTCGCCGGCTGGTTAATACCCGGCCGCGGGGCCCTGGGCGTGAGATAGCGGTCCCAGGCTGAAATATTTAGCCTGGGACGCAGAGACTCTCTTATTGGGCGTCCCGGTTGGTATAGGTCACCGGAACCCACGCGTAGCCTTCCCGCTCACCTTTCTTCACATACCCGATCCCGGGGAAAGGCAGATGTGGCGCCGCAATCAGATCTTTGTTTTTCACAAACTCAGCGAACGCTGCGTTGCGTACCCGGGCGGCTCCGTCCTGATCCTCATCGTAAGCAATCGTCACGTTGGGCTGTGGGAACTGAACCGCGGCAACGTGAATGATGTCGCCGACAAAGGTAATTTTTTCACCTTTGCTCTCCAGCGTGTAGAACGCGGACCCTGGGGTGTGGCCCGGGTGAACCGTACCGCTGATGCCCGGCAGAAGCTGTTCCGTCCCGGAGAAAGTCTTCACTTTTCCGGCATCCAGATAGGGCTTTAAGGTCTTGTGCGCGACGTCGAAGTAGTTCTGGTCATAGCCAGATTTTTTCTGGTTCTCGTCGTTAAAGAAGAAATCGATATCCGGTTTGCCGACATACACCTGTGCGCGGGTAAATACGCGCTGACCGTCTTTGACCAGGCCGCCTGCATGATCGGAGTGCGCGTGGGTGATCAGGATATCGGTGATGTCCTGCGGCCTGATACCCTGCGTCGCCAGGCTTTCAATCAGCCGCCCGCCTTTGCCGGGGCCAAAGAGCTGACCGGAGCCGGTGTCCACCAGAATTTTGTGGCCGGGCATAGCGATATAGAACGCGTTAATCGATGCTTCCACCGGATTGGCCTGGAAGTTTTTGGCCAGTAACGCATCGGTATTTTCCGCCGTCGTCCGGCGCAGTAAGGCGTGCAGGTCCTGCGGCACGCTGCCGTCCGTAAAGGCGGTGACAATCGTATCGCCAACCTGAACGCTGTAGCCGCCGGCCTGCTGTTTCACCACATGCTGCGGAACGCTGGCCACCGCGTGGATCGCGGGAAAGAATAAAACCGAACCGGTCAACAGGGTTGATAACGCAAGTTTTTTCACAGTAAACATGATGGGCTCCTCAATAGTAAGTTCATCATAGTTCAACTGAGATTTTTGAGAACAGCAGGGAAGTGAATGTGACCTATCCATGAAATGGATAGGTCTGAGAGGATGCTTTACAGCACGCCGGTACCGCCGTCAGAGCACCATACTTGTCCGGAGGCGTATGAGCAGGTATCTGAGGCAAAAAGCACATACAGCGGTGCGATTTCAACCGGCTGGCCCGGTCGGCCCAGGGGCGTATCTTCCCCGAACTTCTGAACTTTGGACTGCGGCTGACCGCCGCTGGACTGAAGAGGCGTCCAGTATGGACCTGGCGCGACGGCATTCACCCGAATGCCACGCGGCCCCAGCTGCTGAGCCAGAGACTTGGTAAAGGCCACGTTACAGGCTTTGGTCTGCGCATAGTCCACCAGGATCGCGCTCGGTTTAAACGCCTGAACGGAAGTGGTGTTGATGATCACGGCGCCTTCCTGCAAATGGCGCAGCGCAGCTTTAGTGATCCAGAAGGGGGCATAGACGTTGGTTTTAAACGTCGCGTCGAAATCTGCCGTGGTGAGATCGTCGATCGATTCGCAGTACTGCTGGCGTCCAGCGTTGTTCACCAGGATATCCAGGCCACCCAGTTCCGCGACGGCTTTTTCCACCAGCGTATCGCAGAACGACTCCACGCGAATGTCGCCGGGAATGGCGACCGCTTTACGGCCTTCGGCCCGAATCAGCGCAATGACCGATGCCGCATCGGACTCCTCTTCCGGGAGATAGCCAATAGCCACATCTGCACCTTCACGGGCATAGGCGATCGCTACCGCGCGACCAATTCCGGAATCACCGCCGGTAATCAGCGCTTTTTTTCCTGCCAGTTTTCCTGACCCGATATAACTTGTTTCACCATGATCCGGTATTGGCTTCATTTCCGATGCCAGCCCGGGGGCCCTTTGCGATTGTTCAGCAAACGGTGGACGAGGGTAATGCAGCGTGTGATTATTTCCTGTAGACATACCGGCCTCCTTAATAGTGAATTCCAAGATTAGTCGTTAATTAAACGTAAGCGGGAAAAATTGACAAATTCAGACAAATCTATCTTCCGGTAGCGGATATAAAATATTTTCTCAAGCCAGCATGTAATACCAGAAAAGGGCGACCTCATCTTTTTCCGGCAGGGCGTTGTAAAGATAGCGATCGTAACCGCCCAGAATAAATCCATAGTGACGATAGAACTGACAGGCAGAAACATTAACGTTCTGCGTCTCCAGCCGTAAGCCGGGCGCATTGAGGCTTCGCGCCCAGACGTGGGTGGCGGACATCAGCTTGTGCGCCGCGCCCGTACGGCGTTTTGAACGCTCCACGGCAATGTAATCCACCGAAATAAATTTATTCCAGTTGCAGGACGCGGTAATAAAACCGGCGATTTCACCGTCATCCGTTTCGGCGATAAGAAATATTGAATCCGGATTAACGCAATGATTTTCCAGCGTCTGGATATCAAGTTCATAGGTTTTAAGATAAGGTTCGGTCAGCGCCTCGATATGCAAATCACCATTGAGAAATGGCTCTCTGGCAATCTCATCAACCTTGAAAGAAAAATCACAACATTCAAGGCGGGCGAGGTCTGTACTTAATCCTTTTCGAATATGCATAGTATTCCTTAAGTGGGAGTTATAAATAGATAATAGACGAAGCGGCATCCCCTGCTGGCATAACACTCTGTAGATCCTGGTCTAAGCTTGTATTTCGTTCCGCGTAAAAGGTGGTCATTCGAGGACAATGAATGGAATTCAGAACATGTCGCAGGCACTGGGGTGCTGAGTTTATTTCCGATGACGTTGTACGTTTTCGCGTCTGGGCAGAAGGGCAGAAAGATCTCACATTACGTTTAACCGATACCGACATTCCCATGGCGGCGGTGGGCGACGGTTGGTTTCAGATTGACGTGCCCGGCGTCAGGCACGGTACGACCTATCAGTTTGTTTTACAGGATGGAATGGCGGTGCCGGATCCGGCCTCACGCGCGCAGCAGGCTGACGTCAACGGCCCGTCGGTGGTGATCGACCCGCGTCGCAGCCAGCCCACTCAGCGGGAATGGCAAGGACGACCGTGGGAAGAGACGGTGATCTACGAGCTGCATATCGGCACCTTCACCGGGGAAGGAACCTTCAGGGCGGCCATCGACAAACTGCCTTATCTGGCCGGGCTGGGTATTACGCAACTGGAAGTGATGCCCGTGTCCCAGTTCGGGGGCGCGCGCGGATGGGGGTATGACGGCGTACTGCTGTATGCCCCGCACTCGGCTTATGGCACACCGGATGATTTTCATGCCTTCATTGATGCCGCCCACGCGCTCGGGCTTTCCGTGGTGCTGGATATCGTACTCAACCACTTTGGCCCGGAAGGTAATTACCTGCCGTTGCTCTCGCCAGCGTTTTTCCATCGGGATCGTATGACCCCGTGGGGCAACGGTATTGCCTATGAGGTTGAGGCCGTCCGGCAATACATCGCCGAGGCGCCGTTATTCTGGCTCTCGGAGTATCATCTTGACGGTCTGCGCTTCGACGCCATCGACCAGATCCATGACGACGCTGAGACCCATATTCTTCCCGAGATAGCGCAACGGATCCGCGACGCATTTCCGGATCGGCATATCCATCTGACCACCGAAGACAGTCGCAACGTGATTTTCCTGCATCCGCGCGATGAGCATGGTCAGACGCCGCTTTTCACCGCCGAATGGAATGATGATTTTCACAACGCCGCGCATGTCTTCGCGACCGGGGAATCACACGCCTATTATCAGGATTTTGCCTTTGAGCCGGAGAAAAAACTGGCGCGGGCGCTGGCAGAGGGCTTTGTCTACCAGGGGGAAATCTCGCTTCAGACCGGAAAGTCGCGCGGGGTAGAGTGTCGCGAGCAACCTCCGCAGTTTTTTGTCGATTTTATTCAGAATCACGACCAGGTCGGCAACCGTGCCCAGGGGGAGAGACTTATCTCTCTGGCAGGCGCGGATAAAACGCGTGTGCTGTTCGCGGCGCTGCTTATGTCGCCCCATATTCCGCTGCTGTTTATGGGCGAGGAGTATGGCGAAACGCATCCGTTCCTCTTTTTCACCGACTTCCACGGCGACCTGGCGAAAGCCGTGCGGGAAGGGCGCGCGAAAGAGTTCACCGGCCATGCCGGGCACGATGAAACCGTACCGGACCCCAATGACGTAAATACCTTTATGCGGTCGAAGCTTGACTGGAACAAGGCAGACACGGAGGAAGGCAGGGCGTGGCTGCACGCTACGCGCGAACTGATTGCGCTGCGTCAGCGCTTTATCGTCCCGCTACTGAAACAGCGGGGCGCCGTGGAGGGTAACGTCCTGCATACGGCGCTCGGCATGGTTGCCGTGAGCTGGCGTTTCCCGTCCGGTACGCTGTCGCTGGCGCTGAATATCGGCAAAAAGCCGCTCGCCTTACCGAACCTGCCCGGAAAAACGATCTTTAGCTGGCCGGAGGCAGTCGATAACCTGCCGCCAAACAGCATTGTTGTTCGCTTAGCTGATGGAGAAGCAGCGCTATGATCCCTTCCTCTACTTACCGAATTCAGTTTCGCAACGGCATGACCTTCGATCGCGTGGTGGACCTGATTCCGTATATGAAAGACCTTGGAATTAGCCATCTTTACGCGTCGCCTGTTTTCACCGCAACCACGGATTCCACCCACGGCTATGACGTGACCGACCCCAACGAAATCGACCCGGCGATTGGCGGGCGGGAAGGGTTTGACCGCATGGCGGCAGCGCTGAAGCAGGCGGGGATGGGGCTGATTCTGGATATCGTTCCTAACCATATGTCGACCTCGCTGGAAAACCGCTGGTGGCGCGATGTTATAGAACAAGGCAGGCAGAGCCGCTATGCGGCATATTTTGATATCGACTGGTCCCGACCGCTGACGTTGCCGTTTCTTGGCGACACCTTTGAAGCCGAGCTGGAGCGGGGGGCTATCACCTTAAAACGTGACAGTGTCACCAACAGCGCGGCGCTGGTTTACTATGATACCGCCTATCCGCTTAATCCCGGCACGTATGCCGAAGGCAAGAGCATCGCTGAGATCCACGAGGCGCAAAACTGGCGGCTGATGTCCTGGCGGGAAGCGCCGAAACAGCTTTCATGGCGGCGCTTTTTTGAAATCACCGGGCTGGTCGGCGTGCGGGTAGAGGATGAGGCGGTCTTCGCAGACACGCACCGCCTGATCCTTGAGCTTGTTCACGACGGGGTTGTCGATGGCCTGCGCATTGACCATGTGGACGGGCTTGCCGATCCGCTGGGCTATTTGCAGCGCCTGCGTGCGGCGACCGGACCGGATTGCTACATCACGGTAGAGAAGATCCTCGCCAAAGGGGAACAGCTTCCTCCGGAGTGGCCGGTCTCGGGTACAACGGGCTATGAGTTTATTGCCTCTCTGGCGGAAGTGCTGGTGGATGATACCAACCTCTCTCGACTGGAGACGCTCTACGACGAGACGCTGGGTACGACCGTGGACAGGCAGGCGGAACTTCGCAAAGCCAAAGGGCTGATGACCGATCGTAATTTTGAAGGTGAATTTACCACGCTGCTCAAAATAGCCAGCGAGCTGGCCGGGCATAACGGCGCCCAAGTGGAGCATGAGTATATCCGCCATGCCCTGCGCGAGCTGCTTATCGCGTTTCCGGTGTATCGCACCTACGGCACCGGAGAGGGGCTGACGCCACCGGATGTGGCGCTGCTCAGTCGCGTGGTCGCCAGCGTCGACACCTCTGAACCCGCGCTCAGCCTGATCGTGCGTATTCTCACCGGCGATCTGCCGGAGGATGACCACGCGCTGGCCTCGCTTTTCCGCACCCGTTTTCAGCAACTGACCGGGCCGCTGATGGCGAAATCGGTAGAGGATACGCTGTTCTTTCGCCATAACCTGGAGCTGGCCCTGAACGAAGTCGGCGCCGACCCGACGCCGCGCGCGTTTTCACTTTCCCGTTTTCATCAGGAGATGCGTATTCGTCTTGCCCGCCAGCCCGATGCGCTGCTGGGAACCTCCACCCACGACACCAAACGCGGCGAGGATGCGCGAGCGCGACTATACACGCTGACGGAAGCGCCAGATCTGTGGGGGGAAAACCTGGCGCGCTGGCGCCAGATGAACCAGACGCAGGTTCGATTCCTCAACGACGGCACCGCGCCGAACGCCGCCGACACCTGGATGATCTTCCAGGCGCTGGCGGGCGTCTGGCCAGCCACGCTGTCGCCAGACGATCGTGATGGTCTTAAGTCACTGGAAGAGCGTTTCCTCGGCTTTATTGAGAAAGCCCTGCGCGAGGCCAAGCAGCGTACCGACTGGATCGACAGCAACGAAGGGTACGAGAGCGTGGTGCTGGACTACGTGCGCCATCTGCTCTCCCCGGATAACACCCTGTTCCTGCGTGATTTCAGTGCCGCACTCCAGCCGTTTATTCGGGCTGGGTTAATGAACAGCCTGAGCCAGACGGTGATCAAGCTGACTGCGCCAGGCGTACCGGACATCTACCAGGGCAGCGAAGGGCTTAACTTCAGCCTGGTCGACCCGGATAACCGCCGCGAACCGGATTTCACCGCGCTGGCGGAAAACCTCAGCGTAGCGGATGGAACCATTTTTAACGATGCGCAACGCTGGCGAGAGGGCAGCGTGAAGCAGTACGTCACCGCCACGCTGTTACGGCTGCGGCCGCATTACCCCGCGCTTTTCCGCTACGGCGACTGGCTGCCGCTGAAGGTGACCGGCGAGCGGGAAGAGAATCTGATCGTTTATGCCCGCATAAAAGATGACGAGGCGCTGATCGTCGCCGTGCCGCGTCTGGTGTTTGATGTCACCGACAATGCGATGCTGTGGGCCAATACTACGGTGGCCATACCCCAGGAGCTGGCCGGGAAGCACTACCGGGATCTGTTTACCGGTGAGCGCCGCCTTCTGCCAGAGACGCTGGATTTAACGTCTGAAAAGGGATGTTTGTTGGTTCTGCTTACCTGCGACTAATCGAGGAGAACAAAAATGCCAAAGGATACAACGTTTGAAATTCGGGCCGGTCATGGCCAGCAGTTGGGCGCAAATTATGACGGGAAAGGGGTGAACTTCGCTCTGTTTTCCGCCCACGCGGAGCGGGTAGAGCTGTGTCTGTTTGATCCTTCGGGAAAAACAGAAATAGCCCGCCTGGAACTGCCGGAATATACCCATGAGGTCTGGCACGGCTATGTGCCGGATCTGAAACCGGGGGCGCTGTATGGTTACCGTGTGTATGGCCCTTACGATCCGGAGAACGGTCACCGCTTCAATCCCAATAAGCTGCTTATTGACCCCTATGCCCGTGAACTGGTGGGTGACATTGAGTGGAACGATGCCCACTTCGGCTATGAGCTGGGACACGATGAGCTGGATCTCAGCTTTGATACGCGAGACAGCGCGCCGTTTACGCCCAAATGTAAGGTCATCGACCCCAATGCCGTTGACTGGCAAGACTCCCGCCGACCCGATATCCCGTGGCCGCATACCGTGGTCTATGAGAGCCACGTCAAAGGTTTTACCCAGCTTAACCCGGCTATTCCGCCTGAACTGCGCGGTACGTTTGAGGGGATGGGGCATAAAGCGTCGGTGGAGTACATCAAAAGCCTCGGCATTACCTCGGTCGAGCTGCTGCCGGTTCACTGGTTCCCTGACGATCAGCACCTGCTCAATCGCGGCCTGAAAAACTTCTGGGGCTATAACTCGCTCGGTTTCTTTGCGCCAGCGTCCCGCTATTACGGCCCGGCGGGGATCAAGGGTTTCCGCGACATGGTGCGTGCCTATCATGACGCGGGCATCGAGGTGATCCTCGACGTGGTCTATAACCACACGGCGGAGGGCAACGAGCTGGGGCCAACCCTGTCGTTTAAGGGGATTGATAACTTCTGCTATTACCGCACCATGCCGGATCAGCACCGGTATTACATCAACGACACCGGCACCGGAAACACCGTTAATACTTCACACCCGCGCGTATTGCAGATGGTCATGGACTCCCTGCGTTACTGGGCGGAATCGATGCAGATTGACGGTTTCCGCTTTGACCTCGGGACCATTCTCGGACGTGAGCCGGAGGGGTTCGATCCGCGCGGCGGCTTCTTCGATGCCGTGACCCAGGATCCGGTGCTGTCGAAGCTGAAGCTCATCGGTGAGCCGTGGGATATCGGCCCCGGCGGGTATCAGGTGGGAGGCTTCCCGCCTGGCTGGGGTGAGTGGAACGACAAATACCGCGATACGGTACGTGAATACTGGAAGGGGGATAACGTCTCTAACGATTTTGCCGCCCGTCTGTTAGGGTCCGGTGATTTGTACGATCTGCGCGGGCGTCGTCCGTGGGCCAGCGTCAATTTTATTACCGCGCATGACGGCTTCACGCTGAACGACCTGGTGTCGTATAACGAGAAACATAACGCCGATAACGGGGAAGATAATAACGACGGACATAACGATAACCGGTCGTATAACTACGGCGAAGAGGGGCCGACGGAGAATCCGGATATCATCGCCACCCGCGAGCGGCAAAAGCGCAACTTCCTCACCACGCTCTTCTTCTCGCACGGCACGCCGATGCTGCTGGCAGGTGATGAATTTGGCCGGACGCAAAAGGGCAATAATAACGGCTATTGTCAGGACAGCGAGATCTCCTGGGTAAACTGGGAAGGACTCACTGAAAACGACGAGAAGCTGCGCGACTTTACCCGTCAGTTGATTGCCCTGCGCGCGACGCAGCCGCTGCTGCGACGTGAAAACTGGCGCGACGGGCTGGAGATCCGCTGGTTTAACGCCGGCGGCGGACCGCAGCAGTCGGAACAATGGGACGAGGGTTCCACCCTTGGTCTTGCCATCAGCCGTCCCGATCTTGAGCAGGAAGAGGGCGTCTGGCACGACGTGCTGATGCTGTTTAACCCGTTTGAAGGCACGGTTCCATTCCAGATCCCGCAGTTTGGCGAAGGGGGTTGGGTGCTGGAGCTTTCGACGGCGGATGAGGCCCCCACAGGGGAAATCATCACGGAATCCGTCGATTATGAACTGGCCGGGCGGAGTATGACGCTTTTCCGCCGTCCTTAAAGCGAGGCCGCCGCGCGTGCGGCGGTATCATACAGGGAGGAGATCGCGCGGAGTAACTGCGCGGTCTCGCCAATTGATGCTCCCGGAATGCCGCTTTCCGCATGAATGTTGATCAGGCAGGCCTCCCGCACCTCCCGGTACTTCATGCACAGCGCTTTTCCCTCCTCCGTGGTGGAGAAAAAAAGCTCTTTTCCGGCTTTCTCGCTGGTGACATATCCCGCCTTGACCAGCTTTTTCAGCGCATACGTTACCACGTGGGTATCTTCCACGTTCAGCACAAAGCAGATGTCGGCCAGCTTTTTCTTGCGGTTGCGGTGATTCACGTGGTGCAGAAGCGAAACGTCAAAGGCCCCCATATCCGGTTCACCCGCTGCGGTCATGCAGCGCACCATCCATTTGTTAAACGCATTGCTGGTCATGATCAGCGCATATTCCAGCTCTGATAATTCAGCACACCGCTCTGAGACGAGATGACGGGAGGAGACGATTCGCCCGTCCGCAATATCGTCGTGGTTTAACGCTGTCGTCTTTTTCTTTACTGTCATAACGATCCTTCCCCCGAAATGTAAACTCGCCGATAAAATAAGAACATTTTATTGATAAATTGTTTACATGTTTTTGACGTTCAGATATAGCTTTTTAGTGCAGGTTCTGTGGAGCCTGACGCAAAACACAACATCGCGCGCCGTAATGCACCGGCTTCGCTCTGCTGCGAAGTATAAAAAATAGCCGTCGGCGCGCAACGCTCACTTTGGATAGGGTAACGTTTATGGACAGTTCTACACTGTTGCCACTTATCGGGATTCCGGTGGTGGTTATTGGTTTTGCACTGCGTTTCAACCCGCTGCTGGTTGTCGTGGTGGCGGGGCTGGCGACGGGCCTGCTGGTTGGCATGGATTTCGGTATGCTGCTGGAAACCTTTGGCGAAAAGTTTGTGAATAGCCGATCGCTTGCCACCTTCATTCTGATCCTGCCGGTGATTGGCCTGCTGGAGTATTACGGGCTGAAAGAGCGCGCCCAGGCCTGGGTCGCGAAGATCGCCAGCGCCACCTCGGCGCGTATCCTGATGCTCTACTTTGTCGCCCGCGAAGGGACGGCTGCGCTGGGCCTGATGTCCCTTGGCGGCCACGCGCAAACGGTGCGTCCGCTGCTGGCGCCGATGGCGGAAGGGGCGGCCCTGAATGAATACGGCGAACTGCCGCAGACTATCCGCGACAAAATCAAAGCCCATGCCGCCGCGTGTGACAATATCGCGGTTTTCTTTGGGGAAGATATCTTTATCGCCTTTGGCGCGGTACTGCTGATTGATGCGTTCCTGAAAGAGAACGGGATCGAGGGGATCGAACCGCTGCATATCGGCCTGTGGGCCATTCCGACCGCTATTGCGGCACTGATCATCCATATGACGCGTCTGCTGCGCCTCGACGCCAGCATTCGTCGCGACGTGATGGCCTGGAAAGCAGAGCAGGGTACGCAGGAGATCGCACCATGATGACCCTCATCACCATTAACCGCGTGTATTACCTGATCGGCTTCGTCGTGATGCTGCTGGTTGTGATGACCCTTCGCGACCGCGCTAACCCGAAACGCTATACCACGGCGCTGTTCTGGTTTCTGTTCGGCGGGATCTTCCTGTTTGGCGATCTGATGGTGCAGGAGCTGGGTAAGTCGCTGGCGTATCGCATTATTGGCGGCGCCGTTATCGTGATTGCGCTGCTGGCCGGTTTCGGGCTGGTCGGGAAGGGGCACTATAAAATGTCCACCGAGGAGGAGCGTGTTGCCTCGTCGAACCGGCTGAAAAACTGGCTGTTTTTACCGGCACTGATGATCCCCGTGGTAACGGTCATCGGGACGCTGTTTCTGAAAGGCGTGTCGATTGGCGGCGTTTATCTGCTCGACCAGAAACAGCTTACGCTGGCGGCGCTGTGCGTGGCATGCGTGGCGGCTATCCTTACCGGCTGGTGGCTGACAAAAGGTACGCCGCTGCATGCGGTGCGTCAGTCGCGTCGGCTGGTCGATACCATTGGCTGGGCGGTGATCCTGCCGCAGATGCTCGCCATGCTTGGCGGCGTGTTTGTGGTGGCGAATACCGGAGAATCGGTACAAAAGGTGGTCAGCCTGTTTGTTAACCCGGACAGCCGCTTCATGCTGGTGGTCATTTACTGCGTGGGGATGGCGCTGTTTACCATGATCATGGGTAACGCCTTCGCAGCCTTCCCGGTGTTAAGCGCCGGTATCGCTCTGCCATTCCTGATTAACGTCCATCACGGTAACCCGGCGCCGCTGCTGGCTATCGGTATGTACGCTGGCTATTGCGGCACGCTGATGACGCCGATGGCCGCCAACTTCAACATTGTGCCCGCCGCGCTGCTGGAGCTAAAAGACAAATATCAGGTTATCAAGATCCAGATCCCGACCGCGTTAACCCTGCTGGTGGTGAACGTGTTCTTAATGTATTTCCTCGTGTTTCGCTAAGGAGCTGCAATGGAATTAACCCAACATCAGGCTGACGCCTTTGCCAGAATGCCGTTGACCTATTTACGTCAGGAATACCCGAACCACATTATGCATCTGCTCAACGATGACGGCGACGTTTTGCCGCCTCGCGAGCTGCACCCGATCTTTTACGGCTGTTTTGACTGGCACTCTGCGGTGCACGGCTACTGGCTGCTGCTGCGTTGCCTGCGTCTCTGGCCCGAACTGCCGTGCCGGGAAGAGATCGTCACTCTGTTCGAAGAACACCTGACCGACGAGAAGGTGGCGAAGGAGCTGGCCTATTTTACCGCGCCGTTCCGCGCGTCGTTTGAGCGGCCTTATGGCTACGGCTGGCTGCTGGCGCTGGCGCAGGAGCTGAAACAGTCGTCACTGCCACAGGCGGAGCGCTGGTACCAGACGCTGCAACCGTTAACGCGGGATATTCGTCAGCGGCTGGTGGATTACCTCAGCAAGCTCACCTATCCCATCCGCGTCGGAACACATTACAACACGGCGTTTGCGCTCGCGCTGGGGCTGGATTATGCCCGGGCGGTGACGGATGACGGGCTTGAACAGGCGATCCTGGACGCGGCGACGCGCTTTTATCATACGGACACGCAATATCCGGCGCATTATGAGCCGGGCGGCGACGAGTATATCTCCGGGGCGCTGACCGAGGCGTTACTGATGAGTAAGGTGGTAGAGAATTTCCCGGCCTGGTTCGATGCGTTTCTGCCTGAAGTGGGTGCCGTTTCAGCGCTGATGAACCCGGCTGAGGTAAGCGACCGCACCGACCCGAAAATCGCACATCTGGACGGGCTTAACCTCAGCCGCGCGTGGTGTATGAAGCACATTGCCCGCGCTTTGCTGGAAAACCACCCGGCGCAACAGGCGTTACAGGATGCCGTTGCGCGCCATCTCTCGGCAAGCGTGGAGCATGTTGTCGGCAGTCACTACAGCGGCGGCCACTGGCTGGCGAGTTTTGCGCTGCTGGCGCTGGAGTAGCGCTTAGTTATATTTTCGTGCTCATCCTGTTTCCGCAGGATGAGTGATTTTACGCAACCGGCTCGCGCTGACGACGACCGCTACCGCAGAAGCTGCGGCGGCGACCCACAGCGCAACATGAATTGACCTTTCATCTGCGGCCAGCAGAACGGCCACGGCGGCGGCGCCAAGACACTGCCCGAACGTGCGCATAATGGATAAAACACCGGATGCATAGCTCGCATGCTCACGAATAACGTTGGAGAGCATTTCCCGGTTATTGGGACTCTGAAAGCAGCCAAACCCCACTCCGCACACCAGACTCCGCAGGCAGATATCCCACACTGAAGGGCGGTCGGGTAATGTTGCCAGCAGGATCAAACCGACGACAAAAATCATCAGCCCCAGGGTGGATATCGCCGGGGCTGAAATCGTGTCTGCCCACCGGCCTGCATGCGGCGCAATCAGTACGATCCCTAGCGGCCACGGCGTAAACAGCAGGGCAGACAACACCGGGCTGTAGCCGTATTCGCTCTGAAACAGGAAGGGCAGCGCAATAAAGGTGATCCCCTGGCTGACAAAAGCAATCATCGACGTGAAGGCCGCGAGGGTAAAACGTTCATTTTTAAACATCATCGGCGGCAGTAAGGGGTTATCCGCGCGGCGGATCTGCCAGATAAACGCCATGCCGCTCAGCGCAGCGAGCATTGTCCAGCAAAGACTGCCAAGGTGATAAGTCGCGTCATGGAGGCTGTTCGCCGCCATGATCGTCGACCCCAACAGCAGCGCCGACAATATGGCGCCCGGGTTGTCGAAAGGCGCTTGCTTTCGAACCGCATCCCGCGGCAGCGCTTTGACCGCCAGCAGTAAGGCGAGGGTGCCGGGAACAACGTTTATCGCAAACAGCCATTGCCAGCTCAGGGTGTGAAGGATCGTCCCGCCCAATACCGGGCCGATAGCGGAGCTGGAGGCGATGAGCAGGGCGTGCAACCCCAGAATGCGGCCAAGCAATCGCCCGGGAAATACGGACCGCAGGATTGCGGGGGCAATACTCAGCGTCGCCGCGCCGCCGATCCCCTGAAGCACGCGCATACCGATAAGCACTTCGGGTGTATTCGCCAGCGCGCAACCCAGTGATGTCAGGGTAAAGGTCGTCAGACCTGCCAGAAATACGGGGCGATAACCCAGGCGGGCCGCAAGCGCCGCGAATATCGCCAGCGTCATCGCAGCCGCCAGCAGATACCCGTTGGCGAACCAGACGGCAATACTGGCAGGTACCTGCATCTCCTGAGCCATGGAGGGCAGGGCAATGTTGATCATGGTGCCATCAAACACGCCCATTAAGGTGGTGGTCATAATTGCGGCCATCACCCGTGCGCGCGCCGGGCCAGGCAGTCCTTCGTCGCCGGGTTGACTGGAAAAGAGCGTCATCATGTTGTCCTCTGAGAATAGTGTATGGATGACAAAACTATAAAGATGGCTTTTACAGGGCGGAAGGCGCACCATTTGCACTTTATCGTTGCACGAAACGCCTTATCTGAATGAACAGGAATGAGCGCTATGACCGATCCTGATTTTAATTTACTGATTGCACTCGACATATTGCTGAGCGAAGCGAGTGTCGCAGGTGCAGCACGTCGTCTGAACCTCAGCACCTCGGCCATGAGCCGGACATTAAGCAGGTTACGCGACGTTACAGGCGACCCGATCCTGGTGCGCGCCGGGCGTAACATGGTACTAACCCCGTGGGCCGAAGCGACCCGGGATCGCGCCAGACGTGCAGTGCACGAGGCGAGGGCGGTATTGCAGCCCTCAACTGAAACGTTCAGTGCGCAAAGTCTGGCGCGCCTTTTTACCATCAGGGCAAACGATGGTTTTGTGGTGGCGTTTGGGCCTGCGCTTATAGCGGCTGTGGCCGACGCCGCGCCGGACGTCTGTATACGCTTTGCGCCTAAGCCGGAAAAAACGTCGCGCTATCTTCGGGAAGGGCTGGTTGATCTGGAGATTGGCGTCCAGAGCAATATGGGGCCTGAAATACGGCTGCAACGACTGTTTGAGGATCGGTTTGTGGGCGTCGTGCGTAAGGGACACCCGCTGGCTAAGCAGGCAGAAATAGGCGTGAAGGATTATGTCGCCTGGGGCCATGTGGTAGCGTCACCCGAGGGCGCGTTGCACGGTTCCGTTGACGATGCGCTGGCCGAACTGGGGACAAAACGTAAAATCGCCAGCGTCGTACCGGGATTTCCGACGGCACTGTCCGTGGCGCTGGAATCGGATCTTATCACCATGATACCCGCGCTCTATTTACTCAATCAGCAGGTAACGGACCAGGTACATCTGTTCGAGTTGCCGTTCAAAAGCCGTCGTATTACGGTATCGCAGATGTGGCACCCAAGAATGGAACGCGACCCTGGTCACCGCTGGCTGAGAGAGCAAATTCTTGCGATATGCGGTGTGGAGAGGTCAGACATAATTTCGGGCTCTGTATAGCGATTGCTATACACACCGCTTATGCTATTCTTGTAAAGCAATTGCTATACAAGAGGTATACCTATGAAATCAGATGTTCAACTCAATCTCAGAGCCAAAGAATCCCAGCGGGCGCTTATCGATGCCGCCGCAGAGATCCTCCATAAATCACGCACGGACTTCATTCTGGAGATGGCCTGTCAGGCAGCCGAGAATGTGATCCTCGATCGACGTGTATTCAATTTTAACGATGAACAGTACGCAGAGTTCATTGACATGCTCGATGCCCCGGTCGCGGACGATCCTGCCATAGAAAAACTGCTGGCAAGGAAACCGCAGTGGGACGTGTAACAGCACCAGAGCCCTTATCCAGCGTCCATCAACTGGCGGAGTTCGTCAGCGGAGAGGCCGTGCTTGACGAATGGCTAAAACAAAGAGGTCTGAAAAACCAGGCGCTCGGCGCAGCCCGAGCGTTTGTCGTTTGTAAAACGGGCACGAAGCAGGTCGCGGGATTTTACTCTCTGGCTACCGGCAGCGTTAACCATACGCAAGCGACAGGTAATCTGCGGCGTAACATGCCGGATCCCATTCCCGTGATTATACTTGCCCGTCTGGCTGTGGATGTCTCGTTACGCGGAAACGGGTTGGGAGCCGATTTACTCCACGATGCGGTTTTACGCTGTTATCGGGTAGCTGAGAATATCGGGGTGCGAGCGATCATGGTTCATGCACTCACTGAGGAAGCCAAAGCGTTTTATATCCACCATGGTTTCAAAGCATCGCAGACTCAGGAACGGACACTGTTTCTCAGGCTTCCTCAGTAGCGATAGTCGGATTGCCGCACGTAGCGGCGGGATTTTAATGGAATGAATGTTTAGCGCGTCTGGCTGATAAGCTTGCGCCAGACTCTGTTATGCAAAGTAAATAGCAGCATCTTATAGAAAGCGGTAGAGAGGATACAGATACCGCTAAGCCCAAGCATGACAATACTTACCAGCGCCGCGGTCAGACTGACGCCCGAAGAAGAACTACCGCTCAGCGCGGCCAGCAGATAGGCTGCCGTTAATACCAGGCTTAGCACCGCCAGCGTAAGATGTAACCGCACGGCACGCATGCTACCTTTGCCAATCATAAACATCGTCACTCCGTTGATGCCAGCGAAGAGCAGGGCGATCAGCACGACCCACACGAATACGCGCTCTGCTGGCTGGCCGAGTGCGGCGAGTACGCCATACCCCAGCCACAGTTGCGGAATGGCGAAACTGACAATCACCCCGAGCGTACTGACCGCCGCCGGAATACCCATGGTATGTAGTCCCACAGGCTTAACCATATCTTCAGCCAACTGCGTCTTAAGCTGCTGCAACTGTGTCGGGGCGGCATTTTTTATGCTGGCGGACACCTCGTTACAATATTGCAGGCGACGGGTTAAAACTTTAAACATTTATATACTCAGCGTTTAGTTAGGTAAAAATGACTGCAGCACACCAACTACATAACGCCCTGACTGGACGGTATTTTGTGGGTTGCGGATAGTCCCTGTGAGTGAACTCCCCACAAAGGCCGATGCGTTGTTGACCGCACTCATTAACTCGCGCTGCAGTGATTTTAGTAAAGATTCGCTGGGGAAACGAATAGCAGCGTTAACTCAGCGATCAAATCACAAACTCATTATCACAACAGACCCATGGAGGTTATTTAACATAATATACATTATGCGCACTAAAGGTATGGATACTCAATATTAATCTAAAACGTTATCGCTAGAGTCCGGCTCGCTTTAAGAATCGGAGCCCCCCGGAAACGATTAAGAGATCATATTTTTTGTTCTCGCCAGCAGGAATGCCGTAACTGAGGTGGCGTCAGTGATTTTGCCGTCACGTATTAATTGAGCAAAGGCACTAATTTTAAGTTTTTTCACCGTCAGGCCGTATTCTTCCTCCTCCAGTTGCTGGCCGGTAAATGTCAGCTCCGTGGCAAGGTAAATATGATAACCCTGGGCTGAATAACCCTGTGCGAGCTTTTGATAACCGACGTACTCCATTTTCCCGGCGTTTAACCCGGTTTCTTCTTTAAGCTCGCCTCTGGCAACGTCTTCAGGTGCAGCGTCGCGAGAACATTCCCAACTTCCTTGAGGGAGTTCTGTGGTTCTCTGGCCCAGAGGGTATCGGTATTGTTCAACCAGATAGATTTCATCATTCTCAACCGGAATGATGACCACGAAATCATCTTTTTCAATGACGGAATAAAGCCCCTCGCTCCCATTGGCTCTCAGAATCCGGTCTTCCTTTAGCGACATCCAGCGGTTACGATAAATCTGTCTCGATTCCAGTGTTTTTATCTCTTTCTTCACGGTAAGCCCCTGATTTCTTTGCTTGTAGCTCTCTAACAGTAACGTTAACGCCTTCACCGTGCAATACATCAACGCTCATAACTGTCGTTACGGTCTTGCGTGTTCTCCACGGCAGTCACCTGCACATCCTTAAAGCGCAACCCATCCACACCGGAAATTTTCCCGAACTCTGACGCGTCAATCAAAATTCCGTCCAGCGTTAACCCGGTCACAGGACGCTCCGGATACCCCTCAATGAAAAATGCCCGCGAGAAATATTTGTTGTCTGAGCGACGCGCCGTCATATTTTTAATCGTCAGTCCGCTGACCGCAGTAAGACCGGCTTCGCCCTCAACACCTTCAGCCAGCTTGCGCCAGTGTTCTGGTTTATCAGATAAATTTCCCCGGTCGCCATAGCTGTACTGCGGAAACCAGTTCAGCTGGATCAGCACCGGAAAACGCACGTCCGTAAGATGTAAATTTTGGACGGTGATATCACGGATAAATCCGCCCCGGTTGCGGGCCGACTTAATGCGAAACCCGACGCCCGTACCGTTAAACGCATTATCTTCTATCAGGACGCGTTCAATGCCGCCTGAGGTTTCGCTCCCCAGCGTGATCCCGGACCCCTTATTCAGCGTACAACCGCGAACCACTATATCCCTAGCGGTACGTGCTTTTTGCGCCGCTTCGCGTCCTCGTCCTGATTTTATGCAGATATTGTCGTCATTACAGGAAACAATGCAGCGTTCAACCCGCACCTGTTCACAGGAATCGATATCGATCCCGTCGGTGCTCGGCCCCGCAGAATTGCTGATTTGCACGCCCTCAACCGTGATATGGCGCGAATAACAAAGATGCATGTTCCAGAATCCGGACTCCCGACTGGTAAAATCACGCAGCAGAATGCTCTGGCTTTCAAAGACCAGAATATTGCGCGGGCGCTGACAGTCGTAATCAACCACCCAGCGCAATCCTCTGGCGCTGTAATCGCCGACCATGCCGCTGCGCTCGTCATCGCCCCAGAAGCGTTGCCACCAGATAACACCCTGCCCGTCTATTGTGCCTGTACCGGTAATACTGACGTTTTCACAATCGATGATATTAATAATGCCTGCCGGCCAGCGCATATCAATGCCGGCCACCCGGGTGTTTATCAATGGATAATCAGCCAGATCCTGGCTTCCAACGAGCTGTGCGCCAGCGTCCAGGCGAAGCGAAACACCGCTTTTCAGGAACAGTGCTCCGGTCAGAAAACGGCCTTGCGGAATAACAATGACATCGTTCTGTTGAGCGGTATTTATGGCCTGCTGAATGGCAGACGTTGACAGGCGTTGCGCGGTTGGGTCCGCGCCGCACGTCAGAATGGAGACCGCTTTCATGGCTTGTCCTTAAACAGATGAAAGCCTTAGTCTAGAAATCCGCGTGAAGGATAACCTTTGTCTGTTTGACAGCCACGCGGTCAGGCTGGCAAAAAAGCAGATATTTACTGGCTTGCGATCACCGCAACGCCCTTTTCTTTCAGAGCGCTCACCCAGCGTTCATCCGTTGTGTTTTCAACAACCAGCGTATTCACCAGCGACAGGTCGCCAATCACAAACGCCGAGGCCGTGTTGATCTTTTCCGGTGAGGCCAATACCACCGTTTCCGCCGCTCTACCGGAAAATGCACGTTTGATGCACGCTTCTTCGTAATCTCCGGTGGTCAGCCCGGCCTCAGGATGGACGCCGGTGACCCCCATGAAGAACAGATCCGCATGAATATTATTGATGCCTTCAATAGCGGCCGCGCCGACCGTGACGATGGAGTGTTTATACAAACGACCACCAATCAGGATCACCTCTATGCATGGATGGTCGACCAGCCCCAAAGCGATACCCGGGCTGTGCGTCACCACGGTTATCCGTAAATCGGGTGGTAAGAACGTAATAAGTTCGGAGGTGGTCGTCCCGCCATCAATGATCACCACCTGCCCCGGTGAAATGAGCTGCGCGCCTCGCCGTGCCACGCGTTTTTTTGCATCCATTTTAACGGACTGACGCTCGGCAAAAGGCGCAATCGCTGACGATGCTGGCAGTGCGCCGCCGTGAACACGCTGCAAACGCCCTTCTGCCGCCAGTTCACGTAAATCCCGGCGGATAGTGTCCTCAGACACCGAGAAAAAGAGGCTGAGCGCAGTAGACTGGACCTGACCTTCCGCCTCCAGTTTTTCCAGAATCAACTGTTTACGCTGGCTTGTGAGCATGAATTATTCCTGTTGTTGCACGATATGTCTTGTATTTGCACGATAGTGCTGTTTATGATGCTTACTCTACGAAAGGAGAGCCAAACGTGCAATCAAAACGTGCAGATATACGCATTATCAACAGCGAAACGTTGTCCGACAACTGGTATAACCTGAAAAAATATACTTTTGACCTCCAGCGCAGCGATGGCGACTGGCAGCGACAAGAGCGTGAAGTGTATGACCGGGGGAATGGCGCGACGATCCTGCTCTATAATCGCGACAGCAAAACCGTCA
Organism: Enterobacter cloacae complex sp. ECL72; assembly: GCF_019056635.1. NCBI lineage: Bacteria > Pseudomonadati > Pseudomonadota > Gammaproteobacteria > Enterobacterales > Enterobacteriaceae > Enterobacter > Enterobacter cloacae complex sp. ECL72. The sequence goes on along the minus strand of NZ_CP077659.1, from coordinate 1,835,142 downwards.
TTCTGACGCGTCAGTTCCGTTTCCCGGTGTTTATAAATGGTCACGAAGAGGATCTCATTGAGGCGGCCGCCGGGTTGCTCGATAACCTTGACCCGGAAAGCCGGATTAAGGCCGAAGCGGAAGAAGAAACCGGGTATAAGGTGACGCGCGTAGAGAAAATTTTTGAGGCCTATATGAGCCCGGGCTCGGTTACCGAGAAACTCTACTTCTATCTGGCGGAATATCACCCGCAGGATCGGACCAGCGCGGGCGGAGGCGTTAAAGCAGAGGGAGAAGATATCGACGTACTGGAAATGACGCTGGACGACGCGCTTCGGGGCATTGAAAATGGGCAGATTGTCGACGGAAAAACCATCATGCTGCTCTATCACCTGGCCCTCAAAGGCATTTTATAATCTCACCATTAGCCAGATACCTGCCCCGGCGCAGGTATTTACCTGTGCTATTCTTGCTGAACACCTCAACATGGAGATGCGAAAATGGCCGACTGGGATCCCTCTCTTTATCTACAGTACAGCGCAGAACGCACACGTCCCGCCGCTGAGTTACTCGCCCGGGTGCCGCTTGCTGACATAACCTCTGGCGTGGATTTGGGCTGCGGGCCAGGCAACAGCACCGCGCTGCTGAAACAGCGCTGGCCTTCTGCGCAGATCGCCGGCGTGGATAACTCCCCGGCCATGCTGGAGGAAGCCCGACAGGCCCTGCCAGACTGCCACTTTGTTGAGGCGGATATCCGGCACTACAAACCTGACCAGCCGCTCAGCCTGATCTACGCCAACGCCTCACTGCAATGGATCCCGGACCATTACCACCTTCTGCCACACCTGGTTTCACTGCTCCAGTTAAACGGCGTGCTGGCGGTGCAAATGCCTGACAACTGGCTTGAGCCGACGCACGCCCTTATGCGTGAAGTTGCCTGGGAACAGGGCTACCCCGATCGTGGCCGCGAGCCATTGCCGGGTATCCATGCCTACTACGATATTCTGACGGAAGCGGGATGCGACGTGGATATCTGGCGCACCACCTACTTCCATCAGATGAGCTCTCATCAGGCGATTATTGACTGGGTCAGCGCGACGGGGTTACGGCCGTGGTTACAGGAACTCAACGAAAGCGAGCAGAAAAACTATCTGAAACGCTACCTTGAGCTGCTGGAAGAGCAGTATCCGCTCCAGGAGAACGGGCAGATACTGCTGGCTTTTCCGCGCCTGTTTATGGTCGCTCAGCGGGTTCCGTAAGCCGGATCAGGAACGCGCTTCCTTGAGCAACTGCTGAATTACGGCCTCCTGCTTGTCGTAGTTCCCCTCGCCAAACGCGGTGTAACGCAGTTGCCCTTTCGCATCGAAATAGTAATGTGCTGGCCAGTACTGATTTCCGAACGCGCTCCAGATTTTGTAGTTATTATCCGTCACTACGCGGTACGGCAGCTGCCATTTGTTGACCGCGTTTTTCACCGATGATAACGGCTTTTCCCAGGGGTATTCCGGGGTGTGGACGCCAATCACTACCAGACCTTCAGACTGATATTTCTTCGCCCAGTCACGCACGTGCGGAAGCGTATGCTGGCAGTTGATACAGTCCCAGGTCCAGAAATCGATAAGCACAACTTTCCCCCGCAAGGCCTCAGACGTGACAGGGTCACCGTTTACCCAACCCGTACCGCCGCTTAATGACGGTAGCTGGCTGCCCGGCGTCGCGTCAGCGACCGGTTGCAGTTTCACCTGCGTGGAGGTGGGTTGCGCAAGGCTCAACAGGGCATTTTCCAGCTGGTCGGCAATACCGTTGGCGCCTTTCAGGGCTGAGGTCATCCCGCTGGCGTTGAACGCAACGGCGGCTAACATCATCACTCCCGCTCCCTGACGCAAACGCGCCATCAATGCGGATTTGGCTCTCAGAGGGGTTATCAACTTACGGCCCCCCGCGACAAGCAGCCCCAGCATCAACGCGCACCCGCTGCCGTAAGCGGCTAACAGCGCTCCGGTTGCGATAGCCGAGTGGCCCGCAATATTAATGCTGAAGATCGCCCCGAGAATCGGTCCGGCACAGGGGGACCACAGCAGCCCGACGGCCAGCCCTGCCAGAAAAGCCGAAACCAGGCCGCGTCGCTGCATGCTGTGGGTGTTGAGAACGTTTCCCGCGCTGACCGCCGGGCGGGCAATGCGCTGAGCGAACTGCGGAAAGATCAGGGCCAGGGCGGCAATGCTCAGTACCAGCAGCGCAATCCAGCGACCGATAATGGTGGCGTCAGCGATCCACTCGCTGGCAACCGTTACTACCATCGCCACCAACGTGAACATCACAATCATTCCCGCCAGAAGCGCCAGAATGTGTTTGCGCTGCCCCTGAAAGCCAGCGAACAGCAGAGGAATGACGGGAAGCGTGCACGGACTGAGCAGGCTAATCATGCCGCCTAAAAAAGCGATTATCAGAAACATAACGACCTCACGATACGGTTGCTGCGAAGGTGCAGTGAGGTTATTTCACCGTACGAATGTGTTCAGACCGTGTGCGAAAAGCTGAATTTTGTCTGCCGGCGTATCGGCGCGGCGTGCAGATACACAGGCGTACAATTAACCGCGCGGAAGGGTCACGCTTACGGCCAGCCCTCCCTCTGCCCGGTTTGCAAGATGCAATTTCCCGTCAAGCTGGGCGGTGAGCTGCGCGGCAATGGCGAGGCCTAACCCGGTGCCGCCCGTTTCCCGGTTGCGCGAGGTTTCAACCCGGTAGAACGGCTGTAACACCGCCTCCAGTTCTGCCTCCGGGATGCCAGGGCCGTTATCCATAATGCGGATCGCTACCTGCCTTTCATTTTCATCAATCTCTATTACCGCGCTATCGCCAAACTTCAGCGCATTATCGAGCAGATTGGTCATTACCCTGCGCAATGCCTGGGGACGAGTGACGATCGGCAGACGCGCATTGCGTGCATGAAACTGCACGTTTTTACCAATGTCCTGATAATCACTGGCGATGCTGTTAACCCACGCGTTCAGTTCCAGCTTCAGCGTGGTCTCTTCCAGGGATTCTGATGACCGGGCATAGGCAATCCCTTCCCGTACAAGGCGCGACATATTATCCAGGTCGCTCAGCAGCTTATCGCGGAGTTCGGGCTGATCCGCCATTTCGATCCGCAGCTTCATGCGCGTGATGGGCGTCTGGAGATCGTGAGAAATGGACGCCAGAATCTGCGCGCGTTCACGCAGATAGGTCTGTATCCGCGACTGCATCTCATTAAAAGCGTGCGCTGCCTGGCGCACCTCAACCGGACCTTGTTCAGTCATCGGAGAATGGGCCGCAGGATCGAGGGAATCAACCGCGCGCGTGAATTGCAGGAAGGGCCGGACAACCTGGCGCACGGCAATCCAGGAGCAGAGCGCGACAAGTAACAGCTGAAGAACCAGCACCACGGGCAACCAGCTGGCGACAGGCGGCATGCGCGGGATCAGATCGATGGTGAGCGGTGCGCCGTCGCGGAGCGTCAGATGGGCCTGAATATGGGAAATCGGCCCTGGCACAGCCGTAAACTGAAGCGGATATTGGGCTGAAAGCGTCTCTTTCAGGGTGCGAATCGCATCCCGCGAGCGCTTGTCAGTTGGCGCGGCGCCTGCCTCGCCGGGGCCAAGGATATAGCGATAATTACCGCGACTGAGCCGTTCCAGCCACTCTGGCCGCTCTTTGGCCGGAAGCCGGTCGAGAATAGCCACGCTGGTCGCCACGTCGTTCTCAAGATTGCCCAGCATAACCGTACGCGCGCTGCGCATTCGCTCAACCATGACCAGCGTCAGGCTGAGCGCGTTAGCCAGCAAGAGTCCAAGCAGCACAATGATCAGCAGCCGGGCCAGTAAGGTGCGGGGCCACAGCGTCATTCATTGGCCTCGACGATGGTCACCGGCATGGTAAAGACGTAGCCCTCGCTGCGAACGGTTTTAATGTAGGCGGGCGTGCGAGCATCTTCATTCAGGCGCTGTCGCACGCGGCTCACCAGGAGATCAATCGAACGTTCAAACAGCTCGGCATCACGTCCCTGCGTCAGGTTCAGCAGCTGATCGCGGGTCAGCACCCGTTGAGGATGATCGAGGAATACGCGCAAAAGGCGATATTCCGCCCCGCTGAGCGCCACAACCATCCCCTCGTTATCAATCAGATGACGCGCCACGGTATCCAGCTGCCATTCCCCGAACACCACCAGGCGCCCTGCCTCGGTCACCTGAAGATTAGGCGGCATAGTACGAAAACGACGCAGGATAGCTTTGATACGCGCCAGCAGTTCGCGGGCCACAAACGGTTTGACCACGTAATCGTCGGCGCCCATCTCCAGCCCCAGGATCCGGTCCGAGTCCTCGTTGCGCGCGGTGAGCATCAGGATCGGCAGATCTTTATGCCTGCTGCTGCGCAGCTGCCGACACAGCGTCAGGCCATCATCGCCGGGCATCATCACGTCCAGCACCACCAGGTCGATATGCTGTTTGTCGAGCACTGCGCGCATCTCTTTCCCGTTCGCCGCGCCAGAGGCGTGGTAGCCGGATTTCACGAGGTAATCGACAATCAGTTCACGAATATCCCTGTCGTCATCGACGACAAGGATGTGATCAATATGCTCCACCGCAGGCTCCTGATTAAGAGGTAACGGATTGAAAATAGCACATATCAGAGCTTATCCGCGTCGACAACGGCGTTAACAAAGTCCTGCGGATCTTCCTGCGGCGGGTTGTGGCCAACCGTTGCGCCGAAAGTACGGTGCTCATATTTTCCGGTGAATTTCCCCGCATACGCGGCGGGTGCAGGATGTGGTGCTCCGTTGTTACCGCCCTCGATGGTGATGGTCGGCACCGTAATGTTCGGCAGCGTAGCCAGCTTTTGTTCGTAGGCGTCATATTTCTGCTCACCCTTCTCCAGCCCCAGACGCCAGCGGTAATTACTGAGCGTGACGGCAACGTGGTCCGGATTATCGAGGGATTTGGCGCTCGCATTGAAGGTGGCATCGCTGAATTTCCAGTCAGGCGAAGCCTGGGACCAAATCAACCGGGCAAAATCGTGCGTATTTTTAGCATAGCCTTCCGCACCGCGCGGCGTGGCGAAATAGAACTGATACCACCACTGAACCTCTGCCTTCGGCGGTAAAGGCTGTTTGCCAATCGCCTGGCTGCTGATCAGGTAGCCACTCACCGAGACCAGCGATTTCACGCGTTCCGGCCAGAGCGCCGCAACGATATCCGCCGTACGCGCCCCCCAGTCATAACCGGCAAACACCGCCTGTCTGATATTCAGGGCGTCCATCAGGTTGACGATGTCTTTTGCCATCGCCGCAGGCTGGCCGTTTCGCGGCGTTTTTTCAGAAATAAAGCGCGTGGTGCCGTACCCGCGCAGGGACGGCACAATGACACGATACCCCTTTGCGGCCAGCGCGGGGGCCACTTCTGCATAACTGTGAATGTCGTACGGCCAGCCATGCAGCAGGATCACCGGTTGCCCCTCTTTTGGCCCGATATCGACGTAACCGACGTTCAAATCGCCAGCGTTAATCTGTTTAACCTGATTAAAGGCCGACGCGTAATCCTTACCTGTCGCTTCTGCCTGACAGGACATCACGGTGCCAAGTGAAACGGTCAGGGCGACGGCTGAGTATGCGAGTTTATTAAACATGATGTTATCTCCGGGTGAGTTCAGTTGGCGGAGATATATCACCATGCGTTTGTATAAAGGATGTGTGCGGATGCGGCTTTATTGCATACCTGTGTATGTATCACAGACGCAGATACAGTGTGATACAAACCCGGTTAAGGGGTGATTCGGTACCGGACGTAATCGTCGGCTTCACCATAGTGGTCATACAGCTTACGCGCCGGATTGTGCATGCGGGTTACCCAGTAGAGTTTTGACCACCCTTCCCGCTTACCCTCATCGATCAGGGCGTCGATAAGCGCTTTACCCGCCCCTGCGCCACGTTCGGCAGCGTCAACAAATAGATCTTCCAGATAGGGGTAAGTTTGGATATCGAAAATTATGTACGTTAAGGTTAATTTTTTGCCATCACGTCATTAGTATATTCACAAACAGACTCGCCATTATTGACTGTATGCTGGAGATTCAGCTCCGTTAAGTAGCCGTCTGCCAGATACAAAACCCGGTCTGCAGAGGCTATGGTTTCCGGGCGATGGGCTATCAGCAGAACAGGAAGCCCCAGTTGACGTAAGGTCTGGCTTATCCGGATTTCACTCTCAACATCAAGGTGGCTGGTCGCTTCATCCAGTAACAGGAATCCCGGTTTCTTGTACAACGCCCTTGCCAGCAGAATGCGTTGTTTTTGTCCTCCGGAAAGCCCTCCGCCGGTTTCACCAATCAGCGTCTGATACCCCATCGGCATTGCCATAACATCGCTGTCGATAAGTGCCAGTCTTGCGCACTGGATCATTCGTTCATAATTTCGGTCATCACTGAAAAAAATAATGTTATCTGCTACAGAACCTTTGAAAAGATGGTCATCCTGCAGTACGGTACCGATACGCTGACGAACCTGAAAATAATCCGGATGCGTATGCAATATGCCAAATGCCCTGATCCTGCCCTCATCAGGGATGTGGATCCCAAGGATAAGCTTCACCAGTGTCGTTTTCCCGCATCCGGATTTACCTGTAATGGCAACGACTTCTCCGGGATTGAGTGTCAGCGACACCCCGCCGATTATCGGATTTTCCCCTCCCTTGTGGCTGAAGATGATGTGCTCAAGTACTAGAGGAGCATGAGCATATTCATCCATCTCCCTGCGGGATACAGAAGGAATGTGCGAAGCGTTGTTATGCTCACGAAAAGGCTGTTGCTGAAGGCCTTCTGTCGGGGTCAGTACAATATCAGCCAGTCGTTCGTTGTAAACATCGAGCATACGCCAGGAAAAAAACTTATCAGTCAGGCTACTGATACTGGAAGAAAAACGCGTCTGATAGGATAAATAAGCAACCAGCATGCCGACGGTGAAGGTTCCATTCAATACCTCCCCGGCGCCTTTCCACAAAATGATTGCTGATACCACGCTGCCGGTAAGAGTGTGAGCAATGTCATAGCACATCAGCAGACGGCTCTGACGCAACTGCGTATTTCTGCGGGCAACGTTGAGATTCAGCCAGGCGGCCTCACGATGTGCCGTCACACCGTTAATTCTCAGGCTGAGGATCCCGTTGAGTGTTTCAAGAAAATGCCCGGACTCCTTGGCACCTGCATCCCAGGCATCTTCTGCCGACTGTCGAAGGGACGGATACCACAGTGCCCTCAACACACCATAGAAAATGGCTGCAAGTACGGCGATCAATGTCATTTCAGGACTGTACAGCAGCATCATGCAAAGCGCAGTCACCACGAGCAACACATCCAGAATACCTTCCAGCACTTGCGTAGTCAGCGCCTGCTGGATGGTATCTACCGCCTCAAAACGAGCATTAATACTCCCCTTACTGCGTGCATCAAACCAGGCCAGAGGAAGATGGACCAGATGATGGAAAACCCGTGCTGTCCACTGCATGTTAAAATTGACGGACAGTGTAATACTCGCCCACTGGCGGGCCAGTGACAGCAGCATCTGGGTCAGTGACATCAGCAGAAGCGCAATAATAATGACGGTCAACAAACTCTGGTCGGCAGCCACCAGGACTTCATCAATCACCAGCTGGTTGAGAAGCGGGCTTCCCAGTGTCAGGATTTCGAGTGCCACGGCAAAAACGATAATTCGCGACATTGCCGACAACAGACCCGGTGTTTTACCTGTCAGTTGGCGCAGATGGATTTTTTTCCTTTCATCCCGAGCGGTAAAATCACTGGCTGGCATCAGCTCCAGCGCGACGCCGGTGAAATGTTTTCCAGCATCCTGTAGGGAGAGCGTTACTTTTCCCTTTTCCGGATCATGAATAACCAGCCTGCTTCCGCGAACTTTATGTAGCACAACAAAATGATTCATGTTCCAGTGGAGAATACACGGGAGAGAAAGGGATCTTAGGTCCTCAAGCTCCAGCCGAACTGCCCGGCTGGATAATCCGATACCGGCCGCACATTCAGTCAGTCTCTGCAGGGTCATCCCTTGTGAGCTGATACTGAAACGTTCGCGCAGTGTGGGTAAGTCTGTTTGCAGACCATGCCAGCAGGCCATCATGACCAGGCATGCCAGACCACATTCCGCTGACTCTGTCTGTCGGGTGAGAGGAAGCTGTTTTCTCCCGGTCCATTTAAGTGTATCCATCACAGCTTTCCTTTCAGGCTCCAGAGCGGCTCAGTCAGCCACTCCCACAAATTGCGGGTATCCAGGCTGACATCCCCCTCAAGAACCATGCCGGGGCGCAGGGCTTCCTGTTTCCCATAAGCCAGAATAAAAGTATTTTCAGGTTCAACGATGACGCGGTAATGACCTTCATTCTCCTTCCAGGTCACAGGAGATACGGAGAGTAAATCAGAAGATGTCAGCGTTGTATGGCTTATTTCACGGATAGTCCCGTACTGCACACCAAACTTCTGATAGGGGAAGGCAGAGAACCGCAGGGCAACACGCTGCCCCGCCTGAATAAAGCCAGCATTCTGACTGGTAGCATAGAGTTCTATCTGCAAACGGGCATTGTCGGGAATGAGGGTCATGACAGGTTCAGATGCCCTGACAGACTGTCCCTGTCTGACCAGCACGGCAGCAACGGTTCCGGATACCGGTGAAGTCAGCGTGAAATTTTCCTTACCTGCCAGTTCGTCCTGCTGTTGCCTGATCACCTGCAACTGCCTGTCCATTTCAGCCTTCCGGCTTTCACCCTGAACGATGAGATGGTCAAGGTCGTCTTTAGCAGCCTCCATCGCGGTGTGCAGTTGCAGAAGCCCCTGACGCTGATCCTCAACGTTTTGCTGTGACGTTGAAACGTCAATCTGCTTCTGCTGGTATTCGATATCTGATACGTAATGCGTATCAGCAAGTTTCTTATAGCGCTCCATAACAGACACGGCCAGCGCAGCCTGATGCACGGCAAGTGACAGACGCTTTTCTGCACTTTTAACCTGAGGTTTCAGGGAAACTATTCGCTGTTGTATGGCATGCTGCTGCTGACTGTTGTCACGCAATTCCAGGGTCTGTTGAGAAGTCAGCATTGTAAACTGAGTTTGTAGGGAAAGTCTTATAGCAGCGAGTGTACCTGCCCCCTGTTCGTTGAAATGTTCACCGCTGATATGATAAAGAGTCTCACCGGCAATAATGTGTTGACCTTCTGAGGCGGTCAATTTGGTTACGTAGCCAGCATATTGAGGAGTGATTTTTACCAGCCCGGATGAGGGCATAACGATTCCGGAAAGGTGAGCCTTACGTGTATAGCTACCATAAAGAATAAAGAGTATCAGGCACAGAAATATGAATAACGTTGTGAGTGCGCTTACTGATAAACCGAATGACGCAGGTAAAACAATCTCACCATAATCAGAATCTGTTTGATGATTTAAAGCCTCTTCCCTGAAGATATTCATATCCCAAATACCCTTCAAAAATTTAACGACAAAACAAAAGCATTCATGCACGAATGAATTATAATAGGATAAAAAAGCCCTCTGCTTCTTATTCTAACTATTAATAGCAATATTGACACCAAAAAAAGAATGGATTGATCTAAAATGTTATAATACTGTCCATGCATCAGACAAAAAGACAATGAAGTCAATATACATGGGATAATATACTTTTTATTAAAAATTGAGTGGAAAACACCGAAGATACAGCCCCTGTATATAATCTCCTCATAATATGGGACTACGAAGGTGGCTATTATAAATGCTATAAAACTAATATGGGAAGGTCCATAATGATATAAATTATCCCTGTAAAGATAAACATTATACTGAACCAGCAAAATGACAAACAACACAACAATAGAAAATTTTATTGAAGCTAAATCTCTACTTGGGCGTAATTTAAAACCATCCAACTTCCTTAAGTAAAAAATATACAAGAAAAATGCAATTGAAAATTCCGCAATAAACAATAAGAAAAATGACACATCGAGAGTAAGATAGCGGAGGGTTATGGATGGCGATAACGTAATTATTATTGAGATAACAGACGCAATAAAAAGAACAATTACGTTTTTCTTACTATAAATGAATGGATAGACATGCCTAAAGATTATCATGTTCAACCTATTATTAATTCATATTTTATATAAGAATCAACAAATATGGCTATGATATCGTAATCATTTTTTGATATCATGCACTTTAACTTCAGTGAACATTTGTAATGATTCCATTCTGCAACACAACAATTTTTATCGGAGTGTACTTTATTTACTTTTAAACCTATTCATCAAGTTAACGCCCCATCGAGTTACTGCTATTAATACAATCAACGCAATAAGAAACCTTGATATAATCCCTGGCCGTGATACTTCGTCAAACTCAAGAACTTCAGCGTATTTCAAAAGGGTAAATGCGATAATGAAAAAAAATAAGTAAATTAGGAAATTTAAAAATTGTTTCATGCTTAACCCGATACTTGTGATTACATTAACTTTATCAAAAACAATAGCTCATCATGACTACTTCGAATAATCATTAAATATCGAAACACCTAGAATAACATTCAGTTATAATGAGCTTTTAAATTACTATCACACACAACTCAAATTACTTACCAACGGCATTGTCCGGGGCCGTTGTAATTATTACTTTTATCTTTACTACCACGATCTGAAAAACTATCTTTTGTGCACTGGCCAGCTATAGCTCCACCAATTACCCCAGCGGTCATACCCACTGGCCCCCAAGGAGAGCCGGCGATTAGACCACCGATGATTCCTGCGCCGCATGAGTCAACGCCCTTGTAAATAGAGCCATTGTTTCCTTTTGAATTACCAGGTTTAGAGCTGGTGTTACGACTACCGGCACCTTCATAATTACCGCTTCCATTGCCGCCACTTACTAATGCTATCTCATTAAGGCTTAATGCTCTTATATTCGACATAAATCATCTCCATTTAATTTAGTTTTGCATTTTGTGCTAAAAAAATATCTTACATTACTTAATGTAAAGAAAGTGTATTTATGTAAGCAAATGTAAATAAGCTATTGAACTTCGTAAACCGTAGCTCCATTTGGGAGCAGTTCAGCTCCTGCATGGGCAGGCCTATAACACGAAATCGACCTGGAGGTACGGTAATGTTCAGGCATCTTTTCTGACGTCCAGCGCGCAATCACTTCTGCGTCGTAACAGATTTTACAGCCATGGCGCATCGCTTCGTTACGGACGTGCCAGAGTGTTTCGGCTTCTTCGGGCCTGGCTTTTCTTGGCATTACATACTCCTTTATGGATAAATCTGAATAACAAAAGCACGACCAACTGGAATGTGATATTGATGAAATATCAGAACCCAAACAAATGATAACGCTCAAATATGGAGATCACCGGATGACGATACCCACGCTTACGACAGAACGCTTATTACTTAAACCCCTTGTTGCCGCCGATGCCGTCCAGATCCAGCAACGCTATCCGCGCTGGGAGATTGTCCGCTATATGGTGGCTTCAGTCCCCTGGCCCTACCCGGAAAACGGTGCAGAAAATTATGTCAACAACGTTGCACTGCCAGATATGGCCAAAGGGATTGCGTGGTTCTGGACGATTCGCCGTCGCGAAGCGCCTGACGAACTGATGGGGTTGATTTGCCTGTATGACGTGGAGGACAACAATCGGGGCTTCTGGCTCGCGCCGGAATTTCAGGGCCAGGGATATATGCGCGAGGCGAGTATTGCGGCCACGGATTACTGGTTCAATACGCTCAATAAATCGGTGTTGCGCGCGCCGAAAGCGGCGGCCAACAGCCGCTCCCGACGTATTTCAGACAGCAGCGGCATGCGGCTCATCAGGACGGAGAAGAAAGCCTATGTCAGCGGCCTGCTGGATTCGGAGCTGTGGGAAATCACCCGCGACGAGTGGAATGCCCGTCAGGTCAGCTGATAATGCTTATCCGGCATCAGTCTTTCAGGGATGTTCTCTTCATCGTTCATCTGCAACAGATCGCGCTCCATCATGTTGCAGATGGCGTCCAGCGGCAGATCGTTATCTTCCGTCCCAAAAGGATCTTCCAGCTCTTCCGCCAGCGTATCCAGCGAGATAAAAGTGTAGGAAATCAGCGCAGAGACAAAGGGCGTCATGTAATGCAGATCAACTACCAGCGCAAACGGCAGCATGATGCAGAACAGATACACCGTCCGGTGCAGGATCAGCGTATAGGCAAACGGGACTGGCGTATTGGCGATACGCTCACAGCCAGCCAGCACGATGGACATATCATTCAGGCGGTTGTTGAGGCTGTGAAACAGAATGTCTGAAAGGTGCCCGCTACGCCGCCGTACGGCCAGCCACTCCCCCATGATCAGCAGGATACGGTTCGCCGGCGAGTTGGCGTCCATCACTTTGCGTAAATCGTCAGGAGCCAGATAGCGGGACAGCTGATCGGCATTGGTTTCTCTGCGCAGGGTCATACGCAGACAGTTAGCAAACGCGATTTGCAGGCGGACAAACTCTCCAAGATGTTTATCATCCGGCAAGGTGTTTTTTACCTCGCGAAACAGCGAGCGCGCCGCTATCATCAACTGCCCCCAAAGCAGACGCGCCTCAACGTAGCGCGAATAACAGGCGTTATTGCGAAATCCCAGGAAGATGGCGATAGCCACGCCCAGAATGCTGAACGGCGCGACGGTAAACCGGATACCCAGCGAGGTGTACCACGGCAGCATGACAATCACGGCGATGGAAAGCAGGAAGTTAAGCAGCAGTCGGGTATAAATTTTGGGAAGTACCGAACCATGCCAGACAAAAATCAGTTGCAGCCAGTGCTGTTGAGGACGAACAATCATAATCAGCTTCAGAAAAGTAAAGAGCGCGGCTATTAAACGTGATCCCCCTCACGGTTGCAAGCATGTTAATAGTTCATTGCATTTTCTGACCTGTTAAGCCTCAACCGCACGGTGCTGCATGTGCTTTTTAAAAAAAGAACGTATAGTATGTTGTAACTAAACAGGGTCTTTAAAAAACCCGGCCAACGCCGGGCATTATGATTAGCAGAGCGGTTTTACCGCATCGCGCATGCCTTTGCTTAAAATTGCATCCAGATCCAGCGCAACCTGATCTACCAGTCCGTTCACCAGAGTGAGATCCTGTTCCCAGTGCTCGCTCACGCTTAACACTGACGATACCAGTTCACGGGTAGTGACCTGTTTGTCGTGATGTTGCGTCCACAACTGCTGGTAACGTTCAAGCCAGTGCGCATCGTCCTGCACCGGATAGCGCTCACCGTTGCGCTCGGCACGGTAAAATGCAATCAGCGTCGCCAGAGCAAAGGTCAGACGTGCTGGCAGTTTGCCGGTCGCCTTCTGCCCTGCCAGCAGTTGCGGCAGAATGCGGGTGCGGTACTTGGTCATCCCGTTCAGGGCAATCGACAGCAGCTGATGCTTAATGTACGGATTTCGGAAACGCCCCGTTACGGCACTGGCGAAGGAGTGCAGCTCGTCGCGCGGCAGATCCAGGACCGGAATAATCTCCTCATAAATAGCCTTCTCTACGAACGCGCAAATTTCCGCGTCGTTCATGGCTTCCCCTACCGTATCCAGGCCGGCCTGAAAAGCGACCGGAACCAGCGCCGTGTGCGCGCCGTTGAGGATCGCCACCTTACGCTCTTTATACGGTTTGATATCGTCAACAATCAGGACGTTGAGTGGGTATTTATCCAGGCGCAGTTCAGCTGCAAGTGATTTCGGCCCCTGAATAACAAACAGATAGAAATGTTCCGCCGTGTCGAGGAAGCTGTCGTGATAGCCCAGCCCGGCTTCCAGCTCTGCCACCTCATCACGCGGATAGCCGGTAACAATGCGGTCAACCAGCGTCGAACAGAAAGTGTTAGCATCATTCAGCCACGCAATGAATGCCGCCGGCAGCGCCCACTCCTGTGCATAGCGCAGCACCAGTTCACGCAGGGCATCGCCGTTGTAGTCGATGAGTTCGCAAGGAATGATAATCCAGCCTTTATCCGCTGCCCCGTTAAAGTGGGTAAAACGCTCGAACAGCAGACGCGTCAGTTTGGCCGGATAGCTGACAGCTGGCGCATCGTCAAACTTATCCCCCGCGTGATAGCTGATCCCCGCCTCCGTGGTATTGGAGAAGACAAACCGCATGTCCGGGTTATGGGCGAGCTTCAGAAATTCATCGTACTGGCTGTAGACGCTGATTTCACGATTCACGGAACGAATAAGACGCGCATCGCTTACCGCTTCCCCCTGCTCATTCAGACCGCGAATAATCGTGGTATACAGACCATCCTGGGTGCTCAGGGACGGCGGAAAATCGCTCTGGATCGGCCGCACAATCACCACACCGGCATTGAGATTGGTATGCTCGTTTAAGAGGTCGATTTGCCAGTCAACGAACGCGCGCAGGAAGTTACCTTCGCCAAACTGGATGATACGTTCAGGATAGCGCGCACCGGGGAAATCACGACGGTTGAGTGTGTTCACAATGGAGGTCCTTTATGATTAGTCATACAGCCTGATAAGATTGGTGTGATAACTTATCAAAACTTCAGGACCATAACCCCTGTCTGGATCAACTCAGGATGCGATGGTGAAAAATAATCACAGAAATTTATAGAACACCGAGGTCGCCGTCATGTCCCCGTTCGGCATCAGGGCGTAGCGTGGGATCTCCCCCGCCTTTTGCCAGCCTGCTCTCTGGTAAAACGTCTCCGCGCCGCTGCCGGTTGAGGTATCAAGCACCAGTACCGTAAGCGCTTTTTCACGTGCAACCGCCTCCAGGGCTTCCATCAGCGCCATTGCCGCCCCTTTACGGCGCGCCTTCTCATGAACCAGCAGTTTCGCGACATCTGCGCGGTGCGGCTGGTTTTCAGGCTGATCGGTAATCAGCTGGACCGTGCCAACCAGCCCCTGCTCCGCATCAAAACAGCCCAGAACGGTACGCTCGTCGCGCCCGACGCTCTCTGCGACGCCGAGCCAGAAGGTATGGGCTTTCCCGGCAGAAAAAGGCTGTATAAAGCTGACGGAGGCGCCGCCGTTGACACAGTTGACCAGGATATCGTTGAGGGCATCGATGTGGGTGAGGATGTCCTGCCGGGAGAGAGGTTTAATCAGCATGGGAGAGTTCATTTCGCGTCCTTAGGTTGAATCTCTCCACTTTGCTATTAACATTTTTGTAACGCAATAAGCGATGACATAGGATTTCGTTATGTCATTTTTCGCCGTGGTGTTGCCGCTTCATGGCGTACATTTGCGCATCCGCGTGTTTTAGCCATGCCTGCATATCATTGCGGTGATGATCGAACTCGCTCAGCCCCCAGGAGAACTGTAACGACCAGGGATGCAGCTGACGCGCATTATACTTTTCCGTTTGTTCGACGAGGTACTGCATAGCGATCCAGGCGCCGGGTTCATCGGTATCCGCAAACAGCACCGCGAACTCATCGCCCCCGAAACGTACCAGCAGATCGGCCTCGCGGAACGAGGAACGCATCAGGGTGGCCATCGCTTTCAGGG
This sequence comes from Enterobacter cloacae complex sp. ECL72, assembly GCF_019056635.1. Taxonomy (NCBI): domain Bacteria; kingdom Pseudomonadati; phylum Pseudomonadota; class Gammaproteobacteria; order Enterobacterales; family Enterobacteriaceae; genus Enterobacter; species Enterobacter cloacae complex sp. ECL72. Next base: position 1,819,596 of record NZ_CP077659.1, on the reverse strand, counting down.
CCTTATCACCCTCCTGATGCCCGAAGCGATCGTTAATGGTTTTGAAATGGTCCAGATCCAGCCAGCCAAGGGTTAACGGTTCTGCCCGACGCTGCGAAACCGACAGTGCAAACTGCGCAAACTGGTTAAACCCGCGACGGTTAAACAGCCCCGTGAGTTCATCGGTTGTGGCCGCGCTAACGGCCGCAAATTCATCCTCTGCCAGCGCGCTGAGATCGGCCAGTACGGCGACATCCGCCGCCGTAAACTCACGCGGTGCGTAATCAATGAGACACAACGATCCCACGCACGCCCCGTCACGTAAACGCAGCGGGAAACCGGCATAAAAGCGCACGCCCGGATCTCCCACCACCTGCGGATTATCCGCAAAGCGTTCGTCCAGCAGCGTGTCACTCACCACCAGCGGCGCGTCACCCAGGATCGTATGACCACAAAACGAGAGATCGCGAGGCTGGGTGGCAGGTACCTGGCCGTCGGCAGACTTCACGATCGCGGCGTGGTCATCCACCAGCGTAATCATCGCCAGCGGCACCCTGAAAAAGCGTGTTGCCAGCCGCGTAAGACGATCAAACGCGGGGTAATTGTCGATCTCAAGCAGACCGGACTCGCGCAGAGCATTCATGCGCTCCGCTTCATTCACGGGAATTTGAGGTGCCTTCATAACGTCTCCTGACGCTGAGCATTAGTAAAAGCGTAGCTTAAACAGAGACATTGTCAGTTCAGGAGGCACGATTTACCTCTATGACCAGCCAATGATGGATTACGTTGACGATATACTGTTGTTGCTGCGCACTCAGCGGCACGCCCTGCGGGATAGCGTGCCACTTAGCCAGACAGCCCCGACAGCAGGTTGCCGTGGCATGCTGGGCGATAAAAACCGGATGGCCGCGCATTGGCGTCTGCTTACCGTCATTCACCGGGTGCGCAGGCGCCAGCCGCGCGGCGACAAAATCAGCAGCATGCTTATCGATAGTCTCCGCGCCCTTATCCCAGCAGTATTGCCGCTCTTTCGTCCCTAAATGAAATCGTGAACGGAACGTGGAGCGAGCCAGGCGCGCGAACAGAGGATCTAACGTGGACATCAGTATACGGACCGTCCAAGGCGTTTGGTCAGCTGTTCCAGCGCCGCCACGCCCGCCAGTGAATTTCCGGTCTCGTCCAGTTCCGGGCTCCAGACGGCAATCGCCATCTCGTGAGGGACAATCGCCACGACCCCACCGCCAACGCCGGATTTTGCCGGCAGCCCCACGCGCCAGGCAAACTCCCCGGCATTCTGATACATCCCGCTGGTTGCCATTAAGGCGTTGATCTGCCGGGCCTGCATCGGGGAGACAACGTCCTCGCCCAGATGCGGGGCATGGCCCTGATGCGCCAGAAACAGAAAAGTCTGCGCCAGTTCGACGCAGTTCATCTTCAGCGCGCAGTAATGAAAATAGTTTTGCAGCACCGTGGCGACGTCATTATGAAAGTTGCCGAAGGACTTCATCAGCCAGGCAATGGCGGCGTTACGTGCAGAGTGTTCAAACTCAGAGCGCGCTACCACCGGATCGTAGGCGATGTCCTGCACGCCGGAAAGCTGCCGCACAATCTGGAGCATCCGCTGGCGCGGCGCGCTCAGCCGGCTTTGCAGCATATCGCACACCACCAGCGCCCCGGCGTTAATAAACGGGTTACGCGGCTTACCCTGTTCGATTTCCAGCTGGAGAAGGGAGTTGAACGGCTGACCGGACGGATCTTTGCCCACCCGCTGCCAGATCTCCTGCTCGTCATACTGGCGCATGGCGGCAACGAGGCTAAGCACTTTTGAGATCGACTGAATCGAAAAGCGCTCAAGCGCGTCTCCCGCCTGAAAACGCTGACCGTCGACAGTACAAATGGCGATACCGAGCTTATTACCGCTGACCGAAGCCAGCGCGGGAATGTAATCGGCAACCTTACCCTGCCCCAGTAACGGACGAACCTGCGCCAGAATCTCGTCCAGCATCTCATTATGGATGACCGCAGCCACACTTTGCTCCTTGCCCTCAGGCTAAAACGGGCAGCGAGTATAACAGACGCTTATACGTCACGTCAGGCAGGGAGACGAAAACGCGAGACGGCCTGCAACAAAAGATCGGACTGCTGATGCAGGCGCTCAGAGGCATTTGACGCTTCGCTAACCAGCACATCTGTCCGACGCGATACCTGATTCAGCGCCTGAAGCTGACGGGTCATCTGATGAATGCTGTCCCCCTGATTCAGGGTAGCCAGCGAAATATCATTCAGCAGGCTGCTCAGATTCGCCACCAGCCCGGTGACCTGTTGCAAATTCTCTTCCAGACGGTTTACCACCTGAGAACCTTCTTCAATGCCCTGTAGCGAGTGGTTAATTAGCGCCTGAATGGTTTGCGTAGAGTGACTGCTTTTTCTGGCCAGCAGCCCCACTTCCCGGGCAACCACCGCAAATCCGCGCCCCTGCTCTCCTGCATGGGCGGCTTCAATGGCAGCATTGAGGGCCAGAATGTTGGTCTGAAACGCCACGCTGTCGATCATCGCGACGATCCCGCGCATCTCTGAGGATCGGTCGACGATCGTCTGCATCGAGCCATTCACCGCTGACATCATTTGCTCCCCCCCAGCGGCAGCCTGTCGGGCTTCATCCGCGCGCGAGCGGGCGAGTTTTGCATAACCCGTGTTCCCCTCAACGTGGGTTTCGAGATCGGCGATGTGTGCGGTCACCTCCTCCAGCTCTTTGGCCTGTCGCGTAGACTGCTGATAAAGCTTCTGATTCCCCTGCGCAAGCGATCCGATATTTTCAACCATGGAGGTAGTGGCCTCGCTGACCTGGGTCACCAGTTGCTGGAGCCCGCGCTGCATGGCGGTAATACTGCCGCTGAGCTGGCTGATTTCACGGTTAAAGCGCACAACGTCAGGCGGCGTGCCTGACAAATCCCCTGCCGCAAGCTGGTTAATATGGATAATCAGACGGCGTAGCGGGGATATCACCCACTTCGCCATTCCGAGCCAGACGGCTATGGCAATGGCCAGTAGCACCAGCGGCGCAAACAGGAACAGCCGTTGCAGACCTGAGAGTTGTTCCATGAGCGACTGACGCCCCTGTATCGTCTGCTTCTCACTCCGTTGCTGATAGCGTGCGAAATTGTCATTAAAATCGGTCTGAAACGCCTGGGCGGGTACGGCGAAAAAGAGGTCGATGCTGTTGGTTTTCACCAGCCCCTCCGCCTGCTCTCGGATGGCGTCGAAAAACAGCTGATAGCTGTTAACCAGCCCGTTGTCTTTCGGCGGATTAAGCGCGAGCCAGGCCTGCCATGCCTGCTGTGACGCCGCCAGGAATTTTTGCGCCTCGTCCATCAGGCTATGCCAGCTTCCTTCCGAGCCGGTCTCTTTATCCTGCATAAAGTACACGCCGGAGCGGTTGAGCAGATCGCTGGCCGCCAGCAGAGAAATACGGGCCTGATCCAGCCTGCTCTGCTGCTGCCAGGCCAGCTGATTGCGCTGTTCGTTACGCTGGGCTTCATTCAGGGAGGCGGTCAGCAGGAAGGAGGAAGAGAGTTGCAGGGCGGAGAAAAGGCCAATGATACAAAAGATGCCGGTCAGCAGGCCAAACTGACGAGGGATAAAGCGCGGCGCAAGACGACTAAAAATTTGCGTTAGGTTCATAATTTTCTTCTGTAACAATACGTTAGACGCGAGCGAGTCTACGAAACGAAAATGACAGAACCATTACGCAAAAATGACAGGAAACGTGAACTGCCGGGTAGCGGCCTGGCCTTACCCGGCAACAAGACTAGACGCGATCCTTCCACACCGTCTGCACATTACAGAACTCATGCAGACCGAAATGAGAAAGCTCTCGCCCGAAGCCGCTCTTCTTCACCCCGCCAAACGCGACGCGCGCATCGCTGGCGCTGTAGCCGTTGATAAACACCCCGCCGCACTCCAGCTCACGCGCGAAGGTTTCAGCCAGCGCATCGTTCGCGGTAAAGACCGTCGCCGATAAGCCAAAATCGCTGTCGTTAGCCAGCTGCAACGCGTGCGCCGCATCGTTCGCGATGGTAATTGCCGCCACCGGACCAAACAGCTCCTGACGAAAGGCCGTCATCTGTGGGGTGACGCCGCCGAGTACGGTTGGGGCATAATAGTTACCGGTCCCGGACATCTTCTCTCCGCCGAGCAGCAGGGTCGCCCCCTCCGCCAGCGTAGCCTGCACCTGCTGATGCAGTTCATCGCGAAGATCAAATCGCGCCATCGGGCCAATATAGTTATCTTCCTCATCCGGTGCGCCCATCTTCAGCGCCTTGACCGCGTCAACAAAGCGTTGGGTAAGGGCGTCCGCCACGCCCGCTTCCACAATAAAGCGTTTTGCCGCCGCACAAACCTGCCCGGTATTCTGATAACGTCCGGCCACCGCCGCGTTGACGGCCAGATCCAGATCGGCATCGTTCAGAACGATAAACGGATCGGAACCGCCCAGCTCCAGCACGCATTTCTTCAGCGCCGCGCCCGCCTGCGCGCCAATTGCCGCACCAGCCCGAACGCTGCCGGTTACGGTCACCGCCGCGATACGACGATCATTAATCGCCTGGCTGACGCCGTCATTCGTCGCGTTCACCCAGCCAAAGACCCCCTCCGGGAAACCGGCATCCGCGAATACCTTCCCGATCAGCTCCGCCGAGCCGAGCACATTAGGCGCATGTTTAAGCAGATAGCTGTTCCCTGCCAGCAGGATCGGCACCGCACCGCGCAGCACCTGCCAGAGCGGGAAGTTCCACGGCATCACCGCCAGAACGGGCCCAAGCGGACGGTACTCAATCACCGCATTTTCGACCTGGGTAGATTCCGGGTGCAGCATCGCCGGGCCGTGTTCAGCGTACCAGTCGCAAAGGCTGGCGGACTTAGCCACCTCCGCACGCGCCTGCATAATGGGCTTGCCCATCTCCCGGGAGATAGTCTGCGCCATCTCTTCCGCACGACTACGCAGCGCCGCACCCAGATCGCGAAGTTTTTGCGCCCGGTGCGCCACGCTTTCGCGTCGCCACTGACGAAAACCGGTATCCGCCTGCGCAATGGCACGCTCAACGTCATGGGACGTTGCCCACGGGTAAGCAGCCAGCGTTTCGCCGGAAGCCGGGTTGACAGAGTGGGCATGGGTAGCAGATGAATAGGTCATGATGTTCTCCACGTAATAACAGTTGATTGATTGTGGCCTACTCTGCTATTTCTTAAAAATGAATAATACTCACCACCTTATTCACAATACGAGAACGGTATGGACTTAACTCAGCTTGAGATGTTTAACGCCGTCGCACTGACCGGTAGCATTACCCAGGCGGCGCAGAAGGTACACCGGGTGCCGTCAAACCTCACCACCCGCATCCGACAGCTAGAAGCGGATCTCGGCGTGGAACTGTTTATTCGCGAGAATCAGCGCCTGCGGCTTTCCCCCGCCGGGCACAATTTTTTGCGCTACAGCAAGCAGATCCTGGCGCTGGTTGACGAAGCGCGAATGGTCGTCGCCGGGGATGAACCGCAGGGATTATTCTCGCTCGGCGCGCTGGAAAGTACCGCCGCCGTACGCATTCCGGAAAGTCTGGCGCGGTTTAACCAGCGCTATCCGCGCATTCAGTTTGCGTTGTCCACCGGACCTTCCGGTACGATGATTGACGGCGTGCTTGAGGGGACGCTCAGCGCCGCCTTTGTCGACGGGCCGCTCTCGCACCCGGAACTGGAAGGGATGCCGGTTTACCGGGAAGAGATGATGCTGGTCACCCCTGCGGGTCACGCGGAAGTATCAAAAGCCACGCAGGTGAGCGGCAGCGACGTGTATGCCTTTCGCGCCAACTGTTCTTACCGGCGTCATCTGGAGAGCTGGTTCCATGCCGACCGCGTCACGCCGGGAAGGATCCATGAGATGGAGTCCTATCACGGGATGCTCGCCTGCGTGATTGCCGGGGCAGGCATTGCGCTGATGCCCCGCTCCATGCTGGAGAGCATGCCGGGCCATCATCAGGTGGCGGCGTGGCCGCTGGCGGAAAACTGGCGCTGGCTCACCACCTGGCTGGTGTGGCGACGCGGGGCGATGACCCGCCAGCTTGAGGCGTTTATCGCGCTGCTGAACGAGCGTCAGCCACCAGCGCCCAGTTGTTAATGATGAACGTAGTCCTGGAGTCGAAGGAAAATTTTTCCCTTCATATACAGCGTGGCCTGCCCGCCAATCAGCACGCGGTCGCCTTTCAGCTCGCAGCGCAGATCCCCGCCGCGCAAGGAGACCTGCCGGGCCGACATCTGCGTTTTACCAAGCTTTTCACTCCAGTACGGGATCAGCATGCTGTGAGCTGATCCCGTCACCGGATCTTCCGGCACCCCTTCCCCCGGGCAGAAGAAGCGGCTGACGAAATCATACTCATCCCCCGGCGCCGTAACGCAGACCATTTTCCCCAGCGGGAGCATAGCCGCGATATCCGGCGTCAGCGCTTCCACCTGCCGCTGGCTGTCGAGCACCACCATGTAGTCACGCCCCACACGCACCTCGTCTGCTGCGTTAATGCCCAGCGCGCTGAACAGCACTGCGGGTGGAGTATCAACAACCTCGGTTGACCACGCCGGGAAATTAAGCGTCAGCCAGTCGCCGCTGCGTTGTACCGTCAGATCGCCGACAAAGCGCGTGGTGAAGGTGATTTCCGTATGCGGATAATCCAGGTATTCGAAAATAACGTGAGAAGCCGCGAGGGTTGCGTGGCCGCAGAGGTTAATTTCATCCTGCGTGGTAAACCAGCGCAGTTCAAACCCGTTATCCGTTCGGACAAAGAACGCCGTCTCTGACTGATTATGCTGCTTCGCCATCTTCAGCAGCGTCTCATCCGGCAGCCACGCTTCCAGCGGACACACCGCCGCCGCATTGCCGCCGAACGCCCTGTCGCTGAAGGCATCTACCAGATAAAAATCAATTTCCTGCATCGTTGGTTCCTCTTAGATTTGTTCAGCGCAGAAATACTGTGCCCTTCAGATACAGTGCCGCCTGCCCGCCCATCCGCACGCGGTCGCCCTTGAGTTCGCAGCGTACGTCGCCACCACGGGCAGAAACCTGGCGGGCAAACATCTGTGTTTTGCCAAGCCGTTCACTCCAGTACGGGATCAGCATGGTGTGCGCGGAGCCGGTGACAGGATCTTCCGGCACGGCCACGCCTGGCGAGAAGAAACGGCTGACAAAGTCGTATTCCCCCTCGTCCCGGGCAGTGACGGCCACTTTATGCTCGCCCGGCGTCATGGCGGAGAAATCCGGATTAAGGGCTTCAACCTGCTCGCGGCTCTCCAGTACCAGCACCCAGGCGCGGCCTTTTCGCGCCTCGACGTAGTGGCTGATACCGAGTGCGGTGAGCATCTCCGGTGGCGGCGTCTGTGCCTGCGTCGGGCAGGCCGGGAAGTCCAGCGTCATCCAGTCACCTTCACGACTGACGGTCAGGCGACCAGAGGCGGTGTCAAAATGAAGGCGTGAGTCCGGATAATCCAGTTCGTGAAAAAGTACATACGCCGCGGCAAGCGTCGCGTGACCACAGAGATTAACCTCGGTGAGCGTGGTGAACCAGCGCAACTCGATCCCCCCTTTGGTACACACAAAAAACGCGGTTTCTGACTGGTTATGCTGTTGTGCCATCCGCAGTAACGTCTCATCCGGTAGCCACGCGTCGAGCGGGCACACCACCGCCGGGTTGCCGCCAAAGGAGGATGCGCTGAACGCATCTACCAGATAAAAATCAATCTCCTGCATCGTGTTACCGCCTGTTTTTGTTGTGTTGTTCTTTATCTTCGATGAAAACAACCCCGTTCGCTACCGCTGCATGAAGGTAAATTTTGTGATTCACATCACATAACGGTTGAGTTTTCGCCGTTTAAGGCTTTAAGATCGTCTCCTCATCTTTCAGGCAACGAATCCCAGATATCCCTATGACAACACACACGGTTTCCCGCAGGGTCGCGTGGCTACGCGTGGTCACGCTCGCCATCGCAGCGTTTATTTTCAACACCACGGAATTTGTTCCGGTTGGGCTGCTGTCCGATATCGCCGCCAGCTTCCATATGGAAACGGCACAGGTTGGCATTATGTTGACCATCTATGCATGGGTGGTGGCGCTGATGTCGCTGCCGTTTATGCTGCTGACCAGCCAGATGGAACGTCGTAAGCTGCTGATTGGGCTGTTTGTGGTGTTCATTGCCAGCCATGTGCTGTCATTTATGGCATGGAACTTTACCGTGCTGGTCATCAGCCGCGTCGGCATCGCGTTTGCCCATGCCGTTTTCTGGTCGATCACCGCGTCCCTCGCCATTCGTCTGGCTCCGGCGGGAAAACGCGCCCAGGCGCTGAGCCTGATTGCCACCGGAACGGCGCTGGCGATGGTGTTAGGCCTGCCGATCGGGCGCATTGTGGGACAATACTTCGGCTGGCGCACCACCTTCTTTGCCATCGGCATGGGGGCGCTGATCACCCTGGTGTGTCTGATCAAACTGCTGCCAAAACTGCCCAGCGAACACTCCGGCTCGCTGAAAAGTCTGCCGCTGCTGATGCGTCGACCGGCGCTGATGAGCATCTATCTGCTGACCGTGATTGTGGTGACCGCCCATTACACGGCCTACAGCTATATTGAGCCGTTTGTTCAGGTTGTGGCGGGCTTTAGCGCTAACTTTGCCACCGTTCTGCTGCTGATCCTGGGCGGCGCGGGGATTATCGGCAGCATCCTGTTCGGGAAGCTGGGCAATAAGCACGCGTCTGCGCTGGTAAGCAGTGCGATTGGTCTGCTGCTGGCATGCCTGCTGTTACTGATGCCTGCGGCAGGCAGCGAGAGTCATCTGGCGATCCTCAGTCTGTTCTGGGGCGTGGCAATCATGATTATTGGTCTGGGAATGCAGGTCAAAGTGCTGGCGCTGGCCCCGGACGCCACGGACGTAGCGATGTCGCTCTTCTCCGGGATTTTTAATCTGGGGATTGGAGCCGGTGCGCTGGTGGGAAATCAGATCAGCCTGCATGTATCGATGTCGGCCATTGGTTATCTCGGGGCGATTCCGGCGCTGATCGCGCTGATCTGGTCGGTGCTTATCTTCCGTAAATGGCCGGTCGCGATGGAAGAACAGTCCAGCCACGGTTGACGTTTGTTATGCCGGGTGGCGGCTTCGCCTTACCCGGCCTACGAAGCATTAATATCCGTGTTCTTCATCACCGCCAAGATAACGGAATCTTTCATCTGTCATTTTGGTCTGACAATCATAGATACCGATTCTCGTTGCCAGAGGAGTGGTTGCAGAAGACGCATCGCTTATTTTGCCGCATTTTTTAGCTTTTTCATTGATCCACATGTTCTGCTCCTTTTTCATCGAAGCTTTGACGGAATCAGGAAGATACTTCCATAGTTCGTTTAACTGGCGATCGCTATCAGAATAATTACGCGCGGCAATATTTAATTTATTATTGAGTTCAGCCTTTTGAAGTTCATCTTTATTCATGGCGAGGGTAGCCATCGCCGCTATTGATTCAGAGATATAATCTTTATTATTATATTCATATGAAACTGAAATATCTTTCCCATTATCCGCCATCGATAACGAGTAGGTAAACTTGTCCCATTGAACGCTATTGTTAAGCACCTTTCCACCATCGTTAATTATACGTCTCAGTCTGTCAGGGTAGGATGCAATGTAACCCATGATTTCAGAAGGCACAGTGAGCGTGACAGTCGCGCTACAGCTCCGCGCCTGCGCTTCGTCATCAGACGATTTTGTTGTGACATTTGCCATTACAATTGCGATTTCATTAGCTTTTGCAATGTAGTCCTTGAGCGGTTTACCGTAGAAATCCGAGGGGTTAGCGAGATAAGCTACCTGTAACTTACTGACTGCATCATCTCTTATTTTTGACTGAGCAGCAGAGATGGCATCATCGCGACCGCATTTGAAATCTGGCGTGGAATCAAACAACCCAGCATAGGCATTTAATGAAAAAAGCAGTGTACTCACTGCGATAAATGAATATTTTGCTCGCATGTCTATAACCCGAAAAGAAATGAATGCTGAACGTTACTTTAAGCGGTAATACACAGCAAGGCAGTGGATTATATTAATGCAGAAAAAATTCGATTTTCAGAATGTATTTATATTCATAAGAATTATATCCATTGCGAGTAGGCCGGGTAAGGCGAAGCCGCCACCCGGCAACGTTCTCAATGATACGTCTTAACAATCTCCAGCACGCCGTTAATAATAAACTGCACGCCCATACAGACCAGCAGGAAGCCCATCAGACGGGAGATAGCCTCAATCCCCCCCTTGCCCACCCAGCGCATAATCGCCCCGGAGCTGCGCAATGATCCCCAGACGATAATGGCGATAAGCGCAAAAATGATGGGCGGCGCAACGGTGATAACCCAGTGCGGAAATGTCGACCCATCACGCACCGTTGAGGCGGAACTGATGATCATCGCAATCGTCCCCGGCCCCGCCGTGCTCGGCATGGCTAACGGCACAAACGCGATGTTGGCGCTCGGTTCGCTTTCAAGCTCCTCCGATTTGCTTTTGGCTTCCGGGGATTCGTGCGCTTTGTGCGCCGGGAACAGCATCCGGAAACCAATAAAGGCCACAATCAGCCCGCCAGCAATACGCAGACCGGGAATCGAAATACCAAAGGTATTCATCACCAGTTGCCCGGCGTAATAAGCCACCATCATTATGGCAAAGACATAGACAGAGGCCATCATCGACTGCTGATTGCGCTCTGCGCTGTTCATGTTCCCCGCCAGCCCCAGAAAAAGCGCCACCGTCGTTAACGGGTTCGCCAGCGGCAGCAACACCACCAGTCCAAGCCCCACTGCTTTAATCAAATCCAACATAATGCACCGCAGTCCTTATCCTTATTCAACATCGCAATTATAGGGGCAAATCCTCGTCCGGAGCCATCCGACAGCGTAACCATAATTGTCTCGCGTAATTCATAACCCCAGATTATCTGTATGATTTAAAAGCGTACAGAATAAGTTCCTGAAGCGTTTTAGCATTTCGTGGCATCGGCCGATTCATTCAGTTGACTTATACTTGCCTGAGCAATAATATCTGCCGTGACTAAACTACTTGCCAGGGCAACCATTGTGAAAAGCACCAGTGACCTCTTTAACGACATAATCCCACTGGGTCGTCTTATTCATATGGTTAACCAGAAAAAAGATCGCCTGCTCAATGACTATCTGTCACCGCTGGATATCACCGCAACACAGTTCAAAGTGCTGTGTTCCATTCGCTGCGAAGTGTGTATCACGCCGGTTGAGCTGAAAAAGGTGCTCTCTGTCGATCTGGGTGCGTTAACCCGCATGCTGGATCGTCTCGTCTGTAAAGGATGGATAGAACGAAGCCCTAACCCGAATGACAAACGTGGCGTACTGGTGAAACTGACCAGCGATGGCGCGGCCATGTGTGAGCAATGTCATCAATTAGTAGGACAAACACTGCACCAGGAACTGACAAAAAACTTATCGGCAGATGAAGTGGCAACGCTTGAGCTCTTACTCAAGAAAATCCTGCCGTAAACAGAAAAAGAGGTATGACGATGTCCAGACGCAATACTGACGCTATCACCATTCATAGCATTTTGGACTGGATCGAAGATAACCTGGAATCTCCACTCTCTCTTGAGAAAGTGTCTGAGCGTTCAGGTTACTCAAAATGGCACCTGCAACGGATGTTTAAAAAAGAGACCGGCCATTCATTAGGACAATATATTCGCAGCCGCAAGCTGACGGAGATTGCCCAAAAACTGAAAGAAAGCAATGAGCCGATCCTCTATCTGGCGGAACGCTACGGATTTGAATCGCAACAGACCCTGACGCGTACGTTCAAGAACTACTTTGACGTGCCGCCTCATAAGTACCGTATTACCAGTATGCCGGGTGAATCCCGTTATCTGTATCCGCTAAAACATTGCAGTTAATCATCGCCTGTTAAGACGTAACCGAGGAAATCATGAAATTTATCGCCTCCGCCGCCCTCACCTTGCTGGTGCTGGTTTCCGGCCAGAGCTTCGCGGAGCAAACCCCCAATGCGGGGCAGCAAAATAATCGTGACACCATGATTATGCCGTCCACGCAAAACCAGTCGCCCTGGGACTTCAATCACATGGGCGCTGGCAGCGACAAATCCGACGAATTAGGCGTGCCGTATTACAACCACGACCTGTAATTCGTTTTTGCCCCGCTAATGCGGGGCTTTTTTCTGCCTTAACCCCGCACCTGCGTTGCCCGACGCACCCGCAAGCCAAAGACGTTGATATACAGCCCGGCCATAATCAGCCCTGCGCCACACAGTTGCAGCACGCTGAGCGTTTCATCCAGCAACAGTGCGGCGCTGGCAAGCCCGACCACCGGTACCAGCAGCGATAACGGCGCCACACGCCAGGTTTCATAGCGTCCGAGCAGCGATCCCCAGATACCATAGCCAATGATTGAGGCGACTAACGCCAGGTAGATCAGCGACAAAATGGTCGTCAGGTCGATCTCCACCAGGCTTTTCAACATCGCCTGCGGACCATCCAGAATAAACGACGCGGCCATAAACGGCACGATTGGGATCAATGCGCTCCAGACCACCAGCGATAAGACCGGCGGACGCGTCTCGTGCTGCATTATCAGTTTGTTAAAGATATTGCCGCACGCCCAGCTCAGCCCCGCCGCCAGGGTGAGCATAAAGCCTAGCAGCGCGACATGCTGACCGTTGAGGCTGCCTTCAATCAGCACCAGCACGCCAAAGACCGCAAGGCTAATGCCCGCCAGCTGCTTGCCCTGCAAGCGTTCGCCGAAGACAAATGCGCCGAGAATGATGGTAAAGAACGCCTGCACCTGAAGCACCAGCGAAGCCAGGCCCGCAGGCATACCGAATTTGATGGCGCAAAAAAGAAACGCAAACTGACCAAAGCTGATGGTAAGGCCGTAGCCCAGCAGCAGCTTAAGGGGAATTTTCGGGCGGGCAACGAACAGCAGCGCCGGGAAGGCCACCAGCAGGAAGCGCAGCCCCGCCAGCATCAGTGGAGGCATGTTGTGCAACCCCATTTTGATGACCACAAAATTGAGTCCCCACACCACGACAACCAGCAACGCTAACAGCCCGTCTTTCCGCGTCATTTTCCGCCCCTGAATTATTAAAATTTTGTAAACACTTCAAGGTAACAGAAAAAATAGCCCCGCGAGAAGATCATTAATTCTGGTACTGGAGAGAAGCACCTGCGGATAAATTGGGTGCTATACAAGCTGCCGATCCCATGATAATCCTGTAATAACACAACAAAAAAAGCATAAGCATTTGTCGGGCAGGAAAATGAAACCATCAATCAGGCGCTCAACCGCAGCGCTGCTGGCATCGTCATTGTTATTAACAATTGGCCGCGGGGCAACGCTGCCCTTTATGACCATATATCTCACACGCGTGTACGATATGAGCGTGGAGAATATTGGCTATGCCCTTACCGTGGCGTTGACCATCGGCGTGGTGTTTAGCCTGGGGTTTGGCATCCTGGCGGATAAGTTCGACAAAAAACGCTATATGCTGATCGCCATCGTGGCCTTTATCGCCGGGTTTGTGGCGATTCCGCTGGTGAATAACGTGACGCTGGTGGTGCTGTTCTTTGCCCTGATTAACTGCGCCTATTCCGTCTTCTCAACGGTGCTGAAAGCATGGTTTGCCGACGTGCTGACCTCCAGCGAAAAGGCGCGCGTTTTCTCACTCAACTACAGTTTCCTGAACATTGGCTGGACGATCGGGCCGCCGATCGGCACCCTGCTGGTGATGTACAGCCTGCAACTGCCGTTCTGGCTGGCCGCCTTCTGCGCCGCACTGCCGCTCGGGTTTATCCATTTCTTTGTGCAGAAAAGCATAGCCTCAGACAGCCCTGAGGAGAAAATGCCGTGGCAGCCCTCGGTGCTGCTGAAAGACCGGGCGCTGTTCTGGTACACGCTCTCCGGCCTGCTGGCGTCGTATGTGGGTGGATCGTTCGCCACCTGCATTTCCCAGTATGTCCTCGCCGCACATGCGGACAGTGATTTCGCAGAAAAGGTGGTGGCCGTTGTGCTGCCCGTCAACGCGGCGGTGGTCGTCACCCTGCAATACGCGCTTGGACGTAAGATCACCGCCAGCAATATCCGTCCGCTAATGACCGCCGCGACGCTTTTTTTCATCCTCGGGCTGGGCGGGTTTATGCTTTCCGGCGAGAACCTGATTTACTGGGGGATCGCGGCGGCGATTTTCACCCTGGGTGAAATTATTTATGCACCGGGTGAATACATGCTGATCGACAATATCGCCCCGCCGGGCATGAAGGCGAGCTATTTCTCCGCCCAGGCGCTGGGCTGGCTCGGCGCGGCGGCGAACCCGATGATCACCGGGCTCATCCTGACCCATCTGCCGCACTGGTCATTATTTATCATTATGATGGCCGCCATCATTGCGGCCTGGCTGATGATATTGCGCGGGATGAGCGTGAAAAGTGAAGATAGCGTGTCGGGTGGCGCTGCGCTTACCCGACCGACAAAACCCTAATCGTAAGCCGGGTAAGGCGAAGCCGTCACCCGGCAAAACCAACACCCTAGTGGTGCAACATCTCCTCCACCACCTGCTCTTTGTACATCTCATTCGGGTAGTAGGTCGGCCAGTTATCCATCTCTTTCAGCAGCGCCTCGTGGGAGGTGTTGCCCATAAAGATATGGAAGTGTGAAGAGGCTTTCGGCCCGATGATATGGTCGCTGAACTGCACAAACTTAGGCGCCTGGCTCGCGTTATCCTTGCACTCAAACAGGTAGCGCACGCCTTTTTTCCCCGACGCATAGGTCAGAATTTTGTAGCCGCTGTAGTCGTAGCGGCAGCTGCTCACCGTTTTGCCGCGGTGGAATTCCATCACGTTGTTTTCAATGCCGATGGCGTCCACGTCCGTCGCGTACCCCTTACGGTAGTAGGCCTTCACCTCGGCAGCGGATTTTTCTCCCTTCTGCGCTTTCTTTTCGAAAACCGGATCCAGCGAACCATCAAGCAGGAACGGATAAACGGACTGCCAGGTCCCGTCCCAGTCAGACAGCTTCCTGTCCCTGACGTCTTTATCCTCAAAGACGCCGTTAGCCGCCTTCTGTTCCGCCTCCGTCATCTGATGACCGTGCGAATGGGCAAAAAGCGAGCCGCTTACCAGCAGCGTTCCCAGAGTAAGCGCAATTTTTGCAAGTTGTGCAGCCACAGCAAAATCCTCATTCCGTTTTATAAGAATGAGGATGTTATATTATAACATTTCAGATCGCAACCAGCCCGCGAACGCCCTCCTGCTCCATGTTCTCCCCGCGCCCCTGCTGGACGATGCTGCCGCGCGACATCACCAGATACCTGTCGGCCAGCTCTGCCGCAAAATCATAAAACTGCTCCACCAGCAGGATGGCCATATCCCCCCGGTTCGCCAGGCTGCGGATCACCTGCCCAATCTCTTTAATCACCGACGGCTGAATACCTTCCGTGGGTTCATCCAGAATCAGTAACCGTGGACGGCTCGCCAGCGCGCGACCTATCGCCAGCTGCTGCTGCTGACCACCGGAAAGATCGCCTCCGCGTCGGTGCTTCATCTCCTTCAGCACCGGGAAAAGCTGCCAAATCTCCTCCGGTACGCTCCTTGCGTTTCCCGCGGAGAAGCGTGACAGCCCCATCAGCAGGTTTTCTTCTACGGTCAGACGCGGAAAAATCTCCCGCCCCTGCGGAACATAGGCCACGCCGGACTGCACCCGCTGGTGCGGTTTACTGAGAGTGATGCTCTTTCCCTGCCAGACCACCTCCCCGCCTTTCACCGGGATCAGCCCCATCAGGCACCTCAGCAGCGTGGTTTTGCCCACCCCGTTGCGCCCCAGTAGGCAGGTAACTTCCCCGACGACCGCCTCAAAGCTCACCCCGCGCAGAATATGACTTCCGCCGTAGTACTGATTCAGTTCGCTAACCTGTAACATCACCTCTCCTTAACGTCCCAGATAGACGTCAATTACCTGTTCATTGGCCTGTACCTCGCGAAGCGAACCTTCCGCCAGTACCCGCCCCTGATGCAGCACCGTGACGTGGTCGGCGATGGTCTCGACGAAACCCATATCGTGCTCAACCACCATCAGCGAATGCTTGCCTGCCAGGGTTCGGAATAGCTCGGCAGTGTATTCCGTCTCTGCGTCGGTCATACCGGCAGCGGGTTCGTCCAGCAGTAACAGATGCGGGTCCTGCACCAGCAGCATGCCGATCTCCAGAAACTGCTTCTGTCCGTGGGAAAGCAGCCCGGCACGGCGATCGCGCTCGCTGCCAAGCCGCAGCAAAACCAGCATCTCATCAATGCGGTCGCGCTGCTCGCCGCTGAGCGTGGCCCGCAGGCTCGCCCAGACGGACCTGTCGGCTTTCATGGCGATTTCGAGGTTTTCCCCTACGGTCAGCGCTTCAAACACGGTCGGCTTCTGGAACTTACGGCCAACGCCCTGACGGGCGATGGCCGCCGGTTCCAGGGCAGTCAGATCGATGGACTGATCGTAAATAGCTTTCCCGCTTTTTGGCCGGGTTTTGCCGGTAATCACGTCCATCAGCGTGGTTTTACCGGCGCCATTAGGGCCAATGATGCAGCGCAATTCTCCGACGCCGATGTTCAGCGAGAGATCGGTCAACGCCTGAAAACCGTCGAAACTGACGTTAATGGCCTCGAGCTGCAACACCGGATCGGTCTGTTCGCGGTAACGGTCGCCCGGTAGCTGGCGGGTAAAGAGTCCTTCAGAGGGCTGCATTAATTCTCTCCCTTACGAAACAGACCGAACACGCCGCGCGGTAAAAACAGCGTCACGGCGATGAAAATCAGCCCCAGAAACAGCTGCCAGTACTCCGGCATCGCCACGGTGAAAAAGCTCTTCGCACCGTTGACCAGCGCCGCGCCAATCACCGGGCCCACCAGAGTGCCGCGTCCACCCAGCGCTACCCAGATGGCCGCTTCAATCGAGTTGGTCGGCGACATTTCACCCGGGTTGATAATGCCCACCTGCGGAACGTACAGCGCTCCCGCCAGGCCACACAGCACGGCGGAAAGCGTCCAGACCAGCAGCTTGAAACCGCGCGGATCGTAGCCGCAGAACGTGAGACGGTTTTCCGCATCGCGCACCGCCGTTAAAATGCGGCCAAATTTACTCTTCGCCAGCGCGTAGCCTGTGCCCAGGGCCAGAAGCAGCAGCACGACCGTTGCGAGAAACAGCGCGATCCGCGTGGTGGTCGCCGTGACGGAAAACCCGAGCAGCGTGGTAAAACCGGTAAAGCCGTTATTGCCGCCAAAGCCGGTTTCGTTGCGAAAGAACAGCAGCATGCCCGCGTAGGTCAGCGCCTGGGTCATGATGGAGAAATAGACCCCTTTGATCTTCGAGCGAAAAGCAAACCAGCCGAAGACCAGCGCCAGCAGGCCGGGGATCGTCACAATTAACACCAGAGCCCAGGCAAAATGCTGCGTTCCCCACCAGAACCAGGGCAGCTCGCTCCACGAGAGAAACGACATAAACGCGGGCAGCCCGTCCCCGGCCGCCTGGCGCATCAGGTACATGCCCATCGCATAGCCGCCCAGGGCGAAGAATATGCCGTGCCCCAGTGAGAGCATACCGGCATAGCCCCAGACCAGATCGAGGGCCACGGCGACAACTGCGTAGCAGAGGATCTTGCCGATGAGCGTCAACATCCACGTAGAAACGGCCAGCGGATGCGTTGCGGGCAACAGCGCGAGAAAAGGCAGCACCAGCAGCGCCGCAACCAGCAGACTGCCGAAGATTTGCGTGGAGCGCGGTGCCCTGCGCGCCAGTGTTAAGGTCAATGGCTGGCTCATCAGTCTGTCACCCTCCCTTTAAGTGCGAATAACCCCTGCGGACGTTTCTGAATAAACAGAATGATCGCCACCAGAATCAGGATTTTGCCCAGCACGGCGCCCATCTGCGGTTCAAGAATTTTATTGAAGATCCCCAGACCAAAGGCCGCCGCGACGCTACCGGCCAGCTGGCCGACGCCGCCGAGCACCACCACCAGGAACGAATCAATGATGTATCCCTGGCCCAGCTCCGGTCCCACGTTCCCCAGTTGGGACAATGCCACGCCGCCCAGCCCGGCAATGCCGGACCCGAGGCCAAACGCCAGCATATCTACCCGTCCGGTGGGGACGCCGCAGCAGGCCGCCATGCTGCGGTTTTGCGTCACCGCCCGCACGTTCAGCCCCAGACGCGTTTTATTCAGAATGAGCCAGGTGAAGAACAGCACCATCAGCACAAACCCGAGCACCACAATGCGGTTCCACGGTAGCGTCAGGTTGGCGAAAACCTGCACCCCGCCGGACAGCCAGGCCGGGTTTGCGACCTCAAGGTTCTGGGCGCCAAAGGTCATGCGCACCAGCTGGATAAGCATCAGGCTGATCCCCCAGGTAGCGAGCAGGGTTTCCAGCGGGCGGCCATACAGATGGCGGATCACCGTGCGCTCCAGCACCATCCCGATACCTGCCGTCAGGCAAAACGCCACCGGCAGCGCCACCACCGGATAAAGCGCCAGCCACTGAGGCATCCACTGCGCCATCACCTGCTGCACCATCCAGGTGGCATACGCCCCGAGCATCAGCATTTCGCCGTGGGCCATGTTAATCACCCCCAGCAGACCATAGGTGATAGCCAGCCCGAGCGCGGCCAGCAAGAGTACCGACCCCAACGACAGGCCCATGAAGGCCTGCCCCAGCAGTTCGCCCCACATCAGCCGGTGCTGAATACGGTCCAGGCTCTCAGCGGCGGCGGCACGTACCCGTGCGTCCGGCTCGGTTTGCGCCCGGGTGAACGGCGTCAGCGTGGCCTGAACGTCCGGATCGTCAGACTGTCCCAACAGTTCAACCGCGTTGAGGCGCGTTTCCGCCTGCGGACTCGCCAGCTGAAGATTTGCCAGCGCCAGCCTCAGCGACTGTCGGGTGACGTCATCCGTTTCGCGGTTAGCCCGCTGTTGCAGAAACCCGAGCATATCCGGCTGGACGTCACGCTGAAGTTGCCGCGCGGCATGACGCCTTTCGGTGACACTGTCACTGACAAGCTGATGCGTCGCCAGCGCCGTGACGGTTAACACGCGCAGCCGGTTGGTCAGCCGCACGGCTTTGGTCGTTCCTTCGGCGCTCTTTGCCGCGCCCAGGGCAACCATTTCGCCGTCGATGCGGGTAAAAGCCTTCTTCTGGCTGTCGGTGTAGAGGTTCTCCTGTTGCAGCGCTTTAAGCAGCGGCAAACGTGCAGGTTCCGGCGTGGCTGCCCAGCGGGTCAGCATGGCGGTCTGCTGGCTGCGGCTAGCGGCAACGAAATCATCGGCATCCGATGCCTGCACCATCCCTGGCAGCAGTCCGGTAAGCCACACAATCGCAATAATTATGCGCATGGCGTTCATGACGTCTCTCCCTGGTGGTGGCTTAGTTGCTGGCGGTTTTCATCGGCTGGTCAGGTTTTTTGTCATTCCCGGCGATAAACGGGCTCCACGGCTGAGCGCGTACCGGCTGTTCGGTTTGCCAGACGACGTTGAACTGGCCGTTGCCTTCGATTTCACCAATCATGACGGGCTTATGCAGGTGGTGGTTGGTGGCATCCATGGTCAGCGTAAAGCCGGATGGCGCGTTGAACGACTGGCCCGCCATTGCCGCGCGCACTTTGTCCACGTCGGTTGTCCCCGCTTTTTCAACCGCCTGCGCCCACATATGCAGGCCGACATAGGTCGCTTCCATCGGATCGTTGGTGACGACGGTATCGGCATTCGGCAGCTTATGGGCTTTCGCGTAGGCTTTGTAGGCCGCGACAAAAGTCTGGTTGGTCGGGTTATCGACGGATTCAAAGTAGTTCCACGCCGCCAGGTTACCCACCAGCGGTTTGGTATCAATGCCGCGCAGTTCTTCCTCGCCCACCGAGAACGCCACCACCGGCACGTCCGTGGCTTTCAGCCCCTGGTTCGCCAGCTCTTTATAGAAAGGCACGTTGGAATCACCGTTGATGGTGGAGACCACCGCCGTTTTACCCCCCGCAGAGAATTTCTTGATACTGGCGACGATGGTCTGGTAATCGCTATGACCAAACGGGGTGTAGACCTCTTCAATATCTTTATCTTCCACGCCTTTCGAGTGCAGGAAGGCGCGCAGGATCTTGTTCGTGGTACGCGGGTAAACGTAGTCCGTTCCCAGCAGGAAGAAGCGTTTCGCGCTGCCGCCGTCCTCGCTCATCAGGTACTCCACCGCCGGGATCGCCTGCTGGTTAGGCGCCGCACCGGTATAAAAGACGTTTGGTGACATCTCTTCACCCTCGTACTGCACCGGATAGAACAGCAAACCGTTCAGCTCTTCAAAAACGGGCAGAACTGATTTACGCGATACGGAGGTCCAGCAGCCAAACACTACGGCGACCTTATCCTGGCTCAGAAGCTGGCGGGCCTTTTCGGCAAACAGCGGCCAGTTGGAGGCCGGGTCAACCACCACCGGCTCCAGCTTTTTCCCGAGCACGCCGCCTTTGGCGTTAATTTCATCGATGGTCATCAGGGCGACATCTTTCAGGGGCGTTTCTGAAATGGCCATCGTGCCGGAGAGTGAGTGCATGATCCCGACTTTAATAGTCTCTGCGGCCTGGACGCCAAAACTGACGCCCATGGCGACCACGGAGGCGGACAAGGCGAACGCTTTTATAAAGGTACGACGGTGCATATTTTCACTCCTGAAAAAGAAAGCTGTGCGAAGACGTCCGTTACCGCCCGGACGCAGAAAAAGTAACGTCAGTTTCAGGAGAGCAAAAAGGGTGCCAGGTTGCAGAGGCAGGATTTAAACGGGTTCGAAGAGAGGATCTACGGGAAACGACTCAGAATGGTACAGCGCTGCACTGTAATAATGCAGCGCTGTGAACGATGTTACCAGACGTCGCTGGCGATTTGCGTCACCAGGCGAACTTTATCCCACTGCTGGGCTTCGCTCAGGCTGTTACCCTCTTCCGTGGAGGCAAATCCGCACTGTGGGCTGAGGCAAATCTGCTCTTTCGCCACGTAGCGCGCGGCCTCTTCCAGACGCGCTTTCACCCCTTCCGGGTTCTCCAGTTCACCGTGCTTGGTGGTGATTAGCCCCAGAACCACCTGCTGTTTACCCGGGCGCACAAAACGCAGTGGCGCAAAGTCGCCGCTACGGTCGTTGTCGTACTCCAGGAAGAACGCGTCGACGTTCACCGTACCGAACAGCACCTCCGCCACCGGCTCATAGCCGCCTTCGGAAATCCAGGTTGAGCGGAAGTTGCCGCGGCAGACGTGTAGCCCGATGGTCAGATCGTCCGGTTTGCCCTCCAGCGCCTTATTCAGCACCCGGGCATAGGTTCGGGCAAGTTCGTCTGCATCATCACCGCGCTCGCGGATCTGCCGGCGCTGGTCTTCTGAACAAAGGTAGGCCCAGACGGTATCATCCAGTTGCAGATAGCGGCAGCCTGCATCGTAAAAGGCCCGAATGGCATCGCGCCAGGTGGTCGCCAGATCGTCAAAGTAATCTTTCAGATCCGGGTATACCGTGGCATCAATATCCTTGCGGCCACCGCGGAAGTGCAGCACGCTCGGGCTCGGAATGGTCATCTTCGGCTGTGCGTTACCGCTGATGCTTTTGAGGTAGCGGAAATCTTCCAGCATAGGATGATCGCCGAAGCCCAGTTTGCCCGTTACGCGCACGCCATGGGCTTTGGTCTGCACCCCGTTGAACTGAATGCCCTGCTGCGAATCATAACGCTCTACGCCCTGTAGCCCGTCAAAGAAGTCAAAGTGCCACCAGGCGCGGCGGAATTCACCGTCCGTTACCACATGCAGACCGCAGGCGCACTGCTGCTCGACAACATGGCGAATGGCCTCGTCCTCAACCGCGCGAAGCTGACCGGCATCGATCTCACCGCTGGCAAATTGCAGACGGGCCTGTTTAACAGAATCCGGGCGTAAAAAACTGCCGACTACATCGGCGCGGTACGGGGCATGGTGTCGCTGCATGGAAATCTCCTCTGTCTGTCGGCGTTAATTGCCCACAGTGATAATTCATCTCTTGAATATTTAGACCTCTGGATGTCTAAACGTCCTGAAAAGATGTCATACCGGCTCTCCGCCGACAAACGAGAAAATTTCATCTGTGTTGAAATAAATTCATGTTCACAGGGCGGGTGATGAAGATCCTGCAAACGCGAACCGCTCATCTTCCCAGCCGGTCATGCCTCCGAGCATAACCTTGACCGGCAGACCCAGACGCGCCAGCTTCAGCGCCGCCCTGTCCGCCCCGTTGCAGTGCGGGCCTGCACAATAGACGACAAACAGCGTGCCCTCTGGCCACGCTTTCATCCGCTCGGCGGTGATCTGGCTCCAGGGTAAATGCAGCGCGCCGGGCAGATGCCGCCGGGCAAAATGTTCAGGTTTTCCGACAACGTGCAGCAGAACAAAGTCCTGCTCACCGCTGGATACCGCGTGATGGACATCGGCGCAGTCCGTCTCGACGCTCAGACGACGCAGAAAATGCCCCACGGCTTCCTGCGGCTCAGCAGCCGGAAATTCAGTAACATAGCTCATGAATCTTCCTCATTTGTGGTGTTTGTGTTAACACTACTCTATCCCTTACTTCAGCCCATGAATGCGTCCGCCTATGCCAGAAAACAGCAAAAAGATGACAAACTTAAGACATCCCTCGCCGCGCGCGGTCGTGCTGGCATATGACGGTTTATGTACCTTTGAGTTTGGCGTGGCGGTAGAGATCTTTGGCTTGCCGCGCCCGGAGATGGGCGAGGACTGGTATCAGTTCGCCGTGGCGAGCGTGGATGACGGCGAGCTCCGGGCAACGGGCGGGATCCGTATTCTGGCCGATGGCGATCTGGGTCTGCTGGAAACGGCGGATCTGGTTGTCGTACCCGGCTGGCGAGGGCTGGACGAACCCGTACCCGACGCGCTCTGTCAGGCGCTCCGTGCGGCGCATGCCCGGGGTTGTCAGCTACTCTCAATCTGCTCTGGCGTTTTCGTTCTGGCAGCCTCAGGCCTGCTTGACGGGCGGAAGGCAACCACCCACTGGCGCTACACGCAAGCTCTGAAAGCACGCTATCCCGCTATCACCGTGGTTGAGGATGTGCTGTACCAGGACGAAGGCGATATTCTCACTTCCGCAGGCAGCGCCGCGGGGATTGATCTGTGCCTGCACGTGGTGCGCCGGAATTACGGTATTGAAGCGGCAAACTGCGTGGCGTGTCGGCTGGTGATCCCGCCCCATCGGGACGGCTCGCAAACCCAGCAGCTTAGCCGACCGGTGGCTCAGTTGCGGGAGAGCCAGCGCCTGGGCCAGCTGTTTGATTATCTTCACCAGCATCTGGCCGTTTCCCATACCGTCGAATCGCTGGCCCTGCGGGTGGGTATGAGTCAGCGCACTTTTCTGCGCCGTTTCCAGGACGCAACCGGAACAACGCCCGCGCGCTGGTTATTAACTGCGCGATTGCAGCGGGCAAAAGATTATCTCGAAAACAGTCGACTCAGCATCGACAATATTGCGGAACAAACCGGATTTGGACAAAGCGCCACGCTGCGCCACCATTTCCGGCAGCAATTTGCGCTTTCGCCCGCGCAATATCGCAAACAATTTTTACAGCCGGTACGATAAACGGGCAAAAAAAAACCGCCATAATCTGGCGGTAAATGCTTGCATGGATAGATTTGTATTTTGGTATCTACGCTCCGGTATTCCATACCGGGATGTGGATCACCTGCAATCTACCACTGTGAGCCTCAACGAAGCATAAACGAATCGATTAACCCGCTTTGGTATTAATTTGCAGATAACGCATCAGCCCCTGCTCTGCACTCTGGCGGGCATCATCATTAATCGCTTCGAGATAAAACGCACGAGAGACCCCATACGGCGCCTGCTCGGATGGGTAAACGGCGAATTGGAAGGTTTTGCCCCTCGCCTTATTGGTACAGCCCAGCTCCCAGCGATCTTCACTTACCTGGGTGCTATTACATTCGACACGTCCGTAATCGCTGGTTAAATACGATCCGACACGGCTTTTTGCTGACTGAATATATTCTGGTTCTTCATTTGAATAGATGCTGGCCGCAGCACCCACCGCAACCACTACGCCCAGAAGTGATAGCACGATTATTTTTTTCATTTATTCGATCCAATCCTTAGCCAGAAAAATCTTATTGTAAATGATTTCCCAATAAATCTAGCTTCTCTTTGCATACCAGAAATGGGAGTTTACAACGGCGATATTGCTTTTAAGAATAGTCTTAAGTGAGTTTTATTGCGACCACAATTTTTGACAGTCTATTTTCTCAAATTTAAACAGTCGAATAATTACTCTATGAAATTATCCCTACGATGACCGTAGCGTATTTTCAGGGGATAAAGGATGTTCAGAAAAGAATTTTCGCTACTGCTGGTGATTAGCGCCCTGTTCTCAGGGCAGATTATGGCGGAGCACAAAGGGCATGAATTTGTGTATGTGAAAAACGCCGACCATCAGCTTCGTCATGAAGCTGACAGCGACGAGTTACGCAGCGCGGCTGAGGAGTCTGCGGAGGGGTTGCGCGAGCACCATGCCTGGCAGAAATCGCGCAAACCGGATACCCACTCTGCGGGTTAGCTGCCTTTACGCTTCGGCAGGGTCTTCATCAAATCGTCAGGGCTGACGGAGGCCACAATGCTTCCCGGAGGCGGCATTTTGAAGATGTGATTCTTCATCTTGCCGATAACGTGCATTTCACACGGACGGCAGTCAAACTTCAGCGTCAGCACTTCATCGCCATTCACCAGCTGCATCGGCGTCGCTTTCCAGCTTTTAATATTGCCTTTCGCCTGTTTCGGACAAAGGTTAAAGGCAAACCGCAGGCAGTGTTTGGTGATCATCACCGGCACATCGCCCTTCTCTTCATGCGCTTCATACGCGGCGTCAATCAGCTGCACGCCGTGACGATGGTAAAACGCACGCGCTTTGTGGTTGTAAACGTTCGCGAGGAACGAGAGATGCGTGTCCGGGTAGACCGGCGCAGGCACCGTTTCGGCCTTACGGCTGCCGCGCGGATAGTTTGCCAGCCGTGCTTCATCCAGCATCTCTGCCGTTTCACGGCGGAACTGGTTCAGCAGGCTGTTCGGCACGAACAGCGCGTCCGGCAGATTCACCTCAATATTGCGCGCGTAATAAATGGTCTGCCCCAGCTTCGCCACGCCATCCTTGAGGTTGCTAAGCGCTTTCTCCGCATTGTTCGCCACCTCGAACAGGCCGTCGAGCGTATGCGTCACGCTGATACCGTCTTCGCAGGTCATGGTCAGGATCAGCTGCTCTTCCCAGCCCCCCAGCGCGATATCCACCGCAATGCGGCGCTCGCTGGAGGTCTTGAGTAAGGCCTGCTGCCAGTTGTGATCCAGGTTACGGTTAAGCGCTGCATTAGGACGGGCTTTGTAGAGATCGGCAGGCATTTCGTTCGGCCAGACGCGATAGCGATTTTCGCCGGTTTTCTCCACCGTATTGGCGCGGAAACCCACTACTTCACGTTTGATCATCACGTTGAGACCATCGCCGTTCGCCAGCGGCTCTGTAACCTGAACGTCAAGATGATCTTTCGCCACTTTCAGCACTTCACCCACCGGTAAACCGATAAACTTCGGTGAATCGAACGCGCCAATATCCCCTTTACGGGCATTCACGAAATAGTCCGTGCTGCCGCGGTGGAAGGTCTTGTCCGTCGACGGAATAAAGAAATGCTCTGTACGACCGGCGGACGCGCGCGCCAGGTCACCGCGATCGTCGATGATGGCATCCAGCATCTGACGATAATGGGCGGTGATATTTTTCACGTAGCTCATGTCCTTGTAGCGCCCTTCAATTTTGAAGGAGCGTACACCGGCATCGATCAGCGCGCCGAGGTTGGCCGTCTGATCGTTATCTTTCATCGACAGCAGGTGTTTTTCGAATGCCACCACGCGGCCCTGATCGTCTTTCAGGGTATAAGGCAGACGGCAGGCCTGAGAGCAGTCGCCCCGGTTAGCGCTGCGCCCCGTCTGGGCGTGAGAGATATTACACTGCCCGGAATACGCCACACACAGCGCACCGTGGATAAAGAATTCAATGGTCGCGTCGGTCGCCTGGTGGATATCGCGGATCTGGTTCAGGTTCAGCTCGCGCGCCAGAACAATCTGCGTAAACCCGACGTCCGAAAGAAACTTCGCCTTCTCAACGGTGCGGATATCGCACTGGGTGCTGGCATGCAGCTCAATCGGCGGGATATCCAGTTCCAGAACGCCCATATCCTGAACGATCAGGGCGTCAACGCCGGTCTGGTAGAGATCGGTAATAAGACGCTGCGCGGGCTCAAGCTCATCATCATGAAGAATGGTGTTCAGGGTCACGAACACCTTCGCCCCGAAACGGTGGGCGAACGGGACCAGCTCGGCAATGTCGCGCAGGCTGTTGCTGGCGTTATGACGGGCACCGAAGCCAGGGCCGCCAATGTAGACGGCATCTGCTCCGTGAAGAATGGCTTCACGGGCAATGGCGGCGTCGCGGGCCGGGCTTAGCAGTTCAAGATGATGGGAGTGCAGGCGCATACTTCGTCGTTATCCGTTATGGTCAAAATGGCGGCTATTGTAGTCAGAAGTCTGTGCCAGTGAAACCGTTTTGCGACGCTTTAGCGGGGATAATGGATCAGAGAGTGAAAATGCACCGTCCGGGCGCTGCTGTTGCGGTACGCGTGCGGTTTATCGCCGGCAAAACGCACGCCGGAATCAGCGTATAGCGTGCGCCAGACACCGTCAATCTGCATGTCCAGCTCACCGCTTATCACCACCACGTGCTCGATCACCCCGGCTTCGTGCGGCGTGGACTCACTCAGCGCGCCGGGCGACAGGGTGATGGAGAAATGGTCGAACTTAAGCTGTTCATCCAAGGGGAAAAGCGGTTTCACCACCATCGCCTGCTGCTGCGGATCGAACACCGCCTGCGGTTCGCTTTCTGGAGTGATAAACGCCGAAAAAGGTACGTTCAGCCCGGTGGCGATTTTCCACAAAGTAGAGACCGTCGGGCTGGACTCATTGCGTTCGATTTGCCCAAGCATCGCTTTCGACACGCCCGTCTCTTCCGCCAGTTTCGACAGGCTCCAGCCCCGCGCCTGACGCAGCGCTTTCAGTGTGGTTGCCAGGTGTTGAGTGATATCCATAGTTCCTCCCGTTGCGGCAAAGCATACCACTTGTACGCTATAGCGCACAGTGATACCTTATCCTGGACGTTATAACGCACAACGGAGTATCCATGCGATCGACTGCCTCTCTCTTTCCTGCCGTGCTGGCCGGTTTTGTTGCCGTTCTGGTGGGCTATGCCAGCTCTGCCGCCATTATCTGGCAGGCGGCTGCTGCGGCTGGCGCCAGTACACAGCAAATTGCCGGATGGATGACCGCGCTGGGGCTCGGGATGGGGATCAGCACGCTGGCATTGTCGTGGTGGTATAAAGCCCCCGTGCTGACCGCCTGGTCGACTCCCGGCGCGGCGCTGCTCGCCACCAGCCTGCAAGGCGTGACGCTGGCGGAAACCATCGGGGTATTTATATTCGCGAATGCGCTGATTCTGCTGTGCGGCGTCACCGGCCTGTTTGCCCGGTTGATGAAACTAATCCCGCACTCGCTTGCCGCCGCTATGCTGACGGGCGTGCTGTTACAGTTTGGCCTGAAGGCATTCAGCAATCTTGAGGGACACATTTTTCTTTGCGGCAGTATGCTGGCCGCCTGGCTGGTGACCAAAGCCGTAGCGCCCCGGTACGCCATTGTCGCCACGCTGCTGGTGGGCGTGTTCGTGGCATGGGCCGGAGGTGACGTTGTCACGAACAGGATGACGTTATCAGTCATCATGCCGGAATTCATTGCCCCTGCGTTCACCTTCACCAGCCTGCTCAGTATCGGCTTACCCTTCTTCCTGGTGACCATGGCGTCGCAGAATGCGCCCGGCTTCGCCACCATGCAGGCATCGGGCTATCCGCTGGCGGTCTCACCGCTGATCGTTGCCACCGGCGGGCTGGCGCTGCTGTTATCCCCCTTCGGCGTTTATTCTATATGCATCGCCGCCATCACTGCCGCCATCTGCCAGAGCCCGGACGCCCATCCGGATGCCAGTAAACGCTGGCTGGCCGCGGCGGCGGCAGGCGGGTTTTATCTGCTGGCGGGGGTGTTCGGCGGGTCGATTTCCGGGCTGATGGCCGCCCTGCCGCTGAGCGGCATCCAGACGCTGGCCGGGCTGGCCCTGCTCGGCACTATCAGCGGGAGTTTGTATCAGGCACTGAACCATGAAGCAGAACGCGACGCGGCGATCGTTACCTTCCTGATGACCGCCAGCGGCGTCACGCTCCTGGGAATTGGCTCCGCCTTCTGGGGGCTGGTGCTGGGAGGGATCTGTTACGCCGTCTTCTCACGCCTTCGCCGCGCGTAGCTGTGACGGCGTAATGCCGGTCATGCTGCGAAAACGGTTACTGAAATGGCTGGCGGAGTTAAATCCACAGGCCAGCGCGATGTCGGTGAGCGGCGTGGTCGTGTGCTGTACCAGCGCTTTGGCCTTCTCCATGCGGCGCTGCATAACGTACTGATGTGGCGCCAGCCCCATCGACTGGCGGAACATCCGCGCAAAGTGATACTCACTGAGTGCGGCCTGGCCCGCCAGTTCCGCCAGGGTTAAGGGTTGTGCAAGGTTTTCCTCGATAAAGGCCAGCACGTTGCGCAGTACAAACGGTGATAACCCGCCGGTCACTACCGGCAGCTTCCACTGTACGCTGGAATAGTGCTGGACCAAATGCGTCAGCAATAAGGTCGACGCGGTGCTCAGGGTGAGCTGATTGGCGTTTTGCTGCCAGTCGCAGCCGAGCAAAAACTGGCGATAAAGGGCGGTGATTTTCGGATCGCTGCCGAAGATTTTTTTCCTCCAGCGTCAGCGATAGCGGTCGTTTATCCCAGATTTTCTCCCCCACGTCCCGCAGGTGTTCATCGGTGCAGTAGAGGTGCACAAACGACAGGTCGTCACGAATATCCCACGTGGATTCGCTCTCTTCCGGCATCAGACAAAAACGGTCCGGCCCGCCGCCATTTTTCCAGCCACCCGGCGTTTTTTGATAGCTTTCATAGCCATCCGCCACGTACAGGCTAAGGGTGTGATGGTTGCTTTTCACCGTGATCGTGTCGTGCTTGTTGTACCACGCCGCCAGTTGAATGCCAGTATTGAGCGCGACGGTTTCCCGCAGCACTGCATTTTGTTGGCGTAACGTTTCAAAGGTGTCGTAAACGAGAGACATGGCCGTAAACAGGTGATTAATCAGACTGTCAGTCTAAGAAGTGTTGCAGCCTGTTACCAGCCATTGTGCGAGAAAAAAGCGCAAGAATTTGCAAGTCCGGCGCAAGGCGATGAAAGCCGGCCCCCCCCCTTCTTTCGCCACACTGTCGTTTTTCGCGGTATGAGAAGAGAGACACCATGAACGCATTACTCTATGGGCTGGTCGTTGTTATCTGGGGCACGACCTGGATCGCCATTTTTTTACAACAGGGGCCGGTTGCAGCGCCGGTCTCCATTTTCTGGCGCTTCGCCGTGGCCAGCGCCACGATGATGATCGTCCTGGTCGCCCTTCGCCGTCTGCGCAGGCTGGCGCTGCGGGATCATCTCTACTGCATGCTTCAGGGCTGCTGCGTTTTCTGTTTCAACTTCTGGTGCTTTTACACCGCCGCCGCCCATATCAATACCGGCCTTGAGTCGGTGATTTTCTCGATGGCCGTGCTGTATAACGCCATCAACAGCTTTATCTTCTTAGGCCAGCGCCCACCCGCACGCTTCTGGACGGCGGCAGCGCTGGGGCTTATCGGGATCATTACCCTTTTCTGGAACGATCTGCTCGCCAGCGGCTGGAGCGCGTCGTTGCTTACGGGCATCGGGCTTTCCGCCCTCGGCACCTACGGCTTCTCGCTGGGGAATATGATCAGCATGCGTCATCAGCGAAACGGGCTGGAAACTATGACCACCAACGCCTGGGCGATGCTGTACGGCACCGTCGTGATGGGCCTTATCGCGCTCTTCAGGGGCGATAGCTTTATGCCGGAATGGACGGTGAGCTATATGGGGGCGCTGCTCTATCTTGCGCTGTTTGGCTCGGTGATTGCCTTCGGCGCCTACTTTACGCTGGTAGGCCGCATTGGTCCCGGTAAAGCCGCGTACAGCACCCTGCTGTTCCCGCTGGTGGCGCTCTCGATTTCAACGGTGTACGAGGGTTACGTGTGGCATCTCAACGGGATCGTCGGCCTGCTGTTGATACTGGGCGGGAATATGGTGATGTTTACGAAGCCAGAAACCTGGTTCCGCCGCCTGCGGACGGCATAAAAAAACGGCCTGCGAAAATGCAGGCCATTTTTTATTAATTTGCTGTCTGATGAACATCAAACATGGTGGCATCCGTCGCCATATCATCCACAACCTGCTTCAGGGTGCCGAAGCCCATTGGCGTATTCTCGTTCGCCAGCTCTTTCCCTTCACCCTTACGAACAACCTTAATCACTGGTTTGTTCGTGGCCGCATCGATTAACTCACCTTCGAAGAACAGATGCGTATCCATGGTACGATGGCCCGTTGCCATCTGCGTACCCGCAACCAGCAGCGCCACAGGCACCACTTCATAGAACTGCAAACCTTCTTTGTCTGAGCTCACACCCGTGATGGCGCCGCGGAAGATCAGGCTATGTTTGCCCGGCGTCGTCACAATCGGCTTACGCTGGCCAATCGCGGTTTTCAGTTTGGTATTGGTATAATTCAACAGCTCATCAAGCGTTTTTTGCCCAAGCTGAGTGGTCGGTTTTGGCGTCGGATAATAGGTTATCGGCGTCCAGATAATGCTGTCGTAATTCGCCTCATTATAGGACGGGTCAACCCAACGCAGGGTTGGCTTCCCGGTTGCAGATTTCATCTCCTGCAAGCCGGAGTAATCTTTTAAAAAGCCTGAATATTGATCGGGGGCTGCGACTTTTGACGCACAGCCGGAAAGGGCCAACAGACCAGAAAGCACTGCAACTTTAAAAAAAGTGTGAGTACGCATGATGGTATTCCATGTTATCTGCAAGTATGCACTTGAAGTTATAACAAAAAACCGGGCGATGTGTTGTGGCAAAAAATGACGAAGACAGCACAAATAGCGAAAAAACTGCCCGAACGAAACCGGGCAGTGAAAAATTACTCCTTAAGGTCCACTTGCCAGAACAGGTGCTTGCCGAAGGGATCGATTTCATAGCCCGTGACCTCTTTACGGACTGGCTCAAAAATCGTCGAGTGGGCAATCATTACCGCCGGCATTTGATCGTGCATCATCTGCTGCGCCTGCTTGTACAGCGCCACGCGTTTTTCGCGATCGGTTATCGATTTAGCTTCGGCAATCAGGTTATCAAACGACTTATAGCACCATTTGGCCGAGTTCGACCCGCCGTTGGCGGACGTACAGGTAAACAGCGGGCCGAAGAAGTTATCCGGATCGCCCGTCGCCGTTGTCCAGCCCATCAGTGCGGCCTGATGCTCCCCGCCCTTCACGCGCTTCAGGTATTCGCCCCATTCGTAGGTCACGATTTTGGTCTGCACGCCCACTTTCGCCCAGTCCGCCTGGATCATCTCCGCCATACGCTTCGCGTTCGGGTTATACGGCCGCTGCACAGGCATGGCCCACAGATCGATGTTTACGCCGTTGGCAAATCCCGCCTCCTTTAGCAGCGCTTTCGCTTTTTCTGGATCGTAATCGTAGTCTTTCAGCTCGCTGTCGGCACTCCAGACGCTAGGCGGCAGCAGGTTTTTCGCCGCCGTGCCGGTGCCGTGGAACACCGCCTCAATGATGGCGGGTTTGTTAATCGCCATCGCCAGCGCCTGGCGCACTTTTACGTTATCCAGCGGTGGCTTTTGCGTGTTAAACGCCAGGAAACCGGTATTCAGACCGGCCTTGCTCATCAGGTTGATGTCTTTGTTAGCCTTCATACGCGGCAGGTCCGCCGGGTTCGGGAACGGCATCACCTGGCACTCATTCTTCTCGACTTTGGCAAAACGCACCGAGGCGTCCGGCGTGATGGTGAACACCAGACGATCCAGCTTCGATTTTCCCTGCCAGTAGTCAGGGAAAGCGGTGAAGAGGATGCGGGAATCCTTCTGATATTGCGCCAGCTTAAACGGCCCGGTGCCAATCGGCTGCATATCGACCTTTTCTGGCGTGCCCGCTTTCAGCATGGCATCGGCATACTCCGCCGACAGAATGGAGGCAAAGTACCACGCCAGATCAGCGACAAACGGCGCTTCCGGATGCGCCAGGGTGAAGCGCACGGTGCGATCGTCAACTTTATCAATGGCGGTAATCAGGCTGCCGAACTCCAGACTTTCGAAGTTGGAATAACTGCCGTTGGAGACGTTATGGTAGGGATGATTCACATCTTTCTGGCGCATAAACGAGAAAATCACGTCGTCCGCGTTGAAGTCGCGCGTCGGCGTGAACAGCTTATTACTGTGGAATTTCACCCCTTTGCGCAGTTGGAATGTGTAGACCTTGCCATCGTCGCTTACCTCCCAGCTTTCCGCCAGGCTCGGCACCAGTTCGGTAGTGCCCGGTTTGAAATCGACCAGACGGTTATAAACCGGTACGGCGCTGGCGTCCACGCTGGTCCCCGACGTATAGAGCTGAGGATTGAAATTTTCCGGCGATCCTTCGGAGCAATACACCAGCGTTTTTGCCGCGACGGTGGAACTGACCGTCAGCGCAGCAAGCGCCAGCGTTATCATTGTGAATGTGCTTTTCATCATTTATTCCTGTCTTTTTAATTCGACGGCTAATTACTTCTTTTGCCATTTCATAAATAACATTAAAGTGATGGCGCAAACACATGAAAAATAAATACAGAAGGAAACACTATGGGCTCAGAACTCTCCAGACAATTAACCCAACGCTTTTTCCGCTATCTCGCCATCACCAGCCAGAGCGACCCGAAAGTCAAAACCCTGCCCTCCACCCCGGGCCAGCACGACATGGCGCGGGAGCTGGCGAAGGAGCTGGAAACGCTGGGGTTAGACGATATTGTGATAGATGAGTTCGCCACCGTTACCGCCGTGAAAAAAGGCAATGTTCCCGGCGCGCCGCGGATTGGTTTTATTACCCATATCGACACCGTCGACGTCGGTTTATCCCCGGATATTCATCCACAAATATTAACGTTTACGGGGGATGATCTCTGCCTGAATAAAGAGAAAGATATTTGGTTGCGCGTAAAAGAGCACCCGGAAATTCTGGCTTATCCTGATGAGGAGATTATTTTCAGCGACGGAACCAGCGTATTAGGCGCAGATAATAAAGCGGCCGTCACCGTGGTCATGACGGTGCTGGAAAACCTCACCGCTGAACATAAGCATGGCGATATTGTGGTGGCGTTTGTACCCGATGAAGAGATTGGCCTGTGCGGCGCGAAAGCGCTGGATTTAAAGCGCTTCGACGTCGATTTTGCCTGGACCATCGACTGCTGCGAGCTGGGGGAGATTGTTTACGAGAACTTTAACGCGGCGGCGGCTGAAATTCGCTTTACCGGCGTCACGGCTCACCCGATGTCCGCCAAAGGGGTGCTGGTCAATCCGCTGCTGATGGCAACGGATTTCATCAGCCATTTCGATCGCCGGCAAACCCCGGAATGCACCGAGGGGCGCGAAGGTTATATCTGGTTTAACGGCATCCAGGCCGGGCAGAACGAAGCGATACTGAAAGCCAATATTCGTGATTTTGACAAAGATGGTTTCGCCGCCCGCAAGCAGCACATTGCCGATGTGGCGGCGCAAATAGCCGCGCAGCATCCCACGGCAAACGTGGAATACCGCATTGAGGATACCTACAGCAATATCAGCAATGCGATTGGCGAAGACCGCCGCGCGATCGACCTGATGTTCGAGGCGATGGAATCGCTCGGCATCACCCCAAAACCGATCCCCATGCGCGGTGGCACGGACGGAGCGGCCCTGTCAGCCAAAGGCCTGCTCACCCCGAACTTCTTCACCGGCGCCCATAACTTCCACTCGAAGTTTGAGTTTTTACCGCTGTCGTCGTTCGAGGCCTCCTGTCGCACTGCCCTGCAACTCTGTCTGCTGGCGGCGCGTTAAGCGGGCTTGCGTGCGAGCATGGTGGCGAAGCGCAGCTTGATACGGTTCCCGTTGGCATCGGTACGGTGGAGTTCCCCTACCTCTTCGTTGTACTTGATCAGCTCCCAGCTTTCGTAGTAGTTGCTCAGTTCACCGGTTTTGAAGGCAAACGGGAAGCCGACTGTGCACGGATAATCCTCCGTATCCATGGCAGCAACGATCAGGTTATAGCCGCCTGGTCTGGTGCAACGCTGCATATTGGCGATAAGACCAGGGATGGTATTCGCTTCGAGGAACATCAACACGACGGTGGAAAGAATAAAGTCGTATTCGCCGTCAAAGGTCAGGTTGTTCAGATCCTTAATCGCCGTTTCCAGATTCGCGATCCCTTCCGCCGCCTTAATGCGCTCGATGTTATCGATGCTCATCGGGTTTTTATCCCACGCCGTCACCTCATAGCCGTTGGCCGCGAGGTAGAGGCTGTTGCGGCCATTTCCGCAACCCAGATCGAGCGTTTTACCGGGCTTAACAATGTCCGCGCTGAGCAGCACCTCTGAGTGCGTGCGGGTCAGCCCATATTTCTCAGTAAAGTAGTTTTCATCGACAGTCATTATTTTTCCTCAGATTGCATAAGCAGTGCCTTATCAGCGCGCACCAGAAGTTTGCCCTGCATCAGCAAGATAAAAGTACGGACCAGCAGCATCGCGATGATGACGTTGGTGAAAATAAACAGGGGAACCGCGAGGGCATGAAAGAACCCTGACGGACTGCTCTGCCCCAGATGTAAACCGGTGGTCGCCAGCGCCGACACCCCGAACGAGAAGCTCCAGAACGACGCGTTGAACGGCTGCGACAGATACCACGGCATCAGACGCAGCATAAACAGGAGTTGCAACAGGCCATAGCCGAAAAGCATTTTGGCGAAGGTGTCCGGTTCGCCGCCGTTGACGCTAAACCAGGCGCTACAGGCCACCAGGGCAGGCGCAAGCTGGATACCGAGCGAGGTACGAAGGGCAGCGGGCAGTTCGCCCGCGCTGCGCAGGCGTTGCAAAATGACCGGCTCCAGGCTCAGCCAGGAAAAGACCCCGGCACCAAGGAACACCAGCCCCGCGTCGTGGAAGCCTAGCGCACCGCAGGCCATCGCGCTGATAAAATTGTTCGCTACCGTCGGCAGATACAGTCCCGGCGTCGTGGCTTCTTCCGGATGCTTGCCGCGCCACAGCCCGGCGCTTTGCCAGGCGGCATACGCAAGCTGGATCACCACGCCCACGCTAAACAACCCCAGCGCCAGCGGGCGATACCACGGCACAAAGCCGATGGCCACCAGCAGCGTTGTGGCAGGAAACAGGCTGACAAAACTGCTCATTACCGGATGCCGCATCTCGGCCAGCACGCTATGTGGAAACCGTACCGCACGGGTAAGAAACGCCACGCTCAGAAGGAACCAGATCGCCACCGCCAGCGCCACCAGGATCTCGCCCGGCCAGCGCGTCACCGGCCAGATGGTGCCGGCGTAACGCCAGGCGAACCCCATGCCTATGGTCCCGAGGACCATACCGAAATACCCGGCGGGCAAGTTAAGAACGCGTTGGTTTTGGTTATGCATTTTTTTTAAAATTTAAAATGTATTTTAAATGCCATTTTAAGGGGTTTCCTGAGCGGACGCCAGCACTTCGAAAAACCAAAACTTTGCTACGTTTATTGAAAGGCTTTTCAGGGATAACACGATGACAAAATATCGGCTTAGCAATGAAACGCGTCTCTGGCGCTGGCAGGACGGCTCAACGCCGTGCACAACGCCTCTCAGACAAATTATTGCCGTGAAGGATTTTAACGATGTGACCAGCGGGACTAAAGGCGGTTGGGTTGAGGATGAACACGCGCTCGCCCAGGATGGGGATTGCTGGGTTTACGATGAAAACAGCGTGGTGTTTGCCGGGGCCAGGATATCCGGTAACGCTCGCCTCACCCAACCCTGCATCGTAAGCCACCGCGCACACGTTGGCGGCAACGGCTGGCTTGACGCGGCAGAGGTGAGTCACGGGGCGGTAATAAGTGACAACGTCACCATTCAGCACTCCACCGTACGCGGGGAATGCCGTATCGCGGGTGACGCGCGGGTGCTGCATAACAGCCTGGTGATTGCAGCCAAAGGGCTGACACCCGACCGTGAGCAGATCCTGCAAATCTATGACAGAGCCACGGTCAGCCAGTCGCGTATTGTGCATCAGGCGCAAATCTACGGCGATGCCATGGTGACCTGGGCCTTTGTTGAGCACCGCGCCGAGGTGTTCGATCGCGCCATTATTGAGGGCAACGCGCTGAATAACGTCTGGGTGTGCGACTGCGCCAAAGTGTACGGCAACGCCCGTCTGCTGGCCGGTCTGGAGGATGATGCCATCCCGACCGTGCGGTACAGTTCACAGGTCGCGGAAAACGCCCTCGTCGAAGGCAACTGCGTCATTAAACACCACGTATTAATAGGCGGCGAGGCGTGGTTACGCGGCGGGCCGATCCTGATTGATGACAAAGTGGTCATTCAGGGGCGGGCGCGTATCAGCGGCGATGTCCTGATTGAGCATCAGGTGGAAATAACGGACGATGCGGTTATCGAGGCGCTGGAGGGTGAAAGCATTCACGTCCGGGGAGCCAAAGTGATCAACGGCGACACGCGGATCACCCGGACGCCGCTGCTGGGGGCGCTATAGCGGGAAGATTCTGGCGTACAGGTTCACGTCATCGTAGCGACCGTTGAGCATTTCCGCTTCCCGCAAACAACCTTCCAGCGTGAAACCGTTGCGCTGCGCCACCCGGTTACTGCTCTGGTTATCCACGCGACACTTGATCACAAAACGGCGGATCTCGCCGCGCTCAACGTAATAGCGCATAAACGCCTGGAGCGCCTGAGAAAGAATACCCTGCCCCTGATGCGCTTCGTCAAGCCAGTAGCCGATATACCCGGCCTTATTCGCAGGCTCGATCGCGTTGAAGGAGAGCACGCCTATCAGCTCGTCATTCATAAAAATCAGGAACATTTTGGCGTAACCGCGCTGGTGCAACATCTGGTTGCTCTGCACGTTGCGGCGCGTGTCCTCTTCGCTGCCGACATGCTGCGCCCAGTCAAAGGCGGTTTGCAGCCAGGTTTTGTTTTTGATTACGAGGTTATGCAGATCGGTGGTATAGCGCTCTTCGACGGCGCGAAGCTCGATTTCCTGGTTAACGGGGATGATTTCTGAAGACATGGTGCCTCTTAATTGCCGGGTGGCGCTAACGCTTACCCGGCCTACAAATGCGTCCAGAGCAGGCCGGGTCGCCACCCGGCACAAACCCATTAGGACTAGCGCATGATCCGGTCGTCAACGTAGTTACGTTTGTCCGGCGCGGGCGGGAAGTACTGATACAGCCAGGTCTCGCTGATGGCATCGCCCTGACAGCGCAGGAACAGGCGCATATCCACCGGCTCGGTGGAGTCAGAGGTTGGATACCAGTCAAACAGAATGCGATACCCGTCGAACGGTTCGACATAGAGTATCTCCACCTGCTTCGCTTCACCGCTGGACAGGGTGATCACCGGCTCAATGCCCTTCGGTGCGGCGGCCTTCAGATCGCCCCCGACGAAGTCAATGGCAAAGCGACGGGCCCACACTTTCGGGTAATTTTCACCCGGCGCCCAGCCCTCCGGGAAGCCGCCCATACCGGTACGGGTGGCGTAGACGTTTGCCAGCGGGGAACGCACCGGCGGCTGCGCGCTCCAGTAGAGACGGTATTTGAAGTCCAGCTCATCACCCGCCTGCACCGGTTTCTCTGGCTGCCAGAAGCAGACCACGTTATCGAGCGTCTCGCCGGTTGTCGGGATCTCCATCAGGGCAATGGAACCTTTCCCCCAGTTGTTGCGCGGCTCGACCCACAGGCTTGGTCGCTTGTTATACCAGCCCATGACGTCCTGGTAATGAGAGAAGTCACGGTCAAGCTGCAACAAACCAAAGCCTTTCGGGTTTTTATCCAGGTAGGCGTTAAATTGCAGCTTTTGCGGGTTGTTCAGCGGCCGGCAGATCCACTCCCCGTTACCGCGCCACATCGCCAGGCGGTCTGAATCGTGGATCTGCGGATGAATGGTGTCGCACATGCGGCGTTCGTTGTTGCCGCAGCTAAACATGCTGGTCATTGGCGCGATGCCGAGCTGCTTGATGTCTTTACGCGCATAGAGATGGTTTTCGACGTCCATGATCACCTGGCTCTTCTCACAGTGGATCACAAACTTATAGGCACCGGTAATGCTCGGGCTGTCCAGCAGCGCATAGACGGTAAAGGTGGTATCACCTGGCTTCACGGTTTCAAACCAGAAGGAGGTGAAATCCGGGAACTCTTCCGGGGTATCGGTAAAGGTATCCACCGCCAGACCGCGCGCGGAGAGGCCGTACTGGTAGGTATCATCCACCGCCCGGAAGTAGCTTGCGCCCAGGAACGAAACGATATCGCGTCGCGCCAGCTCCGGCGCTTTAAAGACGCGGAATCCGGCGAAGCCGAGGTCGCTCTGCCCTTCAAGCTGGCGGGTATCCACGCCCGTATCGCCGTAGCTGAACAGCTCAGGCCGGAAGTGGATCTCACGCGCCTGAGAGGTGGTTTGATCCAGCGAGAACATGCGCACGCGGCGGCGGAATCCCATCCCCATATGGAAGAACTGGGCGTCCAGCTGACGGCCTTCAATGTTATTCCACAGCGACTGCTTCTCATCGTAACGGATGGCGTTGTACGCCTGCGGCGTCATGGTGGCCAGCGTTTCCGGCAGTGGACGCGGCGCACCGCCCCACGGGGTTTTCGCCAGATCGTGCGCCATGGATTGCAGAACAGAGAAGTCAAAGCGACGGCTCTGACCGTCGGCAATGTCGGAGTCAGCAGCATATGCCGCCTGGGAAAACAGAGAAGCAAGGCCAGAAGTGCCGCTCAGGGCAGCCATTGCCAGGGAACCTTTGAGAAAACGTCTGCGATTCATGCCTGAGAAAACGTCCTTATGGTCGTGTGAATGAGTTTCGCGCGCAGCGAAATGACGGCA
This sequence comes from Enterobacter cloacae complex sp. ECL72, assembly GCF_019056635.1. Taxonomy (NCBI): domain Bacteria; kingdom Pseudomonadati; phylum Pseudomonadota; class Gammaproteobacteria; order Enterobacterales; family Enterobacteriaceae; genus Enterobacter; species Enterobacter cloacae complex sp. ECL72. The sequence continues at coordinate 1,780,353 of NZ_CP077659.1, read as the reverse complement.
AGAAAGAACGCACAGCCTAAACAAAAACGGTTAAGAATCCAATTGTTGGCGGGTGATTATCTGAACAAACCGAGAAATATTTTCTGTCGACCAGAACGGCCTGAAAAAGGGTTAAAGTTATGTATAAAAGAGTCCCGGCTGGACATCAACAGCCGGGACCAACGAGGCGGTTATTTTACGCTGACATCGATACCCGGGAAGTACTTATCAGCCAGTTTAGCGATCGTGCCATCGGCACGTACTTTATCAATTGCGGCATCAAGCTGCTTTTTGGTGGCCTCATCCCCCTTACGCAGCCCAAAGCCGATCCCACTGCCGAGGATGGTGTCGTCCGACACCGGTTTGCCGATAAAGCCAAACCCTTTACCCTGCGGCTTACTGAGGAAACCTGCCTGCCCGGCCGCTGACATGACCAGCGAGGCATCGATGCGACCATTCAGCAGATCTCCCCAGGCCATATTCTGATCTTTATAAGACACCACGGTGACACCGTGCTTTTCCCAGTGCTCTTTGGCGTAAGTTTCCTGAATTGAACCCTGAAGAACGCCGATGGTTTTGCCCTTCAGCCCTTCGGGGGTAGCCTCTACCGCAGAACCGGCTTTGCCCACCAGCTGGGAGGGAATGCGATAGATGGGCTGGGTGAAATCAATGCTTTTGCGACGCTGTTCGGTGATGTTCATCGCCGAGTTTATGGCGTCGAACTTTTTCGCCACCAGACCGGGGATCAACGCATCAAACGAGGTTTCAACCCAGCTGCACTTCAGCGCGGCGGCTTTACAGATGGCATTTCCCAGCTCTACGTCAAACCCTTCCAGCTCCCCTGACGCATTGCGGCTTTCAAACGGCGGATATTCCGCTTCCAGCCCGTATCGCAACTCGGTAGCGGCAAACGACGAGAATGAACACAACAGTCCCATGCCGACAACTAACGCGCGTAATTTCATCTCAAATTCCTTAACGTGGTGTAACCCGACAAAGGGCCTGGGCACCTGCCCGTAACGTCGCCTCATCTTTCGCAAAAGAGAGACGGATTAACTTATTGTCCGTGCCATCGGCATAAAACGCCGACAGCGGAATGGTGGCAACCCCGTACTCGACAATCAGCCTTTTCACCATCTCGCTGTCGCGCTCGTCGCTAAAGCCGCTGTAATCCGCCAGCAGGAAGAACGAACCGGCACTTGGTAGCAGCCTGAACGGTGAGTCGGCGAGCAAACTTTGCAGCAGATCGCGCTTGCGCTGATAAAACGCCGCCAGCGACAGCCAGGTTTGCGGATCGGTCATGTGTTCGGCAAACGCGTACTGCATCGGCGTATCGGCCGAGAACATTAAAAATTGATGGACTTTACATATCTCATCCATCAGCTCCGCGGGTGCCACACAATAACCCACGCGCCAGCCGGTGACGTGATAGGTTTTTCCGAAAGAAGAAATAATCACGCTGCGCTCCGCCAGCTGCGGGTGCGTCGCCATTCCGTGGTGCGGTTCGCCATCAAAAACGACGTGCTCGTACACTTCGTCAGACAAAATGATGATGTCGGTGTGGCGCGTCAGCGCTGCCAGCTGGTGCAGATCGGCGGCTGAAAACACCTGTCCGCTCGGGTTGTGCGGCGTATTGACGATGATCATCCGCGTGCGCGGGGTAATAGCCGCCCGTACTTCATCCCAGTTCACGGCAAAATCCGGTACCGTCAGCTTAATGGCGATCGGCGTCGCCCCTTGCAGACGCACAATCGGCGCATAGCTGTCAAAGGAGGGCTCGAAATAGATCACCTCATCCCCAGGATGAACCAGCCCGCTGATGGCTGAGTAAAGCCCTTCGCTGGCGCTGGCGGTCACCAGCACCTCACTCGCCGGGTCATAGCGTGTGCCATAGAGCGTGGCAATTTTGTCCGCAATGCGCTCCCTGAGCGGTTGCAGCCCGGTCATGGAGGCGTACTGGTTATGCCCTGCCTCCATGGCGCGGGTCACGCCGGTGATAAGTTTTGAGTCGCAGGAAAAATTCGGCGCACCCTGAGAAAGGTTGATGGCGTTATGCCGGGCTGAAAGCTGGCCGATAACGGTAAAAATGGTGGTTCCCACATCGGGCAATTTGGATCGTGTCTGCACCGGCGTTTTCAAAGTCATCCTCTGTCCCTTCTCGTGGTGAATGCATAACTATTCAAACAACAACTTCATTGCCGGGACAATCGAATTGTTGTCATAATAGCCATGACAAAAACGCATAGCTAAGGTGAGATATGTCGCGTCGTTCATTTCCGCTCAATGCCGTAGAGACGTTCATCGTGACCGCGCGTCACCTGAATCTTACCCATGCTGCCAGGGAGCTTTGTCTGACGCAGGGGGCGGTAAGCCGCAAAATCGCTTCGCTGGAAAGCTGGTTCGGCTTCCCGCTGTTCGAGCGCCATGCGCGCGGCCTGCGTCTCTCCTCTCAGGGAAGCGCCCTGCTGCCGGAGCTGCAATCTGCGTTTGAGCACCTGCTGAACGTTGCTGAACAGGCGCGAACGCACCAGACCGTTATTCGTCTGAAAGCGCCTACCTGCGCGATGCGCTGGCTGGTGCCGCGGCTGCTACAGGTGGAGCGCGAACAGCCGGAACTCCAGATTGCGCTGACCACCACCACCGATCATAACGTCAATTTCAAAACCGAATCCTGTGACGCGGCGATTGTGTTTGGGACACACATGAGCGCCGGCGATCTGCTGTTCGAAGAGGCCTTAACCCCGGTGATGAGCCCGGTACGGGCCGGTTCTGCGCTGGAAACTCTCACCTTCCTTCACCCCACGCGGGACAAAACGGACTGGACGCTGTGGCTGGCGAAACAGCCGGGTCCGCCGCCAGCTATGCTCAAAAATCAACACTTCGAAACCATGGATCTGGCCATTACCGCCGCCATTCAGGGGCTGGGCATCGCCATCGCGGATGAAACGCTGGTGGAGGAGGACGTGCGCGCCGGACGGCTGATGCGGCCTTTTGACACAAGCATAAAGACGGGGGCGAGCTACCGGCTGGTATTACGCGACGCACCCGGCCCGGAAAACGGGCTGGATGCGTTTCGCGCCTGTCTGCTCAGTCGAGGCTGACGTGGTGTTTCATCACCCGTTTGAAGAGGCTCATACGGGCACGCATGAAGCGGTTTTCAAGCCGAAAACCTGCATGTTTATTCACACCGATACGTAACAGCACGTCCCGCCCTTTCCGGCAGGCGGGCCAGCGCGTGGGCCCTGCCAGACTATCGCGTGCCCCCGCATCCCGGGCGAAGCTCACCCAGTAGTCCGCCACCTGAGCGGCGAAGGCCAGATCGCGTTCATTTACATACTGCCGCGAGGGTTCCACCTGTCCAAGGGTATCGAACACGTAGGGCACTTCGTTGCCGTGCCAGGCGCCGTTGATGTACGTCGCGTGCTCCGCTTCGGCCACATAATCAAACCAGTATCGCCAGCACAGGCCGCCCGCCCGCTGCTGCGCCTGCATCACCACGTATCCCATAGTGGTGAAGGCCATGTCGCGGCATACCTGCCTGCCAAGTTCCTCATCGCCCTTCACGCCAGGATAAAGCAGCTTAATCAGCCCCAGGCCAAAGCGCCGCTCGCGGCGAAGCTTCTGGATCTGCCCGGCCAGATCGACCCCGAACACCGACATCACGCTGGCTTCGTCGCTGTTTGACCCAATCATCACCGGTACAGGATGCTGGCGGGCCGCGAAGAAAACGTCGAGCATGGCCTCAGGCAAAACGCAATCCCCCACGATGGGCGCAGGGGCGATATTCAGCGGCGAGGTCAGCGGCCAGAACGCCTCAGGCGGGATCGCGCGAAGCTGTTCCGCGGTGGCATTTTGCAGGCCGAAATGGGCGGCAATCGCTTCGCCTTTATGCATGGCCTGCTCGCGTGGCGTGTCCGGCAGCGTGTACCCGCTTTGCACAATGGCTTTATGGAACAGTCCTCGCGCAAGCGGGGAGGCCATCAGCGACAGCACGCTGCGCGCGCCGGCCGACTCGCCAAATACGGTGATGTTCTCAGGATCGCCGCCGAACGCGGCGATGTTATCGCGCACCCATTCCAGGGCCTGGATCTGATCGAGCAGCGCAAAGTTATGCACCACGCGCTCTTCTTCCCCCTCCAGCGCCGGATGGGCAAAAAAGCCGAGGTGTCCGAGACGGTAATTGATCGTCACCACCACCGTGCCGCGCTTCGCCAGCGCCCTGCCGTTATACGGAGGCAGCCCGCCAGCGCCGAGGGTAAATCCTCCGCCGTGCAGCCAGACCATCACCGGAAGCGGATCGGCGCGTGCGACTGGCGACCAGACGTTAAGGTACAGGCAGTCTTCAGAGAACTGGCCGGGATCGCCGCCACCCAGCTCCTGACAGCTTTCGCTGCTCTGCCAGCTGGAGGCGGAGAACGCCGTCGCCGGACGTACGCCATCCCAGCGCGCGGGAGGACGCGGGGAGCGCCACCGCCACTGGCCTACGGGCGGTGCCGCATAGGGAATGCCGCACCACACGTGAGTATCGCCTTCAGTAAAACCAATCAGTGCGCCCTGGCGCGTTTCAACCACAGGGGCGGAGGGATTTTCCATACCAACCTTCTTTTTCCATCACACCCTTGCAGAGTAACGGTTTCAGAGCAAACCGCAACGCTGTTTGCTGCGCGCTTCCGCCTCCTCGTAAAGCGAAAACTCGTCGTACACCGCACAGCCGAGCGCGGCTTCGAAGGCATTGCGGCTGGCATTGCCGTGGCTGCGCGCCTGCGTTTCATTGCCAAGATTCGACTGGAAGATCCCCGCCGCACTGACGGGCAGAAAATCCTCGTAGGTGATGGGCTGTGCCACAACCCAGCCCCGTTCGATCAGCGGCTGCGGATCGTCGCCGGGACGAAATGCGTGGCGATGCGCCTCACCTGTCGGGGTCAGACGGTAGCGGAAATAAGCCAGCCGCTGACGGCGCAGGAACATTTCGCTGTCCGGGAAGGCGCTGAAGATCTCGCGCAGGTGAAGCTGGTGGGTCAGGTTGTCTTTGCCGGTCCCGGCCTGATTTAACAGACTGTCGTACAGCTCGCGCCCTTTCGGCGTAAGGGCCACGCCGCGCTGCTCAATCTCACCGAAACGCGCGGTATGGGTGCCCTTGTGTTCTCCCGCGAAAAGCACCGGCTCCTCCAGCGCCTTAAAGCTGGTCTGGCGCAGGAGGATCGGCACCTCGCGGCGCGGCGGGCCTTCAATCAGAATTTTCGGCTCAATGCCGTACTTCGGCATTAGCTCCTGCACCCGGTCGATATCCAGCGTGCGCGGCGTGAGATGGTTTATATGACACCCCGGGAAACAGACCACGTCGGCAATCAGGCGATGTTCGTTGCTCAGCGCCAGATAGGTTTCCTGATCGACCGTCGCATGGCGATGCCAGCGGAAGGTTTCCAGGGCTTCCTGCACAAATTCGCGCGCCTGTGCCTCAGTAAAGTGTCCCTGCGCATCATGCAGGTCGATCAGTTCCAGGCAGCGCGGCGTAAAGATGTTGCGCCGGGAGAGGATCTCCGCCGCCCTTTCGCGCAGCGCAACGTTTTCAATCAGCTCCAGGCGCAGCAACGAGGTAAAAATGCGAAACGGATTACGGCAGAGCGCTGCATCGTCTGTCGGACGAAACGCCGTCGAGTGGACGGGCACGCCCGCCTGGGAGAGATCGTAATAGCTGACCGGATACATGCCCATAATGGCGAAGATCCGGCGCAGGGTGGAAAGCTCCTGCGCGGTGCCAACGCGGATCGCACCGTGACGTTCAACATTCAGGCGCGCCAGTTCGTCTGCGTTTGCCAGTTGTTCATGTAAAAGTGGGTTATTTTCCAGAACCACCAGGTTAACGTCCGCCACCAGTTCCAGCAAGGTGCCGTACTGCGGAACTTCCTGCTGGTACATCGCCGACATAGCCTGCGAAAAGTGTTCCCGAATATCATCAGCCGTGATGGTGTTCGCCATGATGTCATGCCTCCAGTGAATACTACCTGGAGTGTAGAGAAGCCCGTTCCTTTCGTTGGGAAGAATTTACGAATTGTGATCCAGGCAGACCAGTGGTCAAAGCGTGGGCATTTTCGAAAAACGGTTGTAACTCAAATAGATCAAATGTTAAAAATATTTTGCTATCAGGTTATCAAATTCAAACATCTTAACTTGTCACCCGCGTCGCTCTGTTTTTAACATCGCCTATGGAAAAAAATGGTCTGTTCAGTCAGCGCATACGCTTGCGCCATTTGCATACTTTTGTGGCCGTCGCTCAACAGGGAACGCTGGGGCGAGCGGCTGAAACCCTTAACCTCAGTCAGCCTGCACTATCCAAAACGCTGAACGAACTGGAACAGCTTACCGGAACCCGCCTGTTCGATCGCGGCCGTCTGGGCGCTCAGCTTACTCTCGTGGGTGAACAGTTCCTGACGCATGCCGTTAAAGTTCTCGATGCCCTCAATACCGCCGGTCAGGCGCTCAACCGCAAAGAGGAGTCGGCCAGCGACATCGTGCGCGTGGGCGCGCTGCCAACGGCGGCGCTGGGTATACTGCCTGCGGCGATCGGCCAGTTCCACCGTCAGCAAAAGCACGCCACGCTTCAGGTCGCGACCATGAATAATACCATGCTGCTGGCGGGCCTGAAGTCAGGCGAGCTGGATCTGGGCATTGGGCGGATGTCCGATCCGGAACTGATGAGCGGCCTGAATTACGAGCTGCTGTTCCTGGAATCGCTGAAGCTGGTCGTGCGTCCGAATCATCCCCTGTTGCAGGACACCGTGACCCTGAGCCGCGTGATGGAGTGGCCGGTGGTAGTCTCACCAAAAGGAACCGTTCCGCGTCAGAATGCGGAGGCGTTGCTGCAAATGCAGGGCTGCACGCTGCCTTCCGGGTGTATTGAAACGCTTTCGGCGTCGCTGTCGCGCCAGCTTACGGTGGATTACGACTACGTGTGGTTTGTGCCGTCCGGCGCGGTGAAGGACGATCTGCGACGCGGCGTGCTTACGGCGCTGCCGGTAACATCGCCCGGCGCGGGAGAACCGATTGGGATCCTGACGCGGGTAGATGCCCCGCTCTCTGAAGGCGCGCAAACGCTGTTAAGCGCCATTCGTAAATCAATGCCTCTCTGACCCTAAATGCAGAACCCGCCGCGAAGGCGGGTCTGTCTTACTCAGAACGTTTCCCAGTTATCACCTGAGACGGCCGCCGCCGGGGTTAAAGGCGCGGATTTCGCTGCGGTTGCAGGGGCTGTAGTCCGTCCAGCCCCTGCCCCGATGAGACGAAACGCGCCAACAGCCTCCGTCAGACGTGCGCCCTGCTCTTCCAGCGAGGCCGCCGCCGCAGAAGCTTCTTCCACCAGCGAGGCATTCTGCTGCGTCACCTTGTCCATCTCGGAAATCGCCTGGCTCACCTGAACAATGCCGCGGCTCTGCTCATCGGACGCCGCTGCAATCTCCAGCATAATATCGGTGACGCGTTTAACCGCCTCGACGATCTCATTCATGGTATTGCCCGCCGCAACCACTTCCCCGGAACCCTGATCGATAAGCGACACAGATTCATTAATCAGGCTTTCAATCTCTTTCGCCGCATTCGCGCTGCGGCTTGCCAGGGTGCGGACTTCACTCGCCACGACCGCAAAGCCGCGTCCCTGTTCACCCGCACGCGCCGCCTCGACCGCCGCGTTGAGCGCCAGAATATTGGTCTGGAACGCGATACTGTTAATCACGGCGGTAATTTCAGAGATCTTCTTCGAGCTGGTGGAAATATTACCCATGGTTTTCACCACGCCGGAGACCATCTGCCCCCCGCGGCTGGCCTTACCGGAGGCATCTTCTGCCAGTTTACTCGCATGATGCGCGTTATCGGCGTTCTGTTTCACCGTCGCGGTGAGCTGCTCCATGCTGGCCGCCGTCTGTTCAATCGCCGCCGCCTGCTGCTCGGTACGGGAAGAGAGATCGGTGTTACCCGCGGAGATCTCGCTGGTTCCACGATAGATCTCCTCCGCCCCTTGCCGCACGGTGCCCACGGTTGTCACCAGCGCGTGCTGCATCGTTTGCAGATCGCGCGTCAGGCGGCCAATTTCGCTGCGTCCGGTCGGTTCGTCCGGCATGGTCAAATCGCCTTTTGCGATATTTTCGATACGCGTAGCGGCTCGCTGGAGCGGGTTTATCACCGTACGGCGCAGCACCACAAAGGTGATCACCGCCAGCGCCAGCGCCAGGCCAAACGCGCCGAACATAAACATCAGCCCCAGCCGGGTGCGGGTGTGAGCCTGTGCCGTCAGCGCGTTGGCGCGTTCGGTGCGGATTTTTATCGCCTTCAGCAGCACCGCGTTATAGGCATCGTCCAGCGGACGCGCGGTCTCATTTTCGTGGTTAATAATGGCTTCAAACATGCCATTTTTGGCATATTTCAGCATCGGCTGCATACCGGCGATGTAGGCGTCATAGCGGGCTTTCAGATCGCCATCCAGCGCTTCATCAGCCGGGGTGCGAACGGTGCGCTTCATATAGGCGGCAAATCCATCCTGCGACTGCCTGATGCGGGTCTCAGCCTCAGCGATGTTTTGTTTCATCGCTTCCATCTCCGCGATACGGCTCGCCGCCCCCGCGTGGATCATGTTGATACGGGCGGTACGTAAATGGTTGGAACTGTTTGACAGACCGGTGCGCACCTGGATTTCTGCCGTGACATCCTGCTGATCGTTATCGGCCTGGAGCAGGAAATAGCCTGCCAGACCCGAGCTCAATGCAAACAGGAGAATAATGCCACCGAGAATGGAGGAAAACAGCGGAACCAGCCGGATGTGATGCAAGAAACTCAGCTTAGGCTGCGCCTGCATCGATGTTGTGTTGTCCATGACCGTCGACTCTCTTATAGGTAAGATGCGTAATAACACGCCTGTAAAAGAGTCATCGGCACGCCAGGGAATTAAATTACGTCTAAAAGCGCCGGACAGGTCACACTTTAGAGAAGATCAGGGAAGAAATGCCAGCGGAAAAAACCGCTGGCAGAATAATCAGTTGTCGCCGAAATGGATAACAGTGCGAATGGATTTTCCTTCGTGCATCAGATCGAAGGCTTCGTTGATCTGCTCCAGCGGCAGGCGGTGCGTAATGAACGGATCAAGCTGAATTTTACCGACCATCGCATCTTCAACCATGCCCGGCAGCTGAGTACGGCCTTTCACGCCGCCAAATGCTGACCCGCGCCATACGCGCCCTGTCACCAGCTGGAAGGGACGGGTTTTGATCTCCTGACCCGCGCCGGCCACACCGATAATGATGCTCTCGCCCCAGCCTTTGTGGCAGCACTCCAGCGCTGAGCGCATTACGTTGACGTTGCCGATACATTCGAAGCTAAAGTCCACGCCGCCGTCGGTCAGCTCAACGATCACGTCCTGAACCGGTTTGTCGTAGTCTTTCGGGTTGATAAAGTCGGTCGCCCCCATCTCACCTGCGAGCTTAAATTTCTCCGGGTTGGTATCCACAGCAATGATACGCCCAGCTTTCGCCTGTACCGCGCCCTGGATAACCGCCAGACCGATCCCGCCCAGGCCGAACACCGCCACGGTGTCCCCCTCTTTCACTTTCGCCGTGTTATGCACCGCGCCGATACCGGTGGTGACACCGCAGCCGAGCAGACAGACTTTATCCAGCGGGGCCTGCGGATTCACTTTCGCCAGTGAGATCTCGGCGCACACCGTGTATTCGCTGAAGGTGCTGGTACCCATGTAGTGATAAATGGGCTCGCCGTTATAGGAGAAACGGGTGGTGCCGTCCGGCATAAGTCCTTTGCCCTGCGTGGCGCGCACGGCCTGGCAGAGGTTAGTTTTGCCGGATTTGCAGAACTTACACTCGCCGCACTCTGCGGTGTAGAGCGGGATCACATGGTCGCCGGGCTTCAGGCTGGTGACGCCTTCACCCACTTCCACCACCACACCGCCCCCTTCGTGGCCGAGCACCGCCGGGAATACGCCTTCCGGATCGTCACCAGACAGGGTAAACGCATCGGTATGGCAAACGCCGGTGTGGGTAATTTTGATCAGCACTTCGCCTTTCTTCGGCGGAGCAACATCAATTTCAACGATTTTCAGCGGCTGGCCTGGGCCGAACGCGACAGCTGCGCGAGATTTCATGATGTCTTTCCCTTGTTGTGAGGTGTGTGGGTTTATTTTAGATAAGAGCGCAGTAAATGGCCGACTTCCGCCATCCGCACTGCCCGCTGATCCGGGGTGGTCTCCCCCGTCACCAGCTCATCTTTGAGGTGAATTTCGACCATTTCCCCCATCAGACCATTGGCAGCGCCGCGCACGGCGGCAATTTGCTGCAAAATGGCGAGACAGGGATCGCCCGATTCCAGGGCGCGTTCAAGGGCATCAACCTGGCCCCGAATGCGGCGGACGCGGGTCAGAATACGTTTTTTATCTTCGGGTGAATGCGGCATACGCCCTCCTGATACTATAGGGGGGTATTGTATCTGTTAATACGATTTTATGTAAACATGAAGTTTAGTGTGGGTTTTAAGTAGAGCCGTAGGTAATGTGAAAAATCAGCGTCTGGAGTTAATATTGGTGACTCGTTGATATACCAGAAGTGGGCAATCAGGTGCGTCATGAGCGAAAAGTAGATTGGATAAATCCATGGCAGACATGCACTGTCCCTTTAAAATTAACGTGTTGGTTGTTCTTGTTATTAAGTGTAATGCAAGTGTGGTACAGATGAAGTCATACAACGTCATTCTCCCTTAAAAATCCTACTTTTAAAGACTTGTGCAAGCACACTACCCCCCACTAAAGAATGTAGGTGTCATAAGAATACGAAAAAGAATAGACTAATACATGTTGGATATATTTATCTTTGATAACATTTAGCCTGTAGTAAACAAAATAAGTCGGATACAGCATGTTCGGACAGAAAACATTGCTGAAACTGGTTCGGATCCGGTTTATCTAATAGAATTTCTATACACTTTGATAAATATTACTATCACAATTGGGTTTTACAAATTGAATTCGGATCACAACGCTTCATCATTAAGGAATGACTAAGTATGAAAAGAATTGTTCTCGCCTCTTTGGTTGTAGCTTTTTCGTTATCTGCTAACGCAAATCAATTAAGCATTGATGACCAAATTAATAATGCTTGCGCTAAGGCCTTAAGCGGTGACAAAGAACCTTTGGGTGACTTCCCGCCAGATAGTTATGCTGCAACAGTCAGTCCGAAAGTTAAAGATGCTTACAACGAAGTTTTAAAATCTCGGTCCTCTATTGTAAACGATCAGAGTTTACAGAATGCAACCAGTTGCGCCAACCTTGTTAGAGATAAACTGAAATCAAAAGGTGAGTACACAGAAGAAAAATAATTGCCAGGGTGGAGAAACAGCATTTTTTGTGGAACTGAACGCTTTCTCTATCAGAGTTCGTTCTTAAGAAAATATCGACAAGATAGTTCCGCAGCTGTGTTTTCCACCTCTCGCTGGTCCCTCAATACCCTAACATCCCGTTGCCTGAAGGCACCCTCCGTAATGACAGCGCCCGCCTAAACAGCACAGACGAGGCTGACGATATTTACACTTTCGTCTCGTCGTGATCAACCCTATTTAGCTCAAAATGTTAAAAATCCGCACTTATATGGCACAATGTGAACAGAAATAACATTCTCGTCACCTAACATACTCGCTACAAACAAAATGGTGGTGTTAATGATTGTACTAAAGAGCTTTTTATTCTTCGTTGGCGCAGCAGCCGCTTGCGCACTTATTGTACTGTGTCTTTGGGTTGATATGCGGTTTGTCGGCCATGATATTCCGGAATTATCACTGACCGAAATTATGCAGGAAACGGTATTAGCGACTATTGTCTTTCTCCATTTTCGTCTGGCGAAAATGGACGAATCCATGCGTTACTGTAATATTCTGGTGGGCGGATTTTTCCTGACAATGCTAATTCGTGAACTGGACGCGCTTTTTGATCTCATTTCTCATGGGAGTTGGGTGTGGTTCGCGCTGATTACCGCTCTGCTGGCGTTAATTCGCCCCGTTATGCATTTTCGCGCTACCCTGGAACAGCTGGCAAAATATACCCAATCCCCCTGGTACGGCATTCTGTTGAGCGGCCTGCTGGCTGTACTGGTCTTCTCCCGCCTCTTTGGAATGCAGGTGCTGTGGCACGACATCCTGGAGCATGGCTATATGCGTGTCGTGAAAAACGCCGTGGAGGAAGGTTCGGAATCATTCGGCTATATGCTGTGCCTGGCCGCATCCCTTGGCTATTACGTTACCTTTCACACTCACGCACGGCAGAAACAGTCTCTTCGCGCTGCGTAGAGAAAGATGGCGAGGGAAATATTTATCAACGACATTTTTTGGACGTTATGGTGGTCATGTAAGAAAGACATGTCCTAAAAAGGGGCAATCTGCCGTCGAATTCAGCGAATTCTCGCTCACTGCTGCAATCAGCGTCTATTCTTAGACTACCAACAAAAGGAGGCTGGAATGTCTGATTTCGACACTGATAAAAATGCACAGTACGCTGGCGATAAAGCCAAAAACAAACTTGATGAATTATCCGGCTCTGCGCAGCAGCAGTTTGGTGAATTCGTTGATTCCCCTAAACACCAGGTGAAAGGTGCAGCGAAAAAATATGCTGCCCAGGCCAGTGATGCCGTCTCGGATGTCACTGAAGCCGTCAGAAACAATCCCTTAACGGGCTTAATCGCTGCGGGTGCGGTAGGTATCGTTCTGGGACTTCTGCTGGGACGTAAATAATTTCAGGCCCTTCGGGGCCTTTCCTTTTCCCCTCTTTCCTGCTCTTTCCCCCCCTATTGTTGATAGTTTTCCTGACAAAAACACGATCCATGTGAAAAGTTGTACAATTTTAATGTACAGATTTGATCGAATAGTATAAATTCAATGCCACTGATGTTACAAAATTGTTTGTTAACGGTGGAAAATTATGCGTCGCAACCATGCTCCCTCTACAGCAGAAAGCGCTATCACCTTGTATTTTAACAAGGATAACGTCCCTACACAGCAGGAAACCCTTGGTGCCATCGTCAGTGAGATCATCAAAGAAAATGTACAACTGAGCAGAATGACAATCTGTACAAAGCTGTTGCGCAGAATTGAAGAGTCAACGTCTGACGTTGAGAAAGCGCACTATAACGGTCTGATAGCCCTCTTCTTCGAGCGTTAACCTGAACACTGTTTTTTTAACTTACTAAGTTAGTCATGCTGAGTGAGAATAGAGCTCCTGAATGCGATGACTAACCCCATGCTACAGCCTGCTGCGTGTAGCAGAGTGAGATTGAAGCTATGCATAGAACTAAATTTGAACGACTTAAGGATGACCTTATCGGTGAGGCCGTATTATCCATACTGAAAGAGAACGGACCTATTACCTTTGTGTCTCTTGCTAATCGCCTGCGGGCGATGGCTAACGTTGAATCAAATGATGAACGTAAAAATGCATTGATTGCCGCTGAAGATGAAGTGCGCCAGCGTGTAACCGGCGTCTCGCACGACCGGGGAAGAGTGATGGGCGATTATGAAATTGGGCGCATGCGCTCTCTCTTTACTCACAACACGCTTCTGACCCCAGACAAGAAACACTAATTTTAACCGAAACGGTGACCACCATGAGTAAATCGATTATGCAGCAGACGTATAATTTTGAAGCCCTGCACGATAAAGAACTGGCGGAACATTTTCTTAATGCTGGAAAGCATCTCAGTGGTGAGGTTGAAGTGTTGGGCTCGGCAATACGCTGTATTATGCTGACCGGTGACAATCTCTCAAATAAAGAGATTATCCTGCAACTGATTCACGCCCTCGAAATTACCGAGGAGCCCGAAGCCTGCGATGTCATTCGAAACACGCTTGAAATTGTTGTCGGTTTTACGCGCGATGATATCTGATAACAGATTATTGCCCTGGTGAGTGACTGTTTTTGCTGGTGGTCGAAGAGTTAAGTCTGTCGTACCACCAGTATAGTGAAGCCATTAACTAAATAGCCGTACCATTCGATCCAGCTCATCTTCTTTAACCGCCCGGGAAAGATAATATCCCTGGAAGCGCTTAACCCCTAATGCGACAAGTTTTTCAAATTTTTCTTCGCTATCGACGCCTTCCGCAACGCATTCCCTTCCCGTCATGTCGCTGTATATCTGTATCGCTTTAATAATGCTATTGTCATTGTCGTTAGCAACAAAGTGCTCAACTATATCACGGTCAAGCTTCAGTCCATCAACATTAATCTGTCGGATGGGTAACATAGCGTAATTTCTGGAAAAGCAATCATCCAGAAACAGCCGGCATCCCTCGGCGCGTAAACGCTGGAGAGTGACAGGAATATTTGGATCCTTTGTTACATCAATGGTTTCAGCTAATTCGAAGACAAGTTTCCCGGCCCACTGCGGTTTCAGTAACATTTCAACGGCTTTTTTCGCCATTCCCGGCAGCGCGTTCCCGGCAGCCAGTTGAGGAGGAATATTAACCGAAAAATAATATTTTCCATTGTATCTGTTGATACCTGATACGGCCGCGTGAATGACTAACGCCGTCAGCTTGAGCCAAATTTCGCCATTTTTTATCCCATCCAGAAATTGGCCTGGTTTCAGGACCTGACCGTTTTTATGCCAGCGCAGCAGAATTTCAAAGCCCACTCCTTTTTTATCGCCATCGGTAATAATTTGATAAGCCGCAAAGATTTCCCGCTTATGTAACGCCTGCAATATATTTATTTCTGCTTCCGAAAACCCCTGCGTTTTGTTCTTTACTGCACAGACCTCATCCCTTAAGACACGTGCATCGCTAAACCACACTCTGATAAGATATAATTTACCCAACCCCACTTTACGATGAGTATAGATGGTTTTATCTGACAAACCTAACCTCGCTGACTGCTCTTTTATCGAAATACCCCGATAAAAATTCAGCAATACGGTTAACTCACGTTTTGTTAAACCATGCAGGCTTTCCTTACCTTCCTTCTCAGGTCCTTCACGCAATAAACGTGACGAATCGGCATGCACATCAGAAATACTCTCTACACAATTCATTACCTCTGAAATATTCGCCACCCTGATCCTCGACAACGATTTGGTATTATTAACGAGACTTTTCAGCGTGGCATAAAGCCATCTCTCTGGTATTGCACCATACAGGGTCACGCTACAAATAACCGGCAGTGCATTCAGAACCGAGACCAACCGTTTCAGGCTTTCAAGAAAGGCAGCGACGTCGCGACCAGGAAAAACAGAAACTTCAGGCTGTTGATTTTGCATCATTTTTTGCACATCACCTGAGCAAACTTCATCCTCTTCAAAATGGAGCCGCGTGGCGTTTACGCCACGAGACTTCAGAAGCAGGCTATACCCCTCGAAGGTGAAACCGCAGGCTGAAATAACGAATCGTTGCTTGTAGCAAGTACCTTGCATAAAAGGTAAGTTTTGAGACATAACCTGCTCCTGAGAATGTAAATATCATTCCCAAATGTGATTAAAGCCAATATTCTTTGTCGCATTGAATAATTTTACCGCACCCCATTTGGTTAATAAACCGTTATCAATGTTATGCACGGGAACATCTTTGCGTTAATCAACCCACTCATCCATATGCAGCATAAATATTACTTTCTTTTCATATAACGACAGTAAATATGCACTTCACAAGGTATAATGAAAATTCCGAAAAAGAAGACCAGACACTTCATCTTATCGGCCCAGACAAAAAGAGAAAATGCTATGGATAATCACATTTCATCCAGGGCTTTGCTACATCGAAGGGATGTTATTAAAAACAACCCGCGATTTGGTGAAGCTATAACAGAGCACTACAGAATTAATGATGCCATTTATAAAAAACAACCCTTGTTCTACAAAACGATGCTTCAGGAATCACGCTTCAACATAATACTGTCAATGTGTTGTTTTGTTTTTGGTAATCAGGCTGAGTCAGTTTCAGAGATAAAGGCACTGTGTACCCGCTATAATATCGCCAGTCCTAACAGTGTTATCGCGATCATCACCATACTTAAGACCACCGGGCGAATTAAGACCTGGCGCTGTACCGAAGATCGCCGAAAAACAAAAATCGCGCCAACGGAAAAAGGACTGGATGAGCTGAAACGCTATATGTCCGGGGCGTTTACGCCTGTTAGCATTCTTTTTCCGACATTCAATATAAATGCTAACCTTCTGGACAATGATATTCTGAGGCACAATTTTTTCCGGCGCGCCGCAGAGTACCTTTTCCGCGGATTAACATTCAGGAAAGTGCTTCCGGAGGTGGGTTTATTTATTGATAAGGATGGTGGCCGAATGATTATGCTCTATCTCTATTTGCAGGCCATCAAAAACAAAACAGCACATGGTGCCATAATAGCGTATTCAGCCAGCACGCTGGCAAAAGAATTTTTCGTTTCGCGTATTCATGTTAAACGGATTATCAAATCGGCGCAGGAGGCAGGTTATCTTAAAGATCGCGGCGATGGCCGGATGTCAATTTACCCGGCCTTTATCGAGCTGGTCGAAAATTATGCCGGATTATATTTTGCGTATGTCACACATTACATCAACGTGGTACCAAAAGAACGACGCCATGCTGTCAACATGACGCCTACACTCTGATCTGACGGGCGTTCGGTTTGCTGAACGCCTTTTTTATCGCTCGCGCAGCGCCTCTTTTGCCTTATTCAATGGTTTCAGCAGATAATCAATGACGGATTTACTGCCGGTTTTGATATCAACCGTGGCTATCATGCCCGGGAACACCGGGAATTCCTTGCCCTGCCTGTTGGTCAGATGGTTACTGTCAGTACGAATATAAACGCGATAATAATAAACATCCCGTTTCACCTCGTCCTGAAGGGTATCCGGGGAAATCATCGTCACCTCCCCTTCCAGCCCGCCGTAGATCGAGTAGTCATAGGCGGTGATTTTCACCAGCGCTTTTTGCCCGGGATGGATAAACGCGACATCGCGCGGCGAGATTTTCGCTTCTATCACCATCTGGTCATCAAGCGGTACCAGGCTCATCAGTTTGCCGTTCGGCGGGATCACCCCGCCCACCGTCGTCACGTCAATGTCCTTCACGATGCCACGCACCGGTGCATTAAACGTTAAGCGGGTGAGTGAATCTTCGCGCCCTTTCATGACCGAACGCTGCGCTTCCATTTCTGCGTTCGCTTTCGCCAGTTCTTCGCGGGCGCGAACGTAGTACTGGTTTTTCATCTCGGTGATTTTGCTCTCCAGCTCATTTTTTTGACGTTCAAGGCGTAAGACTTCGACCTTACTGGCTGCCCCCTGCGTCACCAGCGGGCGCGTTAATGCCAGTTCACGCTGCACGAGATCCGCTCCCTGGCGTAAACCCGCCAGCCCTTTTTCCAGGCTTTCGCGACGTGACTGATAAAGCGCCGTTTCCTGTTTGACCAACTCAACGTCGTCATCCAGCTCTGCCGGGAATGTCAGCGCGGTGTCGTTCACCTCAGCATTCAGACGCGCGGCCGTCGCCATCGCAGCGTTTAATCGAGACTCGCTCTCCAGCACGCTGGACTCGGTTTTCGTCCGGTCCAGTTGGGCAAGCTGTTGACCACGCTCGACGATATCGCCTTCGCGCACCATCAGACTGTGGATAATCCCCCCTTCCAGGGACTGGATCACCTGCTCGTGGGAGGACGGGATCACCTTGCCGCTGCCCGTCGTGACCTCATCCAGCTGGAACAGGCTGGCCCAGGTAATAAAGACCACCAGCAGGGCAAACAGCGACCATGCCACCAGCGACGAACGCGGCAGGCGGGGCTCCTTCAGCCGGCTGTTAAAGCGGGAGAAATCATTCATGCCACGCCCTCCGTTTTCAGTTTAACCGTGCGCTGCGGCGCCTGCTGCGGGGCCATTCCGTGCTGGCGTAAAATGGCATCACGAGGGCCATCCATCACCACTTTGCCGTTTTCCAGGACGATGATGCGGTCAACCAGGTCCAGAATCGGCAGACGATGCGTCGCCACCACCAGCGTCCGGCGCTTACCGAGCCACTGGTGCAGATGCTGGATAAACTGCTTCTCGCTGACCTCATCCAGCCAGGCGGTGGGTTCATCCAGCAGCAGAATATTCGGCGAGGTGATCAGCGCGCGCGCCAGCAGCAGCGCCTGACGTTGCCCGCCGGAAAGCCCCGTTCCGCCCTCATTGATGATGGTGTTCAGCCCCATTTTCTGCTTGCGCACAAACTCCAGCGCGCCGCTGTTGACCAGCGCATGATGGATTTCCTCGTCTGTCGCCAGCGGATTACCCATCAGGATGTTGTCGCGTACGGAGCCGAAGAACAGCCGCGCCTGCTGGCTGAGCAACTGCATGTCGCGGCGCACGTCGGCCGGGTCAAGATGATTGAGAGCAATATCGTCCAGCAAAATGCTGCCCTGCTGTGGCTCCTGCATTCCCGCCAGCAGATGCAGCAAGGTGCTTTTCCCCGAACCATTCCGCCCGAGCACCGCCACGCGCTCCCCTGCGCGAATGCGCAGTTTGCTGATATTCAGCACGGTAAGCTTCTCTTCTTCATCGTAATAAAACCCGACGTCGTCCAGCCGATAATCACCGCGCAGATGGGCTTTATGCACTTTTTTGCCGTGCTGGGGATCGTCAATCGGGCGCTGCATCAGGTCATCCAGTCCCTTGCGGGCCACCTTTGCCGACTGCCAGCGGGAGAGCACGCCGGAAATCTGCGACAGGGGCGCGATGGTGCGGGACGCCAGAATCGAGGTCCCCACCAGCGCACCGGTGGTCATGTCGCCGCTGATAACCAGATAACACCCCACCAGCAGCACCACGGCGTAGACGATAGACTGCACCTCCTGGGTCCAGGTCAGCAGCAGCCCCGTCAGCCAGCGCTGCTTCATGCCGACGCTCGCGGCAACGTCATTGGTGTTATTCCACTGGTTCTGGAACCTCTGCTCGGCGCGCATTAGCTTGATGTCCTCAAGCCCCTGCACCGCTTCCACCAGCGTGGCGTTACGAATCGCCGATTCACGCATCCCTTCGCTGGAGAGTTTTCCCAGCGGGCGCTGCACCAGCAGGCCGGGAATGAGCAGCAGCGGTACGGCCAGCAGCACCACCAGCACCAGCGGGCCGCCAATCATCCACAGAATGAAGACGAACAGCAGGAAGAACGGCAGATCGGAGATAGCGGCAATGGTGGTGGAAGTGATCAGCTCCCGCACCGACTCCAGCTCGCGGATCTGGGCGATAAACGACCCGGTCGATTTCGACCGTGCGCCGTTTTTAATCCTCAGGGCGTGGGCAAACACGCGCTCGGAAATACGCAGGTCGGCGCGTTTCCCTACCACGTCCGAAATATGCACCCGCAGCATGCGCATGATGAATTCAAACACGATGGCGATCATCACACCGCCAAACAGCACCCACAGCGTGGCCTCCGACTGGGACGGCACCACCCTGTCATATACCTGCATGGAAAAGACCATGCCGGAGAGCGCCAGCACGTTGGCGACCAGCGCCACCAGCATTATGTCGCTGTAACGACGCCAGTCTTTCAGCGCCAGCTGCCAGAACCAGTTTTTCTCATAGGGTTTGATGTAATCATCCACGCGCGCATCCGGCGTGGACTCCAGGGGACGCAGCACCATCAGCCCCTTTAACCGCGAACCGAGTTCGTCGCGCGTCAGCGTCGTCTCCAGGCCCCCGTCGCCGCTAAACTGCACGCTGACGTTCCCTTCGTTGTCCATACGGTTGATGACCGCAATTTGCCCGCCGGTGAACTCCGCCAGCAGCGGTAAACGCCACGGATCGAGCGCTACGGCTCCCGCCGCCACCCAACGCATCCCCAGCCCAAGCTGGCGCGCCATCTCCTCCAGCACCAGCTGGCGTGGAGACTGGCTTTCATGGTTAATCGTGACCCGAACATGCTCCGCCGAAAAATCCAGCCGATAATATTTCGCGATGATGAGCATGCCCTGCAACCAGGGTTCGTACTGCGGATGTGTCTTCATAATGCTACGTCCTGTTCAGGGCGATGATTTCGCACTGAAATGATACCTTTCCGGGATGATTAGAAATCGAACACTGTCTAAACGAGCCCGCAAAATAATCTTGTGAAATATAGGGTTATGGCTATTCGTGTAAAGAAACGCAAAAGGCCGCGAGGAGCGCTCCCCGCGGCGTTGTTTTACGCAATTAACAGTTGATGATTGGCCAACAGCGTCGCCAGATCCGTCTGCACGCCGTTCAGCGTCACCAGCGTGGTGGGCGTGAACTGACCGCCCGTCCCGTCCAGGTCAACCTGGATCTCGGTGTTGCTGCCGTTTTGCACAACGCGGATGTAGTCGGCGATGTTGCCCGCGCTGCTGTCCAGCGTCGCCACGCCGTTCACGTAGCTCGCCGAGCCGGTGCCGGTATAGCCGCTGTCGGAAAGCAGGTCGCGCAGATCGATACGGTCCGTATCCGCCGTCCCTTCCCAGGTGCCGACGGTAAAGCCGTTCACCACATCGCTACCGTTGCCGCCCGTCGCGTCAGACGCGTTGATCAGCTTATAGAGCAACGTATCGTGACCGCCGCTGCCGATGTTGAAGGTGTCGTTCCCGCCCCGGCCTTCGAACTGGTTATCACCGCTGTTGCCGGTGATCACGTCGTCATAGTCGGAGCCGTTAATCCCTTCAATATTCAACAACCGCGTGGTACCGAATCCGGTGTCCTGCGCCGTTGAGAGGCGCAAATCAACGGTTATCCCAGAGGTGGCATTACGATAATCCACCACGTCCATGCCGCCGGTATTGCTCCAGGTGTCGTAGTCGGAATGGGTATTCCAGCCGCCGGAGCCGTTATAGGTATAGGTCCCATCCTCTGCGATAAAGGTGTCGTTATACCCGGTACCGGTGATGGTTCCGCTGTGGCCGCCGGTGGCCGCTTCGGCGGTGAGAACATAACCCTCTTTGCCGTTGCCCGCGTCCAGGCCGGTCCAGGTGACGTTATCCGAGACGCCGTTGGTGATCTTCACGATCTCCGCCGAGTAGGTTTCGTTCGGATCCAGCCCGTAGAAACTCACCAGCGCAGAGGTATCGTTCGAGCCAATGCCGGACTGAGCGTTGATGATCTGCGAGGCCACCAGCACGCCCGCAGCGTTATACAGATTGACCGTATTGCCGTAGTACGCGTTGATGCCTTCGCTATCGACAATGTGCAGATGCATCGCGGTACCGTCAGCGATCTCCGCATTGTTCTGCACCAGCACCACCTTACCGTTCTGCTGAGACACCAGCAGATCCTGCGCACCGTCCCAGTTGTAGTCCACCGCGGCGACACCGGTGACGTTGGCCAGCCCAGAAGCCAGCTGGCTTGAAGTCCAGGTTGAGCCGTAGCCGTTGTTGGTGAACAGGGTCGCCGTCTGTGAGCTGCCGTAGGTGCTGAGCTTGATGATGTCCATCTGCCCGTCACCGTTCCAGTCTACCGCCACCGACAGATAGCCCGCCGTGGCGTTAGAGGCTTCCACCGCGCTTTTGGTCGTGGAAAGCTGCCCGGTACCGTCGTTGTAGTAAATCACCCCGCCGTTGTTGTTGT
Organism: Enterobacter cloacae complex sp. ECL72; assembly: GCF_019056635.1. Classification (NCBI taxonomy): domain Bacteria; kingdom Pseudomonadati; phylum Pseudomonadota; class Gammaproteobacteria; order Enterobacterales; family Enterobacteriaceae; genus Enterobacter; species Enterobacter cloacae complex sp. ECL72. Next base: position 1,758,808 of record NZ_CP077659.1, on the reverse strand, counting down.
AGCTGCTGCCGAGGTACAGATCCATGTAGCCATCGCCGTTAAAGTCCGCCCACGTCATGGAGGCCGCCGTGGTGGTATTCGAGGCGTTGGCCACAAACACGTTGGTCAGGTTCTGGCCAATGGAAAGCGTACCGTTCCCGTTGTTGTTAATCACGGTGAGCGAGTACGCCCCGCTGCGGTTGGTGTGCTGCACGATGTCCACGGTACCGTCGTTGTTCAGGTCGACGCCGGAGATTTCACGCCCGGAATCGAACTGGCCGTAGAATCCACCTTCCCCGCCGGTGCCGTCCGGCGACAGAACGCCGTTGGTATTCACCAGGTAGGTCAGGGAGTCCATACCGGCATCGCCGTACGCCAGATCAAGATAGCCATCGCCGGTTTTGTCGTAGGCAATTACGCCGCCGTACCAGATGGTGGTTCCCATCGCCAGCTGGCTGGCGGTGTAGCTGCTGCCATCGTAGGTCCACATCACCTGCGTAGAGCCCGCGTAGGTGTTCTCCGTCGCAAAGATATCCTGCGTGCCGTTACGGTCAAAGTCAGCTGCCGTCTGGCTCACCACATAGTAGCTACGGGTGTTAGTTAACGTATTCCCGGCATAGGTTGAATCATCGCTGCTGGAATAAGACTGTCCATTAGCGATGATATTCCACAGCCCGCTGCTGTTCATGCCGAGAGTCATGGTTGAGTTGTTGCTGTTCCCCGCAGTGGTCGCCCAGTCGGTATTCACCGAGGTGGTATCGATCACCAGGCTACCGGTTGCCGTACCGGTGGTGTTACCGTTGCCCGCGCTACTCTTCACCTGCGCGGTTACGTCGTAACTCGCCACACTCAGGGCATCGCTGTCCGGGATCTGTAGATACCAGGTATTGTGATCCGGGTCGACGACCACCGCACCGCCGGTCTGGGAGGTGTAGGTTTTCCCGTTCACCGTCACCACCAGATATTCACCGTTCACCAGGTCTGCGGAGACCGTACCGCTGACAATCGGCGTGGTATCCGAGGTGGTCTGGGCAGTAATCGCCGCGGTGGTGGTCGGGATGCTGGTATCGACGTTCAGCACAAAGCCATCCGATTCCGTGTAGTTACCGGCTTTGTCGGTGACGCGCAGAATGTAGGTGTGATTCCCGTCGAGCAGGCCGTTGTCCTGATAGGACCAGCTTGCGCTGCCGTTCATCGTGACCTGACCCAGCAAGATCCCGTCCCGGTAAAGCTGCACGATTTCGCCATCTTCCGGAGCGCGGTTAAGCGTACCGTTGATCAGCGGCGAGGTATCGTCCGTCGCGACTGATGCGCCGTACGTGCCTGTACGTTCACCTTCCCCGTCGGTATAGCTGACCACCGTTCCCACCGTGTCAGGCGGCGTGGTATCAACCGTTACCACCTGCGAAGAGGTTGAGCCGACGTTGCCCGCCTGGTCGATGATCTGCACCTGGTAGGTGTAATCCCCATCTGCCAGATCGCGGGTATCCGTATAGCTCCAGCGCTGGTTAGTGACGGTAGTGTCAATCCAGGTATTACCGCCGTCGAGGCTGATCTGTACGCGCTCGTCGCTGGCCAGCGCGCTGCCCAACGAGCCGTTGATCGTCAGCGAGGTGTCCATGGTGATGAAATCACTCCCGGACTGCCCGGTATCTTCGCTGATGCTGTCAATGGTGATGCCGTACTGCGGCGCCTGGGTATCCACCGTCACGTCCTGCGTGGTGGTGGCCCCAACGTTGCCCGCCTGATCGACAACCCGCACCTGATAGCGGTAGTCGCCGTCGGCCAGGGTGCGGGTGTCGTTATAACTCCACCGGGTGCCGCTTACCGTGGCGTAAACCCAGGTGGTGCCGCCATCCATGCTCACCTGCACATACTCACCCGCCCCGAGTTCGGCCCCGAGCGTCCCGTTGAGCGTGTACGAGGTCGAACTGGTCAGGAAGTCGTTATTGTCGAAGCCGGTATCGACGGTGATGTTATCCACGGTCACCGTAATCGCCGCATCCGGCGCGACCGTATCGACCGTCACCTGCTGATGAGCGCTGGCACCCACGTTGCCCGCCGCATCCACTACGCGAACGTAGTAGTCATAGGTCTGGTTACCCAGCGTGCGGCCGTCCACGTAGTACCAGCTGTTGCCAGTGACGATCACGTTCTGCCAGGTGACCCCGCCGTCGATGCTGATCTGGGCATATTCGCCGTCGGCCAGCGTTGCGCCGAGCGAGCCGTGCAGCGTCAGGGAGGTGTCATTGGTGATAAAGTCGCTGCTGCTCAGGCCGGTATCGTCGCTGATGCTGTCGATAGCGATCGTTTTGCTGGCGTCCGGCGCGACGGTATCAATGGTCACCACCTGGCTGGTAGTGGCGCTGATATTCCCCGCGTCGTCAATCACCCGCAGCTGATAGTTGTAGTCTCCGTCGGCCAGCGTGCGGCCGTCAACGTAGGTCCAGCTCAGGCCGCTGACGCTCACGTCAGTCCAGGTTGCGCCACCGTCGAGGCTGATCTGAGCGTGGTCACCGCTGCCCAGGGCCGCGCCGAGCGTCCCTTTCAGGCTGATCTGGTTGTCGCTGGTAATAAAGTCGCTGTCGGACAGGCCGGTATCCTGCGAGACGGAATCCACGGTAATAGTCGCCGCCGCAGGCTTCGTCAGATCGATTACCACGTCCTGGCTGTCCGTTGCCCCAACGTTGCCTGCATTGTCGATCACGCGCACCTGGTACTGGTACGTACCGTCGGTCAGGGTACGGCCATCGGTGTAGCGCCAGGTGGTGCCGGTGACGGTCAGGTCAATCCAGGTAGTACCGCCGTCAAGGCTGATCTGCGCTTTCTCGTTATTGCCGAGCTGCGCGGTCAGGGAACCATTCACCACCACCTGGCTGTCGTTGGTGATGAAGTCATTCGCGCTGAGGCCGGTATCGTTTTGCAGGGAATCAATGCTGATCCCCATCGACGGTGCGGTGAGATCCACGGTAACGGTATGGTTATCGCTGGCGCTGTTGCCGATGGCGTTGCTCACCTGCGCGTTAATCACGTACGAACCGCCGTCCGCCAGCGCGGTCACGTCTGCGCTGCCGACCGTATAGCTCCAGGTGCCGTCATTTTGAACGGTAGCCGTGTAGGTTTTACCGTTAAGCGTAATGGTCACCGTCTGGCCCGTTGGCGCATCGGTGGTGCCGCTGATAACCAGCGGCGTGCCGTGCTCGGCGGCGTTGACGATATCATCCTGCGCAAAGGTGTTAATGGCGATGGTCGGCACGTCGCCGTTCAGCGTCACGTCGTGCGTTGCGCTGCCCGGGTTACCTGCCTTATCGCTCACCGTAGCCGTAATGGTGTAATCCCCGTCGCTCAGTCCGAGGAAGTCGCGTCCCGGCACGAAGACGGACCAGGAGCCATTCGCCGCCACGGTCGCCTGATAGCTGTGGCCGTTGAAGGAGACGGTCACCGTCTGGCCCTGCTCCGCGGTGGTGGTCCCGCTGATGGTCTGTCCCGCCAGCTGCTCGGCGTTGTTGACGATATCGTCATCGGCCACGGTGCTGATGGTCACGGCTGGCGCGACGGTATCGACCGTTAAGGTATGCGTCGTCTGGCCGTTATTACCCGCCTTGTCGTTCACCGACGCGGTGACCGTCAGCGCGCCTTCGCTCAGGTTGGCAAGATCGGCGGCCGGGACGTCGAGCGTCCAGGTGCCGTCGTTTGCCACAAGCGCAGTGTAGGTTTTCCCGCCCAGCGTGACGGTCACCGTCTGGCCTGCTTCCGCGCTGGAAGAGCCGTGTACGGTGAGCGGCTGTTGGGCTTCCGCCGCATTCAGCACATCGTCGCCCGACAACGTGTTCACGCTAATCACCGGCGCGGTGGTGTCCACGCTGATGGTGTGCGTCGCCGAGGCGCTGTTCCCGGCGCTGTCCTGCGCCGAAACAGAAACCTGGTAGCTCGCGCCGTCGGCAAGGGTGCCCACGTCGGCGGCCGGTACGGTGGTTGTCCAGGAGCCATCGCTCTGGATAGTGGCCGTATAGCTCTTACCATTCAGGGTGATAGTGACCTGCGTGCCGTTAGCAAACTGCGCGCTGGAGCCGTTGATGACCAGCGACGCCCCCGCTTCTGCCGCATTGATCACGTCATCACCGCTGAGGGTGTTGACGGTCAGCGCGACCGATGCGGTATTTACCACCACGTCATGGGTCTGGGTGCTGCTGTTGCCCGCGCTGTCGGTGATTGTCGCGCTGAGGGTCACGGTGCCGTCGGTCAGGGCAGAAATGTCGCTGGCAGGAACGCCCACGCTCCATTTGCCACTGGCGTCAACGGTGGTGGTGTACTGGTTCGAACCTATCGTGATGACCAGCTTATCGCCGACGCTGGCGCCGGTTGCGGTGCCGCTGATGACCTGCGCCTGCCCGTGCTCAACGCTGTTGATGACGTCATCGCCCGCCACGACGTTAAAGCTGACGGTCGGCGGCGTAGTATCGAGCGTAATCGCTTTGCCCGCGCTGCCCGGGTTACCCGCGGCGTCACTCACGCTCACCTGCACGGTGTAGCCGTTATCCGCCAGAGTGGACAGATCGGCGGCCGGCACGTTAATGCTCCAGACGCCGCCCTGCTGAACCTGTGCGGTATAGCTGTTTCCACCGAGGTTAACGGTTACCGTCTGACCGACTTCAGCCGTGGTGGTGCCGGAAATGGCCACGCCCGCAGCCGCTTCGCTGCCGTTGATCACGTTGTCGCCGGCTACCGTGTCAATGGTCACGGTTGGCGCCGTGGCATCGACGCTGTACTCCCGGCCCGCAGACGCGCTGTTGCCGTTCACATTGGTAACGCTCACCTGCACGCTGGCGTCGCCGTCTTTCAGACCCGCAAGATCCGAGGAAGGCACGGTGGCCGTCCAGTTGCCGTCGGCATCGACTTTGGCGGTGTAAGACTTGCCGCCAAAGGTGATGGTCACGGTCTGGTTCTCTTCCACATTGGAGGTGCTGCCGGAAAGCACCAGATCCGCGCCTTTCTCCGCCGCGTTAATCACGTCGTCGGTGGCGATGGCATCAATGCTGATCGCCACGGCTGCCAGATCGACGGTGACGTCGTGGCTGATAGAGACCGGATTGCCCGCCGCGCTCTGGCCTGCAACGGTCACGGTAACCGTGCCCGCAGCCAGGGCCCCGACGTCTGCTGCCGGGATCGCCGCGCTCCAGGTACCGTCTGCCAGCACGGAGGCCGCATAGGTTTTGCCATTGACGGTCACGGTGAGCGTAGTGCCTGCCGCCAGTCCGTCGCTGGAGCCGGTGACAATCAGGTTCTGTCCATGCTCGATGCTGTTAATCACATCGTCGCCCGCGACGGTATCCACGCGCAGGCCCGGCAGGCTGGCGTCGATAGTGATATCGCGCTCGCCCGTTCCCGTATTGCCATGGTCATTAGTGACGGTTGCTGACACCGTTAAATCGCCATTGCCCAGCGCGGTCAGGACGGATTCCGGCACGTTAACGGACCAGGTCAGATCGCTCTGCACCGTCGCGGTATAGGTGTTGCCGCCGATGTTCACCGTCACGGTGTTACCGATGTCCGCGTTCGCCACCTTACCGGTAATGGTCTGGCCTGCGGCCACTTCCGCCGCGTTGATGACGTTGTCCCCCGCCACGGTGTTGATGGTGACGGTTGGCAGCGCGGTATCGACAAGCAGGTTCGCCGTAGTGCTGATGCTGTTGCCCACGCCGTTGGTGGCCGTCGCGCTCAGGGTGTAGCTGGCTTCACCGAGGCCTGACAGATCCGCAGCCGGAACCGTCAGGCTCCAGGTGCCGTCTGCCGCAGTCGTCGCCGTGTAGTTTTTACCGTTCAGGGTCACGGTGACCACGGTGCCTTCCGCCAGGTTGGCGCTGGTGCCGCTGACGCTCAGATCCTGGCCTTTTTCAACGGCGTTCAGGACGTTGTCATCGCTGATGGCGTTGAAGCTGACCGACGGCAGACCGGTATCGACGGTCACATTATGCGTGCCGCTGCCGGTATTGCCCGCCGCGTCGGTGACTGACGCAGTGACGGTCACGCTGCCGTCGCTGAGGCCTGAAATCACATTCGCCGGAACGCCCACGCTCCAGTTACCCGCCGCATCCAGCACGGTGGTGTACGACTGGCCGCCGATGGTGACGGTGACGGTGTCGCCCGCCGCCGCGCCGGTGGCGGAGCCGCTGATAATCTGCGCCTGATTGTGTTCAGCCACGTTAATCACATCGTCACCTGCAACGGTGTGGATGGTCACCGCAGGTACGGTGACGTCCACCGTCAGGGTGTGGTCAACCGACGCCGGGTTACCCGCCTTGTCGCTGACTGAGGCGGTGACCGTCACGCTGCCGTCGGTTAATCCTGCCAGATCCGCCGCCGGAACGTTCAGCGTCCAGCTGCCGTTCGCGCTGACGGTTGTGGTGTAATCTTTGCCGTTCAGCGATACGGTCAGCGTCTGGCCTGCTTCGGCGGTACTGGTGCCGGAGATTGCCAGGTCTGACTGAGCTTCCGTGGCGTTCAGGATATCGTCGGTGGCAATCGTGTTGATGGTCACGGACGGCGCGGTAGCATCCACGCTGTACTCACGGCCCGCCGAGGCGCTGTTGCCGTTCACGTTGGTGACGCTCACCTGCACGCTGGCGTCGCCATCCTTCAGGCCAGCCAGATCCGCTGACGGCACGGTGTAAGTCCAGTTGCCGCTGTCGTCCACGGTGGTGGTGTAGATCCTGCCGTTCAGACTGATGGTCACGGTCTGCCCGGCTTCCACGTTGGTGGTCACACCGGACAGCACCAGATCCGCGCCCTTCTCCGCCGCGTTAATCACGTCGTCGGTGGCAAGCGCATTGATGCTGATGGCAACGGTAGTCAGATCCACGGTCACGTCGTGGCTGATGGTGATCGGATTACCCGCCGCGCTGTCACCGGTAACGCTGATTTTCACGGTGCCTTCCGGCCACGCGCTCACGTCGGCGGACGGGATCGCCGCGCTCCAGGTGCCGTCTGCCAGTACCGTTGCCGCGTAATCTTTACCGTTGACGGTAACCGTCAGCGCCGTGCCCGGCGCCAGCCCGTCGCTGGAGCCTGAAACAATCAGGTTCTGCGCGTGCTCGATGGTGTTGACCACGTCGTCACCCGCCACGGTATTCACGCGCAGGCCCGGCAGGTTAGCGTCGATAGCGATCTCGCGTTCGCCGGTGCCGGTGTTGCCGTGGCCGTTGGTGACGGTCGCCGTCACGCTCAGGCTGCCGTTGCCGAGTGCGGTCAGCACGTCAGACGGCACGTTGACGGACCAGGACAGATTATTCTGCACCGTTGCGGTGTAGCTGTGGCCGCCGATAGTCACGGTCACGGTGTTGCCCGCTTCGGCATTCGCCACGGTGCCGCTCAGTGTCTGGCCTGCCGCCACTTCCGCCGCGTTGATGACGTTGTCCCCCGCCACGGTGTTGATGGTAACGGTTGGCAGCGCGGTGTCGACAAGCAGGTTCGCAGAACTGCTCACGCTGTTGCCAACGCCGTTGGTGGCCGTCGCGTTCAGGGTGTAACTGGCCTGACCGAGACCGGCCAGATCCGCAGCCGGAACCGTCAGGCTCCAGGTGCCGTCTGCCGCAGTTGTCGCCGTGTAGTTTTTACCGTTCAGGGTCACGGTGACCACGGTGCCTTCCGCCAGGTTGGCGCTGGTGCCGCTGACGCTCAGATCCTGGCCTTTTTCAACGGCGTTCAGGACGTTGTCATCGCTGATGGCGTTGAAGCTGACCGACGGCAGACCGGTATCGACGGTCACATTATGCGTGCCGCTGCCGGTATTGCCCGCCGCGTCGGTGACTGACGCAGTGACGGTCACGCTGCCGTCGCTGAGGCCGGAAATGACGCTGGCCGGAACGCCCACGCTCCAGTTACCCGCCGCATCCAGCACGGTGGTGTACGACTGGCCGCCGATGGTAACGGTGACCTTATCGCCCGCCGCCGCGCCGGTGGCGGAGCCGCTGATAATCTGCGCCTGATTGTGTTCAGCCACGTTAATCACGTCGTCGCCTGCCACGGTGTGGATGGTCACTGCCGGAACGGTGACGTCCACCGTCAGGTTGTGGTCCACCGACGCCGGGTTACCCGCCTTGTCGCTGACGGCCGCGGTCACGGTGACGCTGCCGTCGGTTAATCCTGCAAGGTCAGCTGCCGGCACGTTCAGCGTCCAGCTGCCGTTCGCGCTGACGGTTGTGGTGTAATCTTTGCCGTTCAGCGATACGGTCACCGTCTGGCCTGCTTCGGCGGTGCTGGTGCCAGAGATTGCCAGGTCGGACTGCGCTTCTGAGGCGTTCAGGATATCGTCGGTGGCAATCATGTTGATGGTCACGGACGGCGCGGTAGCATCCACGCTGTACTCGCGTCCCGCAGACGCGCTGTTGCCGTTCACGTTGGTGACGCTGACCTGCACGCTGGCGTCGCCGTCTTTCAGACCGGTCAGATCCGCAGACGGCACCGTGGCGGTCCATTTACCCTCAGCGTCCACCGTGGCGGTGTAGTTCTTGCCGCCGAAGGTGATGGTGACGATCTGGTTTTCTTCGACGTTCGAGGTGGTGCCGGAGAGCACCAGATCCGCACCCCTCTCGGCGGCGTTGATCACGTCATCGGAAGCGATGGCGTCAATGCTGATGGCGACGTTTGCCAGATCCACCGTCACATCATGGTTGATAGTCACCGGATTGCCCGCGCTGCTCTGGCCTTCAACGTTCACGGTGACCGTGCCTGCGGCAAGGGCACTCACGTCCGCAGAAGGGATCGCCGCGCTCCAGGTGCCGTCTGCCAGCACGGTGGCCGGATAGGTTTTACCGTTTACGGTGACGGTCAGCGCCGTACCCGCCGTCAGGCCGTCGCTTGAACCCGTGATAATCAGATTCTGCCCGTGTTCGATGCTGTTAATCACGTCATCGCCCGCTACGGTGTCCACGCGCAGGCCCGGCAGATTCGCGTCGATAGTGATATCGCGCTCGCCGCTGCCGCTGTTGCCCACGCCGTTCGTGACGCTGGCGGTCACAGTCAGATCGCCATTGCCCAGCGCGGTGAGCACAGATTCCGGTACGCTGACGGACCAGGTGAGATTGTCCTGTACCGTTGCGGTGTAGCTGTGGCCGCCAACAGACACAGTCACGGTGTTGCCCGCTTCGGCATTCACCACTGTGCCGCTAATGGTCTGGCCGGTTGCCAGCTCCGCTGCGTTGATCACGTCGTCGCCCGCCACGGTGTTGATGATGACGCCAGGCAGCACGGATTCCACGTTCACGGTGTGCGAGGTGCTGGAGCTGTTGCCGACGCTGTCCGTCGCGGAGGCCGACACGGTGTAAAGCGCTTCACCCAGTTGCCCCACCTCGCTCGCCGGAACGGTTGTGGTCCATTGGCCATTGGTGTCCACCGTGGCGCTGTACGCTTTGCCGTTGAGCATCACGGTGACCACCGCGCCCGCTGCCAGCCCGGAAGCCGTACCTGTGATGGTCAGATCCTGCGTTTTCTCGCTGCTGTTGATCACATCGTCACCGGACACGGTGTCAATGGTCAGCACCGGCGCGGTGAGGTTGACTTCAACCTCGTGCGTTGTGCTGTTGCTGTTTCCGGCTTTATCGGTCAGCGCCGCGGTGATGGTGTAATCCCCGGCGGCCAGGGCACTCACGTCCGCCGCAGGCACGCCCACGCTCCACCTGCCGGAAGTGTCCAGGGTCGCGGTGTAATCTTTGTTATTGATGGTGACGGTCACCACGTCGCCCGCCGCCGCACCGGTCACGGAACCGGTGACAATCAGCGCCTGCGCATGCTCGGCGCTGTTGATCACGTCGTCGTCGGAAACGGTGTTAATGGTCAGCTGTGGCACCGTGGTATCCACCAGCACATCGCGGTCCGCCGAGGCCGGGTTACCCGCCTTATCCGCGACGGCTGCCGTGATGGTGTAATCGCCGTCGGTAATCGCGCCGATATCCGCAGAGGGTACGGTGACGCTCCAGCTGCCGTTCGCCTGTACGGTGGTGGTGTAGTCCACGCCGTTCAGCGTCACGGTCACGGTCTGGCCCGCTTCGGCGTTGGAGACACCGTTAACGACCAGATCCTGCTGCGCTTCGGCCGCGTTGATGATGTTGTTGTCGCTGACGATCTCGATGGACACCGTCGGCGCGGTGGCGTCCACGCTGTATTCGCGGCCCGCCGAGGCGCTGTTGCCGTTCACGTTGGTGACGCTTACCTGCACGCTGGCGTCGCCGTCTTTCAGTCCGCCCAAATCGGCAGACGGTACGGTCGCCGTCCAGTTGCCGCTGGCATCCACCGTCGCGGTGTACAACTTGCCGCCGAAGGTGATGGTAACGGTCTGGTTTTCTTCCACGTTGGTGGTCGAGCCAGACAGCACCAGGTCCGCGCCTTTCTCAGCCGCGTTGATTACGTCGTCAGAAGCAATCGGATTAATGCTGATGGCGACTGCCGCCAGATCCACTTTCACGTCGTGGCTGATGGAAACCGGGTTACCCGCCGCGCTCTGGCCGTCAACGGTCACGGTGATCGTGCCTGCGCTCAGCGCGCCGACGTCCGCCGCCGGAATAGCCGCCGTCCAGGTGCCGTCCGCCAGCACGGTTGCCGCGTAGATTTTGCCGTTGACGGTGACCGTCAGCGCCGATCCGCTCGCCAGCCCGTCGCTGGAGCCGGTGATAATCAGGTTTTGACCATGTTCGATGCTGTTGATCACATCGTCGCCTGCTACGGTATCCACGCGCAGGCCCGGCAGGCTGGCATCAATCGTGATGTCGCGTTCGCCGGTGCCGGTGTTGCCGTGGCCATTGGTCACGCTCGCAGTTACGGTGAGATCGCCGTTACCGATAGCGGTTAAGACGTCAGACGCCACGTTAACCGACCAGCTCAGGTCGTCCTGAACCGTCGCGGTATAGGTGTTGCCCCCGATACCGATCGTGACAGTGTCACCGCTCGCCGCGCCGCTCACTTTCCCGCTCAGGGTTTGTCCGGAAGCCACTTCCGCCGCGTTAATCACGTCGTCGGTGGCAACCGCATTAATGGTGACCTGCGGCAGCGCGCTGTCGACCAGCACGCTATGGCTGGTATTCGCGCTATTACCCGCGGTATCGGTCACGCTGGCCGTCACGCTGTAGCTCGCTTCGCCCAGTACCGAGACGTTTGCCGCCGGAAGGGTGACGCTCCAGTTACCGCTGGCATCGGTGGTGGCGGCGTAACTGATACCGTTCAGGGTTACGGTGATGCGGGTCCCGTCCGGCTGGTTGCTGGTGCCGGAGATCAACAGGTCCTGGCCTTTTTCGGTCGCGTTGATCACGTCGTCAACCGCCAGGGTATTGATGGTAATCACTGGCGCGGTCAGGGAGACGTCAAACGCGTGCGTCGCGCTGGTGCTGTTGCCCGCTTTATCGGTGAGTGTCGCGGAGATCGTCTGATCGCCGTTAGCCAGCGCGCCCACGTCCGTCGCCGGAACGCCCACGCTCCAGTTGCCGGACGCATCCAGCATCGCGGTGTAGTCTTTGCCGTTCAGGGTCAGGGTAATCACATCGCCCGCCTGCGCGCCCGTCACCTTGCCGGTGACAATCAGCGCCTGGCCGTGCTCGGCAATATTAACAATGTCGTCGCCCGCCACAATGTTGAAGGTAATCTGCGGCACGGTAGTGTCGACCAGCACGGACGCCCCCGCGCTGGCCGGGTTGCCCGCTTTATCGGACACGGTCACCGTGACCGCCGCGCTGCCGTCGGCGATCCCCGCCAGATCCGCCGCCGGAACGTCCAGCGTCCAGCTGCCGTTCGCCTGCACCTGGGCGGTGTACTGATTGCCGTTGAAGGTCACGGTGACCGTCTGGCCTGCTTCGGCAGTAGATGTTCCGCTCAGGGTCAGATCCTGCGCCGCCTCTGCCGCATTCAGCATATTGTCGCCGCTGATGGTGTTGATGGTGACCGCTGGCGCGGCGGTATCGACGCTGAATGCCTGCGAGGAAGAGGCTGCGTTGCCGTTCACGTTGGTGACGCTGACCTGTACGCTGGCGTCGCCGTCCTTCAGGCCGCTCAGATCGGCAGCCGGTACGGTGCAGGTCCAGTCGCCGTTGGCATCGACCGTCGTGGTCCAGGTTTTACCCGCAAAGATAATGGTAACGGTCTGGCCCGCTTCAACGTTCGAGGAGGAGCCGGACAGCACCAGATCCTGGCCTTTTTCTGCCGCGTTAAGCACGTTGTCGTCCGTCACGCTGTTGATGCTTATCGCCACCGGGGCGAGATCGACATCCACAACGGTACCGATATTCACCGGGTTGCCGGAGGTATCCTGCGCGCTGGCGCTGATGGTGAGCGACCCGTCCGCCCACCGGGAGACGTCGGCGGCCGGAACCGCAGCCTGCCAGCTGCCATCCGCCAGTACCGAGGCGGAATAACTCTTGCCGTTGATGGTCACGGTGACGGTGCTACCCGCCGCCAGGTCGGTGCTGGTGCCGGCGATAACCAGGTTCTGCGCGTGTTCAATAACGTTAATGACGTCGTCACCGGCGACGGTATCAATGCGCAGGCCGGGCAGCTGGGCGTCAATGGTGACATCCAGGGAAGACGATCCGGTATTGCCGTGCGCGTTCGTCACGCTGGCCGATACGGTCAGGTCGCCGTTACCGAGCGCGGTTAACTGACTCTGGGTTAACGGCAGGCTCCAGGTGAGATCGTCCTGTACGGTGGCCGTGTATGTCTGCCCGCCGAGGATAATCGTGACGGTATCGCCCGATGCCGCGTTAGAAACCTTTCCGGTCAGGGTTTGCCCTGCGGCCACTTCCGCCGCGTTGACGATATTGTCGCCCGCGAAGTTGTTGAGGGTAACAACCGGCAGCGAGCTGTCCACCAGTACATCGTGCGTGGCAGCGGCGCTGTTGCCCACATTATCGGTGACGCTCGCCGTCACGGTGTAATTGGCTTCACCCAGCGCGCTCACCGCAGAGGCGGGGACGGTAACGCTCCAGTTGCCGCTGGCGTCGGTGGTGGCGGTGTAGTTGATACCGTTCAGATTAACGGTGATGGTGGTTCCTTCCGGCTGGTTGCTGGTGCCGGAAAGCAGCAGATCTTCGCCCTTCTCTGCCGCATTGATCACGTCATCCGCGGCCAGCGTGTTAATACCGATAACGGGCGTCACAGTATTGACCACCACATCCACTGAACTGCTGCCGGTGTTGCCGGATTGGTCGGTCACGGAGACGTTAATGGTCCAGGTGCCGTCCGTCAGCCCCTGAACGACGGACGCAGGCAGGCCGAGGCTCCAGTTGCCTGCCGCATCCACCACGGTGGTGTAGTCCACGTTATTGATGGTGATGATGACCAAATCACCCGCCGCCGCGCCGGTGACGGAGCCGCTCAGGATCTGCGCCTGAGCATGGGCCAGCTGGTTAACGGTGTTGGTGTCGGTGACGAAATCGTTGATGGTCACCTGCGGCACGGTGGCATCCACCAGCCCAACGCGGTCCGCGCTGCTGCTGTTGCCCGCCACGTCGCTGACGGTGGCCGTCACGGTGACATTGCCATCGCTCAGCGCGCTAACGTCGGCGGCAGGCACGTTCAGCTGCCAGCGACCGTCCGCCTGGACCGTGGTCTGGTAAGATTTACCATTCAGCGTCACGGTGACCGTCTGGCCCGCTTCAGCGGTTGTGCTGCCGCTGAGCATCAGATCCTGCTGCGCTTCTGCCGCATTAATGATGTTGTCGTCGGTCAGGTTATCAAGCGTAATGGCTGGCGGCTGCGTATCGACGATCACCACGCGTGAAGCGTCCGCGCTGTTGCCGTTGACGTTAGTCACGCTGACGCTCACCTGCGCCCGCCCGTCGATCAGCGTTTCCATCGCGCTCGCCGGAACGGTCAGGCGCCAGGAGCCGTCCTGCTGCACCTGTGCGGTAAAGGTTTGATCCGCGAATTTCACCACCACGGTCTGCCCGGCCTCCACGCCTTGCGTCTGACCGGAAAGCGTGACATCCGCGCCTTTTTCCGCCGCGTTCAGCATATCGTCAGTGGTTACGGTATCGATGGTGACGGCCACCGCGTTCAGGTCAAGCTCGATCGGGTGTTCAGCCGCCACGGTGTTGCCCCAGGCATCTTCCGCGCTGACGCTGACGGTCATGCCTCCCGCCGTCCATGCCTGAAGGTCCGCCGCAGGCACGCCAATCTGCCAGCTGCCGCTGGCGTTAACCGTGGTGACGTATTCGACATTATTGATGGTAACGGTGATCTGTGTGCCTTCAGCCAGATGAGTGCTGGAGCCGGTGACGGCCAGATCCTGCTGCTGCTCGATGGCGTTAATCACGTCATCGCCAGAGATCGTGTTCACGCGCAGGCCCGGCAGTTCGGCGTTGATGTTGATATCACGTTCGCCGGTGCCGGTATTGCCGTGCGCATTGGTGACAGAGGCGCTGAAGGTTAAATCGCCGTCGCCAAACGCCTGGAGGTCGGCCGATGGGATCGTCACGCTCCATTTCAGGTCGCTGCCAACCGTCGCGGTGTAGCTCTTGCCGCCCACGGTGACAGAGACGGTATCGCCCGCCGCCGCGCCGGTGACGCGTCCGCTGAGGGTTTGGTCAACCGCCGCTTCGGCGTTATTGACCAGGTTATCCCCGGCAAAGGTGTTGACGATCACCTGCGGCAGCGCGGTATCGACCAGCAGATTCGCCTCGGCGGAGCCGCTGTTACCCACGCTGTCGGTGCCGCTGACGCTGACGGTGTACAGGGTATTCGCCAGATCCAGCACGTCGGAAACCGGCACCTGAACGGACCAGCGACCGTTCTCAAGGGTGGCCTGATAGTTAACGTTGTTCAGCGTCACGGTGACGGTGCTGCCGTTCGGCAGATTACTGGTCCCGCTCAGGCTCAGGGGCTGCATGGCCTCCTGCGCATTCAGGACGTTATCCTGACTGATGGGGTCAAAGGTAAATTCCGGCGGGTTGCCGCTGAGCGTAATGCCGTGCGTCGCGCTGCCGGTGTTGCCCGCCGCATCGGTCACGGCGACCGAAATGCTGTGGCTACCTTCCCCCAGCGCGCCAATGACGGAGGCAGGCACGCCGACGCTCCAGCTGCCGTCCGCCTGGACGACACCGGTAAAGGTCTTGCCGCCAACGGTCACGGTGACAACGTCGCCCGCTGCCGCGCCGTTCGCCTGGCCGGAAATAATCTGCGCCTGCCCCTGCTCGCTGGTGTTCAGAATGTCGTCGCCCGCGACGGTGTTGATGGTGACCACCGGCGCTGCGGTATCGACCGTGAAATCGGCGGTGACGGAGGACCCGTTACCCGCTTTGTCGCTGACGTTTACCGTCAGGGTGTGCTCGCCGTTAGCCAGCGCCTGTACTTCACTGGCCGGAAGCGTAACGGACCAGGTGCCGTCGCTGCCCACGGTCGCCGTGTGATTTTTGCCGTTCAGCGTGACCGTCACAATCTGGCCCGCTTCCGCATCGGTTTTCCCGGTCAGCGTCAGCGGCTGATTATGTTCAGCCGCGTTGATGATGTTGTCCTGGGCGATCGTGTCGACAGAGATCACTGGCGAGGCGGTATCGACGCCAATCGTCTGGCTGCCGGACACGGTGTTGCCCGCCGCGTCTTTACCGCTGACGTTGACCGTCCAGGTGCCATCGCCCAGCGCCTGCGCGTCGGCAGCAGGCACCTTCACGCTCCATGCGCCGTTTGCCCCCACTTCTGCGGAATAGGTTTTGCCGTTGAGCGTGACGGTAAGCGCCGTTCCCTGCGCCAGGTTTTTGCTGGTGCCGGACAGCGTAAAGCCAGCGGACTGCTCGCTGGCGTTGATCACGTTATCGCCCGCCGTGGTGGCGAGCGTCACGCTGGCATCCGCTGTAGAAACGGTTACGGTGATACTGCCCGCAGAGGTCGTTTTACTGCCGTCGATCTGTACGACAGACCAGGTATGCTCCCCGTCGGCCTGGGTCGGGAGTGTTACCGTCCAGGTGCCGTCCTTCGCGACCATGGTGCTGGCGATAGTGCTGCCGCTGCCGTCTTTAACCTGAATGGTCGCGCCCGGCTGCCCGGTACCGCTGAAGGTGGGGGTGTTGTCATCCGTGACCGCTTTTGCACTCAGCACGCCCTGCTTGTCACCCGCGTTGTCCGTCAGCAAAAATGTCGGCGTGGCGCTTTCGACTTCTTTTGTATTATCAATAACTTTGGTTTTGGTTTCGCCATCGCCGCCGTGAGCCAGCAGTGCGCCGATCGCACCGCCCCCTAACGCCGCACCGGCAATCCAGCCCCACGGCGCATCGCTTAAGACGCTTCCCTGCTCCAGGAAAGGTTCAATGCTGCTAATGGGTGCAGCCTGGGCGGTTAATTCGGTGGCGGCAACGCCTGATGCTTCCCCGGCATCGGCAAATGAAATATGCGTCAGCTCCTGGTTATCGTTAAATACCAGTTCGGAATGATTATGGGTTTCCGTGTCTTCGACAAAATAATTATTGCAGCGGATCACGCTGCCATCTTTCATATAAATGAGGAGGTCATTCCCCTGGCGGACATAACGCACCACGTCCTGAGCTGAACCCTGAATTTCAATCACGCTCGGCGATGAAATAGAGACCGAGAGATTCCCTTCACCGGTTAATTTCGTCTTCTCTGCCGTTTTGCGAATGATGACATCAACAACTTTTGCGGTACTCATATTCTTCTCCTTGCAGGTGCGCGTATTCCTGTGGATATGTCCACCAGAGGGATGTAGCTATCCTTGGGAAAAATCACCCATTATTGTCTGACTTATTTCGCGCAGAAAGGCGCGCCTTTTTTTAACTTAAATCAGGTAATTTCGCGGCAGCGTTTTTCTCTATTCCGATAAGCGGCAAGAGATTATCCACCGCAGAGGCGTAATTAATCGCCGCACTCCAGCCATCGTATTCAGCCATTATTTTCGCTGGGGTGGCAGACCAGACATCCTGCTCCACGCTGAGCAGATCGTTAATGCTGCGCTTGCTCAGGGTATATTCATTTTTGTAGACATCGCGGGCGCGCAACGCATTTTCCAGCTGACGCTTCCCGGCTTCCATTCGTCCACGCGCCCCGGTCCAGTCGGCCTGTGCGACGGAGGCTTTTTGCAGGACATCAAAACGGGCCTGATCGACCTGGGACGATGCCATTGCCCTTGCGCCCTCGGCCTGACGGACGCGCGCCGAGACCGCGCCGCCCTGATAAAGCGGTGCGTCAATATTGAGCTGGATCTGATCATCCCAGTACGCGCGATTATCAGACTCATAGCGGGTGCGGCCCCCTTTCAGGCTTAAGGTCGGCCAGTGCTGAGACCTGGCGGTTTCTACGCCGTATTGGGCTGAACGCTCCATGTTCTGCGCGGCCATCACCGTTGGGATCAGTGAATAATCAATTCGATTGAGAGAATCCGGCTCCACGGCCAGACCTCCCGGAACCGGTGAATAGCGTTCAGCCTGTATGCCAGTTAATACCGCCAGCCGCGCGCGGGCGCTGTTCAGAGACGCATTATACTGCTCTACCGTCGCCTGCATCCCGGCGATACGGGTGCGGGTCTGAAGCTCATCAGAGGTGGAGCTTACGCCAGCATCGGCGCGGAGTTTTGCCAGTTGCTCAACGTTTTTAAGCGCCTGCACGTTCTCTTTTGCCGCCTGCAACAGATCGCTGTAGCGTTTTACTTCCACATAGCTGAGGGCCGTTTTTTCCGCGACGGCAGACATCGTGCTCATCAGCTGGTAGCGATAGCTGTCACGCTGAGCTGAAGACTGGCTGATGCTGTTATTGGTCTTGCCAAAATCGTACACCAGCTGCGTCAGGCTCAGGCCCCAGGCTGCGGAATTTCGCAACGAGCCGCTTGAATCGGTGGTCTGGCTGTGACCCGTACTCCCGTTCAGGGCTATTTGTGGCATCCAGCCACTGCGCGCTTCGTCTATTTGTGCCTGGCCGATCCCCAGTTGCGCTGCCTGCTGGCTCACCGAGGGGTCGCGATCGAGAGCGAAAAGAATACTTTCTTTCATCGTCATTGCCGCAACGGGAGATATCCCCGTCTGGCCGTTATTTGCATTAGCCGCAGTCACCACCAGCGAAATTAAGGTCAGGGAGACAGATAATCTGAGCAACCTGTTATTGCATTTCATCTTCATAATATCCCCCGACTCCAGGTGATAGCCAAATAAATACCCAGGAAGAGGTACAAATAATTCTTCAGAAATCCTCACCTCTTCTCGATTAATTTGGGTAATAGTTCCCCAAGCCCATTTCAATTGAGATGAGAGCCGTTCAATCTCTTTTTTTCTTTTAAGAATTTACTTAAATATTTATTGATTCGCAGCATAACAAAATGTGATATGAGCAACCACACCCGCAATGTTAATGCGGTGTTACAAATAAGAAAAAAGATGGGGTTTCTGGACAAAACGTTATAAAAGGCCTTTCAGATGAAACAAATA
The DNA here is from genome assembly GCF_019056635.1 of Enterobacter cloacae complex sp. ECL72. Classification (NCBI taxonomy): domain Bacteria; kingdom Pseudomonadati; phylum Pseudomonadota; class Gammaproteobacteria; order Enterobacterales; family Enterobacteriaceae; genus Enterobacter; species Enterobacter cloacae complex sp. ECL72. The sequence continues at coordinate 1,740,425 of NZ_CP077659.1, read as the reverse complement.
AACCCCCTGTAATATAAAGAAAATTCTAAAATGCCCCGGTGTACATTTTTGCGTTAATTTCACCCCGAATCAGACACAAAGATTTTCAAAGAAATGTCAACTTAAGTAATACACCGAATAAAATTGAATTATTTTACTTTAAAAACAAAAACTCATAGATATATGCACTAATTTATAATTACAAATTAGTTAAACATTCTGGTTAGGGCCAATAATCCGGCAGCTTAAGCCAAATTTTCAAGTAAAACATAGCGATAACAACATACCTAAAAGATACATACATGTTTTTGATGACTGATTAATGCGATATCAATAATCACTTCATTAAACTGTTTTTGGATAACATCCCGCACCTGTCGCGATTCCCTTTCCTGCAAAATGCTGTAAACTGCGATTTATTGCGACATTTTGCAGGATACTGCCCCATGCATAAAACCGCCAGACAGAAATATGTGCTTGATATCATTACTGAGCAAGGCCAGGCCAGCATTACCGAGCTGGCAGAGCGATTGCAGGTTTCGGCGGACACCATCCGTCGCGATCTGACCGACCTGGAAAAACAGGGACTGGCACAAAAAAACCATGGCGGCGCCATCGCGCTGAATCTCTCGACGATGACCCGAGTAAGCAGGAATAGCTTGCTCCCTGAAATTAAGCAGCGGCTGGGTAAACAGGTTGCGCAATGCGTGCCTGCGGGCTCGACGCTTTTTCTGGACGCCGGAAGCACACTGCTGGCCGTTGCCTCTTTCCTTCAGGGGCCGCTGACCATCATCACCCCTTCTCTTGATATCGCCCAGCAGGTTAGCGATCGGGAAGATATAGACCTGATCCTGCTCGGTGGAAAGTGGGATCAGAAACAACGCCTGTTTGCCGGAAGCGCCACCCTTTCCCTGCTCTCTCGCTACCGGGCGGATATTGCCATCCTTGGCGCATGCGCCATCCATGCCGAACTCGGATTGAGCGCCAGTCAGGAGGCGGATGCCGAAGTGAAGCGTGCCATGCTGGCCGCAAGCCAGGCGCACTGGGTAGTCGCCGACCATCTAAAACTCAACCAGTGCGAACCGTATCTGGTGTCAGGGTTATCCGAGATTCATCAACTGTTTTTAGATCGTCCCTGGGCAGAGCTCGGGGACCATAGCGCCTTGCAGGTTACCGTTGGCGCGCATTAACGTGGAGAAGGTCATGAATAAAGTGAAGACAATGAATATTGCGCTGATCGGGTATGGTTTTGTAGGTAAGACGTTCCATGCCCCGCTGATCCAGTCCGTCGAAGGCCTGAAGCTGGCGGTGGTCTCATCCCGGGATGAAGAGAAAGTGAAACGCGACCTGCCGGACGTCCTCGTTGTCGCCACGCCGGAAGAGGCCATTCAGCACCCGGATATCGACCTGGTGGTTATCGCCTCCCCTAACGCGACCCATGCGCCGCTGGCCACCCTGGCGCTCAATGCCGGCAAGCATGTGGTAGTGGATAAGCCGTTTACGCTGGATATGCAGGAAGCGCGAGATCTGATTGCGCTTGCGCAAGAAAAACAGCGCCTGCTCTCGGTCTTCCATAACCGCCGCTGGGATAGCGATTTTCTCGGCATTAAGCAGGTGATTGAGCAAGGCCGTATCGGTAAGGTGAAACATTTTGAGTCGCATATCGATCGTTTCCGTCCGGAGGTTCGCGTGCGCTGGAGAGAGCAAAACGTGCCCGGCAGCGGCCTGTGGTTCGACTTAGGCCCGCATATGATTGACCAGACGCTACAGCTTTTTGGTCTGCCGCAGTCGGTACAGGGCAACATCGCCACCCTGCGTGACGGCGCGGAGATTAACGACTGGGCGCACGTGGTGCTGAATTATCCGGAACACAAAGTGGTCCTCCATTGCAGCATGCTGGTGGCGGGTGGCGTTGCCCGCTTTACCGTCCACGGCGATAAGGCCAGCGTGGTGAAAGCACACATCGATCAGCAGGAAGCCCAGCTGCTGGCAGGCGTCGTTCCGGGTAGCGAAAGCTGGGGTGAAGACAGCGACGCTATGGTGCTGTTTAATGCCCAGGGTGAAGCCAGCGCTATCCCTGCGCCAAAAGGCGACCAGCGGCAGTACTATATAAACGTGCGCGATGCCCTGAACGGCAAGATTGACAACCCGGTCCATCCGGTGGAAGCCCTGGCGGTGATGGCGGTGCTGGAAGCGGCGGTAAAATCTTCGGAAACGGGTTCAACTCTGGAACTTGACTTAACGGCGCAGGAGCGCGCGCAACTGCAATAAGCCGCAAAAAAATGCCCTGCGGGTTAGCAGGGCATTATCGGTTACTGACGCTTTTTCGGCATCATGCGCAGCAGCGTGTTGTCCTTCCAGAAGTAGTGATGCATCAGCGCGGCAAAGGCGTGCAAACCAATCACGAAATACCCCAGATTCGCCAGCGTTACGTGCCACTCCTTTAGGGTATCCACCAGGTCAAAATTCCCCTCCGCCGCATGCGGCATCGTCAGGCCAAACGCAAACCAGTCATTTCCCCGGTTATACATCATCACCATACCGATCAGCGGCAGCGCAATGAACAGCAGGTAGATTACCAGATGCCCGAGATGGGACAGCCCGGTGATCATCGCTTTTGGTTTCGGTTGAATAGGCGGAGCCGGGAATTTGAGGCGGATAAGCAGGCGCGCCACCATCAGCACCAGGATGCTGATCCCGCAGGAAACGTGGATCATATTAATAAGCGGACGATCGGTTCTTGGGAACCACCCTCTGAACTCCATGGCGCAATAGGCCATAATGACTAACAGAAAAACCAACCAGTGAATGCTGATTTGCAGACCCGTATATTTTGTGCGCATGTTGTTTCCCGATAAAGAATCATTATCGCGCCAACATAACCACCTTTCCTGAAAATGTGAACCCCCTCGCATGGAGGGGGCTCCTGATTACGACTGCAAATAGACCACCTGCGTCTGCAAATACTCATTCAGACCGTGTTTGCCATCCGCCCCGCCGATACCGGATTTACGCCAGCCTGCATGGAAGCCCTGCATCGCTTCAAAGTTTTCACGGTTAATGTAGGTCTCGCCGAACTTAAGCCCCTTAATGGCTTTCATCGCGACGTTCAGGTCCTGCGTATAAACAGACGAGGTTAAACCGTAGTCGCTGTCGTTGGCCATGTTCAGCGCCTCTTCCAGGGTGTCGAATGCCACCACTGGCAGCACCGGGCCAAAGGTCTCTTCGTGCATGATGGCCATATCCTGACGTACGTCCAGCAGCAGCGTTGGGGGATAAAAATACCCTTTGCCTTCTGCCGCTTTACCGCCAAGGACCACTTTAGCCCCCTCCTGCACCGCGCGCGCCACCTTCTGCTCCACGCGCTCCAGCGCGGCGGCGTTGATCAGCGGCCCCATGGCAATATCCGTTCGCTCAGCCGGATTGCCAAACTGGACGGCTTTCATTGCCTCGCCCAGACGATTAACAAAGCGGTCGTAGATCCCCTTCTGGACATAGACACGTTCCGCACAGTTACACACCTGCCCGGTATTGATGACGCGTGAATCCACAATGGACTTCACGGCCAGCTCGAGGTCGGCATCGTCCATCACGATGGCCGGGGCTTTACCGCCCAGCTCCAGCCCCACTTTGGTGATGTTTTTCGCCGCCGCAGCCATGATCTTCTCGCCTGCCCCGACGCTGCCGGTCATGCTGACCATCGCCACTTTCGGGTTCCCGGCCAGCTCCTGTCCGACGGTTTCACCCCGGCCCAGCACAAGGTTAAAGACGCCTTTCGGCAGGCCAATCTCATCGACGATTTTGGCAAACGCAATGGCGTTGTTTGGGGTAAATTCGCTCGGCTTGATAACGATGGTGTTACCGGTGAGCAGCGCGGGAGCGAGCTTACGGGCAATCAGGAAGAAGGGGAAGTTCCACGGCAGAATGCCGGTGGTGACGCCCAGGGCACGCTTAAACACCAGAATATTTTCGCCCGGACGGTCACTCTGAATGATTTCCCCTTCATAGCGGCGCGCCCACTCGGCCATATAGTCGATATAGTCAGCGGTAAAGTTCACTTCCACTTCCGCCAGCTGCTGGATCTTGCCGCCTTCGGCCACAATCAGCGCGCTGATTTCACTGACGCGCTCGCGGATCCCGGCGGAAATTTTGCGTAGCCAGCTGGCGCGTTCAATAGCAGGCAGCGCCTCCCAGCCAGCCTGCGCGCGATCTGCCGCGTCAATGGCCTTGCGGGTGTCCTCGGCGCTGCCGTCGGGGATACGGGAAATGACCTCTTCGGTGGCCGGATTGATCACGTCAATCCATGCATCACCCTGCCAGGCAACAAACTGTCCATCAATATACATAGGATGTTGTACGGGTACTGTCATAACCTGCTCCTGTAATCACACTGTTTTTAACAAGTAAACTTAATGTTAAAAACTATAATTACCGGGGCAATTGCCTACTCTATGAGTCTGTTTTTGTGAGATATCTCATAAAAGAAACGGGTCAGCCCGTTTCCAAAATCACAAATCGGCAACACAGGATGCCCGTTTGCGTAAAAGATGGCGCAAACGGGCAGAGCATTACAGCAGAGAACGGCTCACCAGCGCGTCGGTGAGAATGACGTCGTTTCGCAAGATCTGCCACGCGGCGTCCACGTCGGCAGGGATATCGACATGGGCAATGAAATCACGTCCCGCCGGACCGTAGCCGTTGATGTCATCCCTGAGTCGCGGAAATTCACCCAGCACCAGCGACAAGTAGCGCTCTACCGGCCATAACCCCTCGACCGGGCCGCTAAACACCAGACCGTCGTCGCTGTTTTGCAGCACGGGCGTCAGGCCGGGATGACTCACCCATGCGGGCGATGCGGCCTCGTCGCGGCAAACGCGGGCAAACGTAGCCATTGTGCGACGCTGCATTGTCGGGTCCTGCACCACCAGCACCCGGGCGGCGTTCAGTCCGGATTGTTTCATCAACGCCCGGCTGAAGCGGGCGTTTTCGCCACAGTTGGTCGACTGATCCTCAACGTGAAGATGCTCGGCCGGAATGTTCCAGAATTCACGGGCGATGTCGGCCAGAATAGCCGCCTCAGCCCGCCCGGTGGTGGGTATCCTGTTATAGCGGGGGTGTTTCGCAATCGCGGCGTAGAGGAAGGTCGTCGAGTGACCGATCCCGCCGCTGATGATCAGAGGTATACCCTGTTCAGCCGCGATTTTACAGGCAGCATCAATCGCGGGGATCACCGCGTTACCCGCCAGAATCACCAGATCAACGGGCTGGTTGTCCTGATAGTCGTCCTGAGCAAGCCACGCCCCAACGGTATTCACGGCGTCGAGGGTTGTGCCAGGCAGACAGGGGAAAAGTGCCATTGTCATCGTTACCTCCTTACAACATACAGAGCCTTCGATTATCCCCCTTTCTGCGCGTCATGCTATGGCATGAATGCTGAAAAAACGGGCCGGAACGTTCTCAAAAAGCACTCACATTTGATTAACATGAGAAAATCGTATTCACTTAAATTATGATTTGCGTCAGCCTTAGAATCATTAGCCCGCTCACAATTCAACTTTTAGAAAGGTAAACCACGCTATGCGCCTGCCCCAACGCGACCCTTATGCTCCTCGCGAGTGGCAGCCACACGAGAAACCCGCCCTCCTGGGTTCCCCTTCCACCCCGGAGCATCCGACGTCGAAACGAATCGCCTATGGCGTGGTCGGCCTGCTGGTGTGTCTGACCGGGGCGCTGGGTAACGCGGTCGTCACCGCCAATCTGCAAAACCTGCAAGGCACCTTTGGCGCCTGGTCGACTGAAATCGCCTGGTTGCCTGCCGTCTATGTCATGACCAACGTCTCCATCAACCTGCTGCTGGTAAAGTTTCGCCAGCAGTACGGTTTGCGCGCCTTTACGGAAGGCTTCCTGGTGTTGTATGTGCTGGTCACCTTTTTCCACCTGTTTGTGAACGATCTCAGCTCGGCGCTGATGGTACGGGCGGCTCACGGGATGGTCGCCGCCGCGCTCAGCTCGCTCGGCATTTATTACCAGATACAGGCCTGGCCCGCGAAGCACCGACTGAAGGCGCTGACCATCGGCATAACCGGGTCGTCGCTGGCGATCCCGCTGGCGCGGCTGTTCTCCACCGAGCTGTTACAGCTTGATGAGTGGCGCGGGCTGTACTTCTTCGAGCTGGGTCTGGCCCTGATCTCCCTGGCCTGCGTGATGGCGCTCAAGCTGCCGCCGGGCGATCGACGCAAGGTCTTCGAGAAGAAAGATTTCATCACCTTCTTTTTGCTTGCGCCCGGCATGGCGCTGCTGTGCGCGGTTCTGTCGTTAGGGCGTCTGGACTGGTGGTTTGAAGCGCCGTGGATCGGCTGGGCGCTGGCTCTCTCGCTGGTGCTGATTGTCTCCGCGATCGTGTTTGAACATAACCGCAACAACCCGCTGCTCAATACCCGTTGGCTCTCCAGCGGCAGCATCGTACGCCTGGGGCTGATCATGCTGCTGATCCGCATCGTACTGGCGGAGCAGAACACGGGCGTCATCGGCTGGCTGCAATATGTAGGCTTACAGAATGAACAGATGACCCATCTGGCGTGGGCTATTTTCGCCGGGATCGTCTGCGGTATCGTCACCAGCTGTCTGACGATTAAGCCCACTAAACTGGCCTGGCCGATTATCACCTCGCTGGCGCTGATGATCGTTGCCTCGCTGCTGGACAGCCAGTCCAACAACCTGACCCGGCCGGATCAGCTTATATTCAGCCAGTTCCTGCTGGGCTTCGGCAGCGCGTTCTTCCTGGCGCCTGCGATGCTGGCCGCCATTGGCGGGGTGATCGCCGATCCGCGCAATCTGGTCAGCTTTTCCGTGATGTTTGGTATGAGTCAGAACCTTGGGGGCCTGCTGGGGTCCGCCATCCTCGGCACCTTCCAGACCTGGCGCGAGAAGTACCATTCCAGCCTGCTGGCTGACCAGCTCACTACCCTTAACCCGCTGGTGAACGAACGCATTCAGCTTTACACCCAGATGTACAAAAGCCTGATTGGCGATAGTTCCCTGCTGGGAACCCAGGCCATTACCCAGCTTCAGACGGTGACGGCGCTTGAGGCAAACATTCTGGCTTACAACGATACTTATCTCCTGACGGCGAGCATTGCCACTGCCACGCTGGTCTGGATTTTATGGCGCTTGCTACGCCTGCGCATCACCGCCCGTATGGCCCTTAAGAACGCCACTGGCAACAAGTAATGACTATTTTTCAGGAGAAGTTATGAGTCAGCAGGATGCCGCCAAAGAGCAGGCCAACACCCGCAAAAATGTGCGCGTCGTTTCCATTTTCACCGCCGCGGCTATCGGCATTGTCGGGGTACTGGTGATCCTTTATGCCTGGCAGCTGCCCCCGTTCACGCGTCATGCCCAGTTTACCGATAACGCCTACGTGCGCGGCCAGACCACGTTCATCAGTCCCCAGGTAAACGGCTACATTACCGAGGTCCATGTTCAGGATTTCGCGCAGGTTAAAAAAGGCGAGCTGCTGTTGCAGATAGATGACCGCATCTATCGCCAGCGCGTCCATCAGGCCGAGGCGCAGCTGGCAATGAAAATTGCAGCCCTGAATAACAACCTGCAACAGCGCAAAAGCGCGGAAGCGGTGATTGCCAAAAACGAGGCGGCGCTGAAAAACGCCCGTGCCCAAAGTCTGAAAACCCAGGCGGATTTGAAACGCGTGAAAGAGCTGACCGCGGACGGCTCCCTCTCCATTCGCGAGCGCGATTCGGCGCTGGCCAGTGCCGCCCAGGGGAGCGCCGATATCGACCAGGCGAAAGCAACGCTTGAGATGTCGCGTCAGGATTTACAAACGGTCATCGTCAATCGCGGTTCGCTGGAAGCGGACGTTGAGAATGCGAAAGCCGCGCTGGAGCTGGCGCAGATCGATCTGCAAAACACCCGGATTGTCGCGCCGCGTGACGGTCAGCTCGGGCAGATTGCGGTGCGTCTGGGGGCGTACGTCACCGCCGGGACGCACCTTACCACGCTGGTCCCGCCGCAGCACTGGGTGATCGCCAATATCAAAGAGACGCAGCTGGCGAATTTACGCGTCGGACAGCCAGTGAAATTCACCGTCGATGCCTTAAACGATAAAGCCTATCAGGGGCGCGTGGAGAGCATATCCCCGGCCACAGGGGTCGAGTTCAGCGCTATCACGCCGGATAACGCCACGGGCAACTTTGTTAAAATCGCCCAGCGCATCCCGGTACGTATTGAGGTACTCGGTGAGCCGGAGGCGTACCGGCTGCTGCGTCCTGGCATGTCGGTGCAGGTGACCATCGACACGCGGGAGGCGAAACAATGACCCTTCGCCCGATAGCCGGCCTGCTGATAATGGCTTTCCTGGCGGGATGCCAGTCGGTAGACGTTGAGCCCGCCAAATCGTCCCTGCACATACCGGCCCAGTGGCGCGCGACGTCGGGGCCAGCCAGCCCGACAGAGCAGCTCTGGTGGCGAAATTTTCACGACAGCAATCTGAATCGCTATGTGGATCAGGCGCTGAAGAATAACAGCGACGTGCTGATTGCCCGCGAGCGGATTAACGAGTACCAGGCCCGGGTGTACGCCGCCGATGGCAGCCTGTTCCCGTCGCTTGACGCGGGCATGACCGGGACGCGCGCGCGCTCGCAGTCCGCCGCCACGGGGCTTCCGGTATACGGTACGTTGTACAAAGGCAGCCTGACCGCCAGCTACGACGTGGATATCTGGGGCGTAAACCGCAGCACCTCCCGTGCCGCTGAAGCGTCGCTGGAGGCACAAAAGGCGGCGGCTGCGGCGGCTGATCTTACCGTCGCATCCTCGGTGGCCTCCGGGTACGTCACCCTGCTGTCGCTGGACGAACAGCTTCGCGTTACCCGGTCCACGCTGAAGTCGCGTGAAGAGGCGTTCAACCTCGCCAAGCGACAGTTTGAGACGGGATACAGCTCTCGCCTTGAGCTGATGCAATCGGATTCTGAGCTGCGCGCCACCCGCGCCCAGGTTCCACTGCTTCAGCACCAGATTGCGCAGCAGGAAAATGCGCTTAGCCTGCTGCTGGGCAGCAACCCGGGTGACGTTGCGCGCGGTGAAAGCTTTGATGCCCTGACGCCGCTGAAACTGCCCTCCCAGCTGCCGTCGACGCTACTGAACCGACGCCCGGATATCGTCCAGGCTGAACGTCAGCTGATTGCGGCGGACGCGACGCTGGCGGCATCGCGCGCCAGCCTGCTGCCGTCGATCAACCTCACGGCCACGGGATCGGTGCAGGATCGCACGCTGTCGGGATTGCTGGATAACCCGCTACAGCTCTGGAGCGTGGGCGGCAGTATTCTTGCGCCGCTGCTTAACCGTCAGGCGCTGAATGCGCAGGTAGATATCTCTCAGTCCCAGCGGAATCAGGCGCTGTATAGCTACGAAAAAACCGTGCGTAACGCGTTTGCTGAGGTGAATGACAGCCTTGATGCCATCACCCGCTATCAGGAACAGCTTACCGAGCTGCTGGCACAGCAGACGGTCGCGCAGGAGACGCTGAGGATTGCGCAAAACCGCTACCGCAACGGATACTCTTCTTATCTGGATGAGCTCGATGCGCAGCGCACGCTGTTCTCGGTGCAGACCAGCGTGGTACAGGTGAAAAACAACCTGCTGCTGGCGCAAATTGATTTGTATAAAGCGCTGGGCGGCGGCTGGAGCAGTGCCTGAAGACATGCCGGGTGGCGGCTACGCCTTACCCGGCCTACGTGCTCTACATGCTCTCCCGTAGGCCCGGTAAGCGCAGCGCCACCGGGCAACGGTTTTAACCGGAGAAACGATAAAAAGCCGGGTGGCGGCTACGCCTTACCCGGCCTACATGTTCTACATATTCTCCCGTAGGCCCGGTAAGCGCAGCGCCACCGGGCAACGGTTTTAGCCGGAAATCTGCTCCATCGCCTGCAAGATACGCTTATCCGAAATGGGATACGGCGTTCCCAGCTGCTGAGCGAAGAAGCTGACGCGCAGCTCCTCGATCATCCAGCGGATCTCCCGCACGTCGTCGTCATCGCGACGCGCCGGCGGCAGTTTGTTGAGCCACTGCTGCCACGCCTGCTGCACGTTTTCGACTTTCAGCATCTGCGCACGATCGCGATGCGGATCGACCGCCATTTTCTCCAGACGCTTCTCTATCGCCTGCAAATAACGCAGCGTATCGCCCAGACGCTTAAAGCCATTGCCGGTGACAAAGCCGCGATACACCAGCCCCGCCATCTGCGCCTTGACGTCCGACAGCCCCAGGGCCATGGTCATATCCACCCGCCCCTTCAGGCGCTTGTTGATATTGAACACGGCGGTAAGGATCTGCTCAACCTGTTTGGCAATCTCCACCACGGTGTCGTTCAGCTCCGCGCGCACCTTTTCATGAAGCTGAGCAAAGCCCTCTTCCGTCCAGACCGGACCGCCGGCCTCGTGGATCAGCTTATCCACACCGCAGGAGATGCAGTCGTCGATCAGGTCCAGCACCTTACCGTACGGGTTAAAGTAGAGTCCCAGCTTGGCTTTGTTCGGCAGCTTCTCGTGCAGATACTTAATCGGCGACGGGATGTTAAGCAGAAGCAGTCGACGCAGCCCGCGCCACATCATCTGCTGTTGCTCCTGCGGATTGTCAAAGAGCTTAATCGCCACGCTGTCGCGCTCATCCACCAGCGCGGGCCAGGCTTTCACCTTGTAGTTCCCGCGCTTCTGCTCGTAGCTTTCCGGGAGCTGACCAAAGCTCCAGATGTGCAGCCCGCTCTGCTCAATGCCGTCATCGGCCACCGCAGAGAGCGTCTCCTGGACTTTACCTTTCAGCGCCTCTTTCAGCTCCGTCAGAGAACGGCCTTCGAGCAGCTTTTTGTTTTTATCGTCCACCACGCGGAATGTGATTTTCAGGTGATCGGGCACCTGATCCCAGTTCCAGTCGTCGCGGTCGATGGTGGTTCCGGTCATGCGGCGGAACTCACGCTCCAGGGCGTCCAGCAGCGGCAGCTCCAGCGGTGTGACGCGGCCTAAAAACGCTTCGGCGTAGTTCGGCGCCGGCACAAAGTTACGCCGAACCGGTTTAGGCAGGGATTTGATTAACGCAATGACCAGCTCGCGGCGCAGGCCGGGGATCTGCCACTCAAACCCGCTCTCTTCCACCTGGTTTAACAGCGGCAGCGGAATGTGCACCGTCACACCATCGGCATCCGCGCCCGGCTCAAACTGATAGGTCAGACGCAGCTTGAGGTTGCCCTTATGCCAGAAGTTCGGATAATCGAGCTTGCTGACCGACTCCGCGCCCTCTTTGATCAGCATGCTCTTTTCGAAGTTGAGCAGGTCCGGGGCCTCTTTGCTGGCTTTCTTCCACCAGCTGTCGAAATGGCGCGCCGAGATCACATCGTGACTGATGCGCTGATCGTAAAACTCAAACAGCGTCTCGTCGTCCACCAGAATGTCGCGACGGCGGGACTTGTGCTCAAGCTCTTCCACCTCGGTGCGCAGCTTCAGGTTTTCGCGGAAGAACGCATGACGCGTCTGCCAGTCGCCTTCCACCAGCGCGTGGCGGATAAACAGCTCGCGACTCAACGCCGGATCGATCTGGCTGTAGTTAACCTTACGCGCGGCCACCACCGGGAGGCCGTAGACGGTGACTTTTTCCGTCGCCATCACCGCGCCCTGCCCACGCTCCCAGTGCGGCTCGCTGTATGAGCGTTTCAGCAGGTGCTGCGCCACCGGCTCAACCCACTCCGGATCGATACGCGCGGCGATACGCCCCCACAGACGGCTGGTTTCCACCAGCTCGGCGACCATGGTCCACTTCGGCGGCTTCTTAAACAAACCGGAGCCCGGGAAGATGGAGAAACGCGCGTTGCGTGCGCCGGTATATTCCTGCTTATCCGCATCCTTCATCCCGATATGAGACAGCAGGCCGGTCAACAGGGCGATATGGATTTCGCGGTACTCCGCCGGTTCACTGTTCACCGGTATACCCAGCTCTTTCACCACCTGGCGCAGCTGGGTGTAGATATCCTGCCACTCGCGTACGCGCAGATAATTGAGGAAATCCACCCGGCACTGACGGCGGAACTGGTTCGAGGAGAGCGCTTTTTGCTGCTCGCCAAGGTAGTTCCACAGGTTCACAAAGGCGAGGAAATCGGACTCTTTATCGTGGAAGCGACGGTGTTTTTCGTCCGACGCCTGCTGCTTGTCCATCGGACGCTCGCGCGGATCCTGAATGGAGAGCGCCGAGGTAATGATCATCGCCTCGCGCACGCAGCCGTGTTTTTGCGCCTCCAGCACCATGCGCGCCAGACGCGGGTCGACCGGCAACTGGCTAAGCTGGCGGCCCAATGGCGTTAGCTTGTAGGCCGTCGCCTGTTCGTCGGTGGTGATGGCCCCCAGCTCTTCCAGCAGCCGCACCCCGTCCTGAATATTGCGCTTATCCGGCGCTTCCACAAACGGGAAGGCGGCGATATCGCCCAGCCCCAGCGCGGTCATTTGCAGGATAACGGATGCCAGGTTGGTCCGCAGGATCTCCGGATCGGTAAACTCCGGGCGCGACAGGAAATCGTCTTCCGAATAGAGACGAATACAGATCCCTTCCGACACGCGGCCGCAGCGGCCCTTACGCTGATTAGCCGACGCCTGCGAAACCGGCTCAATCGGCAGGCGCTGAACTTTGGTGCGGTAGCTGTAGCGGCTGATGCGCGCCGTACCCGGGTCGATCACGTATTTAATGCCCGGTACGGTCAGCGAAGTTTCGGCCACGTTGGTCGCCAGCACGATGCGGCGCCCGCTGTGCGGCTGGAACACGCGGTTCTGCTCGCTGTTCGACAGGCGCGCGTACAGCGGCAGGATCTCAGTATGGCGCAGATCGCGCTTGCTGAGCGCATCGGCGGTATCGCGGATCTCGCGCTCGCCGCTCATGAAGATCAGAATGTCGCCAGAACTCTCGTTGCCCAGCTCGTCGACGGCATCAAAGATGGCCTGAAGCTGGTCGCGCTCGGTATCGTCCGCCTCTTCCACAATCGGGCGATAGCGCACTTCCACCGGATACGTGCGTCCTGACACCTCAATAATCGGCGCATTGTTGAAATGTTTTGAGAAGCGCTCCGGGTCGATGGTCGCGGAGGTGATGATGATTTTCAGATCCGGACGCCGGGGCAGCAGCTCTTTCAGGTAGCCGAGCAGGAAGTCGATGTTCAGGCTGCGCTCGTGCGCTTCATCGATGATGATGGTGTCGTACTGCATCAGCAGACGATCCTGCTGGATTTCCGCCAGCAGGATACCGTCGGTCATCAGCTTAACCATGGTGTTATCGCTGACGTGGTCGCTGAATCGCACCTTGTAGCCGATGCAGCCGCCCGGCTCCGTTTGCAGCTCTTCCGCAATACGGTTCGCCACGGTGCGCGCCGCCAGACGACGCGGCTGGGTGTGACCGATCAGCCCTTTCACCCCGCGGCCCAGCTCCATGCAGATTTTCGGCAGCTGAGTGGTTTTACCTGAACCGGTTTCCCCCGCGACGATCACCACCTGGTGGTCGCGTACGGCCTCAAGAATGTCCTGTTTCTTCTGGCTGACGGGCAGATTTTCCGGATAGGTAATCTCCGGACGTGCGGCTTCACGCAGCACAACTTTCCCTGCCGCCTGTTCAATCTCGTTGGCCATCTCCTGGTAAATGGCCTGTTGTGCATCAGGATTTTTAACCTTCTTAACGCCGTGCAGACGGCGCGCAAACCGCTGTTTATCGCGCAGCATCAGCGAATCAAGCTTTTGCATCAGCATCGGGAAGGTCAATTTTTGGTGTTCTGTCATAGCGTTAACGGGCAGTGCACTGCCGGATAAAATCTCTTTTTAATGATTGGTATAGAGTACCACATCAGCGCTTTTCGCGCCTTATTCAAAAAATTCGAACATAGGCTTCGATATATTGCGCTATCCCTGTGGCAGGATTGTGAATAAAGTGTCAACAAGCAACGGGGCAACCCCCTCAATCAAATACAAAACAGGAATTTCCCATGAGCAAAGTATTAGTGTTGAAATCCAGTATTCTGGCAGGGTATTCACAGTCTGGTCAGCTGTCTGACTATTTCGTTGAACAGTGGCGTGAACAGCACAGCGCGGATGAAATCACCGTGCGTGACCTGGCGGCAAACCCAATTCCTGTGCTGGACGGCGAGCTGGTTGGCGCGCTGCGTCCGAGCGATGCGCCTCTTACCCCGCGTCAGCAGGAAGCCCTGGCGCTCTCCGACGAGCTGATTGCTGAGTTGCAGGCGCACGACGTTATCGTGATCAACGCCCCAATGTACAACTTCAACATTCCTACCCAGCTGAAGAACTACTTCGACCTGGTGGCGCGCGCTGGCGTAACCTTCCGTTACACCGAGAACGGCCCGGAAGGTCTGGTGAAAGGCAAGCGTGCGGTTGTACTGACCAGCCGCGGCGGTATTCACAAAGATACCCCTACCGACCTGGTCGCACCGTACCTGACGCTGTTCCTGGGCTTCATCGGCATTACCGACGTGAACTTCGTGTTCGCTGAAGGTATCGCTTACGGCCCGGAAGTGGCCACCAAAGCGCAGACCGACGCGAAAGCCGCTATCGACAGCCTGGTCGCTGCCTAAGTTTTCCCCCTCTCACCGCCCGGTGGGAGGGTTTTTCTTTTCCCCCGTATTTCGTTATCATCCGCACCCACTCTCCAGCCCGGCGGCCTGATGTCTGTCATTATCGATACGTTTATTGCACCACCCTGTCACGACAACATTGAGATCCTCTGGCAGGACGAGCATCTGCTGCTGATCAATAAACCTTCCGGTCTGCTCAGCCTGTCGGGGAAAAATCCGCAAAACCTCGATTCCGTCCACCACCGTCTTGTTCAAACTTTTCCCGGCTGCACGCTGGTGCATCGTCTTGATTTTGGCACTTCGGGTCTGATGGTCATTGCGCGTAACAAAGCGATCAACGCCGCGCTTTGCCACCAGTTCAGTCAGCGCGCCGTGAACAAGGTTTACACCGCCCTGCTGTGCGGACATGTGGAACAGGACGAAGGGACCGTGGATGCGCCGATTGCCAAAGATCCGGCGCTGTTTCCGCTGATGACGATCTGTGCCCGCACCGGTAAGCCCGCTCGCTCCCGCTATCGGGTGGTGGAACGTATTTACCAGGATACGACAATGCCGCTGACGCGGGTTGAGCTTACCCCGGAGACCGGGCGCACCCACCAGCTGCGCATTCACTGCCAGCAGTTAGGCCACCCTATTCTGGGGTGCGATCTGTATGGTGGTCTGGAATGGCCGGGGGCGGAAGAAACGCCCCGGCTGATGCTGCATGCAAGCGCTCTGAATTTTATTCATCCGCTGAGCGGCGAGACGATGAACGCCCGTCACGCCGCGCCGTTCTGAGCGGGGATTACCACATTAAATCGTCAGGGATTTTGAAGTCTGCGTACGGATCGTCTTCGTCCTGCTCTTCCTGACTCAGGGCGCTGTTTAGCACAATGCTGTCCGCATCGCGCTGGGCAATTTTATCCGCCACTACCGCCGGGATAATCGCGTAATCACAGTCGCCATTCGCGTTAATCACCAGTCGGGCAATCGCCAGACGGCCGTTGATCAGCTGGGTTTGCGTCTGCTTATCGACCTCGATTTTTTTGATAAGGTTGCCGTCGGTAAAGTTAAAGGTAATGTTGCCCTTCGCCACGGTGATGCGGTTCATCTCAATCAGCTGCTTCACCTGCGCCCTGAACTCTTTTGCCAGCACCGCCTGTTTTTGCTGTTCGCTCAGCTGTTTATCACGCTCCAGCTGGGCTTTCTTGTTCTCTTCAACAGCCTCTCTCGCCTCGCGAGCCTGGACGCGGGATTTTTTCGCCGTGCGCTGGACCTTCGCCATCTTTTTACTGCTGACTAAGCCCGCTTTCAGCATCTGCTCTTGTAGGGTGAGTTTTGTCATGTTCGTTTAAACCGGTTGGAAATGTCGGGGGATTATACCTGAATCGCGCAGTTCATGAAGAACCCTCATGTTGCAGTGAAATTAAGTCACTTCCCCTGCGCCAGTGGCTCAGGCATAAATTATGCATTGATAACGTTCCGGCAACATGAACTTAGGATGCATAACCAAATGAGTCAGGCTTTCACATTTACCCTTAAGCGCAGTTGCTTTGATGAAAATTATAACCCGTCAGAAAACACGCGTACCACCACCAACTTCGCCAACCTGGCGCGTGGCGAGAAGCGTCAGGAGAACCTGCGCAATACGCTGGTGATGATCAACAACCGCTTTAACGCGCTGGCGAGCTGGGATAACCCGAAAGCTGACCGCTATGCCGTCGAGCTGGAGATTATTTCTGTCGATATGAATATCGGCGGCGATTTTACTTTCCCGGCCATCGAAATTCTGCAAACGACGATCGTGGATAAAAAAACCCACGAGCGCATCGAAGGCATCGTCGGAAATAACTTCTCATCGTATGTTCGTGACTATGATTTCAGCGTCCTGCTGCTGGAGCATAATAAAGACCGGGCCCGTTTCTCTCTCCCCGAGAATTTTGGCGAGCTGCACGGCAATATCTTTAAAAGCTTCGTTCATTCTGCGGAATATCAGGCGAACTTTAAAAAAGCGCCGGTGATCTGCCTGAGCGTCTCCAGCAAAGACACCTATCGTCGTACCGGTAACCACCACCCGGTGCTGGGCTATGAGTACCAGCCGGACGGCGAGTCGCTAACGGAACAGTACTTCGCGAAGATGGGCCTGAAGGTTCGCTATTTCATGCCGGAAAACAGCGTCGCGCCATTCGCCTTCTTCTTCACCGGCGATTTACTGCGTGATTACACCAATCTGGAACTGATCGGCACCATCAGCACCATGGAGACGTTCCAGAAGATCTATCGACCAGAAATTTACAATGCCAATTCCGCTGCGGGACAGTGCTATCAGCCCGACCTGAATCAGCAGGATCACTCATTAACCAAAATCGTCTATGACCGTGAAGAGCGCAGCCGGCTGGCCATTGAACAGGGTAAATATACCGAAGAGCGGTTTATCAAACCCTATAAAACCCTTCTTGAGCAGTGGTCTCAACACTTCACGCTTTAATACGGATAAAAGGTTCTTTTATGAAAACATTGCTCCCGACATCAACGGCTGGCAGCCTGCCGAAACCCACCTGGCTTGCGCAGCCGGAAACGCTCTGGTCGCCGTGGAAACTCCAGGACGAGGAATTACTGGCAGGGAAACAGGATGCGCTGCGTTTGTCTCTGGATGAACAGATTCGCGCCGGGATTGATATCGTCAGCGACGGGGAACAAACCCGCCAGCATTTTGTCACCACCTTTATTGAACATCTCAGCGGCGTGGATTTTGAGAACCGTCAGACGGTACGCATCCGTAACCGTTACGATGCGAGCGTGCCGACCGTGGTAGACGCGGTGGCGCGCCAGAAGCCGGTGTTTGTTGACGACGCGAAATACCTGCGCCAGCTGACTGACAAGCCGATCAAGTGGGCGCTGCCCGGCCCGATGACCATGATCGACACGCTATACGATGCCCACTATAAAAGCCGCGAAAAGCTGGCCTGGGAGTTCGCTAAAATTCTCAATCAGGAGGCCCGCGAGCTGGAAGCGGCCGGCGTCGACATTATTCAGTTCGACGAACCTGCCTTTAACGTCTTTTTCGACGAGGTGAATGACTGGGGTATCGCCGCGCTGGAGCGCGCCATTGAAGGGCTGAAATGCGAAACCGCGGTACATATCTGTTACGGGTACGGCATCAAAGCCAATACGGACTGGAAAAAGACGCTCGGCTCCGAGTGGCGCCAGTATGAAGAGGCATTTCCAAAGTTACAGACCTCGAAGATCGATATCATCTCGCTGGAGTGCCACAACTCGCGCGTGCCGATGGATCTGCTGGAGCTTATCCGCGGTAAAAAAGTGATGGTCGGGGCAATTGACGTCGCCACCCAGACCATCGAAACGCCGGAAGAGGTGGCCGATACGCTGCGCAAGGCGTTGCAGTTTGTTGATGCAGACAAGCTCTATCCGTCCACCAACTGCGGTATGGCCCCCCTTTCCCGCCAGGTCGCCAACGGTAAGCTGAAGGCGTTAAGCGCCGGGGCTGACATTATCCGTCGCGAGCTTGCCCGCTAACCTTCAGGTTTGCCAGTACAGTGGCGTACCGAATCGCTCAATATAGTAATCAATCACCGCCCTGACGTTCAGGGGCGGATGACGCGCGTTCGGGTAAATCGCCGCAATCGTCAGTGGCTCCGTATTAATTGAACACTCCATTTCCGGCAGCAGCGCCACCAGCTCACCGCTTTTGAGCCGTTCGCTCACCATCCAGTCCGGGAAAAGCACAACGCCCATGCCGCCCAGCGCCGCAATCAGGAGCGTTTCCGCGTTATTGGAAGTCATCAGCGGTACAATGGGATAGTGAACCCACGCCTCGCCCGGCTGCCGGATCAGCCAGCGGTTAGGCCCGGACGAACCGCGGTAAACCAGACAGTGGTGACGGCTGAGATCGTCCGGCCCCTCGGGCGCGCCATGTTTTTGCAGATAGTCCGGCGAGGCCGCCAGATGGTAGAACTGCTGCCCGAACACCCGGGCGTGAAACGAGGAGTCCGTCAGCGCGCCGATGCGGAAGATAACGTCCGCGGCGTCACGGTGCGGATCGATAAAATCGTCGGTGAGGGTCAGTTCAATGGAGAGACGAGGGTAACGCGCCAGAAGCCCCGGCAGGCCCGGCGCGATGTGCCTCTGTCCGAAAAAGACCGGGCCATTGATACGCAGCGTGCCCGACGGCTCGCGGGCGCGTTCATCCAGCTCGCGTCGCGCGTCCTCCATATTCCCGGCCATCGCCCGGGCATAGCGCACAAAAAGATGCCCGCTCTCTGTGGGCATAATCGCCCGCGTGTTGCGGTAGAAAAGCTGTTGCCCGAGGGCGTCCTCAAGCTGGTGGATCACGCGTGAGACCTGCGACGCAGAAATCCCTTCCCGCCTCGCCACCACGGAAAAATTCTGCGTTTCATAAACGTCGATGAAGATCAGCAGCGCGCGAATGCTGATATGTCCGGCATCCATCATTAATGCATTTCCTGCAAAGGTGTTTCCTGCATTATGGCATTTTTCTCAATGATGTTCAGACGTAATCTTCTCCGCCTGGAAAAAGGTGAAAAAGCGTTATGCACATTATTTTAATTTTACTGGTGATTGCCGGCGGCATGGGGCTGTCCGTGGAAGCCGGGCTGCTGGGGCCGCTGGGCGCAGAGGTGGGCGACCTGTGGGCGGCGTTCAGCATATTCAGCGTGGGAACGGGGCTGACGTTTCTGCTGATGCTGTTTTTCAGCCCCCGCAACAGTCCCTCATTTTTTGCGCAGCCTTCATGGCACCTGTTGGGCGGCGTGCTCGGCCCGGTTTACGTCATCATTCTCACCATTGCCACGCCTGCGATCGGCATTGCCATGACGATGATCGGCATTCTGGCAGGCCAGGTTTTTAAAAGCCTGATTATCGACCACTATGGCCTGCTGGGTACGCCGCACCGCAGGATCGATACAAAACGCATTATTGCGCTGGGATTTATCATCGCCGCGCTCATTCTCGTGGCGCAGGGGTAACGTTATGACAGTGATTATGATTATTCTGGCGGTGATTGGCGGCGCAACGCTGAGCATTCAGGCTGCTATTAACGGGCAATTAGGCAGCAGCGTGGGGGGATTTAAAAGCGCGTTTCTGACGTTTTCCGTCGGCGCGCTGGTGACCGCCCTGCTGATCTTCTTTTTTGAGCCGAAACAGGCGGTCAGCCTGATGGATGTGCCCAAATGGCAGCTTCTGGGGGCCCTGTGCGGCGTGCCCTATATCGTGATTATGGTGCTCGCCGTGCAGCGCATCGGGACCGCCGTTGCCACGGTAGCGGTTATCCTGGGCCAGCTGGCCATGAGCATGCTGATTGATAACTTTGGCTGGCTGAACAATGAAGCCATTCCGTTTTCAGTGAGCCGTTTCGGGGCCGTCGTCTGCCTGAGTATTGCGCTCTTCTTCATCTACTCAAGCAGTAAACCTCAGCCCGAAGAGGATTAACCGCCCTCTTTGCGGGTAAAGAACAGCGTCACCGTGGCGACGGTGACGCCAAATTTCTTCATCTCGGTTTTATTAAACAGACGGGTGCTGTCCTGCAAATACATCCAGTCATCAAAGTGCAGCAGCCAGGTTTTGCCGTCCGCCTTCACGTTCATGCTGTAGCGCCAGTTAAGGGCATTGCCCGCCGCCTGGCCTGTCGCGCCACCTTCTATGTCACCCGCCGTGCCTTCATAGCGATTCTGCCCAACGCGGCGGATATGCCAGACGCGCTGCTGCTTCTCGCCGTCATCGTAGACAAAATGTTCATTCAGGGTCAGCGTATCGCCGATAACATCCCCGGCGATCTCGACGTGAAAACGACGGATCTGCTTACCGCTGCGATCCTGCACCATCCCCCACGCCTCGGTTTTCCCCTGGAAGTAAGTAAAAATATCAAGCCGTGGCTGCTGCTGACGATACTCTGTCACCTCGGTGCTACATCCGGCCACCAGCATCGTCAGGGCAAGCGCCATTAACAGGAAACGTTTCATTGTGGTCCTCCGATTAACTGCTGACGCAGTTCAGGATACTCGCTCAGCCAGGCTTCACTCTGCGGCTCCTGCTGCAAAATGCCCTGCGCCTGCCACTGGTCGCGGGTCGCCTCAACCAGGTCGTCACCATCGATGTCCCGGGCATAGGTGATAATCAGCGCATTATCGCCGTCTAACCCTGTATAGCTGCCGTCGTGCGTCAGAAGCTGAGAGGTATAAACGGTAAACGGCCCCCAGACGCTCGCCGATCAGGTAGGCCACCGGCCCGCCCAGGGTCGCCAGTACCGTCAGCAACCAGCCCGGCAAGGTGGTCGTGCGGGTCAGTTGCGTCCAGACGGTGGCAAACATTAGCCACAGCGCCACCATCCATAGCGGCATCAGGGACGCGCCCGTGAACGCAATCAGCCCCGTCAGCGCCCAGAGCGCGTCCAGTAGAGGTCAAACCCGATGGCCAACAGAAATACCTGCCCGTAGCGCTTCATACGCGTTCCGCAGTCAGCTGCACCACGCTGATGGTGCGGGCATTAAACCCGGCTTCACAGTAGCCGAGGTAGTACAGCCACATCCGGCGGAAACGGTCATCAAACCCGAGCTTTTCAATCTCCTGCCAGGCGTGAACGAACCGCTGACGCCAGTGCGCCAGCGTGCGGGCGTAGTCCGGCCCCATATCGAAGAGGTTACGCACCACAAAATCGGTATGGCGGGTCATGAGTTCATTCATGGCGGTGATGCTGGGCAAAAAGCCGCCGGGGAAGATGTAGCGCTGAATAAAATCGACGCTTTTGCTGTAGTCGCGATAGCGTTGATCCTGAATGGTGATGGCCTGAATCGCCATCCGCCCGCCTGGACGCAGACGCGCCTGGCAGGTGCGGAAAAATGTTGGCAGGTAGCGTTGACCGACGGCCTCAATCATCTCAACCGACACCAGCTTGTCGTAGACCCCGGACAGATCGCGGTAGTCGCAGAGCAGCACCTCAACACGATCCTGCAACCCTGCCCGGGCGATGCGCGCGGTGGCCCAGTGGTACTGCTCCTGCGACAGCGTGGTGGTGGTCACCCGGCAGCCGTAATGACGGGCGGCATATTCCGCCATCGCCCCCCAGCCGGTGCCAATCTCCAGCAGATGATCGTTTGCCGTGAGCGCCAGCTGGTCACACAGCCTCGCCATTTTCGCCTGCTGAGCCGCGGTCAGATCCTGCTCGTCCCCGCTAAACAGCGCGCTGGAGTACAGGAGATGTTCATCAAGGAAATGGGCGTAAAAGGCGTTGCCCAGATCGTAATGGGCGGCAATATTTTCCCGCGCCTGCGCGCGGGAGTTGCGCCGCATCCAGTGCCGCAGCCGCTCCACCGGTTTCCCGAGCAGGCGAAACCCTTTTTCCAGCTTTCCGAGGATTTGGCTATTGCGCGCAATCAGCTCCAGCAGCGGCGTCAGGTGGGGCGTCTCCCAGTCGCCATCCATCCACGCCTGTGCCGCGGCGAGGCTGCCCCCGGTTAAAATGCGCCAGTAGACGCCCGGAGCAAGTACCTGCACCTCAGCGTGAAGCGCGGCGGAAGCGTCGCCGAACTGGAACGTCTGCGCACCTTCACGCAGCGTCAGCGAGCCACCGTGCAGGCCATTCAGCAGGCGGAAGAGCAACCATCGCGCGACGCGGACGTTGCGCGGGATATCGGGTTCAAGCGCAAAGACGGGATTGGTCATGAGCGTTCACTCCTGCTGAGGGGATGGTTATGCAGCGGTACGCGCTTCAGCCACAGCCTGAGCGCCTGCCAGTAAATGGCGAAAACGGTTTTGAGGGTCATCAACGGGATCCGCGCCAGCAGCGAACGCAGCGCCGTGCGCGTCAGCGGGACCCGGCGCAGCGTCAGGGTGGCATCAAACACCTTCGTCTCCTGATGGTTTTCGATATGCATGCGCAGCGTGCTGTCCGGGCTGTTGAAGCGCCAGTGGTAGATCATATCCATCGGATTAAAGGGCGAGACGTGAAACGCTTTCTCCGTCGGCGGGGCGTCCCGCCCCGCTACCGCGTAGTAATGTCGTTCATTCCACGGCGTGTTACGGACTTCGGCGAGAACCCAGCGCAGGGTGTCTTCCCCGTCATAGCAGTAGTAAAAATTGACCGGGTTGAAATGAAAACCGAAATAGCGCAGCTGAGTCAGAAGCATGACCCGCCCCGCCGGACGTTCGCCGGTCAGATTTTCCAGACGCTCAAGGACACGCGCTTTGAGCGGCGTGCCCAGCGGGTAATCCGCATCATAAAATGCCGCGGGCGCAACGCGGTTACGACGCACGCCGACAGAGGGCAGCGCGTCCAGCTCATCCAGATCGAGCCAGGCCATAAACACGCTGTAGGTAAAGTGGTGCGCTTTCGGCGCAAGCCGACGATGGCGCAATGTACCGTGGTAAAGGCAGCTGTTCATCTCAGTTGCCCTCCCCGGTCGCGATAGCGTTGACCACGTCCAGCGCACTGCGCACGCCATCTTCGTGGAAGCCGTTGTACCAGTACGCGCCGCAGAACCAGCTCCGCTGGCGACCGTTTATTTCGCCTCGCCGGGCCTGAGCTTGCCAGCTTTGCGGGTTAAAAAGCGGATGCTCATAGACAAAGCGGCGCAGCACAAACCGTTCCTCCACCGGCGTTTCCGGGTTGAGGGTGACGCAAAACAGCGGGCTACCCGGCGGCAGTCCCTGCAAGATATTCATGTTGTAGGTGACGCAGGCGCTGGCCTGATCCTGCTCGCTGAGGCGGTAGTTCCAGCTCGCCCACGCGCGTTCGCGCACCGGCAGCCAGCGCGGATCGCGGTGAAGCACCACCTCGTTACGCTGCCAGCCGATATCCCCCAGCACCTCGCGTTCAGCCTGCGTTGGGCTGGCGAGCATCGCCAGCGCCTGAGCGGAGTGGCAGGCGAAGATCACCTGATCAAAAGTATCTGTTACGCCCTCACGCGCAATATCAACCCCACGATCGTGGCGAATAACCTGCTGCACCGGCGCGTTAAGGTGCAGCGTCAGGCGATCGCCGAGCGTATCCAGCATCGCGCGGATATACTCCCTGGAGCCGCCTGGCACCACGTACCACTGTGGACGATGGGTAATGTCCAGCAGACCGTGGTTTTCAAAAAAGCGTAAAAAGAGCGGCAGCGGAAAGCGTTTCATCTCCTGTAGCGACGACGACCAGATAGCCGCCCCCATTGGCAGGATGTAGTGGCGCGCAAAAAAGGGCGTAAAACGGTGCTGGCGCAGGAACGTTTCCAGCGTGGCGGAACCATCGACTTCGCCCCGGAGCGTCTGTTTCGCCAGCCGGTTAAAGCGCACGATCTCCTTCAGCAGCGTCCAGAAAGCCGGGTTGAGCAGATTACGTCGCTGGGCGAACAACGACGTCAGCGTGTGCCCGTTGTACTCCAGCCCGCTCTGCGGGTTGTGCACCGAAAAGCTCATCTGCGTTTTTTGCCCGCAGATGCCCAGTTCGCTGAGCAACCCCATGAAGCGCGGATAGGTGCGGTCGTTGTAGACGATAAAACCGGTATCGATGGCAAAGCTGCCCTGCGGCGTGTCGACATCCACCGTTGCGGTATGGCCGCCCGGCGTGGCCTGCGCCTCAAACAGCGTGACCTGGTGATGTCCGGCGAGCCGCCAGGCACAGGTTAACCCGGCGATACCGCTGCCGATAATTGCGATTTTCATGGTCGCACCATCCTGCGCAGCAGTGCGCGCTGAAGTACATCGGGCAGGCCGGAAAGCAGGCGCAACGCCAGGCTGAACCCGGCGGGAAACGCGATGTGATCCTTCCCTTTTGCCAGACCGCTACGAATGGCGTGGACGGCGTCCCCCACGCTGACCCGGCCCGGCATCGGGAAATCGTTTTTGCGGGTCAGCGGCGTGTCGACAAAACCGGGTGAAACGACCGTGACGGCAATCCCTTTCGGTTCCCAGTCGAGGCGCAGTGTGTCGGCAAACCAGGTTAACGCCGCTTTAGAGGCGCCATACGCTTCGGCTCGCGGGAAGTGAAGCCAGTGCGCCATCGAACTGACCAGCACCACGCGGTTGCCGGATACCAGCTGCGGCTGCAACGCCGCAAGGCAGTTTACCGGCCCGATGAAATTGGTGGTCATGACCCGCGCCACCAGCTCGGCATCCACCTCGCCGCGGTCGAGATACTCGCAGGTTCCGGCGCAGAGAATCACCGTGTCGGCAGTACAGTCCGCCAGCACCTGGCGACAGGCGTCCCTGTCTGTCATATCGAACAGGCGCACCGTAATGTTGGGGCTGTACTGATGCACGGCTGCCAGACGTTGCGCATCGCGCCCGCAGGCAATCACCCGGTAACCATCGTCGGCAAAAGATTTCGCCAGCCCCGCCCCGATGCCCGAGCTTGCGCCGGTGATCAGAACCGTTTTCATGATTTCACTCTTCGCTTCACGCCGCGCACGGCCCAACCGAGTATCGGGAGATGTTCGTAAATCATCTCTCCGGCATCGTAGTAATCCCGCTGGCGAACAATGCGATCGTCGCGCATGTCTAC
This sequence comes from Enterobacter cloacae complex sp. ECL72, assembly GCF_019056635.1. Classification (NCBI taxonomy): domain Bacteria; kingdom Pseudomonadati; phylum Pseudomonadota; class Gammaproteobacteria; order Enterobacterales; family Enterobacteriaceae; genus Enterobacter; species Enterobacter cloacae complex sp. ECL72. The sequence goes on along the minus strand of NZ_CP077659.1, from coordinate 1,715,324 downwards.
CACGGAGCAGCCCGGCAGTTGGCGCATTGCCCCCCCGGCGATACGCGGGTGCGACCAGTGCATCATCCAGGTGACAACAAAGCGATCGCTCTGCTGCAACGGTGCATCGACGGTAAAGCGACAGTGTTGAACGTTAGCCAGCAGATGGGTGAAATAGCGCTGAATCGCGAACACCCCGCTGTGTTCGCCAAAGGGATCGATAAGCGTGGCATCGGCGCGATAAATCCCCGCCAGCGCCGAAGGTGGCTGGGTATCCAGCGTGGCGTAGTAATCAACGAACCGACTGATGACGGACGGCAACGTGCTCATGGGTCACATCCTGGGTGTAAACAACGTAGCGGAATCGCATAATTTAAACTTACACAATTAACTTTATTTGTCCAAGTTTGCGCAGGTATATTTTTTATTCTTATTATTTTTCAGTTACATGGAATATCACCACGCACAACCATTTTGTGAAAAATATGAATTTCGCCGCCAGGCTGCCGTTTTTTTAGGGATAACCTTAAGGCAAAGGTGCCATTTATCTTCCAGACTTATCCTTTTAATTCATAAGGATGTCACGCGATGAAACATTTACTGATGACGCTCTTTTCCAGCCCGGAATCCTTGTTGCAGGTCATGAGTCACCAGGAAATTATCGAAGCCGTAGAGGATGGCGACCGCATCATCATCGATCAGGATGGAAACGCCTCGGTTAACTACAAAAGCCACGAAGTACGGCAGGACTTTCTGCGCCATGTCAACGCGCTGAAGAGGGCCTGAAATGGGAACGGCAATATTCATGGTATTGATGGTATGCGGGTACTGGTACACCAGCCGCGACCTCTCAACACGGTTTAAAATCAAGCGATCCTTTGGCTGGGACGTCTATTTTCTTGTTGCACTGTATGGCTGTATTTTTGTTCTTCAGGGGGTGATCGCCACCGGCCTGCTGTGGCTGCTGTTGTTCGCCCTCTCCGCCGCCGATAACACGTTCCATTTCACGTCAGCAAAATATGCCGACTGGCAAATTGATTTTATGAACTGGAGCTTCCTGGGGATTCAGGCCCCGGTGGTGGTGATGCTGACCTTCGCGATCCTGTTTTGTCTCTACCGATCGAACTGGGCCGGAAGCGCGCGGCTGGACGGTGAGGGCCGGAAAAAATTGTACAAGCGGCTGGCGCAGTCGAGCGGGATTGAACAACTGCTCTATCAGTGCATGGAGGAAGGTGAACTGGCGCACGTCACGCTGAAATCGCGGCGGATCTATATTGGCATGATCCATACCGCCACGCTGGAGTATGAAAAAACGGCCAATATCGTGCTTATTCCGATGCTGAGCGGCTACCGTGACGGGAAGAACATGCAGCTCTGTATCGAACATAACTACAGCAAATGGTATGCCGAGCATGACATTACGCTCGATTCGGAGCCCAAAAGTGCCATGGATTTTCGCAAAGTGATCATGCTGGATCAGATCGAGAGTATTTCGCTGTTCGATCCGGCAAGCGCCAGCGCGCTGGCGATGCGTGAATAAAAAAAATGGCGCCTTATCGTAATAAGGCGCCAGGATTAACCAGGATGAACGCTAAACTTATGGCGTGACAATATTGAACCAGAAGTCAAATGTGTCCATGTAGCTCAGCATCTCTTCCAGCTTCGCTCTGTCTCCGCTCACCTTGACGTCACCCTTGTCCATCGCCTGCTTGAGCGTCTCTTTCTTAAGGATGATGTCGTTCAGCGTGGTGCGGTCCAGGGTGATGGTTGCGTCAGCATCCTTCGCCTGCGCGTTGGCGGTATGGTTCAGCACGCCGTTTTCCAGCTCCAGCTTGTATTTGCCGCCATCCTTACCGAGATCGATGTTAAAGACCGCTTTCGCATTACCGGCCCGCACCCCGTTGATGTGCACGCCCAGGTAGTCGAAGAACATTTCCGGGGTCATCGCCCGCACGGTATCCGGGCTGGCGGTGTTCGGCGTCGGCAGCTTCTTCACGCCATTACGCAGTTCCTGCGCGCCGGTCAGGTAGAAGTTACGCCAGGTGCCCGCTTCCGCCTGGTAACCTAACTGCTCCAGCGCGTCGGCTTCCAGATTACGTGCCGTAGCGTTCTGCGGATCGGCGAAGACAATTTTGCTGGTCACCTGCGCCACCCAGCGGTAGTTGCCCTGCTGATAGTCAGCTTTGGCTTTCTGCATGATGGCATCGGCCCCTCCCATGTATTCCACAAACTTCTTCGCAGCCTGTTCAGGCGGCAGTTCGTCGAGGGTAGCCGGGTTGCCGTCGAACCATCCGAGATAAAACACGTAGGTGGCTTTGACGTCGTGGCTGACGGAACCGTAATAGCCGCGGCTCGCCCACTGTTTTTCCAGCGATTCCGGCAGTGTAAATTCGGCGGCGATCTCGTCGCGGGTCAGCCCCTTGTTTGCCATACGCAGGGTCTGGTCGTTGATGTAGCGATACATATCGCGCTGGCCTTTCATCAGCTTGACGATATTCTCGTTGCCCCAGGTCGGCCAGTGGTGCTGCGCAATAATCACTTCCGCGTCCGCGCCCCAGCGCTCAATGGCGGCGTTGATGTACTTAGACCAGGCCAGCGGATCGCGGATTTTCGCGCCGCGCAGGGAGTAGGTGTTGTGCAGGGTATGAGTCACGTCCTCTGCGGCTTCGATCATTTTCTTCTCTTTGACATACCACAGCATTTCAGACGGGGCTTCTGAGCCCGGCGCCATCATAAAGTCGTAGGTCAGCCCGTCAATCACCTCTTGCTGACCGGTATGGGTAATGTAGTTGGTCGGCGGGATCAGGGTCACCGTACCCGCAGAGGTGGTGGTGCCAAGACCCGCCCCCACCTGGCCTTTTGCATCCGGCTTCAGCAGGTTGCCGTACATATAGCTCGCACGGCGGCTCATCGCATTCCCGGCCATAATGTTTTCGGAAACCGCTTCTTTCATAAAGCCTTCCGGGGCGTAGATCTTCACTTTGCCGGACTTCACGTCGGCTTCGTCAACCACACCGCGCAGGCCGCCGTAGTGGTCGACGTGACTGTGGGTGATCACCACAGCGACGACCGGTTTCTTGCCGCGGTTTGCATAGTAGAGATCCAGCGCTTCTTTCGCCGGTTCAGCGCTTAACAGCGGGTCGATAACGGTGATGCCCTTCTCGCCTTCAATGATGGTCATGTTGGAGAGATCGAGATTGCGGATCTGATACACGCCGTCGGTGACCTTAAACAGCCCGCCAATGTTGATCAGCTGTGACTGACGCCACAGGCTCGGGTTTACCGTATCCGGGGCTTTTTCACCCTCTTTCACGAAATCATATTTCGCCGGGTTCCAGATAACGTTCCCCTGCTCGCCTTTAATCATGTTTTGTGGCAGCGGGGCGATAAAACCTTTATGGGCGTTCTCAAAGTCGGTTTTATCGGCAAACGGTAATTTTTTATACAGGGCGTTATTTGCCTGCCGGGTTGTGGCAGTGGCATCCTGCGGCTGCACTTCCGCAAACGCGGAAAGCGACAGCGACGTCAACACACCGGCAAGCGCCAGATGTTTAGCAATTAGGGTTAATTTCATTGAATGGCCTCGTAGATTAATTGCGCCGCCTGGATATTTACTGTTGGCGGATAATTTTAATGCGAACTCATTGACGACCATTCTAATCAGAATACTTTCTCATCATAGTCCCATATGGGACTGGTTATTTATCGGTTCGTAATCCGGGGGCTATTGCTGCTATACTCGCTACCACGGCAGACGTTGCGGAGAGAGGCTTAGCGTGAATTTTCAGGATATCCATACCTATTATCAGCAACTCAATATTGGGCAATTCTTTCCGCACATGCTTTGTAAAGGCGAGGCCTTAACCGTTGCCGCAAATAAAAAATTCACCGTCGAGCCTGGCTATATCTATTTTTGCACTGAAGGGTCGCTGACAATATTAATGCCTGATGATGGCCTAAATATTGGCAATACTATCGAGTATATGCCGATAGGGTTAATGGAAAGGTATTGTCCACTGGCGAAGTATGAATATCGCAGCAGTGCGAAGGTGAAGCTGGTGAGAATAGCCTGGGCCGACTTCGACCAGCTATTTTTCGGAGGCGGGTGTGAGCGCATGCAGGCGCTGGCCACCATACTGACCTACATGTCCATTTTCACCATCGACCTGCACAATGAACGCAGGCAGGTCACCAGCTACCAGACCATCAAACCGATGCTGTACCGCTATCTCTATCGGCAGGAGACCCACACGGGAGAGAATGAGGGCCTGGCGCTGTTTATCATTAAGCGCACTAACCTGTCACGCACGCATGTCTTTCGCGTGCTGGCAGATCTCAAAGCCGGGGGCTATATCACCATGAAGCGCGGAAAGCTGGTGTCGATTGACCGGCCCCTGCCGGAAGCGTATTAAGCTCATCTTCACGCCTTGAGCAACACGCGGGAACGAACGGCCTTATTTATCCCGGCCAGCCGACTTGGGCCGTAAATTCTCATCGAAGACCAGCCGTTTGCGGCCGGGCTCTTCTTCCCGCAGCGGCTCCACCTGATGCAGCGTTTGCTTACAGCGATCCACCAGTACCTGATACTCCCGCGTGCCCTGCTTTTTCCACTCTATTTCCTGCGCGCTTAACTCACGAATCGCTTTCGCCGGACTGCCAAGAATTAAGTGATTCGCAGGCATCTCCGCTTTGGCCTTCACAAACGCCGCCGCCCCGACGATGCTGTTTTCGCCGATCGTCGCCCCGTCCATCACGACCGCATTCATCCCCACCAGCGCATTACGGCGGATAATGCAGCCGTGCAGGATCGCGCTGTGGCCGATATGCCCGTCCTCTTCCACCACCGTGTCCTGCTCCGGAAAACCGTGCATCACGCAGTTATCCTGGATGTTCGCGCCGTCTTTCACCACGATCCGGCCAAAATCACCGCGCAGGCTGGCGTTAGGGCCCACGTAAACACCTTTTCCGAGGATCACGTCGCCAATCAGCACCGCGGTCGGGTGAACATAGCTCTCTTCAGGCACGACCGGCGTCAGACCATCAATTTGATAAACAGGCATACCCTCTCCTTATGTGATATTCAGACCACCAAAACGCTGGTGATAAAGCGTGCCGGGAGCGGGCAGCTCGCCCACGGAGGTTTCCCCCTTCTCACTGACAAACGCCAGGGCTCCCGCCGCCACGCGCTGGTAGATGTTAATACACAGCTGTCGCGCGCTCTGTCCCGCCCAGTGCGCAGGAAGTAACTCCTCCGGCAACAGCGGATCTTTCAGCACCACGCGACGATAAAAATGAATGAGTAACAGCTGGATCTGGAAGCAGCGTTCCGGAGTCAAATCCTCAGGCGGCGCCTCTTTCAGCAGCGGCAGCAGCGGACGGAACGAGTTGATAAACGTTTCGTACATCGCATTTTGTTCGGTCAGCTGCCAGCACTCTTCCACGCGGGATCGTAGCGCCGCGCGTGACAAGGCCAGCGGCGAATGGGCTTCAAAGAAAATGACGTTTTCCGCCACGCCCGCGTCATGCAGCAGAGACTGCACGTCCGCCAGGTTCTGCGACGGCGAGGCCATCAGGCTCGGCGCCAGCGTGCCGAACCCTTGCCAGATGAGCTGTTTTTTCACGTCCGCGAGCGTGGTTTTATCCAGCCCCTCGGAAAGCAGCAGCAGCCATTTACCATCCCACGCCGGCAGTTCCGCACGGTAGATTTTATTTTCCGCGCGGCGGGTCAAACGCAGCCCCTTGTCGCTGAGACGGTAAAAGCTGCGGCGGCCAATGCGGGACACGTCCAGCCAGCCCTCTTTGTTGAGGCGAAACAGCGCGGTGCGCACAAAGCGCTCCCCGAAACCCATCCCTTCCAGCAGGGCCGCCAGGCTGCCGAGCCAGATCTCTCCGCCGCGATGGGAAAGCGCATCGCCATACAGCGAGGAGATAAGCGACGTTCCGCTGACGGGAACAGAGCTGACTGCGTGCTGGATAAAGGCATCAAGTTTATTCATGTGATTCATTCTGTTGTTATTTTTTTCCTGGATGAATCATAGCATACGAATCTGGGGTGTACCCTCACCCTAACCCTCTCCCAAAGGGAGAGGGAACTTAATACACCCTCTCCATTTGGGAGAGGGCTGGGGTGAGGGAAATTCAACCGTTGGCTGCCACTTTACGCAAATCAAACACCCGGCTGGCTTTACCCTCGGAGCGCGGTATACTGCCGCAGTTCACGATCATCACGTCGGTCGAGATCCCCACCATCGATTTAATCCGATGACGCAGCTGATGGCAGACCTGACAGCGCTGTTCATGGGTCAGCGTTAAGCTGCTCTGTTTCAGCTCGACCTTCACCGAAAGTGAATCAAGATGCCCGCGGCGGTTCACCTCCAGCTGATAGTGCGGCGAAAGGTGTTCGAACTTAACGATCTCCTCTTCCAGCTGTGACGGGAAGACGTTAACCCCGCGAATGATGAGCATGTCGTCGCTGCGCCCGCTGATGCGATCCATCCGGCGCATGGTGCGTGCGGTGCCCGGCAGCAGGCGCGTCAGGTCGCGGGTGCGGTAGCGGATCACCGGCAGCGCCTCTTTGGTCAGCGTGGTGAACAGCAGCTCGCCCTGCTCGCCGTCGGCCAGCGGCGTGCCGTCATTCGGGTTGACGATCTCCGGGAAGAAGTGATCTTCCCAGATGGTCGGGCCGTCGGCGGTTTCAAGACACTCCATCGCCACGCCCGGCCCCATCACCTCGGAGAGACCATAGATATCCAGCGCGGTAATGCCCAGCCGTTTTTCAATTTCGCGGCGCATCGCCTGCGTCCACGGCTCGGCGCCAAACACGCCGACGCGCAGGGAACAGGCGCTGGCATCGCCGCCCATCTGACGCTCCAGCTCTTCAATGAGGTTCAGGCAGTAAGACGGCGTCACCATGATCATATCCGGCTGGAAATCGCGGATCAGCTGCGCCTGCTTCTCCGTCTGGCCGCCGGACATCGGGATCACCGTCGCTCCCAGACGCTCGGCACCGTAGTGCGCCCCCAGCCCGCCGGTGAAGAGCCCGTAACCGTAGGCGACGTGAATTTTATCCTTCGCGCTGCCCCCGGCGGCGCGCAGGGAACGGGCGACGATATTGGCCCAGTTGTCGATATCATTCTGGGTATACCCCACCACGGTCGGCTTTCCGGTGGTGCCCGACGAAGCGTGGATGCGCACAACTTGCTCCATCGGCACCGCAAAGGTATCAAACGGGTAGTTGTCGCGCAGATCCTGCTTGGTGGTGCACGGGAATTTTTGCAGGTCCGCCAGCTCGGTGAAATCGTCAGGGTGAACGCCCGCGGCATCAAACTTGCGTTTGTACATCGGAACGTTGTTGTAGGCGTGGTGCAGCGTCCACTTCAGGCGCGCGGTCTGCAACGCCTGCAATTCATCAATGGACGCGGTTTCGATCGGATCAAGCTTTGTTGTATTTATCATCGCAGGGTACTCACATTATTGTTCGCTCAAACACGCTCAAGGATCATGGCAATGCCCTGACCCACACCGATGCACATCGTACACAGCGCGTAGCGCCCGCCGCGTCGGTGCAATTCATTGCTTGCGGCCAGCGCCAGTCTGGCACCGCTCATTCCCAGCGGATGACCTAACGCGATCGCCCCGCCGTTCGGGTTGACATGCTCGGCGTCATCCGGCAAGCCCAGCTGACGCAGCACGCCCAGCGCCTGTGCGGCGAAGGCTTCATTAAGCTCAATGACGTCCATATCGGTGATACTGAGTCCGGCACGCTCCAGCACCTTGCGGGTGGCAGGCACCGGGCCTAATCCCATCAGGCGCGGCTCGACGCCCGCTGTCGCCATGGCCACAATGCGGGTGCGCGGGGTTAACCCCTGGGCAAGCGCCATCGGCTCGCTGGCGATAATCAGCGCCGCCGCCCCGTCGTTGACGCCAGAGGCGTTCCCCGCCGTCACCACACCGTTCTTACGGAACGGGGCTTTCAGCGCGGCAAGCTGTTCCAGGGTGGTTTCGGCGCGCGGATGCTCGTCCACGCTCACTTCCGTTACCGCACCTTTTTTGCCCGCCACCTGTACCGGGATAATCTCCTGCGCCAGAACGCCATTCTGCTGCGCCCGCGCGGTGCGCTGCTGGCTGCGCAGGGCAAATGCGTCCTGATCGGCACGGCTTATATTTAACAATTCCGCTACATTCTCTGCCGTTTCCGGCATGCTGTCAGTTCCGTATTGCTGATGCATGAGCGGATTCACAAATCGCCAGCCGATGGTGGTGTCGAAGATCTCCGCCTGACGCTGAAACGCCGCCGTGGCTTTGCCCATCACGAACGGCGCACGGGACATGGATTCGACGCCACCTGCGATCAGCAGATCGCCATCCCCGGCCCTGATGGCGCGCGCCGCAAAGCCAAGGGCATCCAGACCGGAGCCGCACAGGCGGTTAATGGTGGTGCCGGATACCGTCTGCGGCAGCCCGGCCAGCAGCGCCGACATGCGCGCCACGTTGCGGTTATCCTCTCCGGCCTGATTCGCGCAGCCGAAGATCACGTCATCTATGCGCTCCAGATCGAGCTGCGGGTAACGCGCCAGCAGCGCACGCAGCGGCACGGCCCCTAAGTCATCGGCGCGCACGCTGGATAATCCTCCGCCGTAGCGACCAACCGGGGTACGCACCCCCTCACAAATAAATGCGTCACGCATCAGGCTTCTCCTGTCACACTGCCGCCGGTGCGGTGCGATTTCCCGCGAAAAAGAGCGACGGTTTTCTGGTGTTGGTTCTGAATTTCAATGTCGTAGACGCCGGTCAGTTTGCCCTGATGCTTCACCCGCGCGGTGGCGGTGAGCTTATCTCCGGCAAAGCCCGGACGCAGAAAATCGATGGCGCAGCCTGAGGCCACCGCCGCCAGCCCCTGACTGTTGCAGGCGTAGGCAAAGGCGGTATCGGCCAGCGAGAACAGCTGTCCGCCGTGGCAGGTTTTATGCCCGTTGAGCATCTGCGGGGTGATGGTCATGGTCACCACCGCGTAGCCCTCGCCCATGTCGATAATGTCCATCCCCATCGCCTGCGCGCAGGCGTCCCGTTCGTACATCGCGCGGGCGTTATGCCAGGCGTTATGACTCATAGCTACTCTCCAGAAGCGCACGCTGGCGCAGCAGTGAACAGGGGCGATAGCGTTCCTCGCCGTAGTGACGTTGCAGGTTTTCCAGCAGCGTTAACAGACGCTGCCAGCCAAGGCGTTCGCCCCAGGCGATGGGCCCGCAGGGATAGTTAACCCCTAAGCGCATGGCGGTATCGATGTCTTGCTCGCTGGCGACCCCTTTTTGCAGGGCGTCCAGCGCTTCGTTGGCAATCATCGCTACCGTGCGCCAGACCAGCAGGCCGGGGTAATCGGCAATCTGTACCACCCGTTTCTCCTGGTGCTGCAACCAGTAAATGGCTTTCTGCGTGGCGGCGTGCGGGTTGCCCGGTGCGGTGGCTATCACGGCCACATCCCGCTCGATGCGGTCGACCACCACCACCGGGCAGCCGTGGCGCAGCGCCAGCGATTGCGCGGTTTCACCCTGCGTTTCGATCAGCAACAGATCGTCAATTTCCGTGACACCGTCACTTCTTCGCTGTGCGCGCATCGGGCTGAAGCTGTCGCTGACCGGGGCGAGCCAGCTGACGGCGGGTTTCTCCTCCAGCCAGCGGTAAACGCCCTGCCCGCTTTTCTTACCCAGACGCCCCGCCAGCACCAGCTCCTGCTGCACCAGCGACGGCAGAAAACGACGCTCCTGCCAGAAGGCGTTAAACACGGAGCAGGTCACGGCAAAGTTGACGTCCTGACCTATCATGTCCGTCAGCTCAAGCGGCCCCATCGGGAAGCCTCCGCCGTCTCGCAGGGCGGCGTCGATCACCTCGGGCGTTGCCACCTGCTCTTCCAGCGCGCGCCAGGCTTCCGAGTAGAACGGGCGCGCCACGCGGTTGACGATAAACCCCGGCGTGGACTGGCAGCGTACCGGCTGCTTTCCCCAGCTCAGCGCCAGCTCGCACAGTGCATCGGCCACTTCGGGAGAGGTCGCCAGCCCGCTGACCACTTCCACCAGCTTCATCACCGGGGCAGGATTGAAGAAGTGCAGCCCGGCGACGCGTTCAGGGTGGTTTATCTCCGCTGCAATCGCGGTAACGGAAATGGACGAGGTATTGCTGGCAAGCAGCGTCTGCGGCGGGCAGATCTCTGCCAGCTGGGTAAACAGCGCTTTTTTTACCTCAAGCCGCTCGGAGGCCGCCTCGATCACCAGATCGGCTTTCGCCAGAGCACTGATAGTCGTCACCGGCGTCAGGCGGGCGAGGATCTGTTCCCCGGCGTCGGCAGAGAGTTTTCCGCGCGCAACGCGAGAGGAGAGCCGCTGACGAATGCCGTCGATGGCGCGGGAAATCGCCGCTGCATCAATGTCGTACACCAGAACCGGATGACCGTGGCTGGCTGCCACTTCGGCAATCCCGGCGCCCATGGTGCCGCTGCCAATGACGGCGACCGTATGGATATTCACCATCTTATTTCCCCGTAAAGTTCGGCGCGCGTTTTGCCAGGAACGCGCTGACGCCTTCCCGGTAGTCGTCGCTGCGTCCGGCCAGACGTTGATAGTCGCGCTCCAGATCAAGCTGGGCGTCGAGGGTATTGGTTTCGGCGGCGTTAATCGCCTGCTTGATCAAGCCCAGGCCAAAGGTCGGCTGCGAGGCAAAATGCAGCGCCATCTGCTGTGCGGTGGCGGAGAGCTGGTCGTCGTCCACCACCTGCCAGATCATTCCCCAGGCCTGTGCCTGCTCGGCGCTGAGCTTATCGCCCAGCAATGCCAGCCCCATGGCGCGGGCGCGTCCGGTCACGCGCGGCAGCAGCCAGGTTCCGCCGCAGTCCGGTACCAGCCCGAGCTTGCTGAAGGCCATCACAAAGCTGGCTGAACGGGCCGCAATCACCATGTCACAGCCGAGGGCCAGCGTGGCACCCGCCCCCGCCGCCACGCCGTTAACCGCGCAAATCACCGGCTTCGGCAGTTTTGCCAGGCGGCGCACCAGCGGGTTGTAAAAAGTCTCAACGGACATGCCCAGATCGGGCGCGGGGCCGTTCGGGTCGACGTTACGGTCGTTAAGATCCTGCCCGGCGCAGAAACCGCGTCCTGCCCCGGTGATCAGCAGGCAGCGGATGGCGTCATCGCGCTCGGCCTGCTTCAGGCATTCGGAAAGCTGCTGGTGCATGACGTCGTTAAAGCTGTTCAGGCGCTCCGGGCGGTTCAGCGTAATGGTCATTACGCCCTGCTCAACATGGCTCAGAATAGATTCCACAATTAGCGTCCTTTAAAGTCTGGGGTGCGTTTTTGTAAAAAGGCGTTGATACCTTCCCGGCGATCGTCGGTGGCCGCGAGCAGCGCAAACAGCTGACGCTCCTGCGCCAGCCCGGCCTGAAGCGGGACTTCCTGCGACTGGCGAAGCGCCTGCTTCGCCGCCTGTAGCGCCAGCGGCGAGTGGCGCGCCATCAGCGCCGCCTGCTTCAGGGCGTACTCCAGCGTCAGCGAGGCCGGGTAGACGTCGCTGGCCAGCCCGGCGCTGTGCGCCTGAACCGCCGTGATGCTTTCGCCCGTCAGCACCATTTTGCTGGCCAACGATTTGCCCACGCTGCGGATCAGCCGCTGGGTGCCCCCTGCGCCCGGCATGATCCCGAGGGTGATTTCCGGCAGGCCAAAACGGGCGTTATCACCGGCAATCACCACATCGCAGAGCAGCGCCAGCTCACAGCCTGCCCCCAGCGCGAAGCCGTTCACGGCGGCAATCAGCGGTTTGGTGAAGGCGTTGATCCGCGCCCACAGCTGCGGACGGATATCGTTCAGGGTGGCGGGCAGGTCTTTCTCCGCCATTTCGTTGAGATCGGCCCCGGCGGCAAAGCAGCGTTCGTTGCCGTACACCACGCAGACGGCGATCTCAGCATCCGCGGCGGCGGCCTCAAGCTGCTCCGCGATTTGCAGGAGCAGCGCATTGTTGAGCGCGTTGCGCGCCGCCGGACGGTTAAGCGTCAGCTGCAACACGCGGCCATGACGGGTGACAATCAGTTCGCTCATGCCATCCCCTTCGCATCAAAATCGACGATAACATCGGCGGTTAACGGCAGCGCCTGACAGCTCAGCACATAGCCTGCGGCCAGCTCGTCCGGCTCCAGGCTGTAGTTGGTCGCCATATCGACTTTTCCGCGCAGCACTTTGCATTTGCAGGTGGCGCATACGCCGCCCTTGCAGGCGTAAGGCAGATCCGCCCCCTGACGCAGGGCCGCGTCAAGAATGCTCTCGTCGTCCGCCGTCAGGGTGATCTCCCTGTCGCGCCCGTCCTGACGGACGGTGACCTTCTGCCCGTCGGCCTGCACGCTGGCTGTCCGTTTAACGGCGGTACCCGGCGTGTTAAAGCGCTCAAGATGGATCGCTGTTTCCGGCATACCCAGCGCTTGCAGCGCCGCTTCGGCCTCATCCATCATCGCCGACGGGCCGCAGATGAAGGCTTCATCGTACTGACGGAAATTCACCAGCGTTTTTGCCAGCGCCTGGAGCTTTTCCCCGTCAATGCGGCCATGGAGCAGATCGCTGTCGAGCGTCTCCTGGCTGAAGATGGCGATCAGCTGCAAACGCTGCGGGTATTTATCTTTCAGGTCCGCCAGCGCCCGGCGGAACATCATGCTCTGGCTGCTGCGGTTGCCGTAAATCAGGGTGAAGTGGCTGTGGGCTTCAGTGGCCAGCGTAGCGGACAAAATCGCCAGCATCGGGGTGATCCCGGACCCGGCGGCAATCGCCAGATAGTGGCCTTCGCGTTCGGCCTGCGGCTGGTAGCCAAAATGCCCCTGGGGCACCATTACCTCCAGCGCCATGCCCGGTTTGATCTCGTCCCGGGCATAGCGGGAAAAACGTCCGCCCTCGATGGCTTTGACCGCCACGCTGATCTCACCGCACGCGGTGCTCCGGCAGATGGAGTAGCAGCGGCGCAGTTCATCCCCGCCAGGACTGGCTTTCAGGGTCAGATGCTGACCGGGACGGAAGCGGTACGCCTCCTGTAACGCCTGCGGCACCGCGAAGGTAATGGTCACCGCGTCGCGGGTTTCGGGTTCTACTTTTGCCACTGTTAATGAATGAAACGTTGTCATGGCAGCCTCAAATACATTTGAAATAGTCGAAGGGCTCACGGCAGGTATTGCAGCGGTAGAGCGCTTTGCAGGCCGTAGAACCAAATTCACTGATAAGCGAGGTATCGGTGCTCGCACAGCGCGGGCAACTCACCTCCGCGGGAACGTGGGCATGGCAGCTATGGCCGACAGGCGGGCTGATGCCATATTCACGCAGGCGCCTGCGGGCATCGTCGGTCATCCAGTCGGTGGTCCAGGCGGGTTCCAGTTGCAGCACAATATGTACCGGACTAAAGCCGTTTCCGGTCAGGGTTTCGCGGATCGCCCCCAGCAGATGCTCCGTTGCCGGACAGCCCGAATAGGTTGGCGTGAAGCCGATGACCCAGCCTTCCCCCTGCGCCTTCACGCTGCGCACCATGCCTAAGTCGGTGATGTTCAGCACCGGCACTTCCGGGTCGGGGATCTGGCTTAACAGCGCCCAAATCTGCGGGATTTGTGCAGGCGCGATGTCGACGAGGCGTTGCATGGCGTCCTCCTTTACCACTGCTGGCCGGGGTAAACGCGCTGGAGATACTGCATCTCTGCCAGCATCGGCCCGAGGTGTTCAGTATGTAGCCCCTTCTTGCCGCCCGTGCGATACGCCACCTCTTCGGGCACGCGGAGGGTGGCTTCCGCCAGGCCAGCAAACACTTCGCGCTCCCACGGGTCCCGCAGGTCGCGCGGATCAACCGCCACGCCGTCATCAATTAGCGCCAGCTCGACGTCGTCGGCGTCGAACAGTTCAGCCGTAAAGCGCCACAGGCTATCCACCGCCTGCTGCATTTTTTGTGCAGAGGTTTCTGTTCCGTCCCCCAGCCGCACCAGCCAGCCGCGGCTAAAGCGCAGGTGATAGCGCGCCTCCTTAATGGCTTTTGCCGCGATGGCGGCAAGCTGACTGTCGCTGCTGTGGATCAGCCGCTCGTAGAGCGCCACGTTCCACGCATCCATCAGATACTGACGGGCAATGGTGTCGGCGAAGCTGCCGTTTGGCTGTTCCACCAGCAGTAAATTGCGGAACTGACGCTCATCGCGGCCATAGGCCAGGGTGTCTTCATCGCCCTTACCCTCCCGTTCAGCGGCGTAGGTCAGGAAATTGCGCGCCTGCCCGAGCAGATCAAGGCCGATATTGGCGAGCGCCAGGTCAATTTCCAGCTCCGGCGCGTGGCCGCACCAGGCGCCCAGACGCTGTGAGAGCACCAGACCGTTGTCGCCCAGACGCAGGGCATAAGCAGATACGTTGTTCATCCCCAACCTCACATATGCTCGATGCCATCAGGGATGGTGTAAAACGTCGGATGGCGGTAGACCTTGCTTTCCGCCGGATCGAAAAACTCCCCGCTCTCTTCCGGCTGGGAAGCGACGATTTCACTCGCCTTCACCACCCAGATGGAACAGCCTTCGCTGCGGCGGGTATAGGCATCGCGCGCGTTTTCCAGCGCCATGCGGTCGTCGGCAGCGTGAAGGCTGCCCACATGCCGGTGCGACAGCCCCTGCTTCGAACGGACAAAAACTTCGTATAACGGCCAGTAAACATTGCTCATGGTTGATTCCTCTTATGCGGCCTGGCGGGCGCGTTGTTTTTCCGCGTGGGCCAGAGCGGCTTCACGCACCCATGCGCCGTCGTCCCAGGCTTTACGTTTTGCGGCCAGACGTTCGTGGTTGCAGATCCCGCGCCCGTTGATCACCTCGTCAAATTCCTGCCAGTCGATTTCGCCGAAGCGGTAGTGGCCGCTCGCTTCATCGAAACGCAGGTCGGGGTCCGGCACGGTCATACCGAGCATCTCCACCTGAGGCACCGTGTTGTCCACGAAGCGCTGGCGAAGCTCATCGTTGCCAAAACGTTTGATCTTCCAGGCCAGACTGCGGGCGCTGTTTGGGGAGTTGTCGTCGTTGGGTCCAAACATCATCAGCGCGGGCCACCAGAAACGGTTGATGGCGTCCTGCAACATCTGCCGCTGGGCTTCGCTGCCCTGCGCCAGCGCCATACAGGCCTCAAAACCCTGACGCTGGTGGAAGCTTTCTTCTTTACAGATTTTCACCATCGCCCGGGCATACGGACCGTAAGACGTACGGCACAGCGCCACCTGGTTCACAATGGCCGCCCCGTCCACCAGCCAGCCAATGACGCCGATATCGGCCCAGCTCAGGGTCGGATAGTTGAAGATGGAGGAGTATTTCATCTTGCCGTCGAGCATCTTTTGATAGATGTCCTCCCGGGCGCAGCCCAGCGTTTCCGCCGCGCTGTAGAGGTACAGGCCGTGTCCGGCTTCGTCCTGCACCTTCGCCAGCAGAATGGCTTTCCGGAGCAGCGTCGGCGCGCGGGTGATCCAGTTCCCTTCCGGCAGCATGCCGACAATCTCAGAATGGGCGTGCTGTCCAATCTGGCGGATCAGCGTCTTGCGGTAGGCATCCGGCATCCAGTCCTGCGGCTCGATGGCCGTCTCCTGTGCGATGCGTTGCTCAAAGCGTTGTTCTTGCGTCACATAACCACCCTTGTGATTCGTTAAATCACCACAAATAGCAAAATGGTGAATCATTTGGTTTCTTAAAAGTTACACAAAGGTTAAATATAACCCCAAGAAGCGTTTGTTTATTTTGTGACGACGCTCGCAAGCCTTTTCATGAAAGGCCGATGACGCAAGGCTTCTGGGTGGTCAGGTTAAGCAATACAGATCACAGCGTTAACAATTCATTAAAACTCAGCTTGATTTTTATGATTCGCGATCAAACTATTTATAGTGAAATTACGAAACGTCTGGAGAGAAGAAATGCAGCAGTTAGCCAGCTTCTTGTCCGGCACCTGGCAATCAGGCCGGGGCCGCGAGCGCACCATCACCCACGCCATCAGCGGGGAAACGCTATTTGAAGTCACCAGCGAAGGGCTGGATATGGCGGCCGCGCGCCGTTACGCCATTGAACACGGCGGGGAAGCGCTCCGCGCAATGAGCTTTATCGAGCGCGCCGCCATGCTGAAGACGGTGGCCAAACATCTGCTGAGCCAGAAGGATCGGTTTTATGCCCTGTCAGCCCAGACCGGCGCGACGAAGGCCGACAGCTGGGTGGATATTGAAGGCGGTATCGGCACCCTCTTCACCTACGCAAGCCTCGGCAGCCGTGAGCTGCCGGACGATACCCTGTGGCCGGAGGATGAACTGATCCCGCTGTCGAAGGAAGGCGGCTTTGCGGCACGTCACGTGTTAACGTCGAAATCCGGCGTGGCGGTGCATATCAACGCGTTCAACTTCCCGTGCTGGGGGATGCTGGAAAAGCTCGCGCCCACCTGGCTTGCCGGGATGCCCGCCATCATCAAGCCCGCCACCGCCACCGCGCAGGTGACTCAGGCGATGGTGAAAGCGATCGTCGAGAGCGGACTGGTGCCGGACGGCGCCATCAGCCTAATCTGTGGTGGCGCGGGCGATCTGCTTAACCAGCTTGACAGCCAGGACGTGGTGACGTTTACCGGGTCGGCCAGCACCGGGCAGAGCCTGCGCGTCCACCCGAATATCGTCGCGCATTCCATTCCGTTTACCATGGAAGCAGATTCTCTTAACTGCTGCGTGCTGGGTGAGGACGTGACGCCGGAACACCCGGAGTTTGCACTGTTTATTCGCGAAGTGGTGCGCGAGATGACTGCCAAAGCCGGGCAAAAATGTACCGCCATCCGCCGCATCATCGTGCCGGAAGCGCAGATTGACGCCGTCAGCCAGGCGCTGATTGCGCGGCTGGAGAAAGTAGTCGTCGGCGATCCGGCCCAGGAAGGGGTGAAGATGGGGGCCCTCGTCAACGGTGAGCAACGTGCTGACGTGCAGGAAAAAGTCGATCATCTGCTTGCCGCGGGCTGCCAGATCCGTCTGGGTGGTAAAGCTGATTTGCAGGCGGCTGGCGCATTCTTCCCGCCCACCCTGCTGTTCTGCCCGCAGCCGGACGAAACCCCGGCCGTTCACGCCACCGAAGTCTTTGGCCCCGTCGCAACCCTGATGCCCTGCCGTAACACCGAACACGCCATGCAGCTGGCGCGGGCGGGCGGCGGCAGCCTGGCGGGAACGCTGGTTACGGCAGATACCCGCGTGGCGCGGCAGTTTATTGCCGGGGCAGCGCGCGCCCACGGACGTATTCAGATCCTCAACCAGGAATCCTCGAAAGAATCCACCGGCCACGGTTCACCGCTGCCACAACTGGTGCACGGTGGTCCGGGACGTGCGGGCGGCGGCGAAGAGCTGGGCGGCCTGCGCGCGGTGAAGCACTATCTTCAGCGCACGGCCATTCAGGGCAGCCCGTCCATGCTCGCCGCGATCGGTAAACAGTGGGTCCGTGGCGCGGAGGTGCAGGAAGATCGCGTTCATCCCTTCCGTAAATACTTCGAGGAGTTACAGCCGGGCGACAGCCTGCTGACCCCGCGTCGTACCCTGACGGAAGCGGATATCGTGAATTTTGCCTGCCTGAGCGGGGATCATTTCTACGCCCATATGGACAAAATTGGCGCGGCGGAGTCGATTTTTGGTGAGCGCGTGGTACACGGTTATTTCCTGATTTCCGCCGCAGCGGGGCTGTTTGTCGATGCCGGGGTTGGGCCGGTTATTGCCAACTACGGTATGGAAAACCTGCGCTTTATCGAGCCGGTCAAGCCGGGCGATACCATTCAGGTGCGCCTGACCTGTAAACGTAAAACGCTGAAGAAACAGCGCACTGCCGAGGAAAAACCCACCGGCGTGGTGGAATGGGCGGTGGAGATCTTCAACCAGCACCAGCAGGCCGTGGCGCTCTACTCCATCCTGACGCTGGTGGCGCGCCAGCAGGGTGACTTTTAATCAAAGCAATGGCATTAACCTTGCGGTCTCGAGTGTTTGAGCGCATCACAATCAGCGGAAGGTAAAACAGGGACTGGTTGGCTTTGATTAATCGAACCATCCAGTCTGCCTGGTTTGGATAAGTTACAACCGGAAACACTAAGCAAATTGACCATGTAGTTAGCATGGTTATTATTTAGCTCCGGGAATATTCCCGCATTAAATTACATGGATGATTAACAAACTATGGCAATTCCTGTTTACCTTTTCTTAACTGACGATGGTGGGTCAAAAATTACAGGCTCGGTGGATGTTCGTTACCGTGAGGGAAGCATTGAAGTCACTGGCTTTACACACAATCTTCGCCTCCCAACCGATCCATTGACCGGGAAAATTACCAGTAAACGTAACCATGCCCCAGTCGTATTTCAAAAAGAAATCGATTCCTCCTCCCCTTACCTGATGAAAGCCGTTGCGACTGGCCAAACCCTTAAAACGGCTGAGTTCAGGTGGTATCGCATTAATGACGCCGGACAGGAAGTAGAATATTACAATATGCGTCTCGATAATATTCGCGTCGTTTCCGTCACGCCATTGATGCATGACATTAAAGACCCGATGAAAGAAAAACATAATCATCTTGAAGTCGTGGAGCTACGCTATGATAAAATAACATGGACATATTGCGATGGTAATATACAGTTTGCAGACTGTTGGGCTGAGCGTTAAATATGCGCACTCCTTCCTATTCAACACCCTATAATATTGCATCCTTTGCACCACCTGGCGTGGACGTGGTTAGCCACATGGTAATAGCGCGATTCCATGGTGGACCCTCATTAATGACCTACATATGGTTTTATCAAATGGTCAGAAACCATGGTCCCTGGGATTACAAACAAGGCCGTGCAGAGTATGCTAATTTTGGCAATTTTCATTACGGTGCCGTTGGTGCGGCAGCAGGCATTCCTGAGGGAATTTTGCTCCGGGGGGCAGGTACTGCACAGATTCTCGCCGGGACAAGCGATCCTGCCGAATTTGCAAAATTCCAGAACAATAATAATTACGGTGATGACCCAGTCGATCAGTTATGGATAAGGGCAGGAATAGATTATGCGCGACGTTCGGGTTTTTAACTGGCGAACTGGAGTCATTATCTTTATTTTTCTTATATTCATTGCATACCCTTTCCGCGATCTGTTTACCGTGTATGAAAACTTGCAGGAAAAAATCAAGGTTAACGATCGTTTAACTCTTTACATCACCCAGGTTGAGACGGGCTCACTATCTAAAAACAGGTATCATATTTATCTCGTTGATGCGAAAAAAAGCCCGGAAGACTTCATGTCTAACATTAAAGATATCAATCCCGTCATGATCACCGATGACGATAAAGCTTCTGTGGCAATTAAAAATGGAGACATTTATCTTCGCGTTCGCGGTACGGTTTATTCGTTCACGACGGCAGGTTTTGATGTCCGCATGCATCTCGATAGCTCGCCTTACTGAAGCACACTTTATCTGTCACGGGGGTGTGATTTACCCCCGCTCTTTTTTTAACCTGGCAAGACTGACAAACAACCTGGCAGATGCAGGCAAACGCTTTTCGTGCGCGCCTGTCAGGATAAGGCTGACACAACACAATAAACACAACAAGATGAGGTCTGCGATGGGAAGCAATTCTTCTTTTTCTGCCCGTAGAACGGCACTGGCCATGGCCGTTGCGCTCTGTTGCGCCTGGCAATCCCCTGTTTACGCTCACGGCAGCGAGGCGCATATGGTCCCGATGGACAAAACGCTTCAGGCGTTTGGCGCGGACGTGCAGTGGGATGATTACGCCCAGATGTTCACCATCGTCAAAGACGGTGCCTTTGTGAAGGTCAAACCCGGCGCAAATACCGCCATCGTTAACGGCAAACCGCTGACGCTCCAGGTGCCCGTGGTGATGAAGAACAATAAGGCGTTTATCCCGGAGACCTTTATCAACGATGTCTTTCAGTCCGGTCTTGATCAGACATTCCAGGTTGAAAAAGGCCCCCACCCGTTAAACGCGCTGACGGCTGATGAAATCAACCAGGCCGTAGCCATTGTGAAAGCCTCTGCGGATTTTAAACCCAATACCCGCTTTACCCAGATTGCGCTGGCGGAGCCAGAAAAGGCCAAAGTCTGGGACTTTGTGCTTAACGGCACGGCGGTGGATGCGCCCCGCCAGGCCAATATCATCATGCTTGATGGTAAACACATCATCGAAAGCCGGGTGGATCTGAAGGACAAAAAGATCCTCCGCTGGGAGCCGATCAAAGACGCGCACGGCATGGTGCTGCTGGATGACTTCAATACCGTGCAGCAGATCATCAATGAAAGCCCGGAGTTTGCCGCCGTGCTGAAAAAGCGCGGCATTACCGACCCGAAGAAAGTGATCACCACTCCGCTTACCGTCGGCTTTTTTGACGGCAAGGATGGGCTGAAACAGGAAGACCGCCTGCTGAAAGTGATCAGCTATCTCGACGTGGGCGACGGTAACTACTGGGCGCACCCGATCGAAAACCTGGTTGCGGTGGTGGATCTCGAGCAGAAGAAAATCCAGAAGATTGAGGAAGGCCCGGTCGTGCCGGTTCCGCTCACGCCGCGCCCTTATGATGGCCGCGACCGCGTTGAAACGGTGAAAAAACCGCTGGAAATTATCGAGCCGGAAGGCAAGAACTACACCATCACCGGGGATAGGGTGCACTGGCAGAACTGGGATTTTCATCTGAGCCTGGACTCACGCGTCGGCCCGATAATCTCCACCGTGACCTATAACGACAACGGCAAAAAGCGACAGGTGATGTATCAGGGATCGCTCGGCGGCATGATTGTGCCGTACGGCGACCCGGATATCGGCTGGTACTTTAAAGCCTATCTGGACTCCGGCGATTACGGCATGGGTACCCTGACCTCCCCGCTGGTGCGCGGCAAGGATGTTCCGTCTAACGCCGTGATGCTCAACGAAACCATCCCGGATTACACCGGCGCGCCAATGGAGATCCCCAGGGCGATCGCCATTTTCGAGCGTTACGCCGGGCCGGAATATAAGCATCAGGAATTAGGTAAACCCAACGTCAGCACCGAACGCCGCGAGCTGGTGGTGCGCTGGGTCAGCACCGTGGGTAACTACGATTACATCTTCGACTGGGTATTCCACGAAAACGGCACTATCGGCATTGATGCAGGGGCTACGGGCATTGAAGCGGTGAAAGGCGTGCAGACGAAAACCATGCATGATGCCACCGCGAAGGATGACACCCGATACGGAACGCTGATCGACCATAATATTGTCGGTACCACCCACCAGCACATCTACAACTTCCGTCTGGATATGGACGTGGACGGCATCAACAATAAGCTGGTGGCCATGGATCCGGACGTCAAACCGAACACCGCTGGCGGACCGCGCACCAGCACCATGCAGGTTAATCAGTATGATATTGATACCGAACAGCAGGCGGCGCAGAAGTTTGACCCGGGCACCATCCGCCTGCTGAGCAATACCAGCAAAGAGAACCGCATGGGCAACCCGGTCTCGTATCAGATCATCCCTTACGCGGGCGGCACACACCCGGTAGCGTCCGGCGCGAAGTTTGCCCCGGACGAGTGGATTTATCACCGCCTGAGCTTTATGGATAAACAGCTGTGGGTGACGCGTTACCATCCCGACGAGATGTACCCGGAGGGAAAATACCCGAACCGTTCCACGCACGATACCGGCCTCGGCCAGTACAGCAAAGATAACGAATCGCTGAACGACCAAGATAACGTCATCTGGATGACCACCGGCACCACCCATGTCGCCCGCGCCGAGGAGTGGCCGATAATGCCGACGGAATGGGTGCACACGTTACTCAAGCCGTGGAATTTCTTTGACGAGACGCCAACGCTCGGCAAGAAAAAAGAGCAGAAATAACCCACCGACCGGGCGTAATGCCCGGTTTTTCATCCGCTTACTTGCTGAATTACTCTCCCCGATTATAGTTATTGTTACCTCGCTTAATCCTTTTGCATTTCTTGACACACTTTCACCAGGATTCGAAGTCCCCACAAACAACGTCACAGTTTACTGAGAGGTTTTAGGATGAGAATCAATGAGATCGTCAGGAGTCTCGCGCTGGCGGGATGTTTTATTTCTGCCAGTTCCGCCTGGGCCGCAGAAGCACCTAAGGATGCCACCGCAGCAACGCAACAGGCCAACAACGCACTCTTCAACCAGCTTCCTTTCTCCGATAACACCGATTTTACCAACGCCCACAAAGGGTTTATTGCCCCGCTGCCTCAGGACATTATCAAAGGTGAGCAAGGCAACACCGTCTGGGATCCGCAGCAGTACGCTTTTATCAAAGAAGGCGATAAGGCGCCCGACTCGGTTAACCCGAGCTTATGGCGTCAGTCCCAGCTGATTAACATCAGCGGTCTGTTTGAAGTGACCGAAGGCGTCTACCAGATCCGTAACCTCGACCTGTCAAACATGACCATTATTGAAGGTAAAGAAGGCATTACCGTGGTCGACCCGCTGGTGTCGGCGGAAACGGCCAAAGTCGGGATGGATCTTTACTATAAAAATCGCGGTAATAAGCCTGTGGTCGCCGTTATTTACACCCACAGCCACGTTGACCACTATGGCGGCGTGCGCGGCGTGGTGGATGAAGCAGATGTGAAGTCCGGTAAGGTGAAAATCTACGCGCCCGCCGGATTTATGGAGGCCGCCGTCGCGGAGAATATCATGGCGGGTAACGTCATGAGCCGCCGCGCCAGCTATATGTACGGCAACCTGCTGAAGCCGGATGCGAAGGGCCAGGTCGGCGCGGGTCTCGGCACCACCACCTCCGCCGGGACGGTGACCCTGATCGCCCCGACCAATATCATCGAGAAAGATGGTCAGAAAGAGGTGATCGACGGCCTGACCTATGATTTTATGCTCGCGCCGGGATCGGAAGCGCCTTCTGAGATGCTCTGGTATATCGAAGAGAAAAAGCTGATCGAGTCAGCGGAAGATGTCACCCATACCCTGCACAACACCTACTCCCTGCGCGGCGCGAAAATTCGTGAGCCGTTGCCATGGTCGAAATACATCAACCAGGCGATTGTACGCTGGGGTGATAAAGCCGAAATCATTATGGCGCAGCACCACTGGCCGACATGGGGCAACGACAACGTGGTTAACCTGCTGAAAAGCCAGCGCGACCTGTATCGCTACATCAACGACCAGACCCTGCGCATGGCGAACGAAGGGCTGACCCGTGACGAGATTGCCGCCAACTTCAAACTGCCAAACTCCCTGGCCAATACCTGGGCAAACCGTGGCTATTACGGTTCTGTCAGCCATGACGTTAAAGCGACCTACGTGCTCTATTTAGGCTGGTTTGACGGCAACCCGGCGACCCTGGACGAACTGCCGCCTGAAGAAGCCGCGAAGAAATTTGTGGACTACATGGGCGGTGCGGATGCCATCCTGAGCAAAGCGAAAACCGACTTTGACCAGGGGAACTACCGCTGGGTGGCTCAGGTGGTCAGTAAAGTGGTCTTTGCCGATCCAAATAATCAGGCCGCGCGAAACCTGGAAGCGGATGCGCTGGAGCAGCTGGGTTATCAGGCTGAATCAGGCCCGTGGCGTAACTTCTACCTGACCGGCGCCCAGGAGCTGCGTAACGGCGTGGTGAAAGGACCGACCCCGAACACCGCCAGCCCGGATACCGTGCGCGCGATGACGCCAGAAATGTTCTTTGACTATCTGGCGGTGCACATTAACGGTGAAAAAGCGGCGGATGCAAAATCGGTGTTTAACATCGACCTCGGCAGCGACGGCGGTAAATACAAGCTGGAGCTGGAAAATGGCGTGCTGAACCACACGGCGAACGCCGAAGCGAAAGACGCTGACGCGACCGTGACCCTCAACCGCGATAGGCTGAATAAAATCATCCTGAAAGAAGTGACGCTTAAACAGGCGCAGGATAACGGCGATATCAAAGTGACCGGCGATGCCGCAAAACTTGATGCCATGCTCGGTTACATGGATAAATTTGAATTCTGGTTTAACATTGTGACCCCGTAAAGGCAGCACTCGCGGGCGGACGTTCCGCCCGCTCAAGGAAAATTCTCTTCAATGGAAAAAAGACATCCAGCCACACCCGAACCCGCGATATGGCCTACCCGTAAATCAATGGTTGTTCACGGGCTGGCCGTGAACCTGCCGTGGCTCGCCTTTGTGAATGCCAGCTTTGCCCTTATGGTCCTGCTGCGCAATTCGCTGTTCGGCCATATCGATGCCCTCCTGCACATCAGCCCCCCTCTGCGGCAGATGATTGACGCCTCCATGCTGGGCGTGGTGATCCTTTCCGTAGCGCTGGTGATCATGGCCTGGCGCCACATCCGCGGCGTCAGCGCCGTTTTGTTTATGTGCAGCCTGCTGTGGTCGATAAGTTGTTACTGGTTTATCAACGTGTTACAGCTTCCTCATCCCTGGCCTATATTCGTTACCCTGCTGATGGCCGGTATGACCGCGCTCTATTTTCACCCGGTTGCACTGCTCTGCTTCACCGTTCCGCTATGGGTAAGCCTGCCCGTTGCCAGCATGCTGCTGAATCAGGAAATTAATTATCGCTTTGCCGGGCTGTGGGTGGTGTTCACGTTCATTCTCGTGTGCGGGCGCTATATCCTGTTGAGCTGGTTTGAAGAGGCGTGGCGTCGCAACCAGCAGAATCAGCGTTTAATTTCACGGCTGGATGCGCTGGCCCATCAGGATCCGCTGACGAAAACGGCCAACCGCCGGGCGATGGAGCTGGTGCTGGAAAATGCCGTAGAGCAAGGCAAACGCTTCGCGGTGCTGATGCTGGATGTCGATTACTTCAAACTGTATAACGACACCTACGGTCACCAGGCCGGAGATGCGTGTCTCGCGCGGGTGGCAGAGGTGCTGAACACCTCGGTGCGCACGCCAGAGGATGTGGTTTCGCGCTACGGTGGCGAGGAGTTTGTGGTGATCCTCTTTGACTGCGAAGAAAGCGTTGCTGAGAAAGTCGCCGCGCGGATCCAGGCTGGCCTGCGCAACGCAGCCATTCCGCACAGCGCGTCGAAGGTTAGTGAATGTGTGACGGCGAGTATGGGCATTGCAGGCTATACCGCAGGGCTGGCCGGCCCGGAAATCATCGCCCGCGCCGATGCGGCGCTGTACAGGGCGAAGGAGGCCGGGCGGAATCGGTGGTCGCTGTAAGTTACGCCGGGTGGCGCTGCGCTTACCCGGCCTACAAAACCAACCTTTTTCCTCCATCCCGTAGGCCGGGTAAGGCGTAGCCGCCACCCGGCGTTTTTTTAATACCGCACACACACCGACTTGGTTTCACACCAGCCGTCCAGCCAGTCGGGGCCGAAATCGCGCCCGGTGCCGGACTGCTTCATGCCGCCGAACGGCAGGTTGGCGTCTATCAGCGTGTGGCTGTTCACCCACACTGTTCCGGCCTGTAACCTGTCGGTATACGCAAGCGCTTTACTGATGTTCTGCGTCCAGACGCTGGCCGTTAAGCCATATTCAGTGTCGTTCGCCAGCTGAAGCGCCTCTTCCCCATCGGCCACACGAACCAGGTTCACCACCGGCCCGAAGACCTCTTCACGCGTCAGTCGCAGATGATTATCCGGGTTGACCACCAGCGTTGGCGAAACGTAATAGCCTTTGCCGTCTGGCCCCCGGTTCCCGGCGATCAGCTCCGCATTGTGCGCCTTCGCCTCATCCAGGAACGCCTGAACCTTATCGCAGTGGGCGCGCGACACCAGCGGGTTGATAAACGCCTCCGGCGACATGCCCGGCCCGACGCTGAGGGATTTCACGGCCTGTTCAAACCCGCTGACCAGCGTGTCGAACAGCGGAGCCTCAATATAAATGCGCGAGCTGGCCGCGCAGACCTGCCCCTGGTTCAGGAAGCTGCCGGTCATCAGCCCTTCAATCACCCACGCCGGGTCGGCATCTTTCAGCACGATGGCCGGGTTTTTGCCGCCCAGCTCCAGCGTCACGCCCGTTAGCGTGTCCGCCGCCGCGCGGGCAATCTGCTTGCCCGTCGCCGTCGAACCGGTAAAGCTCACTTTGGCAATGCGCGGGTGCGAGGTCAGCGCCGCGCCACAGACGGCGCCACTGCCGGTCACCACGTTGAACACACCCTCCGGGATCCCCGCCTCGCTCGCCAGTTCCGCCACCCGTAACAGGGTGAGCGGCGTGGTTTCCGACGGTTTGATCACGATGGAGCAACCTGCCGCCAGCGCGGGCATCACTTTCCACATGCCAATCATCAGCGGGAAGTTCCACGGCACAATCCCCGCCACGACTCCCACCGGCTCTTTACGCGTCCACGCCTGATAACGCGCGCCCTGCGGCAGTGGAATCGAGAGATCGAGAGTTTTACCGGCAATTTTGGTGGTCAGCCCTGCCGTGTAGCGCATCCAGTTCAGGGTGCAGCCCACCTCGAAGGCGCGGGAAATGTTAATCGATTTCCCCTGCTCCAGGGTTTCGAGCTGTGCCAGCTCTTCGCCATGCTGTTCCACCAGATCCGCAAACCGCAGCAGGATACGTTCCCGCTCTGCCGGCAGCCGTCCGGCCCAGCTTCGGGCGACAAAGGCGCGCCAGCCAGACATCACCGCACGATCGACATCATCGACGCTGGCATCGGCGGTAGAGGCAATAACCTCTCCGGTCGCCGGGTTGTAGACGTTCAGACGCTTTTCGCTATCGGATGCCGCCTGACGCCCTTCGATCCACAGGCCGTGCTGGCGATCTAAAAACTGCTGCACGCCCGGCAGGATGGCGACATGTGATTCGGACATAGAATACTCCTTCGTTATGCTTCGCAGGGTGTGTATGCAGTCTAAGAGGGGATTCGCATTCCTGCTTTTGTCTGTGTGACATTCGCTTTGCCAGCTGTGACAGGGTCCGCAAATCGTGATAATTCCCGCTTATATCGCTGTAACCGTTGAGTGTTCTTTCCTATAGTCAGCCTCGTAGCCCTGACAAAATGCAACATAAATGCAACAATGCGAAAACAGTGACGGTGCAGCGAGAACATCAATGGCG
Source organism: Enterobacter cloacae complex sp. ECL72 (assembly GCF_019056635.1). Lineage (NCBI taxonomy): Bacteria > Pseudomonadati > Pseudomonadota > Gammaproteobacteria > Enterobacterales > Enterobacteriaceae > Enterobacter > Enterobacter cloacae complex sp. ECL72. The sequence goes on along the minus strand of NZ_CP077659.1, from coordinate 1,688,305 downwards.
TGTGCAAGCGAACAGGACAATTTTCAGCAGTGGCTGGCGCAAATTAACCAGGTTTGTGGGCGCTTTGCGGCACGTCCGTTAGAGGGGGCGTTTCTCGGCGAGCTGGAAACCAGCTACACCCAAAGTCTGAAGCTGAGCACGGTGACCGCCGCAGGCGTTAACCTGTTTCGCACCCGTCAGGAGATCAGAAACGGCAACGACGCCTGGTTCTACACCGTGTTTCAGCTGGAAGGCAGCGCCGGAATCGAACAGGACGACCAGCGCGCGATGCTGAAAGCCGGGGATATCACGCTGATTGACGCCTCCCGCCCGTGCTCCATTTACTGGCAGGAGCGTTCCCGCCAGATTTCGCTCCTGCTCCCGCGACAAATCATTGAGCAACACGCGCGTTTTCAGGAAGTGAGGTGCGCGCTGCCCCTTTCCCGCAGTCTGCCTACCGTACAGCTGAGCTACCGTCTGCTACAGGAGAGCATGGGCAATGCCGATCTCAGCGCCAGTGAAAGCGAAGCGGCGCTTGAGGCGATGGTGTGTCTGCTGCGTCCGGCCTTCCAGCAGCGTGACGAGGTGCTGCCGCGCAAGGAGCGTCAGTTCCGCCACGTTCTGTCCCTGATTGATGATCATATTCAGTCGGAGGCGTTAAGACCGGAGTGGATAGCCTCAGAGAGCGGCATGTCCGTGCGTAGCTTGTACCGCATGTTTGCCGGGAAAGGGCTGGTGGTAGCGCAGTATATTAAGAACCGTCGCCTCGATTTATGCGCTCAGGCGCTGCGTTCCATCAGCGATGACGAAAAGCTGGCGGGGATTGGCTACAGCTGGGGTTTCACCGACCATAGCCATTTTTCCACCGCCTTTAAGCAGCGTTTCGGGGTTTCGCCGGGCGAATACCGCAGGCGTTATCGCTAGCTATTTTTTCAGCCACTTGCCGTTAATTCCCTTCACGTACTCACCCGGCTGCGCGCGGGCCACCAGCTTTTGTCCCGCCATTTTCGCCACCTCGTCGACGGGCAAATTATTACTGTCAGCCAGCTGCTGGTAACTTTCCGTGCGTGCGGCGTTGATACGGTTCACCAGCGCCAGGGTTTCAGCGTCGTGCTGAACGGGCGCAAGATAGCCGCTCAGGGTTTCCCCTACGCGCCCCTGGGCACGCGCATCGTTGAGCGTAAGCGTGGCGGCGTGAACTTTCATCCCCAGCGCCAGTAACATCAGAGCAAATCGTTTCATGACATCCTCAGAACAGATCGCTGCGGGATTTCAGCAGGGCTTCAACGTCTTTATCCACCTTGATATGGATTTCATGCTCGATTTTCACGTTCATGTTGATGGTGATCGGCTCTTTGGGCGCCGCCACTTCAATGCGCGGCGTGCAGCCTGACAGCAGCGCGACGACGGCCACGGTGAGTACACCAGCCCTCTTTTTCATTGTTGTTCCTCACTTTCCTTGCCTGTCGAACCGCGGAGAAGGGGTATCGCCGCATGTTGCTCAAACCATGTTTGCAGATTGTCCCCAAAGCGCAGGCTGCGCCAGAGGGTAAAAATGTTCTCTTCATGGGTGTAATTCAGATTTACGAAACTGCTTTTACCTTCGACGCGGCTGGTGCCTTTAATGGCCGCCTGCATGGTTAACACACCCAGATTATCCACATTGAGTTTTGTCCACGACTGCGAAATTTCCATATAGCGGAGCCAGTTGATCGCCGCCCCTGCAACCATATTGTCTTTCACAATGGCATCCGCCGTGTCCTGGTCGATGCGCAGCGTCATCGGCCCCGGGTTGGTCAGCCAGCCATCTTTAATGATCCATTTTTCATTGTCCAGCCAGAACGGCAGCGCGCCGCTCACCGGGCCGGACATGGCAAACTGCTTCGGATTCACCGCGCTTATGAGTTCGCTGGAGGATATATTATCCACGCGCAGTAAAGCCGGATCGTGCTGCGGCATTCTCAACTGCTGCATGGTTATTTTCCCGCCGAGCGCTTCCACCTTCACGTTGGTGAGCAGGAGCGGGTTCGCTTCGGTCCAGGGATAATCGCCCTGGAGATCCGCGGTGATATTTCGGGCTGTGACCAGGTTTTTCACCTCGTCGATTCGTAACGTTACCGGCCCGCGCGTGCCCAGCGACCAGGTACCCTGGCTTAAGCGGAACGGAAGAACAAAATCCACGCCGTTGATCTCGTTATCCGGCATCCACGCGCTGCCCGCTTTCAGCACCCCGTGCCCCCCGGCCTCAAACCCCTGATCGGGGGCCGCGGAGAAAGCCACCTGCGCGTACATTTCGCCGCCGCGCAGGGTCATTTTCCAGTCTGGCGGGATCAGCGGCTGAAACACCGTAAGAGACTGTTTTGGCCACCAGGCCTGACCGCGAAGGCGTTCGCCGTCCCAGCGTCCATTCACCTGGACCGGGCCGATGTCGTCCGCATGCAGGTTCCCTTTAAACTGGAACACCGTCGGGTCTGTCCCGTCAACACTGAAGGTCAAAACGGACGGCGGCAGCACGCTTCCGCCTGAAAAGCTTGTTTGCCCGGCGTTAAGCGCGAGCGCGCCGCTAAAGGTGGGGTTATCCGGGTCCCGCGACCAGCGCACCGGGTGATCCAGCACCAGGCGCGGCTTGCTGACCAGCATCGTACCGTACTGCAATTTGTCGAACCCCGTGGAAAGATCGGTCAGTTCGATAACGTTGTCGCGCCACTCCCCGGTTCCCCGGACATCCCAGCGCGCGTTCATTGGCGTGAAATTCCCTTTACCCCAGTAGCGCCACTGCCACAAACCGTTGTCCGGTAAAAAGTCGTTAGCCTGGCCGTCCAGATGCAGCTCAAAATCGCCCATCTCGTTTTCATGCGCCCGCAGAATGGCTTGCAGGCGGCCGTCCACGCCCTTCTGCGTGAGCTTCACGCCCGCCAGCGGCCAGCGGATCTCATCGATATCCAGCGAGTCGATGATGCGCCCGCGCGAGCGCAATAAAGCGCCGGGTTCAAACGTAAGCTGCGGATCGTAAAGGCTGCCGGTCAGCATCGCCGGGAGCCTGGCATACAGGATCAGATCGTTTTGCTTGGCTTCCCCGCTCAGGTGCAGCGGCATAGCGCTGTTATCCATACTGAGCGAGCCGGGACCGATATTCAGCACCGCGTTGCCCTTACCCGCATCCCCTTGGGTCAGCACGTTGAGCCGCCCCGTGAAGGTGGCTTTCTCCAGCCCCTGCTGCCAGTTATCCACTTTCAGCCCGACGCGTCCGCTCATTGGCACGCCGGAGGCTAACCAGTTCCAGCGTCCGTCGCTGATGGTCAGCTGCTGAGCGGTGATCTGCCACGGTAAATCGAGCAGCGGCTCGGGGTTGTCCCGCGCCATGACCACCAGCTGGCCCTGATTGTCCTCCCAGTCCAGATCGGCATCGACCAGCGAGGATAACTGTGGCACGTTAAAGGTCGCGACCGTATGCCCTTTCACCGGCACGCCGTCCGGCACCAGCGGCAGGGTAAATTCACCAACCAGCTTCACGGGCTGCGGCTGATCCGGCAGTTGCACATCGAACTGGCTGATGGAGAGGGTCTGGCCGCGCAACTGCCCCTTAATGCTCACCTGCTTGCCGTTATAGGTGATGTCCTGGCGGGCTGGCGTGAGTGAGGCTTGCAGCTCACCCTCCCACTGCTGCCAGGGAGAAAGGGTAAAGCGGTGGATGGTCAGCCAGGTGTTGGGCAGGATGGCCTGCCACTGCGCCAGCGTTTTCGGCGCCACCGTTGAGGGCGCCGATTGCGGTAATTTGCTCAGGCAGACAGAGTTAAGTGTAAGTGCGCCAATATCCAGATCCCAGCGGCTGGGATGTGACAGGGTCACGTTTTCCACGCGGGCAATTTCACACTCTTCTACCAGATAGCGGAGATCGGGGATGATCAGGGCGTGGCGCGTGAGCCGTGGGCTTTTTTCAAATGCGATGCGCGTTCCAACGGGAAGCCAGATCCCGGCAAGCGTGGGTACCCACTGGGCGAGCGTCATCAGCAGCGTCAGCGGCACAAGAAATAGCAGCAGTAATAGCGCGATTGCGGCTTTGTATTTACCCTTCATGGGCAGTTAATATCCTGATTTTGCGAAAAAAATAAGCCGTTCTTGCCGCTCATTGTCGCATGTTTAGCCAGTCAGTTGAAGGTAATGCCATTTTTAAGAGTAGATGCTCTACAATAATTCATAGAACTTATTGATTTCAATGAATTTTGAAAAATTGTAAGATAATTTTAAACATGTTAACGTGGTTCCAAAATCACTGGAGAAAGTCTTATGAAACTCGCGGTATATAGCACAAAGCAGTACGACAAAAAGTATCTGCAACATGTTAACGAGACGTACGGTTTCGATCTTGAATTTTTCGACTTTCTGCTGACTGAAAAGACGGCTAAAACCGCCCACGGCTGCGAAGGCGTGTGTATCTTCGTTAACGACGACGGTAGCCGACCGGTGCTGGAAGAGTTAAAAAAACAGGGCGTGAAATACATTGCCCTGCGCTGCGCGGGCTTTAACAACGTCGATCTCGATGCCGCCAAAGAGCTGGGTCTGAAGGTCGTTCGCGTCCCGGCCTATTCTCCGGAAGCCGTGGCAGAACATGCGGTCGGGATGATGATGTCGCTCAACCGTCGTATTCACCGTGCCTATCAGCGAACCCGTGATGCTAACTTCTCTCTGGAAGGGCTGACCGGCTTTACCATGTACGGTAAAACCGCAGGCGTGATCGGTACCGGCAAAATTGGCGTGGCCGCCCTTCGCATCCTGAAAGGATTTGGCATGCGCCTGCTGGCGTTTGATCCGTACCCAAGCGCCGCTGCGCTGGAGCTGGGCGTGGAGTATGTCGATTTGAAAACGCTCTTCTCGCAGTCTGACGTTATCTCCCTGCACTGTCCGCTGACCCCGGAGAACTATCATCTGCTTAACCAGTCGGCGTTCGACCAGATGAAAGACGGCGTGATGATCATCAATACCAGCCGCGGCGGGCTGATCGACTCTCAGGCGGCTATCGAAGCGTTGAAAACGCAAAAAATCGGCGCGTTGGGTATGGATGTGTATGAGAACGAACGCGATCTGTTCTTTGAGGATAAATCTAATGACGTGATCCAGGACGACGTGTTCCGTCGCCTGTCTGCCTGTCACAACGTGTTGTTCACCGGACACCAGGCGTTCCTGACCGCCGAAGCGCTGATCAGCATTTCGGAAACCACGCTGGGGAATTTGCGTCAACTCGAAAAGGGAGAAGCGTGCCCGAACGCGATAGTGTAAGCCTGGTAACCCGGGTGGCGGCTACGCCCTGCCCGGCCTGTGGATTGCGTTAATTGTAGGCCCGGTAAGCGCAGCGTCACCGGGCTTTTTGGCTTCAATCCTGCCACGCGCAGGATAGTCTTAGCTGACGTTTGCCGTTCTGATTTATCCAGTGTCCCGAAACAGGTAATAATTTCGCTTAAACAAGTTTGATTTTTACCTCATACCCCTCGAGGCCTGTCATGGCTTCACGAGCGATAAACTCAATTTCAGACACTTCCTGCCCTGTTTTTTTACGTAACTCTGAAATTTTTTTGGTTATAAGCGCTGAAATTTCTTCTTCTGCCTTTTGCGTCAGTGCGTCAACGTTCATGTTTACCTCTTGCAACCGTTTACTGTTTCCATTCTCCAGCAGGCGACAGCTAACGATTAACTGCCTTTCACCATAACTGTATGTAAAGAGTAGACTATCTGTGTAACGTATGCTGCCGTCGCATTTAAATATGCATTTAGATTGCATTATTTAAACAAGGTGTTATTGTCCCAAAGCCTTAGAGCACAAAAAAGACAAATATAAGAAAAGCTTTGACTCACACTCGCCCCGCATCAGGGGCATTTTTTTGGCTGTCTGTAAGCAAAAAACCCGCCAGAAGCGGGTTTTTGTGTTATTTGAGAAAATTATTTAAAGACTTCTGCGACGGCCTGGAAGTTAGGTCCATGCTCGCGGGCAGCGATAATGACGTAGTATTTCCCGCCCTTCTCGTCTGCCAGTTTTGAGAGTTTTTGATGAAGATCTGAAGGTGAAGAAATTTGTCCACCTGAAGCCCCTACAGATACATTACCAAGGTATTCAAGCTTGAAGTGGTGCGCTTCATCCTTGGAAATCATATCTGCCGCAGACGCGCCGAAGCTTGCTACTGTTAAAGCCAATACACTCCCTAATAGTGCTTTTTTCATATCATTCCTCCTGTTGATGAATCTATATATTTAACATTAGCAGCAAATATGTAAATGATCCGTATCAATATTGTAGAAGGATTGAGCATCACGACCAGCCATCACTGACCTGAACAGCGGGTACAGCAGGTTCATCTACTATACTGACCTGTGCAGTCGCCATTTATCTGCCGGTTGCGCCTGAAGCAATTGAAACTTACCTGTACCATGACCATCAGGAGAACAATATGCACACGAGTAAAACCCTGAAAAGGCTGCTAGCCGTATCAGCAGTTGCAGCAATGTTCAGCACCGTTGGCGTACAAGCCCAGACAACCAGCGCCGCGCAAACTCAAACTGCGGACCAGGCTCAACCGGACGCCAGACTCAGCTCCGGCGACGAGAAAGCATTGAAGGACATGGCGCAGGCCAATATCAACGAAGTTGCCGCCGCCAGGCTCGCCCTCGACAAGGCCCAAACCAGTGAAGTGAAAACATTCGCCCAGAAAATGGTCGACGATCACGGCGCCGCGCTGACCAAAGTCCAGACCGTTGCCCAGAAAAAGGGCGTGGAGCTGCCGACCGAACCAGACGCCGCGCATAAAGCCCTGAACTCAAGGCTGGAAAACCAGCGCGGTGACGCTTTTGACAAAATGTATATGGAATATGCTGGCGTGAAGGACCACGAGAAGGTGCTGTCGAAGCTTAAGAGCGACGCCAGTAAAATCGACGATCCGGATGTGAAGGCTCTGGCCAACGAGCACACTCCGGTCGTTGAGCAGCATCTGAAGTCCGCCGAGCAGATGTCAACGCGTGCTGGCGCATCAGCCGATAAATAACGCGTCGGTAAAACGACTACTGCAAAATAAAGTGGGGCCCGCAGGCCCCACGCTTATTTCCCCTTCCTGCTGAATTATTCCGGCAAGGCGTAGACCACCACCTGATCGCCCACCTGATCCTTCAGGATCGTATTCCCGCCTGCCACGAAGGCCACATACTGGCGACCTTTATATTCATAGACGGACGGGTTCGCTACCGCCGGAGCTTCGGCCTGATCGGACCACAGCTCTTCACCGCTCTCTACCGAGTAGGCACGCACTTTGGCATCCATTGAAGCACCGATGAAGATCACGCCGCCCGCCGTCACTGCCGGACCACCAATGGTAGGCGAACCCCAGCTTTCCGGCATGAAGAAGCCATACTGCTGGGAGGAGCCAACCGGACGACGCCATTTCACATCGCCCGTGTGCATGTCCAGCGCCACGATTTCACCAAACGGCGGTTGCCAGCACGGCATGCCAAGCCAGTTGCTCGCCACCAGCAGACGCATACCGTACGGGGCGCCTTCCTGTGGGGCAAAGCCGCTTTCGTTGCCGGAGTCTTTGTCTGCGTTATCGTAATCCTCACGGCTGTACAGCTTCACGTACTGGACGATATGCGAGGTGTTGACGATGGCGATCTGTTTTTGCGGATCGAACGCCACCCCGCCCCACTGGACGCCGCCGGCGCTATCGGGATAGGTGAGCGTGCCTTCGCCTTTGGTGGTCGGCGGGGTATACATTCCTTCATAGGTCAGGTTATCCCACAGGCGGGAGCACTGGCCGCCACCGACGATATCCGCCAGCTTCCAGATTTCCGGTTTTTTCGACTGGTCGAGCAGCGGCGCGGGTTTGGTCGGGAATGGCTGCGTGGGCGAGAGAACTTCACCCTGAACCGACCCATCACCCTGCGGAACCGGACGTTCTTCGATTGGCCATACGTCCTCCCCCGTCAGGCGGTTAACCACAAACAGGAAACCCTGCTTGGTGGCCTGCACCAGCGCCGGGATCTGCTTGCCGTCTACGGTGATGTCCATCAGCGTCGGGGCGGAGTTGATATCGTAATCCCAGACGTCGTGGTGTACCCACTGACGGGACCAGACCACTTTACCGGTGTTGATGTCCAGGGCGGTGGTCGAGGTGCCAAGCGGAATAGCGTCCACGCGGTTGCCGCCCCAATAGTTGGGAGACGGCGATGAGACCGGGAGATAGACCAGCCCGTTGGCCTCATCGGCGGACATGTGCGTCCAGACGTTGGCGGTACCGGTACGCTTGCGGATCTCTGCCGGGATCGCCTCAAAGGTCCACTCAAGCTTACCGGTCTGGGCGTTGACTGAAAAGACGGTGCCCGGAGGGGCTTCGGCATAGGCCCAGTCTTTCCCGGCCCAGCCCACCAGCAGATGGTTGCCGACAACGGTTGGCGGTTGCAGGACAGAGAGCGGATACTTCGCGTTAACGGTGTTCCACTGGTTCAGATCCAGCACGCCGTTGTCCGCAAAGCCGCTGCACGGTTTGCCTGAATCGGCGTCCAGCGCAAAAAGCTTGCCGTCAACGGTGCCCATATAGACCATCTTCTGGCATGCCTCACCCGTCACCGGATTTTTGGCCTGCCAGTAGGAAACGCCGCGGTTTTTCAGCACCGGCTGGGTCAGCGCCTTGCGCGACGATTTGGTGTCATAGTGCCACTTCTCTTTACCCGTCCCCGGATCCAGCGCAATCAGGCGATCGAATGGCGTGCCGATATAGAGCGTATCGTTGGCGAAAATGGGCGTTGCGGACCAGACGGTAGCTGGCGTATCGCCTTTACCATCCGAGACGTCGCCGGTATGGAACTCCCAGACTTTCGTTAATTTCCCGACGTTATCCGCCGTAATTTGGGTCAGGGGACTGTATTTCTGCGCGTTAAGCTGGCCGTGGAAGCTGTCCCAGGTGGCGGTGCCGGGCACCAGCGGCGTCGCTGGCTGGCTGGCCGAGGCGACTCTCTTTCCATCACCGCTGCCGGTTGAGGCATCGTCGGTGGTTTTTGTGGTTCCGGGCGCCTGCTGATCGGCCGCATCAATGTTCAGTGATTCCTGTGTCCCCTGCGAGGCTTCAGCGGCCTTATCCTGCGCCTGTAGCGCGAGCGGAGCGACCAGCAGCGCCAGCGCCGTCATGCTGACTTTTATGAAGGGATAATGCTTATCGTTGTGCACGGGCGGCTCCTCAGCTTCTGACGGGATGGTTGTAACGAGCGGAATGGCTGCTCAGCATAATCAGACCAATCAGGCCGACCACCATGACTGCCGTTATGATGTACTGGTGCAGCAGCGCGGCGGCGAAAGCAATACCCGCCAACACCACCAGGGTGACAATAATCAGAAAAACGCGCGCCACGCGACGCGATGCCGCACGTAACATAAAGGTCAGGATCGCCAGCACTACGTTGGCAATGATCACGCCCAGTGCGCCAATGGTGCCAGTGACGCCGGTAAGCGGCGTCCACCAGGCGTATAGCGCTACCGCGAAGGCTATTATCGCGGTCAGCAGCAGCAAAATGCTGCCGACCCGCGAGGATTGAGAATGCAACATACCAGGAAACCCCCTCTAAAATGCAAAATTGACCATTATTAAGGCGTTTTCGTGAATATATACCCCTGCTGCCCGTCGCTATTAAGGGAACGCGACGTGTGGAGCGGCGGCATATTTCACTAAACGTAACTGAGTATAGAAGAGGATTTTCTTATGGGGCGTTTAATAGCAGGCATACGACGTCCTTAACCCCTTCGCCACCATAAAGAGAGCGTTATGTTACAAGACGGTTCGAAAGCTACGAGCGGGTTACGCGATTGTCTACATTCTGTTTTTTAATTTCAGGCATAACGGGATAATTTCACGCCCAATAAAATAATTAAATAAGCCCCCCTTCAATATGATGGCGCCTTATGGTACTTAATAAAACAGGGTGTTTATTCTTTAATTAACAGACGTGCAGGCAGGGAAAGTCAGTCGTTATTTGTTCGTTAATTTAACAAATCCCTTTCTTAATTAACCGCCTGTTAAAGCATCGTCAAAGAATAACGATAGTTATTGCAGGCATACACATAAGGTTTTCGGTATGCAACATCAAACCCCTCCCACCCGTGACGTAATGGCGCAGCGACGACTACAGACAGATAAAAACTAAATAAGTCGTCGTCCCTCTAACAACGCGGTAAAATATGATGAATAAAGCCACAACTCTCTCAGCTAATATTACAACACGCTCTAACTGGCACTGGCAGGATAATATCTGGACGCTGGGCCTTTATGGTACAGCCGTCGGAGCGGGAACACTGTTCCTTCCCGTGGAAATCGGCACCCGTGGTCCGGTTATTTTTCTGGTTATGCTCCTGCTGGGGCTGCCGTTATCCCTGATCCCCCATTTACTCCTTTGTCGTGTGTATATGCGTGAAGAGAAGACTGAAAACGGCACGTTGCCGATCTTCGGCTCTTTCTTCAGCGGAAGGGGTGAAAAGCTGATCACCCTGTTCTATTGTGTGACCTTCTTCCCGGTAACCCTGGTTTACGGGGTGGCGCTGATTAATGCGCTGAGTAATTTAATGGTGGAGCATCTGCATATTACCGCCATCAGCCGTGGGCCATTGTCGTTTATCGTGGTTGCTGCGCTGTATGTGGTGCTTAGCAAGGGCCGGGACAGAGTCGTGGCCATTATGAGCGCGCTGGCGCTGCCGTTCGCGGCATCTGTACTGCTGATCGCCGTATCACTTATCCCGGGATGGCATCTGTCTAACCTGACCGATACGGCCGCTGAAATGAACGCCACGCCGCTGCCGGTAACGCTGAAAAATATCTGGCTGACGCTGCCGCTTATTACCTTCTCGTTTTGCTGTGCGCCTATGGTCTCCCCGCTGAGCTCTTACTACCGGGAGAGGAAAGCGGAGGGTGAGAAAAAGGCACTGTTCGTGATCCGTATCGCCTACTTAGCTATCTTCGCCAGTATCCTCTTTTTCGTGCTGAGCTGCGTGCTGGGGATCCCCCATGACAACTTTGTGCGAGCGAAGGCGGAAAACCTGAATGTGCTGTCGGTGATGAAAGGAAACGGTGATTTCAGCCTGATTTACCACATTGCCCCGCTCATCGCTATCATCGGTATGACGAAATCCTTCCTCGGCGTAGGTCTGTCGGTCGCACAAACGTTTGGTCAGCTGGCTGCCAGCGTATCCGGCAAAAAGGCCAACGCCAGCAAGCGGCTGGCCTCTCTGGCGCTGTTCCTGCTGACCTATGGCATTGTTTATGCCAATCCGGATGTGCTCAGCCTGATTGAAATGTTCTGCGGACCACTGATCGCGGTGATCCTGTTCCTTATCCCGGCGTACCTCATATACACCCGCCCCTCGCTGGCAGAGCTTCGCGGCGTGACGGTGTTTTTGGTTGTTCTGGGCGGGCTGGCAACGCTGTCTGCATTGCTCTGGACAATGCTTTAGTCTGAACGCCGTTTGACTGTACCCATATGGGTCTTCCCCGATCATGGTGGGAAGGCTCAGAACGCCATATTCAGCTTTCCGTAGTGGAACATCACCCCCAGTTTAAAGCGCTCCCGGTTTCGGTATCCCCTGGCTTTTATCCTCAGCAGCCTGATCTTGCTGTTAAGTGCCTCCGCATTTCCGTTTGAGACACTGTGTCGCATCGCATTCAGGATCCCGTACAGCCTTTTTCCTATCGTTTTCGCGGCATTTTTCATCATGGGAACGTCACTGTTAGCCGCCAGCGCCAACCATCTCTGCCAGTCACTCCGTCTTTCCTCGCTCCATGGCCTGTTCCAGATATCCTTTGCCAGCTCTTTCAGCGCCCAGCACTGGCTCGTCAGCTTCATCTGTGCACGCAGCCACATCAGCTTTTCCTGCCGGGATTCGGTCATCCACTTATCGCTGTACTGCCACAGGAAGCGGGTTCCTTTTGCCTGGTGTCGGCTTTCAACAGGGAGGTGCGGATGTTCATTCTGACGGGTTTTATCAACTACCTCGCCCAGTTGCTTCGCCACATGGAAGCGGTCAAAGGCGATTTTCTCAACCGCACTGGGTAAGTGGATACGCGCTGCTCTTATATAGCCCGCGTTCATGTCCATTGAGAGCGTTTTGATAGCCAGCAACTGCCCATCAGTGAGCGTGCGAAGATAGCCGGCAAGACTCTCTGTGCCGCGATCATCCGTTAAGGCCAGCGCCCGACCATCGCGATCGGAGATCACCGTTATGTAACGATGTCCTTTTTTAAAGGCGACCTCATCCACATTCATATGACGGGCGGATAATGGCTTTTTTATCCGGGCAAGACCTCGCTTAACTGCCCGGGTCATAATGCCGTCAACCGCATTCCAACTGAGCTTAAGTTGCTTCCTGACAGCATCAACGGTGCTGATTTTCAGCCATGAGAGAACGAACGATTCGAATAGCAACGTATACCGGCTTCCGGGGCCAGCCCACGGAACAGGCAACGTCAGGCAGCCATGCTCCGGACACATAATTCGTGGAACATCGGCTTCAACAATAGTGGTGAACTGGCAGGTATCAAGATGGCGCCATTTACGATGACGGTGATCGTGAACAGAACAGGATTTACCGCAGGTCGGACAGGCTAGCCGGGTGTTTTCAGCGATCTCAATAGTGACAGTAACAGAACCGGCATTTTCATCGAGAGAAAGGGACTTTACCTGCCACGGATCGGACAGGTTGAGAATATGAGCGTAGAGGGACTTTTCGTCCATGGCGGTGACCTCTGGCGATTAAATACACCATTATCATGCCTTCAGCCACCACAACAAGGGAAGACCCACCCATATACAGTAGTATTTTACGTTCAGGCTGAATCACATGCGTAATATCCATAAGGTAAACAATCATGTTTGTGGAACTGGTTTATGACAAGCGAAACGTACAGGGGCTGGAGGGAGCCAGGGAAATCATTCTGGCCGAACTGACAAAACGCGTGCACCGGATTTTTCCTGATGCCAGCGTGACGGTTAAGCCAATGCAAGCGAACGGCCTGAACAGCGACGCCAGCAAAAGCGACCGTGAAAAGCTCAACCGCATGCTTGAGGAGATGTTCGAAGAGTCGGACATGTGGTTAATACAAGAGTAACCGGGCGCAAAGCCCGGTTCTGGCTTCGGGAGACAAAGAGCATACAACGTTAACTTTACGTAATTTCTTCCGCTATCGCGACGTACCGATTTACGCCTCCATGGTTCCCACAGCATAATCCCACCGATCCGATTGTAAGACATATCCAGCGCGCGCCACATTTTCTTCCTGCCCTGTACTTTCAGTCTGACTGACTGGGGGTTTCTGTGTGTGGCCTTTTATGAAGAATCCGGTTTGGGGTTATTCGAGATAGCCCGCTGAAATGGAAACGTGAGCAAGCTCATCCGCTATGAACGAGGAACGGACGATCTAAGGGGTGTTCATTTCCTGGCCATTCGTTTGCCAAGAGCAAAGCAGACTATTGGCAGGGGAAGCGTCACTACCAGCAGCATCCATAGCAAAGTATATACTGTGTCCACCCCGTCATTTTGCAGATTGGTATACAGCTTTACCGGTATACCCTGCGGGAAATAAGCAAAGATCATCACGATCCCGAACTCGCCTACCGCGCGAACCCAGGCGAGTGTTACGGCAGAAGCCAGACCAGGCAATGCCAGGGGTAATGTAAGAAAACGAAAGCGGTTCCAGGGAGAAGCTCCCAACGTTTGTCCCGCTTCAAGAATATTTTTGGGAACAGTGGCAAACGCCGAACGCGACACCACGATAAAATAAGGCAAAGCGCCGTAAACCTGAGCCAGCACAAACGCCGCCGGATTATTTACCAGCGTAGCTCCCAACAGTGAAAGCCAGCGGCCAATCACGCCATAAGGCCCGAAAGCCGAAACCAGCAAGATCCCCATTGCCAGCGGTGGCGTCAGCAGAGGGATCATCACCAGCAGTTCACCGATCAATCGTTTTCGACCCGTGGCTTGTGACAGCCACCATGCCACCGGCATGCCGATAAGAATGATAATTCCGAGTGCCAGCACACCCAGTCCCATAGAGACGGCAATGGCGCTGTCGTCGCGCCAGGCCAGCTTCAGATGATGCCAGGGCGTGACGCTAATCAGCGTGATAAAGGGGATACTTAACAGCAGGATAGCGGGCAGGGATAACCACCCCGCCACCCAGCCCGGTTTTCTTAGCGGGCGTATAAGCTGTCTCCTTTAGGTTCGGCGTAGCCAAACGCTTTGAACAATTTCTGCCCCTCGGCGCTTTGCATGAACGATACGAACTTTTGTCCCTGTTCTACACCATTCGGCGCGTTTTTCAGCACCGCCGCATAGAACACCATTGGTTGAGTGTGCAGAATTTGATCCTGGCCTTTGCTGTCTTTAATGGTAAAACTGACGGTGTCATACCACTGTTTCGTCATCGCCGGGTTGCTGAGGTTTATTTCATCCGGCAGCGCGACATACGGCAAATGCGCTGAGCGAACTTCACTCTCGTATCCCGCTGCTGCATCCACCTGACCGCTTTCCAGACGCGCCAGCAGCCCTCCTTCCTGATGAGTCTGCTGTGGGTTTTGCAGCGAGCCTAAAATTTTATCGGTGATGCCCGGCATGTTGTAATACTTTTCCGCCAGCATCAGGCTAAACACAATATTCTGGCCTTTTGGGTCGACATAAGGATCGGTGCGGCCAAATAAGACATCTTTCTGCGTCAGCAGAGTCAGCCACGAGCCGTCTTTCTTTCTGTTGGCCTGTTCAAACTGCGCTGCATGTTTACCCTCAGGACTGTAAGCGACCACCATGCTGGTACTGGCGACAGGGACCGCCTCATCTATCAGCCCGGCGTCTTTGAGAATTTGCATCGGCCCCGGGGTGATGGAGACAAACACATCGGCCTCAATTTTGTGGCTTGCAAGCAGGCGTGCCATCCCGTATGCACCCTGGCCCTGCCCCTGATAGCCGTCGTTATTTGCTCTGGAAAAAGCCGGACCTAACCCCTGGTCCATTACTTTGCCCATGGAACCGGCATAAGTCACCCTGATATCCTTTGCCAGCGCCATGGATGGCATTTGCAGCAGCGCAACCGCCACCAGCACAACCTGCATTCGTTTCCTGGCCATAAGCACCCTCTCGTTATGTATTCTTTTATATATCGAATTTTCCAGAAAAATCACCGCAATGACAACCTCCTCAAGCGCGCCGTTGATGCAAGGTTGAATTAAAGGAAATCGGTCTGGGTGGTGCATGGTCAACTTAGTCAGATGTTGTTATCCAAATGTGGGCAATTGTTCATGAAACATGCTGCGTAAACTCCTCGTGGCTTTGCGTAGAAGAATCTTGAACTCATTGTCATCAATGTCTTTTGCACAGTTGTAGCCCAACTCGCTATATAGATAGATACATATTGATTAAATAACTTGAGGAGTTGTGTATTGCTCAGGATTACCCTCGAGTCTGAGGGCGTCCTGTTCATTGAATATTTACGCTTTTGCGTCTGGCTGTTATACTGCATATCCAACATACGTCTTCTTTAACTGGCCCAATGTTTCCGGCACCTGGCTCGTCACCCGTTCAAACCGGCACATTATTCGTTACCAGGATGGCAATGGCATGGCGGCCATCGCCGTGTCGTTGCCGCTGGTGGGGCCGAAGCGCATTTCGGAACAGGTGATGGCCAGGATAGCGATAAGCTGATTAGATCAGAATGTGTAACTCATGCTTACCGAGACGCTACGCGGTTCGCCATAGACGGCAGAGTCATCAAGGTATGAGTAGTATTCGCGGTCGAACAGGTTACGAACGTTTGCCTGCACCGCCAGCTGTTTCGTCAGCTGATACTGCGCGAACAAGTCGACGAGCGGATAGCTGCCCTGATAGAGGCGCTGCGTCTCGCCGTCCGGACCGGTGACATCTTTGTACACCTGATTCTGCCAGTTCACGCCGCCGCCTACGGTCAGATCCGGAAGCGTCGGGACGCGGTAACGGCTGAACAGCTTAAGCTGCGTCTGCGGCGCAAAGCTGTTGAAGCGGCCATCTGAATCACGGGCAACATAGCGGGTCGCGCTGAAGGTAAGCTGTAGATTGTCGGTAACGGCACCGTTCACCTCAAATTCCGCCCCTTTGCTCACTGCGCCTTTGGTTGCCCGATAAGCTTGTTCGCTGGATCCATTAACGAATACCCCGCTGATTTCCTCCCCCGCGTTCTCCTGTTCTATGCGGAATACGGCAACGTTGGTGGTCAGTCGACCGTCCATCCAGTCTGCCTTCAGGCCGGTTTCATAATTTTTACCGGTGACGGGAGAGAGCCATGCACCCTCTTTCGTGCGTTTGGTTTGCGGGGCAAAAATTGAGGTATAGCTGGCGTAAGCGGAAAGGCTGTCGTTGATGTCATACACCAGCCCGCCGTAAGGGGTGGTGTTGTATTTACGCATATCGCCGCTGCTGCCATCTGAGCTGTACTGGGTATAACGTGCGCCAACGATTAGCGACAACGGATCCGCCAGCGACAGGCGTGCCGCCGTATACGCCGATTTTTGCCGCACGATATCATCCGCATTTTGATACCAGTCGCCCCACTCCGGCTCGACCACGCTGCCGTCCCAGCTGTTGTTGAAGATGCCAATCTGAGCACTGTCCATTGGCCCGTCTTTGCTGAAGGTAGCATTGTGCTGTCGGCTATAGTTGGCTCCGGCCATCAGCTGATGTTGACGCCCGAGAAGTTCAAAAGGCCCGCTGGCGTAGGCATCAAAGGCGTCCAGAGTGCGCTTGCCGCGATCCTTACTACCCCAGCCTGATGCGCCTTCTCCGGTGGTGACGTCCGGATTGCCCATCACATAAAGCAGGGTATCATTGAACGTTTGCTCGCCGTGGGTTCCATTGAAACGCACCGACCAGCCGTTATCCCAGTTGTGGGTGAGGTTAGCAAAAACTTTACGCGACTCAACGGAGTATCCCGTCCAGTCTGCCGAGGTATTGACGTTGCGATCGTAATGGGTACGGCTGCCGTTACTGTACAGGCTGGGTAATCCGCCCCAGGTCGGGTTGGCTGTGTTTGTTTGCTGATAGTCCCAGCCCAGCGAGGCCGTCGTGTGTTCCGTTACATCGCCTTCAATGACGCCATAGAGAAATTTCTTGCGCTTGCCATATCTGTCAAGCCAGCTGTCCTGATCCTGATAACCTGCCACGACGCGCCCACGCAGGCTGCCGTCGGAATTGAGGGGCGCGGAGATGTCGCCCACATAACGCTGTTTGTTCCAGCTTCCGTAACTTGCGCTGACGTTGCCCCTGAAGGTTTTACTGTCGGCACGTTTACGCACCATGTTCACCGTTGCTCCCGGATCGCCAGCGCCGGTCATCAGGCCGTTTGCGCCACGCACAATCTCTATACGATCATAAATGGCAGTATCTTCCTGCGCATCGCCAAAGTTCCACGCGTCGCCCATTGATGTGGGGATCTCATCGTAGGCGAAATTGGTGATTTCAAAGCCGCGGGAAAAGTAGCTGGAACGCTCGCTATCAACCTGCTGCGACGAAACGCCGGTGGCATTGGTAAGTACCTGGTCAATGGTTTGCAGGTCTTGATCCTGCATACGCTGGCGCGTCACGACGCTGACTGACTGGGGGATATCGCGCGGGGTCAGCAGCATTTTGGTGCCTGAACGCGTGGTTTTTACCGCATAATCCTGCTGCGAGTCGGCGCTCCCGTTCCCGTCACCGTAGACAACCATCTCTTGTTCTTGCGTATTTTCATCCGCCTGTGCCGGGTGCATGACGGCGGACATTGCCAGCGCAAGCAGTGAAAGTGAGAAGGAAGCAGGAATTAATCCTGCGGGCGCTTTCGCGCGATTAGCCCTGCCTTTAAAAATCATCATGTTACCTGTCTGTTGTTGTCGTTATGTGCAAATCATTCATACAAATAAGAATGGAAATGATAATTATTTGCTTTATTATGCACAGGTAATTTTGTAAGTTAAATGTAAATAAATGTATATTTATCAAAATCAGCGCGGCACGCGCATGACAGGAACAAAAAATGAACACATTCCATTGGCTAAAAGGAAAGACATGGGGCTTAAGCATTCTTACCGCGGCGTTAACCCTGAGCGCAACGGCGTCAGCAGCCCTCCCGGATTCGGCTGAACTCAAGCAGCGCGAACTCGCGGACGGTCTGTATGAGATGGTTTACTCCCCAACGGCAAACGCGTTGTAGATTGCGAGCGCGCAGAGTTTCAAAAACGTCAACGGCGGGGTGCTCTATAAACTGGATCCCACAACGCTTGCCACGCAAGGTGAAACCCACACCGACCTGAAAAACTTCGGCATGGCAGCGGACGATAATGGCAAGGTCTACTACACCACCAACACCCTTGATGGCGGGGTATCGAAAGTGGACGTGCAAAGCGGCAAGGTGCTACAGCGCCTGATGTTTGAAGGCAAAGACAAGGATGGCGACCCGGTTGGTGCGCGTGAAATCCTCTTCCACAAGGGACAACTGTTTATCGGCGGCGTTGCCGACCCTGGGTTTATCTCCGTGGTTGATGCCAACACTATGACGCTAAAAGCCCGAATCGAAAATGCCGGGAAATGGGTGACGGGGATTATTTATTCGCCGCTGACAGACCGCCTTTATGCCGCCAATGGCGGCGGTGAAATTCTGGTGATTAACCCGGAGACGTATAAAATCGAACAGCGCTGGACGCCGGGAGATAAAAAAGCGTATTTGTTCCTGAATATGGCAGAAGATCCGGCCACCGGGCGCCTGTTCGTGACTGATGATTCAAAAGCCAAAACCACACTGGTATTTGATGAGCGCAGCGGGAAAGTTATCAAGCGTCTTAAAGGCGATGCGCTGGGAATAAAGTTTAACGCTGAGCGCAACGAAATTTTCATCACTCAGCGCGAATCCAGGAAGGTGTTGCAGCTTGACGCCGGGAGCTATGCTGTGAAAAACAGCTGGACGTTCACCAGCCATCCCAACAGTCTTCTGGTAACACCGGACGGTAAAACGTTATACGTAACCGTGAAGCAGGACTTCAATGACGACAACACGACGAAAGGCCCGGATAGTGTGGTTCGTATTTCATTAAATTAAACAATATACAGCCATCCTGTGAGGGATGGCTGACTTATAAACGTGGACGCTGAAGCAGTATATTTAGTCCGGCCAACGGATAAAGCCGGGTTAAAGCGCCAGATGTTCTAAAGTCGCGGGGATCCTTACTGGGTAAAAGTAAAGGTGTAGCTACGTGAAGCTGGCCCCTATCCTCCTGCAAATTTCGCAGAATTAAGGATTCATTTTGGGAAAGAAAAAACCGGGCCTCGCGCCCGGTTCTGTTCCCACACTAAAAAAGCCTTACGCACTCAATCCGCGATTCTCCAGCATCGGTTCAATCTTCGGATCGTGCCCGCGCCAGTTCCGGTAAAGTTCAGCTAAATCAGTGCTGTTGCCGCGGGACAAAATCGCCTCGCGGAATTTCTGTCCGTTTTCGCGCGTCAAACCGCCCTGCTCGACAAACCACTGATATCCATCGTCCGCCAGCATCTGCGTCCAGAGATAGGCGTAATACCCTGCCGCGTAGCCGCCGCCGAAGATATGGGCGAAATAGCTGCTGCGATAGCGCGGCGGTACGGCTGGAAGATCCAACCCCTCTTTTTTCAACGCGGCGGCTTCAAAGGCTTCCACGTCTTCAACGGGCTCCTGAATGCCGTGCCAGTTCATATCCAGCAGCGCGGCGCTCAATAGCTCCGTCATGTCATAACCCTTATTAAACTGGGTCGCATTGAGCATTTTTTCCCGCAGCGCATCCGGCATCGGTTCGCCGGTTTGATAGTGACGAGCAAAGTGCGCAAACACCTGCGGATGGCTGGCCCAGTGTTCATTGATTTGCGAAGGAAATTCAACGAAATCACGTGGCGTGTTGGTGCCTGAAAGCGTGGCATAGCGCTGGCTGGCAAACAGGCCATGCAGGGTATGGCCAAACTCGTGGAACAGGGTAATCACATCATCCCAGGAGATCAGCGCGGTCTGCCCGTTCGCCGGTTTTTGATAGTTGCAGACGTTATAAATCACCGGACGCGCGGCAAACTCATAAGACTGCTCAACAAAATTCCCCATCCACGCGCCGCCCGCTTTGGAATCACGCGCGAAAAAGTCGCCGTAGAACAGCGCCATGCCTTCACCCGTGTGGTCGAAAATCTCCCACACGCGAACATCCGGGTGGTAAACCGGAATATCAAAACGCTCGACAAAGCGGATACCGAACAGCTGCGTGGCGGTCCAGAATACGCCATCTTCCAGCACGGTATTGAGTGCGAAATAGGGTTTGATCTGCGACTCATCCAGCGCGTATTTCGCTGAGCGCACGCGTTCGGCATAAAACGCCCAGTCCCAGGCCTGTACCGTAAAACCACCCTGCTCGTCGTCGATGACCTTCTGAATATCCGCCTGCTCCAGCGCGGCCCTGCCGCGTGCCGCAGGAACTATCCCGCGCATGAATTCGAGCGCGGCTTCCGGCGTTTTCGCCATCTGATCGGCAATGCTCCAGCTCGCATAGTTGTCAAAGCCGAGCAGCTGCGCCTGTCTTGCCCGCAACGCGGTAAGCCGACGGATCAGCTCGCGCGTATCGTTTTCGTCGCCTTTCTGAGTGCGTTCCCAGCCCGCGCTGAACAACTTTTTACGGGTCTCGCGCAACGACAGCGCCGCCAGCGCGGGCTGTTGCGTGGTATTCAAAAGCGGGATCAGCCAGCGATCCGTCAGCCCTTTTTCTGCGGCAGCGTGAGCCGCGGCAGCCACCTCCTCCGCACTGAGCCCGTCAAGCTGGTGAACATTGTCCACCACCAGCCCTCCCGCCTTGTTCGCCGCCAGCAGGCGCTGGTTGAACTGGCTGGTCAGGGTGGCGGCTTCGGTATTCAGGGCTTTCAGCTCGGCTTTTTCATCGGCATTCAGACGCGCGCCAGCAAGAACAAAGTGCTGATACATCTCCTCCGTCAGTCGTCGGGATTCGGCATCCAGCGCCTCGCGATCCTGCCAGACGGCTTCCACGCGGGCGAAAAGCGTATCGTTTAGCCAGATATCGTTCGCCAGCCCGGCCAGTTCGGTGGAGAACTGCTCGTCCAGTGCCTGAAGATCATCGTTGGTGTGTGCGGACGTCATGGCGAAGAACACGCTGCTCACGCGCGACAGCATGGCCCCGCTCTTTTCCAGCGCCAGCACGGTATTGTCGAAGTCCGGCGCGGCGCGCTGCGCGATAATCGCGTCAATGTCTGCACGCTTCAGGCGCATTGCTTCATCAAATGCCGGACGATAATGGCTGTCGTTAATCGCATCAAAACGTGGCGCCTGATAAGGCAACAGGCTAATTTCAAAAAAAGGATTGTTGACCGACATCGTTTACTCCTGAGCACGGTATTTCTCCCCAGAGTAGGCCAGCCTGCGCCGGCCTGCAATGGCGTCATACAAATGTTGCCTTAACGACGTGCCGGAGAGCGTGCTATGTTAGTACAACACAAAAAGCGTTGAGGAACAGTGAGATGATTATTTTAGTTACCGGGGCGACAGCGGGTTTTGGTGAAAGCATCACGCGTCGCTTCGTCGCCAACGGACACAAAGTGATTGCAACAGGGCGTCGTCAGGAGCGTTTGCAGGAGCTAAAAGACGAGCTGGGTGACAGCATTCTGACCGCGCAGCTGGACGTCCGCAACCGCGCCGCCATCGAAGAGATGATTGCCAACCTGCCTGCCGAATGGCGTGAAATTGACGTGCTGGTCAATAACGCCGGCCTGGCGCTGGGCATGGAGCCTGCCCACAAAGCCAGCGTGGAAGACTGGGAAAACATGATCGACACCAACAACAAAGGGCTGGTGTACATGACCCGCGCCGTGCTGCCGGGCATGGTTGAACGTAACCGTGGCCATATCATTAACATCGGTTCCACCGCCGGAAGCTGGCCTTACGCGGGCGGCAACGTCTATGGCGCGACCAAAGCCTTTGTCCGCCAGTTCAGCCTGAACCTGCGCACCGACCTGCACGGAACCGCGATCCGCGTGACCGATGTTGAACCGGGTCTGGTAGGCGGAACCGAATTCTCCAACGTGCGTTTCAAAGGCGACGACGCGAAAGCGGATAAAACCTATGAAAACGCGAATGCGCTGACGCCGGAAGATATCACCGAAACCGTCTGGTGGGTCGCGAATCTGCCGAAGCATGTCAACATCAATACGGTTGAGATGATGCCCGTCAGCCAGACCTATGCCGGACTAAGCGTGCATCGCGGTTAATTTACCCTGCCCGGCCTGCGGGCCGGGTATGTGATGGCAGGGAAAAGAATGGTAGTATGTTCAGGTTAACTCTCTGAGAAATCACAACCCATGGCCGCTGAATCGCAACTTAATCCTACCCAGCCCGTTAATCAGCAAATATATCGCATCTTACGCCGTGATATTGTTCGCTGCCTGATCCCACCGGGAACGCCACTCTCAGAAAAAGAGGTTTCGGTACGTTTTGACGTTTCCCGTCAGCCCGTACGTGAGGCGTTTATTAAGCTCGCAGAAAACGGCCTTATTCAGATCCGCCCTCAGCGCGGCAGCTATGTAAATAAAATTTCGCTTTCGCAGGTACGGAATGGCTGTTTTGTTCGCCAGGCCATCGAGTGCGCCGTGGTGCGTCGCGCCGCGTCGCTCATCAACGATAACCAGTGCTACCTGCTGGAGCAAAACCTGCATCAGCAACGAATCGCCATCGACCGCAAACAGTTAAACGACTTTTTCCAGCTGGACGACGAGTTCCACCAGAAACTGGCGCAGATCGCCGAGTGCCAGCTCGCGTGGGATACCGTCGAAAACATCAAAGCTACCATCGACCGCGTGCGCTCCATGAGCCTCGACCATGTTTCTCCGCCAGAGATGTTGCTGCGCCAGCATCATGATATTTTCAGCGCGCTGGAAAAACGCGACGTGGAAGCCGTAGATAAAGCGATGACGCTTCACCTTCAGGAAATTAGTGAGTCAGTTCAGTTAATTCGCCAAGAAAACCGCGAGTGGTTCAGCGAAGAATAAAACCTCGCCGCCCCCTTTCGGTTGCGGCGAAGTAATTAGCGGACCACTAATACCGGAATAGTGGCGTAGCGCAGAATAGTTTCAGCATTTGAACCCAGCAGATGGGTTGTAATGCTCGGATTTTTTGATCCGATAACAATGACATCATATTTCCCCTCTTTGCTGAGCTTGATGATTTCATCGCGTACGTTGCCGAAGCGAACTTCACAGTCAATATTGTCCGGGGACATATCAAAGAGCCGTTTCAGCGCCTTCATCTTCTTATCAGACTCGGCGGTCATATACTCTTCGAACTTCTTAATATCGGCATTGAACCCCCGCAGTAACGAACGGCTGCTGTTAGGGAGAATGTTGACCAGGGTGATCGTCGCGCCTTCCGCCTTCGCGAGGTTGACCGCGTGGCGTACCGCTTTATCGCTCAAATCCATTTCAAACACGTCAACAGGCATCAAAATTTTCTTATACATAAGCCTGACTCCTTTTCCGATGAAGGGTTATTTTCTGCCTCCAGAATGACATTGTGGATATAAACAAAGCCTAAACACTTGCACCCGGAAACTATCAATTAAGGAAAATAACTGTCGGCTTTGTAAAGTGGTGTCCTGAACCGTCAACGCCTGCATGAAATAAGAAAAAAGTGTGAGCTTGATCAAAAGCAAATAATTTCGTTAAAGAGAGGCGTATTAATAGTGCCCCGTGAACGGCAGCCGTTGAATTAGCGCCGTAACGGATAAGTACGAGAGGAGAAAATACCATGATGACATACGACCGTAACCGAAATGCAATCACCACTGGCAGCCGCGTCATGATTAGCGGCACAGGCCAGTTCGGCGTGATTAAAGCGATCCACAGCGACGGCCTTAATGCCGAGCAGGTGCGCCGTGGTAAAACGGTTGAAGTCGAAGGATGCGAAGGTAAGTTCGAACCGATTGAGCTGATTCGCCTGGGGATGCACTAAGCTGCGCCCCGACATGCCGCCGCGGACGGCGGCATGTCATCGCGTTAAAGCCGGGAGGCGTACTCAGCAACCGTGGCCTTCGCGCCTTTTTGCAGCAACGTTTGATAGGCCTGCATGACCGCAGCCACAAACACCGCGTCCTTCGGCAGCTCGTTACCGAAAATAGCCTCAATGCCCAACAGCGCGCTAACGCGGCTTTCGCCTTCAGCGCTACCGTTTACCGCCGCCTGAATCACCGCCAGCTGCGGATCGCTCACCTCAATCGCGTTACCCTGCTCATCCACACCGCCGACATAACGCATCCAGCCCGCAACACCGAGGGCCAGCAGCGGGAAGGGTTTCTGGTGGACAAGGTGCCAGCGAACGGAATCGAGCATCCGCTGCGGCAATTTCTGGCTACCGTCCATGGCGATTTGCCAGGTGCGGTGGCGCAGGGCCGGATTGCTGTAACGTGCGATCAGCAGGTCGGCATAGTGAGCTAAATCCACCCCCTTCACTTTCAGCGTCGGCGCCTGCTCTTTCAGCATTAGCGCATGCGCGGCTGCGCGATAATGTTCATCTTCCATGCAGTCGTTAATGTGCTGATAACCGGCCAGGTAGCCGAGATAGGCCAGGAACGAGTGGCTGCCGTTAAGCATACGCAGCTTCATCTCTTCAAACGGAATGACATCAGAAACCAGTTCCGCACCGGCCTTTTCCCACTGTGGACGTCCGGCGACGAAATTATCTTCTACCACCCACTGGCGGAACGGCTCGCAGGCGACACCTGCCGGATCGCGTACGCCGGTCAGCTGTTCAATTTTATCCAGCGTTTCAGCCGTGACGGCGGGCACAATACGGTCCACCATGGTTGACGGGAAGGTGACGTTCGCTTCAATCCAGTCGGCCAGTTCGCCGTCAACAGCGCGCGCGTAGGCGCAGGTGACATTGCGCATCACGTGGCCGTTTTCCGGCATGTTATCGCATGACATCACGCTGAATGCTGGCAGCCCCGCCGCCTTACGCCGCGCCAGCGCTTCAACCACTACGCCTGGCGCAGATTTCGGCTGATGGGGGTTTTGCAGGTCGGCAACGATTAACGGATGATCGAACATCAGTTGTCCGGTTGCCGGGGAGTGGCAATACCCTTTCTCGGTGATGGTCAGGGAAACAATGGCGACCTGCGGATCGCACAGCGCCGCCAGCACGGTTTCAAGGCCGTCGACCTGCGCATGCAGCGCATTTTTGACGACGCCGACCACGCGCGCCGTCCACGCATCGGCAGACATCTCTGCTACGGTATAAAGATTATCCTGTGCCTTCAGATCGGCGATCTGCTGTTCGCCGCCAATCAGGTTAACTTCGCAGTAACCCCAGTCGCTGCCCTGTTCTGCGGCGAGTATATCGGTGTACACCGCCTGGTGCGCACGGTGAAACGCGCCAAACCCTAAATGAACAATGCGTGCCTTGAGGCTGTCGCGATCGTACTGAGGACGCGTTGCCTTCGCCTGTAATAAACGGTTTTCCATGATTGAGACTCGTTAATTATGAACGCTGAGATCCGCAGCCGCTCTGGTGACAGTGCGGCTGCGCCGGTTGACTAAACCAACTAGAATGGCAGTGTCATTACTTTATCCTGTCGATCACAATACTGGTTATGCTGCCATGAACATTGATTTACATTAACTTTCGGCCAAGTGGTGTGATATAAAAATCAAGTTGTGTGACATCTGGCAAAAGATATAAACCAGATCATACAGGGGTGCGCACCGTCTGCTCGCCGGACCGGACCGTCGGCTCACGCCACAACCTGTCGTAGGAATAGCCTGTTAAATCTTCCACGACCCGGCGAGCTTCGGCGGATACGCGTTGGGGAGAGCCGTTGGCTTTCAGGCGATCCAGCTCATCCACAAAGATTTTGTGCGTACGCTTGTTCAGGTTAAATGTCAGAGCCTGCCACAGGGCCAGGATAAGCAAGGCAGCAGTGCCGATGAACATCAGCATTGCGATGGTGTGGATGGCTTCGGTTGGCTGCGTCTGGCTCCCTTTTACAAATCCGCCGCTTTGTAACAGGAGACCCACAATAAAGGTGGCAATAGCGACCGTGGTTTTTCGGGAGAATGTCATTACCGCGGCAAACAGTCCCTCACGACGCTGACGGCTGACCATTTCATCGATATCTGGAATGAACGTGAACACGTTCCACGGTGTAAACTCAAGGACGCAGCGCCCCACCTGATACACCCCGGCCAGAATGACCAGCGTCGCGACGGTATTCAGCGCAGGGATCTGGTACACGGCAAAGAAGCCCCCCAAACAGAGCAACATCAGTGAATAGGCAAATACATATAGCTTTGATGGCCCATATCTGATGATCCCTATACCCGCAATTAACGTGACGGGCAGCCCCACAATACTCATCGACAGCAGCGTGCCTGCCAGTGAGGAAGAGACATTCAGACAGTAGACGCAGAAAAATACAAATACCGTGTTGTAGACATCTTTGCCGGTAAACGACAGCAGATAGATGGCGAGATGTTTCCTGAAGGCCCGGATTTTCAGGGTGGAACCATACTCCTTAAAAAGTCGTCCAAAGGCAGCCAGCTTCTCTCCTGCTGTTTGTGGGCGTGTGTTTTTTTCCAACCCGGAGAGCATTTCCGGCGTCAACTCGCGTTCCCAGGTCACTTTCCACGAGATGAATACACATACCATAAACAGTACAGCAAAAATAACGCCGTTTATGAGGTAGGCATGGGCGCTGTTTTCCCCGAAATAGCCGATCAGTAATCCGGGAATAAATGTCGCCAGAAACGTCCCGGACGCTGAAAGAAACATGCGACAGGTAGAGAGTTTGGTCCGCTGGTTAAAGTCTTTTGTCATTTCTGACGGTAACGTTTCCCACGGGATCAGTACCATTGCAGCAATAATTTCAAATGCTAGATAGACGGCGAGATAAAAACCGTATGTCATGCCATCAAGCCACAGCAATGCATAGACCAGCATCAACGGTGCACCGATCAGCAAAAAGAAACGTCGGCGACCAAATTTTTTACCAAAATAGTTTTTGTAAAAATGGTCAGTGAAACTTCCCATAAACAAACTAACGATAGCATCGACAATGCGCGCTATAGCAACAATAGACGCCGCTTCAACCGGTGACAACCCAACAAATGTCGTATAGAAGAATAATAACCAGGCGCCGATAACGGTAAAGGCACCGCCGCCCATAATATCCGTTAGTCCGTAGCCGATACTAACCGGAATAGTAATTTTTTTTGCAGTACGAGACATGTTCCATCCCCACTCAGTGAGTAGAATTTAGAATCTGAAATAGTTTTCAGCATTATCATGGCAAATATTTTTAACCATCTTCGTTAGGATGGTGTTATTATCCGGAACTTCACCACGCTCCACCCAGCCACCAATGATATTGCACAAAATACGACGGAAATAATCGTGGCGAGTATACGAAACCAGACTACGGGAATCGGTTAACATACCGACAAAATTCATTAATAGCCCCTGATCCGCAAGGCTATGTAGCTGGTTTTCCATTCCGCGTTGAGTGTCGTTAAACCACCATCCGGAGCCAAACTGTATCGGCGATTTAACGCCCAATTCCGCAGTCTGAAAATTAGCGATAGTCGTCGCGACAATATCGTTATAGCTGGCGTTGAGGTTATATAGAATGGTTTTGGGCAAAGCTTCAGCCTGCGCCATTGCATCCAGGAGTTGGTTGAGATTGGCCGCAAGATTCGACTGATCGGTCAGCGAGTCAAAACCAGTATTACTACCCAAAGAACGGTACATGCGGGAATTATTATTGCGAATCGCACCGAAGTGTATCTGCATTGCCCAGTTATGCTGCCTGTAATTATGCGCCAGCATAATAAAAATGGCACTGTCAAGAATCGCATTATTACGGGCGTCCAGATTTTCACCCCGGCGCTTTCGGGCAAACACGGATTCAACCTGACTTTCATCTGCTGACTGAAAATGGATCTCCACGGGTCCGTGATCGGAAATTCGGCACCCGATTTCGTGGAACCAGGCAATACGCTGGCTCATTCCCTTAACAAAATCGCTGAATGTCTGGATTTTAGATCCTGTCGTCTCACCTAATCGATCGATAAAGTCGGCAAACTGTTCCGCGTTTTGCGCAAAAACATCGTCCGGACGAAAGGTCGGTAATACCTTAACGTTGAACGTCGCGTCATCACGCAATAATTGATGGTAGCGTAAATCATCAAGCGGAGCATCTGTCGTACAAATAACTTCTACCCTGGAGCGTTTAATGAGTTCCCTCGGCGTAAAATCAGGCTGCTGCAATAGCAGATTACAGCGCTCCATTATTTCACGCCAGTTATGCCTGCCCAGCGGTTCGTCACAGTTAAAATAGTGGTGAAGTTCTAAATGAGTCCAGTGATAGAGCGGATTTCCATAGCTCGCTTCGACCGTTTCAGCCCATGCCGCAAATTTATCCTCCGCCGGGGCATCGCCCGTAATGTATTTTTCGTCAATACCGTTGGCGCGCATGGCGCGCCATTTATAATGATCGCCAGCCAGCCAGAGTTCGGTAATATTATCGAGATTTTTATTCTCGAAGATATCTTTCGCGTCCAGGTGACAGTGATAATCAATAATTGGCAGCGCTTTCGCGACGTTACGATAAAGTTCAACACCTCTCGCATTGCCAATCATAAAGTTATCGTTAATAAAACTCATGACAGGGCTCCATATTTCCGCTGCTTCGCTGCGGTATCGCTCTGGCGCAGGGGTTCAGCTGCATCTTCCACCAGGCTCAAATCGCGGTCGCGCACTTCTGGCATCAGCAAAGCGGAGACCAGCCCAATCAGCGAGTACGCCACCAGCATCGCCACAATCGGCCACCAGGACCCGGTCATATTGCAGAAGATCCCCGCCAGCACCGGACCAAAGCCTACCGCCACGAGACCGCCCGCCTCTTTGGAGATCGCCATGCGGGTAAAGCGGTTTCGCGAACCAAACATCTCCGCCATGGTGATGTTTTCCAGCGCAAACAGCCCGAGCACCGCAAAGTTATGAATAACGATGATAGAGAGCATAATCACGCCCGGCGCGTAACTCTTATCGACGATAATCGACAGCATCGGGTAAGCCAGAATAATGGCTGAAATGTTAAGGATGATATATGGCAGACGGCGCCCCACTTTATCGGACAGCCAGCCCAGCAGCGGGATGGAGACGAAGCCAAGAATCGAGCTGATCATCAGCGCATCGGTTGGGATCGCCTTATCAAATAACAGCGTCTGTACCAAGTACCCGGCAAGGAAGGTCTGGATAAGCCCAGAGTTACCGGCCTGACCAAAGCGCAGCCCCGTCGCCAGCCAGAACGATTTGCTCTTAAACATCGCGCCGACCGAGGTATCCTGCGCAGCAACCGGCGCAACGGCTTCGGCATCGTTTACCTTCTCAAACACCGGGCTCTCTTTAAGGTTCATACGCAGCCAGATGGCGAAGATCATCACCACCACGCTGGCGAGGAACGGCACGCGCCAGCCCCAGGCAATAAGTTCTTCACGATCGAGGGCAAAGAACATCACGGCCCAGATCGCCGTGGCGCTCAGCGTCCCGCAGTTGGTGCCCATGGCCACCAGCGAGGAGATGATGCCGCGTTTACCCTTCGGGGCGTATTCGGCCAGCATGGTGCCTGCGCCGGAGATTTCAGCCCCCGCGCCCAGCCCCTGAATAATACGCAGCGTCACCAGCAGCACCGGTGCGAAAATCCCGATCTGCGCGTAGGTTGGCAGGACGCCGATTAAGGTGGTGCAGATCCCCATCATGGTGATGGTGATAAACAGCACTTTTTTACGGCCAATTCTGTCGCCCATTCTGCCGAAGATAAATGCCCCGACAATACGCGCGATGTAGCCTGCGCCGTAGGTGCCCATCGCCAGGATCAGCGCCATGGCCGCGGACTGCTCAGGGAAGAAAATTTCATGAAACACCAGCGCGGCGCCAAGGGAGTAGAGCTGGAAATCCATAAACTCCAGGGCGGTGCCCAGCCAGCCAGATACGGCGGCTTTCACCAGATCTGACGTACTTCTTTGAGGTTGTGCTTGAGTCATAATGGCTATCTCTGCAAGGTAAGATGCGTACCACTGAGAGCCTGTCTTCGCAGGCTCTTAACCGCGTGAATTATTATTGGTCGAACGTGAGCAAGACTTTGCAGCACTGCCGCTGGTCTTTTTCAAACAGTTCGATGGCGTCTGTAACGTGGTGATAGTCAAATGTATGGGTGACCAGTTTTTCAGGGTCGATCAGCCCTTTTTCCAGCCAGTCAATGACCACCGGGAATTTGTTGGCATTCAGGCGCGAAGAGAAGATCGACAGCTCTTTGCCGGTGATCCCCTGCTGTACAATCTGGCTCGGGTCGCTGGAGAAGCCCATCAGCACGATGCGCGCCGCCGGAGACGCCAGCGTAATCGCTTCCTGTAAAATGGACGGATGACAGGCAGCATCGATGATTAACGTCGGCTTGATGCCTTTTTCATCCAGCGCGGCCTGTAAAGAATGCTCGCCGTTGTTGAAGACCCAGTCTGCGCCGCTGCGTTGCGCCATCTCCAGCCGCTCATCAATGCGATCCACCACGATGACCTGCTTCACCTTGTAAACGCCCTTCAGCGCCTGCACGGTGACCAGCCCCATCGGGCCTGCGCCGTAAATCAGCGCCACATCCTGTTCGGTGGGTTTCGCCTGCCCCGTCACGTTGGCGGCAATGGTGAATGGCTCAACCATCACCGCGTGGTGGTCAGGGATCGCATCCGGAATGCGCCAGGCATTTTTCGCCGGCACCACGGCGTATTCGCTGAAGCCGCCGTCACGGTGGACGCCCAGCACCACCAGCGAAGTACAAACGTTCGGTTTTCCAACGGAACACGGGTAGCAGTGCCCGCAGCTGATCACCGGATCAACCGAAACGCGCTGGCCCAGTCGGGTGCCCTCCACGCCTTCGCCAACCGCGTCTATTTCGCCAAAGAACTCGTGACCGATTACCCGCGGGTATTTCGCAAACGGGTTATGCCCGCGATAGATATGGCTGTCTGAACCGCAAATACCGGCGAGCTTAATTTTGACGCGGACGTCGCCTGCGCCCGGCAACGGGAGAGGACGCTCTTCAATCACCAGCACATCCGGCTGTTGGATCACTACGCTTTTCATCATTCGCTCCTCGTTTACCAGTTCCAGAGGGTGCCGTCTTCCAGACGAGCCACCGGCAGATAAGCCGGATCGTACGGGTATTTCGCCGCCAGCTTCTCATCAAACTCAATGCCCAGCCCTGGCTTGTCGCCCGGGTGCATATAGCCGTTATCGAAGCGCCAGCTGTGCGGGAACACTTCCAGCATCTGCTCCGAATACCCCATATACTCTTGCACGCCAAAGTTCGGTACCCACAGGTCAAAATGCAGCGCCGCGGCGTGGCAAATCGGCGACAGATCCGACGGGCCGTGTGAGCCGGTACGCACCTGATAAAGTGAGGCAAAGTCCGCAATGCGACGCATCCCGGTGATGCCGCCCGCATGGGTTATGGTGGCGCGGATATAGTCAATGAGCTGCTCTTCAATCAGCTGCTTGCAGTCCCAGATGCTGTTGAACACTTCCCCCACCGCAATTGGCGTGACGGTGTGCTGGCGGATCAGGCGGAAACACTCCTGGTTTTCAGCGGGAGTCGGATCTTCCATCCAGAACAGACGGTACTCTTCAATGCTTTTGCCGAATCGCGCCGCTTCGATGGGCGTCAGACGGTGGTGCATGTCGTGAAGGAGATGTTCATTGAAGCCGAACTGACTGCGCACTGCGTCGAACAGTTTCGGCGTGAAGTCGAGGTATTTTTCAGTGGACCATAGCTGCTCTTCCGGCCAGGCGCCCTTGGTCGCTGGCTCATACGCCAGCCCTTTTCCTTTTGCCATGCCGTAGGTGGTTTTCATTCCCGGCACGCCGCACTGCACGCGAATTGCCTTGAAGCCCATCTCTTTATGACGGGCATAATCTTCCAGCACGTCGTCAATGGTGTGCCCGGTGGTGTGACAATAAACCATCACCCCTTCCCGGGAGGCTCCGCCCAGAAGCTGATAGAGCGGCATGTTCGCGGCTTTCGCCTTAATGTCCCACAGCGCCATATCCACGGCAGAAATCGCTGACATGGTGACCGGACCACGACGCCAGTAAGCGCCTTTATAGAAGAACTGCCAGATATCTTCGATGCGGTGCGCATCGCGGCCAATCAACTGAGGGCACAGGTGATCTTTCAGGTAGGAGGCAACGGAAAGTTCACGTCCGTTCAGCGTGGCATCACCCAGGCCGACAATGCCCTCATCGGTGGTGATTTTAAGGGTGACAAAGTTACGCCCCGGGCAGGTGACAAATACTTCAGCCCCGACAATCTTCATAATCCATTTCCTTACATCGCTCGTTGTGATGCAGGAAATTTACGCAACTACACTACTACCATACAAGTATAATGATCGTAAAATCAGCGGGCGATCACACTATAAGGACGCTTATGCGCGTCCCCAACCGGCCACGATGATCAACATGCCGCACAGGGCAATCAGCGCGCCTGCCCAGTCATACAGGCTTAGCCTGACGCCATCGACAACGCGCAGCCACAGCAGCGCGGTACAGACGTACACTCCGCCGTAGGCCGCATATACCCTCCCGCTGGCGGCCGGATGCAGGGTGAGCAGCCAGACAAAAAGGGCCAGGGACACACCCGCCGGGATCAGCAGCAGCGCGGAAGCGCCCCGCTTTAGCCAGAGCCACGGCAAAAAGCATCCGATGATTTCGCACAGCGCGGTCGCGAAAAAAAGCAGCGTCGTTTTGAACATTTTTCTCGTTTCGTGAGGATTGATTTAGACATCATACGCGATAATGTTCACATCGT
This sequence comes from Enterobacter cloacae complex sp. ECL72, assembly GCF_019056635.1. Classification (NCBI taxonomy): domain Bacteria; kingdom Pseudomonadati; phylum Pseudomonadota; class Gammaproteobacteria; order Enterobacterales; family Enterobacteriaceae; genus Enterobacter; species Enterobacter cloacae complex sp. ECL72. The sequence goes on along the minus strand of NZ_CP077659.1, from coordinate 1,655,398 downwards.
TCCCATACCTGCCGCGCGGGTATGACACCCTTTGGGATTGGTGTAGAATCCAACGGGGTAATCCGATTGTCTGCACCCGTTTAAAGGAAACGCTATGACTACATTAAGCAAACGCCTTTGTCTGACAGCCGTACTGGCGCTGTCATCGTTCGCCTTCGCCGCAACGGCATCAGCCGAAACCAGCAAACTCATCATTGAGTCTGGTGACAGCGCGCAAAGCCGTCAGAACGCCGCCATGGACAAAGAACAATGGAATGACACCCGCAGCCTGCGTCAGAAAGTGAATAAGCGCGTGGAAAAAGAGTGGGATAAAGAAGACGTCGCGTTTGATGCCCGCGACAAATGCCAGCAAAGTGCCAACGTCAACGCCTATTGGGAGCCTAACACCCTGCGCTGTCTGGATCGTCGCACTGGCCGCACGGTAGCACCGTAATGTCGACGCCGTGTGACGTTAAGCTCCGTCCGCTGGAGCGCGAAGATTTACGCTTTGTTCACCAGCTCGACAACAATGCCAGCGTGATGCGCTACTGGTTTGAAGAGCCTTATGAGGCGTTTGTCGAGCTGTCCGATCTCTACGACAAGCATATCCACGATCAGAGTGAACGCCGGTTTGTGGTGGAGTGCGAAGGTGAGAAAGCCGGGCTGGTTGAACTGGTTGAGATCAACCACGTTCACCGTCGAGCGGAATTTCAGATCATTATTTCACCGGAGCACCAGGGGAAAGGTCTTGCGTCGCGGGCGGCAAAGCTGGCGATGGATTACGGGTTTAACGTCCTGAATCTCTACAAGCTTTACCTTATCGTCGACAAAGAGAACGAAAAAGCGATTCATATCTACCGTAAGCTGGGCTTTATGGTGGAAGGTGAACTGATCCATGAGTTCTTTATTAACGGCGAATACCGTAACACCATCCGCATGTGCATTTTCCAGCATCAGCATCTGGCCGGGCATAAGTCCTCCTCCGCCAGCCTGCTTAAACCCACCGCGCAGTAACCTGCGCGGTTTTATTCTCAATAATATTCAATGCTGTTTTTGATGGTGTACTTGTGCTCAACGGCAGGTTTGACGCTGTCATCGGTGATCACCAGCTCACAGCTCACCGGGTTATTGTGGCGATCGTAATCACAGCTCTGCTTTACATTGCCCATCGGTTTATCGTTCAACAGGCTTACCGCCGTATAATCCATGCGCTTGCGCAGATCTTTCGACGGCACCGACTTGACCGATAAACGCTTGTCGCCGGAAACTGTAGTTTTACCCAGCGGGTAGCCGTCGGCGTCATACTGGTACTTCACTTCCATCTCTTTGCTGTGCGCGGCAACCACAAACCCGTTATCGTCGGTGTCCCACGTCAGGCCGGCAGACGGCAGTTCCGCCAGCTGACATTTTCCCTGCAACTTTACCTTCTGCTGCTGGGTTTCCGCATCGACGTAGTAGTTAGCATCCAGCACCAGCGCAACGCCCGTATTAGCGTCGAGATCGTGCAGTTCAAGCGTATCGAAACACCCTTCCGTTGACATCGTGCCGGTCACACGTTTAGAGACTTCACCCTTATCGTTGAACAGCGTCTGGGTAAAATCCTTCACCGGCCCGCGCAGAGGATCAAAGTCAAACTCGTTCGAAAAACTCGCCATCTCCGGCGTAAATGACAGCGGCGCGGTGTTGTTGTCGCATCCCACCAGTACCGTTGCCAGTAGCGTTATCGCTGCGTATTTGTTCACATCATTTACCGTTCAAAGAGAGATACAATCATATTAGCAAATACAGCAACTTACATAACAGCACTTCATTTGACTCTTTGCGCTGTATAAATCCGTCGTTTGCATTGACGAGACCTGCCAAAGTGGCTACTTTGGGCGCGGAAGATTCCACACTATTATAAAATTAGATTCTTAAATTTTCGGGTTAACATCATGATTTACGACTGTTTTTTATACTATGACGAAGATATGTTGCTCGACATCAGATTACATACTCTCGCTGATGTCGTTGACCGTTTTGTCATTGTAGAAGCAACACACTCTTTTACGGGCATACCGAGAGAATTGCATTTCGATATTACAAAGTTTGCCAAATTCAAAGACAAAATCATTTAAGTGCCTTTTGACGCGCAGCCTATTTTAAACCGTGCGGATAATAACCAGGTTGATGCCTGGGCAAATGAAGCAGCGCTTCGCAACTCCATTATGAACGGGTTAAAAGACGCGGCAGACGACGATCTGATTCTGGTGTCAGACGTTGACGAAATCTTCTCTCCCGACACGGTCAGGGCCATTAATCCGCGCGCGCTCTGCACGACTATTCATCAAAACGTGTTCAACTATCAGTTTAATCTCCAGGTTCACAACACGGATGGTACGCCGAGAAAATGTACCTTGCCCCGCGCGACGTCCTATTACAACCTTAAGCATTTCTTCCACGGTGAGCCTGAATCTTTCAGAAACTGGAAGCGTGCGCGCAAAGATAAAAACTGGTCATGGTTTAAATGGAACTGGCTAAAAATCAATAATAAAATTGTGAAAGATGGCGGCTGGCATTTCTCATGGGTAATGACTCCAGAAAGAATTTCCGAAAAAATGTCTACCATTTCTCATACCGAATACGATCTGCCGGAATTTAATAACCCGGAACATATTATGAAGGTTATTACCAACGCCGAAGATATCTGGGGACGAGACCGAAAACTGGTCAGGCAAGAGGTATCAAAACGCACCCTGCCTTCTTATCTGGTAGACAATCAGCACCATTACTCGCAATTTATTTTATGACGCAGGCAGGGCTCCAGGACAATTCAGAAAGACAGGTCCAAAAACAAAAGCTTACCCTAACCCTGCTATGCTTACAGTCCACACAGTGAAAAGGAGCTACAGATGAAACGGTTACCCTGGATTACCGCCCTGCTGTTAATGAGTGCTTCACCCGCTCTTCTTGCGGCCCCGGACTCCTGCGAGCGCGTGAAAAGCGACATTCAGCAGAAGATTATCAACAACGGCGTACCGGAGTCTGGCTTTACCCTGAACATCGTCCCGAACGATCAGGCCGATCAGCCGGATGCGCAGGTCGTTGGGCATTGTGCCAACGATACTTTCAAAATTTTGTACACCCGCACCAGTAGCGGCAACTACCCGGTGAGCGGCGCAGGTACGCAAGAGAATGCGCCCGCTGAGCCGCAATGATTTTCCCACTCAATTCCCCTGATTTGACGAGGATTAATATTTAATACCTCTAAATAAGTAACACTCCCCCCATCATTAGCCCGGTTGTAGTCACGGGTGAAAATAATTATTAACAATGATGGGGTGAGTTATGTCCGAAGTTGAACATCACGGCGGTATAAGCCGTCGAACTCTGGTTAAATCTACTGCCATAGGATCTCTGGCGCTTGCCGCCGGTGGGATCGCATTACCTTTTGGTCTGAAAAGCGCCGCCGCCGCTGTGCAGTCCGCTATTCAGCCCGCAGAAGACAAAGTTGTCTGGGGCGCCTGCTCGGTAAACTGCGGTAGCCGCTGCGCGCTACGTCTGCACGTTCGCGATGACGAAGTCTACTGGGTTGAAACGGATAATACCGGCGAGGATATTTACGGCAACCATCAGGTTCGCGCCTGCCTGCGAGGCCGTTCAATTCGCCGTCGCATTAATCACCCAGACCGTCTGAACTATCCGATGAAACGCGTGGGCAAACGCGGAGAAGGCAAGTTTGAGCGTATCACCTGGGAAGAAGCGCTGGACACCATCGCCGCGAGCCTGAAAAGCGTGGTCGAAAAATACGGCAACGAAGCGGTCTACATTAACTACTCCTCCGGAATTGTAGGCGGCAACATCACCCGCTCCTCCCCTTATGCCTCGCTGGTCGCGCGCCTGATGAACTGCTACGGCGGCTTCCTCAGCCACTACGGCACCTACAGCACCGCGCAGATCGCCTGCGCAATGCCCTACACCTACGGCAGCAACGACGGCAACAGCACATCGGATATCGAAAACACCAAACTGGTCGTGATGTTCGGCAATAATCCGGCGGAAACGCGCATGAGCGGCGGCGGGATCACTTACTACCTTGAGCAGGCGCGCGAACGGTCAAACGCGCGGATGATCGTTATCGATCCGCGTTATACCGACACTGCCGCAGGGCGTGAAGACGAGTGGGTCCCGATTCGTCCGGGCACCGATGCCGCGCTGGTGGCAGGTATTGCGTGGGTGCTGATTAATGAAAATCTGGTCGATCAACCTTTCCTCGATAAATACTGCGTGGGTTATGACGAAAAAACCCTGCCGGAAGGCGCACCGGCTAATGGTCATTACAAAGCCTATATTCTCGGCCAGGGTGATGACAAAACCGCGAAAACCCCTGAGTGGGCGTCTCGCATAACGGGCATCCCTGCCGATCGCATCATTAAGCTGGCCCGTGAAATCGGTTCGGCGAAACCGGCCTACATTTGCCAGGGCTGGGGCCCACAGCGTCAGGCTAACGGGGAGCAAACGTCCCGCGCCATCGCCATGCTGCCGATCCTGACCGGCAACGTCGGCATTAACGGCGGCAACAGCGGCGCGCGCGAATCGACTACACCATCACCATCGAACGCATGCCGCTGCCGGAAAATCCGGTGAAAACGCAAATCTCCTGCTTCAGCTGGACGGATGCCATTGCCCGTGGACCGGAGATGACCGCCCTGCGCGACGGCGTACGCGGCAAAGATAAGCTCGATGTGCCGATCAAGTTCATCTGGAACTACGCGGGTAATACCATCATCAACCAGCACTCCGATATCAACAAAACTCACGACATTTTGCAGGATGAGAGCAAGTGCGAAACGATCGTCGTCATCGACAACTTTATGACCTCGTCCGCGAAGTATGCCGATATTGTTCTGCCGGACCTGATGACCGTCGAGCAGGAAGATATCATCCCCAACGATTACGCCGGCAACATGGGATACCTGATTTTTCTCCAGCCGGTTACCGCCCCGAAGTTCGAGCGCAAGCCCATCTACTGGATCATGAGTGAAGTGGCGAAACGCCTCGGACCGGATATCCATCAGAAATTCACTGAAGGCCGTACGCAGGAGCAGTGGCTGCGCTACCTGTACGCCAAAATGGTCGCCAAAGATCCGCTGCTGCCGTCCTACGACGCGCTGAAAAAAATGGGTATTTATAAGCGCAAAGATCCTAACGGACATTTCGTGGCCTATAAAAAATTCCGTGACGATCCGGATGCCAATCCGCTGAAAACCCCGTCGGGCAAAATCGAGATCTACTCCAGCAAGCTGGCGGATATTGCGGCAACCTGGGAACTGCAAAAAGACGAGACCATCACCCCGCTGCCGGTCTATACCTCAACCTTTGAAGGCTGGGACGCGCCCGAGCGCAGCAAGTTCCCGCTGCAACTGTTCGGTTTCCACTTTAAAGCCCGTACCCACTCCAGCTACGGCAACGTGGATGTGCTCCAGGCCGCCTGTCGCCAGGAGGTGTGGCTTAACCCTGTGGATGCGGAGCAACGTGGAATCAAAAACGGGGATATGGTGCGCGTCTTCAACGACCGCGGCGAAGTGCGTATTGCCGCGAAAGTCACCCCGCGCATCATGCCCGGCGTAAGCGCGATGGGCCAGGGCGCCTGGCATGACGCCAACATGAATGGCGATCGTGTCGATCACGGCTCCTGCATCAATACCCTGACCACGCACCGCCCGTCACCGCTGGCGAAGGGCAACCCGCAGCACACGAACCTGGTGCAGATCGAGAAGGCATAAGGATTAACCGATGACTACCCAGTATGGATTTTTTATTGATTCCAGCCGCTGCACCGGGTGCAAAACCTGCGAGCTGGCCTGCAAGGATTACAAAGACCTGACCCCGGACGTCAGCTTCCGGCGTATTTATGAATATGCGGGCGGCGACTGGCAGGAGGTCAACGGCGTCTGGCATCAGAATGTCTTCGCCTATTACCTGTCGATTGCCTGCAACCACTGCGAAGATCCGGCCTGCACCAAGGTCTGCCCGAGCGGGGCAATGCACAAGCGCGACGACGGTTTTGTGGTGGTGGACGAGGATGTCTGCATCGGCTGTCGCTACTGCCACATGGCCTGCCCGTACGGCGCGCCGCAGTACAATGCCGCCAAAGGCCACATGACCAAGTGCGACGGCTGCCACAGCCGCGTGGCGGACGGCAAAAAGCCCATCTGCGTCGAATCCTGCCCGCTGCGCGCGCTGGACTTTGGCCCGATTGAAGAGCTGCGCAAAAAACACGGTCAGCTTGCTGCCGTCGCGCCGCTGCCGTCTGCGCACTTCACGAAGCCGAGTATTGTGATTAAACCTAACGCCAACAGCCGTCCGATGGGTGACACCACCGGCTACCTGGCAAACCCGAAGGAGGTGTGAGATGGGAAGTGGATGGCATGAATGGCCGCTGGTGATCTTCACCGTTTTCGGGCAGTGCGTGGCCGGCGCGTTAATCGTGATGGGCTTCGTCTGGCTTAAGGAAAATGATGACAAGGCCAGAATGCGCATCGTGCGCAGCCTGTTTTTTCTCTGGCTGGTAATGGGTATTGGGTTTATGGCCTCGGTACTGCATCTTGGCTCCCCGCTGCGTGCCTTCAACTCGCTTAACCGCGTGGGCGCGTCAGCGCTGAGTAATGAGATCGCGGCGGGTTCGATCTTCTTTGCCGTGGGCGGTTTCTGGTGGCTGGTGTCGGTTATCGGTAAAATGCCCCCAGCTTTGGGCAAAATCTGGCTGGTTGTCAGCCAGATCCTGGGCATCGTTTTTGTCTGGGCGATGACCCGGGTCTATCAGATTGAGACTGTCCCGACCTGGTATACGGGTTACACCACGCTGAGCTTCTTCCTGACGATGGTTCTGGCTGGTCCTCTGCTGGCCGCGCTGCTGCTGCGCGTTGCAAACGTGACATTCAAAAGTACTCTTGCCGCGTCAGTCAGCGCACTGGCACTTATCGTCTGCGTGGCGGTCGTCGTGTTGCAAAGCAATACGCTGGGGACAATACAGAGTTCCATCCAGCAGGCTAACGCCCTGCTTCCGGATTATGGTTCGCTTCAGGTATGGCGCATCGCGTTGCTGGCGGCGGGTTTAGGCTGCTGGATCTGCCCGCTGATTCGTCGTCAGGAGCCAAAAACGCTCGGCCTGTTTGCAGGTGTCGCGCTGGTGGCGCTGGGTGAACTGATTGGCCGTGGGCTATTTTATGGTCTGCATATGACCGCAGGGTTAGCAATTGCAGGTTAACACAGGTGCGCGGGGCTACCCGCGCGCAAGTAAGGAAAGTTGTAATGAATGACGTCTCACACCGCGAATCGTTCGCGTTCAGCGCCCGGGTACTGGGCGCGCTGTTTTATTTCGCTCCAGACAGCGAGCAGACCGCGCCGCTGGTGAGTGCCCTGACCGCAGGTGACTGGGTTCAGGACTGGCCGCTGGCGGAGGAAAATCTGCTGCCTGTCGCCAGTATGTTTAAGACCCCATCGGATGAAGCGTTGAAAGACGCCTGGCAGCGTCTGTTTATTGGCCCGTATGCCCTGCCCGCCCCCCCGTGGGGCTCGGTCTGGCTTGATCGCGAGTCCGTGCTGTTTGGCGATTCGACCCTCGCGTTGCGTCAGTGGATGCGTGAAAACCATATCGCCTTTGAGATGCAGCAGAATGAGCCCGAAGATCATTTCGGAACGTTGCTGATGCTGGCGGCATGGCTTGCCGAGAACGGTCGCGAAACAGAACGCGACCAGCTTCTTGCCTGGCATCTGCTGCCATGGAGCACGCGTTTCCTTAGCGTATTCGTTGAAAACGCGGCCCATCCGTTCTACACCGCGCTGGGTAAACTTGCCCAGCTGACGCTGGCGGAATGGCAGTCCACTTTGCTGATCCCGATTGTCGAAAAAACGCTGTACCGATAACAGCACCTGGCTTGTCCACCCGTTGTGCAGGCCAGGCTCGCACATTTTTGCTGCAACACAACGTCACAACTGCTATACTGTATATAATTACAGTATACGGGGGTGCACAATGGCTGTTGAAACAAAATTTGTTGTCGTAAGAAAAGGTGAAGAAAAAATGACATTTGCCAGTAAGAAAGAGGCTGACGCTCACGACAAGCTGCTCGATATGGCAGAAGCGTTTACCGACTGGCTGTTGCAAAGCGGAATGCAGATGGATGAAACGCAGGCGGAGAACCTTGGTCTTTATCTCGCCGAGCAGAAAGAGTCCGTGCAGCATATCCTGCGTACCAGCAAGCTTCCCGAGCTCAATGCTGAAACGGATAAAACAGCATCAGATGCGGACAGCAGCAAAAAAATCCGGGCCGTCAAAGCCGCCTGATCGTCAGAGCGTCTAATCACCTGTCCTTCCGCCGCGGGCCGGAAACGGCTCGCGGCTTTATTAAGGTCGGCTGAACCTTATATTCATCAACCGTAACCCTGAAAATACGTCCTGTTATCTTGATTTGTCCGCCTCAACGTTTACGCTGATATTCAGCCTTTTTGCTTCCATGGTTATCATTGTTTTGGCCAGGTCCTTATCGCCCCCGTGCACTTTATCTATCAGATCCTGTACAAGGGTCATCATCAGGAAGTTTTTATTTGCAGGATAGAAATCTGTCGTAGTGATCCCGTTATCCTTCAGGCGCTGATGCGCCACCGTCTCTGTATCTGCGATTATTTCAGCTACTTTCTCATGCATGATCTCGATCTGCTCGAAAACAATGCGGTTAATCATTTCAATCTGTTCTGGCGTAAAATTCGGTTCCATTATTTCCCCTCGTCAGGCGTATGTTAAAAACACGTGAATCACACGTTGAGCGCCTCTGAATGGTGCGGTAAATTATCACACAACTCTTGTAACTCGTTGATCAGCCTGGCCACATGGAAACCGTCACAGACAGAATGATGGACCTGAACGGCGAAAGGCAACAAGACCTTTCCATCCTGGTTATAGTATTTTCCAAACGTGAACATGGGCGCAAAAAAATTCCGCATGTTAGCGACGTTGACGTTGAAACTGCTAAAGCTGACCCACGGAATATCCGATATGAAGAATATATTCTCCCGGGACTCTTCTTTAGGCCAGTAAGCAAGGATATTGCCATAGCGGGCAACATCTTCTGCATAAACGCGCTGAAAATGGTGAATATTTCCATCGTAATGACTCCATAACGATGAAAATGTCTCCGTTTCTTTATGGAAAAGGGTATAGCTTGGATGAACCTCATTCCATATTACAAGTTCATCATCCTTCATGGCCATACGGAATTCCGGATGCCGGTTTACGACGTCAGAAATAAGGGAAATAATCGCAGGATAAAATTTCCAGCCAACCTCTTTGATATGCTTTAGCAGCACGGTAATGTCCAGCTGAACCGTTTGGTTAAATGTAGATTGAGCAAAGCCCTGAAATACTTCAAAGTGTTCCTTTCTTGCCCAACGTGATAAGTCAACTACCGTATATTCTGGCATTATTTTTGTCATTTCAGAGCCTTAGTTGAGCTGCGCTATATAAAATAGTAGCGTATCACAAACGTAGGGGCTGTATAGACCGTAGCGAAGAGGCACCCTAAATTTTCAGCGTATCAATCACCGCTCTCAGCGCCGGGGATACGTTGCGGTGTGGATAATAGAGGTACAGTCCGTCCATCCGCAGGCTGTAGCGCTGTAAGACGCGTATAAGCGTGCCACGCTCCAGATCGTCAGCCACCAGCTCAACCGGGACATAGGCCAGCCCGAGTCCCAGCCGGGCCGCTTCGGCCTCCATGTAGCTTTCGGAAAAGGCCCATTGCCCCTCCGGGCGGTGAGTAACATGCTTCCCGTCCTGAACAAGCTCCCATTGATAGTGGTTACCGTCGGCAAACTGGTAGGCAATGCAGGGATGAGCATCCAGATCGGCGGGCGTCTGCGGGAAACCATAGCGCCGAAAATGCGCCGGAGCGGCAACCACAGCCATCTCCATATCGGGCGTGATGCGCACGGCAATCATTCCTTGTCCCACCTCCGGCCCAAGCCGGACGCCCGCGTCGAATCGCTCGGCAATGATATCCACGAACCGGCTCTCATTCATCAATTCCAGACGGATATCCGGGTAACGCTGTTTGAAGATAGCGAGCTTTGGCAGCAGGCATTTTTCGATGGCGTGCTGGCTGGCATTAATGCGCACCGTGCCGGATGGCGTCTGGCGGTAATGCGCCAGTCTGGTCAGCCCGGTATCGAGCGCATCAAAGGCTGAACCAGCGGTCTGGTAAAGTTGCTCCCCGGCGTGGGTCAGCGACAGTTTGCGCGTTGTACGCACCAGAAGCCGAACGCCCAGCCGCTCTTCCAGCTCGCGAACCGATCGACTGATCCCGGATTGTGCCAGCCCGAGCCGTTGCGCGGCTGCCGTGAAGCTTCCCTCCCGCACCACCTGGATAAACAGATACAGCTCATTGTAGTTTTCCCGCTTCGCCATCATGCCTCATCAATTCATAACAATATGATATTAATTCTAGCAGCCTTTGGCCTCTAATCAGCACTATTTCTGCTAACTATAATGACCGCATTACAACAACACACGGTACCTCTTATGCAAACATTCACCCAAAAACTGTCCGTTGCGCTGCTGCTATGCGCATCATTAAGTGGAGTGACAACAATGAGTTATGCAGAAACACGAAATCCTGCCGCCCCCGTTTCGATGGTGACAACCTGGGATAAGACCTTCGTCGAGAGCAATAAAGTCGACCACCGCAAGGTGACGTTCGAGAACCGATACGGGATCACCCTGGTCGGCGATCTGTACATTCCCAGGAACAGCGGCGACCAGAAGCTGGCGGCGATTGCCGTCAGTGGACCGTTCGGTGCGGTAAAAGAACAATCCAGTGGTCTTTACGCCCAGACTCTGGCTGAACAGGGGTTCGTGACCCTGGCCTTCGACCCATCCTACACGGGTGAAAGCGGCGGCCAGCCGCGTAACGTTGCCTCCCCTGACATCAACACCGAAGACTTTAGCGCCGCAGTGGATTTCCTCGGATTACAGAAAGAAGTCGACCGTAACCGTATCGGCATTCTCGGGATCTGCGGCTGGGGTGGTATGGCGCTGAACGCGGCATCCATGGATACCCGCGTGAAGGCGGCCGCCACCAGCGTAATGTACGATATGAGCCGCGCGATGGGTCACGGCGTGGGCGACGGGAAAGATCGTTATTCAGCGGCCGATCGCCGGGCCGTGTTGCAGTATCTGAACGCGCAACGCTGGAAAGATGCTGAAAGCGGCACCTTCGCCCATGGCGGCCACGATATTTATGTCGATGAAAACGGTAAGGTAACGGCGGCCGGGCGTATTCTGCCGGAAGCATTGCCCGCCGATCCGCATCCGGTACTGAAAGAATTCTATGATTACTACCGTATGCCGCGCGGCTTCCATGCCCGTTCCGTAAACTCCACCGGCGCATGGACCGCGACCATGCCGTTGTCCTTTATGAATATGCCGCTGCTGAGCTATGCCGGGGAGATCACCATCCCAACGCTGATTGTGACCGGTGAAAACGCGCACTCACGTTATTTTGCGGAAGATGCGTTTAAAGCTGTCGGCAGCAAACAGAAAGAACTGGTGATTGTTCCCGGTGCGAATCACGTTGATCTCTACGATAACGTCGCAGGGAAAATCCCGTTCGCGCAGTTCGGGCAGTTTTTCAAAACCAGTCTGGATTAATTCTCTTAGCCCCCGGCAATCAGGGGGCTTATCTTCTCTTCGCCGTGAATTACACCTATGTCCACACTGAATCAAACCTCATCCCGTGATGCTGAGCGTGCACACTGGGGCGGTATTTTTGCCATGACCCTGTGCGTTTTTGTCCTCATTGCCTCGGAATTTATGCCCGTCAGTCTGCTCACGCCCCTCGCCAGAGATTTAGGGGTGACAGAGGGGACGGCTGGCCAGGGGATCGCCCTCTCTGGTGCGCTGGCTGTCCTGACCAGCCTTTTTCTTTCCCGGCTTGCCGGGAATATGAATCGCAAACATCTTCTTTCAGGCATGACCGTCCTGATGGCGCTGTCAGGGATCATTATCGCCTTCGCCCCGAATGCTCTGATGTATATGGCAGGCCGGGCGTTGATCGGCATCGCCATTGGCGGTTTCTGGTCGATGTCTGCTGCCACCGCCATTCGGCTGGTGCCTCAGCATCAGGTCTCTCGTGCGCTGGCAATTTTCAACGGCGGCAACGCGCTGGCGACGGTGGTCGCCGCCCCGCTGGGCAGTTATCTCGGCTCGACCATTGGCTGGCGCGGCGCGTTTCTGTGCCTGGTTCCCGTGGCGATTGTGGCGTTCATCTGGCAATATTTTAGCCTGCCCAACATGGGCGGGAACCAGGGTCCGTCGCCACGTAAAAGCCTATTTCGCCTGCTCCACCAGCCTGCGGTTTCGATGGGTCTGATGGCGTGCGGCCTGTTCTTCATGGGACAGTTTGCGTTATTTACCTATGTGCGCCCCTTCCTCGAAACCGTCACCCACGTCAGTCCTTCCGCCTTATCGCTGATCCTGCTCACTATCGGTATCGCAGGTTTCATCGGCACGCTGATCGTCGCGCTGGCCCTGAATGCCGCGTTTTACCTCACCTTAATGGCCATACCGCTGCTTATGACGCTGATTGCAGGGGTATTAATGCTCACCGGTGACAGCCTGTGGATCGTGGCCCTGCTGTTAGGTTTCTGGGGAATGCTGGCAACTGCGGCCCCCACCGGCTGGTGGACGTGGATAGCCCGTACGTTACCGGAAGATGCCGAGGCTGGCGGCGGGCTAATGGTCGCGGTGATCCAACTCTCTATTGCGCTTGGCTCAACGGCGGGTGGCGTGGTGTTTGATACCTTTGGCTGGCAGAGCACCTTCGCTTTAAGCAGCATATTACTCCTGAGTGCAGGGGTGTTGACTTTTACGACGTCGCGCCATCGGAAATAAGGCATTATATTAACAGGGTTGTTTTATTTAATTACAAAACCTCGCTCACCTCCCGTAGAAATAATAATTAAGCAATATCCTGGTCAGCCAGCGACATCGCTTTGTTAGCTTGAGCATTCAGGCAAAGCTCAAACCGGAGGTATTCTTTGCTGATTAAATTAAAGAAAGAACGAACGCATCAGGAGGATCGTCGTCTTGCCCTCTGGCTGGCGACCTCCGCGGGACTGCTGAATGCCATTGCGCTGGGCGCGTTCGGTTTTTTTCCCTCGCATATGACGGGCAATACCTCGCAGCTATCCAGCGAAGTTTCCTCCACCGATCTCAGCGATATTCTTTTCTTTGGCGCCATTATTCTTTCGTTTGTCTCAGGCGCCATCGCTGCGCGGATTATTGTTATCTGGGGGATTATCCATAACGTCAGGCTGGTATTCAGCCAGGTTCTGTTTGTTGAAGGGCTATTACTGGCCGGGGTATCCCTGTACGAAATGTATTTTCACTCCTTCGCCACGAATCAGGAGATTATTATTTTCCTGTGCGGGTTGATGGGAATTCATAATTCTACCTCTACTCAACTATCCGGCGGTCGGGTGAGATCCACGCACATCACCGGCACGCTGACCGATGCGGGCATTTCGCTGGCCTCCGTTATGGTCGCCATGCTGCGCCGGGATTACTCCAAAGATACGGCCGCACAAAAGAGTCAGCTCAAAACCCATTTAACTACCCTTTTCTCCTTTATCAGCGGCGGGATCGCGGGGCTGATCCTGTTCAGAGAGTTTGGATTCCACGCGATGCTGGCGCTGGGCCTGTTGCTGGTAATCGTCGCCGCCTTCTCTATCGTCCGCATCTCGTGGCGCGTACGCAAGGTGCGCGCCGCGCTCAGTCGACAGGTATAATCAGCACGTCTTATGTGACGTTGTCACGTAAGGCGTGCTTCTTTAAGACTATTCTGCCTGCCCACTGACAGCCCTTATGCCATAAGGCTTCACTCAGGTTGTCACTAATTTCATAGGGTTACTGATTTACCCCCTTCGCTGGAACCCTTCCGTTTCGCTTGCTATAGGTGAAGTACCCCTGCCGAAACATGGCATAACAACAGGCAACCGGTGGTTGCTATAACGCATGCGCACAGGGAGACACACCGCAATGCACCCATTACTTAAACGTTCGCTGCTTTTTGTCGGCGCGATTATCGTGGTTCTCGCTCTCCTCACCTGGGGAATTGGACTGGAGACGATTAAGGCGCGCCAGGTTGACCTGATTTACCTCGGGCAACAGCACCTGATTCTGGTCTTTTCATCCATGTTCTTTGCCCTGCTGGTGGGTATTCCAAGCGGTATTCTGCTGAGCCGTCCGGCCGCGCGTGGTATCGCCGAATATGTGATGCAAATCTTTAACGTGGGCAACACCCTGCCGCCGCTGGCCGTTCTGGCACTGGCGATGGTGGTGATTGGCATCGGTGATAAACCGGCCATTATCGCCCTCTTTCTGGCCTCTCTGCTGCCGATTGTGCGTAACACCTATGCCGGGCTGTGCTCTGTTCCCGCGTCGTTGCTGGAAGCGGCAAATGGTATCGGCATGACCAAATGGCAGCGCCTGCGTCAGGTTGAGATCCCTAACGCGTGGCCGGTGATGCTTTCCGGTATTCGCATTGCCACTGCGATTAACGTCGGTACCGCACCGCTGGCATTCCTGATTGGCGCCAGCAGCTACGGCGAGCTGATTTTCCCGGGGATCTATCTGAATGATTTCCCGACGCTGATCCTGGGCGCGGCGGCCACCGCTCTATTCGCCCTGATTCTGGATACGCTGCTGGCGGCACTGGGCCGATTACTGAGCCCGCATCTCGCGCGATAATTATAACAAGGAGCTTCTATGAGACTGTTTTCCGGGCTGACGGCGCTATGCGCCGCCGCGCTCTTCACCAGCCAGGCGCTCGCCGCGCCGCTGATCCTGGCCACCAAGAGCTTTACCGAGCAGCACATTCTCTCGGCCATGACCGTGCAGTATCTGCAAAAGAAAGGGTTTCAGGTACAGCCTCAGACCAATATTGCAACGGTGATTTCGCGTAACGCGATGATCAACAAGCAGATTGATATGACCTGGGAGTATACCGGCACCTCGCTGATCATCTTCAACCACATCAACAAACGCATGTCGCCGCAGGAATCGTACGAGACGGTGAAACGCCTCGATGCGAAGCACGGTCTGGTGTGGCTTAAACCTGCCGATATGAACAATACCTATGCCTTTGCCATGCAGCGCAAGCGCGCCGAGGCTGAACATATCAATACCATGTCTGAGATGGTGGCAAAGATTGAGCAGATCCGTAAAACCGATCCGGATAACAACTGGCTGCTGGGCCTTGACCTGGAATTTGCCGGGCGCAGCGACGGGATGAAACCGTTGCAGGCAGCCTACAACATGGAGCTGGACCGCCCGCAGATCCGCCAGATGGATCCGGGCCTGGTCTATAACGCGGTGCGCGACGGGTTTGTCGATGCGGGGTTGATCTACACCACCGACGGGCGCGTAAAGGGCTTCGATCTTAAAGTGCTGGAAGATGATAAAGGCTTCTTCCCGAGTTATGCCGTGACGCCAGTTGTTCGGAAAGACACGCTGGAGGCTAATCCGGGGCTGGAGGAGGCGCTGAACACCCTTTCAGCCCAGCTCAATAACGACGTTATCACCGAACTGAATAAGAAGGTGGATATCGACCATCAGTCACCGCAGCAGGTCGCCCGTGATTTCCTGCGTAGCAAACAGTTGCTGTAGGAGGCGCTATGGAGACGATTCACTATATTCTCGACAACTGGGACTATCTCTTAACCCTGACGCTGCAACACCTGTGGCTGGTGGCGCTCGCCGTGGGCCTGGCGATTATTATTGGCGTGCCGCTGGGCATTTTAATTGTCCGCCATAAATGGCTGGCAACGCCGGTGCTGGGGATTGCCACCATTGTGCTCACCATCCCGTCAATTGCGCTTTTCGGCCTGATGATCCCGCTCTTTTCGCTGATCGGTCAGGGCATTGGCGCCCTGCCCGCGATTACGGCGGTGTTCCTCTATTCGCTGCTGCCGATTGTGCGTAACACCCACACGGCGCTCGACAGCCTGCCGCCGGGCCTGCGTGAAGCGGGACGCGGCATCGGCATGACCTTCTGGCAGCGTCTGCGCTGGGTGGAAATCCCGATGGCGTTGCCGGTGATTTTTGGCGGCATCCGCACCGCCGTGGTGATGAACATCGGCGTCATGGCGATTGCCGCCGTGATCGGTGCGGGCGGGCTGGGCCTGCTGCTGCTTAACGGTATTGGCGGGAGTGATATTCGTATGTTGATTGCGGGCGCACTGATGATTTGTCTTTTAGCGATTGTGCTCGACTGGTTGCTGCACCGTTTGCAGGTGGTACTGACTCCGAAGGGGATTCGATAATGATAAAACTGGAAAACCTCACCAAACAATTTTCACAGAAACACGGCCAGACGTTTAAGGCCGTCGACAACGTCAACCTGAACGTGCCTGAAGGGGAAATGTGCGTGCTGCTCGGCCCGTCCGGCTGCGGGAAAACCACTACCCTGAAGATGATCAACCGTCTCATTACGCCAAGCAGCGGGACGATCCTGATTAACGGCGAAGACACCAGCGGAATGGACACTGTGACCCTGCGTCGCAACATTGGCTACGTGATCCAGCAAATTGGCCTGTTCCCGAACATGACCATCGAAGAGAACATTACCGTCGTGCCGCGCATGCTGGGCTGGGACAAAGCGCGCTGTAAATCCCGTGCCGAGGAGCTGATGGATATGGTGGCAATGGATCCGCATAAATTCCTTCACCGCTATCCGCGCGAAATGTCCGGCGGTCAGCAGCAGCGTATCGGCGTCATCCGCGCGCTGGCAGCGGATCCTCCGGTCCTGCTGATGGATGAACCGTTCGGCGCGGTCGACCCGATTAACCGTGAGGTGATCCAGAACCAGTTCCTGGAGATGCAGCGCAAGCTGAAAAAGACCGTGATGCTGGTGAGCCACGATATTGACGAAGCGCTGAAGCTGGGCGACCGTATTGCCGTCTTCCGTCAGGGACGTATCGTGCAGTGTGCCAGCCCGGACGAGCTGCTGGCGAAACCCGCGAATGAGTTTGTTGGCTCGTTTGTTGGTCAGGACCGGACGTTGAAACGCCTGCTGCTGGTATCGGCGGGCGACGTCACCGACCAGCAGCCGACGATTACGGTACGCGAATCGACGCCGTTGCCGGAGGCCTTCGCCACCATGGATGACAACGATATTCGCGCCATTACCGTGGTTGATGAGCACGGCAAACCGCTCGGCTTTGTGAAGCGCCGCGAAGCGCGTAACGCCAGCGGCAGCTGCGGGGATATTCTGCATCCGTTCCGCATGACCGGTAAGGCCGAGGATAACCTGCGCGTGGTGCTTTCTCGCCTGTATGAGAGCAACACCAGCTGGATGCCGATTGTGGACGAGGACGGACGCTATAACGGCGAAATATCCCAGGATTATATTGCGGAGTATTTGAGCTCAGGGCGTACGCGCCGGGCGTTGAATATTCATAGCGAGAGTTAAGCATTCAGGCCGGGTACTGCCCGGCCTTTTTCCGCACGCATACCTTTTGCTAACCTCCCGATTTACCGCCACAATATTGTATCGTCCCCGTTAAATCACGACTTCATGCAACGTCTTCACGCTTACCCCGACATCCGCGCGATGTTTCGTCGTCTCCTGATTGCTACCGTCACCGGCGTGCTGGCGGCGCTGGCCGTTGCGGTGTTCCGCCACAGCATGTATCTGCTGGAGTGGCTATTTCTCAGCAACGAAAGCGGAAGTCTGGTGAACGCCGCAGCCGCGTTATCACCCTGGCGGCGGGCGCTGACGCCTGCGCTGGGTGGTCTGGCCGCGGGAATGCTACTGTGGGGATGGCAGCGCATGACGGCACAACGTCCCCACGCCCCCACCGATTATATGGAAGCGCTTGAGACGGGTGACGGCCAGTTTGATTACGGCGCCAGCCTGGTGAAATCCCTCGCGTCGTTGCTGGTGGTCGCCAGCGGCAGCGCCATCGGCCGTGAAGGCGCCATGATCCTGCTCGCCGCCCTCGCCGCCTCCTTTTTTGCACAACGTTGTACGCCGAAATCCGAATGGAAACTGTGGATCGCCTGCGGTGCCGCCGCCGGGATGGCCAGCGCCTATCATGCGCCGCTGGCGGGCAGCCTGTTTATCGCAGAGATCCTGTTTGGCACGCTGATGCTGGCCTCCCTCGGCCCGGTGGTGATTGCTGCTGTAGTGGCCCTGCTGACCACGCGCCTGTTAAGTCCCGGCGCGAATACGCTATATGATGTCCATCTCAGCGAGATGCTTACGGCGGTGGATTATTTCCTGATCGTTGGCGTGGGTCTGCTGGCTGGCGTTTGCGGCCCGCTGCTGATGTGGCTGATGGCGGCCAGCCACAGGCTGTTTCTGCGTCTCAAACTTTCACCGCCGTGGCAGCTGGCGCTGGGTGGTCTGATCGTCGGGCTGCTGTCGCTGCTAACGCCGAAGGTATGGGGGAATGGCTATAGCGTGGTTCAGGCGTTTTTGCAGTCGCCGCCGCTGCTGTCGGTGATTGCTGGCGTCTTTATTTGCAAGCTGCTGGCGGTGCTGGCAAGCAGCGGGTCCGGCGCGCCGGGAGGCGTGTTCACGCCAACCTTGTTTGTCGGTATGGCAACGGGAATGCTGTTTGCGCAGATCTTTGCGCTGTGGTTTCCTGGCTCTGAGACGGCGATCCTGCTCGGGCTGGCGGGTATGGCGACGCTGCTCGCCGCCACAACGCATGCGCCAATCATGTCGGCCTTGATGGTATGTGAGATGACCGGGCAGTATTTTTTACTTCCCGGTTTGCTGGTTGCCTGTGTTGTGGCGTCGGTATTGTCGAGAACGCTACGCCACGACTCGATCTACGGCCAGCATACCGCCGAAAGCCGAGAGATCGATGTAGTGCGCTAATTCGCGCTGCTCGGCGCGGGGCAGATAAGGCAGTTCGCCCACCAGCGGGCCAGGCAGCTTTTTGCTCAGCACATCGATGATTTCAGCGTAGTGCGCAAGGCCCGGGTTAATACGGTTCGCCACCCAACCAATCAGCGGCAGGCCGTCATTAGCGATAGCCTGCGCCGTCAGCAAGGCATGGTTGATGCACCCTTCCTGAATGCCCACGACCATAATCACCGGCAACTGCTCCTGCACCACCCATTCGGAAAGGGGACGTAAATCGTTCATCAGGCTGCGCCAGCCGCCGGTCCCTTCAACGACAACGTGGTCAACCTTTTCACTCAGATTTGCCAGGCCATCAGAAAGCAGGCTGTAGTTGATAAGCCCACTGTGAGCGACGCTGCTTTCCTCTTCGCTTAAGGCGATAGGATTAACGGCATCATAAGGCAGTTCCAGAGACGAGACGCTTTGCAGAACCAGGGCATCCTTATTGCGCAGCCCTTCTGGCGTCTCTTTACTGCCTTTTGCAACCGGCTTGTATCCTGCAACGCGTTTACCGCTTGCCGCCAGGGCCTGAAGTAACGCGCGGGATACGACTGTCTTCCCGACAGACGTATCCGTACCAGTAATAAAGAAACGCTTAAGCATGACTCATTCCACCTCTTGGGTATGCCTCAAAATATAAACCAGGTAAATAATTCAGTGGGGAAAGTCTACGGGATGCGTGCGCTACCGGGCTTGAGATAGCGCAATTTTTCGTACATCTCTGGAAAAGAGTTAGCCCTGTAGCAAACGAATCAGTAACGAGCCGTTGTACATCGCATCTTTTACCAGCGCGGCGCCGGCCATCGTACCCTGGTTGGAAAATTGCGTACTTTCGACCACGATGTTTTTACTGTACGCGGGAAGCGCCTGCTGATTGATGCAGGCGGAAATCGCCGGAAAGAGGATATCCGCCGCCTGGCTGAGCGGGGAGCCGATCAGTATTTTTTGCGGGTTAAACAGGTTCACCATAATGGCCAGAATGCGCCCGACATTATTGCCCACGCCGGTAATAATGTCCTTCGCCAGCAGATCGCCCTGCCTTGCCGCAGCGCACAGTGCCTCGACGCTTAACGGTTGACCGTGCAGCGTGGAGCTCATCGACTGGCTGAGCCGCACCTGCGCCAGCTCCAGCACGCTTTCGACGCTGGCAATCGTCTCCAGACAGCCATGGTTACCGCAGTAGCAGCGTTTTCCGTACGGATCGACCTGCGTATGGCCGATCTCCACCAGGCTACTGCTGCCAGCATGCAACAGACGCCCGTCGGTGATCACACCTGCGCCAACGTTATGATCAATCACCACCTGAATTACGTCGCGCGCGCCCCGGGAGGCACCAAACAATGCCTCCGCCATCGTCCAGGCGCTGATATCATGCTGAATGTAGACCGGCACACCGGTGTGGTTTTCCAGCACGTCGCCCAGCGGCATCTCTTTGACGTTTTCATAAAACGGCATGCGGTGCACAATGCCATTTTCGGTATCAATAATTCCCGGCAGGGTGATCGCAATCGCCGTTAAACGTTCAAGACGCTGCTGGTGACGAATAAAGAACTGGTCGATGTGGGTCAGAATGGCATCGAGAAGTGGTTGCTCTGCATTAAGCGGGAGTTCCAGCCGGTCCTCCACCACCAGCTTGCTGCTGAGGTCGCGCAGCGCGAGGAAGATTTCCCCGCGGCTAATCCGCAGCGACAGGTAGTGCCAGGCTTCCGTTTCCACCACCAGCCCTACCGCCGGACGGCCACGGCTGCCCGGCTCCTGAATTTCTGTTTCCTGAACCAGATGGGCTTCCAGCATTTCGCGGACAATCTTGGTAATACTGGCGGGTGCCAGTTGTGCCAGGCGCGAAAGATCGATACGCGAAACCGGACCAAGCTGATCAATCAGGCGATAAACGGCACCCGCGTTGGTCTGCTTGATCTGATCGATATGCCCTGGCTGACTATCAGCAACCACCTCGTACTCCCTTATTTTCGAGCTTCGAAATAAACTGAGGGCTATGGTGAAGCACTTCAATGGCTGACGTCAAATTTTTACTTAGCCATGTGATTTACTGCACATTTTCGCCCACTTTTCCCTATAAATAATGCCCGCGAGAAGCGGTAATTAATTGTTCTTTGAAACGCTGTGCCGCATGGCTCTGTTCATGATGTTTAGACCACACCAGCCACATCTCTGAGACTGCATCCTGCTCGGCTATCTTCACCCAGCGCATTTCCGCCAGTTGTACCCGTTTAAATGAGGCCGGGAGAATCGACACGCCAAGCCCTGCGGCAACGAGACCAATGATCGTCATGGCTTCCCCCACCTCCTGCGCGATAGTCGGGACAAGGCCATATCGCCGCATCAGACCAAGAATATCGTCATACAACCCGGTACCCACCTGTGGGTCAAAAAAGACAAACGGCTCTTTCGCCAGTTCAGCCAGCGAGACGCTGTGCTGCGCGGCGAGCGGATGATCCCGGGGGATCATCGCCATCAGCGGTTCGCGGAGGATCACCTGCCACGCCAGGGTATCAGGCAACTGCGTGTTACGCATCAGCCCCAGGTCGAGCGATCCTTCGTTAAGCGGCGATATCTGCTCCCGGGTATTTATTTCGCGCGTCTGAATATGCACATCCGGAAAGTTACGGCGAAACGAGGATAGCGTTTGTGAAACAGCGCTGATAAAGGGGGCCGATGAGGTAAACCCGATGCGCAGCTCCCCCGTCTCCCCAAGATAAAGCCGTTCCGCTCTGGCGGCGGCGTCCTCCACCATACTCAGGATCTGCCGGCTATCGGCGAGAAACTGTTTTCCCGCCGCCGTCAGGCTCACGCTGCGGTTGGTTCGCGCCAGCAGACGCGCCCCGACCTGCTGCTCCAGGATCTGGATCTGCTGGCTTAGCGGTGGCTGAGAGATATTCAGCCTTGCCGCCGCACGACCAAAATGCAGCTCTTCGGCGACGGCGACAAAATAGCGCAGATGGCGCAGCTCGATATTCATATTTTTAAAGTATCATTTGAGATTATTAATATATTAGACAGAATATTTACATTTTCCTACCCTAATCTTGTGGTCATACCCGTCACCAGAAACCACGGGGATGTTTAAGCAAGGATTATGTGTGAGCCGTACAACGACCGTTGATATCGCGCCGGCCAGCGACATCGATGATTTACCCGCAGCACCGCAGCCGGTTCAGTTTATTAAACGTGGTACCCCCCAGTTTATGCGCGTCACGCTGGCGCTCTTCTCAGCGGGTCTCGCCACTTTTGCCCTGCTCTACTGCGTTCAGCCGATCCTGCCGGTCCTGTCGCATGAATTTGGCGTGTCGCCAGCCAGCAGCAGTATTTCGCTCTCCATTTCAACCGGGATGCTGGCGATCGGTCTGCTGTTCACCGGGCCACTTTCGGATGCCATCGGACGTAAGCAGGTCATGGTAACGGCGTTAATGCTGGCCTCCGTGTGTACCTTGCTGTCCACCATGATGACCAGCTGGCACGGCATTCTGGTCATGCGCGCGCTGATTGGGTTATCCCTCAGCGGCGTGGCGGCGGTCGGGATGACCTATCTCAGCGAGGAGATCCACCCGAGCTTCGTGGCCTTCTCCATGGGGCTGTACATTAGCGGGAACTCTATCGGCGGGATGAGCGGACGCCTGCTCAGCGGTGTGTTTACTGATTTCTTTAACTGGCGCATTGCGCTGGCCGTTATCGGCTGCTTCGCCCTCGCTTCGGCGCTGATGTTCTGGAAAATCCTGCCGGAATCGCGCCATTTCCGCCCGACCTCCCTGCGTCCGAAAACGTTATTTATCAACTTTCGTCTGCACTGGCGCGATCAAGGGCTGCCCCGTTTGTTCCTGACCGGTTTCCTGCTGATGGGCTCGTTCGTGACGCTGTTTAATTACATCGGCTATCGTCTGATGCTTTCACCGTGGCATCTTAGTCAGGCATTGGTGGGTTTGCTCTCTGTGGCATATCTCACCGGGACATGGAGTTCGCCAAAAGCGGGCGCCATGACCGCGCGCTTCGGTCGTGGTCCGGTGATGCTGGTTTCCACCGCCGTGATGCTGTTCGGACTGCTGATGACGCTTTTCTCTTCCCTGTGGCTGATTTTTGCCGGAATGCTGCTCTTCTCTGCGGGCTTCTTTGCCGCGCATTCCGTTGCCAGCAGCTGGATTGGCCCACGCGCGCGCCGCGCCAAAGGTCAGGCTTCGTCACTGTATCTGTTCAGTTACTATCTCGGTTCCAGCATAGCCGGTACGCTCGGCGGGGTGTTCTGGCATAACTACGGCTGGAACGGCGTGGGCGGATTTATCGCGCTGATGTTGTGCGCGGCGCTGCTGGTGGGCGCGAGCCTGCATAAACGACTGCATTAACATTCAGCCCTCTTCGTGTTTAAATCGAGCCGATGCTAATTTTTGTCATCGGCTGATTCAGACACGAGGACTTCATGAAAAACAATAACTATCAACAACTCACCCGCACCTTCCAGCGCCTCTCCCGCTTCTCGCACCTCTCCTCCATCGCCAGCTGGGACATGTTCACCATGATGCCGCCAGGCGGCAGCGCCGCGCGCGGTGAAGCGCTGGCGGAGATGAGCGTCCTGCAACATCAGATCCTGACCGATAAAAAAATGGGTGAATGGCTGGCGGCGGCGGCAGACGAAGATCTGAATGACGTTGAGCAAGCCAACCTGCGTGAAATGACACGCCACTACCAGCAGGCCACTTTACTGCCGGAATCGCTGGTGGAGGCCAAATCGCTGGCGGGCAGCAGGTGTGAACACGCGTGGCGCACTCAGCGTCCGGCCAACGACTGGCAGGGCTTTTCAGCCAACCTGAAAGAGGTGGTGAAACTCAGTCGTGAAGAAGCCCGCCTGCGCGCTGAGGCTAAAGGCTGCACGCCTTACGACGCGCTGCTGGATATCTTTGAACCCGACATGACCAGCGCTCGCCTGGATGTGCTGTTCGGCGATCTGAAGTCCTGGCTGCCGGAGCTGCTGGCAAAGGTTGTGGAAAAACAGGCTCAACGATCGTTCGTTCCGCCACAGGGTCCCTTCCCGACCGCCACGCAGCGCGAGCTGGGCCTGGAAGCGATGAAAATGCTTGGCTTCGATTTTAACGGCGGTCGTCTGGACGTTAGCGCCCACCCGTTCTGCGGCGGCGTGCCGGAAGATGTGCGTATCACCACGCGTTACGATGAAGATGAACTGCTCAGCGCGCTTTTCGGCGTGATCCACGAAACCGGACATGCCCGCTACGAGCAAAACCTTCCGCGAGCGTGGGCCGGCCAGCCCGTTGCGCTGGCGCGCTCTACGGCGATCCATGAATCCCAGAGCTTGTTCTTTGAAATGCAGCTGGGCCGCAGCGACGCTTTCCTGAAGCATCTGCTTCCGGCGGTTCATGCCCGTTTCGGTAGCCAGGCGGCATTCAGCGAAGAGAATTTTATTGCCTGGAACCAGCGCGTGAAGCCGGGCTACATCCGCGTTGATGCGGATGAAGTGAGCTATCCGGCGCATGTAGTGCTGCGCTATGAGATCGAGCGTGCGTTAATCAACGGCGAAATTGAAGTCGATGATATTCCCGCGTTATGGGATGAGAAAATGCAGGCCTGGCTTGGGTTATCCACCAAAGATAACTACCGCAACGGCTGTATGCAGGATATCCACTGGACCGACGGCGGTTTTGGCTACTTCCCGTCTTACACGCTGGGGGCAATGTATGCGGCACAGCTGTTCCATGCCGCCAAAACTGCGCTGCCCGGGTTGCAGGCATCCATTGCCGGGGGCGATTTCTCGGCGCTGTTTGACTGGCTGCGTCAGAATATCTGGCAGCACGGCAGCCGTTTCAGCACGTCGCAGCTCATCACCCAGGCTACAGGTGAAGATCTGAATATCCGCTACTTCCGCGAACACCTGACGTCCCGCTACCTGTAACCGAACGCGCCGGGGGGCCGCCCCGGCGTTGTACATATGGTTACACGCCGATACCAATCACTCACGGAAACCCCGAATTTACAGGGATATAGTTATTTCAACGGCCCCGCAGTGGGGTTAAATGAAAAACCAAATTCGAGGGTATGAAAATGAAAAAAGTATTAGCTCTGGTTGTTGCCGCTGCTATGGGTCTGTCTTCCGCTGCATTCGCGGCTGAAACTACCGCCACCGCAGCGCCTGCGGCATCCACCGCTGCTCCGGCCAAAACGGTTCACCATAAAAAACATCACAAAGCGGCTAAACCAGCGGCAGAACAGAAAGCGCAGGCCGCGAAAAAGCACCATAAAAAAGCGGCAAAACCTGCGGTAGAGCAGAAAGCCCAGGCGGCTAAAAAGCATCACAAAAAAGCAGCAAAACACGAAGCGGCTAAACCTGCTGCACAGCCAGCAGCGTAAGAGTACAAGCTTAACCGTGCCCTTCGGGGCACGTTGGTAAACCGGCGCTGAACGGGTTTGCGGTCAGCGCCGTTTTTTTATCCGGAGGGCGTATGCTGCGGCGCTATCGGTTTGAGTTCATTCTTATCCTGCTAATTTTATGCGCGCTCATCGCCAGCCACTTTTATCTTTCCTGAATGTAGCACGCTGATTTTACTCCCACTTTCTCGCCGTCGCGTCTATAGTATTTTCATAGGGTTCACTTTTAATAATCATAATTACCCCCACCAGAGTGTGATATGCGTAAATCTGTTGTGTTGTTACTGGGAACGTTTAGCCTTTTTGCTGGCTTTTCACATGCGGATGATGGCGACGATGACGCCATTAGCGCCAAAGAGGTAAAGACGCTGTTTTTTGGTCATGACGATCGTACGCGTGTCACCGATCCTACCGAATCGCCCTGGGATGCCATCGGGCAACTGGAAACCGCCAGCGGCAATTTATGTACCGCAACCCTCATTACGCCACGCCTTGCGCTGACGGCGGGTCATTGCCTGTTAATGCCGCCTGAAGGCAAACCGGATAAAGCGATCGCCCTGCGCTTTGTGTCGCAAAAAGGAATATGGCGCTACGAAATTCACGGTATTGAGGGGCGAGTGGATCCGTCGCTTGGCAAACGCCTGAAACCGGATGGCGATGGCTGGATTGTGCCGCCCGGGGCGGCCTCCTGGGATTTCGGGCTGATCGTTTTACGTTATCCGCCGTCCGGGATCACCCCGCTGCCGCTCTTTGATGGCGATAAGGCCGCGCTCACCGCCGCCCTGAAAGCCGCCGATCGAAAAGTGACGCAATCAGGTTATCCTGTTGATCACCTCGATTCGCTGTACACCCATACGGACTGCGTGGTGACGGGTTGGGCGCAAAACAGCGTACTGTCGCATCAGTGCGATACGCTACCGGGTGATAGCGGATCGCCCCTGATGTTAAAAACCGATAACGGCTGGCAGCTGATTGGCGTTCAGAGTTCTGCGCCAGCGGCGAAAGACCGCTGGCGCGCCGATAACCGGGCGTTGTCGGTGACCGGTTTTCGCGACCGGCTGGAAGCCCTGGCGCAGCAGTAGGTCACTCAGGCCAGTTTAATCATGATCATGCCGGCGAGCAGTAATACCAGCCCTATCCAGCCTTTATTGTTTAAACGCTGCCCGAACATAATCCAGCCTGCCGCCAGGGTGGCGGCAATACCGAAGCCCCCCCCCACAGCGCATAGGCTACGGACAGATCGATGCCTTTCACCGCCTGTGACAGGGCGCTAAACGCCCCCCAGAACCGCGGCAATCGATAACAGGCCGTAGGCTTTACGACGAAAACCGTCGGAGAACTTCAGAAAGACGTTGGCAATAATTTCCAGAACGATGGCGAAAGCCAGCCAGGCCGCGTGGATCCATTCAAACTGCTGCATGGGTCTGCTCCTTCTGCTGTTTTGCCGGTTTGCGTGTACCCGATTTAATCAGCACGATACCTGCGACCAGGGTCGTCAGCCCGGCAATTTTCATTGTCGTCAGGGTTTCATCAAATAACATGACGCTAAACAGCGTAATCAATAAAATACCAATACCTTCCCACAATGCGTATGCCACGCCCAGCGCGATTTTTTTAACCGCAAAAGAGAGGAAAATATAGGAAAGCGTAATCATGACCAGCATCAAAATAAAACCGGTGCTGCCATCACTCACGCTTGCCCATTTCATCGACAAGGTGCCGGTAATTTCAGCGACGATCGCCAGAGCTAATAAAATCCAGTAAAACATGTTTTTTCTCCTGCTTGAGAATATAATCCATCGAGGCTCGCTGCGGACAGCAAACCAAAAAATTGGGAATTAAATCAGTTAGCTAAGCGCATAGCGCCAGCTCAGGCAGAAGACGTGACTATAGCGCGGAACGCCAGTGTTGCTCACCAGAAAGCAGGCAGAGGGAGGTTGAAAACAGAGCAGAGTTGTTTGAAAAATACGTCCTGAACAAATTGTCCATAAAATTACAATTATCCGCGGTGTTGCTTCTCGTCTTTGCGGATGAAAATTGTCCTCGGTAGTTGAACACGCCTGATTTGTATCATAAGCCAGGAATTTACTCAAAGCCTTTTCATTTCTTTACCCAGTCTGTTTGATTTTGGTTAGTTTTTTTAATCCGCTTTCCCCTCTATTATAAATAAAAAACTGTTCAGGAACGTCCATGGCCAAACCTATTATCACCCTCAACGGGCTTAAGATCGTCATCATGCTGGGCATGCTGGTGATCATTCTGACCGGCGTTCGTTTTGCGGCCGATATCATCGTGCCTTTTATCCTGGCGCTTTTTATCGCGGTGATCCTCAATCCGCTAGTGCAGCGAATGGTGCGGCTACGCATCCCGCGTGTGCTGGCGATAAGCCTGCTTATCAGTATTATTATCGTTGCGATGGTGCTGTTAGTCGCCTATCTGGGAACCTCCCTGAACGAGCTGGCGCGGACGCTACCGACATACCGCTCTTCCCTGGCGACCCCGCTGCTGCAAATTGAACCCTGGCTGCAACGCGCGGGTATCGAAGTCTCGGTTGAGGAACTGCTTAAATATATCGATCCGAATGCCGCCATGACGATTGTCACCAGCCTGCTGGCACAACTCTCCAACGCCATGACCTCGATTTTCCTGCTGTTCCTGACGGTTGTGTTTATGCTGCTGGAAGTTCCACAGCTGCCTGCAAAGCTCCAGCACATCATGGTGCGTCCGGTAGAGGGAATGGGCGCCATTCAGCGCGCGCTCGACAGCGTTTCACGCTATCTGGTGCTGAAAACGGCCATCAGCCTGGTGACGGGATTAGTGGTCTGGGGGATGCTCGCCGCGCTGGATGTGCGTTTTGCCTTTGTCTGGGGGCTGCTGGCCTTTGCGCTCAACTATATTCCTAACATCGGCTCCGTGCTGGCGGCGATCCCCCCTATCCTTCAGGTGCTGGTTTTCAGCGGTTTGTATGATGCCCTGATTCTGCTGGCAGGCTATCTGGTGATTAACCTTGTCTTCGGGAACATTCTCGAACCACGGATCATGGGACGCGGGCTGGGGCTTTCAACCCTTGTTGTATTCCTGTCCCTGATTTTCTGGGGCTGGCTGCTCGGGCCTGTCGGCATGCTGCTCTCCGTTCCGCTGACAATTATTGTCAAAATTGGCCTGGAGCAGACCGCCGGTGGACAAAGTATCGCTGTACTGCTGAGCGACATGAGCCATAAGGCCGATTAATTGTCCATCGACAGCATGGGCTTACCCGTTCTTCCCGCTTCGCGATAGTTGCCCACTGCCCGCTGCCATTCCGACAGCGGGTAGAGGGTGACATCGCTGCACTGGCTGGCGCGCAGTTTAGGCCAGATGCGCCGAAACTCCGCCTGCCACGCCTCAGCGCTCAGCGCGTCCAGATAGTTACGAATGTGAAACCACGCCACGCGCGGCAACGGCCGCTGCTGCCGGAAGGTCTGCCCGGAGAGTAGCCCGTAGCAGACAAAGGTGCCGGTTTCGGGCATCACGCTCAGGATCGTCTCCGCCAGACTGCCGCCCGTGGCGTCGTACACCACCTCCGCTTGCGCGGCGGCAGCGTTGACGGCGGTCGTATCATGTTGCGCAATCGGGACGATCCCCATTTCAGCCAGACGTTGAGCGTGCACGGGCGAGCGATGGATCCCGTAAACCGCCTCTGCGCCCGCCTGGCGTGCCCATTGCCCGAGCAGAACGGCGCAGTCAGAACCGGCAGCGGTGAGCAGCACCGTTTTCCCGACCGGAGGATAGCGGTCCAGCATCATCTGTGCGGCAAGCGGGTTGATATACGCCCGCGCGGCAAGTAGCGAGTCGACGTCGTCCGGGACGGGAACCGCATACGCCGCCGGGCAGTCGACATAGCGCTGCCAGGTTCCCTGCCCCCGTAACGGCAGGACCCGCTTGCCCAGCAGCGCCGGATAAGCGGCGGGCGTTTCGGTCACTATTCCGACCCCTTCATAACCGGCTATCGCAGGCAGCGGCGTGCGATGGCGATATGCTCCGGTGATGGGGATGAGATCGGAGGCGTTCACCGGGGAAAAAAGCATGCGCACACGTATCTCTCCCGGCTGTCGCGGCGACAATGGTGTAGTTTCCGCTTGCAGTACCGATTCAGGCTCACCAAACCGGCGATACCAGAGGGCCAGATTAAGCATTGCGATCGCGCCATCCCATTTCCGGTGCGACATGTTTCAGGATGGACTCGATCACATGTGCGTTGTATTCCACGCCCAGCTGATTCGGCACGGTAAGTAACAGCGTATCCGCTTCCGCGATCGCTTCATCCTTTTTCAACTGTTCAATCAGCTTGTCTGGCTCTGCGGCATAGCTGCGTCCGAAAATGGCCCGCGTTTTCTCATCCAGATAGCCCACGCTGTCGCTTTCATTGCGGCTTGAACCGAAATACATCCGGTCGCGATCGTCCATCAGGGCAAAAATACTGCGGCTGACCGAAACGCGTGGCTGACGGGTATGCCCTGCCTCAGCCCAGGCCTGTCGGTAGGCACGGATCTGTTTTGACTGCTGAATATGGAACGGCTCGCCGGTTTCATCATCTTTCAGCGTTGAGCTTTGCAGGTTCATCCCCAGTGTTGCCGCCCATACTGCCGTTGCATTAGAGCCAGCCCCCCACCAGATACGATCGCGTAAGCCTTCTGAATGCGGCTCCAGACGCAATAATCCCGGCGGGTTTGGGAACATCGGCTGTGGGTTAGGCTTTGCAAACCCTTCACCGCGTAATACATCAAGCAGTACCTCAGTGTGGCGGCGCGCCATATCAGATTCGTTTTCCCCTTCCTGCGGCACGTAACCAAAATAACGCCAGCCATCAATCACCTGCTCCGGGGAACCCCGGCTGATACCAAGCTGTAATCGCCCGCCGGAGATGAGATCTGCCGCGCCAGCATCTTCCGCCATATACAGCGGATTTTCATACCGCATGTCGATCACGCCCGTCCCGATTTCAATGCGTTTGGTTTTCGCGCCTATTGCAGCCAGCAAGGGGAATGGCGAACTGAGCTGGCGGGCAAAGTGATGCACACGGAAATAAGCCCCGTCCGCGCCCAGCTCTTCGGCGGCGACCGCCAGATCGATGGACTGTAGCAGCGTGTCAGCCGCGGTTCGCGTGCCGGACTGGGGTGACGGCGTCCAGTGACCAAACGACAAAAATCCGATCTTTTTCATAGTGGAGTATCCTGATAAAGCATTGCGTTATCCCTACTCTACGCATTAACGGATGAGAATAAATGGTGATTATTTAACGGAATGCTTCAAATAAACTGACAGAGACCATCAAGTTTCAATTTATTCTACTCTGGTTATCTGTTTGATTTAGCGCTATTACTGTAAGCCATTTCCCGCCAGGCAGAACAGATAATGAAAAGACGCTATGTCATTGCAGATGTTTTTACGAATACGCCGTTTCTCGGCAACCCAGTCGCCGTTGTCCTTGATGCTGAAGGTATGAGCAGTGAACAGATGCAGCAGGTTGCCGTTGAATTTGGCTACAGCGAAACGACGTTTGTGCTGCCGCCAGAAAATCTCTCGAGTACGGCACGCGTGCGGATATTCACCCCCTCGCGCGAAATACCTTTCGCCGGGCACCCTAACGTCGGAACTGCCTTTGTGTTGGCGCATCACGCCATAGAAAACGGGCAGACATTATCCGACACCTTGCACTTCGAAGAAATCGCGGGGATGGTGCCGGTGCGGCTGTTAAAACAGAACGGCACAGTGACGGGAGCTGAGCTGTTAGCTCCTGAGGCGCTTTCCTGCCATTCTGAAGTCAGCGCGGAACAGGTTGCAGCCTGCCTTTCCTTAAACCCGGATGATATACGCAGGGACGTGCATAATCCTGTTGTTGCCTCGGTGGGCCTGCCCTTTTTGATCGTAGAGCTGGTCTCCCGCGATGCGCTTCGTCGATGCGTGCCCAACTTACAAGGTTTCCGCGCGATTCTGCCGCTTGACGGCGCAGTCTCTGTCTATACGTATACCTTAGACAGGGCTTCAGATGAGTCCTGCGATCTTCAGGCACGTATGTTTACTCCTCGAATGACGGAAGATCCGGCAACAGGCAGTGCAGCCGCAGCAGCCACGGCGTTGCTGGCCCTGCGTCGTGATCAAACCACACTTTCACTGAAGATTAGCCAGGGCGTTGATATGGGGCGTACAAGCGTGTTGTTTTCGGAATACGATGCATCGTCAGGAAGGGCTGTGGTTCGGGTCGGTGGTGAATGTGTCATTACGCTTGAGGGAACATTTACGCTTTGAGGCAGAGACGCGTTCCCCTTCCGTTCTCTTATGGGATATATTGGCACTAAGATTTTTTAACAGGTAACATCAGCAATGGCTCTGATCCCCAAAAACTACGCACGGCTGGAAAGCGGCTACCGTGAAAAAGCGCTAAAAATCTACCCCTGGGTTTGTGGACGCTGCTCGCGTGAGTTTGTTTATTCAAATCTTCGTGAACTCACGGTTCACCATATCGACCACGATCACACCAATAACCCGGAAGATGGCAGTAACTGGGAGCTGTTGTGCCTGTTTTGTCACGATCACGAACACTCAAAGTACACCGAAGCGGATCAGTATGGCACCACCGTTGTCGCGGGTGAGGATGCGCAAAAAGACGTGGGTGTCGCCACGTTTAACCCCTTTGCCGATCTCAAGGCGATGATGAACAAGAAGAAGTAATATCGACGGCTTCACTGCCCATACCTGTCGTATGGGCAGTCAGAAAGCCACATATGTTGTATTCCAGTCACAGGTTGAACAATGACACGGCTTTAATATCTGCCTCAGGGTTCACGCGTTTTACTGCCTCTAAAAACGCAGCGAAGTTTTGATTAAACACCGTCAGATTATTATAAAATTGCACCTGTTTTTCACGGGTTCCCTCAAGATAACTCACAGACCAGATCCGCCTGTTATTTATCACTATCGAGCCTGGTTTAATTTTTATGATAGTCGCCAGCTCAATTTTACGGGTGCTGCTCTTTATAACCTCGTATAAATACTGCTCATCATAAAAGTAGGTTTTACCTGACGAGCCGCCAAACCAGACAGGATGGGTTGAGATTTTTTTCATTCCCCGGCTATCGGCAACGATGCGCGTTGGATGCCGAATACGCCTGACGAAAAAGCGTATCAGCATAATCAGTGCCACAAAAGACAGCACCACAAAAAGAACGTTAATGCTCTCCCGCATATTTCGTTACCTGACATGCATAGTTATAAGTGAAGAAGTATACCCAAATAGTCTGGTCGTGATAATTACCCTTCTACGCCCGTACGCCATGATGCCTTGTTACCCTTGATCTTTGCTATCGATATACAATACTGTATATAAATACAGTATTAATTGACGGTGATCATCATGCAGTTTTTCACGCCATCAGAGCGACGCCGGAGCGTGGCCCTTCCCCTATTCAATGACCCTGTTCCTTACGTTCTGAATGAACGTATAAGCGCGCCCACGAAGGCTCGCGGCGTAGTGACCTGTATCGCGACATCTGCGAGCTGACCATGTTTGCACTGTGTGATGTGAACGCTTTCTATGCTTCCTGTGAAACGGTTTTTCGCCCGGACCTGAAGGGACGACCGGTGGTCGTGTTGTCCAATAACGATGGGTGCGTCATCTCTCGCTCCGCTGAAGCCAAACCCTTTGTGAAAATGGGTGAACCGTACTTCAAACAGAAAGATCTCTTCAGGCATCATGGCGTGGTTTGTTTCAGCAGTAATTATGAACTTTACGCGGATATGTCCAACCGGGTAATGAACACGCTTGAAGAGATGTCGCCTCGTAGCGAAATATACTCAATTGATGAGATCTTTTGCGATCTTACCGGCGTGCGTAATTGTCGCGATCTTTCCGATTTTGGGCATGAAATGAGAGCGACCGTACTGCAACGCACCCATCTGACCGTCGGGGTGGGCATCGCACCCACAAAGACGCTGGCGAAACTGGCAAATCACGCGGCGAAACGCTGGCAGCGCCAGACGGGAGGCGTTGTTGATTTATCCAATGTGGATCGTCAGAGAAAGCTGATGGCGGCGCTACCCGTCGAAGACGTTTGGGGGGTAGGACGTCGCATAGCGAAGAAGCTTGAGATGATGGGGATTAAGACCGTCCTGCAACTGGCAGACACCGATATCCGGTTCATAAGAAAACATTTCAATGTCGTGCTGGAGAGAACGGTGCGTGAATTACGGGGCGAATCGTGTCTTGAACTGGAAGAGTTTGCCCCGGTAAAGCAAGAAATCGTCTGTTCGCGCTCGTTTGGCGAACGCCTCACCGAATATGACGATGTACGCCAGGCCATCTGTAGTTATGCCGCCCGGGCAGCAGAAAAACTTCGCAATGAGCATCAGCATTGCCGCTTTATCTCCGTATTTGTTAAAACCTCGCCCTTCGCGCTTAACGAGCCATATTATGGCAATAGCGCGTCGGTAAAACTGCTCACCCCAACCCAGGATAGCCGGGATATTATCGGCGCATCAGTTCGTTGTCTGGATGCGGTCTGGAAGAACGGCCATCGGTACCAGAAAGCCGGAGTGATGCTGGGAGATTTTTATAGCCAGGGCGTCGCGCAACTTAATCTGTTTGACGACAACGCACCCAGGAAAAACAGCCAAAAGTTAATGGATGTATTAGACCATCTGAATGCTGAAAATGGCCGTGGCACGCTTTACTTCGCGGGACAGGGTATACAGCAGCCGTGGCAGATGAAACGGGAAATGCTTTCACCCCGCTACACCACCCGCTTTGCGGATCTCCTCACTGTTAAGTGATATTAACAATTGCTGCTAAGTTGTAATTTTCCCCTTGCCGGACCGGACAAATCGGTTATCGTGCCAGGCAACTTTCGCAGCAATAAAAGACAGTGGGATGCGCTATGGCGATTTTTGATGGTCACAATGACCTGTTGCTTAATTTATGGCTTCACCATCGCCAGGATCCGGTAACGGCCTTCTTCTCCGGCATTGAGAACGGACACCTCGATTATCCACGCATGCAGCAAGGCGGATTTTCCGGCGGGCTGTTCGCGCTGTTCGTGCCGCCGCAGGAGTATATCGCCCGCATGGCGCCACAATACGCCAGCGAGCCGTGGCAGCCGGTCGACATTCTCTGGCAGCAGTTGACGATCCTTAAGCAGCTTGTCGCCCACTCCGATGGCCGGGCACGATTGTGCCTGAGCGCGGCGGATATCGAACGCTGCCGTCAGGATAAAGTGCTGGCGATGGTGGCGCATATTGAGGGCGCGGGCGGTTTTGACGGCGAGGGAGGCGATCTACAGGCTTTTTATGCCGCCGGGGTGCGCAGCATTGGGCCTTTCTGGAACATTGCTAACCGTTTTGGCACCGGCGTTAACGGGGCGTTTCCCGGCAGCCCGGACAGCGGCCCAGGGCTTACCGCTGAGGGTATCGCCCTCATTAAGCACGCTAACGCCCTGAACATGCTGATTGACGTTTCGCATATGAATGAAAAAGCGTTCTGGGATACCGCTCGTCATTCCTCTTCACCGCTGGTCGCCACCCATTCCAACGCCCATACGCTGTGCCCGCAACCGCGCAATCTGACCGATCGGCAGCTACTGGCTATCCGCGACAGCGGCGGCGTGGCAGGCGTCAATTTCGGCAACGCGTTTTTGCGCGCCGACGGTAAACGCGATAGCGATACCCCGCTGAGCACAATCGTTCGTCATATCGACTATCTTATTAACATCATGGGTGACGATCATGTCGCGCTGGGCTCCGATTTTGACGGCATTACGTTGCCTGATGACTTACACGATGTGAGTGGTTTACCGCGGCTAATCAGCGCGTTGCGTGACAGCGGCTATGATCAATTTGTGCTGAATAAGCTGCTGTGGGGCAACTGGCAAAAGGTATTGCAAAATGTTTGGCAACAATAAGTTACGTTGTAAACATTAAGTTAATTCCTTACATCTTTCGGGTTGAGCTTTGCCCTCCTGTGACGCATTATTTGATGACCATCACAAAACTGGCACAAACAATGGCGTTAGTGCTGCATTTTTAAAGAGGAAAAAACGATGTGGAAGAAACCTGCTTTTATTGATTTACGTCTTGGCCTGGAAGTGACCCTGTACATTTCCAACCGCTAATCGCTCTGCCCGCCATCCGTGCGGGCATTTTTGTTTGACTACCTGGCCCATCTTCATGTTTATAAAAGTCCTCGGTTCCGCCGCTGGCGGTGGTTTCCCCCAGTGGAACTGTAACTGCGCCAACTGTCAGGGTTTGCGCGACGGTACCCTTCAGGCGACCCCTCGCACCCAGTCGTCGATCATCGTCAGCGATAACGGCAAAGAGTGGGTGCTGTGTAACGCCTCCCCCGATATCAGCCAGCAGATTGCCCATACGCCAGAACTGAATAAGAAAGAGGTTCTGCGCGGCACGCATATTGGCGGCATTATTCTCACCGATAGCCAGATTGACCACACCACCGGGCTGCTCAGCCTGCGCGAGGGGTGCCCGCATCAGGTATGGTGTACGCCGGAGGTGCATGAAGATCTTTCCAGCGGATTCCCGATTTTTACCATGCTCCGGCACTGGAACGGTGGCCTGATTCACCACCCGATCGCGCCGCTCACCGCCTTTAGCGTGGAAGCCTGCCCTGATTTGCAGTTTACCGCTGTCCCCATCGCCAGTAACGCGCCGCCCTATTCGCCGTGGCGCGACCACCCGCTGCCGGGGCATAACGTGGCGCTGTTTATCGAAAACCGCCGCAACGGTCAGACGCTGTTCTACGCACCGGGTCTCGGTGAACCCGATGACGCCATCCTGCCGTGGCTTAAAAAAGCGGACTGTCTGCTGATTGACGGCACCGTCTGGCAGGACGATGAACTCCAGGCCACCGGCGTCGGGCGCAATACCGGCCGCGACATGGGGCATCTGGCGCTCGGCGATGAACACGGCATGATGGCGCTGCTGGCCTCGCTGCCGGCAAAGCGCAAGATTCTGATCCACATTAATAACACCAACCCGATCCTTAACGAGCAGTCGCCGCAGCGTCACGCCCTTGCGCAGCAGGGAATAGAAGTGAGCTGGGACGGGATGAACATCACGCTTCAGGACTAACTATGCACATTCGCGAAACGCTCTCGCCGCAAGAGTTTGAGCACGCCCTTCGGGCGAAAGGCGCCTACTATCATATTCACCATCCGTACCATATCGCGATGCATAACGGCGAGGCCAGCCGCGAGCAGATCCAGGGCTGGGTGGCGAACCGGTTTTACTACCAGACGACGATCCCGCTGAAAGACGCGGCAATTATGGCGAACTGCCCGGATCCGCACACGCGTCGCAAATGGGTGCAGCGGATCCTCGATCACGACGGTAGCAACGGTCATGACGGCGGTATCGAAGCCTGGCTACAGCTGGGCGAAGCCGTGGGGCTCAGCCGCGAGGACTTAATCAGCGAACGCCACGTGCTGCCCGGCGTCCGTTTCGCCGTCGACGCTTACGTTAACTTCGCCCGCCGCGCCAACTGGCAGGAGGCGGCATGCAGCTCGCTCACCGAACTGTTCGCCCCGCAAATCCATCAGTCGCGTCTCGACAGCTGGCCACAGCACTACCCGTGGATCAAAGAGGAAGGCTATTTTTATTTCCGCAGCCGCCTCAGCCAGGCCAGCCGCGACGTTGAACACGGTCTGGAGCTGGCGAAGCGTTACTGCGATAGCGCGGAAAAGCAGAATCGAATGCTGGAGATCCTTCAGTTCAAACTCGATATCCTGTGGTCGATGCTCGACGCGATGACCATGGCCTACGCGCTACAGCGTCCGCCTTATCACACGGTCACCGACAAAGCGGCCTGGCACACAACCCGACTGGTATAAGCATGCAAAAAAACTCCATCGTCGCCTTTCGTCGCGGCTATCGCCTGCAATGGGAAGCCGCTCAGGACAGCCATGTCATCCTCTATCCGGAAGGCATGGCTAAACTCAATGAGACCGCGGCCGCGATCCTCGAACTGGTCGATGGCCAACGCGACGCGGCGGCCATCATTGCCATACTCAACGAACGGTTCCCGGAAGCCGGCGGCGTGGATGACGACGTCGTAGAATTCCTGCAAATCGCTTATCAACAGAAGTGGATTATTTTCCGTGAGCCAGAATAAACCCGCCGTCAATCCACCGCTGTGGCTGCTGGCGGAGCTGACCTATCGCTGTCCGCTACAGTGTCCTTACTGCTCTAACCCGCTGGACTTCGCCCGGCAGGATCAGGAGCTGACCACCGAACAGTGGATTGAGGTTTTCCGCCAGGCGCGGGCGATGGGCAGCGTGCAGATAGGTTTTTCCGGCGGCGAACCGTTGACGCGTAAAGATCTGCCGGAGCTGATCCGCGCCGCCCGCGATCTCGGTTTTTATACCAACCTGATCACCTCGGGAATTGGCCTGACGGAAAGCAAACTCGACGCGTTCAGCGAGGCCGGTCTGGACCATATCCAGATTAGCTTCCAGGCCAGCGATGAAGTGCTCAACGCTGCGCTGGCGGGGAATAAAAAAGCCTTCCAGCAGAAGCTGGCGATGGCCAAAGCGGTCAAAGCCCGTGATTACCCGATGGTGCTGAATTTCGTCCTGCACCGGCATAATATCGATCAGATCGATAAAATCATCGAGCTGTGCATCGAACTGGACGCCGACGATGTCGAACTTGCCACCTGCCAGTTCTACGGTTGGGCGTTCCTTAATCGTCAGGGGCTTCTGCCGACGCGGGAACAGATTGCCCGCGCGGAACGCGTGGTTGCCGAATATCGGCAAAAAATGGCCGCCAGCGGCAATCTGACCAACCTGCTGTTCGTCACCCCCGATTATTACGAAGAGCGGCCAAAAGGCTGTATGGGCGGCTGGGGGTCGATTTTCCTCAGCGTGACCCCGGAAGGCACGGCGCTGCCCTGCCACAGCGCGCGCCAGCTGCCGGTGGATTTCCCGTCGGTGCTTGAGCAGAGCCTAGAATCCATCTGGTATGACTCTTTCGGCTTCAACCGCTATCGCGGGTTTGACTGGATGCCAGAGCCGTGCCGCTCCTGCGATGAAAAGGAGAAGGACTTCGGCGGCTGCCGCTGCCAGGCCTTTATGCTCACCGGGAATGCTGATAACGCCGATCCGGTGTGCAGCAAATCGCCGCATCATCATAAAATCCTCGAGGCGCGCCGCGAAGCAGCCTGTAGTGATATGAAGATCGGTCAGCTTCAGTTCCGCAACCGTACCCGTTCTCAGCTTATCTATAAAACCCGGGAACTGTAACGATAATGACCACCCGCATCGTGGAACTGGCAGGCGGTTTGCGCGCAACGCTGGTGCATCAGCCGCAGGCGACACGCGCGGCGGCGCTGGCGCGCGTGAGTGCCGGAAGCCATCACGAGCCACCGCGCTTCGCCGGTCTGGCGCATTTGCTTGAGCACCTGCTGTTCCGCGGTAGCCAGCGCTATCAGGGCGATGATCGACTCATGGCCTGGGTCCAGCGCCAGGGCGGCAGCGTCAATGCCACCACGCTGGCTCGCCATAGCGCTTTTTTCTTCGACGTTGCCGCCGATAACCTGTCCGACGGCGTCGCGCGGCTGCGGGATATGTTGCTGGCGCCGCTGCTTTCACCGCATGACATACAGCGCGAAGTGGCGGTCATTGATGCGGAAAACCGGCTCATCCAGCAACATGATTCCGCCAGGCGCGAAGCGGCGGCGCGCCACGCGATGGAAGAACCCGCGGTTTTTCGCCGTTTTCAGGTGGGTAGCAAGGAGTCTCTCGGGCAGGACCCGGTATCGCTGCAAACCGCGTTGCGCGACTTTCATCGTCGCTATTATGTAGCCGGGCACCTGCAATTGTGGCTGCAAGGGCCGCAAACGCTGGATGTCCTGGCCGAGCTTGCCCATACGTTTGCGTCAGGTTTTGCGTCAGGAGGCATGCCTGAAACCGCTCCCCCGTTGCGTCTTAGCGCTGAAGCAGATTATCAGCTGGCGGTGACGGAGCGACCCGCACTGTGGCGTTGTCCGTTAATCCGAAAAAGTGACAACGTCACTTTATTTCGGGAGTTTTTACTGGACGACGCCCCCGGAAGCCTGATTGCCGGGCTACGGGCGCGCGGGCTGGCAGAAGAGGTAGCCCTGAACTGGCTTTATCAGGATGACGATTACGGCTGGCTGGCGCTAACGGTTGATAGCGAACGGCCCGAGGACATTGACCCGCATATTACCCACTGGCTACGGGCGCTACAGCAAACGACGGATGAGCAGCAGCGGCATTATTATCGGCTGGCACAGCAGCGTTTCAGCGCCCTGCCGACGCTGGAGCAGCTGCGCCAGCGGGCATTTGGTTTTGCACCCGGCGCGGCGCCCGTGGGTTTTTACGCCTTTTGTGCCAACTTACGGGCGGCGCCCACCTCGTATCTGGCCTGCAAAAAAATGGAAACCGCTGAAATTATTGCCAGCCAGGGCTTTGCCCTGCCGCTTAGCCATTGGCGTCGCCAGCCGGTTGCAGATGATAGCCCCATCGCGTTTTCCTTCTACCCGCAGACTGCCAGGTATGCTGCGCCAGCCCCGACGTCAGAAGCCGCTCCGCTGCTGCATTTGTCGGCGCAGACACAACCGCCGACGCTGATCCTGCGCAGGCCTTTTTATTCGCGTGTGGAACGCGCACACGGGGTGGCGATGGGCAAACAGTTACGCCCTCTCCTTGCTGAACTGCGCCATATCGACGGCAGCGCCGAGTGGCAAACGGTTGACGGTAGCTGGCAGCTCACCCTGCGGCTTCCTGACGCCATGGTGACGGCGGAACCCATCATCGGGGCGATAATCGATCGCCTCTCCCACCCCGCTCCGGCTACTACGTCAGTGCCAGAAGGCATTGCCATCCGTGAGCTGCTTCAGCAATTGCCTGAACGTCTGGCATCGGATCCGCCGCGGGACGGCTGGCTGGCGGCGTTAGTTGGCGGCAGCGCCGGGCACGCGCACGGGTTAGCCCGGCAGCTTGGCCTGCTCCGGACGCCGGTTAACGCTACGCCGTTGCCGTTAAGCGGTTGTCCCGGCGGGATCGAACACATTCCGCACGCCAGCGCGGATTCGGCGCTGCTGGTGTTTATTCCCCTGCCGCCGGGCGCGTCGCTCGCCGCGCTGCGGCTGCTGGCGTTATGCTGCGAACCGCAATTTTTCCAGCGCCTGCGCGTGGAACAGCAGATTGGCTACGTGGTCAGCTGTCGTTATCAGCGTATTGCCGATCGCGATGGCCTGCTGCTGGCGTTACAGTCGCCTGACCGTTCTCCCGTGAACCTGTTGGGTTGCTGCAAACGATTTTTGCGTGAGCTGACGCCGTGCGATGAGGCAGCGTTCAGCGTGTTGCGACAGCAGCTGGCGACGCAGATCCGCTCACCGATGGATGCCAGCGCCACGGCAGTGGCCGCCCTGCGCCAGCGCTATGGTTTGCCGGTGTTAACACCGCAGGCTATTGATGCCCTGCAACCTGACGAGATAATCGCGCTATGGCGCGAGATGACTCGCCGACGCTGGCGGGTGCTTTTCACGGGCTGACCGGAACCGCCGCTTTCTTCCTGTGCGTAGTTTTTAGTCAAAAAAAAGCCCCGTACTATGACGGGGCCGGGCTGCTTATTTCGCTGTTATTTATCCAGCGCGTAGGCAATCACGTAGTCACCACGATCCGGCGACTGACGTGCACCGCCGGCAGAGATCAGAATGTACTGTTTGCCGGTTTTCGGTGATACATAGCTGACAGGTCCGCCCTGGCTACCCACCGGGAGACGCGCTTTCCACACTTCTTCCCCCGTAGAGGAATCAAAGGCGCGCAGGTAGTAATCCTGGGTTCCCGCAATGAAGACCAGACCGCCCTGCGTGGCCAGCGTACCGCCCAGCGTCGGCATACCGACAGGCATTGGCATGCGCATTTTTACCCCAAACGGACCGGTATCCTGAACGGTACCGACCGGCACCTGCCAGACGATTTTCTGCGTTTTCAGGTCAATCGCGGAGAGAGAGCCAAACGGTGGTTTCTGGCACGGAATGCCCAGCGGTGACATGAAACGGTTTTTGTTGACCGAATACGGCGTTCCTTTCATCGGAACGGCGCCCATCCCGGCGTTCACGGCTTCACCGCCCGTGTTTGCCACCGCGCTCTGCGGATCTTGTTTAATCAGCTGGACCCACAGACCCAGACGCATGTCGTTGACGAAGATGTACTGGTTGTTCGGATCCGTGGACAGACTACCCCAGTTCATTCCCCCCAGCGAGCCCGGGAAGCTCAGGGAAATATCGGTTCCCGGCATCGTGTACAGACCGTCATAACGCATTGATTTGAAGCTGATACGACAGGCCAGCTGGTCAAACGGCGTCGCCCCCCACATATCCGATTCTTTCAGGGTTTCCGCGCCAATCTGCGGCATTCCCACAGAGCGCGGCTGCGTTGCCGGGTACTGTTCACGTGGAATATCCGCTGGTTTTACCGGAACCTCTTTCACTTCAGTGAGCGGTTTACCCGTCAGGCGATCAAGAACGTAAATTTGCCCCGCTTTGGTGCCCACCACCACCGCGGGCTTGTTGCCCTCTTTCGTCGGGAAATCAACCAGGCTCGGCTGCATCGGGATATCGAAATCCCAGAGGTCGTTATGCACGGTCTGGTATACCCACTTCTCTTTCCCGGTAGTCGCATCCAGCGCGAGGATTGAGGTGGCGTATTTGTGATCTTCCGGAATACGGTCAGCGCCCCACAGGTCGA
Organism: Enterobacter cloacae complex sp. ECL72; assembly: GCF_019056635.1. Lineage (NCBI taxonomy): Bacteria > Pseudomonadati > Pseudomonadota > Gammaproteobacteria > Enterobacterales > Enterobacteriaceae > Enterobacter > Enterobacter cloacae complex sp. ECL72. The sequence continues at coordinate 1,613,325 of NZ_CP077659.1, read as the reverse complement.
CAGAGGAACTTCCCATCGGGATAAACACGGTATTCATCGACGCATCCCAGGACATAGGGGCCCAGGAGTTTGCAGAGCTACGTTTGTAGTGTTCGCCCGGCTTCAGAACATAGTTCGGATCCGGATTACGCGGGTCGAACGCCCAGCGCAGCTGGCCGGTGATCACGTCATAACCACGTATAACGCCTCCCGGCATATCGGTGCTGACGTTATCCGCAACGCGACCGCCAACGACAACCGTCGTACCCGCCAGCGTCGGGGCCGACGTCAGCACGTAGGTGGGATCTGACGCGTCGCCCATCCCTTCATGCAGGTTAACGCTGCCGTTAGTGCCGAAGTCCGGGCAGAATTTGCCGTTATCGGCGTCTAACGCGATCAGCTTACCGTCGATGGTATTCATCAGGATACGGCGCTGGCATGCAGCGCCCGGTGCGACCTGCGCTGGCAGAACCGGCGTGGAGCCGGCTACCGTTGGCTGCGCCAGCGGTTTGGTGGCATCAAAGTACGCCAGGCCACGGCAGCGCATCCAGATTGCAGACTTGGCGTTGATTTCCGCTTTCCAGATCTCTTTCCCGCTATCGGCATCCACGGCGATCACGTTGTTATGCGGCGTACAGAGGAAGACACGATCGCCAACCTGTAGCGGCGTTTGCTGATCTTCTGCGCCATTGCCGTCCGGACTTTCCGGTACGTCACCGGTATGGTAGGTCCAGACCGGTTTCAGGTTTTTCACGTTGTCACGGGTTATCTGGTCCAGCGCCACAAAGCGACTACCGCCAGCCGTATTACCGTAGTGATCCCAGTTCTGCTGTTTCGCATCATCTTTTACCGGCACCAGCGGGCGTTTTTCACCGCTAAACGGCACGGTCGGATGGGGTTGAAACATCTGAACAAAGGTGACGCCCATGGCGATAATAAGGACCGCGCAGACCCCCACGGCTCCTTTTGCGCAGGACGGTTTTCCTTCACGTTTACGCAATGCAGGCCAGGTGGCGGCTGCCAGCACCATCAGCCCGGCGGGTACCATTAAACGGGAAACCAGCGGCCAGAAGTCGAGCCCGGCATCGAAAAATGCCCAAATCAGGGTGCCAAGAAACACCAGGGCAAACAGCCCCACGGCAGAGGACTTGCGGCGGAAGAACTGAATCGCAGAGAGCAGAGTGATAACCCCGGCGATGAGAAAATACCAACTCCCACCCAGGGAAACCAGTTTAAAACCGCCGATGGCAAAAAAGAGCCCCGTTACAAGAAGTATCACACCCACCAGCAGGCACCACGGGCCTAACCAGCCGGATGGGCGGGGATTATTGTCTGACATAAAAATGAATCTCCTGATTACTTTATAACAGCAGGGTTTTATTGACTGCCACGATGCTAAAACCCTGCATAACATCAATTGTTCGTGTGCGAATCATAAATTAAAATTATAATGTAGACAAAATGTATTCTGTCGGAAGAAAAGAAAACTCACTAAAGTGCAGGAACATAACAAAATAAAAAAATGGGATATCACTCTGTAATTCGCCAATACCAGAATATTTGACCAGTCAGTTCCGGCTTATGCGATGAATATCAGGTTTGCCGACAAGACAGCCCGGATAACGTAAGATTTTTGCATGATGAGAATTAACTTATTGCCTATTAATTAAGCTTCACAAACACGATCAGCTCGCGGATTTCACGATATACGTCACTACACCAAAGATATCGAGCGTATCGTCGCTGCCGACAATAATCGGTGAATAGGCGCTGTTCATGGGGTTGAGTTGAATATTGGGACGCAACTGGAGGCGCTTCACGGTAAATTCGCCCTCTACCGCCGCAATCACGATATCGCCATGCTCAGGCTTGCGGGAACTGTCTACCACCAGCAAATCACCGTTATTAATCCCCCCTTCTATCATCGAGTCACCGGCGGCTTTGACAAAGTAAGTGGAGCTGGGATGGGCGACTAATAACTCGTTTAAATCGATACGCCGCTCTACATAATCCGCTGCCGGGCTGGGGAAGCCGCACTGTACTAAGTCGCTGAAAAGTGGAATAGCAACGATTTCACGTAACTCTGCGGGTCTGAAAAAGATCATGATAAACACCTCCATACTGTTTTTATATACAGTAGTTTTAACTGAGGTATCGATCAAGCCATGTCAGCGTAAGCGGCTGGCTACGCCTTAACCGCTTCGCTTATAACCCCCTATAGCAATGAAGATTATTTGCTTTGTAAATTTTTACGTATGGGCAAGCTTAACGCGTCATAAAACATCACTATCAAATCACTTACTAATGACTTCTAAATACACAAAAGACAACTTAGCATCACTGCATAATCACTATCCGTTGACTTTCTATTTAGACTGGCGCATATTTTACAGCACAAATTAACAAGACAATTTTTGGAGGACGTTTTCTATGCCCGCCCGTGATTATCCCGATAAGCGTGTTGCTCGCGGTGTCGCAAAGGAGGCCGAACTCAGGATGTTAAGCGCGCGCATCGATCCTGCGCTGATGGAGTACATCCGCATTACTGCGTATGAAACACGGAAAAGTAAGCAGGAAATCGTGGCGGAAGCATTAGCGCTTCACCGCCAAAGAAGTCAGATTGGATCATAAACAGCAAAAGCCCGAAAAATTCTCCGGGCTTTTGCTGCCATCGGGATTACCCCACCAGCGAATTTAACGTCTCCAGCGCCTCAGGCGGCAATACCAGATCGGCTGCCGCCAGGTTTTCACGCAGATGCGCCACCGACGAGGTTCCCGGGATCAAGAGGATATTTGGCGAGCGTTGCAGCAGCCATGCCAGCGCCACCTGCATCGGCGTCGCGCCCAGTGAATCCGCCACCGCCTGTAGTCCGGAAGATTGCAGTGGCGTGAAACCTCCCAGCGGGAAGAACGGCACCCAGGCAATCCCCTGCTGCGCCAGCGAATCGACCAGCGCATCGTCACCGCGATTCACAACGTTGTACATGTTCTGTACACACACCACGGAAACCATCTTCTGCGCTTCAGCGACCTGCGAAGCGGTGACGTTGCTCAGCCCAATATGGCGAACCAGCCCCTGCTGTTGTAGCTCCGCAAGAGTGCTCAGCGGCGCGGCAATCGAACCTTCCGCCGGTCCGTGGGTGCTAAACATGATCCGCAGGTTAACCACGTCCAGCACATCCCGCTTCAGGTTACGCAGGTTGTCATGCACCGCCTGCGTCAGCTCCTGCGCGGAAAACGCCGGCAGCCAGGAGGCATCCTCGCCGCGTCGGGCTCCGATCTTGGTCACAATCGTAAGGTCGTCCCGGTACGGATGAAGCGCCTCGCAGATAAGCTGGTTGGTCACATGAGGTCCGTAAAAATCGCTGGTATCAATGTGATTCACACCCGACGCCACCGCTTCACGCAGCACCGCCAGCGCCGCATTTTTGTCTTTTGGCGGACCAAAAACGCCAGGCCCGGCAAGCTGCATCGCGCCATAGCCAAATCGTTTAACCGTACGCGTTCCGAGCGTGAACGTTCCGCTTTTATCTATGCTGCTCATGCTGACCTTCCTCATAAAAAATGATCCGGATTTACAACAGGTTCCGCAACGAAACCATTAGTTAAGCAATAGTAAAATTAAAGTTTAAATTCGCTACGACGATAGTATTGATGTAACCCTGCCTCTTCTCTTACGGATGACCGCCATGCTGAAAAATCTGCACGTGATTACCGGTATTATCTTTGCCCTAACCATATTCTGTCTGTTGCAAGTTGTCACGGGAGGGTTGTTCTACTCTGCCGTTAACAACGATCGTCACAACTTTCAGAACTCCGGGTTACTCAATGCCCAACAGGAGAGCCTGAGCGACAGCGTGAACACGCTGGTGAAAACGCGCGTTACCGTCACCCGCGTGGCGATCCGCTACCTGAAAAACCAGCGCGATCCGGCCTCTCTCGCAGCAATCAACACGCTGTTGGGCACCGCGAACGGTTCGCTGACCAAAGCCGAAAACTATTACAAAAACTGGCAGGCGATTTCGCAGGTGAAGGGCCAGAATGCCGCGCTCACCGAAGAGATGCAGAAAGCCTGGAAGCAAATGCACGAGGTGATGCGCTTGTCCATTGAGTATCTGCGCGCCGATAACTATCAGGCCTATGGCGACCTGGACGCCCAGCAGGCGCAGGATGAGATGGAGGCGGTCTATACCCGCTGGCGCGCTGAAAACAACGTGCTGCTGAAAGCCGCCGCCGAAGAGAATCAGAGCAGCTTTACCCAGATGCAGTGGACGCTGGCGGCGATCTTCCTGACTGTGATCGCCGTGCTGGTGGTGATCTGGCAGGGTTTACAGCACCTGCTCCTGAAACCGCTCAACGCCATCATGAACCATATTCGCACCATCGCGAGCGGCGATCTGACGCAAAATGTCGCGATTACCGGGCGCAACGAGATGGGCCAGCTGGCTGCTGGTCTGCACGAGATGCAGCAGTCGCTGGTGAGCACCGTCAGCGCCGTGCGCGGCAGCACCGATTCGATCTACACGGGCGCAGGAGAAATTGCCGCCGGGAGTAACGACCTTTCCGCGCGAACCGAGCAGCAGGCAGCCTCGCTGGAAGAGACCGCCGCCAGCATGGAAGAGCTGACTGCCACGGTGAAACAGAACTCGGATAACGCCCGTCAGGCGACGCTGCTGGCGAAGAATGCGTCTGAAACCGCCGCACGCGGCGGTCAGGTGGTGGATAACGTGGTGCGTACCATGAATGACATTGCCGACAGTTCTCAGCAAATTGCGCATATTACCGGCGTTATCGATAGCATTGCCTTCCAGACCAACATTCTGGCGCTCAACGCGGCGGTTGAAGCCGCCCGTGCCGGGGAACAAGGTCGCGGCTTTGCGGTCGTGGCAGGTGAAGTACGGACGCTGGCCAGCCGCAGCGCGCAGGCGGCAAAAGAGATCAAAGGGCTTATCGAGAACTCTGTCAGCCGGGTGAATACCGGCTCGGAACAGGTGAGCGAGGCGGGTGCGACCATGAAAGAGATCGTCGCGGCCGTGACGCGCGTGACCGATATTATGGCTGAGATTTCCTCGGCGTCTGACGAGCAGAGCCGCGGTATAGAGCAGGTCAGCCTGGCGGTCTCGCAGATGGACAGCGTCACGCAGCAAAACGCCGCGCTGGTACAGGAGTCGGCAACGGCGGCGGCAGCGCTGGAAGATCAGTCTGAACAGCTGCGTCAGGCCGTGGCGGCATTCCGGCTGAACGCTCAGGCATCGCTGGCGGCTCGCCCTAAAAACGTGAAAACGCCCGTACTGCTGCGCCCGTCAGCGGCAGGCGCGAATACAGCTGACGCGAACTGGGAAACCTTCTGAGTGACAGGCGGGCATCTCGCCCGCCCTCCTGATTAGCGGCTGCGCTTGGCGTGGCGCTCCCAGTTATCTCGCTTCGCATCCTCTGACTTACGCAACGAGACATAGCATGCTCCGCTGCCGCCGTGATGCGGCTGCGCTTCGCAAAAGGCCTGTACTTCGTCGAACTCGGTCAGCCAGCGCGCAAGATAGCTGCGCACCACGTTAGGATGCGACTGCTGTTCACGCCCTTTACCATGCACGATGATCAGGTTGCGTAGCCCGTCACGTCCGGCCTGGCGAATAAAGGAATAGACCAGCTGGCGGCATTGCTCCGCAGGCTGGCGTAACAGCGTTAAGCTGGCCTGACGGGAATATTTGCCGGAACGCAGCTTATCAAATACCCCCTGCTGTACCCCTTCGCGCTGGTACATGAGCGGCTCGGCAAGGGGCAACAGTTCCAGAAACCCCAGCGTCAGAAAGTTATCGAGCTGCTCAGTATCTATTTCCTGACGCGCCCGCGTGTTGCGGCTCTGCTGCCAGTGAATATCCGCGCAGCGTTTGAGCGGCTGGACATCCTCCATGGCGTCAAGAAAAAGTGATTTGTCGTCAGGGTTCATGGAAATCCTCCGGCTACATCTGAGTGATGTACTATACCTGCGCCCGTTGCGGGTCTCAATCATCCAGGCACGGGTTCAAATAATGGCTTAAGGAACAGATAATCGCAGACGCAATAAATTTAATCTAACCTTAACTTAAATTTCAGCCGTAATTAATTAAATAATTTACGTTAAAAAATCGTGAAATCAATCACTCAACGTCCTTCTCTTTTAAGAAAAAGCTGTTATAACTTAATAAACCTGCCCAATGGATAATGCATGTAGGATCCGCGAAAGGACGCACGACTGTGTGTACTGTGGAGTCTGTCTGATGTCGGGCAGACTCTATTTTTTTATTGTTGTTATTTTGATTAAATTAATTTCCTGGCTTCCCTTCGAAACTGCGTGATTAATGATTCGGCAAGCGGTGTCTGGCGAGAATCACGACGCTGAATTAAATAATATGCTGCTTTAGGCAGGGTTTCGACAACCGGCAGCATTATCAGACGGTGCGCCAGAAGCGGATCGCAGCCCAGCTCCTGCGGTAAAATGCTGATGAAATCGCTTTGTGCGACGAGGCTAATACAGGAGGAAAAGGTCTCACAGACAACGCCAATTCGCGGTATTTGAGAGCGGTGGTTAAAAGTATCCTGCAACTGTTTATAATAACTTCCCCGGGGCGTAGGCATCGTCCAGTTATATTGCAGAAGCTCATTAATTGAGGTCGCCCCTGTCGCCGGATGCCCTGCCCGACAAAATACGGCAAAAGGCTTTTCGAACAGCTTTTCAAACGTAAATTCGTGATCGTACGGCCCCTGATAATAGGTATTGATGGTAAAGTCCAGCTCACCCTGACGTAATTCATTAATCATCGACACCAGCTGGCCTTCCATAATCCGGACGTTGACCTGAGGATGCTGCGCATGAAAACGCGTAATAACGGCTGGCATCAGGCTGCGTGAAATACTGGCCCCCATCCCAATATTGATCTGCCCGGCAAGTTCGCCCTGCCGCTGGCGGATGTCATCCTGCGCTGCACGCAGCTCTTCCAGAATCAAATTAGCGCGGTGATAAAACCCTTCCCCGCACTCGGTCAGCGCGACGCCTTTACTCCGGCGCACAAATAGCTGGGCCGCCATACCCTCCTCCAGCTCTTTAATGGATTTGGTCAGCGCGGGCTGCGAAAGATTAAGCGTCCGGCTGGCGCCGCGAATGCTGCCCTGACGCGCCACTTCGACAAACGCCCTGATTTGATGAAATTTAATCTGAAATGACATAACGCGACCGATAACCGTTGTTTATCAGAGTAAAGAAACTGTCATCTACTTTAATGGAAACGGATGTGCGAGGGTAATTCCTGAACGGTTAAAACTGTGAAAAAACGATTAGTGATAAGTAAAAACTATCACAGCGTGAAGCAGTTCACATATTTTAATGATGACAGGAAAAGATATGAACGCACTGGCGCAGTACATTCAGACATTAGCTCCACAACTGAGCGCATGGCGTCGCGATTTCCACCATTTTGCGGAATCCGGCTGGGTAGAGTTTCGAACAGCTGCGAAAGTCGCGGAAATCCTCGACTCGCTGGGCTACGAACTGGCGATGGGTCGCGACGTGGTCGATGCCGAAAGCCGTATGGGACTGCCCGATGATGCCACCCTTTCGCGAGAGTTTGCCCGCGCCCGGGCGCAGGGTGCGCCGGAGAAATGGCTGGCGCCGTTTGAGGGCGGATTTACCGGCATTGTGGCGACCCTGAATACCGGACGTCCGGGCCCGACGCTGGCGTTTCGGGTAGACATGGATGCACTTGATTTAAGCGAAGCGCTTGACGAAAGTCATCGCCCCTTCCGCGACGGGTTTGCCTCCTGCAACCCGGGCATGATGCACGCCTGTGGCCACGACGGGCATACCACCATTGGTCTGGGGCTTGCGCAGGTGCTTAAGCAGCATGAAGCGCAGCTCAACGGCACCATCAAACTGATCTTCCAGCCTGCCGAAGAGGGTACGCGCGGCGCGCGGGCTATGGTCGCCGCAGGCGCGCTGGACGGCGTGGACTACTTTACCGCCATTCATATCGGGACCGGCGTGCCGAAAGGGACGGTGATCTGCGGCAGCGATAACTTCATGGCGACCACCAAATTTGACGTGCGCTTTACCGGGGTCGCCGCACACGCTGGCGGTAAACCAGAAGAGGGCCGTAACGCCCTGCTCGCGGCTGCCCAGGCCGCCATCGCGCTGCATGGCATCGCACCACACAGCGAAGGCGCGTCCCGGGTTAACGTCGGGGTCATGCAGGCGGGCAGCGGACGCAACGTGGTTCCGGCTGATGCGTTGCTTAAGGTTGAAACCCGCGGCGAAAGCGAGGCTATTAATCAGTATGTCTTTGAGCGCGCACAGGCGGTAATTACCGGCGCGGCGGCGCTCTACGGCGTAACAGCCGGGGTAAACCTGATGGGGGCGGCGACCTCCAGCGCCCCTTCCCCGGCCTGGGTCGATTATCTGCGCGAACAGGCAAGCCAGGTGCCCGGCGTGACTCATGCCATTGATAAGGTCAAAGCGCCTGCGGGCTCCGAAGATGCCACGCTAATGATGGCCCGCGTACAGCAGAACGGCGGCATGGCCTCGTATATGGTCTTCGGCACCGAGCTGAGCGCCGGACATCACAACGAAAAATTCGATTTTGATGAGCAGGTGATGAACGTTGCCATCGAAACGCTGGCGCGAACTGCGCTTAATTTCCCGTGGACGCGAGGTGTGTAATGCAGGAGAACTACGCTTTTATCGCCGATGCCATCGACACGCGATGTCAGACGTTTACCGATATTGCCGACGACATCTGGGATCATCCCGAAACGCGCTTCGAAGAGTTCTGGTCCGCCGAACGGCTCGCCAGTGCGCTGGAAGCCGAGGGCTTTGCCCTGACGCGGGAAGCCGGAGGCATTCCCAATGCCTTTATTGCCAGCTACGGCAGCGGCAAGCCCGTTATCGCCCTTCTGGGCGAATACGATGCCCTGGCCGGGCTAAGCCAGCAGGCGCACTGCGCGACGGCGCAATCCGCCACCCCGGGGGCGAACGGCCACGGCTGCGGGCATAACCTGTTAGGCACTGCTGCCTTCGCCGGGGCGGTGGCGGTGAAAAGCTGGCTGGAACAACACGGCGGCAGCGGAACGGTACGATTTTACGGCTGCCCCGGCGAGGAAGGCGGCTCCGGTAAAACCTTTATGGTACGTGAAGGGCTGTTTAACGACGTGGACGCTGCCGTGACATGGCACCCGGAGGCCTTTGCCGGGATGTTTAACGTCAGCACACTGGCCAATATTCAGGCCGCCTGGCGGTTTAAGGGGATCGCCGCTCATGCCGCAAACTCCCCACATCTGGGGCGCAGCGCGCTGGATGCCGTGACGCTGATGACCACCGGTACAAACTTCCTCAACGAACACATCATTGAAAAAGCGCGCGTTCATTACGCCATCACCGATACCGGCGGGATTTCGCCCAACGTGGTACAGGCCCAGGCCGAGGTGCTGTACCTGATCCGCGCCCCGGAGATGGCCGATGCGCAGCAGATCTACGCGCGCATCGAGAAAATCGCCCAGGGTGCGGCGATGATGACCGAAACCACCGTCGAGTGCCGCTTTGATAAAGCCTGCTCCAGCTATCTGCCGAACCGTACGCTCGAAGCGGCGATGTACCGCGCATTGCAGCATTATGGCACGCCGGCCTGGACGGAAGAGGAACGCGAATTTGCCCGTGAAATCCGCGCCACGCTCACGGCAAACGACCTGCAAAACAGCCTGAAAAACATTGCCGCAACGGGGGCCGAAGAGGGAAAAGCGTTTGCCCGACGCCATCAGGAGACGCTGCTGGTGGATGAAGTTGCCCCTTACGCCATCACCGATAACGTGCTGGCAGGCTCCACCGATGTGGGGGATGTCAGCTGGAAGATGCCTGTCGCACAGTGCTTTAGCCCCTGTTTTACCGTCGGCACCCCACTGCATACCTGGCAATTAGTGGCGCAGGGGCGTACCTCAATTGCCCATAAAGGCATGTTGCTGGCCGGAAAAGTGATGGGCGCGACCGCGCTGCATCTGCTTCAGGATGCCGACCTGTTGCGAAAATGCCGGGAAGAGTTCGAACAACACATAACAGAAAAACCGTACGAGTGTCCGATCCCGCAGGGCGTGACACCGTCACCTTTAAAATAAAAAAACACAACACAACAACACAACAACAGTCCCGAGGAACGCCCATGAGTATGTCTTCCATACCTTCGCATTCCCCATCCGGTAAGCTCTATGGCTGGGTTGAAAGGATCGGCAATAAAGTGCCGCACCCTTTCCTGCTTTTTATCTATTTAATTGTCATCCTGATGGTCGCGACGGCCGTGCTGTCCGCCTTTGATGTGAGCGTGCGCAGCCCGGCCGACGGCAGCATGGTGGCAGTGAAAAACCTGCTCAGCGTTGAAGGGTTGCACTGGTTTTTGCCGAACGTGATTAAAAACTTCAGCGGTTTTGCGCCGCTGGGCGCCATCCTGGCGCTGGTGTTAGGCGCGGGACTGGCCGAACGCGTGGGTCTGCTGCCCGCGCTGATGGTGAAAATGGCCTCGCACGTCAGCGCGCGTTATGCCAGCTATATGGTGCTGTTTATTGCCTTCTTCAGCCATATCTCGTCCGACGCGGCGCTGGTGATCATGCCGCCGATGGGGGCGCTGATTTTCCTCGCCGTTGGCCGTCATCCTGTTGCGGGTCTGCTGTCGGCGATTGCGGGCGTCGGCTGTGGGTTTACCGCTAACCTGCTTATCGTGACCACCGATGTGCTGCTCTCCGGCATCAGCACAGAGGCAGCCAGCACCATCGATGCGACTATGCACGTCAGCGTGATCGACAACTGGTACTTTATGGCCAGTTCGGTGATTGTCCTGACGATTGTCGGGGGTCTGATTACCGATAAGATCATTGAGCCGCGCCTGGGTAAATGGGAAGGCCGGAGCGATGAAAAGCTGGAGACGCTGAGCAAAGAGCAGCAGTTCGGCCTGCGCGTAGCCGGGATCGTCTCGCTGGCGTTCATTGCGGTGGTGGCGCTGATGGTGGTGCCGGAGAATGGCGTGCTGCGCGATCCGATCAAACACACCGTCTTGCCCTCGCCGTTTATTCAGGGCATTGTGCCGCTGATAATTCTCTTCTTCTTCGTCGTTTCGCTCGCGTTCGGCATCGCCACCGGCAAAATCCGCCGTCAGGGAGATCTGCCGCACCTGATGATCGAGCCGATGAAGGAGATGGCGGGTTTTATCGTGATGGTGTTCCCGCTGGCGCAGTTTGTCGCCATGTTTAACTGGAGCAACATGGGCAAGTTTATGGCCGTGAGCCTGACGGACGCGCTGGAGGCGGCGGGGTTGAGCGGTGTTCCGGCGTTTGTCGGCCTGGCGCTGCTGTCGTCCCTGCTGTGCATGTTTATTGCCAGCGGGTCGGCCATCTGGTCGATTCTGGCGCCCATCTTTGTCCCCATGTTTATGATGCTCGGCTTCCATCCTGCGTTCGCCCAGATCCTGTTCCGTGTCGCCGATTCCTCGGTGATCCCGCTGGCGCCCGTGTCACCCTTCGTTCCGCTGTTTTTAGGCTTCCTGCAACGCTACAGACCGGAGGCTAAGCTGGGTACCTATTATTCGCTGGTTCTGCCCTATCCGCTTATCTTCTTAGGGGTATGGCTGGTGATGCTGGTGGCGTGGTATCTTGTCGGCCTGCCGATTGGACCGGGTGTTTACCCGAGGCTGAACTAAGGAGTACTGATGCTGAGATTACTCGAAGATAAGATTGCGACGCCGCTGGGGCCGCTGTGGGTTATCGCGGATGAAGCGTTCAATCTACGCGCGGTTGAATGGGAAGAGCACAGCGACCGGATGGTTGAGCTGCTCAACATCCATTATCGCGCCGAGGGTTACGAGCGTATTACTGCCCGTAATCCTGGCGGGCTGAGCGATAAACTGACGGCCTACTTCGAGGGCGATCTCAGCATTATTAATACCCTGCCAACCGCCACGGCGGGCACCCCTTTCCAGCGCGAGGTGTGGCAGGCGCTGCGTAATATTCCCTGCGGGCAGGTGATGCACTACGGTCAGCTGGCAGAACAGCTTGGCCGTGCCGGCGCGGCGCGCGCGGTCGGTGCGGCAAATGGCTCTAACCCCGTCAGCATTGTGGTGCCTTGCCATCGCGTGATCGGGCGCAACGGCACCCTCACCGGCTATGCCGGGGGCGTACAGCGCAAAGAGTGGCTGCTGCGTCACGAAGGGTATTTCCTGCTGTAATTCCCAGGCTTTTTGTGCTTAATTTTCTTCCTGTTAGGCTGATAATCCTTAATCATTCTGTGGAATTTCAAGGAGATGGCAACACGCTGCCGTCTCTTGTCTTTATTGGGGGTTTGCCAGACTTACGTCCTTACCAAAAAGATGTTAAAATTGACCAATATCAATTAAGGCTTGAGCAAACCTATGATCCCGGAAAAGCGAATTATACGACGCATTCAGTCTGGCGGTTGTGCTATCCATTGCCAGGATTGCAGCATCAGCCAGCTCTGTATCCCGTTTACTCTGAATGAGCACGAACTCGATCAGCTTGACAATATCATCGAGCGCAAAAAGCCTATTCAGAAAGGGCAGACGCTGTTTAAGGCGGGAGACGAACTGAAATCGCTCTATGCTATCCGTTCTGGCACTATCAAAAGCTACACCATTACCGAACAGGGCGACGAGCAGATCACCGGCTTCCATCTGGCAGGCGATTTAGTCGGCTTTGACGCCATCGGCAGTGGCCATCACCCGAGCTTTGCTCAGGCGCTGGAAACCTCTATGGTCTGCGAAATTCCGTTTGAGACGCTGGACGATCTGTCCGGTAAGATGCCGAACCTGCGTCAGCAGATGATGCGTCTGATGAGCGGTGAGATTAAAGGCGATCAGGATATGATCCTGCTGCTTTCCAAAAAGAATGCCGAAGAGCGTCTGGCCGCCTTTATCTATAACCTCTCCCGCCGTTTCGCGGAGCGTGGCTTCTCCCCGCGTGAATTCCGTCTGACCATGACGCGCGGTGATATTGGCAACTATCTGGGCCTGACCGTGGAAACCATCAGCCGTCTGCTGGGTCGCTTCCAGAAGAGCGGAATGCTGGCGGTTAAAGGTAAGTACATCACCATCGAAAACGGTGAAGCGCTGGCCATTCTGGCGGGTCACTCACGTAACGTGGCATAACTCTCCCGGATATCTTATGCCAGGTCGATAAATTTTCATGATTATTGATCTGGCAAAAACTTCCCCCCTGTTTCATTCAAGATATATAGGTTACTCTTTTACTTACAGACTGTGGTGACAGTAGTAAGGAGACCTGTATGGCAAAGTATCAAAACATGCTGGTGGCTATCGATCCTAATCAGGACGATCAGCCGGCATTACGACGTGCTGTGTATTTACATCAACGGATTGGTGGCAAAATTAAAGCCTTTTTGCCGATTTATGACTTCTCATACGAGATGACCACCCTTCTGTCGCCTGACGAGCGCACCGCTATGCGTCAGGGAGTGATCAGCCAGCGTACCGCGTGGATCCGCGAGCAGGCGAAATATTACCTGGAAGCGGGCGTACCGATTGATATCAAAGTGGTCTGGCACAACCGACCTTTCGAAGCCATTATTCAGGAAGTGGTGGCCGGTGGGCATGACCTGCTGCTGAAAATGGCGCACCAGCATGACAAACTGGAATCTGTGATTTTCACTCCAACCGACTGGCACCTGCTGCGCAAATGCCCTTGCCCGGTATGGATGGTGAAAGATCAGCCATGGCCTGAGGGCGGGAAAGCCGTCGTGGCGGTGAATCTGGCCAGCGAAGAGGATTATCACAATTCGCTGAACGAGAAGCTGGTGAAGGAAACCATCCAGCTTGCCGACCAGGTTAACCACACCGAAGTCCATCTGGTGGGTGCCTATCCGGTTACGCCAATCAATATCGCCATCGAGTTGCCTGAATTTGACCCGAGCGTGTATAACGACGCGATTCGCGGTCAGCATCTGCTGGCCATGAAAGCGCTGCGCCAGAAATTCAGTATCGATGAGAATATGACGCACGTAGAAAAAGGGTTACCGGAAGAGGTTATTCCGGATCTGGCGGAGCATTTGCAGGCCGGGATTGTGGTGCTGGGCACCATTGGCCGGACCGGTATCTCTGCCGCGTTCCTGGGAAATACCGCCGAGCAGGTGATCGACCACCTGCGCTGCGACCTTCTGGTCATCAAACCGGATCAGTATCAAACGCCGGTTGAACTGGACGATGAGGAAGACGATTGACCCCAAAATGAAAGCCCGCCGGTAACGGCGGGCTTTTTTATTACGCTTCGCTCAACCGCTGCGTCGGTGCCTCGTCGCCGGCATTCATCCAGGGCGCGTGCAGAACCATGCTCGGCAGCGCCAGCTTGATCTCCTGCTGGTTCAGCCCCTCCAGAATACGGATATTGATCTCCTGCTGAATATCCATGTACTTGTTGTAGTCCGCCGTATTAACGATATGGACCACCTCGAAGGTCAGGCGATCGCGATCGAAGCCCAGGAAATGGGCGCGGTCAAACTTCGTTTCCCCGACGTCGGTAATGATCTGTTTGACCATATCACCCACTGAACGCAGTTTGTCCGGCGCCGTGTCGCTGGCAACCCCGAAGGTAAAGACGATCCGGCGCGTTTGCATCCGTTTGTAGTTATGCAGCGTCTGTTGCAGCAGAATGGCGTTCCCGCAGACAATCTGCTCCCCGCTCAGGCTGCGGATACGGGTGGTTTTCAGGCCAATGTGCTCTACCGTCCCGGCGACATCGTTAAACACCACAAAATCGCCAATTTCGAACGGCTTATCAAAACCGATGGAAAGCGATGCAAACACGTCGCTCAGGATCGTTTGCACCGCGAGGGCGATTGCAATACCCCCTACCCCAAGGCTGGCAACCAGAGCAGTGATGTTGACGCCCGCGTTAGCAAGAATAGACAGCAGCATCACTGACCAGACTATGGCACGGAGGATAAGCCCCGTGATCACCAGCGTCACCGGGTTTTTATGGCTTCCCGGCGCCAGCATGACGTGACGAAGCCACGACACCACCCCCTGATCCATCCACAGCGCGACCTGGATAGCGAAGACCAGGAACCAGGCGTGGCTCACGGTACCAAAGAGATGATCCGGTAAGTCGACGAAACGCAGGCTGAATAACAGCGCCACGACAAAAAGCAGGACGCGGCTGGTGCGGTTAAGCATATCCGTCAGGATAAAACGCATCCGGTTGGTGGTGGGGTGCTTGTCGCCCCAGGTAGTGATCCCTTTCTTAACGAAGGCGATCAGACGCGTCAGCAGCCAGTACACCAGCAGAGTCACAAAAACCACCGTGGCGACGCCGATCCAGAAAGATGGCGTCATCATCAGCTCGATGATGTCGAAGCGGGACAAAAATCGCATTACACCTCCTCGTATTACACAAAGGGTAAAGTATAGACAGAGGAGAAAAGCTGGCCGCAGAAATAAGAAAACCGCCCCAGGGGGCGGTTTGTCAGGATGAAGCGCAATTACAGCGCTTTCAGGATCGCATCCACGCTGGCCTTGGCGTCGCCAAACAGCATGTGGGTGTTATCTTTAAAGAACAGCGGGTTCTGCACGCCAGCATAGCCGGTGTTCATAGAGCGTTTGAAGACAATGACGTTCAGCGCCTTCCACACTTCGAGAACAGGCATACCCGCAATCGGACTACGCGGGTCGTCCTGTGCCGCCGGGTTAACGGTGTCGTTGGCGCCAATCACCAGCACGGTGTCGGTGTCGGCGAAATCATCGTTGATCTCGTCCATTTCCAGCACGATGTCGTAAGGCACCTTCGCTTCCGCCAGCAGCACGTTCATGTGGCCTGGCAGACGCCCCGCCACCGGGTGAATACCAAAGCGAACCTTGATGCCGCGCGCGCGGAGTTTCTCGGTGATTTCCGCCACCGGATACTGCGCCTGCGCCACCGCCATGCCATAGCCTGGGGTGATGATGACGGAATGCGAGTTTTTCAGCATCTCTGCGGTCTCTTCCGCGCTGATTTCACGGTGTTCACCCACTTCCTCATCAGAACCGGTTGATGAGCCGTCAGAACCGAAGCCACCCGCAATGACGCTGATAAACGAACGGTTCATCGCCTTACACATGATGTAAGACAGGATCGCACCGGAAGAACCGACCAGCGCACCGGTGACAATCAGCAGGTCGTTGCTCAGCATAAAGCCTGCCGCCGCCGCCGCCCAACCGGAGTAGGAGTTCAGCATGGAAACCACCACCGGCATATCTGCTCCGCCGATAGACGCCACCAGATGCCAGCCGAAGGCCAGCGCGATGATGGTCATCACCAGTAACGCCAGCACCTGCAAGCCTACGCTTTCGGTACGCACGAAGACCACCAGCAGCACAAAGGAAACGACCAGCGCCGCCAGGTTCAGCTTGTGGCGGTTAGGCAGCATCAGCGGTTTGGAAGAGATCTTCCCGCGCAGCTTGCCGAACGCCACAATCGACCCGGTGAAGGTCACCGCACCGATGAAGATGCCGAGGAACACTTCGGTCAGGTGGATGTTCACCAGAATCGGCTCCAGGCCCGGTTCGTGGTACAGGTAGCTGTTGAAGCCCACCAGCACCGCCGCCAGACCCACGAAGCTGTGCAGAATGGCAACCAGCTCCGGCATCTCGGTCATTTCAACGCGTTTCGCCAGACGAATACCAATCGCGCCGCCGATGATCATCGCCACCAGGATCCACGCCACGTTGCCGGTGTCCGGCCCAAAGATGGTGGCAATCAGCGCAATCGCCATCCCGGCGATACCAAAGTTATTTCCCTGCTGAGACGTTTCGTGTTTGGAAAGCCCCGCCAGACTGAAAATAAACAGGATTGCAGCAACAATGTATGCGGCTGTAACTAATCCTCCAGACATATGCTACCCCTTAGCCTTTACGAAACATTTTCAGCATGCGCTGAGTCACGGTGAAACCACCGAAAATATTGATACTGGCGATCAGCACCGCAATGAAGCTCAGGAAGCTGATCCAGCCGCCATGACCAATTTGCAGCAATGCCCCGACCACGATAATCCCGGAGATGGCATTGGTGACCGACATCAGCGGGGTATGCAGCGCATGAGAAACGTTCCACACGACGTAGTAACCCACCACGCAGGAGAGCGCGAAGACGGTGAAGTGGCCAAGGAACTCTTTTGGCGCGACATCCGCCAGCCAGCCAAACAGGATAATAACCAGCGCCATGATGGCGTATTTGCGCCACGGCGACGCAGGTTTTGCTGGCTCCGCGGGCTCTGGCGCCGCTTTCGGCGCAGCCTGAGGTTGAGCGGAAACCTGAATCGGCGGTGCAGGCCAGGTGATTTCCCCTTCACGCACCACGGTAACGCCACGCACCACCACATCATCAAAATCAACGGTAATGTTGCCGTCTTTCTCTTTGCAGAGCAGCTTCAGCAGGTTAACGAGGTTCGTGCCGTACAGCTGAGAGGACTGGGTTGGCAGACGCCCTGGCAGGTCGGTATAACCGATCACCTTCACGCCGTTCGCGGTCGTCGTGACCTGGTTTGGCACGGTATACTCACAGTTACCGCCGTTTTGCGCCGCCAGATCGACAATAACGCTGCCCGGCTGCATGGAATCCACCATCTCACGGGTGATCAGCTTCGGCGCCGGTTTACCCGGAATAAGCGCGGTGGTGACAATGATGTCCACCTCTTTTGCCTGCGCCGCAAAGAGCGCCATTTCCGCCTTAATAAAGGCTTCAGACATGACCTTCGCGTAACCATCACCGCTGCCCGCTTCTTCCTTGAAGTCCAGCTCAAGGAATTCGGCGCCCATACTCTGCACCTGCTCCTTCACTTCCGGCCGGGTATCAAACGCGCGAACAATAGCGCCCAGGCTGTTTGCGGCCCCGATAGCGGCAAGACCTGCCACACCGGCACCAATCACCATCACCTTCGCGGGTGGTACTTTACCTGCCGCCGTAATCTGACCTGTAAAGAAGCGACCAAACTCATGCGCAGCTTCGACAATGGCGCGATAGCCGGCAATGTTCGCCATGGAGCTCAGCGCATCCAGAGACTGCGCGCGCGAAATACGCGGCACGGAGTCCATCGCCATCACGGTGACACCGCGTGCTGCCAGCTTCTCCATCAGCTCCGGGTTTTGGGCTGGCCAGACAAAGCTCACAAGCGTAGTGCCCGCGTTCAGCAGTTCAATTTCACTCTCTTCCGGTGCGTTGACCTTCAGAATGATGGGTGATTGCCAGACCTCAGCACCGTCCACTACGTCCGCGCCAGCCTGAGTAAAGGCCTCGTCATCGAAACTCGCCAGTTTGCCCGCGCCGCTTTCAATCGCGACGGTAAAACCCAGTTTAAGCAGTTGCTCCACCGTTTTTGGTGTTGCCGCTACGCGGGTTTCATTGGCTAACCGTTCTTTTGGTACCCCAATACGCATAGTTTTCCCTTCCATCGGTTTTTGATGATGGTTTGTCGATAATTGCCCACGGTTTGTATCAATTTTCACCATCGAGATATCGACGGAGAATGATTAACCCCGGAAAATAAAACAGTAACAAACTTTCTATAACCTACTGAAAATAGCGCCCGTGATCTACCGCCAGAAAACACTATTTCTTACTTTATCTGTGAAAAATAAGCGATCGGGGTCACTGACAGAGATATTTACCTTAAATTCGCCTTCAGGACCGATAAATCGCGCAAGCGAAGCGGTAAAAACATGATATAGCGCCATAAAAGAACAACTCATTAACATTAAATTAACTTGTAAAAGTCATATGCTTAATCAGTTTTGCTTGTGAAACGCCTGTTTTTTCCACATATCACAAAATGTTATCGAATCAGGTCCTTTGGTGAGCACAGGCTGTGAAAAATGCCGCAGACAGCGACGGGTGTTAAATGCCATAATCGGGACCGTCTCAAATTAACAACAACACCAGTACATGGTTTGCGCAAGGCGAAGGATTATTTTTATGAAGCTTAAGAACACACTCCTGGCGTCCGCACTTCTTTCCGCGACCGCCCTGTCTGCGAATGCCGCGACAGAGTTGACGCCGGAGCAAGCGGCAGCGTTAAAACCTTTTGACCATACGGTCATTGTGGGTCGCTATAACTCTATTGGCGATGCCGTCGCCGCCGCATCAAAAGCCGCCGATAAAAACGGCGCTGCCTCGTTTTACGTTGTTGACCAGTCCGATCAGGGCAACAGCGGCAACCAGCGCGTGACGATTGC
The DNA here is from genome assembly GCF_019056635.1 of Enterobacter cloacae complex sp. ECL72. Lineage (NCBI taxonomy): Bacteria > Pseudomonadati > Pseudomonadota > Gammaproteobacteria > Enterobacterales > Enterobacteriaceae > Enterobacter > Enterobacter cloacae complex sp. ECL72. Next base: position 1,594,111 of record NZ_CP077659.1, on the reverse strand, counting down.
GCTGTACAAAGAGAATGCCCCAAAAGCAGATGAACAGAAAAACCGCGTGATTAACGGCATTGTTGAACTGCCGAAAGATCAGGCTGTTCAGCTGGAACCGTATGACACCGTGACCGTTCAGGGCTTCTACCGCAGCCAGCCTGAAGTTAACGATGCCATCACCAAAGCCGCGAGAGAAAAAGGCGCTTACGCGTTCTATATCGTGCGTCAGGTTGATGCCAACCAGGGCGGAAACCAGCGCATCACCGCCTTCATCTATAAGCAAGATGCGAAAAAACGCGTAGTACAAAGCCCGGATGCCATTCCAGCGGATTCAGATGCGGGACGTGCCGCGTTAGCGAAAGGCGGTGAAGAAGCGAAGAAAGTGGAAATTCCGGGCGTTGCAACCTCGGCGGCACCAAGCGCTGAAGTGGGTCGTTTCTTTGAAACCCAATCCACCAAAGGCGGTCGTTATACCGTTACGTTACCAGACGGCACGAAAATTGAAGAGCTGAACAAAGCCACTGCCGCGCAGATGGTTCCGTTCGACAGCATCAAGTTTACGGGCAACTATGGCAACATGACGGAAATCTCCTATCAGGTGGCGAAGCGTGCTGCGAAGAAAGGCGCGAAGTATTACCACATCACCCGCCAGTGGCAGGAACGTGGTAACAACCTGACCATCAGCGCCGATCTGTACAAGTAACAAAACGGTGTCATAAAGGCGGCGCAGTGCCGCCTTTTTTGTTACTTTTTTTCTGATTTCTGCCACACGTCATTGCATGCATCCTTCACACTCCGTAAAATCCCGCGCCTTAGCGTGATCCACCATTTTTATGCGCCTTAGCGAAATAATTATTCTGGATTTGGACTTTTCATAACAGGAAGCCAATGGAAAAGAAACTTGGCCTGAGTGCTTTAACTGCACTTGTATTGAGCTCAATGCTGGGCGCGGGCGTATTCAGTTTGCCGCAGAACATGGCGGCCGTCGCCAGCCCGGCCGCATTACTGATTGGCTGGGGCATTACCGGTGTCGGGATTTTGCTGCTGGCGTTCGCCATGCTGCTGCTGACCCGTATCCGACCGGATCTGGACGGCGGAATATTCACTTACGCCCGGGAAGGTTTCGGCGAGCTGATCGGCTTCTGCTCCGCCTGGGGTTACTGGCTGTGCGCGGTGATCGCCAACGTCTCCTATCTGGTTATCGTCTTCTCGGCGCTCAGCTTCTTTACCGATACGCCCGAACTGCGCCTGTTTGGCGACGGCAATACCTGGCAGTCCATCGTCGGCGCCTCGGTCCTGCTGTGGATAGTTCACTGGCTGATTTTGCGTGGCGTCCAGACCGCAGCCAGCATTAACCTGGTGGCGACGCTGGCCAAGCTGGTGCCGCTTGGCCTGTTCGTCGTGCTGGCCTTCCTCGCCTTCCGTCTCGATGTCTTTACGCTCGATTTCAGCGGCATTGCGCTGGGCGTCCCCGTCTGGGAACAGGTGAAAAATACCATGCTGATCACCCTGTGGGTGTTCATCGGCGTTGAAGGTGCCGTCGTGGTCTCTGCCCGCGCGCGTAACAAGCGCGATGTGGGACGCGCCACGCTGTTGGCCGTACTGGCGGCGCTGGGCGTTTATCTGCTGGTGACGCTGTTGTCGCTCGGCGTGGTGGCCCGCCCTGAACTGGCGGAAATGCGTAACCCGTCCATGGCCGGGCTGATGGTGAAAATGTTGGGCCCTTGGGGGGACGTGATTATCGCGGCGGGTCTGATTGTTTCCGTTTGCGGCGCCTATCTGAGCTGGACCATTATGGCAGCGGAAGTCCCGTTCCTGGCCGCCACGCACAAAGCTTTCCCGCGCCTGTTTGCCCGTCAGAACAAAAACAGTGCACCATCGGCCTCTCTGTGGCTCACCAACATCAGCGTGCAGGTCTGTCTGGTGCTGATCTGGCTCACAGGATCGGACTATAACACGCTGCTGACCATTGCCTCCGAGATGATTCTGGTACCCTATTTCTTAGTGGGCGCATATCTGTTAAAAATTGCGACCCGCCCGGCACACTATGCGGTAGGCGTCGGCGCCTGTATTTACGGTCTATGGTTGTTGTATGCTTCCGGACCGATGCATCTGCTGCTGTCCGTGGTGCTCTACGCGCCGGGCCTGCTGGTGTTTATCTACGCTCGCCGTACACATCAGCTTGATAATGCCCTTAAGCGCCGCGAAATGGCATTGATAGGTTTGCTGTTAGTCGCTGCCGTACCGGCAACGTGGATGTTAATGGGATAGCGCCGCCTGTCCCATTGTTGAACTGAAAAGGAGATTACGATGGGACACACGCAGCAACGCCCAATATTGATCACTGGCGCAGGCCGTCGCATTGGCCTCGCCCTCGCCCATCACTTTCTCAATCTTCGCCATCCGGTTATCGTCAGTTACCGCACGGAATATCCCTCCATTGAAGGGCTACGAAATGCCGGAGCAGTCTGCATTCAGGCGGATTTCTCCACAGATGAAGGTATTCTCGCCTTCGCGGACAAAGTGAAGTCGACCACCCACGGACTGCGGGCGGTTATTCACAACGCCAGTACCTGGCTTCCCGAAAAAGCAGGACATTCACTCAGCGAAACGCTCGCCTGCATGATGCAGATCCACGTTAATGCGCCTTATCTGCTCAACCATGCCCTACAGGATTTGCTGCGCGGACACGGCCATGCCGCAGGAGACATTATCCATTTCACCGATTACGTGGTGGAGCGAGGAAGCGACAAACACATCGCCTATGCGGCCAGCAAAGCCGCGCTGGATAATATGACCCGCTCTTTCGCACGCAAGCTGGCGCCCGAGGTAAAGGTCAACGCGATTGCTCCGGCGATGATTTTATTTAACGAAGGCGATGATGCCGAGTATCGTCAGCAGGCGCTCAACAAGTCGTTAATGAAAATTGCGCCCGGCGAGAAAGAGGTGATCGACCTGATCGATTATCTGCTGACCAGCTGTTACGTCACGGGCCGAACGTTTGCCGTGGACGGTGGCCGCCCCCTGCGCTAGTGAAAGCGGCTCCAGAAGAAGATGAGCACCCAGGCGCTGAGGCTCCAGCAGACCACCGCCCCGCCCAGCGCCAGGGGCAGACGCATAAAACCGGTGAAGTACCACAGCGACAGCAGGTAGATAAAATATGGGATGATCGACCACATCCCGAACACAATGGTGGCGCGCAGTGCCTCAATACCCCGCTCAGAGGCCACAATATAGTGCGCGATTAACGCAAAGGTGGGAAACAGCGGGATCAGCCCGGCAATATAGTAGTTCTTCGTTTTAGCCAGCACCGCAATCAGCAGCACGACCAGCGCACCTAGCGCGGCTTTTATCACCAGCCCCATTCTTTTCCCTTAACAATCAAATAACATTCCCGTGCAGGATAACGGAACTCCGGCTAATTTTGAAAGATTAATGGAAGGTTAAGGTTGCGCGGTGTATGTTGACGTTTTTCGCGATGACAGACGTTGTATGAATAAGATTGTTTATGTTGAAGATGAACCCGAGGTGGGGCAATTAATCGCCGCTTATCTGGGTAAACATGATATGGAAGTGGTTGTCGAGCCTCGTGGCGATCGCGCTGAAGACGTCGTCAACCGCGAAAATCCGGATCTGGTGTTGCTGGACATCATGCTGCCCGGGAAAGATGGTATGACGCTCTGCCGGGATCTGCGCGCGAAATGGGACGGCCCGATCGTGCTGCTGACCTCTCTCGACAGCGATATGAATCATATTCTGTCGCTTGAGATGGGCGCAAACGACTACATCCTGAAAACCACGCCGCCGGCGGTTCTGCTAGCCCGTTTACGCCTCCATCTGCGTCAGCGTGCCAGCGCTGAGCGTGAAGCGCCTGCGCCCTCCTTAACGCCGCATAAAGCGATGCGTTTCGGCACACTTTCTATCGACCCGGTCAACCGACAGGTTATGCTTTCCGGGGAGCTGATTGCGCTCTCAACCGCAGATTTTGACCTGCTGTGGGAGCTGGCAACCCATGCCGGACAAATTATGGACCGGGATGCATTACTGAAAAATCTGCGCGGCGTAAGTTACGACGGAATGGATCGTAGCGTTGATGTGGCGATTTCACGACTGCGTAAAAAACTGTTGGATAACGCCACGGAACCTTACCGCATCAAAACCGTACGCAACAAGGGCTATCTGTTTGCACCGCACGCCTGGGAAACCTGAAAAAGGAGCAAACAGGAATATTCGAAAAATAACTGACGATGCATCGGAATTGTTATCGATATTCGTCGAAAGTTATCGATTATATGCATCGTCAGTTATGACATATCCTCTGGTCTGATTCCTCTCTCCAGTTCTATTTCGATGTGCATTTTTCGCGTAAACAAAAGTAGCGCTAATGTATTTGATTGCTATAGTACAATATATATTCAGCAGAGCAGGCACCATCATCGATCAAAAATCCGTCACTTAAATGCACATTAGGCTAAAAATGATCTTTACAATTGACTTAATCATTATCTTATCCTTATGAAAACAAAGGGGATAATGGCGAACATATAAATAATATCGATCTTTTTCAATAGCTTACGTGTTTGCAGAAATCTAATTCTCATGCTAAACCTTATACTCTCTCAATTATTTAATGAAAGAGGTATAGCAATGTCATGGAGAGTCATTAGCTCGGTAATTTGTCCTAACACGGGAATCGTTTATTCAAGCATCTTGGGACTCAAGTTCTTGAAACTCATCATTTGGTATGAAAGCGATGTCTATTTGTACCCCGGTGACAGGATATATCCGACAAAAAATGGCGTCTTCATAAATGGTGTTTTCAAGCCTATATCGATATACAACATATCACCTTACAACGAAATGTTGTGGAGTGAAATTAAAAACAAGATGGCCTGCCCATACAATCGAAACCAGCACGAGGAGATATGCACTTACGCGGTGCATTGCAACGCGCGGAAATGCCCGCATGGGTTTGCCACCAACCCACTGATTGTCAGCACAGGTAAATCCAGACATTAGCGAAAATCGGAAATATTGAGATCAAGATAATTAATATTTCTGCTGCACCGCCTTTGTCCGGATAAATCTCCGTGACTACAGCCCAAATGCTCCTGTGGGGACATTTGGGCTGTAGTCACGCCTGGCAACTCTGGCTTCTTGTACCAAATTAATTTTTATTGTGCAATTTTAAGCAAGCCATCCGGAAGGCTAAAATAAAAATTGCTAATTAACCCTGCCCGTGCATTAATGGTCTCGTTAGTCCGATCCAATAATAGTTGGACAAGTTGCATGACAATTCTCATAACCAGGCGCTATCGCTGATATCCCCTCCTTTTGAGTCCACACCTTAGCATTATATGTTTATTAGCTTTTATATCACTTCGGAAATGTTCAAATGGAGTCTTTATGTCATCAAAAATTTTAGGTCTGGTTAAGTGGTTTAAGGAAGATAAAGGCTTTGGTTTTATCTCCCCTGTAGATGGCAGCAAAGATGTTTTCGTGCATTTCTCTGCCCTTCAGGGAGAGAACTTCAAAACACTTTTTGAAGGTCAGAAAGTCGAATTTATCATCGTAAGCGGCGATAAAGGCCCTGCTGCTGCGAATGTAACGCTTTGCGATAAATAATATCAGCACACAGCCGCGTTGACGATGATGTTGCTTCTGGCTCGTGGACTGCACAAGCAGTCTACAATCCGATGCTAACTGCTTATAAATCAGTAAAGTGTTATTGAGGTCAGGCGGCCGCGAAAAACATCGTCTCTTCCACTTCTTGTATGAGTATTTCTTCAGAGACGCTGAGAGGATTTAAACAAAGCGCTACAGTAGGGACAGACAAGTTGGGCCCCCTTTTGTATGCGAGTGAAACTGTGCTCTGACTCTTTAGCGCAGTTTGGACATGAACATTTGACTAAATAATTGCGACGAAGTTGCGAGTTTTTACGTCCCGACATAGGCTGCTCCTGAATGAAAAGGATTGCCACCATACACGTTAAGGCAGGATATTGCTTGCTTTTATTTTCCAAAGAGAGCAAAAAATAGAAAGGAGCCACGCTTCTGGAACATTCTTACCTTGCACAATCACAAAGAGATATAGAGTGATATATGAAAAAGGTGATCATTTTTTTAATGCCAACCCCAGCAAAGTCATTATCGTGCTTAAGGGCATAACGTCTGTACGCCAGACATATCCGGATGGTGAAGAAATTAATCTTCAGATCATGACTGCAAGCTTTCCGTCGTTGACGGGAGATCATAATTCTATCTATGTTGCTTCAGACAGGGAACTTACCTCTCAGGAAATATCTGATGCTGCCAAACAATATTTATAATATTTTCTGTCACTAGTCCGGTTAACAACACAGCATTTATTTCACTCAGAATGAGAAAAATTACAATCCATCATTATTAATGCCTGCAAAATGCAGGCTTTTTTACGACATTGCCCTTTAAATTTAACTATTCCGCATAATCGTGCTGTTCACTTTGCTCCCTCTGTTTCCGAAGAAAGTGTATCATCAACCTTCTTCGCTCCTGTGGTGATATGCATGTCCACGCAGGGCTGACGAAGTAAAGCCAGGTTCTTAATTGATTGATTTAGCGGTGCTATCCAATGAAAAAGCTGTTTGTGCAGTTTTATCTCCTGCTGTTTGTCTGCTTTCTGGTGATGACCATGCTGGTCGGGCTGGTCTACAAATTCACCGCAGAGCGCGCGGGCAGGCAATCCCTGGACGATCTGATGAAAAGCTCGCTCTATCTGATGCGTAGCGAGCTGCGAGAAATTCCTCCTCATGACTGGGCGCGCACGTTAAAAGAGCTGGATCTGAATCTGTCGTTTGATTTGCGTATCGAACCCATGAAGGATTTTGACTTAGCGCCGCCTGCGATGCAGCGTCTGCGCGACGGAGACATCGTCGCACTGGACGAGAAATATACCTTCATTCAGCGTATTCCGCGCAGCCATTATGTTCTGGCCGTCGGGCCAGTGCCCTATCTCTATTACCTGCACCAGATGCGCCTGCTGGATCTCGCTCTGCTGGGCTTTATTGCCATTTCGCTCGCTTTACCTGTGTTCATCTGGATGCGACCGCACTGGCAGGACATGCTGAAACTGGAATCCGCCGCACAGCGTTTTGGGGAGGGTCATTTAACTGAACGCATACATTTCGACAGCGGTTCCAGTTTTGACCGGCTCGGTATTGCCTTCAACCAGATGGCCGATAACATCAACGCCCTGATTGCCAGCAAGAAGCAGCTGATCGATGGTATTGCGCATGAACTGCGCACTCCGCTGGTACGCCTGCGTTATCGCCTGGAAATGAGCGAGAACCTCACCGGGGCGGAATCGCAGGCGCTCAATCGGGATATTGGCCAGCTTGAAGCGCTGATTGAAGAGCTGCTGACCTATGCCCGCCTCGATCGGCCTCAGACGGAGTTGCACCTCAGTACACCGGATCTCCCCGTCTGGCTACAGACGCATATTAACGATGTGCAGAGCGTTAACCCTCAGCGAAAACTGCTGACAGCCATTACCCCCGGCGCGTACGGCGCACTGGACATGCGCCTGATGGAACGCGTGCTGGATAATCTGATGAACAACGCCATGCGCTACAGCGAAACGACGCTGCGCATAGGTTTAGATTTGCAGGGAAGCCAGGCGATTCTGTGTGTGGAAGACGATGGCCCCGGCATTGAGCCGGCGGAGCGTGAAAAAGTTTTTGAGCCGTTTGTGCGCCTCGATCCCAGCCGCGACCGGGCTACCGGCGGCTGTGGTCTGGGGCTGGCTATTGTCCGTTCTATTGCCCAGGCGATGGGCGGTTCGGTTCGCTGCGAAGCGAGCGAGCTGGGTGGAGCCCGGTTCGTCTTTAGCTGGCCGATCTATCACAATCTTCCCCTTCCCGTACCTGCCTGACCTAAACCGCACGCTGGCCTGACCCGGCGTGTTATGCTATATCAGTAGTATGTTGTAACTAATTAAGGGCTGCCATGGCAACTTACGATCTCATCGAAAGGCTTAACACCACATTTCGGGAAATAGAGCAGGCGTTACTGACCCTCACGGGGCAACTTCATGACTGCCGCCTGCTGGCCGCCCGCGTCTTTTCCCTGCCCGAGGTGGCGAAAGGCGCGGAGCACGACCCGCTGAACACCATTGAGGTGACGCAGCATATTGGCAAGGCGGCGCTGGAAATGACGTTGCAGCACTTTCGTCGCCTTTTCATCCAGCAGCAGTCCGAAAATCGCAGCAGTAAGGCCGCCGTTCGTCTGCCCGGCGTCATCTGCCTGCAAACGGATGCCGCAACGCGTGAAGGAATTGAGGCGCAGATTACGCATATCAATACGCTGAAAGCCGCCTTTGAGATGATTGTAACCGTTGAGTCCGGGCTGGCGCCGGCTGCCCGTTTTGAATGGGTGCATCGCCAGCTTCCGGGGCTGATCACCCTGAATGCTTACCGCACGCTGACGGTACTGCGCCACCCCGCCACGCTGCGCTTCGGCTGGGCCAACAAGCACATCATTAAAAATTTCACGCGCGATGAGATCCTGGCTCATCTGGAGAAAAGCCTGAAATCGCCGCGAACGGTCGCCCCGTGGTCGCGGGAACAGTGGATTGAACGGCTGGAGCAGGAGTACCACAGCATTGCCTCCCTGCCAGCTGATACCCGTCTTAAAATAAAGCGTCCGGTGAAGGTACAGCCTATCGCCCGCGTCTGGTACGCCGGACAACAAAAGCAGGTGCAATACGCCTGCCCGACGCCGCTGATTGCGCTCTACGATGCCGATCAGGGTGCGGTGGTGCCGGATATCGGGGAACTGCTGGATTACGATGCTGAAAACGTTCAGCATCGCTATAAACCCCAGGCGCAGCCGCTACAGCTGATTATTCCGCGGCTGCACCTGTATGTGGCGCAGTGATTATCTGAGGCTGCCCACCATCGCTTCCGGGCGGACCCAGGCATCAAACTCGGCGTCCGTCAGGTAGCCCAGCGCCAGCGCAGAGGCTTTCAGGGTAAGCCCCTCTTTGTGCGCTTTTTTAGCGATTTCGGCCGCTTTGTCATAACCAATATGGGTGTTCAGCGCCGTTACCAGCATCAGAGACTCATTCAGCAGCTGGCTGATTCGCTCGCGATTAGGCTCAATGCCCACCGCGCAGTGCTCGTTAAAGCTCTCCATGCCATCGGCCAGCAGACGAATCGATTGCAGTACGTTGTGGATCACCATCGGACGATAGACGTTAAGCTCGAAGTTACCCGACGCGCCGCCCATGTTAACCGCCACGTCATTACCCATCACCTGACAGCACAGCATGGTCATGGCTTCGCACTGGGTCGGGTTCACTTTACCCGGCATAATGGAGCTGCCCGGCTCGTTTTCCGGAATGCTGATTTCGCCGATGCCGCAGCGCGGGCCGGAGGCCAGCCAGCGCACGTCGTTGGCAATTTTCATCAGCGAGGCCGCCAGCCCTTTCAGCGCGCCATGGGTATGCACCAGCGCATCACAGGTCGCCAGCGCTTCGAATTTATTCGGAGCGGTAACAAACGGCTGCCCGGTGATCTTCGCCAGCTCTTCGGCCACGCGCACCGCGTACTCGGGATGGGTGTTTAAGCCAGTGCCCACCGCCGTCCCGCCGAGCGCCAGCTCCGCCAGATGCGGCAGGCTGTTGTCGATATGCTTAAGATTGTGCTCCAGCATTGCCACCCAGCCGGAGATCTCCTGGCCGAGCGTCAGCGGCGTGGCGTCCTGAAGGTGCGTACGACCAATTTTAACGATGTCACGGAAGGCCTGCGCTTTCTCGTTAAGCGTAGATTTAAGCACGTTGAGCTGCGGGATAAGCTGCTCGCGGATTGCGATGACGGCCGCCACGTGCATGGCCGTCGGGAACACGTCGTTGGAACTCTGGCTTTTGTTCACGTCATCGTTCGGGTGGACCTTGCGCTCCATGCCGCGCACGCCGCCAAGAAGCTCGCTTGCGCGGTTCGCCAGCACCTCGTTCATGTTCATGTTGCTCTGGGTGCCTGAGCCGGTCTGCCAGATGGCAAGGGGGAATTCGTCGGGATGTTTGCCCGCCAGCACTTCGTCGGCGGCATTGATGATGGCGGTGGCTTTATCGGCATCCAGCAGGCCCAGATCCTGATTGACTTTGGCGGCAGCGCGTTTGGTCAACGCCAGCGCCTGGATTAGCGAGACGGGCATTTTCTCTGTCGAAATGCGGAAATGCTCCAGCGAACGCTGGGTTTGTGCGCCCCATAGCTTGTCGGCCGGGACGTCGATGGCGCCCATGGAGTCTTTCTCGCGGCGATGCATTGTCATTACTTACTCCTTGATAACAAAGATGGGATTGCTCACATGCTTAAGAGATAAGTATTGATGACTTCTGAGAAACGTTATGGCGCTTTGTGCGCTCTTTTTGATGTCGGGTGGCGGCTGCGCCTTACCCGACCTACGAGAATGCAGGCCGGGTAAGCGTCAGCGCCACCCGGCAATTTACAGAATTACTTCACACACGCCGAACACTGGGAAGACTGGATCTGTTTGAAGAAGTCGTTACCTTTGTCATCCACGAGGATGAACGCCGGAAAGTCTTCCACTTCAATTTTCCAGATCGCTTCCATACCCAGTTCCGGGTACTCCACGCACTCCAGGCTCTTGATACTTCCCTGCGCCAGCACCGCCGCCGGGCCACCTATACTGCCGAGGTAAAAGCCGCCGTGCTTATGGCACGCGTCCGTCACCTGCTGGCTGCGGTTGCCTTTCGCCAGCATGATCATGCTGCCGCCGTTGGCCTGCAACTGGTCGACGTAGGAGTCCATACGGCCCGCCGTGGTTGGGCCTAACGAGCCGGAAGCATATCCATCAGGCGTTTTTGCCGGGCCTGCGTAGTAGATCGGGTGATCTTTAATGTACTGCGGCAGCCCTTCGCCGTTGTCCAGGCGCTCTTTCAGCTTCGCATGGGCGATGTCGCGGCCCACGATAATCGTCCCGTTCAGGGAAAGGCGCGTTGAAACCGGATACTGCGAAAGCTGCGCGAGGATCTCTTTCATCGGACGATTCAGGTCCACGCGAACCGCTTCCCCCTCGCCCGCTTTACGCAGTTCTTCAGGAATATATTTGCCCGGGTTGTTCTCCAGCTTCTCGATCCAGATGCCGTCGCGGTTGATCTTCGCCTTGATGTTGCGATCCGCCGAGCATGAGACGCCCATGCCCACCGGACAGGAAGCACCGTGGCGCGGCAGGCGGATCACGCGAATGTCATGCGCGAAGTATTTGCCGCCAAACTGCGCGCCCAGGCCCAGATTCTGCGCTTCGGCCAGCAGTTCCTGCTCAAGCTGCACGTCCCGGAACGCCTGACCATGTTCGTTACCTTCCGTTGGCAGGCCATCGTAGTATTTGGTTGAGGCCAGCTTAACGGTTTTCAGGGTGCTTTCGGCAGACGTACCGCCAATCACAAACGCGATATGGTACGGCGGGCAGGCCGCGGTGCCGAGGGTGCGCATCTTCTCGACCAGATAATTCTTCAGCTTGCCCGGGGTAAGCAGCGCTTTGGTTTCCTGGTAAAGATAGGTTTTGTTGGCTGAACCGCCGCCTTTGGCGATGCAGAGGAATTTGTACTCGTCACCGTCGACGCTGTAGAGGTCAATCTGCGCAGGCAGGTTGGTGCCGGTGTTCACCTCTTTGTACATATCCAGCGCCGCGTTTTGCGAATAGCGCAGGTTGTCTTCGGTGTAGGTATTGTAAACGCCGCGCGCCAGCGCCGCTTCGTCACCGCCGCCGGTCCAGACGCGCTGGCCTTTTTTACCGGTGATAATCGCCGTGCCGGTGTCCTGGCAGGTCGGCAGAATGCCTTTCGCCGCGATATCAGAGTTACGCAGGAATTGCAGGGCAACGTACTTATCGTTCTCACTGGCTTCCGGGTCGCTCAGGATATCAGCAACCTGCTGCTGATGCGCCGGACGGAGCATAAAGGAAGCATCATGGAAGGCTTGCTGCGCCAGCAACGTCAGCGCCTGCGGGTCAACTTTGAGGATCTCCTGCCCTTCAAACTCAGAGACAGAAACGTAATCGCGGGTTAACAGGTAATACTCGGTCTGATCCTGACTGAGGGGGAAAGGATCCTGATAATGGAAGGGTTTATTCGACATTGTTCTCTCACTTACTGCTTCGGTCTGTTTATTCAGGGCAGATGTTCCGCTGCCCGGCTTAAAAGCGAGTCAGCTTATCCTACACAATTTTTTAACAAAAACTGAGACTAGTACGACTTTTTACATCCGCAGGTTACTTCCATTCGGTTTATTGCTTTAATACGCGGAGTTAATTCCACATATGAATCAGGGCTTGATAATGCAAAAACTCATCAACTCAGTGCAAAACTACGCCTGGGGAAGTAAAACTGCGTTAACGGATCTCTACGGTATCGCCAACCCGGACAACCTGCCGATGGCAGAGCTGTGGATGGGCGCGCATCCGAAGAGCAGCTCAAAAATTGAAGATGCCAGCGGCCAGGTTCGCAGCCTGCGTGACGTCATCGACGCCGACAAAGCCGCACTGCTCGGCGATAAAGTGGCGAATCGTTTTGGTGAGCTGCCGTTTCTGTTCAAGGTATTGTGCGCCGACCAGCCGCTCTCCATTCAGGTTCACCCGAACAAAAAAGCCTCTGAGCTGGGCTTTGCCAAAGAAAATGCCGCCGGTATTCCGTTAGACGCCGCAGAGCGTAACTACAAAGATCCTAACCACAAGCCGGAACTGGTTTTCGCCCTTACCCCTTTCCTGGCGATGAATGCCTTCCGCGAGTTTTCCGAGATCATCTCCCTGCTGCAACCGGTCGCCGGGGCTCACAACGCGATCGCCCATTTCCTGGAAAACCCGAACGCAGAAGCCTTGAGCGAGCTGTTTGCCAGCCTGCTGAATATGCAGGGCGAGGAAAAATCCCACGCGCTGGCGGTGCTGAAAGCCGCGCTGAACAGCCAGCAAGGTGAGCCATGGGACACCATTCGCGTAATTTCCACGTTTTATCCGGACGACAGCGGTCTCTTCTCTCCGCTGCTGCTGAACGTGGTGAAGCTCAACCCGGGCGAAGCGATGTTCCTGTTCGCTGAAACCCCGCACGCCTACCTGAACGGCGTGGCGCTGGAGGTGATGGCTAACTCCGATAACGTACTGCGCGCGGGCCTGACGCCAAAATACATCGACATCCCTGAGCTGGTTGCCAACGTGAAGTTCGTGGCGAAACCTGCTGCGGAGCTGCTTACGCAGCCGGTGAAAAACGGCGCAGAGCTGGACTTCCCGATTCCGGTTGACGATTTTGCCTTCTCGCTGCACGACCTCAGCGCAGACGAAACCGCCATTGCACAGGAGAGCGCAGCGATCCTGTTCTGTGTAGAAGGCGAAGCGACGTTGCATAAAGATAGCGAGCGTCTGGTGCTTAAACCGGGTGAATCCGCCTTTGTCGCGGCCAACGAGTCGCCTGTCCAGGTGAGCGGCACCGGTCGCCTGGCGCGTGTTTTTAATAAGCTTTAGGGACTTACTGAATTTTTTAACAACTCTTGCTAAGCTAGTAACAGGCGTTGTAACACCAGGCGGTTTTAACCGCCTGGTTTCATTTTAGGGATAATCGCAATGAAAAAATCGGTCGTAGCGGTAGGAGTGATTGTTGCTTTAGGCGTGATCTGGACGGGTGCTTCCTGGTATACCGGGAAACAGCTGGAAAGCCGTCTGGCAGAGATGATGACGCAGGCAAACAGCGAGATTAAGCGCAGCGCGCCTGAAGCAGGTCTGGAGCTGAGGTACCAGAACTACCAGCGTGGCGTGTTTACCAGCCATATGCAGGTGGTGGTGAAGCCGGTTGCGGGTAATCAGAACGCCTGGCTGAAACCGGGCCAGAGCGTGGTGCTGGATGAAGTGGTCAGCCACGGTCCGTTCCCGCTGGCGCAGTTGAAAAAGTTTAACCTGATCCCCTCCATGGCATCCGCCAGAACCGTACTGGTGAATAACGAGGTGACGAAGCCGATTTTCGATATGGCGAAAAATGAGTCGCCGTTTGAGATCAATACCCGCATCAGCTATGCCGGTGATACGCATTCCGACATCGACCTGAAAGCCCTGAATTACGAACAAGGCACTGACAAAGTCGCCTTCAGCGGCGGTAATTTCCAGCTTGATGCCGATCGCGACGGCAAGAATGTCTCCCTGACCGGCGATGCCGCCAGCGGCCTGGTGAATTCAGTCAATGAATATAACCAGAAGGTTCAGCTTACTTTCAACAACCTTAAAGCCAGCGGCAATAGCCGTATGACCGATTTTGATGAGCGTATCGGCGACCAGAAACTGAGCCTCGATAAGATCGCCATTGCGATCGAAGGCAAAGAGATGGCGGTGCTGGAAGGCATGGATCTGGACGGTAAGTCTGACGTCTCCAAAGACGGTAAAAGCATCAACACCCAGCTGGATTACAGCCTGAAAAGCCTGAAAGTACAGAATCAGGATCTGGGTACCGGTAAGCTGTCTCTGAAAATCGGCAACATTGACGGCCAGGCGTGGCATGAATTCAGTCAGAAATACAGTAAAGAGAGCCAGGCTCTGCTGACCGATGCCGCCCTGCAACAGAACCCGCAGGCGTACCAGCAGCAGGCGATGACGGTGCTGTTTAATAACCTGCCGATCCTGCTGAAGGGCGAGCCGGTGATTACCGTTGCGCCACTGAGCTGGAAAAACGGCAAAGGCGAAACCAACTTCAACCTGTCGCTGTTCCTGAAGGATCCGGCCGCTGCGACCGGCGAACCGCAGACCCTGGCGCAGGAAGTTGACCGCAGCGTGAAATCGCTCGACAGCAAGCTGACCATCCCGATGGATATGGCGACCGAGTTCATGACGCAGATTGCGAAACTTGAAGGGTATGGTGAAGAAGATGCAGGGAAACTGGCAAACCAACAGGTGAAAGGCCTGGCGGCGATGGGCCAGATGTTCCGCATCACGAAGGTGGAAGACAACACCATTTCCACCAGCCTGCAATATGCTAATGGCCAGGTGACGCTCAACGGCGACAAAATGCCGCTGGAAGAGTTTGTCGGTATGTTTGGTATGCCGACGCTGGGCATTCCGGCACCGGCTGAACCGGCAGCGCCGCCGGCAGTACCGCAGCAGTAAACGAAAAACCCCTCGCATGAGGGGTTTTTTATTGCCGGGTGGCGCTGACGCTTACCCGGCCTCCGATCCTGAGCCGTTGCAGGCCCGTGCAAGCAAAGCGTTTACTTCACCGTCACTAACCGCGCAGCCACAATCTGATGCCCGGCCTGCACGTCCGTATTTTCAATGCGCTGCATGATCCTGTCTGCCAGGGTGTACCCCATCTCACGAGCCGGCGTCGTCGCCCAGACGATGGGGAGATCGTCTAATGCATTTTCACCGACATCCGCAAACGCCCCCAGCGCCACCTGATGGCCGAAGAACGTTTCTACCCCGCCCTCACCGCTCTGGCGTCCGGCGCGGATCAAACCGAACCACGCCCCCATCGCAATGACGTCGTTATAGCAAATCACCGCGCTGATCGTCGGGCTGTTGCGAAGCAGCGTGCCGATGGCTTCCGCGGCTTTTTTCTGGCTGGATTCACACTCCACCACCCATTCGCTGTGAAACGGCAGGCCGTATTTGATGAGCGTGGAGCAGTAACCGCCCACCCGCTCGGCACGCGTCAGGGACGAGCTTTTACCGCCGAGCCAGGCGATGCGCTGATGGCCGCGATGAATAAGATGCTCGGTCAGCATTTGCGCGGCCTGCATGTTATCTGGCCGAAGGGTATCGGCTTCGTCGAGATAGCTGGCGCGCGAGGCAAACACCAGCGGTACGCCTTTCTGCGCCGCGCGCTCACACACTTCACTGCCCACGCCGGACGCGCCGGCCACGATCACCCCATCCACCCCTTGCGTCAGCAGCATATCCAGCCTGGAGAGCAGCTGCTCCGGTTCGCGCCCACCGTGGAGCAGGAAAACCATTCGCCCCTGCGCTTCAAGCGACTCGGTAAGCCCGGCGGTCAGTTCTGCATAAAACGGCGACGTGAGGTCGCGAACGATCAGCCCTATCACCCCGCTTTGCCCACCGCGCAGCGCCGACGCCTGGCGATTACGCACAAAGCCTAACTGCTCAACGGCCTCGTTGACGCGCTGACCCGTTGCAGGAGAGATGCGCCCCTTCCCGCTCAATACCAGCGAAACGGTGCTGACGGAAACCCCCGCCGCCAGCGCGACATCGTTGATGGTGATCTTTTTCGCTACAGCCATGTGGTGGCGTGACTCCTTGATAATGAGATCGCTAAAACGTTTTATCAATACGTTATCTTTATACTACCAGTAAAAGCCTGAGAATGTGATTTAGCGCGCACTAAAGTTTGATAAAACGTTTTATCTTCTCGCCCCATCGAGGTCGTTAAATCTCTTTCTACCATTTAAGGAGTCGTTTTATGACGACGAAAGCAGCACAAAAAATATCGCTGTGGGAGTTTTTCCAGCAACTGGGTAAAACCTTTATGCTGCCCGTGGCGCTTCTCTCTTTTTGCGGGATCATGCTGGGGATCGGCAGCTCGTTAAGCAGCCACGACGTCATTACCCTGATCCCTTTCCTCGGAAATCCGGTACTTCAGGCGATCTTCATCTGGATGAGCAAGGTCGGCTCTTTTGCCTTTAGCTTCCTGCCGGTAATGTTCTGTATCGCCATTCCTCTGGGTCTGGCGCGCGAAAATAAAGGCGTGGCGGCGTTTGCGGGCTTCGTTGGCTATGCGGTCATGAACCTTGCGGTTAACTTCTGTCTGACTGCCAAAGGGATCCTGCCCACGACCGACGCGGCGGTACTGAAAGCCAATAACATTCAGAGCGTGATTGGTATTCAGTCCATCGATACCGGGATCCTTGGAGCCGTGATCGCGGGGGTGATTATCTGGATGCTGCACGAGCGCTTCCACAACATCCGCCTGCCCGATGCGCTGGCCTTCTTCGGCGGGACCCGCTTTGTGCCAATCATTACGCTGGTTGTGATGGGTCTGTTTGGTCTGATCATCCCTCTGATTTGGCCGATTTTTGCCATGGGGATCACCGGTATCGGCCGCATTATCAACGGCGCGGGTGATTTCGGCCCGATGATTTTCGGTACGGGTGAACGTCTGCTGCTGCCATTTGGTTTACAGCATATCCTGGTTGCCCTAATCCGCTTTACCGAAGCTGGCGGTACCATGGACGTTTGCGGTCATTCCGTTAGCGGTGCGCTGACCATCTTCCAGGCCCAGCTGAGCTGCCCGACCACTCACGGCTTCTCTGAAAGTGCGACGCGTTTCCTCTCTCAGGGTAAAATGCCTGCCTTCCTCGGCGGCCTGCCGGGCGCAGCGCTGGCGATGTACCACTGTGCCCGTCCGGAAAATCGTCATAAAATTAAAGGTCTGCTGATCTCCGGCGTTATTGCCTGCGTGGTGGGCGGTACGACAGAACCTATCGAGTTCCTGTTCCTGTTCGTAGCGCCGGTACTGTACCTCATCCACGCCGTACTGACGGGCCTGGGCTTTACCGTGATGGCTGTGCTCGGTGTGACCATCGGTAACACCGACGGTAACGTGATTGACTTCGTGGTCTTCGGTATCCTGCACGGTCTGTCCACCAAGTGGTATCTGGTGCCGGTTGTGGCCGCCATCTGGTTCGCGGTTTACTACGGGATCTTCCGCTTCGCCATCACCCGCTTTAACCTGAAAACGCCTGGCCGCGATACCGATACGGCCACCAGCGTTGAACAGGCGGTAGCTGGTACCGTTGGGAAATCCGGATATAACACGCCGGCTATTCTGGCGGCGCTGGGCGGTGCGGATAACATTACCTCTCTGGATAACTGCATCACCCGCCTGCGTTTGTCGGTGGCGGACATGTCCAAAGTGGATACCAACGCACTTAAAGCTAACCGGGCTATCGGCGTGGTACAGTTAAATCAACACAATTTGCAGGTCGTCATTGGCCCGCAGGTACAGTCAGTGAAGGATGAGCTGGCAACCCTGATGCGAACCGTCGAAGCCTGATGCCTCGCCCCCCTCGTCATGAGGGGGTTTTACTTTACGGAGCACCGTCATGTTTGATTTTTCAACCGTCGTGGATCGACACGGCACCTGGTGTACCCAGTGGGATTATGTCGCTGACCGTTTTGGCGCTGCCGACCTGCTGCCCTTCACCATCTCTGATATGGATTTCGCCACCGCCCCCTGCATTACCGATGCGCTGCACCAGCGAATAAACCACGGGGTGTTTGGCTACAGTCGCTGGAAAAATGACGAATTTCTGGCCGCCGTGGCGCACTGGTTCCGGCAACGCTTTAACAGTCAGATTGATACCGAAACCGTGGTGTATGGGCCGTCGGTCATTTATATGGTCTCGGAGCTGATCCGCCTCTGGTCCTCGCCTGGCGACGGCGTGGTGGTCCATACCCCGGCTTACGATGCCTTTTATAAAGCCATCGAAGGCAACCGGCGTACCGTTGTTTCCGTGCCGATGCAGAAAACAGCGCATGGCTGGGAGGGCAATATGGCCGGGCTGGAAGCGGCGCTGTCAAAACCGGAAAACAAGGTGCTGCTGCTGTGTAGCCCGCAAAACCCGACCGGCAAAGTCTGGACGCGGGAAGAGCTGACCACAATAGCGGCCCTGTGTGAACGTTATGACGTAGCGGTGATCAGCGACGAAATTCATATGGACATGGTATGGGGCACGCATCGTCATACCCCGTGGAATGAGGTTGCGCGCGGTAAATGGGCGCTGCTGACCTCGGGTTCCAAAAGCTTCAACATTCCGGCGCTGACGGGTGCCTGGGGGCTTATCGCCGATGACGCCAGCCGTAGCGCCTATCTGAATGCATTAAAAGGTCGGGACGGACTCTCTTCCCCTTCCGTGCTGGCGCTGACCGCGCACATTGCTGCCTACCGACAGGGAGAACCCTGGCTGGACGCGCTGCGGACCTATCTCGAAGAAAACCTGCGCTACATTGCTGACGAACTGAATACTGCATTTCCGACACTCAACTGGCAACCGCCCGAGGCCACCTATCTGGCATGGATCGATCTCAGCCCGCTTGGCATTGATGACAATACGCTGCAAAACGTGCTGATTGATCAGCAAAAAGTGGCCATCATGCCGGGATATACCTATGGGGATGAAGGTAAAGGCTATGTGCGTCTGAACGCTGGCTGTCCGCGTAGTAAGCTTGAACAGGGCGTTCAACGCCTTATCGCCGGCATCAACACTCTGCTGTAAATCATTTGCGCAACGGAATATTCCCTTGCGCAAATAGCTTTTTACCCCGTTTTGTTTTTATAATATGGCGCACTTTAACCAGCAAAGAGTGCGACCATGATTGATACACGCCTGCCTTTAACTGATATTCACCGCCACCTCGACGGAAACATTCGTGCCCAAACCATTCTCGATCTTGGTCGCCAGTTCAATTTAACCCTCCCTGCCGAAACGCTTGAAACCCTGATCCCGCATGTTCAGGTCACGTCGAACGAACCGGATCTGGTGAGTTTTCTGAGCAAGCTCGACTGGGGCGTGAAGATGCTGGCCTCGGTCGATGCCTGTCGCCGTGTCGCCTTTGAAAACATCGAAGATGCCGCGCGTAACGGCCTGCACTATGTTGAACTGCGTTTCTCCCCAGGCTATATGGCGATGACCCACAACCTCCCCGTAGCGGGCGTGGTTGAAGCGGTCATTGAAGGCGTGCGTGAAGGCTGCAAAACCTTTGACGTTCAGGCGCGTTTGATCGGCATTATGAGCCGTACCTTCGGTGAAGCGGCCTGTCTTCAGGAACTGGAAGCATTACTGGCGCATCGCGACCAGATCACCGCCATCGACCTGGCCGGTGACGAGCTGGGCTTCCCGGGCAGTCTGTTCCTGTCTCATTTCAACCGCGCACGTGATGCAGGATGGCATATTACCGTTCATGCGGGGGAAGCCGCGGGGCCGGAAAGCATCTGGCAGGCCATTCGTGAGCTGGGTGCGGAACGTATAGGTCATGGCGTGAAAGCCATTGAAGATCGCGCGCTGATGGATTTCCTCGCCGAACAACGTATTGGAATCGAATCCTGCCTGACCTCCAATATTCAGACCAGTACAGTGGCGTCGCTGGCGCAACACCCGCTGAAAACCTTCCTCGAACACGGGGTGCTGGCTTCGCTGAACACGGACGATCCGGCGGTTCAGGGCGTGGATATTATTCACGAATACAACATCGCCGCACCACAGGCCGGGCTGAGCCGCGAGCAGATCCGTCAGGCGCAAATCAACGGGCTGGAGATCGCCTTCCTGACGCCTGAAGAGAAACAGGCGCTGCGCGATAAAGTTGCTCAGTAGTCCTCTTTACTGCCGGGTGGCGCTGCGCTTACCCGGCCTACGAAAGCGTTTGGCACTTATGCCAGACAGAGCGTTGCGCGATGTTTGGCAGATTCGATCCCGAGCTCGATGAGCTCCATAATCTGGATTGCCTGGCTTGCGGGAACCGGATTTTCACCTGAACCGTTCAGCGCGTCACGAATGGCGGCGTAATACGCTGGATAGTTCCCCGGCAGGGTCAATACCGTCTCTTCAACCAGTACCTCACCCTCCGCACGCGTCACCACCCCGTCGCGCATGTCGTAGCCCCAGTCCTCCTGCGGTAAGCGTTCGCCATTTTTGAGGCGCTCTTCCTGCGGATCCAGGCCGAACTTCACATAGCTGCCGCGCGCCCCGTGAATGATATAGCGGGCCGATTCCGCCGCCGCAAGCATTGTCCCGTGCAGCACAATGCGCCGCTGCGGATAACTCAAAATGGCATGGAAATAGTCGGTGGTCTGCGCCCCCGGCCTGAGCTGCGCTAAATCGACCGTCATGCTCACGGGCAAACCAAACAGATGAACGGCCTGATCGAGAAGATGCGGCGCTAAGTCATACCAGATGCCGCTACCCGGTCCCGCCTGCTCGCGCCAGCGATCTCGCACCTGCGGACGATAACGATCGAAATGCGACTCAAAAAAGGCAATTTCGCCGAGCGTACCTTCGTTTATCAGCGCCTTAACCGTCAGGAAATCGCTGTCCCAGCGCCGATTGTGAAAGACCGATAATAACCGACCCAGACTTCGCGCCAGCGCATCCAGCTCGCGCGCCTGTGACAACGTCACGGTGAAGGGCTTATCGACAACAACATGTTTCCCTGCCTCCAGCGCCGCTTTCGCCAGGGGGAAATGAGTGTCGTTAGGAGTAGGAATGACAATAAGGTCAATATTAGGATCGTTAAACAGATGCTTAGGCTCCGTTACCACCGGCACGGCTGGCCAGTCGGCGCGGACCTTAGTCTCATCGCTGCTTGTGATAGCCGCCAGTTCCATTCCCGGCGTGCCGGCAACCAGCGGTGCATGAAAGGTTTTGCTTGCGTACCCGTAGCCAATAAGACCGACGCGGATGTTTTCACTCATCGTTTGCCCCCTCGCTGTGCGCTTATTTATCACTGGCCTTGTGCTTAACGCACAGATTAATAATGTGCCCTGTGAGTTAAAATAGCATCTTGCGACAGCGTTTTTTGTTACCTCGCATTAAAGTGTGTATATGGGTTCGGGGAATCGTTCCCAAAGCGCTTGCTCTGGCGAAAAGGGCGCTGTAACATTTGTAATCTGTATTTATGGATAAATTACAAACACAAATTATGTCGTCAATAATTAATCGAATCATTGAATTAGCGGGATGGATTGTCCTTGGGGTTTCAGTCGTATTGCTCGGCATCGCCAGCCATATCGATAACTACCAGCCGCCGGAGCCTGTTACTGTCGCACAACAAAAGTAAGCCGTGTCGTCATAAAGCGTGACACGTTACGTCATGGAACGTATTGCCAGCCGTAATGAACGGGGTTACCCTTCTCTTCCAGGCATCTGCTGATGCCTGAATCTTCGCAAAGAAAACTCCTAATTTCGTCGCGTTACCCGAGTGGACAGTTTACGTCTTTATTAATCCGTTTATTATTCGAACGCATTACCTTTATGGGTATTACCCTTTTATATGGAAACTTATTAACATGACAGTTCAGGACTATTTATTAAAATTTCGCAAGATCAATTCCCTTGAAAGCCTGGAAAAACTGTTTGACCATCTGAACTACACGCTGTCGGATAATCAGGACATCATCAATATGTACCGCGCTGCTGACCATCGTCGCGCCGAACTGGTCTCTGGCGGTCGTCTGTTCAATGTGGGGGAAGTGCCTAAATCCGTATGGCGTTACGTTGTATAAGAAAGTAGCCTTCGGCGTGAAATGTTATATACTCTCCGCCCTGCAAATTTCTGTATAACATTTCGCGCAGACTATGGGAGAGCGTATGACCGCATTGCCTGGAGAGAGAATTGGGGGCTGGTTAATCGCCCCGCTGGCATGGCTGCTGGTGGCATTATTAAGCGCTTCGCTGGCGCTGTTGCTATACACCACCGCACTGGTTACGCCTCATGCTATCCAGACACTGATGTCCCAGAGTGCGCTCAATATTGCAACGTGGTTTGTGTCGTTCGTTTTCGCGATCGCGATGTGGTACTACACGCTGTGGCTGACTATCGCCTTCTTCAAACGCCGCAAAAACGTGCCAAAACATTACATTATCTGGCTGCTGGTCTCCGTGCTGCTGGCTGTCAAAGCATTCGCTTTCTCGCCAGTGTCTGACGCGCTGGCGGTTCGCCAGTTACTGTTTCCGCTACTGGCGACGGCGCTTCTGGTCCCTTATTTCAAGCGTTCGACGCGCGTTAAGAAGACCTTTGTCAACCCGTAATAACCTTACAGTTAACCTGTTGTGGCCTGTTGTCGTTTATCCGATAATAGGCGGCTATTTTATTTCAGGCTAAATAATGACCGATTACTTACTGCTCTTTGTCGGAACTGTGCTGGTTAATAACTTCGTACTGGTGAAGTTCCTTGGCCTGTGCCCGTTTATGGGCGTCTCCAAAAAGCTGGAGACGGCAATGGGCATGGGGCTGGCGACCACCTTCGTGATGACGATGGCCTCCATTTGCGCATGGCTGATTGATACCTGGATCCTGATCCCGCTCGACATGCTCTACCTGCGCACCTTGTCCTTTATTCTGGTCATTGCGGTTGTGGTGCAATTTACCGAGATGGTGGTGCGGAAAACCAGCCCTGCCCTGTATCGCCTGCTGGGCATTTTCCTGCCTCTCATCACCACCAACTGCGCGGTGCTGGGCGTGGCGCTGCTCAATATCAACCTTGGGCATAATTTCCTGCAATCGGCGCTGTACGGTTTTTCCGCGGCGGTCGGTTTCTCTTTTGTTATGGTCCTGTTCGCCTCGATTCGCGAGCGTCTGGCCGCGGCGGATATTCCCGCGCCGTTTCGCGGTAACGCCATCGCTCTTGTGACCGCAGGTTTAATGTCTCTGGCCTTTATGGGCTTTAGTGGTCTGGTGAAGTTGTAATGAGTGCTATCTGGATTGCCATCGCGTCCATCAGCGTACTGGGACTCGTCTTTGGCATCATTCTGGGTTATGCCTCCCGCCGGTTTGCGGTGGAGGACGATCCGGTGGTTGAAAAAATTGATGAACTTTTACCGCAGAGCCAGTGCGGGCAGTGCGGCTACCCTGGCTGCCGCCCTTACGCTGAGGCGGTGGGCGTGCAGGGCGAAAAGATCAACCGCTGCGCACCGGGTGGCGAAGCGGTCATGCTTAAAATAGCTGCCCTGCTGAACGTCGATCCCCAGCCTGTCGACGGCGATGAACAGGCCCAGGAGCCCGTTCGTGCCCTTGCTGTCATCGACGAAGCCAACTGCATTGGCTGCACCAAATGTATTCAGGCGTGTCCTGTTGACGCCATTGTGGGCGCAACGCGCGCGATGCACACCGTTGTGGCGGATCTGTGCACCGGCTGTAATCTCTGCGTGGCGCCCTGCCCGACGCAGTGTATAGAACTACGCCCGGTTGAAACGACTACTGAAAGCTGGAAGTGGGACCTTCAGACCATTCCGGTTCGCAATATTCCTGTGGAACAACATGCTTAAGTTATTTTCTGCCTTCAGAAAAGAGAAGATCTGGGATTTCGACGGCGGCATTCATCCGCCTGAGATGAAATCGCAGTCTAACGGCACGCCGCTGCGCCAGATCCCGCTGGCGACCCGTTACGTTATGCCCCTAAAACAGCATATCGGCGCGGAAGGTGAACTGTGCGTGAAAGAAGGCGATAGCGTTCTTCGCGGCCAGCCGCTGACCTTTGGTCGCGGACGGATGTTGCCGATACATGCCCCGACTTCCGGTAAGGTGGTGGCTGTTGCCCCCCATACCGTTGCCCATCCGTCGGCGTTGTCTGAGCTGAGCGTGATCATTGAAGCCGATGGTGAAGACCGCTGGATCGATCGTGACGGCTGGAGCGACTACCGTTCCCACAGTCGTGAAGCGCTGATTGAACGCATTCATCAGTTCGGCGTGGCGGGTCTGGGGGGCGCAGGCTTCCCGACCGGCGCTAAGCTTCACGGCGGCGGCGATAAAATCGAAACGCTGATCATCAACGCCGCCGAGTGCGAACCGTACATCACCGCCGATGACCGTCTGATGCAGGACTGTGCCGCGCAGGTGGTGGAAGGGATTCGCATTCTTGCGCATATTCTGCAACCCCGCGAAGTGCTGATCGGTATTGAGGACAATAAACCGCAGGCCATTTCGATGCTGCGAGCGGTACTGGCGGACAGCCACGATATCGCCCTGCGAGTGATCCCGACCAAATACCCGTCCGGCGGGGCAAAACAGCTGACGCAGATCCTGACCGGCAAACAGGTCCCCCACGGGGGCCGTTCGTCCGACATCGGCGTGCTGATGCAAAACGTGGGAACCGCCTACGCGGTGAAACGTGCGGTGATTGACGGCGAGCCATTGACCGAGCGCGTCGTCACGCTGACCGGCGAGTCCGTCTCCCGTCCCGGCAACGTCTGGGCGCGTCTGGGTACGCCGGTGCGTCATCTGCTGGAACAGGCTGGCTTCTGCCCGGGTAGCGATCAACTGGTCATTATGGGTGGCCCGCTGATGGGCTTTACCCTGCCGTGGCTGGATGTGCCGGTGGTGAAGATTACCAACTGCCTGCTCGCCCCTTCCCCAACGGAGATGGGCGAAACGCAGGAAGAGAAAGGCTGCATACGCTGTAGCGCCTGTGCGGACGCATGCCCGGCAGATTTACTGCCGCAGCAGTTGTACTGGTACAGCAAAGGCCAGTTGCACGATAAAGCCCAGGCGCATAACCTGGCTGACTGTATTGAATGCGGTGCCTGCGCCTGGGTCTGCCCAAGCAATATTCCGCTGGTGCAATACTTCCGTCAGGAGAAAGCCGAAATCTACGCCATCTCCATGGAAGAAAAACGTGCCGCTGAAGCGAAGGCCCGCTTTGAAGCGCGTCAGGCACGACTGGAGCGCGAGAAACAAGCCCGTCAGGAACGCCATAAGCAGGCTGCCGTCCAGCCTGCGGCGAAAGATCAGGATGCCATTAACGCAGCCCTGGCCCGCGTGCGCGAGAAGAAAGCCACCGCCGCCCAGACGGTTGTGATCGCTCCGGGAGAAAAACCGGACAACAGCGAAGCGATTGCGGCCCGCGAAGCGCGTAAAGCCGAAGCTCGCGCGCGTCAGGCGGAGAAAGCGCAACACGCCAAACCGGAAGCCGATATCGACCCGCGTAAAGCGGCAGTGGAAGCGGCTATCGCCAGGGCAAAAGCCCGTAAGGCCGGTCAGCAGACAGTGGTGGTTGAACAGGAAGCGACGGATCCGCGCAAGGCGGCCGTTGAAGCCGCTATCGCCCGTGCCAAAGCACGAAAAGCGGCACAGGTTCAGCCAGCCGAAGAGAGTGAAGCGCCTGTCGACCCGCGTAAAGCCGCCGTTGAAGCGGCCATCGCCCGTGCCAAAGCACGAAAAGCGGCACAGCAGGACGAACGGCCTGCGGCCGCCAACGACGATCCACGCAAAGCCGCAGTCGCCGCCGCGATTGCGCGCGTTCAGGCAAAGAAAGCCGCGCAGCAAGCCGTTAACGAGGATTAAATGGTTTTCAGAATTGCAAGTTCCCCTTATACCCATAACCAGCGCCAGACATCGCGTATTATGATGCTGGTGTGCCTGGCCGCGCTGCCAGGTATTGCCGTACAGTGTTGGTTTTTCGGCTGGGGTACGCTTTTCCAGTTAGTTCTGGGTTGCGCCAGTGCCGTCGCAGCGGAAGCAGCGATCCTGAAGCTGCGCAAAATGGAAGTGACTCGCATCCTGAGCGATAACTCCGCCCTGTTGACCGGCCTGTTGCTGGCCATCAGCATTCCCCCGTTCGCCCCGTGGTGGATGGTGGTATTGGGAACGGTGTTTGCGGTGATCATCGCCAAGCAGCTGTACGGCGGGCTGGGCCATAACCCGTTTAACCCGGCGATGATTGGCTACGTGGTACTGCTGATCTCCTTCCCGGTACAGATGACCAGCTGGCTGCCGCCGCATGAGATCGCCGCCACCGTCCCCGGCTTTATGGATGCCCTGCACGTTATCTTTACCGGCCACACCGCGCTGGGCGCAGATATGAACGCGCTTCGCATGGGCGTGGACGGCATCAGCCAGGCCACCCCGCTCGATACCTTCAAAACCTCCCTGCGTGCCGGACACAGCGTGGAGCAGGTGATGAAATCGTCTATTTACAGCGGCGTACTGGCGGGTGCTGGCTGGCAGTGGGTCAATCTGGCCTATCTGTTGGGCGGCGCGTTCCTGCTGCAACAGAAGGCAATCCGCTGGCATATTCCGGTGAGCTTCCTGGTGACGCTGGCCGTCTGCTCGACGCTCGGCTGGGTCATCTCACCTGAGTCACTGGCCAGCCCGCAGCTCCATCTGCTCTCCGGCGCGACCATGCTCGGGGCATTTTTTATTCTGACCGATCCGGTCACCGCGTCTACCACCAACCGAGGACGTCTGATTTTCGGCGCGCTGGCGGGCTTGCTGGTCTGGCTTATTCGCAGCTTTGGCGGTTATCCGGACGGTGTGGCATTTGCCGTGCTGCTGGCTAACATCACCGTTCCGCTCATCGACTACTACACGCGGCCACGCGTGTACGGTCATCGCTAAGGGTCACGCCATGCTAAAAACAATGCAAAAACACGGCGTTACGCTGGCGATCTTCGCTGCCGCCCTCACCGGGCTGACCGCGCTGGTAAATGAACTGACGAAAACAACCATTGCAGAGCAGGCAATGAAGCAGCAAAAGGCGCTGTTCGATCAGGTGATCCCATCCGACTTCTACGATAATGACCTGCAAAAAAGCTGCTTTGTCGTGCAGGCTCCGCAGCTCGGTAAAGGACCCCATCGCATTTATATTGCCCGCAAGGGCGATAATCCCGTGGGTGCCGTCATGGAAGCCACCGCGCCGGACGGTTACTCCGGTGCGATTCAGCTGCTGGTTGGCAGCGATTTTTCCGGCACCGTGCTGGGCACGCGCGTGACGGAACATCACGAAACGCCGGGCCTTGGCGACAAAATTGAAACACGCTTAAGTGACTGGATCTTACACTTCTCCGGAAAGATGATTCATGGCGAAGACGATCCTGCTTTCGCGGTGAAAAAAGATGGCGGCGAGTTTGACCAGTTCACGGGTGCCACGATTACCCCGCGCGCGGTGGTCAACGCCGTCAAGCGCGCCGGGCTGTATGCCGAAACGCTGCCCGCGCAGATCAATCATCTTTCCACCTGTGAGGAGTGACCATGAGCCAGGTTAAAGAGGTTATCGTCCAGGGTCTCTGGAAGAACAACTCCGCGCTGGTACAGCTGCTGGGGCTGTGTCCGCTGCTGGCGGTGACGTCTACCGCCACCAACGCGCTCGGGCTGGGGCTGGCGACCACGCTGGTGCTGACCCTGACTAACTTTTCCATTTCAGTTTTGCGCCGCTGGACGCCGTCGGAAATCCGTATTCCGATCTATGTCATGATCATTGCGTCGGTGGTCAGCGTGGTGCAAATGCTGATTAACGCCTACGCATTTGGCCTGTACCAGTCGCTCGGGATTTTCATTCCGCTTATCGTGACTAACTGTATTGTCGTAGGCCGCGCTGAAGCCTTTGCGGTGAAAAACAATCCGGCCATATCCGCGCTGGATGGTTTTTCCATCGGCATGGGCGCGACTGCCGCCATGTTCGTCCTCGGCTCTCTGCGTGAAATTTTGGGCAACGGTACGCTCTTCGACGGTGCGGACGCGCTGCTTGGCGGCTGGGCGAAGTCGCTGCGTATTGAGGTGTTCCATACGGACACTCCGTTCCTGCTGGCCATGCTGCCGCCTGGCGCCTTCATTGGCCTTGGGATGATGCTGGCGTTAAAATACCTGATTGATGAAAAACGTAAACGCCGCGCCGCTGAGCGCAGCGTACAGGAAGGGATCCCCGAGAAAGCAGTATGAATAAAGAGAAACGCATTGCGATCCTGACGCGCCTGCGCGATGAGAATCCTCATCCAACGACAGAGCTGAATTTTAACTCGCCGTTTGAACTGTTGATCGCGGTGCTGCTCTCTGCACAGGCGACGGACGTGAGCGTCAACAAAGCCACGGCCCTGCTCTACCCTGTCGCCAATACGCCGCAGGCCATGCTGGAGCTGGGCGTTGAAGGTGTGAAATCCTATATCAAGACCATTGGCCTGTTTAACAGCAAGGCCGAAAACGTCATTAAGACCTGCCGGATCCTGCTGGAGCAGCACGGCGGCGAAGTCCCGGAAGACCGCGCTGCGCTGGAAGCGTTGCCGGGCGTCGGGCGTAAAACGGCAAATGTGGTGCTGAACACGGCGTTTGGCTGGCCGACCATCGCCGTGGATACCCATATCTTTCGCGTCTCTAACCGCACCCGGTTCGCGCCGGGTAAAAACGTGGAAGAGGTGGAAGAGAAGCTGTTAAAAGTGGTCCCTGCGGAATTTAAGGTGGACTGCCACCACTGGCTGATCCTGCACGGACGGTATACCTGTATTGCCCGTAAGCCACGCTGCGGTTCCTGCATTATCGAAGATCTCTGCGAATACAAAGAAAAAGTCTATCCCTGAGCGTAAACCACCTTACTTCTTACCTGTTCAAGCCCTTAAAATTAACAAGGGCTCTGATATCTTCCCGATTGACCATAAATTGCCCTCTCTTTCTCCTTTACGCATTGTCGATTCTTCGGTCATTTAACACTCAAACAGGTTAATAGTTTTTTCATCACCAAAAATTTCTATACATCTGTGATCGCGATCACTCTGATAACCTGATGTTGGATTTTTGTTGTTAAAACCCGCCCACCCCCTTTGTCAGACAAGATTTCATCGATTCCACACCGCACATAAGACCAGTCATTTTTCAGAATATGGGCTATATCACTGCCAATCACCCAAAATAGCAGAACATATCGCCACACAGCCGTTGAACAGGGTCGTTTACAGTGAAAAAAACCATCAATTTTGAACGGATGAGATTTAACGCTGTATAACATTTGCATGAACCGATGATTATACCGCCAGAGTTATATGTAACAGATTATTACAAACGTATTGCCAGATGGGGCTGGATAGTGAACATTACCCGCCGTTTCCCCTCCCAATATAACTATAAAGCGGATGGACTACGGTCATCACGCTATGAACACCCCCGTTAATATGGGATGTAAAAAAAGAGGTATATGTGTCTACTGCAAACAATAAACCAACAGATGAGAGCGTAAGTCTTAACGCTTTCAAACAGCCTAAAGCGTTCTATCTCATTTTCTCGATCGAATTATGGGAACGTTTTGGCTACTACGGCCTGCAAGGGATCATGGCGGTTTACCTGGTTAAACAGCTGGGTATGTCTGAAGCTGATTCCATCACGCTGTTCTCTTCCTTCAGCGCCCTGGTGTATGGCCTGGTCGCTATCGGCGGCTGGTTAGGCGATAAAGTTCTCGGTACTAAACGAGTCATTA
The DNA here is from genome assembly GCF_019056635.1 of Enterobacter cloacae complex sp. ECL72. Lineage (NCBI taxonomy): Bacteria > Pseudomonadati > Pseudomonadota > Gammaproteobacteria > Enterobacterales > Enterobacteriaceae > Enterobacter > Enterobacter cloacae complex sp. ECL72. Next base: position 1,564,194 of record NZ_CP077659.1, on the reverse strand, counting down.
TGCTGGGCGCCGTTGTTCTGGCGATTGGCTATGGGCTGGTTGCCTGGTCCGGGCACGATGCAGGTGTGGTTTACATGGGCATGGCTACCATCGCGGTAGGTAACGGCCTCTTCAAGGCGAACCCGTCTTCCCTGCTCTCTACCTGCTACAGCAAAGATGACCCACGTCTGGACGGTGCATTTACCATGTACTACATGTCCATCAACATCGGTTCCTTCTTCTCTATGCTGGCAACCCCATGGCTGGCCGCAAAATTCGGCTGGAGCGTAGCGTTTGCGCTGAGCTTCGTGGGTATGCTGATCACCGTTGTGAACTTCCTGTTCTGCCGTAGCTGGGTTAAAGACTATGGTTCAAAACCAGACTTCGAACCCGTGCACATGGGCAAACTGCTGGCAACCATCGTCGGCATCGTGATCCTTGCCGCTGTCGCCACCTGGCTGCTGCACAACCAGGGCGTTGCACGTGCCGTACTGGGCGTGGTTGCGCTGGGTATCGTGTTTATCTTCGCGAAAGAAGCCTTTGCGATGCAGGGTGCGGCACGTCGTAAGATGATTGTGGCGTTCATCCTGATGCTGGAAGCGATCATCTTCTTCGTTCTGTACAGCCAGATGCCAACGTCTCTGAACTTCTTCGCTATCCGCAACGTTGAGCACTCCATCCTTGGTATCGCGTTCGAGCCGGAGCAATATCAGGCCCTGAACCCGTTCTGGATCATGATTGGTAGCCCGATTCTGGCCGCTATCTATAACAAGATGGGCGACCGTCTGCCTATGCCGCACAAGTTCGCTATCGGTATGGTGCTGTGCTCTGGCGCGTTCCTGGTGCTGCCGCTGGGGACGAAATTCGCGACCGACGCGGGTATCGTGTCTGTTAACTGGCTGATCCTGAGCTATGCGCTGCAATCCATCGGTGAACTGATGATCTCCGGTCTGGGCCTGGCGATGGTTGCGCAGCTGGTCCCTCAGCGTCTGATGGGCTTCATCATGGGTAGCTGGTTCCTGACCACCGCTGGCGCGGCTATCATCGCAGGTAAGATTGCGAACCTGATGGCGGTACCAGACAACGTTACCGACCCGCTGGTTTCCCTGAATGTCTACGGCACCGTGTTCATGCAAATTGGTATCGCGACCGCCGTGATTGCCGTGCTGATGCTGCTGACCGCACCTAAACTGAATCGTATGACGCAGGACGACGACAAATCCGCTAAAGCGATCAAAACCGCGAACGCGTAATGTCATCGGGAAACGACTGAACAGAAGCCGCTAATTGATTAGCGGCTTTTTTTTTATCCGAACGCGCACTAACATAGCTGGAACCTCAGCAAAAAGGAGTTACCGATGAAACTGTTCTATAAACCGGGCGCCTGCTCTCTTGCTTCCCATATTACGCTTCGCGAGAGCGGTAAAGATTTCACGCTGGACGGCGTTGACCTGATGAAAAAGCGTCTGGAAAACGGGGATGACTTTTTTGCGATTAACCCAAAAGGCCAGGTTCCGGCCCTGCTGCTGGATGATGGCACCCTGCTGACCGAAGGGGTGGCGATTATGCAATTCCTGGCGGACAACGTACCGGATCGTCAGCTCCTTGCCCCCACCGGCAGCATTGCGCGTTATAAAACGCTGGAGTGGCTGAACTATATTGCCACCGAACTGCACAAAGGCTTTACGCCCCTGTTCCGCCCGGACACGCCGGAAGAGTACAAACCTACCGTGCGCGCGCTGCTGGAGAAAAAGTTGCAGTACGTTAACGACGCGCTGAAAGACGACCAGTGGATCTGTGGCTCGCGTTTCACCATCGCCGATGCCTATCTGTTTACCGTTCTGCGCTGGGCGCGCGCGGTTAAGCTGAACATGGAAGGATTAGACCATGTCGCATCGTATATGACGCGCGTGGCGGAGCGTCCTGCGGTGGCAGCGGCGCTGAAAGCGGAAGGGTTGAATTAACCGAGCGGCCTGGATTGCCGGGTGGCGCTGACGCTTACCCGGCCTATAAATTCCGTAGGCCCGTGCAAGCGCAGCGGCGCCGGGCGTTTTCTAAAGCTGCGTTGCGCTAAAATAGTGCTCCGGCTTCGCGATGCGATCCTGCGCCGCGACGACCTGGAGCTCATATTCCTGCATCGTCTTCGTCGCAATCATGATTTCATAAACGGCTGCGGTGACGTGCTCCAGCGCATCGCGCAGGCTCGCGCCCTGCAATAGCTTCACCAGCAGCAAACCGCTGGTCACATCCCCGACCCCGACAGGCTGACGTGCACCGAAATCCACCAGCGGTCGACTGATATGCCAGGCTTCATCCTTCGTCACCAGCAGCATTTCAAAACGGTCCTGGCTCAACCCTGCGCGTGCCAGGTGCTTAACCAGCACAATCTCTGGCCCCTGGGCGATCAGCTCACGAGAGGCGCTTACAGCCTCTTCTACGCTGTTGACCGGATGCTCGCACAGGATCTCAAGTTCAATCAGGTTGGGGGCAATAATATCGCTGGCGGGCAATGCATGACGGACATGAAACTCCGCAACGCCCGGCGCTACGATGCAGCCTTTTTCCGGATGTCCCATCACCGGATCGCAGAAATATTTCGCCGCGGGGTTTGCCGCTTTCACCTGGCGCACAATGCCGAGGATATGTTCCCCCTGCTCCGCCGAACCCAGATAGCCGCTCAGTACGGCATCGCAGCGTTTAAGCTGGTCGATATCCGCAATCCCCTGAACGATTTCCGTCAGATGCGACGGCGGCATTACGCAGCCGGTCCATTTACCGTACTGGGTGTGATTCGAGAACTGGACGGTATTGAGGGGCCAGACGTTAACGCCGAGGCGGCGCATCGGGAATTCCGCAGCGCTGTTGCCAGCATGTCCAAACACAACGTGGGACTGAATGGCGAGGATGTTCTTCATGTTGTACTTACCAAACCCTGTCAAAACAAAAGGGGCGTGGTTTCCCACGCCCCTGCATACTTTTAATTACTTCCAGCAGACCAGGCAGTAATTTTTCTTACCGCGACGCAGCAGCGTGTAGCGACCATAGAGACGGTCGTTCTCGGTAAAGGTGTATTCCGGATCGGCCTGTTTTTCGCCATTAATGGTGATCGCGTTAGAGGCGATGGTTTTACGCGCCTGACCGCGAGACGGCTGGAGCTCGGAGTCCACCAGCGCCTGCATCAGATCGGCGCCTTTTTCCATCTCAACCATCGGCACGCCATCCTGCGCCAGCTGTTCGAAATCCGCTTCGCTTAAATCGCTCAGGGTTCCGTTGAACAGGCTAGCCGTAATGCGCTTCGCCGCCGCCAGACCTTCTTCGCCGTGAACCAGTTTAGTCACTTCGTCCGCCAGCACGTACTGGGCGCGTGGTGCTTTACCGCTGTTCTTGTCTTCTTCTTCCAGCGCATTGATTTCTTCGATATCCATAAAGGTGAAGAACTTCAGGAAGCGATAAACGTCGGCATCCGCCGTGTTGATCCAGAACTGGTAGAACTTGTACGGGCTGGTTTTCTTCGGATCCAGCCATACCGCGCCGCCTTCGGTCTTACCGAACTTGGTACCGTCGGCTTTGGTGATCAACGGCACGGTCAGACCAAACACCTGATTCTGGTGGAGGCGACGGGTCAGATCGATACCGGAGGTGATGTTACCCCACTGGTCGGAACCGCCAATTTGCAGAGAGACGCCGTGCAGTTTGTTCAGGCAGGCGAAGTCATACCCCTGCAACAGGTTATAGGAGAACTCCGTGAAAGAGATACCCTGATCGTCACGGTTAAGACGCTGCTTTACTGCTTCTTTGTTAATCATCTGGTTAACAGAGAAGTGTTTGCCGATGTCACGCAGGAACGTCAGCACGTTCATGCCACCAAACCAGTCGTAGTTGTTCGCCGCAATCGCAGAGTTGTCACCGCAGTCGAAATCCAGGAACGGTGCAACCTGTTTACGGATCTTATCCACCCACTCCTGCACGGTGTCTTCGGTGTTCAGCTTACGCTCAGCGGCTTTGAAACTTGGGTCGCCAATCAGACCGGTCGCGCCGCCAACCAGTGCGACAGGCTTATGGCCGGCCATCTGGAAGCGTTTCAGGCATAACAATGGAACAAGATGCCCCAAATGCAAGCTGTCAGCGGTGGGATCGAAGCCGCAATAGAGCGCGATCGGGCCTTGCGCCAGTCGCTCTGCTAACGCTTCCTCGTCCGTCACCTGGGCCACGAGGCCCCGCTCTTGCAATTGTTTAATCAAGTTACTGCTTGCCATCAAATTCTCCATGTATAAACGACTGCACCTTTGCCGGTACACGACTTTTCGCCTGATGCGAAAGGACCATAGAATAAAGCGCCAGCGCGGTGTGCGCTAGCGCTTAAATCAACAAATTTTGGGGATTACGGGGCCAGTCTGTCGATTTTCCAGCCACCGTTGTCGCGCTGGTATAAAAAGCGGTCGTGCAGGCGGTGTTCACCGCCCTGCCAGAATTCCATCTGCTCAATGGGGATGCGGAACCCGCCCCAGAAACTCGGCAGCGGTACTTCACCCTGCTGAAACTTCTGTTTGAGTTCGAGGAATTTACTTTCCAGCACACCGCGGGCTGAGATTCGGCTGGACTGTTTAGAGACCCAGGCGCCGATCTGACTGTCGCGCGGGCGACTGTGGAAATATTTTACCACTTCGAGCGTAGAGAGGCGCTCCGCCTTGCCGGTGACCATCACCTGGCGCTCCAGCATATGCCACGGGAAGAGCAGGCTAATACGCGGATTATTTTCAAGGTGATGCGCTTTACGACTGCCAAGATTGGTGTAGAACACCAGCCCTTTCTCGTCATAATGCTTGAGAAGAACGATGCGTTGATACGGCTGACCATTTTCATCAACCGTGGCAACGACCATTGCCGTCGGGTCAGCCAGTTTCGCTTCGCAGGCCTGCTTCAGCCAGCGTTCAAAAAGCACCAGCGGTTCGGCGGGAAGATCCTGGCGGCGCAGACCGCCTTTGGTGTATTCACGGCGCAGATGCGCAATTTGCTGTAGTTCGTCGTTATCTGACATGGCGTTAGCTGAAAGTGAGATTGGGTGGCGCTATTGTGCGCGCCCCCTTCAAAAATCTCAACGCTTCGGATTTTCAAGCTGACAATTGTTCAGCACAATGCGGTCACGCTTGTAGACGGTGGCGCTGTCGCCTTTCGACCAGAAGACGTAGATCCCGTCTGAGTAGCGCGCACCGGAGGCCGACATTCCCTGCTTCAGCGTTAACAACTTATTGTCATAAACAAAGCTGGCTTCCTGATGCGGGTTGTTCAGCTTCACCGTCAGCGGTTTTTCATCACAACGATATTCCAGCGTATCGGTTTGCATACGCTCAACGAACTGGTTATAGACGCTGCATCCGGTCATAAGAAAAGGTACAGCAATGAGAAGAAGTTTTTTCATGGGCAGATTCCGAAGACTATCCTGGTCCTGGAGGGCCTAACCGCCCTCCTGTTTTTCCCTATTTTACGGGTTACGCCTCCCGCTGAATTTCAGTTAACTCTGATTATGGCGCGGGTTTGCGGGGAAAATGGCCCCAAGGACGCTCGCCTCCCGCGCACCGGTTACGGAGGGTAAATTCCCCGGCAGACCGGCAACCGTACGCCAGGCAAGCCAGGCGAAGGCCAGCGCTTCCATATCGTCTCCGCTGATCCCGGCTTCATCAGTGGTCGTGACTTCGGTGCCTGGCAGCAAGGCGGCGAGGCGTGCCATCACCAGCGGGTTGCGGCTTCCGCCTCCGCATACCAGCAAGCGCTCACATCCGCCGCTCAGCAACACCTGTTCAGAAATCGATACCGCGGTGAGCTCCGTCAGCGTAGCCTGCACATCCTGAGGCGCAAGGCCGGGGAAGCGCGCCAGCTGACGTTCAAGCCAGCCGTAGTTGAAATATTCCCGCCCCGTGCTTTTCGGCGCGGGCAGAGCAAAGAAAGGATCGCTTAACAGGGTTTGCAGCAAGGGAAGGATCACTTTCCCCTGGCTGGCCCACTGCGCGTCTTTGTCGTAGGCTTTGCCGCTCTGACGCCAGATCCAGGCATCCATCAGCATATTACCGGGTCCGGTATCGTACCCCCGCACGGGCTGCCCGGGAATAAGCATCGACAGGTTGGCGATCCCGCCGATGTTCAGGACCATCCTGCGCTCTACCGGGTGCGCCAGCAGCGCCTGATGAAATGCCGGAACCAGCGGCGCCCCCTGCCCGCCGAGGGCCATATCGCGACGACGGAAATCACCCACCACCGTCACGCCGGTTTTTGCCACAATCTGGTTGTTATCGCCAATTTGCATCGTGTGCGGCGCCTCGCCGACAGGTTCATGCCAGACGGTCTGCCCATGGCAACCTATTGCCACGATATCCTGCGGGTGGAGTCTTTCCTGCTGCATCAGGGCCAGTACCGCCTCAGCAAACAGCGCCCCCAGACGCACATCCAGTTGGCCCAGTTGGGAAAGCGTCAGCTGTTGTCCCTGGCAGATGTTCAGGATCTCTTCTTTTAACGAGACAGGAATAGGCCAGGTCAGGCTTGCCTGCTGCGCCACCATGTTTTCATCAATGGCGGCCAGAACGACATCCACACCGTCAAGACTGGTACCAGACATCACACCGATATAGCGACCCGATTTCATGCGCTTTCCTTACGTTACATGGGCTAAGTGCAAACACTCCATCATAAATAACGCGGCTTTGCTATGCGGTGATAATATTTTTTAACAATCTCAGACCTGTAGCACAGACGGTTTTTGTTTATGTCCCGTTAAGCCCTGCTGAAGTAAAATTTATCTATTCGGCATGCAAAGATATGAACTGTGGTCAGGAATGCCATATAATTTAGCCATAACGGATGCCCCAACCGGGCGTTTTTTGGTGAACAGGAGAGTCAAATGATTTTACGTGTACTGGGCGTTTCGCTGATTGGTTTAACACTGGCGGGTTGTGTGAATGACAGTTCACTCTCCGGCGACGTATATAGTGCTTCTGAAGCTAAACAGGTACAGAACGTGACATACGGTACTATCGTTAATGCCCGTCCTGTTCAGATTCAGGGTGGCGATGACACGAACGTGGTGGGCGCAATCGGTGGTGCTGTGCTGGGTGGTTTCCTGGGTAATACCATTGGCGGCGGCACCGGACGTTCTCTGGCTACCGCAGCGGGCGCAGTTGCAGGCGGCGTAGCGGGTCAGGGCGTTCAGGGCGCGATGAACAAAACTCAGGGCGTTGAGCTGGAAATCCGTAAAGACGATGGCAGCACCATTATGGTTGTGCAGAAACAGGGTAACACCCGCTTCTCTGCTGGCCAGCGTGTTGTACTGGCAAGCAACGGCAGCCAGGTTACCGTCTCCCCGCGCTAATATCCTGATGGATGTGGTCTGTTCAGACCGCATCCATTTAACAAAATCATCGTTTCCAACAATATATTTGCACAATACATTCACACGGTGAATTATTCATTTCATCTGTTCTTGTCCGTGCGCAAAGTATTTTTTATTTCCCTCACTTAGACTCTTCGCAATCTCTTTTCTTTTTTAATTTTTAAATTCTCTATGCTTGCGATCTGTCGATTTGTAAAGAACCGCTTTGTGGCCTTCGCGCTTGGATGCATTGTTATCATTGCCGTATTACAAGCTTTTTTTATAAAACTTGTTGAATGGGTTCCTTCGTTTTCACCTTTGTTTTTCCCTACGCTGACGATATTTCTTCTGGTGTTTCATCTGTTTATTGCCTGTTTTATGGCAATGAAATACTGGTGCGACAGAAGGCGATTATATCTTGTTCCCATTGCCCTGGCCTTTGCCGGCTCAGCGTTATTGATGGTGGGGACTCTGTCCAGCTTCCCGGCCTGGCTTGATCTCTATCAGTTCAACGTGGCGAACTATAATGACGCCATGATTTTCTATATGTTCCGCCACTTTTTAATGGCGGTGCTGATAATCATCTCGGCATTGCTGTATACCCTGCGTACGTCCGCTCTCTCACGAAGCACCCACATCGGTATCGTTGTCGGCGCCTCGCTCTTTACGGGCAGTATGCTTGGGCTGGCATTGTTCTATTCCAGCCATTCAACCCTGCTCACACTGGACCTGGTAGACAATGAAACCCGACAGTTTATGGTTCTCTGGAGCCAGGCGATTAATATCATTTTGATCGTCCTGTGGGTAGTAACGTTAATCACCCTGATGGCCATTACCCGCGTGAGGAATTTGTTTTGGGTCGGCGGCAATTTTTTATGCGTCTGTTATATCGTCACCCTGCTCATGCTATTGTTAGGCGGACACGCTGAAGATATTTCATGGTACCGGGCACGGTTATTCGAAACTGTCGCTACATTAATCATTATCTTCATCTTACTTTCCGATGTATTTAATTTGTATCGTGACTCGCATGTAAAATATCAGGAGTCTTATCAAAACTCGATCCGCGATCCCCTCACCCGTCTGTATAATTGTAGCTATTTCTATGATTCATTAAACCACGCGCTGAGTACAGCAACCCTGGCGCACCCGGTATCGGTGATCGTGAGCGATCTTGACCGTTTCAAACGCATTAACGACTGCTACGGCCATTTGCAGGGGGATAAGGTTTTACAGTTTGTCTCAAACCTGTTGACCGATTCAGTGCGACCGCAGGATATCGCAGCGCGGATCGGCGGCGAAGAATTTGTGCTCATGCTGACAAATACCCCTTCCGATCTTGCGCAACAGGTTGCCGAACGCATACGTCTCAAATTGAGCGGTTTCGACAACGTTAGCAGCGGCGGTTATCTCCCGGAACCGATAACTATCAGTATGGGGGTATTCACCGCCACCTCGCCGGAGACCAGCGCTGAAACCTGTGTGGAAAGCGCGGATAAAGCCATGTACGAGGCAAAAGAGACGGGCCGCAACCGGGTGGTGGTGTTCAGAACATGACAGAGGCCTTGCACGAGCAAGGCCTGTAAACAACGTCAGTCGCGCGACTGTAAATCGTGGATGTTTTGCTCAAGACGGGCGATGAGTCCGATCAGCATTTCCAGCTCAGCGGGGGAAATACCGGCCAGGATCTCCCCTCGCGTTTTACTGATGACGGTTTCCATCTCAGTGATAATCGGGGCCGCTTTTTCCGTCAATTTGATCCGCTTGGCGCGACGGTCGCTGGCGCAGGTTTGTCGGGAGATGAGTCCCTTCTCTTCCAGCTGGTCAAGGGTACGCACCAGAGACGGCTGCTCAATTCCAATCGCTTTTGCCAGTTGGATCTGTGACTGATCGGGCGGGAGCTGATGAATGTTATGCAGCGTAACCCAGTGCGTCTGCGTAAGTTCCAGAGGTTTCAGGCGATGGTCAATCAGAGCACGCCAGATGCGTACCAACCTTGCCAGATCAGAACCTAATGGCGATTCCAATTTCATCTCCTTATAATTAGCTTGCTAAGTGATTATAGTGATTTTAGAATAGTTTGCAGTATTTGTATTGCCAAAACAAATGCAATCACGGTATTCATCATTCCTTAAAGGATGATTTACACTGAATGGTAATGCGCCATCGCATTGAAATCTGCCAATGTGGCCCTCATTCCACCGCAAAGGATCGCTGCTTGTGACGTTGTTTTCCTTCTCCGCAGGGTTGCCCCTCCAGGATTTGATTGTTGGCGCATCGGTCTACTTTCCGCCACTGTTTAAAGCCGTGATGGTCGGTTTTGTAATCTGGCTCATTGCGCATCGTCTGCTGCGCGACTGGATGTATTCTGGTGAAATCTGGCACCCGATGTTAATGGATCTCTCCCTATTTACCCTCTCCGTCTGTCTTGGCCTTGCCGTGTTAACCGTGTGGTGAGAATAGCATTGAAAACGTTAAAATATTTTTCCACTCTTTTCGTTTTAGCGCTGGCGGTGATGGCCGGCTGGTGGCTCTGGAATTATTACATGCAGTCGCCCTGGACGCGTGACGGCAAGATCCGCGCGGAACAGGTCAGCATCACGCCACAGGTGTCCGGCAGTATCAGCGCGCTTCTGGTGAAGGACAACCAGTACGTTCATGCGGGCGATGTGCTATTCCGTATCGATGAGACCCCTTTCCACATTGCGGTGCTTAATGCCCAGGCGCAGCTCGCAAAAGCTCAATCAGATCTGGCAAAAGCCAATAACGAAGCCGAACGCCGCCGCCATCTATCGAGAAATTACATCTCTGCGGAGGATCTCGATACCGCCAATATCAATGTAAAAGCCATGCAGGCCAGCCTGAAGGTTGCAGAGGCAACGCTGAAACAGGCCGAGTGGCAACTGACCCAGACCATGGTCAAAGCCCCGGTGGATGGATGGATCACGAGCCTGTCTACCCGTGTGGGTGATTACGCCACCACAGGCCAGCCGGTCTTCGCCCTGGTCGATAGCCACTCTTTCTATGTTGTAGGTTATTTTGAAGAGACCAAGCTGCGCCATATCCGCGAGGGCGCGCCTGCCCGGATCACGCTTTACAGCGGTGCAGAAACGTTACAGGGTCACGTTAGCAGCATAGGTCGGGCAATATACGATCAGAGCGTGGAAACCGATTCTGGCCTGGTGCCTGACATCAAACCCAACGTCCCGTGGGTGCGCCTGGCTCAGCGGGTGCCTGTTCGCGTCGAGTTTGATCAACTGCCGAAAGACATTACCCTGGTCTCTGGCACAACCTGCACCGTCGCCATCGGATCGCGATGATGAACCTGGGGGCTTTCTCCTGGCGCAATACGCCGTGGATAAAAGCGACACGGCCGCAGTGGCGTTACGCGCTGCGCAACGGCATCGCCATGTGCCTTGCGCTTACGGTTGCCTATTATCTGAATCTGGATGAGCCTTACTGGGCGATGACCTCTGCGGCGGTCGTCAGCTTCCCTACCGTCGGGGGCGTTATCAGTAAAAGCCTCGGGCGCGTGGCGGGTAGCCTGCTGGGGGCAACCGCCGCACTGCTTCTTGCCGGCCATACCCTGAACGATCCCTGGCTCTTTCTGTTAAGCATGTCGGCATGGCTGGGGCTGTGTACCTGGGCCTGCGCCCATTTTACCAATAACGTTGCCTATGCGTTTCAGCTGGCGGGTTACACCGCGGCCATTATCGCCTTTCCGGTCGTCAACGTGCTGGATACCACCGAGCTGTGGGATATCGCCCAGGCACGCGTGTGTGAAGTGATGGTCGGCATTCTGTGCGGGGGCGTCATGATGATGATCCTGCCCAGTACCTCAGATGGCACTACGCTTATCACCGCCCTTAAAACGATGCACGCACGTTTGCTGGAACATGCCAGCCTGCTCTGGCAGCCTGACAGCAGCGATGACATCCGCCTCGCGCACGAAAAGGTCATCGGCCAGATCCTGACCATGAACCTGTTGCGCATCCAGGCTTTCTGGAGCCACTACCGTTTTCGTCGCCAGAACACGCTTCTGAACTATTTACTGCACCAGCAATTGCGGATGACGAGCGCGATCTCGAGCCTTCGCCGGATGTTGCTGAACTGGCCTGCACCGCCAGCCCATACCCGGGAGATTATCGAGGCGCTGCTCGCCGCTCTTGCGCGTCCGGATGCCGATATCTATACCGTGGCCCGCATTATCGCGCCGCTCGCCCCAACGGATGAATATGACTACAGGCACCGTGCCTTCTGGCAGCGTCTGAACTATTTCTGCCGCCTGTATCTGCGTAGCAGCCGCTGGTTAAAAGCCGTCGAAAATGCCACGCCCGTCACCGAATTTTCCGTTCCCGGTAGTCCTGCTCTGGCGCGCCATACCGACGCAATGGAGGCGCTGTGGAGCGGTTTTCGTACGTTTTGTGCGTTGACGGCCGTGGGCGCATGGGCCATCACCACGCAATGGGATGCGGGCAGTGCGGCCCTGACGCTTGCGGCAATCAGCTGCGTGCTCTATTCCGTCGCCGCTTCCCCCTTTAATTCCCTTACGCTTCTGCTGCGTACGCTGGTACTGCTGTCGCTATTCAGCTTCGTGGTGAAATTTGGTTTGATGGTGCAGATAACCGACCTCTGGCAATTTCTGCTGTTTCTTTTCCCGCTATTAACCACCATGCAGTTGCTCAAACTGCAAATGCCTAAACTGGCCGGTCTGTGGGGTCAGTTGATTGTTTTTATGGGCTCATTTATCTCTGTAACGAATCCACCGGTTTACGATTACGCTGATTTTCTCAACGACAACCTGGCGAAGATCCTCGGCGTGGGGCTGGCGTGGCTGGCTTTCGCTGTGCTACGCCCGGGCTCGGACGCGCGTAAAAGCCGCAGGCATATTCGGGAGTTGCGCAGGGGTTTTGTCGATCAGCTGAGCCGCAGGCCACATCTGCGCGAAAGCGAGTATGAATCGCTGGTTTACCATCATGTCAGCCAGCTGAACAACAGCCAGGATTCACTCTCCCGTCGCTGGCTGCTGCGCTGGGGCGTGGTGCTGTTAAACTGTTCGCACGTGGTGTGGCAACTGCGCGCCTGGGAGACGCGTTCCGATCCGCTGTCGCAGGTCCGTGATAACTGTATTTCCATGCTCCGAGATGTGATGAGCGAGCGCGGGGTGCAGCAGCGCCCCCTGAGCGTCACGCTCGCCGAGCTTCAGCGTATTTGCGACGCGCTGGCGCACCATCATCAGCCTGCGGCCCGCGATCTGGCGTCCATTATCTGGCGGCTGCACTGCTCCCTGTCACAGCTGGAACAGGCGCCGCCACCCGGAACGATTGGCGATCAGATCACCCCGCAGGCATAGCGCGCCCCGCCGCCGCCAAGCGGTTTAGGCTGATCGGACATGTTATCGCCGCCCACGTGGACCATCAGCGCCTTGCCTTTGACCTCGTCAAGCTTTTTGAGTCGTGGCGCCACAACCGGATCGGTGGCTTTACCATCGTTATTTACCACCAGCACCGGCAGATCGCCGAGGTGCCCCATCCCTTCCGGGCCTTCATGCTTACCGGAGTTGTGCGGGTCGAGATGCCCCCCTGCGGCTTCCGCAGCTGTTGGTTTCCCCTCTTTCATTGCGGGTTGACAGCTGCCTTTGGCATGAACGTGAAAACCATGTTCGCCGGGTGGAAGAGCCTTGAGATCGGGAGCAAATTCCAGCCCTTTATCGGTTTCGGTGATTTTCACCGTCCCGATGGACTGGCCTACCCCCTGAGAAGTGACGAGATTCATTTCAACGTCCTCGCTGGCTGCCTGCGCACCTGCACAAACAACCAGCGTGACCATTGCCAGAGCAAAACGCTTCATACGACCTCCACGGGTTATTTTTTGCACCTTAAGTCTATACCAGCGGCGCAGATTTCACCGGAAAGTCAGGTTCAGGCGTGCTCAGGGTACGTCGTAGCCCAGCGCCGCCTTGCGGATGCGGAACCACTGCTGACGCGTCATATCCAGCTCCTCAGCCACAAGCGCAGCGCGGACGCGCTCAATTTTGCCGGAGCCAATAATTGGCAGCGGTTTAGACGGCAGGCACAGGATCCAGGCGTAAACCACCTGCTCGATACTCTCCGCATTCAGTTCGCGCGCCACCGTTTCAAGCTCGTTACGCAGCGGCTGGAATGCCTCATCGTTAAACAGGCGGCCGCCTCCCAGACAGGACCATGCCATTGGACGGATGCGCAGCTGTTGCAGTTGGTCGAGCGTGCCATCCAGCAGCAGCGGCTGATGAACAGGCGAGATCTCCACCTGATTCGTCGCCAGCGTAAACGGCAGGCGAGACTGCAATAGCGCAAACTGTGCCGGGGTGAAGTTAGACACGCCAAAATGGCGCACTTTGCCGCTCTGGTGCAGCGTCAGGAAGGCTTCCGCGACCTCATCCGCATCCATCAACGGATCGGGTCGGTGGATCAGCAGCAGGTCGATACGATCGGTGGCCAGGTTAATCAGTGACTGCTCGGCGCTTTTAACGATATGCGCGCTGTCAGTGATGTAATGCCCAAGCGCATGCTCCGGTTTTGCTGTGGTGGCAATACCGCATTTGGTCACAATCTCCATACGTTCACGCAGCGCCGGCGCACGCTTCAGCGCTTCGCCAAAGGCAGCCTCGCACTGATAGCCGCCATAAATATCAGCGTGATCGACGGTGGTGATCCCGAGATCGAGATGCTCTTTTATAAAGTCCGCCAGCTGGACCGGAGACATATTCCAGTCCATAAGGCGCCAGTAGCCCATAACAAATCGGGAGAATTCCGGGCCCTGCGGGGCAAGGGTAATACGCTGAACCATAACATTTTCCTCAAGGAAGTCATGTCACCAGTATACGCAATTACCCTGCTAAAACAGTGAAGGTTGCTGAGGTTCTACGCTTTCAACCGCTTTGTTTGCACGAATTTTACGCAGCAGACGCTGTCGACAGAGCCGTAAGACCTCCTGCTTTTGCGCGTCGCTGAAATTTTGCCAGTTAAAACGTTCATCGCGCGTGCGCATGCAGCCACGACAGTATCCTCGTTCATCTACCTGGCAAATACCCCGGCACGGGCTCTGGACAGGGAAAAACTCCAGTTGCTCTGCCACACCTACCTCCAGAACGTCATTATTCCCTACAGTGAAGACCCTAAATGGCTTGCATGCAAGGATGTCCGCCACAAACAGAGCATTAAGGTTTCGCTAATCTTCCCTTCTTATACTCGCCGCATTGATATAACGAATGGTCTGGTCATCATGTGGTTCACTAAAAAGTTACACTGTAACGATATAAAATTTACTCTGGGCTGTGCACTTTTCTTCACCGTACTGAATGCACTGTTTATCCAGCGCAGCTGGTCAATCATTGCGCCTGCGCATCTGCACGATCTCCTGTTTGCTGCCAGCGTGCCGCTGGTGCTGTTCTGCGGCTGGGTGATTGTCTTCAGCCTGCTGAATATTCCCTTTATTCGCAAGCCGCTCATGATTGTCCTGACCCTGGGATGCGCCGCCGCAACCTGGTTTATGTATACCTATGGCACGGTTATCGATCAGAACATGATTGTGAACGTGTTCGAAACTAATTCCCAGGAAGCGACTGCTCTGGTGACGCCGCAGATGATCCTGTGGCTGGTCGTTGCAGGTCTGGTTCCATCGATTATTTTAGCCCTGACGCGCATTCGCACCGGAAAATGGTGGTATGCCCTCCTGACGCGTGTCGCCGCTATGCTGGGTGCGCTGCTGGTAATCATCCTGGTCGCGGCGGTGTTTTATAAAGACTATGCTTCTCTGTTCCGCAATAACAAAAGCATCGTCAAAATGGTTACCCCGGCGAATTACGTGAGCGCCGTGGTGAAATACAGCAAAATGCGCTGGTTTGCCGGCGACCAGACGCTGGTCCGCATTGGCGAGGATGCTCATAAAGGCGCGCTGATTTCCAGCCAACGCAAGAAAACCGTGCTGATTGTGGTGGTGGGCGAAGCCTCCCGCGCCGCAAACTACTCGTTAAATGGTTACCCGCGTGAAACCAACCCCGAGCTGAAAAAGCAGGATGTCATCAACTTCCCCCAGGCCTCCTCCTGTGGCACGGAAACCGCCGTTTCCGTCCCCTGCATGTTCTCCGGCATGACGCGGAAAAAATATGACGCGGACCTCGCCCATCACCAGGAAGGTCTGCTCGATGTACTTAACCATGCCGGTTTCAACCTGCTGTGGCGCGACAACGACGGCGGGTGTAAAGGCGCCTGCGACCGCGTGCCGCACACGGACATGACCCAGTGGAAACTGGATCAGTTCTGTAAGGACAAATCCTGTATCGACGACGTCAACCTCTACCGTCTGGACAACGTACTGGATGGAATAAAGCAGGATACGGTTCTGGTTATTCATCTGATGGGCAGCCACGGTCCGGCCTACTACAACCGTTATCCGGACAGCTTTCGCAAGTTCACCCCAACCTGCGATACCAATGAAATTCAGGATTGCGATCATCAGTCGCTGATCAATACCTATGACAACTCGATTTTGTATACCGACAGCGTGGTCAGCCGAACCATCGACGCGCTAAAAGCCCGGCAGGCCAACATGAACACGGCGCTCATTTACCTCTCCGATCACGGTGAATCGCTGGGCGAAAGCGGAATTTACCTGCACGGTACGCCGTATATGCTGGCCCCGGAGCAGCAAACGCATATTCCGTTTATGTTCTGGCTCTCCCCGGATTATGCGAAAAACTTCGGCGTAAACACGGATTGCCTGCGTGACCATGCCGCAAAAGAGGCGGTTTCACAGGACAATTTATTCGCCACCGTTCTGGGCATGATGGACGTGAAATCAGCGGTTTATCAACCGCAGCTGGATATTCTGTCGCAATGTCGTCGCTAAGCGGGCTTGCATTAGACCGAACGGTCTATTAGAGTAAGGGCATGAGCAGACACACTGAACACGATACACGAGAACATTTGCTGGCTACCGGCGAGCGCCTTTGCATGCATCGCGGGTTTACCGGTATGGGGCTGAGCGAATTGTTAAAAACCGCTGAAGTACCTAAGGGATCGTTTTATCACTATTTTCGATCCAAAGAGGCGTTTGGCGTTGCCATGCTGGAGCGGCACTACGCCAGCTACCATCAGCGCCTGGCAACCCACTTCGCCAGCAGTGAAGGTGACTACCGGGATCGTGTTCTGAACTACTATCAGGAAACGCTGACGCAGTTCTGTCAGCAGGGCATCATCAGCGGCTGCCTGACGGTAAAACTGTCTGCCGAAGTGTGCGATCTCTCCGAAGATATGCGCACCGCCATGGATAAAGGAGCCAGCGGCGTGATTGCCCTGCTGGCTCAGGCGCTGGAGAGCGGGCGCAATGAAAAAACGCTCTCCTTCTCCGGCGATCCGCTCACGCAGGCACAGGTGCTCTATTCCCTCTGGTTAGGCGCCAACCTGCAAGCAAAAATGTCTCGCAGCGCCGTGCCGCTCGAAAGCGCGCTGGCGCATGTGAAAAACTGTATTACCGCGCCTGGCGTGTAGCCGGCGTTTTTATTTACCCTTTTACTAGTCGACTGGTCTACTCAGGAGCCGTTATGTCCGCTGAAAAGCTGTTTACCCCACTGAAAGTGGGTGCCGTTACTGCCCCAAACCGCGTGTTTATGGCCCCACTTACCCGTCTGCGCAGCATCGAGCCGGGCGATATCCCAACGCCATTGATGGGTGAGTATTACCGTCAGCGCGCCAGCTCGGGCCTGATTATCTCCGAAGCCACGCAGATTTCTGCTCAGGCAAAAGGCTACGCCGGTGCACCGGGTCTGCACAGCCCGGAACAGATCGCCGCGTGGAAAAAAATCACCGCAGGCGTGCATGCTGAGGATGGCCGTATTGCGGTTCAGCTGTGGCACACCGGTCGTATCTCACACAGCAGCATCCAGCCTGGCGGTCAGGCGCCGGTTTCTGCCTCTGCCCTGAACGCCAATACCCGCACTTCCCTGCGCGATGAAAACGGTAATGCGATCCGCGTCGACACCACCACGCCACGCGCGCTGGAGCTGGACGAGATCCCGGGTATCGTGAATGATTTCCGTCAGGCCGTCGCCAACGCCCGTGAAGCGGGCTTCGACCTGGTTGAGCTGCACTCTGCGCACGGTTACCTGCTGCATCAGTTCCTGTCCCCGTCTTCCAACCAGCGTACCGACCAGTACGGCGGCAGCGTTGAAAACCGCGCGCGTCTGGTGCTTGAAGTGGTGGATGCTGTCTGTAATGAGTGGAGCGCAGACCGCATTGGTATTCGTGTCTCCCCGATCGGTACTTTCCAGAACGTCGACAACGGTCCGAACGAAGAAGCAGACGCGCTGTATCTGATTGAAGAGCTGGCGAAACGCGGTATCGCCTATCTGCACATGTCCGAGCCGGACTGGGCAGGTGGCAAGCCTTACAGTGAAGCCTTCCGTCAGAAAGTGCGCGAGCGCTTCCACGGCGTGATTATCGGGGCGGGTGCGTATACGGCAGAGAAAGCCGAGGATTTGATAGGTAAAGGCCTGATCGACGCCGTGGCCTTTGGCCGTGACTACATTGCTAACCCGGATCTGGTTGCCCGTTTGCAGAAAAAAGCCGAACTGAACCCGCAGCGTCCTGAAAGCTTCTATGGCGGCGGCGCGGAAGGTTATACCGACTACCCTTCACTGTAATCCCGCTTTGTACATTGATAGCGGCGACCTTTCGCCGCTATACTAAAACATCGTTTCTGTTCAAAAAGATAATCCATTCCACTGGTTAATGAGGAAATTATGCGCCTACTTCACACCATGCTGCGCGTTGGCGACCTGCAACGTTCCATCGATTTCTACACTAACGTTCTGGGCATGAAGCTGCTGCGCACCAGCGAAAATCCGGAATATAAATACTCCCTGGCGTTTGTCGGTTACGGCCCGGAATCTGATGAAGCGGTCATCGAGCTGACCTACAACTGGGGCGTGGACAGCTACGAGCTGGGTACAGCTTACGGCCACATCGCGCTGGAAGTGGATAACGCCGCCGAAGCCTGCGAACGTATCCGCAGCAATGGCGGTAACGTCACCCGTGAAGCCGGTCCGGTTAAAGGCGGTACCACCGTAATTGCGTTTGTGGAAGATCCGGACGGTTATAAAATCGAACTGATCGAAGCCAAAGACGCTGGTCGCGGACTGGGCAATTGATCCCGCAGGGCGCACTATGCGCCCGTTGTTTTGCTGCATCCCCTCTCAAAATTTGCCATAATGCGCACTGCTTTTTCCCCCTTGTAAGAGACCCTGATGTCCGATAACGCTCAATTTACCGGTCTGTGCGACCGTTTTCGTGGTTTTTATCCCGTTGTCATTGATGTTGAAACAGCCGGATTTAACGCTAAAACCGATGCGCTGCTTGAGATTGCCGCCATCACGCTGAAGATGGATGAACAGGGCTGGCTTGTACCGGACACCACGCTGCATTTCCACGTTGAACCCTTTGAAGGGGCAAACTTACAGCCAGAGGCGCTGGCCTTTAACGGTATCGATCCGACAAACCCGCTGCGCGGGGCGGTAAGCGAATACGAGGCGCTGCACGCCATTTTCAAAATGGTGCGCAAAGGCATGAAAGAGAATGACTGTAGCCGCGCCATCATGGTGGCCCACAATGCCACCTTTGATCACAGCTTCACTATGGCTGCCGCCGAGCGTGCCTCGCTCAAGCGTAATCCATTCCATCCGTTTGTGACCTTCGACACCGCCGCGCTGAGCGGCCTGGCGCTGGGGCAAACCGTGCTCTCTAAAGCCTGCATCACGGCGGGTATTGCGTTTGACGGCACCCAGGCGCATTCCGCGTTATACGACACCGAGCGTACGGCGGAGCTGTTCTGTGAGATCGTCAACCGCTGGAAACGTCTCGGCGGCTGGCCGCTGCCGATGGGCGACGAGGCCGATCTTCAATCGTAGGTTGGGTAATCAATAGCCTCACAGGCAAAAAAAAGCGACCAACATAATGTGGTCGCTTTTTTATATCCGCAGAAAACTTACTCTGCGTCCGGCTCTTCGGTTTTATACTTCGCCGCAGTCTCTTTGATCAGCTGTTGCAGTTCGCCGCGCTGATACATTTCAATCAGGATGTCGCATCCGCCGACCAGTTCACCATCAACCCACAGCTGTGGGAAGGTCGGCCAGTTGGCGTATTTTGGCAGTTCAGCACGAATGTCCGGGTTTTGCAGGATATCAACGTAAGCAAAACGCTCACCACAGGCGGACAGCGCCTGAACCGCTTGCGCGGAGAAGCCGCAGCTTGGCAGCTTCGGAGAACCTTTCATGTACAGGAGAATCGGGTTTTCAGCGATCTGGCGCTGAATTTTTTCAATAGTGGTGCTCATGTCTTGCTTCCTTTAACTTCTGTTACGGCATCAGTCTGACATTGTAGCGGGTCAGGCCGACATCGGAAAATAACATTTTTGTCACGTCTAATTATTTTATCGCTTATCGCATAAAGTTGCATTGCTAATGTCGTTTATCCCCAGACGGGGTGCGGTTTTGCTTAAGGAGCGAACAGGAGTGCGTCAGAATGGTGGATTTTTTTGCACTTGCTAACGAAACATAATTTTTGAATGAAAAATGCTATTAACTTCTTCTGATTTTATGGATTAGAATCGACAGGTTTTGTAAATCTCACGCGGGTATGCATTGTGGCCTGCATTTATCAGGGGACTGCCCAGTGGCGC
The DNA here is from genome assembly GCF_019056635.1 of Enterobacter cloacae complex sp. ECL72. NCBI lineage: Bacteria > Pseudomonadati > Pseudomonadota > Gammaproteobacteria > Enterobacterales > Enterobacteriaceae > Enterobacter > Enterobacter cloacae complex sp. ECL72. The sequence continues at coordinate 1,544,141 of NZ_CP077659.1, read as the reverse complement.
GGATAACTAAAATCTCGATGACGCTCTGTGCTTTACTGTTTACCACACTCTCATTTACGCCAGCGGCGAACGCCTCTGAACAGGCGCGGCATTCTGCTGTACAAAAATCGCATCTGGCAAAAACCACAGAACGTAAGAAAAAAACCACCAGTAAAACAGTAAAGAAGAAAACCACCGCTCAGACCAAAAAGACCGCCTCCAGTAAACCCAAAACTCTCCGTTCCGGCACGCACAAAACCACCCGCACGACCGCCAGCCTGGTGAATGAAAAATGCACCGTGCGCAAAGGCCATAAAACGAAATGCGCAAAAGTGACGAAGCTGGCTGACGTGCATAAAGCGCGTATGCAGAAAGCGCAAAAAACGGCGATGAACAAACTGATGGGGCAAATAGGTAAACCGTATCGCTGGGGTGGCACCTCTCCGCGCACCGGTTTTGACTGTAGTGGGCTGGTTTATTATGCCTATAAAGATCTGGTGAAGTTTCGCATTCCACGCACCGCCAATGAGATGTACCATCTGCGCGACGCCGCGCCTGTAAACCGTGGCGAACTGCAAAATGGCGACCTGGTGTTCTTCCGCACCCAGGGACGCGGTACGGCCGATCACGTTGGGGTGTATGTGGGTAACGGTAAATTTATCCAGTCACCGCGCAGCGGTCAGGACATTCAGATCACCTCTCTCAGCGAAGATTATTGGGTGCGCCACTATGTGGGTGCGCGCCGCGTGATGACGCCAAAAACCATTCGCTAAACCCTGCCCTGCCGCCTCCATGGCAGGGTAAGTTCCTCTTTTGCATACCCTTTCAATTTGCTATTCTGTCCTTGTTGTCTGTAGGGTTATTGGCAACGTATAAAACTATAAGGAGAGAAGCAATGTCGTTCGAATTACCTGCACTACCGTATGCAAAAGACGCCCTGGCCCCGCACATTTCCGCGGAAACCCTGGAGTACCATTACGGCAAGCATCACCAGACCTATGTCACCAACCTGAACAATCTGATCAAGGGCACCGATTTTGAAGGCAAAACGCTGGAAGAGATCGTGCGCAGTTCAGACGCCGGCGTATTCAACAACGCCGCACAGGTGTGGAACCACACCTTCTACTGGCACTGCCTGGCCCCCAATGCAGGCGGAGAACCTACCGGTGAGCTGGCGGCAGCGATTAACGCCGCGTTCGGCAGTTTCGCGGATTTTAAAGCGAAGTTTACTGACGCAGCCGTTAAAAACTTTGGCTCCGGCTGGACCTGGCTGGTAAAAGAGGCTGATGGCAAACTGGCTATCGTTTCCACTTCTAATGCGGGTACCCCTCTGACCACCAGCGCCACGCCGCTGATGACCGTGGACGTATGGGAACACGCCTATTACATTGATTACCGTAATGCGCGCCCGAACTACCTGGAACACTTCTGGGCACTGGTTAACTGGGAATTTGTTGCGAAGAACTTCGCCGCGTAAGAGACACGCAGAAGGGGCAGCCCTTCTGCGTTTTTGTTTATTCCGCCGTACACACCGCTTCAGGCTGTTTACGACCAGACATCATCACCAGCAGCAGGCCGAGTGCGGCAATGATCGCCCCCATCACCGGCACAAAGCTGTAACCCAAACCACCGGAGATCACCGCCCCGCCCGCTGCGGCCCCCAGCGCATTGCCCAGGTTAAACGCACCGATATTCACCGACGAAGAGAGCCCCGGCGCTTCGTGCGCAACGCGCATTACGCGCATCTGCAACGGTGGCACCACGGCAAAGGTTGCGGCGCCCCACACCACCATGGCAATCGCGGCACCCACTTCGTTACGCGCCAGCCACGGGATCGCCACCATGATGACAATCAGCAGCGTTAAAAAACCTTTCAGCGTCCCGCTGACGGAGCGGTCGGCAAATTTCCCGCCGAGATAGTTGCCAATCGAGAACCCGACACCAATCAGCACCAGCATCGCGGTAACAAAGAGTGGCGTTGCGTGGGTAATGTCGTGCAGCACCGGGGAGATATAGGTGTAGAGCGTAAACATCGCCCCCGCCCCCAGTACCGTGGTGAGCAGCGCGGACAACACCTGAGGACGCATCAGCACCGCCAGCTCTTTACGTACTTCCGGACGTTCTCCCGCACTTCCTTTCGGCAGTGAGAAGAACAGCGCAACCATCGCGACCACGCCCAGTCCGGCGGTTACGAGGAAAGACATACGCCAGCCGATGGCTTCTCCCAGCCAGGTGGCAGCGGGAACGCCGCCGATATTAGCGATGGTGAGGCCCATAAACATAGTGGCTACCGCGCTGGCCTGCTTATGTTTTGGCACCACACTGGCGGCGACAACCGAGCCCAGTCCGAAGAAGGCGCCATGATTGAGGCTGGTCAGAATGCGCGAAAGCATCAGAGTGGTATAATCGGGCGAAATCGCGGAAAGCACATTTCCGAGGGTGAAAATCGCCATCAGGAAAATCAGCGCATTGCGGCGAGCGCGGTGCGAAAGCAGCAGCGTCATCAGCGGCGCGCCCACCATCACGCCAATCGCGTAAGCGCTAATTAACATACCAGCCGCAGGGATAGAGACGTCCACACCCCGGGCGATAACAGGCAATAACCCCATAGGGGAGAATTCAGTGGTGCCAATCCCAAAGGCGCCAATCGCCAGGGCCAGCAGGGGAAAATTGATTTTCATGAAGAGACTCCGGATACCGTGCCATAACCCGGCACAGAACTAAGAAGTCAAAAGCATGACATCAATCACAAAAAATGAGAAGTTAACATTTTGGCAAAAGATTTTTGCCGGAGAGGTAACAATAGCGGCAAGAGAGGGAGAAAGTTCTCCCTCTGCCTGAATCAGTGCAGTGCAGCGGTTAAACCACCGGCAACAATCAGAGCAAGAACAACAATGGTGGTAAACAGCGAAAACTTCAGATCGGTACTCATCAATTTTTCTCCTTTTATTCACCCTACGAAAAGTGAGCTTGCTCATTTTTACACAGTTCAGGTCAAAAATCTTCCAGGATTTAAACGGATATCCACTTTACCTCTTCCCCTTTTCATCAAGATAGGACAAAATTCCACGCTAAATTTATTAGCGTACCGGCCACTGACCCCCTCCTGACGTCCTGTGTCGTTTTCCCGGCGTGTCGCAACTCATGTTTGCGTGATAAGGGTGAGAGAAGGCAAACGTTTACCTTCAATTTTTTCAGGAGCTTAGGATATGGTCTGGAGTGACATTTAATGGCAACAATTAAAGACGTAGCAAAACGCGCAAACGTTTCCACTACAACCGTATCACATGTTATTAACAAAACGCGTTTCGTCGCTGAAGAGACGCGTAATGCCGTCTGGGCGGCAATCAAAGAGCTGCACTACTCGCCAAGTGCGGTCGCCCGCAGCCTGAAGGTTAATCACACCAAATCGATTGGTCTGCTGGCCACCAGCAGTGAAGCGGCCTACTTTGCTGAAATCATCGAAGCCGTTGAAAAAAACTGCTTCCAGAAAGGCTATACCCTGATTCTGGGCAACGCGTGGAACAACATTGAAAAACAGCGCGCTTACCTGTCAATGATGGCGCAAAAGCGCGTCGACGGCCTGCTGGTAATGTGTTCTGAATACCCCGAGTCGGTCCTTTCCATGCTGGAAGAGTATCGCCACATTCCGATGGTGGTCATGGACTGGGGCGAAGCGCGCGCAGACTTTACCGACTCCGTTATTGATAACGCCTTTGAAGGCGGCTACATGGCGGGGCGTTATCTGGTAGAACGCGGTCATCGTGAAATTGGCGTGATCCCGGGTCCGCTGGAGCGTAACACCGGGGCTGGCCGTCTGGCCGGTTTCATGAAAGCGATGGAAGAGGCGCTGATCACCGTGCCGGAAAACTGGATTGTTCAGGGCGACTTCGAGCCGGAGTCGGGCTATCGCGCCATGCAGCAGATCGTCACCCAGCCGCATCGCCCTACCGCGGTGTTCTGCGGCGGCGACATCATGGCGATGGGCGCGCTCTGCGCGGCGGATGAACTCGGCCTGCGCGTCCCGCAGGATATCTCGGTGATCGGCTATGACAACGTGCGCAACGCCCGCTTCTTTACCCCGGCGCTGACCACCATTCACCAGCCGAAAGATTCGCTGGGTGAAACGGCCTTCAATATGCTGCTGGACAGGATCGTCAACAAGCGTGAACAGTCCCAGTCCATTGAAGTTCACCCGCGCCTGATTGAACGCCGTTCCGTTGCGGACGGTCCGTTCCGCGACTACCGTCGTTAATCTCATTACGGGGCCAGCTATGCTGGTTCCCGCAACCACTCCCGGTTCAGCGTTTCGCTGTCGCCCAGATAATCCAGCAGCCAGGCCATGGCGGGCGAGACGTCGTTTTGCTGCCACGTCAGACAGCACGCGGCATCCGGGAAGGGGTTTTCCAGCGTCAGAGCCACCCACTCTCCCGCGTCGATGCGCGGGCGCGCAAAATGCACCGGCACCATGCCAACGCACAGCCCCGCGCTCAGACAGGTGGCCGACGACTCCCAGTCCGGTGCGACCACGCGGCGCTGATTATCCAGCAGCCAGGTAATGCGCTTGGGCAACGAGCGGGAGGTATCTTCCAGCACCAGCGAGGGCCAGTTGCGTAAGGTGTCATCGCTCAGCGGACCTTCCAGCGCCGCCAGCGGGTGATCGCGCGCGACCACGCAGGTCCAGCTCAGCATGCCCATGTCGCGAAACGCGTAGCGCCCCCCAACCGGGATCGCCTGGGTTGCACCAATCGCCATCTCCGCCCTGCCGTCCGCCAGCGCATCCCAGACGCCGTTGAACACTTCCTGCGAAACACGCAGTTCGACGTCGGAAAAATGACGATAGAAATCGACGATCATCTGCCGGGTCCGCTCCGGCTTAACGATGTTATCCACCGCGATAGCGAGATGCCCGCGCCAGCCGTTGGCGATCTGCTGGCACTGCTCACGGGTGATCTGCATTTTTTTGATAACAGACCGCCCTTCCTTCAAAAACCACGCTCCGGCAGGCGTGAGCTCCACGTCGCGATGGCGCCGCTCGAACAGCGGGACCGCCAGCCACGCTTCCAGCTGGCGCACCGTATAGCTGATAGCCGAGGGAACGCGATGCAGCTCCTGGGCGGCACCGGTAAAGCTGCCGTTACGCGCCACGGCATCAACCACTTCAAGGGAATAATCTGACCACATCTTTAGCCTGCAAATTTTTTGAACGCACCCGCCAAATATTAGCGTTTCACAAGCCGCTTTGCACTCCCTACACTCTGCGCCAACGTACACCTGCCTCCTCAGGAGAAAAAAGTGCAACCCAGGAAAGGATTTTTAGTCTGGCTCGGCGGCTTAAGCGTGCTGGGCTTTTTGGCGACCGATATGTATCTGCCCGCGTTCGCCGCGATGCAGGAAGATTTGCAAACCCCTGCCGCCGCCATCAGCGCCAGTTTAAGTTTGTTCCTCGCCGGCTTTGCTTTTGCGCAATTGCTGTGGGGGCCGCTCTCGGATCGTTTTGGCCGTAAGCCCGTCCTGTTGTTGGGGCTGGCGATTTTTACCGTAGGCTGTCTGGGCATGCTGTGGGTCCGCGATGCCGCCTGGTTGCTGGCGCTGCGCTTTATTCAGGCGGTCGGTGTCTGCGCCGCAGCGGTGACCTGGCAGGCGCTGGTGACCGATTACTACCCCGCCTCGCGCACTAACCGCATATTCGCCACTATTATGCCGCTGGTCGGCCTGTCGCCGGCGCTTGCCCCGTTACTGGGCAGCTGGATCCTGGCGCATTTCGACTGGCAGGCCATTTTCGCCACGCTCTTTGCTATTACGCTGGTCCTGATGCTGCCTGCTTTCGGGCTTAAACCTGCGCATAAAAAAGAGACGCATCCGGACGCAAAGCCCATCACCTTTACCTCTTTACTGCGGTCGAAAGCCTATCGCGGTAACGTGCTGATTTATGCTGCCTGCTCTGCCAGCTTCTTTGCCTGGCTAACCGGTTCGCCGTTCATTCTGCATGACATGGGCTACAGCCCGGCGGCTATCGGCCTGAGCTATGTACCACAGACCATCGCCTTCCTGGTGGGTGGCTATGGCTGTCGCGCCGCGCTGCAAAAATGGGAAGGCCAACAGATGCTGCCCTGGCTGCTGGTTTTGTATGCGCTAAGCGTGATTGCGACCTGGGCTGTCGGCTTTATTCCCGGCGCCGGGCTTGCAGAAATTTTGATTCCGTTCTGCGTCATGGCGATCGCTAACGGGGCCATCTACCCTATTGTTGTAGCCCAGGCGTTGCGTCCATTTCCGCAGGCGACAGGCCGCGCTGCCGCGCTGCAAAATACCCTGCAACTTGGCCTGTGCTTCCTGGCAAGTCTCGTGGTCTCTGCGTTGATTGCAACCCCGCTGCTCACCACTACCAGCGTGATGCTGGTCACCGTTGCGCTGTCGGGTTTGGGCTATCGCATGCAGTCCTCAGCCCATCGCGAGCAGAGTGAAAACGCGCAGACAGAAACGTCGCACGCCTGATTGCGCGGGAAACTATGTTAAATACCAGTGATTAGGTTGCTAACAATTTTCTGTTGAATCACCAAATTTTGCGGCCTATACTAAATTTGGTTCGATTAAATACGATAAATATTAAGTGTTAACGGGAGCCGGAGCGCTCCCGTTTTACCATGGAAGGCATTTCGGCAAGGGTTATCTCCCTTCCTCTGTTCTACGTCGGATATTAGCCTCGCGGGCATTTACCGTGAGATTTCTCACAAACCAAAAAAGCGTCTACGCTGTTTTAAGGTTCTGATCACAGCAAGGTGATGGAGAAGCTATGAGTTCATCGTGTATAGAAGAAGTCAGCGTTCCGGACGATAACTGGTCCCGGATCGTCAGTGAACTGTTGGGACGTGCGGGCATTACGATTAATGGCTCATCCCCCTCCGATCCCCAGATAAAGCATCCCGATTTTTTCAAACGCGTGTTACAGGAGGGGTCGTTAGGGCTGGGTGAAAGCTATATGGACGGCTGGTGGGAGTGTGAGCGGCTGGATATGTTCTTCTCCAGCGTATTACGCGCCGGTCTTGAAAAACAGCTCCCTCGTCATTTCAAAGATACCTTACGTATTGCCTCCGCCCGCCTGTTCAATCTGCAAAGTAAAAAACGGGCGTGGATCGTCGGTAAAGAGCATTACGACCTGGGCAACGATCTGTTCAGCCGTATGCTCGATCCTTTAATGCAGTACTCCTGCGGATACTGGAAAAAAGCGACGACCCTGGAAGAGGCGCAGCAGGACAAGCTGCAACTGATCTGCGATAAATTGCAGTTACAGCCCGGTATGCGTGTGCTGGACATCGGCTGTGGCTGGGGTGGTCTTGCCTGGTTTATGGCTAAAAATTACGGCGTCAACGTAGTCGGCGTCACGATTTCGGCTGAACAGCAGAAGATGGCGCAGGAACGCTGTCTGGGTCTGGATGTTGATATTCGGCTTCAGGACTACCGCGACCTGAACGAGCAGTTCGATCGCATTGTTTCCGTAGGTATGTTCGAGCACGTGGGGCCGAAGAACTACAAGACTTACTTCGAGGTCGCCGATCGTAACCTGAAGCCTGAGGGAATTTTCCTGCTACACACCATCGGCTCTAAACGCACCGACAACAATGTGGATCCCTGGATCAACAAATATATCTTCCCGAATGGCTGTTTACCCTCTGTTCGCCAGATTGCGAACGCCAGCGAACCGCATTTTATTGTGGAAGACTGGCATAACTTCGGCGCAGATTACGACACCACCCTGATGGCCTGGCATGAACGTTTCCAGGCTGCATGGCCTGAAATCGCCGACAACTATTCGGAACGATTCAAACGGATGTTTAGCTATTATCTGAATGCCTGTGCGGGCGCGTTCCGTGCGCGGGATATACAGCTTTGGCAGGTGGTGTTTAGTCGTGGGATTGAGCACGGTTTGCGTGTGGCTCGCTGAAAAAATAACCCCGGTTAACCGGGGTTATTTTTTATTCTTCTTCCATGGTTTTAATTATCGCCGCCTCTTTCGCCGCCAGTACGCGCTCAACGGTATCCACGACCGCCTGGGTCTGGGGATCAATTTCGATATTTACGCGCTGCCCCAGTTTTTTTGCGCCAAGCGTAGTACGTTGCAGCGTTTCAGGAATTAAATGCACGCAAAAACGCGTTGGCGTCACTTCACCGACGGTCAGACTAATCCCATCGATGCCAATAAATCCTTTATAAAGGATGTATTTCATTAATGACGGATCCTGCACCTTAAACCAGATTTGACGGTTATTTTCCGAGGTCACGATTTTCGCCACTTCTGCGGTGGTCATAATATGGCCCGACATCAGATGCCCGCCAATCTCATCGCTGAATTTCGCCGCGCGTTCAACGTTAACGATATCTCCCACCACCAGCTCACCCAGGTTAGTGATACGCAGCGTCTCTTTCATTAAATCAAAGCTTATCTGGTTACCGTTAATTTCGGTCACCGTCAGGCAGCAGCCGTTATGCGCTATCGACGCCCCGGTTTCAATGCCGTCGAGCATATATTCAGGCAGCTCAACTACGTGAGTGCGGAAATTCGGTTTTTCATCAATGGACACCACTTTGGCAGTGCCCTGCACAATACCAGTAAACATGCTTACAGCTCCTGTTCATTCCGAACGGCGATGACACCGTATAATCCCACCACAATAACAGTTGAAAAAACAGGTTGCCAGTGATGCGCAATTTCTGGCGATTTTTTCACTAGATAATTAGTTAAACCCCGCTACAATAGCTGGCATCCCTCTGTTTTTTCTTCTTGCTGCCAGTAACGGCGGCCTTTTTAGTCTCTCAAATAACTACAATACAAAGGTGTTCACGTGCAGAAGTATATGATCGAAGCGCGTCAGTTATTGGCACTGGCCATACCGGTGATCGTCGCGCAGGTAGCCCAAACCGCAATGGGATTTGTGGATACGGTAATGGCCGGTGGTTACAGCGCCACCGATATGGCCGCCGTGGCGATCGGAACCTCAATCTGGCTTCCGGCCATTCTTTTTGGTCACGGCCTGCTGCTGGCGCTGACGCCCGTTATCGCGCAGCTTAACGGCTCCGGTCGACGCGACCGCGTGGCCCATCAGGTGCGCCAGGGCTTCTGGCTGGCCGGGGGTGTCTCCGTCCTGATTATGATCGTCCTGTGGAACGCCGGGTATATTATTCGCGCCATGCATAATATCGACCCGGCGCTGGCGGATAAGGCGGTCGGTTATCTGCGCGCCCTGCTCTGGGGCGCGCCCGGCTATCTGTTCTTCCAGGTGGCACGTAACCAGTGTGAAGGGCTGGCAAAAACCAAGCCGGGCATGGTGATGGGCTTTATCGGCTTGCTGGTGAACATTCCCGTGAACTATATCTTCATTTACGGTCATTTTGGCATGCCGGAACTCGGCGGCGTGGGCTGCGGCGTGGCAACGGCTGCGGTGTACTGGGTGATGTTCGGCTGTATGCTCACCTACATTAAACATGCGCGATCCATGCGTGACATTCGTAACGACACCTCGTTCAGCGCACCTGACTGGACGCTCATGACCCGTCTCATTCAGCTGGGGTTACCCATTGCGCTGGCGCTGTTCTTCGAAGTGACGCTGTTTGCCGTCGTCGCCCTGCTGGTCTCGCCGTTAGGGATTATTGATGTCGCAGGACACCAGATCGCCCTGAACTTCAGCTCTTTGATGTTCGTCCTGCCGATGTCCCTGGCTGCTGCGGTGACGATTCGCGTGGGCTTCCGTCTGGGGCAAGGCTCGACGCTGGACGCGCAAACGGCAGCCCGCACCGGCCTCGGCGTCGGCGTCTGCATGGCAGTCTGTACCGCGCTCTTTACCGTGCTGTTGCGTGAGCAAATTGCCCTGCTCTATAACGACAACCCGGAGGTAGTGACCCTGGCCTCGCATCTGATGCTGCTGGCGGCCATTTATCAGATCTCTGACTCCATCCAGGTGATTGGCAGCGGCGTGCTGCGTGGGTATAAAGATACGCGTTCCATCTTCTTCATCACCTTTATCGCTTACTGGGTGCTGGGTCTGCCGTGCGGGTACATTCTGGCGCTCACGGATCTGGTGGTGGATCGCATGGGGCCAGCCGGATTCTGGATGGGCTTTATCATCGGCTTAACGTCTGCGGCCATTATGATGATGCTGCGTATGCGCTTCCTGCAACGTCAGCCGTCTGCGGTAATTTTGCAGCGCGCTGCACGTTAATGACACAGTAGCCGCCGGCTGGCGGCTACTTTCTCTTCACTTTGCGCGGTAATGAAGCAATCGCGTGAAATCAGAGAGAAAAATGCATTTTCCCTCTTGCCACCTTGGGGCTGTGCCGCTAATATTCGTCCCCGTTGTCACCGACAACACAATGCGTTCATAGCTCAGTTGGTTAGAGCACCACCTTGACATGGTGGGGGTCGTTGGTTCGAGTCCAATTGAACGCACCATTCTGCGTCTGTAGCTCAGTTGGTTAGAGCACCACCTTGACATGGTGGGGGTCGATGGTTCGAGTCCATTCAGACGCACCAATCTTTTTTCCCGCACATTTCATTCCCGTTCAGCCTCATGCAGAGGCAGCAAACCTTTTAAGCACATCAAAAGTGACCTCCAGCCCGCGCGTGCCGCGAAAGAGCGGAATGGCATAAGCCCCATCAGGTTAGCAAAACGCCCGGCGTTTGCCGGGCGTGAAAACAACGTCAATCAATGATTACGGCTTATGTTCAATCGCCGGGTTGTTGTTGATGGCGATGCGCTGCGGTTTCTCTTCTTCCGGGATATCCTGATGTAATTCAATCGCCAGCAAGCCGTTTTCCAGCGAAGCGCCGGTTACTTTCACATGCTCCGGCAGACTATAGCTGGCCCGGAAGTCGCTGCGGCTGATACCCCGATGGATCCACCCTTCTTCGCCGTTTTCGGTTTTCTCTTCTTCACGTTTACCGCTGATATTCAGCTGACCGCCAACGGTTTCAATTTCCAGTTCGCTCTCTTTCCAGCCCGGCACGCTCAGCGTCAGTTCATAGCGGTTATCACCCACCCGCCGGATATTGTAAGAAGGCGTGGAGGGCAACGGCGTACTGCCGGTTAGCTGGCTAAAAAGGCGATCGATACGGTTAAAACGGTCCGCAAACAGAGAGTCGGAGAGATCGTTCAACATGGGAAAAGCTCTCAGAGTCATCATGTACCTCCTGAACAGTAAAAAAGAATATTCAAAAAGTTCATGTCTTACGGGCAGGTATTCCTTACCCGCTTTCTATATGAGGTTACCGCACAATATTTCAACCTCAGGAGCTGCAAAATGTAGCTGGAACCTAAAAAACGCAACGGGCCGTTAAGCCCGTTATTCGTTACATCATCGCAGTTCTATCACTCTCGCCCGCTCAGCCTGCTTTCGGTAGTGGTCATATCGCTCCCGGAACCATGCCTGCTGTTCATAACTCATATTGCCGGTCACGGCATCGACATCAACTGGCTGGCCCAGGGCGTACATACGGGCAAAACTGCGTGCCAGAAAATCAAAATTCTTTAATGCGTTTATATCTTGTCGCTTCATTAGCATATCCCTCCAGTCAATGTGATTACTGTTCAAGGTCATATGCTTTTCTGATCTCAGTATCCGCCCGAAAAAGATCGTTTTTTGAGCGATGCGTGCGCATCCATCTGCCAGTGTTCACATTTCAGGAACGACAAAACTCTTCAGCCCTGGTCATAATTTTCCCTCCCTTTTATCAATCATGCAGAAAACATAAACGCCAGCCATGCAGTAAGTTCGCCATGTAGCCGGAAGGTGCGAACGGCATGCTTTAATGCCAGACGCTGTAACAGGTCGCCCAGCGCGTTCAGGTGGGTTTCCACCTGCAAGCGTCTTATCAGTTCGAATAACAGACAAAGAACGTTTACACTGGCGGATTAATACTGATTTCCTGAACAAACGGGTAAATGGGTGAATCCGGGCTTGTTGGCCATATAGAGAAGGGCGCATGTAGGTTGCCGCGGTTGTGTATCGAACTGCGCATTGTTTTCTACAACACGCTGCTCCTGGCCTTTCACGGCTGTTTTCTTTTTCGTCTGCGCTTGCCTGGCGGAGGGGAAGGGTTTTACCTGCCGGGGCAGTTCGGAGGCACCATAACCTGAACAGAATCGCTTCGAATGGCTCAGACTTCCGTCATTGCAGACAAAACGACCATCCGATGTACAGTGTGTTATGCCATCTTTTGAGCCCGAGCAGGGCTGTCTTCCACGGGCGGCATCAGCCTGCATGTTAAAAAGTACACTGACCGTAAGATGGAGAATTCTCCTGATAAAATCAGCTGGTTCTCCTCACTGACGCTGTGCAGGTCAAGCCCGCCGGCGAAGTTACCGTACTTTTTAACCCCCATCACATACAGATAATCGTTAAACCTGGGACCAAACAGTCTTTCCTTTCAGAAATCAGGCAGAATCATATCTAATCAGCCAGGGTCAATTGAATTGACCTTCCCATAAGTTCAGGAAGGGGCGCAACATCCCCTCTTCAAAACGTCTTAATTTTTTTCCTTCATTGAATGATTTAACCTTTCTCCTGCTACGCTTATTTTATGGTTCAGAAATGCAGGAACGCTTTCGATGAAAAAAATCGCCATTATCGGCTCAGGTCCAACAGGGATTTATACCTTTTACTCACTTCTTAACAACGCAGCACCGCTTTCGATCACCGTGTTCGAAAAGGCAGACCAACCCGGTGTCGGGATGCCCTACAGCGACGAGGATAATTCCCGGCTGATGCTGGCGAACATCGCCAGTATCGAAATCCCGCCCATTTTTATTACCTATCTCGACTGGCTCAAACAGCAGAGTGCGGCCCATCTTACCCGCTATCACGTCGACAGTGAGAAACTGCACGACCGGCAATTCCTGCCGCGTATTCTGTTGGGTGAATATTTTCACGATCGGTTTCTTGCCGTCGTTGCTGAGGCGAAAAAGTCGGGCTTTCATGTCGAGGTGCACCCCAACGCAGAAGTCACGGATATTAAGGCTGATGCAGACGGTGTGGCCCTTTCAGTGAACGATGCCCCTTTCTCAAGGCGGTTTGATCTTGCGGTTGTTGCCACCGGCCACGTCTGGCCTGATGAAGATGAAACCACCCGCGCATATTTCCCAAGCCCATGGTCAGGGCTGATGGACGCGGAGGTCCGAGCCTGTGAGGTGGGGATCATGGGTACTTCCCTCAGCGGCCTGGACGCTGCAATGGCGGTTGTGATGCAGCATGGCCGGTTTAGCGGGGAGCAGTTCGTTGTCAATAAAGGCAGCGAAGGGCTAAAAATCACGCTGATGTCCCGCACGGGCGTTCTGCCGGAGGCCGACTTTTACTGCCCTATCCCTTATGAACCGCTGTCCGTGTTAACGGAGTCTGTGGCGGAAAGTGAAATCGCCAAAGGCCCGGACGGGCTGCTTGACCGCATCTTTGCGCTGATGGTGAAAGAGCTCGAGCTGGCCGATCCGCGCTGGTGCCAGGCGATATCGCTCGTTACGCTGAATGCCGACACGCTTCGTGATGTCTGGTTTGAGGATCGTAAAAAGCATGGCCCTTTCACCTGGGCCGAAGCGAATCTGAAAGAAGTGGAGCGCAACAAGCGCGAAAAACGCACCGTTGCCTGGCGCTATACCGTGCTTCGTCTGCATGAAGTGGTTCAGGCCATCGTCCCTTCACTCAATGAGCGTGACAGAGAGCGGTTTAAATCCGGGCTGGAGCGTGTGTTTATCGATAATTATGCCGCCATTCCACCGCAGTCTATCCGCCGTTTACTGGCGCTGCGCGAGGCAGGGATCATTAGCGTGGTCGCACTCGGTGATAATTACGACCTGGATATCGGCAGCGATCAGACCGTCATCACCACGGCAGAAAAGCGTTACCGCTTCGACGTGTTTATTGATGCGCGCGGGCAAAAGCCACTCAGAAACAAGGACATTCCCTTCCCCACCCTGCGTAAACAGCTTGCGGAAACCGGCGATGACGTCCCGGACGTGGGGGAAGACTATACGTTGCTGGCGCCTGCATCACTGAGGGGGCGCATCGCTTTTGGGGCGATCCCCTGGCTGATGCACGATCATCCCTTTGTTCAGGGTTTGTCTGAGTGCGCTGAAATTGGTAAAGCGATGGCGAAAGCGGCTGGAAAACCTGCGTCGGGCGTGCGAAGGAAGTTACCATTCATGGAATTTTAACAGAGCTTCCCTGCCCTGCGGGGTCGGGTTACTCGAAGAAGACGTCCGGGTTTTCCGACAGCGACACGAACGATTTAGTGTTCTTGTCCAGGGCAAGGATTTTGCCGCTTTCGATGTCATATACCCAGCCGTGCAGGCGAATGGCGTTGTTGCGCAGGCCTACCGCCACCGACGGATGGGTCTTGATATTGCTCAGCTGCGCAAAGACGTTCTCCTGCACCATCGCATTCACCTTATCGATTGGCTTATCCCATGTTTTCTTCTCAACCACCGCTTTTGCCGCATCAGAATAGCGCAGCCAGTGGGAAACGGCCGGCATCGGCTCCAGATCGGCGTTGTCAGCAATCGCCTTCATTGCGCCGCAGTTGGAGTGGCCGCAAATAACGATATCGGTCACGCCCAGGGCAACAACAGCATATTCGATGGTCGCAGAGACACCGCCAGGCTCCGGCCCGAACGGTGGCACAATGTTGCCCGCGTTTCGAATGACAAAGAGCTGTCCTGGCTCCTGTTGCGTAACCAGTTCCGGAACCAGACGGCTGTCGGAGCAGGAGATGAACAGCGCTTTGGGATTCTGACTGGACGCTAAACTACGAAAAAGCTCTTTACGTTGCGGGAAAATCTCTTTTTGAAAGCTGAGAAAACCTTCAATGATATGTTGCATAGCCATTTCTCTTTTATCTGTTTTAGTTTAGGTATGATCGCGATCACACTCGTAAAATTTAACCACCGCACCTTAGCGGAGACAAGCAATATATTTCTGGCCCGACCGCTGCACGATCTCATCCGCGTTCGCCGGGATGTTCTGCCCTTCAAAGGCCCCGTACAGGCGCTGGTACGTTTTCCCTGTCAGTCGACCGATCATCGACTCAACGGTGCGGGCAGGCAGCGGCAGCATATTCGGATAACTCCACATAAACGACACGGCGTCCTGACCGGGCGTAACCTGCAAAATATCACCGGCCAGCAGCACGCCGTCGCCTGACTGCCAGTGCAGCACCGTGCCGCCTGCAAAATGCCCGCCCAGCCGCAGAAGAGTCACCAAAGGCATAATCTCCAGGGCGTCCTCCTCCCAGAAGCGTATCGCCGGGCTGTCACGCATCACCCACTGCCGATCGCTGGCGTGCAGGTAGATCGGTGCGTTAAACGCCGCGGCCCACTCCTGCATGGTGGTGTAGTAATGCGGGTGCGAAATCGCGATCGCGCTGATCCCCCCGAGCGCGTCAACTAACGCTCTGGTCGCCGGGTCAAGATTGGCGATGCAGTCCCACAGAACATTGCCCTGTGGCGTACGCAGCAGAAGCGCCCGCTGGTTGATGGCAAAAGAGGGAACAGTTTTGATGCTGAACAGCTGCGGCTCCAGCTGTTGCCATTTGTTGGTGTGCGTGGTCGTAAGGCTGTCGAAGTCCGTCCATGCCTGGCCCGTCACCGGGACATACTGGCGCTCATCGTCGCAAATCGGGCAGTTTTTGGGCTGTTCATCGTAAGCGGTACCGCAGGTTTTACAGAGTGTAATCATCGGCTTTCCTCAGCAATAAAGCACTGAGTATGGCAGGGATTATCCATATGTGCTGAGGGGTGCCTGGCCCGCTTTTTTTGACTTATACTGTGCCAGTATCAAAAACTGAATAACGCAGGTGGCACATGGAAATTGATCTCGATAACTTAGTCTTCAACGGGCTGGATGAAGCAGAAGAGCGCAACGCGGAACGTCTCGACGATGCGGATAAAAAGGCCCAGGCGATTGTCGCCGATGACGACTGCGGCGATGCCTGCAAGATCTGAAGAAAAAGCACCGGGCTCCCCGGTGCTTTTTTTTTATGAATGCCTTTTGCTACCCGCTATCAGATCTCCGGCGTTTTGCTAAACCCGGTCAGCATCAGGATCAGGCTTTGGGGAGATGACCCCGTCTCAAACTGATAGTGATTTCCCTGACGATCGCCGCCGATATACCACGAAATGTCGGTTTTCCCTTCTGCCAGCGCCTTGCGCACCGCTTTATCCACGTCCACCATCCGGTATTCGCGGGAGTGGTTCAGGTACAGCACCGCATCCGAGCGATAGTTGCAGGACGGTCGTGACTGCCAGCTCACGGTGGCCGGTTCCCAGTCGTTACTCGCCGGATAGAAGAAGATTTGATCCGCGCCGTCAGTTTCCACTTTCCCGCCATAAATTCTCACGCGGTATTTAAACTGGGCAGGATCCTGTCCGACAGGCAGCGGAGGGATATTGAACTTCACCAGCGACAATGTTTCGCTGTTTTTCGTGCGTCCACCGTTCTTCCAGTTATCCTGCACCAGTAAGACCTGGGGATCGGGCTGTGAAAGTGCCGGTTCCATGCTGCTGAGCCAGACGTTAGCCTTCGCTTTTGAATAACCATACGGCACGGTGGTGCCGCAATCCATTCCCCGGTTCATGCACAGGTCGGTCATAAATCGCGCGGCATCTTCCGTCCAGCCGTTCATGAAGTCAGCATGCGCCGTATACAGGCTCCCCCACCGCTCTTCACGCTCACTACCATGCATGATGGGGTCGAGGGAAAGCTGGACTTTACTGGTATCCAGAGAGCTAATTGTCGGGAGCACGTACGCAATATTCATGTTCACCGTCGGGATCTTCACCGGGAAGGCGGACGGACACTGTCCTTTCGTATCGTAGGTGGCGTTAGCCAGGCCGTGGGCGGGCTTCAGCTTGACCCCGTCCCAGCAGTTCGGGAACTGAATGCCGATATTAAACTGCACGGCATCCTTCGCCTTGCGTAAGCCGCAGACTTCACCCGTTCTGGTGGTGTAGCCCTTGCCATTGGCGCATAAAAAGGTGATATGCGGATTTGGCGCGGTGCCATGATGATCGCCCGCCAGCAGCGACAGCCCCGGCGGAAACGGATGAAGCGGCCAGGCGTCAACGTTCGATGCCTGAGAATAGGTTTTTTGATAGGCGGGTTTGACTACCGTTCCGTCCGGCAATTTTAGCGACGGAGCCCAGTAGGCCGAGCTGTCTGCTTTGTTATCGCAGGTGGTCTTTTCCTGGGTACGCAGAGATTCACGGCTGGAGTAAGCATCCGCGTGCACGTTACCAAAAAAATCGTGCAGCATAGCCTCATTGGGCATGCCGAACATCATAATGGCATCATCGCCGAGGGTGTGGGAATAACTGCATACAACATGCGCCTGTGGACCAGCGTGTACCGCCTGCATGGTAAGCAGAAGTGCAGAGGCAGAAAGCGCGGGGGTTAATACTGTCCGTTTCATTATTATCTCCATCTGTGAAAGGAGATAGTGGTAACAAAACGGCCATCATTTACCGAGGATTTGCCTGGGTATTTTTCCCTTCATCCTCGCTTTACAGACACCACGCACAGCTCATTCCAGTACATTTCGCGCGTCCGGCGCAGTTCAGCGTGACGTTTTATCATGGAACCACTCCGGGTCGATGTTGGCTACGTCCACGCCATACAGGCTGGCGACAGGTAGTATTGACTCAAGAACACGTTGCGCGCTGTTCTCCGCATTCATTGGTCGGGGCGCAAATAACCGCCGTAACGTGCTTATCCATTTTTTCATCGTCATTACCCTTCTCGCTTAACCTGTCCTCAGTTAAACACCCAAATTGCGCCCGGGGGAAATATCAAAATCCACTGTCGATGTGCAGGATCTGCAAATAGCGCCCCGCCGTCTGCTCTCTTCTTTAACACCTTGTTCACTCATGCTTTTTTTCTCATAGCAAAGAACGATTTCTTATTTGGCGATAGCTTTCCCTTATGGGAGCGTAACGGGGTAAAACAAAAACAACGGGATGGCGTATGACTATGGCTGCAAAAATGAAAGGGTTTAAAAAACGGGCGCAGGTTCTGGGATTAGTGGCAGCCTGGGGCCTGGTTTCAGCGCAGGCGCAGGCCGATCGGCTGGCGGATATCAAGGCAGCAGGCGTGGTGAAAGTGGCCACGTTTGATGCCAATCCACCCTTTGGCTCGATTGATGCCAAAACGCATGAGATCGTGGGTTACGACGTGGACTTCGCCAAAGCGCTGGCGAAATCGCTCGGCGTCAAGCTTGAACTGGTCGCCACTAATCCGGCTAACCGTATACCGCTGCTACAGTCCGGAAAAGCGGATCTCATCGTGGCGGATATCACGATCACTCCGGAACGCGCACAGGTCATTGATTTCTCAACGCCTTACTTTGTCACCGGCCAGCAGTTCCTGGTTCCGGCAAAATCACCGGACAAGCTTGATGACTATAGCCGGGCACGCATTGGCGCCGTAAAAGGTACGACGGGTGAACAGGCGCTGCACCAGCGTTTTCCGCAGTCCCGCGTCCTCTCTTACGATGATATCCCGCTGGCGCTGACGGCACTGCGCAATGGCAACGTGCAGGCCATTACCCAGGACAGCACCATTCTGGCCGGTCTGCTGGCGCAGGCGCCGGATAAAGCCGACTTCAAAATCCTGCCCGACCTGCTCAGTAAAGAAGAGATTGGCGTGGGGGTGAAAAAGGGTGAAACGGCGCTGCTGAAAGCCGTTAACGATGAGCTGGTAACCCTGGAGAAAAACGGCCAGGCGGCAAAAATCTATGACGTCTGGTTCGGTCCAGGCACCCCAGCTCCACAGCCTCGTAACTTTAAAATAGAAGCCCGGTAATATGCTCTCAGGTTTATTTTCACGCTCCGCGGCCAATGCCGCGGATTTTTCACGTCTGGAACAGGCCAGCGTTGAGTTTCGCCATGTGGACAAACGCTACGGCGACCATCCGGTTTTAACCGACATTAACCTCACCATCATGCCGGGTGAAGTGGTTGCCATTCTCGGCCCTTCGGGTTCCGGAAAATCGACCCTGATTCGGCTTATCAACCAGCTTGAGAGCCTGAGCGGCGGGGAGATTCTGATCGACCACAAGCCGACCGGACAGCTTTCCGGCAGCAGGCTACGTCAGTTACGCAGCCGCGTCGGGTTTGTGTTCCAGCAGTTCAATCTCTATGCCCACCTTACCGCCAGTCAGAACATCACCCTGGCACTGGAGCACGTTCACGGCTGGAAACCCCTGCCCGCCCAGGAGCGCGCGCTGGCGCTGCTGGAGAAGGTCGGCATGCTGGAGAAGGCGCACCGCTTCCCCGCTGAACTTTCCGGCGGACAGCAGCAGCGCGTGGCGATTGCCCGTGCTCTGGCCTCGTCGCCGCAAATCATTCTCTTTGACGAGCCGACGTCGGCACTCGACCCGGAAATGATTGGCGAAGTGCTGTTTGTGATGAAAACCCTCGCCCACAGCGGGATCACTATGATTGTCGTTACCCATGAGATGCAGTTCGCCCGGGAAATTGCCGATCGAATCGTCTTTATCGACGGCGGAAAAATTCTGGAAACCGCGCCCCCGGCGCAATTTTTCAATCAACCGTCGCATCCCCGTGCGAGGCGTTTCCTGCAAAAAGTGCTGGATCCGCTGCATCAGGAGCAACTGTAATGCCCGCTCTGGACTGGCAGGGGGTGCTGGCCGGACAGCCCCTGCACTGGATCCTTTCCGGATTTCTCACCACTCTGTGGGTGACGCTGGCGGGGATTATGCTGGCCAGCCTGCTCGCCTTGTTCTTTATGCTTTTGCGGCTTTCCGGGGGACGTTTCGGGACATTGATCGTCAGCTGCTGGGTATCGCTGTTTCGCAATACGCCGCTGCTGGTACAGCTGCTGTTCTGGTATTTCGCCGCCTGGAACGGGTTGCCGCAGGGGCTGCGTGACGCGGTGAACGCAGACCACAGCTGGTCCATTTTGCCCGGTGACGTCTGGTGGTTTACGCCCGAGTTTTTATGCTCCGCCTGGGGGTTAGGCGTCTTTACCTCGGCGTTTTTAATCGAAGAAGTGGAATCGGGGCTGCGTTCCGTGCCTGCCGGGCAACGGGAGGCGGCGCTCGCCCAGGGATTTTCCTCATGGCGTCTGTTTCGCTACATTCTTCTGCCTCAGGGGCTTGCTAACGCCTGGCAGCCCGTCGTTGGCCAGTACCTTAACCTGATGAAGCTCTCCTCGCTCGCGAGCGGGATTGGCTTCGCCGAACTGACCTACCAGGTCCGCCAGATAGAAAGTTACAACGCCCATGCACTGGAAGCCTTCACCTTCGGTACGGTGCTCTACTTGCTTACCGGGATGGTGACGGGAAGCGTGCTGGTGCGCCTCGGCCCCCATTCAGGGAGGAAAAATCATGATCCCCGGATTTAACGTTATTGTCGAAAACCTGGATTATCTGCTTTGGGGACGTGCGGCTGCGGGAGAACCCGGCGGCGTACTGCTCTCACTGCTGATGGCCGCAGGCGCCGCCGCGCTTGCCCTGCCCGGCGGGATTGTGCTGGCTTGCGTCGCCTGGCGCTATCCCGGCGTGGTGCGCAGTGCGCTGTTTGCATGGGCAGAGTTGATTCGCGGGATCCCCCTGATCTTCGTGATATTCTGGATGTGGTATCTGCTGCCACTGATAACCGGCAGGGATCTCCCGGGCGCGACGACCGTCACGCTGGCGCTGGCCTGGTTTACCGCGGCTGCGGTGATGCATTCGGTGTTAGCCGGACTGAGAGCCCTGCCGTCGGGCCAGAATGAGGCCGCGCTTTCTCAAGGGTTCAGTACGCAGCAAACGCTGTGGCGCGTGCTGCTGCCGCAGGCGCTGAGAAATATTCTGCCGTCGCTGGTGGGGATTTTTATCAGCCTGCTGAAGGATACGTCGCTGGCGTTTATCGTGAACGTTCCTGAACTGACCACGGTGGCGGGACAGATCAACAACCGGGTGCAAATTTACCCGGCGGCCATTTTTATCTTCACGGGTGTGATCTATTACCTGCTCTGCTGCTCGCTTGAGCTGCTCGCGAAGCGCTGGCGAGTTAGCCGGCCAGCGCTTTAACCACCGTTTCCATCGCTTTGGTGGTCAACTCACTGCGCTTAACGCGCTGGTTCGCCAGCGCGGTACGCAGAACGCCCGCAATGACAATATGTTTCGGCTCCTGCCCTAAATCACGCATTTCGAGAACGACCTTGCCTACCACCCGACACATCTCCTGGTACAGCGCTTCGTCTTTGGTCACATTGCCCATTGCCATCACTCCGTTGCCCTAAACCGTCAGCTTAAATCATTCGTCGGCTGGATACAAAAAAGAAGCCCGGCGTGTAGTTCGCCGGGCTTCGTCTGGAAAATCAGGAGATTAGTTGTTTACCGGGATGACTGCGCCTTTGTATTTGGTGCGGATCCAGTCCTGAATCTCTTTGGAGTGCAGCACGTTCACCAGCGCGACGATATCCTTCTTCTTCTCGTCACCGCGATGAACGGTAATGATGTTGGCGTACGGGTTATTCTCACCGCTTTCAACCGCAATGGGATCGTGCACCGGATCCAGACCGGCATCAATTGCGTAGTTGGCGTTGATCACCACCGCAGCACCTTCGTCGTTGTTGTACATCTGCGGTAGCAGAGATGCCTCAACGTTAGGGGTGAATTGCAGCTTTTTCGGGTTCTCCACGATATCGCTGATGCGCGCGGTCACTTTATCGATGCCTGGCTTCAGCTTGATCACGCCCTCTTTTTCGAAGATGGAGAGAATACGCCCTTCCTCGGACACCGCATCACGCATGATGATTTTGCCGCCTTCCGGCAGATCCTTCAGCGATTTGTATTTTTTCGAATAGATACCGATCGGCTCAATGTGGATTGCGCCCGCACTGACAAAATCATAATCCTTATCGCCCGCGTGATCTTTCAGGACGCTGTTCAGGTAAGGGATGTGCTGGAAATAGTTGGCGTCAATGTCATGCCCCGCCAGCGCCGTGTTTGGCAGAATGTAGTCCTGGAATGGTTTAATCTCCAGATCGATCCCCTGCTTCGCCAGAATCGGCTTAGCCTGCTCCAGAATTTCCGCGTGCGGGGTGTTGGACGCCCCCACGGTGAGCGTGTCCGCCCAGGAGGCAAAGCTCAGGGCACTCAGGGTTGCGGCGGCGATCAGTGTCAGTGTCTTTTTCATGATGTGGTTCCTGTGTGTATTTATTAGCGTTTATCTAACAGTGAAGTAATGGCATCGCCGCAGAACTGGATAATGAACACGATGATCAGAATGGTCACCGTTGCCACCAGCGTGACGTCACCATGGTTGCGCTGGAATCCTTCCAGATAAGCCAGATTTCCCAAACCGCCGGCACCTATCACCCCTGCCATTGCGCTGTAGCTCACCAGCGCAATCAGCGTCACCGTCATACCTGAAACCAGTGCGGGTGAAGATTCCGGCAATAAAACCCGAAACACTAACGTGCTCAGCCGCGCGCCCATCGAACGCGTGGCCTCAATGACTCCTTTGTCTACTTCTCGCAAGGCAATCTCGACCAGACGGGCGTAGAACGGCGCCGCGCCCACAATCAGGGCGGGCAGCGCAGCGTTAGCGCCGAGAATGGTCCCCACAACGGTCTTGGTGAACGGGATCAGCAGAACGATGAGAATGATGAACGGAATCGAGCGGAACACGTTCACCACAATCGACATCACGCTGTAGACCGTGCGGTTGTGGAATAACCCGCCGCGGGCGGTTAAAAACAGCGCCAGACCGAGCGCGATCCCCAGGACAAACGTCGCCACGCCGGAAAGCGCGGTCATGTAAAGCGTCTCCTGGGTTGCAGCCCAAAGCTGATCCCACTTCAGGTGCGGAAAGAGTTCTTCAGCCATGCTTGATTACCTCGCCTTCAATATCGCTTTGCTTCAGGTCGGCGAGGATATTGTTCAGTTGTTCGTCCGATGCCACCACGTGCACCCAGAGCTGCCCGAAAACACCGTGGGCGGTTTGCGTCATTTTGCCGTGCAGGATGTTAAACGGCAGGCCGTAGCGCAGGGTCAGTTCACCGACGATCGGCCTGTGCGTGCTGTGCCCGGTGAAGGTCAGCCTGATCACCGTGCCTTCCAGATCGTTTGCCAGTTCGGTATTGAAGGTCTCTTCCTCCGCGTACTGGCTCACCTGGCGGACAAACTGCCGGGTGATCGGCTGCTGCGGATGCGTAAACACGCTCAGCACGTCCCCCTCTTCCACCACCTTGCCGTTTTCCATCACCGCCACGCGGTCGCAGATTTTGCGCACCACGTGCATCTCATGCGTAATGAGTACGATGGTCAGGTTAAAGCGACGGTTAATGTCCAGGAGCAGATCGAGGATCTGATCGGTGGTCTGCGGATCCAGCGCCGAGGTGGCTTCGTCACACAGCAGTACGTCCGGATGATTGGCCAGCGCGCGGGCAATGCCCACACGTTGTTTTTGCCCGCCGCTCAGCTGGGATGGGTAGGCATTCTCGCGCCCCTTCAGGCCGACCAGCTCCACCAGCTCGGCAACGCGAGCCTGAATTTGCGCTTTTGGCACACCGGCAATTTGCATTGAAAAGGCGATATTTTCCTTCACCGTGCGCGACCAAAGCAGGTTAAAGTGCTGGAACACCATGCTGATTTTCAGGCGTGCCTGACGCAGCGCTTCTCCCTTCGCGGCGGAGATATCCTGACCGTTAATGGTGACGCTGCCGGCGCTGGGCTTTTCCAGACCGTTCAGCAGACGGATCAGCGTACTTTTCCCGGCCCCGCTGTAACCGATGATCCCGTAAATCTGTCCCTGTTCTATCGTCAGGTTGACGTTATCTACGGCTGTCAGCGCCTGTTTCCCGTTGTCAAAAACCTTCGAAATATTGCTGAGTACAATCATTCTTATTCGTTATCCGTTTCGCATATAGCGGTTTAGCAGTATGGATGTCCAAAAGATAGTAAACAGCCGTTATCAGCTTTTAAATGACCAAAAAAGAATTTCTTATAATGCTCAGGAATAAGCAGCGAACTGGCGGGTGAAAAGCATTTAGATGAATATCAGCAATAATTATCTGCCATTTGCATATCAGGTCTTACTCACCCGACGAAATCGGCTAATTTTGCAGCACTTTATGCGGATATAGCCATCCTCACATCCGGACAACTTTACGTCTTGCTGTCTTTCCATCTGAAAACACAAGGATTATTCCTTTCCGTTCTAAAACTCAGTGAAAGGTTCTTTATTGAGAAAATTTCATGGTTCTATCATCCGGTCATCACCCCTTCACAGGACATGACCATGACGCTTTACCACTCCGTCACCGAACTGATTGGCCGTACGCCGCTCATCCAGCTGCACAAGCTGGACACCGGCCCCTGCTCGCTGTTTCTGAAGCTGGAAAACCAGAATCCCGGCGGCTCGATTAAAGACCGCGTCGCGCTGTCGATGATTAATGAAGCCGAGCGTACGGGCCAGCTACGGCCCGGCGGCACCATTATTGAAGCCACGGCGGGGAACACCGGCCTGGGGCTGGCGTTGATTGCGGCGCAGAAGGGCTACTCGCTGATCCTGGTGGTGCCGGACAAAATGAGCCGCGAGAAGATTTTCCACCTGCGCGCGTTAGGGGCGCAGGTCGTGCTGACCCGTTCAGATGTGAATAAAGGGCATCCGGCCTACTACCAGGATTATGCCCGGCGGCTGGCGAACGAACTGCCAGGCGCGTTTTATATTGATCAGTTCAATAACGCGGCCAATCCGCTGGCGCACCGCACCACTACCGCACCGGAACTGTTTGAACAGCTTGACGGCCAGATCGATGCCATCGTCGTCGGCGTGGGGTCCGGCGGTACGCTGGGTGGCTTACAGGCGTGGTTTGCAGAACATTCGCCGCAGACGGAATTTGTGCTTGCCGATCCGGCCGGGTCGGTGCTGGCGGACCAGGTTGAAAACGGACGCCATCACGATGCCGGATCGTGGCTGGTTGAAGGGATTGGCGAAGACTTTATCCCTCCGCTGGCGCACATCGAAGGGGTTAACCGCGCCTGGCGCATTACCGATCGCGAGGCGTTCACCACCGCCCGCGATCTGCTAAAAACGGAAGGGATCCTGGCAGGCTCCTCCACCGGCACGCTGCTGGCGGCGGCGCTGAAATATTGCCAGGCGCAGACTACGCCAAAACGTGTGGTCACCTTCGCCTGCGACAGCGGCAATAAATACCTCTCGAAGATGTTCAACGACGACTGGATGCGCCAGCAGGGGCTGATTTCGCGTCCGCAGGCAGGCGATCTCTCGGACTATATTGCCCTGCGCCACGATGAAGGCGCGACGGTGACTACCGCCCCGGACGACACGCTTTCCACCGTGCTGGCCCGCATGCGCCTGTACGACATCTCCCAGCTGCCGGTGCTCGATAACGACAAGGTCGTCGGCATCATCGACGAGTGGGACCTGCTGCGACACATCGGGGGAGATGCCGATCGCTTCTCTCTCCCCGTGACGGCGGCCATGACGCGTCAGGTCGAATATCTGGATAAGCAGGCCCCGGAGAGCGCCCTGTACGCCATCTTTGACCGTGGCCTGGTGGCGATTATTTATGACGAAGATCGCTTTCTGGGTCTGATCACACGCAGTGACGTACTCACCGCCTGGCGTAACCGCCTGACAAAATAAAAGGAGCAAAAGATGAAAAACCTGGCCACCCTCAGCGTTCACAGCGGTGAGTATCACGACCCGCACGGCGCCGTGATGCCGCCAATTTACGCCACCTCGACGTTTGCGCAACCGGCACCGGGTGAACATACCGGCTACGAATACTCCCGGAGCGGCAATCCAACCCGCCACGCGCTGGAGACCGCCATCGCCGAACTGGAAGGCGGCACGCGCGGGTACGCTTTCGCGTCAGGGCTGGCAGCCATTTCCACCGTGCTCGAACTGCTGGATAAAGACAGCCATATCGTCGCCATTGACGACGTGTATGGCGGTACGTATCGCCTGATCGAAAACGTGCGCAAGCACAGCAGCGGGTTACAGGTGAGCTGGGTTAAGCCGGACGATGTAGCCGGGCTTGAGGCCGCCATTCGCCCGGACACCCGCATGATCTGGGTGGAAACGCCAACGAACCCGCTGCTGAAACTGGCCGACCTGGAGGCCATCGCGGACATTGCCCGGCGCCATAATGCGATCAGCGTGGCGGATAATACCTTCGCCTCCCCGGTCATTCACCGGCCGCTGGAGGCGGGGTTCGATATAGTGGTCCACTCCGCCACTAAATATCTAAACGGTCATTCAGACGTGGTTGCCGGGCTGGCTGTTGTCGGGGCAAATAAGGATCTCGCGGAGCGTCTGGGCTATCTGCAAAACGCGGTTGGCGGCGTTCTGGATCCGTTCAGCAGTTTCCTGACGCTGCGGGGGATTCGCACCCTCTCTCTGCGCGTTGAGAAGCACAGCGCCAACGCGCTGGCAATTGCGCAATGGCTGGAGCAGCATCCGCAGGTAGACCGCGTGTTCTATCCCGGGCTGGCGTCACATCCCCAGTATGCGCTGGCCCGCAGACAAATGGCGCTGGCGGGCGGCATGATCTCCGTTGTGATTAAAGGCGATGCGCAACGCGCGACAGAGGTGATCCGTCATCTTACGCTCTTTACCCTGGCGGAAAGTCTGGGCGGTGTGGAGAGTCTGGTGAGCCAGCCCTACAGCATGACCCACGCCTCCATACCACTGGCGCAGCGTCTTGCAAACGGCATTGTGCCGCAGCTTATCCGCCTGTCGGTGGGGATTGAGGATGCGAAGGATCTGATCGCCGACCTTCAGCAGGCGCTGGAAAAGTGAGCAAAAAACGGCGGGCGTTGCGCCTGCCGTCATAAGATGACATTAGACCTTAACGCCTTGATAACAAACTTATGTGAATCTGCACAGATTGTTTTGAAACGCTGTTTCCATTTTCCTTTTTACTGTAAATCAGCGTATAATGCGCGCCAAATCCCTGGTGAATGGTTTCAGCGCTTGGAATACAAAAAACAACGTACAACTTCTCCTCTCCTTCGTTGGGCTGGCACTCAGGCACACTTTCTTCTGCACGCTCATTTGATGTCACCTATTCTTAGTGCGTGTCATATACTCTTTCGCAACACAGGTTTGACTCCGCGGCGGTGCGCCCCCGGAGCGAGATTTCCATATCCTTCCCAACTTAAAGACTAAGACTGTCATGAAAAAGACGAAAATTGTTTGTACTATCGGCCCGAAAACCGAATCCGAAGAGATGCTGAGCAAAATGCTGGATGCCGGCATGAACGTGATGCGTCTGAACTTCTCCCACGGCGACTATGCTGAACACGGTCAGCGTATCCAGAACTTGCGCAACGTGATGAGCAAGACCGGGAAAAAAGCGGCAATCCTGCTCGACACCAAAGGTCCTGAAATCCGCACCATCAAACTGGAAGGCGGTAACGACGTTTCCCTGAAAGCGGGCCAGACCTTCACCTTCACCACCGACAAATCCGTTGTGGGTAACAACGAAATCGTTGCCGTGACCTACGAAGGCTTCACCAGCGATCTGTCTGTTGGCAACACCGTGCTGGTAGATGACGGCCTGATCGGCATGGAAGTGACGGCGATCGAAGGTAACAAGGTTATCTGTAAAGTGCTGAACAACGGCGATCTGGGCGAAAACAAAGGCGTTAACCTGCCGGGTGTGTCCATTGCTCTGCCAGCGCTGGCTGAAAAAGACAAACAAGACCTGATCTTCGGCTGCGAACAAGGCGTGGACTTCGTTGCTGCCTCCTTTATCCGTAAACGTTCTGACGTGGTTGAGATCCGTGAGCACCTGAAAGCGCACGGCGGCGAGAACATTCAGATCATCTCCAAGATCGAAAACCAGGAAGGCCTGAACAACTTCGACGAAATCCTCGAAGCGTCTGACGGTATCATGGTAGCGCGTGGCGACCTGGGCGTAGAAATCCCGGTTGAAGAAGTGATCTTCGCGCAGAAGATGATGATCGAGAAATGTGTTCGCGCGCGTAAAGTGGTTATCACCGCAACGCAGATGCTGGACTCCATGATCAAAAACCCACGCCCTACCCGCGCTGAAGCAGGCGACGTAGCAAACGCCATCCTCGACGGTACCGATGCCGTTATGCTGTCTGGCGAATCTGCAAAAGGGAAATACCCTCTGGAAGCGGTCGGTATCATGGCGACCATCTGTGAGCGTACCGACCGCGTGATGAAAAGCCGTCTGGATTACAACAACGACAGCCGTAAACTGCGCATCACCGAAGCCGTGTGCCGTGGTGCGGTAGAAACCGCTGAGAAACTGGAAGCCCCACTGATTGTCGTGGCGACCCAGGGCGGTAAATCTGCGCGTGCCGTGCGTAAATACTTCCCGGATGCGACCATTCTGGCGCTGACCACCAACGAAACTACCGCGCGTCAGCTGGTGCTGAGCAAAGGTGTGATCCCACACCTGGTGAAAGAGATTGCCTCTACCGATGATTTCTATCGTCTGGGTAAAGAAGTGGCGCTGGAACTGGTTGATTGTGGCCTGGCTCAGAAAGGCGACGTGGTGGTTATGGTTTCTGGTGCACTGGTTCCAAGCGGCACCACCAACACGGCATCTGTCCACGTGCTGTAATATTTCACGAACAAATTATTGTTTTGTTAAAAAGCGTCCTTCGGGGCGCTTTTTTTATTCCCGCCTTTAACCAGAACTATTCAAAAAGCAAATCGGGTTTTTCTATTTAATCGCGATTTATCTAAGATGAATCCGATGAAAAATGCCTTTTTTAACATAGCTTTTTCGTCAAAATTGCCGATTTCGTTGCTTCTTTGAGCGAACGATCAAAAATAGGCGTAATCCCATCAAAAAAATATTCTCAACCCAAAAAACTTTGTGTAATACTTGTAACGCTACATGGAGATTAACTCAATCTAGAGGGTATTAATAATGAATCGTACTAAACTGGTACTGGGCGCGGTAATCCTGGGTTCTACTCTGCTGGCAGGTTGCTCCAGCAACGCTAAAATCGATCAGCTGTCTTCTGACGTTCAGACTCTGAACGCTAAAGTTGACCAGCTGAGCAACGACGTGAACGCAATGCGTTCCGACGTTCAGGCTGCTAAAGACGACGCAGCTCGCGCTAACCAGCGTCTGGACAACCAGGCTACTAAATACCGTAAGTAATAGTACCTGTTAATAAAATGGCGCACATTGTGCGCCATTTTTTTTGCCTTCGTCAAACCTCTACTGAAGCGCTTTCTCTCCCTCGCCTTCCGCCACCGCCGCTGAGACACGACTGTTCTGCACCGACAGGACAGAATTGCTGGCTGACGAACCATTGCCTGCTGAAACGGCCACCGGGATCCCCGCTCTGCGCGCCAGGGCTTTATCGATAAGCGTTTTATCGCTACCTGACTCCGCTGCAAAGGCGGTAAACGCCGCCGAGTGCGTGAACGGCACCGTCTGTGGGTTTTCGCCCTCAGCCTGCGCCAGCGGCCTGTGCACCTCGATATAACGTTTGCCGTCCGGCTCGACGGAGAACTTCACCGGCTCATTGATGATCTGCACCCGCGTGCCGACGCGCACTTGCTCAAACAGCGCTTTGATATCCGGCGCGTTCATTCGCATACAACCCGAGCTGACCCGCAGCCCTACGCTGTCCGGCGCGCTGGTGCCGTGAATAAGATATTCCCCATTCCCGATGCCCAGACGCAGCGCAAAGCGCCCCAGCGGGTTATTTGGCCCTGCGGGTACCACAGGCGGCAGTTTAATGCCCTGGGCCAGTGAGCGCGCTCTGATGCCCGCTGTGGGGGTCCAGGTAGGGTTAGGGATTTTCTGACTCACACGGGTGGTGCTGACCGGTGTTTCCAGCCCAAGCTGACCAATACCCAGCGGATAGACCTGCACGATATTTTCGCCTGGCGGATAGAAGTAAAGACGCAGCTCCGCCAGATTCACCACAATGCCCTCGCGCTCGGTGTCTGGCAGTAGCATCTGGGAAGGGATCGTAATGACCGTTCCTGGCGCAGGGTTCACCGGTGCAATGGTATTATTGGTTTCAAGGATGAGCTGTGCGGCGGTATTAAAGCGACGAGCGATAGACTGAAGTTTATTGTCACCTTCCTGAATGGTGTATGTCTGGTTTTGCCCAATCAGACGGCTGCCTGCGGGCGGTAAAGGATAATCAACCGCCCAGGCTGAATTAACAGCACTGAGCGAACCAAGGAGTAATAGAGTTATTAGAGACGCGCGCTTCATGCTGAGATTCCTTATTCACTGACCAAACGTCAGAAAGCTGAAAAACCAGCGAGGTGGAAACCACCCCGCGAAACAGAATGAATGCTGTTCTGTCAGTTTAGCTAAGGATTGCGGCTTTGGCGCGTATGGCGCGGATCATCGCTTCCAGTCCCTGGGATCGGGACGGGGTGAGGTGCTGGGTTAAGGCCATTTTTTCAAACCACGGGCGAACGTCAAAGGCGACAATATCCTGCGCCGACATCTGGTGATAAAGAATAAATACGACGGCAATAAGCCCCTTCACAATGGCGGCATCGCTGTCACCCTGTAATTCAATTACGCCTTCATCCGTCTGCTGCATCAGGATCCAGACCTGGCTCTGGCAGCCCTGAATGATGTTGTCCGGGTTATGCGCCTCTTCGCTGAGCGGCGGCAGGCGCTGGCCCAGCTCGATAATATAAAGGTATTTCTCTTCCCAGTTCGCGCAACGCCCAAAGTTGCGCAGCAATTTATCTCTGTCCGGCAAATCTGCCATCTCTCGCCTCTCCGTTAGCCAAGCAGCTGGTGAATACGTTTTAGTCCCGCCACCAGTCTGTCGACCTCTTCCGTTGTGTTGTACATCACCAGCGATGCGCGGCACATAGCCGGTACCTGATAATACGCCATCAGCGGCATCGCGCAGTGATGCCCGGTACGCACGGCGACGCCGTAATTATCAAGGAAACTGCCCACATCATAGGCGTGATGCTTGCCGAGGTTGAAGGCTATCACACCCAGACGGTCAGCAGGGCCATATAAGGTCAGTTCCGGGACGCTGGCCAGCTCCTGCAAGGCATAATGCATCAGCTGCTGTTCGTACTCCTGAATCGCCGCCAGCCCCGTTTCAGTGACGTAGCTAATGGCCGCGCCCAGCCCGATGATCCCGCCCGTGTTGGGCGTACCCGCCTCGAAGCGCCAGGGCGCACGGGCGTAGGTTGTGCCGTCCGTCAGGCTGACGGTGGCGATCATTGACCCGCCCCCTTCCCACGGCGGCATGGCCTGGAGAATGTCCTCTTTCACATACAACACGCCGATGCCCGTCGGGCCATACAGCTTGTGCCCGGAGAAGACGTAGAAATCGCAGTCCAGAGCCTGAACGTCAACCGCATGGTGCATCACCGCCTGGGCGCCATCAATCAACACTTTCGCACCAACCTGATGGGCTTTGTCGACGATCAGCGCCACCGGATTTTCCGTCCCCAGCACGTTTGAAACGTGGGTCACCGCCACCAGCCGCGTTCTGTCGTCCAGCAGGGCGTCCAGCTTTTCCAGCTGGAGCGTGCCGTCTTCATTCAGGGGGATCACCCGCAGTTGCGCCCCCACACGCTCACAGAGCATCTGCCAGGGCACGATGTTGGCGTGGTGCTCCATCTGGGTGATGATGATGTTATCCCCCGCGTGCACCTGCGCATTGCCCCAGCTGTTAGCCACCAGGTTGATCCCTTCGGTGGTGCCACGCACAAACACCAGCTCTTCCGGCGAACGCGCGTTGAGGAAGGCCGCAACCTGCGTGCGCACGTTTTCCATGCGCTGGGTCGCCTCGGCGCTCAGGGTGTGGATCCCGCGATGTACCGCCGCATAACCGTGGCGATAAAACTCGGCTTCCGCATCCACCACCTGATTTGGTTTTTGCGCGCTGGCCGCACTGTCGAGATAGGCCAGCGGCAGACCGTTCACTTCACGGGTCAGTACCGGAAAATCTGCCCGGACTTTCTCTACGGGAAATGTCATGCTTCGCCTCCAGGCAGCCGCTGACCGATACGGGCCAGCACCTGCTGTTTAAGTCCGCCATCGGGCAGCGCTTCCGTCAGCTCAGCCGCAAAGGCGTAAATAATCATCTTTTGCGCGGCCTGCTGGTCTATCCCGCGCGAGCGCAGGTAGAACATCTGCTCATCGTCAATACGCCCGACCGTCGCCCCGTGGCTGCATTTCACGTCGTCCGCATAAATTTCCAGCTGTGGTTTGGTGTCCACCTCTGCCAGACGTCCCAGCAAGAGGTTGTTGTTGGTCATCTGCCCGTCAGTTTTGATGGCGTGCTGCGCCACGTTTATCAGGCCGTTAAACACCGCACGTCCTTTGTCGCTGACGATGGTTTTGTGCAGCTGACGGCTGTTGCAGTAGCCTTTGTTATGCTCAAGCCAGGTGCGCGTGTCGCACACTTCTGACTTCACTGGCATCGCCAGGCTGTTAATACGTAGCGTAGTGTTTTCACCGTTCAGCTGGGTGCTGGTATTGTGGCGCAGCACCGCGCCGCCAAGCAGGAAGCTGTGGCTGTACGCCGCGGCATCCTGGCCCAGCAGAATATCGTTGTGGGCGAAGTGGTGACTGAGCGGATTCTCAAACGCCAGCTTGATGTGGTGCAGCTGAGCATTGGCCGCCACGTTCATCGTCAGACGCGAACCGGTAAAATGACGGGTGTCGTTAAGGCTGACGTAATGCTCGATCACCGTCGCCTCTGCCCCTTCTGCCAGCTCAAGATGGTGGCGATAGTGGGCGGTGTTAATCTCATCACCCTCAACGCCCTGGGTGATATGCATCAGCAGCAGCGGTTTCGCCGGACGCTGGTTACGCTTAACGCGAATATGGGTGACAGATTGCGACAGGCTCTCTGTCAGGTGCAGGAAGACTTCAGGCTGAACGGGCGCGTTCAGCGACTGACGTTCATCGTTAATGACGATATCGAACCCGCTCTCCTGCACGCTGTCGCTCAGCTCCGCACGGAACAGACCGTCGACAAATACCAGACGCACGGCATCCACGCTCAGCGCCAGCATGTCGCGCTGATCGGGGCTGACCTGCGCCAGACGGGTGACAAACTCGCCGTTCAGCAGGCCATCCAGCGGGGTATATTTCCAGTTCTCATGTTTACGCGTCGGTAAACCGAGACGCAGCATCTGCTGGAGATGGTGCTGAGCCTGTTCAGAGCGCGCTCGACCCTGCGCTTCAAACAGCCGGTGCCACTGCTGAAGTGCATTACTGCTGTTCGGTAAGCCAGCCATAACCCTGCTCCTCCAGTTGTTTAACCAGCGTAAAGTCACCGGATTTCACAATGCGTCCCTGGTAAAGCACGTGGACATAGTCCGGTTTGATGTAATCCAGAATTCGCTGATAGTGAGTCACGATGATAAATGAGCGGTTGCCGTCACGCAGGGAGTTCACCCCGTCGGCAACGATCTTCAGGGCATCGATATCCAGCCCTGAATCGGTCTCATCGAGAATGCACAGCGCCGGTTCCAGAACCGCCATTTGCAGAATATCGTTACGTTTCTTCTCACCGCCGGAGAAACCCACGTTTACCGAGCGGGTCAACAGATTTTCCGGCATTTTCAGCAGCTTAATCTTTTCTTCCATCAGATCCTGGAAGTCAAAGCGATCCAGCGCCTCAAGGCCGCGATACTTGCGCACCGCGTTCAGCGCGGTTTGCAGGAAGAACTGGTTGCTGACGCCCGGAATTTCCACCGGATACTGGAAGGCCATAAAGATGCCCTCGCCGGCACGCTCTTCCGGCGACATCTCCAGCAGATCTTTGCCGTTAAACTCAACGGAGCCGCTGGTAACTTCATAATCTTCGCGTCCTGCCAGCGTCGCTGAAAGCGTACTTTTCCCGGAGCCGTTTGGCCCCATGATGGCGTGAACTTCACCCGGTTTGACGTCAAAATTGAGGCCACGCAGGATCTCTTTCTCTTCCACGCTAACCTGTAAATCTTTAATGCTTAACATGTGCTTTCCTTAACCGACGCTGTGTTCAAGACTAATGGCGAGGAGTTTCTGGGCTTCAACGGCAAATTCCAGCGGCAGTTCAGAGAACACGTCCTTACAGAAGCCGTTAACGATCATTGAAATCGCATCTTCTTCACTGATCCCGCGTTGCAGGCAGTAGAAAAGCTGATCTTCACCAATACGTGACGTAGTTGCCTCATGCTCAAGCTGGGCGCTGTTATTGCGGCATTCGACATACGGGAAGGTATGCGCCCCGCAGTCCGCGCCAATCAGCATGGAGTCACACTGGGTGAAGTTACGCGCGTTGGTTGCCGTCGGCATGATTTTCACCAGCCCGCGATAGCTGTTCTGGCTGTGACCGGCAGAGATCCCTTTGGAGATGATGGTCGATTTGGTGTTTTTACCGATGTGGATCATCTTGGTGCCGGTATCGGCCTGCTGATGACCGCTGGTCAGCGCCACGGAGTAAAACTCACCGATGGAGTTGTCGCCGCGCAGAATACAGCTCGGGTATTTCCAGGTAATGGCGGAGCCGGTTTCTGACTGCGTCCAGGACATTTTGCTGTTTTCGCCTTCGCACAGCGCGCGTTTGGTGACGAAGTTCAGAATACCACCGGTGTTGCCGTCGCCCGGGAACCAGTTCTGTACCGTAGAGTACTTCACTTCCGCATCTTTATGGATGATCACCTCTACCACCGCCGCGTGCAGCTGGTAGCTGTCGCGCACAGGAGCGGAGCACCCTTCGATGTAGCTTACGTAGCTGCCTTCATCGGCCACCAGGATGGTGCGTTCAAACTGGCCGGTTTTTTCCGCGTTGATGCGGAAATAGGTCGAGAGCTCCATCGGGCAGCGCACGCCTTTCGGCACGTAGATAAAAGTACCGTCTGACGCCACCGCCGCATTCAGTGCCGCGAAGAAGTTATCGTTACTCGGCACCACGGTACCAATATACTTTTTCACCAGCTCGGGGTGATCGTGAATGGCTTCACCAAAGGAACAGAAAATGATCCCCTGCTCCGCCAGTTTTTCACGGTAGGTGGTTGCCACCGAGACGGAGTCAAAAATGGCGTCTACCGCCACCTCTTTGCCTTCGCGCACGGGCACGCCGAGCTGATTAAACGCTTCTTCAACTTCTTTGCTCAGGAAACTGTTCTCCGCGCCGGTTTGCTGAACCGCGCCGGGTTGCGAGGCGCAGGTGTCATCACAGCTGCCGCAGGAGGGCGCAGAGTAGTAGCTATAATCCTGATAGTTCAGCTTATCGTAATGCGCTTTCAGCCAGTGGGGTTCTTCCATCTCCAGCCACGCGCGGAATGCGCTCAGGCGAAACTCCAGCATCCACTCCGGCTCGTTACGTTTCGCCGAAATGGCGCGCACGACCTCTTCGTTGATGCCTTTCGCCAGCTCATCGGTTTGCAGCTGCGTAAAGAAACCCTCTTTATAGTTGAGGTGTCCGCCGCTCCAGGTGTTTACATCACTCGTTGCTTCAGTATTACGAGACATAGTACCGCCTATACCCCAAAGCTTTCGCCGCAGCCGCATTCGTTCTGGGCTTTCGGGTTATGAAATTTGAATAACTGGTTTAAACCTTCCCGAACGTAGTCGACTTCGGTTCCATCGATAAACGGCATCGCCTGTAGCGCGACGTATAACTTTGCACCGTCGGTTTCAAAGACCAGATCGTCCTTTTCAGGTTCGGTTACGGTATCCAGCACGTAGCCAAATCCCGCGCAGCCAGTCTGCTTTACGCCTAAGCGTACGCCAAGGATGTCGGGATTTTTTGCCACCAGCTCATGAATATGCTCCGCCGCCGCGGGCGTCAGCGTTAAGCCACGCCAGGCAAAATCGGCCGGATTGAAGGTTTCTGAATGCAGTTCCATAGGTCCACCTCATCTGATAAGCCACCAGGGCATAACACCATGTTAGTGATAACGATTATCACTTCAACCCCCTGCGAGCAGGGGCTTTGGGCTAAACCGCCCTTTTTGGCTACTTTCATTAAGCATAGACGCTGTGACGGGATGCGGATGGGATGGTTAGATTTGTTCAATGCATTGATAAATAATGCATTTCATAAGAAAGGCGGTAAGGTGACGGGCAATGATAAAAATTGTATTGGAAATACCTATTTTTGAGATAGCTATCTTCCAATAAGAAAGCTGACTCGAAAGGACAAAAAGGCCCTGACGGACCCCTTAACATCAGTGATGGAACGAAACGGCGAAACCCTGTTCACGCCAGTGGTCGAGCTGCTCCTGTTGACGAGGCGTAGGCGCTTTACCGGTCCAGACGAAGATTTTTTGCCCGGGGAAGAGTTCAGGACGTGGAGAATCAATCGGCTCAGCCAGCACGTCGATATGCCAGCCTTTATAGGCAAGACGGGCCGCTTCCAGCCACAAATGCGTACGGTCGTCGCAATCCCACCCAATCAGCAGCGCATCCTTACCTGCTTTTTTTCGCGACTCACCCAGGCTTGCAACGGCAAACTCAATCAGGACACCGTCCAGCAGGCTCGCCATGTGGCGCACCGTATTCTGGTCCTGGTTCATTCGCTGCCGCACAGGGGTGATGATGTTATCTATCAGAACATCCATCGCATGGTCACGGCGGAACTCGCCGATTTTGGCGCGCAGTTTTGCCGGACTGGCATAGCGCAGAACGGTTAACATCTCTTCCTGAAAAGATGCCCAGTTCCCCTGAGTCATTACTTCTGTATTTTCAAGAAGCGCTTTTACTTTACCGACCGAAACACCCGTTTTCATCAGGCGTTTGATCTCTTCGATACGCAGGATATCTTCATCGTCAAACTGACGATGACCCCCTTCGCTTCGCTGCGGCTTCAACAATCCATAACGGCGCTGCCAGGCACGCAGCGTAACGGGGTTGATACCGCATCGTTCGGCCACTTCGCCGATACTGTAATAGGCCATTAACTCCCTCACGCACAATACTTCCATACCTAACCAAACCAACCTTATCAGATTGTACAAATCATTTGTATAACTAACTCCTCGTTCTGAGACAAGTGAATGGCTCAACGAACCACTCACTCGTTAATGTATTGTTGTATAAATTTAGCCGTACGTACAGGTCACTTTTAAGAGTTACGTACAGGTTTTTATAAATCGTACTTTTTCTCGGGCCAGGCAATCGCCGGTATGCCCCCCAGGCGCGGGCTGGCGAAAAGGTGTCCCTGGAACTGAGAAATCCCGGCAGATTCCAGCCACATCCACTCTTCAGCCAGCTCTACGCCTACCGCACAGAACAGAATTTCCAGGGAGGCGCAGCATTTAATAATTGACTGAATGATCGCCTGACGAGGGCCGCTCTTGTGCACGTTGGCAATCAAGTCACGGTTAATCTTGATTCTGTCCGGCTGAAACTGGGCCAGCAGTTGCAGACCGGCGAATCCCGCGCCAAAGTGATCGATGGCCACGCTGATCCCGGCGCTTTTAAGCTGTCTGACCGCGCTGGTGAACTCTTCGAAGCGCGAGATCGCCTCGCTCTCGGTGAACTCGACCACAATTTGCTCCGGCACAAAACCGTTCGCCTCAATTGCCGTCAGTAAAAAATCGACGGCGCCAGGAACATTGACCAGCGTCATCGGCAGCAGATTAATGGACAACGTTTGAGTCTGTAGGCCCACTGCGCTGGCCATCGACAAAGCCACCTGTTTACTCTTCAGATCCGATTCGTACAGCGCCTCACGCGACAGGTTGGCAAAATAGCTTTCCGGGGACTCACCGGACGGCGTGCGGATCAGGGCTTCCAAGGAAACTACCTGCTGCATAAACGGATCGACGATAGGTTGAAATGCGAAACTACAGTCCGCGCCCTTTGCCACTACTGTCGGCTGGGAGGATAACGGCGTATTTTCGGTGACAAACTCCCAGGCGTCAGCCGGAGGCAGCTCAAAGTAGTTGGCTTTTTCAGTGGCCTCAACGAAGGTGCGGAAAAATTGCAGGGCGCGATCGTTATAGGTCAGCTGATAGCGCGTTGTGCCTTTATCGAGTACCTGTTGCAGCACTTCGTCGGTATCGTACTGACGAAGGTCAAAGAGCTCCATACCCACGTTGCCAAAACGTCTTGAAGGCCCGTGATCGCTTAACAATTCGACCACGTTGTGATGCCGTGGGTCACGGCAGATGAGCTCATAGATCTCCTTAACGTTATCAGCGGGCCCTTCAAGTAACTGAAAAAAGTGTGTGCCGTTAAACAGCAAAATCCCCGTCACATCGAACTGGCGATTTCTACAATTTGCAGCAGCGACCATGTCTTCCAGCGCTTTCACTGGAACGTCCTCGCAGATATGACTGCGGTAAATGATGGTTGTGAGCATGCTAATCCTGAAGATTGAGGGGGTGACCACGAAAACACGTGGGGAAAACTCTGTTATAGCACATTAATTGCCCAACAAATAATTTACATCTCAACGATTTACACGGCTTTTTTGCGTCATTTACGGGCTTGTACAACTCTGCGACGCCGCTTCGGATTGTACAATATATCTTGTGAATACCGCAGTAAATCGTATAAGAATAAGCAACTGATAAATAATGATTTTATAAAATATATTATAAAATGTTTAAAAAATTGTACATTTTAAATGTACAGATTTGAAAATTATGTATACCTTAAATGTAACGTTACTGATTACGAAAATTTACAGGAGCGAAACATGCAGCAGAACGGACACCTCGCAGACTCGGCAACAGCGATTGCGCAGTATTTCGAAAAAGCCGCGCTTCCAACCCAACAGGAAACATTGGGTCAGGTTGTTGTTGAAATCCTTAGCGACGGGCGAAATCTGAATCGCAAATCGCTCTGCACAAAACTGTTGAGTCGCCTTGAAAAGGCCAATGGCCCGGAAGAGGAACATCATTATCACATGCTTCTTGGCCTGCTCTTCGAACGTTAATGTCATGAACAGCAGTGATGCGGACAGACTGATCGACAAGCTTATTGGAGAAGCCGCTCTTTCACTTTTGAAGGAGCGCGGTCCCGTGACGACCGAGGGATTGGTTCAGCGTCTGCGTAACATGCAAGCATATGAAACGGATCCCCAGCGGCGGGAGACATTAGCGCGAGTGATAGCTGACATCAGCTCTGGCACGGTCGCTTTTAAAGGTCGCAGAACCGCACAAGGACGAATACAGAGAGAGGGATCTCTCAAAAATAACCGAGACAATGTAGTGCCGTTATATGGAAATGGAAAACCGTCCGATCCTAAAAAGATACATTGACTACAACTTTACAGCTACGGTGAGAACAAATGAGACAAAATATTCAGCTTCAACCCGAATACCACTCCGCCTTTTTAGATAGCGCGTTGTCGGAGTATTTCCGTCACGCAGGCGATCGCTTTGCTGAAGAGTCTGCCATTTTTTCGACTGCGGTTCGTTGTGTTCTTGCTTCCGAAGGTCATTTGACCAACAAAGCGATCATTCTCTGGTTAATCCAGACGTTGGAATCCACCGACGATGTCGTTAAGGCGGATGTGATCCGCAAGACGCTGGAAATTGTCGTCGGTTACACCATGGACGATCTTTAACGCCTCCCCCATCCCTACGGATAGCGTGTCATCGTCAATTCTGACGAACAGACTGACGATGACACACCCTCTCTCCACAAACGCCCTGTTAATCAAGAACGCTGAATGTGGCATGGATCCTGCTTAGTCCGCTAAGGGACTGGGCTTTCCAGTAAACATTGCTTCATTTCTTAACAGGTCTGTTATTGATGAAAAAAATCGCCAGCGTCTGCCCCTACTGCGGTGCAGGCTGCAAACTAAACCTCGTCGTAAAAAATAACCGCATTATCCGTGCCGAAGCCGCTGATGGCGTAACCAATCAGGGCACGCTTTGCCTGAAAGGTTTCTACGGCTGGGACTTTCTTAACGACACACGGCTGCTTACCCCCCGTCTGACGCAGCCCATGATCCGCTACAGCAAAGGCGAGGCCTTTACCCCTGTTACCTGGGAAGAGGCCATTCGTTATACCGCTCACAGGCTTAAAAGCATCAAAGAACAGTATGGCCCTCGGTCCATTATGACCACGGGTTCCTCACGGGGAACGGGCAATGAGACCAACTATGTGATGCAAAAATTTGCCCGTGCGGTGCTGAATACTAACAACGTCGACTGCTGCGCCCGCGTATGTCACGGTCCGTCCGTTGCCGGTTTACAGGAGACCCTCGGCAACGGCGCCATGAGCAATTCCATTAACGATATTGAAAACTCAAAATGCCTGCTGGTATTCGGCTATAACTGCGCCGACTCTCACCCCATCGTCGCCCGACGCGTGCTTAAAGCACGTGAAAATGGCGCTAAAATCATCGTCTGCGATCCGCGTCATATTGAAACGGCACGCATTGCCGATCTTCATCTTCAGCTAAAAAATGGCAGTAACATGGCGCTGGTCAATGCCTTTGGCTATGTCCTGCTGGAAGAGGAACTGTACGACAAAAACTACGTTGCCCGCTTTACAGAAGGGCTTGAGGCGTACCGGCTGACGGTAAAAGATTACGCCCCCGAGCAGGTTGAACATCTGACGGGGATCCGCGCGCGGGATGTTCGTCAGGCAATGCGCATGTTCGCAGCGGCGCCTTCAGCAACGGTGATGTGGGGGATGGGCGTCACGCAGTTTGGTCAGGCGGTCGATGTGGTGAAAGGTCTCTCCAGCCTGGCGCTGCTGACCGGCAACCTGGGCCGCCCTGCCGTCGGCGTGGGTCCGGTTCGCGGGCAAAATAACGTTCAGGGTGCCTGCGATATGGGCGTTCTGCCCAATATGTTCCCCGGCTACCAGGACGTCACTGACCCGGCGGTCAGACTGAAATTTGCCGATGCGTGGAAAATCAATGTCAACCGGATGGACGATCGCGTCGGGACGCGTATCACCGAAGTGCCACATCTCGCGCTGGAAGGAAAGATTAAAGCGTATTACATCATGGGGGAAGATCCGCTTCAGACAGAAGCCGATCTGGGACTGGTCCGCCGCGGCTTTGAGGCGCTCGATTTTGTGGTGGTTCAGGACATCTTTATGACCAAAACGGCAGAGGTGGCTGACGTGCTGCTCCCTGCCACCTCATGGGGAGAACACGCCGGCGTGTTCACCTGTGCCGATCGCGGCTTCCAGCGTTTCGGCAAAGCCATTGAGGCCAGCGGCAACGTGAAGCGCGACTGGGAGATCATCAGCCTGCTGGCCACGGAGATGGGCTATCCCATGCATTACGAGGATAACCAGCAGATCTGGGACGAAATGCGCGAGCTGTGCCCCCTCTTCTACGGCGTGACCTACGAAAAAATGGGCGAGATGGGCCATGTGCAGTGGCCTTGCCCATCCCTCGATCATCCCGGCACCCCCTACCTGTACAAGGATAATCAGTTCGACACCCCTACTGGCAAAGGACAGCTATTTGCCGCCCCCTGGCGCGCCCCGGCGGAGACACCGGATGCGGATTACCCGCTGGTACTGTGCACGGTGCGCGAAGTGGGTCACTACTCCTGTCGCTCAATGACCGGGAACTGCGCGGCGCTGCAAAGCCTGGCCGACGAGCCGGGCCGGGTGCAAATGAACCCGGCCGATGCGGATGAACGGGGGATTGCCGAGGGCCAGCTGGTCTGGGTACGTTCACGCCGGGGTAAAGTGATCACGCGCGCCAGCATCAGCGAGCGCATCAATGCGGGAGCAATCTATATGACCTACCAGTGGTGGATTGGCGCCTGTAATGAGCTGACGCAGGATAATCTCGACCCGATCTCCAGAACGCCGGAAACGAAATATTGCGCCGTGCAGCTGGAGGCGATCGAGGACCAGCGCTGGGCGGAGGATTTTGCGGCTTCCGCGTACCAGACCATGAAGACGCGTTTGATCGCTGCGGTTAACGTTTAAATGCATTGCCGGGTGGCGGCTATCGCTGCCCGGCCCGCTATCCGCTGCTGTTTTACGTTATCTGTTGTGCATAATTATTTTCCAGGTAATCGCGAAGCAGGTTCGGACGGCTCTTTTTCTCCATCAGCCTTCTCAACAGTACGATCAGCTCGTAATCGCTTCGCAGATTAAATTTCTGCATCATCATATATTTATGGGTAAAGACCGTTTTTTCGCTCATCTTCAACGCGTTCGCGGTCTGCACCACCGACAGCCCCCGGTAAAAATTGACCATAATACGAATCTGTTGCCGGGATAAACCTTTATGCTGGCAGTCGAAACAGGTCTTTTTATTCAACGTGTAACCTGGTAATTGCGTCCTGAACCACGCGATAAACAGAACGCCGCTAATACGGTCAAGCGACGCCCGGCGCGGGAGAAAAATGATGTCCTGAAAGCAGGAAGGCAGCGCCGAAAAGCGCAGCTCATCGTCGACGAGACCTATCACAATTCCTTTTTGCCGGGCCAGTAACTCCGGAAAACAGGTCAGCGTTTCCCCCTGACATAATGAAAGAACAATAATATCAGCCTGGCTGACGTTTTCATTGGTCAGCGCCAGGTGAAATGTGATGGAGCGATGAAAGTTATGCTTAAAAAAATCGTCGAAAAAGCTCTGTAGCCCAGCCTGAAAAAACAGATCCGTTTCCTGAATCAGAAT
The DNA here is from genome assembly GCF_019056635.1 of Enterobacter cloacae complex sp. ECL72. NCBI lineage: Bacteria > Pseudomonadati > Pseudomonadota > Gammaproteobacteria > Enterobacterales > Enterobacteriaceae > Enterobacter > Enterobacter cloacae complex sp. ECL72. The sequence continues at coordinate 1,501,606 of NZ_CP077659.1, read as the reverse complement.
ATTTAACATAGTTCACACCAACGTCTTTAAAAAAGGCTTATCACCGGCATTTAGTTGTACTGCATCGTCATTACCACAACCGCGCTGATGCTTCCCGGCGTGGCGCCTCCCGGCATGGATTTTACCGAGGCCAGCATAGCCAATGTCGCGGTTCTGTCCGCGGCAATGGTCTGGGTCATACTGGTGCCTGTTCCTTTAAGCGCGCCGGTTTGGGCATCGCGCATGGCTATCGCCACGTGCGTGGCCGAACCGCTGTTCATGAAATAGTCCGCTCCCGCCTCGGGATCGGGGCTGCCGGTGAAAGCGACGGTCACACTCTGCGTTCCCGTTGGGCACTGGGTAAACAGCAGACTGAAAGGCACCGGATCCGATGTTGAGCCCGGCGTCGCCATATTGGTTGCCTGAATATTGCCCAGGTTGACATCGAGGCTGTTACTGCCGCCATTAAATATGCACGGCGACGCCACGATATTTCCCGTCACACCGATGTTGACGCTATCAGCGGAGCATACCTTCCCGCTGAGTAAGGCAAGTAAAAGCAGTGTCCTGCATCTTATTTTCATCTTCTTACCTGCTACTGGTAGGTCAAATTAAGGGTGGCGGAGGCATTCGCTGAACCTGACTCCACGCGGGTTAACGTCTGGTAATACCGGGCCGTTAATGGCAACGTCTCTTGCCCCCCGGCAGACTGCCGCAAGAATAGTCGGCTGTTCATCACCAGCGGTGCACCGTTATAGATAAGCTGCACCCCAACCCCTTTCGCAGTGCCGGCATTTCCCTGCCCGGTTAAGGCCATCACGCTGGTATTGGCGCTGTCCGGGTTCTGTATTCCACTGAGCGAGACCGTAATATTGGTTCCGGCGGCGCAGGTCAGGCCCAGGTTTTGCGTGTTCTGTGCTCCCGCTGGCGTGGTGCCCACCGTGGAGCCGAACGCCGAGGCGGGAATATCCCCTATCGGAAACGTCAGCTGGGCCGTATTCACCGTGCACGCCAGCGCATTGATGGTGCCGGAGGTGAGCTGCGTGGTCAGACCGTCACGGTAGAGGCCATCGCTTCCCTGTAGCGTCACGACGCCGATCGTCCCCGGCGTTAATGCCCCCGATGAGACCGGCCCCGTCACCACCAGCTCAATCCTCCCGCCGTACCAGTCCACATAGGAGGTCTGCGCATTGTAGGAAAATGTATTGCTCGGGTTTTCAAAATAGCCGTTGGAAGAAAAGCGTATCCCTATCCCGCTGACGTTCGTGTTGTAAACATGGTTGCCGTAGCTGCTCAACGTGGCGCCGTTGTAGCGCAGGCTGAATCCCAGCATCAGCGGATTAGTACACCCGGTAAGATAGGAGCCTGTGGCTGACGCCGCGCCGGAAAATACCACCGTGCCGACAGGCGCATCGCGCTGCACGTTGATCGTCCCCACGGACAGGGTGGAAAGCTGCGGGGTGATGGTGGTGCAGGTACCGGCACGAGCCATATTTGCCGCCGCGAGCAAACAGAGCAGCAGCATCGCGTTAAGACATTTCATGTTAGCGTTCCTGACGGCAGGTGGCGTGCATATCAGCGATCCCACCGTACGTTGAGTGATTCGGCAGCGTGAAATCAGCGCGGCATTGCTGACTGGATTGACTTCCCCATGTAGCGACTAACGTTCCCTGCTCGCGCATCCCGGTTAAATAGACCTGACCGCGATCGCCGACAATAAAACTGCCGCTGTCATCACCCACAAGGGTGACCACCGCCCCAAACGGAACGGCGCGGTCGCTGTCGGTCAAGGTCATCAGCACCCGGCGACCTGACTTCGGCAGATAATCGGCTCTCACCACCGCTCCCCGCGTCGGCGTCACCGTGCGGGTGTTGATCTCCAGCTCGACATCGTCCGGCATCGTTTCCGGGTCGAGGGTGAGATCATTTTTCCGGTAGACAGAAAGGTTGCTCACGACCGTATATCCGCGAAAATCTGTCCGTACACCGGGCTGATTGCGGATATCCACGTCGTGGGCGCCAGGGGCTTTGATTAAGACGCTGGTCTTCCCCAGCGGCTGGGAAAGCGTGATGCCATCAGCATGGGCGAGAATGCCGCCTTGCAGCCCGTAATTCAGGCGTTCACTGTTTTTGTCATAACCATAACCTGCCGTGACTTCGCCATAGGCGCCTTTGTAGTCCGCGTTAACATTGCCGGTATAGCCCACGCCCTCTGTGCCGTATCCCTGCTGTACGTTCCAGCTCAGGGCACGGTTCTCGAGCGCTACCCCGTTCAGGCCGAAGTTATGCGTCGTCCCGTTATTCCCGCTGGCGTTCATGCCATAGTTAGCCCATGTCTGCGGCAAAAATTTATCCAGCGGAATGCTGACGTTGAACGCCAGAAGCTGGTCGTGATCAGCGTTTTTTTGGCTGTCACGGGTTTCTGACGCTGAGCGGACATTTTTGCTGTAAGTCCATGTCAGGCCATAGCTGATGTTGTGCCAGTAGTTGCTATAGCCGACGCTCCACGAAGCCATCGACTTACCGTCATTCCAGTAATCTTCCCGCGCCGCACTGAGGGTAAGCGCGCCCAGGTTGTCCCCCAGCGTCTGGCTCATCGTCAGCTCGGCACGGTTACGTCGCCTGTCCTGAAGCGCGCGGCTGTCGCCGTACGAATCGAGGACGTCCTGCATCCCGTAATAGCCGCGGGTCGAGTAGCGATACCCGGCAATTGAAAAGTTGGTCCCGGTATTGATAAAATTCTTGCTGTATCGGGCCCGCCACGACTGACCGTTTGTTTTCGCGGCATGCTCCGGCGTTGACCAGCCCTGAGTGACGTCTGCGGATACAGCCCCGAGATCGCCCATATTCTTGCCCACCCCCAGAGCCGCCGACTGGTACTTATCTGCCCCCTGGACGCCGCCATAGAGCGTAATACCGTGAGGGAGGCCGTAAATTCCGGTCAGTTGCCCGAAGGGGGTTTTCTCCACGCTACGGTTATACGAGCGATACTGCCCGGCGGTAAGGGCATATTTCAGGCGCCCCTCCCGTTGCAGGACCGGCAGCGAAGCGTACGGCAGGGAGAAATGTTGCTCACTACCATCAGCTTCGACGATCGTGACATCAAGGTCTCCCGCGCCGCCGGTGGGATACATATCCGCGATCTCAAACGCGCCCGGTGCCACATAGCTTTGGTAGATTTGATAGCCATTCTGACGCACCACGACCTGCGCGTTAGTTCGCGCAATACCGCGCACCACCGGCGCATAGCCTTTCAGGGAATCCGGCAGCATATCGTCGTCGGACGCCAGCTGGACGCCGCGAAACGGCATGCTGTCAAAGACATCGGCAGACGCGGAACTGTCTCCGAGCGTAAGCTGGGCTTGCAGGGGAATAATCGCGCGCTGCATCAAGGTATAGACGTTGTCCCACTTATCCTGGCCGGACGCATCGCGGGACCAGGTGGTGTAGTTGCGTAACCGCCAGGGACCGACGTTGATCCCCGGCCGCAGGTTTGCATACTGGCTGTCGCTGCGGGTGCCTGCCCCGCTTCTTGCCCGGCTGTTTGCCCCGCTCAGGCTGTAGTTGAGCATGGCCGCGGTAATGCCTTCATCCCACATATCCGGCGGAACGTAACCTCTCGCTGGCAGGTCTATAGCCGTCTGTGGAATGCTAATCGCCAGACGCTGGGCGCCAAACTGGAAATCCGCGCTGGCCTGTGGAATCGCCCTGAGATCGGCGCATTCACCTTCCCCGGCGGCAAGCTGTGGGAAAAGCGCCGTTTTCACGCCCCACGCTTTTAACTGCCCGATACTCAGGCAAGGCTGCAACGTTTCACTGCCGTTAGCATCCTTCACTGCCATAAAACGAATATCCCGCGTTTCCAGCAGCCGATCGTCAAGAATAATATCAACGTGGTATATCCCGGGCGCCTGCGAGCCGGATTCAAAGGCAGATAAATCCGCTTTTCCCATTCCGGGATTATCCAGCTCTACCAGTTCCCTATTAAACGTCTCACTGGCATACAGTGTGGGAGAGACACCAGCAAGCGCGAGGGCAATAAATATTACCAGGCGCGCAGGCTGCATTGTATTCAATGCCGTTGTCATGACGAACACCTGATTAACGCGTAAGGATCACAAACTGGCCCGGTGTAATTCGCCAGGGCTGCCATAATCGTTAATGACTTTAAACGTCAGCGTATTGCCACTGGTTCCGTTCGGTAACGGAAAACGGGCTGTGCCTGAAGGCATCACGTACGTGACATCGTCAAGTTTCTTATTACCCAACGTAATTTCATTGAAATTGATAACGTACGGCGTAGGGTTATTAACCTGAAGGGTATTTCCCGCACGACGCCAGGTTAATTTATTGGCTTGCTCCTCGGGGGTAGACGCACGAAGAGTCTCTGGTCGATAAATTAATTTGATGCGCGTTTTGACGGCAATTTGCAGCGAGTTCATCTGCTTTGAGGCTGAAGGAATAGCTTTAATGTTCAGCCAGAATAAACTCTCCCGCCCCTGAGGCAGTGAGCCGGTCATGACAATACGCTCAAGGTTCTTTTGCCCGCCGTCCAGCCGATACAGTGGTGGCGTAATAATAAAAGGCGCTTTACCCGATTGTTCATCCTGAACATCTATCCACGACTGGATTAAATAAGGAACATTATCAGGATTAGTAATACCTATTGACGCCTCTTTTTTAGTCCCATCAAAAATAATACGGGTGCCGCCAATAATTACTCCCGCACTGACGGATGTTAACGTCAGCGGTAACAGCGCCATAGCCAGGCCCATTGTCGTGATAAAACGCATTTTAATACCTCATAAAACAAGGGGCCGGGCGGCCCCCTGCTGATTACTGCAATGACTTAGTTGTATACCACTGAGAAGTTTGCGACCGAGTTAGCCGGGCCCGCGGTCACGGATGCCGCGGTGGAGATATACTGCGCGTAGAAGTTCAGTGTATTATCAGCCGTACTGCTGAGCGGGTAAATATAGCTGTTGCTGCCGTGCAGCGGCAGATCGGCTTTATCTGCCGTCATCAGGTTAATCGCCACCCCGGTGGCCGCCCCCGCCACGGACGTATCAATCGCCAGCAGGCTGGCGTTGGTTAAATCCGGCGTGCCGTCAAAACGGACTTTTGCATTGGTGACCGTTACCGGACAGTTTTTCAAAATAATATTGAATTGCGTCGCAGCCGTTCTCGCCCCGGTTGTCGGGAATTCCGTTTTATAATAATCGCCTAATACCACCACCTGATTCTGGGATGCCACATCAACGTCGCAGGCAGAATCCAGAATATTCCCGTTAAAATTAACGGTACCGGCCGCTGCGAATGCATTGGTCATGGTGAGTACAGAACCTGCCGCTAACATTGCCATCATCAATTTTGTATTCATAATTTTATATCCCGTATTACTTTATTTATTACCGACATTCAGTTGCAGAAACAAAAGCCCTTCCGACGAGTCAAAATTTATACAACTCTTTTTCCGCATACAATCAATTTTGAGGTCTAGCTGTAGACCCTCTTTTAACAATTACAAAACATATTCACTCGGAAACACCTTAAGAATAATGGCCAAAGTCTACTTTTAGACCTGAATAAAAAAGGTTTCAATTTCAATTAATTAAGACTCAAAAAAAAGCGAGTCTATAATTAGACTCGCCGCAAACATTCCCTGGCCTGCTGGTTTTTAAGATAATTCTTTATGCCGATCAAAAAATGATCGCATCAGTCAGTGAGGTTTCACATGAATACCCGTTTCGCGCCTGAGTCAGATATTGATAAGTCAACAGTGCTCGGCGCTAAGCCTTTTAAGCACATTGAAAAAATAATCGATAATGTTTTGCCGCATGCGGAGAGAAGCATTATTGCCAGAGGAGAAATTATCCATTATTGCTCCGGCGATACCCGTCAATGCTTTTTACTGTTGCATGGCAGCGTGGCGTTGCACCGTCGCGGGGACGGTATCGTCTTAAATTCTGAATCCGCGCCATTTATACTCGGCGTGAGCAGCCAGTTATCGTCTGAACACCTGTACGTCAGAGCGCTGGAAACCTCAGAGGTGGCCAGCGTTTCGCTGGCGTGTTTCAATCATGTTGTCGCACAACAGAATTTATGGGAGCACTTCTCAAACCTGCTGATCTATACCGCATCGCGCGTCTACGAACATTGTGCCCAGATATCGCAAATGTCGGCTTATGACATTATCCGCTTTCAACTGGTTGAGTTGATGCAGGAGCCGGAAGCCATAAGACAAAACATTACCGCCGCGGCCTATATCAAAAGCCGCACCTATCTTTCACGCAGCGGCATTATGCGGATCCTCGCGGAGTTGCGGACGGGGAAATACATCACCATGGAGCGTGGCGTACTAGTAGAGATCCATCACTTACCCCGTAAGTACTGAGGCTGTATTTATCTCTGGAGAAGGTGGAAAAGAAGAGCGACACTATAGAGAGTACAGTCTCTTTCCAGGTTAACGCTATGTCTTCTGACAAACCATCGCATCGCGGCTCTCCCTATGCTCAGGAACTGATTTCTCATTTACAGCCGCACTGCGCCACGCATAAAACCGATCCCGGCGAGCAACTTGATCTCCAGGTTGACGGGCAGAGCATGTGTTATTTAATTCTTGATGGCACGGTCGCCATATACAGAAGAAGCGACGACATGATGCTTTCAACGGCGCGCAGTCCCGCCCTGTTTGGCCTCGCTAACCTGACGGACATTTATTTTAATGACTACCTCCGAACGGTAACGCCTTGCCTGATTGGTGTGCTCACGACCGATCGGGTGGCTCAAATTATCAAAGAGAAGGCGCTGTGGGGGCTGCTTTCTAATCATCTGATGTTTGTCTATAACCGCCTCTATCACAACGTCATGCCGAAAGGCGCGCCAACCGCGTACGAGATGATTCGCCAGCAGCTCGTGCTGCTGATGCAGGAAGATGACAGCTACCGACGCAGCGTGACGGCGGAAAGGTATATCAGGGATAAAACCCATCTTTCCCGTAGTGGCGTAATGCGGATCCTGGCTGATCTGAAAACGGGTGGGTTCATCGAAATGGAAGAAGGCCGGCTGATTAAAATTAACAAACTGCCTGCCAGATACTGAATGTCAAACACAAAAAAGGCCGCGCTTGCGGCCTTTTCTTCACTGCTTAATGGACGTGAACGCCCAACCGCCAGGCAAAGTAGATCTCTTCTTTCAGTTCGTTTGAAGAGAGCGCCAGCAAATCCGTAAATTCCAGCTCAAGCTGTTTCAGCTTTTTCAGGTACTGGGCGGGAGACAGATTGCTTTTATCGCGACGTAAATATTCAATTGCCAGCTGTGTTGGGGTTATTTCAGTATCCATGATGTCCTCGCTTATGTTCAAAACGTGACCAGTATATCACAATCAGGCGGCTAATTTTTGACCAAAAACAAGACATCCGGAAACTTTACACAACGGCCGTCGTCAGCCTGGATGAACAACACAGGCGATCCTGCTCGTCCAGAATATCAATCTGCCACACCTGATGACGGCTTCCGGCATGCAGCGCCCGGCAGACGCCGCGCACGCGCCCGCTGCGAACGGAGCGGATGTGGTTGGCATTGACCTCCAGACCCACCACCTTCTGCTCTCCTTCCGTACACAGGTAGCCCGCCACCGACCCCAGCGTTTCGGCCAGCACGACGGACGCGCCGCCGTGCAACAGGCCAAACGGTTGATGAGTACGGTTGTCTACCGGCATCGTCGCTTCCAGTTCGTTGTCGCCAATGCGCGTGAACTGGATATCCAGCAAACCGACCATGTTCTCCGCGCCCATGGCATTTAAGGCCTCCAGCGTGACCGCACGTTTCCAGATCATCCGATAATCTCCAGTAAAGCCTGCAATGGATGGCGGACGCCGTTACCTTCCACCCGTTTCACCTGGCTGCGGCAGGAGTAGCCCGTCGCCAGACAGCGGTTGCGTGGCAGGCGCTGCATCGCCTGATGCCATGACAGCTCGTAAATGCCGAGCGAATTAGCGTGGTTTTTGACTTCATGGCCGTAGGTTCCGGCCATACCGCAGCAGCCCACGTTAACGCTTTCCAGCTTCGCGCCAAACCGGGCAAAGATAGAAGCCCACTGGGCAGGCGCCGTCGGCAGCGCCGTCACTTCGGTGCAGTGCCCAAACAGATACCAGGCTTCTCCACTCACCTCCTGAGTGGGCGTTTGCGTCAGCACCGCAGGCAGCCACTCGTGCACCAGTAAGACCTGAAAATCACCGCGCTTATCGCCGAGCGTCTGCTTATATTCATCCCGGTAACAGAGCACCAGCGCCGGATCGACGCCCACCATCGGCATGCCGAGCTGCGCCACGCGATTCAGGAAATCTGAAGTTTTCTGCGCGGTTTTCGCAAAGCGGGTGAGGAAACCTTTTATGTGCTGCGCCTTGCCGTTCGGGGAGAACGGCAGCACCACCGGCTGGTAGCCGATTTTCTCGGCCAGTCGGACAAAATCGGCCACCACCTGCGCATCGTAATAGCTGGTAAACGGATCCTGCACTACCAGCACCACCTTCGCTTTCTGCTCAGGGCTTAATGCTTCCAGTTGTTCCAGGGTCATGTTCGCCGAGCGGTGCCCCACCAGCCGACGCTGGAGTGATGGCACCGACAGCAGCGGCAGATCCACCATGCCGATATGTTTTTCTGACAGTTTGCGCACCAGCGGCTGGTTGATAAAGAAGTTAAAGGTTTTTGGCGCACGGGCCATCAGCGGCGCGTAACTCTCCACCGTCGCCACCAGATGATCGCGCATCGGGCGCAGATAACGCGTGTGGTACAGCTGGAGGAAGCGGGAACGGAATTCCGGTACGTCAATTTTAATCGGGCACTGGGTTGAACACGCCTTGCACGCCAGGCAGCCGGACATCGCCTCTTTCACCTCATGCGAGAAATCGTATTCACCTTTGTTCGCATGCCAGCTGTTGCGGGTGCGTTCGATAAGCCCGCGCAGGCTGGCGCGTTTTTCCGGCAGTTCCTGTTCCAGCTTGAGCGGGTCAACGCCGCGGTCGGCCAGCAGGCGCAGCCATTCGCGCACCAGCGTGGCACGCCCTTTCGGGGAATGAATGCGGTTGCTGGTGATTTTCATCGACGGACACATCGGGCTTTTCACATCGAAGTTGAAGCACAGCCCGTTGCCGTTGCACTCCATCGCGCCGCGCCATGAAGCGCGTACCGCAATCGGAATTTGTCGGTCATAGGTACCGCGCTTGACGGCGTCCACCTGCAACATCGGCGCATCAACGCCCTCCGGCGGGCAGATTTTTCCCGGGTTAAGGCGGTTATCGGGATCAAAAGCGGCTTTCACCTTACGCAGCTCGGCGTAAAGTTGTTCGCCAAAAAACGCCGGGCTGTACTCGGCGCGGAATCCTTTGCCGTGCTCGCCCCATAACAAGCCGCCGTATTTGGCCGTGAGGGCCACGACCTCGTCGGAGATCTCCTTCATCAGGATCTCCTGCTGCGGGTCGCACATGTCCAGCGCCGGGCGCACGTGCAGCACACCCGCGTCCACGTGCCCGAACATGCCATAGCTCAGACCATGGCTGTCGAGCAGCGCGCGAAACTCCACAATATAATCAGCAAGGTGTTCCGGCGGCACGCAGGTATCTTCCGCAAACGGAATAGGCTTCGCCGCCCCTTTCGCGTTGCCGAGCAGCCCCACCGCTTTTTTACGCATCGCGTAGATTCGCTCGATGCCGGAGAGATCGTTACACAGCTGCCAGCCAATGACGCCGCCTTCCCCCTGGGCAATCAGCTCGTCCAGACGCTGGCAGAGCGTGCTTACCTGGCTCTCAATCAGCTCTGCGTCATCCCCGGCGAACTCGACGATGTTCAGGCCGAGCATCTCTTTATCCGGCACGTCGGTAATCAGTTCGCTCACCGAATGCCAGACGATATCTTCCCGGGCCAGGTTCAGAACTTTTGAATCGACGGTTTCCACCGACAGCGCCCGCGCCTCCACCATAAACGGTGCATTACGCAGCGCGGAGTCAAAGGAGTTGTATTTGACATTCACCAGACGGCGCACCTTTGGCAACCGGGTGATATCCAGACGCGCTTCGGTGATGAAGGCCAGCGTCCCTTCTGACCCGGTCAGTACGCGGGTAAGATCGAACTGGCTCAGATCGTCATTAAAGACATGGCGCAGATCGTAGCCCGTCAGGAAGCGGTTAAGCTTCGGGAATTTGTTGAGGATCAGTTCGCGATTTTCGCGGCAGCGCTCCAGCACGGTACGATAAATCCGTCCGCTGGTGGTGCTCTCTTTTGCCAGCGTTTCGGCCAGCTCGATCGGCATCGGTTGGGTATCGAGGATATCGCCCCCCAGCAGCACCGCCCGCACACCCATAACGTGATCGGAGGTTTTGCCGTAGACCAGCGAGCCCTGCCCCGAGGCATCGGTGTTGATCATCCCGCCAATGGTCGCGCGGTTACTGGTGGAAAGCTCTGGCGCAAAAAAATAGCCGTAAGGTTTCAAAAACTGATTCAGCTGATCTTTGATCACCCCCGCTTCCACTCGCACCCACCCCTCTTCCGGGTTGATCTCAATGATGCGGTTCATATAGCGGGACATATCAATGATGATGCCCTGGTTCAGCGCCTGCCCGTTGGTACCCGTCCCGCCGCCGCGTGGGGTAAAGACCAGGGTGCTGAAACGCTCCTGCGACGCCAGACGGGCGATGAGCGCCACATCGGCGGTAGAGCGCGGGAAAACGACGGCATCGGGAAGAAGCTGGTAAATACTGTTATCGGTCGCCATCGTCAGCCTGTCGGCATAATCGGTGGCGGTGTCACCTGTAAAACCCTGTTGCTCCAGTGCCTGCAAAAAATTAAGCACCAGCTGAACGACGCCCGGTGCCTGAGAAATCTGTGGGATCATTGCTGTCGACCCTAATGAGAATAGTGTGAAATCGTTTGCGTTGTGTCTGGAAAGTTTTATCACATTTTTTTCTTATGTGCTTCGTAGAATTACGGGCAAAATCCGCCTTTCAAAAATCGCTGAAATCACTAATGATTAGAGAGATGCGGTTTATATTCCCATCAGCCTTGCTGGTGTTCATTTAAGGAAAGTTTCGTTTATGGTCAATCTTCGTCAGCCCAGGGATGTCGCGCAGATACTGCTGTCGGTGCTGTTCTTAGCCATTATGATTATTGCGTGTCTGTGGATTGTTCGTCCTTTCGTGCTCGGATTTGCCTGGGCCGCGACCGTCGTCGTCGCCACCTGGCCTTTACTCTTACGTTTGCAGAAACTGCTGTTTGGTCGCCGCGGCCTGGCCGTGCTGGTGATGACGCTGCTGTTGTTCCTGCTGTTTATTATTCCCATTGCACTGCTGGTTAACAGCCTGGTTGACAGTAGCGGCCCGGTTATTCGCGCGGTCACCAGCGGTGATATGACGCTGCCGGATCTCGCGTGGCTGAACAGCATTCCTGTTGTGGGCGCAAAACTGTACAGCGGCTGGCACAGCCTGCTGGAGATGGGCGGTAGCGCGCTGATGGCCAAAGTGCGTCCGTACATCGGCACAACCACCACCTGGTTTGTGGGGCAGGCTGCGCACATTGGTCGCTTCATGATGCACTGTACGTTGATGCTGGTCTTCAGCGCCCTGCTGTACTGGCGCGGTGAGCAGGTTGCGCTGGGGGTACGTCATTTCGCCACCCGACTGGCAGGTAAACGCGGCGATGCGGCCGTGCTGCTGGCAGCCCAGGCCGTCCGCGCGGTAGCGCTCGGCGTGGTGGTCACAGCGCTGGTGCAGGCTGTACTTGGCGGAATCGGGCTGGCAATTTCCGGCGTACCTTATGCCACCATTTTCACCGTCGTCATGCTGATGACCTGTCTGGCTCAGCTCGGTCCGCTGCTGGTGCTGGTTCCCTGCATTATCTGGCTTTACTGGACGGGGAACACGACCTGGGGCACGGTGCTACTGGTCTGGAGTTGCGTGGTGGGCACCATGGATAACGTGATCCGTCCCCTCCTCATCCGCATGGGCGCTGACCTGCCGCTGATTCTGATCCTGTCCGGGGTGATCGGGGGGTTAATTGCCTTCGGCATGATTGGCCTGTTCATCGGTCCGGTGCTGCTTGCGGTAACCTGGCGTCTCTTCTCCGCCTGGGTGCATGAAGTGCCGCCGCCGGGAACCGACCCTGACGTCATCTTAAGCGAACTTGAAGAACTGGAAGATAAGAACGCGCAGTAAGAACGTAGGCCGGGTGGCGCTAACGCTTACCCGGCTACACTCTCCACAGCAATACTTAAACGTTGCTAAACTATTTATTCTCTGCACACTGGTCAGACCCGCCTTTTTCTGCCTAAAACCGTCATTCTCTTCAAGAAATCTTTACCTGCCTTTAACTATTGAGACGAATCCGATCGACTCAAAATCCTGGCATGCCTACTATTAAGACACGGTTATAAATCAACACCTTGATTTATAAGCATGGAAATCCCCTGAGTGAAACAACGAATTGCTGTGTGTAGTCTTTGCCCATCTCCCACGATGGGCTTTTTTTTATCCTTTTTACGCCCGTGTAATGTCACAGCGGCTGAGCATGCGCCATTCCCCCGCCAGCTCCTGCGTCTCCCCGGTTACCAGCACGTTCACCACCTCGCGTATATCCGCCGAGGACGCGCCAACCTGTAGCTCAAATTCCCCTGGCTCGACAATCCGCTTCCCGTCCCGGCGGGTGAAATTAAACATCTCCACCGGCAGGGTAAAGGTCAGCGTGGCGGTTTCTCCCGGTGAAAGCGTAACGCGCTGGAACGCTTTCAGCTCCTGAAGCGGACGCACCTGCGTGGCGACCTTATCGCGTACGTACACCTGTACCACTTCGCTGCCGCTGCGCTCGCCGGTGTTGGTGATATCGACGCTTAACGCCACCTCTCCGTCGATCGGGACGCGGCTTTCCGCCAGGCGGGCCGCGCCCCAGCGAAACTGCGTCCAGCCGAGACCGTAACCGAACGGGTAAAGTGCGCCGAAATGGAACGCAAACGGCGTGCCGCCGCTTTTCAGCTTGTGGTTATAGTAGTACGGCATCGCCCCGGCGTTTTTCGGCACGCTCACTACCAGCCTGCCCTGCGGCTCCGCGCGGCCGGTTAAGACATCGGCAATCGCCCAGCCCCCTTCCTGCCCCGGCGCCCAGGCCATCATCAGCGCGGCCACCTTCTCTTCCAGCCCCTGAAGGTTATAAGGACGCCCACCCGTCATGACGACAATCACCGGCTTACCGGTTGCCACCAGCGCCTCCAGCAGCTGTTGCTGCACGCCCGGCAGATCCAGCGAATCGGTATCCGAACCTTCCCCCACGGTGCCGCTCTGGAATAGTCCGGCGAGGTCGCCCACGCAGGCCACCACCACGTGACTCTCTTTTGCCGCGCTCACGGCGTCGGGGATCAGATCCGTGCGTTGTGAAACCGGCGATTGCTGCATCGGTTTACCGCCGCTGTCGCCCGGGAACACCGGCGCGCCCGCCATCCGTTTTTCGATAATGTGGCACCCTTTGGCGTAACGTATCTGCGATGCACCAAGGTACTGTTCCAGCGCCGCGCGCGGGGTGGTCACCTGCGAAGTCTCTTCAACCATATCGCTGATAATCAGGTGAACCGGGAAGCTGTAGCCGCTCAGTAACGCCAGTGGATCGTCCGCCGTCGGCCCCACTACCGCTACACGGGGTTTTCCGCCGAGGGGCAAAATGCCGTTATTTTCCAGCAGCGTGATCGATTTTGTTGCCACCTCGCGCGCCACCTGCCGGGTCGCCTCATTCTGCAAATCGATACCGTCTTCGTCGGCGTACGGTTTTTCAAACAGCCCGAGACGGAATTTTTCACTTAGCACGCGCGCCACAATCTCATCCACTTTCGCCATTGAGATGAGCCCACGCTCTACCGCTTCAGCCAGATGACGCGCGCAGTCATCCTTCGGCAATTCCACGTCCAGCCCGGCGTTAAACGCCAGCGCCGCCGATTGTGCTGGATCGTGAGAAATCCCGTGGTGCTGGTGCAGCAGGCTGACGCCGCCGTAATCCGCCACGATAATGCCGTCGAAGCCCCACTGTTCACGCAGCACGGTGGTGAGCAGAAAATGGTCGCTGTGCCCTGGCTGATTATCAATGTCGTGATAGGCTGGCATCACCGAACCGGCGTTGGCCAGCTTTACCGCCATCTCAAACGGCAGCAGGAAGGTATCGTTAAGCTCGCTGAAACCGAGATGGACCGGCGCATGGTTGCGCGCCCCTTCGCTGAAGGAGTGGCCGACGTAATGTTTCAGGGTCGCCAGCAGATCGCGCTTATCGCCCTGCAACCCCTTCACGTACGCCGTCGCCATCACCCCTACCAGCCACGGATCTTCCCCAAAGGTCTCTTCCGTCCGTCCCCAGCGCATATCGCGCGAGACATCCAGCACCGGGGCCAGCCCCTGCTGGCACCCGACGGATCGGGCCTCTTTGCCAATCTGCTCCGCCGCGCGCTGCACCAGCGCCGGGTCCCAGGTAGAACCGTAGTTCAGCGACGACGGGAACAGCGTTGCATCTTTGCACAGCAGCCCTACCAGACACTCTTCATGAAACAGCGCCGGAATGCCGAGCCGGGTCTCCTCCATCATCATGCGTTGCAGGCGGTTGGCGGCACGCACGCCGGTTTTTGCATCAACAATGTGCGTGCCGAGCGGGCGGGTGATCTGCCCGACGCCGAGCTTCAGTCTTTCGCTGAGGGACGCTTGTTCGCTCACGCCGGCGAATTCATCGCTCAGATCGCTGCGCTCGCGGTGGTTGCCGTGTTCATCAAGGATCAGCCAGTACGCGTGCATCTGGGCAAATTTCTCTTCCGGCGTCATACGCGCCAGTAAATCAGCGACACGCTCGTGTACGGAACGTCCCGCGTCCTTGTAGATCGCAGTCATGGTTTACTCCTGTAGTGCGGATTGGGTTGCCGGGCTGAGCTGCCCCGCATCGTTTCGACTATCGCGTTTGCTGGCCAGCTCGCGGGCGATGTTGTCCACCAGCCGGCTGTTAAGTTTGTAGATGGCAAGGAGCGCCACCATGCAGAGGAACAGCACGCAGGGGATCAGGGTGAACAGGGCATTGATGGTTGCAAGAACGTGAGGCGCCTGGTTTGCCTGACCCGGCGCGTAATCCACCATGCCAAGCACCCAACCGACCACCGTCCCACCCAGCGCCAGCCCAAACTTGATGGCAAACAGGGCGGTAGAAAAGACCAGCCCGTCCAGGCGGCGGCCGCTACGGTGTTCTTCGTAGTCCACCACATCGGAGAACATGGTCCATTGCAGCGGCGTGGTCAGGTTCTGAATAAAACTAAACACAATATTCAGACCGAATATCAGCCACACCTGCGAAGGCGGAATGAAGAAAATCAGCGCGCCAAAAATAACGAAAGAAATAATGGTCCACTGATAGGCACGCACCCGGTCAAATTTCCCCAGCAGACGTTCAGATAATAATGCGCCGCTTAAGGAGGCCACCATGCCGGAAACAATAAAGGCAAAAACCAGTTCCGGACGTAACAGAACATAGTTAACGTAATACATGGTCGCAGAGCCACGCGTCACGACGGCGGTTAACAGTAAAATATTAAACAGAAAAACAATTCGCCACTGGCTATTGGCGGCCAGCAGTTTTAAATCCGTCAGCATCGAGCCGGAGGTGTCATTGCGCGGCGAGTAACGCTCCCGGGTCATAAAGAAGCAGCAGAAGAATAAAACAATACCCAGCAGCCCCATCAGGCTCATGGCATAGAAATAGCCTTTTTGCACATTCCCCTGGCCTAATAATGAGACCAGCGGCAGCGCGATGACCGTTACAATCAACCCGCCGATAAACGACAGGCCAAAGCGCCAGGATTGCAGCGAGTGGCGTTCGCGCGGGTCGAGCGTCAGCGCGCCGGGCATGGCGCAGTAAGGGACGTTAATCGCGGAATAGATCAGGCTCAGGATGGCATAGGTTACGCAGGCATAGACAATTTTTGCCGTCGCCCCGGCATCCGGTACGTAGAAGGTAATCAGGCAGCTCACGCCAAACGGAATGGCAAACCAGAGCAGCCAGGGACGAAAACGACCGTGGCGGGTCTGAGTGCGGTCCACCAGCGCGCCAATGCACGGGTCGACAAACGCATCGACCACGCGCACCACTAAAAACATGGTGCCCATAATGGCCGCAGGCAAACCGAATACGTCCGTATAGAAATAAGCGAGAAATAACGTTGCCGTTTGCCAGACCAGCGCGCTGGCCATATCGCCGAGGCCGTAACCTATTTTATCTTTGGTACGTAATACAGAGGAGATTGTCATTGTTATTTGCCTTTTTATCAGGTTAAAACGTATTTCAACCAGTCGCGCATCATCCCGACGGATGTACGCGGTAAGGCTCAAGTATTAGCAACGCCCTGCCCGCTAACAATTGTCTAAATTAACAGATAAATTATGATATTTGGTTTTTTGCTTTATTTGTGATGGTGAGCATATTCGCAGGAAAATAAAAAAGGCGAGGACAGATATCCTCGCCTTTTTCAGGTTGTGCAGGTTTTACTTGTTCAGCTCTGCCAGGCTCAGCCAGGTCTGCACCACGGTGTCCGGGTTCAGGGAGAGGCTATCAATCCCCTCATCCATCAGCCAGGCCGCAAAGTCTTCATGGTCAGAAGGACCCTGGCCGCAAATCCCGACATATTTACCCTGATTCTTCGCCGCGCGGATGGCCATGGAGAGCAGCGCTTTCACCGCCTCGTTACGCTCATCGAACAGCTCAGAGACGACGCCGGAGTCGCGGTCCAGGCCGAGCGCCAGCTGCGTCATGTCATTCGAGCCAATGGAGAAGCCGTCGAAGTGTTCCAGGAACTGCTCGGCCAGCAGGGCGTTGGACGGAATTTCACACATCATGATGATCTTCAGCCCGTTCTCACCGCGCTTCAGCCCCTGACGCGCCAGCTCATCCACCACCGCTTTCGCCTGATCCACGGTACGGACGAACGGGATCATGATTTCCACGTTGGCCAGCCCCATGTCATTGCGCACGCGTTTTACCGCCTCGCACTCCAGCGCGAAGCAGTCGCGGAAGCTTTCCGACACGTAGCGTCCGGCACCGCGGAAGCCCAGCATCGGGTTCTCTTCTTCCGGCTCGTAGCGTTCGCCGCCCACCAGGTTGGCGTATTCGTTGGACTTAAAGTCCGACAGACGCACGATCACGCGTTTCGGGTAGAAGGCCGCGCCGAGCGTGGCGATCCCTTCCGTCAGACGCCCCACATAGAACTCTCTCGGCGAGTCGTAACCCTTCATCATCTCGCGGATTTCGTTTTGCAGTTTTGCGTCCTGGTCGTCGAACTCCAGCAGCGCACGCGGGTGCACCCCGATCATACGGTTAATAATAAATTCCAGACGCGCCAGGCCCACGCCTTCGTTCGGCAGGCAGGCGAAGTCAAACGCGCGGTCCGGGTTACCGACGTTCATCATGATCTTCAGCGGCAGGTCCGGCATGGTATCCACGCTGGAGCTTTTCACGCTGAAGTCGAGGATATCGGCATACACGTAGCCGGTATCGCCTTCAGCGCAGGAGACCGTCACCTTCTGGTCATCCTTCATGCGTTCGGTCGCGTCACCGCAGCCGACTACCGCCGGGATCCCCAGCTCACGGGCGATAATAGCCGCGTGACAGGTACGGCCACCGCGGTTGGTGACGATGGCAGCCGCTTTTTTCATGATCGGTTCCCAGTCCGGGTCGGTCATGTCGGTCACCAGCACGTCGCCGGGCTGAATGCGGTTCATTTCGCTGATGTCGTGGATCACTTTCACCGGACCGGCACCGATGCGGTGACCAATTGCGCGGCCTTCCGCGACAATTTTGCCCTGCGCGTGCAGGGTGTAGCGCTCCATGACCTGACCGCGTGAACGGACGGTTTCCGGACGCGCCTGAACGATAAACAGCTTGCCGGTGTGTCCGTCTTTCGCCCACTCGATGTCCATTGGACGGCCATAGTGTTTTTCAATCTGCACCGCCTGCTTCGCCAGCTCTTCCACTTCGGCGTCAGTCAGCGAGAAGCGATCCCGCTGCTCCTGCGGCACATCTTCAATGGTGACCTGCTTGCCATGCTCTTGCGTCGGAGCATAGATCATGCGGATTTTTTTCGAGCCCATGGTGCGGCGTACCACTGCCGGACGGTTAGCCGCCAGCGTTGGCTTGTGCACGTAGAATTCGTCAGGGTTCACTGCCCCCTGCACCACCATCTCGCCCAGACCCCATGCGGAGGTGATAAATACCACCTGGTCGAAGCCGGATTCAGTGTCGATAGAGAACATCACGCCGGAAGAGCCCACGTCGGAACGCACCATGCGCTGTACGCCCGCGGAGAGCGCCACGCCGCGGTGGTCATAGCCCTGATGGACGCGATAGGAGATGGCGCGGTCGTTGAACAGGGAAGCAAACACGTGCTTCACCGCCACCAGCACCGCCTCGTAACCCTGGACGTTGAGGAAGGTTTCCTGCTGCCCGGCGAAAGAGGCGTCAGGCATATCTTCCGCGGTGGCGGAAGAGCGCACGGCAAAGGAGGCCTGCGCGTCGTCAGCGGAGAGCTGGTTGTACGCGTCGTGAATGGCTTTTTCCAGTTCCGGCTGGAAAGGTGTGTCGATAATCCACTGGCGGATTTGCGCGCCGGCTTTGGCAAGCTCGGTGACATCATCAATATCCGTTTTATCCAGCAGGTCGTAAATGCGCTGGTTTACACCGCTCTGGTCTAAAAACAGGTTAAACGCATCGGCGGTTGTGGCAAACCCGTTAGGTACGGAAACACCCATACCGGACAGATTTGTAATCATTTCACCCAGGGAGGCATTTTTGCCCCCAACTCTGTCTACATCATTCATGCCGAGTTGGTTATACCAAAGCACCAGCGGTGACGAGCCATTGTTGGACATCGAAACAATCCTTTTGTGATATTTGATCGGAGTAAGAAACACCTGACTACGTATTTATACTGGCATATTTATTTCCGCTAAAAAAACGGTGAATCGTGTAAGCAATTTAAATTTTCAACTTTTCGGACAGTTTCCCGGCACTCGCTAACCCGATGATTCCTATAGATTCCGGCAAAAACCATAGAAATAAAGCCGCTATTCGAAAAATGAAATCCACTTTTCAGGAAAATCAAAAACACCATTTCATTTTAAATTCAGATAAGTTCTTTGCTGTGAAATTAACTTTTTTAATTTATGCTTTCAGGCAATTACGTACGCTATTCAGGGTGGATAAAATGGATAATGCTGTCGATCGCCACGTTTTTTATATTTCTGATGGGACGGCGATAACCGCCGAGGTGCTGGGACACGCGGTGATGTCGCAGTTTCCGGTATCGATAAACAGCATCACGTTGCCGTTCGTGGAAAATGAGAGCCGGGCCAAAGCGGTCAAGGACCAGATCGACGCCATTTACCAGCAGACCGGCGTTCGTCCGCTGGTGTTCTATTCCATTGTGATCCCTGAGATCCGCAACATCATTTTGCAAAGCGAGGGCTTCTGTCAGGACATCGTGCAGGCGCTGGTTGCTCCCTTGCAAAGCGAGCTGAAGCTCGACCCGACGCCGATCGCCCACCGTACCCACGGGCTGAACCCCGGTAACCTGACCAAATACGATGCGCGTATTGCCGCCATTGACTACACCCTGGCGCACGACGACGGGATCTCCCTGCGCAATCTCGACCAGGCGCAGGTGATTTTGCTCGGCGTGTCGCGCTGCGGTAAAACCCCCACCAGCCTTTACCTGGCCATGCAGTTTGGCATTCGTGCCGCCAACTACCCCTTTATTGCCGATGATATGGATAACCTGGTGCTGCCCGCCGCGCTCAAGCCGCTCCAGCATAAGCTGTTTGGGCTGACCATCAACCCGGAACGACTGGCAGCGATCCGCGAAGAACGTCGCGAGAACAGCCGCTACGCCTCGATGCGCCAGTGCCGAATGGAAGTCTCCGAAGTCGAAGCGCTGTACCGGAAAAATCAAATTCCCTGGCTGAACAGTACCAACTATTCAGTAGAAGAAATTGCCACCAAAATCCTCGATATCATGGGGCTGAATCGCCGCATGTACTAATATGCTAGTACATTAATCCAGTTTCAGTTATTATCACGCCATCTTCGGGGCGACGTGCCCCGAACTTGAAATCAGCAGGGATTGGTTTAAGGTGATGCCCATCACTTCCCGGTAGTCTGCCGATGAAGCAAAAAATTTCTGAGACATTCCATGAACAAAACCGACGAACTGCGCACCGCGCGCATTGATAGCCTGGTCACACCGGCTGAACTGGCCCTGCTGCATCCCGTATCCGCCGAGGTGGCGGACCATGTGACGGCCTCCCGTCGCCGCATCGAAAAAATTCTCAATGGTGAAGACAAACGTCTTCTGGTGGTGATTGGCCCCTGCTCCATCCACGACCTCGACGCGGCAATGGATTATGCACAACGCCTTCAGACGCTGCGCGGCACGTATCAGGATCGCCTGGAGATCGTGATGCGTACCTACTTTGAAAAGCCGCGTACCGTCGTGGGCTGGAAAGGATTGATTTCCGATCCCGATCTGAACGGTAGCTACCGGGTGAATCACGGTATTACGCTGGCGCGCAAGCTGCTGTTACAGGTTAACGAGCTGGGCGTGCCAACTGCCACCGAATTTCTGGATATGGTGACCGGACAGTTTATTGCCGACCTCATTAGCTGGGGCGCGATTGGCGCACGTACCACCGAAAGCCAGATCCACCGTGAAATGGCGTCGGCGCTCTCCTGTCCGGTGGGCTTCAAAAACGGAACGGACGGCAATACCCGAATTGCCGTAGATGCCATCCGCGCGTCACGCGCCAGCCATATGTTCCTCTCCCCGGATAAAAACGGCCAGATGACCATCTACCAGACCAGCGGCAACCCGTTCGGACATATCATTATGCGTGGCGGTAAAAAACCGAATTACCATGCAGAAGATATTGCCGCCGCCTGCGAAACGCTGGCGGAATTTGACCTGCCGGAGCATCTGGTGGTGGATTTCAGCCACGGCAACTGTCAGAAACAGCACCGCCGCCAGCTGGACGTCTGCGAGGAAGTTTGCCAGCAGATCCGCAGCGGCTCGACCGCCATTGCAGGAATTATGGCGGAGAGTTTTATCAAAGAAGGCACGCAGAAAATCGTCGCCGGACAGCAAATGGTCTACGGCCAGTCAATCACCGACCCGTGCCTGAGCTGGGAAGACAGCGAGCTGCTGCTGGAGATGCTGGCTTCAGCCGTGGACACACGCTTTTAAAATCCTGCCGGGTGACGCTACGCTTACCCGGCCTACGGTACGTGCCCTTCTCCCTCTCCCCCAAATTTGATCCCGTCACACAATTTTCACAAAAACGCTTGCCGTGAATTTGCAGTTTATTGATAATGATTATCATTGTTACATTGATTGTTATTTATAAACATTATGTCACCTACCGATAACAGCGCGGCAACGCCAACAAAAACACACACAGCACCGTCCCCTGCTCCCACCGATCGCCGAATCGACAGCAAAAGCCTGTTGGGTGAGGAGGGACGGGTCATTATCGAGCATGACGGCCAGCACTACCTGCTGCGCCAGACCAATGCCGGAAAACTGATCCTGACTAAATAAACCAGACAACACATTCGCCAGCCACCCAGGTGATCCCCAGGCAGCCAGCGCTTTTCAATTCTTATGGAGAGTTGCTATGCCACACCTGCAATCCGCGTCTTTACGCCCGTCTCTTCTGGCGCTGGCGATTGTCAGCACCCTGCCGGGCGTTACGTTTGCCGCCGCAGACGAGATCACCGTCACCGCCACCGGCAATGCCCGCAGCGCCTTTGAAGCCCCCATGATGGTGAGCGTGATTGACGCCACCGCGCCGGAAAACCAGACCGCCAGCTCCGCCGCCGACCTGCTGCGCAAGGTGCCCGGTCTGACGCTGGATGGCACCGGGCGCACCAACGGTCAGGACGTTAACCTCCGGGGCTATGACCGCCGTGGCGTGCTGATACTGGTGGATGGCGTGCGCCAGGGCACTGATACCGGACACCTGAACAGCACGTTCCTCGATCCGGCGCTGATCAAACGTATTGAAGTAGTACGTGGTCCTTCCGCCTTGCTGTACGGCAGCGGCGCGCTGGGCGGCGTAATTTCGTATGACACCGTCGACGCCAACGATCTGCTGGATGCAGGTAAAAACAGCGGCTATCGCGTATTTGCTACCGGTGCAACGGGCGATCACAGCATCGGGATGGGTGCCAGCGCCTATGGCCGCACCGATACCCTGGACGGTCTGGTCTCCTGGTCCAGCCGCGATCGCGGCGACATTCGCCAGAGTGACGGCGCGAGGGCGCCAAATGACGAATCCATCAACAATATGCTGGCGAAAGGCAGCTGGAAAATCGATCCGGCGCAGACGCTGAGTGGCTCCCTGCGCTACTACAACAACGACGCGCAGGAGCCGAAAAATCCGCAGACCACGGATGCCAGCAGCAGTAACCCGATGACCGATCGTTCCACCATTCAGCGCGATGCACAGCTTGGCTACCGCATTGCGCCAGCCGGAAACGACTGGCTGAACGCCGATGCGAAAATTTACTGGTCCGAAGCGCGGATCAACGCCCAGAACATCGACGCCAGCGGCGAGTTCCGTAAGCAGACTACCAAAGGCGGCAAAGTGGAAAACCGCACCCGCCTGTTCAGCGACTCCTTCGCCTCGCACCTGCTGACCTACGGCGGGGAATACTATCGTCAGGAGCAACACCCTGGCGGCGCGACCACCGGCTTCCCGGACGCGAAAATCGACTTCAGCTCCGGCTGGTTGCAGGATGAGATCACCCTGCGCGACCTGCCGGTAACGCTTCTCGGCGGGACGCGTTACGACAACTACCGCGGCAGCAGCGACGGTTACGACGACGTGGATGCGGATAAGTGGTCATCACGCGCCGGGTTAACCGTGAGTCCAGCCGACTGGCTGATGCTGTTCGGCTCTTACGCCCAGGCCTTCCGTGCGCCAACGATGGGCGAGATGTATAACGACTCGAAGCACTTCTCTATCGGCAGCTTCTACACCAACTACTGGGTGCCGAACCCGAACCTGCGTCCGGAAACTAACGAAACCCAGGAGTTCGGTTTTGGGCTACGTTTTGACGATCTGCTGCTCGCCAACGACGCGCTGGAGTTCAAAGCCAGCTACTTCGACACCAAAGCGAAAGATTACATCTCCACTACCGTCGATTTTGCGGCGGCCACCACCATGTCCTATAACGTACCAAATGCCAAAATCTGGGGCTGGGACATGATGGCGACCTACGCGACCAGTCTGTTCAACCTGGACGTGGCCTACAACCGCACACGCGGGAAAGATACCGACACGGGCGAATACATCTCCAGCATCAACCCGGACACCGTCACCAGCAAGCTGGATATCCCCGTGGCGCAAAGCGGCTTCTCCGTGGGCTGGATCGGCACCTTCGTCGAACGTTCAACGCACATCAGCAGCAGCTACAGCGAGCAGCCTGGCTACGCAGTGAATGATTTCTACGTCAGCTATAAAGGTCAGCAGCAGTTCAAAGGCATCACCACCACCCTCGTGCTGGGGAACGCCTTCGACAAAGCCTACTGGTCACCACAAGGCATCCCGCAGGATGGCCGCAACGGCAAGATCTTCGTCAGTTATCAATGGTAATTCCCTTCGGGGCAACGATTCAGAAGGATAAGATTATGGGTCACTACACACGCTGGCTTGAGCTTAAAGAAGAACATCCGGGTAAGTACGCCCGTGATATCGCCGGATTAATGCACATCAGCGAAGCAGAGCTGGCATTTGCGCGCGTTGGACACGACGCCTGGCGGCTGCGCGGTGAAATCCGTGAGATTCTGGCAGCGCTGGAGTCGGTGGGGGAAACCAAATGCATCTGCCGTAACGAATACGCCGTTCACGAGCAGGTCGGGGCGTTTACTAACCAGCACCTCGGCGGCCACGCCGGGCTGGTGCTGAATCCGCGCGCGCTGGATCTGCGTTTGTTCCTCAACCAGTGGGCGAGCGCGTTCCACATAAGTGAAACGACCTCCCGCGGCGAACGTCAGAGCATTCAGTTCTTCGATCATCAGGGCGACGCTTTACTGAAGGTCTACACCACGGATCACACCGACGTTGCCGCCTGGGGCAACGTGCTGACCCGTTTTATCATTGCCGATAACACCACTCTGGCACTGAAGGCTGTCGATGCCCCTGCGCATTCCGACGGTGCTGATGCAGGCCCGGTGGAGAAAGAGTGGCGCGCCATGACCGATGTGCATCAGTTCTTTAGCTTACTGAAGCGCCATAAACTGAGCCGCCAGCAGGCGTTTCGTCTGGTGAGTGACGATCTGGCCTGTAAGGTGGATAACAGCGCGCTGGCACAGCTGCTGGAGACGGCGCGACAGGACGGAAACGAAATCATGATCTTCGTCGGCAACCGCGGCTGCGTGCAGATCTTCACCGGTGTGGTGGAAAAACTGACGCCCATGAAGGGCTGGCTGAACATCTTCAACCCAACCTTTACCCTGCATCTGCTGGAGGAGACTATCGCCGAGACGTGGGTAACGCGTAAGCCTACGGCGGACGGACACGTTACCAGCCTGGAGCTGTTTGCTGCGGACGGCACTCAGATCGCCCAGCTCTACGGGCAGCGTACCGAAGGCGAGCCTGAGCAGAGCCAGTGGCGCCGCCAGATTGACGCCCTGACGCCAGAAGGGCTGGCCGCATGAAAAACTGGTTCGCCCTGCTCTGCGCCCTGCCGCTGGTCGCCGTCGCCGCGCCGGAGAGAATTGTCGCCCTCGGCGGCGACGTGACGGAGATCGTCTACGCCCTCGGCGCGGAGTCTTCTCTGGTTGCGCGCGACAGTACCAGCCAGTGGCCGCAGGCGACAAACGCGCTGCCTGACGTGGGGTATCTTCGCCAGCTGAATGCGGAGGGGATTTTATCCGTACGCCCGACGCTGGTGCTGGCAAGCGACCAGGCGCAGCCCTCTCTGGCGCTGAAACAGGTTGAACAGAGCCACGTCCGGGTGGTTACCGTTCCCGGCACGCCTGACCTGCGCGCGATTGACGAAAAAGTACGGGTGATAGCTCAGGCGACGCATCATGAGGCGCAAGGGGAAACCCTGCGCAACTCGCTGCGTCAGGCGCTGGCGGCACTGCCCTCAACACCGCTCAACAAGCGGGTGCTGTTTATCCTCAGCCACGGCGGAATGACCGCAATGGCGGCCGGGCAACAGACCGGCGCGGATGCGGCAATACGCGCCGCCGGGTTGCAGAACGCCATGCAGGGCTTTACCCGCTATCAGCCGCTTTCCCAGGAGGGGGTGATGGCCAGCCAGCCGGATCTGGTGGTGATTTCGCAGGACGGTCTTAACGCGCTGGGCGGCGAAGAAAATCTGTGGAAACTGCCCGGTCTGGCGCAAACGCCAGCGGGACGAAGCAAACAGGTGCTGGCTATTGATGATATGGCCCTGCTGGGCTTCAGCGTCCGCACGCCGAAAGCCATACAACAGCTGCGTGCCAGAGCGGAGCAACTGCCCTGATGTCCCGGCGCATCACGTTATCGTTATGGCTTCTGGCGGGGTTGCTTACCGTCATGACGTTCATGGCCACCGGTTTTGGGGCGTTACGCCTGCCGGTGAACGTGCTGTGGAGCGGCAGCGATGAGACGCTACGCCAGATCTGGCTTACCATCCGTCTGCCCCGCGTACTGCTGGCGCTGGTGATTGGCGGATCGCTGGCGCTCGCCGGCTGCGTCATGCAGGGGCTGTTCCGCAATCCACTGGCCGACCCGGGCCTGCTCGGGATCAGCAGCGGTGCGGCGCTGGCCGTCGCCCTGTGGGTGGTGCTCCCGCTCTCGCTGCCCGCGCTGGTGATGCTTTACGCCCCTATGCTGGCGGCATTTCTTGGGGCGCTGGCAGCCACTGGCGTGATCTTCCTGCTCAGCAAGCAGCGTGACCCCTCTCTGTCACGTCTGTTGCTGGTGGGTATCGCCATCAATGCCCTGTGCGGTGCGGCAGTGGGTGTGCTTTCGTGGGTCAGCAATGACGCCCAGCTGCGTCAGCTTTCACTCTGGGGAATGGGAAGTCTTGGTCAGGCACAGTGGTCAACGCTGCTCGCCGTGACCTCGCTGATGGTGCCTGCCGTTCTGGCGATCTGGCGTTGTGCCAGCGCATTAAATTTACTGCAACTGGGTGAAGAGGAAGCGCATTACCTTGGCGTGGACGTTGCCTTTGTACAGCGAATATTACTGTTATGCAGCGCCCTGCTGGTCGCTGCGGCTGTCGCCGTCAGCGGCGTGATTGGCTTTGTCGGACTCGTGGTGCCGCACCTGATGCGCATGTGGCTGGGCGCCGATCACCGGGCAACCCTCCCCGGCACGGTACTCGCGGGCGCTTTACTGCTGCTGGTGGCGGATACGGTCGCGCGCACCCTGGTCGCTCCGGCAGAAATGCCGGTCGGCCTGCTCACCAGTATCCTTGGTGCTCCCTGGTTCTTATGGCTCATTTTTCGTCGTGGAGAACAGCATGGCTGAACGTTATACGGCTGAAAATCTTACTTTTACCCGATCTGGCCGCACGCTGACAGATAACGTTTCGCTGTCACTGTCGCAGGGAGAGCTGGTTACATTGATCGGCCCCAACGGCGCGGGGAAATCCACACTGCTGCGGCTGCTGACCGGCTACCTGAAACCCGACAGCGGCGGCTGTTCGCTGGCGGGAAAAGCGCTGGAGGAATGGCATCCGCAGACGCTGTCCCGCTATCGGGCAGTGATGCGCCAGCAGTCTCAGCCTGGATTTGACTGGCAGGTGGAGGAGATCGTTGGCATGGGGCGTGCGCCCTGGACGCGTCACCCGGAACCGTCGATTGTGCGTGAGGTGTTGCAGCTGACCGGTTGCCTGCCGCTGGCCGGCAGGCGTTATCATGCCCTCTCCGGCGGCGAGCAGCAGCGCGTCCAGCTCGCCCGCGCGCTGGCGCAGCTGTGGCGTGACGGAACGCCGCGCGGCTGGCTGTTTCTCGACGAACCCACTTCAGCGCTGGATCTCTACCACCAGCAGCATCTGCTGCGCCTGTTGAAATCGCTGACCCGTCAGGGCCATCTTCACGCCTGCGTGGTGCTGCACGATCTCAATCTTGCCGCATTATGGTCGGACCGGATCCTGCTGTTACACAACGGCAGGATTGTTTCTCAGGGCATACCGGAGACGGTTTTGCAGGCCGACGCGCTGGCACACTGGTACGGTGCGCAGGTGCACGTCGGCAGACATCCGGCGCACGCCGCACCGCAGGTTTTTCTCGCCCCTTAGCTTGAGCAGCTCACTTCCAGCCGCTTGCCCCAGTCCGGCGGGCGGCTGACATAGTCATCCTCCCGGTCGGCAAACGGCGTGCGCAGGGCGATATGCAGCCGATGCAGCTCGGTATAATCCCCCTGCTCTGCCTGCTCAATGGCCCGCTGCGCCAGCCAGTTGCGCAACACCATCGCCGGGTTAACCGCCTTCATCCGCGTCTGGCGGGTATCGTCATCAATCTGTTCCTGCTGTAAACGCGTCCGGTAAACGGCAAACCAGTCATCAAACGCCTGACGATCGATGAACTCGTCGCGCAGCGGTGACGCGGCGCTCTGCTGCGCGGTCTGGCTCAGCATACGGAAGGTTCGGGTATAGTCGCTGCCTTCACGCACCATGATGGCAAACAGCCCATTCAACAGCGCGTTATCGCCTTTTTCCTGCGTCATCAGCCCCAGCTTGTTGCGCATTAACACACCATATTCCCGCAGCAGGATCTCCTGATAGCTGTCCAGCGCATCGTTCAGGGCATCGACGTCGATAAACGGCGACAGGCTTTGCGCAAGCCGCTGAAGGTTCCACAGCCCCACCGCAGGCTGGTTGTCGAAACGGTAACGCCCCTGATAGTCCGAATGGTTACAGATGTAACCCGGCTGATAGTCATCAAGGAAGCCGTACGGACCGTAGTCAAACGTCAGCCCTAACAGGGACATGTTGTCGGTATTCATCACCCCGTGGGCAAAGCCGACGGCCTGCCAGCGGGCAATCATTGCGGCAGTGCGCGCGACAATATCACGGAACCAGAGAACATAGCGGTCCGGCTCGTTTTGCAGGTGCGGCCAGTGACGGCGAAGGGCGTAATCGGCAAGCTGGCGGACCTTATCCGGCTCGCGGCGATAGTAGAAGTGTTCAAAATGACCGAAACGCAGATGGCTTTCCGCCACGCGGATCAGCATCGCTCCCTGCTCCATCGTTTCACGGGCCACCGGCGTGTCGCTGTTGACTATGGACAGCGCGCGTGAGGTGGGGATCCCCAGGGCATGCATCGCCTCGGAAGCCAGACCTTCACGGATGGTTGAACGCAGCACCGCGCGGCCATCCCCCATGCGTGAGTACGGGGTTAGCCCTGCCCCTTTCAGGTGCCAGTCGAGCGTTTCGCCATTCGGCAGAACCTGTTCACCCAGCAGGATGCCGCGGCCATCGCCGAGCTGTCCCGCCCAGACGCCAAACTGATGTCCGCTGTAGACCTGAGCCAGCGGCTTCATGCCCGGGAGCAGCGTTTCGCCGCCCCAGACGCCGGCGCCTTTTTCTGGCTGAAAAAGCGTCGAAGGGATGCCAAGCGAATCCGCCAATGCATCGTTATGCCAGATAAGACGCGCGTTCTGTAATGGCGTTGGCTTAAGCGCGGTGTAAAAGCCGGGTAATTCATCGTGCCAGTGAGCAGTAAAAGACAGGGTCATAAGTCCTCCTGCTTTAAGTGTAGAGGGTTTCCCTGGACGTAAACACGGGCGAAGAAAGGGGTTATTGCTGAACGAGAGTCGTGACTCGCTCTGCCGGGACGGCAGGCCACAGGCTTCCCTGCATTGCACCAAAATTGAAGGGCAGCACGCGTTGTAAGATGCCGTGATCGTCAATTCCCGAGACCATGACCGACTGACAATGCGGCGCGATCTGCCAGAGAATGGCGCGCATAAAAGGCTCAAACGAGAGTGCCGACACGCGCTGCTGGATAAAGTTTTTATCCAGAATCACCCGTTTGAACAGACCATCATAAACCGGTTTAAGGGAAGATGCCCCTGCACCAAAGTTAGCCAGTACTAAGGGGAAATGGATCGCCATTCTTGCCAGACAGGGATCGTCTTTCCCGTTATTTAAACCTGGATAGTTCTCATTAACAGTAAACTCAAGAAACGGATAACGCTCGAGGATTGAAACAGCGTTCTCATTAGTTAATAAAAACTCAACAATTGCAGGTGTAATATTGATCCATGCAATTAACTGATGCTGAATAAAAAATAGCTTACAGGTATCGAGTAATTGCAGTTTCTCCTGAAACAGCGCTAATTCATCTTCCTGAGAAAGATGTGGGATAACCAGTTCAGTCGGGATCCGTACGTCCGCACCCACGCCAGTAAAGTTAACCAAAATCTCTAAACCTTTAAGCAAACCTGCACTATCACGCGCCGGAAGGAGTAAAAGTTCAGACTGGTAAGCATTATCTAGCGTAATAATCATCGCGCTTGTCCTGCATTAAAGATGAGAGAGAACATCCTGGAGCAATTGCAGGCACAATTCCACTGTCTTGATTTTAATAAGATTAATTTCATTCTTTCCGTATTAATTTTCAGATTTTTCCCTGAATCTAAATTAATTTTATCCTGGTTATTGAATAATAGCCAGTTTTAGATAAAACAGGCACATGCGGACATAAATAATTGGGCAAAAATTTAACTTTAATCAACCCGCAAGAAAAGCCTGACGTCTATTTTCACCGCCAGGCCCTCCGCACTGCATTTTTATGCAGCGGTTAAATACGTCTGGCCTGCCAGAAGTTTTTACGCCAGTAAACATTATCCAGAGAGGAGCGCATCACGCCACGGCTGGTCGAGGCATGAATGAACTGATTATCGGTATCATAGATGCCGACATGAAGGCCGCTTTCACCGGAGCCCGTTTTAAAAAAGACCAGATCGCCGGGCAGGAGCTCGTCTTTATCAATTTCAGTGCCGATTTTCGCCTGCATACGCGTTTCACGCGGAAGCTGGAGGTCAAATTTATCGCGGAAGGTCATCAGCACGAATCCCGAGCAATCCACCCCGCCCCGGCTCATGCCGCCGTAGCGATAAGGTGTGCCGCGCCAGTTGCTGAGCTGATCGTTCAGGCTGGCAATGACCGTAATGGAATCGGAAAGCCGTGGGTTGGGCGGAGGTGCACGATGGCTGCTGCATCCTGCAAGAAAGAGCGCCGCAACAAGGAGAAACCAGAATCGCATTTCAGACGAATCCTCTGCTTTTTTTGTTCTTTCGGTAATTTAGCGTGCATCTATGCAGCTGTGCAAGAAAGGTTATTCCTGCGCCGTGGAAATGAGCATCTTGTGGCCTTCAATATCCAGCCTCCGGAACGACATGTGGTAAGCGCTCGCAAGATTGGCGGCCGTCAGTACGCTGTCGCGCGTTCCGCTGGCAATCAGCTTGCCACGCGCCAGCAACCACACCCGATGCGCGTGGCGCAACGTATGGTTCAAATCATGGCTGCTCATCACAATGGCAATCCCCTTGCGACACAGCGCGCTGAGCAGGGTATCCAGCGCTGCCTGTTGGGCAACGTCCAGCCCACTCATCGGCTCGTCCAGCAGCAGCAACCGCCCGTGAGGATTTCCCGCCGGATGGATCTGAAGGATAACGGCCGCCAGACGCACGCGCTGCCACTCGCCGCCGGAAAGCTGATTTGCCTGCCGGGTAAGCTTGTCGTCTAACCCGAGTGCCGCAGCAACCTCGTTGAGCAATCCCACCTGATTTTTGTCAGGCAGATGCAGCGTCAGGTAGTGCCAGACGGGCATCGCAAAGGGCGGAACCTGCTGCTGAACCAGATAGCTTCGACGGGAGGCAAGTGTAGCGGGTAGCCAGTCGACGAGCGATTGCCCGAGAAAGGTAATCTTTCCTTCCCCGGTGGTCAGCCCCGCCATACGCGCCAGCAGCGTGCTTTTTCCAGCGCCGTTTGGCCCAACCAGGTGAAGGATTTCACCTGCGTTGACTGCGGCAGTCACAGGCTCAAGACGTCCCTTCCCGGCAACGTCCGTGAGCTGCATCAGCAGCGTCATTATTTCGCCAGCGCCAGCTTGATTGATTCCATCACGATAGGATCTTCAGGCGTCATGTCAGGCGAAAAACGCTGCACGACCTCACCGTCACGGCCAATCAGGAATTTTTCGAAGTTCCACAGAATATCGTCCGGATAGAGCGGCGCGCGGCCTTTACTTGCCATACGCTCATAGAAACCACTCTCTTCAGGCGCAACG
Source organism: Enterobacter cloacae complex sp. ECL72 (assembly GCF_019056635.1). Taxonomy (NCBI): domain Bacteria; kingdom Pseudomonadati; phylum Pseudomonadota; class Gammaproteobacteria; order Enterobacterales; family Enterobacteriaceae; genus Enterobacter; species Enterobacter cloacae complex sp. ECL72. The sequence continues at coordinate 1,470,288 of NZ_CP077659.1, read as the reverse complement.
GCGGTCGGCGCCGCGGCCACCAGTTTGGCATACAGCGGATGACGATTTTCACCGTTCACGTCAATTTTGCTGAACATCGGGAACGTCACGCCATAGGTTGTGCTGCAAAAGGTCTTAATCTCCTCTTCGCTACCCGGCTCCTGGCCCAGGAACTGGTTGCACGGGAAGCCGAGTACGGTAAAGCCGTCTTTTTCCCAGGCTTTATGAATGTTTTCCAGCTGTTCATACTGCGGCGTAAGGCCACATTTCGACGCCACGTTCACGATGAGCAGCACCTTGCCCTTGTAGCCTTCCAGCGTGGTTTTCTCGCCGTCAATGGTCGTCACTTCGGTATTCAGAATATCAGACTGCATAGCATTCCCTCAGGTTGACTTACAGGTTGTGTTTTAACGTCCAGCTTTTAATAGTAGCCAGATAAAGACCGGTGCGCCCAGCGTTGCGGTCACCACGCCTATGGGCAACTCAGCGGCCGTCAGGGCGAGCCGGGCGATGATATCGGCAACCAGCAGCGTTGCCGCCCCGGCAACCGCCGAGGCCGGGAGCAGAGTTCGGTGGTCCGTAATGCCGCACAGGCGCAGCATATGCGGGATCACCAGCCCAATAAAGCCAATCGCCCCCGCCAGCGCCACGCTTACGCCTACCATCCAGCCAATGGCGATAACCAGCACGTTGCGCCAGAATCCAATCGGCATCCCGAGCTGGCGAGCAGACGTTTCGCCCAGCGCGAGAATATTAAGAGGCTGCGCCTGGAACGCCGTCCACAGGATGACCGGGATCAGGAGCACCATCAGCCACCCCTGACGCCAGTCAACACCCCCAAATCCCCCCATCATCCAGTACATTAACTGGCGCAGATCGAAGGAGGTAGAAAAGTAGACGGCCCAGGTCATCAGCGCACTACAGATGATCCCCAACGCTACCCCGGCAAGCAGCAGCCGACTGGTGGATAAGTGGCGGCGGGCAAAGCGCAGAAGGATAAGGGTTATCAACAGCGCGCCAAGGATGGCGCTGAGGCTAATCCCCCAGCCGGAGAGCTCGCCTCCCCCCAGCATCACGGCGGCGATAAGCCCGACGCCTGCGCCATTCGAGACCCCGAGAAGCCCGGGTTCCGCCAGAGGGTTTTCAAATAATGCCTGCATGATCGTGCCGCACAGCGCTAGCGCAGCGCCAACTAAAAGGACAGCCAACGTCCGCGGCAGGCGGATCTGCCATACAAAGAGCTGTCCTTCAGGCGTAAACCAGCTTTCCGGCCCCAGCCACCGATCGCCCGCACACAGGCTGACGGTGGTGGCGACAATCAACAGCACCCCGAGCAGACACAGGCGGCGAAGATCGGAGCGGTGCTGGCGGCGGGCAAGATCAAGCATAGACGATAGGTTATCCGGTTGAGATATCATTGATTTTACGGCGGGTTTAGCAAATAGCGCAAAGAAAAAAGGCCGCGTGAGCGGCCTTTTTAGTTAGTTCATATTACTCTGCTTTGGGCGTTGCGTTTTCGACACGGCTTTTTAACTTCTGTCCGGGTCTGAAGGTCACCACGCGGCGGGCTGTAATGGGAATATCTTCCCCCGTCTTCGGGTTACGGCCCGGACGTTGGTTTTTGTCTCGCAAATCAAAATTGCCAAAACCGGAGAGTTTAACCTGCTCACCATTTTCCAGAGCACGACGGATCTCTTCGAAAAACAGCTCTACCAGCTCTTTGGCATCCCGTTTGCTAAGCCCAAGCTTATCAAACAGATATTCTGACATTTCAGCTTTTGTAAGCGCCATAGGTTCAATCCCTCAATGATGCCTGGAATCGCTCTTTTAATGCCTCTACACATTTGGCGACGGTAGCGGCAATCTCCTCTTCTTCGAGTGTACGGCTGGTATCCTGAAGGATAAGGCTAATAGCGAGGCTCTTGAAACCTTCTGCTACGCCCTTGCCGCGGTACACGTCAAATAAGTTTACGCCAACTACCTGATTTACGCCAACTTTCTTACATTCGGCCAAAATATCTGCTGCGGGCACATTTTCAGCGACCACAACCGCGATATCACGGCGGTTTGCCGGGAAGCGGGAGACGTCCTGCGCCTGAGGAATGACGCGGTCTGCAACCGGGTTCCACTCCAGTTCGAATACGATGGTACGGCCATTCAGATCCAGCTTACGTTCCAGCTCCGGGTGAACAACCCCAATGAAACCAACACGTTTGCCGTCTAAATAGATCGCCGCACTCTGACCCGGATGCAGGGCTGGAATCGCTTCTGCGCGGAATTCAATTTCGGATAATTTACCGGTCAGATCGAGAATCGCTTCCAGATCGCCCTTCATATCGTAGAAATCAACCGTCCCTTTTGCCAGGTCCCAGTGCTCTTCAAAGCGGTTACCGCTGATGGCGCCGGCCAGCATGAGATCCTGACGGATGCCTAAATTCGCCTGAGTATCCGGTACAAAGCGCAAACCGCTTTCGAAAATACGCACGCGGTTTTGCTGACGGTTCTGGTTATAAACGATAGTACCCAGCAGTCCCGTCCACAGGGACAGACGCATCGCTGACATCTCGCTGGAAATCGGGCTTGGCAAAATCAGCGCTTCCTGACCCGGATGGATCAGCTGTTGCAGCTTAGGATCAACGAAGCTGTAGGTGATCACTTCCTGGTAGCCTTTGTCGTTCAGCATGGTTTTCACACGCTTCAGAGACAGATCGGCCTCGCGATGGCTGCCCATCACCAGACCCGCCTGCACCGGCTCGTCAGGGATGTTGTTGTAGCCGTAAACGCGGGCCACTTCTTCCACCAGATCTTCCTCGATCTCCATGTCAAAACGCCAGGACGGCGCAACGGCTTTCCACTCGTCCTGACCCTCAGTAACTTCGCAGCCCAGACGCGTCAGAATGTCGGTCACCTGCGCATCGGCAACGTGGTGACCAATCAGACGATCCAGTTTGCTGCGGCGCAGGGTAATGGTCGCACGCTTCGGCAGCGTCGCTTCGTTGGTCACATCGATAACCGGACCCGCTTCGCCGCCGCAGATGTCGATCAGCAGGCGAGTAGCACGCTCCATCGCTTTGTATTGCAGCGCAGGATCCACGCCACGCTCGTAGCGGTGAGAAGCATCAGTGTGCAGACCGTGACGGCGTGCGCGGCCGGTGATGGAGAGCGGGCTGAAGAACGCGCATTCCAGCAGGACGTTTTGCGTCTCGTCGTTGACGCCAGAGTGCTCGCCGCCGAAGATCCCGCCCATCGCCAGCGCTTTGTTGTGATCGGCAATCACCAGGGTGTCAGCGTTCAGTTTCGCTTCGCTGCCGTCCAGCAGAACCAGGGTTTCGCCCTCTTTCGCCATGCGCACGACGATCCCACCTTCGATACGATCTTTATCAAAGGCGTGCATTGGCTGGCCCAGCTCCAGCAGAACATAGTTGGTGACGTCGACGACCGCATCGATAGAACGGATACCGCAGCGACGCAGTTTCTCTTTCATCCACAGCGGGGTTGGCGCTTTAACGTTAATACCTTTCACCACACGACCGAGGTAGCGTGGGCAGGCCTCAGGCGCGTCTACCTGTATCGGCAGCACGTCACTGATGGTTGCCTCAACCGGAGCGATCTCCGGCACGTTCAGTTCAGTCTGGTTCAGCACGGCCACGTCGCGGGCCACACCGATGATGCCTAAACAGTCAGCACGGTTTGGCGTTACGCTGATTTCGATGGTGTTGTCATCAAGCTTCAGGTATTCGCGGATATCGGTACCAACTGGCGCATCCTGCGGCAGTTCAATAATGCCGGAGTGATCGTCGGAAATACCCAGTTCGGAGAAGGAGCACAGCATGCCTTCAGACGGCTCACCGCGCAGCTTAGCCGCTTTGATTTTGAAATCGCCCGGCAGCACCGCACCGACGGTCGCCACGGCCACTTTCAGGCCCTGACGGCAGTTTGGCGCACCGCAGACGATATCCAGCAGACGGTCACCGCCCACATTGACTTTTGTTACGCGCAGTTTGTCAGCGTTAGGGTGCTGACCGCATTCAACCACTTCACCCACGACCACGCCGGTGAAGGCGCCAGAAACCGGCTCTACACCGTCAACTTCCAGACCCGCCATGGTGATCTGGTTGGAAAGCTCGTCGCTGTCCAGCGTGGTGTTCACCCATTCGCGTAACCACAGTTCACTGAATTTCATTGTTCTGTCCTGCCCTTATTTAAACTGTTTGAGGAAACGCAGATCGTTTTCGAAGAACGCACGTAAGTCGGTTACGCCGTAGCGCAGCATGGTCAGACGCTCCATACCCATACCGAACGCAAAGCCGGAATACACTTCCGGATCGATACCCACGTTGCGCAGCACGTTTGGATGCACCATGCCGCAGCCCAGCACTTCCAGCCATTTGCCGTTTTTACCCATCACGTCAACTTCCGCAGACGGTTCGGTGAACGGGAAGTAGGACGGGCGGAAGCGAACCTGCAAATCTTCCTCAAAGAAGTTGTTCAGGAAATCGTGCAGCGTGCCTTTCAGGTTGGTAAAGCTGATGTTTTTATCAACAATCAGACCTTCCATCTGGTGGAACATTGGGGTGTGGGTCTGATCGTAGTCGTTACGGTATACGCGACCCGGCGCGATGATGCGGATTGGCGGCTCCTGCTCCTTCATGGTACGGATCTGAACGCCGGAAGTCTGAGTACGCAGCAGACGGGTAGCGTCAAACCAGAAAGTGTCGTGGTCAGCACGTGCCGGATGATGGCCAGGAATGTTCAGGGCATCGAAGTTGTGGTAATCATCTTCAATTTCCGGGCCAGTCGCCACGGTAAAGCCGAGCTCACCGAAGAAACTTTCAATACGATCGATAGTACGAGTCACCGGATGCAGACCGCCGTTTTCAATACGACGACCCGGCAGAGAAACGTCAATCGTTTCTGCCGCCAGACGCGCATTCAGTACTGCGCTTTCCAGCTCGGCTTTACGCGCGTTCAGCGCCTGCTGTACCTGCTCTTTGGCTTCGTTAATCACTGCACCGGCTGCCGGGCGCTCCTCTGCTGGCAGTTCACGCAGGGTAGTCATCTGAAGGGTCAAATGCCCTTTCTTGCCCAGATATTCGACGCGGACATTGTCTAACGCGGCAACATCTGAGGCCTGGTTAATGGCGGCCGTTGCACTGGCAACCAGCTCTGCGAGATGTGACATGGTTTTCCTCATTATGTCGGTGCAGACACCGAATTGTTGGACGTATTCTCTTAACTTCAGGCACAAAAAAAGCCTCCATCGGGAGGCTTATCTGGCGCTGTTTTTCGTTTCATCTTTCACGCGCTAGCCTCCTGAAGTCAGGTGCTAAAGTAAAAGAAGAAGCGGAAAAAAGCAGCATTCATGCTTGCGTTACCTTGTAGGGTAAAAACCGTTAAGACCTTATTGAAAAGCCTGCACGGATAAATGTCAATCTTCTGATGGTGTTAAATGAAAAGAGGAGGCAAAGCCCCCTCTCTCAACTGGCTTATGCCAGTGCTGCTTTCGCTTTTTCGACCAGAGCGGTGAACGCTACTTTGTCGAATACTGCGATATCAGCCAGGATCTTACGGTCGATTTCAACAGAGGCTTTTTTCAAGCCGTTGATGAATTTGCTGTAAGAAATACCGTTCTGACGTGCTGCTGCGTTGATACGCGCAATCCACAGTTGACGGAACTGACGCTTACGCTGACGACGGTCACGGTAAGCGTACTGACCTGCTTTGATAACAGCCTGGAAGGCAACGCGGTATACGCGTGAACGCGCACCGTAGTAGCCTTTAGCTTGTTTCAAAATTTTCTTGTGACGTGCACGTGCAATTACACCACGTTTTACGCGAGCCATGTGTGCTCTCCTGTATCTATTCTAAGTTAAAAAAGTTAAACGTTAACGACTTATGCGTACGGCAGGCACGCGATGACCAGGCCCAGATCGCCTTTAGAAACCATGGCTTTTGGACGCAGGTGACGTTTACGCTTGGTAGCTTTCTTAGTCAGAATGTGACGCAGGTTAGCGTGCTTGTGCTTAAAACCACCTTTACCGGTTTTTTTGAAGCGCTTAGCAGCACCGCGTACGGTCTTAATTTTTGGCATTTTAATAACTTCCACTTCGCATTGTTAAATAAACGAAACATAGGCGAACAAAACCTATGGGGCCCGAAGGCTCCACAGATTTTGCTGCTTGAAGGCCTTACTGTTTCTTCTTAGGAGCGAGCACCATGATCATCTGGCGGCCTTCGATCTTCGTAGGGAAGGATTCGACTACTGCCAGTTCACTCAGATCGTCACGGACGCGGTTAAGCACTTCCATACCAATCTGTTGGTGGGCCATCTCACGACCGCGGAAACGCAGCGTGATCTTGGCCTTATCGCCATCTTCCAGAAAGCGAATCAGGCTGCGGAGTTTTACCTGATAATCGCCATCGTCGGTACCAGGACGGAATTTAATTTCCTTAACCTGGATAACTTTTTGCTTCTTCTTCTGTTCCTTAGAAGACTTACTCTTTTCATAAAGGAACTTGCCGTAGTCCATGATACGACAAACTGGCGGTTCGGCGTTAGGGCTGATTTCAACTAAATCTACTCCAGCTTCTTCAGCCTTTTCGATCGCTTCTCTCAGACTCACAATCCCCAGCTGCTCGCCTTCCAGACCTGTTAAGCGAACTTCCTGGGCGCGAATCTCGCCATTGATACGATTCGGACGTGCCGTTTGAACTCGTTTTCCGCCTTTAATACCTTATTCCTCCAGTTGTTGAAGACTGCGGCTGCGAATCTCTTGTTGCAGCTTCTCAATCACTTCACTTACGTTCAGGCTCCCCAGGTCTTTACCACGGCGGGTGCGAACGGCAACTTTGCCTGCTTCCACCTCTTTATCACCACAGACCAACATATACGGGACACGACGTAAAGTGTGCTCGCGGATTTTAAAGCCAATCTTCTCATTTCTCAAGTCTGCTTTTACGCGAATGCCCGCATTTTGTAGTTTCTGCGTCAATTCTTTAACGTAATCCGCCTGAGAATCGGTAATGTTCATCACCACTACCTGCACTGGCGCAAGCCAGGTTGGGAAGAAGCCCGCGAACTCTTCGGTCAGGATGCCGATGAAGCGCTCCAGTGAACCGAGAATCGCACGGTGAATCATAACCGGCACCTGACGCTCGTTGTCTTCGCCAACATAAGAGGCGCTTAAACGCTGCGGCAGGGAGAAGTCCAGCTGTACCGTTCCGCACTGCCATGCGCGATCGAGGCAGTCATACAGGGTAAATTCAATTTTCGGACCGTAGAATGCGCCCTCGCCCAGCTGGTATTCGAACGGAATACCGTTCTCTTCCAGCGCGACGGCGAGATCCGCCTCTGCGCGATCCCATGTCTCATCGCTGCCGATACGTTTTTCCGGACGCGTTGAGAGTTTGACCACGATCTTCTCGAAGCCAAAGGTGCTGTACATATCGTAGACCATACGAATACAGGCGTTAACTTCTTCACGGACCTGATCTTCAGTACAGAAGATATGCGCATCATCCTGAGTAAAGCCACGAACACGCATCAGACCGTGCAGCGCACCTGATGGCTCGTTACGGTGGCAGCTACCGAACTCCGCCATACGCAGCGGCAGATCGCGGTAGGATTTCAGACCCTGGTTGAAGATCTGAACGTGGCCCGGACAGTTCATTGGCTTGATGCAGTATTCTCGGTTCTCAGACGAAGTGGTGAACATTGCATCTTTGTAGTTGTCCCAGTGGCCGGTTTTTTCCCACAGCACACGGTCCATCATGAACGGGCCTTTCACTTCCTGGTACTGGTACTCTTTCAGCTTGGAGCGCACGAACGTTTCCAGTTCACGGAAGATAGTCCAGCCGTCGTTATGCCAGAACACCATCCCCGGCGCTTCTTCCTGCATATGATACAGGTCAAGCTGCTTACCGATTTTACGGTGGTCACGCTTAGCCGCCTCTTCCAGGCGTTGCAGGTACGCGTTCAGGGCCTTCTTATCGGCCCACGCGGTACCATAAATACGCTGCAACATTTTGTTGTTGCTGTCGCCACGCCAGTAAGCGCCTGCGATTTTCATCAGTTTGAAGTGATGACAGAAGCGCATGTTCGGCACGTGCGGTCCACGGCACATGTCGACGTATTCCTGGTGATGGTACAAGCCAGGCTTGTCATCATGAGCGATGTTTTCATCAAGAATCGAGACTTTGTAGCTCTCGCCGCGCTTCACGAAGGTTTCACGCGCTTCGTGCCAGCTGACTTTCTTCTTAATGACGTCATAGTTGGTTTCGGCGAGCTCGTGCATTCGTTTCTCGAGCGCGTCGATATCTTCCTGAGTCAGGGTGTGGTCAAGGTCAACGTCGTAGTAGAAACCGTTGTCGATAACCGGGCCGATCGCCATTTTGGTGTTTGGCCACAGCTGCTTAATAGCATGGCCTAACAGGTGCGCACAGGAGTGACGAATGATCTCCAGACCTTCTTCGTCTTTCGCGGTGATGATCGCAAGCGTTGCATCGCTTTCAATCAGATCGGACGCGTCTACCAGCTCACCGTTTACGCGACCTGCTATGGTTGCTTTTGCAAGTCCAGGGCCGATATCCAGGGCAACATCCATTGGGCTAACAGCATGGTCGAAATGGCGTTGGCTGCCATCAGGAAGAGTAATTACAGGCATTTTATATCCTTATTTGCAGTGATGCCCCACACATAAGAGCATATACAAAGAAAATAATCGTGATTAAACAGTAGATTACGAAACCATCTGACCAACAATCGTCAAATTGGTTCGTCATCATGCACCTGCCGATTCAGATAAATGCGAATTTACGGCAAGCAGGGTAATGGTAACACTATTGAAAGGGCGAATGCACCTTCTGCGACCGTTTGAACCGTTCATCCTTTTGTCTGCGTTCATGAACTTTTGCTGACGGAGGCTCGCAATCCGAAAGTGCTGAGCTATTCTTGACTTGGTCCTTAAACATCGAAGGGGTATCACATGAATGTATCCAGCAGAACCGTTGTGATATTGAATCTACTTTCCGCTGCTTGCCTGGTATTGATTCTGGCTGACAGATTCCATTGGTTTTAAGCCGAACCGGTGTTCCGGCATAACCTGTTGTCCAGGGTTGAGCGCTTTCTGGCGCAGATTTTGGTAGACTAAGGGTATCAACTGACAAGGATTAGGTTATGCCAACAAAAAGATTTGCCGTGAAGCACTGGAAAATGGTCGTGGTGTTAATTGCTATTTGCGGCGCGATGTTGCTGCTGCGCTGGGCCGCAATGATCTGGGGCTAATATTTTGTCAGCGAAAACGTGCCGTGAATTTACTGAATAAATCTTAACTATCTTTACGTTAATTTATGGTCCAAAACCGGTACGTCATAATCCGGTTTTCGACAGGCTGTGACAGCGTATATATTCCGTCACACGTGGCAGTTGAAATATCAGGACCACTCACCCGCCACCAGCTTGTGTACATCAAATGCATCATTCATTGACTGGCCGGTAGACTGAGAGCCAGGGGCAATGTTGGAGCCTGCTTCTACATCCGAGGCTTTAGCGATCCCGATTGGGCTGTTAACGTCACTGGCAGGTTGCGTCATATTATCAGCAGCAAATACGCCAAATGAAAGTGCGGAAAGCACCATCGCTGCTGTAGCGGTTTTGATTTTTTTCATAATTTTATTCTCATACTTATTTAATGCGATATGCCTGAGGCGAGTTTTTCGCCTGTGCCGTAAGTGTAGATCTGGATCACATTCTTGCCTAGTCAAATTATTTATCAATTCGTGTCAAATAAACTGAATAAGCCCTGGTCGGCTAATTATGGAGAAATTATGAAGATGAAACCAGACCCATTATTTTAAAACGCCGTTTAATATAAATAAGCACAGTTTCATAAAATAAAAAACGGGCCGAGAATAATCCCGGCCCGACGATATTACATTTTATAACCTAAAGAAATCGTGGTTCGGCGATCGGTATGTTCCGGCGCAGAATCAGGTGGGGATGAGTTCCAGGTTACGTTGTACGCCACCTTGAGTCCAAAGTGTTCGTTGATGGCCACGTTCAACGCACTTTCTGAGTTCAGCGTTGTATCTTCAGCACCAAACACCGACACACCCTGGGTGAATTTTGTGTTGTCCGTCATCTGCCATGCATAGGTGCCCGATGCATAACCCAGCGGCTGGGTTTCATCTTCGCCGTTGGTGTACTCGTCGTAACGGACACCCGGACCGAATTCAAAACGCAGGCTGTGCACCGGCCCATTGAGGAACTGACGACCATAACCCGCAGTCACGACATCACGCTGGCGATAGCCGTTGTAGCGGTCAGTCAGCCAACTCGCCTGCCCGAACAGGTAGTCATAATCGGTCATGTTGTATCGGCTACGTCCGCCTACCGCGTATTTCTCTGATGAGCGTTGATCGTTAGCAGAGGTGTTGCTGGCATTTCCCCACAGCGACCAGGCCGTGGTGTTGCCGTACCAGGTCAGGGTGCTGTCTGCGGTCAGGGAGGAGCTTTTCGTATTACCGGATTGCGCCAGATACCCGGCATTCACGTTACCTTCAAAGGGTTTTTTGGCAGTGGAGGGATCGTCCATGACAGTAAAAACGGTATCATCGGCGGTTGCATTCAGTGACGCAAATACGCCACCCGCCAGCATCAGTGCTGCGGGTACTGTCTTCAAAAGCTTCATTTTATTTAAGGAGTCCGTACAACATAAAAAGAGACCGTCACGGTCTCGGAAACTTTCTTGCGGATCAATGACAAGGCGACCATAGAAAGGTAACAAATTATAAAAAGCCGCAAATAACATAGCAATATTTTCTTCTTTCATTTTTTGAATAAGAACGATCCCAAAACGTGTTTTATTTTATATGCCCGGCGCAGGTTATTTGTCAGCATTCATATTTAAAATCATACTGTTATTTACGTTGCCTTCCTGCCAAACGGTGCCAGGCTTAAAAGAACCCATGATAAAAGGAGGTCATGATGGCTTCGATTTATACGCTGACACTCTCCCCTTCCCTCGACTCCGCGACCATGACGCCGCAAATCTACCCGGAAGGTAAGCTGCGCTGTAGCGCGCCGGTGTTTGAGCCGGGCGGCGGCGGCATCAACGTGGCGCGCGCTATTACCCATCTCGGCGGAAAAGCCACCGCCATCTTCCCCGCTGGCGGTGCCACGGGAGAACATCTGGTTGCGTTGCTGGCAGATGAACAGGTGGCCGTAGACACCGTCGATGCTAAAGACTGGACCCGGCAGAACCTGCATGTCCATGTTGAATCCAGCGGCGAGCAATATCGTTTTGTGATGCCGGGGGCGAAATTGAGCGATGATGAGTTTCGTCAACTGGAAGAGAAAGTGCTGACCATTGAAAGCGGCGCATTACTGGTGATCAGCGGTAGCCTGCCGCCGGGCGTCAAAACAGAAAAACTGACGGCGCTGGTTCAGGCGGCGCTCCAGCGCGGCATCCGCTGCATTGTCGATAGCTCGGGCGAAGCCCTGAAGGCGGCGTTAGAACCCGGACAACTTGAACTCGTTAAACCTAACCAGAAAGAGCTCAGTGCCCTGGTTAATCGAGAACTCAGCCAGCCTGATGACGTTCGTACTGCCGCAGAAGAGCTGGTACGTACGGGCAAAGCGCATCGCGTTGTGGTCTCTCTCGGTCCTCAGGGTGCGCTGGCCGTCGACAAGACGGGCTTTGTACAGGTTGTGCCACCGCCGATGAAAAGCCAGAGCACCGTGGGTGCCGGTGACAGTATGGTTGGCGCGATGGTGCTGAAGCTGGCGCAGGGCGCTTCGCTTCTGGAGATGGCACGCTATGGCGTCGCGGCAGGGAGTGCAGCCACCATAAACCAGGGAACGCGTCTGTGTTCGCTTGCGGATACCCAGAAAATTGTCGATTACCTGGCGAGAAGCTGAACCTGCTTCCCCTTCCCATGGAGGGGGAAGTCGCTAAACAGGGCATATCGACTATGCTAAGAAAACTTTCAGGATAACAACGAGGTGAATTATGAGCAGTGGTGATATCACCCGCTACGTCGTAACCGTGAATATTCATGAGGCGTCGCTGACCGAACTGAATGAACTCAACAACGCGTTCACGCGCGCCAATTTTCTGCTCACGCTGACGGACGATGAGGGCAATATTCACGATCTCGGCTCACTGGCATTTGGCCTGATAAGCCCGCTGAGTCAGGAAGAGGTGAAGGCGCTGGCCAGTAGTCTGGTGGAAAGCGTGACTGACAAAGCCACGGAAATTGATGTGGATAGCTGGGAAAACTGGCATAAAAAAGAACAATAAGTGCCCTGTACAAAATTAAACCGCTCAGTTGTGCGTTAGTTCCTGTTTTTTTATAGCCGTTTTGCGCTAACTTTATGATCTGGCAGACAACATGGGAGAGACATCATGTGGCAGGCTATCAGTCATCTTTTAAGTGAGCAGCTGGGTGAAGGTGAAATTGAACTGCGTAACGAACTGCCAGGCGGAGAGATCCATGCCGCATGGCATTTACGTTACGCCGGGCGCGATCTTTTCGTTAAATGTGATGAGCGCGAATTACTCCCCATTTTTACTGCCGAAGCCGATCAGCTTGAGCTGTTATCACGCAGTAAAACAGTCACCGTTCCGCAGGTTTTAGCCGTCGGCAGCGATCGTGACTATAGCTTTCTGGTGATGAACTATCTTCCCGCGCGTCCTCTGGATGCGCACAACGCCTTTATTCTCGGGCAACAGATCGCCCGTTTGCACCAGTGGAGCGATCAACCTCAGTTTGGGCTCGATTTTGATAATGACCTCTCCACCACCCCACAGCCAAACGCATGGCAGCGCCGCTGGTCGACTTTTTTCGCCGAGCAGCGCATCGGCTGGCAGCTGGAGCTGGCCGCTGAAAAGGGATTAGCGTTCGGCAACATCGACGCGATTGTTGAACACATTCAGCAGCGTCTGGCTTCGCATCAGCCTCAGGCATCCCTTCTGCACGGTGATTTATGGTCGAACAACTGCGCGCTTGGGCCTGATGGTCCCTATATATTTGACCCGGCCTGCTACTGGGGCGACAGAGAGTGTGACCTCGCGATGCTGCCGTTGCACCCTGAACAGCCGCCGCAAATTTATGATGGCTATCAGTCTGTCTCGCCGTTACCTGCGGGTTTCCTTGATCGTCAGCCGGTTTATCAGCTGTACACCTTGCTAAACCGGGCTATTTTGTTTGGCGGGAGTCATCTGGTGAATGCCCAGCGGGCGCTGGACCGTATCCTGGCCGCATAGCGGGAGGGGGCGGCTTCTCGCCCCTTCCCTTAACATTTACAGGAAGCCAAGCAGCGTAAAGAAGAAATACCCGGCCACAATGATAATGACCGGCAGGATGTAGAGCGGGAAGAACTGCACGAAAATGGTATGACGCGGCACGACAATGCGCGATTCGATCTGCTCGCGGCTCATCCCGTCAGGGCCTTTCGCCTTCTCAAGGATCAACTGGTCTTCCACCCCTTCGCGTAAAAAGCGGGTCTGGCGACTCATGCGCGCGCCGGAGGCCTGCAACGCCATCGCGATAAATATCAACGCATAGATTATCCAGAAACCGACATTCAGCTGGTGGTGAAAATCCGGCGTGGGCGAGTTGAACCAGAAGACGTTCAGGAACGGGGTGTTAAACCGCATCATCTCAATCATGACGTGGGCAAAATCAAGCATAACGGCGTTGATGCCCGGCTGTTTTTCGCTGTGATCGTACATAAATTTGAGTACGGAGATCAGCGTTGAAATCAGGGCGGGAATGAAAATAACCCAACCAGCAATACGTTTTAAGACCGCGATGCGTCCAGCTTGTTGATACGTCATTAGTTCCTCTTCATAAAGACGCGTTATTTGTGCCTAAGTCTACCTGCTGTCGGTCATTTTCGCCCGCTCTTTGAATGCAATATGCTAAATTGCTTGTGCTTAGCACCGTTCGTCTTACCCCCCAAGATAAGGAGATGTTGTAATGTCGACCCCGCGCCAGATACTTGCCGCTATTTTTGACATGGATGGATTGCTGATTGATTCCGAACCCCTGTGGGATCGGGCTGAACTGGAGGTGATGGCCAGCCTCGGCGTCGATATCAGTCGTCGTAACGAGCTTCCCGATACCCTGGGGCTGCGCATCGATATGGTGGTTGACCTCTGGTATGCCCACCAGCCATGGGTTGGCCCGGATCGCGACGAAGTTACGGCGCGCATTATCAACCGCGCCATTTCTCTCGTAGAAGAGTATAAGCCTCTGTTACCGGGCGTACGCGACGCTATCGCCCTGTGCAAGGCACAAGGGCTGAAAGTGGGGCTGGCCTCCGCCTCACCGCTGCATATGCTGGAAAAAGTGCTGACGATGTTCGGGCTGCGCGACAGCTTCGACGCGCTGGCCTCGGCCGAAAAGCTTCCTTACAGCAAGCCACATCCGCAGGTGTATATGGACTGCGCAGCGAAACTGGGGCTGGATCCGCTTACCTGTGTGGCGCTGGAAGATTCGGTTAACGGTATGGTGGCGTCCAAAGCCGCACGTATGCGCTCCATCGTTGTGCCGGCTGAAGAAGGCCGACACGATCCCCGTTTTGCCCTCGCGGACGTCAGGCTGACGTCTCTTGAAGAATTGACTGCCCGCCATCTGCGCGGGGAGTAACGCTCTTTCAGGCAGCTTCGGCTGCCTGTCTCGCCAAATCAAAACAACGTTTTACTTTATTTGCTTTTCTCATTCCAGACTCCTATTCTTACGTGCAGAATGACAATAACCTGACTTCTGAGGCGCGTATGATACTGGATGCTTTTACTCTGGCAGGAAAAGTGGCGATGGTGACCGGGTGCGATACCGGTCTGGGGCAAGGTATGGCCATTGCCCTCGCCCAGGCAGGATGCGATATCGTGGGGGTTAACCGCAAGGTTCCTGACGAAACGGCAGCGCGCGTTACGGCGCTGGGACGACGCTTTATCGCGATTCGCGCCGATCTTGTCAAGCAGGAGAGTATTCAGAGCGTGGTGGATACCGCAGTCGCTGAGATGGGCCGCATCGATATTCTGGTTAACAATGCCGGCACCATCCGCCGTGCCGATGCGCTGGAATTTAGCGAGAAGGACTGGGACGAGGTCATCGATCTCAATCTGAAATCGGTCTTTTTCCTCTCTCAGGCAGTGGCGAAACAGTTTATCGCGCAGGGTCAGGGCGGCAAGATTATTAACATTGCCTCCATGCTCTCCTTCCAGGGCGGCATCCGGGTGCCCTCCTATACGGCGTCCAAAAGCGGCGTGCTGGGCCTCACCCGCCTGCTGGCGAACGAATGGGCAACGCTGGGCATTAATGTGAATGCTATAGCGCCGGGTTATATGGCGACCAATAACACCCGGCAGCTTCGCGATGATGAGCAGCGCAGCCAGGCGATCCTCGACCGTATTCCGGCGGGTCGCTGGGGTCTGCCGGAGGATTTACAGGGTCCGGTGGTGTTCCTGGCCTCATCGGCCTCTGATTACGTTAACGGTCATACCCTCGCCGTAGACGGTGGCTGGCTGGCGCGCTAACCGTGCGTTTGTGACAAAGAGTTACACCGTCACCTCTTTCACACACTGTATAAAAACCCTATACTGTATGAATCGACAGTTTACCGGGTTTTATCATGACGGCGGAAGGCCACCTGCTTTTTTCACTTGCCTGTGCAGTGTTTGCCAAAAACGCTGAACTGACCCCTGTGCTGGCACAGGGGGACTGGTGGCATATTGTCCCTTCCGCCGTGCTGACCTGCCTCCTGCCGGACATAGATCATCCAAAGTCATTCCTTGGCCAGCGGCTGAAGTGGATTTCAAAACCCATCGCCAGAGCCTTTGGTCATCGCGGGTTTACCCACAGCCTGCTGGCCGTATTCGGCCTGCTTACACTCTTCTATTTGAAGGTTCCGGAGAGCTGGATCGTCCCGGCGGATGCCATTCAGGGCATGGTGCTCGGCTACTTAAGCCATATCCTCGCCGATATGCTGACGCCAGCAGGTGTACCGCTGCTCTGGCCCTGCCGCTGGCGTTTCCGTCTGCCAATCCTCGTGCCGCAAAAAGGCAACCAGCTGGAGCGCGTTCTGTGTATGGCGCTGTTTGCGTATGCCGTGTGGATGCCGCAGACATTGCCCGAAAATGGTGCAGTGCGCTGGTCATCGCAAATGATCAACTCGCTACAATTTCAGTTCAATCGTTTTATTAATCACCAGATTGAACATTAAACCGACAATATAATCACTTTTGTCATAAACCATTCCATATGGATATAAGCGCGACATCACACTTCTGATAACCTTGCGCCAACAGGTTCGGTAAAAACCGACCGTATAATAAATCAGGAGAACGGGGATGAATTTTCCACTCATCGCGAACATTGTTGTGTTCGTCGTATTGCTATTGCTTCTCGCCCAGGCTCGCCACAAACAGTGGAGCCTGGCGAAAAAGGTACTGGTCGGTCTGGTCATGGGCGTGGTGTTTGGCCTGGCCTTACACGCCATTTACGGCTCCGATAGCCCGGTACTGAAAGATTCTATTCAGTGGTTCAACATTGTCGGTAACGGCTATGTACAGCTGCTGCAAATGATCGTTATGCCGCTGGTATTCGCCTCTATTCTGAGCGCCGTAGCCCGCCTGCATAATGCCTCTCAACTGGGTAAAATTAGTTTCCTGACCATTGGTACCCTGCTCTTCACCACGCTGATTGCGGCGCTGGTGGGTGTGCTGGTAACCAATCTGTTTGGCCTGACTGCTGAAGGTCTGGTGCAGGGTAGCGCTGAAACCGCGCGTCTGACGGCGATTGAGACCAACTACGTGGGTAAAGTGGCCGATCTGACCGTTCCGCAGATGGTGCTCTCCTTCATTCCGAAGAACCCGTTCGCTGACCTGACCGGTGCAAGCCCAACTTCCATTATCAGCGTGGTGATCTTCGCGGCATTCCTGGGCGTGGCGGCGCTCAAGCTGCTGAAGGACGATGCGCCGAAAGGCGAGCGCGTTCTGACAGCCATCGATACCCTGCAAAGCTGGGTGATGAAGCTGGTGCGTCTGGTCATGCAGCTGACGCCGTACGGTGTCCTGGCGCTGATGACCAAAGTCGTGGCAGGCTCTAACCTGCAAGACATCATCAAGCTTGGCAGCTTTGTGATCGCCTCTTATCTGGGGCTGGGCATTATGTTTGTGGTGCACGGTATCCTGCTGGGCGTGAACGGCGTTAGCCCGCTGAAATATTTCCGCAAAGTCTGGCCGGTGCTGACCTTCGCCTTCACCAGCCGTTCCAGCGCGGCATCTATCCCGCTGAACGTGGAAGCACAGACCCGTCGTCTGGGCGTACCGGAGTCTATCGCCAGCTTCTCGGCCTCCTTTGGCGCCACCATCGGGCAGAACGGCTGTGCGGGTCTCTACCCGGCGATGCTGGCCGTGATGGTTGCCCCAACCGTGGGGATTAACCCGCTGGATCCGGTCTGGATTGCGACGCTGGTGGGTATCGTGACCATTAGCTCCGCCGGTGTTGCGGGCGTGGGCGGCGGCGCGACCTTCGCTGCGCTGATCGTTCTGCCTGCGCTGGGACTGCCGGTGACGCTGGTTGCCCTGCTGATCTCTGTTGAACCGCTGATCGATATGGGGCGTACCGCCCTGAACGTGAGTGGCTCAATGACCGCCGGTACCCTGACCAGCCAGTGGCTGAAGCAGACCGACAAAACGATTCTCGACAGTGAAGAAGATGCGGAACTGGCCCATCGTTAATCACGGCTGAAATAAAAAAACCGCCTGCGGGCGGTTTTTTTATGGCTGTTATTCTTCAACCTCTTCATCCTGGCGGGTCTGCACAGCCCATCGCTGCGCCGATTCCGGCACCATAAACGCAGGGGAGCGACGGAAGTGCTCGCCAATCAGCACGAAGGCAACGTATTTACCCCGTAACATCCAGACATCGCGAAAACCATCCACTTTCAGGGCATGGTCAGGCGGCGCGGGTTCAACGCGGGGCACATAGCTAATAACCTGGCGGTTTTGTTGACGAAGAGGTTTCATAAGCGACGGGTTCACTAAAGCAAATTCTTAAAGCAGGAAATTTCTATCATAGCCGATTCTCCCCCCACCCGTCGCGCCTGACGTGAGGCAGATGGCTCCTTTCGCTAATCACTTATCTGAAAACGCTTAGTTCGCCTGCTAATTCATCACATTGTTCTATCCTTAATAGGGTTTTCAGGAACGAACAAAGGAGAATCGTGCAATGTCGAACAATGATAAACCACATCAAGCCCCTATTCATGGCACCGAAGAATCTCAACCGGGAATGGACTCACTCGCCCCTGCGGATGGCTCTCATAAACCGTCGCCGGGCCTGTCTGCGCCGGGCGAGCAACCTACTGCACCGGGAAGCGTGAAGTCGCCCGATGCGGATAACGAGAAGTTAAAATCTCTCGACCCGCACCGCAAAGGGGGTGAAGGCTATGCGCTGACCACCAATCAGGGCGTGCGTATCGCCGATGACCAGAACTCCCTGCGCGCCGGAACGCGCGGCCCGACGCTGCTGGAAGATTTCATCCTGCGGGAAAAAATCACCCATTTCGACCATGAGCGTATTCCTGAGCGTATCGTTCACGCTCGCGGCTCCGCGGCGCACGGCTATTTCCAGCCGTACAAGAGCCTGAAGGCGATCACGAAGGCGGATTTCCTTTCCGATCCGAACAAAATCACACCGGTATTTGTGCGCTTCTCTACAGTACAGGGCGGCGCGGGTTCGGCCGATACGGTGCGTGATATCCGCGGCTTCGCCACCAAATTCTATACCGAAGAGGGCATTTTCGACCTCGTCGGGAATAACACCCCGGTTTTCTTCATTCAGGATGCGCATAAGTTCCCTGACTTTGTCCATGCGGTAAAACCAGAGCCACACTGGGCCATACCGCAGGGACAAAGTGCGCATGACACCTTCTGGGACTACGTCTCCCTGCAACCGGAAACCCTTCACAACGTGATGTGGGCGATGTCTGACCGGGGGATCCCACGCAGCTATCGCACCATGGAAGGGTTTGGTATTCATACCTTCCGTCTGATTAACGCTGAAGGTAAAGCGACGTTTGTGCGTTTCCACTGGAAACCGGTCGCGGGGAAAGCATCCCTGGTGTGGGATGAAGCACAGAAGCTGACCGGGCGCGATCCGGACTTCCACCGTCGCGAACTGTGGGAATCCATTGAAGCCGGTGATTTCCCGGAATACGAGCTGGGGTTACAGCTGATCCCGGAAGAGGACGAGTTCAAATTCGACTTCGACCTGCTCGACCCGACCAAGCTTATTCCTGAGGAGCTGGTGCCGGTTCAGCTAGTGGGCAAAATGGTGCTTAACCGCAACCCGGATAACTTCTTCGCGGAGAATGAGCAGGCTGCGTTCCACCCGGGCCATATTGTGCCGGGGCTGGATTTCACCAACGATCCGCTGCTACAGGGCCGTCTGTTCTCTTACACCGATACGCAGATCAGCCGTCTCGGTGGACCGAACTTCCACGAAATTCCTATCAACCGTCCGACCTGCCCGTACCATAACTTCCAGCGTGACGGGATGCATCGCCAGGATATCGATACCAACCCGGCGAACTACGAGCCAAACTCCATTAACGATAACTGGCCGCGTGAAACCCCGCCGGGGCCAAAACGTGGCGGATTTGAGTCGTATCAGGAGCGCGTGGACGGAACAAAAATTCGCGAGCGCAGCCCGTCATTCGGCGAATATTACGCTCAGCCTCGCCTGTTCTGGAACAGCCAGACCCCGATTGAACAGCAGCACATTATCGGCGGTTTCAGCTTTGAGCTGAGCAAAGTGGTGCGTACCTACATTCGCGAGCGCGTGGTCGACCATCTGGCGCATATTGATATCCAGCTTGCTCAGGGCGTGGCGAATAATCTCGGCATCACGCTGACTGACGAGCAATGCCATGCCGCACCGCCAAAAGACGTGAACGGGCTGAAGAAGGATCCGTCCCTGAGCCTGTACGCGGTACCTGGCGGGTCAATTAAAGGCCGCGTAGTGGCTATCCTGCTGAATGATAAACCGCGCGCCAGCGACGTGCTGGGGATCATGAAGGCGCTCAAAACCCAGGGCGTACATGCCAAACTGCTTTACTCCCGCATGGGTGAAGTGACAGCCGACGATGGCTCTGTCCTGCCAATTGCCGCGACCTTCGCCGGGGCACCGTCGCTGACGGTTGACGCGGTGATTATGCCGTGCGGCGACGTTGAGAGCCTGCTCGGTAACGGTGATGCCGCCTATTATCTGCTGGAAGCCTATAAGCACCTGAAGCCAATCGCCCTGGCAGGCGATGCGCGGAAGTTTAAATCTCTGCTGAAGGTACCGGATCAAGGGGAAGAAGGCATTGTCGAAGGTGATAACATTGACGATGCGTTTATGACCCGGTTGTTTGACCTGCTTGCCGCCCACCGCGTGTGGTCGCGCAGCAGTAAGATTGACCAGATACCGGCGTAAAAAAAAGCCGGGTGGCGCTGCGCTTACCCGGCCTACATTTCGATTGCTTTTGTAGGCCCGGTAAGGCGAAGCCGCCACCGGGCTTTAACTCAAAGATCCCTGAACGTCCCCAGACGATACCCACGCTCGGCAATCGCGTACTTTAACGACGCCGACGTCAGCACATCCAGTTCTGCCAGACGCGGCCAGCAGTAGGCGCTCTTACGTACGATGTTATCGACAAACGCCGGGTGCGCCATTACCTCAAGCGAGCGCTCCCCTTTTGCGGCGGAGTCATCCAGCACCTTCAGGAACAGCGCTTCGTCGATCTCGTCGCCATAAAATGCGCTGCTGAACCCCTCCGTTGACGTCACCGCGACGTCCGGCAACCCGCGCACCTCACGATCCACGCGCATCGCCACGCCTTTACGTTGCGCAAACTCTGCCACAAGCGGGAAAATCGCCGGGATCATATGCACATGATGATGGCTGTCAATATGGGTAGGCTCGCGGCCAAACACATCCACAAAGCGGTTAAACTGGCAATCCAGCTCGCGGGCAATCTCATCGAGCGGCAGAGCGCCCTGCTCCGCCATTTCCCAAATCCATTTCCCCAGCTGGCCGTCGCGCGTCAGGCCCGGCATTGGCGAAAGGGGCAACCCAAGCGTCAGCACAAAGTGCATGCCCACGCCCAGCTCGGGCAGCTCACGGCTTAACTGCGCCGCATGTTCCACCGCCTCACCGTTGATGAGCGCTGTTGTAGAGGTCACGACGCCCCGGCGACAGGCTTCAATAATGCCGTAGTTCTGCCCTTTTGACAGGCCAAAATCATCGGCATTGACGATCAGCAGGTTTTCCATCGCGCCTCCTCTTAACGGTGTGTGAGTTTCAGTTTCTCAACCGTTGCAGCAAAGTTTGGCAGCCATTTTTCATGCGCCAGGATCATCTCACCCGCGAGTTTTTCAGCGTCACGGTCAGAATGCACCAGCGGGCTGAGGTTCAGCGCCAGCAGCACGTCATTCAGTTCGCCGCTCAGGGCCGCATTGCTCGCCGCCACTTCAAAGCCTTTGATGGTGTGAATCAGGCCCATCACCTTATCATCGAAGTGGGTAATGCGGGGATGTGGTTTTGCACCCTCGCGCCCAAGAATGCAGGTCATCTCAACGGCCCAGTCTGCCGGGATATTGTCGATGTGCCCGTGATGGGGAACGTTTACATAGTGCTCGGCCTGCTTGTCATTGTAAATGGCGTTAATCACTTCACACGCGGCATCCGAATAGTATGCCCCGCCGCGCTGCTCCAGCTCTTTCGGTTTGACGTTCAGGTTCGGATCTTTATACAAATCAAACAGCTGCTTCTCTACTTTCTGTACAACCTGAGCGCGTGCGCCACCTTTGTAGTATTCGCCCATCTCAATGGCCAGCATCTCTTTCTGCTTGAAGTAGTAGAGCAGATACGAGCACGGCAGCAGATTCAGGGAGCGGATCAGCCCTTCGCTGAACGGCAGATCGAAAATGTTTTTCACCGAGGCCGCGGTCAGGCGACCAGAGGCGACGCCGTCGAGCAGTTCCGCAAAGCGCGATTGCCCGTTCACTATCACATCTTTGATAAAGACCATGTGATTCAGGCCGAACAGATCAATGGAGAGATCATCGTTATCGGTCAGTTCCAGTACATCGCGGATGAACATCTTCATGCCAATCGGAATATTGCAGACGCCGATAAAGCGTTTGAAACCGGTGTGGCGATAGACTGCCTCGGTGACCATCCCGGCCGGGTTGGTAAAGTTGATCACCCAGGCGTTCGGGCAGATCTCCTCCACGTCTTTAATGATGTCAAAAATGACCGGAATAGTACGCAGGCCTTTAAACAGGCCACCTGCCCCGTTGGTTTCCTGGCCCAGATAACCGTGGCTCAGCGGAATGCGCTCGTCCAGCTCACGCGCCTTCAGCTGGCCGACGCGCAGCTGCGTGGTCACGAAGTCAGCATCTTTCAGTGCCAGGCGGCGATCCAGCGTTTTATGCACGGTTAAGGGCACGCCCGCTTTTTCAACCATGCGTTTGCACAGTTCAAAAATAATATTCAGCTTCTCCTGACCTTCTTCAACATCCACCAGCCATAATTCGCTGACCGGTAATTCATGATACCGTTTCAGGAAACCTTCAAGTAATTCCGGGGTATAGCTGCTGCCGCCACCAATGGTTACGACTTTTAATTTCTGTTGCATAATATCTCCCTTAGCATATCAGGTTAATCGCCTGCAAGGTATAGCGTACTCTTCCCGCTATTTGGGCAAGCCATTACGTCACTGTTCCTGGCGGATAAACCGCCGAAAGTTAATTAATTACCGTTAAATTTTTGCGGTAACTGTTCGGTGTGAATGAAGTCAATTTTTTAAAGGTTTTAATAAACAGGCTGGGGCTGCTGTAACCCGATTCGTAAGCGATATCGGTGACAGAGTAGTTAGTAATTTCCAGCTGTTTTTTGGCAAAGTTAATGCGGATTTCATTAATGATTTGCACAGGCGTTTTACGGTAATAACGCTGCGTGGCGCGCGTCAAATATTCCTGCGATTTACCCGACAGCGCCACCATATTCTCCAGGGCGTTATCGCTGAACTGTCCTTTATCGTGCATCAGCTCCACGGTACTGCGCAGCCACTGAGGAATATCATCCACCACCTGCTGTTCTTCACGGTGATGGCGGAGGCGATTCATGACGTAGAACGTCACGGTTTCAATAAATTCATCAAATTCATTGTCGCGGAAATTCAGCGATGCGATAACCGTTTCAATCCAGGTCATAAACTCATTTTTAACGCGATACACCTGTGACGCCACAAAGCAGAACGGCACCAGCGGCAGATAGTGCTTCTCGAAGAAACGCCTGCTCACCCCTACGTTCAGAATGCGTGTCGCACCAAACTCATAAAAGCTCTGGTGATAAGATCCCATTGGCAGGAAGACGAAATCGCCACGCTCAAGCAGGACGCGCTTACCGTTGATCTCCTGATAGTAGCGGCCGGTCAGAACAATCGTGAACTCGTAGTAGTCATGCTGGTGCAGACCGCTGGCGCTCTCCGTTTTGTTGTAAATCACCACGTGAAAATTTTTGCCATTAAACAGCTGTTGCTCATGTGCGGTTTTGATTTCCATCGTGCTGACCTCCTGCTACTTCAACTGACTTATTGCATCTTCTCGTGAAGCTCGATGAGCTCCGCGACCAGCTCGCGTGCCAGCATGGAGGTCATCAGATGATCCTGCGCATGTACCAGCACCAGACTCACTTTCATCTTCCCTTCGCCCTGGTCGCTTTCGATGAGCTTCGTCTGCACCAGATGCGCTTCGTTTAACGCTGTACGGGACTGCTCCATCATGGTTTTCGCGGCAACGAAGTCGCCCTGCTTAGCCTGCTTAAGCGCCGCATACGCCAGGCTGCGTGCCTGCCCGGAGTTGATGATGAGGCCCATCACCACCTCTTCCAGATCGTTCTCTGCGGTTTCTTCGGCAACGATACTCTCTAAATCTAACATCTTTAAGCTCCTTTCCGCTGGCGCGGGTTGCCCCGCGCCGTGCAATTTTAGAATTTCAGTGCGAGGGCGATATCCTCTTCGCTCTCTTCTTCATCGATAACCGTTGCGGCCTTGTTCGCAATCGCCACGAACGGCATGTAGAGCAGGGTTGCAATCCCGAGGTTGAATATCGCCAGCAGGAAGGCCGCCACGCTACCGTTGGTGTTGAAGAACGCGCCCAGACCAGCCGGCATCGTCCACGGCGCAATGTTGGTCACCGGCGGGATAATGCCCAGGTAGTACGCCGTCAGCGTAATCGCGGCCAGCAGCGGCTGAACCAGGATGAAGGGAATGAACATCACCGGGTTCATGATAATTGGCAGACCAAACAGGATCGGCTCGTTAATCTGGAAGATGCCTGATGGCAGGGCCAGCTTCGCAACCTGACGATGGTCGGCGCGGCGAGAGACAATAAAGACCGCGATGATCAGACCCAACGTCGCCCCGGTACCGCCCAGGAAGATATAGGAGTCAAGCATCGGCTTCGCCCACACATGGAAGGTTTTACCGGCCGCCAGCGCCGCATCGACGGAGCCGTACTGCTGGTAAAGCGCGACGTTTTCCAGTGCCCACGGGGTCATAATACCGCTGTCCAGCGCCGCCAGTGCCAGTGAACCATGCACGCCGAAGAACCACAGCAGGGAGGTAAAGATGACATACGCCCAACCGACCACGCTACCCATCGACGCCAGCGGCGTTGAGATAGAGTCCATAATGATCTGGTGGAAGTTAGTTCCCCAGTGAGAGAGCGCCCAGGCAATAATCCCCATGATGGAGAGAATAATGAAGCCCGGAATCAACGCGGAAAATGAACGAGAAACGGAGGCCGGAACGCTATCCGGCAAGCGGATAACCCAGTTACGGCGAATAATGAAGGTGAACATTTCGGCCACCACCAGCCCGATAATAATACCGGAAATGATGTTTGCCCCACCCAGCCAGTTTGCGCCAACGGCGTAAGCGTCACCCACGCTGTACGGTGTGACGGTCATGAACGCGGCAATGGACAGTAAGCCTGCCGCCAGCGGATCCACTTTACGCTCTTCCGCCAGCGCCATTCCGATAAAGAAAGGCGCCATTAGCGACATAATACCCAACGTACCGTTGTATACGTTGCCGCCAATGGCTTTTAAACCATTAAGGGTTTCAATAGTTGAAGCATCTAACCTAATTCCTAATGAATAAAAAAAGGAACCTTCTCCAAAGCTCAGAAAAACGTTGTTAATTAAAACGAACATTGCCCCGGCTAATGTCAACGGCATTAATTTAATAAAGCCGTTCTTAATGGCATTAACGTGAGGCTGCTTTCCTATTTTAACAGCAAAAGGAAGGAGTACCTTTTCAAGTGAAGCGATGACTTTACTCATAGGAAAATACCCTTAAATGCCGCAACGACCGTTACGGCGTATTGTGTGTGAAATAACTCTTTGACGGGAAAAATAAAAAATTAATTAGCAGCTTTTTTAATCGCCGCAACGGCAGCTTTTAATACACCTAAACCATCAATCTTGCCGTATAAAACGGAATCGATCACTTCGACCGGCTTATTGGGTAGCAGACGCTGAATTTCTGGCAGCATATAAGCGATTTGCGGCCCGAGTAAAATAACGTCTGCTGTCTGGCCCTTCTCGCCCGCCAGCGTTTCCGGAAACGCCTCAATCACCACAGGGACTTCATATTTTTCGGCCTGCGCGCGCATTTTGGAAACCAGCAGCGAAGTGGACATGCCCGCAGAGCAAAACAGATAGATATGTTTCTTTTCCATGATAACTTCCCTCTTGTTTGGCTACCCGCCGTCTCGCTATCACTCGACTCGCTATCCTGGCTGACGGGCAGTGTGCTGAACATTGTTTGTCGTTGAAGTGAGTATACGCAATGGTACAGGGAGGGGATAATTCTGGATAGACTGAAATTGTCTCTCATTGACCTGGCTTGTTGACTACCTTCACATTTCAGGCAAATAATTCGCGCCAAGAAATAAGATTCACGTATGCATAAAAAAACCGGCCTTCCGGCCGGTTTGTTAACGCTCTCAGGCAAGCAGGCTTACTGTGCCTTAGGTGCCTGTGGGTCGGTGTCGTATTCGGCACAGGTCTGGTAACCAGAATTGATCACGTGACCCGTATCATCCAGGGCGACAAAATAGGTCTCTGCCTTACCATCACGTTGACCCAGAATATAGGTCTGGCAGGTACCACGCGCGTGGATCATAGTGACTTCTGAAGAAGGTTTACCGGCAATGGCTGCAACCTGGGAACGCGTCATGCCTTTTTTGACGTCTTTTACCACTGGCTGTGTGAACTGATCTTTAGTGCGATCGTAAGCTGTACACCCTGCCAGCATAGTCAGTACCGCCGCTGCGCTTAAAATTCCTGCTACGTTCTTGTTCATATTCCGTCCTCTTGTTTATCAGCGTGTTAACTAAGCATGGGATAAAAATTACTATTGTTCAACTTTGCGAGTTACGCCAGACGAATTTCGGAAAATTCTAATAAAACAACGGTAAGCTGCTAAATCGCTGTAAAACAGTACACTCAAAACTGTGATCCTTGTCGTTTCCCCGACAAAGGGTTAGTTTTAACAGATCACACTTTCTGTTTGGTTCTGCATAGGGAGGGCGTAATGGCTCTGCAACAAGAAATTATTCAGGCGCTGGGCGCGAAACCTGCGATTGATGCCAATGAAGAGATCCGTCGTAGCGTTGATTTTTTGAAAGCTTACCTGTCTGCACACCCTTTCCTGAAGACGCTGGTGCTGGGCATCAGCGGCGGTCAGGATTCCACTCTGGCCGGTAAGCTGAGCCAGATGGCCATCTCCGAGCTGCGTGACGAGACCGGTGACACCGCGCTGCAATTTATTGCCGTACGTCTGCCGTATGGCGTGCAAGCCGACGAGCAGGACTGTCAGGATGCGATTGCGTTTATTCAGCCGGACCGTGTTCTTACCGTAAACATCAAAGGTTCGGTACTGGCCAGCGAGCAGGCCCTGCGTGAAGCCGGTATTGAACTGAGCGATTTTGTCCGCGGCAACGAGAAAGCCCGTGAGCGCATGAAAGCGCAGTACAGTATCGCAGGGATGACCAAAGGGGTCGTCGTCGGCACTGACCACGCCGCGGAAGCCATCACCGGCTTCTTCACCAAATACGGCGATGGCGGCACGGATATCAACCCCCTCTTCCGCCTGAACAAGCGTCAGGGTAAGCAACTGCTGGCGGCGTTGGGCTGCCCGGAGCACCTGTATAAGAAGGCGCCAACGGCGGACCTGGAGGACGATCGCCCTTCCCTGCCGGATGAAGCGGCGCTGGGCGTTACGTATGACAACATCGATGATTATCTGGAAGGCAAAACGCTCGACGAAGGTACCGCTAAAATTATCGAAGGCTGGTATCTGAAAACCGAGCATAAGCGCCGTCCGCCCATTACGGTGTTTGATGATTTCTGGAAAAAGTAAAAGCAAAACGGTAACTCCGCTTTGCAGGCCGGGTAAGGCGTAGCCGCCACCCGGCTCTTTTTTAACCACCAAACACCTGCTACACTGTATGCCTGAACAGTATATGGAGCAGTATGTGAGCAGGCGTCAATCCGCCCCGCGTCTTGAGTTCGAAGCGGCGGCTATCTACGAATATCCCGAGCATCTTCGCCCCTGGCTTGAGGCACTGCCTAAACAGCCTGGCGTCTATTTCTTCCACGGCGACAGCGACACCATGCCGCTCTATATCGGCAAAAGCGTGAATATCCGCAGCCGGGTGATGTCGCACCTGCGTACGCCGGATGAAGCATCGATGCTCAGGCAGTCCCGGCGGATCACCTGGATCGAGACGGCAGGCGAACTGGGCGCGCTTCTGCTCGAAGCCCGGCTCATCAAGGAACAGCAGCCGCTGTTTAACAAACGCCTGCGCCGCAACCGCCAGCTGTGTTCCTTGCAGATTAACGCAGGAAAACCGCAGGTCGTTTATGCCCGGGAAGTGGATTTTTCGCATGAACCCAATCTTTACGGTCTGTTTGCCAACAAACGTGCCGCACTGCAAACCCTGCAATCCCTGGCTGATGAATTACAGCTTTGTTACGGCCTGTTAGGACTGGAAGCCACCACCCGTGGTCGCGCCTGTTTCCGCTCAGCGCTGAAACGCTGCGCCGGGGCGTGCTGTGGAAAAGAGAGCGTTGAAGAACATCATGCCCGGTTTATGGCTGGCCTTGCCTCTATCAGCGTTAACTGCTGGCCGTGGGAAGGCGCGGTGGCGCTGAAAGAAACCCGCGATGGGATGACGCACTATCACATCATCCGCAACTGGCTCTGGCTTGGCGCCGTTGAAAATCTGGATGACGCTACCGCTCTGCTGCGCACCCCTGCCGGTTTCGATCAGGATGGTTACAAAATTCTCTGCAAGCCACTGTTAACCGGAAAATATGAGATCATCGTCCTCAATGACCCGGCAGCCAGGTAATTTCACTGAACAGCAGCGACCCCTTCGTTTCCAGTAAACGGAGGGTATGACTGCCCGCTTCCCAGCTGGCGCCCTGATCGGCGGTCAGTAATTTGTCGCCCAGTTGCCAGGCGCCGCTTAATATGAATGCCACCCCACCGCGTGATGCGAAGGTAGTGAACGTCCGGGTAGCAACGCGCACCTTTGCCTGGCAGCAATCCCGTCGGGTCATGATGTTGAAGTCCATCGACATCTGCCCCTCTGTGAGCACGGCTTTCACCGCCAGATCGCCCGCAAATCGGTAAGGCTGATGATGCTTCAGGGTATGACAAAACGCCCTGCCTGCATCCAGGGTCACCTCGCCGCCCTCCAGCAGCGTAATCACCCGGTCAACGCCCGGGAACGCGGAAAATTCGCCGTTACTGGCGATGGAGGCAATACTGGCCCGCCAGAAAAAATCCCGCGTCGCGGGAGGAAAACAGCAAATCTCACGCGTCTCACCCGCACCATTACGCCAGAGACTGACCGGCATTTTACGGATATCAAAGAATTCCATGACCACTCCTGAAGGACGCACCGTGCGCCAGGGCATTTTCACAGACGTATTATCGGCAGCAGTCAGGCCAGACCTTAGGCATGGGATAAAAGAAAAACCGCCGGTCCTGTCCACAGCGTTTTCGCTTTTGTAGACAGGAGCCCGGCGGTCTTAAGAGAGTGAACCGATTATTCGGTTGGTGCAGGCATTTTACCTTCCGGCGCTGCACGTTCTGTCAGACGCTTCTCAAAATTGGCATTAAATTGCTTTTTCTGTTCCGGCGTCAGAATGTTGTAAATCTTGTTCTGGGTTTCCATGTGGGCCAGCATGCGCGCTTTATGCTGCTCGGCCATTTTGTCGATCTGCGCTTCCGCTTTTGCTTTATCGAAGCTGTCGCTGGCAATGATGTCATGCATTGCGCGGCGCTCTTCCAGCGGAGGACGTTTCATCTGGTCACGCTGGCTTTTCATGATGTCGCGGATCTGCTGCTTCTGCGCATCGGTGAGGTTCAGATCTTTAAACATCATCATCTCATGGTGCATACCCGGCTTGCCTTTATGATGCATCATCATTTTGCCTTCCGTCGGCGCGGCGGTAGTGGTCGCGGTATCGGCGGCGAACGCCATGCTGGTAGCGCCCAGAGCCAGGGTAGAGGCAACAAACAGTGCAGTTAATTTACGCATAATGTCTTTCCTTACTTTCAGTTATTCTTCGGCGCTATGCCGTGTTGACAAGATTAACTTTACGGGGTTTATCGTCAATTAGTCAGAGCAACGGTAAAACAATGAAAGTGTAAAAAACAACTTTTCGCCAATTGTGGAGAAATTAAGGAAATAGCGTGAAGAGATGAAACAAAAATATTCAACAGGATGATTTTAAAGAGATTATGGAGAAGTATAGCGAAGTGCCGTTTAATAATAAAGCAATTCTCCAGGAATATTCCGCAAACAATACCAGAGCGTTTTTAACGCTAAGAAATTTATTCTTCATTTCCCCTCCGGTCTGCGCGAGGGGAGACGATCAGGGCATTTTTTTCCAGCATCAGGCCAGCTCGCAAACCAAACGCGACCGACGGATTAGGAAATAAAACATATTCCGTGGATTTCTGTACCGCATAGCGCGTCTCACCATCTTCCGCCAGCAGGACGCCCTGGCGAAACGGCGTAAAGTTCAGCGTATGGGGCGCCATATGTAGCTGGAAAGCCTCGCTTTGACGCGTGATCTGCTGCACGACCCGATAGCGCACAACGGGTTCCCGGGAGGGTTCCGGCGCAACCCCGGCGAGCAACGCCCGAAGCGCCTGATGCGTAGGGGCAAAACGCGTCAGGTCGTTTTGCCCGAACGGCAGCGCTTTTCCCAGCTCCAGGGTGCAGGATAACGCGCCAACATTCTCGCAGGTGAAGTGGGTAAACGTGCCGCCTGGCGTCTGGTGGAAAACCAGCGCCTCCAGCCCCGCGTCGCCAAGCCAGGTCAGAAACGCCTCATCCCACGGCTGATGACGCTGCGGTAACACGCCAAAACGCACGTGGTACGAGGCGCGAATGGCCGTATGCAGATCGAGGTGCCAGCGCGTTTCCCCCGCCCCGGCAAAAAACGCCGTGACCACCTTCTCCAGCCATTGCGCGCGTGTCGTCTCATCACTCTGTGGAAACTGCGCCCAGCGACCACCAAACATGCGGTTGATGTCGCTCACGAGATACCGTTTATTTTGCGCCAGCGCAGGCGGATTTCCCAGCACCACCAGCAGACGGCAGTGCAGCGTGATCTCTGCGCGAAACAGCGCGCGCAGCAAAAGATCGACAATCTCCACGGGCGCGGTTTCGTTTCCGTGAATGCCGGTCGAAAGCAGCAGCGACAGGTCATATTCCCCCGTCGGCGTCAGTTCAAGCACGCCCCGCCCCAGCCATCGCCAGTGGAACGAGGGGCCTTCCCCCTCTTGCCGCTCCGGTGTCTCTTCGGCCAGCGTCAGCGCCAGTAAGTTTTCCATATCATCTCCTTAGCGCTGGAACGGATAAACCGATCCCAGTTGCAGGATGGTCGATAATGCATCCAGCGCCTCGCGGCCTTCGCGCAGCAGCTGCGGATCAACCAGATCGGCCTGAACCAGACGGTCGCGATAATAGCGGTCCACCCAGTCATTGAGGGTATTGAACAGCGTGTCGTTCATCATCACCGCCGGATTCACGGCCTGCATCTCCTCCGGCGTTAACACCACGCGCAGTCGCAGGCACGCCGGTCCCCCGCCATTGGCCATACTTTCCCGCAGATCAAACACGCGCAGTTCATCAATCGGGTTATCCGCCTGCACCAGTTCGCTCAGATAGCGCCAGACGCCCTGATGGTTGCGGGACTCCTGCGGCAGCACCAGCATCATGCTGCCATCATCCCGGCTCAGCAGCTGGCTGTTGAACAGATACGTTTCGACCGCATCCTGTACGCTTACCGCCTGCGTGGGCACCTGAATCGGCATAAATCCCGGCACGCGTTCGCGCAGCGTGGCCAGCAACTTTTCCTGATGGGCAAACGCCTGCTCGTGGCAGAACAGCACCTGACGGTTGGAAACGGCAATGACGTCGTTATGAAACACGCCCTGGTCGATCACCTGCGGATTTTGCTGGGCAAAAATCACCTGAGAAGGATTAACCTGGTTCAGCCGCGCAACCGCCTGGCTTGCGGCTAAGGTTTGTCTCGCCGGATAACGAACCGGCGCGGCGTGGCCGCCCTCTTCCCGTCCATAGATAAACAGCTGCAAACCCGGCTCGCCATAGTCGCCGCCCAGACGGTTGTGGTTTGCCGCCCCTTCATCGCCAAACATCGCGACCTGCGGCAGCGCCGAATGCACCTCGAAATGCGCTTCATGATTAAAAATGGCGCGCAGCACGCGCCCGGTGGTCTCCGCTTCGCTGGCGCGGTGGAATTTGTTGTTCAGGTTAGCAACGGTCAGATGCACTTTGCCGTCCAGCGTATCCGCCGACGGCGCAACGGTGGCGGCATTCGCCACCCACATCGAGGAGGCTGAACTGGCCGCCGAAAGCAGGTGTGGCGTCTGCGTGCCTGCTTTTTCCACCACCTGTTCATCCGTACCGCTGAACCCCAGCTGGCGCAGCACGGCCACGTTTGGTCGCTCCTGAGGCGGGATCACCGCCTGCGGGAAACCGGCATCGGACAGCGCCTTCATTTTCAACAGACCCTGCTTCGCCGCCAGCTTCGGGTTCGAGACCTGGAAACGGTGCTTCGTCGAGGCTTCATTACCGAACGACAGCCCGGCATAGTGGTGCGTCAGCCCCACGAGGCCGTCAAAGTTAACCTCACGCGCTTTCATGGGCGTCACCCTCTGTAAAATCCAGCCCCGGATTCAGCGTCTCCGGCAGCGTCAGCGCCGGGGTTTCCAGGCTTGCCATCGGCCACGCGCAGTAATCGGCGGCATACCAGGCGCTGGCGCGATGGTTGCCCGACGCCCCTACGCCACCAAACGGCGCGGTGCTCGCCGCACCGGTCAGCGGTTTGTTCCAGTTCACGATCCCGGCGCGCGCTTCCAGCAGCAGCTGTTCGAATTTCTCGCGATGCGGCGATATCAGGCCGCTCGACAGGCCGTAGCGGGTGTTGTTGGCCATCTCGATCGCCGACTCAAAATCGTCATAGCGCCAGACGCACAGCAGCGGGCCAAAGACCTCTTCATCCGGCACGTTGCTCGTCGCACTCATCTCAATAATCCCCGGCGTCAGCAGCGACGTGCCCGGCTGAACCAGCTTCGGCTCCAGCAGGGTTTTCGCCCCGCGCGCCACGTGCTCCTGCCACGCTTTCAGCACGTTCAGCGCCGCCTGCGCGGAGATCAGCCCGCCGATAAACGGCTGCGGCTCGGCATCCCATTTCGCGGGAACCAGACGCGCGCTCACCTCCACCAGACGCTTCAGGAACGCATCCCCCTGCGCGCCGCGTTTAACCAGCAGGCGGCGGGCGCAGGTACAGCGCTGTCCGGCGGTAATGAACGCCGACTGAATGGTCAGATGGACCGCGGCATCGATATCATCCGGATCTTCCACAATCAGCGGGTTGTTGCCGCCCATCTCCAGCGCCAGAATTTTTTCCGGCTGCCCCGCCAGCTGACGATGCAGCTGATAGCCCGTTCCGGCACTGCCGGTGAACAGCAGACCGTCAATGTCGCTCAGCGCACTCAGCGCCTGACCTGTTTCACGCCCGCCCTGCACCAGATTCACCACCCCCGGCGGCAGCCCCGCCTGCTCCCAGAGTTTTATGACTGCTTCTCCGGTTAAGGGGGTTAACTCACTCGGCTTGAAGATGACGGTATTCCCCGCCAGCAGCGCAGGCACAATGTGCCCGTTCGGCAGATGTCCGGGGAAGTTATACGGGCCAAACACCGCCAGCACCCCGTGCGGACGGTGGCGCAGCGTGGCGGCGCCGTCTGGCATCTCGGTATGCTGCTCGCCGGTGCGGGTATGGTACGCCTTCACCGATATCGCAATTTTGTTGATCATCGCCGTGACTTCGGTTGTTGCCTCCCAGCGCGGCTTGCTGGTTTCGCAGGCAATGATGCGGGTCAGCTCGGCTTTATTGGCCTCCAGCAGCGCAGCAAATTTCTCAACCAGCGCCTGGCGCTCGGAGAATGGCCGTTTCGCCCATGCCGGAAACGCGCGGCGTGCAGCCTGGCAGGCCTGCTCAACCTGCCCGGCGCTGGCGTCGTTCCCCGACCAGAGCACCTCCTGACCGACCGGGTTAGTTTTTGTCCGCGCGTCACCTTCGCCCGTTACCCAGTCACCGTTAATCCATAGAGTCATGCTGTTTTCTCCTCAGGGCAGAGCCGCACCAGGCGAACCGTGTCGCCAGCGTTACATTTCAGGGCATCCAGTTGCGCAGCCGTCAGTACCAGACGCTCGCATGTTGGGTTGGTTCGCACCAGCATGGCGCGGAAGTTGGTGTAATTCTCGTTCGAGACCAGGCAGGCTGGCCACTCGCCCGGCGCGGGCTGGCCTTCTGAAACCTCAACCAGGCGGCTTTTACGGATGGCGCGAACGCGGTCAATGTCGCATTCCAGCGTCGGGCCGCCGTCGAAGATGTCGACGTAGTTACGGTAGCGAAATCCCTCTTTCTCCAGCACTGCGCGGGCCGGGGCGGTTTGCGGGTGAACTTCGCCGATCACCGCCTGCGCTTCAGGCGTTAAGAAATGGGTATAAATAGGATGCTTCGGCATCAGCTCGGCGATAAACGCCTTCTGACCGGTCCCGCACAGGTAATCCGCCCGGCTAAATTCCATGGAGAAGAAGCGTTCGCCCAGACTCTCCCAGAACGGCGAGTAGCCCGTCTCATCAATCACGCCGCGCATCTCCGCGACCACTTTTTCGTTGAAGCGGTCGCGAAAGGCGGCCATAAACATAAAGCGCGATTTGGAGAGCAGATAACCGTTGCCCTCTTTGCGCCAGTCCGGATCGAGAAACAGGGTGCAGAGTTCGCTGGCGCCGGTATGGTCATTACAGAGGAAGAGCGTCGGCAGCGCGTTGTAAACGTTCAGCTCTTTCGAGGCGTGGACCATCGTGCCGACGCGGTAGTTGTACCACGGATCGTTAAGCCCGACGGCCACCTCGATAGCGCAAATCCCCGCCACGGTTCCCGTGTCAGTATCTTCCAGCACGAACACATAGCCCTGTTCGCTTTTTGGCAACGTCCCCTGCCAGGTTTGCAGGGCGCGCTCAATGCGCGCCGACAGCGTTTTTTCATCGGCAGGCAGCGAGGTCAGCCCGCCCCCTGTCTTACCGGCAAGCTGCATAAGCCCGGCGAGATCGCCGTGCGCAACGGGACGGATGACCATCATGATGACACCCCGGACTTCACCTGTTCGCAGGCCAGCGCAAAACGATCTAAGCCAGTTCTGACCTCTTCCTCGCTGACGATCAGCGCAGGGGCAAACCGCACCACGTTAGCACCGGCAATCAGCACCATTACGCCCTGCTTTGCCGCTTCCTGTGAAATCAGCTTCGCTTTGCCGGCAAACTCAGGGGCAAGCTCACAGCCTATTAACAGCCCCAGACCGCGGATCTCGTTGAACAGGCCAGTTTTGCTGTTAATGGCAGTAAGGCGCTCAACAAACCACTGGTGACGCTGCTTCACGCCGTTAAGCACCTCAGGGGTGTTGATGATATCCAGCACCTGTCCGGCGACAGCGGTTGCCAGCGGGTTGCCGCCGTATGTGGTGCCATGGGTGCCCACGGTCATCACGCTGGCGAATTTATCGGTGGTCAGCATCGCCCCCACCGGGAAACCGCCGCCGAGCGCTTTGGCTGTTGAGAGCACATCCGGGGTCACGCCATAGTGCATGTAGGCGTACAGCTCACCCGTGCGGCCCACGCCGGTCTGGACTTCGTCAAAAATCAGGACCGCGTTATGCCGATCGCACAGCTCGCGCAGCCCTTGCAGGAACGCTTTCTGGGCGGGCATGACGCCGCCTTCCCCCTGCATGGGCTCGACAATCACCGCACAGGTGGTGTCGTCAATCAGCTCGCTGGCAGAGTGTAAATCGTTATACGCCGCATGCCGGATATCCGGCGGCAGCGGCGCAAAATCCTGAGAATATGAGGGCTGACCACCCGCGCTGACGGTAAACAGCGTGCGGCCATGGAAGGCATTTTTAAAGGCTACGATGCCGCTCTTGTGCGCGCCGAATTTATCGTGCGCATATTTTCGCGCCAGCTTTAGCGCCGCTTCGTTCGCTTCCGCGCCGGAGTTACAGAAAAAGACTTTGTCTGCGAAAGTGGCGTCGATCAGCTTCTTCGCCAGACGCAATGCCGGTTCGTTGGTATAACCGTTGCCGGTATGCCAGAATTTCGCTGCCTGGTCATTCAGCGCCTGCCGCAGCGCCGGGTTTGCATGCCCCAGCGCATTCACCGCAATCCCACCCGCAAAGTCGATATACTCTTTGCCCTGCTGATCCCACAGGCGAGAGCCTTCCCCACGTACCGGAATAAAAGCCGCCGGAGCGTATACCGGCATCATCCATTCATCGAAATTTTCACGCGTAACTGACAGAGACATAGCGACCTCATCCGGTAAATAAAAGGTTGTTTAAATGTTAAATAATTGAGTGTTTGCACTGTGAATGTAGATTGCAGCCTTCGTGCCAGCCAGCGATAAAAATGCATAAACGGGTTGGGGTAACACAATATCAATGAGTTACAATATGGAGTTATTCACTGTTAATGCATAAATAGTGAATATTTTTACGACAAGCGGCGCTTTGCCGCATGAAAACAAGAAAGAGTATGCAGAGGCCAAATATAATTCTGGAATTGTGATCGCTCGCGAAATTTATCGGTCCTTTATGCCCTGTTCGAGGGCAAAACGCGCCGAAATGGTGCAAATATTGCACCGTCGGCATTATCTGTCGCAGTAATTGGGCGAAGCGGATAACAGACGACGTAAATTCTGCTACCATCCTTGCACTATTCACCTTGCATTGGCAGCGACTATGAAATTTGTCTCTTTTAATATCAACGGCCTGCGTGCCCGCCCTCACCAGCTTGAAGCGATTGTTGAGCAACATCAGCCAGATGTGATCGGCTTGCAGGAGACAAAAGTTCACGACGATATGTTCCCGCTCGAAGAGGTAGCGAAGCTGGGCTATAACGTTTTTTACCACGGTCAGAAAGGCCACTACGGCGTTGCGCTGCTGACCAAAGATACGCCGGTGTCGGTGCGTCGTGGCTTCCCGGGTGACGATGAAGAGGCGCAACGCCGCATCATCATGGCGGAAATTCCTTCCGCGCTCGGCAATGTGACCGTCATCAACGGCTATTTCCCGCAGGGTGAAAGCCGCGATCATGAAACCAAATTCCCGGCCAAAGCGAAGTTTTATCAGGATCTGCAAAACTACCTGACAACCGAACTCAAAAAAGAAAACCCGGTGCTGATCATGGGCGACATGAATATCAGCCCGACGGATCTGGATATCGGTATTGGCGAAGAGAACCGTAAGCGCTGGCTGCGCACCGGCAAATGCTCTTTCCTGCCGGAGGAGCGCGAGTGGATGGAGCGCCTGCTGGGTTGGGGGCTGGTGGATACTTTCCGCACGGCTAACCCGGCGACGCAGGATCGCTTCTCGTGGTTTGATTATCGCTCTAAAGGCTTCGATGACAACCGGGGCCTGCGTATTGATCTGCTGCTGGCGAGCGCCCCCCTGGCCGAACGCTGCATCGAAACCGGTATCGACTATGACATCCGCAGCATGGAAAAACCGTCCGACCATGCGCCGGTATGGGCAACGTTTAAGCTGTAAACTTCAGTGAATATTAAAAAAATCAGTCTCCTGTGCGCCCTTTTGGGCGCATTTGTTTTGACCGTTGTTTTGCTTCCTCCAGGCATGCTCTCCCTCGACACGCTAAAAATGCACCAGCAAACGTTGATCGATCGTGTGGAGCAGGCGCCTCTTCAGAGCGCGCTGATCTATTTTGCGGTTTACGTTCTGCTCTCCGCGCTGTCGATCCCCGGAGCCGCGCTTCTGACGCTGCTCGGCGGGGCGCTTTTCAGCCTGTGGGAGGCGACGCTGTTGGTGTCATTTGCCTCGACGCTCGGCGCCACGCTTGCCATGCTCGTCAGCCGTTATCTGCTGCGCGACTGGGTGCAACGGCGCTTTGCCGCACAGATGAGCACGATAGATGCGGGGATGGATCGCGACGGCGCACGCTACCTTTTTGCCCTGCGCCTGATGCCGTTGTTCCCGTTCTTTCTGGTCAATTTGCTGATGGGGCTAACCCGTCTCAGGGTGCGTCACTACTGGTGGGTCAGCCAGCTTGCAATGCTACCTGCCACCGTCATTTATCTGAACGCCGGACGCGAGCTGGGGAAACTCACCGCGCTGCGCGATATTCTGTCGCCGGGACTGCTGTTCGCCTTTACACTATTAGGGTTATTACCGCTGGTCACTCGCTGGCTGTTTTCCCGTTACATCCCTTCGATTAAAAAGTGAGGCATTATGTGCCGGGTGCGTTTTTGCGCGTTTCTGACGAGTCTGCTGCTGGCAACCTCTGCCTTCGCCGCAGAGAGCTGGCAATCCATTCAGCAACAGGCCACCGGGCAGACCGTCTGGTTTAACGCCTGGGGCGGTGACGAGGCCGTTAACCGCTACCTCGACTGGGTAAGCGGCGAGATGAAAACGCACTACGCCGTCAACCTGAAGATCGTTCATCTGGCCGATGCCGCCGACGCGGTGAAGCGGATCCAGACGGAACATGCCGCAGGACGCAGCAGTAACGGGTCGGTGGATCTACTCTGGGTAAACGGGGAAAACTTCCGCAACCTGAAAGCGGCAAACCTGCTGCTCACCGGCTGGGCGCAAACCCTGCCCAACTGGCGCTACGTCGATACCCGTAAACCGGTAACGGAAGATTTTGCCATCCCGACCGATGGGGCAGAATCCCCGTGGGGCGGCGCGCAATTAACCTTTATCGCCCGTAAAGCGAGTACGCCGACACCACCGGCAGATCCCCACGCGCTGCTGGTATACGCCCGACAGCACCCTGGCAAGGTGAGCTATCCGCGACCGCCGGATTTTACCGGCACGGCGTTTCTTGAGCAGCTACTGCTGGCGCTGACCGCCCATCCGGAGGCGTTAAAAAACGCGCCAGACAGAACCTTTGCGCAGGTCACCGCGCCGCTGTGGGATTACCTTGATACGCTGCACCCCCTGCTGTGGCGCGAAGGGAACGATTTTCCTCCGTCGCCTGCGCGCATGGATACGCTGCTGGCCAGCGGCAGCCTGAACCTGTCGCTCACCTTTAACCCCGCCCATGCGATGCAAAAGGTGGCGAGCGGTGAACTGCCTGCCGACAGCTACAGTTTCGGCTTTCTCAAAGGCATGATCGGCAACGTCCATTTTGTCGCTATCCCGGCAAACGCCAGCGCGAGCGCAGGCGCGAAGGTGGTGGCGAATTTCCTGCTGTCACCGCAGGCGCAGATCCGCAAAGCTAATCCTGCCGTCTGGGGTGACCCGAGCGTGCTGGATGGCGAAAAACTGCCTGCGAAAGCGGCAAAACAGCTTAGCGCCTTTACCCCCTCAGGCACGCCTGATGTACTTCCCGAACCTCACGCCGCCTGGGTTAACGCCCTGGAGCAGGAATGGCTTCGCCGCTACGGAACCCGCTAAGCGGGCTGGTCTGGGCGGCAATGGCGGTCATCTATCTGCCACTGCTTCCCGCCAGCGGCATGCTGCTGGCCCCGGCGTTTTCTCCCGGCAACTGGGCGACGCTGTTTGCCGACCCGCAGCTGCCGCAGGCGCTGGCCGCCACGCTGGTTTCCACGCTTATCGCGACGCTGGGCTCACTGTTTATCGCCCTGACCCTGCTTGCGCTTCTCTGGCCGGGTGAAGGCTGGCAGCGCCTGAGCACCCGTCTGCCGTGGCTGTTAGCCGTGCCGCACGTCGCCTTCGCCACCAGCGCGCTGCTGCTGTTTGCGGAAGGGGGGCAGTTTTACCGGATCTGTACGGTCTGTTCGCCGCAGCTTGACCGCTACGGTATCGGGCTTGGCCTGACGCTTGCGGTCAAAGAGAGCGCGTTCGTTCTGTGGGCAATCTACGCCGCGCTGCCTGAAAAGCGTCTCGCACAGCAGAAAATCGTCCTGCATACCTTCGGCTACGGACGAATGCAGGCGCTCAACTGGCTCGTCCTCCCGGCAATCGCCCCCGCGCTGGGCGCAGTCATGCTGGCGGTGCTGGCCTGGTCGCTTTCCGTGGTGGATGTGGCGATCGTGCTCGGGCCAGGCAACCCGCCTACGCTGGCGGTACTGGCCTGGCAGTGGCTCGCCCAGGGCGATGCACAACAGCAAACAAAGGGAACGCTGCTGTGTCTGGTGTTGCTCCTGCTGCTGGCGGCGCTTGCCGCGGTGGGATACGGCTTCTGGACGGCATGGCGGCGCGCCCAGCGTGACCCCTCCGGAATTCGTCACGCTTCGCATACTGCGCTGCCCGCACGGACGCTGGGCGGGTTACTGCCGCTGTGCGGCGTCCTCTGTGCGCTGGTTCTGCTGATGCTGGCACGCCGGGACGACATCGGCCCCGTCAGCGACAGCCTTTCACTGGGACTGCTGTCCAGCCTGACAGCGCTGGCCATCCTCATGCTCTGGCTTGAGTGGGGACCCCAGCGCGGCGCGGTGTGGGTCTGGCTGCCGCTCGCCCTCCCGGCGCTGCCCCTCGTGTCCGGGCAATATGCCGTGGCGCTGTGGCTGGGCATCGACGGCCAGTACGCTGCGGTGCTCTGGAGCCATATGCTCTGGGTTCTCCCGTGGATGCTCCTGGTGCTGCAACCGGCCTGGCGCAGGCTCGATCCCCGGCTTATCTTCACCGCCAGAACGCTGGGCTGGCGACAGGCGAAAATTTTCTGGTTCGTGAAATGCCCCCTGATGATTCGTCCGGCCCTGCTGGCCTTTGCCACCGGCTTTTCCGTGAGCATGGCCCAGTACATGCCGACCCTCTGGCTGGGAGCGGGACGTTTCACCACCCTGACGACGGAGGCGGTCGCCCTCAGCAGCGGCGGCAGCATTCCGATCCTCGCCAGCCGGGCGCTGGGTCTGTTGCTGTTGACCAGCAGCGTATTTGCCCTTGCCGCGCTGCTCTCCCGGCTCGTGGGCCGTCACAGACAAGGATTACGTTAATGCTGAACGTGAAAAATCTCACCATTGCGCCACTCTTCCGTGAGGTCAACTTCCGCGTCCCGGCGGGGGAGATTGTCACGCTGATGGGGCCCTCCGGGAGCGGGAAATCGACCCTTTTCGCCTGGATGGTGGGGGCGTTATCCGCTGATTTTAAGGCGCACGGCGAGCTGTGGCTGAACGATCGCCGCTGCGATATGCTTCCCGTGGAAACGCGCGGGATCGGCATTCTGTTTCAGGATGCCCTGCTGTTTGACGCCTTCAGCGTGGGGCAAAACCTGATGCTGGCGCTGCCGGCGCACATCGTCGGGCGCGCCCGCCGCAACGCGGTAGAACAGGCCCTGGACACTGCCGGGCTGGCAAACCACTACGCCAGCGATCCGGCGACCCTGTCCGGCGGCGAGCGCGCCCGGGTCAGCCTGTTGCGCGCTCTTCTCGCCCAGCCGCAGGCATTGCTGCTCGACGAGCCGTTCAGTCGACTGGATAAAACGCTGCGCGCCTCATTCCGGGCGTGGGTATTCGAGGTTACTCGCCAGCGCAGGATCCCGGTGGTGCTGGTCACGCATGATGAGGACGATATTCCGCCCGGCGGCGAGGTGATTGAGATTTCTCGCTGGCAATAATGTGCTAACGCAATGTTTTTGGCTTCAGGAGAGACGACAATGCCCCCCTCTTTTAATGACGTCAGGTTTTTCGATGAAACGTGTTTCTCAACTGACCGTGCTGGCCCTGATCTGCGGCCTCGCCTCACTCTCCTCCACGGCGGCTGATATGCCCCACTCCCTCACGCTGGACCAGCTCCAGGCGCAAAACGGCGCGGTAATTGATACGCGCGTCAGTGCGTTCTATAACGGCTGGCCGCAGACCCTGAGCGGAACGTCCGGGCATGAACCCGCCGCGCTTAATCTCTCTGCCAGCTGGCTTGGGGCAATGAGCGATGAACAGCTCAGCGGCTGGGCAAAACAACATCGGCTTACGCCAGACATGCCGGTCGCGCTCTATGGCAACGATGATGACAACCAGACCGTCAAAGCGCGGCTGGAGAAAGCGGGCTTTACCCACGTCTCCACCCTGAGCGATGCCCTGCAACAATCCGACCGTCTGCAACGTCTGGCACATTTCGAACAGCTGGTTTATCCGCAGTGGATCCGCCAGTTGCAGCAGGGCAAACCCGTTACCGCCGCACCAGCCGGAGAATGGAAGGTGATCGAGGCTGGCTGGGGTGCGC
The DNA here is from genome assembly GCF_019056635.1 of Enterobacter cloacae complex sp. ECL72. NCBI lineage: Bacteria > Pseudomonadati > Pseudomonadota > Gammaproteobacteria > Enterobacterales > Enterobacteriaceae > Enterobacter > Enterobacter cloacae complex sp. ECL72. The sequence goes on along the minus strand of NZ_CP077659.1, from coordinate 1,428,437 downwards.
CGAAGCTTTATCTCCTGAGCCACATTCCCGGTGCGGGCTATATCGACACCAATGAAGTGGAAAGCGAACCGCTGTGGAATAAGGTCTCTGACGAAAAGCTGAAAGCGATGCTGGCGAAGCACGGGATCCGTCACGATACCACCGTCATTCTGTACGGTCGCGACGTGTATGCCGCCGCGCGCGTGGCGCAGATCATGCTCTACGCGGGCGTGAAGGATGTGCGAATTCTGGATGGCGGCTGGAAGGCGTGGTCCGACGCCAGCCTGCCCGTTGAGCGCGGAACGCCTGCAAAGGTGAAGCCAGCCCCTGATTTTGGCGCGCCGATCCCGAGCCAGCCCCGGCTGATGGTGGATATGGAGCAGGCCCGGGGAATGCTGCACCGTCAGGACGCCTCGCTGGTGAGCATTCGTTCCTGGCCAGAGTTTATCGGTGAAACCAGCGGCTACAGCTATATCAAGCCAAAAGGTGAGATTGCCGGTGCGCGCTGGGGCCATGCGGGCAGCGACGCGACCCACATGGAAGATTTCCACAATCCGGATGGCACCATGCGCAGCGCCGATGATATTGCCGCCATGTGGAAAACATGGAATATCCTGCCGGAGCAGCACGTTGCGTTTTACTGTGGTACCGGCTGGCGCGCGTCTGAAGCCTTTATGTACGCCCGCGCGATGGGCTGGCAGAACGTTGCCGTCTACGACGGCGGCTGGTACGAATGGAGCAGCCATCCGCAGAACCCGGTCTCCACCGGGGAGCGCGGACCGGAAAGCGCACGCTAGCGGGGAAGTGATTTCAGCGTGATATAACCGCTCCAGATGCGCGTTGTGGTGGTCAGCCAGCACAACGCGCCAAATGTCCAGGCAAACAGCGCGAAATGCGCCGGAAACAGGCAGCACAGCACAAACAGCGCGATGGTCTCCGTTCCTTCCGTTAATCCTCCAATGTAATAAAGCGACTTGTGCGCATAGCCGGGATTGTCGATATCATGCTTCCCCGCCAGCGCGGCAAAGGCCAGGAAGCTGCTGCCCGTCCCCATAAACGCGAACAGCAGCCAGGCGGCGGCGATCGCGTTATCAGCCGGAGCGGCCAGCGCAAAGCCAAACGGCACCAGGGCGTAGAACAGGAAGTCGAGGGCGATATCAAGAAATCCTCCCGCGTCCGTCAGGCCACGGCGACGCGCCAGCGCGCCGTCCAGACCATCCAGCAGCCGGTTCAGCACAATGGCGATCAGCGCCGCCGGATACCAGCCCAGAGCCAGAAACGGTAACGCCAGCACGCCAATCGCAAACCCGGCGAGCGTTAAGCCATCAGGCGTGATAAACGGTTTATCCAGCGTGGCGGCCAGCTGATTTAACCCGGGTTTCAGTCGGGGGTGCAGATGTTTATCCAGCATGCGGTTTACCTTTAAACTTGGCGCACAGCCCCTGAGCCGGGATATCCAGCGCGGCGTTAAAGCGGGCGGAAAGATTCTGAAAGGCAATCAGAGCCGTCATTTCGGTGATGGTCTCTTCCGTAAAGTGGCGCTTCAGCAGACTTTTGATATTTTCATCCACCTGAGGTGGCGTGGCGGTGACCGCTTCCGCATAGGCCAGCGCCGCGCGCTCCTCTTCGCTGAACAGGGTGGAATTTTGCCAGTCGCTGACGGCCTGCACTTTATCCAGCGCCCCGCTCCGCTCGGCCAGACGCAGGCTGTTGGCATCAATACAAAATGCGCAGTGGCAGATCTGCGAGACCCGCGTCATTAGTAGCGATCGCAGAACCGGCGTCAAACGCGCCTTGCGCCGCTCCAGATAGCCGACAAACAGCGCCACCAGCCAGAAAAGACGCGGCATGCGCCCCCACCAGCGCGTGGGGTTCAGCACCGCGCCGAAGTGTTTTTTCTGCATGGCGGCGATGGGGCTGAGGCTGACGGGAAGGGTTTCCATGGGCGCAACCCAGGCGGATGTCTCTTTCACCTGATTCTCCTGATGACTGGACTCTTTGGAAGGGCACGATAATATGTCGTTTTTCGCTATTAATTATTGACGAACATGCTGAAAACACTCGATGTGGTTGCGGCCATCCTCGAAAAAGAGGGCAAGATTTTGCTGGCGCAGCGTCCCGAACATGCCGATCAGCCAGGAATGTGGGAATTTGCAGGCGGGAAGGTTGAAGCCGGTGAGACCCAGCCGGAAGCGCTGATCCGCGAACTGCGCGAAGAACTCGGCATTGAAGCCGTGCCCGCGCGGTATGTGGCAAGCCACCAGCGGGAGGTGTCGCAGCGGCTGATTCACCTCCACGCCTGGCATGTGCCTGAATTTAGCGGTCAGCTGAAGGCGCATTATCACTCGGCGCTGGTATGGTGCACGCCAGAAGACGCGTTCACGTATGCTTTAGCCCCGGCGGATATACCGCTGCTGGAAGCGTTTATTCTTTTACGCGACGCCAGACCAGCGGATTTGTACTGAGGGTGCGTTCATCACGCTGGCACTGCAACAGCACGCCATCTGCCCTGACTACTGCGCCTTCGGAATAGTTTTGATCCTGATAGATACAGCACTGATTACACGGCTGCGCACGCTGGCCGCCAGCGCTAAAAACCTCTGGCGGCACGTTGACCTCGACATCCGGGCGAATGCGGTCAGCCTGTGCCCCGGCGGACACCATCAAACATAACGCGGCCATTGCGTAACGGTTCATAGACTTTATTTCCTTTGCATCGTTTATATCTATAACGGTCGATCCGGACGGGATCTTTAATTTATCTCGTCATCGCTTTTGGTTATGACGCGCGCCCTGTCATTAATTTCCCTTGCGGCATAAATTTCTGCTTGCCTCTCAAAGCGGTGCGGGTGGTATAGTCAAAAAAACGACACAAAACATCTACGCCACACGCATAAATTATTATAAGAGGTTATTATATCTATGGATCAGACACGCTCTCTGGAAAGCTTTCTTGCCCATGTTCAGCAGCGCGACCCGCACCAAAGCGAGTTTGCCCAGGCCGTTCGTGAAGTCATGACCGCCCTGTGGCCCTTCCTTGAGGAAAATCCGCGTTACCGTCAGATGGCGCTGCTTGAACGTCTGGTAGAGCCGGAGCGCGTCATCCAGTTCCGCGTGGCGTGGGTGGACGACCGCAATCAGGTGCAGGTCAACCGCGCGTGGCGCGTGCAGTTTAACTCCGCCATTGGGCCGTTTAAGGGCGGGATGCGCTTCCACCCCTCGGTGAACCTGTCGATTCTGAAATTCCTCGGCTTCGAGCAGACCTTTAAAAATGCGCTCACTACCCTGCCGATGGGCGGCGGTAAAGGCGGGAGTGATTTCGATCCGAAAGGCAAGAGCGAAGGCGAAGTGATGCGCTTCTGCCAGGCGCTGGTCACTGAGCTCTATCGCCACCTTGGGCCGGACACCGACGTTCCTGCCGGGGATATCGGCGTGGGGGGGCGTGAAGTGGGCTTTATGGCCGGGATGATGAAAAAGCTCTCCAACAACAGCGCCTGCGTCTTTACCGGCAAAGGTCTGTCGTTTGGCGGTAGCCTGATTCGCCCGGAAGCGACGGGTTATGGTCTGGTCTATTTCACCGAAGCGATGCTTAAGCGTCACGGGCTGAGCTTCGAGGGGATGCGCGTGGCGGTCTCCGGCTCCGGCAACGTGGCGCAGTACGCTATCGAGAAAGCGATGGCGTTTGGCGCGCGCGTGGTGACCGCCTCCGATTCCAGCGGTACCGTGGTGGATGAAGCTGGCTTTACGGCAGAAAAACTGGCGCGTATGTGCGAAATCAAAGCCAGCCGTGACGGTCGGGTAGCGGATTATGCCCGTGAATTTGGCCTGACCTATCTGGAAGGTAAACAGCCGTGGGGCGTGCCGGTGGATATCGCCCTGCCGTGCGCGACGCAAAACGAACTGGACGTGGATGCCGCCCGGACGCTGATTAGCAATGGCGTGAAAGCGGTAGCGGAAGGGGCAAATATGCCCACCACCATTGAAGCGACCGACCTGTTCCTGGATGCGGGCGTACTGTTTGCGCCAGGCAAGGCGGCGAACGCTGGCGGCGTGGCAACATCCGGTCTGGAAATGGCGCAAAACGCCGCGAGAATGGGCTGGAAGGCAGAGAAAGTGGATGCCCGTCTGCACCACATCATGCTCGATATTCATCACGCCTGCGTGGAGTACGGCGGCGAGGCTTCGCAAACTAACTACGTGCGCGGGGCGAATATCGCCGGGTTCGTGAAGGTGGCCGATGCGATGATCGGACAGGGTGTGATTTAGTTTCGCTGCATTCTCGCCCTTGTAGGCCCGGTAAGCGTTAGCGCCACCGGGCTTTTCGCCGGGTGGCGGCTTCGCCTTACCCGGCCTACGGTTTAAGCGGTTGTATTTTTGGCTGCGCTTTTCTTCTTTTTGAACGGTTTCTTCGCCCCGCCGCCCGGGGCGAACATTCCCCGGAATCGCTTCACTGGCGTACTGCGCGCCTGGTCAATCAGCTGATAAAGCGTCCCTACCAGCGGCTGCATAAAGTCCTGATAACGGCACTGCTTTTCGCTGATCTGCGTCAGCACCGACTCCCAGTGCGCGGTCATGTCCGGCCTGGCGGCCAGCTCCGGCAGCGAATGAATTAGCGCCCGGCCCGGTTCTGTTGAATGGATGTAACGTCCCTTTTTCTCCAGGAAGCCGCGCTTAAAGAGCAGTTCGATGATCCCCGCGCGGGTCGCCTCCGTCCCCAGACCGTCGGTGGCGCGCAGGATCTTCTTCAGATCTTTATCCTGCACAAAACGGGCGATGCCGGTCATGGCCGACAGCAGCGTCGCGTCGGTGAAATGGCGCGGCGGCTGGGTTTGTCGTTCAACCACTTCGCCCTTCTCGCACAGCAGTTCGTCGCCTTTGGCCACGACCGGCAGCGGCGTGCCGTCGTTCTCTTCGTCACGCTCTTTGTTGCCGAGCAGCGTGCGCCAGCCCGCTTCCGCGAGGAAACGCGCTTTGGCGATAAATTTGCCTTTGGCAATCTCCAGTTCAATAACGCACTTGCGGAACACCGCGTCCGGGCAGAACTGCATCAGATACTGACGTGCGATCAGGTTATAGACCTTTGCTTCGTTGTCGGTCAGGTTGACGTTGCTGGTGCGCGCCGTCGGGATTATCGCGTGGTGAGCATCGACTTTTTTATCGTCCCAGCAGCGGTTATGGGTATCCGGGTTTACCGCCGGTTGCGGCAACAGATCCGGCGCATGGACGCCAATGGCATTCATCACCGAGTGGCGTCCGGCGAAGTGTTCTTCCGGCAGATAGCGGCTGTCCGAACGCGGATAGGTGATCAGCTTGTGGGTTTCGTAGAGCTTCTGGCAGATATCGAGCACGTTCTGTGCGCTAAGACCAAAGCGCTTAGCCGCCTCAATCTGCAACGCCGAAAGGGAGAACGGCAGCGGTGCGGGCTCCGTTTCCCGTTTGTCGTTATAGCTGGTGACGATTGCGGGCTGGCCGGTAATGCGGTTGACCACGTGCTCCGCCAGCGGGCGATGCAGCAGCCGTCCCTCTTCGTCCTGATATGACTCACAGGCATCGCTTGGCTGCCAGACGGCGGTAAAGCGTTCGTCTTTCGGCGTGACGATATGCGCTTTGACTTCGAAGAAGTCTTTGGCGACGAAATTTTCGATCTCTTCGTCGCGACGCACCACCAGCCCCAGCACCGGTGTCTGGACACGACCGACGGAGAGTACGCCCTGATAACCCGCGGTGCGCCCGAGAATGGTGTAGGCGCGGGTCATGTTGATCCCGTACAGCCAGTCCGCACGGGCACGCGCCAGCGCGGAGACACACAGGGGAATAAATTCGCTGTTGGCGCGCAGGCGTGAAATGGCCCGCTCTACCGCCTGAGGGTTGAGGTCGTTGATCAGGCAGCGCTGCACCTGCTGGCGCTTTTCCGGCGCCAGCTCCAGGTAGTCCAGCACTTCATCGACCAGCAGTTGCCCTTCCCTGTCCGGGTCACCCGCGTGGACCACTTCCGTCGCCTCATGCAGGAAGCGCTTAATGACGTTGAGCTGTTTGGTGACGGAAGGACGCGGTTGGAGACGCCATTTTTCCGGCACAATCGGTAGATCGTTGAGATTCCAGCGGGCGTAGCGGCTGTCGTAGACATCCGGCTGCGCCTGTTCAAGCAGGTGACCGATACACCAGGTGACCACCTGCCCGTTACCGCATTCGATAAAGCCGTCGCCTTTGCGATGCGGCCTGGGCAGCACATCGGCGATGGCACGCGCCAGACTCGGCTTTTCGGCAATAAACAACCGCATCGAATTAACGGATCTCAATCATCGGTCGACCACCGCGGGCGGTCACCAGCTCACCAATGGCCGTCAGGGTGATGCCAAACTCGGCAGCCGTCGCCTGAACGTCAGCTTCAGCTTCCGGCGTCACCGCCAGCAGCAGGCCGCCGGAGGTTTGCGGATCGCACAGCAGGTTACGCCACGCTTCCGGCATTTCGCCCATTAAATGGCCGTAGCTGGCGAAGTTGCGCTGCGTCCCGCCCGGCACTGCGCCCTGAGCAATGTACTCTTCCACGCCCGGCAGCTTAGGCACATCCTGATACCAGACCTGCGCCTGCACGCCCGCGCCCTGACAGACTTCAGAGAGGTGCCCCAGCAGACCAAAACCGGTCACGTCGGTCATGGCCTTCACGCCGTCGATATTGGCGAATGCCGCACCGGCGAGGTTCATCTGGCACATCACTTCCGTTGCCAGACCGATATGCTCGGGCTTCAGCAGGGATTTCTTCTCGGCAGTGGTCAGTACGCCAATGCCCAGCGGCTTGGTGAGGAACAATTTGCAGCCCGGTTGCGCCGTGCTGTTGCGCTTCACGCGCTCGGTCGGCACCACGCCGGTGACGGCCAGGCCGAAGATCGGCTCCGGCGCATCGATAGAGTGACCACCGGCCAGGGCAATACCCGCCTGCTGGCAGGCAAAGCGTCCGCCTTCGATCACGTCGCGGGCAATCTCCGGCGGGAGGGTGTTAATCGGCCAGCCCAGAATGGCGATCGCCATAATCGGTTTACCGCCCATCGCAAAGATATCGCTGATGGCGTTGGTGGCCGCAATGCGCCCGAAGTCGAACGGGTTGTCGACAATCGGCATAAAGAAGTCAGTAGTGCTGATAATGCTGGTGCCGTTACCCAGGTCATAAACCGCTGCATCGTCACGCGTTTCGTTACCGACAAGCAGGTTCGGGTCGACAAACTTCGCCTGTTCACTGTGCAGGATGGTCTCCAGCACTTTCGGGGAAATTTTACAACCGCAACCGGCTCCGTGGCTGTATTGCGTTAAACGAATGGTTTGCTCGCTCATGGACGTCTCCTGTCATCTCAATCGCGCTATGGTAGCGCTCATTCCATAAAGAGGTAAGTATGACTGTCTGAATTCTGCGGCGGATGCTCAGAATCCAGACAGTTTAGCGCGGGTGATTAAAAACGGCTGACGAAAGGTGTGGTGTCCGGCACGCTAATGGTGCTGGAGGCTTTAAGCTGCGGGGTGCCGAGATAGAGGAAGCCGACAATTTTATCATGTTCGCCGCAGGAGAAACCTTCCCGCACGGCGGCGCTCCCGGTCAGCGGCCCGGTACGCCAGATGCCGTTAAAGCCCTGCGCGACGGCGGCCATCTGCATTGCCATTACCGCGCAACCGGCAGACATCTCCTGCTCCCAGACCGGCACTTTATGATCGGCCTGACATTTTGCGACTACCGCGATGATCATCGGCGCACGGAACGGCGCGTTGCGGGCTTTATCAATCCCCTTCTCATCCTGGCCTGCGGCAACAGCCCCCTGCTCCAGCAGCTGGCTGAAGCGGTCGCGCCCTTCGCCTTCAATAATAAAGAAGTGCCACGGCTGCAATGTGCCATGGTCCGGCGCACGCATTCCGGCACGCAGAATGTTTTCCAGCTGCTCGCCGACGGGTGCCGGTTCGGCCAGGCGGGAAGCGCTACGACGGTTAACAAGCAGTTCAAGTGCGTCCATTGGTTAACTCCTTTCATGAAATTTACTCACAAAATTAACACGACAGCAGAATTTGTTACAGCGCGGCAGGCGATTCCTGCTGACAAGTGGCGGTTGGGTCATTACGATAACCGCACATTACCGTCCCGTGGCGACGGAAACAGTCCTTTTCTGGTTAGGGAGAATACATGCGAACCCTTTGGCGAATCTTTGCCGGTTTCTTTAAATGGACGTGGCGACTGCTCAACTTCGTCCGCAACCTGGTGATGAACATCTTCTTCATCTTCCTGGTCCTGGTATGCGCAGGTATCTGGATGCATATCAGCAACGCAAACCAGTCGCAGCATTCGACGCGCGGCGCGCTGTTACTCGATATCACCGGGGTGATTGTTGATAAGCCATCGACCAGCAACCGTCTGGGCGTGATTGGCCGCCAGCTGTTCGGCGCAACGTCAGACCGTCTTCAGGAAAACTCCCTGTTTGATATTGTCGACACCATTCGTCAGGCCAAAGACGATCGTAACATTACCGGTATCGTGCTGGACCTGAAAGATTTTGCCGGGGCCGATCAGCCGTCAATGCAGTACATCGGCAAAGCGCTGCGCGAATTCCGCGACAGCGGTAAACCGGTTATTGCCATTGGCGACAGCTACACCCAGGGACAATATTATCTGGCGAGCTTTGCCAATAAGATCTGGCTTTCGCCACAGGGCACGGTCGATCTGCATGGCTTCGCCACTAACGGTCTGTACTACAAATCGCTGCTCGACAAGCTGAAGGTCACCACCCACGTCTTCCGCGTCGGGACCTATAAATCCGCCGTGGAGCCGTTTATCCGCGATGATATGTCCCCTGCCGCCCGTGAAGCGGACAGCCGCTGGATTGGCGAGCTGTGGCAGAACTACCTCGGCACCATTGCCGCTAACCGTCAGATTACCGCTGAGCAGGTCTTCCCGGGCGCGCGCGGCGTGCTGGACGGCCTGCGCAAGGTGGACGGCGATACAGCGAAATACGCGCTTGATAACAAACTGGTCGATCAGCTGGGTTCCAGCGCTGAAATTGAAAAAGCGCTGACCAAACAGTTCGGCTGGAGTAAAGAGGATAAAAACTACAGCGCCATCAGCATGTATGACTACGCCGCGAAAAAGCCGGACGACAGTGGTGACAGCATCGCCGTGGTGTTTGCTAACGGGGCCATTATGGATGGCGAAGAAACGCCGGGGAACGTCGGCGGGGACACCACCGCGTCGCAGATCCGCGATGCGCGCCTGGATCCGAAAGTGAAGGCGATTGTCCTGCGGGTGAACAGCCCTGGAGGCAGCGTCAGCGCCTCTGAAGTGATCCGTGCTGAACTGGCCGCCGCGCGCGCCGCGGGCAAGCCGGTAGTGGTCTCGATGGGCGGCATGGCGGCTTCCGGGGGCTACTGGATCTCGACGCCAGCCAACTACATTGTGGCTAACCCAAGCACGCTGACCGGCTCGATTGGCATCTTCGGCGTGATCAACACCGTAGAGAACAGCCTGGATTATCTCGGCGTCCACACCGACGGCGTTTCCACCTCGCCGCTGGCGGATGTGTCCGTCACCAAATCCCTGCCGCCTGAGGTGTCTGAGATGATGCAGCTCAGCATTGAGAGTGGCTATAAACGTTTCATCACGCTGGTTGCGGACTCCCGTAAAAAGACGCCCGATCAGATTGACCAGATCGCTCAGGGCCACGTCTGGACCGGCCAGGACGCGAAGAGCAACGGCCTGGTAGACAGTCTGGGTGACTTCGACGACGCCGTGAAGAAAGCAGCGGAGCTGGCGAAGCTCAAGCAGTGGCACGTGGACTATTATCAGGACGAACCAACGTTCTTCGATATGGTCGTGGACAGCATGTCCGGCTCCGTTCGTGCCATGCTGCCGGACGCGCTTCAGGCTTATCTGCCGGCGCCGGTGGCGACCGCGGCGAAAGCCATGAAAGCGGAGAGCGACAAGCTCGCAGCCTTTAATGATCCACAAAGCCGCTACGCGTTTTGCCTGACCTGTGCGAACGTGCGTTAAAAACCGTCCCCTCTTCCCGTGAAGAGGGAATTTTTTCTTTTGAAGAACAAGAACTCATTACCATGCAGAAGAAATCAATTTATGTCGCCTATACCGGCGGCACCATCGGTATGCAGCGCTCAGAAAATGGCTATATCCCGGTTTCCGGCCACTTACAGCGCCAGCTGGCGCTGATGCCTGAATTCCACCGTCCGGAAATGCCGGACTTTACCATCCACGAATATGAGCCGCTGATGGACTCCTCCGACATGACGCCGGAAGACTGGCAGCATATTGCGGACGATATTAAAGCTCATTACGACCAGTACGACGGCTTCGTGATCCTGCACGGCACCGACACCATGGCGTTCACCGCCTCGGCGCTCTCCTTCATGCTGGAGAACCTGAGCAAGCCCGTCATCGTGACCGGCTCGCAGATCCCGCTGGCGGAACTGCGTTCAGACGGGCAGATCAACCTGCTTAACTCCCTGTACGTGGCCGCTAATTACCCGATCAACGAGGTAACGCTGTTCTTCAACAACCGGCTGTACCGCGGGAACCGTACCACTAAAGCACACGCCGATGGCTTTGACGCTTTTGCCTCACCTAACCTGCAACCGCTGCTGGAAGCGGGGATCCATATCCGTCGTCTGGGCACGCCGCCCGCGCCAAATACCGCAGGCGAGCTGATCGTTCACCCCATCACCCCGCAGCCGATCGGCGTGGTGACGATTTATCCGGGTATTTCCGCTGACGTGGTGCGCAACTTCCTGCGCCAGCCGGTGAAGGCGCTGATCCTGCGCTCCTATGGTGTGGGTAACGCCCCGCAGAACGGTGAATTCCTGAAAGAGCTTCAGGAGGCGAGCGATCGCGGGATTGTGGTGGTCAACCTCACCCAGTGTATGTCCGGCAAAGTCAATATGGGCGGCTACGCCACCGGTAATGCCCTGGCGCACGCTGGCGTGATCAGTGGTTTCGATATGACCGTTGAGGCAACGCTGACTAAACTTCACTATTTACTGAGTCAGGATCTGGATATTGATTCCATTCGCCGCGCCATGATGCAAAACCTGCGCGGTGAACTGACGCCGGACGAATAAGGAGGTCCCATGAAGCAACGCGCCCTGTTACTGGTCGATTTGCAAAATGATTTCTGTGCGGGCGGTGCGCTGGCCGTTGCCGAAGGCGACAGCACCGTAGACGTCGCGAATTCGCTGATTGAGTGGTGTAAAGCTCGTGGTGAAGCGGTGGTGGCGAGTCAGGACTGGCATCCGGCAAACCACGGCAGCTTTGCCAGCCAGCACAACGTTGAGCCTTACAGCCAGGGCGAACTGGACGGGCTGGCGCAAACCTTCTGGCCCGATCACTGCGTGCAGCAGACGGAAGGCGCTGAGCTGCATCCGCTGCTGAACCAGAAGGCCATCGACGCGGTGTTCCACAAAGGTGAAAACCCAACCATCGACAGCTACAGCGCGTTCTTTGATAACGGTCATCGTCAGAAGACGGCGCTGGACGCGTGGTTGCGCCACCATGAGATCACCGAGCTGATTGTGCTGGGCCTGGCGACGGATTACTGCGTGAAGTTCACCGTGCTGGATGCGCTCCAGTTGGGCTATACCGTGAATGTCATCACCGACGGCTGTCGCGGGGTGAATATTCAGCCGCATGACAGCGCTCAGGCGTTTATGGATATGGCCGCAGAAGGCGCAACGCTGTATACGCTGGCTGACTGGATGGAGACGCAGGCGTAAGCTTTTTAGCCGGGTGACGGCTTAGCCTTACCCGGCCTACTTTCTCTGGTTTTGTAGACCGGGTAAGCGTCAGCGCCACCCGGCATTTCTTCCCCAATCCCCATAAAGTGAACTCCCTCGCATCACAAGCGAAACGGCGATGCTATTCTCTTCAGGCTGTTTTTTCGCCACGCCTTTTCTGTGGCGTGGTTATTTTTATTCAGTCAAAGAGGAAATTATATGAAACGTTTGCCCTTGCTGGCAGCATTACCCTTGCTTTGCGCGTCACTGGCTTCCGCCGCGCCCCTGATGTCCGTGGGTTACTTCAATGGGGGTGGCGATGTTACCGCCGGACCGGGTGGCGATATTAATAAACTCGACGTCCGCCAGATCACCCACCTCAACTACTCGTTTGGTCTGGTCTATAACAACGAGAAAGACGAAACCAACGCCGCGCTGAAAGATCCGGCAAAACTGCATCAAATCTGGTTATCACCTAAGGTGGCATCCGATCTGGCGTTACTTCCTCAGCTTCGTAAACAAAACCCGAACCTGAAAGTCCTGCTTTCCGTTGGCGGCTGGGGCGCGCGTGGTTTTTCTGGCGCAGCGGCAACCAAAGAGAGTCGCGCGGTATTTATTCGCTCCGCGCAGGAGATCGTCAGTAAATACGGCCTGGACGGGATCGACCTGGACTGGGAATATCCGGTCAACGGCGCGTGGGGACTGGTCGAGAGCACCCCTGCCGACCGGGATAATTTCACCGCGCTGTTAAAAGAGATGCGTGACGCGTTTGGTAAGAAAAAGCTGGTCACGATTGCGGTGGGCGCGAATGCGGAAAGTCCGAAAAGCTGGGTGGATGTGAAAGCCATTGCCCCCCCTGCTCGATTACATCAACCTGATGACCTACGACATGGCGTACGGTACTCAGTATTTTAACGCGAATCTGTATGACTCCAGCGCCTGGCCAACGGTGGCTGCCGCAGACAAGTACAGCGTCGATTTTGTGGTGAATAACTATCTGGCCGCCGGGCTGAAGCCGCAGCAGATGAACCTCGGAATTGGTTTCTATGGGCGCGTGCCGAAGCGCGCCGTTGAACCGGGTATCGACTGGAGCAAATCGGACGCGCAGAACAATCCGGTGACGCAGCCCTACTTCGGGCCGCAGGAACTGGGCCTGTTCAAATCGCTTGGCTATGATCTGACCAAAGATACCTATGTGAAATACAACGATATCGTCCGCAAGCTGCTGAACGATCCGCAGAAACGCTTTACCGAGCACTGGGACGAACAGGCGAAGGTGCCGTGGCTGTCGGTGAAATCCGCCGACGGGAAGGCGCTGTTTGCGATTTCCTATGAGAACCCGCGCTCCGTGGCGATCAAAGCGGATTACATTAAGGAGAAAGGTCTGGCTGGCGCCATGTTCTGGGAGTACGGTGCTGACGACGAAAACCAGCTCGCGAAACAGCTGGCGGAGTCGCTTGGGATCCCGCACTAAGATGTAGTGTGCCGGGTGGCGCTAGCGCTTACCCGGCCTACATGGGAGCTTTATTTGAAGGTCGCAATCGGCTTCGGCGCGATGCCGAACTCTTCTTTCAGCTCGCGCTTGCTTTTCATCACCATCTGACCGTTAGTGTCGATGGTCATGTGCTGGGCGTCGGTATTGTGACGCGCCTGCCACAGCATCACCAGCTGCAAACTGTTCTCTTTTTGCTCAGGTGTGAGCGCCACACCGTCCGGCCATTTTCCCAGCTCAACGGCCGTTACCAGACGCTGATAAACCTCCGGGGTCATACCTGCAATCATGTCATCAATATTCATGATCTCTCCCTTTCAAAGGAATAATTTGCTGAATCGTTTTTTCAACCCTTGGTATGGTCGCCGTTTTCATCATCGGTAAAGCTCATGGAAGCCGAATTTACACAGAAACGCTCCCCCGTCGGCTGCGGGCCATCCGGGAAGACATGCCCGAGATGGGCGTCACAGTTCCCGCAGCGAATTTCGGTGCGCACCATGCCGTGCGAGGTGTCCGTCAGGTAGCGGATCGCATCATCGCTGACAGGCTCGTAAAAGCTCGGCCAGCCGCAGCCAGAATCGTACTTCGTCTGGGAGTTAAACAGCGGTGCATCACACACCAGGCAGTGGTAGACGCCTTCCCGTTTATTGTGCAGCAAACGCCCGGAAAACGGCGGTTCTGTGCCGTGATTTTGCGTCACGTAAAACTGCATCTCTGTAAGGTTTTTTTTCAAATCGTCGGGGTTACGTTGGTTCGACATATGCTTACATCTCGCTGTTGAAACAGACATCTTTTAACCCAGATTCTAACAAAACATTAACACCCGCGCGTGCACTTTTGTTCTAAACTTATGTGTCGCGAAAAGGCGGTCAGGCAATTGTGATCAATTTCACATTTTAATCCTGCGAGGCCTTTAAAATTCCGGGCGCAGCCCCCATGTGGTTGCTAGCTCAAAGGGAAAGTGAGGCGAGTCAGTCGCACAAACGTTAGTCACAGGATTGATTTGTCGCAATGATTGACACGATTCCGCTTGACGCTGCGTAAGGTTTTTGTAATTTTACAGGCAACCTTTTATTCACTAACAAATAGCTGGTGGAATATATGACTATCAAAGTAGGTATCAACGGTTTTGGCCGTATCGGCCGTATTGTTTTCCGTGCTGCTCAGAAACGTTCTGACATCGAAATCGTTGGTATCAACGATCTCCTGGACGCTGAATACATGGCGTACATGCTGAAGTACGACTCAACTCACGGTCGTTTCGACGGCACCGTTGAAGTGAAAGACGGCCACCTGGTTGTTAATGGCAAAACCATCCGCGTTACTGCTGAGAAAGACCCAGCTAACCTGAAATGGAACGAAATCGGTGTTGACGTTGTAGCTGAAGCTACCGGTATCTTCCTGACCGACGAAACTGCACGTAAACACATCACTGCGGGTGCGAAGAAAGTTGTTCTGACTGGTCCTTCCAAAGACAACACCCCAATGTTCGTTCGCGGTGCAAACTTCGAAACTTACGCTGGCCAGGACATCGTTTCCAACGCATCCTGCACCACCAACTGCCTGGCACCGCTGGCTAAAGTTATCAACGACAACTTCGGCATCATCGAAGGTCTGATGACTACCGTTCACGCAACCACCGCTACTCAGAAAACCGTTGATGGCCCGTCTCACAAAGACTGGCGCGGCGGCCGTGGCGCGGCTCAGAACATCATCCCATCTTCTACCGGTGCTGCTAAAGCAGTAGGTAAAGTACTGCCAGAACTGAATGGCAAACTGACTGGTATGGCGTTCCGCGTTCCAACTCCTAACGTATCCGTTGTTGACCTGACCGTTCGTCTGGAAAAAGCTGCTTCTTATGAAGAAATTAAGAAAGCAATCAAAGCTGCTTCCGAAGGCCCAATGAAAGGCGTTCTGGGTTACACCGAAGACGACGTTGTATCTACCGATTTCAACGGCGAAGTGTGCACTTCCGTGTTCGATGCTAAAGCAGGTATCGCACTGAACGACAACTTCGTGAAACTGGTTTCCTGGTACGACAACGAAACTGGCTACTCTAACAAAGTACTGGACCTGATCGCTCACATCTCCAAATAAGTTGAGATGAGTGCTTGATCCTAAAAGGCGACTTCGGTCGCCTTTTTTATTGTTTTTAGACAGAGGATTGCTTAATGATTAATAAAATTTTTGCACTTCCGGTAGTCGAACAACTTACCCCTGTGCTCTCCCGCCGTCAGATCTACGGTGCTGATATCATCGTCGTTGATCATCCGCGCGTTAAAGCCTCCGTAGCGCTCAATGGTGCCCACCTGCTCTCCTGGAAACCAGAAGGTGAAGAAGAAGGCCTGTGGCTGAGCGAGGCCACCTCGTTCAAAAAAGGGGCGGCGATCCGCGGCGGCGTACCGATCTGCTGGCCATGGTTTGGCCCGTCAGCGCAGCAGGGTTTACCCTCACACGGTTTCGCCCGTAACCAGCAGTGGACGCTGAAAGCCCACAACGAAGATGAAAACGGTGCGGTGTTGACCTTTGAACTCCAGGCGAATGATGAAACGCGTGCCCTGTGGCCACACGAGTTCACCCTGTATGCCCGCTTCAAGCTGGGTAAAACCTGCGAAATTGAACTGGAAGCGCACGGCGAATTCGAAACAACGTCCGCCCTGCACACCTATTTCAACGTAGGCGACATTCAGGCCGTTAAGGTGAGCGGACTTGGCGATACCTTTATCGACAAAGTGGATAACGCGAAAGAAGGCAAGCTGGACGACGGCGTGCAGACTTTCCCGGATCGTACCGACCGCGTGTATCTGCACCCGGAAGCCTGTAGCGTCATCCACGACAGCGCGCTGAACCGCGGTATTGATGTGGTTCATCACCACCACAGCAACGTGGTGGGCTGGAACCCGGGCCCTGCCCTTTCCGTCAGCATGGCGGATATCCCGGATGACGGTTACAAGACCTTCGTGTGCGTGGAAACCGCGTGCGTGACCGCGCCGCAGAAAACCAGCGAAGAAAAACCGTCCCGCTTAGGCCAGACGATCAAGATTGTGAAGCGCTAATATTGTTCAGGCATCATAAAAAAACAAACGGGGCGCTAGCGCCCCGTTTTAATGCATCACGTTCTGGTCAGAACTTGTAGGTCACACCCACGGAGAAGATGCCAGACCAGGACTTGTCGACCATCGGGCTGTCTTTCACTTCATCGCTCAGACGAATGTAACGGCCAGTACCGTACACATTCCAGTCACCGAGGAAGTTATACGAGGCGGTGAGTTCCAGGTACGGGTCCCAGCCATCATCCGCGCTGTAGCTCTTCAGACCACTGCGGCGAGACTCCGCTTTAGACACGCCATAGTAGTAGTCGTTGTAATTCTCGCTGCTGTACTGCACACCGATACCCGGCGTCAGCGTCACTGCGCCGTTGGTATAGCGATAAAGCCACGCCAGATCCCAGATGAAGCCGTTGCTGTTGTCCAGGGTATCGCCCGCCAGCGCAGTGCGCAGGAAGCCATACTCGGTATTATGGACGTAAGAAAGCCCCGCCATCAGTGAGCTTCTGCGTTTGTCCAGCTGACGAAGCGCATTGCTGTCGCTGTCGCCTGGTTTAAAGTGCGTTGGATCGTAATAGGCCATGATGGAGAGCTTATCGGCCGTATCGTTCCACAGATAGTAGCCACCGCCCAACCCACGGAACCAGAAGTTATCGCCTTCATAGGTGACAACGGGGACAGGATAAACGTCGCGGTCATACTGCTTGTACGGGCTGTTAATCACGCCAGCACCCGCGCCAACAGTCCACTGGCTCTCAGCCTGTACGGTGCTCGCTGCGGTAGCGGCAAGGATGCCCAATGCCAGAAGTTTGAGTTTGGTCACAATCCATTCTTTCCTGTAGTCAAATAATCAGCGGGTGAAGTGTAACCGCCATTCCCGTACATCCCAAAATTTTTTGCGCGCTAATCCGTTTGATTAACCCGTTATTTTTCATTTTTCAGATGACATCCCGCTTTCATTTATGTGACCGATAAATGAAAAACCCACTTTTCGCTTATAACCGCAGTGGAAATTTTTGGATGAGTTATTGATATGTCATTGAAAGTAGATTTTATCCGTATGCAAGTTTTGCAATTGCCATCTAAGCTTTAATTTAAGAAGAGGTTTTGCTGAACACCCTGCGGTTCATAGCCTTCGACCTGGCACACAGGTTGCTGCTCTGGCAGTGAGGTGCGAAAAATTCTCTTCCGGGAGCCTCCACTACTCATACGAACGGCTCTTATCCTGTGCTAAAAAACGAAAGGACGGCATGCCATGAATATATTCGATCACTATCGCCAGCGCTACGAAGCTGCCAAGGACGAAGAGTTCACACTGCAGGAGTTTCTTACCATTTGTCGGCAAGATCGCAGTGCCTATGCCAATGCGGCAGAACGGCTATTGATGGCTATTGGTGAGCCAAACATGGTTGATACTGCCCTGGAGCCACGGCTTTCCCGTCTATTTTCGAATCGGGTGGTCGCCCGATACCCGGCGTTTGAAGAGTTCTATGGCATGGAAGACGCCATTGAGCAGATCGTCTCCTACCTGAAGCATGCCGCTCAGGGGCTGGAAGAGAAGAAACAGATCCTTTACCTGCTGGGTCCTGTCGGTGGGGGTAAATCCTCCCTGGCTGAACGGCTGAAAGCGCTGATGCAGCGCGTGCCGATCTATGTGCTGAGCGCCAACGGCGAACGCAGCCCGGTCAATGACCATCCGCTGTGCCTGTTTAATCCGCAAGAGGATGCGCAAATTCTGGAAAAAGAGTTTGGCATTCCGCATCGCTATCTCGGTACGATCATGTCGCCGTGGGCGGCAAAACGTCTGCACGAGTTTGGCGGGGACATCACCAAGTTCCGCGTCGTGAAAGTGTGGCCGTCTATCCTCGAGCAGATCGCCATCGCTAAAACTGAACCCGGTGACGAGAACAACCAGGATATCTCGGCGCTGGTGGGTAAAGTCGATATCCGTAAGCTGGAGCATCACGCGCAAAACGACCCGGATGCCTACGGTTATTCCGGTGCGCTGTGCCGCGCCAACCAGGGGATTATGGAATTTGTCGAGATGTTTAAAGCACCGATCAAAGTGCTGCATCCGCTACTGACCGCCACCCAGGAGGGGAACTACAACGGGACAGAAGGTATTTCCGCCCTGCCGTTTAACGGGATTATCCTTGCCCACTCTAACGAATCTGAATGGGTGACCTTCCGTAACAACAAAAACAATGAGGCGTTCCTTGACCGTGTGTATATCGTCAAAGTGCCTTATTGCCTGCGGATCTCCGAGGAGATCAAGATTTACGAAAAACTGCTCAACCACAGTGAGCTGGTTCATGCCCCTTGCGCACCGGGAACGCTGGAAACACTGTCGCGCTTCTCGATCCTGTCGCGCCTGAAAGAGCCGGAAAACTCCAGCATCTACTCAAAAATGCGCGTGTATGACGGCGAAAGCCTGAAGGATACCGACCCGAAAGCGAAATCGTACCAGGAATACCGCGATTACGCCGGGGTCGACGAAGGGATGAACGGTCTGTCGACGCGTTTCGCGTTTAAGATCCTCTCCCGCGTCTTTAACTTCGACCACGCGGAGGTGGCCGCCAACCCGGTACATCTGTTCTACGTGCTGGAACAGCAAATTGAACGTGAACAGTTCCCACAGGAGCAGGCTGAACGCTACCTGGAGTTCCTGAAAGGCTACCTGATCCCGAAATACGCCGAGTTTATCGGCAAAGAGATCCAGACCGCCTACCTGGAATCCTATTCCGAATACGGCCAGAACATCTTCGACCGGTACGTCACCTACGCTGACTTCTGGATCCAGGATCAGGAGTATCGCGACCCGGATACCGGCCAGCTGTTTGACCGTGAATCCCTGAACGCGGAACTTGAAAAAATCGAGAAACCAGCCGGGATCAGCAACCCGAAAGACTTCCGAAACGAGATTGTGAACTTCGTGCTGCGCGCCAGAGCGCATAACAACGGCCGCAATCCGAACTGGACCAGCTACGAAAAACTGCGCACGGTTATAGAGAAGAAAATGTTCTCTAACACGGAAGAGCTGTTGCCGGTCATCTCGTTCAACGCCAAAACCTCAACCGACGAGCAGAAAAAGCACGACGAGTTTGTCGACCGTATGATGGAAAAAGGCTATACCCGCAAACAGGTCCGCCTGCTCTGTGAATGGTATCTGCGCGTGCGTAAATCGTCTTAAAACAAGTGCCCGGTAACGCGCTTACCGGGCCAACAAAATGTCCGTTATTTACGGACGCTGCAAGTTGGCAAATGCAGTACGGGGGATATATGACCTGGTTTATTGACCGGCGTCTTAACGGCAAAAACAAGAGCACGGTGAACCGCCAGCGCTTCTTGCGCCGTTATAAAGCGCAAATTAAACAGTCGATCTCCGAGGCCATCAACAAACGCTCGGTGACCGACGTCGACAGCGGCGAATCCGTCTCCATCCCTAACGATGACATCAGCGAACCGATGTTTCATCAGGGGCGTGGCGGCCTTCGCCATCGCGTGCACCCAGGTAATGACCACTTCGTCCAGAATGACAGAATCGAGCGGCCCCAAGGCGGAGGCGGCGGTTCTGGCAGCGGTCAGGGGCAGGCCAGCCAGGACGGTGAAGGCCAGGACGAGTTCGTCTTTCAGATTTCAAAAGACGAATATCTCGACCTGCTGTTTGAGGATCTGGCCCTGCCGAATCTGAGAAAGAATCAGCACCGTCAGCTCAACGAATACAAAACCCATCGCGCGGGTTATACCGCAAACGGGGTGCCCGCCAACATCAGCGTGGTGCGTTCACTGCAAAACTCACTGGCGCGACGCACGGCGATGACGGCAGGCAAACGGCGCGAACTGCGCGAGCTGGAAACCAGCCTGAAAGTGGTGGAAAACACGGAACCCGCGCAACTGCTGGAAGAGGAGCGCCTGCGAAAAGAGATCGCCGAACTGCGGGCGAAGATCGACCGGGTGCCGTTTATCGACACGTTCGACCTGCGCTACAAGAACTACGAAAAACGGCCGGAGCCTTCCAGTCAGGCGGTGATGTTCTGCCTGATGGACGTATCAGGTTCAATGGATCAGGCCACCAAGGATATGGCTAAGCGTTTTTATATTCTGCTCTATCTGTTCCTGAGCAGAACGTATAAGAACGTGGAGGTGGTCTACATCCGCCATCACACTCAGGCGAAAGAGGTGGATGAACATGAGTTCTTCTACTCGCAGGAGACCGGCGGCACCATCGTGTCGAGCGCCCTGAAGCTGATGGACGAGGTGGTGAAGGAGCGCTACGATCCGGCGCAGTGGAATATCTACGCCGCGCAGGCATCGGATGGCGATAACTGGGCGGATGACTCGCCGCTGTGTCATGAAATTCTGGCGAAGAAGATCCTGCCGGTGGTGCGTTACTACAGCTACATTGAAATTACCCGTCGCGCCCACCAGACGCTGTGGCGTGAGTATGAGCATCTGCAAGCGATGTTCGATAACTTTGCGATGCAGCACATTCGTGACCAGGATGACATCTACCCGGTCTTCCGGGAACTGTTCCAGAAGCAGAGTGCGACAACCTCCAATTAAATGTTATTAATCAGCCAGTTAACTTTGTTTTTCTGGCTGATTTTATTGCATTTTCATCCTCATTTTTCTCCATGTTTTTCATTCACTTAAATTTTATTTTGGGGAATGCGATTTTGAAGAAGTGATTATGCAAAACTTCCTTTGAGCTTTAGGATGCCATCATGGTATGGAGGTTAAAATTCTCTCGTTCCGACCAAACCACACAAAAAAACCAGCCGCTTATGGCTGGTTATTCGTCAGTGAAGCATGGGGAACTTTATCTATATTGCAGGGCAATCATCATCTAATGCACGATTGATGAAGAACGTCACTCTGCCCAACACTTCCACCTCTTCCAGAGCGGTTCCTTCTATTGCCTCGCCATCATCCGTGATCAATGACTTACCCATCAGTTTTGCAAACTGCGTGTGGCCGTCGCACAAAATTAACAATACATCTCCTGGCCTTTTTTTCGTGGCTGGCTCAATGACTGCAAACCCAACATCTGTTTCAAGCACCCTGCTTTCGGCCCCTATGTTGCACAGAACGGATGGAGAAAGTTGGCGTTCGACGTAATCGGTAGCAGGTGATGCAAATCCCATCAGAGGACCCTCCCCATGTTTCTCAGGATCCAGTACCGGTTATCGCTACCGTCTGTCGTCTTGTCAGCGAAGCCTGGCTGATTGCGCTCTATCCATGCATTGGCGTCGGCTCGGGTGAAGTGCCAGTTAAAACCACGCAACTTTTCTATAAAGCTGTCTGTTCTCAGGTAGCGGTAGCCCTTTGGGTTAAGCTCTATGGCCGCAATAAAGGCGGCCTGAATATCTGAAATTCGGGGCATAATCTGCACTCCCTTTATTACTGTTTTTGTATACAGTAGTTTCAAATGGAATGCAGATCAATTTGGGTTCGCCTATCAATTTCTAAGGCTGAATGTCCATAGGCTGCTCTGTCAGTTCTAGAGGAGCGTCAGAAATAGCGCCACGCTGATTCCAGATACTGTTTTGTGGCATCTCTACACGAACGCTAACATACTGATCGGCCGGAATGTCGACCGGGTCTCCATCCACTAAACCTTCCCGTGAGTTCCTCGCAAATATCGGTGCTGTCGGGTATTCCCGGTGATAAGTTTTTATCAGCACAGATCCGTCGGCATTAACCTCATAGTCCAGCCAGATTAGGGCCTGCCCATTGCGATCTTTAGGGATATCGAACCCGCCATCAATGCCGCACCACGCCGCATCCGAGTTCATGCCCATGCATCCCTCGATCAGATACTCTCCGGCTTTCATACGAGTTACGCTACAGCCTTCTGATTCGCCATTAGTTTCAAACGAACCGTCTGCAAACAGCTTGACTACTGGGGAAGCAGCTTTAAGAGTACCGTCAGATGAAACAGTGGTGTTTGCTGCGGTGTACACTTTATACCACCGATATTGCCCGCCCTGCACATGCCCTTGCTGTATCCACGCCTGCCCTGCTAAGTCCCATACGAACCAAGTTGTGTTTGGATACCCATCCCACTGGAGCTGGAGACCAACACCATTGCCGCCAGGAGAGTTTGCTGTGCTTGTGGTAAACCGCCCAAAGCCAAGAATAGTAGTGTCAGAAAAATTCTCTATATGTCGTGCGTTCCCAAATCCGAGAGCTCCCAGAGTTGGAACGGTGCCGCCCCCCGCATTAGGGGCGATCTTATCGCTCGTGACTCCCCTTGTGGCCGCATCTCCCAAACCGAGGTTTGTGCGGGCGTCAGCAGCATTCTTTGCACCTGTTCCGCCCTGACTGATACTGAGTGCGGTAGTCAGGCCGCTTAGGCTGGTTATATCGCTGTTAGCCCCTTTCTTCGCCAGTGATTTCTGGCCCGGCACGGTAACGGCCACACCGTTAATCGTGATAGTGACGTCTGTAGTACCGTTCATCACATCAGCGAACCCGCTCATGTAGCGCTGGTACATCGTGAAGGTTTCAGCGATATCCTGCGCCAGCCCATCCACGCTCAGACTGTCACTCAGAAGAATGGCAAATCGGGTTCCAGCGGGAACAGTTGGGTTAGCTGCTGGCGTTACGGTGAGACTTGTTGCGCTGCCGATGGTGGTAATCTGAAATACCTGCACAGGGCTGGTCATTGCAAAAACGGTACAGCCGTTACGAATAAGAGAACCAGCAGCAGTGAAGTTTGTGCCGGTACCTGTAAGGGTGTTTCCGCTGATGGCGATAGTGCCAGTACTATAAATCATGTTTTCTCCAGGCAATAAAAAACCCCGCCGGAGCGAGGTTGATTAAAAAGACAGTTTATTCAGACGTACATATCGGGTAGAACGGGAAGGTTCAGTGGCGTTACCGTGTCATTACCAAAAATTGCATACCGCTCGCGCCCAAGATATTTCCCACCCTGAACTGAAGCACTGCCGTTCTGTATTTTTATTCCAAACATTCGATACACATACATGCCATTTACTTCATGGGCCATCAGCCCGAATCTGCCCAGCGGAACATAGCCGCTGCCGATGCTCACGGCATTTTTCGAAGGCGTCCAGAGTTGATTGAGGTAAACGAAAGGCCGCTTTGTAGTCGAAAACGTGCAAGCCCCGGCTGCATTGAGGATGTTTAGCCCCGTGCCCGGCTGCGGCGCCACACCACTGGCGAATATGACAATATCTATCGTGCCGGTTGTCGGAGCGTCATCGTTGGTGGATGGAGGGCTGAAGAACCTGACCGTGTTGCCATCGAAATCGACTGTGTTACCGCTATTGCAGCGCCCAAAGACGATATATTTGGACTTGTCGTATCCCGCTATTGTGGGAACAGCCCAGCCGCCAGTGGGAACATTGACGGAACCCTTCCAGATACACTGCCCTGACTGCGTGGCATTGGTAATCGCCAGGAAGTCAGTACTGTCATCA
Organism: Enterobacter cloacae complex sp. ECL72; assembly: GCF_019056635.1. NCBI lineage: Bacteria > Pseudomonadati > Pseudomonadota > Gammaproteobacteria > Enterobacterales > Enterobacteriaceae > Enterobacter > Enterobacter cloacae complex sp. ECL72. The sequence goes on along the minus strand of NZ_CP077659.1, from coordinate 1,404,723 downwards.
ATAAGCAGGCCTTCTCCTTTACGCTGGCCAGGAGGAAAAATCTGCCAGATGCTTCCGGGGAACGTGTACGTACTCTCACGCTCACTGATACTTACATCCTTCATCGTGGAGTTCTGCGTCACGCGGCCACCGGATATGGTGACCGAGTTCATTTTATGAAGCAGCCCTGAATCAAGGTAAGCCGTCGCGTGAGGGATAAACAGCACCTGCGCCCCGGAAACATAACCGGCAACATCAGCGTACTTGGCTTTCTGGTAGCCACTGTCAAAGTTGGCCCCAAATGACGGGCATCGCAGGCCCGCAGTTATCTCCATGCGCTTTCCGCCGTCATTTAGTTCTATCAGTAGTCCTGTCGGCATTTTATGTCCACGTCCCCAGTACGATGCGGCCGCCACCCGGAATATTAATGGTTACGCCATTACCATTAATCACCGTTGTATTGCCGGAGCCATTGAAAGAAAAATTACCGTTTGTGGCGTAAATCGAGCCGCGAACGGTCACGTTGTTAAACGTCGCGTAGCCAGATTTGTTGATGTGCCAGCCAACGTTCCCGGTGCCGTCCCAGGTTGAAGATTGGATATAGCTGCCGATCTTGGCGTTTCCAATCGTCCCGTCTCCAATGACCGTGTCCCGGATTATGGTCTGCCCGTTCTGGATAACGAACGGAAGCGTAACGGTCGCTCCTGCCTGGTGAGTAACGGCGAAGCGGTCAGCCAGGAAGATAACCTGCGACTGCATGCCGGACGGCGTATTCTCCACGCCGATCCCCATCCCTGCCGCGTAATACTGACCATTGCTGGATAACCCGACCTTGATACTGTACATCGCCTTCAGGTCCCCGTTAACGTTCGCGATGGCCTGAGCGTTAGTAGTAATGGCTGACGTATGCCCGTTGATGGTCGCCGTAATGCCGTTTATCTGCGTGGCCGTGGCCTGCTGGTAATCGGAGAACGTCTGGTTCAGGCTGTTGATGGATGCCTTGTTGCCGTTCACGTCAGTCTGCAAACTCAGCAGCGAACGCGCCGTTGCCTCCCTGTCGCTTGCCATGACGTTATCAATACGATCGATGCCGGCCTTGCTGTCACCGTACTGCGCGCTGAGTCTCACCTGCTGATCAACCTGCGCCAGCGTACTCGTTATTAGCGCGATAGCGTTATTCTGGATGCCGCCGCTGGCAGTATCGGTTCTTGCTCCCAGCTCCTCCAGGCGGGATGCCATTGATGAAGTCGTGTCGGTGACAACCTGTCGCAACGTGGTGATATCAGCAGTGTTTTGTGAGCTGGCTTGTTCAGCTGCATCTGCCTTACCTGATGCAGCATCAGCTTTACTCGAAGCCGAATCAGCTTTATCAGAAATGACCTGAGTACTCGCAGTGAGCTGATCAACAGCAGTAGCCCTTGCCTGAGCTTCATCTGACAGAGCCTGCCTTACCTCGGTAATTCCCGCTACGTTCTGCGCTGTTTTTGCCTCAAGACGGGTAACATCCGTTACGCGTGCCTCCGTCTCAGTAGCGATCACCTCCCGGAGCTGTTCGAAAGTCGCAGAGTTAGCGCCCTGTTGGGCTGTCTGGCGCACGACAACATCGGCAATAGCCAGCGCGTTTCCGATGATTGCTTCAGCGGTCTGCTTGTTCGAGCCAACCGCAGCAGCAAGGCCGTCTGCGTTCTCTTTGATTGCATCAGCCAGTTCTGCCAGTTTTCCGCTGCTGTCCACCGCGTTCTCGATCAAGTCTTTGAACGTATCGGAGCCTTTCATGTCCTCCAGGATTGCATCGGTGATATCGGATACATCGATGCTGGCCTGCCCGCGCACCCATTCTGTGTAACCTGATTCGTTGCCGCTGCGGTCCACCAGCTGCGCGCGGTACCAGAAAATCTGCCCAGCCTTAAGGCCCATCTGCTGATATTTGCGCTGCGGGTAAGGCACATCGGCCAGCAGCATCGCATCGTCTTCCGTCCCGGTCAGGCTATACTGAATTTCCGTCTTCAGCGTGTCGTCGGTGTTCGCCGGGAATCCCCAGCTCAGCTCGATACCGAAAACCACATTATCAGAAGCGATGAAGCCGACCGGTTTCGGCGGATTGCCCACTTTACCCGTAAGATTTACTTCTGATGATGTCGCCCATACTGATGAAACGTCGCTGGCGTTCACCGCCCTGACACGGACCAGGTAGCGACCCGAGTAGATACCCTGCACTTCAAAGCCGAGAGAAGACGTTCGGGGCACACTAATCCAGTTGCCGCTGTCACGCCGCCATTCCGCCTCGTACGCAACTGCACCCTGAACAGAATCCCAGGCAACGCGCATAGTGGTAATCGCAATGTTCTGGTTAACCGTAGAGTAACTGTCTACGACAATATTTCCTGGGGGAGCCTGAACCCCCGGTGGAATGACACTGACTGGCCGCTCGTCCAGTCTTGCGCCGGTATCAACAGCGGAATAGATATCTGGGTTGTAAGTCGTCCCGGTGACCTCGAAAGTACCGTCGTTGTTGTCCCGCGTTCCCGTAACACGGAAAAGCGCTATAAACAGATCGTCAGAGTCCACACCCCAGTTACATTCAGCCTCCGGCGTTTCGCTGTAGGGTGTGGTGACAGTGACTGTGTTTCCGTTAACGGCCTGGACGGTTCTGGCCTGAGCTGTGCCTGACGGAAGATTCAAAAACAGCCGGTTCCCGGCCTTCACATCAGCGGCGCGATCGAGGGTTATGTTGCGGCCGTTAACCGCACTTACCCTGCCACCGATAGTTCTTCCGGCCAGCTCGTTAGCTGCCACGCCGATCACCTCACCAACGGGGGGAACGTCCATGCCCGTGCTGAAGGTCACCACCTCGCCGATACCGTTAGTGAGCAGCGCCCAGCGCCCCCGCCGGTTTGCCTCTGACTGCCTGGTGCAGCCGATCGCAGTCATTTCGAGCTGACGATAATCGAAGCGCATGGCCAGATCGTTATCGTAAACAGGCTCAGGCGTGTCTTTATAGTGATTGGCTGGGTCTGACCAGTTCACCAGCGCGGCAGTGTTTCGGGTGGTTTCACTCGGATCCGCAAAGGTAAATTTTCCTTCAACAACGCTGGCGTGGTTATAGATGTGCCACACATCCCGTGGCATATCAGCCAGGACATACATCTTATTGTCGCCCCAGTACGTCATGCCGCGAAATATACCCGCCAGATCACGAAGTACAGTCCAGGCGTCATTACGGTCCTGAATATAAACGTTGCAACGAAAACGAGGCTCCGTCCCGCTTCCGCCCTTGCCGTCTGGTACCTGCTGATCGCAATACTGGGCGATGCGATAAAGTTCCCATTTGTCTATCTGAGTCGCATCGATTCTTTGACCCAGCCCGAAGCGCTCGTTCAGAATGATGTCGTAATAAATCCAGGCAGGGTTATCCGTCCATGCCCATTTAAATACGCCCTCCCATGTACCAGAGTAAGTGCGGGTTTCGGGATCATAAGTATCAGGTACACGGATGATTCGCCCTTTCGGATTGCACACAACCTGAGGAATGCCATTAGGGAACTGCTTTGCGTCAAACTCTACATACAGCAGCGCTGTGTTAACGTAGCGAAGTTTGGCGTCAATAATTTCAGTAACGGCCACAACGCGCATGGTGTCGACGATATTCACGCTCGTGGAATCCGGCGTGATTCTGCGAACCCGCAACTGCCATCCAGTCGAGGCTTTCGGAAGATTGACGCGGTGACTGCGCTCATAAAGCGACGTGGTTTTGTCATCAACAGCACCGTTAACCACCGTTTCATACGGCCCGCCATCGACCGACAGATCGATAGCATACTCGACGCGGGTGCCGACTTTGTCGCCGTTGTTTTTCTGGAGTAAAAGAGTTGGCCATCCCAGGCGAATTCGCAGCGCAGAGAGCTGCGTGTTGGATACCGCGCGCACGTACGGCACAGCCTGTTTCAGCTCATATGAAACCTGAAGTTCGTTTTCAATGCCAGGGAAGCCCTGAATGTAGTCCTGGTCCTGAGTACCGGAACGGAACTCATATTTCACATTATTGAAGTTATAACTTCCGTCGGCGTTCTGAAGAGGCGTGTATGAAGATGAGTCACCAAGAAAAATATTTTTACCGTCAAGCCCGCCGGCGAACTCACCCTCCCCAAGAGCAATCAGCACCTTTGCCCTTGCAATGGACTGAATGCTGTCCGGTGCTTCAACGGGCGTTCGGGTCTGGTTGCTGCCACCTTTACCGCGGCCTTTGATGATTGTCGTCGTCATATCGCGTCCATAAAAAAGCCACCGTCAGGTGGCATGCAGTACGTGTTTTGGTTTATTGCTGATCTTCTGCATAAACCCCGGCGGATATAATTGCGCCGCCAATTTCCCGCTGCCCATAAAGCAGGGGGACGGGATTGCCAGATGCTGTCGTGTTAACGGGACCACCAAACGCATAGGAGGGTTTGTTATCAGGTTCCTGGCGCATTCGCAGACCTGAAACCTGAGGAGAGAGCATCTGCACTACACCGCCAACGGCCATAGAACCAGCTGCGGCATATAGTGCCATTTGTGTGCTTGCTGCCCATCCTATTGGGTTCCACCAGGTGAAGGCCGCAATTGCGGCGGCAGTGACAATTTGAAAGAGGCCCGCCCTTTTACTACCGCGTATGACAGGGATAATTCGGAGCTCATCGCCAGGCCCAAGAAGATCAAACTCTTCCTTGCCTATGTTTATTTGGTTTCGGAAGATGACAAAGTCCAGCCCTTTCGCTCTGGTCTCGCGCAGATAAGCATCAAAGCCGTCAATGGTGTTAGAAAGCGCCCTGAACACTTCGCTGGCCGATGTTAGTGCGCGGTGATGTGTCCTGCCAAATCGCTGAGCCATTGAGCCGCTGAGTTTGATAACGGTTTTTCTTTCCATTACATCAAATCCTTATAACGCAGAATTTTGATGGTACGGTCACGGTAATAGCCACCGTAGGGAATACGCTGGCTTAGCTGGCCATACATGTGATGCAGTAGCATGTTGCCATCAAGCAAAATCCCGGCATGGTTCGGGACGGTGGACTGAACCTGCATGATAACCATGTCACCTGGCTGAGCGGGACCGTCGTACTCACGAAAACCGCATTCCTGCCAGTTGTCCATATAGAGGTTTTCACCCTGCTCCCACCAGTGGCGATCTACGCTGTAGTTGGGCAGTTCAATGCCGTGTTCGATGCGGAAATAGTCCATGATGAGAGACCAGCAGTCTGCATATCCGAGAACAAACTGGCGCCCTGTGAGGGGTCGGTCTCCGCGAGGCATGACGGTGCGAATGTCGCCCTCCGGCCACGATGCAATAATCCACGGCAGTTCCGTGGCATCACACATCAGCATGTCGAGCTCGCTCGGTTGGGTTGTTGCCCCGTCGCCGGGGTGACTGTGGACGATCGCCACCACAGTTCCCTGCTCTTCGGCGGCCGCATAATCCTCATGATTGAGTTCAAATTGCTCAGTCGGCGACTCAGCATTATTTTTGCAGGGGATGTATTTCTCCACCCGCCCCTTCTGAATAACCACGCCACAGCACTCCTCGGGGAAGGATGCGGCGGCATGCGCCAGAATGGCGCTAACTGTTTTGTCGCGCATGATTATCCTCTCAGAAGTGAAGCCCCGGGGAACCCGCCATAATCCAGCTGCTCATTCTCTCCGAAACGAGGTTTGCAGCCCGTTGACAGCAGTCCGGAGCAAACATCCTGTGAAGGATCATCCACCCGGTTGCCGTCTTTATCGAACCAGCCGTTTTGCCCGGCGTAGGTGCAGCCATTCCCGGTTTTGTACCAGCCCCGCATGCACCACGTGCACATTGGCTGAATTTGCCGGGTCGGAATGAGTTGCCCGCGCAGATCGGCTGGACTGGAAAGCTCAAACCCTACGGTTTCATCGTCTGATCCTGATTTACGGTCGATGTAATAAACCTGTTTGCGCTCCTCGTTGGGATTCGCAGTCGGGTTCCCGTCAGGAAAATTTCTTACGTCCAGATAGTGGGCGAAGGTGTCATGGATGATCACCTTTGCTTTAGCCATCCCCTGAAATCTTCGGCACAGCGCGCCAATCGTGCCGCTGATGTTTGCAACGGTGAGAGACGGCCGTGAACTCTGGCCGTCACTGCTGACAGATATGCCGGTCAGTTCATACGGCCACGCGCCATACTCCTGCCCCTGCCACCACACCGACCTCGGCTCAAGTTTTGACTCGTCGCCGCCTGCGGCGATGATTTCCGCCTCGGTATGGGGGATTGTCTCGTTGTGAAAGCGAAGAATACCCGCACCGAACGCTGAGCCGTCCACCTCGATCAGGCGGACGCGCTTACCCGGTTCCAGTTTCTGGACATCAGATGAAATACTCATGGATGGTATGCCTGTATGAATGTGCTGCTGAGGGTGTATTTTTTGTTGCCGTGGGTAGATATCTGGAAGGATTCCGCGCGCCATAAACCTGAAGGCTCAAGCGGCGGCTTCCAGATAAATGACTTCCACCCTGTATGTCTGTTCAGAAAGTTTTTAATGGCCTGAATGTAAGCCTCGTCGCCGGTAAAGCTCACGCTCCACTGAGGTGTTACCGGGTTGATGCCGTCCCCGGCCACCTGTGTATAGCCATCGCCAAACTGCGCCTTTCGGGTACGAAAACTTGTATCAACCTGAGAGGCAACCTTTGGGCACCAGCTGAAGGTTTCGACTGCCATGGTTAAACTCCCTTGATTAATCGCCACAGAGGCGAGCCCGGCATGCTGGCCTGTTCGTTAATGGCGCCAGTGATGGCATCTTTCAGTTGTCTGCCAGCGGCGCCGGCAGTACCCTGACTGGACGCCTGTGGAGATCCGCCCTGAATATTGATATCGCCGAAGTTAACTGAAGGCACGCCGCCAGAGACCTGCGGCATCCCCACTGCGCGAACGGCAAGATCACCATTAGGTGCCCGCGTGAGGGGCATAATGGCTTCAGGACCTGCCTCGCCGAAAATCCCTGCGCCTTTAGCAAAAGCAAACAGCTGAGGCGTCTGAAAAACGCCATTGCTGTAAGCGCTCAGGGACGGAGAGTCGTAAACATTACCCTTCGCATTAAATGTGAAGTTCGCGCCAGCATTCTGAATAGCGGTACCGCTGCTGGCGGTTGCGGCTGACGAGGCACCAAAACTGAACAGTGATCCAATTGAGCTGACGCCATTAGCAACAGCCATGTTCACCAGAACGTTCTGGATGATCTTCAGTACGCTCACGCCCCAGTCCTTCCAGCTGTCAACGTTGACATTGAGCATGTCGGTGATCGTGGTGACCGCGCCACCCATGGCCTGCTTCATGCCGTCAGCGGCCATGGAAGAATAGTCAGTAGCTTCGTCCACCCAGTTCGCATAACCCTCAGACAGTCCCGTCATCCAGTCGTCACGCTGCGCATCAGAAGCTGCGTAATATCCCTCCTGGTCGCGCAGGCGCTCTTCGAGGTAGCGCTTATTAAGTGCCAGCCCCTGCTGATAGAACGTCTCGTCGATTTCACCAGCCTGACGCTGGCGGAGAAGATCGGTATTCTTCTGCTCAAACTCCTTACGCAGATTGAACTGCTCCTGAAGTCTTTCACGGAACCTGGTTCCCTGCCCGTAGCCCAGCAGTTGCGCTTCATTGGCTGCGCGGGCGCTGGCGTTACTGTCAGCAAGGTTGGCTTCGTAATTTCGCAGTTGCTCACGTAATTTAACCTGGTCAATCAGCGCAGCATTCTGCAATACCGTCTTTTTCTGGGCTTCTGTCAGAGAAGCAAGTTCGCCCTGGCTGACCTGGTATTTAACCTTCGCCAGTTCAGTATTCTGGCCTTGAAGAGCAATCTGCTCTTTTTGCTGCTTGATAAGGCGCTTATACACATCCTCGGTTTTCTCTCCTTCGGTTTTACCACCCTTCGCCTTAGGTTTGTTGGCCTCATTATTCCGCCATTCAGCAAGACCGTTATTAATCAACTCCTGACGGCCTGTCTGGAATTGCGGATCACTGGTTAACCCCAGGTCATCGGCTGCATAACTCAGACGCAGGCGCTCTTTGGCCTCACCCTTCAGGCGTGACAACTCCAGATCCCGGCGACTCTTTTCGAGGGCATCAGTTTGCTTTTTGTCGAGGTCTGCCTGCGGAAGTCTGAGCGGGACGTTAGCCAGTCCCTGACGCGCCATAAGGAGTTGGTTACCCAGGCCGAGTAATCGATTAAGTTCATCGTGCTGCCCATTCATCAACAGAAGTGATTGATAAGCCCGGTTCTGATTCGCTGCCTCCTCCCGAATTAGCGTCACACGCCGATGCTCAAGACCTTCAAGAACCTGTTGGATAGAGGCAGATTTCTCCTGCATCTGGGCAAGCCTTTCCTGCTCAACAGATAACTTTTCAGTGGCTGTAGCCAGTCCACGGGTCACGGTATCCAAAGATGTCAGGTGGTTAATCATGAAACCACCGCTGGTCGTTGGACCGGGATTACTGATCACTGACTGATAACCAGCTATCTGCTCTTTCAGATTTTCTATCTTGCTCTTTTGTTCATCTATCAGCCTGTTCTGCTCATTCAATGCTGCGCGCGTTTTCTCAGCATTGTCTGAAGCTTCAGGCAAAGACATTGCCTTCGACTTTTTACTCACTTCATCAATTGTGGTGGCGTATTCCTGCGCCGAACGACGGGCCTGCTCCTGATTTTGATAAACCGCATACCAGGCACCAGCACCCAACATGACCAAACCCGGTATTCCGCCGATGAGACCAAGTGCACCACTCATCAGGCGAGTACCAACTGATGTTACATTGTTGAGATTTCGCTGGGTTGAGACGCGATTTGCCAGATTCCTGTCTCTGGCTGCCTCCGCAGAAGCCAGTCGTCTTTCAGCAAGAGCCTGGGCGTCGGCATTTTTTGCAGCCACCAGCCCTGCCTGCGCACGCTCAAGCGCAGTTCTGGCCCTGACTTTTTCTGTGGCGGAGCCACTTGCAAGAGCAGTAGTTAGTCTGGCTTGAGCTGCTGTGACTTTTGCTTCCGCTGCCGCAATTTTTTCTTGCTGAGCGGCCTGAACATCTGCGCTTCGCGATCTCTGAACCGCTTGCTGAGCACGGTAAACTTCAGCCCTGGAAGCTGCTACAGCAGACTGAGCCGCTTTGTCCTGAGCGACAGCAAGGGCAACCTCTGATTTCGCAGCTGAAATTAGCGCACCTGTTGCGCTAGTGGCGCTGGTTACAACTCCGCTGAGGTATCTTGCCAACCCAACACCAACAAGCGCCCCAGCGACTGTTGTAATTGTTGACATGTTGTCAGCAACGTCATTCAGCGCGCCGCTCACTGCTGATGAAGTAAAAGAATCAAGCGTCTGGGCAACATTATCCAATCCGCCAGACAACGCATCAGTAGCACCGGTTGCCTGGTTTACACCGCCCACCCAGGCCATGAATGAGTTAGTTACTTTTTGAAGGGATCCAGAAACCGTTTGTGGCATGCTGGCAAATTCGCCCTGCAATGCTCCTAACTGGCTCATTAAAGCTGGGACAACCTTATCGATCGTAAGCTGTCCCTGGTCAGCCATGCTCTTGAGGTCTTTACGGGCTACACCCATTCCCGCAGCCAGAGCGCGGATTACCCGATCACCGGCTTCGTTAACGGCATTAAATTCTTCACCACGAAGAACGCCTTGTGCGAGCGCCTGGCTGAATTGAGTGATAACAGAACTCGCTTCCTGGGTGTTAGCCCCAGAAAGTTTGAGGCCGGTAGAGACAGCTTCTGTAATTTTCAGAACTTCGTCAGAGCTATAACCGTACTCGCGCATTGAGGCTGCTGCGCGGGAAAAAAGGTTTGCGTTATCTGAAAATGCCGTGCCGGTTCTTTGGCTGATTTCCATTAACTGACGCTGTGAAGCGGCAAAATCATCAGCAGAAGATGATGCCTGTTTAAGGCGAGCGTTTACGGAGTTCCACTCATCAGCAATCTGCACAATTTTACCCGTTGCAAAAGCTGCCGTAGCTGCGGCGGCAGCCCTTCCAGCAGATGCAAATCCGGCAGTCAAATCAGAGAGCGCCCTTTCGCTCTCTCTGGCAGCAGCAGCGGCCTGCCGACCACCATTCTGCATAGTGCGGTAATAATCCTGCCCCATTCGTGAGGCGCGGGAAATTTCCGTCTGGAATGATTGCGAGTTAGCGGAAATTTTAATAATCAATTCACGTAATGTTGCCATCACATTTCTCCAGGCGAAAAAAAACCCGCCGGAGCGGGTCTGTTTTATCTATGTTTTCTTATCTACAAGATAATACCGTTTTCTCATATGAGTCGGATGTCATTGAGGGCACTCTTTCGTAGAGCACGTAACTTGTTTTCCCATTATTTTCTGTTACGTCAAGAACTACGTCATAACCCCCCATTGCCTGAGGGACGAGTATGCTTATGCCATTTTCAAGCGGCAAGGAAGTTACTGGTGTTCCATTTCCAGCCCACTTCCCAGAGACACAAGATGAGAATGAGTTAACGCTCTTATCAGATTCCCCAATGTTTACAGGCTTTGTAGCCCTAACTGAGTCTAAAGATTTACATCCAGTAACTGCGAACATAACTAATAAAATACCAACTACCTTTTTCATTTTCACACCTCCAGAAGTAAGGAGGTTATTAAAATACATAAACGTGAGCAAAGGAAATTCGAAATTCTATTTTTTGACTTTAGCATTTAATTAGTTGCCGCTGCGTTTGATAAAGCAGCCTCAAGCCCTGCAAACGGGTCCTTCGGTTCTGATTGCTCATCGCCACCCCATCGCAGGATCGCATCGTCCAGCGGTACTTTTGCCCCCTGTGAGCCGTAGATGGCAGAGACGAGCTGGGCGGCCTGAATGTCGCCACGGATATCGCCAACCGGACTTTGCCTGTCGTACTCAATCCACATCAGAAGCTCGCTTGCCGTCATATTCTGCCGAAGCTCTGAGAGCGTGCGCCCCATCCGGAGCGCAAGCGACATCAGAAACTTTACTCCGGGGGTTGAGACTTTTCCCGCGCTTCGTCCGCGTTGTTGATCAGGTCAAGCGCCTGTTTGAGCAGGCGTGAATGGACGGGGCCGTAGATTTCACGCACCTGCTCTTCTTCGTCTACGCTGAATACCGGTTGCTTATCGGTGTCACACAGAACGTCAATGAAGAGCACCACGTCAGCGCAAAGATTACGGTGTGCCTTTTCCGATACCGACACATTTTCATCATCAGCACCCGCTTTAACCACTTCCTGCCAGCGCAGCCAGGCTTCACCAGACGGCTCACGCAGAACCACTTTGACGCCTTCCCACTCAGGAACGGCGACCGTCTTATGACGAAAACCCGACATCTTAGCCAGGGCGAGATTTTTAATATTCTTCATGCGACCTCTCAGGAGCCAGACTCGATGTTTTCAGGCTTACCTTTCAGGCGCAGGGAGAACGTTGCCGCCACTACGCCGTTGGTACCGGAAGACCAGGTGTGCTGGCGGATTTCAGCCAGGAACTTAAAGCCCTTGCCGGACGGGAAAATGACCTGGAAAGCGTAGGTCGTATCGTTGTCATACGCATCACGCAAGGCGTCCTGCGCCGGATTCTTGTAGAAGTTGCCGGACAGAGAGATTTCTGACGGAGAAGGCAGGCCGTTGATGTTCTCCTGCTCGGTAGAGCAAAGTGTTGTTACGTCGATATCCTGCTTCTGACCACCGGTGAACTGAATTTCTTTGATGGTGCAACTCAGATCGAGGAAGGTTGCGGAATCCATCGTTTCTTTGGTGGCTGGCAGGGAGGAAATAAGGATCTTCGTCAGCTGCGATTTTTCATAAAGTGCAGACATATCTGTCTCCTGGAAAAAGAAAACCCGCCATCAGGCGGGTTCGTGGGTGAATTAATTGTCAGGGGGTAACTTTAAAATCCAGGGTGGCACGGTAGAGCCGATAATCTGGCTCGTACCCGGGGATTTTTACCACCTCTGTAGGGGTTAACGGCTCAAGCGAAGCGAGCACCAAATCTCTCAGGGATCGTGATTCAGTGATCGTTGTGGAATACACATCGACCTGAACGGAAACCCTGCTCTCTGCCTGGCCACACAGCACGTCAGCGGAAACATCATCGACGATGGAAAAGATAATCCAGGGTGGAGAGACAGACGGTTTCCCGTCACTACCTAATGGCGCAACATAGGGGTATACCCGTCCTTCTGCCAGGGAAGAAAGCAAGGCGTAGATATTATCTTCATTCACTTGCTCAATACCTCATCAATAGCCTGATTCATCCTGGCAATGGCGACGCTGGCGGCCTCTTCCTCGCGAGTATCGTAAGCGGGTCGCACAAACGGATGTGCAGGCATGTTCGCGGTGCCCAGCTCAACGAATCGCCAGTAAAAGGCGTTTCTCGGGTTATTCGCCTTCATCGTGTTATCGCTGTTGCCGGTGCGCGGGTTAACGCCACGAATATGGACGCCGGAAGAAATTTCCCCGCGGCGGCGGCTTTTTTGGGTCACCACCACCACGTTTTTTTTCAGTTTTCCGGTGCGTACCGGTGCACGTGCGATCACTTCCTCCTTAAGCACTTCCGAGCCGGCGCGCGTGGCTTCACGCAGAACCTTATTGTTTTCAGCGCGGCTAAGCGCCTCCAGATCCTTTGCGATGTCATTCAGGCCGGAAAAATCGAGGCTCGTCTCAATCATTTTTCGATCCCCTGCTTACAAAGAATTTCGAGCTGAATACCACGAGAATCAGGGATTGGCGGACCAATGATATTCAAAATGGCACCCTTTAACGGGCCAGTCATAACCCTGAGTCTGGACGCAGCAGTTATATCGTTACGAAATCGTGTCCATACCCTGATAGTAGCGACTGCGGTTTCAGCGCCAGCGGCTACCAGTTCACGCCCACTGATGCCCTTTACTTCTGCCCAGGTTTCTGCGCCGTCATGCCAGGATTCAACTGGCTGACCGGAATCATCCCTTTCCGTAGTAATATTCTGTATTGTGATCCTGTCTCTCAGTCTTCCGGCCTGCATAACACCCCCTACAATCCATAAATCCGATAGGGCTGCAAAAGTGCTTCTACGGCGAAAGGAATTTCTGTCGTAATGTTTCCGATGTTTACCGCTTCCCGGTTTGCATACCAGTGACCGATAAGCAGTAGCATGGCTGCCTTGACATCATCATTGAGCAGTATCGGGTCCGGGTCGTCAGCGTAGCCAGGGCTGCTTTCCTTTTCATAGAGCGTTCGCCGTGTCCATGTCTGGACGTACCGGGCCGCCGCACCTGTGTAAATCTCCAGCAGAGCATCATCACCCGTAAAGTCGGTATCAATGCGGCAATGCTGTTTCACCACATTCTGATCAAGCATTTATTTGCCCCGAAAAAAAGCGGCCCGAAGGCCGCAATAGTTATCAGCTACCCGCGCCGGTGCTGAATGAACCGTAAACGAACGCCTCAGGACGTTTCACGGCCAGCGCCAGACGTTCTTCGCAGCGAATGGAGATCATGTTTTTCTCGAAGTCGTCGGCGTTTTCGGTGGAGATAACCACGTTGGCATCTTCACGATCGAACAGTTGAGCTGCGGCATTGAATGCGCCTGTCAGGAATTTGCCCTGGAAAGCTGCTGCCTCAGTAGCTACCACCGGAAGCCCCCAAAGCGTAGGGCCAGTCAGAGATGCCGGGTTAGCCAGGATATAGCGGCCCAGACTGTCTTTCGTGAGCTCAATTTTCGCCCAGTCGATGAAGTGCAGAACGTGGCCAGATGCAGGGAAACGAGCCAGTTGAGCCTGAAGCATTGCCAGGCGCAGATCATCAATCCCGTTCTGGCTCTCAACAGAAAATGCCGGGTCGAATGCTGAGGCCTGAGGAACGATGCCGTGCAGGTGCACACCAGTACCGTCGCCGAACAAGATTTCCTGTTCCTCAACATATTTCAGGCCGTAACGCATCTCAGCGTCAACCGTAGACTGGAGTTGAGCGAAATCGTCAAGGATCTGCTTGGATGCCTTAAACATGTGCGCGATGGTTGTCACCGGCGTGATTTTAGTTGCGAATTCAATATCGCTGTAAGGTTTGGCAGTCCCCTCTGCAACGACTTTCGCTGCATTGGTAAAGCCCGTTTGCTGCACCCAGAAAATAGCCGGTGAAGATGTGCGGCCAGGCGCAATCAGATCACGAATGAAGAGACGCTGTTTTGGTGCAGTGTCGATGCCAGGCAGTCGCTGTGGTTCAACCACGCCATCTGCAACATCTGTAGAAAGCAAGGCCGCGTGAACTGGGACGCTTACGCGCTTATTGCCTTCAACGCTCGCGGCAAAGGCCTTCAACGCCTCGCTATTAATCACCACCTGTCCAACAGTTTCGGTAACTTTAGCAGCGTTGTTCAATGGCATTTGGGCAACATGCTGTTCCAGCTCACCAAGGCTGGCCTTAAGGGTTTTTTCAGCTTCCTTAAGAGCATTGAGCTCTGTCGCCATTTTATCTACAACATCTTTGGTCTGAGCTGAGAGCTGACCATTCTTTTTCGCTTCGGTCAGTGCCTCTTCTGCTTTCGCGTTGAATTTGCTGGTTGCATCTTCAATGCTGGCAGTGACTTTTTTCAGAATTTCGTTTACTTCAGACATAAAGGGTCCTTATTTGACTAACGCCGCAAGAGCGCTTTCAAGTGAATTGAGGGTTTCAGGTTTGATCTCTTCGGCAGCGCCCGGCGTACCGTCGTTGGTGGTGACAGCGCCAGGCATGCCACCGGATAAGGCTTTAATGAGTTTTCTGCGCTCAGAGCGCGGGGTGTTGGTTTTAGCCAGCAGCGCATCAAGTTTTCGAAGCGCGGCCGCGGGTGATTCATCGCTATCACTGACCGCATCAGCAGAAAGAAGGCTGTCTGCCAGTCCCTTCGCCACAGCGTCACTGCCACCGATATAACTCTCGGCATCCATCAGTTTCTGAACAGCTGCCATATCAAGACCGGAACGCGCCGCGTAGATGTCTGCCATAGCGTTATCGAATGGCTCCAGAGACTGTGCCAGTTCCGCAAAGTCATGGCGGTTACCCATCGCGTAGACCCAGCAGTTGTGGATCATCAGAAATGCACCACGACCGATCTGAATATCATCCCCGGCCATCGCAATGACTGAGGCGGCACTGGCGGCAATTCCGAGCACCTTCACCGTCACACGGCCTTCGTATTCACGCAGAAGGTTGTAGATTGCCAGGCCTTCGAACATGTCACCGCCAGGGGAGTTGATATTGACCGTGACGTCGGCGCCATTCATCGCCCGTAGCGCACCGGCGATACGTTTGGCTGTTACGCCTTCACCCCAGTAGTCCTGTCCGATCACATCAAAAACAGAAATACTGTTGTCGTCGGTGGCCGCAGCTTTGATCCCGCCATCCCAGCGATCCAGGGCGGAGGGTAAAGTTTCACAGGTGACCCGCGCGCAGGGGCGACCCGCCGGTGCTGCCGGAAGTTGTTTTTTGCTCATCAGGAAAGTGCTCCTAAGCGGCCTGTTTCAGCGGAGATTGTTCAAAGGAAATGTCAGGGAATATGTGGTTATGCAGTTCTCTCAGGGCCAGAGCCTGCACAGCAGGATTGCTGCTTTCGAGATTTTTCAGTTGCGTCAGGTTGAGCTGAACGGTGTAAATGTCACCCCCTTCAATCGGTGGCATATTCTCAAGACGGCGCACGTCATTGCGGGACATCCACCCATTCTGGAGCGCGCTGGTATAGTACGCAGCACGGCCCGCGCTGTCGGCGCGCAGCAGTCCTTCTACAGAGAACTCCGCGAACACCTCATCATCGCTGTCCAGCAGGCACCGTCCTATTTCCTGTTCTATGTTCACCAACAGGGGTCGCAGGGTATGTGTCAGGAACTGGAGGTTCATGCCCTCCAGACTGGATGCCCAGCTGCTTTGCTTCGTGGTGTGACCGACCATGAAAGGCGGAACGCGAAACCAGCGACAGATTTCCTCAATACTGAAAGAGCGGCTTTCCAGCATCTGGGCGTCTTCGGGATTCATGGTGACGCCCTGGTACTTCAATCCGCCTTCAAGCACCATGATTTTCCCGGCGTTTTTTGAACCGGTAAATGCAGCCATGTAGCTGCGAAGTCTTTCACGTTGTTCGTCAGACAGCGCATTCTCAGCGGAGAGAAAACCTGAACTCTGAAGCCCCTGTTCAAATATCTTCGCAGCAGACTCCTCAACCGCCATTGCAGAACCGATCACATCCCGGCCTGTTTTCATCGGCATCATGCCGCAAACACCGTCAAGACCGAACCCGCGAATGTGCATGATGTTTTTGACGGGAATGACGCGCTCGTTACCGTTTTCAGTGTATTTGTATTCCAGCGCCCCGGTCGTGAGACGTTTAACCACCATGTTCTGCGGCAGCAAAGGCACCAGCGAAACCAGGCGGTTTGCGATGAATTTCTTCTCAATGAAGGCGTTCCCGCGCAGGCAAATACTGGCGACAACCATCAACATAAAGCGTGATGGTGTCATTTCTGAATTGGGTCGGCGGCACAGTATCGAATAGGCCGGATGATCGGTTGCCGCTTTACGAGAACCGTCAGGCTGTCGAACGTATATTTTCAGCGGAAGCGTTGAAATAGACTCGCTTAACAGTCTTACACATGCCCACACAGCCGATAGCTGGATGGCTTTATCGGCCGTTACCACCTTTCCGCTGCTGCTGGTACCAAACCATTCCTCCCAGAATGTGCCGGTAGTCAGGCTGATAGGCACACCAAGCCAGTTAAGCAGAGCACTTTTAACCCTGCCTGGCCGTTTGTTTTTTTTCATCAGAAACCTACCATGATGGGATTATTGAAGAATCCGGAGAGATCCTGCTGGTCGTTGCCACCGTTAACCAGAACGCGGCTCATTGCTGTGAATAAGGCCGCAGGGCCATCAATTTTGGCCTCTGGTGTGGACTTATTCGGGAAAATGTTCTCGTTCCGGTCAGGTTTGACGGTTACGTTGGACATCATCCAGTTCATCACCGGGTGATCGCTGTGATGGAAGCGGCCACCGTATACCAGCGCTTCGACCTCTTTCATCGCCTCAGAGAAATTGCGAACCGTCTGCGGCACTTCCACCAGCGGCAACCCTTCTTCTGCCAGCGCAAGGCTGAACTGCGTCGCACTCCACGGGTCGAATCCAATTTCTTTCAGGCTCTCGCCAGCTACCCACAGCTGTAGCTCTTCCTTAATCTGAGCATGGTCGATTACATCCCCGTCGGTAAGGATCAGCTTGTCTATCCCGGCCCACTTACGATAGAGCTCTGCCATCTGGCGTGAACATTTCTCAAGGCGTCCTTCCGGTAGCCAGAATTTGAAATCAGCATGAACGTGGCCATCTGGCGCGCGCCAGACTTTAGCGGCCGCACAGATATCAATTTTGTTTGACAGGTCAACGCCCACCCAGGAGGGATAGGTTTTAAGTTCGTGCTGCGGGGCGATAAACTCGCATTTCTCCCATTTCATCATGTCCATCCAGGCTGACTCAGCGGTAACCCAGATATTCATGTGCTTGGTGAAAAAGTTGATTCTGGCCGAAACCTGCTCTTTCGCCTTTTTAGCCAGGCGGCGCAGGTCATCCCAGCGCTTACAGATACCCAGCCCCGGATTCGCCTTCTGCCAGACTTTTTCATCGAAAGGATCGTCACCTTCATCTAAGGTGTAGATGATGGCAAAAAACGTATCGTCTTTTACCAGCCCACGCAGCACCTTGATGGCGTAATCACGCAGTTCGTAGCAGATACCTTCTTTGTTGAAACCGGCTGTGGTGATACCGAAAAGCAGCGATTGCAGACGCGCGCCGGTTGCTGTCTCCAGAACGTCCCAGACGTCACGGGTTTTGTGAGCATGCAGCTCGTCAACGATGGCGCAGTGGATGTTCAGACCATCGAGGTTGTTCGCATCTGATGATAATGGCTCGAACTTAGACGCCGTTTGCTCCTGGTAAATAGCGAGCTTGTTGAATTCGAAGATCCGCCCAAGTGTGGCTTTCGCCTTCTTGACCATATTCTTCGCGTCTTCAAAAACAATTCTCGCCTGGTCTCGGGTGGTTGCAGCGGAATAAACCTCCGCACCGCCCTCGCCGTCGGCACCAGCCATATAAAGGCCCACGCCGGAGCAAAGCGTTGATTTGGCATTTTTACGGGCCACCTCAACATCTGCTGTACGGAAACGCCGGACCATCACCGGCCGACCGCTGCCGTCGTTACGCAGGACGGTTTCTCCCGTTTCTTCGTTAACCAGCGGGATAACGAAACCAAAAATATTAATCAGGATGAAAACGTGCCAGTCCATCAGCTCAATAGGCTGGCCTGCTAGCGCGCCTTTGACGTGAGGCACAAAATTATAGAAATTCAGAATGTGTTGCGCGCGCGGCTCACTGAAGAAAATACCGCGCTCTTCGCCGTGTGCCAGATCGTCAAGAAAACGCTGACAGGCAAGGCGCACATACTCACAGGCAATAATTTCCCCCGCCACCACCCTCTCGGCATAGCGGATGCCTTCTGCAACCTTAGCCATTAATCCCTCGCTTTCATAAACTCGGCCAGCGGATCAACCGCATCAGGACCTTTTGCATTAACTTTAGAGCGGCTGGCTGGCGTCATGCCGAACTCACCGAGCATGGCGCGCAGACGTTTCCAGGCATCAGCTTTCATAATGGCGGCCGGGTGAGCCTTGATCATGCGAATCTCTCGCTCTTTGCCTTCGTCTGGCTCTTCGTCGCTATAAACGGCGTAGGTGTAGCCTTCTCTCTCCAGCGTATCGCAGTGATGCCGGTACTCGGTGTAAACCTCAACCAGAAGCTCAAGCGCTCTCGCGTCCAGCTGCGACATGACGCCAAGCGCATCGAGCTCTTCAGCCATACGCCTGAACCAGTATTTCCCCTGCTTGTCGAAATGCTTCGGCGTTGGGGGTACCCCAGCAGCGGGTTTTGGTTCATTCTCATTGATCGGGCGTTTAGATGGGTTACCCCTCACCAAACGTAGATGGGTCGGGGTTTTCGGTGGTCCAGACATAATCGAAAACTCCTATTAATCATCGAATGGGGGACCCCATAAAAAAGTTTTCTAACCTGCGGCGATGTGAAAAGAGGTTAGGCGGCGGTCCTTTGGCGCGTCGTTCCTGAACTTTCAACCCGCCCTTCCCCTCGGTCGATTCAAATGAGAATTGATGTCATTTGAGTCTTTCGACCGCTGTCTTCGCCCTGTGGCAAGGCTTGCAGAGGCTTTCGAGGTTGGACAGGTCATCGGTCCCCCCATTTGCTTTGGCGGTGATGTGGTCCACCGTCTCAGCGGGTGTATACCTTCCATTTCGCAGGCATTCCTGACAAAGGTGTTTGTCTCTATCGAGAACGATTGGGCGCAGCCTGTCCCATTTGCTGCCATAACCTCGCTGATGTCTGCTCTGTCCTCGCTGATGCTGCTGCCAGCCTTCGTTAAGGTGCTGGGGACAATAGCCTGAGCGGTCTGTTGTTGTGCCAGGACAGCCACGCTTGCGGCATGCTCTCGGTATTAACGCAGGCATCAGGCTAACTTCCACGCCCGACGGCGTTCTGTACGTGGCGCTGAGTCAGGGTGACGCTCAACCGGTTCACCATCTGCATGGTCCACCAGCGAGTAACACGGATAGATCACTGAGCCCCCCCATGCATCACCTACAGCGTAATCGGCGGGCTTGCTGTTATCCCAACGGGATAGCACGCGATGCACATGCTCAGGAGGGACGCTATAGCAAACGCCATGAATGAGTCTCGACAGCGTGATGCAATCAGCGCGTGTCTTATCAGCCACGATTAGCCGCTCAGCAATCTGCATTTGATACTGTGGAGGCCGCCCGGTACCGAGATAAAAGCTCAGCATGTCGTCAGGGAAACGAACCAGCCAGTCAGTTACCTTTTCGGTGAATCCATGTACCGGCAGCGCGTCATCTTCCAACACTACCACCCGGCATGTTTGCTCTGCTGCCCACTCAAGCGCACGCCGATGATTCCAGTTCGCGCCGTGGTTATCGTCATCAACCAGCAGATGAGCATGCAGCAGCGCAGCAAGACGTTGTGCATGTCCTAAGCGGGTATGATGGCCGACCACCACAAACTTAATCTCTTCAGCCACCAGCGAATCTCCAATAAAAAAGCCGCACGATGGCGACTACTGTCTGAATATCAGGGTGTTGCTTCGCTTTAACCCTGGTTAAGGTAAGCACTCAGCCCGTCAGTGGTGGGACACTGGCGTACATAATGCTGGAGCTATGGCTGAACACCTCTGGCTAAGGAAAAGAAATGCCTACTATCAAGCAAGATCAAATCGAGCTATATCGGAAGATTGAAGCACTTGAAGCAGCTTTAACTGTTACTTTGGCAGCCGTTTCCACGGCACTGCCATCCGTAAAAACGGATGTTGTGAAAAATCTCAGACTTTGGGCAAATAGCAACAAGCAAGTCGAAGGTGCACCACAGGCCTTCTCCTCACTGGCTGATAAAATCGAGCAGACCAACTTCAACGTTGAAAACTAATTTTTCCGAACAAGCGATTTTATTAATCCATTGCTAATATTACTTTCAGCGATCTGTTTAAGGGTCGCTGATTCCATCGCTTCAACCTTTTTCTCAAGAATTTTAAGGCGCTCTATGAGTGTCATGTTTGTCTCCATTTATTTATGTTTCCACCACGCTGACTCTTTACCAACACCATCAGTTTTGAACACTGTATGCACCAGAGGGCCGGTAACCAGCCTGTCAGCAAATGACTGCGCGACAATACCGAACGCCAGCATGTCACCTACCCCGGCGCCAGCCTGTTCTTTCTTCCAGAAACGATAACTCTCGATCCGGTAGTAAAGGCGAATAATTCCGTGGGCGAACGCCATCACATCAGCGCGGGTACCACCCAGCAGCCCAGCGTTTAGCATCACATCGTTGCGATGCTCTTCAATGAACTCTTGATAGATGCGCTCCGGATGATTCTGCTTTGCCCAGGTATCGGCGTAGGTCTTTGGTTCTGAACCGACGTACAACTTCCCTGGCTCCATTTCTTCCCACGGCGCGCGAAGCATTTCGACATCAGTACCATCGGTACACCAGACGAACCGGTATTCAGGGTGATCTCGCAGGTGCTGCCAGATGTGCAACCAGCGACGAAAGTAGACATTCATCTTCACGTCAGGAACGCGACATAGCTCAACATCTGTCGGAGCCGTCAGTAATTCATCTACCAGCGCTATACGCCCACACTGGCAAAGCGAGGCCGCCCATTTGCTCAGCATGTCAGGCGAGGCCGCCATTTTCGTGCCGCGCTGCGGGTCAGGCTGACTGGTGAGCAGCGTTGTGATTACCACGTCACGCTGCTGGCGGTATTCAACGTAACCAGTAAAACCTGCATCACGCCGTTCGTTGTGGATCTTCACGTTACGTTCCACCAGCGCCTGTCGGTCGGGACGCGGTACCGAACGCTCTACGGCTTCATGCTCATCGAGAGAATGGATTAGCTTTTCTGAACCGACCACATCACCGTAAGCCCACGTCGTCAGGCCAGCGTTATGGATACGTAGCGCGAGGTCACTGTGTTCGTACATGCCGCGTCCGTAAACCGGATCGAAACCGCCAACCTTCTCGATAGCGCTGCGGTGGTAATACAGCATCACGCCGCGCTGCCCGGTGTAAGCCACATGCTGATCGTCACGGTAAAGCTCAGAAAGGTCATTCAGCTTGTTCGTGCCAGCAAGATCCAGAAACTGGTAAGCCAGGTGCGGTTCGGGTGATTCGATGTATGGCAAGTGCCAGTTATCAGCAATCGGAAAAGCATCATCGTCCCAAAGGAAAAGATGTTCACACCCGGCGTCCATCAGCGCTGTTAAACTGGCGTTCTTCGAAGCAACAATGCCAAGTGATGTTTCATGGCGACGCAGCTGCACGCAGTCAGGTACTACGGCGGCAGGTTTAGAGCCGTCGTCGATAACCACCACCAGCGCCCCAGCGGGCAGATGTTTCACGTGCTGCTCAATAGCGCGTTTTAAAACGTCTGGCCGGTTGTGGGTAGTAATGGCAATGCCAATCCGTGACGCTGAAGCGCAGGCAGGCACAAACGGAACACCATCAATAGTGACCTGCATTTGATTTTCCTTTTAGACGTGAGCCTGTCGCACGGCAAAGCCGCCGAAAGTTAACGGTTTGCCCAGGCTCACAGCTGAAAGACTTTCTTTAATGTGCGCGTGCGATGCGCAATAAAAAAGCCATAACAATTCAATTATGGCTTTTTACTAATAAGCAAGGCTAATCCTAAATGTTAATTTTCACCTATTTTTTTACTTTTCAAGTATGCCTTCTCTAGTAGCGTTAGTGAGATATGCCAATTTAGGATCGCCATTTTTGAGAACATTTTGAAGTTGAGGCTTAACTTTGATAAAACCGCCTAGTAATGTAACAACCGCACCGACACTTAACACTTCAAGTGGTCGTGATGAGTTTAAGGCTGCATAAGCGGTTGCACCTCCACTAATTACCTGGTTCAAATCAAATTCAAAAGCTGTAGAAAGATTGAATTTTAATGGGCTTCTCCAACCTTGGCTATTTAACTTATTAAGATCTTCAAGAGACGCCCTCAGGCCTGAAAGGGCATTGGCTCGTTGTAAATTAAAGTCGCCCGAATTTAACACTTCCAAATAAAGTTCATCAAGATAACCATGTAGTGCTTGAAGTTCGTCGCTACGCCTTTCTTTGAATTCTAGTATCTCTTGTAGAGGTGTATCTTTTGGTGGAACTGGTAAAAGTTCAGCTAACTCGAATCTCACAACTTCTTTTTGTTGTGCAGCTTCCTGAGGAATTGAAACTTCGTTATTAAAAAAATGCATACGCCAATCAACTTCGCGCTCATTTTTTCTCATCATATTTAAAGCTTCTACATGGGTAAAAGCATGAAATTCTGTCATCCTAGCACCATCCATACCCCCTTGTTGGGTAAACTTTGGTCGGTAAAGGACTCCACAATTTTCCAGTTCCTCTTCATTTGCTAAACTAATATGGATAATATTATTAGTTGGAGAAACAAGTTTATCCCAGTACAACATCAAATAATTAAGTTCTTCTGTAGAAATACCTCTACCCGTAGTGAATCCTTTTCCACCATTAACTTTCAGAAGCTCGCGTACCGTGAAAACAACACCTCTTTTCATAGCCATTCCCCAGCGACATTTCGTGGGGTCAATTTAGCATTTTTACGCGGATACAGCTAATGAAGCCCACACTCTCGCAGTGGGCTCGCTCATACCATTGAGTTGCTGTCGCTTCATCGCCGCTTATAACCGGTGCGCGTCTGGCGTTCGCGCTGCTTTACCGGAGCTTGTTTTGATATAGAACCCTTGACCCATCACTACACAGGCTCACACACTGGCGACTCAGGGCAGCATCATGACTGCTGCATTGCCTTTCGGCTGCGGTCTTACCGCTCTGCTACTTCAAATCGCCTTTCTCCTTATGGCAGTTCGCCTGCCACGCTTTGTTATGCGCCAGGATGTCTTTCTTCGTCTGGTGGTCCAGTACATCCCAGTCGTGCGCTGTGCCGTAGATGGGTTTAACCCAGTCGCAAGCCGTGTCCACCACCTCAACCCTTACGGGTCCAGTTGTCCCGCAGCTCGCGATCAACATCGTCGCCAGGCATATGGTTAACAGTCTGCTGTACATTGCTGGCCTCTTTCGTTGCTTCAACACGGCGCTCTGCTACTGCTTCAGTGGCGGCGGCCTTCTCTTCAGTGCGTTGCTGATCGGCTTTAGCTTCCGCTTTGCTGGTACCGCGGATATGGCCCAGGCCAAAAGCGCCTGCAATGGCGGAAATGACCAGTGCGGCCAGCCCTATTATCGTTTCGATACCCACATTCACCTCACACCAGAACTGATTTCGCCAGGTTAAACAGCGCGCGGCGTTTATCCAACCCGTTTCTGCCGCCATTTATAAGGAGTGTCACGCGCTCCACGTCACCGGAATGAAGCAGGCAACCGCGAGAGACATAGAACCATGCGGCTGAGCGCGCGGCGTATTCATCCTGTTCAAGCAATTCAGGCTGGGTTACAAGGTCCAGCTTCAGCGCGTGGCCACAGTTGCGATAATTGCTGAGCCCGGTGATTTGCTTCAGGCCGCGACCGCGATATTTCCATCCATCACCGGCAACCTGATTGCCCAGGTGTTCTTTTCCCCACTCACCACCGTATACCAGATTGGCGATCGCTCTCTGATTAGCCGGGTGCTCTGCCGTTCTGCCAAGTGCGGCGGCCTGCTGTGGAGTGATGCGGTGGCTGCCGAACGTCGGTACCAGGTTTTCAGCAGCGTAATTCAGGTTTTCCACCAGCCGGGTGAATCTGGTGCTTTCATGCCCCATCTGGGCAATAAACATCGCCTGATCAAGCGGTGTGGTTATGCCGTATTCCTTCATAGCGGCGTCGATATGCGGAAACCAGCGCGCAGCTAACCCGGCGCTGATACCAGCCGCCCTCTGAAATTGTGATTGGTTCATTAGTGCCTCAGTGCATCAACCAGACGTGCTACGTTTCCCCGAGCCCAGAGAACGGCAGCACAAATCAGGACGTTCACCAACACCACAAACCAGTGGGATTCATGGTACAGGCCGAACAAATAACGGAAAGGGACACTGGCGTATACCAGCACCGTGAAATAAGCCATCAGCGATATCAGAGGGCGATGTCTCGCCCCGCCACGCTGGTAGAACATCAGTGCAATAACGATAACAGCAGAGATAATTGCGTTTGCCATTGCACTCGGATCACTTGTTACCATTGCTGGCCCCTCCACCACGTAAACGCGAGAGAATTCCAAACAGGCTACCCAAATCCTGACTGTTGACGAACGTCAGCAGCTTAATAGCAATAGCGGCTACGATTACCGCGCCAAGCGCATCAAGTGGCCTGTCGCTATACCCCGTCCATTTGGAGAAGTAAGAGCCAAGAAGTGGAGCGCCAATAACGCCGAAGATGAATGAGGTGATGAAGTAGCCCACCAGCTTAAGGCGGCTGATATTAACCGCCGTAGCGACATAGAACACTGCACCAGCGAATGCGCCAAACACCACACCATAATCAATGCCGGTTGCCAGGCCGAACATGCTGGCCCCCATCAGACCACCAGCCGCTACCGTAGTGCCAGAAACAGGATCGGACATTTAGCCCCCTCTTATTGCCGTGAGTCCTCTCAGAACGAGGGGAAACAAAAAAGGCCACCCGGAGGCAGCCCTTAAATTAAAAAACCCGCGGCAGTGGCGGGTTTATGTTTTGATTTGTTGCTCAGTACGCTTTACTGTCCCGAGCCTACCACAATTTAAGCACTTTCCTGCTCACTCTGCAACTTAAATCTGTCGCTATTTGTGCCGAATGCGTCACAAAGTGGTGCGTAAAGCATCGATTCTGCAAGACTAACCCATGTATCAATGCGACGACGGCATGTGATGAGGGTCCAGTCGGGGTGTTTTGAATTAAGCTCTTTAGCCATCTGGAGTTTGCTTTTACGCAGACGATGACGATCAACAATCACGCCATACAGCCCACGGTATTCTTCGTTCATTAATACCGCAGCAATAACGCCGTCAATCTTTAGCCCCTCCTCGTCTGAGCAGAACGCCAGGCCAGTTTTGTTTTTACTGTCGAGGATTTCACGCAGGTATGCTTCCAGCTCGGGTTTAGTGATGCCGGATTTCTTCATGCGGCGCAGCGCATCGTTGATGGCGGATTTGGTTATTTTCCCGGATGCCAGCAGCTGGTTGAACATGTTTCCGCCCGAGCCACCACCAATATAAGACCAACGGCCCCACATGCGGAGCTTTCCCTGTACCCAGATACTTTCGAGAGTGCGAAGGCGAACCAACTCGCCGGATTTGCCTACTTCTGAAGGATTGATCATTTGCGTCTCCACTTACGCCAGTACGCCGATTGCCAGCGCACGATCTAAAAACCGAAACAGCAGCGTTAACTGGTCACCGTATTTCGCTTCAAATGCCACAGGATCAGCGTGCAACTCATCGTGATGCGCTCTGCACAGCGGTATCACAAACAGGTCGTGCGCTTTGGTACCCATTCCACCCTGCCCGTGGCCTATCAGGTGGTGGGGGTCGTCTGCCGGGTTATTGCAGCAACTGCACTGCTGCGACTTAACCCAGCGGGTGTACTTATCGTTCTCCCAGCGGCGGCGCTTTGGCCTCAGCATGAAAGATTCCGGTGATTCAGGATCGACTTTCACCGAGACTATCTTTTTAACCTTCTCCTGGAGGATTTCAGTCGCCGGTAATGACGGAACAATGTCGCTTTCCCGCATTACTGAAGTGTGCGATTCAGGCTTAATCCTGAGGGCTTTGCTCGCCACTGATTCAGGAACAAGGTCAGCAAGATCGTTACGTACCATCCACCAGCAGAACTCAGGAAGCGAAAGAGTGTGGTCAGCGCTGAAACCTAAATCAATATTCACCCTTTCCAGAAGCCATTTTACCAGGTTCTGCATGGCAATTCCTGCCAGTCTTTCAGTGGTTTGCTCACGTAAATGGTTATCACATGACCAACAAAGACGAATGCTCCCCGGAGCGTGGCGCATAACCGTAAAGTCACTGGCATGCCAGTCAGTGTGAGGCCATTGGCATTCAAATTTTCTCTCCAGCCAGGCATCAAGGCTACTCAATCCACCAGCTCGCTGAATGACCCTCTCGTTAACGAAAATAGCCTGCATGTTGGCATCGTCAGTCAGGGGCTGGTGGGCTTCAGGGATTAATCCAGATGGCAGATGCTGGATGGCTTCGGATGGTGGCTCAATAACTACCCTTCCCTGACGGAATAGCCAGAGCAGTTCGTTACCAGGGCGGAACAGAACCACCCCGGACATCGGCGCAATTTCAGGCGTCAGTATGGCTCTCACGCAATTTGCCCCTTCGCGACATGCTCTGCCCAAAGTCCACCTATCCAGCGCACCCCTTTCGCCGTGAAACGAGACTGATTGAACGCATAGTTGGTCTGGTTGGTGGTCCCGGTCTTAACTTCAAATCGGCCTGCTTCGATGTGTTTACTCTTCGGAGTAAGCACGCGGTTCAGGCGGTACATGATGCCGTTCTCAATGAGGAACATCGCGAACTCGGGTTCTTTGGCGTTAAGGAGCTTGGCAACCTGCCGGAATGTCATTGACCCGGTGGCTTTGACGTAGCGATCAACAAATTCAGCCTTCGGTGCGGCAATTGCCAGTTCTTCACTCAGACGTTGCTTCTGTTCAGCAAGATCAGCGGCGAGCCGGAGCGCTTCAGGGAGTGTTTCTGGAACAACCATCCCGGCCCCGCTCTCCAGTTCCTGCCAGCGATCAACCAGACGGGCAGTAAACTCCGGGCACAGCTGCGCGACGATCACATAGCTGTCTCGCTTGTTAACTTCGTAGTAATGGTAAGTCTGCTGGTTCTGAGGATGGGTGTACTGCATTGCAGCATACCCCCCAATAACGCCGGATTTCATCAGTCGCTCGATGGTTACGCAGACATTGCTGTGACGGGAATCGACCAGCTTCGCAATTTCACGACTGGACATCGTTATCTGCTGACCTATCGCGGCGGCATGGTGCGTAGGACACGTTACGGTGATGTTCATCTGATTCATGCTCTTCTCCACTTATCAGGCGGCTGCACCCGCCAGAGGTTCATGTTTCTTGATGGATATTTCTACACGTCCACCCGGTACCTTCGGCCCCCACTCCACCAGCATTCTCTGCACCTGGCTGTCATCCTCCCAAATGCCTGCGTGCGTGAGCGCGTCAAACAACGCCTTGTTGTAGTTGTCGATGTCGCGGCGGCGTTCGTCTGGTGGGTACAATATAATTTCGACGGCAGCAGGTGCTGTTGATGGCTTTGGAAGGAAGCGAAGCTGCTCGACAATGGCGACACAGGCCGCGCTTTGATATGCCCTGCCTTTGGCGCTGATTAAATGGCGGCCCTTTAACGGCCCCTTATTTGGGGCTCGCCAGTATGTGTTTACGCTCGGTGGGAACGGGAGCACCAGTTTCATAACGTCACTCCCTGTTTTTTCAGCCATTCAACAGCGTTATCTCTGGCCTTATCTCCACCGGATAGCAGGTCTTTGATGATCGTCACTGGATCTGCATCCCATTCCGTTTTGACGACGGTAATGCCCCTGGCTGCGCCAGGAGCAACTGTGATGTAACCCTTTTTCTTAAGTGACTTCACGTGCGCTACAGCAGCGTTCGGTGATGCGCATCCAATTAATCCGGCAAGCTCCAGCATCGTAGGTGGGAAGCCAGCCTTTTCGATATGAACCTTGATAGCTTCGAACACTTCATTCTGACGCGGCGTTAATTCCATCATTTGTTCGCTCCTCTGAAGCCATCGGGGATTTTGCTGTAGTCGGTATTCTGGAAGCTTGATTTGAAGATTCCATCCTCACGCTCCCACTTCCCGTTAACACGCGCTGGCCTTCCGGCATTCGCCCAGTTGGTAGCGGACTTCAGGTAAGCTGGAAACTTTGTTGGCTGGAAAAGCGTTTGTGGGCGCAGGTAGGCCGCCATTGTTAAATCGTCGCTCCACTTGGCGTTGCAGTAGTCCACTACCAGCGACAGCTCTTCAACGGTGAAGCCCTCCCCGATTCGGGCGCGAATGTTTTGCAGCGAGGTTGTTGAAACCTGATAACGCGAACTGGTCACCTGGTTCAGATGGGTTAAAACCTGTTTAGCCTGATCGGTGATCAACACATCACCGTCTGGTTGCGGCGCAACCGGACAAATAGGTTTATTAGTCTGCTTGTTTAACTCTGTATTAAAGTCTGTATAGAGATAGGATTCCGTACTTTCGCGGCTCCAAAGATTCCTGTCATTCGCGGATTGAGAAACGCAGCTTCGCGGTTTTGATTCCGCATCTTCACGTTTTCCATTACGTACTTTTGCGGAATCGTTATTTTCTGGAAAGATTAATGAGATTAGAGCATCGCCGTCGATGCGATAATGCTTGGTTGGCGTACCATTGACCTTTCGAGAGCAGGTCTCGATCACGCCAGGCAGATACTTGTTTACCAACTTTTTAACCAGCCGCTCTGTCTGGTCTTCAGTTAATTCGCCCGCCTCAGCTCCAAGCTCCTTGTGAGTTTTATAGAACCATCCGTCTTCATCCCCAAATGCTGACCAGAAAACGAGGTTATTAAGAACTGCTGCCAGCGCATGAGCCTGCTGGTCTTCTTTAAAGAACAGCAGGTACGGCCTGGGAAGAACAATGACGTTCTTCTGGCCTGACATTGACTGGACGATGTCAAAGATTCTGCTCATGGTCGTCCTTTAACTCTGTAAATTTACGCTGGAATTGCTCAAGGGGGCTGAAGCACTCATGATCGTACCCTTCGCGGAGGTATATAACGCGTCGAGTCTCGGGCTCCCATCTGATGACCCGCACCGGGACGCCATAGTGATCTCTGAAACGGCGGTTAAGTTCTCGCATAGCGCTCTCCCCTTCCGACGCCAGACACCCACAATCGCCATAGCCCTGCTGTGGTTACATGGAACCCAGCGGCCTGATACCATCCGCTCATACCGAAACGACGAGGTTCCAATAACGGGAATACCACGTAGTTGCGGGAGACGGTTGTTTACCGTTACACTGTTCATGCGTTAGTTTCTCCACTGATACGACACGCCAAGGGGCCCGGAGCTGCACACTCGCGGGCCTCACCCATTTCTGGGAGGCAATAAACACGGGAAATAAGGTTCAGGAACGTCATGAGAGTGACCCTGAACTGATATGCGATATCGTTAAGACTTTGCCACTCGCTCCGGTCAACTACACCATCTTCAATGTAATGACGGTAAGCATTGACCAGCTCACCAAGTCTCCCCACCAGCTCGGCCAGTTTCAGGCCAATCTCTTCGTTTTCATCATCAGGCACGGCGCCGGGAACGTGTATTCCGTTATCGGTTTCACGTGAGAACGCGTCAGCGATGTAACTTACGCCAGCGGCGCTCTGAAGCACCATTGCCCAGCCCATCGGAAAGATCTGGTCGCCACCAGCACGAAGGCGGTTAAAGAGTGAGTTCTGGGTTTCGTCCAGAATCTCCGCCGCTTCAGCGTATCCGCCTGGCAAAGCGGCAATTGTCTTCCTGATTGCAGCCACCAGCCATGCGGGCTGCTTCTCAACTTTCCATTCAGGTTCTATACCCACGGTCATATCCTCTTTTCTGTGGTTTCTATCAAACCGCTGAATCTGTAGGCTTTTGGGGACGACTAATCGCCTTGATCAATTCCTTTGAGAATTTTCCCTCGGAGGCTAAAGCGATTTTTTCCGCATAGTTAGTCTCGCCAGTAAAATCTGTACGAGGCAGACATCCTTTTTTCATCCACTTATAGATGGAACGAGCACTACATCCGCAAGCAGAAGAAATGGTAATTACACCAATCTCCTTAATTGCTTCGGTAAGAGTTGGGAGTTTTTTCTCTTGCATATGAACCTCACTTTATGAACTTAAAGTACATATTATGACGGAACTGATAGTTCACGCAAGTACACCTATTATTGAACTCATGGTTCAGGAAGAAAGAGCGCGACAAGACTTCTCCAAAAGGCTAGCGCTGGCCTGTGAAAAAGCTGGTTTACAGATTCATGGTCGACAGGCAGAAATTGCTAAGAAAATGAAGCTAACACCTAAAGCTGTGAGCAAATGGTTTAACGGGGAAGCAATACCAAGGCGCGGAAAGTTGCAGGAATTAGCAGCTTATCTTGGCACGTCTGCCACTTACCTGTTAGGTGACTCTTCTGAGGATGGGATTATCAAAAGACAAGCCAGTATTGCCAATGACGTTTACCGCGTCGACGTTCTCGACCTGACTGTCAGTGCGGGGCCAGGCTCGTTCATGATTTCTGAGTTTGTAGAAGTTCTGCATGCTATTGAGTTCACAGGTGAACATGCGCGCTCCCTCTTTGGTAACCGACCTCAGCACGATGTGAAGGTCATGACTGTAGACGGTGACAGCATGTGCCCAACGATTCAATCTGGTGACCGCCTCTTCTTTGATGTGTCAGTGAGGAACTTCAAGGTTGACGGAGTTTATGCATTTGTTTTCGGGCAACACTTTCATGTCAAACGTCTGCAAATGCAGGGATTACAGTTAGCCGTGCTTTCAGATAACCCGGCATACAAAGACTGGTACGTAACTGAAGAGAATCAGGACCAGCTATACATCATGGGCAAAGCCCTCATCCATGAGTCAATAGCGTATAACAAGCTGTAGAGACGAAGCTGCGGCTGGTTTAAGTTCCTTTCTGCGGAATTAAGATTATGATTTATGAAAAGGTTTTATTTGTTTATACCACTTTATTGCAGGAAGGAATGGCGGCTGCCGGTTTTAACACTCCAAACGTGGTTCTTTTTGATGTTGACCCACTTAAGATCTATTCATTAGTTGTGACGTGCGGATTTTTAACAGATACATCTAAAATTTACTGGAACGAGATTGACGTAACTTTTAATGATAAATCTGTTATTGATCCTACATTCGATGGTGAAAGCACTTTCAACGTATTAGGCAGTGGATACCCAAACAAAGATCACTACTCCTCCGTTTCTTCTTTCTACCTGAAAGGCATAAGGTTAACAAACCCAGGTTTATACACTGCGAAGGTTTCCCTCTATGACAGCGGGGCAGACGGGAATAAAGGAAATCTAATTGATATTAAGGAAAGTCACTTTATCGTAGCGGGGGATTTTGAGTAGATGGGAGAGCTTTTTAAATTAAATAGTCCTAACCTTGAAAACACAAATTATGCACCTCATAATACTGAGCATGGTAGCGGCAGTGGCGGAGGTGACGATATGCTTCAGAGAGTGAAAGAGCTTGAAACAAAAGTCGCAACCCTTGTAATCGATGTTGCAATCATCAAAGACAAGCTAGCTTCAAAAGAAGATATTCAGTCAGTAAAGACAGAGCTACATAAAGAGTTGAATGCTCAAACATGGAAAATCATTACAGCTCTAGTCATAACTGTGCTTTTAGCTGTCTTTTCTAAATACTTTATCAAATGACCCGGGCGCCAGGCCGGGTTTTAATGCTTACTTCACAGCCTTACTACCTTTCCTCACTATCTCCGCAGCATCCCTGTTAACTCCCTTGCCGATCACATTGCCCGTTTCTCTGCGATACTGTTCCAGCTTCTTGATGATAGCTTCCTGGGTCAATGGCTGGCCTGAGAGCGACAAATCCATAACCGCCCTGCCCATGGCATGAACAATCATACTTACCCTTTCATCGTCCAAATCCATTAATGCGCCCCTTTCTGATGTTTATTTAATCATAACATCATTATCTGATAAAAATAAATAACCCGAAAAATCAGTACATTATTGCATTGCAATCATTAAATGTACTTTTGGTACTTTACATAATTGAACTATTGGTACATATTGATTTCATTAGCTACTAACAGTTAGCAGTACGGCATATGGCACATGTGCCGCAGCGGTCCGGGGATTCCTTTCAGTATCCAGATCCAGCGGGTAGCCGGAATGTGCAAGCCAGTTGTGTACGACAGCCAGAGACGTTTCACCAGCGTGGCGATCAGGTGTGACACCTCGGAAGAGACGAGGATGCAACGATGAGAGCACTATCTGTGAATAAGCACACCAGGCAAATGCCACGTGATGCCCAACCGATAGCTGTTTAGAAGCATCATTTAGTGCTCTCTTCAATGTGTCTTAGCTGCCTGGCTGGCAACCTACTGCCGTAAACACAGCTTTCCCTGTATGAGAGGCTAACTGCAGGGCGCGGACTCGACGCGTAGTACAGGTGTAACCCGCAACACGAAGTTCGAGTGACGTCCGTCTGGTAAGTGGCTTAGGCCTGAAACTGGATGAAGCGTCAAGGGTGACTGCCGGAGAGACGGCGGTATGTCCACTTCCTTAAGCTGGAACGGTGACTACTACTGATTATGTAGAGGCTTAGCCAATGAGCCATATCAAGCAAGCTGACAGTCGGAAATGAGCGACGGACACCCGGGAAAGACCAGGAGCCCAGACGATATCTGAGTGGCTTAAAAAACAGATGGGAGCCGGTGGAATCCCGGCACACAACATGAAAGCGCACTCCATTAACTATCGGTTGTGGATGACAGGTAAGTAAACGAACGGAGTGCGCTTCCAGTTGTGTAAACCGTAGTAGCTGTACCTGATGCTGTGTGTAGTCTTGGCGGTCGGCAGTTTGAAATCCCTTAATGTCGACCGCCCCTTTTCACAACTGAAAGCGCGTTCAGCCGGTTCCTTGAGAGGCCTCAGTCGTTAAATCAACTCAGGGGAACGCGCTCCCAATTGTGGAGAAGCTAACTGGCGGTGGCAGCCGCCCGTTTCACTAAGTGCCCTAGTTGGGTACTTACTAAAACGAACCCCCTTTATTTTTTGTCGCCACCAGGCGAGGGATTCGTGCAACCAAAAATCAGCGCTGTGCAGAGCGCTTATAACACGGAGAAACTATCCATGACGAACACACAGAACGTCACCGAGTTACAACCACGCATGACCAGAGAGCAGCTTATCGACGCAGCTCGTAAGGCCGCCCCTCTTCTTCCGCCAGCTTATCGCGGAATTATGACCGAACTGGCTAACCGCCTGGACTATACCAGCGTCGCGCTTTGTGAAGCGATGGCGCAGCGTAAAGAACTGGCTGTTCAGAACGCAACTCTGCGTGAAGATGTCGCAAGCTGGGCCAAAGAGTGTGACTGCATTGTTGAACGCCACACGAAGACCAGAACCAATATTCATTTACTGGAAGCCCAGCGAGAATTGCGTGAGCTGTCACCCATCGTCATTTCCCAAAATAACGAGGTGGCTCTCTGATGGCTAACTCATTCAAGCAAATGACACGTGACGGGACCATCAAGCGCACCGACACCGGGATGTTTATCTGTCTTGATCAAATCCATGTGCGGGAAGGTTTCAACAAACGAGAAGATGATGAACGTACCCGCCAGGCAGATGATGACCTCTTCAACTATCTGATGAACGGTGGCTCCGTTCCCCCGCTGGAGGTTATCGCCCGTGATGAAGGTGGAGTGTGGGTTGTTGAAGGCCACCGTCGGTGTCGCTGCTATGCGCGCTGTGCAGAAGCTGGTAAGCCAGTAGACCGCATCCACATCATGCCGTTCAACGGTAGCGATGTTCAGCGCCTGGCGCGCATCATGACCAGTAACAACCAGCTCCCGCTATCCGATATGGAACAGGCTGCTGTTATTCAGGAGCTTCATAACGCCTTCAACCAGACCACCAGCGAGATAGCAAAGCTGGTGAATAAGTCTGTGGCCACCGTCGAAAAGCTGCTGCTCCTCAGCACGGCGAACCATGACGTTCAGCAGGAGGTTAAATCCGGCGCTGTGTCAGTCGATGTCGCGGTTGATCGCGTTATGGAGTATGGCGAACAGGCCGGGAAAGTTCTCCAACATGATAAAGCTGTAGCGGCTGCCCAGGGTAAATCGAAAGTAACCCGTAGCTCTATCGCGCCGGAGCTTAGTGTAAAGAACGCACGCCGTTTCGTTGAGCTGATGGCTCAGGCCACGATCAGTGATGAAGGCGTCTTCACTCTTGAAGGGACTGCCCTAGCCGAGGCGCTGTCGATTATGGACGAACATAAAGCGATTGCCGAAGCGCGTGAAACTTACCGCCTGTCACAACCAGTCCCTGAAACTGAGATCAAAGGGAAAACTCTTTACGTCAGACTTGAAGGTACAGAGATCGGGACTGCGCAAATCTATCGCGGTAAGAACGTCATCCTTAATGGGATTGTCACCAGCCAGTCAAAGGCAGTAGCCCACTTCGTTAAGCAACACAAATTGCAGCAGGAGCAAAATCATGACAGCCAATAAACCAATGACCGGCGAACAGCTGGATGAACTGATGACTATTGCTGTCAACATGCAACGAGACAGTGAAAAGGTGAGTGAACGCCCTGCTGCTATGTTCGCTTATGCAGTGCAGGTAGCTGTTCTGGAACTGCGTAAGGTTCGTAATGAAGCTGCGGCTCTGGCTGCGGAGAATGCTCAGATGCTGCGCCTGCTGACTGACATCAGCGAGAACCATGACGAGTACGTTAACCAGGATGAGTACCTGTACGCTGGAATTCCAATGGATTACGTATCTGAAATCAATTCCTACGTTTCACGCGATGTTGAAGCAGAAAACCCATTCAAGGCTACCGACGCTTTCATGGCTGAAGTGCGGGCGCAAGCAGTGGAGATGTTCGCCAAAGAGATGCATGCAGATATCAGCGGTGATGATGCCCGCGAGTTCGCCGCCCAGCTTCGTAAAGGAGTGCAGTCATGAGCAACAAAATCGTAGCGTTCGTAAAGCGTATGGAAGAGCAAGGGCGCACTCTGGAAGTGAATGGAAACTTTGTTGTGGTTACCCCTGCTGCCGGTATGACTATCACAGACATGCTTGAGATGCAGAGTCTCAATAAGAAAGGTGAGTTGGCGGATTACATCACAAAAAATCACCAAGGAGCCGCCAAGTGAGCACTCAAATCAAACCTTGCCCTTTCTGCGGCAGCAAAGACGTAGAGGCGTTCGCGCAGGATAAAGATGACTGCCATTTCCGGTCTGCAATAGTTCGCTGCCATTCCTGCGACGCGCAGTCTGCTCAGATGGTTGGCGCCAACAAAATAAACATGGCTATAGCTGCATGGAATAAACGAGTCGGGGAGGCCGCCCAATGAGCAACATCGACAAACAGGCGCTGCGCAATCTTGCTGTAGCAGCAAAATTAGCCCCTTCATGGTATGCGGTTGGCGAATTCGGTGATGTTGTCGATCCAGCCAAGCCAGAATGGAAGCCAGTACACGAGTTCTGCAAAACATTCACGGCTGAGAGAGTTCTGGCGCTGCTGGATGAGCTGGAAGCCAAAGACAAGCGCATCGAAAGTGCCTTGTCACTCCTGAGTGATGTCACCACGGAAAACGTCTGGGAAATCATCGGTCGCCTGAATGTTGTCATCTGTGGCGATTATCGCAGTGAAGATGAAATCGCAGCCGCAGCCGGTAAAGGAGAGTGATATGGCACTGACGAAAAACCAGCGCGCAGAGCTGCGAATGAAGTTCGGCGGCCGCTGTGCTTACTGTGGGTGCGAGCTACCGGAAAAAGGCTGGCACGCTGACCACGTTGAAGCGGTACTGCGCAAATCAGAGCAGTGTATGAAGGCGGCTGCGAAAGGCATCTTCAAACTGAAGGCGACTGGTGAATTCTACAGACCAG
Source organism: Enterobacter cloacae complex sp. ECL72 (assembly GCF_019056635.1). Taxonomy (NCBI): domain Bacteria; kingdom Pseudomonadati; phylum Pseudomonadota; class Gammaproteobacteria; order Enterobacterales; family Enterobacteriaceae; genus Enterobacter; species Enterobacter cloacae complex sp. ECL72. The sequence continues at coordinate 1,368,509 of NZ_CP077659.1, read as the reverse complement.
GGGCGGATAGGCTGGAAAACCTATTCCCGGCATGTGCGCCCTGCAACTTACTGAAAACGTCCTACTCGCTGGAAATGTTCAGAAAGCAGGTATCTCTTCAGGTCGAGCGAGGGCGCAAGAGCAGCATGAACTTCCGAACGGCAGAGCGTTTCGGCCTTATCGAGGCAGTGGAGAAGCCAGTGGTGTTCTGGTTCGAACAGTATCAGGAAGGAGCAGCATCATGATTTCCCTTACCAAAGAATGGCTCCAGCAGACAATCGCGGAGCTTGAAGAAGAGCGCGATGCAACTCCCGGAGCAGTAAACGAAGATGCGGCGATGGCGCTCGCTGCGATGAAGCTGGCGCTGGCATCGATCGAAGCGGAGCCTGTGGCGTGGATAGTTCACGCCCGCACTGGTGACCAATTAACCACCGACGGCGGCTATGTCGCAAATGCTGAGGGGATATTAGGCCTGCATTCGACGCCTCTCTACACTGCCCCGCCAGCGCCGGAGAGTGTGCCCGATGGCGTGCTTAAAAGCCTCTTACCGGATGCTGAGAAGTCCGAGTTCTGGTTTGAGCATAATGGAAAAATCTTGTTTGAAGGTGTGAAGTTTAACAATGCGGTGTTTGACGCCTGCCGCGCCGCCATGCTTCAGGGTGCCGAACCTGTAACGACGGCTTACAAGTTGCCATTCGAGCAGTGGCTTTCGCAACAGACAGGCACCATTGACGTCGAATGTGGGTGCGTGATGACGGAGGTGTTTTTTCACTGGTTGCGCGTTGCTTATGAGGCTGGAAACTCTCCGGTGACTCCCGGTGGTTGGGTGGCTTGCAGTGAGCGGATGCCTGTGGATTTTGAAACGGTTCTTGTTTGTCAGGACGGTGGCGTAATTTTTTGTGCGGAATATGAAGATGGTGACTTCTATCCTGATGAATTCCCCAACGTACCAAAACAGGGTTGCGAAATCACCCACTGGATGCCACTGCCAGCAGCACCGCAGCAGGAGGTGAAGTGATGCCTCCAGTCAAAGTGGTTGTTATCACGGCGGTGATGTTCGCTATCTGCCAGCTCATATCCATGACCGGGTATGGCATATGGTGAGCAAACTTAAACAGCGGCGCCTGCGCCGCCTTAAATCCGATGTTGCCTGGTGGAAAGGTGAAGCATCGGACCTGTACGCCAGAGTCATGGAGCAGGCAGACGAAATAGCCGAACTCCGCAGGCTGGTTATCCGCGTTCCGATGCCAGTAATTATTTCAAAGGAGATGGCCAACCAGCTTTATAACAACGAAACGAAAAGATGTCGTACCTGCAATGATGGCCTCCGTGGTGGGTGCTCATCATGCATTTTCTATAAAAGATAGCCGGGTGCAGCCGGTAAAGTGGAGAGAAACGCATGGGGCAGTTAGTAACACTTCATGAGTGGGCATCTGGTCCTAATGGATTCAAATATCCATTAAGCAACTCAGCATTAAACAAAATAGCAAAGACCAAACAGACTTATCCGCCAGCCTTAAAGCAAGGTCGACGCTGGGTTATAGATGAAGATGCTCGTTTTGTTGGCATGGTTGGCAGTGTTGATATTTCGTCATCATTATCAGACAAGGCCCGCCAGTTAGTGGAGAAAGCAATAAATGGCAGCTCGCCCCAGAAAACATAATGTCAAAATACCCAACCTTTACTGTAAGTTAGATAAGCGTACTTCAAAAATTTATTGGCAATATCGCCACCCTGTAACAGGTTCATTTATTGGATTCGGAACAGATGATGAAGCGGCAAAAGCTGCTGCAATCGAGATGAACCGTATAACCGCAGAACAAGAAACTCAGCAATCTTATGCTCTGATTGATATGGCAATGAAGAGCTCAGGGAAAAAGGATCAAGGTATACGTGTTTCTGAGTGGATTAAAAAATACATCGAAATTCAGATGGAAAGGTTGCGTGACGGTGAGATAAAAAAACCTACTGTAAAATCCAGACGATTATGTTCTCAGATTCTCGCAGATAGAGTGCCAAATCTTCGCCTGAAGGATGTTGATACAAGACTCATTGCAAAAATTATTGATGAATATAAGGCAGAGGGAAAGCACAGAATGGGCCAACTGATAAGAAGCGTACTAAACGACGTGTTCAAAGAGGCGCAGCATGCTGGCGAGGTTGACCCTGGCTACAACCCAGCCTTAGCTGTAAAAAATCCAATAGCCAAAGTGAAACGAAGCAGACTTAGCATTGAACAATGGAAATTGATTTTTGAAAGCGCAGGTTCTTTGCCGCCTTGCGCTCAAAATTCTATGCTTTTGGCTTTAGTCACCGGGCAAAGGATAGGTGACATAGTCGAGATGAAGTTTAGTGACATTTGGGATAATCACCTTCATGTTACCCAAAATAAAACCGGAATGAAGTTAGCTATCCCCTTAAATTTAAGGTGCGATGCAATCGGGTTGACTCTGGCTGATGTTATTAGTAAGTGTCGCGATAGAGTAGTAAGCCCTTATCTGATCCACCATGTTAAGCATCACGCTTACGGTAAGGCGGGATCTCACGTTCCAGAAAAAACGATATCAAGATATTTTAAGGAGGCAAGAGATAAAGCAAATATTAGCTGGCCTAAGGATTGCACTGCCCTTCCGCCGTTTCATGAACAGCGCTCGCTTTCATCAAGAACATACAAAGCTCAGGGTATAGATGTCAAAACTCTTTTAGGGCATAAAACCGAAGCAATGAGCGTAATGTATGGAGATGATCGTGGTCTAGAATGGAAAAAAGTTGTGATTTAAACAGGGAGTTTTGGGGAATTATTTTGGGGATGTTTTGGGGAAAGAGTTTTATAAATTAAATTCAGTCACTTAGATTTTAGCGAATTGCTCCAGAAACAGTCGTCCACCAGCAACGCATGACCCAACAGCCAGCGCACCCGCTGGCTGTTTTCTTTCAGCCCTCTCCGTCCCGTGCTAATGTAGCAAGCTACGTATTGGCAAATCACAGGTGAAATCGTTATGTCTGATGACGTGATCGGGACGACGACCCATCAGCGGCTAATCAGCTTATTAACCGAGCAGGAGGCGCGCTTTCGCGTGGTGGCGCATGAGGCCGTTGGGAAATGCGAAGCGGTCAGTGAAATTCGCGGGACCGATCTCCGGCAGGGTGCAAAAGCACTGGTCTGCAAGGTAAAAGGCAACGGTGTTAAGAAACATATTCTGGCAATCCTCGCCGCCGATCGGCAGGCCGATCTGAGCCTGCTGGCCAGTCATTTCGGTGGGCTAAAGGCCTCTCTCGCCAGTCCGGCTGAAGTGGATGCGCTTACCGGCTGCGTCTTCGGCGCCATTCCCCCCTTCAGCTTTCATCCGGATCTGACGCTGGTCGCCGATCCGCTGCTGTTTGAGCGCTTCGATGAGATCGCCTTTAACGCCGGCCTGCTGGAAAAGTCGGTGATTATGGACACCCAGGACTATCTGCGTATCGCCCGTCCTGAACTGGTGACGTTCCGTAAACAATAAATACTGCGGCTGGCTAACGGTCAGCCGTTTTCCAGCAGCAGCACGGAAGCAATCAAAATAATCGCGATAATAAAAAACGATGAGGAGATAATCAGCGTTTCGACAAACATAGGATCGTTCATGATGCCCTCTGCTTTGCCCGTTTGCCTCTTTTTTACCCCCGCACAATGACAGTTAAATGACAATGACGCGTCCATGAAATAACTATTTTTTCGCTGAAACGATTCGCTGTTAACTATCCTCCCCCGTATAAAGTCACTGTTTAAATACTTTATTTGTTACCGGTATCACGAAAAGAAATTTACGTAACCCCGATGCCAGATCTCGCAATTGTTAACCTTTTCATCATGGTTAACCCTGTTTACGGAGCACCTCAAAAATAAACCTTACACTGGCAAGGTGAATACAATGACCGAAATAATTACCCGTAAAGAAAAGATCAGTTATGGGTTAGGCGATATGGCGAGCCATATTGGGCTGGATAACGTCATTATTTTTCTGACGTTTTACTATACGGACGTGGTGGGGCTACCTGCCGCATTCGTGGGCACCATGTTTCTTCTGGCGAGAACCGCCGATGCCATAATAGACCCGGCGATGGGCTATATCGCAGACAGGACGCGCACGCGCTGGGGCAAATTCCGCCCCTGGATGCTGTGGCTGGCGCTGCCCTTTGGCGCAAGTTGTCTGCTGACCTACGCCGTTCCGGCGTCGCTCGATCTGCACGGTAAAATGATTTTCGCCACCGTCAGCTATACCCTGATGATGCTGATGTATACCGCAATCAATATTCCCTATTGCTCCATGGGCGCGGTGATCACGCCCGACAACGATGCGCGAATTTCCCTCCAGTCCTATCGTTTTTTCCTGGCCACGCTGGGTGGCGCGCTGTCGACATTCTTTATGATGCCGCTCGCAGAGTTTTTAGGCGGCGATGATAAATTACTGGGCTACCGCTGGGCGATGGCCATTATGGCGACCATCGCGGTCATCATGTTCTGGATCTGCTTCGCCAATACGCGTGAACGTATTAAGGCTCCCGCTACCCACAATAATTATCTTGCGGAACTGCGGGATTTATTACGAAACGACCAATGGCGGGTTGTCGCCGTCCTGGTATTAACCAACATTGGTTTTGGCGTTATTCGCCTTGGCGCAATGATGTATTTCGTCACTTATTATCTCGGTAGCGCAAGCTATTTTATGTGGATGCTCGGGGCGCATATTCTCGGGAAAGCCGCAGGCAGCGCGCTGGCCAAACGTCTGACGCAGAACGTCAGCAAAGTACAGATGTTTGGATACTGTTCCGTACTGGCGGGGGTACTCAGCATCGCCCTGTTCTTTGCGCCTAAGTCAGTGCTTATTCTGGTGCCCATGACGTTTATCGTCTCCACCCTTTACCAGGCCACCACCACGCTGATGTGGGTAATGATGGCGGACGTCGCCGATTACGGCGAATGGAAACAGGGCAAACGGATGGACGGCGTGATCTTCTCCACCTTCCTCGCCGTACTCAAGCTGGGGATGGCGATCAGCGGCGCGATTGTTGGCTGGACGCTGGGCTTAAGCGGCTATGTCGCCAATGCCCCGGAACAGACCACCACGGCCATGTACTGCATCATCGCCCTCTTCACCGTCGTGCCTGGCGTCTTGTCACTCTGCGCGTTTGCCACGCTGCGCTGGTACAAGCTCGACGACAGCACAATGCAATCCATCCATCTTGCCAAACACCCTGTTTAGAAGGACGCGTTTTCCATGAGTGAGCTGATCCAACATTCCAACAGTATCGAATGGCGTTTTGAACGCCAGATCCTGCGTATTGAACCGTGGGGTGAAAACAGCCTGCGCGTCAGGGCCACCTGCTCCCCGACTTTTGATGACGCCTTACAGGCACTGTTGCCCGCCGCCCCTTGCCAGGCTGAGATTGTCGCCGAAGCGGAAAGCCTGACGCTGCGCAACGGCAATATTACCGCGACGCTGAACCTTAAAGGTCAGCTGGCCTTCTACAATCAGCGCGGCGAACTGCTGCTGGAAGAGATGTGGCGCCAGCGTTCAACGGTGGGTATCGGTGCCAGCGAGAAGAGCCAGGATAAATATGTCAGCGCCCTGAAGCTGGATGGCCGCGAATTTAAGCCGCTAATGGGGGGGAAATATCAGCTCACCGTCCGGTTTGAATCGCGTCCGGATGAACGCATCTATGGCATGGGTCAGTATCAACAGCCGTGGCTGGATCTGAAAGGCTGTACGCTGGAACTGGCACAGCGCAACTCCCAGGCCAGCGTGCCCTTTATGCAGTCCAGCCTTGGCTATGGCCTGCTGTGGAACAACCCGGCGATTGGTGAAGCCAGCTTTGCAAAAAATCAGACGGAATGGCGCGCCCGCGTCACAGGAGAAATGGACTACTGGATCACCGCCGCCGACACGGTGGCGGATATCACCCGCCAGTATGTGAAAGCCACCGGTACTCCGCCCTCCGCCCCGGCGTTTATCAGCGGGCTGTGGCAGTGCAAATTACGCTACCGCACCCAGCAGGAGGTGCTGGAGGTTGCGCGGGAGTATCGCCGCCGTAATCTGCCGCTGTCGGTGATGGTCATCGACTTTTTCCACTGGCCGAATCAGGGCACCTGGTGCTTCGACCCCGTAGACTGGCCCGATCCTGAAGGGATGGTCGACGAGCTGCGCGAAATGGGTATTGCGCTGATGGTGTCGGTGTGGCCAACGGTAGAGGCGCGCAGCCCTCTCTACCCGCTGATGAAAGCCAAAGGCTGGCTGGTCAGCAGTGAACGTGGCGTGCAGGTCAACCTCGATTTTATGGGCAATACCACCTTCTTTGATGCGACCCATCCTGAGGCGCGGAAATTCGTCTGGGATACGGTGAAGAAAAATTACTACGACATGGGCATTAAGCTGTTCTGGCTGGACGAAGCCGAACCGGAATACCGCGCCTATGATTTTGACAACTATCGCTACCACGCCGGTCCGGTGCTGTAAGTGGGTAATCGCTACCCGCGTGACTTTGCGCAGGGCTTTTACGATGGGCTCCAGGCAAATGGTGAAACCGACATTGTTAACCTGGTACGCTGCGCCTGGGCAGGCAGCCAGCGCTTCGGCGTGCTGGCGTGGTCGGGTGATGTCCACTCCTCGTTCCATGCTTTTCGCAATCAACTCGCCGCGGGACTGAATATGGGGCTGGCGGGGATCCCATGGTGGACAACCGATATCGGTGGCTTCCAGGGAGGGAACGTTAACGACCCGGCGTTCCACGAATTGCTGATCCGTTGGTTCCAGTGGGCGGTGTTTACACCGGTTCTGCGCATGCACGGCTATCGCGAACCGCAGATCCAGCCCCCGGAGCGCTACCGTGACGGCATTCCTCAGTGTAACAGCGGTTCGCCTAATGAGCTGTGGAGTTACGGAGAAGAGAATTACGCCATCATGCAGCACTGGCTTACCGTGCGCGAAACCCTGCGCCCGTATATTGACGCGTTGTACCAGCAGGCTCATCTGCACGGAGACCCGCTCATGCGTCCGCTGTTCTGGCACTATCCGCAGGATAAGCAGAGCTGGGCGTGTGAAGATCAGTATCTGTTTGGCGAAGATCTTCTGGTGGCGCCGGTTATGCAGGCCGGTCAGCGTGAGCGCGATGTCTGGCTGCCGACGGGCAATAGCTGGATCGCTCTCAACGGTGAGCGCTACGCCGGTGGGGAGCATATCCGGGTGCCTGCGGCGCTGGAAACCATCCCGGTGTTTATCCGCGAAGGAAGTCCACTTATCCAGCAGCTGGTGGACTGACGTCAGGCAAGTGCCCAAAAATAGACAATTTTTTCAGTAAAGCCTGCCTGCCGTCGCGTTTGCGCGTAAAGTAAGCAGGCTTACTATTTTTGGCAAGGATCCCGTCATGTTCGACCCTACACTGCTCATACTTTTGGCCCTGGCTGCTCTGGGTTTTGTCAGCCACAACACCACCGTCGCGATTTCCATTCTGGTCCTGATCATCGTTCGCGTCACACCATTGAATACCTTCTTCCCGTGGATAGAAAAACAGGGGCTTACCATCGGGATCATTATTTTGACCATCGGCGTGATGGCCCCGATTGCCAGCGGAACGCTACCGGCCTCAACGCTGCTGCACTCCTTTGTAAACTGGAAATCGCTGGTGGCGATTGCGGTGGGCGTTTTTGTCTCATGGCTTGGCGGGCGCGGCGTGACGCTGATGAGCAGCCAGCCTTCACTGGTGGCCGGGCTGCTGGTGGGCACCGTGTTAGGCGTGGCGCTGTTTCGTGGCGTGCCGGTTGGCCCGCTGATTGCTGCCGGACTGGTTTCGCTGTTTATCGGGAAGTCGTAGTCAGGCTGGCGATATAGCGGGCGGGCGTCTGTCCCAGTCCTTTCTTAAACATGGTGATGAAGGCGGTGGTGGAGTCATACCCCAGCGCCTGCGCCGCCTGCTGAACCGACTTTCCGCCGATCAAAAACTGCAATGCGACAATCAGCTGGAGCTGGTGCCGCCAGCGGCGAAAGCTTAAGCCGGTCTCTTTCACCACCAGCCGCGCCAGATTGCGTTCGCTCATGGCAAAGTGGCTTGCCCACTGCGCCAGCGTCTGCCAGGCGGCAGGTTCGTTTGCCATGGTCTCGCTCATCAGGCGAATTTTTGGATGCGGAGATACCGGCAGCTGTAGATGCTCCTGCGGTTGCAGGGGCAGTTCATCAAACAGGACGTCAACCAGCCTTCCGGTAGCGGGAAGAGGCAGTTCCTCCCGTGACCTGTCCGCAAGCGCCAGCACCAACTCCCGCACCAGGGGCGATATTTTCAGCGTACAGGTACGCGTCGGCAATTCGAGCGCACCGGGTTCAATAAACAGCAGACAGAGCTGCGCGCCGGGCGTCGCCTTGTTGCTGTGCGGCGTTTGTCCCGGGATCCACACCGCATACTGGGGCGGCACCATCAGCATCGCGTTCTCCACTTCACAGGTGATCGCTCCCCCCAGCGCCATAATCAGCTGCCCTTTGCGGTGCTGATGCAGCGGAATATATTGTTCCTGTGCCACCACGCGGATGCGAAAGGCCACCGCCGCGTCGTGCTGGCTATCGGGATCGTAGCCATCGAGCCCCAGTCCGTACATAAAGTTGTCCGATATTAGCGATAAACTGTCATTTTAGCCTGATTTCAACCACGACTTAAATCGGTATGGTATGCGCTCGCCTGAACGTAAGAGACAATAATGACTACTGCTATTCAACCTTCCGGGAAACAGGGTGCGCTGCTGATTGCAGGCATCCTGATGATTGCCACGACGCTGCGCGTCACCTTTACCGGTGTCGCCCCCCTGCTCGATACCATCCGACAGGACTATGGTTTAAGCACGGCGCAAACCGGCCTGCTCACGACGCTGCCTCTGCTGGCCTTCGCCTTTATCTCTCCCCTTGCCGCAGGCGTCGCCCGGCGCCTGGGCATGGAGCGCAGCCTTTTTATCGCTCTGCTGCTGATTTGCATCGGGATTGGCGTACGTTCGCTGCCGTCGGCCTCGCTGCTGTTTATCGGTACGGCGATCGTGGGCTGTGGGATTGCGCTGGGCAATGTCCTGTTACCTGGCTTAATCAAACGTGATTTTCCGGGCCAGGTCGCAAAACTGACGGGGGCTTATTCGCTGACGATGGGAGCCGCTGCTGCCGCAGGGTCGGCGCTGATCGTCCCGCTGTCGCTGGGGAGTGGTGGCTGGCACGGGGCGCTGTTGATGCTGATGTTCTTCCCGCTGGTGGCGCTGCTGCTGTGGTTACCGCAATGGCGCCAGAAGCCGGCCGCCACCCTGACCGGAGCGGGCGCGTTGCACAATCGGGCTATCTGGCGCTCGGCGCTCGCCTGGCAGGTGACGCTTTTTCTGGGCATTAACTCGCTGATTTACTACGTCATTATCGGCTGGTTACCCGCGATTTTGCTTAGCCATGGCTACAGCGAAACGCAGGCTGGCTCCATGCACGGGCTTCTCCAGCTGGCAACCGCGGTTCCCGGTCTCGCCATTCCGCTGATCCTGCACCGTCTTAACGATCAGCGTGGCATTGCCGGGCTAGTCGCCCTGATGTGCGCCGTCAGCGCGGCCGGGTTCTGGTTCGCGCCGGGGCTGGCCGTCGTCTGGACGCTGGTGTTTGGGTTTGGATCCGGCGCCACCATGATCCTCGGCCTGACGTTTATCGGGCTGCGCGCCAGCTCGGCCCATCAGGCCGCGGCGCTCTCCGGCATGGCACAGTCGATTGGCTATCTTCTGGCGGCCTGTGGCCCACCGCTGATGGGGAAAATTCACGATACCGCCGGAGACTGGCGCATTCCGCTGCTCGCCTGCGCGCTGGCCGCGGTGGTGATGGCGTTATGCGGTATGCTTGCCGGGCGTGACCGGGAGATCACACCCCGCTGACATTCAAGGCAGACCCGGAGGTCTGCTTTTTTTAACCCTGCGCCGCCCGCATCATGGCCTGTACCAGCACGACCGGGCGCCCTTGTAGCGCGGCCCGCTCATGCTGGAACAGGGTGAGGACAAAGAAAGGATGGGTTACCAGCTCTGCCGCGCGGATCTCGCCCTGCTCGTCCCAGCCCGTTACGCGCATGTCGCCCCGCTCAAGCTGGTCGGCAAACTCAGGTGAGACGCCGTAATTGCAGTGATACCCCTCCTGAATTTCCGGCTTGCCATACGCTTTAGCAATCAGCGTGTTATTTCGCAGCTCGATCGCGTCGGTTTTTTCCACCAGCGAGCAGGTCAGCGGCGCAATTACCATCCTTCCCTCGGTGTCGGTTTCGGCATGGCCTGCATCGTGCCAGCCCAGTACATTACGCGCATACTCAATCAGCGCATGCTGGAACCCGCCGCAGGTGCCGAGAAAGGGGATGCTGTTCTCACGCGCGTATCGGGCCGCAATAAACGCCGCCTCGGTGTTTTTATACGGGCTTGCCGGTACCAGCCAGATGGCATCGTACCCGACCAGGTCTTCGGGGCTGGTCAGCTCAGGCGTGGCGAGCCAGTCATAATCAGCGGTGAGCTCCAGAACCGCAGCGGCGTCGTCAATCGCCAGCGGGATCGCCTGGTGCGCAATAACATCGGGATTGTAATCACCAACCAGCGCAATGCGCAGCGTCGTTTTAACCGGGGAGAGTTCCATCAGAGATTCCTTATGCCGGAGGATTTTCAGATAACATAAGGAACCTCAGACTACCGATCTTTTGCAATTATCACAATACCTTAAATTGGGTGGATAAAAGCCGGGTGCTATAGTGTTCTTGCAGAACGTCGTAAGGAAATGAGGAGGACCCATGATTCAATGTAAACGCGTGTATGAGCAGGCGACCTCAAAAGACGGTTACCGGATCCTGGTCGACAGACTCTGGCCGCGAGGGATAAAAAAGACCGACCTCGCCTGTGACGAGTGGTGTAAAGCGCTAACGCCGTCCAGCGAACTGCGAAAAGCTTTTCACAGTGAAACGATAGATTTCACCGCGTTCAGTGAAGCCTATCGTAAAGAGCTGGCGCAGCATCCGGATGAAGGCAAACGCCTGGCGGCTCTCGCCAAACAGCAGACCGTGACGCTACTCTATGGGGCGAAAAATACGGAGCAGAATCACGCGCAGGTACTGGCGGACTGGCTGCGTAAACTGTGATTAACCGATCGCCAGCTCATCCACGTTGTGTGGCATCTCGTCGGGAGTAAGCGGCATCAGATGTTCCGGGCGAACAAACGCAAAACCGTGCTGATTATCAAAGGCGTAAACATCACCGGTGACCAGCCACAGCGCACGCGCTGACGTGGCGGGTAATTGCGTCATGACGCCGTTAACCGGGTTCACAAAACGCTGGCCCGGCTGACAAAGTCCAAACAGCTCGACGGATTTACCGATATTTCGACGGCCTGCCGCCGTACGCGCACCCACGATCATCGCCATGCTGCCCGGTTTTAACTGAAACATACTTCTTCTCGCAAAAGTACTGCCAGAAACTGGCTAAGAATAATCCTAAAGAGAAGTGTATCGCAGTTTTATTGCCGTTGTCATCTGGTCGGTTGCGGGTGATCGCGGCGGTAGAGATCCCATTCATCGATCACTTCCCCGCCGGGCAATTTGCACTCGGTACGTACGCCCTGCGGGCTTTGAACAGGGATTTGCTCTCCCCCTTTCTCCAGACAGTACACTGACGCCGGGTTTGCCATACCAATAGCGTGCGGCGGTTGAGGCGCATCAGGAGGGGTTGTCTTTGTTGAGCAGGCGGCCAGCGGTAAAACCAGCGCCAGGAGAAGATATTTCATTATCATGATCCTTCAGGGTGTAAAAATGTCAGAGTAACGGGTCATCGCCGTTTTCTCCATGATTTCTCCATTAAACCTGCACGATTCCCCCTTATAGTGATGCCTGTTCTCACACTGACCAGAGAACATCATTCCGTAATCAAGATGTTTTGCCCCGATCTCAACATCGGGGCTTTTTTTAGTCTTCCCCTCATCTGCCTTCAGAAGAATCTATAAAATTAATCCTGTTCATGTTTTACTATGACCGGAGTCTATATTTTCAGCATAACATGCAGATACAGAGGTCTTCTGCATGGGAGTCATCCTGCCTCATGTCAGATATCATTCTTGCCCGTGTTTCAGAAACCCTCTCCACTGAGCAATCTCTCGACAGTCTGGTGCGTCAGCTACTGGAAATGCTGGAAATTGTGACGGATATGGAATCAACCTACCTGACGAAAGTCGATATCAATGCGCGTTTGCAGCACATTTTATATGCCCGTAACAGCAAGCAAATGCAGATCCCGGAAGGGTTCAGCGTGCCCTGGGACGAAACACTGTGTAAGCGCGCCATCGACAGCGACACGTTGTTCAGTAACGAGGTGCCCGACCGCTGGCCGGAGTGTGAAGCGGCCAAAGCACTGGGCATTACAACCTATATGAGCGTGCCGGTTCACCTGGCTGACGGTTCTCTGTATGGCACGCTTTGCGCTGCCAGCACCGCACAGAAACAGTTCAGCGAGCGTGGCGAGCAGGTGATCAGACTCTTTGCCGGTTTAATTGGTCAGTACATTCAGAAAGAGTCGCTTGTGCTTCAGCTTCGCGTAGCAAATGCGGCGCTCATTGCTCACTCTTACACCGACGCCCTCACCGGCCTGCCGAATCGTCGCGCCATTTTTGAAAACCTTACCACCCTGTTCTCACTGGCGCGCCATCTTAACCGCAACGTCATGATGGCTTTTATTGACCTCGATGATTTCAAGCGAATCAATGACCAGTACGGGCATGAGGCGGGCGATCGCTTCCTCGTACAGGTCGGCAAGCGGCTGACTCACGAGCAAACGCAGGATGAGATTATTGGCCGGCTCGGCGGCGATGAATTTCTGGTTGCCAGCCTGAGTCACAGCGATGATGGCGACGCCAGTACAGAGGTCAACGCAATCAAAACCCGCCTCAATGGTCTTATTGCGGGCGAATACGGGTTAGGCAATGCCACTATTCTTTATCCCGGCGCAAGCCTTGGCGTCGTTATTGTTGATCCTCACAGCACGGATGAAGATAGCGCCCTGCGCACCGCAGACCTCGCGATGTATCAGGATAAAAAAGGAAAAAGCAAAACAGGCTTTGTCGCGTTAGATTAAAACCGTACACTCTACGGCCTTATACAAACTCAAACAGGTGATGGCATGAGAATAGGGATCCTCTTTCCGGTGGTTATTTTTATCACAGCGGTGGTGTTTTTAGGCTGGTTTTTCCTTGGCGGTTACGCCGCGCCGGGGGCTTAAATGAGAAAAACGACCATCATCATGTTGATTGTCGCCATCGTGGCCGTCGCCGGTACGCAGTTAGGCTGGTGGTAACGCCCAAAGTAAAAAGGCCGCCGTCAGGCAGCCTTTTTTAACACAGGTCAGATTTAGCTTTTGATTTTTCTGTAGATAAACAGAACAACCAGCGCGCCAATCACCGCGACGACAAAGCTGCCGAAGTTGAAGCCATCAACTCTGCCAAAGCCGAACAGGGTACTGATCCAGCCACCGACGACTGCACCCACAATCCCCAGAATGATCGTGACGATGAAACCGCCGCCATCTTTGCCCGGCATAATCCACTTCGCCAGGATCCCCGCAATCAGCCCAAAGATAATCCAGGATAAAATTCCCATAGCTTTCCTCTCTGTATGGTTTTTGTCATTAAATCAACGACACAGAAAAGGATAGCACAGGATCTGAGAAAGGAAATTTGTGATAAGAATCACACGGTTCGTTTGATTAAAATATGAGCAGTAAAAAAATGCCGTTCCACACTCATCGTGGGGTTGCATCTTTTACTGAGAAAGATTATCTTTCTCATTACTGAATAGTTGAGCAAATCACTCAGGTATTCAGTACGACATTGCTCACATTGCTTCCAGTATTTCTTGCCCACTCTTGAGTGGGCTTTTTTTTGCCCGAACCCACCAAAATCTGGCGTTTCTTCAGTGGAGGTGAAACGCTATTCTCTGTGGCTACTGAACAACAAAAACGTTGATAACATGAACGTATCAAGCAAGTTTGTCATCTGCCTTAATCTTGTTTCTGCCAGTACGTTACTGCTACTGCTCTCAACACGGTTTGAGTGGTTCTGAGATGAAAGGAGCCTGGCATGGTGGCTTTCCTTTCGATTCCGTGCAGCCTCAACTCTCGTACTTGTAGCTTTTATGACCTGTGTTAAGATCCCTGCACCTCAGGACGTGGTGGGACAACAGGAAAATGAAGAAGGCCATTGCCGTTGCTATCATCTCAACCTTTATGGTCGTCCTGTCGCTGTATGCGGTTAACGCCATTATCGCTGAGCAGCAAAAGAACCGGCAGAGGGAGATCTCCCACACGCTCTTAAGCTATTCTGAAGAGTTAACGCAAAATATCGCCAGTACGCTTAAAAATACCTCCGCGCAGGGATGCGATAGCGCCAGTCTGAACGTCTACCGAAAATTAAAGATGCGAAGTCTCTATTTCGCCGATGTGGGGTTTATTGAAAAGGGGAAAATCACCTGCACCGCGTTTTGGGGCAAGCTGGCAAATCCCATCGCCCTTCCCTCTGAGCTGCATAATACCCAGAACGGATTCAGCCTGGCGCAGTTTTCGCAGAAAGATTTCTTTGTCGGCAATGCGACAATCTATAACCACCTTATTATCTTCACCTCCCGTTCAGCCTACGATAAATTTGCCCCCGTTACCGCCAACTATTCGCTTCGTTCTTCCACTAAAGATTTCGGCCGCACCTTTTTCACCGTTACGCCGCCATCAGAAAACTTCAGCCGCTTACAGTCTCTGTTATTTACGCTGGCTGTGACAGAGTGCAGTACACGCTGGGATTTGTGCGTTACCGTCACACACCATGATGCCGGACTGGCTTCGCTCTCCCACGTAGTGATGGTGCTTCTGTGCTTGTTTTTATACTTTATCTGGGTATCCCTGACGCTGTTTTCTCTTCGACTTTATGAAGACCGACGTTCTCTGGAACGAACGCTGGTCAAAGCGGTAAAAGCGAATACCATCAGCGTTCATTTTCAGCCTGTTATTCGGGTTGCTGATAAGAAAATCGTCGGGGTTGAAGTGTTATCAAGATGGCAGGATAACAATCACAAAGAGGTTTCTCCTGAGCTGTTTATCCCGTTAATTAAAAAAATTGGCCTGTATAACGTTTATTATCAGAACATGATAAAGAAATCCCTGGCGGAAATTGCCGCGCTGGCCGCTGAACATCAGTTAATGATTTCACTGAACGTTGGCCGGACGGAAATTGAAGACGGCAAATTCCTGGCGGTATTACGTCATGAATGCTCAGAGAACGCGATTCCCTTATCGTTAATCAAAGTTGAGTTATCCGAGAATGGCGTTTCCACCGCGGCCATCCTTGAAGAGTTTTGTGAGGAGCTTAAATCGGCAGGCGTCAAAATTTCAATAGACGATTTTGGTGTGCAAAACTCTAATCTGGCCAGGCTATCAAATCTCAAATATGACGAAATCAAGGTGGATAAGTCGTTAGTGGACGGCATCAGCGAGCACTATAAACAGGATATCCTGGTGATCTTCAGCGACGCGCTAGCTAAACTGCACAAAACCCTTGTTTTTGAAGGGGTTGAAAGCGAAACGCAATATCAGTTCATCGCGCAGAGATACCCCGATGCCCTCGTACAAGGCTGGTACTTTTCGAAGTCGCTAACCCGGCACGACCTCGCCAGGCTGCTGGCAGACTCAGCGCGATGACGCGTTATTCATTGCCCCACTGATTCAGGAAGTTCGCAATATCGTCAATGCGCGCTTCGTCTATCTCCGCCTGGACAGCCATCTCCCGCTGCGCCTCTTCACTGATTTCCTCATTGTTGTATAAGCGAGTGAGCAGCAGCTGGAAATAGTGTGCCAGCGGCGTACGTTCTGCCTCTTCTACCGGTTTCGCCGTTTCAGTCGCATACTCGTCGACGATGTCATAATACTTGAGCGGGATATCATGGTTCATAGCGTTGTTTCCGTCTTGTGTGCATAAAAAACGGGAACCCTCAGGCTCCCGTTGTCATTTAACCCAGCGAGTGGATTACATGTTCGCGATAATCGCGTCGCCAAACTCTGAGCATTTCAGCAGTTTAGCGCCTTCCATCAGACGTTCAAAGTCATAGGTGACGGTTTTCGCGTTAATCGCGCCTTCCATACCCTTAACGATTAGGTCTGCGGCTTCGAACCATTCCATATGACGCAGCAGTATTTCAACAAGGCGAAAGTAATTCATTGAATTTTAGAGGAATCTATCATAATTGGAGTTCTAGTCAAGCTTTTTAAACCTTTACCTAACCCATTGATTAATTTCGATGAAGTTTGGGTTTTGATAACCTCTTTTAGGCAATCCTCAATTATGAAACGCATCCCAAACCCATTAGTTCTTCTTGCCGGTTTTAACATTGATAGTTTTTGATTGTATGTCGGAAAATAAACGTTCATAGACTAATTGAATCCGAGCCTTATCGGAATCGGTGTGAGCTGCACGATTTACATACTCTAAAATTTCACGTGCCAAAATATGTGCAGCATCTTCAAACTCGCGCGGCCAACTACTTCCTAACATTGATAGCCCTTTGAGCACTCTCCTTTGGATCTCACTCATACCGGCACCATCACGGGCAATAGGTAAGAAAAAGTCTTCCAGTAGTTCCCTGTTCTGAAGTGGCGCAACATGTATTGAAGGATATATCACTTCAGTTTCATCAGATTTATTCTGCGCATAAGCGGATAGTACTCGTACACCTCTGCCAATGACATCAATTGCGGTGCCAGGATCGTTCACTGCCGGTGAAAGGGCCCTGCAGGCTATTTCAGCCATAACGCTAAGACAAAATCGGGGATCCTGAGAAAATGAACGTACATCTGAGACGATGATTGTATCAAGCAGGTCTTTACTGATTAATGGCCCCTGCCCCTGACTCAGATACAAAACTGGCATCGAGGGGTGTATGAAGCTGCCTGGCTGTGCTACAAGATATACATGTCGAGGATCCTCAGTTAGCAACCTGCTGAGTTTCAGCATATCAATATATTCAACATAGCCAATTATCTCTGGATAAACTGCAACCGTTCCGTTTGGTTGTTCATTGTTCTCAAGCCATGGATATCCGCCCAGATATGGACTTTTAGCTCTTTCAACAAATGTTTCGATTGCTGCCTGTTCCACCTTTGCTGTCGTCTCACCAACCCTTCCCAGGGAGGTCAAATGCTGTATCCAACGAAGCAATGTGATGAGAATTAAACCAATGACCACCAGTGTGACGACGAATAAAATGACTCTCCCCCTTTCTCCGTAGGCTCCCATATTAAGAGCAATGATCCCTACCAGGCTGAAGAGAAATGAACCGATGAATGTGGCCAGTACATTTTGTGTGGTTACGTCTTCAACAACTAATCGTGTAGCTCTTGGTGTCACATTAGTTGTAGCTGATCCGTACGCTGTGACCATGATACTAAGCGAAAATGTGGTAACTGCTAGCATACTCGATGCCAGTATATTTAGTATGTTATCCACAGCTTCTGCGCCAACCTTCACCGATACCGACTCAGGGATCATTGATTTAAACAGAGTTGATAAAAGAGCCGTCATTATCGCTACAATTGCGAATAATCCAGCCCTGAACCATAACTTTTTAAATACCTGCTTCAGAATCCATTGCCAGCGTGAGATCATTTGCATTCCCTCGTATTATGGCCAAGATAAATTAATGCCGCCCTGGAGGGCGGCATTTGATTGTATTAACGAACCAGGTGCAGGAAGTGCAGATGTTTTTCGTACTGGTCCAGTATGTCATTAATCAACTGTTCCTGGTTCCAGCCCATCACATCATAATTTTGACCGCCTTCTTTGAGATAAACCTCTGCGCGATAATATCGATGTTGCTCAGCCTGCTGCTCATCATTATCCATAGCAGCAAGGGCGAAGGTTGGCGAGTTATACCCGCGAAGCCTCACTTCATAAATATAGTTCAATTCGTTACCCAGATCGACTTCAAGGCGAATACGATCGTCGGCAGCGTCATTAATGTGGCTAATCGTTCCCTGCTTGTTGAGCTCTTCCTGAACCAGCGTCATGGCGGGCTGGATAACGTCGTCCATAAAGCGTTTCACAAGAGAACGCTTAGGCAGATAGGCGATATTACGCAACCTTCTCTGCCAGGGAATCGGGTTACGTGCAGCCGTCGGCGCAATAGTTGCCATGCTCAGGCTTTCACGCTTCGTCAAATCCCGTCTCAGGGCTTTTAACAGTCCGTATATGGATACCAGTAAGATCACTGAGAAGGGTAATGCACTCGCTATTGTCACCGTTTGCAGCGCGCTTAGCCCACCCGCAATCAGAAGTGCAATTGCTACAATGCCCATGAGCGACGCCCAGAAGATACGCTGCCAGACAGGGGTGTTTGCCATCCCACCTGATGCCAGCGTATCCACAACCATTGCCCCCGAGTCAGCAGACGTGACGAAGAAGACGATGACCATCGCCATTGCAATGAATGACAGTACGGAGGAGAACGGGAAATGCTCCAGGAAATTAAACAGGGCCAGCGCGACATCCTGCTGAACGGTATTGGCGAGGTCAGTCGCCCCCTGGTTCATAATGAGATAGATTGCGCTGTTACCAAACACCGTCATCCACATGAGCGTAAAGCCAGCGGGAACAAACAGCACGCCGGTAACAAACTCGCGAATGGTTCGACCGCGAGAGACCCTTGCGATGAACATCCCCACAAACGGCGACCATGAAAGCCACCATCCCCAGTACAATAATGTCCAGCCCCCCAGCCAGTTGCTCGACTTAGGTTCATACGCGTAAAGGTTGAACGTTTTACTCACCAGTTCCGAAAGATAACCGCCCGTATTTTCCACAAATGACTTCAGCAGAAGCACGGTTGGTCCCAGACACAGGACCAGAGCCAGCAGCAGCACCGCCAGGCCCAGGTTGAGTTCGGACAGGATGCGTATTCCCTTGTCCAGGCCAGACACCACCGAAATCGTCGCTAGTCCCGTGATGACAACGATCAGAATGACCTGCACCGTTTCATTGATGGGCACCCCGAAAAGATGATTCAAACCAGCATTCACCTGCAAAACACCGTACCCCAGCGATGTCGCAACGCCAAAGACCGTGCCGATAACGGCGAAAATATCTACCGCATGGCCTATAGGCCCATATATGCGATCGCCAATAATGGGATAGAGTGCGGAACGCAGCGTTAATGGCAGACCGTGACGGTAACTGAAGAAGGCCAAGATCAACGCCACGATGGCATAGATTGCCCATGCATGCAGGCCCCAGTGGAAGAACGTCAGGCGCATTGCTTCCTTCGCTGCCGCAACTGTCTCTGGGGTGCCAACGGGAGGTGAAAGATAATGCATCACCGGTTCAGCAACGCCAAAGAACATCAGGCCGATCCCCATCCCTGCCGAGAAAAGCATCGCAAACCAGGAGTGATAGCTGAAATCAGGCTGCGCATGGTCCGGGCCCAGCTTAATATCACCGTAGCGTGAGAGTCCCAGGAAGGTGACGCTCAGTAAAATGAGGGCCACCGCAAGGATGTAGAACCAGCTGGCATTCGTGAAGATTTGCTGCTGTAGAAGTTTAAAATTTTTGTCGGCAATATCCGGGAATACAGCGGCAAAGGCGACAAGAAGGAAAATTAACAAAGCAGATGTAAAGAATACCGCTTTGTTAATCTGGCTTTTGGACTGCTTTGGGATTGTATCATTTTCACTCATAATTATTCATTCCATTAACTTAGATCCACTTAAGATGACAGGCATTGCCTCTCATAGACTAGCAAAAACTAGCAGTAAATGGGGCATATAATCAGAAGTCATGTTGTGGTTATATTCTCATATGCTTTCTCCGATTTGGTCTGCTGTAATACTTTCTCATCATAATTGTTGAAAGTCACAAGACTGAGGCACGTAGAAAGACTTAAATCAGCTTAGATACAGGAAATTTTTTATATAGCGTGCAAACTGCCACGTCATAAATTATTGCTACCTGCTTTCTTTCAACACCATTTGAAATGAGCCGCCCGGCCTGCGCCCATTGTTCAGCAGTTAACTTCGGACGCCTGCCGCCTATCCGCCCCTTTTCCCTCGCAACCGCCAAACCCGCCCGAGTGCGTTCCACTATCAACTCCCTCTCCATTTCTGCTAGAGCTGACATAATATGAAAAATGAAACGCCCCATCGGACTTGATGTATCTATACTGTCGGTGAGGCTCTTAAAGTGGATACCGCGCTGCCGAAGCTCGTCCACCAACAGCATCAGATTACGCATGCTGCGCCCAAGGCGATCCAGCTTCCAGACCACCAGCGTATCCCCCTCGTTTAATGCCTTGAGAAGTTTTTTTAGTGCTGGCCTGTTCGCTACCGTTCCGCTCATTTTTTCTTCGTAAATCTGTTCACATCCTGCGCGTTCGAGTGCTTGCCGCTGAAGATCCGTATTCTGGTCATTTGTTGACACCCTTACATAGCCAATTTGCATATTTTTCATCCAGTTATTTCTGCTAAAAAATCTGGTGAAGTTATCGGCCAGGCTGCTCGAGAGCAATCTATAAAACGTCGGTTTAGGAAGTAGCGCGACGAAGGACGTCGGAACCGCCGCAAATAACGTGATGCAGGTAGGCGCATTCGGTATTGGGTCTATCCACGGCGACGGACCACTACTGGACGCTATGGATGCATTCACATCTACCTGTTTCACCTCTCACTCCAATGATGGTCTTACCCAGCTTGGGTTAACTGCAAATACGGGTATTACGTCAATAGTCGTCAACCGGGGAAGCCGTCCGACACGCATTCATCAGGCTTACATTCTGAGGAGAACGTGGTTTTCGTACTACGGCGGTTCGTCTTGGTCATATCAGGAGGCTTACACCACGGGCAATACCACAAAGGCCAGCGATGGCACCCTAAAGGCTGCGTCTCCGGTTGCCCGTATCGTAGCGAGCCAGGAAGCCTGCCAGCGCGCCGATATAGCGGAGGATGGCTTCTCCTGGTGCGGCTGTGGGACGGGGAACGCTGAGGCGGAGGGAATAACCATTTCTCGCTTCGAGGTGGGCGTTTACGTGCTGGCTGGTTCGGCAGGCCTGGCGTCCGAGGGATGGCAACTACTGCCACCGATGGACCCCGGCGGCATGGGAGAACTTGGCGTGGTTGAGGTTGAGCAGACGGAAAGCGGAGGCCTGACAATCCGTCTTTTCAAGCGAAAATACATCCTGAGCGATGAAGGTGAGATCATCAAAACTAAAGGTGAACCGATGGACGTGCCGGCGAACAGCTGGATCGATGTTCGCCTAGATATGCCCGCAGATTCACTTTTTAACCAGCGAATGAGCCAGGAGCGGGAGGCTTAGCGTCTCCCTCTAATGCGCTTACGCGGATTGCCAGCGCTTTGATTGCCGCCAGCGCATCGAGCACCAGAGGATTGAGGTCTAGTGTCATTTTTCCCGACTCCTCAGCCGAGTGAACATATTGCGGATCTATCTTTTCCAACTCCTGAGCAATAACGCCGCGCCGAATGGCTTTCTCTTCATCAGCAAGGTAGTAGAAGGTCTTGAAATCCATTGCCTCGATGTTTGACAGCGATTCGTTTAGATCCAGATCCCCGGTCACTTTCTTAAAGTTAATGTCCGATGTTCCTGCTGACTGAAATACCGTCCACGGAGCATCTGTTTTTGTAGTTTGAGGATTCGTGTTTAACAGAAAACGGCAATAGCCAGCTCCGCCAGTGGTAACCCACATTTGCGCTATGCGCTGAGTGTTATAAGAGCTTTGGTAGCCACAGCCATTGGCAGGAGCCCAACTGGTGTTACCGTCAGCATCACTGATAAACGATGAGTTTGCATCATTTGGCCTTGGAGCCTGGTATGTTCCAACCCCAAAAGCCCCTACTTGCATGATGTTCCCGGCAGCCGTTCCGACGTCCTTTGTCGCGCTACTTCCCAAACCGAGGTTTGAGCGAGCGTCTGCTGCAGTCGTTGCCCCGGTCCCGCCCTGTGCAATCGGGATGGCTCCGTTACTCCCTTTCTGCGCCAGTTTGCCGATGCCGGGGATCGTTACAGGGGTGCCGTTGATGGTAACTGTGATGCTCTGGTTTGCTGAGGTAGTGGCAAACGTCTCCCACGCGCCAATGTTCTCGTCGTACTCTTTAATGAGCTGAGACATGGCCTGTGCCAGCCCATCAACCGAGATAATGTCCGACACAAGAATTCCATACTTCTGGCCACTCAGCACCGGGGAAGCAGCTGGCGTAACCGTCATTGACGTGGCGCTGTTCACGGATGAAATCTGAAACAGCTGCACCGGGTTAGACATGACGATAATCGTCTGGCCAGCGCGAACCTGGCTGGCGGGTGCCGTCCAGTTCGTGCCGGTGCCGGTTGCGGTATTTCCGTTAATTGCGATGGTGCCGGTGTTATAAAGCATATTTTCTCCAGTCAATAAAAAACCTCGCCGGAGCGAGGTTTTTTTTGAAACAGAATGAGTTATTGGCAGGTGGTGCTGATGAACGTGTTGGCACTAACCCAGGTCCAGTTAAAGGGATAACCGGCGCGGTACTGGGTCTGATTGTTTTGTTTACGCACTCCGTAAATCTGGACACTGTTTTCCTGCCCGCCGATAAGGGCTGTACCAGAACAAACAGGTTGCTGTTTCTCAATAACGCCAGCGCAACCGGAGAGCAAAACCGCCACCGCCAGGCAAAGAATCATGTTTTTCATAGTGGTTATATCCCAGGGCATTCACAAGGTTACACAATAACAATGTGAATCAATGGGATATAATTGATTTGGTAGATCAATTATCCAAAATTGATCGTTGAAAACGATCAATCATAGTTGGCGCAGTTAATGGCCATGATGACGTTTCTCATGTTTGAGTACGCGACGTTTTGCAGACTCCCGGTTGGGGTTGTCTGAGGTCTGGCAAATATCCGCGTATTGCTCCCCTCAAGTTTCGCCATGCTCTTGTATATTGCCGAATAAGGCTGCGGCTGACCGCCCGCTGAAATAACCCCTGTAATCAGGCCGAGCATAACAGGCATGCAGGCCCACTTCCCCACCCTGGTTGTGTTGATGTTGTAGCCTGAGCTAGCATCCACTCCGGCAGTGCCTATGGTAACGACATCGCCGAGCGTGCGCGTCTCGTGGGTTAAAATCAGGGTCCCCGATGCATCCCACACGGCCATCCCGTAATCTGGCTTTGTCTGGGGGAAAATAGAGAAAAAATAAACGTACGCTGTGCCGGTTGCATTAGGTCTGAGAAAATCAATCGTGATGGTGTTTCCGCTTACCGTCTGAGTGATTTCCACCTCAACCGTGCAATGAACGAAGGCCACAACGGGCTGACCTGAGGGAAAAGTGTGCGTCACCCTGGTATTGAAACCCGATGTTCCCTGCAGTGCCGCTGTCTTTCGCGCCTGTAATGCAATTGGCGAGCTGTTGGCGGTAACCCATACCTCACCGCTCGTCGTCGTCAGTAAACCGCCGTACTGCGCCATTCATGCCCTCTCGATCTGGAAAATGAGAAAAGCTGCAACAGCGGGTTCAGTCCCTGCTGAGTAATCGGTATCCCCCACTGAGGAAACTGTTGCAGTACCGCCGGAGATGGTGATCTTCCTTCTTCCAGTTCCCCACTTATCATCGTTCATGACCTGAAAGTAGGTCAGTTTGCAACCCGGAGGAAGGGTAACGGAATAAGAGCCTGTTTTCTGGTTAACGGCCAGTTGCAGATAGCCGCAAACGCTGACTGGCTTAATTCCATAGTTGTTAACCTTGCCTGATGCGTCCCATGTTTGAACACCGTATTCCGCCATCATATCTCCTGAAAAAAAAGAGGCCCGCAAGAGGCCTCCCGTCACCATGTACCAGTGATTCTCCCAATCTGCACCCTCAACACATTATTGGAGTCCCGTACACTGATTGTCTGGTTGGTCTGTTTCATGGCCCCCTCGCCAGCTGTCGAACCGTAGTTCTCAAGCGTGCCCGTTCTAAAGTTTATGGACAGGCCAGCCTGGTTCTGAACGTAGTTAACCGAGCTGATTGTTTCAGCCAGTTTCGCTCGCGTGATAGTGGCATCGCCTATTACCGTATCTCTGATAATTACCTGCCCGTTCTGGATAATGAACGGAAGCGTAACGGTCGCTCCGGCCTGGTGAGTAACAGCGAAGCGGTCAGCCAGGAAGATAACCTGCGACTGCATGCCGGATGGCGTATTCTCCACGCCGATACCCATCCCCGCGGCGTAATACTGCCCGTTGCTTGAGACGCCAACTTTGATGTTGTACATCGCGCTGAGGTCGCCGTTTACGTTCGCTATGGCCTGAGCGTTGGTGGTGATGGCTGAGGTATGCCCGTTCACCGTCGCCGTGATGCTGTTTACCTGCGTGGCCATAGCCTGCTGGTAATCGGAGAACGTCTGATTGAGGCTGTTGATGGATGCTTTGTTGCCGTTAACGTCCGTCTGCAGGCTCAGCAGCGAGCGCGCCGTTGCTTCCTTCTCGTTAACGATAACCTCGTCAATACGGTCCAGCTGAGCGCTGTTACCGGCGACCGAAGCCGACAACGATTTACGCGTGGCCACCTGCGCCAGCCCGTTCTGGATAATGGCGATGGCTGAGTTCTTCACTCCACCCGTCATGCCGTCCATGGATACGCTGATGCTGTCGATTCGCTGGCCCAGGGCGGTATCAGCCGTCGCAACGGTCTGCTCAAGCTGACTGAGTGAAGACGAAACATTCCCGACCGTGCTGGAAAGCTCATTAACGCTGGTCTGTACCTTCCCGACGTCCTGGGCATTTTTGGCGATATCCTTCGCCTGCAGCTCCAGTTCGTCATTAGCCTGTTTGATGTCATTAACCATGCCAGTAATTTTTTCATTGCTGTCGACGGCATTCTCAACCACATCCTTCAGTAGACCTGTTTCCTCCATCTCCTTGAGAATGGAATCGGTGATATCAGATACGTCCGTGCTCGACTGGCCAAATACCCACTCGGTCCAGACACTCTGATTGCCGAGGCGATCAACGAGCCTTGCCCGGTACCAGAACGATTTTCCGGCGAGCAGCCCCATTTGCTGGTAGGACGATGAGGGATAAGGCACGTCTGCCAGCAGTAACGGAGAATCACCGTTCGCCGTGGCGCTGTAGTGGATTTCTGTCTTTTGCGTGTCCTGCGCCCCGGATGGAAATCCCCAGGAAATGCCGATCCCGAACACCAACGGCTGCGTGGCGAGATTCACGGGCATAGGTGGTTTTCCGACCTTACCCGTAAGCTCCGTCTCAGCTGACGTTGCCCAGAGGGATGCGATATCGAGCGCGTTAACCGCGCGGATTCGGACCACGTAGCGCCCGGCATAAATCCCGTCGACCTCAAAGCGCGTGTTGCCGGTGCGCGGAACGTTAATCCAGTCACCGTTGTTCTGACGCCACAGCGCCTCATAGGCAACGGCATTTTTCACGGTATCCCACGTAACAACCATCGTGGTGATGCCTATCCCCTGTTCAACACGGTACAAGCTGGAGAGAGTGATATTTTCCGGCATCCCCTGTCCGCGCGGCGGCACAACGCTGACGGGCCTGTCTTCAATCACCGCGCCGTCATCAACGCGCGGAAACTTGTTCGGATTGTAAGGCAGGCCGTTAATGGTGACCGTGTTATCGGAATTAACCATAAGCCGCTTAACGCGGAACAGCTGAATGGCTAAATCAGACTGGTCAAGCACCCACGCTGATTCAGCATTTGGGGTTACGCTGTACGCTGTCTCAACGGTCACGGCGCGTCCGGAGATGCTTTTCACCTTCCTGCCTTCGGATTTGCCAGTGGGCAGGTTAACGATAAGCGTGTCCCCCGCTTTAGCAGTCGTAATACGGTCAAGCGTGACCTTCGTTCCGGAGGCTGCAGCTACGCGACCGCCGTTCTCGCGACCAGCCAGCGGGGCGTTACTGATGCCGACCACCTTGCCTATACGCGGGATGCGCCCTTCCATCCCAGTTTTAAACTCCACGCCATTGTCATCGCGGTTGGTTTCAATGGCGTAAAGCCCGTGCCGCTGCGCTTCTGATTCCCGCGTACACCCGATACGGGACAGCTCTATGGTGTTAAAGCCGAACCGGTTAGAGACTTCCGGCACCCAGGCGCTGGCCTGATCGTCCTGATAGCCGTTGGCCGGGTTGCTGTAGGTGACGATTGCTGACGAGTAGTTCGTCTTTTCCGATGTGCTGGAGAAGTTAAACGCGCCCACGATATTCGACTTGTTGAACACAAAATCGGGGTCCAGCTCGCGGGGCATATCGGCGTCAACGGACAGAAGATTGTTGGACCAGCTGATCATCCCCCGGAAGATGTTCGCTAAATCCATCAGCACGGTCCATGCATCGGTACGCTGGGAAATGTACAAATCGCAGAGGTACCGCGCCTCTTTCCCGCCTGCACCGTCCGAAACCTGCGCATCGCAGTACTGTGCAATCTGGTACAGGGTCCATTTATCGACTAAATCTGCGGTGATCCGTTTTCCCAGACCGTATCGTTTGTTCAGCACCAGATCGTAAAAAATCCAGGCGGGGTTGTTTGTCCAGGCCCACTTAAAGATTCCGTCCCAGGTTCCACTGTAGGTGCGGGTAACAGGATCGTAGTTCTCCGGTACGCGAACAATTATCCCCTTCATTTCCACGGTGACGTTTGGCGTTCTGCCGTCAAACAGCTTCGAATCAAACTGGATGAACAGCAGCGACGTGTGCGGATAGCGCAGCTTGGCATCGACAATATCGGTCATTGATTCAATGCGCGAAGTATCCGCATGCCGACCATCAGTGGTATTTTCCGTCAGGCGCCGGACGCGGATTTGCCAGCCGGATGTCGCTGCCGGCAGGTCAATTCGATAGCTCCGCTCATAGCCGGCTGCGGCAATGCCGTCCGCCTCATCCGTGCCGTATTCAACGTAGGAACCGCCATCGGTTGAAATATCAATAGCGAACGCTATCCGGTAGCCATCCTTCCCGCCGCTGTCGCGCAGTTTATAAACGCCGTTAGGAAATTTAAGCCGCAGGCGTACTGCAGAAAGCTGGGTGTTGTTAATGGATTTAACCCACGGCGTCCCGTATTTCAGCTCCGTGCCAACGCTGGTTTCATTCTCTACTGCCGGGAAGCCAGCAATATAATCCTGATCCACCGTGCCGCTGCGCCACTCCCACGTCACGCCAGGGAAGTTTTCGTTGCCAGCATCATCAAGCAGTGGCGTGCCATCGAGATAAATATCTTTTCCGGTAAAGTCTCCTGCAGCTTCCCCCTCGGTCAGCGCCAGCAGAATTTTCATGTACGCTACGGAGGCGATCTCGGTACCGCGATTGCCGCCTTTATCACCGCCGCCACCGCCCCCTTTCGAACCCCTGATTACTGCCATATGCAAACTCCGGGCAAAAAAATCCCGCCTGAGCGGGAGAATTAAACATGTTGCGAGATAAGCGTTATTGCTGTTCTTCTGCGTAGATGCCGCCGCTGATAAGAACACCGGCGACAAGACGCTTACCGAAGAGAAGATTGACGCCGTTCCCCGCTGCAGACTGGTTGATTGGGGAGCCAAACGAATAGCTTTTCCGGGAATCGCCGGAGTCCATCGTCATGCCCTGAGTGCCGCTGGGCGTGAGCATCTGGACAACGCCCCCAAGCATCATCGCCGCCCCCATTTTGTAGAGGAACGGCGAGGCCACTGCTGCTGGCGTAAAGCTCAGCGCAAAGCCAACAGCTACCAGCACAGCGCCGAAGATGGTCTGGAACACTCCCGCCTTTTTACTGCCGATAATGACCGGTGCAATCCTGATAACTTCATGCACACCGTTCAGGTGCAGCTCTTCTGCAGTCACGTTGCGGGAGCCGTTAAACACGCTGTAGGTCACGCCGCGTCCTTCACTCGTATCGAGCCAGCGCTCAAAGCCGGGGAGCATGATACAAAGCGCCCTGATAGCCTCCCGCACCGAGGAAACGGAAAGGCGGTGCTCACGTCCAAATAAAGTGCCGAGCTTGCCATAGAGCCGCACAAGCACGATTTTCTCAACTGTGTTCATCGCCATTCTGGTACCTCAGTGTCAACATTGTTCTCTCGCGCCACATGCCGCCGTAGGGAACGACTTCGCTCAGTTTGCCGTACATGTGGTGCAGCATTTTCCCGTCGCCCAGATAGATGCCTGCATGGTTGATTTCTTCTGCCTTGTACTGCATCAGGATCACATCCCCTACCTGCAGTTCGTCGGCGTGAGAATAAAATCCCGCTTCGGCATAGTGTTTTACGTAAAGGTTTTCGCCGCGCGTCCACCAGTTGTCGTCACGGTGAAAATCAGGCAATTCGATGCCCCGCTCCTGCTGATACCAGTCCCGGATGAGCCCGTAGCAATCCCAGCTGCCGTGTATAAAGGGCCGCTTGAGAATCGGTGGTGTATCTGCCGGTGTTGTCACCGTGTACTCACCGCCTGGCCACGACATGATCACCCAGGGCAATCCGGAGTCATGGCACGACTTCAGGTCGTCGGAGGAAGCGTGCGGCCCCGCATCCGGATGTGAATGAACGATGGCCAGCACCTCCCCCATATCCTCCGCATCGGCCCAGGCCTGCGCAGATATCATGAAGTGCTCAGAGGAATTTTTGTGTGAATTACTGCAGGGGATGTACCGGCGCTGGCGAGTGGCACGAATAATCAGGCCACAGCATTCATGGGGATAGGCTGCAGCAGCGTGTTTTTCAATGGCGCTAATAAGTCGCTGGCTCAGCATGATTAAATCCTCGTGATCGCAATCGCCGGAAAGCCGCCAAACGGCAGCTGCTCATCTTCCCCCCAGCGCAGCTTGCAGCCTGCGACCGTTCCGGAGCAGACATCATCTGCAGGGTTATCAACCGGGTTGCCGAACTTGTCGAAATACTTCGTGCCGGTGTAACCGCAGTCCGCACCCCGATACTGGCCCTGCAGGCACCAGGCGCAGCGGCTGGTCATTTGCCTAGCCGGAACCTTCTGCCCGGTCACGTCGACAGGCGAGCTCAGCTTGAACTGAACGTCCGTTTCGTTATCTGCAGTTTTGCTGTCGATGTAAAACACCTCCAGCTGCTCGGCTGTCGGATCGGCCTGGGAGTTCCCGTCCGGAAAGTTGCTGGCATCGAGGTAATGCGCATACGTTCGGTGGATGGTGACCTTTGCCTGCTTCATATCCTGAAAAAGGTGGCACAGCGCGGAGATCGAACCGTCCAGATTACCAACGGATAATTTTGGCGACACAGGCGTTCCGTCACCGTTGGCTTCAATATCCTCAATCTGGCATGGCCAGAGATCGTATCTGATGCCCTGCCAGTAAATCGGCTTACCCGGTAGCTTCGATTCATCATCACCGGCAGCGAGAACTTCTTCTTCCGTGTACGCTACTGCGTGATTGTGGAAATAGAGAACATCGGCACCGAAGGCGGTGCCGTCAACTTCGAACAGGGTGATCTGATTGCCGGGCTCGAGTTTTTGATCGTCAGCAGTAATGCTCATCGCTTCCTCACGTAAAGGACACTACACCAATAAAAAACCCCGTAATCCGGGGTTTCATATGAATGGATGAATAATTAATTGGTTAGCTTTGCACTATTGGCTCGGCCCGATATGCCGTTGAGAAAGTGACTGATATAGTCATTCGCGCAAAATCAAGAACTGTGACTTTCAGTTGTGATGCGCGGTAGAGACCAAGTTCACCCAACGGGTTGGTCCATTTGAATGCTTTGACTTCGCCATGCTCGCGCAAAAACTTGAGCACCGGCTTCATATCCTCATTCATACCGGTGAACGTTAATGGCCATGATTGCGTCTCCGGGTTAATGCCCTCTCCGGTTACTGCCTCATAGCCATCGCCGTATTGTACGCTGCTGGTTCGGTACTTAAAGTCTCCCACGGGGCCATTACGCGGAGACCAGGTAAACGTCTGCAATGCCATCAGGCCGTCCTCATTTTGGTGTCAATCATGCCTCCGTTGGCCAGTTCGCGATCAAGCGTTTCAATAACAAACTGCTTAAGTCGGGCTTTGGTCTCGCTGGTCAGAAGCTCCTGGCTTTTTGAGGAAGGTTCCTGGCTCCCGCCGCCCTGCTGAATGACCTGCAGCGGAATAGTTAAAGAGAAATGCAGGTTGCCCTGGCCAGCAGAGGGCTGCGAATACGAGTCTCCGGATGGTTTTGCCACGCCGCCACCGACCAGACCCCCTTCGGCGTAGCCGTTGCCGTAAGTAAGCTGATTCAGGAAACTGAGCATGCCAGGCTTCTTGACCACAGATTGCGGAACCACCCATTCGCCACGGTGAACCACACCGGCGACGTCATGCTTGCCGCCGTCGCCGGTATAACCCCCGTCAGCCCAACCGAACCAGCTGCTCACACCCAGCGCTGAAGCACCGGATTTGATAGCGTTCAGCATCAGCATCTTCGTGATCATCTTGCCAATATCGTCGATAACGGATACGGCCAGCGATTTGAACTCTCCCTTTCCCTTCGACGCAACATTCCAGAGGGCAGTACCCATGCCATCCATCGCGTTTATGGCAATGTCGCGAACTTGGGTGAACTGGTTTTCAGCGTTAAATCGCCAGTCCGTCAGCCCTTTTTTCATCCCGTCAAACGATGACCCTTCTACCTGCTTTTTCCGCTCTGCACCGCTACGGACAATTTCCAGCTGCTTCTGCTCTTCATCCCTCAGCACCTCAGTTTGTTTTCGGTACAGTTCGGAACTGTGATCGGAAATCGTTTTATCCTGCTCTTCCCGGAGCTTTGCAAAACGCTCCCGTACCTGCTGCTCTGCTACCATCTGGTCATAGGCATCGGAGCTCATGGTCATCTGGGCGACACTGTTAGCATATTCCTGCTGCAGCTGCAGCGTTGAGCGATAAAGCTCCTGGTTCTGCTCCTGAATCTGAAGGCCGAGTTTGCGCTGCTGGTTGGCTTTATCCAGGCTGGCGTTAATCTCCAGCTGGTGACGCAGCTCCGTTTCCTGCGCCAGAATGCTGCGCTGGCCAGCGGTCAGGATACGCTTCTCCTTGAGGTCAGCGATTTCCTGGTTGAACTGCGCCAGTTTCTTTTCCGACTGCGTCAGCGTCTGGGTCTGTTCGTTCTGGGACCGCAGCGCGGCCTCTTCCTGGCGAAGCTGATTCAGGCGCGTGGTCGCAGCATCGTCGCTGTACGCCTTCTCGCGGGATTTTTTCTGCTCGACATACATTTTGTCGATGCCGCGCATTGCCTGCGTGTATTCAGCCGTTCCTTTGGTGAAATTGGCATTAACAAGCGCAACGGCATCGGCCCGCTCTTTTTCACGCGATGTCCCGGCTTTTAGCAGCCCTGAAAGCGTGTTTTCGTCCTTCAGACGCTTCGAAATTTCTTCACGCTGCTTTTTCTGTGCCTGATATTGCTTTTCCGCCTCTTCACGCTGCTTGATTGCCGGGTCAGGAGTGGTATCGAGATCAACACCTGCACCCGCAGCCATCGCCTGCGCGGTGGCTATGTGCGCGTCTCCCATCGTTTTAAACGCATCTGCGACAAAATCTTTCAGCGATTTCCACGCGCTTTTCAGCCCACCTACGTTCGATTCCTGCTCCTTGAGTTTGGTATCAAGGTCATTCATCGCCGCCTGCTGCAGCAGCGCCGTTGCTTCAGAGGTTTTCCCCTGGCGCTCGAGCGTGACTATCTGGTCTATCATGCTGCCGTT
The DNA here is from genome assembly GCF_019056635.1 of Enterobacter cloacae complex sp. ECL72. Taxonomy (NCBI): domain Bacteria; kingdom Pseudomonadati; phylum Pseudomonadota; class Gammaproteobacteria; order Enterobacterales; family Enterobacteriaceae; genus Enterobacter; species Enterobacter cloacae complex sp. ECL72. The sequence goes on along the minus strand of NZ_CP077659.1, from coordinate 1,336,794 downwards.
GAGCAAAATCCCCTGGTCGGTCAGCTTTTGAAGCGCCTGCAGCGGATCGCCTTTCAGGCTCGACAGCAGCGACACGAGATCGTCGGAGCTCTGCCCGATTTCCTCCATTCGCGTGCCGAGGCTGGCGACCTGCTCCAGCATATTGCCACCGAAACCCGCCGACACGGATGCCGTAACCGCCTTAACGGCGCGATCTGAATCACCGAGGCTGGAGGTCAGGTTCTGCAGATACATCACCGACATAACGGACTGCTGGCCGGATTTCTGTAACGCCTGCGTATACCCTTTAATGACCGCTTCGCTGTTGGAGTAGGCCGAGTAAATCGCGGTCACCGCACCGGCGACGGCAATAACGGCCAGCCCGACAGGACCGCCGACCATCGCCATTGCGCCGCGCAGCAGGCCTGCACTGGCTGCAGCAGCTCGCTGGCCAAGAGATAACTCCTGGCTGGCCACGGCGAGCTGGCGCGTTGAGGTGGCCAGCTGCTGCTTCCCGGCAGACTCGGCGATATCAGCCGCCAGCACCGTTTTCGTCGCTTCTGCAAGGCTACCCTTCGCCTTCGCTTCAGCAAGATTCGCCTCCTGAATGGTTCTGGCATTTTTAACGTGCTCGGCCTCATAGCTGACGGCCAGCCCATACTGCTTGTTCACCTCGGCCTGTTTGGCAAAATGCTCATCGAGCGCAAAGGCGCGCTCGCGGTCGGCACGGGCGGCTTCAATGGTCTTAACCGCGATATTCTGCTTCTCGATAGCTTCAGCACGCAGCTGCCTGGCGTTCTCTATCGAGCCCTGCGCGGCGCTTATCTGCGCCTGGGTAAACTCAATCTGGGCCTGTCGCTGTGATTTCAGGCCCGTAATACTGTTATCCAGCGCGGTGCTCATACCCTCGCTGAGGGCCGAAACCAGCGCCGTCGTGATAGAACTTCCGGCAACCGTGCTGCCAGCTGAAATGTTGGCCAGCAGACCGCGCATTTCATCCAGCCCGGTCAGCCGTTTGTCGACCGTTTTGCCAAGCTTGTTAAAGTCGGCGTCCAGCCCGGTAATCCCCTTGCCCAGCCCTTCAAACGACTGCCGGGTTTTCTGATTGTCCGTCTGGACTTTCCTGTTAAATTGCTGGGCGCTGCTGTCCGCCGTTCGCATAGCATCAGCAAACTGTGATTTAAAGCTGGCGGAGTTGAGATGCAGCGCGACAGCCAACGACGCAACGTCAGCAGCCATGTCCTAATATCCTGAAGCAGTCAGCGAACTGCTGGTCGCTTTCAGATTGCGCAGCAGTCACCGGAGGAGAATGCACCGGCGCTGACGTTTCGGCCTCCGTTCTCAGGAGATCAAAATAGGCCTGCCAGTGGGTCAGTATGTTCGCCGGAAGTTCGGCTATTTTGCGGGGGTCCGGCTCGTCCCATCGGTCTGCCAGCATGAACAGCAGCCTGAGATGGGACGAGTCGGTTAGTTTTTTGTGGCTTCCTCCAGCGTGCCGTAAGAATGGCGCTGAACGAGCGTGACCGCGTCGAGAAGATCGGCGTTCGCGTGGGCGGCCATCAGCTGGTCTGCGGTGGGCAGTTCGCTGGCTTTGGGCTTGCTGCCGTCTTCATTGACCAGCGCTGCCAGAAACAGGTTTACCCCCATCGCGGACAGCTCTCGCGACGGAAGCCTGGCCTGGCGTCCGGCTTCAACTTTGTCGTTATAGTCATCCAGCTCGGCGCTGGTCAGGCGGCGAAGATACACCTTCTGGCCGAGGAGCGTTTTTTCAACGGTGGTATTCAGTGGGTTGATAAGGGATTTGTAGTTCATGTTTTTTATCCTGTTTCATCAGTAAAGAGCCCCGCGACCGGCGCGGGGAAATAGAAGGTTACTCGCCGCCACCGGCTGGCTGCTCAACGGACCATTTAACGCTGTTCTGCTTGCCGTAGACCTCAACCTGCAGCACTTTGCCTTTCGGCGTATCAACGGCCTGCAGGCTCCAGCCAGCCAGCACCAGTTCGACTTCTGAAATGCGCTTGTTGGGGAACTTCATGAAGAAGACCACCGTTTTTTTCGCATCGGCGTCGCTCAGCAGCGCTTCCTGCACGGTATCGGATGGATCATCAATGAAGACGAGCGTTTTATCCTCGCCCTCACCCATGTCGGCCATGTATTTTGGCTCTTTGTCGATGAGGCGTGTCACTTCGAGGAAGGTGCCTTTTTTCCCCGTTGCCCCAATCCCCATCGCGCTCTGCAGAAGCGCGGCGGTGGTAATGGTTGCGCCCTTCTGACCGTAGCGAACCTCGGTACCCGCAGGGAGTACCGCGTACTCTGACGGGGATTTGATTTCTGGATCTGCCATTTACTCTCTCCTGATTTCTAACGCCCTTCGAGGCCCAGCCGGATTTCTGCGGCCAGCACTTTAAGGATTTTTTGAACGTTGTAGTCCATCGCCGGACGAATGAAGGGGTCGGCGACCTGTTTGACGGTGCCGAACTCCTGCGCCACCGCTTTCATGTGGTGAATTTTGCTGGGACCGACGCGCAGCGTAACGATGGTGTTATAGCGCGAGGTCTCTGCCACGTTGGTGCTGCGGATTTTGATGGAGTCGCGCATGTGCGGCCCGATGCTTTCCTCATCAAAACCGGCGTGCTGCCGCATATCCTGCTCAACGACCGCAAGCGCGGCGCGTCCGGCATCACGCAGGAGTTTCACCCCGACTTTCTTGTCGATGCTTTCCAGCAGCCGGTCAAACTCCTTCCCGGTGGGGAATTTAATGTCCATCTGCATGGCGTTTACTCCGGAACGGTGAAGATGAAGTCGCGCACCAGCCGGTACTGGATGCGGTTGTTGGGAAGCGTGGTTTTCCCCTGCTGTATACCTCCGCGCTCAACGTACTGGACGGGCTGACCTTCCAGCTGGCCATGAACAATTTCCTTCCATTCAGCCCAGAGCGCCCCGTCGAACTGAAGCAGCGACGTGTACCGGTCGACAACATAAAGCGAAAGCTGTATCCGTACCTCGGACAACCCGGTCCGCCTCAGTCCGTCACCGACCTGCGGGTCGGAAATACGCTGGAACGTCGCGCCTTCCTGCACCGCATCCGGAAGCAGCAGCGGGTACGTATCCAGCCCGGTAATCCGCTCCACAGCGGTTTTAATTGCTGACTCGATCATGGCGTGAATCCGCCTCTCCGGTGATGATTATCCGATCCGTCAGGCGCTCGACGTTGCGAACGGTATATACCCGGTCCGCTGTCGATACCTTCCAGTCCACGTCAACCTTACGCGGGTACAGCGTGAAGAGGCACGTTTCGACGACCTGCTGCTGGTCCAGCGTCCGGACCTTCCGACCGGAGACCAGCTCCTTTTTGGACCAGGCCTTTCCGGCGCTCACCTCACGGGCCGGAAGCGTCTCGCCGAGCTCGCCGCGTTCTGTTTCCACGTAGCTGAGTGTTATCCGGCAGTTCAGCTCGCCGGGGCGCAGGGGGTCACTCATACGGTATGCTCCATTAGCGGGAACAGCAGGTACTCAACGCCCAAATCGGACGGCGAACCTTCTGCCGTGCCGGTGGGATTCAGATACCACTGCGAGACCATCATCTTCGCGGCCAGCTTGATATCTTCATCAATGATGTAACCCGTCTCACCGTCAGGCAGTGCGTCAAGCTGCGCCTGGTTCTCTACCAGCCTGCAGTAGTAGCTGCGCTCGATGCTGCGCTGAGCCGCGTCAATCAGGCTGGTCAGCAGGCTGTCGTGCTCATCAAAATCCAGCTCGAGGCGCAGCTGGGTTTTGGCTTCAGCCAATGTCAGTATCATGCGCGTCATCGTCCTTATTCGGTTGAAGGGCGCGTTCTGCATCTTTTGCCCAGACGGCGATATTTCGGTCCACCATGTCCTGAGCGACGGCGCTGTCAAAGCAGGCTACATCGCCACGGCTGTAGCGGCTAAACGGACCAAGGAACGTCACCGCGACGCGCCCGTTTTGTACCGAAGCGACTTTTCCAGTCAGTTTTGACATGCGTTCCTCTGGGGTTTCGTCCTGTTTTGCATCACCACCTGAATCCGTATCGTCGCCGTCCGGACCGGGTTCGGTACCATCACCGTCACCACCGGCTTCGCCTGCAGAACCGGCGTTAACGTCTGGTGTCGGTGCTGAAGTATCAGCTGCAGCTGCAGTCGTTACCGCTGGCTCGGCGTTGGTGTCGGTGGCGGTATCGTCTTTCTGAGTGTTTTTGGTTTTAGGAACCATGATGTTCACCTGTAAAAAAGCCCACGCGGGGCGGGCTGTTAATCACGATTGTCGGAGTATTACCAGGTAACGCCGGTACCCAGCGCCAGGCCTTCGATATGGCGGAAGCCGATATCGTGCTCCATGATGACGCGGATCAGGGACTGGTTACGCGCGAACGCGGAAACGGTGTTACCATCTGCATCGATGTAGGTCGCCTCGCGGGAGAAATCGACCACCATTGCGCCGTCTTCACCAATCAGTACATCGTTGAAGTCAGCAAAGTAAATCTCAGACTCCTTGCCGCCCGTGCCCAGGTTCGCTGGAATAGCCGAGGTGCGCTCAATCGGATAGCCTTTCAGCATACCCGCTGCCATTTCCGGATAAACCTTGTTGCCGTTCCCGTCGCGCAGACCGAAGAGCTTCATGTAGGTGCGGTTGGACATACCCCAGCCGCACTTCAGCATGTTGCTGTTACCGTCCATCGCCATGAGGATCAGCGCATCAAGGTAGGTATCGATGGTCTGCAGGTTCACTTCGTCATCTGCAACCCACGCATGCGTGCGGCTACCCGCCGTGGCCACGGCCTTCATCCCTTTCGGGGTGTCGTTGGTGCCGTCATCGCGGAGGAACGCCTTATCTTCACGGGTGGAAATGCCGCTGATGATGTCGTCTAAAATCAGCTGCTCGACGTTGAAGCCGCCGCGTCCAATCAGCTGGTTGGAAATTGGCACCATGGTGATCAGCGTTTTGGCGTTCAGTTTGACGTCATCGAAGGTCGCACCGCTCGCCTTCACATCCTTGCCTTCACCGACATAGCTTGCCGTTGAGCCGCTGGCCAGTCGCGGGATCGCCAGATTACCGTTCGGCAGCGGGATGCTTCGCGCCCCGAGCTTACGCACGATGGTGCGGTCGCGCAGGAGCTCAATCACCTCGTTCTGCATGTTCTGCGGAACGAGCGCGCCGCCGGAATTGGCAGCTGTGCTGATCGCCATCGACAGCCCCTGATCGTTCAGGTCTTCCGCAGCGAACGCGGCGGCCTGCTGCAGGTCGCCCTTACCTGCCGCGATGGCCATCACCATGCGGGTCATGCCTGCACCTTTATACTGTGGCGGTTCGGCTTTCGCATGCACTGCCGGTGCGTTACGACCGTTCTGCGCAGCCTTCACCGGAACCGCCGTGGTGGCAGCGAGGCGTTCTGCCGCTTCCAGACGCTGAATGGACGCCGAAAGCTCATCAAACTGAGCCTGCAGGCCAGTGAATTGCTCCAGCTGCTCCGCGCTCAGCGTGCCACCGTCCATTTCAATCTGTGCCAGGGCCTGAACCTGAGTGTTAATACCCGCACGCTGGCGACGCAGTTCTTCGATTTTGTTCATCGTTTTTCTCTCTTTTACGCATAAAAAAAGCAGCCATCTGGCTGCTTACGGTGACGCTTCGCGTCGGGTTACATACGGGCCTGCTGATCCATAACAGCAGCACGTAACTGGATACTGGATTGCTGGGACGAGGGTTTGTATTTCGCGGCAATCGCGTTGATGGCTGACTGAGGATCGGACATCTCATCTGCCAGCCCTGCCGCTATGGCGTTCTGCCCGAAATACAGCGCGGCCTGGGTGCCGATAACGGCGTCGATATCTATGCCGCGATACTGCGCGACGGAGGATGTGAACGTCTGGTATGCACCGTCGATCATCGCCTGTATCTGGGACGTGGCCAGCTCCGTCAGCGGTTCATGTGGGGATCCGTTGTTCTTGTTATCGCCGCGCGAGAACGTGGTAAATTTCAGCCCCACGCTCTCCTCCCATTTCGATGCTTCCATGTGCTCCAGGATGACCCCGATGGAGCCCACGCCGCTGGTTTCGCTGACGATAATTTTGCTGCAGGCCGACGCGATAAAGTACGCCGCAGAGAACGCGCTGAAGTTCACGATGGCCGTAATGGGCTTCACGCTGCGCGACTGGTAAATGTAGTCAGCCAGCTCCTTACAGCCCGATACCGCGCCGCCGCCCGAGTTAATATCGAGCACGATTTCTTTAATGCCCGGGTCGTTCAGAAGGGAAGCCAGCTGGCCGCGAATACGCTCGTAGCTGTTCAGCTCCGTACACATATTCACGATCTGGCCACGCCGGGGGACCAGGATGCCGTGGACAGGAATAACGCCCACGCCGCCGCTTTGCTGAGGTTCATTCGTTTCCTGTAACTCATCCGGCCCCAGGGCCATTTCCAGCGGGGCCACATTCATGCCCTGCAGGCGGGGAACCAGGATCGACTTCACCGAGTCCATGATTTGCCGCGTGGCGTAGTGAGGCACCCCGAACACCTGGTCAGCCAGGTGCGGCAGGTTGATTAATTTCGACATTGTGTATACCTGTGAGAGCCTGATAATCAGGTTTTATGCAGTTCGCTGCAGGATTGCGCTGATTTCGCTTATCTGCGCGGGGGTGGCTTTATCCAGCCCGTGAACGGTGCTGGTATCGACCATATTCAGTGGCGTCAGATACTTGTCGCCGCCCTCTACCGGGGCCATGTTCTCCATGCGCCGGATATCGTTTACCGACAGCCAGCCCCACTGGCGGCCCAGCGCGTAGGACTCGTAACGCGATTTCTGATCGCCGCGCAGCAGCGACGAGACGTTGAACTCGATATAAAAGTCGCGACGCTCGCTGGGTAACAACAAATCGCGCATCATCGCCGCTTCATGGCGCTTCAGCCAGGCCAGCAGCGTGTACATCACGTACTGAAGCCCCTGGTGCTCGATGTTGTTGTTGGTCGATTTGTCGAGAAGCTGAATCATGTGCGGCGGGATTTTGTAAAGCCGACACACCTCGTTTACCGTCCACTGCCGCGACTGCAGCAGCTGCGCTTTTTCGTTGTCCTGCGACAGCTGCTTATAGCTCATGCCCTCCTGCAGCAGCGCCACGCTGAAGGCGTTTCGCACACCGGAATAGCGGTCCGTCCATTTGGCCAGAAGCTTGTCAATTGACGCCTGGCTCTTGATGGCTCCCGCCTCTTTGGGGCGCTCAATCACGCCGGACATCGTGGTGCCACGGGCGAACACCTGCGCGGCGTGCTGCTCAACCGCCATGCCCAGCCCGAGAACGTCCGCGTTTGTCTGAATCGGTGAGGTGCCGATGTATCCGTCGAGCGAGAAATACTTGATGTGGTGCATCATGCGCATCGGCACCGTTTCACCCAGCTCAGGCAGCTCGTAATACGGCATCCCGTCCGGCCCTTTCAGGACGATAACCTTTTTGGGGTTAATCGGTATCAGTTCAGCGATATCGCCGTTGCCGTGCCGGTCAATCAGGGAATAGCTGTTCCCTTCAAGCCCCAGCACGCCCTGCTGCTGTTCGTAATATTCAAAGCTGGTGTCCTTTCTGTTTGGCTGCGAATGGATCACATCGTACAGGGGATGATCCGTTGCCCTGCGCCGACCGCCTTTTTCGTCGCGCTGATAAAGCTCGACGGGCAGCTGGGCGATGGATTCGGCAAGGAGCGTTACGCAGGCGCGTATGGCCCCAATCCCCATTGCCGTTTCCGGCGTAACCAGCATGCCCGATGAACTCTTGCTGGCGCTGACGCTCCCGAGAACCGTTGTCCAGTTACTTCCTCCCGGACGCGACCTGCCCCGGAAGAACTGAGGAATGAACATCAGTTACCCCCTGGAGAATCATTCGCAGGCGCAGCGGCTCTGGCAGCAAAATAGGATGCCAGAAGGCAAAACACGCCTGCAGCAATAACGCCTGCAGGCGGAAACACCATCCACGCGCCAAACGAGATAAGCGCCGCGCCGAACAGGCCGATCATAAAGGTAATAATTGCCGTTAACATGCGACGTCTTCCTCATCATAAACGGATTGATTGCTGGCCCGACCGTTCAGCATTGCACGGCCTATAGCCATAAACAGCGCTGTCGCGCCGTCGATTTTTGACTGCTTGTCGCCCTTCGTCGGTCGGACGATATCGTCGCTTCCGGGGACATTTTTTCCGATAACGTTGCTGATACACCATGACAGGACCGGGTTCCCGTCATGGTGGAAACGACCGCCAGCGAGCGCCGCTTCCAGCTCCTTCATCGGCGGCGACATATTGGTGTAGTCCTGCCGGATAGAAATGGGCTCAAACCCGTGGTCCTGCAGCTCGTGGCTGAGCGCCGTGGCTCCGCTAGGGTCGATGGGGATTTCGCTGACGCGGACCTTATCAATTTCCTGAAGGTCGATAATGCTGGCCAGGATTTCGCGATAGTCCGCCTCTGCCCCATCTGTCGCTTCAAGCGCCCCCATTTCGACGAACTTCACATACCGGTCTGCAGTTTTGGCAATTTTCGGGTCCGTGCTCCGGACCGTGTCCTCCGGTACCCAGAATTTCGGCCTGATGCAGTAGTAGTGTTTCTTACCCTCAATTTCGCGGACGAAAACGCCAACACCGGCGTTAAGATCCAGGCGCTGGGCAAGGTCCAGACCGAGGTAATAATCCTCGCCGGCAAAGTCCTCGTAGCGCAGGGATTTATCGGCGGCGGCATGCCATTGCGTCATGTTGTAGAACGCTGCTTTACCGGATACCCAGATATTCAGACGCTTCGTTTTAAAGGCGTTGACCTTACGCGGAACCTGTTTAGCGACCTCCATCTCCGCCAGCAGATCGTCATACGATATCGATACGTCGAGGTTCGGGTTCGCTTTAATGAAGTTGGTCGGGTCAGTCCAGTCGTCCCCCTCATCGAGCTCATAAATAAGGCCAAACAGGCGGTCGTTAGGCACATGCCCGTTGAGCATCTCCTTGACCTGCTTATCCTTGTCGTAGCATGGCGATTCCAGCGACGTACCTGCCGTGGTGATGATAAGCGTCAGCGGCTGCGAACGTGCGCCCATACCCAGCGTCATGGCTTCATACATGTGATCCGTATCGTGCTCATGATATTCATCAATAATTGCGCAGTGTGGGCTGTCACCGTCGCCAGGCTTCCCGGCGATGGGCGCGAACAGCGAACCGTCCGGACGGGTCAGGCTGTCAACCCAGACCGAAATATTGAATTTAGAGCGGAGCGACGGAAGGCGGTCTGCCATCTGCCTTGCTGGGGTGAAGACCTTTTTCGCCTGCGCCATCGTGGTGGCACCACAGTACACTTCGGCACTGTTTTCTCCGTCAGCGCAGAACATGTACGTGCCTATGCCTGCTGCGAAAAACGATTTCCCGTTTTTCCTGGCCACCCGGATATACGCTTCACGAAATTGGCGCTTTTTGGTCTTTTTCGTAACCCAGCCGAAAATCGAGCTGAATGCAAACGCCTGCCAGGGTTCCAGCTTAAGTTTTTGACCGGCTAAGTCACCGCTGGAGTGCGGTAATAGCTGAACGAAACGACAGGCGCGTTCCGCCAGTTCGCGGTCGAATCGGTAGGGATAATCCTTATCGAGAGAAATTTTCAGATCATTAAAATGGCGCTGGCATGCCAGCTGGATGCTCTTGCAGGCGAGTATTTTCCCGTTCAGCACATCCCGCGCATACTGGTTCGCCATATTGACGCTCGGGTACGCGGCCATAATAAGTCCCTAAGAATTGGGAACATCGCCCCAATCAAAATTCGTCAAATTCATTGCCGGATTTACTTTCCTCGCCCGACGCGCGTTTTCTGGCTCTGCTGTTGGGATCAAGTTTCAGAACTACGCTAAGACGGATAAGCTGTGAGATATACTTATCCCGCGCCTTTACTGCGGCTCCCATTTTCTGCCCACCGGCAGCAGTTTCATCCCCAATCCCATTAGCCTTTATTTCCTGGTTCGCGTCGTAAAGGAGTTGCACCGTGTTGCAATATTCCACCAGTAGATAGCAGTCCTCCATTTCGAACGAACCACGGTTAATCAGAATTTTGCAGGTACGTTTCCAGGCATCGATCGCCATCTCACCCAGCAGTTCATCCGGCGGTGAAACTGCACGAGTCAGAGAACTGACCTGCGTTCCGGTCTTCTTCGGCTTACGACCTCCCCCCGGCGATCTCACTCCGGTACTCATAGCGAATCACCTCAAAAATCATCAAAAAAAAATTCTTATTTCTCACGCGCAAAAAACTACCGGGAGCGGCAGTCCTTAAAAGCGAAAGGGGTTAAGGATTTGATCCCCCCTCCCCATGCGCTGACCGGCCGAGTTTCACCGGAGACGCTCCCTTGCAGTCTTGGCTCGATGGCATGGCCAACACAATGCCTCCAGATTGAAATCATCGTCCGTTCCTCCGTGAGCCTTGGCAAGGATATGGTCGACGGTATTTGCACGTGTTGCGATGCCAGAGCGTCGACACTCCTGGCATATATGTTTATCTCGCAGAAGGATACGTGCACGCCTGACTTCCCAGGGACGCCCATAACCACGCTCTTGTCGGCTTTTACCGTTCTGATAGTTGCGCCATCCTTCACTGGCATGTTTTTGATGGAGATCACAGTAGCCAAATGAATCATTCACTACCGCTGAGCACCCCATATGGCGACAAGGTCTTTTAATACGAGGGGGCATAGCTAATTGTCTTAATATTGATGAGTTTGAGCATTAACCTCACTCCATTATAAATGTTGTCATTCATGCTTAATAATTCCCCCACTTAATTACATTGGCGAGTTATAAGAACCATGATGACTTGCAATCCCAACTTATAAAAATGAGATCAAGCTAAAAATTATACATTATAAAGCCCACATATTAACCACATCCAACATGAACTGAATTTTATTAAGTTCACCCCCACAAATTAAGGGTTTAAGTTGGTAGTTTCATGGTTCATTCATCTAACTCGCACCTTCCTTCGCTAGCCCCCTACTATTAATTGGAGGTAATAAATACCAGCTAATTCATTTATTATACTTTGCTTAAATCTTTTAAGGTATATACATATGACAACTAATCAGCAACTCAGCACCTTCGCAATTACATCACAGAAAAAACCGCATCATCCAAGTGACAACAAAACATGCATGGTGCTAATGATTGCCTTTATTTTCAGCATTCCCTACGCCGCCGCGCTTAATGCTGCGCTGTTGGAAGAAAATAATTTAAAAGTTTCTTTAGCGTGGATTGGTATAGCCTTCGCTGTCATATGGATTGGATACGACTTGAGTAAGCTAAAAGAAAAAACTAAGTTCCATGTGATTTTTACAATCGCCGCCAAAGCTATACCTGCGATTTTGGCTTTAATTGGACTTAAGTTTTCCTAACCTCATTATTTTTTTATTTAAAAAACAATGAATTAAACAATCCACTACTGAGTTACCCCCTTATGAGGTTCGCACTATGGTATCTAAGCAACGTTAAAAACTGATCGAGCTGGTCCTTGTAGGCGGAATCAGCATTGCCCGGTACGCGACGCGCCCCCCCACGCGAGTTATCACACGTTTAAGAAGCTGGCGCCGGGGGAATGGTTTAACTCGGTTTCAGTTTCCCGCTATATCGAACTCTATGAGCACGAGATACTGGCGAAGCTGAATCCGGAACAGACCTGGAATGAGCTGCATCTGTTGGCAAGATGTGAGCCTGTACTGCTGTGCTGGGAGCCGCCGGGAGAGTTTTGCCATCGACAGTTGGTCGCGCGGTGGTTCAGAAAGGAGTTGGGAATTGCTGTTGATGAGTACAATCCCCACGCCACACCGCAGTTGGATATGTTCTAAAGCAAAGCCGGGAAAACCCGGCTTACTTCTTGTTAATTGGCTTGGTGACTATATTAGCGCAGTGCGTATGAATTTCATGATAGGAAATCTCGCCATCCACATATCGAATATGATTGTCATTGATGAAAAGCCAAGATTCCGTCACATGCTTATTGTCCACCAACGAACCCTCCAAGCTAAACCAAGCAAAAGCGGCTTCAGCCAATAAATCAGTCAGCTCATCAATCTTCGCTGGATTATCCCTTGTGGTTCCCGGAGGGCTCAAATGGCTTGGAAGCGCAACCAGGCAATAGGCGTATTTGGCGACGGCTGATTTAAAATTTACCTTCGCCTTAAACTGCTCCTGTTTTTTCCATTCTTTCATCGCGCAAAACGCAATACCTACGGTTGCAGCTGTAAATATTGCAGATATTGCAGCCCAAATTGTTGCCCACGGCCAAGCGTAGATTGTTTGCCACATGAAAACCTCCTTGAGTTAAGTAGATTATTCTACCCTGGTAAACGCATAAACTGGGGATTGCTGTTGATGAATACGATCCCCGTGCTACACCGCAGATGGATATGTTCTGAAGCAGAGCCGGGGAAACCCGGCTTTCACTTAAAGACGAATCTTATCTTCAGAATGCTGTCACACGCATTATGCAGAACAGTGCTACCGTCCTCTCCTTTAAGAAAAGATGAATGATGCGAGTAAATATTATTCCAGTGAGCCAGAACATCGGTCTCCTTATCAAGCAAACCTTCGCAATAAAGAAAAGTATTACGGCATTGATTAAATTTTGAAATCAAACTCATCCTTAAGTCGTAATAATCGGCGTATGCCTTCTCATCACTTAAGTCATCAGGAAGAAGGAGTAAGGCGTAAAGGTAATCTGCAATAGCTTGTTTAAAAGCCATCTTAGCCTTCAACTCATCTTGTTTTTTCCAACGTAACAGTGCCAACCCAGCAACAATAACTGCCAATAATGTAAAAATTGCCGAAATCGATGCCCAGATGTTTGCCCAACTTGCTCCCAAAATCGCCTGCAACATAAAGCCTCCATGATTTAAGGAGGTTATTCTACCCTGGTAGGTATCTAACTTCCGATAGCGAGCATCCCATCAAAGTTGATTTTTTCGGATATTAAGCGCTGCCTTGAGTGCTAAGCGAGTGAAGCAGGTCTGATGAGTAAGGCATTATCGCAGGTACTCAAGGAATGCCTGCTGTAATGCTCTCGGCTCTTTTCTCAACATAGCCCCTTGCTATGCACCAGACGCTCTCTCAGGATCACCAGCTGAGAAATAGACGGGCTAACATCGGGCCAGCCCTCTTCCCCGCAGCTATCGAGCCATATAGCTAGGAGGATAAACAGAATCAGCATTATTGATTCCAGGTCAGTGAACTGGATTGACGCTGAAACTCAATCTCACGAACACCAGCAAAGTTATTGTTACCTTTCTCAATAACTGCCAGCAGCGGCTTAATCCACAGGACAGCCTGGCAATAGGTCATTGAGCTGGCGGCAGCGGTACGATCATCGGCTTGGTTAGGTCTGCCGGTATCGGTGTACATGGCGCTGGCACGTAAACTGTGCGCGTATTCGAGCAGCCCACCAGCAATGTCAGCAGGAACAGGCAAATCACAGGTTTTTTCACGGCGGAGAATCTCCCGGTATTCGATTACGGTTTCTTCGGTGCTGGTGTCGACCAGGGAGTTAAGCCTGTTGGCTTGTTCTGCAACCTGATTGAATCGATTGAAGTTGAATGCCTGTGTAGCAATCACCTGCCCCTGCAAAGCGTTGTCACTTCGCAGAACGTCGTTATCGCTCTGGAGGCTACTGGCGTTTGAGCAACTCTTAGCGAGAGCGACCGAAAGGCCAGCAATAACGACAACGCAGATAAGAGCCGGATTAATTTTCATTGGTCGAGCCCCCAGCACGTCAACGCACTTTCCTGTTCGCGACGCTCAACCTGCCCATAACAGCCATTCTTTTGGCCTTTAGTCAGGCGGCAATCACGTCCACCGTCCTTAATCCACCAGCGGATTGCTTCGCATGCCCCTTTACGGTCACCTGCGTTGATCCGCTTATAGAAGGTCGAAGGGAAACATTTACCCGGGCCAATGTTGTACGGGCAGAAGGATGCTATACCGACCTTCTGCGGCTCTGTCAGAGGCACTTTGATATTGCGATCAACCCAGGCTAATGCCTTATCGCGTTCAATAGAGTTAACTTTCTGGCATTGCTCATTTGTGGCCGTCATGCCTTTAACAACACGCCTGCCATCGATGACGGTCACGCCGTGACATAAAGACCAGACCCCACCCGGATCAACTACGGCCACCAGCGCATTGCCTTCTTTCTCTCTGATAAACTGGTCGAAAATGAGTGGCGCAGATGCACCTGATGCGATTAGTGCCAGCACTGCTGCGCTGAGTTTCGATTTATTAGACATCATTTACCTCGCGCAGCTCTTCGACGGTCTGCTTTGATTTGGAAATAGAGGTTAGTGAGAAAGGTGAGCAAGCCGAACAGTAAACTACCGATCACACCTATAGCCGCCCACTGTTCGGGGGAGTAACCATCAAGAAGTCTTCTAAACCAGTAAATAGCACTTCCTCCCGATGCGCCGTAGGAAATGCCAGTAGTTATTTTGTCCATTCGATACATGCTCTCACCTCGCTACGTTGCGGGTGTCCTGTTGAGGTAATAAAAAGGGCCGCGATAGCGACCCAAGCTTTTATTCCCCTGCCAGCTGCCTTACCTCACTTACCGTCTGGTTGAAACGTTCCTCTTCCAGTTCTACGCCGATAGCATGGCGGCCCAGTTCAATGGCTGCTTTAACTGTTGATCCCGAGCCCATAAAGAAATCAGCTACCACATCGCCGGGCCTGCTGCTGGCGTTGATGATTTGCCGCAACATATCAGCGGGTTTTTCGCACGGGTGTTTACCTGGATAGAACTGGACGGGTTTATGGGTCCAGACGTCGGTATAGGGCACGGCTACTGTCACAGAGAAATGCCGCCGAAGAGATTTGTACTCTTTCAGCAAATCAAGGTATTTGCGGTTCAACGAATGCCACGTGGCCACCAGCTGGTGATGCGGTGCTTTGAGTTCAGAGGCGCGGTGCTTCTCAATGGCGGTCTGAGTGAACAATTCCTGCAGCTTTTCATAATCCTGCTGGTTCGGTAGTTGCCACTGACTGGCCCCGAACCAGTGGGACGCCATATTTTTCTTTCCGGTGGCGTCAGCTATTTGCCTGGACGTGACACCCAGTTCAGCTCTTGCATCCCGAAAGTAGGTGATTAACGGGGCCATGACGTGCTGTTTGACCTCGTTGCTTTTCTCAGCATACCCGTCGCTTTTCGGCTTATATGGCCCCTGATAATGCTCAGCGAAAAGGATGCGTTCAGTCGCGGGGAAGTAAGAGCGCAGGCTTTCCTTATTGCATCCGTTCCAGCGCCCTGATGGCTTCGCCCAGATAATGTGGTTCATGACGTTGAAGCGTTCACGCATCATGATCTCAATGTCCGATGCAAGTCGGTGCCCAGAGAATAAATACAAGCTGCCGGCAGGCTTAAGGACTCGCCAGAATTGGGCAAGGCACATATCAAGCCAGCGAAGATAATCTGCGTCGCCGTTCCACTGGTTATCCCAGCCATTCGGCTTCACCTTGAAATATGGTGGGTCGGTAACAATGAGGTCTACTGAGTCATCTGGAAGATGAGCAAGATACTGAAGGCAATCGGTGTTTACCAATTGAGAACTGGATATTTTTACAGTATTTTTCATAGATCAGTAAGCGGGTCTCTGGTAGGCTCAACATGCTTTAGCGCTAAAGCGGTGGGCCTTGGTTCGCTTGTGACCTTCTACATGAGCAAATGGCTGGCCGGGTGCTACAACACCCACCAGCCGCCCATTCCACAAAAAAAAAGCCCCCATCACTGGAGGCGTTTGTAACAGCCGAATTGATAATCTGATAACCCCGCCATTGCCAGCTGCGTAAGTATGAGCTGGCATTTTTCACGGCTAAGGTGAGTATTCTGCGCAATTTCCCCAACTGTCGCTGGTGACGCGCTTAATTCGTTTAAGACCGCCTTTGCTTCAGCAGTCATATATGGCTGATTTTGCATGTCTTTTTCCTGTCTGGAAGAGTGTGACATACAGATAACTCTGGTTGGTAAAGCCAGCAAGAAGTCTTTGCATCAGGCACAAAAAAACCCGCGCGAGGCGGGTTTTTCAAAAAGCACCAGCTATGGTTATGCTGCTTTGCGATGGCGCTGCTTACCCTGCTTTTCCTTTCCGGAAACAGTGGCGTCAGTGAACGCGTTAGGAGCAGCCTTCATGAGCACTTCAACAGCAGCACCCATACCTGCGAATGCTTTCATTGTGTCGAATTTTACTTGTGGCTTGGTCGCTTTTTGAGTTTTCATGATTACCTCTGAGACTCGTGTGCCTCTTCTTTCATAATAAAGGTAGCACCGTGGCTATCCTTTACCAATCGTTCTGGCCGATTGGTGTCATCAAAACGTCCGTCAAGATAGTTTGATGGTTACGTTTACCTGAAAGGTAAATTTGGAAGGTAATCCTACAATGTGTAAAGGGATCCCGTCTACCCTAATTGTGCGAATTTGAGGAAAACAGCTTCGATTGTGGTTGTTTCACAGACCATAACATACCCGTTTCTATCCAGAACAAAGCCGAAAGAAGAATAGTAAGCAAGCAGTTCAGAAACAGGTTCAATGATACGAATTTCTTCACACTCGACCGCTTTACAGAACATGTATGCGCTCATCAGCGTAATCAGAACCATACGTCCATTAAGTGGATGAGGTTCATCATCGCGAGTAAAACGTTCAATCATATGAATGTTGAATGTATGGCTTTCTGTGTCGAACACACACAAAGCGGCACCATCTGGTACACCTTGTACTGCACCATGTGCTACAAACTTAATACATAGCTCAAATTTGCTCGGATCGTTACCATGAGTAGCAAGCGCATAATCCCACTCTAACTGTCCAAAGCCACCACAAAGAATTTTATAGTCATCATCGCTGATTGGGCCGACGGCTAAGGGAAGCTGAATATTATCCAAAATCAACTGGATATTATTTCTAACTGATTGGCCAATCTCTTCCAATGAAAGCATAGACACCTCAACAAGCGAAACGCGACGAATGCTTAGTTTACCCTATCCTACTTACGGAGGGTGCACCTGAGTTGTAAAAGATGTGTATACAGAACGACGATATGACAGGGGTATTGATGCAATGCACCTCGCGAATACCCCTGTCGTATCGCCGTAAAGCAAAAGCCCCGACTGGCGGGGCTCTCGTTATGTTCAAATTGTCGCTTATGTTCGCTGCCATCGCGGCGCAGCTCTGCCAAGCATGAATGAATTATCAAAATTCCTGGCTCGTTTTCAATGCTAAAATCGAAACTAAGCACGAAAAGCTAAAGAGCAATAATTCAATTCTGCTCAGCCAGAAGTTTCCGCGTAGATAAAAAGACCTTCGCCCTGAAGATTTCCAGGCACCAGCGAACACGTTTCCTGGCTTCCCAATCCGTTAGCCACGGTGCGATCGACTGTAACTCCCGCGTAATGTCTGAGATTTTTTTGCGTGTGGTATAATACTGGAGACCAACGATATACACCGGGTCATTAACATCAAGCGCCTGCAGCACCGACTGCTCGACAAAATCGACATCATCATCACGTATAGCTTCATCGATGATGCTGATATTGGGCTGTGGCCACAAAATGGCGTGAGCACGATTTAGCGCCTGCGGCCCTCTGAATCCCTCTGCTCGCGCTTGTTCTAGTGCAGCTGTAAAGCGAGACAATGCCTTGTCCGACCATCGCCCGCCCTTAAGAACATCCCAGCACGCATGAGAGCGAGGCAAGCGCGGCGCAGTTCCACCGCTTACCCCGTCTCCCCATGTTGTCAGTAGAGACTTAATCCATGCGGATTGAATACTGGTCAGGAGCATGCTTTTACCTAACCAGCTTTTGCGTGGCGCAGAAGCTGCTTTGCCCAGGGCTTCAATATGATTACGGCATTGACGTGGTGTCATCCTAATTAGCTCCTTACGCCAGAACGCCGAGCGCGTAGGCCCGGTCCAGCACTCTAATGATCATTTCCAACTGCGAGCCATATTTGCGCTCGAATGCCAGGCGGTCGTTATGCAGTTCGGTATGATGTTTTCGGCAAAGTGGAATGGAGAAGATGTCGTGCGCTTTTGTTGCCATGCCACCCTGCCCCCATCCGATTAAGTGATGCGGGTCGTCTGATTGCTGCTGGCAGCATTCGCAGGGCTGTGTTTTCACCCAATTCAGATAATCGCGACTTTCCCAGCGCAGACGCTTTGGTCGACGCATGAAAGACTGAGGAGGAACTGGATCCACCATCACGCCCACCAGCGGTTCTGTCAGCGCTTCAGGCAGGTCAACGGCTGACACTAATTTCTCAAGGATGCTGGTGGCCGGTACTTCGGGAATTATGTCACTTTCTCGTCCAATTGGACTTTCTTCACGCAGACGAAGAGCTTCACGAACGCATGATTCTGGAAGTGCATCCGTAACTTCTTTACGAACAGCCCACCAGCAGAGCTCTGCAAGTGAGATCTCCCGGCTTTTGTCCAGGCAAAGATGAATGCGGACAGAATCCAAAACAAAGGCAATTACATTTCTGCGTGCCAACTCTGCCAGTGCTTCGGTACGCTGCTCTCGCAAGTGGTTATCGCAATAGCCACAAAGCAGGATGGAGCCAGGCTCATGGTGCATAATAGTTAGTTCGTGATAGTGGTAATCACTATGCTCGTACTGGCACCGTCCACCAGCGTATCGCAGCAACCAGTAATCCAGACCACTAATCCCGCCAGCGGCATGAATCACTTTGTCATTCAGAAAGAAAGTGCGTAGCGATTTATCATCACCGAGAGGCTGGCGGGCATCAGGAACGCGACCCGTTTCCAGATGAGCCATGCTATCTGGCTGTCGCTCAATCAGCACTCTACCACCACCAAATAAGCTCATAAGTTCGCTGCCGGGCTTTAACAGCACGACACCAAGCTCTCTGGCGATTACAGGTTGAAGGAGCGCGCGCATCAGTCGATATTCCTGATAATTATCTGACCGACTTCACCCCATAGCTTCGTAATCCGTGCATCCCAGATATGAGCGTCATCTTCATAAATGGCATCGGAGAGTGCTTTAACTAGGTTATCGAAGTCAGGTTTACTCTGGTGTGGCTTACCATCAAACTGCTGGCGCTTCTTCTTACTCCAGCTTTTTGGCATTGGAAGAATGAAGGTAATGTGTGAATTAGATTCGGGCATAGTGACACCCAGGAGCCGGACATGGTCGCAGAAAGCCCGATAACGCATAACTTCCGGGCGCTTCTTCCATTTATCTGCACGCGTCATGCGCGGCTTTCCCATCGGGAGGATGTTGTAGGCAGTCACAATCACCCCCATGCCCGTGAACGCATACTTTGCTGCGTCTTAGGTGCGGATTTTTGCTGCGGCAGAAGTGCGCTGACTATCCAAAGGCGAGGGTCAATATCGAGACTCTTCTCGACAGGAACACCTTTAGACTTATAGCGCGCCTCCAGCTCATTGGCTTCTTCGGTTGTCAGCCCGGTGTGAGTGAACCAGCTTTTCTTCATGCAGCCTCCTGCAGTTGCAGAGGCAAAAGAAAATCGCTGGCCCTAATAAGGGTCAGTGAGGAATTAATCTTGTTTTTTTCTTGCGCCATTGTTTGTCTCCAGTGGCGCAGCAGGTATAGGGTGTTCAGGCCTATGAATTAAGTCTAACAGAGTTGAGGGTGATACGAAAACAGAAAGGAATACATAATTTATTTGTAGCAATAAAGAGGAAAACTGAGCCTGAATCGCCACGGATAATCTAGACACTTCTGAGCCGTTGATAATATAGGTTTTCATATTCAGCCGGTGGCATCTGCTCGCTCGAACCATGCCGACGCTTACTGTTATAAAACATTTCGATATAATCAAAAATATCGCTTCTGGCTTCGTCTCTCGTTCCGTAGATCCTTTTCTTAATCCGTTCGCGTTTCAGTAGCTGGAAAAAGCTTTCCGCAACCGCGTTGTCGTGGCAGTTACCGCGACGACTCATGCTGCCTTCCAGACCGTGTGATTTCAGGAACGACTGCCACTCATGGCTCGTGTACTGACTACCCTGATCAGAGTGAACCAGTACCTGCTTTTGAGGATTACGCCTCCACACCGCCATAAGTAATGCGTTCAGGACAATCTCTTTTGTCATGCGGGGTTGCATTGACCAGCCGATAACTTTTCGGGAGAACAGGTCAACCACCACGGCCAGATACAGCCAGCCTTCGTGGGTTCGGATGTAGGTTATGTCCGTCACCCAACGCTCATCCGGTGAGTCCGGATTGAACTGCCGCTGGAGCCTGTTGGGTGTCACGATACTGGCTTCGCCTTTACGTGCTCGTGGGCTACGGTACCCAACCTGAGCTTTTATTCCGGCACGCTTCATCAGCCGCCAGACCCGGTTCACTCCGCACTGCTGTCCGGTATCACGCAGATCGAGATGGATCTTGCGATAACCATAGACGCAGCCAGACTCAAGCCAGAACTGTTTGATTTGCCCGGTCAGCATCTGATCTGTCTGGTGACGCTGCGAATGTGGCTGCTGAAGCCAGAAATAAAATCCACTCGGATGGACATCCAGAACCCGACAGAGCAAACGAACAGGCCAGCAACGGCTGTTGTCGCGGATAAAGGCGTACCTCAGTCGGACAGCTTTGCGAAGTACGCCGCGGCTTTTTTTAATATGTCCCGTTCGTCCGTAACCCGCTTCAACTCTTTCTGAAGACGGCGGATCTCGGCCTGAGCATCTGACTGTTCATTATGAGTGGAAGAATCCGGGCCGTACTTCTTTATCCAGGCGTAAAGACTGTGAGTGGTGATATCGAGACGTGTTGCAACACTGGAAACAGAATGACCACGATCAACAACCTGTTTGACTGCTTCAATTTTAAACTCTTCAGGATAACGCTTACCGCTCATGGGCACCTCTCTTTAAGTCATCTTAAATGACTCTGAGGTGTCTGTTAAACCCGTGGCGATTCAGCCTAAGCCCGTTTTCAACATTACATAGCCAGTGTCAAATTACCATTTGTCACGATAATCAAAGGCGACAAAGTAATTAAACTTACTGGTATCAATACGATTCTGGAAATGAGGTTGCAGTAGTGGCACCCAACCATTATTCATATCGAATTCACCATTATTGAGGTTGTCCTTCATTGGAAGACCGAGGCTCTCTATTACTGAACTATCCTCTCCAAAGTCTTTAGAAACCTCTTCGCCCTTGAAGTCTTCTGTCTTCTTATCGAACCAGCTAATGCGAATTTTTAAGCCCATAAATCCCTATCAAAGATATTTTTTAATGTTGCGCTTCGGATCCGGCCCTTTTCCCTGCTTACCCGACGCAGGGTCAAACGCACCTAAGTGACTACCATCATTACTCGCGCGATAACCCTAAAGTTCCCCATGCTGGGAATCCCATTCCTAAATCTTACTCTTTTTATCACCATACCAGCGAGACCGTTTACCGCCAGCAGTTTGGAGGCACTTTAATGGGACTTCTTATGCAGAATGACTTGTGGTCGAATCCGAGAAGGAGAGCATAGAGTTATTGTCGCACCAACAACTCTATATTCAAAATTGAAATGTTTACTTATCTGAAACTAACTTGATGGCAAGTGAACCCGATACCCTGCCTTTTCCAACATTTGGGTAAATAACGTTGGCGTACCAATGATTTCTTCGTCCCGCAAAGGAGTGAACGACACCATATCTCCACGTCTATACATCAAAGCTCGATCACATTCTGGAAATGAGTGCAGTCTCGCAACGATAACCCCATCGTGACATCTGATTACCGCGTAGCCCTTGTTTGGTAATTCTTCTTTTTTGCTTCACCAATCTCCCCTCCAAACTGGAAAATTTCTGCATGCTGTTTCAATAAAACCAGTCGTCTGCACTTTCCCAGGTCTGCTGGAGGATTTCCTCAACCTTCTTCTTAGCTTCTTTTTTCGCCGCCGTAAACACTCAACCCATCGGAACCTGCGCGACGCACAATCAGACTGCACTCATCGAACTGACTCTGGAGTCGCTTTAATAATTCTCTCTCAAGTGCCGGGACTGCACCCTCTGGAAGTTCTTTAGTACGATCAATGGTTAATTCAACTTTCATAAGCGCCTCCACCGCAAAAGCTGTATGTTTATACAGTACACTTATGAAGAAGTTTGATCAACGCCTTAACAGCACGAATTGTTAAAGTATGATTATGTTGTTTACAAACGAGACAGTGGACGGTAATGTCGAAGCAAGTGTTATCCACCCAATAAATTCTTCATTAAATCAGCACTATATAACTAACCTTTAATAGAATCGACAAGCCATGACAATAGCCACTTCACCCAGACTCATTCTTCGTTCATTTAAAGAGAGTGATGCTTTAGCACTTCTGGATTATCTGTCTTCGCCACGTACTCCCTGTTTTCAGGATGAAACGCTCAACTCAGTTGAGGATGCCGTAGACGAAGTATGCAGAAGGGCAAAAGATCCAAGCCAATTTGCTGTTTGCCTCAAAGACACCGACCTCCTTATTGGCCATCTGTTTGCAGAAAATAGTGGCGAGCCAGATGCTAATACGTGGTCCGTAGGTTGGCACTTCAATCAGCGCTATGAAGGGTACGGGTATGCAACAGAATCAGTTGGGGCCCTGTTTAAATATTTATTTAACGTGAAACAGGCAAGGCGTCTCTATGCGTACGTTGAAGACTACAATCTGTCCTCTCAAAGATTGTGCTCCCGCCTTGGTATGCGACAGGAGGGTTGCTTTAAAGAGTTTGTTTCATTTATTACGGATGAAGGCGAGCAAAGATATGAGAATACATTTGTTTACGCCCTATTAAAAAAGGAATTTAAATCAACGATTTAAATCATATTTCAAGTACTTATCACAGTATGTAACTTTTGGCTGTGCCATATAAGTCCCCTGTGTGCAAGGATCGAACATTCATTGTACTGGTTTGTTGAGCTCAACCAGGCAAACAATGCTTCCTGCTGCAGGTTAATTATTATTTTGCCAAATGTTTTCGCATCAGTGCATTTTCTAATGTAATTCCACGGCAAATAGGAAAACCTCTCTCCACTACATGAAAGCCGTGTCGTAGAAAGAACGCTTCCGCAGCCTTACTTACATTTGAAGTAAGCTCACTAGTTCCATGTTGCCTAGCTTCCTCATGAATGCAATTCATTAGTAATGTCCCTACCCCCTGTCCTGAATAGGTTCCTGAGACATAAAAATGGTCAATGAACCCATTTGGTTGGAGATCTGCATATCCAGCTATTTCACCATCGAGCTCTACGACAAAAGGGCATAGTTCCCTCATGTGATTGGCCCATTGTTCCTGTTCGATTTCTGCCGGGGCCCAAGCATCAATTTGTTCTTGTGTGTAGTAGTGTAATGCGATGGTATGTACAGAAGAATAAAACACGTTAAATAATGAGATTTCATCCCCATTACGGAACCTTCTTATTTTCATAAAACCTCATTATGAAAACTGCTTGTAGAACAATACTACTTTTTGTGAAACAGGGTGTCATCTCCTCTCTCACAGTGGGCCCCTGCCCAGTTTGCCAGTCCGTTCCGTGCCAAAATCAGACTGATACTTCTTGTTCGAACGCATTCGCTAAAACCCGCAGTTTACCGACAATCAAAACCTTACCAGTACCTGGATTTGATATCCACCTGCTATAAGCGATATCACTTCATTGAATTATAGTGATCTATCACTTTTTCTATGCGTTCTAAAAGAGGAGTAAACCGTGAAAAATCAATAATACCTTTCTGCGCCTTAACAATATGCGTCGCAAATGCTTCTTTACTTAAGTCATTAACTTTGTCACGGTCAGCGACCGTATTAAAACGCTTTCCTTTATGTTCCCTGAGCCGATCAGCATCACTAAAGAAATACTCAATATCAGTCTCAGAACTTCCCGCTTGCTGAGGAGTGAGCACCAGATAAAGATTGCAAAAAATATGAACAAATTCAGACTGACGGATATCGCCCACACTTAGACCCGCTGGGAAAATATTAATACCCTTAACTCTTTTAACATCATTAATAAGGTTAACAGGGCCGGAGTCATTATCCACGAATGTTATTACTGGGTGCAATGGTTTAGGTGCTTTGTAAGTATTAAACAATGTTTTATAATTGGCTACAAAATCCCTCAGATAATCGCCACCACCAAAAAGCTCTAATAAGTATCGGGTTCGCTCATTATATTTGAAAAACTGAGTTAAAGTCTTATAAGGCTCTTTGGCGCTTTTCCCAGTTGCCAGTTTAGGGAATTGGACTGCGAGCTTCCATATTGCTGATTTTAAATAAATATTATCAGTCTGACCTTCAGTAAGAATCGTAGGTTTAGTGTTACCATAGAACCAGCGATAAAAAAGAAACTTACTAAATGTTGTCTCTCTGGACGTATGTAAATAACGCCTTCTTGAAGGGTTACTTTTTCTGATGGCGTCTTTTTTTAAATGATACTTAGGATTTAACTTTTCACCCTGACGAAGCCGGTTATAATGATCAACTTGGTCAATGAAAGTCAGTTTCCCTTCGAGCCTGTGAATATTGCCAGTCACCTCAGCGCCATTTATCGTCTCTTTAAACTCGCCCGTGTTAAAGAGATGATTACACTGAGCGCGAACAAGCCGCCAGTATTCTTTTTTAGTATTTGGTTTTTTATTTACAACTAACCCCGTAACTTCCTGCCGGGAGTCTTTGTATTGATCTCTCGTTTTCGATTCATTAATCGAAAATCCTGAACGGGCAATCTCTCTTCTGATGACCTTCCCTGCAACAAAAGTATGATCATCTGATTTTGCTACAGAAGAGGATAAACTTTCCCTCCTAGTTGAAAAGGTTATATCGTCTGCATATCTCGTATACGTACATGAATGCTTTGCGGCGACCGCCGCTAATTTGATATCTAAAGTATGGGTGATTAAATTAGAAATGACGGGTGAACACGGACTGCCCTGGGGCAGTTCGTTATTATAACAGGCTATTTTTGCAATCACCGTAGCTATTTCTGGTTCAAGCAAAAAGTTTCCGTTTTTAATGAAAAAACCTCTCACCCTTCCGAAATTAAAACTACCGAAGAAGTTTTCTAAATCGATATTGAAAACATGCTTTTTCCCTAAATGCATCATTGCGTTGGTAATAATTGAACGTTTTCTTTCAAATCCATGCGAAAGCGAGGGCTGTTTTATTTCTGAGCCAGAGCACTTCACTTTTAAAAAAGGAGAATTCTTTGCTTTTTGCCTCGTTATCTCTGAATCTGGGAACTTCAGAAAGATGATTTCATCCAAGCAGTCAAGTAATAAATCTGAAAGGGAGGATTGCAGTTTTTTTAGCATACCTGAGGGAGCGCTGATAATTCTTTTACCCCCATTTCTCTTGGGGATCTCGAATTTTACGTATTGATTTTCAGGTTTGACGATGTATAAGCAATGCGTTAATGCAGAGGGCTTGACGCCTAAAATCCTTGCTAAGTCCGGCTTTGTCTTTGCCGATTTTAATAATAAAAGTCTATTCACTATACGTCACCATTTGAAAAGGTTTATGGGCACTCTTACGCAAACTTGACAAGAATCTAAGTAGCGCCAGGACAATGAGTTCCTGAAAGGGCAATCCTATCGGACATTTTTTTCACTGATCGCGAAACGCGACCCAAAATCTGCCCATAAACCATCTTCAATATATCAAAAATCGGGCGACTTGCAATTTATCTGTTCCTGCTCGACTGACATTTTGTGATTTCAGCAGCATCCGCTTCTTGTACATAGGGACGTTGTTCACATTTCACGACCTGACCGCCCCTGATTTTTTTCTTTCCTTTCGGTAAAACGCCAATTCTATCGAATCGGCCTGATACAGCTCATAGCTCTATATATTGTGCCTCTCTCAGAAGGGAGACGTACCAGATATAGGGGACTGGCGGTCGGCATCGAGCAAGAACGCGCCGCTTTGCCTGCTTCAACATTCGGTAAAACTCCAGGCTTTAACCGAGTACGATTTACCGCCAGCTGAGCTTTTACCTTCCTCTTTTACAGACTTCACAATAGTTAGGTGGAGTTAGAAAATGTGATTGCTGACATTAATCAAATGTCCGCCGTGCGCTCAAAGCGGACCTTCATGAGCGTAGAGATGCCGCGGTTAAGCGGCATTCTCTTCTACATTCACCTTACTTTCTGGTGTGTGAGAAGCGTTTCAGGTCGAAATCGATAATTGCTCGTTGGTCACGGAAAATGCCGCAACGACCGTAACGGATCAATTCGTCCCGTGCAATGGCTATTCGTATGTATTTCTCTGCGGTGGTGCGATGCAGATCGAACATCGCAACGACTTCTTTCGTCGTGATACGGCCATGCTTTTTCACCAACTCAATGATCCTTGAAATGATTTGATTGCGTTCACTCTGTGTTTTTGGTCTCGGCATCGGTTACGCCCTCCCCGCTTGGCGCAGGCAGTCTTTACGACGCTTGGCGATACGGGCGACCTCAACAGCACTACCAGCTATGCCAAACATTTCTGAATACACCGCAGCAGCTCTTCGCCATAGCCCCTTATCCTCAAGTGACTTCGCTTTCTGCTCAGCAGCCTGCATCCTTACTGGATCACTTTTTTCCACCATGCACGGGATGATAACGTCTGGAATATCCGCGTGTGATACCGCCCTGTATGTGTACTGAACGCTATCACGTGATCGAATGATCACGCCTTCGTCACTGAGTTCACGCAGCAACCTGCCCGCTGTGCCGCCAGCCAAGTCCAGCGCTTCGGAAACATCGCCAACGGCGCAGTTCGGTTGATAGCGCACAAATACCGCCACCTTCTCTTTTTGTGTTAATGCTTTGGTCATTGGTCAATACTCGATTAGTTCGTTAAACCTGCCGCTTTACGGCGTTGGTATTCTTCCATCAGCAGCTGTGCCGGAGTTGGTCCTGCCGGATGCTGCGGTGCAGCTAGCTGTCGACGGATTGGTGGAACTGAAAGCCCGTTGCTTACTTGCTTCGTCCATTTGGTTAATAACTTCTTTGCCAGTTTTTTAAGTTCCCCCTCGGTCATCTGACGCTCAACACCAGTTCTGCGCATTTCGATGCAGATGTGATAGAGCACCGGCTGAGGCCAGGGGTATTTGTCACTACCCGAAAAAAGATACGACTCGTTACGCCAGCGACGGTATTCATTCATCACCCGGTCAGATGTCAGCCCGAACGGATTGGCACCACTCTCTGAAACCAGTGAAACGAACTCAGCAAGATCCGGGGGCCATGTATTACCTACTGCGCAACGGTCCATGCATTGCTGACAAACCAGTTTGATCTGGTTTTCAGTCATCGAACCTATCTGAGCTATCCACAGGGCCGTGGGTTCTGCCCCATTCTTCTGCGTCCAGCGGTTCGAGAAGATTTCCCCCATCACCTGCCATAACCGCCACGCCGTCTCCGTCGCCATCAAGTCCGTTCCGGCGTCGCCACTCTGCGTGTGCTGACTGTATTTGCTGAACAGCCCGGGATGCTGCTGGCTGTGGTCGAACTGATGCATTATCGGTACCTCCCGTTTGTGGTGCTTTCAGAACCTTTGCGCGATCCAGGTGGCGAGCGAACTTCTGCTCCCATTGAATTTGATGAAACACTTTCCCTTCGGCTTGCCAGTAAGCGATGAAGCTGCTCAGCTCGGCTTCGATATTTATGCCCGCCTTGATCGGCATTCCCCACAGATTTGCCTGTCGAGCAAAGTCGGCTGTTGGATTCCAGTTTTTAAACATCCGGAATTTGCCGAATGGCTGCTGTTGCCCAATTCCGATACCTGGCTGATCCGGATAATCAGGAATAACAGGTTCGACCAGTTCTCTATATGTGGGGTTTAGATCTTTATGGTTCCTTGGTAGATTCCGTGTCCCGTTTTTGGGACTGTTTAAAGGGAAAAACGGTACTCTTTGGTTAAAATCTGAACTGTTAACAATCCCGTTTTTGGTACCCTTATCACCTGAAATAGTCCCGTTAATGGCACTGTTTGTATTAACAGTTCCGTTTTCGGTACGGTTCAAATTAACCGTCCCGTTTTTGGGATCCTTTAAAGAGTTCCGGTTTTGGGTCTGTTCGGCATCGGGGATGCTTTCCTCAACACCGACCAACTTGTACACAGGAATTTGCTTTGTCCTGCCGCGCCGTTCACCTGTATCGACAACCAGGCCCATTTCCTGCAGATGCTGCAAGCCTGCAAGCACCGTCTTTCTGTCCATCTCAGTAGCCTCTGCAAGCGCAGCGACAGATGGATAAGCGCACAAGTCAGCGCCGCACATATCAGCCAGCCAAGTCAGGATCGCCTTACTGGAGGATTTTCCGGTCTTAACTTTCTTGGCCCACCGCATTGCATCAATGCTCATGAAGCCTCCGGGTTGAATTCATTGGTCAAAACTCGATTAAAAAAATTGCGGCGCTACGGCGCTGATACTCGCCAGTAGTGGTCCCGCCGCATCAGCAGGTAACATGTTGAACAAGGCGATTGCCGCTTCGCGGATCTCCTTCTCAAGCTTTTGTAGCGGTGCGCCTAGCAACTTCGCCTGATGCGCCTCACTGCATTCTTTGATAGCGCTCGCCACCAGCTCGGCTTCCGTTCTGGCATTACTGAGGCCATGCTTTCTGGCGATCTCAATGGGCATAGAGGCGATAATTGCCCCCGACAGTTGCATGACGTAAGCGGCGTATTTTTCCGAGCCACCTTCGTTTTTCAGATACCGGAATAAATTCTGCTTGTTGACCGCGATACCGCGGCCCCCTTCCTTCGCCCACTGCTCTGCCACCAGCTGAGCGATCTTTTCCTGAGCCTGGCCGGGCAAAGTGGATTCCCATTCCCGCACTGCAGCTTGTATTGAACGGTGCTTAAGGTTATCTCGCCGATGCGCCATAAACTGATTTTGAGTTTTCAGCGGTCCGGCCAGGCGTTGGTTATGATGTTGATATGTAGCTGACTGCATGATTAAGCCTCCTTCTGAGGTAAACCATCTGTTGCGTTGGGATAGAGGTCTGGACGTAATTCATGCGGGATGACTTCCCAATCCAAAGCTCTGCATGCGTTTAAAACCTCTGTGCTTGCTACCTGAGTACGAAACCAGACAGATACAGTCTGCGAGTTTTTACCTAAGCGGCGTGCCAGTTCTGATTGGCTGCCACACAGCGAAATAATTTTTTGTTGAATGTGTTCTTTCATGCTTCCTCCCAATTTATGAATCACATGATTGATAAATAATTTGTCAATGTCAAGAAACTTAATCAATCACATCTGATAAGAAAGTTTGTATGCTTGCTTATGGGTTTGATTTGGATACGAACATGAACTTCGAAGAAAGACTGTTACGAGCTCTTGATGAAGCCGGGATATCTCAATCTGAGCTGGGCCGCAGAGTGGGGGTAAACTCACAAACGGTTAGTAACTGGTGCAATACAGGTAATTTCCCTCGCAAGGAAAAGTTGGCTTTATTCCCGGAAGCATTAGGTAAGCCACTGTATTGGTTCTTTTTATCTGATGAAGAAGAGGCGCATCTTAAGGCAACCAGCGAAAGCAAAACGGTATTGAACGAGAAACAAGCTGCGTTGTTGGAAGTTTTTGATCAGTTACCTGAAGTTGAACAAACCAGGTTCATACAGCTGGCCAGCGACCGCCTCGAAGAGCTCGATAAATTTATGGCTGAATTTCTCAGCAAACGGAAGATTGAGCCCGCTCCAACCAAAGACTGATAAAGAACACTCTAAAGGCCGCATTTTGCGGCCTTTTTTTTGCCTCTAGTATCTCCTCAGCCCTCCTATAAAATCATCACTACAATTATTTATATCAGTTAAGTATTGACCTGTGACATATTTATTTGTAGCCTGATTTTAGAAAATCAGTCATCAAGGCAGGACGCCCACGAAGTAGCTGCCGGCGGCATACGAAACACCGGATGAGATGGCAAGACAATCGCGCAGCAGGTTTAACGTTCCGCTAGCCGGCGATAAGGCGAAATGAGTTAACACCCCTGGTTCACCCGACATAGGGGTTAACTATCAAGGTAGGAAATAATGCATATCGAAATATTCAGAATTGAAGGGCGAGCTTGTTTACTCATATCCCCCATCAGAATCTCTGTAGCGGAGCGACTGGCTTCCGCCATGGAAAACAGCGAAGTCGTTGCAGCTCTTGGTGCTTATTTCACACCCGTTGGCGAGGCACCAGTTGGTGAACTCGTTGGGCTCTATCTCTACTTTGATAACCTCGATACCGCTGCGTTCATAACGATCAATCATCTGATTGAAACGGATAAGCCAATCCCGGTAATCGTCAGGTAGAACCCACGAATCTGTCAGTAACTCTATGCAGGAATCATATTGGTCGCGGTTTTTGAACCAATAAACACTTATTGGACGGGTTGCCATTTTTATGTCCTTGCAGGCTGATTTCAGATTTCAGCATACCACCGAGACTGAGGTGGTTAAAAGGCAGGCATTAACAGGAGAAGATCAACTATGACCGATTTCGCTAGAAAACCAGCACGGTGCCAGGCCGTACATCTGCCCTATTTTTGGGCGGTAGTCCGCCGCATTTGCTACGCCCTGGCTCAAAAAGGCGATCCCACCGCTTCATAAAGCACAAAACCCGCGCAAGGCGGGTTAAGTACCCGGTCAGCCGACCAAAGCTTTCCGGAATCGAGTTTTGACCAATGACCACTACCCAAGGCGGCAATCACTAGCTGCGGGTATCTTACAACCAAAATTAAGGACCCGATATGGAATTCTTTCATTTAATCAAGGCAACACAGAAATCCGGCAAAGAAGATGCCGTTATCTGGTTCACGGCTAAATCAGAAGCGCGAGCCAATTTGCAGCTGGATGTAGAGCTGGAAGATGCTGGCATTGAAACCGGCCGGGGCAAGGATTATAGCAAGCCTATCCGTACCGATTTCCCTGTTTACAACGACCTGCCGGAAGAATGCAAAGTGGATTACACCTGGTGCAAACGCTACGAACTCCAAGACGATGGACGCACCTGGCTGCCAAAGGCTGGTGCTGAGTCGACTGGAGCCGTGGTCAACTCTGCCGCACCGGAAACCACCGTTAAAGTCGAAACTACCGTCGAGACTGTCCCTCTTGAAAACCGCACTCCAGCAGTACGTTTTGCCGTTCACCTGACCAGCGACAAGTATCAATCACGCATCACAAAAGAGCAGCAGCTGGCTGCCAGCGAAATGTCACTGGATGAAGGCAACACCTATCTTCAGAACCTGCTGCTGGCGAAGAACGACATCCCTGAAGTTACCGAACTCAGCCTGAACGCTGAGTGGAAACTCGTTCAGGCGATTAAGCAGGTATTCGCGCCAGATGAAGTTCACGAAACTGAAAATATCGCTGCATTCATGGCTGACTGGGCGAGAGCAGATGCCGGCGACCGCAATCAGTTAGTTGAAGAGTGGAGAAGCGGAAAGCTTGCTCTTCTCAAATCAGAAAGCACAAGCGACGCCGACGTTACAACTGGTCATGATCTCAAACCTGATAACGGTATCCAGATTGACGAGAATGATGACGAGACCACACGTTATCCAGTCGTTCGCATGCCCTTTCGCAAGCAGCTACTCGCCCAGTTCAACTCCAACGAACTGCGCCACCACATTACACGCGATGAATACGAAGGTATCAGCGAGCTGGAGATGGACACTGACAATAGTTATGTCCAGAACCTGCTGCTGGCGGCAGAAAACTGCGAACAGGTTAAGGGTTACGACACCAAAGACCTGTGGCGCTATACCGACGCCATTCGCAAAGTGTTCAGCCAGGAAAAGCGTGACGAACTCGCTTTGGTTCTCCGATTCTCCAGAATCTGGGCGGCGACTGATTACATTGACCGCGGCCTGCTGGTAAAAGAATGGGCCAAAGGCAATCGCATTGCAGAAATACAGCGTACTGAAAGCGGTACGAATGCTGGCGGAGGCAACAAGACCGACAGAAACCTTGACCTTAAACATGATCTCGACACTCTCGATTTAGAGATTGCGCTGGCCACGTTACCAATGGATTTCAACATTTATGATATCCCTGGTGGTGTTTTCCGTCGGGCAAAAGAGATCGTTAGTAAAAAAGAAAGTCCATTCAAAGAATGGTCTAGAGCTCTTCGCGCAACTCCGGGTGTTTTGGACTACTCGCGTGCAGCTATCTTTGCACTTATCCGCAGCGCTCACCCAGAGCATTACCTGTATCCGGCACGTCTCAGCGGATTCATTAACGCGAACCTGACTGAAAGCGATCATTCTGCTCCATCAGACGAAACTCTTGCGGCTGCGCGCCATAACCCTGAGGTGAGCTGGACAAACGAGATAGTGACTGATTCTGCTTTTGAAACTGGTGGCCAGAATGAAGGTGCACAAGTCGATGGCGGCACGCTGCCGGTTCTCGAAAAAGTTGGTAATGGTCTTTTTTCTATTGAAGGGCTGGCCACCGGCAACGCTGTAAATGTCCAACAAAATACCGCGGCGGAGTACGTTGATAATGTGCAGATGGAAGAAACTGGCAATGATGAAACCCCGGACGGTACTGCGTTATCAGAAGGCACGGAAGAAATTATCTCAGGCGCAGGCGCTACTGAAACTTATAGCAGCACAACTTCCATAAATAATGATTCCGGTCATCATAATTATACCGAGCATGAAATGCTCTATACACACCTTATGATCGATATTGAAGCTTTTGGTAAAAAAGCTGATTCACCAGTCGTATCTATCGGGGCCGTGTTCTTTGATCCATCTACAGGTAATACCGGTTCGGAATTTTACAAAGTGATTAGCCTGGAATCTGCCATGGCCAGCGGCGGAGTTCCGGATGCATCTACCATTATCTTCTGGCTAAAAGCTTCGCCCGAAGCGCGCTCTGAGTTGGTAATGGATGACGCTATTCCGCTCGATGATGCATTACTGCAGCTGAATGAGTTTATAGGAGAGAATGCGGTTAACGGCCCTGATTCTGTTCAGGTCTGGGGTAATGGTG
This sequence comes from Enterobacter cloacae complex sp. ECL72, assembly GCF_019056635.1. NCBI lineage: Bacteria > Pseudomonadati > Pseudomonadota > Gammaproteobacteria > Enterobacterales > Enterobacteriaceae > Enterobacter > Enterobacter cloacae complex sp. ECL72. The sequence continues at coordinate 1,303,827 of NZ_CP077659.1, read as the reverse complement.
CCACTTATGACAATGTCCTGCTTGAGGCATCTTATGACCGTACGGGGATCCCCTGCCCATGGAAATTCTGGAATAACCGGGATGTAAGAACTGTTGTCGAGTTGGGTAAAGCCGTTGGCTGCGAGCCTCGCTATGAGATCCCATTTGATGGAGAACCTCACAAGGCTATTTCGGATGCTCTTCATCAGGTCAAATACGTGTCAGCAATCTGGCAGCGTCTGACTGAACACTGATTTTTTAATTTCAGAAAATGGCCCTGATATGGGCCATTATGAGGTAAATCACATGCTTCAAATGCTGACTTTAGAAGAATGGGCTGCGGAAAAATACCGGAGTAATCCCCCAAGTCTGAATACTTTACGTCGATATGCTAAAGAGAGCATGTTCACTCCCCCAGCTACCAAAGAAGGAAGATACTGGCGGGTAAGAGAAGATGCCGAGATTACAGGTAATTTAACCCAGCCTGTGATTAAAAAATCTGATTCGCCTATGCTTCAAAGGATACTGTCTGATGGCTGCCCGACCACGTAAAAACAACGTCAAGATACCTAATCTTTATCCGCTCTACAGTCGTAAGGTAAATAAAATCTACTGGCGCTATAAGCATCCTGTTACTGGTAAATTTCACAGCCTCGGAACTAACGAGGCTGAAGCAACAGCAATAGCAATCGAAGCTAATGAGCGACTAGCTGAACAGCGCACCAGGCAGGTTTTGGCTATCAGTGACAAGATCGCCACCAGCAAAGGAAAGGCTATAACAACAAATACGTGGTTAGATCGTTATTGGAAAATTCAGGATGAAAGACTGGAGAATGGTGATATCAAGCCGAACACTCATAAGCAAAAGGCTAAACCAGTAGCCCTACTTCGTGAGAGCGTGGGAATGAAATTGATTTCATCCGTCGATGTTCGGGATGTTGCCCAGATACTGGAGTCCTATGTTGCAGAAGGTCAACCAAGGATGGCCCAGGTAATCCGCTCTGTTTTAATCGATGTTTTCAAGGAAGCCCAACATTATGGCGAGGTACCGCCGGGTTATAACCCGGCCCTTGCTACAAAACAACCGCGTCGGCGGATTAGCCGACAACGTCTAAACCTCGACGAATGGAAAAAGATTTTCGCGATAGCTGATGCCCGCCATCAATACATGGGAAATGCAATGCTATTGGCGCTCGTTACTGGTCAGCGCCTCGGGGATATTTCCAACATGAAGTTTAGCGATATTTGGGATCACCATCTGCATGTCGTACAGGAGAAGACGGGGAGCAAGCTTGCGATCCCACTATCACTTAGACTTAACGCGATTGACTGGAGTTTGAGAGATGTAGTTGCACGTTGCCGTGACTATGCAGTGAGTCCATACCTAATCCACTTCTTCCGGGCAACCTCAATGGCAGAACGTGGAGCGCAGGTGAAGTCGAATACCATAACAATGAATTTCAGTAAGGCCCGTGATAAAGCAGAGATAAATTGGGGAGACGGCACCCCAGCTACTTTCCACGAACAACGATCTTTAGCAGAGCGTCTATACGAAGTTCAGGGGGTAAATACACAAAAACTGCTGGGGCACAAATCCCCAAATCAGACAGCTAGTTACCATGATGATCGCGGTAAAGATTGGATAACTGTTGGAATTTAAGTGAAAACTCTCGAAAAATCAATTAACTAAGGAAGCTTTAAATTTCCTTAGTTAATAAGATCATTAATTAACTATTTTGATTTTTCTTTAAAGTAATAGCCAATTATAAAACCGAGCGAAGTACCTAAAGCACTAATAACAATCGAGAGTACTTTATCAATTTCAAGTGGTCTTATTAATTCAGAGGGATTCTCAATTCCTTTTTCTTTCAATTTGAGTAACCAATCAACTGCATAAGCGTTGTACCAAAAAACAAAAATAAAGCAAAAGACCAGTAAAACAAAAAAGCCCACTAAAAATGAAATGGTTAATGCACTACGAGTCTTGCTTTCACGCACACTGGAACTTAATGCGTTTTCTTCTGCTTCTTCGGCAACATTATCAGACTTTTTAGAATTAGTTGAAAGCTCTTCTAATAAATCTGTTAAATCTGAGAAATCCGTGTTAGCCATTATTGCTACCTCCATTCATTTTCGAAAGTAGCTTTAAGGCCTGGGCATAATCTTTTGTTGTTGATTCAGTAAATTTACCTGAAACTGCCAAACATTTTTTCATTTCAGGTAGAACATCATTATAGAATTCTAATCGACCACGTTCTACTTCAGAAAGATTCTGTAAGTTTTTATCGAATAAATCTTGTACATTATTAAGAATTTTTTCAATAAGACCCATTTGAGATTCGAGTAAATCACTTGAGTGCGAACGGAAGGTGGTCAGTTTACTTACAACTTTCGCATAATCATTTTTTTCTGACATTGGGTTTGATCCATCATCTAACTAGCAATAGCTTATGAGGATAATAGCATGTAAAAAAAAGAGGTCTAGCATCATAGCAGACTTGATCAGATATGCTTCTGTCGAATCGCTCCTGACGTAAGTGGAACACTATCCAGATGACTAGCTAATGGATAGGACATTGAAATTTTGATAACTCGTTTTGATAAAATTTTGATAACCATTCGAAAGCTAATAATAAAAACGGGAACCAATCGGCTCCCGTTCTTGTTTAACCCAGAGTCTGGATTACATATTCGCGATAATCGCGTCGCCAAACTCTGAGCATTTCAGCAGCTTAGCGCCTTCCATCAGACGTTCGAAGTCATAGGTTACGGTTTTCGCGTTAATCGCGCCTTCCATACCTTTAACGATCAGGTCTGCGGCTTCGAACCATTCCATATGACGCAGCATCATCTCTGCGGACAGAATGATAGAGCCTGGGTTGACTTTGTCCTGGCCTGCGTATTTAGGTGCAGTACCGTGAGTTGCTTCGAACAGGGCGCACTCGTCACCGATGTTCGCGCCCGGGGCGATACCGATACCACCCACCTGTGCTGCCAGCGCATCGGAGATGTAGTCACCATTCAGGTTCATACAGGCGATCACGTCATACTCAGCAGGTCGCAGCAGGATCTGTTGCAGGAACGCATCGGCAATCACATCTTTAATGATGATCTCTTTACCGGTGTTCGGGTTCTTAATTTTCTGCCATGGGCCGCCGTCGATCAGTTCACCGCCGAACTCTTCGGTCGCCAGCTGGTAGCCCCAGTCTTTGAACGCGCCTTCGGTGAACTTCATGATGTTGCCTTTGTGAACCAGGGTCACAGAGTCACGATCGTTGGTGATAGCGTATTCGATGGCGGCACGCACCAGACGCTTGGTCCCTTCTTCGGAGCATGGCTTGATGCCGATGCCGCAATGCTCAGGGAAGCGAATTTTCTTCACGCCCATCTCTTCGCGCAGGAATTTAATCACTTTTTCTGCATCAGCAGAGTCCGCTTTCCATTCGATACCGGCGTAGATGTCTTCTGAGTTTTCACGGAAGATAACCATGTCGGTCAGTTCCGGGTGCTTAACCGGGCTTGGGGTGCCCTGGTAGTAACGCACCGGACGCAGACACACATACAGATCCAGTTCCTGACGCAGCGCCACGTTCAGGGAGCGAATGCCGCCGCCAACTGGCGTGGTCAGAGGGCCTTTGATAGCAACGCGATAGTCGCGGATCAGGTCCAGCGTTTCGGCTGGCAGCCAGACGTCCTGGCCATAAACTTGAGTCGATTTTTCACCGGTGTAAATTTCCATCCAGGAAATTTTACGCTCGCCTTTGTAGGCTTTCTCAACAGCGGCATCAACCACTTTCAGCATTGCCGGGGTAACGTCTACGCCGATACCGTCGCCTTCAATGAACGGGATAATCGGGTTGTGAGGAACGTTAATCTTGCCGTTTTGCAGGGTGATCTTTTTACCTTCCGCCGGAACAACTACTTTGCTTTCCATTAACCTCTCCTTCGAGCGCTTCTGGTTGTTACTGATCTTATGTTAATAAATTGTAATGAGCCTTCCGATAGTACCTGATTGTCCGACGCCATGAAAGGTCTTCGTTATTAGGCTATAATGCGGCAATTGATAACGCCTGAAAATACCATGACGAAAACTTCTTTTAGAAAACACCGGGTTGAGCGATTCAGCTCACGACAAGCCACCAGAAAAACGCCAGAACCCCAGCCAACGCGGGTCATACTGTTCAATAAACCCTACGATGTATTGCCACAGTTTACCGACGAGGCAGGGCGCAGCACGCTGAAGGACTTTATTTCCGTTCAGGGAGTGTACGCGGCGGGACGTCTGGATCGTGACAGCGAAGGGTTGCTGGTGCTCACCAATGACGGCGTGCTCCAGGCCAGGCTCACTCAGCCGGGCAAGCGTACCGGGAAAATTTACTTTGTGCAGGTTGAAGGCGAGCCGGACGACGCGTCGCTGGCAAAACTGCGTAACGGCGTAACGCTGAACGACGGTCCCACCCTGCCGGCTGGTATTGAGCGCGTGAATGAACCCGAGTGGTTGTGGCCGCGCAACCCGCCGATTCGTGAGCGGAAATCCATTCCCACCAGCTGGCTTAAAATCACCCTTTATGAAGGCCGCAACCGACAGGTCAGGCGCATGACTGCGCATGTGGGCTTCCCTACCCTGCGACTCATTCGCTATGCCATGGGCAGCTACACGCTGGACTCGCTGGCAAACGGTGAATGGCGGGATGTTACCCCTAAGGAGATCTGATGTTTAAACCTCATGTTACGGTCGCCTGCGTGGTCCATGCGCAGGGGAAATTCCTGGTGGTGGAAGAGACCATCAATGGCAAAGCGCTGTGGAACCAGCCTGCCGGGCATCTTGAAGCCAATGAAACCTTACGCCAGGCGGCAGCCCGTGAGCTGTGGGAGGAGACGGGTATCCGCGCCGAACCGCAGCATTTTATCCGTATGCATCAGTGGATAGCGCCTGACCAGACGCCTTTCCTGCGCTTCTTATTCGCCGTTGAACTTAACGAAACGTGCGCCACTGAACCGCACGACGACGATATCGATCGCTGCCTGTGGGTGACTGCCGAGGAGATCCTGAACGCGCCAAACCTGCGTTCGCCGCTGGTGGCGGAAAGCATCCGCTGCTGGCAGTCTGCGGCGCGCCTGCCGCTGGATGTCATTGCAGAATTTAACTGGCCGTTTACAGAGGGTGTCAATGGTGGGGGGGCGTGATAGAATACGCCGCCTTGAAGTTCAATGTCGTGAGTATTCCATGTCAGATAACAGCCAGAAAAAAGTAATCGTCGGCATGTCCGGCGGTGTCGATTCCTCCGTTTCCGCCTACCTGTTGCAGCAACAGGGCTATAAGGTGGAGGGCCTGTTCATGAAGAACTGGGAGGAAGACGATGGCGAGGAATACTGCACTGCCGCTGCGGATCTCGCCGATGCGCAGGCCGTGTGCGATAAGCTCGGCATCGAACTGCACACCGTTAACTTTGCCGCAGAATACTGGGACAACGTTTTTGAACTCTTCCTCGAAGAGTACAAAGCGGGCCGCACGCCAAACCCGGATATCCTGTGCAACAAAGAGATCAAATTCAAAGCCTTCCTGGAATTCGCCGCGGAAGACCTGGGCGCAGACTACATTGCGACCGGCCACTACGTGCGTCGCGCGGATGTGAATGGCAAAAGCCAGCTGCTGCGCGGCCTGGACGGCAACAAAGATCAGAGCTACTTCCTCTATACGCTGAGCCACGAACAGATTGCCCAGAGCCTGTTCCCGGTCGGCGAGCTGGAAAAGCCGGAAGTGCGTAAGATTGCTGAAGATCTGGATCTGATCACCGCGAAGAAAAAAGACTCCACCGGTATTTGTTTTATCGGCGAGCGTAAATTCCGCGAGTTCCTGGGGCGCTACCTGCCTGCACAGCCGGGCAAAATCGTCACCGTTGACGGCGATGAGATTGGTCAGCACCAGGGGCTGATGTACCACACTCTCGGCCAGCGTAAAGGTCTGGGTATCGGCGGCACCAAAGAGGGCAGCGAAGATCCGTGGTACGTGGTCGACAAAGACGTCGAAAACAATATTCTGGTTGTGGCTCAGGGTCACGACCACCCGCGCCTGATGTCCGTTGGACTGATCGCGCAACAGCTGCACTGGGTCGATCGCGAGCCGCTGAAAGGCACGCTACGCTGCACAGTGAAAACGCGCTACCGCCAGACGGACATCCCTTGCACCGTAACCGCACTGGATGACGATCGCATTGACGTGCGTTTCGACGAGCCGGTTTCCGCCGTTACCCCTGGCCAGTCTGCTGTTTTCTACAGCGGCGAAATTTGCCTCGGCGGTGGGATCATTGAACAGCGCCTGCCGCTGCCTGCTGTTTAAACCGTTTGCACACATAAAGGAGACCGTGTGGCGAAGAACTATTATGACATCACCCTGGCGCTGGCGGGAATTTGCCAGTCAGCCCGTCTGGTGCAACAGCTGGCGCATCAGGGTCATTGCGACGCTGATGCCCTGCACGTTTCACTCAACAGCGTTATCGATCTTAACCCAGGCTCAACGCTGGGCGTCTTTGGCGGCAGTGAAACCAATCTTCGTCTCGGTCTTGAAACTCTGCTCGGCGTGCTCAACGCCAGCAACCGTCAGGGGTTGAACGCGGAACTGACCCGCTACACCTTAAGCCTGATGGTGCTGGAACGTAAGCTTAATGCGGCAAAAGGCGCAATGAATACCCTGGGCGACCGCATCGCCGGGCTACAGCGCCAGCTCGACCACTTTGACCTCCAGTCTGAGACCCTGCTCAGCGCGATGGCCGGTATCTACGTTGACGTGATTAGCCCGCTCGGCCCGCGTATTCAGGTCACCGGTTCGCCTGCCGTATTGCAAAGCCCACAGGTACAGGCGAAGGTACGCGCTTCGCTGCTGGCAGGCATCCGTGCCGCCGTGCTGTGGCAACAGGTCGGCGGTGGCCGCCTACAGTTAATGTTTTCTCGTCATCGCCTGACGACTCAGGCAAAACAAATTCTTGCTCATTGTTAACCTCCCGGAGTTGCGAATTATGGAATTATCCTCACTGACCGCCGTATCCCCTGTCGATGGACGCTACGGCGATAAAGTCAGCGCGCTGCGCGGGATCTTCAGCGAATATGGCCTGCTGAAGTTCCGTGTTCAGGTTGAAGTACGCTGGCTGCAAAAGCTGGCCGCCCAGACAGCAATCAAGGAAGTTCCTGCTTTTGACGCAAAGGCAAACGATTACCTTGATAAAATCGTTGCTGAGTTCAGCGAAGAAGATGCCGCGCGCATTAAAACCATCGAACGCACCACCAACCACGACGTGAAAGCGGTTGAATACTTCCTGAAAGAGAAAGTGGCAAGCGTCCCTGCCCTGCACGCGGTATCTGAATTTATTCACTTCGCCTGTACGTCTGAAGATATTAACAACCTGTCTCACGCGCTGATGCTCTCTACCGCGCGGAAAGAGGTAGTACTCCCTTACTGGCGTAAAATCATTGATGCGGTGAAAGCGCTGTCCGTGGAATACCGCGACATTCCGCTGCTGTCCCGTACTCACGGCCAGCCAGCAACCCCATCCACCATGGGTAAAGAGATGGCGAACGTGGCGTACCGCATGGAACGCCAGTATCGTCAGCTGGAGCAGGTTGAGATCCTCGGCAAAATCAACGGCGCGGTGGGTAACTATAACGCCCACATCGCCGCGTACCCGGAAGTGGACTGGCACCAGTTCAGCGAAGAGTTTGTGACCTCTCTGGGGATCCAGTGGAACCCGTACACCACCCAGATTGAGCCGCACGACTACATCGCCGAGCTGTTTGACTGCATTGCGCGCTTCAACACCATCCTGATCGACTTCGATCGTGACGTATGGGGTTACATCGCCCTGAACCACTTCAAGCAGAAGACCATCGCCGGGGAAATCGGTTCGTCCACCATGCCGCACAAAGTGAACCCAATCGACTTCGAAAACTCCGAAGGTAACCTGGGTCTGGCGAATGCCGTGTTGCAGCATATGGCGAGCAAGCTGCCGGTATCTCGCTGGCAGCGCGACCTGACTGACTCCACGGTGCTGCGTAACCTGGGCGTAGGTATTGGCTACGCGCTGATCGCCTACCAGTCCACCCTGAAAGGTGTGAGCAAACTGGAAGTTAACCGCGACCGTCTGCTGGACGAGCTGGATCATAACTGGGAAGTGCTGGCGGAGCCGATTCAGACCGTGATGCGTCGTTACGGCATCGAAAAACCGTACGAGAAACTCAAAGAGCTGACCCGCGGTAAACGCGTTGATGCTGAAGGTATGAAACAGTTTATCGACGGTCTGGCGCTGCCAGAAGAAGAAAAAGCGCGCCTGAAAGAGATGACCCCGGCAAACTATATTGGACGTGCCATCGCTATGGTTGACGAGCTGAAGTAATCGCCTTCCCCCTTTCCACCTGGAAAGGGGGCTGCTTTACATCATCGAGCCGACATTTCACGTCACATTATCTGTTTTGCCGGGATTAGAGCCTGCCGTCAGGCTGAATGTTATTTTTTGCCGTGGAATAACTTTCCGGAATATACCGTTTTAAGCCGAACGGGCAAAGTTTGAACTGGCACGGGGTTTCAGCCGTGCACGGGCGATCCATCTTCTGTCGGTTGCCTGGACACGCGTTTTTCTGTTTGAACCCCATCCAGCCTATTGATGTAAAGGGCATTGCCTGCGCTATCCATACTCTACGCCGCCGATCGTTAATCAGGATCCCCTGGTTTGAAGTGGTGATGATTTCACCTGTACGAACGTAATAATCTCCCTTTAACCACAGGATATAATTCAGGCCATACTGTGTTTCAACTTTGCAAAAGATGGTTCCGCTTTCCGGGCTCGCAATAGTCTCAACAACCTTCCATTCCATAAAATCCTCTTTACTCGCTATATTGCTGTTTTGTTGTGTAAAAATGCTGCTTTTCTGGCACATCTTATGCAAATCTAATTTCGCACCATAAAATAAGCGTAGACAAAGCCAGGCATAGTGAGAACATCCTTACAAAAAAAAGGGCAATATTTACAAAACTGGCGTGCCCGTGCTGTCCAAAAAGCGACTCGCCTTCAACAGTTCATAAACGGATGGCTGTTTTATCGGGATTGCGAAAGCTTGCGAAAACAAGTCAGTTTATATTACCCGCGCCTGCTGGGGGCGCATGAGGCTTACGTGAGTTGGATGGGTGATATGAACCAGGCTCAGGTCAACATACTTAATAATCAGGTGCCTGGCGTCATCCCCCCCTGTGTTCGGGAGCATGAAAAAAATCATTTAATTTCATTGCGCTGGTGTCAACCTGAATAATCAGCGTTAAACTATTCATACCATTTATAAAGGGAGAAGTGATGATGCGCGTACTGGTTGTTGAGGATAACGCATTGCTACGCCATCACCTGAAAGTTCAACTTCAGGAGATGGGTCATCAGGTGGATGATGCTGAAGACGCAAAAGAGGCCGATTATTATCTCAATGAACACCTGCCGGACATCGCCATTGTCGATTTAGGGCTGCCGGATGAAGACGGATTGTCCCTTATCCGCCGCTGGCGTAGCCATGACGTTTCCCTGCCGGTACTGGTGCTGACTGCCCGCGAAGGCTGGCAGGACAAGGTTGAAGTCCTGAGCGCTGGCGCGGATGACTACGTGACCAAACCCTTCCATATTGAAGAAGTCGCTGCGCGTATGCAGGCGCTGCTGCGCCGCAACAGCGGGCTGGCGTCACAGGTTTTCTCTCTGCCGCCGTTCCAGGTGGACCTCTCTCGCCGCGAATTTTCTATTAATGATGAAGTGATCAAGCTGACCGCATTCGAATACACCATCATGGAAACGCTGATCCGTAACAACGGTAAAGTGGTGAGCAAAGATTCCCTGATGCTTCAGCTCTATCCGGATGCCGAGCTGCGCGAAAGCCACACCATTGACGTGCTGATGGGTCGCCTGCGTAAAAAAATTCAGGCGCAGTACCCGCATGACGTGATCACCACCGTGCGTGGTCAGGGCTACCTGTTCGAATTACGCTAAATGAAAGGGATATTGCGCCACATTTTACCCCTTTCGCTGCGGGTTCGCTTTTTGCTGGCAACCGCCGCCGTCGTGCTGGTGCTGTCGCTCTCTTATGGGATGGTGGCGTTGGTCGGTTATAGCGTGAGCTTCGATAAAACCACCTTCCGCCTGCTTCGCGGCGAAAGTAACCTGTTTTATACCCTGGCGAAGTGGGAGAACAACCGAATCACCGTCGAGATGCCGGAAAACCTGAATCAGCAGAGCCCGACGCTGGCGCTGATCTATGATGAAAAAGGGAAATTGCTTTGGGCCCAGCGCGATGTCCCGTGGTTGAAAAAGCGCATCCGTCCGGAATGGCTGAAAACCAACGGTTTTCATGAAATAGAAGCCGACCTCAACTCCACCAGCAGCCTGCTGCGTGACGATCGCGCCTTACAGATCAAGCTAAATGAGATCCGTGCCGAAGATGACGACACGGAGATGACCCACTCTGTGGCCATCAACCTTTACCCCGCCACCCTGAACATGCCGCAGTTAACCATTGTGGTGATCGATACCATACCGGTTGAGCTGAAACGCTCGTATATGGTCTGGAACTGGTTTGTGTATGTTCTGGCTGCCAACCTGCTGCTGGTGATCCCTCTCCTGTGGGTTGCTGCGTGGTGGAGCCTCCGCCCGATTGAATCCCTTGCCAAAGAGGTGCGCGAGCTGGAGGAACATCACCGCGAGAAGCTAAACCCGGAGACCACGCGTGAGCTGACCAGCCTGGTGCGCAACCTCAACCGCCTGCTGAAAAGCGAACGTGAACGCTACGACAAGTATCGCACGACGCTCACCGACCTTACGCACAGCCTGAAAACCCCGCTGGCCGTGATGCAGAGTACCCTGCGTTCCATGCGCAGTTCGAAAATGAGCGTGGATGACGCCGAGCCGGTGATGCTGGAACAAATCAGCCGTATTTCACAGCAGATCGGCTATTACCTGCACCGCGCGAGCATGCGTTCCGGAAGCGCCCTGTTGAGCCGTGAACTGCACCCGGTAGCCCCGCTGCTGGATAACCTCACCTCTGCGCTGAACAAGGTGTACCAGCGTAAAGGGGTCAACATCAGTCTGGATATCTCACCGGAAATTAGCTTTGTCGGTGAGAAAAATGACTTTATGGAAGTGATGGGAAACCTGCTCGATAACGCCTGCAAATATTGTCTGGAGTTTGTCGAGGTGTCCGCGCGGGTAACGGATAACGAACTGCATATTATCGTTGAGGATGATGGTCCTGGCATTCCCTGTAATAAACGCGAAGTGGTGTTCGATCGCGGCCAGCGCGCCGATACGCTGCGGCCAGGCCAGGGCGTCGGATTATCCGTCGCCAGGGAAATCGTCGATCAGTACGAGGGCAAGATTGAAACCGGTGAAAGTTTGCTGGGCGGTGCCCGTATGGAAGTCATTTTTGGCCGCCAGCATCCCGTATCGAACGATAGTTGACCCGAAATGTGAAAAATACGCGGATCTCGCAGTCAGGGGGCGGTGCTTCCGTTATAATCCGTCTCAGTAAGAGCCTGCGGAATACAAAAATATGGATTATCAATTAACGCTTAACTGGCCCGAATTTATTGAACGTTACTGGCAAAAACGCCCAGTCGTTCTTAAACGCGGGATCAGCAATTTTATCGACCCTATTTCTCCTGACGAACTCGCTGGTCTGGCGATGGAAAACGAGGTAGACAGCCGTCTGGTGAGCCACCAGGACGGGAAATGGCAGGTCAGCCACGGTCCCTTTGAAAGCTACGATCACCTGGGCGAAAACAACTGGTCTTTACTGGTGCAGGCGGTCAACAACTGGCACGAACCCACCGCAGCCTTAATGCGTCCCTTCCGCGCCCTGCCAGACTGGCGAATGGACGATCTGATGATCTCCTTCTCCGTTCCCGGTGGCGGCGTGGGTCCGCATCTGGATCAGTACGACGTGTTTATCATTCAGGGTACCGGTCGCCGTCGCTGGCGCGTGGGCGAAAAAGTGCCAATGAAGCAGCACTGCCCGCACCCGGATCTGCTTCAGGTTGATCCGTTTGAAGGGATCATTGATGAAGAGCTGGAACCAGGTGACATTCTTTATATCCCACCGGGCTTCCCGCATGAAGGTTATTCCCTGGAAAACTCGCTGAACTATTCGGTTGGTTTCCGCGCGCCAAGCGGGCGCGAGATGATCAGCGGATTTGCTGACTATGTTTTACAGCGTGAGCTGGGCAGCTACCGTTACAGCGATCCGGACGTTCCGGCGCGTGAGCACCCGGCGGATATTCTGCCAGAGGAGCTGGATAAGCTGCGCGGGATGATGCTGGATCTGATCAATGAACCGGAGCACTTCAGACAGTGGTTTGGCGAGTTTATCAGCCAGTCGCGTCACGAACTGGACGTCGCACCGCCAGAGCCGCCGTATCAGGCAGATGAAATCTATGATGCGCTCCAGCAGGGCGATAAGCTGGTTCGTCTGGGCGGATTACGCGTACTACGCATTGGCGAAGAGGTATTCGTCAACGGCGAGCGCCTGGACTCTCCGCATCGCCCGGCGCTGGAAGCGATTGCCAGCCATATGGTGCTGACTGCGGATACCTTTGGCGACGCACTGGACGATCCCTCCTTCCTCGCCATGCTGGCCGCGCTGGTGAACAGCGGGTACTGGTTTTTTGAGGACTGAGCCATGATGTTTGCCGGGTGGCGGCTACGCCTTACCCGGCCTACATATTGCACCCGTAGGCCCGGTAAGCGAAGCGCCACCGGGCTTTGTTTTACTTCCGCTCCCCCGCCGCAAAATCCTCAATCTCACCCGCCCAGTCTGCCGGATATAACCCTTCCCGCACGTCCCGATGAAACGTTGAATATGGCCAGTCGACGACTTTCCCGACATAGCCATGCTTCAGCGGATTGATGTAGATGTAATCCATATGCCGCCGATAATCCTGCTCATTGCGAATAGTGTGCTCCCAGAAACGCGGTTGCCAGACGTGGCGCATTTCAATGTTGCGGCTAAACGTTTTTTTGATGTCGCGCCAGCGCGCTGAAAAGTCACTGTCCCCTTCCGGCAGGGTCCAGATACAGTGCATATGTTCAGGCAGGATAACCCAGGCGTTAATGGTAAAGGGCTTCGCACGCTTAACCGTGGCGGTAGCGGAACGCAGGCTGTCGATGTGGCGAGTAAGTAAATCGCTCTGGCGGTTTTGCAGATTGACGGTGAAAAACCAGGTCCCACCGGGGATGTAGTGGCGGCGGTAGTTTGACATTGGCACTCCTTGCCCATTGCCCGGTGGCGCTGCGCTTACCGGGCCTACGATCGAAATGTAGGCCCGGTAAGGCGTAGCCGCCACCCGGCATAAAACATTACCGCTTCGCGGTTAACTCCGCTATCCGCACGATCACCTGCACCGCTTTCTCCATCCCTTCCAGCGTCACGAACTCATGCTTGCCGTGGTAGTTATATCCACCGGTAAACAGGTTCGGGCACGGCAGGCCCATAAACGACAGCTGTGAACCATCGGTACCGCCACGGATCGGTTTCATCACCGGCTCGATGTCACAATCGCGCATCGCCTGCTGGGCGATATCAAGAATATGCGGATGCTCCATCACCTTATCGCGCATATTGTAATAGCTGTCTTCGATGATGAGTTCAATATAGCAATCCGGATGTAGCCCCTTGCCGACCTTTTTCGCGATCTCCATCATCTTACGTTTGCGTGCTTCAAAGGCTTTGCGGTCGAAATCGCGGACAATATAGTGCATCTGCGCGCTGTCCACGGTCCCCTTGATGCTGGTCAGATGATAAAAACCCTCATACCCTTCCGTCATCTCCGGGCTCTCTTCGGCGGGCACTTCCGCATGAATACGCGCAGCCAGCGACAGCGCATTCACCATCACCCCTTTCGCAGACCCCGGGTGCACGTTGTTCCCAACGATTTTGATCGTCACCGATGCCGCGTTAAAGTTTTCATACTCCAGTTCACCCACGCCGCCACCGTCGACGGTGTAGGCCCACTGCGCGTTAAACGCCTCAACGTCAAAGTGTTTCGCGCCTTTTCCAACCTCTTCATCCGGCGTGAAGGCCACGCGGATATCGCCATGTGGGATATTTTTGCCCTTCAGCACCGCCAGCGCCGTCATGATCTCGGCGATGCCCGCTTTGTCATCGGCCCCCAGCAAGGTTTTGCCGTCAGTGGTGATTAACGTCTGCCCCAGCAGCTGATGCAGTACCGGGAACATCACCGGCGACAGCACTTCGTCGCCAATGCCCAGCGCAATATCACCGCCGCGATAGTTTTCAACAATCTGCGGGTTTACGTGTTTACCGCTAAAATCAGGTGAGGTATCGACATGAGAAATAAAGCCAATTGCCGGGATATCGCCGTCAATATTCGCCGGCAGCGTTCCCATCACGGTCCCTTTTTCGCTGAGCGTGACATCAACCAGCCCCATGGCCTCCAGCTGCTCTTTCAGCAGATTTAGCAGCTTCCACTGGCCTTCGGTGCTTGGCACCTGTCGGACCCCCGGCTTAGATTGGGTATCCAGCGAAACGTAATGTAAGAAACGCTCAAGTAGTTTATCCATGCAGTCACCCTCACTTTTTGTGACAACATTATCATTAAGCAGCAAAACGCAAATATTGCGTCAGGTCACTTTTATCCCGCAAACGAGAACTTTTTACGTTTATATCGTTGTGCGTTAATAAATGTAGCTTATGAATAAGTGAGAAGGATTGGCGATTCAATGGGTTTGCCGTAGAATGTCCGCCCTCATTACGAGTCACCAAGGTGGTTACACACAAACCCCGCTTCAGTCTGCTGCCTGAGGCGTCTATATGGGACAGCGCGAAAATTGAATACACAACCCCGTTCCCTTTCACCGCTGGTGCAACTGGAACGAATTCGTAAAAGTTTCGATGGCAAAGATGTCATTTCCGACCTTAATCTGACCATCAATGACGGTGAGTTTCTCACGCTGCTCGGCCCCTCCGGCTGCGGCAAAACCACCGTCCTGCGCCTTATCGCCGGGCTGGAAAGCGTCGATAACGGCCATATCCATCTTGAGAACCAGGACATAACCCAGGTTCCAGCCGAAGATCGCCACGTCAATACCGTCTTTCAGAGCTATGCCCTGTTCCCGCACATGACCGTGTTTGAGAACGTGGCGTTTGGCCTGCGGATGCAAAAAACACCGGCCAGCGAGATCCCACCTCGGGTTACCGAAGCCCTGCGCATGGTACAGCTGGAGGCGTTCGCCCAGCGCAAGCCGCATCAACTTTCCGGTGGTCAGCAGCAGCGTGTGGCCATTGCCCGCGCCGTGGTCAACAAACCTCGCCTGCTCCTGCTGGATGAATCCCTCTCTGCGCTGGACTACAAGCTGCGCAAGCAGATGCAGAACGAGCTGAAAGCGCTTCAGCGTAAGCTCGGCATCACGTTCGTGTTTGTCACGCACGATCAGGAAGAAGCCCTGACCATGTCAGACCGTATCGTGGTGATGCGCGACGGCAAGATTGAGCAGGATGGCACCCCGCGTGAAATTTACGAAGAGCCGAAAAACCTGTTCGTCGCCAGCTTTATTGGCGAAATCAATATCTTTAACGCCACGGTGATCGAGCATCTGGACGATCGGCGCGTTCGCGCAAATGTGGAAGGCCGCGAATGCAATATTACCGTCAACTTTGCCGTCGAGAAGGGTCAAAAGCTCAACGTCCTGCTGCGCCCGGAAGATCTCCGCGTTGATGAGATCCACGACACGGCTGACGTCGAAGGTCTGATCGGTTACGTTCGCGAACGCAACTACAAAGGGATGACCCTCGAATCCGTTGTGGAACTGGAAAACGGCAAAATGGTGATGGTCAGCGAGTTCTTTAACGAGGACGATCCGGACTTCGACCATTCGCTGGATCAGAAAATGGTCATCAACTGGGTAGAAAGCTGGGAGGTTGTACTGGCTGATGAAGAACACAAGTAAGTTCCAGAATGTGGTGATTGCCACGATCGTCGGTTGGCTTGTGTTGTTTGTCTTTCTTCCCAACCTGATGATCATCGTGACCAGCTTCCTGACCCGCGACGACGCGAACTTCGTGACGATGGTCTTTACGCTGGACAACTACGCGCGCCTGCTCGATCCGCTCTATTTTGACGTGCTGCTGCACTCGCTCAATATGGCGCTGATTGCCACCCTCGCCTGTCTGGTGCTGGGGTATCCATTCGCCTGGTTCCTGGCCCGCCTGCCGCAAAAAGTGCGGCCGCTGCTGCTGTTTTTACTGATTGTACCCTTCTGGACCAACTCGTTAATCCGCATCTACGGGCTGAAAATCTTTCTCAGCACCAAAGGTTATCTGAACGAGTTCCTGCTGTGGCTGGGGGTGATCGAGACGCCGATCCGCATCATGTTCACCCCGGGCGCGGTAATTGTCGGCCTGGTCTATATCCTGCTGCCGTTTATGGTGATGCCGCTCTACTCCAGCATTGAAAAGCTCGATAAGCCGCTGCTGGAAGCGGCGAAAGACCTGGGCGCCAGTAAGTTACAAACCTTTGTCCGCATCATTATTCCGCTGACCATGCCGGGTATTATCGCCGGCTGTCTGCTGGTCATGCTGCCTGCGATGGGCCTGTTCTACGTATCGGACCTGATGGGCGGGGCGAAAAACCTGCTGATCGGTAACGTGATTAAGAGTCAGTTCCTGAATATCCGCGACTGGCCGTTCGGCTCGGCCACCAGCATAACGCTGACGGTGGTGATGGGACTGATGCTGCTGGTTTACTGGCGTGCATCACGCCTGCTGAATAAGAAGGTGGAGCTGGAATGATCGGTCGACTGCTTCGCGGCGGTTTTATGACCGCCATTTATGCGTATCTCTATATTCCGATAATCATTTTGATCGTGAACTCCTTTAACAGCTCACGCTTCGGGATCAACTGGCAAGGGTTTACCACCAAATGGTATGGCCTGCTGATGAACAATGACAGCCTGCTACAGGCCGCTCAGCACTCGCTGACGATGGCGGTATTCTCTGCCACCTTCGCGACGCTGATTGGCTCACTGACCGCCGTGGCGCTGTACCGCTACCGTTTTCGCGGTAAGCCGTTCGTCAGTGGCATGCTGTTTGTGGTGATGATGTCCCCGGATATCGTGATGGCCATTTCACTGCTGGTGCTGTTTATGCTGCTGGGCGTCCAGCTCGGTTTCTGGTCGCTGCTGTTCTCGCATATCACCTTCTGTCTGCCGTTTGTGGTGGTAACCGTCTACGCGCGTCTGAAAGGGTTCGACGTACGCATGCTGGAAGCGGCGAAAGATCTGGGTGCGAGCGAGATGACCATTCTGCGCAAAATCATTCTGCCGCTGGCGATGCCCGCCGTGGCAGCAGGATGGCTGCTCAGCTTTACCCTGTCGATGGACGACGTGGTCGTGTCCTCCTTCGTCACCGGGCCGAGCTATGAAATTCTGCCGTTGAAGATCTACTCAATGGTTAAAGTCGGTGTTTCACCCGAAGTGAACGCGCTGGCGACTATTCTGTTGGTGTTATCGCTGGTTCTGGTAATTGCCAGCCAGGTTATTGCTCGTGATAAAACAAAATCTCAGGGGACACAGAAATGAAAAAAATGCTTGCCGCTGCGGCACTGGTGCTCGGAATGGGCGCCGCGCATGCTGATGACAGCAAAACGCTCTATTTCTACAACTGGACCGAGTATGTGCCGCCGGGCCTGCTGGAGCAGTTCACCAAAGAGACGGGCATCAAGGTGATCTATTCGACCTACGAGTCGAATGAAACCATGTACGCCAAGCTCAAAACCTATAAAGATGGCGCGTATGACCTGGTGGTGCCGTCGACCTATTTCGTCGACAAGATGCGCAAAGAAGGCATGATCCAGAAGATCGACAAAACGAAGCTAACCAATTTTTCAAACCTCGATCCTGAGATGCTAAACAAGCCGTTCGACCCGAACAACGACTACTCCATTCCGTACATCTGGGGCGCGACGGCAATTGGCGTCAACAGCGATGCCATTGATCCAAAAACGGTTTCATCCTGGGCTGACCTGTGGAAGCCGGAATACAAAAGCAGCCTGCTGTTAACCGACGATGCGCGCGAAGTGTTCCAGGTTGCGCTGCGTAAACTCGGCTATTCCGGTAACACCACCGATCCGAAAGAGATCGAAGCGGCGTATAACGAACTGAAAAAGCTGATGCCAAACGTGGCGGCGTTCAACTCGGATAACCCGGCTAACCCGTATATGGAAGGTGAAGTGAATCTGGGTATGGTCTGGAACGGCTCTGCGTTTGTGGCGCGTCAGGCCGGGACGCCGCTGGAGGTGGTCTGGCCGAAGGAGGGCGGCATCTTCTGGATGGACAGCCTCGCGATCCCGGCGAATGCGAAAAACGTCGAGGGCGCCCTGAAGCTGATCAATTTCCTGCTGCGCCCGGATGTGGCAAAAGAGGTGGCGGAAACCATCGGCTACCCGACGCCAAACCTGGCCGCGCGGAAGCTGTTAAGCCCTGAAGTGGCAAATGATAAATCGCTTTATCCGGACGCTGAAACCATCAGCAAAGGGGAATGGCAGAACGACGTCGGTGACGCGAGCCGCCTGTATGAAGAGTATTATCAGAAGCTAAAAGCAGGCCGTTAATGCATAACGGGCGACGCAATGTCGCCCGTTACTCTTACAGCCCCTTCAGGAGTTTATCCACAAAGGCTGGCACCACCTCGCTCGCCAGACCGTAATGTTTCTCTTCAAACTCGCTCCCGACCTGGCTTGGCTCCAGATTAAGCTCCACCGTATGGGCACCTTGCAGTCGCGCTTCGTGAACAAATCCTGCCGCCGGATAGACATGTCCCGAAGTGCCAATGGCGATAAAGACGTCCGCCATGGCCAGGGCGCTGTAGATCTCATCCATTCCCAGCGGCATTTCGCCAAACCAGACCACATGCGGACGCAGACGCGAAGGGAACTGACAGCAATGGCAGCGGTCTTCGTCCAGCACGTCCTCTTTCCAGTCCAGCACCTGACCACTCCATGCGCACCGCACCTTGAGCAGTTCGCCGTGCATGTGGATGATGTTGTGGTTTCCGGCCCTTTCGTGAAGATTGTCGATGTTCTGCGTGACCAGCAGAAAACGATCCCCCAGCGCTTCCTCCAGCTTTGCCAGCGCCAGGTGCGCCGCATTCGGCGCAATCTCCGGCTGCTGAAGCTGGCGACGGCGGGCGTTGTAGAACGCCTGCACCAGCGCCGGGTCGCGGGCGAAACCTTCCGGCGTCGCCACATCTTCAACTCGGTGTTCTTCCCACAGTCCGTCCGCCGCGCGGAAGGTCTGAATACCGGATTCGGCGGAGATCCCCGCCCCGGTCAACACCACCACTCTGGGTTTATCCATCGCTTCTGGCATCATCCTGTCTCTGAAAAAGATCCGCTGACGCAGGCGTTCACGTAAGCGGCGTTTATTTTTGCGAAAACGGCTGAGTCGACCCTGGCGACGCGACAGCATAATAACCTCGTAAACTAATCGGTGAGATGAAGGAATGCGGCTCCGCGCATGCCTCCTGCGTCCCCGTGTCGCGCACGCTCAATGCGCGGCACGCGGGCGACCGGCAATAAATGTCGGGGCAGACGCCCGGACAACTGTTCCGTAATCGCAGTGAAATTTGACAGCCCTCCCCCGATCACCAGCAGATCCGGGTCGACGATGGTCAGGATATTCCCCAGGCACACGGCCAGCAGGTCGAGATAGCGTTCAACGTGCTCTCGCGCCTGCGCATCCCCTTGTTCCCACAGGGTAATGATTTGGGGGGCGTCATGTTTCTGATGATAGAAGTGTTCATAAAGCCATGCAAACCCACGGCCTGAAAGGTAACTCTCAATACAGCCGTGCTGACCACAACCGCAGCGGATCAACGGGAAATCACGTCCGACAACATCCAGCGCATCCACCGGCAGACGGATATGACCAAATTCGCCGGTAATGTAGCTGCGCCCGGTAATGGGCTTACCGTTAATGACTATCCCGCCCCCCACACCGGTTCCGAGAATCAAACCCATCACCAGCGGATAGCGACGAAACTCGTCGTCCCAGGCCTCTGAGAGAGCAAAACAGTTGGCATCGTTGTCTAAGCGCACGTCGCGCTCAAGGAGAGCAGAGAGATCGGCACGCAGCGGTTTGCCGCTGGCGGCAGGAACGTTGGCGGCATACAGCGTGCCATCGTCGGTTTCGGGCATACCCGGAATACCAATGCCGACGCTGCCTATGACGCCAAAGCGTTCATCCGCTTGCGCCACCAGCGCGGCAATGGCGGTTAAAAATTCATCGTAGCTTTCGCGCGGCGTGGGTACGCGGGTTTCCCATTGTAGCTTAAGGTCTTTATCGAACACGCCGAGCGCAATCTTGGTGCCGCCAATATCAAATCCGTAATACATGATGCATTCCTCTGTTTGATTCAGCGGCCAAAAGACCGCTAAACCATGACGAAATTACTGGCCACTTAATACCCTCGCCGGATCAATTCGGCTTGCGCGACGCGCCGGATACCAGCTTGCCAGCAGACTCAGTAAAAGTGCTGTAACCAGCACATAAATAACGTCCAGCCAGTGCAGTTCAGACGGCAGGAAGTCAATAAAATAGATATCGCCTGAAAGGAACTGATGGCCAATAAGCGCTTCAATCCCGTTGATAATCGGCGTCAGCTGAAGGGAAACCACCACGCCGATCGCCACGCCGCAGAGGCTGCCAAACAGCCCCGCCAGCAAACCGTACCAGACGAAGATGGCGCGAATAAGACCGTCTTTCGCCCCTAAGGTACGCAGCACGGCGATGTCGCCGCTCTTATCCTTAACGGCCATGACCAGCGTCGAGACGATATTAAAACACGCCACCCCAATCACCAGCACCATCGCCAGATACATAATCGCGCGGATCATCTGGATATCACGGTACATATACCCGTAAGTGCCGATCCAGCTTTTGATGTAGACATAGTTATTGGTCACGCTGCCAGCGTCACGCACCAGTTTATTGGCGTTGAAGACGTCGTTAACCTTAATGGCAATGCCCGTCACGCTGTCGCTCATATCCAGATACTGGCGCGCATCTTCCAGCGGCACCATCGCGAAGCTGTGATCGAGCTGGCCGCTCAGCTGCAAAATACCGGTGACGTGCAGACGTACGCGCTTAGGCTGCTGCAATTTGTGATCAGCGCTGGCGTTCGGGATCATGATCGAGACCCAGTCGCCCTGCTTCACCTTCAGCGCATCGGCAACGCCTTTGCCCATGATGATCTGCTGCTCGCCAGCCTTAAAGTTTGCCCATGCGCCATTTTGCACATAGCGCGGCAGCGCACTCAGACGCTCTTCCTGACGAGGATTTACCCCTTTCACCTGAATGGCGCGCAGGTTTACCCCGCTCTCTACCAGCCCGGTAAAGTTGATGTAAGGTGCAGCCGCCGCAATGCCGGGCACCTTTTCCACTTTGTTAAGGGCATCACGCCAGTTGGACCACGGCTGGTTAGCCGGCTCGATTTCACCGTGGGGGACAACGGCCAGAATGCGGTTATTCAGTTCACGCTCAAAGCCGTTCATGGCGCTTAAGCCCACGATCAACACCGCCACGCCCAGGGCGATACCGATGGTGGAGATCACGGAGATAAGGGATACCATCCCGCTCCGGCGACGACCGCGGCTAAAGCGTAACCCGATGAGTAACGATAACGGTGAAGCCATTACTCCGCTCCCATCAGCGTCAGTTCAGCATTCAGACGACCGTCACGCATTTCCAGCTGACGCCCCATCCGCTTAGCCAGTTGTAAATCGTGGGTGACCACCAGAAACGCGGTTCCCTGTGCGGCGTTCAGTTCGCCGAGAAGCTGGAAAATGCTGTCTGCGTTACGCGCATCGAGGTTACCTGTCGGTTCATCCGCCAGCACCAGGCGCGGGTTGTTGACCAGCGCACGGGCGATGGCCACACGCTGACGCTCACCGCCGGAAAGCTCAGACGGACGGTGATTCCCGCGATGACCCAGCCCTACCGCTTTTAGCATGTCGCTGGCGCGGGCATTAATTTCCGCGGGTTTCTTTTTACCAATCAGCAGCGGCATTGCGACGTTTTCCAGCGCCGTAAAGTCCGGCAGCAGATGGTGGAACTGATAGATAAAGCCCAGCTCGCGGTTACGCAGCTCGGCTTTCGCCGTAGACGACATTTTACTCAGCGGCTGCCCGGAGAAGATCACATCGCCTTCGGTTGGCGTGTCCAGCCCGCCAAGCAGATGCAGCAACGTACTTTTACCGGAACCGGAGCTGCCGACAATCGCCATCATCTCGCCTTCACCCACGCTAAAACTCACATTGTGCAACACGTCGGTCTGCACAGTGCCTTCCTGATAGCGTTTGGACAGGTTGTCGCACTGCAACAGGATCTTATTCATAACGTAAAGCCTCAGCGGGTTGAGTGGCGGCAGCCCGCCAGGAAGGATAAAGCGTAGAGAGCAGCGCAATGGCCATCGCGGCCAGCGCAATACCGACCACCTGGAGCGGCTCGATAGCCACCGGCAGCGCCGCGCCATCAAGCAGCGCGCCAATAATCGGCATGAGATTGTTGAGCTGGCTGGCGAGCAGCGCCCCCAGCGCCGCGCCGAGCAGCGCGCCGATGATGCCGGCGCTGGCGCCCTGGACCATAAATACCGCCATGATCTGGCGCGGAGTCAGCCCCTGAGTTTGCAGAATGGCGACTTCGCCTTGCTTCTCCATCACCATCAGCCCGAGCGAGGTGATGATATTAAACGCGGCAACGGCCACGATCAGGCTCAGCAGCAGCCCCATCATGTTTTTCTCCATGCGCACGGCCTGGAACAGTTCGCCCTTCCGGTCGCGCCAGTCCTGCCATTTCGTCCCTTCCGGTAGCGTCTGCTGGCTAAGGGTATCCACCTTCAGTGGCGCATCAAGCCACAGACGCCAGCCGGTGATATTTCCCGCCGGGTAGCGCATCAGACGCGAGGCGTCCTGAATGTTAACCAGCATCTGGTAACCATCGACTTCGCTGTTCGCCGCAAACGTGCCAATCACGTTGAACAGGCGCTGGCTTGGCAGACGCCCCATCGGCGTAAACTGACTGGCTGACGGCACCATCACGCGCAGCTGATCGCCACGGTTGACCCCGAGCTGCCCGGCAAGCTGCTCGCCGAGGATGACGTTGTATTTACCCGCTTCCAGGTCGGTTTGTTTCACATTGACCAGGAACGGCGTCAGCGGATCTTTTTGCGCCGGATCGATACCCAGCATCACCCCGACCGCCACGCTACGGGCGCTTTGCAGCACCACATCGCCCGTCGTGAGCGGCGCAACGCGCGTGACACCCTGTAACTTCACCGCGCTTTCCGGCAGCTGTTGCGGATTAACGGAACCCTGAGTGGAAGAGAGAACGGCCTGCGGCATCAGCCCCAGGATATTGTTTTGCAGCTCGCGCTCGAAGCCGTTCATGACGGAAAGCACCGTCACCAGTGCCATCACGCCAAGCGTAATGCCAATAGTCGAAAGCCAGGAGACAAAGCGAACGAAGCGGTCCGCGGCGCGCCCACGCATGTAACGTAAGCCTATAAAGAGTGCGACAGGTTGATACATGAAATCCGTCTGTTTGCTGATAGCAGACCCACGAGTATATAAGCGAATCCGCTAAGCGTAAATGACTGAAACCGTAAGATTCGGTAATCATTTTTCCGAAAAATTCAGATAAATCATCATGCTACTGACTGAACTTCCACCAGACAGCCTCCACCTTTTCCGAAAATCGTCCTGATACAGACTGTTACCCGTTACATCAGGGTTTCATTTTACAACAATCGTCCTTTCGGTTATGGCAACAAGGTCGTCACGCACAATGAAACAAAAAGCATTATGGATTAACCAGATAAAAGGTCTGTGCATCTGCCTGGTGGTGATTTACCACTCGGTGATCACTTTTTATCCTCACCTGGACGGGCTACAGCATCCGTTATCGGGCCTGCTCGCCAAATGCTGGGTCTACTTTAATCTTTACCTTGCCCCGTTCCGTATGCCGGTGTTTTTCTTTATCTCCGGCTATTTGATCCGTCGATATATTGACGAGGTGAACTGGCGCACCAGTCTCGACAAGCGGATCTGGGGCATTGTCTGGGTTTTGGCCCTGTGGGGCGTCCTGCAATGGCAGGCGCTGACTCATCTGAATGCCTGGCTCGCCCCCGAGCGAGAGCTGGCGACAGCATCCAATGCGGCCTACGCCGATTCCGTTTCAGGGTTTGTACGGGGAATGCTCACGGCCAGCACTAGCCTGTGGTATTTGTACGCCTTAGTGGTCTACTTTACGCTCTGTAAGCTGCTGAGCCGCTGGAAACTGCCGATGCTGGGGCTTCTGGCGCTGGCAAGCATCGCCATCAACTTCCTGCCGTTACCGTGGTGGGGAATGAACAGCGTGGTGCGCAACATGGTCTACTACAGCCTCGGCGCATGGTATGGCGCACAGTTGATGGCGTGGATGAAAGGGATGAATTTGCGCCGCAGCTGGCTGATCCTCATCGCCTCTGGTGCGGTGTCGGTGGTGCTGTGGTTCGCTAATGTCCCTCTGCCGCTCTCTCTGCTGTCAATCGTGGTTATCATGAAGCTCTTTTACAGCTTCGAGCAGCGTTATGCCGTTCATCCCAATAATCTGCTGAACGTCATCGGTTCAAACACCATCGCGATATATACCACCCACCGCATTTTAATCGAGGCATTTAGCCTGCTCCTGATCCGCGAAATGAATGCGGCGTACTGGCCGATCTGGGCGGAGTTAACGCTGATTCTGGTTTATCCATTTATCAGCCTGCTCGTCTGCACGCTGGTTGGGCTGGGGGCACGTAAGCTCTCGACCGCCCTCTTTGGCGATCTTTTCTTCTCCCCTCCCGCGCGGTTTTCGCCCGTGCCCACGACCCGCTAACTAACCCTGTCCCATACGGGCTACAAAATAAGGCCTGCACAGACGGCTCCCTCTCCCTATGGGAGAGGGCTGGGGTGAGGGTGAACATACAGCTGTGGTGCTCGTTCCGTTCACCTTATATTCCTTGCTATTCTATAACCGCACGAGCGGTGAACGTGCCAGGGTGGCTCATTCGCCACCACCCTGGCAACCCGGGCTCCCGGCGGTAAATCGTCGCTTCGCGATACCCTCGGCTTATTCCTTCCGGCTATCGGGTCGGGCATGAGCCTGCATCCATGCAGGCCACGCCCTCTCGGCGCATCCCTGCGCCTCGCCCCGGCCTTCAGGAAACGCCTCAGCGATTTACAGCCGGACCAGGGCATCGCTGAAAGCCCTCAGTTAGTCTGAAGACAACGTTATTGCTTCTGCTTTCAAATTACTGAGGAACCCTCTACCCATCCGGGGGCACTTTCCCTCTTGTGCGGTTACGATTTGCTTATGTAAAACGATCGAGGATAATAAAGACATTGCGTATCAGTGATATGCCCCAATACTGTTGGTATATCCCCAAGAGACTCTGACATAGCCATGCCTGAACACTATCGTTACTCCTTGCCTGTCAAAGCGGGCGACCAGCGCCAGCTGGGCGAACTCACGGGCGCGGCCTGCGCCACCCTGGTGGCGGAAATTGCTGAGCGGCATCCAGGGCCGGTGGTGCTGGTTGCCCCGGACATGCAAAACGCCCTGCGCCTGCACGACGAAATTCGTCAGTTCACCGATAGCCTGGTGTTCAGCCTGGCCGACTGGGAAACGCTTCCCTACGACAGTTTTTCTCCGCACCAGGAGATCATCTCTTCGCGCCTGTCGACGCTGTATCAGCTTCCCACCATGCAGCGCGGCGTGCTGATTGTACCGGTGAACACCCTGATGCAGCGCGTCTGTCCGCACAGCTATTTGCACGGCCATGCGCTGGTGATGAAAAAAGGCCAACGCCTGTCGCGCGATGCCCTGCGCGTGCAGCTGGACGGAGCCGGCTATCGACATGTCGACCAGGTGATGGAGCACGGCGAATATGCGACGCGCGGTGCGCTGCTGGATCTCTATCCGATGGGCAGCGATCGGCCATATCGTCTGGATTTCTTTGATGATGAGATCGACAGCCTGCGCGTGTTCGACGCTGACACCCAGCGCACGCTGGAGGAAGTGGACTCCATTAACCTACTGCCCGCCCATGAGTTCCCGACGGATAAAACCGCCATCGAGCTGTTCCGCAGCCAGTGGCGCGACAGGTTCGACGTGAAGCGCGATGCCGAACATATCTACCAGCAAGTCAGCAAGGGCACCCTTCCGGCCGGGATCGAGTACTGGCAGCCCCTGTTCTTTAACGAACCGCTGCCGGCGCTGTTCAGCTACTTCCCGGCGAATACGCTGATTGTTAACACCGGGGATATCGACGCCAGTGCCAGCCGCTTTGAAAGCGAAACGCGCGCCCGCTTTGAAAACCGGGGCGTTGACCCGATGCGTCCGCTGCTGCCGCGGGAAATGCTGTGGCTACGTACCGACGAGCTCAACGCCGAGCTGAAACGCTGGCCGCGCATGCAGCTCAAAACCGACGCGCTTGCCGAGAAGGCGGCGAACACCAATCTCGCGTTCCGGACGCTGCCTGATCTGGCCGTCCAGGCGCAGCAGAAATCCCCCCTTGATAATCTGCGCAAGTTTCTTGAGTCCTTCACCGGGCCGGTGGTCTTCTCCGTTGAAAGTGAGGGTCGCCGTGAAGCGCTGGGCGAACTGCTGGGACGGATCAAAGTTGCGCCGAAGCGCATTCTTCGCCTGAGCGAAGCGACCGGAAATGGCCGTTACCTGATGATCGGCGCCGCCGAGCACGGATTCATTGATACGCTCAATAACCTGGCGTTGATTTGTGAAAGCGACCTGCTGGGCGAGCGCGTCGCGCGCCGTCGTCAGGACAGCCGTCGCACCATCAACCCGGACACCCTGATCCGTAACCTGGCCGAACTGCACCCCGGTCAGCCGATCGTTCACCTGGAACACGGGGTGGGTCGCTATCAGGGGATGACCACCCTCGAAGCAGGCGGCATCAAAGGTGAATACCTGATGCTGACCTACGCCAACGACGCCAAACTGTACGTGCCGGTGTCGTCCCTGCACCTGATCAGTCGCTACGCCGGGGGCGCGGAAGACAACGCGCCGCTGCATAAGCTGGGCGGCGATGCCTGGGCGCGTGCGCGCCAGAAGGCAGCGGAAAAAGTGCGCGACGTGGCCGCCGAGCTGCTGGATATTTACGCCCAGCGTGCGGCCAAAGAGGGCTATGCGTTTAAGCATGATAAAGAGCAGTATCAGCTGTTCTGCGACAGCTTCCCGTTTGAAACTACGCCGGATCAGGCCCAGGCCATTAACGCCGTGCTGAGCGACATGTGCCAGCCGCTGGCCATGGACCGCTTGGTCTGCGGTGACGTGGGCTTCGGCAAAACCGAAGTGGCGATGCGTGCCGCCTTCCTGGCGGTGGAAAACAACAAGCAGGTGGCGGTGCTGGTGCCGACTACCCTCCTCGCCCAGCAGCACTTCGACAACTTCCGCGACCGCTTCGCCAACTGGCCGGTGCGCATTGAGATGCTGTCGCGTTTTCGCAGCGCCAAAGAGCAGACGCAAATCCTGGAACAGGCAAGCGAAGGCAAAATTGATATTCTGATCGGCACTCACAAGCTGCTGCAAAGCGACGTGAAGTGGAAAGATCTGGGGCTGCTGATCGTGGATGAAGAGCACCGCTTCGGGGTGCGCCATAAAGAGCGCATCAAAGCGATGCGCGCCGACGTCGACATTCTGACCCTGACCGCAACGCCGATCCCGCGCACCCTGAACATGGCGATGAGCGGCATGCGCGATCTGTCGATAATCGCCACCCCACCGGCGCGCCGTCTGGCGGTGAAAACCTTTGTTCGCGAGTACGACAATCTGGTGGTGCGCGAGGCGATCCTGCGCGAAGTGCTGCGCGGCGGCCAGGTGTATTACCTGTATAACGACGTTGAAAATATTCAGAAAGCCGCCGACAGGTTGGCAGAGCTGGTACCGGAAGCGCGCATCGCCATTGGTCACGGCCAGATGCGCGAGCGCGAGCTGGAGCGGGTGATGAACGATTTCCACCACCAGCGTTTCAACGTGCTGGTGTGTACCACCATCATTGAGACCGGGATCGACATTCCAACGGCGAACACCATCATTATCGAACGTGCGGATCACTTCGGCCTGGCCCAGCTGCACCAGCTGCGCGGGCGCGTCGGGCGCTCGCACCATCAGGCCTACGCCTGGCTGCTGACGCCGCATCCGAAGGCGATGACCACCGACGCGCAAAAGCGTCTGGAAGCTATCGCCTCGCTGGAAGATCTGGGTGCTGGCTTTGCGCTGGCGACCCACGACCTGGAGATCCGCGGCGCCGGTGAGCTGCTGGGTGAAGACCAGAGCGGCTCCATGGAAACCATCGGTTTCTCGCTGTATATGGAGCTGCTGGAAAATGCCGTCGACGCGCTTAAAGCCGGACGTGAACCGTCTCTGGAAGATCTCACCAGCCAGCAGACCGAAGTGGAACTGCGCATGCCTTCTCTGCTGCCGGATGATTTTATTCCTGACGTGAATACCCGTCTGTCGTTCTACAAACGCATTGCCAGCGCGAAAAGCGAAGGCGAGCTGGAAGAGATCAAAGTCGAACTGATTGACCGTTTTGGGATATTGCCCGATGCGGCGCGCAACCTGCTGGATATTGCCCGCCTGCGTCAGCAGGCGCAGAAGCTGGGCATTCGCAAGCTTGAAGGCAATGAGAAAGGCGGCGTCATTGAGTTTGCCGAGAAGAACCACGTCGATCCGATGTGGCTGATTGGCCTCCTGCAAAAACAGCCGCAGCATTTCCGTCTTGATGGCCCGACGCGTCTGAAATTCACTCAGGATCTGACGGAACGTAAAACCCGCATGGACTGGGTGCGTAACTTTATGCGTCAGCTGGAAGAGAACGCCATCGCATAACGGTATCCCCCGCCAGCGCCCGGCTGGCGGGGGGACAATTTACAAACTCTTTGCACTTCGCCCGAACTTCCCGACTATACATTCGCCATAATTATCATTAACGACTTAAAAAACAATAACCTTATAATTTGTATGGATTATGATAATGATGATTTCTTCGCGTTTTACCCGCTGGTTAACTCTGTTTGCGCTGGCCGCGACGGTTGCCGTCGCGCTCCCTGCTCGCGCAAATACCTGGCCTCTTCCGCCTGCCGGCAGCAACGTCGTAGGTGAAAACCGCTTTCACGTGGTTGAAAACGATGGCGGTTCGCTGGAAGCGATTGCCAAAAAATATAACGTCGGGTTCCTGGCGCTGTTGCAGGCCAACCCGGGCGTAGATCCATACGTGCCCCGGGCAGGCAGCGTACTGACGATTCCGCTGCAAACCATCCTGCCGGACGCGCCGCGTCAGGGCATTGTGATTAACCTCGCCGAGCTGCGTCTGTATTACTACCCGCCGGGCAAGAACGAAGTGACCGTCTACCCTATCGGTATTGGTCAGTTGGGGGGCGATACGCTCACGCCTACCATGGTCACCACCGTCTCTGATAAGCGCGCTAATCCAACCTGGACCCCGACGGCAAACATTCGCGCCCGTTATAAAGCTCAAGGTATCGACCTGCCTGCCGTGGTGCCTGCTGGCCCGGATAATCCGATGGGGCACCATGCGATTCGCCTGGCGGCATACGGTGGGGTTTATCTTCTGCACGGAACGAATGCGGATTTCGGGATCGGGATGCGCGTCAGCTCCGGCTGCATTCGCCTGCGCGATGACGATATCAAAACGCTCTACCGCGTGATCGCCCCTGGCACGAAAGTGAATATCATTAATACGCCGATTAAAGTGTCTGAAGAGCCGGGTGGCGTCCGTCTGGTTGAGATCCACCAGCCGCTATCGAAAAACATCAATGACGATCCGCAGACGCTGCCGATTAATCTAAATGCCTCGATGGTGAGCTTTAAAACGAATGCCAATACCGATGGCGCGGTGATGGAGCGGGCGATGGAAGCGCGCTCGGGGATGCCAACCGATGTCACGCGGCATCATGAGGTTGCTCAGCAATCAATGTAAAGCAGTAATAACGACAAACGCCCTGCATCAGCAGGGCGTTTTTTATTGCAGTGGCATAACGGAGGGTTGCGTTACGCTTATTTGTAGATAACAGCGGTACCGTGCAGGGTGTTAGGACCGGTCACAGAGGTGATGCGGAATGATTTCGCACCCATTTCGTCAGCTTTTTGTGCCAGCTGATCTTCCAGAGAGCCCAGATTAGTCCCGGCAGTGGCAGAGATGGTACCGACTTTCTGCTGGTCTGCTGGCGTGGATTGCACTTCAACAGCAGCGAAGCTTGCGAAAGAGAGTGAACTCAGAACGGCGGCAGCGATGAGGGTTTTAACGTTTTTCATGATTTTATACCTTTAGGCAGATGATGTAGTGGTCGTTAGTTATTTAGTTAACGATCGATAGGTAAATGATAGATGTGATCCAGGTCACACGTCAACCCATTTTTATAATGGTCGTTAAATTAATTTCATTTGCCTTATATTTCATAAAGATAAAATTAAATTATTTTTCAGAAATCACCGCTGGTCGTTGCAGACGTTTATTTTTATAATGACTATTCAACAAAACAACAGAGGACCAACGGCACATGACAACCGATGTCACGCGTTGCGCGAAGAAAAGCCGTGGCCGACCAAAAGTGTTCGACAGGGATGCGGCGCTCGATAAGGCCATGACGCTCTTCTGGCAGCATGGGTATGAAGCCACGTCGCTTTCCGATCTCGTGGAAGCAACGGGCGCGAAAGCCCCTACCCTGTACGCAGAGTTCACCAACAAAGAAGGCTTATTCCGGGCCGTTCTGGACAGATACATCGCGCGCTTCGCGGCAAAACATGAAGCCCAGCTGTTCTGCGAAGAAAAAACGGTTGAGCAGGCATTGCAGGATTATTTCACGGCAATCGCGACCTGCTATACCAGCAAGGACACGCCTGCGGGCTGTTTTATGATCAACACCTCCGCGACCCTCGCGGCATCGTCTAAAGAGATTGCCAACACGGTCAAATCGCGACATGCGATGCAGGAGGAGACGCTCAGCACGTTTCTGGCTCAGCGTCAGCAGCGCGGCGAAATACCGGCGCATTGCCGTCCGCAGGAGCTTTCCCAGTATCTGAGCTGTATTTTACAGGGGATGTCCATCAGCGCCCGTGAAGGCGCGACGCTGGAAAAATTGCAGGGGATTACGCAAACAACGCTGCGCCTGTGGCCTGAACTTCTTAAACTCTGACGCAAAAAAAAAGCTCCTCAGCCTGAGCGCATGAGGAGCTAAGTTCAGAGAACATCTTTTTTACACTTTGTTATTCAGTATCAGCTGACCGTTGCTGTCGAGAGGGATCTGCGTGCCAGGATCTTTATCCATGCGGATTTTGCCCTGCTGATCGCCAATTTTGTAGGTTACGTCGTAGCCCAACATTTTTTCAGACTTGTCATACACGGTTTTACAGCGCTGCTGCGTTGTGGTGTAGGTATCATTTTCCTGCATCGCGCCCTGTACCTGGTTACCGGCATAACCGCCACCCAGCGCACCAACCACCGTCGCGACATCCTTACCACGGCCGCCACCAAACTGATGACCAATCACCCCACCAGCAACCGCGCCCAGCACGGAGCCAGCGATACGGTTTTCATCCTGAACCGGACGACGGTGGGTGACAGAAACATTACGGCACTCCTGACGAGGCGTCTTGACCGTCTCTTTGATCGGTGTAGCGGAAACCACCTGCGCATACTGCGGGCCACGATCAAGTACGTTCAGACTGGCAACGGCAGCCACACCTAACGCAGCTGCGACGCCAATCCCTATACCCGCCAACATTGATTTATTCACGGGACTTCCTCCTTTGTTGCAATTGGTAGCAATTTTGCAGCGCAATAAACGCTTCGCCAATAAGATAAAGGATCAAAATCAGGGCTGTTGACCGGGACAACGTGGGTTTAAGAGAACTCTTAAGCGTCAGGAGGGAAATGCACAGCATGATGTGCTAAGAATTCCCTCCGGAGGGCCCGGAGGGAGAGAGAAATTAGTGCAGCTTCAGGCGTGGACGGATCACGCGGTTGATGCGGCCAACCAGCATCATCAGGCCGGTTTTGAAGTAGCCGTGCAGCGCAATCTGGTGCATACGGTACAGAGAAATGTACACGAAGCGGGCGATGCGCCCTTCCACCATCATGGAGCCGCGCATCAGGTTACCCATCAGGCTGCCCACGGTGGAGAAGTTTGAGAGCGACACCAGAGAGCCGTGGTCTTTGTAGACATAGGCTTTCATCGGTTTGCCTTTCATCTGCGCCAGGATGTTATGCAGCACGAGGCTTGCCATCTGGTGCGCGGCCTGAGCGCGAGGCGGTACAAATCCGCCTTCCGGACGTGCGCAGGAGGCACAGTCGCCAATGGCGAAGATGTCCGGATCGCGCGTGGTTTGCAGCGTCGGCTCTGTCACCAGCTGGTTAATGCGGTTCGTCTCCAGCCCACCGATATCTTTCATGAAATCAGGCGCTTTGATCCCCGCAGCCCAAACCATCAGGTCGGCCTGGATATATTCGCCGTCTTTGGTATGCAGGCCGCCCTCATCCGCGCTGGTCACCATGGTCTGGGTCAGCACGCGCACGCCCAGTTTGGTCAGCTCGTTGTGCGCCGCGCCGGAAATACGCGGCGGCAGCGCAGGCAGAATACGTTCACCTGCTTCCACCAGCGTCACATTCAGCGCTTCGTTAGTCAGCCCTTTGTAGCCGTAGCTGTGCAGCTGTTTGACCGCATTGTGCAACTCCGCCGATAATTCAACGCCCGTTGCGCCGCCGCCCACGATAGCAATGTTGACCTTGCCGTTAGCACCCATGTTATTGGTGTACTTCAGGAACAGGTTAAGCATCTCCTGATGGAAACGACGCGCCTGATGCGGGTTATCCAGGAAGATGCAGTGCTCTTTTACGCCTGGGGTGTTGAAATCATTGGAGGTACTGCCCAGGGCCATCACCAGCGTGTCATAGGCCAGCTTGCGCTCAGGAACCAGCAACTCGCCTTTATCATCACGCAGCTCAGCCAGCGTGATGGTTTTGTTTTCACGATTGATATCCACCACCGAACCCAGCTGGAACTGGAAGTGGTGGTTACGCGCATGCGCCAGATAGCTCAGCGCATCCACGCCCTCATCCAGCGACCCGGTCGCCACTTCGTGCAGTAACGGCTTCCACAGATGACTGTGGTTACGATCCACCAGCGTGATTTTGGCTTTCTTACCGCGACCCAGCTTCTTACCCAGCTGTGTCGCCAGCTCCAATCCGCCAGCACCACCGCCGACAATCACTATCTTTTTCAATGGCGTAGTCAACGTGACCCCCTCAAATTATTAACCAATTGTTAATTAAAAGTTATAGAAATAACCCTTAATTAACAACAGGTTACTGCGCTGAAACCATTCAGATTCATTGAGAATAGCACGTCAGGCGCATTGGTCATACCAAAATTGATATGTATCAAGTTTTGATGGTTTAAAAGTAGACAACTCTGACAAAAAAGAGGCCCGGTACGCTTTCACGTACCGGGCCTTTATCAGGTTCAAGGAGATCAGCCCAGCGTTTTAAAGGCTTTAATACGCTGCAAGTGCGGGGAAATGTTTTTGAACTTGTGGGTCTGCTCTTCGTCCCAGACAATTTCGTAGTAATGGTGCAGAAGCTCGGCGGCGCGGGAGCTGTTCAGCGCTTCATCGTTGCGGGAGAGGATCACAAGACACCGATCGCGGTTCTTTTCACGGAAATTGCTCACGCATTTAGTTGCGATGTCGGCGTACTCCTCCGGGCGATCGATTTTGCCTTCCATGTTTTCGTTCGGAAAGAGGTTAGGATTAAAAATGACCTGACGGATATCGCACAAAAAACCGATGCGCTCTGCCCAGTATCCTCCTAACCCCACGCCGCAGATCAGCGGGCGATCGTCGATATTGAGCTGCAACATTTTATCCACTTCTTTAAGCAGATGCTGCATGTCATGCTTCGGATGACGTGTGCTGTAACTGATCAGCCGGACATCCGGATCGATAAACTGCAATTGCAGCACTTTCTCATGATTACCAGGACTGTTTGAGTCAAAACCGTGTAAATAAATGATCATCGTCTCACCACGCTACGCCTTCCGGGATGAATTAAAGGGCTGCTTTATGTGCCTGCCAGCGCTCGTTCAGGGCTTCAAGCCGGGCGTTTACCGTTTTCCAGCGCGCCGAGTCCATCAGCTCCTGACGACTAAATGAACCTTTATGATACAATTGTGTAACACGTTCAGCATTGATCGGCGACAGGTTATCCAGCACGCTCACCGCCCCTTTACGATTATTGCAGACGAGGATCATATCGCAACCCGCATCCAGCGAAGCCTGCCCACGTTCGGCATAGCTACCCATAATTGCCGCCCCCTCCATGGATAAATCGTCAGAGAAAATTACGCCATTGAAGCCTAATTCCTGACGCAGTACGGTTTTCAGCCAGTGTGGAGAGCCGCTGGCCGGACGCGGATCGACCTCACTGTAGATGACGTGCGCAGGCATGATGGCATCCAGCTTGTTATCAGCGATCAGCGAGCGGAAAACCGACATGTCTTTAGCGCGAATGTCTGCTTCCGGGCGCGGATCGCGCGGGGTTTCTTTATGGGAATCCGCCGTCACCGCCCCGTGGCCCGGGAAATGTTTGCCGGTGGTTTTCATGCCCGCAGCATGCATACCGTCAATAAAGCGCGTCGCCATTGCCAGCGCAATACGCGGATCGTCATGATACGAACGCTCACCAATTGCCGCGCTAATGTGTCCTACGTCCAGCACCGGGGCGAAGCTGATGTCGATATCCATGGCGATCATCTCGCTGGCCATCAGCCAGCCGGCGTCCTGCGCCAGTTGACCGCCCTCTTCGATCCCCAGCAGCGCAGCAAAAGATTGCGCGGCGGGTAAACGGGTAAACCCTTCGCGGAAACGCTGCACACGCCCACCTTCCTGGTCTACGGCCACCACCAGGTGATTGCGCGACGCCGCACGGATCTGGCGAACCAGCTCACGCAACTGCTCCGGATCATGATAATTGCGGGTGAAAAGAATCAGCCCCCCTACCAGCGGATGCGCCAGAATTTCGCGCTCTTCCGCATCCAGCTCAAACCCTTCGACATCCAACATTACTGGACCCACACCTACCTCTCTTATCCTTTCGTTTGTAACTGACGCCAGGCATCATTTGCCAGCGCAATAAATTGTTTGTCATCTGTCTGCTGAAGGCGCATTTCAAACCATCCCGCCATCAGCATCAACACCCACGGACGCCAGCGCGCGACCTGCCGCGCAAGGGTGAGCGCATTGATGTTGGCGTTTCGGGCATAGGCGGTTATCAGCTGCTCGCGCGACGCCTCATCAGGCATCCAGACCGCAGCGAGTTCGAGCGCCACGTCACCGTCTCCGGCATATTCCCAGTCGATAAGTTTCTCGCCTGCCGTGGTATGAACGATATTACCCGCGTGGACATCCATATGCAGCGGCGCCAGACGTAACGCCTGCGGCTCTCCCGCTCTGCGTAGCCGCTTAAGCTGCGCCAGCCAGTAGGGCGTGCGTCGTCCAGGCGCAGCCTGCTGCCAGTAGTGATCCAGCAAAGGAAGTAACGTTACCCGCCAGCCCAGACGCGGCTGGCGATGCAGATGATACAGCATGGCTGCAAGCGCAGGCGTATCGGGAAGCTCGCTTTTGATCTCACCCGCAATAAACGCCACCGCCATCCAGTCTCTGATAAAGAGATGAGGTTGTGGCGCAAGGTCGGCGGGCAGGCGCTTCAGGGCGCGGAACTGGCGACGAAAATGGGAGGCAGGCGCGGCGGCATCGTGATGCTGACGTAAAACCAGCCGATGGTCGCCACGCTCAATAATGCAACTCGCGCCGCCAAGCCCGGCGGGGGCTTGCGGCGCGATAACACGGTACTGAGGGAAATAACGCGTCAGGACGTCATGACGCGTGCGCTTATTGTTGCGTAACGGCACCTTTACCTGACCAGATAATTTCGCCGGTCTGAACCAGCATTAACTGCATCTGCAACGACGGCGTGTTCACGTTGCCTGTCGCGTTAGAATAAAGGACATACTGCGCGCCAACGTTGCGGGCAATACCCATCGCTTTACTGCGCGAACCCAGGCTGTCCTGAGGCGACAGACCAAGCTGCTGCTTGGCGACCGCGAGCTGCTGAGCTGAGACCAGCGTAAATTTACCGTTGTTTGCCAGCGCGTTGCGCAGGGTTTCCGTCGCTTCTCCCGCATTCAGGGAACCGTTTGTACGGTTGTTCACGCTGTCCACCAGCAGCACGCTACCGGGCGTAACGCCCTGTGCCTGCAACATTTTGCCCACCATCGGCTGCATTGCGCCGTTCCAGTCATAGTGGCGTACTCGCGGCGCAGGCTGTGCGGTGTCGTCCGGATGTTCGATCGGGCCAGGCTGCGCCGGAATGGTCGGTACAGACGGCACGGTTGGAACAGGCTGCGCTGGCGTTGTTGGCTGTTCCGTTCCCGGCTTCGCCTGATCTACCGGTGCTGGTTCTTCCGTTCGCGTCACACAACCCGCCAGAAAGAGTGCAAAAGCACTCAGGAGCGCATAACGGCTCATTGTTTTAATCAAGGTTCACTCCTTACAAATAAAGATAAAGTCTCACCTTATGTGCACCCAGATAGCTGGCGCTGCCGTAGAGCGTGACTGACGATCTTGCCGGGATAGTCACGCTGCGCGGCGCCTCAAGCGGGTGCATCTCAAGACCTCTCACGTCATACCAGTAGAAGCGATAATGCACCGTCACTGGCTCTTGCCTTTCGTTATAGAGCGTAGAGGAGGCTGAAGACTGGATTTCGCTTATGGTCAGCGAAGGTTTCTCCGCCGTGATGCCCGCAGCAAGCACTGAGGACTCCATCACCAGCGTCTGTTCTTCACTGACCGGGATGGCGGGACGCGCGCTGCACCCAACCATTACCAGCGTCACGATCAGCGCTGCAATACGCCCAGTTAACATATTAAAGACCTTTATGTGCCAGCATCGGTCCCAGTGGACGTCCACCCAGCAGATGCATATGAATATGATAGACTTCCTGGCCGCCATGGCGATTACAGTTCATGATCAGACGGTATCCGTCTTCAGCAATCCCTTCCTGCTCTGCGATTTTCGCGGCCACCGTAAGCATACGGCCCAGCGCCACTTCATGCTCGGTTTTAACGTCATTGACGGTCGGGATCAGAATATTGGGAATAATAAGGATGTGCGTCGGCGCCTGGGGAGAAATGTCGCGGAAAGCCGTGACCAGTTCATCCTGATAGACAATATCCGACGGAATTTCTCGGCGGATAATTTTACTGAAAATCGTTTCTTCAGCCATGACCTTTTCCTTTTAAGTTTAATCTGGCGTCGTGCGTCCGTTGTTAACACACATTGTCTGATTTACTGCGTGACACAAGACAAGAGTATGAGCGAGTTTCTCCTGTCCTTTCAACCTTCTCCCGTGATTTCTTTCCTGATTGTCCGCCATCTGGCTGAAGAGGCATCGCTTTAGGACATTTCTTTTCTGAAACCTTATTTCAGTTCATCCCGAAACATCTGTTTACAGCGTTAATCACAATGCGTATATTTCGCATTTGCATTTTCATGCGCATTTTTAACATAGAAAACGACGTCAGCCCGTGCTAGCGGGACTGTCGCGAATTACCTTCACCATTCACCAAGGGTTTGATGATGTCTTTCATTAATCACACCAGGGATGGGCAACGTCAGCCTGCCGCAACACCTTCGTTGCTGGCCGCCTGCATTGCTATGGCATTGACGCCAACCGCCGCTTTCGCTGCTTCAACCACCGAAGATACCGTCGTCGTAGACGGGGGTTTTGACAACACACAGGATCTTTCTGCCAGCCAGGATCAGGATTACAGCGTAAAAACCACCACCACCGGCACCAAACTGTTGCTGGTTCCCCGCGACATCCCACAGTCCGTCAGCGTTATCAGCCAGCAACGTATGGCTGACCAGAATCTGCAATCCATCGGACAGGTGCTGACGAATACCACGGGCATTACGGCCCAGGTGCAGGACAGCGACCGTACCGTGTTTTACTCACGCGGCTTTTTCGTCAGCAACTACGCCTATGACGACCTGCCAACCTCCATCAGTGAAGTGTGGAACTTTGGTGATACCGCCGCGGATACCGCGATTTATGACCGCATCGAAGTGGTTCGCGGCGCCACCGGCCTGATGTCCGGCACGGGCAACCCGGCGGCGTACGTTAATATGGTGCGTAAGCACGCGGACAGCCCGGAATTTAAAGGTAACGTCTCCGCCAGTTACGGCAGCTGGGACAAGCAGCGCTACGTGCTGGATCTCCAGGCGCCGCTGGTAGAGTCAGGTAAGGTACGGGGCCGTCTGATTACCGGTTATCAGGACAACGACAGCTTCGTGGATAACTACCACTACCGGAAGAAATTCCTCTACGGTGTGATGGACGCGGATGTCACCGACAGCACCACCCTCTCGGTAGGGTATGAGTATCAGGAAAGCCATACCGCCGACCCAACCTGGGGCGGGCTGCCGACCTGGTACAGCGACGGAAGTAAGACCCACTACAATCGCAGCCAGACTGTCGCACCTGACTGGGCTTATTCAGATAAAGACAGCACCCGCATCTTCGCTAACCTGACTCAGCGTTTCGATAATGGCTGGGAAGCGCACATCAACGGCATGCATGCTGAAACCAACTTCGACTCCAAACTGATGTATATGTCCGGCTATCCGGATAAAGAGACCGGTGCGGGCCTGGTGGGTTACGGCGGCTGGAACCGTGGGGAACGTAAACAGGATGCGGTTGACGCCTTCCTGCGCGGCGGCTTCGATCTCTTTGGCCGTCAGCACGAAATGATGTTCGGCGGCAGCTTCAGCCGTCAGCGTAACCATTACGACAACTCCATGCCGGATGCGGTATACGGCATGGTTGATGTCGGCAACTTTAAGAACTGGAACGGGAACATCGCCGATCCCCAGTGGACGCCGTGGAAACTCTACAGCAAGGATGATATTCGCCAGTCTTCAGCCTATTCGTCGGCTCGTTTCTCGCTGGCCGATCCGCTGCACCTGATCCTGGGCGCGCGCTACACCCAATATAACATTCGTTATAACCCGGCAGGATCGCCGAATACCCGTCTGGAAAGCACCAAAGATGATGTCACGCCGTACGCCGGCCTGGTGTATGACATCAATGAGGACTGGTCGACCTACGTCAGCTATACCTCTATCTTCCAGCCGCAGGATAAGCGCGACGCCAGCGGACGTTATCTCGACCCTACCACGGGTAAAAGCTACGAAGCCGGGGTGAAGGCGGACTGGTTTAATACCCGCCTCACCACCTCGCTGGCGATTTTCCGCATTGAGCAGGATAACGTCGCCAGCAACACCTATACCTACATGCCGAGCGGTGAGTCGATCTATGAATCGCTGGACGGGGTGGTCAGCAAAGGGGTCGAGTTCGAGCTCAACGGTGCCCTGACCGATAACTGGCAGCTGACCTTCGGCGCGACGCGTTACATCGCAGAAGATAAGAATGGAAACGCCGTCAGCGCCGATCAGCCGCGCACAACCATGAAGCTCTTCACCCGCTATCAGTTGCCAATGCTGCCGGAACTGACCGTGGGCGGCGGCGTAAACTGGCAGAACAAAGTGTGGACGGACGTGGAAGGCGGCCCGGCAGGACGTTCCCGCGCGGAGCAAGGCAGCTATGGGCTGGTGAACCTGTTCAGCCGTTATCAGGTCACCAAAGATTTTGCGGTGCAGGCTAACGTCAACAACCTGTTCGACAAAGAGTATTACGATTACGTCGGTTCTTATGTAGTGTATGGCGCGCCGCTGAACGTCTCGGTGAGCGCGAGCTACGATTTCTGAGTGACAGAAGCCCGGTGGCGCTGCGCTTACCGGCCCTACCCATCACGTAGGCCGGGTAAGACGCAGCCGCCACCCGGCACCACAAACCGCAGTAATAAAAAAGGCAGCCATTCGGCTGCCTTAGTCTCCACAGGTCACAGCTTAGTTGTTGCGGATGTACTCATCCATTTCGGTTTTCAGGTTATCGGATTTCGTACCGAAGATTGCCTGAACACCAGAACCTGCAACAACGACGCCCGCTGCGCCCAGTTTTTTCAGACCCGGCTGGTCTACTTTCGCAACGTCGGCAACGCTCACACGCAGACGAGTGATACACGCGTCCAGGTTAGTGATGTTCTCTTTACCGCCGAAAGCAGCTACCAGAGCAGGCGCCATTTCGCTGGTCACACCGGCTTTGCTGTCTTCCGTTGCATCTTCACGACCCGGCGTTTTCAGGTCCAGTGCTTTGATCAGCACGCGGAAGACGGTGTAGTACACCACTGCGTAGCCCGCACCCACAATTGGGAACAGCCACAGCTTGCTGCTGTTACCGGACAGAACGATGAAGTCGATCAGACCGTGAGAGAAGGACGTACCGTCACGCATACCCAGCAGGATACAGATTGGGAATGCCAGACCTGCCAGTACCGCGTGGATGATGTACAGGATCGGCGCAACGAACATGAAGGAGAACTCGATCGGCTCGGTGATACCGGTCAGGAACGAGGTCAGCGCTGCGGAGATCATGATACCGCCCACTTTTGCACGGTTCTCTGGTTTAGCAGAGTGCCAGATCGCAATTGCGGCGGCCGGCAGACCGTACATTTTGAACAGGAAGCCACCAGACAGTTTACCTGCCGTTGGGTCACCCGCCATGTAGCGTGGGATGTCGCCGTGGAACACCTGGCCTGCTGCGTTGGTGTATTCACCAATCTGCATCTGGAATGGAACGTTCCAGATGTGGTGCAGACCAAATGGTACCAGGCAGCGCTCAATGAAGCCGTAGATACCGAACGCCACAACCGGGTTCTGGTAAGCCGCCCACTGAGAGAATGTCTGGATTGCTGTACCGATTGGTGGCCAGATGAAAGACAGAACCACACCGGTGAAAATCGCGGCCAGACCAGAAATGATCGGCACAAAACGTTTACCCGCGAAGAAGCCCAGATACTCAGGCAGCTTGATGCGATAGAAGCGGTTAAACATATACGCTGCAATCGCACCGGAGATGATACCACCGAGAACACCGGTGTCCGCCAGATGCTTAGCGGCAATCTCTTCAGCAGGTAAATGCAGTACCAGCGGCGCAACCACAGCCATGGTTTTCACCATGATGCCGTAAGCAACAACGGACGCCAGCGCGGATACACCGTCGTTATTGGTGAAGCCCAGAGCAACACCGATAGCGAAGATCAGCGGCATGTTAGCAAAAACAGAACCGCCTGCTTCGGCCATCACGTGGGAAACTACGGCTGGCAGCCAGCTGAAGTTTGCAGAACCGACACCCAGCAGGATACCTGCGATAGGCAGTACGGATACTGGCAGCATCAGCGATTTACCGACCTTTTGCAGGTTAGCAAATGCATTCTTAAACATAATTGAGAGTGCTCCTGAGTATTTGTGCTTTTTTTACGTTTTCACGCATTGGCCCGGGGGGAGTACCGCGCCGTGGACAGGACATCTAAGCGCCCTTTATTTATTACACAGAGTAAAATAATTCCCTCTGAGTTTGTTTGACGGCTATCACGTTTCAGTTCAAGACGGCCAAAAAACTTGCAGATATTTACATAAAGCATGTCTGGATGTGTCTAAAAACGCCATCACCGCCCCAAATGAGGCGGTGAACTTTACTCGTTTTACTTATTAATTACGAGCCTAAAAATAACAGGCGTATCAGACAGATTGCAGGCGGGCGGGGTCGATATGGAACAGACTGGCGAAGTTTTCCGTTGTCACGCGAGCCAGCTCTTCAATACTGACACCTTTCAGAACGGCCATATACTCAGCGACATCCCGGGTCATCGCTGGCTGATTCTCTTTGCCGCGATGAGGCACCGGCGCCAGGTACGGTGAATCGGTTTCCACCAGAATACGATCCAGCGGAACATAGCGCGCCGCATCACGCAGTTGCTCGGCATTGCGGAACGTGACGATCCCCGAAAACGAGATATAAAAGCCTAAATCAAGCAGCTTACCCGCCGTTTCTCTGTCTTCAGTGAAACAGTGTAGTACGCCACCGCAATCCGTCACCTTTTCTTCCCGCAGGATCGCCAGCGTGTCGGCACGCGCATCGCGGGTATGAACGATAACCGGCTTATTCAGTTCACGGCCAATACGGATATGGTTGCGGAAGGATTCCTGCTGGCGAGGTTTCGTTTCCGGGGTGTAGAAATAGTCGAGACCGGTCTCGCCCATCGCCACTACGCCCTCTTCTGCGGCAAGACGGCGTAAATCCTCAACGTCGTATGCTTCATCCTGATTCAGCGGATGCACGCCGCAGGAGAAGACGACATTATCGCGCTCGCCTACCAGTTCACGCATGGCGCGGTAACCCGGCAACGTGGTCGCCACGGCCAGGCAAAATTTCACATCGCGCGCGGCGGCTTTCGCCAGCACGTCGTCCACATTTTTATGCAGGGACTGATAATCCAGGCCATCGAGATGGCAGTGTGAGTCGACTAAAAACATAATGTCTCTCTC
The DNA here is from genome assembly GCF_019056635.1 of Enterobacter cloacae complex sp. ECL72. Classification (NCBI taxonomy): domain Bacteria; kingdom Pseudomonadati; phylum Pseudomonadota; class Gammaproteobacteria; order Enterobacterales; family Enterobacteriaceae; genus Enterobacter; species Enterobacter cloacae complex sp. ECL72. The sequence continues at coordinate 1,261,197 of NZ_CP077659.1, read as the reverse complement.
AGAGGTGGGAAACCGGCGGTATGACGCCCGGTTGCAGGTAGTGTTCGATACGCAGTAACTGGTCGGTCAGTAAAAGCTCGCGATTGAGACCGGTCACTGTCAAAAGTTGTTCACGGCTCTGGCAGATATCATGAAGGATAGCGTGCAGCGACTGCCCTGACAGGCGATTCGCCAGCGTGGTGACCAGCGCCCACACGTCAGGGTTAGTCAGAAGCGTCGCCCCCTGCTGGATTTTGAGCGCATCCAGCAGCAGTGCGGCCAGCCAGTGTAGCCGTTCCGGAGCCTGATCGCTGTTCAGCGCTGGCAGCACGCTCAGCCAGTCATGGCTGTCGAGGGCTGATTCAACCGCACGACACAGCGTTTCACGCTGAGACCACACTTCCGGCTGCAATAAGGCCAGCGCAGCCGCAGGCGCACCGCTGCACAGGCGCAACGCCGAGCGCGCCGCATCTTGTGACACCGTCACTTCTCGCTCAAGCCAGGCGAGCGCCCAGGATTCCTGAGGGACAGCGAGGTGGTGAAGACGGCAGCGACTGCGCAGCGTCGCCAGCAAGCGTTCCGGCTCGCGGCAGGAGAGGAAAAACCAGGTATTCTCTGGCGGCTCTTCCAGGGTTTTTAACAGGGCGTTGGCTGCGGCTTCCGTGAGCAGCGCGGCGTCTTTCAGCCACACCACTTTCGCCCCCCCCAGACGCGCATATTCGTACAGTTTCTCACTGACCTCACGCACCGCGTCGATACCGAGCGTATTTTTGCCCTTCTCGGGTTCGAGGGTGTAATAGTCAGGATGCGTGCCCGCCTGCATGAGCTGGCAACCCCGGCATTTACCGCAGCTTTTATGTCCTTCCGGCTGTTGGCACATCAGAAAGCGGGTGATGGCGTAAATCAACGCATCATCACCCATTCCCGGCAGCGCCTGGATCAGTAACGCATGATGCCCCCGACCAACCTGATAGCTGCCGATCAGCTGTTCAAAGTGTGGGCGCAACCATGGATACCATTTCATGCCTGCTGCTCCTGTAGCCACTGCGTAACGGTCTGCTGAATATCACGCGTAACGTCTTCAAGGGATTGCGTCGCATCGATGGTACGAATGGTCTTGTCCTGCCCGGCCAGTTCCAGATAACGCGCACGGGTGCGGTTAAAGAAATCAAAAGACTCCTGTTCAATGCGGTCCAGTTCGCCGCGGGCACGGGCGCGCTTCAGGCCCACCTCAGGGGTCACGTCCAGATACAGCGTCAGGTCAGGACGGAAATCGCCCAGAACCGCGTCGCGAAGCGTAGCCAGCATGGTCTGGTCGATACCCCGGCCACCGCCCTGATACGCCTGGGTTGAGAGATCGTGGCGATCGCCGATCACCCATTTCCCTTCTGCCAGAGCGGGTTTGATCACCGTCTCCACCAGCTGAACGCGCGCCGCATAGAACATCAGCACTTCCGCTTTGTCGGTAATAACTTCATCGCCAACGGATTTGATATCCAGAACCAGGCTGCGCAGTTTTTCCGCCAGCTGCGTACCGCCCGGCTCGCGGGTAAAGACCATGTCGGCAACGCCAAGCGACGTAAGCGTATCCACCACCACGTTACGGGCAGTTGTTTTGCCCGCCCCTTCGAGTCCCTCAATGACAATGTATTTACTGCGCATTTTTTTCCTTAAGTGCCTTCAGATAGTCCTGAACGGAGCGATTGTGGCTGGCCAGGTTGGTATTAAACGTATGCCCCCCTTTTCCGTCAGCCACAAAATAGAGATACGGCGTTTTGGCCGGGTGCGCGGCGGCCTTCAACGATGCTTCACTCGGCGTCGCGATCGGTCCAGGCGGCAGGCCGCTAATCACGTAGGTATTATACGCCGTTGGCGTCTCCAGATCTTTTCTGGAAATCCTGCCGTTGTAGTTTTCGCCCATGCCGTAGATGACGGTAGGATCGGTTTGCAAACGCATGCCGATGCGCAGACGGTTAATAAACACCGAGGCAACCTGGTCACGTTCGGCAGCAACGGCCGTCTCTTTCTCGATGATCGAGGCCATCGTCATGAACTGGTTTTGATCTTTATAAGGCAGGCCCTCTGCTCGCCCTTTCCAGGCAGCGTCTACCGCCGCGACCATTTTGTTGTGCGCGCGCTTCAGAATGGCCACATCCGTCGTGCCTGCCGTATACATCCACGTATCGGGCCAGAACCAGCCTTCCACCCACTCGGGATGTTCGAATTTTAAGGCGTCTGCCACGGTCTGGTAGCGGTCATCTTTCAGCGTATGCTTAATGTATGGCGCGTCCCGCAGCTGCCTGAGGTAATCGCTCAGACGCATACCTTCCACAAAACGCAGCGGGAACTGGGCTTCTTTACCACTCTCCAGCAGTTGCAGCATCTCGCGCACGGTCATGCCAGGGGTAAAGCGATAGGTGCCGGCCTTGAAATGGGACAGGTCCGGTTCAATACGCAGCAGCCACTGGAATACGCGTGGGCGATTGATAATTTTGTCGTCATACAGCTGCTGACCAAGCGCCTGCCGCCCGGTCCCCGCTTTCAGGGTAAAAATCGTCTCATCTTTTATCAGAATCTGACTCTCCGCCAGCTGACGGACTTTCCACACTCCCGCTCCGCCAGCGATACCGAACGCAACGATAAGAAGGAGGACAAAGCGTAACATTTTCTTCATGACTACCTGGTTTGCTCACATAACGGGGCCAGAAACTGGAACAGCTCGCGGGATGACCAGCATTTGCGGCCATAAGCGCGAACGGGGACAACGGGCATCAGCGCATTGCAGATTACGACTTCATCGGCAGACAGCAGCGCCTCTTCCTTAGCGTTGACTTCGACAACGCGAAAGCCTGCGCGTGCCAGCTGGTGCAGACAAAACTGCCGCATAATGCCGTTGACGCCGGCCTGCTCCAGCGAAGGCGTGAACACGTCACTGCCCTTCCGCCAGAGTAAATTAGCCGCACAGCATTCCGTAATGTACCCTTCGCTGTCAAGAACCAGCGCCTCCCCGGCCTCCGTCTGCTCAAGATGAGTACGAATAAGCACCTGTTCAAGGCGGTTGAGATGTTTTATGCCAGCGAGCATCGGGTTTCGCCCCAGACGTACCGGACTTAACGCCAGGGCTACGCCCTCTTCACGCCAGTGCGCATAATGGGAAGGATAATCTGAAACGGAAAGGACCCGCGTAGGATGCAGACAGGCAGAACCGCTATAGCCCCGGCCACCGCTCCCGCGGCTAATAATGACTTTCAGGACGCCGCTTGCTTTATCTGACGCCAGCCGACGCATTTCACTTTCAAGAATGTCCCACTGCGAGAAAGGGATCAGTAGTGCTTCGCAGGCTTTTTGTAAACGAAGGATATGGGCCCCGAGCAGACACACGCCACCGTCGAGAATACGCGCAGTCGTGAAACAGCCATCGCCAAACTGGGTCGCCCTGTCGCTTGCCGGCAGCGTTTCTTGCTCAAGGCCATTAATTAAAAACATGGTGGCTCCTTATGCGTGGAGGCTCAGTCTGGCAGGATGTGAGCAGCCGGACAAGGGGATTTCACCTAATAAAAAAGGCCCGGCAAGCGGACCTTTTTTTTTCGTCAGCGGCTAACCAGACTCAGACCTTTTTGAAGATCAGAGAACCGTTAGTCCCACCGAAGCCGAAGGAGTTACACAGGGTATACTCCATACCGCTAACCTGGCGCGCTTCGTGAGGAACGAAGTCCAGATCGCAACCTTCATCCGGATTATCCAGGTTGATGGTTGGCGGTACAGCCTGATCGCGCAGCGCGAGAATAGAGTAGATTGACTCTACTGCCCCCGCAGCACCCAGCAGGTGACCGGTCATGGATTTCGTGGAGCTCACCAGCACACGGCTGGCAGATTCGCCGAAGATAGACTTAACAGCCTGCGCTTCTGCTTTATCGCCCGCAGGGGTAGACGTCCCGTGCGCGTTAACGTAGCCAATCTGTGCCGGCGTAATGCCCGCATCGCGAATGGCGTTTTCCATCGCCAGCGCAGCGCCTGCGCCGTTCTCTGGAGGAGACGTCATGTGATAAGCATCGCTGCTCATGCCAAAGCCAACAACTTCAGCATAAATTTTCGCGCCACGTTTTTTCGCGTGTTCGTACTCTTCCAGTACGATCATGCCTGCACCGTCACCCAGCACGAAGCCGTCACGGTCTTTATCCCACGGACGGCTCGCCGCCTGCGGATTATCGTTTCGGGTAGAGAGCGCACGCGCTGCACCGAAGCCACCGACGCCCAGCGGGGTACTGGCTTTTTCAGCGCCGCCCGCAACCATAGCATCTGCATCGCCGTACGCAATGATACGCGCGGCCTGGCCGATGTTATGCACGCCAGACGTACAGGCTGTCGCGATTGAGATGCTTGGGCCACGCAGGCCGAACATAATGGTCAGGTGACCTGCCACCATGTTGACAATCGTAGACGGAACGAAGAACGGGCTGATTTTACGCGGGCCGCCATTCATCAGAGATGTATGGTTTTCTTCAATCAGACCAAGACCGCCAATCCCGGAGCCGATAGCGGCGCCGATACGGGTCGCGTTCTCTTCCGTAATCTCAAGGCCAGAATCCTGCATGGCCTGAACGCCAGCGACAATTCCATATTGAATGAAGGCATCCATCTTGCGCTGTTCTTTGCGCGAGATGATCTCTTCACAGTTAAAATCCTTTACTAAGCCAGCAAATTTCGTTGCATAGGCGCTAGTATCGAAATGGTCGATTAGGCTGATGCCGCTCTGACCGGCAAGGAGAGCTTTCCAGGTGGACTCTACGGTATTGCCGACAGGAGACAACATGCCAAGTCCGGTCACAACTACACGACGCTTAGACACGCTTGTCCTCCAGGGAGGGATAAAAAAAGAGATTCGTGGGACAACAAAAGATAAAACTCAGGCGGTCGAATGACCGCCTGGAGATGTTCACTTACGCCTGGTGACCGTTGATGTAATCAATGGCAGCCTGAACGGTGGTGATTTTCTCAGCTTCTTCGTCCGGAATCTCAGTATCAAACTCTTCTTCCAGAGCCATTACCAGCTCAACGGTGTCAAGAGAATCTGCGCCCAGGTCTTCAACAAAGGAAGCGGAGTTCACAACTTCTTCCTGCTTAACGCCCAGCTGTTCGCCGATAATTTTCTTAACGCGTTCTTCGATAGTGCTCATACTCTTAAATTTCCTATCAAAACTCGCTTTCGCGATGGTTTTCGTAGTGTATAAAATGTTGAAAAATTTGCAACTAAATCCCGGCAGGTCTTACCACGATTTTACGTTATTTTGAGGCCATTTGCCCAAATAACGCAAATATTTTCGATCGTGATTAAACCATGTACATCCCGCCGTTGACGTGGAGGGTTTCACCAGTGATGTAACCCGCTTCGTCAGAGGCTAAAAATGCAACCGCGCTGGCGATTTCTTTAGGGTCGCCAAGACGACCCGCCGGAACTGCCGCCAGCGTACCCGCACGCTGCTCATCAGTCAGCGCACGCGTCATGTCCGTTTCAATAAAGCCCGGAGCAACAACGTTTACAGTAATTCCGCGGGACGCGACTTCACGCGCCAGCGACTTACTGAAACCGATCAGACCTGCTTTCGCCGCAGCGTAGTTAGCCTGACCAGCATTTCCCATGGTACCAACCACAGAACCTACAGTGATAATACGACCATGACGCTTTTTCATCATAGCGCGCATTACCGCTTTTGACAGACGGAATACAGATGACAGGTTGGTTTCGATAATATCGTTCCACTCGTCGTCTTTCATTCGCATCAGCAGGTTGTCGCGAGTGATCCCGGCATTATTGACCAGAATATCCACTTCGCCAAACTCTGCGCGAATATTTTCCAGAACAGATTCGATAGATGCAGGTTCAGTCACATTCAGTACCAGACCTTTACCGTTCGCACCCAGATAGTCGCTGATGGCCTGTGCGCCATTCTCACTGGTCGCAGTCCCGATCACCGTCGCGCCGCGCGCAACCAGTGTTTCAGCAATAGCGCGCCCAATACCGCGGCTTGCGCCGGTCACCAGGGCAATTTTTCCTTCAAAACTCATGGTATTCCTCTTTTATTGCGAGAGTGCCGCTTTCATGGCTTCCGGCTCGTTAATCGCCGAGGCAGTCAGGGTGTCTACAATACGTTTTGTCAGACCGGTAAGTACCTTACCTGGACCAACTTCATACAGATGTTCAACGCCCTGAGACGCCATAAATTCAACGGTTTTAGTCCACTGAACCGGGCTGTAGAGCTGGCGAACCAGCGCGTTACGGATAGCCTCCGGCGCGGTTTCGCACTGCACATCGACGTTATTCACAACGGAAATCGTCGGTGCGTTAAAGGTCATTTTTTCCAGCTCAACCGCCAGCTTATCGGCAGCGGGCTTCATCAGCGCGCAGTGAGACGGTACGCTCACCGGCAGGGGCAGTGCACGTTTTGCGCCCGCAGCTTTACAGGCAGCGCCTGCACGCTCAACCGCTTCTTTATGACCCGCGATAACCACCTGGCCTGGCGAGTTAAAGTTTACCGGAGAAACGACCTGACCTTCAGCAGATTCTTCACAGGCTTTAGCGATAGAAGCATCATCCAGACCGATGATGGCAGACATGCCGCCCGTGCCCTCTGGCACCGCTTCCTGCATGAATTTACCACGCAATTCAACCAGGCGTACCGCGTCAGCGAAGGCAATCACCCCTGCGCAGACCAGCGCAGAGTATTCACCCAGGCTATGACCCGCCATCAGCGTCGGCGCTTTGCCGCCCTGCTGCTGCCATACGCGCCACAATGCGACGGAGGCTGCCAGCAGTGCCGGTTGAGTTTGCCAGGTTTTGTTCAGCTCTTCAGCGGGGCCCTGTTGGGTCAGCGCCCACAGATCATAACCCAGCGCGTCAGAGGCTTCACGGAAAGTCTCTTCAATAACCGGATAGTTTGCTGCCATTTCAGACAACATCCCAACAGTTTGCGAGCCCTGTCCCGGGAACACAAAAGCAAATTGCGTCATTTTTTAATCCTTATCCTAGAAACGAACCAGCGCGGAACCCCAGGTGAACCCGCCACCAAAGGCTTCAAGCAAGACCAGTTGGCCCCGTTTAATTCGTCCATCGCGTACCGCTTCGTCAAATGCGCACGGTACCGATGCCGCAGAGGTGTTGCCGTGGCGATCAAGCGTCACCACAACGTTATCCATAGACATGCCCAGCTTCTTCGCCGTCGCGCTGATGATACGCAGGTTCGCCTGATGCGGCACCAGCCAGTCGAGTGCGGTGCGTTCAAGGTTATTGGCTTCCAGCGTCTCATCGACAATATGCGCAAGCTCAGTCACCGCCACCTTGAATACTTCATTACCTGCCATGGTGAGGTAAATGGAGTTATCAGGATTAACGCGATCGGCGTTAGGCAGCGTTAACAGCTCGCCGTAGCGGCCATCGGCATGCAGGTGCGTGGAGATGATGCCCGGCTCTTCGGACTGCCCCAGCAGCACCGCGCCCGCGCCATCGCCAAAAATAATGATCGTGCCGCGATCGGTCGGATCGCAGGTACGCGCCAGCACATCAGCGCCGATCACCAGCGCATATTTTACGGCGCCCGATTTTACATACTGATCGGCGATGCTCAGCGCATAGGTGAAACCCGCGCACGCTGCTGCAACATCAAATGCCGGGCAGCCTTTGATGCCGAGCATGTTCTGCACCTGGCACGCTGCGCTTGGGAAGGCATGCGTGGCAGAGGTTGTCGCCACCACAATAAGCCCGATCTGTTCTTTATCAATGCCAGCCATCTCAAGCGCTCGCTGAGCGGCTTCGTAGCCCATGGTGGACACAGTTTCGTCTGGCGCGGCGATACGACGTTCACGGATACCTGTGCGCGTGACAATCCACTCGTCAGACGTATCTACCATTTTTTCAAGATCGGCGTTGGTACGCACTTGTTTTGGCAGGTAGCTGCCGGTACCTAAAATCTTCGTATACATGTACGCTCAGTCACTTTTAGCTAATACAGATCCCAGGCGAGCGGCAATCCTCTGAGGGACTTGTCGCTGCACCGCCTGCACTGCCTGTTCAATCGCGACGGTAAATGCTCGCTGATTGGCGGCGCCATGACTCTTAATCACGATGCCGCGCAATCCTAACAGACAGGCGCCATTATACTGGTCGGGGTTGAGGTGACTGAATCGCCGCGTCAGGCTTTTTTGTAACCAACGCTTTAATAAAATCAGCCACCAGGACCTTTTTTTACCTTCTCCCTGCGATTTCAGCAGAGAAAGGAACATTCGTACGACCCCTTCCATGGTCTTCAACGTCACGTTTCCGGTGAAGCCATCACACACTAATACATCCGTTTTGCCCGTCAGCAACTCATTGGCTTCGAGATAACCAATATAGTTGATGGAGGGGACCTGTTTGAGTATTTCCGCAGCGTCGCGGATACTGTCCAGGCCTTTAGTCTCTTCTTCACCAATATTCAGTAAAGCAACGCGGGGATTATTAATCCCGACCACGTCTTCAGCCAGCACCGACCCCATAACGGCAAACTGAGCCAGCATTGTACTATCACAATCCACGTTAGCGCCCAGATCCAGCACCACCGTTTTGCCCTTCTGCTGATGCGGTAATACCGTCACCAGCGCCGGACGCTCAATGCCCTCAATCGGCTTGAGCAATAATTTCGACAGCCCCATCAGCGCGCCAGTATTTCCCGCGCTGACGCAAGCCTGCGCTCGCCCTTCTTTCACCAGCTCCAGCGCCATTCGCATAGAGCTGCCGCGGCTATTACGAATAGCCTGCGATGGCCGGGCATCACTGGCAATAACTGACTGCGCAGGAATAATCTGCAGACGCGAACGTTGTTCAAAGTCAGCTTTTGCAAGTAATGGCGTGATTGTGTCGGGATTACCGACTAAAAGAAGTGTGAGTTGCGAATTAGAATTCAGTGCCTGCAATGCTGCAGGCACTGTCACGGTAGGGCCAAAATCTCCCCCCATGACATCTAACGCCAGGGTTAGACGTGTCAAGGTATCGTCGCAGCCTGGTTCGGTAAACTCCCCGTTTGCACGGGGAAGTTCCTCACTAAGCCTAATCACGCTGACGCGTGATTACTTAGTGATAACCTTGCGGCCGCGGTAGAAACCGTCAGCGGTGATGTGGTGACGCAGGTGTTTCTCACCAGAAGTCTTGTCTACAGACAGGCTGGTAACTGCGGTCAGCGCGTCATGGGAACGACGCATGCCACGTTTGGAACGGGTTGGTTTATTCTGTTGTACGGCCATGGACCTTACTCCTCAATTACTTACGCTTTAAGCTGGCTAATACGGCAAATGGGTTTGGTTTTTGCGCTTCATCAGGCAGTTCCCCAAAGACCATGTCCGCCTCGGACACTTCACAGTGTTCAGAATCATGCACCGGAACGACTGGCAGGGAGAGGATGACTTCATCTTCAACCAGCGCCAGAAGATCGATTTCACCGAATTCGTTAACCTCAATCGGCTCATACGCTTCCGGGAGTGCTTCAGCCTGTTCGTCAGAACGAACCGGACTAAAACAATACGTTGTGTGAACATGCTGTACAAACGGTTTCCCGCAACGCTGACATTCGAGCGTTACCGTCACCTTTGCATCACCGGTTAACACGGCGAGACGCTGGTTGTCGATAGCGAACGACATGGAGCATTCTACATCACTGTCCACACTGACTACAGATTCGGCAATACGCTCAGCCTGATCGGAAGAATAGATTCCTTCGTAATCGAGGCGTTTTTGAGCCGTACGAACCGGATCAAGAGTCAGGGGTAATTTTACCTTTTGCATAGGGCGCGCATATTAACTTTGTAACGTCATAGAGTCAAAGAAAAAGGCAACCAGAGCTGCCTTTTGCCAATTATTCGCACACATTGCGGCCTGTAGTTTAAAATGGCTGGCATCGATACGCTATATCTGGTGATAAAAATATGCCAAATCTCGTCCTTGCTTCCACTTCACCTTATCGCCGAATGCTGCTGGAAAAGCTCGGGATCCCGTTTGAATGCGCTGCGCCGGAGGTGGATGAAACGCCACAGCCGGGCGAGTCACCGCGTCATCTGGTGACCCGTCTCGCGAAAGAGAAAGCACAGTCGCTGGCCGTACGTTACCCCGCACATCTGATTATAGGCTCCGATCAGGTTTGTGTGCTGGACGGCGAAATCACCGGCAAACCGCATACGGAAGAAAACGCCTGCCAGCAGCTGTTGCGTGCGCGAGGCGGTATCGTGACCTTTTATACCGGCCTGGCGCTTTATAATTCGGCTTCCGGTCATCTGCAAACCGAGTGCGAGCCGTTTGATGTGCACTTCCGTCATCTTAGCGAGCAGGAGATTATGGATTATGTGCGTCGGGAACGTCCGCTAAACTGTGCAGGGAGCTTTAAAAGTGAAGGACTAGGGATTGCGTTGTTCGACAAGCTCGATGGCCGCGATCCCAACACGCTGGTGGGGTTGCCGCTGATTGCGCTGTGCCAGATGTTGAGGCGAGAAGAGTGTAATCCGCTGACGATGTGATCCCTGCGGCCTGATGCCCTCACCCCGGCCCTCTCCCACAGGGAGAGGGGGCAAACATAAAAAACGGCAATATACATTGCCGTTTTACATTTACCTTAGCCGCGCAGAACTTTCAGACAGCGTTTGAGCTGCTCATCCAGCGGCGCTTCAATACGGATAACTTCGCCGGTATTAGGATGGGTAAATTTCAGCGCTGCCGCGTGCAGGAACAGACGCGACAGCCCTGTTCCCGCCAGCTGCTTATCAAATTCGCGATCGCCATAGCGGTCATCAAACGCAATCGGATGGCCCGCAAACTGGGTATGGACGCGAATCTGGTGGGTACGCCCCGTCACCGGACTACAGCGCACCAGCGTGGCGAATTCGTAGCGCTCTTCAACTTTAAAGCGCGTCTCAGACGGTTTCCCTTCCTGATTAACACGAACAATGCGCTCGCCGCTTTGCAGAATATTTTTCAGCAGCGGCGCCTGCACCACTTTCACGTGGGACTGCCACTGGCCGCGCACCAGCGCCAGGTAATCTTTCTGCATCCCTTTTTCGCGCAGCTGTTCATGCAGTGAACGCAGCGCAGAACGTTTTTTCGCCACCAGCAGCACGCCAGAGGTATCGCGGTCAAGACGGTGAACCAGTTCGAGGAAACGCGCTTCCGGGCGCAGCGCGCGTAACCCTTCAATCACGCCGAAGCTCAGACCGCTCCCCCCGTGTACCGCCGTTCCGGACGGTTTATTCAGCACCAGAATGTGGTCGTCCTCATAAAGGATAACGTCGCTCAGGGCCGCGACTTTTTGCAGCTTCGGAGAAACGACCTCTTCTTCACGCTCTGTAACACGTACCGGTGGGATCCGGACTTCATCGCCCGCCTCGAGCTTATACTCTGGCTTCACGCGTTTTTTGTTCACCCGCACCTCGCCCTTACGCAAGATGCGATAAATCATACTTTTTGGCACGCCCTTCAACTGGGTGCGCAAAAAATTATCGATACGTTGCCCCGCCTCGTCGTCGGCGATGGCAACCATTTTTACGGCTGGAGTCTCTGTTTTCATGGTTGGCGATTCTAAATAGCGTCAGACATTAGCGCCACTCATTTTTCTATGCTTATATTTACTTTTATCCGGACCACTCCCCTTTCGCGCAATCGATTTGGTGGTTATTAAACCAATCACCCCGTTGAAGTGAAGAAACTGTGAGTAACCGGGTGATAATTGGTAAAAGTCATCTTGCTATAACCCGGCGAGCAGTGGAATAATGAATCCGTTTTCCGCGTTAAATCCGGGTTTTGTAAGGATGTCGACGGAATGACCAATTTTGTCTGACCGATCATCCACGCAGCAATGGCGTAAGACGTATTGATCTTTCAGGCAGTTAGCGGGCTGCGGGTTGCAGTACTTCCCGGTATAAGGATTGTTCTCTGGAGAGTTTTCCCAGGCAATTCCCCTGATAATTGCGCTGTGTTTCCGTATGAAACACAGGCAACCGACACTCTGCGCCTCTTAAGCGAGCGACAACCGTGAGGTTGGCGACGTGAATAGACACGAGGCCATCGGTTCATACCCCGGAAAGCGTCACCTTGCCCGCAGCTTTGTCGTCAATGTAAGAATAACGAGTAAGTTACGATGAAAAGAATGTTAATCAACGCAACTCAGCAAGAAGAGTTGCGTGTCGCCCTTGTGGATGGGCAGCGCCTGTACGATCTGGATATCGAAAGTCCTGGACACGAACAGAAAAAAGCGAACATTTACAAAGGCAAAATCACCCGCATTGAACCAAGCCTTGAAGCTGCATTTGTCGATTACGGTGCTGAGCGTCACGGTTTCCTTCCTCTCAAAGAAATCGCCCGCGAATATTTTCCTGCAAACTACAACTCCCATGGCCGTCCGAACATTAAAGATGTTCTGCGTGAAGGTCAGGAAGTTATCGTCCAGATCGATAAAGAAGAGCGTGGCAACAAAGGTGCCGCACTGACCACCTTTATCAGCCTGGCAGGAAGCTATCTGGTATTGATGCCAAACAACCCGCGTGCGGGTGGCATCTCTCGCCGTATCGAAGGCGATGACCGTACCGAGCTGAAAGAAGCGCTGGCAAGTCTCGAGCTGCCAGACGGCATGGGCCTTATCGTGCGCACCGCAGGCGTCGGCAAATCTGCCGAAGCGTTGCAGTGGGACCTGAGCTTCCGTCTGAAGCACTGGGAAGCCATCAAGAAAGCGGCTGAGAGCCGTCCTGCTCCGTTCCTGATCCACCAGGAAAGCAACGTTATTGTGCGTGCCTTCCGTGATTATCTACGTCAGGACATCGGTGAAATTCTGATTGATAACCCGAAAGTGCTTGAGCTGGCTCGCCAGCACATCGCCGCGCTGGGTCGCCCGGATTTCACCAGCAAAATTAAACTGTACACCGGTGAAATCCCGCTGTTCAGCCACTATCAGATTGAATCCCAGATCGAGTCTGCCTTCCAGCGTGAAGTGCGTCTGCCGTCCGGCGGTTCTATCGTAATTGATACCACCGAAGCGCTGACCGCTATCGACATCAACTCCGCGCGTGCAACCCGTGGCGGCGACATCGAAGAGACCGCCTTCAACACCAACCTTGAAGCCGCTGATGAAATCGCCCGCCAGCTCCGCCTGCGCGACCTGGGTGGTCTGATTGTTATCGACTTCATCGACATGACCCCGGTTCGCCATCAGCGTGCGGTTGAAAACCGTCTGCGTGAAGCGGTGCGCCAGGATCGCGCACGTATCCAGATTAGCCATATCTCGCGCTTCGGCCTGCTGGAAATGTCCCGTCAGCGTCTGAGCCCGTCACTCGGCGAGTCCAGCCATCACGTCTGCCCGCGCTGTTCCGGTACGGGTACCGTGCGTGACAATGAATCGCTCTCCCTCTCTATTCTGCGTCTGATTGAAGAAGAAGCGCTGAAAGAGAACACCAAAGAGGTTCACGCCATCGTTCCGGTGCCGATTGCCTCCTACCTGCTGAACGAAAAACGTGCAGCGGTAAGCGCAATCGAAGCGCGTCAGGGCGGCGTTCGCTGCATCATCGTGCCAAACGACGAGATGCAAACCCCGCACTATCACGTGCTGCGCGTGCGTAAAGGCGAAGAGACAAGCACCCTCAGCTACCTGCTACCGAAGCTGCATGAAGAAGAAATGGCGCTGCCATCGGATGAAGAGCCTGCCGAGCGTAAACTGCCTGAGCAGCCTGCATTAGCAACCTTCATCATGCCGGAAGCCCCGCCGGAAGCGACGCTGGAAAAACCAGCGGCAAAACCTGCCGTGCAAAAGGCGGCCCCTGCCGCGCCAAAAGCGCAGCCTGAGCAGCCGGGTCTCCTGAGCCGCATCTTCGGCGCGCTGAAAAAAATGTTTGCTGGCGAAGAAGTTCAGCCTGAGCAGCCGAAAGAAGCGCCAAAAGAAGCGAAACCAGAGCGTCAGCAGGACCGTCGTAAGCGTCAGAACAATCGTCGCGATCGTAATGACCGCAACGACCGTAGCGATCGTAACGAGCGCCGTGATAATCGTTCCGAGAACAACGAAGGTCGTGAACAACGCGAGGACAACCGTCGCAACCGTCGCGAGAAGCAACAGCAGAACGTTGAAGATCGTGAAATTCGCCAGCAGGCGGGCGATGAGTCCGAGAAGAGCAAACAGCGTGACGAGCAGCAACCTCGCCGCGAGCGTAACCGTCGTCGTAACGACGAGAAACGCCAGGCCCAGCAGGAAGTCAAAAACCTGAACCGCGAAGCGCCTGTTGAACAGCAGGACACGGAGCAGGAAGAGCGTACTCAGGTTATGCCGCGTCGTAAGCAGCGTCAGCTGACCCAGAAAGTACGTGTGGGTGCTGTTCAGACGGAAGAAAACGACGTTATCGCGGTTGAAGCAGCAGAAAGCACAACGGGTACCCAGGTCGCGAAAGTTGACCTGCCCGCCGTAGTGGAAAATCAGGTTGAGCAGGACGAAAGCAGCGAAAACCGTGACAACGCAGGTATGCCGCGTCGCTCCCGTCGTTCTCCGCGTCACCTGCGCGTGAGCGGCCAGCGTCGTCGTCGCTACCGTGACGAGCGTTACCCGACTCAGTCGCCAATGCCGCTGACCGTGGCGTGCGCGTCACCTGAGATGGCATCCGGTAAAGTCTGGATCCGTTATCCGGTTGCTCGCCCGGAGCAGGCTGTTGAAGAACAGGCTGTGACCGAAGAGGTGATTGCACCGGTAGCAGCGGTGGAAGACGTCGTGACTGAAGCAGCAACCGTGGTTGAACCGCAGGTTGTTGACACGGTGGCACCGCAGGCTGTGGAAGTTGAAACGACCCATCCTGAAGTCATTGCTGCGCCGGTTGATGCCGCCCCGCAGATCATTGCCGAAGAAGATACCGTGGTGGCTGAAGAAGTCGCGGAGGAAGCTGAGCCGGTCTCCGCAGCAGAAGAACCCGCAGACGTTACCGTCGAAACGGTGACGGAAGAGGTTGTTCAGGACGTCGAGATTCAGGTTGAGCCTGTTGTCGAAGAGGTCAAAGAGGCTGAAGTGAAATCCGAGCCGGTTGAGGTCGTTGCCGCTCCAGCGCCTGCTCACGTTGCTACCGCGCCGATGACTCGCGCCCCGGCACCTGAGTATGTACCTGAAGCGCCACGCCATAGCGACTGGGTTCGTCCGGCATTCAACTTCGAAGGCAAAGGTGCTGCCGGTGGTCACAGTGCAACGCACATGGCTACTGCGCCAGCGACCCGTCCTCAGCCTGTTGAATAACGCACGCTAAGACTGAAAGCCGACCTTCGGGTCGGCTTTTTTATGGCTGTTGCAGGGGCTTTCTCATTCCGGTGACCTCCGGCATTATCTGCCGCATCAGCTCCAGAAAACGCCGCAAGCGCGCCGGATAATAACGAGACCAGGGGTAAACCAGATGTACCGGTAACGCTGCCGGCTGCCACTCTGGCAGTAGATGCACCAGTCGTCCTTCCTGAATATCATCCTGTACTGTCCAGCTGGATACCACCGCCACGCCCAGCCCGGTGAGTGCCGTATTGCGCGCCACATACAGGCTGTCGGTACTCAGGCGTGGCGTAATGGTAACCCGCGCCGGGGCAGATGATGCATCGAGGAAAAGCTCCACATGACGTTGATAAAAAGAGCTGATGGCAATCCAGGGAAGCTGCTGCAAATCTTCCGGCGTTTTAACCGCGGGATAACGGGCCAGTAATTCCGGTGAAGCCACCACCGAGCGCGGCACTTCAGCCAGCAGCACGGACACGGTTGCCGGATCGACTTCCACACCCACCCGAATAGCACAGTCAAGGTTGTCGCCGAGGAAATCAACCGAGCGATCGTTGAGCATCCACTCAACAGAAAGCTGGGGATAGCGCTGTAAAAATTCGGTTAACGGTTTCAGAAGCTGATCCTGGCCAAACGCGTGCGGGGCGCGCACCCTCAGCACCCCAACCGGTTCATCTTCCGTCTGCCCTACCTCGTCTTCCAGCGCCAGCCAGCTGTCAATCACCCGTCGGGCATGCTGATAGCAGCGTTCGCCGTCATCGGTCAGCCGGGTCGTATGGGTTGTGCGCAGCATCAGGCGTACTCCCAGCATGGTCTCAAGCGACTGCAACCGTCGGCTCACCGTGGCCTGGGTTGTTGCCAGCTGACGTGCCGCCGCAGAAAGAGACCCCGCCTCCACAATGCGAACAAACGTTCGCATCAGTTCTACCCGATCTATACGCTCAGACCTTTTCATACCATTTTTACCCATACGCCGCACGTATAAGCGTTTTACCACCGCGCCCGCTACCGTCGCAAGGCGTACTGATAAAAAATAGCCGCACACAACGAATGAGGAACATCTTATGAACACAACCACCACCCGGGCCGTAAGCCGCTGGGTAATCTTAATGCTGGCGCTCGGTGCGGGCTTTAGCGTGGCATCCATCTATTATGCCCAGCCTCTGCTGCCGCTGATGGGCTCAGACCTGCATCTGAGCATCGAAGGCATGGGCATGGTCCCGACGCTCACCCAGGCGGGTTATGCCCTGGGCATCCTGTTTCTGCTCCCGCTCGGCGATCGTCATGACCGCAGAACGCTGATCCTGATAAAAAGTGCGGCCCTGGCGCTGTTCCTGCTGGGTTGTAGCCTGACCGGACAACTGCACTCCCTGCTGCTCACCAGCCTGCTGATTGGCATGGCCGCCACCATGGCGCAGGATATTGTCCCGGCCGCAGCGATCCTCGCGCCGGAAGGTAAACAGGGAAAAACGGTCGGCACGGTGATGACCGGCCTGCTGCTGGGGATTTTGCTCTCCAGAACCGTCAGCGGCGTGGTCGGTGAAGCCTTTGGCTGGCGGGTGATGTATCAGCTGGCTGCTGCAAGCATTGCCTTTGTCGGCGTGGTGATGTGGGCCGTACTCCCACGTTTTGCTATTCACTCCACGCTGAGCTATCCCGCGCTGATGCGTTCCATGGAGCACCTGTGGCGTCGTTACCCGGCACTGCGTAGCGCGGCGCTGGCTCAGGGTTTTCTGTCGATTGCCTTTAGCGCATTCTGGTCAACGCTGGCGGTCATGCTGCTGGAACGGTATCACCTTGGCAGCGCCGTAGCGGGTGGATTTGGTATTGCCGGAGCCGCTGGTGCGCTGGCTGCACCGCTGGCAGGGGGTCTGGCAGATAAGCTGGGCGCCGGTAAAGTGACCCAGCTGGGTGCCGCGCTGGTGACCCTCTCGTTTGCCCTGATGTTCCTGATGCCGGCACTGGGTGTACACGGTCAGTTGATCCTGATTGCCCTCTCAGCGGTCGGTTTCGATCTCGGCTTGCAGTCCAGCCTCGTGGCCCACCAGAACCTGGTCTACAGCCTTGAGCCGCAGGCCCGCGGACGCCTGAACGCCCTGCTGTTTACCGTCATTTTCATCGGAATGGCGCTGGGTTCGGCATTAGGCAGCAATATCTATACGCTGGCAGGCTGGTCTGGCGTGGTGGCTCTGGCAACCCTGTGTGGTGCCATTGCGCTGGCTATCAGAGTGATTGAAAGCGCCCGGGTGCTGTCCGCACAGGCAGAAAGTGTGTAAAAAAAATGCCCAACCCGGACGGGTTGGGCAGTCAAAACATGCCCAGTTTCAAGACATGTCAAACAGGTCAGAGTCTTATTTGTTCATCTGGAACAAAGACATACCCTGCATATCGCTAAAGGCTTTATACGAGGCCTGCAACGCCGCCTGCTGCATGGTGTAGGACGAAATCACCGAGTTCCAGTCCACGTCAACCAGGTTACTCATCTGCTGCGTCTGACCCAGCGCGCGGTCTTCACCCAGAGCGTCCAGCTTGCCCAGCTCATCCAGCTTGATGCCGAGGTCGGCGCGCACGGTCAGCACGTTGTTGAGGGAGTTGCTCAGGCCACGGTTGGCTTTATCAATAGCCGCCGTAAACGCCTCGGCTTTCGTTTCGTCCTCCCCAATCGGCGTATTCAACGCTTCAATTGCGGAGTCGAGGATCTTGAACAAATTCGTTTCCGGCGCACTACCATCTGGCTCTGGCTTGGCATTGCTGGTGAAGCTATCGAAAACTTCAGTGCCCGTATGGCTAATTTGCATCGTGCGCGCGGAGTCAACCTGCTGGCTGATTGGCGTTCCGCCGCCCTTATAATCACCCGTCGCCTGGTCGAAAGCCGCCGCTTCGGTCTTGTAACCGGAAAAAATATAGCGACCGTTACCGTCCGTGCTGTTAGCCAGGTTCATGAGCTGATCGCGAATACCTTGCAGGTTTGTGGCCAGCGAAGCGCGGTCATCGTCACTTAACGTACCGTTGCCCGCATTGACAATCTTTTCCTGAGCAGCCTGGATGGCGGTTGTCACTTGCGATAACACGTTCTCTTCCAGCGAGACTTTCGTCGTAGCGAAGGAGCGTGCCAGCGCATACTGGCTGTTTTGCGTTTGAGCCTGAGAGAGCACAACGGCCTGCGAGGCGGCAATCGGATCGTCAGACGGACGGTTGATACGCTTCCCCGTAGACATCTGCTCGCCGTAGCTGAGCCAGAGACTTTGGGAGTTCGTCACGCCGCGCATGCTTTGCTCATACATCATTTGAGTACTAATACGCATTTTTTATGCCTCAGCCTTAGCGGATATTGATCAATGCATCAAACAGCGTGCTCGCCGTTTGCAGCACCTGCGCATTCGCCAGATAGTACTGCTGATAGCGTTGCAGGTTGCCATACTCTTCATCCAGGTTAACCCCGGAGATTGACTGCTGTTGTTTGGTCAGCTGCGTCACCACGTTAACTTTGGTTTCGCTGCTGGTTTTCAGCGACGCCGTGGTGCTGCCCACCGTACTGACCAGCGCGGCATAAGCATCGTTAAAGGTTTTGTTCCCTCCCACCAATTTGGCGCTCTGTAAATCCAGCAGCTTCTGGCCATTGGTATTGTCGCTTTCACCGCTTCCTTTCGCGGAGGCCATCGCCAGTTTGGATTCGTCGCTGATCGCTACGTCCATATTGACAATGACGTCATTCACCGGTTTGACGATGAAACTGTCTTTATTATCGGCTGAGCCGCTAATCTTAACGTTGAGACCATCAAACGACAGATTACCGCTGGCGTCAGGCTTGGCCGTGAAGCTGGTGTTGTCCGACAGACGCGTGATTGTCCAGTCAGTACCGTTGTACTCGACTTTATAGTTTGTCGCCTGGACCTTTGTACTGTCCGTCATCGTGGCCGTAACGGACGCGCTTCCGGTGTTTTTACCGTTACTCAGCACTGCCGGCGAGCCAAAATCAAACAGCTTGCCGCCTGCATCCCCGTTGGCATCAAAGCCAGCCTGGTGCTGGGTATTCATGGCATCCGCAAACGCCAGCGCCATCTGGTTAAGGGTGTTTCGCGCCTGATCCAGATCCTGAGAACGGAACGTTAACAGCCCCCCAAGCGACCCCGTGGTGATCTGTTTTTCTGAGATCTCCACGTTGCCCGCTGCGGTATCCACATACGCAATTGTTGTACGCGCTGGGTCCGCACTGGATTTCACCGCCGCCAGCTGGCTGGCGTTGCTGCCCTGTACCAGGGTGTAACCGTTGGCGATAGAGATGTTGTAGGTGCCGCTGTCCTGTACGGTGACGTCCACACCGACAATCTTGTTCAGTTCACTCACCAGCTGATCGCGCTGATCGAGCAGTTCATTCGGGGATGCGCCCGCACCGACGCCAGTCAGCCGGGAGATCTGATCGTTAAGATTGGCAATCTGTTTCGCGTAGTTATTGATCTGATCGACGCTGGTAGAAATCGCCGTATTGACCTGCGCATCCTGATCGCGGAGATATTGATCGTTGGTTTTAAACTGGTTTACCAGACCATCCGCCTTCCCGAGTACCGTCTGGCGAGCAGCCGGATCTTCTGCGTTACTCACCAGCGTTTGCAGGCTTTTAAAGAAATCCTGGAGGTTGGCAGAAAGCGAGTTCGTGGTATCAGAAAGCACGTCGTCAATTTTTGACATCTGCTGGTAGCGCGTGGTCAGCCCACTGCTCTGGTTCTGCGCCGCGCGCAGCTGGTTGGTGATAAACGCATCATATTCACGCTGAACACCGGAGACATAGACCCCGTTACCCACCCAGCCACCGCCGGTCAGGGTGCTGTTTGATGCCCCCAGAATGGTGGTCTGGCGGGTATAACCTGCCACGTTGTAGCTTGAAATATTATTACTGACGGTATTGAGTGCCGACTGCGCAGCACTGAGGCCACTCATGGCGCTGTTAATCAAACTGGACATGGGGGTTCCTTTTATACGTTCAGACACGAGTCCTGATGAAGGTTATCGGCAACCTCCACCGGGACTTGAGAACTTTCAGAACAGATTTTCGAGATCTGTGCTATACGCTTTGCTGACCTTCTCAGACATGGATTTCAGCTGCTGGATCATGCTGGTCAGCTTGCGCGCATAGTTTGGATCGGTCGCGTAGCCAGCATTCTGCAATGCCTGAGCGCCCTGCTCTGGCGTGGCGGCCTGGGTCACGGCGGTGTAGCGCGGATTCCGGCTCAGCAGCCCGACATAATCCGACAACGCTTCCAGATACGAGCTGTAGACGCGGAATTTGGCTTTCACCTTCACTGCCGCACCGTTCTCATATTCGGTGGTGGTGATCTCGGTGGTCGGCCCTTTCCAGCTGGAGGTGGCCTTCACGCCAAAGATGTTGAAGCTCGGCTCACCGTTCTCCCTGCGGATCTGACGTTGCCCCCAGCCCGACTCCAGCGCCGCCTGCGCCAGAATCAGATGGTGCGGCACGCCGCTCTCTTCACTGGCAAGACGCGCCGGCAGGGAGAGCTGCGCCAGGAAGTCTTTGCTGTCGCCGGAGAGCGGCTCGTCACGCGTTTCTGCCGGCTTCGGCATCGCCTTACGCACCATCTGCGTCAGCGCCTGATTTTGATAACTGGTCACCTTTTCCAGATCAAACTTCAGCGGCACCTGCGGCGGGGCCTCTTCAGGCGGGAGCCCCTGAGCGGCTGCGGTCTGCTTCACAATCATGTCCGCCAGGCCGAGCCCCTTTCCGGCGGTCATTTGCTGGGCAATCTGCTGATCGTACATGCTGGTGTAAAGCCGCGTGGAATCGCTGCTGAACATGCCATCTTTCGGCAGGGTTTCACGCATGCTTTTCAACATCATTTGTACGAACATGCCTTCCACCTGACGGGCCACCGGGCGGATATTCGCCGCCGGATCCTTGCCCGCTTTGGTTTTCAGCTCGTTGAGCGACTGGGCATCCCAGGCGGCACTGGTCAACAGTTTGCTATCGGTCAGCATTTAGATGATTTCCAGTCTGGCGCGCAGGCAGCCTGCACTTTGCATGGATTGCAGAATGGACATCAGATCCATTGGCGTTGCACCCAGCGCATTCAGAGCACGCACCACGCTGTTCAGGTTGGCGCTGGAGCGCACGCTCTGCAACGAACCGCCGCTCTGTCGTAAATCAATCTGCGTTTGCGGGGTCACTACCGTCTGACCGCCACCAAACGGGGTATCCGGCTGGCTGACGTTGGCCGAGCGGTTAACCGTGACGGAGAGATTGCCCTGCGCCACGGCGCAGCTGTCCAGCGTCACTTCGCGGTTCATCACCACCGAGCCGGTACGGGAGTTGATAATGACTTTCGCATCCTGCACCGGCACGTTCACTTCCATATTCTGGATATCGGCCAGCAACCGCACCTGGTTGCTGCTGCCGGTTGACGTGCGGATCTGCACGGTACGGGCATCCAGCGCGGTGGCGCTGCCGTAGCCCCGGCTGCGGTTGATGGTGTCAGCGATCTGCTGCGCCATCGTAAAGTCTTCGTTATTCAGTTGCAGGTTAATGGTGTTGCCGGTGCCGAACTGGGTCGGCAGCTCACGTTCGATGATCGCGCCGTTGGTAATACGTCCCCCGTTCAGCTGGTTCACCTGCACGCTGCTGCCGCCCGCCGACGCGCCTGCTCCGCCAACCAGAATGTTGCCCTGCGCCAGAGCATACACCTGGCTGTCGACGCCTTTCAGCGGCGTCATCAGCAACGTACCGCCGCGCAGGCTTTTGGCGTTACCCATCGACGAGACAACCACGTCGATGGTCTGCCCCTGACGCGCAAAGGCCGGATAAGACGCGGTCACCATCACGGCCGCCACGTTTTTCAGCTGCATGTTGGTCCCGGCCGGTACGGTAATACCGAGCTGCGAGAGCATATTGTTCAGGCTCTGGGTGGTGAACGGCGTCTGGGTCGTCTGGTCACCCGTCCCATCCAGCCCCACCACCAGGCCGTAGCCAATCAGCGAGTTTTCGCGCACGCCCTGCACGCTGGTGAGATCGCGTATGCGATCGGCCTGCGCAACGGTAGCGACCAGCGACAGCGCCACGGCGAAGAGAAATTTATACATAGGTCACCTCGCTTACATCGGCGATAAGTTAAGGAAGAAGCGTTGCAGCCAGCCCATATTTTGCGCTTCGTTGATGTAGCCGTTGCCGACGTACTCAATGCGCGCATCCGCCACCTGGGTGGACGGTACGGTATTGGTGCCGCTGATGGTGCGAGGGTTAACCACACCGGAGAAGCGAATGAATTCCGTACCCTGGTTAATGGCGATCTGTTTTTCGCCCACCACGTGCAGGTTGCCGTTCACCAGAACCTGGTCAACCGTAACCGTCAGCGTTCCGCTGAAGGTGTTGCTGGCGTTCGCACCACCTTTACCGTTAAAGGTGTTGCCGCCGGAGGCTTCCACATCCGCACGGGCGTTGCCGAACAGCCCTTGCAGATAGCGCGGCACGGTGTCGAAGCCAAAATTGGTTTTGCCATCGCGGCTGGCGTTCGCCGACGAGCTCTTACTCGCACTGACGTTTTCCTGCAACACAATGGTCAGCGTATCGCCAACGTTACGCGGACGACGGTCTTCAAACAGCGGCTGATAACCGTAGTTAATCGGCTGCGCGGTCTGGAAAATAGAGCCGTTCACCACCGGCGCGGGGCCGGGAACGGGTTGGGCGGTAGTCGCACCCTGTACCAATGGTTTAGACGGGATCCAGGCACACCCGCTGAGGGTGACGGCCAGAACAGTCAGGATCGGATAACGAAACGCCGCGTTTTTTTGCATTGCCTTCATCTTCGAAAACAGGGAGCCGGTGCGACGTTTACCGCACCGGGCTACACCTTAGAGTTGCGTCAGTTTTTGCAGCATCTGGTCGGTCGTCGACACTGCTTTACTGTTAATTTCATAGGCGCGCTGGACCTGGATCATATTCACCAGCTCTTCCGCCACGTTAACGTTCGAGGTTTCCACATACCCCTGATACAGCAGCCCCGCCCCGTTCAGGCCCGGGGTACTTTCATTTGGCGTGCCGGAAGACTGCGTTTCGGTGTAGAGGTTCTCGCCGATGCTTTCCAGTCCGGTATCGTTCATGAAGGTGGTCAGGTTGAGCTGTCCAACCTGGACCGGCGCGGCCTGACCTTGCTGAGTGACGCTGACGATGCCGTCACGACCAATGGTGATACTCAGCGCGTTCGCCGGTATGGTGATCGCAGGCTGAACCTGGAAACCGCCCGCCGTCACCAGCTGGCCGTTCTGATCCACCTGGAACGAACCATCGCGGGTATAGGCGGAGGTCCCGTCAGGCAGCTGCACCTGGAAGAAACCCTGACCTTTAATGGCAACGTCTTTACTGTTGTTGGTCTGGGACAGGTTGCCCTGGCTGTGCAGACGCTCGGTGGCGACCGGGCGCACGCCGGTACCAATTTGCAGACCGGACGGCAGCGTGGTTTGCTCAGAAGACTGCGCCCCTGGCTGACGAATCGTTTGATAAAGCAAATCTTCGAAAACCGCACGCTGGCGCTTGAAACCATTGGTGCTGACGTTTGCCAGGTTGTTGGCAATCACATCCATATTGGTTTGCTGTGCGTCCAGACCGGTTTTCGCGATCCATAAAGAACTGATCATAGGGAGTCCTGTTAACTCATAGCCAGAAGTTGGTTAGCCTTGCCTGCGTTTTCATCGACGCTGCTGATGATTTTCATCTGCATTTCGAAGCGGCGGGCGCTGGCGATCATGTCGGTCATGGCTTCCACCGGTTTGACGTTACTGCCTTCCAGCACGCCGGACATCACGCGGATGGTCGGGTCGGCCTGTAACGTGGCGCCACGCGTGGCCTGCGCCGCCTGGGTCAGACGGAACATCCCGTCATCGCCACGCTGCACTTCGTTGCCTTCCGCTTTCACCAGCTTCAGACGACCGACAGGCGCAACGGTGTTCGCCGGGTCGCCCGGGTTTAACGCCGAGATCGTCCCGTCTGCCGCAATGGTCAGCTCTGACCCTTCCGGCACCGTCAACGGACCGGCTTCGCCCATCACCGGATGCCCCTGAATCGTCAGCTGCCCGGTGGCGCTCACCTGGATATTACCGTTGCGGGTATACCCTTCCCCGCCGTCAGCCGTTTGCACCGCCAGCCAGCCGTCCTGCTGAAGGGCAACGTCCAGCGGACGCGCGGTGTAATCCATCTGACCTGGCGTCATGTCGGCGCCCGGCGTGGAGGCGGTGACCAGCGTACGCGTGGGCAATGACAGCCCTTCTACCGGCACCGCACGCAGCGCGTTGAGCTGCGCACGAAAACCTGGCGTGGAAGCGTTCGCAAGGTTGCTGGCGGTAACAGCTTGCTGATTGAGCGTCTGGCTTGCTGCGCCCATCGCTGTATATATTGCGTGATCCATTGCGCTTTCCCGTCAGCTGCTTAACGCAGGTTAACCAGCGTGTTGAGGATCTGATCCTGGGTTTTGATGGTCTGCGCGTTGGACTGGTAGTTACGTTGCGCGACGATCATGTTCACCAGCTCTTTACTCAGATCGACGTTGGAGGCTTCCAGCGCGCCGTTAGTCAGCGTGCCGAAGTTACCGGAACCCGCGGTTCCCAGCAGGGCAACCCCGGAAGACTGCGTGGCAGACCAGACGTTATCCCCTTCGGATTTCAGGCCTTCGTTGTTGGCGAAGTTTGCCAGTACGATCTGGCCCAGCACCTGGGTCTGTTCGTTCGAATAGTTACCGACAACGGTACCGTCATCGTTGATCTGGTAGCTCACCAGATCGCCCGGCTTATAGCCGTTCTGGCTCGTCGCCACGATGTTGTTCGCACCGGTGTTTTGCTGCATGGAGTTGGCGAAACTCATGTCAAACGTGGCTGGCGTCGCGCCCGGAACGGTGCCCGTTGTGATCTTGATATCATCGCCACCCGTCAGCACACCACTCTCGTTAAAGGTCAGCGTGGTTGCCAGTTTCGCTGCATCTCCCGCTACGCTGCCGTCCTGCGAATACACTTTCCAGGAGTTAGCTGGCGTCTCGTTTTTGACATAAAACAGGTTCATGTTGTGCGCATTACCCTGACTGTCAAACACCGTCACGGTGCCTTTCTTGTTGTAAGAGTCAGGGTTGGACGGATCGAAGGCGACGGTTGGCGCGGTATCGGTGGAGTTCAGGTTGATCTGCTGAGAGGCCGTGGTGGTGGACTTCGCCGCCATCAGCGTCGTTGGGATGGAGATCGCCTGCGGATTCGCACCGGTTTGCACCGTAGGCGGCGTGCCGGCAACCGGATAACCGGTTAACTGAAGCCCCTGCATGTTCACCAGGTTACGGTTTTCATCCAGCTTGAACTGGCCGTTGCGGCTGTAGAACACGGAACCGTTGGCATCCACCATACGGAAGAAACCGTTCTGGCTGATGGCGACGTCCAGACCGCGACCGGTGTTGGTGGTCGTCCCGTCGGTGAAGTCCTGGGTGATACCCGCAACCTTCACGCCCAGGCCCACTTTAGAGCCTGCAAACATATCTGCAAAAGACGCAGAACCGGATTT
Source organism: Enterobacter cloacae complex sp. ECL72 (assembly GCF_019056635.1). Classification (NCBI taxonomy): domain Bacteria; kingdom Pseudomonadati; phylum Pseudomonadota; class Gammaproteobacteria; order Enterobacterales; family Enterobacteriaceae; genus Enterobacter; species Enterobacter cloacae complex sp. ECL72. Next base: position 1,235,388 of record NZ_CP077659.1, on the reverse strand, counting down.
AAAACCATAGGTCGCGGAGTTGGCGATGTTGTTGCCAATGACGTCCAGGTTGGTGGCCGCAGCATTCAGGCCGCTGACCGCTTGAGAAAAGGCCATGACTTACTCCTGATAAGTATGAAGGCTTAGATAATCTGCCGAACTTCGTCGAGTGTGGTGGTACCGGAGGTACCCAAATCCAGTTTGTTGCCATCGCTACCTTTGATGACGCCCTGAACCAGGGCAAACTGTAGCGGCTGAGCCACCAGCTGAGTGGTGCCGTTGCTGGCGCTAATCGCAACCTGATACGAGCCGTTAGGCGCTTTAGTGCCGTCGGTCAGGCTGCCATCCCAGGTAAAGGTATGAACGCCCGCTTTAAGCTCGCCAATCTCAATCGTGCGCACCACATTGCCGCTGGCGTCTTTGATTGTGGCGGTGACTTTGTCGGCCGGCTGCTGCAACTCAACGCCAAACGGCGTCGTGGTGGTGGTGGACGTGCCATCGGTAGTGCTGGTGCCCGCCAGAATCGTGGTCCCCGGGATCATCACCCCGTGACCGATCAGGTTGGCGGCCTGCAAGGACTGGCTGTTATCGATTTGACCGGAGACCGAGCCGAGCGTGGTGTTCAGTTTCTCAATGCCGCTGACGGTACTGATCTGCGCAAGCTGCGTGGTCAGTTCGTTGTTCTGCATCGGATTGGTCGGATCCTGATTTTTCAGCTGCGCCACCAGCAGGGTCAGAAAGCTACTCTGTAAATCGGAGGCATTGCTCCCGGTGAGAGAGCTGGAACCGGTCGCACTGCTGGTGCTGTTGACGCCGGTATTTGTCGGGTCATTCACGTTTACGGCGATGGACATGCGTGTCTCCTTTACTGGCCGAGAGTGAGTGTTTTGAGCATCATGCTCTTCACGGTATTAAGCACTTCGACGTTTGCCTGGTAGCTGCGCGACGCGGACATGGAGTTCACCATCTCCCCGACCACATCCACGTTCGGCATTTTCACGTAGCCGCTGGCATCCGCGAGCGGGTTGCCAGGCTCGTAAACCAGCTTGTCGGGTGCCTGGCTCTCAACCACGTCCGCCACTTTTACGCCGCCCGTTGCCGCACCCGGTGCAGCATCAACCTGGAAGACAACCTGTTTAGCGCGATACGGTTGCCCGTCAGGGCCGGTCACGCTGTCGGCGTTGGCGAGGTTACTGGCGGCCACGTTCAGTCGTTTGGACTGCGCCGTTAATGCCGAACCGGCGATATCAAAAATATTCAGCAAGGCCATTTACTAATTGCCCCCCTGTAGGACGGTCATCATGCCTTTAATTTGCCCGCCGAGTAGCGTCAGACCTGTCTGGTATTGCAGGCTGTTATCGGCAAACTGTGTGCGCTCCCGGTCCATGTCGACGGTATTGCCATCAAGTGAGGGCTGATCGGGAATACGGTAAAGCAGGTCGGTCGTTGGCGCGGTCATCGCCTGAGCGGGAATATGACGTGAGGATGTCAGGGCCAGTGAGACACCCGTTCCTTCGGCACGTCCACGCTCCATCACTTTTTTGAGTTCACTGGAAAAATCAATATCGCGCGCCTGATACCCGGGGGTATCCGCGTTGGCGATATTGGCGGCTAAAATCTCCTGCCGCTGGGCGCGTAAATTGAGCGCTTCCTGCTGAAAACGTAACGCGGCGTCGAGTTTATCGAGCATGTCTCCTCCGCTGATGAGAAAATTTCAGTTCACAGCTTAAATCTCACCCCGTCTCCCCTATCGACGGAATAAGCGCAAAATGCGTCGCTATTTGTTGCGTTGATGGAAAACCACCGCGGGTAGAATTTGCTAAATTCTGGACATGGTGGAACATGCGATGCGGACTTTTAAACGTGGCCTGGCGGCGACCCTACTGCTTTTAAGCCCTCTGGTGCAGGCTGAGGGGTTAGAGGACCAGCTCAATGCATTCTTTGCGCAGAAACTGGCCGGTTTCAGCGATGACGTACGCGTGACCGTGCGCTCCCCGCCTAACCTTTACCCTTCCTGCGAAGCCCCGTCATTTAGCGTGACCGGCAGCACCCGCTTATGGGGCAACGTGAACGTGCTGGCGCGTTGCGCCAATGAAAAACGCTACTTACAGGTTGCGGTTCAGGCGACGGGCAATTATGTTGTCGCCGCCGTTCCCATTCCCCGGGGCAGCCTGCTGCAACCTGACAGCGTAACGCTGAAGCGAGGCCGTCTGGATCAGCTTCCACCGCGGACGATGCTGGATATCAACCAGGCTCAGGAGGCGGTCAGCCTGCGCGATGTCGCTCCTGGACAGGCGATACAGCTATCCATGCTGCGCCAGGCGTGGCGGGTGAAAGCGGGACAACAGGTGATGGTGGTCGCCAATGGCGAAGGCTTTAGTATCAACAGTGAAGGAAAAGCGCTGAATAATGCCGCAGTGGCGCAAAATGCCCGGGTCAGAATGTCCTCAGGCCAGGTGGTCAGCGGCACGGTCGGTCCTGATGGGAATATTCTGATTAACCTGTAATCTTTTTAAAGATTTCGCGGCGACTGCCGATAAATATTCAACAAATGATGATGTCAGGCGCAAACGCCGCGAACCCTCGATGAGGACAACACTATGAGCATTGATCGTACATCAGCCCTGAAGCCGGTTAGCACTGTACAACCTCGCGAAACGAATGAGGCTGCCCCGCAAAAAACGCGTCTGGAAAAAACGTCGACGGCTAACAGCACCAGCGTCACGCTGAGCGATGCGCAGTCGAAGCTGATGCAGCCAGGCAGCAGCGATATCAATATGGAACGTGTTGAAGCGCTGAAAACGGCTATCCGTAACGGCGAACTGAAAATGGATACCAGCAAAATCGCTGATGCGCTGATTCAGGACGCACAGAGTTTCCTCCAGAGTAACTAACCGTATGAGTCGACTGTCAGAAATACTGGATCAGATGACGGTGGTCCTGAACGACCTGAAAACGGTGATGGATGCAGAACAGCACCACCTCTCTTCTGGTCAAATCAACGGCAGCGCGTTGCAACGCATAACTGAAGATAAAAGCTCGCTGCTGGCGACCCTGGATTATCTGGAAAAACAGCGACGCGCTGAGCAAGACGCGAAACGCAGCGCCAATGATGAGATCAACGAACGCTGGCAGACCATTACAGAAAAAACCCAGCATCTTCGCGATCTTAACCAGCATAACGGCTGGCTGCTGGAAGGACAGATTATCCGTAATCAGCAGGCGCTTGAAGTGTTAAAGCCCTATAAAGAGCCGGGGCTGTACGGTGCGGATGGTCAGACGGCCACGGCACGTATCACGGGTGGGAAAAAGATTTCGATTTGACGCAGTAGCGGCACGTCATGAAGCGGGGAGCACCTTCTGGTGAACTCCCCTTTTGGCGTTTATACCGTGCGGCGGGTGAACTCTTTCACTTTGAAGCCAAGCACCGCCAGCGTGGCAAAGTACGCCACCACACCGACCACCACCACGGCCATCAGACGCATCAGGCGGTAAGGCATGGTGCCCTGCGCCCACTCAGGCATGACATACAACATGCCAACCAGCGCGGCCGCCATCACCACTACCGCAATCGCCAGACGCAGCAGGAAGCTTGCCCAGCCCGGCTGCGGTGTGAAGATATCCTGCTTGCGCAGCTGCCAGTACAGCAGCCCGGCGTTCAGACAGGCCGCCAGACCAATCGACAATGACAGCCCCGCGTGTTTCAGCGGTCCAATAAACGCCAGGTTCATCAGCTGCGTCATGATCAGCGTCACAATGGCAATCTTAACCGGCGTTTTGATGTCCTGACGTGAATAGAAACCGGGCGCAAGCACCTTCACGACAATCAGCCCCATCAGCCCCACCGAGTAGGCTACGAGCGCACGCTGGGTCATAGCGGCATCAAAGGCGGTGAACTTTCCATACTGGAACAACGACACCGTCAGCGGTTTCGCCAGGATCCCCAGCGCCACCGCGCTTGGCAGCGCCAGCAGAAAACAGAGACGCAGGCCCCAGTCCATCAGGCGGCAGTATTCATCGTGGTTGCCGCTGGCGAAACTTTTCGACAGCGACGGCAGCAGAATAGTCCCCAGCGCCACGCCCAGCACCCCGGATGGAAACTCCATCAGACGATCGGCGTAGTACATCCAGGACACCGAGCCCGACACCAGGAAAGAGGCGAAGATGGTATTGATGATCAGCGAGATCTGGCTAACGGACACGCCGAGTATCGCCGGTCCCATCTGTTTGATAACGCGCATTGCGCCCGCATCTTTGAAATTAATGCGCGGCAGAACCAGCATGCCGATTTTTTTCAGGTGCGGAAGCTGGTAAGCAAGCTGTAACACGCCGCCGACGGTCACGGCCCAGGCCAGCGCCAGCACCGGTGGGTTAAAATGCGGCGCGGCGAACAGCGCAAAGCCAATCATGCTGACGTTGAGGAACGTGGGGGCAAAGGCCGGAACGGAGAAGCGGTTCCAGGTATTCAGGATGGCACCCACCAGCGACGCCAGCGAAATCAGCAGAATATAGGGGAAGGTTATACGCAGCAGTTGGGTGGTCAGGGTAAATTTATCCGCTGTGTCAGCAAAACCCGGCGCCGTCACCATGATCACCCAGGGCGCTGCCAGCATCCCCAGGACGGTCACGATCGCCAGCGCCAGCGTCAGTAATCCGGAAACGTAGGCCACAAAGACGCGGGTGGCATCTTCGCCCTGTTTGCTTTTATATTCTGCGAGGATCGGAACAAATGCCTGTGAAAAGGCCCCTTCGGCAAAAATACGGCGCAGCAGGTTTGGCAGCTTAAAGGCGACGAAAAAGGCGTCAGTCGCCATCCCGGCGCCAAAAACCCTAGCCACAATGGCATCGCGCGCAAAGCCAAGCACGCGGGAAAACATGGTCATCGAGCTGACGGCCGCCAGCGATTTTAATAAGTTCATTAACGTGAAGTTCCACAACCCTACGGATTTCCAGGACGGGCAAGCGTTAGCGCCACCCGGCAAAGCCAACAAGCGGCGCTTAGTCTAACCGGATTTCAACGAATTACTATCGGCAGATGTTACAACGCGTTATTCCGACATGGCTTCGCGCCAGAGTCGTTCCACAATGCGCTGCGCCAGAACAGCCTGCTCCCCGGACGTTTCAGGAACCGTCTGATTCTGCACGCAGGTGATGAAGTGACGCGCGCAGCCCACAAAGCCACGCTGCTCCAGGGTGCTTTGCCAGCCGGGAACCGGTAACGCGACCACGCCATTGCCCTTCTCTTCCCGCCACTCTCGCATATCGGTGACGTCATACAGCGCGCCATCCGTAACGGCCTGCACGGACTCGCGCTGGCTGCCCGCCCGACGATGCATGCTGGTCGTCACCTGCAAATGCTCAACGGCAAAATGATGTTCGGCGTAAACCATCTCACCCTGCTCGTTGGTCAGCAGCGTGCCGCTTTGCAGCTGGGCTTTTCCGTTACTCAGCCACAGGGCCGTATCCACGACGTGGAGATAATCATCCAGCAGCGTGAAGCGCAGGTCGTTAGGCCCCACGCTGTCGGTACGGTGCTTATCCATACGCAGAGAGGCGAACGAGCCGGACTGCGCTTTAAGCTGCTGATAGAGCGGCGCAAAACGGCGGTTGAAGCCGACCATCAGCGTCAGCTTTTTACGCGCGGCCAGCTCAATCAGTCGTTCAGCATCCTGTACATTTTCCGCCAGGGGTTTATCCACGCAGACGTGAACGCCTGCGTTCAGCAACTCGCTCACCACCTGGTAGTGCGTCGCGGTTGAGGTATGCACAAATACCGCATCACATTCACGGGCTAAATCCTGTAGCGAACCGGCATAAGGGATGCGCCAGGTTTTGCAGATGCGCTCTGCTTTCTCGCGGGTGGGCGACCACGCCCCTTGCAGCGTCCAGTCGGACGCGGCGCCTAAAACGGGCAGCCAGGCTTTTTGCGCGATCCCTCCCAGCCCCACAACACCAATGCGTAATGTTGTCACGATTAATCTCCCAGATGTGCGAGTAACGCATCCAGACGCTGCTTCAGCCCGGCAACCTCGTCTTCCAGGGCCGCCACGCGCGCGTTCAGGCTGTCGTTTGATGCTGGCGTGTCGGATTCTACGGCCAGCGCAGAGGGCTCAACGTCGCCGCTAAAAAGGTGCATGTAGCGGCTTTCACGCTTGCCCGGCTCGCGTGGCAGACGCACCACGTAAGGACCGTCCTCGCGTGAGGCTAATCGCTCCAGCGTCTGTTCAACGTCCTGCATATCCTGAAACTCATGCATGCGGGAGGCGCGCGTGCGCAGTTCACCCGGCGTCTGCGCCCCGCGCAGCAGCAGCGTGGTGATCACTGCCACTTCCGCGGCACTGAGTTTTAAATCGCCAAATTCGGAATTACAAAAGCGCTGTTCATATTTAGTGACGCGATTACCGAAGCCGCTGACGGTGCGCAGGTAGTGGCGCTTCACCAGCTCATCAAGGATATCCTGCACCTCGTGCTCGCCAAGGTTCATCACCGGCTCACGGTTCGTCTTCTGGTTGCAGGCCATCGTGACGGAATTCACGGACAGAGGATACTGTTCCGGCGTGGTGACCTGCTTTTCCAGAAGGCAGCCGACCACGCGCGCTTCGGCGCCATTTAACTGATATTTCATTTTTTCTCCTTAACGACCCGCGGTCCACTCCTGGGTGGTGAGCGCGGTGAGCACATGGTCCCGCCACTCGCCGTCAATCAGCAGATAATCTTTGGCATAGCCCTCTTTCTCAAACCCCAGGCGGGCCAGCAGATCGCCGCTGCGCTTATTGTGCGGCATGTAGTTGGCCATAATGCGATGGATATGTTGCGTGCGCTGCATGTAGCGAATCGCCGCCGTCAGCGCCTCAAACATGAGCCCCTGCCCCTGCCATTTCTGACCGATGGAATACCCGAGGTAACAGGCGTGAAACGACCCGCGTACCACGTTTGAAAAATTGGCAATGCCAACGATCTCTTTCTCTTCCGGATCGAGAAGCGCGAAATAAAACGCACTTCCCTGTTTATGAAATTCCGCAATCATACTGAGGCGCGCCTGCCAGCCAGAGGGGTAGCAGTGGCTCTCGTCCCGAACGGGTTCCCAGGGTTTTAAAAACTGGCGATTCTCGGCGTAATAATCCGCCAGACGCCAGGCATCACGCTCATGCACCAGACGAACGACCAGCCTGTCCGTCGTCAGACGCACTTTTGGCACATTACTGCGATAGCCAAACATCGTTACCACTCCTTCCCGTCGCTTCTGCTCTGCCTGTTAGCTTTACTATACCTGCGCCTGTGCCTTCTGTGAAAACAGTGACATACCATTTTGATCGCTTTTCACATTTTTCGATGAGAACTCTCTATCAAAGCACCTTTTTGATAAAAAAATATTGTCGCCAGCGGGTATGGGAAAAAGCCCGGCGACACCGCAGAATGTTAGCGTGCTCACCTTTTATTTTCCCTGGAGGGAAAATGTCCCGCGTATCACAGGCCAGGAGCCTGGGTAAATATTTCCTGCTCGTCGATAACATGCTGGTCGTGCTCGGCTTTTTTGTCGTTTTTCCGCTTATATCGATTCGTTTTGTCGATCAAATGGGCTGGGCGGCATTGATGGTCGGGATCGCGCTGGGTCTACGCCAGTTTGTACAACAGGGTCTGGGCGTGTTTGGCGGCGCAATAGCCGACCGCTTCGGCGCGAAACCGATGATCGTCACCGGCATGCTGTTACGTGCGGCGGGATTCGCCACCATGGCAATCGCTCATGAACCCTGGCTGCTGTGGTTCTCCTGTTTCCTTTCCGGGATTGGCGGCACCCTTTTCGACCCACCGCGTACCGCGCTGGTGGTTAAGCTTATCCGTCCGCAACACCGGGGGCGCTTCTTTTCGATTTTGATGATGCAGGACAGCGCTGGCGCGGTGGTGGGCGCCCTGCTGGGAAGCTGGCTGCTGCAATACGATTTCCGCCTGGTCTGCGCCACCGGCGCGGTGTTGTTTATTCTCTGCGCGCTGTTTAACGGTCTGTTTCTGCCCGCGTGGAAGCTGTCGACGGTGAAGGCGCCTGTGCGGGAAGGGCTTGACCGCGTGCTGAGCGATAAACGCTTCGTCACCTATGTGTTAACCCTGACCGGCTACTACATGCTCGCCGTGCAGGTCATGCTGATGCTGCCCATTATGGTTAACGATATTGCCGGCACGCCGGCAGCGGTGAAATGGATGTATGCCATTGAGGCCAGCCTCTCTCTGACGCTGCTCTATCCGATTGCCCGCTGGAGCGAGCGCCGTTTCCGGCTTGAGCACCGTCTGATGGCCGGGCTGTTGCTGATGACGCTGAGCATGATGCCCATCGGCCTGGTGAGTTCGCTTCAGCAACTGTTTATGCTCATCTGCACCTTCTATATTGGCTCAATCATTGCCGAGCCAGCCCGTGAAACGCTGAGCGCGTCACTTGCCGACGCCCGGGCCCGCGGCAGCTACATGGGCTTCAGCCGTCTCGGGCTGGCGCTTGGCGGCGCACTGGGTTACACCGGTGGCGGCTGGCTGTTTGATGCCGGAAAAGCGCTCCATCAGCCGGAGCTGCCGTGGGTCATGCTCGGCATGGTCGGCTTTATGACGCTGATTGCCCTCTGGTGGCAGTTCAGTGATAAACGCAGCACCCGCGGGATGCTGGAGCCTGGCGCCTGACCCTCTTTCACTATCAGTTTTTTCTGCTGGTTTCTGTTGGATCACCCTGACATACTGGCGTATCAGGACAGATGCGCCGATTTTATGTTGAGGAACGCCATGAAAAAGATCGTTATTGCCGCTGCGTTAATTGTCAGTGGTCTGCTGGTGGGATGTAACCAGCTTACGCAGTACACCGTCAGTGAGCAGGAAATTAATCAGGCGCTGGAAAAACATAATAACTTTTCAAAAGATATCGGCGTGCCCGGCCTTGCGGATGCGCATATCGTCCTGACGAATCTCGCCAGCCAGATTGGGCGCGAGGAGCCTAACAAAGTCACCCTTTCCGGCGATGCCAGCCTCGATATGACCTCGCTCTTCGGCAATCAGAAAGCGGATATCAAGCTGAAGCTCAAGGCGCTGCCGGTCTTTAATAAAGAGAAAGGGGCCATTTTCCTGCAAGAGATGGAAATCGTCGATGCAGTTGTGACGCCGGAAAAAATGAAACCGGTGCTGCAAACGCTGATGCCGTATCTCAACCAGTCGTTGCAGAACTACTTTAACCAACAGCCTGCCTATGTTCTGAGCGAAGACAAGAGCAAAGGCGAATCTCTGGCGAAAAAATATGCCAAAGGGATAGAGGTGAAACCGGGTGAAATCATCATCCCTTTCACCGACTAAACACTCCGGGCGCTCAGGCGCCCGTTTTTTTTAACGGAATAGTGTGCAAACGAAAACGTTTCCGCTTATGATTTGTGTCCGGCAAAAACAGCCCTCTTATGACTGATCTCTTTCAAGCCGGAGCTTACATGACTGTACAATCCCAGGTTCTCAAAATCCGCCGCCCAGACGACTGGCATATCCATCTTCGTGATGGCGACATGCTGAAAACCGTCGTGCCGTATACCAGCGAAATTTATGGCCGTGCGATTGTTATGCCTAACCTGGTTCCGCCAGTCACTACCGTCGAGGCCGCGATTGCCTATCGCCAGCGTATCCTTGACGCCGTTCCGGCCGGACACGATTTTACCCCATTGATGACCTGCTACCTGACGGACTCGCTGGATCCGAATGAAGTTGAGCGCGGGTTTAACGAAGGTGTATTTACCGCCGCGAAGCTCTACCCGGCGAATGCCACCACCAACTCCAGCCATGGGGTGACCAGTATTGATGCCATCATGCCTGTTCTGGAGCGTATGCAAAAACTGGGCATGCCGCTGCTGGTGCATGGGGAAGTGACCCACGCTGACATTGATATTTTCGATCGCGAAGCACGTTTTATCGAAACGGTCATGGAGCCGCTGCGCCAGCGTCTTCCGGGGCTGAAAGTGGTGTTTGAACACATTACGACTAAAGATGCCGCAGAGTATGTCCGGGATGGAAACGAGCTGATTGCCGCCACCATCACCCCGCAGCACCTGATGTTTAACCGTAACCACATGCTGGTGGGCGGCGTTCGCCCACATCTGTATTGTCTGCCAATCCTCAAGCGCAACATCCACCAGCAGGCGCTACGTGAGTTGGTCGCCAGCGGCTTCCCGCGCGCGTTCCTCGGCACGGATTCCGCCCCGCATGCCCGTCACCGTAAAGAGGCGAGCTGCGGCTGTGCAGGCTGCTTTAACGCCCCGACCGCCCTGGCAAGTTACGCAACCGTGTTTGAAGAGATGAATGCGTTAGACCATTTCGAAGCCTTCTGCTCCCTTAACGGCCCGCGTTTCTACGGTCTGCCAGTCAATGACACGTTCATTGAGCTGGAGCGCAAAGAAAGCCAGGTTGAAGCGTCGATTGCGCTCACCGACGATACGCTGATCCCCTTCCTGGCCGGTGAAACCGTAAACTGGACGGTAAAACGCTAAAAAAATCGCGCCCCCTGTTGTCAAACCGACAATATAACTGTATAAATAAACAGTATATTACACAGGGGGCATTTATGCGTATCGAAGTCACCATAGCCAAATCCACCGTCCTGCCTGCTGGCGCACTCGACGCTCTGGCGGGTGAACTATCCCGACGTATTAACAGCACTTTTCCTGAAAACGATGGTGCCGTAACGGTACGTTATGCAACAGCAAACCATCTTTCCGTCATCGGCGGCGCGAAAGAAGACAAAGAACGCATCAGCGAAATTTTGCAGGAAACATGGGAAAGCGCCGACGACTGGTTCATCACTGCTTAAAATTTGCTCCCTCATTGTGTTTTTTTGCCGGGTCGCCCCGGCTTTTTTTCGTTTCGTCTCCTGAAAGTTCAAAATATTTCAGCATCTTCTTAGAAAATCGTGAACAAGATGGCGTTTTATTGTTCGAACAATCCTAAAAAGCATAAAAATGTGTTGCTACCCGTTTATTTTTTCCTTCTGAACCCTTATTAATTGATATACTGAAATTGCTTTCAGAAAAACATGCATTGAACCTCAAAGTCGTTGTCTTCTAACACGCATTAAGGGGGTTATAATGGAAAAGAATAGTGAAGTCATCCAGACCCATCCGCTTGTTGGCTGGGATATCAGCACCGTAGACAGCTACGATGCGCTGATGCTGCGTTTGCACTACCAGACCCCAAATCAGCAAAACCGTGATGAAGCGGAAGTTGGACAGACGCTGTGGCTTACAACAGACGTCGCCCGTCAGTTTATCTCTATTTTAGAAGCAGGCATCGCAAAAATAGAATCTGGCGACTATCAGGAAAATGAGTATAAACGGCATTGACCTTATGCCCCTTTTCACTCAACAGGCACCCTCGCGGTGCCTTATTTATTTCGCTCTTGTATAAGCCCACTTAGTTAATTACTCTGCTAACAAAGCGTTAGTAAAGAGAAGCCTATGAAATACGATTTAATCATTATCGGAAGCGGCTCCGTAGGATCTGCCGCCGGTTATTACGCCACGCAGGCGGGTCTGAAAGTGCTGATGATTGACGCCCACCTTCCCCCCCACTCTGAAGGAAGCCATCACGGCGATACCCGTCTGATCCGTCACGCTTACGGCGAAGGTGAACGTTATGTACCGCTGGTGCTTCGGGCTCAGACGCTGTGGGATGAGCTGGCCACACTCACCGAAGATCGCATTTTTGAGCGCACCGGGGTCGTTAACCTGGGGCCAGCCAGCTCCACGTTTCTGGCGACCGTCGAGGAGAGCGCGAAAGCCTACCGCCTGGACGTCGAGCGTCTGGATGCAAACGGCATCATGGCGCGCTGGCCGGAAATTTCTGTCCCTGACGACTACATTGGGTTGTTTGAAGCCAACTCTGGCGTGCTGCACAGCGAAACGGCCATTAAGACCTGGATTGATCTCGCCGCCAAAGCGGGCTGCGCACAGTTGTTCAACTGTCCGGTCACGGGCATCACCCACCATGCAGAGGGTTCAACCGTCACCACCTCTGAAGGTGAATATACCGCCACGCGTCTGCTGGTGAGTGCGGGAACGTGGGTGACGAAACTGCTGCCGGACCTACCCATCCAGCCGGTGCGAAAAGTCTTCTCCTGGTTCCAGTCTGACGGGCGTTACAGCAGCCAGAACAAATTCCCGGCGTTTACAGGCGAGTTACCCAATGGCGACCAGTTCTACGGTTTCCCCTCGGAAAAAGACGCGCTCAAGATTGGCAAACATAACGGCGGACAGGTAATTTCCTCTGCGGAAGAACGCAAGCCTTACGGTGCTTATCCGCAGGATGGTTCCGAAGCCTTCACGTTCCTGCGTAATATCCTGCCGGGCATAGGCGGGTTGCTTTACGGCGCAGCGTGCACCTACGACAACACCCCGGATGAAGATTTTATCATCGACACCCTTCCGGGACACGATAACACCCTGCTCGTAACCGGACTCAGCGGTCACGGGTTTAAATTTGCCTCTGTGTTAGGTGAAATCGCCGCCCAGTTTGCGCAGGGGATCGCGCCTTCGTTTGATCTCAAGCCCTTCGCGCTCTCGCGCTTTGATCGATAATACCTCTACAGGCTCCGAATAACCGGGGCCTGTTTAGCGATAGAGGCATGATGCGCAGACTGGTGAATTACTTTATCAATAACATCCGCGAGCATTTTATGCTCTACATTGTTCTTTGGTCGCTGCTGGCGATCATTGACGTTATCTATATTGTATTCTTCTGAAAATTCTCGTTGACGTTTATTGACACTCCTTTAAATTTATTTAACTTATATTTTTTAAAAAACGTCACCTCAAATTTATTGAACGAAGCGATTGAAATACATTGCGGAAACACATTCAAATTCGCTGAAATAAATTAAATAAAAAACATTATTCATTTTTTTCAGTTGCATTATTTATTTAACCCGTCCATTTTTATTGCTCAGTCATTTGAGAACGGAAATTCATATGCAATGGCGTAACTCCTCCCGTCGCTACGGAATAATATCCATGTGTTTACACTGGCTATTTGCACTTGCCGTCTATGCCATGTTTGGTCTCGGCCTCTGGATGGTGACATTAAGCTATTATGACGGTTGGTATCATCAGGCCCCCGAATTGCACAAAAGCATTGGGGTTCTGCTGATGATGGGTCTGGTTTTTCGCGTGATCTGGCGACATATCTCTCCGCCCCCTCCAGCGCCCAAAAGCCATGGCCGCCTTACCCGCATAAGCGCTGTTGGCGCACATATCGCACTCTATGCCCTGCTGTTCGCCATTCTGATCAGCGGCTATCTCATTTCGACCGCAGACGGTAAACCGATCAGCGTGTTTGGGCTTTTTGACGTCCCAGCCACGCTGGCTGACGCCGGTTCACAGGCTGACACCGCAGGTGTGGTTCATCTGTGGCTGGCATGGAGCGTGGTGATCCTGTCTGTCCTGCATGGCCTTGCGGCCCTGAAACATCACTTTATTGATAAAGACGATACGCTGAAGCGCATGCTTGGCCGTTCGTCAGTTGACTCTGGAGCATAAAATGAAAAAACGCCTGTTGGGTATCGCATTAGGTTCGCTGCTATTTACCACCGGTTCGGCCATTGCCGCTGACTATAAAATTGATAAGGAGGGCCAGCATGCCTTTGTCAATTTCCGTATTCAGCATCTGGGTTACAGCTGGTTATATGGCACATTCAATGATTTCGATGGCACATTTACTTTCGACGAGAAAAACCCTGCTGCCGATAAAGTGAACGTCACCATTAATACCAACAGCGTCGACACTAATCACGCCGAGCGTGATAAACATCTGCGCAGCGCTGAATTTCTGAACGTGGGCAAATTCCCGCAAGCTACTTTCGCGTCGACAGAGGTGAAGAAAGACGGTGATAAGCTCGCTATTACCGGTAATCTGACGCTGAACGGCGTAACAAAACCGGTCACACTGGATGCCAAATTAATTGGACAGGGCGACGATCCGTGGGGTGGCAAACGTGCTGGCTTTGAAGCCGCAGGCAAAATTCATCTGAAAGATTTTAATATCACCACGGATTTAGGCCCGGCATCGCAGGATGTTGAGTTGATTATTTCGGTGGAAGGCGTTCAGCAGAAGTCATAAAACAGGCCCGGCAGGCTTTCGCGCCGCCGGGCAGTGTTTTACTCCGGGTCCGGAATACCCAGTTTGGTATTCAGTCGGCCCCGGGATTTATTAAAGATCTTATTCCCGTTCTCGCGTCCGGCACGGCGACGACGTTGCTCTTCTTCAGGCAAGATACTCTCTTCACTGCACAGCTCGCTACAGCAGCCATTAAACTTCTCGGCACATGCAGGGCACTGAATAAACAGCAGATGACATCCGTCGTTTTTGCAGTTGGTATGCGTATCGCACGGCGTACCGCACTGGTGGCAGTGCGCGATCACGTCCTCTGAAATTCGCTCGCCCATACGCTCGTCAAACACAAAGTTCTTACCGATAAAACGCACCGGTAAACCCTGCTCACGGGCGCGACGGGCATACTCAATGATCCCACCCTCAATGTGCCAGACTTTATTAAACCCGTTGTGCTTCATCCAGGCGCTGGCTTTTTCACAGCGGATCCCCCCGGTGCAGTACATAACGATCTTTTTGTCTTTATGCTCCTGCATCATCTCAACGGCTTTTGGCAGTTGCTCGCGGAAGGTGTCGGCAGGAATTTCCATCGCATTCTCGAAGTGCCCCACTTCATATTCGTAGTGGTTACGCATATCAATGAACACCGCATCCGGATCGTCGAGCATCGCGTTCACTTCAGCGGCCTTCAGGTACTCCCCCACATTAGCGGCATTGAAGCTCGGATCGTCAATGCCATCCGCCACAATACGCTCGCGCACCTTCATGCGCAGCACCCAGAATGATTTACCGTCATCATCCAGCGCAATGTTCAGGCGTAAGCCGTTAAGCGCCGGATCAAACCCGTAAAGGAGGTCGCGGAAGGCGCTGACCTTGCTTTCCGGCACGCTGATCTGCGCGTTAATCCCCTCACGCGCCAGATAGACGCGACCAAACACGTTCAGGGCGGTAAAAGCCTGGTAAAGCGCATCGCGGGTCGCCTGGGGATCATCGATGGTGAAATACTTATAGAAAGAGATCGTTGTGCGCGGTTCGGTTTCGGCCAACATACGCGCTTTCAACATCTCATTCGAAACGCGGTTGTGTAACACTGGCATGGTGTACAAGTCCTGCAATCGTTGAGAAATAAAAATCGGTCGGCATGATATAGCAAACAAAGACAATTTACATCCACACAATTTACGCTACATTTCAGTCAACCTGATTAATCAGACTTAACATTTGCATATTCTTTCATGTTTCGATGACAGACATTTTGGCTATGCCTTAAAAAATGAGACAATATCCTTTCAGGACGTTAGAACACAGGACAGACATGACCCAGTTACCGAAATTTACTGCCGCGCTTTTGCATCCCCGCTATTGGTTAACATGGTCAGGCATTGGCTTGTTGTGGCTAATTGTACAGCTGCCTTATCCCGTCATTTTCCGCATGGGTAAAGGACTGGGCCGCATTGCTCAGCAGTTTATGAAGCGTCGCGCCAGGATCGCGTATCGTAACCTTGAGCTTTGTTTTCCTCAGATGAGTGAATCTGAGCGCCACGACATGGTGATTAAAAACTTCGAATCTGTCGGCATGGGGCTGATGGAGACCGGTATGGCCTGGTTCTGGTCGGATAAACGCATGGCGCGCTGGACGGAAGTGGCCGGGACCGGCATGGAGCCGGTGCATACTCTTCAGGCCAACCAGACTGGCGTCCTGCTGATTGGCGTTCATTTCCTGACGCTCGAAATTGGCGCGCGCATGTTCGGCATGCAGGCGCCGGGTATAGGCGTTTATCGTTCTAACGATAATCCGGTGATCGATTTGATCCAGACCAACGGACGCATGCGCTCCAATAAAAGCATGATCGATCGCAAAGACCTGAAAGGGATGATCCGCGCCCTGAAAGCAGGTGAAGTGGTCTGGTATGCCCCGGATCATGACTATGGCCCGCAATCCAGCGTGTTTGTCCCGTTCTTTGCGGTGGAAGATGCAGCGACGACCACCGGGACCTGGATGCTGGCGCGGATGTCCAAAGCGGCTATCGTGCCGTTTGTGCCGCGCCGTAAACCAGACGGTTCAGGCTATCAGCTCATCATGCTGGAGCCGGAACTCGCGCCACCGCTGATTGATGCAGAAACCACCGCCCGCTGGATGAACGGCGTTGTCGAGAAATGCATTATGCTCGCGCCGGAGCAGTACATGTGGCTGCATCGCCGCTTTAAAACCCGGCCTCAGGGCGTCCCTTCCCGGTATTAACCTGCGTGCGGCCTTCCGGGCCGCATGTTGTTTTAGCTTTAAAAGCTCCCCGTCATTGCGGCAATCATACCCCGGGCGCATAATTAGCAGGCTTATTACCTCACTGTTCACGGTGCCCTGCACCTCATTATGCGGATAGTTATGTCCCCCACAGATGCTCCCATAAACTGGAAACGTAACCTGACGGTTGCGTGGCTGGGTTGTTTTCTTACTGGCGCCGCCTTTAGCCTGGTGATGCCCTTCCTGCCCCTCTACGTTGAACAGCTCGGCGTCACCGGACATAGCGCCCTGAATATGTGGTCCGGCCTGGTGTTCAGCATTACGTTCCTGTTCTCCGCCATTGCGTCGCCTTTCTGGGGTGGGCTGGCGGATCGCAAAGGCCGCAAAATTATGCTGCTGCGCTCCGCGCTCGGCATGGCGATCATTATGCTGCTGATGGGGGTGGCGCAGAATGTCTGGCAGTTCCTGATACTACGCGCGCTTCTGGGCCTGCTCGGGGGATTTATCCCTAACGCCAACGCCCTGATCGCCACCCAAATCCCGCGCCAGAAAAGCGGCTGGGCGTTGGGCACGCTATCCACTGGCGGCGTAAGCGGCGCACTGCTGGGCCCACTGGCGGGCGGGCTGCTGGCCGACCACTACGGACTGCGGCCGGTATTCTTCATTACCGCCAGCGTGCTGTTCCTCTGCTTCCTGGTGACGCTTATCTGTATCCGCGAGAATTTCACGCCCGTGGCCAAAAAAGAGATGCTGCACGCCCGGGATGTGCTGGCCTCGCTGAAAAACCCAAAGCTGGTGCTGAGCCTGTTTGTAACCACCATGATTATCCAGGTGGCCACCGGTTCAATCGCGCCTATACTGACGCTCTACGTACGCGACCTGGCGGGAAATGTCAGTAATATCGCCTTTATCAGCGGCCTAATCGCCTCTGTTCCCGGCGTGGCGGCGCTACTGAGCGCGCCGAGGCTCGGCAAGCTGGGAGACCGTATCGGCCCGGAAAAGATCCTGATCTGCGCCCTGATCGTCTCCGTCCTGCTGCTGATCCCCATGGCGATGGTGCAGTCTCCGTGGCAGCTCGGCGTCCTGCGCTTCCTGCTGGGGGCTGCGGATGGTGCGCTACTCCCGGCTGTACAGACGCTGCTGGTCTATAACTCCACCAACCAGATAGCCGGTCGTATTTTCAGTTATAACCAGTCGTTTCGCGATCTGGGTAACGTCACCGGACCGCTGGTTGGCGCGGGGATTTCGGCCAGCTTCGGTTTCCGGGCGGTCTTTATCGTGACGGCAGGCGTCGTGCTGTTCAACGCCGTTTATTCGTGGCTCAGCTTATCCCGGGCGCTACGCCCGGCGCGAATAAGACCACATCGTGACGGCTAATTTTCGCATTCATACTTGCAAAATCACATAATCAGCTATTCTTTCCCTGAATACCTTCACGAAAAACAGGGAGACACCAATGACCATGTACGCCACGCTGGAAGAAGCAATTGATGCCGCTCGCGAAGAGTTCCTCGCCGATAATCCCGGCGTTGAGGAAGAAGATGCTGACGTGCAACAACTCAATATCCAAAAATACGTCCTGCAGGACGGCGATATTATGTGGCAGGCCGAATTCTTTGCTGATGAAGGTGAAGATGGTGAATGTCTGCCGATACTCAGTGGTGAAGGTGCACAGGCGGTATTCGACGGCGACTATGACGAAATTGAGTTACGTCAGGAGTGGCTGGAAGAAAATACGCTGCACGAATGGGACGAAGGTGAGTTTCAGCTCGAACCGCCGCTGGATACCGAAGAGGGTCAGGCCGCAGCGGACGAATGGGACGAGCGATAAGTCACCGCTACTCGTAGGGGCCGTGGCTGGCATCGATGGGCAGCAGTAGCGTGTCGAAAATCAGCGAAAACGGCAGATCGAGCACGGTGAGATAGCGCCATGCGGAATCACGGACATCCCACTGTACGCCGGGGTAGTACTGATTCCCGTGGCCCTGCCCGGGGATGGTGCGGCTGATAATGCTGCCGCAACCGCTGAGCAGGCATGCCATCATGACGACAATGATTACTTTCATTTCTGACCTCTAAAAAAATACCGGCGATTATGCCGGTATTTTATTTGGCGGGTGGCGCTTCGCTTACCCGCCCTACTTAACAACTTACTTCGCCTTCAGGGCCAGCGGATTGAGCTTCACGTCCTTGTAGTAGTTCACCCACGAAGAGTATCTCTCCGGAGAGGACCACACGCGGTAGTGAAGCCGTGCCATCGTCACCGGATCGCTCAACAACACCAGACGACGGTCGCGGTTAAGCTTTTCTGGCGTCTCGTTCAGCGCCTGCTCAACGTGGCGATCGCGGGCGATCTCCAGCACCTGGCTGGCGCGGTGACGCGCCGTCGCCATCGCGGTTGCCAGCGCGTTGAATGACGGGTTAAACACGGCATGCATAAAGCCATCATCCAGCGTGCGTTTGCGGTTCTGCTCCAGATAGGTATCGGTATCCACCAGCACCTGCGGCGGAGAATACTCTTCCGGGATCAGGAACAGCTTCCAGCGTTTGGTACGCAGGCCCACCGTGGAACGGCTGGAGATCACCGATACAAACGGCGACAGGATCAGCGAGAACACAATCGGCGCAAGCCAGAACAGGAAACGCAGATCCAGCCAGGCCATACCAACGGCCCACACCAGGCCCAGCAGCAGCTGAGAGCCGTGGCGCATAAAGGCTTCACTCCACGGCGTAGAGTCATCGTCACGCTGCGGTGAATTCCACACCACTTCCCATCCCAGGAACGCGCTCACCACAAACACCGTATGGAACAGCATACGCACCGGCGCCAGCAGGACCGAGAACAGCACTTCCAGCAGCAGTGAAAGGGTCACGCGGCAGAAACCACCGTACTCCTTCGAACCTTTGCACCAGATCAGAATGATACTGAGCAGCTTAGGCAGGAACAGCAGCACCATGGTCGACGCGAACAGCGCGATCGCAAGCTCCGGACGCCACTGCGGCCACACCGGGAACAGCTGGCGCGGTTGCAGGAAATACTGCGGCTCCGTCAGGGCATGCACAACCTGCAACGCGGTTGAGAGCGCCAGGAACATAAACCACAGCGGCGCAGACAGATAGGACATAACGCCCGTCAGGAACACCGCACGGTGAACAGGGTGCATCCCTTTCACCAGGAACAGGCGGAAGTTCATCAGGTTACCGTGACACCAGCGGCGGTCGCGTTTGAGCTCATCCAGCAGGTTCGGCGGCAGCTCTTCATACGAGCCAGGCAGATCGTAGGCAATCCAGACTCCCCACCCTGCACGACGCATCAGCGCGGCTTCCACAAAGTCATGCGACAGAATGGACCCGGCAAACGACCCTTCACCCGGCAGCGGCGCCAGGGCGCAGTGCTCGATGAATGGCTTCACGCGGATAATGGCGTTGTGGCCCCAGTAGTGGGATTCACCCAGCTGCCAGAAGTGCAGACCGGCAGTAAACAGCGGCCCGTAGACGCGGGTCGCAAACTGCTGGCAGCGCGCATACAGCGTGTCCATACCGGACGCTTTTGGCGAGGACTGAATAATTCCCGCGTTCGGGTTGGCTTCCATCAGACGGACCAGCCCGCTCAGGCAGTCGCCGCTCATCACGGAGTCTGCATCCAGTACCACCATGTAGCTGTACTGGTTACCCCAGCGACGACAGAAGTCATCAATGTTTCCGCTCTTACGCTTAACACGACGACGACGACGACGGTAGAAGATCTGCCCTTCGCCCTGCACCTCGGCAATCAGTTCCATCCAGGCTTTTTGCTCCGCCACGCAGATATCCGGATTGTAGCTGTCGCTCAGGATATAGACGTCGAAATGCGCCGCGTTACCGGTCGCCTTCACGGACTCCCAGGTAGCACGCAGCCCGGCGAATACGCGGTCAACGTCTTCGTTACAGATAGGCATGATCAGCGCGGTACGATGCTCAGGATTGAGGGGCTCATCCCCGACCGTCGACGCGGAAATGCTGTATTTGTCACGCCCCATCAGCAGTTGCAGGAAGCCCATCAGCGCCGTCCAGAACCCGGCGGAGACCCAACAGAACAGCACCGCGAACAGCAGAAGAATGCCGCTCTGTAAAATATACGGCAGCAGCTGCATGAAGGAGACCCAGATATCCTGGCCAATCATGTCAGCAGGGTTAATCAACGCCCAGCCCTGGTACGGCAGAATGGTTTTCATGTACCAGGTGGCGACAACCGTCTGCGCCAGCGTCAGCAGCAGCAGAATGTAACGACGAATCGTTCCCACGGTACGCCATTTCTGCTCGGATGCCTGCTGTTCTTTGGTCAGACGTGACAGATAGCGCGGCGTCACGTCACGCCCACGCAGGCGATCCCAGAAGCGGCCCACCGGGTTGGTGCGCCACGGATCGGGGAACATGGAGGAACGCGTGGCCTTCGGCATCGCCTGTAGCTGGTCACGCCCTTCGTCATCCTTGATTAGCTGCCCTTCTGCCAGCGAGTCCGGCCATGCCTGCTCCAGACGTGCCTTCACTGACCCCAGCGGCGTATCATCATCACGGGAAAAGTGACGATGTTCACCATCCAGCGCGGTGTGAACCGCGCGGATGTCGCTCGCAGGGAGTGCCGCTTTTTCAATGTCCGTCAGCGGCATGGCATCAATATATTCAGATGTATTATTCATTGGCAGGTAGCTGATAGCTCCAGGTTTCACTCAGCGGCTTATCGTTACTGACCAGCGCGGCGCGCATTTCAGTGGTCTGTTTCGGATCTTTCACCTTCACGCGCAGGGTCAAACGCCACCCTTTGGTGACCGGGTTGTAACGCACGGCGTTCTCAACGATTTCACCGTTATCGCCAATGCTGGCCTGTGCCGTCACGGCAGTATCCGGGGCCAGTTTTTTCATATCCTGCCCGGTGAAGTCCACGATAAATGCCAGCGTGCCATCCGGCTGACGAATCAGGTTGGACTGCTTCACGTCACCCGTCGAACGACGCGTCTGCATTACATACGCGTTATCCGGTGCGTGCAGTTTGTCTTCGTCACGGCTGAAGGTGATCGCATACTTGAAGTTCATCTCTTTACCGGCTTCCGGCAGCTGATCCGGTGTCCAGTACGCCACAATGTTATCGTTGGTTTCATCGTTAGTTGGAATTTCAACCAGCTCAACCTTGCCTTTACCCCAGTCGCCTTTCGGCGTAACCCAGGCGCTTGGACGCAGATCGTAGCGGTCATCCAGATCTTCAAAGCGGGAGAACTGACGGCCACGTTGCAGCAGACCAAAGCCCTGCGGGTTTTCCATCGCAAAGCTGCTGACGGCGAGGTGTTTCGGGTTGTTCAGCGGACGCCAGATCCACTCGCCGTTACCCGCATGAATGGAGAGGCCATTGGAATCATGCAGTTCAGGACGGAAATTGGTCGCCGGAGAGGGCTGGTTCGGCCCGAACAGGAACATGCTGGTCAGCGGCGCGACGCCCAGTTTGCCCACTTTATCGCGCAGGTAAACTTTAGACTGTACGTCAACCACCGTGTCACGCCCTGGCATGATCACGAAGCGATAAGCGCCTGTCGCACGAGGGGAGTCCAGCAGCGCATAAATTGTCAGACGTTTGTCGGTTGGTTTTGGACGTTCGATCCAGAACTCGCGAAAACGTGGAAATTCTTCACCTGATGGCAGCGCGGTATCAATTGCCAGACCGCGCGCAGAAAGCCCGTACACCTGCCCCGCGCCAATCACGCGGAAGTAGCTGGCGCCAAGCATGCTGACGATTTCGTCGTTTTTATCTTTGCTGTTAATCGGATAAAGCACCTTGAAGCCTGCGAAGCCGAGGTCTTTTACCGTGTCTTTATCGTGTTGCACATCGCCAAAATTGAAATAATCCGGGCTGTACTTGATTTTGCGTACCGCGGTCGCCGTCACTTCGTTGATGGCAACCGGCGTGTCGAAGTACATACCCTGGTGGTAAAATTCAAGCTTGAACGGGGTTTTAATATTGTTCCAGTACGCTTTATCGTGATTGAACTGGATCTGCTGATAGTCCGCGTATTTCATGTCGCGGAAAACGGAGGGCAGGTTACTTTTTGGCGCTTCGTAGCTCTTGCCCGCCATCGATTTAGCCTGTTTTGCGACATCATCGATGTTAAAGGCCAGTGCAGATGAGGTATACAGTGACAACAGCACTGCTACACCCAACCAACGCATTTTCATCATTTGTGGTTTATGTTTCATAATAAGTAAGCACTTCCCCCTTTGTGTGCTTATATCGATCCGATCCATTTTAATGGAAACTCAGGCAATCCGACAACATTATCACTGCTTTGTTCAGCTCGCTGGCTCATGGATTAAGCAAATGAAAGAACCCGCTTTTCACTTTGCGTGCTTATCCTGGAGACAGGGTGTCGGTCTTGGTGTAGGGTTGGCTCCGAATGTAACCATTATGAGCCTTAGGGATAAGGCGAAAAGTCTGAGAATGCGCAAAGTTATATGAGCACAACCCCTGTACAACGTGAATATTTCCTCGACTCGATCCGCGCATGGCTCATGCTATTGGGGATCCCTTTTCATATTTCACTGATCTATTCCAGCCACACCTGGCACGTGAACAGCCAGATGCCCTCCTGGTGGCTGACGCTGTTTAATGATTTTATCCATGCCTTCCGCATGCAGGTGTTTTTTGTCATTTCCGGTTATTTCTCTTACATGCTCTTCTTGCGCTATCCCCTCAAACGATGGTGGAAAGTGCGCGTGGAGCGCGTGGGCATACCGATGTTGACGGCCATTCCGCTGCTGACGCTGCCGCAGTTCATCATGTTGCAGCATGTTAAAGGCAAGGCGGAAAACTGGCCGAATCTCTCCTTCTATGAGAAATACAACACCCTGGTCTGGGAGCTGATTTCCCACCTCTGGTTCCTGCTGGTACTGGTGGTGCTAACCACGGTGAGTTTGTTGATCTTCAGCCAGCTGCGCCAGCGTGCGAGCACCGCATCCTCGACCTTCTTCGCCAACATCACCCTGGGCAAGCTGTCTCTGCTGTTTCTTGCGCTGGGGGTCGCGTATGCCGCCGTCAGGCGTACCCTGCTCATTGTCTACCCTCCCATTCTGAGCGATGGGCTGTTTAATTTCGTGGTGATGCAGACCCTGTTTTACATTCCCTTCTTCCTGATTGGGGCGCTGGCATTTATTCATCCTCGGCTTAAAGCGCTGTTTACCACCCCTTCCCCCTGGTGTGCGGTGGGTGCTGCGCTGGCCTTTGCCGCCTATCTTCTCAATCAGCGCTATGGCAGCGGGGACGCGTGGATGTATGAGACAGAGAGCGTGATAACGATGCTGATGGGCCTGTGGATGGTTAACGTGGTGTTCGCCCTTGGCCATCGTCTGCTGAATTTTAAATCCAGTCGCGTCACCTATTTCGTTAATGCTTCGCTGTTTATCTACCTGGTTCACCATCCGCTGACGCTGTTTTTCGGGGCGTACATAACGCCGCATATCGCCTCGAATGCGCTGGGCTTCTTCACCGGCCTGGTCTTTGTGGTTGGCATTGCCATCGTGTTGTATGAAATCCATCTGCGGATCCCGCTTTTGCGTTTCCTGTTCTCAGGCAAACCTCAGGTTAAAGCGGGATAACAAAACGGCGCCTCCAGGGCGCCGTTTTTGCACTTCAGACATCAAAATGCCTGGCTGCGCGCGGTCAAAATCCGCTGATACAGGTCGGCGGTGTGCTCATCGAAACAGACAAAAATGACTTTTTCCGGCATGGGTTTGAGGGAAAGGTAGTGATAAACGGTATTCACGGCGATTGTAGCTGCCGCTTCCTTTGGATAACCGTACACGCCGGTGCTAATGGCGGGGAACGCCATGGTCTTATACCCGTTATCCGCCGCAAGCCGCAGGCAGTTCCGATACGCCTGCTCCAGAATCTCAGCCTCATGGCGGTCGCCACCGTGCCAGACGGGTCCAACGGTATGGATCACCGCTTTGGCCGGGAGATCGCCTGCAAGCGTAATAACAGCATGCCCCGGCGGGCACTCTCCCTGCTGCTGACGCACGGTTTTGCATGCTTCAAGGAGTTGAGGGCCTGCGGCCCGGTGAATGGCACCGTCCACCCCGCCCCCACCCATCAGGGAGGAATTGGCTGCGTTGACGATCACGTCAACGTGTACCGTCGTGATATCGCCATGAATAACGTCGATTTGCGGTCTCATAAACACCCTCTGCAACCCGCCTTTTTCATCAGTGTATCGCAGAGGGAGAAGGAGAAAAACTGCCGTGAAAAAAACGTCGGTTATCGGTAATCGACCTGAACGACCGCAAGCGTTTTCTGTTCATTCAGGTATTTCATGCTGACAGCGGCCAGAGCTGAATGAGGATGATGGCCCCGGAGCGCCTCGTCATAACTGATGGTATGCGTTTTCATACGGTTATTTTCCGGACAGGAGATCGCAAACTGCTGATGCCGGGGCGTGACTTCGCACGGGTCAGCGACCACCGCGCCACGAAAATGAATCACCCCACCATTTTCTATAGTTGCTGAATAAGCCGGAGATAAAAAAGAGGACAGGATCAGTCCCAGACCAGAAATAATACACGCTGCGGATTTGAACATTATTTGTACTCCTCAATGAAATTCGTCCTTGAGGGGTAAAAACGCTCCGTTATGACGTATCAATTTAAGCAACCCGATGACTGGGTTCTTGATATCAGCATAGCTTACCTGTGCAGCGCCGCCACTTTATTAAATCATTGATTTCATGAATTATTAAAGCGTACTTACCGGTGCGTTCCACTGCTGTGATAAATGAAGCGATTTTCCATCGGAAACGGTGACGATTATTTTTACCGCATCCCCTGAACGAATATTTAAACTGATTCGCGTTAAATCAATCGGCTGATTAGCGGGTATAAAAAGAGTATTTTTCTGCCGCGATGTACTTTGTCCCGCTTGCCCCTGTCGGACAGATAACACCTCAACCTGACATTCGCAGGCGTCTGCCAGCGTGACCTGAGGAATAATGGTTGTCATATTTGCCTGCTGTGAGGTGCTGAACGTTATCTGGCTGGCAAGCGCAGCAAGGAGAATGAAGGTGCTCATGAGATCCTCCCGAAAAAAAACAGGGCACATGCCCTGTTTTTTGGTACAGAATTGAATCAGTACTGATGTGCGGTCGCGTTGTTGCCAAAGCCAACCTGGTGCACAGTCACCGTTGAGCCGGACGCTGTCTGGTCTACCGCCGCGCCGTTGCCGCCGCCGAACTGTTTCACGTTGATAACAGAGTCTTTGCTATTCCACTGGTCGATGGTGGCGCTGTTACCAAAGCCTTTTTGCAGCAGATCGATAGAACTGTCATCAGAGCCCTGACCAACATCTGCGCCGTTACCGCCACCGTGCTGGGTAATGGTCAATTCAGAATCTCGGGCGTCCGTCTGCAAAGCAAGCGCGGAGTTACCGCCGCCGTACTGGTAAATGCTCAGGGTTGAGTCAGGGCCGTTATTGCCGCCACCCCAGCCACCACCGTGGCCGCCGCCAAATTGTGGTACCGCACCTGCGAAAGCACTGCCAGAAACTACGATTGCTGCAATAACTGCCACTTTGAAAAGTTTCATGGTAAACCCCCATCGGATTGATTAAGGCGTCACACATCGCTAGCGTTGAATAACGCGAATAGCCATTTGCGACTGTCTCTGTACTACAACTGCTGTTTTCTGCGTACCATACTGCGTTATATTCGCCCTGTTACCCGAGCCTTTCTGGATAATCATGGCGGTGTTGCCAAAAGCGCCCTGCTTAATACTCGCATCGTTGCCGTTACCGGTCTGATCGATATAAGCAAGGTTATACGTCCCTGACTGATCAACATGCGCGCGGTTATTCCCGCCCTCTTGGGAAATAATGGACAGCAATTTAGAACCGCCCTGGCGTACATCAGCATTATTACCTGAGCCCTGTTGACCAATAATGGCTGCCTGATTGTATGAAGCTTTACTTAATTCATTTATCGCAAAATTATATTCAGAACTGGCTAAATCTGAATCACCTGCGATTACAAACCCAGGCGCACCCAGTAATGTAAACATCATAAACAACATTTTGTTTTTCATGCTGTCACCCTGGACCTGGCTATAAAATAGGTATGTCTTTACCCGTTAACGCGATTCGTTTTGTTAACGCCGCGTTACGGAAAAGAGTATGTCTGCCGAAACATATTTAATATCTCACCCGTGTGCCTTATTTTTATATGCTCATTCACCTCAAAGTCGTAAATCTCGCCTGAAACGACGCGACACACCACTAATGCAGAAATAAATTCTTGTCTGAGCGCCTGGACAACAGCGAGACAGGCTGTCCAACCTGTACCGGCTTCTACAGACAAACATGGCAATGTCTTTTGCCCGGTGCGTGACACGAAGCAAGTTTTCTTAAGAAAAATTTCCAGCTTAGAGAAGTCTTAACTTTTTAGCTGAGTTCATACTTTTTACCGGCTGGCTTACAATAATTAAAAGCTCAATAATTCAATTCTTTATAATATATTGTATGACTTTCAAAATCTATGCACGTTTATACACCTGTACAACTTTCCCCTTATCTTAAAATCTATTTACCCTGCAAAATACACAACTTAATATCGAATTTTACATTCTGTTACATGATTAACACTTGCTTTAAAGTTTGCAATAGCTAGATTGAAAACAGCAGTACGTTATTTGTTTTTAATTTTACCGCCTCCTTTGGAGGAAGGTTTTTTAACTACACACAGCAGTGCCACACCTGTCAGTACTTCTGGTGCCTTTTTCAATAATACGAGGGCAGCTGCCGGGTGTCATAAATAACGTGGGGTTTCATCATGTTTAATGAAGTCCATAGCTTACCCGGTCATACATTATTGTTGATCACAAAACCTTCCCTACAAGCGACAGCGTTATTGCAGCATTTAAAACAATGCCTCTCGCTTAACGGGAAACTGCATAATATTCAACGTTCTTTTGATGATATCGCTCCTGGCAGCATCATTCTTCTCGATATGATGGAAGCGGATAAAAAACTGGTCCATTACTGGCAGGATAATTTAAGCAGGAAAAACAATAATATCCGCGTATTGTTATTAAATACGCCTGATGAGTATCCTTTCCGCGATATTGAGAGCTGGCCGCATATTAACGGCGTGTTTTACGTCACTGAAGAAGAAAACCGTGTCGTGGAGGGTTTGCAGGGCATATTGCGGGGGGAGTGTTATTTCTCGCAAAAACTGGCCAGCTACCTCATTACCCACTCCGGAAATTATCGCTATAACAGTTCAGAATCTGCACTTTTGACGCACCGTGAGAAAGAGATCCTGAACAAACTGCGTATTGGTGCTTCAAATATTGAAATCGCCCGTTCGTTATTTATCAGCGAAAATACGGTTAAGACGCATCTTTATAATCTTTTCAAAAAGATAGCTGTTAAAAATCGCACGCAGGCGGTGTCGTGGGCAAACGATAACCTCAGGCGTTAATAGCATGAAACGCACCCTAAGTTGGATTGCCGCAGCAGGCATTATGCTTGCTGCCGGAAACCTTCAGGCTGTTGAGGTGGAAGTTCCCGGACTGTTGACCGACCACACCGTCACCTCTGTCGGACACGATTTTTATCGTGCCTTCAGCGATAAGTGGGAAAGCGATTATCCGGGTAACTTAACCATCAACGAACGGCCCAGTGCGCGGTGGGGAAGCTGGATCACAATAACCGCTAATCAGGACGTTATTTACCAGACTTTTTTATTCCCAACGAAAAGAGACTTCGATCAGAACGTCGCTTTCGCGCTGGCACAAACAGAAGAAGCTATTAACCGCCTACAGTTAAACAAAGCCCTTTTGAGCACAGGCGATTTAGCAAAAGATGAGTTCTAGCAACGACACCTATTTCGGAGGCTGTAATGCGTCTCGCACACACAGTGATTTCGTTAATGCTCATTGCGCCGTTGAGCTGGGCCGGAAATATGACATTCCAGTTCCGCAACCCTAATTTTGGCGGCAACCCGAATAACGGAGCCTTTATGCTTAACCAGGCTCAGGCTCAAAACTCCTATAAAGACCCCAGCTATGACGATGATTTCGGTATCGAGACCCCGTCGGCCCTGGATAATTTCACTCAGGCCATCCAGTCGCAAATATTAGGTGGCTTATTAACCAACATTAATACCGGAAAACCCGGCCGGATGGTCACTAACGACTTTATCGTCGATATTGCCAATAAAGACGGGCAGCTTCAGCTAAATGTGACAGACCGAAAAACCGGTAAAACGTCGACAATCCAGGTTTCCGGTTTGCAGACCAGTTCAACTGATTTCTAAACAACCCCGAAATAAGGACAATTATTATGCAGCGCTTTTTTATTTTAGTTGCAGTGTGCTTATTAAGCGGTTGTTTAACTGCCCCGCCAAAAGAAGCCGCTAAACCCACCCTAATGCCTCGTGCCCAGAGCTACCGGGATCTGACGCATCTGCCGGTCCCTACCGGGAAGATATTCGTCTCGGTCTATAACATTCAGGATGAGACGGGCCAGTTCAAACCGTATCCGGCCAGTAACTTCTCGACGGCCGTACCGCAGAGCGCCACCGCGATGCTGGTCACCGCCCTGAAAGATTCTCGCTGGTTTATCCCGCTGGAACGTCAGGGGCTGCAAAACCTGCTTAACGAACGAAAAATCATTCGTGCCGCGCAGGAGAATGGTACCGTTGGCGTCAATAACCGCATGCCGCTACAGTCTCTCACCGCAGCCAATATCATGGTGGAAGGCTCGATTATCGGCTACGAAAGTAACGTGAAATCGGGCGGCGCGGGTGCGCGTTACTTTGGCATCGGGGCCGACACGCAGTATCAGCTGGATCAGATTGCCGTCAACCTGCGCGTGGTTAACGTGAGCACGGGTGAGATATTATCCTCCGTGACCACCAGCAAAACGATTCTCTCTTATGAAGTGCAGGCCGGGGTGTTCCGCTTTATCGATTACCAGCGTCTGCTGGAGGGTGAAATTGGCTATACCTCTAACGAGCCGGTCATGCTGTGTCTGATGTCGGCCATCGAAACCGGCGTGATTTTCCTGATTAATGACGGTATCGATCGCGGCTTGTGGGATCTTCAGAATAAAAGTGACGTGAGTAATGCGGTGCTGGTGAAATACCGAGAGATGTCGGTGCCGCCAGAGTCATAATCGGCGGCGCATAAAAAAGGCGAGATTTCCGTCTCGCCTTTTTTTATTTACTTACCGCAGGAACGCTCTGGCTCTTCTCGCGTCGGGCCGCAAGCCAGAGGCCGCTGTTCTTCATGGCGTAGCCAAACAGTAATCCCAGCATGAGCGAAGGGACCACAAGCTTCCAGTCCCCCTGCCCCGCAAAGGTCGCGCAGGCACCCATGAACGTGCCGGGCACAAAGGACAACAGCAGATGTTTTGCCTGAACGCACATCAGGAAGGCCACAATGCCGGTGATGGCGTACCCCAGGATTTCCACATGCGGCGCCAGCGCGCTGCCTTTCATAATGACCAGCGCCCAAATCACACCGCTCATCAGAGTACAGCCGGAGATGAAGAGCCCTTTGAGACCACCCTGCGGGCAGGCGAAATAGGCCGTGCAGCCAAGAAAACCAGCCCAGCTCAACAAGCCGAGAGAGACAGCCACCCAACCCCAGAGGCCGGAGAGGATGCCAGTCGTGATTGCAATACAAAGTAGTATGTTCATGGTGCGCATCTTAGCAGATGCGCACCATAGAAATGAGATCAGAAGCACATTACGTGCAAGTTGAAATGTATCGTTGCAGGATTTTTGTGATTCAAATCACTCTTCGTTCTCTTCTTCCAGCTCGTCCCACATGGCAGCGATGGCGTCACGCGTCAGCGGAGCCAGCGTTCTCCAGAACGGCGAGGTGGCGTGGGCTTCAACTTTACCCAGGAAGGTGCCAACCCACGGAAGCAAATACGTTTCGAACAGGGTTTCAATCGCCTCGTTCTCATCATCACCTGCATTATCTTCAATCCAGGAGGCCGCCAGCAGCAGGGTACCGATATGATCGGCAGGCATATCCGTCAGCGGCATGCCGCGTTCTGACAGAAACGCCCGAACTTCCGCTTCGGTCGTACCTTCCTGCCAGGCAGAACGATACGGCGACACGCGACATTCTTCTCCCACAAACAGCGCGTTGTAATCCGTTGAAATCTGCTGCATATCGCAGCTTTTTTGCAAGCGTTCCAGCAACTCATCCTGTTCCAGCGGCCAGCTCTGCGCCAGTTTACCTTCACGAATCAGGGTAAACAGCGGAACCAGCAGCGGATCCTGCGGCTGGCGGTAATATAAGGTGCCCAGCACGCGGCAAAGGATGGAAAACTCATTCATGTTTTTATTCCGTTATTAATTAAAGATCGGCAAATTCATCAATCGGCGCCATGCCGCGCGACTCAAGGAAGTCGAGCATACGACGCGGCGTGACGTTCAGGATCTGTTCTTCCGGGAAATTCACGTCCCGCAATATTTTCAGGCACTCGCTAAAATCACCCAGCGTGAAGGCCGTGTGTGAATCAGAGCCCAGCGCCACCATGCCGCCCGCGTCACGCACGGCCGCCGCCACTTCGCGGCAGTTGGCTTCACTGCCCTTACGCGAGTGAACAAAGGAGGAGTTGTTAATCTCCAGCGCCACGCGGTGCTTCGCTGCCGCCTGCGCCACGGCCTGAATATCAATCGGGTATTTCGGATTTCCCGGGTGGCTGATAATGTGCACGTTGCCGCTGGCAATAGTGGCAATCATCGCTGCGGTGTTGGTCTCTTTATCCTGGGGCGCAAAGACCGGCTCGTGGAAGCCGGCGAGGATCAGATCTAAGGAGGTCAGCATCGGGCCGGTGCAGTCAATCTCACCGTCAGTATTTTTGATGTTCGCTTCGATGCCGCGCAGTATCCCGATACCGTCCACCAGGCGTGGCCAGATACGCATATTCACAAAATGCCAGTAGTGCGGCGCATCCGCCATATCCGGACCGTGATCGGTTATCGCAAACAGTTTAATGCCTTTCAGCTTCGCCTGAGCGATATAATCATGGAGGTTACTGTAAGCGTGGGTACTGGCGACGGTGTGCATATGCAGGTCAACGGGATACATCTTTCTCTCCTCTGCGGTTTTTCCAAAGGATAGCAGTTATCAGCGGCGAATATTAGCAAAAACCCGGCGAACGCCGGGTTTCTCTCAGTAGCCTCGCTGTCTGTCGACCTGTCCGGTCACCGCGTTGCCCTTCTCTATTTCGCTGATGGTATGCGAGATGTACGCCACGGCCTCCGCCGGTCGCGTCACGGCCGCAATATGAGGCGTCATCGCCACGCGCGGATGTGCCCAGAGCGGGCTGTCTGTCGGCAGCGGTTCGCGGCTATAGACATCCAGCATTGCGCCTTTCAGTTTACCGCTATCCAGCGCTTTCAGCAGATCGTCTTCCACAACGTGTACCCCGCGCGCCAGGTTCATTAAGTAGCTGTCTTCTGCCAACTGGTTGAGGAGCGTGCCATTGATAATGCCGACCGTTTCCGCCGTATTCGGCAGCAGGTTAATGAGGACGCGAGTCCCTTTCAGGAACGCCGGGAGTTCGTCCGTTCCGGCAAAGCTCTCGACGCCTGGATAATCCTTACGGCTCCGGCTCCAGCAGCGCAGTGGGAAGCCCCACGGCGCGAGCGCTTCGGCGACTTTCGAACCCAGTACACCCGCGCCGAGGATGCCGATGGTGAAATCTTCATGCTGATAATCCGGAAGCGGTTCCCAGTGGGATTGCTGTTTAAACGCTTGATAATCGTCGAAGCGGCGGAACCAGTGCAGCACCTGGCTCACGGCATATTCCTGCATCTGCTGCCCCATACCGGTATCTTCCAGACGAAACAGGGGAATATCCTCCGGCAGCATTTCAGGGTGTGCCTTCAGCTTACTGAGAATGGAATCCACACCCGCACCAAGAGCAAACACCGCCTTCAAACGGCGTCCCTGAAGCATTTCGACCGGGGGATGCCAGACCAGCGCGTAGTCGGCATGTTCATTATCGCCCTGTTTCCATTCGCGAACGCGTGCGCCAGGCAGTGCCGCCGTGAGCGCGTTAATCCAGTAAGCCGTATCAAAAGTGGGGTGATAGAAGATAATATCCATAGTCATTGCCTTTTATTGCGCTGTTTTATTTTCATTTTCAACTGGCTTGCCAGCATAACAAATTTATCGCTAAACCGCGTTGCTGATAAAAGAGGCGCATTTCGCACATTTCGGAATCAGGTTGCCTGAAGTTTGTCTAAACACGCTAAATTACTGAAAAAGTGGGTTGACGGCAGTACGGCTTTTCCTTACATTAGCGCCCGTCCCGACAACAACGGGATGACAATATGGTGAGGTGTCCGAGTGGCTGAAGGAGCACGCCTGGAAAGTGTGTATACGGCAACGTATCGGGGGTTCGAATCCCCCCCTCACCGCCATATTTCAAGAAGAGCTTGCATGAAAATGCGGGCTTTTTTTTCGCATGTTGCACGCCTGTGGGGGATTCGAACTTTGCAGCCTCTGCGGTAATTGTGTCGGGTGGCGCTACGCTTACCCGACCTACAAAAAGCTAGTCCTCAACCATCTTTGCATACTCTTCAGTCAGAAAATCCACCAGCGTCCTGACCGATGGCAGCAGGCCGCGCCGGGATGGATACACCGCGTGGATCACTTCCCGTCTGGGTTCCCAGGCATTCAGCACCCGAACAAGTTCACCTGAAGCCAGCTGATCCTTCACCATCAAAATGGGCAGCTGTACCACGCCCACGCCCGCCATCGCCGCCTCCCGCAGCGCCAGCATGTCGGTAGTCACCAGGCGCGGCGTGAAGTGAATTTCTGCCTTTGCGCCCTCCGGCCCGCTCAATTCCCACTTATGCAGGTGCTTGCCCGCCCCCATACTTAACCCCGGCCACTCGCTGAGTTCAGAGGGCATCGCCGGGTTGCCCATCCGTTCAATCAGTGCCGGCCCGGCAACCAGACAGTGCCCCCTGTCCGCCAGCACCCTTAATACCAGATCGCTGTCATCAAACGGGCGCGGACGAACGCGGATCGCCACATCCACCCCCTCCGCCACCAGATCGACCCGGCGGTTGGTGGCTTCAAGCTGGAGGTTGATCCCTGGATAGCGCGCCATAAACCGTGCCAGCATGGGCCCCACGTGAACGTGCAGCAAGGTGACAGGACAGGTGATCCGGACCATACCGCGCGGCTCAGCCTGTAAAGCAGCCACCGCCTCCTCCGCAGCTTCAGCTTCCACCAGCATGGCTTTACAGTGCTGATAGAATGTCTGCCCCACCTCCGTCACCGCAAACTGCCGCGTGGTACGTTGTATCAACCGAACGCCCAGGCGTTCTTCCAGCTGCGCAATCCGACGGCTCAGTTTCGACTTAGGCTGATCGAGCGCCCGCCCCGCCGCCGCAAAGCCGCCATGCTCCACCACCTTCACAAACCATACGAAATCATTGAGATCCTGCATACGCCTCCATTGTTCCATTTAAGGAACAGTGAATGTCATTTTTGCTATCTACCGGGATATTAGCCCTGAATATAAGCTAATTCCATCAACAGGACATCAGGAGTTAATCATGAAAAACGTAACAGGCGTGTATACCGCACCTCGTCCGCACTGGGTCGGTGACGGTTTTCCGGTTCGTTCGATGTTTTCTTACCAGACGCACGGCGAGCCCCTGAGCCCGTTCCTGCTGCTGGACTACGCCGGACCGCATACCTTCCCGGCGGACGGCGCGAAACGCGGCGTGGGCGAGCATCCTCATCGCGGTTTTGAAACGGTGACCATCGTCTACTCAGGCGAAGTGGAGCACCGTGATTCCACTGGCAGAGGCGGCGTTATTGGCCCAGGCGATGTGCAGTGGATGACGGCAGGCGCAGGCATTTTGCACGAGGAGTTCCACTCCAGCGCGTTTTCGCAGAAAGGCGGTGAACTGAAAATGATGCAGCTGTGGGTCAACCTGCCCGCTAAAGACAAAATGGCGACGCCTGGCTACCAGAGCATCACTCAGTCGGATATCCCGGTGGTCACCCTGCCGGATAACAGCGGAACATTGCGCGTGATTGCTGGCCGTTTTGGAGAGGTAACCGGCCCGGCGCATACCTTCTCACCGCTGAACGTGTGGGATCTCGCGCTGCGCCAGGGTAGCCATCTGACGCTCAATCAGCCCGAAGGCTGGAGCACGGCGCTGGTTGTCGTTGAAGGCAGCGTGACGGTGAACGGCACCACGCCTGCCGGTGAGGCGCAACTGGTCGTGCTGAGTCAGAGCGGTGACAAACTGCATCTCGAAGCCAGCAGCGATGCCAAAGTGCTGCTGATGGCCGGGGAGCCGCTGAATGAACCCATCGTGGGCTATGGCCCGTTTGTGATGAACAGTAAAACCGAAATTGCCGAGGCTATTCGCGATTTCAACTCCGGCCGCTTTGGCCAAATCTAAACGTAATAAGGAGCGCATTATGTCTACCCCTGCAAACTTCAACGGTGCACGTCCCGTTATTGACGTAAACGATGCCGTTATGCTGCTTATCGATCACCAGAGCGGGCTGTTCCAGACCGTAGGAGACATGCCAATGCCTGAGCTGCGCGCCCGTGCAGCAGCGCTGGCAAAAATCGCCTCGCTGGCGAAGATCCCGGTGATCACCACGGCGTCGGTTCCACAGGGACCGAACGGCCCGCTTATCCCGGAGATCCACGCCAACGCGCCGCACGCACAGTATGTGGCACGCAAGGGTGAGATCAACGCCTGGGATAACCCGGAGTTCGTGGCGGCGGTGAAAGCCACCGGGCGCAAAACGCTGATTATCGCGGGGACGATCACCAGCGTCTGCATGGCCTTCCCGTCCATCAGCGCGGTGGCGGACGGATATAAAGTGTTTGCGGTGATTGATGCCTCCGGCACCTACAGCAAAATGGCGCAGGAGATCACCCTGGCGCGCGTGGTGCAGGCAGGCGTGGTGCCGATGGACACGGCTGCTGTTGCTTCCGAAATTCAGCGCACGTGGAACCGTGAAGATGCGGGTGAATGGGCTGAGGTGTACACACACATCTTCCCGGCCTACCAGCTGCTGATCGAAAGCTACAGCAAAGCGCAGGACGTGGTGAAAAATAGCGAAGTGCTCGATTCGCAGCGTTAATCCTGCGCGCTGCGACATAAGCTGATTAAGGCTTAACCGAACAAGCACGAATGCTGAAAATCTGCTTGACCGTTTTAGCGCAACTCCCTATAGTAGCGCCCCGTTGCCCCCCAAGCGGTCAGGCAGCAAAACAATATGGTGAGGTGTCCGAGTGGCTGAAGGAGCACGCCTGGAAAGTGTGTATACGGCAACGTATCGGGGGTTCGAATCCCCCCCTCACCGCCATATTTGAAGAAGAGCTCGCATGAAAATGCGGGCTTTTTTTTTCGCATGTTGCACGCCTTTGGGGGGGATGAGAACCCCGACCGGGGTTCGACAACTGGCGGCAGCCAGTTGGACAGACTGAGAGCATAGCGAACAGGCTGCCCGCAGGGCGAGCGAAGCGAGTCAATCCCCCCCGGTGCGACACGAGCTGCCTCACCTACAAAAAAAAGCCCGTACAAAAGCACGGGCCTGTCTCAACCATTCCTCAGCTATTCAGCTTTCCAGCCGGTTGCTTTCCCTCGGGAGCAAGTCTCTGGCCAATATTCAAACCCGCTTCATCCTTACGCTCCTCCAGCCAGTAATCCGCATTTTTAATCCCCAGCCGAACCGGGTCAAAGTGTGGATCCAACCCCTGTGCATTCTGGATTTCATAATCCTTCAGGCTGGCAAACGCTTTTTTATGCAACAGAACGATGGCAATAATGTTGAGCCATGCCATCAGCCCTACGCCGATATCCCCTAATCCCCAGGCCAGATCCGCGGTGCGTACCGTGCCATATACCGTCGAAGCCATCAGACACAGCTTGAGCAGGAACGTCAGCCACGGGCGATGAATCTTACGGTTGATGTAGGCGATATTCGTTTCAGCGATGTAGTAGTAAGCAATGATCGTGGTGAAGGCAAAGAAGAACAGCGCGATGGCAACAAAGTAATTACCGAAGCCCGGCATCATACTTTCCATTGCCGTCTGGACATATCCCGGTCCTGCGGCCACGCCTGCTATTCCGGTATAGAGCGCTGCGCCGTCGACGCCCTGCACGTTATACAGCCCGGTGATCAACAGCATAAACCCGGTCGCGGAGCAGACAAACAGCGTGTCGATGTACACGGAGAACGCCTGAACCAGCCCCTGTTTCACCGGATGGCTTACGGCCGCCGCCGAGGAGGCATGTGGCCCGGTACCCTGCGCCGCCTCGTTGGAATAGACGCCACGCTTCACGCCCCACATGATGGCCTGGCCCAGAATAGCGCCAAACCCAGCTTCAAGGCCAAAAGCACTTTTCCAGATCAGCAATATAACTGAAGGAAGCTGATCAATATTGATAGCGATAATCACGCACGCGACAATAATATAGCCGAGCGCCATAAACGGAACCACCATGCTGCTAAAGCTGGCAATCCTTTTTACGCCGCCAAAAATAATAAAACTCAACAGCACAGCAAGTAACGCCGCCGTGACATTTGGGCTCAGACCAAAGGCAATATCCAGGCTCGCACCAATAGAGTTTGCCTGCACACCTGGCAGTAATAATCCGCAGGAGAAAATCGTTACGATGGCAAATAACCATGCGTACCACTTCACGCCTAACCCTTTCTCAATATAAAAGGCAGGACCACCACGATATTCGCCGTTAATTTTCTCTTTATAAACCTGACCTAACGTGGATTCGACAAAAGCAGAGCTTGCCCCCAAAAATGCCACTATCCACATCCAGAAAAGCGCACCGGGTCCACCAAAGGTAATGGCGGTCGCTACACCGGCAATATTCCCTGTCCCCACGCGGCCCGCCAGCGTCATCGTCAGCGCCTGAAACGACGACACGCCTGCCTCGGTAGGACGCCCCTGAAACATCAGGGTAATCATAAGTTTTATATGCCGTAATTGCAGAAAGCGACTACGCAGCGAGAAATAGAGGCCGACACCCAGACATAAAAATATTAACGCCGGGCTCCAGATAACACCATTAATTGCACTAACCAGTTCGTTCATGTATGACCCTTAGCGTGATGTTCCAGAGGAAACGATCCCCTGGCGAGTTTCTTTTTAGAATTTTGTCTGAACAAGTACGAAACATAGATAATTACCCAAAAGACACCAACTTAATTTTTACTGCTTAGTCATGTTCTGTGACAACATTCACGTTTAATTTTAAACCAATAATTAGCATGATCATTATATTCATAGATATTTTGTGGGTATTATAAATACATATCACATTTTCGTGACCTGTATAAAAAGCGTTCGCAGCAAATTAACAGTAATATTATTATTACCGCAAAACGGGGCGTAAATCCTGTTGAATGCTATAGGAAATAAATATGATTTAAAAAAGCCACGCGTGCAGAGGGAATAAAGGAAGCTTCCCGGCATAACGCCGGGAAGAAATGACTTAAAATGTGAAATGATCTTAGTCGGAGTACACTTCCAGCGTTCGTTGGCACAGCGCTGAGCGGACGCAGTCCTCTTTTGTGAAGCGGACCACCCCTATCATCTCATCTTCCTCAAAACGTGACATGGCATCGCTCAGGCCGGACTTCACGCCCGACGGCAGGTCACACTGGGTAATATCGCCGTTGACGATAACCGTCACGTTCTCCCCGAGGCGCGTTAAAAACATCTTCATTTGCGCAGCGGTCACATTCTGAGCCTCGTCAAGAATAACGACCGCATTTTCAAATGTACGTCCGCGCATATAGGCGAACGGCGCGATTTCCACCTTGCCAATCTCTGGTCGCAGGCAGTACTGCATAAAGGAAGCGCCCAACCGCTTCACCAGCACGTCATAGACGGGCCTGAAGTACGGGGCAAACTTCTCGGAAATATCGCCGGGCAGGAAGCCCAGATCTTCATCCGCTTGCAGTACCGGACGGGTAACGATGATCCTTTCCACGTCCTTATGAATCAGCGCCTCCGCCGCTTTGGCGGCGCTGATCCAGGTTTTCCCGCATCCGGCTTCCCCGGTTGCAAAGATGAGCTGTTTACTCTCGATAGCATTCAGGTAGTGCGCCTGAGCTTCATTCCGCGCCACAATTGGCGATGCATCGCGGCTGTCCCGCGCCATGCCAATGGATTCTACGCCGCTCATCTGCACAAGCGAGGTGACCGATTCTTCTTCACGCTGCTTATGGCTACGTGAATCCCGTCTCAGCACACGTTTTGCTTCACGACGAGCTTTGATCACTGCTTTCTGTCTTCCCATGGATAGCACCTTGAGTTGTTGGTATTCATCACACGCGCCAGCATCGGCACGATTATGCGCACGAACATCAGAGGGTTGGCTTCCTTGTAAGCCATTGCTTGCATTACCGGATGACGATATACAACGGCTACGCGCACCGTTATGCACGTCGGTAGAAAAAGGTTCTTGAGGTGAAGGAGAGAATTTGGTGGTGAAGAAATCGCTGCCGGAGTCTGAGCCTCCGCGCCGGGTACTGCGGTTGATGTGTTTACCTTGTCCAGTACAGGACGCAACCATTCGCGATCTCCATAGTGAGTTAGCATCACTGCCGGGAACTACCGCTGTCTTCTCTTAAGTACATCAGGAATTATCATAAATGCAACATTTATTTTACCTGAATGCAACTTTTAGGACTGCCCCTACATGGAAAATCAGTCTTATATAGAAATATTACAGAAATATAACAATAAGATAGTCCTTCGAAAAAATAATGTCCCCGCGAACTGTCGCAGGGACGATTATCAGGCTTCTATCAGACCCTGAGCGAGCCAGGCGTTCGCGTTACGCGCGCCGGGCAGGGCAAAGAAATAGCCGCCGCCGATGGGCTTAATATATTCCTCCAGCGCTTCGCCGTTGAGCCGCTTCTGCACGGTGAGGAATCCCTTCTCCAGATCGTGCTGATAGCAGACAAACAGCAGTCCCATATCAAGCTGACCGGAGTTGGTCACCCCCAGCGAGTAGCTGTAGCCCCTGCGCATCATGAGGCTGGATTGCGTCTCTTTGGTGCGAGGATTGGCGAGGCGAATATGGCTGTCCAGCGCGATGACATCCCCGTTCGGATCGCGGGCGTAGTTGGGTTCATCGTGCTCGTGCTTCATGCCGAGCGGTGCGCCGGTTTGCTTATCGCGACCGAAGATAGTTTGCTGCTCTTTCAGCGGCGTGCGGTCCCAGAACTCCACGTGGAACTGAATGATACGCACCGCCTGATAGGTGCCTCCGACCGCCCAAGCCGGTTCGCCCTGATCCGCCGTCACCCATACCACGTTCTTCATCAACGCGGTATTGCTGCTGTCCGGGTTGGCGGTGCCGTCTTTGAAGCCCAGCAGGTTGACCGGCGTCTCTTTCCCTTTACTGCGCGCGGCGTGGTCAGAGATAAAACCTTCCCGCTTCCAGCGCACGCTCAGCAGATCCGGGGTGTGCTTGATAATATCGCGCAGGGCATGGATCACCGTATCCTGGGTATTAGCGCAGATCTGCAACAGCAGATCGCCGTGGCACAGCGCCGCGTCAAGAGAATCATTCGGGAATCGCGTCATTTTTTGCAGCGCTTTCGGCTTCTGCTTCGCCAGTCCGTAGCGATCATCAAACAGCGATTCCCCCACCGACACGGTGATGGTCAGATTATCGGGAGCGATAAACGCGCCGAGGATGCCGGAATCCATCGGCGGCAGGCGCGGATTCGGTGTTTCCGGTGCGGGACCGCCGGCGGTGAGGAAGGCAATACGCGTGGTCAACAGCCTGAACAGACGCTCAAGGTCGGCTTTATCACTCGCCAGCGAATCGAAAGCCACCAGCATCATCGAGGCCTGCTGCGGCGTCAGGATCCCCGCCTGGTGCTCACCATAAAACGGCTGCGTTTCCATACGCGCATCCGGGGAGAGCGTGCCAGGGGCGCTTTGCGGTTTTGCCGCATGCGCCACCGGACAGCCTCCCGCCAGGGCAAACGCGCCGCCCAGCGCCCCTACCCCTTTTAACAACCGACGTCGGGAAGGTTCCGCCACGTCGTATTCGTCATGCTTGTTCATCGCTTAATCCAGACCCAGTACGCCACGCAGCAGGGAGAGATCTTCCGCCAGGGTGGTTATCGGGCCTTTCAGCGCGTTACGGTCAGCATCGGTCAGCTTGTCGTAGGTTTCGAACCCGTCTTTGGTGCGGTATTTCGCCAAGATAGCGTCAACTTTCTTAAAGTTGGCATCCACTTTCGCCAGCAGCTCGCCGTTCTCTTTTTGCAGCTGAGGCCGCAGCAGATCGACAATTTTCTGTGCGCCGTCGACGTTCGCCTGGAAGTCCCACAGGTCGGTGTGGCTGTAACGATCTTCTTCACCGCTGATTTTGCTGGCGGCCACTTCTTCAATCAGGCCCGCTGCGCCACCCACCACTTTCGACGGTGGGAATGCCAGCTCGCTGATGCGTTTTTGCAGCTCCAGCACGTCGCTGTTGAGCTGCTCGGCGTATTTCTCCATCCCACTGGTGGAGTTATCGCCAAACAGGGCTTTTTCCAGACGGTGGAAGCCGGTGAATTTCGGATCGGCGGCCTTCTGCTCGTAGTCGTCTTCACGGGCGTCAATGCTGCCATCGAGGTCAGAGAACAGTTCGGCAATCGGCTCAATGCGCTCGTAGTGCTGACGGGTAGGCGCATACAGGGATTTCGCTTTTTCGATGTCGCCCGCTTTCACCGCGTCGGTAAAGGCTTTGGTGCCTGCCACCAGGTCCGCTGTCTCTTTGGTGACGTAGGCTTTATAGGCGGTAATGGCGTCGCCGAGGCTCAGCAGCGCCGTGCCTTTGGCCGCATCCGCCGTCGCTGCGCCTTTGACGATCAGCTTACCTTTCGGGTTAGTCAGCAGGCCGCAGGTCATGTCATATTCCCCGGGCTGAAGATTTGCGGTCATCTTCTGGCTGAAGCCCGGCGCGATATTCTCGCGCTCTTCCACCACCATCACGCCTTTCAGAATTTCCCACTCCAGCGCCTTCTGGCTGTGGTTCTGAATAATAAACTGCGTTTTACCGCTGTTAACCGTGATGGTCATCGGCTCGCACTGTTTATCGTTGACGGTGACTTTTACCTGCGGAATATCTGCCGCCTGAGCGGTGAAGGCAGACACGAACAGCGCGGCAATGCCTGCGCATAACGCACTACGACGGAACTGAATGGCCATGACTCTTCCCTTTAAAAGTATGTTGTAACTAAAACAGCACTTACGGCGCTACGCGCGACGTCTGCGAGCCGGTACGCGGCGGCATAGCGAACAGGATCAGCGCCGGAACCAGATAGATAAAGTACATCGCCACTTCGCTGACGCTCGGCGTTTCCTGGTAGCCGAAGATCCCTTCGAGCAGGGTACCGGTCAGTGAATGGGTCGACAGGACGTTGCTGAGATCGAACGCCACGTCCTGGAAGTGGTTCCACAGACCCGCTTCGTGGAAGGCGCGGATCGCCCCTGCCGCCAGCCCTGCGGCCACCAGCAGAATAAACAGGCTGGTCCACTTGAAGAACACCCCCAGGTTAAGACGAATGCCGCCCCAGTAGAGCAGGAAGCCAAGCACAACCGCCGTGGCCAGCCCGAGCACCGCGCCCAGTGGGGGCCAGATGCCCACGTCCTGCTGAAAAGCCGCGAGCAGGAAGAACACAGACTCCAGGCCTTCACGCGCCACGGCGAAAAAGACCATCATGATCAGCGCCCAGCCGTGGTGGTTGCCTTTTTGCAGGGCGTTATCCACCGCCTGCTCAAGCTGTACCTTCACGTTACGGGAGACCTTGCGCATCCAGAACACCATCCAGGTGAGGATCACCACCGCAATCACGGCGACGATCCCTTCAAACAGCTCCTGCTCTTTCTGCGGGAACTCCCCGGTGGTTTCGTTGATGAGGATACCGAGGCCCAGGCAGAGCGCCGCAGCAAGGAAAACCCCAACCCACATGACGCCAATCCAGCGTCCGCGCTGGGTACGCTTCAGATAACTGGCGATAAGGCTAACAATCAGGGCCGCTTCAAGGCCTTCACGTAACATAATGAGAAAAGGAACAAACATGCCGACACCTTAAATGTTTATCGCGGTCAACTGATGCAAAGAAAAGTAAATTCTTGTGATAGTG
This sequence comes from Enterobacter cloacae complex sp. ECL72, assembly GCF_019056635.1. Lineage (NCBI taxonomy): Bacteria > Pseudomonadati > Pseudomonadota > Gammaproteobacteria > Enterobacterales > Enterobacteriaceae > Enterobacter > Enterobacter cloacae complex sp. ECL72. The sequence goes on along the minus strand of NZ_CP077659.1, from coordinate 1,192,859 downwards.
ATTATCATTACGGCAACAAGAAAAACAAGCGAAATGTGTTGCGTTTTGATGACCAGATGTAAACGCATTGCGGAGTAATAATTGCCTGAGTAACCGTTACGTTTATAAGGTATAACGAAAATGCCCATTTACGGTTAACCGGGGCTGTGGCTAAATGTCCGCCTCGAAAACCAACTGAAAATAAGCCATGTTTAAAATTGTCCATTTCCTGCTGGCGCTGGTGATTATTCTTGCGCTCGCCTGGCTGGTGAGTTTCGACCGCCGAAAAATTCGTATTCGTTTCGTTTTACAGCTGATCGTGATCGAAATCGCGCTGGCGTTCTTTTTCCTCCACGCAGAAAGCGGCCTGTTTATTATTAAATACGTTTCCGGTTTCTTTGAGTCGCTGCTTAAATTCGCTGCCGAAGGGACGAATTTTGTCTTTGGCGGGATGGGTGAAAAAGGGCTGGCGTTCATTTTCCTTGGCGTGCTCTGCCCCATTATTTTTATCTCGGCGCTGATTGGTATTCTTCAGCACTGGCGTATTCTGCCGATCTTTATTCGGGTGATCGGGACGCTGCTGTCAAAACTGAACGGCATGGGCAAGCTGGAATCCTTTAACGCGGTGAGTTCGCTGATCCTCGGTCAGTCTGAAAACTTCATTGCCTACAAAGGCGTGCTGGGCGATCTCTCCTCGCGTCGTCTGTTTACGATGGCTGCCACGGCCATGTCGACGGTTTCGCTGTCGATTGTCGGGGCCTATATGACTATGCTCGACGCCAGGTTTGTCGTCGCGGCGCTGATCCTGAACATGTTCAGCACCTTTATTATTCTTTCGGTCATTAACCCGGCCCGCCCGGAAGCGGAGCCGGATATCAGGCTGGAAAAACTGCACGAATCCCAGAGCTTCTTTGAAATGCTGGGCGAGTATATTCTGGCCGGTTTTAAGGTGGCGATGATTATTCTGGCGATGCTGATTGGCTTTATCGCCCTTATTAGCGCCATTAACGCCCTCTTCTCCGGCATATTTGGCATGAGCTTCCAGCAGATTCTGGGTTATGTGTTTTATCCGCTGGCGTGGCTTATTGGTATTCCGCTGAGCGATGCCTTAAGCGCGGGGAGCATTATGGCAACTAAACTGGTGGCGAATGAATTTGTGGCGATGATCGAGCTGCAAAAAATAGCCCATCAAATGTCACCGCGCGGGCTGGGGATTTTGTCCGTGTTCCTGGTGTCGTTCGCTAACTTCGCTTCCATTGGCATTGTGGCGGGGGCAATAAAAGGTCTGAATGAGCAACAGGGTAACGTGGTGTCGCGGTTTGGTTTACGCCTTGTATACGGGGCAACGCTGGTAAGCCTGCTGTCGGCAAGCTTTGCGGGGTTGGTGCTGTAAGTTTTGTGCCCGGCGGCGCTTCGCTTGCACGGGCCTACGATACAACAACGGCGGGTTATCCCGCCGTTTTCATTAAAACTGCACGCACACCGGCTGGTCGACCCGCATCACCGACTCCTGCGCGAAGCGTGATTTATAAATTCCGCGCAACGCTTCGATGTTCTTCTCGCTCTGCGCATCTTTACCGTGGATCAGCATCAATGCCTTGCTCGGCTCGCGCGCCACTTTTCCATCATTCCCCAGCCACTGACCGCGCGCATCAAATACCGTTAAACCATCGCGAAAGCGTGGCGTCACGTCCTGGTCGACAAACTGCTGCCATTCGTTGCCTGTGATTTGCGCCCCGGCAGGACGGTTTAAGCCGAAATAAAGCGTGGTCTGCTGCATCTGATTTTCTGCTTTGCAGGTTTCCACCGCCGCGTGCTGTGCGGGTGCGCTACAGCCCGCCAGCATCACGAATGCTGCCACCATTAACCCTGTTTTAATTCTCATTGATGAAGACTCACATAGGTGAAAGGACTATCCCCTCTCCCCACCGGGGAGAGGGTTAGGATGAGGGGTAAATTACTCAGCCTGGAGCTTAGACGGCGGCGCTGAGTGATAGTGCGCGTCCGCCTCCGCAAAGCGTTTCTGCATAGACGCAGACGGCGCTTTACCCAGCAGGCTAAACACCACGATACCGAGGCTGCCGAAGATGAAGCCCGGAATGATTTCGTACAGGCCCAGCCACGCGAACTGTTTCCAGACGATAACGGTTACCGCACCGATAATCATCCCCGCCAGCGCGCCGTTGCGGGTCATGCGTGACCACAGTACAGAGAACAGCACCACCGGACCAAATGCCGCACCGAAGCCCGCCCAGGCGTAGCTCACCAGCCCCAGGACGCGGTTTTCCGGGTTTGCCGCCAGCGCAATCGCCACCAGCGCAACCACCAGCACCATAAAGCGCCCTACCCACACCAGCTCTTTCTGGCTCGCGCCCTTACGCAGGAACGCTTTGTAGAGGTCTTCGGTGATGGCGCTGGAGCACACCAGCAGCTGACAGCTCAGGGTGGACATCACCGCCGCGAGGATCGCGGAGAGCAGAATACCGGCAATCCACGGGTTGAACAGGATCTGCGCCAGCTCGATGAATACGCGCTCGGCGTTCTGGTTCACCGCGCCCGCCTGCGCCGGGTTGTTGTTGAAGTACGCGATACCGAAGAAGCCGACCGCACACGCCCCCGCCAGACACAGGATCATCCACGTCATGCTGATGCGACGCGCGTGAACGATGGTGTGGTGAGAATCCGCCGCCATGAAGCGCGCCAGAATGTGCGGCTGGCCGAAGTAGCCCAGGCCCCAGCCCATCAGAGAGACGATGGCGACGAAGTTCAACCCTTTCAGCATATCGACGTTTTCGATGCTCTTCTGCTTGATCACTTCCAGCGATTCGCCAAAGCCGCCGACGGTGAAAATGACAATCACCGGAGTCAGGATCAGGGCGAAGATCATCAGGCTCGCCTGCACGGTATCGGTCCAGCTTACCGCCAGGAATCCGCCCACGAAGGTATAGAGGATGGTTGCTGCGGCGCCGGCCCACAGGGCGGTTTCATAGCTCATGCCGAAGGTGCTTTCGAACAGGCGCGCGCCCGCCACGATGCCGGAGGCACAGTAGATGGTGAAGAACAGCAGGATCACCACCGCGGAGATAATGCGCAGGATACGGCTGTTATCTTCAAAGCGTCCGGTGAAGTAGTCCGGCAGCGTCAGGGCGTTGTTGTTGGCTTCGGTGTGCACGCGCAGACGGCCTGCCACCAGCTTCCAGTTAATCCACGCGCCAACGGTCAGGCCGATGGCGATCCAGCTTTCGGAGATACCGGAGATGAAAATCGCGCCCGGCAGCCCCATCAGCAGCCAGCCGCTCATGTCGGAAGCGCCCGCAGAGAGTGCGGTGACCATCGGGCCTAAGCTGCGCCCGCCGAGGATGTAGTCGTCAAAGTTTTTAGTGGAACGCCATGCCAAAAACCCTATCAGGATCATGCCAAAAATATAAACGAGAAATGTCACCAGCATCGGTGTGCTAATAGCCATTCAAATTCTCCAAAATGTCGAGCGACAACCGTCCGGGTTGCCTTGTTATGTCATCACCGGAACGTAGTGATGTGTGTATGTGTTTCCGTTGGGCGCGCTATCCTGCCGTATACGCATCCCACTGACAAACGATTTAACACTGCATTTACATGAATTTCATCCCTGGTTTTATACGTCTTTCCTATAGGTTGCACTCGCTCACGCTTTTACGGGTTGCACCTTTAAAAAGTGTTAAGCACCGCATAAAAACTGGGCTCAGAAACCGCCGCACGTTCTTTTTCACAGCTAACTAATCGTTAACAATCCATTCATTTTCCAGCTTGCAGACCAGGTCACATTTAACACGGTTGCACAAAGTTGCAACATGGTGGATATTTCACGCTATCAACAGAACGCTATTACAGAACAACAGGAGTTTTGGCATGGGGATGACCACCATGGGGGTTAAGCTGGATGACGCTACCCGCGAACGGATTAAAACCGCTGCGACCCGCATCGACCGCACACCGCACTGGTTAATCAAGCAGGCGATTTTTAACTATCTGGAAAGACTGGAGAGTGAAGAAGGTCTGCCGGAGCTGCCTGCCCTGCTGGCGGGTGCAGCGAACGAAAGCGAAGAGGCCGCGACGGCCGTTGAAGAGAACCACCAGCCGTTCCTGGAATTTGCCGAGCAGATCCTGCCGCAGTCCGTCAGCCGTGCCGCCATTACCGGCGCCTACCGCCGTGCCGAAACCGACGCCGTGCCGATGCTCCTGGAGCAGGCGCGCCTGCCGGAAGCCGTTGCCGCTCAGGCGCACAGCCTCGCGTATCAGCTCGCCGACAAGCTGCGTAACCAGAAAACCGCCAGCGGACGCGCCGGTATGGTGCAGGGTCTGTTGCAGGAGTTCTCCCTCTCCTCGCAGGAAGGCGTGGCGCTGATGTGTCTGGCGGAAGCGCTGCTGCGTATTCCGGATAAAGCCACCCGCGATGCCCTGATCCGCGACAAAATCAGTAACGGCAACTGGCACTCCCACATTGGCCGCAGTCCGTCCCTGTTCGTTAACGCCGCCACCTGGGGCCTGCTGTTTACCGGCAAGCTGGTCTCCACCCATAACGAAGCCAACCTGTCGCGCTCTCTGAACCGCATCATCGGCAAGAGCGGCGAGCCGCTGATCCGCAAGGGTGTGGACATGGCGATGCGCCTGATGGGCGAGCAGTTCGTCACCGGGGAAACCATTGCCGAAGCGCTGGCGAACGCCCGCAAGCTGGAAGACAAAGGCTTCCGCTACTCCTACGACATGCTGGGTGAAGCGGCGCTGACCGCCGCCGACGCGCAGGCCTACATGGTCTCTTACCAGCAGGCGATCCACGCCATCGGTAAAGCGTCCAACGGTCGCGGTATTTATGAAGGTCCGGGCATCTCTATCAAGCTTTCCGCCCTGCACCCGCGCTACAGCCGTGCGCAGTACGACCGGGTGATGGAAGAACTCTACCCGCGCCTGAAGTCCCTGACCCTGCTGGCGCGCCAGTATGACATCGGCATCAACATCGACGCCGAAGAGGCGGACCGTCTGGAGATCTCCCTCGACCTGCTGGAAAAACTGTGCTTCGAGCCGGAGCTGGCGGGCTGGAACGGGATTGGTTTCGTTATCCAGGCCTACCAGAAACGCTGTCCGTTCGTCATTGACTACCTGATTGACCTGGCCAGCCGCAGCCGTCGCCGCCTGATGATCCGTCTGGTGAAGGGCGCCTACTGGGACAGCGAAATCAAACGCGCCCAGATGGAAGGTCTGGAAGGTTATCCGGTCTATACCCGCAAGGTCTATACCGACGTCTCTTACCTCGCCTGCGCGAAAAAACTGCTCGGCGTGCCGAACCTGATTTATCCGCAGTTCGCCACCCACAACGCCCACACCCTGGCGGCGATCTACAGCCTCGCGGGTCAGAACTACTATCCGGGCCAGTACGAGTTCCAGTGCCTGCACGGCATGGGTGAACCGCTGTACGAGCAAGTGACCGGTAAAGTGGCCGACGGCAAGCTGAACCGTCCGTGCCGAATCTATGCCCCGGTAGGTACCCACGAGACCCTGCTGGCCTACCTGGTGCGTCGTCTGCTGGAGAACGGGGCGAACACCTCCTTCGTTAACCGCATCGCCGATACCACCCTGCCGCTGGACGAACTGGTGGCCGATCCGGTACAGGCCGTTGAGAAGATGGCGGCGCAGGAAGGCCAGATTGGTCTGCCGCATCCGAAAATTGCCCAGCCGCGCGAGCTGTACGGCGCGGGCCGCGTCAACTCGGCGGGTCTGGATCTGGCGAACGAACACCGTCTGGCGTCGCTCTCTTCCGCCCTGCTTAACAGCGCATTGCAGAAGTGGCAGGCCAGGCCGATCCTTGAGCAGTCCGTTGAGGACGGTGAAATGCAGCCGGTGATCAACCCGGCAGAGCCGAAGGATATCGTCGGCTACGTGCGCGAAGCCACGGAAACGGAAGTGGAGCAGGCCCTGGAGAGCGCGGTGAACAACGCGCCAATCTGGTTTGCCACCCCGCCGCAGGAGCGTGCCGCCATTCTGGAACGCGCGGCGGTGCTGATGGAAGATCAGATGCAGCAGCTTATCGGCATTCTGGTGCGTGAAGCGGGTAAAACCTTCAGCAACGCCATCGCCGAAGTGCGCGAGGCGGTCGACTTCCTGCACTACTACGCCGGTCAGGTGCGCGATGATTTCGACAACGAAACCCACCGTCCGCTCGGCCCGGTGGTGTGTATCAGCCCGTGGAACTTCCCGCTGGCGATCTTCACCGGCCAGATTGCCGCGGCGCTGGCCGCAGGCAACAGCGTTCTGGCGAAACCGGCAGAGCAGACCCCGCTGATTGCCGCCCAGGGCATTAGCATTCTGCTGGAAGCGGGCGTACCGGCGGGCGTGGTGCAGCTGCTGCCAGGGCGCGGTGAAACGGTCGGGGCCAAACTGACCTCCGATAACCGCGTACGCGGCGTGATGTTTACCGGTTCTACCGAAGTGGCCTCCCTGCTACAACGCAACATCGCCACCCGTCTGGATGCGCAGGGCCGTCCTACCCCGCTGATCGCTGAAACCGGCGGCATGAACGCCATGATCGTGGACTCCTCCGCGCTCACCGAGCAGGTCGTCGTTGACGTGCTGGCCTCTGCTTTCGACAGCGCGGGCCAACGCTGTTCCGCCCTGCGCGTACTGTGCTTACAGGATGACGTGGCTGACCACACGCTGAAGATGCTGCGCGGTGCGATGGCGGAATGCCGCATGGGCAACCCGGGCCGTCTCACCACCGACATCGGGCCGGTGATCGACGCGGAAGCCAAAGCCAACATCGAAAACCACATTCAGACCATGCGTGCCAAAGGCCGTCCGGTGTTCCAGGCGGTGCGCGAGAACAGCGAAGATGCCCGCGAGTGGCAGACAGGCACCTTCGTGCCGCCAACGCTGATTGAGCTGGCAAGCTTCGACGAGCTGAAAAAAGAGGTCTTCGGTCCGGTACTGCACGTGGTGCGCTACAACCGTAACAACCTCAACGAGCTGATAGATCAGATCAACGCCTCGGGTTACGGCCTGACGCTTGGCGTGCATACCCGTATCGACGAAACTATTGCCCAGGTGACCGGCAATGCTAAAGTCGGCAACCTGTACGTCAACCGCAATATGGTTGGCGCGGTCGTGGGCGTGCAGCCATTCGGCGGTGAAGGTCTCTCCGGCACCGGCCCGAAAGCGGGCGGTCCGCTCTATCTGTACCGTCTGCTGGCAAACCGTCCGGAAAATGCGCTGGGCGTGACGCTGGCGCGTCAGGACGCGGAATATCCGGTGGATGCGCAGGTGAAAGCCGTGCTGACCCAACCGCTGGACGCGCTGATTAAGTGGGCTGAAAATCGTCCCGAGCTGCATGCGATTGCACAGCAGTACGGCGAGCTGGCGCAGGCGGGAACACAGCGTCTGCTGCCGGGTCCTACCGGTGAGCGCAACACCTGGACGCTGATGCCGCGCGAGCGTGTGCTGTGCGTGGCGGATAACGAGCAGGACGCGCTGGTGCAGCTGGCAGCCGCAACGGCAACGGGCTGTGAGGTGCTGTGGCCGGAAGATGCCCTGCATCGCGACCTCGCCAAACAGCTGCCAAAAGCGGTCTCGGCCCGCATTCGCTTTGCGAAAGCCGATGCCCTGCTGACCCAGCCGTTTGACGCGGTGATCTACCACGGTGATTCCGACCAGCTACGCGAACTGTGCGAGCAGGTGGCGGCCCGCAGCGGCGCGATTGTCTCGGTGCAGGGCTTCGCCCGCGGGGAGACCAACCTGCTGCTGGAGCGCCTGTACGTTGAGCGCTCGCTCAGCGTCAACACCGCGGCGGCGGGAGGTAACGCCAGCCTGATGACAATCGGTTAATCGTGTAAACTCTCCCCGGTGACGCTACGCTTACCGGGGCTACAAAATAGCCCAGGCCGGATAAGCACAGCGTATCCGGCTTTTTTACATGGAGGGGATGATGAAAAGAGTATTTCTCGCAGGTGCAGCCCTGCTCATGAGCGCCAGCGCGCTGGCCGACGAGTGCGATAACGCGACCACCCAGCTTGAACTGAACACCTGTAGCGCGCAGCAGTACCAGGCCGCCGATAAAAAGCTCAACGAGACGTATCAGGCCGCCATCAAACGTGCGGCAGCGCCTCAGCGCGATCTCCTGAAAAAGGCGCAGCAGGCGTGGATTAGCCTGCGCGACGCGGACTGTGCGTTTATCGGTTCGGGTACGGAAGGCGGGAGCGTTCAGCCAATGATTGTTAACCAGTGTCTGGCGGAGAAAACCGCGGAGCGCGAAGCGTTTCTGGCCACGCTGATGCAGTGTGAAGAGGGCGACTTAAGCTGTCCTCTTCCGCCGGGAAACTAGCGCACGCGGATCCCTTCGATAATCATCCGCTGTACGTTTTCCAGGGTGCTCTGGAAAAACGCCTCGTCCTGGAGCGTTTTACCGGTCACCGCCTCGACCTGGGCCGCGAAGTCAGCGTAGTGCTGGGTTGAGGCCCAAATCATGAAGATCAGATGATGCGGATCGACGGGCGCCAGTTTTCCGCTGGCGACCCATCCGGCAATAATGGCCGATTTATCGTCCACCAGCTGCTTTAAATCGCCGGTCAGCTCCGCCTGCAACAGCGGCGCGCCCTGCAACATCTCCAGGCAGAACAGCCTTGATGCCTGCGGGTAATCACGCGATACCTCCAGCTTCAGGCGTATGTACTCCTCTATCGCCACCAGCGGGGCCAGCTCTTCGCGAAACGCCTTGAGAGGTGCCAGCCAGATATCGAGGATCTGCTGCATCACCGCGATATAGAGCGCCTCTTTTGACGGGTAGTAGTAGAGCAGATTGGTTTTGGACACCCCGGCCTGCTCCGCCACCTGCTCAAGGCGCGTACCGTGAATACCAAACTGCGAAAATGTCTCCAGCGCAGCGCTGAGGATCGCCTGTTTCTTGGCGCTCACCGCCTGCGAACGTTTACCGGGTGTTTTCACTGCGCCTTGTGTCATTTTCGCTCTCCATTTTCTGTCCTGCGCTCAGCATAGCAAAACCCCCGTCTCGCCACGACCTTCTGCACCCTCAGCGCGCATGAGTGCCTGTTTTCTGTGCAATGATTTTGACCATCCAGTCCACATTTTCGCTGTTAATTTTAACAACCATCATTTAACACATTAATAACAAAGTGATTTTCAAAACTGGCACTGCCTTTGCAAAAACATCGTGACACCTGCGACGTAATGAAGAGAGGTTCGTGATGAAAATTGGCGTATTTGTACCGATCGGCAACAACGGCTGGCTTATCTCGACCACTGCCCCGCAATACATGCCGACCTTTGAGCTGAATAAAGCCATCGTGCAGAAAGCGGAGCACTACCACTTCGACTTTGCGCTCTCGATGATCAAGCTGCGCGGTTTCGGCGGTAAGACCGAATTCTGGGACCACAACCTGGAGTCTTTCACCCTGATGGCGGGCCTGGCGGCGGTAACCTCGCGCATCCAGATTTACGCCACCGCCGCCACCCTTACCCTTCCCCCGGCAATCGTGGCGCGGATGGCCTCCACCATCGACTCCATCTCCGGCGGGCGCTTTGGCGTTAACCTGGTCACCGGCTGGCAAAAGCCGGAGTACGAGCAGATGGGGATCTGGCCGGGGGACGATTACTTCTCCCGTCGCTACGACTACCTGACTGAATATGTGCAGGTGCTGCGCGATCTGTGGGGCACCGGCAAAAGCGATTTCAAAGGCGACTTCTTCACCATGAACGACTGCCGCGTCAGCCCGCAGCCGTCGGTGCCGATGAAGGTGATATGCGCCGGACAGAGCGACGCGGGAATGGAATTCTCGGCGAAATACGCCGACTTCAACTTCTGCTTCGGCAAAGGCGTTAACACCCCGGCCGCCTTCGCGCCCACCGCGGCACGCATGAAAGCGGCCGCCGACAAAACCGGGCGCGACGTGGGCTCCTACGTGCTGTTTATGGTGATTGCCGACGAAACCGACGACGCCGCGCGCGCCAAATGGGAACGATACAAGGACGGCGCGGATGACGAAGCGCTGAGCTGGCTTACCGAGCAGAGCCAGAAGGATACCCGCTCCGGCGCGGACACCAACGTTCGCCAGATGGCCGACCCGACGTCTGCCGTCAATATCAACATGGGCACCCTGGTTGGCTCGTATGCCAGCGTCGCCAGAATGCTCGACGAAGTGGCTGCCGTGCCCGGCGCCGAAGGCGTGCTGCTGACCTTCGATGATTTTCTCACCGGCGTGGAAACTTTCGGCGAGCGCATTCAGCCGCTGATGCAGTGCCGCGCCCACATCCCTGCCGTGACGAAGGAGGTGGCGTAATGACGACCCTCAACGCTCGCCCGGAAGCCATTACCTTTGACGCGCAGCGCAGCGCGCTGATCGTGGTGGATATGCAAAACGCCTATGCCAGTAAAGGCGGGTATCTGGATCTGGCCGGGTTTGACGTCTCCACCACGCAGCCGGTGATTGAGAACATCAAAACCGCCGTGAGCGCCGCGCGTGCTGCGGGCATGCTGATCGTCTGGTTCCAGAACGGCTGGGACGAGCAGTACGTCGAGGCTGGCGGTCCCGGCTCACCCAACTTTCACAAATCCAACGCCCTGAAAACCATGCGCCAACGGCCCGAACTCCAGGGCACGCTGCTGGCGAAAGGCGGCTGGGATTATCAGCTGGTGGATGAGCTGGTACCGGAACCCGGCGATATCGTGCTGCCGAAACCGCGCTACAGCGGCTTTTTCAATACCCCGCTCGACAGCCTGCTGCGCAGCCGGGGCATTCGTCATCTGGTCTTTACGGGCATTGCCACCAACGTGTGCGTGGAGTCGACCCTGCGCGACGGCTTTTTCCTCGAGTATTTTGGGGTGGTGCTGGAGGATGCCACCCATCAGGCCGGGCCGGATTTTGCCCAGAAAGCCGCCCTGTTCAATATCGAAACCTTTTTTGGCTGGGTCAGTAACGTCAATGATTTCTGCGACGCGCTGGATCCCCCGCTCGCTCGCATCGCCTGAGGAGAACCGCTATGCCGAAATCCGTGATTATTCCGCCGGGCACCAGCACCCCGATTGCCCCGTTTGTCCCCGGCACCCTCGCTGACGGCGTGGTGTATGTCTCGGGCACGCTGCCGTTTGATAAAGATAACAACGTGGTGTTTATCGATGACCCAAAGGCGCAAACCCGCCACGTGCTGGAGACGATCAAAACCGTGATCGAAACGGCGGGTGGGACGATGGAGGACGTGACCTTCAACAGCATCTTTATCACCGACTGGAAAAACTACGCCGCGATTAACGAAATCTACGCGGAGTTTTTCCCCGGCGATAAACCGGCGCGGTTTTGCATCCAGTGCGGGCTGGTAAAGCCCGAAGCGCTGGTTGAAATTGCCACCGTTGCGCACATTGCAAAGTGAGGCGGCCATGAAACTGTCCATTTCCCGGCCCCCCTTTGCGGGTGCGCCCGTGGTGGTGCTGATTGCCGGGCTCGGCGGCAGCGGCAACTACTGGCTGCCTCAGCTCGCCGTGCTGGGGCAGGAGTATCAGGTGGTGTGCTACGACCAGCGGGGCACGGGGAATAATCCGGATCCCCTGCCGGAAGACTACACCCTCGCACACATGGCCGACGAGCTCGCGCTGGCGTTAGCCGGGGCCGGGATCGCCCGTTACTGCGTGGTCGGTCACGCGCTGGGGGCGCTGGTCGGCCTGCGGCTGGCTATCGATAAGCCCGACGCCCTCACCGCGCTGGTCTGCGTCAACGGCTGGCTGACCCTCAATGCCCATACCCGCCGCTGTTTTGACGTTCGCGAACGCCTGCTGCATGCGGGCGGCGCGCAGGCGTGGGTAGAGGCGCAGCCGTTGTTCCTCTACCCGGCAGACTGGATGGCCGCCCGCGCCCCGCGGCTGGAGGCCGAGGACGCGCTGGCGCTGGCCCACTTTCAGGGCAAAGCCAATCTGCTGCGCAGGCTACATGCCCTGAAGCAGGCCGATTTTAGCCGCCACGCGGCACGCGTTCGCTGCCCCGTGCAGATTATCTGTTCCACCGACGATCTGCTGGTGCCGTCCGTCTGCTCCGCTGAACTGCACGCCGCCCTCCCGCACGCCCGCAAAACGGTCATGCGCCAGGGCGGGCATGCCTGCAACGTTACCGCGCCGGACACCTTTAACACTCTGCTGCTGAACGGGCTTGCGAGCCTGCTGCACAGCCCAGAACCCGCTTTGTAAGGAGCTTGAATGAGCGAAGCCATCACGCCCGCCGCGCTGGAAACGCTGTTTACCGGCGCACGTACCCATAACGGCTGGCTGGATATACCGGTCAGTGACGAGACGCTGCGCGAGATTTATGACCTGATGAAATGGGGGCCGACGTCCGCCAACTGCTCACCGGCGCGCATTGTGTTTGTGCGAAGCCCGGAAGGAAAAGAGAAGCTCCGCCCGGCGCTTTCCAGCGGCAACCTGGAGAAAACGCTCACGGCCCCGGTCACGGCGATTGTCGCCTGGGACAGCGAGTTTTATGAGCGCCTGCCTGAACTGTTCCCGCACGGCGATGCCAGAAGCTGGTTTACCGCAAGCCCCGCGCTGGCGGAAGAGACCGCCTTTCGCAACAGCTCAATGCAGGCCGCGTACCTGATTTTCGCCTGCCGCGCGCTCGGGCTGGACACTGGGCCGATGTCGGGTTTTGACCGGGAAAAAGTGGACGCGGCCTTTTTCACGGGCACGCTGCTCAAAAGCAATCTGCTGATTAACATCGGCTATGGCGATATGAGCAAACTGTACGGACGCCTGCCGCGTCTGGCCTTTGACGATGCCTGCGGGCTGGCGTAAATAAGGAGCCATCATGACGACCCTCGATCAACAAACGTTCCGTGATGCCATGGCCTGCGTCGGTGCGGCAGTCAATATCATCACCACCGACGGCCCGGCGGGAAAAGCGGGCTTCACCGCCAGCGCGGTATGCAGCGTAACCGATACCCCGCCCACTCTGCTGGTTTGCCTCAACCGTGGCGCGTCCGTCTGGCCGATTTTCAGCGAGAACCGCACCCTGTGTGTTAATACGCTGAGTGCCGGACAGGAGCCATTATCCAACCTGTTTGGCGGGAAAACGCCGATGGCGGAACGCTTTGCCGCCGCTCGCTGGCAGACAGGCGACACGGGCTGCCCACGTCTGGAAAATGCGCTGGCCTCGTTCGACTGCCGCATCAGCCAGGTGGTGAGCGTTGGCACTCACGACATTCTGTTCTGCGACATTGTATCCATCGTACGCCACCCGGCGCCGCAAGGGCTGGTGTGGTTTGACCGCGGCTATCACGCACTTATGCGACCCGCCTGTTAATCCGCATTCAGGAGACAGATCATGTTCGGACTTCCCCACTGGCAGTTGAAATCGACCTCCACAGAAGCAGGCGTGGTCGCGCCGGATGAAAGGCTCCCGCTCGGGCAGACCATGGTGATGGGCGTGCAGCATGCGGTCGCGATGTTTGGGGCGACGGTGCTGATGCCCATGCTGATGGGGCTGGATCCTAACCTCGCCATTTTGATGTCGGGTATGGGTACCCTGCTGTTCTTTTTTGTCACCGGCGGGCGTGTGCCCAGCTATCTGGGCTCCAGCGCCGCCTTCGTTGGGGTGGTCATTGCAGCGACCGGGTTTAACGGTCAGGGTATTAACCCCAACCTGAGCGTGGCCCTCGGCGGCATTATCGCCTGTGGGCTGGTCTACACCCTGACCGGTCTGGTGGTGATGAAAGTCGGCACGCGCTGGATCGAGCGAATGATGCCCCCCGTCGTCACCGGGGCGGTGGTGATGGCGATAGGCCTGAACCTCGCGCCGATTGCGGTGAAGAGCGTATCCGGCTCGCCGTTTGAAAGCTGGATGGCGGTGATAACGGTGCTGTGCATCGGCGTGGTGGCGGTCTTTACGCGCGGCATGATCCAACGGCTGCTGATCCTGGTCGGGCTGATTGCGGCCTGTCTGGTCTACGCGCTGCTGGCGAACGTGTTCGGTCTCGGCAAACCGGTTGATTTCACACTGATTCACCAGGCCGCCTGGTTCGGCCTGCCGCAGATGACCTCCCCCACCTTTAACGCTCAGGCGATGATGCTCATCGCGCCTGTCGCGGTGATTCTGGTGGCTGAAAACCTGGGCCACCTGAAAGCCGTAGCGGGAATGACCGGGCGCAATATGGATCCGTATATGGGGCGGGCGTTTGTGGGAGACGGTCTGGCGACCATGCTCTCCGGCTCGGTCGGCGGCAGCGGCGTGACGACCTACGCGGAAAACATCGGCGTGATGGCTGTGACCAAAGTCTACTCGACGCTGGTCTTCGTGGCGGCGGCGGTGATGGCGATGCTGCTCGGCTTTTCCCCGAAATTCGGCGCATTGATCCACACCATCCCGGCCCCCGTGATTGGCGGCGCCTCGATTGTGGTATTTGGTCTGATTGCCGTGGCGGGGGCACGCATCTGGGTGCAGAATCATGTTGATCTGAGCCAGAACGGTAATCTGATCATGGTGGCGGTGACGCTGGTGCTGGGGGCGGGTGATTTCGCCCTGACGCTGGGCGGGTTTACGGTGGGCGGGATTGGCACGGCGACCTTCGGCGCGATCCTGCTCAACGCCCTGCTGAGCCGCCGGAAAAGGGATGTACCGCAAGGAAAAGCCATCACCCCCTCCACCTGAAATACGTGCCGCTTTCTTGCCGGGTGACGCTACGCTTACCCGGCCTACAATTGGCAAGTAGGCCCGCGCAAGCGAAGCGCCGCCGGGCTAAACGGGCAGGCTGCGCGTTATTAGCTATCTGCCCCTTGTTCAGCGCTCAATCCGGCAGTCGCCTTACGTCGTTTTTTTAACTTCAACTCGCTCACCAGCACCCCGGCGATAATAAACGCCGCGCCCACCAGCGCCAGCAGGGGCATACGCTCCCCGGCGAGTCGCCCGAAAATACCCGCCCATACCGGTTCACCGGTATAAATGACCGTCGCCCGAGTTGGGGATACGCTGCGCTGCGCCCAGTTCATGGTGACCTGGATAATGGCGCTGAAAATGCCCAGCCCCAGCGCCACGACGATAAGCCCGGTAGACATCGGCGGGACGGACTCCCCTGCCGGCACCATCGTCGCGAACGCCACCAGCGACGCGGTGGTAAGCTGCACCACCGTCACCCGCTTGACGTCCACTTTTCCTGCCCAGGCGCTAATCAGGATAATTTCTGCCGCAATGGCGACGGCCCCCACCAGAGTGATGATCTCCCCCGGCCCCAGCGCCAGCAGATTATTTTCCGGCCCGGCTAATAAAATAAGGCCGATGAACGCCAGCACGATGCCAATGCACGACATCAAGCCCGGCATTCTGCCGAGGCACAACCACTGCAACAGCGGCACCAGCGTTACGTACATGGCGGTGATGAAGGCGGATTTACTGCTGGAGATAGACTGGAGCCCCCACGTTTGCAGGCTGTAGCCCATGGCAATCGCCACGCCAATGGCGACACCCGCTTTAAGCTCTCTCAGGGTCAACCCGCGCAGGGTTTTCAGCGAAATAAGCGCCACGGCAATCGCCGCGGTTGCAAAGCGCAGCCCCACGAAGAAAAACGGATCGCTCATCGTGACCGCGTACTGAACGGCAAGAAAGGTTCCGCCCCAGAACATGGTGATCAAAATCAGGATGGCTTCCTGAGGCTTAATGGAGAAGGTAAAACGGGAAACGGACATGGGACACCAGCACGAAGAATCAATCCTGTAGTGTGCGATGCCTTTGATGACAGTTCAATGTAGCAGACATAAAAAAACCGCCGGGAAACCCGGCGGCAGGGAGTTAACCCGGCGTACTACTTGTTGCTGCCGTGGCTATTTTTACCCCCTTTTTTACCAGCCTCTGATGCGCGCTGAGGGTCGTTTTTAAAGTTGCCCCCGCTAGACTGGCCACCTTTACGACCTGCTTCTGATGCTCTTTCACGGTCTTCAGCGAAATTACCTGAACCACCACGATGGTTTGCCATCTCTAACCTCCAGAGTGTGAAACATTAGACATCATATTGCATTCAGTAAAAGAGGATTCTTTCACCTCGCGGCTCAAGGACAGTGCCTTTATCTGTGCCGCGTGAAACTAAGCTTAGTGTAATGCGGCTATCCGGCAAGCGAGAGGTAATATTCTGCAACATGATCTCAGCCTTTCGTATGAAATGTCGGGGAAGTCATTCATAAGCCGTTCTTATATTTTGAAAAATCCGCGCCGCGAAAGTTGTTTCATTTTGCTACAAGGCGCATAACCAAAAGATATTGTTATATATCAAAGAAATGCCGTTCATTTTTGCAGTCTGGCTGTGATGTCATATCTTTAAAGGAACGCAGCGATCCGCTGTAAGAAAAACCAACGAGGAGTGATGCAAAATGGCAAAAGTTCTGGTGCTCTATTATTCCATGTATGGACACATTGAAACCATGGCTCACGCAGTAGCAGAAGGCGCAAACAGAGTAGACGGCGTTGAGGTCGTGGTTAAACGCGTACCGGAAACCATGCAGGCGGAAGCCTTCGCCAAAGCCGGGGGGAAAACACAAAACGCCCCGGTCGCCACCCCGCAGGAGCTCGCGGACTATGATGCCATTATCTTCGGCACCCCGACCCGCTTCGGCAATATGTCCGGCCAGATGCGCACCTTCCTCGACCAGACGGGCGGGCTCTGGGCCTCCGGCGCGTTATACGGCAAGCTGGCCAGCGTGTTCAGCTCTACCGGCACGGGCGGCGGCCAGGAGCAGACGATCACCTCCACCTGGACTACCCTTGCCCATCATGGGATGGTGATTGTGCCGATTGGCTACGGCGCGCAGGAACTGTTCGATGTTTCCCAGGTTCGTGGCGGGACACCGTATGGCGCGACAACCATTGCCGGTGGGGATGGGTCACGTCAGCCAAGCAATGAAGAACTTTCAATCGCCCGCTATCAGGGTGAATACGTCGCGGGTCTTGCAAAAAAACTGAACGGCTAACCCAACAGGAGGACAAGTATGCCAACTCAAGAATCCAAAGCTCACCACGTGGGCGAATGGGCAAGTTTACGCAATACCTCTCCGGAGATTGCCGAAGCCATCTTTGAAGTCTCCAATTATGACGAAAAGCTGGCTGAGCAGATTTGGGAAGAAGGCAACGATGAAGTGCTGGTTCGCGCCTTCGAAAAAACCGACAAAGACTCGCTGTTCTGGGGCGAGCAAACCATCGAACGTAAAAACGTCTGAACGTTCCCCCCGCCCACGCGGGGGGTTATCTTCTATTTCGCCGCGTTGTTCATCACCGCATTGAATTTATCGACAGGACAGAAGCCGTTGCCATCCACCGGACAGCCCTTCAGCTCCAGCGTCACGCGCTGCGCAGGGGATTGCAGCGACAGTACGCTGGCGTTACGCAGTTGCTCTGAACTCTGGTAGACATACTCAATTTTCATCAGCTCCTGATTAGTGTTTTTGTCATGCCAGCGCTGGAAGACAATTTTACCGCCAATCGGGGTTCTTTCCTGCTGGTCGTGCAGCTGATAAGGCCTGAAGTCCAGCGCGGTCAGCAGCGAGGCGATGTTAGAGTCGTGCCCCACCAGCAGGGTGATTTTTGGCGCTTTTGCCTGGTCGGTCACCAGCGCTTTATCAATGTACTTCACCAGCGGTTTAGCCACGTTCTGCGCCACCTCCGTCGACGTAAACAGCGAGTCCTGATAGCCGTTTTTCAGCTTCGACAGCACGCGCCACTGCTGATCGGTTTTGATTTCCCCCCAGGCCACCTGGTCTGTCGGGAAGCCTTCGTAATACTGTAGCGTGAACGCATCCACCAGCGAGTTACCCACCTTCAGCGGCCCGGAGACGCCCGGTTCTTTTTCATAATCGGCGCTGAACGTATCTTTCGCCTCCGTCAGGGAGCAGACTTTTTTCTCCTTGCAGGACGGCGAGTCGCTGTAGTTTGTCAGCTGTTCCAGCAGTTTGTAGCTTTCATCCAGCTGCATTTTCTGCCGTTCCGTCTCCATCGCTTTCAGCGCTTTCTCGCGAAACTCAGGGGAGTTATCGGTAATGACCGGATTGAAGGTGGGGTCCATGGTGCCCATTTTTTCCTGGTGATGCACAGGAACATCGCACCCGGGGAACGCGCCGGTGATAAAGAACTGTGCGGTCGCCACGGTGCGCTGGAGGCTGTTGGCGTAGGCATAGACGGTATCCGCTGGCGGGCATTCACCCGTCTTCACCATCCCCTGCTCTGCCAGCCACTCGCGCATATAGTGACCCATATACACTTCCAGTACGCCACCTTTGGTGGTGAGCTGTCCACCCGGGACGTCCCACTCCGGCCACTGCTTCGGCGTGGACTGCTCCAGCACGCTGCCGTTATTGGCAAGCGGCGCGCGCAGGTTGTGGCGGCTCATGATGAGCACCTGTTCCAGCTGATAGCCGTCCGGCGTGTCCTGCGCCTGTGCGCCAAAGGTCACGGAAAGGGTACATGCCACGGCAACTGCGAGTAGTGCTTTTCTCATCCCTAATTCCTCACACGTTTTTAATGTCGCCCTGAGTGTGACAGATCCGTGACAGGTTTTTCGGGAAGCATTTCTCAAACTGATGATTAACGTGCTTACGGCGTGTGCCGATGAGTTTTATAAAAAAACCATACCCCACCGGAGAATTCGCTGTGAAACGTACCCGCCTTGAAGAGAGCACCTGCCCCGTCGCCCGTTCGCTGGATATTATCGGCGACTGGTGGTCGCTGCTGATTGTTCGCGACGCGCGCTACGGGGTCGCAGTCGATATTCTGGTGGCCTATCTCACCGATAAAGCGGGGATCCGCGCTACGTAAAACAGTAGCCTAACGCTGAAGCTGGTCACCGTATTCGCTCATCCAGGCGGCCAGCGGCGAGAGTGCGTCCTGAAGGGTTAGCCCCAGCTCGGTGATCTGATACTCCACGCGCGGCGGGATCTCCGGGTAGACCGTTCGCGTCACCAGACCGCGCTGCTCAAACAGGCGCAGCTGCTTCGTCAGCTCTTTCTGGGTGATGGGGGCAGCGGCACGCAGCAGATCGCCAAAGCGAACGGGCGTATTGAACACAATCAGGCGATAGAGAATGGGGATCGCCCACTTACCGGAAATCAGATTCACAAACTGCGTCATCGGGCAGGTATACGCCTCAGATTTTTTTTCGCAGCACGCTTCCAGCAGCTCTGCCATTTCACACCTCTTGCCTCGTTAGTATCCAGTTGGTACCTGGTTTCCTTTCGATACTAACGTTTCTATAGTGCTTTCTCCAGAGACATTTCAGGAGAAGAACATGGGTCGTTTAACCGATAAGTATACGTTGATTACCGGCGGCACCAGCGGTATCGGTCTCGCCACCGCGCAGGCGTTTATCGCCGAAGGGGCGCGCGTCGCCGTGACCGGACGCAACCCGGATACCCTCGCCGAAGCAGAGCGCATTCTGGGCGATAAGGCCTGGGTGATCCCAACCGACGCAGGCGATATTTCGTCGCAAAAAGCGCTGGCGGAGTCCCTCACCGCCCGCTGGCCACGCCTGGATGCGGTCTTTCTCAACGCCGGTGACGTAACGCACGCGCCGCTGGAAGTCTGGCAGGAAGAGGCCTGGGACCGTCTGATGAACATCAACCTGAAGGGACCGTTCTTTTTAATTCAGGCGCTGCTGCCGCTGCTGAATAACCCATCCTCGGTGATCCTCTGCGGCTCCGTGAGCGCGCGCATCGGCCTGCCCACCAGCAGCGCGTATGCCGCGAGCAAGGCCGCCCTGCTGTCGCTGGCGCGTACACTGTCGGCGGAGCTGCTGCCGCGCGGGATCCGCGTCAACGGTCTGAGTCCCGGTCCGGTGGAAACCCCGGCGTTTACGAAAACGGGCTTAAGCGACGAGGCGCTTAACGCGATGATGGCAGAGGTCATTAAGCTGGTGCCGCTGGGCAGAATGGGCTCGACGACCGAGCTGGCAAAAGCCGCACTCTATCTGGCCTCCGACGAGTCGAGCTACACGGTGGGAACGGAACTGCTGGTGGACGGCGGAATGGGGAGCCTGTAATTCAAAAGGCGCTGATGCCGGTGACCGCGCCGACATACAGCGCCGCCCACGCACAGGCGGAAAGCAGGCTGACGGCGTAGACCTTGACGGCGTTCAGCCTGAGCATCCCGGCCGCCAGCGGAACGATGTAACGCAACACCGCCAGGAAGCGCGACGTAAAAAGCACGATGACCCCGTTCTTTTGCAGCTGATGCTGGACCCGCAGGAACTTATTGGCATGCTTTGAGGTGAAGCGCGTGACCATCCGGGTATGCCCCATCAGTTGGCCGATATGGTAATTCAGCATCGAACCTGCCGTTGCCCCCATCACTACGGCGAGCCACGTCAGCGCAGGATGCATGCTCCCCTGGCTGACGGTAATACCCGCCAGCAGCATCACCGACGCAGGCGGCAGCACGGAGGAGATCAGCACCGTCGATTTGCTCAGCGCCATCACGAATAACAGCACAAACAGATGTGCCGGATACAGCGCAAAATGATTCAGCAGGTTATCAACCCATGCCATTTTCCCTTCCCCCGCTAATAATTTAATTGTCCATTTAAAATGAATAACCTTAAATAAACCCTCAACATTTTATTAATAAGATTTACCTAAACCGTTCTTAAACATTATTTAATTTTCTGAGCACTAAATTTAAACAGGCGTATTATCCCTCTCGTTTTACAACGATCTCGTTATGGCGAGGCTCCTGTACAAATACACGTTATCGCTCTGGTGGGTTCGAGAGAACCGGCACAGGGTAAAACAGGCACTGTCGAATCAAGGCTTTGTCAGTATAACTTCCCTTGTGGGATACGGTGTACAGTGCTGAACCCAGGACGTGGGGATCTCCTTTCCGACATGCCCTGTCTTGCTCGCCCCTGAGAGATTTTATTATTCAAAGGGAATTTACTATGTCTTACGCTATTCACAACCAAAACCTGGCTTTTAATGACAGCGCCATCGCGCAATATATGAATACCGATTTTATCGTTATCGATATTTCATTATGCGTAGCTCTGGCACGCGAGCAGTTCTTTGAAAAATTAAAAGATGATGATATTCCGTCGCATATTTTTATCGAAGATAACGGTCGCCTCGCGGGTTTAATCGCCGTACGCAAATTATTGCAGGCCACGGACACCGTGCAGCCTGTTAAGGGGTTGATGATATCGGATTTTATTCAGCTCAAACCGGAAGATGAGCGGGCGGATGTCGCCGGGCTGCTGGCGCACGCGGGTGCGGATGTAGTGCCGGTGGTGACCCACGGCAAGCTGGTGGGCTGCCTTACCGAGCGTGAAATCGCCCATCTGCTGGAAGATGACGTTACTGAAGATGCCCAGCTTCAGGGGGCGACGCTGCCGCTGGAGAAGCCCTATCTGGAAACCAGCGCCTTCAGCCTGTGGAAGAAACGCTCCGTCTGGCTGCTGCTGCTGTTTGTTGCGGAAGCGTATACCAGTTCGGTGATCCAGCATTTTGAAGAGGCGCTGGAATCTGCCATCGCGCTGGCGTTCTTTATTCCGCTGCTGATTGGCACCGGCGGAAACAGCGGGACGCAGATCACCTCGACGCTGGTGCGCGCCATGGCGCTGGGTGAAGTCCACCTTCGCGATGTGGGTCGCGTGCTGCGCAAAGAGATCAGCACCTCGTTAATGATTGCCGCCACGCTGGGTCTGGCGGGCTGCGTTCGCGCCTGGATGATGGGTATTGGGATGGAAATCACGCTCATCGTCAGCCTGACGCTGGTCTGCATTACGCTGTGGAGCGCCATCGTCTCGTCGGTGATCCCGATGGTACTGAAACGCTGCAAAATCGATCCAGCGGTGGTCTCCGCACCGTTTATCGCCACGCTAATCGACGGGACCGGGCTGATTATCTACTTCAAAATCGCGCAGTATACGCTGGGGCTGGAATAACGAAAAAACCCTGCGATATTGCTATCGCAGGGTTTTCGAATTTGGCGGAAGCGTAGAGATTCGAACTCTAGAACCCTTTCGGGTCGCCGGTTTTCAAGACCGGTGCCTTCAACCGCTCGGCCACGCTTCCAAAGTGAGGCGCACTATAAACATCTCTGAGCATGATGTAAAGCACGAAATTGCATAACATTACACGTCTTCCGTCCTCCCCTTCCGCCCCGCTGATTTCTTCGTCATCGGCTGGCTAAAATGTAAACATTTATTTTTACATTCATAACGTTTATTAGATTCGCAGGTGGTCATTTAGACTCTTTTTCGTACAACACCCATTAACCGTGGATCACTGCGATAAGAGATTAGCCATGACTTTATTTAACGACGATTATGAATTTTTTATTTATCAGTGATAACTACTACCTTTGCCAGGGTGTATCAAGCTCCCTGACATCAACCCATTTGATTCGCGATGACGCGGATATTCACGATCTTGATGGGGTCGATCAGGCGATGGATTTTATCATTGCGATTGAACAGGATAAGTTACGCAATAAAACCATTCGGCAGGTCAAAAAAGTTAAGCGTGATTACATTGTCCTGATGCATGAGATAGAAGCCAACCGCGCAGTGAGAATCGATAATATTATCTATTCGTCGATGCATTTTACTGCTCACCCTTTTCAGCAGCTGATGCGCTTTTACCGGGCGCTCAGAACACACTCCTTTACGCGACGCGAATATGACGTGCTGAAGCTGTTTCATTTGGAAAACCATGAGATCGCGAAAAAGCTGCAATTGTCACAAAAAACGACCAGCACCTACCGCGTGAGGATCCTCGAGAAATTAAATATGCGCTCAAAAAACATTCTGGCGATGACCCGTGTAAAATCGGCGATCGTCGATTAAAAGCTGTGACATTTTGCCTTGCCACGGAAAAACCGGGCCGTCACGTTTCGCCCTGAGGGGGTTTGGCTGGCGCGGTATACCAGTTCTCTTTGGCAACCATTACGCTGCCCTCTGGCTGCATAACAAAATTCGGGGACATGATCTGCACGTTAAATTCGTTAAACACATCCTGTATCTGGCTATGCAGTTCATTGCGGGCAACCGCGAGGGACTGTTCGGGCAGCAGACGGACCTGCAATTCGTAAGCGATATACCAGTCCATTAACCCTAACTGGCGTACCAGCGGCGGCTCGGAAAGGTCAATCCCTTTTGCCCGTTTCGCGGCCAGCTCCAGCATGGCATGCACCTGACGCCATGGGGTGTCATAACCGATCGTGACGCTGACCGTCAGATTGAGGCTGCCATCGGGCTGTAGCGCGCTCAGATTGGTGATCTTACCGCTCACCACCACCGCGTTGGGCACGGTAACGACATAATTTTCCCGGGTAATAATTTTGGTCGCCAGCATGCCAATTTCACTGACCTTGCCTTCGTTATCCGCCACCCGAATGACATCGCCTTTGCGCAGAGCGCGGGAGTAAATCAGGACCAGACCGCTCATGGCATGGTTCATCACCCCTGCCGAGCCCAGCGTTAACATCAGGCCAAAGAAGACGCTAATACCTTTAAACGCCAGCGAGTTCGCACCGGGAAGAAACGGCCAGGCGGCGGAGAGAGCAAATAGCCAGACGGCAACGGAAATGAGCTTACGGGTAGCCCCCACGGTTTCCGGATGTACGCCGGGAAGTTGCAGACGACCAGCCTCCACCTGATTGAGCACCATCCTGAGAAGCTTCAGAATAAATGCGGTAATGAGGAAAATGATCAGCACAATCGTCAGCCCCGGCAAGGCCGAGACAATCGCCAGGGCGATTTGCTGCACCACGCGAAGCGTCCAGTCTCCCAGCGACGTGCCCCACACCCGCGTCCACGGAAACAGACTGAATGCCCAGCTCAGCCAGACGTAAAAGCCGATCAACCCCAGCAGGAACATCAGCAAGGCGTAAAGCCGAATCTCAATTGCGCCAATGTACCGCCGCCAGCTTTGCGGCACCCGGCTGCGATTCTCCACAATACGCCGACGGTAGACGCGCCGGAACCAGCGCCAGGATCGCCACGCGCCGTAGCAGAGCAGCAACAGCGCCAGCAGGCCAGCGGCTGTTTTTACCGTCGACAGCGCCAGCCAGCCGGTATCGTATTGATCGCGCAGCGCCATCCTTTGCGCTTCCATGCGCGCCAGCACGCGCTGTGCGGCCTGATCGAGGGTAAGATCGTCCCCTTCGTCCAAATCCCCTTCCGTCAGCAGCATCACAGGTTTCCCGTTCATCACTATTAGCCGTCCCTGCTGGTTATAGCGGGTCACGGGGACGATGCTGAGCGGCTCACGCACATCCGCCTCGGTAAAATTGCGCAGGGTGTTGCGGATGCGTAAAACGCGTTCTTCCGGCGTGGTCAGGCCAAATTTCGCCTGGAGCATGACGATGGGCTGATGGAAGATGTAGACCGTTCGGGCGCGCTCCTGCTCCGTAGGCGCCTGGCGGGGCTCTGCGGCATACGACGAGAAGGCGCTCAGGGCGGCAAAACAGAACGCAAACGCGAGCAGGATCTTTTTCATCCTTACTACCCCAGGTCAGAAATCTTGTTATTTTTCAGGCAACCCGCGAATGCCAGGTGGGTATGTTGAGAATAGTCCAGCCTTTCGTTTCTGCAACAAGCGACGGTGAGCGTGTTGCTCTCAGTCACAATATATGTATTATGTTATAACATAACAATTTTGGATTGCGTTCTATGTTACTTAAAAATGGGTTATTTCTGGCTTCACTGCTCTTCATGGCGCCTGCCACTTTCGCCGCAACCACCTGGCCCCTCACGATTGAAAATTGCTGCGTTAAGCAGACCTTTACGCAGGCTCCTCAGCGCGTCGTGACCGTGGGTCAGCATGAAACAGAATTACTGCTCGCACTGGGGCTGGAGAAAACGATCGCCGCGACGTCAGTCTGGTTCGGCAAGCTCCCACCCACGCTGGAGGATGCCGGGAAAAACCTCCCCCGGCTTGCGGATAATTCCCCCTCCTTTGAGGCCGTGGTAGGACAGAAACCTGAACTCGTTCTCGCACAGTATCACTGGCACATTGGTCCGCAGGGAGAAGTGGGAACCCGTGAGCAGTTTGCGTCGCTGGGGATTAATACGTGGATCTCCCCTGCCGACTGCACGGATAAAACGGTAACGGAAACCTCAAACGCAGACGGAGCACGTAGCGCGCCGTTTTCACTGGCGGAAATTACACGGGAAGTGACAGATCTGGCGACGATTTTTGATGTTTCCGCGCGAGGTGAGCAGCTCAATCGTGCGCTGGCGGAGCGTATTAAAAAGGCCCAGGCGCGCGCCTCCGCGAAACCGCTTAGCGTTGTATTCTGGTTCTCCAGCAGCCGTCTGAATGGCGATCCCTGGGTGGCCGGGAATTACGGCGCGCCTGGCTGGATCAGCCGCACGCTGGGGTTGAAGAACATTATTGACTCTCACGACGAATGGCCCGCTGTAACGTGGGAACATATAGCCCGCTCGCAGCCGGACGTGATTGTTATCGCCGGGATGTCCCGCAGGCTCTACCCTGCCGATGACGTTGAGGTAAAAAAAGCGTTCTTGCGCAGTGACCCGGTGACAAAGAACATGCCTGCGGTCAGGAACAACCACATCATCGTGGTGCCAGCGATGTCGTTAAACCCTTCATTGCGTAACGTCGATGCGGTTGAGCTTATCAGCGATCGGCTGGCTTCTTTCCAGGATGAACAATGAGTCATTTCGCTTTTGACCGCCGCCAGCAGGGTTTACTGGCAGCAGGTGCCATGGCGCTGCCGCTGATGCTGGTCTTTGCCGCCAGTATCGGTGATATGCCGGTGTCGTATGCCAGTACCGGGAAAGCGATCCTCAACGGACTGGGTTTGACCTCTTATGCTTTGCCGCAAACGGAGGAAGGTATCGTCTGGCAATATCGCATGAGCCGGGCAGTAATGGCCGCGTGCAACGGCGGCGGCCTGGCGTTGTGCGGGCTGGTGTTACAGTCGATCCTGCGTAACCCTCTGGCTGAGCCTTATCTGCTGGGGATTTCCGCGGGCGCATCGCTGGGGGCCGTCTGCGTGATGCTTCTCGGCATCGGGGGGAGCGTGATTGGCGTAAGCAGCGGTGCGTTTGTCGGCTCGTGCGCCGCCTTTGCGCTCATCATGGTGATTACGAACGGGATGAGTGAAAGCCCGTCGCGCATTTTGCTGGCTGGCATTGCGGGCACCCAGCTCTTCAACGCCATGACCGCGTACGTCGTCAGTACGTCCGCCAATGCCGAGCAGTCCCGTAGCGTCATGTTCTGGCTGCTGGGAAGTCTGAGCGGCGTGCACTGGCCTGACGCGCTGCTGGCGCTGGCCGTTACGCTTGCGGGTTTACTGGTGGTATTGCTCTTTTCACGGGCGCTGGACACCTTCACCTTCGGGGATGAGGTCTCCACCACGCTGGGGATCCCGGTTACCGCCGTGCGTATTGTCTTATTGCTGACCTGTGCCATTGTTACCGCAACGCTGGTGAGCGCCACGGGCGCAGTGGGGTTTGTCGGGCTGGTCATTCCCCATGTAACGCGCATGCTATGTGGGCCGGGCCATCGTCTATCTATCCCGCTGACGTTTCTTATCGGCGCCCACTTTATGATCCTCGCCGATATCGTCTCACGCACGCTGATTGTGCACCAGGTTCTGCCCATCGGGGTGGTGACTGCGCTGGTGGGCGCCCCCGTCTTTGTGGCGTTGCTTTATCAAAACCGAAAGGAGCATCCATGAATATTACTGTGGCCGGGTTAACCGTAACCCGACAAGCGCAGACGGTGCTTAAGGATATCGATCTCGACCTGCCATCCGGGCAGATTATCGGCCTGTTAGGGCCAAACGGCTCGGGCAAGTCGACGCTGCTGCGCTGTCTCGCCGGGCTGTTTCCACGACTCAGTGAACGCGTGGCGCTTAATGGCACAACGCTAGGCATGATGCCGCTGAAAAAACGCGCGCAGCACATGGCGTTTGTCCCGCAACATGCTGAGGTCGACGGAGAACTGACCGTTGAGGACATTGTCAGACTGGGGCGTACGCCCTACCGGAAAACATTCCAGAAAACCTCGCGCGACGATGAGGCTGCGGTTGAGCAGGCGATTGGCCTGATGCAGTTATGCCGCTTACGCCAGCGGCGATGGCACTCTTTGTCTGGCGGAGAACGCCAGCGAAGCCAGATAGCCCGCGCGCTGGCCCAGCAGCCGCAGGTGCTGTTGCTCGATGAACCGACAAACCACCTGGACATTCAGCACCAGCTGGAGCTGATGCGGCTCGTTTCACAGCTGCCGCTTACGGTGGTGGTTGCACTGCACGATCTCAATCTTGCGGCCAATTATTGCCAGCGTCTGATCCTCCTGAAGGCCGGGCAGATCGCCGCCACGGGCGCGCCCGAAGCGGTTCTGACGCCGGCAAACATCGAGGACACCTGGTGCGTAAAAGCTCAGGTCTGCAAGGCCGACGCCGGGATCACGATAAGCTACAACATGGTGGCATGACGGAAGACTGGCGCAAAACCAAAAACCCCTGCGATATTGCTATCGCAGGGGTTTCGAATTTGGCGGAAGCGTAGAGATTCGAACTCTAGAACCCTTTCGGGTCGCCGGTTTTCAAGACCGGTGCCTTCAACCGCTCGGCCACGCTTCCTAAGTGAAGCGAACTATAAACACCTCACCGCGCGCTGTAAAGAGTGCGCGCATTCGTTCGCTTTAAAAATAGCCAAAATGCGTTTAATCGGTTGAATAGACGACAGATTGGCCGTTTTGGCAGCATAATATCCACCGCGGATCGTTAGTGCTTTTTGATGTACATATCTTTGGTGTAGTAATACCCGAGCTTGTCTGGCGTGAAGCCCCCTACCCACGGTTTCACCAGGTGCGTGCGCACGTAATGATAGACCGGGATCGCCGGGACATCGCGTCCCAGCAGATCTTCTGCCTGCTGGTAGAATTTACCGCGCTCCTCCGCCGTTTTCGATTTCGCCGCGTTCACCAGTGCCCGATCGTAGTCCGGATTGCTGTACTGAGTGGTGTTTTGGCTGTCCCCGGTACGGAAGTTGTTCAGGAAGGTTGCCGCATCGTCGTAATCGGCAATCCAGGCGTAGCGTACCGCGTCAAAGTTATGGGTGTGCATGGTATCAAGCATGGTTTTCCACTCCTGATTTTGCAGCTTCGCCTCCACGCCGAGGTTCTTCTTCCACATTGAGCTGGCGGCAATGGCAATACGCTGGTGCGATTCCGAAGTGTTATAGAGAAGATTAAAGCTGAGCGGATGGCTGTCGTTAAATCCGGCTTCGGCCAGCAGCTTTTTCGCCTCGGTAATGCGTTTATCCATCGGCCAGCTGGCGTAATCCGGGTTCTGAAGCTTGACGCCGCCAATATTCGGCTGGCTGATCAGCCATGCCGGGCGCTGACCCTGCCCTAATACTTTATCGGCGATGATGTCTTTATCCAGCGCCAGGTTCAGCGCCTTGCGCACGCGGGCGTCGTTGAACGGCGGCCGGGTAGTGTTGAACTGATAATAATAGGTGGCAAGCTGCGGTGAAACGTCCAGCTCGCTCCCCAGCGTTTTCTTCAGCTGAGCAAACTGGTTGATCGGCACCGTGTAGACAATGTCGATTTCGCCCGCTTTGTAGCGGTTGACGTCAGCAGCTTCAGAGGAAATGGGCAGATAGGTCACCTTCTTGATGACGGTATGTTCGTTATCCCAATATTTCGGGTTACGCACCGCCACAATGCGTTCGTTAACCACCCACTGTGACAGTTTATAGGCCCCGCTGCTGACGAAGTGCTCCGGTTTGGTCCACTTATCACCGAAACGGCCTACCAGGACTTTATCAATTGGCACCAGAGACGGGTGAGCCAGCATCGCCAGGAAAGCGGCGTTAGGTTGCGTGAGCGTAACTTCCAGCGTGGTGTCATTGATGGCTTTCACCCCCAGCGACTCGGGCGCTTTTTTGCCTTCTGCGATATCAGTGCCGTTGACGATACGCATACTACCGGGATAGCTGGCATACGGAGAGGCGGTTTTCGGGTCGACCAGCCGCTGCCAGCTCCAGACAATATCTTCCGCGGTGATGGGGGTTCCATCGCTCCAGGTAATGCCCGGACGCAGATGGAACGTCCAGACGGTGTTGTCTTTATTTTCCCATTTCTCCGCCAGGCGCGGCTGGATTTCACCTGCCGGAGAGACGCTGACCAGCCCGTCGAATAAATCGCTGATAATATTGAATTCGACATCGCTTTCGACTTTATGCGGGTCGAGCGAGGCGGGTTCACTGCCGTTGTTCCTGACCAGTTCCTGCTTATCTGCCAGCTGGGTTCCTGCCGGCACGTTAGCCGCCCAGGTTGCCGTGCTGGCGCACAGGATCCCTGCGGTTAACAAAGAGAGTGTAAAGTGCGTGCGTGTTTGTGGTTTCATTTCCTTCGCCTTATTGTCTGTTTTTATGACGATCCGGAAATAACTCTTAGCGGCCTTAGGGAAATAACGCAATATTTTTCAGTGACCTATAAGAGGTTGATCTGAATACGCCCTACAAACCGCACTTCATTCTGAGTACAAAGGCTTTGCCAGAATAAAAAACCAGCATAATCCCTAAGGGGCTGAGTAAAGATGGGTAAAACCACTTTGCCTCTGCCGCGCCGTTTCCTATTCTTTGCGCTAATTACATCTGTCATAAGAGAGTGACTCATGGATCGTATAATTACTTCTTCACGCGACCGCACATCGCTACTCAGCACCCATAAGGTGCTGCGCAATACCTATTTCATGCTCAGCCTGACGCTGGCGTTTTCGGCGATCACCGCGACGGCCAGCACCGTACTGATGCTGCCTTCTCCGGGCCTGATCCTCACGCTGGTAGGTATGTACGGTCTGATGTTCCTGACCTACAAAACCGCGGATAAACCGGTGGGTATTCTCTCCGCGTTCGCCTTTACCGGCTTCCTGGGCTACATTCTGGGGCCAATCCTGAATGCCTATCTGTCTGCCGGAATGGGCGACGTGATTGGTATGGCGCTGGGCGGTACCGCGCTGGTGTTCTTCTGCTGCTCGGCCTACGTGCTGACCACCCGTAAGGACATGTCCTTCCTTGGCGGTATGCTGATGGCAGGTATCGTGATTGTGCTGGTCGGTATGCTGGCGAACATCTTCCTGCAATTGCCTGCGCTGCATCTGGCAATCAGCGCGGTGTTTATCCTGATTTCATCCGGCGCAATCCTGTATGAAACCAGCAACATCATTCACGGCGGTGAGACGAACTATATCCGCGCCACTGTGAGCCTGTATGTGTCGCTGTACAACATTTTTGTCAGCCTGCTGAGCATCCTGGGCTTCGCCAGCCGCGATTAACTCACCGTGCTGTGAACAGGGCCCCGCTTATGCGGGGCTTTGTTTTTTTGGTAGACTTAGGCGGTTTTTGACTAACGTGTGAATGAATATGTTGAGTTTTGAAGGCAAAGAGATCGAAACCGATAACGACGGTTATCTGAAAGAGAGCAGCCAGTGGAGCGAAGCGCTGGCGGAGAAAATTGCGGAAAACGAAGGAATTACTCTCTCCCCGGAACACTGGGAAGTGGTGCGCTTCGTGCGAGAATTTTACCTTGAATTCAACACCTCGCCGGCTATCCGCATGCTGGTCAAAGCCATGGCGAATAAATTTGGCGAAGAGAAAGGCAACAGCCGTTATCTGTATCGCCTGTTTCCGAAAGGCCCGGCTAAACAGGCGACAAAAATCGCCGGCCTGCCAAAGCCGGTAAAATGCATTTAATAGCGAATACTGAAGTCAGCGTATTCCCGGTCGGGTTGATGCGGTTCCGTTAGCACCTTATCAACCCGCGCGCTGCGCGGTCCGCCCGCTTTCAGCCACGCCACCAGCTTCTCAACCCGATCCGCCTCACCGCAGGCCACAACCTCCACGCTGCCATCATCCATGTTACGCGCATACCCTGTCAGCCCGAGCTGAAGGGCTTCGCGCTGGGTGCTGTAGCGGAATCCGACGCCCTGTACAAGGCCATGAACCCAGGCAATGGTGCAAACATTTGACATCATCCTTCTCCTTATCCGACTGGCGCGTTGCATTTCCTCACTGAAGTCGGGAAAATGGCGGCCATTTCATTGGAATCGACAGAATAGCAAATTATGAGTGTACGTTTAGTGTTAGCCAAAGGGCGCGAGAAGTCATTACTGCGCCGTCATCCCTGGGTCTTTTCCGGCGCGGTTGCTCGCATGGAAGGTAAAGCCAGCCTCGGTGAAACCATCGATATTGTTGACCATCAGGGGAAATGGTTAGCACGCGGCGCATACTCGCCAGCATCTCAGATCCGCGCGCGCGTCTGGACGTTCGATAAAGAAGAAACCATCGATATAGACTTCTTTGTCCGTCGTCTGCAACAGGCGCAGCAGTGGCGCGAGTGGCTGGCAAAGCGTGACGGGCTGGACAGCTATCGTCTGATTGCCGGAGAGTCCGACGGGCTGCCGGGCGTGACCATTGACCGCTTCGGCAATTTCCTGGTGTTGCAGCTGCTGAGCGCCGGGGCGGAATACCAGCGTGCCGCGCTGATTAGCGCCTTGCAAACCCTGTTCCCGGAATGTGCCATTTACGACCGCAGCGACGTGGCGGTACGTAAAAAAGAGGGCATGGAGCTGACGCAAGGCCCGGTCACCGGCGAACTGCCGCCTGCCCTGCTGCCTATCGAAGAACATGGCATGAAGCTGCTGGTGGATATCCAGGGCGGCCATAAGACCGGTTATTACCTCGACCAGCGTGACAGCCGTCTGGCAACGCGCCAGTACGTTGCCGATAAACGCGTGCTGAACTGCTTCTCTTATACCGGCGGCTTTGCGGTCTCTGCCCTGATGGGCGGCTGTGCTCAGGTGGTGAGCGTCGACACCTCACAGGAAGCGCTGGACGTGGCGAAGCAGAACGTTGAGCTGAATAAGCTGGATCTGAGCAAAGCGGAGTTTGTGCGCGACGACGTATTCAAACTGCTGCGTAAATACCGCGACCAGGGCGAGAAATTTGACGTAATCGTGATGGACCCGCCGAAGTTTGTTGAAAACAAAAGCCAGCTGATGGGCGCCTGCCGTGGCTATAAAGACATCAACATGCTGGCGATCCAGCTGCTGAACCCGGGCGGCGTGCTGCTGACGTTCTCCTGCTCTGGCCTGATGACGACAGATTTATTCCAAAAAATCATCGCCGATGCCGCAATAGATGCGGGTCGTGATGTACAATTTATAGAGCAGTTCCGTCAGGCCGCCGATCACCCGGTGATCGCTACCTACCCGGAAGGGCTGTATCTGAAAGGGTTTGCCTGTCGCGTCATGTAACTTGAAAAGAGAAATATTGCCCGCACATAGTGTGTATGTAATGTTTCCCGGGAGGTGACTATGATTGCCAGCAAATTCGGTATCGGCCAGCAGGTCCGCCACACCTTGCTTGGATATTTGGGTGTGGTCGTGGATATCGACCCGGAGTATTCCCTTGATGAACCGTCAGCAGACGATCTGGCCGTTGACGCAGAGCTTCGCGCCGCGCCCTGGTATCATGTGGTTATGGAGGGCGACGATGGTCAGCCTGTCCATACCTATCTTGCCGAAGCGCAGCTGAGTGGTGAACTACAGGATGAGCATCCGGAACAACCCACTATGGACGAGCTTGCTCAGACCATCCGCAAACAGTTACAGGCACCAAGACTGCGCAACTAAAGGTGTAAAAAAGCCCGTCAAACGGGCTTTTTTTATTTTGCCAGCCCCAGACGGGGAATATCGATTGCCGGACAGCGATCCATCACCACCTTCAGCCCGGCATCGCGCGCCAGCACGGCCGCCTGCTCATTAATCACGCCCAGCTGCATCCACAGCGTTTTCGCGCCAATGGCAATTGCCTCCTGCGCCACGCCCCAGGCCGCCTCTGAATTACGAAAAACGTCCACCATATCCACCTTTTCCGGCACGTCCGCGAGCGTCGCATAGCCCTGCTGGCCCAGCAGCGTTTTCCCCGCCACCTTCGGCGAGACCGGGATCACGTGATAACCCTGATCCAGAAGGTATTTCATGACCCGATAGCTTGGGCGATCCGGTTTATCGCTCGCGCCGACCAGCGCGATAGTGCGCGTGGACGTCAGAATCTCGACAATGTCGTTCTCTTTCATGCTCTTCCTCCTGGCTTTTTTCAAAGTGTACGTCAAAGCGGACATCTCAACCACGCATCCCATACAGAAGTATGAGGGCAAAACGGCAGAATATGTCTATATGTTAGTAAACGTGTTTGTCGAAAACTTTTGATACATTCTTACCGGGTAGTTTGTCTACAGGAGTCTGCTATGAAAACCGGCATTGCCTGGGCTATGGTTGCGTTAATCATGCCGGTTTGTGTTTTCGCAACCACTCTCAGACTCTCAACCGACATTGACCTGCTGGTGCTGGACGGGAAAAAAGTCTCCAGCTCCCTGCTGCGGGGTGCAGACAGTATCGAGCTGGATAACGGCCCGCACCAGGTGGTTTTTCGGGTGGAAAAGACCATTCGCCTCGCCGACAACGAACAGCAGGTGTACATTTCGCCTCCGCTGGTGGTCAGCTTTAATACCCACCTTATCAGCCAGGTCAATTTTCGTCTCCCGCGCCTTGAGACAGAAAAGGAGTCACTGGCATTTGATGCCTCGCCGCGCATTGAACTGGTGGACGGGGACTCCATGCCCATCCCGGTAAAACTGGATATTCTGGCGCTGACAAAAAGGTCAAAGGGAACAGACTATGAAGCGGACACCGAGACCTACAACTGGGCCAGCAGGCGCGCCTCGCTGCCCCAGTTCGCCACCATGATGGCGGATGACAGTACCCTGCTTTCGGGCGTATCGGAGCTGGATGTACTCCCCCCTCAGTCGCAGACCCTTACTGAGCAACGCCTCAAGTTCTGGTTCCAGAATGCCGATCCGGACACGCGCGCCCGTTTTCTGCAATGGGCGAAGCAACAACCTTCGTCGTAAGCCACATTTTTTCGTCCTTTCTCTTGCAGCATCAGCCAGTTCCCGTCATCGTGTAACGAGGTAACCTCACGGATAAGATTATGGAACTGACAACACGCACACTTCCGGCGCGCAAGCACATTGCTCTGGTTGCGCACGATCACTGTAAACAAATGCTGCTTAACTGGGTTCGTCGCCATCAGCCTCTTTTACAGCATCATGCCCTTTCTGCCACGGGAACAACCGGCAACCTGATCCACCGCGAAACCGGTCTGGAAGTGAATGCCATGCTGAGCGGCCCGATGGGGGGTGACCAGCAGGTAGGTGCTCAGATTTCAGAAGGTAAAATTGACGTTCTGATTTTCTTCTGGGATCCGCTGAACGCGGTTCCGCATGATCCGGACGTTAAAGCGCTGCTGCGTCTGGCGACGGTGTGGAACATTCCGGTAGCCACCAATCTTTCAACGGCAGATTTCATCATTGAATCGCCGCAGTTTAACGATCCGGTGGAGATTTTGATCCCGGATTATCAGCGTTATCTTGCGGAGAGACTGAAGTAGTTTTTTGCCCGGTGGCGCTGCGCTTACCGGGCCTACAGAATTTGCCCGGCGCGTTACGGCTTTCTCGCCACCGGCACGTCAATACTTTTCAAAATATCGACAAACACCGACGGCTCCTCTTTGTTGAACAAGAGCCACACGCGATGGCGCGCGCGGGTTATCGCCACGTACAGTAAACGCCGCTCCTCTGCATCCGGGAAATCTTCCGGAACAGGTAATAACGCCTCTTCCATCACGGATTCCCGCGCCGGTGCAGGGAAACCGTCGCTCCCCTCTTTTAGCCCCACCACAATCACGTAGTCGGCCTGCTGCCCTTTACTGGCGTGAATGGTCATAAAATCGAGCTGAAGTTTTGGCCAGCGCGTCGCCGCTTTTTCTAGCGCCGTCGGCTTGAGGTGATGATAACGCGCCAGCACCAGAATACGCTCATCCGGTTTCGCATAGCCGCTCAGTTTATCCAGCAGCGGTTCCAGCTGATCGTCCGCCAGCAGCGTGACGGCCTTTTTATCCCCCGACGTCAGGCTGTTAAGCGGTTTCGACAGCTGGTGCGGGTTCTGCTGAATAAAACGGTTGGCTATTTCGCCAATCCGCGAGTTGAAGCGGTAGGTGGTGTCCAGATCGCTGCGATCGCCTTCCCCAAAATAGTGGTGGAAGGCCGTTGTGAGGGATAGTTGCGCCCCGCTGAAACGGTAGATAGCCTGCCAGTCATCGCCCACGGCAAACAGCGACGTGTGTTTATTATGCGCCCGCAGCGCCGAAAGCAGCGCAGCGCGCTGCGGCGAGATATCCTGAAACTCATCCACCAGGATGTGTTTCCACGGGCTGACGAAGCGCCCTTTCTCCAGAATGATAATGGCCTGATGGATCAGCCCCGAAAAATCGACCGCGTTTTCGTCTTTCAGCACGGTTTTCCACGCTTTCAGCATCGGCGCCATCAGCTTAACCCGTTTAGAAAACACAGCGCGGATCGACTCCGGTGCGCTTTCTATCATCTCCGCCTGAGAGCCGCCGTGCATGCGCATCAGGCTTACCCACCGGTCGAGACGAGAGCCCAGCCGGCGCGCCAGCTTTTCATCCTGCCAGAAGCTGCCCTCCGGCACCTCCCAGCTGAGTTCCTCTTCAAGCCACTGACGCCAGCCTTTCGCCTGCGCCTTTTTTTCACTGCACTGCTGACGCCATGCCTCGATAAACAGCGCCTGGCGAGCCTGAGCGTCGTTCTCCAGCTTGCTGACAACAGGAACTTTTTTGCTGCCCTGTTGAATGATGTGTAAAGCGAGGGAGTGGAACGTGCGCGCCGAGATATCCTGGGTATGCAAACGCGCCTGAATGCGCTCATCCATCTCCTGCGCAGCCTTGCGACCAAAGGCCAGCAGCAAAATCTGGTCTGCAACCGCCTCGCCCGTTGTCAGAAGCCAACCCGCGCGCGCCACCAGCACCGACGTTTTGCCGCTCCCGGCACCTGCCAGCACCAATAAAGACTGTTCGCCATTCACCACGGCGCGCGCCTGGGCAGGATTGAGGGGCGATGACTCCACTGTACTGAAGAAGTCGGCATATTGCGTAAGCATCGCCTCAGTCCAGGCCTGGTTATGCGCCAGACGGCTTTTCTCGATATCGCTCAGCCAGGCCTGGCACTTCCGCCACGCGTCGCGGCAGTTATCAAATTCCTCAAGCCGCGCCACCGGTAAAGGCAATGCCGTCAGCGCCTGGGCGATTTTTTGCTGAAGCCCGGCGGTTTGCTGGCGCGTCAGCCACTTCTGCTGCGTATTGCTTAGCGCGATATCGTCCAGCACCTGTTGTAGCACCTGTGCGGCTATCACGCTCATCTCCTGGCTCCACTGCTGCCAGCGCGTGTTCAGATGATGGTGGAAGCGTTGGGTTTCCGCCCACTCGGTCCCGTGGAGTCGCACCACTTTGTCTGCCGGCAGGACGAACTCCAGCTCCCCCCATACCAGCCCTCGTTTACAATGAATGGCCAGTAGCTGATTAAACGGAATAAGGTATTCGTGGCGTTCCCCGGAGACTTTCACTCCCGCATTGAGAAGGACAACCTTGTCGTAAGGGTGCTGCGCCA
This sequence comes from Enterobacter cloacae complex sp. ECL72, assembly GCF_019056635.1. Classification (NCBI taxonomy): domain Bacteria; kingdom Pseudomonadati; phylum Pseudomonadota; class Gammaproteobacteria; order Enterobacterales; family Enterobacteriaceae; genus Enterobacter; species Enterobacter cloacae complex sp. ECL72. The sequence continues at coordinate 1,156,330 of NZ_CP077659.1, read as the reverse complement.
GGCGTTTGCCCATTGAAGTTGCTTTCAGTTCCATATCCTGCCGGATCCACGAGGTCATAATTTGTCAGACAGTTTAACTGCCAGTTTTAAGGTGCTCCAGCCCAAAAAAACGTTACAATCACCGGGCGTTAATCATATCGAAGGAAATGAGGGTTTATGCGTACCGTTCTGAATGTGTTGAATTTTGTCCTTGGCGGTTTTGCCACCACCCTTTCCTGGCTTTTTGCCACTCTGGTGAGCATCGTGCTCATCTTCACCCTTCCGCTGACGCGCTCCTGCTGGGAAATCACCAAACTGTCCCTCGTTCCTTATGGAAATGAAGCCGTACACGTGGATGAGCTGGAGCCGGAAAGAAAAAATGCCCTGATGAATACCGGCGGCACGCTGCTGAATATTTTATGGCTGATCTTCTTTGGCTGGTGGTTGTGTCTGATGCATATCTTCGCTGGTATCGCCCAGTGCATCACGATTATAGGCATTCCGGTTGGCATCGCTAATTTCAAAATTGCTACCATCGCCCTGTGGCCGGTAGGACGCCGTGTTGTCCCGGTCGAAGTCGCGCAAGCCGCGCGTGAAGCCAACGCCCGTCGCCGTTTTCAGTAATAAGGACTGGCCGCACTCATGCTAAGCCCCCTGCTTCGTCGCTATACGTGGAACAGTAACTGGCTGTATAACGTCAGGATCTTTATCGCCCTCTGCGGCACCGTCGCTCTGCCGTGGTGGCTAAATGACGTGAAGCTCACCATCCCCCTCACGCTTGGGGTGGTGGCCGGTGCGCTGGCGGATCTCGACGACCGCCTGGCCGGTCGTTTGCGTAATCTGGTCATCACGCTGGTCTGCTTCTTTATTGCTTCCGCCTCCGTTGAGCTGCTTTTCCCCTGGCCCTGGCTGTTTGCCTTAGGGCTGACGGTGTCCACCAGCGGCTTCATTTTGCTCGGCGGCCTCGGGCAACGCTACGCCACTATCGCGTTTGGCGCCCTGCTGATTGCCATTTACACCATGCTGGGCGTCTCTCTTTACGATCAGTGGTATCAGCAGCCGGTCCTGCTGCTGTTGGGCGCTATCTGGTATAACCTGCTGACCTTAACCGGACATCTTATTTTTCCGGTTCGTGCCTTACAGGACAACATTGCCCGCAGTTACGAACAGCTGGCCCACTATCTGGAGCTGAAATCCCGGCTGTTTGATCCGGATATTGAAGAGGACAGCCAGGCGCCCCTGTACGATCTGGCGCTGGCAAATGGCCAGCTGGTCGCCACGCTAAATCAGACCAAAGCGTCTCTGCTCACCCGTCTGCGCGGCGATCGCGGTCAGCGCGGTACCCGGCGCACACTGCACTACTACTTTGTCGCCCAGGATATTCACGAGCGCGCCAGCTCCTCGCATGTGCAGTACGCTGACCTGCGCGAGAAATTCCGCTACAGCGACGTGATGTTCCGTTTCCAGCGCCTGCTGTCAATGCAGTCTCAGGCCTGCCAGCAACTTGCGCGCTCAATACTGCTGCGCACGCCCTATCAGCACGATCCTCGCTTTGAACGCGCATTCAGTCATCTGGATGCGGCCCTCGATCGCGTTCAGGCCAGTGGGACATCGCCGGAACAGTTCAAAGCCCTGGGATTCTTGCTCAACAACCTGAGAGCCATCGATGCTCAGCTCGCCACCATTGAGTCTGAACAGGCGATGGCAATGCCGGGCAATGACGCCGACAACCAGCTTGCCGACGACAGTCTCAACGGTTTCAGCGATATGTGGCTGCGCCTGAGCCGTCATTTTACGCCGGAATCCGCCCTCTTTCGCCATGCGGTAAGGATGTCGCTGGTTCTGTGCGTCGGCTACGCGTTTATCCAGATAACAGGATTGCACCACGGTTACTGGATCCTGCTGACCAGCCTGTTTGTCTGCCAGCCGAACTATAACGCTACCCGCCATCGGCTCGCGCTGCGTATTGTCGGGACATTAGTCGGGGTCGCCATCGGGCTGCCGGTGCTCTACTTTGTGCCATCCGTAGAAGGGCAACTGATCCTGATTGTGATTACCGGTGTACTGTTTTTCGCCTTCCGCAATGTGCAGTACGCCCACGCCACGATGTTCATCACGCTGCTGGTGCTGCTCTGCTTCAATCTGCTGGGTGAAGGCTTTGAAGTGGCCCTCCCCCGCGTGATCGACACGCTAATCGGCTGCGCCATTGCCTGGGCGGCGGTGAGCTTTATCTGGCCGGACTGGCGTTTTCGTAACTTACCGCGCGTGTCCGACAGAGCAATGAACGCCAACTGCCGCTATCTGGATGCTATTCTTGAGCAATACCATCAGGGTCGCGATAACCGTCTGGCCTATCGGATTGCCCGTCGCGATGCGCATAACACGGACGCAGAGCTGGCTTCCGTTGTCTCGAATATGTCAACTGAGCCGCGCGCCACGGCAGAAATCCGGGAGACAGCCTTCCGCCTGCTGTGTCTGAACCACACGTTCACCAGCTATATCTCTACCCTTGGCGCCCACCGTGAGAAACTGACAAATCCGGGCATCCTGGCGCTGCTGGACGACGCCGTTTGCTACGTTGATGATGCGCTTCATCATCAACCTGCGGATGAGCCACGGGTTCACCAGGCACTGGATGAACTGGTGCAACGTATCGCACACCTTGATCCTGGCACCGACAACAAAGCTCCGCTGGTCCTACAGCAAATTGGCCTGCTTATCGCTTTGCTGCCGGAAATTTGTCGGCTGCGACAGAAGATCGCTACCTGGCGGAATGATGGCCCTGCGACTCAGGCAGCGCATTAAACCACTCCATAAGCTCCCGGCGAATATCCGCCGGGAGTGCCGCTTCATGTAACCCTTCGATGGCGCCTTCAAGCGCGAACAATACCCGGATACTCAGCGCTTTATTCTTAGAGCGCATTTTCAGCCAGCTCGTCTTCGCCCCCAACTGTCGTAGCGTCTCTTCATTGGTAATGCCCGCCTCCATAAGCAGGACCTCAATCTGAAAGGTCAGGTTCGGCAGATCCTTAAGCCGATTACGCTGATGGCGCTGGTAGCGCTCTTTCCTGGCGGCATCGAGCGCAAACGAGGAGAGCTGAAGCAGCTTTTCCCTGTTTTGCCACAGACCTTCATCCACACGGTAGTAATTAAGCAGCACTGGCCGTCCTCGTTTCATCAGGGTCAGAAAAGAGGAGGCGTTTTTTACACAGTATTTTGCACTTTGCTCACAGGCGCGAAGGTACAGCTCGCCGTCAGACACCATCGCGAACACCGCTTCATCCACGGCCAGGGTATAACCGCCAAACAGGGCGCGATGATGAATTTCGCCCAGCGGAGAGAGGTATTCTTGAGATTGATAAATCCGATCATAAGATATCTTTTTCATGATAATTCCATTAAAAATCATACAGTAAACACGATATTTCTTACTAACGGATCCGTTAGCAGGAAAATAGGCAACTTATTGCCGTTGGGCAAGATGATTTTTTCAGGTTCACCAGGAATGGATGAAATTTGCGAGTCGCTTTCCGAAAATGAGGTTGATCTTTATGCACACAGGGGTTACTGTACATCCATACAGTAACTACAGGGCTGGAATGAATATGTACACTTCAGGCTATGCAAATCACTTAACACCTTCCACTTCTGCCGCAGGCAATGCTGCGCAGAATTCTATCGGGCGTGTATCGACAGGGCTTATCAGTGAAGTGGTTTACCGTGAAGACCAGCCGCTGTTAACACAACTCTTACTCCTGCCGCTTTTGCAGCAGCTCGGGCAACAGTCTCGCTGGCAGCTCTGGCTGACGCCACAGCAAAAATTAAGTCGTGAATGGGTTCAGTCGGCTGGCCTGCCGTTAGCGAAGGTGATGCAGATTAATCAACTCTCCCCTTGCGATACGGTCGAGTCGATGGTCCGGGCATTACGTACCGGGAACTATAGCGTCGTGATTGGGTGGTTGCCGGAGGATCTGTCGCAAGAGGAACATTTGCGTCTGACTGAAGCGGCTGAAGAAGGTAACGCGATGGGTTTCATCATGCGGCCGGTTCGTGGAGATTCCTATCGCAGAGGACAACATCCCGGGCTAAAAATTCACTCAAATGTGTACCATTGAGTCATTTTAAGAGTTTTCCTGGGATTTTTTTCGACCGCAGTATGCAAAAAAAGTTCAACGCGCCAAAACTGCGGCAAGGCTTGTCTGACGCGGTTCTCGTTAATTTTACTGCACAAAATTCGTTCAAAAATTGTTAAATATTAGGTATACGGAACTTTTTTTTTCATATGCCTGACGGACTTCACACTTGTAAGTTTTCAGCTACGTTGTAGACTTTACATCGCCAGGGGTGCTCGGCCTAAGCCGAAGATATCGGTAGGTTTATATTTGACCACGCCCCCCGGTGAAGGATTTAACCGTGATTCCTCCGATGGAGATATTCATGGCAAATTTTGGATGATAACGAGGCGCAAAAAATGAAAAAGACAGCTATCGCGATTGCAGTGGCACTGGCTGGCTTCGCTACCGTAGCGCAGGCCGCTCCGAAAGATAATACCTGGTATGCAGGTGGTAAACTGGGCTGGTCTCAGTTCCATGACACCGGTTGGTACAACAGCAGCCTGAACAACGATGGCCCTACTCACGAGAGCCAGCTGGGTGCAGGTGCGTTCGGTGGCTATCAGGTTAACCCGTATGTTGGCTTTGAAATGGGTTACGACTGGTTAGGTCGTATGCCTTACAAAGGCGACAAGGTAAATGGCGCTTTCAAAGCTCAAGGCGTACAGCTGACCGCTAAACTGGGTTACCCAGTGACTGACGATCTGGACGTGTACACCCGTCTGGGCGGCATGGTATGGCGTGCAGACTCCAGCAACAGCATCGCTGGTGACGACCACGACACTGGTGTTTCCCCAGTATTCGCTGGTGGCGTTGAGTGGGCAATGACCCGTGACATCGCTACCCGTCTGGAATACCAGTGGGTTAACAACATCGGTGACGGTGCTACCGTTGGCGTTCGTCCAGACAACGGCATGCTGAGCGTTGGTGTTTCTTACCGTTTCGGTCAGCAGGAAGATGCGCCAGTCGTAGCTCCAGCTCCGGCTCCAGCTCCAGAAGTACAGACCAAGCACTTCACTCTGAAGTCTGACGTTCTGTTCAACTTCAACAAAGCTACCCTGAAACCAGAAGGTCAGCAGGCACTGGATCAGCTGTACACCCAGCTGAGCAACCTGGATCCTAAAGACGGTTCTGTAGTGGTTCTGGGCTTCACCGACCGTATCGGTTCTGACGCTTACAACCAGGGTCTGTCTGAGAAACGTGCTCAGTCTGTAGTTGATTACCTGGTATCTAAAGGTATCCCAGCTAACAAGATCTCCCCACGTGGTATGGGCGAATCTAACCCAGTTACCGGTTCTACCTGTGACAACGTGAAACCACGCGCTGCACTGATCGACTGCCTGGCACCAGATCGTCGCGTAGAGATCGAAGTTAAAGGTATCAAAGACGTTGTAACTCAGCCTGCGGCATAAGTTATCGTCTTATAAAAAAACCCCGCGATGCGGGGTTTTTTATTATCTGAAGAAAAGTAAAAAGCTTATTTTTTACCTAACAGTGCCTGTAGATCGTTCTTCAGCGTCGACATCTGGCTGGCATACTTCTCTTTGTGCTCGGCATCTTCAATCAGCTGCACCACCGTTTCCGACAGGGTTTTTCCGCGCCGCTGCGCAAGCCCGGCCAGACGCTGCCAGACCATGAACTCCAGGTCGATCGATTTCTTACGGGTGTGCTGATGCTCGGCATTGAAATGCCGTTTACGACGAGCACGGATAGTTTGCTTCATCCGGTTTAACAAGGCCGGATTAATGTGTTTCTCAATCCAGCCGTTGACCTGTACCGGTTCGTTTTCGAGGGTCAGCAACATATCCACAGCTTCTTGTGCCGCGCTGGCTTCGATGTAGCAGGTGATCAGCTCCCCTTCACGGTGCTTTTTGACCAGGTACTTCCATTTCCAGCCGCTTTCGAGGTTTTCCAGTTGTTGATATTTCATTGCGATCTCAGTGTTACCGTGTAACTCTGTTCAGAATATCAGTTTTTTGGCAATCTGCTGAAAAGAAATCATATCCTGTGAAACGCCGCAGGCGATCCGCATGACGAAAACCCGAATCCTGATTGGGCAGAGTGCGCCGCTTACGGTATACTCCACGGTTTTACTTCTGACTAAAAAACATCAACTTTGACCATTACGAAACTTGCATGGCGTGACCTGGTTCCGGATACCGAGAGCTATCAGGAGCTGTTTGCACAGCCAGACCTCACAAAAGAACACGAATTCATACTTAGCGATACACAACCGCGTTTGCATTACGCGCTGGAGCAGATGTCATCCCCATGGGCTACATCTCCTTTTATGCTGCTCAAAGCCCCGGAAGAAGCCGAGTATCTGACGCTTCTCGGTGATGCCATGCGCCAGTTGCATCCAAAAACGAATGCCGTTTTTGGTGGTCAGTACCATATTGCCGGACGTGACGTGACCTTCGAACCTGCCACGCAGGCAGACGGACAATTCGCTGCAAAAGGCGAAGTGATCACCGCCAACTGGGTGGAAGCAGAACAGCTGTTCGGCTGCCTTCGTCAGTTCAATGGCGATGTGTCACTGCAACCCGGTCTGGTACACCGCGCGAACGGTGGTGTGTTGCTCATCTCCCTTCGCACCCTGCTCGCACAGCCTCTGCTGTGGATGCGCCTGAAAACGGTGGTGATGCAGCAACGTTTTGACTGGATAGGCTACGACGATTCACGTCCGCTGCCTGTTTCCATTCCGTCTATGCCGCTGTCGCTGACCGTCGTGCTGACGGGTGACCGTGAATCTCTGGCTGATTTCCAGGAAATGGAGCCAGAACTCGCGGAGCAGGCGGTTTACAGTGAATTTGAAGACAATATTCAGATCGCCGATGCCGATGACATGGCGCAGTGGTGTCAGTGGGTTATGGCCGTGGCGGAACGTTTCGCGCTGCCCTCGCCTGCCGAGGATGCGTGGCCGGGCTTAATCCGCGAGGCCGTACGCTACACTGGCGATCAGGAAACCCTGCCGCTCTGCCCGCTCTGGATCGGTAAACAGCTGCGTGAAGTGGGCGTTATCAGCGGCAACGGTCCGTTTACTGGTGAGCAGCTTAGCCAGATGCTGGCCCAGCGTGAATGGCGTGAAGGTTATCTTGCTGACCGTATGCAGGATGAAATTCTGCTGGAACAGATTCTGGTGGAGACCGAAGGCGAACGTATCGGGCAAATCAACGCCTTGTCCGTCATCGAGTTCCCCGGACACCCGCGCGCCTTTGGCGAGCCTTCCCGTATCAGCTGTGTCGTGCACATTGGTGACGGCGAATTTACCGATATCGAACGCAAGGCCGAACTGGGCGGAAACATTCATGCCAAAGGCATGATGATCATGCAGGCATTCCTGATGTCTGAACTTCAGCTGGAGCAGCAGATCCCCTTCTCTGCCTCGTTGACCTTTGAGCAGTCCTACAGTGAAGTCGACGGCGACAGCGCCTCGATGGCAGAGCTGTGCGCCGTGATCAGCGCGCTTGCAGACGTACCGATTAATCAGAATATTGCGATTACCGGTTCCGTAGATCAGTTTGGTCGTGCTCAACCGGTGGGTGGACTGAATGAGAAAATCGAAGGCTTCTTTGCTATCTGCCAGCAGCGCGGTTTAAACGGCAAACAGGGCGTGATTATTCCGGCGCCTAACGCTCGCCATTTGAGCCTGAGCCAGGCGATTCTGGATGCGGTAGAGCAGGAACAATTCGCCGTCTGGGCCATCGAAGGGGTTGAGGATGCTCTACCCTTACTGACAAACCTGGTCTGGGACGGCGAAGGCCAGACAACCCTGATGCAGACCATTCAGGAACGTATAGCTCAGGCGACACAGCAGGATGCTCGTCATCGTTATCCGTGGCCGTTACGCTGGTTAAGTTGGTTTAGTGCTAACTGATCGGACTTGTTCAGCGTACACGTGTTAGCTATCCTGCGTCCTTCACTAAAATAAGGCTTACTGAGAACATGGTAGATAAACGCGAATCCTATACTAAAGAAGACCTTCTTGCCTCTGGTCGCGGTGAACTGTTTGGTGCGAAAGGCCCGCAGTTACCGGCCCCAAATATGCTGATGATGGACCGTGTCGTGAAAATGACCGAAACCGGCGGCAACTTTGATAAGGGTTACGTAGAAGCAGAACTCGATATCAACCCGGACCTGTGGTTCTTCGGTTGCCACTTTATTGGCGATCCGGTAATGCCTGGCTGCCTGGGCCTCGATGCCATGTGGCAGCTGGTTGGCTTCTATCTGGGCTGGCTTGGCGGTGAAGGTAAAGGCCGTGCGCTGGGCGTAGGCGAAGTGAAATTCACCGGTCAGGTTCTGCCTACCGCGAAGAAAGTCACCTACCGTATCCATTTCAAACGCATCGTTAACCGCCGCCTGATTATGGGCCTGGCGGACGGTGAAGTGCTGGTAGATGGTCGTCTTATCTATACTGCGAACGACCTGAAAGTGGGTCTGTTCCAGGATACCTCCGCTTTCTGATAACGGCATTTAGCCCCTTCCAGAAAGGCGAAACCTCCGCATTGCGGAGGTTTCTTTTTAAAGAGACGGTATCAAGCAAGTACTGCCCTGTCTCCGATGGCTTCTCGCCAGCCCCCTAGCCATTGGGACCTTTGATTCAGGGCCTGATAGGGACACATTTCTTTTGAACGTCCGGCGATGCCAGCCTGATAACCACGTTGATGAGCCCTTTCCAGGCGATCTCGTTTCTGTCTCTTCATGCCTCGTTTCCCTCATTTTTTTGTCTGGTGGAAAGAAAACAGTGATTGCAATATGTGCAAGCACAGTTAACGAATACCCCGAATCGGCGTCAGCGTCAACGTTCAAAATTCATACGGGTGTCATATTTGTGAGCTACATGGAAGATCGTTTGTACAAAAAATGTGACGCGGGACAAGTAACAAACTGAACATAAAACGAAAAAAAAGCCGCAATCAGCAAGAAGCTGAGTGCGGCTTTCGTCGATGAATTTTACTTATGGCAGCCGGGAAATCTCTCTTGCGATAGCAGCCGACTCCTGTGCCCACCCCTGCGCAAGCACTTTCACCATTTCGTCATAGCCATCTTTCTGCTGCTTCAGTTCCAGATGGAAAGGACGCTTAATCAGCTGGCCCTGATGATTCAAGAGCCACTCCCCGCTGATAACAACCGCACCATCATAGCGGCCATGGAATCCCGTCACGTTAACATTCAGGGTATCCTGATCGCTTCCCAGAGGCTGCGAGGCGACTACCCAACCAGGGAGCTGGCTGCTCAGATTCGCCACCAGCGTATTGCGTAGCTGCTGATCCAGCGGGCTGGCCCACAGGTTATTGTTGGCGATAACGTACTGCACATCGCTGGTCTGGTAGACCACCCCGTTGCCCGCCAGATAATCTGGCACGGCAACCTGTTCAACCCACAGCAGACGGCTGCCCTGCGAGCTGCTACTCTGCGCACCGGATTGCGCGCTTAACGGCAACTGGTAGTAGCTTTTGTTATCGCTTCCAGAGCTACAGGCCGTTAATACCAGTGCGCCTGCGATGATTAGCCATTTTTTCATTGTTTCGCCCTCTTAGGCTCAGGATCCTTTTTGTCTTTCGCTTCAAACACCAGCGCGTTGCTCTTTTCATTGAGCGTTTTCAGAACGGGCTGTAGCTCGCGTAAAACCTGATCAAGACGTTGCATATCCGCCACCATCTTGTTGTAAGCCGCTGAGCCCGGCTGGAAGCCCTGCATACTGCGATTCAGTTCGCGCAACGTTTTCTGCATATCCTGCGGCAGCTGCTGCATGGACTGGTTGGCGGTGATCTTGTTGATATTATCCAGCGTGGTTTGCAGACGTTGCATCGTCGCCTGGCTCTGATGCAGTGATCCCGTCGCGGCCTCAAGCATTGGATTCAGCGGCAGATTGTTGATCTTATCCAGTGTTTCCATCAGGCGCTGTTGGATCTGCGCCAGGCCACTGCTGACCGTAGGAATGATTTTGTAGCCGCCAAATTCACGGATCCCCGTCATTGGTGGCGCTTTTGGATAGAAGTCCATATCGACATATAACGCCCCTGTGACCAGGTTGCCAGTTTTCAGCGAGCCACGCAGACCGCGATTCATCAGATCGCTGATATGCTCCCCAATATCCTGGTCCTCGCCTATCTGGTTAATCAAACGCTCAGGCTCAATGCGGATCAGCACCGGAATACGATAATCATCATCAAGCATCTGCTTGAGTCCCGGAACAAAGTAAGGCACTTGTCCCACGGTCCCCAGACGGATACCGCGGAACTCAACTGGCGCCCCAGGCTGCAAGCCGCGTACAGAGTCCTTAAAGAACATCAGGTAGTCGATGTGATCGGTATAGAGCGCATCCTGAATGCTTTTTTGATCGTCAAACAGCCTGAAGGCGGTTTTCTCCGCCACCGGTTGTCCCAGATCTATACCTTCCGGCACATCAAAACTGACGCCCCCACCAAACAGCGTGGTGAGTGAACCCATCTCAACGCGCATCCCCGCAGAGGTCAGATCCACCGCGATCCCGCTGTCTTTCCAGAAGCGAACGTTGCTGGTCACCAGGCGGTCATTAGGCGCATTGATAAAAAGCTGATAGCTGATGGTCCGTTTTTGCGGATCGAAGGTGCTTGTTTCAACCGAACCGACGCGATACCCACGGAACAGCACCGGATCGCCCGGCGAGAGCTGGCCCGCTTTTTTGCTGTCCAGAATAACGCGGATCCCTTTTGCATCCGGTGGCGCAAGCGGCGGTGAATCCAGCAGCTGATAGTTTGCTGGCTGGGCGCCTTTGTTGCCGGGCTGGAGTTCGATGTAGGCCCCTGACAATAGCGTCCCTAAGCCGCTGATCCCTTCTCTTCCGACCTGCGGTTTCACTACCCAAAAAACAGAATCTTCATGGAGCAGTTTTTCCATGCCGGCATTCAGGCGGGCCTTGATTTCAACATGGGTTAAATCATCCGTCAGGGTCGCGCTTTCCACGACACCCACATCCACGCTGCGGCTCTTGATGGTGGTTTTTCCGCCCTCAATCCCCTCTGCATTGGTGGTAATTAGCGTGACTTCCGGTCCCTGATGGCTGTAATGATAAAACAGGATCCATGCACCGATCAGCGCGGTCACGATGGGGAAAATCCACACCGGCGACCAGTTTCTGACCTTCTGCACTTTAGCCTCTCCACTCTTATTTTCCATGCTCTTACTCTTCCTCATGGCTTGAATCGGGCTCACGATCCCACGATAAACGAGGGTCGAAGGTCATGGCCGCAAACATGGTCATAATGACGACCAACGCAAACATCAGCGCCCCCATAGCGGGATAAATACTCATCAGCCCCCCCATACGCACCAGCGCTGAGAGAACCGCAATCACGAACACGTCAATCATCGACCAGCGGCCAACAAATTCCACGACCTCATAAATCAGATGCATACGCTCGCTGTCTCGCTTACCGTGCCCTTTTGCATCCCAGCAAAGCCAGGCAATGGCAATCATCTTTAAGGTCGGAACCATAATACTGGCGAGGAATATGACGCCTGCTACAGGGTAAGACCCCTCACTCCACAGCAAAATCACCCCGGCCAGTATGGTCGAGGGCATTCTGTCGCCGAGCAGATCGGTGATCATGATCGGCAAGATATTGGCGGGCAGATAGAGCATGACAGAGGTCACCAGCAGCGCCATGGTCCATTGCAGGCTATTTTTACGCCGGACGTGACCTTTTGTTTCACAGCGCGGGCACACCTCGACATCCGCGGGCAGCACGGCGGTGCAGCACGAGCAGGAGCGAAGCCCCTGACGGATACCCGGTACGCCCACCTTTACCGTCTGCGAGAGCGTAGGCGCCGGGGCAATATCGTCCCAGGCCCAGCGTCGGTCCACGCACTGGAACGCGCGCAGTTGTAGCACGCAGTACAGACACCACGGAATAAAGCTGCTGCCAATCCCCACATCGCCGTAGGCCATCAGCTTCACGAAACTGACCAGGATACCCGCGAGAAAAATTTCCGCCATCCCCCAGCTTTTCAACTGGAACAGGATCCGCGCGAGTTTGATTTTAAGGACAGTGGGCATCCTGACGCGGTTGACCAGCAGCAGAATGACGACCAGGCAAAAAGCCGGGACGATCTGCACGAAAAGAAGAAAGAAGGTGCCAAGGCTGGCGTAATCTTCCGAGAACATCACGCCTGGTATTTCCAGTAAATCCACCTGGCTGGTCATCCCGCCCACTTTCATATAGATGAAAGGGAAGAGATTGGAGAGCAGTAACATGAATAAGGCTGCCAGCGCATAAGCCGTAGGACGCTGCCTTGGCGCGTCCCACTCGGTCGTCAGCGCAGCGCCGCAGCGCGGGCAGGCAGCCTTATGTCCGTGACCAAGCTCTGGCAACGCCACGAGCATATCGCATTGCGAGCATAATATATGCCGATCGGCATGGTGCTGGTCACACATAGATTATCCCTGTTTATGCGCCGTTTTTCAGAGACTCAAGGTACTCCCAGCGCTCAAATGCCTCTTCCAGCGCCTGTTCAGCCTGGGAGAGTTCAGCCAATACTTTCTGAGTATAGTCGTGAGGCTGCGTAAAGAATGACGCATCAGCGACCTGGATTTGCAGTGCTTCCAGTGCAGCTTCCAGCTCTTCCAGACGCTGCGGCAGCCCTTCCAGCTCGCGCTGCAAGTTATAACTCATTTTAGCAGGAGACTTTTTGACAGTTTCTGCCTTTGCAACAACAGGTTCAGCGACATTTTTGGTCTTCGCCTGTTTTTGCGCCAGCGACTGCGATTGCTGTCCACGCGCGTCATGATAGCCGCCCACATATTGCCCGATGCGCCCTTTGCCTTCGAAGATCCAGCACTCGGTCACGGTGTTATCGACAAACTGACGATCGTGGCTGACCAGCATTACGGTTCCCTGATAACCATCAATTAACTCTTCCAGCAGTTCCAGCGTTTCGACATCCAGATCGTTAGTCGGTTCATCGAGAATCAATAAGTTACTGGGTTTCAGGAACAGACGCGCCAGCAAAAGACGGTTACGTTCTCCCCCGGACAGCGCGCGCACCGGCGTCATAGCGCGTTTCGGGTGGAACAGGAAGTCCTGAAGGTAGCCCAGCACGTGACGCGGCTTGCCATTAACCATGACCTCCTGTTTACCCTCGGCGAGGTTATCCATCACCGTACGGTCTGGATCCAGCTCGGCGCGGTGCTGGTCGAAGTACGCCACTTCCAGTTTGGTACCGCAGTGGATACGACCGCTGTCGGCCTGGAGCTGACCGAGCATCAGTTTCAGCAGTGTGGTTTTACCGCACCCGTTCGGGCCGATCAGCGCAATTTTGTCGCCGCGCTGAACCTGAGCGGAGAAATCGTTCACCAGCACTTTGCCGTCAACCGAATAATTCACGTTCTCCATTTCGAAGACAATCTTGCCCGAGCGGGACGCCTCTTCCACCTGCATTTTGGCGCTACCCATGACTTCGCGGCGTTCGCTACGTTCGCGGCGCATCGCCTTCAGGGCGCGAACGCGGCCTTCGTTACGGGTACGACGCGCTTTAATGCCCTGACGGATCCATACCTCTTCCTGGGCCAGCTTGCGGTCGAACTCGGCGTTTTGCAGCTCTTCCACGCGCAGGTTTTCTTCTTTCTCCAGCAGATAGGTATCGTAATCGCCCGGATAGGTCACCAGCTTGCCGCGATCGAGATCGACAATGCGCGTAGCCATGTTGCGGATGAACGAACGGTCGTGGGAGATGAAGATAATGGTACCGTTAAAGGTTTTCAGGAACCCTTCCAGCCAGTCAATCGCTTCGATATCCAGGTGGTTCGTCGGTTCGTCCAGCAGCAGCACCTTAGGCCCGCTCACCAGGGCACGACCCAGCGCCGCTTTACGCAGCCAGCCGCCGGAGAGCGCCGACAGCTCCATATCCGCTTCCAGGCCAAGCTGGGCCAGCACTTCATTAATGCGGTTTTCCAACTGCCACAGACCGTGGTGATCGAGCATCTCCTGCACTTTTGCCAGCTCGTTGAGATTCTTGTCGCTCGGGTCCGTCATCACCAGATGCGAAATCTCGTGGTAACGCTTGAGGTATTCCGCCTGCTCTGAAATCCCTTCGGCCACAAAATCGTACACGCTGCCGGTGACGTTACGCGGCGGATCCTGTTGCAGACGAGAGACGATCAGATCCTGCTCGTAAACAATACGGCCGTCATCCAGCCCCTGCTCACGGTTGAGGATTTTCATCAGCGTCGATTTACCTGCGCCGTTACGGCCCACCAGACAGACGCGCTCGTTATCTTCGATATGCAGCTCTGCATTATCGAGAAGCGGTGAGTCGCTGAAAGAGAGCCACGCGCCGTGCATACTAATTAAAGACATTTATTTTTCCTTTCAGACCGCGGAGATCAGCCAGCAGTTGTGGATTTGACGGTTACGGGCAAAGTCCTGAGACAGCGTTTTTTGGCTGATTTCTTGTGCTTTCAGTCCCAGTTCGGCCAGGCCGTCGTGATCCATGCGGAATCCGCGCTTGTTATTCGAGAACATAATGGTGCCGCCTTTACGCAGCAGACGCTTCAGGTCAGTCATCAGGCGCAGGTGATCGCGTTGAACATCAAAGCTATCCTCCATACGCTTGGAGTTAGAGAAGGTCGGCGGATCGATAAAGATCAGGTCAAACTGCTCGTCGGTATCGCGCAGCCAGCCCAGCACGTCGGCCTGTAACAGGCGATGCTGACGGCCGGTTAAGCCGTTAAGACGCAGGTTGCGCTCTGCCCACTCCAGATAAGTCCGGGACATATCTACCGTGGTGGTGCTACGCGCGCCGCCAAGCCCCGCATGAACGCTGGCGCTGCCGGTATAGGAGAACAGGTTCAGGAAGTCTTTCCCCTTGCTCATCTGGCCCAGCATGCGGCGGGCGATACGGTGATCGAGGAACAGGCCGGTATCAAGGTAGTCGGTCAGGTTAACCCACAGGCGCGCGTTATATTCGCCCACTTCGAGGAAGTCGCCTTTCTCGCCCATCTTCTGATACTGATTTTTACCTTTCTGACGCTCACGGGTTTTCAGCACCAGCTTGTTTGGCGAAATGCCAAGTACGGCGATGGTGGCCGCAATCACATCCAGCATACGCTGACGCGCTTTTTGCGCATCGATAGTTTTCGGCGGGGCGTATTCCTGAACCACCACCCAGTCCGCATAGCGGTCAACCGCCACGTTGTACTCGGGCAGGTCAGCGTCGTACAGGCGATAACATTCGATGCCTTCTTGCTTCGCCCACTTCTCAAATTTCTTCAGGTTTTTGCGCAGGCGGTTGGCGTAATCTTCCGCCACGCCTGACGGTTTGCTATCCGCCGCTACCTCTGCCAGATGGTAGTTTTTCTGCACGCAGTCCAGCGGGCCGTTTTTCGCTTTGAACTGGCGATCGGCACGCAATTGCAGGCAGCTCAGCAGCTCCGGCGAGGCGCTAAACAGGGAGAGGTTCCAGCCGCCGAAATGCGCTTTCATGTTGCGGCCCAGCAGGCTGTGCAGTGCAATCAGCGCCGGCTCGCTGTCCAGACGCTCACCATACGGCGGGTTGCTGATCACCGTACCGTACTGGCCTTTTGGCAGAGGATTGGTCAGGTTCGCCACGTCCTTCACCTCGAAGGTCACCAGCTCGCCGATACCGGCACGACGGGCGTTGCTGCGCGCGCGTTCAATCACCCGTGCGTCGCTGTCCGAACCGTAAAAGTGAGAGGTGTACTCCGCCAGCCCTTTACGGGCGCGGGTCTGCGCATCGTCTTTGACCTCTTTCCAGATGGCTTCATCGTGCTGCGCCCAGCCTTTGAAGCCCCAGTGGCCGCGGTGCAGCCCTGGCGCACGGTCGGTGGCCAGCATCGCGGCTTCAATCAGCAGCGTACCGGAACCGCACATCGGATCGAGCAGCGGCGTACCTGGCTGCCATCCGGAGCGCATCACGATAGCGGCAGCCAGCGTTTCTTTGATCGGCGCCATCCCGGTGCGATCGCGATAGCCGCGCAGATGCAGGCCTGCGCCACTCAGATCCAGAGAAATACTGGCCGTATCGCCGTTCAGCCAGACGTTGATACGCAGATCCGGGTTTTCACGGTCAACGTTCGGACGTTCTTTATTGCGACGCGTGAAGCAGTCCACAATGGCATCCTTAACGCGCAGGGCACCATACTGGCTGTTGCGGATCTCATCGTTGACGCCGTTGAAATGCACCGCAAAGGTAGCGTCCGGGGTGAAGATCTCTGTCCAGTCGATCATCTGTACGCCGGTGTAGAGATCAAGATCGCTGTAGACCTTGCACTCTTTCATCGGCAGCATGATGCGCGACGCCAGACGGCTCCACATCAGGCTCTGGTAAATAAGCCGCGTGTCGCCCTCAAAATGGACACCACCCTGAACCACCCGGCACTCTTTCGCGCCCAGGGCTTCCAGTTCAGTTTTTAACAGCTCTTCCAGCCCACGGGCCGTACTGGCAAACAGAGAATTCATATCGTCACTTTTACTCATAGAAAATTGTCGCGCATTATAGCTAATATGGCGTGTATGTCATAAAGTTGAAGGCTTATTTTCTTTAGCGGGAGTGTGCAGTGGCGACGTTATCCAGGCTTTTTATTCATCCGGTGAAATCCATGCGCGGCATCGGCGTCTCTCACGCGCTGGCCGATATGAGCGGATTCGCCTTCGATCGTATTTTTATGGTCACCGAGCCTGACGGTACGTTTATCACCGCACGTCAGTTCCCGCAGATGGTTCGCTTTACCCCTTCCCCGCTTCATGACGGGCTGCATTTGACTGCGCCGGACGGTTCAAGCGTCGTGATCCGCTTTGCTGATTTTGCGCCGCTTGATGCGCCAACGGAAGTGTGGGGCAATCATTTTACCGCGCGTATCGCGCCGGATAACATTAACCAGTGGCTGAGCGGCTTTTTCTCCCGTGACGTTCAGCTGCGCTGGGTTGGGCCTGCGCTGACCCGTCGCGTGAAGCGCCACGATGCGGTTCCTCTCTCCTTCGCGGATGGTTTTCCCTTCCTTCTGACCAGCGAGGCCTCGCTGCGTGATTTACAAAACCGTTGCAAAGCCAGCGTGCAGATGGAGCAATTTCGCCCGAATCTGGTGGTGACCGGAGCGAATGCCTGGGATGAAGATACTTGGAAAGTGATCCGCATCGGCAGCGTTATTTTTGATGTCGTGAAGCCGTGCAGCCGCTGTATTTTTACCACCGTCAGCCCGGAGAAAGGCCAGAAACACCCTTCCGGCGAACCGCTGAAAACCTTGCAGTCATTTCGTACCGCGCAGGATAACGGCGATGTCGACTTCGGCCAGAACCTGATCCCCCGCTCCAGCGGCGTGATCCGCGTGGGCGACGAGGTCGAAATTCTCACCCGCGGGCCTGCCAGGGTGTACGGCGCAGGTCAGGAAGAAGAGATGGTTGACGTTGTCACCAACGTCGCTTCCGCGGTGGATATTCACTGGGAAGGCAAAGTTATCCGTGGTAACAATCAGCAGGTGCTACTGGAACAGCTGGAACAGGCAGGTATCCGCGTACCGTATTCCTGTCGCGCGGGGATTTGCGGATGCTGTCGCATTAAACTGGTCGATGGTGAAGTAAGTGCCCTGAAGAAATCTGCGATTGGCAGTGACGGCACGATCCTGTGCTGTAGCTGTGTCCCGAAAACATCCGTACAGCTGGAAGCTTAAACTGCCTGTTCAAGGCTGAAGGAATCAACGCGCAGCTGTGGCTTCAGCCTGTCATTCATCACTTTGATGGCATCACCTAACTGCATAACTCGCCCGGCAATGGTCACGCCGGGTTGGGCCAGCAAACAGAGCGCAGCGTTTTCACCGGGTTCAACCACCAGCAAATTCACCTCTTCTTCGGTATCGCTCAGATTGACGCTCGCCGCATCGCCGATAGCCGGGGTCCAGCACATGCCGTGGGCGAGAAAATGCCAGCTTTTCGGCATTTGAGGTTTCAGGAAACGGATCGCCACCAGCGCATTTAGTACCAGTTCAGCGCGCTGTTCTTTGGAGAGATCGAACTCGCGGCATTTTTCTTCAAAAGAGAAATAGAGTGCAGCGTCGTCAACGCAAAAGCCTGAGGGAGCAAACGCGTCTGGCGTTAACATTCGGCGCGCAAAACGAGAGCGAAACAACATGCCATTGGCTAAGTCGAGCATCATACGGTCATGCTCGTCACAAAAATACCAGCGCCAGTTATCGTCAGGTTTAATTCGCATGTTTCTCTCCCGTCCCCTAAACGTCCTGTACTAAAAATGTCCTGTTTGCCGCTTCGCTTATAACACTAGTAATAAAAGACTATAATGTTTAAATAAGCAACAATGACGGAATATAAAACAACCAGGGCTGGAAATAAAGCCCTGGTTGTCTGATTAAGAGAAAAGATTAGATATGCGTGACGATTTCTTTAATCAGCGGCGGCCCTTTAAAAATAAAGCCGGAATAAATTTGCACCAGCGATGCACCTGCCGCCATCTTCTCACGTGCAGCGATGACAGAGTCAATGCCACCCACGCCAATAATCGGCAGCTGACCTTTTAATTCTGCGGAGAGTGCGCGAATAATTTCGGTGCTTTTTAATTGTACCGGACGGCCACTTAATCCACCCGCTTCGTCACAGTTTTTCATTCCCTGAACGAGAGAGCGATCGAGTGTTGTATTGGTTGCAATCACACCATCAATATTATGGCGAACTAAACTGTCGGCAACCTGGATCAATTCTTCTGCCGAAAGATCCGGGGCGATCTTAACCGCGACCGGAACATATTTATGGTGGATCGCCTGTAGCGCCGTTTGTTTATTTTTAATGGCGCTAAGAAGATCGTCGAGCGCTTCGCCATATTGTAATGAACGCAGCCCTGGGGTGTTAGGCGAAGATATATTCACCGCAATATAACCGGCATAGGCATAGACTTTTTCCATACAAATCAGATAGTCATCTTTACCCTGCTCGACCGGCGTGTCTTTATTTTTGCCAATATTAATACCCAGCACGCCATCAAAATGGGCTTTCTTAACGTTCTCAACCAGATGATCGACGCCAAGGTTATTAAAGCCCATGCGGTTGATCAGCCCCTCGGCTTCAACCAGGCGAAACAGACGTGGCTTGTCATTTCCCGGCTGCGGACGCGGCGTCACCGTCCCGATTTCGATCGAGCCAAAGCCCATCGCACCGAGTGCATCAATGCATTCGCCATTTTTGTCCAGACCGGCCGCCAGGCCCAGTGGATTTTTGAAAGTCAGGCCCATGCACTGAACTGGTTTTTCCGGCACGTTTTGACGCACCAGCGCGGCCAGAGGCGTTCCTGTAATACGGCGTAACTGCTGAAATGTAAATTCATGAGCGCGCTCAGGATCGAGCTGGAAAAGGGCTTTACGAACGAAGGGGTAGTACATGAACTCTCCTGGATTCCCGGTGTGCAAACCGGGAGGGGATTATGTGCGATTCCGCCCGGAAAGGGAATTGACCTGTGGCAAAAAAAGCCACGTAAAACGCAATCGTTTACTTATCGGTTCGCTTCTTATGCATTTTTCTGCATTCATCCTGAGGATAAATCATTTAGTGGAATAACCACGCAATGTCACACTCCTGAAAATTGTTATGAATGTTAGATAAAAGCAAACAATTAGTTATAAGGAGCAACCATGCGCGTCATTACCCTGGCCGGAAGCCCCCGCTTCCCCTCTCGCTCCAGCGCACTGCTGGAATACGCTCGCGAAAAGCTTAATGCTCTGGATGTCGAAGTGTGTCACTGGAATTTGCACAATTTCGCGCCTGAAGATCTGCTCTACGCCCGTTTCGACAGCCCGGCGCTGAAAACCCTGATCGAACAACTTAAGAGTGCTGACGGGCTGGTCGTCGCGACACCGATTTATAAAGCCTCTTTTTCCGGCGCACTGAAAACGCTGCTCGATCTGCTGCCCGAACGCGCGCTGGACGGTAAGGTCGTCCTGCCGCTGGCCACAGGCGGTACGGTAGCCCATTTACTGGCGGTGGATTATGCCCTCAAGCCGGTTCTGAACGCGCTGAAAGCGCAGGAGATCCTGCATGGCGTCTTCGCTGACGACTCACAGGTAATCGACTACCAGCATAAACCCCATTTCACGCCGAATCTGCAAACGCGCCTCGACAGTGCGCTCGACACCTTCTGGCACGCCCTGAACCGTCGGGATCGCCACGCGGCAGCATTTCATCAATCACAAGGAGTGGCGCATGTTTAAAACAGTTACCCGTATCGGGCTGGCAGGTCTGCTGGCAGTGGCGTCGCTGGCTCAGGCGGCGGAGAAAGCGCCGGAGAGCCTGCGTATCGGTTATCAGAAAGGCAGCGTCAGCATGGTGCTGGCGAAAAGCCATGCGTTGCTTGAGAAGCGTTTCCCGGAGACCAAATTCTCATGGGTCGAGTTCCCTGCCGGACCACAGATGCTGGAGGCGCTGAACGTCGGGAGTATTGATTTAGGCAGCACCGGCGATATCCCGCCAATCTTTGCGCAGGCTGCCGGGGCGGATCTGGTTTACGTTGGCGTTGAGCCCGCCAAGCCGAAGGCAGAGGTTATTTTGGTGCCGGAAAACAGCGAGATCAAAAGCGTCGCCGACCTCAAAGGCCATAAGGTTGCTTTCCAGAAAGGTTCAAGCTCGCACAACCTTCTGCTGCGCGCGTTGCAGGAGGCCGGCCTAAAATTCACCGATATCCAGCCCGTTTACCTGACGCCTGCCGATGCGCGCGCGGCGTTTCAGCAAAAAAATGTTGATGCCTGGGCTATCTGGGATCCGTACTACTCCGCCGCACTGTTGCAGGGCGGTGTGCGGGTGCTGAAAGACGGCACCACCCTGAAGCAGACCGGTTCGTTCTACCTGGCGGCACGTCCTTACGCTGAGAAAAATGGCGCATTTATTCAGCAGGTGCTGGATACCTTCTCTCAGGCCGATGCGCTGACCCAAAGCCAGCGTCAGCAGAGCATCACGCTGCTGGCAAAAACCATGGGCCTGCCTGAACCGGTGATCGCCACTTATCTTGACCACCGTCCTCCCACCACCATAGCACCGGTTGACGCCCACGTTGCCGCTCTCCAGCAGCAAACGGCAGACCTCTTTTATCAAAACCGCCTGGTTCCAAAGCAGGTGAATATTCGCGAACGCATCTGGCAACCCGCTGGCATTGAAGGAAAAAAATCATGAGTCTGAATCTTTTCTGGTTTTTACCCACCCACGGTGATGGACACTATCTTGGCACAGAAGAAGGCGCCCGCCCGGTCGATCACGGCTATCTACAGCAGATCGCCCAGGCGGCAGACCGCATCGGTTTTACCGGGGTACTGATCCCGACGGGCCGCTCGTGTGAGGATGCGTGGCTGGTTGCCGCGTCAATGATCCCCGTCACCCAGCGCCTGAAATTCCTGGTAGCCTTGCGCCCGAGCGTGGTGTCGCCAACCGTCGCGGCGCGTCAGGCGGCAACGCTGGACAGGCTTTCCAACGGCCGTGCGCTGTTCAACCTGGTGACGGGCAGCGATCCGCAGGAGCTGGCGGGCGATGGCGTCTTCCTCGATCATACCGAGCGCTATGAAGCCTCCGCAGAGTTCACCCGCGTCTGGCGACGTCTGCTGGAAGGGGAAACCGTCACCTTCGAAGGGAAACATATCCACGTTCGCGATGCACAGCTCTACTTCCCGCCGGTACAGCAGCCGCGCCCTCCCCTCTATTTCGGCGGATCGTCGGACGTGGCGCAGGAGCTGGCGGCTGAGCAGGTCGATCTCTATCTGACCTGGGGCGAGCCACCGGAGCTGGTGAAAGAGAAAATTGCTCAGGTACGCGCTAAAGCCGCAGAACATGGCCGTACGGTACGCTTTGGTATTCGCCTGCACGTGATCGTACGTGAAACCAACGACGAGGCCTGGCAAGCCGCCGACCGTCTGATCGCTCATCTGGACGACGACACTATCGCTAAAGCACAGGCGGCGTTTGCCAAAACCGACTCCGTGGGCCAGCATCGGATGGCTTCCCTGCACAACGGCAAGCGTGAAAATCTTGAGATCAGCCCGAACCTGTGGGCCGGGGTAGGTCTGGTGCGCGGCGGTGCCGGCACGGCACTGGTCGGCGACGGTCCAACCGTAGCGGCACGCATTAATGAATACGCGGCGCTGGGGATCGACAGCTTTATCCTGTCTGGCTACCCACATCTGGAGGAGGCGTACAAGGTGGGTGAACTGCTGTTCCCGCATCTGGATGTCGCTATCCCGGAAATTCCGCAGCCACGTCAGCTTCAGTTGCAGGGCGAAGCCGTGGCGAACGCGTTTATCCCGAGAAAAGTCGCGCAAAGCTAAGGAGCCACCATGTCTGCAACCGCACAAAAATGGCTGCTGCGCGCCGCGCCGTGGTTTCTGCCCGTCGGCATTGTCCTCGTCTGGCAACTGGCGTCTTCAACTGGCTGGCTGTCGAGCCGCATTTTGCCCTCTCCGGAGGGCGTTGTGGAAGCGTTCTGGTCGCTAAGCGCCAGCGGTGAGCTGTGGCAACATCTTGCCATCAGCTCCTGGCGCGCGGTAATTGGCTTTTCGATTGGCGGAAGCATCGGCCTGACGCTGGGGCTGATCAGCGGCCTGTCACGCTGGGGTGAGCGGCTGCTGGATACCTCCGTTCAGATGCTGCGCAACGTGCCGCATCTGGCGCTTATTCCGCTGGTTATCCTGTGGTTTGGC
This sequence comes from Enterobacter cloacae complex sp. ECL72, assembly GCF_019056635.1. Lineage (NCBI taxonomy): Bacteria > Pseudomonadati > Pseudomonadota > Gammaproteobacteria > Enterobacterales > Enterobacteriaceae > Enterobacter > Enterobacter cloacae complex sp. ECL72. The sequence goes on along the minus strand of NZ_CP077659.1, from coordinate 1,133,560 downwards.
ATTGATGAGAGCGCCAAAATTTTCCTCGTGGCGCTGGGAACGTTATTCCCGATTTATATCAATACCTGGCATGGGATCCGTAATATCGATCGCGGTCTGGTGGAGATGGCCCGCAGCTATGGCCTGTCAGGTTTTGCCCTGTTTACCCATGTGATCCTGCCGGGCGCCCTGCCCTCCATTATGGTTGGGGTGCGTTTTGCGCTCGGCCTGATGTGGCTAACCCTGATCGTGGCGGAAACCATTTCGGCTAACTCCGGCATTGGTTATCTGGCGATGAACGCCCGCGAGTTCCTGCAAACGGACGTGGTGGTGGTTGCCATTATCCTTTATGCCCTGCTCGGCAAACTTGCGGACGTCAGCGCCCAGTGGCTGGAACGTAGCTGGCTGCGCTGGAACCCGGCCTACACCGCTCAGGAGGCGAAAGCATGAATACTGCACGACTGAACCAGGGAACACCGTTACTGCTGAACGGCGTGACCAAACGCTACGGCGACAACACCATTCTGAATGCACTGGATCTGCATATTCCTGCCGGACAGTTTGTGGCCGTTGTCGGCCGCAGCGGTGGCGGCAAGAGTACCCTGCTGCGTCTTTTAGCCGGGCTGGAAGCGCCAAACAGCGGTGACATTCTGGCAGGCACTACGCCGCTGGCCACGATTCAGGATGATACGCGCATGATGTTTCAGGACGCGCGTCTGCTGCCGTGGAAAACGGTGATGGATAACGTCGGGCTGGGCCTGAAGGGCAGCTGGCGGGAGGACGCCCGGCAGGCACTCGCTGCGGTAGGGCTGGAGAATCGCGCGGGAGAGTGGCCTGCGGCCCTGTCGGGTGGACAAAAGCAGCGCGTAGCGCTGGCTCGCGCGCTGATTCACCGTCCCGGCCTGTTGCTGCTTGATGAACCGCTCGGCGCGCTTGATGCCCTGACGCGGATCGAGATGCAGGATCTGATTGAAACCCTCTGGCAGACGCACGGCTTTACGGTACTGCTGGTGACGCATGATGTCAGTGAAGCCGTGGCAATGGCAGACAGGGTGCTGTTAATAGAAGAGGGCAAAATTGGTCTGGATCTGACGGTAGATATTCCACGTCCTCGCCGCGTGGGATCGGCCAGACTGGCGGAGCTGGAAGCCGAAGTACTGGATCGGGTGATGAAACGTGGGGAAGCGGAGATTCAGCGGATAAAGGCTAATGCCTGATGCCCTCACCCCGGCCCTCTCCCACAGGGAGAGGGAGAAAACCGATGCCCCGCGACCCCACGTAGGCCCGGTAAGCGTAGCGCCACCGGGCTTTTTTACATCAGGCCAGCGCCTTAGCAATCTTCTCGTACAGATCGCCAGACAGATTGTCCAGCCCTTTCAGCTGCTCAAGCGCGGCGCGCATTTTCGCCTGACGCTGCGCATCGTAACGTTTCAGGCGGATCAGCGGCTCAATCAGACGAGACGCCACCTGCGGGTTACGGCTGTTAAGCTCGGTCAGCATTTCAACCATGAACTGATAACCGCTGCCGTCTTCGGCATGGAACGCGGCCGGGTTGCTGCTGGCGAAGGCACCAATCAGAGAGCGGACGCGGTTCGGGTTGCTCATGGTGAACGAACGGTGCTTCAGCAGGCTGCGTACTTTGCTGAGTACATCGGCTGCCGGGCTGGTGGCCTGAAGGATGAACCACTTGTCCATCACCAGACCATCCTGATGCCACTTGTCGTCGTACTCCTGCATCAGCGCATCGCGGCACGGTAGCTCGGCGGCAACGCTTGCGGCCAGCGCGGCCAGGGCATCCGTCATGTTATCGGCTTCGTGGTACTGCTTGCTGACCAGCGTGTTCGCCAGCTCTGCCTCACCAAACGCCAGATAGCGCAGGCAGGTATTGCGCAGGGAACGTTTACCGATATCCGCATGTTCCACCCGATACGCGTCCAGCTTGTTGGCGTTGTAAATGGCGAGGAACTCATCTGCCAGTTCGGTCGCCAGCGTGCGGGTCAGCGCTTCACGCACGGCGACGATGGCAATCGGGTCGATGATGTCAAACAGCTCGGCGATTTCAGTCGCAGACGGCAGCGTCAAAATTTCAGCCGCCAGCGCCGGGTCAATGTTCTCATCCAGCAGGATGGCACGGAACGCGTCTGCCACATGAACCGGCAGCGTCAGCGGCTGGCCCTGCTGGTAACGGTTGACGTTCAGCTTGATGTAGGTCGCCAGCAGGCTTTGTGCCGCATCCCAGCGCGAGAAATCGTTGCGCGCGTGACGCATCAGGAACGTCAGCTGCTGATCGCTCCACTTATATTCGAGTTTCACCGGCGCGGAGAATTCGCACAGCAGGGCAGGAACGGGCTGGAAATAGACGTTATCGAAGATAAAGGTCTGCTCTGCCTGGGTCACGTTCAGCACGTTATGCACCGGGTGGCCGCCCTTCTGTAACGGGATCACGTTGCCTTCGTTGTCGTACAGCTCAACGCTGAATGGAATGTGCAGCGGATGTTTCTCTTCCTGCTCGGCCGTTGGCGGCGTGCGCTGGCTGATGGTCAGCGTGTACTGCTCGGTTTCCGGGTTGTAGTCGTCTTTGACCGTCACAATCGGCGTACCGGCCTGGCTGTACCAGCGGCGGAAATGAGACAGATCGACGTTAGAGGCGTCTTCCATCGCCTGAACAAAATCGTCGCAGGTGGCCGCACTGCCGTCGTGACGCTCAAAGTAAAGCTGCATCCCTTTCTGGAAATTCTCTTCACCCAGCAGGGTGTGGATCATACGGATAATTTCAGCGCCTTTTTCATACACCGTCAGGGTGTAGAAGTTATTCATCTCAATGACTTTATCCGGGCGGATCGGGTGCGCCATTGGGCTGGCATCTTCTGCAAATTGCAGACCACGCATGGTGCGCACGTTGTTGATGCGGTTCACCGCCCGCGATCCCAGATCGGAGCTGAACTCCTGATCGCGGAAGACGGTTAAGCCCTCTTTCAGGCTCAGCTGGAACCAGTCGCGACAGGTGACGCGGTTCCCGGTCCAGTTATGGAAATATTCGTGGCCGATAACGCGTTCGATATCGAGGTAATCTTTATCCGTGGCGGTATCGGTACGCGCCAGCACGTATTTAGAGTTAAAGATGTTAAGGCCTTTATTCTCCATCGCGCCCATGTTGAAGAAATCGACCGCAACGATCATATAGATGTCGAGGTCATATTCGAGGCCAAAGCGCGTTTCATCCCACTTCATGGAGTTGATGAGGGAGGTCATTGCCCACGGTGCGCGGTCAAGGTTGCCACGGTCCACGAACAGCTCCAGCGCGACTTCACGGCCAGAGCGCGTTTTAAAGGTGTCGCGCAGGACATCGAAATCTCCCGCCACCAGCGCAAACAGATAGCAGGGTTTCGGGAACGGATCCTGCCACTGTACCCAGTGACGGCCATTCTCCAGTTCCCCTTCAGCAATCCGGTTGCCGTTGGAAAGCAGGTACGGGTACAGCGTTTTGTCGGCAATAATTTTGGTGGTAAAGCGCGCCAGGACGTCCGGGCGATCCAGATACCAGGTAATGTGGCGGAAACCTTCGGCTTCACACTGGGTACACAGGGCTACGCCTGACTGGTAAAGTCCTTCCAGCGCGGTATTGGCGGCAGGGCTAATTTCATTCACGATGCGCAGGGTAAAGCGTTCCGGCAGGTTGTCGATGACCAGCTGGTTGCCTTCTTCTTTATAGTCTGACCAGGCTTCATCGTTAATATGCAGGGAAACCAACGTCAGGTCTTCACCATCCAGACGCAGCGGCACGGCAGTCGCGCTCTGGCGCGTCACCTGGCTTATCGCCGTCACCACGGTTTTTGTGGCATCCAGGTCGAAAGTCAGATCGATATCGCTTATCAGGTATTCCGGCGCACGATAGTCGTGGCGGTATTTAGCTTGTGGCTGTTGTGTCATAGAAAACCTTATGCATCGTTTGTCGAGTAACGATTCAATATATTCCTGTTGTGTAAAACGCGCTATGCAGAATGTTCATCTTTTCAGGCACAACGCCCTTTTTAGCTACATTTTTATAACACGGGGCACGAAATGCTCTCGACCATAAAGTGTGCTTATGTTGTGATCGGGGTTCAATAAATCACTAAACAGGGTATACTCCGGAGTTGTTTATTGTACTAAACGCTCCCGTGAGAGGATGCTACAGCGCACCTATGACTCAATTCGCTTCTCCGGTTCTGCATACGTTGCTGGATACCGACGCGTACAAGCTGCATATGCAGCAAGCCGTGTTTCACCACTATCATGATGTCCATGTTGCGGCGGAATTTCGCTGCCGGGGTGACGACTTGCTGGGTATCTACGCAGATTCCATTCGTGAACAGGTCGAGGCCATGCAGCATCTGGCGCTCACCGATGACGAATATCAGTGGCTTTCAGGCCTGCCTTTCTTTAAAGCGGATTATCTGAACTGGCTGCGTGAGTTCCGCTATAACCCGGAACAGGTCACCGTCACCAATGATAACGGCAAGCTGGACATTCGTCTGACCGGCCCGTGGCGTGAGGTGATCATGTGGGAAGTGCCGCTTCTGGCCGTAATCAGCGAGCTGGCCCACCGCTATCGCTCCCCTGAAACCGGTGTGACGCAGGCGGTTGCCGCTCTGGAGAATAAACTCGTTGAGTTTTCCAGACTGACCGAAGGGCTGGATATGTCCCGATTCCGTCTGATGGACTTTGGCACGCGCCGCCGCTTCTCTCGCGAGGTTCAGGAAGCCATTGTCAGACGTCTGCAACAGGAGCCGTGGTTCGTTGGCACCAGTAACTACGATCTGGCACGTCGCCTTGATTTAACGCCTATGGGCACCCAGGCACACGAATGGTTCCAGGCGCACCAGCAGATCAGCCCTGACCTTGCCAACAGCCAGCGCGCCGCCCTCGCCGCGTGGCTAGAGGAATACCCGGATCGGCTGGGTATTGCCCTTACCGACTGCATTACCATGGACGCGTTCCTGCGCGACTTTGGCCCTGAGTTTGCCGAACGCTACCAGGGTTTGCGCCATGATTCCGGGGACCCGGTTGAATGGGGTGAGAAAGCCATCGCCCATTACGAAAAACTGGGCATCGACCCCATGAGTAAGGTGCTGGTCTTCTCCGATAACCTTGACCTGGCGAAAGCCGTCGACCTTTATCGTCATTTCTCATCGCGGGTGAACCTGAGTTTCGGGATTGGTACGCGGTTAACCTGTGATATTCCTCAGGTGAAACCGCTGAACATCGTCATAAAACTGGTGGAATGTAACGGTAAGCCGGTCGCGAAGCTCTCCGACAGTCCGGGCAAAACCATCTGCCATGACAAAGCGTTTGTCCGCGCATTACGTAAAGCCTTCGATCTGCCTCAGGTTAAAAAAGCCAGCTAACGGCTTCGGGGGAGCCTTCATGGCTCCCCTTCTCTTATTAATTTCTTATTTCTTCTCTTAAGACGGTGAAATTTACTTGTCTGATAGCGGATGGCAGGTAACATAGATATCCCCCCTATAAGGGCGGACAAGTGTTTATTTTTTCCGACTATTAACAGAGAGAATATTATGAGCGTTGTGCCTGTAGCCGACGTACTCCAGGGCCGTGTCGCCGTTGACCAGGAGGTCACCGTGCGCGGATGGGTGCGTACTCGCCGAGATTCTAAAGCTGGCATCTCCTTCCTCGCCGTCTATGACGGTTCCTGCTTTGATCCTGTACAGGCCGTCATTAATAATTCTCTGCCCAATTACAATGATGACGTTCTGCACCTGACAACCGGCTGTTCCGTGATCGTCACCGGTGTTGTGGTGGCCTCTCCGGGCCAGGGTCAGAGCTACGAAATTCAGGCGACCTCGGTGGAAGTGACCGGCTGGGTTGAAGATCCTGACACCTACCCGATGGCTGCAAAGCGTCACAGCATCGAATATCTGCGTGAAGTCGCGCACCTGCGTCCGCGCACCAACCTGATTGGTGCGGTTGCCCGCGTGCGTCATACGCTGGCGCAGGCGCTGCATCGTTTCTTTGACGAGCAGGGTTACTTCTGGGTTTCTACTCCGCTGATCACGGCTTCCGATACCGAAGGCGCAGGTGAAATGTTCCGCGTTTCAACGCTGGATATGGAAAACCTGCCGCGTACGCCGGAAGGTAAAGTCGATTACGACAAAGACTTCTTTGGTAAAGAAGCCTTCCTGACGGTTTCCGGCCAGCTCAACGGTGAAACCTACGCCTGTGCGCTGTCTAAGATCTATACCTTCGGCCCAACCTTCCGTGCGGAAAACTCCAACACCAGCCGTCACCTGGCGGAATTCTGGATGCTGGAGCCGGAAGTGGCCTTTGCCGATCTGAATGACGCGGCAGCCCTGGCAGAAGCGATGCTGAAATACGTGTTTAAAGCCGTTCTCGAAGAGCGCGCAGACGACATGAAATTCTTCGCTGAGCGTGTCGATAACGACGCCATCGCCCGTCTTGAGCGCTTCGTCTCCGCAGACTTCGCGCAGGTGGATTACACCGACGCGGTCGCAATCCTGGAAAAATGCGGTGAGAAATTCGAAAACCCGGTTTACTGGGGCGTGGATCTCTCCTCCGAGCACGAACGTTATCTGGCAGAGAAGCACTTTAAAGCACCGGTTGTGGTGAAAAACTATCCGAAAGACATTAAGGCGTTCTATATGCGCCTTAACGAAGACGGTAAAACCGTTGCCGCGATGGATGTCCTCGCGCCGGGCATCGGTGAGATCATCGGTGGCTCCCAGCGTGAAGAGCGCCTGGATGTGCTGGACGCGCGTATGCAGGAGATGGGCCTTAACCCGGCGGACTACAGCTGGTATCGCGATCTCCGTCGCTACGGCACCGTTCCACACTCCGGCTTTGGCCTGGGCTTCGAACGTCTGATTGCTTACGTAACAGGTGTTCAGAACGTACGTGATGTGATTCCGTTCCCACGCACACCGCGTAACGCAAGTTTCTAACCGACCAAATCATTAATGGCCAGCAAATGCTGGCCATTATTTTATCCTGCAATGTCAGTTTTCGTCAGTCAGAAGTAAGCGTCTTTAAACCACAACCCCGCTATTACCTCTACCTGTTACGTTTTGTTTCCACGAAATATCCTGAGACAAAAAAATAACCACACTCTTATTGCGCTTAAAACAATTCTTACGCAATAGCATAAAAAACAACCAATTTCACAGCCATCTGGATGGCTTTTGTCGATCATAAGAAAAAATGAGCCGTTTAACTTCTGTTTATACGAAAGGCCTTTAGCTAAATTAAACATAAGGAAATCATATATATAAGAATAAAACGGATGTTTAATTCGCCAGGCGGCACTGAAATTTGAGGTGCTTCACAAAGTTCCCAAAAATACATATTTAGTTACACATATTTTCTTTTGGTAACTGAATCTTGAAGATTGTAGCACTTTCAGTGTAGCGAAACGGTTCTATGAATGGAAAGATGCCTGTCAGACACATAAAGACACCTAACTCTCATCAATAGTTCCGGAAATATTTATTGACAGAATTTATTGGCGGCAGTGGCGAGTGTCATAAAAAAACCAATGAGGGTAATAAATAATGATGAAGCGCAATATCCTGGCAGTGGTAGTCCCTGCCCTGCTGGTAGCCGGTGCAGCAAACGCTGCTGAAATCTATAACAAAGACGGCAACAAATTAGATCTTTACGGGAAAGCAGTTGGCCTGCATTACTTCTCTGATTACGCGGGCAACGATGGCGACAACACTTACGCGCGTCTGGGCTTCAAAGGTGAAACTCAGATCAACGATCAGCTGACTGGTTACGGTCAGTGGGAATACAACTTCCAGGGTAACAACTCTGAAGGTGGCGATGCACAGAACGGCAACAAAACCCGTCTGGCATTCGCAGGTCTGAAATTTGGTGACGCAGGCTCCTTCGACTACGGTCGTAACTACGGTCTGGTCTATGACGCAATCGGCATCACCGATATGCTGCCTGAGTTCGGCGGCGACACCGGCGCGAGCGATAACTTCTTCGCAGGCCGTACGGGTGGTCTGGCGACTTACCGTAACAGCAACTTCTTCGGCCTGGTTGACGGTCTGAACTTTGGTGTTCAGTACCTGGGCAAAAATGAACGTGATGACGCAGTACGTTCCAACGGTGACGGCTGGGCAACTTCTCTGAGCTATGATTTCGACGGTTTCGGCATTGTGGGTGCTTATGGTGCAGCTGACCGTACCAACAACCAGCAGACGCTGGATTGGGGTAAAGGCGACAAAGCTGAGCAGTGGGCAACCGGCCTGAAATATGACGCGAACAACATCTACCTGGCAGCTATTTATGGCGAGATGCGTAACGCAGCGCGTCTGGGCAGCCGTGGTTTCGCTAACAAGTCTCAGGACTTCTCTGTCGTCGCTCAGTACCAGTTCGACTTCGGTCTGCGTCCATCCATCGCTTACTACAAATCTAAAGCGAAAGACGTAGAAGGTATCGGTGACGAAGACTACATCAACTACATCGACGTTGGTGCGACATACTACTTCAACAAAAACATGTCTACCTATGTTGACTATCAGATCAACCAGCTGAAAGACGACAACAAGCTGGGCATCAACAACGACGATATCGTGGCTCTGGGTCTGGTTTACCAGTTCTAATCAGCACACCTCGTTGTTATATGCTTAATGAACAGGGCTTCGGCCCTGTTTTTTTATTCCTGAGAGAAAATAATAGCGACTTTTGAAAAGCCGCACGCTTTTCGTCGCAAACGGTTGGCATTTTGTAAATCTACCGTTAACCTGATAGCGGATTTCACTTCTGTAATCACAATGGAACTTCGTCATGTTTGAGAACATTACTGCCGCTCCTGCCGACCCAATTCTGGGCCTGGCCGATCTGTTTCGTGCCGACGACCGCCCTGGCAAAATCAACCTGGGTATTGGTGTATATAAAGATGAAACCGGCAAAACTCCGGTACTGACCAGCGTCAAAAAAGCTGAGCAGTATCTGCTGGAAAACGAAACCACCAAAAACTACCTCGGTATTGATGGTATCCCTGAATTTGGTCGCTGCACCCAGGAGCTGCTGTTCGGCAAAGGCAGCACCATTGTGAGCGAAAAACGCGCCCGCACGGCGCAGACCCCAGGCGGTACCGGCGCACTGCGCGTGGCGGCAGATTTCCTGGCGAAAAACACCTCTGTGAAGCGTGTGTGGGTAAGCAATCCAAGCTGGCCGAACCACAAGAGCGTTTTTAATTCTGCGGGTCTGGAAGTGCGTGAATACGCCTACTACGACGCGGCAAACCACGCGCTGGATTTCGACGGTCTGCTGGCCAGCCTGAGCGAAGCCCAGGCGGGCGATGTGGTGCTGTTCCACGGCTGCTGCCATAACCCAACCGGTATCGATCCTACGCTTGAACAGTGGGAACAGCTGGCTAAGCTGTCCGTTGAAAAAGGCTGGCTGCCGCTGTTTGACTTCGCTTACCAGGGCTTTGCCCGTGGTCTGGAAGAAGATGCTGAAGGTCTGCGCGCATTCGCCGCCGTCCATCAGGAGCTGATTGTCGCAAGCTCCTATTCCAAGAACTTTGGTCTGTATAACGAGCGTGTCGGCGCCTGTACGCTGGTGGCTGCTGACGAAGCAACCGTCGATCGCGCATTCAGCCAGATGAAGTCCGTGATCCGCGCTAACTACTCTAACCCACCGGCACACGGTGCGTCTGTGGTCGCGACGATCCTGAGCAACGATGCGCTGCGCGCAATCTGGGAACAAGAGCTGAACGATATGCGTCAGCGCATTCAGCGCATGCGTCTGCTGTTTGTGAACACGCTGGCTGAGAAAGGCGCTGACCGTGACTTCAGCTTCATCATCAAGCAGAACGGCATGTTCTCCTTCAGCGGCCTGACCAAAGAGCAGGTGCTGCGCCTGCGTGAAGAGTTTGGCGTGTATGCCGTTGCCTCTGGCCGCGTGAACGTTGCAGGTATGACGCCTGACAACATGGCGCCGCTGTGCGAAGCCATTGTCGCGGTGCTGTAACCTGCACCCATAAAAAAAGCCTGCATCGCGCAGGCTTTTTTATTTTACCGGGTTTACCAGACAGGCATTTCATCCTGAAGGAACGGGTTATGCAACCGCTCATCGCCCAGCGTCGACATTGGTCCGTGTCCAGGGATAAACGTCACATCATCACCTAACGGCAATAACTTCTGCTTAATCGACTGAATCAGTTGACCGTGATCGCCGCGTGGGAAATCGCTGCGTCCTACGCCCCCTTTGAAAATCACGTCACCGGAAATCAGCAGGCGCGACACGTCATCAAAGAAGACGATATGGCCGGGCGTATGCCCTGGGCAATGCAACACCTGTAAAGTTACATTCCCTACGTTAACGCGATCGCCTTCGTTCAGCCAGCGGTCCGGTGTCAGTGGCTGACACTCATCCAGACCAAACATGCGGCTTTGGGCAGGCAGCCCCTGAAGCCAGAACTCATCTTCTTTTTCCGGGCCGATAATCGGCACACCGTAGTGTTCAGCCAGTTCTGCCGCTGCACCCACATGGTCGAGATGGCCATGGGTGAGTAAAATCTGCATCAGCGTTACACCGCTGGCAGCGACTTCCTGCTTGATTGTCCCGGCGTCTCCACCGGGATCGACAAGCGCGGCCAGTTTAGTTTGTTCACACCAGATCAATGAACAGTTCTGTGAGAACGCGGTAACCGGAATAATACGATAGTTCATACTGCTCCTGTGTTTCGTTATTACCAGTGCCGAACCGGCCCGGTATCAATATGCACAAAGTTGCTACGTGGGTAGTATCCTACACCACCTGCGCGCATAGATAACGCCGCTTTGCGAATATTGGCTAACGAAACGCCTTCAATATGGAAATCCATCGCCTGCCCTTTAGTGTGATAGCTTTTTTTCGCTACCCCACGGCTGTGGGCGCGCAGTTCATTGTTGGTATCCAGAGAGCGATAGCCAGAAATGAGTTGCACCGGCCTTTTGGTCCCCAGCAGTCCCTGCAAGCGGTAAAGCTGATCGAATAATCCAGGGTCGATGGCTTTGATTTTATTCGCGCGGAAATCACGGAAAAAATGGTTGAGTCTTGCTAATTCATCCTGAATATAGCCTCTGCCATCGAAAAATTCCGCTTTAAGCGTCTCACCAGTATGCAGATTGTTGAGCGTTAAAATACGCGGACGAGGTGTCGAGAGGGTGGCAAATGCTGGCGTCGGAAGGATGGCTGCTGCGCCCAGCGCAACGCCACCTAACGCCAGCAATTTGCGGCGATTAGCGTCAAATTTGTCCATGATAATCAGGTCTACAGGTAAAAGAAATTGTCAATATGCTTAGCGCACGAAGGGCACCATAACTGGCAAAGCCTGCTACGTCAAGGCGCCCAACCCCAGTGAATACGCGGCTTGCAGCCAGATCGCCTCATATTCACCATAACTTACGACAATCATTTTTACCGAACTACTTCATTTACCTGATTAATTGTTCCGCTTTTGGCAAAATTTGTGCGCCGGATCGCGCTGTCAGATCATAATTGTAAATATCTGTACGATACTGGGTGCGTCCGTCCGCGCCTACAAACGCCGTCAGATAGTAAAGATTGACCGGAATATTGTGGCGGATATTGACGTAACGCGTATCCCCCTGCTTCAGGGCATCTGATATCCGCGTATCGTTCCAGCCTGCATCCTGCAACAGCATATTCGCCAGCTCCGAGGCCTTATTCACGCGAACGCAGCCCGAGCTGAGCGCGCGAGCGTCTTTCTGGAACAGATTATGGTTCGGGGTATCATGCAGGTAGATAGCGTCCGAACTTGGCATATTGAATTTGTAACGTCCCAGCGAGTTATGTGCGCCCGGTGCCTGCTGGAAACGGAACGGCAGGTTCGAAGGCGTAATCGTTGACCAGTCGACCATCCAGGGATCAATCGCTTCTTTGCTGTTCCAGCCCCGCATCACCGTATAGTTGTGTCGCTCCAGATAACCCGGGTCATTCCATACCTTAGGCAGGATATCTTTGCGCGCCAGCGTCGGCGGCACGTTCCACGGCGGGTTAACCACCACGTTATTCAGCGCGCTGCTCATCATTGGCGTTTTTCGGTCAGGTCGGCCGACAATCACGCGGGACGCCAGCACTTCGCTACCGTCCTGATAGTAGACCAGGGAGTACGCCGGAATGTTGACCATAATGCCGGTGGATAACGTGCCCGGCAGCAAGCGCAAGCGCTGGATATTCAACGCCAGCACCCCTGCCCGCTGGGCCGGAGAGACGTTCAGCCAGTCGCGAGTAGATGGACCAATCACGCCGTCAGCGCCAAGCCCCTGCGCGGCCTGGAACTGCTTCACTGCGGCGACCAGCTCGCGATCGTAAGCGGCGGGCTTATTGCTCAACGCAACGGCCGTTTTCTCTTTTACCGGCGCCGACGGGCTGACGACCGCATTTTGCGTCTCGTCACCGGGCAGCGCAATTTTAGGGCCGCTGTCGAGAATGCCGGAGCGTTTCATAATTTCGCGGATCGCAGGCACATCGCTGCTCCACTGCCCCGGACGCAGCGTTGTGGTGCCACGCAGCTGAGGCCACGGGCGGGAATCCGCGACCAGCTCAAGAAGCGACTGATGCATCGTGGCATATTGCGGATGGGCAGGCGCAAGGCTTGCGATAAAGCGCGGCAGTTCGCCGTTATCCAGCGACAGCTGCCACTGATTAATGACGGACAGCGCAGGCGTCGCCAGCTTGTACGGTTTACTGCTGTATAACCAGCGGTTGCCGTTCACCGAAATCCCCGCCACAAACTGTAAGTAGCCCATCATGGCATCAGACAGCACCACGTCACGCGCCTGTCCGGAAACGGCAGGGTCGGTCAGGAGCTCAACCCAGGTCGTGAACTGCGGCTGAAAGCCTGCAATCGCCACTTCAGCCAGCTGCTGCTGGAAGGCTCGTACCGCCTCGCGATTTTCCCACATCGGTTTCATATCACGCGCAGCGTAAAGCAGCGTGAGCTGGTTAATATAAGCGGGAGTATAGCCCGAGGGCAGGCCGGTCATAAGCTGCTGGCGTAATGATTCAGTATCGATGCCTTCCGGCAGCGGTTTAATGCCGGCCATGATGGCCGTCGCCGGAGACTGATCCAGCGGTTGTGACAGCGACGTCGGCTGCGCGCCCATCGTCGCGTAGCTGTCAGTCGGTACAATTTCAGGCTCATCGGCCTGAGCGGTAAACAGTGGAGCAAACATCACTGTCAGGCACAAACTCAGCGCAGACAGCTGACGACCACGATTTTTCTTAAGCAACATCCCTTGCCCCCTGTTTTTCACGACATGCCCATTATTCTGGAGCTTTCCTTCAGTATAGAAAGGCATACTCGCTGCTGCCTTACCTTATGTAAAGAAGTTTAAAGATAACGCAGCCCTGAACACAAGTTAAGTGAATAAAAAAAGCGGCGCATGAGCGCCGCTATTTGTCGCACCCCGGGTTAAGAGGCGTCAGCCGTGCCCGGTAATGACTCCGGTGGCTGCGGGGCGAAACCACGCAGGCCCACGACGTGTACGTGTTCACTGTTCTGGAACACCTTACGCACCAGCTTATAGGTTGTCCCTTTTTCCGGACTGATGTTTTCCGGCGCCGCGATGATGAGCTGCATATCGAGTCGCTCGCAAAGCTCAAACAGCGTGGCGATGGAGCGGGCGTCGAGACGCGCGGCTTCATCGAGGAACAGCAGACGGCATGGCGAGATGTCTTTGCCGCGCAGACGACGCGCTTCATCTTCCCAGCTCTGCACCACCATCACCAGAATCGACATACCGGTACCGATGGCTTCACCGGTAGAGAGCGCACCGGATTCCGCGCGCAGCCAGCCGTCTGAGCCACGGTTAACCTCAACTTCCATTTCCAGATAGTTGCGGTAGTCCAGCAGCTCCTCGCCGATGGTTTGCGGCGTACGCTGGCCCATGTCAATCTGCGGATTCAGACGCTGATATAGCTTCGCCAGCGCTTCGGAGAAGGTCAGGCGGTTACTGTTGAACAGATCCTGATGCTGTTCGTGCTGTTCAGACAACACGTCCAGCAGCGTGGAGTGCGCCTCACGCACGTTCACGTTCAGCCGCACGCTGTTGACCTGGCCAAACGACACGCTTTGCAGGCCCTGGTTCAGCTGACGGATACGGTTCTGCTCGCGCTGAATGGTTTTACGAATAATATTCGCCACGCTGCGGGAGCTGATTGCCAGCTTCTGCTCGCGGGAGGTCAGCTCCTCCGTCAAACGGCCCAGCTCGATCTCCATCTGTTCGATCGCTTCCACCGGATCGTCGGTACGGATGATGTCCTGACGAATACGCTCGCGTAAGTGCTGATAAACCGCCACGAAGAACTGAATTTTGCGCTCAGGACGCTTCGGATCTTCGGACATACGCAGCACGTCGCGCAGGTGTTCGTTATCCGCCACCGCCAGACGCAGCGCGCCCAGCGCCTTATCCGACATAGAGCGCAGTTCATCGGCTGACAGGTACGCCAGCTCGCGACGATGCAGACGACGTTCCACGTTGTTATCTTTCACCATGCGCATCACCGCGCACCACCCCGCCTTCGCGGTCACAACCTGTTCACGCATCTCGTGATAGTCACGCTCCAGCTTGCGCAGGCGTCGCGTCAGGTTGTCCATCTCTGCTTCACAGAAGGTCAGCGCTTTTTCCAGCTGATTACGACGCGCGCGGTTGTTACTGAGCTGAGCATGCAGCTCATCGCGGCGAATACGCGCCCGCTCTTCTGCACCGCTGTCGGCGCGCACGCCGATGTCCTGCAACTCTTTATGCAGATCGTTTAACAGCTCTTTCTTGGTGTCGAAGGAGCTTTTCAGCGAGGCCATGACCTGGCTGTACTGGCTCAGCTGTGCGGCGTGAGTACGCATCGCTTCACGGGCGCGCGTACGCTCTGCTTCGGCCTGCTCAAGACGCTCGCGCAGCTTTTCATTAAGATCACTGTTCCCGCTCAGCATTTCTGCTGAATCGGAGTAGCCGAAGTGTGCGCGACGTTGCACCACTTCCGTCAGGGCAAACGCCTGCTGACGCGCTTCGCGCTGCACCTGCTGTGACCAGGCGTAATCTTCTTTTAACTGCTCAAACTGTTCCGGGTCGCTCTGGAGAACGGAAACCATCGGCTCCAGTTTTGCCAGCTGATTGCCGTGCTGCTGCACAAAGCGCGCCGCTTCCTGCGCTTCGTCCAGACGTTCCTGAATTTCGTCTACGCGGTCGGCGAGCGTATCGTCCGCCAGCAGGTTCAGGCGCGGCAGGATGCGGTTAAGGGCCGCAACGCCCTCTTTCGCCTGCTCGAACTGCACGCGGCTTTGCTGGTTGTCATTTTCATGACTGGCAAGCGCACGCTCCAGCTCACCACGGCGGGTGTTGAGCTTGCGGATTTCAGCTTCCGGATCGGGCTCAAAGGCAACGCCCAGGTGGCTGCCGATAAAGCGGCTGAACGCCTGATGCAGACGCTGCGTTTTTTGAACATCAAACGACAGGGTTGCAAAACGTTCAGAAAGCGTTTCGCGCTCAGCGTGCAGGCTTTCAATACGGTTTTCACGCGCGGCGCGGCCAAACAGCGGCAGTTCCGGGAAGCGCGAATAGCGCCACTGGCGATCGGCGATTTTCACCACCACCGCTTTTTCCAGCTCGTCGACGCTGAATACGCTGTCATCAAACGACTGCGGATCCCCTTCGATGAGGTAGAGATCTTCCGGGCAGTCTTCCAGCCCTGCAAGCTGGTCCGAAATCAGCGACAGATCCGGCACCACAATCGCGTTACGGGATGGACCGTACAGCGCGGAGAAGTACGGCGCATCGTCCAGGCCGACATCGTCGTAAATTTCAGACAGCAGCACGCCGCCGAAACGCTCGGCTAAGGCATTCAGGCGCGGATCTTCTGAGCCGCCAGGCTGGCTTAAACGCTCAATCTCTTCATCGACGTCACGCTTGCGCGCACCCACTTCGTCACGCTCAACAATCGCTTCACGCTCGCGCTCCAGCAGCTGTTGCATGTATTCGGTGACGTCCTGGCTGGAGGAAAACTCCTGGCCACACTGTTCGCTGAGCTGGTTCAGGCTGCTTTGTGCAGCCAGCCAGATCGGCGCACGCTGTAAGAGCGTCTTCGAACGCGACTGAAGCTGTTCCAGCTCCTGACGCAGCGTCATGCGCTGTTCGCTGGCGTTCGATACGGTATCCGACAGGGCCGCAATACGCGCTTCCAGCTCCTGGTGCAGGGCCTCAAGCTCGTCGAAATCGTAATTTTTACCCTGACGCTTGCAGAATTCCGCCAGCAGACGCTCGGCTTCCTGCTGTTCACGCAGACGCTGTTCCAGCTCGTTCAGGCGCATGCGCAGCGGCTGCACCTGTTCGGCCAGATGGCGTTGATTGACGCCGTCGCGCAGCAGCTCACGGGCAACGTCCCACGCTTCGTTACGCGCCAGCGGACCGTTGATCGCCACCACCAGCTGGTACGCCTGCTCAAACTGGCTATGCGCCGTTTGCGCCACGCTCATTTTCTGATCAAGAGAAAGCAGTTTCTCAGTGGCTTCCTGCTCTTTGGCCTGGAAGGTATCCAGCCATTCGTCAGCGCTTTCCGGGGTCAGGTCCGGCAGATGGCACAGCTCTTTGGCACGCTGCAACGCCTGCAACGCCTGGTTGTACTGAATCGCACGCGTCTGCTGCACATCCAGCGCCTGCTGGTAATCAGCAAGCTGGCTTTTCAGCTCATCCACTTCCAGCTCGGCGGCTTCCGCGCGGGCTTCGTTCTCTTCCTGCAATTCGGCAGCTTCGGCCACCACTTCATTTTGCTCTTCAAGACGAATTTGCAGCTCATCCAGATCGGCTTCATAGCGCTCGATTTTTTCCTGCTGACGCAGCGCGGTCTGCACCAGGTTCAGGTGATCGCTGGCCGCCTGGTAATCGGCTTCCAGATCCCCTTCCGCACCGTTGTGCTCGCCCAGTTCGCGCGCCATTTCGACATGCTTATACTGCTCAGCCACCAGCTGTTTGCGGGAGGTAAACAGCTCGCGGCGATACTCCAGCGCCTGGTCGAGATGAATACGGCGCTCGTTGGCGTGGCGCATATAGTCCGCCGCCACGTAGTTGGTGGCTTCGCTGATCAGGTGCTTAAACAGGTCGCGGTCAGACTGTGTGACGCGAATCGCTTCCAGCGTCATGCGGTTTTCACGCAGCGCGGCTTCCATATCCTGGAAGGCCTTACGCACGCCGCTGTTTTCCGGCAGCAGGTAGTCGCGCAGGGAGCGAGTAATGGCGCTGGAGATACCGCCGTACAGGGAGGCTTCAATCAGACGGTAGTATTTACTACGATCTGACGCGCTGCGCAGACGACGGGCTACCACACCGAGATCGAACATCAGAGAGTGGTAGTCGGTAATGGAGTTAAACTGCTTAAACTGCACGCCTTCGATAGCTTCCAGCTTGTCTTTCAGCTCCTGGAGCGTGAGGACGCGCGCCTGACGTTCATTCAGGGTTTCCGTCAGCAGCGCGGTCGGCTGTACGGAGGTTGGTAGTCCCTGGATCGCAAACGGTTTGATATCTACTTTACGGTCGCGGCCAGCAACCTGTTGCAGACGCACGCCTACAACCACGCGCTGATGGCGGGAGTTGATGACGTCCAGCACTGAATAACAGACGCCCGCTTTCAGCTTACCGTGCAGACCTTTATCACGAGAGCCGCTCGTGGCGCCCGCTTCAGTGGTGTTACGGAAGTGCAGCAGGGTCAGGTCAGGGATCAGCGCCGTCACGAAGGCCGCCATGGTGGTGGATTTACCCGCCCCGTTACCGCCGGAGAGCGTTGTCACCAGCTCATCCAGATCGAATGTTCGGGCAAAGAAGCCGTTCCAGTTGATCAGCGTTAGTGAGCGAAATTTACCGCGTTCAATCATTACTCTTCCTCCCCGCTATCCGGCTGATTCTCTTCGTGCTCGTCATTGAGCTGCAAATGGTTTTCCACCGGCATCGCTTCACCGTCACGGATCATGCGCAGCTGCGCTTCACGCGCATCGTCACCCGCACGCACATCGGCGCCAAAACGGAAGACCGATTCGGTAATACGGAACTTGCTGCTGTCGTGACCCATGAACCAGACCATTCCCAGACGGCGCAGACGGTTCAGGGAAGAGCGAACTTTTTCCTGTAATTTCTGACGGTCCAGATCGGACCCCGTTGAGCGGTTATTCACCAGCTTGAGCAGCTTGCTTTCATCCGCCAGCGACAGCAGCTCATCGTAAAGCTCCTGCTGGGTGAAGATCCCTTCATTCGCCAGACGTTCCGGGCTGAGATAGAGGTAGCAGAGAATTTTGCCGACCATCATATCCAGTTCGGAAAGCACCGAGCGCGGAATAAGCGTGGTAGAGCGCGGACGCAGGTAGAAAAAACCTTCCGGCGCGCGGATCAGCTCAACGTTATAGCGAGCGTAAAACTCTTCCAGGTACTCCTGAAAGTCCATCAAAAAGGCGTGATTATCCAGCTCGTCAAGGCCAATGTGACGACCGGCACGCAGCTGGCTATCCAGCGCCGGAAACAACGGATTCGCCAGCGCCTGTGCCAGCTTAACTGGCATCACGTGTTCAATATTTGTCAATGACATGCGCCTGTACCTTGGCTCCGTAATCGTTAATCGGCTGCCACTTCGGCGGCAGTCCGGTGAAATCGGCTTGTGCGATGCCCAGGCGCACCGCCTGGTCTACAACAATGCGGGCAACATCGAAGTGGCGCGCGCGCGGATACTGCGCCAGATAGTCGCGTACCACGAGGCCAAGATCCAGCGGTGCTTGTCTGGTTTTGTAGACAGCGAGCTGTTCTTCGATCATCGCCGCAAGCTGCTCGCGAATTTCGTTAAATTCTTCGTATTCCAGATCCGGCGGCAGTTCACCGGTGACCTCTTCATCACGCAGCGCCATCTCTTCGTCGCGCATATCCAGCAGACGATCGGCGTTGGCGTAGGTCAGCGCCCACGGCGCATCGAAGTAGGTCTGTACCGACTGGCGCAGACGCTGAGCAAAGACGCGATTCTTATCCATATCGATGGCGGTACGGATAAATTTATGCACGTGGCGGTCGTAACCGATCCACAGGTCGATTGACTGCTGGCCCCAGCTGATAATGCGGTCAAGCTTGCTCTGCAAATCAAACACCAGACGGTCGATAAAATGCAGATCGTCGTGCGCCATTGTCGCGTCCTGGATGCGCAGCAGATTGGCCTGTAGCTTATCCCCCGCCGCCTCCAGCGTATCCTGCAACTCACGCAGCGTACCGGACGTTTCTGACAGCAAGAGTTCACAGCTGGAGATGGCCGCACGCCAGTCTTTATTAAGCAGTTGAGCGATATCGTCTTTCACCTGCTGCTGCTGTTCGTCCATCAGACGTTGAGTCAGATCGATACTGTCGAAAATCTCGGCAACCGAATATTTCAGCGGCGCGTAAACGTTGCGATGCCAGTGGAATTCATCACCGTTTTCATCAGCCGCGTCGGCGGCACGCTTCAGCTCGCCTGCAACAATAGAGAGCTGCATGGAGAGACGCAGCGTGGAAAATTCGCGCTGGCGGATGTAATAGTCGGTAATGCCAATGCCCAGTGGCGTAAGACGATAGATGGCGTTTCCTTCCGCCTGCTCGCTGGTAAAGCGGTTCAGCAGACGTTGACGCACCATATCATTGATTGCGTTGTTGGCACGCACGCTAATGGTTTCGCTGGTTTGCTCAAACGCATCACTGACGTGGCGGAACGCATCCACCAGTTCGCCTTCACTCATTTCGCCATCCAGGCGTTCGCCGTTTAGCGTCGCAACCGCCAGCAGGAATGAGAGTCTGTCTACCGGCAGCGAGATGGAGAAATCGTTTTTCCTGGCCCAGGCAACCAGTTCGGGGACTGTCTGGGAAAATTCACTCATAGATTATCCTTGCATCTGCGGCTTGCGCGCGGTGACGTGTATATAGCGGCCAAGGCTCAGATAAGGCTCCTGGCGGCAGTACCGCGTCTCTATTTCTGTTAAGGCGTCTAAACAGTCATCCTGTTTTTGTTTATCACGCAGATAATCATGAAACACCCTCACGCCGGTTTTGCCGGTAATTTCCCAACCGATCTCCTCCAGCCAGCCATAGACCTGCTGCGGTTCACGGGGGAAATCCGGTGAAAGCGTGCGTCGTTTCTTTTTATACATGCCCTGCTGTACATAGCCAAAATTGCCGACCAGCACGTTTCGCATTAGCAGGCCGTTGGCATTGTAAAACATCAGCGATAACGCACCGCCCGGGCGCAACATCGACCACAGCGTTTTTAACATCGCTTGTGGTTCGGCGATCCATTCGAGCACAGCATGAAACAATATCAGATCAACCTGCGTTTCCAAATGCTGCGGAATGTCCTGAGCGGCGCAATGTATAAAATGCATGTTGTCGCTCACACCTTTCTCTTCTGCCGCTCGCCCTGCGCGCGCAACCATCTCGGCAGAAAGATCGCAAAGCGTGACGTGATGTCCCCGCTGCGCCATCAGAATTGCAGTCTGACCTTCCCCACCGCCGGCATCCAGCACGCGCAACGGTCGGTCACCGAATTCAGCCAGCAGCTTGTCCAGATCCTGCCAGAGGATCGTCTGACGAAGCTGACCTTTGGTGGTGCCATAAATGTTGCGCGAAAACTTTTCCGCGATGTCATCAAAATTGCGATCCCGCATTGGGAGGGTTCCACTCACTGCAAAACCGCTATTTTGTCACACCCGCGCGGAGAATGAACCACTCTGGTGTAATATCACCGACAATCGCCTGCTGTATGGTTAAAAAAGGAACCAAAAAGGATGCTTTTTACCCTAAAAAAATATATCGGAGGCATGATGCTTCCCCTTCCCCTGCTGTTGCTTCTCATCGCGCTGGGGCTGGCATTGATATGGTTTAGCCGCTTTCAGAAAAGCGGTAAATCCCTCGTTACCGTGGGCTGGCTGGCGCTGCTGTTACTCAGCCTGCAACCGGTCGCTGACGGTTTATTACGTCCGATTGAAAACACCTACCCGACATGGCAGGGAAATCAGAAGGTGGACTATATCGTCGTGCTGGGCGGCGGGTATACCTGGGATCCGAACTGGGCGCCCAGCTCGAACCTGATCAACAACAGCCTGCCGCGCCTGAACGAGGGGATCCGCCTGTGGCTGGCCAATCCTGGATCGAAGATGATCTTCACGGGCGCTGCGGCAAAAACCAACCCGGTCAGTACCGCTGAAGCAGGAGCAAGAGTGGCTGAATCGCTTGGCGTACCACGTTCCGCCATCATCACGCTGGATAGCCCAAAAGATACCGAAGAAGAGGCGGCGGCGGTGAAACAGGCCATCGGTGATGTACCGTTCCTGCTGGTGACCTCTGCTTCACACCTGCCGCGCGCAATGATTTTCTTTGAGAAGCAGGGCCTGCATCCGCTTCCTGCTCCGGCAAACCAGATGGCTATTGACGCCCCGCTCAATCCGTGGGAACGGATAATCCCGTCCCCGGTATGGCTGATGCACAGCGATCGCGTCGGCTACGAGACGCTTGGCCGCCTCTGGCAGTGGCTCAAAGGTTCGTCAGGCAAGCCAGGGCAGGAGTGATTTTGCGGCCAGATCGAAACTGGCGCGATTAAAGCGCCCGGTGTTGACCAGCTGCGCCACCTTATCCCAGAGAAGATAGAGCCAGCGTCGCCAGAGAAAGGCCTCCGCAACAGGGGCGCGCTGAAGATAGTGCCAGAGCAAATCTTCCGCCGCCCCGCCCTCGCTCAGCCTGAACAGTTCGTACTCGCGCGGCGCCCAGAGCATGATCCCCGGCCCGACCATCGCCAGCAGCTGGTCGCTGCGCGAGTCTTTAAGCATACTGCGCAGCGTGAAATTGCCGTGAACCAGCACGCAGTTGTCGTTAAAGCCCTCAAACAGCGTCGGCAGACACTCCCGGGTGCGGAATAAAATACGTTTGTCCTGCATCGTTAAACCGGTGTTGTTGAACTGGTTCAGCGTGCCCCACAGCACTTCAACACGCTGGCGATACCACAGCGGCCACAGGTTTTCCTGCGTGCTGTCCACCGCGCCAACAAGACCCCGGCTGTCCTGCCGATGCCAGGCAAGCAGAGCCTCGACAATCTGATCTTTCAGCTGTTCCCAGCGCTCCGGTGTACGCGTCGGGGCTTCAACAGAAACCCCGCGTAAACGCTCGATAAGCAGAACATCCGGGCCGGGATGCTCCTCATGGGTCATCACGCCGTAGACCGTCGGCATGCGGACAGTCCCTTCCCGCGCCAGCATCGACATTTTCCAGGCCAGCTGTCTGGCGACGCCCGGCGAGGTAAAACTTCTGGCCATCAGCGGCATGGGGTTTCCCTGACTGTCGTACAACGACCAGAGTGCGGTGTCGGCCTTTTCATTCACGCATTCCACCCGGCTTAGCTTTTCGCCAAGGAGATGGCTGAGTTCAGCACGCAGCTGTTCCATATGAGATTACCCCCATTAAGACTACTGCTTTTATAATGAGCGCGCGAAACCCGGATGTCACCCGGTAGAGATCAATAATGAAAAAGAAAAGGAAAATAGCCTGGCGGGAGAGCATCCCCCCAGACGAGGGGATGCCAGCGAATTAACGCATTTCGACGCGTACGCGCTCGAGATCTTCAGGGGTATCCACGCCGGTGCCTGGGATTTCCTGGGCAACCGCAACGTGAATTTTCTCGCCGTACCACAGCACGCGAAGCTGTTCGAGCATTTCAATATGCTCCAGCGGGCTTGGTGCCCAGGCGACGTAGCGACGAATAAAGCCGGCGCGGTAGCCGTAAATACCGATGTGGCGCAGGAAGGTTTCGCCGATTGTCTCTTTCGATTGCGCGAAACGATCGCGATCCCACGGAATGGTGGCGCGGGAGAAATAGAGCGCGTAGCCCTCTGCGTCCATGACCACTTTCACCGCATTCGGATTGAACGCCTCTTCAGCGTGGTGAATCGGCACCGCGAGGGTCGCCATCCCGACCTGACGCTGTGCCAGGTTGTCGGCCACCTGACGGATAATCGCCGCCGGGATCATCGGCTCATCGCCCTGCACGTTCACAATCACCGTCTCGTCGCTGAAACCGCATTTTTCGACGACTTCCGCAAGGCGCTCGGTGCCTGACTGATGATCGGCACGGGTCATGCACACTTCCCCACCCGCGGCCTCAACCGCGCGCGCAACATCCGGGTGATCGGTGGCGACGATGACGCGTCCGGCGCCCGATTCGTGTGCCCGTTCAAGGACATGCACAATCATCGGTTTGCCATTGATATCCACCAGCGGTTTACCTGGCAGGCGCGTTGAAGCATAACGCGCAGGGATAATGACAACAAAACTCATGGTTTGATCTCTTCTGCCACCAGGGAACGGGCTTCATTTTCCAGCAGGACCGGAATACCGTCACGCAGCGGGAACGCCAGGCTGTCCAGTTTGCAAATCAGCTCTTGTTTATCCTGGCTGTAATACAGTTTGCCGTTGCACACCGGGCAGGCAATAATTTCAAGTAAACGGTGATCCATAGTTCCTCCGTATGGGTAATCGCTAAAGCTTATCACATTCCCTTTTCAGGGAGTGCCTGTTTCCCAGCCGCCTCGACAGGTCGTAAACAGCCCCGCAGGCACGCGACCGAGTACAATTTCATGCGCTCCCTGCCAGCGGGCAAATTCACTGAGCGCAGTCGTTAACCCCTTCTCCAGGCCAGCCGTCACCTTTATGCCCTCTTCCAGCCAGAGCGCGATAATTTCAAGCATGCCGGTTTTACGGTGCATTTTAGCGTCCATGCGCCCGACTAGCTGGCCTTTGTGCAGCAGCGGCAAAACAAAATAACCATATTGCCGCCTGGGCGCCGGGGTGTAGCATTCCAGACGGTAGCTGAAATTAAACAACTGCCCGGCCCGCTTTCTGTCCCAGACAACGGGGTCGAACGGCGACAGCACGGCACTGTGGGTCGCCTGGAGTTTGCCCTCCTGCGCCTGCGCCAGCAGAGGGAACAAATCCGCATGCAACCACATTTCACCTAACGACTCTACCGAGACCGGCATGACGCGCTGTTCGCGCTGCCACGATTCCAGCAGTGGTTTTAGCTGCGGCTGACGCAGACGATAATAATCCGCCAGCCACTGTGGGCGGAAGATGCCAAGGCTGCGGGCGCTGTTCCCGAGCATGATGGCTTCGGCTGCGTCCTGAGACAGCAGGTCACGCGTATCGTCCCAGTGAGGCATAACACGGTGCGTGAGGTCATAGACGCGCTGAAAGTTGCGACGCTCGACCACCATCACTTTGCCCGACGTAAACAGCCCTTCAAGATGACGTTTGTGCGGTTTCCACTCCCACCATCCGCTTGCGCCTTTTCGCGGGTGTTCAAAATCCGCGGAGCGTACCGGCCCGTTTTCCTGAATATGGGCAATCAGTTGCTCTATTTCATCCGCGTGTTCCACCATCCACTCCTGACGGTATTTCCAGCCCATTTTGTCCGGGGCGAGCATGCGGTGACGCACCAGTGCAAAATCGCTGCGCGGGAGAAAACAGGCTTCGTGCGCCCAGTATTCCATCAGTTCGCCCTGACTTAGCGCATTATCCAGCCACTGCGGAGGATAGTTTCCCAGGCGGCTAAACAGGACAAGATACGGGCTACGCGCCACGATGTTAATGGTGTCGATTTGCAGCAACGACATGCGTTGCACGGTAGAGAGGATATCCGCTGGCTGCGCGCGGCGACGGGGCTTTTTCAGAAGCCCCTGGGCGGCAAGATGCAAGTTTCGTGCGGCTGCAAGTGAGAGTTGCGATAGAGACATGCGTTTTCCTGTCAGTCAAAGCGCCACCGGAACCGCGTAGAAGTTACTGCACTAACGCGAGCAGTTCCTTGAGCAAATGTTCCGGCTGTTCGCCGCTGAGTTCAGCGTCAACCGGCAGATACCACCAGTTTTCTTTCGCAAAGGCCCGGCATTTTACCGCGTCTTTTTCCGTCATGATCAGCGTCTGTCCCGGCGCTGCCAGCCTTTCAACCTCTTCGGCAACTAACGCCTGGTGATCGGCCAGCGGTACTCGTTTTTCCAGCCGCGCGCCGCACTGCTCCAGCGTTGCGAAGAAACGCGGCGGATGACCTATACCGGCCATCGCAACCAGATGTTCCAGTTGCGCGACGTCTTTACGCTCGCCGGTCAACATATTCACGGCCTGTCCGGGACGAAGATGCATCGGGATTTCGCCCGCTCTGGCTTCACCACCGTTTACAATCACAGCATCGACGCTCTTCAGGCGCGACGCACGCTCACGCATTGGACCGGCTGGCAGCCACCAGCCGTTGCCAAAACGCCGCACGCCGTCAATGACCACGATCTCTTTGTCACGCGCCAGCGCGTAATGCTGCAAACCATCATCGGTAATAACGATTTGTACGTCATGCTCCGCAAGCAGTGCCTTCACGGCATCACTGCGCACCGGCGATACCGCAACCGGCGCGCCGGTACGCTGGTAAATCAGTACCGGCTCATCACCGGCTTCAGCGGTTGTCGTAGCTGGGCTCAGCACCAGTGGATACTGCGCCGCTTTACCACCGTAACCGCGTGAGACAACTCCCGGGCGGATACCGCGTTTATGGAGCTGTTCTACCAGCCAGATCACCACCGGGGTTTTGCCGTTTCCACCCGCCGTCAGGTTGCCGACCACCACCACCGGTACCGGTGCGCGCCAGGCGCGCTTGATCCCGAGGCGGTAAAGCAGACGAATAGCACCGCTCACCAGGCCATACAGCCAGGAGAGCGGGAGAAGCAGCACCCACAGAGGGGATTCCCCCGACCAGATGCGTGCAATCATTGACCGAACTGCATTTTATGAAGCTGCGCGTAAACACCACGCTGTTCCAGCAGGTCCGCATGGCTGCCGCGTTCAACGATCACGCCATCTTCCACCACCACGATTTCGTCAGCCTGTTCGATGGTCGACAGACGGTGCGCAATAACCAGCGAGGTACGGTTTTTCTGTAATTCATCCAGAGCAGACTGGATAGCGCGTTCAGATTCCGTATCCAGTGCGGACGTTGCTTCATCGAGGATCAGAATCGGGCTGTTGCGCAGCAGCGCACGGGCAATCGCGATACGCTGACGCTGACCACCTGAGAGCAGCACCCCGTTTTCGCCAATGATCGTATCCAGACCGTTATCCATTTTGTTAATGAAGTCCATCGCATAGGCCATACGCGCCGCATTCTCAATCTCTTCACGGCTGTACTCTTCGGTACGGGCATACGCAATGTTGTTCGCCACCGTATCGTTGAACAGATGCACGTTCTGCGAGACCAGCGCGACCTGGTTACGCAGCGACTGGAGGGTATATTCCCGCAGGTCGTGACCATCAAGCAGGATCTCGCCCTGGTCGATATCGTAGAAACGGGTAATCAGGCTGGCAATGGTCGACTTGCCCGAACCGGAACGACCGACCAGCGCAACGGTTTTACCCGCCGGGATGGACAGGCTGATATCACGCAGCGCCGGCACTTCACGGCCTGGATAGGTAAAGGTGACGTTACGGAATTCCAGGTCGCCTTTAGCGCGCTCGATCACGCGTGTACCTTCATCTTTTTCCTGTTCGGAATCGAGGATGCTGAACAGCGTCTGACAGGCTGCCATCCCGCGCTGGAACTGGGCGTTGACGTTAGTCAGCGATTTCAGCGGACGCATCAGCGCAATCATGGATGAGAACACCACGGTAATGGTACCCGCAGTCAGGGTTTCCATGACGCTCGGGAAACTGGCGGCATACAGGACGAAGGCCAGGGCCAGAGAGGCAATCAGCTGAATGATCGGATCGGAAATCGACGAGGCCGATACCATTTTCATTCCTTGCAGGCGCATTCTGTTGCTGACCTTGTCAAAGCGTTTGGTTTCGACTTCCTGACCGCCGAAAATCAACACTTCCTTATGGCCTTTCAGCATCTGCTCGGCGCTGGTCGTCACCTGCCCCATCGTATTCTGCATATTTTTACTGATGTTGCGAAAACGCTTTGATACCACGCGGATCGCGATGGAGACAATCGGCGCCAGCACAATAAGGATCAGCGACAGTTGCCAGCTGTAATAGAACATCATCGCGAACAGGCCGATGATGGATGCGCCTTCACGCACAACGGTAATCAGTGCGCTGGAAGAGGACGACGCCACCTGCTCTGAATCGTATGTAATACGCGACAGCAGGGTGCCGGTTGACTGTTTGTCAAAGAATGAGACCGGCATCCCCATCATATGGCTGAACAGCCGGCGGCGCATGGTCATCACCACTTTACCGGATACCCAGGAGATGCAGTAGCTGGATACATAGCTGGAGATTCCGCGTAAGATCATCAGCCCAATAACCACCAGCGGCATCCATAGCAGCACTGAACGATCCGTTTTACCGAAACCGTCATCCAGTAACGGTTTGAGAAGCGATAACATAAACGTATCGCTGGCTGCGTTGAGGATTAACGCTACGCCCGCCACGATCAAGCCTGCTTTGAAAGGAGCAATCATCGGCCAGAGCCGGCGGAACGTTTGCCACGTGGAGAGATCTTTGTCGTTATGCATTCAAAAAACCAGCATTTGTTGAAATAGCCGCATATTCTACCCGTTATCTACGGGCGCGCCAAACCACTGATGATACCAACGCGGTAAATAGTGTTCGCGTAAGCGACGAATTTGCCGACTATGGTGCGAAAAGGTCACAGATATCTGCCCGGAATGCGGGGTATCAAGCCAGAGATATCCCTCCGTTCGATAGCGCCGGACCACTTTAATAGAAGGGAAACGCCACGCGTTATAGCGAGCCATCGAGGCCAGCGAAACCTGCCCCTCTACGCGCTGTAGCAACGGTGTTGAAGATGACGTGTTACTTCCATGATGCGGCACCTGAATCAGTGTAGACGCAAGCTGACGCCAGCGGTGGCTCAGCATTGCCAGTTCTGCCTGCGCTTCAATGTCTCCGGTCAGTAAAACGCTCTGTTCGCCGTCATCGATTTTTACCACGCAGGAGCGGTTGTTACCTTTCGCCGAGGTGTTTTCGGGTGGCCAGTGCACGGAGAACGTTAAACCCTGCCACTGCCATCGCTGTCCTCGAAAGCACGGAAGATGTCCGGACCAGGATAAGGGGCTCCTGATCCACATTGCGGGCCAGGCAGCTTTTAGCGATGCCAGTCCCCCCGCGTGGTCGAGATGTTCATGGCTCAGGATCGCCCCTTCCGGTTTCAGATGATGCCAGCGTAGCCAGGGGATAATCAGCTGCTGCGCACTGTCCCCACCGGGCCATGCCAGCCCGGTGTCATACAGAATGGCCTTCCCGTGACGCTCAATGACCATCGCCAGCCCCTGCCCTACATCCAGCATATGCAGGGACCAGCTGTCTGTTTTAACCCTGTGCCAGAGGGGAAAGGCCAGCACCACGCTGCCTGCCAGACAGACTGCGGGTGCTGCGCTGAAGGCCCTGAATCGCCAGCCAATGACCAGCAGCCACGGCAGTAACGTCAGGTATTGCCAGCGTTCATCAACGTCCTGCCAGCCATTCGGTAAACGCATCAATAGCCAGAAAAGCCCTGCCAGAGATTTATCAGTAGCCAGCCAGACAATACTTTCCAGCGCAGCGACCGGAAACAGATGCAGAAACATGCCGAGCAGGATCAGCGGAACTGAGATAAACGTGACCAGAGGAACGGCAAACAGGTTCGCCACCAGCGAGGAGAGGCTGAAACCATGGAAAATCAGGACCTGAAGCGGCAACAGAAGCAGCAGCATTCCAACCTGCAAATACACTAGCGTCGCCAGCGGCCGCAGGCACCGGCCACGTTGCCAGTGCGGGAGAGGCAACCACTGATACCAAAAAATAAGCGCGGCGACCGCAAACGCTGACAACGCCAGGCTTTGTGACAGTACCGCCAGTGGATCGAAAATCAGGATCGCCGCCACGCAGGTAAGCCATACCTGCCAGGGCGACCACTGGCGACCACTCATTTTTAATGCAGCCAGTACCACAAGCGCGATAACCGTGCGCAGCGCGGGCGGCTGCAAGCCCGTTAGCCATGCGTAAAACGCGGCAAAAATCAGCCCTGCCAGCAAGGGGATTTGCCAGATAATCCAGCGGCCCGGCAGGAAGAACTGGATGCCCCGCGCCAGAAACCAGATGACAGAAGCGGCCAGCGCAATATGTAATCCCGAGATTGCCATCAGATGCATCGTTCCGGTATCACGCATCAGGTTTTTTATCTCCCGCGAGACCGATAGCCGCTCCCCCATCCCCAGCCCCAGGATCACGGGTCCCCACTGATATGCTGAAAGAGTATTCTGTAGTGATGTCAGGTATTGCGCACGCAGACTACAGCCTTCCTCAACGAGCGCCGCATGGGTAAACCGTCCACTCAGCGTCTGGTGTCGGGCAAAGGCATTTTTCTGTGAATCATAGCCGCCATCGTTGAGTTCTCCGTGTACCGCCCTGAGCCGCAGGGTCATTGCCCAGCGTTGACCCACGCAGACGTTTTGCGGCAAATAGTTGCCATACAGCGCCACGCCCATGGCAGCCCACACGCGTTCTCCATTGAGGCTGACAATCCTTCCCTGATGCATCGTTGCGCCGTCCGTTGCGGTAATGACCACCTCGGCCTGCTGCGGTGCTTGCGTTAAATAGTTCATCGGCCACACGCTTTCCTGAGCTGCCAGGATCCCCCAGCACATAAAAAGCAATGCGAGGCCTGAAAACCTGAGCCATTTTCTCTGCTGTACGGATAACGCAATTCCTGCGGCAATCAGCAACCAGACAATATGCAAATCTGGCAAAACGGGTAACCAATAGAGCGGGATTATGGCCAGAATGGCGCACATACTGATAACGTGGATCCCCATCTTCACCTCCATGTTTCAGGCGATTATGCGGCGGGACTGATGCGTCGTCAGACAGGAAAGACGTGATTTACAGCAGGCGCTGCAACGTTTTTAAGCGCTTACAGCAAAGAGAAAATTAAAATGCGGCGCGTATTCAGAAATGCAGGGGCGGGATACAAAAAAAGCACCCTAAGGTGCTTTCTTTAAACTCAGTTTAACCCTGATGATTAAACTCAGTTACCGTAAATATTGGCGCGATCGCGCAGTTCTTTACCCGGCTTAAAGTGCGGAACATACTTTCCTTCCAGCTCCACTTTATCGCCAGTCTTCGGGTTACGCCCGGTACGTGGTGCACGATAGTGCAGAGAAAAACTACCGAAACCGCGGATTTCAATGCGCTCGCCCTGGGCAAGAGTGGTAGCCATATGCTCCAGCATCTCTTTAACGGCATCTTCCACAGCCTTGGCAGGGATATGCGGTTGCTGACTGGCAAGTCTTTCAATCAATTCTGACTTGGTCATGATTCCTCCGGTTCCTTTCAAACCCATTAGCTGAACAGCTTATTAAACAAGGGCGGCCGTAGCCGCCCTTTGTTATTGATTACAGGACGAATCCTGCAATCTGTCAAGTCTGCTCTCCATCCTTCGCGCTGTAAATGCGTTACAGCTCAAATGATGGTGCGAACCTGAACTTACTCGCCTTTAGCTGCTTTGAAAGCTTCAGCCATTGCGTTGTTAGAGAAGTTTGCATCTTCCTGTTTGTTCACAGTTGCGATTGCATCTTTCTCATCAGCTTCGTCTTTAGCACGAACAGACAGGCTGATTGCACGGTTCTTACGGTCAACACCGGTGAACTTAGCTTCAACGTCGTCACCAACGCTCAGAACCAGAGTTGCATCTTCAACGCGGTCACGTGAAGCTTCGGAAGCGCGCAGGTAACCTTCAACGCCGTCAGCCAGTTCTACGGTTGCGCCTTTAGCGTCAACAGCAGTCACTTTACCGTTTACGATTGCGCCTTTCTTGTTCAGTGCAACCCAGTTGTTGAACGGATCTTCTGCGAGCTGTTTAACGCCCAGGGAGATACGCTCACGCTCTGCGTCAACTTGCAGAACAACTGCTGCGATTTCGTCGCCTTTTTTGTATTCACGAACTGCTTCTTCGCCTGCAACGTTCCAGGAGATGTCAGACAGGTGAACCAGGCCATCGATGCCGCCGTCCAGGCCGATGAAGATACCGAAGTCAGTGATAGACTTGATTTTACCTTCAACACGGTCGCCCTTGTTGTGGGTTTCCGCGAACTGCTGCCATGGGTTGTTTTTGCACTGCTTCAGGCCCAGGGAGATACGACGACGTTCTTCGTCGATATCCAGAACCATCACTTCCACTACATCACCAACGTTAACAACTTTGGATGGGTGGATGTTTTTGTTGGTCCAGTCCATTTCGGAAACGTGCACCAGACCTTCAACGCCTTCTTCGATTTCAACGAAGCAGCCGTAGTCAGTCAGGTTGGTAACGCGACCAGTCAGTTTAGTACCTTCTGGGTAACGCTTAGCGATAGCTACCCATGGATCTTCGCCCAGCTGTTTCAGGCCGAGGGATACACGAGTACGCTCGCGGTCGAACTTCAGCACTTTAACAGTGATTTCGTCGCCCACGTTCACGATTTCGCTTGGGTGCTTAACGCGTTTCCACGCCATGTCGGTGATGTGCAGCAGGCCATCAACGCCGCCCAGGTCAACGAATGCGCCGTAGTCAGTGAGGTTCTTAACGATACCTTTGACTTCCATGCCTTCCTGCAGGTTTTCCAGCAGCTGATCGCGTTCTGCGCTGTTTTCGGATTCGATAACGGCACGACGGGAAACAACAACGTTGTTACGCTTCTGGTCCAGCTTGATTACTTTGAACTCAAGCTCTTTGCCTTCGAGGTGCAGGGTGTCACGGACTGGACGAACGTCTACCAGAGAACCTGGCAGGAACGCACGAATACCATTCAGCTCAACAGTGAAGCCACCTTTAACTTTGCCGTTGATAACACCGACCACAGTTTCAGCTTCTTCGTAAGCTTTTTCCAGCGTGATCCATGCTTCGTGACGTTTAGCTTTCTCACGAGACAGCAGGGTTTCGCCGAAGCCGTCTTCTACTGCGTCCAGAGCAACGTCAACTTCGTCACCAACCTGGATTTCCAGCTCGCCCTGGGCGTTTTTGAACTGCTCAGCCGGGATGGCAGACTCAGATTTCAGACCGGCGTCAACCAGTACAACGTCTTTGTCGATAGCAACAACAACGCCACGAACGATGGAACCCGGACGGGTTTCGATTTCTTTTAAGGATTCTTCAAACAGTTGAGCAAAAGATTCAGTCATGTTTAATCTTCAGGTTAATATTAACGTCCACCTGGCTCCGTGCCGGATGGGGTTGTTTCACATACCCGCCGTCAATCCATTGCAGCGGGGGTACTGCTAAATCGGTCGCGATTACGCGAGTGCCAGTTTTTGGCGCGCATATTGTAGCGCTTTTTCAATCACTTGCTCAATAGTTAAACTGGTTGAATCCAGCACTAATGCGTCTTGCGCGGGAACAAGTGGTGCGACGGCGCGGTTACGATCGCGGTCATCGCGCTCTTTTATCTCGGATAAAAGGCGATCAAAGTTAACACTAAACCCCTTTTCCTGCAACTGAAGCATGCGGCGTTGAGCACGTTCTTCTGAAGAGGCGTCAAGGAAAATTTTCACTGGCGCATCGGGGAATACCACGGTTCCCATGTCGCGGCCGTCGGCGATCAGCCCCGGCGCTTCACGGAAACCGCGCTGGCGACGTAACAGCGCTTCACGAACGCGTGGGAAAGCCGCCACCTGAGAGGCCGCATTGGCCACTTCTTGCGTACGGATTTCACCGCTGACGTCTTCCCCTTCCAGGATCACTTCAAGGTTGCCATCGGTCGAGACAAAGCGCACATCCAGATGCGCAGCCAGCGGTACCAGCGCTTCTTCAGACGCAACATCCACATGATGATGCAGCGCAGCCAGCGCCAGCACGCGATAGATTGCTCCCGAATCTAAAAGATGCCATTGCAATGCTTCCGCCATCGCTTTGCACAGAGTACCTTTCCCTGCGCCACTTGGCCCATCAATGGTGATTACCGGGGCAATTGCCGTCATCTTTTTCTCCTTAATTAAGGCATACCGTTTACATGAACGCCGCGCATTATACGCGCCAACGTGCGCAACTGTTACCTTTGCGTGCAAATTACGGAATGATTGAAGCAGAGTGTAGAAGAAATGAAAGAGGATGAGTGTCAGAAAGCGTAAGGAAATGCCGCATCAGGTGATGCGGCATACGATCATCAGGCCAGGGTGCTAATGCGCGCCAGCTGTTCGAAGTAGTCCGGGAACGTTTTTGCCGTACACTTCGGATCAAGGATAGTGACTGGCGTATCTGACAACGCCACCAGCGAGAAACACATCGCCATGCGGTGATCGTTGTAGGTGCCAATTTCTGCAAATTGCAGTTTTGCCGGCGGCGTGACGCGAATGTAGTCTTCGCCCTCTTCTACCTCGGCCCCCACTTTACGCAGCTCGGTTGCCATCGCGAACAGGCGGTCCGTCTCTTTCACACGCCAGTTGTAAATGTTTCGCAGCGTGGTGGTGCCTTTCGCAAACAGCGCAGCGGTGGCAATGGTCATCGCCGCATCCGGAATATGGTTCATATCCATATCGATGGCGTTCAGCTCACCGTGGGTACAGGAGATGAAGTCATCGCCCCAGGTCACCACCGCGCCCATTTTTTCCAGCACGTCAGCAAAACGGATATCGCCCTGCACGCTGTTGCGGCCAATGCCCGTCACTTTAACCGTACCGCCTTTAATCGCGCCTGCGGCAAGGAAATAGGAGGCGGATGAAGCATCGCCTTCAACCAGGTAGTGGCCCGGCGACTGGTACTGCTGCCCACCGCGAACCACGAAACGCTGATAAGACTGGTTTTCCACCTCAACACCAAAGGTGTTCATCAGGTGCAGGGTGATATCAATGTACGGCTTAGAAACCAGGTCGCCTTTAATGCTGATGACGGTGTCCTGTGGTGCCAGCGGTGCGGTCATCAGCAGCGCGGTCAGGAACTGGCTGGAAACGCTACCGTCAACCTCAACATTGCCGCCAGTGAATCCCCCGCGCAGACGCAGGGGCGGGTAATTTTCCTGCTCAAGATAATCAATCTGCGCGCCGCCCTGACGCAGGGCATCCACCAGATGGCCGATCGGACGCTCTTTCATTCGCGGCTCACCGGTCAGCACAATATCGTTACTCCCCAGACACAGCGCTGCGGCCAGAGGACGCATCGCTGTACCGGCGTTACCCAGGAAAAGCTCCAGCGCTTCAGCAGAATGTAACGCGCCGCCGTTACCGGTGACTTCACAACGGGTACGATCGTCAGACAGCGCGTACTGAACGCCCAACGCTTTCAGTGCATTGAGCATATGGCGCACGTCATCGCTGTCCAGCAGATTAGTGAGGACGGTGGTGCCGTTTGCCAGAGCTGCCAGCAGCAGAGCGCGGTTCGAGACACTTTTTGAACCAGGCAGATTAATGGTGCCATCTACCCGCGCGATAGGTTGTAACGTCAGGGATTCCATGAAACTCAACTCTCAACTCAACATAATAAAAACCCCGCAGGAACGCTGCGGGGGTGAAAAACAGCCAATTAACCGTGACGACGTTCGAAGTCGATCATGAAATCAGTCAGGGCTTTAACGCCCTCCAGCGGCATGGCGTTATAGATAGAGGCGCGCATTCCGCCTACCACACGGTGGCCTTTCAGCGCATGCAGACCCGCCGCGAAGGACTCTTCCAGGAACACGTTATCCAGGTTGCTGTCCGCCAGCTGGAACGGCACGTTCATGCGCGAACGGTTAGTTTTGGCGACATCGTTACGGTAGAAATCGCTCTTGTCGATCACGCCGTACAGCAGTTCAGCCTTTTGCTGATTGATCTTATCCATCTGCGCCACACCGCCTTTTTGCTTCAGCCATTTGAAGACCAGGCCGGAGAGATACCAGGCAAACGTTGGTGGGGTGTTGAACATGGAATCGTTGTCGTTCAGGACGGTGTAATCCAGAATTGACGGGCAAGACTTATGGGCTTTCCCCAGCAGGTCTTCACGCACAATAACGATAGTCAGACCCGCAGGACCGATGTTTTTCTGGGCACCCGCGTAGATGACGCCGTAGCGGCTGACATCCAGCGGGGTGGACAGAATGGTTGAAGAGAGATCCGCCGTCACAATGACATTTTCGCCAAAGTCTGGCTCTTCGTGAATGGCAATACCGTCGATGGTTTCGTTCGGGCAGTAGTGAAGATACGCGGCGTTGTCAGAAAGCTGCCACTCACTCATCGGCTTCACGGCGCGCAGACCGTCAACGGTCACTTTGGCATCGATGACATTCGGCGTGCAATATTTGTGCGCTTCTTTTACCGCACTGGCCGCCCAGTAGCCGGCATCAACGTAATCAGCGGTGGTTTTGTCGCCCAGTAGATTGAGCGGGATACCCGCAAACTGGCCGCGTCCACCGCCGTGACAGAACAATACTTTGTAGTTCGAGGGAATGTTCAGCAGATCGCGAAAATCCTTTTCTGCTTCTTCCGCCACCTGAATAAACGCTTTACCCCGGTGGCTGACTTCCATCACCGACGTACCCAGACCGTTCCAGTCACACAGCTCCTGTTGAGCCTGTTTGAGCACGTCTGCCGGTAACATTGCCGGACCTGAACTGAAATTAAAGACTTGAGCCATTTCCCCTCACCACGCTAAAAGCCATAAGTTATAACTGTGGATATCGGTTTTATCATTCAGTGACACGCGCCGCAATGTCTAAAACTGATGGCCGAAGAAATGTGCCCCTCGTCACACAATACAATCTGCCGTACCGTTGTCACAAAACCGACAAAATCGCTGTCAGGTGATGCGTTTAGCCCGGCTAACCTTCGTCCATTCTGGATTCGTACAGCGGGGGCATAATTGATGTTCGCCCGCCTGCATAACCACGACATGACTACATTTTATGCAGGCGTACTCGCCCGCTTCAGGTACAGTTTTGTATCGCTCGATGAGCATATCCGGCAGGATGCACAGGCCGGGCTTCACCTCATCGTCGGAATAGTAATAGACGCTGATTTGACCATTCGTTTCCATAATCGCCAGACGCACCTGCCCCAGTTGCTCAACGCTGCTCAAACGGAGTTCCATAAAGAACTCAAACTCCGTCATATTGGCGCTTTGCACATTCTCCCAGGCCAGTTGACCATCTTCGACAATCACCACCGGCTTCCCTTCGAGCAGATCTTCCAGTTTCTCACTTTTCGACATCAGCCACATGACCAGCCGGTACAGCAGTGCAAGCGTCACGAAGACGATAAAGACCGGCACCATCGGCACATCGTCATAAAAGGCAACGTCCCCTGCCGCCGACCCCAGCGTCAGGATGATCAGCACTTCAAACAGCGACATCTGCCGCACGCCGCGACGTCCGGTGATTTTCAGAAACAGGAAAACGAGTACAAAGGTGTACAGGCTGCGCAGCGCTACTTCGCCTAAAAACTCAGGAGGGACTTTATCAAACGCCATCCGCTGGAGATCGAAAGCTTTCATTTTTCTATGCCTTAACAGTAGGTTACTGCTTATAAGCATAGTCCAGCCATTTATTTTCGCCGGAGATAGCACCCGTCACGCAAAACCCGTATCATTGCGCGCTTTACGTACGATAAAAGTGAACGCCATGACTCAAACGTTTATCCCCGGCAAAGACGCCGCTCTGGAAGATTCCATCGCTCGCTTCCAGCAGAAACTGACCGACCTGGGCTTTAATATCGAAGAAGCCTCCTGGCTGAATCCGGTGCCTCACGTCTGGTCCGTGCATAT
Organism: Enterobacter cloacae complex sp. ECL72; assembly: GCF_019056635.1. Classification (NCBI taxonomy): domain Bacteria; kingdom Pseudomonadati; phylum Pseudomonadota; class Gammaproteobacteria; order Enterobacterales; family Enterobacteriaceae; genus Enterobacter; species Enterobacter cloacae complex sp. ECL72. The sequence goes on along the minus strand of NZ_CP077659.1, from coordinate 1,096,825 downwards.
TCGCGACAAAGACTGTGCGCTGTGCTTTACCAACGGTAAAGGCGCGACCAAAAAAGCGGCGCTGGCCTCTGCACTGGGTGAGTATTTTGAGCGTCTGTCCACCAACTACTTCTTCGCCGACTTCTGGCTGGGCGAAACTATTGCCAACGGTCCGTTCGTTCACTATCCGAACGAAAAATGGTTCCCGCTGACCGAAAACGATGAACTGCCGGAAGGCATTCTCGATGCCCGCCTGCGCGCGTTCTACGATCCGGAAAACGAACTGACCGGCAGCATGTTGATCGACCTGCAATCCGGCAATGAGGATCGTGGGATCTGCGCCCTGCCGTTCACCCGTCAGTCTGACGAGCAGACCGTTTATATCCCGATGAACATCGTCGGCAACCTGTATGTGTCTAACGGCATGTCTGCCGGTAATACCCGCAACGAAGCGCGCGTGCAGGGATTGTCTGAAGTTTTCGAGCGTCATATCAAAAACCGCATTATTGCTGAATCCATCAGCCTGCCGGAGATCCCGGCTGACGTGCTGGCGCGCTACCCGGGCGTGGTGGAATCCATCGCCAAACTGGAAGCAGAAGGTTTCCCAATCTTTGCTTATGACGGCTCTCTGGGCGGCAAATATCCGGTTATCTGCGTGGTACTGTTCAACCCGGCAAATGGCACCTGCTTCGCCTCCTTCGGCGCGCACCCGGACTTCGGCGTGGCGCTGGAGCGTACCGTAACCGAACTGCTGCAAGGTCGTAGCCTGAAAGATCTCGATGTCTTTACTCCGCCAACCTTTGATGACGAAGAAGTCGCCGAGCACACCAACCTCGAAACACACTTCATCGACTCCAGCGGTTTGATCTCCTGGGATATGTTCAAACAGGACGCGGACTATCCGTTCGTGGACTGGAGCTTTGCCGGTACGACGGAAGAAGAATTCGCCACCCTGATGGCGATCTTCAACGCGGAAGATCAGGAAGTTTACATTGCCGACTATGAACACCTCGGTGTTTACGCGTGCCGTATTATTGTGCCAGGTATGTCGGACATTTATCCGGCAGAAGATCTGTGGCTGGCGAACAACAGCATGGGCGCGCATCTGCGTGAAACCCTGCTGGCCCTGCCAGGCAGCGAGTGGGATAAAGAAGATTATCTGAACCTGATCGCCCAGCTGGACGAAGAAGGACACGATGATTTCACCCGCGTGCGCGAACTGCTGGGTCTGGCGACCGGAAAAGATAACGGCTGGTACACCCTGCGCATCGGCGAGCTGAAAGCGATGCTGGCGCTGGCGGGCGGCGATCTGGATCAGGCTTTGGCCTGGACCGAGTGGACGATGGAGTTTAACCAGTCCGTCTTCTCCGCCGAGCGCACAAACTATTACCGTTGCCTGCAAACGCTGCTCCTGCTTTCTCAGGAAGACGACCGCGAGCCATTGCAGTATCTGAACGCATTTGTACGTATGTACGGTGCGGATGCCGTTGAAGCTGCCAGCGCGGCGCTGAGCGGTGAAGAACCATTCTACGGCCTGCAAGCGGTTGACAGCGATCTGAAAGCCTTCCCGGCGCATCAGTCACTGCTGAATGCGTATGAAAAATTGCAGAAGGCAAAAGCCGCTTACTGGTCAAAATAAGCGCATATAACATTAATGGCTGTAGGCGTATTCAATCGCCTGAGCTATATTACGGGGCAATTTCATTGCCCCTTTTTTTTATTTTTCCGCAATGACGTTTAATTGTAATAATTAAGTTAACCACGGGTAAATATAAAAACGCTTACCTGAGCTTTACTGTTACTAATTATAATAAATACTCCATTTTAATTAACTGTTCCACGGGAGGCTGAAGGAAAAAATTCAACTCTTTTCATAACTTTTAAAATTTATTTTTACACGGATAATCAAATACTTACTCCGCTTTTGCTGTAAAACCATACACACTGCGGGCCTATAAGCCAGGCGAGATATGATCTATATCAATTTCTCTTCTATAATGCTTTGTTAGTATCTCGTCGCCGACTTAATAAAGAGAGAGTTAGTGTGAAAGCTGACAACCCTTTTGATCTATTACTCCCCGCTGCGATGGCGAAAGTTGCCGAAGAAGCGGGTGTCTACAAAGCCACGAAACATCCGATGACGACGTTCTTTCTGGCCATTACGGCTGGGGTGTTCATCTCCATCGCTTTCGTCTTCTATATCACAGCCACCACCGGCACTGCCGGGATGCCTTTCGGCATAGCGAAACTGATTGGTGGTATTTGCTTCTCACTGGGCCTGATTCTCTGCGTCATCTGCGGCGCCGACCTCTTCACCTCAACGGTGCTGATTGTGGTGGCAAAAGCCAGCGGAAGAATTACCTGGGGTCAACTGGGGCGCAACTGGCTCAACGTTTACGTTGGCAACCTGATTGGCTGTCTGCTCTTTGTTCTGTTGATGTGGCTCTCTGGCGAGTATATGACCGCCAACGGCGGCTGGGGGCTTAACGTCCTGCAAACCGCCGACCACAAAATGCACCATACATTTATCGAAGCTGTTGCTCTCGGCATCCTCGCAAACCTGATGGTCTGCCTGGCGGTCTGGATGAGCTACTCTGGTCGTAGCCTGATGGATAAAGCCATGATTATGGTTCTGCCGGTTGCGATGTTTGTTGCCAGCGGCTTTGAGCACAGTATTGCGAATATGTTCATGATCCCGATGGGTATTGTTATCCGCAACTTTGCAAGCCCGGAGTTCTGGACTGCTGTAGGTTCAACCCCGGAAAGTTTTTCACACCTGACTATTATGAACTTCATTACTGATAACCTGATCCCCGTCACTATCGGGAACATTATCGGTGGGGGTCTGTTAGTTGGGTTGACATACTGGGTCATTTACCTGCGTGGCGGCGATCATCATTAATGGTTGTCTCAGGCAGTAAATAAAAAATCCACTTAAGAAGGTAGGTGTTACATGTCCGAGCTTAATGAAAAGTTAGCCACAGCCTGGGAAGGTTTTACGAAAGGTGACTGGCAGAATGAAGTCAACGTCCGTGACTTCATTCAGAAAAACTATACCCCGTATGAAGGTGACGAATCCTTCCTGGCTGGTGCGACTGACGCAACCACCAAGCTGTGGGACAGCGTGATGGAAGGCGTTAAACTGGAAAACCGCACTCACGCGCCAGTTGATTTTGACACCTCCGTTGCTTCTACCATCACTTCTCACGATGCTGGCTACATCAACAAAGCCCTTGAGAAAATCGTCGGTCTGCAAACTGAAGCACCACTGAAACGCGCAATCATCCCGTTCGGTGGTATCAAAATGGTTGAAGGTTCCTGCAAAGCGTATAACCGCGAGCTGGACCCAATGCTGAAAAAAATCTTCACCGAATACCGCAAAACCCATAACCAGGGCGTATTCGATGTTTACACCAAAGACATTCTGAACTGCCGTAAATCTGGCGTTCTGACCGGTCTGCCAGATGCCTATGGCCGTGGCCGTATCATCGGTGACTACCGTCGCGTTGCGCTGTACGGTATCGACTTCCTGATGAAAGACAAATACGCGCAGTTCGTCTCTCTCCAGTCTGACCTGGAAAACGGCGTAAACCTGGAAGCGACTATCCGTCTGCGTGAAGAGATCGCTGAACAGCACCGTGCGCTGGGTCAGATCAAAGAGATGGCGGCTAAATACGGCTGCGATATCTCTGGTCCTGCTACCAACGCTCAGGAAGCTATCCAGTGGACCTACTTCGGCTACCTGGCCGCTGTTAAGTCTCAGAACGGTGCAGCAATGTCCTTCGGCCGCGTATCCACCTTCCTGGATGCGTACATCGAACGTGACCTGAAAGCAGGCAAAATCACTGAACAAGACGCTCAGGAAATGATTGACCACCTGGTCATGAAACTGCGTATGGTTCGCTTCCTGCGTACCCCAGAATATGATGAGCTGTTCTCTGGTGACCCAATCTGGGCAACCGAATCTATCGGCGGTATGGGCGTAGATGGTCGTACTCTGGTAACCAAAAACAGCTTCCGCTTCCTGAACACCCTGTACACCATGGGTCCTTCTCCGGAGCCGAACATCACCGTTCTGTGGTCTGAAAAACTGCCTCTGAACTTCAAGAAATTCGCCGCTAAAGTGTCCATCGACACCTCTTCTCTGCAATATGAGAACGATGACCTGATGCGTCCTGACTTCAACAACGATGACTACGCTATCGCTTGCTGCGTAAGTCCAATGGTTGTTGGTAAGCAAATGCAGTTCTTCGGTGCGCGTGCAAACCTGGCGAAAACCATGCTGTACGCAATCAACGGCGGCGTTGATGAAAAACTGAAAATGCAGGTTGGTCCTAAGTCTGAACCGATCAAAGGCGACGTGCTGAACTATGACGAAGTCATGGACCGCATGGACCACTTCATGGACTGGCTGGCTAAACAGTACGTGACCGCGCTGAACGTTATCCACTACATGCACGACAAGTACAGCTACGAAGCCTCTCTGATGGCGCTGCACGACCGTGACGTCGTTCGCACCATGGCGTGTGGTATCGCAGGTCTGTCCGTTGCGGCTGACTCCCTGTCTGCAATCAAATATGCGAAAGTTAAACCAATTCGTGACGAAGATGGTCTGGCTATCGACTTCGAAATCGAAGGCGAATATCCGCAGTTTGGTAACAACGACGCTCGCGTTGATGACATGGCGGTTGACCTGGTAGAACGTTTCATGAAGAAAATTCAGAAACTCACTACCTATCGTAACGCTATCCCGACTCAGTCTGTTCTGACCATCACCTCTAACGTTGTGTATGGTAAGAAAACCGGTAACACCCCAGACGGTCGTCGTGCTGGCGCGCCATTCGGCCCAGGTGCTAACCCAATGCACGGTCGTGACCAGAAAGGTGCGGTTGCCTCTCTGACCTCCGTTGCTAAACTGCCGTTTGCTTACGCGAAAGATGGTATCTCTTACACCTTCTCTATCGTGCCAAACGCGCTGGGTAAAGACGACGAAGTGCGTAAAACTAACCTGGCGGGTCTGATGGATGGTTACTTCCACCACGAAGCGTCCATCGAAGGTGGTCAGCACCTGAACGTGAACGTGATGAACCGTGAAATGCTGCTCGACGCGATGGAACATCCTGAGAAATATCCTCAGCTGACCATCCGCGTATCTGGCTACGCAGTACGTTTTAACTCCCTGACGAAAGAACAGCAGCAGGACGTTATTACCCGTACTTTCACTCAGTCCATGTAAGTGGAATTGACTGAAATCACGCGTTAAAAAGCGTACAATAAAGGCTCCACGCAAGTGGGGCCTTTTTAACACCCTCGCTTCATCAGTCTCTTTTGTCCGCTATCTATACTTAATGGATAACAGCCAAAACAGACTCGACATAGCCTTTGAGCTGTGCATCTACATAGGCCCCCGGATGGGCCAAATTCGGAGATATCACCGCAATGTCAATTATTGGTCGCATTCACTCCTTTGAATCCTGTGGCACCGTCGATGGCCCGGGGATCCGCTTTATCACTTTCTTCCAGGGCTGCCTGATGCGCTGCCTGTACTGCCATAACCGTGACACCTGGGACACCCATGGCGGTAAAGAAGTCACCGTTGAAGATCTGATGAAAGAGGTGGTGACCTATCGCCACTTCATGAACGCGTCCGGCGGTGGCGTGACGGCATCCGGCGGTGAAGCCATTCTTCAGGCTGAGTTTGTGCGCGACTGGTTCCGCGCCTGCCACAAAGAAGGCATTCATACCTGCCTCGACACCAACGGCTTTGTGCGCCGTTACGATCCGGTTATTGATGAACTGCTTGAAGTGACCGATCTGGTCATGCTCGATCTCAAGCAGATGAACGATGAGATCCACCAGAATCTGGTTGGCGTTTCAAACCACCGTACCCTGGAATTTGCCAAATACATTGCCAACAAAGGCGTCAAGACCTGGATCCGCTACGTGGTGGTGCCGGGCTGGTCAGATGATGATGACTCTGCACATCGTCTGGGTGAATTTACCCGGGATATGGGTAACGTGGAGAAAATTGAACTCCTGCCCTATCACGAGCTGGGTAAACATAAATGGGTGGCGATGGGTGAAGAGTACAAACTCGATGGCGTGAAGCCGCCGAAAAAAGAGACGATGGAGCGCGTCAAAGGTATTCTTGAGCAGTATGGCCACAAGGTCATGTATTAACGAAAAGGCCCGGTGAAAACCGGGCCTTTTTATATTCTATTTAAAGACGCCATTAATAACGGAAGTCACAATCGCCGTACTCAGCGCAATTAAGACCAGGTCGTCACCTACTACGCGCCATTCATAGCCCGGATAGGAAGGAAGCTGACCCAGCATATCGGCTGGCACGGTTTTCTTCGCAATGCCCGGAGGCAGTGGCTTACCGCGCGCCAGGTTTTTCGCAATTCCCGGAGGCAGAGAGTCGTAGCCCGTTAAGCCGTAATTCAGTGCCAGATGGCGGGCATGATCGAAGCTCACGCGAGCATCCACATCATTACCGACATCTTTGCTGTTTTTAAAGCTCTTATCCGATTTCCCAGGGTTATCCTGACCGTTATTGTGTTTATTACCATGGTTACCAGCGTTCCCGTTACCATGATTGCCGCTATTACCTTGTCCGCCACCGTTTCCGTGACCACCACCATTCCCGTTTCCAGGATTAGCCATGGCCGGAGCCGTTGCAAACGTTAAAGCCAACACTACGGAAAGTGCGGTAGTGGAAAAACGACGAGTAGACATGATTGCTGCCTTTTAGTGGTAAACTCATTTGAATTATCGCCAGGCAGTAAAAACTCACAATAAGTAAAAGTCTTATATGTGACAGGGACAAAAAAGCCTGTCATCGACAGGCTTTTAATAAGTCATGCATGGGCCACTGGCGTTGGATGTTCGCCCACTTTGCGCAGCAGCATTAACAGATAAATAAACGACACGCTGGCGATCATAATAAACAGCAGATTGTCAGAATAATTTTGCATGAGCATAGCGGTAAACGTCGGACCCAGTAAACTGCCGATGGTGTAACTCAGCAACAAAGCCTGGTTCATTGCAACCAGCTGGTGATGCTCAACTTTCTCACAGGCCCAGGCCATCGCGACCGGATAGAGCGTAAAGCCCGCAGCTCCCAGAATGAACAGCGCAGGCGCCATTGCGGCGTTGCTGAGCATGGCGAGACAGCCCATGATGACCACGAAAACCTGGACGCGCAGCACCAGCAGACGACCAAAGCGGTCCGCCAGGCGGCCAATCGGCCACTGGCCGACAATCCCCGCGCTGACCATCACCGCCATCCAGAAACCGATCCCGGAATCACTGACGCCCTGATGGTTAAGATAGAGCGGCATCAGGCCATAGAGCGAGCCCAGCACAATCCCGGAAATAATGCAGCCGTTAACCCCCAGACGCGCCTGGCGCAGTCTCAGCATCGGCCAGACGTGGGTAGCTTCCTGATGCTCGCTGTTTTGATTCACAATGCGGGTAAAGAGCAGCGGCAGGATCGCCGCCAGAACCATGCCCGTCACCCACGGCAGCACGCTCATCAGGTCTGTTGGCAGTTTGCTGACCATCAGCTGTCCCAGAACGGTACCGACGTAGTAAACCATCATATAGGCCGCCAGAAGACGCCCGCGATTACGGGACGTTCCGCTGCACATTAGCGCACTTTCAACCACCACCCAGATCATGGCGCAGCCGACGCCCGCAATAAAGCGCCAGACCATCCAGCTCCAGAAGCCGACCATGAGGCCTAAACCGGCGCAGCCGACGGCAAAGATCAGCGACGCCAGATAATAACTGCGGTTAAAACCAAAGCGCTTAATAAGGCTGCCCGTTAATAAGGTGCCCAGCAGATTGCCCGTAAAAAAGGACGAGCTAACCATACCCACCTGCCAGGTCGGTAAGTTTTCATGGGCGAGCCATAGCGGGACGAGTGTGTTTAACACCGCGATCGCCAGGGTCAGCAAAAGCAGGCCACAGAGCAACAAAAGCACCGGGCGGGTATAGGTGGTCATGGATTAAAAACCGTGAGGAAGTTCAGATTTCGTGCGCATCATGCCACTGGCAAAAACAAAGTCAATCCACCGGTTCAGGCGTCACGCACGTTATGCGCCTTGTCGATTTAAAAAACTCATCCTGCTAATGCAAAGCCTGCTACTGATATTAATTATCTATTTGTTTTTATTTATTTCCGGGAATTTTTACAACGAAACATCAGTCGAAAAATTTCATGAATGAAAAAAGAAAAGCCGGGCGCTATGTCCCGGCTTTTTATAACAAAATCTAAAAATTAGCTGGCGATAGCCATACCGACCGTCATATGCAGACCGTAAAATACGCCGCGACCAATTAACTCCCCTGCCAGCACCAGCACAAAGGCCAGGGACAGTAACGGCAGCGCAGGCGAGTAACCTTTAAGCTGAGGGGCAATCCAGCACACCAGCGCCGCCGTCAGCAGCACCACACGCCAGGCCATCAGCGAACCGTAATCCGGCACCAACGCCGAAGCCTGCTGGATAGAGCTGTGAATGGTCGCCAGCTCCGCTCCCTGCATGAGCGCGACAACGGTACTGATTACCAGCGCCAGCAGCGAGACCGCGGGCAGCAGGCGCATCGCCCAACCATTAATGCCAGCCACACGCAGCAGCAGATAACCCAGCAGCGGCCCGCCAATAAACATGGTCAGGAAGAAGCTCATCGGCGTCCAGACGCTGTACCAGGTCGGAACGGTATCGATGGTGTTGTACACCCGGACCATCATCCAGACGAAGACAACGCCCAGTACCATGGTGACGATGAGCCACAACGCGCGTAACCCTGACGGCAGCTTTTTCACCGCTGCCAGTAACCACCCCAGCCCGCCAACGGCAAAGAAGATTGCCCCGCTGGCAATCTCGTTACTCAGCGAAGAGGCACCTACGCGGTTCAGGGAGTTGAACGCGCGCATCGGTGAGCCCAGGTGCAGCGTAGAGGCGATAAACCCAATGCCCATCAACACCCACAGGCCAAACATGCTTAACACCAAACGCTGCTGCTGTTCAGCATTGAGGTTCCCTTTTAACAGCGCCAGCGCAAGGACGATAAACCCGCCCGCCACGCACTGCCCAAAGACCGTGAAGATCATTAGCGGCCATTCATGCCATCCACTTCCCATCTCACACCTCCTTCGGGTTTGCCAGGTAGCCGGTGGTGTCACCCGTCGGACGGCTGTTGGCGTTAGGTTTAATCACAATACTCGGCTTCGTGAAGTGCGCAGACGGCAGCGGCGCGACGGCAGCAAGCTGACCGTGTTTTTTGCGCAGCTCTTCAATCGGGCCAAAGTCCAGCGCGCGCAGCGGGCAGGATTCGACGCAGATGGGCTTTTTGCCGTCCGCCACGCGGCTATGGCAGCCGTCGCACTTGGTCATGTGGCCTTTGGCGGCATTGTACTGCGGCGCGCCGTACGGGCAGGCCATGTGGCAGTAGCGACAGCCGATGCAGACATCCTCGTCCACCACCACAAAACCGTCGTCGCGCTTGTGCATTGCCCCGCTCGGGCAGACCTTGGTGCAGGCCGGATCTTCGCAGTGGTTGCAGGCAATCGACAGGTAATAGGCGAAGACATCCTGATGCCAGACGCCGTTGTCCTCCTGCCAGTCGCCGCCCGCGTATTCATAAATACGACGGAAGCTAACGTCCGGGGTCAGATCTTTGTAATCCTTGCAGGCCAGCTCGCAGGTTTTGCACCCGGTGCAGCGGCTGGAATCAATAAAAAATCCATACTGGGTTGTCATCGGTTACTCCTTACGCCTTTTCAACCTGAACGAGGTTTGTGTGGGATGGGTTGCCCTTCGCCAGCGGCGACGGACGCTGCGTAGTGAGAACGTTGATGCAGCCCGCCTGATCGATACGGTTCGCATCCGGGTTATACCAGGCCCCTTCCCCCAGCGCGACAACGCCAGGCATCATACGCGGAGTCACTTTAGCTTCGATATGCACTTCGCCACGTCCGTTGAAGATACGTACGCGATCGCCATTACTGATGCCGCGCGCTTTCGCATCCATCGGGTTGATCCACATCTCCTGTCGGCAGGCCGCTTTCAGTACGTCAACGTTGCCGTAGGTGGAGTGAACACGCGCTTTGTAGTGGAAACCGGTCAACTGAAGCGGGAATTTCGCCGTCAGCGGATCGTTGTAGTTTTCGAAGCCTGGCGTATAAATCGGCAGCGGATCGATAACATCCCCTTCCGGCAATTCCCACGTTGCAGCAATTTTTGCCAGCTCTTCGGAGTAGATCTCGATTTTGCCCGACGGCGTGGTCAGCGGATTGGCCTGCGGATCGTCGCGGAAGGCTTTATACGCCACGTGATGCCCTTCGGGATCGCGCTGCTTGTACATGCCCTGCTTGCGGAAGGTATCGAAGTCCGGCAGGTCAGGAATGGCTTTGCGTGAGAGCTCGTGCAGATGGCGCATCCACCCTTCCTGAGTACGTCCTTCAGTGAACTGCTGCTCAACGCCAAGACGTTTCGCCAGCTCGGAAGTCATCTCATAAATGGTTTTGCACTCGAAGCGCGGTTTGATGGCCTGGTCAGTGAAGATCACATAGGACATGTTGCCGCAGGAGGCGTCCAGCGCGAAATCCATCTGCTCAGACGCGGTGCAGTCTGGAAGCAGAATATCGGCATACTTCGCCGATGAGGTCATGTGGCAGTCGATCACCACAATCATTTCGCACTTCTTGTCGTCCTGCAAAATTTCATGGGTGCGGTTGATTTCAGAGTGCTGGTTGATCAGGCAGTTACCGGCGTAGTTCCAGATCATTTTGATCGGCACGTCCAGCTTATCTTTGCCCCGAACACCGTCACGCAGCGCGGTCATTTCCGGGCCGCGCTCGATCGCGTCCGTCCACATAAACATGGAGATGCTGGTCTGAACCGGGTTATCCAGCGTTGGCATACGTTCAAACGGGACTTCATACGAGCCTTCACGCGCCCCGCTATTACCGCCGTGAATACCAACGTTGCCAGTCAGAATCGAGAGCATAGAAATAGCGCGGGTGGCAATTTCGCCGTTCGCGTGACGCTGTGGTCCCCATCCCTGGCTGATATAAGCCGGTTTTGCTGAACCAATTTCACGGGCCAGCTGAACAATACGCTCGACTGGAATGCCGGTAATGGTGGATGCCCACTCAGGGGTTTTCGCTACCCCGTCGCTGCCCTGACCAAGAATGTACGCTTTGTAATGCCCGTTAGCCGGTGCGCTGGCTGGCAGGGTCTTCTCGTCATAACCAACGCAGTATTTATCAAGGAACGGCTGATCGACGAGGTTTTCAGTGATCATCACATACGCCAGCGCATTGACCAGCGCCGCATCGGTACCAGGGCGAATAGGGATCCACTCGTCTTCACGTCCCGCGCCGGTATCGGTATAGCGCGGATCGACGATGATCATACGTGCGTTGGATTTGGCGCGCGCCTGCTCAAGATAATAGGTTACCCCACCGCCGCTCATCCGGGTTTCGCCTGGGTTGTTACCGAACAACACCACCAGTTTACTGTTTTCGATATCCGACGGGCTGTTACCGTCTGCCCAGCCGCCGTAGGTGTAGTTCAGACCCGCAGCAATCTGTGCGGAAGAGTAGTCGCCGTAATGATTGAGATAGCCGCCGCAGCAGTTCATCAGGCGCGCCACCAGCGTTTTACCCGGCGGCCAGGAGCGGGTCATGGTACCGCCCAGCGTCCCGGTGCCGTAGTTGAGGTAGATGGATTCGTTGCCATACTCTTTGATCAGGCGCTGCATGTTAGTCGCGATAATATCGTAGGCTTCGTCCCAGCTAATACGCTCGAACTTCCCTTCCCCACGCTTACCGACGCGCTTCATTGGGTATTTCAGACGATCCGGGTTATAAACGCGACGGCGCATTGAACGGCCACGCAGACAGGCACGAACCTGATGTAACCCTTCGTAGTTATCATCGCCGGTATTGTCTGTTTCGACATATTTGATTTCACCGTCCACAACATGCATACGCAGAGGACAACGGCTACCACAGTTAACGGTACAGGCACTCCACACCACTTTTTCCGGGGCTGAAGCGGGAGACAGAGCCTCCGCCGCCGACGCCAGACGGGTAAAAGGGAGCGTAAAGGCGCTGCTGGCAACCGCCAGACCGCCTATTGCCGTGGTTTTCATCAACCCACGGCGAGTGACCTCGGCAGCCATTAACGCTTCAGGCGCTTTGATTTTCATAAAGACTCACTTTGGTTGCTCACAAAGAAATAAAGGGCGGCATACACCGCTATATAGTTTTATGTATAACGATATTTTTGGTTATCAGTGTTTTATGCTGACTTTCGTTCGGAGGAGTATTACTACTTTAGAGGAAGGGGTTATTGCTTCGTATCAAATCAGAGGCATAAAAAAAGCGCCCTGAGGCGCTTTTTTGTCTTAGAGCAAATAATTAGCCGATGAACTGCTGGCCTTTCATGTAAGGGCGCAGCACTTCCGGGATCTCAATGCGTCCGTCAGCCTGCTGGTAGTTTTCCAGCACAGCAACCAGCGTACGGCCTACTGCCAGACCGGAACCGTTCAGGGTATGAACCAGACGGGTTTTCTTGTCAGATTTGCTGCGGCAACGCGCCTGCATACGACGCGCCTGGAAATCCCAGACGTTGGAGCAGGAGGAGATTTCACGGTAGGTGTTCTGCGCAGGCACCCAGACTTCAAGGTCGAAGGTTTTGCAGGCACCGAAGCCCATGTCGCCGGTGCACAGCGCCATACGGCGGTACGGCAGGCCCAGCAGCTCCAGCACTTTCTCAGCATGACCGGTCATCTCTTCCAGCGCGTCCATAGACTCTTCCGGACGAACGATCTGCACCATCTCAACTTTATCGAACTGGTGCATACGGATCAGACCGCGCGTATCGCGACCGTAAGAACCGGCTTCAGAACGGAAACATGGAGAGTGCGCGGTCAGTTTGATTGGCAGATCGTCTTCGTCGATGATCTCATCACGCACGAGGTTGGTCAGCGGCACTTCCGCGGTTGGGATCAGCGCGTAGTTGCTGCTGTCTGCTTCCTCGTCCAGCGGACGGGTGTGGAACAGATCGCCGGCAAATTTCGGCAGCTGGCCTGTACCGTACAGCGTATCGTGGTTAACCAGATACGGAACGTAGGTTTCGCTGTAGCCGTGCTGCTCGGTGTGCAGATCCAGCATGAACTGCGCCAGAGCGCGATGCAGATGGGCAATTTGACCTTTCATGACCACAAAGCGAGAACCCGTCAGCTTAACCGCAGCCGCAAAGTCCAGGCCCGCGTGCATTTCGCCCAGCGTGACGTGATCGCGCACCTCGAAGTCAAACTCGCGAGGCGTGCCCCAGCGTTTCACTTCAACGTTGTCGTTTTCGTCTTTGCCGACAGGCACGCTGTCGTCAGGAATGTTCGGGATCGCCAGAGCGATATCACGAATTTCAGCCTGAAGAACATCCAGTTCAGCTTTCGCCTGATCCAGCTCTTCACCCAGTTTGTTCACTTCCAGGCGTAATGGCTCAATATCTTCCCCGCGCGCTTTCGCCTGGCCAATGGATTTCGATCGAGAATTACGCTCTGCTTGCAGATTTTCAGTTTGTACCTGCAAAACTTTACGACGCTCTTCAAGAGCGCGCAGCTTATCTACATCCAGCTTAAAGCCCCGGCGTGCCAGTTTTTCAGCGACTGCGTCTGGCTCATTACGCAGCAGATTGGGATCGAGCATGCTTATCCTGTGCTTATCGAATTAAAAAAGGAAAAAGTGACCACAGCCTGCGGCCACAGAGATATATTGCCAACATTACCGCAACGATTGAACTAACGGTAGCGTTTTATAGGGCTATTTTGATCCTGTCCGGCAAGCCAGGCGAGCTTTTCGCCAATCTTACCCTCAAGACCTCTGTTTGTGGGATGATAATAGCGGGTTTGTGCCATCTCCTGCGGGAAATACTCTTCCCCGGCGGCGTAGGCATTGGGTTCATCATGGGCGTAGCGATACTCCTGCCCGTAACCCATCTCTTTCATCAATTTGGTTGGCGCATTGCGCAGATGAACCGGCACATCGTAGTCCGGACGTTCACGTGCATCTGACATCGCCGCTTTGAAGGCGGTATACACCGCGTTACTTTTCGGCGCGCAGGCCAGATAGACAATTGCCTGCGCAATGGCACGCTCACCTTCCGCGGGTCCGACGCGGGTAAAGCAGTCCCAGGCGGAAATAGCGACCTGCATGGCGCGTGGATCGGCATTACCGACATCTTCTGACGCGATGGCCAGGCAGCGACGCGCGACATATAACGGATCGCCACCGGCGGTAATGATACGCGCGTACCAGTAGAGCGCCGCATCCGGGGCGCTGCCGCGCACGGACTTATGTAATGCCGAGATCAGGTCGTAAAAACGATCGCCTTTATTATCGAAGCGTGCGCTGCGTTCACCGGCTATTTCGGTGAGCAATTCAGGTTTCAGTACGCGCTTGCCGGCATCATCCACTTCGGCCATATCGGCCATCATTTCCAGCGTATTCAGCGCCCGACGCGCATCGCCGTTGACCAGTTCAGCGATCGCACGACGCGTGTCGTCCGGCAGAACGATATCCTGTCCGCCGTAACCCCGCGCTTTGTCCTCCATCGCCTGGGTCAGAACCTTTTCGATATCCTCTGTAGTCAGGGATTTAAGCAGGTAAACGCGGGCGCGGGAAAGGAGCGCAGAGTTCAGCTCAAACGACGGGTTTTCCGTGGTTGCGCCGATGAAGAAAATCGTGCCGTCTTCAATGTGCGGCAGAAACGCATCCTGTTGGCTCTTGTTGAAGCGGTGGACTTCATCGACAAACAGAATGGTGCGGCGCCCGGCATTACGGTTTTGCCGCGCGCGCTCGATCGCCTCACGAATCTCCTTCACGCCGGAGGTAACCGCCGAGATGCGCTCAACGTCCGCGTTAGCATAGCGGGCGATCACTTCAGCGAGGGTTGTTTTGCCGGTGCCGGGTGGCCCCCAGAGGATCATGGAGTGCAGATGCCCCGCCTCTATGGCGCGCGGCAAGGGTTTCCCCGCAGCCAGCAGGTGTTGCTGGCCGATGTACTGCGCTAAATTTTCTGGCCGCATACGGGCGGCCAGAGGTTGAAACGCATTATCTGAAAAATCGAGCGACAGGTTGCTCACTCATGCCTCTTACTTATTACGTTGGTCGTCCACCGTTACGCCCTGCGGCGGGGTAAAGGTGAATTTCGAAGCATCTACGGCGCCGTTTTGCTGAGACTTGAGCTGATAGCTACTGCGCTGATCGTCCTGCTCAACCGCACCGAACTGATTAATGGTACCGTTGCTGCTCACGTTAATGGTGAACTGCTTCAGGTTACCGTTGCTGCCTTTTGGTGTCAGGACGAACTCATCACCGTTTTGTTTAATGTTGTACTGCTGCCAGTCGCTGGACTGGTTACGGGCAATGAGCATAAACGGCGTATTGCTGGTCGCGTCTTTCAGCCAGGTGGCGGTCGCCTGCTCAACAAACGGGTTGTAGAACCATAAGGTTTTCCCGTCGGACACCAGCACGCTTTCATCCGGCTGGGTCATGTGCCAGTTGAAGAGATTCGGGCGTTTCACCCACAAATCCCCCTGACCTTCCTGCACCGCGTTGCCACTGCCGTCAGTCACTTTTTGCGTGAAGCTGGCGTGGAAGCTGCTCACTTTATCCAGTCGGCTTTTAAGGTCGCTGGCTGCATCAGCCCAGACGCTGCTGGCAACAAAACTGGAGAGTAATGCACAGGCGATGGCGATTTTTTTCATTGTTATTCCTTAAAATACGTCTTCCCGATATGGGGGTTCCGTTTCTATTCTGGACCTGCCCGAAGGCAGGCGACAGAAGAATATGCTTAATTTTTGCTGATTTACCCTTCTTTGCAATCGCTGAAGGTTAATCAAACGGCGGTGGCGCCAGCACCTCACGGTTACCGTTATGCCCCTGTTCGCTCACAATACCCTGGGCTTCCATCTGCTCGATAATACGCGCCGCGCGGTTGTAGCCAATACGGAACTGGCGCTGGACGCCGGAGATGGACGCCTTACGTTTTTCGGTAACGAAATTAACCGCCTGGTCAAATAACGGATCCAGCTCTTCGCCGCCGTCAAAACCACCGCCGCCACCTTCGCTTTCACTGTCGGAGGTGATGCCGTCAACGTATTGCGGCCGACCGCGCGCTTTCCAGTCCTGCACCACCGCATGCACTTCCTGGTCGCGAACAAACGCACCGTGTACGCGCACCGGCGAGGTGGAGTTCGGGCCGGAATAGAGCATATCGCCCATACCCAGCAGCGACTCTGCACCGCCCTGGTCAAGGATAGTACGCGAGTCAATTTTACTCGACACGGTAAACGCGATACGGGTCGGGATGTTTGCCTTAATAAGACCGGTGATAACGTCTACGGACGGACGCTGCGTTGCCAGTACCAGATGGATGCCCGCCGCACGCGCTTTCTGCGCCAGACGCGCAATCAGCTCTTCCACTTTCTTGCCAACGGTCATCATCAGGTCGGCGAACTCATCCACCAGCACCACGATGTAAGGCAGTTTTTCCAGCACCGGATGCTGGGTATCCATGCTGTCCCCCGGCTTCCAGTATGGGTCCGGAATCGGACGGCCCATACGTGCCGCCTCAGCGATTTTCTCGTTATAACCGGCCAGGTTACGCACGCCCAGCGCAGACATCAGCTTATAGCGACGCTCCATTTCATTGACGCTCCAGCGCAATGCGTTGGCGGCGTCCTTCATGTCGGTCACCACTTCCGTTAACAGGTGCGGAATGCCTTCGTAGACGGACAGTTCAAGCATTTTCGGGTCGATCATGATGAAACGCACATCTTCAGGCTGCGCTTTGTAGAGCATACTGAGGATCATGGCGTTCACCCCGACCGATTTACCGGAGCCGGTGGTACCCGCAACCAGCAGGTGCGGCATCTTCGCAAGATCGGCAACCACCGGATCGCCAGCGATATCTTTACCCAACACCACGGTCAGAGGGGACGGGTTGTCGCGGAATTTGGTGTTATCCAGAACTTCACGCAGATAAACGGTCTGGCGTTTCTTGTTTGGCAGCTCAAGGCCAACGTAAGGCTTACCTGGGATCACTTCCACCACGCGTACCGCCACGGTCGACAGAGAACGCGCCAGGTCACGGGAGAGGTTAGAAATACGCGCCGCTTTTACGCCTGGCGCCAGATTCAGTTCGAAACGGGTGATCACCGGGCCAGGTGAGTAGTTCACCACGTCCGCTTTAATACGGAAGTCAGCCAGACGCGCTTCCACCAGACGGGCCATCTGCTCAAGAGCAAAAGTATCCACCGGTTCGACTTCCGCTGGCGGCGGCGTTAACAGATCCAGCGACGGCAACGGCGTACTTGGTCGTTGCAGCGGACGGCTGTCTCCGTTACGCATCAGCAGCGGGTGAATCAGGCTTTCCTGCGGCTGTGGTGCTGGCTGCTGGAACTGCGGCTGCGGCGGTTGGGCCGACGGTGTATGCGGCTGCGCATAAGCCTGCGGCGCTGGCTGTTGTGGCTGCGCATTAACCTGCGGCGCTGGCGCCTGACGCACCGGTTCCGCTTCTGGCATCACGCTCGGCGTGAACAGCGGTTCGCTCGGACCGTCATCCACCAGATCTTTCATCGGTGAAAATTCAAAATCCGAGAGCGAGAACGGGTTTGCCCCCGAAGGCTGCTCACCGGAATAACGTTGCTGTTGCGTGGCCGCAAACTGACGCGCTAATTCCGCTTCGGTAGCATCATCTTCATCCTGCTGAGAATGAACATCGTGTTGGTACTCATTCCCGTAGCGTTGAGTCTGCTGGGCGGCAAACTGACGCGCCAGCTCATCCTGATGCAGTTCGTCGGCATCATCTTCGTAGTCGGACTCACGGGCTTTCTCTTCCGCCATACGCTGGGAAGGCAGTTTAATGCCATAAGAGGCCAGCTCCCGGCGCGTCGGTACGCGCACGCGATTAGGACGCGGCAATTGTGGACCAATGCCCTCTTTTACCTGAGGACGTGGCGCACCATCGGTTGCCGGGCTGAATAGCGGAGCGGACGCGGCAGCGGCTGCCGTTGCCTGCTTCACGGTTTCCGCTCTCGACGCAACGGCTGGCGCTGGGTCTACAGGTGCAACGCTCGCAGAAGGCGCTTTTACAACAGGCTCCTGCACCGGCTCAGGCACGGGCTGATACCAGGCGGCAAGCTGCTCGCGCTCTCGGGCACGGCGCTCTTCCACCTCTTCAAAATAGTACAATGGCGGACGGGATGGCTTCGCTTCCTCCACCATTTCGGGTTCAGACACCGGCGCAACGTATGGCTGTTCAGGCTCAGCAGGTTCGGGCGTATAGGCCTGATACGGCTGTTGCGGCTCGCTGGCAGGCTCAGGCGGCTGATACGGTTGCTGCCACTGTTCCTGCTGCACAGGAATATAGCTTTCAGGCTCCGGCGCAATGGTCGGTTCAGGCGTATGGACGCCTGGCGCAGTCTGCCAGTCCACCTGCGGTTGCTGGATCGCGGACTCCGGTGCCGGAACAGGCGAGGACGGCATCACGGCTTCAACAGGCGCAACATGGGCCTGCGCAGCCGTCGTTGCGGCAGCAGCAGCGGCTACCGGTTCAGTCACGGAATGACCATGCAACAGCGGATCGTATTCGTCATACTCACCCGGCGTAGCTCGATGACCAGAGAACAACACATCATCAGGATCGACGGCCGCGCCGCGATACTCAATCTGCTCCTCTTCATCCATACGTTTGCCGGAGAAAAGCGCGGCATCCGTTTTACGGCCTAACGGGTTAGCGAATTTTTCAGCAACGCGCTGGCGGCGCGCCAGAGCACCGCGCAGAATACGGGCACGGCGGGATTCACGACGCTGCACGGGTGCCTCGTCTTCCTCTTCGTACTCATCTTCATATTCATCTTCATCGACCCACGTATCGTCACGACGGGTGCGATTGCTGGCAAACGTCAGCAGAGTCAGAATAAAGCTGCCGATTTTTTCGGCAATGCTCACCCAGGACCAGCCGGTAAACAGCGTCAGGCCCGCTGCCCAGATACAAAGCAGCGCCAGCGTGCCGCCGCTGCTGTGAAGCATCGGTTGCAGCGCGGAGCTCAACAGGCTGCCAATCACCCCGCCGGAGGCGAAGTACCAGATGTCATCGGCGTTGATCGCCGCCAGTCCGCAGGAGGTGAGGATCAGCGCCAGGGCGCCAATCAGGCGCAGCGAAACGGCAAAATAATCGATGTAGTCGTCGTTCTGTCGATGACGCCAGGCAAACCAGCATCCGCCAATAATGATGACGGGAAGGGTATAGGCCATCACACCGAAAATGAAGAAGAGTGTGTCCGCAAGCCAGGCGCCGGGAACGCCACCTAAATTATGGATAGGCTCATGCCATGCGGTTTGCGACCAGCTGGGGTCTGAGGGGTTGAAACTGAGTAAGGCAGCCATCAGCCAGACGGCAAAAAGGGCAATAACAATCAGTAACGCCTCAAGGAGACGACGTCCGCTGCTTAGCTTAGATAATGTGACTTCTTTGTCTTCAGTGTATTCCTGGCTCAAGAAAGGCTCTCCAGGTATCAGGCATGTCCTGCCTGTGTGCTAAAACGGACAACAGCGCCGGGACTCCCCGGCACTGTTGCTGTATGGATTAACAGGAGTGTAATCAAACTACACTGATTTTGCACCTGTTCCGTGTTAGCGCGTCTTAATAACCAGACGATTGCTCTGTTTGACCTCTTCCATCACCACATAAGTACGGGTGTCGTTCACGCCTGGCAGACGCAGCAGGGTTTCACCCAGCAGCTTACGGTAGGCGGACATATCAGGCACACGGGTTTTCAACAGGTAGTCAAAATCACCGGAAACCAGATGACACTCTTGAATTTCTTCAAGTTTTTGTACAGCGGCGTTAAATTGCTCAAACACATCTGGTGCACCACGATTCAGAGTAATCTCAACAAATACCAGAAGTGAGGCATCCAGATAATGCGGGTTCAGCAGAGCCGTATAGCCCTGAATAAAACCCTGTCTTTCCAGTCGACGCACACGCTCAAGGCACGGCGTCGGGGAAAGTCCCACACGTTTTGAAAGCTCGACGTTGGAAATACGCCCATCCTTTTGCAATTCATTAAGAATGTTACGATCGATACGGTCGAGATCTTTGCCAGGGCGCTTCTTGCTATCTACCATTATTATTGTCTCTCTGTATTCCTTCCCTACTCCTGCCTGGACCCTGTGCACATCACTGTTCAGAGCCTGGACCCGTTATTCATCACATCGCCTGGTTATGTATTAGACGCGATGTAGATTCGGGTTCTGCGGTAAGAAGACCGTTGCCCGAAAGCAGTCACAGACATCACGTATGGCGTCTGTCCACACCATGCGTAGATTTCACTGACCCGGTAAAAATGGCATTTCCGTGCATGTCTATGCGGCATGCAGTTCGTGCGTCTTTTTTCTTCCTTGAATGTTTTCGCAAAAGCGCAGGGGATTGTCAAAGCAAAACATCGATTTTTAGTACAACATGCCGGATATTCATTACGGAGGGGTATTAATCCTCATTTTATTGCCTTATAAACGCGCGGTTTTCAGTAGCAGAAGTGATGTGACCGCCTCTGACCCATAGGGCGCGTCTATTGCATATATCGGAAGCAAAACTCTCCTGCTCTTTTTTTACGGCAACAAATTCCCTACAATCCAGCCCATTGCCTGCCAACAACAATGGGGATCTCATGGGCACGACCAAACACAGTAAGCTGCTAATCCTTGGTTCTGGACCTGCGGGATATACCGCAGCGGTCTATGCTGCACGCGCTAACCTGCAACCGGTACTGATCACCGGGATGGAAAAAGGCGGTCAGCTGACCACCACCACGGAAGTGGAAAACTGGCCTGGCGACCCGAACGACCTGACCGGGCCGCTGCTGATGGAGCGCATGCACGAGCATGCCGCCAAATTCGAAACCGAAATCCTGTTCGACCACATCAATAAAGTGGATTTGCAGAACCGTCCGTTCCGCCTGACGGGTGACAGCGGCGAATACACCTGCGATGCGCTGATCATCGCCACCGGCGCCTCTGCCCGTTACCTTGGTCTGCCATCTGAAGAAGCGTTCAAAGGCCGAGGCGTATCTGCCTGCGCTACCTGCGACGGTTTCTTCTATCGCAATCAGAAAGTCGCCGTGATCGGCGGCGGTAACACCGCAGTGGAAGAAGCGCTCTACCTGGCAAACATCGCCTCTGAAGTACACCTGATTCACCGTCGCGACACCTTCCGCGCGGAGAAGATCCTGATTAAACGCCTGATGGACAAAGTGGCGAGCGGCAACATTGTGCTGCATACCAACCGTACGCTGGAAGAAGTGACTGGCGATCAGATGGGCGTGGCGGGACTGCGTATCCGTGATACCCAGAACACCGATAACGTCGAAACGCTGGAAGTGGCGGGCCTGTTTGTGGCAATCGGCCACAGCCCGAACACCGCTATCTTCGAAGGCCAGCTGGAGCTGGAGAACGGCTACATCAAAGTGCAGTCTGGCATTCACGGCAACGCCACCCAGACCAGCGTTCCGGGTGTCTTCGCAGCTGGCGACGTGATGGACCATATTTATCGTCAGGCGATCACCTCTGCGGGCACCGGCTGTATGGCCGCGCTGGACGCAGAACGCTATCTGGACGGACTGGCTGAACAAGGTAAATAATCTTTACAAGTCAGTAACAAACGTAAATAAAGGCGGCCACTGGTCGCCTTTATTTTTGCTCGCGTGTAACATGCAGAGGTCTAATTTCTTATAACGTCACCTGCAAAGTACGCAATGGAAAAAACCCGTCAACAAGAGTTAACCCGCTGGCTGAAACAGCAAAGCGTTCTGTCCCGCCGCTGGCTTATGATTTCCCGCGTTTTGGGATTCATCAGCGGTCTGTTGATTGTTGCCCAGGCATGGCTGCTGGCCCGCATTCTCAACCATATGATCATGGAGAACATCCCGCGCGAAGCGCTGCTGTTGCCGTTTATCGTTCTGGTGCTGGTTTTCGTTCTGCGTGCGTGGGTGGTCTGGCTGCGCGAGCGGGTTGGGTTCCACGCCGGGCAGCACATCCGCTATGAGATTCGCCGCAAGGTACTCGATCGGCTTTCGGAAGCCGGACCTGCGTGGATCCAGGGTAAGCCAGCCGGCAGCTGGGCGACGCTGATCCTTGAGCAAATCGACGATATGCACGATTACTACGCGCGTTATCTTCCCCAGATGGCGCTGGCGGTGTTTGTGCCCCTGATGATTGTTATCGCCATCTTCCCTGTTAACTGGGTGGCGGCGTTGATCCTGCTAGGCACCGCCCCGCTCATCCCGCTGTTTATGGCGATGGTCGGCATGGGCGCGGCAGATGCTAACCGTCGTAACTTCCTGGCGCTGGGTCGGTTGAGCGGTCATTTCCTGGACCGTCTGCGCGGAATGGAAACCCTGCGGATCTTCGGTCGTGGTGAAGCGGAAACCGAAAACATTCGCCTGGCGTCGCAGGATTTCCGTCAGCGCACCATGGAAGTGTTGCGCATGGCCTTTCTCTCTTCTGGCGTGCTCGAATTTTTCACCTCCCTGTCGATTGCGCTGGTGGCGGTTTACTTTGGCTTCTCCTACCTCGGCGCGCTGGACTTTGGCCACTACGGTACGGCGGTCACGCTTTCCGCCGGGTTCCTGGCGCTGATCCTGGCCCCGGAATTTTTCCAGCCGCTTCGCGATCTCGGCACCTTTTACCATGCCAAAGCGCAGGCGGTGGGTGCTGCCGACAGCCTGAAAACCTTCATGGAAACGCCGCTGGCGAATCCGGAGCGTGGTGAGGTAACGCTGAATACGAACGATCCGGTGACCATTGAAGCACAGGATTTTTCTGTTCTGTCGCCTGAAGGCAAAGTGCTGGCCGGTCCGCTGAACTTTACCCTGCCTGCCGGGCAACGTGTGGTGCTGGTGGGTACCAGCGGCTCAGGTAAAAGCTCATTGTTGAATGCGCTGTCAGGTTTTATGGCGTACACCGGATCGCTGCGTATCAATAAAACGGAGCTGCGCGAGCTCGATCCTGATGCCTGGCGTAAACAGCTGAGTTGGGTGGGGCAAAACCCTCAGCTGCCAGCTCCGACGCTGCGCGAGAATGTGCTGCTGGCACGCCCGAATGCGCATGAAGATGAGCTGCAATCGGTCCTCGACCGCGCCTGGGTCAGCGAGTTTCTGCCGCTGCTTGCGCAGGGTGTCGATACCGTCATTGGCGATCAGTCTGCCGGGCTGTCAGTTGGCCAGGCACAGCGCGTCGCGGTTGCCCGTGCGCTGCTGAATCCCTCTTCTCTAATGCTGCTGGACGAACCCGCCGCCAGCCTGGACGCTCACAGCGAGCAGCGCGTGATGGATGCGCTTAACGCAGCCTCACGCCAGCAAACCACCCTGATGGTGACTCACCAGCTGGAAGGTATTGCCGACTGGGATCAGATCTGGGTGATGGAAAACGGACACATTGTTGAACAAGGCGATTACGCCGCGCTTGTTGCCGCGCAGGGGCCGTTTGCGACCCTGCTGGCGAACCGTCAGGAGGATATCTGATGCGCGCCCTGCTTCCGTATCTTGCACTGTATAAACGCCACAAATGGATGCTGACGCTCGGGATCGTGCTGGCGATCGTTACTCTGCTGGCCAGCATCGGTCTGCTTACGCTTTCCGGCTGGTTCCTCTCCGCGTCTGCGGCCGCAGGCTTTGCCGGGCTGTACAGCTTTAACTACATGCTGCCTGCCGCCGGGGTGCGCGGCACGGCGATTACGCGAACTGCCGGACGCTACTTCGAACGTCTGGTCAGCCACGACGCGACCTTCCGCGTGCTGCAACACCTGCGTATTTACACCTTCAGCAAACTGCTGCCCCTCTCCCCTGCCGGGCTGGCACGTTTTCGACAGGGCGAATTACTCAACCGCGTGGTCGCAGATGTGGATACGCTGGATCACCTCTATCTGCGCGTCATTTCACCTATGGTGGGCGCGTTTGTAGTGATTGTCGTGGTCACGCTGGGGTTGAGTTTCCTGGATGTTCCCATCGCACTGACGCTCGGCGGCATCATGCTGATGACGCTGATTATTCTGCCGCCCCTGTTTTATCGTGCAGGTAAAACCACCGGGGAAAACCTGACGCGCCTGCGAGGGGAATATCGCCAGCAGCTCACCGCCTGGTTGCAGGGACAGGCCGAGCTCACCCTTTTTGGTGCCAGCAAACGGTACCGCGCCCGCATGGAAAATACGGAGCTGAACTGGCATGAAGCCCAGCGGCGCCAGTCTGAACTGACCGCGTTCTCCCAGGCGCTGATGATGTTAATTGGTGGGATTGCCGTTATCGCCATGCTCTGGATGGCCTCCGGTGGCGTGGGCGGTAACGCGCAGCCTGGCCCGCTGATTGCGCTGTTTGTTTTCTGTGCCCTGGCAGCCTTTGAAGCCTTAGCCCCGGTCACGGGCGCCTTTCAGCATCTCGGCCAGGTGATTGCCTCTGCGCTGCGCATTACGGATATTGCCGAGCAGGAGCCGGAAGTGAAGTTCAGCGCGGGTCAAACCGCTGTGCCAGAGCAGGTCGCGCTGACGCTCAGCAATGTCACTTTCGCCTACGACAAGCAGGCGCAAAACGCGCTGGAAGACATCACCCTTTCTGTTGATGCCGGGCAGCGCATTGCGATCCTTGGCCGTACGGGATGTGGGAAATCGACACTTCTGCAACTTCTCACGCGCGCGTGGGACCCACAGCAGGGCGAGATTCTGTTTAACGACGTTCCGCTGTCTGGTTTTAGCGAAGCGGCCTTGCGTAAAACGGTCAGCGTCGTGCCCCAGCGGGTGCATCTGTTCAGCGCTACGCTGCGCGATAATCTTCTTCTGGCGGCACCAGACGCCTCCGACGATACGCTGCGGGCAATGCTGGAGCAGGTTGGGCTGCACAAGCTGCTTGAAGACGACGGGTTGAACAGCTGGCTGGGTGAAGGGGGTCGACAGCTTTCCGGCGGCGAACTGCGTCGTCTGGCCATTGCGCGTGCGCTGCTGCACGATGCGCCGCTGATGCTGCTGGATGAACCGACAGAAGGACTGGATGCCACGACAGAGAGCCAAATCCTTGATTTACTGGCGAATGTGATGAAAGGTAAAACCGTGCTGATGGTCACGCACCGTCTGCGCGGGCTGGTGAATTTCGATCAGATAATTGTGATGGACAACGGACACATAATTGAGCAAGGTAGTCAAGCAGAGCTGCTGGCAAAACAAGGTCGCTACTACCAGTTTAAACAGCGCCTGTAGACTATATTTGTAGCGTCCTCTCTCGCGTACTGGAGTTCTGTTGTCATGCGCCTGGTGCAGCTTTCTCGCCATAATATTGCGTTCCCTTCTCCGGAGGGGGCGCTGCGTGAACCTAACGGCTTGCTGGCTCTGGGCGGCGATCTCAGCCCGGCACGGCTCTTAATGGCTTACCAGCGCGGCATCTTTCCGTGGTTTTCTCCTGGCGACCCGATCTTATGGTGGTCTCCTGACCCGCGAGCCGTACTGTGGCCTGGGCAGTTTCACCTGAGCCGCAGCATGAAGCGTTTTCATACAAAATCACCCTTTCGCGTCACGCTTAATCACGCCTTCGGCCAGGTTATCGAAGGCTGCGCTGAAGATCGTCTAGAAGGCACCTGGATAACCCGCGATATCATTATCGCCTATCACCAGCTTCATGAGCTGGGTTACGCGCATTCGATCGAAGTGTGGAGCGGCGACGACCTCGTCGGGGGCATGTACGGCGTGGCGCAGGGTACGCTGTTCTGCGGCGAGTCGATGTTCTCCCGCGCCACGAATGCGTCGAAAACCGCGCTGCTGGTTTTTAGCCAGGAATTTGCCCGACGTGGAGGACAGTTAATGGATTGTCAGGTGCTGAATGAGCATACCGCCTCGCTCGGCGCCGTTGAAATCTCCCGCCGACACTATATCGAACACCTGGAACAGTGCCGAAAGGAGACCCTACCACGCGATTTTTGGGTTCCCAGAACGCTCTTTATACCCAATGCCTAAATGTTTTCCGCATATTTTTTATGAGGGTGTTATAATTACGCCGCAGAGTAGCTTCTGCCTGTTGCCCCGCCGCCGTTTGGGACCCTCGCTTCAGATAACGTCCTTACGTTTATCCTGTCGTCTCCCCTTTACGAATGCGCTTTCCGTTCGGTTGTACCGTGACGCTTGGGCAATACGCTGAGACTGTTTTGCTGCGTTTTAAACGCGCAATTCTTTACTTAATTGAGGAATTTCGGCATTATCTTGCCGGTTCAAAACTTGGTAGTGATACCCCAGAGGATTAGATGGCCAAAGAAGACAATATTGAAATGCAGGGTACCGTACTTGATACGTTGCCTAATACCATGTTTCGCGTAGAACTGGAAAACGGTCACGTGGTAACTGCGCACATCTCCGGTAAAATGCGCAAAAACTATATCCGCATTTTGACGGGCGACAAAGTGACTGTTGAACTGACCCCGTACGACCTGAGCAAAGGCCGCATTGTCTTCCGTAGTCGCTAATTGTTTTCGCCTGTAATGGCAGATGAATATTTAAAAGGTCGGGACAATCCCGGCCTTTTTTATTTATGGCTTTAGTGTGGCTGTTCAGGAAGAGGTATTTTTGTGCGGTCTGATGCCCTCACCCTGACCCTCTCCCACAGGGAGAAGGAGAAAAGCGGACACAAAAAAGCCGGGTTAAAAACCCGGCTTTTACACTAAAGAAAATCAGTGAGCCGCTTCCGGCTTGTGCTTCGCCGCACTCTGGAAATCGTACGTCAGTTCGTTCTTCGCCTGATCCAGCCCCACCGTTACCTGGCCGCCGTCCACCAGCGAGCCAAACAGCAGCTCGTTTGCCAGCGGTTTCTTCAGGTTGTCCTGAATCACGCGCGCCATCGGACGGGCGCCCATCGCACGGTCGTAGCCTTTCTCAGCCAGCCAGTTGCGGGCCTCCTGGCTCACTTCCAGCGACACGCCTTTCTGATCCAGCTGAACCTGCAACTCGACGATGAACTTGTCCACCACCTGATGAATCACCTCGGTAGACAGATGATCGAACCAGATAATGTTGTCCAGACGGTTACGGAACTCCGGCGTGAAGATCTTCTTGATCTCTTCCATCGCATCGGTGCTGTTATCCTGGTGGATCAGGCCGATGGATTTACGCTCGGTTTCCCGCACGCCCGCGTTGGTGGTCATCACCAGCACCACGTTGCGGAAATCGGCCTTGCGCCCGTTGTTATCGGTCAGCGTCCCGTTGTCCATCACCTGCAACAGGATATTGAACACGTCCGGGTGCGCTTTCTCGATTTCATCGAGCAGCAGTACCGCGTGCGGATGCTTGATAACCGCGTCCGTAAGCAGGCCGCCCTGGTCAAAGCCCACGTATCCCGGAGGCGCACCAATCAAACGGCTGACGGTATGACGCTCCATATACTCGGACATATCAAAGCGCAGCAGCTCAATGCCCAGCGCTTTGGAAAGCTGAACCGTCACCTCGGTTTTACCCACCCCGGTCGGGCCGGCGAACAGGAAGGAACCGACCGGCTTGTGGTCATGCCCCAGGCCAGCACGGGCCATCTTGATCGCTTCGGTTAAAGCCTCAATGGCTTTATCCTGACCAAAGACCAGCATTTTCAGGCGATTGCCGAGGGTCCGCAGCGTATCACGGTCGCTCTGAGAAACGCTCTTCTCAGGAATACGCGCGATGCGGGCCACCACGGACTCGATATCCGCCACATTCACGGTTTTCTTACGCTTGCTGGCTGGCATCAGGCGCGCACGCGCCCCCGCCTCATCAATCACGTCGATCGCTTTATCCGGCAGATGACGATCGTTGATGTATTTCACCGCCAGCTCCACCGCCGCACGTACCGCTTTCGCGGTGTAACGCACGTCGTGGTGCGCTTCGTACTTGGTTTTCAGGCCATTGATGATCTGCACCGTTTCGTCAACCGACGGCTCGGTAACGTCGATTTTCTGGAAACGACGCGCCAGCGCACGATCCTTCTCAAAGATGTTGCTGAACTCCTGGTACGTCGTGGAGCCCATCACGCGGATCTTGCCGCTGGAGAGCAGCGGTTTGATCAGGTTAGCGGCATCCACCTGGCCACCGGAGGCCGCACCTGCGCCGATGATGGTGTGGATCTCATCGATAAACAGGATGCTGTTGGTGTCCTGCTCCAGCTGTTTTAACAGCGCTTTGAAACGTTTTTCGAAATCACCGCGGTATTTGGTGCCCGCCAGCAGCGAGCCAATATCCAGCGAGTAGATGGTGCAGTCGGCAATCACTTCCGGCACGTCGCCCTGCACAATGCGCCAGGCCAGCCCTTCGGCAATCGCGGTTTTACCCACGCCAGATTCCCCCACCAGCAGCGGGTTGTTCTTACGGCGGCGGCACAGCACCTGGATGGCACGCTCCAGCTCTTTGTCGCGACCAATCAGCGGGTCGATACCGCCAACGCGAGCAAGCTGGTTAAGGTTGGTGGTGAAGTTTTCCATACGATCCTCCCCGCCTGCTTGCTCTTCATTGCTGTTGATCTGTCCGCTGGGATCCGATGCCTGGTTAGGCTCGTCTTTTCGCGTTCCGTGAGAGATGAAGTTGACCACGTCGAGCCGGCTGACTTCGTGTTTACGCAGCAGGTAGGCCGCCTGGGACTCCTGCTCGCTGAAGATGGCGACCAGGACATTGGCGCCAGTCACTTCGCTATGTCCGGAAGACTGGACGTGGAAAACCGCGCGCTGCAACACGCGCTGGAAGCTGAGCGTCGGCTGCGTGTCGCGCTCTTCTTCACTGGCTGGCAGCACCGGTGTAGTTTGTTCGATGAAGGCTTCGAGTTCCTGACGTAGCGCCACCAGATCCACGGAGCAGGCTTCCAGCGCTTCGCGGGCAGATGGGTTGCTAAGCAGTGCGAGCAGCAGGTGCTCGACGGTCATAAACTCATGTCGGTGCTCACGCGCTCTGGCGAAAGCCATGTTTAAACTGAGTTCCAGTTCTTGATTGAGCATAGGCACCTCCCCCAATTTTATGCCTTATCAGGCCTTTTCCAGCGTACACAGCAACGGATGCTCGTTCTCCCTTGCATAGTCGTTCACCATCGCTACTTTGGTTTCCGCAACCTCGGCAGTAAAGATGCCGCAGATCGCTTTGCCACGATAATGAACGGTAAGCATCAGTTGCGTTGCACGTTCAACATCATAAGAAAAGAACTTTTGTAGCACGTCAATAACAAATTCCATCGGCGTGTAATCATCGTTCATTAACATAACTTTATACATAGATGGCGGTTTTAGCGCGTCGCGCACTTTATCTTCCGCCAGCTGGTCAAAATCCAGCCAATCGTTGGTCTTACCCATTATGCATAACCACTTTGAATCTACCTCAGATGTTAGATAACAATCATCTATTACTGTCATCCGCGATGTCTGTCACAAACTGTTGCAATAGCGTTAACTGCCTCAAATTTTGGTTGATTATTGTCCCAACTCCAGCGCCAAACGCTTGACGGCTTCTTCCGTTTCTCTAAATTGTACAAGCGTGAGTTGGCGAGGTTTTGAACAGCCCCCACTCCACCACCGGTTCATTCCATCTTAATTTATAAGATTTACGAAGGATGTCGAAGCATGGAAATGGGTACTGTTAAGTGGTTCAACAACGCCAAGGGGTTTGGCTTCATTTGCCCCGAAGGCGGCGGCGAGGATATCTTCGCTCACTATTCCACCATTCAGATGGATGGTTACAGGACGCTCAAAGCCGGGCAGTCCGTCCGGTTCGATGTACACCAGGGGCCAAAAGGCAATCACGCCAGTCTTATCGTGCCCGTTGAAGCAGAAACGGTTGCATAGCTCTCTGATTCATTGTGTACACCCCGCAGGCAAAATGCCAGCCCGATCGGCTGGCATTTTTATTTTCGGGTTATTCCCGCGCCAGCGCATCCACCGGATCCAGCCGCGCCGCGTTTCGTGCCGGCAGCCAGCCAAACAAAATGCCGGTAAAGGTGGAGCACAAAAACGCGGTGAGGATCGCCATCGGTGAGAAGCCAATCTCCCACCCCGGTAAAAAGAGCTGGAGCGCGAAGGCGATCATCATCGAGAGCGCAATCCCCATCGCGCCTCCCACCAGACACACCAGCACCGCTTCAATCAAAAATTGCTGGAGCACATCGCTGGCTCTGGCCCCGACCGCCATGCGAATGCCGATCTCCCGCGTACGTTCGGTCACCGACACCAGCATAATGTTCATCACCCCTATCCCGCCGACGACCAGCGAAATCACCGCCACCAGCGTCAGGAACAGCTGAAGAGTACGTGTGGTCTTTTCGGCCGTTTTCAAGAGGCCGTCCATGTTCCAGGTGAAGAAATCCTTTTTCCCGTGGCGCAACGTTAACAGCCGCTCGAGCTGCTGTTCCGCCAGCGCGCTGTCGTAGCCCTCTTTCACTCGCACGGTAATGGAGTTGAGCCAGGACTGTCCCATAATGCGCCCGGAAATGGTGCTGTACGGCAGCCAGACGCGCAGGATCTTGCTGCTGCCAAACATGGACTGTTTCTCTTCCGCCACACCAATCACCGTGGCGGGCATGTTACCCACCAGGATCACTTCCCCCACCACACGGGTTTTATTGGGGAAAAGCTGTCTGCGCGAGTTAGCGTCTAACACCACCACCTGCGCCCTGCCCGCCAGCTGTTCCGCGTTGAAGGTCGCCCCTTCGCTGAAGGTCATGCCGTAGACGTTGAAGTAATCTCCGCTGACGCCGTTAGCGCTGGCCGCCACGTCGATGTTGCCGTAGCGCAGACGCAGGTTTTGCGACACGGCAGGCGTGGCGGAGTTCACCCACGGCTGCTTCTGAATAGCCGCCAGATCGTCGTATTTCAGCGCCTGCTGATACTGCGGCTCGTCGTCGCCAAAATCTTTGCCGGGGTAAACGTCGATGGTGTTAGTCCCGATGGCGCGAATATCCGCCAGCACCAGCTGTTTCGCCGCATCGCCCACCACCACAATCGACACCACCGAGGCAATACCGATAATGATGCCGAGCATGGTCAGCAGGGTGCGCATTTTGTTGGCCGCCATCGCCAGCCAGGCCATGGTCAGCGCTTCACGAAAGCCGCTGGAGAACTGTCCCCAGCCGGTGGACGCAGGTAAGGCTTCTTTCGGCGCCGCCGCTCTGGACTGACGTGGCGGCGGGTTGCTGACCAGCTCGCCGTCGTGGATCTCAATGATGCGTTCCGCCTGCGCTGCCACCTGCGGATCGTGGGTGACAATAATCACCGTATGCCCCTGATCGCGCAGCTGATGCAGGATCGCCATCACCTCTTCACCGGAATGGCTGTCGAGCGCACCGGTTGGCTCATCAGCGAGGATCACCTGTCCGCCGTTCATCAGCGCGCGGGCAATACTCACGCGCTGCTGCTGACCGCCTGAAAGCTGCGAAGGCTGATAATCAACACGCTCCGCCAGCCCAAGACGCGTTAACAGCGCCTTCGCGCGTTCAAGGCGTTTTTTGCGCTCGACGCCCGCATACACCGCTGGCACCTCCACGTTCTGCGCCGCGCTCAGGTGTGAAAGCAGATGGTAACGCTGAAAAATAAAGCCAAAATGCTCGCGACGCAGCTTCGCCAGCGCGTCGCCGTCCAGGGTGGAAACATCCGTCCCGGCCACGCGATAGGTGCCGCTGGTGGGCTTATCCAGACAGCCAAGAATGTTCATCAGCGTTGATTTACCCGAGCCCGACGCCCCGACAATCGCCACCATCTCACCGGCTTCAACGCGCAGGGAGATGCCCTTCAGCACCTCCACCGGCCCGTCGCCGGACGGATAGCTGCGACGAATGTCATTCAGCTCAAGCAGCGCCGTCATTGCGCGGCTCCGGGCAGGGTTTCGCTGGTGACCACTTCCTCACCCTCTTCCAGCCCTTTTACCACCACCACATCGGTGTCGTTACGTGCGCCAATCACCACTTCCCGCTCGCGGCTTTCGCCGTTGCGCAGCACTTTCACCTTGTAGCGATTGTCCCCGGCGGATTCACCCAGCGCGGAGAGCGGAACCGTCAGCACGTTTTTCACGCCGGTCAGCTGGATATGCACCTGGGCGGTCATGTCCAGACGCAGCACGCCCTGCGGGTTTGGCACCTCAAAACGCGCATAGTAGAAGATAGCGTCGTTGACCTTCTCCGGCGTCGGCAGGATATCTTTCAGCACCCCTTCATAGCGGGTTTGCGGATCGCCCAGCACCGTAAACCAGGCTTTCTGCCCCGGCTTAAGGTGAATGACGTCCGCTTCGGATACCTGGGCTTTCACCAGCATGGTGCTCATATCCGCCAGGGTCAGGATGTTCGGCGCCTGCTGCGCGGCGATGACCGTCTGGCCTTGCAGGGTGGTTATCTGCGTCACTTCCCCGGCCATTGGCGCAACGATTTGCGTGTAATCGAGGTTGGTTTTCGCCGTATCCAGCGAGGCCTGATTCCGTTTGATTTGCGCATCGATGGTGCCAATCTGCGCCTGCTTCACCGCCAGCTCCGTGGCGGCTGTGTCCAGATCCTGTTTCGAGATAGCCTGCGTTTTCGCCAGCGCCTGCTGGCGCGTCAGGGTGACCTGAGCGAGATTACGCTCCGCCTGAGCCTGCGCGCGCTGCGCGCGCAGCTCCATCAGCGTCGCTTCCACTTCGCGGATTTGGTTTTGCGCCTGCTCAGGATCGATCACGCCCAGCAGCTGGCCTTTTTTAACCTTATCGCCAATCTCAACTGACAGGGTTTTAAGCTGACCGCTGACCTGCGCGCCCACGTCAACCTTACGCAGGGCATCCAGTTTCCCCGTCGCCAGCACGTTTTGTTGCAGCTCGCCCGGACGAACAATCAGCGTTTGATACTGTGGTACCGGCGCGTTCAGTACATTCCATAACCAGAATCCGCCCGCTAACACCACTACCGCCAGCAGCAGAAACAGCTTTCTGCGTTTTCCCTTCAGGTTCATAAATATTCCAAATAATTGTTCTGGCTATCATCACCGTTGATTTTATCTAAACCACTCCTCAACGAAACCCCCGATCCCCGTAATCGTCGGGAATTGTTTACCCGATGTTGATAAAGCGCCTGCTGAAATAGCGATATTCCACCAGAAGCAGGATCTAACATGTCTTCCATCGTCGATACACCTTATTCAACGCTGCCCCAGCCTAAATCGGGCTGGCAACTGTTTAAAAGCCTGGCATCGGGTTCCCTCACGCCGGGGCTGGCGTGGCAAAATCCGGCCTATCGACGTAAGTTTATGTTGCGCTCGCTGGCAACGCCGTTCACCACTGCGCGCCTGCTTGGAAACCTTGCAAAACAGCCCCGTCTGATGCAGATCCTGCGCGTGCAGCCCGGCCTGCCGTGCCGCCTGCACCGGCCGTGGCTGACCGTCAATATGGGCCGCCAGACTACGCTGGACGCACTGAACGATCACTATGAGATGATGAGCCGCCATCTTCCGGCGTCGCTGCTGAACGGCTACCTCTCCAGCCAGGGCATCACGCTGGTGACGTTAACGGGCAAAGAGGAGCAGCAGTTTAGCGTTCGCCTGAGCGCGGATGCGTTTCTGGACAAAGAAGGGGAAGCGACCCTCACTTTTTGCGACCACCAGAACACGGTGCTGGCCGAGCTGACCTTTACGCTGTGCACATACCAGGGCAAGCCAACGCTCTTCATCGGCGGAATGCAGGGGGCGAAAGCGCATGTCCCGCACGAGCACATTCAGCTGGCGACCAAAGCCTGTCACGGACTGTTCCCAAAACGTCTGCTGGTTGAAGCGGTCATGACGCTGGCAGGCGCCTTCCCGGTCGAGCAGATCCTCGCGGTGAGTAACGCCACCCACATCTACCGCAGCTGGCGCTATCGCAAGAAAAAAGAGGGAAAATTGCTGGCTGACTATGACAGCTTCTGGCGCTCCCTTGGCGGACAGCAGCAGGATAACGGCAACTTTGCCCTGCCACTGACCATGCCACGCAAACCGATGGAAGAGATTGCGAGTAAAAAACGGTCCGAATACCGCCGCCGCTATGCCCTGCTTGATAGCCTGATCCAACAGGTTTCGCAGGCGACTGCCCGTTAATCGGCCCTCCCGCGAGCCAGCCAGAGGACGCGGGAGAACATTTTACGCAGCAGCGTGGGCACCGACTCCACGCCTCGCCTGCCCGCTTCCGTCGCAACTTCAATGGCCAAATCCGGTTTTGACGACCGATGGATAGCTTTGGCAATCACCCGGCGCATATTCATGGGCACATCTACCGGGATCATCGCCACGCGGTGAAAGACGTCGTCAAATCCCTGGCGGTACATAAAGTGCTCCATGTCCATCGCAGGCAGCGCGGTCAGATGTTCCCGCTCCTCTTCACGATCGTTATTGAGCAGGCTGCGCACGGTCGCCGCATATTTTTTACCTGCCTCATCGCCATCCACCAGTACGTGCCACTCTATCCCCATCCGGCGCGCAAATTTGATCAGCGGTTTTAAGCCAGACTGAGCAAATTCGATCACTTTGATCCCTTCGGCATCAAAGTGGTGTCCGCACTGGCGAGCCAGCTCGTTTATCACCCAGGTTTCCGTTTCCCCTTCCACCAGCAACCAGCAGCGGGCAAACAGGGAAGAGGCACGGTTAAAACGGATATGAAACGCAATTCGTCGGCCATCTTCGGCATTTAACCCGCCGGGCCCGAGCCGGTAGGCGGTGACCCGCGAGGATTCACGCACCAGGCGGCAGACATACTCCACCGGCGTCAGAGAGAGCAGCTCTCCGGAATTCGTGGTGGTGACTCGCTGCAACGGCAGCAAATTAAGAAGATGCCACGCCACGGAAAGCATAATCGGGTGCAGCCGCGTTTCCGGATCTTCCACCAGCAGCAGCGGGCGCGCGTCCCGATCCAGGCGCACCGTCCCTTTCGCCTGTAAAAGCGTGGAGAATAATCCCAGCAGGATCACCCGATGCGTGCGCCCGCCGGGGCGGTCGATCATGCGGTTGATAATATCGAGATAGCGCCAGCTTCGTTGTTCATCGTGCGAGCGGCGACGCATCAGACGGTGGCGCGCCTGCCCCGTTCCCTGCTCGGAGAAATAGTGCTCCAGCAGTTGCACCATGGCAGACAGTCCCTGACGGATCTGGCCGTCGGTGAGGTTCTGCGGCCGTGAGACCAGTTCACGGGCGAGGAAATCCAGTTCGCGGGCGGTCACCTCCACCTCGGGCATATTCGGCACGGTGCCGTTACGGATCCGCCGCATAAAGCGCGCGTCTCGTAAGCGCAGCACGGGGGAGAGGCGGATAAGATGGCGGGCAAGCTCGTCAATATTATCGAGCGGGATCGGATTTCCCTTCTCATCAAGAAATTCACGCAGGGTTAACACCCCGTCGTTTTGCGCCATTTCGCCCTCAAGGCGATAGAAAATACGCTGGAAACCATCTTCACAGGGCACCCAGCAGGGCGACATAGGGCGAAAACGACGCACGCGATGGCGACCGGGCTCGGATTCGCGGAAGGTCAGAATGATATGCAGGTGTTTCTCGCGTCCGTTGACATCCCCCGGCGGAAACCAGAAGTCATCATGAACGAAGTGGTACAAGTTCTCTTCGGGCGAAAGTAGCAGCGTCAGGGCATCCAGCAGGCTGGATTTACCCTAGGCATTTTCGCCTATCAGGACGTTGTTCTGTTCCAGTTGCAGCGACAGGCGGTTAATCCCGCGAAACCCGACAATCTCCACACGTTCGAGTAGCATACATCCCCCGCAATTCGGCCACTTTTTCCTTCAAGTTATCAGCAGTATAGCGGCAGGCTGTGGGTCACGACAGCAGAATATACGCCCCTTAATTATTGGGCTATGCTCTTATTACCTCCGATCTGAACAAGGATTGACATCACATTGCCTTAAATCAAATTTAGTGAATTTATTTGAGTGGCGAAGGGATGTTGATGGTTTCAAAATACTGGCTCTTTGAGTCGTCATCCCTTTATGGCGATATAACCCGCGCGCAGGAATGGGCGCGGACGTTTATTATTGAGGTGGTTATGTTCAGAAAATTAGCGGCAGAATGCTTTGGTACATTCTGGCTGGTGTTTGGTGGCTGCGGTAGCGCAGTACTGGCAGCCGCATTTCCGGAATTAGGTATTGGCTTTGTCGGCGTCGCGCTGGCATTCGGCTTAACTGTATTAACCATGGCATTCGCCGTGGGGCATATTTCCGGCGGTCATTTCAACCCGGCCGTCACATTAGGATTATGGGCGGGCGGACGTTTCCCGGCGAAAGATATTATTGGCTATATTATTGCCCAGGTTATTGGCGGTATTATTGCCGCGGCGGTGCTGTACGTAATTGCCAGCGGTAAAGCCGGATTTGACGCCGCGGCCAGCGGATTTGCGTCGAACGGCTTCGGCGAACACTCTCCAGGCGGCTACTCGATGCTGTCTGCCATCGTGATTGAAATTGTGCTCACCGCAGGCTTCCTGTTGGTGATCCACGGCGCAACGGACAAATACGCGCCTGCGGGCTTTGCCCCCATCGCTATTGGTCTGGCGTTGACGCTGATCCACCTCATCTCCATTCCGGTGACCAACACCTCCGTTAACCCGGCGCGCAGCACCGCGGTGGCTATTTTCCAGGGCGGCTGGGCGCTTGAACAGCTGTGGCTGTTCTGGGTGATGCCAATTATCGGCGGTATTCTGGGCGGCGTGCTGTATCGCACCCTGCTGGAAAAACGCGATTAATTAAGTGCGGTCTGTAATGTCGGGTAGCGCTAAAGCTTACCCGACCTACGTTAGTGTGCACTTTGTAGGCCGGGTAAGGCGCAGCCACCACCCGGCTTTTTTTGTAGCTTTACCTCACAGCCTTTATTGGGTAGTGTCTCTGGCGCTTAACTGATACTCAAAAGGACCGGCTGTTCATGTTCTCAGGACTCCTCATCATTCTTCTGCCCCTGATTGTGGGCTACCTTATTCCGCTGCGTCATGAATCGGCCTTAAAGCTTATTAATCGCTTTCTCAGCTGGATTGTTTACGTCATTCTGTTCTTTATGGGGATCAGCCTGGCCTTCCTGGATAATCTGGCGACGAACTTGCTTTCCATCCTGCATTATTCTGCGGTTACGGTAGTGGTTATTCTGCTGTGCAATATTGCTGCGCTGTTCTGGCTGGAACGCACTATTCCCTGGAAAAATCACCACCATCAGGAAAAGCTTCCCTCCCGTATTGCGATGGCGCTGGAATCATTAAAACTGTGCGGCGTGGTGGTACTCGGTTTTTTACTGGGTCTGACCGGCTGGGCATTTTTACAGCACGCAACGGAAGCCAGCGAATATACGCTTATTTTCCTGCTCTTCCTGATTGGTATTCAGCTGCGAAATAATGGCATGACGCTGAAACAGATTGTCCTTAACCGCCGGGGCATGATGGTTGCCGTTATCGTTGTGGCCAGCTCACTGGCGGGGGGAGTGATTAACGCCTTTATTCTCGATCTGCCGCTGAAAACCAGCCTGGCGATGGCGTCCGGTTTCGGCTGGTATTCGCTCTCCGGTATTCTGCTGACCGAATCGTTTGGTCCGGTGATCGGCAGCGCCGCCTTCTTTAACGATCTGGCGCGCGAGCTGATAGCCATCATGCTGATCCCCGGCCTGGTACGCCGCAGCCGCTCTACCGCGCTGGGCCTGTGCGGGGCCACCTCAATGGACTTTACCCTGCCGGTATTACAGCGCTCGGGAGGGCTGGAGATGGTTCCTGCCGCCATCGTACACGGTTTTATTCTGAGCCTGCTGGTACCCATTTTGATGGCGTTCTTCTCAGCCTGATACTGCTTTGGCGGTAGTGAACCTGCCGCCAAAATTGCGCTAAATCAATAACCCTCCACTTAGTATAAGAAAGCACTTTTCTCCGTTGTGGCACAGGCATAACCTTAAACATGTATCTCAAATATAACTTTAACAGGTGTGATTATGTTTTGTGTGCAATGTGAACAAACCATCCGTACCCCAGCAGGCAACGGCTGCTCTTACGCGCAGGGTATGTGCGGCAAAACCGCAGAAACGTCCGATCTCCAGGATCTGCTGATTGCGGCGCTGCAAGGCTTGTCCGCCTGGGCCTTCAAAGCCCGTGAATATGGCATTGTTGATCACTATGTCGACAGCTTTGCGCCGCGCGCATTTTTCTCCACGCTGACCAACGTTAACTTCGATTCTCCACGCATTGTGGGCTATGCCCGCGAAGCGATTGCCCTGCGTGAAGCCCTGAAAGCGCAGTGCCTGAATGCCGACGCCAGCGCCCGCGTGGACAACCCGATGGCGGAGCTACAGCTGGTGAGCGACGACCTGGGCGAGCTACAGCGTCAGGCCGCAGAATTTACTCCCAATAAAGACAAAGCGGCGATTGGCGAAAACATCCTCGGCCTGCGCCTGCTGTGCCTGTACGGTCTGAAAGGTGCTGCGGCCTATATGGAACACGCGCACGTACTCGGCCAGTACGACAACGCTATTTACGCCCAGTACCACAAAATCATGGCCTGGCTGGGCACCTGGCCTTCCGATATGAACGCCCTGCTGGAATGCTCGATGGAAATCGGCCAGATGAACTTCAAAGTGATGAGCATTCTGGATGCCGGTGAAACCAGCACCTACGGCCACCCAACGCCAACGCAGGTCAACGTCAAAGCGACCGAAGGCAAATGCATCCTGATCTCCGGTCATGACCTGAAAGATCTCTACAACCTGCTGAAGCAGACCGAAGGCACCGGCGTTAACGTTTATACCCACGGCGAAATGCTGCCCGCGCACGGCTACCCGGAGCTGCGTAAATTTAAGCATCTGATCGGTAACTACGGCAGCGGCTGGCAGAACCAGCAGGTGGAGTTTGCCCGCTTCCCTGGCCCAATCGTCATGACCTCTAACTGCATCATCGACCCGACCGTCGGCGCGTATGACGACCGTATCTGGACCCGCAGCATCGTCGGCTGGCCGGGCGTGAGCCACCTTGAAGGCGACGATTTCGGTCCGGTTATCGCTCAGGCGCAGCAGATGGCAGGCTTCCCGTACAGCGAAATTCCGCACCTCATCACCGTCGGTTTTGGTCGTGAAACCCTGCTGGGTGCGGCGGATTCCCTGATTGACCTCGTCAGCCGTGAAAAACTGCGTCACATCTTCCTGATCGGCGGCTGTGACGGCGCGCGCGGGGAACGTAACTACTTCACCGATTTCGCCACCCGCGTACCGGAAGACTGTCTGATCCTGACCCTGGCCTGCGGTAAGTACCGTTTCAACAAGCTGGACTTCGGCAACATCGAAGGTCTGCCGCGCCTGGTGGATGCGGGTCAGTGTAACGATGCGTATTCAGCCATCATTCTGGCGGTCACGCTGGCAGAGAAACTGGGCTGCGGCGTGAACGATCTGCCGCTGTCGCTGGTGCTCTCCTGGTTCGAGCAGAAAGCGATCGTTATCCTGTTGACCCTGCTCTCTCTCGGCGTGACCAACATCGTCACCGGGCCGACCGCGCCAGGCTTCCTGACGCCGGACCTGCTGGCCATCCTGAACGAGAAATTTGGTCTGCGTTCCGTGACCAACGTTGAAGATGATATGAAGCAACTGCTGAGCGCGTAAGGAGTAACTCATGACCATGCCAACCTCACAATGTCCGTGGCGGATGCAGGTTCATCACATCCATCAGGAGACGCCGGATGTGTGGACGCTGTCGCTGCTGTGCCATGACTATTATCCGTACCGCGCGGGCCAGTATGCGCTGGTGAGCGTGCGTAATTCGGCGGATACTCTGCGCGCCTACACGATCTCCTCCACGCCGGGCGTGAGCGAGTACATTACGCTCACCGTTCGTCGTATTGATGACGGCGCAGGATCCGAGTGGCTGACCCGGGACGTGAAGCGCGGGGATTACATCTGGCTGTCTGACGCGCAGGGCGAGTTTACCTGTGACGACAAGACGGAAGATAAATTCCTGCTGCTGGCGGCGGGTTGTGGCGTGACGCCGATTATGTCGATGCGTCGCTGGCTGGCGAAATACCGACCTCAGGCCGACGTGCAGGTGATTTTCAGCGTTCGTTCCCCGGAAGATGTGATTTTTGCCGAAGAATGGCGCAACTATCCGGTGACGCTGGTGGCCGAGCACAACGCGACGCACGGTTTTGTCGCGGGGCGCCTGAGCCGCGAGCTGCTGCAAAGCGTGCCGGATATTGCGAACCGCACCGTGATGACCTGCGGCCCGGCGCCGTACATGGAGATCGTGGAGAAAGAAGTGAAAGCGCTCGGCGTGACCCGCTTCTTCAAAGAGCAGTTCTTCACGCCTGTAGCGGAAGCGGCGACCAGCGGGATGAAGTTCACGAAGCTGCAACCGGCGCAGACCTTCTTTGGGCGGGTGGGCACCACGCTGCTTGAAGCGCTGGAAAGCAACAACGTACCGGTGGCGGCGGCCTGTCGCGCCGGGGTGTGCGGATGTTGCAAGACCAAAGTGGTTTCCGGTGAGTACACGGTCACCAGCACCATGACGCTGACCGACGCAGAAATCGCAGAGGGCTATGTGCTGGCATGTTCGTGCCATCCGCAGGGCGATCTTGTGCTCGCATAATCTGTCGCGGTTCACCTGTAGGCCCGGTAAGCATCAGCGCCACCGGGCTTTTTGCCCATGCAGGCCAGCGCATTTGCCTTTGGAACCCTGTAGGCCCGGTAAGCGTCAGCGCCTCCGGGCTTTTTGCCCATGCAGGCCAGCGCATATGCCTTTGTAACCCCTGTAGGCCCGGTAAGCGTCAGCGCCACCGGGCTTTTTGCCCATGCAGGCCAGCGCATTTGCCTTTGGAACCTCTGTAAGCCCGGCAAGCGTCAGCGCCACCGGGCTTTTTGCCCATGCAGGCCAGCGCATTTGCCTTTGGAACCTCTGTAGGCCCGGTAAGCGTCAGCGCCACCGGGCTTTTTGCCCATGCAGGCCAGCGCATTTGCCTTTGGAACCTCTGTAGGCCCGGTAAGCGTCAGCGCCACCGGGCTTTTTGCCGGGTGGCACTACGTTTACCCGGCCTACATTGTGCCTACGGCCTGTACGGCAGTGAACCGTGGCTAAAGGCATGAGCAAATCAGGCAAGATTTCTAAGCTGCCTGCCCGGCAGTGAACAAAACACGCTGGCGCGTGTCGGTGTCGCCGTATTTCTAAGCTGCCTGCCCGGCAGTGAACTGAAGCAATCTACATCTATCCCTTTGTCTGATAAACCAATACCTCAAAAACTCCCTCCAACCCCTTTTTTATTCCCCTTCAGCCTAACCATATAAAATCAACAACTTATGCACCATCAGGAAAAAAGGGTCTGCAAACCCGCTTCCTCCCGCCCCAACCTCAGCCCGCTGGCGGCGCGTCGCGCAGAAAAACCACCTGTACTTAAGGAATACTGAGCAGGCAATACAGCGACTTTCTTCTAAGCTTGTAAGCGATATCACAAAAAGGAGACGGACAACCATGAAACAAACTGTGGCTGCATACATAGCGAAAACCCTTGAGCAGGCTGGCGTAAAGCGTAT
This sequence comes from Enterobacter cloacae complex sp. ECL72, assembly GCF_019056635.1. NCBI lineage: Bacteria > Pseudomonadati > Pseudomonadota > Gammaproteobacteria > Enterobacterales > Enterobacteriaceae > Enterobacter > Enterobacter cloacae complex sp. ECL72. The sequence goes on along the minus strand of NZ_CP077659.1, from coordinate 1,055,277 downwards.
CTGGGGCGTCACTGGCGATTCTCTGAACGGACTCAGCGATAGCCTTAACAAGATGAAAACTATTGAGTGGATGCCCACCCGCCATGAAGAAGTCGCCGCCTTTGCCGCCGGTGCCGAAGCGCAGCTTACGGGTGAACTCGCCGTCTGTGCAGGTTCCTGCGGACCGGGAAACCTGCACCTCATCAACGGTCTGTTCGACTGTCACCGCAACCATGTTCCGGTGCTGGCGATTGCGGCTCACATTCCGTCATCTGAAATCGGTAGCGGCTATTTTCAGGAGACGCATCCGCAGGAGCTGTTCCGTGAATGCAGCCACTATTGCGAGCTGGTCTCATCGCCGGAGCAGATCCCACAGGTGCTGGCGATAGCCATGCGTAAGGCGATCCTGAATCGCGGGGTTTCGGTGGTTGTGCTGCCGGGGGACGTGGCGCTGAAGGCCGCACCTGAAACCGCCACCACCCACTGGTACTCTGCGCCCCAGCCAACCATTACCCCTGCCGAAGAAGAGCTGAAAAAGCTGGCACAGCTGCTGCGATACTCCAGCAATATCGCCCTGATGTGCGGCAGCGGCTGCGCCGGCGCGCATAAAGAGCTGGTGGAATTTGCCGGTAAGCTGAAGGCGCCAGTTGTGCACGCCCTGCGCGGGAAAGAGCACGTTGAATACGATAACCCGTACGATGTCGGCATGACCGGGCTGATCGGTTTTTCCAGCGGCTTCCACACCATGATGAACGCCGACACGCTGATCCTGCTCGGCACCCAGTTCCCGTACCGCGCGTTCTACCCGACGGATGCCAAAATTATCCAGATCGACATTAATCCCGGCAGCATCGGCGCGCACAGCAAGGTGGATATGGCGCTTATCGGCGATATCAAATCCACCCTCGCCGCCCTGCTGCCGCTGCTGGAAGAAAAAACGGACCGCAAATTCCTCGATAAAGCCCTGAGCGATTATCGCGATGCGCGCAAGGGGCTGGACGATCTCGCCAAACCGAGCGAAAAAGCGATCCACCCGCAGTATCTGGCGCAGCAGATCAGCCACTTCGCCGACGACGATGCCATCTTCACCTGCGACGTAGGAACGCCCACCGTCTGGGCCGCGCGCTATCTGAAAATGAACGGCAAACGTCGCCTGCTTGGGTCGTTCAACCATGGCTCAATGGCCAACGCCATGCCGCAGGCGCTGGGTGCAAAGGCGACGGCACCGGAACGTCAGGTGGTGGCGATGTGCGGCGACGGCGGGTTCAGTATGCTGATGGGGGATTTCCTGTCGGTGGCGCAGATGAAGCTTCCGCTCAAAATCGTGGTCTTTAACAACAGCGTTCTGGGCTTCGTGGCGATGGAGATGAAGGCCGGAGGCTACCTCACGGACGGCACCGAACTGCACGACACCAACTTCGCCCGCATCGCCGAAGCCTGCGGTATCACCGGTATTAGGGTGGAGAAAGCCTCAGAGGTGGACGACGCCCTGCAACGCGCCTTCGCCATCGACGGCCCGGTGCTGGTGGATGTGGTGGTCGCCAAAGAAGAGCTGGCGATCCCGCCTCAAATCAAGCTGGAACAGGCCAAAGGTTTTAGCCTCTACATGCTGCGCGCCATCATCAGCGGGCGCGGTGACGAAGTGATCGAACTAGCAAAAACCAACTGGCTCAGGTAAAACATTTCACAAGACCTCTTAAATTAAAGGGATGTGAAATGATTGATTTACGTAGTGATACCGTTACCCGTCCGGGCCGCGCCATGCTCGAAGAGATGATGGCCGCCCCGGTCGGGGACGACGTCTACGGCGATGACCCGACGGTCAACGAACTCCAGCGCTATGCGGCAGAGCTGAGCGGTAAAGAGGCTGCCCTGTTCCTGCCCACCGGCACGCAGGCTAACCTGGTGGCGCTGCTCAGCCACTGCGAGCGCGGCGAGGAGTATATCGTCGGCCAGGGGGCGCATAACTACCTGTACGATGCCGCACCCGACGGTACGCTGCCGCTGGACAAAGTCGCGGCGAAAATCAAAGCCGACGATATTCACTTCGCCCGCACTAAACTGCTGAGCCTCGAAAACACCCATAACGGTAAAGTCCTGCCGCGCGAATACCTGAAAGCGGCATGGGACTTTACCCGCGAGCGTAAGCTCGGCCTGCACGTTGACGGCGCACGTATCTTCAACGCCGTGGTGGAGTACGGCTGCGAGCTGAAAGCGATCACCCAATATTGCGACTCGTTCACCATTTGCCTCTCTAAAGGGCTGGGTACGCCGGTAGGTTCCCTGCTGGTTGGCAGCGCGGACTACATCAGGCGCGCCAACCGCTGGCGCAAAATGACCGGCGGCGGGATGCGTCAGGCGGGTATTCTGGCGGCTGCCGGACTGTACGCCCTGAAAAATAACGTGTCACGCCTGAAAGACGATCACGACAATGCGGCGTGGATGGCAGCGCAGCTGCGTGAAATCGGCGCTGATGTCATGCGTCACGACACTAACATGCTGTTTGTCCGCGTCGGCGATGAGCATGCTGCCGCGCTGGGCGACTTTATGAAAGCCCGAGGCGTGCTGATTAACGCCTCCCCGGTCGTACGGCTGGTGATGCACCTTGACGTTAACCGCGAGCAGCTGACCGAGGTGGTGGAACACTGGCAGGCATTTTTACAGCGTTAAGGAGCATACCGTGCCGCAACGTATTCTGGTGCTCGGCGCCAGCGGGTATATCGGTCAGCATCTGACCACTGCGTTAAGCCAGCAGGGGCACCAGGTGCTGGCAGCGGCACGTAACACGGAACGCCTGCAAAAGCTACATTTGCCTGGCGTGACGTGTCACAACGTTGACCTTAGCTGGCCGAAAGCGCTTCCTGCGCTGCTGGAAGGGGTCGATACGCTTTACTACCTTGTCCACAGCATGGGCGAAGGCGGCGATTTTATCGCCCACGAGCGTCAGGTGGCGATGAACGTTCGTGATGCGCTGCTGCAAACGCCGGTGAAGCAGGTGATTTTTTTAAGCTCGCTCCAGGCGCCTGAGCACGAGCAGTCAGACCATCTGCGCGCCCGACAGCTGACGGCAGAAACGCTGCGGAGCGCCCGTATCCCCGTTACCGAACTGCGGGCAGGGATCATCGTCGGCGCGGGGTCCGCCGCGTTCGAAGTGATGCGCGATATGGTCTACAACCTGCCCGTGCTGACGCCGCCGCGCTGGGTACGCTCGCGCACCACGCCCATTGCGCTGGAGAATTTACTCCACTATCTGGTGGCATTGCTGGATCACCCGGCGGAGCAGCATCGCGTGCTGGAGGCGGCAGGTCCGGAAGTGCTGAGCTATCAGGCGCAGTTCGAACATTTTATGCGGGTGAGTGGCCGCCACCGCTGGCTGATCCCCATCCCCTTCCCGACCCGCTGGATATCGGTGTGGTTTTTGAATGTGATCACCTCCGTGCCGCCGACGACCGCCAAAGCGCTTATCCAGGGGTTGAAGCACGATCTGCTGGCGGACGATCTCGCGCTGCGCGCCTTAATTCCCCAGGAACTCATCCGCTTTGACGACGCGGTGCGCAACACGCTGAAAGAGGAAGAGAAGCTGGTGAACTCCAGCGACTGGGGTTATGACGCGCAGGCGTTTGCCCGCTGGCGGCCCGAGTACGGCTATTATCCGAAACAGGCGGGCTGTACGGTAAAAACCACGGCCAGCCTGGCAGCGCTGTGGGAAGTTGTGAACCAGATCGGCGGCAAAGAGCGCTATTTCTTCGGCAATATTCTGTGGCAAACGCGCGGCGCGCTGGATCTGCTGGTCGGTCACCGGCTGGCAAAAGGCCGCCCTGCCCATCCCTGGCTGAAGGTGGGCGATACCGTCGACAGCTGGAAAGTGATTATTGTTGAGCCGGAAAAACAGCTGGCGCTGCTGTTTGGCATGAAGGCGCCGGGGCTGGGACGGCTCTGCTTCACCCTCAAGGACAACGGCGACCATCGTGAACTGGACGTTCGGGCATGGTGGCATCCTCACGGAATGCCGGGTCTGTTTTACTGGTTGCTGATGATCCCGGCACACCTGTTTATCTTCCGCGGAATGGCGAAACGGATTGCGCAACTGGCAGAAGAAAAGCGGGAAAATAACTAAATAAAACTCTTAATCTTTCACCTTTCCCATTGCAACACATCGTAATTCACGAAAGAATGCGCACGAAATTCTTTTCAACACAGTGGATTGTTATGAAGGTACTGGTTACCGGGGCGACCAGCGGCTTAGGCCGAAATGCGGTCGAGTTTCTGCGCAACAAAGGCATCAGCGTGAGGGCCACCGGTCGCAATGAGGCGATGGGTAAGCTCCTGCAAAAAATGGGCGCTGAATTTGTCCATGCCGATCTGACGGAGCTGGTCTCCTCTCAGGCCAAGGTGATGCTCGCCGGTATCGATACGCTGTGGCACTGCTCCAGTTTTACCTCTCCGTGGGGTACCCAGGAAGCCTTTGATCTCGCCAACGTGCGCGCCACGCGTCGTCTGGGCGAATGGGCCGTCGCCTGGGGCGTGCGTAACTTTATTCATATCTCCTCCCCGTCGCTCTATTTCGACTATCACCACCATCGTGATATTCAGGAAGATTTCCGCCCGGCGCGCTTCGCCTGCGAGTTTGCCCGCAGTAAAGCGGCGGGCGAAGAGGTGATCGACCTGCTGGCCCAGTCAAACCCGCACACCCGCTTTACCGTGCTGCGTCCGCAGAGCCTGTTTGGGCCGCACGACAAAGTCTTTATCCCGCGACTGGCCCAGATGATGCACCACTACGGCAGCGTGCTGTTACCGCGCGGCGGCGATGCGCTGGTGGACATGACCTATTACGAAAATGCCGTTCACGCCATGTGGCTGGCGAGCCAGCCGGAATGCGATAAGCTGGTGTCGGGCCGCGCGTACAACATCACCAACGGCGAACCCTGTACCCTGCGCAGCATTGTGCAAAGGCTGATTGACGAGTTAAAAATCGACTGCCGGATCCGTTCTGTTCCTTACCCGATGCTGGACATGATTGCCCGCAGCATGGAGCGCTTTGGCAGTAAATCGGCGAAAGAGCCTGCGCTGACGCATTACGGTGTATCGAAGCTCAACTTTGATTTTACGCTGGATATTTCGCGGGCGGAGAACGAGCTGGGATATAAACCGATTGTATCGCTGGATGAAGGGATAGTGCGTACGGCGGCGTGGTTACGGGATCACGGGAAGTTGCACCGGTAAGCGTTCCAGCCTCATGTAGGCCGGGTAAGCGCAGCGCCACCCGGCAAAAACCAGAGAGTGCGGACTGATGCCTTCACCCCGGCCCTCTCCCACAGGGAGAGGGTGCAGACACTAAAACGGCAACCCTGGGGGTTGCCGTTTGCTGTTTATAATGCCGTCCAGGCTTCAGCCCATGCCAGACCTGCGCCAGGTTCATAGTACGTCGGCGCATTGTTACACCAGCCGCTGTACGGGAACGGTTTGCACTGGAATAGTTTACCGTGGTTGTTCACGATATCACCGGCGTTGTACTTGCTGTTCGCGCTCCATGCCGGGTAAGACGTATCTTCTCCGGATGGCGTTGCCGCTTTCGCTTTCACGTTCAGCAGGTAAGACGTGGTGCTGCTCAGTTCGCCATCGCTAACGGTCAGGCTCACTTCATACTGCTGCGCCGTCGCAGACTCTGGTGCTGTAAAGGTCACAACCGCTTTGTCCTGACCGGTAACAGTCTGACCATCCTGGGAACGCCAGGTATACGTCAGCGTGTTACCATCTGGATCGGTAGAGCCTTCGGCGCTCAGAGAAACCTGCGCACCCGCTTCCACTGCACCGATCGGACCGGCAATCTGCGCAACCGGCGCGTGGTTCACCACAACCGGCGTTTCATCCGGCGTTGGGGTTGGTGCCGGCGTTTCATCGTCGGATGGCGTCGGTGTTGGCGTGACCGGCGTTTCGTCCGGGGTCTCGGAAGAACCCTCGTCGTTAACAATTTTCACGTTAAAGAAGTGCTGCACGCACTTGCTGTAGTCACCGTCTTTAAATGCGCTGAACGGGGTCTGGTAACCCACCAGCTGGCAAGAGTAGGTTTTGCCGTCCGGAGTATCCGCGCTCCATCCCCAGTCCTGTTCCCAGTAAATCTTCAGGGCGCCTGCGCCACCTTCGTCGAACTGCTTCATGTTGGCGCAACCCAACACTTCGTTCGCCGGAACAGGCACTTTCAGGTAGTTCGCGAACTCTTTGTAGTACTTGATACGGTTTTGAGACTGCGCAATTTCAGTCGGGCCGCCGCACTCAACGCCGCCGTTGATGATCTGGGTGGTCACACCAAAGCCCGGAACCAGACCGTTGGCTTTATCGTGATCGTTCGGCTGCCATGTACCGTCGATCACCTGCAACATGCTTGGTTTTGGCGGCTGCGGATAGGCGAAGAAGAAGATCGCACTCGCCAGGTTCAGCCAGGTGTCCGCCACCAGCTCAGGTTTGTCGAGCAGCGTACGCACGTCGCCGTACATCGCTTCAGAGAATGGGCCGTAGTTGTAATTGTAGGACAACTGTTTCGCACCACGACCGAAGTAGCTCAGGAAATCGCCGTCTTTATCTTTACCGCAAGGCCAGGTCTGCCCCTGCCAGACGTCCGGGTTACATTCGCCGTTATAACCGCCCTTCTGCCCTTCGCTCCAGCCCATTTCACGTACGTGGACCAGCGCCTGACGCCATTCGGCTTCCGGACGCCAGCTTTCGTGGCCGCCGGTCTCCTGGGCAAAGTGGGCAAACATGGTGGCCAGCTCTTTGCGGCAGATGGCGTCGCTGTCACGACCGTCATTGTAGGTCTTACACAGCGCCGGGAATTTACCCACGGCTTTCAGGAAGTTGCTGTAGGTATAGGCCTGCGCGCGCAGCGGGAAGAGATATTCCCAGTCGCTGGCTTTCACAATCCCTTCAACGCGTTTAACGTTGTCCGGGTTCGCCGCCCGGCCTGGCTCAATCAATTCAACCTGCGCGTTATCCAGCGTCTGGATGGTCTCTTTAACCGAAGCCATCAGCGGGAAGTCCGTCAGTTCCTTCTCTTTCTTCGCCAGATCGCTGGCTTTGATGGTGTACGGCTCACTGCTGGTCTCCTTCAGGTTAGCAGCCTGAGCCATGAGTGGCGCCACGCAGGCTCCCGCAATGAGTACACTCAGTAACGTCCTTTTGTTCATTTCAGTTTTCCTGTTCGTTTAAAATTAAATGTTATAATCCCGGCTTAGGTATTACTCCGTTAATACATAAACCACATTCAGCTGTTTTCACTTTTCGAAGAACACCTTCAGGAATTCTTCAAAAATAAAAAACGTTAATAACGTGCTGCTAATTTGAGTTGCTGATATTTGGCCCAGACCTTATGGGCATATTTCATCCTCTGCGGATAATTTTCTTTTTTCAGTCCGGCGTTATACGCGCCAACGGCTTCCCAGTTATAGCCATACACCCTGATCATCCCGGCGAGGATAGAAGCCCCGACCATGATCGAAGTACATGGCTCCGTGATTAACCGGTATTCGTCGATTCCTCTGCTTTCCAGCGCGGTAAAATGCGAACTGTTGATTTGCATCAGCCCGACATCCCGCGTGCCATCGCGGTTTTGCCCAACCGCATACGGGTTCATTCCGGATTCCACATTCGCTATCGCGTACAGTAAATAAGGGTCGACATGATAATAATGCGCCGCTTTATTCCAACAGTTTGCCAGAGCGCTTTGGCTTATTATCAATAACAACAAAATCAACTTTTTCATTTTTACCTGCTGACAGTTTCGGTTATTTCTCCTTACCAACATCCTGTAAAATGAATTTTGAATCACTCCCCCTCTAAAAGGGGGAGTCATTAATGGGTTAGATTATTTGCAGTCTGTTGATGCGCCTTCTTTTACCCATACGTCGCTGTTGGCTGGGTTATCACCACGGGTCCACCATTTCGCACGGTAAACGTTTCCTTCATAGGTGGTAGTGTCGCCGCCGTTGTAGACCAGGTCAGAACGCCAGTTCATCTTCACGTTGCTCACCAGCTCCCATGCATCCACACCGAAGCCAGGCTGATTGCCCTGGGTCCAGTACTTCGCTTTCCACACCAGATGGTCGAAGCTTACGGTATCGCCACCGTTGTAGATTTTGCTGGATTCCCACGCCGCATATTTGCTGGCGTTAGCATCCACAGGTGCATCGCAGCTCCCTTTGTCAGACGGTGGAGTCACATCATCAGCCGGAGGGGTAACGTCATCCGCCGGGTTAGTGTCTTCGTCATCTGGCACAGGTGCAGGCGCCGCTTTCGGATTCACGGTGACCTGGACGTTAGACTGCACGCTGGTCTTACCGTCGCTCACCACCACGCTCAGGGTGTAGGTAGACGTCGAGCTCACTTCCGGCGCAGTGATGTTCACGTTCGCGGAGTCAGACCCGGTAGCGTGCATATCTGCTGGTACACTCCAGGCGTAGGTCAACGCATCTCCGTCTGGATCCGCGGCCTGGGCATGCAGCGCATAGGTTTCACCTGATTCAAGCGTGATCGCTTCCATTGGGTTTAAAACCGGTGCCTGGTTAGCTTTCGGCGCCTTGTTCACCACCTGGATATCAATCGCGTTGCTCAGGCCTTTTGCATCGGTCACCGTCAGGCGGAACACCATGGTCTGGTCGGACGTCGCGGCGGCAACGTTAAAGGTCGCTTTCGCTTTGGTGCTGTTGGTGATGGTGACCGACGGACCAGAGACCTGGGTCCATTTGTAGGTAATCGCATCGCCATCAGGATCGCTTGAAGCAGAGCCATCGAGCGTGACGGTTACCGGGCCAGACACGTTCTGATCGGCAGAGGACGCGATTGGCGCGTGGTTGGTGACCTCCGGATCAACCGGCGTAGCGTCGCCGCCCAGCAGGCTTTCGTTCATCGCGTTCAGGATGTCACCGGTGTCAGAGTCGATAGACCATGCGAACAGGCCACCCAGTTTATTCGCCAGAACATACTTACCTTTCGCCGTGGTTGAACGCGCATCTTCATACGTGATCAGGTCGCCGGTAGTTTTGTTGAAGACGTAAGGGGCTTCCGCATCAGCGTCGTAGCCGTATTCCCAGCCTGGTTTGCCTTTGTATTCGTTAACGATCTGACGATAGTCAACCACACCGGGTTCCCAGGTCCCTTTCACCATACCTGTAGCGGTGCCGGTGAAAGGATTGTTACCGGTGTAGCCATGCACGCCGGTCCAGCCGCGGCCATACATTCCCGCACCCACCACGATCTTGCCTGGTTGTACGCCCTGGGAAAGCAGCGCGTTAACGCCATTTTCAGTGGTGTAGTCAGTGTCCGGACGCCATGCTGGCGCGCGCAGCGCCGCCTGGTGGCCGAGAACGGTGTTGCTCCAGCCGCCGTAGAAGTCATAGCTCATCAGGAAGATGTGGTCGAGGTACTGCTGAGCGGCAGTGTAATCCACGTCTTCGATCTTATCGCGGCCTGCACCGATGGCGCTGGTCAGTTCATAGGTACGGCCCGTCTGTGCAGACAGCTCGTTCAGCATGGTGCGCAGGTCATGCATCAGCGCGGTATAGGTCGCTTTATCCTGCTGCGGATTGCCCAGGTTTTCGCTCACACCGCCGCCGCCAGGGAATTCCCAGTCGATATCCACGCCGTCAAAGAATTTCCAGGTCTGGAGGAACTCTTTCACAGAAGAGACAAAGCGTGCGCGGATAGCCGGGTCACCCATGTGGAAGAAGGGATCGGAGAGCGTCCAGCCGCCGATAGATGGCAGCACTTTCAGGTCCGGATGCGCTTTTTTCAGCGCCATCAGCTGGCCAAAGTTACCTTTATACGGGTCGTCCCAGCCGGAGACGCCAGCCTGTGGTTTTTGCAGCGCAGCCCATGGGTCGTGGATCGCCACGGTATAGTCAGGTCGGCCCTTACAGTCGTTCTGGAGCACGCGGAAGCTGTTGCCGCCTTCAATGGTTTTCAGGCCGTCGTTGATGCCGTCACCGCCACAGATTGGAATGAAGCCGTAAAGAATGTGGTTGAGGTTTGCCGCAGGGATCTTATCAACCGGGAAGTTACGGTCATAAACGCCCCACTCCGGGAAGTAGGCCGCAACCACTTTATCGGTATGCTTCGCAAACGCTTTGTTATTCTCTTTGAGAGACGTATTCAGCGGCAGCAGGTGGCTACCGTCGGTGTCTGCCACAATAATCAGCTTGCTGGCGCTTTTCGCACAGCCGCTGGCGTTACAGACTTCAACCTGCTCCTGATAACGCCCGCCTTTTTTCACTTTAAACGTTGCAGAGCCCGTCGCGTCGGCTGCGCCGGTCCATACGGTTTGTCCGTCCAGCAGAACTTTCGCTGAAGTTGGCGCATCACCACTCCAGACGTTCCACTCAACTTTTACATCCACGCCATCGTTATGCACTTTGACAAGATTGTTATAATCCTGGGCTGCCTGATCCACTTCCACCAGGGCAAATTTGTCATTGCCATAGCCGATCGTCGGTGCCCCTGGCGCTGCTGCAAATGCGGAGCTGGTTGCCGCCGCAATAAAGAGCGCCAGATATTTTGGCTTCATAAATTTCATTTTTATTTCCTGATAAATTTATTCGTAACGTAATAACCCATGTCTTCCGTGAGATCATGGATGCGTTTCGCGTAATGCGTATTTAACCAACGTGTGTGCCGTGAACAAAAAATTGTTGCTGCGTTGTATTCCTCCATTAAAAGATACAAGCTGAAATTCCGTGTAGCTTATATCTCTTACGATACACTGAGCGTAAAGGGTCGTCCTTCCCTTCCTCCATCAAAAAGATTTATAAAAAATCTTGACCTGTATATTTAAAATGTGAAAGCAAATTGCTGGCTCATAAACACCACTATTCCAGCAAAGGCGAGATAAGGACCAAAAGAAATAGTGAGGTTATTTTTATTTAAATTATTTACGGCGAAATAACCGACAATACCGCTTAACGCTGCCGCCAGTTCAATGGAGGGCAACACCTGCCAGCCGCACCAGGCGCCCAGCGCCGCCAGTAGCTTAAAATCCCCGTAACCCAGACCTTCTCGTCCCGTGATCAGACGAAAAGCCCAGTAGAGCAGCCAGAGCGACAGATAGCCCGCCACCGCGCCGAACAGCGCATCGCGTAGCGGCAACGTGTGGTCAAACGCATGGAGCACTAACCCCGCCCACAGCAGCGGCTGGGTCAGGCAGTCCGGAAGCAGCTGATGCTGCCAGTCGATCATGGCCAGCGGCAGTAAAAAAGCCGCCAGTAACCACAAAGAGAACAGCGCCTGAACGTCCGGCATGCACCAGGCCGTGATGCCAAAAAACAAGGCGGAGATCAGTTCGACCAGAAAGAGTCGCAGCGGGATCGCGCTGCCGCACTGGTGGCAGCGTCCCCGTAATAACAGCCAGCTGAGCAGCGGGATGTTTTCCCACGCGGCAAGTGCGTGCTGGCACACCGGACAGTTCGAGGCCGGAAAGAGCAGATTGCCACTCCCCTCCTCATCCATCACCATCCCCGGTACGCGTTCGGCGACAACGCCAAGAAAACTGCCCACAATGCCGCCCAGGATCGCACTCATTATCGGGAACCCTACCGGAAAGGCGTCCCGCATCAGCGAAAAGGTATTCATGCGTTTTTTGACCAGGTGAGCTGCACCTGCGCTTTCACGTCGCTGAGGTGGTCCACCGGCGTGAGGTTTATTTTTTGCAGTCTCACGCCGGAGGTCTGATTAATTTCACGCAGCCAGCTTCTTAATTCATACACATTCACCCGATTCAACACGAACGATAAAGTTTGCCCCTCCTGGCGCATATCCGTCAGTGAAAGGTTAATTTCATGGGCGCTGTTCTCGACCACCGTACGCGGATTATTCGTTTTGACTATCTGGACCTGAAGATGATTTTTATCAATTTCACTGCGCATCCAGTTAAGGGTTTCTTTTTGTCTTTTAAGCGTCGACTTACTATTTTGAATCATATTATCCAGGGGGATCACTCCCGTGTAATACACCACTGCCCCCACAATGGCAACGGCACATATTTTTAAAATAATTTTTTCCCGGGTGCTATAATTCTGATAGCGTGACTTCAGCTGCGCGATTCGCTCTTTCATTTATGTTTCCCTGCGATCATGGCGGTATACGGTTCGGTTGTTGAAACAGGCTGTAAGGTAAAATCAAAATTCTCACTGGTCTGGTTAACAAACGCCTGCAACGCGGGCTGGTTTTGCGCGCTGACGCTCAGCGTCAGGGTGTTTTGCTGCGCATCGTATTCCAGCAGCTCGATCTCCATCGCAGGGACTGACTGCCGGGCGTTCTCCAGCTCATCAAGCTGAAGAAAGAATCCCTTGCTCTGTTTTTTCAGGCTTTGACCAAAGTGATATTTGATATTGGTCTGCTGGCGCATGCTGGGGAAATGGTGCTGATAAACCTGGACGATCTCCTCCTGCACCCGATTTTCCTGCTGCACCAGCATCCAGGCCATTGCAATGCGTGGCCCCAGCAGCAGAGCAACAGACAGCACACCCGCCGCCACCATCGCGGCTTTCATACTTTTCGCCGCCCGCCCATTACCGGCCTTAAGGCTGAATTCACCGTGAAGCAGGTTAACGCGGCAGGTTTGCCACTGCGGCTGAATCAGTGCCAGCGGATGCTGCCAGGCATGCTGCACGTCAACGTGCACCTTCGCAGGCGCATCGCCGTAACACCACACTTCCCCGACCCCGGCTTTCTGCATTAACAGCGGCAGCAGGGTTGCCTCCATTTCACCTGCCACATGGGGCGATAAACGCAGCCAGTAGCTATCATCCTGTGCGACCAGCGTGCTGCCCCCTGTCGTCACGGGTAGCAGCCAGGCATCAGGCAGGGCCTGAATCACGTTTAATCCGGCCTCCTGACAGCGGGTTAATGCCGCGCGCAGGCGGTCGGCGTCAATGGCCACGGCGTCGACGTCGGCCCCTTTTTTGTGGAGTACCGTCCAGTGGAGGTTGTCCACGTCGCCAATCAGCGTCTCTTCCGCCATCCACGAGAAGGCCATCGCCTGAGAAGCCACCTTTTTCGGCAGCGTAAAATGGCGGAAAATCATGTCGCTGGCGGGCAACAGGAGACAAACGCGCGTAGCCAGGGGGTGTTCGGCCAGCATCTCCAGGCTGTCGACCACCTCGACGCGCTCGCTGCCGGACTCACACCACATTATTTTTCCGCCCTCGCGGCTGTCGGGACGAACAAAAAGTACCTGTTTCATAACGTTCTACTTTGCTTATTCAATCATTCGGTAACGACGCTGCCACGTCACGATCTCACCGGCTTCGTTATTCACCTGAAGCTGGCTGACCACGCGAAGCGTTAATTCATCGGTATTGCCGGTGTAATTCACGCGGAAGTACCGGCTGTTTATAGAAAATTGATCCGCCACCTGCGGGAGATCGTCTTTTAACTGCGGGAAGGCCTGCTCCAGCGCTTTGCTGAACGCTTCCATATTTTCCCAGCCCGATTCCGGACGCGCATCCAGCAGGCGAACGGCGTCATCCCGCGTCAGTTTTCCGGGGAACATGGCCGCCAGCACGGCGGCCTGTTCCGGTTGCAGGGTGTTGACATCGACCTTGCTGGCAGCGTCCGGCAGCGCGCATAACAGCTTGCTCACCTTCGGATACGCCGTAACAGGGAACGCCGGCAGCAGTTTGATTTCCGCGATGCTGCGCATCATCTGATTTGCCGGTTGCCGCGCGGGCACGACGCCAGCCCACGCATCGCTTTCGGCCCCCTCCTTCGCCGTGGTGCTGTCACCATCGAGATAATCCACCAGCTGGAAATAGACCGCCTCCGCCGTGCCCGGGCTGAGGCCGCTTTCCGTCAGGAGTTGTTCAACAATCCGCGCTTTACGCGATTTTTCCGCCACCCCGGGAGCGCTTTGCCCCTGGGGTGCGATGTCGGCGGTCAACAGGTTATTGACGTTAAAGCAGTCCTGCGCATCTTCCACCTGGCTCACGACCGTATAGTCCTCACCCTGCGTCTCCAGCGGCTGATGCCAGTCGCCGTCCAGGGCCAGTGGCTTGCTCTCGCCGCTGGCGTCGGTCTGTAACCGGTCCTTCACCACTTTTTCCTGGGTCTGCATCGCCCAGCGCAGCTGCTGCTGGCTTACCTGATAATGCGTTTTCTGCAAATTACGGCAGAACTGCTGGCTGATTTTGGCAGCCAGCGCCGACATCATCACCAGCAAAATCAGCACCACCAGCAGGGCGACGCCCTGTTGTTGACGGATCCGTTTCATGGTCTGGTCTCCGGCGAAGGCGCTGGCGCCGCGGCAGCGGCCACCTCCGGCATATCACCCGGTGTAGTGAACACCCAGCGCCAGGTATCCCCGCTTTCCATCGTCAACGTAACCTCCACGCCGTCCGGCAGATGGGCGGCGTCGTGCCAGGCGGTCAGCCAGCCCTGACGATAAAACCGCCACTGCAATGATTTTACGCCGCTGACAATCGGCACCTCGTCAGGCTTAACGTCCGCCGGGCCGTCAATGACCGGCCAGACGTCGCGATACAAACGCCCCTCTTCCAGCCGCCAGCGCACGCGCTCCAGCTGGACCGTTCCGCTCACGCCATTCAGGGTGGTCAGTTCAAGAGCATCGCCCTCCTGACGAAACAGCTCCGGCTCATTACGCGGGGCGCGCGCCTGAAGCTGGAAAAAATCACGCTCCATCAGACTCCAGGCGCGCTGAAGCTGGTTGAGCTTTGCGGCGCTGGCATCGGTGACCGAGCTGGTACGCATCGCGCCGTCCAGAATTTGCCAGGCCAGGGTGCTGATCACCGCGAAGATAGTCAGCGCAATCATGATCTCCAGCAGGGTAAATCCGCGCTGGCGTCGCGTTTTCTTCACTTGCTCTCTCCCGGCGGAATGATGCGCAGGGAGATAACCGGCTGGCTCTCATCGCTTTCCGCATATACGCGTAGGGTATTCGCCCAGACGTTGTCGGCGGTTTTCACCCGCTGCTTACGCCAGTTCCAGCTGCGCCCGCCCATGATTTCCGTCCCCTGCTGTTCAGCATCCGGGAAGTCAGTTCTGGTGAGCTGTGCCTCCGCCAGCTGGTTTTCCGCCACCCAACTGGCCTGCAAGGTATCGGCCAGGCCATGGGTAAAACGCACGTTCAGGGAGACCGAGTTCATCAGTGCCAGCGCGGCGGTGGAGAAAATCACCAGAGCGACCATCACCTCCAGCAGCGTCATCCCCTTTTGCTTTTTGTTGCCGTTAGCCATCGTTTTCTACCGATACCGGCGCCGCACCGTGCGACACCACGCGGAAATGGTGCTGTTTGTCGTAACTTTGCAGCGTCAGCGTAAAGCGGCTGATTTCACCGTCCGGTAAAAAGATCACCTGCGGCTCGGAGGTCACCGTCGCGGCCAGACGCTGCGGCGAAAGCGACACATGCA
Source organism: Enterobacter cloacae complex sp. ECL72 (assembly GCF_019056635.1). Classification (NCBI taxonomy): domain Bacteria; kingdom Pseudomonadati; phylum Pseudomonadota; class Gammaproteobacteria; order Enterobacterales; family Enterobacteriaceae; genus Enterobacter; species Enterobacter cloacae complex sp. ECL72. The sequence goes on along the minus strand of NZ_CP077659.1, from coordinate 1,039,891 downwards.
TCTCTTCCGGAAAATCACCTTTGGTGTTAATGCGTCCGGCAGATAATGGCATCCAGTGACGCTCGCCTTTTTTATCGGCGATCGTCACCAGCTGATATTTATCGGTGGCGATCACCAGCCCGACAATATTTCCGTCCATCACCGCACGGTCTGAACCATAATCAACGAGCGCTTTTAATTGCTGGCCAAATATATCCGCGCCGCTGCGCGAAGGAATGGTGGACACCACCATCATGGCGCAACTGGCAAATATCACCAGCGCCAGAATAATTTCCAGCAACGTAAAGCCGCGTTGATTTTTCATTATTTCTCTTTCTTATCGAGAGACCAGTTGGTAATGTCATCGGCGGTATTGGCTTCGCCGTCCGGACCGGCTGAGAAGACGTCCACCGCGCCGTGTTCACCCGGGCTCACCAGAAGATAATCATTGCCCCAGGGGTCCTGCGGCAGGCGACGGATATAGCCGTCCGTGCGGTAGCCGTTCGGGATTGGCGCGATTTCAGGTTTGGTCACCAGCGCCTGCAAACCCTGCTCTGTGGTCGGGTAGCGGTGGTTATCCAGCTTGTACATATCCAGCGAGCCTTCGAGCGCGACAATATCGCTGGTTGCTTTTTGCGTATCGGCTTTTTCCTTATTGCCCATTAAATTTGGCACCACCATACTCGCCAGTACGCCGAGAATAACAATGACCACCATTAATTCGAGCAATGTAAAGCCCGCCTGGCGAGCCAGGTTTTTACGTTTTAAAGCCATGATTTAACCTACCATATTATTAAGTTGCAGAAGCGGTTGTAATATTGACAGAACGATGAATAAAACAATCGTCGCCATGGATACCACCAGCGCCGGTTCAAAGACCGACAGCGTTAATGTAATTCGATGTTGTAAGGCCGATTCCTGATTTTCCGCCGCGCGATCCATTAAATTACCTAATTCCCCGCTCTCTTCACCGGAGGCAATCATATACAGCATGGTGGGGGGGAATAATTTCGCCTGTTCCAGCGCCGCATACAGCGACGCCCCCTGACGCACGGTGTCGGCGGCCTGCTCCAGCACCTGCCGGGCATAGCGGTTTTCAATACCGTCCATCGCGATATACATTCCCTCTAGCAGCGGCACGCTACTGGCCTGCAAAATGCTCAGGGTACGGATATAGCGGGCGCTGTTGATGGCGCAGACCAGCTTTTTAATCGGCGAGCCGTTCACCAGCCAGCTGTGCCAGCTAAAACGGTTTTTGGCATTCCTCAGCCAGGTTTTGAAGCCGATAAAGCCGCCCCCCAGAATGCCCACAATATAAATGCCCCAGGCTTGCAGGAAATCACTTACCGCAATCAGCGTCCGGGTGGTGATCGGCAGCTGCTGCTTCATGTGGGTAAACTGCTCGATCACCTGCGGCACCACCGCCACCAGCAGGATGCTGATGACCGCGATGGCGACCACGGTGAGGGTTATCGGGTAGACCATTGCCTGCGTCAGCTTGCTTTTCATCTTCTGGCGCTGCTCGTTGTACTCCGCCAGCTTTTCCAGCACGTCGCCCAGGTGACCGGTTTTCTCCCCGGCCATCACCAGCGTGCAGTAAAGCTTGTCGAAGGTGCGCGGAAACTGGCTGAAGGCATCGAACAGGGTGTGGCCTTCCACCACCTTCTCGCGGATCTCCACCACCATCGCCGCCAGCTTTTTGTCTTCCGTCTGCTTTGAGATCGCTTTCAGCGCGCTCTCCAGCGGCAGCGCGGCGTTGACCAGCGTCGAAAGCTGACGGGTAAACATCGACAGCACCGGAGTGGAGAGCTTCACCCCGGTTTTCGCTTTCCCGCCAGCCGCCGTTTCGCGGGTTTCGGTGATGCTGACGGGCATCAGCTTTTGCTCGCGAAGCCACTGGCGAACCTGCTTCTGCCCCTCGGCCTGTAACGTCCCGCGCTGTGTTTTCCCCGCGGCATCCGTTGCCGTCCAGGCGTAGAAAGCCATTACGCATCCCCCCCACGTTCGGCGGTGACGCGCATGACCTCTTCCAGAGACGTCACGCCGCCGATCACCTTCAGCAGCCCGTTTTCACGCAGGCTGTAGGCATGCTTAAAAAGCTGCGTTTCGAGGGACATTTCGTCCTTATCTTCATGGATGGCGCGGCGCATGGCGCTGTCCACCACCAGGAATTCATGGATACCGGCGCGGCCCTGATAGCCGCTCTGACGGCAGTGTTCGCACCCCACCGCGCGGTAAATCGCGTCTGGCGGCGCGGCCATAAAGCTGAACAGCGCTTTTTCATTGGCGTCCAGCGGACTGGTGGTCCGGCAGTGCGTACACAGCCGACGCACCAGACGCTGGGCAATGACACCGAGCAGCGATGAACCGATTAAGAAGGACTCCAGCCCCATATCCCGCAGACGGGTTATCGCCCCTGCGGCACTGTTGGTGTGCAGCGTCGACATCACCAGGTGACCGGTCAGCGACGCCTGCACCGCAATCTGGGCGGTCTCACCGTCGCGAATTTCCCCGATCATCACCACGTCCGGGTCCTGACGCAGAATGGCGCGCAGCCCGCGGGCAAAGGTCATGTCCACGCGCGGGTTAACCTGCGTCTGCCCCACCCCTTCCAGCTCGTACTCAATCGGATCTTCCACGGTCAGAATGTTGCGTTCGTGGCCGTTCAGCGCCGAGAGTATGGCGTACAGCGTGGTACTTTTACCGGAACCCGTCGGGCCGGTAACGAGGATGATCCCGTGCGGGCGGTCGATCAGCCCTTTCAGCTTCTCCAGCTCTTCATCAATCAGCCCCAGCTTGTTGATGTCGGGCTTGAGATTGCTTTTATCGAGCAGGCGCATCACCACGCGCTCGCCGTACTGGGACGGAATGGTCGAGACGCGCACGTCGATGGCCTTGCGACCGATGCGCAGGGAGATACGGCCATCCTGCGGGAGGCGTTTCTCGGCGATGTCGAGTTTCGACATCACCTTGATACGCGACACCAGCAGCGGGGCGAGCTTACGCGCCGGTTGCAGCACCGGGCGCAGCACGCCGTCAACGCGAAAGCGTATGCTCAGGGTGCGCTCGAAGGTTTCGATATGAATATCCGACGCGCCGTCCTTCACCGCCTCGCCGAGAATGGCGTTGATCAGGCGGATCACCGGCGAGTTTTCGTCGTTATCGAGCAGATCTTCGTTATCCGGGATCTCCTCGGTTAACGCCATCAGATCGATATCCGCGTCCATGTCGTCCACCAGCTGCTGCGACACGCCGCTGCTCTGCTGCCAGATTTTAGCCAGCATCTCGTCAAACGCTTCCGGCGCCAGGGTGATCGGGACGAATGCGCGTCCCAGCACCCGGCGCACCTCCAGCAGTGCTAATGCCGGGGTGTCCTCACGGATATAGACGTCATTGTTGTAAAGCAGAACGCCGTTATCTTTTGCGTAGTTGCTGCTACACAGGGTTTTAGTCAGTTCGTCCACGTTTCCCCTCCGCCTTACTCTTTAAACGGATTGCGTGCCGCGGAGGTTTTCGCGGGTGCGGCGCTGGCGGCAGGGAACGCTGGCAGTACGGCGTTGTCCGTCGGTTCAATAATGCCCAGCTTCTTCTCTTCCGCTCGCTGCATCTGGCGCACCCGGATCTGGTCGTATTTCTCTTTCGAGGCTGCGCTGTAGTTGTCGTCGTCACGCAGGACGGTGGTATGAATAAACACCATCAGGTTGCGTTTAGAGGTATCCTGCGAGGTGTAGCGGAACAGCTGCCCGACCAGCGGGATATCGCCGAGCAGCGGCACTTTGGAGACCGACTGTTTGGTCACATTTTCCATCAGACCGCCGAGCACCACCGTCTGGCCACTGTGGACCATCACTTCGTTATTGATCGTGCGCGTGTTGAAGGTTGGGCCGAGGCTGGAATCTTCCGTTGCGCTGTTGTCGACGCTGGATACTTCCTGCTCAATCTTCAGGTGGATCATGTCGCCATCGTTGATTTGCGGCACAATCTTCAGCTTGGTCCCCACGGTTTTACGCTCAACCGAGTTAAAGACGTTGTCGCCGCTGGTGGTTTGCGAACCGGAAAGCACCGGCACATCCTGACCGACGTTGAACGACGCTTCTTTATTATCCAGCGTGACCACGCTTGGCGTGGAGAGGATGTCGTTTTTACCGTCGGTGGAGAGCGCGGTCACCAGCGCACCGAAATCACCGTTAAAGAAGCCGGTCGCAAGGCCCGTGAAGCTCGCCCCTTTCATGGTGCCATTTTTAATCTGGCTGATTGGCAGGCCGGTAGCGCCAAACTGCACGCCGCCGTGCTTGCTGGTCCACTGCACGCCAAGATCCAGGCCGTTGCCGTCCTGCACTTCGGCAATGATCGCTTCCACCAGCACCTGCGGACGGCGAATATCCAGCTTGTCGATCACCTTCTCCAGGGAGTTCATCACGTTAGGCTGCGCGGTGATCACCAGGGAGTTGGTCGACTCGTCGGCGGTAATGTTCAGGTCGGTTGAGGCGCTCGCGGTTTTCGCTTTGGCCGCGCCCGGCTTGTCTTTCAGCTGCTCGCCAATCCCCGTCAGCACCGGTACCACTTTGGTGGCGCTGGCATATTTGAGGTAGAAGACGCGGGTGTTCCCCTCGTTATTCTGCTCGCGATCCAGCTGATGGATAAGGGAACGGGTACGCGCCCGCGCATCTTCCGAGCCGCTGATCACCAGGCTATTGGTTTCGTCATCCGCCACCACCTTGGTCGCCAGCTGCGGCGCATTCTGCCCCTTCTGCTCTTCGTTGTTGAGGTTATTCAACATATCCGAAAGCTCTTTGGCAGAGGCAAAGCGCAGCGGGATGATTTCGCGGCGCTGAATACCGTCTTTATCGACGCGCTGCACCAGATCCACCAGGCGGTTCACCACCGAGGCTTTACCGGTTAACAGCAGGACGTTGGACGGCTCAAAGTGGACCACATTCCCGATGCCGGTGGCATCGTTGAGCTGACGCAGCAGCGGGGCCAGCTCGCGAACGGGTACGTTTTCCATGCGCACCACGCGGGTGATAATCTCGTCACCTTTGCCCGGGTTTTTGCTGTCTGCCAGCGGCGCACCGGCGGTACGCGCCACGCTTGAGCGCACCACTTTGACCATGCCGTTGTCCATCGGGATCACCGACAGGCCGTAGAGATCCAGCACGCTCAGGAAGAACTGGTAATACTCATCCTCCGTCAGCACGTTGTAGGTTCTGACCGAGACGGTTCCCTGGACGGACGGATCGACCAGAATAGTTTTGTTGAGATTGCGACCTACCGTATCGATAAACTCGCGAATATCAGTATTTTTAAAACTTGCGCTAAAGTTAGCTGCAAGCAGCGAACTGGAATATAACGACAATGCGGTCAGCGCCACGCATGCCCAGGGAAATTTTTTCATGTCTGCACACTTATTAATTGTTTAGAACATTAACCCGAATATTTTCAAGGTGAGCGTGACGTCGTACGATGACCTCCGCTTCTTTCATTTTCGACCAGTTGGCAATAATGCTTTTCGCTTTTGCTTCATCGGTCATATCGACAGAGTTAACCTGAATCGCCACATCGCCTTTTTCCAGACCTGACTGACTGTAAAAGGCGGAGGCATTCCTTGGGTTTATCCGGTAGCCTTCCAGTCGGCCTTTTTCAATGATGGGTTTTAACACCAGATAATCATCAAGATGCACACTCTCTGCGCCAGCATCTTTCGTCGATTTTGTAACCGGGCCGCTCTCCACGCCCCCCTTAAAATAGTCCGGTTTATTTAACGCCAGTACCTGCGTAGCACCTTCATAATTAACCACCACATTATCTTTGTTTATTTCCTGAATAAATGCGTCGTTAAACCCGGCGAGCGGTTCACCCTCGCGGTAGCTTCGCTGGCCGCCCGGGGTTTTGATGACAGCGAAGGAGAGCCAGGCGTCATCACTGCGCACAATGCCTTCAATCTCCGCCGCCAGCGGGGGTTTTGCCGCAGCCGATAAGTTCTCCTGACGGACGGCAGCCGTAAAAAGCGTGAAGGGTTTGTCTTCGCGCGTTTTTTTCAGCGGCTGTAGGTCAGAATTAGCAAACTTATTCGTAACTTTTTTATAATCTTTAAAGGTGAGATAGCCTTGCTGGCCGCAAAAAATGAGCAGCAAAAACATAATACAAGGCGTTATCCACCGTGACAGAAATGAGAACCTCATTTTTTATCCGGCCTATAGCAAAGCAAAAATAAGCAGCGTCATACTGCGCCAATATGGAGGAAAATAGTAATAAGCTGTTGCAAACGCGACCACTGACTTCGCCACCAACTTTCATAAAGAAAAATATTGACCGTATAAATTCCAGATGTTAGGCGCAGCCGGCTGGATATTTTTACTCTGTCTGCAAATTGACCGCTCAGGGGCATTACCTTACTTTCTGCTGCTGTTGCTATTCCTAATCAGAGACGGTAAGTCGTTATGTATCAGAGTCACTTTAATTTTAAAAATCCGCCATTCAGGACAATCACCCGTTTATCCGGTGATTTTCTGGTGCCTTATCATCAGGACGTGTTCAACCTGCTGAAAGAGAAAACCCAGCTGGCGGGAATTATCGGGCTTTTTTGCGACGACGCTCCGCTTCTGGGTCAGTTCATCGACGCGCTTAAAGCCAGCAACAATACCGTTCTTGCCATCAACGCGTTTCCCAAACTGAGTGCCAGTAGCCTGCTGTACAAACTCAACCCGGGAACGAAAGCGATTAAAGATCGCATGCAGGCAGTGGATGCCGTCCTGCGCCAGTGGCAGGAGGGGAAAGCAAAATCCAGAGTGCTGACGATCGCCCATGCCGAAGCCATGAAGGAGAGCTGCCGTGAAGTCCTGGGAACGCTGCTCACGCGCGCCCAGGAGCTGAACTTCCGGCTCGCCGTGGTACTGACGGGTACTGCGGATCAGGAGATCCTGCTAAAGCAACCTGAAATGCGCGAATATACGCACACGCATCATGCCCTGCGCCCCCTGACCTGCCGCGAATACCTGAGCTATGTTCAGGCCCAGTGCGAAGAACACGGCTGCGAAAACTCGCCGTTGCCGCCTGCCCGCGTGCGCAAAATGCACACGCTAACCAAAGGCAACATCAGCAAACTGAACGCGCTGGCGCACCTGTCAATGCTCGCCGCCTGGACGGAACGCGCGGCGCAGGTCAGCCCACGTCATTTACGTCTGGCGGCGGGAGAGATCCTGCCCGCCCAAAAACACGGTAAGCGCCTGGCGACCGTGGGGCTGTTTGCATCCGTGCTGTTTGCCGCCTGCGGCTGGTATTTGACCTCATCGATCGGCGCACGCCTGCCGATCCAGCTGCCGGTGCCCGTCAGCTGGAAACAGCAATCGCTAAAAGTCGAAGCGCCCGTAGTGCCGGTTATCGACAACGAAATAGTTAATCAGCCGGATGCGATGCATCAGTTGTATCTCATGTGGGGGTATGACGCCTCGGCCGAAGATGCGCTGTGCCAGAACGCCGCCAAAGTGAACCTGATGTGTAAACAGGGGAACGCGTCGCCGGAGACGCTGGCGCAGGAAGGGTATCCGTGGGTCAGTGAACTGAAAACCAGCGGCCATCTTAACTATGCGGTGGTCGCCAGGGTCGGGGACACGTCCATTGACCTGTTAATGAATAACCGGACCTGGCAGGTGAGCCGCAGCTGGTTTAACCGGCACGCGACCGGCAACTTCACCCAGCTGCACCGCCTGACACCGGAAGGTAAAGACGCGATCGGCGCGGCCAGCGACAGCAAAGATATGGCCTGGCTGGATCAGCAATTAAGCCTGGCGCTGAGCCAGCCCGAAACGCATGCCCGGATCTGGACCACAGAGATGATGAAACGCACCCGCGAGTTCCAGCAAAAAATGCATCTGCACGTGGATGGTATCCCCGGTGAAGATACGCTGATGCAGCTGATGCGCGTGACCAACAGCACGCCGGGCGTACTGATTCAGACCACCCGCACCACCCCGGACGCGAAAATGCAGGAGAAGAAAGCCTAATGTCGACCATCTGTCTTGCGGCCCAGCGCAGCTATACAACCGGGGAAGCGGTCTGGTTTTCGTACCGTCTCCCCAGCCTTAAAAACGTATTCGGCAAAACAGTGTTATGGCTGGTCGGGCTTTGCGCCATGCTGGTTGTCGGCCTGTATATGCACGTCTACTGGAACCTACGCCACCCGGCGCCTGAACCGGTCAACGCCAGCGTTGCGAAACCGGAAACGCAGCTTTCGGATATGCATTACGTGTACGTGAGTAAACCGTTCCCGCATCCGCAGCCTAAAGCTGCGCCAGTGCCAGTTGATGTTCCATCGATGCAGGATCTGCCGATCAACAGTGATGATGGCGACTGGCAGCAGGCGCCCGACGGCGCGGTGCCACACGACGCCTCACGGGATACCTTACCCGGGACCGAAGCGCATGAGCACGATAACGCTCCCGCCAGCACGGGCAGTGAAGAGTCATCATTAACGGAATTATTTAAGCAGGCGCTAAAAGAGCAGGAGCAGGATTATTCTCAAGGAAAAATTCCCGAGCCGCCGGTTGACGAAACGCAGGATAATTCACAAGCCAGTGTAAAAAACAGTGGAAATAGCCGTTCTCCTTTCAGTGAAAAAGGAGACGGCGGGAGCAGGTATTAATATTTTTCAGGCAGTGCGGTAAGGTTAAGCAGTCGACCTTTTTCCACCACAATATATTGACCCTTTTTCAGATCGGAGAGGATTTTAATAATAGTGCTACGTGCCAGGTTAGTGTATTCCTGAATGTAATCATAAACGTTAATATCACGCTGTTGTTGAACAATCAGGTCGTTAATCTCATATAAAAATTCGCGGACAACGGAATACGCACTGCGGGCAACCAGAACATCATCACGTTTGCTCAGCATGCAGATGTACCAGGAAAGGACTTTGGTCAGTTCTGGCCACAGATTTTTTTCGGTCATCAGCTGGGCGAAGACCTCTTTCTTGATCGAGCGAACAACCGTATTCGTCCGAACAAGGCCGTACATATGGGTGGCGTTGTAATACATTGACGACAGGCCGAAAATGCATTGCCCGGTGACGGTGAACATGCACAGTTCGTCAGATTCACGTCGAAATTCGACTTCACCGCTGACGATAATATGAATATAGCCGGAATCAGAGGTGGAAATTTTCTGCCATTTTTTTAACGTTCTTTCTTCAACGCCTGAGGTTGCAGAAATGATCTTTTCCATTTCATGTTGCGGACGTAATTTTTTTCCATAGATGCTTAACATTGTTATACCCGATTCAAGATGTGATTTTTAAAAAGCATGGCCACGGTGTTGTTACCGAGCCATAAATATTTTTCCTGATGAAAACGTCAAGAATAAACAAAAAAAGAGTGAAGCTTTTTATTAATTCGCCAAATTACTTAGCGCGCTATGTGTCCATCTTAAATCCGGATAATTTTAAGTCAATTAACTAAAAATGAAATGAGTTTGTACTTAGGATTAATCTGATAGAAACTTACGAAAATATACTCATTCGGGGGTAGTCCGAAGGTTTACCCCTGCCCGTATTTCTCTAAAAGTGCTTCGGCAATCGCCATGGTTTCCACATCCGCTACGCCATTCCATAACTGCGGACGGAAATGCATCTGGAAAACCATGATGATGCGTTTTTGCTGTTCGGGCGTACTGTTTTCTGGCACTTCGTAACCGTAGCGCGCCAGCAAATCGAGCAGTGCTGCGGTATCAACCTGCTGATAATGCGGTCGCCCGTTGATATAAAAATTCACGCGCCCCGGATCGGGCCAGGCTCCGATACCCTGCTGCGCCAGTTCGCGCCAAGGAAACAGTGGCCCAGGATCGTCTTTACGCTGCGGGGCGATATCCGAGTGTGCCACCACGTTCTGCGGTTTAATGTCGTAGCGGGCGATGATGTCTCTGGCAAGCGGGATCAGCGCCGCAATTTGCCCCGGTTCGAAGGGGGTAAAGGTTTTCACGTCACCGGTTTTCCGCCAGCCGCGGTTTTCCAGCTCAATGCCGACGGAGGTATCATTTATGCGGTTGGTGCCACGCCAGAAGCTGATGCCCGCATGCCAGGCCAGTTCGCTCTCCGGGACCAGCTGCCAGATACGCGGTTTGCCCTGCGGAGCTGGCGGCTTTGCGGGGATGAGATAGTGAGAGCTGACGTTTTTATCGGTCAGGGTCGCAAGCGAGGTGTCGAAATCATCGGCGGTGTAGTGAATAACCAGCACCTTTATACGCGGGTAGGCCGCCTGCGCCTGATGGCGCGTATCCAGCTCGTACGCGCCTTTATCAACAATGCCCTCTTCCGAGGCGCATCCTGCCAGCAACATCGCCAGCAGGAGGGTTGAGAGCGAACGCTTCATCGACGGGTTTTCACCGCCGTACCGCTTACGCTCACCATCAGCATGCTGGCATCTTTCCCGACCGTTTCGTAGTCGATATCAATGCCCACCACCGCATCCGCGCCCAGCGCTTTGGCCTGCTCGCCCAGCTCCTTAAAAGCAATCTCGCGCGCCTTACGCAGCTCTTTCTCGTACGCGCCGGAACGACCCCCGACGATATCCCGAATGCCGGCAAAGAAATCGCGGAAAATGTTTGCGCCCAGAATCGCCTCACCGGTGACCACGCCGCAGTACTCGGTAATCGGTTGACCTTCCAGGGTTGGCGTTGTTGAAAATTGCATACTTTCTCTCCTTCTTTAGCGTTCAATGCGTTAGCGACAGCATTATCGGTTCGTTACGCTATGATTGAAAGGATAGTTAATAAATAAGGAAATCAACATGCGCTACTCTGCTTTAACGCTTTTAGTGCCATGCGCGCTGGTGCTCAGCGCCTGCACAACGCCGGTCACGCCAGCCTTTAAGGATATCGGAACCCGCAGCGGCCCTTGTATTGAGGGTGGCCCGGATGCCGTGGCGCAACAATTTTATGATTACCGTATTCAGCATCACGGTAATGACCTGACCGCCCTGCGCCCGTACCTGAGCGATAATCTGGCGAAACTGCTCACCGACGCTTCGCGCGATCCGCAGCACAACGCCCTGCTGTCATCCGATCCGTTCTCCAGCCGCGCCACGCTGCCGGACAGCGCCGACGTTGCCAGCGCGTCCACCATACCGAATACCGACGCACGCAATATTCCCCTGCGCGTGAAGCTCACCCAGGGGACGCAAACCTGGCAGGATGAGGTGCTGATGATCCGTGAAGGCCAGTGCTGGGCAATAGACGATGTGCGCTACATTGGCGGCAGCGTTCATGCCCCGGCGGGCACCCTTCGCCAGTCGATCGTGAACCGCTAACGCCTCCGTTCAATAAACGTTAACCCCGTAAAATGTCCGGCATTTCCTGCGGAATGCCGACATTTATACTCGCCCCCCTTTCCCGTCGCTATTTTGTGCTATGTTTAAGAGGAAACACGGGTTATATTTAACTTTTAACGCAGAAATATTGCATAACTATTCTGTCAACGGTACTATCTGCGGCCTCAATTGCTATAGATTGCCTGGATGAGTAAAGACTGCCCCGATGAGTATTAAACTAAACGGCATTAACTGCTTCTACGGCGCACACCAGGCGCTGTTCGACATTACGCTGAGTTGCCCGGAGGGCGAAACGCTGGTTTTGCTCGGCCCAAGCGGCGCGGGAAAAAGCTCCCTTCTGCGAGTTCTTAATCTGCTTGAAATGCCCCGTTCGGGGACGCTGGCCATCGCCGGTAACCATTTTGACTTCGCGAAAACCCCGTCTGATAAAGCGATTCGTGAACTGCGTCAAAACGTGGGCATGGTTTTCCAGCAATACAATCTCTGGCCGCATCTGACGGTGGTGCAAAACCTGATTGAAGCCCCGTGCCGCGTGCTTGGCTTAAGCAAAGACCAGGCGATGGCGCGTGCGGAAAAGCTGCTGGAACGTCTGCGTCTGAAACCGTACAGCGACCGGTATCCTTTACACCTCTCTGGTGGTCAGCAACAGCGTGTGGCGATCGCCCGTGCGCTGATGATGGAGCCGGCAGTGCTGCTGTTTGACGAGCCAACCGCGGCGCTGGACCCGGAAATTACCGCCCAGATCGTGAGCATTATTCGTGAGCTGGCGGAAACCAACATTACCCAGGTCATCGTGACCCACGAGGTGGAAGTGGCGCGCAAAACCGCCAGCCGCGTGGTTTATATGGAAAACGGGTATATCGTTGAGCAGGGTGACGCGAGCTGCTTCACTAACCCGCAAACCGATGCCTTCAAAAACTACTTATCACACTAATGTGTTAGGAAAATTATAATGAAAAAAGTATTGATTGCCGCGCTGCTTGCTAGCGTCAGCCTTTCCGCTACCGCAGCCCAGACCATCCGTTTCGCCACTGAAGCGTCCTACCCTCCGTTTGAATCCATTGATGCGAACAACAAGATTGTTGGCTTCGACGTGGACCTGGCAAACGCCCTGTGTAAAGAGATCGACGCGACCTGTACCTTCAGCAACCAGGCGTTCGACAGCCTGATCCCAAGCCTGAAGTTCCGCCGTATCGATGCCGTAATGGCCGGAATGGACATCACTCCGGAGCGTGAAAAGCAGGTTCTGTTCACCACCCCTTACTATGACAACTCGGCCCTGTTCATCGGTCAGAAAGGTAAATACGCCTCCGCTGACCTGCTGAAAGGCAAGAAAGTCGGCGTGCAGAACGGCACCACGCACCAGAAATTCATCATGGATAAGCATCCGGAAATCACCACCGTGCCGTATGACAGCTACCAGAATGCGAAGCTGGACCTGCAAAACGGTCGTATCGATGCGGTGTTCGGGGACACGGCTGTTGTGACCGAATGGCTGAAAGCGAACGACAAGCTGGCCGCCGTGGGTGACAAGGTGACCGATAAAGACTACTTCGGTACAGGTCTGGGTATTGCCGTACGTCAGGGCAATACCGAGTTGCAGCAGAAATTCAACGCTGCGCTGGAAAAAGTGAAGAAAGACGGCACCTACGAAACCATCTACAAAAAATGGTTCCAGAAGTAATTCCTGATGAATGAAATTTTTCCTTTAGCAAGCGCCGCCGGGATGACCGTCGGCCTTGCCGTTTGTGCACTGATTATCGGCCTCGTACTGGCGATGTTCTTTGCGGTGTGGGAGTCCGTTAAGTGGCGCCCTGTCGCATGGCTCGGTTCAGCGCTGGTGACTGTGCTGCGTGGACTGCCGGAAATTCTGGTGGTCCTGTTTATCTATTTCGGCTCCTCACAGCTGCTGTTAACGCTGTCGGACGGCTTCACGATTAATCTCGGCTTTGCGCAGATCCCGGTGCAGATGCAGATTGAGAACTTCGACGTCAGCCCGTTCCTGTGCGGCGTGATTGCGCTCTCCCTGCTCTATTCGGCCTATGCGTCACAAACGCTGCGCGGCGCGCTGAAAGCGGTACCGCAGGGTCAATGGGAATCCGGCCAGGCGCTGGGTCTGTCGAAAGCGGCGATCTTCTTCCGCCTGGTGATGCCGCAGATGTGGCGTCATGCCCTGCCAGGGCTGGGTAACCAGTGGCTGGTACTGCTGAAAGATACCGCGCTGGTGAGCCTGATCAGCGTGAACGATTTGATGTTGCAAACAAAAAGTATCGCCACCCGTACGCAGGAGCCGTTTACCTGGTACATCGTCGCGGCGGCTATCTACCTGGTGATCACGTTGCTGAGCCAGTACGTTCTGAAGCGTATTGATCTGCGCGCAACGCGTTTTGAACGGAGACCAGGCTGATGCTGGATTATTTACCCGAACTGATGAAAGGGCTGCACACCAGCCTGACGCTGACCGTCGCGTCTATCATCGTGGCGCTGATCCTGGCGCTGATCTTCACCATCGTCCTGACGCTGAAAACGCCGGTGCTGGTGTGGATTGTACGTGGCTACATTACGCTCTTCACCGGAACGCCGCTGCTGGTGCAGATCTTCCTGATTTACTACGGCCCGGGCCAGTTCCCGTCGTTACAGGAATATCCGGTTATCTGGCATCTGCTCTCTGAGCCATGGCTCTGCGCCCTGATTGCCCTCTCCCTGAACAGCGCGGCCTATACCACGCAGCTGTTCTACGGCGCCATTCGCGCGATCCCGGAAGGCCAGTGGCAGTCCTGCGGGGCGCTGGGCATGAGCAAGAAGGATACGCTGGCGATCCTGCTGCCTTATGCCTTTAAGCGCGCCCTCTCTTCCTATTCCAACGAAGTCGTGCTGGTGTTCAAAAGTACCTCTCTGGCCTACACCATCACCCTGATGGAAGTGATGGGCCACGGACAGCTGCTGTACGGACGCACCTACGACGTGATGGTGTTCGGTGCGGCGGGTCTGGTCTATCTGGTGGTCAACGGTCTGCTGACCCTGATGATGCGTCTTATCGAGCGTAAGGCGCTGGCGTTTGAGCGCAGAAATTAATCGACTTAATGCATAAAGCTGTTTTCGTAGTGCGGGTAACCTGATGGGTTACCCGCATTTTTTTATGCATTAAATAATATTTAATCATATTTATTGCATATAAATTCATTGAGTGGCATTGTACATCCATGCCGCAGACACGGCGCATAATGACAAGATTGACAGACGGGAGCATTACAATGAAAAAGTTAGTTCTGGCCGCATTACTCGCAACCTTCGCCGCTGGCGCATCCGCCGCCGATAAAATCAATTTCGGCGTTTCTGCCACCTATCCGCCGTTTGAATCGCTGGATGCCAGCAACCAGATCGTCGGCTTCGACATCGACCTGGCGAAAGCGCTGTGCAAGCAGATGCAGGCCGACTGCACCTTTACTAACCACGCATTTGACAGCCTGATCCCGTCCCTGAAATTTAAAAAGTACGACGCGGTGATCTCCGGCATGGACATCACGCCAGAGCGCAGCAAGCAGGTCGCGTTCACCGACCCGTACTACGCGAACTCTGCGGTGGTGATTGCGAAGAAAGGGGCTTATAAATCTTTCGACGAGCTGAAAGGCAAGCGCATCGGCATGGAGAACGGCACCACGCACCAGAAATACCTCCAGGACAAGCATCCTGAAGTGAAAACCGTGGCCTACGACAGCTACCAGAACGCCATTATCGACCTGAAAAATGGCCGTATTGATGGCGTATTTGGCGACACCGCGGTCGTGAATGAGTGGCTGAAAACCAACCCGCAGCTGGGTACAGCGACGGAGAAAGTGACCGATCCGCAGTATTTCGGCACTGGCCTCGGTATTGCCGTGCGTCCGGATAACAAGGCTCTGCTTGAGAAACTGAACGGCGCGCTGAAAGCGATCAAAGCTGACGGCACATACCAGAAAATCAGCGAGCAGTGGTTCCCGCAATAACCTTTTTTGCCGGGTGACCTGGCCTACGGGGGTGGTCTGTAGGCCGGGTAAGGCGAAGCCGCCACCCGGCAATTTCTTAAAGCGGCACAAAGAACCTGAACCGTGCCCCGCTCACGGACTCCATCAGCCTGATCCCCCCGCCGTGCAGCTCCAGCATTCTTTTCACGATTAACAGCCCTAACCCGCCCCGGTGCTCCCGCGAGGCCTGTGGATTTAACGCTGACGGACGCTGGAACAGATCGTCCCGTAATGCGGCATCAACACCCGTTCCGCTGTCGGCCACTTCAACCTGTAACCGGTCGTTCTCCTGCCACACCGCCAGACGAATGTCTCCACCTGCTGGGGTATGGCGTATCGCATTATCCAGCAGATTCGTCACCACCCGTTCAATCATGGAAACATCGGCCAACACCTGCGGCAGCGGACCCGGGACGTCAATGTGCAGATTTAACTCACGCGTGCGGGCAGCGAGTTCAAACTTTTGCGCCACGTCGGAAATCAGTTCAGCCATGGCAAAACGCTCGCGCTGGGGCTTGATGCCGCCGTGCTCAAGACGCGCCAGCTCGAACAGCTGCTGCGACAGATGGCGTACCTTTTGCCCCTGACGCAGCGCGGTAGCGAGGTACTGCTGATGCTCCTGCGGCGACAGCGTTGCGGATTTCAGCGACAGCGTTTCCAGATAACCCAGCAGCGACGTCAGCGGGGTGCGTAAGTCGTGCGAAATGTTGGCGATAAACTCCCGGCGCTGGCGGTCGCTGTCGGCCAGCCGATCCCACTGAGAGGTGATTTTGCGCGCCAGCTCGATAAAGGTATTGCGCAGGATCGCCACTTCATCCTGGCCGGCAGGCTCAAGCGGCTGGGCCGCCAGCTGCTTAATCGCGCTGATGCTGTCCTGCTCCAGCCCGGCCACGTCCAGCGTGAGCTCTTTAACCGGGCGCGTCACCCAGTACCAGAGCAGCAACCCCGCCAGCAGACCAAACAGCGCCACCAGCAGCATCGACCACAGCGCCGTACTCCAGAGCGCTTTGTGCCAGGCCATCTCCGCCAGCGCGTTGGACTCCTCCCCCTGCAAAATAATGTACAGATACCCCTTCAGCTCACCGTCCTGCCGCAGCGGGGTGGCGCTGAAGACTTTCTTATTCTGGCTTCGGGGATCGTCGCCAAACACCGGCATCACCGTCCCGCTGAGGAAATTCTGTATCGGCACGAGGTCAATTTTTTGCCGCTGAATGTGCCCTGGCGGGGCGGCATCGGCCAGGATATCGCCATTTGGCGAGACAACATACAGCTCGACGCTCGGATTAAAGGTCATCAGCCGGTCGAACAGCGGTTTTAAGGCGCTGCGATCCACCCTGCCCTGCGCATCCACAATCGCTTCCCGCTGCACAATCTGCTGCGCCAGCCCGCCGGAGAGCCGCTGCACCATCGCATTGCCGTACTGCATGCTACTGTAGAGCTGCACCGCACAGGCGACGGTGGCGCAGAGCAGCAGTAACGCCGTAAACAGCAGCGTCAGGCGCTGGCTCAGGCTAAAGCGACGCATCATGATTCTGCTCCGCAAATTTGTAGCCTTTGCCCCAGACGGTGCGAACGATCTCCGGCTCGGCGGCATCTTTCTCTATTTTAATGCGCAGGCGGTTAATGTGGGTATTGACGGTGTGTTCGTAGCCTTCGTGCTGATACCCCCATACCTGCTCCAGCAGTGCCAGCCGCGAAAAGACCTCTCCGGGATGGCGGGCAAAGAAATAGAGCAGTTCAAATTCGCGCGGGGTGAGATCGACGTGTTGGCCGTTAAGGCGCACGGTGCGCGCCAGCGGATCGATAGTCAGTCCGTGCGCCTGAATAATGCCGTCCGTCTGCGCCTGGCCCATCGCCTGCTGACGGCGAAACAGCGCCTTAATGCGGGCAATCAGCTCCTGCACCGAGAAAGGTTTTGCCAGATAATCATCCGCCCCGGTTTCCAGGCCGGTAATACGGTCAGTTTCACTGCTGCGGGCGCTAATGATGATAATGGGCAGGTAGCGGGTCATCTGGCGGATACGGCGGCAAATCTCCAGACCATCGACATTCGGCAGCATCAGATCGAGGATCACCGCGTCCCACGGCTGTGTTTCAAGACGCTGTAAGGCGTTGCCCCCGTCGGGCTCGTGGGTAATGGCATAGCCTTCATCTTCCAGGTTAAGACGCAGGAGTGCCGCGATATCGTGGTCATCTTCTACCAGCAGGATCTGCTTCATGGGTAAGCCTTCAATCATTTGTTATGACGTAAGCTTACCTGATTTCGAGCGGGGGAAGAGTTCACATTTTGTTGAACATTGTGCGGGGTTTATGCCGGGTGACGGCTTCGCCTTACCCGGCCTGCGCTTTGGTTAACAACGTGAGCTGACAGGCTATTTTGCCGACCAGTTGAAAGCGCCACGCTGGCTTAAAACAGAGACGGGAGTCGCATTACTGGGTTGAGCAAACAAAGCCGGGTGGCGGCTACGCCTTACCCGGCCTACTCCGGATCGTAGGCCCGGTAAGCGCAGCGCCACCGGGCGATGTTGAGGATTAGCGCGTTTTCACCAACAACGTCAGCACTTCATAATGGGCGGTATGCGGGAACATATCGAAAAGCTGCACGCGTTCAATGCGGTAGCCCGGTAGATGAGCGATATCCTTCGCCATGGTCTGCGCGTTACAGCTGGAGTAGACAATGTACTCCGGCGCCATCTGGCTCAGGTAGTCGCAGAGCGCCTGGCCGATACCCCGGCGCGGCGGGTTCACCAGCACCAGCTCCGGCACGTTGCCCTGTCCGGTGGCGAACCGGGTCGAGTCCAGCGCCTGGAAGTGCAGATTCGTCAGCCCCAGCTCTGCGGCGGACTGCTTCGCGCAGGCAATCGCTTCGGCGGAGATCTCAATTCCGGTGAGCTGCATGTCTGGCGTGGCACAGTGCAGGCCAAAGCCGCCGACGCCGCAGAACAGATCCCACATGTGATGAACCTGTAACGCACGCACCCAGTCGCGCGCGGTGGCATACAGCGCGCTGGCGACGGTGGGGTTAGTTTGAAAGAAGCTTTGCGGACGGATCCACAGCGGCACGCCGTTAAAGCTCTCCGCCAGCGCATGCTGTTCGGTGAAGAAAATCTCTTTCTCACCTTCCATGATCGCCATATGCACCGGCTGAATATTCGCGGTGATAACCTTGAGCTGCGGAAGCTGTTCCTGCAACCCCGGAAGCGCCGCGCGCAGCTGCTCCAGCTTGTTTTCCGAACGCAGCACAAAGCGCAGCATCATCCCGCCGTCGATCTGGCTTTCGGTCAGCAAAAGGTATTTCAGCTCGCCGCGCCTGCGGGCAACGTTATAGGGCGTTAACCCCGCCCGGGCGATAAACGGTTTCAGCGCGCTAAACACCGGCTCAAACGAGGCGGGATATAGCGGGCAGTCGGTTAAATCTTCCGGGGTGCCGTCGCGGTGCAGCATCCCCAGCAGCGGCTTTTCAACGCTGCCGCTGACCACCATTTTGGCTTTATTGCGAAAGCCCTGTTCCGGGCCACTTACGGGTGCGCACCACTCGCCCACCGCATGTGCTGTCAGCAGCTGTTGCAGGTCGGCCATTTTGGCGGTGAGTTGTTGAGAGACCGGCTGTTCTATCCACTGACAGGAGCGGCAGCGTCCGGCGTCATAGAGTGCGCACTGCATATGAAAACCTTAAGAAACACGAGGGCTGCGATTATACACATTATTGCAGGCGGAAGAACCGCCGACTGGAAGCCGGGAGATAAAGCAGGCAGAGCACCAGCATATCCGGCAGTTTTTGCATCACCAGTGAATGGAAAATCTCGCGTCGCGACTCACCGGGTATGCTGAACAGCTCCGGATAGCCATAGCCCAGCGAGGCGGCCCACAGGTAGCCTGCGGCGGTGATCTGCGTAAGCAGATACACCCAGCGCGCCCAGTTACGTCCTTTCACCAGCGAGAACGCACAGTAGATCTCAATAAACACCAGCATCAGGCTGCTGAGAAACACCAGCGTCAGATTCCACGTCTGCGCGCTGCGGTGAATAAATTCCCCCATTCCGCGCGGACCCAGCGTGTTCATTATCATCAGCACATCCAGGCAGCGGATCATAATAATGGCGAGCGCCGCCACCTGCACCAGTGCAGGGACGTTCGGACGAGCGTGCGAATGACGTGTTTTTTGTAAGAATCCCAATGTTTTTACTTCCCTGAAAAACAGTGCCGCGTCATACGCGGCACATCATTGGAAATAGTAATTCCTTCAGCCGCGTCTTGCACGCTGGATATCGCGCACACGCTGTTTTTCCGCGCGCGCCATCAAATACCAGGCGATAAATCCGACAATTCCGACCACGCCAAGGATGATGGACGCCAGGGCGTTGATCTCCGGATTCACCCCCATCCGCACGCTGGAGAAGACCAGCATCGGCAGCGTCGTCGCGCCCGGCCCCGACACAAAGCTGGCGATAACCAGATCGTCGAGCGAGAGCGTGAACGCCAGCAGCCAGCCGGAGATCACCGCCGGCATAATCATCGGCAGCGTGATGATGAAAAAGACCTTCAGCGGCGTTGCGCCGAGATCCATCGCCGCCTCTTCAATGGAGCGATCCAGCTCGCGCAGTCGCGAGGAGATCACCACCGCCACATACGCCGTACAGAAGGTGACATGTGCCAGCCAGATGGTGAGCATCCCGCGATCCGCTGGCCAGCCGATGGCGTGCGCCAGCGCGACAAACAGCAGCAGTAGCGACAGGCCGGTGATGACGTCCGGCATAACCAGCGGGGCGGTGATCATAAACGCGAAACCATTCGCCCCGCGGAAACGGCCAAAGCGCACCATCACCAGCGCGGCGATAGTGCCCAGCACGCAGGCCATCGTCGCCGCCAGCGCCGCAATGGTCAGGCTCAGCCCCACCGCGCTCATCATCGCATCATCATGGAACAGCTCGCTGTACCAGCGCGTGGACCAGCCCGCCCAGACGGTGACCAGCTTAGAGCTGTTGAACGAGTAGATCACCAGCATCAGCATTGGCGCATACAGGAAGGTAAAGCCGATAATCAGGATCGCAATTCGCCACGGGGAGCGTACTACCGGTAAGTTGTTCATCCGTGGTCTCCCATCTGTTTCTGCTGATGTTTGTGGAACCACATGATCGGCACGATCAGCAGCAGTAACATGACGATCGCCACCGCCGAGGCCACCGGCCAGTCGCGGTTATTGAAGAACTCCTGCCACAGCACGCGGCCAATCATGATACTGTCCGGGCCGCCGAGCAGTTCCGGGATCACAAACTCCCCGACCGCCGGGATAAACACCAGCATCGATCCGGCGATGATCCCGCCTTTGGTGAGCGGCACAATGACGCTGAAGAAAGTCTTCAACGGGCGTGCGCCGAGATCCAGCGAGGCTTCCACCAGCGAGTAATCGATTCGCGTCAGCGCCGTATAGATCGGCAGCACCATAAACGGCAGATAGGCATAGACAATCCCGATATACACCGCAAGGTTGGTGTGCAGGATCGTCAGCGGCTGGTCGATGACCCCAAGCCACAGCAGGAAATTATTCAGTATGCCGTTATTCTTCAGGATCCCCATCCACGCGTACACGCGGATCAGGAACGACGTCCACGACGGTAAAATGACCAACAGCAGTAAAATATTTCGCGTCGACGGCTTGCTGTGCGCCACTGCCCACGCCAGCGGGTAGCCCATCAACAAGCAGCAAATCGTAGAAATGGCCGCAACCTGTAACGACTGCAAATAGGCTTCGAAATAGAGCGGATCGTCGGTCAGTTGCAGGAAATTACCGAGGTTTAAGGTCAGCGTCAGCTGCCCGTCGGCCCACTCCCACAGATCGGTATACGGTGGGATCGCCCGCGCCATCTCCGCCAGGCTGATCTTAAAGACGATCAGGAACGGCAGCAGAAACAGCAGGATCAGCCAGATATAGGGCATGGCGATGACCAGCTTGCGGCCATGCGCCATCTGCATGCGCGCCAGCCAGAGCGCGAAACCGCCCGGTTTTTTGACGCGGGCTGGAGGTTCAAGTGTGCTCATGACCGCTCCTTATACCGTCAGGACTACGCAACTGTCCGCATCCCAGCAGAGGCTCACTTCGTCGCCCCAGGTTGGCTGTCCCTTGCGATACCGGTGTTCGTTCTGTAACTGGGCGCTGAGCATCTGGCCGCTTTTCACGCGCACATGGTAAATCGACAGATCGCCGAGATAGGCAATGTGCACCACTTCGCCCACGGCAAAGTTATAGCCATCGGCGGGCGGCTCATCGCAAAGCATGATTTTTTCCGGGCGCAGGGCAACGTAAACCGGCACGTTGTCCACCACGGAGTTATCAGAATCAACCTTCAGCGGGTGCACCAGCCCCGGCGATTCAATCACCAGACCGTCGTCCTGGCGTTCCTTCAGTAGCCCTTCGAAGACGTTCACCGAGCCGATGAACTCCGCGCTGTAGCGGGTTGTCGGGTGTTCATAGATCTCTTCCGGCTCGCCGATCTGCACGAACTTACCGCGATTCATGATCGCAATGCGCCCGGCCATGGTCATCGCCTCTTCCTGATCGTGGGTCACCATCACGCAGGTCACCCCCACGCGCTCGAGGATATCCACCACTTCCAGCTGCATCCGGTCGCGCAGCTTTTTATCCAGCGCGCCCATCGGCTCGTCGAGCAGTAATAATTTTGGTCGCTTCGCCAGACTTCTTGCCAGCGCCACGCGCTGACGCTGGCCGCCGGAAAGCTGATGCGGCTTACGCTTCGCAAACTCCTGCATATGCACCAGGCTCAGCATCTCTGCCACGCGCGCGGTGATTTCGGCTTTCGGCAGTTTGTCCTGCTTCAGGCCGAAGGCGATGTTCTGCTCAACGGTCATGTGCGGGAACAGGGCATAGGACTGGAACATCATGTTTATGGGCCGCTGGTACGGCGGCACGCTGGAGAGGTCTACCCCATCCAGCACGATCTGCCCGGCGGTAGGCTGTTCAAAGCCTGCCAGCATACGCAGCAGTGTTGATTTGCCGCAGCCCGATGCGCCGAGCAAAGCAAAAATTTCACCTTTGTAGATCGTCAGGCTGACATCGTCCACGGCATGCTGGCCGTCGAAGGATTTGGTGAGGTTACGAATTTCAAGAAGCGGGGTCAGCGCTTTACGGACTTTCGCCTGCGGGCGGGGGATAGCGTCATTCACGGGGTGCTCTCCGGCATAGATCAACACTGGTGCAAACGCACCGTCAGGGTGCGCATCGCCGGGCGGCGCTAACGCTTGCCCGGCCTACGGGATCTGTCGGCCCGGTAAGCGACAGCGCCACCGGGCAACGATATCAAACGCCGTTACTTACCGCTTTTCACCTTGGTCCACGCGCGGGTA
Source organism: Enterobacter cloacae complex sp. ECL72 (assembly GCF_019056635.1). Taxonomy (NCBI): domain Bacteria; kingdom Pseudomonadati; phylum Pseudomonadota; class Gammaproteobacteria; order Enterobacterales; family Enterobacteriaceae; genus Enterobacter; species Enterobacter cloacae complex sp. ECL72. The sequence goes on along the minus strand of NZ_CP077659.1, from coordinate 1,017,228 downwards.
CGCACACGGTCAATTTTCGGTTCCTGCACTTTCAGGGTGAAGAGCTTGGCAAACACATCGGCTGGCGGGTAGATCGCCGGATTATTGCGGATTTCTTCGCTCACCAGCGGCACGGAGGCCTTGTTACCGTTGGCGTAGTAGACATGGTCGCTGATGTGGGCAATCACCTCCGGACGCATCAGGTAGTTGAGGAATTGATACGCTTCCTCTTTATTTTTCGCATCAGCCGGCATCGCGAAGACGTCGAAGAACGCCAGCGCCCCCTCCTTCGGAATGAAGTAGGAAACATTTACGCCGTTTTTGGCCTCTTTCGCGCGGTTCGCCGCCTGCCAGACATCGCCCGCCCAGCCGATGGCCACGCAGATATCCCCGTTAGCCAGGTCGTTGATGTACTGAGAGGAGTGGAAGTAGCGAATATTCGGACGCAGCTTCAGGAGCAGGTCGGTTGCCGGACCGGTGTAGTCGTCGGCCTTGCTGCTGTTAGGATCTTTGCCGAGATAGTTAAGCACGGTGGCGAAAATCTCTTCCGGCGCATCGAGGAAAGAGACGCCGCAGCTTTTCAGCTTCTCGAGGTTTTCCGGCTTCAGCACCACGTCCCAGCTGTCCAGCTTGACGTCCGGGCCCAGCGCCGCTTTGACTTTATCCACGTTATAGCCAATACCGGTGGTCGCCCACAGGTAAGGCATCGCGTATTTATTCTCCGGATCGTGCTTCGCCACCAGCTTCAGCACGTCCGGATCGAGGTTTTTCCAGTTCGGTAATTTGCTCTTGTCCAGCGGCTGGAAGACACCGGCGGTCAGCTGACGCTCCAGGAAGCTTGCCGACGGCACCACCAGATCGAAACCGGTGCTGCCCGCCATCAGTTTGCCTTCCAGCACTTCGTTGGAATCGAATACGTCGTAGACAACCTTAATGCCGGTCTCTTTTTCAAAATTCGCGACGGTGTCCGGCGCAATATAGTCAGACCAGTTATAGACGTGCAGCGTTTTTTGTTCCGCAGCGAGCGTGCCGGCAGAGACGGCCATCAGAGCACCCGCAACCAGACCCGATAACCATTTTTTATTCAAGGCGATCATATTGTTATTCCTTCTGAAAGTTCGTTAACAAACGAACCAAAACTGTGCAGCTTGAAGATATGCAATAATCATGCATAGTTTGTCGCTCTGCCCGAAATAAAATACCCCCCTCTTCCCGGCAGGTTCCGCTCGCTTTTTTAAGCACCGCAAGAATAACTGTAGCCCGTGTCTCCGGCTATAGCCCAGACGAAAAAACGCCTTTTATCAATTTTTTATGCAGATTATGTCTACGTGATAAGCCGAAACGGCCGGAGAGGAGGTGAAAAACTCTTTAAAGAAAGGTTAAAAGCAGCAGAAAAAACGGTGTTATGCAGCCGCTCTGGCAGCGACTGCGCAAAAGTCAGACAGGCTTAGTGGAGAAAATTGGGAGATGCATCATTATTCTCGGCATCATCTTCCGCGCTATACAGCAGGTGATGTGCGTTGGCTTCCATCATTACCATTGAAATTTGCTCTTCGCTCAGGCGCATAAACCAGGCGAATTGCTTGAAGGAGAGCCCCGCGCCGGAGAATAAAGACTGGCAAACCACCAGCTTTGGCAGATTATCATCCTGTATGTCGAGAAACGCTTTCACCGTCAAAGAACTGGCGTTGATCGCTGACAGATCAGACGCCAGCGCCAGCAGCGCAGAAGGCTTTACTTCAGCCAGCGCCGAGAACAGGATCACGTCGTTAATCAGATCGATTTTGGCATCGAAAATGCCATCGAAATTTTGCATGTGAGGCAGATGCAGCGCCTGGCAGGAGTCGCATTCGAAGAAAGTAATACCGGCATCATCGAGCCATTGACGTAACGTATCCAGTGTAGGTACGACCTGTAAATCCATCGCTGTGCAGCCTCTTAAATAAAAACGTTGTCCAGATTACGCAAAAAGTGCGCGCCGATCCATTTAACCGCCCGTTTTCAGGCAAAATCCCGGCGTCGCATGGCGTTCAATCCATGCGATCATTTTACCTGCAATATCGACGCCTGTGGTTTTTTCCACCCCTTCCAGCCCCGGCGAGGCGTTGACTTCCATCACCAGCGGCCCGCGCCCGGCACGCAGCAGATCGACCCCCGCCACGTCCAGGCCCAGCGTCTGCGCTGCTTTCACAGCAATCTCGCGCTCGCGCTCGCTAATAAGGGCCACCCGCGCGATACCGCCGCGGTGCAGGTTAGAGCGGAAGTCGCCCTCTTTTGCCTGCCGCTCTATGGCGGCCACCACTTCATCGCCCACCACAAAGCAGCGGATGTCGCACCCGTTGGCCTCTTTAATATACTCCTGCACCAGAATATGGGCATTCAGACCGCGAAACGCGTCGATCACGCTTTCCGCCGCCTGACGCGTCTCCGCCAGTACCACCCCAATACCCTGCGTACCTTCCACCAGCTTAATAACCAGCGGCGCACCGCCCACCATGTCGATTAAATCGCTGGTGTCGTCCGGGGAGTGGGCAATCCCGGTGACGGGCAGATCGATCCCCTGGCGCGCCAGCAGTTGCAGCGAGCGCAGCTTATCGCGGGCGCGTGAGATCGCCACGGACTCGTTGAGCGGATAGCTTCCCAGCATTTCAAACTGGCGCAGCGCAGCCGTACCGTAATAGGTGATCTGGGAGCCAATGCGGGGGATCACCGCATCAAAATGCGGGAGTTTGCGGCCTTTGTAATGAATCGACGATGCCGCAGGGTCGATGTTCATATAGCAGGACATCGGATCGAGGATCTCAATCTGATGTCCGCGTTTCGCCGCCGCTTCTCGCAGGCGTTTACATGAATAGAGCGTTCCATCCCGGGACAATATGGCAATTTTCACCCTGCACCTCTCTAAAGACATGGTAAAAGCCTGCCTATCATACACGAGGCGCAGGAGGAATGGACTACCGCGTTGCCCAGCCCTGTTTGTGCAGGTAATCAAGAATGAACGGGCGGTTCTCCTTGATGATGGTGCGACGAATATGGTCGCTCCAGGTGTCGCGGCGGTTGTTGCTGTCGCGCGTCAGATAGTAGTTCGCCAGCTCTTCATCGTATTGATGCAGAACGTCCTGGTCGACCGGCTGGTAGTGGTTTTCATGCACCAGCATCGCAGCAGGAATGCGCGGCTTCAGATCCGGGTTATCCGCCGGCCAGCCGAGGCACAGACCAAACAGCGGCAGCACGTGTTTCGGCAGCTTCAGCAGTTCCGTCACGCTTTCGATGTTGTTACGCAGCCCGCCAATATAGACGCCGCCAAGCCCCAGCGATTCCGCCGCCGTGAACGCGTTTTGCGCCATCAGCGCCGTATCCACCACGCCCAGCAGCAGCTGTTCCGCCAGCCCCAGCTCGGCCTCGGGGCAGATTTGCAGATGACGGTTAAAATAGGCGCAGAACACCCAGAACTCAGCCGCCTGGGCAACGTGCTTTTGTCCGCCCGTCAGCGTTACCAGCTGCTCACGCATCGCCGGATCGGTGATGCGGATAATGGAGCTGCACTGCAAAAAGCTGGAGCTGGAGGTGCCTCTTGCGCTGTCGATGATCGCTTCCCGCTGCGCCTGGGTAATCGGCTCATCGGTGAAATGGCGAATGGAACGGTGGGAACGAAGCAGGTCAATGGTTGGCGTCATTTTGTCTCTCTTTGTGTTGCGTAAAACGTATGGCAGCCAGTATAGGCAATGATCCACCTGATGTAATTGGCGAAACATAGCCTGACTGTATCAAAGTGACAGGTGAAACCTTCTTTCCATGACGGCAGGTTATCGTGCACTATAGGCGCCATTCGCCGTCAGGCTTGTTTTTTGAGGAGAGAGAAATGTTTGCAGTAATTTTTGGTCGTCCAGGATGCCCTTACTGTGTACGCGCGAAAGAGCTGGCAGAGAAACTGACTGAAGAACGTGATGATTTCAACTTCCGTTACGTGGATATCCACGCGGAAGGCATCACTAAAGCCGATCTGGAAAAAACCGTGGGTAAACCGGTTGAAACCGTGCCGCAGATCTTCCTCGATCAGAAACACATCGGCGGCTGCACTGATTTTGAGGCCTACGCCAAAGAACACCTGGGCCTGTTTGCGGCTCAGTAATGCGAAGACGCCCTCACCCTGAGGGCTTTTTTATTTACGGTGCTTCCTCTGTTGCAGCAGGCTGCGCGTAAATAAGAAACAGAGCGCGCCCAGCGCACACCAGAAAACGCCACTCAGTAGCCACGCCACTTCCTGCCAGACGCTTCTCGACGAGAGAAACAGCACGCGCATCAGAAGCAGGCAGAGCGGGGCCGCAAGCATTGCCCCAATAAGCGGCATCACCACCTCGCCTTTACGCGAGAGAAAACCGGCGACTACCCCCGGCAGGATGAAGAACAACAGGCCCAGCTCGGGATGACCGGACGCTCTGAAGGCGCCTTTCACGTTAAAAGCGAGCGACATGCAAACGACCGTAAACAGCAAAAAACAGCTGATTACGCCAGCCCAGTTTCGTTTAAAGTTCAAACTATCCTCCTGACTTATCTCTATCAAATACAAAAATCGTCCGGTGGACGCCCAGTCAGATAAAGCAATGCGGCAATCCTTGCCAAAGCACGCACAAAAGTCGTGCGATAATAGGTGGCTGTCGGTAGCTATTACGATTAAACTAACCGACTGCTAGTGTTTAGGGTATTTATCAGGAAGCAGGGAGATGCAAAGTGATTCCCTGACTCTGAAAACAGTAGCCCAAATAGTCCTTTCATTCAACAACTTACTGGTAAACAAGAAGTTAGCCTCCGTGAATATAAACGTCGCAGACTTGTTAAATGGGAATTACATCCTGTTATTATTTGTGGTACTGGCGCTGGGCCTTTGTCTGGGTAAATTACGCCTGGGTTCAGTTCAACTTGGTAATTCCATTGGCGTTTTAGTCGTCTCCCTGTTATTAGGTCAACAACATTTCAGTATTAACACGGACGCGCTTAACTTAGGTTTCATGCTGTTTATTTTTTGCGTAGGCGTGGAAGCCGGTCCGAACTTTTTTTCCATTTTCTTCCGAGACGGCAAAAATTACCTGATGCTGGCGCTGGTGATGGTCGGTAGCGCCCTGCTGATTGCGTTAGGGCTGGGCAAACTGTTTGGCTGGGACATCGGCTTAACGGCCGGTATGCTGGCAGGCTCGATGACCTCCACGCCGGTGCTTGTTGGCGCGGGGGATACGCTTCGTCATTCTGGCATGGCAGGCACGCAGCTTTCCTCCGCGCTAGACAACCTGAGTCTGGGCTATGCCCTGACCTATCTGATTGGTCTGGTGAGCCTGATTGTTGGCGCGCGCTATCTGCCAAAACTTCAGCATCAGGATCTTCAGACCAGCGCCCAGACCATCGCCCGCGAGCGCGGCCTGGACACGGACTCCAAACGTAAAGTTTACCTGCCGGTGATCCGCGCCTACCGCGTCGGGCCGGAGCTGGTTGCCTGGACCGACGGGAAAAACCTGCGCGAGCTGGGGATCTACCGTCAGACCGGCTGCTACATCGAACGTATCCGTCGTAACGGCATTCTGGCAAACCCGGACGGTGACGCGGTGCTCCAGATGGGCGATGACATCGCCCTTGTTGGCTACCCGGACGCCCACGCGCGTCTCGATCCGAGCTTCCGCAACGGGAAAGAGGTGTTTGACCGCGACCTGCTGGACATGCGTATCGTCACCGAAGAGATTGTGGTGAAAAACCACAACGCCGTGGGCCGCCGTCTGGCACAGCTGAAGCTGACCGACCACGGTTGTTTCCTCAACCGCGTGATCCGCAGCCAGATTGAAATGCCTATCGACGATAACGTGGTGCTCAATAAAGGCGATGTGTTGCAGGTCAGCGGCGATGCCCGACGTGTTAAAACCGTTGCCGACCGTATCGGCTTTATCTCGATCCACAGCCAGGTGACGGACCTGTTAGCCTTCTGCGCCTTCTTCATTGTCGGCCTGATGATCGGGATGATAACCTTCCAGTTCAGCAACTTTAGCTTCGGCATTGGTAACGCAGCCGGTCTGCTGTTCGCCGGGATCATGCTGGGCTTCCTGCGAGCGAACCATCCCACCTTCGGCTATATCCCTCAGGGGGCGCTGAATATGGTGAAAGAGTTCGGTCTGATGGTCTTTATGGCGGGTGTCGGCTTAAGCGCCGGGAGCGGCATTGGCAACGGCCTGGGCGCGGTCGGCTGGCAAATGTTGGTTTCCGGACTTATCGTCAGCCTGGTACCGGTGGTGATCTGTTTCCTGTTCGGCGCCTACGTGCTGCGCATGAACCGCGCCCTGCTCTTCGGCGCGATGATGGGCGCGCGCACCTGCGCACCGGCGATGGAGATCATCAGCGACACTGCGCGCAGCAATATCCCGGCGCTGGGCTATGCAGGCACGTACGCCATCGCCAACGTGCTGCTGACGCTGGCGGGTACGCTGATCATCATTATCTGGCCAGGACTCGGATAAATCTCAAGTTTGCGTGTAGCTGAAAAAATTTTCGTTACGCGCAGAACTTTTTACGCAGGGTGCAGTCATAACTAGTGCCACTGCTTTTCTTTGATGTCCCCAATTTGTGGAGCCCATCAACCCCGCCGTTTTGGTTCAAGGTTGATGGGTTTTTTGTTGCCTGAATTTTATTAACATTAAAATCAACAGGTTATATTGCATCATCAAGCCCAGTGGCGGCAAAATGGCGACTAAAAAATACATGTATCACCATCTTTCGTTATCCCACCTCTTAACATGCTCAGTGGACGCTTTACAAAAACCATCAAGATCAGGAAATAAGGTTAACTGTCGCACATCAAATGTTTCTGAAAGGATGCGCAAGAACATCAGTTTCATTTCAACCGTTATTGCTAATGGCTAATAAAATCGTCCTGGCAGTGTGGGAACTTTCGTAAGTCATTTCTATTACTTGGTTAAAATTTACCTGGTCAATTTCCTAAAAACAGATTCCTTGGGTTTAACATGATCAGGTTTGAATTTTCATCTCATCTGCGGGCATATGCTGCGGCGAATAAATGTAAATAATGGAATTAACAGAGATGGACTTTACAGCAGTAGTATTTGGATTAAAGATGGCGACCATGCCGAAGATAACATCCAACGGTGACAAGAAGGGTTGGTATGTATGGCTATAAATGGAACAATGACGCTAAATGGTGCTGACTACGCCCCATTTAATTTATATGGGGTTGGCATCTTTATGGCGCATTCCGGACAGGGAACTTACCGTAATCAAGGAACTTGTGGCGCAATACAAGGTGCAGGCCCAATTCCCCCAGGTAAATATTGGATTGTTGATCGAGGCTCAGGAGGTTTCTTATCCTCATTAAAAGCTCATGTTCAGGACCAATGGAACAAAATAAGATCCGGTGCGGAATTTGGCCGTGATGAGTGGTTTGCTTTATATAAGGATGATTGGGGAATCGACGATGGAACATGGGTTGATCACGTCTATCGCGGGCTGTTCAGACTCCATCCCGGTACAGTGTCAGAAGGGTGTATAACAATCGCTCATAACTCCGATTATGCATTAATCCGTAACGCTCTTATGAACACAGAGCTTATTCAGGTTCCATGTATGCGTTCACTTATGGCTCGCGGCTGTATTGAGGTTGTTGACGGTGGATATAGCTACACTTGCCCGTAAATGGGGATCAAGACTGCTTAAGGCCGTCTGGTTTGTGTTAATTAGCTTTCCGCTAGGACGCACGCTGGGTCCTTCTACAGATTATATTAATCATAATGTTGCAACTGCTATTTGCGGCTTCATCTATGGTGATGTGAATGCGGAAACAATGTACGAAACATATATAAACACCGATATTTTAATCCTGTTTACTCTCACAACGGTTTTCTATCTCTTAACAATGAAGTTATTCAATAAAATAAGGAAAAAATAATATGCCAATCCCTCCCTATATGTGGCTCAAAGACGACGGCGGCGCAGATATCAAAGGCTCAGTAGATGTTCAGGACCGCGAAGGAAGCATTGAGATAATCGGTTTAAGTCACGGTATCAATCTTCCTGTTAACAGCGCAAATGGAGCGATTACCGGTACACGACAGCACTCTTCTATGAGGATCGAAAAGGAGGTGGATAGTTCTACCCCATATCTTTATAAAGCTGCCGCCACTGGCCAGGCGCTAAAAAGCGCAGAAATTAAGTTCTATCATATTAACGATGCCGGTCAGGAAGTGTGCTATTACACAGTCTTCATGGAGAACGTGAAGGTGACTGGGGTTAACTGTAGCGTACCTAATGTGAAAATCGCGGCCAACGATAAAATTAACCACGTCGAAAGCGTCAGCTTGCAGTATGAGAAGATCACCTGGCGCATTGTTGATGGGAACATCCAGCACAGTGACGCCTGGAACGAACGCACTACGGCGTAAAATAAAAGTACTTCTTTAAGGGCATTTATTTGCCCTTATTGCCCTTCCCTCACTCGCCACAAACATATATGATTTAATGTATATGATAAAAACCACGCAGGATCGCCAGATGCTTCACCCCGTTCAGCTCTTCAAAACCCTCTCCGACGAAACGCGCCTCTCCATCGTCATGCTTTTGCGTGAAGCGGGCGAGCTGTGCGTCTGCGATCTCTGCTCCGCTACCAACGAGCCGCAGCCGAAAGTCTCCCGCCACATGGCCTTACTGCGCGAGGCCGGGCTGGCCATCGACCGTCGCGAGGGTAAGTGGATCTACTACCGTCTCTCTCCCAACATGCCTGCATGGGCGGCAACCGTTATCGACACCAGCTGGAACTGCCTGCGGGAAGAGACGCGTATGAAGCTGAAAAACCGACTTCCGGGCTCGTGCTGACCAAAACATATTCACAATAACAGATATAATGGAGTAAAAGATGTTTCTGGCAGGAGCGATTTTTTTATTCACACTGGTGCTGGTCATCTGGCAACCCAGAGGGCTCAGCATCGGCTGGAGCGCGACCATTGGCGCCGCGCTGGCGCTGATGAGCGGCGTTATCCACATTAACGATATCCCTGTGGTGTGGAATATCGTCTGGAATGCGACGGCAACGTTTATCGCGGTTATCGTTATCAGCCTGCTGCTGGATGAGTCCGGCTTTTTCGAGTGGGCCGCGCTGCACGTTGCCCGCTGGGGAAACGGTCGCGGGCGATTGCTGTTTACCTGGATCGTGCTGCTGGGCGCAGCCGTGGCGGCGCTGTTTGCCAATGACGGCGCGGCGCTGATCCTCACCCCTATCGTCATCGCTATGCTGCTGGCGCTGGGGTTCAGCAAGCAGGCTACGCTGGCGTTCGTGATGGCGGCGGGATTTATCGCCGATACCGCCAGCCTGCCGCTGATTGTCTCCAACCTGGTCAACATTGTGTCGGCGGACTTCTTTAAGCTGGGCTTCAGCGAATACGCCTCGGTGATGATCCCGGTTGATATCGCTGCGATTGCCGCAACGCTGGTGATGCTGCATCTGTTCTTCCGAAAAGAAATTCCCCACGAATATGACCAGGCAAAACTCCGCGAGCCCGCACGGGCCATTCACGACCTGCCAACGTTCAGAACGGGCTGGATCGTGCTGCTGCTACTGCTTGTCGGTTTCTTTGTGCTTGAACCTCTGGGTATCCCGGTCAGCGCTATCGCAACAACTGGCGCGCTGATTTTGTTTGCCGTTGCTAAACGCGGGCACGCCATTAACACTGGAAAAGTGCTGCGCGGCGCGCCGTGGCAAATTGTTATCTTCTCGCTGGGGATGTATCTGGTGGTGTATGGCCTGCGCAACGCCGGGCTGACGGAGTCTCTTTCAGGCGTTCTTGATCACTTAGCCGGATACGGACTCTGGATCACCACGCTGGGAACCGGATTTATCACCGCCTTCCTGTCATCCATAATGAACAATATGCCAACGGTGCTGATTGGCGCGCTCTCCATTGAGGGTAGTGCTGCAACAGGGTTGGTTAAAGAGGCAATGATTTACGCTAACGTGATTGGCTGCGATTTGGGGCCGAAAATTACCCCCATAGGAAGTCTGGCTACCCTGCTCTGGCTCCATGTGCTGGCACAGAAAAACATGACTGTTACCTGGGGCTACTACTTCAGGACGGGCATCATAATGACCCTGCCGGTTCTCTTTGTGACGCTCGCCGCACTCGCGCTACGTCTCTCCTTCACACCATAATGAGTCACTGATATGAGCTACATCACCATTTATCACAACCCCGCCTGCGGCACGTCGCGCAATACGCTGGAGATGATCCGCAACAGCGGTACGGAACCAGAGATTGTCCTCTATCTGGAAAACCCGCCGTCACGCGATCAACTGACCAGGCTGATTGCAGACATGGGGATTTCCGTGTGCGATCTGCTGCGCAAAAACGTCGAGCCTTATGAGCAACTGGGCCTTGCCGGGGGAAATTTCACCGATGACCAGCTTATCGATTTCATGCTGCAATACCCCATCCTGATTAACCGTCCGATTGTGGTGACACCGCTGGGCACCCGTCTGTGCCGTCCTTCTGAAGTCGTTCTCGACATCCTTCCGGACGCGCAAAAAGGGGCATTTACAAAGGAAGATGGCGAAGTCGTCGTTGACGCCAGCGGGAAAAAAATCTCCCGACAATAAGCGTAGCCGGGGCGAGTGCTATCAGACGGTATCCTCGCCTGCAATCCGCCCCACCATCACCCGGATCTCCTCCCGGGTTAACGGCGACCGATCGGTCACAAAATGCAGCGTCATCCCCTCGATAAACGCATCCAGCGCGCGGGCGGTGGCCGGATCAAACCACTGCTCCAGCGTAGCCTGGCTCATCTTCATCCAGTCCTGCATCACCGTTTTCAGCGCGGCGCTGCGGTGCATAAACGCGTACAGCTGATACATCAGCGCCATATTGTGTGGCGTGGTCACGGCTGAACTGTGGATCAGCGTGGTAATCGCCTCGCACGCCCTCTCGCGCCCCGTAACCCCCGCGAAGAAATCCCGGTACTGCTGAGACATCTGCTGCGTAAACCACGTGAATGCCTCCTCCAGAAGCGACTCCATCCCGTCGAAATAGTAGGTCATCGACCCCAGCGGCACGCCTGCGCAGGTGGCAATTTTGCGGTGCGTGACGGCATGAATACCGTGCTCAGCAATGGTGTCCAGCGTCGCCTGGAGTATCTTCTCGCGGCGGTTAGGGTCGTTCGGTGGTCTGCTCATAAAATCCTCATCCGGTTTATGTACAAATGTACACAAAGTTGCTAGTGTTGTCGCTATTGTTGTACTTCTGGTGCTGATCCCAATGACGCTAACTTCTCCTCGCAAAGCCCTGCATCTGCGCATGTGGGCGCTATTTATGTTCTTCTTCATCCCCGGGCTGCTGATGGCTTCCTGGGCAACGCGCACCCCGGCAATCCGCGATACGCTATCCGTTTCGACGGCGGAGATGGGGATCGTGCTGTTTGGCCTGTCGATTGGCTCGATGAGCGGCATCCTCTGCTCGGCCTGGCTGGTGAAACGCTTTGGCACGCGCGCGGTGATCCGCACCACCATGTGCTGCGCCGTGGTGGGAATGCTCGGTCTGAGCGTGGCGCTGTGGTTCGCCTCGCCGCTGATGTTTGCCCTTGGGCTGATGGTATTTGGCGGCAGCTTTGGTGCGGCGGAAGTGGCCATTAACGTCGAGGGGGCCGCCGTTGAACAGGCGATGAACAAAACGGTGCTGCCGATGATGCATGGCTTTTACAGCCTCGGCACGCTGGCGGGCGCGGGCATAGGGATGGCGCTGACGGCGCTGGGCATTGCGGCCAATGTGCACATTTTACTCGCGGCGCTGGTCTGTATTATCCCGATCCTCACCGGCATCAGGGCTATTCCCGCTGGCACAGGACAAAATGCCTCGGACGAACAGAAGTCTGCGGCAAAAGGGTTGCCCTTCTATCGCGATTTCCAGCTGATGCTGATTGGCGTGGTGGTACTGGCGATGGCGTTTGCTGAAGGCTCCGCCAACGACTGGCTACCGTTGCTGATGGTAGACGGGCACGGATTTAGCCCCACCTCCGGCTCGCTGATTTACGCCGGGTTCACGCTCGGCATGACCGTCGGACGCTTTACCGGGGGCTGGTTTATCGACCGTTACAGCCGCGTGGCTGTCGTCCGTGCCAGCGCCCTGCTGGGTGGGCTGGGCATCGCGATGATTATCTTTGTGGATGTGGACTGGATTGCCGGCGTGTCGGTGATCCTGTGGGGACTGGGCGCCTCCCTTGGCTTCCCGCTGACCATTTCCGCTGCCAGCGATACCGGCCCCGACGCGCCGACGCGCGTGAGCGTCGTGGCGACCACGGGCTACCTCGCTTTCCTGGTGGGCCCGCCGCTGCTTGGATTCCTCGGTGAGCACTACGGGTTACGCAGCGCGATGCTGGTGGTATTAGGGTTAGTCATTATTGCCGCCCTGGTGGCGCGAGCGGTGGCAAAACCGGAAGCAGAAACAACGTCAATGGAGAAGGGATATGAGCGTTAAACTGATTGCAGTCGACATGGATGGCTCCTTCCTGAGCGATGCGAAAACCTATAACCGCGCGCGTTTTCTGGCGCAGTACGCGCGCATGAAAGCGCAAGGCATCCGTTTTGTGGTCGCCAGCGGAAACCAGTACTACCAGCTGATCTCATTTTTCCCGGAGATCGCCCATGAAATTGCCTTCGTTGCCGAAAACGGCGGCTGGGTGGTGGATGCGGGCGAAGACGTGTTTAACGGCGAACTGTCGAAAGAGCATTTTCTGACCGTCGCCACCCTGTTAAACGACGTGCCCGGCATTGAGATAATTGCCTGCGGAAAAAACAGCGCCTACACGCTGAAAACGTATAACGACCTCTTCAAAGAGATTGCTGCGAAATACTATCACCGCCTTGAAAGCGTCAGCAGCTTTGACAACCTCAACGATATTTTCTTCAAATTCGGGCTAAACGTCTCTGACGACGAAATTCCGCGCATTCAGGCGCTGCTGCATGAGAAGCTTGGCGACATCATGGTGCCGGTGACCACGGGACACGGCAGTATCGACCTGATTATCCCCGGCGTACACAAAGCTAACGGCCTGCGGATCCTGCAAGCGCGCTGGGGCATTGAGGACAGTGAAGTGGTGGCCTTTGGCAACAGCGGTAACGACGTGGAGATGTTGCGCCAGGCAGGGTATGGCTTCGCGATGGCCAATGCCAGACCGCACATTAAGGCGGTGGCCCGCTATGAAGCGCCGAACAATAATGACGAAGGGGTGCTGGACGTAATTGATAGGGTGCTGGACGGGGAGGCGCCGTTTAATTGATTCCGTGCGCTCTGGTGCCCTCATCCTAACCCTCTCCCACAGGGCTAAGGGTTCCCCACAAAATAATGCCTGCACAGACGGCCCCCTCTCCCTTGAGGGAGAGGGAATAAGGGTTACGGTTGCAGGGCGTTTCCGACGCGTTTGTCCTTCAGGAACACCACCATCAGCCCTACCCACAGCACACCGTTTGCGAGATTGAACAGGCTGAACAGTCCGTTACCGCCGAAAGCATAGGCATGCTTGCTCACCTCAATACCGACAGTGAAAATCAGCATTTGCAGCATCCCCATCGCGGCAGACACCGTGCCTTTACTCATTTCACTGGCGAACAGCGTCAGGCGTACCAGACCGGCATTCGCCACGCCAATACCAAACGCGTAAACGCTCAGCCCCGCCGTCATCCACAGGTACGCATGAGACGAGGCTACGGTCGCCACCGCCGCGATAATCAGCCCTGCCGCAATGGGCCAGCCGCCCATAATAATCAGCGAACGCACGGTACGACGCGACGTCAGACGCGCCAGCACCAGGTTACCGATAATCAACGCGCCAAAAATCGGCACCTGTAACAGGCCATACTCATAGCTGCTAAGCTGCTCGCCGCTGATGATAATAACCGGCGACTGGGCAATCCACGCCAGCAGCGGCAGGCTGACAAAGCCCGTCGCCAGCGCGCCCGCGACAAAACGGCCGTTTTTCAGCACCGCCTTATAATCACGCCCCAGCTCTTTAAGCGAGAGCTTTTCGCCCAGGCGGGTGGCGGTCTCCGGCATCGCACGGTGCAGCCCAAAGAAAGAGATGGCCGCAAGCGCGGCAAAGAGGACGAACATCCCTTCCCACGGCGCAACGTGGACCCATGCGGCTCCCACCAGCGGCCCCAGAAGCGGCGCAATCAGCGCCACGTTCGCCATCAGCGCGGTTATTTTGATACATACCGCCTCCTCAAACGACTCCTGAATAGCGGCGTAGCCCACGGCGCCAATAAAGCACAGGCTCACGCCCTGAAGGAAACGCAGCAGCGTGAATTGCTCAATGTTCTGCGCCAGCAGCGTGGCGAGACAGGTGACGATAAACCACACCACGCCCGTCAGCATCACCGGGCGTCGGCCAATACGATCCGACAGCGGCCCTAAAAGCCACTGTAAAAACATGCCGCCCGCCAGATAGGCGGTCATGGATGTAGGTACCCACTCAATACCTGCGTTGTACTGCTCAACCACAGCCAGCATGCCTGGCTGGATCATGTCGTTGCCGATGTAGGTAGAGAATTCGTAAAGCACCAGACACAGAGGAAAAAGTAACGCCTGACGACCCAGACGATTACCGGAAGAAGAACGGTTTATCATGCAATCTCTTTAGTATGAAAAAATCGCGATGAGTGTAATGAATTGCCGCTGTCTGAGATAGCATAATCACGTGAAAACACAGAAATAAGGCACTTATCGTTGTTGTTTAAGGTTTCCTTAAGTTGCCCTCCCTATGATAGTGCTATTTCACGTTATTGACCGAAACTATGACACACGCCGTCAGCCCTTCAGAATTATCTAAGTTACCGACAAATAAGACAAAAAGCCTTTACCGTTTGCCTGCCCGCTTTTATGGTTATCAGCTTTTCGGGCTGATCGTCCTTGCGCTGCTTTTTACCTGGCTTTCGCGCGATGAATCGCTTGACCGATGGATAACCGGCTTCTGGTATGACGCGGCGACGCACCATTTCCCGCTACAGCAAAACCCGCTGCTGGATCTGCTGAACCATCGGCTGGCGAAATATGTGACCATTGCGCTGGCTGCCGCATCGCTGATTTACGGCGCTTACAAACGCAATGCCCGGCTGGTGACGGCCGCGCTTCTGATGGGGCTGGGGGCGCTGGTAGTTGGGGTGCTGAAAAGCATAAGCCACCACAGCTGTCCGTGGGATCTGGTGGAGTATGGCGGCAAAGCCGTCTCGTATCCCCTGTTCAGCGCCGTTCCGGCAGACAGCGGACCGGGACGCTGCTTTCCCGGCGGCCACGCCTCAAGCGGGTTTATGGTGATGGGGTTGTTTTTTGCCTTCTGGCGTGAACGTCCGCGCCTGGCCTGGTCCTTTGTCGCGTTAGGCGTTGTTATGGGGCTGCTGATGGGATTCGGGCAGGTCATGCGCGGCGCGCATTTTTTCTCTCACAACCTGTGGGCCGGGTGGTGGGTCTGGTTTTCCCAGGTGCTGGTTTACGGGCTGGTTTCCACCTGGTTTGCTAAAGAGTAACGAGATTATGTTAGAAAATCTGAACTACGAACTGTTTTACCTGCTCAACGCCACGCCAGCATCACCGGAATGGATGATCGATCTCGCCACCTTCATTGCGAAAGATGTGATCAGCATTGTACCGGCGCTGGCGGTGATCCTCTGGTTATGGGGACCTCGTACACAGGTCACCGCCCAGCGCCATCTGGTGATCAAAATGGCGATGGCGATCGGCGTGAGCGTGCTGGCAAGCTACGTGCTGGGCCACGCCTTCCCGCACGATCGTCCGTTTGTCGATCGCGTCGGCTACAACTTCCTGCACCATGCGCCGGATGACTCGTTCCCGAGCGATCACGGCACGGTGATCTTCACCTTTGCGCTGGCCTTCCTGTTCTGGCATCGCCTGTGGTCTGGCATGGTGCTGATGGGGGTGGCGGTCGCCATCGCCTGGTCCCGCGTCTACCTGGGCGTGCACTGGCCGCTGGATATGGTCGGCGGTTTCCTGGTGGGGCTGATGGGCTGCGTCAGCGCAGCCATCCTGTGGAGCCTCTTTGGTCCGGCGCTTTATCGTGGATTATCACAGGCCTATCGCGTTCTGTTTGCCCTTCCGATCCGCAAAGGCTGGATACGTGACTAACCCCGGTCCGTCAGGTTACACTTGAGCCCCCGCCCTGCGGGGGCTCACTTTTTTAGCCCGAGGATCTATGGAAACACGTCGCGATGACCGCATTGCTCAGCTGCTTCAGGCGCTGAAGCGCAGCGATAAGCTGCATCTTAAGGAAGCCGCTACCCTGCTTGGCGTGTCTGAAATGACCATTCGTCGCGATCTGAACAGCGTCAGCGCCCCCGTTGTGCTGCTTGGCGGGTATATTGTTCTGGAGCCGCGTAGCGCCAGCCATTATCTGTTAAGCGATCAAAAAACACGCCTGGTGGAAGAGAAGCGCAAAGCCGCGCGGCTCGCCGCCTCGCTGGTGCAGCCGCATCAAACGCTGTTTTTTGACTGCGGTACGACAACCCCGTGGATCATCGAGGCCATCGACAGCACCGTTCCCTTTACCGCCGTCTGTTATTCGCTAAACACCTTCCTGGCCTTGCAGGAGAAACCGGCGTGCCGGGTGATTTTGTGCGGCGGCGAGTTTCATGCCAGCAACGCCATCTTCAAGCCGCTGAATATTCAGGACACGCTGAGCAATGTATGTCCGGATATCGCCTTTTACTCTGCGGCGGGTGTGAATGTGAAACAGGGGGCAACCTGTTTTAATCTTGAAGAGTTACCGGTGAAACAGTGGGCGCTCAACGCCGCACAGCAGCATGTGCTGGTGGTTGATCACAGTAAATTTGGCAAGGTTCGTCCGGCAAGGATGGGGGAACTGTCGCGCTTTGACGCCATCGTCAGTGATTGCCGCCCGGATGACGAGCTGGTGTCGTATGCAAAGGCGCAGCAGGTGAAGTTGATGTATTGAGGTTATGCCGGGTGGCGCTTCGCTTACCCGGCCTACAACAGCTCGAACGAAGGCCGGGTAAGCGCAGCGCCACCCGGCAAAAACCTAGCTGAACCAGCTGCCAAACCAGCCGTGGAACTTCATTAACACAAAGTCCCACATCCGGCTGAAGAAGCCCCCCTCTTCCACCGCTTCCATCACCACCAGCGGACGCTGCTCAATGGATTTGCCGTTAAGCTGGAAATCTATCGTCCCGACCACCTGGCCTTTTTTCAACGGCGCGGTCAGCTGTGGCTCGGTCAGGGTATAGCTGGCTTTCAGGTTTTTCAGCTGACCGCGTGGAATGGTGACGGACCCCGCTTCACCTGCCCCCAGGTTCACTTCACTTTTATCCCCAAACCAGACGCGCTGGCTGACGAAGGTGGCGTCCGGCTTAATCGGCGTGACGGTTTCAAAGAAGCGGAAACCCCAGGTCAGCAGTTTTTCGGATTCATTAAAACGAATGCGGTCGGTTTTCGTCCCCAGCACCACCGAGATCAGGCGCATGTCGCCCTGCGTCGCAGAAGCCACCAGGTTGTATCCGGCCCCGGCGGTCGTCCCCGTTTTCATGCCGTCCACGTTAACGTTACTGCTCCAGAGCAGACGGTTACGGTTAGGCTGGCGGATATTGTTGAAGGTAAACTCTTTCTCTTTATGGATGGCGTACTCATCCGGCACGTCATGGATCAGCGCTTTGCCCAGCAGCGCCATATCGCGCGCGGTACTGAACTGACCGGGCGCATCCAGGCCGTGAACGGTTTTAAAGGTGGTGTTGGTCAGACCCAGTTTTTGCGCGTAGCCATTCATCAACCCAATGAATGAGTCCTGACTGCCTGCGACGTAATCGGCCAGCGCAATACAGGCATCATTTCCCGACTGAATAATGACCCCTTTATTCAGATCGGAAACGGAGACCTGATCGCCGGGCTTCAGGAACATGACGGACGAGCCGCGCAGCGCCGGGTTACCCGTCGCCCAGGCATCTTTGCCGACGGTGACCATGTCATCCAGCTTGATCTTGCCCGCTTTCAACGCCTGGCCGACAACATAGCTGGTCATAATTTTCGTCAGGCTCGCCGGGTCGAGTTTTTCGTCGGCGTTACCTTCCGCCAGCACTTTCCCGCTGGCGTAATCCATCAGGATCCAGGCGCGCGCATCGACAGGCGGCGCTTCGGGCGCCGTCTGTTCCGCCGCATGGAGCGTTGGGGCAAAAAGGAAAAGCAGCGCCGAGCCTGCCGCCAGGCTGCGCAGAGAAGAAGTTTTTTGCGTCATAAATGCCACCCGAGTGTCCATTCTAAAAATCACGTCACAATCACCGTGTCGCAAGAAGCGATGAGTAATAGCGCACTACAGCGTTCAAAGAAACCTGTTCCAGGTAAAGTTTTTAAAGTTTATGCAATAACATTCAGATACGCTTTGATTGCGGCGTTTTTTTTAGCATCTGTTGCGTAATTGTTAGGTTTATCTCACCATGGCGAAAAGCTGACTCGGATTCACATCTCATCGGGAGTAAATATGATTACGCTGTGGGGCAGGAACAATTCGACTAACGTGAAGAAAGTGCTCTGGACGCTGGAGGAACTGGATTTACCGTTCAACCAAATCATGGCTGGCATGGCGTTCGGGGTGAATAAAGACGCCGACTATCTGGCGATGAACCCAAACGGACTGGTGCCGTTGCTGCGCGATGACGAGACAGACGCCACGCTGTGGGAGTCCAACACCATCGTGCGTTATCTCGCCGCGCAATACGGCCAGGGTCGCCTGTGGGTGGAAAATCCGGCCCGGCGCGCGCAGGGCGAAAAATGGATGGACTGGGCAAACCAGACGCTTTCCCCCACGCACCGGGTGATCCTGATGGGGCTGATCCGCACGCCGGAAGCCGAACGTGATTATCCCGCCATTCATGCCGCCCAGGACGCCTGCGAATCCCTGTTCGCGATGATGGACGACGAACTGACGAAGCACGCCTGGTTCTCCGGCGACACCTTCGGCGTGGGCGATATCGCCGTCGCCCCCTTCGTCTGGAACCTCACTAACATGGGTCTTAGCTGGAGCCCGCGCCCTCACCTGGAGCGCTGGATCCAGCAGCTTAGCGAACGCCCGGCGTATCGCAACGTGGTGATGATCCCGGTGACCTGATTACGACCTGGACGGGCTGACTTTCAGCAGTTGCCCGTCCGTCTCGTCAGTCAGCACGTACAGATAGCCATCCGGCCCGACGCGCACATCGCGAATACGCTGATCTTTATCGCCCAGAATGCGTCCGTCCTCCGTCACGCTATTGCCCTTCACGCTCAGCACGATGACGTCTTTCTCCTTCAGCGCGCCGATAAACAGCTTGTTTTTCCACTGCGGGAAGACGTCGCTGTTGTAGAACGCCATGCCGCTGACGGCGGGCGATACTTTCCAGACAAACAGCGGCTTTTCGGTGCCCTCAACGTGCTCGCCTTTCGCTTCCGGGATTTTCAGGCCGCTGTAATTAATCCCGTGCGTCGCCAGGGGCCAGCCGTAGTTTTTGCCCTTCTCAGGAATGTTAATCTCATCCCCACCGCGTGGTCCGTGTTCGTTGAGCCACAGCGTGTCGCTCCACGGATTCATCGCCATCCCCTGCGGGTTGCGAATGCCATAGGACCAGATTTCAGGGCGCGCACCGGCGGTGTTCACAAACGGATTATCCGGCGGCACTTTTCCGTCCTCCGTCAGGCGCACCACCTTGCCCTGAAGCTTGTCCAGCTCCTGCGCCGTCGGGCGCTGGTTGTTTTCACCCAGGCCAATAAAGAGATAGCCTTTGCCGTCGAACACCAGCCGTCCGCCAAAGTGGTTGCCGGTAGAGAGCTTCGGCATCTGTCGGAACACCACCTGGAAGCCCTCAATGCGCGAAATGTCATCGCTCAACCGCCCGTAGCCCACGGCGGTACCCGCTTTGCCATCATTACCTGCCTCGGCGAAGCTGAGCCAGACCCGCCGTGACTGTGCAAAATCCGGGGCCAGCGCGACGTCCAGCAGTCCGCCCTGGCCGCTCGCCCACACTTT
Organism: Enterobacter cloacae complex sp. ECL72; assembly: GCF_019056635.1. Classification (NCBI taxonomy): domain Bacteria; kingdom Pseudomonadati; phylum Pseudomonadota; class Gammaproteobacteria; order Enterobacterales; family Enterobacteriaceae; genus Enterobacter; species Enterobacter cloacae complex sp. ECL72. The sequence goes on along the minus strand of NZ_CP077659.1, from coordinate 997,203 downwards.
CGGCACGCCGACAATCGGATCGGAGAGCCCTTTTCCAGCCTGCCAGTGCTTAAGCTGCCCGTCTTTGAGCGTGATGAGCAGCCCCTTGTTATCTGGCAAAAACGCCAGCGACCAGGGGTGATCCAGTTTTGTCTGTAGCACGTCGACTTTAACCGTCTCAGGCGCTGCAAGCAGTGAAAGCGGGAATAACAAGACTGGAAGGAAAATCAACGAGGATCGAGGCATAACGCACTCCTTTATCGACATATGGCTTAAAGATTAGCCACTGTTCCCGGGTGCGTTACCACTTTTACAAAAGCTTAATCAGAAGGGGGAGTTGCCTCCCCCGGGTTCAGTGCCGGGCAAGCGTTTCCGGCTTGTTCAGACACATGATGCAAAGCGCGAGCGTGGTCAGGCAGTTTTCAAGCTTCTCCGCGTTAACGGCAATAAAATTCGGGCAGTCGTGACGTCCGTTCATCAAACAGACTCCGGCGATGGAGAGCACCTCGGCGGCGCGGCGCAGCGCCACTAATTCGCTTTCAGCGCAGTGCGCTTTCAGGATGGGTGCTTTTTCACGCATGAAATTGCAAAGTTCAAAGAAGTTATCACGCAGATTTTCGCTTTCGCTGACTGACATATACCCTTTCGCCTTGCGGAGTTGCAGATATGCGGCCAGGTCGATTCGGGCGTTGATCAGATTGTTAAGCAGATCGCGTTTCAGTCTGTCAACGGACATGCTACTTCCTCCCCTGTCAGCCATGTTACCTTATTAAGGATAAGGTCATTTTTTGTACAATGTAATGCCTGAGATCAATAAACGATAACTGATTAACATTCTTTACAATGTTACAACGATTGCCCGCCTCAACTGCGCCATCAAGAGTGTATAAATCCCCCGCGATACGCTGTAAAATCCCGCCCTGATAACTCCATAATTGATGAATTTTTAACCTATGAGCAATGTTACGCACCCGCCGAAAATCGGCTTTGTCTCCCTCGGCTGCCCGAAGAACCTGGTGGACTCCGAACGCATCCTGACTGAACTTCGCACTGAAGGCTATGACGTGGTGCCAAGCTACGACAACGCCGACATGGTGATCGTCAACACCTGCGGGTTCATCGACAGCGCGGTCCAGGAGTCACTGGAAGCCATTGGTGAAGCCCTGACGGAAAACGGCAAAGTGATTGTCACCGGCTGCCTGGGCGCGAAGGTGGATCAGATCCGCGAAGTGCACCCGAAAGTGCTTGAGATCACAGGCCCGCACAGCTACGAGCAGGTGCTGGAACATGTTCATCACTACGTCCCCAAACCAAAGCACAACCCGTTCCTGAGCCTGGTGCCGGAACAGGGCGTGAAGCTGACGCCGCGCCACTACGCCTACCTGAAAATTTCCGAAGGCTGCAACCACCGCTGTACCTTCTGCATCATCCCGTCGATGCGTGGCGATCTGGTGAGCCGTCCGATTGGCGAGGTGCTGGCAGAAGCCAAACGCCTGGCCGACGCGGGCGTGAAGGAGCTGCTGGTCATCTCCCAGGACACCTCCGCCTACGGTGTGGACGTCAAACACCGCTCCGGTTTCCACAACGGCGAGCCGGTGAAAACCAGCATGGTCGGCCTGTGCGAGCAGCTGGCTAAGCTCGGGATCTGGACGCGCCTGCACTACGTCTATCCTTACCCGCACGTTGACGATGTGATCCCGCTGATGGCGGAAGGCAAAATCCTGCCGTATCTGGATATCCCGCTACAGCACGCCAGCCCGCGTATTCTGAAGCTGATGAAACGTCCTGGCTCCGTGGATCGCCAACTGGCGCGCATCAAGCAGTGGCGTGAGATCTGCCCGGATCTGACCCTGCGCTCCACCTTTATTGTCGGCTTCCCGGGTGAAACCGAAGAAGATTTCCAGATGCTGCTCGACTTCCTGAAAGAGGCGCGTCTGGATCGCGTCGGCTGCTTCAAGTACAGCCCGGTTGAAGGCGCAACCGCCAACGAGCTGGCGGACCAGGTGCCGGAAGAGGTAAAAGAGGAGCGCTGGAACCGCTTTATGCAGCTGCAACAGCAGATCTCGGCTGAACGCTTGCAGGAGAAAGTGGGCCGCGAAATTCTGGTGATTATCGACGAAGTGGACGAAGAAGGCGCGATTGGCCGCAGCATGGCGGATGCGCCTGAAATCGACGGCGCGGTGTACCTGAACGGCGAAACACAGGTTAAGCCGGGTGATATTATTCGCGTGAAGGTTGAAAACGCGGATGAGTATGACCTGTGGGGTAGCCGGGTTTAAACACCCTGCTTCCCTTTTGTAGGCCGGGTAAGGCGTAGCCGCCACCCGGCACATTTCACTGCACTACCCCTTAATCCTCGGATCCAGCGCGTCGCGCAGCCCATCCCCCAGCAGGTTAAACGCCAGCACGGTCAGGAAAATCGCCAGGCTCGGGAAGATCGCCACGTGTGGCGCAATCACCATATCCGCCCGCGCCTCGTTCAGCATCGCCCCCCACTCCGGCGTCGGCGGCTGTGCCCCTAACCCCAGAAACGACAGGCTGGCCGCCGAGATAATCGACACGCCTATGCGCATGGTGAAATAGACCACGATAGACGAGACCGTTCCCGGCAGAATATGGCTGAACAGGATGGTGGCATCGCTGGCTCCCATGCTGCGCGCCGACTCGATAAAGGTCTGCTGCTTCAGCACCAGCGTGTTGCCACGTACCAGACGCGCGAAAGCGGGAATCGAGAATACCGCCACGGCGATAATGACGTTCGCCATGCCGCTGCCCATCACCGCCACCACGGCAATCGCCAGCAGAATACCGGGAAAGGCAAACAGCACGTCGCAGATACGCATGATGATGCGGTCCCACCAGCCTTCGTAGTACCCGGCCACCAGCCCCAGCACGGTGCCAATTGCTGCGCCCATCAGCACCGCGAAGACCCCGGCCGCCAGTGAGATCTGCGCCCCTACCAGCACGCGGCTAAAAATATCGCGCCCGAGCGAGTCCACGCCAAACCAGTGCATCATCGACGGACCATCGTTCAGCCGGTCGTAGTCGAAGTAGTTTTCCGCATCAAACGGGGCTATCCAGGGGGCGATAATCGCCACCAGGATCAGCAGTAACACAAACAACCCGGCGACCATAGCGACGGGCTGACGACGGAATCGACGCCAGAACTCAACCCACGGGGTGCGAATATGGTCCGGCCTGATCCCCGGCATAGCGTTTAAAATGGCCTGGCGACGCCAGTTCAGTAATCGCATCTTACTTATACCTGATGGCCGGGTTAATGGCGGCGTACAGCACATCCACCACTAAGTTGATAAGAATAAACTCCAGCGAGAAAAGCAGGACTTCAGCCTGAATAACCGGATAGTCACGCATATCGACCGAGTCGACCAGCAGGCGCCCCAGCCCCGGCCAGTTAAAGACCTTCTCAACCACGATAGAGCCCCCCAGCAGGAAGCCGAACTGTAGCCCCATCATCGTGACCACCAGGATCATCGCATTACGAAAACCATGCTTCAGAATGACCCATTTCTCACTCACCCCTTTTGCCCGCGCGGTGCGAATGTAATCTTCGCTCAGCACGTCGACAAACGAGGCGCGGGTAAATCGGGCCATAACCGCCGCAACGGCCGCGCCTAGCGTCATAGAGGGCAGAATGTAGTGCTTCCAGGTGTCGGCCCCGACGGTCGGCAACCAGCCCAGCTCGACGGAGAAAATCTGCATCAGCAGCATGCCCAGCGCAAACGCCGGGAAAGAGATGCCGGTGACCGCCAGCGCCATACCGAGCTTATCCGGCCAGCGGTTGCGCCAGACGGCGGCGACAATCCCCGCGCCCAGGCCAAAGACAACCGCCCAGCTCATACTGGCAATCGTTAACCAGAAGGTAGGCATAAAGCGGCTGGCAATCTCCTCCGACACCGGACGACGCGACACCATTGAGATGCCGAAATCGCCCTGAAGGACATTGCCAATGTAACGCAGAAATTGCCTGTACAGCGGCTGGTCAAGACCGAGCTGTTTACGCACCAGTTCAATAACCGTCGCATCCGCTTCCGGTCCGGCAATCAAACGCGCCGGATCGCCGGGCAGCATATGGACAAACAAAAACACCAGCACGGCCACAATCAGCAGCGTCGGGATAAGCCCCAGCAGGCGTTTACACACATAATTCAGCATGAGTTTTATTTCAAATCCGCGTCATCAAAGCTAAAGCCCGTATCCGGCATGATGTAAAAACCGGTCAGCGCTTTGTTGTGGGCTGAGACCAGTTTTTCCACCACCAGCGGCACCCACGGCGACTCTTTCCAGATAATGTCCTGCGCCTCTTTGTACAGGCGTGCTTTCTCTTCCGGTTTGGTGGTTTTCAGGGCATCGGCCAGATCTTTATCCACCTGCGGATTACTGTAGAACGCGGTATTGAACAGCGTTGGCGGCCAGTTCTGGGAAGCAAACAGCGGCGACAGGGACCAGTCCGCTTCTCCGGTTGAAGCCGTCCAGCCGGTGTAGAACATCCGCACGCCGCTCTCTTTCTGTCCTTTGCCTTCCACTTCCGCCGCTCGCTGTCCGGCATCCATCGCCGTAACCCTGGCTTTAATGCCCACCTGCGCCAACTGCTGCTGGGTAAATTGCAGCACCTTCTGCGCGGTACTGTGGTTATGCGACGACCACAGCGTAGTGCTAAAGCCGTTCGTATAGCCCGCCTCTTTCAGCAGTTCCCGCGCTTTCGCCGGATCGTAAGGCCACGGCTGATAGCTTTGCGCGTACTCAATGGTTGGCGGCATCACGCCCGTCGCCGGGGTGGCGTAGCCGGCAAAGGCCACCTTCACCAGCGCCTGGCGGTTAATGGCGTAGTTGATGGCTTCACGCACCTTCGGGTTATCAAACGGTTTCTGCGTAACGTTCATGCTGATGTAGCGCTGCATGATCGACGGGCTGGCCACCAGTTCCAGCTTGCTGTTTTTCGCCAGCAGCGCCGCCTGTTCGTACGGGATCGGGAAGGCAAACTGCGCTTCGCCGGTTTGCAGCATTGCGGCGCGGGTATTATTGTCCACTACCGGCCGCCAGGTGATGGTATCCAGCTTCGGCAGCCCCTGCTGCCAGTATCCGGCGAATTTTTTCACCTTCACAAAATCGGTCTGGTTCCAGGTGAGCAGTTCGTACGGTCCGGTCCCCACCGGGTGGAATCCAATCTCTTTGCCGTATTTTTTCAGGGCGGCGGGCGAAATCATCGCCGTCGCGGGATGCGCCAGGATATTGATAAACGCCGAGAACGGCTCTTTGAGGGTGATCTTCACCGTTGCCGGATCAACCACCTCGGTTTGGGCGATATTTTTATACAGGTTGTAGCGTTTAAGACCGTTTTCCGGATTGCTGGCACGATCCAGGTTGACCTTAACCGCCTCGGCGTTGAAGTCGGTGCCATCCTGGAACTTCACGCCGGTACGGAGCTTAACGGTATAGACCAGCCCGTCGTCCGACACGGTATAGCCTTCCGCCAGCACGTTTTTCAGCTTCATTTCGCGGTCCAGGCCGAACAGCCCCTGGTAGAAGGATTTTGCCACCGCCTGAGAAAGAGTGTCGTTGGCATCATACGGATCCAGGGTCGTGAAGTTAGACCCCACAGCCACCACCACATCTTTCGCCGCGAACGCGGGGGCGGCGGCCAGCGCAGCCGTCACGCTCGCGGCCAGCAGCCATTTACGAGCAACAAAAGGAACCATTGTGTTCTCCTGCCTGTTGTAAGTTATAACCGCGAGAATGCATTGCCCTGACGCGGTGGTGCGACAAAATGACCGGGTCCCACCTCACGCAGCGCCACGCGCTCCAGGGTTTCGCCCCGTTTACGAATATTGCTCGGCATTTCGTCCTGCAACAGCACGCGCTGGGCGTGACGATGCTCAGGATCGGCAACCGGTACGGCAGCCATCAGCTTGCGGGTGTAAGGGTGCTGCGGGTTTTCAAACACCGCCCGACGGGGGCCGATTTCAACAATTTGCCCCATGTACATCACCGCCACGCGATGGCTGATCCGCTCCACCACCGCCATATCGTGGGAGATAAACAGAAACGCAATGCCCAAATCCCGCTGTAAATCGAGCAGGAGATTGATAATTTGCGCGCGGATAGAGACATCCAGCGCTGACACGGACTCATCCGCAATCACCACTTTCGGATTGAGGGCCAATGCCCTCGCAATGCAGATACGCTGACGCTGACCGCCAGAAAATTCGTGCGGATAACGCCAGGCATGCTCCGACTTCAGGCCCACGCGCTCCAGCAGCCATGCGACGCGGCGCTGCGCGGCTTCACCGTCGAGCAGGTTATGCACCCGCAGCGGCTCCATAATCGAGTACCCCACCGTATGGCGCGGATCGAGCGACGCATAAGGATCCTGGAATATAAACTGAATATCCCGGCGCACCGCCTGCAATTTACTGTTAGGGAGCGTGTCGATGCGCTCACCGTTGAAGGTGATGCTCCCCTCCTGCGACGCCACCAGCCTGAGCAGCGCCCGTCCGGTGGTGGATTTACCGCAGCCGGACTCCCCCACCAGCGCCAGCGTTTCGCCCGGCCAGAGATCAAAACTGACGTTTTCAACCGCATGCACTTCGCGCTTCACGCGATTGAGGATCCCGCTACGCAGCGGGAAACGGGTCACCAGGTCACGCACTTCGAGAATTGGCCTGCCGGGAACCACCGTATCCTGTTCGGTTTCGTCTTCCTGCTGGCCCTGTTCGGTCTGTGAGATCAGCGGAAAACGGCGCGGAAAATCACTGCCATTCATGGCCCCCAGACGCGGGACCGCCGCCAGCAGCGCTTTGGTATAAGGATGCACCGGCGCATGAAAGACCTGCTCCACCGTGCCGGTTTCCACGGCATTGCCCTGATGCATAACCAGCACCCGATCGGCAATATCCGCCACCACCCCCATATCATGGGTGATGAAAATCACCCCCATCTCCATCTCCTGCTGCAACACCTTAATCAGTTGCAGGATCTGGGCCTGAATGGTGACATCCAGCGCCGTGGTGGGTTCGTCCGCAATGAGCACCGCCGGACGGCACGACAGCGCCATCGCAATCATCACCCGCTGGCGCATGCCGCCGGAAAGCTGATGCGGATAGCGGGACAAAATCGCGTGCGCCTCAGGGATACGCACCAGCTCCAGCATCCGTTTTGCTTCGTTGAGCGCCTCATCACCGCTCAGTCCCTGATGCAGGCGGATAGATTCGGCAATCTGCTCGCCCACCGGAAAAACCGGGTTCAGGGAGGTCATCGGCTCCTGAAAAATCATCGCAATATCTGCCCCGCGCACCCCCTGCATCTGGGACGCACTGAGCTCGTTGAGATCGATAACCTGACGGTTGCGACGGCGCAACAGCATCCGCTCGCTGGTGACCTGCCCGCCCGTCTGCTCAAGCAGACGCATCAGCGCCAGCGCGGTAACGGATTTACCGGAACCTGATTCGCCAACAATCGCCAGCGTCTCGCCGCGCCTGAGCGAAAACGATAAATTCTGTACTGCGGGGATGAACTGCCGCTCTTCCTGAAACGCAATATTCAGTTGGTGGACAGCCAGCACTTCGCAGTTGTCCAGCTCTTCACGGTGCGGCACGCAATGCCCCCTTATTCACGATAAATGCCTGTGCTGGGCGCATCGCCGGCATACCCCCACGCCCGGTACATCCCTTCACTGTTGAACGGCAGAGCCACGTTGCCCTCCCGATCCACCGCAATTAAGCCGCCAATCCCGCCCAGCGCCGGCAGTTTCTCCATCACTACCCGCTCGCAGGCCTCACTCAGGCTTAATCCGCCGTAATCCATTAGCGCGGTAATGTCGTAGGCCGCCAGCGCGCGGATAAACACTTCGCCGGTGCCGGTGCATGACACCGCCGCGGTGGCGTTATTGGCGTAACACCCGGCCCCCGGCAGCGGGCTGTCGCCGACGCGACCGGGAAGTTTGTTGGTCATACCGCCTGTCGACGTCGCGGCGGCGAGGTTACCGGCTTTATCCAGCGCCACCGCGCCTACCGTGCCCATTTTGCTGCGTTCATCGAGCGGCGCGGCATGGTCCAGCTGCGTCATCCCCGCTGTACGGGCGTCCAGCAGTTGCCGGTAACGCTCCTCGGTGGAGAAAAGATCGGGCGAGACCGTGTCCATCCCGTGCTCGACGGCAAATTTTTCCGCCCCCGCCCCGGCCAGCAGCACATGCGGGCTTTGTTCCATCACCAGACGCGCGGCCAGCACCGGATTACGCAGACGGCTGACACCCGCTACCGCGCCCGCCTTCAGGGTGACGCCGTCCATCACGCAGGCATCCAGCTCGTGCGTTTCATCGCGCGTAAAGACCGAGCCAATACCGGCATTAAACAGCGGGCACTCCTCCAGCAGACGTACTGCTTCGGTCACCACGTCCAGCGCGCTGTCGCCCGCTTCCAGCATCCGCTGGCCTGTTTCCACAATGGCGTTCAGCGCATCAATATAACGCTTCTCCTGCTCGGGACTGAGCTGTGCACGGGTGATTGCCCCGGCACCGCCATGAATTGCGATAACCGCTTTACTCATTTCGCATCACCCATCAGCCTGGCTGGCTGCTTTTTCTATAAATATCATTATCGTCGACGAATCTTCAGATGATTTTTGAATATAGAAAGACGCAACTGTGATGTAAAGCGTACACCCATCGGGTCATACAGTTAGCCGCACTTTTCTGCCATAATGAGCGCTTTCGTTGTTACTCCGCAGGAGCCCACCATGGATTTTACCGCCGGACTGATGCCGCTTGAGACGGCACTCTCGCAGATGCTTGATCGTATTACTCCACAGCACGACGTTGAGACACTGCCGCTTGTGCGCTGTTTTGGCCGTATTGCCGCGCGCGATATCGTCTCGCCGCTGAACGTGCCGGGGTTCGATAACGCGGCGATGGACGGCTATGCCGTACGTCTGGCGGATCTGCAAACGGGTCAGCCGCTGCCGGTGGCAGGTAAAGCGTTTGCCGGGCAGCCGTTCAACGGTGAGTGGCCAGCGGGCACCTGCGTGCGCATTATGACCGGGGCACCGGTGCCAAAGGGCTGTGAAGCCGTGGTGATGCAGGAAGAGACCGAACAAACGGACGACGGCGTGCGCTTTACCGCCAGCGTCAAAGCGGGACAAAATATCCGCCACATCGGGGAAGACATTACCCTGGGCGCAACGGTCTTTGCCGCCGGGCAAAAGCTGACGGTCGCCGAACTGCCGGTGCTGGCATCGCTTGGCATCGCGGAGATTGACGTGGTCCGCAAAGTGCGCGTGGCGGTGTTCTCCACGGGAGACGAGCTACAGCTTCCGGGTCAGCCACTGAACGAGGGGCAGATTTACGACACCAACCGTCTGGCGGTGCACCTGATGCTTGAGCAGCTGGGCTGTGAGGTGATTAACCTCGGTATCATTCCTGACGATCCGCAAAAACTGCGCGCGGCGTTTATCGACGCTGACGCCTCTGCCGACGTGGTGATCAGCTCCGGCGGCGTATCGGTTGGCGAAGCGGATTACACCAAAACCCTGCTTGAAGAGCTGGGCGAAATCGCCTTCTGGAAGCTGGCGATTAAACCGGGCAAACCGTTCGCGTTTGGCAAACTTCCGCACAGCTGGTTCTGTGGCCTGCCGGGTAACCCGGTCTCCGCCGCGCTTACCTTCTACCAGCTGGTGATCCCGCTGCTGGCGAAGCTTTCAGGCAACAATGCCAGCCCGCTGCCGGAGCGTGTGCGCGTGCGGGCGGCAACGCGCCTCAAAAAATCACCGGGCCGTCTCGATTTCCAGCGCGGCATTCTGGCGCGCAACGCCGACGGCGAGCTGGAGGTGAGCACTACCGGGCATCAGGGTTCGCACATCTTTAGCTCCTTCAGTCAGGGGAACTGCTTTATCGTGCTGGAGCGCGATCGCGGCCACGTTGCGGCGGGCGAATGGGTTGAAGTGGAACGCTTTAACCACCTGTTCGGAGGCTGACATGACGGTGGAACTGAGCGACCCGGAGATGATGCGCTATAACCGCCAGATCGTGCTACGCGGGTTTGATTTCGAGGGCCAGGAAGCGCTCAAGGCGGCCAGCGTGCTGGTTGTGGGCCTGGGCGGGCTGGGCTGCGCAGCGGCGCAATACCTGGCTGCGGCGGGTGTCGGCAGCATGACGCTGCTGGATTTCGACACCGTGTCGGTGTCCAACCTGCAACGCCAGACGCTGCACAGCGACGCGACGGTCGGTCAGCCTAAAGTGGAATCAGCACGCACGGCGCTGGCGCGCATTAACCCCAACGTTCAGTTCACCCTGATTGACGCGATGCTGGATGACGACGCGCTGTTTGCGCAGATTGCACGGCATGACCTGGTGCTGGACTGCACCGATAACGTCGCCATTCGCAACCAGCTCAATGCGGGCTGCTTTGCCCGTAAAACGCCGCTGATTTCCGGCGCGGCCATTCGCATGGAGGGGCAAATCACCGTCTTCACCTACGCTGAAGGAGAGCCCTGCTACCGCTGCCTGAGCCGTCTGTTTGGCGAGAATGCGCTGACCTGCGTCGAGGCGGGCGTGATGGCGCCACTGGTTGGCGTTATCGGTTCCTTGCAGGCGATGGAGGCGATCAAAGTGCTGGCGCACTACGGCACGCCCGCAGCGGGTAAAATCGTGATGTATGACGCGATGACCTGCCAGTTCCGCGAGATGAAGCTGATGCGTAACCCCGGGTGTGAGGTGTGTAGCCAGTAAAAAAGTCGGGTGGCGGCTTTGCCTTACCCGACCTACAACGGCCCGAGCGTAGGCCGGGTAAGCGTCAGCGCCACCCGGCAACAGCGTCAAATAGACGTCCGTCCAAACGCCCCCTGCCAGTCCTGCTCAAACTTCACAATTGCCGCATCCACGGCCGGAGAGGTAATAAACTGCTGCGCCACGTCCAGCGGCAGCGTGATGGATTCGCACCCTGCCAGCAGGCAGTCCAGCGCCTGGCGCGGGGTTTTAAAGCTCGCCGCCAGCACTTTTGACTGCGGGGCATGCAGGGTCAGCAACTGTTGCAGTTCGACCACCGTCTGGATCCCATCCCCGCCCTGCGCGTCCACGCGGTTCACATAAGGAGCCACATACTCAGCCCCCGCCAGTGCGGAGAGCATCCCCTGTGCTGCGCCGTACACCGCCGTACCCAGCGTCGGGATCCCTTCTGCTTTCAGCATTTTGATCGCCGCCAGCCCTTCAGCGGTCACGGGCACTTTCACCACCAGGTCATTGATTATCGCGCGCAGCTTACGTGCGTCTTCCACCATTCCCTCGGCGGTCTTCGCCATCACCTGAGCGAACAGGCGGCCCTTGCCGCCCAGCGCGTCGTGCAGCGCGGGCAGCAGCTCTTCCAGAGGCGTTTTACCCGCCGCCACAATGCTTGGGTTAGTGGTCACGCCCGCCAGCGGGAAGATACGCGCCAGCTTTTTGACTGCCGCAACGTCAGATGTGTCGAGATAAAGTTCCATGATGTCACCCTCAAAATTAGCCTGCACTTACCCTATCACAGCAAAACCTGCTCAGGAATTGACCCATATCAAGATAACTTTCATTCGAAAGTAATTTAATCTTCATATGTAATTCGAGGGCAAGAAAATGATCTTCAATATACAGCGTTACTCCACCCACGACGGTCCCGGTATTCGAACCGTGGTATTCCTGAAAGGCTGCTCGCTGGGCTGTCGCTGGTGTCAGAACCCGGAAAGCCGCTCCCGCACGCGGGACGTCCTGTTTGATGCCCGTCTGTGCCTGGACGGCTGTGACCTGTGTCAGCAGGCCGCGCCGGGGTGTGTTGAACGCGCGCTGAACGGGCTGGTCATTCATCGTGAGAAGCTTAACGACGAGACGCTCACTGCCCTCACCGACTGCTGCCCGACCCAGGCGCTTACCGTCTGCGGTGAAGAGAAGCAGGTGGAGGAGATTATGGCCGCCGTGCTGCGCGACAAGCCCTTCTACGACCGCAGCGGCGGCGGGATCACCCTCTCCGGCGGCGAGCCGTTCATGAACCCGGCGCTGGCACATGCCCTGTTTAAAGCCAGCCATGAACAAGGCATTCATACCGCCGTTGAAACCTGCCTTCACGTACCATGGCATTATATCGAGCCGTCACTGCCGTATGTCGATCTATTCCTGGCGGACCTGAAACATGTGGACAGTGACGTATTTAAACAGTGGACCGATGGCTCAGCCAAACGGATCCTGGACAACCTGAAGCGCCTGGCCGCCGCCGGGAAAAAAATCACCATTCGCGTGCCGCTGATCCAGGGCTTTAACGCCGATGAAGCGTCGGTTACCGCCATTACCAATTTCGCCGCCGACGAACTCGGCGTTCACGATATTCATTTTCTGCCGTATCACACGCTGGGCATGAACAAATACACCCTGCTCGGCCAACCCTACTCTGCCCCTGACAAACCGCTGGATAACCCTGCCCTGCTGGACTTCGCGCAGCAGTATGCCTGCCAGAAAGGGTTAACCGCGACCTTACGAGGATAAACTTATGACCACCCTGAATCTCAACACCCTCAGCGAGCGCATCAAGGCGCACAAAACGGCGCTGGTGCATATCGTTAAGCCGCCGGTCTGTACCGAGCGCGCGCAGCATTACACCGAAATGTATCAGCAGCACATGGACAAGCCGATCCCGGTACGTCGCGCCCTGGCGCTGGCGCATCACCTGGCCGAGCGTACCATCTGGATCAAGCATGACGAGCTGATTATCGGTAACCAGGCCAGCGAAGTGCGCGCCGCGCCGATCTTCCCGGAATATACCGTCTCCTGGATTGAGAAAGAGATTGACGATCTGGCGGACCGCCCGGGCGCAGGCTTTGCTGTGAGCGAAGAGAACAAGCGCGTGCTGCATGAGATCTGCCCGTGGTGGCGCGGCCAGACGGTGCAGGACCGCTGCTACGGCATGTTCACCGACGAGCAGAAAGGCCTGCTGGAAACCGGCATCATCAAAGCGGAAGGCAACATGACCTCCGGTGACGCACACCTGGCGGTGAATTTCCCGCTGGTGCTGGAGAAAGGGCTTGACGGCCTGCGCGCGAAAGTGGCCGAGCGCCGGTCGCGCATCAACCTGACGGTGCTGGACGATCTGCACGGCGACCAGTTCCTGAAAGCCATTGATATCGTGCTGGAAGCCGTAAGCCTGCACATCAAACGCTTTGCCGACCTGGCGCGTGAAATGGCCGCAACAGAAACCCGCGACAGCCGCCGCGACGAGCTGCTGGCCATGGCGGAAAACTGCGACATCATCGCCCACCAACCGCCAAAAACCTTCTGGCAGGCGCTACAGCTGTGCTACTTCATTCAGCTGATCCTGCAAATTGAGTCCAACGGTCACTCCGTCTCCTTTGCCCGTATGGACCAGTACCTTTACCCGTACTACCGCCGCGACGTGGAGCTGGACCAGAGTCTGGATCGCGAGCACGCCATTGAGCTGCTGCACAGCTGCTGGCTGAAGCTGCTGGAAGTGAACAAAATCCGCTCCGGCTCGCACTCCAAAGCCTCTGCGGGCAGCCCGCTGTATCAGAACGTCACCATCGGCGGCCAGAAGCTGGTCAACGGTGAACCGATGGACGCGGTCAACCCGCTCTCTTACGCCATTCTCGAATCCTGCGGCCGTCTGCGCTCCACCCAGCCGAACCTGAGCGTGCGCTACCACGCGGGCATGAGCAACGACTTCCTCGACGCCTGCGTGCAGGTGATCCGCTGCGGCTTCGGGATGCCGGCGTTTAACAACGATGAAATCGTGATCCCGGAATTTATCAAGCTCGGCGTGGAACGAGAGGACGCGTATGACTATGCGGCGATTGGCTGCATCGAAACCGCCGTCGGCGGCAAGTGGGGCTATCGCTGCACCGGCATGAGCTTTATCAACTTCGCCCGCGTGATGCTGGCGGCGCTGGAAGGCGGTCGCGACGCCACCAGCGGCCAGGTGTTCCTGCCGCAGGAAAAAGCGCTTTCTGCCGGTAATTTCGGGAATTTCGATGAGGTCATGGCGGCGTGGGATAACCAGATCCGCTACTACACCCGCAAATCCATTGAGATCGAGTACGTGGTGGACACCATGCTGGAAGAGAACGTCCACGATATTCTCTGCTCGGCGCTGGTGGACGACTGTATCGAACCCGCGAAAAGCATTAAGCAGGGCGGCGCGAAGTATGACTGGGTTTCCGGCCTACAGGTGGGGATCGCCAACCTTGGCAACAGCCTGGCAGCGGTGAAGAAGCTGGTGTTTGACCAGGGCGTTATCGGTCAGCAACAGCTGGCGGCGGCGCTGGCGGATGACTTCGAGGGGCTGACCCACGAGCAGCTGCGCCAGCGCCTGATCAACGGCGCGCCGAAGTACGGCAACGACGACGACAGCGTGGACCTGCTGCTGACCCGTGCTTATCAGACCTACATTGAAGAGCTGAAGCAGTATCACAACCCACGCTACGGCCGCGGCCCGATTGGGGGTAACTACTACGCGGGCACGTCGTCTATCTCCGCAAACGTGCCGTTTGGCGCAGCAACCATGGCGACGCCGGACGGCCGTAAAGCCCACACCCCGCTGGCGGAAGGGGCAAGCCCGGCCTCCGGTACCGACCACCTCGGCCCGACGGCGGTGATTGGCTCCGTGGGTAAACTGCCGACGGAAGCGATTCTCGGCGGCGTGCTGCTAAACCAGAAGCTGAACCCGTCGACGCTGGAAAACGACAGCGATCGCCAGAAGCTGATGGTGCTGCTGCGCACCTTCTTCGAGGTGCATAAAGGCTGGCACATTCAGTACAACATCGTCTCCCGCGAAACGCTGCTGGAAGCGAAGAAACACCCGGATCAGTATCGTGACCTGGTGGTGCGCGTCGCGGGTTACTCGGCGTTCTTCACCGCCCTGTCGCCGGATGCGCAGGACGATATTATCGCCCGTACTGAGCATACGCTGTAAAAAAACGCCCGGTGGCGCTTCGCTTACCGGGCCTACATTGTCCCCCCGTAGGCCGGGTAAGGCGAAGCCGCCACCCGGCTTTCTGACTTTCATTCGAAATTAAATTTGTGCTCCCCGTCACCTTGTTATTAGAATGTTTCAAACGCAGTGACCCAGGAGCACAGTATGACCGTAAAAGTTATCGTCACCGATATGGACGGAACTTTCCTTGATGATGCCAAGCAGTACGATCGTGACCGCTTCCAGGCACAGTTTGAGCAGCTTAAAGCCCGCGACATTGAATTTGTTGTCGCCAGCGGCAACCAGTATTACCAGCTCATCTCCTTCTTCCCGGAGCTGAAAGATCAGATCTCCTTCGTCGCGGAAAACGGCGCGCTGGTCTTCGATCACGGCGAACAGATTTTCCACGGCGAACTGACGCGTCATGAGTCGCAGATCGTCATTGGCGAGTTGCTGAAAGACAAAGGGCTGAACTTTGTGGCCTGCGGGCTGGAGAGCGCGTACGTCAGCGATAAAGCACCAGAAGCGTTCGTGAAGCTGATGTCGAAACACTACCATCGCTTAAAACCCATCAGCGATTACCGCGAAATTGACGACGTGCTGTTTAAATTCTCCCTGAACCTGCCGGACAGCGATATCCCGAATCTGGTTGATAAACTGCATGTCTCCCTGGACGGCATCATGAAGCCGGTCACCAGCGGCTTCGGTTTTGTCGATTTGATTATCCCCGGCCTGCACAAGGCCAACGGCATCAGCCGCCTGCTTAAACGCTGGAAAGTCTCACCTCAGGCGTGCGTCGGCATTGGCGACAGCGGCAACGATGCGGAAATGCTGAAGCTGGTAAAATACTCCTTTGCGATGGGCAACGCGGCGGACAGCATTAAAGAGGTCAGCCGTTACACTACCGACGATAACAACCATCAGGGCGCGCTGAATGTGATTCAGTCCGTGCTCGACGCGCACTCCCCGTTCGACGCCTGATCCCCCTACCTGCCGGAGCCTCGCTCCGGCCTCTCACTCTTTTCCCATCCTGTGGCACCCGTCAAGGTTTTAAACTTGCATTAACTTTTTTTTAACTTAAAGTATCACTTGTAGACACTTTTACTTTCGAATGAAAGATGCGAGGCAGTTATGACCTTTACCAGCGAAACGTTGCCAGCGGACCATAAAGCGGCAATCCGTCAGATGAAACGTGAATTACGCGCGCAGATCGGCGACGTGCAGGCGGTGTTCGACCGGCTCAGCGATAAAATCGCCACCCGCGTGGCGGAAATCAACGCTCTCAAAAACAAAGGCGAAACCGTCTGGCCAGTGATCCCTTTTGCCGACGTGAAAAACGGCACGATCACCGCCGAACAGCGCGAAGCCGTTAAACGTCGCGGCTGCGGGGTGATCAAAGGCCACTTCCCGCGCGAGCAGGCGCTGGCGTGGGATCAGTCGATGCTCGACTACCTCGATCTGAACAAATTTGACGAGGTGTACAAAGGACCCGGCGATAACTTCTTCGGCACCTTAACGGCCTCTCGTCCGGAGATTTATCCGATCTACTGGTCTCAGGCGCAAATGCAGGCGCGCCAGAGTGAAGAGATGGCGCAGGTACAGTCATTCCTGAACCGTTTATGGACATTTGAGAGCAACGGTAAACAGTGGTTCGACCCGGACGTGAGCGTGATTTACCCTGACCGCATCCGCCGCCGCCCGCCGGGAACCACCTCGAAAGGACTTGGCGCACACACCGATTCTGGCGCGCTGGAGCGCTGGCTGCTGCCCGCTTATCAGCAGGTGTTCGCCCGCGTGTTTGACGGCAACGTCGAGAAATACGATCCGTGGAATGCCGCGCATCGTACCGAAGTGGAAGAGTACACCGTCGATAACACCACCAAATGCTCGGTGTTCCGCACCTTCCAGGGCTGGACGGCGCTGTCGGATATGATCCCCGGCCAGGGGCTGCTGCACGTGGTGCCGATCCCGGAGGCAATGGCTTACATTCTGCTGCGTCCGCTGCTGGACGACGTGCCGGAAGACGAGCTGTGCGGCGTGGCGCCGGGGCGCGTGCTGCCGATTTCTGAGAAGTGGCACCCGCTGCTGATCGAAGCGTTAACCAGCATTCCGGCGCTGGAAGCCGGTGATTCCGTGTGGTGGCACTGCGATGTGATCCACTCCGTCGCGCCGGTGGAAAATCAGCAGGGCTGGGGCAACGTGATGTACATTCCTGCCGCGCCGATGTGCGAGAAGAATCTCGCCTATGCGAAAAAGGTCAAGGAAGCGCTGGAAACCGGCGCGTCACCGGGCGATTTCCCGCGCGAGGATTATGAGAAAAGCTGGCAGGGCCGCTTTACCGTGAACGATCTCAACATCCACGGCAGGCGCGCGCTGGGCATGGCTTAACCGTCATACAGCCCTTCCCGCTCAACGGCGGTGCGTCGTTTCCCCTGACGTATCCGCCGTACCGACTCCCGCACGGTCAGCGTGCCGTTTAGCAGCAATGTTCCCACCGGCGCATCCGGGCGCATCAGCCGCTGCTGGAGCATATGCACCGCTTCCGTTCCCAGCTCATCACGCGGAACATGTACCGCGGTTAAGGGCACATCCTGAATCGCCGCGAGATTAAAGCCGTCGATGCTCATCACCGAGACATCATGCGGCACGCGCAGACCGTGGTTTTGCAGCGCGCTGATGGTCCCCGCCGCCATAAAATCGCCACCAACCAGGAACGCCGTCGGCAGGTCCTTCCCTTTCTGCTGGTGAAGCCACTCGCTTACCAGCTGCTCCGTCTCTCTGGCGCTGAAGCTGGACACCATCAGCAGGTCGCGCCTGTCGCTGAACCTGAGGTTATGACCGTGCCACGCGTCGCGGATCCCGGACAGGCGCAGCTCCATGGTGTAGCGACGCAGGCACAGCACGTTCATCACCTCCCGGTGCCCCATCTCGAACAGGTACTCCGCCGCCCGCTTGCCAATCGCGCGATGATCCGGCGCGACGGCGGGCAGGCGCATGTGGCGGTCCCGGCAGTTAATCAGCATACAGGGTTTGCCCACGTCTACCGCCAGATCGTGAATATGCGGATCGTCGATACCGAGGAGGATCGCCGCCTGGGTGTCCACTTCGTTCATGCGGGCCAGAAACAGCTGGGCATCGCTGTCGTTCTCCTCCAGCGCACAGTAACGCAGGCGAACTTCGTGCGAGGCCAGCCCTTTGCTCACGCTCTGGATGACGCGGTAGTAAAAGATGTCGGACCGCTCGTCAAACGCCCGCTGCGGGGCAAACACCACCAGGCTGTTAAGCAGCAGACGCCCCGCCGCCATGCCGTCCATTACCCCCAGCTCCCGCGCGCACGCCAGCACCTTTGCCCGTGCTTTTTCGCTGGTGTTTGCCTTCCCCGCCAGCACGCGAGAAACGGTGCTGATGGAGAGCTGCGTCCGGGCGGCGATTTCGGTGATTTTAAGCCTTTTGTCCATTTTGTGATCTGGCTCCGGATGTGAAATGAAAAAATTTTCACAACTTGTTTATCAGGTAATAACTTGCAAGAAGGCCATAATGCCGAAAATTAAACCTCGGTTATGAGAAAGTTTGCACAAAATACACTATTCCCTGCCCAATTTCTTTCTTAAGGTGAACCTGTCACACAACTTCCATACTAGTTGTATAGCAGCTTAGCGCTCTAAAACAGATAACTTTCAAACGCCTGACGCTGTGTGACACCTGAACCTTTGTCCCCTTACCGTCCGTCTTGTGGAGAAGAAAATGAGTCAGGACATCAATAACACCGTAGCGACAAGCAAAACACGTCGCGTCATCAGGAACCTGCGCTGGTACGTACTGGTGCTGTTTCTTCTCGGCGTGACCGTTAACTACATCACCCGTAACTCGTTAGGTATTCTCGCCCCTGAACTGAAAGAGAGCCTCGGGATCACCACCGAGCAGTACTCCTGGATCGTCGGCGCGTTCCAGATCGCCTACACCATTTTCCAGCCCCTGTGCGGCTGGCTGATTGACGTTATCGGCCTGAAAATCGGCTTTATGGTCTGCGCCGGGATCTGGGCGCTGATGTGTATCTTCCACGCGGGTGCCGGAAGCTGGCTGCACCTGGCGATTCTGCGCTTCTTTATGGGTGCGTCCGAAGCCGCCGCCACGCCAGCGAACGCCAAAACCATCGGTGAATGGTTCCCGAAATCAGAGCGCCCTGTTGCCGCAGGCTGGGCGGGGGTAGGCTTCTCCATTGGGGCCATGCTGGCCCCGCCTATCATCTACTTTGCTCACGCGTCGTTCGGCTGGCAGGGTGCGTTTATGTTTACCGGCGTGCTGGCGCTGCTGTGGGTGATCCTGTGGTGGGCGTTTTATCACAACCCGGAACAGCACCCAAACCTGAGCCGCGATGAGCTGGCGTTTATCAAGCAGGATAACGAACCTGCGCCGGTCAAACTGCCCTTCCTGACCGCGCTGAAAACCGTCTCGAAGAACAAACGGTTCTACGGTATCGCCATCCCGGCCTTTATGGCGGAACCGGCCTGGGCCGTGCTGAGCTTCTGGGTGCCGCTGTACCTCGCCAAAGAGCACGGTATGGATTTGAAACAGATCGCGATGTTCGCCTGGCTGCCGTTCCTGGCCGCCGACCTCGGCAGCGTGGCGAGCGGCTACCTGACCCGGCTCTACACCCGCTGGTTTGGCTGCACCCGCGTTAACTCGGTGGTAGCCAGCTCCGTCACCGGCGCGTTTCTGATGATTTCTCTGGCCGTCGTGGCCGTGACCCGCGACCCGTATATCACCATCGTGCTGATCTCTATCGGCGGCTTCGGGCACCAGATCATCTCCTGCATGCTGAGCGCCCTGGTCGTGGAGTCGTTCGACAAAGGCCAGATGGCGACCGTCAACGGCATGCGCGGCTCGGCGGCGTGGATCGCCAGCTTCCTGTTCTCACTGTTAATCGGTGTGACCGCCGACAAAATCGGCTTTAACCCGCTTTTTATTGCCATGGGCTTCTTTGACCTGATTGGCGCTGTCTTCCTGGTAGCATTTATTGCTGAACGTCGCGCCAAGCGCGCCTGATAGTGGATGTATTGCATATGAAAACCCTGAAAAACTGGACCGTAGATAAGCAGTCAGCAAACCATCTGGAACTGCTGATCGATAATCAGCACCGCCTGTGTCTGTATGTGCTGGAAGAGAATCTGTTCCGTGTGCTGATCAAACGTAAAGGCGAGCTGGCGCTGAACCGCACCTGGAGCATCGCGCCGGAACAAGATGTGCCGTGGGAAGGCCGCCGTCGTGACGATGTCAGCGGCTTCACCTGCCCTGCCTGGACGCTGACGCAGCAGGACGACACGTTAACCGTAGCGACTGAACAGCTGCGCGTCACCGTCCACCAGCCGCTGTGGCTGGAGTGGCACTACCGCAATGAGGCGGGCGAGTGGCAGCCGCTGGTCAATGACCGCCCGACCAGCGCCTACCTGCTGAACGCCCACGGTGACGGCGTGGCGCACTATCTTAGCCGTCGTAAGGATGAACGTTTTTACGGTCTGGGTGAGAAAGCGGGTGATTTACAGCGCAACGGCAAACGCTATGAGATGCGTAACCTGGACGCGATGGGCTATAACGCGGCCAGCACCGATCCGCTTTACAAGCACATCCCGTTCACCCTCACCCGTCGCGATGACGTGAGCTACGGTCTGTTCTACGATAACCTGAGCAGCTGCTGGCTGGATCTGGGTAACGAGATCGACAACTATCACACCGCCTACCGCCGCTGGCAGGCGGAAGCGGGCGATATTGACTACTACCTCTTCACCGGCAAGCGCGTGCTGGACGTGACGAAAGCCTTCGTGCGCCTGACGGGGAAAACGCTGTTCGGACCGAAGTGGAGCCTGGGCTACAGCGGCTCGACCATGCACTACACCGACGCGCCGGACGCGCAAAACCAGCTGATGAACTTCATCCGCCTGTGCGATGAGCATGCCATTCCGTGCGACTCGTTCCAGCTCTCCTCCGGCTATACCTCGATTAACGGCAAGCGCTACGTCTTTAACTGGAACTACGACAAAGTGCCGCAGCCGAAGGTGATGAGCCAGGCGTTCCACGACGCGGGGCTGCGGCTTGCGGCCAACATCAAGCCGTGTCTGTTGCAGGATCATCCCCGCTACAGCGAAGTGGCGGAACGCGGCCTGTTCATTCGTGATTCAGAAACCGATGCGCCTGAACGTTCCAGCTTCTGGGATGACGAAGGATCGCATCTCGACTTCACCAACCCGCAGACGGTGCAGTGGTGGCAGAACGGCGTGACCACGCAGCTGCTGGAGATGGGCATCGACTCCACCTGGAACGACAACAACGAGTATGAAGTGTGGGACGGGGAAGCGCGCTGCTATGGCTTCGGTCAGGAGATCGCCATCAAGCACATTCGCCCGGTGATGCCGCTGCTGATGATGCGCGCCTCGCTGGAAGCGCAGCAGCGCTTTGCGCCGGAGAAACGTCCGTATCTGATCTCCCGCTCCGGCTGTGCCGGGATGCAGCGCTACGTTCAGACCTGGAGCGGCGACAACCGCACCAACTGGGACACCCTGCGTTATAACATCCGCATGGGGCTGGGCATGAGCCTGTCCGGATTGTTCAACGTCGGTCACGACGTCGGCGGTTTCTCCGGCGACAAGCCGGATGCCGAGCTGTTCGTGCGCTGGGTACAGAACGGCGTGATGCACCCGCGCTTTACCATTCATTCGTGGAACGATGATCACACGGTGAACGAGCCGTGGATGTACCCGGGTGTCACGCCTGCGATTCGCAGCGCCATTGAACTGCGCTACCGCCTGCTGCCGTACCTCTACACCCTGCTCTGGCAGGCGCACGCCGACGACGAGCCGATGCTGCGCCCGACCTTCCTCGATCATGAGCACGATGCGCAGACCTTTGAAGAGTGCGACGACTTCCTGCTGGGCCGTGACCTGCTGGTGGCCAGCGTCGTCGAAGCCGGGCAGCGCGAGCGCCGCGTCTGGCTGCCGGATAACGAAACGGGCTGGTACGATTTTTACACCCACGCGTGGTATGCGGGCGG
The DNA here is from genome assembly GCF_019056635.1 of Enterobacter cloacae complex sp. ECL72. NCBI lineage: Bacteria > Pseudomonadati > Pseudomonadota > Gammaproteobacteria > Enterobacterales > Enterobacteriaceae > Enterobacter > Enterobacter cloacae complex sp. ECL72. The sequence continues at coordinate 975,225 of NZ_CP077659.1, read as the reverse complement.
CCAGGCGATCGTCCTTGATGCGCCGCTGGAAAAGCTGCCGCTGCTGGTACGCGCCGGGGCCGGTTTGCCGCTCAGCGAACGCATCCGTCACGTGAGCGCCGATAAAGACGATACCCGTGAGCTGAAACTGTTCCCGGTGAAAGGCGTCGGCACCACCGCCGGGCTGCTGTTTGAGGATGACGGCGAAAGCTGGGGCTACCAGAACGGCAACGCGCTGTGGGTGGAATGGGAGATGGAGTGCGACGGCGCAAGTATCAACCTGAAGGTGAATGCGCGCGGCGACTATCGTCCGGCATGGAAGGCGCTGAAGGTGTCATTACCGGCGGGGGAAAAACGTACGTTGCGGGTGAACGGAGTTGAAGGGGGCGAGTGGGTGGTGTAGTGCGGCCTGTTGCCCTCACCCTAACCCTCTCCCACAGGGAGAGGGGATAGAACGTAGGCCGGGTAAGGCGAAGCCGCCACCCGGCTATTTTTTTAACTCTCGATACCTTTACTGCGCAGGTAATCTTCGTAGTTACCGGTGAAGTCCACCACGCGCTCTGGCGTAATTTCGATCACGCGGGTCGCCAGCGAGCTGACGAACTCCCGGTCGTGAGAGACGAAGATCAGGGTGCCCTGATACATCTCCAGCGCCATGTTCAGCGACTCAATAGATTCCATATCCAGGTGGTTAGTCGGTTCGTCCATCACCAGAATATTCGGTTTTTCCATCATCAGCTTGCCGAACAGCATACGGCCCTTTTCACCACCGGAGAGCACTTTGGCGGGCTTTTTGATGTCGTCCTGGCTGAACAGCAGACGCCCCAGAATGCTGCGTACCGCCTGCTCGTCGTCGCCTTCCTGCTTCCACTGGCTCATCCAGTCGAAGACGGTCAGATCGTTTTCAAACTCATATTCATGGTCCTGCGCGTAGTAACCAATCTGCGCGTTTTCAGACCATTTCACGGTACCGTTATCCGGTTGCAGTTCACCCACCAGGGTTTTCAGCATAGTGGATTTACCCACGCCGTTGGCGCCGAGGATGGCAATCTTCTCGCCCACTTCCAGCAGCAGGTTGAAGTTTTTGAACAGCGGGCCTTCATCGAAGCCTTTGGTGAGGGCTTCCACTTCCAGCGCGTTACGGAACAGCTTCTTGTCCTGCTCGAAGCGGATGAACGGGTTCTGACGGCTGGAGGCTTTAACCTCTTCCAGCTTGATTTTGTCGATCTGACGGGCACGCGACGTTGCCTGGCGCGATTTAGAGGCGTTGGCGCTGAAGCGGCTGACGAAGGATTGCAGGTCAGCAATCTGCGCTTTCTTCTTGGCGTTGTCGGCCAGCAGACGCTCGCGCGCCTGGGTTGCCGCCGTCATGTACTCATCGTAGTTGCCCGGATAAACGCGCAGCTCGCCGTAGTCCAGATCCGCCATGTGGGTACACACCATGTTCAGGAAGTGACGGTCGTGCGAGATGATGATCATGGTGCTGTCGCGATCGTTCAGCGTCTGCTCCAGCCAGCGGATGGTGTCGATGTCCAGGTTGTTCGTCGGTTCGTCGAGCAGCAGGATGTCCGGGTTAGAGAACAGCGCCTGTGCCAGCAGCACACGCAGCTTCCAGCCTGGCGCGACTTCGCTCATCGGGCCGTAATGCTGTTCAACCGGAATACCGACGCCCAGCAGCAGTTCGCCCGCACGCGCTTCCGCAGAGTAGCCGTCCATTTCGCCGTATTGCGTTTCCAGGTCGGCCACTTTGTAACCGTCTTCTTCGCTCATCTCAGCGAGACCGTAGATACGATCGCGCTCCTGCTTCACTTCCCACAGCTCCGCGTGCCCCATGATCACGGTGTCGAGCACGGTGAACTCTTCGAAGGCGAACTGATCCTGACGCAGCTTACCGATGCGCTCGTTAGGGTCGAGCGACACGTTACCGAGCGTTGGCTCCAGGTCACCGCCGAGGATCTTCATAAAGGTGGATTTTCCGCTACCGTTGGCACCAATCAGGCCGTAACGGTTGCCGCCGCCAAATTTGACGGAAATGTTTTCGAACAGCGGCTTACTGCCAAACTGCATAGTGACGTTGCTGGTAACTAACACGGAGAGATTCCTGCGAAAAGTGTGATAAACGCGGCATTATGCCACAATTCCGAATTGAGATCCCCTGTTGCGGTAATCCACTAAACTTTAACAAAATCGAAAAAAATGTGATTTCGTACACATCTGAATTCCCAGTTAACGGGAATGCACATATAATGCGCTCCCATTACCGATTCAGACTTATCAACTCATCGCCAGAATGGCTTAGATACCTCGCATAACATGAACATGAAATTAACAACGCTTTTTGCGGCGGCGTTAGCCGTAGTAGGTTTTTGTAAGACCGCGTCTGCGGTGACGTATCCCCTGCCGACAGACGGAAGCCGTCTGGTGGGTGAAAACCAGGTGGTGACGGTGCCGGAAGGGAACTCTCAGCCGCTGGAATACTTCGCGGCGCAGTATCAGCTCGGTCTGTCGAACATGCTGGAGGCGAACCCGGGCGTTGACCCGTATCTGCCGAAAGCGGGTACCGTACTCAACATTCCACAGCAGCTGATCCTGCCGGATACCGTGCACGAAGGTATCGTGATTAACAGCGCCGAAATGCGTCTGTATTACTACCCGAAAGGCACCAACACCGTGATCGTGCTGCCTATCGGTATCGGTCAGCTGGGTAAAGACACTCCGCTGAACTGGACCACCAAAGTGGAGCGTAAGAAAGCGGGCCCAACCTGGACGCCGACCGCCAAAATGCACGCTGAGTACATTGCTGCCGGCGAACCGCTGCCAGCCGTTGTGCCTGCCGGCCCGGATAACCCGATGGGTCTGTACGCGCTGTACATTGGACGTCTGTATGCCATCCACGGTACTAACGCCAACTTCGGTATCGGCCTGCGCGTAAGCCACGGCTGCGTGCGTCTGCGTAATGAAGACATCAAATTCCTGTTCGATAACGTGCCGGTCGGTACGCGCGTGCAGTTCATTAACGAACCGGTGAAAGCGACGTCAGAGCCGGACGGCAGCCGTTACATTGAAGTGCATAACCCGCTGTCCACCAGCGAAGATCAGATCAACAACAACGAAATCGTACCGATTAAGCTGACCAGCGCGGTGCAGTCTGTCACCTCTCAGGCGGATGTTGACACGACCATTGTTGACCAGGCGATTCAGAACCGTTCCGGTATGCCGGTGCGTCTGAACTAATCGTGAGAATAAAAAAAGCGGGCCGCGGGGCCCGCTTTTTTTTATCCGTTATTCACGATAACGATGCCGCCATGGTCATAGCGATAGTGACAATGGGCGTACTCCAGCGGCGTACCATCTTCAAGATAGATCACCTGCTCTACCTCCAGCACCGGGTCGGTTGGCTCGCAGACAAGGTGTTGCATATCCAGCGCACTGGGCTTCAGCGCCCGCACCACCCGATACGATCCCATGATCTTCAGCCCCAGCGTCTCCTGTACATACCGGAATACCGAACTTTCAAGATGGGTTTTGTTCAGACCGGGCACCAGATTGAGCGGCATTACCGTAGCGTCCAGAGACATCGGCTCACCGTTCAGTAAACGCAGACGGATAAAGTCATAGATCGGCGTATCCGGATTTATCATCAGCGATGCCTGCTCTTTCTCGTTCGGGAAGCGCAGTTCGAAGTGCACCACCTGACTCGTCACCGTGCCTAAATGTTCCCAGGTTTTGGTCGCCCCGAAGTAGTCGCTGCCGGAGAGATCCCACTGGGAAAGCTGGAGGAAATTTTTGCGGATGAACGTGCCCTGCCCCTGTCGGGTATAGACCAGCCCTTCTACGATCAGCTGACGCATCGCCTGCTGAATGGTCATCCGGCTGGTGCTGAACTCCGCCGCCAGCGCAAACTGGTCCGGCAGAGGTTCATTGGCGGCGTACTGCTGGGTGATAATGCGTTTCTTAATTTCCCGCGCTATGGTGATGTACTTCGCCGCCATCGTCCTTCCTTAAATTAGTGTTCTGTCCCGCTGTTTTTCAACGCCACTCGCTCGGCAACTTTGAGGAAAGGCAGGTAGAAGAATACACCAAATACGATGATTGCCAACTGCACCACCACCGCCCGCCAGTCCCCCGCCGTTGCCAGCCAGGCGCTGAGGATCGGCGGGGTCGTCCACGGGATCATCACCACGCAGCGCGACATGAGCCCCAGCGTGGTACAGAGCCACGCAAAGTAAATCCCGATAGCGGGCAGCAGCACAAACGGGATCATTAGCGGCAGGTTAAAGACTATCGGCAGGCCGAAAATCACCGGCTCGTTGATGTTAAACAGACCCGGCGCCAGCGACAGACGCGCCACCTGCTTCGCTGATTTCTGTCTTGAGAAGATGAAGATAGCAATCAGCAATGAGATTGTGCTGCCCGTCCCGCCCACCATGCCAAAGGTCGGCACAAAGATGTTGTTGATGATGTGCGGGATCGGCTGGCCGTTGGCAAAGGCCAGCATATTCTCATTGGTATTGATCAGCAGGAATGGCTCCAGCACCACGCTGTTGACCACCGACTGATGAATACCGAGCGTGAACAGGAAGTTACCGAAGCTGTAAATGAAGATCGTCCCGGGCAGGCTGGTGTTGATCAGCCGCAGCGGCTGCTGAATAAATGTCGTAATGAGATGGATCAGATCCGTGTGCAGCACGTTCGCCAGTATAGCCGCCAGCACCGCAAACAGGGAGAGCGTGAGGATCGTCGGGATCAGCGCGGTAAAGGATTTGCTCACCGCTGGCGGTACGTTCTCCCCCAGCGAAATGTGCAGCGCCTTCAGCCGTGAAATGGCGATAAACAGCTCGGTTGAGAGCAGCCCAATCAGCACCCCGGCGAAAATCCCGGTGGAGCCGATATTGGCGAACGTCAGCACCTGGGTAACGTTTACCGTGGCGTCGCTGCCGACGGGGGTAATCTGTAAGCGCATCGGCATCATGATGATGAAACTGCTGACGGCGATAACCACTGCCGAGACCGGATTGTCGAAATCTTTGTTGCGCGCCAGCGACCAGGCGATCATCGGCGCCAGCAGCAGCGCGGCGATGTTCAGCGTGCCGTTGATGATCGCCTCGCCCCACACCTTAAACTGCGTGAGCGTGTCGCCCTCTAAGATCCAGGGGAACACCACGTTATTCACCAGCACAGCCAGACCGGCGAGGATGAAAATCGGCATTACCGTGGCGAAGGCATCGCGCAGGGAGCGAAGATGCACCTGGTTTGCCAGGCGCGCCGAGAACTCAACAAATTTATCGACAAAAGACTGCATGTGCGGTGTTATTTTTGTTTCAGACATAGCGGATAGTTCCCATCAATCAGTCACAAAAACGGCCCGGCAGCGTACGGCTTACATCTCGCGTCCGTTGGTATGGATAACCTGTTTTAACCACGCATAGCTCTTCTTCGGCACGCGCTTCAGGTCTTTCAGGTCGTGATTTTCACGGTTGACGTAGACCACGCCGTAGCGCTTGCGCATGTCACCCTGGGAGCTGAGAATGTCAATCAACCCCCAGCCGAGATAGCCCAATACCTCTGCCCCGTCCTCGAACATCGCCTCTTTCATGGCCTCGATATGCGCCCGGTGGTAGTCGATGCGGTAGGTATCCTCTATGGGGTTTACGCCATCCCAGGACTCAATCACCCCAATGCCGTTCTCAATCGGGAATACTGGCATCCGCCAGTCGTTGGCATAGCGGGTGATGATGGTGCGAAAGCCCAGCGGATCGATCTGCCAGTTCCACTCGGTGGCCTTCAGGTACGGATTGTTTTTCTCGCCGTGCAGCAGGTAATAGCTCACCGGCGTGCCTTCCGGGATGGCATCGCTGTCCAGCGTTTTGCTGGCGTAGTAGCTGAAGGCCATAAAGTCGTTCTTCGTTCGCGCAAACAGCGCGAGATCGTCTGCGCGGTAGATATCGCCGAAGCCTTCCTGCTCCACCACCGCCATCACCGCCGGGCTGTAGCCCTGGCCCGCGAAGACGCGCAGCAGGTTCTGGTTGAGGAATTCGTCGTACTGCTGGGCGCAGAAGATGTCACGCGGTTTGCAGGTGGCCGGATAAATCAGCTGGTGCGCCAGCATGCCGCCCATCAGCTTGCCCGGCTTAGTCTGGTGCAGGTACTCGGTCAGCGCCATGTGCGCCACCATGGTGTGATGCTGCACTTCGTACAGCTCGCGCAGGGTTTCCTCCCCCTTCATATAGCCGGAGATGCGAAAGGCTATCGGCATGTGGAAAATATTCTGCTCGTTAAAGGTCAGCCAGTACTTCACCCGGTCACCAAAGCAGTCGATCATCTTTTTGCCGTAGCGGATAAACGCCTCCACGACGCGACGATCGTTAAATCCGTTGTACTCCTGCGCCAGCGCCAGCGGCATATCGAAGTGGTAGAGGCAGACCATCGGCTCGATACCGCGGGCGATCAGATCGTCGATAAAACGGTCGTAAAAGGCGATACCCTCGTCGTTAAAATCGCCGTCACCCTGCGGGCAGACGCGGCTCCAGGAGATCTGGAAGCGGTAGCAGTTCATGCCCAGATCCTGCATCAGGTCGAAATCTTCCCGGTAGCGGTGGTAGGAGTCGGTGGCCACTTTCCAGTCAGAGATATTTTCACCGGCTTCGCGAATGTCGTACACCGACATCCCCTTTCCGCCCTCATTCCAGGCCCCTTCCGTCTGCATGCTCGACACCGAGTTGCCCCATAAGAAGTTGGCTGGCAGTGATTGATTCATGGTTGCCTCCTATATGACTAGTCATTTAAATGATATGACTAGTCATATAGCCGGAGATGAAATTTCGATCAAAGGGGAGGAACGATTTTTGTGAGATGGGTTTGAATAATGACGAGGGATGTCTTGCGAACTGCGCCCTGGCAGCAAGTCATATTGCTGCCAGACGTAAATGAGTCTGCGCAATTCAGGGGAAAGATACCGAACCGCCGAACTCCATATAGATTTTTGCCAGATTATTTAACTGGTTAAAGCGATTTTCATACAGTGCCAGTTCGGCCTGACGGCGTTTCTCCTGAGCATCAAGCCAGAAAGAAATTCGCACCGCGCCCTGGCGATAGCGAACTTCGTTTAGCCTCTCTGATTTTTTCGCCAGTTCCAGGCCTTCACGTAGAAGCGTCTCCTGTTCCAGGAGTTGATGACGCAAAGCAAGCGCATCTTCTATGCTACTCATCGCCTTGTAAAGTTCCTGTTTAAACTCCAGAACCCGTTGCTCGTAGTCGTTTCGGGCAATCTTCACGTCCATGCCCCTTTCTCTCCATTCCAGGAACGGCAGGGTCAGGTTTGCTCCAACAGAGCCTACAGGATTTTCCAGGAAGGCCATAAGGCTGCTGCTGCTGGTGCCAAGCGAGCCGGTCAGACTAAACGCTGGATAAAATGCAGTACGCTGGACATCAACGGTGGCCAATGCTTCCCGTACCCGCCACTCTTTAGCGCTGATATCGGGTCGATGCCGCAGCACGTTGACCGGGATCTTTCCACTGACCTGCGGCAGTGGTCCCATTGGTAACGCTTTCGGTTCGACTATCGCGCTGCCCGGCGCGGTTCCAAGCAAAACGGCTTGCTGATTGAGCGCCTGTAAACGTTCATTCTTCAACGCCGCCAGCCTGTTTTCCTGCGAAAGCACGCCCTGCTGAGCATCCACAACATCCAGAGAGGAGGCACCGCCCGCGGCATAGCGCGCGTTAGCCAGGCGCAGCGTCTCTTTTGCATAGTCGATGCTTTGTTGCAGGACAGACAACTGCTGGTTAATAAAGCCTAAGCGCCAGTAATTATTACTGGCATTTGAAAGCAGCGTCAGGCGTGCAGAACGCAGATCCTCTTCCGAGGCAAAACGTGCCCACGCCTTCGCATCGCGCTGCCGCGCTATTTTGCCCCACAGATCCAGCTCATAGCTGGTATTAATACTGGCAACGCTGCCCCTGCTCCAGTGGGCTGAGCTGTTCAGCTGTTTTTTACCGTCAAGCGCGAGCGAACCTTTTAGTCCCGGATCGTTTGTGATGCCAATCCGCTCTTCTTCCAGGCGGGCGCGATAAACACGCAATACCGCTCCAGCGACATCGTTATTGCGCACCATCACCTGCCGCAGCCAGCCGTCGAGGTCTGGATCGTTAAAGGCCTGCCAGTCGAACGGCATCCTCTCCTCCGCAGCATCCGCCTGATACCAGTTGGCAGGGTATTTCACCTCAGGAGGCTGATAGTCGCTTTTCAGAGAGTCGGCGCAGCCAGCACTAAGCAGGACAGCAAGGCATACCGTTAAAGGGGATAATATTTTCATGGGTTACTCGCTGGCCAGTGAAACGACCGGATCCATCCTTGCTGCCTTGCGGGCAGGGAGATAACCAAAGATCATGCCGATTAAAGTTGAGCAGAAGAATGCGGCAGCAGCGGCCTGCCACGAATAAATGGCGGTGAAAATGCCCCCTGCCAGCGCGGTGAACAGCGCTCCGGCGGCATACGACAGTGCAATACCTAACACTCCTCCTATTAGACATACCAGCACAGCCTCAATCATAAACTGCTGCATGATATCGCCCTGACGCGCACCGACCGCCATTCGTACGCCAATCTCATGGGTCCGTTCCGTGACCGACACCAGCATGATATTCATCACCCCAATGCTGCCGATCATCAGCGAGATGCAGGCCACCATCAGAATCAGGATGCTAAAGGTCATTGAGGTCCGTTCGATTGATTGTCGAATCTGCTCGAAATTATAAAGCTGGAAGTCTTTCACGCCGTGGCGTTGAGTGAGAAGCTGAGAAATAGCGCTGACCGCTGCCTCGTTGGCAACATCATCCTTAAGCCTTACGCTGATGCTGGTCAACACCGGTTTTCCTGTCATTCGATACATCACCGTGCTGTAAGGCATCCAGACGTTAATGCGATTAGGCGCATAGCTTCGGCTGTTCCCTTTGGCGATGCCGACAACCCGTGCAGGCACGGAACCCAGAAAAACGATTTGCCCAAGTGCCTTGAGTCCCGCATCGTCAAATAACGCCTTGCGGGCGTTTTCATCAATGATGACTTCCTGCGAGGCATTTCGATCGTCCTGGAAAGTTGATCCCTGCAACAGTTCAATACCGTTTACGCGAAAATGATCGCGCCCAACGCCATTGATCGTGGCGGTAGCGGATTTACCCAGAAAGCGAATGTTGTCGGAAGCGTTAACTTCGGGGCTGACGCTGTCAACAAACCCCTGCTTTGCTAATGCTTCGGCGTCTGCCGGGACCAGTGTACGAATGGCTTCAGTGCTGTCGTCAAAGAAATCCCTTCCCGGGTAGATGCTCACCACGTTGGTTCCAAGCTCCTTGATATTATCAAGGGTTCGCTGTTTCGCGCCTTCTCCCAGTGCCACCACCGTAACAACCGCGGCGATACCAAAAATAATGCCCGTCATGGTTAACGTCGTGCGCAGGCGATGCGCATTCATCGCTTTTAACGCCATGTGCAGGGATTCACGGGTACGGTCAACAATACTTTGCACCAGCTTTGCTGAACGCTGTCAGGTCGTTTAAGGGCAACCCCGGAGGTAACACGACTGCCGGTATCAGAAATAATTTCACCGTCACGCAGCTCAATAATACGGTTAGCATGCTGCGCTACCTTCATATCATGTGTCACCATAACCACGGTATGGCCACGCTGATTCAGTTCACTGAGTATTGACAGTACCTCCTGACCGGACTGCGTATCCAGCGCGCCGGTGGGTTCATCCGCCAGAATGATTTCACCGCCGTTAATCAGCGAGCGGGCAATACTCACACGCTGCTGCTGGCCGCCTGAAAGCTCTCCCGGTTTATGATGTTCACGACCTTCCAGCCCGAGTCTTCCAAGCAATGTCGCCGCGCGCAGACGGCGCTTTTCGCGCTCACTATTGGCATAAATCGCCGGAATTTCAACGTTACTTAACGCGCTCAGGTCGGGCATTAAATGATAACGCTGGAAGATAAAACCGATGTGCTCACGGCGGATCCTTGCCAGATCGTCAGGTGAAAGCTGGGCGGCATTTTGACCGCTGATAAAGTAATCGCCACAATCAGGGACATCGAGACAGCCCATAATATTCATCAGGGTTGACTTACCGGAACCGGAGGCGCCGATGATCGCGACCATCTCCCCAGCAGCGATAGTCAAATCAATCCCTTTAAGCACGGTGAGCTCCTGTCCACCGTTCCTGTAGGTGCGGCTGATGCCCTTGAGTTCTATGATATTACTCAAGATACAAACCCTTCCCCGGGCGCTTTTTCACCCGGCTGCGATAACACAACATGTTCCCCGACTTTTACACCGTCCAGGATCTGGATATCCACACTGTTAGTAATGCCGGTTTTGACCTCACGGGTTTCCAGCCGGTTATCACTGGTCAATATCTGCACCTGCTGTTTGTTGCCACTCACCTTGTGCACAGCCTGAATCGGCACCAGTAACGTATTTTTAGCTTCTCCAGCCAGCAAGGTCACCTGTGCTGTCATGGCAATTCGCAGTCGATTTTCTGGATTGGGGACATCCAGCAGCGCGTTGTAGTACACCGAAGCATTTGACGTGCCTGACCCTGAGGCTGAGCTACTGCTGGCAAGGCTATCATCTTTCATAACCGACTCAGGTGCCAGTTCAACGGTACGTAACGTGGCGTCATAATGCTTATCCGGCTCAGAGAAAATGGTGAATCTGGCTTTCTGTCCCGGTGAAATTCGCGTGATATCCGCCTCAGAGATCTGGGCTTTAATTGTCATCACGTCCAGACGTGCGAGTTTGATAATGGTCGGCGCACTTTGGCTGGAGTTAACCGTTTGGCCCTGTTGGGTGACAACGGCAATAACAATGCCGTCCATGGGAGCAACAACTTTTGTATAACCCAAATCGACCTTTTTCTTGTCGACATCAATTTGCGCCTGGACGAGTTTGGCGTTCAGTGCCGATAGCTCAGCGCGGGTACTGGCCAGCGTGGTTTCAGCCGTTTCGAAATCTTCTCTCGAGCTGGCATCCTCATTTAACATCTGGCGCTGGCGCTTAAAACGCAATGAGGCTTGCTTCAACTGCGCCTGCTTAGCCTGAAGGTCCGCTTTTACCACGTTGAGAGCAGCTTCTGCGTTGCGTAAATCATTCCGCTGCGGCACGTCATCAATTTCAGCGATGAGCTGTCCTTTAGTGACACGATCGCCTAACTTCACCTTCAGCGACTTAACCTGGCCAGAAACCTGTGCCCCAACGTTGACCCGCTCAATCGCATCAATTCGACCGGTAGCAAGTACGGCGTTTTCAATATCGCCGATGCGTACTGGAGCGGTAACATACTCAGGAACCTCGGGGCTTCTCAGGAAGAAGAACAAGGCGATGCTAAAAATAATTAGCAGAGCCGCAGCACAGGTCATTACGCGTCGGGGAGGGAATTTTGTTAACATTACGCAGGTTTTCCATAACGATAAACAGCAGTGAATCAGGCATCATAGTAACATCGCCAGTATTTACGGGAGGTAAACCCGCGCTATTTGGTGAAGTAGCGTCATCGTAGACCCCCGCCATCAATTACACAGAATCACCAGGTCCGCCTGTAAACCGCCGCAAGCGTGGGATTTTGTGCCTAAATCCACAGAGTCCCCTTTTGCTGAGCCCCACCTGCGATTTTTCCCATAATCGATTCATTGTGCATTAAGTGCTTAATTATAGTTGCAACTCACATATGATAATAGTAATTATTATCATTAGCATTTGCACTGATGGTTTATCTGGCAAGGTATACAGAGGTATCAGGAAACAAGCCTCTCCAGGTTTGTTGAACGGTCTCACACTCAACAAATGCATCTGAACACCGCGGCGTGGCATCACGACGCCGCCTGGGCTGTTCAAAAGGACAACGGCGCGTAAGCGTTAATGGAAGCCGGGACAAGGAATTCCCGATTCACCAGCCTACGTCACGGAATAGTCAGCGACAGGACCGTTCGTAAGGCTGATGAAACTCAAAAAGGACGCAGCGTCTGTCAAAGCAGGCTTAACGAAAATTAACGTCCTGCTGCTGGCATATGACTGCGTCGACTTCCTGATTTAGTTCGTCAAGCGGAGAGGGATTTTCTCATGCGTATTTTGTTTGTAGGCCCGCCTCTCTATGGGCTGCTGTATCCTGTGCTGTCTCTGGCACAGGCGTTTCGCGTTAACGGCCATGAAGTGCTGATCGCCAGCGGAGGAAAATTCGCCCAAAAAGCGGCAGAAGCAGGGCTGGTGGTATTTGACGCCGCACCCGGTTTTGATTCTGAAGCTGACTATCGCCGCCGCGAGGCACAGCGAAAAGAAAGCAACATCGGCACAAAAATGGGCAACTTCTCATTCTTCAGCGAAGAGATGGCCGACCACCTGGTGGAGTTTGCCGGACACTGGCGGCCCGATCTCATCATCTACCCGCCGCTCGGCGTCATCGGGCCTCTGATTGCCGCCAAATACGATATACCGGTCGTAATGCAAACCGTCGGCTTCGGCCATACGCCCTGGCATATCAAAGGCGTAACGCGTTCGCTCGCGGACGCCTATCATCGCCACGGCGTTGGGGCCGCACCGCGCGATATGGCCTGGATCGACGTAACACCACCGAGCATGAGCATTCTTGAAAACGACGGAGAACCCATTATTCCCATGCAGTACGTCCCGTACAACGGCGGCGCGGTGTGGGAACCGTGGTGGGAGAGGACGCCCGACCGTAAACGTCTGCTGGTGAGTCTCGGTACCGTCAAACCGATGGTCGACGGCCTTGACCTGATCGCCTGGGTGATGGATTCCGCCAGTGAAGTCGATGCCGAGATCATCCTGCATCTTTCGGCCAATGCGCGGTCGGATCTGCGCTCACTGCCCTCAAATGTTCGCCTGGTCGACTGGATACCCATGGGAGCCTTCCTGAACGGCGCAGATGGCTTCATTCATCATGGTGGCGCGGGCAATACCCTGACGGCGCTGCACGCCGGTATTCCACAGATCGTCTTCGGCCAGGGTGCCGATCGCCCGGTAAATGCCCGCGCTGTTGTCGAACGCGGCTGCGGGATCATCCCCGGCGACGACGGCCTGTCGAGCAGCATGATCAATGCTTTCCTCGACAATCGCGCGCTTCGCGACGCCTCTGAAGAGGTAGCGGCGGAAATGGCAGCGCAACCCTGTCCGAGCGAGGTGGCGAAAAGCCTGATCGCGAGGGTACAGAAAGGGTAGCCACTACGCCGTCATGACGATCATACGCCAGCACGCATCCAGGAGATACGCCCGTAACAATGCGGGACCGGATCGGGCTGGCGCTTTTTTTTGCACAGCGATCCGACATGGATCCTATTGTTTACAGACGGAGGAGGCTTAATGCCTGCGACTCACTCTCCCACTCCTGCGCGGTCCTGGATAGTTCGCCTGGCACGCGTGTGCTGGGAACGTAAGAAACTTAGCATCATCGTAGTGGTAGCGTCGGTCTCGACCATTCTGCTGGCCGCGCTGACGCCGTTGCTGACAAGGCAAGCGGTGAACGACGCGCTGGCGGGCAATCCGACTCGTCTGCCGTGGCTGGCCTGCGGGCTATTGCTGATTGCCTTTTTTGATTTCATCGGTAACTACGTGCGCCGCGGTTATGCCGGGGAGCTCTCGCTCTGGGTGCAGCACACCCTGCGAGGACGGGCATTCGACAGTATTCAAAAACTTGACGGCGCAGGCCAGGACGCACTGCGCACCGGGCAGGTGATTTCACGGACCAACAGCGATCTGCAGCAGGTGCATACCCTGCTACAGATGTGTCCGGTGCCGCTGGCGGTGTTCACTTATTACATTGCCGGCATTGCCGTGATGCTGTGGATGTCACCCGCCATGACGCTCATCGTCGTGTGCGTACTGGCATGCCTGGCTATCACTGCGCTGCGCGCGCGTCGCCGGGTCTTCGCGCAAACCGGGCTGGCCTCGGACCGACTGGCAAATCTCACCGAACATATGCGCGAGGTGCTGGCGCAGATCTCAGTGGTAAAATCCTGCGTGGCGGAGCTGCGTGAAACGCGCTGGCTGGATCGCCAGTCGCGGCAGATGGTGCGGGTACGCATCGGCGCGGCCATCTCGCAGGCGATGCCAGGTGCCACCATGCTGGCGCTACCGGTGCTCGGGCAAATCGTCCTGCTGTGCTACGGCGGCTGGTCGGTTATGCACGGGCGCATCGATCTCGGCACCTTCGTGGCGTTTGCCAGCTTCCTCGCGATGCTGACCGGGCCAACCCGTGTACTGGCATCGTTTCTGGTTATCGCCCAGCGCACCCAGGCGTCCGTGGAGCGCGTGTTTGCTCTGATCGACACCCGTTCGCAGATGGAAGACGGGACGGAGGCGGTTAACGGTCAGGTTATCGGGCTGCAACTGGAGAATATGAGCTTCGAGTACCGTGGCGGCAGACGCATCCTCAGCGATGTCTCCTTTTCCCTGCACGCCGGTGAAACGGTGGCGGTAGTGGGCGCATCGGGTTCCGGGAAATCCACGCTGCTGATGCTGCTGGCGCGTTTTTACGATCCCAGCGCCGGAGAGATATGGCTCAACACCAGCGCAGGCCGACAGAACCTCCGCGATCTCAGGCTGGAGGCGCTTCGTCGTCGGGTAGGCGTTGTGTTTGAGGATGCTTTTCTGTTTGCCGGTACGGTGGCGGAAAATATCGCCTACGGGCACCCTCAGGCAACGGCGGACGACATTCGCCTCGCGGCGAGGGCAGCAGGAGCCAGCGATTTTATCAACGCCCTGCCGAAAGGCTTCGATACCCAATTAACCGAACGCGGTAAGAATCTTTCCGGCGGACAGAGGCAGCGAATCGCGCTGGCGCGGGCGCTCATTACCGCGCCGGAAGTGTTGATCCTCGATGACACCACCTCTGCGGTCGATGCCGGTACTGAAGCGGAGATCAACACCGCGCTGAGTCGCTATGCTGACGAAAAGCATATGCTGCTGGTGATTGCCCGACGCCGTTCGACGCTTCAGTTAGCCAGCCGGATTGTGGTGCTGGATAAGGGCCGGGTGGTGGACACCGGAACCCAGGCAGAACTTGAAGCGCGCTGTCCGGCGTTCCGCGCGCTGATGACCGGCGACGGCGATTTCCTCGCGCCTTCCCACAGTGGGCCTAACGGATTGTGGCCGACCGTACCAGCGGCACAAGACGATGCGGCGCAGACGGGGGATAAAGGCTTTGTCGCCCGTATGACGCGCGTGCCGGAAAATGCAGTACAGCAGGCGCTGGCCGGTAAAGGCCGCAAAGTCACGTCGCTGCTGAAGCCCGTGGCGTGGATGTTCGTCATCGCCGCCCTGCTGATCGCCCTCGATTCGGCGGCAGGCGTCGGGGTACTGATACTGCTGCAGCGCGGCATTGACTCCGGCGTTGCCACAGGCGATATGTCGACTATCGGCCTCTGTGCCCTATTCGCCCTGTGCCTGGTGGCCGTGAGCTGGTGCTGTTATTCACTACAGACTGTCTTCGCCGCCAGAGCGGCAGAGTCAGTCCAGCATACGGTGCGCTTGCGCAGCTTCGGCCATATGCTGCGTCTTGGTCTCCCCTGGCATGAAAAGCATGTCGATTCACGTCTGACCCGCATGACCGTAGATGTGGACTCTCTCGCCCGCTTTCTGCAAAACGGCCTTGCCGGTGCAGCCACCAGCCTGGTGACAATGTTCGCCATCGCCGCCGCCATGTTCTGGCTCGACCCGCTCCTGGCGCTGACGGCATTAAGCGCGGTGCCAGTGGTCGCACTGGCAACCTGGATTTATCGCCGCCTCAGCTCCCCTGCTTATGCGCAGGCGCGGCTGGAAATAGGCAAAGTCAACAGCACCCTGCAGGAGAAAGTCTCCGGCTTGCGCGTTGTGCAATCGCATGGCCAGCAGGAACAGGAAGCCGCCCGGCTGCGCGCGTTATCGGATCGGTTCCGTGCGACCCGCGTACGTGCGCAAAAATACCTTGCCGTCTATTTCCCGTTCCTGACCTTCTGCACCGAGGCCTCCTATGCCGCCGTTCTTCTGGTGGGTGCATCGCGAGTCGCCGAAGGCGAAATGACCGCCGGGGTGCTGGCGGCTTTCTTCCTGCTGCTGGGGCAATTCTATGGGCCAGTGCAGCAGTTATCAGGAATTGTCGACGCCTGGCAGCAGGCGACGGCCAGCGGCAAACATATCAATGAACTGCTGGCGACCGAAGGCACAGAGAACATCGAGCCCTCTTCCGCACCGCCCGCCACCGGCGCGCTGCATCTTGATGAGGTCACGTTCAGTTATCCCGACAGTCCTCAACCCGCGCTGAACAAACTTACCCTGACAATCCCTGAGGGAAGGGTCGTCGCGGTCGTTGGTCGCAGCGGTGCGGGTAAGTCAACGCTGATTAAGCTGATCGCCGGATTGTATTCCCCCACCCACGGCAGGATCAGCATTGGCGATCGGATAATTGATGATGCCTCGCTTGCCGATTACCGTCGCCAGATTGGGCTGGTCGATCAGGATGTGGCGTTGTTTAGTGGTGATATCGCGGAAAACATTCGTTATTCACGGCCATCCAGTACCAATGACGACGTTGAGATTGCCTCTCAACAGGCAGGGCTGTATGAGACGGTGCGCAATCTGCCGCAGGGATTCCGCACACCGGTGAATAACGGCGGTGCCGATCTGTCCGCAGGTCAGCGCCAGCTGATTGCGCTGGCCCGCGCACAACTGGCGAATGCTCACATCCTGCTGCTCGATGAAGCCACGTCACGCCTGGATCGCACATCCGAAGAGCGATTGATGTCATCGTTAACAGACGTCGCGCACACCGGGAAGCACCTGGCGCTGATTGTGGCGCACCGTCTGACCACCGCGCAGCGCTGCGATCTGATTGCCGTTATCGATAAGGGGCAGCTTGCGGAATACGGCACCCACGAACAGCTGTTAGCGGCCGGCGGCCTCTACACCCTCTTGTGGCATGACAGCGTCGGCAGCTCTGTTCCCCATCGCCAGCACGACATCACGGGGGAAATCGTGGAAGAGTAATTGCGCACGTAAGACATTACAAAACACGCGCTAAAGCGGCTGTTCCCGGAATAGCCGCTTTAGCTATTTATACTGACACCCTTCATATTCAAAGAGAGTGAATGCTGAACATGCAACAACATCCCTCTGCTATCGCCAGGCTGCGCAGCCAGCTGGCAGCAGGCCACATTGCTAACCTTTCTGACTTCTGGCGAGACGCTGAGTCGCTAAATGTACCGCTGGTGACGCCAGTCGACGGAGCGAAAGACGAGCGTGATGTGACATTTCTGTGGCGCGCCAGGCACCCTCTACAGGGCGTTTATCTGCGTCTGAATCGGGTGACGGATAAAGAGCACGTGGCGAAAGGGATGATGACCGCCCTTCCCGCGACGGATATCTGGACTCTGACACTGCGTTTACCCGCAAGCTACTGCGGCTCCTATTCGCTGGTGGAAATCCCCCCCGGCACCCCGGCCGAGACGATTGCACAGTCCGGAGGCCGCTTTGCTACCCTCGTCGGGCACGCCGATCCGCTAAACAAAACGCCGGGGATCAACGTTCGGGGAAGCACACAGGAGTCGGTGCTGGCGCTTGATAAAGCCCCCGCCCAGTCCGAATGGCGCGGCGGGTCACCCAGCGGGCAATTGCTTACCTCGGCGCGCACTCTCGCCGGGGAATCGCGCCGGGTTCGGCTCTATCTGCCGGACGTTGATGTTTCGCAGCCCCTCGGCCTGGTGGTACTGCCCGATGGTGAAACCTGGTTCGATCACCTTGGCGTATGCGCGGCAATTGACGCCGCCATAAACAACGGACGCATCGTGCCTGTGGCTGTACTTGGCATCGACAATATCGATGAACACGAGCGAACTGCGATACTCGGCGGGCGCAGCGAGCTGATAAAGGATATCGCCGACCAGTTGTTGCCGACGATCCGCGCCGAACACCCGCAGCGGCGGTGGGCAGACCGTTCGCGCACCGTGCTGGCCGGACAGAGCCTCGGCGGGGTCAGCGCGCTCATGGCCGCTCGTTACGCACCGGAAACGTTCGGGCTGGCGCTCAGCCACTCCCCTTCGATGTGGTGGACGCCAGAGGGTGCCAGCCGGCCAAACGTGTTCAGCGAAACCGATACGTCATGGGTGAGCGAACATCTGCTTTCTGCCCCGCCGCAGGGTGTGCGCATCCGCCTGTGCGTGGGATCGCTGGAAGGTTCGACGGTACCCCACGTTCAGCGGCTGCATCAGCAGTTGCTTACCGCTGGCGTCGACAGCCATTGCGCAATGTATACCGGGGGTCACGATTACGCATGGTGGCGCGGCGCACTGATTGACGGGCTTGGTTTACTCCAGGGTTGACTTGACCCGCGAACACTTTCAGGCAACTGTACAGGCTTCCTGAATAAAGAAAATGTCACCTGCGGAAAAGGAATAAACATCAGATGTATGCCCGCGAGTATCGCCCAACACGCTCACGCAAGGCGCTTGTCACTCTTCTTTCTGGTCTCACCCTTATCTGGAATGCGCACGCTTTCGCAAAGCCGGATATGCAGCCACTGGGGCCGAATATCGCCGATAAAGGCTCTGCGTTTTACCATTTCAGCGTCAACTCGTTCGACTCCGCCGATGGCAGCCGCCATTATCGGGTATGGACGGCCGTGCCAAATAAAGCCGCACCGGCGTCGGGCTACCCGATTTTATATATGCTCGACGGCAACGCAGTTATGGACCGCCTGAACGACGACCTGCTCAAACAGCTGGCAGAAAAATCACCGCCGGTGATTGTGGCTGTCGGGTATCAGACCAACCTCCCCTTCGATCTCAACGGCAGGGCCTACGACTATACGCCAGCAGCAGAAAGCGGCAAAACGGATACCCGCAGCCGTAAGAGTGGGGGTAGCAACGACTTCCGCCAGTTACTGGAAACGCGTATAGCGCCAAAGGTGGAACAGGGATTGAATATCGATCGGCAGCGTCGCGGCCTGTGGGGGCACTCCTACGGCGGCCTGTTCGTGCTGGATGCATGGCTGTCTTCCCCTTATTTCCGGACGTATTACAGCGCCAGCCCGTCGTTGGGCAGAGGCCATGATGCGCTACTGAGCCGCATCACGGCGGTTGAGCCGTCGCAATACTGCGCCAGGCGCCTGATGATAATGGAAGGTTCGGCGACACCGGGCGATAACCGGGAAACGCATGCTGCCGGAGTGCTGACGAAAATTCATGCCACCCTCGCCACGCTGGAAGATAAAGGCGTCAATGCCGCCTTTTGGGATTTCCCAAACCTGGGACACGGGCCGATGTTCAACGCCTCCTTCCGCGGAGCGCTGTTAGATATCAGTGGTGAAAACGCAGGTAACACAGCAGGCTGTCATTCATTAAGCCGCTAAACACTGCCCGCCTTGACGCGGGCAGTACACCTGTAACACTACGATCAAAATGACGCGGTAACACCGGCATAATAAGCCCGGCCAGGCTCGTTATAGGTATTCGCCCCTTCGGAAGATCGGTAAATCTGTTTATCTAAGATATTGCTGACACCAACGTTAAGACGCAGATTTTTATTAATATCGTAATTGAAGTTCGTCCCCACCAGCGAATAAGCGCCCAGCTCTTTACCTGACAGACCGCCAGTATCTTCACTACGAGTTTCCGAATGAGTACGCGGTTTTTGTCTGCCGTATAACGTCCAGTTGACGCTGGCAGAGAACGCCTGGGTGATGGTCCAGTCAAGCGAGTTATTAATGGTGTATTTCGGGATGATCGACAGCGGATTACCGGTGTCTTTTTGCTCCGAGGTGATCATCCAGGTGGCATTGGTATTCCAGTTCAGACGATCTTTCACCAGCGGGAACGCCATGCTGGCTTCGATACCGTCCACCAGCGCTTTCCCGCCGTTCTGCCACTGGAGAATATATGCGCCGGAAGCGGTTTGCCCGATAACATTATCGCCGGCCACGATCTTATTCTGGTAGTCATTGCGGAAGTAGGTCACGCTGGCATGGTAATCTTCCCAGGCGAACTCCAGCCCAATTTCTTTATTGATGCTAATTTCCGGATCGAGATCTTTATTACCGATCAGGTAGCAGCCGCCCGATGTAATATCTTTTGGACAACCGTTGCCTTTCGAGTAGAGCAGATAACCTTCGCTGGATTGATACAGGTTTGGTGCTTTAAAGGTTCGGGCAATCCCCGCTTTGACTTTGAAGTAATCGCCCAATTCCTGCGAGAGGTTCAGGCTGGGGCTGAAGTTACCGCCGGACTCGTTGAGATAATCAAAGCGCAGGCCGGGAATGATATTCGTGCCGGGAACCGGCTCAATATTATCTTCAATATACAGCGCACTGATTTGGGAATGGTTTTTACTGCTGCGATCCGCAGCCGAGCCAGAAATGCCGCCGATATCACTGTCATCCACGGTCAGGCTGGTAGAGGAAGGATCGTCGAGCTCATCGCGGCTCCACTCCGCACCCACGGTCAGCGTTTGATCGACCAGCGCATTCAGCGGAATATTAAGCTCGCCGCTGGTTCGCCAGGAGCTCAGGCGATTGGTCGTGAACTTTTCATCCGCCGAAATACGCCCTTCACCGCCACCGGATAATCCTTCATTCATGCGGGTGTTATTGGTTTTCTCATAATAGACACCAAAACGGCTTTGACCCCAGTCCCAGATACCATTATGTGTAATGCCATAATTCTGCCGGTACAGGCGGTTCGTCTCTTCGCCGGATTTCGCCAGGCTTTCAGTGACGGCACTGGAAGAACTGTTTTGCGTATCGCCTGCATAGATATTCCCCTGGCGGCTATATCCGGCTTCGAAATCGATAATTTGCTGCGGATTTAATTTCCACGAGACAACGCCGTTAATATCTTTGTTGCGCACCCCTTCATGCCCGGCCGCGTTTTTCGTACCGGCCGAGGAGTTAATATCCCAGCTGTCGGCATCGGTTTTATTCAGGTTTCCGTACAGGCGCATGGTCAGCGCATCGCCAGCCAGCGGCCCGCTAAGGCTGAAGTTGGCGCGACGCGTAGCGCCTTCGTCGCTGCTTTCCGGCTGGTTGGTGTATAACGACAGCGAACCGTGCCAGTCGTTGGTAGGGCGTTTGGTAATGATGTTCACCACCCCGCCCGCTGCGCCCGAACCGTAGCGTGCCGCCGCAGGGCCGCGGATCACTTCAATACGCTCAACCTGTTCCGGTGGCACCCAGTTGGTGTCGCCGCGGGTATCACGCTCTCCACGCCAGCTATAACGCACGGCGTTGCGCGACGTCACCGGCACACCATCAATTAAAATTAAGGTGTTCTCCGGCCCCATGCCGCGAATGTCGATCTGGCGGTTATTACCACGTGTACCCGAGGCGCTGTTGCCGGTCAGATTGACACCGGGCATTTTGCGAATAATATCGGAGAGATCGTTGACCGGAGGGTTCTTTTTAATATCTTCGCTGGTAATAATCGACACGCCCGGCTGCTGTTTGAGTACCTGCTCAGCGGTGGCTTCCACCACCAGGGTCTCGTCGTTATCATCGGAGGATTTTGCCAGTGATACCTGACTGTTCAACCCTGCCAGGAGCGCAGTGAGCGGCCAGAAGATCTTGATAATTCTCATACCCATTCCCTAATACATGCCTAACGTAAAAGTGATCGATCGTTAAGCTCACATCCTTGCCAGATATTTTAAACTGCCATTATTTTTATAATAAGAATGATAATTAATATCATTTGGAGAGGATTAAGGCAATCCTTAATACACGGATGCGCGCATTAATGAAACGCACGCATTGGCCCGGAGTGATTCTTCCCGGGTACCACCCTGTGCGTTCGTAAAGCTGGCATACTGAAACAGCGGAAGAAGAGAACAGCCCATTGGTATTTCGTGTAGTGACATAACGTTAATATGTCATTACAAGGGAACGCAGCCCCGGTAAGCGCAAGCGCCACCGGGGAAAGAAAGGTTATTGTTGCGCTAACTGATTGCGACGGTACTCGCCCTGGCGCTCCAGCATCCAGCCAGGATACTCGCGCGGCAGCGCGCTGACCGCATCCAGCTGTTTCAGCTCATCATCGCTCAGCTGAATGCCGGTTGCGGCAATGTTGTCATCCAACTGATCGACCCGTTTCGCCCCGATGATGACGCTGGTCACCGCTTTCTGGTGCAGCAGCCACGCCAGCGCGATTTGCGCCACGGAAACGCCTTTACTTTCGGCGATGGTACGCATCACGTCCACGCAGTCGAAGGCGCGATCTTTATTCACCGGCGGGAAGTCGAACGCCAGGCGACGACTACCGGCCGCGCTCTGCCCGTCGCGATCGTATTTTCCGCTCAGCAGACCACCCGCCAGCGGGCTCCATACCATCAACCCGACGCCTTCGCTCTGCATCATCGGCACCAGTTCGCGCTCAAGGTCGCGCCCGGCGATGGTGTAGTACGCCTGCAATGAGGCAAAACGCGCCAGCCCCAGACGCTCAGAGATGCCGAGCGCTTTGGCAATCTGCCATGCCGCCCAGTTCGAGACGCCGATATAGCGTACGTGACCGTGCTGCACAAGATTATCCAGCGCGTAAAGCGTCTCCTCGATGGGGGTCGCGGGGTCGAAACCGTGCAGCTGATAGAGATCGATATGATCCAGCTGCAAGCGACGCAGGCTCTCCTTCACGCCGCTGATGATGTGATAGCGCGAGCTACCGCGCGAGTTCACCCCCGCTGTGCCGGTTTCACCGAACACCTTGGTGGCAACGACCATGTTTTCGCGCGGAATTTTCAGGTTCTTCAGCGCCTGCCCGGTGATCTCCTCTGAACGCCCTTCCGAGTAGACATCTGCCGTGTCGATAAAATTGATCCCGGCGTCCAGCGCGCGGCCCACCAGCTGCTCGGCGTCGCTTTGCTGAAGCTGACCAATTTTGCCCCACATGCCGCCTTCACCGCCGAAGGTCATGGTGCCGAGGCAGAGTTCAGAAACAAACAGTCCGGTATTGCCCAGTTTTTGATAACGCATAACGCTTTCCTCGCATGTCGATTGGATGTCTGTTAGTTATACCCGCCCCCCAGCCATCGCGAATGTGGCGTTCCTGTCCGTTTCTTGCCCAATCCTCTGAATCTATCCGCGTGGGGCGTCGCCAAAGACGCTGTAGTCTGGCAGCCGCACCTGCTGATACGGCTCCCAGCCGCCGCCGAGGGCTTTGTAGAGCGCCACCAGGTCAAGCGCGCTCTGCACCTGCGCCTGCGCCCGCTGCTGTTCGGCCTGAGCGAGCTGACGCTGGGCGTCCAGCACGTCAATAAAGCTGGCGATCCCCTGCCGGTAGCTGTCGCTGGCGAGATCAAAGGCGTTTTGCAGCGCGTCGATGGTTTTCGCCAGGCCCGCTTCACGCTGCTGGTCGGTGCGATAGCTCACCAGCGCGTTTTCAACGTCGCCGAGCGCCGTCAGTACCGTCTGGCGATAGTCCAGCACTGCCGCCCCCTGCTGCGCGCGCGCCACCTTGACGCTGGAGACCAGCCGACCGCCCTGGAAAATCGGTATGAAAACCTGCGGGCCAAAGCTGTAGAAGTGGCTGCTCCAGTCGGTCAGCCAGTTAGATTCACTGTTGCGCAGGCCAAACTGTCCGGAGAGGGTAAAGCTCGGGAACAGTTCTGCCACCGAGACGCCAATCTGCGCCGTGGCGGCATGGAGATTCGCCTCGGCTTCGCGCACGTCCGGGCGACGGCGGGCCAGCGTCGACGGAATACCGGTCTGCACAATATCTGGCAGGGCAGGCATCGGCTGCACGGATTGCAGTTCGGCATCCAGCGCGCCCGGAGGTTTGCCGAGCAGGATCGCCAGCCCGTTCATCGCCTGGCGTTCCTGCGCCTGATACTGCGGCAGCTGCGCTTCAAGATTGCCCAGCTGCGCCCGGGCGTTCTCCACGTCCATCTGCGGCGACAGCCCGCCCCGCTGGCGGCTTTCGGTCAGATCCAGCGTCTGCTGTGCGCTTTCAATTTGCGTATTAAGCGTGGCAATGATGCTCTGCGCCCCACGCAGCTGTAGCCACGCCCGCGCCACTTCGGCTTCCAGCGAGACCAGCGCATCGTTACGCTGCTCGATCGCCGCCCGCTGCTGCGCCTCAGCCGCTTCTACCTGACGGCGCACCTTGCCCCACAGGTCGATTTCCCACTGGGCGTCGAAGCTGCCCTGATAGAGGTTTATCGGCTGCGTCAGCGGGCCTAACGCGCCCCGCAGTTCAGGATCGACATTATTCAACTGGTCATACACGCCGTGGGATTTCAGCTCCCCTTCCAGCCCAAGCTGCTGGCGCGTCGCCTGCACATTGCCATTCACCGACGGGAAAAACGCCCCGCCGGCCTGGTTAATCTGTTCGCGCGCGCCGGCAATGCGTAATACCGTTTGCTGTAGCGTCAGATTCCCGGCGATGGCGCGTTCAATCAGGCTGTCGAGCTGCGGCGAGCCGAAGGTTTTCCACCAGCGCGGGTTAGTGGCCGCGGAGGAAGTTTGCGATTTCACCGCGCTGTCGCCCTTATCGTTCCAGTGCGTGGTGGCGGGCGGTGCAGGCTGTTGGTAGTCCGGCCCGACGGCGCAGCCCACCAGCAGCATCATTATCATCAGAGGGTGTAAACGTCTGTGTATCATCAGTGTGCTCCTGCACTCCCCTCGCTCTTAACCGGCGAGAGCAACAAACAAAACGGAATCAGTAATAGGGCCACCGCGCTCAGAATGGTGAAGACGTCGATGTAGGCCAGAAAGCGCGACTGCTCGATCATCGTCTGGTACATCCGCCCGGTGGCAATGCCGGTCGGATCGCCCACCTGAGTGGTGAAGTTCTGGATCGCCTGGGCGCTTTCGCGAATCGCCAGCTGGAACTGCTCGTTAAACGGCGAAGCGTGGTAAGCCAGATGCGCGCTGTGCGCCTGCGAGCGCTCGGTGATCGCCGCCGTCGAGAGCGAAATCCCAATCGAGCCGGCCACGTTGCGGAACATGGTAAACAGCGCCGCCGCGTCGGCGTTAAGCCGCCTCGGGATCGAGATAAAGGCGATGGTGGTGAGGGGCACAAACAGGAACCCCAGTCCAATCGACTGGGCGCTGCGGAACAGCACCAGCGTTTCGAAGTCGATATCCGGCGTCAGCGTGCGGGACCAGAAGAACGACACCGCCAGGCAGGTAAAGCCGAAGGCGATGATCCAGCGCGTCTGCACCACCGGCATCAGCTTCAGCACCAGCGGGATGGTCAGCACAATCAGCACCGCGCCGGGCGAGAGCACCAGCCCGGACCAGGTGGCGGTATAGCCCAAATCCTGCTGCGCCAGCTGCGGAATAACCACCGAGCTGCCGTACAGGATCATCGCCATCCCCGCCATCAGCAGGCTGGAGATCGCAAAGTTGCGGTCCTTCATACAGTGCAGATCCACCACCGGCTTTCTGGCATACATCAGCCAGTAGATCGCGCCGATAATGCCGACCAGCGTCAGTACTGCGAAGGTGCGGATAAAGTTCGAATAGAACCAGTCATCATCTTCGCCCCGGTCGAGCATCACCTGCAAACAGCCAAGACCGAGGGCGATCAGGCCGATCCCCGTCCAGTCGACGGTGAGCTTCTCTTCCGACTTTTTCTCCCACGGCGGATCTTCCAGCAGCTGATAGATGGCCAGCACCGTCACAATCCCTACCGGGATATTGATAAAGAACACCCAGCGCCAGGAGTAGTTATCGGTGATCCAGCCCCCCAGCGTGGGACCGAGTACCGGCGCGACGATAATGGCAATGGATGAAAGGCCAAAGGCTTTGCCCCTGTCCTCCGGCTTGAAGTAGTCGAGTAGCACCGACTGCTGGGTAGGCTGCAATCCGCCGCCAAAGAACCCCTGCATCACGCGGAACAGGATGATTTGCCATAGCTCGGTGGCGATGCCGCACAGGAACGAGCAGATGGTGAACATCACAATGCAGATCAGGAAGAACTGCTTGCGACCAAACAGACGGCTCAGAAAAGCCGAAATTGGCAGCACGATGCCGTTCGCCACCAGGTAGCTGGTGAGCACCCAGGTGGATTCGTCATAGCTGGCCGAGAGCGACCCTGCGACGTGGGGCAGCGCCACGTTGACGATGGTGGTGTCCAGAATTTCCATAAACACCGCCAGGGTGACCACAATCGCCACCGCCCACGGGTTACTGGCGGGCTTCCAGTTATCGTGGCTGTGATCCGTCATTCCACGGTGACCTTCGGTTCAACCGACAGCCCCAGCGGCAGCGGCTTGTTCGGATCCAGCCCTTTATCAATGACGATTTTCACCGGCACGCGCTGAACGATCTTCACAAAGTTACCGGTGGCGTTTTCCGACGGGAAGGCGGAGAAGCGCGAGCCGCTGCCCTGCTGGATGCTGTCGATATGGCCTTCCAGCTCCATATCCGGCCAGGCATCGACGGACACGGTCACTTTGTCGCCCGGCTTCATGCGCTCAAGCTGCGACTCCTTGAAGTTCGCCACCACCCACACGTTCGGGGAAACCAGCGAGAACAGCGCCGTACCTGCCTGCACCAGCGTACCGGGCTGGACGTTGCGTTTGGTGACAAAACCGTCGAACGGGGCGCGGACTTCGGTATAAGAGAGGTTAAGGTTGGCGGTTTCCAGCTGCGCTCTGGCCTGATCGACCTGCCGTTCGCGGGCTTCGACGTTGGTCTCCTGCTGGCGGATTTGCAGCTGAACCTGCTCCGCCACTTCCAGCTGCGCCTGCGCGCTGGCCAGACCCGCCTGGGCACTCCGCAGTTGAGCGTTCGCGGCATCGATACTTTGTTGCGTGGTCGCGCGCGGGTCAACGCCGCGCTGACGGCGGTACTCCGCCTGCGCGTTGGCCATATCCGCCTGAGCTTTCAGTACCTGGGCTTTGGCTTCATCGCGCTGGGCGGGATATTGCACCTTCGAGAGCGCCAGCTGCGCCTGCGCCTGGTGCAACTGCGCAACCGCCAGCCCAAGCTGGGCCTGGGCCTGATCGCGCTGGGCGGTGGTATCACGCGGATCGATCACCACCAGCACATCCCCTTTCTTCACGCGCTGGTTATCCCGCACGCGAAGTTCGGTGACGTAGCCTGCCGTTTTTGGGGCAATGGTCACTACGTCGCCGTCGGTGAAGGCGTCGTCGGTGGTCTCTTCGTTACGGGTTAAAAACCACCAGACCAGCGCCACAATCACCATCACGATGACCACGATACCAAGGATAATTAACGGTTTTTTCCCCGGGCGCTTGCGCTCGTTATTGTTTTGATCCTGCTCGTCAGCAGGTGGGTTTTGATCTTCTGCCATAGTTCAGCAACGGTCCTGTCAGTGAGCGGCATCACACTATGCCGTTCACTAAAGCTAGGACGTTGCTATACATTTGCCAGGAAAAACTGACAAATTGCGCACTATATGAGAAGGAATAGTCCGAAACCCACCGCCGCTGACCAGAGCAGCATCGGGATTGACCATAAATGGAAGCGCCACCAGATGCGGCGATCGTTGGCCATCCGCAGGGCGATGAGGTTAGCCAGCGAGCCAGGCAGCAACCCAAAGCCGCCGACGTTGACCGCCCACGCCAGCAGTACCGTTGGGGGAACATAGTTAAGCAGCAAAATGGTGGACGGCACGTTACTGATCACCTGCGAGAGACCAATCGCCGTCAGCCATAATCCCGGCTGTGACAGACCGCTGACGCTATGGAGAACGTTCTGCAATACAGGGAGCTGGATCAGGAGATGGACGTCAATAAACATCGCCATAAACACCAGCAGCAGCGTCCAGTCAACGCTCACCAGCACCCGCCGGGCGAGGAACAGGAAGCCGCACGCCACCAGCAGCGCGCCCGCCAGCGCCTGGTTTAACTCCAGCGCGATAAGGAAAACGATATACAGCCCCAGGCAGCTCCAGACGAGACGCGGCTGCCACTGGGGGCCGGTTGTACCGCTGTGGTACTGCAACGATTTATTCGGGAAAGCAAACCAGCCCACCGCCAGCAGCGACGCCACGATCGCCAGCGCCAGCGGCGCCATCTGCCCGGTAAACGCGGTAAACGACAGGCCGGAGCGTCCCCACAGCAGAATGTTCTGCGGGTTACCGATAGGCGTGAGCAGCGAGCCCGCATTGACGGCCAGCGCTTCAAAGATAATCAGACGGGTAACCGGTATTTCGCACAGCTTACGCAGCGTGAGCGTAAGCGGCACCACGATAAAAAGCGCCACGTCATTAGTGAGAAACGTCGACAACAGCGCCGCCGAAAAGACCATAAACAGGGCCAGCTTGCGCTCGGTGGCGAAGCGGCGCACCATTTTGCGCCCCAGCACGTCAAAATAGCCGCTCAGCTCCACGCCTTTGGTGAGCATCATCAAACCGCTCAGAGTAATAATGGTGCGCCAGTCTATGGCCGCCGGCCAGGTGTGCGGCGTGAAGGGCACAAAGACGCTGAGCCCAACGCCAGTGATCAGTAAAAGATGGAAAAAGCGATCGCGTTTCAGGGCCTGCAAGCCGGGGATGTTCATTCAGCGGAGGGACCGTATTTGAGCGTAAACTCGCGGAACTTCAACAGCGTCTCTTCACTGACGTGGTGTTCCATACCTTCGGCATCCCGACGGGCAATTTCCGGGCTGACGCCCAGCACCAGTAAAAAATTCTCGACGATCTGGTGGCGCTCGCGGCTCTCCTGCGCCAGCTTTTCGCCCTCAGCGGTGAGAAACACCCCGCGCCAGGGGATCATCTCGATCAGCCCGACCGACGCCAGACGTTTTAACATTTTTGCAACGGTTGGCTGCGACACCCCAAGGCGTGCGGCCATATCCACCTGGCGCGCTTCTCCAACCTCACGGATCAGATCAGAGATCAGTTCGACATAATCATCAATCAGCTCCCGGCGGTGCGCCTCACGCACCTGGCGGAAGCCTTCCACATGCTCTTCAACGTTCACCAGTTGCGTCGTTTTTTTTGTTGTTGGCTTACCTGCGCGACGGTTCATTGTGCTTCCTCAATGGGGTTGACGCTTCCAGCGCCCTGTAACGGAGCGCACATTGTAAACCATAGCTCTACAAGCACAAAAAATTAACGAATTAGCCATAGCTATACAATATAGCCTGTGCTATATCTGTATGTAATGCAGTCACCCTTCACGGATCGAAGGGATCATGAATCAGGAGGTCTTATGAATGAATTCAAGAGGTGTATGAACGTGTTTACCCACTCTCCTTTTAAAGTGCGCCTGATGCTGTTGAACATGCTGTGCGATATGTTTAACGCCAAACCGCAGCAGGACGACAATTCTTCCCACTAAGCGGCGTCGCGGTACGCCGCTTCATTTTCCCGTCACACTTACGTTGTAAACTGGCCTGTTCCCGATTATTTTTGCGGATTTGCAGCCCCCTTCGCAAAACATCTGTTTAGCAACTGTTGACCTTAATTCACGCTCGCACTATCTTCTTGCAGCCCTGCACAATTTGCGGCTCGCTGAAGCGGACCTCTCATTCCCTTTCCACGCACTGTCCGGCAGGCTTTGACCCTTGACGCCAGGGTGAGCACATGGCGTTTTCGTGATAGTGATCTATGAACGTAACCCTGATTGATACACTTGTTACCCGCAGCCGGGCCTTAAGCCCGTGGACGGGATTCTATTTTTTGCAATCGCTGTTGATTAACTTTGCTCTTGGCTACCCCTTTAGCCTGCTTTATGCCGTCGGATTCACCTGTATTCTTCACCTGCTCTGGCGAAGCGCACCGCGCGTGCAGAAAGTGCTTATCGGGATCTGTTCTCTGATTGCTGCCGCCTATTTCCCGTTTGGCCAGGCCTATGGCGCGCCGAACTTTAATACTCTGCTGGCGCTCCACTCCACCAATATGGAAGAGTCCACAGAGATCCTGACGATCTTTCCGTGGTACAACTACGTGGTTGGCCTTTTCATTTTTGCCCTCGGCGTGATTGCGGTTCGTCGTAAGCCCGTCGGGAAAAAGGCATGGGGTAAAATTGAAAGCCTGTGCCTGGCCTTTAGCGTGGTGACGTTTTTTGTTGCACCGGTACAAAATCTGGCCTGGGGCGGCGTGTTTAAGCTTAAAGATACCGGGTATCCGGTGTTTCGCTTCGTCAAAGACGTGGTGGTGAATAACGAGGAAGTGCTCGACGAGCAGGCGCGTATGGCCGAGCTTTCCACCATGAAAGACACCTGGAATGTGCTGGCGGTGAAACCGAAGTATCACACCTACGTGGTGGTGATCGGTGAAAGCGCGCGTCGCGATGCGCTCGGCGCGTTTGGCGGTCACTGGGATAACACGCCGTTTGCCAGCGCCGTTAACGGTACGCTGTTTACCGACTACGTGGCGGCCAGCGGCTCGACGCAGAAATCACTCGGTCTGACGCTCAACCGCGTGGTGGATGGAAAACCGCAGTTTCAGGATAATTTTGTCACCCTGGCCAACCGGGCAGGTTTTCAGACATGGTGGTTCTCTAACCAGGGACAGATCGGCGAGTATGATACCGCCATCGCCAGCATCGCGAAGCGTGCCGACGAGGTACAGTTCCTGAAAAGCGGTGATTTCGAAGCCGATAAAAACACAAAAGATGAAGCGTTGCTAAAAATGACGGCGCAGGTCTTTGCTACTCAGCGCACCCAGCCGCAGCTGATTGTCCTGCACCTGATGGGGTCACACCCGCAGGCATGCGATCGTACCGGGGGAAAATATGCGGAGTTTGTGCAATCCAAAGAGACCTCGTGTTATCTCTACACCATGACGCAAACCGACGATCTGCTCAGCAAGCTGTACGCACAGCTGCGCAACAGCGGCGACAGCTTCTCGATGGTCTATTTCTCTGACCACGGTCTGGCATTTAAGGAGCGCGGTAAACAGGTGCAGTATCTGGCACACGATGACAAGTTCCAGCAAAACTTCCAGGTACCGTTTATGGTGCTGTCGAGTGATGACAAAACGCATCGCATCATCAAAGCGCGCCGTTCCGCGAACGATTTCCTGAAATTCTTCTCACAATGGACGGGGATTAAGGCGAAAGAGATAAAAAATGATTACCCGTTTATCTCCGGGAAGAAGGGCCCGCCAGTTTACATTACCAACTTTAAGTTACAGAAAGTCGACTATAACCATCTTGGGACGGATATTTTCGATATTAAGAGTAAGTAATTTCTGCCGTTTCGTGCGGGCTGATGCCCTCACCGGCCCTCTCCCACGGGGAGAGGGTACAAACAAAAAAAATCCGCCACATTGGGCGGATTTTTTACTGGCTCACCGAAGTGATTAGAAGCGGTAACCTACGCCCGCGATCCAGGTGCCAACGTCAACGTTGCGGATACGGCTCTGCTCATAGGAGAAGTCCAGAGCAACGTTTTCGATTGGGTTGAACTGCATACCTGCGCCATAGGAGAAACCATAGTCGCTGTTGCTTGCAGTACGGTTCAGACCCTGGTTTTCGGTCTGCTGGAATTTACCGTAGCCAACACCTACAACACCGTAGATGCTTGCCCAGTCATTCAGGCGGTAAGCAGGACCCGCGGTGATGCCGTAGTACTGACCTTTATTGTAAGAGCCATTTTCAGTACGATCTTTCTCGGTGTAAGTGAAAGAACCGATCACACCCAGCGGGTTGTTGTCTTGCTCGTAACGGTACTTCAGGTTGAAACCGTTGGTTTTGTTCATCACGCCCTGCATATCGCTCTGAGCGTAACCACCGGTTACAGTAGAAGTTGCCGCTACAGCGGTACCTGCGGAAACAGCCAGAACAGCTGCCAGTGCTGAAAGACATGCAATTTTTTTCATAACCACCTCAAATGTGCTTCAAGTAAGTCCGTAAGTTTTAAATATATCAAAAAATTCTGTGAAACTCTTTGTCATTCACGATGTCTAATGCGACCTTTCCTGTAACAGAACATTTCCAGCACCAGCTATCTCGTTCAAATAACTCCAGATTTTCACCTGTAAATGCTAATAGTGCGCGTCATCGCCATTTAGTTCATCCAGATTATTCCTAATCTTTCGGGCGATAAAAT
Source organism: Enterobacter cloacae complex sp. ECL72 (assembly GCF_019056635.1). NCBI lineage: Bacteria > Pseudomonadati > Pseudomonadota > Gammaproteobacteria > Enterobacterales > Enterobacteriaceae > Enterobacter > Enterobacter cloacae complex sp. ECL72. The sequence goes on along the minus strand of NZ_CP077659.1, from coordinate 943,258 downwards.
CATCAACGTTTTCTCATTTTACGGATTTTCCCTGGATTTTTTTCAACAGTAGCTCAACCGTTGCAGCTTATTTCCATTACACTGCGACTTTTACCTCATTTGACATAAATTGACAGGAGAAAGGATGCCAGGTTTACCTCGTAAATCGTCGGTCTGGATGCCGGTGGCAGTCATACTTATCGCGATGATGTCCATACAAAGCGGCGCGTCGCTGGCAAAATCGCTGTTTCCGCTGGTTGGTGCGCCCGGCGTCACGGCGCTGCGTATCGCATTAGGCACCCTGATCCTCGTGGTTGTTTTTAAACCCTGGCGGCTACGGTTTAAAAAGGAGCAGCGACTGCCACTGCTTTTTTATGGGCTGGCGCTGGGAGGGATGAACTACATGTTCTATCTCTCTATTCAGACGATCCCGCTGGGGATCGCGGTCGCGCTTGAATTTACCGGCCCGCTGGCGGTTGCCCTCTTCTCTTCTCGTCGTCCGGTAGACTTTATCTGGGTCGTACTGGCCGTGCTGGGGCTATGGTTCCTGCTGCCGCTCGGGCAAAGCGTTTCACAAATCGATCTGACAGGGGCAGCTCTGGCGCTGGGCGCGGGGGCATGCTGGGCGGTGTATATTCTCACTGGCCAGCGTGCGGGGGAAGAGCACGGCCCCGCGACGGTCGCCTTAGGCTCGCTAATTGCCGCCGTTATCTTTGTCCCGATTGGAATGGCACAAGCGACAGACTCAATATGGCAATGGTCAATCCTGCCGGTTGGGCTGGCGGTTGCCATTCTCTCCACGGCGCTGCCCTACTCTCTGGAGATGATCGCCCTGACGCGCCTGCCCACACGCATTTTTGGTACGCTCATGAGCATGGAGCCCGCGCTGGCCGCCATCTCAGGAATGATTTTCCTCGGTGAAACCCTGACCCTGGTACAAACGCTGGCGCTCTGTTCCATTATCGCGGCGTCAATGGGCTCCACCCTGACCATGCGTCCGGAACCTAAAGTGGAAAAAATAGACCTCAACTAAGCCTTAAATTCTGCATGGCTAACCCGCCATGCAGAATATACGCCACGTCAGTAGCTCAAATAATTTCTTACAAACTCTCTCATATTGCCAAAATATTTCACCTGCTCGCCTTCCGGGAAAACGAATTAAGATTGATCTGCATCAATTTAAATAAAACACTTATTTTTCAAAGGATTGAGAATACAACCTTCCTTTCACTATTAAACCAATAGGCAGAGCCAAATCGCAGAGAAAAAATCCGGTGCTATACTTAGTCCCGTAATTACCTGGGACACAAACATCAAGAGGATATGAGATTATGAGTACCGCTAAACTGGTGAAAACGAAAGCGTCTAATCTGCTTTATACCCGTAACGATGTATCGGATAGCGATAAAAAAGCGACCATCGAGTTGCTGAATCGCCAGGTGGTCCAGTTCATCGATCTTTCGCTGATCACCAAACAGGCCCACTGGAATATGCGCGGTGCAAACTTTATTGCCGTTCATGAAATGCTGGATGGCTTCCGCACAGCACTGGTGACTCACCTGGATACCATGGCCGAACGCGCCGTACAGCTCGGTGGCGTGGCACTGGGTACCACACAGGTGATCAACAGCAAAACGCCACTGAAAAGCTATCCGCTGGATATCCATACCGTTCAGGATCACCTGAAAGAGCTGGCGGATCGTTATGCGATTGTGGCGAACGATGTTCGTAAAGCGATTGGCGAAGCCAAAGATGAAGATACCGCTGATATCTTCACTGCCGCATCACGCGACCTGGATCAGTTCCTGTGGTTCATCGAGTCCAACATCGAATAATCCCTGCGGATTGTCCGAATAACCCTCGCCCCTGGCGGGGGTTTTGCACATTTATGGTGCGCACTTTTGCCCGCAATGGCCGCAAAAGTGAATAAAATGTAATTATCACCTCACACAACCGTTAACGGAAGATTGTTTTTTCGTCAGATTCTGCGCTAAATATCCCCCTGTCAGAAGACCTTAACGAAGCGCACCAAAACGGTGCTCCATTCTGGTGCAACCTGGCAGAATTGCCACGCTTTTTGTGCAATGCGTGACATCATCCCCTTTGCAAAACAACAGCTTGTAAAATTGGCACGATTTTTTCATTGTGCCTGAGGTTCTCGCAGGGGATCGCCCCGTGGATATAAAAGGAAATGCTATGAAGTCTGTATTAAAAGTTTCACTGGCTGCACTTACCCTGGCGTTTGCGGTGTCCTCGCAGGCTGCCGACAAACTGGTTGTGGCGACTGACACGGCGTTCGTACCGTTTGAATTCAAACAGGGTGATAAATACGTTGGTTTTGACGTGGATCTGTGGGCCGCTGTCGCAAAAGAACTCAAACTGGATTACACCCTGAAGCCAATGGATTTCAGCGGCATTATCCCGGCACTGCAAACCAAAAACGTTGACCTGGCGCTGGCAGGCATCACCATTACCGAAGAGCGTAAAAAAGCCATCGACTTCTCTGACGGCTACTACAAAAGCGGCCTGCTGGTGATGGTGAAAGCGGATAACAACGACGTGAAAAGCGTGAAAGATCTCGACGGTAAAGTGGTCGCCGTGAAGAGCGGCACCGGCTCCGTTGATTACGCGAAAGCCAACATCAAAACCAAAGACCTGCGTCAGTTCCCGAACATCGACAACGCTTACATGGAACTGGGCACCAACCGCGCTGACGCGGTGCTGCACGACACGCCTAACATCCTTTACTTCATCAAAACCGCCGGTAATGGCAAGTTCAAAGCGGTAGGTGATTCCCTGGAAGCTCAGCAGTACGGTATTGCGTTCCCGAAAGGCAGCGACGACCTGCGTAACAAAGTTAACGGCGCGCTGAAAACCCTGAAAGAGAACGGCACCTATAACGAAATCTACAAAAAATGGTTCGGTACCGAGCCTAAATAATTTCACCTGACTTCAGGTTTGTAACGCCCGGTGGCGCTTCCGCTTACCGGGCCTACGTTTTTTGTTTTTCACCACGGTATACAGGAATACATCATGCAGTTTGACTGGAGCGCCATCTGGCCTGCCATTCCTCTCTTGCTTGAAGGCGCTAAAATGACCCTGTGGATTTCGGTCCTCGGTCTGGTTGGCGGGTTGATTATCGGTCTGGTGGCCGGTTTCGCCCGCACCTACGGCGGCTGGATTGCAAACCACATCGCACTGGTTTTCATCGAAGTGATCCGCGGCACCCCCATTGTGGTGCAGGTCATGTTCATCTACTTCGCCCTGCCGATGGCCTTCACCGACCTGCGCATCGACCCGTTCAGCGCCGCCGTTGTCACCATCATGATCAACTCCGGCGCCTACATTGCGGAAATTACCCGCGGTGCGGTGCTGTCGATTCATAAAGGCTTCAGCGAAGCCGGCCTGGCGTTAGGTCTTTCCCGTCGCGAAACCATTCGTCACGTGATCCTGCCGTTGGCGCTGCGCCGCATGCTGCCGCCGCTGGGTAACCAGTGGATCATCAGCATTAAAGACACCTCGCTGTTTATTGTTATCGGCGTGGCCGAACTGACCCGTCAGGGCCAGGAGATCATCGCGGGTAACTTCCGCGCTCTGGAAATCTGGAGTGCGGTCGCCGTTGTCTATCTGATTATCACGCTTGTCCTGAGCTTTGTTCTGCGTCGTCTTGAAAGAAGGATGAAAATCCTGTGATTGAATTTAAAAACGTTTCCAAGCACTTTGGCCCAACCCAGGTGCTGCACAATATCGATTTGAACATCAGGCAGGGCGAAGTGGTGGTGATCATCGGGCCGTCCGGTTCCGGCAAATCCACCCTGCTGCGCTGCATTAACAAGCTTGAGGAGATTACCAGCGGCGATTTGATCGTCGATGGTCTGAAGGTTAACGATCCGAAAGTGGACGAGCGCCTGATCCGCCAGGAAGCGGGCATGGTGTTCCAGCAGTTCTACCTGTTCCCGCACCTCACGGCGCTGGAAAACGTGATGTTTGGTCCTCTGCGCGTGCGCGGGGCCAGCAAAGCGGCAGCGGAAGCGCTGGCAAAAGATCTGCTGGCGAAGGTTGGTCTGGCGGAGCGTGCCCACCACTATCCTTCCGAGCTTTCCGGCGGCCAGCAGCAGCGCGTGGCCATTGCCCGTGCGCTGGCGGTGAAGCCAAAGATGATGCTGTTCGATGAGCCAACGTCGGCACTCGACCCGGAGCTGCGTCACGAAGTGCTGAAAGTTATGCAGGATCTGGCGGAAGAAGGCATGACGATGGTGATCGTTACCCACGAAATCGGCTTTGCCGAAAAGGTGGCGTCCCGTCTGATCTTCATTGATAAGGGCCGTATCGCGGAGGACGGGAATCCGCAGGCGCTGATTGCGAACCCACCAAGCCAGCGCCTCCAGGAGTTCCTGCAACACGTCTCCTGATAGCCACACCCAGAGCCGGGCATGCCCGGCTTTTTTACGCCGGATTGTTCCCAAAAACTCCCCTCCGCTCCCCGCGCTCTATACTTATCATTTTGCACGATATTTTTGTCGGAGGACGCCGTGCCGTGGATCCTGTTGCTACTGTTTAGCCTGTTTAGCGCGCCATCACTTGCTGTAACCCTTCCCGGCGTTACCACCGGAGCCACCGCCACCCAGCAAAATGCGCCGCCAGAGCCAGACGCTGAAAAGAAAAAAGCCGCCTACGGCGCGCTGGCCGACGTGCTTGAGAACGACACGTCCCGACAGGAGCTGATCGATCAGCTGAGGAAGGTGGCCGCCACGCCGCCTCAGGATCCGGTTCCTGCTATTGCGCCGCCGGAAGCCGAAGAAGAAAAAACGGTGCTGGAAAACGTCACCGACATCAGTCGCCGCTACGGGGAAGCCCTGTCGTCGCGTTTTGCCCAGCTCTATCGCAACCTGGTTGGCACCTCACATAAGCCTTTTAATCCTCACACCTTTTCCGCAGCCGCCACCCAGTTTGCTATTCTGGCTGGCGCCGTCTTCATTTTTTACTGGCTGTTGCGCCTGTCTGTCTGGCCGCTTTACCGGAAAATGGGCCAGTGGGGACGCAAAAAGAATCAGCATAAAAGCAGCTGGCTGCATCTTCCGGCAATGATTACCGGGGCGTTTGTCATCGATTTGCTGCTGCTGGCCCTGACGCTGTTTGTCGGCCAGATGCTGGCCGACCGACTTAATACCGGAAACAAAACCATCGCGTTTCAGCAGGCACTGTTCCTCAATGCCTTTGCCCTGATTGAGTTCTTTAAAGCCCTCCTGCGGTTGATCTTCTGCCCGCGCGTGCCGGACCTTCGCCCCTTCGCCATTTCGGATCAGAGCGCCAAATACTGGGCGGTGCGGCTCAGCGTGCTGAGCGGGTTGATCGGTTATGGCCTGCTGGTTGCCGTGCCGATTATTTCCAACCAGGTTAACGTGCAGTTCGGGGCGCTGGCGAACGTGCTGATCATGCTGTGCATTACCGTCTGGGCGCTGTACCTCATCTTCCACAATAAAAAAGCGATCACCGACAGCCTGCTGCACCTGGCCGATCGCTCCCTCTCCTTTTTCAGCCTCTTTATTCGCGCCTTTGCGCTGGTGTGGCACTGGCTGGCCAGCGCCTATTTTATTGTGCTCTGTTTCTTCTCCCTGTTCGATCCGGGCAATAGCCTGAAATTTATGATGGGGGCGACGTTCAAAAGCCTGGCGATTATCGGCATCGCGGCCTTTGTCTCTGGCCTGCTTTCCCGCTGGCTGTCGAAAACGATCACCCTGTCGCCGCAGGTTCAGCGTAACTACCCGGAACTGCAAAAGCGGGTAAATGGCTGGATGACGGTATCCCTGAAGGTGGCGCGTATTCTGACGGTCTGCGTGGCAATTATGCTGCTGCTGAACGCGTGGGGGCTGTTTGATTTCTGGAACTGGCTGCATAACGGCGCGGGGGAAAAGACCGTTGATATTCTTATTCGTATCGCGCTGATCCTGTTCTTCTCCGCCGTCGGCTGGACGCTGCTGGCAAGCCTTATCGAAAACCGTCTGGTGTCGGATGTCCACGGCAGGCCGCTGCCGAGCGCCCGCGCCCGCACGCTGCTGACCCTGTGCCGCAACGCGCTGGCGGTGATCATCAGCACCATCACCATCATGATTGTACTGTCGGAAATCGGCGTGAATATCGCCCCGCTGCTGGCGGGTGCCGGTGCCCTGGGGCTGGCGATCTCCTTTGGTTCGCAGACGCTGGTGAAGGATATTATCACCGGCATTTTTATCCAGTTTGAGAACGGGATGAACACCGGGGATCTGGTGACCATCGGACCGCTCACCGGCACGGTGGAGAGGATGTCCATTCGCTCCGTCGGCGTACGTCAGGATACCGGCGCGTACCACATTATTCCGTGGTCATCGATCACCACCTTTGCCAACTTTGTGCGCGGCATTGGTTCGGTGGTGGCGAATTATGATGTCGATCGTCATGAGGATGCAGATAAGGCGAAGCAGGCGCTGCGGGATGCGGTGAGCGAACTGATGGAGATGGAGGATATTCGCGGGCTGGTGATTGGTGAACCGTCGTTCGCGGGCATCGTCGGGCTAACGAACACTGCCTTTACCCTGCGCGTGTCGTTCACCACCCAGCCGCTGAAGCAGTGGACGGTGCGCTTCGCCCTCGACAGCATGGTGAAAAAACACTTCGATCTGGCGAACGTGAGAGCGCCGGTGCAGACGTATCAGGTATTATCGCCGCCCGCTTCGCCGCTCCCTCCGCAAGAGCCGACGCTGTAACCGAGCCGGGTGGCGGCTTCGCCTTACCCGGCCTGCGATGGGGGGCTATTTGCGGCGTTTGTTATCGTCCATAAAGGTCCAGGCGATAAAGCGGCTCTGCTTCTGGCCCTGCGCCATCTCTTTTTTGATTACCTTCACCGCGCCGACGTCGGTCAGCGCGCGGTAAAGCGGCGGCAGGTTATCGCCGCGGGAGACCAGCGTGGTAAACCATTTCACCTGACGACCGAAGCCCTTACTCTCGGCAATCATGCGCAAAATAAATGCCACTTCCCCTCCCTCGCACCACAGCTCCTGCTGCTGGCCGCCAAAGTTCAGCGCGCCGTCTTCAGCCTGGCCCAGGTTACGCCGCTTGCGTTCACTTCCCGCACGTGCGGAGGCGGCGGAGTCGTGGAAGGGCGGGTTGCACAGGGTGGCATCATATTGTTCGTTCTTGTGAATAATGCCGTTGAAAATAGCAGCGGCATCCTTTTGACGACGCAAACGAACGGCCCGGCTTAACCCCGGGTTAGCGTTGATAATGGCCTGCGCGCTGGCGAAGGCTTCGGCGCCGATCTCGCTGCCGGTAAACCGCCACTGGTACTCATGTGCGCCTATCAGGGGGTAGATCAGGTTCGCGCCCGTACCGATATCAAGCACGGTGGCCTGTTTCGGCACCACGCCGCCATTGTCATCCGCCAGCAGATCGGCAAGATGATGGACATAATCCGCACGTCCTGGCACCGGTGGGCAGAGAAAGCCATCCGGGATGTCCCAGTGCGTAACGCCATAAAAATGGGCCAGCAGCGCTTTGTTCAGCGTCTTAACCGCCAGCGGATCGGCAAAGTTTACCGACGGTTCACCGGCTGGTGTCTGAACGATAAAATCCTGCAATTCCGGGCAGCTCAGGCACAGGGCTTTCATGTCGTAGCGGCTACGGTGGCGGTTACGCGGGTGCAATCCCGGCTTTTGGGAAGTCATGGCATTCTCCTTTAGACAGCCGCGTAAGATACCCTGTGACGGCGCGGGGGTAAATATCTGTCTGCGCTGCACAAAAAACCGACGAAAATCAGCAACCTGTATGTCTATGATCTGTCAGCAAATTGTCAGAATTTATCGTTCAAAAAATAAGCAGATCATCATCAAATTTTTGCGCTAAATCACGCGCGTCAGGCTTCTAAACTTAAGAGGAATCACCTGTTGTTTCCCCTGAGGATGTGATTATGAAAAAGTATCTGACCTTTATTATTGCGGGTGCGCTGGCAGGCGCATCGTTCTCAGCCTGGTCCGTTCAACCTCTGACCGACAGCAACGACACCAGCCAGCTACGTGCGGCCGGGACGGTCTCTGTCAGCCGGGCAAGCAACCTTGATGACCTTCAGGACAAGCTGGCCGAAAAAGCGCGTCAGGAAGGGGCTAAAGGCTTCGTGGTGAACGCCGCCGGTGGCGATAACCATATGTACGGCACCGCGACCATCTATAAATAACGCCCTCTTTTCCCACACTGCATCTGCCAGGCAGATGCAGTTCTCATTTCCTTCCTTCGCCTTGACTGTGCGTTTTTTAACCCCATATTAAGATGAATGGCTTAAACAGATCAGGAGAACATGATGGCTTCCGGCTGGGCGAATGACGACGCCGTTAACGAACAGATCAACAGTACCATTGAAGATGCGGTCGCGCGTGCTCGCGGTGAAATTCCGCGCGGCGAAAGTTTGACGGAATGCGAAGAATGCGGGGATCCGATTCCTGAAGCACGGCGTAAAGCCATTCCTGGCGTACGGCTATGCATTGCCTGTCAGCAGGAGAAAGATTCAAAAAATGCGGCACATTCAGGATATAATCGTAGAGGATCGAAAGACAGCCAGTTACGTTGACTTTCCTTTACCGAAGTTAACCGCGCCAGCCGTTTACTTTACGCTCACGACTTTTAGCGAAACGCGTAGCAAAACGTGCCCTTCCGATGGCTTCTGTAAAGCGCATCCCCAAGAAATGTCAATTGCGCTTCTGAATTTATTAATAATCAATAAGTTATTTGTCATTCAATTTTTTTGAGCAACCACGTCAATTCTCTTCGATTTTATCTTCCACTAAAAACCGTGATACTTATCACATCGACGGAACATCGTCCCCTTAACAGAATAACCTGCGAGAATTGACCTATGAAAACCATCAAATATGCTGTTGCCGCTGTTGCCCTGTCCGCTCTGTCTTTCGGCGCTTTCGCCGTAGAGCCAGTCTCCTCTACTCAGGCACAGGATCTGAACAAAATCGGGGTGGTGAGTGCTGAAGGCGCGACCACGCTGGACGGTCTGGAAGCCAAACTGGCGGAAAAAGCTGCCGCTGCCGGCGCAAGTGGATACACCATCACCTCCACTAACGGTAATAACAAACTGAGCGGTACTGCGGTTATCTACAAGTAATCGAACGAATTATGCTCCACCCTCACCCTACCCTCTGGTGAGATGCTCCAACCCTCATTGACCCTGTTGTTGTTACCCTTGTTTGCCCGTCCGCCACTGGACGGGCTTTTTTTTGCTTAAAAAGACTGCGCCACGCGCTGCAACCCGGCGTCCACAGACGCCACTTCCCCTGCCGCCAGCAGACAGCAGGCCATTTGCAGCTTGATAGACTGCGGAACCGGCACCTTTCCGGCCAGACACTGTACGATCCAGTGCGCGGTGACTTGCGGATCTTTCGACTCAGGCAGGATCACATCGCTGTTCTCTTCCCCACGTTCCAGCACGACCCGCGTCCCGGCAGGCTCAATTAGCATCAGCTGTGGACAACGCTGCGGGTTGGCGTAAACCTCCCCTTCAGTCCCGTGCATCAGCAGCGCTCGCCCGCCGATTTCGGCAAAGAATTGACCGACCCGCGTCACGTACTCCGGATGGGAGACGCTGGAAAGACGCAGCGCGGCGTCTTCGGCAAACGGCGTCGCCAGCTTCGCCAGGGTATGGGCGCTGTTACGTACCCCCATGCGCCAGCGCATGCCCAGCTGCTTTTCCAGCGGCGGGCAGAGCGCGCGCACGGGAATATAGACCGGCTGGTTCCCCTCCAGCTTTGCCTGCGCCTGGCCAGCATGGAGAGTGGGTTCGATGCCTAATAATTCCAGAATGGTTTCTGTCAGCACGCGCGTCGGATCTTCGCTCACGCCATGCACCACCACCGGGAAACCGAGTTTCTGCAACAGAATAGCCAGCAGCGGCGTGAGGTTTGCCTGCTTACGCGCGCCATTGTAGGTCGGGATCACAATCGGCATCGGCTTCGTGACGGGCGGGGTTAAACGCATCGTCTGCGACTGCATGGCCTCATAAAAACCGCGCATCTCCGCCTCACCTTCCCCTTTGATGCGCAGCGCAATCAGAATGCCGCCCATTTCCAGATCCGGCACGTCGCCATTCAGCATATGCGTGTACAACGCACGGGCCGTTTCCTGATCCAGATCGCGAGCATGGTTTTTCCCACGCCCTACCTCTTTGATAATTTTGCGGTAATCCACGACATTTCTCCTGACAGCATCATCTTGTTAACAATATAGCCCGATGAACACGCACCCGATAGTGTTTTGTGATCATTATCAACCTGCTGTTTTCAGGTAAAAAAATAAACTCAAGCACTATTTGCATTATTTGTGATTGGAACTAAAGATTCGTACCTGCCCTTTTTTTGATTAAATAAACATCGGAAAGTTATTAAGGGTCAACGGTAAAAACTTCCAGGCAACGTTTTTGCCAGTAACACATTGGGATTTACTATGAACAAGGTTGCATTAGGGTTGTTTATCGCCACAACGGTGGGATGTTCTGCATCCGCATTTGCGGCAACCAACGGTGAAGGGCAGATTAATTTCACCGGAGAAATTATCGATTCTGCTTGCCAGGTCGTGAATGGATTAAGTAATCCATTAGATGTTCAGTTAGGAAAAGTATCTAAAACGGTATTTACCGGCGCAGGCTCTACCAGCACACTCACGAAGTTTGATATTAAGTTAACCAATTGTCCGGAAACCGTAACCTCGGCTGCGATTAACTTCGGTGGTACCCCGGATGCGGATAATAATGCCACGCTGGCATTAACGCCCGATACCGATGCGGCTACTGGTGTAGCTATTCAGCTAATGGATGCTTCCGGGCAGCCTGTCACTCTGTATACCCCTTCGAAGCAATATCCTTTAGCCTCCGGAACGGAGGTTAACGACCTGGAGTTCGGTGCGCGTTATATTCAAACTCAGGCGGCAGTTACTGCGGGCCCTGCTAACTCTGTATCGACCTTCACCGTTATTTATAACTGATCTTATCAATCCTGAGATATTAATGCTCTTGCGGGCATTAATATCTCATCTTTTTATTGAGAAATCTTTATGCGCCACGGTTATTTACTGAGCACTCTTTTACTGGTAGCAGCCTCGGCACAGGCGGGTGTCGTGATCAATGGCACCCGTCTGGTCTATCAGGGAGATAAAAAGGAATCATCTCTTGGTCTTTCAAACCCAGATACCACGGATTATCTGGTGCAGTCCTGGGTCGATTCCGGCGGTAAAAACCTGGCCAAAGCCCCGTTCCTGATCACCCCGCCGCTTTTCCGACTGGATGCGAAAGAAGATAACGTACTACGCGTGGTGCGTACGGGAGGAAATTTACCGGAAGACAGGGAATCTCTGTACTGGCTGAATATTAAAGCGATCCCTTCCTCAAAGCAGGTTGAAGGCGTAAATACGCTGCAAATTGCCATTAACACCCGAATTAAATTGCTCTATCGCCCGTCAGCGGTAAAAGGCAAACCAGAAGATATGGCCGATAAACTTGAATGGCATCGCGAAGGGAATGATTTAGTGGTGAACAATCCCACGCCTTTCTATATGAATTTTCAGGCCGTCACCCTGAATGGTCAGAAAATCACGAAAGCCACCTGGGCTGTGCCGAAAACTGAAACGCATTTTGCTTTACCTGGCAATGTCGGAGGCTCGACCGTCGTGTATTCCATTATTACGGATTACGGCAGCATCAGCCAGACATGGTCTAAACCCGTTCATTAATAATATTGCCCGGTAATAAAATCATCATGTACCGCCATAAAAAGCCGTTCACCTGCCGATTTTCGTCATTGCTGATGACTTTTTGTTGCCTGGCAATGGCGATCTTTGCGCAGCAGGTTTTGGCTGATGATTATTTTAACCCTGCCCTGCTGGACATTGATAACCCGCAGCAGGAAAAGACCGATCTGTCTGTCTATGAAAAAGGTCCCGGTCAGGCGCCAGGTAAATATCAGGTCGCGGTATTTATCAATAACAATAAAATTGATACCCGTGACGTGACCTTTAACGTAGTTAAAGATCCGCAGGGCACCAGCACGCTTCAGCCTTGTTTTACACTGGACGAATTAAAGAGCCTCGGGATCAAAACGCAAAAATATCCGCAGCTGAGGGCAGAAGGTCAATGCGCCGATCTACACGCCATCCCTTCGGCATCCGCGACCTTTCGCGTGCGCAATCAGCAGCTGCTGCTGAGCATTCCGCAAAAGGCGCTCGGACAGGTGCCACGCGGTTACATCGACCCGAAAGAGTTTGACGAAGGGATCAACGCGGGCCTGCTTAATTACAGCGTCAACGCCAGCCAGAGCCATGCGCGCCAGCAGGGTGAAGAGGATAGCAGCAGCCAGTACGTTAACCTGCGTCCCGGCTTCAACCTCGGGGCATGGCGCGTTCGTAACTACTCCACCTGGAATCGCAGCACCACGGGCCACGAGGAGGAACAGAAATTCACCTCCGTTTATACCTATGCGCAACGCGATATTGTGGCAATGAAAAGTGACGTGACGGTGGGCCAAAGCACCTCACCTTCCGACGTTTTTGACAGCGTCCCCTACACCGGCGTGGAGCTGAAATCCGACAACGACATGCTGCCGGACAGCGAAAAAGGCTATGCCCCTATTATTCGCGGCACCGCCCACAGTAACGCGCTGGTGATGGTCCGCCAGAACGGGTACGTGATTTATCAGAACACGGTCGCGCCGGGCGCATTCGAAATTAACGACCTCTACCCCACCGGCAGCAGCGGCGACCTCCAGGTCACGGTGAAAGAAACTGACGGCAGCGAAAGTCATTTCGTGGTGCCGTTTGCCTCCGTGCCGGTATTGCAGCGTGAAAAAAACCTGCGCTACAGCGTAACCGCCGGGCGTTATCGCTCTTATGACAAAGACGTTGAAAAGACCCCGTTTGCCCAGGGAAGCGCCATCTACGGTTTACCTCACGGCTTCACGGCCTACGGCGGCGTGCAGCAGAGCAGCCACTATCAGTCCCAGGCGCTCGGCGCCGGGAAAAACATGGGCGATCTCGGGGCGTTCTCCATTGACGTGACCCGCGCCAGAGCCCTGCTGAAAAAACAGCAGACCAGCAAGGGCCAGTCGTGGCGCGTACGCTACAGCAAAGATTTCGCCGGTTCAGGCACCAACTTTTCGCTTGCGGGCTATCGCTATAACAGCAAGGGGTTTTATACCCTGGACGACACTATGGAGTCGTATACCCGCGCCGACGACTGGTCTGCTCCCCAGCAGCGCCGCGCCCGTACAGAAGCCACCATTGACCAGACGCTGCCAGAAGGTTGGGGGTCGGTGACGCTGAGCATGGTGAAGGAAACTTACTGGAGCCAGAGCCAGAACATGACCTCCCTGAGCGTCAGCTACAACAACAGCTGGCACGGCGTGAGCTACAGCCTCAGCTACAGCATGAACAAAAACACCCACGACAGCGATGAAGACGGTAATGAGGTAACAAACGACAACCAGTTCTCGCTGAGCGTTTCGGTTCCGCTGGATCGCTGGATGCATAACACCTGGGCCACGTACAACCTGAACAACACCAAAGATGGCACCACGCAGAACATCGGTCTTAACGGTACGGCCCTGAAAGAAGACAACCTGAACTGGAATATCCAGGAAGGGCTCAGCAGCACCGGCAGCGGTAACTCCACCAGCATCAACGCCGATTACAAAGCGACCTACGGCGAAGTGAGCGCAGGCGTCAGTCAGGATAAGTATCAGCAGACCCTGAACGTCGGTTTGCAGGGCGGCGTGGTGGCCCACGCTAACGGGGTAACCCTGAGCCAGCCGCTCGGTGAAACCATCGCGCTGGTGAAAGCGCCAGGTACGCACGGCACCCATATCACCAACCAGACAGGCGTGGAGACTGACTTCCGCGGCTATACCGTCGTGCCGTTCGTGACCGCGTATCGCCATAACACCATCGCACTGGATACCGAAACGCTGCCGGAGGATGCCGACGTCACCCACGCGGCGCAGATCGTGACGCCGACCCGAGGGGCCGTGGTGCGCGCCAGCTTTACTACCCGCGTGGGTAATCGCGTCCTGATGACGCTTACACAAAATGGTAAACCGCTGCCCTTCGGCGCAACGGTCACCACCGGGGATAAGGACAGCGAATTTATTGTCGGAAATGACGGCCAGACTTACCTCTCGGGTCTTCCACAGCAAGGGCATCTCAACGTTTCCTGGGGAAAGGAGGTGAGCGAGCACTGCGTCGCTGACTATGCGCTAACGGATGAGAAAGAGAAAACCAGCATCATTAACGCTGCCGCGCAGTGTCATTGATTACCGTTCAGGCTAACGATTATGCAAATGATTAAACAGTGCTTTTTCTTACTGGTTCTGGGAACCGCCGCGTTATTTATGCCGCATGCGAAGGCGACCTGCACCACGCCGGATCTGCCCAAAATGATTAACGTGGCCTCCATCTCTGTCCCCACGACGCTGGCCGTTGGCGCAACTATCCCGGGTACAGAGCAAAGCGTTCATGTTGCCGGGCACTGCGATCAGAGTATCGACAGCGGTCTGGAAATTGTTTCCTGCTACTACGGCACCGGCGCGGAAATTCCTGGGCTCAGGGGCGTTTATGATTCCGGCGTACCGGGAATTGGGGTCGCACTAATGAACGATCAGGGTCAGCGAATCAGCGGAGCCGGCGGAGTACAGTGCGATTCACGCGGAACGCCTGTTGCCTATGTTTCTACCGATGGCACACAGTCGTTTAACTTTGACGTCACGCTTGAACTGGTGAAAACAAGCGACGCCGTGACATCCGGCACGCTGGTGCAGTCTCAGACCGAATTCGGCATTGGCGTTTTTGGCCATGAAGGGATCGGCAGCCCTAATCATATTGCGTATGCAGGTAACGTCATTTTGCATCAGGTCACCTGCTCTGTTTCGCCAAAAAATCTCACCGTTAATTTGGGCGATTTTCCCGTCAGTGATTTTATGAGCGTGGGGTTTTTATCCAGCCCCGCTCAGACGTTTAATATCACCGTTAACTGTGACACAACCGTTCAGCCTGAGCTAAAAATCACCAGTGCTAACGGGTACGAAACGGCATTTGAGGGAGTGATCAAACTGACGAAGCAGACGGGCATGGCAAGGGGCGTCGGGGTAAGAATGCTGTTTGATGACCATATCGCGACCTTTGACTCCTACGTCAACACCCAAAGCCAGGCCGTTGCCAATGAAACGCTGGATATCCCCTTTCAGGTTCGCTACGAGCAGACCAGCGATGTGGTGACGCCCGGCCCCGCCAACACCGTAGCAACCATCACTCTCGCCTATAAGTGACAAACATGAAAAAGACAATCGCGTTTCTGGCGGTGGGCTTACTGGCCCGGGCTCACGCAGACGACATTCAGATCCAGATGACGGGAAATATTTACGCCAATACCTGCGTTATTGACAGCGCCAGCCGCAACCTGACGGTGGACTTAGGCCAGGCGGTGTCGGGCAGTTTTAGAGACGTGGGGGATACCGGCGAGTGGAAAGACTTTTCCCTGTCAGTATCGCACTGCCCAGCCACGCTGGCGCTTGCCACGGCCTTTTTCTATGGCCAGGCAGACAGCGTTCATCCGACCAAATTTGCCAATATCGGTAGCGCAAAGGGACTGGCGCTGGAGCTGGCAGACCGACAGGACAAAATACTGATTGCCCCGCAGGCCGCCTTTAACGCCGCCATCAATCCGGGCGACCACACGGCAACCTTTCCTCTGTCCGCACGCTACTACGCCACCTCAATGCCCGTCACTGCCGGGACGTTCAGCAGCGTGATTCAGGTGACATTCACTTACCAGTAGGACCGCGCCTCTTTGCACGGATGCTTTTTGTACGCCCGGCAGAGGGTTTTGCCGGGCGTTTTTTTACCTCCGGCACTTCTGGCTGCTCAATCGGGAAGATCGGCAGCGCATTCAGCAGCCGCTGGCCATAGTTTTTGGTAAGCAGGCGTTTGTCATAAATCACCACCTCGCCCCAGCAGCCGTGGCTACGGATCAAGCGCCCGACCTGCTGGATCAGGTTAAACGACGCCGCAGGCAGGCTTTGCACTTCAAACGGATAACGGTTAAGGCTTTTCAGCCATTCGCCTTCGGTGATCACCACCGGGCTGTCGATGGGCGGGAAGGCAATTTTATGGATATGCACCTGCGTCAGGTAGTCGCCTTTTAAATCCAGCCCTTCCGCAAAGGACTGTAGCCCCACCAGCACGCTACGCTCGCCGTTATCAATGCGTTTACGGTGGGTTTCCACCAGCCGATAGCGCGGCTGATCGCCCTGCACCAGCAGGAGTAAGCGCAGATCGGTGACGTGCTCCAGAAAGCGTTGCATCGCGCGGCCGCTGGCAAACAGCACCAGCATACCGGGGTATTTTTTACTCTCAACCTGCTCGCGGAAGTAGGCCGCCATTTCCGCAATATGCTGCTCTTCGTTATCGATAAGCGGCTCATAGTTCATGCGCGGGATCACCAGCTTGCCCTGCTCACAGTGGTTGAACGGCGAGTCCAGGGCCACAAAACGGTCCCCCGCTTTCTCTTTCAGGCCGCTCATTTCCTGCAACCTTGAGAAGCTGTTCAGTGAACGCAGGGTCGCCGACGTCACTACCACGTGCGGCACGCTGCGCCAGATCAGCTTTTCCAGCTGATCGGCCACGCGGATGCCCACGCAGTGGAAGAACAGATGTACCTGCCCGTCTTGCACTTCGCGGGTGGCCCACTTTGTCACTGGCGCCCCGGACGCCTGCGCCATCGAGGCCAGCCGCCAGAGTTTGCTCTGCGCCTCAAACATGCCCAGCGCGCGGTTCATTTGCAGCAGAATGCGGTGCAAGCGCACCACGTCATGGGTACCGGTTTTCTCGCTGAGATCGTTGAGGAACATCTCCGCCAGCCCGCGCAGCTTTTCAAGGTGCTTCGCCAGCTGCTGGCAAATCTCCATCACTTCCTGTGGCAACTCACCCATCGCAAAGCGGTGTTCCGCTTCCTGGGTGGCGGGGAGATACAGGTTGAGAATGTTATTCAGCGAGGCGATGAGGCCGTACACCTCTTCACAGTGCTCGCTCAACCGCTCCGGGACCGCCAGCGGCGGCGTGGTTTTCGGGCGGAACTGCTCCATGCAGGTTGCCACCAGCTTGCAGAACAGATCGAGTTGCAGGCGAAACCACGGGGCGGTAATTTCCGCACTCATCTCCAGCGCATCCCGCGCCACGTCGGGCAGATGATGACCTTCATCCAGCACCAGCAGCAGGTTTTTGGGCTCCGGCAGGACCGCTTCACTCTCCAGGGCAGCCATCACCAGCGCATGGTTGGCGACAACCACCTCCGCTTCCTGAATCTCACGCCGGGCGACAAAGAACGGGCACTCGCGATAGTAATGACAGTTGCGGTTCAGGCAGCTCGCTTTATCGGTGCTGAGCCTGCGCCACAGGTCGTCGCCGATCGCCTGGCTGGTGTGATCCCGCAGGCCGTCCCACCTGTAGCCGTCGAGATCGGCCTTTAGCTTTGCGCACTGCTCCTGCTCCGCCTTGTTGTTTGGCGTCAGCTCGTCATCAAGAAACGCGAGCAGATCCTGCTGGGAGGGTTCACTGCTGGCCAGCGCCGCCAGATTGCGCGGGCAGACGTAGCGCCCGCGACCAAAGGCGGCGGTGAACCGTAAATCGGGGATAATTTTGCGCAGCAGCGGCAAATCTTTGCTGAAGATCTGATCCTGCAAGGCCACGTTAGCGGTACTGACCACCAGCGTTTTGTCTTCTTCCCGCGCGATGGCAATGCCGGGAATGAGATACGACAGGGTTTTCCCGACGCCGGTCGGGGCTTCAATCGCCAGATGTCGTCCGTCGTCCCCGGCGAGCGTTTTGGCCACGTCGGCAATCATCTGCCGCTGCGGGGCTCGGGGGATAAAGTCGGGGATCTGCTGTTGTAGCGCCTTATACCATGCGCCAATTTGCGCCTTGAGCGCAGCGGTTAAAGCCATCGGAAAACCTGAAATACTGTATAAACAGCCACTATTGTGGCACTTTCTCTCCGCTGCCGCAAAAAGAAAAGCCCGGCTTTACGACCGGGCTTCCAGATTACTGCGGGTTAGCAGGTTTACGCGGGCGGCGTCGGCGCTGCCCCTCGCCTGCCGGTTTCCCTTCGCCGCTACGCCACGGGTTTTCACCGGCTGGTTTGCTGTCGTTATTACGACGCGGCGGTTTGCCCGAAGATTTCGGCGCGCCACCTTCGGCACGACGCGGCTGCTGACCGCGACCGCCGCCGCCCTGACCGCGACCGCCGCCCTGACGACCGTTCTGAATTGGCTCGGCTTTGATCGACGGATCCACTTCATAACCCGGGGTCTCAATGCGCGGGATCTCTTTCTTCAGCAGGCGTTCGATGTCGCGCAGCAGCTTGTGTTCATCCACGCAGACCAGAGAGAGCGCTTCCCCGGTTGCCGCCGCACGGCCGGTACGGCCGATACGGTGCACGTAGTCTTCCGGCACGTTTGGCAGCTCGTAGTTCACCACGTGCGGCAGCTCTTCAATGTCCAGGCCACGGGCGGCGATGTCGGTTGCCACCAGCACACGTATGTCGCCGGATTTAAAATCAGCCAGCGCGCGGGTACGCGCACCTTGACTCTTGTTGCCGTGGATCGCCGCGCTGCGAATACCGTCTTTATTGAGCTGTTCCGCCAGGTGGTTAGCGCCGTGCTTGGTGCGGGTAAAGACCAGTACCTGCTGCCAGTTGCCCTGGCCGATCATCTGGGAGAGCAGTTCCCGCTTGCGCTTCTTATCCACAAAGTGCACGTGCTGCGTCACCTGCTCGGAGGCGGTATTGCGGCGCGCGACTTCCACTTCCAGCGGGTTATGCAGCAGCTTTTCCGCCAGTGCCTTGATCTCGTCGGAGAAAGTCGCGGAGAAGAGCAGGTTCTGACGACGCGTCGGCAGCTTCGCCAGCACGCGGCGAATGTCGTGGATGAAGCCCATATCCAGCATACGGTCGGCTTCGTCCAGCACCAGAATTTCGATGTTATCGAGCTTCACCGCGTTCTGGTGTTCCAGATCCAGCAGACGCCCCGGCGTTGCCACCAGCACGTCCACGCCGCCGCGCAGCTTCATCATCTGTGGGTTAATGCTTACCCCGCCGAAAACCACCAGCGAACGAATGTTGAGGTAGCGGCTGTATTCACGCACATTCTCGCCAATCTGGGCCGCCAGTTCGCGGGTTGGGGTGAGGATCAGCGCACGCACCGGACGACGGCCTTTGGCGTGCGGCTGGTTTTTTACCAACAGCTCCAGCAGCGGCAGGGTAAAGCCTGCGGTCTTACCGGTACCGGTCTGCGCGCTTGCCATCAGGTCACGGCCCTGCAAAACGGCCGGAATGGCCTGCTGCTGGATAGGGGTTGGCTCAACGTAGCCCTGCTCTGCGATGGCGCGCAGAATTTCCGGGTTCAGACCAAGGGAATCAAAAGACATAAAAACTCCGAACCGCCCCGACCATCACAGGTGTAGTTTTCAGGGAGATATAGCGAATAGAAGGACAAAAACCACAATGTCGCGAAGGTGCGGAGTGTAGCAGCTTTTGTGACGTGGCGCATAAAATATCCCCGGCGATGACTCGACGCAGGCAGGAATCAGGCATAATCTTAATCAATCGATTGATTAATTTTTAGTGCTGCTATGAATACAACCCCAACGACAACCAAAGGCGAACAGGCGAAAAGTCAGCTTATCGCCGCTGCGCTGGCGCAGTTTGGCGAGTATGGTCTGCATGCCACCACGCGGGATATCGCCGCTCAGGCCGGGCAGAATATTGCGGCCATCACCTACTATTTTGGCTCAAAAGAGGATTTATACCTCGCCTGTGCCCAGTGGATCGCGGATTTTATCGGCACCAGCTTCCGCCCGCACGTGGAAGAAGCCACCGCGCTGTTCAGCCAGCCAGAGCCGGACCGGGCTGCCATCCGCCAGTTGATCCTTAACGCCTGTCACAACATGATCCGCCTGCTGACGCACGACGATACGCTGAACCTGAGCAAATTTATCTCCCGCGAGCAGCTCTCCCCCACTGCCGCGTACCAGCTGGTGCACGATCAGGTGATCGCCCCGATGCACAGCCATCTGACCCGGCTGATCGCCGCCTATACCGGACGGGACGCCAGCGATACCGACACCATTTTGCATACCCACGCCCTGCTGGGCGAAGTGCTCGCCTTCCGTCTGGGGCGTGAGACCATCCTGTTACGTACGGGCTGGACACAATTCGATGAGGATAAAGCCGCGCAAATTAGCCAGGTCATTACCTGTCACGTTGATCTGATCCTGCAAGGCTTAACGCAAAGGAGCCAGAAGTCATGAAAAAACCTGTCGCCATCATTCTGGTGGTTGTTGTGTTACTTGCTGCGGGAATCGGTGGCTGGCTGTGGTATCAGAGCCAGCAGGATCGTGGCCTGACGCTGTACGGCAACGTGGATATCCGCACCGTGAACATGAGCTTCCGCGTCGGCGGACGGCTGGCCTCGCTGAACGTTGACGAAGGCGATGCCATCAAAGCCGGGCAGACGCTGGGAATGCTGGACAAAGCCCCGTTTGAGAACGCGCTGATGCAGGCAAAAGCAGGCGTCTCCGTCGCACAGGCGCAATACGACCTGATGCTGGCGGGCTACCGTGACGAAGAGATCTCCCAGGCGGCCGCTGCCGTTAAGCAGGCAAAAGCCGCCTATGACTATGCGCAGAATTTCTATAACCGTCAGCAAGGCTTATGGAAAAGCCGTACTATTTCCGCCAACGACCTGGAAAACGCGCGCTCATCCCGCGACCAGGCACAGGCGACGCTGAAATCTGCCCAGGATAAGCTAAGCCAGTACCGCACCGGTAACCGTGCGCAGGACATTGCCCAGGCGAAGGCCAGCCTTGAGCAGGCACAGGCGCAGTTAGCCCAGGCGGAGCTGGATCTGCACGACACCACGTTAGTCGCCCCGTCTGACGGCACGCTGATGACCCGCGCCGTGGAGCCGGGCAGCATGCTCAGCGCGGGCAGCACCGTGTCAACGCTCTCCTTAACCCGTCCGGTGTGGGTGCGCGCTTACATTGATGAGCCAAATCTGGGCCAGATGCAGCCGGGCCGCGAACTGCTGCTCTATACCGACGGTCGCCCGGACAAGCCGTATCACGGCAAAGTGGGCTTCGTCTCCCCTACCGCCGAGTTCACGCCAAAAACCGTTGAAACCCCGGACCTACGTACCGACCTGGTGTATCGCCTGCGCATCATCGTCACCGATGCGGACGACGCGCTGCGTCAGGGCATGCCTGTTACCGTGACTTTAAACGACGGGGAACGACATGAATGATGCGGTTATCCAGCTCAACAATCTGGTCAAACGCTTCCCGGGAATGGCTAAACCGGCGGTCGCGCCGCTGAATTGTACGATTCAGAAAGGCTATGTGACCGGGCTGGTGGGGCCGGACGGCGCGGGTAAAACCACGCTGATGCGGATGCTGGCGGGATTGCTGAAGCCGGATGAAGGCAGTGCCAGCGTGCTTGGCCTCGATCCGATCAAAGACGACGCGGCGCTCCACGGCATGCTCGGCTATATGCCGCAGAAGTTTGGTCTGTACGAAGATCTGACGGTAATGGAAAACCTCAACCTGTATGCCGATCTGCGCAGCGTTACCGGCGAAACCCGGCAGAAAACCTTCCAGCGTCTGCTGGCGTTTACCTCCCTCGGCCCGTTCACCGACCGGCTGGCGGGCAAACTTTCCGGCGGGATGAAGCAGAAGCTGGGGCTGGCCTGCACGCTGGTGGGCGAACCGAAGGTGCTCTTGCTGGATGAACCCGGCGTGGGTGTGGACCCGATTTCCCGCCGCGAGCTGTGGCAGATGGTGCACGAGCTGGCGGGTGACGGCATGCTGATCCTCTGGAGTACCTCTTACCTTGATGAAGCAGAGCAGTGCCGCGACGTGCTGCTGATGAATGAAGGCGAACTGCTCTATCAGGGCGAACCCACCGAGCTGACGCAAACCATGGCCGGGCGCAGTTTTCTGCTGCACAGCGCGCAGGAGTCCAACCGCAAGCTGCTGCAACGGGTACTGAAGCTGCCGCAGGTGAGCGATGGGATGATTCAGGGCCGTTCGGTGCGCGTGATCCTCAAAAAAGAGACTACCGCCGACGATATCCGCCGTGCGCAGGGTATGCCTGAGATCGACATGACAGAGACCGCGCCGCGCTTTGAAGATGCGTTTATCGATCTGCTGGGCGGGGCGGGAACCTCAGAATCACCGCTTGGCGCCATCCTGCACACGGTGGAAGGCACGCCGGGCGAAACGGTCATTGAAGCAAAATCGCTCACCAAAAAATTCGGCGATTTCGCCGCCACCGATAACGTCAATTTTGCCGTGAAGCGCGGCGAGATATTTGGCCTGCTCGGGCCGAACGGCGCGGGGAAATCCACCACCTTTAAAATGATGTGCGGCCTGCTGGTACCGACCTCCGGCAAAGCGCTGGTGCTGAACATGGATCTCAAAGTCAGCTCCGGCAAGGCGCGCCAGCACCTGGGCTATATGGCGCAGAAGTTTTCGCTCTACGGCAACCTGACGGTGGAGCAAAATCTGCGATTTTTCTCCGGCGTCTACGGCCTGCGGGGACGGGCACAGAATGAGAAGATCGGCCGCATGTGCGACGCCTTCGGCCTGACCGATATCGCCTCACACGCTACCGAAGCGCTGCCGCTTGGCTTCAAACAGCGGCTGGCGCTGGCCTGCTCACTGATGCACGAGCCGGATATCCTGTTTCTTGATGAACCGACTTCAGGCGTGGACCCCCTCACCCGCCGAGAATTCTGGTTGCATATCAATAGCATGGTGGAAAAAGGCGTGACCGTGATGGTCACCACCCACTTTATGGACGAGGCAGAGTATTGCGACCGCATCGGGCTGGTCTATCGCGGCAAGCTGATTGCCCACGGCACGCCGGATGACCTGAAAGCGCAGGCCGCCGACGACGCGCAGCCAGACCCGACCATGGAGCAGGCGTTTATCACCCTCATCCAAGACTGGGATAAGGAGAATACTCATGCGCAGTAACACCCTTTCCTGGCGCCGGGTGCGCGCCCTGTGCGTCAAAGAGACGCGGCAGATTGTGCGTGACCCCAGCAGCTGGCTGATTGCGGTGGTGATCCCCCTGCTGCTGCTGTTTATTTTCGGCTACGGGATTAACCTCGACTCCAGCAAGCTGCGGGTCGGGATTTTGCTGGAGCAGCAGAGCGAAGAGGCGCTGGACTTCACCCACGCCATGACCGGCTCGCCCTACATCGATGCCACCATCAGCGACAACCGGCAGGAACTGATCCAGAAAATGCAGGCCGGAAAAATTCGCGGTCTGATCGTCATTCCGGTCGATTTTGCCGCCAATATGGCACGCCCGGACGCCGATGCGCCAATTCAGGTGATCACCGACGGCAGCGAGCCGAACACCGCCAACTTCGTGCAGGGCTACGCGGAGGGTATCTGGCAGCTCTGGCAGATGCAGCGCGCCGAAGACCGGGGGGAGGAGTTTGAACCGCTGATTGACGTGCAGACGCGCTACTGGTTTAACCCCGCCGCCATCAGCCAGCATTTTATTATTCCGGGGGCGGTCACCATCATCATGACGGTGATTGGCGCGATCCTCACCTCGCTGGTGATCGCCCGCGAATGGGAGCGCGGCACCATGGAGGCGCTGCTCTCGACCGAAGTAACGCGCGTCGAGCTGCTGCTCTGCAAGCTGATCCCCTACTA
This sequence comes from Enterobacter cloacae complex sp. ECL72, assembly GCF_019056635.1. Lineage (NCBI taxonomy): Bacteria > Pseudomonadati > Pseudomonadota > Gammaproteobacteria > Enterobacterales > Enterobacteriaceae > Enterobacter > Enterobacter cloacae complex sp. ECL72. The sequence continues at coordinate 919,489 of NZ_CP077659.1, read as the reverse complement.
CTTCCTCGGCATGCTGGCGATGCTGCTCTGTATGCTGGTCTCGGTATTTATTCTTGGCGTGCCGTACCGCGGCTCGCTGGTGCTGCTGTTCTTTATTACCAGCCTGTTTTTGCTCAGCACGCTGGGGATGGGGCTACTCATCTCCACCATCACCCGCAACCAGTTTAACGCCGCGCAGGTGGCGCTTAATGCCGCCTTCCTGCCGTCGATTATGCTCTCCGGCTTTATCTTCCAGATAGACAGTATGCCGGCGGTGATCCGCGCCGTGACGTACATCATTCCGGCGCGCTACTTTGTGAGCACCCTGCAAAGCCTGTTCCTGGCGGGAAATATTCCGGTGGTGCTGATTATCAACACCCTGTTTTTGCTGGCGTCGGCGGTGATGTTTATCGGGCTGACGTGGATGAAAACGAAAAGAAGATTAGATTAGCCATCGGATTTTGTAGGTCGGGTAAGCGCAAGCGCCACCCGACAGGAGGACGACGCGATGTTTCACCGTTTATGGACATTGATCCGCAAAGAGCTGCAATCCTTGCTGCGCGAGCCGCAGACCCGCGCCATTCTGGTGCTGCCGGTGCTGCTTCAGGTTGTACTGTTTCCGTTTGCCGCCACGCTGGAGGTCACCAACGCCACCATCGCCATTTACAACGAAGACAACGGCAAGCATTCCGTCGAGTTGACGCAGCGTTTCGCCCGCGCCAAAGCCTTTACCCATGTCCTGCTTCTGGAAAGCCCGCAGGCGATCCAGCCCACCATCGACACGCAGAAAGCATTATTGCTGGTGCGCTTCCCGGCGGACTTCTCCCGCAACCTGGACACATTCCAGACCGCGCCGATGCAGCTGATCCTCGACGGACGTAACTCCAACAGCGCCCAGATTGCGGCGAACTATTTGCAACAGGTGGTGAAGGATTACCAGCAGGAGCTGATGGCAGGCAAACCCAAACCCAACAACAGCGAGCTGGTGGTGCGCAACTGGTACAACCCGAACCTGGACTATAAATGGTTTGTGGTGCCGTCATTAATCGCCATGATCACCACCATTGGCGTGATGATTGTCACCTCGCTGTCCGTGGCGCGCGAACGTGAGCAAGGTACGCTGGATCAGCTGCTGGTCTCACCGCTCGCCACCTGGCAGATATTTGTCGGCAAGGCGGTGCCGGCACTGATTGTCGCGACGTTCCAGGCCACCATCGTGCTGGGAGTGGGAATATGGGCGTACCAGATCCCGTTTGCCGGATCGCTGGCGCTGTTTTACTTCACGATGGTAATTTACGGCCTGTCGCTGGTGGGGTTTGGGCTGCTGATTTCCGCGCTCTGCTCAACGCAGCAGCAGGCGTTTATCGGGGTGTTTGTCTTTATGATGCCGGCGATCTTGCTTTCAGGGTACGTTTCGCCAGTGGAGAACATGCCGGTGTGGTTACAGGATTTGACGTGGATAAACCCGATTCGTCACTTCACGGATATCACCAAGCAAATCTATCTGAAGGATGCGAGTCTGGATATTGTATGGGGAAGTTTGTGGCCGCTACTGGTCATCGCGGCCACAACGGGCTCAGTGGCCTATGCGATGTTTAGACGAAACATCGCGTAGTTTTTTCTCTTTGGTGAGCAATGACACCACCGCAGGCCCTGCGAGGATAGCCAGACCCGCCAGGGCCAGCAGCAGGTTGTTTTGCAGCACGCGTGACAACAGCCACAGGACGATCATTGCCGCACCAAAATACCAGGTGGTGGTGAGCTCTTCGAGCACATCACCCACTTCACGCCAGCGCGCGTCGTGGTGACGCTGTAAAAACAGCATCGACAGCACGGTCACGCCGTAAACCACGCATAACCCTAAGCCGACACGCACCAGCGTGCCGCTCATCCAGCCCATCACCAGTACGGCCACGACCAGTAAATGCAACATTATCTGCCAGCAACTCAAACCGGTTGCGACACGAACGCGTTGTTGCCACTTCATGGCTTCTCTCCTGAAGGATTTTTCTCTGCTAATTCAGACTACCGCACTTTACGGAAAATTCCGTAACGCCGCATCTTTTTGTGACGCCTACTACACTTTATTTTCATCGGGATAGTCACCCAGGAAGGTGTTTATGAGCAAAAAAACGCAGCATTTCTCGCTTAAGGTGCTGACGATAAACATTCATAAGGGCTTCACAGCATTTAACCGCCGCTTCATTTTACCGGAGCTGCGCGACGCGGTGCGCACCGTCAGCGCCGATATTGTCTGCCTCCAGGAGGTCATGGGCGCGCACGAAGTGCACCCTATGCATTTCGAAAACTGGCCCGACACGCCCCACTACGAGTTTCTGGCGGATACCATGTGGAGCGATTACGCCTACGGGCGCAATGCGGTCTACCCGGAGGGGCATCACGGTAACGCGGTGCTGTCGCGTTTTCCTATCGAGCATTATGAGAACCGCGACGTCTCCGTTGGCGAGAGCGAAAAACGCGGGCTGTTATACTGTCGTATCACCCCCCCGGCGCTCGATTTTCCCATTCATGTGGGCTGTGTTCATCTTGGCCTGCGTGAAGCCCACCGTCAGGCCCAGCTACAGATGCTGGCAGACTGGACCAATGCGCTGCCGGAGGGCGAGCCCGTCGTGGTGGCCGGTGATTTCAACGACTGGCGACAGCGGGCCAACCATCCGCTGAAGGTGAAGGCGGGGCTGGAGGAGATCTTTACCCGCTCACGCGGTCGTCCCGCGCGGACGTTTCCGGTGCGCTTCCCCCTACTGCGCCTTGACCGCATTTACGTAAAAAATGCCCACGCCAGCAGCCCGACTGCGCTGGCTTTACTCAACTGGCGACATCTCTCCGACCATGCCCCACTCAGCGCGGAGATTCACTTATGAAATGCACATGGCAGGAAGGTAACCGTATTACGCTGCTGGAAAATGGCGATAACTTTTATCCGGCGGTTTTTGAGGCGATTAGCCACGCACAGCAGAAAGTCTTTCTCGAAACGTTTATCTGGTTTGAAGACGATGTGGGCAGGCAGTTGCACAGCGCACTGCTGCATGCCGCCCGTCGCGGTGTAAAAATCGAGGTTCTGCTCGACGGATATGGTTCGCCGGATCTCAGCGACGAATTTGTTAACGAGCTCACCGCCGCAGGTGTGGTGTTCCGCTATTACGATCCCGGCCCGCGTCTGTTCGGCATGCGCACCAACCTGTTCCGCCGAATGCACCGCAAAATTGTGGTGGTGGATGAAACGGTGGCCTTCGTTGGCGGCATTAACTACTCCGCCGAGCATATGTCGGATTACGGTCCCGAAGCTAAACAGGACTACGCGATCCGTATCGAAGGACCGGTGGTTCAGGACATCCAGCTGTTCGTGCTGGAAAACTTACCCGGCAAAGAGGCCGCTCGCCGCTGGTGGCGACGCCGTCATCGCCCGGAAGAGAACCGCAAGCCCGGCGAGGCGCAGGCGCTGTTCGTCTGGCGGGATAACGAGGAGCACCGGGACGATATCGAGCGTCATTACCTGAAGATGCTGGCGAATGCGAAGCGTGAGGTGATTATCGCCAACGCCTATTTCTTCCCCGGTTACCGGATTTTGCACGCCATGCGCAACGCGGCCCGACGCGGCGTGAGCGTGAAGCTTATCGTGCAGGGTGAGCCCGATATGCCGATTGTGAAGGTCGGCGCGCGTCTGCTCTATCGCTATCTGGTCAAAAGCGGCGTGCAGATCTATGAATATCGCCGCCGCCCGCTGCACGGCAAAGTCGCCGTGATGGATGACCACTGGGCGACCGTTGGCTCCAGCAACCTCGATCCGCTGAGCTTATCGCTCAATCTGGAAGCGAACCTGATCATCCACGATCGCCAGTTTAATCAGACCCTGCGCGATAACCTTCAGGGACTTATCAATAAAGACTGCGTGCGTGTGGATGAGTCTATGGTGCCAAAACGGAGCTGGTGGAACGTGGGCATCGGCGTGGTGGTGTTCCACTTCCTGCGCCACTTCCCGGCCATGGTGGGCTGGCTGCCCGCGCATACGCCGAAACTGGCGCTGGTGGATCCGCCTGTGCAACCCGAAATGGAAACCCAGGACCGCGTAGAGGCGGAAGATGGAGGGAAAACCTGATGTCGAAATCTCATCCTCGCTGGCGGCTGGCGAAAAAAATCCTGACCTGGCTGTTCTTCATTGCCGTCGCGGTCCTGCTGGTGGTGTATGCCCAAAAGGTGGACTGGGAAGAGGTGTGGAAAGTTATTCGCAACTACAACCGGACAGTCCTGCTGGGGGCCGTTGGGCTGGTGATTGTGAGCTACCTGATGTACGGCTGCTATGACCTGCTGGGACGTGCCTACTGCGGACATAAGCTTGCCAAACGGCAGGTTATGCTGGTGTCATTCATCTGCTATGCCTTTAACCTGACGCTGAGCACCTGGGTGGGCGGGATTGGTATGCGCTATCGCCTGTACTCCCGCCTTGGCTTACCGGGCGGCACCATCACGCGTATTTTCTCCTTAAGCATCACCACCAACTGGCTGGGGTATATCCTGCTGGGCGGGGTGATTTTCACCATCGGCGTGGTGCAGCTGCCTGCGCACTGGTACATCGATGAGGCTACCCTGCGCATCCTGGGCATCGTACTGCTGCTGATCATCGCCGCCTACCTATGGGCCTGCGCCTTTGCCAAACGTCGTCACATGACCATTAAAGGCCAGAAGCTGGTGCTGCCGTCATGGAAGTTTGCCGTCCTGCAAATGGTGGTTTCCAGCGCTAACTGGATGGCGATGGGGGCCATTATCTGGCTGTTGATTGGCGAAGATGTGAACTACTTCTTCGTGCTGGGCGTGCTGCTGGTAAGCAGTATTGCCGGGGTGATTGTGCATATTCCGGCGGGTATTGGCGTACTGGAGGCGGTGTTTATCGCGCTGCTTGCGGGGGAGCATGTGTCTCACGGGACGATTATCGCCGCCCTGCTCGCGTACCGCATGATCTACTACTTCCTGCCGCTGGCGCTGGCAACGGTCTGTTATCTGGTGCTGGAGAGTCGGGCGAAGAAGCTGCGCGCGAAGAACGAGAGGATGTTGGCGAAGTGAGTTGTGTCGGGTAGCGCTGCGGTCTGATGCCCTCACCCCGGCCCTCTCCCACGGGGAGAGGGAGAAAAGCCCGCACCGTGCAATCCCCTCTCCCTGAGGGAGAGGGTTAGGGTGAGGGGGAAATAACTAGCGACGGTTGCCGAAGATACGCAGCAGCATCAGGAACAGGTTGATGAAGTCCAGATAAAGCGTCAGCGCGCCCAGAATCGAGTATTTGCGCAGATTTGAACTGTCGCGAACATCAATTTGTTCACCGATGTTTTTCAGCTTCTGGGTATCGTAAGCGGTTAAGCCCACGAAGATCACCACCCCGATATAGGTCACCGCCCACATCAGCGCGTCACTCTTCAGCCACAGGTTCACCAGCGACGCCAGCACAATCCCAATCAGCCCCATAAACAGCATGTTGCCGAAGCCGCTCAGGTCACGTTTGGTGGTGTAACCGTACAGGCTCATCACACCGAACATCCCGCCGGTCACCACAAACGTGCTGGCGATGGAAGAGTAGGTGTAAACGATGAAAATACTGGAAAGCGTCAGCCCGGTCAGCGCCGAATAGAGCATAAACAGCGTGGTCGCCATACCCGCGCTGAGCTTGTGCACCAGCCCGGAGAGCACGAACACCAGCGCCAGTTGCGCAATAATCAGCCCAAAGAAGGTGATTTTGCTTGAGAAGATAAACATCATCAGTTCAGGCGTATTTGCCGCATACCACGCGATAAACGCGGTAAGCAGCAGGCCAACCGTCATCCAGCCATACACCTGAGCCATGTAGGTTTGCAGCCCGCTACGGGTCTGCTGAACTATCGAATCGGAACGCGGAAATCGGTCCATGATTCACTCCTGATTAAGTAAACACACACGTTAAGAGTAACACATCCGCGTAAACCAACTACCAACGGCTGGCGGCATGTTTATCGCTGTCGCGTGATTCCACCCAGCGCTCACCTTCCGGCGTCGCTTCACGCTTCCAGAACGGCGCTTTGGTTTTAAGGTAATCCATGATGAACTCCCCCGCCGCAAAAGCACTCCCGCGATGGGCGCTGGTGACGCCGACAAACACAATCTCTTCGCCGGGCCACATTTCGCCGATGCGATGGATAACCGTAACGCGCCCTAGTGGCCAGCGGCCTCGCGCCTCTTCCACAATGGCCGCCAGCGATTTTTCGGTCATTCCCGGATAGTGCTCCAGCGTCAGCGCTTTTACGCTGTCGCCGAGATTATGATTACGCACTTTCCCGGTAAACGTCACGACCGCGCCGTCTTGGTCGCGCCCGGCCAGCCAGTCATATTCCGTGCCCACGTTAAAAAGCTCATGGCCGACCAGAATTCGGGTTTCCGTCATCTTAACCCCCTGTGACCGGCGGGAAGAAGGCCACTTCGTCCCCATCGGCCAGCGGGTGGGTCAACTCCACCAGCGTCTGGTTCACGGCGGCCAGCAGTTTGCCTTCGTCCAGCGCCAGCGCCCAGCGGTCGCCTTGCGCCGCCAGATGCGCACGCAGGGCGGCGACATTTTCGAAAGAGCCGTCCAGCGTCAGGCTGTCGGTATTGACCAGCTCACGGACCTGGGCAAAAAAGAGCACCTTAATCATGGCTTTCCACCTTAAAATCACCGGATTTGCCGCCGCTTTTTGCCAGCAGACGCACCGGGCCAATCACCATATCTTTCTGTACCGCTTTACACATGTCGTAGATGGTCAGCGCCGCCACGGAGGCCGCCGTCAACGCCTCCATCTCCACGCCGGTTTTCCCGGTTAAGCGGCACAGGGACTCGATACGCACACGGTTATGCGCCGGCTGCGCCTGCAAATTTACCTCCACTTTGCTGAGCATCAGCGGATGGCAGAGCGGGATGAGGTCCCAGGTACGTTTAGCGGCCTGAATACCGGCGATGCGGGCGGTGGCAAACACGTCACCCTTGTGATGGCTGCCGTCGATAATCATCGCCAGCGTCTCCGGCAGCATGGTGACGAACGCTTCAGCACGCGCCTCGCGCACCGTTTCGGCTTTGGCGGAGACATCCACCATATGCGCTTCGCCAGCGGCGTTTATGTGGGTCAGTTGTGACATAGCTTATTTCTTTAAATGGGGATGAAAATTACACGGACGGGTACGGGCATCCAGCTGCGGGGCAATAATGTTTTCCCACGCGGTGCGGCAGGCTTTGGTCGACCCCGGCATGGCGAAGATCAGCGTCTTATTCGCCACCCCCGCGACGGCACGGGACTGAAGCGTAGAGGTGCCAATCTCTTCAAAGGAGAGCATGCGGAACACTTCGCCGAAGCCTTCCACTTCGCGATCGAACAGCGGGAGCAGCGCTTCCGGTGCCTGGTCGCCTGCGGTAAAGCCGGTGCCGCCAGTGATCAGCACCACCTGGACGTCATCACCCGCAATCCACTGTGAGACCTGAGCGCGAATGGCGTAACGGTTTTCTTTGACGATCGCTTTATCAACAATCTGGTGTCCGGCTTCGTGTGCCGCCTCGCGCAGCCAGTGGCCAGAGGTATCATCCTCTTCACCACGACGTTCGGAAACGGTAAGAATAGCAATGCGTGTCGGGATAAATTCCGCGCTTACCTGACTCATCTTCTGGTTCCTTCTAAAGCCTGATTACCCGCCGATATAGGACAGGTTCTGAGTAATGCCGGTGTTGCCCTGATGCAGGAAATGGGTCTGCTTTTTGTGCGTCAGCGCCTCGGAAATACGTGCTTCAAGCGCGTCCTGCTGGGCGTCATCTTCCAGCAAATCGCGTAGATCGACGCCGCCATCCCCGAACAGGCAAAGATGGAGCTTGCCGACGGAGGAGACGCGCAGGCGGTTGCAGCTGGCACAGAAGTCTTTTTCATAGGGCATGATCAGGCCGATTTCGCCTTCATAATCCGGATGACAAAAGACCTGCGCCGGGCCATCGCTGCGCTGGCGGATCTGGTGGATCCAGCCGCGTTTCAGCAGTTCGTCGCGCAGAACCATGCCGGAGATATGATGGCGACGGAACAGCTCGCTACCCTCCCCGGTCTCCATCAGCTCAATAAAACGCAGTTGAATGCGGCGCGGTTTGATCCACGCCAGGAAAGTGTCCAGCTGATGGTGGTTCACATCACGCATCAACACGGTATTGACTTTGACCTTGTCGAAACCGGCGGTGAACGCGGCATCGATGCCGTCCATCACCTGCTGGAACTTATCCTGGCCGGTAATGGCGTGGAACTGACGGGCGTCCAGGCTATCGACGCTGACGTTGATCGCCGTCAGCCCCGCATCGCGCCAGTTCGCCACGTCACGCGCCATGCGGTAACCGTTGGTGGTCACCGCGATCTGGCGGATACGTTCGTTTTCACGCACGGCGGCAATGATGTCAGGGAAATCACGGCGCAGGGAGGGCTCTCCCCCGGTAAGACGCACTTTTTCCGTGCCAAGTTCAGAGAACGCGCGCGTGACGCGGCGTACTTCATCCACGGAGAGAAAGCCATTATTGGTGACGCTGCCCGGCTTGTAGCCATCGGGCAGGCAGTAGGTGCAACGGAAGTTACACACGTCGGTAATCGACAAACGTAAGTAGAAAAACTTACGCGCGAAAGCATCAGTAAGTTGTGAAGCCATGTACACCTTTCCAGATCGGGAGGCACAGTCATTTCTTTCTGTACCCTGGTGGCAAATCCGCCACGGCCAGGGCGCCATATCTCTCGACACAGGCGCCAGGGCTAGAGTGTATGTTTTCAGTTTTGAAAACGGGGTTATGGCGATAGTAGCGTGGAAATCGCCACTTCGCCATTGTCGCTTTTCGCTATATAAATTTATATATAACGATGTTATCGTGCATTTTCACTACAGAATACGCAAAAACAGCGCTTTCGCATTGATATACGTCATTATGGTTTGTGAGAGGCATCGTCTTTTAGGAGTAGTTGCGTTACTGTGACGCAAGCTTAACAGGATAAGGAATAGGTATGCGCAATCGCACTTTTGCGGATCTGGACCGTGTGGTCGCTCTTGGCGGAGGTCACGGTCTGGGACGAGTGATGTCGTCGTTATCGTCACTGGGCTCGCGCCTGACGGGCATCGTGACAACAACGGACAACGGCGGCTCAACCGGGCGGATCCGACGTGCTGAAGGCGGGATAGCCTGGGGTGACATGCGCAATTGCCTCAACCAGCTCATCACGGAGCCAAGCGTGGCCTCGGCAATGTTTGAGTACCGTTTTGGCGGAAATGGTGAACTTTCAGGCCATAACCTTGGAAATCTGATGTTAAAGGCGTTGGATCACCTGAGCGTGCGCCCTCTGGAAGCGATCAATTTAATTCGTAACCTGTTAAAGGTGGATGCATTCCTGATCCCGATGTCCGAACAGCCGGTGGATTTAATGGCGATCGATGCCGACGATCACGAAGTGTATGGTGAAGTGAATATCGACCAGCTTCTTCTTCCGCCAAAAGAGCTAATGACCTACCCCAGCGTACCCGCAACGCGTGAAGCGGTAGAAGCGATTGCCGAGGCCGATCTGATCCTGATTGGGCCGGGAAGTTTTTATACCAGCCTGATGCCGATCCTGCTGGTGAAAGAGCTGGCGCAGGCGCTGCGCAGAACGCCTGCGCCCATGGTCTATATCGGTAATTTAGGCCGCGAACTCAGCCCGGCGGCGGCAAGCCTGTCGCTGGCGGATAAGCTGGACCTGATGGAACAGTACGTTGGTAAGAAAATTATCGATGGTGTCGTGGTCGGGCCGAAAGTGGATGTATCGGGGATTGGCGATCGCGTGGTGGTGCAGGAGCCGCTGGAAGCAAGCGATATTAAATATCGCCACGACCGCCATCTGCTGCGCGAGGCGCTGGAGAAGGCGATTCAGGCATTAGGTTAGGTTCGTTTTGTGCGGCCTGATGCCCTCACCCCGGCCCTCTCCCACAGGGAGAGGGAGAAAACGCCACCGGGCAAAAAACTACGATGCCGCAATAAACAGATCCCGCAGCTGATGCAGCTGATCGCGGATTTGCGCGGCCTCTTCGAACTCCAGGTTCTGCGCGTGCTGCATCATCTGCCCTTCCAGCTCGTGGATCTTCTGCTGCAACGCTTTCGGCGTCAGCGCGACGGTATCCTCTTCCACCACTGAACGGGCCTTGCTGCGGCCTTTCGCTTTGGTCTTCGCAATGTTCTGACCCAGCGCCAGGATATCCACCACCTTCTTGTTCAGCCCCTGCGGCGTGATGCCGTGCTCTTCGTTGTAGCGCTGCTGCTTCTCGCGACGACGTTCCGTTTCGCCAATCGCTTTGGCCATCGACGGGGTGATTTTATCCCCGTACAGGATCGCCTTCCCGTTGACGTTACGCGCGGCGCGGCCTATGGTCTGGATCAGCGAGCGCTCGGAACGCAGGAAGCCCTCTTTGTCCGCGTCCAGAATCGCCACCAGCGACACCTCAGGCATATCCAGCCCTTCTCGCAGAAGGTTAATACCGACCAGCACGTCGAACTCGCCCAGACGCAGATCGCGGATGATCTCCATACGCTCCACGGTATCGATATCCGAGTGCAGATACCGCACCTTCTCACCGTGTTCTTCCAGATACTCCGTCAAATCTTCCGCCATACGTTTGGTGAGCGTGGTAACCAGCACGCGCTCGTTGATGGCGGAACGGGCACGTATTTCCGAGAGCAGATCGTCCACCTGCGTCGCCACCGGACGAACCTCGATAATTGGATCCAGCAGCCCGGTCGGACGCACCACCTGGTCCACCACGTCATCACCGGATTTTTCCAGCTCGTAGTTGCCCGGCGTCGCCGATACGTAGATGGTCTGCGGAGCAAGCGCCTCAAATTCTTCAAACTTCATCGGACGGTTGTCCAGCGCTGACGGCAGTCGGAACCCGTACTCCACCAGCGTCTCTTTACGCGCGCGGTCACCGCGGTACATCCCGCCGATCTGGGGGATCGTAACGTGGGATTCGTCGATCACCAGCAGGCCGTCCGCCGGAAGGTAGTCAAACAGCGTCGGCGGCGCTTCGCCCGGCCCGCGCCCGGAGAGGTAGCGCGAGTAGTTTTCGATGCCGGAGCAGTAGCCCAGCTCGTTCATCATCTCCAGATCGAACTGGGTACGCTGGCTCAGGCGCTGCTCTTCCAGCAGCTTATTGTTCGCCAGCAGCACCTTACGGCGGTCCGCCAGCTCGGTTTTGATCTCTTCCATCGCCTGCACAATACGCTCGCGCGGCGTTACATAGTGCGTTTTCGGGTAGATGGTGAAGCGCTGGATCACCGACTCGACGTGACCGGTCAACGGATCGAACAGCGACAGGCGTTCAACCTCTTCGTCGAACAGCTCCACGCGCAGCGCCATATCGTCCGACTCCGCCGGGAAGATATCAATCACCTCGCCGCGCACGCGGAAGGTCCCGCGCTGGAACGCCTGATCGTTACGGGTGTACTGCAACTCCGCCAGACGGCGCAAAATCGCACGCTGATCGATGATCATCCCCTGCGTCAGGTGCAGCATCATCTTGAGATAGAGATCCGGATCGCCCAGGCCGTAGATCGCCGACACCGAGGCCACCACCACCACATCACGACGCTCCAGCAACGCCTTGGTCGCCGACAAACGCATCTGCTCGATATGTTCGTTCACCGAGGCATCTTTCTCGATAAACGTGTCGGAGCTGGGAACGTAGGCTTCCGGCTGGTAGTAGTCGTAGTAGGAGACGAAATACTCCACCGCGTTTTCCGGGAAGAACTCTTTCATCTCACCATACAGCTGCGCCGCCAGCGTTTTGTTCGGCGCGAGAACCATCGTCGGACGCTGGAGATCGGCAATGACGTTGGCAATGGTGAAGGTTTTGCCCGAACCGGTAACCCCCAGCAGGGTCTGGTGCGCCAGCCCGTCCTCCAGCCCCTCTTCCAGGCGACGAATAGCCTCGGGCTGATCCCCGGAAGGACGGAAAGCAGAATTCAGTTTAAACGGTTTACTCATGGGCGACGACCTGATGACAGAATAAGCGGCAGGTGAGTAATTTTACTCGTTGTGGCCAGGATTGCCAGTAAAAAACACTGGATGAAAAACCAGTAGCGTGTCAGGATATTTAGCGTAGCGCAGAGAGGATTAGTGCGTTCGCGAGCCAAATTTCGACTGTGACAAAATAAAACACCAGCCTCAGGGGGTTATCCCCAGAACTATTACTTTTTTAACATTTGTCAAGGGCGGTTATGAAAGTTTTATGGCAACAGGTCTCGCTGGCGTTGAGGGAATTGCTTTTATCTAATTCGTTAAAAAATAAAGACTAATTTATTAAGCCGCGTTTCGCATCAATTTGGTTGTAACCCGCGTATTCTCTCGCTTATCGCGGGTTTTCTAACTCTAATGCACAAGGTTATCCACAGGAATAGTGGATAACTGCCTCCAGCCCGTACAGCATGCACTCCAGCAAATTCCCGGTTTTTCCCACGAAGCGGCAGTAAAAAATTTTTATCACTCTTTTTTGCCTGGAAAACGTTCATTTTTTCATAAGCGGCTGGCGAGATCTTAATCACAATTCTGTCATTTCTCCTGCACCACGATTCGACATACGCAGCACCGGGAGTGTGCAATTCGTATAAACGTTCAGCTTTTGGTAGAGAGTTATTCCTAAAAATGGCCTTTTTTTAATCATTATGAAGTTCCTGGCAGGCGTTTTGCAGACATCACTCTGTGCATCACCCCACACATTTTTAAGGAGAGAAAGATGTTGAGTCTGCGTGCTGTAAATCAGTTTTACGGAAGCCAACATACGCTATGGAACGTGAATATCGATTTCCCGCAAGGCATCTGTACGGGCATTGTTGGCCTGCCTGGCATGGGCAAATCCACGCTTATGAACTGCATTACCGGAAAGGTGCCCGTCGAGAGCGGCACCATCATCTGGCATGAGGCTGGCGCGCCGCCGCATAACTTGCTCAACCCTGCGTCAGCATTCCCGGCGCCGCCGACGATAGGCTACGTCCCGCAGGATCGGCGAATATTTTCCCAGCTCACCGTCGATGAAAATCTGCATATCGCTATGCGGGCGACGGGGAAACCCGACCCGGCATCAAAAAGTGACGTGTATGCCCTGTTTCCGGAGCTCTATCCGCTGCGACAGAGCCGTGCCTCTGCGCTGTCCCCTGACGACCAGTATCAGCTGGCCCTCGCCAGTGCGCTGGTTAATCGTCCGCGCGTGTTGATTCTGGATGAGCCCATGCATGGCGCAGGGCACGGTTTCGCGCGCAGGCTGGGGCAGTTGCTGGTGCGGTTGAATCGGGAGCTGGGAATGACGGTGCTGTTAGCGGAGCAACAGCTGTCGTTTATCCGCCGGGTAGCGGATCGTTTCTGCATGCTCTATCGCGGACGTAACGTGGCACAGGGCCACGTTAACGAGCTGGATGACGACCTTATTGCGCACTGGATGGCGCGGGACATAAGGCGCTGAGGTCGAGATAGCGTCCGGTTTCCGCCTGCTCTGCGCCGTCGGCAAGCCACGGGATCTCGCCGAGAAACGGCGCAGGCAGCACCCGCTTCAGCGTCGCCAGATACTCAGCATGACGTTTACCCGGCGCTACCACGTCATTGGCAATCCACCCTGCCAGACGCAACCCGGCCTGCTGCACGGCCTGGGCGGTCAGCATGGCGTGATTGATACAGCCAAGCTTCACGCCAACCACCAGAATGACCGGAAGCTGCTCGGCCTGCACCCAGTCAGCAAATGTCTGCTCGTCGGACAGCGGGGTAAACCAGCCGCCAGCCCCCTCCACCAGCACCCAGTCGGCCTGCGTTTCCAGGACGCGTAACCCGGAAGAGAGCACCGAAAAATCAATCGGACGATCTTCATCGACGCTGACGATGTGCGGCGAGGTGGGTTCAGCAAAGGTATAGGGGTTCACCGCAGAATAGGCCAGCGTAAGGCTGCTGTTACGCTGTAGCGCCAGCGCATCGGTATTACGTAAGCCTTCCGGCGTCATCTCGCTGCCGGAGGCTACGGGCTTATACCCGGCCGTAGTTTTCCCCAGCAGACGCGCCGCCTGCAACAGCGCGGCGCTGGCAACCGTTTTACCGACTTCAGTGTCCGTGCCGGTAACAAAATAACGTTCAGTCACGTTCAATAATCCCATGAAAAAGATGATAAGAGAGCGGGAACCGGCCCCGCTCCTGCGGCCAGGCCAGCTCGAGACGCTGGAGTTGGCCACGGGTAAGGGGTTTCTTCTCCCGTCCGGCGTGCAGGTGCGTCGCGCCTATGCCCTTAAGCGATCGCATGGCGCTTAACGCATCGCTAAATTCGAGGGTGACGGTCTGGACCACGCTGCGATAGCGCCAGCCTGCCAGCGCCTGAGTGACCTGTACGTGCGAGAGAAACCGGTTGGCGTGCGGCTGCGCATCCACTGCCCTCCACGCCTGATTCAACTCTGGCAACGAACTTTCCAGCAGGGTGGTAAAGGCCACCGCTCCGCCGGGCCGCGCCACGCGGTACAGCTCGCGTAGGGCCTGCGGCAGGCTGGCGCACCACTGCACCGCCAGATGGCTCCAGACAAGGTCAAACAGCGCATCCTCCAGCGGGATGGCCTCGATATCGGCCACCAGATAACGGTCTGCTGACTGCTGCTGGCGGGCCTCATCCAGCATCTGCGCGGATAAATCCAGCGCCGTGACGTGGCTACCCGTTGCGCGCCAGTAGCGGCTATTGCCGCCAGGCCCGCAGCCAGCGTCGAGCACCTGCGCAAAACGCCCCTCACCGAGCGCGGCCAGCAGCCCGCGGGCGCTCAGGCGTTGCAGCTCATCGTGCTGTGAATAGCTTTGCGCAGCCCGGCCAAACGCGGCGGCAACGGCCTGTTTATTGACGGGAGACATACAGTGCCTCCAGAAGCGTATCGATATCCTGCGGCTCGTGCGCTGCCGTGAGCGTCAGACGCAAGCGCGCGGTGCCTGGCGGCACGGTGGGTGGGCGGATCGCCGTGACCCACTGCCCGCGTTCTCGTAGCGCCTGTGCCAGCATCAGCGCCCGATGGTTTTCACCCACAATCACGGGCTGAATGGCGCTGTGCGAGTCGGTAAGCCGGTAAGGCAGTGCGCTTACCCCCCGGCGAAAACGCTGAATATGGTCGGCCAGGCGCGCCCGGCGTTCAGCGCCGTCTTCGCCGCGGATCACCGCAAGCGACGCAGAGAGCGCCACGGCCTGCGCCGGGGGCATGCTGGTGCTGTAGATCAGGTGCCGGGCGAACTGCACCAGGTAATCGGCCACCGGCTCGCTGCACAACACCGCGGCGCCGCTGACGCCGAAGCCTTTGCCGAAGGTGACCACCAGCAGTTCCGGCCTGACGCGTTGCTGGTGCGCGCTTCCGCGCCCCTCCTCGCCGGTGACGCCAATGCCGTGGGCATCGTCGACCAGCAGCCAGGCGTTCTGCTGTTTTGCGACGTCATGCAAAGTGGCAAGCGGCGCGCTGTCGCCGTCCATGCTGAATACCCCTTCCGTCACCGCCAGCTGAAGCCCTGAACAGGGTTTACCCAGCAGGACGTTCAGCTGAGAGGCATCGTTATGGGCAAAACGCCGCAGCTGCGCCGGGCTGAGACTGGCCGCTTCAAGCAGGGACGCGTGGCTCAGGCGGTCCGCGATGATGCGGTCGTCTTTGCCCATCAGGGCGGTAATCACCGCCTGATTCGCGGCAAAACCGGAGATAAACAGCAGCGCCCGCGGGTAGCCCAGCCAGTCGGCCAGCTCTTCCTCCAGCGCCTGATGCGCCGTGGTGTAGCCGCTGACGTGCCCGGAGCCACCGCTGCCCACGCCGTAACGATCCGCGCCCTGCTGCCAGGCGCGAACGATCTGCGGGTGCTGGCTCAGGCCCAGATAATCGTTGCTGGAGAAATTACAGAACCGCTCTCCTTCCCGGGAGAGAAAACGGCCTGCACCGTTTTCCACTACCCTGCGCACCCGAAACGCATCCGCCGCCCGCCGCTCGTCGAGCGCGGTCCTGATACGTGCCTGCCAGGTCATACGGCTGCCGCGTTGTAGAACTGGTCGGTGTCGGCGTTAAAAATCTGCTGCTCCAGCTGCTGCTGTTGCTCGTTATCCCCCGCCTGTACCTCGGTCTGGTGTGGGTTCAGCCCCAGCTTACGGAACAGCTGGACATCTTTGTCCTCTTCCGGGTTTGGCGTGGTCAGCAGTTTGCAGCCGTAGAAGATGGAGTTGGCCCCGGCCATGAAGCACATCGCCTGGGTCTGCTCGCTCATCTGCTCGCGACCGGCAGAGAGGCGAACGTAAGAGGTCGGCATCATGATGCGCGCCACCGCGATGGTGCGGATGAAATCGAAGGCATCCACGTCCTCGTTATCCGCCAGCGGCGTCCCTTTTACCTTCACCAGCATGTTGATGGGCACGCTTTCCGGCGGGGTCGGCAGGTTTGCCAGCTGTAACAGCAGGCCGGCACGATCTTTTACCGTCTCGCCCAGTCCCACGATCCCGCCGGAACAGACCTTGATCCCCGCATCACGCACTTTATCCAGCGTGTCCAGACGCTCCTGATAGGTGCGCGTGGTGATGATGTTGCCGTAGAACTCCGGCGAAGTATCGAGGTTGTGGTTATAGTAATCCAGCCCCGCCGCCGAGAGACGCTGCGCCTGCTCTTCGTTCAGAGTACCAAGGGTCATGCAGGCTTCAAGCCCCATCTCCTTCACCCCCTTCACCATCTGCTCCAGATAGGGCATGTCGCGGTCATGCGGATTTTTCCACGCCGCGCCCATGCAGAAGCGGGTCGAGCCAGCGTTTTTGGCCTTGCGCGCGGAGTCGAGCACTTGCTCGACTTCCATCAGGCGCTCGGATTCGAGACCGGTTTTATAGCGCGCGCTTTGCGGGCAATATTTGCAGTCTTCCGGGCAAGCCCCGGTTTTGATCGACAGCAGCGTGCTGACCTGAACATGACGCGGATCGAAGTGCTGGCGGTGCACCTGTTGCGCCTCAAACATTAGCTCCAGGAAAGGTTTGTTGAATAATTCAGTGACTTGCGACATCGTCCAGCGTGCGTGGTGAGCCATCGGGCTTCTCCAAAGGGTTTTGTTAATTGTCGGTTCGGTTTATACTTGTAAACCTAAAACTTTTCAAAATGGTTTACAAGTCGATTATGACCCAGGACGATCTCGCCTTCGACAAGCAGCATATCTGGCACCCTTACACCTCCACGACCCGCCCCCTTCCCGTCTATCCGGTAGCCTCGGCCCACGGCTGCGAGCTGCATCTTGCCAGCGGCGAGCGGCTTGTTGACGGGATGTCCTCCTGGTGGGCGGCGATCCATGGCTACAACCACCCGCGACTGAACGCGGCGATGAAAGCGCAGATTGACCAGATGTCACACGTGATGTTTGGCGGGATCACGCATCAGCCCGCGGTGGATTTATGCCGTCGCCTGGTAGCGATGACGCCTGAATCGCTGGAGTGCGTTTTCCTGGCCGACTCCGGCTCGGTGGCCGTGGAAGTGGCGATGAAAATGGCGTTGCAGTACTGGCATGCGAAGGGCGAAACGCGCCAGCGGTTCCTTACCTTCCGCAACGGCTATCACGGCGACACTTTCGGCGCGATGTCGGTATGTGATCCGGACAACTCCATGCACAGCCTGTGGAAAGGCTATCTGCCGGAAAACCTGTTTGCGCCAGCCCCGCAGAGCCGCTTCGACGGCGAATGGGACGAGATGGACATGGTGGGCTTCGCGCGGCTGATGGCGGCCCATCGCCACGAGATTGCCGCCGTTATTCTCGAACCGATTGTGCAGGGCGCGGGCGGAATGCGGATGTACCATCCCGAGTGGCTGAAGCGCATTCGGAAGATGTGCGACCGCGAAGGGATCCTGCTGATTGCCGATGAGATCGCCACCGGCTTTGGCCGCACCGGGAAATTGTTCGCCTGCGAGCATGCGGGGATCGCGCCGGATATTCTGTGCCTGGGGAAAGCGCTCACCGGCGGCACCATGACGCTCTCCGCCACGCTTACCACCCGCCAGGTTGCCGATACCATCAGCGACGGCGACGCGGGCTGCTTTATGCACGGCCCGACGTTTATGGGCAACCCGCTGGCCTGCGCCGTGGCAAGCGAAAGCCTCGCCATTCTGGAAAGCGGCGCATGGCAGACGCAGGTGGCGGCGATTGAGGCGCAGCTGAAGCAGCAGTTAAGCGCGGCGGCGGAGGCGGAATACGTCGCGGACGTCCGCGTACTGGGCGCCATCGGGGTAATCGAGACAACGCATCCGGTGAACATGGTCGCGTTGCAGCGCTTCTTCGTTGACCAGGGCGTGTGGGTGCGACCTTTCGGTAAGCTGATTTACCTCATGCCGCCGTACAGCATTTCTGCGGATCAGCTCCGCAAGCTGACCGGGGCAGTGGTTGAAGCCGTTAACACTTCAGCGCATTTCGCGATTTAACCCCATGCGTTACACTTTCTGAATGAGTGAGTAACGAGGGAAATCGGATGAAAATCATCAGTAAAGATTTGCGCGACGGCGAAAAACTGCCGGAACGTCACGTGTTTAACGGGATGGGTTATCAGGGGGATAATATCTCTCCCCATCTGGCGTGGGACGATGTGCCAGCGGGAACCAAAAGTTTTGTCGTGACCTGCTACGATCCGGATGCGCCAACCGGGTCGGGCTGGTGGCACTGGATCGTGGCAAACCTGCCCGCCGACACGCGCGTGCTGCCGCAGGGCTCCGGTTCCGATCTGGTTGCTCTGCCTGACGGTGCGATTCAGACGCGCACTGACTTTGGCAAAGCGGGCTACGGCGGCGCGGCGCCGCCAAAAGGGGAAACGCACCGCTATATCTTCACCGTGCACGCGCTGGATGTGGACAAGATTGAGGTCGACGAAGGGGCGAGCGGCGCGATGGTAGGCTTTAACGTGCATTTCCATTCGCTGGGCAGCGCGTCGATTACGGCGATGTATTCGTAAAAAAAGCCGGGTGGCGGCTACGCCTTACCCGGCCTACATTTCGCACTCGTAGGCCCGGTAAGCGCAGCGCCACCGGGCATAAAATCACAGCACCGAAGGTAACAGCCCCACCAGCCGACCTTCCTCCAGAAGCTGCATCGCCTTATCAATATCCGGCGCAAAGAAGCGGTCGTCATCGTAGTGCGTAACGTGCTCGCGCAGTTCCTGGCGCGCCTGCTCCAGCAGCGGGCTGGATTTTAGCCCTTCGCGCAAATCAATACCCTGACACGCCGCCAGCCACTCCACCGCCAGCACGCCGCGGGTGTTAGAGGCCATCTCCCAGAGGCGACGCCCGGCAGCCGGGGCCATCGAAACGTGATCTTCCTGGTTGGCTGAGGTTGGCAGGCTGTCCACGCTGTGCGGATGCGACAGGGCTTTGTTCTCGCTTGCCAGTGCCGCGGCGGTGACCTGGGCTATCATGAAGCCCGAGTTCACGCCGCCGTTGCGCACCAGGAATGGCGGCAGCTGGGACATGTGCTTATCCATCATCAGCGCGATTCGACGCTCAGACAACGCCCCGATTTCGGCAATCGCCAGGGCGATATTATCTGCGGCCATCGCCACCGGCTCGGCGTGGAAGTTACCGCCAGAAACCACCTCGTTTTCCTGAGCAAATACCAGTGGGTTATCGGACACCGCATTGGCCTCCACCAGCAGCACTTCTGCCGCCTGGCGCAGCTGCGTCAGGCATGCGCCCATCACCTGCGGCTGGCAGCGCAGGGAATACGGATCCTGCACCTTCTCACAGTTGTGATGCGAATCGGCAATGTCGCTGGTATCGGTAAGTACGTGGCGGTACATGGCAGCGGCATCAATCTGCCCGCGCTGGCCGCGCACCTCGTGGATGCGGGCATCGAACGGACGACGCGAGCCGAGCACCGCCTCAGTGGTCAGTGCACCGCACACCACCGCCGAGGCGAACAGATCTTCCGCTTCAAACAGACCGCGCAGCGCGAAAGCGGTCGACGCCTGCGTGCCGTTGAGCAGCGCCAGCCCCTCTTTTGCCGCGAGGGTGATCGGCGTTAAGCCAGCTTTTTTCAGCGCCTCTTTCGCAGGCAGCCACTCCCCTTGCCAGCGCGCCTGGCCTTCACCCAGCAGGAGCAGCGACATATGCGCCAGCGGCGCCAGATCGCCGGAGGCGCCGACGGAGCCCTTCGCCGGGATCCACGGATAAACTTCCGCATTGACCAGCGCCATCAGCGCCTGGATCACGCTCAGACGAATGCCGGAAAACCCACGCGCCAGGCTGTTGATTTTCAACACCATCATCAGGCGGACGATCTCATCGTCCAGCGGCTGGCCAACCCCCGCCGCGTGCGACAGCACCAGCGAACGCTGTAAATTCTCCAGATCGTGCGTGGCGATGCGGGTCTGCGCCAGCAGGCCAAACCCGGTGTTGATGCCGTAGGCGGTGCGCCCCTCCGCCACAATCGCCTCCACGCAGGCCACGCTGTCGTTAATGGCACGGTGGGCGCTTTCATCAAGGGAGAGTGTCACCGGATGACGCCAGACGTGACGCAGCTGTTTGAGCGTCAGCGAGCCGGGAGTAAGTGTTAACGCGTTCATGCAGGCTTTCCTTGTGTGGCGGGGATCATCGGCAGGTTCAGGCCCTGCTCTTTGGCACAATCAATGGCAATCTCGTAACCCGCATCCGCGTGACGCATCACGCCGGTTGCCGGGTCGTTGTGCAGCACGCGAGCGATACGCGCGGCCGCTTCATCAGTTCCGTCACAGACGATGACCATCCCGGAGTGCTGGGAGAAGCCCATCCCGACGCCGCCGCCGTGGTGCAGCGACACCCAGGTCGCGCCGCTGGCGGTGTTCAGCAGGGCATTCAGCAGCGGCCAGTCGGAGACCGCATCCGAGCCGTCGCGCATGGCTTCGGTTTCACGGTTCGGACTGGCGACAGAGCCGGAGTCCAGGTGGTCGCGGCCAATGACGATCGGCGCGGAGACTTCGCCGCTGCGCACCATTTCGTTAAAGGCGAGGCCGAGTTTTTGCCGCCACTCCAGCCCGACCCAGCAGATACGCGCCGGCAGGCCCTGGAAGTTAATGCGTTCGCGCGCCATATCCAGCCAGCGATGCAGGTGTTCGTCATCGGCGACAATCTCTTTCACTCTGGCGTCGGTTTTGTAGATATCCTCCGGGTCGCCGGACAGGGCAACCCAGCGGAACGGCCCGATGCCGCGGCAGAACAGAGGACGAATATAGGCGGGCACGAAGCCGGGGAAGTCAAAGGCGTTATTCACCCCCATCTCTTTCGCCATCTGGCGGATGTTATTCCCGTAATCAAAGGTCGGAATACCCATCTTACTGAAGGCCAGCATCGCGGAGATGTGTTCCGCCATGGCGCGTTTAGCCGCCAGTACCGTGCCCTCAGGATCGGTTTCCGCTTTTTGCTGGTAGTCTTCCCACGTCCAGCCTTTTGGCAGATAGCCGTGGAGCGGATCGTGAGCGCTGGTCTGGTCGGTGACCAGATCCGGACGCACGCCGCGCGCCACCAGTTCCGGCAGAATATCCGCCGCGTTGCCGCACAGGGCAACCGACACGGCTTTGCCTTCAGCGGTGTACTTTTTGATGCGCGCCAGCGCGTCATCGAGGTTGTCGGCCTGTTCATCAACATAGCGGGTACGCAGACGGAAATCGATGCGGCTCTGCTGGCACTCAATGTTCAGGGAGCACGCGCCCGCCAGCGTCGCGGCCAGCGGCTGCGCGCCGCCCATGCCGCCCAGTCCGGCGGTGAGCACCCAGCGGCCTTTCAGTGATCCGTTATAGTGCTGACGGCCCGCTTCCACGAAGGTTTCATACGTGCCCTGCACAATCCCCTGGCTGCCGATGTAGATCCAGCTACCCGCGGTCATCTGGCCGTACATGGCCAGCCCTTTTGCGTCCAGCTCGTTGAAGTGTTCCCACGTCGCCCAGTGCGGCACCAGGTTGGAGTTGGCAATCAGCACGCGGGGCGCATTTTTATGGGTTTTGAATACGCCAACCGGTTTGCCGGATTGCACCAGCAGCGTTTCGTCGTTTTCGAGATTCGTCAAAGACTCAACAATCGCGTCATAGCACGCCCAGTTGCGCGCGGCGCGGCCAATGCCGCCGTAGACCACCAGCTCGTGGGGATTTTCTGCTACCTCAGGATCAAGGTTGTTCATCAACATGCGCAGCGGTGCTTCGGTGAGCCAGCTTTTTGCGGTGAGCGTGGTGCCGCGCGCGGCGCGGACATCCTGCTTGCGGTATTTATCTGACGACATTGTGTGTTCCTCATAAGGGACAGGTGATGCATTTAGATATACTTGTATAGACAAGCACACACAAGGTCGTATTTAACAAAAAAGATACAATTTTGCTATATTGCGTTAGCGATCACGCTTATAAAACTTATGACATAAAGTGGCCCTGCAACCGGTAGCGATTCCCCGGGAATAGCAGCTTCGCATGCGACACAATTTGCGAGGACGACCAGGTACGACGGCGGATCAGCAGACAGGGATCGTGCTCTTTAATACGCAACAGCTCGCACTCCTGCGGCGTGGCGCGCACGGCTTCCACGATATGCTCCCCTTCCGTCAGCGGGGCGACGAGCGAGAGATACGCATGCGGTGTGGTTTGGGTGTAATCCTGGCTCAGGTAATCCGGTATCCGCTCCGCGTTGACGCAGCGGTCTTCAATCTGGACCGGAATGTCGTTCTCATAATGCACCATCACCGAATGGAAAATCCGGGTGCCCTCGGTAACGTTCAGCTCGATGGCCTGTTCGGCGCTGGCCTGCGTCTCTTCAAGCACCAGCACCTCGCAGTGGTGCTGATGCTTGCGGGCGGCAATTTCATCGGCAATGCTGCGGATTTCAAACAGCGCCGACTGTCCTTTTGGCTCGGCGACAAAGGTTCCGACACCCTGTAAACGCACCAGCAACCCTTCATCGGTCAGTTCACGCAGTGCGCGGTTGATGGTCATTCGGCTAAAGCCAAACTGCGCCACCAGCTCGGCCTCGGACGGAATGCGGTCGTGCGGGCGCCAGACGCCGGCGGCGATTTTTTCGCTGATCGCCTGCTTCACCTTTTCGTAAAAAGGCGCGGGAGGGCTCGGCTGCGGCAGGGGCGAGCGTGAAAACATCATGACTCCTTGAATGTTGTTATGCCCACCAGTGAGCAATTTGCCAGGCCAGTCGGGCGGCGAGCTTAGCGCCCTGACCGTCCCGATCGTAGTGCGGATTGAATTCCACCAGATCCGCCGCCTGTAGTTTACCGCTTCGGCAGATACGCTCAATCACCGGGAACAGATCCAGCGCCGGGATCCCCAACGCCGCAGGGGCGGACACGGCGGGCATTTCTGCGGCAGGCAGCACATCAAGGTCAACGGTGAGATAAACCCGGTCTGCCTGCGCAAGCACGCTATCCAGCGCGGATAGCGCATCCCGGCGAAAATCGAGATCTTCAACCAGCGTCACGTTCAACCGCTCAGCTTCCTCCCACAGCGCCTGAGTATTCGCCGCACGGCTTACCCCCAGGCAGGCGTAGTGAAACACCCGCGACTGAGACGCGCAGTAGTGCGCCAGCTGGCGGAACGGCGTGCCGGACGTTGCCCGTTCGGCCTTGCGTAAATCGAGGTGCGCATCCAGGTTGATCACCGCAAGGCGATCGTTCGGAAAGGCGTCCAGCACGCCGCGCCCGTGCGCCCAGGCGGTTTCATGTCCACCACCGAAAACCAGAGTACGCATCCCGGATTGCTGGCACGCGGTTATGGCCTCGCTCAGCGCCTGCTGTGCCGCCTCCAGCGCGTGGCCTTCAACATAAATAGCGCCCATATCCACGAGGCGCGCATGCCCCTGATGGCTCGCCATATTCGCCAGCGCGCCACGCAACACATCGGGCGCGTGTGCAGCACCGGGCCTGCCCTGGTTACGCTTAACCCCTTCATCACATTCAAAGCCCAGCAGGGCGATGCCTGACGGCGCGGGAGAAAAGTGTTCGCGCTGCTGTATGGTCTGGAAGAGACGTTTCGCGGTGCTGGACTCGGCGCTGTCGTCACGACCCTGCCAGACCTGCGGAGAGACGGGATGCCACAGTTTCATGCTACCTGCCCCCGAAACACGCGTTGATACATAGGATTCCGCCCCGGCTCGTAAACCATCTCAACCGGATGATTCGCGTCCCAGACGACGAAATCAGCCACATAACCGGGCTTTAACTGCCCGTGCGTCGCACCACGTCCTAGCGCCTGCGCCGCATGCCGCGTCACGCCAGCCCAGGCCTCTTCCGGCGTGAGGCCAAACTGGACGCAGGCCATGTTCATTGCCAGATGCAGGCTGGCAAACGGGCTGGTGCCCGGATTGTAGTCGGTAGCCACCGCCATCGGCACGCCCTGCTCTCTCAGCTGCGCCACCGGTGGACGCTGGCGCTCCTGAAGAAAATAGAACGCGCCGGGGAGCAATACCGCCACCGTGCCGCTTTGCGCCATCGCCTGAATACCTTCATCATCAAGATACTCAATATGATCGGCCGACAGCCCTTTATACTGGCTGACCAGCGCCGCGCCGCCGAGATTCGACAGTTGTTCTACATGCCCTTTTACCGGGATCCCGAGCGCGGCGGCGGCCCGGAACAGGCGCTCGGTTTGCGCCGGGGTAAAGCCGACGTTTTCACAAAACACGTCCACCGCTTCAAATAACTCTTTTTGCCACAGCGTGGGCATGATCTGCTCACAGACCAGCGCCAGATAGGCATCCGGATCCTGTCGGTACTCGGCAGGAACGGCGTGCGCGGCCAGCAGCGTCGGGCTGATATCGACCAGATTATTCAGGCTGAGCTGGCGGGCAACCAGCAGCATTTTCTCTTCGGCTTCGGCATTCAGTCCGTATCCCGATTTGATTTCAACGGTCGTTACGCCTTCATTCATCAGCCGCTGGAGTCGCTGCTGCGCCACCGTCAGGA
The DNA here is from genome assembly GCF_019056635.1 of Enterobacter cloacae complex sp. ECL72. Taxonomy (NCBI): domain Bacteria; kingdom Pseudomonadati; phylum Pseudomonadota; class Gammaproteobacteria; order Enterobacterales; family Enterobacteriaceae; genus Enterobacter; species Enterobacter cloacae complex sp. ECL72. Next base: position 894,551 of record NZ_CP077659.1, on the reverse strand, counting down.
GCGTTTCCGGCGAACTGTTGCGGGTGGCCGTGACCGTGGCGTTAATTCCGCCGCCCTGCGCGCTAATGGTCTGATATGACACGCCGTTAAGCCGTTGCTCCCATTCCGCTGCGCGATCGCCGCCGAACACCAGATGGGTGTGGCAATCGATCAGGCCGGGGGTAACCAGACGCCCGTCGAGATCGACACACTGACGATGCCCGGAGGGGATCTCGGATTCAGGAATAATGGCCAGAATCGTCTGGCCGCGCACAACGAGGGCATGTTGTTCTCTCAGGCCGTAGGGCTCCGCCTCCCCTGTCGCCAGGGTTGCCAGTCGCGCATTTCGCCATATCACATCATCGGGATGAAGCTGCTGCATGTGCCTTCCACTTGTCATGGGTTGTATAGACATTTATTTTCATCTGCCGCCTGCTGTCAACCGCATTGGGGGAAAATGTTATTTATTTGTGATGACTTTCCCGTCGCCTGCGGGCAAAAATGCAACTTTTCCGGTTTTTATCTTCCCGTTTCGCTCAACTTAGTATAAAAAAGCAGGCTATTTCGTCTATCCAGATAAGACTTGCATACCCAGGAGCATTACCTTGAATATTTCCAGGATTTCCCGTCTGGCGTTGGCACTCGCCTTTGGCGTGACTTTATCCGCTTGCAGTTCAACACCACCGGATCAGCAACCTTCTGAGCAGGTTGCTCCGGGCACCGCTTCCCGTCCGATCCTGTCAGCGGCTGAAGCGAAGAACTTCACCCGTGCGCACTATTTCTCGGCGATGGATCCCAATGCAGCCCCGTGGACGCCTTCTTCTATTAACCTGCCGAAACAGCCAGACTTCGTTGTCGGCCCGGCCGGGGCAGAGGGCGTTACACACACCTCTATTCAGGCAGCCGTTGATGCCGCAATTACCAAACACAGCGCATCTCGTCAGTACATTGCCATCCTGCCGGGTGAATACGAAGGAACCGTTTATGTTCCGGCGGCACCGGGAAGCATTACGCTTTACGGCCTGGGCGAAAAAGCGGTCGACGTAAAAATTGGCCTGGCGATTGATTCAGAGATCGACAGCACCACCTGGCGCCATCTGGTGAACCCGGCCGGTAAATACATGCCAGGTAAACCGGCGTGGTATATGTTTGATAACTGCCAGCGCAAGCGTGCCGCCACCATTGGCGTGATGTGTTCAGCGGTATTCTGGTCACAGAACAATGGCCTGCAATTGCAGAACCTGACCATTCAGAACACCCTGGGCGACAGCGTTGACGCAGGTAATCATCAGGCCGTGGCGCTGCGTAGCGATGGCGACAAGGTACAGATTAACAACGTCAATATCCTGGGCCGCCAGAACACCTTCTTCGTGACCAACAGCGGCGTGCAGAATACCCTTCAGAACAACCGTCTGACGCGTACTTTGGTCACCAACAGCTACATTGAAGGCGACGTGGATATGGTCTCTGGCCGCGGCGCGGTGGTATTTGATAACACCGACTTCCGCGTGGTGAATTCACGTACGCAGCAGGAAGGTTACGTCTTTGCCCCGGCCACGCAGTCTAACCTGTTCTATGGCTTCCTGGCCGTGAATAGCCGCTTTACTGCTGCTGGCGATGGCGTGGCGCAGCTTGGTCGCTCTCTGGACGTGGACTCCGCCACTAACGGCCAGGTCGTGATCCGCGACAGCGTGATTAACGAAGGCTTTAACATGGCAAAACCGTGGGCGGATGCGGCGATCTCGAAACGTCCTTTCTCCGGCAACACCGGCACGGTGGATGAGAAAGACAACGTGCAGCGTAACCTGAATGACGCTAACTTTAACCGCATGTGGGAATATAACAACCGCGGTCTGGGTAGCAAAGTGGTTGCTGAGCCGAAGCAGTAAAATGCCTGCTGCCGGGTGGCGGCTGCGCCTTACCCGGCCTACCTCATGCATTAACCGCGCATAAAAAAACCTCGCATTTGCGAGGTTTTTTTTCGTCTACGGATCAATGAGCGTTAATCACAACCCACATCGGCCCTTGTCCGACCGCATAGCGTCCTTTCTCTTCCAGTAGACCCTGCACGCCCTGGATTTCATAGAGCGCAATGTGGTGGGATTTCTGCCCCGCCGCAATCAGGTATTTGCCGCTGTGATCGACATTAAAGCCGCGCGGCTGGGTTTCTGTCGGCTGGAAGCCTTCAACTGCCAGAACGCTGCCGTCTTCAGAGACGCTGAAGATGGTGATCAGACTGGAGGTACGGTCACAGGCATACAGGTGACGGCCATCCGGCGTAATGTGAATGTCTGCCGCCCAGCGTGTGTCGGAGAAATCAGATGGCATCATGTCCAGCGTCTGTACGCACTCGATCTGTCCGTTAGGATCGTTCAGCTCCCACACGTCTACCGAGCTGTTCAGCTCGTTAACGACATAGGCATACTGCTGATTCGGGTGGAAGACCATGTGGCGCGGGCCTGCGCCTTCCACGGTGGTGACTTCCGCCGGGCTCTGCGCGACCAGATGGCCGTCATCGCTCAGGGTGAACAGGCAGATGCGGTCCTGCTTAAGCGCTGGCACCCACAGCGTGCGGTTATCCTGCGAAATGTTGGCGGAGTGGCAACCTTCTAGCCCTTCTACCACGTCGACGGTTTCAACGGGAATACCGTCTTCCAGGCGGGTGACGCTCACGCAGCCTGCATTGTAGGAGCCGCTGAAGATAAAGTTGCCTTTATGGTCAGTGGAAATATGGGTCGGGCTGCCCGGCAGCGGGGCTTCTGCGGTATAGGCCAGCGCGCCGTCATCCGGGGAGATACGGTATGCCAGTACGCGGAATTCCGGGCGTACGCCGACATAAAGAAAACGTTTATCCGGGCTGACGACCATCGGCTGCACCTGGCCTGGCACATCAACAACCTGAACCAGCGTAAGCGAACCTTCTGTATTCAAACGCCAGACATGGATCTGCTGACTTTCAGGACTGGCGGTATAAACGGTTTGTTTCATGAATACTCCTGATTATTTTTAACGGTGAATGCTGAATTGTAGTCCGGGATTTTGCAGGGTTCCGCTCTCGGTGTACCATCCCGACAGACCTTAAATTCAACATTAACCCGGAAGAAAAAATGACCTCGCGAGTGATTGCCCTGGATTTAGACGGAACACTGCTTACCCCTCAGAAAACCCTGCTCCCCTCTTCTCTTGAGGCCCTCAAACGAGCCCAGGAAGCGGGGTATCAACTTCTCATCGTAACGGGTCGACATCACGTAGCCATTCATCCTTTTTATCAGGCACTGGGCTTAGATACACCTGCAATTTGTTGTAATGGCACCTATTTGTATGATTATCAGGCAAAAAAGGTTTTAGCCTCCGATCCGCTTCCCGTTACGCAGGCGCTGCAATTAATTGATTTACTGGATGAGCACGCCATTCACGGCCTGATGTATGTGGATAACGCCATGGTGTATGAACGCCCTACCGGCCATGTGATCCGCACCAGCAACTGGGCTCTGTCTCTGCCGGAAGCGCAGCGTCCGGTGTTCACTCAGGTTTCCTCCCTGCGCCAGGCGGCGGAAGACGTCGACGCAATCTGGAAATTTGCCCTGACCGATGAAGACACCGCCAAACTGAATACCTTCGCAAAACATGTCGAGCATACGCTGGGTCTGGAATGTGAATGGTCCTGGCACGATCAGGTGGATATCGCCCGCAAAGGCAACAGCAAAGGAAAGCGTCTGACCCAGTTCGTTGAATCGCAGGGCGGATCAATGCAGGACGTGATTGCTTTCGGCGATAACTATAACGACATCAGTATGCTGGAAGCGGCCGGAACGGGCGTGGCGATGGGTAATGCCGATGACGCGGTGAAAGCGCGCGCTGACGTGGTGATTGGCGATAACACCACCGACAGCATCGCGCAGTATATTTATACCCACCTGCTGTAATCAGGCGGTGATGGAGACGCTCTTGATTTGCGCGTAAAGCCACAGGCCAGGCTTGATGCCCAGCTCATCCCTGGCCCACGGGCTGATGCGCGCCCACAGCGTTCTGCTGCCCACTTCCAGCTGCACTTCCACCTGGCCGTTATCATCAAAACACTGCGCTACTTTTGCGCGCAAAATATTGCGGATACTGGTTTGCAGCGGCGGTTGCAGGACCAGAGAGACATCCGACGCCTGAATGCGGATCCGTAACGTGGACTGAATCGGCGTATCGATTTTATTCACCCACAAATGCTGATCGCCCAGCGCCAGCGCAGTCATCGCGTAGTGCGGATGGTGCTCCAGCACGCTCACCTTCAGAATGCTGCTCTGCTGCTCCTTTGGCAGCCATGGATGCATAACGCTGCTGCCCCACACCTCCTCCAGATTGCCGAATGCCTTCACCCTGCCCGCTTCCAGCACCAGCACTTTGTCGGCCAGATGTAAGATCTCATCCAGCGAATGGCTGACGTAGAGCATGGGCACGTTGATTTCCCGCGCCAGACGTTGCAGATACGGCAGCAGCTCGCGCTTGCGCGGAATATCCAGCGAGGCCAGCGGCTCATCCAGCAGCAACAGTTCCGGCGCGGTTAACAGGGCGCGGCCAATCGCCACGCGCTGTTTTTCACCACCCGACAGCGACGACGGCAGACGATCCAACAGCGGTTCGATGCCCAGCAGCGCCACCAGCTTATCGAACTGTCCGGCCATGCTTTTTGCCATGCCGTAACGCAGGTTCCCGCGTACGCTGTAGTGCGGGAACAGGCGCGCATCCTGAAACACATAGCCGATGCGACGTTTGTCCGGTGACAGGCAGACCTTCTTCTCCGCGTCATTCAAGACGCGGTTATTTAACACAATACGGCCAGACTGGGGACGCGTCAGGCCGCTAATCGCATTAATCAGCGACGTTTTCCCCGCCCCGGACACGCCAAAAATGGCGGTGATACCGCTGGCAGGCAGCGTTTCGTTCAGCGTCAGCGTGTGGCTGCCCAGGGTTTGCGTAAAGTTGAGTTCCAGCATCACGGTTTCCCCATCCGTTCACGGCTGAGGCGCGCCAGCCACTCAGACACCAGCAGCGAGACCAGAGCGAGCACAATTGAAATAATACACAGCCGGGCCGCCGCACCTTCGCCGCCTGGGGTCTGAATCAGGGTATACATGGCCGACGGGATGGTCCGCGTCTCGCCGGGAATGTTCGACACAAAGGTGATGGTCGCGCCAAACTCACCCAGCGAGCGGGCGAAGGCTAACACCGTACCGACGATAATGCCCGGTAACGTCAGCGGAAGCGTAATGGTCAGGAATACCCGCCAGCGGCCTGCGCCCAGCGTGCGGGCGGCCTGTTCTAACCGAGTATCCACCCCTTCCAGCGCCAGACGGATAGCGCGCACCATCAGCGGGAAGGACATCACCGCCGCGGCCAGAACCGCGCCGCGCCAGCTGAAAGCAAAGGTCAGGCCGAACCAGTCGTACAGCCATTCGCCGATAAAGCCGCGTCGACCCATGGAGATCAGCAGCAGATATCCGACCACCACAGGCGGTAAGACAAGCGGAAGATGGAGAACACTGTCGAGCAGGGCTTTGCCTGGAAACTTCACGCGAACCAGTAACCAGGCAAAGAACACCCCAAAGGGCAAACTCAGCGCAACCGCCAGGGAAGAGACTTTCAGGCTCAGCAGCACGGCCTGCCATTCAGGTTCGGTCAATATCATTCGTGAGTCGTAAATCCGTAACGTTTAAAGATCGCGGACGCTTCCGGCCCCTTCAGGTAGTCAACGAAGGCCGTCACGCTCGCATTTTTATGTCCATCAACTATCGCAACAGGATATTCCACTTTCTTATGCGAGTCTTCCGGGAAGGTGCCTACCACCTTCACACCTTTACTGGCGACGGCATCGGAGCCGTAAACGATCCCGAGTGGCGCTTCGTTACGCTCCACCAGCGCCAGCGCGCCACGCACATCTTCTGCGGGAGCCAGCTTCGGCGATAAGGTCTCCCACGCGCCCAGTTTTTGTAGCGCTTCTTTCGCATAAATCCCGGCAGGAACATGCTCCGGATCGCCTACCGCCAGACGGCCACCGTTGAGCAGCCGGGTCCAGTCCGTCTGTTTGTTGATGGCGATGTCGTCCTGCTTGCTGTTTGCGGGCGCGACCACCACCAGGCTATTTCCCAGCAGCGTTTCGCGGGTAGCCGTATCAACAGCTTTTTTCTCCACCGCGTAATCCATCCATTTCTGATCGGCAGAGATGAACAGATCCGCGGGCGCCCCCGCTTCAATCTGGCGGGCCAGCGTGGATGAGGAGGCAAACGACGAGACCACCTCGACGTTTTTCTCTTTTTTGTATACCGCAGCAATATCCTGCATCGCGTTAGTCAGCGACGCCGCCGCAAAGACCGTGATTTTTCCTTCATCCGCCAGCGCGTGGCCGGTGAGTGAGAGAGTCAGCGTGGCCCCTGCGAAAAGGCGTACCCATGAACGTGCCATTTGAAGCTCCTGTGCGCATCGTTATATACAAATAAATATAACGACATATCGCAGGCGTTCCTAGCGCTAAATCGTACCCATTAATGCGTAAACTCAAGGAACGTTGTAAAAGATATCGGCGGGAGAGGAATAAACTTGAGAGCAAAACGCCCGGGCTGGCCGGGCGTTTTGGAGGAAATCATTGCTGCTTTTTAGGCTGGTCACGACGATGACCAATGTTCGAAAAGACGTTGAACACTTCACCCAGGCCGTAGATGGCACCGAGGATGATAGCCATCACTACTGGCACCATGATTACCGCGAATACCAGACTTTTCAACAACTCTAACATGGTTTTCTCCAGATCTTGTGAACGGCTTATTCTACCCTGAAAAGTAAGAAAAACATCCCCTTTTGTGCGGTGCGCTTTCCGCCCCCGGGCATTTGGGTCACAATAGCCTTTTTGCCGGGACACTGTTATGCAGGCCGAAATTCTCCTCACCCTACGACTTCAGCAGAAGCTTTTCGCCGATCCGCGACGTATCGCCCTGTTAAAACAAATAGAACAAACTGGCTCGATTAGCCAGGGAGCTAAAAACGCCGGCATCAGCTATAAAAGCGCCTGGGATGCAATTAACGACATGAACACCCTGAGCGAACACACGCTGGTTGAGCGCGCCACCGGCGGGAAAGGCGGCGGCGGCGCCGTGTTGACGCGTTACGGGCAACGTCTGATCCAGCTCTACGATTTACTGGCGCAGATCCAGCAAAAAGCATTTGATGTGCTGAGCGATGACGACAATCTGCCGCTGGACAGCCTGCTGGGCGCCATCTCCCGTTTCTCTTTGCAGACCAGCGCCCGCAACCAGTGGTTTGGTACGGTGACGGGGCGCGATCATTCGCAGGTGCAGGAGCATATCGAGATCCTGCTCGCGGACGGTACGACGCGTCTGAAAGCCGCCATCACCGCGCAAAGTGGTCAACGCCTTGGGCTGAACGAAGGTCAGGAGGTGCTGGTATTACTCAAAGCGCCCTGGATCAGCATCGCACTCAACCCTGAGCAGGCCGCAGAGGCCGACAACCAGCTACGCGGGCGTATCAGCCACATCGAGCGCGGCGCAGAACAGTGTGAAGTGCTGATGACCCTGCCGGATGGACAGTTGCTCTGCGCCACCGTTCCGGTGAACGACGCGACCGAATTAGACGAAGGTGCTGTGGTGACCGCATATTTCAATGCAGACCGGGTAATTATCGCCACATTGTGCTAAGCGCATTGACAACCCCGTTAACACTGAGTATCCCTGACATCTCTTGCTGCAAAAAATGGGATAACACATGTCATCATTGCATATTTCGCAAGGCACGTTTCGTCTTAGCGATACCCGTACCTTATCGCTGCCAGAGTTAACCCTTCGCGCCGGAGAAAGCTGGGCGTTTGTGGGCACGAATGGCAGCGGAAAATCCGCGCTGGCCCGCGCCCTGGCAGGCGAATTAACCCAACTGAAGGGTGAACGTCGGTGCACCTTTACCCGGCTGACGCGCCTTTCCTTCGAACAGCTGCAAAAGCTGGTCAGCGATGAGTGGCAGCGTAACAATACCGATTTGCTCAGCCCCGGCGAAGAAGATACCGGCCGCACGACGGCGGAAATTATCCAGGATGAGATAAAAGATCCTGCCCGCTGCCAGCAGCTGGCGGAACAATTTGGCATTACCGCCCTGCTTAATCGCCGCTTTAAATACCTTTCAACCGGTGAAACGCGCAAAACGCTGCTGTGTCAGGCGCTGATGAGCGAGCCGGAACTCCTGATCCTGGATGAACCGTTTGACGGACTGGATGTGCAATCCCGCGCGCAACTGGCAGCGTTGCTGGCGTCGCTTAACCAGCAGGGATACACGCTTGTGCTGGTTCTTAACCGCTTTGATGAGATCCCGGATTTCGTACATTATGCGGGCGTGCTGGCGGACTGTAGCCTGACCGAAACCGGCGAGAAAGCCGTACTGCTTCGGCAGGCGCTGATTGCGCAGCTGGCGCACAGCGAGAAACTGGACGGTATTGCCCTGCCGGAGCCGGATGCGCCTTCAGCACGCCACGGGCTGGAGCCTGACCAGCCGCGCATTGTGCTGCGCGATGGGGTGGTTGCTTACGACGATCGCCCTATTCTTAATCACCTCAGCTGGACGGTTAATCCTGGTGAGCACTGGCAGATCGTCGGCCCCAACGGGGCGGGTAAATCCACGCTGCTGAGCCTGATCACCGGGGATCACCCGCAGGGATACAGCAACGATCTCACCCTGTTCGGCCGTCGCCGCGGCAGCGGGGAAACCATCTGGGATATCAAAAAGCACATCGGCTATGTCAGCAGCAGCCTGCACCTGGACTACCGGGTGAGCACCACGGTGCGAAACGTGATCCTCTCTGGCTTCTTCGACTCCATTGGTATTTATCAGGCGGTATCCGACAAGCAGCACAAGCTGGCGCAGCAGTGGCTGGATATTCTGGGTATGGATAACCGGGTCGCCGATGCGCCATTCCACAGCCTGTCGTGGGGGCAGCAGCGGCTGGCATTGATCGTCCGCGCGCTGGTCAAGCACCCTACGCTGCTGATTCTTGACGAACCGTTGCAGGGGCTGGATCCGCTCAACCGTCAGCTGATCCGCCGCTTTGTGGATGTCCTGATTAGCGAAGGTGAAACCCAGCTGCTGTTTGTGTCCCACCATGCTGAAGATGCCCCGTCCTGCATCACCCATCGGCTGGAATTTGTCCCTGACGGCGAGCAATACCGCTACCTGCTGAGCAAAATCGATTAACACATGGAGGGCGCTGCCCTCCGCTTTTCAGACAACCTGCAACAATACATCTCTATCTCTTTGATCTACAATGCACTCAGTCTGTGAAAAAGCGCGTGTGAAAACCAGTGTAAACGATACCACTATTTTATCCCATGTCACACTTTTCGCGTCTCTGATATGCTATGGTTAATTCATACCATAAGCCTAATGGAGCGAAATATGCGAGTTCTGGTAACAGGTGGTAGCGGTTACATAGGAAGTCATACCTGTGTGCAACTGCTGCAAAGCGGCCACGATGTCGTCATTCTTGATAACCTGTGCAACAGTAAGCGCAGCGTGCTGCCGGTCATTGAACGCCTTTCGGGTAAACAGCCGACTTTCGTGGAAGGCGACATCCGCAATGAAGCGTTGATGACTGAAATCCTTCACGATCACGCGATTGAAACCGTTATCCACTTCGCGGGCCTGAAAGCGGTTGGCGAATCGGTGGCAAAACCGCTTGAGTACTATGACAACAACGTTAACGGTACCCTGCGTCTGATCTCCGCCATGCGAGCGGCCAACGTTAAAAATTTTATCTTCAGCTCCTCCGCGACCGTCTACGGCGATCAGCCAAAAATTCCTTACGTTGAAAGCTTCCCGACCGGTACGCCGCAAAGCCCGTATGGCAAAAGCAAGCTGATGGTAGAGCAGATCCTGACCGACCTGCAAAAAGCCCAGCCTGAGTGGAGCATCGCATTGCTGCGCTACTTCAACCCGGTTGGCGCGCATCCGTCAGGGGATATGGGCGAAGATCCGCAGGGCATTCCTAATAACCTGATGCCGTATATCGCGCAGGTTGCCGTAGGGCGCCGCGATTCCCTGGCGATTTTTGGTAACGATTATCCCACCGAAGATGGCACCGGCGTGCGCGATTACATTCACGTCATGGATCTGGCCGACGGCCACGTGGCGGCGATGCAGCAGCTGGCGGATAAACCGGGCGTGCATATTTACAACCTCGGCGCCGGGATCGGCAGCAGCGTGCTGGACGTGGTGAATGCCTTCAGTAAAGCCTGCGGCAAGCCGGTGAAGTATCACTTCGCTCCCCGCCGTGATGGCGACCTCCCGGCTTACTGGGCCGATGCCACCAAAGCGGATAAAGAGCTTAACTGGCGTGTCACCCGCACGCTTGATGAAATGGCACAGGATACCTGGCACTGGCAGTCACGCCATCCGCAGGGTTATCCGGATTAAGGATTTGTCATGACGCAATTCAATCCCGTCGATCACCCGCATCGTCGTTTTAACCCGCTCAGCGGGCAATGGATTTTAGTTTCACCGCATCGCGCCAAGCGCCCCTGGCAGGGGGCGCAAGAGACGCCTGCCAAACAGACGCTGCCGCAGCATGATCCGGACTGTTTCCTCTGCCCGGGCAATACGCGCGTGACGGGCGATAAAAACCCGGACTACCAAGGCACCTTCGTGTTTACTAACGACTTTGCCGCGCTGATGACCGATACGCCAGACGCGCCGGAAAGCCATGACCCGCTGATGCGCTGCGAAAGCGCCCGCGGCACCAGCCGCGTGATCTGCTTCTCGCCCGATCACAGCAAAACGCTGCCGGAGCTGAGCGTGGAGGCCCTGAAAGAGGTGGTCAGCACCTGGCAGGCGCAAATCGCGGAGCTGGGGCAGAGCTATCCCTGGGTGCAGGTGTTCGAAAACAAAGGCGCGGCGATGGGCTGCTCCAACCCGCATCCGCACGGTCAGATCTGGGCGAACAGCTTCCTGCCGAATGAAGCCGAGCGTGAGGACCGACTGCAAAAAGCGTATTTCGCCCAGAACGGTTCGCCGATGCTGGTGGATTACACCCAGCGTGAGCTGGCGGATGGCAGCCGTACCGTGGTGGAAACCGAGCACTGGCTTGCGGTGGTCCCTTACTGGGCGGCGTGGCCGTTTGAGACGCTACTGCTGCCGAAAGCCCATGTACAGCGCATTACCGAACTCAGCGACGCCCAGCGTGACGACCTAGCGCTGGCGCTGAAAAAACTGACCAGCCGCTACGACAACCTCTTCCAGTGCTCCTTCCCCTACTCCATGGGCTGGCACGGCGCGCCGTTTAACGGCGAAGAGAATCAACACTGGCAGTTACATGCACACTTCTACCCGCCGCTGCTGCGTTCTGCGACGGTACGTAAATTCATGGTGGGCTATGAAATGCTGGCGGAAACCCAGCGCGACCTGACGGCGGAACAGGCGGCAGAACGTCTGCGTGCCGTTAGCGACGTCCATTACCGCGAATCAGGAGTCTAAAAATGAGTCTGAAAGATAAAACACAATCCCTGTTTGCTGAAAAATTTGGCTACCCTGCCACCCATGTTATCCAGGCGCCAGGCCGCGTTAATCTGATCGGCGAGCACACCGACTATAACGACGGTTTTGTCCTGCCGTGTGCCATCGACTACCAGACGGTGATCAGCTGCGCGAAACGCGACGATCGTCAGGTGCGAGTGATGGCCGCGGATTACGGCAACGAAATTGACGAATTTTCCCTCGATGCGCCGATCGTGACCCACGACAGCCAGCAGTGGTCGAACTATGTTCGCGGCGTGGTGAAGCACCTGCAAAAGCGTAACAAGAATTTCGGCGGGGCCGATCTGGTGATCAGCGGCAACGTGCCGCAGGGGGCGGGATTAAGCTCTTCCGCATCGCTGGAAGTGGCGGTCGGCACCGTGTTCCAGCAGCTTTATCATCTGCCGCTGGACGGGGCGCAAATCGCCCTCAACGGTCAGGAAGCGGAAAACCAGTTCGTAGGCTGCAACTGCGGCATTATGGATCAGCTGATTTCCGCGCTGGGCAAGAAAGAACATGCTTTGCTGATTGACTGCCGCTCCCTCGGGACCAAAGCGGTTCCGCTGCCTAAAGGGGCGGCTGTGGTGATCATCAACAGCAACTTCAAACGCACCCTGGTGGGCAGCGAGTACAACACCCGTCGCGAACAGTGCGAAACCGGCGCGCGCTTCTTCCAGCAGCCAGCCCTGCGTGATGTCTCACTTGATGAATTTAACAAGGTTGCCCACGAGCTGGACCCGGTTGTCACGAAGCGCGTGCGTCATATACTGACGGAAAATGCCCGTACCGTAGAAGCCGCCTCCGCGCTGGCAAAAGGTGACCTGAAGCGGATGGGCGAGCTGATGGCCGAATCGCATGCCTCCATGCGTGACGATTTCGAAATCACCGTGCCGCAAATCGACACCCTGGTTGAAATCGTGAAAGCCACGATTGGCGACAAAGGCGGCGTGCGTATGACCGGCGGCGGATTCGGCGGGTGCGTCGTCGCCCTGGTGCCGGAAGAGCTGGTCCCTGCCATTCAGGACGCGGTGGCTAAACAGTACGAAGCCAAAACGGGCATCAAAGAAACTTTCTATGTCTGTAAAGCATCACAAGGAGCCGGACAGTGCTAAACGAAACACCGACACTCGCACCGGATGGTCTGCCGTATCGCCTGTTAACCCTGCGCAACAGCGCCGGGATGGTGGTTACGCTGATGGACTGGGGCGCAACGTTACTTTCTGCCCGCGTACCGATGCCTGACGGCAGCGTGCGCGAAACCCTGCTTGGCTGCGCATCGCCGGAGCAGTATATCGAGCAGACTGCTTTTCTGGGCGCATCCATAGGCCGCTACGCTAACCGCATCGCCAGAAGCCGGTTTACGCTGGACGGCGTAACGTATTCCCTGCTTGCCAGCCAGGGCGAAAATCAGCTGCACGGCGGCCCGGAAGGGTTTGATAAACGTCGCTGGAAGATTGTGCAGCAAAATGACGGTGAGGTCTGGTTCTCTCTGGACTCCCTCGATGGAGACCAGGGCTTCCCGGGCAATCTCACCGCAACCGCGCGCTTCACCCTGACCGAAGATAATCGCATCGCCATTGAGTACCGCGCGACCGTCGATAAGCCGTGCCCGGTCAACCTGACTAACCACGCCTATTTCAACCTTGACGGTAATCAGACCGATGTCCGCAGCCACAAACTCCAGATCCTGGCGGATGAGTATCTGCCGGTCGATGAGATGGGTATCCCTTATCAGGGGCTGAAACCAGTAAGCGGAAATAGCTTTGATTTCCGTCAGCCGAAAACCATTGCTCAGGATTTCCTGAGTGATGACGATCAGCGCAAGGTGAAAGGCTACGACCACGCGTTCCTGTTGCAGGCGAAAGGCGATCTTTCTCAACCTGCCGCACAGGTCTGGTCTGCTGATGAGAAGTTACAGATGACGGTCTACACCACCGCCCCTGCCCTACAGTTCTACTCCGGTAACTATCTGGAGGGTACTACGGCGCGTGAACATGACGCCTACGGCGCCTGGCAAGGACTGGCGCTGGAGAGCGAGTTCCTGCCGGACACGCCTAACCATCCTGAATGGCCGCAGCCGGACTGCGTGCTACGTCCGGGTGAAGAGTACGTAAGCGTCACCGAGTATCATTTCATTCCGCGCGCTTAATGTCCGGCGGCGCACGGGCCTACGAATATAGGCCTGATAAGCGAAGCGCCATCCGGCAAAAAAGACTGGCCCTCATCGCGAGGGCTTTTTTATCTCCGCCTTGCTGAAAATAGCGGCGATCGCAGACAAAATCATAACCCTGGATTCACATGCATCTTACACTCTCGAACTATTTTCGCTATGGTTAGGGTTAAGCGTTGCTGCTGGCACAGTCACAGCAATATAATGAGAATTGTTATCATTCAAAATGCTTGAGGAGTAAGAAATGGCTAATACTAAGCTTGTCCTGGTGCGCCACGGCGAAAGCCAGTGGAACAACGAAAACCGCTTCACCGGTTGGTATGACGTTGATCTGTCCGAGAAAGGCGTGAGCGAAGCAAAAGCGGCAGGTAAACTGCTGAAAGAAGAAGGCTTCACCTTTGACTTTGCTTACACCTCTGTGCTGAAACGTGCCATCCATACCCTGTGGAACGTTCTGGACGAGCTGGATCAGGCCTGGCTGCCGGTTGAGAAATCCTGGAAACTGAACGAGCGTCACTACGGTGCGCTGCAAGGTCTGAACAAAGCGGAAACCGCAGAAAAATACGGTGACGAGCAGGTTAAGCAGTGGCGTCGTGGTTTTGCGGTCACGCCTCCAGAGCTGAGCAAAGATGACGAGCGCTACCCGGGCCACGATCCGCGTTACGCGAAGCTGACTGAGGCTGAACTGCCGCAGACCGAAAGCCTGGCGCTGACCATCGACCGCGTTGTGCCTTACTGGAACGAAACCATTCTGCCACGCCTGAAAAGCGGCGAGCGCGTCATTATCGCTGCTCACGGTAACTCCCTGCGTGCGCTGGTGAAATACCTGGACAACATGGGTGAAGATGAAATCCTCGAGCTGAATATCCCTACCGGCGTGCCGCTGGTGTACGAGTTCGACGAAAACTTCAAGCCAGTTAAACATTACTACTTGGGTAACGCCGACGAAATCGCTGCAAAAGCGGCGGCCGTGGCGAACCAGGGTAAAGCGAAGTAATATTCGCCGGACATAAAAAAAGCGTGGAGCAATCCACGCTTTTTTATTGCCCGGGACAAACTTAGCCGCGACGCGCTTTAACCGCATCCGCCAACTGACGCAGGATCGCATCGGTATCGTCCCAGCCAATGCAGGCATCCGTCACGCTCTTACCGTAGACCAGCGGCTCACTGCCCTCCAGGTTCTGGTTGCCTTCCACCAGATGGCTCTCAATCATCACCCCAATCACTGCGCGTTCACCGCTGGCGATTTGCTGACACACATCTGCGCCGACTTCCATCTGCTTTTTGAACTGTTTGCTGGAGTTGGCATGGCTGAAATCGATCATCACCTGCGGTGCCAGACCCGCTTTCTCCAGCCCTGCTTTTACCTCCGCTACGTGTTTAGCACTGTAGTTAGGCTCTTTACCGCCGCGCAGTATAATATGGCAATCGCCATTACCGCTGGTATTCACGATAGCGGAGTGGCCCCACTTGGTCACCGACAGGAAGCAGTGCGGCGCGCCAGCCGCATTAATGGCGTCAATAGCGACTTTAATGGTGCCATCAGTGCCATTTTTGAACCCCACCGGGCATGACAGGCCAGACGCCAGCTCAC
Source organism: Enterobacter cloacae complex sp. ECL72 (assembly GCF_019056635.1). Classification (NCBI taxonomy): domain Bacteria; kingdom Pseudomonadati; phylum Pseudomonadota; class Gammaproteobacteria; order Enterobacterales; family Enterobacteriaceae; genus Enterobacter; species Enterobacter cloacae complex sp. ECL72. The sequence goes on along the minus strand of NZ_CP077659.1, from coordinate 879,258 downwards.
GGTGAACCTGAGATTCCGTCGTACGCGCGCCAATAGCGCCCCAGCTCATCAGGTCAGCCAGATACTGCGGGGTGATCATATCGAGGAATTCTCCGGCAGCAGGCAGCCCGCTGTCGTTGATCTCCAGCAGCAGCTTACGCGCAATGCGCAGGCCGTCGTTGATCTGGAAACTGTTGTCCATATGCGGATCGTTGATCAACCCTTTCCAGCCCACGGTGGTACGCGGTTTTTCGAAATAAACGCGCATCACGATTTCCAGTTCGCCTTTCAGCTCTTCACGCAGGGCGAGCAGACGGGACGCATACTCTTTGGCCGCAGCAGGATCGTGAATGGAGCACGGCCCAATGACCACCAGAAGACGATCGTCGCTACCTTTCAGGATCTTGTGGATCGCCTTGCGGGCATGAGACACCGTGTTGGCGGCATTTTCGGTGGCGGGGAATTTTTCAAGGAGCGCTACGGGAGGTAATAACTCATTGATCTCTTTAATGCGTAAATCGTCGTTCTGATAATTCATCTTCTTTCCGGCTCTGCCATATCTTTAGTAATGAAAGCAATCCTTTCAATCTAACTTGTCGGCCACGAAGTGTAAACGGGCTTTTACACTTCGCGCAGATAATTCCTGGAATTCGCCTAAAATACACAACAAAATAGCGAAAAATGAGATCTGGCCTAAGCTTTTTACTTGTAACGACTGTTTTTAAATATTTATACGCGATTCCATCCTGACATAAATCAGGAAACTGGGATCTTTCGCCACTGAACAAGATGCACTGTTGGAGAATGTTATCCAGCGTAACGATAAGAACAGGAGCACCATGATGAAAATGACGAAACTGACTACGCTTTTCCTGACGGCAACCCTTACTCTGGCAAGCGGTAGCGTACTGGCTGCTGACGCAGGCTCATCCGGCAGCAACGGCGACGCGAATGCCGCTGCCGAAGCAGGCCAGGTTGCGCCGGATGCAAAACAGAATATTGCGCCAAACAATGTTGATAACAGTAATATCAACACGGGCAATACCAACACCGGCGGGACGAGCACAGGCACGATGAACCATGAGGGTATGACCACCGACGAGGTTCATAAAAACTCTGTGTGTAAAGACGGGAAATGCCCGGACCCGAATGACAAAGTAGGCAGCGATGCCAATACCAAAACGGACGGTACTACCCAGTAACCTTCCGTAAGGTAAAACAGGGAGAGCGAATGCTCTCCTTTTTTATTTAAGCTCTTAAAAACGCTACACTAAAAATAATAATAAATCAGGAACGATACCATGGCGCACTCCCACTCCCATTCCCACTCCACTGGCGATGAAAATGCCAAACGGCTTCTGCTGGCTTTTGGCGTCACTGCCACCTTTATGATAATTGAGGTAACAGGCGGGCTGATATCCGGATCGCTGGCGCTGCTGGCCGATGCCGGGCATATGCTGACCGACGCTGCCGCGCTCCTGTTTGCTCTGCTGGCCGTGCAGTTTGCCCGTCGCCCTCCCAATACTCGCCACACCTTTGGCTGGCTCAGACTGACCACGCTTGCCGCCTTTGTGAATGCGATTGCACTGGTGGTCATTACTCTTCTTATCGTCTGGGAGGCTTTTCAGCGCTTTCGGCATCCACAACCGATAGCCGGGACGACAATGATGGTTATCGCCATTGCCGGGTTGGTCGCCAATATTCTGGCGTTCTGGATATTGCACCGCGGCAGCAGTGAAAAAAATCTGAACGTACGGGCCGCGGCGCTTCATGTGCTGGGCGATCTGCTGGGTTCCGTAGGGGCCATCGTAGCCGCGCTGATCATTATGGGCACGGGCTGGACTCCCATCGACCCGATTCTTTCCGTGCTGGTATCGTGCCTTGTATTACGCAGTGCCTGGCGGCTGTTGAAAGAGAGCGTCAATGAGCTGCTGGAAGGCGCTCCCACGTCGCTGGATATTGGCGAGCTAAAACGCAATCTGTGTCGTTCCATTCCTGAAGTCCGTAACGTTCACCACGTTCACGTCTGGCTGGTGGGTGAGAAACCGCTTATGACGCTGCACGTTCAGGTTATTCCGCCCCACGATCACGATGCGTTGCTTGAACGTATTCGGCACTTCCTTGAGCATCACTACGAAATTGCGCACGCCACCATCCAGATGGAGTATCAGCCATGTAACGGGCCAGACTGTCACCTGAACGAGGCGCAGTCCGGCCACTCACACGCCCATCACCATTAACGGGAAAGCGCGCGCGAGCCACGCTCACGCGCGCTGTTAATCCACATGCGGCTACCGTTCAGGGCAATGACCGTCAGCAGCATGTACTCCAGCGACATGGCATAAACACCCTGGCGGGCAAAAATCACCACGCTAATGACGTTGATGACCACCCACAGCAGCCAGTTCTCAACGTATTTACGGGTCATCAGGATCATTGCGGCAATCGACAGTACCATCATGCAGGAATCCCAGAACGGGAAGGCATCCGGCTGAAGCTCAGCCATCGTCACGTTTAATCCCAGACCCGACATGACCGAGACCGCCACGCGCGTCAGGAAGGCAAATACCGGATCAATAAAGACGGTCATAAAGCCGATAGCTACCACGCAGGCCGCGAACCAGGTGATGGCTTTTGGCAACGGCAGCCAGCGGATTTGCAGTTCCGCCTCCTGCTGACTGTTTTGCCGAGACCAGGCGTACCAGCCATAGATATTGGCTGCGAAGAAGAACAGCTGTAGAAGCAGGCTGGCGTAGAGCTGGATCTGGAAAAAGATGATCGCAAACAGCGTGACGTTTATCAGCCCGAACGCATAGTTGCTGATCTTCTCAAGGCTGGCCAGCCAGATACAGAGTAAACCGGCCAGCGTACCCACCGCTTCAATCCACGACAGGTCATAGCCGCCCGCACCAATCGGGATATGAACCAGGATGTTCTGTGTGCTAAAAAAATCCATTTTTTCTCCGGGGCGTAATAAGTTAAGTACGTAGTGTAGCCGCAAAATCCAGCATACGGTTAAGTGGAATTAACGCGCCTTCACGCAGAGCGGCATCCACGTGGATCTCATGCGCTGCGCCACCGTTTTCCAGCCCCTCCGCAATCGCTTTGAGCCCATTCATCGCCATCCACGGGCAATGCGCGCAGCTTCGGCAGGTCGCCCCTTCTCCGGCGGTCGGCGCTTCGAGCAACGTTTTTTCCGGCACGGCCTGCTGCATCTTGTAGAAGATACCGCGATCGGTCGCCACAATGAGCTGCTTGTGTGACAGGGTTTTCGCAGCATGAATGAGCTGGCTGGTTGACCCGACGGCATCCGCCATGTCGACGATGGACTGCGGGGATTCCGGGTGCACCAGAATCGCGGCGTCTGGGTATAACCCTCTCATGCGCGTCAGGGCCTGGGTCTTAAACTCGTCGTGAACGATACAGGCGCCCTGCCAGCACAGCACATCCGCACCGGTTTGTTTTTGTACATAGTTTCCCAGGTGACGATCGGGCGCCCAGATGATTTTCTCCCCCAGGCTGTCCAGATGCTCAATCAGCTCAACGGCGATACTGGAGGTCACTACCCAGTCTGCCCGGGCTTTCACCGCCGCAGACGTGTTGGCATAGACCACCACGGTACGATCAGGGTGGGCATCACAGTAGGCGGTGAACTCATCAATCGGGCAACCGAGGTCAAGGGAGCATTCGGCATTCAGCGTCGGCAACAGTATGGTTTTTTCCGGGCTGAGAATTTTTGCCGTTTCGCCCATGAAGCGCACACCTGCAACCAGCAGCGTGGAGGCAGGATGTTTTGCACCGAAACGCGCCATTTCCAGGGAGTCTGAGATACAGCCGCCCGTCTCTTCTGCCAGCTGCTGAATTTCCGGGTCGGTGTAGTAATGCGCCACCATCACCGCATCACGCTCTTTAAGCAGGCGCTTAATTTTTTCACGATAGAACTGTTTTTCATCCCGGCTTAGCGGAGCGGGCTTCGGCGGGAAGGGATAGATTGCGGTTTCGGGATCAAACATCACACTCATTATGGCTTCTCGTTTTACTGGCTTAACAATATTGCCTTTGTTTTGCATGAGATAACAAAAATGAGGCAATGGTGTTTTGTATACTAAACAAGATAGCGAATTTGAGGGGGAATGTCATCGGGAATTGATGCCGGTAGCATCTGTCGGGTGGCGGCTTCGCCTTACCCGACCTATAAGGCACTGGCGAACGACAGATAGCAAAAAGGCGCCTTTAGGGCGCCTTTCAACACTGGTGGGTCGTGCAGGATTCGAACCTGCGACCAATTGATTAAAAGTCAACTGCTCTACCAACTGAGCTAACGACCCCTTGCGGGATGTACTTCAAATCTATTCAGGCTGGTGGGTCGTGCAGGATTCGAACCTGCGACCAATTGATTAAAAGTCAACTGCTCTACCAACTGAGCTAACGACCCGTTCGGGTGTTGCCTGAATTATCACTCGGAACCAATAAAATTGGTGGGTCGTGCAGGATTCGAACCTGCGACCAATTGATTAAAAGTCAACTGCTCTACCAACTGAGCTAACGACCCGAGTGGTGGGTGATGACGGGCTCGAACCGCCGACCCCCTCCGTGTAAAGGAGATGCTCTACCAACTGAGCTAATCACCCACTCTGTACTGCCAGAACTGCTTTAAGTGGTGGGTCGTGCAGGATTCGAACCTGCGACCAATTGATTAAAAGTCAACTGCTCTACCAACTGAGCTAACGACCCACTTTTGCGCTGCTTTCACGTTGTTTGATATCCCGTGGCAACGGCGGCATATATTACTGATTTAAGAATTCTGCGCAACAAAAATTTCGATGAAGATCACTTAACTGCTTAGGAATCATGCTGCACGACCAGAAATGACGCGATTTCTGGTCATGCGATAATCAACCCATCGAACTTAAACGTTTTTGCGCTTGTTTGGCGCCGTCTGTACCCGGGAATTTTGCAACCACCTGCTGATAAACCGCTTTGGCTTTTGCAGTGTCGCCTTTGTCCTGCATGATCACGCCGACTTTATACATCGCATCAGGCGCTTTCGGTGATTTCGGGTAATTTTTCACCACAGAGGCAAAATAAAACGCCGCATCATCCTTTTTACCCTTGTTGTAATTCAACTGACCCAGCCAGTAGTTCGCATTTGGCTGGTAAGTGGAATCAGGGTACTTCTTAACGAAGTTCTGAAACGCAACGATAGCATCGTCCTGGCGCGATTTGTCCTGCACCAGGGCAATGGCCGCGTTGTAGTCCGTATTCGCGTCACCGCTCTGTACAGGCGCACCAGACGACGCGGAGGCATCTGCCGCAGGTGCAGGCGTTGCCGCACCGCTTTGATCGCCTGCTGCTGGCTGTGCTGCTGCTCCGCCGCTGTTAAGGCTATCCATCTGCAACAAAATTTGCTTCTGGCGCTCCACAACCTGATTAAGCTGATACTGACTCTCCTGGATCTGACCACGAAGGGAATCAATATCATTCTGGTTATCGGAAAGCTGCTGCTGGAGTTGAGTTAAAAGCTGGCTGTGAGCGTTAGAAATACGCTCGAGTTGAGTGACCCGGTCTTCTACCGAGCCTGAGCCGACACTACTGATTGGTGCCTGAGCAAAAGCGGCCCAGGGGGCCGCTATTCCAACCAGTAACGACAGACTCATCAGATGATGTCTGAAGTTACTGCTCATGCAATTCTCTTAGTAAACGAGTACGGCACGACGGTTTTTGGAGTAAGCCGCTTCGTCGTGACCCAGTACTGCTGGTTTTTCTTTACCGTAAGAAACGATGGAGATCTGGTCAGCAGAAACGCCTTTACCCTGGAGGTACATTTTAACAGCGTTTGCACGACGTTCACCAAGGGAGATGTTGTACTCCGGAGTACCACGTTCGTCCGCATGACCTTCTACGGTGACTTTGTAAGACGGGTTGCTACGCAGGAAGTTTGCGTGCGCATCCAGCATTGCAGCGAAGTCAGAACGGATGTCGTATTTATCCAGATCGAAGTAAACGATGTTGTTCTGCTGTAACTGCTGCATCTGAAGACGCGCTTGCTCTTCAGAAGACATATTGCCATTGCCGTTAGCGTCCATACCGGTGCCGGCACCCATCATGCCTTCGCCGCTCTGGTCATTGCTTGCGTTCTTGTTAGAAGAACACGCTGCGATTGCCATAACAGGCAGAGCGATCATCAGCCCCTTCAGCACTTTGTTCAGTTGCATTTCTAAGATTCCTTTAGTAATCAATTAATTATTATTACAGATACGGCGACCAGGCAGGTGATTTTACCTGTCCATCAGTTGCCGGAAGACGCGCTTTGAAACGCCCATCTGTAGAAACCAGATTCAGCACGGATCCCATCCCCTGAGAAGAGCTGTAGATTACCATGGTGCCGTTAGGTGCCAGACTTGGCGTTTCATCCAGGAACGTTGACGACAGTACTTGTACGCCCCCCGTTACCAGATCTTGTTTGGCAATGTGCTGCTGACCACCCGCAGTACTGACCATTACCATTGTTTTACCATCGGCACTGACGTCAGCATCCTGGTTCTGAGAACCTTCCCAGGTAATACGCTGCGCTGCTCCGCCGTTGATATTCACTTTATAAACTTGTGGACGACCTGCCTGGTCAGACGTAAAGGCCAGATTCTGGCTGTCCGGGAACCAGGTTGGCTCAGTGTTGTTGCTACGACCATCCGTGACCTGACGGATCTGACCAGAACCAATATCCATCACGTACAGGTTCAGGCTACCGGTTTTAGACAGGGCAAACGCCAGTTTGGTACCGTCCGGAGAGAACGCAGGCGCACCGTTGTGACGCGGGAATGACGCAACCTGACGCACAGCACCGTTAGAGAGCGTCTGGATAACCAGCGCGGAACGGCCGCTTTCGAAGGTCACGTACGCCAGCTTAGAGCCGTCCGGAGACCATGCCGGAGACATCAGCGGCTGTGGTGAACGGTGTACGGTGAACTGGTTGTAGCCATCGTAATCAGAGACGCGCAGCTCATAAGGGAACTGGCCGCCGTTGGTCTGTACTACGTACGCGATACGAGTACGGAACGCACCTTTAATACCGGTCAGCTTCTCAAACACTTCGTCACTCGCCGTATGGCCTGCGTAACGCAGCCACTGCTTGTTCACCTTATACGTGTTTTGAGCCAGAACGGTACCCGGCGCACCGCCGGTATCCACCAGCTGATAAGCGACGTTATAGCCGCCGTCTGGCGCAGGAGTAACCTGTCCGACAACCACGGCATCAATACCCAGTGCAGACCATGCAGCAGGTTGAACTTCCTGAGCGGTACCCGGCTGCTGCGGCAGACGAGAACGATCTAAGGGGTTAAATTTACCGCTGTTACGCAGGTCAGCTGCAACAATGCCGCCAATGTCTTCAGGCGCAGCGCCCGGGCCTGCCCACTGGAACGGAACGACACCGATTGGACGCGCTGAGTCGTTCCAGTCGGTAATGTCGATGCTTACTGTGGCATGCACTGCTGACGTCAACAGTACTAAAAAACCAAAAGCTAATCGTAATGCCTGCTTCATCATATCTCCCTTATCCGAACAATAAGTCCTGGATAATTTAGCAGAAGGTTAACAAACTCAAATACACAAAACTATCAGAACCCGATAACCGCAGCTCTGCTTATGGCTTAAAGTTCAGCGAAGCGTCTTTGAACACTTCATAGACAGCCTGTGACGGAGGTTTTGGCAGTTTTGCCTGATTCACTGCCACAAGTGCAGCCTGGCATAATGCGTCATCGCCTCCTTCAGACTCAACGCTCAGCACGGTACCATCAGTATGCAGTTTAATATGCAGTCTGCATGTTTTCCCTGTATACAATGATTTATCGTTAAGCCTGCTGGATATAGCCGCAGCAATCTGGTTCTTGTAGTCGTTAATCTCAGCGCCAGAAGCACCGTTGTTCTTAGTGTTACCGCTTCCCGCCGGGGCTGCATTACTCCCTTTTGCCCCACCGCCAGTTTTCGGCGCATTCTTACCAGAACTCAGGTCGCCAATGATATCGTCAGCGGTGGCTGCTTCAGCGGCAGCTTTTTCAGCAGCGGCCTTCCTGGCAGCGGCTTTTTCAGCGGCAGCTTTCTTGTCGGCTGCGGCTTTTTCGGCAGCAGCTTTTTTATCAGCCGCAGCTTTTTCAGCGGCAGCCGCTTTTTCAGCCGCAGCCTTCTCGGCAGCAGCCGCTTTCTTCGCAGCATCGGCAGCAGCTTTCTTCTCTGCTTCCTGAGCGGCTTTCTTCGCGGCTTCTGCTTCCGCTTTCTTCTGGGCATCAGCAGCGGCTTTCTTCGCAGCTTCTGCTTCCGCTTTCTTCTGGGCATCAGCAGCGGCTTTCTTCGCAGCTTCTGCTTCCGCTTTTTTCTGAGCATCAGCAGCGGCTTTCTTCGCCGCGTCAGCCGCTAATTTCGCCTGTGCGTCAGCCTGCGCTTTTGCATCAGCCGCGGCTTTGGCTGCCGCCTCTTCCGCCTGCTTCTGCTGTTCCTGCGCCTTCTTCGCAGCGGCTTCAGCCTGCTTCTGCTGCTCTGCCTGCTCTTTCGCCGCTTCCTGCGCCTGCAAACGCTCTTTCTCTAGCTGCTTCAGACGTTCCTGCTCAGCGGCCTGCTTTTCACGCAGCTCTTCCGCCTGCTGTTGCGCCTGTTTTTCTCGCTGCTCTTCAGCACGTTTAGAGCTCGCCTGCTGCTGTTGCTGACGATTATAGTTCTGAACGATCGCACCAGGATCCACCATAACGGCGTCGATGGAGGACCCCCCACCGCCGCCTGATGCATCAAGGTGCTCATCGAACGAACTCCAGATCAGCGCTGCAAAAAGAATTACGTGCAGCACTGCGGAGACGATTATCGCTCGCTTAAGCTTGTCGTTCTGTTCGGTTGCCTTTGACACTATCGGTTCCCAAAAACTACGCAGATGATCAAATAGGCTGAGTCATTAAGCCAACTGACTTAACGCCCGCGCTATGTAGCAAGTTCAGCGCTTTGATAATTTCATCATATGGTACGTCTTTCGCACCACCGATTAAGAAGACCGTCTTCGGATTTGACTCCAGGCGTCGTTGCGCTTCAGCAATAACCTGCTCTGGCGGAAGCTGATCCATACGATCTTTCTCTACCACCACGCTGTACTGCCCTACGCCGGAAACCTCAATGATGACCGGAGGATCGTCATTGGTGCTTACCGCCTGTGATTCTGTCGCATCCGGCAGATCAACTTCCACGCTCTGGGTGATGATGGGCGCCGTCGCCATAAAGATCAGCAGCAGCACCAGCAGCACGTCCAGTAACGGAACGATATTGATTTCGGACTTGAGCTCGCGACGACCTCGTCCACGCGATCTGGCCATGGTTTACCCCTTGTTGCTCTCGGTGCTGGTAAACGCCTGACGATGCAGAATCGCGGTGAACTCTTCCATAAAGTTGTCGTAGTTCAGTTCCAGTTTGTTCACGCGCTGGTTCAGACGGTTGTACGCCATTACCGCCGGAATTGCGGCGAACAGACCGATTGCGGTCGCGATCAGTGCTTCTGCGATACCCGGCGCAACCATCTGCAACGTTGCCTGCTTCACCGCCCCAAGGGCGATAAAGGCGTGCATGATCCCCCACACCGTACCAAACAGGCCGATATACGGGCTGATGGAGCCAACGGTTCCGAGGAAAGGAATATGCGTTTCAAGATTTTCCAGTTCGCGGTTCATGGAGATGCGCATCGCACGCGACGCTCCTTCTACCACGGCTTCCGGCGCATGGCTGTTAGCGCGATGTAAGCGAGCGAACTCTTTGAAACCGCTATAGAAAATTTGTTCGGAGCCTGAAAGGTTATCACGGCGTCCCTGGCTTTCCTGGTACAGACGAGAAAGCTCAATACCCGACCAGAACTTATCTTCAAACGCTTCGGCTTCGCGGCCAGCGGCATTGAGGATACGCGTTCTCTGGATGATGATGGCCCAGGATGCGATTGAAAAACCAATCAAAATCAACATGATAAGTTTAACCAGAAGGCTTGCCTTCAGGAACAAATCAAGGATATTCATGTCAGTCACTGCTTAAACTCCGCGACAATAGACTTAGGAAGCGCACGAGGCTTCATTATGGTTGGATCAACACAGACAATCAGGACTTCAGCTGAGTTCAGTACCGTATTCTCTGCATTGACTATCCGCTGCGTGAAAACCAGTGAAGTTCCGCGCATTGATGTAATTTCTGTTTGAACTTCGAGCATATCGTCGAGTCTGGCAGGCGCAAAATACTCAAGCGTCATCTTGCGTACCACGAAGGCAACTCGCTCAGCCAACAGCACCTGTTGACTAAAGTGATGATGGCGCAGCATCTCTGTGCGTGCCCGTTCATAAAAAGCAACGTAGCTGGCGTGGTAGACCACACCACCGGCATCAGTATCTTCGTAATAGACACGTACCGGCCATCGAAACAGCGTTGTATTCACTTTACATCCCGGTAATACAAGAAAAGTTGGAGCTTTCAAACTTCGCTACTATACGCGCGGGAATGATGGTTTGGAATGGGGGAAAGTAAACGGAGAGTAAATTTTTATGGGCCAGGGTAAGCCCATAACGTTAACGGACATTTCTTATTCAGAAGAAGAAGAAAATCAAACCGGCGAGGAGAACCAGATCGGCAATCAGTGGGCAGAAGATGCCCTGCCAGTGAAGCGCTTTCGGACGAAAGCCGACACCGTGAATCACGCCTGCGCACACCGCCCACATAATCAGGAAGCCGTGCCAGATTTCAAGCTCGCTGGTTTTCGCCGCGAAGCGCGACGGGTCCCAGAAGATACAGCCTGCCAGCAGTAATGCCATAATGAGGGAAAGCGCCCTCAAGGGGCGCTTATCCATTACCGCATATAACGTTGCGATAATATTCATTAGTGCTTTTCTTCACCTGCTTTGGTCGCTTCTACATGCTCAAGCGCCAGGGCAGTGATGACACCAAACGCACAGGCAAGAAGCGTCCCTAAAATCCATGCGAAATACCACATATTCAGCTCCTTACTTAGTACATAGAGTGGGTGTTGCTTTCGATATGTTCTTTAGTGATACGACCGAACATTTTCCAGTAACACCAGATGGTGTAAGCCAGAACAATCGGAACGAACACGCAAGCAACATAGGTCATTAAGTTAAGCGTCATATGGCTGGACGTTGCATCCCACATGGTCAGGCTGGCATTCATCATGGTGCTGGATGGCATCACGAACGGGAACATCGCAATACCGGCCGTCAGGATGATGCACGCCAGCGTCAGGGAAGAGAATACGAACGCCAGAGCGCCTTTCTCCAGACGAGACGTCAGCACGGTCAGCAGTGGCAGCAGCACACCCAGAGCCGGGATAGCCCACAGCACAGGGGTATTGTTGAAGTTCACCAGCCATGCACCGGCCTGACGCGCCACCTCTTTGGTCAGCGGGTTAGACGGCGCAGCATGGTTGATAGCAGACGTCACCACGTATCCATCAATACCATACACCACCCACACGCCTGCCAGCGCGAAGCAGACCAGCGTCACCAGCGCCGCCACCTGAGCGGTAGCGCGGGAACGCAGGTGCAGTTCACCTACGGTACGCATCTGGAGATAGGTTGCGCCCTGGGTGATGATCATCGCCACGCTCACCACGCCTGCCAGCAGACCAAACGGATTCAGCAGCTGGAAGAAGTTACCGGTGTAGAACAGACGCATATATTCGTCGACGTGGAACGGTACGCCCTGCAACAGGTTACCAAACGCCACACCAATGACCAGCGGTGGAACGAAGCTACCGATGAAGATGCCCCAGTCCCACATGTTACGCCAGCGGGTGTCTTCAATCTTGGAACGGTAGTCGAAACCCACCGGACGGAAGAATAAAGAAGCCAGCACCAGAATCATCGCCACATAGAAGCCGGAGAACGCAGCCGCGTAGACCATCGGCCAGGCAGCGAACAGCGCGCCGCCTGCGGTGATCAGCCACACCTGGTTACCGTCCCAGTGCGGGGCGATGGAGTTGATCATGATTCGACGCTCGGTGTCATTACGACCGAGGAAACGGGTGAGCATGCCCACGCCCATGTCGAAACCATCGGTGACCGCGAAACCAATCAGCAGAACACCGATCAGCAGCCACCAGATAAAACGCAATACTTCATAATCGATCATTTGATGACTCCTGTCTTAGCGTGCCGGCTGAGTAGTCGCAACAGACTGCTCGTAGTGGTAGCGACCGGTTTTCAGGCTGCTTGGGCCAAGGCGCGCGAACTTGAACATCAGGAACAGTTCAGCCACCAGGAACAGGGTGTACAGACCGCAAATGAGCAGCATGGAGAAGATCAGGTCGCCTGCGGTCAGGGAGGAGTTTGCTACCGCTGTTGGCAGCACCTCACCGATCGCCCACGGCTGACGGCCATATTCCGCAACAAACCAGCCGGACTCGATAGCAATCCATGGCAGTGGGATACCGTACAGCGCGGTGCGCAGCAGCCATTTTTTCTCACCGATACGGTTACGAATGACTGACCAGAACGAGGCCGCGATGATCAGCAGCATGATAATGCCGCAACCCACCATGATGCGGAACGCGAAGTACAGCGGCGCAACGCGTGGAATAGAGTCTTTGGTTGCCATCTGGATCTGCGCTTCCGTCGCGTCGGAGACGTTCGGGGTATAGCGTTTCAGCAGCAGACCGTAACCGAGGTCTTTCTTCACGTCGTTAAATTGATCGCGAACGGCCTGGTCGGTAGAGCCGGCGCGCAGCTGTTCCAGCAGCGAGTAAGCTTTCATCCCGTTACGGATACGCTCTTCATGCTGCACCATCAGATCTTTCAGGCCAGTCACCTGTTTGTCGACGGAGCGCGTGGCGATAATACCCAGCGCGTAAGGAATTTGAATGGCGAAGCGGTTTTCCTGCGCTTCCTGGTCAGGCACACCGAACAGGGTAAACGCTGCCGGTGCCGGCTGGGTTTCCCATTCAGCTTCAATTGCGGCGAGTTTGGTTTTCTGCACGTCGCCCATTTCGTAACCGGATTCATCACCCAGAACAATAACGGACAGAATCGCGGCCATACCGAAGCTTGCTGCGATAGCAAAAGAACGCTTGGCAAAGGCGAAGTCGCGGCCGCGCAGCATATAGTAGGAGCTGATGCCCAGCACGAACATCGCGCCGCACACATAGCCAGACGCCACGGTGTGAACGAATTTAACCTGAGCAACCGGGTTCAGGACCAGCTCAGCGAAGCTGACCATCTCCATACGCATGGTTTCGAAGTTGAAATCAGATGCGATTGGGTTTTGCATCCAGCCGTTCGCCACCAGGATCCACAGTGCGGACAAGTTGGAGCCTAATGCCACCAGCCAGGTTACCGCCATATGCTGGACTTTACCCAGACGGTCCCAACCGAAGAAGAACAGACCTACAAAGGTGGATTCGAGGAAGAAGGCCATCAGACCTTCAATGGCCAGCGGCGCACCGAAAATATCCCCCACATAATGGGAATAGTAAGACCAGTTTGTCCCGAACTGGAACTCCATGGTCAGACCGGTTGCCACGCCCAGCGCAAAGTTGATACCAAACAACTTGCCCCAGAACTTGGTCATATCTTTATAAATCTGTTTGCCGGAGAGGACGTAAACCGTTTCCATGATGGCCAGCAGGAACGCCATACCGAGCGTCAGCGGCACAAACAGGAAGTGGTACATCGCGGTCAAGGCAAACTGTAAGCGCGACAGTTCGACTACGTCTAACATTATGACTCCTTGCTCATCGCATGAAGACTCCGAGAGTGAACCCCGTTAGATAAGGATCCACACGCATGCCCCAATACAAAGTTATCTGCTTCCCTTCTTCGTTGCTTATTCTCTTCAGGAGGAAAAAGCAATGATGAAAGGTTACAAATACGTTAAGAAAAAACCAAATTGATCCCGTAAATATAATACGCTGCAAAACCCTTACAATAAACAGGTTTTTATTCGAACAGATTTACGTTTTTCGACGGCGATCAATTTATAGCAAAATTACCACTTTTCGGCCATTTTGATCGGGAACAATTTAACGCCTTTCGAAGCCTTTTTCCAAGTATTAAACATTGATTTAAATCAAAAACAGTCAGAGCTGTTAATGATGTTTCTTTGTGGTGCGGATAGTAAAAACCTTGTTAACAATATGTATATTTAAAGGCGTTATTGGTTATAAAAGCCAGAAGATAATATAAACAGTTGTGATTTTTATTAACGCGCAAGAAAAAACGCATTTTGCCGGAAGATAAACATATAATGTTATCTGCTTCACAGTATTTTTCTTTCGCTTTGCTACCCGCCGAAGCGATTACATTTCATTCACCTTTAATAATCTTAAAATTAACACCCTTTCGTGACTATTTGATGAAATAAAGGCCGCATTCCTGCGGCCTTTATTTTGTTCGGAGGATTACCTTTCAATTTTTATGCTAAAGGTGCGTGACTGGCATGGCCGGAACGACCCCGTAATGGCTGACCCCTCCTCCCCTTGCGCCTTGCGCACCTCATTCATGTCCGTTTCGCAACAGGCCTGGACCTCACGGTTCACAGACAAAGCCACGTCACCGGAGCGGGTCTCCGCAGGGTTGTACAGACGAAGAATCATCTCGTCACGATCCTCCGCTTTTTTCAGCGCACTGAGTACGCATCCGTTAGGCGCCAGCGTTAACAGGCTATAGCTACAAGGGGTGGTGAAAGAGGCGCGGTTAAGCTTCATCGCATCCCACGGGATTTTGTTATAGCAGTGCACTGGCGTTAACCACGACTTCGCCTGCTGCGCAACGCCAGCACTGACGGGCGTACCATTAAAACTGAACAGGCTAAAGCGACAGGTTAACTGGCCCCGCATCTGCGAATCAGGCACCGGCATTTTGATCCCGGACGGTCTGCCGGGGCGCAGCAGTAAATCTTCCTTCCCAAGCACCCCCACGCCGCGAAGCAACGTCAGGGCAAACGTTTTTTGACGCTCGCCAGTCACTTCAAATTCGCGCAACCCTTCGGTAAACAGCGCCATCCCGTTACGCCGTTCCTGGAGCACAGCGTAGTTAAGCAGATTCCACACCGGCAGCGGCGCTTCCTTCCAGCCCTCCTCCTGCCAGTTCGCCATCGCTTCATCCTGTACAGGACGCGTCAGCGAACCGAACTGGGTATCGGCTAACACCGTGTCTGTGGTAAATGGCGTCGGGATCAGCACCCGCACACGGTGGTCATCCGCGTGATTTCCGAGACGCGCCTCAACGTCGATACGTCGGCTGTTATGGCTGAGCGTGACCGTGAGTTCTGCCTCAAGCGTTCCCGTCTGCTGACGCGCAGAACGTTCGGCGAGATCCGCCGGCACCGCCATGCGATGGCGGATCACCGCCCTGCTCTGCCAGGCCTCGTGGATCACCTCAACCTCATGCTCGCCCTGAGCGGAAGTGAGTCTCCACTCTTCCCGTGAAGGCGAGTAGTCGTACTCATCGCCATCATCCGAGCTCTCTTCTATTTCCAGCGCGCGGTCATAGATAAGCCCGGACGCTTTATCGAGCAGACGCAGGGTGCCGTCGTCGTTTAACGTTATTTCCCAGAAAGCATTTTCCAGCAACGCCTCCGACGATTTTTCTGCCGCCAGCAGCTTGCCGGCCACGTGCGGCTCGATATAGAGCGTGCGGTAACCCATTGATGGCAGGATCTGATTGAGCTGGATATCAAACTCCATAAAGGGATCGTAGTTGCCGTAATGCACAATTTGCCGGTCAATCAAGCCGGGGTCGATTTCACGCGCGCTGCGCAGGCAGTAAGGGATTTCATTCCCCCTATCGTCCAGCAGGCGGAACTGGCTGGCGCGCAGACGTATCGTGGTGTTAATCACTTCCTCACGCGGCCAGGGCGTGAGGTTAAACATCACCAGTTTGTCTTCCTCGCTCTGCGGCATGTTGTCGACAATCTTGCGCATATAGAAGCATGTCAGGTTATCGGCCATGTCTTCCGCCAGCTCGAAGCGTGACATCACCTCACGATGCACTTTGTCACTACAGCAGCAGCCGATACTGTCGTGGGCGTGATTCTTGAGGATCTCTTTCCACATTTTTTCCAGCAAGCCGTGGTGATACTCAAAGCCCAGCGTCCAGGCAAGCGTGGCCAGCGGCTCAAGGACGTTGACGATTTTATTCTCTATCCGGGCGTGGGCGATTTTGATATCCATCCGCGTGGAGCCTATCGTCCGGTGCACTCGCATATATTTACCGTCAATAAACTCCCCTTTCAGCGTCGCCAGTTCATCGCGGTGCGCGTCAATGTGGTCAAACACCTCCTCGAAGCGGCTCATCACAAACTGACGCTGCGGATAGATTTCGCGCAGCTTATCCATCACCGCAAAGATGTTCTGCTGGAGCGGCATCTGATCATGGCCGTTAGGCAGTAAAATTTCTTTCGTCACGGAGGCTTTTTCCAGCACCTCGAAGTACGTGTCGAGCCGTTTGCGCAGCCCGGCCTCATCCTCCGGTAAGTACTTACCAATCGCGTAGCCCAGCGGCAGCACCTGTGCCGTCACTTCGCTGCCGTCCTGGCTTTGCCAGAGAAATTCGGTTTTATCGGTACCGTGCCGCTCGGAACACCCGCGCCAGAACATGGTGCGCGTGATGCCAAAACCGTTGTAAATGTGCGGCAGCTGGGAAGACATGCCGAAGGAGTCCGGCAGATAGCCAATTTTCATCGGCTCGCCAAAGGCCAGACAGTCGCGAATACCGTACATCAGATTTCGGACAATCGACTCGCCGGAGACAAGGGTGGTGTCCGTCTGGGTATACCACGGCCCGATAATCAGCTTCCCGGCCGCCACCAGCGCCTTCACGCGTGGCCTGTTTTCCGGTTTCACGGCAAAATAATCTTCCAGCACCGCCGTCTGGCCGTCGAGAACGTAGTATTTATACTCTGCGTCCTGCTCAAGACGGGTGAGGATCTCTTCCATATTATTGACCAGAAGAATACGTGACGCTTCGGTGGTGAAGTACCACTCCCGGTCCCAGTGCATATGTGGCGTGATATGAACGCGAGATACAGCTTTCATCTTCGTTTCCTGTCAGTGCGTGTTTACGATGGTATGTCTTCAGTCACGTAGGTGCCGCTCTTCACGGCCTGGCGTCGCCAGAGCAGTAAAATGAGCGTAGAGATTGCGGCGCCAGCCAGCGCGGCGCCAAACCAGCCGACAGCGGCCATCACGCCGCCCAGCCCGGCATCATGCAGTAAGAAGAGCGAGAAAATGCCCGCGCCGGGGGTGGATAGCCCAATCCCCATCGCCCCGACAATCGCTCCGGTCACCATTGACCCCAGAACAAATGAGCCAATGACCCGCAACGGATCCTCGATAGCCATCGGAATTGCCCCTTCGGTGATGCCCGCCAGCCCCAGCAGCCAGGTGGACTTGCCGGTTTCAATTTCGAACTGTTTGAACAGGTTCGGAGCCAGCATCGTTGATGCCGTCACGGTAAAGGCCGATACCATTTTGACGGAGGCAAAAATCGCATAAGGCCCGTATACGCCATTGGCCATCGCTCCCAGACAGAACGCGTAAGAGGCTTTGTTGACCGGACCGCCCAGATCGAACGAGCACATAAAGCCCAGGATCGCCCCCAGCAGCAGCGCATTCGCGCCGGACAGACCGTTAAGCCAGGCGGTCAGGGCGTTATTGATCCAGGCCACCGGTTCGCCGATCACAAACAGCATCAGGCTGCCTGCGCCCAGCACGCCAATCACCGGATAGAGATAAAAGGTCAGAAAGCCGTTGTAGCGGCTACTCAGCCGGATGTGGTTTTTCACCCAGCGCATCAGGTAGCCCGCAATCAGCCCGCCGACGATGGCCCCGAGAAAACCAGAGCCGATCATATTGGCGGCAAGACCCGCCGCAAAGCCCGGCGTTAGCGCAGGTTTATCCGCCAGCGAGTAAGCGGTATAGGCCGCCAGAACAGGCACCATCAGAATACCGAGCATCCCGCCGCCCAGTTTGCGGTACATCCACAGCCACGAGTTTTCCTGATCGAACAGATGCTGCAAGCCCAGGATTTGCGCAAGCAGTACCGACACCGCCAGCACCGTACCGCCGGCGACAATCAGCGGTACCGCAAAGGAGATACCGCTGAGCAGCGCCTGCTTGAGTTCGGTTTTAACGCACTTTTTCGCGTCCGTGTCGACGTGCGCAGGACGCGCATCGGATACAGGCTGTAGCGCCAGCGCACGCTCAATGAGCGCTTCCGCATGGCGTAAGGGTTCCGCGACGGGCACGGAAATGGCGGGCATCCCCTGAAAACGCTCACGCTCTTTGATCGCCACTTCCGCCGCGAAGATACACGCTTTTGCCTCCTGCAACTGCTGCGCGGTGATGCGCCCCTCAATACCATTTGCCCCCTGCTTTTCGACCACCACATTGACGCCGAGCTTACGTCCCGCTTTTTCGAGATACTCCGCTGCCATGTAGGTATGGGCGATCCCGGCCGGACAGGCGGTAACGCAGACGATCGTCGGGGCATTCTCCGCAACGGCGGTTTCTTGTGTGTCAGGCGCTGTTTCCAGCGCCGCAAGCACCGCTTCCGCGCTGGTCGCCGTCATCACGCGCGCCCTGAGCTCGTCATCCGCCAGGCGAGACGTCAGTTCCGTCAGGACCTGAATATGCGTTGATCCCGCTTGTGCGGGAGGAATGGCGAGCAGAAAAATCAGCTCGACCTCCTCCGGTCCGTCCACACCTTCCCAGGCCAGCGGCTCACGCAGTGTGGCCACGGCAAAAGCCGCTTCGTTTACCGCCACTGATTTACCATGAGGTACGGCCAGCCCCTCGCCCAGCGCCGTCGGGCCAAGCGATTCCCGATGGAAAACGTCTGCCAGAAACGTATCGGCGTTGGCTATTTTGCCCAACGCCACCAGCCGCGTCGCAAGCTGACGGATTGCCTCATCACGGCTGGTAAACTGCGCCTGCACGCAGACAGCACGGGGGTCGGTCAGAGTCGTCAGGTTCATAAGATCCTCACCTATCCAAAGTTATTGTCTGGGCAGGATTGTGGCAGACCGGATAATACATTTATGTGATCATTTTCACTAACACCGATATTTGTATCTTATTTGTATTATTTACAAATTTACCACTGAAGGCATAATTCCCTGAAAACGTATTAAAAAGGCGCGACACAATGGGCAATAAACCGATGTACCGGCAGATCGCCGATGCGTTCCGCGAGAAAATTAATGCCGGTGAGTTAAAACCTGGCGACGCGCTGCCGACGGAATCCAGCCTTCAGCAGGCGTTTAGCGTCAGCCGGGTCACCGTGCGGCAGGCTTTGAAGCTGCTCGCCGACGAGCAGATCATCGAAAGTATTCAGGGCAGCGGCTCGTATGTAAAAGAGGAGCGGGTGAATTACGATATTTATCAGCTCACCGGTTTTTACGAAAAGTTAGCGGATCGCAACGTCGATACGCACAGCGACGTCAGCGTCTTCGAAGTGGTGAAAGCCGATGAGCGGCTCGCGGCAAAACTTGCGCTCAATCCGGATGATAAGGTCTGGCACGTCAAGCGCGTACGCTTCATCAGGGAAAAGCCGGTGAATCTGGAAGAGACATGGATGCCGCTGGCGATGTTCCCCGACCTCACCTGGGAAGTGATGGAACAGTCGAAATACCATTACATTGAGCAGATCAAAAAGATGGTGATCGATCGCAGCGAGCAGGAGCTGGTGCCAGTCATGCCATCGGATGAGGCGATTGCCGCCCTGGCGCTCGATCCGGCAAAACCGATTCTGGAAAAAGTCTCTCGTGGCTTTCTGAAAGACGGCCGGGTATTTGAATACAGTCGCAACGTGTTTAACACCGACGACTATAAATTCACTCTGGTGGCTAAACGCAGGCAATAAAAAAAGGCCGCTTTACAGCGGCCAACCATGTCGAAACGGACATTTTTTTATACTTCAACGCGCCCCATTCGGGGAGCAGAGAGGACTTACTTAATGATGGATTTCAGTGCTTCACCGATATCCGCCAGGCTGCGAACGGTTTTCACGCCTGCGGCTTCCAGTGCTGCAAATTTCTCATCAGCCGTACCTTTACCGCCTGCGATAATCGCGCCCGCGTGACCCATACGTTTGCCTTTCGGCGCGGTCACACCCGCGATGTAACCCACCACCGGCTTGGTCACATGATCTTTGATGTAAGCAGCCGCTTCTTCTTCCGCGCTACCACCGATCTCACCGATCATCACGATCGCTTCGGTCTGTGGATCTTCCTGGAACAGCTTCAGGATGTCGATGAAGTTAGAGCCCGGGATCGGGTCACCGCCGATGCCCACGCAGGTGGACTGGCCGAAACCGTAGTCGGTGGTCTGCTTAACCGCTTCATAGGTCAGGGTACCGGAACGGGACACGATACCCACTTTGCCTGGGCGATGAATGTGGCCCGGCATGATACCGATTTTGCATTCGCCTGGAGTGATAACGCCTGGGCAGTTCGGGCCGATCATGCGCACGCCTGCTTCGTCCAGCTTCACCTTCACGGTCAGCATATCCAGCGTCGGGATGCCTTCGGTGATGGTGATGATCAGCTTAATGCCTGCGTCGATCGCTTCCAGAATAGAGTCTTTGCAGAACGGCGCCGGTACGTAGATCACGGTCGCGGTTGCGCCCGTCGCTTCTACCGCTTCACGCACGGTGTTGAACACCGGCAGGCCCAGGTGCGTGGTGCCGCCTTTACCTGGCGTTACGCCGCCAACCATCTGCGTACCGTAGGCAATCGCCTGTTCGGAGTGGAAAGTCCCCTGGCTACCGGTGAAGCCCTGGCAGATAACCTTGGTATCTTTATTAATTAAAACGGACATTATTTCCCCTCCACTGCGGCAACAACCTGCTGAGCTGCATCCGTCAGACTTTTCGCTGCAATAATATTCAGGCCGCTGTCAGCCAGTTTTTTCGCGCCGAGTTCAGCGTTGTTCCCTTCCAGACGTACAACAACCGGAACGTTAACGCCCACTTCTTCTACCGCGCCGATGATACCGTCGGCGATCAGGTCGCAACGTACGATACCGCCGAAGATGTTCACCAGAACCGCTTTCACGTTGCTGTCAGAGAGAATGATTTTGAACGCTTCGGTTACGCGCTCTTTGGTTGCGCCACCGCCCACGTCGAGGAAGTTCGCTGGCTCACCGCCGTGCAGCTTAACGATGTCCATGGTGCCCATTGCCAGGCCCGCACCGTTAACCATGCAGCCGATGTTGCCATCCAGCGCCACGTAGTTCAGTTCCCACTGTGCAGCCTGCGCTTCACGCGGATCTTCCTGAGACTGGTCGCGCATTTCGCGCAGATCGGACTGGCGGAACAGCGCGTTGCCGTCAGCGCCCAGCTTGCCGTCGAGGCAGATCAGGTCGCCCTGGGTGGTGATCACCAGCGGGTTGATCTCGATCAGCGCCAAATCGCGCTCCAGGAAAATGGTCGCCAGACCCATGAAGATCTTGGTGAACTGCTGAACCAGCTTGCCTTCCAGACCAAGTTTGAATGCCAGCTCACGACCCTGGTAAGGCATTGGGCCCGCCAGCGGATCGATAGCCACTTTGTGGATCAGGTGCGGGGTTTCTTCCGCCACTTTTTCGATTTCCACGCCGCCTTCGGTAGACGCCATGAACACCACGCGACGGGAGCTACGGTCTACGACTGCGCCGAGGTACAGTTCTTTCGCGATGTCGGTTGCCGCTTCAACCAGGATCTGGTTAACCGGCTGGCCGTTCGCATCTGTCTGGTAGGTTACCAGACGCTTGCCGAGCCAATGTTCAGCAAACGCACGGATCTCTTCTTTGCTCTTAACAACCTTCACACCGCCCGCTTTACCACGGCCACCAGCGTGAACCTGACATTTAACTACCCACGGGCCGGAACCGATTTTAGACGCGGCTTCTTCTGCTTCACGCGGGGTAGTACAGGCATAACCCACCGGAGCCGGTAAGCCATACCGGGCAAACAGCTGTTTGGCCTGATATTCATGTAAGTTCATGTGTTCTATCCATCCTTCAGGTAATCGTTAGGTAGTGCTTTTGTAGGCCCGGCAAGCAACGCGCCGCCGGGCAAGACTGCAAAAAACTAGACGTCCAGCAGCAGACGCGTTGGATCTTCCAGCAGCTCTTTAATGGCAACCAGGAAGCCTACGGACTCGCGGCCGTCGATCAGGCGGTGATCGTAAGAGAGCGCCAGGTACATCATCGGCAGGATCTCAACTTTACCGTCTACCGCCATTGGACGATCTTTAATGGCGTGCATACCCAGGATCGCGCTCTGCGGCGGGTTGATGATCGGGGTAGACATCAGCGAGCCGAACACACCACCGTTGGTAATGGTGAAGTTACCGCCAGTCAGGTCCTCAACGGTCAGCTTGCCGTCGCGGCCTTTCACGGCCAGCTCTTTGATTTTCTTCTCGATGTCAGCCATACCCAGGGTATCCACGTCACGCAGAACCGGGGTAACCAGGCCGCGCGGGGTAGAAACCGCCATGCTGACGTCGAAGTAGTTGTGGTAAACCACGTCATCGCCATCGATAGACGCGTTCACTTCCGGGTAGCGTTTCAGCGCTTCAACTACCGCTTTCACGTAGAAGGACATGAAGCCCAGACGGATACCGTGACGTTTTTCAAACGCGTCACCGTACTGCTTGCGCAGATCCATGATTGGCTTCATGTTGACTTCGTTAAAGGTGGTCAGCATCGCGGTGGAGTTTTTCGCTTCCAGCAGACGCTCGGCCACGCGCTTACGCAGGCGGGTCATCGGCACGCGTTTTTCGCTACGTGCGCCCAGAGCGGGCTGTGCCGCTGGTGCTGCCGCAGGGGCTTTCGCTTCCGCTTTCGCCTCAGAAGGCGCTTTTGCCAGATGCTTGTCGATGTCTTCGCGCGTCAGACGGCCACCCACGCCGGTGCCTTTGATGGCTGCCGGATCGAGGCTGTGCTCAGCCAGCAGGCGACGGATCGCCGGGCTGAGCGCGTCGTTGGTCTGATCGGACAGAGACGCCTGCTGGCGCTGGGCCGGGGTAGACGCTTTTTCTTCAGATTTGGCGCTGGACTCTTTGCCCGCGCTATTGCCTTCACGCAGGCGACCCAGGATCTGGCGAGAAGTGACGGTCGTACCTTCATCTTCCAGGACTGCATCCAGAATGCCATCCGCTGAAGCCGGTACTTCCAGTACCACTTTGTCAGTTTCGATTTCTACCAGCACTTCGTCACGGGTTACCGCGTCGCCTGGTTTTTTGTGCCAGGTGGCGACGGTTGCATCTGCTACGGACTCAGGCAGGTCGGGAACAAGAATATCTACGCTACTCATTATGTATCCTTTAATTAATCGACGTTCAGCGCGTCATTGACCAGATCTTGTTGCTGCTTCTGGTGAACGGACATATACCCTACCGCCGGAGAGGCGGAGGCCGGGCGACCTGCATAACGCAGGGCAGACCCAAATGGAATCACTTCACGGAAATGATGCTGGCTGCAATACCATGCGCCCTGGTTGAGCGGCTCTTCCTGGCACCAGACAAAATCATGAACGTGAGCGTACTGTTTCAGCACTTCCTGCATCGCCTGATGCGGGAACGGATAAAGCTGTTCGATACGCACGATGGCGACATCTTTCTGATCGTTCTTACGGCGCTGTTCCAGCAGGTCGTAATAAACCTTACCAGAACACATTACGACACGCTTAACGGCCTGCGGATCCAGCTCGTCAATTTCACCGATGGCCGGCAGGAAGGTGCCGTTTGCCAGCTCTTCCAGGCTGGAGACCGCCAGTGGATGGCGCAGCAGGGATTTTGGCGACATGACCACCAGCGGACGGCGCATACCGCGCAGCGCCTGACGACGCAGCATGTGGTAAACCTGAGCCGGAGTGGACGGCACGCAAACCTGCATATTCTGCTCGGCGCAGAGTTGCAGATAACGCTCCAGACGCGCGGAGGAGTGCTCCGGACCTTGTCCTTCATAGCCGTGCGGCAGCAGCATCACCAGACCGCACATACGGCCCCACTTCTGCTCACCGGAGGAGATGAACTGGTCGATGACGACCTGCGCACCGTTGGCGAAGTCACCGAACTGCGCTTCCCAGATGGTCAGGGTGCGGGGTTCTGCGGTGGCGTAGCCGTATTCGAAGGCCAGAACCGCTTCTTCTGACAGCACGGAGTCCCAGACCTTGAACTGGCCCTGACCGTTATGCACGTGCTGAAGCGGAGTGTACGTTGAACCGTTAGACTGGTTGTGTACAACC
Source organism: Enterobacter cloacae complex sp. ECL72 (assembly GCF_019056635.1). Taxonomy (NCBI): domain Bacteria; kingdom Pseudomonadati; phylum Pseudomonadota; class Gammaproteobacteria; order Enterobacterales; family Enterobacteriaceae; genus Enterobacter; species Enterobacter cloacae complex sp. ECL72. The sequence continues at coordinate 855,031 of NZ_CP077659.1, read as the reverse complement.
GCATGACGGTGGAAGAAGGTGCCACGACCCGCATCTTCACCGGACAGACGAACCGGAATACCTTCGTCAACCAGCGTCGCATAGGCCAGCGTTTCCGCGCCGCCCCAGTCGAACAGCTTCTCACCCGCCGCCATTGCCTGGCGATCGCCATAGATCTTGGCCACGCGGGACTGCATCTCGATCGCTTCCGGCACGGTGCTGATGCGTTTAGCCAGTTCCTGCAAACGCTTCATCTCAACCTTGTTCGGGTAGCTCTCGTCCCACTCGTGGTTGAGATACGGCGACCAGGTAAAGGAGTGCATGTTCATTGGGCGCAGCTCTTTCACTACGCATTCACCCGCATCCAGCGCGTCGCGATAAAGATTGACCATCTCGGTCGCATCTTCCAGCGTCGCCACTTTTTCGCTTTCCAGCTTGTCAGCGTAGATTTTACGCGGCGTCGGGTGTTTTTTGATTTTCTGGTACATCAGCGGCTGGGTTGCACTTGGCTCATCCGCTTCGTTGTGGCCGTGACGGCGGTAGCAGAAGAGGTCAATGAACACGTCGCGCTTGAAGGTGTTACGGAAGTCCAGCGCCAGACGGGTAACGAAAGCAACGGCTTCAGGGTCATCCGCGTTAACGTGGAAGATGGGTGCCTGAACCATTTTACCGATGTCGGTGCAGTACGGGGTGGAACGCGCATCCAGCGGGTTAGAGGTGGTGAAGCCCACCTGGTTGTTGATTACGATGCGAACGGTACCGCCCACTTCATAACCACGCGCTTTCGACATGTTCAGGGTTTCCTGAACCACGCCCTGCCCTGTGACCGCCGCATCACCGTGAATGGTGATTGGCAGCACTTTATTGCTGCTCGGCTCGTCCAGACGATCCAGACGCGCACGCACGGAACCGATAACCACCGGGCTGACGATTTCCAGGTGCGACGGGTTAAACGCCAGCGCCAGGTGAACCTGACCGCCCTCGGTTTCGATATCTGACGAGAAGCCCATGTGGTACTTCACGTCACCGGTGCCGAGGTGCTCTTTATGTTTACCCGCAAATTCGTCGAACAGATCCTGCGGCTTTTTACCCAGCACGTTAACCAGCACGTTCAGGCGACCACGGTGCGCCATGCCCAGCACCACTTCGCGCGTGCCGCTCTTACCGGCATGACGAATCAGCTCTTTCAGCATCGGGACTAACGCATCGCCGCCCTCCAGTGAGAAGCGTTTTGCGCCAGGGAATTTCGCGCCCAGATAGCGCTCAAGGCCTTCCGCTGCGGTCAGTTCGCTGAGGAAACGTTTTTTCTCTTCTGCTGAGAAATTCGCGTGGCCTGCCACGGATTCGATACGCTGCTGGATCCAGCGTTTCTCTTCGGTGGAGGTAATGTGCATATATTCCGCGCCGATGGAGCCGCAGTAGGTTTGCTTGAGCGCGTCAATCAGATCGCCCAGCTTCATCGTGTCTTTGCCGATGGCAAAGGAACCTACGTTAAAGCTTTCCTGGAAATCGGCCTCGGTCAGATCGTGATAAGCCGGATCGAGATCCGCCACACGTTCCTGCTGCCACAGTCCCAGCGGATCGAGATTCGCATGCTGGTGACCACGGAAGCGATAAGCGTTGATAAGTTGCAGGACTTTAACCTGCTTCGCATTGGTGTCAGGGTCGGAAATCGCAGAAGAGTAACGTGAGGCATCCTTCGCCAGACGACGGAAATAATCACGTGTTTTTGAATGGAATTGATCCGGTTTGACCCCTGTACCAGGCAACTGCTGGAACATGGAACGCCAGTTTGCGTCCACTGAGTCAGGATCGGTTAAGAAGTCTTCATAGAGCTGTTCTATCCAGCTCTGGTTTGAACCAGAGAGGTAAGAAGAGTCCAGCCAGGCTTTCATTGCGCCGTTCTGCATCGTGATCCCTTAAGCATTTTTATGCTTACTTTCGCCGTAGAAACTACCACGCACACCACGTGTACGTGCCGGGGTTCACCTGCGAGCTCTTTGTGGCCCGCGAAGGAACCTTTAGAAACTGTCTAAATAATCTTCGTCGTTCCGGCTGCGACTGCGTTGCGGCTTTCACTCACCCCAGTCACATAGTCAACTATGCTCCAGGGGATTCGTTCAACCGCGCCTTGTCTCGCGCTGAACGTCTCGATTATTTACTTATCTGGCAGTTTTTAAAGGTTTCTGCAATTTGCCCGGTGGCGCTACGCTTACCGGGCCTACTGTTACGTAGGCCGGATAAGCGCAGCGCCATCCGGCGTTGTTACTTACGCACTGCGCTGCAACAACATCGACTTAATATGGCCGATGGCGCGCGTCGGGTTCAGCCCCTTAGGACACACACTGACGCAGTTCATGATGCTATGGCAGCGGAATACGCTGAAAGCGTCACTTAGCCCTTCCAGACGATTCTCGGTTTCGGTATCGCGGCTGTCGATCAGGAAGCGATAGGCAGCCAGCAGACCCGCAGGGCCGATAAATTTATCCGGGTTCCACCAGAAAGACGGGCATGACGTTGAACAGCATGCACAGAGAATACACTCGTACAACCCATCGAGTTTTTCACGCTGCTCAGGAGACTGTAAGTGCTCGCGAGCGGGTGGATTTTGCCCATTATTCAATAAGTAAGGCTTAATCTTCTCATATTGTGCATAGAATTGCCCCATGTCCACCACCAAATCACGCACGACCGGCAGGCCAGGCAAAGGACGGATCACAATTTTCTGGCCAGAACGCTGTAGCGCTGAAATTGGCGTAATACAGGCCAGACCGTTTTTGCCGTTCATGTTTACACCGTCAGAGCCACACACCCCTTCACGGCAGGAGCGGCGGAACGACAGCGTAGGATCTTTCTCTTTCAGCTGGATTAAGGCATCCAGCAGCATCATGTCACGACCTTCTTCCGCTTCGAGGGTGTAATCCTGCATACGCGGAGCATCGTCTACATCCGGGTTATAACGATAAACTGAGAATTCGAGTTTCATTATCCTGTCTCCGCATTAGTAGGTACGAATCTTCGGCGGGAACGCCGGACGCAGTTTCGGTTCCATGTTAACGCTACGACGCGTCATGGTTTCCGACTCTGGCAGATACAGGGAATGGCACAGCCAGTTTTCGTCATCACGATCCGGGAAGTCGAAGCGGCTATGGGCGCCACGGCTTTCGGTACGGAAGTTTGCCGACATCGCAGTGGCGAACGCGGTTTCCATCAGGTTATCCAGCTCCAGGCACTCAACGCGCTGGGTGTTGAACTCGCTTGAGGTATCGTCCAGACGGGCATTCTTCAGACGCTCACGGATCGCTTTCAGCTGCTCAAGCCCTTTGGCCATCGCGTCACCTTCACGGAATACCGAGAAGTTGTGCTGCATACACTCCTGCAACGCCTTACGGATCTCCACCGGATCTTCGCCGTTACGATTACCGTTCCAGCGATTGAGGCGCTCAAGAGAGGCATCTATTTCGTCATCGGTCGCATCACGCAGCGCGCCCTGCTCGGCAATAGATTCCTGGAGATGCAGCCCCACCGCACGACCAAATACCACCAGGTCCAGCAGGGAGTTGCCGCCCAGACGGTTTGCGCCGTGCACGGATACGCAGGCAATTTCGCCTACCGCGAACAGGCCAGGGATGACCACGTCTTCGCCCTGCTCGTTCACGGTCAGCGCCTGACCGGTCACTTTGGTCGGAATACCGCCCATCATGTAGTGACAGGTTGGGATAACCGGAATTGGCTCTTTCACCGGGTCGACGTGCGCGAAGGTGCGGGACAGCTCCAGAATGCCCGGCAGACGGGATTCCAGCACTTCTTTACCCAGATGGTCGAGTTTCAGCTTCGCGTGTGGACCCCAAGGGCCGTCACAGCCGCGGCCTTCACGGATTTCGATCATGATGGAACGCGCCACCACGTCACGGCCCGCAAGGTCTTTTGCGTTTGGCGCATAACGCTCCATGAAGCGCTCGCCATGTTTGTTCAGCAGGTAACCACCTTCACCACGGCAGCCTTCTGTCACCAGTACGCCTGCACCGGCGATACCGGTTGGGTGGAACTGCCACATCTCCATGTCCTGCACCGGCACGCCAGCGCGGATCGCCATCCCAACGCCGTCACCGGTGTTGATATGGGCGTTGGTAGTGGACTGATAGATACGGCCTGCGCCGCCGGTCGCCAGCACGGTTGCGCGGGCTTTGAAGTAGACCACTTCACCGGTTTCGATGCACAGGGCGGTACATCCCACCACGGCGCCATCGGCGTTTTTCACCAGATCCAGCGCATACCACTCGGAGAAAATTGTGGTGTGGTTTTTCAGGTTCTGCTGATACAGCGTGTGCAGCAGCGCGTGGCCGGTACGGTCAGCCGCCGCTGCGGTACGTGCCGCCTGCTCGCCGCCGAAGTTTTTCGACTGGCCGCCAAACGGACGCTGATAGATGGTGCCATTTTCCAGACGAGAGAACGGCAGACCCATGTGGTCCAGCTCCAGAATCGCTTCCGGGCCGGTTTTACACATATATTCGATGGCATCCTGGTCACCGATGTAATCGGAACCTTTTACCGTATCGTACATATGCCATTCCCAGTTATCTTCATGGGAATTACCCAGCGCAACGGTGATACCGCCCTGCGCAGACACAGTGTGGGAACGGGTCGGGAATACTTTAGAGAGCAGCGCACAGGTCTGGCCGCTCTGGGAAATTTGTAGTGCGGCGCGCATACCTGCGCCACCCGCACCAATCACAACAGCATCAAATTCTCTGACTGGCAGTTTCATTACACACCCCACACCACAACAAATCCATAAATGACGTAAACCAGCAGAGCAACAACAATAATCAGTTGCAGCGGAAGGCGAATCGCCAGCGGTTTAACGTAATCGGTCAACACCTGCCACATGCCAATCCAGGCATGAATAAGGATGGAGAACAGGGCCAGCAGGGTGAACACTTTGGTGAAGGCCGATCCGAAGAAACCACTCCAGATTTCCCACGTCAGCGTGCCGCTGGTCGCGAAGAAACCGATCATATAGATGATGTAAAGGGTGAGAACGATGGCGGTAGCACGGACCAGGATGAAGTCATGTACGCCGTTGCGTCCTAATGCGGAGGCGTTGCTTACCATACGAGAACTCCTGCGAGAAGTGAAAGCACGACAGTGATCACAAATGAAATGTTAGCGGTACGTTTACCGGCCTCGAACGTCTCTTCCAGGTAGCCAAAGTCCATCAGCATATGGCGAACGCCGCCAACCACGTGATAGGCCAGCGCGGTCAGAATGCCCCACATGATAAATTTCACGAAGAAGCTGTTCATAATGGCTGAGGCCTGGAGGAATCCTTCAGGGGATGAGAGGCTGGTTCCCAGTAACCACAGCAAGATACCGACCGCCACAAACGTAATCACACCAGAAACACGGTGCAGAATGGACGCTATTGCTGTTACAGGGAATCGGATCGTTTTCAGATCCAGATTGACAGGTCTTTGTTTTTTCACATTTCTTATCATGAATAACGCCCACATGCTGTTCTTATTGTTTCCTTCCTCCGGACTGCGATGCGGGTCAGACAGCGTTCCTTTTCTATAACTGCGCGTCATGCAAAACATTGCTTCCAAATGCTAAAACGACACGTTACAACGCTGGGTGGCTCGGGATTGCAGGGTGTTCCGGAGACCTGGCGGCAGTATAGGCCGTTCACAAAATCATTACAATTAACCTACATACAGTTTGTTGGGTTTTCTCTGGAACAGTGATCGGGGTCACGATAACAACATCTTTTTAATTTTTAATCATCTGATTTGACAAATGTTAAACAATATTGTTACAAACGTCATCAGAAAAGGCATATAATGCGCAAAAGTTATGAGGTCTCTCTTTCACCTGACAAATAGTTATGTAACAGTGTGATGGTATTGACCGAAGTTATCAGGACAGTTATTAGTGATATACAGGTTTGAATAATTCGGACTGCAAAAACGCTGATTTGCTGTTGTTTCACTGATATTTCATTCGTTTACCTGCAAGGCGCCATAGCTCTGTACCCTGGTTTCTCCTCGTGAGCTGAGCGGTAAGCCAAATAACAATCTGGTAACGATGATTAACAGCTGAAAGCAAATCCGGTAAAGCGCAGTCTTAAGCATAAGGCGCTAAGGAGACCGTAAATGGCTGATACAAAGGCAAAACTCACCCTAAATGGTGATGATGCTATTGAACTGGATGTGCTAAAAGGCACGCTCGGTCAGGATGTTATTGATATCCGTACGCTGGGTTCCAAAGGGGTATTCACCTTTGACCCTGGATTCACCTCCACCGCATCTTGCGAATCCAAAATCACCTACATTGACGGTGACGAAGGTATCCTGCTCCATCGCGGCTTCCCCATCGATCAGTTAGCCACCGAATCCAACTATCTGGAAGTGTGCTACATCCTGCTGAACGGCGAAAAACCGACGCAGGCCCAGTACGATGAATTTAAAACCACCGTGACCCGTCACACCATGATCCATGAGCAGATTACCCGTCTGTTCCATGCGTTCCGTCGTGACTCTCATCCGATGGCGGTCATGTGCGGTATTACCGGTGCGCTGGCGGCGTTCTACCACGATTCTCTGGACGTGAATAACCCACGTCACCGTGATATCGCGGCGTTCCGTCTGCTGTCTAAAATGCCTACCATGGCGGCGATGTGTTACAAATACTCTATCGGTCAGCCGTTTGTGTACCCACGCAACGACCTCTCCTACGCGGGTAACTTCCTGCGTATGATGTTCTCCACGCCGTGCGAAGAGTACGAAGTGAACCCGGTGCTGGAACGCGCGATGGACCGTATTCTGATCCTGCACGCTGACCACGAACAAAACGCCTCGACCTCTACCGTCCGTACCGCGGGCTCTTCCGGCGCGAACCCGTTCGCCTGTATCGCTGCGGGCATCGCCTCCCTGTGGGGACCGGCGCACGGCGGCGCGAACGAAGCGGCACTGAAGATGCTGGAAGAGATCAGCTCCGTTGAGCACATTCCTGAGTTCGTGCGTCGCGCGAAAGACAAGAATGATTCTTTCCGCCTGATGGGCTTCGGTCACCGCGTTTACAAAAACTACGACCCGCGCGCGACCGTCATGCGTGAAACCTGCCACGAAGTGCTGAAAGAGCTGGGAACGAAAGATGATCTGCTGGAAGTGGCGATGGAGCTGGAACACATCGCGCTGAACGACCCGTACTTCATCGAGAAGAAACTCTACCCGAACGTCGATTTCTACTCTGGCATTATTCTGAAAGCGATGGGTATTCCGTCTTCCATGTTCACCGTAATCTTCGCCATGGCCCGTACCGTGGGCTGGATTGCGCACTGGAACGAAATGCACAGCGAAGGCATGAAGATCGCCCGTCCTCGTCAGCTGTATACCGGCTACGAGCAGCGTGATTTTAAGTCTGACATTAAGCGCTAAAAAACACGCCCGGCGGCGCTTCGCTTGCCGGGCCTACAAGTGCGAGATGTAGGCCGGGTAAGGCGTAGCCACCACCCGGCTTTTTTACATCTGGCACCCAGGACACCAGTAAAACGGCCTGGAAGAGATCGTCGCCTTCTCAATCACCCCGCCGCACCGCTCACACTTTTTACCTGCCCGATGAAACACCCTGAAGCGGAACAGCGCCCCGTGATGCTTGTTCTCATCCACCACGCCGCGCGTGTTGTACGACAGCCGTGGAAGATCCAGTAACGCGTGCGACAGCGCCTCCAGCTGTTCATCGCTCAGCTGCGACGCTTTGCGCTGCGGCGCCAGCCCCACTTCCCAGAGGATCTCCACCCGCAGGTAGTTTCCCAGCCCCGCCAGAAATGCCTGATCGAGCAACAGCCCGGAAAACTGCCGGTTGCGGAATGTGGCGGATAACAACCGGGCTTTCACATCGCTTGCCGTCAGACGCATGTCGAGCACGTCCGGCCCGACCCGCTGTAAGAACGGATGCGTCAGCAGCTGCTCCGGCGTTAACATTTCGATATCAGAGGCGCTGTAAAGCAGGATCGCCTTATCCGCCGTTTGTAGCCGCACGCGCAGCACGCGGGTCGTTTGCGGCTGCTCGTCCGCCTCCACCACCCGCCAGACACCGTAAAGCTGATTATGGCTGTATAACGTCAGGTTATGGGAAAAGTGGGTGAGTAACGCCTTGCCGCGCGTTTCAATGTGGGTCACCGTCTGCCCCACCAGCTGCGATTCAAACGGCTTGAGTTGAGGAAAGGCAAACCAGACGTGTGTCAGAGGTTTGCCCTTTATCGCCGCCTCCAGGCTATCCGCCGCGCGGCGGATCTCCGGACCTTCTGGCATGTTATTGTCCTTTCATGATTATTCTGCGCTGACAACAATGCCCTCTTCCGAGAACGCCGCCCGCAGGCGTCGCGCAAACTGGAGCGCATGCTCGCCGTCACCGTGTAAGCACACCGTATCAGCCTGAACGTTTGCCGTTGTCCCCTCCGTTGAGGTTACTCGCCCGAAGCGCACCATCTCCAGCGTCTGCGCCAGTGCTTTACCTTCGTCGGTGATCAGCGCACCGGCCTGCGTACGCGGAACCAGACTACCGTCCGGCAGGTATCCCCGATCGGCAAACACTTCCTGCCGCGTAGTCAGCCCCAGCCGTTCTCCGGCACGAATAAGCTCGCTGCCCGCCAGGCCTACCAGAATCAGTTGCGGATTACAGTCCCGCACCGCGCGGGCAATGGCGTCTGCCAGCACCGGATCTTTCGCCGCCTGGTTATAGAGCATGCCGTGCGGCTTGACGTGGCGCAACACGCCATTCTCAGCGCGCACTATCGCCTCCAGGGCGCCGATCTGGTAGAGCATTTGCGCGTAAACCGTCTCAGGCGGCAGAACCATCACCGTGCGACCAAAGTTTTCCCGGTCGGGAAAGCTGGGGTGAGCGCCAATCGCCACGCGGTTTTTCATGGCATTGCGCACGCTCGCCAGCATGGTCTGCGCATCGCCGGCATGAAACCCGCAGGCGATGTTCACCGAGGAGACCAGCGTCATCAGCGCCGCATCGGCGCTGCTGCCCTCCCCCAGATCGGCGTTTAAATCAATCTTTACCATCGAGCCTCCACGCCAGCTGATCGAGATAACGCTGCTGATCCTGCCGGGCTTTCAGCGCCTCCTCCAGCGAACACTGCACAAAATGAATGGGCTGACCTAGAGGAATTTGCGCCAGATGGTAGCGATCCGCTTCGATAATGCAGGCAATACGCGGATATCCCCCCGTGGTTTGCGCATCGTTCATCAGTACGATGGGCTGCCCGTTGCCCGGCACCTGAATCACCCCGGGCAACAGACCATGGGAAAGCAGTTCCCGGTCAGTCGTGCGGGTCAGCGGCTGCCCCTGAAGCCGGTAACCCATGCGGTTACTCTGCGGGCTGATCTTCCACGGCGAGCGCCAGAAAGACTCTTTCGCGGCTTCATCAAACTCATGGTATTCCGGTCCTGGTAAGGCGCGGATCACGTTCCCCCACAGCAGCTGTTTCACGCCCTGCGTGGTGGTGAAATGGCGCGTTGAGGTCTTTATCCGCAGACGATCGCCGTCACGCAGCAGCCGTCCTTCATGGCCGCCCATTCCCGCTTTCTGGTCGGTGCTGGATGAGCCCAACACCTCCGGCACGTCGATCCCCCCCGCCACCGCAAGATAGCTGCGCACGCCGTGCAGAGGACGCTTGAGCGTCAGACGCTGCCCGGCCTTCGCCCGCAGGCGCCAGCCGGTCCACACCGCTTTGCCGTCCAGCATCGCGTCACAGCCCGCGCCGGTTAAGGCAAACCAGGTTTCCTGACCAAACTCAATCACGCACTGACCCAGCGTAATTTCTAACGCCGCCGTGCTGCCTGCGTTACCTACCAGCAGGTTGGCAATCTCCAGCGAAGGGCGATCGAGCGCACCGCAGTAGCTTACGCCCGACTGACGCAACCCAAAACGCCCGGCATCCTGTACCGAGGTGTAAAGCCCTGCGCGAATAAGCGTTAACATACCCCCTCCTTCTGCGGGATAAAGCGCAGGGTATCCCCCGGACGCAGGAGTATGGGCGCGTCCTGGCCTGGTTCAAATAACGGCGTGGACGTGTGCCCAATCAGCTGCCAGCCTCCCGGTGAGGCGAGCGGATAAATTCCCGTTTGCTCGCCACCAATCGCCACGCTGCCCGCCGGTACGCTCAGGCGCGGCTCAGCCCGGCGCGGCGTATGCAGCTGGGGCGATAACCCGCCCAGATAGGGGAAACCCGGCTGAAATCCCAAAAACCAGACAACATAGTCGACTGAGCTATGCAGCTCCACAACCTGCTTCTCCGTTAATCCACAGTGTTCGGCCACCACGCCAAGGTCGGGACCTCCCTTGCCGCCATAGACAACCGGGATCTCAATCGTCCGCGATTCCGGCTCCAGCGCCTCGCTCTCCTCCCACCAGCGTTGCAGACGCTCAATGGCATCCAGCGCCCCCGTGTGCGGATCACGCAGCACCACGGTGATATTATTCATACCCGGAATAGCTTCAACCACGCCGGGTAGCTCGGGCAGTCGCTGAGCCAGACGCCAGATACGCTTTTGCGTGGCAAGCGTCACCGGAGGCTCAAGCTCCAGAACTACCGCGGTTTCACCCAGAAGATAACAACGCGCTCGCTGCACTTAACTACCTCTCATCAGGCCGGATTAGGGATATCAATAAACGTCACATCCAGATCGGTATTTTCCGTCAGCCACTCGCTGAGGGCGCGGATGCCGCCACGCTCGGTGGCGTGATGGCCCGCCGCGTAAAAATGCAGGCCTTGTTCACGGGCTGAGTGAATGGTCTGCTCGGAGACTTCGCCGGTAATGAAGGCGTCGACACCAAAACGCGCCGCGCTGTCAATAAAGCCCTGGCCGCCGCCGGTGCACCATGCCACGCGCTTCACGGTATCCGGCCCGGTGTCGCCGCACCACAGCGGACGACGCCCCAGGCGCGCTTCGATCCACGAAGCCAGCTCCAGACCCGGAACCGGCATCGACAGTTCGCCCCACGGCACCAGAGGTTCAATTTCGCCCATCACGGTAATCCCCAGCAGCTGCGCAAGCTGAACGTTATTTCCCAGTTCAGGATGCGCATCGAGCGGCAGGTGATAGCCGTACAGATTGATGTCATTCGCCAGCAGCGTTTTGAGTCGGTTGCGCTTCATGCCGCGAATAATCGGTGATTCGTTTTTCCAGAAATAACCGTGGTGGACAATCACCGCATCGGCTTCCTGACGCACCGCCTCATCCAGCAGCGCCTGGCTTGCCGTCACGCCGGTGATGATTTTTTGCACCGCCTCGCGCCCCTCCACCTGCAAGCCATTCGGGCCGTAGTCGCTAAACGAAGCCGTGTTGAGTTTTTCGTTAATCAGGCGTTCCAGTTCACTGTTTTTCATCATCATTCTCTCAAACTTTTCGGGCGGCTTCGTACGCCGCCAGCGTGGCGACGCGCGCCTGTTTATGGTCGACAATGGGACGGGGATAGTTCAGGGTAACACGCTGTTTATCCGCCCATACCCAGGGCTCATGAATGGCTTTGGCCGGGACATCCTTTAGCTCAGGCAGCCAGCGACGGATAAACTCGCCGTCGGCGTCAAATCGTTGTCCCTGCGTGGTCGGATTGAAGATCCGAAAATAGGGAGCCGCATCCGTTCCGGTGGAGGCCGCCCACTGCCAGCCGCCGTTATTCGCCGCCAGATCGCCATCGATCAGCTGAGAGATAAAATAACGCTCTCCGGTTCGCCAGTCGATAAGCAGATCCTTCACCAGGAAGCTGGCGGTAATCATACGCAGGCGGTTATGCATCCACCCGGTTTCATTGAGCTGCCGCATAGCCGCATCAACAATCGGGAAGCCGGTGAGCCCACGCTGCCATGCTTTAAGCAGCTTCTCATTCGACTGCCACTGTACCTGTTCGGTCCAACGAATAAAGGGCCGATGTTTACACAAATCAGGATGATACGTCATCAGATGGCGATAAAACTCACGCCAGATCAGTTCGTTCAGCCACACTGCGCCCGCCCCCCCGTCTAAGGCCTGAGGCTGTTCCGCCAGCAGGCGATGTAAACACTGGCGCGGAGAGAGCGCGCCCAGCGCTAAACAGGCCGACAAGCGGCTGGTGCCTTCAGTCGCTGGAAAATCCCGACGCGCCTCGTACTCTGCCGCCCCCTGCGTGCAGAACTGACGCAACCGGTCAATAGCTGCTTTCTCACTGGCGGGGAATACTGTTTCATCGAACGACTGCTGGGGATAATTCAGCCTGATCGCCGGCAGATCCGTTATCGTTTCCCCTCTCACGGTCGGGGCGGTAACGCACTCAGGTAGTCCCTCTTTCAGGCGTTTGATAAAGGCATTTTTAAACGGCGTGAAAACTTTATACATTTCGTGGCTACCGGTCATTACGCTGCCCGGCGCGAGCATCACGCTGTCATCAAAGCCTTCACAGACCACGCCCGCAAGGGTTTTCTCCAGCTGACGATCCCGCTGTTGCTCGTTGAATTCATACTGATAGTTGTAATAAAGATGCGTTACTGCGTGCTGCTGGCAGATTGCCTGCACCGTCTGGCGCTGCGCGGCAAAATCATGGGCCTCTTTATAGATCAGCGGAATGCCTTTTTCAGCCAGTGAATGTTGCAGGTCATTCAGATACGCGCTGAGTAGTGCCGCTTGCCGGGGCGCCATGTCGTGCTGCCGCCACTGTTCAGGCGTGGCGATAAACAGGGCCAGCACATTCGCGTCTTTAGCGCGGCAGGCCGCCGCGAGAGCGAAGTTGTCGTGAATGCGTAAATCCGCGCGAAACCAAACCAGATGGGTGGGCATAAAACTCCAGGCAATTGTCCATTATGTCCGTAAGGGCATGCCGTAAAAGGAAAAAGGCATGCATTGAACTACTTTGCCATGAAGTGTAGACGGGATGAAATAAAAAAGGCCGCCCGAGGCGGCCTTAACGCTACTTGTCCTGCGCTATCAGGGTAAAGGCAATAAACACATCCGGTTTATCACTCTTTACAACGAGTGCGCTGGCGACAATGAACGCGATGCATAAATAGCGTTTCACTATGCGGTCCCTGCTGCTAACCGCTCCACCTATCACCACCGGTGATAAATCGGTGGACACAAGCTCTGTGTGGAGCCTGACTCACGGTTGTGGTAACACCTTTCCCGGGACCGGTGCCCATTTGCGAGATGGCGGAAAGGGACGCTGCATAGTAGGCATCACGTGAGCAAAACGTCATCCATTGAACCTGTTTTTAAGAATTTATTTAGGAGTGAAGCGTTTGCTTATTAAACCAGCAGAAGTATGCTTGTAAGCCTCTGTGTGAGAGCTTGAAAACTACCCAACGGACCGCGAATCCCGAGGGACAAAAAAACCGCCACATTGCTGTAGGCGGTTTTTTTATGGCTACGATGTCACACCGTATCAGTAGAAATCGCAGGTCGCTTTCTCGGCCTGATCCATCCACACCGGCTTCTCGCTGGTTTTCGCCCAGACGCGGTGCAGGTAACTGTAGAAACGTGCGCGATCTTTCCAGAACAGCATCACCGGCAGGGCCAGCACGCCAGCCACTACGGCGAAAGTGCGACGCATGAAAATGATATGAGCCGGAAACTCTTTATAAAGATCCATAATTTTCTCCCCTGTAGTTGGCCGGAAACCGTCTCCGGAAAATGTGAAATCTGTGACCTGGTTAAAATAATACCGCTTTGTTTGTAATTTTACTACTCATCCGACCACTTATTTTCATTCATTTCGTGAATATTTACATTCCCGCCTGTAATTAAGTTACAAAAAAGTTAACGATTTACTTACCAATAGTTAAATTGTGGTCTTTCCCTTTTTATACTTTTTTTACACCTGCCCTTCTGATTTTTGCGAAATCTTTGCGCCATAAATCCTACCGTTTGTACAACAACAAAAGTCACCCGGAGGTGGATTGTGAGTGCAGGTCTGATTGCCGGCATCGTGCTGGTGTTCCTGTTATTGGGTTATCTGATTTATGCCCTGATTAATGCGGAGGCATTCTGATGGCTGCTCAGGCGTTTTTGCTTATTGCCAGCTTTTTACTGGTGCTGTTTGTGCTCGCCAGGCCGCTGGGAACAGCGCTGGCGCGTCTGATAAACAACGTGCCATTGCCGGGCACGCGAAATATTGAAAACGTGCTCTGGCGCATTTCAGGTATCAGCGATCGGGAAATGAACTGGCGCCAGTACCTAATGGCGATACTGCTTCTGAATATCCTGGGGCTTATTGCCCTCTTTACGCTGCTGATGCTCCAGGGCAGTCTGCCGTTGAACCCGCAGCAGTTACCGGGTTTATCCTGGCATCTGGCGCTGAACACGGCGGTCAGCTTTGTCACCAACACCAACTGGCAGTCTTACGCTGGTGAAACCACGCTCAGCTACTTCAGCCAGATGGCCGGGTTAACCGTGCAAAACTTTCTTTCTGCGGCCAGCGGTATCGCGGTGATCTTCGCCCTGACGCGCGCGTTTGCCCGTCAGAATGTCAGCACCCTCGGCAACGCCTGGGTTGATGTCACGCGCATCACCCTTTGGATCCTGGTGCCTGTTGCGCTGATTATTGCCCTGTTCTTTATTCAGCAAGGCACTCTGCAAAACCTGCTGCCTTATACCCCTTACACCTCGCTTGAAGGGGCCAGGGAACTCCTTCCTATGGGGCCGGTGGCGTCGCAGGAAGCGATCAAGATGCTGGGCACCAACGGCGGCGGCTTCTTCAACGCCAACTCATCGCATCCGTTTGAAAACCCAACGGCATTAACCAATTTTGTACAGATGCTGGCGATCTTCCTGATCCCCGCCGCGCTCTGCTTCGCCTTTGGCGATGTGGTTAACGATCGCCGCCAGGGACGTACGCTGCTGTGGGCGATGTCGTTGATCTTCGTGGTCTGCGTAGCACTGGTGATGTGGGCCGAATGGAACGGCAACAGCCACTTCATGCAGCTGGGGGCTAACAGCAATATCAACCTGGAAGGCAAAGAGAGCCGCTTCGGCATTCTTGCCAGCAGCCTCTATGCGGTGGTCACCACGGCGGCCTCCTGCGGGGCAGTGAACGCCATGCACGACTCTTTTACCGCGCTCGGCGGCATGATCCCGATGTGGCTGATGCAGATTGGCGAGGTAGTTTTCGGTGGGGTCGGTTCGGGGCTGTACGGCATGCTGTTGTTCGTTCTGCTCGCCGTGTTTATCGCCGGGCTAATGATCGGTCGCACGCCGGAGTATCTCGGCAAAAAAATCGACGTCCGCGAAATGAAATTAACCGCGCTGGCAATTCTGGTCACCCCCACCCTTGTGCTGCTCGGTACCGCGCTGGCGCTGATGACCGACGCCGGGCGCAACGGCATCTTTAACACGGGCATTCACGGCTTTAGCGAAGTGCTTTACGCCGTTTCGTCTGCCGCCAACAACAACGGCAGCGCCTTTGCAGGATTAAGCGCCAACTCGCCGTTCTGGAACTGTTTGCTGGCGTTCTGCATGTTCATCGGACGTTTCGGCGTGATTATTCCCGTCATGGCGATCGCTGGAACACTGGTGAATAAGAAGATCCAGCCGACCACCACCGGTACGTTACCGACTCACGGCGCGCTGTTCGTCGGCCTGCTGATTGGCACCGTTTTGCTGGTGGGTGCCCTGACCTTTATCCCCGCCCTCGCGTTAGGCCCGGTTGCGGAATATCTCTCTTTACGCTGATTTTGCGGAGAATTTGTCATGAGTCGTAAACAACTGGCCCTGCTCGAACCGACGTTAGTTCGTCAGGCCCTCATGGATGCGGTAAAAAAACTGAGCCCGCGCGTGCAGTGGCACAACCCGGTGATGTTTATTGTCTGGACTGGAAGTTTACTCACCACCGCACTGGCGATTGCCATGGGAACGGGACAGCTTTCAGGGAATGCAACCTTTACCGGCGCCATCAGCCTGTGGCTGTGGTTTACCGTGCTGTTCGCCAACTTTGCCGAAGCGCTGGCGGAAGGCCGCAGTAAGGCGCAGGCCAACAGCCTGAAAGGGGTAAAAAAAACCGCCTTTGCGCGCAAATTACGCGAACCTAAATACGGCGCGCAGATGGACCACGTTCCGGCGGATGAACTGCGCAAAGGTGACGTGGTGCTGGTGGAAGCTGGCGACATCATCCCCTGCGACGGTGAGGTGATCGAGGGCGGCGCGTCGGTAGACGAAAGCGCCATTACCGGGGAATCCGCACCGGTGATCCGTGAGTCGGGCGGAGATTTCGCCTCAGTTACCGGCGGAACGCGCATTCTTTCCGACTGGCTGGTGATCCAGTGCAGCGTTAACCCGGGCGAAACCTTTCTCGACCGGATGATCGCCATGGTGGAAGGCGCACAGCGTCGTAAAACGCCGAACGAGATCGCCCTGACCATTCTGCTGGTGGCGCTCACCATTGTCTTCCTGCTGGCAACGGCGACCCTGTGGCCCTTCTCCGCCTACGGCGGTACAGCGGTTAGCATCACCGTACTGATCGCCCTGCTCGTCTGTCTGATCCCCACCACTATCGGCGGCCTGCTTTCCGCGATTGGCGTGGCGGGGATGAGCCGGATGCTGGGCGCGAACGTCATCGCCACCAGCGGACGCGCCGTTGAAGCGGCGGGTGACGTAGACGTGCTGCTGCTGGATAAAACCGGGACCATCACCCTGGGCAATCGTCAGGCCTCTGACTTTCTACCTGCTCCCGGCGTGGATGAAAAAACGCTGGCTGACGCGGCGCAGCTTTCCTCGCTGGCCGATGAAACGCCGGAAGGCCGCAGTATCGTGATCCTCGCCAAGCAGCGCTTTAACCTGCGCCAGCGCGACGTTCAGAGCCTGCACGCCACGTTCGTGCCCTTCACAGCGCAAACCCGAATGAGCGGAATTAACATTCAGGACCGGATGATCCGTAAAGGGTCCGTTGATGCCATTCGCCGTCATATTGAAGCCAATAATGGACACTTCCCCCCGGAAGTCGACCACCTGGTGGAAAGCGTGGCGCGTCAGGGAGCAACCCCGCTGGTGGTGGCGGAAGGTGCAAGCGTTCTGGGGGTTATCGCCCTGAAGGATATCGTTAAAGGCGGTATTAAAGAGCGTTTCGCCCAGATGCGTAAGATGGGCATTAAAACAGTGATGATCACCGGGGATAACCGTCTGACTGCGGCGGCCATTGCCGCCGAAGCGGGCGTGGATGATTTCCTTTCCGAAGCGACGCCGGAAGCGAAGCTGGCACTCATTCGCCAGTATCAGGCGGAAGGCCGTCTGGTGGCGATGACCGGCGACGGCACCAACGACGCCCCGGCGCTGGCGCAGGCCGACGTGGCGGTGGCGATGAACTCCGGTACCCAGGCGGCAAAAGAGGCGGGCAACATGGTGGATCTCGACTCGAACCCGACCAAGCTGATCGAAGTGGTACATATCGGGAAGCAGATGCTGATGACGCGCGGCTCGCTGACCACGTTCAGTATCGCCAACGACGTGGCGAAGTATTTCGCCATCATTCCGGCGGCTTTTGCGGCAACCTACCCGCAGTTGAATGCCCTGAACGTGATGCACCTGCACTCTCCGGCCTCGGCCATTTTGAGCGCGGTGATCTTCAACGCGCTGATTATTGTCTTTCTTATTCCGCTGGCGCTGAAAGGGGTGAGCTATAAGCCGCTGACGGCCGCCGCCATGCTGCGCCGTAACCTGTGGATTTACGGTCTGGGTGGGCTGGTGGTGCCCTTTATTGGGATCAAGGTTATCGACATGCTGTTAACGCTGTTCGGGCTGGTTTAAAAGGTGGATCCAATGACGATGTTACGTCCCGCTATACTGTTGTTTATTCTGCTGTCTCTGATTACCGGCGGGCTTTACCCGCTGATGACTACCGCGCTGGGCCAGTGGTGGTTTAAAGATCAGGCCAACGGCTCGCTGATTATCCAGAACGGTGAAAACCGCGGCTCGCGTCTGATTGGGCAGAACTTTACGGACCCGCGCTACTTCCAGGGACGCCCTTCCGCCACTGCGGAAAGCCCGTATAATCCAATGGCCTCCGGCGGCAGCAATCTGGCTGGCAGTAATCCTGACCTGGACAAAGCCGTTGCTGAACGCGTTGCCGCCCTGCGCGCCGCGAATCCGCAGGCCAGCCGTGAGGTGCCGGTTGAGCTGATCACCGCTTCCGCGAGCGGGCTGGATTACAGCCTGACGCCGGATGCGGTGGTGTGGCAGATCCCACGCGTGGCAGCCGCCCGTCAGCTGACCGTCGAGCAGGTGAGCCAGCTGGTCGCAGAACATACGCAAAAGCCGCTGGTCAGCTTCATCGGCATGCCGGTAGTGAACATTGTTGAGCTGAATCTGGCGCTGGACGCGCTAAGGAAGAACTAAATGACCGACGAGCCCATGCGCCCGGATCCGGACAGGCTGCTTGAACAGACGGCTGAAGCCCACCGCGGCAAGCTGAAAATTTTCTTCGGCGCCTGCGCGGGCGTCGGGAAAACCTTCGCCATGCTGACGGAAGCCCAGCGGCTTCGGGCGCAGGGGCTTGATATTCTCATCGGCGTGGTGGAAACCCACGGTCGCAAAGAGACGGCTGCGCTGCTGAAGGGGCTGGCGACGCAGCCGCCCCAGCGTATCAGCCATCGCGGGCGGCTGGTCACGGAGTTTGATCTTGATGCCGCCCTCGCCCGCCGCCCTGCCCTGATCCTGATGGACGAACTGGCGCACAGCAATGCGCCAGGCTCCCGCCATCCGAAGCGCTGGCAGGATGTTGAGGAGCTGCTTGAGGCAGGCATTAACGTCTTCACCACGGTGAATGTTCAGCATCTGGAAAGCCTGAACGACGTAGTGAGCGGCGTAACCGGTATCCAGGTGCGGGAAACCGTCCCCGATCCGTTTTTTGATTCTGCCGATGAAGTCGTACTGGTTGACCTGCCGCCGGACGATCTACGCCAGCGCCTGCACGAAGGCAAAGTGTATATTGCCGGCCAGGCCGAACGCGCCATCGAACATTTTTTCCGCAAAGGAAACCTGATTGCCCTGCGCGAGCTGGCCCTGCGCCGCACCGCCGATCGCGTTGATGACCAGATGCGCGCCTGGCGAGACCTACAGGGACAAGAGCGCGTCTGGCACACGCGGGACGCCATTCTGTTATGCATTGGTCACGGCAGCGGCAACGAAAAACTGGTTCGCACCGCCGCCCGGCTGGCAGCGAAATTTGGCAGCGTCTGGCACGCGGTCTACGTCGAAACGCCGCAGCTGCATGGCCTGCCAGAAAATCAGCGTCGCGCCATTTTGAGCGCGCTGCGGCTGGCGCAGGAGCTGGGTGCCGAAACCGCCACCCTTTCCGAACCGCAGGAAGATAAAGCCATTCTGCGCTACGCGCGCGAGCACAACCTGGGCAAGATTGTCATTGGACGTCGACAGCATCGCCGCTGGTTTAGCCGCGAATCTTTTGCCGACAGGCTGGCCCGCCGCGCGCCGGATCTTGATTTAGTCATCGTCGCGCTGGATGACAAGCCCGCCCCTCTGCCCAACCGTACGCCGGATGCTCGCACCTTTGGCGATAAATGGCGCATTCAGATCCGGGGTTGCCTGGTGGCCGTGGTCCTTTGCGCCCTGATTACGGTGATTGCCAGCCAGTGGCTCATCGCCTTCGACGCCGCCAATCTGGTCATGATTTATCTGCTCGGCGTCGTTGTGGTCGCGCTCTTTTATGGCCGCTGGCCGTCGGTGCTGGCAACGGTGATCAACGTCATCAGCTTCGACCTTTTTTTTATCGCTCCGCGCGGGACGCTTGCTGTCTCGGACGTGCAGTACATTCTGACCTTTGCCGTGATGCTTACCGTCGGGCTGGTGATCGGGAATCTGACGGCAGGCGTACGCTACCAGGCACGCATTGCCCGCTATCGCGAGCAGCGCACGCGCCATCTGTATGAAATGTCAAAATCGCTGGCGGTTGGCCGCACGCAGCGGGATATCGTGCAGACCAGCGAGCAGTTTATCCGTTCGACCTTTCATGCCAGTAACCTGATTTTGCTCCCCGACGAACAGGGGCGCCTTCGCCCGCTGACCTCCCCTTCGGGGATGACGCCCTGGGATGAAGCGATTGCCCGCTGGAGTTTCGATAAGGGGTTACCTGCCGGCGCCGGCACCGACACGCTGCCCGGCGTGCCTTACCAG
The DNA here is from genome assembly GCF_019056635.1 of Enterobacter cloacae complex sp. ECL72. Lineage (NCBI taxonomy): Bacteria > Pseudomonadati > Pseudomonadota > Gammaproteobacteria > Enterobacterales > Enterobacteriaceae > Enterobacter > Enterobacter cloacae complex sp. ECL72. The sequence goes on along the minus strand of NZ_CP077659.1, from coordinate 834,896 downwards.
ATCCTGCCGCTGCGCAGCGCGGATAAGAATCACGGGCTGGTCATCGTCGAGCCGTCTAACCTGCGTCAGCTGATGATCCCAGAGCAGCAGCGCCTGCTGGAAACCTTCACCCTGCTGGTCGCCAGCGCCCTTGAACGGCTGGCGCTCACCGCCAGCGAAGAGCAGGCGCGGCTGGCAAGCGAGCGCGAAAGTATTCGCAATTCGCTGCTGGCAGCGCTGTCTCACGATTTGCGCACCCCGCTTACCGTGCTGTTTGGCCAGTCCGAAATTCTGACGCTGGATCTGGCAGCGGAAGGATCAAAGCACGCGATGCAGGCCAGCGAAATTCGCCAGCACGTGCTGAATACCACGCGCCTGGTGAACAACCTGCTGGACATGGCGCGCATTCAGTCCGGCGGGTTTAACCTCAAAAAAGAGTGGCTCACCCTTGAGGAGGTTGTCGGCAGTGCGCTGAAGATGCTGGAGCCGGGTCTCGGCGGGCGACATATTGAGCTGGACATGCCGGAACCCCTGACGTTAATCCATGTGGATGGCCCGCTGTTTGAGCGCGTGCTGATTAATCTGCTGGAAAACGCGGCTAAATACGCCGGGACAAAGGCCCGGCTGGGGATTGCTGCCAGGGTGGATAAACGTGTGCTGCGGCTCGACGTCTGGGATAACGGGCCGGGTATTCCGGCCGGTCAGGAGCGCGCCATATTCGAAAAATTTGCGCGCGGTAATAAGGAATCCGCCATTCCGGGCGTTGGGCTGGGTCTGGCGATCTGCCAGGCGATTGTCGACGTGCATGGTGGCACCATTTCCGCAGAGAACCGCCCGGAAGGTGGGGCACGCTTTTGTGTTACACTTCCTCTTGAAACCCCACCAGAACTTGATGAATTACCAGAGGATTTGTGATTAACGTTCTGATTGTTGAAGATGAGCTCGCTATCAGCCGATTTCTGCGTACCGCGCTGGAAGGCGACGGCTTGCGCGTGCATGAAGCCGGTACGCTTCAACGGGGGTTAATTGAAGCCGCCACCCGCAAGCCAGATCTGGTGATCCTGGATCTGGGACTTCCGGATGGCGACGGCATCGATTTTATTCGTGAGGTGCGTCAGTGGAGCCAGATGCCCATTCTGGTGCTCTCTGCCCGCACCGAAGAGACGGATAAAATCGCCGCGCTGGATGCCGGAGCGGATGATTATCTGATCAAACCGTTTGGCATTGGCGAGTTACAGGCCCGGCTTCGTGTGGCGCTGCGTCGACACAGTGCCACGTCCCCTTCCGATCCGGTGTACGCCTTTGGCGATATCCGCGTCGATCTTGCCGCCCGCCGCATCGTGCGTGGGGAAGAAGAGATCCACCTTACGCCTATCGAATTTCGTCTGCTGGCCGTGCTGCTCAATAACCACGGAAAAGTGTTAACGCAGCGACAGCTGTTAAGCCAGGTCTGGGGACCGAATGCTGTCGAGCATAGTCACTATTTACGCATTTATATGGGACACCTTCGCCAGAAACTTGAAGCCGATCCCGCGCGTCCTCGTCATTTATTAACAGAAACCGGTATCGGATATCGGTTTATGATCTGAATAAGTATTCACTTTAATTTTAAATAAAAAACATACCAGCCTTAATATAGCTATGAAAATAACGATGAGTTTATTTTCATAGCTATACCCGCCCTCTTTAAACACAATTAAAACATCAATTTAACACCGAACCAACAAAACAGCATTTTGATCTGCGTTATTCACTCAAAACGACTAATTATTTCTGAAATGATCGGTTATTGGTGATCTGTTTCACAGTTAATCCCTTTCTCCTGGATAAAATGACCATGCTTTCAATTACTGAAAGGAAACTGAACATGGAAAACAATAATCGTTTAATGCCCCATATAAGGCGGACAACACATATCATGATGTTTGCCCACCGTAACTGTTTTGACTTTCATCTCTTTAACGCCCGGTAGTCCTTCGACTTCTGGCGCATCTGCTTACAGGTTATCCTGAAAAACGCTATTTTACAGGCTGTTGCCTGTGAACACCTGCGCTCATTCCTTGTGATTCAGATTCTCCGCAACCGGGCGGACTGAATTCTACTCAGCAAAAAAGCAATTAACTGATTTCGTATCAGCGGACACGCTTTGCTTTTTTTTCCGGAAATAATCGATTTCTTTACCGCAAGAAGTCGAGGGCCCCATATTGCCTGAAATAAAGAGATAAAGATGAAAACGTTAAAAATTGCCGTCAGCCGTGCCTGCCCTGAATGCTTTACCACTTCGCGCGACATCGTGGATATCACCGCATCAGATTATATTGATGTGGCAGCCGTGGTTCTGGCCGTCAGCGATATTTTCAATGGCGCCATAGAAGAAATAGAAGCCACGGGATTCGGCATCCCGGTGTTTATTGCCACGCATAAAGAAGAAAGGGTTCCGGCTGAATTTCTGTCGCGTATTCACGGCGTTTTTGAGTACTCCGACACCAGCAATGCGTACTACGGACGCCAGCTTGAAGCGGCTGCGCAGAAGTACGAAACCCAGCTCCGCCCGCCGTTCTTCCGCGCGCTGGTCGATTACGTCCAGCAGGGGAACAGCGCGTTTGACTGCCCCGGACATCAGGGAGGCCAGTTCTTCCGCCGCCATCCGGCCGGAAACCAGTTTGTCGATTTCTTTGGCGAAACGCTTTTCCGCGCCGATCTGTGCAATGCCGACGTGGCAATGGGCGATCTGCTGATCCACGAAGGCGCGCCATGCATCGCCCAGCAGCATGCGGCAAAAGTCTTTAATGCGGATAAAACCTACTTCGTGCTGAACGGCACCTCCTCTTCCAACAAGGTGGTGCTCAATGCCCTGCTCACGCCAGGCGATCTGGTGCTGTTCGATCGCAATAACCATAAATCTAATCACCACGGGGCGCTGTTACAGGCGGGCGCGACGCCGGTGTATCTGGAAACGGCGCGCAACCCGTACGGATTTATCGGCGGTATCGACGCACACTGTTTCGACGAGAGCTACCTGCGGGAGCTGGTGTCAGAGGTCGCGCCTGGCCGTGCGCGGGATGAACGTCCGTTCCGTCTGGCGGTGATCCAGCTGGGCACCTACGACGGTACCATTTATAACGCCCGTCAGGTGGTGGATAAGATTGGTCACCTGTGCGATTACATTCTGTTTGACTCCGCCTGGGTGGGTTACGAGCAGTTTATCCCGATGATGGCCGACTGCTCGCCGCTGCTGCTGGAGCTGAACGAAAACGATCCGGGCATTCTGGTGACCCAGTCGGTGCATAAGCAGCAGGCGGGCTTCTCGCAAACCTCGCAAATCCATAAGAAGGACAGCCACATAAAAGGCCAGCCGCGCTATGTCCCGCATAAACGCCTCAACAACGCCTTTATGATGCACGCCTCCACCAGCCCGTTTTATCCGCTGTTTGCCGCCCTGGATATCAACGCCCGCATGCACGAGGGGCAAAGTGGGCGCAACATGTGGATGGACTGCGTGGTGACGGGTATTGAAGCGCGGAAACTGATCCTTCAGAACTGTCAGTTTATTCGTCCGTTCGTGCCGGAGACGGTGGATGGCCGTCCATGGGAAAGCTGGGATACGGCAGAGATTGCTACCGATCTGCGCTTCTTCCATTTCGTTCCGGGCGAACGCTGGCACGCCTTTGAGGGATATGCCGAGCATCAGTATTTTATCGATCCCTGCAAACTGCTGCTGACTACGCCGGGCATCAACGCCCGCACCGGTGAGTACGATGATTTCGGCGTGCCCGCCACCATCCTCGCCAACTTCCTGCGTGAAAACGGTATCGTGCCGGAAAAATGCGACCTCAATTCCATTCTGTTCCTGCTCACCCCGGCGGAGGACATGGGCAAATTGCAGCAGCTCGTCGCCCAGCTGGTGCGCTTCGAAAAACTGCTCCAGAGCGATGTGCCGCTGAAAGAGGTTCTGCCCTCTCTTTATAAGCAACATCCGGAACGTTATGCGGATTATACCCTGCGTCAGATTTGTCAGGAGATGCATGACCTCTACGCCCGCCATAACGTGAAGCAACTGCAAAAAGAGATGTTCCGCAAGTCTCACTTCCCACGCGTCATGATGAACCCGCAGGAGGCGAACTATGCCTATCTGCGCGGTGAGGTCGAGCTGGTGTCCCTGCGCGACGCGGAAGGCCGTATCGCCGCGGAAGGCGCGCTGCCTTACCCACCGGGGGTGTTGTGCGTGGTGCCGGGAGAAGTCTGGGGCGGTTCCGTGCTGCGCTATTTCGCCGCGCTGGAAGACGGGATCAATCTGCTGCCGGGTTTTGCGCCGGAGTTACAGGGGGTTTACGTCGAGGAGTGTGACGGTCGCAAACAGGTGCGCTGCTACGTCATCAAACAACCTGCCGCTCAGCCATCGCTGCTGAAAGGAGAAAAATTATGAGTAAGGCCAACAAGATGGGCGTGGTGCAACTCACTATTCTCACCATGGTGAATATGATGGGTTCGGGGATCATCATGCTCCCCACCAAGCTCGCTGAAGTGGGGACGATTTCGATTATCTCCTGGCTTGTTACCGCCGTGGGTTCGATGGCGCTGGCGTGGGCGTTTGCCAAGTGCGGTATGTTCAGCCGCAAGTCCGGCGGCATGGGCGGCTATGCCGAATATGCGTTTGGTAAGTCCGGTAACTTTATGGCGAACTATACCTATGGCGTGTCGCTGCTGATCGCCAATGTGGCGATTGCCATTTCCGCTGTCGGTTACGGCACAGAGCTGTTTGGCGCGACGCTGACCCCGGTGCAAATTGGGCTGGCGACCATCGGCGTGCTCTGGATCTGCACCGTCGCTAACTTTGGCGGCGCGCGCATCACCGGACAGCTCAGCAGCATCACCGTCTGGGGCGTCATCATCCCGGTTGTCGGCCTGTGCATCATCGGCTGGTTCTGGTTCAGCCCGACGCTGTACGCCAATTCCTGGAATCCGCATCACGTACCGTTCTTCACCGCCGTGGGATCGTCCATCGCCATGACGCTGTGGGCCTTCCTCGGGCTGGAGTCGGCCTGTGCGAATGCGGAAGTGGTGGAAAACCCGGAGAAAAATGTGCCGATCGCGGTACTCGGCGGGACGCTGGGGGCGGCGGTGATCTATATCGTCTCAACCAACGTGATTGCGGGAATTGTGCCCAACATGGATCTGGCTAACTCCACGGCGCCGTTCGGACTGGCGTTTGCGCAGATGTTTACGCCGGAGGTAGGGAAAGTGATCATGGGACTGATGGTGATGTCCTGCTGCGGCTCGCTGCTGGGCTGGCAGTTCACCATCGCCCAGGTATTCAAATCTTCCGCTGACGAAGGTTATTTCCCGAAAATCTTCTCCCGCGTCACCAAAGCGGATGCGCCGGTGCAGGGTATGCTGGCGATTGTGATTTTCCAGAGCGGTTTGTCGCTGATGACCATCAGCCCGTCACTGAACAGCCAGTTTAACGTGCTGGTCAACCTGGCGGTGGTGACGAACATCATTCCGTACATTCTGTCGATGGCGGCGCTGGTGATTATTCAGAAGGTGGCGAAGGTGGATCCGCGCAAAGCCCGGGCGGCCAATATCGTGGCGCTGATTGGGGCGATTTACAGCTTCTATGCGCTCTACTCGTCCGGTCAGGAGGCGATGCTGTATGGGGCGATGGTGACCTTTATGGGCTGGACGCTGTACGGTCTGGTGTCGCCGAGATTTGAATTGAAGAACAAACATAGCTAAAAAAAGCCCGGTGGCGCTAACGCTTACCGGGCCTACGATCGCTGTTGTAGGCCGGGCAAACGCAGTGCCGCCCGGCACACAAACCGCACTTACGCGTTTTTCAGCACTTCGCTGACAATCTCTACCGCTTCTTTCTCAATCTGCTGACGGTGCTCAGCGCCGAGGAAACTTTCGCAATAGATTTTGTACGCATCTTCCGTACCGGATGGACGCGCGGCGAACCAGCCGTTTTCGGTCATCACTTTCAGGCCGCCGATGGATGCGCCGTTACCCGGCGCCGCCGTCAGACGCGCGGTGATCGGGTCACCTGCCAGGGTACTGGCACTGACCATCTCCGGAGAGAGTTTTGACAGAGCTGCTTTTTGCGCAGACGTGGCGCTAGCCTGAATACGGTTATAGCTTGGCGCACCAAAACGTTCCGCCAGCTCGTTGTAATGTTCCTGCGGGTTCTTACCGGTGACCGCGGTGATTTCCGCCGCCAGCAGGCACATGATGATGCCGTCTTTATCGGTTGACCATGGGGTGCCGTCGAAGCGCAGGAAGGATGCCCCCGCGCTCTCTTCACCGCCAAAGCCGAAGCTGCCGTCGTGCAGACCATCAACAAACCACTTAAAGCCCACCGGCACTTCCACCAGCTTGCGACCCAGCGCGTCGACCACACGGTCAATCATAGCGGAAGAGACCAGCGTTTTACCCACCGCGACCTCTTTGCCCCACTGCGGACGGTGCTGGAAGAGATAATTGATTGCAACAGCCAGGTAGTGGTTCGGGTTCATCAGCCCTGCCGGGGTGACGATACCGTGGCGGTCGTAGTCCGGGTCGTTGGCAAACGCCAGATCGAACTTGTCGCGCAGCGCCAGCAGGCCAGCCATTGCGCATTCGGAGGAGCAGTCCATACGGATCGCGCCGTCTTTGTCCAGGTGCATAAAGCGGAAGGTCTGATCGACGTGATCGTTCACGATGGTCAGATCCAGCTTGTAGTGCTCGGCAATGCGTTTCCAGTATTCAATACCGGAGCCGCCCAGTGGATCCACGCCCAGCTTCAGACCGGCTTTCTGGATAGCGGCCATATCGACGATATCCGCCAGCCCTTCCACGAACGGCTGCACCAGATCCTGCTCTTTCACGTGGCCGGAGGCCATGGCTTCATCCAGCGAGATGCGTTTCACACCGTTCAGACCGTTAGCCAGTAACGCGTTGGCACGATCTTCCACCACTTTCGTGACGTTGGTATCCGCCGGGCCACCGTTAGGTGGGTTGTACTTGATGCCGCCATCTTCCGGTGGGTTGTGGGACGGGGTGATCACAATGCCGTCAGCCTGCGCGCCACCTTTTTTGTTGTGTACCAGAATAGCGTTAGAAACCGCTGGCGTTGGCGTAAAACCGTTGTTCTCCTGAACAATCACGTCTACGCCGTTCGCCGCCAGCACTTCCAGCACGGAGATAAAAGCAGGTTCAGACAGGGCGTGGGTATCTTTCCCTACATAGCACGGACCGGTGACGCCATTTTTGGCGCGCTCTTCCGCGATGGCCTGAGCAATGGCCAGAATGTGCGGTTCGTTAAAGCTGTGGCGCGCCGCACTACCGCGGTGGCCAGATGTACCAAACTTCACTGCGTGTTCTGCGTTGCCCACCACCGGCTTCAGCACGTAGTACTGCGCGGTCAGTTGAGCGACGTTAATCAAATCGCGTTGTTGTGCAGGTTGTCCTGCACGGCTGTGATTTGCCATTGCCTGGTCCTTCTGATGCAAGGGTTAAATTGTACCGCAAACCTTTTCGATCAATTCCGCCGGGAACTGCATGGACTGCATGATATGTTCGATCATGCTGCACTTACGGCCCGTATTGGTGTTGGTGATCACCCAGTATGGTGTACCGGGAACGTGTTTGGGTTTGGTTTGGTTGCCATTTTGCAGCAGGGTCTGCTCGTCGCCTGCGAAGTAAACGCGCGTGCGACCGTGCAGCGACTCTGTCGCTTCTGCAAATGCGTTGTTATCCAGTGAGTAAAGTGTAGACAGCACCAGCATAAAGCGGTTAACCGCCTTTTTCTGCTCGGCATATTCATCGGACAGCAGCAGCTCGCGCATCGCTCGCACTTTGTCTTTTGCCGGCATGACGGCAGGTTTTACTTGTGCAACAACGCTCGGCTGAGACACGACATCTTTAGTGACAGGAGTGGGCTGTGAGGCGGCGGAAATTTTGAGCATGCGCCGTAAAATGTCGGACGCGCTCTCCCCAATATGCCGCGTCTGGCTGGCAATATACTGATAGAGTTCGTCATCAACTTCGATTGTTTTCATCTTAATCCAGTGCGATATCTTATCTGAATACAAGTCGTTGAGATTATAAGGTCAAATCCCAACAGCGGATAGCGTCAAACCAGGTTGGCGGCAAAAGTCAGATTAAACTGGATCCTTGCCCCCGGGCGGCAGAATGGTCAACATGATACCCTAACCTGACAAACCTAAAAAAAGAACTTTGCCATGAAATTGAATACCCGAGCGCAAACTGCACAATCGCCGAACAATAATTCTCCCATCGTACTGGTTCACGGCCTGTTTGGTAGCCTGGATAATCTGGGTGTGCTTGCGCGCGATTTAGTGGCCGATCACGCGATCCTCCAGGTTGATATGCGCAATCACGGTCTTTCTGGGCGCTCGGAGGAGATGACCTACGCAGCCATGGCGCAGGATCTGCGGGACACCCTCGATGCGAATAATATCCAGAAAGCGACGCTTATCGGGCATTCAATGGGCGGCAAAGCGGTGATGGCGCTCACTGCGCTGGCCCCTGAGCGAATTTCCGGGCTGGTGGTCATCGACGTTGCGCCCGTCAATTACGACGTTCGCCGTCACGATGAGATTTTTGCCGCCATCAATGCGGTCACCGAAGCGGGTGTCGCAACCCGCCAGCAGGCGGCTGCCGTTATGCGTGAGCATCTTGATGAGGAAGGCGTGGTCCAGTTCCTGCTGAAATCGTTTGTTGACGGACAATGGCGCTTTAACGTCCCGGTATTGTGGGATCAGTATTCGCATATTGTGGGCTGGGAAACCGTCCCCGCCTGGCCGCACCCTACCCTTTTTATTCGCGGCGGCAACTCCCCTTACGTCACTGATGCATACCGTGACACGCTGCTGGCGCAATTCCCGCAGGCTCGCGCTCACGTTATTGCGGGTGCCGGGCACTGGGTACACGCGGAAAAACCGGATGCCGTCCTGCGCGCCATTCGCCGCTATCTTACTGATACAGCGAATTGATTAAAAAGCCAGCGACCGGAAGACGACGGGCTTCCAGTCGTTGGCGTGTGGATTTGGGTGATGTATGATGGCGCGCTTATCGCCCGGGCATTAGCAGGGCGGCGTGTTTCCCCCGAAGTCTCAGAATCATGGCCAAAGAACAAACGGACCGTACGACACTAGATCTGTTCGCGAATGAGCGTCGACCGGGACGACCGAAAACGAATCCGCTTTCGCGCGATGAACAGCTGCGTATCAATAAACGCAACCAGCTTAAACGCGATAAAAATCGTGGGCTTAAGCGTGTCGAACTGAAGCTGAATGCCGATGCCGTCGATGCGCTTAACGAGTTAGCTGACGCGCGCAACATCAGCCGCAGCGAACTGATCGAAGAGATGCTGATCGCCCAGCTTGAGACGTTACGCGGCAAGGCGTGAGTCAGAAAATCCCCAATATTACCTTTTTCATGTAGCACAGAGTGCAGTCCTGCGTGATAGCTGTTTCCGCAGGGTTGCCTGTTCTGCTATTATTGCCCTTATCCGTGGACAATTTGCGCCACCATACCATTAAGTTTCAAGAGGTTATTTTACTCATGGCAATCATCGGCATTTTCTTTGGCAGTGATACCGGCAATACTGAAAATATCGCAAAAAACATTCAAAAACAGCTCGGTAAAGACGTTGCTGATGTGCATGACATCGCCAAGAGCAGCAAAGAAGATCTCGAGGGCTATGACATCCTGCTGCTGGGCATCCCGACCTGGTACTACGGTGAAGCACAGTGTGACTGGGACGATTTCTTCCCGACGCTGGAAGAAGTAGACTTCAACGGCAAGCTGGTTGCCCTGTTTGGCTGTGGCGATCAGGAAGACTATGCTGAGTATTTCTGTGATGCGCTGGGCACTATTCGCGACATCATTGAGCCACGCGGTGCGGCGATCGTCGGTCACTGGCCAACGGCGGGTTACCATTTCGAAGCGTCCAAAGGTCTGGCAGATGACGATCACTTCGTTGGCCTGGCCATTGATGAAGACCGTCAGCCAGAGCTGACCGCTGAGCGTGTAGAAAAATGGGTTAAGCAGGTTCGTGAAGAGCTGAACCTGGACGATATCCTTAACGCCTGATATCCCTGCGGCGCAACTCCGGTTGCGCCCGTTTTCCAGGTAAAACCGATTAAATTAATTGCTACAAACTTTTAACTTTTTCGCCCAGACCTGTACAATATCCCCCTGGTAAAAAGTGGGTGCCATCGAACAAGTTTGTTGGTGATACCACGTTTTTATAAGCATACTTTGCTTGAGACTTGCAGTTTTCATTTAGCCATGGCAGTTCTATAATGAGACGCATTATCCCAAGTGCATTTTCTGTCACTTCTTCTTTTGAAGTGAATCGTTTAGCAACAGGACAGATTCCGCATGACTGACAACAATACCGCATTAAAGAAAGCTGGCCTGAAAGTAACGCTTCCTCGGTTAAAAATCCTTGAAGTGCTTCAGGGGCCAGACAATCACCATGTCAGTGCGGAAGACCTTTATAAGCGTCTTATCGATATGGGTGAAGAGATTGGGCTGGCAACCGTCTATCGTGTGCTGAACCAGTTTGATGACGCGGGCATTGTTACTCGTCATAATTTCGAAGGCGGTAAATCCGTGTTCGAGCTGACTCAGCAGCATCACCACGATCACCTGATCTGCCTCGACTGTGGCAAGGTCATTGAATTTAGCGATGATTCCATTGAATCACGCCAGCGTGAAATCGCCGCCCGTCATGGCATCCGCCTGACCAACCACAGCCTGTACCTGTACGGTCACTGCGCTGAAGGCGATTGCCGCGAAGACGACCACGCGCACGACGCGAAATAATATCGTGTTCATACTCTGAGCCAGCCGTAAGGTTGGCTTTTTTTTGCCTGAAAAAAGTCCGGTGGCGCTGCGCTTACCGGGCCTACGGGCTGTGACACCGTTGTAGGCCCGGTAAGCGCAGCGCCACCGGGCATAAAGCAACTTATTTATTGTTATTGCGAATCTCGTCCCAGATCTTATCGCAACGCTTCGCCACTTCCTGATCGTTACCGCTTTTCCGCGCCTGGATACAGGCCTGGTAATCCATCACGCGAACATTTTCCTGCGTCGCAAACTGCTCATGCGCTTTCTCTTTTTTCAGCACATTCAGCACGCTCTGGCAGGCTTCAATCTTCTCTGGCGATCCTTGTGCTGTATTGATGCAGGCGCTATACGCCTCCTTCAGACGGGAGTCTTCTTTCTGCGCCTGATCCTGCGCACACGCCACCAGCCCCGATGCCAGCAGCGCAACGATTACCATTTTTTTCATCATATGCAGTCTCCATGCAGGCGGGATTTCGCCCGCCTGCGTATTCATCAGAAGATTGTGAATGGCGCAATGACCATGAATTTCACGTCACGTTCATCCTGGAAGATGTTGCCGTAACCGCCCGCGTAGCTCGGGATATCGGAGTGGTTGTCATACTGGGTGAAGTGCAGTTTGAACATCGTGCCTTTCGCACGGCCCTCCTGAAGGGTGTAAATCGCATCCAGACTGTATGAAGACTCTTTCAGACGGTAATTCGGATCGTAGTAGGCGTCTGGCGTAGCCATATCTGCTGGCTTCGCGTCCCAGGCGTACGCGTAGGACGCACCCACTGCCCAGCCAGGCAGGTTCCAGTTCTTCAGGTCATACATTGCGCCGAAGAAGACCGCCTTTTCGCCGTCGGCGTTGAAGTCAGAGCGGTTATCCCACCAGATATCCAGACGACCATTGGAAGAGGCGTAGGTTGGCGTCATACGTTGCAGGAAGTAGCCCTGCTGCCCTTCTGCCTTGACCCATGTTCCCTCCAGACGTAAATCAACCTGACCTACCTTGTAGCCGAAGGTCAACGCCTGTAACCACGCGGTGCCGTCATAGATATCATTTACGCTGCCATCACTGACTTTGTCGCGCGTACCGTAGAACTGATAGCTGGTGCTCAGCGGGCTACCCGCGATATCAAATTTGTAGCTGGCTTTAGCAAAGTACTGATCGATATAGCCTTCAGCCTGACCAAAAGCAGCTTCCAGCACCAGATCGTTTTTGAAGTCGTACTTCGCCCCCAGCGAGTGGAGATAATCAACTTTGGTTTTTTTATCATTCTGATAGAACTTGTCCATCTCAATGTGCCACGGCGCTTTGTACTCGTTGGTCCACATATAGGAGAAGCTCAACGCCCCCGCATCGCCGTAGTCAAAATTAGCACCGGCTTCCGCACCCTGATAGGTACCTGGCATAAAGCTCCAGTGCGGTGCTAACAGCGTCTGGCCGGTTGGCTGGATATAACCTCCACGCGCCCAGACCGGACCATATTTGAATTTTGCAGCCGCTTTATACAGGCTGATTCCGCTTTTATCGCCGGACCAGTCTTCGTCGTAGGCTTTATTGCTGGAGGAGAACGCAATTTCGTTCGGATGGCCGCTGTCGCCATTTTCGGCCATTTCAATTGCGGTGAACGCTGCAATATCGATCCCGAACATATCGGCGGCATATCCCGACTGGAAATCAAGGTTAGCGTTCCAGGTCGAGTGAGAAAGGTTGGTTTTGTATTTATCTTCAGTGACGTCTTTACGGTCACGCTCACGCTGCCAGTAATAAATACCGCCCGTGAGGGTGGAATCTTCGATGAAACCTGCTGCTTTTGCCTCTGGCGCAACCACCAGGCCCGACATTGCTGTCACACCGGCGATAGCCAGCGCCAGCGCACTACGTTTGCCACTGAACGTACGCATAGATTATTCCTCTTTGACGAATTAAAACGCCTTAAACGGCGAAAAACAGAAAAGACCAAGTGGTCAGGGGGTAGTCAGAAATACCCTCGAATTAACTACCGTCTTTAGGTTATTTTTCGCGACGCGAATTATCAATGCTTTTAATCAGGCAAAAGTCAGGATTATGACGAAGAGCACATATTTCGTAGTGCTTTGTAACATTTACCGGGAAGCAAGTACTGGCGGGGGAATACGCTAATTTTCAGTAAGTAACATTGATATTGTGAATATATTTTTCAGCGTTTCTGTTTTTGGAAAACAACAAACTTTTTTAAATAAAATAAGTAGCACCACATTGACCTGGAATGTTGGCTTTAATTCATCATCCCGATGCTTAACGACATGATCGTTAAATAAAAAAACGCCGCATTATGCGGCGTTTGTTTCTCATTGACCATGCCAGCGTGATTATTCGCCGATCTTAGTCCAGGTATCACGCAGACCGACGGTACGGTTAAATACCGGTTTTTCCGCCGTGCTGTAACGGCTGTCCAGGCAGAAGTAACCCTCACGTTCAAACTGGAACGCTTTACCGGCTTCAGCGGCTTTCAGAGACGGCTCGGCATACCCCTGCTTGATAATCAGCGACTCAGGGTTGATAACCGCCAGGAAGTCCTCCGCAGCGCCTGGGTTAGGTACGCTGAACAGACGATCGTAGAGACGGATCTCAACCGGCAGCGCATGCTGCGCGCTCACCCAGTGGATCACACCTTTCACTTTACGGCCATCCGCCGGATCTTTACTCAGCGTCTCTGCGTCGTACGTACAGAAGATGGTCGTGATGTTACCTTCCGCATCTTTCTCTACGCGCTCGGCTTTGATCACATAGGCGTTACGCAGACGCACTTCTTTGCCCAGCACCAGACGCTTGTACTGCTTGTTCGCTTCTTCGCGGAAGTCGGCGCGATCGATCCAGATTTCACCGCTGAACGGCACGTCGCGGGTGCCCATTTCCGGTTTGTTCGGATGGTTAGGCATCGAGACCAGTTCGCTTCCACCCTGCGGATAGTTTTCGATGACCAGTTTCACTGGATCGATCACTGCCATCGCGCGCGGCGCGTTTTCGTTCAGGTCTTCGCGAATGCAGGATTCCAGAGACGCCATTTCGATGGTGTTGTCCTGCTTGGTAACGCCAATACGTTTGCAGAACTCACGAATGGACGCCGAGGTGTAGCCACGACGACGCAGGCCAGAGATGGTCGGCATACGCGGGTCGTCCCAGCCTTCAACGTGCTTGTCGGTGACCAGCAGGTTCAGCTTACGCTTGGACATCACGGTGTATTCCAGGTTCAGACGAGAGAATTCGTACTGACGCGGATGCACAGGAATGGTGATGTTATCCAGCACCCAGTCGTACAGACGACGGTTGTCCTGGAATTCCAGCGTGCACAGAGAGTGCGTAATGCCTTCCAGCGCATCGCTGATGCAGTGGGTGAAGTCGTACATCGGGTAGATGCACCACTTGTTACCGGTCTGGTGGTGTTCAGCGAACTTAATGCGGTACAGCACCGGATCGCGCATCACGATGAACGGAGACGCCATATCGATTTTGGCACGCAGACACGCTTTACCTTCTTCGAAGCCACCGGCACGCATTTTTTCAAACAGCGCCAGGTTCTCTTCCACGCTACGATCGCGGAACGGGCTGTTTTTACCAGGCTGAGTCAGCGTACCGCGGTATTCACGGATTTCGTCACCAGACAATTCGTCGACGTATGCCAGACCTTTGTTAATCAGTTCAACCGCATAGGCATACAGCTGATCGAAATAGTCTGAGGAGTAGCAGATATCGCCAGACCAGTTGAAGCCCAGCCATTGCACGTCGTTTTTAATCGACTCAACGTATTCGATGTCTTCTTTTACTGGGTTGGTGTCATCGAAACGCAGGTTGCACTGCCCCTGGTAATCTTGCGCAATACCAAAGTTCAGGCAGATCGATTTGGCGTGACCAATGTGCAGGTAGCCATTTGGCTCCGGCGGGAAACGCGTGTGGACTGTGGTGTGCTTACCACTGGCCAGATCTTCATCGATGATCTGACGAATAAAGTTACTCGGGCGGGCTTCTGCCTCACTCATCGTGGATTCCTCAAAGCGTAAACAACGTATAACGGCATATGATCTTATAAGCCGGACGTAGTGACAACCCTTAAAACGTCCCGGAAGAAAATAATGGGGGCAATTGCTGCAAAAAAAAGCGGCGGAGGATATCCCCCGCCGCTAAAGGCATAACTCTACTCAGGAGCGATTACTTGCCTTTAATCTCATACAGTGGCGTCTGGCCTGCAACCACCTGCCCCTGCGCCTGGATCACCAGACCGCTGAAGTCGTCGATGTTGCTGCACACGACCGGGCTTATCATGGAGCGCGCGTTGGCGTTCAGGAAGTCCAGATCCATTTCCAGAATCGGCTGACCTGCCGCCACTTCAGCACCCTCTTCCACCAGACGAGTAAAGCCCTGACCGTTCAGCGCAACGGTATCGATACCCATATGGACAACGATCTCCGCGCCTTTTTCCGTTTCCAGGCAGAACGCGTGGTTGGTGTTGAAGATTTTCACGATAGTACCGGCAGCCGGAGAGACCACGGTTTTGTCCGTTGGTTTCACCGCCACGCCGTCACCGACCGCTTTGCTGGCGAACGCTTCGTCAGGCACCTGCTCAAGCGCAACAACGTCACCTGTCACCGGAGAAACCAGCGCAGCGATGGTCACCGCGTTTGGCACAGCCTGCGGTTTTGCAACCGGCGCGTCAGCCACTGGCGCGTTATCCGTTGAGGCGGCAGCGACCGGCCCACGGGCAACCACTTTTTTCATTTCATCGCCGATAGATTCGGCTTTCGCACCCACGATAACCTGGATGGTTTGTTTGTTCAGTTTCACCACACCAGACGCACCCAGGCGTTTGCACATTGCATCGCTCACGCGCGCGGAGTCACCTACGGTCAGACGCAGACGGGTAATACAGGCATCGATCGCTTTCAGGTTGTCGGTGCCACCCACAGCGGCAATGTAGTTGGTTGCCAGCTGGGTTAAACCCTCTTCGGTATTGCTGTTGGCTTCACTGGTCACAACATCATCTTTCGTATCTTCGCGGCCCGGCGTCTTCAGGTTAAACATACGAATAACCGCGCTGAACAGAACGAAGTAGATAACGAAGAAGATCAGGCCCATCACCATCAGGATCCAGACGTTGCTGCTTGCCGCCGGCAGGTTGTACATCAACACATAGTCGATGGCGCCTGCGGAGAAGGAGAAGCCAGCATGGATACCCAGAAGGGTGGCGACGAACAGACTGATACCGGTCAGGATCGCGTGCATCAGATACAGCAGCGGAGCCAGGAACATGAACAGGAATTCCAGTGGCTCGGTCACGCCGGTCAGGAAGGCGGTGATCGCAACGGACAGCAGCATCCCGCCAACCATTGAGCGACGCGCTTTCGGCGCAGCCAGGTACATTGCCAGCGCCGCGCCAGGCAGACCAAACATCATGATTGGGAAGAAGCCAGACATGAACATGCCCGCGGTGCCGTCGCCTGCGTAGAAGCGGTTGATATCACCGTGGAATACCGCGCCGGCCGCGTTGGTGAACTCACCAATCTGGAACCAGGCGATGGTGTTCAGTACCTGATGCAGACCGGTTGGGATCAGCAGACGGTTAATGAAACCGAAGATGCCCGCGCCCATTGCGCCCGCAGACACGATCCACTCGCCACCCGCATGGATAGCATGCTGCACCGGTGGCCAAACGTAGCCAAAGATGGCGGCGAGGATCAGACAGAAAAAGCCCGTCGCAATCGGCACAAAACGTTTACCGCCGAAGAAGCTCAGGAAGTCAGGAAGTTTGATACCTGCCCAACGGTTGTACACGGCGCCACCCACCAGGCCGGTAATGATACCTGCCAGCACACCCATATTGATTTCAGGGTTGATGGTTACCATCGCTTTCGTGAGGATGAAGTAACCGACAGCCCCTGCCAGTGCCGCGGCACCAGCGCTGTCTTTTGACCAGCTTGACGCCACACCGATGGCGAAAATCAGCGCCAGGTTGTCAAAAATTGCGCCGCCTGCCTGGGCGATAAACGGCACGTTAAGAAGATCGGGTTGCCCGAATCGCAGCAGCAACGCTGCAACCGGTAGCACGGCGATAGGGAGCTGCAAAGCCCTACCGAGGCGCTGGAAAAAACCTAAAATATTCATCCTATTCCCCCTACGAGACCCTTTGTTAAGACTCGCGCATAAACTATGTTTTTATTGTGTCACGAACGATAGATACAGTTGATGATTCACTGGCAGTGTGAGTGTGTGAAAAATTAATTCGTATCGCAAATTAAACACCTATTTTTTGTGATTATTGTCACCAAATATCGTATTAAACCCTCCCTTTCACTGGCTAACGACGAAAACTTATTTTATCATTCAAAAAATCAAGACGGATTGATCCGGCCTGAAAGGTTCCAGGTTACGCTTAGTTCAGGTTGCACTAATCATCCGCCCACTTTTACTTAAACTTTAGAGGTGAATAATGAGACTGATTCCCCTGGCAACAGCTGAACAAGTCGGAAAATGGGCTGCTCGTCATATCGTTAACCGCATCAACGCGTTCAAACCAACAGCCGATCGTCCTTTCGTTCTCGGTCTTCCAACCGGTGGCACGCCCCTGACCGCGTATAAAGCTCTGGTTGAAATGCACAAAGCGGGCCAGGTTAGCTTTAAACACGTTGTGACCTTCAACATGGACGAATATGTCGGCCTGCCGAAGGAACATCCGGAAAGTTACCACAGCTTTATGCACCGTAATTTCTTCGATCACGTTGATATTCCGGCTGAAAACATTAACCTGCTGAATGGAAACGCGCCTGATATTGACGCAGAATGCCGTCAGTATGAAGAAAAAATCCGTTCCTACGGTAAAATCCACCTGTTTATGGGCGGCGTAGGCAACGATGGTCATATCGCGTTCAACGAACCGGCATCTTCACTGGCTTCCCGTACCCGTATTAAAACGCTGACCCATGATACGCGCGTGGCTAACTCCCGCTTCTTTGACGGCGACGTCAATCAGGTGCCTAAATACGCGCTGACCGTAGGCGTGGGCACGCTGCTGGATGCCGAAGAAGTGATGATTCTGGTGCTGGGCGCGGTGAAAGCGCAAGCGCTTCAGGCTGCCGTTGAAGGCAACGTGAACCATATGTGGACGATCAGCTGCTTACAGCTGCATCCAAAAGCGGTTGTCGTGTGTGACGAACCGTCCACCATGGAGCTGAAAGTGAAAACGCTGAAATACTTCAACGAGCTGGAAGCTGAGAACATCAAAGGTCTGTAATTGAATAACCGCCTCTTTTATCCGAGGCGGTCGCTTTTTTTAACCGGGGGTCGATATGTACGCTTTAACCCACGGTCGGATTTATACCGGCCATGAAATTCTGGATGACCATGCGATTGTAATCGCCAATGGCCTGATTGAACGTGTTTGCCCGCTGGCGGAACTGCCGCCGGAGATCGAACAGCGTTCCCTCAATGGAGCAGTAATCTCCCCCGGTTTCATCGACGTACAGCTTAACGGCTGCGGCGGTGTCCAGTTTAACGATACCGCAGAGGCGGTATCGGTTGAAACGCTGGAAATCATGCAAAAAGCCAACGAGAAATCGGGCTGCACCAGCTATCTGCCAACGCTGATCACCAGCAGCGATGACCTGATGAAACAGGGTATCCGCGTCATGCGCGAATACCTGGCAAAACATCCGAATCAGGCGCTGGGCCTGCACCTGGAAGGACCATGGCTGAATATGGTCAAGAAAGGCACCCATAACCCAAACTACGTGCGCAAACCGGATGCCGAGCTGGTGGATTACATGTGCGCCAATGCCGATGTGATCACCAAAGTAACGCTGGCCCCGGAAATGACCGGCACGGACGTTATCAGCAAACTGGCCGCCGCCGGGATTGTGGTGTCTGCGGGCCATTCGAACGCGACGCTGAAAGAGGCGAAGGCCGGTTTCCGCGCAGGCATTACGTTTGCCACACACCTTTATAACGCGATGCCCTATATTACTGGCCGCGAACCGGGACTGGTTGGCGCCATTCTGGATGAACCAGACGTCTACTGCGGCATTATCGCCGACGGCTTGCATGTCGATTACACCAACATCCGCAACGCCAAACGCCTGAAAGGCGACAAGCTCTGCCTTGTGACGGATGCTACCGCTCCGGCAGGGGCGAATATTGACCAGTTCATTTTTGCTGGTAAAACAATATACTACCGGAATGGACTGTGTGTGGATGAGAACGGCACGCTGAGCGGTTCTTCTCTGACGATGATCGAAGGGGTACGTAACCTCGTTGAACATTGCGGCATCGCGCTTGAGGAAGTGCTGCGCATGGCCACGCTTTATCCGGCGCGCGCCATTGGCGTCGATAAACAGCTCGGCGGTATTGCGCCAGGTATGGTTGCAAACCTGACGGCGTTCACACACGATTATAAAATTATTAAGACCATCGTTAATGGTAACGAGGTCGTCACTGAGTAAGTAAAAGTATGACACCAGGCGGACAAGCTCAAATCGGTAATGTCGATCTCGTTAAACAACTTAACAGCGCGGCGGTTTATCGCCTGATTGACCAGCACGGGCCAATCTCACGCATTCAGATAGCCGAACA
This sequence comes from Enterobacter cloacae complex sp. ECL72, assembly GCF_019056635.1. NCBI lineage: Bacteria > Pseudomonadati > Pseudomonadota > Gammaproteobacteria > Enterobacterales > Enterobacteriaceae > Enterobacter > Enterobacter cloacae complex sp. ECL72. The sequence continues at coordinate 815,476 of NZ_CP077659.1, read as the reverse complement.
AAGCCAGCTTGCTCCCGCCAGCGTGACAAAAATTACACGTCAGCTCATTGAGCGCGGCCTGATCAAAGAAGTCGATCAGCAGGCCTCCACCGGGGGCCGCCGCGCGATTTCCATCGTCACGGAAACCCGCAATTTTCAGGCCATTGGCGTTCGCTTAGGACGTCATGACACCACGCTTACGCTCTACGATCTGAGCAGCAAGGCCATTGCCGAAGAACACTACCCCCTTCCTGAGCGCACGCAGGAGACGCTTGAACACGCGTTGCTGAATACCATTGCGCATTTCATCGAAAGCTGTCAGCGCAAGATCCGTGAACTCATCGCCATCTCGGTGATTTTGCCCGGCCTGGTTGACCCGGAAAGCGGCGTTATTCGCTACATGCCGCATATTAAGGTAGAGAACTGGGGGCTGGTTGAGGCGCTGGAAAAGCGCTTCAAGCTGACCTGCTTTGTTGGTCACGATATTCGCTCGCTGGCGCTGGCGGAGCACTACTTTGGTGCGAGCCAGGACTGCGAAGACTCTATTCTGGTGCGCGTTCACCGTGGTACAGGTGCGGGCATCATCTCGAATGGCCGCATTTTTATTGGCCGTAACGGTAACGTAGGCGAGATTGGTCATATCCAGGTGGAACCGCTTGGCGAGCGCTGCCACTGCGGTAACTTTGGCTGTCTTGAAACCGTTGCCGCCAATGCCGCCATTGAACATCGCGTTCGCCATCTGCTGGAGCAGGGTTACCAGAGCCGCGTCACGCTGGACGATTGTAAGATCGGCGCCATCTGCAAAGCGGCAAACAAAGGCGATGCGCTGGCCTGCGAAGTGATCGAACAGGTAGGACGCCACCTGGGTAAGACCATCGCCATTGCCATCAACCTGTTTAATCCGCAGAAAGTGGTGATTGCCGGCGAGATCGTTGAAGCCGAAAAAGTGTTACTGCCCGCCATTGAAGGCTGCATCAATACCCAGGCGCTGAAGGCATTTCGCCAGAATTTGCCGGTGGTGCGATCTACGCTCGATCACCGCTCGGCAATTGGCGCATTCGCCCTGGTAAAACGTGCCATGCTCAACGGGATCCTGCTGCAACATTTGCTGGAATCCTGATCGGACCTTATAGTAACGCCTTCTTTTTTTGATGTCGGATTGTCCATGACCATTAAGAATGTAATTTGTGATATCGACGGCGTGCTGATGCACGACAACGTTGCCGTGCCGGGTGCTGCGGAGTTTCTTCACCGCATCATCGACAAAGGAATGCCACTGGTTCTTCTCACGAACTACCCTTCACAGACTGGTCAGGATCTGGCAAACCGCTTTGCTACCGCAGGCGTCAACGTCCCGGACAGCGTGTTCTATACCTCTGCGATGGCGACCGCGGATTTCCTGAAGCGTCAGGAAGGCAAAAAAGCCTATGTCGTTGGTGAAGGTGCGCTGATCCACGAGCTGTATAAAGCGGGCTTCACCATCACCGACGTGAACCCGGACTTTGTCATCGTGGGCGAAACGCGCTCCTTTAACTGGGAGATGATGCATAAGGCAGCCTACTTTGTCGCCAACGGTGCGCGTTTTATCGCCACCAACCCGGACACGCACGGTCGTGGTTTTTATCCCGCCTGCGGTGCGCTTTGCGCCGGTATCGAAAAAATCTCGGGTCGTAAGCCGTTTGTTGTCGGTAAACCGAGCCCGTGGATCATCCGCGCCGCACTGAATACGATGCAGGCACACTCAGAAGAAACCGTCATTGTGGGCGACAACCTGCGTACCGATATTCTGGCTGGCTTCCAGGCGGGGCTTGAAACCATCCTGGTGCTTTCTGGCGTTTCACAGCTTGATGACATTGATACGATGCCGTTCCGGCCAAGCTGGATTTACCCTTCTGTCGACGAAATCGACGTTATTTGATTCAGAACCACGCCTAAGGGCGTGGTTTTTCATTTCTGCCGTCTGAAAACATCACTTCATCTAACGAAATCAGCCCTTCATTGAGAAATCATCAATAGAATTGCTTAAGACATACTCTTTTTTTAAGATTCGGCAATCGCCATTGCACTTTTTACGTTTTCATCGGTAAAACGCTTGCGCCCCCTCCCCCTTTTACGGCATTTTCATAAGCAAGCAACATCACAACGCAACAGGGTTAACGGAGAAGGTTATGTGTTCTATTTTTGGCGTACTGGATATTAAAACTGACGCGGGCGAACTGCGTAAAAAAGCACTCGAATTGTCCCGCCTGATGCGCCATCGCGGTCCGGACTGGTCAGGCGTATACGCCAGCGATAAAGCGATTCTGGCTCATGAACGTCTCTCCATTGTTGATGTCAACGCTGGCGCACAGCCGCTGTATAACGAGAAAAAAACGCACGCGCTGGCTGTTAACGGTGAAATTTACAACCATCAGGCGCTGCGCGCCGAGTACGGCGATCGCTACGCGTTTCAGACCGGCTCAGACTGCGAAGTGATCCTGGCGCTGTATCAGGAGAAAGGCCCGGAGTTCCTCGACGATCTGCAAGGTATGTTCGCCTTCGCGCTGTACGACAGCGAAAAAGACGCTTACCTGATTGGCCGCGACCATATCGGTATTATCCCGCTGTACATGGGACACGATGAGCACGGCAACTTCTACGTTGCCTCAGAGATGAAAGCCCTGGTGCCGGTGTGCCGCACCATCAAAGAGTTCCCGGCAGGTAGCTACCTGTGGAGTAAAGACGGCGAGATCCGCCCGTACTACCAGCGCGACTGGTTTGATTATGAGGCGGTGAAAGACAACGTGACGGACAAAGCCGAACTGCGTCAGGCCCTGGAAGAGTCAGTGAAAAGCCACCTGATGTCAGACGTACCTTACGGCGTACTGCTTTCCGGCGGTCTGGACTCCTCCGTGATCTCCGCGATCACCAAGAAATTCGCCGCACGTCGCGTGGAAGATCAGGAGCGCTCTGAAGCCTGGTGGCCGCAGCTGCACTCCTTTGCCGTGGGTCTGGAAGGGGCACCTGACCTGAAAGCCGCCCAGGAAGTGGCAAATCATCTCGGCACGGTGCACCATGAAATTCACTTCACCGTACAGGAAGGTCTGGATGCGATCCGCGATGTGATCTATCACATTGAAACCTATGATGTGACCACCATTCGCGCCTCCACACCAATGTATTTGATGTCGCGGAAGATCAAAGCGATGGGCATCAAGATGGTGCTCTCCGGCGAGGGTTCTGACGAAGTGTTTGGCGGTTACCTCTATTTCCACAAAGCGCCAAACGCCAAAGAGCTGCATGAAGAAACGGTGCGTAAGCTACAGGCGCTGCACATGTTTGACTGCGCGCGCGCCAACAAAGCGATGTCCGCCTGGGGTGTGGAAGCCCGCGTGCCGTTCCTCGATAAGAAATTCCTTGATGTGGCGATGCGCATCAACCCGCAGGACAAAATGTGCGGCAACGGCAAAATGGAGAAACATATCCTGCGAGAATGTTTTGAATCCTACCTGCCGGCGAGCGTGGCGTGGCGTCAGAAAGAGCAGTTCTCGGATGGCGTGGGTTACAGCTGGATCGACACCCTGAAAGAGGTGGCGGCGAAACAGGTTTCTGATCAACAACTGGAAACTGCGAGCTTCCGTTTCCCGTACAACACGCCAGCCTCGAAAGAAGCGTATTTGTACCGTGAGATCTTTGAGGAGCTGTTCCCGGTTCCAAGCGCAGCAGAGTGCGTACCGGGTGGCCCATCGGTCGCCTGCTCTTCTGCTAAAGCCATTGAATGGGATGAATCATTCAAAGCGATGAACGATCCGTCAGGACGCGCGGTGGGCGTTCACCAGTCTGCCTATAAATAATGTTCAGAGTATCATCAGGCCCTCCGGGGCCTGATTTTTTTGCCTCTCTTTTCTCCGCATAAAATCGATTAATAACCAATAATTGTCGAATATTCGGCCTCGCTGTTCGCAACCTAACCAAACAGTCACATTCCGGCTATTTTCATTGAAAAAGGTGTTGACGCTGCAAGGGTCTATACGCATAATGCGCCCCGCAACGCCGATAAGGTAACGCGAAAAAAAGATGGCTACGTAGCTCAGTTGGTTAGAGCACATCACTCATAATGATGGGGTCACAGGTTCGAATCCCGTCGTAGCCACCATCTTTTTTGCGGGAGTGGCGAAATTGGTAGACGCACCAGATTTAGGTTCTGGCGCCGCAAGGTGTGCGAGTTCAAGTCTCGCCTCCCGCACCATTCCCAGGTAAGCGTTGCACGGATGGGGTATCGCCAAGCGGTAAGGCACCGGTTTTTGATACCGGCATTCCCTGGTTCGAATCCAGGTACCCCAGCCATATTTCTTCGATTATGCGGTTCTCCGCGGTATTGGGGTATCGCCAAGCGGTAAGGCACCGGTTTTTGATACCGGCATTCCCTGGTTCGAATCCAGGTACCCCAGCCATCGAAGATTGCAGTACTGGCTACGTAGCTCAGTTGGTTAGAGCACATCACTCATAATGATGGGGTCACAGGTTCGAATCCCGTCGTAGCCACCATATTTATGTTATCGAATACGATTCGGTAAACTGAACATTGTTGGGGTATCGCCAAGCGGTAAGGCACCGGATTCTGATTCCGGCATTCCGAGGTTCGAATCCTCGTACCCCAGCCACTTTAAAGTCGTTAAGCAGTTTGTTTAACGCAATTGGGGTGTCGCCAAGCGGTAAGGCTCTGGTTTCTGATACCAGCATTCCGGGGTTCGAATCCCTGCACCCCAGCCACTTAAAACAAACAAGCCCGCTCTGCGGGCTTTTTTGTTTTTGTTGCTCAGAATAGTGCGGCCTGATGCCCTCACCCTAACCCTCTCCCACGGGGAGAGGGAATAAAGATCAGAGTCCGAGGGCATATTTCAGGGCCTGACGCTTCAGACCACCGGCACGCTCCGCCGCCATCAATCCAATATTGCGCACTATACGCACCGGACCAACATCATTGCTGAACCCGGCATAGAACAGATCCATCCCCGACTGCATAATGAAGTTATCCGCCATACGGCGCGTCTGGTAGCGCTTCAGTACCTGATGGCTGGCCCAGGCTTCCGCGTGGGCGCGAGCGTTACCCAGCACATCCAGTAACGCATCGACGTCACGGTATCCCAGATTCACCCCCTGCCCCGCCAGCGGATGAATGGTGTGCGCCGCGTCCCCCACCAGCACCAGTCCTTCACGGGCATACTGTAACGCATGGCGTCGCATCAGCGGGAATGCGCCGGCGGCAACCGGGGTCACGTTACCCAGACGACTCGGGAAGTGCTGGCGAATTTCGCGCTGCAACTGATCCATGGACAGCCCCTGCAACTGTCGAATGCGCGCCGGTTTGTCGTACCACACCAGCGAGGCCCAGTTATCAAACAGCGGTAAGAATGCATGCGGGCCGTTCGGCGTAAAATGCTGCCAGGTGCTTTCGCCCGGCGCGTTTTCTGACTGAACGGTGATCAGCATGCAGGACTGCTGGTACTGCCAGGCATGGATCCCAATGCCTGCCATCTGCCTGACCTGCGAGTTCGCGCCATCCGCCCCCACCACCAGCTTCACGGCCAGCTCATCGTCGTTGTCCAGCGTCAGGAGATACCCGCCATCATGACGATGCAGGGCTTTCAGCGAGTCCGGAACGCGCAGCGTCACCTTCGGGTGCGCCTCCAGCGCCTGCCAGAGTGCCTGCTGGAGCACGTTGTTTTCCACCATATAGCCCAGGCGCGGCAGTTTCAGCTCGGCGGCATCAAACGACACGTGAGCATTTTCCCACTCCCAGGTTTCAAGACGGCTGTATGGGTGCGCGCGCATCGCCAGCACCGCCTCCCAGACGCCCAGCCCGCGAAGCAGATCAACAGAGGCCGCGCTGATGGCGGAAATACGCACGTCCGGTTGGCTGGCAGGATCGAATGCCGGCGGAGCCGCCTGTTCAATAACGGTTACGTCAAATCCCTGCTGCGCCAGCCCCAGCGCCAGTGCGCCGCCGACCATACCGCCGCCAACAACGGCAACTTCGGTGTTCAGGAGTGTCATGGTCACTATTCCTTATTGAAGAATACCTTAAGTTTACCGGATTTTTGCGGCCCTGAGGTTGACAACCTTCATACTGGTCACAACCGCACCAAAGCATTACAATACGCGGCTTGCAATCCTGAGCTGAGCAAGTCGATGACTAAAAAACTCCATATAAAAACCTGGGGCTGTCAGATGAACGAATACGATTCATCGAAGATGGCCGATCTGCTGGATACCACCCACGGATACCAGCTGACTGAAAATGCGAAAGAAGCCGATGTGCTGCTGCTGAACACCTGTTCAATTCGTGAAAAAGCACAGGAAAAAGTTTTTCATGTGTTAGGCCGCTGGAAGCTTCTCAAACGGAAAAATCCGGACCTGATTATTGGCGTGGGTGGCTGCGTCGCATCGCAGGAAGGTAAGCTGATCCGCCAGAGAGCCCCCTATGTGGATATCGTTTTTGGCCCTCAGACCCTGCACCGCCTGCCAGAGATGATTAATCAGGTTCGCGGCAGCCGTAGCCCGGTGGTTGACGTGAGCTTCCCGGAGATCGAGAAATTTGACCGTCTGCCAGAGCCGCGCGCTGATGGCCCGACCGCCTTCGTCTCCATCATGGAAGGCTGCAACAAATACTGTACTTACTGCGTGGTGCCTTACACCCGCGGTGAAGAAGTGAGCCGCCCGGCAGACGATATCCTGTTTGAAATCGCGCAGCTTGCCGCGCAGGGCGTTCGTGAAGTGAACCTGCTGGGTCAGAACGTGAACGCCTGGCGCGGGGAAAACTACGACGGTACCACCGGCAGCTTTGCTGAACTGCTACGTCTGGTGGCGGCGATTGACGGCATCGACCGCATTCGCTTTACCACCAGCCATCCGATGGAATTTACCGACGACATTATTGACGTCTATCGCGATACGCCAGAGCTGGTGAGCTTCCTGCACCTGCCGATCCAGTGCGGTTCTGATCGCGTGCTGAACCTGATGGGTCGTCCACATACGGTGCTCGAGTATAAGTCCACCATCCGCAAGCTGCGTGAAGCGCGCCCGGATATCCAGATTAGCTCCGACTTTATCGTCGGCTTCCCTGGCGAAACCGCTGATGACTTTGAGCGCACCATGAAGCTCATCGGCGAGGTGAATTTCGACGTCAGCTACAGCTTTATCTTCTCTGCGCGCCCGGGCACCCCTGCGGCCGATATGGTTGACGATGTGCCGGAAGAAGAGAAAAAGCAGCGTCTGTATATTCTACAGGAGCGTATCAACCAGCAGGCCAACGCCTGGAGTCGTCGTATGCTCGGTACTGTCCAGCGTATTCTGGTGGAAGGCACCTCCCGTAAGAGCGTCATGGAACTGTCTGGTCGAACCGAAAATAACCGCGTGGTGAATTTTGAAGGCACCCCGGACATGATCGGTAAGTTTGTGGACGTCGAGATTGTCGAAGTACTCACGAACTCGCTGCGCGGGAAGGTGGTACGCACTGAGGACGAAATGGGTCTGCGAATTGCACAGACTCCGGAATCCGTTATCTCTCGCACCCGCAAAGTCAACGACTCTGGCGTGGGTATTTACCAGCCTTGATCCTTCTGGCCTGCCTGTCCGGCAGGCCTTGTATTTCCTCTCATCACCCCCAATATCTACCGCAACGCTTGCGCCTTTATTGTGTGGCGTGAATAATTTCGGTAATGACCGTTTTATTACGCCGTGTGGCGGCGAGTCAGTTAACTACTCAAAGAGGAACAGTTTGAACATAGATACGCGTGAAATTAGCCTTGAGCCAGCAGACAACGCTCGCCTGCTGAGCCTGTGCGGGCCGTTTGATGACAACATCAAACAACTTGAGCGACGTCTGGGTATCGAAATCAATCGTCGCGATAACCATTTCAAACTCACCGGACGCCCAATCTGCGTCAACGCCGCGGCGGATATTCTCCGCAGCCTGTATGTTGATACCGCCCCGATGCGCGGTGAGATCCAGGATATTGAACCTGAACAGATCCACCTGGCCATTAAAGAGGCGCGCGTGCTTGAGCAGAGCGCGGAGAGCGTGCCGGACTATGGCAAAGCCATCAACATCAAAACTAAACGCGGCGTGATTAAGCCTCGTACCCCGAACCAGGCGCAGTACATCGCCAACATTCTCGACCACGACATCACCTTCGGTGTAGGCCCGGCGGGTACGGGTAAAACCTATCTGGCGGTTGCCGCTGCGGTTGATGCGCTCGAGCGTCAGGAGATCCGCCGTATCCTGCTGACCCGCCCTGCTGTTGAAGCCGGTGAAAAACTGGGCTTCTTGCCGGGTGATTTGAGTCAGAAAGTAGATCCCTACCTGCGTCCGCTGTATGACGCGCTGTTCGAAATGCTCGGCTTCGAGAAAGTTGAAAAGCTCATCGAGCGTAACGTGATTGAAGTTGCTCCGCTGGCCTACATGCGTGGCCGTACGCTTAACGACGCGTTCATCATTCTGGATGAGAGCCAGAACACCACCATCGAACAGATGAAGATGTTCCTGACGCGTATTGGCTTTAACTCGAAAGCGGTTATCACCGGTGACGTCACCCAGATTGACCTGCCGCGTAACACCAAATCGGGTCTGCGTCACGCCATCGAAGTCCTGGCCGAGGTAGAGGAAATCAGCTTTAACTTCTTCCACAGTGAAGACGTGGTACGCCATCCGGTCGTCGCGCGTATCGTTAACGCTTATGAGGCCTGGGAAGAGGCAGATCAGAAGCGCAGGGCCGAACTGGCCGCAGAACGTAAGCGCGAAGCGCAGGAGCATGAACAGAAATGAGTCAGGTGATCCTCGATTTACAGCTGGCCTGTGAAGATAATTCCGACATGCCAGAAGAGGCACAGTTTCAGAAATGGCTGGATGCCGTTATCCCCCAGTTTCAGGAAGAATCAGAGGTCACGATTCGCCTGGTGGATGAAGCAGAAAGCCATGAGCTCAACCTGACCTACCGCGGGAAAGATAAGCCGACCAACGTGCTCTCTTTCCCGTTCGAAGCCCCTCCGGGCATTGAGATGCCGCTGCTGGGCGATCTGATCATCTGCCGTCAGGTGGTTGAGCAGGAAGCCAAAGAGCAGCAAAAGCCGCTGGAAGCGCACTGGGCACACATGGTGGTGCACGGTAGCCTGCATCTTCTGGGTTACGACCATATTGAAGATGACGAAGCGGAAGAGATGGAATCCCTCGAGACAGAGATAATGCTTGCTCTGGGCTATGAGGATCCGTACATTGCCGAGAAAGAATAGTCAGTCACTGACTACCATGCCGCCGCGCAGGGACATAGCGCGGCGGTTAACATTGAACTAACAAGAGAACCCTTAACAAACGCCATGAGCGACGACAATTCACACAGTAGCGACACGACAACCACTAAAAAGGGATTTTTCTCCCTCATTCTGAACCAGCTTTTCCACGGCGAACCGAAAAACCGTGATGAACTGCTGGAGCTGATTCGTGATTCCGGGCAGAACGACCTTATCGACGAAGATACACGCGAAATGCTCGAAGGGGTGATGGACATCGCCGACCAGCGCGTCCGCGACATCATGATCCCCCGCTCGCAGATGATTACCCTGAAACGCAACCAGACGCTGGACGAGTGCCTCGATGTGATTATCGAATCGGCTCACTCACGTTTCCCGGTCATCAGCGAAGACAAAGATCACATTGAAGGGATTTTGATGGCGAAAGATCTGCTGCCGTTTATGCGCAGCGATGCCGAAGCCTTCAGTATGGAAAAGGTGTTACGCCCGGCCGTGGTTGTGCCGGAAAGTAAACGTGTGGATCGGATGCTGAAGGAGTTTCGCTCCCAGCGCTATCACATGGCGATTGTTATTGATGAATTTGGTGGCGTTTCCGGTCTGGTCACAATCGAAGATATCCTTGAGCTGATCGTGGGCGAAATCGAAGATGAGTATGACGAAGAAGAGGATATCGACTTCCGTCAGCTGAGCCGCCACACCTGGACCGTGCGCGCGCTGGCCTCCATTGAAGACTTCAACGATACCTTTGGCACCAGCTTCAGCGATGAAGAAGTGGACACCATTGGTGGTCTGGTGATGCAGGCCTTCGGCCATCTTCCGGCCCGCGGTGAAACCGTTGACATCGATGGTTACCAGTTCAAGGTCGCAATGGCTGACAGCCGACGTATTATTCAGGTTCACGTCAGAATGCCGGACGACTCACCGGTGCCAAAACTGGAAGATTAATGTAAATGGCATTTGCCCCACTCTTTGAACGCCAGCGCGTCCGTTTGCTGCTGGCGCTGTTACTCGGAGCCAGCGGTACGCTGGCTTTTTCTCCTTACGATATCTGGCCGGCCGCTATTCTCTCCCTGATGGGGCTACAGGGTCTTACCCTGAACCGTCGTCCGGTACAGGCCGCGGCCATTGGCTACTTCTGGGGGCTGGGGCTGTTCGGCTCTGGTATCAACTGGGTCTACGTCAGTATCGCGCAATTTGGCGGAATGCCGGGGCCGGTTAACGTCTTCCTGGTTGTGCTGCTCGCCGCCTATCTCTCACTCTACACCGGCCTGTTCGCGGGCATCCTGTCTCGCCTGTGGCCAAAAACGACCTGGCTGCGCGTGGCGATAGCGGCACCCGTTGTCTGGCAAATCACCGAATTTCTGCGCGGCTGGGTACTGACCGGCTTCCCGTGGTTGCAGTTCGGCTATAGCCAGGTAGACGGCCCGCTGAAAGGCCTGGCCCCGGTCATGGGCGTGGAGGCGATCAACTTCCTGCTCATGGCGGTCAGCGGCCTTCTGGTGCTGGCTCTGGTGACACGTAACTGGAAGCCGCTGGTTGCCGCGTTGATCCTGTTTGCCCTGCCCTTCCCGCTGCGTTATATCCAGTGGTTTACGCTGGAGCCCGCGCGCGCCACGCAGGTTTCTCTGGTACAGGGCGATATCCCGCAGTCCCTGAAATGGGATGAGAATCAGCTGCTGAACACGCTGAAAATCTACGCCAACGCCACTGAAAAGGTGATGGGCAAATCGCAGCTCATCATCTGGCCTGAGTCTGCGATCCCGGACCTGGAGATCAATCAGCAGCCCTTCCTGAAGATGATGGACGATCTGCTGCGCGCGCGCGGCAGTACGCTGATCACCGGAATTGTGGATGCGCGTCTCAATCAGCAGAACCGCTATGACACGTACAACACGATCATTACGCTCGGTAAGGACAGCGAATACAGCTATACCTCCACCAATCGCTACAACAAAAACCACCTTGTACCGTTTGGCGAATTTGTTCCGCTGGAGTCTATTTTGCGCCCACTGGCACCGTTCTTTGATTTGCCGATGTCCTCATTCAGCCGGGGCCCTTACGTTCAGCCGCAGCTGCATGCGCACGGTTTTGCCCTGACGGCCGCCATTTGCTACGAGATTATCCTCGGCGAGCAGGTGCGCGATAATTTCCGCCCGGACACCGACTATCTGCTGACCATCTCAAACGATGCGTGGTTCGGTAAATCGATTGGCCCGTGGCAGCACTTCCAGATGGCGCGAATGCGTTCTCTGGAGCTGGCACGTCCGTTGCTGCGCAGCACCAATAACGGCATTACCGCCGTGATTGGTCCGCAGGGTGAAATCCAGGCCATGATCCCGCAATTTACCCGTGAGGTGCTGACTACTAACGTCACGCCAACTACCGGGCTTACGCCTTACGCGCGCACCGGGAACTGGCCGCTGTGGATTTTGACCTTGCTCTTCGGCTTTGGCGCAGTACTGATGAGCCTGCGTCAGCGTCGTAAATAACCTTACCTTCTGTTGCCGGGTGGCGGCTACGCCTTACCCGGCCTACTCTCCGCCGCCCCCACCCGACAATTTCCTCCCAAACTTCAATTCTGGCACGCCTGTTGCTTTGTTTATTCATATCAACGCTGTCTGGCTTAACGTGCAACTTTGTCGCACAAGCGTAGATCATCGGTAGCACCGAAACGGTGCAACGAGGGATTATTGCCTCTGAATGGTGCGGCGCGCTTCGCAAAAATAAACAATAACGCAGCAAAATCTTTACATTAAGCCAGACTAAATGTTAACAAGCTTGCATAACACTGCACTCGCATTGCGCGAGATATAACAACATCACAATGGGTATCTATGCGTCACTGGCGCTGATAAGAAAGGAGTTGGGTATGCAATTACGTAAACTGGCCACAGCAATGCTGGTTATGGGAATGTCTGCGGGGGTTGTCCACGCTGAAGACGCTCCGGCAGCAGGAAGCACTCTCGACAAGATTGCCAAAAACGGCGTGATCGTGGTCGGCCACCGTGAATCTTCTGTCCCGTTCTCTTACTACGACAACACGCAAAAAGTCGTGGGCTATTCACAGGATTACTCCAACGCCATCGTTGAAGCCGTGAAGAAAAAGCTGAACAAACCTGACCTGCAAGTGAAGCTGATCCCCATCACTTCACAGAACCGTATTCCTCTGCTGCAAAACGGCACATTTGATTTTGAATGTGGCTCAACCACCAACAACCTTGAACGTCAGAAACAGGCCGCTTTCTCGGACACCATCTTCGTTGTGGGCACCCGCCTGCTGACGAAGAAAGGCGGCGACATCAAAGATTTTGCTGACCTGAAAGGCAAAGCGGTTGTCGTGACCTCCGGTACCACGTCCGAAGTGCTGCTGCACAAGCTGAACGACGAGAAGAAAATGGACATGCGCATCATCAGCGCGAAAGACCATGGCGACTCCTTCCGTACCCTGGAAAGCGGCCGTGCTGTCGCGTTTATGATGGATGACGCCCTGCTGGCGGGCGAACGCGCGAAAGCGAAGAAACCAGACAACTGGGAAATCGTCGGTACCGCCCAGTCGAAAGAAGCCTACGGCTGTATGCTGCGTAAAGGTGACGAGGACTTCAAGAAACTGATCGATGACACCATCGCTCAGGCGCAAACCTCCGGCGAAGCGGCAAAATGGTTCGACAAATGGTTCAAGAACCCAATTCCACCAAAAAACCTGAACATGAACTTTGAACTGTCTGACGACATGAAAGCGCTGTTCAAATCACCAAACGACAAAGCTCTTAACTAATTAGAACGACAGGGGCGGGATCTCCTGCCCTCTCGATTGTCGGGAAGCATGGACAGACTATACGTTGAGTGGTCGTTCCCCACTCAGCGCAAAAATTGAGCTTCTCACCAATCTTCGAGGGTAGCGCTGCTACCCTTTTTTTTCTGGAGTTTACTATGTCAATTGACTGGAACTGGGGCATCTTTCTGCAACAAGCCCCGTTCGGCAACACCACCTATCTCGGCTGGCTGTGGAGCGGCTTTCAGGTTACCGTTGCGTTATCGATAACGGCGTGGATTATCGCGTTTCTTGTCGGTTCGCTGTTCGGTATTCTGCGTACCGTCCCTAACCGTTTTCTCTCTTCGATTGGCACGCTCTATGTGGAACTGTTCCGTAACGTTCCGCTGATCGTGCAGTTCTTTACCTGGTATCTGGTGATCCCGGAACTGCTGCCGGAAGATCTCGGCATGTGGTTTAAGGCCGAGCTGGATCCTAACGTACAATTTTTTGTCTCCTCTATGCTGTGTCTGGGGCTGTTCACCGCTGCGCGCGTCTGCGAGCAGGTACGTGCCGCCATACAGTCACTGCCGCGCGGGCAAAAGAATGCGGCACTGGCAATGGGCCTGACTCTGCCCCAGGCCTACCGTTACGTACTGCTGCCTAACGCTTACCGCGTCATCGTTCCGCCGATGACGTCCGAGATGATGAACCTGGTAAAAAACTCGGCTATCGCCTCAACCATCGGTCTGGTGGATATGGCGGCACAGGCGGGCAAACTGCTGGATTACTCCGCTCACGCCTGGGAATCCTTCACGGCGATCACGCTCGCCTATGTTCTGATTAACGCTTTCATCATGCTGGTGATGAACCTGGTTGAACGCAAAGTACGCCTGCCGGGCAATCTGGGGGGCAAATAAATGTACGATTTTGACTGGAGTTCCATTGTTCCCTCCATGCCCTATCTGCTGGATGGACTGGCAATCACCTTAAAGATCACCGTTATCGCCATTATCGTCGGTATTGTCTGGGGCACCCTGCTGGCAGTGATGCGCCTGTCGAGCTTTAAGCCGCTCGCCTGGTTTGCCACGGCTTACGTTAACGTATTCCGCTCCATTCCACTGGTCATGGTGCTGCTGTGGTTTTATCTGATTGTTCCCGGCTTTTTACAGAACGTACTGGGACTGTCGCCAAAGACCGATATCCGCCTGATCTCTGCCATGGTGGCGTTTTCCATGTTTGAAGCCGCCTACTACTCAGAGATCATCCGCGCAGGTATTCAGAGTATCTCTCGCGGGCAGTCCAGCGCTGCGCTGGCGCTCGGTATGACGCACTGGCAGTCCATGAAGCTCATTATTTTGCCGCAGGCGTTTCGCGCCATGGTTCCGCTGCTGCTGACGCAGGGCATCGTCCTGTTCCAGGATACCTCCCTGGTCTACGTGCTGAGTCTGGCAGACTTCTTCCGTACCGCCTCCACCATTGGCGAACGTGACGGAACGCAGGTTGAGATGATCCTCTTCGCGGGCGGGGTCTATTTTGTGATTAGTTTAAGCGCATCGCTGTTGGTCAGCTGGCTGAAGAAAAGGACGGTATAATGATTTCCCTGAAAAATGTTTCTAAATGGTATGGGCACTTTCAGGTGCTGACCGACTGCTCAACGGAAGTGAAAAAAGGCGATGTGGTGGTGGTATGCGGCCCGTCCGGTTCCGGTAAGTCGACGCTTATCAAAACCGTTAATGGGCTGGAACCTGTCCAGCAGGGCGAGATTGTCGTTAACGGTACCAAAGTAAATGACCGCAAAACCAACCTTGCCCAGCTTCGCTCTCACGTAGGGATGGTGTTCCAGCATTTTGAGCTGTTCCCTCACCTGTCCATCATTGAGAACCTGACGCTGGCGCAGGTCAAAGTGCTGAAGCGCGACAAAAAAGCGGCGCGCGAAAAGGGGCTGAAGCTGCTGGAACGCGTCGGGCTGTCTGCGCATGCGAATAAGTTCCCGGCCCAGCTTTCGGGCGGCCAACAGCAGCGTGTGGCAATCGCGCGTGCGCTGTGCATGGATCCGGTGGCAATGCTGTTTGATGAGCCGACGTCCGCGCTCGACCCTGAGATGATCAACGAAGTGCTGGACGTCATGGTGGAGCTGGCGCACGAAGGGATGACCATGATGGTGGTGACGCACGAAATGGGCTTCGCCCGTAAAGTGGCCAACCGCGTGATCTTCATGGATGAAGGGAAAATTGTTGAAGACTCACCAAAAGAAGAGTTCTTCGCAAATCCTAAATCTGAACGTGCAAAAGACTTCCTCGCCAAAATCCTGCATTAATCTTTTTAGTGCGCAATCTGCGGATTGCGCACTGCTTCACGCTTTAGATCTCTTTTTCTATTCGGCGTCACATCGCAGCGTTAACCTTGTCACAAATAATGCTGAGAATGGAGAACGCTATGGCACAGCCAATTATTCTCGACTGCGATCCGGGTCATGATGACGCGATCGCACTCGTCCTTGCTCTTGCTTCCCCTGAACTGGACGTAAAAGCTGTCACCTCCTCCGCCGGGAACCAGACGCCGGATAAAACCTTGCGAAACGTGTTGCGCATGTTGACGCTGCTGAAACGCACCGATATTCCGGTCGCAGGTGGCGCCGTTAAGCCACTGATGCGCGAGCTGATCATTGCGGATAATGTTCACGGTGAGAGTGGGCTGGATGGCCCGGCGCTACCGGAGCCGAATTTCGCACCGCAAAACTGCACTGCCGTCGAGCTCATGGCGAAGGTGCTGCGTGAGAGCGCAGAGCCCGTGACGCTGGTGGCGACCGGCCCGCAGACCAACGTTGCGCTGCTGCTGAACAGCCATCCTGAACTGCACAGCAACATCGCCCGTATCGTCATCATGGGCGGGGCAATGGGGCTGGGGAACTGGACGCCAGCAGCAGAGTTCAACATCTTCGTTGACCCGGAAGCCGCGGAAATCGTCTTCCAGTCGGGCCTGCCGATTGTGATGGCGGGGCTGGACGTGACGCATCGGGCACAGATTATGACAGACGATATTGAACGCTTCCGCGCCGTGGGCAACCCGGTTGCAACGACCGTGGCCGAGCTGCTCGACTTCTTTATGGAGTATCACAAAGCCGAGAAGTGGGGCTTCCACGGCGCCCCGCTGCATGACCCATGCACCATCGCCTGGCTGCTGAAGCCGGAAATGTTTACCACGGTCGAGCGTTGGGTTGGTGTGGAAACACAGGGGAAATATACCCAGGGAATGACGGTGGTGGACTATTACTCGCTGACGGGAAACAAGCCGAATACCACGGTAATGGTGGATATCGATCGGGAAGCGTTTGTGGATTTGCTGGCGGAGCGGCTGCCTTATTATTCTGCGGCCTGATGCCCTCACCCCGCCCCTCTCCCACAGGGAGAGGGTGCAAACAGTTTTGCTTTTACCTACGGCTCAAATGGCCGACGCTGGAACTGGTCGTGCCCGCACTTCGGACACAGCGACAGCACCTCCGGCGTATAAACGGCGATATGGTGGTGGCACTTCTCACACACCAGGTTCCCCAACCCCACTACTTCGCCGCTGTGATAGACACCGTGGTGGTTTAAATCCTGAAACACCTCACGCCATTCCAGCTGAGTTTTATCGGTAATATCCGCCAGCTCCTGCCACAGGCTCTCTTTGATGACCCGCATAAAAACGCTGTCGGCGATCTCGTCCTGGCTCTCTTCATAGCTTCGCGCGAACTCCTCCAGGTCACGGCGCACGGCGCGCGTCACCTCTTCCACTTCGGTTCGCGTTAACTCACCCGTTTGCGTCACGCGTGCGCGTGCCTGTTCGACCAGCGCGTCGATATCACGCTCGCCGTTACGCAGCCGTTCCGTCAGAGTCGCTACCAGTTCACGGTAAAATTGAGCAACCTTGTTCATCATTTTGCCTCCCGGGTAAGTAACTGTCTCTAATAATAGACCTTATTTCGCCGCCGCTTTGTCAGGTGAAGCACAGACCCGGTAAATTCCTGCAAAGTGCATTTGCGTGAAAGGCTGTTTTGACGCGGGCGTTTGGGCTATGCTATGCGGATCTGAATTACCACATCCATTGGCTACATTTGTAGCTGTATTGAACACAGGACCACTGGCTGCCATGCAAGAGCAATACCGCCCGGAAGAGATAGAATCAAAAGTCCAGCAACACTGGGACGAGAAGCGCACCTTTGAAGTAACCGAAGACGAGAGCAAAGAGAAGTATTACTGCCTGTCGATGCTTCCCTATCCTTCTGGTCGACTACACATGGGCCACGTGCGTAACTACACCATCGGAGACGTGATTGCGCGCTACCAGCGTATGCTGGGCAAAAACGTTCTTCAGCCTATCGGCTGGGATGCGTTCGGCCTGCCTGCTGAAGGCGCGGCGGTGAAAAACAACACGGCACCGGCTCCGTGGACGTACGACAACATTGCGTACATGAAAAACCAGCTGAAAATGCTGGGCTTTGGCTATGACTGGAGTCGCGAGCTGGCAACCTGTACCCCGGAATACTACCGCTGGGAGCAGAAATTCTTTACCGAGCTGTATAAAAAAGGCCTGGTGTACAAGAAGACCTCTGCCGTTAACTGGTGCCCGAATGACCAGACCGTTCTCGCGAACGAACAGGTTATCGACGGCTGCTGCTGGCGCTGCGACACCAAAGTAGAGCGTAAAGAGATCCCGCAGTGGTTTATCAAAATCACCGCCTACGCTGACGAACTGCTGAACGATCTGGATAATCTGGACCACTGGCCAGATACCGTTAAGACCATGCAGCGCAACTGGATCGGCCGTTCCGAAGGTGTGGAAATTACCTTCAACGTTGAGAACTACGACCAGACCCTGACCGTCTATACCACCCGTCCGGACACCTTCATGGGCGCGACCTACCTGGCCGTGGCCGCAGGTCACCCGCTGGCGCAGAAAGCGGCAGAAAACAATCCGGAACTGGCGACCTTCATCGACGAATGCCGCAATACTAAAGTGGCCGAAGCCGACATGGCGACGATGGAGAAAAAAGGCGTTGATACCGGCTTTAAAGCCATTCACCCGCTGACGGGCGAAGCGATCCCTGTCTGGGCAGCCAACTTCGTACTGATGGAATACGGCACAGGCGCAGTGATGGCCGTGCCGGGTCACGACCAGCGCGACTACGAATTTGCCACCAAATACGGCCTGACCATCAAGCCTGTTATTCTTGCCGCTGACGGCTCTGAGCCCGATCTCTCTGAGCAAGCGCTGACTGAAAAAGGCACCCTGTTTAACTCCGGTGAGTTCAGCGGCCTGAGCTTCGAAGAAGGCTTCAACGCCATCGCCGACAAGCTGGCCTCCCTGGGCGTGGGCGAGCGTAAAGTGAACTACCGTCTGCGCGACTGGGGCGTTTCCCGTCAGCGTTACTGGGGTGCGCCAATCCCAATGGTGACTCTGGAAGATGGCACCGTGATGCCAACGCCGGAAGATCAGCTGCCGGTGATCCTGCCGGAAGACGTGGTCATGGACGGCATCACCAGCCCGATCAAAGCCGATCCTGAGTGGGCGAAAACCACCGTCAACGGTCAGCCAGCGCTGCGTGAAACCGACACCTTCGACACCTTTATGGAATCCTCCTGGTACTATGCGCGCTACACCTGCCCGCAGTACAAAGAAGGCATGCTGGATTCCGATGCAGCAAACTACTGGCTGCCGGTAGACATCTACATCGGTGGCATTGAACACGCCATCATGCACCTGCTCTACTTCCGCTTCTTCCACAAACTGATGCGTGACGCAGGCCTCGTCAACTCCGACGAGCCGGCAAAACAGCTGCTGTGTCAGGGTATGGTGCTGGCAGATGCGTTCTACTACGTTGGCGCGAACGGCGAGCGTAACTGGGTTTCTCCGGTTGATGCGATTGTGGAGCGCGACGAGAAAGGCCGTATCGTGAAGGCGAAAGACGCCGAAGGTCATGAACTGGTGTATACCGGCATGAGCAAGATGTCCAAGTCGAAAAATAACGGTATCGACCCGCAGGTAATGGTTGAGCGTTACGGCGCTGACACCGTGCGTCTGTTCATGATGTTCGCCTCCCCGGCAGATATGACGCTGGAATGGCAGGAATCCGGAGTTGAAGGGGCAAACCGCTTCCTGAAACGCGTCTGGAAACTGGTGTACGAGCACACCTCTCAGGGTGATGCGCCAGCGCTGAACGTGGCTGCACTGAGCGAAGATCAGCAGGCGCTGCGTCGTGATGTTCATAAAACCATTGCGAAAGTCACCGATGATATTGGTCGTCGTCAGACCTTCAATACCGCAATTGCGGCTATTATGGAACTGATGAACAAGCTGGCGAAAGCCCCGCAGGACGGCGAGCAGGATCGCGCCTTAATGCGTGAAGCGCTGCTGGCGGTCGTTCGCATGCTTAACCCGTTCACGCCGCACGTTAGCTTCACCCTGTGGCAGGAGCTGAAAGGCGAAGGCGATATCGACAACGCGCCGTGGCCAGTGGCGGATGAATCCGCTATGGTGGAAAACACCACGCTGGTGGTGGTGCAGGTTAACGGTAAAGTGCGCGGTAAAATTACCGTCGCGGTCGACGCAACCGAAGAACAGGTTCGCGAGCGCGCAAGCCAGGAGCATCTGGTCGCGAAATACCTTGAGGGCGTTACCGTACGTAAAGTGATCTACGTACCTGGTAAACTGCTGAATCTGGTCGTTGGCTAAGCGCGGGAGGAAACGTGCGACAACTGGCAACAATACTCTTATCTCTGGCGGTGCTGGTCACCGCTGGCTGCGGCTGGCACCTGCGCAACACCACGGCAGTGCCTGCTCAGATGAAAACAATGATCTTCGACTCATCCGATCCGAACGGACCGCTGAGCCGGGCCATTCGTAACCAGCTGCGTTTGAACGATGTTGAGCTGATCGAGAAGGGAACCCTGCGTCAGGATGTTCCTTCGCTTCGCGTCCTGAAATCAACGCTGTCACAAGATACGGCCTCGATCTTCCAGGATGGGCGGACGGCGGAATATCAGATGGTGCTTACCGTTGATGCGGCCGTCTTGATGCCAGGTAAAGATATTTACCCTATCAATACCAAAGTCTACCGCTCGTTCTTCGATAACCCGCAGACGGCGCTGGCAAAAGACGCCGAACAGCAGATTATCATCAAAGAGATGTACGATAAGGCCGCGGAACAGCTGATCCGCAGACTGCCTGCCATTGCCGCGTCGACGAAAAAAGGCGCTGACGTCATCGAAACACCGGATGCCAGCACGCCGGATATGCCAACGTCTCTGGGTAACTGATGATCAGGTTGTATCCTGAACAACTCCGCGCGCAGCTCAACGAAGGGCTGCGCGCGGCCTATCTGCTACTCGGCAATGACCCCCTGTTACTTCAGGAAAGCCTTGATGCGGTTCGCCATGCGGCAGCCGCGCAGGGTTTCGATGAGCATCATACGTTCCAGATCGATAACAGTACCGACTGGAACGCTATCTTCTCGCTTTGTCAGGCCATGAGCCTGTTTGCCTCTCGTCAGACAATCCAGATCCTGCTGCCAGAGAATGGACCTAACGCTGCTATCAATGAACAGCTGGCCATGCTGGTAAGTTTGTTACACGACGATCTGCTGCTTATCGTACGCGGCAACAAACTCACAAAAGCGCAGGAAAACGCGGCCTGGTTTACCCGGCTAGCCCCCAGTGCGGTGCTGGTCACCTGCCAGACGCCAGAGCAGGCGCATCTGCCAAAATGGGTTGCCGCGCGAGCAAAGCAGCACAATTTGCAGCTGGATGAGGCCGCCAGTCAGCTCCTGTGCTACTGCTACGAAGGCAACCTTCTGGCACTGGCGCAGGCGCTGGACAGGCTCGCCCTGCTGTGGCCCGATGGTAAGCTGACGCTGCCGCGCGTGGAACAGGCGGTGAATGATGCCGCGCACTTTACCCCCTTCCACTGGGTTGATGCGCTGCTGTCGGCGAAAAGTAAGCGTGCCCTGCACATCCTGCAACAGCTGCGCCTGGAAGGGAGTGAGCCGGTCATCCTGCTCCGTACGCTCCAGCGCGAATTACTGCTGCTGAACAACCTTAAACGCCAGTCAGCACACACGCCCCTGCGCGCCTTATTCGACAAACATCGCGTCTGGCAAAACCGTCGGGCGATGACCACGGAGGCGATAAACCGCCTGAGCCAGGAGCAGTTGCGTCAGGCAGTACAACTTCTGATGCGCGCCGAACTGACGTTAAAACAGGATTACGGCCAGTCTGTCTGGGCGGAGCTGGAGAGCCTCTCTTTGCTGCTCTGCCATAAGGCGCTGGCAGACGTATTTATCGATGGGTGATATGCATTCTTTACAGGCAATGTATGGCGGGACCTTCGACCCGGTACACTATGGGCATCTTAAGCCGGTAGAAATCCTCGCGAATTTGATTGGGTTGCAGCGGGTAATCATCATGCCCAACAATGTTCCGCCGCACCGTCCTCAGCCAGAAGCAACCAGCGAGCAGCGTAAAGCGATGCTCGCGCTGGCTATCGCCGATAAGCCTCTCTTCACGCTGGATGAGCGTGAACTGCGCAGGGATACCCCTTCCTGGACATCGCAAACGCTGCGGGAGTGGCGCGCTGAGCAAGGGCCCATGAAACCGCTGGCGTTTATTATCGGCCAGGATTCCTTGCTCAACTTTCCCAGCTGGTACCAGTACGAAACCATTCTGGAAAACAGTCATCTGCTGGTCTGCCGCCGTCCGGGCTACCCGCTGACCATGCGCGACGCACAGCATCAGCAGTGGCTTGACGCGCATCTGACGGACAATATAGAAGACCTGCACAGTCTCCCCGCCGGGAAAATTTATCTCGCTGAAACGCCGTGGTTTGATATTTCCGCAACCCTCATCCGCGAGCGTCTCCAGCAGGGTTTAGACTGTGACGATCTCCTCCCCTCGCCCGTGCTGGCCTATATCCACGCACACGGTCTGTATCAGAAAAGTACAGATGTCTGAGCATCGCCGGCGAAATTGTCCGTTAATGATTATCCTGCCTTGACAGGCTAAGCCATACTGATATCCTCCGCTGCCAGACTTTCCCGCCGATCGCTGCTTTACAGAAATTGTTTTACAAAAATGGCGATGCAATATCAGGCGGAGGGTGGGATGATACCCGCCTTCAAAAGCCGGGCGGTGACATTTGTCCCGCGACTGGCGTCAGTTCAGGTATACTGACTGACCACGAATTCATAGTTGTACAATCTCATTCACCCAGGGGGAAAACTTGCAGGGTAAAGCACTCCAGGATTTTGTTATCGACAAAATTGATGACCTGAAAGGTCAGGACATCATCGCTATCGACGTTAAGGGTAAATCCAGCATCACCGACTGCATGATCATCTGCACCGGGACCTCAACTCGTCACGTTGTTTCGATTGCTGACCATGTTGTTCAGGAATCGCGCGCGGCAGGGCTGCTTCCGCTGGGCGTTGAAGGTGAAGCGACCGCTGACTGGGTGGTTGTCGATCTCGGCGATGTGATTGTCCACGTCATGCAGGAAGAGAGCCGTCGCCTGTATGAGCTGGAAAAACTCTGGGGTTAATGCGTGAAGTTGCAACTGGTCGCCGTCGGCACCAAAATGCCGGACTGGGTACAAACCGGTTTTACTGAGTATCTGCGTCGTTTTCCAAAAGATATGCCGTTCGAACTGGTGGAGATCCCAGCAGGAAAGCGCGGCAAGAACGCAGATATCAAACGTATTCTCGATAAAGAGGGAGAACTGATGCTGGCTGCCGCAGGCAAAAACCGCATCGTGACCCTCGATATTCCGGGCAAACCCTGGGATACGCCGCAGCTGGCGCACGAACTGGAGCGCTGGAAGCAGGATGGTCGGGACGTCAGTCTGTTGATTGGCGGACCAGAGGGGTTATCTCCCGCCTGCAAAGCGGCAGCAGAACAAAGTTGGTCACTCTCGGCGCTGACGCTGCCCCACCCGCTTGTACGGGTTCTCGTGGCAGAAAGTTTGTATCGCGCATGGAGCATCACTACCAACCACCCTTATCACCGCGAGTAATGACTGACCAGGGTAATTTAAGCAGCGGATGAAACTACAGAATTCTTTTCGCGACTATACAGCTGAGTCCGCGCTGTTTGTGCGCCGGGCGCTGGTCGCCTTTACGGGGATTTTGCTGCTTACCGGCGTGCTGATCGCCAACCTCTATAATCTGCAAATTGTCCGCTATACCGATTACCAGACCCGCTCAAACGAAAACCGTATCAAGCTGGTGCCCATCGCGCCCAGCCGCGGCATTATCTACGATCGTAACGGCACGCCGCTGGCGCTTAATCGCACCATCTACCAGATAGAGATGATGCCCGAGAAAGTGGATAACGTGCAGGATACGCTGAACGCGCTGAGAAGCGTTGTCGACCTGACTGATGACGATATCGCTGCGTTCAAAAAAGAGCGCGCACGTTCTCACCGCTTCACCTCCATTCCGGTAAAAACCAACCTGACGGAAGTGCAGGTCGCCCGTTTTGCCGTTAACCAGTACCGTTTCCCCGGTGTGGAAGTCAAAGGCTATAAACGCCGCTACTATCCTTACGGCTCCGCGCTGACGCACGTCATTGGTTACGTCTCCAAAATCAACGATAAAGACGTCGAACGCCTTGATAAAGACGGCAAGCTGGCTAACTACGCCGCAACCCATGATATTGGCAAGCTGGGGATCGAACGTTATTACGAAGACGTGCTGCACGGTCAGACCGGGTATGAAGAGGTTGAAGTTAACAACCGTGGCCGCGTGATCCGTCAGCTGAAAGAGGTTCCCCCGCAGGCGGGGCATGACGTCTATCTGACGCTCGACCTGAAGCTACAGCAGTATATCGAGACGCTGCTGGCGGGTAGCCGTGCTGCGGTTATTGTGACCGACCCGCGTACCGGCGGCATTCTGGCGATGGTTTCGATGCCAAGCTACGATCCGAACCTGTTCGTGGATGGCATCTCCAGCAAGGATTACTCCGGCCTGCTCAACGATCCAAACACGCCGCTGGTGAATCGCGCGACGCAGGGGGTTTATCCTCCAGCTTCAACGGTTAAACCGTATGTCGCCGTGTCTGCGCTAAGCGCGGGCGTCATCACCCGCAATACCAGTCTGTTTGACCCCGGCTGGTGGCAGTTACCTGGCTCTGAGAAACGCTACCGCGACTGGAAAAAATGGGGCCACGGCCATCTGAACGTGACCAAATCACTGGAGGAGTCGGCGGATACCTTCTTCTATCAGGTCGCCTACGACATGGGTATTGATCGTCTGTCTGAATGGATGAGCAAATTCGGCTACGGGCATTACACCGGTATAGATTTGGCGGAAGAGCGTTCCGGCAACATGCCAACCCGCGAATGGAAGCTGAAGCGCTTTAAAAAACCCTGGTATCAGGGTGACACCATTCCGGTAGGGATCGGCCAGGGCTACTGGACGGCAACGCCGCTGCAAATGAACAAGGCGATGATGATCCTCATTAACGATGGCGTTGTGAAAGTGCCGCACCTGCTGCAAAGCACCGTTGAAGACGGCAAAAAAGTGCCGTGGATACAGCCGCACGAGCCGCCGGTGGGTGACATTCATTCCGGCTACTGGGAAATCGCGAAAGACGGCATGTACGGTGTAGCCAACCGTCCTAACGGGACGGCGCACAAATATTTCGCCGGCGCACCGTATAAGGTTGCCGCGAAATCAGGTACGGCTCAGGTCTTCGGTCTGAAAGCGAATGAAACTTATAACGCACATAAAATTGCCGAACGTCTGCGTGACCACAAGCTCATGACGGCGTTTGCCCCTTATGATAACCCGCAGGTTGCGGTGGCGATGATTCTTGAGAACGGCGGCGCAGGCTCGGCGGTGGGTACCATCATGCGTCAAATCCTCGACCACATCATGCTGGGTGACAACAACACCGAACTGCCAGCTGAAAACCCGGCAGCCGCTGCGGCGGAGGACCAATAATCATGACGGATAATCCGAATAAAAAATCGCTGTGGGACAAGATCCACATCGACCCTGCCATGCTGCTGATCCTGCTGGCTCTGCTGGTCTATAGCGCCCTCGTTATCTGGAGCGCCAGCGGCCAGGATATCGGCATGATGGAGCGTAAAATCGGCCAGATCGCCATGGGTCTGGTCATTATGGTGGTGATGGCGCAAATACCGCCGCGCGTGTACGAGGGCTGGGCGCCCTATCTCTATATTTTCTGTATCATTTTGTTGGTGGCAGTAGATGCTTTCGGCGCCATCTCGAAAGGGGCGCAACGCTGGCTGGATCTGGGGATTGTCCGCTTCCAGCCGTCGGAAATCGCCAAAATCGCCGTCCCGCTGATGGTGGCGCGCTTTATTAACCGCGACGTCTGCCCCCCGTCGTTGAAAAATACCGCCATTGCGCTGGTGCTGATTTTCCTGCCGACGCTGCTCGTGGCCGCACAGCCGGACCTCGGTACTTCAATTCTTATCGCCCTCTCCGGCCTGTTCGTCCTGTTCCTGTCCGGCCTGAGCTGGCGTCTGATCGGTATCGCCGTGGTGCTGGTTGCCGCGTTTATCCCCATCCTCTGGTTCTTCCTGATGCATGATTACCAGCGTCAGCGCGTTATGATGCTGCTCGATCCCGAGACCGATCCGCTGGGCGCAGGCTATCATATTATTCAGTCGAAGATTGCGATTGGCTCCGGCGGCCTGCGCGGTAAAGGCTGGCTGCACGGTACGCAGTCGCAGCTCGAATTTTTACCGGAACGCCACACCGACTTTATCTTTGCCGTTCTGGCTGAGGAGTTAGGGCTGGTTGGCATCCTGGTGCTGCTTGCACTCTACGTGCTGCTGATCATGCGAGGTTTGTGGATTGCCGCGCGCGCGCAAACCACCTTTGGTCGCGTGATGGCAGGCGGATTAATGTTGATTTTGTTCGTTTATGTCTTCGTAAATATTGGTATGGTGAGTGGTATTCTGCCGGTTGTTGGCGTACCGCTGCCGCTGGTGAGTTACGGGGGCTCGGCACTGATCGTGTTGATGGCCGGGTTTGGTATCGTCATGTCGATCCATACCCACAGGAAAATGTTGTCCAAAAGCGTATAAAAATAAGGGGATCGCAATGCGTAAGCAGTGGCTGGGGATCTGCATCGCAGCAAGTTTACTTGCCGCCTGTACAAGTGATGATGGTCAGCAACAGGCAACCGTCGCGCCGCCGCAGCCTGCGGTCTGTAATGGCCCGATTGTTGAGATTAGCGGTGCCGATCCCGTTTATGAACCGCTGAACGCCAGCGTGAATCAGGATTATCAGCGCGACGGTAAAAGCTATAAAATCGTTCAGGATCCTTCCCGTTTCAGCCAGGCTGGCTTTGCTGCCATCTATGACGCTGAGCCCGGCAGCAATCTGACCGCGTCGGGTGAAACCTTCGATCCGATGCAGATCACGGCGGCACACCCGACGTTGCCTGTCCCGAGCTATGCACGCATCACTAACCTGGCGAATGGCCGAATGATCGTGGTGCGTATCAACGATCGCGGTCCTTACGGCACCGATCGCGTGATCTCCCTGTCCCGCGCGGCTGCCGACCGTCTGAACACCTCAAACAATACTAAAGTGCGTATCGACCCGATTATCGTGGCGCAGGATGGTTCACTGTCTGGCCCGGGCACGGCCTGTACCACGGTCGCGAAACAGACCTATGCCCTGCCCGCTCGCCCGGATCTGAGCGGTGGTATGGGGGGCGCTTCAACGCCGGCAGAGCCCGCACAGCCGCAGGGTGAAGTGCGTGCTATCAGCAACGATACGCTGCAAAGTGAAGACGCGACAGGCGCCCCGGTGAAAAGCAGTGGTTTCCTTGGCGCACCCACCACGTTAGCGCCGGGCGTGATTGAATCAAATGAACCTGCCCCAGCGCCTGCGCCCGTCGCTGCTGCACCCGCTACACAACCCGCCCCGGTGACCGCGCCTGCTGCTACGCAGACGGCGGCGCCTGCGACGGCGAGCGGCAGCTACGTGGTTCAGGTTGGCGCCGTCAGCGATCGGACCCGTGCAGAGCAATATCAGCAGCGTTTAAGCAAGCAGTTTGGCGTGCCAGGCCGCGTTGAGCAAAACGGTGCGGTATGGCGTATCCAGATGGGTCCATTTGCCAGCAAATCGCAGGCAGCGTCCCTGCAACAGCGTTTGCAGAGCGAGGCGCAGCTCCAGTCGTTTATCGCTGTTGCAAAATAATTATTCGGTGGTATCCGAAATGTCAGTTTGTGTAAAGCACGTTAACACTCTCATGATGAAAGTCGGATGCCTGCCCGTATAGCATTTGCTATAGTAAGGCACTTTTTTTAATTCCATCACGGATGTCGTAGTTCTGACCATGAAGACCACTTTTTCTGCTCGTTTTGTGCAGCGCATGGCGCTGACCACGGCCCTTTGCGCTGCTGCGTTCTCCGCAGCTCACGCGGACGACCTGAACATCAAGACCATGATCCCTGGCGTTCCGCAGATCGACGCGGAATCCTACATCCTGATTGATTACAACTCCGGCAAAGTTCTGGCAGAACAGAACGCCGATGCCCGCCGCGATCCGGCCAGCCTGACCAAAATGATGACCAGCTATGTTATCGGCCAGGCCATGAAAGCAGGCAAATTCAAAGAAACCGACCTGGTGACTATCGGTAACGATGCGTGGGCAACCGGCAACCCGGTGTTCAAAGGTTCATCGCTGATGTTCCTGAAGCCAGGCATGCAGGTTCCGGTCTCTCAGCTTATCCGTGGCATCAACTTGCAGTCCGGTAACGACGCCTGCGTGGCCATGGCCGATTTTGCAGCGGGCAGCCAGGACGCGTTTGTGGGCCTGATGAACAGCTACGTCTCCGCCCTGGGCCTGAAAAACAGCCACTTCCAGACCGTTCACGGCCTGGACGCCGAGGGTCAGTACAGCTCCGCGCGTGACATGGCACTGATCGGTCAGGCGCTGATCCGCGACGTGCCAAACGAGTACTCTATCTACAAAGAGAAAGAGTTCACCTTCAACGGCATTCGTCAGACCAACCGTAACGGCCTGCTGTGGGACAACAGCCTGAACGTCGACGGCATCAAAACTGGCCACACCGATAAAGCCGGCTATAACCTGGTGGCCTCCGCCACTGAAGGCCAGATGCGTCTGATCTCTGCCGTGATGGGGGGACGTACGTTTAAAGGCCGCGAAACGGAAAGCAAAAAGCTGCTGACCTGGGGCTTCCGCTTCTTCGAAACCGTGAACCCGCTGAAAGCCGGTAAAGAATTTGCCTCTGAACCTGTCTGGTTTGGCGATAACGACCGCGCTTCCCTGGGCGTGGACAAAGATCTCTATCTGACGATCCCACGCGGTCGTATGAAAGATCTGAAAGCCAGCTACGTGCTGAATACCACCGAGCTGCACGCCCCGCTGCAAAAGAATCAGGTCGTGGGTACCATTAACTTCCAGCTGGATGGCAAAACCATCGATCAGCGCCCGCTGGTGGTGCTGGAGGAAATTCCTGAAGGCAATTTCTTCGGCAAAATCATTGATTACATTAAGCTGATGTTCCATCACTGGTTTGGTTAAAAATTGAACACTTGAAAGTGTGATTTTGATCCCCATATACTACGTATCAGTAAAACTCCCGCCCCGTGGCGGGAGTTATTATTTTTTATACACACGCCGGAGCTGACATGAAAACCAAACTTAACGAACTGCTTGAATTCCCTACCCCTTTTACTTACAAAGTAATGGGTCTGGCGAAACCTGAGCTGGTTGATCAGGTGGTTGAAGTGGTACAGCGCCATGCGCCGGGTGACTACTCTCCATCAGTCAAACCGAGCAGCAAAGGTAACTACCACTCGGTCTCAATCACCATCACTGCGACACACATTGAGCAGGTTGAGACGCTGTACGAAGAGCTCGGCAATATCGAAATTGTTCGTATGGTGCTGTAGTCCCCCTGCGGTTACCCGGTTTGCCGGGTAACCCACTTCCCCGCTGTGATATACTCCCCGTTACCTATTCTCCCTTGTCTTCGGAGACGTCCTTTTGTACCAGGATAAAATTCTTGTCCGCCATCTTGGGCTACAGCCTTACGAGCCAGTCTCTCAGGCTATGCATGAATTTACCGATATGCGCGATGACACCACCCCTGATGAAATCTGGCTGGTTGAACACTTGCCGGTGTTTACTCAAGGCCAGGCAGGAAAAGCCGAACATTTATTGATGACGGGTGATATCCCGGTGATCCAGAGCGATCGCGGTGGACAGGTAACCTACCACGGCCCGGGCCAGCAGGTAATGTATGTCCTGCTTAACCTGAAACGCAGAAAGCTGGGCGTGCGTGAGCTCGTGACCTTACTGGAACAAACCGTGGTGAACACGCTCGCTGAGTACGGTATCGATGCTCACCCTCGCGCCGATGCCCCGGGCGTCTATGTTGGAGAGATGAAGATCTGTTCGCTGGGGCTGCGTATCCGTAAAGGCTGCTCGTTCCACGGGCTGGCGCTGAATATCAATATGGATCTGACCCCTTTCCAGCGCATCAACCCATGCGGGTATGCCGGTATGGAAATGACGCAAATGCGCCAGTGGGTCGATACCGCCACCCCTGAGAATATCCGCCCCGTGCTTCTGAAGAAGTTTTTAGCGCTGCTTAACAATCCTGACTACGAATATATTGCTGCTTAACACACTTCCGGCAGTGGTTCGGTTATTTGACCAGCCACTGCTTAATTGCCGCATTTACGCTTTACAATAAACCGCATATTCTATATTTTCGAGTCGCCCATATATTAGCGTCCCATATTAATTAGAACCTTAATAGTACCATCACCGGGTATCGTGTAACGTGCGTGATAATCACCCAACTGCTTGTTTTCGATAAACAAGGGAAACTTGCGAAACACTTTACGAATCTCTGCAAGCATAATAAATAAATTCAACTATCATTCATATTGTGAATGGATACGGAGTAAGAGCGTGGAGCCTACTAATTTACCAGCCAAACGCCTGAATGAAACCAGCGGCGAAGATAAGCCGCAAATTTTCCGGACTTTACGTAATATTGATCTCAATTTATTGACTATTTTTGAGGCGGTATATGTCCACAAAGGTATCGTTAATGCTGCGAAAATTCTTAATCTCACGCCCTCCGCTATTAGCCAGTCAATTCAAAAATTGCGCGCGATATTTCCCGATCCCTTATTTATTCGTAAAGGCCAGGGCGTAACCCCCACCGCGTACGCCACCCATCTGCATGAGTACATCAGCCAGGGTCTGGAATCGATTCTGGGCGCGCTGGATCTCACCGGCAGTTACGATAAGCAACGAACCATCACCATAGGCACCTCTCCCTCTGTGGGCGTTCTGGTCATGCCCGCTATTTACCAGGCTGTTAAACAGCATGCGCCACAGCTGCTGATCCGCAACGTGCCCGTTAACGATCCGGAAACTCAGCTGGCACAATTCCAGACGGACCTGATCATCGACAGCAACAGCTTCGCGGCCAGGGCATTAGGGCATAACGTTCTCTATACCGACTCTCTGGCGCTCGTGTGTCGTCAGAATCATCCTGCATTGGGCGCAGCTTTGACGCCTGAAAATTTGCGTCATTACGAACATGCAACCTTTATGTCCGAGGGACAGGGTCCGGATCCGCTGCGCCAGCGTATTGACGAACTGTTCCCGGACCGTCTGATCAGCTTCAGCAGTTACAATATGTTTACCCTTGCGGCCCTGATTGGCAGCAGCGATTTGCTCTGTATTATGCCTGTGCGTCTCTTCACTCTGCTTCAAAAGTGCTGGCCGCTGGAGAGCATTCCATTGAGTCAACTTACGACGGAATCTGTTGAAATCTCACTGCATTACAACAAGCTAAGCCTGCGCGATCCGGTGCTGGAAAACGTCATTAACGTGATCCGCCAGGCGTTCTGATCCCGCCTTTCAGCACAAGCCCCTGCCGCAAGCGGGGCAAAAGGCACAAAACAACAACTATTTTACAAATTGGCGACCTGGCAGGCTGCTTTATCGCCCCTTTAAATGATATACTGCCTGTCGTTCGTTCAAAAATAGTTGATAATTACAACATTCCCTTGAATTGAAACGCTTTCCTTCGATATTCGCAACTGGAACACGCACGCTATGAGTAAACCCATTGTGATGGAACGCGGTGTTAAATACCGCGATGCCGATAAAATGGCCCTTATCCCGGTTAAAAACGTGGCTACAGAGCGCGAGGCGCTGTTAAGAAAACCGGAATGGATGAAAATCAAACTTCCGGCCGACTCTTCGCGTATCCAGGGGATCAAAGCGGCGATGCGCAAAAATGGCCTTCACTCTGTCTGTGAAGAGGCCTCCTGCCCTAACCTTGCTGAATGTTTCAATCACGGTACCGCGACATTTATGATTCTGGGTGCCATCTGCACCCGCCGCTGTCCGTTCTGTGACGTTGCCCATGGCCGTCCTGTTGCGCCTGACGCAAACGAACCGCAAAAACTGGCGCAGACGATTGCCGATATGGCGCTGCGTTATGTTGTTATCACCTCCGTTGACCGTGACGATCTGCGCGATGGCGGTGCTCAGCATTTTGCTGACTGTATTACCGCCATCCGCGAAAAAAGCCCGAACATTAAGATTGAGACGCTGGTGCCGGACTTCCGTGGCCGTATGGATCGCGCGCTCGATATCCTGACCGCGACGCCACCAGACGTATTCAACCACAACCTGGAGAACGTACCGCGTATCTACCGTCAGGTACGTCCCGGTGCAGACTACAACTGGTCGCTGAAGCTGCTGGAACGCTTTAAAGAAGCCCATCCGCATATTCCTACCAAGTCTGGCCTGATGGTCGGCCTGGGTGAAACCAACGCTGAGATCATTGAAGTGATGCGCGATCTTCGCCGCCACGGCGTCACCATGCTGACGCTGGGCCAGTACCTCCAGCCAAGCCGTCACCACCTGCCTGTACAGCGTTACGTGAGCCCGGATGAGTTCGATGAAATGAAAGCCGAAGCGATGGCGATGGGCTTTACCCATGCCGCGTGCGGTCCGTTTGTTCGCTCCTCTTATCACGCCGATATGCAGGCGAAGGGCGAAGAAGTGAAATAAAGCTGTAAAATTTATTTACAGTAAAACAAAAAACCGGCCTCGTGAGCCGGTTTTTTATGCAAGCCTTGCAGCATTGCCATTACTCTTTGTGTGAAAGCTTCTGTGCAGTGATGTCATCTTCGGCACTTTTCTTCGCTGCCGCGTCGTCATCGTTCATTGCTTTCTTAAAGCCCTTAATGGCAGCACCCAGGTCTCCACCCAGCGTGCGTAACTTCTTGGTACCGAACAGCAGGACGACCAGTGCGGCAACCACCAGCAGTTTGGTAATACTAATCTCACCCATAAATACCTTCTTTACATGAAACAGGCTGCATTCCGCCAAAAAACCTGAACGTATTAACGGTCATTTGGCGCGTGCACACAATAGCAATCTGTAACAAGGTGAATCAAGCATTGTTGAAAAAAACATCACATTAATTGCGGTGGCGCAAACCTGCGGTTGCGCAGAACAGGTAATTGCTGACGCGCAAGCGCTATTCGGGCGGAAATTATCTCCGTCAGCAATAACGCAGGCGTCTCCGCTGCTGCCGCAACCGTCACCCCCAGCGGATCGACAACCCTGCTCTGCCCGATATTTTTGTTACCACATTCACCCGCGGCTACCACGTAACAGGTGGTATCCAGCGCACGTGCTGCCAGCAGCGTCGCCCAGTGATGCTCCTTAAGCGGTCCTTTGACCCACGCGGCGGGCAGAACCAGCACCTCTGCCCCCTGCAATGCCAGGTTCAGCGCCAGCTCGGGAAAACGGATATCGTAGCAGGTCATCAGGCCAATCTTAACACCCTCGACCTCAATCAGCGGCGGAATTACACTCCCCGGATCGACCAGGCGCGACTCCTGAACGCTGAACGCATCATACAGATGAAGTTTGGCGTAGCTCGCGACGATGGCACCCTCACGTATCGCCACCAGCGTGTTTACCGCGCGCCCCGGCGAGGACGGAATATGGACCGTCAAGATGGTGGTGAGCGTGTTGCCAACGCTTTCGGCCAGCAGTCGTTTCAGAAACGCCCCTTCCAGCGTTTGCGCAGACTTTACCGACAGGTCTGGATCGCCATCATCACGGGCCAGTAACGCCTCAGGAAGTACCAGCAACGACGCCCCTTTTTGCTTCGCCTGATGCATCAGGGAGACGCATTTTTCCGCGTTTTCATTCCAGTCCGGCGTCACCGCGAACTGCCCTACTGCAACATACATAATTGTCTCCCGGTTAAAAACAGCGTTACACTCGACGCACTTACACAGCAAATAGCAGGTATTGACAGTGTTACAACTACTTATAGCCGTTTTTATTGGTGGAGGCACGGGTAGCGTTGCGCGGTGGCTCTTAAGCATGCGGTTTAACCCCCTGCATCAGGCCATTCCGATGGGGACACTGGCGGCAAATCTGATCGGGGCGTTTATTATTGGGATGGGGCTGGCCTGGTTTAATCGCATGGCCAACATCGACCCTATGTGGAAGGTTCTGATTACAACTGGTTTCTGCGGCGGCTTAACAACGTTTTCTACCTTCTCTGCGGAGGTAGTATTTCTGTTTCAGGAAGGCCGGATGGGCTGGGCGCTGACCAACATTGCCGTTAACATGCTTGGCTCGTTTGCGATGACTGCGATCGCATTCTGGTTATTTTCCTCCGCCAGCGGACATTAAGCGCGGCAACCTTAATGTTGGCTTAATTTTTCTCTGTCACTCTTGGCTCAATATTGAACGAGGGTGATAGCATGAAAGAAACTCTGTCAGGCGTGGTTATGGTATTGCTAAGCGTCGCGATTGTCGCCAGCTTCCTGAAGATCTATCTTATTGGTTGATTCAGAACGAAAAAAACCCGCTCATTGAGCGGGTTTTGAAATTCTTGCTGACGCGTCTGAATTACAGAGCGATTACGTTAGCAGCAGAAGGGCCTTTGGCACCGTTAGTGATTTCGAACTCTACGCGCTGACCTTCAGCCAGAGTTTTGAAACCATTAGACTGGATTGCAGAGAAGTGTACGAACACGTCTTTGCTGCCATCTTCAGGAGTAATGAAACCGAATCCTTTGGACTCATTAAACCACTTAACGTTACCTTTAATCTTAGACATCAAAATTACCTTTACATTAAAAAACGACACAAATGCTGTGTCGGGTATCAGTACAACAATTGTGAGGCGTTTTGTCCAGCGGATCTTTGATAAAAAGTGACAAAAGTCGCGTTAATTTTCGCTGTTCGATTTTTATCCTTTACATTTCAATGTCTGTGCGTTTTTTGGCCGATTTAGCAGAAAAATTCAGTTAAAACTGAAACCGCATCCAGGCAAAGTAAACGTTACCGTTGTTATAGGTACCCGGTATGTAGGTCATTTGAAACGTTGCCGGACCATAGCCGATGGAGGCAAGCGGCAGCAGTACCGGAACAGGAATGTATTTCCAGTTATCACGCGCCGTGAACCCTGCCGTATAGCCCAGCCCCAGACGGAAGTTGTCGTCTGATAACGGACGCCAGGTTTTTTCCCAGCCGTAGCCACCAATAGGCTCCCATTTATTGTAGGAGTCCTTAAACGCCATCAGGTACAGGCCATGCCAGTTACCTTTTTCATCCCAGCGAGACTGACCGAAGCCGGCCCCCCACGGACGCTCGTTATAACGGTCAGTTTTTTCTTTATCGTAGGCAAAACGTGCATGCCACGTAATGGCCGGAATATAGAGATCGTAATGCTCAGGCTCATTCCATGTTTGCGCGACGTTATCCGTGAAGGTGGTGAACCAGCCTTTATCCGCTGTATTGCTGTCTGCATTAACCGCAGACGCAAACGATAACTGCCCAATAATAAACAATAAAATCAGGGGAAATTTAATTCGTACAATCACAATGCCATTACCATATTTAGTATTCGGTGCAGACCTTAACACAGAATACTTGAATGAACGCTTAACAGCATGGGTGTTATTCCTAATTACCATCCCGTTCCTGGGAATAATCTGAGGATACATAAACTGCATGCCTCAATAAGCACATGCAGTTGACATATTTAACGTTGATGTAACAATTTGTAGAGTGCGGGAATAACTAACATCGACAATAACGGTGCCGTTACCATGCCACCAATCATCGGCGCGGCAATACGTTGCATCACCTCCGAGCCACTCCCACTCCCCCACATGATGGGCAGCAGTCCTGCCATAATAGTGGCGACCGTCATCACCTTCGGACGCACGCGCAGCACGGCACCTTCGTGGATCGCCCGCATCAGCACCGTATTTCCCCCTTCTGGCTCCAGCCTGTGATATTTATCGAGCGCATGATTCAAATAAAGAACCATAATTA
The DNA here is from genome assembly GCF_019056635.1 of Enterobacter cloacae complex sp. ECL72. Taxonomy (NCBI): domain Bacteria; kingdom Pseudomonadati; phylum Pseudomonadota; class Gammaproteobacteria; order Enterobacterales; family Enterobacteriaceae; genus Enterobacter; species Enterobacter cloacae complex sp. ECL72. Next base: position 780,067 of record NZ_CP077659.1, on the reverse strand, counting down.
CGCCGAATTCTGCCGCCACTCCGGAAAGGGCGATAAAGCCAACGGCCCCCGCCACTGACAAATTATATTCAAGCAGCCACAGTAACCACACGCCCCCAATAAGCGCGAACGGCAATATCCCCATTATTATCAGGACATTTGATATCCGCCTGAAGGTTAACCATAAAAGGACGAATATAATCATCAGCGTGACAGGTAAAACTATTTTGAGCGTCGCGGTCGCCCGTTTCAGATATTCAAACTGCCCGGACCAGGAGAGAGACACGCCCTGCGGCAATACCACCTTCTCCTCCACCCGTTTTTGCATTTCATCCACGGCGGACTTCAGATCGCGCCCGCGCAAGTCCACGTAGATCCAGCTGGAAAGGCGCGCGTTTTCACTTTTTAGCATCGGTGGGCCTTCCGTCACGACGATATCGGCCAATTCCCCCAGCGCCACTTGGCTACCGCTGGCGGTCACTACCGGCAACACCCGCAACGTGTCGACGTTATCACGCAAATCGCGGGGATAACGCAGGTTGATGGGATACCGCTCGCGTCCCTGGATCACCTCGCCAATGTTTTCACCCCCGACCAGCGTGGAGACCAGGCTTTGCAGTTCATCGACGGAAACGCCGTAGCGCGCGGCTTTTTGCCGGTCGATACGAATATCCACGTAGCGTCCGCCTTCCAGACGCTCCGCCAGCGCAGAGGAGACGCCAGGAACGTCCTTCACCACCTGCTCAATCTGCCGGGACACGCGCTCAATGTCGGCAATATTATTGCCGTTCACCTTAATGCCGACCGGGCTTTTGATCCCGGTTGCCAGCATGTCCAGGCGGTTACGGACAGGCGGCACCCACACATTGGCAATACCCGGCAGCGACACGGTTTTATCAAGCTCCTCCACCAGCTTTTGCGGCGTCATTCCTGGCCGCCACTGCTCGCGGGGCTTAAAGTGAATGGTTGTTTCCAGCATGGTTAATGGCGCGGGATCGGTTGCCGACTCCGCGCGACCGGCTTTGCCAAACACGCTCGCGACCTCCGGTACGCTTTTGATCAAGCGGTCCGTCTGCTGAAGCAGCCGCGATGCCTCGCGAGCAGAGATCCCCGGCAGCGTGGAGGGCATATAGAGTAAATCCCCTTCATCCAGCGGCGGCATAAATTCGCTTCCCAGGCGGCTCAGCGGCCAGAGCGTGGCGATCAGCAGCAGACATGCCAGTGCCAGCGTCATTTTCGGGAAGGTCAGTACCTTGTCCAGCAGCGGCTCATACAGGCGGATCAGGAGGCGGTTGATCGGGTTTGCCTTCTCATCCGGGATTTTCCCGCGAATGAAAAAGCCCATTAGCACCGGCACCAGGGTGATCCCAAGCCCGGCGGCCACGGCCATCGACCAGGTTTTGGTGAACGCCAGCGGCGAGAACATTCGCCCCTCCTGCGCTTCCAGCGAAAAAACCGGTATAAATGACAGCGTGATGATTAACAGGCTGCAAAACAGCGCTGGTCCCACTTCAACCGCCGCCTTTTCCGCCAGACGCCAGTATTCCCCCGGCGCGGGCTCCTTGCCCGGATTATCATGCCGCCACTGCTCCAGCACCTTGTGCATGTTTTCAATCATCACAATTGCCGCATCCACCATCGCCCCGATGGCAATGGCGATCCCGCCGAGCGACATCATATTCGCGTTAATGCCCTGATAGTGCATCACCACAAAAGCACCGAGGATCCCCAGCGGCAGAGAGACCATCGCCACCAGCGCGGAGCGCAGGTGGAACAGGAACAGCGCGCACACCAGTACCACCACGGCAAACTCTTCGAGCAGCTTGTGCGTCAGCGTTTTGACCGATTCCTCAATCAGCGTGGAACGATCGTAGACCGGAACAATCTCGACGCCCTGCGGCAGCGTTTTTTGCAGCTCGCTCAGTTTCGCTTTTACCGCACGAAGCGTTTCCAGCGCGTTCTGCCCGTAGCGCATCACGATCACGCCGCCAGCGACCTCCCCTTCACCGTTAAGCTCCGCCACGCCCCGGCGGATCTCCGGGCCAATGCCAATGGTGGCGACATCTTTCAGCAGGACAGGTACGCCATCGCGGGTGGCGATCACCACATTGCGAAAATCCTCCAGCGAGCGCAAATAGCCCGTTGTCCGCACCATATACTCCGCTTCGCCCATCTCCAGCAGGGCGCCGCCGCTCTCTTTATTGGCGGCCTGCACCGCGCCGGATAGCTGGCTGTGGGTAATATTCAGCGCGCGCATCTTCGCCGGGTCCGCCACGATCTGATACTGACGCACCATTCCGCCAATACTTGCCACTTCAGATACATTCGGTACCGTCTTAAGCTCGAACTTAAGCGTCCAGTCCTGAAGGGCCCGCAGATCTGCCAGGCTGTGTTTTCCACTACGGTCGATCAGCGCATATTCGTAGATCCAGCCCACGCCCGTCGCATCTGGCCCCAGCGACACCTTCACGCCCGGCGGAAACTGCGCCTGTACCTGGCTTAAATATTCCAGTACCCGGGATCGCGCCCAGTAGAGATCGGTGCCATCCTCAAACAGCACATACACATAAGCGTCACCAAACATTGAAAAACCACGCACGGTTTTAGCTCCCGGCACAGACAACATGGAGGTTGTCAGGGGCCAGGTCACCTGATCTTCAATCACCTGCGGCGCTTTTCCGGGGTAACTCGCTTTGATAATGACCTGCACATCAGACAGATCGGGCAACGCGTCCAGCGGCGCGCGCTGCACCGCCCACCAGCCCCAGCCGGCCATCATCAGCGCAGCCAGGATCACCAGCAGGCGGTTACGCAACGAGGCGCGAATCACAGCGGCAATCATGGCGTCACCTCCGGCATCACGCTACGCAGGCTGGCTTCGGAATCAATGAGGAATTGCCCGGACGTCACCACCTTATCGCCCTCTTTGACCCCGGACAGGATCGCCGTCCAGCCCTGCGCCGTCAGGCCGGTTGTCACCGTCACAGGCTGGAAATAACCGTCCCCGGTGGCCAGCAGCAGACGCGCAGACTCTCCGCTGTTAATCACCGCCTCTTCCGGCACCGCCAGCACCGGCGGGCCTTTCATCTCTTCCGCACGCCTGACGGAGAGGTACATGCCTGGCTTCAGCTTATGTGCGGTATTTTCCAGCACGATACGGGCTTTCAGGGTTCGCGTGGTCGCCTCCATCTGCGGCAGCAATTCGCTGACCGTGCCGTGGAATTGCTCCCCCGGCCAGCTTTCTGACGTTGCTACCACGTTGCTGCCCACTGCCAGAGACTGCGCCTGGGTTTGCGGGTAATCGACCACCAGCCAGACCGGATCGAGGCTGGCGATCTCAAACAGCGGCGCCGTTGCGGTGATTTGCGCCCCTTCCCGCACGTCCAGCTTCACCACATAGCCCGCCCGGTCAGCGCGCAGGGTGAGCGTGGTCTGCGGCTTACCGCTACGCTCCAGCAAACGAATGACCTCTTCCGGCATAAACTGCAACGCCAGCCGCTCGCGTGCGGCGCGGGTCAATGCGGCATCGCCAAGCTGACGAACCGCGAGATACTCCTGCTGGGCGGTGGTCCATTGCGGGATCCACAGTTGCGCCAGCGCCTCTCCGGCTTTCACCTGCTGCTGTGGCGCATTAACAAACAATTTTGACACCACGCCATTGGCCGGGGCTGACACCACCGAGACGTTACGTTCATCCGTTGCAACCGTGGCAAAGGCCGAGAACGGCGAAACCAGCTGGCGCATCTCAACGTTGGCGGTTTTCATCCCCAGGTTTTGCTGCTGTTGAGTGCTGATGGCCACGCCCGACGCCGCCTGTGCTTCATCGGCGTAGCGCGGGACCAGATCCATATCCATAAAGGGGGATTTACCCGGCTTATCGAAGCGCTGACCGGGCACCATAGGGTCGTACCAGTAAAGCACCTTACGTTCAGAGGGTTGTGCAGCCGCAGCCGGCTGATGCGTCTGCTTCTTTCCGACAAAATAGCCGCCAGCGGCAGCTATCGCGATGGCAATCGCCATTAACGTTGTTTTTTTCATTGCGCCAGCTCCTGCGGGATCAGCCAGTTCACGGCAGCCCAGGTTCGCGCCATTTCGCGCTCCGCCTGGTTCACCGCCAGTTCCGTATCCAGTACGCCACGACGCGCCTCCAGCAGGGCCGGAAGCGCCGACTGTCCAGAGCGATATTGCGCCGTCAGTACCGCCAGCCGTTGACGCTGCAACGGTAGTACCTCGTCCCGCTGTCGCTGCCACACCGTTTGCGCAGCCTGATACTGCGCCACCAGCGTTTGCACCTGGGCAATGTGTTCACGTTTGAGCAGCGTCAGTTGATCCACCGCCTGCATTGAGCGGGAAACATCGGCGGCGTAATCCTTGTCCTGACGTTTTGACTGGAACAAAGGCAGATCCACGCTGAACATCACGCCAGCCATATCGTCATAGCCTTCGGCGCGGTGGGCGTAATAGACCTCCACATCCACATCGGGTATCGCCGCCACGGCAGATTGCGCTGAACGCGCTTTCGCGGTCTCGGCTTCACGTCGTGCGGCCTCCACTTCCGGGTGCCTGACGATCCCCTCCTGCAACGTTTTTTCATCGGCAGGAAGACGCTGATAGCGCGGCAGCGGACCGCGAACCGCCGTAATCGCGTGCCCCGTAAGCTCCAGCAGACGGCTTTGCGCCAGCTGCACATCCCGCTGCGCCAGCGTCTCTTTGTCGCGCATGGCGCTGAGGATCATTTGCAGGGCCAGTACGCTGTCCGGCGTGGCGCTTCCCGCCCCGACGCTCGCCTTCTGCACGCCCCGCTGGCGTTCCGTTTCGCGGACCAGCGTTCTGGCCGTGTTCAGCGCCTGCTGGGCCAGCGCCAGATCCAGCCAGGCCTGGGCGGTATCACGCTGAAGCGCGGCGCGGACGGCCTCGGATTTTGCCAGCACGCTTCGCGCCTGCGCCTGAAAGGTCTGCGCTTTACGTTCCCGCTTCTCTGAGCTGACGTAGCTTTGCATGATGCCAACCTTCTGCATGGTCATCCCTTCGCGCGTCAGCCGCCGATCGTTGCTGCCCTGTACCGGCACGTTTTCGATACCGAACTTCAGTTTTGGGTCAGGTAATTGCGTGGCGGAATCCGCCATCGCATCCAGCGCCTGCGCTTCATTACGGCTGGCAGAGAGTTCTGCCGAGTAGCGCTGGGCTTCGGTCAGGGTGTGTTCGAGCGTCCACGGCTCCGCCTGCGCGGCGGAGGTTAACAGGCCGAACAACACCCCACCGAGCCACAGGCTCAGTGTGTGTTGTTTCATGGTGACCTCGCTTAGCGTGCTGGCGTCAGCGAGATAATCTGGAAACCGTCACCCGCACGCTCAAGCGTGAAGGTCACTTCATCCCCTGGTTTGGCGTCATTCAGCGTGGCGCCGGCAGATAAAGTAAACGGCATGGTCATTGCTGGCCATTTTAGTTCCGGTATGGCCTCGTGCCGGAGCATGACGGCGCTGTCAGAGATCGACTGAACCACGCCGTGGCCCTGCCAGGTCTGGTTTGCCTGAACGGTATAAGAAGCGAAAGAGACGGACGCGCCAACCAGCGCGGAAAGGAATATAGTACGCATGAAAAAACTCCTGTTAAACGTTAAGTAAATGAAAATAAACGAATTAACAGGTTTTTACTCCCGAAACCGGCAGTAGCGGATCGTTGCCGGCGGCCCCACAGCAGGAGGGGTAACGGACCACGCAGAATGGCTTGCAGACGAGCACTCTGGGGTCGTTAAGGTCAGGGTCATGGCGGCAGGCAGCGCCACCAGATGCGGCTGGGCAGGATCTTTTTGTACCTGATCCGGCACACAATGTTTTTCACACAGCGGTGAAGCACCGGCAGCATAATGCGGCCCCGGTTGCGCCATCATCTCCATATGCTGGATGGTGGCCACCTCGCCGCGCAAATCCATTGAACATTGATGGGAGGCGACGGCCACCTGACTCTGGATCAACAGCCAGCCAAACGCCAGCAAAAACATCAGCAGATGTTTTTTGATAAAGCGCAGGCGATATGTCCAGCTGGCGTGCATATTCAGATCGTCGGATAGGGTAAAAGTGAACCGAGTATAAGCAGGCAAAAGAATGAAAGAGAAGTGGTTTTAAAGAGATTTACGTTTTAAATCGATTGTCGGCAAGTAATACTCAAAACCTTAACACTTCACCATCATTTTAATGACATATAATATCTATTCATCAGGTCAATAACGTCTTAATATAAATGACGCAGGGTTAGCAAAAATATCGTCATCAGTGCCTTTAGTAGTCTCTTTCTTGATTTTAATCAGCAAGGACTGGACATTTATTCGGCACATTTCAGCTTCTTTTTTATTGATTATTTGTCTCTCGGGCAGCAAGGATACAGGGGAAATCATGCTTACTTTTCTCGAACTCCTCATTGGAGTCGTGGTCATTGTTGGTGTAGCACGCTACATCATTAAAGGTTACTCAGCCACCGGCGTGCTATTTGTCGGCGGCCTGACGCTGCTGATCATTAGCGCGCTAATGGGTCATCAGGTTTTACCCGCCAGCGAAGCCAGCACCGGATATACCGCTACCGATATTGTGGAATATATAAAAATTCTGCTGATGAGCCGCGGCGGCGATCTGGGCATGATGATCATGATGCTCTGCGGATTTGCTGCCTATATGACCCATATCGGCGCGAATGATATGGTGGTAAAGCTGGCTTCTAAGCCGCTGCAATATATTAATTCCCCCTATCTGCTGATGGTCGCGGCCTATTTCCTGGCCTGTCTGATGTCATTAGCCGTTTCCTCAGCAACGGGCCTTGGCGTGCTGTTAATGGCAACGTTGTTCCCGGTAATGGTTAACGTCGGGATCAGCCGTGGCGCAGCGGCGGCTATTTGCGCCTCTCCGGCGGCGATTATTCTCTCCCCTACTTCCGGTGACGTAGTGCTGGCCGCAAAAGCCGCGGAAATGTCGTTGATTGACTTCGCCTTCAAAACCACACTGCCGATCTCCATCACCGCTATTCTCGGCATGGGCGTGGCGCATTTCTTCTGGCAGCGCTATCTCGATAAGAAAGAGAACGTCAGCCACGAAATGATGGACGTCAGCGAAATCACCACTACCGCCCCGGCGTTTTATTCCATCCTGCCCTTCACGCCGATTATTGGCGTGCTTATTTTCGACGGCAAATGGGGCCCGCAGCTGCACATCATCACTATCCTGGTGATCTGTATGCTGCTGGCGGCCATCTTGGAGTTCGTTCGTGGTTTTAATACCCAGAAAGTGTTCACGGGTCTGGAAGTTGCCTTCCGCGGTATGGCGGATGCCTTCGCGGGCGTGGTGATGCTGCTGGTTGCCGCGGGGGTGTTTGCCCAGGGGCTGAGCACCATCGGCTTTATTCAGAGCCTGATCTCTATCGCCACCTCGTTCGGCTCGGCCAGTATTATCCTGATGCTGGTGCTGGTGGTGCTGACCATGCTGGCGGCGATGACGACCGGCTCCGGTAACGCGCCGTTCTACGCCTTTGTTGAGATGATCCCTAAGCTGGCGCACTCCTCCGGCATCAACCCGGCTTACCTGTCCATTCCGATGCTTCAGGCCTCCAACCTGGGCCGTACCATTTCTCCGGTATCGGGCGTGGTGGTTGCGGTTGCGGGGATGGCGAAAATCTCTCCGTTTGAAGTGGTAAAACGCACGTCAGTGCCGGTGCTGGTTGGCCTGATTATCGTTATTATCGCCACCGAAGTGCTGGTTCCCGGCGCTGCCTAAGCGAAATTCCTGATTTCCAAAAAGCGCCTGCGGGCGCTTTTTGTGCTTTAATAACCCCCAGAAATTAATCGCGCCCAACCAATCAGGAAAGCAAATGTTCAGGAAGGATATCGTTATCCCGTCTGGCGCAGTAGCGCTTGCACTCTGTGTCTTCTCAATTCAGGCAGATCCGCTTAAGCCAACCCAGTACGGCGATTTCGATCGCTACGTTCTGGCCCTTTCCTGGCAAACCGGATTTTGCCAGAGCATGGTCGAACGTAACCGTGACGAACCGGAAGAGTGTCGCCTGCAAAAAGAGAGCAGCAACAAAACCGATTTTCTGACCGTCCACGGCTTATGGCCCGCGCTGCCGAAATCTATTGCCGCTCGCGGAGTGGATGAACGCCGCTGGATGCGCTTCGGCTGTGCCACTCGTCCGGTTCCGAATATGCCGGAAGCAAAAGCCAGCCGCAAATGTGACGCCGCAGAGACCGGACTATCGCTAACCGGCGCGGCGAAGCTGAACAGCGTGATGCCCGGCGCGGGCGGCAACTCCTGCCTTGAACGTTATGAATACGCGAAACACGGCGTCTGCTTTGGTTTTGATCCCGACGCTTACTTCGGCACCATGGTGCGCATGAACCAGGAAGTGAAGCACAGCGCGGCAGGAAAATTTCTGGCGGAAAATTATGGCAAAACCGTCCGCCGCAGCGACTTCGATGCAGCCGTGGCCAAAAGCTGGGGGAAACAGAGCGTAAAAGCGTTCAAGCTTACCTGCCACGGCAATCCGGCTTATCTGACCGAGATGCAGATCTCGCTGAACGCCAGCACCATCAACAACCCGCTCTCTGCCGGCTCCTTTGCGCCACAGCCGCATCCGGGCAACTGCGGCAAACAGTTTGTCATTGATAAAGCCGGTTACTGATGCTGCGCCGGGCACCTTTTTGCCCGGTTTTTCATTGATTTCCGTGATATGACGATTAACCTCACACTTCCGCTCACACGCATCATTTTTCCAGCTAAAGCATTATTAATCCGGTAAACATCACTGAAACCTCCCCGCCATAATCATGGCGTTATCTACAGGAGGAATTTCACATGGCTAAAAAACTGATTGCACTGTGCGCCTGCCCGATGGGCCTGGCACATACCTTCATGGCAGCCCAGGCGCTGGAAGACGCAGCGACGGAAGCCGGTTATGAGGTAAAAATTGAAACCCAGGGCGCGGACGGGATCCAGAATCGCCTGACCCCACAGGATATTGCCGACGCTGACATTATTATCCACGCCATCGCGATCACCCCGGAAGACAATGAGCGCTTCGAAACGCGCGACGTGTATGAGATTACGCTTCAGGACGCCATTAAAAACGCGGCAGGCACCCTGAAAGAGATCGAAGAGATGATTGCAGCAGAACAATAATAATCCTCACACCCAGGGGTTTTCGTCATGGCTATTAAAAAACGCAGCGCGGTTCGCCCGGACAGTCACGAGGGTGACACACTTGCCATCAAATCCGCACCGGTTGCCGCCAGTGCGTCTTTCTGGAAAGAGCTTCCACAGCACATTATGTCGGGGATATCCCGCATGGTGCCAACGCTTATCATGGGCGTGGTTATCCTCGCCATTTCACAGCTCATCGCCTACGTCTGGCTGGAGATCCCGCCTGACACCGGTATTCTCGACGCGCTTAACTCAGGCAAATTCACCGGTTTCAATCTCTCGGTATTGAAATTTGGCTATCTGACCGAATCGTTCGGCGGGCTGCTGTTCAGCTTCGCCATCCCGATGTTTGCCGCCTTTGTTGCCAACTCTATCGGCGGAAAGCTGGCCTTCCCGGCCGGGTTTATCGGTGGCCTTGTCGCCACGCAGCCGACGCTGGTGCTGAACTTTGATGCGGAAAAACTGACCTGGCTTGCCACCAAACCCGTGCCCTCCACGTTTATTGGCGCGCTGATTATCGCCATAGCCGCAGGCTATCTGGTCAAATGGCTGAATAGCCGTATTAACGTACCGCAGTATCTGCTGGCCTTTAAAAGCACCTTTCTGATCCCAATCCTCTCGGCGCTGTTTGTGATGCTGGCGATGTATTACATCATCACGCCGATTGGCGGCTGGCTGAATGCAGGTATGCGGACCGTACTGCTGGCGGCGGGTCAGGCGGGCTCCATGATGTACGCCATCGGGATGGCGGCGGCCACGGCGATCGATCTCGGCGGCCCCATTAACAAAGCGGCGGGATTTGTTGGCCTGGGGCTGACAACCGATCATGTCCTGCCCATCACCTCCCGCGCCGTGGCGATTGTTATTCCGCCCATTGGTCTGGGGCTGGCCACGCTGATTGACCATCGTCTGACCGGCAAACGCCTGTTTAGTCCGCAGCTTTATCCGCAAGGCAAAACGGCCATGTTCCTCGCCTTTATGGGCATCAGTGAAGGGGCCATCCCGTTCCTGCTGGAAAATCCGCTTGCGACGCTGCCGGCGTATATGGCGGGTGCGATCGCGGGTGCGATGACCGCCACCGCGCTCGGTGCCGTGCAGTGGTTCCCTGAATCGGCGATCTGGGCGTGGCCGCTGGTCACCAATCTGGGGGCGTACATGCTCAGTATTGTGGTCGGGGCGGCGATCACCGCGCTGTTGGTCGTGATTATTCGTAACAGTCTGCACAAGCGCGGAAAACTCGCTATCGACACGCTGTAACGGGGTGAACCATGGAATTACTGAGAAGGCTTCATGCCTGGCTGGCTGCGGAAAAACTGGACGGCGTGCTCATCTCTTCGCGCCAGAATAAACAGCCGCATCTGGGCATTTCAACCGGTTCGGGATATGTGCTGGTGACACAAACCGCGGCACATATCCTGGTGGATTTCCGTTACTACAGCGATATCGCTTCACGAGCGGCGGGCTATGAGATGCACCTGCTTAACACGGAGAACCCGTTTGCGCAGGCGGTGAATCAGATTATTGCGAAGGAAGATCTCACCCGTCTTGGCTTTGAGGGTGAATACGTGAGCTGGCAAACAGGCGTGCTGTGGCACGATACGCTAAATACCAACCTTTGCAGCACCTCGCTAGACGCGCTGCGGCAGATAAAAACCGCTGACGAAATCGACCGTATCCGTGCAGCGTGCGGCATTGCCGACCGCGCCGCACAGCACATCCGGCGTTTCATTCAGCCCGGTATGCGCGAGCGTGAAGTCGCTGCCGAGCTGGAGTGGTTTATGAAGCAGGAGGGTGCGGACAAGCCCTCTTTCGACACCATTGTCGCCAGCGGGCCGCGCGGTGCGCTGCCCCACGGCAAAGCCTCTGACAAAGTGATTATGCCTGGCGAGATGATCACCCTTGATTTCGGCGCCCAACACCAGGGGTATTGCTCGGATATGACAAGGACCTTTCTTGTCGCCGGGCAAAACACGCCGCCGGAGGAGCACCCTCTCTATGCGGTGTACCAGATCGTTCTGGCGGCACAACAGGCGGCCATTGATGCCATCCGCCCCGGCGTTTCCTGTCATCAGATCGATAGCGCCGCACGTTCCGTGATTGAACGTGCAGGTTACGGTCCGCAGTTCGGGCATAACACCGGTCATGCCATTGGTATTGATGTCCATGAAAATCCACGTTTTTCCCCTACCGACCGCACCCCGTTGCAGCCCGGCATGGTGCTGACCGTTGAGCCGGGGATCTACCTTGAACACCAGGGCGGGGTACGAATTGAAGATGTGGTGCTGGTGACGGAAACGGGCGCCGAGGTGCTTTATACCCTCGACAAACGGCTATTGCTGACGGGAGAACAAGAGTGGACAGAGATTTACTGCACGCCCTGAGCGAAGCAGACGCCATTGCGGCCTCAGAGCAAGAGGTGCGCGACATCCTGCTCAGTGAGGCGCAAAAATACCATAAAGAGGTTCAGTTTGATGGGCTGGGTTCCGTGCTTATCCGCGTCAACCAGAGCCGGGGCCCGAAGGTGATGGTCTGCGCCCATATGGATGAAGTCGGTTTTATGGTGCGTAGCGTCTCGCGCGAAGGGGCCATTGATGTCCTGCCCATCGGCAACGTGCGCATGATGGCCCGTCCCCTTCAGCCGGTGCGCATCACCACGCGTAACGGGGAAAAAATACCGGGCCTGCTGGATGGAGATCTGAAAGGAGAAAACGTTGACAATTTGCGTGTCGACATTGGCGCGACGTCGGCGGAGGAGGTGTTCGCCGCCGGTATCGACGCAGGCGACCGCGTGACGTTCGATACACCCTTTCAGACCCTTCCCCACAATCGGGTGATGGGTAAAGCCTTCGACGATCGTCTCGGCTGTTACCTGCTGATTGCGCTGCTGCACGAGCTGCACCAGACGCCGCTCGACTGCGAGCTTTGGCTGGTGGCCAGCTCAAGTGAAGAGGTCGGCCTGCGCGGCGGCCAGACCGCCACGCGCGCCATTCATCCTGATATCGCGCTGGTGCTGGATACCGCCTGCTGGTCAAAAAATTTCGATTATGGCAGCGCCAACCATCGCCAGATCGGTGCGGGCCCGATGCTGGTGCTGTACGACAAAACGCTCATCGCCCCAGCCAAACTGATTGCGCTGGCTGAGACGATCGCGCGCTCGCAAGGGATCCCGCTGCAAAAAGACATGTTCAGCAACGGCGGAACGGACGGCGGGGCGATCCATCTCTCCGGCACTGGCGTGCCGACTCTTGTGCTTGGTCCCCCGACCCGACACGGGCACTGCGCGGCATCCATTGCCGACGAAAAAGACATTCATCACACCCAACAACTGCTTGTCGCGCTTGTGGCATGCATGAACCGTGAGACCGTGGATCATCTGACGGACTTCAGATGCTGATCTCACGCGGCCAGGAGGAAGTATGCTTTCAATTGAATTTTTCTGCCCACTGCCCAACGGCCTGCATGCGCGTCCGGCCTGGGCGTTAAAAGAGCAGTGCAGCGCATGGCGCAGCGACATCCGTTTTATCAACAGAAGGCTTAACACTCACGCGGATGCCAAAAGCTCGCTGGCGCTGATCAGTACCGGTACGCTGTTTAATGACAGCTGCGTGCTGGAAATTAACGGCAGCGACGAGGAGCAGGCCCGACGCGTGCTGGAGGCGTATCTCACCGGCGCGTTTATCGACAGCGACAGTATTCCCTCCGGCGACGCGCCGCACGTTGCGCATCCCCTGCCCCGTTCGCTTGTAAGGCTTGCTCCCCACCTTCAGCACGGCATTACGCTCGCCAGTGGCATCGGGGCTGGCACTCTGCGAGGCTGGCAGAGCGATAACCTCAAACGTTATTGTCAGATCCCCGCCTCGCCGGAAGATATTACCCGCCTGGAACACAGCCTGGCGACGCTGGCTGAACAGCTCAACCACCGTCTGCGCGGGCTGGACGGCGAGAGTAAAACCATTCTCAGCGCGCATCTTTCGCTGATCCAGGATGAGGAGTTTGGCGGCACCATACGCCGACTGATCGCCGAGGAGCGGCTAAGCCTTGCGGAGGCGATCATTCGTAACATGGAGCTGATCTGCGACAAGCTGTCGCTCTCCGCCAGCGACTACCTGCGTGAACGCGTCAGCGATATTCGCGACATCAGCGAGCAGCTTCTTAACATTACCTGGCCGGAGTTACAGCAAACCTCCGCATTCACCCTCAGCGCCCCCACCATTCTGGTGGCGGAAGATCTGACGCCCAGCCAGTTTCTCAGCCTCGACACGCAGTACCTGAAAGGCATGGTACTTGAAAAAACAGGCCGGACGTCGCACACGCTGATCCTGGCACGCGCGGCCTCCGTGCCTGTGCTGAGTGGTTTAACGGTCGCCTCGCTGGCGCCGTTGATGGGAAAAGAGGTCATTCTGGACGGCATCTGTAGCGTGCTGGTCGTTGAACCCAACGACGCGGTGAATGATTACTACAGCGTGGCGCAGCGCCTTGCCGACCGACGCCACCAGCAGCAGATCAAAGATGCGGGTCTTCCAGCGCTCACCCGCGACAACGTACCGGTAGAGATTGCCGCCAACATCGGCAGCGCGCTGGAAGCGCCCGGGGCGTTTACCTGCGGCGCGCAGGGTATCGGGCTGTTTCGCACTGAAATGCTGTATATGGACAGAGACTCCGCGCCGGACGAGCAGGAGCAATTCGAAGCCTATCAGCAGGTGCTGCTCTCCGCGCAGGGCAAGCCGGTCATCTTTCGCACAATGGACATCGGCGGCGATAAGCAGATCCCTTACCTGAACATACCCCAGGAAGAAAACCCGTTCCTCGGCTATCGTGCCGTTCGTATTTATCCTGAATTTGCCGATCTCTTCCGCACCCAACTGCGCGCGATCTTACGCGCAGGTGCCAGCGGCAATGCGCTGTTGATGATCCCGATGGTGCACAGTCTCGATCAGATTTTATGGATCAAACAGGAGCTGCAAAACGTTCGTGACGCCCTGGCCTCACAGGGGTTACGTCACACCGCGCACCTGCCGCTGGGGATCATGGTTGAAGTGCCTTCAGTCTGCTTTATCATCGATCACTTCTGCGAAGAGGTGGATTTCTTCAGTATCGGCTCGAACGATATGACTCAGTATCTCTACGCTGTCGATCGCAACAACCCGCGCGTTTCGGCGCTGTATAACCCCATCACACCATCTTTTTTACGCATGGTTCGCCAGATAGTCACCGCAGCGCATCGTCACGGGAAATGGGTCGGCATTTGCGGGGAACTTGGCGGAGAGCAGCGCTACCTCCCTCTTCTGCTTGGTCTGGGCTTAGATGAGTTCAGCATGAGCGGGCCGCGCATCCCTGCGGTAAAAACCCAGCTGCGTCAGCTGGACATGGCGGCCTGCCGGGCGCTGGCAGATAAGGCCTGCGACAGCCGCAGCGCAGAGGAAATTGAAGCCCTGCTGGCGGATTTCACACCGGAAGCGCCGCCGCGTCCCTTGCTGGCGCTGGAGACTATCGTGGTCAATGAGCCGCTGACCTCAAAAGAGCAGGTGCTTCAGTTCTTATGCGGAAATCTTGCGATTCATGGCAGGACCGAAAACCCGCTGGAGCTTGAAGAAGATCTCTGGCAGCGCGAAGAGATTGTCACCACCGCCGTCGGGTTTGGCGTGGCGATCCCTCACACCAAATCGCAATGGATACGCCACTCCAGCATCAGCATTGCACGCCTGGACAGGGCGATTGACTGGGAGTCGGATTTGGGCGACGTCGAGCTGGTGATCATGCTGACGCTCGGCGCTCAGGAAGGGATTAATCACGTGAAGGTCTTTTCCCAGCTGGCGCGGAAGCTGGTCAATAAAACGTTTCGCGAGTCGCTGTTTGCAGCAACGACGCCGCAAAGTATCCTGGATCTGCTGAACGCTGAAATCACGTTCTGACTGTCACTGAAAGCGTGCGCGATACTCCCCCGGCGTCAGGCCAAACTGGCGCCGGAACAGACGGCTAAAATAGTCGCTATCGGCATAGCCGCAGCGCTTCGCCACTTCCCCCACCGGCAGGTGGTATTTTTGCAGGATGGTTCTCGCCTTCGCCATACGCACCCAACGAACGTAATCCACAAAACTCATCGTCCCCTGTTGGGAGAACAGGCGTGACAGATGGTTAGCCGAAATATTAAACAGCGCGGCGACGCTGTCCCGCGACAGGGATTCAGCATAGTTTTCCTGCACCCAGTTACAAATGCTCTGATAGAGGAAATCCCCGCGCGACAGTCCCGGTTCAGGCAGCGAAGACACCACTTTCCGGCACCAGTGCAGCAGGCTCAGCACCAGCGGTTGAATAATGGCCTGATCCTGCGGGGAAGCGCTCAGGTGCGTCAGGGCCATCAGCATCGCAGCACATTCGCCTCGTTCAGGGTGAGGAAGCTCAACGTGTCGCTGTGCAGGCACCGATTGGCCGTGACGGGAATCATGAAACACCAGCCCCAGCCACGACGGCGCAAAAAGGATGCTCAGCAGCATGACCGGTCGTTCAAACACCGGGACGCTGGCGGCCTGGGCGGGAAGGAACAGCATTTCCCCCTGGCGGAGGGTCTGCTGCCCGGCAACCAGTCTGTTGCCATATTCCCCGCGAAGAACGACGTCAAGCCGTGGCCAGTCGCGGCTCACGCTTCCGACAGCGTCAGACGCGCCACGATGAGCAAACCAGACTCGCCCCAGCTGCTGTGGGTTGAGCACCAGGCCGCTCAACAGATCGGCAAAAAACTGCTGATCGGCGGGCAACAGGGTTGCGCGCATATCACCCCCTGCGCGCATCCGGGCGTACCAGGTCGAAGCGATGGCTGTCACTGATGGCGTAGTAGGCCGTCGGTCCACCCGCACGCAGAATGGGCTGCGCTTTCGCGGTCTGGTAAATCCCCTCTTCCAGCAAACTTTCGGCGATATGGACGCCCACGACTTCGCCGAGCACCAGCCAGGTATCAATCGGCGTCCCATCCGCGCCGGTAAGCTGAATGCACTGTGACAATCGACACTCGAAATTCACCGGGCTTTCCGCCACGCGCGGCGAGCTCACAAGCTGGCTGGCTACGGGCGTCAGGCCTGCAAAGGTAAATTCATCCTCGCCATGAGGGAGCGTGGCGGAGGTTTCATTCATCGCCTCGGCCAGATCGCGCGTTGCGAGGTTCCAGACAAACTCCCCCGTTTCGGTAATATTCCGCACGCTATCCTTCCAGCCGTTGCTGGAAAAACCAATGATCGGTGGGCGATAGTTAAAGCAATTAAAGAAGCTGTACGGGGCAAGGTTCAGTTGACCGGCCTTATCACAGGATGAGATCCAGCCAATCGGACGTGGACCGATAATGGCGTTCAGCGGGTCGTGCGGCAGGCCGTGCCCCTGAGACGGTTGGTAAAAGTACATATCGCTCTCTCTACGCTGGGGCTGCAACGCGCATTGCCCGGGTTCAGTTTTTCCAGCGTAACGAAATTTCCGTTCAGCGTGAATCGGGACGCCGGGTTTATTGCCAAAAATTCATATGGCGCATGATTGTGACCTTCATCACTTCAAACTTACGGTTTCAGACAGTATCATCAGATAAGTTAAACCCTCGCTGCCAGACGGCGAGGGTTTTCTTTTGGATTGGTTTCTGCGTTACACGCAGCATTAACGACATGGAGTAAAAATGTCCAGACCTACGATTATCATCAATGAACTCGACGCAGAACGTATTGACCGACTGTTGGAGAAACCAGAATTCGCCTCGCTGCCGGTAGCCGATGCGCTGAACGAAGAGCTCGACCGGGCGCAGATGTGTACGCCTGAGACCATGCCGCATGATGTGGTCACCATGAACAGCCAGGTGAAGTTCCGCAACCTGACCACCGGAGAGGAGCTCACTCGTACGCTGGTCTATCCGGCGCAGATGACCGATAGCAGCACGCAACTGTCGGTGCTGGCACCCGTGGGCGCAGCGCTGCTTGGACTGCGCACGGGCGATACCATCCACTGGGAACTCCCGGGCGGCGCCTCAGCTCACCTGGAAGTGCTTGAGCTGCTCTACCAGCCCGAAGCCGCTGGCGATTACCTGCGTTAATCCCTTCTGAACAAGCGACCCCGCTTTGCACAGAGGATGCACCCGCATCCTCTTTCCGCAAATTCACCCTATTGTGCTATACCGGACAAAAACCGCTTAATCCACGCTTAGTCTGTTGTAGTGCCGTGGGGACGGTCATGGGTGAGATACTTGTTATCACACTGGTTTTTCTCATCATCCTGGCGATCCTCGTCGTGGCGGTGCTGTATCTTGAGCGCCACTGGTGAGTGAGGAACCTCACACAACGCCGCCGGGGAAGGCATTCACCAGTCCCTTCACTTTCTGCTGCGCTGCCTCCGGGGTGTCTGCGCCAGGCACCAGGATCACCTTGCGGCACTCCTCCTCCCGTTTTTCGAAGATCTTATAGGCGCGTTCCGCATCAGCCAGCGGAAGATAGTGGGTCACAATATCTTCTGGGGTAAGCAGCCCTTTTTCGATGAGCGGCAGCAGCTCTCCCAGCCAGGCATGGACGTGGGTCTGCCCCATCTTAAAGCTCAGCCCTTTATCGAAGGCATCGCCAAACAGGAAGCCGTGAATAAAACCGGCGTACACGCCCGGCACGCTGACCACGCCGCCGCGCCGCACCGCAGCAATGCACTGGCGCAGGGCTTTGCCGCTGCTGCCTTCAATTTTCAGGTTACTGAGGATCGTTTCCGTGGTGCTGCCTTTGGCCTCAAACCCGACGGCATCAATCACCGCATCCACTCCGCGCTGTCCGGCCGTTTGCTCAATGATTTTCTCCGCCGCGTCGTTATCGTCATCAAAGTTAATCGGGATCGCGCCGTAGCGCTCCTGGGCAAACCGCAGTCGATAGGGATGATGGTCAACCACGAAAATCTGCTCTGCGCCGAGAAGCCGCGCGCAGGCAATGGTCAGTAACCCCACCGGCCCGGCCCCGAATACGGCGACGCTGGAGCCTTTCTGGATCTGCGCATTTTTTACCGCCTGCCAGGCGGTAGGCAGAATATCTGACAGGAAAAGCGCTTTGTCGTCAGACAGCAGCTGGGGCACTTTAAACGGCCCCACGTTGCCTTTCGGGACGCGCACATACTCCGCCTGTCCGCCCGGCACGCCGCCGTAAAGATGGCTGTAGCCAAACAGCGCGGCAGGGGCGGGAATTTGCTTTTTGTTCAGCGCCGCGCCCTGCCCGCGATTCGTGTTTTCGCAGGCCGCGTACTGTTGCATCTGGCAAAAGAAGCAGTCACCGCAGGCAATCACAAACGGGATCACCACCCGGTCACCTTTCTGCACGTTTTTCACTTCGCTCCCGCACTCCACCACCTCGCCCATAAATTCATGACCAAAGATATCGCCGTGCTGGACCTTGGGAATTTTTCCGCGATAAAGATGCAAATCAGAACCACAGATCGCCGTGGCCGTTACGCGCAGGATGATATCGTCAGGCTGTTCGATGCCCGGATCGGGGACATTATCGACCCGAACATGATGTGGACCGTGATAGGTGAGAGCTTTCATGCAACCTCCGAAAGGGTGTGGGTAAGCTTATAAAAGGGTAGCTACCTCTCGGGATCTGCCCCGGAATCCGGCTGTTTTGAGATTTATCCTGGCGAGATAAAAAAGTGCTGTCGGGATTACAGAAACCTTTTATATTTTGTGGTTGAATGATTACAGCGTTTATAAACAAGGAGAAACGGTTATGTATCAAACAATCATTATGCCGGTTGATGTTTTCGAAATGGAACTGAGTGATAAGGCTGTACGTCACGCGGAATTTCTCGCGCAGCAGGACGGAGTTATTCATCTTCTGCATGTTTTACCGGGCTCTGCCAGCCTGAGCCTGCATCGTTTCGCTGCTGATGTGCGTCGTTTTGAAGAGCATTTACAGCATGAAGCCGAGACACGCCTGCAAACCATGGTCGGGCACTTCAGCATCGATCCTTCCCGCATCAAAACCCACGTCCGGTTCGGTAGCGTGCGCGACGCCGTTAATGAGCTGGCGGGGGAATTAAATGCCGACGTGGTAGTGATTGGTTCACGTAACCCTTCCATCACCACTCACCTGCTGGGGTCGAACGCCTCCAGCGTGATCCGCCACACCCACATTCCGGTGATGGTCGTGAGATAAAAAAAGAGGCCACCTTTTGGTGGCCTCTGGCATTGCAGGTGTCGTCTTGCTTTCTTTTATTATGCGGTTTTGGTGCGGATCAGATAATCAAACGAGCTCAGCGACGCTTTCGCACCTTCGCCAGTGGCGATGATGATCTGTTTGTACGGCACGGTGGTGCAGTCGCCCGCCGCAAATACGCCCTTCACGCTGGTTTCGCATTTCGCATCAATGATGATCTCGCCCATGCGGTTGCGCTCAATCGCGCCTTCCAGCCAGGTGGTGTTTGGCAGCAGGCCAATCTGAACAAAGATCCCTGCCAGCGCCACGCTGTGAATATCGCCACTCACGCGGTCACGGTATTCCAGACCGGTCACTTTGCTGCCGTCGCCTTTCACTTCTGTCGTCTGGGCATTGAGCACAATATCGACGTTATTCAGGCTACGCACCTTATCCTGCAACACCTGGTCCGCTTTCATCTCCGGGGCGAATTCCAGCAGGGTAACGTGTTCAACAATTCCCGCCAGATCGATAGCCGCTTCCACGCCGGAGTTACCGCCGCCGATCACCGCTACGCGTTTACCTTTGAACAGCGGGCCGTCACAGTGCGGGCAATAGGTCACGCCTTTGGTGCGATACTGATCTTCGCCCGGGACGTTCATGTTGCGCCATTTCGCGCCGGTGGCAATGATCACGCTGCGCGCCTTCAGCACCGCGCCGGACGCCGTTTCAATCTGGTGCAAACCACCCTCGACCGCGGCCGGAACCAGTTTGCTGGCGCTCTGGCTATCAATGACATCCACGTCGTAGTCGCTGACGTGCGCTTTCAACGCCCCGGCCAGCTTCTGGCCTTCGGTTTTCGGCACGGAAATGTAGTTTTCAATGTCAACGGTATCCAGAACCTGACCACCGAAACGCTCGCCCATCAGACCGGTACGGATCCCTTTACGTGCGGAGTACACCGCCGCCGCTGCGCCCGCCGGGCCGGAGCCAACAATCAGTACGTCGTACGCATCGCGTTGGTTCAACTCTTCCGCCGCACGTTTTTCTGCGCCGGTATCCACTTTGGCGACGATTTCGGTCAAGGTCATACGCCCCTGGCCGAACTCCTGACCATTCAGGTAAACCGCCGGAACGCCCATCACGTTGCGCTCGGTGATTTCGTTCTGGAACGTACCGCCGTCAATCGCCGTGTGCTTAATGCGTGGGTTGAGGACTGACATCAGGTTCAGCGCCTGCACCACGTCCGGACAGTTATGGCAGGAGAGTGAGTAATAGGTTTCAAACTCAAAATCACCGTCGATATCGCGGATCTGCTCCAGCAGCGCCTGCGCTTCTTTTGACGGATGACCACCGGTCCACAGCAGCGCCAGCACCAGGGACGTAAATTCGTGCCCCAGCGGAGAGCCCGCGAAACGCGGCCCCTGGTCAGACCCTGGGTTGGCGATCAGGAAAGAAGGCTTACGGACTGCCAGCGTGTTGTCTTCTTTGAAGGTCACCTTCGGCGACAGCTCAGCAATCTCTGTCAGCAGCGCTTTGATTTCTGCCGATTTCGCGCTGTCGTCCAGCGTGGCAATCAGCTCAACAGGTTTGGTCAGTTTCTCAAGGTAGGCCTTGAGCTGGGTTTTCATGTTAGCGTCGAGCATTATTCTTCCCTCTCTTAAAACGTCATCATGCAAGCCGCCTTATACGGGCTGCCTGAATGCAACTTGCATCATGGTGCTGGAATGAAATGGGCGCGGGGAGCGCCCATTGATTGCCGGGTGGCACTTCGTTTACCCGGCCTACGATACTGTAGGCCTGTGCAAGCGTAGCGCCGCCAGGCTTTACAGACTTAGATCTTGCCGACCAGGTCCAGAGATGGAGCCAGCGTCGCTTCGCCTTCTTTCCATTTCGCCGGGCACACTTCGCCTGGGTGAGAAGCAACGTACTGAGCCGCTTTCACTTTGCGCAGCAGGTCAGATGCATCACGGCCGATACCTTCAGCGGTAACTTCGATAGCCTGGATAATGCCCTGCGGGTCAACAACGAAGGTCGCGCGGTCTGCCAGGCCTTCATCTTCACGCATGTTGTCGAAGTTACGGGTCAGGGCGCCAGTCGGGTCGCCGATCATCGCGTATTTGATTTTCGCGATAGTTTCAGAGCTGCTGTGCCACGCTTTGTGGGTGAAGTGGGTATCGGTAGAAACAGAGTAAACGTCTACGCCCAGCTTTTGCAGTTCTTCGTAGTGGTCTGCCACGTCGCCCAGTTCGGTCGGGCAAACGAAGGTGAAGTCAGCCGGATAGAAGAAGAACACGCTCCAGCGGCCTTCGGTATCTTTCTCAGTTACTTCGATGAACTCACCGTTTTTGAACGCCTGGTTTTTGAAAGGTTTAATTTTGGTGTTAATCAAGGACATCTGTACTTCCTCCGTGTTTTCGTTGAGATGTAAGGTAACCAACTTTGTTCATCGGGGCTAATGCGTATGCTTTATCAAATCAATCAGCCAAACCTTACAACAGCAACAAGACAGCAAGGTGAACCTTTTACAGGAAAGCCTGAAAGTAAAAAGGCCGCCTCAACGGGCGGCCCTGATACCTGAATTCCCCGCAGGTACATTCAGTGCCAGCCGAAGCTGGCGTTGCGTTGCGCTCTACATACCTTGTATCAAGGCCGTAACAGCGGTTTGATTACAGCATCCGTGCGCGCATTGAGCAATGCATAAGAGAGATAGTCCTGCCTATGGTTGTGATAGGCAGAATCGAACAGGTCTCAGAAACGTTATAAATTTAATTTCATTATAAATTTCGCGCTATATATAAATGCCAGTTGTCATTCAAATAATTCAATCACACTTTAAAGATAAAATTATCTTAATAAATCTTGAAATTGTGTTTCAATAATCCAAAGCCGTGATATATTAAGATCACTTAATTTTTAAATTAAGCGAGTTACCCCCACGGATTGTTAAAGGTAACTTCCCTCTGTCGTACTCCATGATGTGATAACGACAGCAAACACAGCACACTCAGGACGAAACATGGCCAACCTCTACGACCTAAAAAAATTCGATCTCAATCTGTTAGTCATCTTCGAATGCATTTACCAACATCTCAGTATCAGTAAGGCTGCCGAGACACTTTATATCACGCCATCCGCCGTGAGCCAGTCGCTGCAACGTCTGCGTGGCCAGCTCAATGACCCCCTGTTCATCCGCTCAGGTAAGGGAATTACGCCGACCACGGTGGGCACCAACCTGCATCATCATCTTGAACAGAATCTCAACCAAATTGAGCAGACGATCAACATGATGCATCACTCGGACATCAAGAAAAAGTTCGTTATCTATTGCTCTCAAATGATGTCGCCCGGCTATATGCTCGAACCAATGAAGCTGCTAATGTCAGAGGAAAATTACGAGATAGAACAACGAGATATGCTTATCTCTCCGGAATCCGCAGAGGACCTGCTCGCCTACCGTAAAGCCGACCTGATCTTTACTATTGCCCCAATTAAGAATCGCTCTGTGGTGTGTTCTCACTTTGCCACGGTGCCAATAGCGTTAATCTGCCGAGAAAACCATCCAAGACTCGCCGATACGGTCAGTCTTGAAGCGTTATACCGGGAAAAATTCACCTTTTACCAGAGTGCGCACCCGGGCGTTAAAGAGTTCCAGAATCGTGCCAATGACCTTTTCCCGGAAAGAGATATTGCTTTTCGCACGGACTCCATCATTTCGCTAATCTCCATGGTCAGTTCATCTGATCTGTTAGGCTTTATACCCGTATCAATCTATGAAGCCTATAAAGAGACGTTAAAAATAAAACGGATCGCCGACCCATTTGAATTGCCCGAAATACATGTCTATATGCTTTACAGCCGTTCATCGCTGAACAGCAGCGTTTTTTCAACGTTCATTGAGAAAATGCATAAACTCTGTCTTTCCGCTCCATCTGCGTAAAATCATTTATATGATGAATATAAAAATCGCAAACTGAAAAAATGATCCCGTGAAAATAATGAAAAAAGATTTCATAATATCGTCTTAATTTTTTCCAGACATTTAGCACGCAGGATGCGATTAACCATGTCGATCTATAAAATCCCTTTACAGGAAAATGTTTTAGACGCTTCAGCGGAACGCATAGACTGGACGCTAAACAATTTCTCCAGGGTATGCGTTTCCTTTTCCGGTGGAAAAGATTCTACCGTGATGCTGCATCTCGTTGCCCAGCAAGCACGGCAATTAAAGCGAAAAATAGATGTCATCTTTCTGGACTGGGAAGCGCAATTCTCCTCAACCATTCAGCATGTTGACACGATGAGAACGCAGTATCGGGATGTTATCCATCAGTTCTGGTGGGTAGCGCTTCCGCTCACGACCCAGAACGCCCTGTCACAGTTTCAACCTGAATGGCAGTGCTGGGAACCCGGGACAAACTGGGTTCGCCAGCCACCGGAAGATGCCATTACCGATTATCACTATTTCGATTTTTATCAGCAGGGAATGACGTTTGAAGTCTTCGTGCGAGAGTTTGCCGAATGGTATGCGCAAAAACGTCCTGCCGCCGTCATGGTGGGGATCCGCGCCGATGAATCCTACAACCGCTTTCTGGCTATCGCGTCGGCACGTAAGCAGCGCTTTTCTGACGATAAACCCTGGACGACCGTCGCACCGGGCGGGCACACCTGGTATATCTACCCTTTGTACGACTGGAAAACCGCCGACATCTGGACGTGGTTCGCGAAATCGAAATGTTGCTATAACCCGTTATACGACCTGATGTACAAGGCGGGGGTGCCGCCGCGTTATATGCGCATCTGCGAACCGTTTGGCCCGGAACAGCGTCAGGGCTTGTGGCTCTATCATGTCATTGAACCCGAACGCTGGGCGGCGATGTGTGAGCGTGCCTGCGGGGTGCGCAGCGGCGGTATTTATGCCGGGCACGATAACCATTTTTATGGCCACCGGAAGATCCTGAAACCAGACCATCTTGGCTGGCGCGAATACGCCATGCTGCTACTCGACAGCATGCCGCAAAATACGGCGGAACATTACCGCAATAAAATCGCGGTTTATCTCCACTGGTATCAAAAGCGAGGCATGAACGATATTCCCGATACGCAGGAGGGTGACATTGGTGCAAAAGATATCCCCTCCTGGCGACGCATTTGTAAGGTTTTACTCAACAATGACTATTGGTGCCGGGCACTTTCGTTTAGCCCAAATAAGCCCAAACACTATCAGCGCTACAGCGACAGAGTGAAAGCAAAACGCAAGGAATGGGGGATTTTATGCAACAACGAATAATCACCGAAATGGAAACGTACCTTCAGGCACTTTCTGAGGAAGAGCGAATAGCCGCTATTAATGCGTTTCGTCAGGCATTACATGAAATCAGCCCTTTTCGCGATCAGCCCGTCGATTGCGTATTGTGGATAAAAAAGACAAACATCAGCGCTAACGATTACAACCCAAATAACGTCGCGCCACCGGAAAAGCGGCTGCTCAGCAAGTCACTGGAGCTGGATGGATTCACACAGCCTATCGTGGTGACGGAAAATGCGCCACAGCACTACGAAATTGTCGATGGTTTTCACCGCCATGATATCGGCAGTAACCGGGCGACCCTGAAGCGCCAGCTTAAGGGTTACCTTCCTGTCACCTGCCTGCGTAAAGCGCGGCAGGAAAAGTTCGACCGCATGGCTGCGACCATTCGCCACAACCGCGCGCGCGGACGCCACCAGATCAACGCCATGTCAGAAATCGTGCGCGAGCTGGTGCTTATGGGCTGGAGTGAGCAGAAAATTGGCCAGGAGTTGGGTATGGACAGCGATGAAGTACTGCGTCTGAAGCAGATCAACGGTCTGCTCGAACTCTTCGCAGACCGTCGTTTTTCTGAAGCCTGGACGGTGAAATAGTCAGAGCGCGTTTAACCGCGCTGCCGCTGCCAGCAGCGTCGATTCCTGCTTCGCAAAGCAAAGTCGGATCAGCTTATGCGGGAAGGGATCGGCGCAGAACACCGACAGCGGAATGGCCGCCACGCCCACCTCTTTCGTCAGCCACTGGCAGAAACTCACGTCGTCCAGATCGGAAATCGCGCTGTAGTCGGCCAGCAAGAAATAGGTCCCTTCACAGGGTAAAATCTCCAGACGGCTTTTGCTCAACGCAGCCACAAACCGATCCCGACGCGCACGGTAGAAATCCGGTAGCTCACGGTAGTGTCCGGGTTCGCTGCGCAGCATATCCGCCAGCGCCAGCTGAGCGGGTGTGTTCACCGCAAACGTCAGATACTGATGCACTTTACGCAGCTCAGCGCTGATGGCGGCGGGCGCCACGCAGTACCCGACCTTCCAGCCGGTCATATGGTAGGTTTTGCCAAATGACGATACCGCGATTGCACGCTCACGAAGCTGCGGATGCGCCAGCACGCTGGCATGCCCCTCTTCGGCGAAGCAGATATGCTCATACACCTCGTCGCTCAGAACATAGATTTCACGTTCGGCGATGGCCTGCCACAGGGCGGCAAAATCGCTCTTCTGCCACACCGTCGCCGATGGGTTGTGCGGCGTATTCAGGATCACCAGCCGGGTTTTATCGCTCAGCAGCGCGGCAAACGCCTGCCAGTCCGGACGAAAATGCGGCGGCTGGAGCGCCACGCGTTTCACTACGCCGCCGGCCAGTTCAATCGCCGGGGCGTAGCTATCGTAGCTCGGGTCAAAACAAATCACCTCATCGCCCGTACGCACCAGGGCGGTTATCGCCGCATACAGCGCTTCGGTCGCCCCTGCGGTTACCGTGATATCGCTGTTCGCATCAGGTTTATAGCCATACAGCTCAGCCGTTTTATCCGCAATGGCTTCACGCAACGCCTGCACGCCGGTCATCGGCGCGTACTGGTTGGCTCCCTGCGCCACGTGGTACGCCAGACGCTCCTGCAAATATTTCGGCCCGTCAAAATCCGGGAAACCTTGTGAGAGGTTAATGGCGTTGTGCTGCTGCGCCAGGGCGCTCATCTGGGTAAAAATCGTCGTGCCGAGATTTGGAAGTTTACTCTGTAGGATCAACGGGTTATTGCTCATTGTAGTGTGCCTGCCTGTAATACTTATGTTGCTGACACTATAACACGATGTTAGTCTTTGGCAATCAAGACGCTTAGACGTCTAAACGATATAAATATTCCTGACCGAGAGGGTAAAAGGAAATGACAGACAACCTGCAACTCACACACCTGGTCGAGGCCTGCCGCTGGATTGGCGCTAAAGGCTGGGCGCCCGCTACCGGCGGCAATATGTCCGTGCGTCAGGATGAACACCTGTGCTGGCTGAGCGAATCCGGAAAAGATAAAGGCAGCCTGACCACCGCCGATTTTCTACAGGTTGAAATCGCCACCAACCGTGCGCCGTCTGGCCGTAAACCGTCGGCAGAGACCGGGCTGCATACCCTCATCTATCGCCTGTTTCCCGAGGCTAACGCCGTCCTGCACGTTCACACTGTCAATGCCACGGTGCTGTCGCGTCTGGTCAACGAGGCCGAGCTGAAGATCACCGGTTTCGAGATGCAAAAATCCCTTACCGGGCAGACCACGCACCAGGATACGGTGGCCATCCCGGTGTTTGATAACGACCAGGACATCGACGCCCTCGCCTCGCGCATCGCCCATTACGCGCAGGAACGCCCGCTTAATTATGGTTTTCTTCTGCGCGGTCATGGCTTAACCTGCTGGGGACGCGACGTGGCCGAAGCCCGCCGTCATCTGGAAGGGTTAGAATTCTTATTTGAATGCGAAATGCGTTTACGACAATGGGAGAGAGTATGATTCGCGCGATTGTGACGGATATTGAAGGGACCACCAGCGATATCCGTTTTGTCCATGATGTTTTGTTCCCCTACGCGCGTGAGCGGCTGGCGGCCTTCGTGACCGCGCAGCAGTACGCCGAGCCGGTCAAATCGATTCTGGACAACCTGCGCGATGAAATCAGCGCTCCGCATGCCAGCGTCAGCGATCTCATCAACGTACTGTTTACCTTTATGGATGAAGACCGCAAATCGACGGCGCTCAAAGCCCTGCAAGGCATCATCTGGCAGGACGGTTACGTCAACGGTGACTTTACCGGACACCTCTATCCTGACGTACTGCCCGCGCTGGAAAAATGGAAGGCGCAAGGGATTGATCTCTATGTTTATTCCTCTGGCTCCGTCACCGCGCAGAAACTGTTATTTGGCTACAGCGACGAAGGTGATATTACTCATCTGTTCAGCGGCTATTTTGATACCCACATTGGCGCCAAGCGCGAGATGCAGTCTTATCAAAATATTGCGGCGCAAACGGGCATTGCCCCGTCGCAGATCCTGTTTCTGTCGGATATTCATCAGGAGCTGGACGCAGCTGAGCAGGCGGGTTTTCGCACCCTGCAACTGATTCGCGGTGAAGATGACGGCGCAAGCCATCATCATCAGATCCACCAGTTTGACGAGATTAATCCGGAGCAAATCCCTTCATGAGCGCATTGACCATTTATTCCGATAAAGACGCCAGTCAACACCAGTGGCACAGCGCCGACGCCGCCGAGATTGCCCAACAGCTCAACGCCAAAGGCGTGCGGTTTGAACGCTGGGCGGCGGATCGCGATTTAGGGCACGATCCCGCGCCTGAAGCCGTGATCGCGGCCTATCAGCATGCGATCGACAAGCTGGTGGCAGAGAAAGGTTACCAGAGCTGGGATGTGATCAGCCTGCGCGCCGACAATCCGCAGAAAGAGGCGCTGCGCGCGAAGTTTCTGAACGAACACACTCACGGTGAAGACGAAGTGCGCTTTTTCGTGGAAGGGGCGGGATTGTTCTGCCTGCACATCGGCGATGAAGTGTATCAGGTGCTGTGCGAGAAAAACGACCTGATTTCCGTTCCCGCGGGCACGCCGCACTGGTTTGATATGGGCTCAGAGCCGAACTTTACGGCGATTCGTATTTTCGATAACCCGGAGGGTTGGGTGGCGCAGTTTACCGGGGATGCGATTGCGGATGCATACCCACGCCTAAAATAATATCCAAATAAACAAGTACAGTTCCTTCAAGATGAAGGAACTTTTATAAATTATATCTTATTCTTAAATTTGCGAAGCAAATCACAAATACTTTACTTCATTCAATAAAAAACACAACTAATATTCTATAAAAATAAATTATCGTTAATGATTATTACTTATTCCCAAAGAGATTAACATGGCAAAAAATCCAATAATAATACGACAAAACTTGAGGATTGGCGAACTCGATGCCGAATCCGATACACAATTACTTGATGAATGCTTTGTAGATAGTGGATATCTATCAAAATTACTAGATACTAATGATACATCGTCTATTGTTGTAGGAAGAACTGGAGCAGGGAAAAGCGCATTATTGCACAAAGTAATGAATAAAGCATATAGATACAAGAAGCTAGATCCTAACGATATATCAATCCGTTTTCTTGAGCACTCTGATATTATTTCTTTTTTTGAAGCGCTAGACATAAATTTAGATTTATTCTATAAAATACTCTGGCGACACATACTTATAATGGAGTTTTTAAAAATACGTCATGATATAAGCAGCGAGAGTGACACAAGAAATTTCCTCACCAGCTTAGCTAGTTTTTTAAGAAAAGATGAAATCAGGAAACGCGCATTAGAATATTTTAGAGAATGGGGTGATAAATTTTGGATTGACACAGACACACACCTGAGAGAAATAACAAAAAAACTTGAGAATGACACTAAAGCCAAAATAGGAGCAGCACTTCATGGCATTGAATTAAATGCTGAGGCAGCCAAGAGAATATCTGAGGAAGATAAGCATGAAATAAAGAAAAGAGCTTCTGAGGTTGTTAGTGGAATGCAAATTCAAAAATTAAATGAAGTTCTCGATATGCTTGCAGAACATTCATTCTCAGATCTTCAAAAGAAACATTACATTGTTATAGATCAGCTTGATGAAAACTGGGCCGAAAACAACACTCGATATAAATTCATAAGAGCATTAATTGAAGAGATAAAAGTATTCAGACGTATCAAGAACGTCAAGATAATAGCTGCTTTAAGACATGACCTTCTTAAATCTGTATTCAATATCACAAGAGGCTCTGGATTTCAAGAGGAGAAGTACGAATCATATATTCTTGATCTTCAATGGACCGCAAATCAACTTAATGAGTTAGTTTCAAAGAGAATCCAAGAGGTTTTCAAAAAACAATATACAAGAGAAAACGTCGAAATTAATGATCTTTTCCCATCCCCCAAAGGAGGGAGTAAGGGAATGTTGCCAATCGAGTATATTATAGAGAGAACACTATATCGGCCAAGGGATGTTTTACAGTTCGTAAATGAATGTTTTAAAATAGCACTCAACAGAGAACGAATCTCCTGGGATTCCATTCATAAAGCTGAAAGTGTTTATTCAGAAAAAAGATTGCGTTCTTTAAAAGAAGAATGGGGAGATATATATCCATCTTTCGAAGAAACTATAGAAATCCTCAGAGAGGTTCCAGAAAAATTCACCCGAACACTTATTCCTAAAAACAACATAGAATCTGTAGCATCGGAACTCGCCATTCAAAATACTAATGACCCATGCGCAATCATCGCTTCTAAAATGCTCAATAGCGAAGTAAGAGAATCTGATGTCATTAACGAGATATTTTTATGCTTATACAATATTAGTGCGATAGGATTCAAAGTTAGCCCCTTAACTCCATATAAATGGTCTTTCAGAGATAGTGGTCCTGTAAATAAAGCTGAAATAAAGAGGGCAAGTCATATCAAAGTACATAAAATGTTGCATAAAGCATTAGATATAAAAATTGCGATATCTGATATTTATAATAAAGATGATAGAGATGACGAGATAGATTGAGTAATTTTTGAGTTAGGGCGCTAAAAATATAATGCGCCCATAATTTTAACATATTAAAGATTGTAAAATAGTAAGGACCTCTTCGTTACTTAAGCTAAGTAATCTCGCCAGATGCACAAACTCCACCACGTCTAACCTGCGTTCACCACTTTCCACTTTAGCGATAAACGATTGGGGTTTCCCTAAAGCCTCCGCAAGCTGGGCCTGAGTAATCCCCTTCTCTTTACGAGCTTTCTTCAACGCATTGATAACACGCTGGTATTCATCCGAGTAAACTGAGGCCATTGTTCCGATTCCATACAAATATCCTGAAATCGAATATCCTCCCGTTGTGTTTTTATCCCAAAACAGGATAATTGAGTGCGTAACAAACACACCTAAGGAGGACAAAATGCGTCAGCAGAACTGGCACTCAGCCGATATTATCGCCGCACTAAAGAAACATGGAACAAGCCTCGCAGCCTTGTCTCGAAAGGCTGGGCTTTCATCATCCACACTGGCAAATGCGCTTACCCGACCATGGCCTAAAGGTGAATTGCTTATCGCTCAGGCGCTAGACATTCCGCCTGATGTGATATGGCCGGAAAGATATTTTGATGAAAAGGGAGCGCCAGTATTTCGTCAGATGAGGAATACAAAAAAGAGAAATCTGTCTTCAACATGATCAACGCCTTCTCCCCCTCACCCCAACCCTCTCCCTCAAGGGAGAGGGGGTTGAAGAGACTTCACATACCCCACCAGCTGATCCAGCACCACGCCCCACCCCTCGTGGAAGCCCATTTGCTCATGCTGCTCACGGATTTCCTTCGTCGGATGACGCGCAATCGCCGTGTAGCGGGTTTTGCCCTCCCCAACGTCCTCCAGCAGCAGGATCGCCGTCATAAACGGCTTTTCGGCAGGCTTCCAGCCCTCGGTATAACCGTCGGTAAAGACCAGCTTGTTCCCCGGGTCGATTTCAAGAAACACGCCCCGGTTATCCATCCGCTGCCCATCCACCTCAAATATGGTATTGAACCGCCCACCCACGCGCAGATCGAGGTCGCAGTCGATCACCTTATGCGGTGCAGGGATGAAGAAGTTTTTGATGTGGTCCGGCGTGGTCCAGCAGAGCCACAGCAGGTCGCGCGGTGCATCCACCACGCGCTCCAGTTTTAAGTCTGTGTCAGGATCGAGCGTCACGATGTTGTCCTCTCAGGGAACGCCCTTAAAGGATAGCCGGACTCAGGCAAATTTCCCTTTCGCTACCTCGTCCGGTGTGACCACGCCTGTATCCAGCACCCAGCCGCTAATCAGCGAGGCGGGGGTGACGTCAAACGCCGGGTTATAGACCTGCGCCTCTTGCGGCGCCCACTGCACCGCGCCAAAGCTCCCCGCCACGCCCGTCACTTCACTGGCCGCGCGCTGCTCAATCGGGATTGCGTCACCGTTCGGGCAGTCCGGGTCGAGGGTCGTTTGCGGGGCAGCGACGTAGAACGGA
The DNA here is from genome assembly GCF_019056635.1 of Enterobacter cloacae complex sp. ECL72. Lineage (NCBI taxonomy): Bacteria > Pseudomonadati > Pseudomonadota > Gammaproteobacteria > Enterobacterales > Enterobacteriaceae > Enterobacter > Enterobacter cloacae complex sp. ECL72. The sequence continues at coordinate 748,426 of NZ_CP077659.1, read as the reverse complement.
ATGCCGTGAAACTTCGCCAGCACCGCCAGGGAATAGGTGCCGATTTTGTTCGCCACGTCGCCGTTGGCGGCAATGCGGTCTGCACCCACCCACACGGCGTCCACCTGCCCTTTTGCCATCAGGCTGGCGGCCATGGAGTCGGTAATCAGCTGATACGGTACGCCCAGCTCGCCGAGTTCCCACGCGGTCAGCCTGCCGCCCTGCAATAGCGGACGGGTTTCATCCACCCAGACGTTGCTTACCTTGCCTTCCTGATGCGCGCGAGCAATCACCCCCAGCGCGGTACCGACGCCCGCCGTCGCCAGCCCGCCGGTGTTGCAGTGGGTCAGCAGACGGCTGCCGGGCTTCACCAGCGCGCTGCCCGCACTGGCAATAGCGTCACAGAGCCGTTTGTCTTCGTCAATCAGCCGCAGCGCTTCAGCCACCAGCGCCGGAATATAATCTTCCTGCCACAGCGCAATCTTCATGCGATCGAGGTTATTCATCAGGTTCACCGCCGTCGGGCGGGAGGCGCGCAGGGTTTCCAGCGCCACCGCCAGCTCGTCGCGGCTTTTGCCGCTTTCCGCTAACAGCGCCAGCAGCAGGCTTGCAGAGAGTCCAATCAGCGGCGCGCCGCGCACCCGCAGGGCGTGGATGTGCCCGACCAGCGCCTCGACCGTCGAGGCATCCAGCCAGCGTTTCTCCTGTGGAAGCGCCTGCTGGTCGAGAATAAAGAGCTGATTATCCGCCACCCGCAGGCTGGTCGTCTGTAATGTCTGCATGTCGTTAATTCCCTGTTGCGTTGTTGTAGCACATTGTGTCAGGATGAAATCCAGATGTATAGACGTCTACATGTCTTAATTAGCAAAACTGAGGAGCAGTCCATGTCGCAATACCGTACCTTTACCGCTCAGGACGCCGTGGAGTATGCCAGGCAGTTTGGCGGACTTGACGATCCTTCATCGCTGGTAGAGGCGCAGGAAATCGGCGACGGCAACCTCAACCTGGTCTTTAAAATTTTCGACCGCGCGGGCGTGAGCCGCATCGTCGTTAAGCAGGCGCTGCCCTATGTACGCTGCGTCGGCGAATCCTGGCCGCTGACGCTGGATCGTGCCCGTCTTGAAGCGCAAACCCTGGTCGAGCATTACCAGCACAGCCCGCAGCACACGGTGAAAATCCACCACTTTGACCCGGAACTGGCGGTGATGGTGATGGAAGATCTCTCCAGCCATCGCATCTGGCGCGGCGAGCTGATTAACAACATTTACTACCCCCAGGCGGCGCGTCAGCTGGGGGAATATCTGGCTCACACCCTGTTTCACACCAGCGATTTTTATCTGCATCCGCACGATAAAAAAGCGCAGGTAGCGAAATTCATCAACCCGGAGATGTGCGAGATCACCGAAGATCTGTTCTTTAACGATCCGTACCAGATCCACGCGCGCAACAGCTACCCGGCCGAGCTGGAAAACGACGTTGCCGCCCTGCGCGACGACGCCCAGCTTAAAATCGCCGTGGCCTCCCTCAAGCACCGCTTTTTCTCGCACGCCGAAGCCCTGCTGCACGGAGACATTCACAGCGGTTCGATTTTTGTGGCCGACGGCAGCCTGAAGGCCATCGACGCTGAGTTCGGCTATTTTGGGCCGATTGGCTTTGACGTTGGCACCGCCATCGGCAACCTGCTGCTGAACTTCTGCGGCCTGCCTGGGCACCTCGGCATTCGCGATGCCGCCGCCGCGCGCGAGCAGCGCCTGACCGATATTCAGGAACTGTGGAACACCTTCGCGGAGCGCTTCCAGGCGCTGGCAAACGAGAAAGCCCGCGACGCGGCACTCAGCGCGCCGGGCTATGCCTCCGCGTTCCTGAAAAAGGTCTGGCATGACGCCATCGGGTTCTGCGGCACCGAGCTGATTCGCCGCAGCGTCGGGCTTTCACACGTGGCGGATATCGATACCATCCAGGATGAAGCCATGCGCCACGAATGCCTCCGCCATGCAATATCCCTCGGTAAAGCGCTGATTGTCATTGCCGACCGCATCGACAGCGCGGAAGAGCTGGTGGCGCGAGTGCGGCAGTACAGTTGAGAACGTTTGCCCGGTGGCACTGCGCTTACCGGGCCTACGGGTGCAAAATGTAGGCCGGGTAAGGCGAAGCTGCCACCCGGCAAAAACTCACCCCAGATACTCAATCACCGACATCCCGCCGTTATAGTCCGTGCTGTAAATAATCCCCTGCGCATCCACAAACACGTCGCACGACTGGATCACCTGCGGGCGGTTGGGCCGCGTATCCATCATCTTCTCCGGCGCGGCGGGCACCAGCGCCCCCGTTTCCACCGGTCGATACGGGTTCGAAATATCGTACGCCCGCACGCCCGCGTTCTGATACGTCGCAAAAATTAGCGTTGAGCTGACGAAGCTCCCCGGCCGGTTTTCGTGCAGGTTGTGCGGGCCGAAATGCGCCCCTTTCGCCACGTAGTCGGTTTCATCCGGCTGCGGGAAGGTCGAGATGCTGACCGGGTTCGACGGCTCGCGGATATCAAACAGCCAGATCAGCTTTTCGCCGTCTTCCTGATTGTCGAGCACCGCTTCGTCCAGCACCACCAGCAGGTCGCGGTCCGGCAGCGGCAGCGCGGTGTGCGTTCCGCCGCCAAACGGCGGGCTCCAGTTGCGATGGCTAATCAGCTTCGGCTGCGCGCGGTCCTTCACGTCCAGCAGCGTCAGGCCGCCGTCGCGCCAGCTGCCGTAGGCGGTGTCGCCGGCAATAATCGCATGGTGCAGGGCGTAACGTTTTCCTTCCGGCCAGTCCGGCTTCTCACCTTCGGCCTGGTTCATCCCGGGCAGCCACCAGCGCCCCGCGACTTCAGGCTTACGCGGGTCCGCCAGATCGATAGTCAGGAAAATGTAATCGGTAAAGCCGTCGATCAGCGCTGAAACGTAGGCCCAGCGGCCACCGACGTACCAGATGCGGTGAATGCCGATGCCGCTCAGCGACAGAAAGCCGATTTCGCGTGGCCTGTCCGGCGTGGAGATATCAAAGACGCGAAGCCCGGCGCTCCAGCCTTTATCCTGCACGTCGCTGACGGTCTCCCCCACCTGGCGGGTGTAGTAGACCTTCTCATCGGCAAAACGCGCATCGGCAAACAGATCCCGGGCGTTGATCACCAGCAGCAAATCGTCGTGCGCCTGGAGGTGTACGTTCCAGGTACCCGGCGGCGCGGGCACGTAACCTGCGGCTTTTGGTTTTTTCGGATCGCGCACGTCAACAATGGAAAAGCCCTGCGACACCATATGACCGATATAGGCGAAACCACGGTGCACCATCAGCTGTACACCGTCCGGACGACCGCCCTGGTCGCTATGGCCAATCAGCCGCATATTGCGGCTGTATTCGGGAGGGGGTAATTGAGACACCTTATGCTCCTTACGCCCGGTGGCGCTACGCTTACCGGGCCTACGGGTGCGAAATGTAGGCCGGGTAAGGCGCAGCCGCCACCCGGCTTGGTTTACTTGTTTTTAGCGGCAAGCGTCGCAAACCACGGCGCGATAAAATCTTCCGTCTGGCCCCAGCCCGGAATGATTTTCCCCAGAGACGCCACGTTCACCGCACCCGGCTGGGCGGTCAGCAGCGCCTGCGGAATAGCCGCCGCCTTGAAATCGTAGGTGGCAGGCGTCGCTTCTCCGGCAATCTTATTGGCGATCAGGCGTACGTTGGTCGCGCCAATCAGCTTCGGATCTACCGCCACGCTCACCTTCCACGGGCTACCCGGCTCGCGCATCAGCTGGAGATCCTGGTTGGAGATGTCGATGCTGTAGAGCTTGATCTCGGTGCGGCCGTTCTCTTTCAGCGCCTTATACGCGCCCTGACTGAAGGCATCCCAGGTCCCCCAGATGGCGTCGATTTTACCTTTCGGGTATTTCGCGAGGATCGCCCCCACCTTGTTGGCGGTGTCGCCCTGCACGTCAGAGGAGACCGCGCCGATGGACTCCAGCTCTTTAATCTCCGGATACTGTTTTTGCAGTTCTTTGTAGGCCGCCTGACGGCGCTCCATCGGCGGGAAGCCCGCGACCCACAGCTTGACGATATTGGCCTTGCCGTTGAAATCTTTCGCCAGTTGACCAAAAGAGAGGTTGGTCAGGGAGGCATCGTCCTGCTGGGTAACGGTTACGCCCGGGATCTCGCCGTTCACGGCGGTATCAAACACCGAAACTTTAATCCCGGCATCCACCGCCTTCTTTACCAGCGCGGTGGAGTACGGATCGCGCCCCTGAGAGAGAATAATCCCGTCGTATTTCTGGCTGATGGCCTGGTTCACGAAATCCTGGAATCTGGCGTCGTCCCCGTTACTTAAAAACGTGCTGACCTTAAAGCCGAGCTTTTTCCCTTCCTGAATCGCCCCGGCAACAAACTGCGTGGTGTTGTCGTCCGAGCCCAGGTTGCGGATCACCGCAATGCGAATGGGGCCGTCATGGCTGGCAATGGCGGCCGGAACCGGCGCGGGGGTAGCCGCCAGGCCCGGCAAAGAAGTGAGTAATCCAAGAGCTACCAAAGAGAGCGCAATCTTTTTCATTTATTATCCCGTTGTGTTGTCAGCGTTTTTGTATGTAAGTAATCGCCAGTGCCATCGCGAGCACCAGCCCTTTTATAATGTCCATGGCGTAATACGGCACGGAGAGCATCACCAGCCCGTTCGACAGCACGCCGAGGATCACCGCCCCCACCAGCGTGCCCAGCGCGTTCGGCTTGCCGGACCCGGCCAGCGAGAACCCGATCCACGCCGCCGCCACCGCATCCATCAGGTAGCCGCCCCCCGCATTCACCTGCGATGAACCGATACGCGAAGCCAGCAAAATTCCGCCCAATCCCGCCAGCAGCGAGGCGATCACGTAGGCCGCCACCTTGTAGCGCGTGGTGCGAATACCGGAGAGACGCGCGGCTTCCGGGTTGCCGCCAATGGCGTACATCCGGCGTCCGTGGGTGGTCAGCGACAGGCCCAACTGCGCCAGAATCGTCACCACCAGCATGACGATCACAATGGTCGGCACCTGCCCCAGCAGGCTGAACGCCGCCGGAATGGTCCCTTCCGCCATGTCGCCGCTCGGCAGCACCATGTTCTCGGTAATCGACCCGCCGTAGCTGTAGGTCATCGCCACGCCCTGGATGACAAACAGGCTGGCAAGGGTCGCGAGCATGTCCGGAATGCGCAGGATGACGATCAGAAAGGCGTTAAACAGGCCGACCAGCGTGCAGAGCGCAAGGGTCAGCAGAATCGACTCGGTGGTGCCGAAGCCGTGCCAGACGAAAAGCGAAATCACCAGCGCGTTCGCCAGCGACGCGGTTGACCCCACCGAGAGATCGAACCCACCGACGGTCAGCGAAATCGAGACGCCGATGGCAATCACCGTCACGATGGCAATCGCGCGCAGAATGTTGATGATGTTGTTCGGATCGAGGAAGCTGTCCGACGCCAGGCCAAACACCGCCACCAGCGCGACGACGGTCAACAGCATGCCCCACCTGTAGAGAAAATCGAAAATCTGCTGACGGCCAGACGCCGCCGCGATCACTGAAAGGGCCTTGCTCACGACGCCGTTCCTCCGGTTGAATAATAAAGTAGTGTCTCTTCCCGGGCCTCGGCTCCGGCGATTTCCGCCACGATGCGTCCGTCCCACAGCACGCAGATGCGGTCGCACAGCCCGACCAGCTCGGCGAACTCGCCCGAGGCGTAAATGACCCCTTTGCCCTCGCGCGCCAGGCCGTCGATCAGCTGAAACAGATCGGTTTTGGCCTTCACGTCCACGCCTTTGGTCGGCTCGTCGAATATCAGCACGCTGGCGTCATTGCGCAGCCATTTGCCGATGGCGACCTTCTGCTGGTTACCGCCGGAAAGCCGACGCAGCACCTGCCCCGGCCCGCGCGTGCGCACACCGACGCGGGCGATCACCTCTTCTGCCCAGCGCCACGCCTGACGATGACCAAACAGGCTCCAGCGCGAGAAGCTGTTATCGGCACACACGGCAAGGTTCATGCTCACCGGCTCGTCGATAAAAATGCCCTCTTTGCGCCGCTCCTCCGGCACCAGCGCCAGACCGCGCAGTACCGAGTCTGCCGGATCGCGCGGTTTCCAGGCCTGATGGTTCAGCTCGCCGCGCGCGACGCGGCTTTTGCTGGCGCCAAACAGCGCCTTGCAGAGTTCCGTTTTCCCCGCCCCCGCCAGCCCGGCAATGCCGAGGATTTCACCTTTGCGCAGGTGCAGGGAGATATCTTTCAGCAGCGCATCGTCGTGCAGCCCTTCCACCCGCAGCAGCGTCTCCTCACCGTGCGGCGGGCGCGGGGGCGGATAGATATCGCTCAGCTCGTGGCCGAGCATCTTCTCAACAATCGCTTCGCCGCTCAGATCCGCCATCGGGCCGGACTCAATCAGCCTGCCGTCGCGCAGCACCGTCAGGGTGTCGCAGATGGCCTTCAGCTCGTGAATGCGGTGAGAGATAAACACCACGCCGATACCCTGCTGTTGCAGACGTCTTACTACCGCAAACAGACGCTCACTCTCGTGCGCGTCCAGCGGCGCGGTGGGCTCATCAAGGATGAGAAAACGGCAGTGGTGCGACAGCGCCCGCGCCAGCAAAATCTGCTGTTTTTCAGCCAGCGTGCAACTGTCGATGGAGCGGCGTACGTCGAGCGAAACATCCAGCTGCGCCAGCGCCTGCCGCGCCTGCTGGCGGATGTCGCGCCAGCTGTAGCGATGCCCCGGATGCGCCAGCTGGTCGAGCATGATGTTTTCGGCAATGCTTAACCCGGGAATGAGCGCAACATCCACCTCCTGCTGCACAAGGTGGATACCCAGCCGTTTGGCGTCCAGCGGCTCGCGGATACTTACCGGCTGGTTGTTAATGCAAATTTCGCCTTCATAACGATCGTGCGTCCCGCACAGCACCGCCATCAGCGTCGATTTCCCCGCGCCGTTGGCGCCGGTCAGCGCATGCACCGACCCGCCGTTCAGGGTGAAATCCACGCGCGACAGGGCCTGAAAGCCGGAAAAGGCCAGGCTGATACCGCGCATCTCAAGGCGACTGGAAACCATCCGCGTAAATCCTTCATTACTCTTCTGATTTAGCGAATTTTTCACAGCTCTTGTTGACTGACAACGACGTAAAAGGCATAAGTTAAAGCAAAATATTATTAGCCATCCGGATGTCCAGACATAACATCGGGTTAGCGCTTGCTAAAAAAGGACAACTTCATGAGCAACACCGATATCCGCGTCGTGCCCGGCCCGGCGAACTACTTCTCTCATCCGGGAAGCCTTGCCCACCTGGATGATTTCTTTACTCCGGAACAGCTTTCCCGCGCGGTGTGGATCTACGGCGAGCGGGCAATCGAGGGCGCACGCCCTTATCTGCCGCAGAGTTTTAACGCGACGGGGGCAAAACATCTGCTGTTTAAGGGCCATTGCAGCGAGCGTGACGTCACCCATCTGGTGAACGAGTCGGGTAGTGAAACCAGCGTGGTGATTGGCGTGGGCGGCGGTGCGGTAATGGATACCGTCAAGGCCGTGGCGCGTCGTCTGGGCGTGCCGTTCGTAGGCATTCCCACTATCGCCGCCACCTGCGCGGCGTGGACCCCGCTCTCCGTCTGGTACAACGATGCCGGTCAGGCGCTACAGTTTGAGATTTTTGACGACGCCAACTTTCTGGTGCTGGTGGAGCCGCAGATCATCCTTAACGCCCCGGCGGAATATCTGCTGGCGGGCATCGGCGATACGCTGGCGAAGTGGTACGAAGCGGCGGTGCTCGCCCCTCAATCTGAGAGTCTGCCGCTGACCGTGCGTCTTGGCCTGAACGGTGCGCTGGCGATCCGTGACGTGCTGCTGGCACGCAGCGAAGAAGCGCTTGCGGATCAGCAGCGCGGCGAACAGACGCAGGCGTTCCGGGACGTGGTGGATGCGATTATTGCCGGAGGCGGAATGGTCGGCGGTCTGGGTGAGCGCTATACCCGCGTGGCGGCGGCGCACGCGGTGCACAACGGCTTAACCGTGCTGCCGCAGACGGAAAAATACCTGCACGGCACCAAGGTGGCCTACGGCATTCTGGTGCAGAGCGCCCTGCTCGGTCAGGACGACGTGCTGGCGCAGCTGGTGGCGGCGTACCAGCGCTTCAATCTGCCGACCACGCTTCGCGAGCTGGACGTCGATATTCACAACCGCGACGAGCTGGATAAGGTCATTGCCCACACCCTGCGCCCGGTGGAGTCGATTCACTATCTGCCGGTGACGTTAACGCCTGAGGTTCTGCGCGCCGCGTTTGCGAAGGTGGAATCCTTCAGCCGTTAATCGCGCCGACGGGCTATACCTAATGATGATTCTCTCCACTCTTGCAACGAGGTCATCATGCAGATCGATTTAACAGGTAAAAAGGCGCTGGTTACTGGCGCCAGTCGTGGGCTGGGTCGGGCGATTGCGCTGTCGCTGGCACGCGCCGGTGCCGATGTGGTTATCACCTACGAAAAATCCGTCGATAAAGCCCAGCAGGTTGTCGATGAGATCAACGCGCTGGGGCGACACGGCGAGGCGATTCAGGCCGACAGCGCCAGCGCGCAGGCGATTCAGGATGCGGTCACGCAGGCGGCGCGCTCCCTCGGCGGGCTGGATATTCTGGTCAATAACGCCGGGATTGCGCGCGGCGGCCCGCTGGAGTCCATGACCCTGGCGGACATCGACGCTCTGATCAACGTCAACATCCGCGGCGTGGTGATCGCCATTCAGGAAGCGCTGGTGCATATGTCTGACGGCGGACGCATCATCAACATCGGTAGCTGTCTGGCGAACCGCGTGGCACAGCCGGGGATCGCCGTCTACTCGATGACCAAGTCTGCCCTTAACTCCCTCACCCGAGGTCTGGCCCGCGATTTAGGCCCGCGCGGCATTACCGTCAACCTGGTCCACCCCGGCCCGACCAACAGCGATATGAACCCGGAAGACGGCGAGCAGGCTGACTCTCAGCGTCAGCTTATTGCCCTGGGCCATTACGGCCAGCCGGAGGATATCGCAGCGGCGGTCACCTTCCTCGCCAGCCCGGCTGCGGGGCAAATTTCCGGCACCGGTCTGGATGTCGACGGCGGTCTGAACGCCTGATCGCAAATTTACTGTATGCCTCTGTCGCCCGGCAGAGGCCTGTTCGAGCCGCCTCGACGATTCGCGGTTTGCCGCTTTCTCGCGGTTTTTCTCCGCTCTACAGTAACCCATAAGAAATTCGGAATTTATCTAATAGTCTTATTATTTCCTTATAATTTGTGTGGGCGTACAGTGGAGGTACGGATGAAGATTGTCTGGTCAAAGAATGCAAAGAAAGAGTTTTCCAAAATCGATGGCCGATATCAGCGAAGAATCAAAGCAAAACTTGCTGAGCTGGACGATCGCTCAGCTCCCCGGCCCGATATCAAAAAAATATCGGCAACAGAAAATCATTTCCGGCTACGCGTTGGCGATTACCGCATTCTGATTACACTTCGGGACGATCCCGATAACCATTGTTATGTTTTGGCCGTCAAGCGCAGAACATCAACGACCTACCTTCACGAGGAGAAAGCCCCCTATGGCTGTTCAGCTAATTAAGGACGATGACGGAAAAGCGCAGTACGTCGTTATTCCCTATGATGAATACTTTCGTATGTGCTTACAGATGGCAGAAATTGACGACGAAACCGATGATGATCTAGAGGATATTGAAGTCGAACACGATTGTTATGATGACGTAGGATTACCTGGTGAAGTATGCGACATCATGCATAGCGAGAACGTCAGCCTACAGGCCGCCTGGCGCATTTTACGCGGCATGTCCCAGCAGGAGGTGGCGGAGAAGCTTGACATCAGCCAGTCCGCCGTATCACAGCTTGAGGCGCTGGACTCCCGACCGCAAAAGCGCACCCGCGAAAAGCTGGCGGCAATTTACGGCTGTAAACAGGAGCAGATCAGCCTCTATTTACCAAAAGAGGGTTAACAGCACTTCGCCCCGCCCTTGCCGCCGTAGCGGGCGTCCTGACGGTCGCGGAAAAATTCTTCGTAGGTCATGGGCGTCTGGTCCGGGTGGTTGACGCGCATATGCTCGACGTAGTTGTCGTAATCCGGCACGCCAATCATCATTTTAGCGGCCTGGCCCAGGTATTTACCTGCTTTGGAAAGGGTGTCGAACATAGTTCTGATCTCACAGGAAATGTAGGCCGGGTAAGGCGAAGCCGCCACCCGGCACACGGGTTAATGCGCCCCTTTCGCCTGGGTGACAATCTCGTCCAGGTTCTCAGGCATTGGCTCATACGGCGTCTCTTTCGCCGTCGGTTTGTCGACTTTCAACGCCGCCAGCGCGGTTTTCAGAGAATACAACGCCAGCACCACAACCACCACCATAAAGAAGATGGTCAGCCCGGCGTCCAGACGGTTGTTAAACACCAGCTGCGACAGTTGAGATTCGGTGTACTGTGCCGGGATCTTACCGCTGTCGATCATCGCCTGGAACTTGTTGGCGATCGCCAGGAAGCCCACCTTATTGTCCGGGCTGAAGGCTTTCTGCCAGCCCGCGGTCAGGGTACAGATCAGCAGCCACGCCGTTGGCACCAGCGCCACCCATGCGTAACGCTGGCGCTTCATCTTGAACAGGACTACGGCACAGAGCATCAGGGCCATGCCCGCCAGCATCTGGTTGGCGATACCGAACAGCGGCCACAGGGTGTTAATCCCGCCGAGCGGATCGACCACGCCCTGATGCAGGAAGTAGCCCCACGCCAGCACGCACAGCGCCGTCGCCAGCAGGTTAGCCGGGAGTGAATCGGTACGCTTCAGGTTCGGGGAGATCACCCCCAGCAGATCCTGCAACATAAAGCGCGCCGCACGCGTACCGGCATCCACCGCCGTCAGAATAAACAGCGCCTCGAACAGAATGGCGAAGTGATACCAGAACGAGACATCCATCAGCCCGCCCAGCGCGCCGTGCAGAATGTAGGCCATGCCCACCGCCAGCGTTGGCGCCCCGCCTGCGCGGGAGATAATTGACTGCTCGCCGACCTCATTAGCGATATGCGTCAACGTTTCAGGGGTAATCGTAAAGCCCCAGCCGCTGACCACCTGCGCGGCAGAGGCAACCACGTCAACGGTGCCGGCCGGGGCCAGTACCGCCATTGGGCTGTTCATCGCAAAGTAAACGCCCGGGTCAATAATACAGGCCGAAACCAGCGCCATAATCGCCACGAAGGATTCCATCAGCATGCCGCCGTAGCCAATCAGGCAGGCCTGATTTTCATTCGCCAGCATCTTCGGCGTGGTTCCGGAGGCGATCAGCGCGTGGAAGCCCGACACCGCGCCGCAGGCGATGGTGATAAACAGGAACGGGAACAGGTTACCGGTCCAGACCGGGCCGGTGCCGTCAATAAATTTGGTCAGCGCAGGCATGGTCAGGGTCGGGCGCATAATCAGAATGCCGATCGCCAGCCCGACGATGGTGCCGATTTTCAGGAAGGTGGAGAGGTAGTCACGCGGGGCCAGCAGCAGCCACACCGGCAGCACCGCCGCCACAAAGCCATAGCCCACCAGCATCCAGGTCAGCTGCACGCCGGTGAAGTCGAAGAACGGCGCCCAGGTCGGGCTTTCCGCTACCCAGCCGCCGGAGATAATGGCAAACACCAGGAACACCAGGCCAATAACTGAAACTTCACCAATGCGCCCCGGACGCAGATAGCGGATATAGATCCCCATAAACAGCGCCAGCGGAATGGTGAAGGCGACGGTATAGGTTCCCCACGGGCTGTGGGTCAAGGCTTTCACCACGATCATCGCCAGCACCGCGAGGATGATCACCATGATCATAAAGGTCGCCACCAGCGCAATCACCCCGGCGGTTGCGCCCATCTCCTCTTTCACCAGCTCACCCAGTGAACGACCGTCGCGGCGGGTGGAGACGAACAGCACCATGAAGTCCTGCACCGCGCCCGCCAGCACCACCCCCGCGAGGATCCAGATCATCCCTGGCAGGTAGCCCATCTGCGCGGCCAGTACCGGCCCCACCAGCGGGCCTGCCCCGGCAATCGCCGCGAAATGGTGACCGAACAGCACTTTTGTATCGGTCGGCACGTAGTCCAGACCGTCGTTATGACGCACGGCCGGCGTCATGCGCGTGCCGTCTACGCCCAGTACCGTCTTAGCGATATAGCGGCCATAAAAACGGTATGCGATCAGATAAATGCAGACGGAGGCGACGACGATCCACAGCGCGTTGATCTGCTCCCCCCGGTTGAGGGCGATATAGCCCAGGGCAAAGGCTCCCACCACGGAGAGCACCGCCCACGTAAGGTATTTCCCTGAGTTGTTCATAGTTGTTGTCCGTTGTTGTGAAACAGTGAGATGTTACATTTTGTTTCTAGAACAACGGATAAAATTTAACAACTTTGAAACGCAATAATGCGTGGTCAAACCAGAGATTTACACCACAGTGTTAAGCCGATCACTTTCAGCTGAATGACTTACCCCAACACCATCGTACTCAACCGACAGGTACAGCACCGCCGCCCCTGCTCGTCGAACACCACGATCTCCCAGCTCTGGCTGGAACGGCCCAGATGCAGCGGCTGACACACGCCGCGTACCTTACCGTGAGAGACCGCGCGGTGGTGCGTGGCATTCAGTTCCGTGCCCACCACGTTCTGCCCGTCACGGGTCATCAGAAAACCGGCCATTGAGCCCAGCGTTTCCGCCAGCGCCGCCGAGGCGCCGCCATGCAGCAGGCCAAACGGCTGGTGGGTGCGGGCATCCACCGGCATCTCTGCTTCCAGCGTATCGTCCCCGAGGCGGGTATAGACGATGCCAAGGTGCCCCACCATCGTATTCAGGCTGGTGGCGTTCAGCTCCTCGAGCGTTAAATGACGTTTCCAGATCATTACGCCCCCAGCGTGGAGCCGCCGTCCACCACGATATCCTGCAAGGTGATATGGCTGGCGGCATCGGATGCCAGGAACAGCACGGTCGCAGCAATCTCCTGTGGACGGGCAATTTTACCGAGCGGAATGCCGAGCTTGAACTGCTCGCCAAAGCCGCGAATGCGCCGCTGTTCCGCATCATCGCTGGTCCACAGGGTGCGCTGCATGTCGGTATCCGTTGAACCCGGCGACACCAGGTTACAGCGTACGCCGCTGCCCGCCAGTTCCAGCCCGACGGTCAGCGCCAGGCTTTTCAGCGCCGCTTTCGACGCGCCGTAGGCGCTCATGCCGATGCGCGGCGTGTGCGCCGCGTCAGAGGCCACCGTCACAATCGCCCCCCCCTGCTGATGACGGAACTGGCCCATCGTCTGCTGGAACAGGTTGAACGCGCCGCCGACGTTGACCGCAAAGGTCTGCTGCCAGTCCTCCTGCGAGAGCTGATCCGTCGCGCCCATACGCAGAATGCCCGCCGCGTTAACCAGCACATCGAGCCGCTCAAGGCTGCTGAGCAAACGCCCGCAGACGTCACTCGCCTGCGCCGCATCCGCCACGTCCAGCGTTTCGGTGGCAAACGGATATTCGCCGTGAGGGAAAGCCAGATCGAACCCGGTCACCTGCGCCCCGGCCTCCACAAATGCCAGCGCGGTCGCATAACCAATGCCCTTACCCGCGCCCGTCACCCAGACCGTTTTACCGGTGAAATCAAAAACCATCACTTCACCTCGCGGGAGAGCAGCGCCCACCAGGCATCGAGGGTCGGATTTTTTGCCAGCATCACGAAATCAATGTCGCCGTGCACTTTGCGCCAGCGGGCGGCCAGCGCCATCATGCGCACTGAATCCAGACCGTAGTCGATCAGGTTTTCGTCATCCATCGGCTCGTCGGACTCGTCCAGCAGCGGCAGGATCAGCTCACGCAGCGCGGCTTTCGTTGTCGGAACGGACGGCAGCAGTTCGTCGGTCATCACCACGCGGCCCGAACGTCCTGCCACGTATTTCAGCGACATCAGGTGCTCGTCGCGGGTGAAATCCGCCAGCGCGTCGGCGATAAAGAACGGTTTGATGTCGCGCATAAAGGCGTCGGTGGCGGTGGTCATGCAGCCGATGTGGGCGTACACGCCGGTGATCAAAAGCTGGTTGCGCCCGGTCTCTTTAAGCATCTGCTCCAGCGGCGAGCGGTGAAACGCGCTGTAGCGCCACTTCACCAGCACGGTGTCCGCTTCGTCCGGGGTCAGCTCAGCGACGATGCGCTGCTGCTCCGGCGAGCGAGTCAGGCCCGGCCCCCACATATCGTTCAGCAGGGCGCGGTCTTCATCGCTCTGATCTTTCGGCTGCGCGGTGTAGTACACCGGAATATTGTGCTCTTTGCAGTACGCGCGCAGTTTAGCGATGTTCGCCACTACCTGCTGCATCATGTCGCTATTTTCGCCCCAGAAGTTCAGGAAGTACTCCTGCATATCGTGGATCAGCAGCGCGGCGCGCTCCGGTTCAAACGCCCAGTTCACTTTACTGGTCGGCAGTTCGGCGGCGGTTGGCAGCGCGTATGCGGTTAATTTTGGAATGGCCATTATCTGTTCCTCAGCCCCGGGCGCGTTCAGCAAGCCACAGGCGCAACTGTTTCTTATCAACTTTGCCGACCGGCGTGAGCGGAAGCGCATCCACGCTCTCAACGCGGTCCGGCAGCTTAAATTCGGCGACGCCCTGCTCGCGCAGGAAGCGGCGCACCTCCACCGCGCGCAGGGGCTGTTTCACCACCAGGTACGCGCAGCTTTTTTCGCCCAGCAGGCTGTCCTCCATGCTCACCAGCGCGGCGTGGATCACCGCGTCGTGGCGCAGCAGCAGGTTTTCGATCTCTTCGGCGGCGATCTTCTCGCCACCGCGGTTGATCTGATCTTTCTCGCGCCCCTGCACGGTGATGTAACCCTGCTCATCGATGGCGATCAGATCGCCCGAGCAGTAGAAACCGTTGGCATCAAAGGCGCTGGCGTTGTGTTCCGGGCTATTGAAATAGCCGCGGAAGGTGTAAGGGCCGCGCGTCATCAGACGCCCGACTTCCCCGCGCGGCAGCGGGTTGCCGTCCTCGTCCGCCACCCACACTTCATCGTCCGGGCACATCGGGCGGCCCTGGGTATTGATGATGCGCTCCGGCGCATCGTCGAGGGCGGTGTAGTTCACCAGCCCTTCCGCCATGCCAAACACCTGCTGAAGCTGGCAGCCAATTTCCGCCGGAATACGTGCCGCAAGCGTGGCGGAGAGACGTGCGCCGCCTACCTGGAGCAGTTCGAGGGATTTCAGCTGGGCGTTCCCCGCGCCGTCGGCAATCGCCTGCAACCACAGGCTGACCGCGGGCGGCACCAGTGAGGTGACGTTTATCTGATGCTGCTCAATCAGCGGGAAGCAGAGCGTGGCGCTCGGATCGTTCGCCAGCACCACGCAGCCGCCCGCCGTGAAAACGCCTAACGATCCCGGCGAGCTCATGGCGTAGTTATGCGCCGCGGGAAGCGCGTTCAGATACCGGGTGCGCGCAGTGATACCGCAGATTTCGTTGCTGCGGCGAATGCTGTAGTCGTAATCGTTATGCGTACGCGGGATCAGCTTCGGCGTGCCGGTGCTGCCGCCGGAGAGCTGGAAGAACGCCACTTCGTCGGCGGGCGTCGGGTTTGGGATGAAATTGTCCGCCGGGCGCGCAATCGCCGCCTCCAGCGCGTGTTCGCCCTTATCGCCGCGCAGCAGCACGACGCGTACCGAGCGATGCGTATCCACAAAGGTATTGAGAAAATCATCGCCCGCGAACAGCGCGTGGTCGCGATCGGCAATCAGCACGGCGGGTTTGATCTGCTCCGCGTAGGCGTTGAGTTCGCTGCGCTGATGGCTAAAGAGCGCGTTGACCGGTGCGACGCCGATTTGCAGCAGCGCGAAGAAGGTGATGTAGAACTCGGCCACGTTGCCGAGCTGCACCAGCGCGGTCTCGCCGCGATGCAGCCCCTGCGCCTGAAGGACAGACGCCAGATTCGTCACCGCCTGATTAAACGCGCGGTAGGTGATGCGGCGATCGCCGTCAATTATCGCGACCGCATCGTTGTCCGCATGGTCCGTCAGGATGTGGGTCAGCGGCCGATCCTGCCAGTAGCCTTTTTCACGGTAGCGGCGGGCAAACTCCTCAGGCCAGCGGGTAAAAGGGATGGTCATGAGTATTCCTTAGTGCAAACCAAACACGTTGAGCATGGTGGAGAGCTTCACGCCCGTCTCGCGCCACTCGCCTACCGGAGAGGAAGCAGGCACAATGCCCGCGCCGGCAAACAGGCGAACGGTATTTTGATGCAGTCGCGCGCAGCGGATAGTTACCACCCACTCGCCGTTCCCTTCGCTGTCGCACCAGCCGACGATGCCGCCGAACAGCTCACGATCGAACGGCTCCAGCTCGGCAATCAGCTCTTTTGCCGCCTGATGCGGGAAGCCGCTCAGCGCTGGCGTCGGGTGCAGCAGACAGGCCAGCGTCAGGGCGTTCTCGTTTTCACGCGCGTCACCTTCTACCGGCGTCGCCAGATGCCACAGCGTCGGGGTGGTGATGAGCTGCGGGGAAGCCGGCATGGTCAGATGATGGCTGCGCGGTTCCAGAATGGTTTTCATCGCCTGCGTTACCAGGTCGTGCTCGTGACGGTCTTTTTCGGAGGCCAGCAGCTTAGTGCCCGCTTCGCGATCCAGCACATCGTCCGGCTGACGGCGCGCAGAGCCCGCCAGCGGCAGCGAGCTAAAGTGCGCGCCCTCTTTACGCAGCAGCAGTTCCGGGCTGGCGCCCAGCAGCACGCCGCCGTCTTCCAGCGGTACGTGGAAGTTAAAGCTCGCCGGGTTCTGGGCGATAAGACGCTCCATCAGCGCGCTGCTATCAATCTGTTTGTCGGTGGCGATATCAATCAGGCGCGACAGTACCACCTTATTCACCTGCGGCGTGGCGGTGAGCGACGCGGCGCGAGCGACCATCTCCTCGAAAACCGGCTGCGGCGGGATCTCGGTGCGTTGTTGCACGTTCAGCGTCTGCGCGCCGGAGGCGTAGCGTGCGGACTGCTGACGCGCCGGGCGGGAGAAGGTTTGCCAGCGTTGCGGAATAAACAGCGATGACGGTTTGCGGGTATCGAAGGGGATCGCCCCTACCATCACCGGATGGGCAATGCCGCTGTTTTTCGCATTCTGGAAAGCCTGAGCTAATTTCTGCTGAAAGGGGCCCGCCGGATCGTCACCGCCGACGGCGGGTTCAGAAAAACGGGCAAAACAGCCTGACGTGGTAAAACTGCGATAGGGCGACATAAAGAAAAAGCTGTCTGATTGCAGCGTGGTCGCGGTGTGCTGAAGGTCCTCAGCCAATGACGTATCCATATCATCCTCCTAAAATGATAAAAGCAGTAATAATGATTATCATTTATATTTTCGTCGGCTAACCTAATCCCACATCGCCCTGGTGTCAACCGCAGAGCAAACAACTTGTGCGACTAACGCTTGCATCCCTTCCCCGCAATCATGAAAATGAGAAGCATTAACTTCAACAAAAACAGGATGCCGCTCTGTGAAACTCCCTGCCG
The DNA here is from genome assembly GCF_019056635.1 of Enterobacter cloacae complex sp. ECL72. NCBI lineage: Bacteria > Pseudomonadati > Pseudomonadota > Gammaproteobacteria > Enterobacterales > Enterobacteriaceae > Enterobacter > Enterobacter cloacae complex sp. ECL72. The sequence goes on along the minus strand of NZ_CP077659.1, from coordinate 730,911 downwards.
TTTGCCGTAATGCCTTTCTTTTAACAGGACTTTTTGTTTTAGGACTAACCTCAGCGACGGCCGCCGACTGGCCGCGTCAGGTCACAGACAGCCGCGGCGTACATACGCTTGAGAGCAAACCGACGCGCATTGTCTCCACCAGCGTGACCCTAACCGGCTCCCTGCTGGCCATTGACGCCCCGGTTATTGGCAGCGGAGCCACCACGCCAAACAACCGCGTGGCGGATGCACAGGGCTTTTTACGTCAGTGGGGCGATATCGCGAAACAGCGTAAGGTTGCCCGGCTGTACATCGGCGAGCCGAGCGCCGAAGCCGTCGCGGCCCAGATGCCGGACCTGATTTTGATCAGCGCCACCGGCGGGGATTCCGCGCTGGCACTCTACGATCAGCTTTCCGCCATCGCCCCGACGCTTATCATTAACTACGACGACAAAAGCTGGCAGGAACTGCTGACCCAGCTGGGGACGATCACCGGGCAGGAAACACAGGCCGCAGATCGCATCGCTGCCTTCGATAAACAGCTCGCCCAGGTGAAGCAGCAGATGAAACTGCCGCCGCAGCCGGTGAACGCCATCGTCTACACCGCCGCGGCGCACACGGCGAACCTGTGGACGACAGACTCGGCTCAGGGCAAGCTGCTGCACCAGCTGGGCTTCACGCTGGCGGCGTTACCTGATGGATTGCACACCTCGAAAAGCCAGGGCAAGCGTCACGACATTATTCAGCTGGGCGGGGAAAACCTGGCGACGGGGCTGAACGGCGAAGGGCTGTTCGTGTTTGCCGGCGACCAGAAAGACGTGGACGCGATTTACGCCAATCCGCTGCTGGCGCATCTGCCGTCGGTCAAGAACAAGCGTGTCTGGGCGCTGGGAACGGAGACGTTCCGCCTGGATTATTACAGCGCGATGTTGGTGTTGCAGCGTTTGAATTCAATTTTTAAATAAGAGGCACGTTTCCCGTAGGCCCGGTAAGCGCAGCGCCACCGGGCTTTTTGTCGGGTGGCGGCTACGCCTTACCCGACCTACAGGTTCTGCCTGAACCGACGCAACTCCACCAAAACCGCCAATAAAATTACGCCAACCACGGCTAACACAAACCCGCTGCTGCTCGCCGACGCCACCGGGGTCATTATCGCCCCCAGCCCGCCGAGGATCGCTGCGCCAATCGCATCGCCCGTGACGTTCTGCGCCGTCCACAGGCCGTTAATGCGCCCGAGCATCCCTTCCGGCGTCTGGGTCTGGATCAAGGTGTACTGTAAAAGAGAGCTGACCGCGCTCAGCCAGCCAAAAATCACCAGACACATCACCCCCAGCGCCCACACCGGCATCAGGCTGAAGAAACCAATCGCGATAAACGAGGCCAGCGTCGCCACCAGCATGATTAACCCCGGTCTCGCGCTCTGCGCCAGGTTTCCGCTGGTCAGCGCCCCGCACGCGGCGCCGAGCGGAATGGCGGCGTACAGCACGCCAATCTCTGAGGCGCTCATCTGCCACTCGCCCGCCAGCGCCGGGTACAGCACGCGCACGGCGCTCGCCATCGTCAGCAGGCCGCCGAGCAGCGCAATGCCGCCAATCAGCGGGTTGCTGAACAGGAAACGAATCGCGGCCATCAGGGACTTCAGCGGATGCTCGCGCGGCTGCGGCGGGGGTGGCAGGAGCGGCAGACGCAGCAGCGTCAGGGTGGTGATAAAGGTTCCCGCCGCGGCAAGGCCGTAGTTCCACGCCACGTTGCCGGTCGCCAGCAGCAGACCGCCGACCATCGGCGAAATCACCGAACCGAGGCGCACGGTGAGCATGGTGATCGCCCCCGCCTGCATCAGGTTTTCGCGCCCGACCAGCGCGGGCGTGGCCGCCAGCAGCGCCGTCACGCCTAACGAGGCAAAAAAGCCGTCCCACAGGCCCAGGGCATAAATCGCCATCAGCGACGGCTCCGGCAGCATTGCGTTCAGACACAGCCCGAAAAAGCCCACCCCGCAGGTGCCGCGCGCCAGCAGGATCAGTTTTTTACGCTCGTAGCGGTCCGCCAGCACGCCGCCCACCATCAGGCCGATAAACATCGCCCCGCCGGTTAAGGTGACGGATAACCCCACCAGCCAGCTGGAGTGGGTCATGGTCTGGATCTGTACCGGCACGGCGACCCCGAGCAGGCCGAGGGATAAAATGGAGATAAAGCGGGCGATAAAAACCGCTCGAAACGCCGGGTGCGTTTTCAGCAGGCTGAGGTTGAGCAGCCAGGATTTTTGATTCATGACAAGGCCTTGAGGTATCGGTCTACCATTTCCATGGGCGCACATGCTAACATAGCCAAATAAGATAGATAACGATAATTACTATCATTATCACATCATGGACGTTGCTATGTCGTTTTCCTCTTCCGCGGTGCGCGCCGTAGCCGTGCCCGTTTTATTGCTGCTGTTGATCCTTGCGATTGCACTCAGTTTGCTGGTTGGCGCGAAGCCGCTGCCCGCGTCCGTTATTGTCGATGCGCTCTCCGGTACCTGCCAGAGCGCCGAGTGCATTATCGTGCTCGACGCCCGCCTGCCCCGCACCCTTGCCGGCCTGCTGGCCGGTGGCGCGCTCGGGCTTGCCGGTGCCCTGATGCAAACCCTCACCCGCAACCCGCTGGCGGACCCTGGCATTCTCGGCGTGAACTCTGGTGCCAGTTTCGCCATTGTGCTCGGCGCGGCGCTGTTTGGTTTCACCTCTCCGTCTGAACAGCTGGTGATGGCCTTCTGCGGCGCGCTGGCCGCCTCGCTGGTGGTGGCCTTTACCGGCAGCCAGGGCGGCGGACAGCTCAGCCCGGTACGTCTGACACTGGCGGGCGTGGCGCTCGCGGCGGTGCTGGAAGGCTTGTCCAACGGCATCGCCCTGCTCAACCCGGACGTGTATGACCAGCTGCGCTTCTGGCAGGCCGGTTCGCTGGATATCCGTACCCTTGATACCCTGAAAGTGGTGGCATTCCCGGTGTTTATCTCTGCCGCCGTAGCGCTGTGTTTAAGCCGGGCGCTCAACAGCCTGAGCCTCGGCAGCGACACCGCGACCGCCCTCGGCAACCGCGTGGCGCGCACGCAGCTGACGGGCCTGCTTGTCATCACCGTGCTGTGCGGCAGCGCGACCGCCGTCGTCGGGCCGATTGCCTTTATCGGCCTGATGATGCCGCACATGGCGCGCTGGCTGGTGGGGGCGGATCACCGCTGGTCACTACCGGTCACGCTGCTGGCGACCCCTGCCCTGCTGCTGTTTGCCGACGTACTGGGCCGCCTGCTGGTGCCGGGTGAATTGCGCGTCTCGGTGGTCAGCGCCTTTATCGGCGCGCCGGTGCTGATCTTCCTGGTACGACGCAGACGCGGGGGTGGCGCATGATGGCCCCGTCCCGTCGATTACTCACCAGCGTCGCCCTGCTGGTCGTCGCCAGTCTGCTGCTGGCGGTCTGGAGCCTGCAAAGCGGTGCCGTAACGCTTGATTTCGCGCAGGTCTTTCATGCTCTCACCGGCAGCGCGCCGCGTAACATCACCATGGTGGTCACCGAATGGCGACTGCCGCGCGTGGCGATGGCGATCCTGGTTGGCGCAGCGCTTGGCGTCAGCGGCGCAATATTCCAGTCGCTGATGCGTAACCCCCTCGGCAGCCCGGACGTGATGGGCCTGAATACCGGCGCGTGGAGCGGCGTGCTGGTGGCGATGGTGCTGTTCGGGCAGCATCTCACGGCCATTACCTTTACGGCGATGGCGGGCGGCATTCTCACCTCCCTGCTTATCTGGGCCCTGGCCTGGCGCAACGGCATCGACACCTTCCGCCTGATCATCATCGGGATCGGTATCCGCGCGATGCTGATGGCGTTTAACACCTGGCTTCTGCTACAGGCGTCGCTGGAAACCGCACTCTCCGCCGGGCTGTGGTACGCCGGTTCCCTCAACGGTCTGACGTGGGGAAAAACCTGGCCCGCCGCGCCGCTGATTATCCTGATGTTTATTGGCGCGCTGCTGCTGGTCAGGCGCATGCGGCTGCTGGAGATGGGCGACGACAGCGCCTGCGCGCTGGGCGTGAGCGTAGAGCGCTCGCGCCTGATGCTGATGCTGGTGGCGGTCTTGCTGACCGCAGCGTCTACCGCCATCGCCGGGCCGATCTCGTTTATTGCCCTTGTCGCGCCGCATATCGCGCGGCGACTTAGCGGCACCGCGCGCTGGGGATTAACCCAGGCAGCGCTGTGCGGCGCAGTATTACTGCTGGCCGCCGATCTCTGCGCTCAGCGGCTGTTTACGCCTTATCAACTGCCGGTGGGCGTGGTGACCGTCAGCCTCGGCGGGATTTACCTCATCGTCTTGCTCGTTCAGGAGTCACGCAAGAAATGACAGATTCAACACCCCGCTTGCGCGGCGAAAACTTGACCCTCGGCTACGGTAAAAAAATCATTGCCCGGGACTTATCCGTTGCCATTCCGGACGGCCACTTCACCGCCATTATCGGGCCAAACGGCTGCGGCAAATCGACATTGCTGCGCACGCTGAGCCGCCTGATGTCGCCGGTTGAGGGCAGCGTGTTCCTCGACGGGGAGCAGATCCAGCGCTTCGCCAGCAAAGAGGTGGCGCGCCGAATTGGGCTGCTGGCGCAGAACGCCACCACGCCGGGAGACATCACGGTGCAGGAGCTGGTCTCGCGCGGACGCTATCCGCACCAGCCGCTGTTTACCCGCTGGCGTAAAGAGGATGACGAGGCGGTGAACCGAGCGATGCAGGCGACGGGTATTACCGATCTGGCCCAGCAGAGCGTGGACACCCTTTCCGGCGGACAGCGCCAGCGCGCGTGGATTGCGATGGTGCTGGCGCAGGAGACCTCCATCATGCTGCTGGACGAGCCGACGACCTGGCTCGACATCAGCCATCAGATTGACCTGCTGGAGCTGCTGAGCGAACTGAACCGTACGCAGGGGTACACCCTGGCGGCAGTGCTGCACGACTTAAACCAGGCGTGCCGCTACGCGACGCATCTGATTGCGCTGCGCGACGGCGAGATTGTGGCGCAGGGCGCGCCGAAAGAGATTGTGACGCCGGATCTGATCGCGCGGATCTACGGCATGCGCTGCATGATTATTGAGGATCCGGTGGCGGGTACGCCGTTGGTGGTGCCGTTGGGTCGGCGGTAATTGCCGGGTGGCGGCTACGCCTTACCCGGCCTACATTCAGCTCCCGTAGGCCCGGTAAGCGCAGCGCCACCGGGCATTTGCACTATCCAAAAATTTCCTTCAGTACCGGCCCAATCTTTTCAAACGCCTGCGGTGAAATAATATCCACGTGGGCGCAGTCCTGGCTGTATACCTCCAGCTCACCCACCCACGGCGCCCACGCGGCCTGCGGATCCAGGGTTCGCGTTCGCTCGGCGACAAACAGCGTCGCTTTACCGTCAAACCGCGCGCTGTGCGCCGTGGTGAGCAGCCGCACCGCGTCGGTGTAGTTGCCTTCGATAGCGTTAAACAACTCGCTGGAGCCCTGCCCCTGCTGGGCAGCGATAAACGCCTGGCGTTCGCGCTCAATTTCCGCCAGCACCTCCGGATCGAGGCCGTTGGCCTCTTTCTCCGCCCAGTTCTGGGTTTCCGGTGGCCAGGTATCCAGCAGGCCGAGGAACGCTACGTCTTCACCCTGCTCGCGCAGACGCGCCGCAATGCCCTGCGCCAGCGTGCCGCCGAGGGAATAGCCGAACAGATAATACGGCCCCTGCGGCTGTTGCTTACGCAACGTGTTCAGATGATGTTCGATCACCGCATCGAGATCCGCACACTGCTGCATCGGCCCCTCAGGCCGGGGAGACTGAATGCCGACGATTGACCAGCGCGGGCTGAGGTAGCGCGCCAGGACGCTAAACTGCCAGGCAAAGCCGGACGCCGGATGGAAGCAGAACAGCGTGGGGCCGTTGCTTTCACGCAGCGGGAGAACGGTTTCATACCCCAGACGCTGCGCCTGCTCGTCGCTCATCTGCGAGTCCAGCAGGGCGCTAAGCTTGCTCACCGTCGAGGCGACCATAATCTGCCCCGGCGTGACCTTGCGGCTGAACGCACGGCTGAGCTGAGCCGCAAGGCGCATCGCCAGCAGCGAGTGGCCGCCGAGGGCAAAGAAATCGGCCTCGATATCGTTCACCGCGCAGCCCAGCAGGGCAGAAAACGCCTGCGCCACGGTGACTTCAGTTTGCGTCTCGGGCGCGCGACCGGAAGTTTTGCTGGTCAGCTCCGGCAGCGGCAGCGCCTTGCGATCCAGCTTGCCGTTGGCGCTTAACGGCAGCGCGCTGATTTGCAGCAGCACCACCGGCACCATATGCGGCGGCAGCTGGGCTTTGAGTGATGCAAGCAGCGCGTCGCGATCCAGCGGTAAGCCGGATTCAGAGACAACGTATCCCACCAGCTGGCGGGCATCGCCGCCCGTGGCAGCCGCCTGGTTGAACACGCAGGCGTGCGCCACCGCCTGGGCCACATCCGGCAGCGCGAGCATCGCCCGGTCGATTTCGCCCAGCTCAATGCGCTGGCCGCGGATTTTCAGCTGATCGTCGCTGCGGCCCAGATATTCCACCGCGCCGTTGTCCAGCCAGCGGGCAACGTCCCCGGTGCGGTACATTCGCTCGCCGGGGGCAAACGGATCGGCGATAAAGCGGCTGGCGGTAAGGTCGGGGCGTCCCAGATACCCCTGCGCCAGCTGAATGCCGGTGAGATAGAGATCCCCCGCCACGCCGAACGGCACTGGGCGCATCATCGCGTCCAGAATGCGCAGCCCCGTATTCCACACCGGGAAGCCGATAGGCACGCTGTTGCCTTCCACCGCCGCCAGCTCGGGGCCGTACGCCGGATACCAGCTGACGTCCACCGCCGCTTCGGTCGGGCCATAGAGGTTGTGCAGCGGCGCATGGGTGAGCTGTTCCCACTCGCGACACAGCGCAGTCGGCAACGCCTCGCCGCTACAGAACACCTGCTTCAGCGTCCTGCAACAGTCGACGTTTTCCGGCGTCAGCGAGGCGACGAACGCCGCCAGCATCGACGGCACGAAGTGGGTGGTGGTTACGCCATATTCTGCGAAGAAGCCCTGCATCGCCTGCGGATCGCGGTGCGCGTCCGGCTCGGCCATCACCAGCTTCGCCCCGGCGATAAACGGCCACCAGAACTCCCACACCGACACGTCAAAGCTGCACGGCGTTTTCTGCGCCACCACGTCATGCGCCGCCAGTGGATAATGATCCTGCATCCACTTCAGGCGGTTAACGATGGCGGTATGGCCGACCATCACCCCTTTTGGACGCCCCGTCGAACCGGAGGTAAATATGATGTACGCGGTCTGCTCCGGCTTCGCCAGTCGCAGAGGTTCAGCATCGGTGGCCGGTAATAGTGTGTTGTAACTAAAGGTGGCGATCGGCAGATCGTTAAAGCGCGGAAGCTGCTCGTCGGTGGTAATGAGCAGCGACGGCTTCGCGTCCTCCAGCATCATCCGCAGACGGTCATCCGGGTAACCGGTATCCAGCGGCAGCCAGGCGGCGCCTGCTTCAACAATCCCGTGCAGCGCCAGGGTCAGGAACACCGAGCGCGGGAGCGCCACCGCCACGCTGTCGCCCGGCTTCACGCCGCGCGCGCGCAGCAGGTTTGCCAGCGCGACCACCTGCTCGCGCAGCTGGCGGTAGTTCAGTTCAGTATGGGCATCCGCCAGCGCGGGGGCGTCCGGCGTTTTGCTCGCCTGCTCCGCCACAAGATCCGCCAGCGTGGTGGACGGCAGCGCCAGCCCGGTATCGTTGATGCGCGCCAGCCGGGCGTATTCCTGCTCTGATACGGTTTCCACGTCGCCACAGCGCAGGTCCGGATTGGCGGCAAACTGCGTCAGCATTGCGTTCAGGCGCGCCGCGTGCCCCTTCAGCGTCGCCTCGTCGTAACGCTGCCCGTTGGCGAGGATCTCAATGCTCAGTCCGCCCTGCTCGTCCGGGAACAGCGCCAGCTCCAGATCGTTCACCGGGCCGGTTGCCAGCGTGTGGGTAATGGCCTCCACGCCGTCGATATTCAGCTGATAATCGAACACCTTGACGTTCAGCACCGGACCAAAAAGGGCTTCGTCGCCTGCGGCACGTCCGCTGTCGCGCACGATCTGCTCGGCGTCGTAACGCTGATGGCGGCGCATCTTTTTCAGCTGGTTCGCCAGGCGCAGCGCCAGTTCCGGCAGGCTCTCCTGCGGGCGAATATTCACCGCCAGCGGCAGGACGTTGAGCACCGGTCCGGTCGCGGTCAGCGCGGCGGAGCCCATGCGGCGCATAAAGATAAACCCGGCGGCGTAGTCCAGCCGTCCGGTCAGGCGGCCCAGCCACAGCGCCACCAGCGCAAGGGCCAGATCGGTACGCTGCGCCTGGCCTGCCTTCTGTGCAAGCTGGCTGAACGCACGGCCGTCCATCGCAATTTTCAGGCGCAGGATATCGGTGGTGGCGGCGCGTCCCGGCAGCGGCGCGGAAGAGAGCGAGACCGGAGAAGGAAGCTGTTTGCGTTGTTCGGCCCAGAAAGCACCGTCGCGCTGATACGCCTCGCTGTCGCGATAGCGCTGATACTCCTCCACCACCTCGGCGAACGGGGTGAACGGCGAGGCCGGCGTGGATTCACCTTTCTGCCACGCAGCGTAAATGGCGGTGATCTGACGGGTAATAGCCGGGAAACTGAAGCCATCCACCACCAGATGATGATACCGCTGATACCAGTACCAGTGGCTTTCTCCCACCTGGATCAGCTGGTGAAACGCCAGCGGCTGACCGCTGTCGACGCGCAGGTTCTGGTTGAGATCGGCCTCCATCAGCGCCACGGCGGCGTCGTGGGAGTCAACGCGCACGATGGACGGCTCCGGCAGGAGCATGGCCTCATCGATCCACTGCCACACCTCACCGTTATCTTCGGCAAAACGCATCCGCAGGGTGTCGGCCTGCATCATGCCTTCAGCGATGGCTTTTGCCAGCAATGACGCATCGATAGCGCCTTTCAGCTCGGTGTAGTGCGCGACGCTCCAGGCGTTTGGCAGGGAGGAAAGCTGCTCTGCCATCCAGATCCCCGGCTGGGCGGCGACAAGAGGGAGACGGTTCATGCGCGCTCCCCCGCAAAATAAGACGGCTCAAGCGACTGCCACTGTTCCGCCAGCCACTGCTGGCACGCCTCCTGAGATTGCGGTTCGCAGACCACGCGCCAGCCCGCGGGCAACTCGCACTGCTGCGGCCACAGGCTGTACTGCCCCTGGTCATTTTGCAAAATGGCGAACTGTCCCTGCGGATTATCGAAAGGATTGCTGAATTCCATACAGACTCCGTTATTGAATAAGCGGCTGCCAGAGGGTCATCAGCCCCTGCGTCAGCCCACCGCGCCAGCAAAGCGCATCGTGTCCGCCGTCAACCTGACGCCAGAAAACCGGTTGCTGAGTGTGTAGTTCGGCGAGGATCGCCTGGTTTGCGCGCAAAATAAGCGGCTCGTTGCGCCCGGCCTCAAGGACGATGCGCAGCCCGCGAGCGGTTTTGTCACCCGCTTTGAGTTGTTCGATGAGCAGCCCGTCCTGCTGCGCGCCGCGGTGCGGCCACCAGTAGGATCCGGACTGGCTGAGGATGCAGCCAAAACGCTGCGGCCAGTTGAGGCCCGCATAGAGGGAAGAGAGCCCGCCGAAGCTCTGACCCGCCACCACGGTATGGTCGGCGCGGTCGCTGAACGGGGCCATGCTTTTCACCTGCGGGAGAAGTTCGTCCTGCACCGCCAGCCAGAAATCAGGGTTACACGGCAGCTCGCGGCTGCGGTGTGCGGTGTCAATCACGTCGATTAAGACATAGACCGCAGGCGGCAGTTTGCCTTCAAGGGTGAGCGACGCCAGCGCAGGCCAGACGGGCATGCTTTCGGCCCAGAACTGCCCGTCGAGCAGCACCGCCAGCGGGCGCTCGGGGCTTTCATCCCCGGTGGTAAAAATCCACACGCGGCGACGGTTCTTCAGACGCGCGCTGTGCCACTCAATGCAGACAGGCTTTTTGTAAGGGGTATCGGGATGGTTCCAGCCGGGCTGTACGGGCGCCTCCGGCATCTCCAGCGCCGAGACTGCGTGCCCGCGCCCGCCGCGCCAGCTCTGGGCGTTCAGCGGGTCGGACACCGCGTGCGGCAACAGTTTGCGCCAGCCTTCGCGCAGCGCCATGCGGTCCGGCTGATCGCCTTCAAACACTGCGCTGGCAAAATCGTTTTCATTGTCGGAGGGGATAAAACAGTAGCTGCCGCGCCATTCGGGGCTGAACTCGCCCTGCCACTGCCAGACGTCGGTATCCGGGATACGTTCAAGGGACTGCGGACGGGCATTTTGATGGTGATCGGTCACACCGGTGACGTAGAGCCAGACGCGTTTAACCGTCGACGTTTTCTGCGTTCCCGCCGGGTCCCGCCACCAGAATGTCACGCGATAGTTTTCCTGATGACGTTCCCGTTCCGGCCCGTCTTTCGCCTGCCACCACGCTTCACTTCCGGTTGTTAACGCCGTCACCCTTATAACCCCATGTTTAACAGTCTTTTTTGTTTCAGAGCAAATTTTATTGATAATATTATTGATAACTATTTGCATTTGCAATAGCGTAATGCCCGCGCTGTGGGAAGCGCGCTCATTAAATAACCATAAAAGCGGGACGTACAATGAATAAGAAGATTCACTCTCTGGCCTTGCTGGTCAATTTAGGGATTTATGGTGTCGCGCTGCCCGTCATGGCAGACGACAACACCGCCTCCGCGCAGCATGAAGACACCATGGTGATCACCGCCGCCGAGCAGAATTTGCAGGCGCCGGGCGTGTCGACCATCACCGCCGACGAGATCCGCAAAAACCCGCCCGCGCGGGACGTGGCGGAAATCATCCGCACCATGCCGGGCGTTAACCTGACCGGCAACTCCACCAGCGGCCAGCGCGGGAATAACCGTCAGATTGACATTCGCGGCATGGGCCCGGAAAACACCCTGATCCTGATCGACGGCAAGCCGGTCACCAGCCGCAACTCCATCCGTCTGGGCTGGCGCGGCGAGCGTGATACCCGCGGCGATACCGGCTGGGTCCCGCCGGAGATGATCGAGCGCATCGAAGTGATCCGTGGCCCGGCTGCTGCCCGCTACGGTAACGGCGCGGCGGGCGGCGTGGTGAACATCATCACCAAAAAATTTGACGACCAGTGGCACGGCTCCTGGAACACCTACCTGAATGCGCCAGAGCATAAAGACGAAGGTTCCACCAAACGCACTAACTTCAGCCTGAGCGGCCCGCTGGGCGGGGATTTCAGCTTCCGCATGTACGGTAACCTGGATAAAACTCAGGCCGACGCCTGGGACATTAACCAGGGCCATCAGTCTGACCGTACCGGCACATATGCCGACACGCTGCCGGCAGGCCGTGAAGGGGTCGAGAATAAAGACATCAACGGCGTGGTGCGCTGGGACTTTGCGCCTATGCAGTCCCTGGAGTTTGAGGCGGGATACAGCCGCCAGAACAACCTTTACGCGGGCGATACCCAGAATACCAACAACGACAACAGCTCCAGCGGGCTGGTGAAGAAGAACTACGGTAAAGAGACTAACCGTATCTATCGTCAGAACTTCGCCGTGACCTGGAACGGCGGCTGGGATAACGGCATTACCACCAGCAACTGGGCGCAGTACGAGCACACCCGCAACTCACGTCTGGGCGAAGGCCTGGCGGGCGGTCTGGAAGGCCTGTTCAACAGCAATAAATTCACCGATACCGACCTGGCCGACGTGATGCTGCACAGCGAAATCAACCTGCCGATTGATTTCATTGTGAATCAAAACCTGACGCTCGGCACCGAGTGGAACCAGCAGCGCATGAAGGACTCGACCTCCTTCACGCAAACCCAGCAGGGCGGCACCATTCCGGGCATGAGCGAAGACCGTAGCCCGTACACTTCAGCGGAGATCTTCTCCCTGTTTGCCGAAAACAACATGGAGCTGACCGACAGCACCATGCTGACCCCTGCCCTGCGCTTCGACCACCACACCATTGTGGGTAATAACTGGAGCCCGTCCCTGAACCTGTCGCAGGGTCTGGGGGATGACTTCACCCTGAAGATGGGCATCGCGCGCGCCTATAAAGCGCCAAGCCTGTATCAGACCAACCCGAACTACCTGCTGTACAGTAAAGGCCAGGGCTGCTACGCCAGTTCCGACGGCGTGGGCTGCTACATGATGGGTAACGACGATCTGAAAGCGGAGACCAGCATCAACAAAGAGATTGGTCTGGAGTGGAAACGCGATGGCTGGCTGGCGGGTGTGACCTGGTTCCGCAACGACTACCGCAACAAGATTGAAGCGGGCTACGCGCCGATTGGCCAGACGTCCACCGGCAAAGTCACCACCGATATCTACCAGTGGGAAAACGTGCCGAAGGCGGTAGTAGAAGGTCTGGAAGGCTCCCTGAACGTGCCGGTCAGCGACACCATCAACTGGACCAACAACATCACCTACATGCTGCAAAGCAAGAACAAGGAGACCGGCGATCGTCTGTCGATCATCCCGGAGTATACGCTGAACTCTACCCTGAGCTGGCAGGTACGTCAGGATGTCTCATTGCAGTCGACCTTCACCTGGTATGGCAAGCAGCAGCCGAAGAAGTACAACTACAAAGGTCAGCCGGTGACCGGGTCTGAGAAAGACGAAGTCAGCCCGTACAGCATCGTTGGCCTGAGCGCGACCTGGGACGTGACCAAAAACGTCAGCCTGACCGGCGGCGTGGACAACGTCTTCGACAAGCGCCAGTGGCGTGCGGGTAACGCCCAGACCACGGGTAATACCACCACCGGCGCGTATATGTACGGTGCGGGCGCGTATACGTATAATGAACCGGGCCGTACCTGGTATATGAGCGTGAATACGCGTTTTTAAGGCACTGAAGTCAATCCTTCCCTCTCCCCTCCGGGGAGAGGGTCAGGGTGAGGGGAAAAACCATGCACACCACCCACAGCACATTTTCTCTCGCCGGCCACACCCTCCACCGCATCACTTTCGACCCCGCCACCTTTACCGACGCCGATCTCCTCTGGCTCCCCCACCACGCCCAGCTCGCTGACGCCGGACGCAAACGCAAGGCCGACCACCTGGCAGGCCGCATCGCCGCCGCGCACGCCTTACCTGACCACACCATGCCCGCCATCGGCCCCAGCGGGGAACCGCTCTGGCCGCAAGGTATTTCCGGCAGCATCACCCACAGCGGCACGCAGGCGATAGCCGTCGTCACGCAATACCCGGCGCTTATCGGCATCGACTGTGAAACGATCCTCTCCGAAAACGAAGCCAGGGAAATCAAAGACGGCATTATTGATACGCAGGAAGAACCTGTGCTTTCCCGCCTGGGATACCCGTTCGCCCTCGCCCTGACGCTGGTCTTCAGCGCCAAAGAGAGCCTGTTTAAGGCCCTCTTTCCGCAGGTACAGGCCTGGATGGGTTTTGACTGCGCCCGCGTTACCAAGCTCGACGACAAGACGCTCACGCTGGCGTTGACCCGTCAACTGGCAGGCTTTGAAGAAGGCACCGCCTTCCGCCTGCACTGGCAGCAGCACGGCGAACAGGTCATCACCCTGCTGTCACACGCTCCTGGCGACGAGCCTTCACGCTGGTCACCACAAACGTCACGATAAACACCATCGCGAACAGGACCACAATGGTCGGCGCAGGCGCGCTGTCGAGATAAAACGAGGCATAAACGCCGCTTACCGACACCAGCGCTGAAACGGCGACCGCCACCAGCAGTGCCATGTGAAAGCGTCGGGTAATCAGCACCGCCACGGCGCCGGGCGCAATCAGCAGGGAAATCGACAGAATGATCCCCACCGCTTTCAGCGTCGCAACGATGGTCAGCGAAACCATGCACAGTAAGCCGTAGTGCAGCCAGCGGGTGCGCAGGCCACTCGCCTGCGCCTGCTGATAGTCAAAGCAGAACAGCAGAAAATCGCGCCACTTCAGGCCAATCACCAGCGCAATCAGCCCCGCGACGAGACCGCTTTGCAGAATGTCCATCCCGTTAATACCCAACATATCGCCGAACAGAATGTGGTCGAGATGCACCTCAGGTTTGACGGCGATATAGAGGATCAGCCCGGCGCCGAACATGCCGGAAAAGACGATCCCCATGACCGTATCCTGTTTGATGCGGCTGTTATCCTTCAGATATCCGGTGGCGACCGCGCAGAAAAGACCGGCCACGAATGCACCCAGCGCCAGCGGCAGGCCCATCATCCAGGCCAGCACGACGCCGGGAAACACCGCGTGGCTCATGGCGTCGCCCATCAGCGCCCAGCCTTTCAGCACCAGAAAAACCGACAGCAGCGCGCAGGGCACGGCCACCATGAGTGAAATCAGCAGCGCGTTGTTCATAAACGCAAACTGGAACGGTTCGAGAAGCAGCGTCAACATGGGTGTGCCTCCCGCGCCCGACGGCGGCTGGCAAGCAGTCCGTGCTTCGGCGCAAAGACGAACGCCATCAGGAACAGCAGCGTCTGGGCGACCACGATAATGCCGCCGGTGGCGCCGTCCAGGTAATAGCTGGCCCACGCGCCGAGGAAGCTGGTGATGCTGCCAATGGCGACCGCAATCATCAGCAGGCGCGGGAAGCGGTCGGTCAGCAGCCACGCGGTCGCGCCGGGCGTGACCACCAGACAGATCACCAGAAATGCGCCGACGGTTTGCAGCGCCGCCACGGTAGAGACCGCCAGCAGCGTGAAGAAGAGAATTTTCAGGCGTTCAGGACGCAGGCCGATGGCGCGGGCGTGGTTCTCATCAAAAAAGGTCACCATCAGATCTTTCCATTTGAACAGCAGGATAACTATCGACACCACGCCGATAATCGCCAGCTGGACGATATCTTCCGGGGCGATAGCCAGAATATTGCCGAGGACGATGGTCTGAATGTTCACCGAGGTCGGGTTGAGCGAGACCATAAACAGCCCCAGCCCGAAAAACGAGGAGAAGATCAGCCCGATAATGGCGTCCTCCTTCAGGCGGCTGCGCTGGTTGAGAAACAGCATGCTGCCCGCCGCCAGCCCGCCCGATAAAAACGCCCCCAGCGAGAACGGCAGCCCGAGCATGTAGGCCCCCGCTACGCCCGGCACGATGGAGTGCGACAGCGCATCGCCGATCAGCGACCAGCCTTTGAGCATCAGATAGCAGGAGAGAAACGCGCACAGCCCGCCCACCATCGCCGAGACCCACATCGCGTTGAGCATGTACTCGTAGCCGAAGGGTTCGAGAAGCACGTTCATTTGGCCTCCTGACGGTGCGTGACGAAGGGGCGTTCGTCATCGGTAATAATGCGATCTTCCGAGCCGCTGAGCACCACGTGGCGCAGCACGCCGCTAAAGGCGCGCTCGAGATTCTCGGCGGTAAAGGTGATATCCGTCGGGCCGCTCGCCAGCACGGTGCCTTTGACCATCACCGTGTAATCGCAGAATTCCGTGACCGAGCCCAGATTGTGGGTCGAGACCAGCATCGTTTTACCCTCGTCGCGCAACTCCCGCAGCAGGCTGATGATCCTGGCTTCGGTTTTGACGTCCACGCCGGTAAACGGCTCGTCGAGCAGGATCACCTCGCCCTGCTGGGCAATCGCACGGGCCAGAAACACGCGCTTCTTCTGCCCGCCGGACAGCTCGCCAATCTGCCGATGGCGCAGCTCGAGCATATCTACACGCTTCAGGGCGTCGGTGACGATCTGCTTATCGCATTCTTTGGGACGACGCATAAACCCCATATGCCCGTAGCGGCCCATCATCACCACGTCCTCGACGAGCACCGGAAACGACCAGTCGACCTCTTCCGACTGCGGCACGTAGGCGACCAGGTTCTGACGCAGCGCCCGGTGAGGCGGCAGCCCCAGAATGGAGATAGTGCCGCTCGCCGCCCGCACAAACCCCATCACCGCCTTAAACAGCGTGGACTTGCCGGAACCGTTCACCCCCACCAGGGCGGCAATCGATCCGCCCGGCACGCTGAACGATGCGTCGCGCAGCGCCGTGTGGCCGTTGCGGTAGGTCACGGTCACGTCGGTTACAACAATCCCCTCGTGCATGGTTACTCCTTCATGCCGTCACGGATGCCCTGCACCAGCGTGCGGGTGGTGACGTTCAGCAGATCGATATAGGTCGGCACCGGGCCGTTTTCCGCGCTCAGAGAGTCGACGTACAGCACGCCGCCATAGTGGGCGCCGGTTTCACGCGCCACCTGACGGGCGGGCTTATCCGAGACCGTACTTTCGCTAAACACCGCCGGAATGTGATGTTTTTTCACCATGTCGATAACCTTGCGCACCTGCTGGGGCGTGCCCTGCTGATCGGCGTTGATCGGCCACAGGTAAAGCTCTTTCATCCCCAGATCCCGCGCCAGATAGGAGAAGGCACCTTCGCTGGTTACCATCCAGCGCTTGTCTTCCGGGATCTCCGCAACCTGCTTACGCAGCGGTTCGAGAGTGGCGGTGATCTTCTGCTTGTAGGCTTCTGCGTTGCGCTGGTACGTCTGCGCATTGGCCGGATCGTACTTCACCAGCGCGTCGCGGATGTTATCGACGTAAATCAGGGCGTTGTCCGGCGACATCCACGCGTGCGGATTGGGCTTGCCGTTATAGGGCCCTTCGCTGATGCCCATCGGGGTGATGCCTTTGGTGACAATCACCTCCGGCACGCCGTTCAGATGCTGATAAAAGCGCTGGAACCACAGCTCCAGATTCATGCCGTTCGCCAGGATCAGCTGTGCCTTCTGCGCGCGTTTGATATCGCCCGGGGTGGGCTGGTATTCGTGAATTTCCGCGCCCGGTTTGGTGATGGAGGTGACCTCAGCGGCATCCCCCGCCACGTTTTTCACCATATCAGCAATAACGGTAAAAGTGGTGATGACCTGGAACTTTTCAGCCGCCAGCGCGCCGGTAGTAGTCGCGGTCATGAGCAGCGCGCCGAGCAACAAACGCTTCAATCCTTGCCGTGGATGCATCGCAGAAGTCTCCTGAGGTGATTAAATTCAAAGCAAAATTAGCCTGTGCTATAAGGTATAGCACAGGCTATGTTTAAATGAAAATAATTATCATTAAAGTTATGTCAACCTGGACTGTCAGGCGGAATTTTTAGGAAATGTGCTTTCTTTTTTCTCTCACGGTCAGGAGTATTATTTACGGCCAATACCCATATTAACAAAAGGGAATTGACATGCCGGTTAATGAAAGAATTCACCCCACTTCGGGAACCCCGATTAATCCGGGCGGGATCCGACAGCTCACAATTGGTGAAATCGCCCTTGCGAAGACGCTTTACGGTTACAGCATCCGTTATCATCTGGTGTGGGTACACAGGGAAAGCTATCTTCCTTTTAATCTGCAACCCGTTGATGTGGCGATGAGTCCCAACGGGGAGATGTGGTACAGAGAGGAAACGTATTCGCCGGATTTTTCGCTAGAGGATGACATTGTTAAAAAACATCGATTCATGCATGAGATGATGCATGTCTGGCAAACTCAAAAAGGGATGTTTGTCAGAACAAGAGGATTATTTTCCGGTATTGCTGACTATACTTATAGCTTAGATAAAGTAGATTTATTGCATTATGGGTTAGAGCAGCAAGCGTCAATTGTAAGCGATTACTGGTTATTGAAATACTTTGGTTTGGAGAGGAATGAAGAATTATTACAATACAGAGACTTAAAACTTAGGGAAAGCTTGTATTTCCTTCTGCAAAAATACAAAAATGTCTTAAAGGGATTTCGAGGATGAAAAACATATTTGTCATCTTTATCCTCTGCATTTTAATCACTGGATGCCCGGGAGGTAATCGCGCCCCCAAAAATAGATTTACATTTATTAATGGTAACCGCCTATGTTTTAGCATAGATAAAAATGACGTCCTGAACTTTTACACTATTTATTCAAGTAAAGATCATAAAATCACTATCGTAACAGGGTCGGGATATAATAATTTAGACATCTCCTACCCGGATACATGTTTAAATATAAAATGGGAAAATGGTCGTACTTACGTTATTCATTACGGATTAAACAATAAAAAATATGTACACCAATTCGATGTTGATAATAACGGAAAACAAATCAACTTAGGAGAATTATAATGTCATTACCCGCTTACTTATTTCTCTTCGATGAGAACGGAATGCAGGTTCAGGGCGACTGTATGATGCCAGGCCGGGAAGGTGCTATTGAAATCATGAACAGCAGTTATGGCATTAAGCAGGCAGTGGACAGTCATACCGGAAATATGACCGGAACACGGCAGCATAGTCCGGTTACCGTGCATAAGCAATTGGATAAAGTGAGCCCTTATCTTGCCGTTGCCGCCTGCGAGGGCAGACGGCTGCAAAAAGCCATTATCAAATATTATGAAATTGTTGAAGCGGGAGCAGAAAGAGAGATCTACACCATTACGCTTGATAGCGTGGTGATCTCATCTCTGGATTTCACGCATGTTTATTACCCGGGCAGCTCAGCCCCGAATATGCATGAAGTTGTTGGGCTTCGATTCCGGGGCATTCAGTGGAATTATGTGAAAGGTAATATTCTTTATGGCGATGCATGGATGAAACCCGCTCAGAAAGAGAAGAGTAACGCATAATTTACCTGGCTCATAAAGATCAATGTATGCTGCTGCTCAGAAACGGCGATCCTGGTATTCCCTGGATCGCCTGGTTAATCTTAAGCGCTACCCTTTTCCACTTTCGTTCACGGGCAAATCCCCCGTATCAATTAACGCTCCCGGAAACGTCTCCAGCCACTTCATCATCTTCAGTTTGTTGGTATACGTTGCACTGACGCCTTCCAGACAGCCCCACAGCTCACGGGAATTTTGCGGCGTAATCACAATACAATCCGGCATCACGCGGATCTTCACTGCTATTCCTGCTTTAAACCCTGCGCGGGTTAACCACGCGCCGGTTAACGGCAGATAGTTGCGCTCCATTCGAGTATAAAGTTCCACACAGGCGTAATCCGCCTCTCCTCTTTCATGAAGATACGCAGAGTGAACCGGCTCGTCATGCAACGCCCGGATGCGTTTTTTGCGTAGCTTCTCGCGATTTTCTTGCTGAATCTCTAGATCTGCATTTTCTGTTTGGGCAATAGCCCGCTCTGGCATAGAATTCTTCGCAGCCATAATCAACTCCCTTTTAGTTGTTTGTGGTTAGCGGTATGAAGGTGGTCGCACACCTTTGTACCGCGATTCCTTTTCTTACCTTTTTACCTATTCTTTCAAGATCTCAGTGCTGGCTTAACTGCCGCTATTATACTGCCATGGATAAATGTACAGGGGTCGAATATTAGGGAAATGCGAGGCGGCTCGAGTAAATAAAGAAAAATAAAATGGTGAATATAAAGAAAGGAAATATTGCCCTTCAGATCCAATGCTCATTAAACGCCTGATGGCGCTTCGCTTATCAGGCCTACGATAAACCGGTTTTGTAGGCCGGGTAAGGCATCGCCGCCACCCGGCATGAGGGCAGCGGCGCTGCCTTTGTAGGTTCTTCAGATCAAGCCTCAAACATCCGGAAACATCACGCTATTCCCCGGCGCTTCCCTGTGCAGATGGATAAAGTTCAGGTGCCGTTCATACTGGTCCAGAATGTCCGTGATCACCTGCTCCTTGCTGTAATCCATCAAATCATTCCCCTGGCTGCCTTCCAGCAGGAAGGTCTCCAGCCGGTAGTAGGTCGACTTCCCACTGCGCGCCCGGTAGGTGAACCCGGGCACCGAATACTGCTGCGGCCAGATCTGATAGACAAAGTTCTGCTCGTCGCCCATGTGCACCAGCAGATCCAGGTGCCCCAGATTTTCGCCCTCTTCCGGGGGCAGGTTTTTCAGCTCCACGTAGGCGCCACGCAGCTTCAGCTCCTGGGCCACCTCTTCCATCGCCGGGAAACAGACCGTCTCCATCATCTGGCTGGTGTAGCGCGTGCCGGGGTAGTTCATCAGGCGCGAGAGGCGTTTCTTCCAGCTCAGCCTGTCCTGCGCGCCCAGCGGACGCGGGGCGGTGTCGCGGCTGGCGCTGACGCGGCGGTAGTCTTCCACCTTAAGCGATTTATACAGCCCGGCCATCACGAAGAAGATCACGAAGCTGAACGGCAGGCCCATGATCACAGTGGTGTTCTGCAACGCCGAGATACCATTGGTCATCAGCATGCCGAGCGTCAGCAGGCCGATGGCGACGGACCAGAAGATGCGCAGCCAGTTCGGCGCGTCGCTGTTAATGTCCTTGAGCTTCGAGGTGAAGTTCCCCAGCACCAGCGCGCCGGAGTCCGCCGAGGTGACGTAGAACAGCAGGCCGGTAATGGTCGCTACGGACGCGCTAAAGGTAAACGCCGGATACTGCGCCAGCAGGCTGTAGAAGCCGCGCTCCGGGTGCGCCATCGCTTCCTGGGCAAAAGTCGCATTGCCGTGGATGATCTCGTGCAGCGCGCTGTTGCCGAAAATCGACAGCCACAGCAGGGTAAAGGTGAATGGGATGATCAGCGTGCCCATCACGAACTGACGGATGGTGCGCCCACGCGAAATACGCGCCAGGAACAGGCCGACAAACGGCGACCACGCCACCCACCACGCCCAGAAGAAGAGCGTCCAGTTGTTCATCCACTCTGTCGGACGGTCAAAGGCGAAGCTGTTCAGCGTCATGCCCATAAAGCGGTTCACGTAATCACCCACGTTGAGCACTAAGGCATTGAGCAGGAACGAGGTGTCGCCCATAAACAGCACGAACAGGATCAGCCCCAGCGCCAGCGCGACGTTCAGCTCGGAGAGCACGCGAATCCCTTTATCCACGCCGGAGGTCACCGAGATGGTGGCGATAATCACCGACAGCGCAATCAGCGCCGCCTTCGCCGCCATCGAATCCGGGATGTCAAACAGCACGCTCAGCCCGTAGTTAAGCTGCACTACGCCAATTCCGAGCGTTGTCGCGATACCAAAGATGGTGCCGATCACCGCCGCGATGTCTACCGTGTGCCCAATAGGGCCGTTGATCTTTTTGCCGAAAATCGGGTACAGCGCGGAGCGGATGGTAAGGGGCAAATTATAACGATAGCTAAAGTATCCGAGCGCCATGCCCATCAGGGCGTACATCGACCAGCCCGTCAGGCCGTAGTGGAACAGCGTCCAGACCATCGCCTGGCGCGCGGCCTCCATCGTCTGCCCTGCCCCTTCCGGCGGCTGCATATACTGCGTGACCGGTTCCGCCACGGAGAAGAACATCAGGTCGATGCCGATGCCCGCGGCAAACAGCATCGCGGCCCAGCTCAGCAGGCTGAATTCGGGCTTGGACTGCTCAGGCCCGAGCTTCACCGAACCGAAGCGCGAGCAGGCAATGCAGACCACGAAGACAATATAGAGCGTCGCCGCCAGCAGATAGTACCAGCCGAAGGTCTTCGACACCCAGTTCAGGGTGCGCCCAATCCACTCGGCAGAAAAATCACGAAAGAAAATGGTCGTCAGGGGAAAACAACAAAATCAGCCCGGCGGACGTATAAAAAACGACCGGGTTGATTTTGTCTTTTTTTCTCTGTCCTGTGAAAGGTCTGTCATCCAGTATCCCCACTGTTTTTGTAACTATTGAAATCCAAATCCGCAACAATTAAGACACATTTTATATTGAACGTCCAATCAAAAACCGCTTTAATAGTTAACCAACGCTGATGAATGGAGTGGCAAAAATGCCCAAAGTGGGGATGCAGCCGATCCGGCGCAGGCAGCTAATCGATGCCACGCTGGAAGCAATTAATGAAGTGGGAATGCATGACGCAACCATCGCGCAAATCGCCCGTCGGGCGGGCGTGTCCACGGGGATCATCAGCCACTATTTCAAAGATAAAAACGGTCTGCTGGAAGCGACCATGCGTGACATCACCGGTCAGCTGCGCGACGCGGTATTAAGCCGTTTACGCGCCCTGCCGGACGGCAGCGCAGAGCAGCGATTGCAGGCGATTGTCGGCGGCAATTTTGATGAAACCCAGATCAGCGGCGCGGCGATGAAGGCCTGGCTGGCCTTCTGGGCCAGCAGCATGCATCAGCCGATGCTCTACCGTTTGCAGCAGGTCAGCAGCCGCCGATTGCTCTCAAACCTGGTGTACGAGTTCCGCCGCGAGCTGCCGCGTGAACAGGCTGAAGAGGCGGGCTACGGGCTTGCCGCACTGATTGACGGGCTATGGCTGCGCGCTGCGCTCAGCGGCAAACCGCTGGATAAAACCCTGGCCCAGTCGCTCACCAGCCACTTTATCAGCCAGCATTTACCGACCGATTAACCGAGGAGAATTTATGTCCCGAATGGCAGAACAGCAGCTTTATATCAGTGGTGGTTATACATCGGCCACCAGCGGTCGTACCTTCGAGACCATCAACCCGGCGAACGGTGAAGTTCTGGCGACCGTGCAGGCGGCCGGGCGCGAAGACGTCGACCGCGCCGTGGAAAGCGCAAAACGCGGGCAAAAAATATGGGCGGCGATGACCGCCATGGAGCGCTCGCGCATCTTGCGCCGCGCCGTCGATATCCTGCGCGAGCGCAACGACGAGCTGGCAACGCTGGAAACCCTCGACACCGGTAAAGCGTTTTCTGAAACCTCAACCGTCGACATCGTCACCGGCGCGGATGTGCTGGAGTACTACGCGGGGCTGATCCCGGCGCTGGAAGGCAGCCAGA
Source organism: Enterobacter cloacae complex sp. ECL72 (assembly GCF_019056635.1). Classification (NCBI taxonomy): domain Bacteria; kingdom Pseudomonadati; phylum Pseudomonadota; class Gammaproteobacteria; order Enterobacterales; family Enterobacteriaceae; genus Enterobacter; species Enterobacter cloacae complex sp. ECL72. The sequence goes on along the minus strand of NZ_CP077659.1, from coordinate 708,234 downwards.
TCCCGCTGCGCGACACCTCGTTCGTCTACACCCGCCGCGAGCCGCTGGGCGTGGTGGCGGGCATCGGCGCGTGGAACTACCCGATCCAGATCGCCCTGTGGAAATCCGCCCCGGCGCTGGCGGCGGGCAACGCGATGATCTTCAAGCCGAGCGAAGTAACTCCGCTTACCGCCCTGAAACTGGCGGAGATCTACACCGAAGCAGGCGTGCCGGACGGCGTGTTTAACGTCCTGCCGGGCGTGGGCGCAGAGACCGGCCAGTTCCTGACCGAGCATCCGGGCATCGCCAAAGTCTCCTTCACCGGTGGCGTGGCCAGCGGCAAAAAGGTGATGGCGAACTCGGCGGCCTCGTCCCTGAAAGAGGTGACGATGGAGCTGGGCGGTAAATCTCCGCTGATAGTGTTTGACGACGCGGATCTGGATCTCGCGGCAGATATCGCCATGATGGCGAACTTCTTCAGCTCCGGTCAGGTGTGCACCAACGGCACCCGCGTGTTCGTGCCCGCGAAGGTCAAAGCCGCGTTTGAGCAAAAAATCGTTGAGCGCGTGGGCCGCATCCGCGCGGGCGACCTGTTCGATGAAAACACCAACTTTGGCCCGATGGTCAGCTTCCCGCACCGCGACAGCGTGCTGCGCTACATCGCCAAAGGCAAAGAGGAAGGCGCGCGCTTGCTGTGCGGCGGCGACGTGCTGAAGGGTGACGGCTTTGACAACGGCGCGTGGGTGGCCCCGACCGTGTTCACCGACTGCACCGACGAAATGACCATCGTGCGCGAAGAGATCTTCGGCCCGGTGATGTCCATTCTTACCTATGACACTGACGAAGAAGCCATTCGCCGCGCCAATGATACCGACTACGGTCTGGCGGCGGGCATCGTCACTGCCGATCTGAACCGCGCCCACGGCGCTATTCATCAGCTCGAAGCGGGCATCTGCTGGATCAACACCTGGGGCGAATCCGCCGCAGAGATGCCGGTCGGCGGCTACAAACACTCCGGCATTGGCCGTGAGAACGGCGTCATGACGCTTCAGAGTTACACCCAGGTGAAGTCCATCCAGGTTGAGATGGGTAAATTCCAGTCCATATTTTAACCGGGAGGTTTATTTGCAATTTGACTACATCATTATCGGAGCCGGCTCTGCCGGCAACGTTCTGGCAACACGACTGACTGAAGATCCGAACACCACCGTCCTGCTGCTTGAGGCGGGCGGGCCGGACTACCGCTTTGACTTCCGCACCCAGATGCCTGCCGCGCTGGCCTTCCCGTTGCAGGGCAAGCGCTACAACTGGGCGTATGAAACCGAGCCTGAGCCTTTCATGAACAATCGCCGCATGGAATGCGGACGAGGTAAAGGGCTGGGCGGCTCGTCGCTGATCAACGGCATGTGCTACGTGCGCGGCAACGCAATGGATCTGGATAACTGGGCGAAAGAACCGGGTCTGGAGCACTGGAGCTACCTCAACTGCCTGCCCTATTACCGCAAGGCAGAGACCCGCGACGTGGGGCCGAACGACTACCACGGCGGCGACGGTCCGGTGAGCGTCACCACCTCTAAGCCGGGCGTGAACCCGCTGTTTGAAGCGATGGTAGAGGCGGGCGTGCAGGCGGGCTACCCGCGCACCGACGACCTTAACGGCTATCAGCAGGAAGGCTTTGGCCCGATGGACCGCACGGTCACGCCGCAGGGCCGACGCGCCAGCACCGCGCGCGGCTATCTGGACCAGGCCAAACCGCGCCCGAATCTGACCATCCGCACCCACGCCATGACCGATCACATTATCTTTGACGGCAAGCGCGCGGTGGGCGTCGAGTGGCTGGAAGGCGAAAGCACCATTCCGTCAAAAGCGACGGCGAAGAAAGAGGTGCTGCTGTGCGCGGGCGCCATCGCGTCTCCGCAGATCCTCCAGCGCTCCGGCGTGGGCAACGCTGAACTGCTGAAGCAGTTTGATATCCCGCTGGTACATGATTTACCCGGGGTGGGTGAAAACTTGCAGGATCATCTGGAGATGTACCTTCAGTATGAATGTAAGGAGCCGGTCTCCCTCTACCCTGCCCTGCAATGGTGGAACCAGCCGAAGATTGGCGCGGAGTGGCTGTTTGGCGGCACAGGCGTGGGCGCTAGCAACCACTTCGAAGCGGGCGGATTTATCCGCAGCCGCGAGGAGTTCGAGTGGCCAAACATTCAGTATCACTTCCTGCCGGTGGCGATTAACTACAACGGCTCGAACGCGGTGAAAGAACATGGCTTCCAGTGCCACGTTGGCTCCATGCGCTCGCCGAGCCGCGGCCACGTGCGCATCAAGTCGCGCGATCCGCACCAGCATCCGGCGATCCTGTTCAACTACATGTCCCACGAGCAGGACTGGCAGGAGTTCCGCGACGCGATCCGCATCACCCGCGAGATCATGCACCAGCCTGCGCTGGACAAGTATCGCGGTCGTGAAATCAGCCCGGGCATCGAATGCCAGACCGACGAACAGCTGGACGAGTTCGTGCGCAACCACGCCGAAACCGCCTTCCACCCGTGCGGCACCTGCAAAATGGGCTACGACGAAATGGCGGTGGTTGACGGCGAAGGCCGGGTTCACGGGCTGGAAGGGCTGCGCGTAGTGGATGCGTCGATTATGCCGCAGATTATCACCGGCAACCTGAACGCCACCACCATTATGATTGGCGAAAAGATTGCCGACGCCATTCGCGGGCGCGAGCCGCTGGCGAAGAGCACGGCGGCGTATTATGTGGCGGATGGGGCGCCGGTTCGCCGCTGAGTGCGAACTTCTCCCCTCACCCCGGCCCTCTCCCAAAGGGAGAGGGTGTCATCGTCCCCTCTCCCTCTGGGAGAGGGTTAGGGTGAGGGGAAATTATTGCCGAAATGCTTCAAGCCGCTTAACCTGCCGTCCTTCCCCGTCAAAATTCTCCGCCGCCAGCCAGGCGCGCAGCTCTGCATCGCGCTGCGGCCATTCGCCGTCAATAATCGAAAGCATATCGCTGTCGCGGTTGCGTCCTTTACGCACCAGCTTCTGGCGCAGGCGCCCTTCCAGGACAAACCCCAGCCGCTCCGCCGCGTTGCGTGAGGCGATGTTCATCGAATCGCACTTCCACTCCAGCCGGCGATATTGATGCTCAAAGGCATTTTTCAGCAGCAGCCACACCGCTTCGGTACCCACGCGGGTGCCCTTCATTCTGCGCGACCAGGTGACGTGGCCGATCTCAACCGAGCCCTGAAAGCGTTCTATCGCCATATAGCTGACCAGCCCTACCGCCTTTTCGGTGCGCAGATCGATAACGGCAAAGGGCACCAGGTCGTCATCCAGCACCTTTCCCAGCACCCAGTGCGCAGTGGCCTCAACGCTCACAGGCTGGGTGCTGGCAAGCCACGTCCAGTCGCTGTCGTCACCCAGCGCATAGGCTTCAAACAAATCAGCCGAATGGCGGTCAGCATCCAGCGGCTCCAGGCGGCAATACTGCCCGGTGAGCAGGGTACGGGTTAACGCGCGGGCGCATTTCCAGTCCGGGACAATATCATTAACGGTTTGACCATGTTGATTGATTTCGGGCACGGCGGTGACTCCCTGAAAGGTAAGGAGTTTGTTATAGCAGGTTAAAAAGCGAACGAAAAGAGAGGTGATTCATAACCAGACCGAATGCGTTATTCCCGGAGGGCATAAGCAAAGCAGAATTTCGACTTTGAGGAAATCCTCAGCCAGCCTACCGTAACGGTGCATAAAACAATCACAATATATTTTCTTCAGGGATCGCTATGAATAAAAAACTGCTGCCGTTACTGGTGCTGGCTGCGCTCTCAAGCGCTGCTCACGCCGCTACCCCGCCCAACACGCTGGTTGTCGCCCAGGGTCTGGATGATATCGTGAGCCTTGACCCGGCCGAAGCCAACGAACTTTCCAGCATCCAGACCGTACCGAGTTTGTATCAGCGTCTGGTACAGCCGGACCGCGATAACCCGGAAAAAATCACCCCGGTTCTGGCCGAAAGCTGGGAAGCGGACGCGGCAGCAAAAACCCTGACCATCAAACTTAAGCCCGATGCAAAATTTGCCTCCGGCAACCCGCTGCGCCCGGAAGATGTGATCTTCTCATATACCCGCGCCGTGACGCTGAACAAATCCCCGGCGTTTATCCTCAACGTACTGGGCTGGGACGCCAGCAACATCGCCAGCCAGCTCAAGAAAGTGGACGACCATACCCTCACGCTTCGCTGGACGGCGGACGTCAGCCCGTCGGTAGCGCTGAATATACTCTCCACGCCGATTGCCTCCATCGTCGATGAAAAGCAGGTTGCGGCGAACGTGAAGGATAACGACTTCGGCAACGCGTGGTTAAAAATGCACTCTGCGGGCAGCGGCGCGTTCAAAATGCGCGTTTACCAGCCGCATCAGGCCATCGTGCTGGAAGCCAACGAATCCGCACCCGGCGGCGCGCCGAAGCTTAAAAGCATCATCATTAAAAACGTCCCCGATCCCGCTTCCCGCCGCCTGCTGATCCAGCAGGGTGATGCGGACGTGGCGCGCGATCTGGGTGCAGACCAGATAATCGCCCTCAGCGGCAAGCCGGGTGTGAAGGTGCTTAGCATCCCTTCTGCCGAGCAAAACTATCTGGTGTTTAACACCGGCAACAGCGCTAACCCGCTGCTGAATAATCCAGCGTTCTGGGAAGCCTCGCGCTGGCTGGTGGATTATGAAGGCATCACCAAAGATCTGCTGAAAGGCCAGTATTTTGTTCATCAGAGCTTCCTGCCGGTCGGCCTGCCGGGCGCGCTGGAGGACAATCCGTTCACGTTTGACCCGGCAAAAGCAAAAGCGATCCTCGCCAGGGCGGGCATCAAAGACGCGCATTTCACGCTGGACGTAGAGAATAAACCGCCGTTCATCACCATCGCGCAATCCATGCAGGCGAGCTTCGCTCAGGGCGGCGTGAAGGTGGATCTGCTGCCCGCGGCGGGTAGCCAGGTGTACGCCCGCGTGCGTGCGAAACAGCATCAGGCGGCCATACGTCTGTGGATCCCGGACTACTTCGATGCACACTCCAACGCCAGCGCCTTCGCATGGAATGACGGGAAATCCAGCACCGTGGCCGGGCTTAACGGCTGGAAAATTCCGGAGCTGAACAACGCTACGCTGGCGGCGGTTGCCGAGCCGGATCCGGCAAAACGTCTGGATCTGTATAAGAAGATGCAGGAACAGTTACAGCATAACTCGCCGTATGTGTTCGTTGACCAGGGCAAAACCCAGATCGTGGTGCGCGATAACGTGAAGGGGTATCAGCAGGGGCTGAACGCGGATATGGTCTGGTACGATCGCGTTACGAAGTAGCCCTTGTTGCCGGGTGGCGCTGCGCTTACCCGGCCTACGTTCCTGGTTTTTGCAGGCCGGGTAAGGCGAAGCCGCCACCCGGCATAAAGAGATTTCCCATGCCACATCTTTCCACCCGCGTGCTTCAGGGTCTGCTGACTCTCCTGCTCACGCTGTTCGGGCTACTGCTGGTCACGTTTGCGCTCTCTGCCTTTTCCCCGGTCGATCGCGTATTGCAGATCGTCGGCGATCACGCCAGCCAGTCCACTTACGATCAGGTTCGCCACCAGCTTGGGCTGGATCGGCCTCTTCCCGTACAGTTCTGGCACTACCTGCAAAACCTCGCTCACGGTGATTTAGGCACCGCCAGCGCTACCGGTCAGCCGGTATTGCAGGACCTGCTGCACGCCTTTCCCGCCACGCTGGAACTGGCAACGCTGGCGCTAATTATCGGCACGGTACTCGGCGTGATTGCGGGTGTACTGTGCGCCCGCTACGCCGGTTCGCCACTGGACTTAGCGATCAGAACGCTCACCCTGCTCGGCAATTCGGTGCCAATATTCTGGCTCGGACTGCTGATGCTGGCTCTGTTCTACGCGAAACTACAGTGGAGCGCTGGCCCCGGCAGGCTGGACGACATCTGGCAATTCACCGTTGAGCCACGAACCGGATTTGCGCTGGTTGATACCTGGCTTTCCGGCGACCGCGAGGCGTTCCGCAACGCCATCAGCCACCTGGTGCTGCCGGTACTGCTGCTGGCCTACTACTCGCTGGCAAGTATCACCCGACTGACGCGCTCCGCCTGTCTGAGCGAGATGAACAAAGAGTACATATTGCTCGCCCGCGCCAAGGGCGCTGGAGAGATGACCATCCTGCTGCGTCACGTGCTGCCGAACATTCGCAGTACCCTATTGACGGTGATTGCGCTGGCCTACACCAGCATGCTGGAGGGCGCGGTATTAACCGAAACCGTCTTCTCGTGGCCGGGCATCGGGCGCTACCTCACCACGGCCCTGTTCGCCGGTGACACCACCGCCGTGATGGGCGGCACGCTGCTGATTGGCGTCTGCTTTGTTCTGATCAATAACCTTACCGACCTGCTTGTGCGGGCGACCGATCCCAGGGTGCGCTAATGCCGTTTTATCTCTTCTTACGCCGCCTGCGCCGCTCCCCTGCCGCGTTTTGCGGGCTGATCGCCATCGCGCTGCTGGTGCTTATTGCCCTGCTAGCACCGTGGCTTGCGCCGCATGACCCCAACTGGCAGGACGCCGCCGCGCGTCTGCAACCGCCCAACGCGCAGCACTGGCTGGGTACCGATAGCTATGGGCGGGATCTGCTCTCCCGATTAATCTACGGCACCCGTCCGGCACTGGGGCTGGTGGCCTTAGTCACCGTTATTACCCTCCCCGCTGGTCTGCTGGTGGGGATTTTGTCAGGCTACTACGGCGGCTGGATGGAGCGCATCCTGATGCGCTTTACCGACGTGGTGATGTCGATGCCGCGCCTGATCCTCGCCTTCGCGTTTGTCGCGATGCTCGGCCCCGGTCTGGTGAACGGCGCGCTGGCGCTGGCCTTAACGACCTGGCCTGCCTATGCGCGCCAGGCGCGCAGTGAAATCCAGCGTCTGCGCCACAGCGATTATCTGGCCGCCGCGGAGATGATGGGCATTCGCGGCCCGCGCCTGCTGGTCGGCCATATTCTGCCCCTGTGCCTGCCCTCCGCGATTGTACGGCTGGCGCTGGATCTGGCCGGGATCATTCTGGCCGCCGCCGGGCTGGGCTTCCTTGGCCTGGGCGCACGTCCACCGATGGCGGAATGGGGCGCGATGATCGCCGACGGCATGCAGGTCATTTTTGACCAGTGGTGGATTGCCGCCATTCCAGGCGGGGCGATTCTGTTTGCCAGCCTGGCCTTTAACCTGCTGGGCGATGGCCTGCGCGACGTACTGGAGCCACAGCATGACTGAACACCGCGTCATCGTCGATGCGCTGAATATCGACTACCCCGCCGCGCGCGTGGTCCACAACCTGAGCTTTACGTTAGGCAACGAGCGGCTGGCGCTGGTGGGAGAATCCGGCTCCGGCAAGTCCATGTCTGCCCGCGCCCTGATGGGGCTGGTGCGCAAGCCCGGCATCGTGAGCGCTAAGCGGCTTAACGTGCTTGGCAACGACCTGCTGACCCTGAACAGCCGCCGCTGGCAGGCGCTGCGCGGCAACGGCATTGCGATGGTTCTACAGGACCCGCGCTACGCGCTAAACCCGGTGAAAACCGTCGCCGCCCAGCTTGATGAAGCGCTGACCCTCCATCAGCGCCTGCCCCGCGCCGAACGCCTGGCGCGCATTCACGATATCATCCGCGCCGTGGGGCTGAACGAGCACGTGCTCCAGCGCTATCCCGGCGAACTCTCCGGCGGCATGGGCCAGCGCGTGATGATCGCCATTGCGCTCGTCAACAACCCGCAGGTGCTGATCGCCGACGAACCGACTTCCGCGCTGGACGCACGCCTGCGCAACCAGATCCTGGAGCTGCTGGTACAGCAGTGCGAGGCGCGGCAGATGGCGATGCTGTTAATCAGCCACGACTTGCCGCTCGTCGCGGAACACTGTGACCGCGTGCTGGTGATGTATCAGGGTGAGAAAGTTGATGAAATGGCGGCGAGCCAGTTGCCGCAGGCAACCCATCCCTACACGCGCACGCTCTGGACCTGCCGCCCGAACGCCGGGACGTTTGGCCAGATGCTGCCGACGCTCGACCGTTCGCAACCGTGGAAGGAGGCCGACAATGGCACTCGTTGAGGTTAACCAGCTCCGGGTGAGTTTTAGTGAAAAAACGGCGGTTTCCGCCGCCAGTTTTGCGATCGAAAAAGGCGAAACCTTCAGCCTGATCGGTGAATCCGGCTGCGGCAAATCGACTCTTCTGCGCGTGCTGGCGGGGCTGCTGCGCGAGTGGAATGGCCACATTTCCGTCCTCGGGGAAAATTTACGGCCAGGACGACGTTTTGAAGGCGCGCTTCGCCGTAACGTGCAGATGGTGTTCCAGGATCCGTGGGCGTCTTTGCACCCGAACCACACCATTGCCCGCACCCTGTCGGAGCCGTTAAACATCCACGGCGAACCCCAGGTTGCCGAAAAGGTGGCGGATGCGCTGCAACAGGTGGGTCTGGCTGCCGACGCCAGCAGGCGTTACCCGCATCAGCTTTCCGGCGGACAGCGTCAGCGCGTGGCCATTGCCCGCGCGCTGCTGCTGCGCCCGCAGCTTCTGCTGCTGGATGAACCGACCTCGGCGCTGGATATGTCGGTACAGGCGGAGATCCTGAACCTGCTCAACCGCCTGAAGGCGCAGCACGGCATGACCTACCTGCTGGTGAGCCACGATGCGGACGTGATTGCGCATATGTCCGACCGGGCGGCATTTATGGCGCACGGGAAGATCCAGCGGGTATTTGACCGTGAAGCAATGTTGCGGGGGGAGCACAGGATGGGGTAAACCGTGCGGCGGCGAGTGCCGCACGCATTTCGTAGGCCGGGTAAGGCGTAGCCGCCACCCGGCAAAACGTTACTTCAGCAGCTTCACCGTGGCATCGATGTCGATCTCATCTTCAGTGAAGATCAGCGTCGTGTTCTGGAAGGTAGTGATCGCCAGCTTCTTCACCGTGCGCATTTCGCCCGGCTTTTTCTCGGTTTTGGGTTTGATGCTGTTCATCAGCAGCCCCACCGACAGCACCGCATTCTCTTTGTCGATTTTGGTCTCAACGGGCTCTTCCTCGCTGAACACCACGAAGGATTTAATTGAGGTGAGCTTCACGCGCTCGCCCGCAATATAAAGATGCTTACTCTCCGGGATCACCTTCACCGCATACGCGGAAAGGCCTTTGCTGTTGGTGGTTGGCTCGAAGGTCACCGCCGCATCTTTCTTAATCAGATCAGGGTTGGCGACCTTAATCACATGAAAATAGCGGTTGTCGCCGTTTTCATCTTTGATAAATCCAAAGCCTTTATCTTTAAACCACGTTGTGATTGTACCGTTCATCGCTGTTACCGCCTGTCAGATCTCAAGACTAAAGTTTTGCAGCGCGCAGTGTAATGCACAATGGCTGACGAGACAAAAAGAAGCCCCTGCACGGGAGCAGGGGAAAGTTCATGTCAGAGCTTTTTGGTATTGTGTATTTAGTTGAACACCATCCCACCATCAATCAGCAGCGACTGACCGGTCATGTAGTCGGAATCCGGCCCGGCGAGGTAAGAGACGCAGGCGGCCACGTCTTCCGGTTCGGACAAACGGCCAAGCGTGATGCGTTTGGCAAAGGTTTCCGTCCCGTAGCCAAGCGGTTTACCCGCCGCCTCGGAGACCTGACGGTCGATTTCCGCCCACATCGGCGTTTTGACGATCCCCGGGCAGTAGGCGTTAACAGTGATCCCCAGCGGCGCGAGATCCCGCGCGGCGGTCTGGGTTAAGCCACGCACCGCGAACTTGCTGGAGCTGTAGACCGCCAGCTCCGGGTTGCCGGTGTGGCCCGCCTGAGAGCAGGCGTTGATAATTTTGCCGCCGTGCCCCTCTTTACGAAACGCGTCAATCGCGGCCTGAATGCCCCAGATCACCCCTTTCACGTTGATGTTGTAGACCTTGTCGACAATCTCCGGCGTGATGGATTCGATGGGCGTGGACGGCGCCACCCCGGCGTTATTGACGATGACGTTAAAACCGCCCAGCGCGGTGCGGGCTTTTTCCACCGCCGCGAACACCTGCTCGCGGTCAGAGACGTCCACCTTCACGGCGACGGCCTTCCCGCCGTTACGGGTGATCTCATCCGCGACCGCTTTCGCCGTCTCTTCGTTGTAATCCGCAATAGCAACGGCAAAACCATCCTTCACCAGGCGAAGCGCGATCGCTTTGCCAATCCCCTGACCGGAGCCGGTTACGAGAGCCACTTTTTGCATTTCTCTGTCCTTATATTGATTCACAAAATCTGGCTGAGATGGAGCTGGCCCATCAGCAGCGGGTTATCGCTGTAGTCGACGGGAATGGCCACCACGGCCGGGCCATCGACATCCATTGCCGCACGCAGCGTCGGCTCAAGCGCGTCCGCGCTCTCGACGGCAAAGCCTTTCGCACCGAACGCGTCGGCATAGGCTTTGAAATCGACCGGGCCGAACTCGACGCCGGAAAGCCTCTGGTATTTTTTCTCTTCCTGGATGGCCACCATGTTGTAGGCGTTATCCACCCAGATGATGTGCAGCACGTTGGCGTTCAGGCGTACGGCGGTTTCCAGCTCCATGCTCGACTGCAAAAAGCCGCCGTCCCCGGAGACCGAGACCACCTTGCGCCCCGGGTTGACCAGCCACGCGCCAATCGCCCACGGCAGCGCCACGCCCATGGTCTGCTGACCGTTGGAGATCATCACCTGACGCGCCCGGAAGCTGTAGAGGTAGCGGGCGATCCAGATGTGGAAGCTGCCCATGTCGACGGTGAGCGTTACGTCGTTATTCACGATGTCCTGCATGGCGCGCACAATGCGCAGCGGATGCAGGGCAAACTGGTTAAGCGATGCGCCGCGACGGTCGAGGAGGTCCCGCTGATGCTGGCGATCGACAAGAATTTCCGAGGCGCGCTGGCTGAGTTCAAGTTTGTGCTCGATTCGACTGGCAAGCAGATTCAGCGTGGCGGCAATATCCCCGACCAGTTCCAGATCGGGAACATACTTGCGCTCCTCATAAGCGGGCAGCACGTCAATGTGCACCAGCGTGGCGTCGCCGCTGTTCCACATGGACGGCTCGTACTCCACCGGGCTGTAGCCGATGCAGATAATCAGGTCCGCCAGATGCAGCAGCCGGTCGCCCGCCTGGTTGTTAAAGAGGCCGACGCGTCCGGCGAAGCGGGTGAAGTGTTCCTGATTCACCGCCCCGGCGGCCTGATAGGTGCTGGTGACCGGAATACGGCTTCTCTCCAGCAGCTTATGCAGCGCGGCGCTGTTGGCGGGCTGGCTGGCCATCAGGCCGAGTAAGATGACCGGGTTTTTGGCCTTCGCGATAAGCTTCGCCACGTCGTTGATGGCTGACTCCGGCGCCGGGCCCATCAGCGCCGCGGTGCTGGCGGGTAAAATCGCCCCCGTGGTGGGCTGGTCGACAATATCCTGCGGCAGGCTGACAAACGCCCCGCCCGGCCTGCCCTGCTCGGCAGCGCGAAACGCGTTCGACACCACCTCGGCAATCGCGTCCGGTGAATTAACTTCGACGGCGTATTTGGTGACCGGGCTGAACATGGCGACGGTATCCATGCTCTGGTGCACCAGTTTCGCTTTATCTGCCCGCTTCACCGCCCCGCCCAGCGCCACCACCGGGTCACCTTCGCTGTTGGCGGTGGCGATGCCGGTGATCAGGTTGGAGCAGCCCGGCCCGGAGGTGACCAGCGCGACCCCGGCCTTACCGGTTAGCCGCCCTACCGCTGCCGCCATAAACGCCGCGTTCGCCTCGTGACGCACCGGGATAATCTCGATGGAGGAGTCCAGCAGGGAGTCAAAGACCTTGTCGATTTTTGCGCCCGGTATGCCGAACACCTGCTTCACACCCTGCGCTTCCAGCTGGCCGACAACCATATCGGCGCCGTGCGCCCACTGACGTGACTGTTTCTCACTGTTCACGGTAGTTCTCCTGTTAGTTTTCGACGGCGCGGATAGCCGCATCAAGGTTGCTGGGGTGCAGGTTGGCCTGTAAAAACGCGCTGTCGGCGGGCAGGTCAATCATCAGCTTGTGGATTTCGCCGAAGGTGAGCACGCCGTTCTCCAGCTGATAGTCGAGCAGGTGGCCCCCGCCCTGACGGTCGTCGGTGATAAAGTGTTCGTGATAGCCCGCCACGTTAATGCCCTGCATATGCTGCGGGGTGCGGAACCCGACCAGTACGCCCTCGCGCTGGTTAAAGCGGAACACCGGCTGGTCATCCAGCACGTCGGTCATCGCCCGGTACGGCGGTGTCTGGCGCGGTACGGTGCGGGTGTGCGCGTGGCGGAAATTGCCGTCGATGCGCAGCGCGCAGAACAGGTTATCGGAGGGGATTTGCTTGTCGATCACGTCGTGGATCTGCTGACGGCTGACCGGCCCGTCGAAGGCCTTGCGGTACTGCGGCTGGAACCAGGTCATCACCGCGAACGGCGTTTTTTGCTCCGGCTTCGCGGCGCGGGCGCTGCCGTCGGCGCGCAGCTGGTACACCTGGCTGCTGAAGGCAATCATTTCACCGTCCAGCTCGTTAAAGGTACCGAGACCAAAATCACCGTGTGCCAGCAGGTCGGCGATGGTCGTCTCCCCTTCGTAGACGCCGCTTAGCAGGGCGCTCATTAGCGATGTCTGATAGATCACGCTGTCAGGATGCTGAGCCGAGAACCCACGCAGGGTCTCGCATAAACTCGCCTCACAGTCGCATGCAGATGAATGCATCATCATGCCCGTCCTCTTCAACTTTATTTATAAAGGTTAAATAAATGTTGACCCGATTCAGCAGAGAGTTCCAATATAGAATCCATGCTGGTTTGAGACGTTTTTGATATGGAACTTCGTTATCTGCGCTATTTTGTCGCGGTAGCACGCGAGCGACACTTCACCAGGGCGGCCAAAGCGCTGGGTATTTCACAGCCTCCTCTGAGTCAGCAGATCAAACGGCTCGAAGAGGAAGTGGGCACGCCGCTGTTCAGGCGCCTGACGCGGGGCGTGGAGCTGACCGAAGCGGGAGAGGCCTTCTATGAGGACGCCTGTAAGATCCTGGCGCTGAGCGATGCCGCGCTGGAGAAAGCCCGGGGCATCGCGCGCGGGCTGAACGGCAGCCTGTCGATTGGCATCACCAGTTCAGATGCTTTTCATCCCAAAATCTTCGCCCTGATTCGCCAGTTTCAGGTGCAGAACATGGCTGTGCAGGTTCACCAGGTGGAAGCCAATATGTCGTCGCTGACGACGATGCTGGCGGAGGGTGAGCTGGATATCGCCTTTGTGCGCCTGCCGTGCGAAAGCAGTAAGGTGTTCGAATTAAAAATCCTCGATCGGGAGCCGATGGTGGTGGCGCTGCATCGCGATCATCCTCTGGCGGCATGTGGCGATCTGGCGCTGGATGAGCTGCGGGATACGCCGGTGGTGCTGTTCCCCCAGGAGGTAGCACCGGGGCTGTATGACCGCGTTTACGGCAGCTGCGAGCGGGCCGGGATCGATATGCAACACACGCTGCAATCTTCACAACTTTCCTCTTCCCTGAGCATGGTCTCCGCTGGCGGCGGGTTCGCGCTGGTGCCGAAATCCATGGCCGCTATTTCTCCGCCGAATGTCACCTACCATGCGCTGCGCTCGCCGGAGCTTTATACCGATATCGCGCTCTGCTGGCGGCGCTTTGAGCGTTCGCGGACGGTGAAGCGGTTTCTGGCGATGATGAGCGAGGAGTAGCTACGGTGTGGCTGTGCCCGGCGGCGCTGCGCTTGCGCGGGCCTACGGTTCGTGTCGCGGGTTGGTTGGCTTGTTGGCGGTTTTGTAGGCCGGGTAAGGCGCAGCCGCCACCCGGCAATGCCCTTTGGAAGCCGCCTCGCAAACTTTTAAGCAACCTTATGTAATTCAGGGGCATCCCTTTTCATCCCTTCTTCACCTGCAACTTCCCGATTCTGCGGATCTCTTTGAACTGGCTGGCACCTGTGCGGCATACGTGAGCGTACTGGTGGAAACGGACGATGCGGTGACATTTTCCACGCTCTGTAAGCAACTGCTGGGTTGTTAGCGGAGTTTGTGAAGGAGCCTTATATAACGGCTCACTGAGTCGGCCTTACACAAAGGACAACGTTGTTTGATGAATGACTGTTAAGAGCGTTCAGCAGGCTTCGATGCCAGATCGACTTTCAGCCATCACATGACTAAAAATTACTGTTCGTGCCGGGTGGGGCATGCAATTGTTAGAGGAATGCACAGGAAGGCGGTCACGCCACAGAGGGCGTGACATAAAATCAGGCCTGGTCGTCTTCTTTACCGTAGTAAAGCTTACCGATCTGAATGAGAGGACGGCCCTGGGATTTGCGGTGCAGGTTGCTGTCACGCAGTGAATAAACGCAGCCGCAGTATTCCTGCTGGTAGAACTGCTCGCGCTTGCTGATTTCAATCATGCGCGACGAACCGCCCTGTTTCCGCCAGTTATAGTCCCAATAGACCATACCCGGATAGTGGGCGGCGGCTCGCTGACCGCAGTCGTTGATTTGCTGCATATTTTTCCAGCGAGAGATGCCCAGTGAGCTGCTAATCACGTTGAAGCCATTTTCAGCGGCGTAAAGCGCAGTCCGCTCAAAGCGCATGTCAAAACACATGGTGCAGCGAATGCCGCGCTCGGGTTCCCATTCCATGCCTTTGGCGCGCTCAAACCAGTTATCTGTATCGTAATCCGCATCAATAAACGGTACGCCGTGCTGTTCGGCAAAGCGAATATTCTCATCCTTACGAATCAGATACTCTTTCTGCGGATGAATGTTCGGATTGTAGAAGAAGATGGTGTAGTCGATCCCTGAGGCCTGGATCGCCTCCATTACCTCACCAGAACACGGAGCGCAACAGGAGTGCAGCAGCAGTTTATCTGCCCCGTTTGGGAGTTCTAGTTTAGGGCGTTTGAAATCAGCGGTAGTCATAAATTTATTTGTTGAGGTAATGAGGACTGAAAACAGTGTAGCATCAGAGCTGTGCTATCGGGAATGGCGGCCAGTCTCATACATATCCCGCAATGCCTGTTATTGACACATAGCGGACGCATCTTTCACACGTTTCTATATAACCTGGTTAGCAAAACTATCTCCGCTGCACTTCTTCTCAGCAAGCAATTCCTGAATACGCTACGCAAATTAAACAAATATTTCAGGCCAAGATAGATCAGGCACGTTAACGCTGGATCATATGCGCGCTGGCGAAGCGTTTTGGTTTGCCGGTGAGCGCATTTGTGGGGAACTGATGCGAGGTTTTCACCCAGACCAATTCCCCAGACGTTAATACCACTATCTCTCTCACCCCGGCCCCTCGCTCCCCGCCGCCAGCAGCGGCACCACCACATCGCTGACGGGCACCGCAATCCCGTGCCTGCGGCCATAGCGCTGGATCACGCCGTTGCGTATGTCCCACTCCATCAGGCGATCCGCCTGACGGTCGGACAGGATCGACAGCATTAAAGATCTGCACTGGGACATTCGCCCCAGCCCGCACATTAGCACCATGCAGGTGCGGTCGACGGATAAGCCGCTGACGCTCAACAACGCGATTAATATCGCCTGGCTGATCCAGGCCACGTCACACTGGCTGCTGACCACGCGGCCTTATAAGCATCAGGAACGGGATTTTCTGCGGTACCTCTTTACCGTTTTCAGGTGTGTCGCTACGGATAGGTGGATATTCAGACGAGCCGTTATGAGTTTTTAAACAATTAATAAAGAGTCAAATAGACAGAATACCCAATAAACATTCAAGTATTTATTACATCTTCAATTAATATTCACTTAATTATTATTTAAGCAAAACCACCGTATTAATCATTAACAATTTATCCAGATCCAAACCATAAGCCCCCATACTTTCTTAATTTGCATCAACGAAACCGCAGATCGTTTTATATCCACCCTGTACAAAATTGACGGCCAATTTTGTACGCGCTAGCGTTGCACTAGTTACGTAACTAGCTAAACCATAAGGTCTTTTCAGGATTTCCTTAAATGGAGTTTTAAACAAATGGCTATTCCCGCTTATTTATGGCTTAAAGATGACGGCGGCGCCGATATAAAAGGCTCTGTCGATATATATGGACGTGAAGGTAGCATCGAGATTATCGCCTTAAATCACGCCATAATGCAGCCCACGGACAAGCATAACGGCAAGGCGACAAGTCTTCGCATCCATTCCCCCTATTCTTTCGATAAAGAGATCGACGCTTCCAGCCCCTATTTGTACAAGGCTGTTAGCACGGGCCAGAAGCTAAAATCCGCAGAGATAAAGTTTTACCGTATCAACGATGCTGGTCAGGAAGTGGAATATTTTTCCACCCTTCTGGAAGGCGTGAAGATCGCCAGCGTCTGTCCAATGATGCTTGATATCAAAGATCCTGACTATGAGAAGCATAACCATCTTGAGCTGGTAGAGCTGCTCTATGAAAAAATTACCTGGCGCTACGTGGACGGTAACATCATGCATTCAGATAGCTGGAATGACCGTAAGACGGCATAAGGAGAACGTTATGGGATGGAAGTATGAGCAATCAACTGGCAAGATGTATAAAGACGGCAAATTAATTGAGACAGGATATTCCGGTGCCCTTACCAATAAAAATAATCCGGACCGTCAGCATGTGAAGGGTCTGGGTCCATTGCCGCGCGGAACATATAAAATTGCGGGACATTCGAATTCTAAAGGACCCATTACCATTATCCTTGAGCAAACTTCGGGAGAGAGTTTTGGTCGTTCAGAGTTCCGCATTCATGGTGACCATAAGTACGGTCCAGCCGGATTTGCTTCGGAGGGGTGCATCATTCTCTCACTGTCAACGCGACGTAAAATCCTTCGTGACGGCGGTGAGCTTGAGGTAGTGCGATGAAATACCCAATCGTTCTGCTGCTTTGTGCGCTCACTGTCCCAGCCATTGCAGCCAGCACTGACTGGCCATCAGCACTTCATGGAATCGCCTCAGGTGACACACACTGGATTGAGCAAGCCCCAACGCTGGCTGCCACGGCTGACGCCAGGCAGGCGCAACTGCTGGAGGATGCTTTGGCCGCAGCGCTCACAACAAACACCAGCGCCACACTGAAAGCGCTCCAGACCATTGACGCGGGAAAGTGGCCGCACATGGTTGGCAGCGATATCGTCTGCACGCCGCCTCTAGAGAAATCCCCCGCCGAAGTCGACGCGTTCTATCAGCGCACCCGCCGGGCGCTGCTGGATACGGTTGAGGGTGCTCAGTGCCTCTGGATCCTGGAAGCAACAATGGAAGAGCTAAACGCTGAGAAAGCCCGTCAGGGTAAGTAAGAGTTACCCGGCGCACAACGGCCGGGTCTTCCTTCTCGCCAGACCCTGGCTCACCCCGGCCCCTCGCTCCCCGCCGCCAGCAGCGGCACCACCACATCGCTGACGGGCACCGCAATCCCGTGCCTGCGGCCGTAGCGCTGGATGACGCCATTACGGATATCCCACTCCATCGGGCGATCCGCCTGACGGTCGGCGAGGATCGACGTGCCCAAATCCACTGGCGCGCGCTGAAAGTTCGCCAGAATCTCCTGCGCCACGTCATCGGCCAGCTTCGCCCCCTCGGCGCGGGCGACGGCCAGCCCCTCGCGCAGGTAGGCCAGCGCCAGTTCGCTGATATCCTCGCGCCTGAACATCCCGGCGCGGCGATTGGCCAGCACCATCAGCCCGGCGACCGCGTTTTGCAGCAGCTTGCGCCAGGCGACGGTGGGGAAATCAGCCGAGAGTTCAACGTCACAGCGCGTGCCGCGAAGCGCCTCCCCCACCCGCTGCGCCTGCGGCACGTCCGGCAGCGTAAGGCGCGGTTTGGCGCGCAGCCAGACGGAGGCATCCGGCTCGCGCTGGGCAGGGAACCAGACCACCGAGGGCAGCACCGTTGCGCCATTGACCAAAGGCGCAAGCTGGGCTTTCTGCTCCACGCCGTTTTGCAGCGCGCAGACCACGGTGTTTTCATCGCACAGAGCGCGCAGCCACCCGGCGCTGTCGGCATTTTGCGTCGTTTTGACCGCCAAAAAAACAAGGTCAACGGGGCGCGTAATGACGCTGGGATCGGTGAGTACCGGACCGGGCACCACAATTTCACCCTCATCATGACGCAGGCGCAGTTCCGGATGCGCGGTGCGCCCACACAGCAGCGGCGTGCGGCCCGCTTCATGCAGCACCGCGGCGATGGTGGTCCCAATCGCACCGGGTCCTGTCAGCGCAATGGTTGGATAGTCAGACATGGATCACTCCCCTTTTGCTAAGCCTGCTATCAGTTATACCACCCTGAAAAGAGCGCGCCACGCCCATTGTCTATACTCAACTCATAACAGACAACGGAGTGCGCCATGCCTTTACCCGACTTCAAATCCTCTGAACCTTATACCCTCGGCATTGAGCTCGAACTCCAGGTGGTTAACCCGCCGGGTTACGATCTGAGCCAGGACTCCTCTGCCCTCATCGCCGCCGTCAAAGACGACATCAAAGGGGGGGAAGTCAAACACGACATCACCGAAAGCATGCTCGAAATCGCCACCGGCGTGTGCCAGACCATCGACCAGGCAGCGGCGCAGTTTTCAGTGATGCAGCAGAGCATCCTGCGCGCGGCGGAAGATCAGCATATCCAGATCTGCGGCGGTGGGACGCATCCGTTCCAGAAATGGCAGCGGCAGGAAGTGTGCGACGACGAGCGCTATAACGTCACGCTGGAGCGCTTTGGCTATCTGATTTTGCAGGCGACGGTGTTCGGCCAGCACGTACACGTCGGCTGTCGGACCGGGGACGACGCCATTTACCTGCTGCACGGCCTGTCGCGCTTTGTGCCGCACTTTATCGCCCTGGCCGCCGCATCACCGTATATGCAGGGCACGGACACGAAGTTCGCCTCATCGCGTCTCAACATCTTCTCGGGCTTCCCGGATAACGGTCAGATGCCGTGGGTCAACAGCTGGCAGGAGTTCGAGGGGCTGTTCCGCCGCCTGAGCTCCACCAGCATGATCGACAGCATTAAGGATCTGCACTGGGACATCCGCCCCAGCCCGCACTTCGGCACCGTCGAGGTGCGGGTGATGGATACGCCGCTGACGCTCAGCCACGCCATTAACATCGCCGGGCTTATTCAGGCGACGTCGCACTGGCTGCTGACCGCGCGGCCGTATAAGCATCAGGAACGGGATTTTCTGCTCTATCGCTTTAACCGTTTTCAGGCCTGTCGCTACGGGCTGGAAGGCATTCTGACGGACGTACATACCGGCGAGCACAAAACCGTGGCGGAAGATATCGCCTGGCTGCTCGAGCAGGTTGCGCCGTCGGCCGAGAAGCTCGGCGCGACAAGCGCAATCAATGAGATTGCCCTGCTGTTAAAGCAGGGCAAGAGCGAGGCGCAGCGCATGCGGGACTTTATCGCCGATGGCGGCTCGCTGATTTCTCTGGTGCAGAAGCACTGTGAGCTGTGGGCGACGAGTCCGTAAGGCCGTGGCCCCACTCGCGCAGGCGCTGGAACAGCACGAACAGCGCCGGGATGAACACTATCCCCACCACGGTCGCCACCAGCATGCCGCTGAACACCGTAGTGCCGATGATGCGGCGGCTCTGGGCACCCGCCCCGGTCGCCAGCATCATCGGCAGGACGCCGATAATGAACGACACGGCGGTCATCATTACCGCGCGGAAGCGGCGCGATGCCCCCCTCCCGTGCGGCATCGACAATCGCCATTCCATCCATGCGCCGGGCGCGGGCAAACTCCACGATAAGAATTGCGTTCTTGGCGGCGAGGGCTATCAGTAGCACCAGACCTATCTGCACATACACGTCGTTGGCGTAGCCCGCCAGCCACAGCCAGACCAGCGCCCCGCCGATGGCGAACAGCACCGAGAGCATCACGCTCGCCGGCAGCGTCCAGCTCTCTCGTACTGGGCGACGAGGAACAGCCACGCCATCACCACCGCCGCCAGCACGATCCATATCGCCTGATTGCCGGTCTGCTGCTCCTGATACGACATGCCGCTCCAGGCGTAGTCGTACCCGGCTGGCAGGTTTTCCGCCAGAATCTCGCCCATCGCCGCCATTGCGGTGCTGCTGCTCACCCCTTCCGCTGCCGAGCCGCTCACCGATACCGACGGGAACTGGTTGTACTGCTGTATAAATGGCGCGCCGACGGTCGGTGTGATGGTGATGAGGTTGCTCAGACGCACCCGCTCGCCGCTGTTGCTGCGCACGAACAGCTCGCTGATTTGCTCCGCGCGCTCGCGCCACTGCATCTCGTTCTGCATCACTACGTGGTAGACGCGGTTGTTGACGCTGAAATCCCCGGCGCGCGTGCCGCCAAAGGCGGTTTGCAGGCTGCTGAAGATGCGTGACACCGGCACGTCGAGGCGGGCCGCGCGCTCGCGGTCAACGGTGAGCGTCATCTGCGGCACGTTGCTGCTCCAGGTGGTGAACACGCGGCTCAGCTGCGGGTGCTGGTTGGCTTTCGCCAGCACCTCACGCGTCACGCGCTCCAGCTCCGCCGGACTTTGCCCCGCCTGCGCCTGAATGCGCAGGTCGAAGCCGGAGGCGTTGCCCAGCCCCGGCAGCGTCGGCGGCGCAAAGGTCATGATGGTGGCTTCCGGCAGGGCCAGCAGCTGGCGCTGAAGGATGCCCATCACCTCATCCAGCGGCGGACGCTCGCTCCAGTCTTTGAGCATGATGGAGATAAACCCGCCGTTCGATGCGCTGGTGCCGTTGAGGATGTTAAACCCGGAGACCTGAATCACGTCTTCTACCGCCGGGTTGTTAGCGATCAGCTCGCGCGCGGTGGTCATCACCGCTTCGGTGCGCTCCAGCGAGGCTGCCTCCGGCAGCTGGACGCTGGCGAAGAAGTAGCCCTGATCCTCCTGCGGCAGGAAGCCCTTTGGCATCGACATAAAGCTGAATACCACCACCGCCGCCGCGCCTGCGGTGGCCAGCAGCGCCAGCCACGGGCGCAGGTTTAAAACGTTCACGATGCGGGTGTAGAAACCGCGCGTGGCGTCCAGCCCGTGGTTAAAGGCGCGATAGAGTGCCGCAGGTTTCTCCGGTCGCGGGCGCAGCAACAGCGCGCACAGGGCGGGCGTAAGAGTCAACGCCACCAGGCTTGAGAGCGTGACGGCAGTCGAGAGCGTCACCGCGAACTGGCGGTACAGCTCGCCGACAATCCCCGGCAGGAGCGCCACCGGCACAAACACCGCCAGCAGCACCAGCGTGGTGGCAATCACTGGCCCGGCGATCTGGCGCAGCGCCAGCGCGGTCGCCGCCGTACGGCTCTGCCCTTCCGCCATCAGCGTTTCGACGCTCTCCACCACCACGATGGCGTCATCCACCACCATGGTCAGCGCCAGAATGATAGCGAACAGGCTCAGCGTATTGGCGGAGTAGCCGAGCGTATAGAGCACCGCGAAGGTGCCCACCAGCGACACCGGAATGGCAAGGGCAACAATCAGCGTCGCGCGCCAGCTTTGCAGGAACAGGGACACCACGACCACCACCGCCAGCATCGTCAGCGCCAGCGAGACGCCAATCTCTTTGATGGTGGCGGCCACAAACGAGGTGGTGTCGAATTTGACTTCATAGACCAGATCGTCCGGGAAGCGCGTGGATAACCGTTCCAGCTCCGCGCGCACCGCATCGGCCACGCGCAGGGCGTTAGCGGACGGCGTCGGGTAGATGCCGAGGTAGGCGGAGTCGTGCCCGTTCAGCTGCGCGCCAGAGCTATAGCTGCGCGAGCCAAGCTCGATGGTGGCGACGTCCTTCAGGCGCACCAGTTGACCCATCTCCCCGGCGCGGATAATGATGTTGGCAAAGTCGTCGGCCTGATTTAAGCGCCCCAGCCCGTTAATGGTCAGGGTCTGCTGCTGGCCGTTAAACACCGGCGGCGTGCCGACCTGGCCTGCCGCCCCCTGCACGTTCTGCTCGCGCAGCGCCTGCGCCACGTCATCGCTGGTCACGTTCAGGGCGTTCATGCGGTCCGGGCGCAGCCAGATGCGCATGCTGTAGTCCCGTGCGCCAAACATCTGTACCTGCCCGACGCCCGGCAGACGCGACAGCGCCTCGCGCACCTGGGTGCTGGCGTAGTTGCTGACGAACAGCGGCGTGTGGGTGTTGTTCGGTGAGTAAAGGCTTACCCCCATCATCAGGTTGGTGGCGCGCTTGCGCACCTGCACGCCGTTTTGCTGCGCCTCGGTCGGCAGCTGCGCCACGGCCTGCGCCACGCGGTTCTGCACGTCGATGGCGGCGAGATCCGGGTCGGTGCCTGCCGCAAAGGTAATGTTCAGGCTATAGCTACCCTCGTCCGAACTGGTGGACTCCATATAGAGCATATGATCCACCCCGTTCAGCTGGGTTTCCAGCGGCGTGGCGATGGCCTCCGCCACGTCAGCCGAGCTGGCGCCCGGCCATGACGCTGACACATTCACGACCGGCGGGGTGATCTGCGGGTACTGCTCCACCGGAATAATCCTCAGCGCGATGGCCCCCAGCAGGGTGATGACCAGCGCAATCACCATCGCAAAGCGCGGGCGTTTGATGAAAAACGTCAGCATGATGGCTCCTTAATTCAGTATCTGGACGGCAACGCCTGGCTGCACGCGCTGCGCACCGTCAGTAATCGCTCGCTCACCGGGCTTCAGGCCGGAGGCAATCTGGAACTGCTGGCCGATCTGTACGGCGACCTTCAGCGGACGCATTTCGGCTTTATCCTCGGCGTTAACCACCCATGCGAAGAACCCGTCGCCATTCTGCTGTACGGCAGCGGCGGGCAGAGTCAGCACTGGTTGCTCACTTGACGGACGCAGGTAGACGTTCACGTTGCCGCCGGGCAGCAGCTGATGGCGCGGGTTGGCGAACTCGGCGCGCAGCATCACGCTGGCGGTGCGCGGGTCGATGCGGTTGTCCACGGAGGTGAGTTCCCCGCTGATGCGCTGGCCGTTGCTGTCAATCAGCGCCTGCCAGGCCTGCTTCATGGCGCTGATATCCGCATGCTGTCCGGCTTTAGTGGCAAACGTGCCCTCTTCCAGCGCAAAGGCAATGCGGATGGGATCGAGCTGTACCACCTCCACCAGCACACCGCTGGCAGGATTCACCAGGCTGCCGACGTGAAAGTTGCTGTGCCCCACGCGCCCGTCAATCGGTGAGGTAATGCGCGTGTAGTTGAGGGTGACGCTGCGGGTGTCGAGCCGGGCTTTCGCCTGCTCCAGCGCGGCGCTCGCTACGTCGCGCTGCATGCGGGCGTTGTCCACGTCGTGGCGGCTGATGGCGTTGCTGCTGCCCAGGCTTTCGAAGCGTGACAGCTGCTGCTGCGCCTGACGCAGCGTGGCTTCGGCGCTTCTCACTTCGGCCTGCGCCAGACGCAGGGCGGCGCGCGGCTCGGCGTCGTCCAGTTCGAACAACACGTCGCCTTTTTTTCACGTACTGCCCGTCGCGGAAGTGGATTCTGGTGATGACGCCTTCCGTGCGGGCGCGCAGTTCAACGGTGTGGATAGCTTCAATGCGACCCGGGATCTGACGCTCGGCGGCGTGGGCGGTCTGCTCCACGGTGGCGACACGCACGGGAATGGCCGCGGCGAATGCGGGTGGCAGGGTGCAGGCGAGGAGCGCGAACAGGAGTGGGAATTTCATGGGAGTACCTCGGCGTTGTTTTCCCTCACCCCGGCCCTCTCCCACAGGGAGAGGGAGGTCAGAGTTCCCTCTCCCTGTGGGAGAGGGTTAGGGTGAGGGCAAAAGGTTATGCAGCCTTACGGAACCTGCGGGTCAGTCGCTTCTCGATTTCGACGACGAAGAACATCACGCCCGCCACCGCCAGCGTCACGAACCAGTAGCGCAGCGGCAGCGCTTCGGTGCCGAACAGCATCTGCATAAACGGCAGGTAGATAATCGCCGCCTGGAGCAGGAACAGTACGCCCGTTACCAGCCAGATCCCTTTGTTCGCCAGCAGGCCGCGGTTCAGGGGAGAACCCGTCGGTGTTGCGGCAGTTAATCATGTATACCCACTGGGCGCAGACCAGCATCTGCAACAGCACGGTGCGGATGAACTCCGCGCTGTGGCCGCGCGGGGCCAGCCAGGCTTCCAGCGCAAAGGCGGCGATGGCAATCATGGTGCCGACGAAGGCCACGCGCCAGACGGCGTAGGCGTCCATCACGTGCTGCCCGGTCTGACGCGGCGGGCGGCGCATAATGTTGCGCTCGGCGGCCTCGAAGGCCAGGCCGAAGGAGAGCGTGGCGGAGGTCGCCATGTTCATCCACAGGATCAGCACTGGCGTCAGCGGAATGATGTTCCCCGCCAGCAGCGCAATCACAATCAATAGCCCCTGCGCCAGGTTGGTCGGCATGATGAACAGAATGGTCTTCTTCAGGTTGTCGTAAACGCGACGTCCCTCTTTCACCGCGCTGGCGATGGTGGCGAAGTTATCGTCCGTCAGGACCATGTCCGCCGCCTCTTTGGTCACTTCCGTGCCTTTGATGCCCATCGCGATACCCACGTCCGCCTGGCGCAGCGCCGGGGCATCGTTCACGCCGTCACCGGTCATGCCGACGATTTCGCCTTTGTCCTGCAACGCTTTCACCAGGCGCAGCTTATGCTCCGGGCTGGTACGGGCGAAGATGTCATACTTCACCGCCGCTTCCGCCAGCTCGGCGTCGTCCATCTTCTCCAGCTGGTAGCCGGTAACCGCCTGCTCGCTGTTGGTGATCCCCAGCATCTGGCCGATGCTCATCGCCGTCTGCGGGTGATCCCCAGTGATCATCTTCACGCGGATCCCCGCCTGCTGGCAGGCGTTAATCGCCTCAATCGCTTCCGGACGCGGCGGATCCATCATCCCGGCAATGCCGAGGAAGATCAGACCGTGGCTCAGGTCGTCGTGAGTTAATGCCTGCTCGCCGTTCGCTGGCTTGAACGCCGCGGCGACCATGCGCAGCCCCTGACGCGCATAGCGCTCCATCTCCGTTTCCCAGTACGCGCGGTCAAAGGCTTGCGCACCGTTGCGGGTCTGCTGCTGCTCACACAGGGCGAAAATCACGTCCGGCGCGCCGGTAATCAAAATCTGCTCCTCACTGCCAATCTGGTAGTGGGTGCTCATGTACTTGTACTGAGAGTCGAACGGGATCTTGTTAACCAGCGTGGTCACGACCGGCTCGAGGTGGGCCTTGGCCGCCAGCACCTTCAGCGCGCCCTCGGTTGGCCCGCCGGTGATGCCCCACAGGCCACGCTCGTCCTGAATCAGCTGGCTGTCGTTACACAGGTCGATGGTGCGCAGATACTGCTCCAGCACGGTGCCCGGCTGGATCTGCACCGGCTCGTCGCTGCCTTCGAGGTAGATGTTGCCCACCGGCTCGTAGCTGTTGCCGTCCACGCGATAGCAGGTGTCGGCGGTGATGATGGCTTTCACCGTCATCTCGTTCATGGTCAGGGTGCCGGTTTTATCCGAGCAGACCACGGTCATCGCGCCCAGGGTTTCAACCGTCGGCAGCTTGCGGATGATGGCCCGCTTGCGCGCCATCGCCTGTACGCCCAGCGAGAGGATGATGGAGATAATCGCTGGCAGACCTTCCGGTACGGAGGCTACCGCCAGGCTAATCAGGGAGAGCAGCAGCTCGCCCATCGGGATCTCGCGGAACACCAGGCTGAAGACAAACAGCGCGGCCATCATCGCCAGAATGATGGCGAAGATCGCTTTACCCAGCTTGTCCATCTGCACCAGCAGCGGGGTGCGGTGTTTTTCAATGCCCGCCATCATCTGGTTGATGTGGCCGAGTTCGGTCTCCTGGCCCGTGGCAATGACCACGCCAACGCCGCCGCCCGCGCTTACCGTCGTACCGGAAAAGACCAGGTTCGTGCGGTCGCCCAGCGGTAATTCGCCGTTCAGCGGGTTCGTGTGTTTATCCACCACGGTGGATTCACCGGTCAGAATTGCCTCTTCCACGCGTAAATTATGCGCTTCGATTAAGCGCATATCCGCCGGTATACGATCTCCTGCGCGCAACACAATAATATCGCCCGGGACGATTTCCGTCGTCGGGATAGTTTCATGGTTGCCGTTACGAATAACGCGCGCCTCGCTGGAGAGCATATTGCGAATACTCTTCAGGGATTTTTCCGCGTTACTTTCCTGAATGTGGCCAATTAAGGCATTGATTACCGCCACGCCCAGAATAACCAGCGTATCAACCCAGTGTCCCATTACTGCCGTTAATACGGCGGCTGCCAGCAGGACGTAAATCAGGACATCGTTAAAATGCGCGAGAAAACGCAGCCAGCCCGGCTTGCCTTTTTTCTCCGGCAGCGCGTTCGGGCCATGCTTCTGTAAACGCGCCTGCGCCTCGGCACGGTCCAGGCCATTAGCCTGGCTCTGCGCCTGAGCAAGCACCTGCTCTACGGTCTGCTGGTACGCCTGCCCGCCTGCGGGTGGCATATTCTGCGAGAAATTTTTTTTGGTCATGGTATTTTTCCTTCAATATCCGGTGGACGGAAGCCGGAATTCCTTTCTGGCTTTAAATAATTCATTTTTAAGTCTTGCGGGTTAAATTGATCTACCGCAATATATTGACTACCCGGTTATTCAAAACTGATTAAAATTATTTCGACGCGTTGATTTTTACAAAATATTTCTAAACCAACACTAAACGAGGAGGAAGCATGTTTGGTATTTATCGCGGACGGCGTCTGGCGTTATACATTGTCGCAGCCATTGTTATTGCGACGTTAATTGGATATAGCACCTATAGCTTTGTAAAATTATTTTCGTGAGAAAGACGTTTATTTACATAACGCGATATTAATTTAATCGCCCCGAAAATATTATCTATTTTCTGTTATTAATTCGCAGAATAACGGTGGCCTTTTACCCAATTTTGCCAGCGGGGATGATATTGCTTTACGTTTCAGGATGCCGGACAATGACATTTTTAACTGACGATTAACATTACGATGAAACACCCGTTAGAATCGCTGCTCACCGCAGGGGGCATTTTGCTGATGGCCCTGCTCTCCTGCCTGCTGTTACCCGCGCCGTCGCTGGGTCTGGTGCTGGCGCAGAAGCTGGTTCAGACCTTTCATATGGTCGATCTGAATCAGCTGTACACCATTCTGTTCTGTCTGTGGTTTTTGGTGCTCGGCGCCATCGAATTCTTTATCCTGCGTTTCATCTGGCGCCGCTGGTTTTCACTGGCGTCGTAAGCCAGTGAGATCGCGCATCCCGTGGATCAGCGCTTCACACCAGGCCGCGTAGTCGTGGCCGCTGGATGAGGGGTGGAAGCTGACGCGGTAGCCTTTATTCCTCAGCACCTGTTCAAAATCCTGCGTGGTGCGATAGATGCCGCCGCCCGGTCCCGTGGTTTCAAACTTCCCGGCCTGTAACCAGAAGCGCACCGGATACGGTGGAGACTGTTGGTACTGACGCGTCAGCCAGCCGGGAGCGTCACCTTCTGGTGCCCACCAGTAAGAACCGGAAAGGCTCAGCACGTTGCCAAACAGGCGCGGATAGCGCAGCGCCACCCATGAAGAGGCAATTCCCCCGTAGCTTGATCCTGCCAGTACGGTTTTCTGCCGCTGCATGCCGATGCCCTTCCCCCGCAGCCACGGCAGCAGCTCGTGCGCCATAAAGTCAGCAAAATCCGGGTTCGGCGGCAGCTCGTTGCCGCGACGGGCGTGATCGAGGCTGTCGATAAACACCACGTTAATCGGAGGCAGGTGATGTCGGGCAATCAGACCGTCCAGCACGTTGGCAAAATGGTATTCGTCCTGATAAACCTGTCCGTCGAAAAGGATGAGCGTCCAGCGTGCAGGCTGTGCGCCGCGCGGTTGGTAGATCATCACGTCGCGGGCATTGCCGAGGATGTTGCTGCTCAGCCTCTGGCGGCTCAACGTCCCGTGTAACAGCGGCTGTGCCGTAGCCCGAACGGAGCAGTAGCGCGCCGGGCTGAGATCGAGCAGAGAATAGCGATTCCAGCGATCGGTCTTCTGCTCCCCAAAGCTATTCGGGTTAAGCGGATCGGCCTGCGCGCTTACCAGGATGGCGCGGCGTTGATCGCGGGCAGAGCCTTCAACGATCGGCACATCGGGGGCGAGCTTGTACTGCATCACCGTATCAGCGGGGACCACGTAGCTGCTGAACCAGACGTCGCTGTTGCCCAGACGGAACAGCGGATCGTGATCCCCCGCCGGAGAGCCGAGAATGAAGACGTTATCCCGCGCGCCGCGCCACAGAAAGGTCACCCGCTTATGGCTCGCATCTACCGGCTCCACCATCGGCGTTCCCTGTCGACGCTGCGCCTGCCAGAACGCCTCGGTACTTCCACCGGCAGAAATGACGTTTGCCAGCGCCTTCAGCGTCGGGCTTTCTGGCGCCAGCATCTGCACGCGTGGTAACGGAGAGGTCTCTTTCATCCGCCACTGAAAACGCCACGGCTTGCCAGCTTCGCCGTGTAGCACCAGCGAGGTGTTCTGTTTCACCGGCAGGGCAAACAGCAGCGTGTGTTCCCCGTCCGCAGGACCGTTTTCGATCAGCGTGCGGATGCGACGGTTTTGCCCATCCAGCAGGCGCGCATCCGTCACGCCATGCAGCGTGGCGGAAACGTAATTTTCATCCAGCTCGGGCAGGGAGAAGCAGACTTCGCCGCTGGCATCAAACTTTCCCTGAACATCGCCCTGCCGGGACGACTGCTCGCACGTTGCCGCCACGGCGGGCAGCGCGCCGATCCCCAGCAGCAACCCACTCCATACCCTCTTCATTACCGCTTGTTCCCCAACGAAATTTGTTAACAACGCTAATGCAAATGGTAATAATTTGCAATATCATCAACGGCGTTTTACCGGTGTTTTTATGGCGATAGCAACCAAGGATGTTCAATAAAAATGTTTAAAAATAATAAGATAATGCAGCTCTGGCTGCTGAGTCTGGCGACGACCAGCGTCGCGGCTCAGGCAGAAACGAAAGAAGAAACGATTACGGTGACGCAGGGCGTGAGTGAAGAGCCCACTGCGCCCGTAAAAGGCATTGTGGCGACGAAAACGCTCTCCGCCACCAAGACCAGCGCGGAGATCGTGAAGACACCGCAGTCGGTATCGGTGATCACCCGCGATCAGATGAACATGCAGGACGTCACCTCCGTTTCGCAGGCGCTGCGCTACTCGGCGGGCGTGTTTACCGAGTACCGGGGCTCGTCTAACCGTAACGACGAGGTGTTTGTGCGCGGCTTTAGCTACGTGCCGAAATTCCTCGACGGCTTAAGCTTTGGCGCAACGGCTTCCTCACAGACGGGCACAGTTGACCCGTGGCTGCTGGAGCGCGTGGAGCTGGTGCGCGGCCCGGCGTCGGTGCTGTTTGGACAGGTGAATCCGGGCGGGTTAATCAGTATGACCAGCAAGCGCCCGACGGCGGAGGCCATTCACAACGTGCAGTTCCGCACCGGCAATAACGATCTCGCCGAAGGTGCGTTTGATTTCGGCGGCAAGCTGAGCGACGACGGCCGCGTGCTGTATCGCGTGAACGGTATCGCCCGTACGCAGCATAATCAGGTGGACGATTATAAAGAGACGCGGATGGCGATCGCCCCGGCGATCACCTGGTACCCGAACGATCAGACCCGCTTTACGCTGCTGACCAGCTACCAGAAAGATCCGGATGCCGGATACCGCAACTTCCTGCCCGCGTATGGCACGGTGAAAAGTGCCGACGGGAAGTACATCCCGCGCGACTTTAACGTCAGCGATCCGAATTACAATCAATCCTGGCGCGAGCAGACGATGATTGGCTACGAGCTGGAACACCAGTTCGCCGACAACCTCACCTTCCGCCAGAACGCCCGTTACGCCACCATCAAGCAGAAATATCGTTATCTGGTTTACGCCAACAGCGCGGCCAACAGCACGGTGTTGACCCGTCGCGCCCAGCGTGAAGAGCGCACGACCAACGAATTTGGCCTTGATAACCAGCTGGAATATCTGCTGGAGACCGGAAGCGTCAACCACACCCTGCTCGGCGGGTTTGATTACAAGACCAGTAAGGATAAACAGCTGCTGGCGCGCGGGAGCGGCTCACAGTATGACCTCGACTGGACAAACCCGGTTTACGGCGTGAACGTGGATGAAAGTACCTTCAAAACGGCCACCGACGAGCAGCAAAATCTCGACCAGATGGGCCTGTATCTTCAGGATCAGATGAGCTGGAACAACTGGGAGTGGCTGGTTTCCGGGCGCTACGACTGGAGCGAAGTGCGTACTAACGACTACACCGACAACAGCTTTACGCAGCAGAACGACAGCAAATTTACCTGGCGCACTGGCCTGCTGTACGCGTTTGATTCTGGCCTGTCGCCGTACATCAGCTACAGCACCTCGTTTGAACCGAACCTGCAAACCAACCGTGCGCCGGGCGTTGCGCCATTCAGGCCTACTACCGGGGAGCAGACCGAGATTGGCGTGAAATATCAGCCGGTCGACACCACGCTGATGACCCTGGCGCTGTACGATTTGACTCAGGACAACGTAGCGACCTATAACAGCGCTGAAGGCTGGTTCGAAAATGCGGGCAAGGTGCGTTCGAAAGGCGCTGAAGCGGAAATCCACGCCACGCTGATGGATAACATCAACCTGATTGGCTCCTACACTTACACCGATGCAAAAACCGAAAGCACCACGGTGGCGGGAACTGAAGGCAAAACGCCTGCGCGCATTCCAGCGCATATGGCATCGGCGTTCGCCAGCTATACCGTTCCGGGCGGAGCGCTGAAGAGCCTGACCGCTGGCGTGGGGATGCGCTACATCGGCACCAGCTACGGCGATGCGAAGAACACCTTCAAGGTGCCATCGGTGGATCTGTATGACGCGATGCTGCGCTACGATCTGGGCGAGATGAACCGCAGCCTGAAAGGGGCAAGCGTGCAGTTCAACGTCAATAACGTGGCAGACACGAAGTATGTGGCGTCATGCGCAAGCGATACGGCGTGCTTCTACGGGATTGGCCGGACGGTGACGGCGACGGTGAATTACAGCTGGTAAGCATGGTGCTGTCTGATCCCCTCACCCCGGCCCTCTCCCCAAAGGGGCGAGGGTGTAATCGTCCCCTCTCCCCTTTGGGGAGAGGGTTAGGGTGAGGGGATGTTTTTCAGTGCGCCCGACCGTGGTTTTCTTTGCGATACGCCCCGGGCGGCTGGTTGAAGGTGCGGGTAAAGATGCGGGTAAACGTCTGCTGCGAGTCAAACCCGTAGCGCAGGCAGATATCGTACACGCGCTCGTCTGACTCACGCAGATCGCGCGCCGCCATCAGCAGCTTGCGTTCGCGGATGTAGCGCCCCAGACTTTCGCCTTTGTACTGCATAAACAGCCGCTGTAAATGCCATTTTGAGTAACCCGCATGGCGGGCAATCTCTTCGATGCGTAACGGCTGGTGTAGATTGTCATCAATCCATTCGACAATCGTATCAATGACCTGAGCGGAAATCGTCATACTGCTCTCCCCCTCTGCTTCTCGCTTAAACATTATTCCCACCACTCGCGAAATTGTTGCGTGGTATCACTCACCCGCACGGGCTCGCCCAGCTCCGGCGTCAGCAGCCGGTAGTTTTTATCCTTACTGGCTTTCGCCAGCTGGATCAGTGGATCGTTCCAGGTATGTTTCGCCAGCACAAAACGCCCGTTATGTCCCGGCACGACCGCTTTGGCATTGAGATCTGCCGAGGCCTGCGCCGTTTCTGCCGGGTGCATATGGATGTACTTCCAGTCCTGGTCGTACTGGCCGTTTTCCATGATGGCTAAGTCAACTCCGCCAAACTGCTCGCCAATCGCTTTGAAGTGCGGGCCGTAACCGGAGTCTCCGCTGTAGTAGACCTTTCGCTCTGGGGTGACAAACATAAAGCTGCCCCACAGGGTCTGGTTACGCTTAATGCCGCGCCCGGAAAAATGGCGCGCCGGCAGAACGTGCACCGTCAGCGTATCGCTGATATGCACCGACTGGTTCCAGTCCCGCTCGTCGATAATCTCAGGGTTCATCCCCCAATAGCGCAGATGCGACCCCACGCCCAGCGGGGTGACCACGCGCTTAACCTTCGGCAGCAGCGCCTTGATGGTGGCGTAATCCAGATGGTCATAGTGATCGTGGGAGATAATCAGCAGGTCGATCTCCGGCATGCTCTCCGCACGCCACGGGTACTCCCCCGCAAACGCTTTATTGAGGAAGGAGAACGGTGCGGCGTAGCTACTCAGAACCGGATCGATCAGGATGCGTTTCCCCGCCAGCTGCATATACCAGGAGGAGTGGCCGAGCCACACCAGCGTGTCCTGTTCAGGCGACAGGCTCGCCAGATCGGTTTTCACCAGCGGCAGCGGCTGCGCAGGACGGGCGTTTTCGGTTTTACGGGTAAGGAACTGCCACCACGCCACCAGCATATTTTGTTGCCCGGTAAAGCCCGGCGTAGGGAGCGTGTTATGGAATTGCCCGTCGCGATAGTGCGGAGAGGCTTCCACTTCAGAGAGCTGCGCACCCTGCGGTGGCTGGCCAAATCCGGCATTCAGTACAAACGGTAAACTGGCAGCTGAAGCAATAATCATGACTAACACCACGCAGATGAATAGAGGCTTTTTCATTTCCTGACCCGCCTACGCGCCCCATCCGATGGTTTGCGCGGGTGACACTTGATTATGAGTGAGTAAGCACTCATTATAGATAGGATGATTACGCCGTCAAGAAGGTTTTCGTTCTTTGACATTCCGCGTTGCAGCGTATCAAGGCTCGTGTTTCAATCAGGGCTTTTACAATTGACGGGAGGAAAAATTTAGTGGCACGTCCGAAGAGTGAAGATAAAAAACAGGCCTTACTGGAAGCAGCAACGGCTGCGTTTGCGCAGTCAGGTATTGCCGCCTCAACGGCGTTAATTGCCCGTAATGCGGGCGTCGCTGAAGGGACACTGTTTCGCTACTTTGCTACCAAAGACGATCTGCTGAATGCCCTCTACCTGCATCTGAAGCAGGATCTCTGCCAGACCATGCTGGCGAATCTCGATCGCACCATCACCGAGCCAAAAGAGCATACCCGCAATATCTGGAACAGCTATGGAAGGTGCGAACAAGTCCCTGATATGAGATCATGTTTGTCATCTGGAGCCATGGAACAGGGTTCATCATGAGTCATCAACTTACCTTCGCCGACAGTGAATTCAGCAGTAAGCGCCGTCAGACCAGAAAAGAGATTTTCTTGTCCCGCATGGAGCAGATTCTGCCATGGCAAAACATGGTGGAAGTCATCGAGCCGTTTTACCCCAAGGCTGGTAATGGCCGGCGACCTTATCCGCTGGAAACCATGCTACGCATTCACTGCATGCAGCATTGGTACAACCTGAGCGATGGCGCGATGGAAGATGCTCTGTACGAAATCGCCTCCATGCGTCTGTTTGCCCGGTTATCCCTGGATAGCGCCTTGCCTGACCGCACCACCATCATGAATTTCCGCCACCTGCTGGAGCAGCATCAACTGGCCCGCCAATTGTTCAAGACCATCAATCGCTGGCTGGCCGAAGCAGGCGTCATGATGACTCAAGGCACCTTGGTCGATGCCACCATCATTGAGGCACCCAGCTCGACCAAGAACAAAGAGCAGCAACGCGATCCGGAGATGCATCAGACCAAGAAAGGCAATCAATGGCACTTTGGCATGAAGGCCCACATTGGTGTCGATGCCAAGAGTGGCCTGACCCACAGCCTAGTCACCACCGCGGCCAACGAGCATGACCTCAATCAGCTGGGTAATCTGCTGCATGGAGAGGAGCAATTTGTCTCAGCCGATGCCGGCTACCAAGGGGCGCCACAGCGCGAGGAGCTGGCCGAGGTGGATGTGGACTGGCTGATCGCCGAGCGCCCCGGCAAGGTAAGAACCTTGAAACAGCATCCACGCAAGAACAAAACGGCCATCAACATCGAATACATGAAAGCCAGCATCCGGGCCAAGGTGGAGCACCCATTTCGCATCATCAAGCGACAGTTCGGCTTCGTGAAAGCCAGATACAAGGGGTTGCTGAAAAACGATAACCAACTGGCGATGTTATTCACGCTGGCCAACCTGTTTCGGGCGGACCAAATGATACGTCAGTGGGAGAGATCTCACTAAAAACTGGGGATAACGCCTTAAATGGCGAAGAAACGGTCTAAATAGGCTGATTCAAGGCATTTACGAGAGAAAAAATCGGCTCAAACATGAAGAAATGAAATGACTGAGTCAGCCGAGAAGAATTTCCCCGCTTATTCGCACCTTCCCTATGTAGACTGGGGCATTCGTAACCCCCTGGCGCATGCGGCTATCCGCCAGATTGGCGTCAGTGAAAAGCTGAACGCCGAAACCGAGCAGGCGGTGAAAGACATGTTCCCGGAACTGCATGAACTGTGTCGTCGTTCGATCCGCCCGGTGTTTATGTCTGACGAGTTTAAGACCTTCGGTGATGCAATGTTCTTATCGCTGGCTGAAACCACCATGGAGTTTGCCGCCCGCGATCCGTCCCGTGCCGTCGATTTTAAAGCGCTGGGCTTTGAAGCCATGTGGCGCGGGCTTGCTGAGGAAGATAACCATGGACAGTAAATCCTTGCAGGAACATGCCAGACGCGTCGCGCTGGAGATGCCTTTTACCGAACATTGCTGGCCGTTTGGCCCGGAGTATGACGTGTTTAAGGTGGGCGGGAAAATTTTTATGCTGATGGCGACCGCACACGGTCGGGCCCACGTCAGCCTGAAATCCGATCCGGAAAAATCGCTGCTCAATCAGCAGATCTACCGTGGCGTGGAGCCCGGTTACCATCTGAATAAAAAACACTGGATCTCACTTTATGGCACGGACGACATCACGCCTGAACTGGTCACCGACCTGATTACGGATTCGTGGAATCTGGTCGTTGATAAACTGCCGAAAAAAGATCAGAAGTGGATTCGGCCAGCCTGATTGTTCGTCTGAGACGAACAGAATAAGCGCTCGAATCGCACTTATCTTTTCCCGCTTCGCGCGGTAATCTGCTTTCCTTTCACGCCCGCCCGCGGGCGAATTTCATCACCAGGAGTTGTTATGGATATTATTTCTGTCGCCCTGAAACGCCACTCTACCAAGGCGTTCGACCCAGCCAAAAAACTGACCGCAGAAGAAGCGGAAAAAATCAAAACGCTGCTGCAATACAGCCCGTCCAGCACCAACTCCCAGCCGTGGCACTTTATTGTTGCCAGCACTGAAGAGGGTAAAGCGCGCGTGGCAAAATCCGCGGCGGGCACCTATGTGTTTAACGAACGCAAAATGCTGGATGCCTCTCACGTGGTGGTGTTCTGCGCGAAAACCGCGATGGACGATGCCTGGCTTGAGCGCGTTGTCGATCAGGAAGAGGCTGACGGCCGTTTCGCCACACCAGAAGCAAAAGCCGCGAACCACAAAGGCCGCTGCTATTTTGCCGACATGCACCGCGTGGATCTGAAAGATGACGACCAGTGGATGGCGAAGCAGGTTTACCTGAACGTCGGCAACTTCCTGCTGGGCGTGGCCGCGATGGGCCTGGATGCGGTACCCATCGAAGGGTTTGACGCCGCGATCCTCGACGAAGAGTTTGGCCTGAAAGAGAAAGGCTTCACCAGCCTGGTGGTGGTCCCGGTCGGGCATCACAGCGTGGAAGATTTCAACGCCACGCTGCCGAAATCTCGCCTGCCGCTGAGCACGATTGTGACTGAATGCTAAGCGCTTCTGGCACGCCGGCTATCGGCGTGCCCGTTTTCAGTAAAGCGTTATCTGCGGATGCTTTACCCCGCACACCAGCGCATAACGCGTTAATGTATCGAGACTCGCCCGGGTAATATTTGCTTCCATTCGTGATACCGTCGGTGCGCTGACGCCCATCCGCTCCGCCACCTGGGCGCGCGTCAGACCAGCATGATTGCGCCATTGCGCCAGCATCTCCCGCAGGCGTTCCTTGCGCTCTTCTGCATCAAAGGAAGCCTGAACTTCTGAATCGCTTAACAGTTCAGCTCTGAGTTCGTCCCAGTCAATAATCTTTTTGCTCATCCAACATCTCCTGTTGTCGTTTCAGTGCCAGACGGAGTTCAGCAGAGGGCGTTTTTTGCGTCTTCTTGATAAACACCCGCAGCAGAAAAATGGTTCTTTCCCGCTGATAAACGTAGATCCCACGAGTATGGATCAGCCCGACGGTTCGGATTTCGAACAAACCATTGGGTAAGGGTTTGCTGTCAGGTTCACGCAATACTGTCGGGTTGTTGCGTAATTTATCAAGCTGGCGAATCAGCTTCGCCTGTACTCCCGCAGGCAATGAGAGGATCTCCTCCCTGACTGCCGCATGAACGATAAGTCTGAACACTGTATTTCATCCCTGATAATATTAGCATGTAAGGCAATTTGCATTAAAGGCTAATTTTGCCTTTCGTGATTCACCTTACCAGCTTATTCCAGGCAGGACCGGATCCGCGTTGATTCCCTGAAAGCCCCTCGCAAAAAACTTATTTCCCCTGCTCCGCCAGCCACGCCATCGCCCTCTCCCCTGCCTCATCCACGGGTAAATAGACCAGCAGCCGCGATCCGTTTCGCGGCGCGGAGTACCAGTACATCTGCTGGAGATGAAAATCCCCCAGCTCGGGATGGGTGAACAGCTTGAGCTGGTTCTCCACGCCGCGCACGTCGTTACGCTGGTGCCACAGGGTTTTGAACTCTTCGGACACCGCAAAAAAACGCGCCAGCTTCGCTTCCCAGAGCGGGTCGCCACGGTGCTCAGCCATGGCCGCGCGGAAGTAGGAGACGAAAATCGGCAGCACGTCGTCACGTTTGCCGAGCCGCGCGCGCCACGCCGGATGGGTGAGGAACAGGTAAATACAGTTGCGATCTTCCGGCGGGATGGCGTTGAAATCGACGCCCATCAGGTGGCCGAAGCTGTCGTTCCACGCCACGATATCGAAATTCGGTTTCTGAATACTGGCAGGTTTCGGCATCAGGGTATCCAGCAGGCGACGCGTGCCTTCGCTGATCCCCTCGCAGCACACCGCCTGCGGGGCTTCGCCCGGCGGCAAACCGGCGAGCACAAAAAGATGCCGGGCTTCGGTCGGGGTGCATTGCAGCGCTTTTGCGATGGCGGCCATCACCGCGCTGGACGGATTGACGTCCCGGCCCTGCTCCAGCCAGGTGTACCAGGTCACGCCGACATCCGCGAGCATCGCCACCTCCTCCCGACGCAGGCCCGGCGTGCGGCGGCGGCCGCTGCGCGGTAAGCCGAGGCGCTGCGGATCGAGGCTTTCGCGCCGGGCTCGCAAAAACGCGCCCAGCTGCTTGCGGGTGTCATCCTGGAGAGAGGTGACAGGTTCAGACATCAGCGTCATAACATCTCCTGCATGGTAGTGTCAGTACCAGTATAAGCAAGAACTGGTACCCGTTTATCAGATGGTTGATGCTACGACTCTACGCTGTTTGACGCAATGGAGTCACCATGAATACGTCAGTTGTTTCACCGGGTCGTGCGGGCCTGATACTGCTGTTAACCGGCCAGATGCTGCCGCTGATTGATACCTCAATCACCAACGTGGCGCTGGATTCCATCACCCATTCATTACACGCCACCGCCACCGAACTGGAGCTGATCGTCGCCCTCTACGGCGTGGCCTTTGCCGTCTGCCTGGCCCCCGGCAGCAAGCTGGGCGATAACCTTGGCCGCCGTCGCCTGTTTATGTGGGGCGTGGCGTGTTTTGGCCTGGCCTCGCTGCTGTGCGGCATGGCGGGCAATATCGAACAGTTGCTTGGCGCGCGCATTCTTCAGGGCGCGGGCGCCGCGCTGATCATGCCGCAAATTCTCGCGACGTTGCATGTGACGTTAAAAGGATCGGCACACGCCAGAGCGATCAGCCTGTTTGGAGGTATCGGCGGAATTGCGTTTATCGTCGGCCAGATGGGTGGCGGCTGGCTGGTGTCGGCGGACATCGCCGGGCTGGGCTGGCGCAACGCCTTCTTTATCAACGTGCCGATTTGTCTGGTGGTGCTGGCGCTGAGCCGTCGCTACGTGCCGGAAACCCGCCGCGACACGCCGTCGCGCATTGACTGGACCGGGACTGTCCTGCTGACGGCAATACTGTGCTGTCTGCTGTTCCCGATGGCGCTCGGCCCGCAGTGGCACTGGTCGTGGCCGCTGAAGGCCGCACTGCTGGCGATTGTGCCGCTGGGCTGTTTGATGGTGCTGAACGCGCGCAAAAAAGAGCGTGAGAATGCCCACCCGCTCATCGCGCCACGCCTGTTACAGCTGCGCAGCATCCGCTTTGGCGTGCTGATCGGGATACTCTTTTTCAGCGTCTGGTCCGGGTTCATGTTCTGTATGGCGCTGACCATGCAAAGCGGTCTGGGGATGGCGCCGTGGCAGTCCGGGAACAGCTTTATCGCGCTTGGCGTCACCTATTTTATTTCTGCCTGGTTCGCCCCACGCCTGATTGCCCGCTACAGCACCAGCGCCATCCTGCTGACCGGGCTTGCGATTCAGCTTGTCGGCCTGGTGGCGCTGATCGCCACGTTCCGTCACTGGGGAATGCAGAATACCGCGCTGACGCTGGCCCCGGCCACCGGGCTGGTGGGTTACGGGCAGGCGCTGATTGTAAACAGCTTCTACCGTATCGGGATGCGCGATATTCAGCCTGACGACGCGGGGGCCGCGAGCGCGATTTTAAGCACGCTGCAACAGGCTGCGCTGGGGCTTGGCCCGGCCATTTTCGGCGCGATTTTGCTGCACGGGCTGCAAAATCATCACGGAGATTATACCCAGGCGGTCAACGTCTTCCTGATGGTGGAAACGGCCATGATGGTGGTGCTGGCGCTGGTCACGCTGCGTATGCGTCATCGTCTGTGTTTACCGGTCGTCAAGGCCTGTCCGGCGACAAAATAAAACTGCCTGAATTTGCATAATAGATCCGCAGCCGCCATTATGGGGCTGCATCAATACAGGAGACGTTATGCAGGAATTAATTGCTCAGGTTGAAGAGTTAGGGATTGAAATTAATCACACCACCTCTTTAGTGATTATCTTTGGTATTATTTTTCTTACGGCCATTATCGTTCATTTTATTCTGCACAAAGTGGTGCTGCGCGCATTCGAGAAACGCGCCCAGGCCAGCAGCCATTTATGGTTGCAGATCATTACGCAGAACAAATTATTTCACCGTCTGGCGTTTACCCTCCAGGGGATAATCGTCAACGTTCAGGCGGTTCTGTGGCTGCAAAAAGGCAGCGAAGCGGCGGAATTACTCACCACCTGCGCGAAATTGTGGGTGATGGTTTATGCCCTGCTCTCCTTCTTCTCGTTGCTGGACGTGATTTTCAATCTGTCGCAGAAAATGGCCACCGCCTCGCAGCTGCCGCTGAAGGGGATATTCCAGGGCGTTAAGCTGGTGAGTGCCATTCTGGTGGGGATACTGATTATCTCCCTGCTGATCGGTCAGTCACCCGCCATTCTGATAAGCGGCCTGGGTGCGATGGCTGCCGTTCTGATGCTGGTCTTTAAAGACCCGATACTGGGCTTAGTGGCGGGCATTCAGCTCTCCGCCAACGACATGCTCAAGCTCGGCGACTGGCTGGAGATGCCGAAGTACGGCGCCAACGGCACGGTGACCGACATCGGCCTGACCACCGTTAAAGTGCGCAACTTCGATAACACCATCACCACCATCCCGACCTGGGCGCTGGTGTCCGATGCGTTCATCAACTGGAGCGGCATGTCCGCCTCCGGTGGTCGCCGCATCAAGCGTAGCCTGAATATCGATACCACCAGCATTCATTTCCTCGACGAGCAGGAGCAGCAGAAACTGATTCAGGCGAAACTGCTGAAGCCGTATCTGGCGGCGCGTCATGAGGAAATTAACCTGTGGAATCAGCAGAACGGCGAAGGGGAATCGGTATTAAACCTGCGCAAGATGACCAATATCGGCACCTTCCGTGCCTACCTGAATGAATATCTGCGTAACCACCCGCGCATTCGCAAAGATATGACGCTGATGGTGCGCCAGCTCGCGCCGGATGCCAACGGGCTGCCGATTGAAATATATGCCTTTACCAACACGGTGATCTGGGCGGAATACGAAGATATTCAGGCCGACATCTTCGATCATATTTTCGCGGTGGTAGATGAATTTGGCCTGCGTATTCACCAGTCGCCAACCGGAAACGATATTCGCTCGCTGGCTGGCGTCATCGCCAGATAATCAGGAGCTGGCGCGGGAAATAAAGCGCCAGTCCATCATGACCCTTTCCGTGGGCGCATCCGGGTTGTCGATCTTATTTAACAGCAGATTGACCGCCTTGCGCCCGATATCCCGCGACGGCTGTTCAATAGTGGTGAGTGAAATCATCTCCGCCAGCTCAGTGCCGTCAAAGCCGACCACCGCGATATCTTCTGGCACCCGCAGCCCTGCCTGCTGAATGGCGCGCAGCGCCCCCGCCGCCAGCGTATCGGAAACGGCAAACACCGCATCCGGCGGGTTTGCTTTTAACAGATTTTGCATCGCCGCCATGCCCGCACCAGAGCTGAGCTCACTGGCGTACTCCACCGCCTGATAATCCAGATCCCGCAGGTGTATGACGCTCTTATAGCCGCGCTCGCGCAGACGGGCATATTTGTAGCTGAGGTCGTGGTTGATGAGCGCAATGCGTTTGCGTCCCCCGTCGGCAAGCTGGCTGACAACGTGCTGGGAGGCATCAACATCATTAATCCCCACGCAGGAGACCGCGCCCGCATCGGCGTATTCAGCGCACTGCACCCACGGCGCGTTGCCAATCAGCGCGGCCAGCTCCGGCAGTTTCGAGAATGCATCCATGGTGATAATGCCGTCGACGATTTTGCCGGAGAGCAGGCTTAAGCCCGAGCGGGAGCGCTCAATATCCGAGCCGGAGTTGCAAAGCAGAATGCGATAGCCGTTCTTTTCTGCCTCGGCTTCAATGCCCTTCACCACTTCGGCGCAGAACGGGTTGGCGATGTTCGAGACCATCACCAGGATCATATAGCTGCGGGCAGTGCGCAGCTGACGCGCCAGCAG
This sequence comes from Enterobacter cloacae complex sp. ECL72, assembly GCF_019056635.1. Classification (NCBI taxonomy): domain Bacteria; kingdom Pseudomonadati; phylum Pseudomonadota; class Gammaproteobacteria; order Enterobacterales; family Enterobacteriaceae; genus Enterobacter; species Enterobacter cloacae complex sp. ECL72. The sequence continues at coordinate 667,184 of NZ_CP077659.1, read as the reverse complement.
ATTGGGCTGATAGTTACTCTCCTGGATCGCCTGCAAAACGCGCTCGCGGTTTTTCGCCTTCACGGTATCGCTGTTATTCAGTACGCGGGAGACCGTTGCTACGGATACCCCGGCCAGTTGAGCGATTTTCTGAATTGACATAGCGACGATACATCCTGCGGTTAGCGTTTTGTGCAGGCTACCATAAATTGATTGCCCGGCGAACCGGGCAATGCGTCAGTATTCCACGCGCACCCAGCGCTGCTGCTGATGACTTTTCATAATCGCATCAATGATATACATCACACAGGCGCCATCGTGGAAGGTGGCAAACTGCGGATTATCCGGCATCGCGCCCGCCTGCACGGCACGGTAAAACTGCGCCATCATATTTTTAAAGGCATCCGGCCAGCCTTCAATGTGCCCGCCGGGGAAGTGGGCGCTGTCGGCCACGTCACGGTTCATAAGGCCCGGATCGTCGCAGAGTATCTGGTTTGCCCTGGCGCGATGGCCGACCCACAGCTGCTGCGGGATTTCCTGATCCCACGCCACCGACTGCTCGCTGCCGTTAATTTCAAAGGTCAGGCGATTTTTTCGCCCCGCGCTCACCTGCGAGACGCTAAAGCTGCCCTTGCTGCCGTCGTCAAAGCGGAACAGCACCGAGCCAAAGTCTTCGGTGGTGACCGGTTTGTCTTCATACTCCGCCTGCTCGTCATGGGAGAAGGTCTGATGACCGCCCGCGCTGGCCTTGCGCGTCGGCCAGACGGTGGATAAATCAGCCATCACCCCGGTAATACGCCTGCCGGTCACATACTGTACCGTATCGCACCAGTGGGAGCCGATGTCCGCCACCGCCCGCGACGCGCCGCCGAGCGCGGCATCCACCCGCCAGTTGTAGTCGGTTTCCAGCAGCATCCAGTCCTGTAAATAGCTGCCGTGCGAAGCAAACAGCCGCCCGAGGCTGCCCGCACGCATCATGCTCGCCGCCTGGCGCACCATCGCAAACTGGCGATAGACAAAACTCACGCCATGCACCACGCCTGCCTGCTCCGCCAGCGCCACCAGCTCGCGCGCCTCGTCCGGCGTCATGCACAGCGGCTTTTCGGAAAACACGTGCTTGCCCGCACGCAGGATCTGGCGGTTAATCTCCGCGTGCAGGTGGTTCGGCGTGCAGTTGTGCACCGCGTGCAGATTAGGGAGCGCGAGCAGTTCCTCCACGCTGGCACAGGCGTGCGGCACATTGAGCTGGTGCGCCTTTTCCTGCGCCTTAACGAGCGAGCCGTCACAGAGCGCGACCACCTGCACAAACCCGAGACGCCTGAGCGCCTCGATATGCGCCGGGCCAATAAACCCGCTGCCGATAATCCCGACGTTAATCATGGCTGCCCCCTGCGGCGAAATCATCAAACGCCCGTCCGGAAACCGGGATGATATGACGGCGGATAAATTCGCTGCCCTCACTCGCGCCGGTATCGCCATCCTTCAGGCAGCACTCCCACTCCAGCACCGCCCAGCCGTCGTAGTCGTACTGGGTCAGCTTGCTGAAAATGCCCTTAAAGTCGATCTGTCCGTCGCCGGGCGAGCGGAAGCGTCCGGCGCGGTTGATCCACGGCTGGTAGCCGCCGTAGACGCCGCTGCGCCCGCTGGGGCGGAACTCGGCGTCCTTCACGTGGAACGCTTTAATGCGCGCATGGTAGATATCGATAAAGGTCAGATAGTCCATCTGCTGGAGCAGCATATGGCTTGGATCGTAGAGAATATTACAGCGCGGATGGTTGTCGACCAGCGCCAGAAAACGCTCGAAGGTGACGCCGTCGTGCAGATCTTCCCCCGGATGCAGCTCAAAGCAGACGTCCACGCCCTGCTCGTCGAAGGTATCCAGAATCGGCCGCCAGCGGGTTGCCAGCGCCTGGAACGCCTCCTGAAAGCGCTGCTCGTTGTGCGGCGGCCACGGATAGAAAAACGGCCAGGCCAGCGATCCGGAGAAGGTGGCGTGCGCTTTCAGGCCTAATCGGGCCGAGGCGACCGCCGCCTGCTTCAGCTTTTCCGTCGCCCACGCCTGACGCGCCGCCTCGTTACCGCGCACGGAAGCAGGGGCGAAGTGGTCAAACGCCTCGCTGTAAACCGGGTTTACCGCCACAAGCTGCCCTTCCAGATGGGTCGACAGCTCGCTGATGACCAGCCCGTGCGCGGCCAGCTTGCCCGCGATTTCATCGCAGTAGGCCTGACTCTCTGCGGCTTTCTCCACATCAAAGATATGCGGATGGTTGCAGGGGATCTGCACCGCTTTGTAACCCTTCCCCGCCGCCCATCCTGCCAGCCCGTCGAGCGTGTTGAAGGGCGCTTCCCCGCCAATAAACTGCGACAGAAAAATGCCAGGTCCTTTCATTGTCCTCATACCACCTCCTGAACATTACGCCTTGTCATCGTCATACTTAAACGTGAGAAGGAAAATCAGCGCGATCGCCGCGGCAGCCACCGCCGGGATCCACCAGAATGTGACCCACGCCTGCGGCACGGTCTGCCCTGCCACCAGACGGTTGTAGAGCGCGCCGGAAATCTGCGAGCCGAGCAGCATGCCGATGCCGTAGGTGAACATCACGATCATGCTCTGCGCCTGACCTTTCACCTTTTCGCCCGCCACGCGGTCGGTGTAGATAAAGCCGACGACAAAGAAGAAATCGTAGCAGACGCCGTGGAGCAGAATGCCGAGATACAGCAGAATGCGCCCCTCCTCGCTGACGCCCAGCGCGAACATGGCATAACGCACGAACCACGCCAGCATGCCGATCAGCAGCATATATTTCACGCCCAGGCGGCGGAACAGCAGAGGGATGACCAACATGAAGACGATCTCAGACATCTGCCCGAAGGACATGGCGGTGCTGACGTCGGCAATCCCGGCATCCGCCAGATACGAGGCGGTGTAGGCGTAGTAGGTGCCGAGCGGGACGGAGATCAGCATCGCGCAGACGGAGAAGACGAAGAAGTGGCGGGTTTTAAGCAGCGCGAAGGCGTCCGCGCAGAAGAGATCCCGCACCTTTACCGGCAGGCCTTTCGCCGGGGCGGGCGTGTGCGGCAGCGTCAGGCTGTAGATCGCCAGCAACACGGAGCTGACCGCCGCCACCTGGAAGATGGTGACGCTGGACGCCACGCCGGTGACGCCGATGAAAATGCCCGCCGCGATCCAGCCGATGGTGCCGAACACGCGCACTACCGGGAAGGTTTTATCCACGTTCGCCAGACTGTGAAACGCAATGTTGTTGGTCAGCGCCAGCGTCGGCATATAGCAGAGCGTGTAGCCAAACAGCAGGCCAATCAGCAGCGCGCCGTTCTCAGCAATCAGCGCCCCCGGCACGAACCAGAGGATCGCCGCGCCCGCGAGGTGCATCACCGCCATCACCTTCTGCGAGGCAAAGAAGCGGTCCACCAGCATCCCGAGCACGAACGGCGAAAGAATGGAAGCGATGGGTCCGGCAGAGAACGCGTCGCCAATCAGCAAAGACATGTTGTGCCGGGTCATCACCAGGCCAAGCGTGACCGACCAGCTACCCCAGATAAAAAATTGCAGAAACATCATCAGCGACAGACGCGGCACCAGCAGCCGGTGCTGCGTTATCGCCTTTTCACTACTCTCAGTTGACACCATGATAAGCCTCACCCGGAAAAAGTAATCGATTACAAATTCGTTCAAATGAAAAGTAATCGATTACAAAACAAAGATCCTGTGGATCAAAACAGAATTGGGAGGGGAGTCACGATAAAGGTGAAGGGGAGGTGCCGGGTGACGGCTGCGCCTTACCCGGCCTACTAAATAACGTCCCCGAACATGTAGGCCCGGTAAGCGCAGCGCCACCGGGCGTGAAGGCGGGTGCGGTCTGGTTTGGTGCGGTCTGGTGCCCTCACCCCGGCCCTCTCCCACAGGGAGAGGGAGAAAACCGCGCTACTTTTTGCGTGAAAGCTTAAACGCGATAAACAGGAACACCACCCACACCGGCAGCAGCATCGCTGACAGGCGCATCTCATCCATGGTGCACATCAGCACCAGAATCAGGCCGAGGAAGGCGATACAGAGGTAGTTCCCCGCCGGATAGAGCAGCGCTTTAAACTGCGTCTCGCGCCCCTTGCGTCGCATCGCCGCGCGGAAGCGAAGGTGCGCCAGGCAGATCATGATCCAGTTCAGCAGCAGCGTGGCGACAACCAGCGCCATCAGCAGGCCAAACGCCTCTTTCGGCAGCAGATAGTTAATCAGCACCACCAGCGAGGTGATAGCGCCAGAAAGGAACAGCGAATTGATCGGCACGCCGCGACGGCTGACGCGGGTGAGGAACTTCGGCGCGTTGCCCTGTACGGAGAGGCCAAACAGCATGCGGCTGTTGGAGTAAACCCCGCTGTTGTAAACCGACAATGACGCCACGAGAATGACGAAGTTGAGCGCCGAAGCCACCACGTTGCTGTTCAAATCGTGGAAGATCATCACGAACGGGCTACTGTCAGATTTCACTTCCACCCACGGATAGAGCGCCAGCAGCACCACCAGCGAGCCGATATAGAACAGCAGGATACGGTACACCACCTGGTTGACCGCTTTCGGAATGCTTTTGTGCGGATCGCGCGCTTCAGCCGCGGTGATGCCAATCAGCTCCAGCCCGCCGAAGGAGAACATAATGACCGCCAGCGACAGGATCAGCCCTTTCCAGCCGGTCGCCAGAAAGCCGCCGTGCTGCCACAGGTTGTCGATGCTTGCACGCTCGCCGCCGTGACCGGAGAACAGCAGCCACAGGCCAAAGCCGATCATGCCAATAATCGCCAGCACCTTGATCAGCGCAAACCAGAACTCGGTCTCGCCATACAGGCGCACGTTCACAAGGTTAACGGCGTTAATGATGATGAAGAAGGCCGCGGCCCAAATCCACGTCGGCACGTCCGGGAGCCAGTACTGCATATAGATGCCAGCGGCGGTCAGCTCTGCCATGCCCACCAGCACGAACATCACCCAGTAGTTCCAGCCGGAGAGGAAGCCTGCGAACGGCCCCCAGTATTTATAGGCAAAGTGTGCGAAGGAGCCGGACACCGGCTCTTCAACGACCATCTCGCCGAGCTGGCGCATGATCAGGAAGGCGATAATCCCGGCGATAGCGTAACCCAGCAGAACCGCCGGGCCAGCCATTTGAATGGCGGGGCCGATGCCGAGAAACAGCCCGGTACCGATCGCGCCGCCAAGGGCAATTAACTGAATATGTCGATTTTGCAAACCACGTTGCAGCGTCGGACTCTGATCCGACGAAGCTTCAGCGCTACCATGGCCTGAAGCGGATGACGCGTCTTTCACGCCCTACCCCTGTCTCTTTTTTAGAAGGGGCACGTTTTAACACTTCATGCTGGTGGTAGCAAGCTTAACGCCGGGCCAGCGCATGCGCCCGGCGGATAAACGTCACGACCCGATGATCCCGCCGTCCGCTTTGGTAATCACCACCGTTGACGATCGCGGACGCCCGTTCGGGCTGGCGTCTGGCCAGTTGGAAACAGCGCGCGGATTGGCCGGGTCGGTAATATCATCCCCGCCCTCCCCCGGATGCTGAATGTTGATAAACAGCGTGCGGTTGTCCGGCGTAAACGCAATGCCGGTGATTTCACATCCGCGCGGCCCGGTCAGAAAACGGCGATACTCGTTGGTGCCCGGAATGGTGGCGACCATCTGGTTATTGCCCATCCCCTCGTACGCTTTCTTATTGATGGTGCTGGAGGAGACGTCGGTCTGGATCCACAGGACGCCCTGGTGATCGAACGACAACCCATCAGGGCTGCCGAATGCCGCGCCCTGCATGGAGCCTTTGGCCTTCGGATCGTCGCCGTCGGTACGCCCGGCCATAACCAGAATATCCCACTTAAAGCGTGCGGCGGCAGGATCGGCACCCTCTTCGTGCCAGTGCATGATGTGACCAAACACGTTGTTGGCGCGCGGGTTAGCGGCATCGACCGGTGCCTTCCCCTCTTTACCGCGATCGCTGTTGTTGGTGAGCGTACAGTAGACGCTGCCGCTGGCGTGCGGATCGACGGCAATCCACTCGGGACGATCCATTTTCGTTGCCCCCACCGCGTCGGCCGCCAGGCGGGTTTTGATCAGCAGATCGCCCTGGCTTTCAAACCCGTTGCTTTTATCCAGGCCATTTTGCCCGAAGATCAGCGGCAGCCAGTCGCCGCTTCCGTCCTGGTTGAACCTGGCGACGTACAGCGTGCCGGACGTCAGCAGCTGCATATTGGCTTCCCGGTTCGCGGGATCGTATTTTTTGTCGGAGACAAACTTATAGATGTACTCAAACTTCTGGTCGTCGCCCATGTAGACCACCACGCGATTATCGGCGGCGAGCGTGACGGCGGCCCCCTCATGCTTGAAGCGGCCCAGCGCGGTGTGCTTGCGCGGGGTGGAGGTCGGGTTGTAGGGATCGATCTCCACCACCCAGCCGAAACGGTTGGGTTCGTTAGGGGTTTTATCGACGCTGAACCGCTCATCCACCTCGTTCCAGCGATAGGACTCATCGCTGTCGCTAATGCCGTAGCGTTTTTCCAGCGGATTGAGATCGGCTTTTTTCACAAAAATGTCCGACCAGTTCTCCTCGCAGGTGAGATAGGTGCCCCAAGGCGTGTGGCCGTTGGCGCAGTTCTGCATGGTGCCCAGAACGCGTTCCCCCTGCGGATCGGCGGCGGTTTTCATTAAATCCTGATGCCGCGCCGGGCCGGTAAGCTGCATCGGCGTATTGACGGTAATACGCCGGGCGAAGGAAGACGGACGCACCACCTCCCAGCCGCTGCCCGTTTTTTTCACTTCCACCACCGACACGCCCATCGCGTTCTGCCCCTTGCGGGCTTTATCGAGGCTCCAGTTCGCCGTACCGTCGGTAAACAGCATCCCGTTATCGATGTATTCATGGTTCAGCGCCAGCAGGCCATGTTCCGGGTTTTGCGCCCCCTGCGGCAGGCTAAACCACGCCATGCCATCGTGGTGCATACCCGCCTGCACAGCCTGTTCGTCTGTGGTATTGCTGGCGTCCGGCTTAAATGCCGGCATGTTGTCTTTGATTCCCGTCGGATCACCCCAGCGATAGAACGGGCGGGCAATATAGCCTTCTGGCACCCTGACCGTGTCTTCCGTGGAGACGTCGATGCTGGTAAAGCCCAGGGAAACCGCTTTTGCCAGCGCGGAAGACTTCGATACCGCGGCAATGGCATTTTCGGGTGTGATCAGATACGGGAATGATACGGCGGCCCCCGCTACGGCCCCCATCTGGAGAAAACGGCGGCGGGAGAGGAACACCTCTGCAACCTCGGAGAATACCGGGTTAGCGCTGCGGTTACTGATATCGTCGCGATGTTCTTTTTTAAATACGGATTTGAGGGGTCTGCCCATAGCGGCTTCCTGTCATTGGCCAAGAGGTAAGGATGTGGCGACCAGTGTAAGAAGCTTTTATTACAATTTTATAACACGACAACGAAGGGATTGGGGCGTCCCTGCCCCGGATAACGAGGTGGAACGCTTAGAACTCGTAGCCAACCGAGACCTTAAAGGTACGCGGCTCGCCCTGAGTGATGTAAGTACCGGAATCATCCACGCTTGACCAGTAGTTCTCGTTGGTCACGTTGTCGATGCCTGCCCGCACGGTCATCTGGTTTTCATTGTGGTTCACCGCGAAGCGATAGCGCATGCCCAGATCCAGCGTGGTGTAGCTGTCCAGCTTTTTGGTGTTCGCAAGATCGGCATACTGCGTGCCGGAGTGGTTAACGCGTGCGGTCGCCGTCAGGCCTTCAATCGGCTTGATATCGTACTCTGCGCCCAGCACGGCGTAGAAGCTCGGAATACCGATCGCATCGTTGCCCTGATTGACGCCGTTTTTGGTTTTGGTCAGCTCGGCCTGCAACCAGGTGGCGCTGGCATTCAGACGCATCCCAAGCATTGGCTCGCCGAAGACGTTCAGCTCCACGCCGCGGTTACGCTGTTCTGCATCCAGGCCGTAGTGACCGCTGTCGTCAAGGATCGCCGACGGCATTTTGATCTCAAACAGCGCCAGGGAGCCGCCCACGCGGCCAAAGTCCGCCTTTACGCCCACTTCGTTCTGCTTAGAGTGCACGATACCGGTGCTCTGGCCGTAGTTAGTAGCAGTGTTCGGCGCAGTTTCACCGGGCTGTAACGCCTCGGTGTGGTTGGCGTAGAGGGAAATTTCCTCCCACGGTTTATAGACTACGCCGTAGGTTGGCATCCAGCGGCTGCCGTCGAAACCGTCCGCGTCGTTTTCCGCGCCGGTGATTTTGTTGTACCCGCGGATGACAACTTTCTGATGACGTGCGCCTGCGGTGAACAGCAGCTTGTCATCCAGCACGCCCAGGGTATCACTCAGCAGCCAGCCCTGCGTGCGGGTGCGCCCGCTGGTCAGCGGATCGCTGTATTTACCGCCTGAGCCGCTGAAGTTACTGCTGTCCGGCATATCAACGCCGGTGTTGTGGTAGATGTTGGTGGTCGGATTATCCGCCGCGGCCGACATTTTCCACGCGATTTTTTCGTTTTTGGTCATCGCCGAATACCCGACGTTCACCTTGTGCGAGACGAAGCCGGTAGTGAAGTTACCGCGAATGCCCGCCATGCCGCTGACGGAATCGCTGATGCGGTTGGTATCAAGGCGGCTGACCGTCGCATTACCGCTCTTATCGAGGAGCTTCGGCGCGCTGTAGATCCCTTCTTCGTGCGCGTGCTGCGCGCCGAGACCGGTATATGCCGTCCAGCTATCGGTGATGTCATACTCGCTGCGCCACATCCCGAACTCGTTTTCGATATCGCTGTAGGCCCACTTCTGCGAGAAGTTGCGATCGTTCTTCGGCGGCTCAGGCACAAAGTCCACCGCCGAGATGTTGACGCTGGTTGGGCTGCCGTGGAAGGTTTTTTTCTGGTAGCCCAGGTCCAGCGAGGTGCGGAAGCGGTCGCCTTTGTAATCCAGGCCGGTGGAGAGCAGCGTGGTGCGGCGGCGGTCGTTCGGCACGCCGGTTTCCCCTTCGCGATGCACGAGGTTCACGCGCGCGCCAAACTGGTCGTTATCGCCAAAGCGACGACCCGCATCCAGCGTGGTGCCAATCTGGGAATCCGAGGTGTAGTCAACGCCCACTTTCGCCTGCGGGGTGTCGCCCGCGTGTTTTGGCTCAAGGTTGATCATCCCGCCCACGCCGGAGCTTGCGGCGCCGTTCATCAGGGAGTTGGCCCCTTTGAAAATCTCGATACGGTCAACCATCTGGGCATCCACCACCTGACGCGGCAGCACCCCGGACAATCCGCCAAAGGTCATATCGTCGCCGTCAAACTTCAGGCCGCGAATGCGGAAGGTTTCCGCGCTGTTGCCGTAACCCTGAACAAATTGCACGCCCGCGTCGTTGGCAACCACGTCAGCAATGGTTTTTGCCTGCTGATCTTCCACCAGCTTCGAGGTGTAGCTGATGATGTTGAACGGCACGTCCATGGCGTTCTGCTGACCGAGCATACCCATGCGCCCGCCGTTCGCCACCTGGCCCTCGAGGAAGGCTGGAAGCAGCTGGTCACCACCGGGGTTTGAAATCACTCCCCGCCGTGGACTGGACCACGATGGTGTCCTCTTTTTTCTCATCCGCCGCAAAAGCGGAGTGTGTAACCGCGCCGATGGCAATCGCCAGCAGCGTTTTGTGCATTGTGGTGTTGTTCATAATGAGCTCTTAACGTGCGCGCAAAAATGACCCGTTGTCGGGCCTTAAAAGTTATTAAAAGAAATGCAAATGAGAACTATACGCATTATGAATGCGTAATCAAGTGTCAACGGACATCTCTGAGCGAGAAGAGACAAGAAACAAGGCTGGCGGGAGGTATGGCGCGCAACCACCCCGAAACAGGGGTGGTTGCTAAGGCATTATTTTTTCTTGAAAATATCGGCGGCACCGTGAATTTTGTTGTTGGTGTTGCCGGAAGTCAGCACCAGAACATCAGCACCTTCTTTATCGGCTTTCTCGATCAGCTCTTTTTTCGCGTCGTCTACCGAGACTTCATTGGAAGTGCTAACCGTACCGATTTTTTCATACTGTGATTCCACTTTCTCAAACTCGTTTTTCGTCAGCAGTTCAGCCGCAAAGGTATTGGTGGTAAACAGAAATGCAGCGCCCATCAAAATAGCAGTCGTTTTTTTCATAACCTTTTTCCTTGAGATTAATCAGCAACTACGAAAAGCCCCACGAGTAAGAGTGAGGTGATATGAGCATGGTAGAGGAATAGCAAAATTGCCATAGGGTAAGAAAAATACTGTTATAACAGTCAATTGTGCTGTGAAAAATGTTCGTTAACGCTACTTTCGCGAGGGGTGTTTCATGGAGAAAATCAGCAGGGCATCGCGCAGGCGGCAATCTGTGAAATTTAATGGCACGCCCTGTAGGATTCGAACCTACGACCTACGGCTTAGAAGGCCGTTGCTCTATCCAACTGAGCTAAGGGCGCACGGAGAAGAGTGTACTTCGCGGTGGTGAAACGCCTGGAATTATACGGTCAATGCGTAGTGAGTCAATGCCTTTTCCGCCTTCTCTGGCGATAATGACTAGCTGATTGTAAATACGGCTGTTTTTTCAACATTTATCCCTCTTTTACGGGCTGCGAAAAGGCTTAGCCGCTTTTAAGTAACGCCTGCTGTTTTCCTGTTTACTTCACCTTCACACTGTCCAGCGGTAACCCGGCCGCCTGGAGGCTGGAAGTGAACAGGACGACGGAGTGACAGCGCCAGACCAGACAGGTTTTCCCTCGTGCGTGCAGCACATCTCACACGATATTACAGGCATTAAGCTTGAACCCATTGTCGCCCTCTCATCTTCGCGCACGGTGGGGGCCGAAGTGCTCAGCGTGCTGTCGCCGCATCAGCAAAACGAAAGCTTTTTCCAGGACTGGTCCGCCGCCCGGGCGCTTATGCTGCTGGAAGCACAGATCGCCGCGTTAAAAAACCCCTTCCCCTGTGACAACCTTTTCATTAATTTGCCGATAACCGTTCTGACCATACCGGAAATGTTCCAGCGTTTACTGCAACTTAACAGCCCACCGCTGAACATTGAACTCGTGGAGCCTGCCTCGTTCTTTACACTCTCAGACCCGGCGCGTCTGAGGGTGAGTTGTGCGCTTCAGCAGTTGACCGCGCGAGGACACCGGATCTGGCTGGATGATATTGATGAAGCGTCAGGACAAGCATTTTTATCCTGCCGCCTGCCATTAAGCGGAATAAAAATCGATAAGTTCGCTTTCTGGCGTTTACGTGAAACTCAGGCGCTGACACAGCTGGTCACCCTTTGTTCAAAAATCGCTGCGAATGTGCTTATTGAAGGCATTGAAACAGAACGGGACCGTACTTGCGCGCTTCATGCTGGCGCGCGCTTCGGTCAGGGATATTATTGGCCATCCTGGAGATGGCAGGAGGACTGAACGGTCATCGCCAAGAGGGAAGCTATGCGAATGACAGTGCGCCGTTACCGGCGTCGTCGGACAGGAAGTGATTCACTGGGTTCTACGCACTCGCCTTTTGCTCTCCCATTTTTTGATCGTCTCGAATATTTGAGCCAGTCAATCAACCAGACCCGCAAAACCGATGCTCCCTTTATCATTCTGGTCACACAGGATAATTTTTTCCGTTCCGGTTTACTGAGCGGGCAGTCGCCCCTGAGCAATTGCTGCGACTATTCCACGCTGGAAGCCGCCCTCAGTGATTTAAATCACTGGCCTTCATCGCGTCTGGTAATAGACATTGAGAGCCGCGCCTCGCCGCTCATCGACCTGCTGGACCGATTACGCCGCCACAGCCTGTTCGCCCCCTACCTGACACCCTACCTGCTCGTCCGCGCCGATGATTATGATGCTCGCCTGTTTTGTAAAGCGGCTGGCCCTTTTCATGTGCTTGAACGCCAGCTAACGGCGCTGGCTATGCAACAAACCTTGCTGGAAGCACCGTCACCCGCCGGCAACCGCAAAGAGTGGTTTTCACGGGATGAATGGCCGATCTTACAGGCGCTGTCGCAGGGGAGCTCCTTGCGGCAGATCGCGCAGTTACAGAACCGCCCCTACAGCCGCATTATTTACCGTCTCAGCTGCATCCTGGCGAAACTTGGGCTGAATCATCGTCATGAGTTGCTACATCTTCTCAACAACCTCTCAGATTTCACGTATTAACGTATTCAGTAACTTCTTAATTCCTAAAGACCTTTAGGAAATTACTTAGGATGTATGTTAAATTTTTGTGTTTTTTAACAAAACTTTCGATTTTATAACTATTCCTAATTCCAGGCCTTAAACCATGCGAAATGCTGCCGGTACGCTCAACGAGAGTGATTTTATCCATGCGTTAAGGTTCTGGCGCTTCAGTTAACAGGATGATAATGGTGTAAAAACAAGCGATTCACCTGTAAAAGAATGCGATGAGAGGTGAAGAAAACAGCAGATAGTACTGTTCTGTTGTTGGGAACGGCAATTTGCCAGGAGGCGTTTGAAACGGAGAGATGACGCACGAAATGGCGGATTTCAGGGATGGCAGGCAGGCGGGATGTTGGTTGTCACAGCCTGCCCGCTGTTAACATTCATTTAACATACAGTAAAATCGTTTATTTTTTGTTATTACATAAAGATGAAAGTGTGTGGTAAATGCAATATCAGGACATTTTTGCTAATTTTAAAAAGTTAGTGATTCAGATCCAGAACATAATAATCAGCAATATATGGATATTAATTTACAGGCTTTTCGGACAATACTTAAACGGTATAATAAGACGTGTTTGACACGCGAATAAGAAAAATCATTTTGCCATAACCAGCCTTATGAGATAACTGCGCTGAGGCATTGATATCACCACTACGTAAACAAGGATGCTTTCGCTCTTCCCAGGGACATTTACCGTACAAGGATCTGCGCAATTATCCTTCCGGCTTTTCGAGAGTTTTAACAAAACTCAGCATAACGCTTTTAACAATCTGAGGCATAAAAAATGAAACCGGCATCCGTTATCATTATGGACGAACACCCTATCGTCAGAATGTCGATAGAAGTCCTGCTACAGAAAAATAAAAACATCCAGGTCAAACTGAAGTCAGGCGACAGCCACGAGGTGCTTGACTGTATACGCAACCACCCCATTGACCTGGTCATTCTCGATATTGAAATGACGGGCACGGATGGGTTCGTATTACTGAAAAGAATCAGGAACTTAAATAAAGACATTAAGGTTCTTTTCCTCTCTTCGAAATCTGAAGCCTTCTACGCAGGACGCGCCATCCGCGCCGGGGCAAATGGTTTTGTCAGTAAGCGAAAAGATCTGGGGGAAATTTATAACGCGGTGGAAATGATCCTGACGGGCTATTCCTTCTTCCCCTCAGAAACATTGAGTTTTATAAACCATCTGGGCTCGCGGACGGGCGCCGCTGTGGATATGCCATTATCAAATCGTGAAGTGACGGTTCTGCGATATCTGGCGAACGGATTATCTAATAAGGAGATTGCGGATCAATTATTACTTAGCAACAAAACAATTAGCGCCCATAAGTCTAATATCTTTTCCAAGCTGGGCGTGCAAAGTATCGTTGAATTAATTGATTACGCGAAGGCGCACGAATTACTATAATCCTACCCTCTCCCTGCAACATATAACCGTTACAGGGAGAGTGGATACGATTAATTATAATTAATCATGAAAGTTGCATCGGCGTCAGCCCGTCCCGGCTGCGGGTTATCCGCCGTGGCGATATAATTGGCATAAAACGACAGTTCGGCATTTCCCTGCGCATCTACCGCCACCGTCTGGCTGGTCTGCTGCAACGCGAGGCGCGTTTTATCCCGGTCGAGGATCTCCACGGCCACGTTGCTGGCCGCGCTGGCATCATTCAGCGCCAGCAGGCTATTATCATGCCCGTCCATCTTCCCCGTAAATGTGACCGAAGCCGCCCCCGGCGGACATCCGGTCAGCTTCAGGGTGAACGGTACAGGCTGCGTCCGGCTCCCCGTTGTGCGAAGCTGTTTCGTGGGCCAGGTGCCGAGCGTGACGGTTTTATTGCTGTCGTCCCCCTCCGCCACGCAGGTAAAATCCACGATATTGCCGTAGAGCTGAATGTTAATTTCCCCAAGCGCCGTCTCTGCGTGTGCAGGGGAGCAAAGCGCAAAGAGCGCGACGGCTAAATACCGCATTCCGTTTCGCATACCTGCTCCTTAGTCGTAGTCGACGCGTAAATAGCCGCGAGAGGTAAAACGCCCCTCGGCAGGTTTTTTACCGGTTACGCTGACGGGCCACGCGCGGATCCCCACCTGCGCCTGAGCGCTGTCGTCCAGACGGAACGGGATTTTGCTGGTCAGGTTGTTGGGCGTCAGCGGCACGCCATTACTGTTGGCAATCACAAAACCCACATCCGCGTTATCGGAAACCAGCGCACTGCCTGAAACCTTCTCCGCTTCAACACGCATCATGAGCATGGCGTTCGCCTCGACGTTGGTGCATTTGATGGCGATGGTTTTGCTTTGCGCTGAGATCCCCTCCGGCTTATTCCCGATGCCTGCTTTACTGAACAGGGAGGCGCCGATGTCTCCGAAATCGAACTCCACCACATTCCCGGCATTGATTTCACAGCTCTGAGGCACCTGAATAGTCCCGCTGTAGCTGATGGTATAAACCGGCGTGGTGAGCGGATCCGAGGAGGTCGTGGTGACGTAAACCCGGAACATGGTCGCCCGGGGGAGCACCACCATATTGATAAAGCGTCGGGTCACTTTAAGCCGGAAGACGAGGCTGGAATCCTGTACGCCAAACGGTTTGTTTTTAGACACATTCGGGTGGCTCCCCATCTGGATGTAGCTTTTGGGCGGATAAAACGTGCCAGCGTAGCTGTCGGTAATTTTCATCGCCCCGTCCAGATAGTCGTTTAGCTTCAGATACTGGTAGCCATCGCTGGTGCCCGTAACAGGGAAATCGGTAACATAGCTGCGCTTGGTGGTGTTCCCGGACGTTCCCTTAGGGCAGACGGCGTTGACGCCCACCCACTGGGACTTATCGCTGAGCGTGACAATCTGCCCCACCTGGTTATTGGAGCTGTTAAATTTATCCGTCAGGTCGTAATACACCTCCGTCGGCACGCCATTTTCATTGACGCAGACCGCGGCGAAGGCCTCAGATAGCGGAAAAAACGCCAGCAGGGATAGCCCCAGATAATGGATTTTATTCACAGCGGATCCCCTTAAGTGTGATCGCCTGTTGCAGGCTTTGTTCTGGCAGGCTGTAGGGCGCACGACACTGGGACTGTTTCCCGTCTCCCCACTGAATCAGCAATTCTCCGCTCAGCGGCAGCCCGCTCAGGTAAATCTGACCGTCATCTCCCACCATGCTGGTTACGCCGCTCTGCGTCTCACGCACCACCGCCCCAAACGGTACAGGCTGGCTATCACGCTTCACGGTGAGCAGCGCACGCACGCCGATGCGGGTGTCAAAACTGGCGCGCACCAGCGCACCGTTCGTCGGCACGACGCTGGAAACGTTATTTTCAATGTCGGTGTTGTTGCTCATAGTGTTGGTGTCGAGCGCCACGCGGTTGTAACGGTACACCGTGGCGTACGGCATCACCGCATAGCCACGCCAGTCTGTTTTGACGCCGGTCTGGTTTTCGACGCTCACGCCTGACGCGCCCGGCGCTTTGATCAAGACGTTGGTATCGCCCAGCGGCTGACTGAATGTGATGCCGTCTGAATGCCCTACCACGCCGCCGGAGAGCTGCCAGTTGAGGTCGTGCTGATCCCGGGCGTAGTTGTAGCCCACGCCCAGCGTGCCGTACGTCGCCTGCCAGTTAGCGCTGGCGCTGCCGCTGGCACCGTTATTGCTGGTGTGACCCTGCGTGACGCTGTAGTTCAGGTTACGATCCTGGAGCAGCGTTCCGCTGATCCCGGTCTGCCAACTGGTATCACCGTCGCTGTTACGGCTGGCAGAGGCTGTGGCATAGGCCCGGTCGATCGCGTTATCGCGACGGTAGCCGTGACGGGTGAACAGGCTGAACGGGACGGAGACGTTGAACGAGGCGATCCGGTCGGTTCCGTCAATGCCGACGGCCTTGTTCCACGACCAGGATAAGGCGTAGCTGACCCCTTTCACCCCGCCCGCGTAGCCAAGCTGATACCAGACGTTGGATTCGCTGGTGCCCCAGTAACTCTGCTGGCTGCCCGACACGTACACCGAGCCATAATCGCCGAGAGACTGGGAGATATTGAGCTGGAAACGCCCTTTTTTATTCAGCGTCAGGTTGTGATAGCTCTGCACGTCCGGCACGCCGTCATCGTCCTGATCGTCGCCATACTGGTAGCCTTCCATTGTGCGCCAGGCCACATCGTCGAGGGTGTAGAAGCCTTTGGTCGAGTAGCGATAGCCCAGCAGCTGGAAGTTGGTGCCGAATCCGTTAAGGGATTTTGCGTACAGGAACCGCAGGGACTGCCCTTCATGGCGGCTGTCATCGGCAAGCTGGCTGCGGGCATGGGTGAGATCAAGTGAAACCGCTCCCCAGTCACCGAGGTTTTTACCCGCGCCAATGGCGATGGCGGTATAGCGCGAGGCCAGCTGCGTTCCGCCGTATAGCGTGTAGCCGTCGGCAAGACCCGCAATCATCGTACCCTGAGTAAAGAACGGCGTGTCCTGCTCGCTGTTGCCGCTGCGATAGTCCCCTGCCACCAGATCGTATTTCCAGCGTCCTTCACGCTGGAGCAGCGGAACGGTGGAATACGGGACGGTGTAGCGCTGCTGGCTGCCGTCCTTCTCTTCCACCGTCACCTCCAGATCACCGCTTGAGGAGGTCGGGTTAAGATCAGTTATCGCAAAGGCCCCCGGCTGCACATAGCTCTGGTAAATCACGTATCCGTTCTGGCGGATCACCACTTTGGCAGGGGTGCGGGCGATTCCGCGCACGGTAGGCGCGTAACCTTGCAGGCTGTCCGGGTACATACTGTCGGACGAATAGAGGCGACCACCGCGAAAACCGACGCTGTCGAAGACATCGTTACCGGTGTTGCTGTCGCCAAGCACCAGCTCGCTTTTCAGCGGGATGATCGTACGCTGCGCCCAGGTACCAATATTTTGCCAGCTGCTGTGCCGCTGGCCGTTGCTTTCGGTATAACGCCACGCGCCGTTATTGCGTAATCGCCAGGCGCCATAGTTCAACCCGCTTTGCAGGTTCAGATAGTAGCTGTCGTCGTCGCTGCCCCGGTTGCCGGTAAAGCTGTAGTTCAGCAGCGCGGCGGGGATGCCTTCATCCCACTGTTCAGGCGGAATATACCCGCGGGCGCTGTTTTGCATCGCCACCTGAGGCAGGCTGACGTTCAGGCGCAACGAGGCGAAGTTGAACGCCGTTTCGCTGCCCGGAATAGCCGTGGTGAGCGGAACGCAGGTATCGCCCTGCACGTTGCTCAGTTCCGGGAAGGCGGCGATATTGACGCCAAAGCGATCGAGCATCGCGCGCGTAATGCACGGCGACAAACCACCCGCGACCGGCGGCGTGTTGTCAGCTTGCTCAAACCGCACGTCCTGCGTGCCGATAAACTCATCGTTACGCCAGATATCGACGCGATAGACGCCCGGTGCCTGCTGGTGGCCTTTTTCAAAACGCGACAAATCCGCCACGTTCGCCGTGTCATCGGAGAGAAACGCCGGGTTAAAGTAGCTTTCGCCCCAGCCAGCGAGTGGCCAGAGCGTTGCCATCAGTGCCAGCGCAACCGGGCAGTAACGCCATTGAGTGTTCATCGCCCTGTCTCTGCTCACAGGCTGACGCTACGCGCCGGCGTAATGGCGCCATAGTCATTCACACTCTGCCAGGAGAGCGTGCCGCTCGCAGCGGCAGGCAGCACCTGCTGCGCCGAGCTTTTAGGAGCAACCATCAGGTTATCCAGCGTCTGACCGCCGAGCTTCAGATTGACCAGCGTGACGTAATACGGCGAGGCATTGCTCACCTTAAGATGGTTGCCGACGCGCTCAAAGCGCAGCTGTGAGAGCGCCTCTTCCGGCGGCATCGCCAGGTTAGCCGGGCGAACAAACAGCTTGATACGTGACAGAATAGCCAGTTGCAGGACGTTGTTGCCGTCCTGATGTTTTTTGCTGACGGAGGGAATCGCTTTGACGTTCATGTAAAAGAGTGATTCGCGATCGGCAGGCAGCGCCGGGCCTGCGTAGATAATGCGCAGGGTGTTTTCGCTGGCCGGCTCGCTGACAAACAGCGGCGGCGTGACGGCAAAGGTTTTTTCCTTTTGCCCGTTGGCATTTTCTATCCACGCGTTAATTAAATAGCGCTCTTGTTTATTGCTGTTGGTGATCGCCAGCGACGTTTGTTTGGCATCGGCCGGATAAATAACGCGCGTCGCGCCCAGCGCAATTCCGCCGGACGCATTCGCGCTGGCAGAAACCATCATCAAAATAAAAGCTAAAAACAGTCCAGGTTTAATCAGGGTGTTCATCACAACCGTACCTTTAATAATTAGTTCGCAGGCGTCAGGGATAAATCAACGTAAACCAGACATTCGACTGAATAGTGCCTGGTACAAGGTGTTCGGAAATTGCCCGGTAGCGGGCGCTGAAATGAAATACCAGCTCGCGGGTGTCAATGGGTAACCAGCTCACCGCCGTCGCGTTCGGAATGATCTGACGTTGCTGTTCGTCAAAAAGCGCCAGCCCGACACCGCTGCTGACCGCATTTTCCCCCGGCCGCGATGTCGCCAGGAAAACCTGCGGATCTTCTGCCGGTGTCACTCCCTGGAACTGGATCCCCACGGTGCGGGAGACGTCCACGCTGCAATCCAGCAGACGTACGGTGAAAGGCACATTAACCGTGGAAAAGCTGCCGACGCCGGAAAAGGCGTTTGTGCGGTATTGCCCCATATCCACGCGCATATTCTGGCTGTCCGGGGCCACGGCGCAGCCGCCGTTCACCAGCTCTCCCCTGAGGTGTACTTTGCCGCCGTCTATGACCACGGTATGTGCGTTTACCGCTGAGGCAATCGCAAGGGCACACAGCAGTATCCCAGTCCTTGTCATCCTTCGCTCCCGGTATAGGCGATCAAAAGACCTCTTCCCTGAGGCCAGCCACATCCCTGTACTCAGGCATTACTCGTATTTCATTACGAATGTTGCGTCCGCGTTTGCCTGGCCTGGCTCGGTGGTCGCCGCCGTGGCTTTATAGCGCGCGGTGAAGTTCAGGGTGTTAGTCCCTTCAATCAGGTTCTGCGCCGCAGAGAAGGTGGCGCCGTCCGGGGTCAGCGTGGAGGATTTGCTGTCGAGGATCTCAATACCCACGCCCTTCGCGGAGTTGTCGTTATTACCGGAGCTTACCGCCAGCAGCGTTTTGTCGGTGGCGTCGATCTGGCCGGTAAACGCGACAGCAGCGGTTTTCGCTACCGCAGGATCGCAGTCGTTCAGTTCGATGGTGAACGGAATATTGGAGGTGGTGTCACCTACTTTAGTGAATTTCGCGGTACGGTACTGGCCAAGATTAACCGTCTGCTCTGAAGAGTCAGTATTCACTGAGCACGCGGCATTCACTAATTCACCTTTAAAATGCACCGTACCACCGTTTACAGATACAGGCGTGGTAGTATCTTCTGCGTGAGCGGCACCCGCGACCAGGGCCAGAGTTGCAATAACAGTAGAAGCAATGTTGCTGAGTTTCATGTCTATTCCTTTAAAATGTAAATAACCCTTCCCGCGCATATTCGGGAATAAGAAATACGATCAATTAAAAAATTGAAGGCTTATTTCGGAGAGGACAAAGTAGCTCAGGAATTTATTTTGTAATATGTCAAAACGCTGCCATTTTGCCAGGTCACATCCTAATCACCTCTAAGAAATTGACCATGCCCTGAGAAGGGATTTTGCGGGACATCGATGAAATCTCGTAAAGGGTGACTGACAGCGGCGCTCGCTTCTGACAAAATACAGGCAATCCCTCCTTTCTAACGTTACAGACGGAATCTTCTCTCTGATGGCAGCAAAGATTATTGACGGTAAAACGATTGCGCAGCAGGTGCGCTCTGAGGTTGCGGAAAAAGTGAAGGCGCGTAAAGCCGCCGGATTTCGCGCCCCCGGGCTGGCCGTTGTGCTGGTTGGCAGCAACCCGGCTTCGCAAATTTATGTCGGCAGCAAACGCAAAGCGTGTGAAGAGGTGGGGTTCGTCTCCCGCTCTTACGATCTGCCGGAAACCACCAGCGAAGCGGAACTGCTGGAACTGATCGACACTCTGAATGCCGATAAAGAGATCGACGGCATCCTGGTTCAGCTGCCGCTGCCTGCGGGCATTGACAACGTGAAGGTGCTGGAGCGCATCGCGCCGGACAAAGACGTTGACGGTTTCCATCCGTATAACGTAGGCCGACTGTGCCAGCGCGCGCCGCGCCTGCGTCCGTGCACCCCGCGCGGCATCGTGACGCTGCTGGAGCGTTATAACATCGATACCTATGGTCTCAACGCCGTGGTGATTGGCGCCTCCAACATCGTGGGCCGCCCGATGAGCATGGAGCTGCTGCTGGCGGGCTGTACCACCACCGTTACCCACCGCTTCACTAAAAACCTGCGTCACCACGTCGAAAACGCCGATCTGCTGATCGTTGCGGTCGGCAAGCCGGGCTTTATTCCGGGCGAGTGGATCAAAGAGGGCGCAATCGTCGTGGACGTGGGTATTAACCGTCTGGAAAACGGCAAAGTGGTCGGCGACGTGGTGTATGAAGATGCCGCAGCGCGCGCATCCTATATTACTCCGGTCCCGGGCGGCGTAGGCCCGATGACGGTAGCAACACTGATTCAGAATACCTTGCAGGCGTGCGAGGAGTATCACGACGTAGAGGACGCGTAATCATGGCAACTTTTTCTTTAGGTAAACACCCGCACGTTGAGCTGTGCGATCTGCTGAAGCTGGAAGGCTGGAGCGAAAGCGGCGCGCAGGCAAAGATCGTCATCGCCGACGGGCAGGTAAAAGTAGACGGCTCGGTGGAAACCCGCAAGCGCTGCAAAATTGTCGCGGGTCAGACCGTGAGCTTCGCAGGACAAAGCGTGACCGTGACGGCCTGAGCTGTCTGATGCCCGGTGGCGCTGCGCTTACCGGGCCTGCGTACTGTCTCCGTTTGTAGGCCGGGTAAGGCGAAGCTGCCACCCGGCAATTTCTCTCACAATCCCCTCACACCCATCACGGTTAATTATCGATCAACTTCAAATAATCACTATTCCCTCTGGCGAAATGTGAAAATTAAGTTGCGCGATTTTCAGACTTTCCCCACGATAAGTAGAACGTTCTACTAAAACGTTCTACTTAAAAATAACAGCGCGAAAAAGCGCTACTCGGGGGAAATCAGCATGAGCCTGATATCAGGGTTTGTTAAATCGCTGTCTAAGTTATCGATGATTGGTCGCGCCTTAATGCTGCCAATTTCACTGCTTCCCGCTGCGGGCCTGCTGCTGGCCTTCGGCGATAAGTTCCATCTGCCGCTGATGATGAACGCCGGCGGGGTTATCTTTGATAACCTGCCGATGCTGTTCGCCATCGGCTCTGCCGTCGGACTGGCTTCGGAATCCGGCATTGCCGCACTCTCTGCGGCGGTCTCCGTGTTTGTCACCAACATCACCATCAGCACCGTGCTGAACATCACGCCGGAAATGGCCTCTCAGGGCGGCAAATACGCCATGGTCGTTGGCATTCCGACGTTGCAGATGGGCGTCTTTGGCGGCCTGATCTGCGGTATTCTTGCGGCCTGGTGTTACAACCGCTTCCACACCATGCAGCTGCCGGAGTTCCTCGGCTTCTTCTCCGGCAAGCGCTTTGTGGCGATTGCGACGGCGTTTCTGTCGTTCCTGCTCGGCCTGCTGCTGCCGTACGTCTGGCAGCATATTCAATCCGGGATCGACGCCCTGTCCGTGGTGGTAAACGGCGATAACCAGGCGGCCTCGACCTTTATCTTCGGGCTGGTGGAGCGCGCGTTGATCCCGCTCGGCCTGCACCATATCTGGTATCCATCCTTCTGGTATTCCTTCGGGGATTACACTACCCAGGCGGGTCAGGTGATCCACGGTGACCAGACCATCTGGTTCAAGATGCTGGAAGAGGGAGTGAAATCCTTCAGCAGCGACACCTACCAGAACGCCGGGAAATTCATGCAGGGCGAGTTCCCGCTGATGCTGTTCGCACTGCCCGCGGCGTGTCTGGCGATGTACCACGAAGCGCACACGAAGAATAAGAAAATCGCGGCCGGTATTCTGTTCTCTGCGGCCCTCACCTGCTTCCTGACGGGCATCACCGAGCCGGTAGAGTTCACCTTTATCTTCGTGGCGCCGATCCTTTACGTCTTCAACGCCATCATGGCGGGCCTGGCGTACATGACCATGTACCTGCTGCATGCGCACATCGCCAAGTCGTTCTCGGCGGGCTTTATCGACTACCTGTCGTTCGGGATCCTGCCGTCGTTTAACGGCTATCAGACCAACTTCCTGAGCGCCATTATCATCGGCATTCCAATGGCATTGATCTACTACTTCACCTTCCGCTTCGTGATCCGTCGCTTCGACGTGAAGACGCCGGGCCGCACCGAAGTGACCGCCAGCGCGAATGACAAGTCCGATTCCGAACTTGCCACCGAAATCATCGGCCTGCTGGGCGGTGCGCAGAACATTGATTCCGTTGGCTCCTGCATCACGCGTCTGCGTCTGGAAGTGGCGAAGAGCGAAGCGGTGGACCGGGACGGGCTGAACGGGCTTGGCGCGCGCGGCGTGGTGTTCGTTGGCGATAACGGAATACAGGTGATTTTCGGGGCCAGAGCACAGTTTATCGCCCAGACCATGTCCACGATGATTGGCAAATAATAAGATGCCTGAAGGAGGCGTCTCCTGTACGCTGGGGGACGCCTCTTATCTGGCTGATAATCGGGAAATTTCAGGGAGCGGTTTTGAAGAAAGTCAGCATCATTGATGTCGCAAAGCATGCGGGCGTGTCGGTTTCTACCGTTTCGCTGGTGCTGCGCCAGAAAGGGAAGATCTCAGAGGCGACGATCGGGAAGGTCAATGCCGCCATCACAACGCTGGGCTATGTTCATAACGTCGCCGCTGCCAATCTTCGCGCCAACACCTCCAACTTAATCGGCCTGATCCTGCGCGACTTCAGCGACAGCTTTTCCATCAAGGTGATGGCGAGCATCGTTCAGGAGCTGGAGAAACAGGGTTATATGGTATTTCTCGGTCAGCCGCTGAACGACGGCGAACATCTTGAGCGTACCCTGCTCTCATTTAAGCAGCAGGGCGTGGCGGGCGTCATCTACCTGGCGTCGGACACCCGCGCCGCCTCTCTTCCGGAACACATTCGTCACTGCCCGCTGCCGCTTGTGGCGGTTTCGCAGTCGTTGCTGGAAGAGAAATGCAACCTGGTGATGCGCGATAACCGCCAGGCGGCGAACCTGGCCGCGCGTTATCTTATCGAGCGCGGGCACCGTAACATCGCCTACATTGGCGGGCGCGACGGGTGCCGTATCCGCGAGCAGCGCCTGCTTGGTTTTCGCAGCGCGATGACGCAGAGCGGCCTGGTCTGGCGTGAGGAATATTCTCCCGCCTGCACCGATGACACGCAGGCGGCGGCCATGGCGACTCGTCAGCTGCTGGAGAAGAACAACACGATTACCGCCCTGCTCTGCCATTCACCGGACGCGATGATCGGTTCAATCTCAGGTATTCACCAGGTGGGGCGCACGGTGGGTAAAGACGTGTTTTTAACCCAGCAGGTGGCGCTGATTGGTTTTGAAGATATGCTCCACGTTAATCTCACGTCGCCGTCACTGACTTACGTTTCGTCTGCCAGCGAAGAGACCGGCCGCCAGGCGGCAGGGCTGATGATCCGCAGGCTGAAAGAGCCGGATCTGCAAACGCAGCGCATTACCCTCTCCGGGCAGCTTATCGCGCGGGAATCGGCGTAAAATCAGAATTTAGCACAGGTTTGCTGCGGCGGATCTGCTGCTATATTCCCATGATTTGCCATGGATAAATGCAATGCCTACCATTATCACCCACGCTGCCGTACCTCTGTGTCTGGGCTTAGGGCTCGGAACCAAAGTCATCCCACCCCGCCTGCTGTTTGCCGGGATCGTCCTCGCCATGCTGCCCGATGCCGACGTACTGGCGTTTAAATTCGGTGTCGCCTACGGGAATATTTTCGGCCACCGCGGTTTCACTCATTCGCTACTGTTTGCCCTGGTGGTGCCGATACTCTGCGTGCTGGCAGGCCGATGTTGGTTCAGGGCCAGCCTGACGCGGTGCTGGCTGTTTTTAACCGTATCATTGCTGTCGCACAGCCTGCTGGATTCAATAACGACAGGCGGGAAAGGCGTCGGCTGGCTGTGGCCCTGGTCAGATGAGCGCTTCTTTGCGCCGTGGCAGGTGATCAAGGTCGCGCCGTTTGCGCTGTCGCGCTACGCCACGCCCTACGGGCATGAGGTCATTATCTCGGAACTGCTGTGGGTGTGGCTGCCGGGGATGGTGCTGATGGGGTTGCTGTGGTGGAGGCGGAGGTAAAAGAAAAGCCGGGTGGCGGCTACGCCTTACCCGGCCTACGGTCGTGATTTTGTAGGCCCGGTAAGCGTTAGCGCCACCGGGCGTTACGGACCTACTTACGACGCCAGGTGGTTCCCTGCGGGCCGTCTTCCAGAATAATGCCCATCTCGGTCAGACGGTTACGCGCCGCATCCGCCGCCGCCCAGTCTTTCGCCTGACGCGCTTCGAGACGTGCTTTGATCAGTGCTTCAATTTCCGCCACTTCACCGTCGTCCGCCTGCGCGCCGCTTTGCAGGAACAGGTCCGGCTCCTGCTCCAGCAGGCCGAGCACGGAAGAGAGCTTACGCAGATGAGACGCCAGCGCATTGGCCGCCGCCATATCTTCTGACTTCAGGCGGTTCACCTCACGCGCCATGTCGAACAGCACGGAGTAGGCTTCCGGGGTGTTGAAGTCGTCGTTCATGACCTCAACGAAGCGGGCCTCGAACGCCTCACCGCCTGCGGCCGGAACAGATTTATCGGTGCCGCGCAAGGCGGTATACAGACGCTCCAGCGCAGCGCGAGCCTGCTTCAGGTTCTCTTCGCTGTAGTTCAGCTGGCTGCGATAGTGGCCAGACATCAGGAAGTAGCGCACGGTTTCCGCGTCGTAATACTTCAGCACGTCGCGCACGGTGAAGAAGTTACCCAGCGATTTCGACATCTTCTCGCGGTCAACCATCACCATCCCGGAGTGCATCCAGTAGTTCACGTACTCGCCGCCGTGTGCACAGGTGGACTGCGCGATTTCGTTTTCATGGTGCGGGAACATCAGATCCGAACCGCCGCCATGGATGTCGAAATGGTTGCCCAGCTGCTTGCAGTTCATCGCGGAACATTCAATGTGCCAGCCCGGACGCCCTTCGCCCCACGGGGATGGCCAGCTCGGTTCGCCCGCTTTGGACATCTTCCACAGCACAAAGTCCATCGGATTACGCTTCACGTCCACCACGTCCACGCGCGCACCGGCCTGGAGCTGGTCCAGATCCTGGCGGGAAAGCGCACCGTAGGTTGGGTCCGTCGGCACCGAGAACATCACGTCGCCGTTGTCCGCCACATAGGCGTGACCGCGCTCGATCAGCTTTTGGGTGATATCAATGATTTCATGGATATGGTGGGTCGCACGCGGCTCGCTGTCCGGGCGCAGAATATTTAAGGCATCAAAATCCTTGTGCATTTCGGCGATCATGCGATCCACCAGCGCGACAAAGCTTTCGCCATTTTCATTAGCACGTTTAATGATTTTGTCGTCGATGTCGGTGATATTGCGCACGTACTTCAGGTTGTAGCCCAGGAAGCGCAGGTAGCGTGACACCACGTCGAACGCGACAAAGGTACGGCCATGGCCGATATGACAGAGATCGTAAACCGTAATACCACACACGTACATGCCGACTTCCCCGGCATGGATAGGTTTAAATTCCTCTTTTTGGCGCGTCATTGTATTAAAGATTTTTAACATCGAAGATTCCATGTAAACACGTGTGTGGATTGTTTGTTCCTTATAATACCCATAATTCGGAGTACGGTCAGCACACAATGCAAGGTGATCGTGTCCTGTGGTTATGCTATAACAAGCCCCTATATGTGACCCGAGCATGGGTCGACGCACCACAATAACGGAACAGGATGCAAAAATGGTTACTTTCCACACTAATCATGGCGATATCGTAATCAAAACCTTTGATGACAAAGCGCCTGAAACAGTTAAAAACTTCCTGGACTACTGCCGCGAAGGTTTCTACAACAACACTATTTTCCACCGTGTGATCAACGGCTTTATGATCCAGGGCGGCGGTTTCGAGCCTGGCATGCGCCAGAAAGAGACGAAAGAAGCGATCAAAAACGAAGCGAACAACGGCCTGAAAAACACCCGTGGTACGCTGGCAATGGCCCGTACTCAGGCGCCACACTCTGCGACCGCACAGTTCTTCATCAACGTAGCGGACAACGACTTCCTGAACTTCTCTGGCGAAAGTCTGCAAGGCTGGGGCTACTGCGTATTCGCAGAAGTGGTTGAAGGGATGGACGTGGTCGACAAGATCAAAGCCGTTTCTACTGGCCGCAGCGGTATGCACCAGGACGTTCCTAAAGAAGACGTTGTGATCACAAGCGTGACCGTCAGCGAGTAATTCGTGGCGACACTCTTTATTGCGGATCTGCATCTGCAAACAGAAGAACCGGCGATAACCGCCGGTTTTCTGCGTTTTTTACGCGGTGAAGCGAAAAGCGCCGACGCGCTGTACATTCTGGGCGACCTGTTTGAGGCCTGGATTGGCGACGACGATCCGAACCCGCTGCACCGTGAGATGGCGGCGGCCATTAAAGCACTGGTGGATTCCGGCGTCCCCTGCTATTTCATTCACGGCAACCGTGATTTCCTGATCGGCCAGCGCTACGCCCGCGAGAGCGGTATGACGCTGCTGCCGGAAGAGCAGGTGCTCAACCTCTATGGCCGCAATATTCTGATCATGCACGGCGACACGCTCTGCACTGACGATACCGGCTACCTGGCGTTTCGCGCCAAAGTTCACACCCCGTGGATCCAGAAAGTGTTCCTCGCCCTGCCGCTGTTTATCCGCAACCGCATCGCCGCCAGAATGCGCGCGGGCAGCAAGGCCGCCAACAGCAGCAAATCGATGACCATCATGGACGTCAATCCGCAGGCGGTGGTGAAGGTGATGGAGAAGCATCGCGTTCAGTGGCTGATCCACGGCCATACCCATCGTCCCGATGTACATTCCCTTATCGCCAACGGCGAGCCCGCCCATCGCGTGGTTTTAGGCGCCTGGCACAGCGAAGGATCGATGGTCAAAGTCACGCCGGAAGGTGTTGAACTGATCGCCTTCCCGTTTTAACGCCTCCCCGTCTTTTCGCTCATTTCCCGACCACGCAACCGTTTTCCTTGCCGGTATTACATGCTATTCTCTGTGCCCTCGAAAGCAGTGTGTTCCGCACCACAGGAGTTTTAAGACGCATGTCTTCCCGCAATAATCCGGCGCGTGTCGCCATCGTGATGGGGTCCAAAAGCGACTGGGCTACCATGCAATTCGCCGCCGAAATCTTTGAAATCCTGAATGTTCCGCACCACGTCGAAGTGGTTTCCGCGCACCGTACGCCGGATAAACTGTTCAGCTTCGCCGAAAGCGCCGAAGAGAACGGTTACGAGGTGATCATTGCCGGTGCGGGCGGCGCAGCACATCTGCCGGGCATGATTGCCGCCAAAACGCTGGTGCCGGTACTGGGTGTTCCCGTGCAAAGCGCCGCGTTAAGCGGGGTGGATAGCCTTTACTCTATCGTCCAGATGCCGCGCGGTATTCCCGTCGGTACGCTGGCGATTGGTAAAGCGGGTGCGGCAAATGCCGCCCTGCTGGCCGCGCAGATCCTGGCGACGCATGATAAAGAGTTACATCAGCGTCTGGCGGAGTGGCGTAAAACCCAGACCGATGAGGTGCTGGATAACCCGGATCCGCGGGGTGCAGCATGAAGCAGGTTTGCGTTCTTGGTAATGGTCAGCTTGGCCGGATGCTGCGTCAGGCCGGTGAGCCGCTGGGTATTGCCGTCTGGCCCGTCGGGCTGGATGCCGAGCCGGAAGCCGTGCCGTTCCATCAGAGCGTGATCACCGCCGAAATTGAACGCTGGCCGGAAACCGCCCTGACCCGCGAGCTGGCGCGCCATAACGCCTTTGTGAACCGCGACGTCTTTCCGATCATTGCTGACCGTCTCACGCAAAAACAGCTTTTCGACAAGCTCGGCCTCGCGACCGCGCCGTGGCAGCTGCTTTCCGATAAGCGCGAGTGGGATGACGTCTTTGCGATGCTGGGAGACCTGGCGATTGTGAAGCGTCGCGTCGGCGGCTACGACGGCCGCGGGCAGTGGCGCCTGCGCGCGAACGACACCGCCGAGCTGCCGGACGACTGCTACGGCGAGTGCATTGTTGAGCAGGGCATTAACTTCAGCGGTGAAGTGTCGCTGGTTGGCGCGCGCGGGCATGACGGGCACACCGTTTTTTACCCGCTAACGCATAACCTGCATCAGGACGGCATTCTGCGCACCAGCGTCGCCTTCCCGCACGCCAATGCTGACCAGCAGACGCAGGCGGAAGAGATGCTGTCTGCCATTATGCATGAGCTGGGCTATGTGGGCGTGATGGCGATGGAGTGTTTCGTCACGCCGTCGGGTCTGCTGATCAACGAACTTGCGCCGCGCGTGCACAACAGCGGCCACTGGACGCAAAACGGCGCCTCCATCAGCCAGTTCGAGCTGCACCTGCGCGCCATCACCGATCTGCCGCTGCCGCAGCCGGTGGTGACCAGCCCCTCGGTGATGATCAACCTGATCGGCACCGATCTGAACTACAACTGGCTGAAGCTACCGCTGGTGCACCTGCACTGGTACGACAAAGAGGTGCGTCCGGGACGTAAGGTCGGCCACCTGAACCTGAACGATACCGACACGGACCGACTGAGCGCCACGCTGGAAGCGATTGTTCCCCTGCTGCCGCCAGAATATGCGAGCGGTATTGTCTGGGCGCAGTCAAAACTGAAGTAAGTATCCCTCGCCGGGGAGTTGACCTTCCCCTTCCCCGGCGTACAATCCCCGCCCATTGCTGCTCAGTTTTCTTCTGGAACCACCATGAACGATGGAACGGACTATCGCGCGATCCTCGCGTCCGATACCCCTTTAATCGACGTTCGCGCGCCGATCGAATTTGCCCAGGGTGCGATGCCCGCCGCACTCAACCGGCCATTAATGAACGACGATGAGCGTGCCGCCGTCGGCACCTGCTATAAACGCCAGGGTCCGGACGCCGCGCTGGCGCTCGGCCATAGCCTGGTCAACGGCGAGACGCGCGAGGCGCGCATCAGCGCCTGGCGGGAAGCCAGCCTTGCCCATCCTGAGGGCTACCTTTGCTGCGCGCGCGGTGGCCAGCGCTCACACATCTCCCAGGCCTGGCTGAAAGAGGCGGGAATCGATTATCCGCTGATCCGCGGCGGCTATAAGGCCCTGCGTCAGACGGCGATTCAGGTGACCATTGAGCAGTCACAAAAGCCGATGGTGCTTATCGGCGGCTGTACCGGTAACGGTAAAACGCTGCTGGTGAAGCAGCATGCGCAGGGCATCGATCTGGAAGGGCTGGCGCACCATCGCGGCTCGTCGTTTGGTCGCACGCTCACCCCGCAGCTTTCTCAGGCGAGCTTCGAGAATCACCTTGCGGTTGAGCTATTGAAAAAAGACGCCGCGCGCTGGGTGCTTGAAGACGAGGGCCGGATGATTGGCTCTAACCACCTGCCGGAGTGCCTGCGCGACCGCATGGCTGAAGCGCCTGTCGTAGTGGTCGAGGATCCGTTTGAGATCCGTCTTGAGCGCCTGCGCGAAGAGTATTTCGTCCACATGTGGGCCGACTTTTCTGCCGCCTACGGTGAAGAGGCGGGCTGGAAAGCGTACAGCGAATATCTGCATCACGGCCTGTACGCCATTCGTCGCCGTCTGGGGCTGCAACGCTTTGCGGAATTTACCGCCCTGCTGGATGCCGCGCTTGTCGAGCAACAGCGTACTGGCAGCACTGACGCGCACTTCAGCTGGCTTGTGCCGTTGCTGAAGGACTATTACGACCCGATGTACGGCTATCAGCTGGAGAAAAAGGCGGAGAAGATTGTGTATCGCGGGACGTACGAAGAAATTGCTGAGTGGCTCGATCGCTGAAAAATAAAGCCGGGTGGCGAGGTAAAAGCAAAACGGCAACCTGGGTTGCCGTTTTTAATGTTTTTTCCCTCTCCCCGTGGGAGAGGGTCAGGGTGAGGGCATCAGGCCGCACCCTACATGACAACTTAGAAGTCGTAACGCAGACGCACCAGGTTCATATCGCCCAGGTTGTCGGTGCTGGAGGTGAACACGTGTTCGTAATCCACGCGGAAACCGTAATCCAGCTGGAAGCTGATACCCACACCGTTGTCGATGCGCTGGTAGTTACGGCCATTCACGTACTCAATACGGTCGCCCATGAAGTACGGCTGGATGGATTTCACCGCATACTGACCAACCGGGAACTTGTAACCCGCAAAGTATTCAATACCCCATGCATCACCGGCGAAGTAGTCGTTAACGGACACTTTTTTGGTGGTCAGGAAGTTCTGATACCAGCCGCCGCCTGCGGAGAAGGTCCAGTTATCCGGCGTCCAGCTCAGGGCGGTACCAAGGATATTCTGGTCGTAGGATTTGCTGTCGCCGTTGTCCGGGTTACGCATGTCCGCGCGGGTGTAGTTCCACGCTGCGCCCCAGGTCAGATCGGTAGTCAGGTGATAATCGATACCCAGTGAACCGCCGCCTTTACGTTTGTAACGCAGGCCGTTGCCCGGCAGGTATTCGCTGTCTTCAAACAGGTAAGAGGCGTAGATGTCAGCATCGCCCACGGTTTTCTTGTACTTCAGCATCTGGCGTGAACGGTAAGAGCCGTCATAGTCGCCGTTGATCCCGTTACCTGGCGCCTGACCAATCATGTCGTAGTCCCAGATATCGGTTTTTGCGCCCACTACGTCATAGTACACGCTGTTCTGCTGGCCGAAGGTCAGCGTACCCAAGGTGTCGCTCTTCAGACCGGTGTAGAGCATACGACGAGAGGTGTCGTGCGCGCCGTCGGCGTAGTGATGATCCCAGTTGAACTGCGCCGGAATGTTCACACCCAGCTCGTAGTAGCTGATCCAGCTGATGTCATCGAACAGGTAGTAATCCGCAGCGAAACGGAAGCGGGTGCCGCCGTCAAAGCCGTTGCGCTTGTAGCTGTTTTTGCCGTCATCACCGGTCATATTCTGGAACTGAGGACGAATACTGCCGCCAACGGTAAAGTTCAGGCGGCTCAGCGGGTTACCCGCCTGCGGATCCTGTTTCAGAAGGGTGATTTCCGCCTGAGATGCGAAAGAAGCCAATGCCACTGCTGCGCCGATCGTTGTCGCCAGCGCTGTTTTTCTTATAGTCATTCTTTTTCCTTGATAGACACGCTGCTAAATATTTAGCTGGTGAATATTAACCGGAAAAATTCGGGCTGTGTGGGCGGTTTTTTAATGTTTTGTGCTACTAAATGCAGGGGCATTAACGATTTGTGCCGTTAAGCAATGACGCACCAGCAGAAATGCCGGTGCGTCATCATCACGTCAGTAAACTAGCTGACAAACTGGCGGAATAGCGCTTTACCTTTCAACAGCCGGGTTCCGAGCCAGCCGCCGCACAGGGACAGCAGCACGGCGCCGCAGACGGGCAGCGTGAGCCACAGCCGCCAGTCGGGCTCCCACGGGAAGTCGAAGACTTTGCTCTGGAGTACCGCCAGCGCGGTTTCCGCCCCGATGGCCGCCACCAGGCCCGCCACCAGACCGAGCAGAGCAAATTCGCTCCACAGCGTGGCGCGCAGCAGCCGTTTACTGGCTCCCAGCGTGCGGTAGACCACCAGCTCTTGATGACGCTGACGCATGCCCACCTGCACCTGCGCCAGCAGCAACAGCACGCCGCAGACGGTCACCAGCACTACCATCACCTCCAGCGCGCGGCTCACCTGCTCCAGCACCTGCCCGACCTGTTTGAGGATCGCGCCGATATCCAGCAGGCTCACCGTCGGAAATTCCCGGTTAAGCTGCGTCAGCATGCCGTTGCCGTTTTCCCAGCGGAAGCTGGTGAGCCAGCTCTGCGGCTGTCCGTCCAGCGCACCCGGCGGGAAGATGAAGAAGAAGTTTGGTCGCAGGCTTTCCCAGTCCACTTTGCGCAGGCTGGTGACTTTGGCGGTGAAATCCTGGGTATCGCCGGTGAAGGTCACGCTGTCTCCGAGCTTCACGTTCAGGCGTGTCGCCAGCCCCTCTTCCATCGACACTTCCCCCGCTTTCGGCGGCCAGGTGCCGGCAACGATCGGGTTATGGTCCGGACGTTTCGCCTGCCAGGTCAGGTTGAGTTCGCGATTGAGCGATTCATCCTTATTTCCCTCCGTCGACTGGCCGTTGATCTGCGTCAGGCGGGCGCGCACGATCGGATAGAACGATTCCGGAATAATGTGATGCTCAGACAGGAAACCCTTCAGCGGCGTCACCTGTTCGGGAGCAATGTTGATCAGGAAATAGTTCGGGCTTTCCGGCGGAAGCTGTTGCTGCCAGCGATCCAGCAGATCCCCGCGCAGCACCAGC
Source organism: Enterobacter cloacae complex sp. ECL72 (assembly GCF_019056635.1). Classification (NCBI taxonomy): domain Bacteria; kingdom Pseudomonadati; phylum Pseudomonadota; class Gammaproteobacteria; order Enterobacterales; family Enterobacteriaceae; genus Enterobacter; species Enterobacter cloacae complex sp. ECL72. The sequence goes on along the minus strand of NZ_CP077659.1, from coordinate 634,452 downwards.
AGAAGCGCCAGCAGCATAAACGACAGCGAAAATGCCGAGAGCTGGCTGAGGGTAGACCACGGCTGGTGCAGCAGTCGGTTAACCGCTAACCGTATGGGGAGTGATTTAACTGTCAGCTTTCTCAGGACATTAAGCAGTATCCAGCCCACTACGCCGCACAGCAGCGCCAGCACCACCGCGCCCGCCAGCACCGCCCACAGCAACGTACTGCCGCCCATCAGCCAGGCCAACAGCCCGACCGCCACCGCAATAATCACCGGCAGGTAGAACTTCAGCGGCCAGACGCTGGCCACCACATCGCGGCGCAGCACGCGCAGCGGCTGGGTGGCGAGCAGCAGCCGGTACGGGCGTAACCCTACCAGCAGGGAGATCGTCGTCATCGCGCCGATGGCCCACAGCCACGGCCAGAGGCTGGCAGGCGGTAATGCGGCGGGGAGTACCGGTTTGAGCAGCACCATCAGCAGCTTTTCAAACAGCAGCCCTATCGCCCCGCCGGTCAGAGCCGACAACGCCAGCACCATCAGCCACTGGCCGACAATCAGCTTGCGCAGCTGCGCGCGGCCCGCGCCGAGGGTTTTGAGGATCGCCGCCAGATCGTAACGGCTGCGGCAGTAGTGCCCCATCGCCACGGCAACCGCCGCAATGGCAAGCAGCAGAGTTAACAGCGCCGACAGCAGCAGGAACTGCTGGGAACGTTCGAGGGATTTGCCGAGCGCCCCGTCATCCTGCTCCAGCCCGTACCAGCGGTGTTCCGGCTTGAGCTGCGGCAGGAGCCATTTTTCGTACGCCTCCAGCTGCGCAGGCGTCCCGCCAAACTTATACCGCCAGGTGACACGGCTTCCCGGCTGGACGGCGTTGGTTTTCGCCACATCAGCGCTGTTCATCAGCAGGCGCGGCGCAAGCTGGAACGGATTAAATCCAGAGTCGGGCTCCTGCACCACTTCCCCGGCAATTTTGAGTGTCGCGTCGCCGACGTCGATACTGTCGCCGGGTTTCAGGTTCAGCAGCGCCATCAGTCGCGATGCCAGCAGGACCGTACCGGCCGTCGGTTTTAGCCCCGGCGGGCTGGTTTGTAAGTCACCGTACATCGGGTAGATGTCATCCACGGCTTTTACGCTTGCAAGCTGCGGCGTGTCGCCCGCAAAGGTCATAGTCTGAAAGGTGATCTGCTCCCCTACCTTCAGCCCCTCTTTGCGCGCTTCCTCAATCCAGCCCGGCGGCACGGGGCGAGAACTTTGCAGAGCCCGGTCCCCGGCCATAAATTCCCGACTCTGCTGGCTAAGCCCTTTCTCCATACGATCGCTGACGCTACCGAGCGCCAGCACGCAGGCCACCGCCAGGCTCAACGCCAGCCAGACAATCAGCAGCGAGGGCGAGCGCCACTCGCGCCAGAACCAGCGGGCAATCATGCTTCCTCCTGAAGAATACCGTTCACCAGCCGCAGGCGGCGGTCGCAGCGGGCGGCCAGCTGCGGATCGTGGGTAACCAGAATCAGCGTGGTGCCGTGCTCGCGGTTGAGGGAAAACAGCAGATCGGCAATTTTGTCCCCGGTTTTACGGTCGAGATTGCCCGTTGGCTCATCGGCAAACAGCACTTCCGGGCGGCCGTTAAACGCCCGGGCCAGCGCCACGCGCTGCTGCTCACCGCCGGAAAGCAGTGCCGGAAGGTGGTCGAGACGTTTGCCCAGCCCCAGCTGTTCCAGCAACGCCTTCGCGTGATCGCGGCTTTCACGAGTATTGTCACCGCGCAGCAGGCCGGGCAGCTCAACGTTTTCCAGCGCGTTCAGCGTCGGGATCAGCATGAATGACTGAAAGACAAACCCGATATGCCGGGCACGCAGCGCGGCGCGGGCCTCTTCATCAAGCGCGTGGAGGGGCTGGCCGACCAGGTTCACTTCCCCACTGCTGCCATCGTCCAGACCGGCGAGAATGGCCAGCAGCGTGGACTTACCGGAACCGGATTCACCAATCAGGGCGATGGTTTCGGCACGTTTGACAACGAGTTCAACTCCGGTGAGGATGGAAAGCTCGTGTTCTCCCTGACCGACGGACTTCTTAAGACGATGAACTTCAACAATGTTTTCCGCTGGCATTTGCCCTTCCTGTTTTTGATGCTGATGACCTTCCGCGCGGCGGCTGCGGACACGTTATTGATTCTGGGCGACAGCCTGAGTGCGGGCTATCGTATGGCCGCCAGTGCGGCCTGGCCCGCCCTGCTCAATGATAAATGGCAGTCCCGGGCGTCTGTCGTGAACGGCAGCATCAGCGGCGATACGTCGCAGCAAGGCTTATCGCGCCTGCCTGCCCTGCTTAAGCAGCATCAACCGCGTTGGGTGCTGGTTGAACTGGGCGGTAATGATGGTTTGCGCGGCTTCCAGCCTCAGCAAACGGAGCAAACGCTGCGGACCATTTTGCAGACCATTAAGGCCGCCAATGCCCAGCCGCTGCTGATGCAAATTCGCCTGCCCGCCAACTACGGCCGTCGGTATAATGAGGCGTTTAGCGCGATCTATCCTAAGCTTGCCAAAGAGTTTGATATTCCGCTGCTGCCATTTTTCATGGAAGAGGTCTATCTGAAACCCCAGTGGATGCAGGATGATGGCATTCACCCCAATCGCGATGCCCAGCCGTTCATTGCCGACTGGATGGCAACCCGGCTGGCTCCTTTAGTAAAACATGACTCGTCAAACAGCTGAGAACCTGACAGGTAAAGTTATGCAAAAATCGGTCTTAATAACAGGATGTTCCAGCGGAATTGGCCTTGAAAGCGCCCTTGAACTGAAACGTCAGGGGTTTTGGGTACTGGCAGCCTGCCGCAAACCCGAGGATGTCGAACGCATGCGAGGGCTGGGATTTACCGGCATTCTGCTGGATCTCGATTCGCCAGAGAGCGTAGAGCAGGCCGCCGATGAGGTTATCGCCCTGACCAACAACCGTCTTTACGGTCTCTTCAACAATGCGGGCTACGGCGTGTACGGCCCGCTACAGACTCTCTCACGGGAACAGCTGGAGCAGCAGTTCTCCGCAAACTTTTTCGGGGCGCATCAGCTTACCATGCGCCTTCTCCCCGCCATGCTGCCGCACGGCGAAGGGCGCATCGTGATGACCTCCTCGGTCATGGGCCTGATCTCCACGCCGGGCCGCGGGGCTTACGCCGCCAGCAAATATGCGCTTGAAGCCTGGTCCGATGCGTTGCGCATGGAGCTGCGCCACAGCGGTATTAAGGTCAGCCTGATTGAACCGGGCCCGATCCGCACCCGCTTTACGGAAAACGTTAACCAGACGCAGGCGGACAAACCGGTCGAAAACCCCGGCATCGCGGCGCGTTTTACGCTTGGGCCAGAAGCCGTCGTTGCCAAAGTGCGCCACGCGTTTGAGAGCGATACCCCTAAAATGCGCTATCCGGTCACGCTGGTAACCCATGCCGTCGGCTGGTTGAAACGCCTGCTGCCGGGGCGGATGATGGACAAAATTTTGCAGGGTTGAGTTGAAGCGACGACGCTTACCCCCATGTAAAGAGTAAACCGATAAAAGAGAATGCCGCATGTCCGTACAGAATATCGTCAACATAACTGAAGCTAACCTGCAACAGACGCTCGAACAGTCAATGATTAAACCGGTGCTGTTCTACTTCTGGTCTGAACGCAGCCAACACTGCCTGCAACTGACGCCGGTCCTGGAAAGCCTTGCCGCGCAGTACAACGGTCAGTTCATTCTGGCGAAGCTGGATTGTGACGCCGAACCAATGGTGGCTTCCCAGTTTGGCCTGCGCGCGATCCCAACCGTCTACCTGTTCCAGAACGGTCAGCCGGTGGATGGCTTCCAGGGGCCGCAGCCGGAAGAGGCGATCCGCGCCCTGCTGGATAAAGTTCTGCCGCGCGAAGAAGAGCTGAAAGCGCAGGAAGCCATGGCGCTGATGCAGGAAGGTAAGTACGACGAGGCGCTGCCGCTGTTAAAAGACGCGTGGCAGCTGTCGAACCAGAACAGCCAGATTGGTCTGCTGCTGGCAGAGACCCAGATTGCGCTGCACCGCCCTGAAGACGCGGAAGCCGTGCTGAAAACGGTGCCGATGCAGGATCAGGATACCCGTTATCAGGGTCTGGTGGCGCAGATTGACCTGCTGAAACAGGCGGCCGATACCCCTGAAATTCAACAGCTTCAGCAGCAGGTTGCGGACAACCCGCAGGATGCCGCGCTGGCAAGCCAGCTGGCGCTTCAGCTTCATCAGGTGGGGCGTAACGAAGAGGCGCTGGAGCTGCTGTTTAGCCATCTTCAGAAGGACCTGGGCGCCGCAGACGGACAGGCGCGGAAGATGTTCCAGGAGATCCTGGCCGCGCTGGGTACCGGTGACGCGCTGGCGTCGAAATATCGTCGTCAGCTGTACGCGTTGCTCTACTAGTAAAAAAATGCCCGGTGGCGCTAACGCTTACCGGGCCTACAAAAGCCGATATTACCCCGTCTTTTTCAACTGCGTCACCACCAGCTGGTGGCGCGCGTTGTAAAACTTCCGATAGGTCAGGTAGCAGGCAATGATGGTGGACAGGCTCGCCGTAGAGAGCAGCATAAACGTCACCATAATCTGGTACTTAATCGCTTTTACCGGATCGATACCGGCAAAAATCAGCCCCGACATCATGCCCGGCAGGCTCACCAGACCCACCGTTTTGGCGGAATCCACCGTTGGGATCAGCGAAGAGCGAATGCTGTCGCGGATCAACCGCGCAGAGGCCACCTTCGGCGTCGCGCCCAGGCTTAGCTTCTCCTGAAGCTGCTGCTGTTCACTGCTGAACCGTTGCCCCAGATTGTTGTAGCACAACCCGACCGCCACCATCGCATTGCCCGCAATCATCCCGGAAATGGGGATCACCTGCATCGGCGTAAATTCTATCGAGCCGGAGAGTACCAGTACCGCCAGCGTTAACGCGGTCCCGGTAGTGATGGCGATCAACGACGAAATGAACGCTTTATCGATGTATTTACTGCGTTTCTGCGCGTTCCATGCCGCGTTAAAGCAGATAAACAGCACCATCAACAGGGTCAGCACGGCATGATTGACGTTGAAGATGTATTTCAGCACATAGCCGACGATGATGAGCTGAATGACCGCGCGGGCGATACTCCAAAGAATATCTTTTTCCAGCCCCAGCTTTTCCCGGTAGCTGACCACAATCGCCACCAGCACCAGGACCATCGACAGCGCCAGCGATTCGTTGGTTATGTTATGTTCACCCACGATGAGCCTCCTCCATTTTCCCGCCCTGCGGCCTGAGCGTGATGACATCATCCGCATGGGTAATTTCATTTGAATCATGCGTCACCCACAGCACGGCAATATTCTGCTCCCGGGCGTAGCGATGGATAATGTCATTGACGTTGCGCTTGTTAGCGTCATCCAGCGCGCTGGTGATTTCGTCCAGCAACAGCGCCTTCGGCAAGAATTGCAGGTTACGGATCAGCGAGACGCGCTGCTTTTCCCCTCCCGACAGTTCGGCGATCGATTTGGTCAGCGTCTCCGGCGAAAGCCCGAACCGAGTCAGATCGTCGGTAAACTTTTTTGGATCAGGCGTTTGGTTGCGGATGTGCCAGGGGAAAACCAGATTGTCGTACACCGTGTCGCCAAACAGGGACGGCGTTTGCACGCAGTATGACACCTGCTGGCGATAGCTTTCCGGTGAAAGCGTGGCGATATCTTTTCCTGCAAACAGGATGGTTCCCTCCGTTGGGCTCAGTAGCGAAGCCACGATTTTCAGGAGGGTGCTTTTGCCGCAGCCGGAGGGGCCAGTTATCAGTTTAAATTCGCCCGGAGAGAGACAAAAATCAACGTGCTGAAGGATGGTGTTATCACCCACACGAAAGCCAACATCCCTGATATCCAGAAGATTTTTTTTATTATTCATTCCGATTCCATTAACCGCTGTAATAAGAACAGCCTTTAGCATAATCCTTTCCGCTACGCAGCGCGAATAGCCTTAACCTATAGCAAGTGTTAAACTTTTTGCTCGCTAATTGTCACCTCTATAACTACAGGAAGTCAGCAACATGACACATATCTTTTATGAGTTCTCTTCCCTGAAGCCTGGTGTTCCTGATGTGGAAACATTAATGGAAGTCATCAATTCTTCTGAACTCACGCGTTTTGTCATGGGTGCAGAGGTGGTCGATTTTGTTAAGAAGGCGCTCATCGTTAACACCACAATCGGTAGCTTTAAAAACTGCTATTTTGCTTTCGATGATGGGGCTTACTTTCTCGAGTTTGACGGCAAGGGTAAATCCAGACGCTTTACTGAGGTGCCGGACTGGTTCGTTTCCCCCGCGGAATTTGCCCGCTCGCAATGGCTGATTAACCATGATCTGGCCGATGTGAAGGCGACGGCGTTTATTGACGTGCTGATGTCCTATCCGCTTAAAGAGCGCCGGGCGCACTGCAATCTGCTGTTTGGTCTGGATCTGCATAAGGTCAATGTGGTTCCGGCGCCTACAGCCCCTGCCGGAAAAATGGGCAATAAAAACGGAAAAACCACCAAGCCTCGCGTCACAGACCTCGGCTCTTTTGAGCTTTTTACCGCGTTCTTTGCGCGTATGAAAACCGCCGTCAATGCTAATGAATTCCCTACCCTACAGGTGCTGACCGGCCAGGAGGATCTTACAAAAGCGCCGCACAGCTTAAAGCAAGGGATCAGAACCTGGTTTAAGGCGATTACCGGCGATCTGCCGCCGAACAACAAACGTGTCGGGGCGGGCAATGCGGTATTGTTCTGCGCTCCCGTTCGCGAGCAGATCCAGCAGATAGAGGCCATCGGCCTGGAAAAATACTATCAGGGCTTATCAAAAGCTATCGCTGACGCCGGGGATGGGTTTATCACTGACTTCAGCTATACCTGGTCTGAAAAGTAACGCTTTGCGCCCCGCATCCCGAACGGGGCGTTTTATTTCTGCCAGTCCGGTTCCCACCTCTTTACAGGGGCGAAATCCTGTTCGTTAGCCGATATACTTACGTTCAACAAATACGCAGTTTTTCTCGTTACGGCATGCAAAACAGGAGGTTTTTATGCTCATCGTTGTTCCTGTCCTTATATTCGTTGCGCTGGTTATCGTGGGCGCAGGCGTCAAAATTGTCCCGCAGGGTTACCAGTGGACCGTCGAACGCTTCGGTCGCTACACCAATACTCTTCAGCCGGGTTTAAGCCTGATCGTCCCGTTCATGGACAGAATTGGGCGTAAGATCAATATGATGGAGCAGGTGCTGGATATCCCTTCCCAGGAAGTCATCTCCAAGGATAACGCCAACGTCACCATCGATGCGGTTTGCTTTATTCAGGTGATTGATGCGCCGAAAGCGGCCTATGAGGTGAGCAACCTGGAGCTGGCGATCGTCAACCTGACCATGACCAACATCCGTACCGTGCTTGGCTCAATGGAGCTGGACGAAATGCTCTCCCAGCGCGACAGCATAAATACCCGCCTGCTGCACATTGTGGATGAAGCCACCAATCCGTGGGGGATCAAAGTGACCCGCATTGAGATCCGCGACGTGCGCCCACCGGCAGAGCTGATTGCTTCCATGAACGCGCAGATGAAGGCCGAGCGTACCAAGCGTGCCTATATTCTTGAAGCCGAAGGGGTGCGTCAGGCTGAAATCCTGAAAGCGGAAGGGGAAAAACAGTCGCAGATCCTGAAAGCCGAGGGCGACCGTCAGTCTGCCTTCCTCCAGGCGGAAGCGCGTGAACGTTCGGCAGAAGCGGAAGCCCGCGCGACGCAAATGGTCTCCGAGGCGATTGCCGCCGGGGATATCCAGGCCGTGAACTACTTCGTCGCGCAAAAATATACCGATGCGCTGAAGGAGATCGGCTCCGCGAACAACAGCAAGGTGGTAATGATGCCGCTGGATGCCAGCAGTCTGATGGGATCTATCGCCGGAATTGCCGAGTTGATCAAAGACGGCGGAAACGAGCGTAAAAAATGATTGAGCTCATCGTTGCACATCCTCATGCGTTCTGGCTAAGCCTTGGCGGTTTACTGCTGGCCGCCGAGATGCTTGGCGGCAACGGTTATCTGCTGTGGAGCGGGGTTGCCGCGGTGATTACCGGGCTGGTCGTCTGGCTGCTGCCTGTCGGCTTGGAGTGGCAGGGCGCGCTGTTTGCCGTGCTGACGCTGCTGGCCGCCTGGCTGTGGTGGCGCTGGCTGAACAAACGGGTGAAGGCGCAGAAGCCGGTCGACGCGCACCTCAACCAGCGTGGGCAGCAGATCGTGGGTAGACGCTTTACGCTTGATAACGCGCTGATCAACGGACGCGGTCATATGCGCGTGGGGGACAGTTCGTGGCCGGTGGTGGCCGACGATGACCTCAGCGCCGGCACGCGGGTTGAGGTCATTGCGGTGGAAGGCATTACCCTGCGGGTTAAAGCCTGTTAGGCGTGGGTTTTACGGTGGCAGCAGCCGGAAAGATTGTCGATAATCGGGCACTCGGCGCTGTCATCTCCCGGGCAGGATTCTGCCAGCTGTAACAGTTGCTCACGCATCGCCTGTAATTCGATGATATGGCGTTCGATCTCCGCCACTTTTTCCAGCGTACGTTTTTTCACGTCGGCACTGTGGCGTTTCGGATCGTTAAACAGGTTAACCAGCTCGCCGCACTCTTCAAGGTTAAATCCTACCTGTCTTGCCTGGCGCAGTAACGTCAGTTCATCAAGATGCAGCTGCGTATAGCTGCGGTAGCCGTTCTCACTGCGCAACGGTGGCGTCACCAGCCCTTTTTCCTCATAAAAGCGAATCGCTTTGCTGGTTAAGCCGGTTTTTTTCGCAACATCGCTGATATTCACATTTCCCCCTTGACCTTCCCCTTGATGGAAGGTTTAACCTTCATAACAGTTAGCGAAAAGCAGAGTGAAGGTCAACAATTGACCAGAACATTATACGGGAGTTTTGTTATGTCTCACACTATTGACCTGACACTGGACGGCCTCTCCTGCGGCCACTGTGTCAAACGCGTTAAAGAAAGCCTGGAGCAGCGTCCTGACGTGGAAAGCGCTGAGGTGAGTATCGATCATGCCGCCGTGACCGGCAGCGCCAGCGCCGACGCGCTGATTGATACCATTAAACAGGCCGGTTACGGGGCGGAGTTAAGCCACCCAAAGGCTAAACCGCTGGCAGAGTCATCATCCCCGTCGGAAGCACTGACAGCGGCCACTCCTGAGCTTCCGGTAGCTGATGATATTGATGACAGCCAACAGCTGCTGATCAATGGCATGAGCTGCGCCAGCTGCGTCTCCCGGGTACAAAACGCCTTACAGGCGGTACCGGGCGTCGCACAGGCACGGGTAAACCTGGCGGAGCGTACTGCGCTGGTGATGGGCAGCGCCTCCGCCTCAGAGTTAGTGCAGGCCGTGGAGAAAGCGGGCTACGGGGCGGAGGCCATCGAAGATGATGCCGAGCGCCGCGAGCGCCAGCAGGAAACGGCTGTCGCCACTATGAAGCGTTTCCGCTGGCAGGCGATTGTCGCCCTGCTGGTCGGTATTCCGGTGATGGTGTGGGGCATGATGGGTGACAACATGATGGTCACCGCTGACAACCGCACCCTGTGGCTGGTGATTGGTCTGATTACCCTTGCGGTGATGGTGTTTGCTGGCGGACATTTCTATACCAGCGCCTGGAAGAGCCTGAAAAACCGCACCGCGACGATGGACACGCTGGTCGCGCTCGGTACCGGCGCGGCGTGGCTGTATTCGATGAGCGTGAACGTCTGGCCGCAGTGGTTCCCGATGGAGGCGCGCCATCTCTATTATGAAGCGAGTGCGATGATTATCGGTCTGATTAACTTAGGCCATATGCTCGAAGCCCGCGCGCGTCAGCGCTCGTCGAAAGCGCTGGAAAGATTACTCGATTTAACCCCGCCGACGGCCCGCGTGGTCACGGACGACGGGGAAAAAAGCGTTCCGCTCTCAGAGGTACAGCCGGGAATGACGCTGCGCCTGACCACCGGCGACCGCGTGCCCGTCGACGGTGAAATCACCCAGGGCGATGCCTGGCTGGATGAAGCGATGCTGACCGGCGAGCCGATACCCCAGCAGAAATCTCAGGGCGATGCGGTGCATGCGGGTACGGTGGTACAGGACGGCAGCGTACTGTTCCGCGCCAGCGCGGTCGGGAGCCATACCACGCTGTCACGCATCATTCGCATGGTCCGCCAGGCGCAGAGCAGTAAGCCGGAGATTGGTCAGCTTGCCGATAAAATCTCCGCCATTTTTGTGCCGGTGGTCGTCGGTATTGCCCTGCTGAGCGCGGCGATCTGGTATTTCTTCGGCCCGGCGCCGCAGATTGTCTACACCCTGGTGATCGCCACCACGGTGCTGATCATCGCCTGCCCTTGTGCCCTTGGCCTGGCCACGCCGATGTCGATTATCTCTGGCGTCGGACGCGCCGCCGAATTTGGCGTACTGGTCCGTGATGCTGACGCCCTGCAACGGGCAAGCACGCTGGACACCCTTGTCTTTGATAAAACCGGCACGCTCACCGAGGGCAAACCGCAGGTGGTGGCCGTCAGTACCGTTGGCTGTACGGAGACGGACGCCCTGCGCCTTGCCGCCGCGCTGGAACAAGGTTCCAGCCACCCGCTGGCGCGCGCCATCCTGGAGAAAGCCGGTGATGGCCGTCTGCCGCAGGTCAGCAACTTCCGCACCCTGCGCGGTTTAGGGGTCAGCGGTGAAGCCGAAGGCCATACGCTGCTGCTGGGCAACCAGGCACTGCTGACTGAACACGGCGTTGATACGTCCGCGCTGGACGCAGAGCTAAACGCGCAGGCCTCTCAGGGCGCGACGCCGGTTCTGCTGGCGAGGGATGGTCAGGTGGCGGCGCTGCTGGCCGTGCGCGATCCGTTACGCCAGGACAGCGTAGATGCCTTACAGCGCCTGCACCGCGCGGGCTATCGTCTGGTGATGCTGACCGGGGACAACCCGACCACCGCCAACGCCATTGCGAAAGAAGCCGGTATTGATGAGGTGATCGCGGGCGTGCTGCCGGACGGCAAAGCGGACGCCATCAAGAACCTGCAAAGTCAGGGTCGCCAGGTGGCGATGGTGGGCGACGGCATCAACGACGCCCCGGCGTTGGCGCAGGCTGACGTAGGCATTGCGATGGGCGGCGGGAGCGATGTCGCCATTGAAACCGCGGCGATCACCCTGATGCGCCACAGCCTGATGGGGGTGGCGGATGCGCTGGCGATTTCGCAAGCCACGTTGCGCAACATGAAGCAGAACCTGCTGGGGGCCTTCGTCTATAACTCGCTCGGCATTCCGATTGCCGCCGGGATTTTGTGGCCGCTGACCGGTACCCTGCTGAACCCGGTTGTTGCGGGTGCGGCGATGGCGCTCTCGTCAATTACCGTGGTGAGCAACGCTAACCGTCTGCTGCGGTTTAAACCGAAGGATTGAACCTTGTACCCGTACGCGCTAGCATGAACCTTTCCGATCATGGAGCGCGTATGGGTCTGTTTAATCGTCTAAAAACATCGTTTCGCGCCCTTTTTCCCCGCCGTTATGCCTGGCCCGGTATGGATATTTCGCTTCCGGGCGGGCAGCATCTGCACCTGGTGGGAAGCATTCATATGGGCACGCAGGACATGTCCCCCCTGCCCTCCGGCCTGATTAAACTGCTGAAGCGCGCCGACGCGCTGATCGTCGAAGCCGACATCTCCGGCCATGAATCGCCGTTTGCCGGGCTGGAAAGCGATCGCCCCCTGGCGGAACGTCTTAACGGGACGCAGCTGGCTGAGCTTACCCGTCTTGCGGATGAGACCGGCGTCTCGCTCTCAATGCTCGACACTCTGCCCCTGTGGCAAATTGCCATGGTGTTACAGGCCACCCAGGCGCAGCGCCTGGGGCTGCGCGGCGATTACGGTATCGATTATCAACTGCTGAATGCGGCAAGGGCGCGCAACCTGTCCGTCATTGAACTGGAAGGCACGGACAGCCAGATTGCGCTTCTTCGCCAGCTTCCCGATGACGGCCTGATGCTGCTGGATGATACCCTGACCCACTGGCACACCAACGCGCGTCTGCTGCAAACGATGATTGGCTGGTGGCTGGATGCGCCGCCCGCAGACGGTAAGCTGGCGTTACCGTCGACGTTCAGTGAATCGTTGTATGATGTGCTGATGAACGCGCGCAACCAGGCGTGGCGGGAGATACTATATGCCCTGCCTGCCGGTCGTTATGTTGTCGCGGTTGGCGCGTTGCATTTGTACGGAGAAGGGAATTTGCCGTCGCTGCTGAAATAAAAAAATGGCCAATATCTCTATTGGCCCGTCAAAGAGGAATTTCATCGTTTTTATTATACCGAAGTGACCTTCGGCTACGCCGATTGTCGCTCAAAGTAACCATCACTGCCAATACTATTGCGCAAGATGGTGCTATTTTTTAGACAAACGTCAGGCGTATGCTGCTGGTATGAATCGTCTGTCGTAAGAAGGATAGCCATGACTCCCGCCGTTAAATTACTCGAAAAAAACAAAATTTCTTTCCGGATCCACACATACGATCACGATCCGAACGAAACCAACTTTGGTGATGAAGTGGTGCGCAAGCTGGGGCTGAACGCGGACCAGGTCTACAAAACGCTGCTGGTCGCGGTGAACGGCGATATGAAGCACCTCGCCGTGGCAGTGACGCCCGTCGCCGGACAGCTTGATCTGAAGAAAGTGGCCAAAGCGCTGGGAGCGAAAAAGGTCGATATGGCTGACCCGATGGTTGCGCAACGCACAACGGGTTATCTGGTCGGCGGGATCAGCCCGCTCGGCCAGAAAAAGCGTCTGCCGACGCTGATCGATGCGCCTTCGCAGGAATTTGAGACGATCTATATTTCTGGCGGCAAACGCGGGCTGGATATCGAACTGGCCGCAGGCGATCTGGCGAAAATGCTGGACGCGAAATTTGCGGATATTGCGCGCCGGGATTGAGAAAATTGCCCGGTGGCGCTGCGCTTACCGGGCCTACGATTCAAATGTAGGCCGCGTAAGGCGAAGCCGCCACCCGGCAAAAAAACGCACTACTGCCAGCTCACCTCGCCTTTCGGCTCATACATGTTCACGTCAATCGGTGAATTTTGCTGGATAAACTGCTTCAACACTTCCGCATCAATAAACCCGGTATTTACATAGCCCGGTTTGTTATCGATATGCGGATAGCCGTCGCCGCCGGTGGCGTTAAAGCTTAACGTTGCCAGGCGGTAGGTTTTCGCCGGATCAACCGGTTCGCCTTTGATTTTGAGATCGTTAAGCTTGCCGTCCTTCGCGACGAAGCTGACGTTAGCAAACTGCGGATACGCCCCGGAATCCGGCTTCATCTGCGCCACGGCGGTCAGGTAGTCAATCACCTCCTTCCCGCTCATGTCCGCATAGACCACCACGTTGCCAAACGGCTGCACTTTGAGCACGTCTTTATAGGTGATGTCTCCGCCTTCAATGGAATCACGAATACCGCCGCCGCTCATCACGCCGAAATCAGCATTCGTGCGCGCCATCTGCGCGGCCAGCACCAGACGCCCCATGTTGGTCTGTACAAAGCGGACTTTGCTGCGGTCCCCTTCCAGTCGTCCGTTAAGCGTGCCAATCTTCACGTCCAGCTGCGCTTTCCCTTTGCTCTGGAACGGCGTCAGCAAAGAGAGCATCTGCTGGTTTTCAGCGATCTCTGGCGTGTAGAGTACCCGCTCGCTTTTGCCATCCGGGTAGGTCACTTTCTTCTTCAGGTTGACCGGGATGAGCTGATAGTGCACCAGCTTCATTTCACCGTTACGGAATTCGAAATCCGCGCGGCCAACGTATTTACCCCACTCGTGGGCCTGTACAATCCAGATTCCGTTCTGACGATCAGGCGCGCACGGCGTGCCGGGCACATAATCTGCCTGCTTTTTATTCTCAGAAGCCATGCAGACCGGATCCTGTGAGTGACCGCCCACAATCATCGCCAGCGAGCCCGCAGGAAGGCTGCGCGCCATCTCCACGTCGCCCGGCGCGTTAGAGCCGTGCTGACCGTTATCGTAATGCCCCATGTGGGTGGTCGCGATAATCACATCCGGTTTTTCATTCTGCTGCAACTCCTGGATCACCAGCTTCGCTTCGTCCGCCGGTTTACGAAATTCGATGTCGGTGAAAAATTCAGGGTTGCCAATTTTGGCCGTATCGTCGGTGGTTAAGCCGATGACCGCGATCTTCAGATCCTGACGCTTAAACAGCGCCCACGGTTTAAACAGGCGCTCGCCGGTGCTTTTCTGATAAATATTGGCGGAAAGGAACGGGAATTTGGACCACTTCTCCTGCTGGCGCAACACGCTCAGCGGATTATCAAACTCGTGGTTTCCGACCGCCATCGCGTCGTAACCAATTAAATTCATGCCGCGGAAATCAGGCTCGGCATCCTGTAAATCAGATTCCGGCACCCCGGTATTAATATCCCCGCCCGACAGCAGCAGGACGCTGCCGCCCTGGGCCGCGACCTCTTTACGAATGCCGTCCACCAGCGTTTTTTGCGCCGCCAGGCCATATTCACCGTATTCGCTGCGCCAGAAATGGCCGTGATGATCGTTAGTATGCAGAATGGTAATTTTATAGGTTTTATCTTTTTCATACGCCTGCGCGGGCTGGCTTGTCAGCCCCCATGCGGCGATGAGCGCCAGCGCGACGCCACGCTTCATTAACTTCATCTTCTCTCTCCCTGACCCATAGACAAACGCAAAAATTACAGTGACTCACAAGAATAGACAAATAAGTTTTCAGAATTGCGACTTTCTTCAAATGTCACGGACGGGTATGTTAGTCGGATAATAATTACTCCCTGCATCTCTAATAACAAATCGACGTGGTATTTATGGCAATCAGTGAATCAACCCAGCCCGTCCAGGGCGCTCCGGCGTCGCCGCCGAAATCGCGCACTTCCTTTAAAGTATTAGGCGCAATCAGTCTCTCTCATCTGCTCAACGACATGATCCAGTCGCTGATTCTGGCGATCTACCCGCTGTTGCAATCTGAGTTCTCATTAACCTTCGTGCAGATCGGGATGATCACCCTGACCTTCCAGCTGGCCTCTTCGCTGCTACAGCCGGTGGTGGGCTACTGGACGGACAAATACCCGATGCCATGGTCGCTGCCCATTGGGATGTGCTTTACCCTGAGCGGGCTGGTGCTGCTGGCCATGGCGGGCAGCTTTGAGGCGGTACTGGTTGCCGCGGCGCTGGTGGGAACCGGTTCATCGGTGTTCCATCCGGAATCGTCCCGCGTGGCACGTATGGCCTCCGGCGGACGTCACGGGCTGGCGCAGTCTCTGTTCCAGGTGGGGGGTAACTTTGGTAGCTCCCTCGGTCCTCTGCTGGCGGCGGTAATTATCGCGCCTTACGGCAAAGGCAACGTGGCGTGGTTTGTGCTGGCCGCGCTGCTGGCGATTGTCGTCCTGGCGCAAATCAGCCGCTGGTATGCCGCGCAGCATCGCGTACATAAGGGAAAACCTGCCGCGAAGATAACCAATCCCCTTCCGCGCAATAAGGTGATCCTTGCCGTCAGCGTGCTGCTGGTGCTGATTTTCTCGAAATATTTCTATATGGCGAGCATCAGCAGCTATTACACCTTCTATCTGATGCAAAAATTCGGATTATCAGTACAAAACGCCCAGTTCCACCTCTTTGCCTTCCTGTTTGCGGTGGCGGCAGGCACGGTGATAGGCGGCCCTGTAGGGGATAAAATTGGACGTAAATATGTGATTTGGGGCTCTATCCTCGGCGTCGCGCCGTTTACGCTTGTTTTACCGTACGCAACGCTGGAATGGACCGGAATATTGACGGTGATTATTGGTTTTATTCTCGCATCGGCATTTTCAGCCATCCTGGTCTACGCGCAGGAGCTGCTGCCGGGACGTATCGGTATGGTTTCCGGCCTCTTTTTCGGTTTTGCCTTTGGCATGGGCGGCCTTGGCGCAGCCGTGTTGGGGATGGTTGCAGACCACACCAGCATCTTCCTGGTCTATAAAATCTGCGCTTTCCTGCCACTTCTGGGGATGTTGACCATATTCCTGCCTGACAATCGTCATAAAGCGTGACTTCACGGCTGCCAAAGTTAAACTTTGGCAGCCGGATAACCTGATGCCATAAGGCTTTCCTCTCCCTCCCCTCAGCAAATTTATCAAAATCTGCCTTTTTTCATGCTTATTGCCTTTTTATTGTGATTTCAACAATTATTCATAAACATAAGCGTAAAAATTGTCATAAACTATTAATCGGCTTTTTGGTATTTGCACCAAAAATGGATCACCCATCGCGAAAGGAGACGGAATGCACCACGCCACACCGCTTATCACCACCATTGTTGGTGGACTTGTGCTCGCTTTTATTCTCGGCATGATTGCCAATAAACTGCGTATTTCGCCCCTTGTAGGCTATTTGCTGGCGGGCGTGCTGGCAGGGCCCTTTACGCCGGGTTTTGTCGCAGATACCAAACTGGCGCCTGAGCTGGCGGAATTGGGCGTGATCCTGCTGATGTTTGGCGTCGGACTGCATTTTTCCCTGAAGGATCTGATGGCGGTAAAGTCGATCGCCATACCGGGAGCGATCGCCCAGATAGGGGTGGCGACGCTGCTGGGCATGGCGCTTTCGGCGGTGCTGGGCTGGTCAATCATGACCGGTATCGTATTTGGGCTGTGTCTTTCAACCGCCAGTACCGTGGTGCTGCTGCGCGCGCTTGAAGAGAGACAGCTGATAGACAGCCAGCGCGGACAAATCGCGATAGGCTGGCTGATTGTTGAAGATCTGGTAATGGTGTTGACGCTGGTTCTGCTGCCTGCCGTTGCCGGGATGATGGAAAAAGAGAATATCGGCTTCGCCTCGCTGGCGCTGGATATGAGCATTACCATCGGTAAAGTCGTGGCGTTTATCGCCATCATGATGCTGGTGGGCCGCCGTCTGGTGCCGTGGATCATGTCCCGCAGCGCCGCCACGGGCTCGCGTGAACTGTTCACGCTTTCGGTCCTTGCGCTGGCGCTGGGCATTGCCTTTGGCGCCGTCGAGCTGTTTGACGTCTCCTTTGCGCTGGGCGCGTTCTTCGCCGGGATGGTGCTGAACGAGTCCGAGCTGAGCCACCGTGCCGCGCACGATACCCTGCCGCTACGTGATGCATTCGCGGTGCTGTTCTTTGTCTCCGTCGGGATGCTGTTCGACCCGCTGATCCTCATTCAGCAGCCGCTGGCCGTGCTGGGTACGCTGGCAATCATCATCTTTGGTAAGTCCGTTGCCGCCTTCTTCCTGGTACGGATGTTCGGTCACTCGCCGCGCACGGCGCTGACCATCGCCGCCAGCCTGGCGCAGATTGGCGAGTTCGCCTTTATTCTTGCTGGTCTGGGGATGGCCCTGAACCTGCTGCCACAGGCGGGGCAAAATCTGGTGCTGGCGGGGGCGATCCTCTCCATCATGCTAAACCCGGTATTGTTTGCCCTGCTGGAGAAATATCTCGAGAAGACCGAAACCCTCGAAGAGCAAACCCTGGAAGAAGCGATTGAGGAGGAGAAACAGATCCCCGTAGATATCTGCAACCACGCGCTGCTGGTCGGTTTTGGCCGCGTCGGCAGCCTGCTCGGTGAGAAGCTGATGGCCCAGGGGATCCCCCTGGTAGTGATTGAAACCTCCCGCACTCGCGTCGACGAGCTTCGCGAGCGCGGCATCCGCGCGGTGCTGGGCAACGCGGCTAACGAAGAGATTATGAATCTGGCGCATCTGGACTGCGCTCGCTGGCTGCTGCTCACTATCCCGAACGGTTACGAGGCTGGCGAGATTGTCGCCACAGCCCGTGAAAAATGCCCACATATCGAAATCATTGCCCGCGCCCATTATGATGACGAAGTGGAGTACATCACCGAGCGCGGCGCGAATCAGGTGGTGATGGGTGAGCGTGAGATTGCGAATACGATGCTGACAATGCTGACGAAACCGCCGGTTGAAGAGGCGGTGACGGGGTAAGTTTTGTGCGGCCTGATGCCCTCACCCTGGCCCTCTCCCACAGGGAGAGGGAACAAAAACTAAAAACGGCAACCACAGGTTGCCGTTTTGCTTTTACCTGTCCCAATACGCCTCTTCGAGGCTGTCTTCCCGTTCCGGCAGCCCCCGCGTTAAGCGCGGTGAATGCTGGTTCAGCACCTGATAACTCACGCGGTTCGCGTACTTGCAAACCTGCGCCAGCGAGGAGTAGGTCAGCCAGTTGAAGGTGTGCTTGCTGGAATTCGGCACATTGGTTTTGTGGTAGGCGTTGGCGGTGATGTCGTGCAGCAGCGCGGCCAGCGCGCCGTCGCCCGCGCCGTTGGTGTTCATGATCTTCTCGGGGCCACCCATATACGGTGCGATGTGGGAGAAGATACGCAGCGGGTTGATGCAGTCTTTATGACGCATGGCGCGGCTGAACTCGTACTGGTTAAATTCGGCGATTGCGCCCGGCAGCAGCGGGTGCTGGGTTTTCCGCTTGCTCTCTTCTTCCGTGAAGCCCGCCATATACAGCCCGACCGGCCCGGCGGTGCAGAGCACCAGATCTAGCCAGTCCAGCGCCTTATCAGACGCCAGCAGCGGATCGCTTTCGCCGGTCAGCGCTTCGGCTTCTTCTTCATTCATCGCCAGAATCGAGACGTGTTCTTTCAGGAAGGCCTGCCACCACTCCGGGTTGTCGGCAATGACGAATTTGGTGCCCAGCGTCAGAACCACAGGCACGTTGTATTTCTTCGCGTACTCAATTGCCTTCATGGTTGCGTCCGGCATTGGTTCGCCCGGCTTGCAGCGCACCAGATAGGAGGTCAGTACCAGCGCAGACGCGCCCGCGATCACCTCTTCCGGGATACTTTCAGCGCGCAGCTTATTCATATGGCCGGGGCTGATGGCAAAGGTACGCTCGCCGGAATCGCTTATCAGCGTAAAGCAGCGGCCAATCGGCCCGTCAACGCCCTGCAAATAGTTCAGATCGGTGCGGCTGGAGGTATTGCACAGGTAGCGGTAGGCATAGCCACCGATTTCGATATTGCTGCACATCACGCCAAGCAGCACCGAGCGGTCGTCTGCCAGTACGGAGTAGTTGTGCATGGTGTTGCCGATGGTGCCGCCGGCAAACTGGTGGGTGATAAGATTTTCGCGCACCAGCTCCTGATACAGCACTTCAGCAACGTCATCCTCAATCACCAGCGAGTGCCCGGCGCTCAGACCGTAACGTGCGACAAACGCATCATCCACTTTGGCTTCAATGTCCACCAGCGTCTGATCGATACCGACCACCCAGGCAGCGCTGGTTTCGCTTTCCTGCTGAATTTGCTGTAACAGCGGATCGCGGGCATCGACGGGGAAATAGTGTTTGGACTTACGTTTACCGGGAAATTTCATGGTCTGAACTGTGCAAAGAATACGGGCCGGGAATGGTAGCACAAACCCGGCCCGTAACGCGATCAGCGGCGGGTGGTGACCAGTGAGACCATCATGTCGATGTGTTCAGGGGAGTCGTTAAGCGCAGGAATGTATTCGTATTTCGTTCCGCCCGCCTCCATAAAGAACTCTTTGTTCTGGACGGCAATCTCTTCCAGCGTTTCCAGACAGTCCGCCGAGAAGCCCGGCGACATCACCTGAATGTGCTTCACGCCCTTCTCGCCCAGCATCTTAAGCGTTTCATCAGTATACGGGGTGAGCCACGGTTCACGGCCGAAGCGCGACTGGAAGGTCATCATCACCTTCTCAGGCGGCAGGCCGAGGGCGGAGACCAGCTCGCGGGTGGTATCGCGGCAACGCTGGGGGTAATCATCCCCTTCGTTCGCGAAACGCTGCGGAATACCGTGATAGGAGAGCAGCAGCAGATCCGGCTCGCCGTGTTTTTCAAACGACGCGCGCGCGCTGCTGGCAAGCGCCTGAATGTACAGCTCGTTATCGGCGTAGTCGCGGATAAAGGTGATACCCGGTATACGGCGGCGGGTCGCCAGAATGCGCGCCAGTTCGTCCCAGACGGCAGCTACCGTGGAGCACGAGTACTGCGGATAAAGGGCCAGCACCACAATGTGTTCAACGCCCTGCGCCAGCAGAGAGTCGACGGCGCTTTCCAGGGACGGCTTACCGTAGCTCATGCCGAGCGCAACGGGCATGTCCGGCAGGCGGGCGGCCAGCGCCTTCTCCTGACGACGGCTGTACACCATCAGCGGCGAGCCCTCTTCCATCCACACGGACTGATAGAGCTTTGCCACACGCGGGGAACGAATCGGCAGAATGACGCCACGCAGCAGTGGCCACCACAGCAGTCTTGGGGTATCCACGACGCGCGTGTCGCTTAAAAATTGTCGCAGGTAGCGTTTGACCGCCGCTGGAGTAGGTGCTTCTGGGGTGCCCAGATTGGCAAGCAGGATGCCGGTTTTCGCCTGACTCATTCACGCCTCTTAACCATTTGATAGGCTGTCAATTGTAGCGGAAATGCGTTTAAACGAAACCCATTGCTGTAATAGGTAAGATGAGAATTTTTCTCACCCGGGGCTCCGGGTGAGAGAGGTGCGCTTAGCCGAGGATTTTTTCCAGCTCTGCACGTACGTCAGCCACGGCTTTGGTGCCGTCCACTTTCGCGTATTTGGTGTTACCCGCCTGCGCTTCTTTGGTGTAGTAGCCGATCAGCGGTGCGGTCATCTGATGGTATTCCACCAGGCGTTTACGCACGGTTTCTTCCTGATCGTCTTTACGGGTGGTCAGCTCTTCGCCGGTCACGTCGTCTTTGCCTTCAACCTTAGGTGGGTTGAATTTGATGTGGTAAACGCGGCCAGAAGCAGCGTGTACGCGACGGCCAACGATACGGTCAACGATCAGCTCGTCTGGTACGTCGAACTCCAGCACGTAATCCACGTTGATGCCCGCTTCTTTCATGGCGTCAGCCTGAGGAATGGTGCGCGGGAAGCCGTCCAGCAGGAAACCGTTACGGCAGTCTTCCTGAGCAATGCGCTCTTTAACCAGCGCGATAACCAGTTCGTCGGTCACCAGTTTGCCTGCGTCCATGATGTCTTTCGCTTGTTTACCCAGCTCGGAGCCAGATTTAACAGCGGCGCGCAGCATGTCACCGGTGGAGATTTGCGGAATACCGTATTTCTCCATGATGAACTGAGCCTGAGTTCCTTTACCCGCGCCCGGAGCGCCAAGCAGAATAATACGCATTGCGAAAATCCCCTCAAAAGTCGATTCAATTTTTCAAAAAGCGCTAAACAATACCACCAGAACGGGTATGGCTCAAGGAAGGCGGGAAGGCTGAAACGGTTAACGGGGGGGGAGATAATTTGGGAGAGTGCGGTCTGGTGCACTCACCCTAACCCTCTCCCACAGGGAGAGGGAACTCTTTCACCCTCTCCCTGTGGGAGAGGGCCGGGGTGAGGGAAGATTACGCCAGCAGCAGCGCATTCACACGTTTAATGAACAGGTTAGGATCTTCCAGCGTACCGCGCTCGGCCAGCAGGGACTGATCCAGCAGCAGTTCAACCCACTCCGCAAAGCGGGCGTCGTCCTGGGTATCCGCCGCGCGTTTCACCAGCGGGTGATCCGGATTAAGCTCAAAGATATATTTCACATCCGGCACGGCCCTGGCCCGCCGCAGCGAACAGTTTCGCCATCTGGGTGCTCATTTCGTCCGCATCGGTGGTGACAATGGCTGGCGTATCGGTCAGACGGTGCGTGAAGCGCACCTCTTTCACGCGGTCGCCCAGCAGCGTTTTAACGCGCTCAACGAACGGCTCCAGCGCCTTCTCGGCTTCTTTCGCGCTGTCGTCCACTTCATCCGCCAGCTTATCGATAGACTCGTCGGCTTTGGCAACGGACTGGAAGGATTTACCGTCGAACTCGGTCAGGTAGTTCATCATCCACTCGTCGATGCGGTCAGACAGCAGCAGCACTTCGATGCCTTTCTTACGCAGTAGTTCCAGATGCGGGCTGCTCTTCGCTGCCGCATAGCTGTCGGCGGTGATGTAGTAGATCTTCTCCTGCCCTTCTTTCATGCGGGAGACGTACTCTTCCAGCGACACGGTCTGGGCGGAGGAGTCGTTGTGCGTAGAGGCGAAGCGCAGCAGTTTAGCGATAGCTTCCACGTTCGCAGTATCTTCCGCCGGACCTTCTTTCAGCACCAGGCCAAACTGTTTCCAGAAGGTCTGGTATTTTTCCGCATCGTCCTTCGCCAGTTTTTCCAGCATCTGCAACGCACGTTTGGTCAGGGCGTTGCGCAGGTTACGGGTGACGGTGCTGTCCTGAAGAATTTCACGGGAGACGTTCAGCGGCAGATCGTTGGAGTCTATCAGGCCACGCACAAAGCGCAGGTAGTTCGGCATGAACTGCTCGGCGTCGTCCATGATGAAGACGCGCTGCACGTACAGCTTCAGGCCGTGCTTGTGATCGCGGTTCCACATGTCCCACGGCGCCTGCGCCGGAATGTACAGCAGGCTGGTGTACTCCTGTTTCCCTTCCACACGGTTGTGGCTCCAGGTCAGCGGATCGGTGAAGTCGTGGGCGATGTGCTTGTAAAACTCGTTGTACTCGTCGTCTTTAATTTCAGCTTTATTACGCGTCCACAGCGCCTGCGCCTTGTTGATTTTCTCCCAGGAAACCACGGTTTCGCCGTCTTTCTCTTCCTGTTTTTCAATCTCTACCGGCAGCGCGATATGGTCGGAATATTTGCTGATAATGGAGCGTACGCGCCAGTCGTTCAGGAAATCGTCTTCGCCTTCACGCAGGTGCAGGGTGATTTCGGTGCCGCGATCCGCTTTGGTGATGTCATCAACGGTGTATTCACCTTCACCTTTAGACTCCCACAGCACGCCGTTCTCGACGCTGTCGCCCGCGGCGCGGGTGCGCACGGTGACTTTGTCCGCCACGATGAACGCCGAGTAGAAGCCTACGCCGAACTGACCGATCAGCTGGCTGTCTTTCGCCTGGTCAGAGCCCATGGACTCAAGGAACGCTTTGGTGCCGGATTTGGCGATGGTTCCGAGGTGGTCAATCACCTCGTCGCGGTTCATCCCGATGCCGTTATCGGCGATGGTCAGGGTGCGGTTCTCTTTATTAAACGAGACGCGCACGCGCAGCTCGCCGTCGCCTTCATACAGATCCGGGTTAGACAGCGCGCGGAAGCGCAGCTTGTCCGCCGCATCAGAGGCGTTGGAAATCAGCTCACGCAGGAAGATTTCTTTGTTGGAATACAGGGAATGGATCATCAGGTGCAGAAGCTGTTTTACTTCTGACTGGAAACCACGGGTTTCTTGTCCTTTCATCTAAGTCGACCTCAACAATGCCATTTAATGGGGTTGTAAAACGTTGAGTGAGAGATGGGGATAAGGGGAGGAATTTTCAAGCGGAGGCCGCGCGCGCAGCCTCCGTTTGGTCAGAAAATAATCTTGTGACGTCCGGCCAGCGAGTGTGACAGCGTGGTGCCGTCGACCATCTCCAGCTCACCGCCGACCGGCACGCCGTGGGCGATGCGGCTGGCGTCAACGCCGTACTGCGCGCACAGTTCGGCGATGTAGTTGGCGGTTGCCTCCCCTTCCACCGTCGGGTTGGTGGCGAGGATCACCTCTTTGATGGTTTCCGACTCCAGGCGCTGCTCCAGGCGATCGAGACCGATATCGTCCGGGCCGATGCCATCCAGCGGGGAGAGATGCCCCATCAGCACGAAATAGCGGCCGGAAAACTGCCCGGTTTGTTCGATGGCGTAGATGTCCGCCGGACTCTCCACCACGCAAATCTGACCGTTTTCCTGACGACGCGGGTTCGTGCAGATGTTACATACGTCCTGCTCGGTAAAGGTCCGGCAATCCGCACAGTGGCCAATTTCTGACATGGCGCGGGTCAGAGCCTGCGCCAGGCGCATCCCGCCGCTGCGGTCGCGCTGCAATAGCGTAAACGCCATACGCTGCGCCGACTTCGGGCCAACGCCCGGCAGGCAGCGCAGTGCTTCCATTAACTGCGTGAGCAGCGGACTGGTTTGCATCAGAATGGCATCTTAAAGCCCGGCGGCAGTTGCATACCGCTGGAAACAGAGGCCATTTTCTCTTTCTGGGTTTCGTCGATACGGCGAGCGGCATCGTTAAACGCGGCTGCAACCAGATCTTCCAGCATCTCTTTGTCGTCTTCGAGCAGGCTCGGGTCGATTTCAACGCGACGGCAGTTATGCGCACCGTTGATAGTCACCTTGACCAGACCGGCACCGGATTCACCCGTGACTTCCAGCTGAGCGATCTCTTCCTGCATCTTCTGCATTTTTTCCTGCATCTGCTGAGCCTGCTTCATCAGGCCACCCAGACCGCCTTTTCCACCAAACATAGGCTTCTCTCTTCTTTCACGTTAAGGATTACAACCGTAAGTCAGACTCACGATCAAATGGGGCGAATACTCTCTTCATCCAGATCGGCGTCGAAGAACCGACGCAGGGTCTGGATGTTGTTATCCGCAATTATCGCCTCGCGCGCCTGCGCGAGCTTCTCTTCATAAATGGCCTGACGCCACTCGAGCGGCGTTTTCACCGCCGGATTATCATCTTCAATGATAGTCAATTCAACCGGTACACCCTGTAATGCGGTAAGCGCCTCGGCCAGCGCCTTTTGCGCGCCAGGGGAGTTGAGGTGCCGCTGGCAAGGGCGCAGGT
The DNA here is from genome assembly GCF_019056635.1 of Enterobacter cloacae complex sp. ECL72. Taxonomy (NCBI): domain Bacteria; kingdom Pseudomonadati; phylum Pseudomonadota; class Gammaproteobacteria; order Enterobacterales; family Enterobacteriaceae; genus Enterobacter; species Enterobacter cloacae complex sp. ECL72. The sequence goes on along the minus strand of NZ_CP077659.1, from coordinate 609,810 downwards.
GCAGACGCACCTGATTACCGTCCTGCTCTTTCCAGGCGTTCAGCGCGACCTGCTCCACCAGCTTCGGCAGTTGCAGTTTGCTGACCTCGGCGGCCCAGGCATCGCGCTCGATGGACTCTTCCGCGAGCTTCGCGGATAGCTCCGGCGTTTTTTTCATGCTCCAGCGCCTTTTTCAGCGCTTTTGGCGTGGCGACCACTTCCTTGACCGTTTCAACAACGGTGGTCGCCTTCCAGCGGTATGCCTCTTCTTTCGCCGGGGCTTTTTGCTCGAGCGCGGACGGTGCCGGACGCGACTGCACGCGCTCCGTTACCGAGGCCAGTCGTTCAAGCGCGGCGTTGTTCACCGGCCGCGCTCTTGCAGGCGCTGCCGGTTCACTCTTTTTTGGTTTGGTTGCTCCCCTGCGCACGTTGCAACTGGCTTCGTGCGGCAAGCACCGAACTGGTGGCATCCGACAGCGGCACGTTTTGCGGCGGCGGCGATGCCGGTTGCGGTGGCACCTGCTGCGGTGACATTACCGCGGTCGGCGCAACCGGCGCAAAGGACTGCCGGGGCGTTTCCGGCTCCGGCAATGGCTTGCGCGGATGGAAGGCCAGCGCGCGCAGCAGCGTCATTTCAACGCCCATCCGGCGATCCGGTGCAAACGGCAGCTCTTTGCGGCCAATCAGCAGCGTCTGATAATAAAGCTGAACGTCAGCCGGCGGCACGGTGCGCGCAAGTTCACGCATCCGCTGTTCAATGGTCGCCATGTCCGCGCCAATGGCCGACGGAGACAGTTGCAGCATCGCCACGCGGTGCAGCAGGCTGAGCATCTCGACAAGCAGCGCTTCCCACTCAATGCCACGGGCAGCGGCGTCGTTGACGAGCGCCATCACTCGCTCACCGTTGGCGGCAATCATCGCTTCAATAAGCGACAGCGCCTGATCGTCATCCAGCGTGCCGAGCATGGTACTGACCGCGTCGGTGGAGAGTTTACCGTCACCGCTGGCAATCGCCTGGTCGGTCAGGCTCAGCGCATCGCGCAGGCTGCCGTCCGCGGCACGGGCCAGCAGTTGCAGCGCACGCGGCTCGTGGACAATGTTCTCTTCATCGAGGATATGCTCAAGCTGAGCGCGGATCTGCTCAACGTCGAGCGCCTTCAGGTGGAATTGCAGGCAGCGCGAGAGGATCGTGACCGGCAGCTTTTGCGGATCGGTGGTCGCCAGCAGGAATTTGACATGCGCAGGCGGCTCTTCCAGCGTTTTCAGCAGGGCGTTGAAGCTGTGGCGCGACAGCATGTGCACTTCATCGATCAGATAGACCTTGAAGCGGCCGCGCGCCGGGGCGTACTGCACGTTGTCGAGCAGATCGCGGGTATCTTCCACTTTGGTGCGCGAGGCGGCGTCGATCTCAATCAGATCGACAAAACGCCCCTGCTCGATCTCACGACAGTTGTCGCACACGCCGCACGGGGTGGCGGTGATCCCGGTTTCGCAGTTCAGACCTTTTGCCAGCAGACGGGCAATAGAGGTTTTACCGACGCCGCGGGTGCCGGAGAAAAGATAGGCGTGATGGATGCGACCTAGCGACAAGCCGTTCGCCAGGGCCGTCAGCACATGTTCCTGACCGACAACGTCAGCAAAGGTTTGTGGTCGCCATTTACGGGCTAACACCTGATAACTCATGGGCAGGCTCTGCAACGCTGGAAGGTGAATTAATGGAGGGGAATGCTATCACAACCTCACCCATTGAGCGAGGTTGTGAGATACGGGATTAATGTCCCGGGAATGGCACCAGGCTGTAGCTGGTAATACCCTGTTTTTCCAGGCGCTGCTCGCCGCCGAGATCGAACAGGTTGATGATGAATGCCGCGTCGGTCACTTCCCCGCCCAGACGACGGATCAGCTTCACGGTCGCTTCGATGGTGCCGCCGGTTGCCAGCAGATCGTCCACCACCAGCACTTTGTCGCCTGGCTTGATGGCATCAACGTGAATTTCCAGCTGATCGGTGCCGTATTCCAGCTCATAGCTCTCAGCAATGGTTTCACGCGGCAGTTTGCGCGGCTTACGCACCGGCACAAAACCCACGCCCATCGCCAGCGCAACCGGTGCGCCAAACAGGAAGCCACGGGCTTCAGTACCTACTACTTTGGTGATCCCGGCGTTTTTATAACGCTCAACCAGCAGTTCAATGCTGAGGGCGTACGCTTTCGGGTCTTCCAGCAAGCTGGTGACATCGCGGAAAAGAATGCCAGGTTTTGGATAGTCCTGGATACTTTTGATGCTATTTTTCAGATATTCAAGCTGCTGTGCAGTTGCGGTCATCGGTTTGTGCCTAAATGAAACAGTGTTACTCACGGCGCGCGACGAGTCGGTCAAAGTAACAGTTGTTTAACCTTTGACCAGGCGCACCTGTGCTCGAAAACGGTCGAATTTACTGGCTGTGCGCCATAATTGCAACCGCCATGATGAGGCTTCAGTGCTTTTGTTGCTTTTCATCAACCACGGGGATCCGCCACATAAAGATCAGCAGGCAAACCAGGATCGCCAGCAGCAGAATGCGCACCCACATCATTTTCACCAGCCATAACGAGACGGCGAAGGTGATAAGGATGAAGGCAATGGCGCGCGGCTTAGCCCCGGGCGGCATGGCCCGGTGTTTTTGCCAGTGCCGCAGGTAGCCGCCAAACCACGAGCGGTACAGAAGCCAGTGGTGAAAACGCGGCGACGAGCGGGCGAAGCACCAGGCGGCCAACAGGATAAACGGGGTGGTCGGCAGCAAGGGTAAAACCACACCCAGCGTGCCCAGCACTACCGCGAGCCAGCCAATGATGATTAAAATAGTACGCTGCATAATGCGAATCGTTATCAAACTGAACGGCTACTTTACCACTGGAGAGCGCCTTGAAAACAGCACTGCTTCTTGAGAGGCTGCAAAATCAGCTGATCGCGCTGCGGGCGCAGGCCACGCCGTTGATGGGCCACGCCACGCTGAAACCGCGCTTTGACCGACAGCTCTTCCGCACCCGCAGCACCGTCATTGAGGATTATCTTGCTGAAGCGCAGACCAATCTCGACGAGCTTCGTCACGCGGTTGAGAGTGAACAGCAGGAACAGGTCGCGTGGCTTGCGGAGCATCTTACCGAGCAGATCACCGCCCTGCACCGGGAAATCGCCGCCTGGCCGTTACGGGCGTGGGACAGCGCCTCGCCGGGACTCGGAAAATGGCAGCGCAAGCGGCTGGAGAACCAGGAGTTTGAGCGCCGTCTGTTTGAGATGAAGCGCGAGCGCGAAGCCCGCCTGAACACCAGCGAAACGCTGGAAGAGCAGCAGTTATTAATGCGTGAAATCAGCGCGCTGGAAGGCCGCATCGTCCGCTGCCGTCAGGCGCTGGATGAGATTGAACGCGTCATCGAACGCCTGACCCGTTAACAGGAGCCACTGATGTCACTGGAAAATGCCCCCCGACGAGGTCAAGCTGGCCGTCGATTTAATTATGCTGCTGGAGAATCACGAGATCCCGGCGGAGACGGTGCTGAAAGCGCTGGAGATTGTGCGACGAGATTTTGAGGGGAAACTTCCCCCTCACCCTACCCTCTCCCCAGAGGGGAGAGGGAAATAGATTAGGCGGGAGTAGGGTCGTCCCCCCTTAATCTCGCGCTTCACTTCCGTATGCTCATCGCCTTTCTCGTTGCGCAGATGAACCTCAAGCTGGTTAAAGGCGATATTAATATCGTTTTCACGACACAGACGGTCAATGGTGCGGTTCAGCTCATCGACGGTGTAGCTGCGATCGCGCAGTTCGCGTACGTACAGGCGCAGCTCATGATCCAAAGTGCTCGGCCCGAAGGTGGTGAAGAATACCGCTGGCGCAGGATCGTGCATCACTTTTGGATGGTCGGCTGCCGCCTTCAGCAGTACCTCTTTCACCTTGTCCAGATCCGAGCCATAGGCCACCCCGAGTCGGATCACCACGCGAGTGGTGGTATCCGAGAGCGACCAGTTGATCAGACGCTCGGTCACAAACGCTTTGTTCGGGATGATCACCTCTTTACGATCGAAGTCGGTAATGGTGGTCGCACGAATGCGGATCTTGCTGACGGTCCCGGAGAAAGTACCGATGGTGACGGTATCGCCGATACGCACCGGACGTTCGAACAGGATAATCAGGCCAGAGACAAAGTTACCGAAGATCTCCTGCAAGCCGAAGCCCAGACCCACCGACAACGCCGCCGCCAGCCACTGGAGTTTATCCCACGAGACGCCCAGCGAGCCGAATACCGTCATCGCCCCGACAATAATAATGACATAGTTCAGGATGGTGGTAATGGCGTACGACGCCCCCTGACGCAGGTTCAGCCTTGAGAGCACCAGCACTTCCAGCAGACCCGGCAGGTTGCGGATCAACGCCCAGGCAACCACTGACGACACCAGCGCAAAGAGCAGGCTGCCCATGGTGACGCTTTTCATTACCGCAGCGCCCGCTTCGGTACCGTTGTATTGCCAGAGCGTGATACTGTCGAGGTAGGCGAAGACGGTAATTAAATCAGACCAGATGGCCCAGAACATCACCGCAAACAGGGCGATCATCACCAGCATGGTAATACGCATCGTTTGCTGGTTAACCTGCTCCAGAGCAATGGTCGGCTCTTCCTGCGGCTCTGCCCCTTCAGCCCCCTCTTTCACCTGATGCTGCCGACGGGCAACAGCACGACGATAAGCAATGCGGCGCGCCGCCACGCTCAAACCACGCAGCACGGTCTGGAACAGCAGGTTCCATACAATCACCAGATAAACCGTTTCGATCCAGCGACCGGACAGACGCAGCGTGGTATAGAAGTAACCCGTCGCCGTCAGCACCATCAGCGCCAGAGGAATGATCGCCAGTACCGTTACGGTAGCCAGACGAAGATTGTGGGACTCTTTATCCCGCCAGCTGTCGCGGCACATTGGCCACATCAGAACGGCAATCAGCAGCAGGTTCAGCATAATCACCAGTTGCCCCAGCACGTCATCCATCAGGTGCAGCGGGGAAAGCTCCGCCACAACTGACCAGAAGTGCAGCGGCAGCAGCGCGAGGCTGATGCGCACAATCTGGCGACGCCAGTGGCTGGTGAGTTTTTCCGGCATGTTGAAGTGGCGGACGGCGACGCCATCTTTTTCCAGCACTTTCCAGCACAGACCAAACACCAGCCAGAACAGCGCCAGCTTCTTGCTGAACGCCCACAGCAGATCGCTGATATTCAGCTGCATGGTCAGCAGGATCAGGCCCACGGCGAGTATCAACAGGCAGACCGGCAGAGCACGGATCAGATCGATCAGGATCGCTTTCGGGGTGTGCAGTTGGCTGTCGTTACGCAGTTGCCCCACTTCCGAGGCCAGCTTCGCCTGGTACTGTTTCAGCCATTTCAAACGCCAGCGTATGACGCCAGCGATGAGCAGCAAAGGCAGCCCCGTCAGGAAGGCAATCATCACCGCAGGCCAGGCTTTCTCCCAGTTCACGGTAATTTTCATGCTTTTGATCTGGGATTTCAGCGTTTCCGGGAAAGATTTAAACCAGTCCCAGTCCATGGGTTTATTGCTGTTCACCCAGAAAATCTGCTGGGTCAGGATCTCCTGGAGGCTTTTAGAAACGCTCACCAGCTGCTGCTGGTTGATTTGCAGGTTAATCGCCATCATCAGCTGGTTGCCCAGCTGCTTGTTAAGCTGATCGAGCAATTCGCGGCGCATGTCCACCACCTGCAACAGCGCGTCGTGAACTTCAGCATTCACTTCACCTGAATGGCCCTCTTCCACTTTGGCAACGAAGGTATCGCTCTGAAATAGCGCATCGCGCTGCTGGTTAACGTCAAACTGTTCAAGACGCAAATCCGCAATGCGGTTGGTCATGTCTTCCAGCTCGTCGGCGGAAGGCAGCGTCTGCTGTTGCTGGTAGAGAATGCGCGACAGCAGCAGGCTGCCCTTCAGGACGGCAATCTGCTCCTTGACGTTGCGCTCGGCCTGCAAAGCGCGATCCAGCCAGTTTTTGACCTTAATATTCTGCTGCACCAGCGCGCTGCCGCTTTCAGTCGCCTGAATCAGACGCTCGCTCAGTTGGTGGTTAATCTCCAGCTCCTGCTTCACCAGCGGGTTGGCCTGAATACGGGCCGTCTCGTCTGGCGAAACCGCTTCCTGCGCCGTTTTTTCAGTCAGCGTCAGGCGCTTGCTGTTCACCGCTTCCTGCAACAGCTGAAGCTGATGCTCAAGCCGGTTGATATTCGCGGTCACGTAGTCACGCTGTTTTTGCAGCGCATCCTGTAGCACCGTGTTGCCTTCCAGGCTCTTACGCTGCTGTTCAATCTCCGCGTTTAGCAGCGTCTGCTGGATGTTCAGCAGCGTTTGCTGGGTGGGACGAAGCGCCCCTTCCCCCACGGTGATGCCATTCAGACGGTTACGTATCTGCTGTAGCTGTTGCGACGCCGAGTACATAGCGTTCTGCACGCGCTCAGGCTGGGTTTGCAGCGAAACCAGCTGGCTGTTGTAGGTTGAGAGATCGGACTGCGCCGTTTGCAGATCGTCCAGCAGCTGCGCCACGCGCGACTCAAGCTGGCGCAACGACAGCGTGGCAAGCGTTTTTCGGGTTTCATCGTCGTTATCGACGTCGCTGAGCGCACTCAGCGCCTCCGTTGCCTTACGCATGTTCTCCGGCGCCTGAGCGACCTTCTGCCGTAGCTGGGCCGTTTCGGCTTTGATGCGATCGATCTTGTCCAGCGTTTCCAGGGTTTCCGTCAGATCCTGCTGAACGAGTTTTTCCTGGGCGGAGAGATCTTTTTGCTTATTCAGGGTGTCGAGTTGCGACTGAACATCAGCACGCGTGGGAATGTCACTGCCGTTGTCTGCACGGGCCCATGAAAGCGGCGCGGCTGCAAAGTAAAACAGCAGGATCAAAAACAGGGCCAGAACAGGATGTTGCGAGCGATTGATGTGCAGCATAGTTGTGAATGTGATGTGAGAAATGACCGGAAATAGTCGGGCATGAAGGATATCACGCCCGGCTGAAGCAGAATAGTACGACGGAAAGGGTCTACGATTTTTCCCATGCCCGATCAGGCAGAGCGCGGGCTAAGTTTACTTTGAAGGGTCGGACAGAGCTGGCACATCTCAAGAAAAATTTCGACGTAGCTGCGCGCCTCTGATCTGAGATCGAACGACTCCGGAGCAAAAAGCCAGTTTTCCATCAGGCCGGAAATATAGCTGCGCATCAGGATCGCCGCCCGGCGGGTGAGTAATGTGGCAGGAAGCATTTTGGCCTGCATGCACTCCGTGAGGACCTGTTCGATGCGATCGTAGCTTTCCAGACACAGGTCGCGCTGCGCCTGTTGAACCACCGCCATTTCACCAACGAACTCACATTTATGGAAGATGATTTCCATCATCAGACGACGACGCTCTTCAACAACCGTCGCTTCAAGGATATATACTAGAATTTCTCTTAACACTGAGAGTGGATCGTGAGGGAATTTTGCCCGATACTCACTCTCAAGATCGCTAATGCTGGACTCTGAAAGCTCCCAGATTTCACCAAACAGATCGGACTTGTCTTTGAAATGCCAGTAAATCGCTCCCCGCGTGACGCCCGCGGCCTGAGCAATCTGTGCCAGCGAGGTTGCCGAAACACCCTGCTGTGAGAACAAACGCATTGCCACATCCAGAATGTGTTGTCGGGTTTCCAGCGCTTGTTGTTTGGTTTTTCGTGCCATACGTTGATGAATTTACAGGAGTCAGATTTACATACATTTATGAATGTATGTACCATAGCATGACGATAATATAAACGCAGCAATGGGTTTTTAGACTCAGGACCCTTGATCAATTTGAAATCGGACACTCGAGGTTTACATATGAACAAAAACAGAGGGTTAACGCCTCTGGCGGTCGTTCTGATGCTCTCAGGCAGCTTAGCGCTTACAGGATGTGACGACAAACAGGCTCAACAAGGAGCTCAGCAGGTGCCAGAAGTTGGCGTCGTGACGCTCAAATCCGAACCTCTCCAGATGACAACAGAACTACCGGGCCGCACCAGCGCCTACCGCATTGCGGAAGTGCGTCCGCAGGTGAGCGGTATCATCCTGAAACGTAACTTCACCGAAGGCGGTGATGTCAAGGCAGGCGAGTCTCTGTATCAGATTGATCCAGCAACCTATCAGGCGTCTTATGAGAGCGCTAAGGGCGATCTGGCTAAAGCCGAAGCGGCAGCCAAAATCTCGCAGCTGACGTTGAATCGTTACAAGAAACTGCTCGGCACGCAGTACATCAGCCAACAGGATTACGATTCTGCCCTGGCCGATGCACAGCAAGCCAACGCAGCCGTTGTGGCGGCGAAAGCGGCGGTAGAAACCGCGCGTATTAACCTGGCCTACACCAAAGTGACCTCCCCTATCAGCGGTCGCATTGGTAAATCAGCCGTCACCGAAGGTGCGCTGGTGCAGAACGGTCAAACCAACGCGCTGGCCACCGTGCAGCAGCTCGACCCGATCTACGTTGACGTCACCCAGTCCAGCAACGATTTCCTGCGTCTCAAACAGGAGCTGGCTAACGGCACCCTGAAACAGGAAAACGGTAAAGCCAAAGTGGAACTGGTTACCAACGACGGTATCAAGTTCTCACAGACTGGCACACTGGAATTTTCTGATGTGACCGTCGATCAGACCACCGGCTCTATCACCATCCGGGCCATTTTCCCCAATCCGGATAAAACCCTGCTGCCCGGTATGTTCGTACGCGCCCGTCTTGAGGAAGGGACTAACCCAAGCGCCATTCTGGTTCCTCAGCAAGGTGTGACCCGTACGCCACGCGGTGATGCGAGCGCACTGGTTGTGGGTGCCGATAACAAAGTCGAAACACGCAATATCACTGCAACGCAGGCGATTGGCGACAAGTGGCTGGTAACGGAAGGTCTGAAAGATGGCGATCGCGTAATTATTACTGGTTTGCAAAAAGTTCGTCCTGGTGCGCAGGTCAAAGCTCAGGAAGTGAAATCTGACGACAAACAACAAGCGTCGGCCGCTGGCCAGTCAGAACAAACCAAGTCTTAACTTAAACAGGAGCCGTTAAGACATGCCTAATTTCTTTATCGATCGCCCCATATTTGCGTGGGTGATCGCCATAATCATCATGCTGGCCGGGGGACTTGCGATCCTGAAGCTGCCTGTCGCGCAATATCCAACGATTGCGCCGCCGGCAGTGACGATCTCCGCAACCTATCCGGGCGCTGATGCCAAAACGGTGCAGGATACCGTTACGCAGGTTATCGAACAGAACATGAACGGTATCGATAACCTGATGTACATGTCCTCAAACAGTGACTCAACCGGTACGGTTCAGATCACACTGACCTTTGAATCCGGTACGGATGCGGACATTGCACAGGTTCAGGTGCAGAACAAATTGCAGCTGGCGATGCCTCTGCTGCCGCAGGAAGTACAACAGCAGGGCGTGAGCGTCGAGAAATCGTCCAGTAGCTTCCTGATGGTTGTCGGCGTGATCAACACCAACGGCACCATGACGCAGGAGGATATTTCCGACTACGTGGGCGCCAACATGAAGGACGCCATCAGCCGTACGTCTGGTGTGGGTGACGTTCAGCTGTTCGGTTCCCAGTACGCGATGCGTATCTGGATGGATCCGAATAAACTGAACAACTTCCAGCTGACGCCGGTTGACGTGATCAGCGCAATTAAAGCGCAGAACGCCCAGGTTGCCGCCGGTCAGTTGGGTGGTACACCGCCGGTGAAAGGCCAGCAGCTTAACGCGTCGATCATCGCGCAAACGCGTCTGACCTCCGCCGATGAGTTCAGCAAAATTCTGCTGAAGGTGAATCAGGACGGTTCGCAGGTTCGCCTGCGTGACGTGGCGAAGGTTGAGCTGGGCGGTGAGAACTACGACATCATTGCGAAGTTCAACGGTAAACCGGCTTCCGGTCTGGGTATCAAACTGGCGACGGGCGCGAACGCCCTGGACACCGCGACGGCTATCCGTGCAGAACTGAAGAAGATGGAACCGTTCTTCCCGTCAGGTCTGAAAATCGTTTATCCGTATGACACCACGCCATTCGTTAAAATTTCGATTCACGAAGTGGTGAAAACCCTGGTTGAGGCGATCATTCTCGTCTTCCTGGTGATGTACCTGTTCCTGCAAAACTTCCGCGCAACGCTGATCCCAACCATCGCCGTGCCGGTTGTACTGCTCGGGACCTTCGCGGTGCTGGCGATATTTGGCTACTCGATAAACACCCTGACGATGTTCGGGATGGTGCTCGCCATCGGCCTGCTGGTGGATGACGCCATCGTGGTGGTCGAAAACGTCGAGCGTGTCATGGCGGAAGAAGGCCTGCCGCCGAAGGAAGCAACCCGTAAATCAATGGGCCAGATCCAGGGCGCGCTGGTCGGTATCGCGATGGTACTGTCTGCGGTATTTATCCCGATGGCCTTCTTTGGTGGCTCTACCGGTGCGATTTACCGTCAGTTCTCCATCACCATAGTTTCGGCGATGGCGCTGTCGGTACTGGTTGCACTGATCCTGACGCCAGCCCTGTGCGCGACGATGCTGAAGCCGATTCAGAAAGGTGGTCACGGCGAGCATAAGGGCTTCTTCGGCTGGTTCAACCGCATGTTTGATAAGAGTACGCACCACTACACCGACAGCGTGGGTAACATCCTGCGCAGCACCGGTCGTTACCTGCTGCTCTATATCATCATCGTGGTGGGGATGGCTTTCCTGTTCGTTCGTCTGCCAAGCTCGTTCCTGCCAGATGAAGACCAGGGCGTGTTCCTGAGTATGGCGCAGCTTCCGGCCGGTGCGACGCAAGAGCGTACGCAAAAGGTGCTGGATGAGATGACCGACTACTTCCTGACCAAAGAGAAAGACAACGTCGAATCCGTGTTTGCGGTTAACGGCTTTGGCTTCGCGGGTCGTGGTCAGAACACCGGTATCGCCTTCGTTTCTCTGAAAGACTGGTCTGAACGTCCGGGCGCAGAGAACAAGGTAGAAGCCATTACCGGCCGCGCGATGGGCACCTTCTCACAGATTAAAGATGCGATGGTCTTCGCCTTTAACCTGCCAGCGATTGTTGAACTGGGTACGGCGACCGGCTTCGACTTCCAGCTGATTGACCAGGGCGGTCTGGGCCACGAAAAACTGACTCAGGCGCGTAACCAGCTGTTTGGCGAGGTGGCAAAACACCCTGACCTGCTGGTGGGCGTTCGCCCTAACGGTCTGGAAGATACGCCGCAGTACAAGATCGATATCGACCAGGAAAAAGCGCAGGCGCTGGGTGTTTCCATCAGCGACATTAATACCACGCTGGGTGCAGCCTGGGGTGGCAGCTACGTCAACGACTTCATCGACCGTGGTCGCGTGAAGAAAGTCTACGTGATGTCCGAAGCGCAATACCGTATGCTGCCGAACGATATCAACAACTGGTATGTTCGCGGCAGCGATGGCCAGATGGTGCCGTTCTCCGCCTTCTCAACCTCGCGCTGGGAATACGGTTCACCGCGTCTGGAGCGTTATAACGGCTTGCCATCGATGGAAATCCTCGGTCAGGCAGCGCCGGGCCGAAGCACCGGTGAAGCCATGAACCTGATGGAAGAACTGGCCAGCAAACTGCCTGCGGGTGTCGGCTACGACTGGACCGGCATGTCCTATCAGGAACGTCTGTCCGGTAACCAGGCCCCTGCCCTGTACGCCATTTCACTGATTGTGGTGTTCCTGTGTCTGGCGGCATTGTATGAGAGCTGGTCGATTCCATTCTCCGTTATGCTGGTGGTTCCGCTGGGGGTTATCGGTGCGCTGCTTGCCGCAACGTTCCGTGGGCTGACCAACGACGTTTACTTCCAGGTGGGCCTGCTGACAACCATTGGCTTGTCGGCGAAGAACGCGATACTAATCGTCGAATTCGCCAAAGATCTGATGGAGAAAGAAGGAAAAGGCCTGATTGAAGCAACGCTGGAAGCCGTTCGTATGCGTTTGCGTCCAATCCTGATGACGTCCCTGGCATTTATCCTCGGCGTTATGCCGCTGGTTATCAGCTCCGGCGCGGGCTCCGGCGCACAGAACGCAGTAGGTACCGGCGTAATGGGTGGGATGGTAACCGCGACCGTTCTTGCGATCTTCTTCGTACCGGTGTTCTTCGTGGTGGTTCGGCGCCGCTTCAGCCGTAAGAATGAAGACGTTGAGCACAATCATTCGGTAGAACATCACTGATACCGGTTTCACATGATAAAAAGGCCGCATTTGCGGCCTTTTTCTTTTTCAGAAAAAATCATAAAATAGACCTATTGCCTTTCTATTTATTTTCCTCCTTTTTAATAAGGCCTATCATAATAGGCCGATAACTTACACCAGGAACTCAGCATTCTTTTATTATCATTTCGTGACGTAAATTATTCGGACTATTCCTAAGCAATGGAAAATATCTGAAGATATCTGGTTTCGGACTTCACATGAAACTTTGCGCTAACTCAATGAATTCTAAGGAACCGATAAAAATCGTCTTTTTTATTGATTAACGCGTTCGCTGCAAAAGGTAGATTTGCGTAAAGGCTCGAACAGTAACGATTTAATTGTAATTTTTCGTAATAGCGCGATGAAATCTTGATCAGAGTGGCTTATAGTTAGAGTTATCAGGAACACAGCTCCCGTGTGGCTAAGCAAGTTGTATCCATCCCGACATGATGTTCGGTGAGTAAAAAATCACTCAGAAGGGGATGCGCTATGGACGAGTACTCGCCAAAAAGGCATGATATCGCGCAGTTGAAATTTCTCTGCGAATCCTTGTACCATGACTGCCTTGCCAATCTTGAAGAAAGTAACCATGGCTGGGTGAACGATCCAACGTCTGCTATCAATTTACAGCTTAACGAGCTGATCGAGCATATCGCCACCTTCGCACTTAATTATAAAATTAAGTACAATGAAGATAATAAGTTGATAGAGCAAATTGATGAATACCTGGACGACACCTTTATGTTGTTCAGCAGCTACGGCATTAACGCACAGGATTTGCAGAAATGGCGTAAATCAGGAAACCGTCTATTTCGCTGCTTCACTAATGTCAGCAGAGCTAATCCGGTTAGTCTTTCCTGTTAAAATTATTACAATTACTAAGGTGAATTTATGTCTGATAAACCATTAACAAAAGTCGATTATTTGATGCGCCTGCGACGCTGCCAGTCAATTGACACCCTTGAACGAGTTATTGAGAAAAATAAATACGAGCTGTCTGATAATGAACTGGCGGTATTTTATTCAGCTGCCGACCATCGTCTTGCTGAGCTGACCATGAATAAACTGTATGACAAGATCCCCTCTTCGGTGTGGAAATTTGTTCGTTAATCGTTGAAGAGAGACTGTAAAGGCATTACGCCCGTTGTTAAGCTGAATTTACCTTTCGAATTACGCTTCAAATGCAAACGCCAGGTTCCCGTATAAAACGTATTTATGCGCAAGAATGTTGTGACTCCCGTCACAGCCACTTTTAGGGAACGTTCCCTTTCTGGTTAATCCTCTTTACGCTGCGTAAAACGATTCCAGAGAGGTTCCCATGAGTGAAGAAAAACAGAAGATGATTGCAGGTGAATATTACCGCCCTGGCGATGACACGCTGAGGGCTGACCGTTTACGCGCGCGTCATCTTGTTCACCGCTATAACCATACCGCACCCGATGAGAAGGCCGAACGTCGCGCCTTATTAGCTAACCTGCTGGGTCAAAGCGAAGGTGCCTATATAGAGCCAAGCTTCCGCTGCGACTACGGGTATAACATCTATCTGGGCAACAATTTTTACGCTAACTTCGATTGCGTCATGCTGGACGTCTGCCCTGTCCGCATTGGCGATAACTGTATGCTTGCGCCGGGAGTGCACATTTATACGGCCACGCATCCTCTGGATGCGACTGAACGTAACAGCGGGCTGGAGTACGGTAAACCGGTCACCATTGGTGATAATGTCTGGATCGGCGGACGCGCGGTGATTAATCCAGGCGTGACCATTGGCGATAATGCGGTTATCGCTTCCGGCGCGGTAGTGACCAAAGACGTGCCGGCCAATGCGGTAGTGGGCGGGAATCCGGCGAAAATCATTAAAATGCTCTAAGCGTATCCTGAGTAACTGTTATGCTTTTTCCTGGCATAACTGTTACTTTCATCGCGTAAACCCCTCTCATAAAATAGGCAGATCACCTGTATTTTCAACAATCATAAAGGCAAAAAATGACAGAGATACAGCGCCTGCTTACAGCCACCATCGACGATCTCAATACCCGCGAAAAGCGCGACAATCGCCCGCGCTTTAGCATCAGCTTTATTCGCAAACACCCCGGGTTGTTCGTCGCCATGTACGCCGCCTGGCTGGCAACGCTTATCGTCATGCTGAAGTCTGAAACGCTGGTCGATTCCGTCTGGCTGCTGGTTGTGCTGTTCGTGGTGTTTAACGCGTTTTTCTTTTTCGACGTCAATCCACGTTACCGGTATGAAGATATCGACGTACTCGATTTCCGCGTGTGCTACAACGGGGAGTGGTACAACACGCGTTACGTGCCGAAAGAGCTGATCGACAGCATCCTGCACTCGCCGGCCGTCGAAGCCGGGCAAAAAGAGAAGTTGCAGAAAATGGTCACCACCAAGGGCCAGCTCTCTTTTTATGATGTCTTTACCCTTTCCCGCTCCACTGCTGCGTAATGAGCGCCTGAAGACGTCGGATACCCGGCGCAAACTGCGAAGCAGAGGTATTGCCGTAACCTAAAACCAGACCGGTTTGCCCCAGCTTCGTCTCAAGGTAATACCCGCTCAGCGCAGCGGGTGCCAGCTGAAACGCTCTCGCCTGCTCTACCAGCCGCTGGTCGTCGATACCGTCAATTGCCAGCGTCAGATGCATTCCCCCTTCCCCGGCAAGAACACGGTGCGGCGTATGAAGCTCTGCGCTCAGCACCTCCCGCAGCTGGCGGTAACGCTTACGATAAAGGCGGCGCATGGCGGCAAGATGTCGTGCATAGTGGCCTTCCTCAATAAACAGCGCCAGGGTGCGCTGTTCAGCGCGATGCCCGCCGCGCAGCAGCGAGCCGATGGCCGGACGCGCCGCCTTCGCCAGCGCTGGCGGTAACACCATGAACCCCATCCGGAGCGATGGAAACAGCGTTTTGCTGAACGTCCCCAGATACACAACGGGCGCATTGTTGACCATTCCCAGCATCGCCGGGACGGGCTCACCGGTATAACGAAATTCGCTGTCGTAATCATCCTCAATGATCCACGCGCTGTACTGCCGGGCCAGTTCCAGCAGCGCCAGACGCCGCCGCGCGCTGAGCACGCTTCCGCAAGGGAACTGATGCGATGGCGAGGTAAAAATCAGCGTGGGTGAAGGCGCAGACAGCCCTTCCCAGCACATCCCCTCGTCATCCACCGGTATGCCTGTCATCGCCAGGCCGGTTTTGACAAAAGCGCTTTTGGCGCCGCTATAGCCGGGATTTTCCACCCAGGCGACATCCCCCGGCTCGCTTAACAGCATCGTGCAGAGATTGACGCCCTCCAGCGCCCCTTCGGTTATCACTATCTGGCTGGCATCGCAGTCAATGCCGCGGGAGAGCGCAAGATGGCGGGCAATGGCGGCCCGCAGCGTCGGCTCGCCGGCCGGGTCGCCATACCCTAACAGGGCGCTTCCCTCCTCGCGCAGGACGCGATCGTACAACCGCCGCCACAGCGGCAAGGGGAAATAGTTGATGGCAGGCGTTCCCGGCGTAAACGCCATCACCGGAGTGTCGCGCGGCACAGGCGCGGGCAGCAGGGCGACACGTTTTGTCAGCCTGACGTCCGGGTCCGGTAATGTCCGGGCAATCGTCCGAGGAGCGAATTGCCCCACCCGCGTGCCCTGGCGGCTACGCAGCAAATAACCTTCGAGCGTGAGCTGGTCCAGCGCCGCGTTGACGGTATTTCGGGACACAGAGATCTGCTGCGCCAGCGTTCGTGAGCCGGGCAAATGGCTGCCGGATCGAAGCCTTCCGCACAGTATGGCCTCCCGCAAAGCAAGATAGAGCGCACGCTGGAGCGTCTCTTCCCCACGTTTTTTCAGCGCAGCATGGAGCAAGGTGTAAAGCTCATCACCCGGTATATTCATCTTTCCTCCTCGTGGTACCAGAAAAACATAGCCTGGTGGTTCTTTTTAAGGAACCAGCAATTCATTAATCTGGAGATCTTTTCAATGTGACGGGAATAAAGATGAATACATTCAATGAGTTTGGACAACCTGTAGGCGAAAGCCTCATCGACTGGCAGCCTCGCCCGCACCCGTCCCGGGTGATACTTCAGGGTCGCTATTGTCGGCTTGAGCCTCTGCGCGTGGAGCATGCCCCGGCGTTGTTCTCTGCGTATTCCCTAGCCGGAGATACCCGAAGCTGGACGTGGCTGCTGCGTGAACCCGATGCCACCGCAGAGGAGTTTGCCGAATGGGTGGCGAGCGTGAGCGAATTAGCCGATCCCATCCACTTTACCGTTATCGATAACCAGACCCAGTCTCCTGTCGGGACGCTGTCCCTGATGCGGATCGATCCTAAAAACGGCGTTGTGGAAGTGGGACATGTTCACTTCTCGTCACTGTTAAGTCGCACGCCCATGTCGACAGAAGCGCAGTATCTGCTGATGCGGTACGTGTTCGATACCCTGGGCTACCGGCGTTATGAATGGAAGTGCAACAGCCTGAACGAACCATCCCGCAAAGCGGCTCTGCGTCTGGGCTTTCAGTTTGAAGGGCGTTTTCGCCAGGCGCTGGTCATTAAAGGCCGAAACCGGGACACCGACTGGTTTTCAATTCTCGACAAAGAGTGGCCAGCGCTGGCGAGCGCGTTTGAAAGCTGGCTTGCCACCGACAATTTTACCGCCGATGGCAAACAGAAAAGCTCCCTGGAAAGCTGGCGAGAGACGCGCGTTTAGCGTCTTTTTTTACGTCCCTGCACCGCCTTAAAGCGCGGGTTGGATTTGCAGATCACGTATAAGCGTCCCTTGCGTTTGACTATCTGGCAATCCGGGTGACGCTGTTTTGCACTGCGTAATGAGTTCAGCACCTGCATGATTAGCCTCGCTTCGCATCAAGAAAGCCACCAAAACGCTTGCGGAAGCGTGCCGCGCTGCCATCCGTCGAGAAGGTCTTCTGCTTCCCGGTATAAAACGGATGTGATTTAGAGGAGACATCAAGGGTAACGTAGGGATACGTTTTCCCCTCCAGCTCAATTTCACGGTCTGTCTTAATTGTTGAGCCGACTTTAAAGTATTCATTAGCCGTGGTGTCGTGAAACACAACGGTGCGATAGGTTGGATGGATATTCGGTTTCATCTCTGGCCTTCATTTATTGTTATAACATAACAAAATACTATCTGAGCTTTGCTGCAAAAACAACCCCTGTCACGCACAGCCTGTTTTTGAAAGGTTGATTCAGATACCTGCCTGAGACTGTCACATGCTATAACTATATCATTTAGCGATAAAAAACTTTTTCTTCTGGCGCGCAAACTCCAGGCCCAAGGTGGGCATATGGAAAGGATAAAGCAGCATGCGAACCCGACATCTGGTCAGCCTGGTAACAGGCATACTGATCTTCTCTGTGCTGGTCCCTGTGTGCCTCAGTATCTGGCTGGCGCATCGTCAGGCAGAGGATAAATTTGTGGACGCTCTGGACAGCTATGCCTCGCGCGTCCTGATCCGTACCGACAGAGTCGTTGCGCAGGCAAAACAGGCGCTCACGCACCTACAGACATTCCACGCCCCACCCTGCACTCCCCCGCATTTACGCGAAATGCGTCGGGTTGAATTCTCATGGCGCTATATTCAGGAAGTGATGTATATCGATAACCTGAAGCCGCTCTGCTCATCCCTTGAACAATCCATTAATACGGCGATCTTACCGCCCCCGATGCGGATCACCGCAGACGGGTATAGCGCGTGGCTCACCTCGCAAAACGACCTCGGCATTCACCGCTATATGGCCGTTCTGGGGAAAGGACATTATCTGGTGATGGTTGATCCTGCCTCGCTTGTGGATGTTGTCCCGTTTGGTGAAATTTCGATGGATGCCGCCCTGGTGGGCAGTGAAACCCATCGGATATTTGCCAGAAGCAATATTGTCGACCCGTATATTCTTTCTGTCGTTAAGGAGCAGCAGGACGTTACGCGCGTACAATACAACGGCTCGATGTACGTGTTGAAACCTGTACCCGAACTGGGTTTTACGGTGATCGCGTGGGCGTCGTTAAAACCGCTGGCGGAATCGTGGCACCAGCAGCTGATCATCTGGCTACCGGCTGGCATCTTGCTAAGCCTGGCTGGTGCCCTTATTGTCCTGCGCATCCTCCGCCGTTTGCTGTCACCGCGTAACCGCCTGATCGACGCAATCAACAACCGGGAGATCGAGGTTTACTATCAGCCCATCGTAGCGCTGTGCAGTGGAAAACTGGTGGGTGCTGAAGCGCTGATGCGCTGGCCGCAGCCAGATGGCAGTCACCTGTCGCCCAATCTCTTTGTGCCGCTGGCTGAGCAGACGGGGCTTATTTCAACGCTGACGCAGCTGGTGGTGAATAAGGTGTTTGAGGATTTAGGCGCCTGGCTGCATCATCACCCGGAACTGCACATTTCTGTCAACCTTGCGCCATCGGATTTAACGTCCCCCGAGCTGCCTCGCCAGCTGAGTCAGTTGCTCAACAAATGGGGCGTCCACCCGCGCCAGATCGCCCTTGAATTAACCGAGCGCGGCTTTGCCGATCCCGCCGTCAGCGTGCCTGCCATCGCTGCGTTTCGCCGCGCCGGACACGCTATCTACATTGATGATTTTGGCACGGGTTACTCCAGCCTGAGCTATTTGCAGGATCTGGATGTCGATACCCTGAAGATTGATAAATCCTTTGTGGATGCGCTGGAGTACAAGAACGTGACTCCCCACATCATCGAAATGGCCAAATCGCTTAAACTGGCGATGGTCGCAGAAGGCATTGAAACTGAAGGGCAGATCGAATGGTTGCATCGCCACGGCGTGCAGTACGGCCAGGGCTGGTATTTCAGCAAGGCGCTGCCTAAAGAGGATTTCATTCTCTGGGCCGGGCACAACCTGGAGAAGCACATTACTTAAGGTACGATTTGATCACCTGCATCACGACCCCGAGATCGGCCTCGCGCTGCGCTTCCTCTGGCTCTTTCACCACGTGATCGGTTAAATGCCCCTCAATCACTTGCATCATCATACCGTTTACCGCGCCCCTGATCGCCGCCAGCTGCTGTAACACCTCGGCGCATTCATGATCGCTGTTAAGCATTTTTTCCAGCGCAGCGCTTTGCCCCTGAATTTTTTTCAGGCGGGTCAATAACTTCTTTTTATCACGAACTGTGTGTGACATCGCTTAGCTCCTCTTTGGTGGCGTAAAAAGCATATCACGCTCTACTCCCTCTGGGTATTTTTCTACTGGGGGGTAGTATTATACTACTGGGGGGGAGTAGTATTCTCGGCATGTTTTCCACCCCGGAATGTTCAATGAACGATTTTTCTTCTCTTCTACAGCAGGGTAACGCCTGGCTGTTTGTCCCCAGCGCCATCCTGCTTGGCGCGCTCCATGGCCTTGAGCCAGGCCATTCAAAAACAATGATGGCGGCTTTCATTGTGGCGATCCGCGGTACGCTGAAACAGGCTGTGTTGCTTGGGTTGTCCGCAACGCTGTCTCATACGGCGGTCGTCTGGATCATTGCGATGGCGGGATTATGGTTTGGTCGGGGATGGGATGCAGATACTTCTGAGCCCTGGTTTCAGTTGATTTCCGGGGTTCTGATCGTGTTGATCGCCCTGTGGATGGCGTGGCGAACCTGGCATGAGAGCCAGCCGCATCACCACCATGATGATCATCATCACCATCATGATCATCACGACCACGCGCATCATCACGACCACACGTCTCCTCTGGTTGAAGAGGAGTGGCAGGATGCCCACCAGCGCGCACACGCCCAGGACATTAACCGACGCTTCAACGGTAAAGAGGTCACCACCGGGCAAATCGCGCTATTCGGCCTGACCGGTGGGCTTATCCCCTGTCCGGCCTCCATTACGGTGCTGCTGATCTGCCTGCAACTGAAACATTTCGCGCTCGGCGCCACGCTGGTGTTCAGTTTCAGTATCGGACTGGCGCTCACTCTCGTCGCCTCTGGCGCAATTGCCGCATTAAGCATGAAACATGCGGCGAAGCGCTGGCCCGGCTTTAGCGCCTTTTCGCGCAAGGCGCCGTGGATCTCAGCGGCACTGATCGCGGTAGTCGGGATTTATATGAGCATTCACGGCGCAAGCGGGATCCTGAGATAAGCATTGCGGCCACGGCAGTGGCCGCACGTGTCGGCTCAGCCGTTCTGCTGCCAGCTAAACGTGTAGCGCAGCCGGCGGTTTTGCAGAATGAAGGCCGGGGCTACGCTCGGGCTCCATGAGTCGTCCCCCCCTACGCCCATGTGAAACGCATCAAGATTCAACCAGCAGCCAGCCTCTTCCCGCAGCAAGTGCTGATGCGTTGTCTCATGCAGCTGCCGCTGGCTATAACGGCTCAGGGAGAAATGGAACTGTCCCTGCAACTGATGGGAGCCAAACGTCAGCTCGCGGGTGTCGCAGCGCAAACCGTTCTCCGTCGGGAAGATATACGGCGTCTGCATCTCTTCCAGCGGTAACGCCCAACGCCCCTGCTGCGCCGCCAGTTTTCTGTCCGGATAGTTCTCCAGCGGGCCTAGCCCCAGCCAGCGCACCGTTTCCGGGATATCCGCCAGCATAACGCTCAGGCCCACGCGAGCGGGCTCAGGAATGTCAGACGCCACCGTCACCTGCACATCACCGTGCAGCACCCCGTGGTCATCAATCCGCCAGAGCTTGCAGCTGATAAACAGCGCTTTACCCTGATGCTCCCACACGTGCTGCGTGGTCACCACCACCTCACGGGCATGCTGCTCCGCTTCACACTGGAGGAGGCGCGCGGACATCCCATACATCCCTGCCGCTTTCCAGCGTTCCACCCACGCGTTCGGATCGATGCGGGTCGCCTCGCTGACGCCAATGTCATTGTCCAGCGGCGCGCGGGTGAAGTTATCCGTTAGCGGGGAACGGAGCGTTTCAGCGCCCTCGTTCCACCACTGGGCCAGGTTTCCGGTGAGAAGGCTAAACTGCCAGCGCTGCTGCTGATGAGTAATGTCCAGCGCCTCGTCCTGCACCGTTAGCTGCGGAGGGGTTCCGCCTGCTTTCGGTGGCGCAAGGTACAGCGGAGCCGGGAGCGGCCACTGATCCCAGGCACAACGGTGGCCGGGCGGCGACCACGGCGTGGCCTGCGGCTGAACGATCTCCACGTTGAGCCAGACCTCGCCCGGCTCAGCGTCAAGCTCAGGCAGCGGGATCTCAACGCGCTGCGTCTCCTGAGGCGCAACAGAAAGGGGTGTTTCGCCGGAGGTCAATACCGCACCGTCACGCGCCACCGACCATCGCAGATATTCGTTGTCAGTATGACGGAACAGATATTCGCTCTGGATCTCGACGACCAGCGGAACGGTGCTCACCAGCGTAAAGGTAAAGAACTGCTGGGCACGCTGCGCCTCGTAAAGGGCGGGGTGCGGAGTGCGATCGGGAAACACCAGCCCGTTGAGGCAGAACTGACGGTCGTTGGGCTTATCGCCAAAATCGCCGCCGTAGGCCCAGAATGCCGTGCCGTCTTCCGCTTTTTTCGTCAGCGCCTGATCGACCCAGTCCCAGACAAATCCGCCCTGCAACCGGGGATGGCTGCGGAATGCCTGCCAGTAGCTGGCAAAGCCGCCAAAGCTGTTGCCCATCGCGTGAGCATACTCGCACAGGATCAGCGGACGGGTTTCGTCCGGCATGCCGATCCACTTTTTAATCGACCACTTTGGCACCGCCGGGAATGGCTGATCCTGATCGACGCGGGCATACATCGGGCAGACAATATCGGTAGCGGCCGTACTGGCGCCACCGCCTTCGTACTGCACCGGCCGCGTGGGATCGGCGGTTTTCAGCCAGCGGTACAGCGCATCGTGATTCGCCCCATGCCCGGACTCATTCCCCAGGGACCAGATGATGATGGACGGATGATTCCGGTCCCGCTGCACCATACGCGTTACGCGTTCGCTCATGGCAGGCAACCAGCGCGGATCGTCCGCCAGGCGGCTCATCGGCACCATGCCGTGGGTTTCAATATTCGCCTCATCGACCACGTACAGGCCGTAGCGATCGCAAAGCGTGTACCACAGAGGATGGTTCGGATAATGCGAGCAGCGCACGGCGTTGAAGTTATGCTGCTTCATCAGTTCGATGTCGCGGCGCATGGTCGCCTCATCCATCACCTGCCCCTTCTCAGGATGATGTTCGTGACGGTTCACGCCGCGGATCAGCAGCGGTTTGCCGTTAAGCTTCAGCAGGCCGTTGCTGATTTCGACGCGTCTGAAACCGACATCGCAGGCTTCAGTCTCCAGCACGTTACCCTGCGCATCCCGAAGCGACATTGTCAGCCGATAGCATTCCGGTGTTTCAGCGCTCCACAGCGCGGGAGCGTTCACGGGTATCGCCACCGTAAGCCGTTCAGCCCAACTGCCGCGTTCGTCCACGATGGCCGATCCGGGCTGCTGCGTGGTTTGCGCGCAGGCTTCGCCATTACGCCACAGGGTAAACGCCACCTCGCATTCGGCGTAGCGTGAGCCTTCCAGCGCAACGTCAACCCGGAGTATCGCCCGATCGCATTCGGCATTCAGATCGGTCACGATCTGATAATCGGCAATTCGCGTTTCCGGCTTGTGCAGCAGCGAGACGTCGCGGAAAATGCCGCTCATCCGCCACATGTCCTGATCTTCCAGGTAGCTTCCGTCGCACCAGCGTAACACCATCACCGCCAGACGGTTCTGCCCCGGTCGCAGCACCGCGCTGAGATCGAACTCCGCAGGCAGACGGCTGTCCTGCGAATAACCCACCCACTGGCCGTTACACCACAGATGAAAAGCTGAATTCACCCCGTCAAAAATAATGCGGGTTTGCCCGCTGCACAGCCAGGCGTCATCCATATCAAATGTGAGCGAGTAACAACCGGTTGGGTTTTCAGCCGGAACATACGGCGGGTTCACATTTATCGGATAGGTGACGTTGGTATAGATGGGAGTATCAAATCCCTCCATCTGCCAGTTCGACGGCACGGGCATCTCAACGGCGTCAGCCAGATCGTCCGTTAACCATGTCTCGGGAACCTGCTCTGGCGCCGGGAAAAAGCTGAATCGCCAGACGCCATTAAGCAGACGCTTGCTCAGCGAAGGCTTATCCTCGCGGGCGAAGGTATCATCGCGCCAGCTATGAAAAGGCGCGTGTGCGGCCAGACGATTCCACTGCGTCACGCCCGGGTTTTCCCAGTCACGACGCGCCAGAAGTGCGCTGAGGGTCAGCGGCAATGTAGAAGACATATCAACCTCTTTGCGAAGCGCTCACAATTTTAGCCAACATGCCCTGGTAAACGGTGGCGGTAAAGACTTTGATCGTCACCAGGCGAGCACGATCACAAAAGTGCTAGCTGCGCGCCAGCTTCTCCGCCAGCAGCGCCAGAGTTCTGAGCTGTTGCGCCAGATCTTCACGATCGGCCTGCTGTGCGGCGCGCGGCGCGGTGGAATGACGCACGATCAACGTAACGGGAAGTTGTTCCTGCCAGCATTCGTCGTGATGGGCAGGTGCCATCAGCCGCTCCACGCTGCGCTCACCGGCCTCGCGGAACGCCTGCCGAACGGTGGTGAGCGGAGGTGAAAACCACGCGCTGTCAGCCGTATCATCAAACCCGACAACCGAGATCTGCCCCGGTACCGCAACGCCTTTTTCCGCACAGGCGCGTAAAACGCCAAGCGCCATCTGATCGTTAGCGACGAGGATCGCCTCCGGCAGCTGCGCGCCCGCCAGGAGCTGATGCCCTTTCTCATAGCCCGAGGCCGCGCTCCAGTCGCCCTGCGCCACCGCAAACGCCTCCACGCCGGCCCGGGCCAGCGTGGTTTTCCATCCCGCCAGACGAGCCCGGGCAGAGACAGAACTTTCCGGCCCGGCGAGCAGCGCAATTCGCTGGTGCCCCAGCGAAAGCAGATGCTCTGCCCCCAGGCCAGCGCCCTGTTCGGCATTGAAAACAAGGCTGTTAACCCGAGCTGTGGGGGAAACATCGAGAAAAAGAACCGGGGTCGGCGAGGCCATTTCCTGAAGCATTTCTGCCTGTGCATCTTCCAGCGGAACGTTCACCAGCAGCGCCTCCACGCGCTGCGCCAGTAATTCCTGCAAAGCAGCCTGACACTGCGCGGGTTGCTCCACCATGGAGATGAGTACGCTAGCCCCCTGCTCCACTGCCCGGGATTTTACAGCTGAGGCGATTTGCGACGGCGCATGCAGCGCCAGATCGCTGGTCATCAGCCCCAGCGTGCGGGTACGTTTCCCGGCCAGCTGCTGCGCGCCACGGTTAGGCACATAGTGTAGCGCCGCCATGGCCTGCCGGACCTTTTCCCGCGTACGGGCAGAAACGTGTTCTGCGTCGTTAATCACCCGGGAAACGGTCTGATAGGAAACGCCCGCCACGCGGGCAACGTCATAAAGAGTGATCGCTTTCATACATTCTGGCGTCGTAAAAGAGAAGTCTCTATTCTGACACAGTTACGCCATCATAGCCTGTGAGCGCTTCGCAAAATTAAACAATCCGCTCCGGCCGCGCGGCTTTCTGAATGCGCGGTCTCTGCCGAAACCACGGCAAACAGAGCTGGATCAGCGGGCCGATGGTTAATGCATACAGTACGGTTCCAACGCCAAACGCTCCCCCGAGGAGGTAGCCGACGATCAACACGGTCACCTCGATCGCGGTACGCACGCTGCGGATCGACCAGCCCAGCCGGGTATGTATGCCGGTCATCAGACCGTCGCGCGGGCCTGCGCCAAAACCCGCGCCGATATACATCCCGGTGGCAAGGGCGTTAACCACAATGCCGGAAACCAGCAGGGTGATGCGCACGGGCAGCGAGGTGAGCTCAGGGATCAGCGCCATTGACGCATCGGCCGCCAGACCAATACAAATCACATTACTGATAGTACCCAGTCCCGGCAGCTGACGCAGCGGGATCCACAGCAGCAGCACCGCGGCCCCGGTTAAAATAATCACCGTGCCGATACTCATCCCGGTCTGGATGGCGACGCCAAGGTGAAAGACATCCCACGGGTCGACACCCAGATCCGAACGAATAAACATCGCGGTTGAAAGCCCATACAGGCCTAAACCGACATAAAGTTGTACCAGACGACGTACCATTTTCTCTTCTCCGAAGAACCAGGTTCCATCTTCGGTGAAAATGGCACTATGATTAATGTCCAGTTTTCAAATAGTGGACTGCATATGTCATCACGTCGTTTTGGAAGCCAGTCTCTGGTACGCCTGTTAGGGCACTGGCAGCAAGCCTCTTCCCGCACCCCGCTGTGGCGCCAGCTGGCTGACGCGTTACGCCTGTTAATTCTGGATGGCAGGCTGGCGTTAAACACGCGCCTGCCCGGAGAGCGGGAACTGGCCGCCGCTCTGAGCGTAAGTCGTACCACCATCAGCAGCGCGCTGGCGCATCTGCGGGAAGAGGGTTATCTGGAGAGCCGTCACGGCAGCGGTTCGCGGGCGATCCTGCCAGACAGCTGCGCCGTGCCCACGCTTTCTACTGCCAGCGCGGCGCTGGATCTCTCAACCGCCGCACTCAACGCGGGACCAGAGATCCACCAGGCCTACGCCCACGCGCTGACGGCCATCACGCCGAATCTGGCGCTGACCGGGTACGATCAGCTTGGGCTTCCGGCGCTGCGTGAAGCTATCGCCGCCCGCTACACCGCACGCGGTCTGCCCACCCGGGCAGACGAAGTGATGGTGGTGAACGGCGCCGTCAGCGGCTTCGCCCTGATCTTAAGAATGATGACCGGTCCCGGGGATCGCGTGGTGGTGGATCATCCCACCTACCCGCTGGCGATAGCCGCTATTCAGGGGGCGCTATGCCGGCCCGTGGGCGTCTCGCTGCCTGAAACGGGCTGGGATACCGACGGTTTTGCCGCAACGCTTGCCCAGACCGCCCCGCGTCTGGCCTATCTGATGCCGGATTTTCATAATCCGACCGGACGTTGCATGGATGCCGTGACGCGCCAGACCATAACCGACATCGCCGCGCAGACCCGCACCACGCTGGTGGTGGATGAAACCATGGTCGATCTCTGGTTCGATGTTCCCCCGCCGCCGCCGCTGGCCGCCTTTAACCCGGAGGCCACGGTGATGACGCTGGGTTCCGCAGGCAAAAGCTTCTGGGGTGGGCTGCGTCTCGGCTGGATCCGCGCCTCGTCACGCACTATCGCCACCCTCGCGCAAACGCGCGACACGCTGGATCTGGGCTCTCCGGTGCTGGAACAGCTGGCCACGCTGTGGCTTATCGAAAACAGTGCAACCTTCCTGCCTGCCCGGCGGCAAATGCTGGCAGAACGGCGCGACCGCTGCGGCCAGATGCTGCGGGAACATTTCCCCGAATGGCGGTTTCAGGAAGCGGAGGGAGGGCTTTCATACTGGATTGAATTACCCGGCATGCTGGCGACACAGCTGGCGGCACGCGCCGAAACGACAGGCATCATTATGGGCACCGGCACGCGTTTTGGACTATCAGGCGCGTTTGACCGCTACCTGCGTATGCCCTTCTCACTCAGTTCACCAGAACTTGAAGAGGCATTATTGCGGATCAAACCGCTGTGGCGTGCATTAAATAAAAGTGTAGCGCCAGTAAAACGGAGCCTGGTGTAAATTATTCGCCAGAAACAATAAAAACTGCTGACTGTATCGCATGCAGTCAGCAGTTTTCATGAAGAACAACTTAATGTTGAGGTGGAATCGGGAAGCCTTTCAGCGAAATAATGAAATTATCCCCTTCTTTCTTTATTTTTGCACCGGTATCACACCAGTCAGACGCAATACGAAAGAACTCATCACTTCCTACATTCCAGCCAAGACGAACATGTTTCACGTAGCCGGAACGTAACAGATTGCAGGCCTCGTTGTAGTCACTGGCAGTCGATAGTTGTTGTTTCATTTTCTCTTCTTCAGAAGTTTACGTAGTGCTTTGATTTCTTTAGGAGTAAATGGAGTTACGCTCTCTTCTTCCGTATGCTGATTATCAACATCCTCTTCCGATACTCCCGCCTCTTCTACTGCTTCAAATGCCAGCAGCAGCAGTTTCTCTGTGGTCACGCTTAAATTCTCATTATTGTCTTCCGCATAGTGGCGAAGTCTTTCTTTTAGCGCTTCATCAATTTTAACGTTTAAAACCGCAGTAACCATGATTGTCACATCCTTTCGGAACACGTGTTTAATTTAATACACGAAGATAAGTTTGTTATCCAGATATATATTTTTTAGCTTATAACAGAATAAAGGCATCGAAAAATAAAATGACAGTCTATTATTACAGGTTTATGACATTATTATTTCAGTTAAATGAAGGTTGCATTACAAAAAATACAATAGTCACATTATTTAGAAGGTTTATTCAGGGGAACGACTGGAGAGGAGCTCAAATGGGTGGGGGCCCTGCCAGCTACATCCCGGCACCCACGTCGTCTGCCCTGGCTGCTTCCTTCCGGACCTGACCTGGTGAACAGAGTAGCGTTGCGGGAGAACCAACAGAGCCCCCATTGAGAGCGTTGATAACCAACGCGCTGGCGCATTATCCCTGTGGAGCACCTCAATTGCAAGCCGCTAGCAACCGGATGCTGGATTATTGCGCAAACTGCCCCGACAATCTTCTTTATCTTCGTATAACATTACCCTTCGCTGATTTCCCGCAGGAGAAACAATGGACGAACATGACACTTTCCCACAGCGAGTGTGGCAAATCGTAGCCTCGATCCCGGAAGGCTGTGTCACGACCTATGGGGAAGTTGCCCGGCTGGCGGGTTCTCCGCGCGCGGCGCGTCAGGTAGGCGGCGTGCTAAGGAGGCTACCAGAAGGAAGCACGTTACCGTGGCACCGGGTCGTCAATCGCCATGGCGCCATTTCCCTCACCGGGCCAGACTTGCAGCGCCAGCGTCAGGCTTTACTTTCAGAAGGGGTGCAGGTGTCCGGGGCAGGACAAATTGATATGCAGAAGTATCGCTGGGAGTACTGACGCCCTCTCCCGTCAACATGGAGAGGGCGAAAGAGAATTACAGCTGTGTTGGCGGTGTAGGCAGAGTCGGCTGATTGTTCTGCGTTGCAACAGGTACTTCAGTTTGCTGCACCGGTACCAGGGTCAGGTCGATTTTGGTGCCGCCTTTGTTGACCGCTTCCTGCACGGTATCGGTGATAAAGACCAGCTTATCGTTGATCGTTACCGCCGCGCTCAGGAGGATACGCGCATTGGGTTGCACGTCAGACGGGTTGTACGGCAGCACAAAGCTGAACGGCGCCTGTTTACCCTCTGTACGAACCGCGCGCTGCGCAAGCACTTTGGAAGGCGCATCCGCCAGGGAAGCATCAGACAGCGTGACCGTTAAAACCGCATCCGGCGGCAGCGCAACCTTCTGTTTGATCCAGATCGTACCGGAAACATTTGGCTGCTGAATAGCTTGCTGTGAAAGGGTGTTAATCCCGTTTGCGCTTGCTGTTGGCACCGGTACATCGGCACTCTTACCAGCACAGGCGGACAACGCTACCGCAATTGCTACACCACTGAGCATAGGCACGAGTTTCATTGAAGTCTCCTTATCATCAATGCACCAGCGGGATCGATCCCATCTGATGTCGTTTTATTCACATAACGAATACAAGTGTGGCACAAATCACGGATTTATGCCTAATTTCGTCCGGATATTAAGATTATTCTACCCATCGGACCACTTTCATTTCTGGGTTATACTCAGCGTATCTTTCGCCACGGCGTTTATTGAGGACCACTATGAGTCAGGCACTGAACAATCTGCTGACATTACTGAACCTGGAAAAAATAGAAGAAGGGCTATTTCGCGGACAGAGCGAAGATTTAGGCTTACGCCAGGTTTTTGGCGGCCAGGTCGTGGGGCAAGCGCTGTATGCCGCCAAGGAGACCGTCCCGGCAGACCGTCTGGTGCACTCGTTTCACAGCTACTTTTTACGCCCCGGTGACAGCGCTAAACCGATTGTTTACGACGTGGAAGTTCTGCGTGACGGTCAAAGCTTCAGCGCCCGTCGCGTGGCGGCCATCCAGCATGGCAAACCCATCTTCTACATGACCGCCTCGTTCCAGGCGCCAGAGCCGGGCTATGAGCATCAAAAAAAGATGCCGTCTGCCCCGTCGCCGGACGATCTGAAATCGGAAACCGAAATTGCCCGCGCTCTCGCGCATCTGCTGCCGCCGCAGGTAAAAGAGAAGTTTCTGTGCGATAAACCGCTGGAGATCCGCTCGGTCGAATTTCATAACCCAATGAAGGGGCATACCGCTGAGCCCGCCCGCCAGGTGTGGATCCGCGCCAACGGCAGCGTACCCGCAGATTTACGCGTGCATCAGTACCTGCTGGGGTATGCGTCGGATTTCAACTTCCTGCCGGTTGCGCTACAGCCGCACGGTGTGGGCTTCCTCGAAAAAGGGATGCAGGTAGCCACAATTGACCATTCCATGTGGTTCCACCGTCCATTCGATATGAACGAATGGCTGCTTTACAGCGTGGAAAGTACCTCTGCGTCCAGCGCGCGCGGCTTTGTACGTGGGGAGTTTTACACTCAGGATGGCGTGCTGGTGGCTTCTACCGTGCAGGAAGGTGTGATGCGTAATCGCGGGTGATGTAAAAAGCCCGGTGGCGCTGCGCTCACCGGGCCTGCGAATTGTGCTTTTTCAGGCCGGGTAAGGCGAAGCCGCCGCCCGGCAAGGCACTCAAATTATGCGTTATAGGCATTCTCGCCGTGGCTGTTGACGTCCAGGCCTTCGCGCTCCTGCTCTTCCGGCACGCGCAGCCCAACGGTCATATCAGCCAGCTTGTAACCGATAAAGGCCACAACACCGGACCAGACAACGGTGATCGCGATGCTTTCCAGCTGTACCAGCACCTGATGCATCATGGTCACGCCTTCTGCGTAACCCACACCGCCCAGAGATTGGGCAGCAAAGATACCGGTCATGATACAGCCGACGATGCCGCACACACCGTGTACGCCGAATACATCACACGGATCGTCAACGCGCAGAACACGTTTCAGTGCGGTAACGCCCCACAGCCCCGCCAGTCCTGCGACGATACCGATCAGCAGCGCACCGCCCACGCCCACGTAACCGCACGCTGGCGTAATACCTACCAGACCGGCAATCGCCCCGGAACAGGCACCCAGCAGCGATGGCTTGCCGCGAACGGCCCACTCGCCAAATACCCATGAGAGGATAGCGCCGGCGGTTGCCACAACGGTATTCACGAAGGCCAGCGCGGCGATTTCGTTAGCGGCGCTGGCTGAACCTGCGTTGAAGCCGAACCAGCCAAAATAGAGGATGGCGGTGCCGGTAAAGACCATCGGCAGATTGTGCGGCTTAAATGCTTCCTTCCCGAAGCCCACGCGCTTACCAATCAGGTATGCGCCTACCAGACCTGCTACCGCGGCGTTGATGTGCACAACGGTACCGCCCGCAAAGTCCAGCGCGCCATGGGAAGCCAACAGACCACCTCCCCAGACCATATGCGCAATCGGGATATAGGAGAGCGTCAGCCAGACCACCACGAAAATCAGTACCGCAGAGAAGCGGATACGCTCAGCCAGCGCGCCCACAATCAGCCCCACGGTGATGCAGGCGAATGAGCCCTGGAACGCGACATGAATATACTGATAAAAACTGCCCATCACCGCGGTCAGTTCGATATTTTTCAGCATCGCCCAGTTAACGTTGCCGAAGAAGGCGTTGCCCTCCCCGAAGGCCAGCGAGTAACCGTAAACCACCCACAGCACACACACCAGCGCGAACGTGACGGCAACCTGCGTCAGCATGGAGAGTACGTTCTTGCCGCGGATCAGGCCGCCGTAAAACAGCGCGATCCCCGGAATCGTCATGAACAGCACCAGCGCGGTGCAAATCATCATAAAGGCGTTATCGGCTTTGTCTGCCACAGCAGGTGCAGCCATTGCCAGGCCCGGCAGCAGTGCCAGCGAACCCAGACCTGTTTTCATTGTTGCTTTCTTCATTTTCTCGATCCCTATCACTGTGTGCCAGGAGTTACTTACAACGCCGCTTCGTCAGATTCGCCGGTACGGATGCGAATGACGCGCTGTAGTTCGGCAACGAAAATTTTGCCGTCGCCAATTTTTCCGGTGTAGGCTGCTTTGCTGACGACATCAATCACCTCATCAAGCTGATCGTCGGCAATCGCCACATCAATCTTCACTTTTGGCAGGAAGTTAACGCTGTATTCCGCCCCGCGATAAAGCTCGGCATGACCTTTCTGACGCCCAAAGCCTTTCACTTCGGTGACAGTCAGTCCCTGAATACCCATGGAAGACAGCGCTTCACGCACGTCTTCGAGTTTGAATGGTTTGATTACCACCGTAACCAGCTTCATATATCCCCTCCAGTCAGAATTCGGTAATGGCCGCAGCTAACACGAAAGGGATATTGCAAAGGGTGTGCCAGAAGTGAAAGGTGAGGAGGAAAGCGCCGCGGCGCGGATGCGCCGGGAAGAGGCGAAAAAAAACGCACCATGGCAGTGCAGGGTGCGTTTCAGTTTTGCACCAACGGTTAAATCTGTTAGCGCATTGCCTTGTTATGGTGCATCAGGCGCTGAGTGACTCTTCCTCGCGCGCGCTGGCGGCCAGTTCGTCGCCTGCCAGCTGCAACTGATACATCTGCCAGTAGCGTCCTTTTGCCTCAAGCAGCGCTCTGTGCGTCCCCCGTTCAACGGCCTGGCCACGGTGCAGCACCAGAATGGTATCGGCATCGACGATGGTTGAGAGGCGGTGGGCGATTACCACCAGCGTAGTGCGATCCCGCACGGCAGCCAGCGCCTGCTGGATCGCCTGCTCGGTACCGGAGTCAATGCTTGCGGTCGCTTCATCCAGAATTAACACCTGTGGCGTCTCAATCAGCACGCGCGCCAGCGCAAGAAGTTGCTTTTGCCCGACCGAGAGATTATTGCCCTGCTCACCCAGCCGGGTATGGATCCCCTCGCTTAACCCGCGCGCCAGATCCGCAAGCTGTACCGTTTCCAGCACCTCCCATACCTGCTCAGGCGTGAAAGGTCGTCCCAGCGTCACGTTGGCATAAAAGGTATCCGCCAGTACCACCGGATCCTGCTGCACCATCGCGACGCCCTTACGTAACGCGTTGTGGCTAAGCGCGGCAAGCGGCCGTCCGTCCAGACGGATCTCCCCTTGCGTCAACGGATAGTAGCCCATCAGCAAACTGGCGAGCGTGCTTTTGCCGCTACCGGTATGCCCAACCAGGGCGACAAAACCGCGCGACGGTACCTCGAGGTTGATATCCTGCAAGACAAGCTGGTCGTCGCGGTAGGCAAACGAGACATGATCAAACGCTATGGATCCACTTTCCAGCGGGCGTTCGTCATCGCCATAGGTCTGACGCGGCCTGTCCATCAGCTCGAATACACGTTCGCCCGCGACCACTGCCTGTTGCAGCATCGATTGCTGCGTGGTGAGTTCAATCAGCGGTTCGTTAAGGCGTCCAAGGTAGCTGATAAATGCGTACAGTACCCCCACCTCGATGGTTCCGCGCGTCGTCAGGCCAAACAGCATCAACAGCCCGCACAGCACCAGCGCAGAGAAGAGGCTCAGCAGCGGGCGTAACAGGAAGCCATCCAGCCGTAACGTCTGCATCCGCGCCATATAATGCGAGCGGCTGGCTTCTCCCATTCGCTCGCCAAAACGCGCCTGCTGGCGAAACTGCTGGATAACGCTCATGCCGTTGATCACTTCGTTGAAGCCATCATTGATATCTGCGAGGTAAGCGCGCACGCGACGAACAATCGGCGTGCTGTAGCGCTGGTAAATTACCATCACAATCAGCACCGCCGGGAAAATAGCGATCGCCACCAGC
The DNA here is from genome assembly GCF_019056635.1 of Enterobacter cloacae complex sp. ECL72. Classification (NCBI taxonomy): domain Bacteria; kingdom Pseudomonadati; phylum Pseudomonadota; class Gammaproteobacteria; order Enterobacterales; family Enterobacteriaceae; genus Enterobacter; species Enterobacter cloacae complex sp. ECL72. Next base: position 576,742 of record NZ_CP077659.1, on the reverse strand, counting down.
GCCATACGCCAGTCCAGGCTGAACATCGCCACCAGCATCGCGCCAATTAACGCGGCACTGCGCAGAACCGTTGCGACAACGGTTACATAGAGGTCGCGGATCACCTCGGTGTCATTGGTGACGCGCGAAATAACCTGCCCGACCGGCTGAGTATCAAACTCGCTCAGCGGCTGGCGCAGCGCGGCATCCATCACATCCGTGCGAAGCTGCTGGACCACGCCCACGGCGGCCCGGTTAAACAGCAGCGACTGCGCATAGTGCAGCCCCGCCGCCGTCAGCTGTAGGCCGACATACGCCACGCCCAGCCCCGCCACCAGCCCCAGCGGCAGATAGTTTTTCGCCACCATATTGTCGATGAAATAACTGATAAGCAGCGGACCGGTCACCTCCGCAATCGCGGCGATCCACAGCAACAGCACGGCGATGGAAAGCGGTTTGCGCCACGGCGAGCCATAGGCCAGCAGCCGTTTTAACGTCGGCCACATCTGTCCAAACTTACGCATCGGCGACCTCCTCATCCAGCGCGGCTTCAAGCTGTTGATAGCGGTACATATCCCGATACCATCCGGTCTGCCCGGCGAGCTGCTCATGCTGACCACGCTGAGCAATATGCCCGTGCTGAAGCACCAGAATTTCACTGGCTTCGGTAAGGGCCGACAGACGGTGCGCGCTGATGATGACCGTGCGCCCCTCTCCCCACTGGCGAAGGTTATGCAAAATTTGATGTTCAGTACGCCCGTCAACCGCGGACAGCGCATCATCCAGTATCAGGATCTCAGCGTCCAGCAGCAGCGCGCGGGCAATAGAGATACGCTGTTTTTGTCCGCCGGAGAGCATAACGCCCCGCTCACCCACTTCCGTGTCGTAGCCCTGCGGCAGGCGCAGAATATCCTCGTGGACGCTGGCCAGACGCGCCACGTGCTCGATCTGGTCCTGTGTCGCCGTCGGACACCCGAGCGCGATATTGTTGGCAATGGTGTCTGAAAACAAAAACGGCGTCTGGCTGACGACCGCCAGGCGGCTGCGCCAGTCATCCAGCAGCAGACGTGGCAGAGGGACGTCGTGGAAACGGATATCGCCTTCGCTCACGTCAAAATGGCGCTGAATCAGTGACAGAATGGTGCTTTTACCGGAACCCGTCGGGCCACAGATGCCCAGCATCTGACCAGGACGCAGCGTGAAACTGACGTTCTCAAGCACCGGATGTTCCGTTTGCGGGTAGATAAAGGCGCGGATATCAGCCTTGAGAATACCCGGACCTTCCGATACCGGCTCGCTGCCATCGTTCACGACCGGCACTTCCGCCAGCATGGCGCGGATACGGCTGTAAGCGGCGCTCCCGCGTTCAACGATATTAAACATCCAGGCCAGCGCCAGCATCGGCCAGATCATCAGCCCAAGGTACATCGCAAAGCTGGTTAACTGCCCGAGGGTCATCGTGCCTTGCACCACCATCCAGCTGCCGCCGCCCACTGCCAGCAGGTTCGCCATGCCAATCGCAATATAAATTGTCGGATCGAAACGGGCATCAATACGCGCCACGCGCATGTTTTTCGCGCCGGTATCGGCGGCGTCGGCGGCAAACAGCGCGGACTGGCGGTCTTCCAGACCAAACGCTTTAATCATGCGGATGCTGGTCATGCTCTCCTGGGTGCGATCGTTCAGCGACGAGAACGCCGCCTGCGCCAGCTTAAAGCGTTCATGGAGCTGCTCGCCGTAGCGGTTAATTGCCAGCGCCATCAGCGGCATCGGCAGCAGCGCCAGCAGCGTGAGCTCCCAGCTAATTTGCGTAGACATCACAATCAGTACCGCACAGCCCATCACCAGGGAATCCACCAGCGTTAGCACCCCTTCACCGGCGGCAAACACCACGCGGTCTACATCGTTAGTGGCGCGGGCGATGAGATCCCCGGTACGGTGACGCAGATAAAACTCAGGGTGCTGGCGGCTCAGCTGGCGGTAAAAGTCCTCGCGCAGCTCAACGGCAAGCTGATAGGACGCGCCGAACAGCAGCACGCGCCAGACATAACGCAGCAGGTAAACCACCACGGCCGTCAGCACCAGCGTACCGCCCCACATCATCACCCGTGCGGCGGTGTAATGTTGTTCCGTAACGCCATCCACGACGTAACCCACCACTTTGGGCGGGATTAGTTGCAGAATGGCAATGATAATAAGCAGGGCCACCGCGCCGAGGTAGCGTTGCCACTCCCGACGAAAGTACCAGCTTAATTGGGCAAATAATCGCACGCGGTCTTTTCCTGAAGGTATTTTAAGAAGTTATTCAATGGGTAACGCTGTGGTGTATTTAATCTGTTCCATGGCGAAACTGGAGGTGACATCGGACAAGCCTGGTACGCTATTGACCAGCCGCTTGTAGAAATCATCGTAGCGCTTCATGTCTGCCACCTGAACGCGCATCAGATAGTCGTATTCCCCCGCCATGCGCCAGAAGCCGAGCACTTCGGGCATGTCGGAAACCTGGGTGACGAAGCGGCAGTACCATTCGCTACTGTGATGCTGCGTTTTTATCAGGACGAAGGCGGTCAGTCCAAGCCCCAGTTTTTCGGGATCCAGCAACGCCACGCGTCCCAGCAGAATGCCATCATCTTCCAGCTTCTTGAGGCGCTTCCAGCACGGTGTGGTGGTCAGATTAACGGCATCTGCCAGCGCCTGCAAAGAGAGGGTGCAGTCGCTTTGCAGCAAAGAAAGCAGCTTACGATCAATTTTATCTAACATAGCCACCTCGAAGAGAAAATTATTCTCCTTACATTCTATTTTAAAGGTCAGATAGCAACAATTTTTTCTGTGCTTTTCGCTATGCTGGGCACAAAATGACAAACGGATAACTACGATGAATAGCACCTGGGTTAAACATGCCATCAGCGAAATAAATGCCGACTATCAGCGCTCGGCAGACACCCACTTGATCCGCCTGCCTCTGCCTGGATTTCCCGGCATTCAGCTTTACCTGAAGGATGAAAGCACCCATCCTACCGGCAGCCTGAAGCATCGCCTGGCGCGTTCACTCTTTTTATACGGTTTATGTAACGGCTGGATCAAAGAAGGCACCACGATTATTGAATCGTCGTCCGGATCAACTGCCGTCTCCGAAGCCTACTTTGCCCGCCTGCTGGGCCTCCCGTTTATCGCCGTGATGCCCTCCTGCACGGCGAAACGTAAAGTCGAACAGATCGAATTTTACGGCGGACGCTGCCACTTTGTGGAAAGCGCCTGCGAAATCTATGCGGCCTCCGAAATGCTGGCCCGCGAACTGAATGGTCACTATATGGACCAGTTTACCTTCGCCGAGCGCGCCACCGACTGGCGCGGCAATAATAACATTGCGGACAGCATTTTCCGCCAGATGACCCACGAGCCGCATCCTGTTCCCTCTTACATTGTCATGAGCGCGGGCACGGGCGGAACCTCCGCCACCATCGGACGTTATATCCGCTGTCAGGGTTATGATACGCAGCTGATGGTGGTTGACCCGCAAAACTCGGTGTTCCTCGATTACTGGCAATCCCGCGATGCCAGCCTGCGCAGCCCCGTGGGGAGCAAGATCGAAGGGATTGGTCGCCCGCGCGTCGAACCCTCGTTCATTCCGGACGTTGTGGATGAGATGCTCCGCGTGCCGGACGCCGCCAGCGTCGCGACGGCGCACTGGCTGGAGACACAGCTTGGCCGTAAAGTCGGGGCTTCCACCGGCACCAATATGTGGGGCGCGCTACAGCTGGCCGCGAGGATGCGCGAAGAAGGCCGTACCGGCTCTGTCGTCACGCTGCTGTGCGACAGCGGGGAGCGCTACCTGGACACCTATTACAACGCAGAATGGGTACAGGCCAATATTGGCGATGTAGAACCGTGGAAAGCGCAGATTTCACAGCTGGTGAAATAAAAAAAAGCCAGGCTTTAGCCTGGCTTGCTGGAAGGGTCTCACTATTCGGGGGAATATGGGAGGTTATTTTTGTCCAGCCAATGCGTCAAAAAATGGGACACCGCTTCGTTACGACAGTGTCCGATAACCGGTAAATGCGGGAGCGCGGCGATAAGTTGCGGCATCGCGTTCCCCATAATCAGTCCACGACCCACGCTGCTCAGCATCTCGTGGTCGTTCATGGCGTCACCAAAGGCCATACAGTCCTGCATCGTCAGCCCCAGATGATCGCTCAGCACCGCCAGCGCAGATCCTTTGTTACAGCCCACCGGCAGCACTTCAAGGCAGTCCACCGCCGAGAAGGTCAGGTGCGCCCGGTCGCCCAGCGCCTCGTTAAGCTGAATACGCAGGCGGCAGAGATCGTCGTGATCGCCGCAGAAGCAGATCTTGGTCACCTTGTGTGCCGGAATGCGGCGCAAATCGATAAGCTGATATTTAAAGCCGCTGTAAACGTGAGCGTGCAGCAAGGCCGGGATCTCACGCCCGGTAAACCAGCCTTCATCATTAAAAACATGCACGCTGGCCTGCGTATCCCAGGTGCTGTGCAGGACAATGTCCGCCACTTCCGGATTCAGATCCTGACGGTGCAGCATATTGCCGTCGACGGAGTGAATGCGCGTCCCGTTGCCGGTGATCAGGAACGCATCGAGGGCAAATGTTCCCAGCAGATGGCGCATCTCGAGAACATGACGACCAGTGGCAAACGTCAGGGTGACTTCACGCTCGCGCAGGCGCTTAAGTGTGTTCAGGGTTTTCTCCCCTAAACGGTGATCCGGCATTAACAGCGTGCCGTCCATATCAAATGCAGCGAGCCGAGCCATAATTACTCCCGAAATGTGATGCGGTTAACTTGTGCATCAGTATTACGTGAGATATACGGAAGTAATAGTGAATAGATGATAATTATTGTTCCGGGTTTTTCATGCGCCAGCTTAATCGTCTTAACCAGTATCAGCGTCTGTGGCACCCCTCCGCCGGCGCACCGCAGCAGGTTACCATCAGTGAACTTGCCAGCCGCTGCTTTTGCAGCGAGCGACATGTTCGCACCCTGCTGCGCCAGGCGCAGGAGGCGGGCTGGCTAAGCTGGCACGCCCGCTCCGGACGAGGTAAGCGTGGGGAATTACGCTTTCACGTCACCCCGGACTCGTTGCGTAATACGATGATGGAAGAGGCCCTGAAAAGTGGACAGCAGCACAACGCGCTGGAGCTGGCCCAGCTCGCGCCTGAAGATTTGCGATCGCTGCTGCATCCGTTTATGGGCGGGCAGTGGCAGAACGATACGCCGACGCTGCGTATTCCCTACTATCGCTCGCTGGAGCCGCTCCAGCCAGGGTTTCTCCCTGGCCGGGCGGAGCAGCATCTGGCGGGACAGGTATTCTCTGGTTTGACGCGTTTTAATGGTAACAGCAGTGAACCCACGGGCGATCTGGCGCATCACTGGGAAATCTCCGCTGACGGCCTGCGCTGGCATTTCTACATTCGCTCCACCCTGCACTGGCATAACGGCGATAAAATAGAGACGGCACAGCTCCGGAAAAGCCTGACGGCGCTGTTATCGCAGCCCGGCATGGGCACGCTTTTCCGCAGCGTCTTACGTATCGAAACCACGCATCCGCAGTGCCTGACGTTTATTCTCCATCAACCTGACTACTGGCTGGCGCACAGGCTGGCAACCTACTGTAGCCGTCTGGCGCATCCCGATTACCCCGTGGTGGGCAGCGGTCCCTTTCGACTGAGCGTTTTTGAGCCTGAACTGGTGCGTCTGGAAAGCCACGAGCAGTATCACCTTGGCCATCCGTTGCTTAAGGCTATCGAGTACTGGATCACGCCCCAGCTTTTTGACTACAGTCTGGGCACCAGCTGTCGCCACCCGGTGCAAATCGCCATTGGCGAGGCCGACGAGCTGGCCAGCCTGCGGCTGGTGAGTAACAGCACCAGTCTGGGTTTCTGCTACCTCACGCTGAAACAGAGCCCACGTCTGAGCGAACTTCAGGCAAAGCGGCTGATTAATATCATTCATCTCTCAACGCTGCTGCACACGCTTCCCCTGAACGAAGGGCTCATCACCCCTACCGAGGAACTGCTTCCCGGCTGGGCGATCCCCCAATGGCCTGATTTAACCGACGTTGCGCTGCCAGAGGCATTGACGCTCGTCTACCACCTGCCGGTTGAGCTTCACACCATGGCCAGCCAGTTAAAAGCATACCTTGCGCGGCAGGGTTGTGAACTGACCGTCATCTTTCACGACGCCAAAACGTGGGACGGGTGCCAGCAGCTTGCCGATGCAGACATCATGATGGGAGACAGACTGATTGGCGAAGCGCCAGCGTACACGCTTGAGCAGTGGCTCCGCTGCGATGCGCTCTGGCCGCATCTGCTGAGCGCACCGGCATACGCCCATTTGCAGGCCACGCTGGATGCGGTGCAGACGCAGGCCGACGAACGTGACCGACACGCAGGACTTCAGGCTATATTCAGCCGGTTAATGGAGACAGCCGTCCTGACGCCGCTCTTTAACTACCAGTATCAAATCAGCGCGCCTCCGGGCGTCAACGGCATACGCCTTAACACTCGCGGCTGGTTTGACTTCACCGAAGCCTGGCTTCCTCCCCCAAACGCGTGAAGAAGCTGGTCGCCGCTTTAGCCAGGCGTTAACATGACGCTTTTACTGTAACTGTCGAGATGATCTATGAAACGTGCCGTCGTCGTGTTCAGCGGAGGACAAGATTCCACCACCTGCCTGATTCAGGCGCTTCACCAGTATGATGAAGTGCACTGCGTCACTTTTGATTATGGTCAGCGTCATCGCGCTGAAATCGATGTCGCTCGTGAACTGGCCCTCAAACTGGGCGCCCGCGCTCATAAAGTGCTGGACGTGACGCTGTTAAATGAACTGGCCGTCAGCAGCCTCACCCGCGACAGCATTCCGGTGCCTGATTACGAACCGGATGCCAGCGGCATTCCGAACACCTTCGTACCGGGCCGCAACATTCTCTTCCTGACCCTGACGGCGATCTATGCCTACCAGGTGAAAGCCGAAGCGGTGATCACGGGCGTATGTGAGACCGACTTCTCTGGCTACCCGGACTGCCGGGATGAATTCGTGAAAGCACTCAATCACGCTGTCGATCTGGGAATGGCAAAAGAGACCCGCTTCGAAACGCCGCTGATGTGGCTGGATAAGGCTGAAACCTGGGCCCTGGCCGACTACTGGGGCAAGCTGGATGTTGTTCGCAACGAGACCCTGACCTGCTACAACGGCATTAAAGGGGACGGCTGCGGGCAGTGTGCCGCCTGTAACCTGCGCGCGAACGGTCTGAATCATTATTTTGCGGATAAAGCGGGCGTGATGGCCGCGATGCAGAAAAAGACCGGGCTGAAATAAGGGCTACCTGACCGTGCTGTCGAACGGTAAGTGTCGACAGCACAGTTATCCCTGAACATTTCTTACGCGATCATCAGCTCCAGCTTTTCGCGCAACTCCCCTTCCAGCGGCAACGCTTTCTGGGTTTTGAGATCGATACAGACAAAGGTGATCAGCGCATCGGCCACCACCTGCCCTTCTGGCTCCAGCATAACGACCTGGCTCAATACACCACTTTTGCCATTCAGTTGTTGGACCTCACTGGTCACGGTGAGCACATCCCCCAGCACAGCCGGGCGGCGGTAGTTAATGTTGATATTGACGACCACAAACGCGATGTTGTGTGCGGTCAGCCACTGGAAGCTTTCGCTGTTCTCCAGGCCGTCCCAGCGCGCCTCTTCAAGAAATTCAAGGTAGCGGGCGTTATTGACGTGCTGGTAAACATCGAGGTGATAACCACGGACTTTGATTTGTGTCTGCATAGCGCAATAGCCTTACGTTGTTATAGGTTCAGAGGTCATAACTGGTATGACCTCTTTATCCTGGCAAATTTTTGCCGCAGTGCAAGTGATTACGCGATTACAGCGTCAGGTGTGCGAGATTGCGCTCAACCAGCGCGCTGCCCATACCCGGCACCTGCTTGAGATCGTCAAGGGTTTTGAAAGGGCCATACTCTTCACGATAGCTGACGATGGCCTGCGCTTTTTTTAGACCCACGCCATTCATAACGCGGGCAAGATCGTCCGCAGAGGCAGTATTGATACTGACCCGCGTACCCTCGTCCTCAATGGCTTTCGTGCTGACCGTCGCGTTGGCTTTAACATGACCTTGTAACGTTGCATCGGCCTGGTTTTGTGCGGCCTGCGCTTTAACCGAGGGGGACGCCGCCAGCGCGCCCGCACTCATCCCGGAAGTGGCAATAGCCAGTGTAATTAACAGTGCTTTGATTCCACATTTCATGCTGTTTTCTCCTTGTTTGTTGACAGCCACGCCACGATAACCGCACGGGAAAACAGGGACAAACAACAGATTGCAGAAATGGAAAAGGCCGCGAAAGCGGCCTTTAGTTTTTGCAGAGCGTTACGAAAATCTGCGAGCAGATACGTAATTATTGCTCCTGAGTGACCACATCACCCAGTTTGATTTTGGCTTCTTTACGCAGGTTGCTCATCATCGCTTCGAAAGCAATCTGGGCATTGTTCTGGGTAATTCCCTGAACCATGGCCTTCTTCTGCGCGTCTGGCAGCGTACCGGCTTTTACTTCATCCAGCGCCAGAAGCACCACATTACCCTGCATATCGGTCGTGGTACCATAGACAGGTTTGTCTTTCGCCGGCAGGCTCAGGCCAAACGCCGCCTGGCTGACAGGATCCTGACCGGTACGGCTCAGCGTTTTTGCTTCGCCAAAGCTCAGGCCAGCCGCTTTCAGCGCATCGTTCTTACCGGCTTTCAGATCGGCCAGAATTTTCTCTGCATCCAGTTTTGCCTGCTGTGCCGCTTTGTTGTGTTTGACCAGCGCCACCACCTGATCTTTCACTTCCGCCAGGGGCTTCACTGCCTCGGCTTTGTGCTCGCTGACGCGCAGTACGAACGCTCGGTCACCGTCAACGGTAATGATGTCTGAGTTGCTGCCCGGCGTACCGTTCTCACCGACCAGACCACCATTGAAAATGGCATCTGAAACTGGTTTGAAGTTCAGTTCTTCCGGCAGGTTTTCGTGGCTGAACCAGCCCGTCTCAACCGCTTTAACGCCAGCAGCCTGCTCAGCACCCGCCAGTGATTCATTGTCGTTGCTTGCGGCATCGCTCACTTTCTGTTGCAGAGCATAGAAGGCGTCCAGCGCTTTCTCCTGCTTCACTTTCGCAGCGATATCATCACGAACGTCAGCCAGCGGCTTGGTTTTCGCCGCCACAATATCGTCCAGACGCGCCACCAGGAAACCAACGGAGGATTTGATTACACCAGACAGTTGGCCTTTCTCTTTCAGGCCTGCATTTTTCAGCTCGTCCGGGGTAGTGGACTCTTCCAGCCAGCCCATATCACCGCCGTTTTTGGCAGAAATAATGTCGGTGGATTTTGCTTTCGCTAAGGTGGCGAAATCAGCGCCTTTGTTCAGCTCGTCCAGCACGGCTTTCGCTTCTGCTTCCGTTTTGGTCTGGATCACGCTGTAACGGTTACGCTGCGGCTGAGTGAACTGATCCTGATGCTGGTCGTAATAAGACTGGATCTCGGCGTCAGTCGCGTTTTCCTGCATCGCAGCTGCATCCAGCTTGATATAGCTTACGCGGAACTGTTCCGGAGAGATGAAGTTGTTCTTGTTTTGCTCGTAGTAAGCATTAACTTCAGCGTCGCTAACCTGCTGTTTCGCTGCCAGTGCGTTGACATCAATCGTCGCTTCACGCACCACGCGTTGCTGCGCCACCAGTGCCGCCAGCTCTTCAGTTTCGCCTTTCAGCATGAAATCGGTGCCCACCACCGCGTTGATCAGCTGTTGCGTGGTCAACTGGTTACGCAGCGCCTGAGCGTACTGGTCAGCCGTCATACCCATCTGGTTAACAATGCTGTTGTAACGCGCGTTGTCGAACTTTCCATTAGACTGGAAAGCCTGCGTCGAGAAGATGGCTTTTTTAACCTGCTCATCGCTGATGCCCAGACCCAGGCTTTTCGCGTACTGATCCAGCAGCGCTTCGTCGATAAGGCGGTTCAGCGTCTGCTGACGCAGGTTTTTCATATAGCCTTCGTTGGCTGCAAGTTCAGAGTATTGGTCGCCCAGCTGTTGCTGCATGCGGTTACGTTCACCAGCAAAAGCGTTCTCGAACTGCCCACGGCTAATTTCCTGGCCATTCACTTTTGCGGCGTAGTTCGCGCCACCGCCGATGAGGTAACTACTCACACCGGTCAATATGAACGACACGATAATGATACCGAAAATAATCTTGAGCACGAGACTGTTAGCAGCCGTGCGTAAGCTGTCCATCATGGTGTAACAACACTCCGCTGTAGGTGACTGGTTACCTGACGCTGACGGAAAATCCTGACCGTCGCGCGTAAAGGCGTATTGTGACAAGAAAACAGGGCAATTGTCAGCCCACAACTCGCATAAACTCGCACAAATCAGGTCTGGACAAACAAAAAAGGCACATCAAACGATGCGCCCTTGTACTTTTCAGCTTCCCTGGAGCGGGAAAGCAATCAGTTTACTGCGTCTTTCAGCGCTTTACCTGCACGGAAACCCGGCACTTTAGCGGCAGCAATGGTGATCTCTTTACCGGTCTGAGGGTTGCGGCCAGTACGGGCTGCACGCTCTTTAACCGCAAAAGTACCGAAGCCTACCAGTGCAACGTCGTCCCCAGCTTGCAGAGATTCAGTAACAGAAGCAATTAAAGCATCTAAAGCACGTCCCGCTGCAGCTTTAGAAATATCAGCACCCGCAGCAATTTTGTCAATCAGTTGAGATTTATTCACTGTTCTCTTCCTCTCTTTATAATTTATATCGCACCTGAATCCTTCACAGCGCGACCGCGCAGCAGTTATATCAGTCCTGCTATGACCTTACAACACCCGTTGTTGATGGCTAACCCAATCAGCAATCTAAATTAGCTATACAAAAAAAGGCTGGCAAGTACGAAATGACTTACCAGCCTTGTTTTTATTGGCGCTCTTTGCGCGAGGTCACTATTTTGCGGTTACAACCTGCATTCCGGACGGTTCATTTTGCAGTGCGAGAGTCAGAACTTCCTCAATGCGTTTCACCGGATGGATCTGCAAATCGGCAATAACGTTGTCCGGAATCTCTTCCAGATCGCGTTTATTTTCGTAAGGGATCAATACGGTTTTGATCCCACCGCGGTGTGCCGCCAGCAGTTTTTCTTTTAACCCGCCGATAGGCAGTACCTGACCACGCAGCGTAATTTCACCGGTCATGGCCACATCAGCACGAACCGGGTTCCCTGTCAGGCAGGAAACCAGCGCCGTACACATGGCAATACCCGCGCTTGGGCCATCTTTCGGCGTCGCCCCTTCCGGAACGTGAACGTGAATGTCGCGTTTTTCGTAGAAATCCGGGTTGATACCCAGTTTTTCCGCACGCGCGCGCACCACGGTCAGCGCCGCCTGGATGGACTCCTGCATCACTTCACCCAGTGAACCGGTGTAGGTCAGCTTGCCTTTGCCCGGGACACAGGCGGTTTCGATGGTCAGCAGATCGCCGCCCACTTCCGTCCATGCCAGACCGGTCACCTGACCAACGCGGTTTTCGTTGTCCGCACGACCGTAGTCGAAGCGCTGAACGCCAAGGTAAGCATGCAGATTGTCGCCGTTAATCACAATGTGCTTCAGGCTCTTATCCAGCAGCAGCTGTTTCACCGCCTTACGGCACAGCTTAGAGATCTCACGCTCGAGGCTACGAACGCCCGCTTCACGGGTGTAATAGCGAATGATGCCAATAATCGCGCTGTCCTCGACGGTCAGCTCGTTGGCTTTCAGCGCGTTACGCTCAATCTGTTTCGGCAGCAGGTGCTGCTTAGCAATGTTCAGCTTCTCATCTTCGGTATAACCGGAGAGACGGATCACTTCCATACGGTCCAGCAGCGGGGCCGGAATGTTCATGGAGTTGGAGGTCGCCACGAACATCACATCGCTCAGGTCGTAGTCCACTTCCAGGTAGTGATCGCTGAACGCCACGTTCTGTTCTGGATCAAGCACTTCCAGCAGCGCCGACGCCGGATCGCCACGCATGTCCGAAGACATTTTGTCGATCTCATCGAGCAGGAACAGCGGGTTTTTAACTCCCACTTTCGCCATCTTCTGGATCAGCTTGCCCGGCATAGAACCGATGTAGGTACGGCGGTGACCGCGGATTTCCGCTTCATCGCGTACGCCGCCCAGCGCCATACGGATATACTTACGTCCGGTCGCTTTGGCGATGGACTGGCCCAGAGAGGTTTTACCCACGCCTGGAGGCCCTACCAGGCACAGAATTGGACCTTTGATTTTGTTCACACGGCTCTGTACCGCGAGGTACTCAAGAATGCGGTCTTTCACGCGTTCCAGGCCGTAGTGGTCGGTATCGAGGATTTCCTGCGCCTGACGCAGGTCTTTTTTGACCTTGCTGCGGGCATTCCACGGAACCTGCACCATCCACTCAATATAGCCGCGCACGACGGTCGCCTCTGCCGACATCGGAGACATCATTTTCAGCTTCTGCAACTCAGCTTCGGCTTTCTCTTTCGCCTCTTTCGGCATCTTCGCCGCGTCGATCTTACGCTTCAGCGCTTCGTTTTCATCCGGCGCATCGTCCATCTCGCCGAGCTCTTTCTGAATGGCTTTCATTTGCTCGTTCAGATAGTACTCACGCTGCGATTTTTCCATCTGCTTTTTGACGCGGTTGCGAATGCGCTTCTCAACCTGGAGCAGATCGATCTCAGACTCCATCATCGCCATCAGGTATTCCAGACGTTCGTTAACGTCGGACATTTCCAGCACGGACTGTTTGTCAGCAAGCTTCAGCGGCATGTGCGCAGCGATGGTATCCGCCAGACGTGCAGGATCGTCGATGCTGTTCAGCGACGTCAGCACTTCAGGTGGGATTTTCTTATTCAGCTTGATGTAGCCTTCGAACTGGCTGATCGCGGTGCGTACCAGCACTTCCTGTTCGCGCTCATCAAGTTCCGGTGAATCAAGGTACTCTGCCTTCGCAGAGAAGTGCTCGCCATCGTCTGACAGAGTGGTAATACGCGCACGCTGTAAGCCTTCCACCAGCACCTTCACGGTGCCGTCTGGCAGCTTCAGCATCTGCAAAATAGAGGCCACGGTCCCGACGGTGAAAAGATCGTTTACACCCGGCTCATCCGTTGATGCTTCCTTCTGCGCGACCAACATGATTTTTTTATCATGATCCATGGCGGCTTCGAGGCAACGGATAGATTTTTCCCGCCCTACAAATAAGGGTATGACCATGTGCGGATAAACCACCACATCGCGCAACGGCAATACGGGGATTTCAATGCGTTCAGAACGCTCAGGATTCATAGAGCTCTCTCTTAGTTTAGTGTCCGCCAGGTAAACTGGTCATGTAACTGTGCTTCACACAACCATTAACATGTAATCCAGTATATGGGGATGTTTCCCATACATTCAACGCCATGAATACGGAAAAAGTAAAGGGGAGATAAAATCCCCCCTTTTTGATTAACTGATTGTATGAAATGGTGAATTATTCGCCAGATGCCTGCTGCGCTTCCGGTTTACCGTAAATCAGTAACGGCTTGGACTGGCCACCAATGACGGACTCGTCGATCACGACTTTTTCAACGTCTTCCATAGAAGGAAGATCGTACATCGTGTCGAGCAATGCTGCTTCTACGATAGAACGCAGGCCACGGGCACCGGTTTTACGCGCCATCGCTTTCTTGGCAATCGCGTCCAGTGCTTCGTCACGGAATTCCAGCTCAACGCCTTCCAGATTAAACAGCGCCTGATACTGCTTGGTCAGCGCGTTTTTCGGCTCTTTCAGGATCTGAATCAGCGCGTCTTCGCTCAGTTCGTTCAGGGTCGCCACAACCGGCAGACGGCCGATAAATTCCGGAATCAAACCGAATTTGATCAGATCTTCCGGTTCAACCTGCGCCAGCAGCTGGCCTTCGTTTGGTTTTTCAGACGTGGCTTTCACCGTTGCGCCAAAACCAATGCCGGAGCCGGTTTCCACACGGTGAGAGATCACTTTATCCAGGCCTGCAAACGCACCACCACAGATAAACAGGATCTTGGAGGTATCAACCTGCAAGAATTCCTGCTGCGGATGTTTACGTCCACCCTGCGGTGGAACAGCCGCAACCGTACCTTCAATCAGCTTCAGCAGCGCCTGCTGCACGCCCTCGCCCGAGACGTCACGAGTGATCGACGGGTTGTCTGATTTACGGGAGATTTTGTCGATCTCATCGATATAGACGATCCCGCGCTGGGCTTTCTGTACGTCGTAATCGCACTTCTGGAGCAGCTTCTGGATAATATTTTCAACGTCTTCACCCACATAACCGGCTTCGGTCAGGGTGGTGGCATCCGCCATGGTGAACGGAACATCCAGCAGGCGCGCCAGCGTTTCCGCCAGCAGGGTTTTACCAGAACCCGTAGGCCCGATCAGCAGAATGTTACTTTTGCCCAGCTCTACGCCATTGCTGGTATCGCCGTTACGCAGACGTTTGTAGTGGTTGTATACCGCCACCGCCAGCACTTTTTTCGCCTGCTCCTGACCAATGACATAGTCGTCCAGGTGGTGGCGAATCTCGTGTGGCGTTGGTAACGCGCTGCGCTCACGGTGCGGCGCGACTTCTTTAATCTCTTCGCGAATGATGTCGTTACATAAATCGACGCATTCGTCGCAGATATACACGGACGGCCCGGCAATCAGTTTACGCACTTCATGCTGGCTTTTGCCGCAAAAAGAGCAGTACAGCAGTTTGCCCGAACCATCTTTGCGTTTATCTGTCATGAGTCCAAACCTCTTTTTAAGTTCTATGTGCCGCACATGACGACGCAAATGCCATTCTCAGACGCAAGCTGCTTACAGGCAACGTTCCGCCCTACCTTAGTATAGCGGCACACTCGCGTCGCGGGCATCAATTACGATGGGTCAAAATGGAGTCGACTAAGCCGTACTCAACTGCCTCTGGTGCAGAGAGGAAGCGATCGCGCTCGGTATCGCGCTCGATCTGCTCGAGAGGTTGACCCGTATGCTGCGCCATAAGTTCATTCATGCGCGCTTTTACTTTCAGAATTTCTCGGGCGTGGATTTCAATATCCGTCGCCTGGCCCTGGTAACCACCCAGCGGCTGGTGAATCATCACGCGGGAGTTAGGCAGGCAGAAACGCTTACCTTTCGCCCCTGCGGTTAACAGGAAAGCACCCATGGACGCCGCCTGCCCCATACAGATGGTGCTGACATCCGGCTTGATGAATTGCATGGTGTCATAAATTGACATGCCCGCCGTAATCACACCGCCTGGCGAGTTGATGTACAGGTAAATGTCTTTTTCCGGGTTTTCCGCTTCCAGGAACAGCATCTGCGCCACGATCAGGTTAGCCATATGGTCTTCCACCTGGCCGGTCAGAAAGATAACGCGTTCCTTGAGCAGACGGGAATAGATATCGAAAGAACGCTCACCGCGTGAGGTCTGTTCAATAACCATTGGCACCAGCGCCATATGGGGTGCAAAGTTATCTCGTTCGCCACTGTATGACATTTCCGTCTCCTGGTTCAAAATTGAAAACACCTGCTGTACTGATTGTAACCTTATGGACGGATTATCAGCCAGTCTCAATCATCGTGATTACATACTAATGGGGGTCGTCATGCCCTATTTCAAGCATAACAACGTTTTGTTGTAACGCTAACACTGAAAGGGCGTTTTAGCACCCTTCCAGGACTAAAGCTGTGATAAAAAAAACCCGTCGCCGGAGGGCAACGGGTTTTTTGTTCAAACTTTAAACCGTCGGGGCGAAATTACGCCTGCTGGTTCATCAGTTCGGTGAAAGAGGTCTCTTTTTCGGTCACTTTCGCTTTCGCCAGTACCGCTTCAACAGCCTGCTCTTCCAGTGCGACGTTGCGCATGTTGTCCATCAGCTCTTTGTTCTTACCGTAGAACTCGATCACTTCTGATGGGTCTTCGTATGCAGAAGCCATCTCTTCGATCAGGCCTTTCACACGCTCTTCGTCAGCTTTCAGCTCGTGGGTACGAATCACTTCGCCCAGCAGCAGGCCGACAACAACGCGACGTTTCGCTTGCTCTTCGAACAGCTCGCGTGGCAGTTCCATCGCTTGCTGCTGGTTGCCACCGAAGCGCTGTGCAGCCTGACGGCGCAGAACGTCGATTTCGCTGTCGATCAGGGCAGCAGGAACGTCGATGTCGTTCGCTTTCACCAGACCTTCAATCGCCTGAGACTTCACGCGGTTACGTACAGCGCCGTTCAGCTCGCGCTCCATGTTTTTACGCACTTCGGTACGCAGGCCCGCAACAGAACCATCTTCCACGCCGAAACGCTTGATGAATTCTTCAGTCAGTTCTGGCAGTTCGCGCTCTTCCACTTTCTTCAGGTTGATAACGAACTTCGCTGCTTTACCTTTCAGGTTTTCAGCGTGGTATTCTTCAGGGAAGGTCACGTCAATGGTGAACTCTTCGCCCGCTTTGTGGCCTTTGATACCGTCTTCGAAGCCTGGGATCATACGACCCTGGCCCATCGCCAGTACGAAGTCAGACGCTTTACCGCCTTCGAACTCTTCGCCGTCTACAGAACCGGTGAAGTCGATGGTTACGCGGTCTTCCGCGTCAACAGCGCCTTCTTTCTCTTTCCAGTTCGCCTGCTGCTTGCGCAGGGTATCCAGCATGCCGTCAACGTCTTCGTCAGTCACGGAAACGATCGGTTTTTCAACTTCGATAGATTCCAGACCTTTCAGCTCAACTTCCGGGTACACTTCGAACTCTACGGAGTAGGTGAAGTCTTCGCCCTGCTTGTATTCACCTGGAACGTAGTTCGGCGCGCCGGCTGGATTGATTTTTTCTTTGATGATCGCGTCGATAAAGTTGCGGCTCATCAGTTCACCCAGCACATCTTGACGCACGGAAGCGCCATAACGCTGAGCAACAACATTCATTGGTACTTTGCCCTTGCGGAAGCCGTCAATACGTACTTTTTTTGCTACGTTGACCAGCTCGCTTTTCACAGCAGTTTCGATGCTGTCAGCAGCGATAGTAATCGTTACACGGCGGCCAAGGCCTTGAGTGGTTTCAACTGAAACTTGCATCTTGTTACCTCAAAAAAATCACAGTGCTCGGTCAACTCTGAATCTGTCTGTTATACCGGGATGCTCTCTTATGTGCAGATTCACATTCCCTGTCGCCAGAATCATCCCGAAGACATTCAATAAGACGCGGCATTATAGCGGCATCACTTAGGTGAGTCGAGAACGGTTGGAGCATGTTGCTGCGGCTTTTTTCACACTTTAAGGCTATTTTTAGCCTTAAAAACGCGCCATCCGCTCAAAACTCAGACAAAACAAAACGGCCTGAAGGCCGTTTTGACGAAATCTGTAAGCAACATACTGGAAAAACTCCGGCGGTTGCAAATCCGATTTATCAGGCGATGGTGCCTGCACCCCGACAAGGCGGTGATGCGAATACCGTATCCTGTAGCCCTTCCCATTCCTTAATGGTGTAGGTATGCAGCGCCAGCGCATGTACGGTTGTGGAGAGTTCTTCCGTCAAGGTGCTGTAGATCAAGCGGTGTCGGTTCAGGAAACGTTCTCCCGTGAAGCGATCGCTGACCAGAACCACTTTAAAGTGGCTTTCAGAACCTGCCGGCACGTTATGACGATAGCTTTCGTCGACAACTTCGAGAAACACAGGGTTGAACGCTGCCCTTAATTTTTCTTCTATCTGTTCACGTATCATCATGAAATCACTCCTCCGACAACGCTAAGGTGTCACCCATCCCTTTAAATATTAGCCGCTTTTACCGGTTCCATTACACCTTGACAACAAATATTTAGCTTTCGTCTGATTTTCTCATCCAAACGAATGAAGTTCACTATGAGGTTCATACGTTTTGTCACTTACAGGCAGAGAAAAGCGGAAAGGTGGTCAGTTTTCGGACAAGGCGATGAATTTACATGCGTTGACCACTTCCCCTGGCCGTTAGCGATGTTATGATGGCGGCAATTTTTCTCTCTTTGCTTACGATTCGTTGAGAACCCGAAAATGTTAAAAAAACTCTTCTTTCCGTTGGTAGCACTCTTTATGCTCGCCGGCTGCGCGACTCCGCCGACGACCATTGACGTTTCACCAAAAATTACCCTGCCTCAGCAGGATCCAAGCCTGATGGGCGTCACAGTCAGCATTAATGGCGCCGATCAGCGTCAGGACCAGGCGCTGGCGAAAGTGACTCGCGACAACCAGCAGGTCACGCTGACCGCCTCCCGCGACCTGCGCTTCCTGTTGCAGGAAGTGCTGGAAAAACAGATGACCTCCCGTGGCTACATGATTGGCCCAAGCGGCGCGGTTGATCTGCAAATCATCGTGAACAACCTGTACGCTGACGTCTCCCAGGGTAACGTTCGCTACAACATTGCGACCAAAGCCGATATCGCCATCATTGCTACCGCGAAGAACGGCAATAAAATGAACAAAAACTACCGTGCAAGCTATTCCGTTGAAGGCGCATTCCAGGCCTCCAACAAAAATATCGCTGACGCGGTTAACAGTGTGCTGACTGACACCATTGCCGACATGGCACAGGACACCAGCATTCACGACTTCATCAAGCAGAACGCCCGTTAATCCTGCTGACTGACCCGGTGCTTCACCGGGTCAGTTCATAAGAACATGTCCAGTCACTACTTACGTATTTTCCAGCAACCGAAATCAGCTATTCTGCTGATCCTTGGTTTCGCCTCCGGTTTACCCCTTGCGCTCACCTCCGGCACGTTACAGGCGTGGATGACGGTTGAGAACATCGATCTTAAAACCATTGGTTTCTTCTCGCTCGTCGGCCAGGCTTACGTCTTTAAGTTCCTGTGGTCGCCGGTGATGGATCGCTATACCCCACCGTTCCTCGGGCGCCGTCGCGGCTGGTTAGTGATGACGCAGGTGCTGCTGTTGCTGGCCATTGCCGCAATGGGTTTCCTTGAGCCGTCAACACAGCTGCGCTGGATGGCCGCGCTTGCGGTGGTCATCGCCTTCTGCTCCGCTTCGCAGGACATTGTTTTTGACGCCTGGAAGACGGACGTCCTGCCAGCAGAAGAGCGTGGCGCCGGTGCGGCAATCAGCGTGCTTGGCTACCGCCTGGGTATGCTGGTTTCCGGCGGGCTGGCCCTCTGGCTTGCCGACCGCTATCTCGGCTGGCAGGGAATGTACTGGCTGATGGCCGCTCTGCTGATCCCCTGCATTATTGCCACGCTATTCGCGCCTGAACCGAGCGATGTGATTCCGGTCCCCCGCTCGCTGGAGCAGGCCGTCGCCGCACCGCTCCGCGATTTCTTTGGTCGCAATAATGCCTGGCTGATCCTGCTGCTGATTGTCCTTTATAAGCTTGGCGACGCTTTCGCCATGAGTCTGACCACCACCTTCCTGATCCGCGGCGTCGGGTTTGATGCGGGCGAAGTCGGCGTGGTGAACAAAACCCTGGGGCTGTTTGCCACGATCGTCGGCGCGCTGTACGGCGGTGTATTGATGCAGCGCCTGACGCTGTTCCGCGCTCTGCTGATCTTCGGCATCCTTCAGGGCGCATCGAATGCCGGTTACTGGCTGCTGTCGATCACCGACAAGCATATGATCAGCATGGCGACGGCGGTATTCTTTGAAAACCTGTGTGGCGGTATGGGCACTGCGGCATTTGTCGCCCTGCTGATGACGCTGTGTAATAAGTCATTTTCCGCCACCCAATTTGCGCTACTGTCTGCCCTTTCTGCCGTCGGGCGCGTATACGTTGGCCCCGTCGCGGGCTGGTTTGTTGAAGCTCACGGCTGGCCGACGTTTTATCTCTTCTCGGTGGTGGCGGCGGTGCCGGGGATTTTATTGCTGCTGGTCTGTCGCCAGACGCTGGAATATACCCAGCGGACGGAACACTTCATGCCGCGCACGGAATATCAGGCTGCCTATCGGTTTGCCCTGCGTCTGCTGATGGCTGGTTGTCTTGCGCTGGTAGTGTGGCTCGCGGTACTCATCTTGAATGCGACGACCACCTTGTCGCTTCCGTTTGAAACCCAGCTGCTTGATGCAGGGGTGTTACTCGCCATCGTGGGTATCCTGACCGGTGGGATGCTGGATTTCATGTCATTGCGGAAAACGCAGATGACATGAAGTAAAAAGCGAAAGGTTATTTCCCGTTGTAATAACGACACGAAATTATAACGGCGAAATAACCGCCATCGGCAAAAAAAATATTTGTTGTTTTGTGCGGGATAGCATTCGGAAATTATTGGAGCTTATTTCGCTACGCTATTTTCCGTTAAACGATTCAGCATTCGAAAGATTGAATTTTCGTTTTTTAGTTGTCTTTTTATTGATAATTAATTGTTAATTATTTGTGTATTTTTCACAATGGTTATACCAATTGTCCCTTTTGCGGTATGCTGGGGCACCCTTTCGTTATAACGCCCGCTCCGTGCGGCTTCCCCCGGAAAACGCGACATAATTTGCAACACTTGTGACATGTGCGGCAGAACCCGGTAACACCTTCCTGACACAGGCCTAATGATGTTTACAGTAATGTAACCTTCCCGTAAAATGCCCCCACACTTTAAACGCCACCAGACTCCCGTGGAATTGAGGTCGTTAAATGAGACTCAGGAAATACAATAAAAGTTTGGGATGGTTGTCATTATTCGCAGGCACTGTATTACTCAGTGGCTGCGATTCTGCACTACTAGACCCCAAAGGACAGATTGGACTGGAACAACGTTCATTGATACTGACGGCTTTTGGCCTGATGTTGATTGTGGTTATTCCTGCCATCTTGATGGCTGTTGGTTTCGCCTGGAAGTATCGTGCGAGCAATAAAGATGCGAAGTATAGCCCTAACTGGTCACACTCCAATAAAGTGGAAGCTGTGGTCTGGACGGTACCTATTCTGATCATCCTGTTCCTTGCTGTACTGACCTGGAAAACCACTCACGCACTTGAGCCGAGCAAACCGCTGGTTCACGATGAAAAACCTATTACCATTGAAGTGGTCTCCATGGACTGGAAATGGTTCTTCATCTATCCAGAACAGGGCATTGCTACCGTGAATGAAATCGCCTTCCCGGCGAACACTCCGGTTCAGTTCAAAGTGACCTCCAACTCCGTAATGAACTCCTTCTTCATCCCACGTCTGGGCAGCCAGATTTACGCGATGGCCGGTATGCAGACTAACCTGCACCTGATCGCGAATGAAGCAGGCACCTACGACGGTATCTCCGCCAGCTATAGTGGCCCGGGCTTCTCGGGTATGAAGTTCAAAGCTATCGCTACGCCAGACCGCGCGACTTTCGACCAGTGGGTTGCAAAAGCGAAGCAGTCTCCAAACACCATGTCTGACATGGCGGCGTTCGAAAAAGTGGCTGCACCTAGCGAATACAACAAGGTGGAGTACTTCTCTAACGTGAAACCGAATCTGTTCAAAGACGTTATTGGCAAATTTATGGATCACGGCATGAGCATGGACATGACCCAGCCTGAAGGCGAGCACAACACGCACCAGGGTATGGAAGGCATGGACATGAGCCACGCGGAAACCGCTCACTAAGGGGCCGAGGAAGAAAATGTTCGGAAAATTGACACTGGATGCAGTGCCCTACCATGAACCGATTATTATGGTTACGGTGGCTGCAATTATCATTGGTGGCGCGGCCTTAGTTGGCCTGATCACTTACTTCGGTAAGTGGAGCTACCTGTGGAATGAGTGGCTGACTTCGGTTGACCACAAAAAACTCGGTATCATGTACTGCATCGTCGGTATCGTCATGTTAATTCGTGGCTTTGCGGATGCAATCATGATGCGTAGCCAGCAGGCGCTTGCGTCTGCGGGCGAAGCCGGCTTCCTGCCACCGCACCACTACGATCAGATCTTTACCGCCCACGGCGTTATCATGATCTTCTTCGTGGCGATGCCGCTGGTAATCGGTCTGATGAACGTGGTCGTTCCGCTGCAAATCGGCGCGCGCGACGTTGCGTTCCCGTTCCTGAACAACCTGAGCTTCTGGTTCACGGTTGTCGGCGTTATCCTGGTTAACCTGTCACTGGGTGTGGGCGAATTTGCTCAGACTGGCTGGCTGGCCTACCCGCCGCTGTCGGGAATTGAGTACAGTCCGGGCGTGGGCGTTGACTACTGGATTTGGGCGCTTCAGCTCTCCGGTGTCGGTACCACCCTGACCGGTATTAACTTCTTCGTGACCATCCTGAAGATGCGTGCACCAGGTATGACGATGTTCAAGATGCCAGTATTTACCTGGGCATCTCTGTGCGCCAACGTCCTGATTATCGCGTCGTTCCCAATTCTGACCGTCACCATCGCGCTGCTGACCCTGGATCGCTATCTGGGTACCCATTTCTTCACGAATGATATGGGTGGCAACATGATGATGTACATCAACCTGATTTGGGCCTGGGGTCACCCGGAAGTGTACATCCTGGTTCTGCCGGTGTTCGGTGTGTTCTCCGAAATCGCGGCAACCTTCTCGCGCAAACGCCTGTTTGGTTACACCTCTCTGGTGTGGGCAACCGTATGTATTACCGTCCTGTCGTTCATCGTCTGGCTGCACCACTTCTTCACCATGGGTGCGGGTGCCAACGTAAACGCCTTCTTCGGTATTACCACCATGATTATCGCGATCCCGACCGGGGTTAAGATCTTCAACTGGCTGTTCACCATGTACCAGGGTCGTATCGTGTTCCACTCAGCTATGCTGTGGACCATCGGCTTCATCGTGACCTTCTCCGTAGGTGGGATGACCGGCGTACTGCTGGCGGTACCAGGTGCTGACTTCGTTCTGCACAACAGTCTGTTCCTGATTGCGCACTTCCATAACGTTATCATCGGTGGCGTGGTCTTCGGCTGCTTCGCTGGTGTGACCTACTGGTGGCCAAAAGCGTTCGGTTTCACCCTGAACGAAAAATGGGGTAAACGCGCGTTCTGGTTCTGGATCATCGGCTTCTTCGTGGCGTTTATGCCGCTGTACGTGCTGGGCTTCATGGGGATGACCCGTCGTCTGAGCCAGCAGATCGATCCGCAGTTCCACCCAATGCTGATGGTTGCAGCGGGCGGCGCAGCGCTGATTGCCTGCGGTATTCTGTGCCAGCTGATTCAGTACTACGTGTCTATCCGTGACCGTAACCTGAACCGCGACCTGACCGGTGACCCATGGGGTGGCCGTACGCTGGAGTGGGCGACCTCTTCTCCGCCTCCGTTCTATAACTTTGCCGTAGTGCCGCACATTCACGAGCGTGATGCATTCTGGGAAATGAAAGAAAAAGGTGAAGCGTACAAGCAACCTGAGCATTACGAAGAGATCCATATGCCGAAAAACAGCGCCGCGGGCATGGTTATTGCCGCTTTCGCAACGGTATTTGGTTTCGCAATGATCTGGCACATCTGGTGGATGGCGATTGTTGGCTTCGCTGGCATCGTAATCAGCTGGATTGTGAAGAGCTTTGACGAGGACGTGGACTACTACGTACCAGTCCGTGAAGTTGAAAAGCTGGAAAACCAGCATTTTGACGAGATTTCTAAAGCGGGGCTGAAAAATGGCAACTGATACTCTGGCGCACTCAACTGCCCACGCGCATGAACATGCGCACCATGATACAGGACCGACGAAAGTCTTCGGTTTCTGGATCTACCTGATGAGCGACTGCATCCTGTTCTGCTGTCTGTTCGCAACCTATGCCGTTCTGGTGAACGGCACAGCGGGCGGCCCGACCGGTAAGGACATCTTTGAACTGCCGTTCGTTCTGGTTGAAACCGCACTGCTGTTATTCAGCTCCATCACCTACGGCATGGCGGCTATCGCCATGTACAAAAACAACAAGAGCCAGGTTGTCTCCTGGCTGGCGTTGACCTGGCTGTTTGGTGCTGGCTTTATCGGGATGGAAATCTATGAATTCCATCACCTGATCATGGAAGGTTTCGGCCCGGATCGTAGCGGCTTCCTGTCAGCGTTCTTCGCGCTGGTAGGCACCCACGGTCTGCACGTGACCTCGGGTCTGATCTGGATGGCGGTGCTGATGTTCCAGATCTCCCGTCGCGGCCTGACCAGTACTAACCGTACCCGTATTATGTGCCTGAGCCTGTTCTGGCACTTCCTGGACGTGGTATGGATCTGTGTGTTCTCTGTTGTCTATCTGATGGGGGCGATGTAATGAGTCATTCTAACGATCATGGCGCTTCCCACGGCAGCGTAAAAACCTACATGACAGGTTTCATCCTGTCGATCATTCTGACGGTGATCCCGTTCTGGATGGTGATGAACGGTTCTGCATCTAAGCCGGTTATCCTGGGCGCAATCCTGGTGACCGCGGTGATTCAGATTCTGGTGCATCTGGTTTGCTTCCTGCACATGAACACCAAGTCCGATGAAGGCTGGAACATGACGGCCTTTATCTTTACCGTGATTATCATCGCTATCCTGGTAGTCGGTTCCATCTGGATTATGTGGAACCTTAACTACAACATGATGGTTCACTAAGAGCGGCGAGTATGTTTAAGCAATACCTGCAAGTCACGAAACCAGGCATCATCTTTGGCAACCTGATCTCCGTAATCGGAGGGTTCCTGCTGGCCTCTAAAGGCAGCATTGATTACACCCTCTTTATTTACACGCTGGTCGGTGTGTCACTGGTGGTTGCGTCCGGTTGTGTATTTAACAACTACATCGACATGGATATCGACAAGAAGATGGAAAGGACCAAAAATCGGGTGCTGGTTAAAGGCCTGATTGCTCCTTCCGTCTCGCTGGTGTACGCCACCTTGCTGGGTATTGCTGGCTTTATGCTGCTGTGGTTTGGTGCTAACCCGCTGGCCTGCTGGCTGGGGGTGATGGGGTTCGTGGTATATGTGGGCGTCTACAGCCTGTATATGAAACGTCACTCCGTCTACGGCACGCTGATTGGTTCTCTCTCCGGCGCGGCGCCGCCGGTGATTGGCTACTGCGCCGTCACGAACGAGTTCGACAGCGGTGCGCTCATCTTGCTGGCTATCTTTAGCCTGTGGCAGATGCCGCACTCCTACGCCATCGCGATTTTCCGCTTTAAGGATTATCAGGCGGCGAACATTCCGGTTCTGCCGGTCGTGAAAGGCATTTCGGTTGCCAAGAACCACATCACGCTCTACATCATCGCTTTTGCCGTGGCAACGCTGATGCTCTCTCTGGGCGGTTACGCCGGATATAAATATCTGGTGGTAGCAGCTGCGGTGAGCGTATGGTGGCTCGGCATGGCCCTGCGCGGTTATAAAGTGGAAGATGACAAGGTCTGGGCACGCAAGCTGTTTGTGTTCTCGATTGTCGCCATCACCTCCCTGTCCGTGATGATGTCCGTAGACTTCATGGTGCCAGATTCACAACACCTGCTGACTTACGTCTGGTAAGAAGACTGATGTAAAAACGCCGGGTTTAGCCCGGCGTTTTTTTATGGGTACGGCGTAACCCCTTTCTTTAACAGTATATTGCCGTATTTCGCGGTCTCGCCCGTCACCACGATGGCGTACGCTTTCTGTGCCCGCGCATAAAACGCATAACGGTCAATACGCGTAATCCCCTCCCCTTCCGCCTCACCAAAGAGTGCGTTGCGATAGCGCGCTTCTACCTGTATATCGAGCGTATCCCCGTCGACAGGGGCCATCATCACCAGCGGTGGCGCATAGCTGTCCAGTTCAAACAGCGGTATCACCGCGGCCAGCAAATCGCTGATGAGCAGGCCATCTGCGCGGATCGTCTTTGGCCCCAGGCTGTGCGCGGGAAAGTGAGCATCTGCAAAAATAATCTCGTCACCATGACCCATTTCTGCCAGCGTTTTCAGCAGCTCGGGTGAAATCAGAGGGGATATCGTTTTAAGCACAAGGTTGCTCCTCAGGATAGAAATAACGGTAACGATAGTGGACCCGATCGCGAGCAGCCTCAGCGCTGGCCGTTTCTCCGACGCCCCACCATCCGTACAAAGACGCCCCCAGCACGGTCGTATCAGCCTCTTCAAGAACCTTCACCGGGATCCCAAGCGCATTGGACTTGAGCTGATTCCACAGCATATTGCGGCTACCTCCCCCCACCAGCAGGAGTTCACGCGCCTTAAATTGCGCGATCGCCTCCAGCGCCAGGCATTTTTCTTGCAGATGCACCGTGAGTCCTTCCAGGGCTGCGCGGTAAAAATGGGCTGGCGTTGTGGTGAGCGTAACGCCCTGCCAGCCGGCGAGTGGAGAATCGAGCAGTTGGGTATTCATCGTGACGCCATCCGCGCCGTTCGGAATTGCCGCCGCCTGAGCCAGAATAGTGTCCCAGTCGGTACCAGGCGACCAGAACAGCGCGCGGATCCACTCCAGTACGCCAGACGCCAGATATTGCATTCCCGGATTATAGAGCCCCGTCCGGCTATCCAGTTCGCAGGTCGCACCCGGGTATTGCCCCAGTAAAGCGGTATCAACCTGCGAGGTGCGCGCCATTAAAATCTCCCAGGTACCCGAAGAGAGAACTGGCTCATTAATTCCCGCCCCGGCGCCAAAAAGGGCAAACTGCGTGTCGTGCCCGGCGGAGATCACCGGCACTCCGCAAGGCAATCCGAGCCTGGATGCAGCGTCGGGCCGCAATTCACCAATCCTTTCTCCGGGGGAAACCAGCGGCGGGAAAAGGGAATGAGGCACGCCGATCTTGCTTAAGATCGTTTCACTGAAGCGCTGCTGATGCAGATCGAACATCTGACTGGTACCGGCCATCGTGAGATCGGTCGTCATCTTTCCGGTCAGGCGATGGTTGATTAGCGAGGAGATAAAAAGCCAGGCGTGAGCACGCTGTAACAGATCGGGATGGTTGTCCTGAAGCCAGCCTAGCTTATACAACGTGTTAAAACTAAACTGCCCAACGCCGGTGATCTGCTGTAGTTCTGCCGGGGAGCATGAACGGGCAACCGCTTCCATCACCGGCACGGTTCGCGGGCACTTCCAGCTAATGATCGGGTAAAGCAGTTCTCCCCGCTCATCTACCAGTGCGCCATCCACGCCAAAGGTCGTCACACTCATTCCGCACAGGTGATGCTCGCTCAGCGCTGCGCTGATTTTCTGACAACAGACGGCAAACCGTTGCATGATGGCGTCGAGCGACCACTGGTGCCAGGCCGGATTTTCAGCGGCGCTTTCGCTTTCGTTCGCCACCGCGGCGCGCGCCACAATATTCCCTTCGGGATCCAGCGCAATGGCGCGCACGTTCGTCGCGCCACAATCGAGAACCAGAAAACATTTTTTCATCGCGGTCCCCACAGGCTGCCAGCCCGCCGGAGCAGGCTGGCAGGCCGGATTAATGTTTGTATAACGGTCCGTAATTTTCACAGGCGCGGTAATCCTGCCCTTCCGGATCCATACCGTGAGCGCCCCAGGCCGTCGGCCGATAAATCAGCGCCTCCGGTACGTTATGCATGCATACAGGGATGCGCAGCATGGACGCCAGGGTGATGAAATCAGCGCCGACGTGCCCGACGGTTAATACCCCGTGGTTAGCGCCCCAATTCGCCATCACTGAATAGACGTCGCTGAACGGGCCTTTACCGGTCAGGCGTGGGGCAAACCAGGTGGTGGGCCAGGTTGAATCGGTGCGCTTATTCAGAATGTCATGTACGTGTTCCGGCAGCTCAACACTCCAGCCTTCCGCTATCTGTAATACCGGACCCACACCCTTGATGAGGTTTACGCGGGTCATGGTAAATGGCACGCCACCCCGGGTGAGGAAGTTTGATGAGAAACCGCCCCCGCGGAAGTATTCATGCACCGCCGGACACCAGTGGGTTGCGGCCAGGCACGCGTTGGCTTCCTGCTCAGTAATGTCCCAGTGTGGTTTCAGGGTCGGTTTCCCCTCGGCGTCTTTCTGCTCCGCTGTACCGTCCAGCGCCGCCGAGCCGGAGTTGATCAGATGAATAATGCCGTGCTCAGCCCGTCCAGTGAGCTTCTGGCCGGTAACACGCTCAACCGACTCCGGCGACCAGTAGGTGCGTACATCAGCAAAAATCTGCGCGGTGCCGGTCATCAGATGCCCAAACAGCATCGCTACCCCGTTAAGGCTGTCATTTTCCGTCGCCACTACCAACGGCTGGCGAATACCGTTCCAGTCGAAAGAGCTGTTCAGCAGCGCCTCTGCGGTATCGCCATTTGGATACTGATCCGTCCAGTGGCGCTGCCCCTGGAAACCGGACGCAATGGCGTTATAGCCCAGCGATTCCTCCACGCGGCCCATCGCAGCGAGTTTAGGGTTGCCCTGCATCATGTCGCGGATGCACATCGCCATTAGCAGGCTCTCCCGCAGGATCGCGGCATTTTCCTGTTCATTGCGACGATACTGCTCTGCGTTTTTATCCTCGCCGAAACGGAAATGTGCCTTCGCCCAGCTCAGGGCCAGCTCAAGTTCTTGTTCGTCGTAAATCTTATGATCGATGCGGCGACGCAGTTCGGTCATATCCACCGCCTGCACCTTCATCCCCAGCCAGGATTCAAAGAAGTTGTGATCGACAATCGAGCCCGCGATCCCCATTGAGACACCGCCCACCGACAGATAACTTTTCCCCTTCATGCTGGCGACCGCCAGGCCCGCCCGGGCGAAGCGCAACAATTTTTCCTCAACGTCTGCCGGGATGGTCTCGTCGCCCGCATCCTGTACATCGTGGCCGTAGATGGAAAACGCCGGGATCCCTTTCTGGTTATGCGCTGCCAGCGCCGCTGCGAGGTATACCGCCCCCGGACGCTCGGTGCCATTAAAGCCCCAGATCGCTTTCGGGCGCAGCGGATCCATATCAATGGTTTCACTCCCGTAACACCAGCAGGGGGTGATGGTGATCGTCAGACCAACGTGGCACGTGCTGAACTTCTCTTCGCAAGCGGCGGATTCCGCCATTCCGGCAATGCAGCTGTCGGCAATTACGCACTCTACGGGCGTACCGCAGGGGTGGCGTAATTTTTCACTGAGTAGCGCCGCCGTGGCTTTCGCCATGTTCATGGTCTGCTCTTCCAGAGACTCGCGTACGCCCATTCGGCGGCCGTCAATAACAGGTCGAATGCCAATCCGGGGTAACGCTTTTATCGTTTTCATAGCCCTTCCTCACGTTGGTTAACCTATCCGTCTCAGGAGCATAGCCGTGAAAAAGCGCCCGGGCAGCACCGTGAACGGAAAGCGGTGAAATTTGCTAACTCGAATTAGCTTAGGGTTCTCACTAAAAATGAGACAAGATAAATGTGCAGGATCTGTGAGCAGTTTCACGATGAGAGGTCAAAATTCGATCAGTGTCAGGTATTACGATTCAGCAAAATCTAAACATATCGTTTGAATTCAATTAAATAACAAAATACCTTTGCACGACGTCACAATTTGAATACAAATGATTTGGCTAAATTATGACCCTAAAATAGCTTTTAAGGACGAAAGCTAAGTCGAGTTAGCTTAATAACTAAATCACTGTGGCTTGTGATTCATTGCCTTTCCAACACAGGAATTTTGCAATGTCAGAGACTCTTATTCAGATGACGCGCATCACCAAACGCTTTCCCGGCGTGCTGGCGCTGAATCAGGTTGATTTCGATTTACGCCGCGGCGAAGTTCATGCCCTGTTAGGTGAAAACGGTGCCGGCAAATCGACGCTGATGAAAATATTATCCGGTGTTTACCAACCCGATTCCGGTGAAATTCGCTTTGAAGGGCAATCCGTATCATTCAGCGATCCGCTAAGTGCTCAGCACGCAGGTATTACGATTATCCATCAGGAATTTAATCTCTTTCCCGATTTAACCGTGGAAGAGAATATCTTTATTGGCCGTGAATTCTGCAAAAATAGTCGCTGGCAGTTAGATAAACGCGCCCAGCGACAGGCGGTTGAGAAAATACTGCACACGCTGAATTTAAAAATCGCCCCGGACGCCCGCGTCAGTGAATTAACCGTAGCCCAGCAGCAGATGGTTGAAATTGCCAAAGCGATTTCGGTCAATGCCAAAGTGCTAATCATGGATGAACCCACCGCCGCGCTGACCGAAAGTGAAATCGAGAGTTTATTTGACGTCACGCGGATGCTCAAGGCTCAGGGCACGGGGATAGTCTACATCTCGCACCGTCTGGAAGAATTGGCGCTGATCGCCGATCGCGCGACCGTCATGCGCGACGGACAATACATCGCCACCGTAGATTATGAAACGGTTCAGATCGGCGAGCTTATCGCCATGATGGTTGGCCGCAATCTCGATAACATCTACCCAAAACGCCCGCCGCATCAGCGCAGAGAAAAAGTGCTGGAGGTGAATGGCCTGACGCGAAATGGTGTACTGCACGACATCAACTTTACCCTCTGGCGCGGAGAGATCCTCGGCCTCGCTGGCTTAATGGGCGCAGGCCGAACGGAACTGGGCCGGGCCCTGTTTGGCGCCGATGCGATCGACGCCGGTACCCTGACGCTGAACGGCACCCCCACACGGATTAAAGACGTGGCTGACGCCATTGAGAAAGGCATCAGCTATTTAACAGAAGACCGCAAAAAAGAGGGACTCGCCCTCGGCCTTTCCGTTGAGATGAACATTATGCTCGGCAATTACCCGGACTACGCCGGCGCCGCGGGTAATGTCGATGAAAAGCGCTGCCGGGAGTCCAGCCAGAAACTGGTGGATGCGCTGCGAATAAAAACGCCGCATCTGGAACAGGCGGCACTGAATTTAAGCGGCGGTAATCAACAGAAGATCATTATTGCCCGCTGGGTCTGTAAAGATACCGATATTTTAATTTTTGATGAGCCAACCCGGGGAATTGATGTTGGCGCCAAGCTGGAAATTTATGAACTAATGAACCGCCTTGTCGCTAAAGGTAAATCGATCATCATGATTTCATCCGAACTGCCGGAAGTATTAGGAATGTGCGACCGCATACTTGTGATGCGCAGCGGCCACATTGCCGGCGAAATAGAGGCTGAGCACGCCACCCAGGAAAAAATCATGCAATACGCCACGCTGGAGGATTAATCATGTCCGTTACCGTTCCATCGCCGCAAAGCGGAAGTCATACGATGAAAATAAATAAAGCGCTCCTGATGCGTCTGGCACCTCTTTTTAGCCTGGTATTGCTGGTTCTGTTTTTCAGCTTCAGCTCACCGTTCTTCTTTAATACTGAAAATATCATGACTATCGCCTTGCAAACGGCGGTGATTGGCATCATGGCCATTGGCGTAACCTTTGTGATTATTACCGCCGGGATCGACCTGTCGCTCGGATCGGTGGTGGCGTTCTCAGGGGTTGCGGTGGGCATCGCCGCCGGGTTTGGTATGCCGCTGCCGGTCTGTATTCTGGCAGGCGTGCTCGCCGGCGGGCTTTGCGGCTATGTGAACGCGTTTCTGGTCACCAAAATGACCATACCACCGTTTATTGCCACCCTCGGCTTAATGATGTCGGTACGCGGCATCAATATGGTGATGACCGATGGCCGCGCGATTTATTTTTCTGACTACCCGCAGTTCAAGCTGCTAGCGCAGGGTCGCCTGTTCGACGTCCTGCCTTACCCGGTGTTCTACCTGGTCATCGTGGCACTGATCGCCATGTGGATCCTGAAGAAAACGGTGATGGGCCGCTATATCTACGCTGTCGGCAGCAATGAAACGGCGGCACATCTTTCCGGGATCAAAGTCCAGCGAGTGAAAATTTTCGTTTACGCCTTATGCGGCCTGTTAACCGGCGTGGCCGGGGTGATCCTCGCCTCTCGTCTCAATTCAGGCCAGCCAACCGTAGGCGTGGGTTATGAGCTGGAAGCCATTGCGGCGGTAGTGATCGGCGGTACCAGTCTGATGGGCGGCGTGGGCACGATTGGCGGCACCATCATAGGCGCGTTCATTATGAGCGTGCTGAAAAACGGCCTCAATCTCATGGGCGTGTCCCAGTTCTGGCAGATGGTGGCGATGGGCGTGGTCGTCGTTGCCGCCGTCTACCTGGACACGTTACGTAAAAGAATGCGTTAGGTTCTCGATACAACAAGCCCTGCCAACCCTACAACGGAGCAAAATAATGAAAACCAGCCATATCCTGAGCGCCCTGTCGCTCGTTGCCATCCTGTCCAGCAGCGCGCTGGCAAAAGATTTAAACCTGCCGGTAGTCAGTAAAGGTTACCAGCACGAATTCTGGCAGACGGTCAAAATGGGGACGGAAGCTGCCGCAAAAGAGTTGGGTGACAAAACCAGCTACGTTGGCCCTGCCGATGAAACGCAAATCGCCGAGCAGATCCAGTTAGTCGAAAACACCATGGCACAAAAGCCAAACGGCCTGTTGCTGGCCGCGCTTGATGCAAACGCCCTTGCCCCGCTGGTCGAAACCGCCAACAGCCGGGGGATCAAAGTGGTGACCTTCGACTCGGGCGTGAACTCCGATATCCCGGCCAGCTTTGTCGCCACCAATAACCGTAAGGCGGGCGCACAGGCTGCGGATGCGCTGGCGGAGCAGGTAGGCCAGAAGGGGAAAGTGGGTATTATCGCCCACGTAGCCGGAACGACGTCCGCCATTGAGCGCTCTGAAGGATTCAGCGAGCGAATGAAAGAGAAGTACCCGAATATTCAGGTACTGCCGGTGCAATATAGCGATGGCGACCCGCAAAAGGCGATGGATAAAACCATTGATATGGTTCAGGCCAACCCGGATATCGCCGGTATTTATGCCACCAACGAAGGCTCAACCCTGGGCGTTGCGAACGCGATCGACAGCCAGAATTTGAAGGGCAAAGTGAAAGTCATCGGTTTTGACAGCACCGAAGCCATCATTAACTTCCTCAAAAACGGCGTGATTCAGGGCTTCGTGGTGCAGGACGCGTACCAGATTGGTTATCAGGGCATAAAGGCGCTGAACGCGGTGATTTCCGGACAGACGGTGGCTAAGGAAATTGATATTCCAGTGAAATATGTCAATGCGCAGAATATCAACACCCCTGAAATTGATAAACTGTTACATCCGTTTGGTAAAAAATAAGGAAGTTCATGATGAGTGACGGCTATTTCCTCGGAGTCGATGTGGGTTCAGCCAGCGTTCGTGCTGGGCTTTACTCTGCGCAAGGCGAGCGTTTGAGCTTCGCGACCCGTCCGATTTCGCAGTTTCACGCCAGCAACGCGCGCGTGGAACAGTCCTCCGCGGAGATCTGGCAGCAGGTTTGCGCGGTGGTGCGGGAAGCCGTCGACTCCTCTGGGATCTCACCCGACGCCATTTGTTCGATTGGCTTCGACGCCACCTGCTCGCTGGTCGCGCTGGATGCTGAGGGTAACGGCCTGAGCGTGTCCCCCGACAGTCCGGCATCGCAGGACATCATTATGTGGATGGATCATCGTGCTCACGAAGAAACTGTTCGCATCAATGCCACACGCGATCCTGCCCTGTGCTACGTGGGCGGCGAGGTGAGTATTGAAATGGAACTGCCAAAACTGCTGTGGTTGCAGCGACATCATCCTGAAACATGGAATCAGGCCTGGCGCTTTTTCGACCTTGCCGATTTTCTGGTCTGGAAAGCGACGGGCCAGGACGCCGCCAGCCTGTGCACCCTCACCTGCAAATGGAACTACCTTGCGCATGAGGCGCAGTTCAGCGAATCGCTGCTCAGGGAGGTAGGGCTGGAGACCTTACTGACAAAAATTCCCGATACTATTCTGGACGTCGCTGAATGCGTCGGGAAACTCAGCCCACAGGCAGCGCAAGCTCTGGGGTTGCCCGAAGAGGTGGTTGTGGCAAGCGGCATGATCGATGCCCACGCGGGTGGCGTGGCGCTGACGGGCTCACACCCGGAGGGCACGCTGGCGCTCATCAGCGGAACCTCGAACTGCCATATGCTTGCCAGTCAGACGGAGATCCATACGCCCGGCGTCTGGGGGCCTTACTGGAGCGCCATGCTGCCGGGCTACTGGCTGACGGAAGGCGGGCAAAGTGCTGCCGGGGCGCTGGTCGACTGGACGTTGCGCGAGCACGGAGCCAGCGCAGACCTGTTTGCAAAAGCAGAAGCGGCGCAACGCCATCCGGTGGCGCTGCTCAACGACTGGGTAGCCGCGCTTGAACAGGAAGAAAAATATCCCACCCGCAACCTGCACATTCTGGCCGATCACCACGGCAACCGCTCGCCGCGTTCGCGTCCGGATGCGCGGGGCAGCGTGGTCGGTCTGACATTAGAAACCGGTGAACGTGCGCTGGCGAGGCTCTACCTGGCCACGCTACAGGCCATAGCCTATGGCACACGACATATTATGGATACCCTGAAACATCACGGGCACACCTTGTCGCGTATTGTCATTTGTGGAGGAGCCACCCATAACCGGCTCTGGCTGCGGGAGTATGCCGATGCCACGGGCTGCGATATTCATCTCTTAGCCGAAGAAGATGCCGTCACTCTCGGCGCGGCCATTTGCGGCGCTGTGGCGAGCGGTGCATGGGCAACGCTCACCGATGCCACCCGGGAAATGGTCAAAGCCGGCGACATCATCACCCGTCGGCCGGAAACCGCGGCTTTCCACAGGCAAAAATATGAGGCGTACCTGATGCTGTGGACCCAGCAGCAGGCGCTTAATCTCCTGATGCAGCAGGAAATGTAATGGCAGGATGCGTATGCTTTATCAGCAGTTTTTTACGTACGTTAAGGATTGAGGCGTAGCGATGGCCAAAACAGTTGAACAGATAGCGAAGGATCTGAATTTATCCGTCACCACCGTGCGGCTGGTACTGAGCGGGAAAGCCGAACAGTATCGGATCAGCGTGAAAACACAGTCCCGAATTAATGAACACGTCGAGCGCTTCGGCTATACCCTCAACCATTCGGCGCGCAGTCTTAAGCTAAACAAAACCGAGACGCTGGGACTCATCGTGCCCAACATCTCGAACGTGTTCTTTGCAACGCTCGCCGAGAAACTCGAACTGCGCTGCCGCCGTTCGGGCTACCAGCTGATGATCAGCTGTACTTACAACGATGTGGATTACGAAAATAAGCTGGTCAAAGCCCTGATGGCGCGCAACGTGGACGGCTTGTTTATCGTTCCCTCGACGCTGGAAAACCAGCAGCATCATTTGCGGCAGATCCAAAAACCACTGGTGCTCCTCGACCGGGATTTTGGCTTTACTGACAACGCGCTGGTTGAGAGTCATAACGAGGCCGGGGGGGATGAACTGGCCCGCAACATGCTGGCAGAGAGAAAAACGCCGCTCTGGTTCCTTGTGGGCGATACCGCACTGCCCAGTATTACGGACCGTCTGAACGGCTACTTACAGGCCCTGAAAACAGCCGGTATTCACCATCGCGAGTGGGTCATCGAAGGGCCGGACAATACGCCGGAGGGCGGATATGCCCTGATGGATTCGCTTATCGACAGCCAGGGTGTTCCGCAGGCGTTTATCGCCTCATCGTTACCCGTTCTGGAAGGGGCAATTGAAGCCCTGCGGACGCGTACCGGCACCGTGCCCCAACACATCAATATCGGCACCTTCGATGAGCACCCCATGCTGGGGTTCCTGCCTAACAGCGTCTGGTCCATGCAGCAGGATGAAGATACCTGGGCGGAAAAAGCGTTTGAACTGATGCAGCGAGCCATCGACGGCGAAGCGGTCAACGAGACGGCGAAAGTCGATATGAAGCTGGTCAAACGTTCCCGCCAGTAAAAATAAAACTGTACCCGGAGAATAAAAAATGGAACGAGCCCGATTAGCCAGAGACATTATCGACACCTGCCTTGAGATGACCCGCATGGGGTTAAATCAGGGCACCGCCGGCAATATCAGCGTTCGCTATCGCGACGGCATGCTGATTACGCCGACCGGAATTCCCTACGAGCATCTGACCGAAGAGAGTATCGTCTATGTAGATGCACAGGGGCGGCACGAAGAAGATAAACTGCCCTCCAGCGAATGGCGTTTTCATCAGGTTGTGTATCAGACCCGCCCGGATGCTAACGCCGTCGTCCATAACCATGCGGTTAACTGTACCGCCGTCTCGATACTCAACCGCCCCATTCCTGCTATTCACTATATGATTGCCGCCGCCGGGGGAAACTCCATTCCCTGCGCCCCTTACGCGACCTTCGGGACGCGCGCGCTGTCAGAGCATGTCGCGGTCGCATTACGCGATCGCAAAGCGACGCTCTTACAGCACCACGGCCTGATAACCTGCGAAGAAAATCTTGAAAAGGCACTGTGGCTGGCGCAGGAGGTAGAGGTGCTGGCAAAACTCTACCTGGCCACGCTGGCGATAGTAGATCCCGTTCCTGTACTCAGTGACGATGAAATTGCCATTGTTCTTGAGAAATTCAAAAGCTACGGATTGCGCGTCGAGGCGTAATTTTTTATCCGGGGGTGCTTTTATCACACCCTCGTAATATCTCTTAAACAAACACCTATTTACCGCACTTATCACCCCGCCTAAACTATGGCCTGCTTTTTGGTAGAGGTGGTAATGAACGATTATAAAATGACGCCAGGCGAACTGCGTGCGACCTGGGGTTTAGGGACTGTTTTCTCGCTGCGGATGCTTGGCATGTTTATGGTCCTGCCCGTTCTGACCACATATGGCATGGCGTTACAGGGTGCTAGCGAAGCGCTGATTGGTCTGGCGATTGGTATCTACGGCCTGGCGCAGGCGATATTCCAGATCCCCTTTGGCCTGCTCTCCGACCGCGTGGGTCGCAAACCGCTGATTGTCGGCGGGCTGCTGGTGTTTGTACTTGGCAGCATCATCGCCGCCCTCTCCCACTCCATCTGGGGAATTATTCTTGGGCGCGCCCTGCAAGGTTCCGGGGCGATTGCCGCCGCCGTGATGGCGCTGCTGTCAGACTTAACCCGCGAGCAAAACCGCACCAAAGCCATGGCGTTTATCGGCGTCAGCTTCGGCGTCACGTTTGCCATTGCCATGGTGCTGGGGCCTGTTATCACTCATGCGCTCGGCCTGCACGCCCTGTTCTGGATGATTGCGGTGCTGGCGACCATTGGGATCGCACTCACGCTGTGGGTTGTGCCTGACAGTAAAAACCACGTCCTCAACCGTGAATCCGGGATGGTGAAAGGCTGCTTCAGCAAAGTCATCGCCGAGCCGCGCCTGCTTAAGCTGAACTTCGGCATTATGTGCCTGCACATTCTGCTGATGTCCACCTTCGTCGCCCTGCCCGGTCAACTTGCCGCAGCAGGTTTCCCGGCGGCAGAGCACTGGAAAATTTATCTGGTCACAATGCTGATCTCGTTTGTCTCCGTTGTGCCCTTCATTATTTACGCCGAAGTGAAGCGCAAAATGAAACGCGTCTTCGTGGGCTGCGTGGCGTTATTGCTGATTGCCGAGATTGTGCTGTGGGGCGCTGGCCCGCATTTCTGGGAACTGATCGCCGGCGTACAGCTGTTCTTCCTGGCGTTTAATCTGATGGAAGCCCTGCTGCCGTCGCTTATCAGCAAAGAGTCTCCGGCAGGATACAAAGGCACCGCGATGGGCATTTACTCCACCAGCCAGTTTCTCGGCGTGGCGATCGGCGGGTCGCTCGGCGGCTGGGTGGACGGTCTGTTTGACTCCCAGACCGTTTTCCTCGCCGGTGCGCTGCTGGCGATGCTCTGGCTGTTTGTTGCCAGCACCATGAAAGAGCCGCGCTATGTAAGTAGCCTGCGGGTAGAAATTCCCGATGACGTGGCAATCGGTGAAGCGTTAAAACAGCGTCTGGAAGCGACAGAGGGCGTGAGCGAAGTGCTGATTGTCCCGGAAGAGCGCAGTGCGTATGTCAAAATTGACAGCAAAGTGACTAACCGCTTTGAGGTGGAGCAGGCGCTGAAGGCCTGAAAAAATGCCCGGTTTAGCCGGGCATGATTGTCTTAATCGCGGAAGTTTTTAAACTGGAATGGCTGACCGAGATCGCCGCCACGCACCAGCGCCATCACGGATTGCAGGTCATCACGGGATTTTCCGGTCACGCGGATCTCTTCACCCTGGATCTGCGCCTGCACTTTGAGCTTACTGTCTTTGATAAGCTTAACGATTTTTTTCTGTACCGCGCTCTCAATCCCCTGCTTCAGCTTCGCTTCCACAAACCAGGTTTTGCCGCTGTGAACAAAATCTTCCGGTACATCGAGTGAGGTCCCTTCAATGCCGCGCTTGAGCAGCTTGGCGCGCAGGATATCCAGCAACTGGTTGACCTGGAAATCAGACTCGCTCAGGACTTTGATCGTCTTGTTCGCGTCGTTCAGTTCAATGGTCGCCTCAACGCCACGAAAATCGAAACGTGACTCAACCTCACGGACAGCATTTTCTACGCCGTTACGCGCTTCCTGCAAATCAACTTCAGAAACAATATCGAAAGATGGCATCTTTTCTTCTCCCTTCATTTTTGTTGCGTTGCATAATACCCGCAACGAGGCATAACGAGAAGCTTAGCTGATGGCGCTATACTTAGCGTCATAGCACCTGGCGCCGTTGCAGGTGAGGAGGAACGATGAAAGTAACAGTGCTTGGATGCGGAGCCCTTGGCCAACTCTGGCTTACAGCGCTATGCAAACAGGGACACGACGTTCAGGGCTGGCTGCGAATTCCCCAGCCCTATTGCAGTGTGAACGTAATTGGTACAGACGGTTCAATTTTCAACGAGTCTTTGACGGCAAACGATCCGGAATTTCTTGCCACCAGCGATTTGCTGCTGGTCACGCTGAAGGCCTGGCAGGTCTCCGATGCGGTGAAAAGCCTGGCCGCCCAGTTACCTGAACGCACGCCAATCCTGCTGATTCACAACGGTATGGGTACCATTGAAGAGCTAAAATCTGTCCGGCAACCGCTGCTGATGGGGACAACCACCCACGCGGCACGTCGCGACGGTAACGTCATTATCCATGTTGCCAGTGGTATCACCCATATCGGTCCTGCGCGTGAACAGCCCGGCGATTACAGCTATCTTGCGGATACCCTGCAAAGCACGCTGCCTGACGTCGCCTGGCACAATAACATTCGCGCGGAACTGTGGCGCAAACTGGCGGTCAACTGCGCGATCAATCCGCTGACCGCCCTGCTGGATTGCCCTAACGGTGAGCTGCGCAAGCATCCCGATCGGGTAGCGCTGATTTGCCGGGAAGTTGCCGCCGTCATTGAACGCGAAGGCTACCACACCTCAGAGTCCGATTTACGTTATTATGTCGACCAGGTCATTGAGAGTACGGCAGAAAATATCTCCTCAATGTTGCAGGATATCCGGGCTATGCGGCATACCGAAATTGATTACATTACCGGTTATCTGTTAAAACGCGCCCGGGCACACGGTATTACCGTTGCGGAAAACAGCCGTCTGTTTGAGTTAGTAAAACGAAAGGAGAGTGAGTATGAGCGCATCGGCACTGGTATGCCTCGCCCCTGGTAGCGAAGAGACAGAAGCGGTCACCACCATTGATTTGATGGTGCGTGGTGGTATTAAGGTTACTACCGCCAGCGTCGCCAGCGACGGAAGTCTGGCGATTACCTGCTCGCGTGGGGTGAAGATCCTGGCGGATGCACCGCTTGTACAGGTGGCGGACGGTGATTACGACATGATCGTTTTGCCGGGTGGGCTGAAGGGTGCAGAGTGTTTCCGCGACAGCCCGCTGCTGGTTGAAACCGTTCGTCAGTTTCATCTTTCCGGGCGTATCGTCGCGGCAATCTGTGCGGCCGCAGGTACGGTGCTGGTTCCGCACGACATTTTCCCCATCGGGAATATGACCGGCTTTCCTGGCCTGAAGGACACAATTCCGGAAGACCAGTGGGTGGATAAACGCGTGGTCTGGGATCCGCGCGTTAACCTGCTCACCAGCCAGGGGCCGGGCACCGCCATTGATTTTGGCCTGAAGATTATTGACCTGCTGGTTGGGCGCGAAAAAGCGTACGAAGTGGCGTCATCGCTGGTGATGGCGGCGGGGATTTATAATTTCTACGAAGCCTGATGTCCTCCCGGGCTGGCAACGCGCTGGCCCGTCTGCCCTACAGAAATAGTGCAGCCAGCGTCACAGTTCTGCGATTCATTTTCCTGCCCTGAAGCGTCTCCCCACCGTTTTACCCTTTCAAAAACCCTTTATTTTCAGACAAATAATCAAATCTGCACCGCATTGCATGCCTGTTTGACAGGCTAAAAGAACCGTGAAAAACTGTATTCAACTGGTATATACCAGTTTAAAAATCCGCCAGCAAAGCCTGATAACATCAACAGCGGCGGGAGAGCAGAAATCTCTTCTGGAGTAAGCAATGTGATTACATTTCTTGAGCACAGAGTCATTCCTGTACTGATTCGCGTAGGCGAAAATAAAATACTGGTCGCCGTGCGCAACGGTATTGCGCTGACCTTACCCTTCACCATCATCGGTAGCCTGTTTCTCATTCTCGCCAATCTACCGATACCCGGCTGGAGTGAATGGCTTGGCCCGTTTGCCGAAAAGCTCAGCGCCCCGGTGGGCGTTACCTTTGGTGCGATAGGGCTGATTTCTGCGGTGGGTATCAGCTACAACCTCGCGAAGGAGTACAACCTCAACGCTATCACCTGCTGCATAGTCACGCTGGTGGTTTTCTTACTGGCGCAACTCAACGACAGCTATCAGCTCAACGTTGACAATCTTGGTGCGGCGGGGCTGTTTTCTGCCATCATCCTGGCGATTTTGACGGTGCACATCGTGCGATTTTTTATCCGGCACAACGTCGTGATCACCCTGCCGGAGGGCGTGCCTCCTGCCGTGGCGCAATCTTTTGCGAGCCTGATCCCCGCCGCGGTAGCAATCACTCTGATCTGGCTGATTAGGGTCATCCTGAATTTTGATATCAACCACTTCTTCACCCTGCTGCTCAGCCCGCTCGTCTCCGGCCTCGGTTCGCTGCCGGGCATGCTGGTGCTTATTTTTCTGATTTCGCTGCTGTGGTGCTGCGGCATACATGGCGACAACGTGCTTTCCGGCATCACCAGTCCCATTTTCCTGAAATACATCGCTGAAAATACTCAGGCCTATCTGCATCATCAGCCCATTCCCCATATTACCGCCGACGGGTTTTATATCGTCTTTATGTGCCTGGGCGGAACGGGCGCGACCATGGGGCTGGTCATTGCCATGCTGCGTTCCCGCAGTCGGCTGTACAAATCAGTGGGCAAGCTCTCCCTGCCCTCCGCGATATTTTGTATTAACGAACCTGTCATTTTCGGTTGCCCGATAGTCTTCAACCCACTGCTGATGATCCCGTTTACCCTGACGCCGATGATCCTGTGCATCTCAACCTGGTCGCTGATGTACTTCGACATCATTGGTCGCCCCGTCTTACAGATCCCCTGGACCATGCCGCCGATTTTCGCCGCATGGTTCGTGACCGGCGGCAATATCCCTGCCGTGATCTGGTCCGTCTGCACGCTGGTTATTTCCGCCCTGGTCTGGCTGCCGTTTTTCAAACTGGCCGAGCGCAAACAACTTGAAACCGAAGCGGCCGAAGAGAATGCCCGCCGCAACGCGGACACGCTTTCCGACCCCATCTTGTAAAAAGGAACCACGATGAAAAAGCTCAAGGTTGTCACTATTGGCGGCGGCTCCAGCTACACGCCAGAATTGATCGACGGTTTTATCAAACGCTACGCAGAGCTGCCGGTCACCGATTATTATTTGCTGGATATTGAAGAGGGAAAAGAGAAGCTGGAGATTGTCGGAAAGCTGGCCCAGCGCATGGTAGCTGAAGCCGGGCTCCCAATGAATATCCACCTGACGCTCGATCGGGAAGAGGCGCTGAAAGATGCCGATTTTGTCACCACGCAGCTGCGTGTCGGCTTTCTTGATGCCCGCATCAACGATGAAAAAATCCCGCTAAAATACGGCGTTCTGGGGCAAGAGACGACAGGTCCCGGCGGGTTTATGAAAGCTCAACGCACGATCCCGGTCCTGCTGGATATCTGTAAGGACATGGAAAGATGGTGCCCGAACGGCTGGCTGATTAACTTCACCAACCCGGCCGGGATTGTCACCGAGGCAATCACCCGCCACTCGGCCATTCGGACCATAGGCATTTGCAGTGGCGCAAATAGCATGATGATGGACATCGCCAAAGCCTACGGCGTGCAGAAGTCGGACGTTTACGCACGCATTATTGGTCTGAACCATCTTATTTTTGCCGACCAAATTTTCCTCAAGGGAGAGGATTATACCGACGACTTTATTGAAAAACTGGCCGAGGGCAGCGCAAATAACTCCCTGAAAAATATACCGGACATTGGGTTTAGTGCCCGCTTTGCCAGGGCACTCCACATGTACCCTATCTCCTACCTCAAATACTATTTTTTGACCCGCGAGATGACCGACGCCGCGCTGCGCGATGCAAATACTAAGGGAAC
Source organism: Enterobacter cloacae complex sp. ECL72 (assembly GCF_019056635.1). NCBI lineage: Bacteria > Pseudomonadati > Pseudomonadota > Gammaproteobacteria > Enterobacterales > Enterobacteriaceae > Enterobacter > Enterobacter cloacae complex sp. ECL72. The sequence continues at coordinate 534,402 of NZ_CP077659.1, read as the reverse complement.
CCGCGGCGAGCAGACGCGCGAAATTGAGCAACGGCTTTTTACGCTTTATCAGGACCCCCATCTCGCGCACAAGCCGAAAGAGCTGGAGCAGCGCGGAGGCGCCTGGTACTCCGATACTGCATGCTCGATCATCAGCGCTATTTATAACGATAAAAAAGAGATCCACGTCGTAAATGTTCCTAACAGGGGCACAACACCCGATCTGCCGGATCACGTTACGCTGGAAACCAACGCCATGATCGACCGAAACGGCGCGCATCCCCTCGCCTATGGCAGGCTGCCCGTGAAGATCCGCGGCCTGATCCAGAGCGTGAAGGCCTATGAAGAGCTCACCGTTGAGGCCGCTGTCACTGGAAATTACGACACGGCGCTGCTGGCGCTGAGCGTAAATCCCCTTGTGCCTTCTGCCGCCGCGGCAGAACAGATCCTTAATGAATATCTTGAGGTCAACCACCGTTATTTACCCCAGTATGCTAAACGTAAGGACGCACAATGAACGTAGAACAGACAGACGATTATGCGGCGCTGAGTGACGCCGTGGCGAAAGCGGTCATTGAAACCGTTACGCAAAAACCCGATGCGCTGATTTGCATCGCGGGTGGAGATACGCCGCTGGGCGTTTTTGCCGCGCTGGTGCACGCCAGCAAACAGGGTAAGGTCGATTTTTCCCGTGCGGCATTTGTTGGCCTGGATGAGTGGCTGGGGCTCGGTCAGGCCGATAAAGGCAGCTGCCGGGAGATGGTATGGGGCCATTTCTTCAGCCACCTGGCCCTGCGCGACGATCAGATCTGTTTCTTTGATGGCCTGACGCAATCCCCCGAGGAAGAGTGTCAGCGTGTGGATAACTTTATTACGGCCCACGGTGGGCCTGACATCATTGTGTTGGGGATCGGTATGAACGGCCATATCGGCTTCAATGAACCGGGCGCCGCCCTCGATACCGGTTGCCACATCGTGGACCTGGATGCGGTGACGCAGGCCGTTTCGGTTAAATACTTCGGCCAGCAGCGTCATATCCGTCAGGGCATTTCGCTGGGGATGAAGACTATCCTGGCCTCACGGGCCATTATTTTGATGGCAAGCGGCGAGAAAAAAGCCGACATCATCGCAACAACCGTCAATTCCGCACCGGACCCGGCGGTTCCCGCGACGCTGCTAAAGCCGCACCCACGGTTAAGGATCATTGTCGATAAAGCGGCAGCCGCTAAGCTGTAAAAGAGAAACAGGCGCTGATGCGCCTGTTATCGTTTGATGTGCATATTCTTGACGCGGAAAATATCTGCCCGGTTGTAGCTGATGGAGAAGTTAAATGCTCTACCGTCATCGAGGCGCGTGACTTCGGTAATTTTCAACATCGGCTGGCCTTGCAGAATATTGAGATGGGCCGCCAGCTCCTCATCAAAAAGATCCGCTTCAATCAGTGAATCGGCGTCGCTGATTTTCTTACCGGTAAAGTCTTCAATATAGCCATACAGCGATCCCACTTCGAGAATAGCCTGCGGAACAGTGGCAACCACCTTGTGAGGAATATTGCTGTCTTCAATTAACACCGGCTGTCCGTCCAGTAAACGGATACGGCGAATAAACCAGACATCATCACCCTGCGCAATTTCGAGGTGCTGTGCCAGCGCCGCGTCGGCGTGAAGGGTCGTCAACGTCAGCAAGCGGCTGGTTACGTTGACCCGCCCCTGAAATTCACGGGAAAACCCGAGAATACTGTCACTCTTTTCATTATTCAGAATGTAAATATTGCTGGCAGTATTCTTTAAAACAAACATGCCCTTGCCGTGGATACGCTCGATATACCCTTCCTGTACCAGCATCGCCATGGCTTTCTGAACCGTTACGCGCGTAACGTCATAAATACCGGCAAGATCGCGCTCCGACGGAATGCTTTCGCCCTTTTTGTAGACTTCATTGAGAATATCTTTTTTGATTCTCTCTTTGATTTCCCAGTACTTATGTTTTTTTTCCATTGTCGATTACCCGGCCAAAAAGAGCATAGAATCGCAGGCCCGGTAGCGCTCGCGCCACCGGGCGAGAAACTACGGGCGATACACCTTCACGTTCGCGAAGCCCTGCTCACGCAGATACAGCGCCTGCAAACGGCTCATGACCCCACGTTCGCACCACAGCAGATACGTTTTGCTCTGGTCGAGATCGCCAAACTGGGTGCTCAGCTTGTAGAACGGCAGCGAAACCACCTCGACGCCTTCCACCTGCAACGGCTTGTCATCCTGCTCATCAACAGAACGGATATCCAGAATCGTATCGTTAGCACCGAAGCCGCTGACCGTCTCCACCTCAACCACTTCCTGCTCGGTCTGCTGAGCGATCTCACGGATATCGATGTTGGACGCTTCCGCCACCACTTTTTCCAGGATGCTGAAATCGAAGTTCTCTTCTTCCGCTTCGATCTTCGCCTTCACCGCTTTGATGGTTGGACTTTTTGAGATCACACCGCAATATTCCGGCATGGTGCGGGCAAAATCTTCAGTACCGATTTTACGCGCCAGATCGATGATGTGCTCTTTATCGTGAGAGATCAGCGGACGCAGGATCAGCGTATCAGACACGTTATCGATAAGACGCAGGTTGGTCAGCGTCTGGCTGGAGACCTGCCCCAGCGCTTCACCGGTGACCAGCGCCTGCACGCCGTAGCGCTCAGCCACTTTAGACGCCGCACGTACCATCATGCGCTTCAGCACCACGCCCATCTGACCGTCGTCCACTTTTTCGAGGATTTCGCCGACCACCGGCTCAAAGTTGATCGCCACAAAACGCACGCGGTGAGAGCTGCCGAAGCGGTTCCACAGGTAATGCGCCACCTGACGTACGCCGATTTCATGCGCCGCGCCGCCCAGGTTAAAGAAGCAGTAGTGCACGCGGCAGCCACGACGCATCAGCATATAGCTGGACACGCCGGAGTCGAAACCACCGGAGATCAGCGACAGCACATCTTCCTGAGTGCCGATAGGGAAACCGCCAATACCTTCATAACGACCCTTGACCAGCAGCAGGCGATCGTTTTCGATCTCAAGGTTAACGGTGACGTCCGGGTTAGTCAGGCGCACGCGCGCCGTTTCAACGTGCTGGTTCAGACCACCACCGACGTAGCGCTCAACCTCAATAGAGCTAAACTCATGCTTACCCCGGCGCTTCACGCGCACGCAGAACGTTTTCCCTTCGATCTGGTCGCGGTACTGCACCAGCGCCTTTTCGAAGATATCGTGCATATCGGTGAAGGGAACGTCTTCCACTTCCAGAATATGGTGAATACCCGGGATACGGGTCAGCGCGTCGCGAATATCAAGACGTTTGTTTTCGTCTTTCGCGCGGACTTCTACGTGGTCCCAGTGACGCACCACGGCGAGCGTTTCGTCGTAGTGTTTTAATACGTTACGAATGTTCCCGGTGAGAATTTTAATAAAGCGCAAACGCACGGATTGGCTTTTGATGGTGATTTCAGGGAACAATTTAATGATAAACTTCATGGCGGCAATGTTTCTTAGGCAAGCTTATAAAGGCTTGTAGTGGAAAATGATACAGCAGCCCACACCCGTGGCTGCATCCAGGCGCGCAAGTATACCACCATCGCGCCACTCGCGTTATTTGATAATTGCCCCGAGTCCGTTACCATGTCAGGGCGAAAAATTTAAGAGTCAATTCACTATGCCGAAGAAAAACGACGCACCGGCCAGTTTCGAAACTGCGCTGAGTGAACTGGAGCAGATCGTTACCCGTCTTGAGAGTGGCGATCTCCCGCTGGAAGACGCGCTCAACGAATTTGAACGCGGCGTGCAGCTCGCGCGCCAGGGGCAGGTAAAACTCCAGCAGGCCGAGCAGCGTGTGCAGATCCTGCTTTCCGACAGCGAAGACGCTAAAACCACGCCATTCACACCGGACGCCGAGTAAATGGATTTTTCCAACGCGCTTCAGGCGCGCGTCATCCGCGCCAACGATGCGCTGCGCCGATTCATTGAGCCGCAGCCTTTTCAGAACACTCCACTGGTTGAAGCCATGCACTATGGCGCACTCTTGGGGGGTAAACGCCTGCGTCCGTTCCTGGTGTATGCCACGGGCAATATGTTCGGTATCAGCGATAACACGCTGGACGCCCCGGCAGCCGCCGTGGAGTGTATCCACGCCTATTCGCTGATCCATGATGATTTGCCGGCCATGGACGATGACGATTTGCGTCGCGGTCAGCCAACCTGCCATATCAAATTTGGCGAAGCGAATGCCATTCTGGCGGGGGATGCGCTGCAAACCCTGGCCTTCTCCATTCTGAGCGATGCGCCGATGGTTGAGGTGAGCGATCGCGATCGTCTGGCAATGGTGTCCGAACTGGCAATGGCCAGCGGCGTCGCCGGGATGTGCGGCGGCCAGGCGCTGGATTTAGAGGCTGAAGGGCGTCAGGTTACTCTGGAACAGCTGGAGCGCATCCACCGTCACAAAACGGGCGCACTGATTCGTGCAGCCGTTCGCCTGGGCGCGTTGAGCGCGGGTGAACGCGGGCGTAAAGCCCTGCCGGTTCTGGACAGATACGCAGAAAGTATCGGTCTGGCATTCCAGGTTCAGGATGACATTCTGGATGTGGTGGGCGATACTGCAACATTGGGAAAACGTCAGGGTGCGGATCAGCAGCTTGGCAAAAGTACCTACCCCGCCCTGTTGGGCCTTGAGCATGCCCAACGTAAAGCCCGGGATCTGATAGACGATGCCCGCCGGTCGCTGAATGAGCTGGCCGCGCAATCGCTGGATACCTCGGCACTGGAAGCGCTAGCGGACTACATAATCCAGCGTGATAAATAAACTATAAATCTCGATGAGCCTTTGATGAGTTTTGATATTGCCAAATACCCGACACTGGCGTTAGTTGACTCCACTCAGGAGTTACGTCTGTTGCCGAAAGAGAGTCTGCCGAAGCTGTGTGACGAGCTGCGTCGCTACCTGCTCGACAGCGTTAGCCGCTCCAGCGGCCACTTCGCCTCCGGACTTGGCACGGTTGAGCTGACCGTGGCGTTGCATTACGTCTATAACACGCCGTTCGATCAGCTGATCTGGGATGTAGGCCACCAGGCCTATCCGCACAAAATTCTGACCGGACGTCGCGATAAAATTGGCACCATTCGCCAGAAAGGGGGCCTGCACCCGTTCCCGTGGCGCGGCGAGAGTGAATATGATGTGTTAAGCGTCGGCCACTCTTCCACCTCCATTTCTGCGGGCATTGGTATTGCCGTTGCCGCCGAAAAAGAGAATAAACAACGCCGCACCGTCTGCGTGATTGGCGACGGGGCGATCACCGCCGGGATGGCCTTTGAGGCCATGAACCACGCGGGCGATATCAAACCGGACATGCTGGTGATCCTCAACGATAACGAAATGTCGATCTCCGAGAACGTCGGCGCGCTGAATAACCATCTGGCGCAGCTGCTGTCCGGCAAGCTTTACTCCTCACTGCGTGAAGGCGGTAAAAAAGTCTTCTCCGGCGTACCGCCGATTAAAGAGCTGCTTAAGCGTACCGAAGAACACATCAAAGGCATGGTCGTGCCGGGTACGCTGTTCGAAGAGCTGGGCTTTAACTATATTGGCCCGGTGGACGGCCACGATGTGCTGGGCCTGGTGACGACGCTTAAAAACATGCGCGACCTGAAAGGCCCGCAGTTCCTGCATATCATGACCAAAAAAGGGCGTGGTTACGAACCGGCGGAAAAAGATCCGATCACCTTCCACGCGGTGCCTAAGTTCGACCATACCAGCGGTTGTCTGCCGAAAAGCAGCGGCGGGATGCCAAGCTACTCAAAAATCTTTGGCGACTGGCTGTGCGAAACGGCGGCGAAAGACAACATGCTGATGGCGGTGACGCCTGCCATGCGTGAAGGCTCCGGCATGGTGGAGTTTTCCAAAAAATACCCGGACCAGTATTTCGACGTGGCTATCGCCGAGCAGCACGCGGTAACTTTTGCTGCGGGCCTGGCGATTGGCGGCTACAAGCCGGTGGTAGCGATCTACTCTACCTTCCTGCAACGCGCCTACGATCAGGTTATCCATGACGTTGCCATTCAGAAGCTGCCGGTGCTGTTTGCTATCGATCGCGCGGGCATTGTGGGGGCTGATGGCCAGACGCACCAGGGCGCGTTTGATCTCTCCTTCCTGCGCTGCATCCCTGATATGGTGATCATGACGCCAAGCGACGAAAACGAGTGTCGTCAGATGCTGTATACCGGTTACCACTATCAGGACGGCCCCTGCGCGGTACGTTACCCGCGCGGTAATGCCCTTGGCGTTGAATTACAGCCGCTGGAAAAACTGGATATCGGTAAAGGTCTGGTGAAACGCCGTGGTGAAAAAGTGGCGATCCTGAACTTTGGTACGTTGATGCCGGAAGCGGCAAAAGTCGCTGAAAACCTGAATGCGACGCTGGTCGATATGCGCTTCGTGAAGCCGCTCGATGAATCTCTGATTCTGAGCATGGCGGAAAGCCATGACGTGCTGGTCACGCTGGAAGAGAACGCCATCATGGGTGGCGCGGGTAGCGGCGTGAACGAAGTGCTGATGGCGAACCGTAAAGCCGTTCCGGTGCTTAATCTCGGCCTCCCTGACCACTTCATCCCGCAAGGCACCCAGGATGAGGCGCGCGCCGACATTAGTCTGGACGCCGCCGGTATCGAAGCTAAAATCCGCACCTGGCTGGCCTGATCCTTCCCCTTTTCTGCTCCTGCTATGCTTAAACGTATTGTTTAAACAGCAGGAGCGGAACCATGCAATACACGACATTAGGAAAAACGGACCTTAAGGTGTCCCGGCTTTGCCTGGGATGCATGACGTTTGGCGAGCCTGACCGGGGAAATCATGCCTGGACGCTGCCGGAAGAGAGCAGCCGCCCTATCATCAAGCGCGCCATTGACGGCGGCATCAACTTCTTCGATACCGCCAACAGCTACTCAGACGGCAGCAGCGAAGAGATTGTGGGCCGCGCCCTGCGAGATTTTGCTCGTCGTGATGATATTGTGGTCGCCACTAAGGTGTACTACCCGTCAGGCGATCTGGCGGAAGGCCTTTCTCGCGCGCAGATCCTGCGTTCCATTGATGACAGCCTCAGACGCCTGAACATGGATTACGTCGACCTGCTGCAAATCCACCGCTGGGATTACAACACCCCGATCGAAGAGACGCTTGAAGCGTTAAACGACGTTGTGAAAGCCGGTAAAGCGCGCTACATCGGCGCATCGTCCATGCATGCCTCACAGTTTGCCCAGGCGCTCGATCTCCAGGCGCAGCACGGCTGGGCGCGCTTTGTCACTATGCAGGATCACTACAACCTGATTTACCGGGAAGAAGAGCGCGAGATGCTGCCGCTCTGCTACCAGGAAGGCGTGGCGGTGATCCCGTGGAGCCCGCTGGCGCGCGGAAGGTTAACCCGTCCGTGGGGGGGGAAACTACCGCCCGGCTGGTATCGGATGAAGTGGGTAAAAACCTGTATGACGATACAGAAGCCAGCGATGCGTTAATTGCCGAACGCTTAGCCGGGATCGCCGACGATATCGGTGCAACGCGCGCGCAGGTGGCGCTGGCGTGGCTGCTGAGCAAGCGCGGTGTCGCCGCGCCGATTGTGGGCACGTCGCGGGAAGAACAGCTGGATGAGTTGTTAAGTGCGGTGGACTTATCGTTGACGCCGGAGCAGATTGCCGAGCTGGAGACGCCGTATCAGCAGCATCCGGTGGTAGGGTTTAAATAAACACTTGCCGGGTGGCGGCTTCGCCTTACCCGGCCTACAAATAAAGTGCGATCGTAGGCCGGGTAAGGCGAAGCCGCCACCCGGCAAAACACTCACCCAAAGTGATCGTACCCTTTCCAGTCAAGCGTAACCGGGGGCGCCGTCGCGGACAAACAGCAACCCTTCACTTTCCGGCATCACCTGCCCGATGCAGGTAAATTTCGCGCCGAGATGCGCTAGCGCCACATCCAGCGTCCCGCGATTCAGCTCAGGCACGGTGAAGCACAGCTCATAATCTTCTCCACCGGATAACGCCCAGCGCAGCGCCTGTTCAGGTTCGACATGGCGAAGCAGTTGCTCCGACAGCGGGAACAGATCCAGGTCAACGCGTGCGCCCACGCCGCTGGCCTTCAGGATATGGCCGAGATCGGAGATCAGCCCGTCAGACAAATCGATAGCCGAACTGGCCCGCTCTCGCAGCGCCTGACCGTGCAGAATACGCGGCGTTGGCCGCAGATGGCGCTTCACCAGATACGCCGCATCGTCAGCATCTTCAACCGTTAAACGGTTCTGAAGGATCGCCAGCCCTGCCGCGCTGTCGCCCGGCGTACCGGTCACGTAGAGCCAGTCGCCTGGTTTTGCACCCGAGCGCTTCAGCGCGCGCCCGGCAGGCACATAGCCGTGGATTGCCAGGGTCATGGACAGCGGACCGGCGGTGGTATCACCGCCAATCAGCTGCATATCGTAATAATTCAGCTGTTCAAACAGGGCATCGCTGAAGGCTTCAAGCCAGGCTTCATCCACCTCCGGCAGGGTCAGAGCCAGCGTCAGCCAGGCCGGGTCGGCGCCCATTGCCGCCAGATCGCTGACGTTCACCGCCAGCGCTTTATACGCCAGATCGGCAGGATCGATATCCGGCAGGAAATGACGCCCACACACTAAGGTGTCGGTGCTGATTGCCAGCGTCTGTTTTTCGGGAATATTGAGAAGTGCGCAGTCATCGCCAATGCCGGTTTCAACATCAAGACGAGAGGTTCTGACACGGTCGAAATAACGGGCAATCAGGGAGAATTCGCCGCATGCCATACGTTATGCCTCAGCAAATTAAATAAAAAAACCGGAGCCGCACTGCCAAAAAGGCAATGCAAGACTCCGGTTTGCGGATCACTTTTTGTGGGGACGGATCGCAGGTGCGGCTTTATCCAGCACGCCGTTAACAAACTTGTGGCTGTCTTCAGCGCCGAAGGTTTTCGCCAGTTCGATCGCTTCGTTGATGGCCACTTTGTACGGCACATCATCACGTTTAGACAGCTCAAACAGCGCGATACGCAACACTGCTTTTTCGACCTGGCCCAGCTCTTCGAGCAGACGGGACAGGTATGGCTTCATCAGACCATCGAGATACGCGCTATTAGTCGCCACTCCCGACAGCAGTTCACGGAAGTACAGAACGTCAACGTCTTTCACGTCCTGTTCTGACAGGAACTGGTATTCAACATCAGCGATGTCGTTCTGGGACAACTGCCAGGAGTAAAGTGCCTGGACGGCACATTCACGGGCGCGGCGACGAGCAGCAGGTTTCACGGAATTCCCCTTACAAAAAAATCAGGCCTTGATGGCTTTCAATACATTGATCATTTCAAGCGCGGTCAGTGCAGCTTCTGCACCTTTGTTACCGGCTTTAGTGCCAGCACGTTCGATGGCTTGTTCAATACTTTCGGTGGTCAGCACGCCGAACGCGACAGGGATTTCAGCATCCTGTGCAACGTGTGCCAGACCGTTGCTTGCACCGCCCGCAACGTATTCGAAGTGCGCAGTGCCGCCACGAATAACGGTACCCAGCGCAATCACCGCGTCGTATTTACCGGTTTTTGCCAGCGCGCCCGCCGCCAGTGGCAGTTCGTAAGCGCCTGGAACCCAAACGACGGTAATGTTGTCATCTTTAACCTGACCGATACGTTTCAGGGCGTCAACCGCACCTTCCAGCAGGCTATCGTTGATGAAGTTGTTGAAACGCGCAATGGTGATGGCGACGCGAGCGTCCGGGGTAGCTACAGCAGCTTCAATAATGTTCATACTCTTCCTTTACGGGTTCATTTGGCCCCGCAGGGGGGCGGATTTTATCATAATACTTTGCGCACTGCTTCCCTATTTCAGGAGCAATTACGCTGTCGTTAAATGGAGGCAGACATCCGGGCCTACCGGACGAATCTCGCTGAATGAGAGTTGCGGCGCATCGGCCAGTTTTTCAAGGCCGGGCAGCACAAACAGGCCGCGCGCGTCATTACCTAACAGTTTAGGCGCAACGTAGACGAGAAGCTCATCCACCAGCCCCGCCTGAAGCAGTGCGCCGGCGAGCGTCGGACCGGCTTCAACCCAGATGCTGTTGACCTGCTGTTTGCCGAGCAACATCATCAGCACCACGAGATCGAGATGCCCGTTATGTTCCGGCACCATAATGCTGCGCACGCCTTCCGGCCACTCGCGCGTATCTTCTTTGGTGCGGGCAATCCAGGTTTCACCCGGCTGCTGCACGATGCGGTGCTCCGGCGTCACGCGGTTCTGGCTATCAATAATAATGCGCAGCGGCTGACGCAGGTTCTCCTGCGGATAGAGCGCCTGCGTATCCGCATTCAGCTCTTCCCAGCGCACGGTCATGGCCGGATCGTCAGCCAGTACCGTTTCACTGCTGGTGAGAATAGCATGGCTTTGCGCGCGCAGACGTTGCACATCGCGCCTTGCCTGCGGCGAGGTGATCCACTGGCTCTCGCCGTTCGCCATCGCCGTGCGGCCATCCAGTGACGCGCCAAGCTTAAGCTGGATAAACGGGAAGCCGGTGCGCATACGCTTCAGGAAGCCTTTGTTGATGTTTTCGGCATCCTGCATCATCAGGCCGTGGCTGACGTCGATGCCTTCCTGTTGCAGACGATACAGCCCGCGGCCCGCCACCTGCGGATTAGGATCCTGCATGGCGGCGACAACGCGCGAGACGCCCCCCGCAATCAGCGCCTCACAGCACGGCGGCGTACGTCCGTGATGGCTGCATGGCTCCAGCGTCACATAGGCCGTCGCGCCACGCGCTTTCTCACCCGCCATGCGCAGGGCATGCACTTCAGCATGCGGCTCGCCTGCGCGGTAGTGAAAACCTTCCCCCACGATCTCGCCATCTTTAACAATGACGCACCCGACATTGGGGTTAGGGTGAGTGGTAAACCGACCGCGCTGCGCCAGCTTCATGGCGCGCGCCATGTACATCTCATCGTGCATGGGCTTAATCCTGTAAGCGGGCGATCTCTTCGCCAAACTCTTTGATGTCTTCGAAGCTGCGGTAAACGGAGGCAAAGCGGATATAGGCGACTTTATCGAGCTTCTTCAGCTGTTCCATCACCAGATTGCCGATCATTTTGCTCGGCACTTCGCGCTCGCCTAACCCCCGCAGATAAGATTTAATATGGTTTAACGCCATTTCGACGTCATCGGAGCTGACGGGCCGTTTTTCCAGCGCCTTGAGCATCCCGCTACGCAGTTTCTCTTCATTGAACGGTTCGCGCACATCGTTACTTTTTACCACGCGCGGCATTACCAGCTCTGCCACTTCAAAGGTGGTAAAACGCTCGTTGCACACCAGACACTGCCGACGACGACGCACGGAAGACCCTTCGCCTACAAGACGCGAGTCGATGACTTTGGTATCCACAGCGGAGCAAAATGGGCAATGCATACGATGTCCCTGTTATCTGGTTAACTGATTTCTATTTTACCCTGAACTGGCCCGACAACAAAGGAAGAGCTTTTTGAGACAAAGGATCTATGCCTGACGGCAATATCCTGTCTACCATTGCAGCAATCTGTGATTTCAAGGAATTAAACGCAATGACAAGACGTTACCTGAAAATAGTGCTGGTGGGGAGCCTGTTCACGCTCAGCGCCTGCGCACAGCAAAGCGAAGTCCGCGAGATGAAACAAAGCGTGAATACGCTTAACGTGGCGATGGACAAACTTAATAAAGAAACCGTGAAGATCACCCAGCAGAACGCGCTGAATGCCAAATCCAGCAATGGCGTTTATTTATTGCCAGGTGCAAACACGCCCGCGCGTCTGAACAGCCAGATTGGCACCCTAAAGATGTCTCTGGTGAATGTTGCAGCGAATGCCGATGGTACTCGCGCAACATTACGCATTCAGGGTGAGTCCAACGATCCGCTTCCCGCGTTCAGCGGCACCGTAGAGTGGGGCCAGATTCAGGGCACCACGGAGAGCTATCAGGAAGTGAACGTGAAGAATCAGCTCTTCACCGCCCCCGCCAGCACGCTGGCGCCGAGCGATGTTGATATCCCGCTCCAGCTGAGCGGACTGACCCCAGAACAGCTGGGCTTTATCCGTATTCACGACATTCAACCCGCCGCGCAATAACCCGCCCTTCTAGCGGAGTGAAATGTCACTCCGCTAACATTTACATTTCGTATGGATTGGCAACATAAATGATTGCCGCTACAATCCCGCCCGTCTAAAGTACGCAAACGTGAACGCAATCGATTACGTATGTGAGAGATATGTGAAACAACACATATTTTTGTGAGCAAGGATTCCTATAATAGGCTCCGCAGAAATACGAAATATTTAGAAACGCAATTCGCGCATTTTTCACTCCCGGAAGGGAATTTCAATCAGTGGCATGATTATGAAAAAAACATTACTCGCAGCCGGTGCAGTTCTGGCACTCTCCACCTCTTTCACTGTTAACGCAGCGGAAAACGACAAACCACAATACCTTTCCGACTGGTGGCATCAGAGCGTTAACGTTGTAGGCAGCTACCATACCCGTTTCGGACCGCAGATCCGTAACGATACCTACCTCGAGTACGAAGCATTCGCTAAAAAAGACTGGTTTGATTTCTATGGCTACATGGACGCACCGGTATTCTTCGGCGGTAACACCGACGCGAAAGGTATCTGGAACCACGGTTCCCCACTGTTCATGGAGATCGAACCCCGCTTCTCCATTGATAAACTGACCGGTACCAGTCTGGCGTTTGGTCCGTTCAAAGAGTGGTATTTCGCAAACAACTACATCTACGACATGGGTCGCAACAAGTCCGGTCGCCAGAGCACCTGGTACATGGGTCTGGGTACAGACATTGAGACTGGCCTGCCGATGAGCCTGTCCATGAACGTCTACGCAAAATACCAGTGGCAGAACTACGGCGCCGCGAACGAGAACGAGTGGGACGGCTACCGTTTCAAAGTGAAATACTTCGTGCCAATTACCCAACTGTGGGGCGGTAACCTGAGCTATATCGGCTTCACCAACTTTGACTGGGGTTCAGACCTGGGCGATAACGATTTCCGCGACCTGAACGGCAGAAAAGCGCGCACTAACGACTCCATCGCGTCCAGCCACATCCTGGCGCTGAACTACGATCACTGGCACTACTCTGTTGTTGCGCGTTACTGGCACAACGGTGGCCAGTGGAACGACGACGCCAGCCTGAACTTTGGCAACGGCGACTTCAGCGTTCGCTCTACCGGTTGGGGTGGTTACCTGGTCGTGGGTTACAACTTCTAATCAGTGCGGATTCCGCCCGGTGGCGCTACGCTTACCGGGCCTACGATCCGAATGTAGGCCGGGTAAGGCGTAGCCCCCCCCCCCGGCTTTTTACTGCCTCACCTTGCGCAAAAAATCTGCCAATGACCTGTCCGCACTCTCGCTAAACCGCCTCTCCGTCTGCACAATATTGAGGCATCGGTCGAGCCGGAAACAGCGGTAGTCATCGCGTCGCTCGCACCACGCAGCCAACAGCCAGTGCTCCCCCCAGAAGAACAGCCCAAGCGGCTGCACCTCACGCCAGGTTAACTGCCCGGCCTCATCACGATAATGCAGCGCCAGCACGCGCTGGGCGGAAATCGCCTGATGGATCACGTCGAAACCACTACGGGAATGGGGCTGAAGGGCAATATCCGGCGCGTAAATCCGCGTCTGCTCAGCTTTGCGGCGGCTCTCTTCTGGCAGGATCGCCAGCACTTTTTCCTGGGCCGACTCCAGCTCGCGCGACAGCGATTCCCCGCCCCAGGTTTTGAGCAGGCGAATCGCCACCATCAGCGCCTCGGACTCTTTGTTGGTCAGCATCAGCGGGGGTAAATCAAAACCCGACATCAGCCGATATCCGCTTCCCGCCTCGCCTTCCACCGGCACGCCGGAAAGCGACAGGTCGCGGATATCGCGGTACACCGTGCGCTCGGACACGCCAAGCCTTTCCGCCAGATGCGCTGCCGTTGTCAGACGCCTGCCCCGAAGGATCTGCACAATCTGGAACAAACGGTCAGCGCGTCGGGTCATCGGTTTACTCTCATACCGGTTGATGGAGGCCGACGCGATTACCTTCGCTGTCGGTAAACAGGGCTATAGTGCCAATGTCTTGCGGCAGTTCCAGCGGGCCAAACACGCACTCACCGCCCGCAGAAGCAATACGATCGAGCGTGGCCGCCAGATTGTCAGTATGCAGGTAAATAATAGCGCCCTGCGAAGACGGTGTAACGCCGTCAAATTTCGCCAGCGCGCCGCCGGTGGCCGGATCCTCGTGCGGGAAAATCGCCAGATCAGCCACGTCCATCTTCTCGCGCCGCAGCGCGACCTGCATCACCGACTCATAAAATTTGATGGCGCGATCCATATCGGCGACCGGAATTTCAAACCAGTTAATAACACTTTTCATACGTCCTCCTGCCTGTTGTTAGGGTTCAGAAGGAGTCTACGACAGGGCTCCTGACAGCATACTGTCAGGAGTGTTTGTGAGATGCAGACAAAAAAAATCCCGGCCAACAGGCCGGGATTTCGATACTACATAAGACTCTTACGGCAGAATGGACGGCTGATCCGCCCCTTCTTTCTCGACTTTCTGCTGGATCAGATGCTCGCGCTTCATGCCCAGCTTCAGCGCCAGTGCGGACGCGACGTAGATAGACGAGGCCGTACCGATAGACACACCGATCAGCATGGTCAGCGAGAAGCCTTCCAGCACCGGGCCACCGAACAGGAACAGCATCAGGATCACCATCAGGGTGGTGCCGGAGGTGATCAACGTACGGTGCAGCGTCTGGGTCAACGACACGTTAAAGATTTCGTACGGCGTGCCGCGACGGATCTTACGGAAGTTTTCACGAATACGGTCAGATACCACGATACTGTCGTTCAGTGAGTAACCGATAACGGACATCAGGGATGCCACAATCGTCAGGTCAATCTCAATGTGGAACAGAGACAGTATGCCCATGGTGATCACCACGTCGTGCGCCAGGGCGATAACCACGCCTGCCGCCAGTCGCCACTCAAAGCGGAAACCGACGTAAATCAGGATCGAGATCAGCGCCACCAGCAGCGCCATCGCACCGGTCTGCGCCAGGTCAGCACCAACGCTCGGGCCGACAAACTCAATACGCTTAACCGTTGCATCCTGGCTGGTCGTTTCGTTAATAACCTGGACGACCTTGCTGCCCAGCTCCTGGCTGCCGTTGGCATCGTGTACCGGCGGCATACGCACCATGATGTCGCGGCTGCTGCCGAAGTTCTGTAGCAGCGGCTCTTCAAAGCCCGCTTTTTGCAGAGACTCACGCATCTGGTCCATATCGACCGGTTTTTCCAGGGTAATTTCGATCACCGTACCACCGGTGAAATCCAGACCCCAGTTAAAGCCTTTCACGCCCATAATGACGATGGACAAGATCAGCAGAAAACCTGAAATGCCGAAGGCCCAGTAGTCCCAGCGCATAAAGTCCCAGACTTTACGGCCGTGGTTCAATTGTTCAACAGTATATTCCTGTGCCACAACGCACTCCTCAGATAGACAGCTTTTTGACGCGCTTGCCGCCGTACAGCAGGTTCACGATGGCACGGGTGCCGACAATAGCGGTAAACATCGACGTTGCGACACCGATACCGGTAGTAATCGCAAAGCCTTTGATCGCGCCAGTACCCACTGCATACAGGATAAGAACCTTAATCAGTGTTGTTACGTTCGCATCGAAGATGGAGCTGAACGCCCCTTTGTAGCCTTCTTCAATCGCCTGCTGTACAGAACGACCGTTGCTCAGCTCTTCTTTGATACGTTCGTTTATCAGTACGTTGGCGTCGACCGCCACCGCAAGGGTTAGAACGATACCCGCAATCCCCGGCATGGTCAGCGTCGCCCCCGGCAGCAGGGACATGATACCTATGATCAGCACCAGGTTGGCAATCAGCGCGGAGGTCGCAATCAGGCCGAACTTCTTATAGAAGAAGATCATGAAGATGATGGACACCGCCAGACCGGCCAGACACGCTTCCAGACCCTGTTTGATGTTCTGCATACCCAGGGTTGGACCGATGGTACGTTCTTCAACAATCTGAATTGGCGCAATCAGCGCACCGGCACGCAGCAGCAGAGAGAGCTGACGCGCTTCGTTCGGGTTGCTGATACCGGTAATACGGAAGCTGTTACCCAGACGAGACTGGATGTTGGCGATGTTAATCACCTCTTCCTCTTTCACCAGCACGGCACGGCCATTGGCGTCTTTCTTACCGCTGTCTTTGTACTCCACGAACAGGGTCGCCATCGGCTTGCCGATGTTGTCCTTGGTGAAGTTAGACATGATGTTGCCACCTGCGCTATCCAGCGAGATGTTAACCTGCGGCTGGTTGTACTCATCCTGGCTTGAAGTGGAGTCGGTAATATGGTCACCGGTCAGGATCACGCGTTTGTACAGCACAACCGGCTGGCCTTCGCGGGTCTGTTTCACTTCAGAATCGCCCGGCACACGGCCTGAAGCCGCAGCAGCCTGGTCGACATTGGAGTTAACCAGACGGAACTCCAGGGTCGCAGTCGCGCCCAGAATCTCTTTCGCACGGGCGGTATCCTGGATACCCGGCAGTTCGACCACGATACGGTCAGCACCCTGACGCTGTACCAGTGGCTCAGCCACGCCCAGCTGGTTTACACGGTTACGCAGAATGTTAATGTTCTGCTGAACGGCGTATTCACGTGCTTCACTCAGACGCGCGTCGGTCATTACCGCACGCAGCTGGTTGCTGCCCTGAGAGGTGATCACCAGATCGCGGTGACGCTGAGACAGATACGTCACAGCCTGATCGCGTGCCGCGCTGTCGCGGAACGTGATGCTCAGGCCGTAGTTATCTTCTTTACGTACGGTGGTGTACGGAATGCCCTTATCGCGCAGATCGCTGCGCAGGCTGTCGATATTCTGTTCCTGTAGCTTGCCGAGCGCGGTATCCATATCCACTTCCATCAGGAAGTGAACGCCGCCACGCAGGTCAAGACCCAGTTTCATTGGCTCTGCGTTCAGCGCAGCCAGCCAGCGTGGGGTTGCAGGAGCAAGGTTAAGCGCCACGACATACTTATCACCCAGCACGCCCATCAGCGCTTCACGTGCGCGGAGCTGCGTGTCGGTGGTGTCGAAGCGAGCAAGAATTGCGCCCTCTTCCAGTGCCACAGACTTAGCGGTAATTTTTTCTTCTTGTAACGTTTTCTGGACCTGGATCAGCGTTTGCTCACTGGCGGCGACACCGCGCGCGCCAGTGATTTGAACGGCCGGATCCTCACCATACAGGTTGGGAAGCGCGTACAGCAGGCCGACGATAATCACGACGACCAGCATGATGTACTTCCACAAAGGATAACGGTTTAACACGGCAGTTCCCTTTGGGAAAAGTTGGGATTACAGCGCCTTCATGGTGCCTTTCGGCAGAACGGCAGCTACGAAGTCACGTTTGATAACCACTTCAGTGGTGTCGTTGAGGGCGATAGCAATGTAGCCGTTTTCCGCTACTTTGGTTACGCGACCCACCAGGCCACCATTGGTCAGGACTTCATCGCCCTTCGCGATGGAGTTCATCAGGTTTTTGTGCTCTTTAGTACGCTTCTGCTGTGGACGCAGGATCATGAAGTAGAAGATCAGACCGAACACAACCAGCATCAGAATCAGAGACATCGGGCTGCCCTGCGCTGGTGCACCCGTTGCTGCTACCGCATCAGAAATAAAAAAGCTCATTCAAATTCCCTCATTATTAAAATTAATCAACGTTCAACGGTGGAACATCCCGCCCCTGACGTTGGTAGAAATCGGTCACGAAGCTCTCTAATTTACCCTCTTCGATAGCCTTACGTAAACCAGCCATTAAGCGCTGATAATAACGAAGATTATGAATGGTATTGAGACGCGCCCCCAAAATCTCGTTGCAACGATCGAGATGATGCAGATACGCGCGAGAATAATTGCGACAGGTATAGCAATCGCACTCGGAATCGAGCGGGCTGGTGTCACTCTTATGCTTCGCGTTACGGATTTTCACCACGCCATCGGTAACGAACAAATGACCGTTACGCGCGTTTCGGGTTGGCATAACGCAGTCGAACATATCAATGCCGCGACGTACGCCTTCCACCAGATCTTCTGGTTTACCCACACCCATCAGGTATCGTGGTTTATCCGCCGGGATTTGCGGGCAGACATGCTCCAGAATGCGGTGCATGTCTTCCTTCGGCTCACCCACAGCCAAACCGCCGACAGCGTAGCCATCAAAGCCTATCTCTACCAGACCTTTAACCGAGATATCGCGTAAATCTTCGTAAACGCTGCCCTGAATAATGCCGAACAGCGCATTTTTGTTTTGCAGGGCGTCAAAACGGTCGCGGCTACGCTTCGCCCAACGCAGGGACATCTCCATGGAACGCTTGGCGTAGTCCCAGTCCGCCGGGTATGGCGTACATTCGTCGAAGATCATTACGATATCGGAGCCGAGATCGTACTGAATCTCCATGGATTTTTCCGGATCGAGGAAGATTGGATCGCCGTTGATCGGGTTACGGAAGTGTACGCCCTGCTCAGTGATCTTACGGATATCGCCCAGGCTGAAGACCTGGAAACCGCCGGAGTCGGTGAGGATCGGGCCTTTCCACTGCATGAAATCGTGCAGGTCGCCGTGGAGCTTCATGATCTCCTGACCCGGACGCAGCCACAGGTGGAAGGTGTTGCCGAGGATAATCTGTGCGCCAGTGGCTTCAACTTCTTCCGGCGTCATTCCTTTTACGGTGCCGTACGTGCCCACAGGCATAAACGCGGGGGTTTCTACCACGCCGCGATCAAACACCAGACGACCGCGACGCGCGCGGCCATCGGTGGTATCGAGTTCAAATTTCATTTTTTCTCCGACGTCAGAAAAACAGTCCAACGTTGTAATACGGTGCCGCGGACTTATTCCCCGACACGCTCATTCAAAGCCTGCGGATTGTACGTGATAAACATCGCGTCACCGTAGCTAAAAAAGCGATATTTTTGTTCTACCGCAGACTTGTAGGCGTTCATCGTATGCTGATACCCCGCAAACGCGGAAACCAGCATAATCAGCGTCGATTCAGGCAGATGGAAGTTGGTCACCAGCGCATCAATGACTTTGTACTGATAGCCCGGGTAGATAAAGATCTGCGTATCGCCAAAGAACGGCTCAATCAGCTCGCTTTTCGCGGCCTGCGCAGCGCTCTCAAGGGAACGTACCGACGTTGTACCGACGGCCACGACGCGATTACCGCGCGCTTTCGCCGCCAGCACCGCATCCACAACCTCCTGTGGCACTTCGGCATACTCAGAGTGCATGATGTGGTCTTCGATGCTGTCCACGCGCACCGGCTGGAAGGTCCCCGCGCCGACGTGCAGCGTCACGAACGCCATCTCAATGCCTTTCGCGCGCAGCTTTTCCAGCAGCGGTTCATCAAAGTGCAGGCCCGCCGTTGGCGCCGCCACCGCGCCAGGCTTCTGGCTGTAGACGGTCTGATACAGCTCGCGGTCGGCCTCTTCGTCCGGGCGCTCAATATACGGCGGCAGCGGCATGTGGCCGATGGCGTTGAGGATATCGAGCACCGTGCGCTCGTCGTTGAATTCCACTTCAAATAGCGCATCGTGACGCGCGGTCATGGTCGCTTTGATGCTCTCGTCATCCCCCAGCAGCAGTTCAGCGCCCGGCTTCGGCGCTTTAGAGGCGCGAATATGTGCCAGAATACGTTTATCATCGAGCATACGTTCGACCAGCACCTCAATCTTACCGCCGCTGGCTTTACGGCCAAACAGACGCGCCGGGATCACGCGGGTATTGTTAAAGACCAGCAGATCGCCAGGGTTGAGCTTGTCGAGCAGATCGGTGAAAGTACCGTGCGTCAGCGCGCCCGTTGGCCCGTCCAGTGACAGCAAGCGACAGCTGCTACGCTCAGGCATGGGGTAGTGAGCAATCAGGGATTCAGGTAGTTCAAAGGAGAAATCGGCGACGCGCATGACGTATACTCGTGACTTAAAAACAGGCGGCATAGTCTAGTGCTCACACCCTTTTGCTGCAACAACTAGCCGCCACCGGACAACGAAAACGCATGAATTTTCTCGCTCATCTGCATCTCGCTCATCTCGCGGACAGCTCCCTCTCCGGCAATTTGCTGGCCGATTTTGTACGCGGCAACCCCGCGGAAGCGTACTCCCCTGAGGTTGTCGACGGGATTTTTATGCACCGCCGCATCGACGTGCTGACCGATAACCTGCCGGAAGTGACGGAAGCCAAAGCCTGGTTCCGCCCCGAAACCCGACGCGTGGCGCCGATCACGCTCGACGTCATGTGGGATCATTTCCTGTCGCGCCACTGGTCCCGGCTGTCGCCTGATATGTCGCTGCCTGAGTTTGTGCGCTACGCCCACGCGCAGGTGTCGATCATTTTGCCGGACTCCCCGCCGCGCTTTGTGAATCTGAATAACTATCTCTGGTCTGAACGCTGGCTGGAGCGATACCGCGAGATGGATTTCATTCAGAACGTCCTGAACGGCATGGCGAGCCGTCGACCGCGTCTGGACGCGCTGCGCGACTCATGGCATGACCTGGATGAACATTATGATGCGCTGGAAACCCGCTTCTGGCAGTTCTACCCGCGTATGATGACGCAGGCGAAAAATAAAGAACTGTGAAGTCGGTTCGATTGATAGGTAAAAGCTGGTGGAACGATTGTTACCACCTCTTTGTCTTATTCCCGTACTGCCTCTATACTGGCCCGCGTTGCGTTCCAAATAACCTTAGTATCTACAGGAGAATCATATGGTTCTGGTAACTCGTCCGGCTCCGGATTTTACAGCTGCCGCCGTTCTGGGCAATGGTGAAATCGTTGAAAACTTCAACTTCAAACAGCACACCAACGGTAAAGCGACCGTTCTGTTCTTCTGGCCAATGGACTTCACTTTCGTTTGCCCGTCTGAGCTGATCGCGTTCGACAAACGTTACGAAGAATTCCAGAAGCGTGGCGTGGAAGTGGTTGGCGTCTCCTTCGACTCTGAATTTGTACACAACGCATGGCGTAACACCCCTGTCGAAAACGGCGGCATCGGTGCAGTGAAATACGCGATGGTTGCGGACATCAAACGCGAAATCCAGCAGGCTTACGGTATCGAACATCCGGACGCTGGCGTTGCACTGCGTGGTTCTTTCCTGATCGACGCGAACGGCATCGTTCGTCACCAGGTTGTGAACGATCTGCCGCTGGGTCGTAACATCGACGAAATGCTGCGCATGGTTGACGCGCTCCAGTTCCACGAAGAGCACGGTGAAGTGTGCCCGGCTCAGTGGGAAAAAGGTAAAGAAGGTATGGCGGCTTCCCCAGACGGCGTAGCTAAATACCTGTCTGAGAACGTATCCAGCCTGTAATCGGCACGGTTTACCAAAAAACCCGCGAATACGCGGGTTTTTTTATGGCTTATGCTGCGCCTTCTTTTTTTACCTCGCGCCAGATGCGCCATGCCATACCCGCAAGCACCATCACCCCCGCAATCAGTACGCCCCAGACCATCAGCGTTTTCATTCTGCTTTCCTGCTCAGCCGCAGACGTCGCGGTTAAACGCGCCTCGCCACCCAGCGGGACAGGTTCCAGCGTATCCGCCATCGGCAGGGCTGCCAGATCGTAGGTTTTACGCAGTTCGGTCGGGATCAGCATATCCGTCTCCACGCTCGCCGGTTTCGCAGCCCCGTTCCCCCACGCGAGCAGGTACGGCCCCTTCCCCTGCGCGTTAAACACCAGATCGTAGCGCACGCGTTGCCCGGTCACGCCAGGCAGGTTCTCAGGCAAACGCGCATTGAGGGTCTTGATTTTTACCGCCTCGACCAGTCCGCCAGGGAGCGGAACAGGTTCAGACGTTTTGCCGCCGAGCTGGTAGATCACCTCTTTTTTCAGCGTATGCCACCGATCCTTATCCGCCTCCCGCCAGGCTATTTCTGCCGGGAGAACACCGTCGCCATTCAGCATGAAGCCGATCGCACTCAGAGGCTGCGGATGTTTCCAGCGCCACACGGCTTCGCTTTCGGATAACCGCTCCCCCTCTCCCGCCAGGCTAATGTGCTCAGATTCCGGCTGTTCAGTCGCGTTAATCGCGTTGACGCCGGTTAACGTCAGGGCAGAACGCCCCGTGTTCAGCACCAGCAGCAGATAACGATTCGCCTCAGGCGATAACACCAGATCGGTATCGATGCGGTCGAGCTTCAGGCGATCCTGTCCACTCATCACGTCCAGCAGGGGCATCTCTTCGCGCAGGGTATACCAGTTTTTCAGATCCTCGCTGTAATAGACCGATGCCGTCCCCTGCCACGAGCCCTGCGGCGTGTCCCAGAAAAGCTGGAGCTGAGAGAGCGGAACCTCCGTCGCGTTTTCCGGCAGGGTCAGCAGATAGTGCTGTCCGGCAGCCGCTGCATGTTGCTCTTCCAGCACAATTTCCACGCCGTTTCTGGCCCGTAGCATAATTTTATCGCCGCTGTCCTCTTCTCCGCCCGGCGAGGCGTTAAGCGCAAAGAGGCGCAGCGCCGTGGTGGTCGGTGCCGGCTGCGGACGCGTCGTGGTAACCAGGCTGAACGGTACCGGCTCGCCCGACTGATTAAACACGCGCACGTCGCGCAGATCGGGCGATGTGCTCTGCTGATAAACCGCCAGCGGCAGCATGACCCGATACCACGGCGAAGAGGCAGAAGTATCAAGGGACAGGCCATAGGCATAATCCCGCGGGGATTCCGCTGGCGCGCCCTCGCAGAATGCCGGACCGGCCACGGCCAGCAGTGCCGCACAAACAACCGCGTTCATCCATTTCATTTTTCTTCTCCTGCCTTAGGCGGTAGCGGCGAGAAATAGCCCACAATCAGGACCAGGATCGCCACGCCAATAAACGCGACGGCGCGCGCCAGGCCGCCACCGCCCGCGCTGTCCACCAGCATCAGTTTGAGCATGACCACCCCCAGTAGCGCCGCACCGCCAAGCCACTGCTGCCGGGAGGCGTGACGGGTGGCGCGGATCATGACCACCAGCGCGCACAACATCCAGAACAGGGCAAAGGTGGTCTGGATAAGCCGCGAATGCCACAACGACTCCCAATTCCAGGCCACCTCGCCGTACCACGCCAGCGCGCGCAGCAATGCGCCGTTAAGCCACCAGAAACCCAGGGCCATCAGCACAACGGCGGGCCACGGACGGGACTGCGCAAACGATGCCGGATAGTAGCGATCCACTTCCCGATAAAACACCACCAGCCCCAGCAGCGAGAACGCCGCCCCTTCCTCAAGCGGGTTCACCAGCGGCAGCCATGTCTGTTGATAGACCACACCGTCCTGCAAATTGGTCACGACCAGCAATACCACCAGCGCCACAACCACAGGGATCGCGGCAAGGCAGGCGTAGAGCGCAGGCCATACCCGGAACGGCCACCCGCGACGCCGTACGGCCGCGGAGAGCGCCATAATCACCCCACCGCCAACAGCCATCGCAATGCCGCTTCCCCAGGCCGCCATGCCCCACGGCAGGGAGCGGGCAAACCAGTAAAGCTCGGCGGCTATGGCGAGTAAAATCATCCACACCAGCGACAGATGCAGTCCCATTGAGATGCGCGGCAGAAGTTTATCTTCGTCGCGCCGCAGCAGCATCAGGGCGGCAGGCAGCGCAATAGCCCAGGCCAGATTTGCCCAGCCGGCCGCCAGGATTTGCTGTTGCCAGATCTGATACAGCACCATCAGCAGCATCACCGGCCACAGCAGCCATTTGCTGGCATCCAGCTCCCGCCACGCCAGACGAGCGGCAGCCTGCCGCCATCCCCAGGCCGACGCCGCCGTCAGCGCCATTACGCCTTCCAGAACCGATAACTCCTGCTTCAGGAACAGCTGCGACGCGCCCAGCTGCGCCACTAACCAGAACAGCAGCCCACCGGCCAGCAATGCCCAACTGCCCGGCTGTGCGATTTTCTGCCACAGCCAGGCCGCAGCCAGCCAGCAAAGACTGAGCACTGCGAAAATAAGCAGCAGGCTCAACGAGGTGACGCCGTCCATTTGCGCCCATATCGCGCTGCCGAGCGCCAGCACCAGCAGCGCCGTCCCGCTATAGCTCATGCGCCGCTGCTGCTGTTGCACGCCCAGCCAGAGAATACCCAACCCTTCCAGCGCCCAGGCCATCGCCGTCCAGCGCGCTGAAAGCGCCAGCGGTATGGCAAGCGTGGCAAACCCGCCGCCGATCGCCAGCGCCGCCATAACCAGTGGCCGCCCGACAGACGGATAGCGTCGCAGTGCGAGAAACGCCAGTGAGAGATAAAACGCACCATAGCCCAGCGCGCTGAGCGCCGGGCCGTACGTCCAGTGAGACGTCATGCCATACTGCATCCCAAAACCAATCAGCGGCGGAGCAAACAGCAGTGCGCCGTCAATAATCTGTTTGCCTTTTTCCTGCGCCCGCAGCGACAGCGCCACGCTAAACACGCCAAAAATAAGCGTATTGGCAATCAGGAACAGCTGACAGATAGCATAGTCTTCAGGCTGGTAGTCGCTCAGCCCCCATACCCCGCCAACGCCAAACGTGAAGAGCAGCCCGAGCAGGTTGAGCTCGCGCCAGTGCTGCCAGATGCTGATGGCGAGAATGCCGATGGAAAGCATGAGATAGAAGGAGAACAGCGCCACAACGCTGCCGCCTCCGGTAGACAACAGCAGCGGCGCAAGGTATCCGCCGAGGCTCGCCAGCATGGCAAGGCTCAGCGCCTTTTGCAGCACGGCCAGCCCGACGCTCGCCGCGCAAATCACCACCAGCAGCGCAAACGCCAGCGTCATCGGCAGCATTTGCCACAGCCGGAATGCGCCAAAGACGGTCAGATAAAGCACGCCGGTCGCCCCGCCCTGGAGGATCAGCGCGTAGATCCGCTGCCTGTGCCGCAGCCGCCATCCAACGGCCAGCAGAACCATGGCAAACAGCGCCGTGGCGGCAAGACGCAGCTCAATCGGAAACAGTGAATGTTCAACGGTATAGCGCAGCAGGAAAGAGAGGCCGAGGAAGAGCAGTACAATCCCCAGTTTTGCCAGCGGATTGCCCTGCATAAACCAGCGCGTCAGCGAGGACAGGATGCCGCCAAAGGCGGAAGGCCGTTTTGCCGCCGGTACAAGCGCTGGTTCTGCTTCAGTGACGGGCGGTTCGGGACGCCAGGGATCGACAGGTGGGGTAACGGCTTCTGCCACCGACGCTGGCGTCTCCACCGGCGCGGCGGTCTGCACCGGCTCCGGCGCTTTCTCAGTGACACCGCGCTGCTCAAGCGCCTCAATGCGCTGGCGAAGCCGGGCGATCTCCTGCCGCGCCGCCGTGCTTCGGTTAAAACCTATCACCGCGAGCACGGGTGCCACGACCAGCGCAAAAACCAGGAACAAACAGCCAAGGATGTAAAGCTCGTCCATGTTTCCACCTTCACCGTAAACGATCCGCTAAGATTGACACAAATCGTTGCATTTGCGCCATCTTAAAAGGTGAAAACCATTCTGCCTGCGCTTAGCTGCCGAACCAGACCGCAGCGGAAATCGCGGGCAGCGTGAGCACGCTCTCCTGGAACGTCGCTTTACCCTCTTTGATCTTCCACGTTTTACCGGCCAGCAGCGGTGAATCTTCCAGCACCACTTCACACGCCTCGCCCCGGTTGATCGCCACCAGCACACGCTGCTGGTTATAGACGCGGACAAACACCACCACGTTATCGTGGGCGTACATCACCTGACAGCCCCCGTAGCGCAGGGCCTGACTCTGCCTGCGCAGCGTCGCCATACGCTGGTACAGGCTGAGCAGATCCTGATCCTGTTTTTCACTCTCCCACGGGAAGGTTTTACGGCAGAACGGATCGTTATTCCCCTCCAGCCCCACTTCATCGCCATAGTAGATGCAGGGTACGCCCGGCCAGGTAAAGAGCCAGGTCACCGCCAGCGGCAGACGCGCCACATCTTTACCCAGCAATGATTTAAAGCGCGCGGTATCATGGCTGTCGAGCTGGTTAAACATCCGCAGCTGCTGCTGATGCGACAGGCCAGCGCGATAGTTTTCCATCCACGCCATGCAGGTTTCGGCGTCGATATGCTGCGGATCGTAAGAGATATCGGTGTTAGCGAGGAAACCCCACAGCGGGAAGGTGAAGCCGCGATAGTTCATCGCCGCGTCTTCTGCATCAGCCTGCAACCACTGACGCGCGTCGCCAAAGTGCTCCCCGAAGACGAACGCTTCCGACCGGGCCGCTTTTGCCGACCGGGTAATGGCGGCGACATGTTGAAGGTTATTCCGCGCCCCGCCTGATTCACCCAGCATATGCACCACGTCCAGCCGCCAGCCGTCCATGTTCCACGGCGCTTTCAGCCAGTGGCGCACGATGCTGTCGTCGTCGCCGTAGATCTCATTCACCAGCGATGGCGACTGGAAATCGAGCTTCGGCAGGCTCGGGTAGCCCAGCCAGTCCAGGGCGCGGCCATTCTCATCAAAACTGTACCAGTCACGCTGCGGTGAGTCCGGATTATGGCATGCGCCGCTCATCGACTGATTATGACGGTCAAACCACGCGTGCGAATCACCGCTGTGATTGAACACGCCATCAAGGATCAGGCGCATACCCTCTTTTTGCGTGTTGTGCCGCAGCCGCAGCAGCGCCTCGTCACCGCCAAACTGCTCGTCAACGTGGCGATAATCCTGCGTATCGTATTTGTGCACGCTTGGCGCTTTAAACACCGGGTTCAGGTACAGCGCCGTGACGCCGAGCGTTTTCAGGTACGGCAGTTTTTCGCTGATACCGTCGAGATCGCCGCCGTAAAAGGTCGATCCCCCCGCCTGGGCGGTCAGCGGCTCGTCCCATTTTTTCAGAATAATGTCGTGACCGACCGCATGATGGTAATAAACCTTGTCCTGATCGGCGTTGCGCTTTTCGCTGCGCGCAAAGCGGTCCGGGAAAATCTGGTAAAAGACCTGATCGTTAACCCACTGCGGGCCGTTATCCGGGTGATCCACGGTAAACTGCTCCAGCCGGGCCGGAGGAAAACGGCTGAAGCCCTGCGGGGTAAACCACAGCTGCCGGTTGTTCCACAGCAGCTTGAAGCCGTAGCGGCGACGCGGCTGCCCGCTGCGCAAATCGATATTTGCCCGCCACGCCGTGACGCCCGGCTGCGGCTGGCTGCGCACTTTGTGCATTTTCAGCGACGTTTCTTCGTTATCCACTTCGGCGCGCAGGGTCACACGTTCAGGCTGATTGTCCCCTGCCAGCCAGAGCGTAATCACAAGGTTGTCTTTGTTTTGCTTAACAAATGGGGCAACCGGAAGGTGCCAGGCGTTTAACATCACGAATCCCCTTTGATGAAATTGACGTCACCTTGCCACAGGGTGATTAAAGATAGCTCATCGTGTTCGGGATTATTGGGGGAGGAGAACGGAGGAGGAGATTTTTTCCAGGGCAAAAGGGAGTGTAGGCCGGGTAAGCGCAGCGCCACCCGGCATTTTTACCTTACTGTGCTTCCGCCAGCTGACGATCGCGGCGACATTTAAACATCCAGCCCACCAGCAGCAGGACGATCCACGCGAAGCCCACGTACAGGGAAATACGGGTATCCGGGTGATAACCAATCAGGCCAATGATGAAGACCAGGAAGATGAGACCGACAATGGTCGTTGGCACGCCGCCCGGCACTTTAAACTTCAGCGCTTTGGCCTCTTCTGGCGACAGGCGGCGACGGAACGCAATCTGCGACAGCAGGATCATGATCCACACCCACACCGTCGCAAAGGTCGCCAGTGACGCAATCACCAGGAAGACGTTCTCCGGCATGATGTAATTCAGGTAAACCGAGAACAGCAGCGCCACGGTCATGACCAGCACCGTTACCCACGGGGTGCCGCGACGCGACGTTTTGGCAAACACCTTCGGCGCACTGCCCTGCTCCGCCATGCCGTGCAGCATACGACCCACGCCGAACACGTCACTGTTGATGGCCGACAGCGAGGCGGTCAGTACCACAAAGTTGAGAATACTGGCGGCAAACGCAATGCCCATATGCTGGAAAGTCAGGACAAACGGGCTGCCGTTGGTGCCCACCTGGTTCCACGGGTAGATGGACATAATCACAAACAACGTGCCCACGTAGAACACCAGGATACGCATCGGCACCGAGTTGATGGCGCGCGGAATGGACTTCTCCGGATCTTTCGCTTCCCCGGCGGTGATGCCGATAATCTCAATACCGCCATAGGCGAACATGACCATCTGGAGCGACATGACCATCCCGAGCCAGCCGTTGCTGAAGAAGCCGCCGTTGCTCCACAGGTTATGGATGCCGGTTGGCTGCCCACCGTTGCCGATACCCCAGATGATGATGCCGAAACCGGCGAGGATCATGATAATAATGGTCGCGACCTTGAAGAAGGAGAACCAGAACTCCAGCTCGCCAAACACCTTCACGCTCATCAGGTTGACGGCGCAGATGATCAGCACCACGCTCAGTACCCAGATCCAGTGCGGCACGGCGGGGAACCAGACCCCCATATAGATGCCAAACGCCGTCACATCGGCAATGGCGACAATCAGAATTTCGAAGCAGTAAGTCCAGCCGGTGATAAACCCGGCCAGCGGGCCTAAGTTTTCTTGTGCATAGCGTGAAAACGAGCTGGCAGACGGGTTGTGAACCGACATCTCCCCCAGCGCACGCATGATGATATAGGCCGCCACGCCGCCGATGATGTAGGCCAGCAGAACGCTTGGACCGGCCATTTTGATGGCATCTGCCGAGCCATAAAAAAGACCGGTGCCGATAGCCGAGCCCAGCGCCATAAAGCGGATGTGGCGGGTGCTCAATCCACGTTTAAGTTTGTTAGTGCTTTCCATTAAAATCTTGCCATTCAACACGAAAAAAACAAAAAACCACGGGGCCTTAAGCCCCGTGGTTAAACAATTTGTTGCCGTTGATTAATGGGCGTTGGATGTCACCTGACGCCCTGCCGCACGGTCCCAGATAATCGCCAGAACCAGCGCTACAACGGAAGGCATCAGCCAGGCCAGGCCCTGCTCGGACAGCGGCAGACGCTGTGTCCAGGCTGGCAGGATTTCTGCAAATGCTGATGCTTTGATCCCGTCAAGGATACCAAAAATCAGGCTGATAAACATGGCCGGCGCAATAATTCGCGTCGAGTTATGCCACCACGGGCGGGTGAAGCTCAGCACCACCAGCACGATACATGGCGGATAGATCGCCGTCAGCACCGGAATTGACACCTGAATCAGGTGGCTCAGACCGAGGTTTGACACCGCCATGGAGAAGATGCCGAGGATAAACACCAGCGTGCGGTAAGAGAGCGGCAGATACTGGGCGAAGAACTCCGCGCAGGCGCAGGTCAGACCCACCGCCGTCACCAGACAGGCCAGGAAAATCAGCGCCGCCAGCAGCATGCTGCCTGCACCACCAAAGGTGTGCTGCACGTAAGCATGCAGGATCGCCGCGCCGTTTGCGCTCTGATCGACCAGCGTTGCGCTATCTGAACCCAGACGGAACAGCGCCAGATACAGCAGCGTCAGGCCGACACCGGCCATCAGGCCAGCCCAGATGGTGTAGCGAGTCAGCAGACGCGCTTCGGTCACCCCGCGGGAACGCGCGGCGTTAACGATAACGATACCAAACACCATCGCACCCAGCGTATCCATTGTCAGATAGCCGTTCACAAAACCGTTTGAGAACGCCGCGTTCTGATAAGCGTCCATCGCGGAGCTGATGGGCCCCGCAGGCCAGACGATGGCCGCAACCGCCAGCACGATCAGCGCCACAATTTTCAGCGGTGCCAGGAAGTTACCCACGGTATCCAGCAGTTTGCCGGGATAGAGAGAAACCAGTATCACGATGGCGAAGTAAATGAGGCTGTAAATAAACAGCGGCATCGCGCCGTCACCGGTCAGCGGGGCGATACCCACTTCAAAGGAGACGGTCGCCGTACGCGGGGTCGCGAACAGCGGGCCAACGGCCAGATAGCAGACGGTTGCCAGCAGAACGCCAGCCACTTTGCCAATCGGGGTGCTGAGGCTGTCCACACCGCCACCGACTTTCGCCAGCGCGATAACGGTCAGTACCGGCAGGCCCACGGCAGTAAGCAGGAAGCCAAACGCAGCCGTCCAGACGTGTTCACCCGCCTGTAAGCCAACCATTGGAGGAAAAATGATGTTACCTGCGCCAACGAACAGCGCAAATGTCATAAAGCCCAGCGCGATAATGTCACGCGATTTCAAGTGATGGGTCATAAAACCTTACTGCCTGTGGATGTGGTGTTGAATACGTTGAGATTTTCGCCATCCCTCACGGGACGATACAGCGGAAAATTTGCTCAATTTCAGCGGGATATGCTCCCGTCCTGGCGTGGCGAAGAATAGTTTTTCGATTTACCACGCAAATACAGTCGGTCTGACAGTATATGGGGGGCAATTTAAACGCTTATAACGTTTAAAGGCAAGAAGGGATCGTAAAACCAGAACAATATGCCAGCATGAAAATGCAGACCAACATAATATGCCATGTATAAGAAAAACTCATGGCTAATCATGCGAACAAAAAAGCACCAACCGTATAATATTCATCCGCGTTTCGCTTGACTGCAAAGCAAATGGGCCAGCATTCGCTGGCCCGTGGAAAGGTAGCCTGACACATCTGCCGTCAGGCGCTCTTTTTGGCAATTAATCGTTCCGGAATCACGAAGCTAAAGCGCGTGCCCTTCCCGAGGGTGCTTTCGATATTGAGCCGGCTTTCGTGGTGGCTGACGGCATGCTTCACAATTGCCAGCCCCAGTCCGCTCCCGCCGGTCTGCCGCGAGCGCGCCTTATCCACCCGGTAGAACCGTTCGGTGAGACGCGGGAGGTGTTCAGGCCCAATCCCCGGTCCGTTATCCTCGACGCTAAACTCAGCGCCCGCCGGGGTATGCTGCCAGCGCACCGCGATATGCGTTCCTTTCGGAGTATGATTCACGGCGTTATAGACCAGGTTTGAGATAGCGCTTCGCAGCTCATCTTCACTGCCGAGCACTTTCAGCGTGTTATCAACGTCAAAACTCAGGGTGTGCTGATTATGACTCAGCGTTTGGGCTTCGCGCTCCACCACCCGCAACATCATCGGCACATCAATGATGTCGTTTAGCGCCAGCGACGGGGCAGCCTCAATTTTTGAAAGCGTCAGCAGCTGTTTGACCAGCCCTTCCATGCGGAACGTCTGCTCCCGCATGGTATGCAGCGCTTTCTCACGCGGCGGCCCCTCAAGCGTTTGCTCCTGCATCATCTCCAGGTAGCCCTGAAGCACCGTCAACGGCGTACGCAGCTCGTGGCTGACGTTGGCAAAGAAGTTACGTCTCGCGCCCTCAAGCTGGTGCATCTGGGTAACGTCCCGCGCCACCATCAGCCACTGCCGATCGCTGTAGGGCATCACGCGGATTTCCAGATGGCGACCGTTATTGAGCTTCAGATTGTGCGGGCGCGAAAAATCCCGCTTTTTCAGATACAGCGTGAACTCGGGATAACGCAGAAGGTTCAGGATGTTCTGACCATTATCATCCGGCCAGCGCAGGCCCAGTAGCTGTTGCGCGAGGCCATTACACCAGAAGATTGTCCCTTCTTCTGTCGTCAGGATCACCGCGTCCGGCAGCGACTCCGCACCGCTGCGAAAGCGTTTGATCAGGCTTCCCAGCTCACGACGGCGCTTTTTGTTACGCATCTGCATCTGGTGCAGGCCGTAGAGTAGCGGTTCCCAGCTCCCGCTTCCCGGCGGGGGTGTCATACTTCTGTCGACCCACAGCCACCAGGAGAGACGCAGTAAATTCCAGAAATGCCAGACGAGCAATCCCGTCACGGCCACCAGTAAAAACCACGGCAGATAGCCAAAGATAGCCCCCAGAATGAGGGCCGGAATGCAGCATAAGATCAGTTCAAAGACGAGCCTTTTCCATGACAGACGTTCCAGCACGCGTCACACTCCTGTCATTGTTCAGAAACGGGTCGAGAAGCGATAACCCGTGCCGCGGACCGTCTGTACCATGCGATCGTGGCCGCTCAGTTCCAGTGCTTTACGCAGGCGGCGAATATGGACGTCAACCGTTCGGTCTTCGACATAGACGTTAGTTCCCCAGACGTTATTCAGCAACTGTTCGCGGCTGTAAACGCGCTCCGGGTGGGTCATAAAGAAGTGCAGGAGTTTAAATTCGGTCGGTCCCATATCGAGGGGATTTTCACCGGTCATGACCCGGTGTGAGGTAGGATCCAGGCTCAGCCCCTGCATCACAATCACCTCTTCCACCGCCATCGGTGAAATACGGCGCATCACGGCTTTGATACGCGCCACCAGCTCTTTCGGGGAGAACGGTTTAGTGATGTAATCGTCCGCGCCGGTTTCCAGACCGCGCACGCGATCCTCTTCCTCGCCGCGCGCCGTCAGCATTACCACCGGGATATCGCGGGTCATCGCCTCGCGTTTGATATGCTTGATAAACTGCAATCCGGAACCGCCAGGCAGCATCCAGTCCAGCAGGATCAGATCGGGCCAGGGTTCATTCAGCTGGTTCACCGCGCTGTCATAATCTTCCGCTTCAACCGGCTGGAAGCCATTTTGTTCAAGCACGAAGCACACCATTTCACGGATCGGAGCTTCATCTTCTACGACCAGAATACGTCTCGCCATACTTTGCCCTGTCTTATCGTATTTAAGTTACAAGTCTGTAATGCGGCGTCATTATGCGTCAGATTTATGACAGATTTATGAAAAACATTACCACTATAAATAGCAAACTGTTGTTTTATTACAGCGGTTATTTTCCGTTCCCCGAACGTTTATAATCCTGCTTTCTTATTATTGCCACGGATCTTTTATGCGCATACTTCACACCTCAGACTGGCACCTGGGTCAAAATTTTTACAGCAAAAGCCGCGCCGCGGAACATGAAGCGTTCCTGAACTGGCTGCTGGAGACGGCTCAGGCTCACGAGGTGGACGCGATTATTGTGGCGGGCGACATTTTTGATACCGGATCGCCGCCGAGCTATGCGCGTGAGCTGTACAACCGTTTTGTGGTCAACCTCCAGCAAACCGGTTGTCACCTGGTGATTGTCGCCGGAAACCATGACTCGGTGGCGACGCTGAATGAATCCCGCGATATTCTGGCGTTCCTCAATACCACCGTGGTGGCCAGCGCCGGACACGCGCCGCAGATCCTGAAAAAACGCGACGGCACGCCGGGCGCAGTGCTGTGCCCAATTCCGTTTTTACGCCCGCGCGATATCGTGCAAAGCCAGGCAGGTCTGTCCGGCAGCGAAAAACAGCAGCATCTGTTGCAGGCCATCACCCGCTATTATCACCAGCAACATACGGAAGCCTGCGCCCTGCGCGGCGATCAGGCCATTCCGATCATTGCCACCGGGCACCTCACCACCGTCGGAGCCAGTAAGAGTGATGCGGTGCGCGAGATCTATATCGGTACGCTGGACGCGTTTCCGGCGCAAAACTTCCCCCCCGCCGACTACATTGCCCTCGGGCATATTCACCGGGCGCAGATCATCGGCGGCTGCGAGCATATCCGCTACTGCGGCTCGCCCATTTCGCTCAGTTTTGACGAAACGGGCAAGGCCAAATCCGTGCATCTGGTGAGCTTCACCGGAGGCAAACTCAGCGCCGTTGAGACGCTTGAGGTGCCGGTCACCCAGCCGCTGGCGGTGCTGAAAGGCGATCTGGCCGCCATTACCGCTCAGCTTGAGCAGTGGCGCGGCGCAGCGCTTAATCCCCCCGTCTGGCTCGATATCGAAATCACCACCGACGACTACCTGTACGATATGCAGCGTAAAATACAGACGCTGACGGAAGACCTTCCCGTGGAGGTGCTGCTGGTACGCCGCAGCCGCGAGCAGCGCGAGAAAATACTGCTCAACGCCCAGCGTGAAACGCTTAGCGAACTTCGGGTTGAAGAGGTGTTCGCGCGGCGGCTTGCGCATGAAGAGGTGGACGAGGCCAGACGCACCAGGCTTAACGAGCTGTTTGCCCAGACCCTGCATTCCCTCCATGACGAGGACGAAAACGCATGAAAATTCTGAGCCTGCGTCTGAAAAATCTGAATTCGCTAAAGGGTGAGTGGAAAATTGATTTCACCGCGGAGCCGTTCGCCAGCAACGGGCTGTTTGCCATCACCGGCGCAACCGGCGCGGGTAAAACCACGCTGCTGGATGCCATCTGCCTGGCGCTTTACCACGAAACGCCGCGTCTTAATAAGGTCTCTCAGGCGCAAAACGACCTGATGACGCGCGATACCGCCGAATGCCTGGCGGAAGTAGAATTTGAGGTCAAAGGCGTTGCTTATCGCGCTTTCTGGAGCCAGAACCGCGCCCGCAACCAGCCGGACGGGAACTTACAGGCACCGCGCGTTGAGCTGGCCCGCTGCGAAGACGGCAAAATTCTGGCCGACAAAGTCACGGATAAGCTGGAACAAACCGCCGCGCTTACCGGGCTGGACTATGGTCGCTTTACCCGCTCGATGTTGCTCTCTCAGGGGCAGTTTGCCGCCTTCCTGAATGCTAAACCGAGCGATCGCGCAGAGCTGTTGGAAGAACTGACCGGCACGGAAATTTACGGCCAGATTTCCGCCATGGTTTTTGAAAAACACAAAGCGGCACGTAACGCGCTGGAGATGTGCGAAGCGCAGGCCGCAGGGGTTGTGCTGCTGAGCGAGGAACAGCAGCAGCACTTGCAGCAAAGTTTGCAGGCACTTACTGACGAAGAAAAAGTCCTGCTGGCACAGCAGCAAAGCCAACAGAAAGATTTTCAGTGGCTTACGCGTAACGACGAACTGATACGTGAGCAGCAGCGTGCAGCCGCTTCGCAGCAGCAGGCGCAACAGGCTCTGACGGACGCCGCGCCCCAACTGGCGAAGCTCAAGCTGGCGCAGCCCGCCGCCCAGCTACGTCCGCTATGGGAGTATCAGCAGGAGCAGACCACCCGCCTGGCGCAGACAACAGAGCGAATTGTTGAAGTAAATACTCGCTTACTCGACAGAGCGGTGCAGCGCTCGCGTATTCGCAACGGTGCGCTGCGCAACCGTGAACAGTTGCAGACAGAGCACAAGGTACTGACGCAGTGGCTGACCGAACACGATCGTTTCCGTCAGTGGGGGCAGGAAATTGCCGGCTGGCGGGCGCATTTTACGCAACTGGGTCGCGATAAAAATCAGCTTGTTGCCCAGTCAGCGCGCATGGCTGAGCTTCGTCAGAAGCTGGCTGAGATGCCTGAAAGTAGGTTGACGCTGACGGCTGAGGATCTCGCGACGGCAATGGAGCAACAGGCACAGTCGCGGGCGCTCCGCCAGCGTCTGACAGCGCTTCACGCTCGCTATCAGCCGCTGCAAAAACGACTGCGCCAGAATGCGGAAAGCGTGCAGAAAGCGCAGGCTGAGCAGGCTAAGTTCAATGAAACGCTGATCCTGCGGCGTCAGCAGTTCAAAGAGAAAAATCAGCACTATGCCGACCTGAAAGCGCTCTGTGAGCGTGAGGCGACAATCAAGGATCTTGAGAACTATCGTGCACAGCTCGAAGCGGGTAAGCCTTGCCCGCTCTGCGGTTCACGCGAACACCCGGCAGTTGTGCAGTATCAGGCGCTTGAACTGACTGACAATCAGCGCCGCCGCGACGCGCTGGAGAAAGAGGTTGCCGCGCTAAAAGAGGAAGGATTGCTGGTGCTCGGGCAGGTGAATGCGCTGACCCAACAGATCCAGCGCGAGACAGAGGAAGCACAGGCTCTCTCTGAGGAAGAGCAAGCACTTACTAAGGAGTGGCTGGAGGTCTGCGCCTCCCTGAACATAGCGCTGAATATTCAGGATGATATAGCCCCCTGGATGAGCGAACAGGAACAGTATGAACGCCAGCTGTATCAGCTCAGCCAGCGTCTGACGCTGCAAAACCAGCTCAATGAACAGGAAGGTCAGGCGCGCCAGTACCAGCAGCAGCTGACGGCGACGCGTCAGGCGCTGGCGGCCTCGTTACAATCGCTGTCGCTTAGCGTGCCCGATGAAGGGGCTGAAAGCGCCTGGCTGAGCGCGCGCGAAAGCGAATATACCCTGTGGCAGGAAAAACAGGCCCAGCACGGTACGATTCAGGAAGGTATTAACGCCCTGATGCCCATTCTGGAAACGCTGCCGGTTACCAATGATGCAGAAGCCGACGCGGTTATCCCTGAGAACTGGCGCGGCATCCACGACGAATGCGTGTCGCTGCAAAGTCAGCTCACCACCCTACAGCAACAGGAGACGCTTGAGCGTGAACGGCTCCAGCAATCACAGGCTCAGTTCAACGCCGCGCTGACCGCGAGCTGCTTTGCCGATCGGGACGCATTTCTCTCCGCCCTGCTGGATGAAACGTCGATCCACCAGCTTGAACAACAAAAGCAGACGCTGGAAAACCAGCTCCAGCAGGCCACGGCGCTTTCGATGCAGGCAAGCCAGCAGCTTCAGGCGCATCAGGCACAGCGCCCCGAGGGGCTGGAAACCGATGCCGCAACGCTTCAGGCGCAGTTACACCAGCTGGCGCAACAGCTTCGGGACAACACCACGCATCAGGGGGAGATCCGCCAGCAGCTCAAACAGGACGCCGATAACCGTCTGCACCAGCAGGCGCTTATGCAGCAGATTGAGGAGGCGGCGCGTCAGGCCGACGACTGGGGCTATCTCAACGCGCTGATAGGCTCCAGCACCGGCGATAAATTCCGTAAATTCGCCCAGGGGCTGACGCTGGATAATCTGGTGTGGCTTGCCAACCAGCAGCTCAACCGTCTGCATGGCCGCTATCTGCTTCAGCGTAAAGCCAGCGACGCGCTGGAGCTGGAAGTGGTCGATACCTGGCAGGCCGATGCGGTACGCGATACCCGTACCCTTTCCGGCGGGGAGAGTTTCCTGGTCAGTCTGGCGCTGGCTTTAGCGCTTTCCGATCTGGTCAGTCACAAAACGCGCATTGACTCGCTGTTCCTGGATGAAGGATTCGGCACGCTCGACAGCGAAACGCTGGACACCGCGCTGGACGCGCTCGACGCGCTGAACGCCACCGGGAAAACCATTGGCGTGATCAGCCACGTAGAGGCAATGAAAGAGCGCATTCCGGTGCAGATCAAAGTGAAGAAGATCAACGGGCTGGGATATAGCAGGCTGGACAGGGAGTTTGCGGTGCAGTAAATGGGGGGATGATGCGCTCTGGTGCCCTCACCCTGGCCCTCTCCCACGGGGAGAGGGCACAAACATCAAAAACGGTTTTGCGTTTATTCCGGCCAGAGCCACGCCGCGCCGCGCACTCCGCTGGAATCTCCGTGGACGGCTTTGCGGATCGGCGTTTCGCACTCGCCGCCAAATACCCACTGTTTCACCAGCGTTGGCACCGTGGCGTACAGCCGGTCGACGTTGCTCATGCCGCCGCCCAGTACAATCACGTCGGGATCAAGAATATTGATCACATGCGCCAGTGACTTAGCCAGCCGCATTTCGTAGCGGCTGAGCGCCAGTTCAGCCACCGGATCCTGCTCCTCAACCAGACGCATAATCTCGTTACCTTTCAGCGGCTGACCGCTCAGACGATGATAATCGGTGGCAAACCCCGTGCCGGAAATAAAGGTCTCAATACAGCCCTGCTTGCCACAGTAGCACGGTACTTCGGCGCGGTATTTGAGTTCATCTTCGTCCATCCACGGCAACGGATTGTGTCCCCACTCGCCCGCGGTGCCGTTGCTGCCAATATGCGAGCGCCCACCGAAGGCCACGCCCGCCCCGCAGCCGGTGCCGATAATGACCGCAAATACGGTCTGCGCGCCAGCCGCTGCGCCATCCACGGCCTCAGAGACCGCAAGGCAGTTAGCGTCATTCGCCAGACGCACCTCCCGGTTCAGGCGTTGGCTTAAGTCTTTATCAAACGGCTGACCGTTGAGCCAGGTGGAGTTGGCGTTTTTCACCACGCCGGTATACGGCGAAATGGAGCCAGGGATCCCCATCCCGACCGTGCCCGTCTCGCCCGTTGCCTGCTCTGCCATATCGACCAGGCGGGCAATCGTCTCTATGGTCTGGTGATAATCATCGCGCGGCGTAGGCAGACGGTGGCGAAACAGTTGCTCCCCCTGCTCGCTCAGCGCAATAACTTCTGTTTTGGTGCCGCCCAAATCAATCCCAATACGCACAAGACACTCCTCATTATTTTGATTATCAACAGAGTAGAAGCCCGCTTCCCGATTAGCAATGCAAGCGATGCGACAATTCGTTATCATGCCCGCTGATTTAACGACAAGGCCGTGGAAATTATCATGCTGTGGTTCAAAAATTTGATGGTTTACCGTCTCAGCCGCGACGTTTCGCTGCGTGCAGAAGAGATGGAAAAACAGTTAGCCGCTTACTCCTTTACCCCTTGCGGTAGCCAGGATATGGCAAAAACCGGCTGGGTTCCGCCAATGGGTTCTCAAAGCGATGCGCTGACCCACGCCAGCAGCACGGGGCAAATCATCGTTTGCGCCCGTAAAGAAGAGAAGATCCTGCCGACGCCCGTGGTTAAGCAGGCGCTCGAAGCGAAAATCTTCAAGCTGGAAGCTGAACAGGGCCGTAAGCTTAAAAAAACCGAAAAAGATTCGCTGAAGGATGAAGTGCTGCACTCGCTGCTGCCGCGCGCTTTTAGCCGCTTTAGCCAGACCATGATGTGGATCGACACTGTTAACGGGCTGATCATGGTGGACTGCGCCAGCGCCAAAAAAGCGGAAGATACGCTGGCGCTGCTGCGTAAGAGCCTTGGCTCATTACCGGTGGTACCGCTGGCGCTGGAAACGCCGATTGAGCTGACCCTGACCGAGTGGGTGCGCAGCGGGACTGCCGCGCAGGGCTTCCAGATCCTTGATGAAGCAGAGCTGAAAGCGCTGCTGGAAGATGGCGGCGTGATCCGCGCGAAGAAACAGGATCTGGTGAGCGACGAAATCGCCGTGCACATTGAAGCGGGCAAAGTGGTGACCAAACTGGCACTCGACTGGCAGCAGCGCATTCAGTTTGTGATGTGTGATGACGGCTCCGTGAAGCGCCTTAAGTTCTGCGATGAACTGCGCGATCAGAACGAAGATATCTACCGCGAAGATTATGCTCAGCGCTTTGACGCAGACTTTATCCTGATGACCGGCGAGCTGGCGGCGCTGATTCAGAACCTGGTGGAAGGTCTCGGCGGCGAAGCGCAGCGCTGACAGGCAAAACGCAGGCCGGGTAAGCGAATGCGCCACCCGGCATGCTTTTATTTCAGATAGCGGCACAGATAAGAGGTTGGCTCTGCAACCTGTAAATGGAACTCGCTGTGGCCCGGCACGTTGAAGACCTGCCCGGCACTATAGACTTTCCACTCCGTTTCACCCGGCAGCAGGACGTTCAGCGCGCCGCTGACCACCGTCATCTCTTCCGCTTCTGCGGTGCCAAAGGTGTATTCCCCTTCCGCCATTACGCCGACACTGGCGCGGCCAGTGCTGCTGCTGGTAAAACCAATGGATTTCACTTTACCGGAAAAGTATTCGTTACTTTGAAGCATGAACTGGCCCTTATATTTATTGAGAAAAATCCACTATAGGGGCCATGCTCATGACCTGTCACGCAAAATCATTACACCAGTAATTCTGACGCCAGGCGCGCCATCAGGACGTTAGAGAGCAGCACCGGAACATCCAGCGCCTTTTGCAGTAAATCACGATGCCGCTGATGGAAGCCCAGGCAGTCGAGCATCAGGACATCCGCCCCTCTGTCGATCAACTCCTGCCCGGCCGCAATCAGCTTCGCTTCGCTGTCCCAGAACGGGTTTGCCAGCGCGTAAAGCGGGGTGTGCTCCAGCGCGGCCCACTTCACCGTCTGGTTATCCAGCAGTTCCTCAACGGGAACGATGACCCCAACCTGATGACCATCAACAATTGAGGCCACCAGCGGGGGGATAATCCGCATCGGTTCGAGCAGAATGGCATTACGCGCGCTGAATCCTTTAACGGGTGCCGTGCTCATCAGCAAAATAACGTCATAGTCCTGATTGTCGAGCACTTCGATCACGCCCTGTAGCGCGCGCTCGATTTTCTGGCGTGACACATGCGCCAGTTTACCGTCACTGAGTAACGTTGCCAGGGGATCTTCCCCCTCTCCGACCGCGTAGTCTTCCATGACCTCTTCCCGACTGAGCTTCCCTAACAGACTGAGATGCGTAATTTGTTGTTCAGAGACATGCTCGGTTAAGAGCGGTAATACTTCGCTTACAGGCACCACACCAATCGTGAGGATCGCCAACGTCGCCTTCATTTTGATCGCCTTCCGTTACTACCACAACTGCCACACAGGTACAGGCTCACTACGCTGCACTGTTCATTTTTTCAACAAAACAGCACCAAGGGTAGCAGGGGATCTCTACACCGTAATGTAAAGATCGACTGGCCTTTCCGAATCCACCTGTAATAACTAAATATTAACTGCTGCTTAACATCAGCGATATGTTAAAAGTGTGATTCAGGCACGGTTGTAACGAATTCGGATTCCTGTCAGGACTTCTCAGGATCCTCATAGCGCCGTTTCGCATCCAGCGCTTCCTGTTCGGTTTCATGTTCGCTGATCAGCGAATCAGGTTTAGGGTGATCGGCACGCAGCTGGTACCAGGTTACGGTCTGATCGCCATTACCTTTTTCAACGGTAACGATGCGGGCTTCACGTGGATAGGGAGGTCTGGTTGGCATAGCTCATCCTTTTTTTATGTCTGAGCTATGAGTATAGACGGCTGTTAGCTGGCGCAAGCCAAACGCAGGGCGGTAATAATCTGAATCGCAACTTTCTCGGGTGACGCTGACGCATCCACAACGTGGTGTGCCGCCTCGCGGTACAGTGCATCGCGTTCGGCGAGGACGTCGCTGACCTCTTCACTCAGCGGTTTCGCGGTCAGCGCCGGGCGCTGTCCCTCTTCCGGAAACGCCTCCAGCCGCCCCACCAGCGTAGAGACCGGGGCACAGAGGTAGATCACGACACCCTTTTCGCGCATAAACTGGCGGTTATACGGCGCCAGAATAATGCCCCCACCGGTCGCGATCACGGTTGACGGCGCGGTCACCGCTTCCAGCGTGGCTGTTTCACGCGCACGAAAGCTCTCCCAACCCTCATCCTCAACGATATCGGCAATGGTCTTACCGGCATTCTCCTGGAGCCAATGGTCAGTATCGACAAACTGACTCTGGCACAGACGCGCCAGCTCCAGACCAACGGTGGTTTTCCCACAGCCGCGA
This sequence comes from Enterobacter cloacae complex sp. ECL72, assembly GCF_019056635.1. Classification (NCBI taxonomy): domain Bacteria; kingdom Pseudomonadati; phylum Pseudomonadota; class Gammaproteobacteria; order Enterobacterales; family Enterobacteriaceae; genus Enterobacter; species Enterobacter cloacae complex sp. ECL72. The sequence goes on along the minus strand of NZ_CP077659.1, from coordinate 493,065 downwards.
GGGCCAACTAAAAAGATGGGTGGGTTCATAACCAGGTGTTCCCCTTGCTGCCGGATAACTGAAGGCTGTAAAGAAATGATTGCAGTAGATGTTGCGCTAACTTTACTGCAAAGCGGTACGGAATGACAAGCCTGTGGAAGCCACACTGTACCACAAAACCGCCCGGAGGTGGGCTACGCCGGGCGGCGCTTCACTTCCAGCAGCCATTTATCCAGCTCGGCGGCAAACTGCTGGCGATCGCGCTGCGACAGGCTGTCCGGCCCACCGGTTTGCACGCCGCTGGAACGAAGCGTATCCATAAAATCACGCATGGTGAGCTTCTCCCGGATCGTTGCCGGCGAATAGCGTTCTCCGCGCGGGTTCAGCGCCGCCGCCCCTTTCGCCAGTACATCGGCAGCCAGCGGGATATCCGCGGTGATCACCAGATCTCCTGCGTCACACAGGCGTACTATCTCGTTATCCGCCACGTCAAACCCGGCCGGAACGCGCAGAGAACGGATGTATCTGGAGGGCGGCACGCGGATATTCTGGTTCGCCACCAGCGTCAGCGGCATCTGCACGCGCTCGGCAGCACGAAATAAAATCTCTTTGATGACATTCGGACACGCGTCCGCATCAACCCAAATCGCCATAGTCTCTCCCCATTATGATTCTGGTGACTATTGTCGCCTGCATTTCGTTGTTAAGCTATCAATGAGAGATAACAACGCATAATAACGGAGAGACGTGATGGATAAGAAAATCGGGTTTATCGGCTGCGGAAATATGGGCAAAGCTATCCTCGGCGGACTGATTGCCAGCGGGCAGGTGTTGCCGGGGCAGATTTGGGTCTATACCCCATCCCCGGATAAAGTCGCGGCGCTGCGTGATGAGTATGGTGTCAACGCTGCCGAAAGCGCACAGGACGTGGCTCAGGTGGCGGATATTGTCTTTGGCGCCGTTAAGCCGAATATCATGATTAAAGTCCTGAGCGAGATCACCTCCAGCCTTAACAAAGAGACCCTGGTGGTATCGATTGCCGCAGGCGTGACCCTCGATCAGCTCGCCCGCGCGCTGGGCCACGACCGTAAGATTGTTCGCGCCATGCCAAACACCCCGTCGCTGGTGAATGCCGGTATGACATCCGTTACCCCGAACGCGCTGGTCACATCTGAAGACGTGGCGGATGTACTGAATATTTTCCGCTGCTTCGGCGAAGCGGAAGTGATTGCCGAACCGATGATCCACCCGGTAGTCGGCGTGAGCGGCTCTGCCCCGGCGTATGTCTTTATGTTTATCGAAGCCATGGCCGATGCCGCCGTACTGGGTGGAATGCCGCGCGCGCAGGCCTACAAATTTGCAGCGCAGGCGGTGATGGGTTCGGCCAAAATGGTGCTGGAAACAGGTAAACATCCGGGCGAACTGAAAGATATGGTGTGCTCACCGGGGGGCACAACCATTGAAGCCGTGCGCGTGCTGGAAGATCGCGGGTTCCGCTCCGCCGTGATCGAGGCGATGGAAAAATGCATGGAAAAATCAGAGAAGCTCAGTAAGTCCTGATGCGCTACGCCGGGCGTCAGGCGGCCACTTCGGTGCGGCCCCGTCCGGCATTTTTGGCTTTATAGAGGGCCACGTCCGCCGCCTTTAGCCATTCACGATAGTGGGTGAACTGCGCCCCACAGGGGGCAACCCCAACGCTGATACACAACCTCGCCATAGGTGCTCCGTGCAGCGGCATGTTGACCAGCCGTTCGTGGACGCGCGACATCGCAGCAATCGCGCTGTCGGCAGGCGTGCCGGACATGATCACCGCGAACTCATCCCCGCCAAAACGGCCAATATAATCGCCTGAGCGTAGGGTCAGCTGAAGCTGGCGCGTGATGGCGACAATCGCTTCATCTCCCACGTCATGCCCCCAGGTGTCGTTGATCGTCTTGAAGTGATCGATATCGATGAGCAGTATCGTCGCCTGTCGATGGCTTCAACGGCAGGCCTCAAATTCGTTACGTAGCAGCGTTTCCCAGTGACGGCGATTGAATACGCCGGTCATTCCGTCGCGGGTACTCATCAGCTCAAGCCGACGCTTATGCTCTGCCAGACGGATCGCCGTGCGGTGGCTGAGCCAGGCAAACAGTATGGGGTAGACCACCAGCACGGGGAGCGTCAGCCACAACGCCAGCGGTTCAGAGGTCAATACCACAGGACTACCCGTGGATTGCACGGTGAGCAGAGCAGACAGAGCAAGCAGCGCCAGTCCTGTCAGAAATAACCGACATCCCCCCGATCCCATCATATTCATGCCGATCATCACGATCAGCGCCGCCGTTGGTAGCGCACTGAACCCTGTTAGCCCCATCCAGACACCGGCAATAATGGCATCGATTTTCAGATTAACAATTTCACTGCTGTGGGGTTCAGCCGAACGAAAAGCCAGCTGCCAGGCCAGATGGGGCCAGACAAAGACCCAGCCCACCAGCAATAACCACCAGACGCCGGAAAGAAACTGGCTCACCAGAACGCTGGCAAGCGGAACAAATAGCGCCGCCAGACCAACGATGCGTGCCAGCCGTATTCGCCGGGCAAATCGCAGACCGGAACGGTATGAATCATCCTGAGAAAGCTGCTGGTGCCACGCTTCCCGAATGTTCTCGTGATTGTCATAAAACTCATCATTCATCATTTTTGGGAATATTCTGAAACATTTTCCCAAATTATAGAGAGGGGGATAGCGGGGAAAGTATGAAATTTTGGGTGAGCCACAGCCGTGACTCACCCGTTAGCACTACGCCTGTTTTTTCAGGCACGCGCTCATAAACTTGCTGCGATCGTCGCCTTTCAGCATCTGCTGTGTCGCCTGGGCGTTGCACTCACGCATTTTTTGCTGCTGTGGGGTCAGGCTTTTTACACCGGGTTTAGCCGCACCATTTTTAAGGCAGTCGCTCATGTACGTTTTACGGGCATCCCCTTTCAGGCTTTGCGATGTCGCCTGTTGGTTACAGGTCGTCATGCGCTGCTGCTGGGGCGTTAACGTTTTCTCTTCCGCGTGTGCTGAGGCGATCAGACACAGGCCAGAGAGCAGGGTAACCAGTATTGTTGTTTTCATTGCACCATCCTTTATGTGAAGTTCCACGTTAAGTCTGGCTCGTTACGGGAAAAAAACCACCCTGCGACTCTGATTTTCGCCGGGCTCTGCGGTTATTTCAGCCCTGTATCGGAACAATATTCATTAACCGATTTCGCCGGGTGGGAGGCGGTAATTAATAACAGAAATTATGCGGTGAAAGGTGTGCTCTGTCTCAATTAAATTTTCCCTGCATAAATGTGTAAAAATAAAAACAGAGCGACGCCAGGCATCCTGCATGACAATTCTGTGACACGTCATTTCACCTCAGGCAGGTTAGCTGCGAGGATGCCTTAAAAGCTTCTTTACGTATTGCTGAAGCAGCTCCGCATCTTCCGCAGGCACCTGGGAATCAGGACGCGCTTTTTCCAGCGCGCCTTCAACGTTGTCGATCAACGCCTCCTGCTCCGGTTTTGCCATCTGTCGCAGCAGCGCCGTCACAACGATTTCCAGCGCCTCGACCTGGGCAACCAGCTCTTTCGACTCTTCTTCCTTTTGGGCAAGCTTAACCAACAACTCAGCAATGAGATTTTTCATGGTGCTATTTCCTTATGTGATTTCCCCTGAAATTAACACCCTCTCTGAATAATGAAAAGCATGGATTAGCTTTATCTTATGCAAAAGTGACATCGCTGCCAAAAAAGATATTTCAGCGCGAAAGCGAAACGTTTTCCTGAAAGAAAGGCGCCGCATTTCGTTATATAAAAATGCGGCGTTCATAAGAATAAATAATATATTATCGTGTTTACCGGGCCGACTTTGCCTCAGCGATTCGCCTGCGGCGTCGCAAGGCAAAGGCCAGTTGAATAATATTCAGCAGGACCACCACCGCCGTCGCGGCAAATACCCAGCGGAAACCCGCCATCGCCGAGACCGAGGCGCCGATAAGCGGGCCCGCTACGTTGCCTAAATACATGAACGACTGGTTGTAGCCAAAAATGCGGCCGGTTACCTGGTCACTGGAATATTTCACCAGCAGCGTCTGAACAGCGGGCAGCATGGCGCCATCTACGAAGCCAAGCAGGAAGCGCAGGATGCCGAGCTGAAGAGGTGTGGTGACGAATGACATGGCAAAGAAAAGGATCACCGCAATGATGAGCGTTGCCATCAGAATACGTGCCGTACCGATCCTGTCGCCCAGTTTCCCCAGACGCGGAGCAGACATCAGCGCCGACACGCCCGGCACCGCGGCAATCATCCCGCTCAGAAAAGCAATGTTGCTGCTGTCCGGCGCCATCGACTTGATAAACAGCGCCAGAATCGGCCCTACCGAACCGTTACAGAGCTGGATCACCATCGTCGTCACAAAGAGGCTAATCATCAGGCCAGGATAAGGCAGCGAGGCGAAAACCGCTTTTCCGCTCAGGCGTTCGGATTTACTGACAACAGGCCGCCCGCCCTCTTTAATCAGAAAAAGGGTGACCAGAAAGCTGATCGTTAGCAGGATCGCGGTAATGATAAAGACCGCACGCAGCCCGACATGGTCCGCCAGGAAGCCGCCGAGCAGCGGGCCGCCAATGACCCCGCTGATCTGGGCCGTGGAAAGCGTGCTGAGCGCCCAGCCGCTTCGCTCACGCGGTACCTGTGAGGCCACCAGCGCCATGGCATTCGGAATGTAACCGGAGGTCAGCCCCATTATCGCCCGCAGAATAAACAGCTGCCAGACGTTGGTGGCGAAGGCCTGGAGCAAAATGGCTATCGCCATCCCCAGCGAGGCGCGGAGCAGCATCAACTTGCGCCCCTTGCGATCCGCCAGGCTGCCCCACATCGGCGACACAATGGCGGAGACCAGAAACGTCACGCTGAACGTCAGGCCGGACCACATCGAGAGCGCTTCATGGGAAGTCACTCCCAGCTGCGACACATACAGCGGCAGGAAGGGCAATATCTGGCTGATAGCCAGTCCGGTGAAGAAGCAGCCGAACCAGACTGAAATGAGATTAACTTTCCAGGATTCCATAACAGAAATAGTCTTCATTTTTAGGCGAATTCGCCGACAGATTAGCAAGTTACGCGCAATGACATAGCGCCAGAGATGCGGCCTTGCAGACTTTGGTGTTTTATCTTCCCAGTCATCATATTTGTGAAATAAGTCACAATTTATCCAATTTTTGGCGGAAGATTATGCTTCATCGACATAATCCATAGCCGCGCATCCCCAGATGGAAATGGTTGGCATGGGCGGCATTATAGTCCGGCCCCAGACCGTTACCGTAATAGCCACAGCTTGCCGAGAGCAGGGCCTGTAGCCAGGGCTGCGTCTTTTCCGCTTTCCAGCCGTTCAGGACGGTAACGCGCTGTCCATTTGCCAGCCTGAAAGCGCTGATATCCAGCGCATCCGCCGTGGCATGTTCGCTGCGCCGCGCATCCGGGCGGCTGTAGATATTGCGGCAGGCGAAGCTGCCCAGATGTTCAATACGCGTAAGCTCGCTTCCGGTCCAGGTTTTGGTGAGTGGTCGGGCCTGCTGGCTGACAAACAGCGCCGAACTTAACGCCAGCGGACAACTGGCCAGAAAGCTGCTGTTCAGGCTCACCGGGCCAAAATCGCGCACGCGCACCACGTTACTCAGCGGACACTCACCGGCGCTGTCAGCGACAGCCTGGGTACGGATAAGCTGGCGTTGATTCGCCTGCGCTAACAGGCTTTCGCATGCCTGCGGTGTTAAACGTCGAAGTTTAAACTGGGTTATTTTTCCGGGCGGATCGTCAAGCGTAAGCGGCACGAAAGGCTTGTAATACGGCGGCAACCAGCGGTAGCCCACCGTGGCGATCCCGGCAATAACAATAAGAATAAGCAGACCTTTTCCTTTCACGCGCCCCCCTTCAGCATCCCCAAAACATTATGGCAGAAGGCCGCGAAACCCGCCGGGCATCGTGGTATGTTATGGGCTTTTCGTCAGACTGGAAGAGAGTGAGATGGCAAAGCAGCGCGTAGGTATTGTCTTTGGGGGAAAATCGGCAGAGCACGAGGTGTCATTGCAATCGGCTAAAAATATCGTTGATGCGATTGATAAAAGCCGTTTTGACGTGGTGCTGCTGGGCATTGATAAACAGGGCCAGTGGCATGTTAACGATGCCAGCCAGTATCTGTTACACGCTGACGATCCGGCGCACATTGCCCTTAATCCTTCTGATATCAGCGTCGCAACGGTTCCGGGCGTGGAACAGGGACAGCTTATCGATGCCGGGAACGCGCAGGCGCTGGCACAGATTGACGTGGTATTCCCTATCGTTCACGGCACGCTGGGCGAAGACGGCTCCCTGCAAGGCATGTTGCGGATGGCGAACCTGCCGTTTGTCGGTTCCGATGTGCTGGGCTCTGCCGCCTGCATGGATAAAGACGTCACAAAACGTCTCCTGCGCGACGCTGGTCTGAATATTGCGCCGTTCGTGACGCTCACTCGCGCCAACCGCGATAAACACAGCTTCGCGCAGATCCAGGCGCAACTCGGCCTGCCGCTGTTTGTGAAACCGGCGAATCAGGGCTCGTCCGTCGGCGTCAGCAAAGTCACCAGCGAAGCGCAGTTTAACGATGCCGTTCGTCTGGCCTTTGAGTTTGACCATAAGGTGGTGGTTGAGCAGGGAATTAACGGACGCGAAATTGAGTGCGCCGTTCTGGGCAACGACTTCCCGCAGGCGAGTACCTGCGGTGAAGTCGTGTTGAACAGCGACTTCTATTCCTACGACACCAAATATATTGACGACAAAGGTGCCCAGGTTGTGGTTCCCGCCGCGCTCGATCCTGACGTTAACGACAAGATCCGGGCGATCGCCGTTGAAGCCTATCAGGCGCTGGGATGCTGTGGGATGGCGCGCGTCGACGTGTTTCTGACGCCGGATAACGAGGTGGTGATTAACGAAATCAACACTCTGCCGGGCTTTACCAATATCAGCATGTACCCGAAGCTGTGGCAGGCCAGCGGGATAAGCTATCCGGAACTGATCACCCGCCTGATTGAACTGGCGCTGGAACGTCACGCCGCTGACAGCGCCCTGAAAAGTTCCGTTAACTAACGGTTAGTCAGCTTTCTCTGCCGTCGTCGTCTCATCGGGACGACGGCGGATAATAAATCCCGCCAGCCAGAAACTGATTACCCAGGTTACCAGCCCAACCGCATAGGTTTGCCAGCCTTTCGCTTCAAATCCCAGCAGCCCGACAACACCGTTGAGAATAAAGATCAGCCCGATCGCAAAGGCGTAGTAATGCCAGTCACGGCGTAATTTGGAAGTGAGCTTCATGACAACTCCGGCAGAAAAAAAACTATCCTCTCACAGTTTGATAAAGGCGTCTGTGGCGGATACGTAAATTCTGAAATGCAGCGCAGTTTCACTTATGTTATCAATTTGTGACGTGATGCAGAAATCGACAATCCAGGAGAAATCCTGAGCCGAATTTCCCACGATTCTGATATTGACAAATGCTATGACCTGTCACACTCACCCTGTACGACGCGTATTAAAACAGAGTGATATTATCGGGAGGTCTTATGGCAGACTTTACATTGTCGAAACCGATTTTTGGCGGAAAACAACCAAAAACCTCCACGGCGGGGAATATTGCCTATGCCCTGTTTGTTCTGTTTTGTTTCTGGGCAGGAACCCAACTGCTGAATATGCTGGTGCATGCCCCTGGCGTGTATGAGCATCTGATGCAGGTGCAGGATACAGGCCGCCCGCGCGTTGAAATCGGTTTAGGCGTGAGCACCGTATTTGGACTCATTCCCTTCCTTGCGGGCAGCATGGTTCTGGGCGTGATTGCCCTTGTCCTGCGCTGGCGCAACCGCCACTGATTACAGTCCCATACAGCGTGCCCGACGATCGTCAACGCGTTTCGCGAACCAGGCGGTCGTCAGGTTACGCGTGATCTTCGGGCTTTCCAGCTGAATGCCTGGCAGAATGGCTCTGGGTAAAGCCTTTCCACTTTTCTTCTCGGCCAGCGCAAAGACCTGCTTATACAGATCCGTTTTCTCAAACGCCAGGCTGTCGCCCTTCTCCAGCTGTCGGCGAATGTCGCTGTTGCTCATCTCCAGCTTCGTCGAGAGTTTTCGCACCGCACGTTCGGTGGTCCCGGCCTCACTGCTGCCGTAAGCAATGAGATCGCCGTCCAAAGCGAGCTTCACACCGCTGGCGCGGCTTACCGCATTCTGGAAGGCTGCATTTCGGCTGGCATACCAGCCCGCGTTAAAGTCGGCAAAGCGATACAGCGGTTTATCGTAGTTGGCCGGATAATTCAGCAGGTGATACGTCCCAAACCACAGCCCACCGCGCAGGGAGAAGACCTCCTGACGTACCGTACCGTCGATATCCCACGGATAGCCGTCGGTATGCTTTTCCGCAAATGCGATACTGACCTGCATCGGACCGCCGGTATGCACCGGATTTAGCGAGCCAAACAGCTTCTGCCCCATCGGCACCATATTGATGAAATCATCGAAAATGGCGCTAAGCTGTTTCTCGGTTTTCACCGTATCCAGCCGTTCACTGTAGCTTTTACCGTTTGGCGAGGTGATTTTAAGGGCGGTATGCACCAGGAAAACCGGGATATGCATCGATTCGGCCCGGCGGTCGATCTCCTTCCAGGCGATTTTGTTCAGGCCAGGCACTACAGGATCTGACTGATACATCGATTCCTGCTGCGCCACCGCGAGCACCGAGCAGATATTCTCCTCGGTAGGCGCGATCTTCTGGCTTTTGAAGGTCGCTGCCAGCGCATCAGCCCACTCACTGCGATCCTTCACGCTGGCGGGCATCTTTTGCCGCACCACGCTCGCCACATCAACGGGCTTCTCCCCTTCTTTGAGCGGGGCAGCCCCTTTTTCGGCACAGCCCGCCAGCACAAAAGCGGCGAGTAACGTCAGCGGTAATGCACGTGGTACGGCAAATGGCATAGCAATTCCTTTTTAACCTAATGTATGGGTGACTTCCTGCACGTCCTTATCGTCCAGCTCACGCTCGAAACTGCGTAAACGTTTGTAGATGGACATCAGCTCCACCAGCGTAGTCCAGGAGCTGATCAGATACTGGAACGAACCGCGAACCTGACCAAAGACGTTGGTGATTTGGGTCATCAGACCGAGCGTAATCGTACCCGCAACGATGGACGGGAACAGCAGGAACAACCCGAAAACGTTATCAACCTGAAGATAAAGAATGCGCGCGATATTGAAATACATGTAATGGAAATAGAGGCGGAAATAGTTACGACGTACGGCGCCAAACAGCTCACGCACGGTAGGCGGTGACGCACGGTTGGCATCGTCTTCGCCATACACCAGTTCTTTACGGTAGGCCGCTTCCACGCGCTGGTTTTTAAACTCCAGCCCCGGCAGCTTGATCCCCACCACCGCCAGCAGCCCCGTTCCCATCAGCGACCAGACAATCGCAGCAATCACCAGGCCGTATGGCAGATGGCCGACAATCGGCAGCTCCGGAACGTGCGACGAGAGCGTCACCAGCACCGGCAGGAAGGCGATCAGCGTCATGATGGCGTTGATAAAGCTCACGCCCATATCTTCCAGAGTAGAGGCAAAACGCATGGTGTCTTCCTGCACACGCTGTGCGGCACCTTCGATATGCCGCAGGTGCTGCCAGTGTGCCATATAGTGTTCGTTCATCGCGGTACGCCAGCGGAACACATAGTGGCTGACGAAAAAGTTATTCATCACGCCAATCACCACGGCGATAAGGGCGATGCCGAGGAAGATCCCCACCTCATGGTAGAACTGGTTAATGGTCACTTTATGCGGCGAACTCAGCGCCGTCTGGATCAGATCGTAAAATGGCGCATACCAGGCGTTGACCGCTACGCCCACTTCCACCAGGAACCAGGTGACAAAGATGATTAACGACGTGCCGAGAATCGACCAGTATTGCCAGCGGTGAGGAGAATAGACAAACCAGAACATGGCAAAAAGCCCTACGCAGAGCACGTAATAAGCGTAGAAAAGCAGATAGCTCATGGACCAGAAGCGCGCTGCGCTAATGGGAATATCGCCCGTTGCCCCCGTAAGACGGGTCAGCCACGCGCCGCCACCGGCCTGCCAGAAAATGACAGCCAGCAGTGCCCAAATAAATGCCGACAGGAAAAAGGGCCCCGGCTTTGGGAAAAAAGACTTAAACATTGTGCTTCCTTCTTGTTGTTATGGCTGTTGCTGTGTTCAACATATCGCCACACGAAACCTTGCCTGTGCCAGCCTCCCGGCTCAGGCAAAAAAGTGAGACCTGCGGGTGAATTATTAGTTCGCTTCACAGTTTTCAGGAATTGTTTCGGTGCGTTTCATTCGCAACAGCGATCGTAGCGTCTATCATACGGTCGATGTCACAAAATGGGAGCCACGCCGCAAGTAAATTGTTCAAATTTACCCACGGTTACGTTTTTCTCGCTATCGTTATGCAAATCGGGCCATTGCCCGACGCCGATTAGTAGTATAACTACCCGTAACTTTCCTTATTCACTTGATGGATGCTTTTCGTTGAAACGTTGTCTGCTCTCTATCGCCGCGCTGTGTGCGGTGAGCCTGTCCACCGCCCAGGCAGCACAGCCTCTGACGGCCCCGGTTCTGGCCTCTGACATTGCCGATCGCTACGCGAACCTTATTTATTACGGCAGCGGTGCGACGGGAATGGCGCTGGTCGTGATCGACGGTAACCAGCGGGTGTTTCGCAGCTTCGGTGAAACACGACCGGGAAATAACGTTCGTCCGCAGCTGGATTCCGTTATCCGTGTCGCATCGATAACCAAGCTGATGACCAGCGAAATGCTGGTGAAACTGCTCGATCAGGGCGTGGTGAAACTCGACGATCCACTCAGCAAATATGCACCGCCCGGCGCTCGCGTTCCGACATATCAGGGAACGCCGATCAGACTGGTGAATCTTGCGACCCATACCAGCGCCCTGCCGCGAGAACAGCCCGGTGGCGCTGCGCATCGCCCTGTCTTTGTCTGGCCAACCCGCGAGCAACGCTGGAACTACCTGAGCACAGCAACCCTGAAATCGGCCCCGGGCTCGCAGGCCGGCTATTCTAACCTGGCGTTTGATCTGCTGGCCGACGCTTTAGCGACGGCGTCGGGTAAACCTTACCCTCAACTGTTTGAAGAGCAGATCACGCGTCCGCTCGGGATGAAAGATACCACGTACACCCCTTCCCCGGACCAGTGCAAGCGTCTGATGGTGGCGGAAAAAGGGGCCAGCCCGTGCAATAACACGCTGGCCGCCATTGGCAGCGGTGGCGTTTACTCTACGCCTGGCGACATGATGCGCTGGATGCAACAGTTCCTCTCATCGGATTTTTACGCGCGTAGCAATCAGGCCGACCGAATGCAGACGCTCATCTACCAGCGTGCTCAGCTACGACGCGTCATTGGCATGGATGTTCCAGGTAAAGCCGATGCCCTCGGCATGGGCTGGGTGTATATGGCGCCAAAAGATGGCCGACCGGGGATTATTCAAAAAACCGGTGGAGGTGGCGGGTTCATCACCTACATGGCGATGATTCCGCAATCAAACGTAGGCGCTTTTGTGGTGGTCACCCGGTCGCCAAATACACGCTTCGTGAATATGAGTGATGGCGTAAATAATCTGGTGGCCGAGCTGAGTGCCAATAAAGCGCAGGTGCTTACGGCCTCTAACTGATCTCAATAGTCCGTGGGCAAACGGTTGATACTGATCAGTTTGCCCCGGCTCATATTGATGTAGTTCCCCTGTCGCAGCGCCGCCAGAACCTCAGCAACGACCGAACGAGAAATACGAGTGCTACGCTGAATATGATTCATAACACCAATTTTTGAACGTAGCGTGTCATCCCACTCGGCCATATTGATCAGCATCGCCAGGATTTGGCTATAGGAATTATTTCCGACCAATTGCATGTCACGTTTTCCCAATAAATGGTTAAGCCATGACAGCCAGCAGAAAGCCTCTTGCCAAAGTTGCGCGTCCTGAATAAGCTGGTACGCGTCAGATGCCGGTAAATAAAATCCGGTACAAGGCGTCTGTGCCATCAAAGAATATTCAAGATAGTTTTCATTTATCCATGCGCTTAAACCGTGGATATACGGTGCCCGCGCAATACCCATAAGTAATTCGTCTGATTTACGGTGGACGGCCGTCAGGCCGGATTGTATGACAACGGTCAATGGTTCATCATCATTATTGCCGGTAGTTATTAATTGTTGTGGTTCGATCTTAAATGGGGTACCGGCGACTTCCAGACACTTTATGAGCCGGCTTAATTCAGAAAGTGGCTTCGCATTAACGTTCATGCATACCTCAAGTCATCTGTATCTGTCGGTTCTTTATAATTTTTAAAACACATAAAAAAGCGGGGGAAAAATCCCCCGCGCTTTCTATATTACCAGGTGTATTTCACACCCAGGTTTGCTCCCCAGTTCTGGTCAACGTCGCCGCCGCCCAGATAAGTCGCATCAGTGTAAGCACTGAAGTTTTTCGTGAAGCTGAACTGAGTGCCCAGTCCCACGCGAACCGCAGAGCCTTCCACGCCGTTATCAATGCTGTCATTGTTGATATCAGCATTGTTGTCGGCATCGTCATACACGTAAGCCAGTTTGAAGTAAGGCGTTAATGCCTGCTCGCCGCCGTAGTTGAAGGTATAACCTGCATCCACGCCGAGTTCATAACGCATACTGTCGTAAGACTGACCATCGATACGCATGTCGTTGCTTAGCTGGTAGTCATCACCGGACTGGAACAGGCCAGAGATCGCCGCGTAAGGCGTGACGTAGCCAGACAGGTTTGGTTTCCAGTCATAGCCCAGTTTCATCCCGAAACCAACGGCGTCAGTCGTGGTATTACCGTCAACATACTGACCGTTGCTCATGGTAGCAGAGAGGTCGTTGTTGAAGCGGGTGTAGCTCAGGGAGCTGTCGAGGAAGATGTCGTTCATGAACTTCGCCGACGCGTAGATCATCGCAGTCTGGCTGTCCTGATCGACCTGACCAGTACGATCGCTGATATCACCCTTCGCGAAACCAGCCGCACCACCGACAATCCACTTCACGTTATTACCGTCGATCTGAGTATCCAGACCTACCATAATGCCGCTTACGTCCTGATCGTAGCTAACGGTGCCATTATCCGCGTCAAAGTTGCCGCCGAAATAGCTCACCCATGCGCCGCCGTTATCTGCCAGGCCATGACGGCTGTTGGTCAGACGGGTACCCACGGTATCCTGTTGCAGATTCCAGATGTTGGTATTAGCAGAAGGAATGCTCAGCGCCATGTTGGCGTAGTCAGTCAGCTCTTCCTGCTGGAGAACAACGGTGTCGCCCTTCTGCTGCGCCTGATAGGTGTATGCACCTAAATCAGCTTTGTTTGCCGCAGTAAAGCTGGCAGCGGTATCCGCGTTATTGTCATAGACGCGAACGATCTCTTTGTTTTCGTAGTCAGCTACGGAGCCTGCGCCGGTCGCATCGTCGATGCGCACTTTATAGTTACCGGCAACGTCACCGTTCACCGCCAGATGGCCGTCAGAGTTCAGCGCGACAACACCATAGTCGTAATCCGCTTTAGAGCGATCGTTGGTGATATAGCGTGCGTTGTTCAGGTCGCTGTTCAGCACATAATCACGGCTGGCAACGTTAAGCACACCGCCATCGGTCAGCACCATATTGTGCGTATCAACCTGACCCAGACCCAGCGCCAGCTCTGCACCGTTGTCCACGGTAATGGTGTTGGCATACAGCTCAGCTGTCTCTTCAGTGAGTGCAGCACGGCTGTAGCTATCCAGATACAGGCTGTCGGTAGCCACACCACCGCTGTCGCCAATATTCAGGCTAGACGCATTGGTCAGGGTGATGGAATCTGCCAGCAGGCCGGAGTTTTCAACATTGACCTGAGACTGGTTGTTCACCGTCAGCGCGTCGATGTTGGAGATCTTACGGGTATCCCACTCGGAACCGTTATCCAGCGCCACGTTGAACAGGCCGCTCTGATAAACTTCTTCACCTGCAACATGACCGTTGCTGTCAAAGGTAGAATCAGGCCAGATGCTGTTTGGAGAAAGCGTGTGCCAGTCTACATCGCTGTAGCCTTCACCATACATCTGCGCCGTGCCGATGGCTTCAACGCTGGACTGCGCGGCACCCACCCATTTACTGCCGTTGGTCAGCGTGACATCCAGCTTGTCGGTATCATCCCAGCCGTTGGTGGTTGGGTTATAGACGCCGTCATCGGTGGTATCCGTTGCCGGATCGCCATTCTCGTAGAAGTTGTTATCAAAGGTGCTGGCGAAAAGGATGTCGCCGGTAATGGTAGAGTGATCGAAGGTAGCGGTGGTCTGCATAGCGTTATCAGACGCGCCAGCAACAACGATCAGCGCCGCATCATCCGCAGCCGTGGCGTTGGTTTCACCGTAGTCGCTCGGCTTCGCCGTTTGACCGTAGAAGCCACTGGTACCCAGATCGCTGTACGCACCAGAGGTCAGCACAGAATCTTTCACCACCAGCGTATCGGTAAAGATATTGCTGCTGTTAGCAACGCCTTCAACACCGTCGTATGGCGTGTTATCCAGCTCCTGATAACCCTGCGTCAGCGTGATGCCCGCGATATGGGAGTTGTTCTGAATAACGATGTCAGATTCAACGTCCAGCGTGATCGCGTTACCCAGACCATAGGTGTCCAGATAATGCGTTTCAGTGGTTTCACCATTGACGACATCGTAGGCGTAATGCTCGTAGGTATCGTTGATGGTGGAGTTATCAACAGTCAGGCTAAAACGATCATACTGGGTATGAGTGGTACCGTCAGTATCCACGCCATCTGCACACGTCGTGGTCATACACTCTGACGTGATCATGCCGTTAATGGTGCTGTTAGAAATACTTAACGCGTTCGCACGGCCATTGACACCATCATCCAGATAGTATGTCGAAATAACTCCGTTTACGGTTGATTTATTGATGACTGGATAAATGTCACCATCATGTGTGGCATCTGAATAATCCCAGTCAGCATAACCATAATACCAGGGCGTGGACGCGGTATTGTCATAGCCAAAAGTATTATATGTTGTGCCGGATATATCTTTCGCATTGGCCTGAGAAGCGATAGCCAGTGTGCAGGCTAATGCAAGTTGTGATACAACCAGTTTCTTTTTCCATGTTTGCATTGGGTCATCCCTCCTCAGGGACGTAAGCAAGTTTGTCCATCAAATCATTTAGCAACATAAAATTGCGGAAGGAATTATGCAGTTTCAGTTCGAAAAGGTTCAATGAATGATTCCATTAAGTCCGTATTCAGACAAATAAGCTTGTAAACCCAGGACAATATCAATCATTATGAATAAATATTATAAATTCAACTGATTGCAAACTACTTTAGTTGCTTCGGCACATATAATAAAAAGCAATAAATCATTTATATTTATAATCCCGAACCAATATAGAAACCTCACCAATATTAAACACCAGAATAAGTTTTATAATATAGACAAAATACATACAGCGAATATTAGTCGATTTCGAAAATCTAAAAGACAACTTTAGTAAAACACCGCTCCCTGCTTTCAGGTACACTATACCTCTTTGTTCCACAAACATCAGGCATACCATGACCGATTTAATTGCACGTCCCCGTCGCCTGCGCAAGTCTCCCGCACTGCGCGCCATGTTTGAAGAGACAACACTGACCTTAAACGATCTGGTGTTGCCGATTTTTGTTGAAGAAGAGATCGATGACTACAAAGCCATCGACGCGATGCCGGGCGTGATGCGCATTCCTGAAAAGCATCTGGCCCGCGAGATCGAACGCATTGCGAATGCGGGCATCCGCTCGGTAATGACGTTCGGTATCTCCCACCACACTGACGCGACCGGCAGCGATGCCTGGAAAGAAGACGGCCTCGTCGCCCGCATGTCGCGCATCTGCAAAGAGAGTGTGCCGGAGATGATCGTCATGTCCGATACCTGCTTCTGCGAATACACCTCTCATGGCCACTGTGGTGTGCTGTGCGATCACGGCGTGGACAACGATGCGACCCTGCTGAATCTGGGCAGGCAGGCGGTAGTTGCCGCCGCTGCGGGTGCGGATTTCATTGCGCCTTCTGCGGCAATGGATGGGCAGGTACAGGCGATCCGTCAGGCGCTGGACGCTGCGGGCTTCACCGACACCGCCATCATGTCCTATTCCACCAAATTCGCCTCCTCTTTCTACGGTCCGTTCCGTGAAGCAGCCGGCACGGCGCTGAAAGGCGATCGTAAAACCTATCAGATGAACCCGCTGAACCGCCGCGAAGCGATTCGTGAGTCTCTGCTGGATGAAGCCCAGGGCGCTGACTGCCTGATGGTGAAACCAGCTGGCGCATACCTGGATATCCTGCGCGACATTCGCGAACGCACCGAACTGCCGCTGGGCGCCTACCAGGTGAGCGGCGAGTACGCGATGATCAAATTCGCCGCGCAGGCGGGTGCCATCGACGAAGAGAAAGTGATCCTCGAAAGCCTGGGGGCGATCAAACGCGCGGGCGCGGATCTGATCTTCAGCTATTTCGCGCTGGATCTGGCTGAGAAGAAAATTCTGCGTTAATCCGCTTTAGCGCCGGGTAACGACTTCGCCTTACCCGGCCTGCTCTCTGCGCTAATCTTCACCAAACTGCAATACAAACGACATCTCCTCCTTCTACTGTCTGGGCAAGACGGCAGGAGGAGTGATCAATGTTTAGTCTCGACAGCGTTCTTGATGACCTTTGGCCTCAGGCGAGGCCCGCACCCTGGCAAAAAAGTCTGTTAAAAAGACTGCTTCACGAAGACGAATTTCAGCAGTTTGCCGCCAGCCACCGTCACCTGAAAGGGCTGGATATGGTGGAGCAGGTTCTGGAACACCTTGATATTCACTGCTCCGTTTCCGCCCGCGACCTCGAACAAATCCCCGAACACGGCCCACTCATTGTGATAGCGAACCACCCGACCGGCACCCTGGATGGGCTGGCGCTGCTGTATGCCGTTTCCCGCGTGCGCCGCGACGTCAGGGTTGTTACCAACAGGATGCTGTCCCACCTTGAGCCCCTCAGTTCATTATTTATTCCCGTAGATAATATGGGCGGCAGAACCGCAAAATCCTCGCTGATACAGATGGAGCAGCACCTGCAAAACGCCGGCGTGCTGATCTTCTTTCCGGCGGGCGAAGTTTCCCGCCCAACGCGCAAAGGCATCCGCGATAAAAAATGGCATCCGGGCTTTATCAAGCTGGCCGGCAAACTACGGGTGCCGCTACTCCCGGTACATATCCAGGCGCACAACAGCCTGCTGTTTTATGCCAGTACCCTGGTCTCGCCAACGGTATCCATGCTGCTGCTGATGCAACAGATGTTTCGCCGCCGTCACAGTCAGTTGCCGATCAAAATCGGCCAGCAGATTGCCTGGAATGACCGGTTTAGTTCTACCCTTTCATCGCGTGAGATGGCCGAGCAGTGTCGTCAGCACGTGATACGTCTTGGCAAGGGATTGCCTGGCGTCTTTAAAACCCAGTGCGCCATTGCCCGCCCGGAAGACAGGGCGACGCTCAAGCGCGAACTGGCGCAGGCCGAGTGTCTGGGCAAAACGAGCGATGGTAAGGCCATCTATCTTTGGCAGCGCAACGGGCAGGAAGAGGCGCCTCTGCTGCGCGAGCTGGGGCGGCTGCGCGAGATTGCCTTTCGTGCCGTGGAGGAAGGCAGCGGGAAGCGCCGGGATACCGACAGCTACGATGATGACTATCTGCACCTTATTCTGTGGGATGACGATGACCTGGAGATTGTCGGCGCGTACCGCTTTATGCCAACGGCCATGCAGGTGGAAAAGCGCGGCGTCGAGGGGTTGTACAGCTACAGCCTGTTCCACTACGACGAAAAAATGCAGGACATACTGGAGCACGGTATTGAGCTGGGGCGCAGCTTTATACAGCCGCGCTACTGGGGGCGTCGCGGTCTGGACTATCTGTGGTCAGGCATTGGCGCCTATCTGGCACGCTATCCCCATTACCGTTACCTGTTTGGTCCGGTGTCCATCTCCGGCGGCTTACCGCCAGCCGCACGGGATCTGCTGGTGGCGTTTTATCGTCTCTGGTTTCCGGCCAGCCATCCCCTAGCCGCCTCGCGTCAACCCTACCCGGCCTCACTTCCGGACGTGCTGGCACAGTTTGGCGGAGTGGATTACGTGGATGACCTGACAAAGCTGAAATCCCTGCTCGGCAACCTGGGTTGCGGCATCCCGCCGCTCTACAAACAGTATTCCGAGCTATGCGAACCCGGCGGCGTGCAGTTTATCGATTTCGGCAGCGATCCGGCGTTCAATAACTGTATCGACGGGCTGGTGCTGGTGGATCTGTGTTATCTGAAGGCAAACCGCTATCAGCGGTATATAGAAGCACACCTTTAGCTCCGTTGCCCGGTGGCGCTGCGCTTACCGGGCCTACAATTAAACGTAGGCCGGGTAAGGCAACGCCGCCACCCGGCAATCAAGGCGCACGGTAAAACGGCTTATCCCCCAGGATAGTCGCCCGCTGCATAATCCTTCGCTGCGGCAGGTAATCCGCATTGGCGTAATGCTGCGTGACGCGGTTATCCCAGATCGCCAGATCGTTCTCCTGCCAGCGCCAGCGCACCTGGAACTCCGGTTTGGTGATGTGCGCGAACAGGAAGCCGAGCAGCGCCTCACTCTCTTTTTCCGCTACGTCCACGATACGCGTGGTAAACCCTTCATTCACAAACAGCGCCTGTTTGCCCGTCACCGGATGGGTACGCACCACCGGGTGCAGCAGCGGGGGATGTTTTGCGACCGCATCCAGCCAGCGCTGGTGCTCCTCTTCGCTTTTGCGGTACTTGTACTCCGGGAACGATTTTTTGAAGTCATGCTCCGCCCGCAGGCCGCTCAGCAGAGTCTGGAGCGGCGCGGAGAGCGCCTCAAACGCGGCAATCCCGCTGGCCCACAGCGTATCCCCACCCGTTTCCGGCAGCTGTTTTGCTGCCAGAATCGCCCCGGCTGGCGGTGTGTCGATAAAGGTAACGTCCGTGTGCCAGTTGTCATTATCGGGCGGGTTATCGTTATGGGTGTCCAGCACGATAATTTCCTCCACCCCTTCCGCATGCGGGTAGACCGGGTGGATATGCAGGTCGCCAAAACGCAGGGCCAGCGCGCGCTGCTGCTGCGGGGTAATGGCCTGTTCACGCAGGAATACCACCTGATGACGCAGCACCGCGTGGTACAGCTGCTCAAACTGGTTATCGCTCAGCGGACGGGTTACGTCCAGGCCCGACACCTGCGCGCCAATATATGGCCCCAGCGGGGTAATGGTCAGTCGTTCACTCATTGTATTTCTCCATGCCAGGGCGTCAGGCGACGCTGTAGCGCGCGCAGTCCCAGTTCTAATCCAAAGGCAATCGCGGCGATCACCGCGATCCCTGCCAGTACCACGTCAGTCGCCAGGAACTCTCCCGCCGACTGCACCATAAACCCAAGGCCGCGCGTGGCGGCTATCAGCTCTGCCGCCACCAGCGTAGACCAGCCCACCCCAAGGCCGATGCGCAGCCCGGTCAGTATCTCCGGCAGCGCGCCTGGTAAAATGACGAACAGCAGTATCTGCGCGCGGCTGGCGCCGAGCGACTGCGCCGCACGTATGCGTACCTGCTGCGCACTTTTTACGCCAGCCAGGGCCGACATGGCTACCGGCGCAAATATCGCCAGGTATATCAGTAAGATCTTTGACGTCTCGCCGATGCCAAACCAGATCACCATCAGGGGCAGGTAAGCCAGCGGCGGGACGGGACGGTAAAGCTCTATCAGCGGGTCGAGAATGCCGCGTACCGTCGGGCTCAGTCCCATCGCGATCCCCACCGGAACGCCAATAATGACCGCCGCCAGCAGCGCCACCAGAATACGCATCAGACTGGCGCCTAAATGCTGCCAGAGCGTGGCATCCATAAAGCCCTGCGGCCCGGCGATAGTAATCAGTTTTTCCAGAACCTGGCCTGGCGGGGGCAGAAACAGCGGGCTGACCCACTGCTGCGCGGCAACCGCCCACCATACCGCCAGCAGCACCACCAGCGTGCTGAGGCTTAAGGTGAGCTGGCGAGAGAACGGCCAGCGTAAGGCAAGGCGCGTCCGCCGCGTTTTTTCACTGAAAACAATGCTCATGAGAACGCCTCCCGTTGCTCAAACACGCGGCTTAAGACGTATTCACGCTGTTCAATAAACAGCGGATCGGATTTGATGCTGCGTACCGGCTCTCCCGCCACATAGCGGCGGGCAAACTCAAGCGGCAGGCGCTCCAGCACGCGTCCCGGCCCCGGTGAGAGCAGCACCAGCTCCGTCGCCATAAACACGGCCTCTTCGATATCGTGGGTGATTAACAGCACCTGCTTGCCGGTTTCGTGCCACAGGCGCAGCAGCAGGGTTTGCATCTGCTCGCGGGTGAAGGCATCCAGCGCCCCGAAAGGTTCGTCCAGCAACAGCAGCTGTGGGTTAGCCGCCAGCGCACGGGCGATCCCGACGCGCTGACGCTGCCCGCCTGAAAGCTGCCAGATAAAGCGTTTTTCAGCCCCCTCCAGCCCGACCTTTTTCAGCATATCGCGCGCCGTACTCAGGCGCTGTTCACGCGCTACACCGGCCAGTTGCAGACCAAACGCAACGTTTTCCTGAACGTTTCGCCACGGGAGTAATCCTTCATTCTGGAAGACCACGCCGCGCTCTGCGCCTGGCCCCGTAACCCGTTTCCCTTCCAGCTGGATCGTGCCGTGCTGATACGGTACAAACCCGGCGATCAGGTTCAGCAGCGTCGTTTTCCCGCAGCCGGACGGCCCCAGCACCACCAGCAGTTCACCTCTGTCCAGCGTCAGGTTGATCTCTTCCAGGGCGGGTTTGCCGCCGTAATCGGCAGACAGGTTTGTAATGTTCAGCATTGCAGCCCCTTATTTCACAAAGCGATCGGTCACGAACTGGCTGTAATCCGCCGCCACCGCAGGCACTTTGCCCTGCTCTTTCAGGAACGTGGCAGTGTCGACAATCGCTTTGCTCACCGGCCCGTTCAACTGCTGGATCTGCTGCGCAGGCGTCAGATAGGTGTTGCCTTTTACCAGCCCCGGCACGTCAGCTTCCGGCACGCCGCTCAGACGTGAGAGCTTCTCCAGGTTGGCGGGATGTTTCAGCCATTCATCCGGGTTGCTGATGTATGGCTGCTGTGCGTCGATGGCGCTTTTGGCGAAGGCTTTCACCACTTCAGGGTGTTTCTCGGCAAAGTCCTTCCGTACGACCCAGACGTCAAGGGTTGGCGCGCCCCACTGCCCCACTTTTTCGGAGTCGGTCAGCACGGTGCCCTCTTTTTCCAGCTCGTTGACGGCGGGCGCCCAGACGTATGCTCCGTCGATGTCGCCACGCTGCCAGGCGGCAATAATCGCCGGAGGTTGCAGGTTGATGATCTGCACCTGGCCCGGCTTAATGCCCCAGTGTTTCAGCGCTGCCAGCAGGCTGTAATGCGTGGTGGAGATAAACGGCACCGCGATGCGTTTGCCGATCAAATCTTCGGGTTTCGTGATGCTTTTCTTCACCACCAGCGCTTCGGAATTTCCGAGCTGCGACGCCAGCAGGAAGACTTCAATCGGCACCTGCTGGCTGGCGGCCACCGCCAGCGGGCTGGAGCCCAGGTTGCCAATCTGCACGTCGCCCGAGGCTAACGCCCGCACAATCGCCGCGCCGCTGTCGAACTTGCGCCAGTCGACGTTCGCCCCGCTCGCTTTGGCGAAGGTGTTGTCCGCCTGCGCGACTTTCGCCGGCTCAGCGGAAGTCTGATACGCGACGGTGACGTCCACCGCCTGCGCCTGAAATGCCCACAGCGCCAGTGCGCCGAGAAGTGTGATCCGCGATGAAATTGCCATAATGTCTGCTCCCCCTTGTTGTTATGGGGGCAGTATTTCCGGCGCGAGAATTTTGATAAAGGAATAAAAAAGAATCGCTAATGACGATTCGTTTTTAGAAAAAAAGCGGGAAAGGATAGTGAATTTTGTGCGGTTGTTTCGCCGGGTGGCGGCTGCGCCTTACCCGGCCTACGGTTCGTGCAAATTTGTAGGCCGGGTAAGGCGCAGCCGCCACCCGGCAAAGACCTCAGCGCTGAACCGTCAGCGCAGCAATATCCTGCGGCGTGGTACGACAGCAGCCGCCAATCAGCTTCGCACCGGCATCCAGCCACTGCGGTAAATACCCCGCCAGCGTCTCGCAGGCTTCACCGTGGTGATGCCAGGTTTTGCTCACCGCATCATAATGCTCGCCAGAGTTCGGATAGACCACCAGCGGCAGCGACGTCAGGCTGTGCAGATGCGTCAGCGCCGCGGTGGTGTTTTCCAGCGCGATACAGTTGATCCCCAGCGCGACAACCTGTGGGTAGCTTTCGAGCGCAGAAACGACATCCCGCAGCGGCGTCCCGTCACTCAGATGCTCGCTGTCACGCAGGGTAAATGAGAACCATGCCCGGGCGCGAGGATACGCCGTCAGCAACGCCGCCAGCGCCTTAATCTCCGGGAACGAAGGCAGCGTTTCACAGGCCAGCAGATCCGCGCCCGCATCCAGCAGCGCCTCCACGCGGGGACGGTGGAACGCGGTGAACTCTTCAGCGCGACGCACATAATCGCCGCGATATTCAGATCCATCGGCAAGGTACGCGCCGTACGGCCCTACCGACCCCGCCACCAGCAGCGTGCCCGCCTGCGCATTCTCTGCCAGGTACGCTTCCCGCGCTTTGCGTGCCAGCTCTACGCTTTTGCCAATCAACGCCCGGGATTGCGCCTCGTCGAGCCCGCGTGCGGCAAAGCCCGCAGGCGTGGCCTGATAGCTGGCGGTGATCGCCACCTGTGCCCCCGCGCGGTAATAGTCGAGGTGCACGTCCCGGATCAGCTCCGGGTTTTCCATCAGCACTTTGGCCGACCAGAGGCTGTCGGCAAGGTTACAACCGCGCGCTTCCAGCTCCGTTGCCATCGCCCCATCCAGCACGACAAACGGCTGGTTTTCAAGGAGGGCGGTAAGCGGATTATTCTGCGACATGTTCAGGCTCCTGCGTGGTCAGGTTTCGGGTCAGGTAGTACGCACCATAACACAGGGCGACAAACGGAAGCCCGCAATAAAGGGCAATACGCTGGCTGGGGTCAAACCACAGGCCGACGCAGGCCACCAGACAGAGGATAAAGCCAAGCACGGGCACCAGCGGATACCATGGCGCGCGATACTGCAACGCCGAAAGTGGCTGCCCGGACTGCACGTGACGGCGACGAAACACGAAGTGTGACGCGCAGATGCTGATCCACACCGCCACCACCGCAAAACCGGAAATGGCTGACAGGGCCACAAACACCGTATCCGGCGCGACCACGCTGGAGAACAGCGCCAGCACGCCACCCAGCATGGAAACGGAGAGCGCCGTCAGCGGCACGCCGTTTTTGTTGACGCGGGCAAAGCAGCGTGGCAGCGTTTTCTCGTTAGACAGAGACCACAGCATACGGCCAGAGGCATACAGGCCCGAGTTCGCCGCCGAGAGGATCGCCGTCAGGATCACGAAGTTAAAGATATCCGCCGCATACGGAATGCCGACCTTTTCAAACACCACCACGAACGGGCTTTTCTCCACGCCAGCCTGCTGCATCGGGATCAGCGCCGCCAGCACAAACACGGTGCCAATAAAGAAGATGATGAGCCGGGCGATGGTGGTGCGAATAGCAACCGGAATAACCTTGTGTGGGTTTTCCGTTTCTCCTGCCGCGATGCCGATAAGCTCCGTTCCGGAGAAGGCAAAGTTGACCGCCACCATGGTCATCAGGATCGGCAGACCGCCGTGCGGGAACCAGCCTTCGGCAGTAATGTTGCTTAAGCCCGGCGCCGGTGAACCGTCCTGCATCGGGATAAAACCGAAGATCGCCGCCCCGCCGAGAATAATGAAGGCGATGATGGTGATGACTTTCACCAGCGAGAACCAGAATTCCCCTTCGGCGAAGAAGCGCGTGGAAATGACGTTAAGAGCAAAAATCACCACGCAAAAGACGACGCACCACGTCCAGACGGGAACCTGCGGGAACCAGTACTGCATACAGAACCCGGCTGCGGTAAAGCTCGATCCCAGCGCCACTGTCCACGTAAGCCAGTAGAGCCAAGCCACGGTATACCCTGTCGCCGGGCCGAGATAACGAGCGGCGTAGACGTGGAACGCGCCGGTTTCCGGCATCGCCACGGAAAGTTCCCCCAGGCATTGCATAACCAGCCAGACCACCAGCGCACCAATAAGATACGCCAGCAGCGTGCCCGCCGCGCCGGTTGTCGAAATGATGTATCCGGTATTGAAGAATAACCCTGTGCCGATAACGCCCCCCAGCGAGAGCATAATCAGGTGACGGGTTTTCATGGTGCGCTTAAGCTGCCCGTTTTGTTGTTCTGTTTGCATATTACCTTCTAAACGTATGGACATCTAAACATCCAAAGAAGGGTGTTATACCGCGATTGTTAACAAAAGGCCACCCGGCACGACTTCGGCGCAATTATTGGTAAATCTTTAAATCAGTTCTATAGTCGACACAGTTTCTTCTTCACCAGGACTCACTATGCGATTTAACGGACTGACCAAAGGTTTCTTTATTCTCATCCTGGCCCTTGTTACCTGGGCTTTCTTTGACGTGCTGTCACCCTATTTCTCGGCGATTCTGTGGGCCGCGATCCTGACCATCATTTTCAACCCGGTGAAAAACAAATTGCGTACCGCGCTGGGCGATCGCAACGGGCTGGCTTCCCTCCTTACACTCGGCATTATCTGCCTGATCGTGTTTATTCCGTTGATGGTGATCCTTTCCTCGCTCGCGGTGGAACTGAACATGGTTTACACCAAGCTGCAACAGAACAACACGCAGTTCCCGGAAGTCATCGCCGGTATTTTCAACCGACTGCCGGACTGGGCCAGCGGCTTCCTGGCGGATCACAACCTGACCAACGCCGCGCAGATTCAGAAAAAGCTTTCCGATGTCGCGTTACAGGGTGGACAGTATCTGGCGGGAAGCGCGTTCCTGATTGGTAAAGGGACGTTCGGCTTTGCTATTAGCTTCGGCATTATGCTGTACCTGCTGTTTTTCCTGCTCAAAGACGGGCCCTATCTGGTGCGCCAGATCCTCGACTCGCTGCCGCTGTCTGACTTTGCCAAACAGCACCTGTTCGCTAAGTTTGTCGGCGTCTCGCGAGCCACGGTAAAAGGTACGGCGGTCGTGGCAGTGGTTCAGGGTACGCTTGGCGGTATCGCCTTTGCCATCGTCGGTATTGACGGTAGCGTACTGTGGGGAGCGCTGATGGCGTTCCTCTCCCTGGTGCCCGCCGTCGGCTCGGCTATCGTCTGGGTTCCCGCCGCGATCTTCCTGTTTGCCACTCACCAGCTGTGGCAGGGTCTGTTCATTGTGGGCTTTTTTGTCATTATCGTCGGGCTGGTGGACAACCTTTTACGTCCGCTGCTGGTGGGCAAAGACACCAAAATGCCGGACTACCTGATACTGATCACCACGCTCGGCGGTATGGAGCTGTACGGCATTAATGGTTTTGTGATTGGGCCGCTGATTGCCGCCCTGTTTATCGCCTGCTGGAACCTCTTCTCCGGCCGCGACCACGCAGGCAACGCCGAGGAGCTGGACGCAGACTTTATCGAAGAGGGAAAAAACCCTCCGGATCTCTAACGAAACGCGTTTTGTCAGGCGGCCCTGTGCCGCCTTTTTTTTCGCGATAAATCAGGGGTTTTCTATAATCTGAAATGAACGCTCTTCCACATTTGTCGTAGAAGGATCCAACAGGTGCGAATCGCCACGATCACAAACTGGGCCTATGGTGTCACGGTGTGCCTGACCATTGCCTCCGGTATCGTCATGCTGATGGCTTCCCATGCCGACAACGTAGAGCGTCAGGCTGTTAAGCAACGACAAATTTTTGACCAGCTTACGGAAGAGATTGAAGCAGAAACCTGGATGCTCTCCGATTTAGCGCGCCTTTACGCCATCAAAAAAGAGCCCGATGTGCTGAAAGCGTACCAGGCGAAAGAAGGTGAACTGAAGAATATTGAACACAAAGTGGGACAGTTAAAAGATACGGGCGCAACGGGCGAAGAGCTGGCGCTGCTGTATGAAGGGCTGAAGATTGTTGATGGCCTACAGGATGAACAGCAGGCAGCAATTGCCAGCGTCGCCCGGGGTGAGGAACAACAGGCCATTGCGTTACTCTTCGGCAAAATCTACGAACTTGAAACGGAACGCGCCCAGAGCAAGATTGACCATTTTCGTATGCTGCTGGATAAGCGCATTATTGCCGATGTCCAGGCGGCGACCAACACGTCGAAAACGCTGCGTACCGCCTCAGAGGTGATGGTCGGCCTGACCGCCCTGCTCTTCTTATTCGTGATGGGCTTTATTCTCAAGCACCGCGTGCTGCGCCCGGTGGTGCGCCTCAGCGATGTGGTTCACCGCCTGGCCTCACAGGATTACGCCGTCGAAACGCCCAATTTCAACCAGGTCGATGAGATAGGCGATATGGCGCAGGCCATTCGCATTTTCCGCGAGAACGGGCTGGCAAGGCAGCGGCTTGAAAAAGAACGCGACGCAGACTGGGCCATCCGCGAGCTGCTCGCACGAATGACCCAGCGCTTGCAGGGGTGCGAGAACGTCAGCGACGTGATTGAGGTGGCAGAGCTGTTTGCTCCCAACATTGCGCCGGGTATCGCCGGACGTCTGTATATCATGGATCGAAACCCGTGGGAGATGCGCTGTGCGGCGGAATGGTTATCTCCACAGGGAGAAAAAAATGCTTTCCACCCCGATCAATGCTGGGCCATACGCCGTGGTCAGAGCCACCCACCGGTCAACGGCGAGCCGGATATCGGTTGCCAGCATCTGCCTGAATCACAAAAAGACAGCTCACTGTGCGTGCCGCTCATTGCGCAGGGGGAAGCCATTGGTTTGCTGTCGTTTCAGAACATCACGCCTGAAACAGCGCCGTCCCGCGCATATCTCGAATTAATGGCGGAAGCCCTGGGTCTGGCGCTGGCCAACCAGCGTCTGCGCGATGCCCTGCTGGAAAAAGCGCTATTCGACCCGCTCACCGGCTTGCGTAACCGCCACCACCTGGAAGATACCCTGCGCACTCAGATAGCTCAGGCAATGCGCAATGATGAGCCGGTGAGCTGCATGATGATCGACATCGATCACTTTAAAAGCATTAACGATCGCTTCGGCCATGAGGCTGGCGATCATGTGATAAAGAGCGTGGCGACAATTGTTCAGCGTGCCGTGCACGATGCCGGCCTGGCCTTCCGCTTTGGTGGCGAAGAGTTTCTGGTGCTGCTAACGGGTGCGGATGAGGAAGCGGCTCACGCCTGCGCAACTGAGATTTATAACGGCGTCCATACGCTGTCGCTGCGCTATGGGCTTGCTGAGATTGGCCCAGTGGATGTGTCGATCGGGATCGCCAGTTACCCGCAGCACGCCCAAAGCGACGACCTGCTGCGCGCGGCAGACGTGGCGCTTTACCGGGCGAAAGAGCTGGGGCGCTCGCGGATCGTCAGTTTCAGTATGCTGGAGACGGGTTAACCGAAACTCAGTGCAAATGACGTCAGAGGTACGCGCACTCTCTTATTCCCTCACATTGAGGGTGCGTTATCATTCTTTGTACAAATAAATTCATCTTAACGATGCCACCATTGATAAAAAATGGGGGTGCGTAAATATATCAATAAATCAAAGCGATCATTTTTTAAACCCGGGTGGCTAATTACACTGAGTTTTAATGTTTTAAAAAACGTAAGCTCCAGCCAGAGGTCTGCAATCACGGGGCAAACAACGATTATCCATTTGATTTTAATACATTTAATGAAGTATCGTTTGCAAAAAGCCGTGGCGTTCAACAAAATAGACAAACTTATAGGATAATTAACTTATAATTCTTATACTTCTGTTAAAAAGAGGAGGCCAATATGCGAATAATCCTAATGCTGTGCTGCTTTTTGGTACAAAGTTTAAGCTGGGCTGGCGAACTGCCAAAGCCTGTGGGCAAACCCATCTTAACAATTACCGGTAATATAGAAAATACGAACGAAAATGGAAAAGCCGTTTTTGATATTGCCAGCCTGGAAAAACTGGGGATGGTGAGTTTCCAGACGACCTCTCCCTGGTATAATGGCCGCACGAAGTTTGAGGGTATCCCGATGCGCAAACTCATGGAGTATGTGGGTGCTAAGGGTTCTGTTCTGAATGTGGTTGCACTCAATGATTATACTACCGTCATCCCTCTCAGCGACTTCCAGAAATACAACGCCATCCTGGCTTTAAAGGTCAATGGCGAATATATGCGCATCCGCGATAAAGGTCCGTCATTCATCGTCTACCCTTATGACAGTCTTCCTGAACTCAATAATCAGATTTATTACTCGCGATCGGCCTGGCAGGTCAGCAAAATGAAGATTGAATAGTAGTTCAGGAGAACATAATGAACAGGATACTGGTTGGAATCATTTTTTCTCTTTTTATCACTACGGGATATATAGCCTTTCTTGTCTACGACCGTCAGCAGGAGTTGCAAAAATTGACTCACTACACTGAGTCCTGGTCTGTAGCCCAACTGGTATCTGAATATTACCGATTTGAATCATGGATTGGACTGTACGCAACCGAGACTGATGACGTTACGGTAGACCAGGTTCGCATGCGCCTGGAAATCATGCTGAGCCAGAATGATTTATTGAAAGAGGGCGGCCTGGGTCGTTATATAAACAGCGCGAAAGCGCATCAGGTGCTCGCCTTACGCCTGGAAAATATACTGAACTATCTGGATGGTCATCTTGAGAAAATGAGCCGTTCAGAGTTAAAGCTCTATCTGAAAAATATGCATTCACTGGATGCACCGCTAAGCCAGCTTTCATCAACGGCTTTAACAAAAGATGTTAATACAATCAATGAAACTAACCTAAAAATACAGGTTCTGTATTATATTTATTCAGCACTTTCGCTGTTACTGGTTATTTTAAGCTTCATACTGGGCTTTTTGATTATCTATCAAAATAAAAACATCCTCAAAGCACATACACAGGTTAAAACGTTGGCTGAAGAACTTCAGCTGTCCAAAGAAACCCTGCAAATCCAGAATACAAAACTGGAATACGATGTTTATCATGACTCCCTTACCGGCATGAAAAACCGTCTTTTCTTCTGGGATGATCTCAATAAACTTAATCTACAGGCTGAGGAAAAACATATTTCGGTCACGGTGATGTTATTCGATTTAGACCGGTTCAAAGAGGTGAATGATACCTACGGTCATGATGCTGGCGATTTACTGTTACGTGAGGTATCCACGCGCCTTAACGCTTTGAGCCGCTTTTCAGAGACATTTTATCGTTTGGGCGGCGACGAATTTGCGTTTCTCTCCAGTGGCTTAACCGAAGCCGCAGCTGTTTCACGCGCGCGAGAAATCAGTGATAGCATCAGCAAGCCCTATACAATTAATAATCAACTCATCAAAATAGCCACCTGTGTGGGTATTGTTTTATCGGATAACGAACGACGTTCAGATTACCTTTATAAATTTGCCGATCTGGCGCTCTATGAAGCCAAGAAAGAAGGTTCTCAGCAAATCAAAGTCTTCCGCCAGCGAATGCTACAGAAGTTGCAGGAAAGCAGAACCCTTGAAAATGATATGGCAAGAGCAATAGAGAATGATGAGTTTATTGTTTATTACCAGCCTATTGTGAATTCCGTCAGCAAGGAAATTTACGGCTATGAAGCGCTTATTCGCTGGATGCACCCCGTCAAGGGGATGCTCTCCCCGGATAGCTTTATTTTCGCCGCTGAAAAAACAGGCATGATCAACGAGATAGGTAAAACTGTACTTAAACTGGCGTGTAGGGAGGCGGTCTCCTGGGCTGTTCCGGCCAGGATCTCCGTCAACGTCTCACCTGTTCAATTGGGCAGCAAATCATTTATTAATACGGTGCAGTCCGTTCTGGCTGAGACCGGGCTCCCGGCTAACCGTCTTGAGTTAGAGGTCACAGAGTCTTCCCTCTTCAGTGACAGAAATAACCCCATTGCGATCCTCAAAAAACTACGCTCACTGGGCGTAAGAATTTCTATTGATGATTTTGGCACGGGTTATTCGTCGCTCTCCAGACTCAGCGAACTGAATTTTGATAAAATCAAGATCGATAAATCTTTTGTCAATCCGATATCTACGCAGGAAGATGCGCTTAATATTGTGAAGCTGATTACCGGTATGGCTAAAAGCCTTAATATGGGCGTCATTGCCGAGGGCGTTGAGACCGAAGAGCAGCTTGAGCGGCTTCAGGCTCTGGGTTGCGAGCTTGTGCAGGGATATCTTTTCAGCAAACCACAGCCTCAGGTCGACAGCAAAATTAAGAGCGGCCAGGAATGATCCCCTCTCCTCAGCCCGATACCAACCGGGATCACATTTTTCACCCCTGGGTATTCACTGACAATAACCAAGTGTTATCATTCACCCCGTAAATACCTATCAACTCAAACCGAGGCTTTGATGCTGGAGAATGTAATCATCCGATAATCAGCTTCCCGACCTTTCCAGGCCGGACTGATTATCAATGCGCCGAAATCGTATGCGGACACCGCTGTGTGTTTGCACGTTTTGCACATGATGATTAAACAGGTTTTCCAGTATGAATTTATCCCGTCAGGAACAACGTACCTTACACGTTCTCGCCAAAGGTGGCCGTATTGTGCACGTCCGCGATAACTCTGGCCGCGTCACCGCCGTTGAATGCTATAGCCGCGAAGGGCTACTGCTGGCTGACTGCACGCTCGCCGTTTTCAAAAAGCTCAAAACCAAAAAGCTGATCAAATCCGTTAACGGTCAGCCCTACCGCATTAACACTACGGGGCTGAACAATGTTCGCGCTCAGCCTGATAATCGTTGAGGAGAGGATGATGGATATCCCACGTATTTTTACTGTTAGCGAAAGCGAACACCGCATTCATAACCCCTTTACACCAGAGAAGTACGCGACGCTGGGCCGCGTGTTACGCATGAAGCCAGGCACACGCATTCTCGATCTCGGCAGCGGCTCGGGAGAGATGCTTTGTACTTGGGCTAGGGATCACACCATTACCGGTGTCGGTATTGATATGAGCCAGCTCTTCACCGCGCAGGCCACGCGGCGCGCAGAGGAACTCGGCGTCAGCGAACGCGTCCATTTCATTCATAACGACGCGGCCGGCTACGTCGCGAATGAAAAATGTGACGTGGCGGCCTGCGTTGGCGCAACCTGGATTGCGGGTGGCGTAGCCGGGACGATGGATCTGCTGGCAAAAAGCCTCAAGCCCGGGGGGATAATGCTCATCGGCGAACCGTACTGGCGTCAGGTACCCGCGACGGCAGAGATAGCCCAGGCCTGCGGCGTCTCGTCGATTGCAGACTTTCTCACTCTGCCCGGTCTGGTTGCGTCTTTCGATCAACAGGGCTATGACCTGGTTGAAATGGTGCTGGCTGACCAGGAAGGCTGGGACAGGTACGAAGCCGCGAAATGGATGACCATGCGGCGCTGGCTG
Source organism: Enterobacter cloacae complex sp. ECL72 (assembly GCF_019056635.1). Taxonomy (NCBI): domain Bacteria; kingdom Pseudomonadati; phylum Pseudomonadota; class Gammaproteobacteria; order Enterobacterales; family Enterobacteriaceae; genus Enterobacter; species Enterobacter cloacae complex sp. ECL72. The sequence goes on along the minus strand of NZ_CP077659.1, from coordinate 461,411 downwards.
GAGGAAAACCCAGACGATGACTTCGCGCAGGAAGTTCGGGCGGAGCTGACGATAGCGCCTGAACGTCATGTGACGTACACGCGGGAGTACTTTGGCTGGGGGGTGTTTGCGTTAATGGCGCGATAATATGGCGCTGGCGGTATAGCCTTTAGGGTTATGCCGCCGATCAACTTCTTTGAGGTACAAAACGATGACGCGAAAATGTGCAGCCATTAGCAACATTTGCTGCCATGATCTGAGAATGAGATTTACTGGAATGTAGGGTAACTATTTGATTTAGATGGTGCGATAATAGGAATAAAACAAACCGTCATAAACAACTGTTATTTATACGTTTAATAATGTTGTGTTTTATTAGATACCCCCATAAGTACCCCCAAATAGTTTTAGCTTAAAATTAAATTGACCGAATTACTTTCAAGTGTGAATTTTTTGAGGTAATTCGCTTAATGTGACCGCGCAACTATTTAAGTGATTTTAAGTAAGAAGTCTTTCTTCATAATCTTCAACAGTTGGCATTCTGCCTAGCTCTGTCATCCGGCAAACTAGTTGCGATAGGAGCTTCCTTACCTCAATTATATGCTCAACTAAGTGATGATCTGACGTAACTCCACCGTGTACCGCTTTAGAGCGATAATCATACAGTTTCTTTATCCTGCGATACGCCTCTAAACGCTGTACCCCTCTTTCTTCAAGATATGCCGCCGCCATGATCGCCAGCCGGAAACGAAGTTCGGAGTTTATGCCAAAAAGAGCCTCAATTCCTGCCCATAACGCCGCTGCAGACATCCGTAAATTGGCGTGTTGGTTGTGGGTCGTAAGAGAATCTATAGCTAGTCTAAAGGCCGGGAACTCAAGCAAAGTTATCCAATTTTCTAAGTATTGTTGAACCCAATCGAGAGCCTCAAGCGATAGTTCTTTAACGGTATCTATTCGACGAGTTGCAGGTACGTCTTCAAGAAGTTGTACTTCGCAGGAGTTTGAGTTCATCGCGGGGAAAACATCCCATGATACATTTGCTACCGCGGGGACAAGTACCTCAATGAGAGTACGACATCTGATCGCCGATAAGATCCACCATCCTATGTTTAACTCTGTCTGTTGAAAAGTTGAATTACAGCATTGCAAAGCAAGTTCATGCGTTAATGCAGGCATATGGCGAGCAATAGGGCTTAGTAAGGATTTATTCTTAAGGGCAGCAGCAAGCTCGATTTCTCCAGGCGGATAAAGTACTTCTCTTAAAACGCCGATACCCTCAAAAATATAGGGACTTTTACTAAAGGTTAGACCAGACAAAGCAAAACATATTTCATGTTGCTCTCGTAAATGCTTTATTTTTTCCGACGCGTATTGCTTACGCCGCTCAAAGTGGGCTGTTAAATCCAATAACCTATCCTTACTATACTCTTTTTCCATATTTTACAGCTCCTTAGATAGCTTCATATACCTTAGACCATAGAGCTTATTGAAATGACTCGACTGTAAACCATAAGCATGTTAGCAGAATAAAATTTAATGTTGACTATATAAGGATAAAACCAAATGAACAACTAAATTAATGATAATTTTGTGATTTCAAGTCTATTGTAAGATAACAAGCAGCTTATAGAAATCATTTATTTTCAATAAATATGTGATCAAGGTTGCACATTCGAATTTTTGTTTATAATACTTTGCACAAGCCACGTGTTATTTTTATATATGTTTTATTAATCGATATTCATAACAAAACAGGGTATAATAACTATTTGTTATATAACAATTAATTTTATTGTCACTTCTTATTAAAAGGATTGTTTATGTTTAATTTAATAGTTGCTGGTGATATTTATAACTTCATCAAAGAAGATTCTGGCCGAGAAAATTTTTCAGTTTCGCGTTTACTTGAATCAACACCAGAGGATATTAGAAATAATTTACTACCTCTCACTGATGAATCTCTAGAATATCTCTCCTCATTACCTGTATTATTTATGACGGAACCGGAAAGAGAGTGGGGCGAGGATTTTGACACATCTGAATACTCTGAGATCAGAATAGGTAGTATTAGTGATTTAAAAATCACTAAATTGGGGCGAGATACAGTTATTGCGTTCAACTTTAAAATTGAAAGAAATCTCGGCAAATGCAAGTTAAATGATGAAAGTCATTATTCCGATGCTCTATCCCTAGGTGGCTTCGGACTACACAGAACTCACTGGTCAATAAAACGACTTGATATTGACACAGTATTAGATTTACTTGGTATAGAGGGACAATTACCACCAGTTCAGCCTAAAAAAACCAACCTCCCAAACAAAACCGAAGATATCGTAATATCTGATGTTAATACCTATCTTGATAAAGTATTGAAACATAACTTTGATGAGAATGAAGAGGTATTTTATCGCGGACATTCAGATCATCGGTATGAATTGGAACCATCATTATACCGTAAAAGTCCGGAGGGGGTTTTTCGTTATAGGCAACATGAATCAGAAATGATTACAGAATTATTAACAGTCCAACCATCCGAATTTACTACCGATAGATATATGCTCGACAAACTGGTTCGAATGCAACACTACGGTCTTCCAACACGTTTACTTGATGTAACCACAAATCCTCTCATTGCCCTTTACTTCGCATGTTCCAGTAAAAAAATAGAAAAGGGAAGTGAGGTTGATGGTAATGTGATAATTATTACCACAAAAAAAAATCAAATTAAGTTCTTTGACTCTGATACGGTTAGTTGTATTGCAAACCTTTCGCGTTTGCCTGAACATCTAAAAAAGGAATTAGATTTCAACCTTAACAAGCATGAATTTAATAAAACTGATCCTTGTGCGCAACTCTTACATTTAATCAAGGATGAAAAATCATATTTCAAACATGTCATTGAACCTTCTGACTTAAGAAGTCTACTTGTTGTGAAGGGAAGAATGACAAACCCAAGAATTAACTCTCAGTCAGGGGCATTCTTAATATTCGGTGAAGATGCCGTTCTTCCTGAAACAGGTTTTAGTGAGATAAAAATAAAAAAACTACGTATACAAAACAAAAGTGGTTTAATGAAAGAGCTCGCACGCTTTGGTATCAACGAAAGTACAGTTTATCCAGGCATTGAAAAAGCGGCAGGGGAAATTGCAAAAAAATATGATATTTCAAAAATATAAAGTTTAATAGTTGTTCTCATGAAAATACTGACTGAAGCAACTGTAACTTAGAGCGCGTTCTGCCAAAAATCCCCACTGGCGCTGCCGGTGGGTGACAACTTTTGACAACTCAATCTGAACGCCAGCGTCCGGGCAAACCAGAACAGCGATCTGAAAGAGGCTCGAGGATGGTTGCAAAGGGGGAGTGCTTAACACCTCCCCTTCACGAGTTCGTGTACCTGAAGTTTTCTAAAGCGGTAGCGGTTGACACTTTCCCCCTAGTTTTCCCTAGTAAGGCATAACAAACCATAACAGGCTGACACCTGCCGTGCTTCGCATCAGCCCTTTACACGTTGGCTGCAGCTGTTGTGCGTGAGCGTTAGGATCCGTTAGGTTGGGTTGACACTTTTCCCTGTTTTTCACGAAAAAGTGTCAAGTTAGAGGAGTTAGGTTTGGCTGGGGGTTTACAGTTTTTCACCTGCCAGCAGACAGAGTGCCTTTAATCCTGTTTCGCTCCAGTCATCCTGGGTGTCGGGATGCATTGCGGCCACATAGGCCAGCTCGGAACGCAGGAAACGCAGACCACCAGCCATGTGATCTTTGCCATAGAAGCTGTGGGTTTCTTCATCAAGCCGGAAGAGAATCAGCAGTTGTTCATCGGGCTCGTGCTGAACTTCAAAACCAAGTTCAGCGGCTGCTGCCTCTATTCGCTGGCCAGCATCAATATCAGCCGGCAGCGCTTTCCCGCCGTCATGCCCCCATACCCATTCGGCGGCCTGCGCCCACGTCATTTCAGTCTGGTGTTCGCCAACACCAGCAGAATTTTGTTTAGCCTGCGATGCGTCAACATCCACTTTATCGCCTGAAATTACAATTTCACCTCGCGCTATCCAGCCGTAAACAGTTTGCCGGCTAACGCCCATATGCCTGGCGTAGGCTGATTTACTTAACAGCATCCTGTGTTTCCCTCCGGGCAGAAAAAAGCCGCCCTCAGGCGGCCTGCTTCTCTTCTGAATGTGTCTGGCGCTGGCTGCCTTTGAGCATTGCGCTGACATGTTCGCTTAACTGATCAAGGCCGGTCATGCGTGGCTGAACTTCTGATGGATCGTCGTTCTTCCCGTACACGAGATTGTTATACCAGGTTCGGACAGCTGTAATTTGTGCAACGTCCTTCCTTACCGCGTCGACCAGATCGGCAACCGCGCTAATCACCTGCCCGTTCTCTGATGCAACACGGGAGAAGCCGAGACGTTTTAGCTGTTCCGTATCGAGTCCCGAACACACTGCGTGCGCCCTTAGCAAGGCGTCCGCCAGTTCCTGGTGCTTTCCACTGTGCATCGACAGCAGCATTTTTTCCTGGCTGCGGCGATCCAGCCGGGCGAATGCCAGGCGCATTTCACTGTCACGCATGAATCCCTGAACATCATCAGATGCCAGTGGATTAACCGGCGCGAGCTTGTTCTTCAGATAATCGAGAATGTTTGCGGCCTGCTCGCTTACGGCTGCGACGCCGCGGGTAAAGTCTTTGAGCGTGTCCGGGTTCCGGGCTTCACCTGCCCTGCGGTTTTTTGCCTGTTCGTTCAGATCCGGATCGTTGCGGATAACGTCCAGCAAATCCGCCTCAGCTTCGGCCTGCTGCGCCGTTGTCCTCAGGCTGGTGAGTTCGCCCGCCATGCCACGAAATAAAGCGGCCATCTGAGTATTTGGCGCAACAACCTTACCGGCATAACCCCCCAGCTCGATGCTGTGTTTCCCAATTTTGATTGAGTAGCTCACTGGCCAGCCTCCATTTTTGATAGCCCTGCATCAAATACCTTGCGCGCAACAGCATGGATTGACGGCGCGATCCCCATGCCCGACTTCTGGCGCTCCCTCTCCTGAATGGTTTTCAGAGCCTGAATCTGCTCCCCGTTCAGCAGGACGGGCTTAACGTTAACCTTGCTCATGATGCCCCCTGTAATAGCAACCGTTAAAATTCCATAAATCGCAACAATCGAATAATCAATTGCGATTTATGAAACGATGTTAATGAAATTGCAGGGGTGTACAACGCTAAAAGAGTGGATGCGTTTTAAAGAATTTGCCCTCAAGGTATACATGGTGTTCATTAAGGCAATAAATTACTTATAAAACAATACATTAACCTATGAACACCAGCCTACATTTTGGGATTTCAGGTCTACACGGTATACATCATTCTGTTTAATAAACCATCAGATGATTAATGAGAGAATGAACACCATGTACACCCTGTGTATACCTGAAAACAAGGTATACATGGTTTATTTCACTGATTTATATATAAATTATTCTCTCGATGTATACCATGTATACTATGTATACCTTTCTCCATATTTATCTGAACTTCATTCTTTATGACCGGCTACAGGATGCGTCTGAGGTAACCAGTCTTCCGCACTTTCCGAAAGTTCAACGTTAGTCACCATGCCACGGGCTCTACGTTCCTTACGGTACTCGTGATTAAACTCCCTCATCGCGCTTTCCATCCCCTCTGCGAATTTATTCAGCGTCAGCGGCTTGTCGAAACCGTTGGCCTCCAGGAATGCCAGGTAAGCGTGATAGAGATAAATTCGCGGATAGTGAGGCGGATTACGGTTTCCTACCATCATTCCCGCACAATCAGCCAGCCGCTCAAGATGCGCGCAGAAGGCATAAAGCGGATCCGTTTTCTGTTTCACCTCTAATGCCTCTTCGCTGTTCCGCTGTTCCAGCAGCAGCGCCCGCGCTTTTTCCGGGTTTGAAAAGTTCGCCAGCAGCCGGCGAACAACCACCGGAATTTCAGCGGATATCTTTTCTGCCAGGTCGGGATCCTTATCCTCTTCGCTGACGCGCCGGTTAAACTGGAAAATTACGCGGCGCCGGGAAACGCCGCCGGCGCGTTCGGTGAAAATCATCGGCGTGTTGTTCGTGGCCACAACCACCGCCCGCAGAACGGCGGTGTACTGGTGCTCGTGTTTCGGGTCGATCTCCACCGCATCCCCGCCGGTGATTGCCTTTATCCCGGTGCCCTCACCTGAATATTTGGGCTGATCAGGAAGCGTTATCATGCTCTTGCCGACGAACTGCGCCCGCCCGCGTGCACTGTCGAGCGCCGCCATGTTCCCGCTGGCGGTGTTATGCACGCCGGCCAGCATCGTCGCGATATGGGTGAAGACGCTTTTCCCGCTGCCGCCCTCCCCGGTTATCTCGAGGAACAGCTGCCAGTCGTACCGGTTCGCCAGCACCATAAAGAGCGCTGCAGCGATGCGCTGCATCTTAATTGCGTCTCTATCTGATGCGTAACTTAGCCACTTATGGAAGTTCGGCGCGTGGTCGCGGAGGTTTTCGCCCGGCACCGCCGGTGTGTAGGTCACGCCGTTGTGGTTGGTCAGCCAGTTATCCTGGCTGTGTTCGGAGAAAACGCCGGTTTCCATATCGTAGACGCCATTAGCAAAGGGGATCAGGCTGCGCCGCGGCTCCCCCATTACCGGGATAACGATTTTCAGGGCGTCGATAACGTTGTTGATCGCGCGCTTGCTGAAGTTGGTTTTGTTCTCGTTGTAGATAGCCACCATTTCGCGGCTCAGCTCGAGCAGTGACGTTTTCTCCCAGATGCCAGCGCGGTAGACGTACACGCCTTCGCTGTTTTCATTGATCGCAATGCCGGTGTAACGCGCGGCCAGTATGAGCGCCTTTTCGTTATCAGCCAGGTCGCGAAGGTTTACATCTGTCAGCGGTTTGCCGATCACCATGCTTTTGCCGGCTTCCGCATCGGCTTTGAGGCGCGGCAACTGGGGCGTCCAGTCCTCCAGTAGCTGATAACCTTCAGAGTAGAATTGCGCGCGCTCCACGCCGGCCAACGCCAGCTTTGTCGCGAGAATGGTTATCTGCCGTTCGGTCAGATGCCCGCCGCGGCAAACCCGGGCATAGAGCCGGCCATCATCAACAATGCGGATATTCTCCAGCTCCGCCAGCTGCTTTTTATCCAGCACAACCGGCGGCACCGTGTCGCCAATCGGGTTCATTTCCTGCCATGCTTTGGCGAACGTCCAGGCATCGGCGCCGGCAAAGATGATTGACTCCTCCATGAGATCCGCCGGCTGCTTTTTAAGGTTTGGTGCATTCTTCATTTTCTGTTCCCTCGCTCCCTGATGATTTCCCGCATGACACGAATTCGCTCGATGCCCTGTACCCGCATAATCCGATCGATATCTTTTTCGTCGGCGACCGGCGCGGAAGAAACAAATTCAAATTCCCGCACCAGTCTTTCTGGCGTGCAAAAACACGGTGAGCTGTACCCCTCGCGGCAATATGTCACTCTGTCGAATCGGTAACTTTCGATAATTACTATGTTGCCCCGACCGTCCTTCCATTTATCGCCCGGCCTGATTTCAGGGTGAGCGCGGCCACCAGCAGCTAAGCCGGAATTTTTAATCGTCATATTTTTTACCTCACGCCGCTGGCGGGATTACCTGATAACCAATTTTCCTCAGAAAGCGCGCGGCACTCTCCACCGTAAAAATGATCTCGTCGTCCAGAAGGGGGCGCATCGACTGCAACCCGTTCGACGTGTCCACCAGATAGCGACCACCGGCCGGAAAACTGAATACGTTTTTGCCGTCGGCCCGGCGAACCAGATCGTAAACAGGAGTCATAATTTCCCCTCCCCGTCCCTTAATAACTGGCTGGTAAAACAAAATCGCACACTATTTAATTGCGCAGGGATATGATCGGCGAAAGCACCGAGACAGCAAATTGGGATAACCGTTGTCATACAGATACCTCCATGGCCAGACGGGATTGAATGGCAGAGGCCTTACTGCCTAACTGGAGGTAAGTTCGGGTAATTGCCGGGTTACTGTGCCCGAGCATTTCAGAGGCGACCAGCAAGCCCTGTTCGCCGCCAGCGGACATGAGATTAAAGGCGGCAATTTTGCGGCTGGAGTAGGCGCTCAGGCGCAGACGCGTGTTTACGACGCGCGTAAACCACAGCATTACGTTGTGCAGTTTCTTCCAGATTGTCTGGCGGCTCACGCTACCTTCCAGAGACTGGCAACGGTTACTTTCAATCTGGCTGCGGGAAAATACCAGGTCGTCACCGATAAGATTGCGCTCCATGCGTTCACGCAGTCGTTTGATGATGCCCGGCGGCAGCTGTTTGGTATCATGCTTAACCTCAGCCTTTGCCACCAGCTCAAACACGATCGCCTGTTCTTCCTCCGTCATACCGGCGGCCAGCTCGTCGCAGCTCACGCTATCCCAGTGCATGTAGGCAATGTGATCTCCAGCAAGCCGGGCGGCGTCCTTGCGCTGCTGGCGAACAATCTCGATCCCCTTACGGGTCGCTCTGGCTTCTGCTGCTTTGGTCTGCTTCGCTACGATGATCGTTGCAATGCCTGTTTCCCAGTTAATGCAGGAGTAACGGAAATTGCACACGTCGCTCGTACGCCAGCCGGTAACGGTCGCAATATCCCACCAGAGTAAAACCCAGTCCGGCTGGGTCTGCTGGATGCGTTCGCGCAGTTTGCGCTGCTCTTCCCGTTCGTAAACGGGGGTCATGGTGCGGCTACCTTTCGTAGTAGTGGCTTTTACCACGTTGCCGCGCAGCTCGCGGGCTTTAGCTGTCAGGGTCTGGAGGTTAAACATGGCTACCTCCCAGTTTCGCAACATCCAGTTCAAACGCGCCGCTGCTGTATTGATAAAGCGAACATTCAGAGCGAATTTTGGCGGCAAAGATAAGATCCCAGCGGGAATAAAACTCGCGGGCTTCTTGCTCACTGTCGGCAACGATGCGGATAACAACGGGAGTGCAGGTCCGGCCTTTCGGCGTACCGAGGAAAAGCCAGGTGAATTTGGGCAGTTTTTGGGTTGGGGTAGTAGCCATGTGGCAGCCTCCATACAGTGGTCTAGATAGCCACCACCGGAAACGCCAATTTCACTGGTGGTGGACTGAGCAGGGTTGGCGTAACCGGACTGTATGGACTCCGGCGCGGATTTCTCCGCCCCCACCCAGCCCACCATAATTTTGCTAGCAGAGCGGTTTTGAACCACAACGCGTGAAAATAGGTGAGACGGATCAACGGCACAAAAAAAGACGCTTGGCGCGTCATGTGTCGCCATACAGTCATTCAGGACGCCAATCCTGGCACCAGATTTTGCTGATGCTTTTAAAGAATACCCTTCAGTTGAATAACAAGGCAAGGAGTTTTTAGGGTGAGCGAAGCCCTGCCCCAGACGGGCATAATTGTTCTTCATGGCATTAACCTTTTTGAATTGTTTAGTGAGCTGTCGCGACAAACTTATTTTGCGAGATCCGAAGTGCAAACTCTCGCAAATTATCTCTGCTCACGGAATCTCAGTTCGTTTGGCTGCGTGACGATTCAATGCGCTCACTAATCCATTCATCAATTTCGCTTTCAATGAAAGCGATTGCTCGAGAACCAATCTTTATGGATGAGGGGAAACGTTGCTCAGCCATGAGTCGATAGATCCAAGCCTTGCTATAGCCGGTTCTGCGCTGAACTTCAGGTAAGCGGATAAGGGATTGGGACATATATACCTCTCGAAGTCTAATGTGGTCTACGAGGTATATTTCAGCAAAAACATGCGGGTAGTTGTGGAAGTCACGGTAAATCAGTTGGAAGCAGCGCCTCCACTGAAATAGAAGTACGGCCAGAAGTTTTAGAACTTGAGGATCGTCTTTTTGGAAATCCTTACGAGCTATTTGGAAGCGTATGTGTTCAGAGCTTCATTAATTAGCATAGTCAATGCCTTATCTGTCACATCGATGCCATCGCCATGCTCCAATATGCTTCTTGAAGCACTTCTAGCAACTTCGGATTTGTTCAAATTTTTACCGCGAACATATTTGCCACCTGATTTTTCAAGCGCAATAGCCATTCCAGCGATCAGTTTTAACGCTGTATCTTTACCAGCAAACTCGCCCCACACGCTTCGTAAAGGCTGGTACTTTTCGCTAGAGCTATCTGGATCACATCCAAACCAACTATCTGTAGCTGATATTTCTTTTACAGCCCAAGGCCAAATATCATTGGAATAAAAATCAGCTCCAGTGATATCTCCGCCAAGTGAGCTAGACCATGTTCTCTTGGGATGTAGTTCTTCTGCGTTTACAGCACTCAAAATTATCCTCAAGTAACTGGAAGCAATGTTGTAGATCTCAGGAGGGAATTTAGCTTTCAACTCATCTAAGCGTGAACAACTGTACACGCCAGCCATAGCCATTGCAGCCTGCTCAGCAGTGACCACACGTTGTCGGCGAAGATGATGGGGCATGTTGAGGATGTTTTCTCGCATAAAAGCTTCCTGCTAACGATAGTCTACAGAAGTCTACTACTGTCAATTAGCACTGTCTATACATACAGTTAAGCGCTTTTCCCAAATGTTCCATGCACTACATTTTCGCCGTTTTCTAACGCTTCCATATAGTCGGCATACCACTGAAGCATTTCACGTCGGCCGTCTATGTACTGAGCGTGGTTGTACGTTCCTCGAATAGAGTTTTTGTCGACGTGTGCCAGCTGCGTTTCTATCCACGCGGTGTTGTAGCCCTTTTCGTGAAGGATGGTACTCATGGTGTGCCGGAAACCGTGCCCGGTGACTTTTCCGTCATAGCCAATCCGCTTAAAGACTTGGTTTATGCTGGCTTCACTCATTGTTTTTCGCGGATCGTTACGGCCAGGGAACATAAGCGGGTAATTGCCTGTTAGCTCTTGGAGCTGGCCAATAAGCGTAAGAGCTTGCCTGGACAACGGCACCACATGAGGGCGACGCATTTTCATGCGTGATGCTGGTATTTCCCAGACGGCCTTACTGATATTGATTTCATCCCAAAATGCCCCGCGGAGTTCGCCGGTACGCAAGCCGGTGATAATCAGCAAACGAGCGGCCAAAACTACTAAAGCGCTTCCTGTATATCCTGACAACGCCTTGAAGAAATCAGGCAATTCTTTCGGTGTAAGGAAAGGATAATGATTGGACTCATGCCCTTGCATGGCGCTGGTGAGATCCGGAGCGGGGTTATACTCAGCACGGCCGGTAACTATTGCATAACGGAAAACTTCCCCGCAGCGCTGCCTAACTTTTTTGGCCTTTTCTGTAGCGCCGCGCCCCTCAATGCGCCGCAGCACATTCAACAGTTCAAGCGGTTTGATATCGGCTATTGGTTTTTTGCCAATGTAAGGGAACACATCTTTGTTGAAAGCCTCCAGGATGTCTGAGGCATACCCAGCAGACCATTTTTTTAGTTTGCTGCTGTGCCACTCAAGGGCAATATCTTTGAAAGTGTTGTTTAACTGCGTTTCACGGGCGATCTTCTCTTCCCGTTTCGCTTCCATAGGATCGATACCCCCAGCGATACCCCTTTTGGCTTCTTCACGTTTTGCCCGAGCATCGGCCAATGTGACTTCAGGATACACACCCAGCGCTAACAGCTTCTCTTTGCCGGCTACACGATACTTGAGCCGCCAGTATTTGCCGCCATTAGGTTTAATCAGGAGATACAAACCACCACCATCAGCCAGCTTGTAAGGCTTATCTTTAGGTTTGGCGGTGTCCACCTGCCGGGCGTTTAGTTTCACTTGGGGGTACCTCCTCTAGACCGAACAGCATATACCCCCATAAGTACCCCCAAACGACTGTAGATTTCAGGGAACTTTAGTAGACATAGAAATACTAAAAGGGGCTGTAAAGCGCAGAGTATAAGGGGTTTCAGTGAACTTTAGTAGACTTGGGGAGACGTTAGAATGGTGCCGATAATAGGAGTCGAACCTACGACCTTCGCATTACGAATGCGCTGCTCTACCAACTGAGCTATATCGGCCCTGAAAGGCCGGTTACGAGCGTAACCACGGGGCAAAAGAGTAGATCTAACCGGGTGATGCGTCAATGCCCTTTTGAATCAAACGGCTATTTTTGCATCACCCGCGATTATTTACCCACGAATCGTATCATCACCGTAGCCGATCCACTTGTAGGTGGTCAGTGCTTCCAGCCCCATCGGACCGCGGGCGTGCAGCTTCTGAGTGCTCACAGCCACCTCCGCGCCCAGACCAAACTGGCCGCCATCGGTGAAGCGCGTCGAGGCATTCACGTAAACCGCAGACGAATCCACTTCATTCACAAACCGATCGGCATTGCGCAGGGTGCGCGTCAGGATCGCGTCAGAATGCTGGGTTCCGTGTTCACGAATGTGCGCAATAGCGTCATCGAGATCCGCAACCACCTTCACGTTCAGATCCAGCGACAAATACTCATCGTCGTACTGCTCCGCGTTAACCGGAACGACCTTCGCCGGACCGTCTTTCAGCAGGGCGAGAGACTTCTCATCCGCATGCAGCTTGACGCCACTTTCCGCCATCTGCTTGCTCAGCGCTGGCAGGAAGGTACTGGCGATGCCCTGATGCACCAGCAGCGTTTCCACCGTATTACAGGTGCTTGGACGCTGTGTTTTAGCGTTGACGATAATCTTCAGCGCAGGTTCTACCTCCGCGGTGTCATCCACTACGATATGGCATACGCCAATACCACCGGTGATCACCGGAATGGTAGATTGCTCACGGCACAGCTTGTGCAAGCCCGCGCCGCCGCGTGGGATCAGCATGTCGATGTATTTGTCCATGCGCAGCATCTCGTTGACCAGCGCACGGTCGGGGCTTTCAATCGCCTGCACGGCACCCGCCGGTAAACCACACTCCTCCAGCGCCTGCTGAATGACGTTTACCGTCGCGGCGTTGGTGCGCCAGGTCTCCTTCCCGCCACGCAGGATCGCGGCATTACCGGTCTTCAGGCACAGGGAGGCGACATCCACCGTCACGTTTGGACGCGCTTCGTAAATCACCCCAATGACGCCAAGCGGCACGCGGCGACGCTCAAGGCGTAATCCGCTGTCGAGCACCCCACCGTCAATCACCTGCCCTACCGGGTCGGGGAGGTTGCACACCTGACGGACGTCGTCGGCGATACCTTTCAGACGCGCCGGGGTCAGCGCCAGACGATCGAGCATCGCTTCGCTTAAGCCGTTGCGACGCGCTTCCAGCAGATCCTGCTCGTTGGCGAGCAAAATTTCCTGCGACTGAGATTCCAGATAATCAGCGATTTTTTCCAGCACGCGGTTTTTCTCGCGGCTGGAAAGGAGCGCCAGTTTATAAGAGGCTGCTTTCGCGGCTGCGCCCATTTGTTCAAGCATGTTCTGGCTCCTTAACGAATAATCATGTCGTCACGATGCACGGCAACCGGGCCATATTCATAGCCCAGGATGGCGTCGATCTGCTGGGAATGGTGACCAGCAATCCGACGCAGCGCGTCGCTGTTATAACGACTTACGCCATGAGCGATGTCGCGACCTTCAAGGTTACGGATTCGGATCACTTCACCACGCGAGAAGTTGCCTGTCACGCTTTTAATTCCTTTTGGAAGTAACGAGCTTCCTCTTTCCAGAATAGCGGCGGTCGCGCCTTCATCCACGGTCAGTTCGCCAGCCGGGGGCGCGCCAAAGATCCAGCGCTTTCGGTTTTCCAGCGGGGATGCCTGAGCGTGGAATCGTGTGCCCACAGAGATGCCTTCCATCACATCACCGATCACGCCCGGACGGCTGCCCGCGGCGATGATGGTGTCGATACCGGCCCGACACGCCACGTCCGCGGCCTGGAGCTTGGTGCCCATGCCGCCTGTCCCCAGACCAGAAACGCTGTCACCCGCAATGGCGCGCAGCGCATCGTCAATGCCGTGAACGTCTTTAATTAGTTCTGCCTGTGGATTAGAACGCGGGTCAGCGGTAAACAGCCCCTGCTGATCGGTCAGAAGCAGTAGCTTATCGGCCCCTGCCAGGATCGCCGCCAGCGCAGAGAGGTTATCGTTGTCGCCCACTTTGATTTCAGCGGTGGCAACAGCGTCGTTTTCGTTAATGACCGGAACGATATGGTTATCCAGCAGTGCACGCAGCGTATCGCGGGCGTTCAGGAAACGTTCTCTGTCTTCCATATCCGCACGCGTCAGCAGCATCTGCCCGACGTGAATGCCGTAGATGGAGAACAGTTGTTCCCAGAGCTGTATGAGTCGGCTTTGTCCCACGGCGGCCAGCAGCTGTTTGGAGGCGATCGTCGCGGGGAGTTCGGGGTAGCCCAGGTGTTCACGCCCGGCGGCAATCGCCCCGGAAGTCACAATCACAATACGATGCCCTGCGGCATGCAACTGAGCGCACTGACGTACAAGCTCAACGATATGGGCACGATTCAGGCGGCGCGATCCGCCTGTTAACACACTGGTACCGAGTTTTACCACCAGCGTCTGGCTGTCACTCATGATTCTCTGCCGTTCAACAATAAGGGAAAATGATGTCAGTCAGACGTTTTAACAGGTGTCAGCTCCGTTGCCAACTGCCTTAGCGCATGACCCGTCACTTTGTTGCGCGGGATCAGGAAGCGTAGCGGCAGATTTTGACAATTTTATTACCGAAAAATTAAAACATACTTTTTTAGACATATTCTTACTTTGTCATAAAACTTTCACCCACGAACGATAAAACCCTTCCTGTTTTTCACGGGGTAATAAGTCGAATCTTATTACTCAGCGAATATTAGCGCGTTTTTATAAAATCAGGATTGAAAATGAAAAAGAGCACTCTGGCATTAGTGGTAATGGGCGTAGTTGCTTCCGCATCTGTTCAGGCAGCAGAAGTTTATAATAAAAACGGGAATAAACTGGACGTGTACGGCAAAGTAAAAGCAATGCACTACATCAGTGATGATGACGCTAAGGATGGTGACCAGACTTACGTTCGTTTCGGCTTTAAGGGTGAAACGCAGATTAACGATCAGCTGACGGGCTACGGACGTTGGGAAGCTGAGTTCGCAGGTAACAAAGCTGAGAGCGACTCTTCTCAAAAAACACGTCTGGCATTTGCCGGGCTGAAACTGAAAGACTTCGGCTCACTGGATTACGGCCGTAACCTGGGCGCGCTGTATGACGTCGCCGCATACACCGATATGTTCCCGGAGTTCGGCGGTGACGGCCTGGCGCAGACCGATAACTTCATGACGAAACGCGCCTCCGGTCTGGCCACATACCGTAATACCGATTTCTTTGGCCTGGTTGACGGCCTGAACATGACCCTGCAATACCAGGGCAAAAATGAAAACCGCGACGTGAAGAAGCAAAACGGTGACGGCTTCGGTACCTCCCTGAGCTATGACTTCGGCGGCAGCGATTTTTCTGTGATTGGTGCGTATGCCAGCTCCGATCGCACTAACGATCAAAACCTTCAGGCACGCGGCGAAGGTAAAAAAGCAGAAGGCTGGGCAACCGGTTTGAAATATGATGCCAACGATATTTATCTGGCCACTATCTATTCCGAAACCCGCAATATGGCCCCTATTTCCGGTGGCTTTGCAAATAAAGCGCAAAACTTCGAAGTGGTTGCGCAATATCAATTTGACTTTGGTCTGCGTCCATCTCTGGGTTACGTGCAGTCTAAAGGCAAAGATATCGAAGGTATCGGCGATGAAGATATCGTGAAATACATCGACGTAGGTGCTACATATTATTTCAACAAAAATATGTCTGCGTTTGTTGATTATAAGATCAACCAGATCGATGACGATAATAAACTGGGCGTAAGCAGCGATGATATCGTTGCGCTGGGCATGACCTACCAGTTCTGATGTTGTGGTAATAAAAAACCGGCGCTGAGCCGGTTTTTTTGTGCCCGGTGACGCTGTGCTTACCGGGCGTACGGGATAGTACATTTTTCATGCCGGGTAAGGCGTAGCCGCCACCCGGCGCTGTGACATCATCAGGCTCTCAGTTTCACCGCTTCGCTGGAAAAATCGTCCGCAGGCTCCAGCTTCAGATCCAGCGTTGCCAGCAGATCACGAGCTTTGCCGTGAAATTCTTTTAGCGTATGCTCCAGACGATCGATCACTTCCTGATCTTTGATGCTCGTCGCCTGCCAGTGCCCGTCTTTATTAAACAGGCCAAACTGATAGCTATAGGTAAAACGGTTTTCCTGTGCTTCCATTTCCATCCACCAGCCCCAGAACTCACGTTTTTCGGGTGCAGGCTTCACGTTGACGCAAACAGCCAGGCAGTCGAAAAAAAAGCGATTCTCTTCACACTGCTCTTCTCGAATATACGGGCCAAGAGCCATGAACTTCTTAATCAGTCTACTTTTCGGGTGTCCACTCGGTAACGTCATTGCGATCTCCTTTTGTGAAGCACTGTTTTACCAAACCAACGAAATTTAGCAAACTATTAACACAATCTCTGCGTGATCCAGGGTGTGATCTCTTTCAGCGCTTTGTCAAAATTCTGGTACACCGGGCTGAAGGGTACCTCCAGCAATTTACCATCAGAAGATGACGACGTGATTAAGCGTGACTCCTCTTCCGGGCTAAACGGATCGTTCTTCCAGAAACCGGACATCATCGGGGTTGGGCAGCGGCGGCCGAGTAAGCCCTGCGTTTTTAATGAATAACGATTAAGTTCAATGCGCAACGCTTCGTCTGAAGCATCATGCATGCCAAGTCGGCTCGCCAGCACGTCCAGATACATCTCAGGAACGCTACCCTGACGCGCAGGATCGCTTAACAGAGCATGCACCACCGGGCCAAGACAGGCGACGGCCTTCAGGCGTGAAGATTCAAGGTAGGCAAGCCGTACCGCGACGTTAGCGCCAAAGCGGAAGCCAAACGCGCCAACCCGGGTGTGGTCAACCCAAGGGATATTCTCCAGCGCTTTTAAAGCATGCTGGTGCAGCAGGCTGGAGTCTTGCGTAAGTTTCCATTTGGATGAAAAACCAATGGAAGGCATATCAAGCGTCAGCATGGCGATTCCGTTTGGGGCAAAGTAGCGCTCATACAGGCTGTAATAGTCAATTTGTAACGAGTCCAGTCCACCGCACATCAGAACCGTCGGGAACGGCCCTTCCCCCTCCGGCATATGCAGGAATCCGGTCACCGGGCTGCCACCGGGAATGGCGAACTCAATTTCACGCATCCGGCCAGGCAACCGCTGCGCGGCCTCTTCATAAGCCCGGTTTGCCAGCGCCTGGGCCTGCTCTGCCAGTTCGTCGCCTTTAAGATGCGGATATGCAGCGATGCTGTACAGATTTGCCGCATGCAGCCAGTGCTTTCCGCTGAGAGTGGCGTCTTCTTCCTGGCTCGCTTTTTGCTGCCAGAGCATGGCCTGCTTTGACCATTCGTAGATCCAGTTTCCACCACGGTAGCCCACCACCGTATCGTAGAGATCGCCGTCGGTACGCTCGGACTCACTCATCACGATACGCGCCTGCACGTCGAGGATTTCACGCGGATCGATGCCGCGCCAGATCCACATCAGGCGGTTAATCATTCGATACCAGTGGGGCACGTTCTTACCGTCTAACGCTGACTGAACGGCAGGCATTGTCCCCGGATTAAACCGACGCACCAGCGTCGACGTTTCAGGGTGCTTGAAACGGGGTTTGAAGAGAGTTTCGGTAAGATTCGCCTGCGTCATTGCGTTGCCTCCATGGATACGTCATATGAAGACCATTGTAACGCGTGGCAGGCTAAAAAGAACAACGCCCGGCATAACCGGGCGTGTAAAGTTACGTACTGAAATTAACGGCCAGAGATAGGCGGTACGAAGACCACGCCCATATCCCATGGCTGTTCAATCCAGGTATCCTGCGGGATATCAATGACGTAATCATCAACCAGTGGGCGACCCGCTGGTTTCGCGAAGATCGTGACGAAGTGCGCTTTTGGATACATTTCGCGGATAGCCACCGCGGTACCGCCGGTGTCCACCAAATCGTCGATAACGATAAAGCCTTCACCGTCGCCTTCCGCGCGTTTCAGCACTTTCAGTTCGCGCTGGTTGTCGTGATCGTAGCTGGAGATACATACGGTATCGACATGACGAATACCCAGCTCACGAGCCAGCAGCGCCCCCGGTACCAGACCGCCACGGCTGACGGCAATAATGCCTTTCCACTGTTCGGAAGGCATCAGACGCGCAGCCAGTTTGCGTGCGTGAATCTGCAACATGTCCCAGGTGACGACGTATTTTTCGCTCATGTGAAGTGTCCCAGCCTGTTTATATACGGCTTAAAAAAATGAGGGTGAACCAGGTTGCGCGAGATTATAGAGATCTGACGCACTAAAAACCAGTGTTACGCGCCATGAGCCTGAGTTTTTACATGCTTAATGCTACCAGCCACGGGAGAAAGTGGTATTCTCAGTTGCATCTCGCAAGCCTGACTTGTGGTAACGATTAACCTGCTAACCCTGTGACCTGCAACATTGTTTTGCAGCGCAACGACAAGGAGACCTATCGTGTCTGAACTGTCTCAATTATCTCCACAACCACTGTGGGATATTTTTGCCAAAATCTGCTCCATTCCGCACCCTTCCTATCACGAAGAACAGCTTGCCGAACATATTATGGGTTGGGCAAAGGAAAAAGGTCTGCACGCTGAGCGCGACCAGGTTGGCAATATTCTTATCCGCAAACCTGCCACCGCAGGTATGGAAAACCGTAAGCCAGTGGTATTGCAGGCGCACCTGGATATGGTTCCGCAGAAAAACAACGACACCGTTCACGACTTCACAAAAGACCCGATCCAGCCGTACATCGACGGTGAGTGGGTGAAGGCGCGCGGCACGACTCTGGGCGCAGATAACGGCATTGGTATGGCTTCCGCGCTGGCCGTGCTGGCTGACGACAGCGTTGAACACGGTCCGCTGGAAGTGCTGCTGACCATGACTGAAGAAGCGGGCATGGATGGCGCGTTCGGTCTCCAGGCAAACTGGCTGCAAGCGGACATTCTGATCAACACCGACTCCGAAGAAGAGGGTGAGATCTACATGGGCTGCGCGGGCGGGATCGATTTTATCTCTACCCTGCCGCTGTCCCGCGAAGCGATCCCTGCCGGATTCGAGACCTTTAAGCTGACGCTGAAAGGGCTGAAAGGCGGTCACTCCGGCGGTGATATTCACCTGGGCCTGGGCAACGCCAACAAACTGCTAGCGCGTTTCCTGGCGGGCCATGCCGCTGAACTGGATCTGCGTCTGGTGGACTTCAACGGCGGTACTCTGCGTAACGCGATCCCTCGCGAAGCCTTCGCCACCGTGGCGGTATCTGCGTCGAAAGCGGACGAACTGAAAAAACTCTCCAGCGTGTATCTGGAGATCCTGAAAAACGAACTGTCTGCGAAAGAGAAAAACCTGACGGTGGTGCTGGAGTCCGTTACGACGGATAAAGCCGCGCTGACCGCACAGTCTCGTGACACGTTCGTCCAGCTGCTGAACGCAACGCCAAACGGCGTTATTCGCAACTCTGACGTGGCGAAAGGCGTGGTGGAAACCTCCCTGAACGTGGGCGTGGTGACCATGGGTGACGACAGCGCAGAGATCATCTGCCTGATCCGTTCCCTGATCGACAGCGGTAAAGAGTACGTTGTGAGCATGCTGGAATCTCTGGGTACCCTGGCGGGCGCGAAAACGTCTGCAAAAGGCAGCTACCCGGGCTGGCAGCCGGATGCAAGTTCTCCGGTCATGGCACTGGTGCGTGAAACTTATCAGCGACTGTTCAACAGCACCCCGAACATTCAGGTTATTCATGCGGGTCTGGAGTGTGGTCTGTTCAAGAAACCGTATCCGGATATGGACATGGTCTCCATCGGGCCAACCATCACCGGGCCACACTCCCCGGATGAGCAGGTTCACATTGAAAGCGTCGGTCACTACTGGACGCTGCTGACTGAGCTGCTGAAAGCAATTCCTGTTAAGTAATTAGCCGTTTGATGCCCGGTGGCGCTACGCTTGCCGGGCCTACGATTAGCGTAATCTACAGTCCCAACACCAGTTGACGCTCCAGCTGCGGATCCAGCAAGGTGACGTGCAGCCCCACCAGCCTCACCCCTCGTCCGCCCCGCCGTTCTTCCCACGCCTTTTTCGCCGTCGCGATAAGATC
Organism: Enterobacter cloacae complex sp. ECL72; assembly: GCF_019056635.1. Taxonomy (NCBI): domain Bacteria; kingdom Pseudomonadati; phylum Pseudomonadota; class Gammaproteobacteria; order Enterobacterales; family Enterobacteriaceae; genus Enterobacter; species Enterobacter cloacae complex sp. ECL72. Next base: position 441,303 of record NZ_CP077659.1, on the reverse strand, counting down.
CTCTTTGTTGAGGCGTGGCCAGACGTGCTCCTGCGTCGTCTGCTGAAAATCGTTAAATTTCAGTTTGATGCCCTGTCGGGCAATAAGCAGATCCGGTTTGACCTTCAGTAAGCGTCGTTCAAGCTCAGGATAAAGCTGTTCCGTAATAATGGTTTCACACTCGGTCCAGTCATGGATATCTTCGCTCAGTGTGCGTTCAACGCCGACCGATTTACGCAGCCGTTCGTTGTTCACATCCCGGTCATCAATGCCCTGACTGCGTTCCCACAGTACGCGGCCAAACTTGCCAAAACGCTTAAGCAGCAGCGCCAGATCGCTGCGCTGAACGTCTTCGCAGGTGCGTAGCCCCATACTTTCCAGCTTCGCGGCGGAGACTTTGCCCACGCCGGGGATTTTGCTGAGCGGCAGCGTCTTTAAAAACGCCGGAACCTCTTCCGGAGTGATGACGTACTGGCCGTTGGGCTTATTTAAATCGGAGGCGATTTTGGCGAGAAATTTGACCGGCGCGACGCCTGCCGATGCCGTCAGGTTCAGCTCATTAAAAATAGTCTGGCGGATCTCCTGCGCCATGAGGGTGGCGGAGCCGTGGCAGTGCATGCTGTGGGTGACATCCAGATAGGCTTCATCCAGCGATAACGGTTCAATCAGTGAGGTGTAGCGGGAGAAGATCTCCCGAATGTGGCTCGATGCTTCTTTATAGGCATCAAAACGTCCGGGCAAAAGAGTGAGATGCGGGCACAGTTTCAGCGCCATCGCTGTCGGCATGGCGCTGCGTACACCGTATTTGCGAGCAGGATAGTTGGCGGTGCTGATGACACCGCGCTGAACCCGGCTGCCGCCAATGGCGATCGGAATATCCCGCAGCGCCGGGTTGTCACGCATCTCCACTGCGGCAAAAAAGCAGTCCATATCGACATGGATTATTTTGCGCATAGTAAGCCCTCACTTATTACTGGATAAGTATACAGTAAACAAATGAGGGTTGAGAAGTGCGCGCAGGAATTGTCGGGTGGCGGCGTTGCCTTACCCGACCTGGAAGACTAAATAATGCGTTGCTGCTCGCGAGCCATCCGCTTTTTCCGCGCATCGCACGGTTCCGGACAATCGCACACTTTTTCCATTCCGATGGAAGAGATGCCTCCGCAACTGCCCTGAATGCTTTTACGCTTGATGATCCAGCCTAAGGACATGCCGAAGATCACCAGCACAAACACCGCAAAGGTCGCCAGAAAAGTCAGCATAATCAGCCTCCGAAATCATCAAGCATGATGTTCTCATCTTCCACGCCAAGATCTTTTAGCATCTTAATCACGGCGGCGTTCATCATTGGTGGACCACACATATAGAACTCGCAGTCTTCCGGTGCCGGGTGCTGTTTGAGGTAATTTTCATACAGCACGTTGTGGATGAAGCCCGTATAGCCTGTCCAGTTATCTTCCGGCTGCGGATCGGATAGCGCCACATGGAAGGTAAAGTTAGGGTTATCACGCGCCAGTTGTTCAAACTCATCGTCATAGAACATTTCGCGCAGTGAACGCGCCCCGTACCAGAAGCTGATCTTACGCTTGCTGCCAAGTCGTTTGAGCTGGTCAAAAATATGCGAACGCATCGGCGCCATACCCGCACCGCCGCCGATAAAGACCATCTCCGCATCGGTATCTTTGGCAAAGAATTCGCCGAACGGGCCGGAAATCGTCACTTTGTCGCCAGGCTTGAGGGACCAGATATACGACGACATGACGCCAGGAGGGGCATCAGGCACATTCGGTGGCGGCGTGGCGATACGCACGTTGAGCATAATAATGCCCTTCTCTTCCGGATAGTTAGCCATGGAATAGGCGCGAAGCGCGGGCTCTTTTACCTCGGAAACAAAGCGGAAGAGGTTAAATTTATCCCAGTCTGCCCGGTACTCCTCAGGCACATCGAAGTCAGCATACGCGACGGTGTGTGCCGGACAATCAATCTGGATATACCCACCCGCACGGAACGGGACGCTCTCCCCTTCAGGGACACGCAGCTTGAGCTCTTTGATGAACGTGGCTTTGTTATCGTTAGAGATAACTTCGCATTCCCATTTTTTCACGCCGAAGATCTCCTCCGGCAGCTCAATCTTCATGTTCTGGCGCACAGCGACCTGGCACGCCAGACGGCATCCCTCTTTCGCTTCACGCTTCGTGATATGCGACAGTTCCGTTGGCAGAATATCACCGCCGCCCTCTTTGACCGTCACACGGCACTGGCCACAGGAGCCACCGCCGCCACAGGCAGACGAGACAAAAATCCCGTTGCCGGAGAGCGTGTTAAGCAGCTTATCCCCTGCCGGGGTACGGATCTGATTCTGCGGATCGTCATTGATATCAATGATCACATCCCCGGAATTGACCAGCTTCGCACGCGCCGCCAGGATCAGCCCTGACAGCACCAGTACTATCAGCGTGAACATCACCACGCCAAGAATAATTTCCATCTGTTAGCCCTTATAGCTGCACACCGGAGAAGGACATAAAGCCCAACGCCATCAGGCCGGTGGTGATAAAGGTGATCCCTAAGCCACGAAGCCCCGCAGGTACGTTGGCATATTTCATTTTTTCACGGATCCCCGCCATGGTGACAATCGCCAGCATCCAGCCGATACCGGAACCGAAGCCATACACAACCGATTCACTGAAGTTGTAATCGCGCTGAACCATAAACGAGACGCCACCGAAGATGGCGCAGTTCACGGCGATCAGCGGCAGGAAGATCCCCAGCGCGTTGTACAGCGACGGGAAGTATTTATCGAGGATCATCTCCAGGATCTGAACAAGCGCCGCAATCACTCCGATAAAGGTGATGAAGTTCAGGAAGCTAAGATCAACCCCCTCCACCAGCGCGCCATCGCGCAGCACGAAGTTGAATACCAGGTTGTTAATCGGAACGGAAAGCCCCAGCACAACGGTAACTGCCACGCCCAGACCAAATGCCGTCGATACCTTTTTAGAAACGGCAAGGAACGTACACATGCCCAGGAAGAAAGCGAGCGCCATGTTTTCAACAAACACCGCGCGCACAAATAAACTCAGGTAATGAGCCATTGTCGGTTACTCCTTTTCCTGCTGTTCAGGCTTCAACGTACGAATCAGCCAGATCAGCAAACCGATAATGAAAAATGCGCTTGGGGCCAGCAGGAACAGGCCGTTCGGCAGATACCAGCCGCCGTTCTGTACCGTATCCAGCACCGGAATGCCAAACAGCTTGCCGCTGCCAATAAGTTCGCGCAGGAAACCAACCGTCAACAGGATCACGCCGTAACCCAGGCCGTTGCCAATACCGTCCATAAAGCTCGCCAGCGGTGGCATTTTCATCGCATAGGCTTCAGCACGCCCCATCACGATGCAGTTGGTGATTATCAGACCGACAAACACCGAAAGCTGCTTCGAGGTTTCATAGGCGAAGGCGCGCAGGAGCTGATCGACCACGATCACCAGCGAGGCGATAATCGCCATCTGCACGATGATCCTCACGCTGTTGGGTATGTGGTGGCGGATCATTGAGATAAACATGCTGGAAAACGCTGTCACCAGCGTTACCGCCAGCGTCATGACCACCGCCGTTTCCAGCTTGGTGGTCACCGCCAGCGCCGAGCACACCCCCAGCACCTGTAACGTTATCGGGTTATTGGCTAACAGCGGGCCAATCAGCACCTTTTTAACTTCTTTCAGTTCACCCGTATCAGCCATTATTCAGCGCTCCTTCACGTACATTCTTCAGGAAGGGACCAAAGCCCAGTTCACCCATCCAGAAATCAAAGCTGTGCTGCACACCGTTAGAGGTGAGCGTGGCACCGGAAAGGCCATCAACGGCAAATTCATCGCCGGGACGCGCGCCCCCTTTCACCACCTTCAGCGCAGGCTGGCCGTTGTCGTCGAGCACTTTTTTACCAACAAACTGTGCCCGCCAGTTAGGGTTCTCAACTTCGCCTCCCAGCCCTGGTGTTTCGCCCTGATCGTAATAAGTAATGCCTTTGACCGTACGACCATCGGTTTCCAACGCCACAAAGGCGTACATCATTGACCATAAACCGTTGCCATAGATGGGCAACACGATTTCCTGGATGCGCTTTTGCTCGTCACGGACGAGGTAAATCTCCGCGACATTGCTGCGGCGCTTAATGCCTGCCGGATCCTGCGAGGCGTCAAGCGTGGTGCTCATCTGCGGATCTTTTAGCGCCAGCGCCTGGTTGTATTTCGCCGGGTCTTTATCCATTAACTCCCCGGTTTTTAAATCCACCAGCCGTGCGGTAATACGTTCGGCAAACACCGCTGCGACGTCATCCTTCGTCATGCCTTCCTGCATCAGCCCGGCCACGGCCAGGATGTTACGCTGTTTATCCAGCGCTCGTTGCTCCTGCTGTAGCGGCTTTAACCCTACGGCAGAACCGGCCACGACAATGGAACAGACCAGACACAGTACCAGCACCACCAGCAGCGTTTTGCTGATGCTGTCGTTATTTTTGATCTCAGCCACGCGCCTTCCTCCGCTTAATGTTGGCGCGCACGACCAGGTAGTCGAACAGCGGCGCAAACAGATTGGCAAACAGAATGGCCAACATCATCCCTTCCGGATAAGCCGGGTTGACCACGCGAATCAGTACACACATCACCCCAATGAGCGCGCCGTAACACCATTTACCTCTGTCGGTAAACGAAGCCGAGACCGGATCGGTGGCCATGAACATCATGCCAAACGCAAAGCCTCCCAGCACAAGGTGCCAGTACCACGGCATGGAGAACATCGGGTTTGTGTCTGAACCAATGAAGTTGAAAAGCGTGGCGGTGAGTACCATCCCGAGCATGACGCCTGCGACAATGCGCCAGGACGCCACGCGGCCAAAGAGGATGATGGCCCCGCCGATCAAAATCATCAGGGTAGACACTTCACCGATGGAGCCCGGAATATTGCCGATAAACGCATCAAACCAGGTGACAGGCTGTCCGGTTGCATTATTGACCAGCGTTTCGCCGCCGCCAGCCGCCCACTGTGAAAGTGGCGTCGCGCCGGAGAATCCGTCTGCTGCCGTCCACACCAGGTCGCCCGAGATTTGCGCCGGATAAGCAAAGAACAGGAACGCGCGCCCTGCCAGCGCCGGATTGAGGAAGTTGCGTCCGGTCCCGCCGAAGATCTCCTTGGCAATCACCACGCCAAAGCTGATCCCCATCGCCGCCTGCCAGAGCGGCAGCGTTGGCGGAACAATCAGCGCAAACAGAATAGAGGTAACAAAGAAGCCCTCGTTGATCTCATGTTTGCGAATAATAGCGAACAGCACCTCCCAGAAACCGCCCACGATAAAGACAGTCATATAGATAGGGAGGAAGAAGACAGCGCCCAGCGTCATCATGCTGACCCAGCCGGCATCTGCCGCAAAGCTCACCCCCAGCGACTGCGCCAGACGATAGTGCCAGTCAGACTGAATCACCTGCGCCAGCTGCTCTGCATCGTGCATATGGTGCAGCGCCGGAATAGTTTGCAACCCAACGTTATACATCCCCCAGAACATGGCCGGGAAGACCGCAAACCAGACCAGAATCATCATTCGCTTGAGGTCGATGGCGTCGCGAACGTGCGCCGCGCCTTTCGTCACCAGACCCGGCGTGTAGAAAATGGTCGTGGTCGCTTCATACAGCGGGTAGTACTTTTTGAGCTTCCCTTCGGTAAAGTGCGGCTCAATTTTTTCAAAGAGGTGTTTCAAGCCCATGGTTATCCTTCCTGCTCAATGCGGGTTAACACCTCGCGCAATACGGGTCCATATTCGTATTTACCTGGACACACATAGGTACACAGCGCCAGATCTTCTTCGTCCAGCTCCAGACAGCCCAACGCCTGGGCACCGTCGGTATCGCCGGCCAGGAGATCGCGCAGCAGCACGGTGGGCAGAATATCCAGCGGCATCACGCGTTCGTAGTTGCCAATCGGAACCATGGCGCGCTCACCGCCGTTGGTGCTGGTGGAGAAGTTAAACAGCTTACGACGCAGGAAGTGGCCGAGCGTGGTGCGCGTTACCGAGTATTTTTCTGCACCAGGCAGCACCCAGCCGAACAGCTCTTTCTCGCGTCCTTCAAGCACAACGCTCACCTGAAGATGGAAACGACCCAGCCAGGCCATCGGGCCTGTCGCGTGCCTGCCGCTCAGCACCGAACCGGAAATAATACGGTTTTCACCCTCTTTCGTTTCGCCAGCCAACAGCGCCGTCAGGTCTGCCCCAAGCAGCGTGCGAACCAGACGCGGTTGGGTTGCCTGAGGGCCGCCGATGGCAATAATGCGTTCTGCGCACAGCTCACCCGTGGTGAACAGCTTACCGATAGCGATCACGTCCTGATAATTAAGATGCCAGACCTGTTTCGTCAGGCTTACCGGCTCCAGGAAATGAATATGCGTTCCCACCAGCCCGGCCGGATGCGGGCCGGCAAATTCATTAAAGGCCACCTGCCCTTGCGGATGCCCGCCCAGCTTACCGCCGCTGGCCTGACAGACATGCACTTTACCCGGCGTCAGGCGCGTTAACACGGTGAGGCCGGCATCGAAAGCGTTTCGTTCCGCCAGGATAAGAGGCTGCGGATCTGCGCTGAGCGGGTTGGTGTCGATGGCCGTAACGAAGATAGCGGCCGGCACAGTGCCAGGCACGGGCGTTTTGCTATAGGGGCGCGTGCGAAGCGCCGTCCACAGTCCCGACTCCAGCAGTTGCGTCTGCACCGCGTCGCGGCTGAGGGTAGCGAGATCGGCGGCGTCAAAACGCGCAAATTCGCGTTTCTCATCGCCTTCAATTTGAATAACTACCGATTGCAGAACGCGACGCTCACCACGATGGATGGCGACAACGGTGCCGCTGGCTGGGGCTGTAAACATAACGCCAGGATTTTTTTTATCCTCGAAGAGCGCCTGGCCTTTTATTACGCGATCGCCTTCCTGTACCAGCATCGCGGGACGCATGCCCACGTAATCATCACCTACAATGGCGACATGATGAATACTGGCGCCGGTGGTAACGTGCTGTTCAGGCACGCCAGAGATTGGCAGATCGAGTCCTTTTCTAATTCTAAACATGTGGTTAGCAGGTATCCATGAACAACAATCCAGAGAGGCCGGAGTGTACCATTTTCGGCCCTGCCTGGGGCAGCAAATCCGCCGTCTGGCGCGCCGAAATGCGAGCTATTGCGCAAAGTTCCTGGAGTCAGGACATTATGAATGGGTTATAAAGTAAAACTAATTTGTAAACGCAAAGGTTGGCTCTTGCGAAAATCTCCATCGGTGCTAATGTGAGCGCTCCTGTCCAGATTAGTCTGATTTCGGGTGTCTTTTGCCGTTCTGGCAAGTTGGTCATTGTTTTATCAAGGAACCAGTAGTATGCGTAAAATCGCATTGTTCATTGCGATGCTTCTGATACCGTGCATGTCGTTTGCCGGGCTGCTTGGCAGTAATAGTTCAACGACGCCGGTCAGCAAAGAGTATAAACAGCAGTTGATGGGATCCCCGGTTTATATTCAAATCTTCAAGGAAGAGCGCACACTCGATCTGTTTGTCAAAATGGGCGAGACGTATCAGCTGCTCGATAGCTACAAAATCTGTAACTATTCTGGCGGGCTGGGGCCGAAACAGCGCCAGGGTGACTTCAAAAGTCCGGAAGGGTTTTACAACGTTCAGCGTAACCAGCTAAAACCGGACAGCCGCTTCTATAAAGCGATTAACATCGGTTTCCCCAATGCCTTCGACCGTGCGCACGGTTACGAAGGGAAATACCTGATGATTCACGGTGCCTGCGTGTCTGTCGGTTGTTATGCGATGACGGATTCCGGCATTGATGAAATCTTCCAGTTTGTCACGGGCGCACTGGTCTTCGGCCAGCCGAACGTTCAGGTCAGCATCTATCCGTTCCGTATGACGGATGCGAACATGGCGCGCCATAAGTACTCTGTTTACACAGATTTCTGGAAACAGCTAAAACCGGGCTATGACTACTTCGAGCAGACCCATAAGCCGCCGGTGGTGTCCATCGTCAATGGCCGTTACGTGGTGAGTAAACCGCTCAGCCATGAAGTGGTTCAGCCGCAGCTGGCGTCAAATTACGCGGTCCCCGAGACAAAATAGCGCCCACTCGCCTGGCATGATCTTTTGCCAGGTTTCGTTGCCGGTCAGCGGCTGCGTTGCAATGACAGTGACCACATCGTTCGGTGTGGTCTCCTTCTGAAAATCAATTTCCACATCCTGATCGAGCAGCGTGGCGACGCCAAACGGCGCACGTCGGGTGATCCAGAACAGATTCGTCGAGCAGAACGCCATCACGTAGCGCCCGTCAGACAGCAGCATATTAAAGACGCCCTTCTCGCGTAACTCAGACGCCAGTGACGCTGTGTACTTAAAAACGGCGGTCATGTTGCCGGGCGTACGGGGGTAGCGCTCGGTCAGCTTGTGCAGCAGCCAGCAAAATGCTTTTTCGCTGTCCGTTTCACCGACAGGACGGAAATTGCCGGTTTCCAGCGACTTATAGCCCGAAAGCTGCCCGTTGTGCGCATAGGTCCAGTTACGGCCCCACAGTTCACGGGTAAACGGATGGGTATTTTCCAGCGCCACTTCGCCGCGATTGGCCTGGCGGATATGGGCGATCACCGAACAGGATTTAATAGGATAGTCCTGCACCAGTCTGGCAATGGGTGAGTTAAAGCTGGGTTGTGGATCTTTAAACGTGCGACATCCTTTGCCTTCGTAGAAGGTAATACCCCAGCCGTCTTTATGCGGCCCGGTTCCTCCACCGCGCTGAACCAGCCCGGTAAAACTAAAGCAGATATCGGTTGGCACATTGGCGCTCATCCCGAGCAGTTCGCACATAGATCACCTCCACAACAGCGGGGGGCACCGGCGCCCCCCAGCGAAGTCTTACTTAACCATCTCTTTTTCGATCAGTTGGATCAGGATGTGGATCACTTTGATGTGAATTTCCTGAACGCGATCCGCATAACCGAAGTGTGGTACACGGATTTCAATGTCCGCTGTACCGTCCATCTTACCGCCATCTTTCCCGGTCAGGGTGATCACTTTCATGCCCTTCTCACGCGCGGCGGCGATCGCTTTGATCACGTTAGCAGAGTTACCGGACGTGGAGATACCCAGCAGCACGTCGCCTTCACGGCCTACGGCTTCAACGTAGCGGGAAAAGATATGGTCGTAACCGAAGTCGTTGCCTACACAGGAGATGTGGCTCACGTCGGAAATCGCAATCGCCGGGTAGCCCGGACGGTTTTCGCGATAGCGTCCGGTCAGCTCTTCGGCGAAGTGCATGGCGTCACAGTGGGAACCGCCGTTACCGCAGGAGAGCACTTTACCGCCGGCTTTGAAGCTGTCGGCAAGCAGGACCGCCGCGCGCTGAATAGCGTGAATATTGGCATCATCTTTCAGAAAATTCGCCAGCGTTTCCGCCGCTTCGTTCAGTTCGTTACGAATAAGATCCTGGTACATGAGGATAATCCTTCAGTATTGATGAAATAACACAGTGGAGTGTACCGGATAGCAGTAAAAGCGAGAAGCTAAAGCCATGCGAATCGTCCGGCGTTTTGATTTTTTGTGCCGGCTAAAACGCGAACAATGTGAACCAGGTTGTAATTATTTTGTAAACACATTGCTAAAGGAAATGACATCAACTACAACCATATCATCACAAGTGGTCAGACCTCCTACAAGCAAGGGAGCTTTTCTTTATGATGATTTTGAGCATTCTCGCAACCGTTGTACTGCTCGGTGTGTTGTTCTATCACCGTGTCAGTTTATTCCTGAGTAGCCTGATTCTTCTGGCCTGGACGGCTGCACTTGGCGTCGCTGGCCTGTGGAATATCTGGGTCCTTGTTCCCCTGGCCATCATTTTGCTGCCGTTCAACCTGACGCCGATGCGTAAGTCGATGATCTCTGCCCCGGTGTTCAGGGGATTCCGTAAAGTGATGCCGCCGATGTCGCGTACAGAGAAAGAAGCGATTGACGCCGGTACGACCTGGTGGGAAGGCGATCTGTTCCAGGGCAACCCGGACTGGAAAAAGCTTCACAACTATCCGCAGCCGCGTCTGACCGCCGAAGAACAAGCCTTTATTGATGGTCCGGTAGAAGAAGCGTGCCGCATGGCAAACGACTTTGCCATCACTCACGAAATGGCCGACCTGCCGCCTGAGCTGTGGGCATACCTGAAAGAGCATCGCTTCTTCGCGATGATCATTAAGAAAGAGTACGGCGGTCTGGAATTCTCCGCTTACGCTCAGGCTCGCGTACTGCAAAAACTGGCGGGTGTCTCCGGGATCCTGGCGATCACCGTTGGCGTGCCAAACTCCTTAGGCCCGGGCGAGCTGTTACAGCATTACGGTACAGAAGAGCAGAAAGATCACTACCTGCCGCGTCTGGCGCGTGGTCAGGAAATTCCGTGCTTCGCGCTGACCAGCCCGGAGGCAGGCTCCGATGCCGGCGCAATTCCTGATACCGGCGTGGTTTGCATGGGCGAATGGCAGGGCCAGCAGGTGCTGGGCATGCGCCTGACCTGGAACAAACGTTATATCACCCTAGCACCTATCGCCACGGTGCTGGGCCTGGCGTTCAAACTCTCTGACCCGGAAAAACTGCTGGGCGGTGAAGAAGAGCTGGGTATTACCTGTGCGCTGATCCCAACCTCGACTCCGGGCGTTGAAATTGGTCGCCGTCACTTCCCGCTGAACGTACCCTTCCAGAACGGTCCAACCCGCGGTCAGGATATCTTTGTTCCGATTGACTACATCATCGGTGGCCCGAAAATGGCCGGGCAGGGCTGGCGTATGCTGGTGGAATGTCTGTCTGTGGGCCGCGGCATTACCCTGCCGTCGAACTCAACAGGCGGTCTGAAATCGGTGGCGATGGGGATTGGGGCTTACGCGCATATCCGCCGTCAGTTCAAAATCTCCATCGGCAAGATGGAAGGTATCGAAGAGCCGCTGGCGCGTATTGCGGGCAATGCCTACGTGATGGACGCCGCAGCCTCGCTGATTACCTACGGCATTATGCTGGGCGAAAAACCCGCCGTGCTGTCGGCGATTGTGAAGTATCACTGTACCCACCGCGCACAGCAGTCAATTATTGATGCAATGGATATCGCAGGCGGTAAAGGTATCATGCTCGGCGAAGGCAACTTCCTGGCGCGCGGCTATCAGGGTGCGCCGATTGCCATCACCGTGGAAGGGGCAAACATCCTGACCCGCAGCATGATGATCTTCGGCCAGGGTGCGATTCGTTGCCATCCGTACGTGCTGGAAGAGATGGCTGCCGCGCAGAATAATGATGTGGATGCCTTCGACAAGCTGCTGTTCAAACATATCGGTCACGTCGGCAGCAACAAGGTGCGCAGCTTCTGGCTGGGCCTGACGCGCGGGCTGACCAGCGCGACGCCAACCGGCGATGCGACCAAACGTTACTACCAGCACCTGAACCGTCAGAGCGCCAACCTGGCTCTGCTGTCTGACGTTTCCATGGCGGTGCTGGGCGGTAGCCTGAAGCGTCGCGAACGCATCTCCGCCCGTCTGGGTGATGTGCTGAGCCAGATCTTCCTGGCCTCTGCGGTGCTGAAACGCTACGACGATGAAGGCCGTCAGGAAGCGGATCTGCCGCTGGTGCACTGGGGCGTTCAGGATGCGATGTATCAGGCCGAACAGGCGATTGACGATCTGCTGGCGAACTTCCCGAACCGCTTCGTGGCGGGTGCCCTGCGCGCGGTGATCTTCCCGACCGGTCGTCATCACCTGGCGCCGTCCGACAAGCTGGATCACAAAGTGGCAAAAATCCTCCAGGTACCAAGCGCAACCCGCTCTCGTATTGGTCGGGGTCAATATCTGGCACCTACCCCGCATAACCCGGTAGGTTTGCTGGAAGAGGCGCTGCTTGACGTGATGGCCGCCGACCCGATTCACCAGAAGATCTGCAAACAGCTGGGCAAAAACCTGCCGTTTACACGACTGGATGAGCTGGCAAAACAGGCGCTGGCGGGTGGCATCATCGACAACAGCGAAGCTGCGATTCTGGTGAAAGCCGAAGAGAGCCGTCTGCGCAGTATTAATGTGGATGATTTCGAACCTGAAGAGCTGGCGACACAGCCGGTAAAGCTGCCAGAGAAGCACCGCAAACCTGAAGCGGCATAAGGCCTTTTGCTCCCACAAACCCCGCCCCGCGCGGGGTTTTTTATTGCCACATTTTCTGGTAATGACGTGCTACAGTGTCAAAAAGTGTTTTTTAAGGAGCCTGTATCGTGCCTGGTTTAAAGATTTCTGTTTTGCAGCAACCTTTAGTGTGGATGGACGGCCCCGCCAACCTTCGCCATTTTGATCGCCAGCTGGAAGAGATTACCGGACGCGATGTGATTGTCCTGCCGGAGATGTTTACCACAGGTTTCGCGATGGAGGCAGCAAAACAGTCCATGCCGCAGGACGAGGTGGTGGCCTGGATGCACGCCAGGGCGCAGGAAACAAATGCGCTGATTGCCGGTAGCGTCGCACTCCAGACCGGGCGCGGACCGGTCAACCGCTTCCTGCTGGTCGAGCCGGAAGGAAAAGTCCATTTCTACGATAAGCGCCACCTGTTCCGCATGGCGGATGAACATCAACATTATGAAGCCGGAAGCGAACGCGTGGTATTTGAATGGCGCGGCTGGCGTATTCTGCCGCTGGTCTGCTATGACCTGCGCTTCCCGGTGTGGTCGCGCAACCGCAACGATTATGACCTGGCGTTGTACGTCGCCAACTGGCCCGCCCCACGCTCCCTGCACTGGCAGGCTTTACTGACCGCGCGCGCGATTGAAAATCAGGCTTATGTCGTTGGCTGTAACCGCGTGGGAACGGACGGCAACGGGCATCACTATCGCGGTGACAGCCGGGTGATCAGTCCGCAGGGAGAGATTATTGCCACCTCCGAGCCGCATCAGGCAACACGAATTGACGCTGAGATCTCGTTAACGACGTTAAAGGAGTATCGGGAGAAGTTTCCGGCCTGGCAGGATGCAGATCCGTTTAGCATTGGTTGAAAAAAAGCCGGGTGACGGCTGCGCCTTACCCGGCCTACAAAAAGCACAGCGTAGGCCCGGTAAGCGCAGCGCCACCGGGCGTTAATTAACTCACCAGCGCCTGCCCGTCTTTGCGGCTTTCCGTCGCGGCCACGTAGTGCCCTTCCGGCATACGGTAAATCACCTGCGCACCGCCGAAGTTATAATCCTGAAGCGGATCTTCCACCACGATCTGATGCCCGCGCTCGCGCAGCGCCGCGATAGTATTGCGATCGAACGTTGATTCGACGATCACCTCCCTGCCCTGCACCACGCGCCAGCGCGGGGCATCGATTGCCGCCTGCGGGTTTTGCCCGTGCAGCATAATGCGCAGCGCCATCTGCATGTGCCCCTGCGCCTGCATCGGGCCGCCCATCACGCCGAAGGACATCAGCGGCTTGCCGTTGCCGTCCATCGCAAATCCCGGAATGATGGTGTGGAACGGGCGCTTGCTGCCCGCCAGCGCGTTCGGGTGCGCAGGATCCAGCACAAAGCCGCAGCCCCGGTTTTGCAGGCTGATCCCGGTATCCGGCACCACAATGCCTGAACCGAAGCCCATATAGTTGGACTGAATAAACGAGACCATCATCCCACTCGCATCCGCGGTGCTGACGTAAACCGTCCCGCTCTGCGTCGGGGAACCGTAGACAAAATCAGAGGCGCTATCGTGGTTAATAAGCGCCGCGCGCGACTTCAGGTAATGGTCGCTCAGCAGTTCTTTCGCCGCGAAGGCCATGTGTTCTTCATCCGCCACGTAGCGATCGAGATCCGCCAGCGCCAGCTTCATCGCCTCAATGGACAGGTGCAGAGACTGCACGGAGTCCGGGTGGTGCTTCTCAATGCCGCACTGCTCAAGAATGCCGAGCGCAATCAGCGTGGCGATCCCCTGACCGTTTGGCGGCAATTCCTGAACCGAGCCGCCCGCGAAGTCGCGCGACAGCAGGTCAACCCAGTCCACGCGGTGGTTTGCCAGATCCTCTGCCGTCAGATGCGCACCGTGTTCTTTGGCAAAAGCAGCGATTTTCTGCGCCAGCTCGCCGCGGTAAAACGCGTCACCGTTGGTTTTGGCAATCAGCTCCAGCGAGCTGACCTGCGCCGGGTTACGGAAGATTTCCCCCACGCGCGGGGCGCGGCCTTCCGGCGCGAAGCAGGCGCTGAAGCCCGGCTGATCTTTCAGCTTGCTATAGCCTCGCTGCCAGAGATGACCAATCAGCGGCGAGACGGGAAAGCCGTTGCGCGCGTAGTCAATGGCAGGCTGCGCCAGCGTGGTCAGCGGCAGCGTGCCGAAGCGCTCCGCCAGCGCGACCCAGCCGGATACCGCTCCCGGCACGGTCACCGCGTCCCAGCCAATTTCCGGCACTGCGCTTTTTCCGGCAAACAGATCCGCATGCCAGCTGGCCGGCGAGCGGCCTGATGCGTTGAGGCCGTGAAGCTTTTCACCGTCCCAGACGATGGCAAAGGCGTCGCTGCCGATCCCGTTGCCGGTCGGCTCAACTACCGTCAGCGCCATCGCGGTGGCAATGGCTGCATCGACGGCATTGCCGCCCAGTTGCAGCATCTTCATCCCCGCCTGCGCCGCCAGCGGCTGCGACGTGGCAACCGCGTTATGGCCCAGCATCGGCGAACGGCGTGAATCGTAACCGGACGTAAAATCAAGCGCTTTGGTCATCATGACTCCTTAGTCGTGGCGCGGATCGAGCGCATCGCGCAGCCCGTCGCCGAGTAGATTAAAGCCCTGCACGGCAAGGAAAATCGCCACGCCGGGGAAAACGGACATCCACGGAGCCTGCTCCAGAAACCCTTTCGCGGTGTTGAGCATGGAGCCCCAGGACGGATTTGGCGGCTGCTGTCCCAGCCCCAAAAACGACAGGCTGGCTTCGGCGATAATCGCCGAGGCGATCGCCAGCGTGGCCTGCACGAGGATCGGCGACATCACGTTTGGCAGGACGTATTTAATGATGATCCAGCGATCCGGCAGGCCAATCGCCCGCGCGCCGTCGATATACTCTTCGTTGCGAATGGCGATCACCTGGCCGCGCGTCAGCCGGGCGAAGATCGGCATTGCCGAGAGACCAATGGCGATCATCGCATTCGTCAGGCTTGGGCCCAAAAATGCCCCCAGCGCGATCGCCATGATCAGGAACGGACAGGCCAGCAAGGCCTCAATAAAGCGCGAGATCACGCCGTCCCACATCTTCTGGAAGTAGCCCGCCACCAGCCCCAGCGGCACGCCGATGACCACGGCAATAATGACCGACATACAGCCCGCCATCAGCGAGGTGCGCGCCCCCCAAATAATGCGGGATAAGATGTCACGCCCCAGCTCGTCGGTGCCGAACCAGTACATCGCCGACGGCGCTTTGCGCACCGCCAGGAAGTTGGCTTTGACCGGGTCGAAGGGGGCGATCCACGGCGCCAGCAGCGCCACCAGGACAAAAAAGCCCACCACAAGCGCGCCAATCACCGCGCTTTTATTGCCGAGAAATTTCTTCAGCACCCGGTTCTGCGCGCGCGGCAGCGTGGGGGCAACGGTTTGCGTCGTCAGTTCCGCCATGGTTAACCTCGCATTTTCGGGTTGATAAGGACGTAGAGCACGTCGGCCAGCAGATTGAGCATCAGGAAGCCGATCGCCACGATCAGCACCACGCCCTGCACCACCGCATAGTCACGATTGAACACCGAGTCGACGATCATTTTGCCAAAGCCCGGAATGGTGAAGACCTGCTCGGTCAGCACCGCGCCGCCCAGTAGCTCGCCGAACAGCAGCGTGGTGAGGGTGATTACAGGCACCAGCGCGTTGCGAAAGGCGTGCTTCAGGATCACTGCTTTCGGCAGCAGCCCCTTAGCGCGCGCGGTGCGGATGTAATCCGCTTTCAGCACCGCAATCATCGACGCTCGGGTATGGCGCATCAGCGTCGCCGCCAGTCCGGTTCCGAGCACGGACGCGGGCAGCAGCAGCGTGCGCAGGTTCTGGATCGGATCTTCACTGAATGGCACATAACCGGACGCAGGTAACCATTGCAAGTTCACCGAAAAGACCAGAATCAGCAGGATCCCCAGCCAGAAGTGCGGAATTGATATCCCCGAGATCGCCACAAAGTTCGCCCCGTGATCGACCCAGCTGTTTTTATTCACCGCCGCAAGGATCCCCATGCTGATGCCAAACACCAGCGCGATGATCATCGCCAGCAGAGAGAGCTCCAGCGTGACCGGCAGCTTGCTGGCAATCAGCTGCGTGACCGGTTCATGCGTGCGCAAGGAGACGCCCAGATCGCCCTGCAGCGCGCGCGTCAGCCAATGGAAATACTGCACGGGGATCGGCGCATCCAGATTAAGCTCAGCACGCAGCTGGGCAATGACCGCCGGATCGCGCTCCTCCCCGGCCATGGCGATCAGCGGGTCGCCGGGCAGCAGCTTTTGCAGCCCGAACACCATCATGCTCACCAGCAATAGCGTCGGGACGGCCAGCAGCAGACGTTTGCAAATCAGTTCCAGCATGGGTTCTCCTCAGGACGTTTATTTTGCCAGCGTCAAACCGGCCAGACGCACGATGCCGTCCGGGTACGGCTTAAAGCCCTGCACGTTCTTGTTCAGTCCAAAAATGCGCGGCTCGAAGTAGAGGTAGGCAATCGGCATGTCGGTCTGGAGCTGCTTCACCACCTTGTCGTACAGCGGCTGGCGTGCGGCCTGGTCGGTGCTCTGACGCGCCTGAGTCAGCCATTCATCGATTTGCGCGTTGCTGTATCGGCCGTCGTTCAGGGTGCCTTTACTGTTGATAAAGCCGTAAATGCTGCCATCCGGATCCGGGCGCCCCGACCAGCCGGAGAAGCTCAACTGGTAGTCACCGCTCTGCTGGCGATCCAGCAGCGTGGCGAACTCGGTCATTTGCAGGTTCAGGTTAAAGCCCGCCTCTGCCACCATCGCCTGCAATACCTGTCCCACCTGCTGCGAGGTTGGGTTGTTCGGCACCAGCAGATTGACGCTCAGCGGCGTGGTTACACCGGCGGCTTTCAGCAGCGCTTTGGCTTTATCGACGTCGCGCGGCGGGACCGGCAGGTTAACGTGGTACGGGCTGACCGGTGAAAACGCCTGATTTGCCGGGGTGTAGAGCCCTTCAAAGACCACCTGGTTTAAGGCATCGCGATCGATTGCCTGAGAAAATGCCTCGCGCACGCGGGCATCTTTGAACGGATCGTTGGCCGGCACCTTGCCGTTGTTAATATTGAAGGTGATCCCCTGATAGCCCAGACCGGTGACCTTCGCCAGCGCCAGCTTGCTGTCGGCTTCGACGGTTTTGACGTCGCTGGCGGCAATGCCTTCGGTCAGGTCGAGATCGCCCGCGCGCAGGTTCGCGAGACGCACGGAGGCATCCGGGATCGGCAGATAGATGATTTTGTCGAAGTGATAGGCGTCTTTGTTCCAGTAGTTGTCGAAGCGGGTCAGAACGATGCGGTCCTGCGACACGCGGCTGTCGAATTTGTATGGACCGGAGCAGACGGGATGGGCGGCAAAGTCAGGCTTTTTCGCCACATCGGGTGCCATCATCGCGCCCGCGCGGTCGGTGAGCTGCATTAGCAGCGCGGCATCCGGTGTTTTCAGGTGCAGCGCAATCTGCATCGGGCCGGTGACCTCGACCGATTCAACGGATGAGATCTCGCTTTTACGCAGGGAGCCTTTGAGGGTCAGGGCGCGGTCGAGGTTGTATTTTGCCGCAGCGGCATCAAATTTTTCACCGTCGTGGAAGGTCACACCTTCGCGTAGATCCATAGTCAGCGTTTTGCCATCTTCGCTCCAGGCCCAGGATTTTGCCAGACCCGGCACCACTTTCAGGTGCTCGTCGACGTCCACCAGCCTGTCGCACAGGGAGGCAAACACGAAACGGCCATAGTAGGTGCGCGCCAGATGCGGGTCGAGCATATCCGGGTCGGCCCCCAGGCCGATCCGCAGCACGCTTTCAGAATGGGCGGGCAGCGCCGCGCCAAGCAACATAACACTTCCCAGTACGGTCAAAAGAGAATTACGCATTGTCATTATCATGAGTTCCTTGAAGGAAGGGAGGAGTGAGTGGCCGCGTGTTCAAACAGCGCACGGCGGCGCAGAAAAGCGGCGGATGGCGGTGCGATCTGGATAACGCTGCGATCGCGATTGATCTCCTGCCAACGATGGCAGGCAACCTGACGTCCGCCGTCGAGCACCTGATTAATCGGCTCGATCTGGCGGCATTCATCTGTAACGTAGGGGCAACGGGTGTGGAAACGGCAGCCGGACGGCGGGTTAGCCGGGTTCGGTAAATCACCCTGCAACAGCGGCGTATCCCGCGCTACGCCTGGCTGCATTTGCGGCGCTGAGGCAATCAACGCCTGGGTATAAGGATGCAACGGTGCGTCGAAGATGTCGTCGACGGTGGCCAGCTCGACGATTTGCCCAAGATACATTACCGCCACGCGGTCGCTCATATGACGGATAACCGCCAGCCCGTGGGCGACGATCACCATCGTTAGCCCCAACTGGTGCTTCAGGCTTTCCAGTAAATTGACCACCTGTGCCTGAACGGAAACGTCCAGCGCAGAAACCGGCTCATCACCCAGCAGCAGCTTTGGGCCTGATGCCAGCGCGCGCGCAATGCCGATACGCTGGCGCTGCCCGCCGGAAAATTCGTGTGGATAACGCCCGGCCCAGGCTGAGGGCAAGCCGACCGTCCTGAGTAGCTCGGAGACGCGGTACTGGCGATCCGTTTTTTTCATGTTCTGGTGCAGCCACAGCGGCTCACCGACAATTTGCTCCACCGTCATGCGCGGGTTCAGCGAAGCGAAGGGATCCTGAAAGATGATCTGTAGCTCACGCCGGAGCTGGTTCAGACGGGCGCCCGAGGCGTGGGTGATCTCCTCACCCTGATAAAATACCCGCCCTTCGCTGGCGCCCAGCAGGCGCAGCAGCAGACGACCAAGGGTGGATTTCCCGGAACCCGACTCGCCGACAATTGCCAGCGTTTCGCCAGGCATCACCGACATCGAAACTCGGTCGACAGCGGTGACAAAGCGGGCCGGCGTAAACAGTTTTTTAGGGCCGGGGAAAAGCTTGCTCAGATCGCGGGCTTCAAGAATGGGCATAGTCATGCGGTCTCTCCCAGGGCAATATGGTGTTCGAGCGGCACGCGGAAGCAGGCAACCTGATGGCCCGTACCGAGCGTAGTGAGCGGTGGTTTTTCAGCATGACAGCGCGTCTGCGCGAAGGGACATCGGGTGGCAAAGCGGCAGCCTTGAGGCATGGATTCCGGCAGCGGGACCGATCCGGGAATAGTTGATAGCTGGCTTTTACGCGCGCCCATAGAAGGAAGGGAACCCATAAGGCCAATGGTATAGGGGTGCTGCGGATCGGCAAACAGAGCTTCAACACTCCCCTGCTCCACTAGCTGTCCGGCATACATCACCGCCACCTGCTGCGCGACTTCAGCCACCACGCCTAAATCGTGGGTGATCATCAGCACCGCCGTGCCCGTTTCTTCTTTTAAAGTATTGAGCAGGGAGAGAATTTGCGCCTGAATGGTCACGTCCAGAGCGGTAGTGGGTTCGTCAGCAATGAGTAGTTTGGGATGGTTTATCAGCGCCATCGCAATCATCACGCGCTGGCGCATACCGCCGGAAAGCTGATGCGGGTAAGCCTTAAGGCGCATCTCTGCTGCCGGGATCTGCACCTTCTCCAGGATCTGTAGCGCAACCGTCATCGCCTCAGCCCGGGAGATCGTTTGATGGCGCATCACCGCTTCACTGAGCTGATCGCCAAGCGTGAAGGCCGGGTTGAGCGAGGTCATGGGCTCCTGGAATATCATCGCCAGCTCGCTGCCGCGCAGATCGGCATACTCCCGCGGCGAGAGCTTGCGCAGATCCTGGCGGCGGAAATTCATCTCCCCGCTGACGATCCGGGCGCTGGCAGGTAATAACCCCATCAGCGCCAGGGAAGTGATGCTTTTACCGCAGCCGGACTCGCCTACCAGCGCCAGCGTTTCTCCCGCCCTGACCGTCAGCGAGATATCGTCGAGCACGCTCACCGGCGAGCCCGCGAATTTAACGTTGAGGTTTTGCAGCCGCAGTACGGGCGTGGAGTCCTTAAAGGGTATCGTCGTCATAGCGTGGAATCGTCCTCAAGGTGAATAGCCTGAATCAGGGCGGTTTGCAGGCTGAGCAGGTGTTCGCGCATGGCGGCAGCTGCTTCATTAGGCTGGCGATGAATAATCGCTGACATGATTTTGTGATGGTGGTCGTTGTAGCTATCGACACGTTCAGGGGTGCGGGCAAGTTCGCGTAAATGCTGCCAGCCAGGCTCCCGGCGGACGGCATCTATCGCATCAAAAAGCCCAAGCATCAGGCGGTTACCTGCTGCCTCCGCAATGGCGCGGTGGAAGGCGCTATCCCACAGTTCGTTGAGATCGCGGTCATCCGGGCTGACCTTATTAATGCGTTCCAGCATACGCTGCATGAGCGCGAGGTTTTCCCTGGTGGCACGCAGTGCCGCAAGTCGGGCTAAGCCGGGTTCGAGCTGTAGTCGAGCTTCCATGACTTCCAGCAGGTTGGTTTGCTGAACCAATCCCTGAAGCGCCAACGGCTCAACCGGGGCAGATGGACCAATGAAGGTACCCTTGCCCTGCTTGCGCCAGATACGCCCTTCCTCTTCCAGCACGTCCAGCGCGCGACGCACTTCACGTCGGCCTACGCCGAGAGTGTCCGACAGCTCACGTTCAGTGGGCAGCGGAATGCCTGGTGTTGACTCGTGCTGGTTGATAAGCCCGCGCAGCTGCTCAAGCGCGGTACTGGAATTAGCTAAAAACCGTGAAGGCTTTTCCATATTGGTTCGCTCGCTTTCATCATTGCTTTATTTTTATTAATAATAAGTTATTGATATGACGCAGAACTTAACGTGCTAGTAATTAAGCAATTAACGAACCAATAGCGTATTGGTTCGTTAATTTTCTGAAAAATGATCGGTAACCGAATGATTTCCTACCAATTATTTTACATAATTATTACATAAGAAGATGGGCGCGAAGGTAAGGATGAGCAAAAAACGCACAAAAACAGTGCAAATAATGCACTAAAATCGTGCACTTGTTAATAAAATGCACCGTATTTATTAACTTTTTGTTAATGGAAATAAAAAGAGGAATAAACAATATTCGAGGGACTATAAAACGACGAAAGCCTGAATCATTTCTGACTCAGGCTTTCTGAATAGTGGCGGAACGGACGGGACTCGAACCCGCGACCCCCTGCGTGACAGGCAGGTATTCTAACCGACTGAACTACCGCTCCACTGTTCCCGTTTGGGGAACGAGGCGAATATTACGGTTTGCCTCTGAACTCGTCAACGCTTTTTCTCAGGTTTTGAATCGTTTGCTGCAAAATTCACCCAAACGGTGATTTAACAAACGTTTCAGCACATTTTCACGTGCGCCACAGACAGCTTCCGCCCTTCTTCTGCACTAAATCGAGACGAGATTCATGGTTCATCAGTTCTTCATCACTGGCTAAAACAACCCGCAGGCGATTCGCCTGACGCACAATACGCTGAATTCCCCCTTCATCCCGCGTCTGCTGGGATTCATTTTCCATACTGAATTTCATCGACGTTTGCCCGCCGGTCATGGTCAGGTAGACATCGGCCAGGATCTGGGCATCGAGCAATGCGCCGTGCAGCGTTCGCTTGGTGTTGTCTATCTCATAGCGAGAGCACAGGGCATCAAGGCTGTTACGCTTGCCGGGGAACATCTTCCTTGCCAGCGCCAGGCTATCCGTGACTTTACAGAACGTATTCGTCTTCGGAATATCACGGTTGAGCTTGCTGAACTCATAGTCCATAAAGCCGATATCGAACGACGCGTTATGAATGACAAGTTCCGCACCTCTGATGTAGTCGAGAAATTCATCTGCGACGTCGGCAAAGGTGGGCTTATCCAGCAAAAACTCATCGGCAATTCCGTGAACGCCGAACGCTTCCGGGTCCACCAGCCGATCGGGTTTAAGGTAAACGTGGAAGTTGTTGCCCGTAAGGCGACGGTTCACCACTTCAACGGCACCAATCTCAATGATTTTGTGCCCTTCGTAGTGGGCGCCAATCTGGTTCATACCGGTGGTTTCGGTATCAAGAACAATCTGGCGAGTAATTGCAGTGCTCATAGCGGTCATTTATGTCAGACTTATCGTTTTACTGAACGTTTCAAATACAGGAAGTCTACCAGAGATGCGTAAACAGGTAGAAATTTTCACCGATGGATCTTGTCTCGGTAACCCAGGGCCCGGCGGCTATGGCGCCATTATGCGCTATCGTCAGCATGAAAAAACATTTAGTGAAGGCTATTTCCTGACCACCAACAACCGCATGGAGTTGATGGCGGCCATCGTGGCGCTGGAAGCGTTAAAAGAACATTGTGACGTGGTGCTGAGTACCGACAGCCAGTATGTCCGCCAGGGCATTACCCAATGGATCCACAACTGGAAAAAGCGGGGCTGGAAAACGGCAGAGAAAAAACCCGTCAAGAATGTCGATCTCTGGAAGCGTCTTGATGCCGCCCTCGGTCAGCACGAAATCAAATGGGAGTGGGTAAAGGGGCACGCCGGTCATCCTGAAAACGAACGCTGTGACGAGCTGGCTCGCGCGGCGGCATCCAACCCGACCCATGAGGATGCAGGTTATCAACCTGAATCCTGATCACGGTTTTTTGTACTGCCGCGTGGCCCCCACGGTCTGGCGGATCCGCGTTTTTGATTTGCTTTGCTTCATCGGGTTGAGCGTAAGGGGGATCGTCCTCTTACGCGCGACAATAAATTGCATGCAGCCCAGCGCGGGTAAATGGGTGCTTAATAAGACCCCGCCTTTACGCGTCCAGGGGATGACCTGAAAACCCCCGTAGCTTAGCACTTCGAAATTTAACAGTGAAAGCCAGTCCAGCTGGCGCATCATGGTAAACATCCTGCTGTTATAAGGCGGCGTGCGACGCAGAACGGGCGTCATTTTACGTAGCCCCATCAGACTCAGCGGATTAAAACCGCTCAGGATCAGCCAGCCGTCATCAATCAAAACGCGGTCGGCTTCCCGCAGCAGACGATGGGGATCGCTGCACCAGGGCAGCGTGTGGGCGAGCAGACAGGCATCAATGGATTTTTCCGCAAACGGCAAATGCAGCGGATCCGCTTTCACCTGAACCGGGGAGCCATTAAGCGATACGCTAACCTGATGCGAGATAGCGCAGCTTTCGGTATTGATTTCTGCGCTCAGATTGCCAATCTTAAGCAGGTGAAAACCATACATTTTCGCGAGCCAGGGTTTAAGCTGAAGTTCTAAGGCCTCGCGATAATATTCACCCCAGGGCAACTCTGCCCAACGTTCCGGTGGTGCGACAGTCTGAGGTATCCTTGCCGGTTTCATCAAAACACCCGCCACGCTATAAGAGGTAATGCATGAATCTTATCAGTATTTCCGCCTTTCAGGACAATTACATCTGGGTTTTAGTCGACGACGATCGCAGATGCATCATTGTTGATCCAGGCGAATCCGCACCGATCCTGCACGCGATTAAAGAAAACGGCTGGCAGCCGGAGGCGATCCTCCTTACCCATCACCATCACGATCATGTCGGCGGTGTTCCCGATCTCCTTGCACGCTATCCCCATCTACCCGTCTACGGACCAGCAGAGACACAGGATAAGGGTACGACGCAAGTTGTTGAAGAAGGCGAAAGTATCCTCATCCTCGGGTGGGAGTTTTCCGTATTTGCTACGCCAGGTCACACTTCCGGTCATCTCTGTTTCTACAGCAAACCTTATCTGTTTTGTGGCGACACGCTGTTTTCTGGCGGCTGTGGAAGGCTGTTTGAAGGCACGCCAGAACAGATGTATCAATCTTTACAAAAAATTAATGCGCTGCCAGCCGACACCGTAATTTGTTGCGCACATGAGTATACATTAGGGAATATGAAGTTTGCTGTAAGCGTGCTGCCTGAGGATCGGGCGATTCAGGATTATTACCAGAAAGTGAAGGAGTTACGTGCAAAAAACCAAAAAACACTCCCCGTAATTCTGAAAAATGAGCGACAAATAAATTTATTTTTAAGAACTGATGATGTTGATTTAATTAATAAAATTAATCAAGAAACAAATTTGTTACAACCTGAAGCGCGATTTGCATGGTTAAGGTCAAAGAAAGATAACTTCAGATAATTGCGGGTTGCCTTTTCAAAATTTCGCCGTTATCATCGCTCGTCTTTTAAGCAACTATTGACACACACATGAAGGCAAAAGCGATATTACTCGCCTCTGTCCTGCTTGTAGGTTGCCAGTCACAAAACGGCAGCAACGTACAACAGCACGCACAGAGCCTTTCTGCGGCTGGTCAAGGGGAAGCAGGGAAGTTTACGAGTCAGGCGCGATGGTTGGACGATGGGACATCCTTCGCGCAGGAACAAGACTTGTGGGCCTCTATTGGCGACGAGCTAAAGATGGGAATTCCGGAAAACAGCCGGATTCGCGAACAGAAACAGAAGTATTTGAGAAATAAGAGCTATCTCCACGATGTAACATTACGGGCAGAGCCGTATATGTACTGGATAGCCGGGCAAGTTAAGAAACGTAACATGCCTATGGAACTGGTACTACTACCCATAGTGGAGAGCGCTTTTGACCCGCACGCGACGTCTGGCGCCAATGCAGCAGGCATCTGGCAGATCATTCCGAGCACAGGGCGAAATTATGGTTTAAAGCAGACCCGCAACTACGATGCGCGTCGTGATGTTGTCGCTTCAACGACAGCCGCTCTCGACATGATGCAACGTCTGAACAAGATGTTTGACGGCGACTGGTTATTGACCGTCGCGGCGTATAACAGTGGTGAAGGTCGTGTACTGAAGGCAATGAAAGCGAATAAAGCGCGTGGAAAATCCACAGACTTCTGGTCGCTCTCACTGCCACAGGAAACAAAGATTTACGTACCGAAAATGCTGGCACTGGGCGATATTATCAAGAACAGCAAACGTTACGGTGTACAACTGCCAACACCAGACGAAAGTCGTGCACTGGCGCGTGTCCGCCTCAGCAGCCCGGTTGATATTCAACAGGTTGCAGATATGACGGGTATGTCGGTAAGTAAGCTTAAAACCTTTAATGCAGGTGTTAAAGGCTCCACGCTGGGCGCTAGTGGCCCTGGCTATGTGATGGTTCCGCAGAAACATGCGGAACAGTTACGAGAGTCTTTAGCTTCGGGTGAAATTGCAGCCGTTCAGTCCACGCTGATCGCTGATACGTCGCCTGTAAGCAGCCGCAGCTATAAGGTGCGTTCAGGTGATACGCTTTCAGGTATTGCATCACGTCTTGGCGTGAATGCGAAAGATCTCCAGCAGTGGAATAATCTGCGCGGATCTGGTCTGAAAGTGGGTCAAACGCTGTCCGTAGGTGCAGGTAGCAGCGCACAGCGTCTCGCTAAAAACAGCGATAGCATTACCTATCGCGTACGTAAAGGCGACTCGCTGTCCAGTATTGCTAAGCGTCACGGCGTAAACATCAAAGATGTGATGCGCTGGAACAACGATACTGACAACCTGCAACCTGGCGACCAGCTGACGTTGTTTGTGAAAAACAGCGCTACGCCAGATTCCTGATAGTACGATCGCTTGTTAAAAAGGCACCGATTCCCCTCGGTGCCTTTTTTATTTATCCCGCTTTTTGCGCTTCAGCCATAATGGTGTCGCTGGTAAACGAACCATCATCATGCAGTTCAAAGTACGCCTTCACGTCAGCAGAGGCGCTCTCCTGATACAATCGGATCGCCTGAGTCAATGCCTCGGGTGTGCGCATCCGTGCAATCCATGATGTGAACTCCAGCGGCAAACGGTCGGTTATCAATGAGCGTGAAATCAAGCCGGCTTCGGTGATAAACGTAAGCCACTCTCCACTGGAGTAGTTTTGCACGTGCGAGGTATCACGCAGCGCTTCAACCGTCTGGAGCCAGATATTTCGTACTGGATGTCCGGGAGACATCACGTCCATGATGATGAAGATTCCGCCCGGTTTGAGCACGCGTTTCACTTCCCGTAATGCCTGCCCCACATCATGCCAGTGGTGTGCAGAGTAACGGCTAATCACAACCTCAAACGACGCATCCTCAAAGGGTAAAGATTCAGCGTAGCCCTGGCGCGTCGTGACGTTATTCAGCCCTTTCGCTTTCGCCGCTTCAGCAACCACATCCAGCATCTGGCTCGATAAGTCATATGCCGTCACCTGAGCAACCTGCTGTGCGGCGGTAAAACTGGCGTGCCCCGCCCCGCAGCCTAAGTCCAGCACGTGCGCGTCAGGAAACGCGGCGAGCCGTTCGCCGAGACGTACCAGATCGCGGCCAGAGGCGTGCACGGCGCTGCTCAGGTAGGCACTTGCCTGAGAACCAAACTGTTTTTCGACGTTGTCATGATGGGAGTGTGTTGTTGTCATGTTGCTGTCCTTTTATGGGTTAAAAAATAAAGGGCAGCACCCGCACAGGCCTGCCCCACGGCAGACCTGACGCACCATTATTTATCAGGTTTGCCGGGACTGAATTCAACTAGTAGAGGATTATGATCGGAGGCGCGCGTCACCAGAACGGAGGCGTCGTGCACGCTTAAACCCCGATAGAAGACAAAATCGAGAGGACGACCAAACGCTTTCTTGCGCTGGTCATCGTTAAAACGAACTTCACGCAGCGACATTTCACGCGCGAAGCGGTACAACGCGTTCATACGTGGACGGCTCCAGGCATTGAAGTCCCCGGCCATAATGATCGGCCCACTGTGATGAGCAATCTGATCGCCAATGGGTAGTAACTGCTTACTGTACACATCAACACCCAGGCTGAAGTTCACCGCATGAATGTTTACCACCATCAGCAGACGGGTGTCGGGCAACGGATAGACCGTGACCAGCGCCGATTTTGCCAGACGCAGGATTGGCTCACGTTCACGCAGCGGGCAGCAATAGACCGGATGTGCGGCTGAAAGGGTCATCACCCCAGAAGGATGCTGTGGCAGAACAAAGGCAGGCACCTGATCGGCTGCAAGATAGTTTGTCGTTGCAAACCTGACCAGCTCAGGCGTGGTTTGCGCCTCCTGTAACAGAACCAGATGCGCATCTTTACCAAAATTTTTAAGTACGGATAACCACTCCGCACGCTGTTGTTTAAAGATGTTCCACACCAGTACGCGAATTTTTTCGTCACTGCTTAATGGCGTGCCCGCTGGTAATGCCTGACCCAGGCTCGCAAACGACCCCGGAGGCAAGATCCTCTCCGCGGGCATTCCGGCAACATAACGCATGGCATAGGTATTTTTTCGCACTTTTGGAAACGACCTCTGTAACATGAACCAGCCCGGAAAACGGACTGGTTCTAATGTTATAGGGATTTTAGGTCACACTTTCAACGCAATTACTGAGAAACCGCTTTCCAGTTTTGTAAGCAAGCACTTACTGATACTTATCCAAGCGCGATACGAGCGGGTTTATCAAGCCGTCCACTCAGACTAATAAGCAGGAAAGCGACAAGCACAATTACCGCACCAATCCATGGCGTTTGGGTTAATCCAACGTGTTCAACCGTCTGCCCGCCGATAACCGATCCGAGTGCGATACCGATATTGAATGCGGCGATATTCAGGCCGGATGCGACATCCACCGCATTGGGCGTATAGCGTTCGGCTTTCTGTACAACATAGACCTGCAATCCCGGTACGTTACCAAACGCGAATATTCCCATAACCAACACAGTTACCAGCGCTGCGTATTGTATCGACGCGGTGAACTGGAAAATCATCAGCAGGACAACCAGCGCGGCGAAGATAAATTTTAGCGCCGGTACCGCACCATGCTTATCCGCAAGCTTGCCGCCCCAGATATTGCCGATTGCAACGGAGATACCGTAGCCCAGTAAAATCCAGCTCACTGCGCCCGGAGAAAAACCAGCCAGCTCCTGCATCATCGGTGCAAGGAAAGTGAACGCAGTGAACACACCTCCATAACCCAGAGCCGTAACGGCATAGATCAGCAGCAGGCGCGGGTGTGTCAGAACCTTAACCTGATCGCTCAGGCTGGCGCTCGCGCGCCCCGGAATACTGGAGGGCACCAGCAGCAGGCTGGCTACCAGAGCAATCACGCCCAACAGCGATACCGCGAGGAAGGTTTCTCGCCAGCCAAAATGTTGCCCAATAAACGTTCCTAACGGTACGCCGGTGACCAGCGCGACGGTTAAGCCGCCAAACATAATCGCAATGGCTGACGCCGCTTTCTCTTTTGGCACCAGGCTGGTTGCAATCGTAGAACCGATGGAGAAGAAGACACCGTGCGCGAGGCCAGACAGCAAACGGGCAATGACCAGGGTAGTGTAGTCCGGAGCCTGCCACGCCAGAATATTGCCGGCGGTGAAGAGCACCATCAGGGCAACTAACAGTTGTTTACGTGGAAAGCGTCCAGTCAGTGCGGTCAGCACAGGCGCCCCAACAGCGACGCCTAACGCGTAAATAGATACCAGCAGCCCGGCAGAAGGCAGCGAAATGGCGAGTTGTTCAGCAATAGTGGGAACAAGTCCTACAATAACAAATTCGGTCGTGCCAATTGCGAAGGCACTGATCGTCAGGGCAAGAAGCGCCAGTGGCATAAATACTCCGTCTCTTCAGGATTAAGATGACAGGCAGTATGCGCCAGTGTTTAAATAACAAAAATGGTTAGAATCTCAATAGAATTTTGCGGATGATGCAATAATGAAAGCCACATCGGAAGAACTGACTATCTTTGTTGCCGTTGTTGAAAGCGGCAGCTTCAGCCGTGCGGCCGAACAGCTCGGGCAGGCGAACTCCGCCATCAGCCGCTCGGTGAAAAAGCTGGAGATGAAGCTCGGGGTAAGTCTGCTCAACAGAACAACGCGGCAGCTCAGCCTGACGGAAGAAGGTGAACGTTATTTTCGCCGCGTACAATCCGTTTTGCAGGAGATGGCGGCAGCTGAGACGGAAATAATGGAGTCGCGTAGCACTCCGCGTGGATTGCTACGCATTGATGCGGCGACGCCGGTCGTGCTTCATTTTCTGATGCCGTTAATCAAGCCATTCCGGGAACGTTATCCGGAGATGACTCTGTCCCTGGTCTCTTCAGAGACGTTTATTAACCTGATTGAGCGTAAAGTTGATGTGGCGATCCGCGCGGGAACCCTGACGGATTCAAGTTTACGCGCTCGCCCACTGTTCACCAGCTACCGCAAAATTATCGCGTCACCGCAATATATTGCAGAGCATGGCAAACCGGAGACCGTTGAGGAGCTGAAGCAGCACCTGTGCCTGGGCTTTACGGAACCTGTCTCGCTGAACACCTGGCCCGTGGCCTGTCATGACGGACAACTTCATGAGATCACTTGCGGACTTTCGTCTAATAGCGGAGAAACGCTGAAACAGCTTTGTCTTGAAGGAAATGGGATCGCCTGTTTATCAGACTATATGATTGATAAGGAAATAGCTGCGGGTCAGCTTGTAGAACTGATGGCTGACAAACGCTTACCTGTAGAGATGCCTTTTAGCGCAGTGTATTACAGTGACAGAGCGGTAAGTACGCGCATACGCGCTTTTATCGACTTCCTTAGCGAACATATAAAAACAGCTCCCGGAGGAGCTG
This sequence comes from Enterobacter cloacae complex sp. ECL72, assembly GCF_019056635.1. Classification (NCBI taxonomy): domain Bacteria; kingdom Pseudomonadati; phylum Pseudomonadota; class Gammaproteobacteria; order Enterobacterales; family Enterobacteriaceae; genus Enterobacter; species Enterobacter cloacae complex sp. ECL72. The sequence goes on along the minus strand of NZ_CP077659.1, from coordinate 411,573 downwards.
TGTGAGGGTTTAAGGGTACAGAGGAAGGGCTTTTATTAATCCCAGTCTGGTGCTAACCCTTCCGGGCTGACCAGACGATCGTTGCATTCCAGTGCAGCGATCGCGTTTTTATCTTCATCATCAAGCTGGAGATCCCGCGCTAACAGGTTACTTGCCAGGTTTTCACGTTTGGTTGAAGACGGGATCACGGCATAGCCCTCACCCATCGCCCATGCCAGGATCACCTGTGCGGCTGTCGCATTGTGTTTTTCAGCGATGCGTGCAATCACTTCATCTTTCAGCGCCTTACCATATGCCAGCGTCATGTACGAGGTGATGTGAATACCATGCTGTTTCGCCCAGTCCACGACTTTGTGGTTTTGCAGGTAAGGAGAGAGTTCAATCTGGTTGGTGGCAATATTTTCTTTACCCACTGCGGCAATGGCCCTTTCCATCAACGGGATGGTGAAGTTAGAGATGCCAATTTTACGCGTTAAGCCCTGCTCTTTCGCTTCCAGCAGCGCCTGCATGAACTCCTCCACAGAGACGGCATCGTCAGGTGATGGCCAGTGGATCAGCGTCAGATCAACATAGTCAGTACGCAGCTTTTTCAGACTTTCCTTCAGGCTTGGGATCAGCTTGTCTTGGCCGAGATTCTCAATCCAGATTTTAGTGGTGATGAAAAGTTCGTCGCGCGGTACGCCACTCTCTTCGATGGCCTGGCCTACGGCAGCTTCGTTATCATAAATCTGCGCCGTATCAATAGCACGATAGCCCAACTCAAGTGCGGTTTTAACAGATGCGATAACAACGTCGTCTTTCAGGCGGAAAGTGCCCAGACCCAGTGCAGGGATAGTCATATGATTCCTCAATCGTTATGTTCATAAACTGAGGAGAATTATCGCTGTAGTTGTTATGCCGAAAAAGATCGTGAACCGCAGAGGATTTTTGCTAATTTCGCAACAATCAAACGACAGATAAGAAAAAAGCCCTGAGCGTTAGCTCAGGGCTTTTAATAAGTGGCGGAACGGACGGGACTCGAACCCGCGACCCCCTGCGTGACAGGCAGGTATTCTAACCGACTGAACTACCGCTCCACCGAATACTTCTGTAACCACCGGATTAATGCACCGGCTTACTACTTAATTTGATGCCTGGCAGTTCCCTACTCTCACATGGGGAGACCCCACACTACCATCGGCGCTACGGCGTTTCACTTCTGAGTTCGGCATGGGGTCAGGTGGGACCACCGCGCTACAGCCGCCAGGCAAATTCTGTTAATCTGTATCAGGCTGAAAATCTTCTGTCTCTTCGCCAAAACAGCTTCGGCGTTGTAAGGTTAAGCCTCACGGTTCATTAGTATCGGTTAGCTCAACGCATCGCTGCGCTTACACACCCGACCTATCAACGTCGTCGTCTTCAACGTTCCTTCAGGAGACTTAAAGTCTCAGGGAGAACTCATCTCGGGGCAAGTTTCGTGCTTAGATGCTTTCAGCACTTATCTCTTCCGCATTTAGCTACCGGGCAGTGCCATTGGCATGACAACCCGAACACCAGTGATGCGTCCACTCCGGTCCTCTCGTACTAGGAGCAGCCCCCCTCAATTCTCCAGCGCCCACGGCAGATAGGGACCGAACTGTCTCACGACGTTCTAAACCCAGCTCGCGTACCACTTTAAATGGCGAACAGCCATACCCTTGGGACCTACTTCAGCCCCAGGATGTGATGAGCCGACATCGAGGTGCCAAACACCGCCGTCGATATGAACTCTTGGGCGGTATCAGCCTGTTATCCCCGGAGTACCTTTTATCCGTTGAGCGATGGCCCTTCCATTCAGAACCACCGGATCACTATGACCTGCTTTCGCACCTGCTCGCGCCGTCACGCTCGCAGTCAAGCTGGCTTATGCCATTGCACTAACCTCCTGATGTCCGACCAGGATTAGCCAACCTTCGTGCTCCTCCGTTACTCTTTGGGAGGAGACCGCCCCAGTCAAACTACCCACCAGACACTGTCCGCAACCCGGATTACGGGTCTACGTTAGAACACCAGCCATTAAAGGGTGGTATTTCAAGGTTGGCTCCACGCAGACTGGCGTCCACGCTTCAAAGCCTCCCACCTATCCTACACATCAAGGACCAGTGTTCAGTGTCAAGCTATAGTAAAGGTTCACGGGGTCTTTCCGTCTTGCCGCGGGTACACTGCATCTTCACAGCGAGTTCAATTTCACTGAGTCTCGGGTGGAGACAGCCTGGCCATCATTACGCCATTCGTGCAGGTCGGAACTTACCCGACAAGGAATTTCGCTACCTTAGGACCGTTATAGTTACGGCCGCCGTTTACCGGGGCTTCGATCAAGAGCTTCGCGTTGCCGCTAACCCCATCAATTAACCTTCCGGCACCGGGCAGGCGTCACACCGTATACGTCCACTTTCGTGTTTGCACAGTGCTGTGTTTTTAATAAACAGTTGCAGCCAGCTGGTATCTTCGACTGATTTCAGCTCCACCCGCAGGGGCTTCACCTACACATCAGCGTGCCTTCTCCCGAAGTTACGGCACCATTTTGCCTAGTTCCTTCACCCGAGTTCTCTCAAGCGCCTTGGTATTCTCTACCTGACCACCTGTGTCGGTTTGGGGTACGATTTCGTGTTACCTGATGCTTAGAGGCTTTTCCTGGAAGCAGGGCATTTATCACTTCAGCACCGTAGTGCCTCGTCATCACACCTCAGCGTTAAAAGGTACCGGATTTACCGAACCTCCGCCTACATGCTTAAACCGGGACAACCGTCGCCCGGCTGACATAGCCTTCTCCGTCCCCTTCGCAGTAACACCAAGTACAGGAATATTAACCTGTTTCCCATCGACTACGCCTTTCGGCCTCGCCTTAGGGGTCGACTCACCCTGCCCCGATTAACGTTGGACAGGAACCCTTGGTCTTCCGGCGAGCGGGCTTTTCACCCGCTTTATCGTTACTTATGTCAGCATTCGCACTTCTGATACCTCCAGCATGCCTCACAGCACACCTTCAACGGCTTACAGAACGCTCCCTACCCAACAACGCATAAGCGTCGCTGCCGCAGCTTCGGTGCATGGTTTAGCCCCGTTACATCTTCCGCGCAGGCCGACTCGACCAGTGAGCTATTACGCTTTCTTTAAATGATGGCTGCTTCTAAGCCAACATCCTGGCTGTCTGTGCCTTCCCACATCGTTTCCCACTTAACCATGACTTTGGGACCTTAGCTGGCGGTCTGTTTTTCTTCACGACGGACGTTAGCACCCGCCGTGTGTCTCCCGTGATAACATTCTTCGGTATTCGTAGTTTGCATCGGGTTGGTAAGCCGGGATGGCCCCTAGCCGAAACAGTGCTCTACCCCGAAGATGAGTTCACGAGGCGCTACCTAAATAGCTTTCGGGAGAACCAGCTATCTCCCGGTTTGATTGGCCTTTCACCCCCAGCCACAGGTCATCCGCTAATTTTTCAACATTAGTCGGTTCGGTCCTCCAGTTAGTGTTACCCAACCTTCAACCTGCCCATGGCTAGATCACCGGGTTTCGGGTCTATACCCTGCAACTTAACGCCCAGTTAAGACTCGGTTTCCTTCGGCTCCCTATACGGTTAACCTTGCTACAGAATATAAGTCGCTGACCCATTATACAAAGGTACGCAGTCACCCCATAAAGAGGCTCCCACTGCTTGTACGTACACGGTTTCAGGTTCTTTTTCACTCCCTCGCCGGGGTTCTTTTCGCCTTTCCCTCACGGTACTGGTTCACTATCGGTCAGTCAGGAGTATTTAGCCTTGGAGGATGGTCCCCCCATATTCAGACAGGATACCACGTGTCCCGCCCTACTCTTCGAGTTCACAGCAAGTGTGCTTTCGTGTACGGGACTATCACCCTGTACCGTCGGACTTTCCAGACCGTTCCACTAACACACAAGCTGATTCAGACTCCGGGCTGCTCCCCGTTCGCTCGCCGCTACTGGGGGAATCTCGGTTGATTTCTTTTCCTCGGGGTACTTAGATGTTTCAGTTCCCCCGGTTCGCCTCGTTAACCTATGTATTCAGTTAACGATAGTGCAACGGATTGCACTGGGTTTCCCCATTCGGACATCGCCGGGTCAAGGGTTCATATCACCTCGCCGGCGCTTTTCGCAGATTAGCACGTCCTTCATCGCCTCTGACTGCCAGGGCATCCACCGTGTACGCTTAGTCGCTTAACCTCACAACCCGAAGATGTTTCTTTCGATTCATCACCGACTTGCGAAAATTTGAGAGACTCGAACACACATGAGCTGTGTGTCGTTTCAATTTTCAGCTTGATCCAGATTTTTAAAGAGCAAAACTTCGCAGTGCACCTTTTCAGGTTCACTCTGAAGTTTTCTTGTGTTCGCAGTAAAAGATGGTGGAGCTATGCGGGATCGAACCGCAGACCTCCTGCGTGCAAGGCAGGCGCTCTCCCAGCTGAGCTATAGCCCCATCGTAGTCACCTCTGTACCGGTAATTTTTGTTGAGGCAAGGTGTGGTGACACGAAGCATACTTATGTATGTGAGTGTCGCCGCAACGCAGCATCAGCAAAAATTTGGTAGGCCTGAGTGGACTTGAACCACCGACCTCACCCTTATCAGGGGTGCGCTCTAACCACCTGAGCTACAAGCCTGTAGAGGTTTTTTACTGCTGTTTTTCATCAGACAATCTGTGTGAGCACTGCAAAGGCAGGTTCTTTAAGGTAAGGAGGTGATCCAACCGCAGGTTCCCCTACGGTTACCTTGTTACGACTTCACCCCAGTCATGAATCACAAAGTGGTAAGCGCCCTCCCGAAGGTTAAGCTACCTACTTCTTTTGCAACCCACTCCCATGGTGTGACGGGCGGTGTGTACAAGGCCCGGGAACGTATTCACCGTGGCATTCTGATCCACGATTACTAGCGATTCCGACTTCATGGAGTCGAGTTGCAGACTCCAATCCGGACTACGACGCACTTTATGAGGTCCGCTTGCTCTCGCGAGGTCGCTTCTCTTTGTATGCGCCATTGTAGCACGTGTGTAGCCCTACTCGTAAGGGCCATGATGACTTGACGTCATCCCCACCTTCCTCCAGTTTATCACTGGCAGTCTCCTTTGAGTTCCCGGCCGGACCGCTGGCAACAAAGGATAAGGGTTGCGCTCGTTGCGGGACTTAACCCAACATTTCACAACACGAGCTGACGACAGCCATGCAGCACCTGTCTCAGAGTTCCCGAAGGCACCAAAGCATCTCTGCTAAGTTCTCTGGATGTCAAGAGTAGGTAAGGTTCTTCGCGTTGCATCGAATTAAACCACATGCTCCACCGCTTGTGCGGGCCCCCGTCAATTCATTTGAGTTTTAACCTTGCGGCCGTACTCCCAGGCGGTCGACTTAACGCGTTAGCTCCGGAAGCCACGCCTCAAGGGCACAACCTCCAAGTCGACATCGTTTACGGCGTGGACTACCAGGTATCTAATCCTGTTTGCTCCCCACGCTTTCGCACCTGAGCGTCAGTCTTTGTCCAGGGGCCGCCTTCGCCACCGGTATTCCTCCAGATCTCTACGCATTTCACCGCTACACGGAATTCTACCCCTCTACAAGACTCTAGCCTGCCAGTTTCGAATGCAGTTCCCAGGTTGAGCCCGGGGATTTCACATCCGACTTGACAGACCGCCTGCGTGCGCTTTACGCCCAGTAATTCCGATTAACGCTTGCACCCTCCGTATTACCGCGGCTGCTGGCACGGAGTTAGCCGGTGCTTCTTCTGCGGGTAACGTCAATCGACAAGGTTATTAACCTTATCGCCTTCCTCCCCGCTGAAAGTACTTTACAACCCGAAGGCCTTCTTCATACACGCGGCATGGCTGCATCAGGCTTGCGCCCATTGTGCAATATTCCCACTGCTGCCTCCCGTAGGAGTCTGGACCGTGTCTCAGTTCCAGTGTGGCTGGTCATCCTCTCAGACCAGCTAGGGATCGTCGCCTAGGTGAGCCGTTACCCCACCTACTAGCTAATCCCATCTGGGCACATCCGATGGCAAGAGGCCCGAAGGTCCCCCTCTTTGGTCTTGCGACGTTATGCGGTATTAGCTACCGTTTCCAGTAGTTATCCCCCTCCATCAGGCAGTTTCCCAGACATTACTCACCCGTCCGCCACTCGTCAGCGAAGCAGCAAGCTGCTTCCTGTTACCGTTCGACTTGCATGTGTTAGGCCTGCCGCCAGCGTTCAATCTGAGCCATGATCAAACTCTTCAATTTAAGTTTGATGCTCGTGAATTAAACTTCGTAATGAATTACGTGTTCACTCAGAGACTTGGTATTCATTTTTCGTCTTGCGACGTTAAGAATCCATGTCACTTTGAGTGCCCACACAGATTGTCTGATAAATTGTTAAAGAGCAGTTGCGACGCGCTTCAGCGCGCTGTCGCGAGGTGGCGTATATTACGCTTTCCTCTTTCAGAGTCAACCCGTTATTTCAGGATTTTTTCTCTTCAACCGACCGGGTTGTCTGTGAAGTGATTCACATCCGCCGTGTCGATGGAGGCGCATTATAGGGAGCCGCCGAGGAATGACAAGCGGAAAAATGCATTTTTATTTCAACCGCTCACCTTTTCGCCAAAACGCCTATTTTTGGTGCTTTTTAATCTCTTTTGGCAGTTCTGCCAGACTAGTTATCACCCAGTCGGCTGCATTTTCTGCTTCTGGGGTGACCGGTTTACCGGTACGCACTAATACCTTGGTACCTACACCTGCCGCCGCTGCTGCCTGCATATCTTCCAGTTTATCGCCCACCATATAAGATGCGGCCATATCAATGTGCAGGAATTCCTGTGCAGAGATAAACATGCCCGGGTGTGGCTTACGGCAATCACAGGTCTGACGATACGCCTCTACACTTCCCTGCGGGTGATGCGGACAATAATAGATGCCATCAAGATCGACGCCACGATCGGCCAGAGACCAGTCCATCCATTCCGTCAGCGTCTCGAATTGCGCTTCGGTGAATTTACCCCGGGCGATACCGGACTGGTTAGTCACCACCACCAGCGCATAGCCCATCTCTTTCAACTGGCGCATGGCATCTATTACGCCCTCGATAAACTCGAACTCATCAATCTCATGGACGTAACCGTGATCCACATTAATAGTGCCGTCACGATCGAGAAAAATTGCGGGTACAGATTTTGCCACCGGTTTGCTCCTGAAAAAGTCTTGTTCAGCTAGTATCTCATGAATCGCAGCGCAATAAAGTGCTCATCGCACAGAGGTGGATTGATTTAGACGTCTGGATGCCTTAACATCCATTTTGTTTACGGTCATTCCCCGTATCTGGCAGAAGAAAATGCCACGGCTAACTTACTTACGATAAAAATAATCTAATGATTAAACTTTCCAATATCACCAAAGTGTTCCAGCAGGGGAACCGAACCATTCAGGCGCTGAACAACGTCAGCCTGCATGTGCCTGCTGGTCAGATTTATGGCGTCATTGGCGCATCGGGTGCGGGTAAAAGTACGCTGATCCGTTGTGTTAACCTGCTTGAGCGCCCAACCCAGGGCAGCGTAGAAGTTGGCGGCCAGGAGCTTACCGCTCTCTCAGAAAAAGAACTCACCAAAGCGCGTCGCCAGATTGGCATGATTTTCCAGCACTTTAACCTGCTGGCATCCCGCACCGTGTTCGGCAACGTTGCCCTGCCGCTTGAGCTGGATAACACGCCGAAAGAAGAAGTTACGCGTCGCGTCACCGAACTGCTCGACCTTGTTGGTCTGGGCGACAAGCATGATAGCTACCCGGCAAATCTGTCCGGTGGGCAAAAACAGCGTGTGGCCATTGCCCGCGCGCTGGCAAGCAATCCTAAGGTGCTGCTGTGCGATGAAGCCACCAGCGCGTTAGACCCGGCCACCACGCGCTCTATTCTGGAACTGTTAAAAGACATTAACCGTCGCCTGGGCCTGACGATTCTCCTTATTACGCATGAAATGGATGTAGTGAAACGCATCTGCGACTGCGTGGCGGTCATCAGCAACGGTGAGCTGATTGAGCAGGACACGGTGAGTGAAGTCTTCTCACACCCGAAAACGCCGCTGGCTCAGCAGTTCATTCAGTCCACACTGCATCTGGATATTCCGGAAGATTATCTGGAACGTTTAAAAACAGACGCAACGCCTGACAGCGTCCCGATGCTGCGCATGGAGTTCACGGGCCAGTCCGTTGACGCACCGCTGCTGTCCGAAACCGCGCGTCGCTTTAACGTGAATAACAACATTATTAGCGCGCAGATGGACTACGCCGGTGGCGTGAAGTTCGGCATTATGCTGACGGAAATGCACGGCACACAGGAAGAAACCCAGGCGGCAATTGCCTGGCTGCAAGAACATCACGTAAAAGTAGAGGTACTGGGTTATGTCTGAGCCGATGATGTGGCTACTGGTTCGCGGCGTTTGGGAAACGCTGGCAATGACCTTCGTATCGGGCTTCTTTGGTTTTGTGATTGGGCTGCCGGTCGGCGTGCTGCTGTACGTTACGCGCCCGGGTCAAATTATTGAAAACGCGAAGCTGTATCGTACGCTCTCTGCGCTGGTGAACATTTTCCGGTCTATTCCGTTCATTATTCTGCTGGTGTGGATGATTCCGTTTACGCGCGTGATCGTCGGGACGTCGATTGGTTTGCAGGCAGCTATTGTCCCGCTGACCGTAGGCGCGGCACCGTTTATCGCCCGTATGGTGGAAAACGCCCTGCTGGAAATCCCAACCGGCCTGATCGAAGCTTCCCGCGCTATGGGTGCGACGCCAATGCAGATCGTTCGCAAAGTTCTGCTGCCAGAGGCGCTGCCTGGGCTGGTGAACGCAGCAACCATCACGCTTATCACCCTGGTCGGTTATTCCGCAATGGGCGGCGCCGTAGGTGCTGGCGGTTTAGGCCAGATTGGATATCAGTACGGCTATATTGGCTATAACGCTACCGTAATGAATACCGTTCTGGTATTGCTGGTTGTGCTGGTTTACTTAATTCAATTCTCTGGCGATCGTATCGTCCGGGCTGTTACGCATAAATAACGTTACAAACAACACAAACTCGACGAGTTAAGGATATAACATGGCGTTTAAATTTAAGACCTTCGCAGCAGTAGGCGCACTGATTGGCTCGCTGGCACTGGTGGGTTGCGGTCAGGACGAAAAAGATCCAAACCACATCAAAGTAGGCGTTATCGTCGGTGCAGAACAGCAGGTTGCTGAGGCCGCGCAGAAAATCGCTAAAGAGAAATATGGCCTGGACGTTGAACTGGTGACTTTCAACGATTACGTTCTGCCGAACGAAGCGCTGAGCAAAGGCGACATTGACGCTAACGCCTTCCAGCATAAACCGTACCTGGATCAGCAGATCAAAGATCGCGGCTACAAACTGGTTGCTGTCGGTAACACCTTCGTTTACCCGATTGCCGGTTACTCCAAGAAAATTAAATCTCTGGATGAACTCCAGCCGGGTTCACAGGTTGCCGTCCCTAACGACCCAACCAACCTTGGCCGTTCCCTGCTTCTGCTACAGAAAGTGGGCCTGATTAAACTGAAAGAAGGCGTTGGCTTGTTACCGACCGTTCTGGACGTAACCGAAAACCCGAAAAATCTGAAAATTGTTGAGCTGGAAGCACCACAGCTGCCACGTTCTCTGGACGATGCGCAGATCGCCCTGGCCGTGATCAACACCACTTACGCCAGCCAGATCGGCCTGACCCCAGCGAAAGATGGCATCTTCGTTGAAGATAAAGATTCCCCGTACGTCAACCTGATCGTGACTCGCGAAGACAACAAAGACGCGGAGAATGTGAAGAAATTCATACAGGCATATCAGTCTGAAGAAGTGTACCAGGAAGCCAATAAGGTGTTTAACGGCGGCGCGGTTAAAGGCTGGTAATCTCCCGGCAGTGTAATATCATCAAGACGGGCATTTGCCCGTCTTGTCATTTGTGCGGTCAACTGCTTCAATATCTGACGTTTTGATTATCCACTGAGGAATTATTATGCGTGCTTTACCGATCTGTTTTTTAGCACTGATGCTGAGCGGCTGTTCTATGCTAAGCAGATCTCCTGTTGAACCTGTTCAAAGCACTGCAACCCCGCCAAAAGCGGAGCCAGCAAAACCGAAAGCGCCTCGCGCTGCGCCGGTACGTATTATTACCAAAGCCGACGAGCTGGTCGGTAAGCCATTCCGTGAACTGGGCGAAGTGAGCGGCGAATCCTGCCAGGCAACGAATCAGGACTCCCCACCCAATATTCCGACAGCCCGCAAGCGTATGCAAATCAACGCGTCGAAAATGAAAGCCAACGCGGTGCTGCTGCACAGCTGCGAAGTCACCAGCGGCACACCAGGTTGCTATCGCCAGGCGGTATGTATCGGTTCTGCGCTTAACATTACGGCGAAATGAGTTCATTTCAGTTCGAGCAGATAGGCGTTATCCGCTCCCCTTATAAAGAAAAGTTCGCCGTGCCGCGTCAGCCGGGTCTGGTCATTAACGGCGGCGGCGAGCTTCATCTTGTGGCGCCGTATAATCAGGCCGATGCAGTGCGCGGGCTTGAGGCGTTCAGCCATTTATGGGTGGTCTTTGTGTTTCACCAGACCATGGAAGGCGGCTGGCGTCCTACCGTGCGTCCGCCTCGTCTGGGCGGAAATGCCAGAATGGGTGTCTTTGCCACCCGCTCAACCTTTCGTCCCAACCCCATCGGGATGTCGCTGGTCGAGCTGAAAGGCATACGTTGTCAGAAAGATCAGGTGATCCTGGAGTTAGGTAGCCTTGACCTGGTTGATGGCACGCCGGTCATAGATATTAAGCCTTACCTGCCCTTCGCCGAAGCGCTGCCGGATGCCCGGGCAAGCTATGCTCAGGACGCACCGCAGGCAGATATGGCGGTTCACTTCACGTCTGAAATTACAACGCAAATCAGCGAGCTGGAAAAGCGTTATCCTCGCCTGCGTGACTTTATCGTTGAAGTGCTGGCCCAGAACCCCCGTCCCGCCTACCGCAAAGAAGAGGAAGCCGGGAATACGTACGCCGTCTGGCTGCTGGACTTTAACGTGCGCTGGCGCGTGACTGCGGCGGGTTTTGAAGTGTTTGCCCTGGAACCCAGGTAATTTTGTTCTCCTCTCTTTTGGCATCTTTGCCACACTGGTAAACTAAACCACTTTTTTTGTGTCAGGCTGGTGTTTCAGCCTGTTCCAATCGTCGAAATGGAACCGTAACAACATGCGTACTAGCCAATATCTGCTCTCCACTCTGAAGGAGACACCTGCCGACGCCGAGGTGATCAGCCACCAGCTGATGCTGCGCGCCGGGATGATCCGCAAGCTGGCCTCCGGGTTATACACCTGGCTGCCGACCGGCGTGCGCGTCCTGAAAAAAGTCGAAAACATCGTGCGTGAAGAGATGAACAACGCCGGTGCTATCGAGGTGTTAATGCCGGTCGTTCAGCCCTCTGAACTGTGGCAGGAGAGCGGTCGCTGGGAGCAGTACGGTCCTGAACTGCTGCGTATTGCCGATCGTGGCGATCGTCCATTCGTTCTCGGTCCAACGCATGAAGAAGTGATCACCGATCTGATCCGTAACGAGCTGAGCTCTTACAAACAGCTGCCGCTGAACTTCTTCCAGATCCAGACTAAGTTCCGTGACGAAGTGCGTCCACGCTTTGGCGTCATGCGTTCTCGCGAGTTCCTGATGAAAGATGCTTACTCTTTCCATACTTCTCAGGAATCGCTGCAAGAGACCTACGACAAAATGTACGCGGCCTACAGCAAAATCTTCTCCCGCATGGGGCTGGATTTCCGTGCTGTACAGGCTGATACCGGTTCAATCGGCGGTAGCGCCTCCCATGAATTCCAGGTTCTGGCGCAGAGCGGCGAAGACGATGTGATCTTCTCTGACTCCTCTGATTACGCCGCGAACATCGAATTTGCAGAAGCGCTGGCACCAAAAGAACCACGCGGCGCGGCAACGCAAGAGATGACGCTGGTTGATACGCCAAACGCGAAAACTATCGCCGAGCTGGTTGAGCAGTTTACTCTGCCGATCGAAAAAACCGTGAAAACCCTGCTGGTGAAATCGGCTGAAGGTAGCGCTTATCCACTGGTTGCCCTGCTGGTACGAGGCGATCACGAGCTGAACGAAGTGAAAGCCGAGAAGCTGCCGCAGGTTGCCAGCCCGCTGACCTTCGCAACGGAAGCGGAGATCCGCGCCGTTGTGAATGCAGGTCCTGGTTCTCTGGGTCCGGTGAACATGCCTGTTCCGGTGGTCATTGACCGCACCGTTGCGGCGATGAGCGACTTCGCTGCGGGCGCAAACATCGACGGTAAACACTACTTCGGCATCAACTGGGATCGTGACGTGGCGACGCCGGAAGTGGCTGACATCCGTAACGTGGTCGCAGGCGATCCAAGCCCGGACGGCAAGGGTACCCTGATGATCAAACGCGGTATCGAAGTAGGCCACATCTTCCAGCTGGGCGATAAGTACTCGCGCGCAATGAACGCTGCCGTTCAGGGCGAAGATGGCCGTAACCAGGTTCTGACCATGGGCTGCTACGGCATTGGCGTAACGCGCGTTGTTGCTGCCGCTATCGAGCAGAACTATGACGAACGCGGAATCGTCTGGCCGGATAACATCGCGCCGTTCCAGGTGGCGATCCTGCCAATGAACATGCACAAGTCTTACCGCGTGCAGGAGCTGGCTGAGAAACTCTACGCTGAGCTGAGCGCGAAAGGTATCGACGTGCTGATGGATGACCGTAAAGAGCGTCCTGGCGTGATGTTTGCTGACATGGAACTGATCGGTATTCCACACACCATCGTCATTGGCGACCGTAACCTCGACAGCGACGAGATTGAATACAAATACCGTCGCACCGGCGAAAAACAGATGATCAAGACGGGCGATATTCTTGATTACCTGGTGAAAGCCATCAAAGGTTAAGAAACAAAAAACCCCGCCAGTGCGGGGTTTTTTAATGGCTATATCTTATTTGCTTTCGCAGTCTTTCCCCGCAGCAAACTTCGCGTCTTTATCTGCCACCAGCGTTTTCACCAGCTCGCCGCTATCCGGGTTTGGCTCCAGCGTAAAGTGCCCTTCAACCGTCAGCAACACTGGCTTACTGTCGTTGCCGCGCGCGACGGCATAGTCTCGCTCCAGCTGGGCATTGTTCGCCACGCTGACTTTCTTCCCGGTTGCACAGTCAGTGAAGATCGCCGCATCCGCCATGTAGAAATACATCCCTCGCATCGCCATTGGGGTGGCTGGCAGGGTCGCTTTTACCGGGGCCAACGTGTAGTTGAACTGGGATTCAATCGGATTACCTTCGCGATCGAGCATCTCCATCCCCTCGCCTTTGGCGCGGAAGAAGGTTTTATCGCCCGTGGTATCCGTCAATACCAGCTTCTCAGCCGTACGCGCCCATGTTCCGTAAGATGCAAAAGAAGACGGTTCTTTCGCCCCCTGGTAACGCTGGTTCATGACCCAGGTGCCATCTTTTTGCAGAAACAGAGAGGTTTCGATGCCCTCGCAATCTGCACACGGTAATACGCCGCGCCAGCTTTGCTGCATCGGCTTTAATTCTTCATTTTGCGTTGGCTGTAGTACCTGCGTTTCTGAACGGTTATTACAGCCAAAAAGCGCGAACAGGCTTGTCACGGCCAGCGCTGATAATAATGCTTTTTTCACAATACTTTCCTTATGAAAAAGGGTATCCCTTTCGTCACATTATGGGTGACGGACTTTGCCACGCAGTGATTTTACGGTGGATTTCTGCGCCTTCGATGACAACCGACGTTCTTTCGATGCCCGCGTTGGACGTGTTGCCCGGCGACTTTTTTGTACAGCCGTCAGCTCTTTGATGACCGCGACCAGCCGGGCTATTGCCGCTTCCCGGTTAAGCTCCTGGCTGCGATACTCCTGCGCTTTAATCACCATCACACCCTCGCTGGTGATCAGGTGATGGCTGGCGGCAAGCAGGCTTTCTTTATAATACTCTGGCAGGCTGGAGGCCCGAATGTCAAAGCGCAAATGGATAGCCGTTGAGGCCTTGTTAACGTGCTGTCCCCCTGCTCCCTGGGCCCGGATGGCGGTGCTCTCCAGCTCGTTATCAGGGATGCTGACGTTTCGGGACAATACAATCATGATGCGGGCTGCCAGGCTGTGAGATGAATTTCCAGATTATTCTGAGAATCGGAAAGCCAGATGGCGCCGTCCTGAATCGTCGCCTGTAGCGCCATCGTCCGGCTGGCGAACGCACTCAGCTGCGCCAGCTGTTCATCATCCAGATACCAGACGGTAAGATTTTTGAACAGCGCACATTTATTTTTATTTTGTTGCCACCAGATCTCCGCCGCTCGCTGGTTGTAGGCAAACAACGCCACTTCAGCAGACTGGGTGCAGGCCTTTTTGATCCGGCGTTCATCCGGCAGGCCAAGCTCAATCCATAAATCGATACCCAGATGATCGTTGCGCAGCCAGGCTTCCGGTTCATCTTCCGCGCTTAAACCACGGGTAAATTGCAGACGCTCGTCGGCATACTTAATCCACGCCAGCAGGCGCAGCATCATGCGCTCCTGGGTTTCAGAAGGATGACGCGCCAGCGTCAATGACGCATTCAGAAACTGGTTACGGTCAAGATCCGCCACATTGACCACAGCTTTATAAATTGTCGCTTTCAGCGCCATGAGAGAACTCCTTTCGAATCAGGCGTACATTGTAGCGAAAACCGCGGCAAAAGGCTGTTACGAGGTGGTGGCGCCCTCTTATCAAGGCGCTGATATTGCTTAAATGAGTATGGTATAGTCACCTTGCTAAACCGAGTTTAACTTCGTAGGCTTAATGATATCTCACAGTAAGTCAGTACGCTGGCAGGAGGTGATGTGAATAATTATTGTGAGTTGATTCGCAGACGGTATGCGGAGATCGCCAGCGGAGATCTGGGGTACATTCCGGATGCGTTGGGCTGTGTATTGAACGTGCTAAATGAAGTGGCCTCTGATGAGAGCCTTTCTGAATCGGTCAGGGAAAAAGCAGCGTATGCTGCGGCGAATTTACTGGTGAGCGATTATGTCGATGAATGATACCTATCAACCCATCAATTGTGATGACTATGACAACCTCGAACTCGCCTGCCAGCATCATTTAATACTGACGCTGGAGCTAAAAGATGGCGAAGTGCTAAAGGCAAAGGCCAGCGATCTGGTTTCCCGTAAAAATGTGGAATACCTGGTTGTGGAAGATGCAGGTGCAACGCGTGAGCTACGCCTCGACAAAATTGCCAGTTTCAGCCATCCGGAAATCGGCACCGTTGTGGTGAGCGAATCCTGATAACCAACGGGCAGCCAGGCTGCCCGTTACGCTTTCCATTCAAAATTAACACCCGCTTCAGCCCACCCCTCTTCAGTGATGAACACCTCTGCCGCCGCGATGAGCGTGTCGCCGTAAAACAGAAGCGGCGTGGTATCACGTCGCCAGGGCGGAACGTTCTGTTCCTGCCAGATTTTCTTCAGCTTACGCCCGCCGTTACGACCGACGATATGCAGCATGCCGCTGGTCCTGAAGCGTATGGTAACGTTCTCGTCCGGCTCAGGTAGACGCACATTGCCCGAATGGCTTAACGCAACGACACCGGCATTCATCGGTAGCGTTAATGCTTTTTCCGGCGACGGCCAGTCGAGCACAACGTCAGCCAGCGACGGCACAGATTTCACCCACCAGAGTTGCCCTTTATAGCGCCTGACGTCATAACCATTCAGGTGTATACACGGGGCGGCATCTTCCCTCGCCTGTGCAACTTCCTCCCAGATACGGTTGAGCATCGCCCGGGACGGCATAACCGCACGGTGGTAAGCCAGCCAGCGACGAATCAGAGCAGCCCGACGCAGAGGGCTCATCACTTTCAATGGCGCAATGTTCAGGGCACCGTCAGCGGTAATCAGCGTATCCAGCTCCTCGCTCAGCAACTCATCCAGCAAGCTTTCCTGTTCAGCACACAGCATGGCGCTTCTGGCCACCGCTTCGGAAAAATGGGCCCAGCGCTCACTCAGCAGCGGTAAGACGCGCAGGCGCAGGAAGTTACGGTCGTAGCTGTCGTCCTGATTGCTCTCGTCTTCAATCCAGCACAGATGATGCTGCTGCGCCCAGGCTTCCAGTGATGCGCGCGTCTCACCCAGTAGTGGGCGGATGAGCTCTGTTTCAGCAAAATCAGCGCGCTCAGGCATGGCAGATAACCCCGCAGGCCCGCTGCCCCTCTTGAGCGCCAGTAAAAACGTCTCGCACTGGTCGTCCAGATGCTGCGCGGTGACCAACGCTTCCCCTTGCTGTAATGCGCCGGAAAACGCGGCGTAGCGGGCTTTCCGCGCCTGCGCCTCAATACCCAGCCCCTCATCCTCAAGCGTGACGCGTTCAACGATCAGCGGGATTGCCCACCCTGAGCACACCGCTTCGCAGTGCGCCACCCAGTCGTCGGCATGGGGGCTTAAGCCGTGATGGATATGCATCGCCCGCAGCTGGACGTCAGGCTCACGGTCGCGCCAGAGCTTAAGGCGGTGCAGCAAAACGGTGGAATCCAGGCCACCGCTGAACCCCACCAGCAGCTGGCGATAGGGTGAAACGGCGTGCGCGATAGCGGGTAAGGTCATAGGAAATTACACATAAAAAATGCCCGAACTGAACGGGCATTATCACACATGACGGCGATTACTGCTGGTAAAGCTCCAGCGGCAGCCCGTCCGGATCGTTGAAAAAAGTGAAACGTTTATCGGTAAAGGGATCGACACGAATCGCTTCGCAGGCCACGCCGTGGGCTTCCAGATGTTTTACCGCGCTGTCCAGGTCATCGACGCTGAAGGCCAGGTGGCGCAGGCCGCAGGCTTCCGGGCGTGAAGGACGCGCTGGCGGGAAAGGAAAAGAGAACAGTTCAATCACATATTGTCCGTTTAACGCCAGATCGCCTTTCCAGGAGTCGCGCTCCTCACGGTAAGCCTCGCTCAACAGCGTAAAGCCGAGAACGTCGCAGTAGAATGCCTTACTTTTCGCGTAATCGGTGGCAATGATCGCAATATGATGAACCGCTTTTAAACCCAGCATAGTTTCTCCTTTTTATGATGCTCTGAACGTTACAACCGACAACCCGCCCCTGGCAAGCAGACCCTTTTATTTTAGGACTCTCACCCAGTACACGCCGTTATCATCGCGTTTCGCGCCATGAATGTCCGTTTCAAAGCCCGGATAGTGGCGCCCTACCGAACAGAGCATCAGCAGGAAATCGAGCACCGCCCGGCTCTCCTCGGTGATCATTTCACCCGGCATCAGCAGCGGCACGCCCGGCGGATAAGGCAGGATCATGTTGGCCGATACCCGCCCGACCAGGTTCTCCAGCTCAACGGTTTCAACCTCCCCTTTCACCTGGCGCTGCCACGCCCTGTGCGGCGTCAGCTTCATTTCAGGCAGAACATCAAATGCCTGCAACATCAGGCGCGGCAGATCGTGCTGGCGGATCAGCCTGTGGATCCCCTGGGCCAGATCCTGAATACGCATATTGCGATAGAAGTCAGGATCTTCCGCGTAGAGATCCGGCAGCATATTCTTCACCCGCAGGTTCAGATCATATGCACGCTTAAACTCCATCAGTCCGCGCAACAGCCCCATCGCGCGGGTTTTATCGATCCCGATGCTGAACAGGAACAGCAAATTATAGGGGCCGGTTTTCTCCACCACCACGCCGCGCTCATCAAGGAACTTCGCCACCAGCGCAGCCGGGATCCCTTCCTCACCCATCACGCCCTGCTCATCCATGCCCGGCGTCAGGATCGTCACCTTAACCGGATCGAGGAACATGTGGTCCGCATCGGCATCCCGAAAACCGTGCCAGCTCTCCCCCGGCGCGACGGGCCAGCATTCTGCCTCATCAATCTCTTCCGGCTGCCAGATATCAAAGAACCAGCCGTCCGCTTCATCTTTAAGCCGCTGAACCTCTTTTCGGAAATGCAGCGCCCGTTCCACCGAACGATTGATCAGGCGTTTACCCGGATTACCGCGCAGCATCGCCGCCGCCGTTTCGATGGACGCCACCAGCGGGTAGCTCGGCGACGTGGTCGTGTGCATCATAAAGGCTTCGTTGAAGGTGTCCTCGTCGTACTCGCCCTTGATGTGAATAAGAGACGCCTGGGAAAACGCGGCCAGCATTTTGTGCGTCGACTGCGTTTCGAAGAACACCTTGCCCGGCACCCGCTCGCCGCTCATCCCACTTTTACCCGAGTAAATCGGGTGGAAATTGGTGTAAGGCACCCACGCGGAGTCAAAGTGGATCGACGGCACGTCGAGCGTCTGCTTGATCCAGTTCGTGTTGTAAAGCAGCCCGTCATAGGTGGAGTTGGTGATCACCGCGTGCACAGGCCAGCTTGCCTCGGGGATCGCTGCGATCTTATTTTCAATGGCTTCATGCGCGAATTCACGGCGAGGAATGCCGCCGAGAATACCCAGCGCATTACGCGTAGGCGACAGCCAGAGCGGCACCACGTCGCTCATCATCAGCAAATGCGCCAGTGATTTATGGCAGTTGCGGTCAATCAGCAGCGTACTGCCGGCAGGCGCGGCGTACATCCCGACGATTTTGTTCGAGGTTGAGGTACCGTTGGTCACCATGTAGCTTTGCTCGGCGCCAAAGGTCCGGGCGATGTACTCTTCGGCTTCCAGATGCGGGCCGGTATGATCCAGCAGAGAGCCTAACTCGGTGACCGAAATCGACACATCCGCCTTCAGCGTGTTACCGCCGAAGAAATCGTAGAACAGACATCCCACCGGGCTTTTTTGATAGGCTGTTCCCGCCATGTGGCCTGGCGTACAGAAGGTGTACTTCCCTTCATTCACATAGGTGAACAGCGCGCGCGTGAACGGCGGTGTGATGTTATCGAGGTATTCACCGGTGTACTGCTGAATGCGGGTCGCAATGTCCTCGGCAACGCCGAGTGAGTATTCGAAGAACCATAGTGCCATACGCATATCATGCGCGCTCACGTCCATGGTCGAGTGAGTGTTGATAAACGCGTACAGCGGAAGATATTCGTTGAGCTTATTGATATCGCTGCACAACTCCATGTCGTATTCGTCCCAGTCGAATATCACGCCACAGATGCGCGGATTGTGTTCGATAAATTTCAGCAGGTCGGCGCTGTTTTGCGGCCAGATCAGCTGGTATCCGCGTGCTTTGAGGGCTTGCTCCAGCTCCTTGATGGGTTCGTCTTTATAAAAGACGCCGTGTGGCCCCATGATGGCAATGATGTTCATGGTTTACCTCCTTGAAAAACATCAGATAAGCATAGTTAAGGTAAACGGCAGGTATAAAAAAAGCCGCAACAATGTGCGGCTTTTAGGATAATTGTGAGGCTTACGCGTAACCGTAGGTCATCAGACGCTGATAACGACGGTTGAGCAGATCTTCTGTGCTCAGCACGTCCAGGTCCGCCAGATCTGCCAGCAGCTGCGCTTTCAGGGAAGCAGCCATCACTTCCGGCTTACGATGCGCGCCACCCAGCGGTTCAGGGATAACGGTGTCGATCAGCTTCAGCTCTTTCAGACGTGGGGCAATGATGCCCATCGCTTCAGCAGCCAGCGGCGCTTTATCGGCACTTTTCCACAGAATGGAGGCACAGCCTTCCGGAGAGATAACGGAATAGGTACTGTACTGTAGCATATTCACTTTATCGCCCACGCCAATTGCCAGCGCACCGCCGGACCCACCTTCACCGATAACGGTACAGATGACCGGCACTTTCAGGCGAGACATCTCACGCAGGTTGCGTGCGATGGCTTCAGACTGACCGCGCTCTTCAGCGCCAACACCCGGGTAAGCACCCGGCGTGTCGATGAAGGTGATGATAGGCATATTGAAACGCTCAGCCATCTCCATCAGACGCAGGGCCTTACGGTAGCCTTCTGGCGCTGGCATACCGAAGTTACGACGGATTTTCTCTTTGGTTTCACGGCCTTTCTGATGACCAATAATCATCACCGGACGTCCATCCAGACGCGCGATACCGCCGACGATAGCTTTATCGTCAGCGTATGCGCGGTCGCCTGCCAGTTCGTCAAATTCGTCAAACGCCAGGCGGACATAATCCAGGGTGTACGGACGCTGTGGATGACGCGCCAGCTGGGCGATCTGCCATGCGCCGAGATCGGCAAAGATTTTGCGCGTCAGTTCTACGCTTTTTTCGCGCAGACGATGCACTTCTTCGTCGATGTTAATATCCAGTTTTTCATCCTGACGGCTCACGGCTGTCAGAGAATCGATTTTCGCTTCCAGCTCTGCAATCGGCTGTTCGAAATCAAGGAAATTCAGACTCATAGTATTCCTGTATTAGTCAAACTCCAGTTCCACCTGCTCCGAACCAATGAGGCCACGGAGATCGTTCAGTAAACGATCGCTCGGAGAGACACGCCACGTTGCACCAAAGCGCAACCGCGCACGTGCATCCGCCCTCTGATAGTAGAGATGTACTGGAATGGTCCCCGAGCGGTGGGGTTCCAGAGACTGACGGAGTCGGTTTAAAAGCTGGTCATCAATTTGCCTGTCCGTCAGCGAGATAGCAAGCCCGCGAGCATATTTTTCCCGGGCTTCGTCAATGTCCATCACTTCGCGGGCGGTCATTTTAAGCCCCCCGCTGAAGTCATCAAAGCTGACCTGTCCGCTGACGATAAGTATGCGGTCTTTTTCCAGCAATTGCTGGTATTTATCCAGCGCGTCGGTGAACAACATCACCTCCAGACGCCCGGAACGGTCATCCAGGGTACAGATGCCGATACGATTGCCGCGCTTGGTGACCATTACCCTTGCAGCAATCACGAGCCCCGCAGCCGTGGTGATTTTACCACGTTCTGTCGGATGCATGTCTTTAAGCCTGTGGCCGCCGACATAGCGCTCAATTTCTTTCAGATACTGGTTGATCGGGTGCCCCGTCAGGTACAGGCCTAACGTCTCACGCTCCCCATCCAGCACCACCTGTTCTGGCCAGGGCTGGCAGTTGGAATAAGACTGCTCAATCTGCTCTGGCTCTTCCGCCAGCACGCCGAACATATCCGCCTGGCCAATGGCTTCCGCTTTCGCGTGCTGATCGGCTGCTTTCAGCGCATCGCCGAGCGAGTTCATCAGCGCGGCGCGGTGTGGCCCCAGCCGGTCAAACGCGCCGGACATGATCAGTTTTTCCAGCACCCGGCGGTTCAGTTTTTTGGTATCGGTGCGGGCGCACAGATCGAACAGCTCGCGGAAATAGCCGCCGTTGTTACGCGCTTCGATGATCGCCTCGATCGGCCCCTCACCTACGCCCTTGATCGCGCCGATCCCATAGACGATTTCCCCGTCATCGTTAACGTGGAAATGGTACAGGCCAGAGTTAATATCCGGCGGCAGGATCTTCAGCCCCATGCGCCAGCACTCGTCCACCAGACCAACCACCTTCTCGGTGTTGTCCATATCGGCGGTCATTACCGCCGCCATAAATTCAGCGGGATAGTGAGCCTTCAGCCACAGCGTTTGATACGAAACCAAAGCATAGGCGGCGGAGTGGGATTTGTTAAATCCGTACCCGGCGAATTTCTCCACCAGGTCGAAGATTTTCATCGCCAGTTCGCCATCGACGCCGTTTTTCTTCGCCCCATCCTCAAAGATGGAACGCTGCTTGGCCATCTCTTCCGGCTTTTTCTTACCCATCGCACGACGCAGCATGTCTGCGCCGCCAAGGGTATAACCAGAAAGCACCTGGGCGATCTGCATGACTTGTTCCTGATACAGGATGATGCCATAGGTTGGCTCCAGTACCGGTTTCAGGCTTTCATGCTGCCACTGCACGTCCGGGTAGGAAATCTCTTCGCGCCCGTGTTTACGGTCGATAAAGTTATCTACCATCCCCGACTGCAACGGCCCCGGACGGAACAGGGCCACCAGCGCGATCATATCTTCGAAGCAGTCTGGTTGCAGACGCTTAATCAAATCTTTCATGCCGCGGGATTCAAGCTGGAAGACGGCTGTCGTCTCCGAGCGTTGCAGCATGTCGAAACTTTTCTTGTCATCAAGCGGGATAGCCGCGATATCCAGCGGAGGCTCGCCGTTCTTCTCGCGACGGGCGTTGATCATCTCCAGGGCCCAGTTGATGATGGTCAGCGTACGCAGGCCGAGGAAGTCGAACTTCACCAGCCCGGCGTATTCTACGTCGTTCTTGTCGAACTGGGTGACCGGATGCTGGCCCGCTTCATCGCAGTACAGCGGCGCAAAGTCGGTGATTTTGGTCGGGGCGATAACCACACCCCCCGCATGCTTACCGGCGTTACGCGTGACGCCTTCCAGCTTGCGCGCCATGTCGATCAGCGCTTTGACCTCTTCGTCGGCTTCGTAGATTTCCGGCAGCTGAGGTTCAGCTTCAAAGGCTTTCGCCAGAGTCATGCCCGGATCGGGCGGCACCAGCTTAGAGATACGATCGACAAAACCGTACGGGTGGCCCAGAACGCGGCCCACATCGCGGATAACCGCTTTCGCGGCCATCGTACCGAAGGTGATGATCTGCGAAACCGCATCACGACCATACATATCGGCCACGTGCTCAATCACCTGGTCGCGTTTTTCCATGCAGAAGTCGACGTCAAAGTCGGGCATGGAGACACGTTCCGGGTTGAGGAAACGTTCGAACAGCAGGTCAAATTCCAGCGGATCGAGATCGGTAATTTTCAGGGCATACGCCACCAGCGAGCCGGCACCAGAACCACGGCCCGGACCTACCGGCACGCCGTTATCCTTCGACCACTGGATGAACTCCATCACGATTAGGAAGTAGCCTGGGAACCCCATCTGGTTGATCACCTGGAGTTCAATATCCAGGCGCTCGTCATATTCAGGACGTTTCTCTTTACGGACCGCTTCATCCGGGAAGAGGAATTCCAGACGCTCTTCCAGACCCTCTTTCGATTTCATGACCAGGAAATCTTCGGTGGTCATGTCTCCCGTCGGGAACTGCGGCAGGAAGTATTCGCCGAGACGCACGGTGACGTTACAGCGCTTGGCAATCTCTACGCTGTTTTCCAGCGCTTCCGGGATGTCCGAGAAGAGCTCACACATCTCCTCTTCGCTGCGCATGTACTGCTGCGATGAGTAGTTGCGCGGACGTTTCGGATCGTCGAGGGTGAAGCCGTCGTGGATGGCGACGCGAATTTCATGCGCGTCAAAATCACCCGCCTCAAGGAAGCGCACATCGTTGGTGGCCACCACAGGCAGGCCACGCGCTTCCGCCAGGGCGACGGCCGCATGCAGGTAGCTCTCTTCATCCACACGCCCGGTACGGATCAGCTCCAGGTAATAACGATCCGGGAAATACTCTTCGTAGAACGAGACGCACTGATCCACCAGCGCGTTATTACCGCGTAGCAGACATTTGCCGACATCTCCCATACGGCCACCGGAGATCAGCAGCAAACCTTCGTTCAGCTCCGCCAGCCAGTCGCGGTCAATCCATGGACCCAGTGCGCCGTAACCGCGCTGGTAGGCTTTTGAGATCAGCAGAGTGAGGTTCTGATAACCCGTGTTATCCATGGCTAACACGGAAATTTGCGTCATCTCATCGCCGAGCAGGTCGCTCTGCACATGAAAATCCGCGCCGACGATGGGCTTTAATCCTGCGCCATGCGCCGTTCCGTAGAACTTCACCAGGCCACACAGGTTGGTAAAATCGGTGATCGCCAGCGCAGGCATGCCAAGCGAGGCCGCCTTTTTTACCAGCGGCCCGGTCTTTGCCAGCCCATCGATCATGGAGTAGTCGCTATGCACCCGCAGGTGTACGAAACGTGGTTCAGCCATCTTCAGATCCCGCGTTACTTAATTGCTTGCGTCTTGATTCAGGACACCAGTCCCAGCGCGCGTTTCACCGGGCCAAAGCTGCGCCGATGATGTTCAGTTGCGCCATGTTCAGCCAGCTTTTCCAGATGGAAAGCCGTTGGATATCCCTTGTGCTGGGCGAAACCATACGCGGGATAAGTGAGGTCCAGCGCGGCCATTTCGGCATCGCGCGTCACTTTGGCAATGATTGACGCCGCACTGATTTCTGCGACGCGGCTATCGCCTTTAACAACAGCCATGGAAGGCATCGGCAGCGCCGGGCAACGGTTACCGTCGATCAGCACATACTCAGGCACAATCTTCAGGCCAGCGACGGCACGCTGCATCGCCAGCATGGTGGCGTGCAGAATGTTCAGATCGTCGATCTCATCCGGCTCTGCGCGCCCGAGACTCCAGGCCAGCGCCTTTTCTTTAATTTCATCGAACAGCGCCAGGCGACGCTTTTCACTCAGTTTTTTCGAGTCGTTCAGGCCAACGATCGGGCGGGCTGGATCGAGGATCACCGCCGCGGTCACAACGGCACCCACTAACGGGCCACGACCGACTTCATCCACACCGGCAACGAGGTGGGTATGGGGATAAATAAATTCCATCATTGTGCTAACTCCAGCACCGCATCGGCCGCCTGCTCATCAGCATTACAGCGGATCAGTTGATGCAGTTCACAGAAGGTATCATGCATCTGGTGGCTGGTTTTACCGTTGGCCAGCAGCGGCAGTAATGCATCAGCCAGCGCCTGCGGCTGGCATTCATCCTGCAAGAGCTCTTTCACCAGCTCGCGACCCGCAAGCAGGTTTGGCAGGGATACGTAATCTGTTTTTACCAGACGTTTTGCCAGCCAGAAGGTAAACGGCTTCATGCGATAACCGACCACCATTGGGCATTTTGCCAGCATACACTCCAGCGCAGCCGTGCCGGAAGCCAGTAGTGCGGCATCGCTCGCAAACATGGCTTGCCGCCCTTTCCCGTCCAGCAGGCGGACGTGAAGATCCGGGGCGACGTCGGCTTTGATACGCTCAAACTGCTCGCGGCGTTTGGCATTCACCAGCGGCACGACCACTTCAAGATCGGGATAAGTCTTGCGAAGAATTTGCGCCGTTTTCAGGAAATCGGCACTGAGCATTTCAACTTCCGCACCCCGGCTCCCTGGCAGCAGCGCCAGACAGTGCACATCATGCGGGATGCCCAGTTCGTCACGCGCCGCGTTTTTATCCGGATCCAGCGGCATGGCATCCGCCATGGTATGACCGATAAAACGGCACGGGACATTAAATCTGTCGTAAAACGCTTTTTCGAAAGGCAGAAAAGCCAGCACCAGATTAGTGGATCGTCCGATTTTGAAAACGCGTTTCTGTCGCCACGCCCACACGGACGGACTGACGTAATGGATAGTTTTGATCCCCTGCTTTTTCAGGTTCCCTTCAAGGGTAATATTGAAATCAGGCGCATCAATGCCGACAAATACATCGGGCTTAAGGTCGGTAAAGCGGCGGGTAAGGTCGGCGCGAATATGCAGCAGGCGACGCAAGCGTCCCAACACCTCGACGATGCCCATCACAGCCAGCTCTTCCATTTCATACCAGGCTTCACAGCCTTCGGCCTGCATCAGCGGCCCAGCCACGCCCACAAAGCGGGCATTGGGTACACGGGCTTTAAGCGCGCGGATAAGACCTGCACCAAGAATATCGCCGGAGGTTTCTCCGGCGACCAGGGCGATGGTAAGCGGACGACTGTCGACCATTAACGAATCAGACCACGGGTTGAACGTTCAAAGAATTCCATGAACGTTTTCACTTCAGGGTGCTTATTCGCCAGCTCGGCAATTTCCGGCTTAGCCTCTTCCAGCGTTTTACCGCTACGGTACAGCAGTTTGTACGCGTTGCGGATGGCAGTAATCGCTTCGCGACTAAAACCACGACGCTTGAGACCTTCGATGTTCACGCCAAACGGCGTGGCATGGTTGCCCTGCGCAATCACAAACGGTGGGACGTCCTGCGCCACACCGGAGCATCCGCCGACCATCACGTGTGCACCAATGATGCAGAACTGATGGACTGCGGTCATGCCGCCAATAATGGCGAAATCATCAACCGATACGTGTCCCGCCAGCGTTGCGTTGTTGGCGAGAATACAGCGGCTACCCACGGTACAGTCGTGCGCAATATGCGCATTAACCATAAACAGGTTGTCGCTGCCCACCTTCGTCAATCCACCGCCTTGCGTTGTACCACGATGAATGGTGACGCTTTCGCGAATGCGGTTACGATCGCCGATTTCCACGCGGGTCGGTTCGCCAGCATACTTGAGATCCTGGTTAACTTCGCCGATGGAGGCGAACTGATAGATCTCATTGTTGCAGCCAATGGTGGTATGACCATTCACGACAACGTGAGATTTCAGTACTGTACCCTCACCAATTTCGACATGGGGTCCAACAATACAAAACGGGCCAATGTGGACGTTGGCACCAATGATGGCACCCGTTTCCACAATGGCGGTAGGATGAATAAAGGCGGATTTATCAATCACGTATCAGGCCTCCCGGCTACGCGCACACATCATTGTCGCTTCGCAAACAACTTTGCCGTCAACCATAGCTACGCCTTTGAAGCGAGTCAGGCCGCGACGCGTTTTTTCAAAAGTGACTTCCATGATCATTTGATCACCAGGCACGACCGGACGCTTGAAGCGCGCTTCATCGATACCCGCGAAGTAATAGAGTTCACCCGGTTCCAGTTTACCTACGCTTTTAAACGCCAGAATACCGGTAGCCTGTGCCATCGCTTCCAGGATCAATACACCCGGGAAGATAGGCTTACCAGGGAAGTGCCCCTGGAAGAACGGCTCGTTAACGGAGACATTTTTCACTGCGCGCAGAAAACGACCTTCTTCAAAATCCAGCACACGGTCTACCAGTAAAAACGGATAGCGGTGCGGCAGAAGTTCTAAAATCTCTTCAATATGCAGAGTATGAGTGTCAGTAGTCAAAATACTCTTCCTGTCAAATGTACTAAGTAGCAATAATAACACGGCCTGCCGGTTTATAAACAAAGCCGACAGGCCGGGAAATTTAGCGTTAAACGGATGAACGCTTAGTCTTGTTGATCGATTTTGCGCTCAATCGCTTTGAGTCGCTTGCTCATATCATCAATATTCATCACCAGTGCAGCTGTTTTACGCCAGACCTTGTTCGGTTGCAGCGGAATACCTGAGGAATAAACGCCAGGCTCAGTGATTGGACGCATCACCATACCCATCCCCGTCACCGTGACTTTGTCGCATATTTCCATATGGCCATTGATCACGCTGGCACCGCCAATCATGCAGTAACGGCCAATTTTCAGGCTGCCTGCCATGATAACACCACCCGCAACTGCGGTATTGTCGCCAATCACAACGTTATGTGCAATCTGGCACTGGTTGTCTATGATAACACCGTTACCAATAATGGTGTCGTCAAGCGCACCGCGGTCGATAGTTGTGCAAGCGCCGATCTCCACACGATCGCCGATAATCACGCGACCCAGCTGAGGGATCTTAACCCAGTTACCCCGATCGTTGGCGTAACCAAATCCGTCAGAACCAATCACCGTGCTGGACTGAACGAGACAATTCTCGCCAATCTCAACCTCATGGTAGACAGAGACATTGGCCCACAGACGAGACCCTGCGCCAATTTTCGTATTTTTTCCAACAAAGCAGCCAGGGCCAATCACCACGTTATCACCCAAAACAACGCCGGATTCGATAACGGCGTTTGCGCCGACTGATACGTTGTTACCCAGCTGAGCCGTCGGATCAATCGCAGCACTGGCTGCAATGTTCTGTGCCGGCTGCGGCGTGGTATCAAGAATTTGGGCCATGCGTGCATAGGTCAGGTAGGGATTTTTCACTACCAGTGCAGCGCTAGTGGCAAACGGAAGATCGTCCTGCGTCAGCACAACGGCAGACGCCTGGCACTGGGCCAGGTGTTCACGGTACTTAGGGCTTACCATGAAGGTAATAGTGCCTGCTTTAGCAGATTGCATGGACGCAACAGCGGTGATGACGATATCGCCATCACCGTGTAATTCTGCATCCAACTGCTGAGCTAAATCAGCCAGTCGAATTGAAGGCATTACTTATTTAACCTGTTTCAGAACATCAGCGGTGATGTCTTTAACATCGCTGCTGTTGAATGCAACGGCGTTCGCATCAACAACCAGATCGATGCTCTGATCGGCTGCTACTGCTTTAACGGCAGACTGAATACGCGTCACCAGTTTGCCACGCTCTTCGTTAGAACGACGCTGACGATCCTGCTCGAAAGCCTGTGCTTTCTGAGAGAAGGTCTGGCGCTGAGACATGACGTCTTTTTCCAGTTTGCTGCGCTCGCTCGCTTTCATGGTAGAACCATCACGCTGAAGACGCTGCATCTTGGACTGAAGATCACCTTCCATACGTTGCAGTTCGCTCGCACGGCCTTTGAATTCGTTTTCCAGCGTTGCAGAAACACCGGTTTTCTGTGCAACCTGCTGGAACAAATTACCCATGTTGACGATTGCAATTTTATCCGCTGCCTGAGCAGAAGTTGCCATCGCTAAACCGAGACCTGCAGCTAATAACCACTTTTTCACAATTAACTCCTTACCATCCCATTGGCACCCGAGGGGTACCGTTCTTTGCGTGGCAAGGCGACCGTGTTACCGATCGCCGGTTGTCAGCGCTACACTGCCAACGCATTCCATTGCAGCGGATTATTACCAGGTTTTACCAATGTTAAACTGGAACTGCTCCGCTTTGTCTCCATCGTATTTCTTAAACGGCTGGGCGTAAGAGAAGACCAACGGCCCCAGCGGTGACATCCATTGTAATGCGATACCTGCGGACATGCGAATGTTGCTCGGATCGCTGTAGTCCGGAACCCCCGCCGCACGCATCTGGGCGGTGTTCTCCCAGTTGGTGTCCCACACCGTACCTGCATCCATAAAGAAGGAGGTACGCACGGAGTTCGCATACTTATCACTGATAAACGGCGTAGGCGTGATGAACTCGAGGCTCGCCACGGCCATAGCGTTACCACCTACTGCGTCATCAGAGCTACATACTTGCTTAGGATCACGGCTTGCGCAGTTATCTTCGTCATTACCGCCGTAATAAACCGCTTTCGGACCAATGTTATTGGACTGGAAGCCACGCACGGTGCTTGAACCACCGGCGTAGAAGTTTTCATAGAACGGCAGTTCTTTGCTTCCAATACCGTCACCATAACCCCAACGGGTACGACCCAGAACAACCCACTTGTGATCTTCATCAATTGGGAAGTAGGACGCCGTATCCAGCGTGACCTTGTAGAACTCGTTATCCGAGCCCGGGATAGTCACTTTACCGTTCAGGTTGACGCGTGAACCTTCCGTCGGGAAGTAGCCACGGTCAAGACGGTTGTAGGTCCAACCGTAGTTGAAGGTGAAGTCATCCGCGGCGAAACCGTTATCATCGCTGGACGTACTCGCCGACTGACCGATGGAGTCCAGGTAACGCCACATCGCCACCTGCGGTTGCATGTTGGACAGGTCGTTATGCACGTACCCTAAACCTGCGCGCAAGGTGTTGTATTCGTTAACCGGGAAGCCAAGCGTACCATCCAGACCGTAACTCTTGTTGGTATACGAGGAGAGGTCCGCATCGTCCGCTTTAAAGTCGTTATAGAAGATACGACCGCCCAGGCTTACACCGTCAACGGTGAAGTATGGGTTGGTAACGGAGAACTCAGAGTAGGTCTGGTAGTCGTTTTTCGTCCCGTTGATACCGACAGAGTAGCCCGTACCCAGCCAGTTATCCTGCTGAACACCGACCTGGAAGCTCACGCCACTTTCAGTACCGTAACCAATACCGAAGTTGAAGCTACCGGTATTACGTTCTTTAACTTTATAAACAACATCAACCTGATCCGGACGACCTGGTACACGCTGAGTATCGGTATCGACCGTTTCGAAGTAGCCCAGACGGTTCAGACGCTCTTTACCCTGATCTACCAGATCGCTTCCCAGCCATGCCCCTTCCATCTGGCGCATTTCACGGCGCAGAACGGAGTCTTTAGAGGTATCGTTACCTTCGAAGCGGATCTTACGCACGTAGAAGCGGTTGCCCGCATCAACGTTAACGTGCAGCTTAACGGTTTTATCCGTGTCGTTAATTTCCGGCTGCGTTTGCACACGCGGATACGCATAACCATAACGGCCGAGCAGCTTCTTAATGCTGTCTTCCATTTTGGTGACTTTAGATCCGCTGTACAGATCGCCCGGCTGAATTTTGGTCAGAGATTCAATTTCAGCTGAATGTCCTGCCAGGTTGCCGCTGACTTCAACACCCGAAAGCGTGTACTTATCGCCTTCTGTGATGTTAACGGTAATGTAGATACCTTTCTTGTCCGGAGTCAGACTCACCTGAGTTGAATCGATGTTGAAACGGGCGTAACCGCGATCCAGATAGTAGCTGCGCAGGGTTTCAAGGTCACCCGCCAGTTTCTGTTTCTGGTATTTACGATCGCCTACCACGTTCCACCACGGCACTTCGTCACGCAGCTGGAAGTTGGAGATCAGTTCGTCGGTGCTGAACGCGTGGTTACCCACGATGTTGATCTGCTGGATCTTCGCAGAAACACCTTCCTGGAAGACCAGTTTCAGGTCAACACGGTTACGTGGCAGCGGTGTAACAACCGCTTTAACGCTCGCGCTGTATTTACCGACGCTGTAGTAGAAATCTTCCAGACCTTTTTCAATGTCTGCAAGGGTTGTGCGGTCCAGAGATTCCCCCACACGAACACCCGATGCCTCAAGGTTCTGCTTGAGCATGTCGTCTTTCACCGATTTGTTACCGGAGAAAGTGATGCTGGCAATCGTTGGACGTTCTTTTACCTGAACCACCAGCGTATCACCATCGCGCAGGACGCGGACATCCTCAAAGTTGCCAGTGGCAAACAGAGCACGGATGGTGTTACTGATATCTTCATCATTAACCGTATCGCCGGGGCGCACAGGCATACTGAGGAGGGCCGCACCAACGGCGACACGCTGAAGGCCTTCGAAATGAATATCTTTCACTACGAACCCGTCAGCACCGTATACGGTCGCGCTGCTAAACAGCAGCGACGCTATGAGCAACTTTTTCATCGCCATCGTTATTATGCGTTCTTCCTAACTAACTCTCTTACAACCGAGAGAAATCATTGAAAAGTGCAAGCCCCATTAACAGCACCAGCAAAATCGAGCCAATGCGATAACTAAAGTCTTGAACTCGCTCGGATACCGGTCCGCCTTTTAGCTTTTCAATCGCTAAAAACAGCAGATGGCCCCCATCTAATACGGGAAGCGGGAACAGGTTGATTATCCCCAGGTTCACGCTAATCAGCGCAAGGAACATGAGATAGTAAATCACCCCGAACTCCGCTGACATCCCAGCCCCCTGAGCAATCGAAATTGGCCCACTGAGGTTGTTCAGTTTCACATCACCGGTTATCAATTTCCCCAACATGTTGACCGTAAGCTTCATCAGCTGCCATGTTTTATCCGTGGCCTCAACGATGGCGCTAAACGGCCCATACTGGCGTATTGTCTTGTACTCATCTGG
Source organism: Enterobacter cloacae complex sp. ECL72 (assembly GCF_019056635.1). Taxonomy (NCBI): domain Bacteria; kingdom Pseudomonadati; phylum Pseudomonadota; class Gammaproteobacteria; order Enterobacterales; family Enterobacteriaceae; genus Enterobacter; species Enterobacter cloacae complex sp. ECL72. The sequence continues at coordinate 380,083 of NZ_CP077659.1, read as the reverse complement.
CAGTGGGATCACTTTCGGCACAACGCCTGCAAACCCTTCCGCCTTACCGCCGCCCGATTTGGTATCCGGGGTGAGAGTCAGTGAGAGCGAACTCCCCTGCCTTTCCACTTCCAGCGCGAGCGGCTTGCCTGGATTATCGCGCACCAGAGTAACAAAGGTCATCCATTGTGTTAATGGCTGACCATCGACTTTAACGATCCTGTCACCCGCTTGTAAACCTGCTTTACTCGCTGCCGATTTGGCCTGTACTTCGGCTAATACCGGCTCGATCTGCGCGCCGCGCGGTCGAATCCCGAGTGCGGCGACAGGGTCCTCTTTGTCTGGCTCAAAGCGCCAGTGGCGTAAATCCAGCACTTTTTCCTGCCGCTGGTCGGAACCAAATGGCGATACGCTGACGGTTGTCTGCTCATCACCAATTTTGGCAACCAGTTGTAACCTCACGGCATCCCAATCAGGGGTTTCGATACCATCAATCGCTTTAAGTTCCATTCCCGGTGTAATTTGCGCCGTTGCCGCAATAGAACCCGTAGTGATTTCGCCCACGACCGGGCGCACGCCAGGCACGCCGATGATAAACACCAGCCAGTAAGCGAAGATAGCGAAGATGAAATTGGCTACCGGGCCGGCAGCGATGATGGCAGCACGTTGTCCAACAGTTTTATTGTTAAACGCGCTATGGCGAAGTTCCGGGGCGACAGGCTCAACGCGTTCGTCGAGCATTTTGACATAGCCGCCCAGGGGAATCAGAGCAATGACAAACTCGGTGCCATGCTTATCGGTGCGCTTCCAGAGCGATTTGCCAAAGCCAATCGAGAATCGCTCCACCCGCACACCACAGCGCCGGGCAACCCAGAAATGGCCAAATTCATGCACGGTAATCAGTACACCCAGTGCAACAATGAACGCCGCCAGATTCCAGAGAATGCTCAGCATAAAACCTTCCGTTATATCGTCCCAAACACCAGTAAAAGCAGGCAAGCAAATACGGGAACAGCCGCGGTAAGGCTGTCAATGCGATCCAGTATTCCGCCATGTCCTGGAATCAGGTGACCACTGTCCTTAATCCCTGCTTCACGCTTAAACATACTCTCGGTTAAATCACCCAGCACCGATGCCAGCGCCGCGAAAATCGAACATACCAGCAGCGTGGAGGGGGCAACCTCAAGATTCGCCCAGACGCCATAGCCCCAGGAGATAATCGCTGCCGTAAACAGGCCGCCGATGAAGCCTTGCCAGGTTTTGCCCGGAGAAACCTTTGGCGCCAGTTTATGTTTGCCGAACAGTTTACCAAACATATAGGCCCCGGAGTCAGCCCCCCAGACGAGAATCATCACATAAAGCAGCCATATCGCGCCGCTGTAGTGGTTTTCGTCATAGTGCCAGGCGCGCAACGCAACCATCCCCCAGAAAAACGGAACAATCGTGAGCAGACCAAAAATAAGGCGCAACACTTTAGAGTTGCGCCAGATCGCCGCAGAGCCCGGATAGAAAAGCACTAAAACAAGCGCAGCAATCCACCAGGCCAGCGATATCCATAAGGATCCGGCAACCAGCGGCTGGTGAACATCATGATGATATTCAGGCAAGGTATACAGCATCAGGGCCAGTAAAAAACCACAGAGTACCGCCAGCCATACCCGCTGAGTGCGCGAGGTAAAGCCGCTAAGCTGCCCCCATTCCCACGCGGCGAGCATACACACCACCAGCGTAACAATAGCGAATCCCACCGGAGGCAGTAAAAACAGCGCTGCGATGACGACGGGTATTAATACAAAAGCGGAAATCAGGCGATACTTCAGCAAAAGCTACCCCCATCAGGCGTTATCGCCACCAGGCTCGGTGCCGCCGAAACGACGCTCTCGATTGGCAAAGGCATGCAGCGCACCTTCAAAGTCTTGTTCATCAAAATCTGGCCAAAGAACATCCGTAAAGTAAAGTTCGGCGTAGGCAATTTGCCACAGCAAAAAGTTACTTATGCGATGTTCCCCCCCTGTCCTTATAACCAAATCCACGGGTGCCAGTTCATTCATGCAGATTTGCTGACTCAGCGCCTCTTCATCAATCTGGTCGGGTCTTAACAGCCCTTCCTGAACCTGCTCAGCCAAATGCCGAACCCCCTGGATAATATCCCAGCGTCCGCCGTAATTCGCCGCGATATTGAGCGTCAGGCCGGTATTATTTTCCGTCAGCGCTTCTGCTTTGCGAATCCGTTCCTGCAAACGTGAGTTAAAGCGACTGGTTTCGCCAATAATACGCAAGCGGACGTTGTGGCGGTGCAGGCTTTTTACTTCACTATCGAGCGCCCACACGAACAGTTCCATCAACGCAGTCACTTCCTGCGCAGGTCGATTCCAGTTCTCACTGCTAAAAGCATAGAGCGTTAACGCATCAATGCCGTTATTGGCGGCAAAAGAGACGGCGCGGCGAACAGATTTCGCCCCAGCTTTATGCCCAAAGGCTCGTATCTTCCCTTGTCTTTTCGCCCAGCGGCCATTGCCATCCATGATGATTGCAACATGGCGACAGCCATGTGCTGGCAAGTTTTCGCTTATTGGTTGATTCGCAGACAACATAACGCGTTTTTAGTCCCTGAAAGGATTTAACGGTACACAGGAATACTGAAGCCTATACATAAAAAAGCCGTGTCAAACCACGGCTTACCTGACCACTTAAAGCCAAATACCTGCGATCAGGTGGCGCAGACTATATCACTGAAGCCCAACGCTAACAAATAGCACGACGACTAGTGCTTGCTTTATCACCAGCCTGCGAGACGTGTCACCTGTTTACGCGCAACAATGCGTGCCTGTTCATCCACGGCCAGCACCTCTTCGACGCTCTGCGGCTCACGCAAATCCATCATCTCCAGCACGGATAAATTCAACGCGGCGATGTCAGTAAAGCGGATCTGCTGATTCAGGAATGCTTCAACGGTCACTTCATTGGCTGCATTAAGCGCCGTTGTCGCCGCCTGCCCCTGATCGAAGGCCGTCATCGCCAGTTTCAGACAGGGATAACGGTCATAATCAGGCTCGCTAAACGTCAGTGAACTCAGCTTACAAAAATCGAGAGGCTTAACGCCCGATTTTACGCGGTTTGGCCACGCCATCGTATGAGCAATAGGCGTACGCATATCCGGTTCGCCCAGCTGGGCCAGCACGCTGCCGTCCTGATAGCGCACCATCGAGTGAATCACCGACTGCGGGTGGATCAGCACTTCCATCTGTTTCGCCGACGCATTGAACAGCCAGCGAGCTTCAATGTATTCCAGACCTTTGTTCATCATGGTGGCCGAATCGACGGAGATCTTACGCCCCATTGACCAGTTCGGATGACGACACGCCTGATCCGGCGTCATTGCGCTCAATTCAGACAGTGGCGTTTCACGGAACGGGCCACCAGACCCGGTAAGCAGAATCGACACAACGCCATTCTGCTCCAGGTCAGCGTACCCCAGGTTTTGTTGAAAAGGTTGAGGCAAACTCTGAAAAATCGCGTTGTGTTCGCTATCGACCGGCAAAAGACGCGCCCCACGCTGTTTTACCGCCTCCATAAAGAGGCGTCCGCAGGTGACCAGCGACTCTTTGTTCGCAAGCAGGACATCTTTCCCCGCATCAATAGCGGCAAGCGTTGGCAGAAGACCCGCCGCCCCGACGATTGCCGCCATGACCTGATCAACTTCATCAAGCGCGGCCATATCGCAAGCCGCCTGTTGCCCGCTGAGTACCTCGGTACGGCAGCCCTTCTCCTGCAACAGCGCTTTCACCTGGCGGGCGCTCTCTTCGTCATCCATCACCGCAAAACGGGGGGTAAACTCCAGGCACTGTTCGACCATTCGCTGCACGTTTTTTCCGGCCACAAGCGCGGCCACGGTGTAGCTGTCAGGATTATGACGTACAACGTCGAGAGTGCTGCAACCGATAGAGCCAGTCGAGCCGAGGAGAGTGAGATGCTTCATGAGATGCCCAAAAGTTAGACCAGATAAAAGCAAAACGCCGCCAGCAAGACTCAATGTCCTTCTGAACGGCGTTTATCAGTGTACAGCGAAAATCAGAACTGCATCAGTTCCGCTTCTTTTTCTGCCAGCGCCGCATCAATTTTCTTGATGGCCGCGTCGGTCATTTTCTGAATGTCGTCCTGAGAACGACGATCGTCGTCTTCGCTGATCTCTTTTTCTTTCAGCAGGGCTTTCACTTTATCGTTCGCATCGCGACGCACGTTACGTACGGAAACACGACCCTGCTCAGCTTCACCACGAACTACTTTGATCAGGTCTTTACGACGCTCTTCCGTCAGCGGAGGCAGTGGAACGCGAATATCCGCGCCGGCTGAGCTTGGGTTCAGACCCAGGTCAGATGCCATGATTGCTTTTTCAACGGCCGGGCTCATTGAGCGGTCGAACACGTTGATTTTCAGGGTACGGGTATCTTCTACCGTCACGCTCGCCAGCTGACGCAGAGGCGTTGGCGTACCGTAATATTCTACGATGATGCCATCCAGCAGGCTTGGGGAAGCACGGCCAGTACGGATTTTGCTGATTTGGTTTTTGAACGCTTCTACGCATTTTTCCATGCGTACTTCAGCATCTTTTCTGATGTCGTTAATCACGTTACGGATCCTTGAAAACTTGTCTCAGGCAGACTATCCGCCAGCACAGCGCTACAGGTGTGCTAAGTATAGTCGCGTTTAATTCATGACAACGCCAAAGGCGCGCCCGGGTAAGATACCACGTCGAAATAAAGCGGAATCTTACCTGTATTTATCGCCGACGGAAATTATTCCGTGATCAAAGTGCCTTCTTTTTCGCCCATAACAACGCGACGCAGCGCGCCAGGCTTGTTCATATTGAAGACACGGATCGGTAGTTTGTGGTCACGAGCCAGAGTAAAGGCGGCAAGATCCATCACTTTCAGCTCTTTTTCCAGCACTTCGCTGTAGGTCAGCTGATCGTACATGGTCGCTGAAGGATCTTTTGCCGGGTCGGCAGTAAACACGCCATCTACTTTGGTCGCTTTCAGCACCACATCGGCTTCGATTTCGATACCGCGCAGGCAGGCTGCGGAATCGGTGGTAAAGAACGGGTTACCCGTACCGGCGGAGAGGATCACCACGCGGTTGTTGCGCAGCAGGCTGATGGCCTCTGCCCAGCTGTAGTTATCGCATACGCCATTCAAAGGAATAGCGGACATCAGGCGAGCGTTCACATAGGCGCGATGAAGCGCATCACGCATCGCCAGGCCATTCATCACGGTTGCCAGCATACCCATGTGGTCGCCCACTACGCGGTTCATCCCCGCTTTCGCCAGACCAGCACCACGGAAAAGGTTGCCACCGCCAATGACCACGCCAACCTGAATACCCAGTTCGACCAGTTCTTTGATTTCCTGTGCCATGCGATCAAGGATGCTTGCGTCAATACCGAAGCCTTCCGATCCTTGCAGCGCTTCGCCACTCAGCTTAAGCAGAATGCGTTTGTACACGGGTTTTGCATTGGTAGCCATGTTTCTTTCCTGAGACTGTCAACGATTAAGATGGGGTTAATTCTGGCGACATGATATGTCGCAAATCAGCACAGCGATACTGGAGCCTGTCTGATTTCGTGAGACGGGTGACAAAAAGAAGCCGCCCTCAGGCGGCTCCTTTTCAATCATTAAGACTGCTTGGACATTGCAGCAACTTCTGCTGCGAAGTCAGTCTCAACTTTCTCGATGCCTTCGCCCACTTCGAAGCGGATGAAGCCAGTTACATCAGCGTTGTGCTCTTTCAGCAGCTGAGCAACAGACTTGCTTGGATCCATTACGAAAGGCTGGCCAGTCAGAGAAACTTCGCCGGTGAATTTCTTCATGCGGCCTTCAACCATTTTCTCTGCGATTTCTTTTGGCTTACCAGACTGCATCGCGATGTCCAGCTGAACCTGGTACTCTTTCTCTACCACTTCAGCAGACACGTCTTCTGGCTTAACGAATTCTGGTTTGCTTGCAGCGATGTGCATTGCCAGCTGTTTAACCAGCTCTTCGTCAGCGCCTTTAGCCGCAACCAGAACACCGATACGCGCGCCGTGCTGGTAAGAGCCCAGAACATCGCCTTCCAGGGAAGAAACGCGACGGATGTTGATGTTCTCACCGATTTTAGCAACCAGCGCTACACGCTCTTCTTCGAACTGTGCTTTCAGAATTTCAACGTCAGTGATTTTGCCTGCAACCGCTGCGTCCAGAACTTTGTTAGCAAATGCCTGGAAACCAGCATCTTTAGCAACGAAGTCAGTCTGGCAGTTAACTTCCAGAATGATGCCGTAGTTGCCGTCGATTTTGGTGATGATCACGCCGTCAGCAGCAACGTTGCCTGCTTTCTTAGCTGCTTTGATCGCACCGGATTTACGCATGTTTTCGATTGCCAGCTCGATGTCGCCGTTCGCTTCGGTCAGCGCTTTTTTGCAATCCATCATGCCTGCGCCAGTACGCTCACGCAGCTCTTTTACCAGGGATGCGGTAATTTCAGCCATTCTTAAATCCTCGGGAGATGTGAACTGCCCGGCCGGGAGCCAAACAGTATAAATTGAAAAAAGGGGCCGATAATGGGCCCCTATTCATACACGGTACTAATAAGGGGTAAAACCTTATTATTCAGCTTCTACGAAGCTTTCTTCCGCCTGAGAAGCCAGATCCTGGGAACGGCCTTCACGAACGGTAGCAGCTACAGCGCTCAGGTACAGGCTAACAGCACGGATTGCGTCGTCGTTACCCGGGATAACGAAGTCAACACCGTCCGGATCGGAGTTGGTATCAACGATAGCGAATACCGGGATACCCAGGTTGTTAGCTTCTTTGATTGCGATGTGCTCGTGGTCTGCATCGATTACGAACAGCGCGTCTGGCAGGCCGCCCATATCTTTGATACCGCCCAGGCTGTTTTCCAGCTTGTCCAGTTCACGAGTACGCATCAGCGCTTCTTTCTTAGTCAGCTTATCGAAAGTACCGTCCTGAGACTGGGTTTCCAGATCTTTCAGGCGCTTGATGGACTGACGAACAGTTTTCCAGTTGGTCAGCATGCCGCCCAACCAGCGATGGTTCACGAAGAACTGGTCGCAGCTGTTAGCAGCATCTTTCACAGCTTCGCTTGCAGCGCGCTTAGTACCAACGAACAGAATCTTACCTTTACGGGAAGAGATCTTGTTCAGCTCAGCCAGGGCTTCGTTGAACATTGGTACAGTCTTCTCAAGGTTGATGATGTGAACTTTGTTACGTGCGCCGAAGATGAAAGGCTTCATTTTCGGGTTCCAGTAACGGGTCTGGTGACCGAAGTGAACACCAGCCTTGAGCATGTCGCGCATGGAAACAGTTGCCATGTTTAAAACCTCTATATTGAAAGTTGGGGTTATGCCTCCACGTATCCCATATTACCGACCCCGAAGGGCACCCCGGAATATGTGCCGATACGTGTGTGTTGTTACACAAAGTGAGATTTGTCGCTCCCGTCCAGCCTGTGTATCTGAGATGGATCGGAAGTCCGGCGCGCTTTATATCACAAAACACGGCCAGAAACCAATAATTGTTGGCGGAGTGTGCTGTTAATGATTCTCAATTTGGCACGGGGTGCGCCTGACTGATACCATTGACAACACTTACACTAGTATTGTCGAAAAAATCGACACCGATGGACAGATTACATGGCTATCTCTATTAAGACACCTGAAGAAATTGAAAAGATGCGCGTCGCCGGTCGTCTGGCCGCGGACGTGCTGGAAATGATCGAGCCGTTTGTGAAACCGGGCGTCAGCACTGGCGAACTGGATCGCATCTGTAACGACTATATCGTCAACGAGCAGCACGCGGTCTCCGCCTGCCTTGGCTATCACGGTTTCCCGAAATCCGTCTGCATCTCTATTAATGAAGTGGTTTGCCACGGCATTCCGGATGACGAGAAGCTGCTGAAAGATGGCGACATCGTCAACATCGACGTGACCGTGATTAAAGACGAGTACCACGGCGACACTTCTAAGATGTTCATCGTTGGCAAGCCAACGATTCTGGGCGAGCGTCTGTGCAAAGTGACGCAAGAGAGCCTCTACCTGGCGCTGAAAATGGTGAAGCCGGGCATCCGCCTGCGCACCATCGGCGCCGCAATCCAGAAATTTGTGGAAGCGGAAGGTTTCTCCGTGGTGCGCGAATATTGCGGTCACGGTATTGGTCGTGTGTTCCATGAAGAACCGCAGGTTCTGCACTACGATGCAGACGACGGCGGCGTAGTGCTGCAAAAGGGCATGACCTTCACTATCGAACCAATGGTCAACGCGGGTGATTACCGCATCCGTACCATGAAAGATGGCTGGACGGTAAAAACCAAAGACAGAAGCTTGTCTGCCCAGTACGAGCATACTATTGTGGTTACAGACAACGGCTGCGAAATTATGACGTTGCGCAAGGATGACACCATCCCGGCGATACTGACGAACATTGAGTGATAAGAAGCCGGCGAATGCCGGCTTTTTTAATGGCGATAGCTTTTTCTTATGGGTGGCGCACGATGAGTAATCTCTTACCCGAACAGTATGCTAACACAGCACTTCCCACCCTCCCCGACCAGCCTGATAACCCGGGCGTCTGGCCACCGCATGAGCTGACCTGCGCGCATATCAAAGCCCACATGGAAGTTTTCCATCGCTGGCTGGGTAGCGCATTTGACGCAGGCGTTTCGGCCGAGCAGCTCATTGAAGCGCGCACCGAATTTATCGACCAGCTCCTGCAACGTCTGTGGATCGACTACGGTTTCGGCCAGGTGAGCGACGTCGCGCTGGTTGCGGTCGGCGGCTATGGCCGGGGTGAACTGCATCCGCTCTCTGATATCGACCTGCTGATCTTAAGCCGTAAAAAACTGCCGGACGATCGGGCGCAGAAAATCGGTGAACTGTTGACCCTGCTTTGGGACGTAAAGCTGGAAGTGGGCCACAGCGTACGCACGCTGGAAGAGTGTCTGCTGGAAGGGTTATCTGACCTGACCGTCGCCACCAACCTGATTGAAACCCGCCTGCTGATTGGCGACGTTGCGCTGTTCCTCGAACTGCAAAAGCACATCTTTAGCGACGGCTTCTGGCCTTCGGAAAAATTCTTCGCCGCGAAAGTCGAAGAACAAAACCAGCGCCACCAGCGTTATCACGGTACCAGCTATAATCTCGAACCGGATATTAAAAGCAGCCCCGGTGGCCTGCGCGATATCCACACGCTGCAATGGGTCGCCCGTCGACATTTTGGAGCAACATCACTGGACGAAATGGTCGGGTTTGGTTTTCTGACCGAAGCCGAACGTAACGAACTCAATGAGTGTCTGCATCTGCTGTGGCGCATCCGTTTTGCCCTGCACCTGGAAGTCACCCGCTACGATAACCGCCTGCTGTTTGACCGACAGCTCAGCGTGGCGCAGCGCCTGAATTACCAGGGCGAGGGCAACGAGCCGGTCGAGCAAATGATGAAGGATTTCTTCCGCGTCACCCGCCGCGTCTCTGAGCTAAACCAGATGCTGTTACAGCTGTTCGATGAGGCGATCCTCGCGCTGACGGCAGACGAAAAACCGCGTCCGATTGATGACGAATTTCAGCTGCGCGGCACGCTTATCGATCTGCGCGACGAAACGTTGTTCATTCGCGAACCGGAAGCGATCCTGCGAATGTTCTACACCATGGTGCGCAACAGCACGATCACCGGGATCTACTCCACCACCCTGCGTCATCTGCGCCATGCACGACGCCATCTGAAGCAGCCGCTGTGTTACATCCCGGAGGCGCGCTCGCTGTTCATGAGCATGCTTCGTCATCCGGGCGCCGTCAGCCGCGGTCTGCTGCCGATGCACCGTCACAGCGTATTGTGGGCCTATATGCCCCAGTGGTCGCATATTGTCGGGCAGATGCAGTTCGACCTGTTTCACGCCTATACGGTAGATGAGCACACGATCCGCGTCATGCTGAAGCTGGAAAGCTTCGCTAAAGAAGAGACGCGATCCCGCCATCCGCTGTGCGTTGATCTGTGGCCACGTCTGGCGCACCCGGAGCTGATCCTGATCGCCGCCCTGTTCCATGATATCGCCAAAGGTCGCGGCGGCGACCACTCCGTGCTCGGTGCCCAGGACGTGCTGAAATTTGCCGAGCTGCACGGCCTGAACTCGCGTGAAACGCAGCTTATCGCCTGGCTGGTTCGCCATCATCTGCTGATGTCAGTTACCGCTCAGCGTCGTGATATTCAGGATCCGGAAGTGATCAAGCAGTTCGCCGAGGAAGTGCAAACGGAGAACCGCCTGCGCTACCTGGTCTGCCTGACGGTAGCCGATATCTGCGCCACCAACGAAACCCTGTGGAACAGCTGGAAGCAGAGCCTGCTGCGCGAACTCTACTTCGCCACCGAAAAACAGTTGCGTCGCGGGATGCAGAACACCCCCGACATGCGCGAGCGTGTGCGCCACCATCAGTTGCAGGCGCTGGCCCTGCTGCGCATGGATAACATCAACGAAGAGGCACTGCATCAGATTTGGGCGCGCTGTCGCGCCAACTACTTTGTGCGCCACAGCCCAAACCAGCTTGCCTGGCACGCCCGGCATCTGCTGAAGCACGACCTGACAAAACCGATGATTCTGCTCAGCCCGCAGGCCACGCGCGGCGGGACGGAAATTTTCATCTGGAGCCCGGACCGGCCTTATTTGTTTGCAGCGGTCTGTGCCGAGCTGGACAGGCGTAACCTGAGCGTGCACGACGCGCAGATTTTTACCACCCGCGACGGCATGGCGATGGACACCTTTATTGTGCTGGAGCCGGACGGCAGCCCGCTGTCGTCGGACAGGCATGAGGGGATACGCTTTGGCCTCGAGCAGGCGATTACGCAGCGCAGCTGGCAACCTCCGCAGCCGCGTCGTCAGGCGGCAAAACTGCGCCACTTTACCGTCGATACCGAGGTCAATTTCCTGCCGACCCATACCGACCGTAAATCGTTCCTTGAGCTGATTGCGCTCGACCAGCCAGGGCTGCTCGCCCGCGTCGGTCAGGTTTTTGCCGATCTGGGAATTTCGCTTCACGGCGCCCGAATTACAACCATTGGCGAACGAGTAGAAGATTTATTTATAATCGCGACGGCCGACCGGCGTGCCCTTAATAATGACCTGCAACTTGAAGTGCAACAACGGTTGACAGCAGCCCTCAATCCAAACGATAAAGGGTGACGTGTTTTTTAGTGAAATGGAAAGAGTAAACAATGCAGCAGTTACAGAACGTTATTGAGTCCGCTTTTGAGCGTCGCGCCGACATCACTCCGGCAAATGTGGATACCGTGACCCGTGAAGCGGTAAACCAGGTTATTTCCCTGCTGGATTCCGGCGCGCTGCGCGTGGCAGAAAAAATCGACGGTCAGTGGGTTACTCATCAATGGCTGAAGAAAGCTGTGCTGCTCTCTTTCCGTATCAACGATAACCAGGTTATCGACGGAGCAGAAAGCCGCTACTTCGATAAAGTGCCAATGAAATTTGCGGATTACGACGAAGCGCGCTTCCAGAAAGAGGGCTTCCGCGTAGTACCACCGGCGGCCGTTCGTCAGGGTGCCTTCATCGCACGCAACACCGTGCTGATGCCATCCTACGTGAACATCGGCGCCTACGTTGACGAAGGCACCATGGTGGACACCTGGGCTACCGTCGGCTCCTGCGCGCAGATCGGTAAAAACGTTCACCTGTCCGGCGGTGTGGGCATCGGTGGCGTTCTGGAGCCACTTCAGGCTAACCCAACCATCATCGAAGACAACTGCTTCATCGGCGCACGTTCCGAAGTGGTTGAAGGCGTGATCGTCGAAGAAGGTTCTGTGATCTCCATGGGCGTTTATATTGGCCAGAGCACCCGTATTTACGATCGCGAAACCGGTGAAATTCACTACGGCCGCGTTCCAGCCGGTTCCGTTGTGGTTTCCGGCAACCTGCCGTCTAAAGATGGCAAATACAGCCTGTATTGCGCGGTCATCGTGAAAAAAGTGGACGCGAAAACGCGCGGTAAAGTGGGCATCAATGAACTGCTGCGCACCATCGATTAATCGGGTATAACAAAAAGCGGGGGCAACCCCGCTTTTTTTATATCCGAAGGTGGCGAAAATAGATTTTTTCGTTAATTATTCATAGGTTATGTTGAGATCAAGGGTACCGCTATGTACGATAATCTGAAAAGTCTGGGCATTACCAATCCTGATGAAATTGATCGTTATAGTCTCCGCCAGGAAGCCAATAACGATATTTTGAAAATCTATTTTCACAAGGACAAAGGAGAGTTCTTCGCCAAAAGCGTGAAGTTTAAATACCCTCGCCAGCGTAAGACCGTTGTCGCTGACGGTATCGGTCAGGGATATAAAGAAGTACAGGAAATCAGCCCTAACCTGCGCTACGTGATCGACGAACTCGATCAAATCTGCCAGCGCGATCGCAGCGAAGTCGATCTGAAACGTAAGATCCTTGACGACCTGCGTCACCTGGAAAGCGTAGTCACCAATAAGATCAGCGAGATTGAAGCGGATCTTGAGAAATTGACGCGTAACAAATGAGCCGTTTTATTGCCCGGTGGCGCTTCGCTTACCGGGCCTACGAACACATGTAGGCCGGGTAAGGCGAAGCCGCCACCCGGCAAACAGCATCATCTCTGTTCATCCAGCTGCAACGCCACATACAGCAGTAGCCGGTCGTCAAAATTCCCTAAATCCAGCCCCGTCAGTTCCGAGATCCGGTTTAGCCTATACTCCAGCGTATTACGGTGAATAAACAGCGCTTTTGACGTTGCCAGCGGCTGCACGTTATGCCGGAACCACGCCTGCAACGTGCGGCGCAGCAGCCCGTTGTTGTCCATTGCTTTCAGACGCACCAGCGGACGCGCCAGCTCGTTGGCCTGCCAGCCGCCGCGCAGGCTGTCGAGCAGGACCGGCAGCATCAGATCCTGATAGAAATAACTGCGGCTCTCCGGCATGCGCTGTTTACCCACCATCATGGTGGTGCGCGCCGTTCGCCATGAACGAGCGATGCTTCCCGGCCCGGTAAAGTAATTTCCCAGCGCGACGCGAAAACGGAGCTGTCCGTTCTCCTTCATGCGCTCGATTAGCAGCTCAACGCGGCGACGATGATCTTCCGCGTCCCAGCGACCAAACTGATTAAGCGCAGGCTTGAGCACCACCATTTCCGTCAAAGAGACAATCGCCACCAGGTTGTTACGCTCCGGCGTCGCCAGCATGTTTTGCAGCTGCTGTAGCTCCACCATGGCGCTGTCCACACCAAGCTGGCCGCTATCCACCTCAATAACGGCGACCACGCGCGGCTGATTCAGGTCGATACCCAGACGCTGCGCCCATTCGCTCAGGGCAGGCGTGTGCTCCTCAGCCTGAATCAAATTCATCACCAGCTCTTCACGCAGGCGGCTGTCCTGGGCGAGCAGGTGCATCAGACGCGACTGCTCCAGCATCATCTCCGCCGTCATGCAGACCAGCTCACCGTATTTACGCAGCGATTCAGGGTCGCCGGTCAGACCGATAACGCCAACAATCTCTCCTTCCAGACGCAGCGGCAGGTTGATCCCCTGACGGACCCCGTGCAGATGTTTCGCCACGGCGTCATCGATGTCGACCACGCGCCCCTGAGAGAGCACCAGCAACGCCCCTTCGTGCAATTCCCCAATACGCTCACGATCGCCGCTGCCGATAATGCGCCCGCGGGCATCCATTACGTTGATATTGGTATCAATGATGCGCATGGTTCGCGCCACGATATCCTGCGCCATTTTGGTATCAAGATGCCAGCCAGCCATATAACCCTCCCGTGAGCAGAGCTCAAGCATAGGGAAGTTCAGCTAAGGCTGCATTGTGCAGATGCCCAGAGGCAGAGAGAGATGTATGGAGTTGTGGGAAAGGTCACAGAAAAGAGAAAGCCCCTGCGAACAGGGGCTTAAGAAGATTACTGCATCAGGAGATAAATAGAGGTATCACCACGCTGAATATTCAGCGCCAGCACAGAAGGCTTGCTGTCGAGAATTTTGCGCAGTTCAGCGATGTTTTTCACCGGCTGCTGGTTAGCGCCCATGATCACATCACCTTTTTTCAGGCCGATACGGGCAGCAGGTGAGTTCGCTTTCACGTTGTTCACCACCACGCCTTTATCTGCCCCTTTGTTGCTCATCTCGGCACCTTCAATACCGCTGAAGATGGTGCTGGAATCGACCTGATTCTGACTGCTTTGTTGCAGTTCCAGGCTCACGTTAACCGGCTTACCTTCACGCAGCAGGCCGAGGGTCACTTTACTGCCGATTGGCATAGAACCCACTTCCGCACGCAGGGCGGCAAAGCTGCTGATCGGCTTACCGTTCAGAGAGGTGATCACGTCACCCGCTTTAATGCCGGCTTTCGCCGCCGAAGAGTTCGGCATGACCTGGCTTACGAATGCGCCGCGCTGAGCGTCCACTTTCATCGCTTTCGCCAGCTCGGAGTTCAGTTCGGTACCCATGATCCCCAGCTCACCGCGTTTCACCTGTCCATATTGCACCATCTGCGCAGTCAGGTTTTTCACCATGTTGCTCGGGATAGCAAAGCCGATACCGATGTTGCCACCGTCCGGTGCCAGGATAGCGGTGTTGATACCGATCAGCTCACCGTTCAGGTTAACCAGCGCACCGCCGGAGTTACCACGGTTAATGGCCGCATCCGTCTGAATGAAGTTTTCATAGTTTTCCGCATTCAGGCCGCTACGTCCCAGCGCAGAGACGATACCCGAGGTCACGGTTTCGCCCAGACCAAATGGGTTACCGATGGCGACGGTGTAGTCACCCACGCGCAGCGCGTCAGAGTCGGCAAGCTTAATCGCCGTCAGGTTCTTCGGATCCTGGATTTGAATCAGCGCGATGTCGGAGCGCGGGTCTTTACCAACCACTTTGGCATCGAATTTACGGCCATCGCTCATCTGCACCTTAATGGTGTTAGCATTATCTACCACGTGGTTATTGGTCACCACGTAGCCTTTCGCTGCATCAATAATCACGCCCGAGCCGAGTGCCATGAATTTCTGCTGCTGGCCGCCGCCCATGCCGTCATCCCCTGCGCCGCCGCCCTGACAGAACGGGGAGCTCTGGAATGGCGAACCGTCCTGGCAGAATGGCGAATTATCGCCGAAGAACTGCTGGAAATTACGCGGCATACGCGGCGTATTGACGGTCGTGCTGCCCTCAACGTTAATACTCACCACCGATGGCATCACTTTTTCGAGCATCGGGGCCAGGCTTGGCATCTGCTGCGCAGTCGCTGCCGAGGAAGCTGTCTCGGCCGCCATCGCCAGAGGGGACAGCGCTAAACCTAAACTCAGAGCCAGTGCACTCATTGCTAATGTGGTTTTTTTCATGTTTCTCAATCTCGATTTACCAGATAACGCAAAATTGCTGTGTAACTCAGATTCGTTTTATACCGCTTAGTTCCGGGATTAAGTTTATGGAAAAAGTAAAAATTTATTGGTCGTCTTTACAAAACTCATGGCTTATTCAACGGCCATAAGCTTGCGGTATTCATCCCAGGCATACAAATCTGTCATCCCGCTGATATAGTCCTGGATAAGACGACAGCGATAATAATATTCCATGACTGGCCATTGGGAAGAATGGCGATCTATTTTACTGACGGCTTCAATGTATGCCAGCCGGTGGCGGGTTGAAAGCTTCTGATAGAGACGAGATTCAATCGGCAGGCGGCGAACACGTTCATTATTTGCCAGCTCGCTAAACTCATCGACCGTCAGCTGGAGCAGCGGGCCATAAATCTCCAGCAACCCGCTGATAACCCGGTATCCTTGCAGCTCCAGCTGTTCGACATCCGGGTGGCTGAAAACATGGCGAACAGCCACGTTTTTATATAATTCAAGAAGCTGACTAAAACTGCTCTCATCTTCCAGCAGGGCGTGATTAAATTCCCCGCTAAATATCATCGGCAAATTATCAATGAAACGGGCGGCCGCATACGGCACCAGTTTATTCAGCGTGTTCACCCGCAAATACATAAAGAACTGATCTTCGGTACTGCGGCTCAGCGAATTTGAACGCGATTTATCCCAGGCATTCTCGACGACCTGCGCAAACAGAGAACCTTTTTCATGCTCTCCCCAGGCATCATGAAGATGCTGATACAGCTCCTCGACGCTGAATATTCTTTTTTCCACCGCGTCTTCCAGATCGGCCACGCAATAAGAAATGTCATCAGCCGCTTCCATAATCCATGTCAATGGAAAACGGCCATTAGGGGTCAGAGACAGTTCTTTACGCAACCGCGCGATGTATGCTTCTTCCGATAAGTAATAGCCCGGTTTTTTCATCAGGTAGCTATGCGTGGCGGGCGTTTCTCCGGTCCACCATGCGGGACGCGTGTATTTAAGAATACAGCCCACCTGGGCCCAGGTCAGATTCATCCGCATCAGGGAGTGCACCAGACGGATCCCCTGCGCGTTACCTTCGAAATGACACAGATCCTGGCGCACCTTACGGCGCAGATCGTTCAGGCTATCTTCGCCTTCACGCAGGCATAAATCGCGTACCACACAGCGGTCATCGCTGAGCGGCTGGCTTATGGCGTCAGAGGGAAAAAGCCGCTGTTTAAACCAGTCATTGATGGCGGCCTCGCCGAAATGACCAAAGGGAGGATTGCCGATATCGTGCATCAGGCAGGCCATCTCAACGATGCTTTCGAACGGCCCGGTCAGTTCATCCAGTCCGTAGGTTTCCAGCAGACGTTGCTCTTTAAGGCGGCTGAGGATCTCTTTCGCAATGTAGCGCCCCACCTGCTGCACTTCCATGGAGTGCGTTAACCGCGTACGCACCGCAGCGTTACGCTCCAGCGGGAACACCTGGGTTTTTTGCTGTAACCGACGGATGGCGGGCGAGTTGATGATGCGTCCGCGATCGCTTTCGAAAATGCGCAGGATCTCATGTTCGCTCTTATCGCCCTGTGGCGAACGGAAACGTCGGTGCCAGTTAATTTTGGTGCGAAAATCGATTGGTGCCATGTGCTCCCCCGCGTGAGAATGCGTTTCCCCTTAACCGCATGATAGACTATGCATCTTAACAAGGCACATCGCGAGTAAATCTATGAAAATCGGCATTATTGGTGCAATGGAAGAAGAAGTTACGCTGCTGCGTGACAAAATTGAGAACCGTCAGACCCTCTCCCTCGGTGGCTGTGAGATCTACACCGGCCAGCTGAACGGTGTTGACGTGGCTCTGCTGAAATCAGGCATCGGTAAAGTTGCAGCGGCACTGGGCGCGACCCTGCTGCTTGAGCGCTGCAAGCCTGACGTTATCATTAATACGGGTTCTGCGGGCGGTCTGGCGCCGACGCTGAAAGTGGGCGATATCGTGGTTTCCGACGAAGCGCGTTACCACGATGCAGATGTCACCGCATTCGGCTACGAATATGGTCAGCTTCCGGGCTGCCCGGCCGGGTTTAAAGCGGATGATAAGCTGATTGCCGCCGCTGAAAGCTGCATTAACGAGCTGAACCTCAATGCGGTGCGTGGCCTGATCGTCAGCGGCGATGCCTTTATCAACGGCTCTGTCGGTCTGGCGAAAATCCGTCATAACTTCCCGCAGGCTGTGGCCGTTGAGATGGAAGCCACGGCCATCGCGCACGTATGCCATAACTTCAGCGTGCCGTTCGTGGTCGTTCGCGCTATCTCTGACGTGGCGGACCAGCAGTCCCACATCAGCTTCGACGAATTCCTGGCCGTTGCGGCGAAACAGTCCACCGTGATGGTGGAAACCCTGGTGCAGAAACTGGCGCGTGGGTAAGGTGTCATTCAGGGCGCTGGTCGCCCTGCTTCTGCTCGCTCCGGCCTGGCTCATCGCCGCGCCGCGGGTGATCACTCTCTCTCCTGCCAATACGGAACTGGCGTTTGCCGCCGGGATCACGCCCGTTGCGGTGAGCAGCTTTTCCGATTATCCACCGCAGGCCGCCCATATCGAACAGGTTGCCACCTGGCAGGGAATGAACCTGGAACGCATCGTGGCGCTAAAGCCCGATCTGGTCCTCGCCTGGCGCGGCGGTAATGCCGAACGGCAGGTGAACCAGCTCTCTTCGCTGGGAATAACGGTGAAATGGGTGGACGCGGTGAGCATCGAACAGGTGGCGCAAACCCTCCGTGACCTCGCGCCTTTCAGCCCTACCCCCCAACGCGCCGGGCAGGCTGCACAGCAGATGCTCAACGACTATGCCGCGCTAAAAGCCCGATACGGCACGCAACCGAAACAACGCGTTTTTCTGCAATTTGGCAGCCAGCCGCTGTTCACTACCGGGAAAGGCTCGATCCAGAACCAGGTGCTTGAAACCTGTGGAGGTGAAAATATCTTTGCCGAAAGCCGGGTTCCCTGGCCCCAGGTCAGTCGTGAGCAGGTTCTTGCGCGACAACCGCAGGCCATTGTGGTGGTCGGAAATGCGAGCGAGATTCCTAAAATAGAACAATTCTGGCATCGGCAGCTTAAAATTCCGGTCATCGCACTCAACAGCGACTGGTTTGAACGCGCCAGCCCGCGTATTATCCTCGCCGCAAAACAACTCTGCGCCGAACTGGCAGAGAGTCACTCAAACAGATAAATACCCCCTTCGAGGATTTAACGATGCTCGTGTATTGGCTGGATATTCTTGGCACAGCCGTTTTTGCTATCTCCGGCGTTTTGCTTGCCGGAAAACTGCGCATGGACCCTTTTGGCGTACTGGTACTCGGCGTTGTTACGGCGGTGGGAGGCGGAACGATCCGCGATATGGCGCTGGCAAATGGCCCGGTATTTTGGGTAAAAGATCCCACGGATCTGGTGGTGGCGATGGTCACCTGCCTGTTAACCATCGTGCTGGTTCGTCAGCCTCGCAGACTGCCAAAATGGATATTGCCGGTGCTGGATGCCGTCGGTCTGGCGGTCTTTGTGGGAATAGGCGTGAATAAAGCCTTTATTGCCGGGACTGGCCCGCTGGTGGCGATCTGTATGGGCGTGTTAACCGGCGTGGGCGGAGGGATTATTCGCGACATACTGGCGCGAGAAGTCCCGATGATCCTGCGAACGGAAATCTACGCGACGGCCTGTATCATCGGGGGGATTGTTCACGCCACGGCGTATTACACCTTTGCTGTCCCGCTGGAGAATGCGGCGATGCTGGGGATGGTGGTCACGCTGGTGATCCGTTTAGCGGCGATACGCTGGCACCTGAAGCTGCCGACGTTTGCGCTGGATGAAAATTCAAGATAGGCGTCGTTTATAAGCCCGGTAGCGCTTCGCTTACCGGGCCTACAATCTGCGTTCAGGCTTAAATACTGAACGAAGAACCACACCCGCAGGTGCTGGTCGCATTCGGGTTAGTCACCACAAAGCGCGAACCTTCCAGACCTTCAGTGTAGTCCACTGAACCGCCCACCAGATATTGCAGGCTCATCGGGTCAACCACCAGCGCGACGCCCTGTTTCTCGATAGTCATATCACCATCGTTAACCTGATCGTCAAAGGTAAAACCATACTGGAAGCCACTACAGCCGCCGCCGGTAATATAAACACGCAGTTTCAGATCCGGATTGTCCTCGTCGGCAATCAGGGTTTTCACTTTTTTCGCTGCTGCTTCGGTAAATTCCAGCGGCAACGCTACGTCATCACTCATCTTATGCTCCCATGAATACTGCGACTGCTATTGGGCAAAAATCACCCAATTCTTTTTGTCATTATCTAATACCCTGGTAATTCATTCAAGTATTCTGCTTCAGGGCCTGTTCAGCTTCCTGTTTCGCCAGGGTACGGGCAAGAATGGTGGAGTATAGCGGTTTTCCACCCAGGAATTGGGCTAATAGTGTCGCGCCGAGACAGGTAATGATCATTGGCAAAATGAGCTGGTAATTGTCGGTCATTTCCAGCACCAGTACGATCCCGGTCAGCGGCGCGCGCAGGGAGGCCGCCAGCAGCGCCCCCATTCCCGCAACCGCAAACGTCCCCGCATCCAGATGGTAGGCCGGGAAACCTGCCGCCGCCGCCATCCCGAACGCCGTACCCAGCAGCGTTCCCAGTGCCAGCATCGGAGCGAAAATGCCGCCCGGTGCGCCGGAGGAGAAGCACAATACCGTAGTGATGACGCGAGAAATAAACATAAACAGCAGCAGGCCTACGCTGAAATTCCCCGCCGCGGCAATGGGAATCAGGCCGAAACCGCCGCCCGCCGCATTCGGTTCGATGAAACCGAGGATCCCGCACACGCCGCCAAGCAGGCCTCCCACCAGCACCCATTTCGTGGTATTTCCGCCATGGATGCGCTGAAACATATCCTGCGCCCGTAAAATCAGGGTGTTAAAAAGCGGGCCGACGACGCCAAAAATCATCCCAAGAACCAGATACAGCCATAAAGTATTGACCGGCGCATTGGTCAGCTTGCCAACTTCAATCACCGCTCCTTCGCCGTTAAAGACGCGAAAGACAATGCTCGACATAATCACGCCGGTAAACACCGCTTTAATGGAGATCAGGTTGTAGCGGAACTGGGCGCGCATCTCTTCAATGATAAACAGGATACCCGCCAGCGGCGCGTTAAACGCCGCAGACAGCCCCGCTGCGGCCCCCGTCGCCAGCAGTGTATGTCGTGCTTCGGCGCTGCGCATACGGAACAGATCGCCGACCATGCGCCCGACGTTACCGCCCAGCTGTACCGTTGGCCCTTCCCGACCGAGCACCATGCCCGCCCCGAGGGTTCCCATCCCGCCGATAAATTTCACAGGAAGCACCCGCCACCAGCGAACCGGGCGTAGTTCCTCCAGCGCCCCCTCAATTTCAGGGATCCCCGAGCCACCTGCTTCAGGTGCGAATTTACGCACCAGAAAATACCCCACCATGGCAAACAGCGCCGAAAGGCCAAAGGCCCACACCCAGACCAGCCATTCCCGATCGGCAAAGCTGGCGACGGTACCTATGCGCCAGTTGAGCACCGCGTTGACCGCTTTCTCGAATGCGACCCCCACCAGCCCGGCCAGCGTACCGACCACGGCGGCTGCCAGCAGAATGGCTAACGGGGTTTTGTCACGGTTGAGCAGCCGCCGGATACTGACCCGGTGCTTCGCGCGCGTAAACTGTTGTTGTTCAAAAGAAGGTGTGTTCTCGTTCATTACCTGTTCTGTTTCGTCATACAAAAGGCCGCAGGGATTCTACCAGAGACAATCCCCTCGTCCCCTGAAAAATACTTAACAATTGTTAAGCCTTCTGAGGGCCAAAAATTTTATAACCTCTTCCGAATCACTTAGAATAGTTGCCTTAACTTATTTCTACGAACCAGGAACGACGCCATGAGCAAGTCTGAAAACCTCTACAGCGCAGCCCGCGAGCTTATCCCAGGCGGCGTGAATTCACCCGTGCGCGCCTTTACCGGCGTGGGTGGCACCCCGCTGTTTATCGAACGTGCGGATGGGGCATATCTGTATGATGTGGATGGTAAAGCCTATGTCGATTACGTCGGCTCCTGGGGCCCGATGGTACTGGGGCACAACCACCCGGCGATCCGCAACGCGGTGATTGAAGCCGCTCAGCGCGGCCTGAGCTTCGGCGCGCCAACCGAGATGGAAGTCAAAATGGCGGAGTTGGTCACCGAGCTGGTGCCAACGATGGACATGGTGCGTATGGTGAACTCCGGTACCGAAGCGACCATGAGCGCTATCCGTCTGGCGCGCGGTTTTACCGGTCGTGACAAGATCATCAAGTTCGAAGGTTGTTATCACGGCCACGCCGACTGCCTGCTGGTAAAAGCCGGTTCCGGCGCGCTGACGCTCGGTCAACCGAACTCCCCGGGGGTGCCGGCTGATTTCGCGAAACACACGCTGACCTGCACCTATAACGATCTGAACACCGTTCGCGCCGCGTTCGAGCAGTATCCGCAGGAGATCGCCTGCATCATCGTTGAACCGGTGGCGGGCAACATGAACTGTATTCCACCGCAGCCGGATTTCCTGCCGGGCCTGCGCGCGCTGTGCGATGAGTTCGGCGCGCTGCTGATCATCGACGAAGTGATGACCGGTTTCCGCGTCGCGCTGGCGGGGGCGCAGTCATACTACGGCGTTGAGCCGGATCTGACCTGCCTCGGCAAAATCATTGGCGGCGGCATGCCTGTCGGCGCGTTTGGCGGCCGTAAGGACGTGATGGACGCGCTGGCGCCAACCGGTCCGGTTTACCAGGCGGGTACGCTCTCCGGTAACCCGATTGCGATGGCGGCGGGCTTTGCCTGTCTGACCGAAGTGGCGCAGCCGGGTATCCACGAAACCCTGACGGACCGGACGACGCAGCTGGCAAACGGCCTGCTGGAAGCCGCAGAAGACGCGGGTATTCCGCTGGTGGTAAACCACGTCGGCGGGATGTTCGGGATTTTCTTCACCGATGCGAAAACCGTGACCTGCTATCAGGACGTGGTGAAATGCGACGTGGAACGCTTCAAACGCTTCTTCCATCTGATGCTGGAAGAAGGCGTGTATCTTGCGCCGTCAGCGTTTGAAGCGGGCTTTATGTCCGTGGCGCACAGCGAAGAAGATATCAATAACACCATCGACGCAGCGCGTAAGGTGTTTGCGAAGCTCTAAGGGCATTGCCGGGTGGCGCTAACGCTTACCCGGCCTACGATGTTCTCCATCTTCCCTTGGGAGAGGGAGCAAACACGAAAACGGCAATCTAAGGATTGCCGTTTACTTTTATTACCGACTCTGCTTTCTCAACAGATATATAAAGTACGGCGCGCCGATAAAGGTCGACAGCAGGCCCGCCGGGATCTGATACGGGAACAGCACCATCCTTCCGCACCAGTCAGAAAAAACCAGGATCGCTCCGCCCGTCAGCGCAGAGATCACGATATGCGGCAAAGTCCTGCGGAAGCCCATCATACGGGCGATGTGCGGCGCCATTAATCCGACAAAACTGAGCGGGCCGATAGTCATGGTGGCCGTCGCCGTCAGGCACGCGGCCAGCAGCAACAGGGCGATACGCGTTGGCGTCAGCGCCACCCCGACCGCGCGGGCGGTATCTCCACCCAGCGGCAGAATGGTCATCCAGCGACGGCACAGCGGCACAATCGCCAGCAGCACGATCATCACAATCCCGGTATGCACCACCTGACTGCCGGTGGCGTTGTACGTTGAACCGGAAATCCAGGTCAGGATCTGCGCCATGCGCGGATCGCCGCTCGCCTGCAACATCATCAGCAGCATAGTAAACGCGGTGCTGAGCGCCATCCCGGCCAGCAGCATGCGGTGAGGTGAGAACCCCCCTCGCCCGGAGGCGATCAGGATAATCATCAGCGTGACTGCCGCGCCGATACTCCCGGCAGGCATCAGCCAGCCGAACGCATTTCCCGGCACGAGGAACAACATTAACACTACGCCAAACGCGGCTCCGGAGCTGATCCCTAATACTTCCGGGCTTGCCATCGGGTTGCCGGTGAGACGCTGGATAATACAGCCGGCCACCGCCAGCATGACGCCCGCAATCAGCGCGGAGAAGATCCGCGGCCAGCGCCACTGCATGAGTTCATGCAGCAAATCCCCCATCGCCCAGTGCCAGCCCGTGGCGTCACGTCCCAGCGAGAGTGCGGCAAACGAGGCGATAACCAGCACCGCCAGCCCGGCAAGGCTGAACCACACCACCGACTGACGTTCGGCATGTACTTTATCGCCGGCATCCATTGCCGGGGCGCTAATGCTGCGCAGGCGCGGCAACAGCCACAGCAGCAGCGGCGCGCCGATCAGGGCCGTCACCGAGCCCGTGGAAACTTCCATCCAGACGCGCGCCAGCCAGAGAATGAGTTGGTCGGAAAGCCAGAGGATCAGCGCGCCAATCAGCGGAGCCAGCATCAGCCGCGCCAGCAGACGGCGTGCGCCGAGCATTTTTGCCAGCAACGGCGCAAACAGGCCGATAAAACCGATGATGCCGACGGCGTTAACCAGTAACGCACTCAGCACAATCGCCAGGGTCAGGGCCGCCAGACGCGCCAGCGACAGCGCCAGCCCCAGATTGCGCGCCACGCCGTCATCGAGGCCCATCAACGTCAGCGGACGCAGCAGCAGCAGCGTCAGCACCACGCCGCCGAACAGCTGCGGCCACAGGCGCTGGACGATACTCCAGTCGGTCTGGGTGAGCGTGCCGGTACTCCACATAAACATGCTTTGCAGCTGGTCGTGGTGAAACAGCACCAGCAGCTGGTTGATCGCCCCACAGTAGAGGCTGACGACCAGCCCCGCGAGGATCAGCGTGACCGGCGAGAGACGTTTTCCCCAGGCCACGCCAAAGACCAGCGCACCGACCACACATGCGCCTGCCAGCGCGGCAAACTGCGAGGTTAACGCTCCCGGCAGGGTCCAGAGAGTGGTGATGGTGATCCCCAGCTGAGCCCCCGTCGCCACGCCCAGCGTGGTCGGCTCTGCCAGCGGGTTACGCAGCACCTGCTGAAACAGTACGCCCACCAGTCCCAGTCCCGCCCCGACCAGCAGGGAGATAGCCAGACGCGGCAGCAGGCTGTAGTGGAACAGCATTTGCTGAATATTATCGATATCCGGTGCGGCAAACGCGGCTGCCCATTGATCGCGCGGTAACGCCGTGCTCAGGTTAAAGCCGGTTAACATCAGGGCAGCCAGAAAAATGAGCGCTAACAGCAACATTGGGAAACGAGCCATACGCGTGCTCATGCCTTGCCTCCCAGTGCATTGTCCAGCACGCGGGCAAAATGCATTGCCGACAGCGTCGCGCCGTAGAACCATACCGCTGGCGCGCGCAGGAAGCGCTGCTCGCGGACGAACGGCATTGCCTGCCAGAGCGGGGTCGCCATCAGGGTTTGCATCTCGCGCTCGTTCCCGTGATCGAAGCACAGCACGTCCACATCACGAAACGCCGCCAGACGGTCAATACCCACGGCGGTACTGCCCCAGAATGTCATCTCGCCTTCCCAGGCATTGCGAATGCCAAAGCTGTCGAGCACTTCCTGGAACAGACAGTTATTTCCAAAGACAAGCATATGGCGGGCATCCAGCAGGGTTACCATCAGCAAAGGCCGATCGCCACGGTGGGCAAAGCGCGGCTTGAGGGAATCAATCAGCGCATCAAATTCATCGAGATGTTTTTTCGCCTGAGCCTCACGGTTGAGAAACTGCGCCATCTCGTGGATGGAATTTTTTGCCATGGTCAGCGGCTTTTTGCCGTCGCTAAAGGAAAAGCCCCGTCCGGGCGCAATCTTCGCCATGGTCTCTTCCGACGGGCCATACCCCGCAGACCAGAATAAATAAGACGGTTTCATCTGGGTGAGAAGCTCAAGGTTCGGCTCCGTACGCAGGCCAATGTCGATGACGGAGTCCGGCAGTTTTGGCTCATTCACCCACAGGGTGTAGTTGGGAATATCGGCCACGCCGTAAGGCGTCACGCCAAGCGCCATCATCAGTTCGACGGGCAACCACTCCAGCGCCACGATGCGGTGCGGATCGATAGCCGCAGCGCGGGCCGGGCCCATCTTTAACAGCAGCGGTGAGAGCGCCATGGCCGTCAGCAGGCGACGGCGGCTAATGAATGTTAAATCCAGCATCAGTAGACAAAGCTCACGGGTGCAGCCCCGGCTGGGTGAGACAGGATGCCCATAGGAATACCGTAGATATGTTCCAGCGTTTCGCTGCGCATCAGTTCGGCAGGGGTACCCTGAGCGATCATTTCACCGCCGCGCAGCGCTACCAGGTAGTCGCAATAGCGTGCCGCCATGTTGATATCATGCAGAACGGCAATCACCGTCAGGCCGCGCTGCTGACTTAAGCGATG
This sequence comes from Enterobacter cloacae complex sp. ECL72, assembly GCF_019056635.1. Classification (NCBI taxonomy): domain Bacteria; kingdom Pseudomonadati; phylum Pseudomonadota; class Gammaproteobacteria; order Enterobacterales; family Enterobacteriaceae; genus Enterobacter; species Enterobacter cloacae complex sp. ECL72. Next base: position 354,267 of record NZ_CP077659.1, on the reverse strand, counting down.
CACCAGCGCCAGGACGTCAACCTGATGAGCAATATCCAGCGCCGAAGTGGGTTCGTCGAGCAGCAGGCAGCGGCTGTCCTGCGCCACCAGCATCGCGATCCATGCGCGCTGACGCTCGCCACCGGACAGGCTATCCACCAGACGGTGCGCCAGCGGTTTTAACCCAACCAGCGCGATCGCCTCTTCCACTTTCTCTCTGTCAGCGACGCCAAAACGCCCGAGCGCACCGTGCCACGGATAACGTCCAATCGCCACCAGCTCGCGCACCGTCATCCCCTCCGCCTGCGGCAACTGCTGCGGCAGATAGGCCACCTTGCGGGCAAAGGCCTTACTGCTCCAGCTCGCCAGCGGCTGGTCATCCAGCAATATGTCGCCCTCGGACGGCGGCTGATGACGACCCAGCATCTTCAGCAGCGTCGATTTACCGGAACCATTGTGCCCGATTAAACCGGTAACTTTACCTGCGGGAAACGTCAAAGAGAGCGGATGCAGCAAGGTGCGCCCGGGTACGCGAAAGGAGAGATTGTTAAGCGTGAAGGTGGAGTCGGATTGCGTTTTATTATCCTGCATGTCAGCCAACTTAAATAAAAAGGGCACGGCGAACCGTGCCCATAAAGAGGTTAGAAGCGGAAGGTCGCGGTGGCAACAACCTGGCGTCCTGCTCCCCAGTAGCATGCATACTCGCTGTAGCAGCTGGAGACGTATTCACGGTCAAAGATGTTGTTCACGTTGACGCCGACGGAAGATCCCGGCAGACCGAAGCGCGCCAGATCGTATTTCACGGTCGCATCCGCCAGGGCATAACCCGCGACGTTAAAGGACTCATAGGCTTTAGGCGACGCTGAGGAGTAGTACGTCACCGTGTTACCGATGTAACGCGCGCCCGCACCGACGGTCAGGCCACTCAGCGCCGTCTCGTGGAAGGTGTAATCCGCCCACAGGGATGCCATGTTGCGCGGTACTTCTGCCGGACGACGACCTTCATACCAGGTATCGTGGGTATATTCCGCATCGGTGTAGCTGTAGGCCGCCGTCACGTTCACGTTAGCCGACACTGCCGCTTTCGCTTCCAGTTCAAAGCCACGGGAGCGAATTTCACCGCCCTGCACGCTAAAGCCGCTGGTCGGGTTCGCCGGATCGGCGGTCAGGTTGTTGTTCTTGGTCAGCTGATAGACCGCGGCCGTCACCACAACAGGCAGATCTTTCGGAACATACTTCACGCCCGCTTCATACTGCTTGCCGCGCGCCGGATCGAACGGTTTGCCGCCCTGGGTGGTGCCAGAGAGCGGTTCAAAGGATTCACTGTAGCTGAAGTATGGGGTAATCCCGTTGTCGAACAGGTAGTTAATCCCCCCGCGCCAGGTAAATGCCTGATCGTTAATTTCCGCGGTGGTCCCGTTATTACGGTTAAAGGCAGACGTTTTTGCAAAGTCATAGCGGCCACCCATGGTGAGTACCCACTTATCCCATTCCGCCTGATCCTGCGCATAGAGCCCGGTCTGCTCCTGACGATTGAGCATGGCATACGGGAAGTTCACATTGACGTTCGCATTGCCGTGCTGCGGATTGTTCATGCTGATCGGATCGGCGGTACCGTAGTCAGCATCAATATCATTGCGCATACGAAGGTAATCCACCCCCGTCAGCAGCGTATGGTCAACGGCACCGGTCGCGAATTTCGACTGGAGCTGTGTATCAACCGTGAACGAGTTGAGGTCTTCATCTGAGCGCACGTACGCACGGCTGATCTGGGCCGGAGCGATATAGCCATTACCGTAAACTGAACGGTAAAGCGTATTGATTTTGGTATAACGCAGATTCTGACGCACGGTGAAGGTGTCGTTGAATTCATGCGCGAAGCTGTAACCCACCATTTTCTGACGACGGGAGATCTTATTGTCTTCATCGCCTTCGTTGAAATCGGTCGGCAGTTTGTGCGCCTTTCCGTTAGCATCATAGTAAGGCACAACGGTACCTTCACGCGGCAGCCAGCCGTAGTAACCCGCATCCGGATCGCTCTGGAAGTTGCTCAGGAAAGTGAAATCGGTTTTATCATCAGGACGCCAGCTGAAAGACGGCGCAATCGCGTAACGAGTAGACTTCACCATCTCCTGCTGCGCATTTTCACTGCGTCCCAGGCCGGTCAGACGGTAGGACCACACGCCGTTATCATCAATCGCGTCGCTGAAGTCAAACCCAGTCTGCCACAGGTTATCCGTCCCCATTTTGAACTGAATTTCTTTTAACGGTTCCGTGGTTGGACGCTTGCTGACCATACTCACTACGCCGCCAGGGTGGCTTTTTCCATACAGTACGGACGTCGGGCCTCGCAGCAGCTCTACGCGCTCCAGGAAGTATGGGTCCATCGACGCTTCAGAGTAGTTATCCCCTTGCAGCTTCATACCGTCCAGATACTGGTTGGTGTTCACTGTACTGGAGGTCGTAAAACCACGAATAGAAACCACGTCATAGGTCGTGGAGGCGCCGCGCGTTGCGAAAACGCTCGGCGTGTAGGCCAGCGCCTGTTTAACCGTCCCCGGCTGTTTCATGTCCATCTCTTCACGTGTGACCACGGAAATGGACTGCGGGGTTTTCTCGATCGGTGTATCGGTTTTCGTCGCCGTTGCAGTGCGCTTTGCTGCAATCGTCGGTGCAGGCCCCCAGGCACTCTCCTGCGCAGCCGGTGCGGCAGTAACAGTAATGGTTTCTTCTTTTTTCGGGGTTTCGGCGGCATGAGCATAAGCAGACATGCCGGCAACCGCTGTGGCTACGACGACCGCGATTTTACGCAGCGACGTGTTAATTGGCTGAGCAGTATTGGAAAGCGCCATGATGGATCTCTGATGGAAAAAGTGAATGATAACGTAAACGAGAATTATTATTATGACCGCAGAATAATATGCGAAACGTTGGCTGCATAGCAAGCAGTATGCGGCCCTACAAGATTTAAGGGTTTAAGAATTAACCAGATGAAAATAGAGGGTTAATGAAGTTAGCGAAATGATCGCTAAAGCCCGCCGAAACGGGCCGGAGGGCTTAACGATAGAAGAGTTCGAAAGTCGCGACGGCGTCGACTTTCCCGGCTTTAACCTCTCCCGTTTTGATGTAACGGGCTTTGAGTGGGATCTCAACCGGGACGTTGTCCTGGGTACGGGTTATTGCCGTGTAGCTCTGGTCGAACTGTAACACCGCATCGTTCTTGTCGAGGATTTGAATGCCTACGCCGCTTGCAGCGTTGTCTCCGGTAGCAATATTGAGGATATTGCCATCCGTTACGCCAGTCGACCCTGCACTGGTGAACTGATAATCAATTTTTGTCCCGGCGGCGCAGTCCGTAATATCAATCCTGAAACGACTGTCGGTCAGGATGTCAGAATACTGACCGTTAAAATCGTGCGCATTGACCGTTTCCAGCGGCACGTAGATGTTTTTATCCGCCAGGTTACAGGTGTTTGTCGTAATGTGCACACTGGTTGGTGAAAAGCGAATTTCGCCTATCACGTCGTTATCGTAAGTTTCATGTGAGGTTAACAGGGACGTATTAAGATCGCCCTCTTCGACTTCACCAATAACGATCAACTGAGCGGTAGCCCGGAAATTGTAATTCGTTGAAAAGCTTCTGATCGTGCCAAGATAAGTTTCCGGCCTGATAATGTCTTCTTCGGTATAGCTGGGGAACTGGGTTGTAGACGCTGCAACGCGAATGCCAATCCCGGTCACGTTGGTTTTATACACTCCGGGTAAAACATCTTCACGCGCATCAGCATCACTCAATGAGAGATAGCCTCTACGTACCCGAACGGAATCACCATCACATCTTTGCGCAATTTCACCTGATTCCACGCTGGCGTCATAAATAATGGTACCGACCTGAACGTCTGGCTCAAGCTGGATGACAGCGGGAATGTTGAAGGTAACAATTCCCCCGCTACTTCCGCCTCCCGTAAATGTACAAGTTGCGAATGCCGGAGCTGAAAACAGCATGATTAGGCCAGCCATTGCGCTGATGAATAGTTCTTTGCTACGCCTCATTGGCAATTTACCGTCATTTTCAAAATAGTTGCTGAGCGCCCGGGAGGGAGATCCCCCGCCCACGCACACCGTTGATCGCGCCCGTCACCCCACTGCACATTCAGGGAAACCGCTTCATGCAGACCGGTAAGCCAGACTTCTCCTTCATCACCGACGATAGCCGTTGCACTTTCCTGCGTGACAATGGCGCCGAAAGGTACCGGCTTGCCGTGGAAAAGCAGCGTGATAAGCGCACGCTTCCCCACTCGTGCATCAAAAATCGCTGAGATGGCCGCACCTTTTGTTGGGACAACATCCTGGGTAGCGGCGGCAATTTCAATATCTTCACGATCCTGGGTGTTGACCGTAATACCGTTTTTCCGGTAGGCCGTCAGGGAAGGGACAATCGCGTTACCAAAGCGATCGGTGTAGATCCCTCGCCCGTTCTGTACTTTGACGTTATCGCCATCTTTGATATGGACAATGGCAAAGGCGTCGCGGACGGATTGCCCCAGGGTTACTCCATGTTCATGCGCAACAATTGAACCCTGCGCGCTGTAGTTCCACTGTCGGTTATCGCCCCCGTAGTTATACCCCAGCCCGACATCACCGGCAGATCCCCGGTAGCGCCCGGATACACTGCCGCCATAGCCAGTATCTTGACTGGCATAGGTCTGCTGGAGGTTATAGCTGAGGTTATTGTTCTCAAGTGCCGTGCCGCCGATCCCTACCTGATGCGAAACGAATCCACCGCTGGCAGTGTTGGCGCTGTAAGTTGACCATGCGTTCGCTAGCCAGCGTGAAAGAGGTACGTTGACCATCAACGCCATTTGCCGATCGGTATTGGCGTCCGGCGTACGCGTCAGGCTGTAGCTTACCGACCAGGTTATACCGCGCCAGCCGGAGCTTAGCCCCGCACTGACGCTGCGCTCGTGTCCCGCCATGTTCCAGTAATCCTGCTGATAACCATTAAGGTAAGCCGATCCCCAGTCCGAAACGCGTTGGGAAAGATTAACCTGCATGCGGCTGCGCCGATTATTGGTTCGCCGATAGGTATAAATCCCATCGTCAATCTCGCTGTCACGCTGGTCGACAGCTTCCTGAAAGGTATAAAACCCTGAGGTGGAATAACGGTAGCTGGCAAGCGTCACGGTGGTGTCTGTATCCGGAATATCCCTGGAATACTGCGCACGCCATGACATCCCGCGGGCATCATCTCGTCCATCATCAAAAGCCGTACGGGCGGCGGTCACATCCACGGATGCCGATCCGAAACGGCCAAGATCGGCCCCTGTTCCCGCCAGCATAGCCTGATACGACGATGCAACGAGCGCGCCGGCGTATGTTGTTACGCCATAAGGCAGGCCGTAAATGACCGTCCCTTGCAGAAAAGGGGGCTCGTCCTCACCTTCATTACCGCGATAACGCCCTGCCGCCAGCGAATATTTAAATGCCCCTTCCCGCTGTAGCACCGGTACCGATGCGCTGGCCTGGATGAAGCTGTGTTCGCTGCCGTCGGCCTCTTCCACCGTCACCTCCAGATCCGGGCCGGATGTGACCTGGCTTAAATCGCGGATCTCAAATGGCCCCGGAGAGACGTTGCTTTGATAAATGGTGTAGCCGTTTTGCCTGATGGTGACCTTTGCATCGCTATTTGCGATACCACGCACCACGGGGGCAAACCCCTGCTGGCTGGTGGGCAGCATGGAAGTATCCGTTTCCAGCTTCACGCCGGTCATTTGGACGCTGTCGAAAAGCTCGCCGTTAGTGTACGTCTGGCCTATCTCAAGCTGGCTTTGCAGGGTTTTGATATCACGTTGCAGCGTACTGGCGATTGCATCCCAACCGGCGTTGTCACTCCAGGTGCTGTTGTTACGCAACCGCCACGCCCCGAGGTTGATCCCCGACTCCAGGCCAAGCCATGCAGATGACGTTTTACCAGAACGATAGTGCTGCTGAGAGCCGCTAAACTGGTAGCTTGTCCAGGCGGCGGGAGCACCGTCATCCCAGAATTTCGGCTCGATAGCCCCGGCCGCAGCCTGATCGCGGTATTTTTGCGGGATCACCAGCTTGAGGGTCTGATTATCCTGGTCGTAATCGTAGCGGGCATTATCAATAAAATGGGAGATGTCATCGATTATCACCGCATCATCCAGATCTTTCATGTCCGGGATCGTGTCGACTTTTACCCCTAATGCACGCAGATCCGCTTTGGTCAGCTCCGGTAACAGGCGCTGCTTATCGTCAGACAAGATCCAACTCACCGTGCGTTTATCCAGAACATCCCGATCCCACATAATGGTCGTCAGAAAGTTTCCGGGCAGTAAGCCATTATCATTAATGAAATTTTTTAGCGTTGAGGTGTTTTCCAGCGGAGTGTCCATCTCGAGGATCCGCAGGTTAAATTCGTCATCTGCACTCACAGGCTGGATCATCGCGAGCAGCGCTAACGCGATTCCCTTCAGAACCTGTTTGTAGAGTGGAGATGACGACATAGGGTACCAGCATTGTGTGTTTAAAGAGCCTGCTTGCGCTGGGAGGTTTGCGCGCCGAAATCGCTAATAGCAGTCCACGTCACGGGCCCGTTTGCAGATTGAGGCACAGAAAAATATTGCTCGCTGAAAGGTGCGACCATCATTGAAATCGCCCCCGGCGTTGTTCTTGTGTCAGTCACAGGGACACTTTTCCCGCCCACGGCCAGCTCGCCAAAGGAGACGTAAAACGGCGTTGGTTTTTTCGCAATGAGCTTGTTCCCCTGGCGGCGGAAGGTGATTTTTTCATAGGCTTGTAGCGCATCGGTTTCTTTCAAATCAGCAGGACGCCAGAACAGCTTCAGACGCGTTTTCATCGCGAATTGCAGCGTATTCTTGTCTTTTAAGTCAGGTGATAACGCCGAGACGGATTTCACATTCGCCAGAAATAAAGATTCGCGATCTGCGGGCAGATTTTTTTTATCGCCGGTAAAAATGATGTGCAAAAGGGTCTGACGATTTTCCTGTAATTTATAGACAGGCGGCGTAATGATGAAAGGTGCTTTTGCATCGTTGGGGTAACTCACCCAGCTTTGCACCAGATATCGAGTATGAGGGTCTTTATTTTTGAGTGCTATTTGTACTTCGGATTTATTCGATGGATAAATAATTCGCGTGCCACCGAGAACCACACTTGCCTGTACTGAACAGCAAGAGATAATCAAACATCCACCTAACAATTTTAATAAATAATTCATACTACGTTCCAGAAGGCAGCCCTTTCAGGCTGCCAAAATAGATTTAGCGATAAACAACCTCGAACGTTGCAGATGAGGAGTAGTGACCTGCTGTTGGTTTGTTATCACCAACCTGAATAACTTTCGCGGTGTAATTAAAGACAGATGCTGTGGCGCCAGTGGCATCGTTCGCAACATCGGTACCGGCTTCCGGTTCTGATCCGTTGAAAACCACGTCCCCCTTAGTCCCATTTTCATTACTGACAATGATGCCAACGTTGGTCGCATTGCCAGCGCCGGAAAGATCGTTCTTCAGGCGCTTGTATTCCGCATCCGTTGTGGTGCCGCTGAACTTGAGGTTCAGTTTGGCAACCAGCGGATCACATTTTTTCACTTCAATCTTAAAGGCCTTCGACGTCCCGACCTGACCGTCAGTACCAAAATCAGAAGGATAAGTATCTGCAAATGTGACGGTGGAAGTATTGGACCCCGAGCCATCAACATCAATTTCACAGGTATCCGCCACAATTTTTCCGGCGAAATTTACCGTACCAGAATCATTCGCTGCAAATACCGGCAGAGAAAGTGCAGCCATAAACGTGCTGGCCAGCACCGTTGAAACAACATATTTACTCATAACAATATCCTTATATGTGATGATGAAGATATCCATTCTTGATATATACAAAAATGTTGGGAAGTCCTCTAAGGAATATCCTGTGAGGTCAGTAAATTTCTGGGGAGGATTTAATCAGATTATTCTTCATCACGTCTAGATCGCAAAATGATAATGCCCGAATAATCGGACACAACTCTCTGTTTTAGATGAAAAAAAGCAAAAATTAATAATTCTACATTTTAAATTTAATAATTTTAAATATAAATGAATGTAAACATAAAAAAAGGCCGCTTAATCCTTAAGCGGCCTTTTATTCAGGAAACTAATTAGTTTCCGCCAAACATGTCCTTGATCCAGCCGGCGACACCGTCGCTGTCTTTCTTCTCATTCTGCTGCTGCGGCTGTTGCTGCGGCTGCTGGGGTTGAGAAGACTGATCGAACGGGTTACCTGTCGGTTCTTCTGGCTGACTTTGCTGACACAGCGCATCCGGGTTAGTCGTCCAGACCGGCAGCGTACGCATCCCGCCACCGCAGATAAAGTTGCCCGATGCGTCCACGCCCATATCAACGATATCTTCCGGGGCAACCAGGTTCAGCGGCACCGGAGACTGGTTGGCCAGGTAGCGCTGGTAAATCGACATCGCACCGCTCGCGCCATACAGTTTGGTCGGCTGGTTGTTATCGCGCCCCACCCAGGTGATGACCACTTCACGACCATCAATACCGGCGAACCAGGTATCGACGTTGTTGTTGGTGGTCCCGGTTTTACCCGCCAGATGCAGGCCCGGATACTTCGCTCCCAGCTGACGGCCTGTACCGCGCTGGACAACCTGCTGCATGGTCCACAGCGTCATATAGGCCGCCTGCGCCGGAACTGCACGTTCTGCCTGCGGGAAGCTCTGATACAGCACGGAGCCATCTTCGGCAATCACCGAACGCAGAGCGGAAAGCGGAGCACGGTTACCGCCGCTGGCGATGGTCTGGAACGCCTGCGCCACTTCGATTGGCGTCAGGTTAAGCGCCCCCAGAATCATCGCTGGCACCGGGTGCAGCTGATCTTTCGGTACCCCCAGCTTCTGCCAGGTGTCGGTAATGGCCGGCAGGCCCAGCGCCATTCCGAGGTTAACCGTTGGCACGTTCATCGAGCGGGTTAACGCATCCACCAGCATGACCTGGCCGCTGAACTGTCTGTCATCGTTCTGCGGTGACCAAACCTGGCCGTTAGGCTGGCGCAGGGAAATTGGCGCATCGGCAATCCAGGTATTCAGGCGATAAAGATTCGGCTGGCTCAGCGCGGTCAGATAGGTCGCCGGTTTTGCCAGTGAACCAATTGAACGACGCGCCTGCATGGCACGGTTATAGCCCGCAAACTGCGGCTCAGCACCGCCCACCATGGCACGAACTTCGCCGGTGTTACGGTCAACCACTACCATCGCGGTTTCCAGATCGCTCAGCTTACGCTGCTTTTTCAGCGCCGGAATACCTTCTACCGCCGCTTTTTCTGCGGCGTCCTGTGCCACGGAGTCAAAGGTGGTAAAGATCTTCACGCCGGAGAGATCTTTCACTTTATCCCCGAGCTTAGACTGCAACTCCTGACGCACCATCTGCATAAAGGCAGGCTGCGGAGAGATCACCCCACCGCGCGGCTGAACGCCCAGCGGACGCGCGCTCAGCATGTCGTACAGCTCCTGGTCAATCACCTGCTGTTGTTGCAGCAGACGCAGCACCAGGTTACGTCGCTCCAGCGCCAGTTTCGGGTTACGCCACGGGTTGTAGATCGACGCGCCTTTCACCATGCCCACCAGCAGCGCCTGCTGGTCAAGGCTCAGCTCTTCTACCGGACGACCAAAGTAGTACAGGCTCGCCAGCGGGAAGCCGCGGATCTCGTTGTCACCGCTCTGACCGAGGTACACCTCGTTCATGTACAGCTCAAGAATGCGATCCTTGCTGTAGCGCGCATCCATCAGCACGGCCATGTACGCTTCGTTGGCTTTACGCCAGTAAGAGCGCTCGCTGGAGAGGAACAGGTTTTTCACCAGCTGCTGGGTCAGGGTACTTGCCCCCTGCACCGTACGCCCGGCAGTCAGGTTCGCCAGTACCGCACGACCAATGGAGTAAAGGCTAATACCGTCGTGCTCGTAGAAGTGGCGGTCTTCGGTTGCCAGCAGGGTATCTACCAGCAGATCCGGGAAGCCATTACGCGCCACGAACAGGCGCTGTTCGCCGTTTGCGGACGACAGCATGGTGATGAGACGCGGATCGAGACGGAAGAAACCGAACTGGCGATCGTTATCCATGTTCTCAATGGTTTCCAGGCGATCGCCGTCAAAGGTCAGACGCGCGCGCACCTGCCCTTCTTTACTGTCCGGGAAGTCGAATGGACGGCGGATCATCTCAATGCTTTTCGCCTGGACGGTAAATTCACCCGGACGGGTCATTTTCGTGACCTGACGATACTGCGTGGCTTGCAGCAGCTTCACCATCTCGTTCTTGCTGATGGACATGTCCGGCTCAAGGTTCACCATGCGGCCGTACACTGCCGCAGGCAATTGCCAGACTTTCCCGTCGATACGGCTGCGGATCTTCTGATCCAGATAAACGCCGTAAATCGCGATCAGGACAACAAAAACAATGAACAGCTTCAGCAGCAACCAGAACCAGCCGCGCTTACCACGAGGCTTACGCCCTTTGCCTTTCCCTTTACGTGGCATCGGTTCTTCATCCTCATAATCGTCTTCATAGTCATCGTCATACTCCTCATCTCTGAGGCGACGACGGCTTACCTTTTCTTTCGCCGGACGCGTCGGCTTTCCCTTACGTCCTATTGGCTCGCGGTCATTCCCCGCCATGCTTTTTCTCCGCAACATTCAGGCGCAAAGGCCAGATTTTCTTATCTTGCACAGGTCAGTGAAAGAAGAAATCTCTCAAAGTTTGTTTCTCCCTTTCCCCATGGGAGAGGGCCGGGGTGAGGGCATCAGGCCGCACTCCCCTTTTCGATCCATTACGAATATTTCTTCGTGCGCCGTGTCGGCGCGGTATTCGCCGGATCGTCCGGCCAGACGTGTTTGGGATATCGCCCTTTCATCTCTTTCTGCACCTCACGATAGCTCCCCGCCCAGAACGCCCCCAGATCGCGGGTGATCTGCAAGGGACGATGCGCAGGCGAAAGCAGCTCAAGCACTAACGGCACGCGCCCTTCAGCGATGGATGGCGTGGTGGCCTCACCAAACATCTCCTGCATCCGAACCGCCAGCGCCGGCGGATTATCCTCATGATAACGAATGGCAATCCGGCTCCCGGTTGGCACAGTGTAATGCCCAGGCAGTTCACTATCCAGACGTTGACGTAACGACCAGTCCAGTAAATTCTGTAACGCTGCCTTAACATCAAGCGCCTTCAGGGCGCGCAGCGAGTGTACGCCGTTCATCTGCGGCAACAGCCATTGTTCAAGCGTCGCGAGCAGCGTCTCATCATTCACCGCTGGCCACCCCTGTTCCGGCAGCCACTTCGCGGCGCAATGCAGGCGAATGCGATACTGTTCGGCCTCCGGCGTCCAGTTCAGTACGCTCAGCCCTTTTTCCCGAATGCCGTTCAGCATCGCCTGGTGTAACTCTTCCTCCGACGGCTTCGCCAGCGGTTTCGTCCCGAGCGTCAGTTTGCCAATCTGGCTACGACGTAACGCCTTCAGCGTGCCCTGGGCATCATCCCATTCCACGATGTCAGATTGCTGAAGCAGCTGCGGGCAGGCACGCGTCAGGGCGTCAATATCCACGGCAACCGCCTGTAAAATACGCGCGTCCGGGGAATGGCTGCCCTGGAGCAAGAGCGGCGCGATCAGCCATTCGTGACGCGTCAGGGCGTCATCGCTGTCCAGCATCGCGCCCATCCCATTTGCCAGCTGATAGCGACCATCCAGCCCGCGACGGCGCGCGATCCTGTCCGGGAAGGCCTGGGCCAGCAGAGGGATAACTTTATCGCTGTCAGGCGAACCGCCCCGGCAATTCAGGCGTTTACACAGCTGCTGCGCGCGTTGTTGCCAGTTTCCCTGATGGCGAGAAAAGGCCTGTCCCAGATCGCTGCTGCCACCGCGCGGCGGCTCCTCAAGAATAGCCGCCAGTTTTGCCGCCGTGGCAATTTCATCGTCGCCCTGTGCTGCCACCAGCATTGCCGCCAGACGCGGATCGTTGCCCAGCGCCGCCATTTTCTGACCGCGCGCCGTCAGTCGCTCGTCTTCCAGCGCGCCAAGCTGGGTCAGCAGGCTGCGCGCGGCGGAAAGGTTCACGACAGGCGGAGGATTAAGCCAGGTGAGCTGGTCAGGGTCCGGGCAGCCCCACTGCATCAGATCCATCACCAGCCCGGAGAGATCGCTTTGTAAAATCTCAGGCGTGCTCTGCAATGCCGCACGCTCCGCCTGCTCGGCGCTGGTTAAATGCAGGCAAATACCCGGCTCAAGACGCCCTGCTCGCCCTGCGCGCTGCACCATTGAGGCCTGGCTGATGCGCTGCGTCAGTAGCCTGGTCAGCCCGGTACGCGGATCAAAACTGGCCACCCTCTCCTGCGTACTGTCCACCACCAGGCGAATGCCTTCGATGGTCAAACTGGTTTCCGCGATATTGGTTGCCAGCACCACTTTGCGCTGCCCCGCCGGTGCGGGAAGGATCGCCTTGCGCTGGTCAGCCAACGGCAGCGCGCCGTAGAGCGGGCACAGCATAACGTCACTGTTCACCCGGGATGCCAGCTGCTCCTGTACGCGCTGGATTTCGCCTACGCCGGGTAAAAACAGCAGCAGCGAGCCGGGTTCCTGACGGAGCAATTCGGCGGTGGCGATGGCAACCGCTTCGTCAAAACGCTGATGGGCAGGCAGCGGCTGATAGCGGCGCTCGACCGGGAACGCACGCCCTTCAGAGGAGATCATCGGCGCGTCAGGGAGCGTCTGCCGGAGCCGCTCGTTATCCAGCGTCGCCGACATAATCAGCAACCGAAGGTCGTCGCGCAGCCCCTGCTGAACGTCGAGCAGCAGCGCAAGGGCCAGATCGGCCTGGAGGCTGCGCTCGTGAAATTCATCAAGGATCACCAGCCCGACGCCGGTCAGCTCCGGATCGTTTTGCAGCATACGGGTGAGAATACCTTCGGTGACCACCTCCAGCCGCGTGGACGGTCCAACGCAGGTTTCGGCGCGCATCCGGTACCCTACCGTCTCGCCCGGTTTTTCATTCAGCAGTTCAGCCAGGCGCTGCGCCACATTGCGCGCCGCCAGCCTGCGCGGCTCCAGCAGGATAATTTTCCCGCTGATGCTCCCCTCGCGCAGAATTTGCAGGGGCAGCCAGGTGGATTTACCCGCTCCGGTGGGCGCGCTGAGCAAAACCTGTGGCGCATGTTCTAAGGCTGCGAGTAGCTCAGGAAGGACGACGGCGACGGGCAAAGAGGACACTTACGGCTCCAGAGGGTTAACATTAATCGGCGTACATTGTAGCATCGGCGCATATCATTACCGAGTCTTGCGCATGTCTGAGTCAAAACGGCTATTCTTCGCCATTGAATTACCCACCACGCTTCAACGGCAGATTGTTCGCTGGCGCGCCAGCCACTTCCCCGCAGAAGCGGGCCGCCCCGTCGTCGCCGCCAATATGCACCTGACGTTAGCCTTTCTTGGTGAAGTAAGCGCTGAAAAGCAGCGCGCGTTAAGCGCAATGGCCGGACGCATTTCGCAGCCGGGGTTTACGCTGCATCTTGACGATGCCGGGCAATGGCTGCGCTCTCGGGTGGTCTGGCTGGGGACGCGGCAGCCCCCTCGCGGACTGCTACAGCTCGCCAACATGCTGCGGGCGCAGGCCGCGCGCAGCGGCTGTTATCAGAGCCCGCAGCCGTTTCATCCCCACATTACCCTGCTGCGCGATGCGGGTCAGGCCGTTGCCATCCCGCCACCGGGCTTTCACTGGTCCTTTCAGGTGAATGAATTTGCGCTGTACGAATCTGCCTTTGTACAAGGACGCACCCGCTATACTCCGCTTCAGCGCTGGACGCTGGGCGACACGTTAAGGAATCCTGATGAAGTTTAGCCCTGCACTCCAGCCCGCCACGCTGATCCAGCGTTACAAACGCTTTCTCGCTGACGTGATCACCCCTGAGGGCGAAACGCTCACGCTGCACTGCCCTAACACCGGCGCCATGACCGGTTGCGCCACGCCGGGTGACACGGTCTGGTATTCCACATCAGAAAATACTAAACGCAAATATCCTCATACCTGGGAAATGACCGAGACGCAAAGCGGGGCATTTATTTGCGTGAATACCCTGCGCGCAAATCAGCTGGTTAAGGAAGCCCTGACAAATGGAATGCTTCCTGAACTGGTGGGTTACGGCACGCAAAAAAGCGAAGTGAAATATGGCGATGAAGGCAGCAGAATTGATTTTATGTTACAGGCGGAAGACCGCCCTGAGTGCTATATTGAAGTGAAATCAGTGACGTTAGCGGAACAGGAAAACGGCTTCTTTCCGGATGCGGTAACGCTACGTGGCCAGAAGCATCTGCGAGAGCTAATGAGTGTAGCGGCGGCGGGCAAGCGCGCCGTGTTGCTGTTTGCGGTTCTGCATTCAGCCATTGAACGGTTTTCCCCGGCCCGTCATATTGATCCTAAATACGCGCAATTGTTGAATGAGGCACAAAAGCAGGGGGTAGAGATTTTCGCCTATAAAGCGGAACTTTCTGCCGATAATATGACTCTGAGATCCTCTCTTCCCATTGTCTTATAAGGGATTAGACGATTGACTAATAAGTGTTCTGGCCGCGTGCGCAAATACGCTTTTCCTCACAGGGTTGTCAAGTGTTACGTTTAGATAATTGCCATACGGAAAAGCATCTGCTATTTATAGCGACCTGATTTTTCCCCCAACACGGGGATCGATAGTGCGTGTTAAGGAGAAGCAACATGCAAGAAGGGCAAAACCGTAAAACATCGTCCCTGAGTATTCTCGCCATCGCTGGGGTGGAGCCGTATCAAGAGAAGCCGGGCGAAGAGTATATGAACGAAGCCCAGCTGTCGCACTTCAAGCGTATTCTTGAAGCATGGCGTAATCAACTCAGGGATGAAGTCGATCGCACCGTTACACATATGCAGGATGAAGCTGCTAACTTCCCGGACCCGGTCGACCGTGCCGCTCAGGAAGAAGAGTTCAGCCTCGAACTGCGTAACCGTGACCGCGAGCGCAAACTGATCAAAAAGATCGAAAAAACGCTGAAGAAGGTCGAGGACGAAGATTTTGGCTACTGCGAATCCTGCGGTGTTGAAATCGGTATTCGTCGCCTGGAAGCGCGTCCAACAGCCGATCTGTGCATCGACTGTAAAACGCTGGCAGAAATCCGCGAAAAACAGATGGCCGGCTAACGCCTGCCCTCTCACTACTCAGCTAAGGCGGGAGTCTCTCCCGCCTTGTTACCGTTGATATGTCTGAATCTCACTATATCGGGCGCTTTGCGCCATCTCCCTCCGGTGAATTACACTTCGGCTCATTAATTGCCGCGCTCGGCAGCTACCTACAGGCTCGCGCCCGCCAGGGTCAATGGCTGGTCCGCATTGAAGATATCGATCCTCCACGTGAAGTTCCCGGTGCAGCAGACACTATTCTGCGTCAGCTGGAACATTACGGTCTTCACTGGGACGGCGACGTACTCTGGCAGTCTCAACGCCATGATGCCTACCGTGAACGTCTGGCGTGGCTTGCTGAACAGGGCCTTTCCTATAACTGCACCTGCACGCGGGCGCGTATTCAGAGCGTAGGTGGCGTTTATGACGGCCACTGCCGTACGCGGCACAACGGTCCTGAGAATGCCGCCGTACGGCTGATACAGCGTTCTCCGGTGACGCAGTTTACCGACGTACTCTCAGGAACAATTCAGGCGGATGAACGCCTGGCGCGTGAAGATTTTATTATTCACCGTCGTGATGGTTTGTTTGCCTATAACCTGGCGGTGGTTATCGATGACCATTTCCAGGGCGTTACGGAAATCGTGCGCGGGGCGGATCTGGTTGAGCCTACCGTGCGGCAAATATCGCTTTACCAGCAGTTTGGCTGGGCGGTGCCGGATTACATCCATCTGCCGCTGGCAGTCAATGAACAGGGAAATAAGCTATCGAAACAGAATCATGCCCCGGCGCTGCCTGACGGCGATCCGCGCCCGGTTTTGATCGACGCGCTGCGATTTCTCAACCAGAATGTAACGCAGGAATGGCAGGATCTGAGTCTGGATGAATTGCTGAAAACGGCCATTGCTGACTGGACGCTTATGGCCGTGCCAAAAATCCAGCATTCTCAAATGCGTTGCGCTGAGCTATGATTAGCCGCTTTTTTTGATAACAAAACACACTACGAGGTGTACTATTTTTACCCGAGTCGCTAATTTTTGCCGTAAAGTGCTGAGCCGCGAAGAGAGCATGGCGAACGACGCTATTGCACAGCCACACATGTCGGTCATTCCGCGTGAGCAGCACAATATTTCCCGCAAAGATATCAGTGAAAATGCCCTCAAGGTGCTCTATCGTCTGAATAAAGCAGGCTACGAGGCCTATCTCGTCGGCGGCGGGGTGCGCGATTTACTGCTGGGCAAAAAACCAAAAGATTTCGACGTGACGACCAGCGCCACGCCTGAGCAGGTGCGTAAATTATTCCGCAACTGCCGTCTGGTTGGCCGCCGTTTCCGTCTGGCGCACGTGATGTTTGGACCGGAAATTATTGAAGTGGCGACCTTCCGCGGTCACCACGAAGCGGGCGTTAACGATCGCACGACTTCCCAGCGCGGCCAAAACGGCATGCTGCTGCGTGACAACATCTTCGGCTCTATTGAAGAAGATGCTCAGCGTCGCGATTTCACCATCAACAGTCTTTACTACAGCGTGGCGGATTTTACCGTGCGCGATTACGTCGGCGGTATGCAGGATCTGAAAGACGGTCTGATTCGCCTGATCGGCACGCCGGAAACACGCTATCGCGAAGATCCGGTCCGAATGCTGCGCGCTGTGCGTTTCGCCGCCAAGCTGAACATGCGTATCAGCCCGGAAACCGCAGAGCCGATCCCGCGCCTGGCGACGCTGATCAACGACGTGCCCCCTGCCCGTCTGTTTGAGGAGTCGTTAAAGCTGCTCCAGGCAGGCTACGGGTTTGAAACCTACAACCTGCTGCGTGAGTACAACCTGTTCCAGCCGCTGTTCCCGACCATTACCCGCTACTTCACCGAAAACGGTGACAGCGCAATGGAGCGGATAATTGCGCAGGTGCTGAAGAACACCGATACCCGTATTCATAACGATATGCGCGTGAATCCGGCGTTCCTGTTCGCGGCCATGTTCTGGTATCCGCTGCTGGAAACGGCGCAGCGCATTACCCAGGAGAGCGGTCTCGCCTATTATGATGCGTTCGCGCTGGCGGCAAACGACGTGCTGGACGAAGGCTGTCGCACGCTGGCGATCCCGAAACGTATTACTACGCTGGTGCGTGATATCTGGCAGCTTCAGCTGCGTATGTCCCGCCGTCAGGGTAAACGCGCCTGGAAGCTGATGGAGCATCCTAAGTTCCGCGCCGCGTTCGATCTGCTCTCTCTGCGTGCTGAAGTGGAAAGGAACCCGGAACTACAGCGCCTGGCGCAGTGGTGGGGCGAGTTTCAGGTTTCTGCGCCACCGGAGCAGAAAGATATGCTTACGGATCTGGATGATGAACCGGCACCGCGCCGTCGTCACCGTCGCCCGCGCAAGCGCGCACCGCGTCGTGAAGGTACGGCATGACCCTTGCATATATCGCCATCGGCAGCAATCTGGCCTCTCCGCTGGAGCAGGTTAACGCTGCCGTGCAGGCCCTGGGAGAGATCCCCCAAAGCCGCATTGTCGCGCTGTCCTCATTTTACCGTACGCCGCCGCTCGGCCCGCAGGATCAACCTGATTATCTGAACGCCGCCGTGGTGCTGGAAACGACCCTTGACGCAGAAACG
Source organism: Enterobacter cloacae complex sp. ECL72 (assembly GCF_019056635.1). Taxonomy (NCBI): domain Bacteria; kingdom Pseudomonadati; phylum Pseudomonadota; class Gammaproteobacteria; order Enterobacterales; family Enterobacteriaceae; genus Enterobacter; species Enterobacter cloacae complex sp. ECL72. Next base: position 336,450 of record NZ_CP077659.1, on the reverse strand, counting down.
CTGCTGGATAATACCCAGTGTATTGAGCTACAGCAGGGTCGTGTCCGCAAAGCCGAACGCTGGGGACCGCGCACGCTCGATCTCGATATTATGCTTTTCGGTCACGAGGTGATTAACACCGAACGCCTCACCGTTCCGCATTACGACATGAAAAACCGCGGGTTTATGCTCTGGCCGCTGTTTGAAGTCGCGCCCGATCTCACCTTCCCTGACGGCTCCTCGCTGCAAGCCGTTCTGCAAAATCTCAACGCGGATAAACCGGCCCGCTGGTAATCCCGCCTCCGCATCGATTAACCATTCATTATTTGCGGTTAATCGATTGCCTAAAATCATTGTTCCCTCAAATGTTACTGTTAGAATGCGCAAAGATTCGCTTTTGGGCCATCAGGAAACAGTATGAAACCAACCACCATCTCCTTATTGCAGAAATGCAAACAGGAAAAAAAACGCTTCGCCACTATCACCGCGTATGACTACAGCTTCGCAAAACTGTTTGCCGAAGAAGGGATCAACGTCATGCTGGTCGGAGACTCGTTAGGGATGACGGTACAAGGACATGATTCCACTCTGCCGGTCACGGTCGAGGATATTGCTTACCATACCCGCGCCGTGCGCCGGGGTGCCCCCGCCTGCCTGCTGCTTTCCGATCTGCCGTTTATGGCGTATGCCACCCCGGAGCAGGCCTTCGAAAATGCGGCGACAGTGATGCGCGCCGGCGCCAATATGGTCAAAATCGAAGGCGGCGCCTGGCTGGTCGATACGGTGAAAATGCTCACCGACCGCGCCGTGCCGGTTTGTGGTCATTTGGGGCTGACGCCGCAGTCGGTCAACATCTTTGGCGGATATAAGGTGCAGGGCCGAGGCGATGCGGCGCAGACGCTGTTTGATGATGCCGTGGCGCTGGAAGCCGCGGGCGCGCAGCTGCTGGTGCTGGAGTGTGTGCCGGTTGAGCTGGCTAAGCGTATCACTGAGGCGCTGTCGATTCCGGTGATCGGCATCGGTGCGGGTAACGTCACCGATGGCCAGATTCTGGTCATGCACGACGCCTTCGGGATCACCGGCGGCCATATTCCAAAATTTGCTAAAAATTTCCTGTCAGAAGCAGGCGACATGCGTGCTGCTGTGCGGCAGTATATTGCCGAGGTTGAGTCCGGCGTTTATCCGGGCGAAAAACACAGTTTCCATTAAGGAGTCCAGGTGTGCTAATCATAGAAACCCTGCCGCTGCTGCGTCAGCATATTCGTCGGGCGCGTCAGGAAGGTAAACGTATCGCCCTTGTCCCAACCATGGGCAACCTGCACGATGGCCATATGAAGCTGGTCGATGAAGCGAGAGCCCGGGCAGATATCGTGGTAGTTAGTATCTTCGTTAACCCGATGCAGTTCGATCGCGAAGACGATCTGGCGCGCTACCCACGTACCTTGCAGGAAGATTGCGAGAAGCTCAAAAAACGTCATGCGGATATCGTCTTCGCACCGGCACCCGCAGATGTGTATCCCAAGGGTACCACTGAATCGACCTACGTCGACGTGCCGGGTATTTCGACCATGCTGGAGGGCGCCAGCCGCCCGGGCCATTTCCGTGGCGTCTCCACCATCGTCAGCAAGCTGTTTAACCTGGTGCAGCCGGACATCGCCTGCTTTGGCGAGAAAGATTTCCAGCAGTTGGCGCTGATCCGCAAAATGGTTGCCGACATGGGCTACGACATCGAGATCGTCGGCGTGCCGATTGTACGCGCGAAAGATGGCCTGGCGCTCAGTTCCCGTAACGGCTATCTGACCGCCGAACAGCGTAAAATTGCGCCGGGCTTAAGCAAAGTCATGAATACGATGGCAGAGCAACTGCTGGCAAAAGAGTTAACAGCAGAAGAGATTATCGCCCTGGCTGAAAAGGCGCTGAACGAGAAAGGTCTTCGTGCTGACGACGTTCAAATTCGGGATGCCGATACGCTTCTGGCACTTACAGAGACCAGCAAACGTGCGGTAATTCTGGTGGCGGCATGGCTCGGCCAGGCCCGCCTTATCGATAACAAAGTGGTTGAGCTGGCGTAGTTTTTCTACCCGGAAGATGAAAGGTAAACGTAATGATTCGCAAAATGCTGCAAGGTAAACTTCACCGTGTGAAAGTCACTCAGGCCGACCTGCATTATGAAGGCTCCTGCGCGATCGACCAGGATTTTCTCGACGCGGCGGGTATTCTCGAAAACGAAGCCATTGATATCTGGAACGTAAATAACGGCAAACGCTTCTCTACCTACGCCATTGCCGCTGAGCGCGGGTCCAAAATCATCTCCGTCAACGGTGCGGCGGCGCACTGCGCGGACGTAGGCGATATCGTGATTATCGCCAGCTTTGTCATGATGTCTGACGAAGAAGCGCGTCGCTGGCAGCCAAAAGTAGCCTACTTTGAAGGCGACAATGAGATGAAACGTACCGCGAAGGCGATTCCGGTACAGGTTGCCTGATAATATTTATCCCACGACCCATTCCTGCGCATTTATTAAATGAATGGGTCTTTAAAAAGCATTTATAGAATTAATATTCAAACTCTCCCCGCACAACCAGACAATCCCATCACATTGATAACAAATAATTTTAAATTTACTAAACTATTCATTTAGTTTAAATCACGCACAACATCTATATTTCATTGAGATTAACAATATAATTCGCCACGAAATTTAATTTCAAATAAAAGCTTTACGGGCACTTATTATTCACTCAACGAATATGGATATTTAAATGATTTCTAAAAAATATGGTTTGGCAATTGCTATGGCAAGCGTATTGGCTGCGGGTTCAGCGGTAGCAGCAGATCCTCACACCGGCACTATTACTTTCCACGGCATGGTTTCTAACAATACTTGCCAGGTCTCCCTTGACCAGAAAATCGATCAGAACGGTAACGATTTTGACGTGACTCTGGACACTGTATTTGTGCGTGATTTCGCAAACGCACTGGGTAGCACCAGCACCCTGGGTGAAAAGAAATTCAGCCTTTCACTGACCGGTTGTGATACCGCAACTGTGAAGAAAGCATCTGCACAGTTCTCTTCCTGGGCTGGCTCCTCTTCTACCGAAGGCGGTCTGCTGGTTCCACCAAGCAATGCTCAGGGTTCAGCTAAGAACGTTAACCTGGTGCTGTCAAACGACGGTAACTCAGCTACCGATCAGATCAAAATTGACCAGACTAACAACTCCCAGAAAGCAACCATCGATGAAACTTCTGGCGCAGGAAACCTGTACTACCGCGTAGCGTACACCCAGGGTCAGGGTTGGGATGCAACAAGTAATCCAGTTTCTGCTGGTACCGTGCAGGCACAGGTTGCCTTCACCATGATTTACGAATAAGAGATTCGTAAACTTTAAATTAAGCAATCCTTCATGATGAATGAGGGATTGCTTGTGTAATTCCAAAAGGAAGTGGAAAAAATGTCTCATTCAGTCTTCATTAAAAGTTTTCAAGCCGTATTGCTCGCAACTGCCGTTTTGGCCACATCGAATGCAAGTGCGGATATTGTTATTTCCGGCACCCGTATTATCTATCCACAGTCATCGAAGGATGTTGTTGTTAATCTCGATAACCATGGAACCAAACCGCTTTTGGTTCAAACCTGGCTTGATGATGGGCGTGATGGCGTAAATCCGGAAGAGTTAAAGCTTCCTTTTATCATTACCCCTCCAGTATCCCGTATTGACCCGAAAAAAGGCCAATCCGTACGTATTACCTACACAGGTACACCTTTACCACAGGATCGTGAATCGCTTTTCTGGTTCAATGTCCTGGAGATTCCACCAAAATCAAAAGCTGCGGATAAAGAGAATCTTAACCAGCTTCAGCTGGCATTCAGAACACGTATTAAATTCTTTTACCGTCCTGACGGGTTAAAAGGCTCGGCAGGTGAAGCAGCTGAGCATTTGACATGGACGCAGAAAAAAGAAGGAAACGCGGTTAAGCTTGTTGCCCATAATAATTCACCGTATAACGTCTCCGTTTCGGCGGTAACCATTAAAGCCAGTCAAAAAACATACGACGTTGATCATAAGGCCGTTCCACCGTTCAGTGATACCACAATGACGGTTAAAGGTTTAGCTTCTGCCGTAAATGGTAAAGTAGAGTTTGATTCTATTAATGACTATGGCGGCACAGACCATCACGAAGCGGGACTAAAATAGAGCACCCTTTAATACATATAATAATTAATAGCATTAACTCTGTGGAGAGCACCCTCTCTGCACTGATTAAGTGGATGTGCCATGTTATTTAAACGTTCTCTTTTATGTCTTACGATAAGTGCAGCATTGCCTTTTTATGCCTGTGCAGAAAATATCACGCCAGCAAAAGATCTGCCTGATAATGAAGAAGAGGTCGAGTTTAACGATCAATTTCTTTTAAATGGCAGCGCTAATATTGATATTAATCGTTTTTCACATGGCAACCCGGTTTTACCGGGGACCTATCGCACTAAGATCAACCTGAACGGTAAACTGAAGTCCACCGTGGAGGTCACGTTTAAAGATAACGGAACACCTCGTGCGACCCCGTGCATAACAAAACTGCTGCTGTCACAATCGGGTGTCGACACCAGCACATTGCCTGACGGACCGGAAGACGATGAAACCTGCGTCGATATTAAAAAATCTTTCGCTGGCGCTACGGTTAGCTATGACAGTGGCAAGCAGGCTATGGATTTTAATTTTCCCCAGATTTATGTGCTGAAACGCCCGGCGGGCTATGTCGATCCATCGTTGTGGGATAACGGGATTCCTGCCGCTCTGCTCTCTTATGACATGAACGGCTGGCGTAGCGAGAACAACGGCAGTACATCAGAAAGTGCATATGTAGGGTTACGCTATGGTCTGAATATGGGGCCATGGCGCCTGCGCTCGCGTGGCAATTTTAACTGGGACAAAGATAGCGGCACAAAATACTCCAGTCAGGATGTCTATTTGCAGCGCGATATTACACCATTGAGTGCCCAGTTTGTCATCGGCGACTCTTACACGCGTGGCGAGGCATTTAACTCTATGAGCCTTCGCGGCGCACGCATGTACAGTGACGATCGCATGTTGCCAATGGGGTCCACAGGCTACGCGCCTGTCATTCGGGGTGTCGCGAACAGTAACGCGAAGGTCAGCGTCACGCAGAGCGGCAATAAGATTTATGAAACCTCGGTGCCACCAGGCGCGTTTGAAATAAACGACCTGAGTACCACAGGTTACGGAAATGATTTACTGGTAACGATTGAAGAAGCGGATGGCAGCAAACGCTCCTTTACCGTACCCTTTTCATCCGTCACGCAGATGCTCCGTCCGGGAGCCTCTCGCTGGGACGTCGGTTTAGGTGAATTAAATGACGATTCACTGATTGATGCGCCTAAAGTGGGTTACGGTACGCTTTACTATGGCCTGAATAATACGTTCACGGGTTATATTGGCGCGCAATATACCGACATGGATTTTTATGCCGGTATTCTCGGCGTGGCAATGAACACCCCTGTTGGTGCGTTTGCATTCGACGTTACGCAATCTTATGCAGATATTGAGGGGCTGGATAAATTAAGCGGGCAAAGTTATCGTTTAACCTACAGCAAAATGATTGAGTCGACGAATACTTCCTTTAACGTTGCGGCTTATCGTTTCTCGACGGAAGACTACCTGACGCTTAACGATGCGGCGCAACTTCAGGACAGTATTAGGCACCAGAAGTACTCAAACCGTAGCTATGACTCAAACGAAGCGCTATATGCAGACTATCAGCGCACCAAAAACCAGGTGCAAATTAGTCTTAACCAACCGCTAACCTCCGGAGAAGACAATTTTGGCTCCCTGTATGTAAGCGGCACCTGGCAGGATTACTGGAACGCGACGGGCTCTACTTCCAATTACAATATTGGGTATAACAATAGCTTCACCTACGGCAGCTACAGCTTGTCATTACAGCGAACCTATGATCAGAACGGCAAGAAAGACGATAGCGTTTATTTAAGCCTAAGCATTCCATTAAGTGTATTCTCAAAAGATAGAGGGAATGCCGGTGGATTCTCAAACATCAATATGGGATTACGTTCCGACCTTAAAGGCGGCACAAGCTTTAACACGTCCGCGGGTGGAAATACGCAAGATAATAAGGTGAGTTATTCCGTTAGCGCCTCGTCAAACAGTGGTAATTATGGTGACCTGAATCAGATAAGCGGCTACGGGTCCTATAACAGTGAATATGGCCCGCTGGGGTTATCTGCCTCTTTTGGTGATGACAACAGTAAACAATATTCTGCCTCCTATAACGGTGGCATGGTCATCCATTCAGGAGGTATTGCATTTGCGCCAGGGAGTATTGGTGACAACGATGCGCTGGCACTGGTCAAAGCGAGTGGTGCGAAAGGCGCCGGTATCGGCTTTGGTAACAGCGAAATAGGCAGTTCCGGCTATGGCATTCTGCCTTATATGTCTGCCTACCGTGAAAACCGCGTATACCTTGATATCAGCACGCTGGAAAACGACGTTGAAATTAAAAACACCAGTGAAATTACGGTTCCCCGCAGTGGTTCCGTTGTGCTGGTTGATTTTGCAACCGATGAAGGTCGTTCATTAATTTTAGAACTTAAGCGCACCGATAACGGATTTATTCCTTTAGGCGCTGATGTTTTAAATGAAAAAAATGAATCTATTGGCACCGTGGGACAGGCGGGGCAAGCCTATGTCCGCGGCGTTGAGGATGAAGGCAAGCTTCATGTTGTCTGGGGAAGCGATAAAGACAGTAAATGTGACGTGCATTATAACGTCTCATCACATGCTCAAAAAGTAGGACTTACAACGGTGCTCAGCAATCAAGTGTGCCAGATGTAATTATTCGGGAAAATAGACGAGAGTTTGTATGAAAAAAAATCTTTATAGCCTGTCAGTCGTTGCCGTAACGATGCTGGCGTTATCAGGTTCGGCGCTCGCCGAGGGCACGAATCTCGATGTTAACTTTACGGCCAATATCCGTGAAACCACTTGTGATATGAAACTGATGGGCGGTACGGGTTCCGATACGGATCAAACACTGCTCATTGGTAACGGCGGCCAGGTGCGTCTCGACGATGTCAAAGCTGGCACCGCAAATGCCAATTTCAAAATTGTGATTGTTGAATGCCCGGCCTCTCTGATCTCACTGAAAGCCACGGTAAAAGGAAGCCAATCGGGTTATTTGCTTAGCGGCCTTGTTAATCAAAAACCAAAAGCCGATGGAGGCGCAGATTTCTCTGCTGTTGAAATTGCCAGAGCCAGCGCACCGGAGGCCCCTTTTATCATCAACTCTGACGATGATGCTAAGCGACTGGTCTGGAGTGCAACAGAAATCCAGAATAAAGAAGTTCCTTTAGTAGCCACAATACGTGAAACCAAAGTTAATAGCATGACAGTTGGTGATTTTGAGGCTACTGCGACTTTTGAATTTAGCTACGAGTAATTGGTGCAGGAAAACGGAGCAACATTATGAAATTTAAATCTACTTTTATCGCCCTGTCCGTTTCTGCACTTCTGTATTCGGGAATGGCAAACGCAGCAATTACAGGTACTGACAGTGTTAAATTAACGATAAAATCAAAAATAGTCTCGGGCACGTGTACAGCAAAAGTGCTTAACGGTGCAGGAACTGCGTCCACTGAAATTGCGTTTGGCGACGTATATAAAACCGATCTGGTAAATAAGACTCGTGTCGAGCCGTTAAAAATTGCCTTTACAAACTGCTCTGGTGTAACTAAGGCAACGGTAGCCGCAGCGAGTGGTGCAGGTGGGGGATGCTCGGGTCCGAAAACGGACGGAGATTCTTATTCTGCTGGGTTAGCAACAGGCTTCGAAATCTGGTCAGGAGTTGTAGATACTGGCGTAATGTTGAGTTGCAAAAGGCCTCCGGCGGCACAGGAGGTCACCATTGCTGACGGTGTAGGGGAATTCCCGATGAACTCACGCATTGTGATTGCGAAAGACAGAAATATTGCCGATGTTGGCACAGGTGCCGTTACTGCGCCAGTAACCTTCACAGTCACCTATCAATAATTCCAGGAACCATTATGCAACAATCACCGTTTAATTTACACCAGCCCGGTCTTGTGTTGCTTATCGGTCTGGCTGGTAGCACTCTGCCTGGCGTAAGCCAGGCAGGTTCAGGTATGGATGTAAACCTGACAGCAAACATCGTTAATAATACCTGTCGGCTAAGCGTCGAAAACGGCGGAGAGATCACTTTGCCGACCGTGTCACGAGACTGGTTTTATAACAGCGACAAGAGCGATCGTTTATCGCCAAACGATGATGAAGCTGGAACGCCTTTTACCATCCACGTAGATGACTGCTATGCGAGCAGTACAGAAGGCGCAACGATTAACAAACTAAAATTTAGTTTTGCTCCGCAAAATGGTTTCTGGAGTAATCACAACCAGGTGTTTAAAAACGATGCCACAGCCGGTGCGGCTGAAAATGTGGGTATCGTTATTTTTTCAGATACGTTCAAAACTAACGTCCTGAACAGCGACGGGACATCAAACGTTATTTACGATGTCGGTGGAAGTAGTGAGAACTATATAAAGGATTATGGCTTTTACGCACGTTATCAGAATATTGGAACGATCACCAGCGGTGTGGTTATGAGTAATGTTCTGGTTAATGTCAGCTACGAATAAAGGGATTTAGGATGAAAAAATATCTCACTATATTAGCTCTCGTGATGCTCGGAATTAGTAGCACAACGCATGCGGCATTAGAATGCAAATTTAACAGCAATGACACGCTGCTCATCATGTCTCCGGGTACACAACCGGTTATTACTCCCCTGCCCGTTGGGACGGTAACGACACCTGTACAGATCAGCAACACGATAATTATGGAGACGACACCATCATTGTCATCACATTGTGCTGTTGGTGACGACGGTGAAAACGTTTATCAAATGACAAACAATGCCATGCATATTGGAGAGATTGATGGAAAAGCCACGTTTAGGACAAACGTTCCGGGGATAGTCTACACGCTGGCATTTTACCCTGATGGCAACGGCGTAACGGCCTGGTTTCCACCCAATGCGAATGCGTTCTACCTTACCGGCAACGACCATGATAATGAAGGTGCCGTGGATGGCAAAACGTGGCATGTTCGCATGGAATTCTGGCAAACAAACGGATTTGTAGGTATTCCTCTTGACGAGGATTTCTTGACCGCAAGCAGCGGTCCTATCGGACAAATTGTCCTTGGCGATCCGGATTCAGCAATAGACGATCATCCACGCCCTCTGGTAAATATGTCCGAGATGTCATTTAGCATTCCATTAAATCGCCCGACCTGTGTCTTACGTGCGCCCACAACGGTAAATCTTGGTGACTGGTATCCCGCAGAAGTCGAAAACGGGAATACCAGCAAAGTCGAGTTCCATGTTACGGGTACATGTGTAAATACAACCGCTGTTTACTATACGTTATCCTCCACACATACCACCGCAGATAAAAAATATTTTACCAATACCGTCGAGAATACAGGTGGTGTTACTGCGGCAGGAGGCGTCGGCGTCATGATTACGGATTCTGAAAATGATCATTACCCCGTGCCGGCAGACAGTTATCAACGAGTCATCGCTATAGGAGAGATTGTTGGGGATCCTGTTAGTATTATTGACAGATCACTTTGGGCCACGTTGGTCAAAACCGGTAGCGATCCGGTAACCGTCGGTGTTTTCGGTACCACCGTGACCATTCAGACCACGTACGAATAACCTACCCCTGCGGCTGATTGCTGATCAGCCGCGACATCGTCTCCAGCGAATCCGTTCTCAGAATATACAGTCGCTTCAGTAAGAACGGATTATCCCCCGGCTTCACCTTCCCCTTCACCGTTGTCACTGCCAGATGAAAACCGGCATCATTCGCGGCTTTAATCGCTTTATTGTCATACCCGCCAAACGGGTACGAAACATACAGCACGCGCGGGTTGAACTGCGCCAGTGCACGCCGTGAGCGTTCAAAATCGTACAGGATCACGTGATAGCTGCGGCTCAATAAGATGGGGTGCTTATACCCATCCACGCGATGCAGAAAGTGGGTGTGAGACTGAATGTCGAACACATCCTGGATGCCCTTGATTTCCTGAACGCTCATAAACTGTAGCGATCGGGGATCCCACTTCTGCGGGTGACCTTTGATGCGGGATGAGATAATAAACGCCGTCGCGTTGAAGCCATACTCTTTCAGCACCGGATACGCGTAGCGGCTCACCGATTTCAGGCCATCATCAAAAGTGATCACCACCGCTTTCGCGGGGAGGTTCATCTTGTTACGCACGTACCCTTCAAGCTGGTACATTGTCAGCGTGGTATAGCCTTGATCGCGTAACCAGGCCATCTGATTATTAAACGCACGTACGCTGGTTGTCGTGGAGGTATGTCGAAAACGGGTGTTCTCTTCATCACGCAGGATATGGTGGTAGGTCAGAACCGGCAGTCCGTTATCTTCCTGTGCATCCAGGCTGCTGATCCACGCCAGACGATTGCCGATGCGAATTTGAAACCAGGTCTGGTTCAGGCGATCTTTCAGCTTATTCAGAATCGGATAGCGAAGATTGGCGCTTAAGGTGCCAAAGGGCGCGCTTCCGCTGCTGGGGGCGTTATACACCGGCGTGTCTTTCCAGGTGATGAGGTTTTGATTGCTGAGCGGCTTGTTCAGATCGCCCAGACTATCCTCAACGCGTTGCTTACCCTGCACTTTTTCCAGGTGCTCTTTATCAATAAACCCCGTACCGAATCCGAAACGAAATTCATAGTAATCCGCCGCGGCCGGAAAGACGGCGAGGATCTGCCCGGCGCGGACATTGCCCACGTTCACGACGGCATTTCCCACCTGCGCCCAGATGGCCGCATCTTCGGTGGTTTGCATATATTGGGCAGGAAGGCCTTGCTGACTGGTCAGGCTGGCAGACGCACCACCGGAGACCAGTAGCAGAAGGATAAAGATAACGCGCATGAGCATGGGATATAAATCGATACGGAAAATCAGTCGCCATTGTAGCAAAAGCGACATCAATACCAATGTTTAATGCTTATACAGATCGTGAAGCAGAACGAAAGGCGGATTCTTCTGCTGCTGGTGCCACAGGCTGCTCACGCCCGGCGAGCCCTGCGCCACAATGGCGTGACGAAACTCAGCGCTACTCAACGTTGCGCGCAGCGGATACATCGCTTCGAGTAAAGGCAGGCTGATACCGGAGATTACTTCACAGTTATCATGCTTATGGCTCATTAACGCCGCTGAACGGTAAGGCGCCGCGCCCGATCTGTCGGTGAGAAAAATCACGCCATCACCGGTGTCGGTTTCATGCAGCGCGTCGCACATCATCCGGCTTAGCATATTGGTGCTCAGCCCTCGCCAGTAATTTACCGCACGACATTGCGCCAGAGGGCCAAATCGGGCCTCCAGCTTCAGGAGCATTTCCTGTGCCTCTTCATCGTGGCAGGTGATAACCCATCCCAGCATATCGTCTCTCCTTAGCAGGCGAGTAGTTTATCCAGGTGAAGGTTAGTTTACGGTGATAACTGTCAAAGAAAGTGCCCGGCAAACAGAACGTCGCCGGGCAGAAGATTAGCTACGCAGCCCACGTCCACGCTGGATCAAATACCAGCACAGCAGATAGAACGCCACGATAAATACCGCCAGCACCACAACGGTGGTGAACAGCGGGACATCGGTAATGCCGAGGAAACCAAAGCGGAAGCCGCTGATCATATAGACAATCGGGTTCAGGTGCGACAGCGCCTGCCAGAACGGCGGCAGCAGCGTCAGGGAGTAGAACACCCCGCCCAGATAGGTCAGCGGCGTCAGCACGAAGGTCGGGATCAGGCTGATGTCATCGAACGTTTTGGCGAACACGGCGTTCAGCAAGCCGGCCAGTGAGAACAGGATCGCCGTCAGCAATAGCGTGAGCGCCACGAACAGCCACGAGTGCACCTGGAACGGCACGAAGAACAGCGAAATCGCCGTCACCAGAATACCCACGCACAGCCCGCGCGCCACGCCACCGCCCACGTAACCGGCGATAATGACGTGCGTCGGCACTGGCGCCACCAGCAGCTCTTCAATGTTACGCTGGAACTTGGCGCTGAAGAATGAGGACGCCACGTTCGCGTAAGCGTTGGTGATCACTGCCATCATGATCAGGCCCGGCACGATAAACTGCATATAGGTAAAGCCGTGCATCTCACCAATGCGGGAGCCAATCAGGTTGCCGAAAATGATGAAGTAGAGCGTCATGGTGATCACCGGCGGCACCAGGGTTTGCACCCAGATGCGCATAAAGCGGTTAATCTCTTTCGCCCAGATGCTTTTCAGCGCGACCCAGTAAAGATGCGTCATGCCTTGTCTCCTTGTTTATCGTGCACCAGAGAGACAAACAGCTCTTCCAGTCGGTTCGCTTTGTTACGCATGCTTAATACCTGAACGCCCTGCGTGCTCAGCTGGGAGAACACGCTGTTGATCCCCTGCTCGCGCAGCACTTCTACCTCCAGCGTCGAGGTATCGACCAGGCGATAGTTATACCCCTCCAGCTTCGGCAGGGCGCTTTTCGCCGCCAGATCGAGGATAAAGGTCTCTGATTTCAGCTTGGAGAGCAGGTTCTTCATTGAGGTGTTTTCCACCAGCTCACCGTGCTGAATGATGCCGATATTGCGGCACAGCATCTCCGCCTCTTCCAGGTAGTGTGTGGTCAGGATGATGGTGGTGCCTTTGTCGTTCAGATCCTTCAGGAAGCCCCACATGGAACGACGCAGTTCAATATCCACCCCAGCGGTCGGTTCATCGAGGATGAGCAGCTTTGGCTCGTGCATCAGCGCGCGAGCAATCATCAGGCGGCGCTTCATCCCCCCGGACAACATCCGCGCGCGCTCGTTACGCTTCTCCCACAGGTCAAGCTGTTTGAGATACTTTTCGCTGCGCTCAAGCGCCTCTTTGCGCTCAACGCCATAGTAACCCGCCTGGTTAACAACAATCTGCTGTACCGTCTCGAACGGGTTGAAGTTGAACTCCTGCGGCACCAGCCCCAGCTGGCGCTTGGCGTTGACCACGTCTTTTTGCAGGTCGTAGCCAAACACGCTAACGCGGCCAGACGTTTTATTGACCAGCGAGCTGATAATCCCGATGGTGGTCGATTTTCCCGCCCCGTTCGGCCCCAGAAGCGCGTAGAAATCTCCCGCTTCGACTTTAAGATCTATCCCGCGCAGCGCCTGGACGCCCCCCGGGTAGGTTTTTTTGAGCTGTTCAAGCTCCAGTGCAATCGCCATGAATTCAACTTACCTTAAGTTCTGACACACGTTGTGTGGTTTCATTAAAAGTCGGGTTACCCTATAGTAGCGCAACGCAATCACTTGGTTACAGGTCGCTAACCTCCATGAACGACATAGATACACTCATCAGCAACAATGCACTATGGTCAAAAATGCTGGTGGAGGAAGACCCCGGATTTTTTGGAAAACTGGCACAGGCGCAGAACCCGCGCTTTCTCTGGATTGGATGTTCCGACAGCCGCGTCCCCGCCGAACGTCTGACCGGTCTTGAACCGGGCGAACTGTTTGTTCACCGCAATGTTGCTAACCTCGTTATTCATACCGATCTCAACTGCCTTTCGGTTGTTCAGTATGCCGTTGACGTTCTGGAGGTTGAGCACATCATTATTTGTGGCCACTACGGCTGCGGCGGCGTACAGGCGGCGGTCGAAAATACAGAGCTGGGGTTAATCGATAACTGGCTGCTGCACATCCGTGATATCTGGTTCAAACATAGCTCACTGCTGGGCGAAATGCCGCAGGAGCGCCGTCTCGACACGCTGTGTGAGCTGAACGTGATGGAGCAGGTCTATAACCTGGGCCACTCGACGATTATGCAGTCTGCCTGGAAACGCGGACAGAAGGTCTCCATCCACGGCTGGGCGTACGGTATTCACGACGGCCTGCTACGCAATCTGGAAGTGACCGCCACCAACCGCGAAACGCTGGAACAGCGTTACCGCTCGGGAATTGCCAACCTCAAGCTTAAGCACGTTAACCATAAATAACAAAGCCGGGGGTGTTTTCACCCTCTCCCCTGTGGGAGAGGGCTGGGGTGAGGGCATCAGCCCGCAATTATTCGTCCAGAATCACTACTTTCCCAACATACGGCAGATGGCGATAACGCTGCGCGTAATCAATGCCGTAACCCACCACGAATTCGTCCGGGATGGAGAAACCAACGAACTCCACCGGCACCTGCACTTCACGGCGCTCAGGCTTATCCAGCAGAGTACAAATCGCCAGTGATTTTGGTTCACGCAGGCTCAGGATCTCACGCACTTTAGAGAGCGTGTTGCCGGAGTCGATGATGTCCTCAACAATCAACACATCTTTGCCACGAATATCTTCATCCAGATCTTTCAGGATTTTCACATCACGGGTTGTGGACATGCCGCTGCCGTAGCTGGAGGCGGTCATAAAATCGACCTCGTGCGGCACCTGCACTTCACGGCACAGGTCTGCCATGAACATGAAAGAGCCACGCAACAGACCGACCAGCACCATTTCGCTGCCGCTGTCCTTGTAATGTTCGGTGATTTGACGACCCAGTTCGGCGATACGCGCTTTGATCTCGGCTTCCGGGATCATCACTTCAACAGTATGTTTCATATTACTAACCAAATGATTTTAGTGAAAATCTCTCAATGCGGATGACTCTCGCTCCGGCATCGATACGCAAGCCAGCCATTATACCAGTAAATGGATAAGCCTGGCGTATGAGTTATAAAAAGCAATATTTGTGATTCCGATCACAGTTGTTAATACCTATAATTAATTGCTAGCAAATAATTAACAAAACTGACGAGTACTTTTCTATGGCTGAAACAAAAACTAAACAGCCGCGTCTACTGGTGACATTAACAGCCGCGTTTGCCGCATTCTGCGCGCTGTATTTGTTAATCGGTGGCGTATGGCTGGTCGCGATTGGCGGCTCCTGGTACTACCCGATTGCGGGTCTGGTTATGGTTGGCGTAACCGTCCTGCTTTTACGCAGAAAACAATCTGCTCTGTGGCTGTACGCAGCGTTACTGCTCGCAACCATGATCTGGGGCGTCTGGGAAGTCGGGTTCGACTTCTGGGCGTTGACGCCGCGCAGCGACATTCTGGTCTTCTTCGGTATCTGGCTGATCCTGCCGTTTGTCTGGCGTCGTCTGATCGTCCCTTCCAGTGGCGCCGTGGCCGGTCTGGTCGTTGCCCTGCTGATTAGTGGCGGCATCCTGACCTGGGCCGGTTTTAACGACCCGCAGGAGATCAACGGTACGCTGAACGCGGAATCCACGCCGGCTGCGGCTATTTCGCAGGTGGCGGACGGTGACTGGCCTGCTTATGGTCGTAACCAGGAAGGTCAACGCTACTCCCCGCTGAAGCAGATCAACGCGGACAACGTGAAAAACCTGAAGGAAGCCTGGGTATTCCGTACCGGCGACCTGAAGATGCCAAACGATCCGGGTGAGCTGACCAACGAAGTGACCCCAATTAAAGTGGGCAACATGCTCTACCTGTGTACGGCGCACCAGCGTCTGTTCGCGCTCGACGCGGCTACCGGTAAAGAGAAATGGCACTTTGATCCACAGCTGAACTCCAACCCGTCGTTCCAGCACATTACCTGCCGCGGCGTCTCTTACCACGAAGCGCGCGCCGATAATGCCAGCCCGGAAGTCATTGCCGACTGTCCTCGCCGCATTATGCTGCCGGTGAACGATGGCCGCCTGTTTGCCATTAACGCTGAGACCGGCAAGCTGTGCGAAACCTTCGCCAATAAAGGCATTCTGAATCTTCAGACCAACATGCCGGACACCACGCCGGGCCTGTATGAGCCGACCTCCCCGCCAATCATCACCGACAAAACCATCGTGATTGCCGGTTCGGTAACGGATAACTTCTCTACCCGTGAAACCTCCGGCGTTATCCGTGGTTTCGACGTGAACACCGGTAAACTGCTGTGGGCCTTCGACCCGGGCGCGAAAGATCCTAACGCGATCCCATCGGATGAACACACCTTTACCTTTAACTCACCGAACTCCTGGGCACCGGCAGCGTATGACGCGAAGCTGGACCTGGTCTACCTGCCGATGGGCGTGACCACGCCGGATATCTGGGGCGGTAACCGTACGCCGGAGCAGGAACGTTACGCCAGCTCCATCGTGGCGCTGAACGCAACAACCGGTAAACTGGCATGGAGCTACCAGACCGTTCACCACGATCTGTGGGATATGGATATGCCGTCCCAGCCGACGCTGGCGGACATTACCGTTAACGGTAAAACCGTACCGGTGATTTACGCCCCGGCGAAAACCGGTAACATCTTCGTGCTTGATCGTAGCAACGGTAAGCTGGTTGTTCCTGCGCCGGAAAAACCGGTTCCGCAGGGTGCGGCCAAAGGCGACTACGTCACCAAAACGCAGCCGTTCTCTGACCTGAGCTTCCGTCCGAAGAAAGATCTCAGCGGTGCAGACATGTGGGGTGCCACCATGTTTGACCAGCTGGTATGCCGCGTGATGTTCCACCAGCTGCGCTACGAAGGGATTTTCACCCCGCCGTCAGAGCAGGGTACGCTGGTCTTCCCGGGTAACCTGGGGATGTTCGAATGGGGTGGGATCTCCGTTGACCCTAACCGTCAGGTCGCCATCGCTAACCCAATGGCGCTGCCGTTCGTTTCCCGCCTGATCCCTCGTGGTCCGGGTAACCCAATGGAGCAGCCGAAAGATGCGAAAGGCAGCGGTACCGAAGCCGGTATCCAGCCGCAGTATGGCGTTCCTTATGGTGTGACCCTGAATCCGTTCCTTTCTCCGTTCGGTCTGCCGTGTAAACAGCCTGCCTGGGGTTACATCTCCGGTCTGGATCTGAAGACCAACAAGATCGTCTGGAAGAAACGTATTGGTACGCCACAGGACAGCATGCCGTTCCCGATGCCTGTTCCAGTGCCTTTCAATATGGGTATGCCAATGCTGGGTGGCCCAATCTCCACCGCCGGTAACGTGCTGTTCATCGCGGCAACCGCAGATAACTACCTGCGCGCGTACAACATGACCAACGGTGAGAAACTGTGGCAAGGCCGTCTGCCAGCCGGTGGACAGGCAACGCCGATGACCTATGAAGTGAATGGCAAGCAGTACGTTGTCATCTCTGCGGGTGGTCACGGTTCGTTTGGCACGAAGATGGGCGACTATATTGTCGCGTATGCACTGCCTGACGACGCTAAGTAATGAAAAAGCCCGGTGGCGCTAACGCATACCGGGCCTACGGGTGCCCTATGTAGGCCGGGTAAGGCGAAGCCGCCACCCGGCTTTTTTTTATACGGTAAAACCGAGCATCATCCCCGTATCTTCATGCTCCAGCAGATGACAGTGGGCCATATAGGCAAACTCTTTCGGCGCCTCGTGGTCAAACTTCACCAGCACCTCGCTGACGCCGCCTTCCACCCTCACCGTATCTTTCCAGCCCGCACGATGCGCCTCCGGCGCTTTACCATTTTCAGACAGAATACGGAACTGCGTGCCGTGGATATGGAACGGGTGCAGCATCATGTCGCCTTCGCCTGAAATCACCCAGCTTTCAAACTGCCCTTTCGTGGCGGCGAACATGGGCGTGTTCATATCGAACGCTTTGCCGTTGATGCGGTTGGCGTTGTGGAAATCGAAACCATGGCCGCCGTGATCCATGCCGCCCATTTTACCGTGGTCCATATTCATATGGCCCATCATCTGGCCGTGATGCATTCCCGCCATGGCCTGATTGCCGTACTTCTTCATCAGCGCCTGCATGCCCATCATGTCTAGCATCGGGTCCATAGAAAGCTGAAGTTTACGCTGCGTAAGCCCGTCCAGCGACGGGAGTGCTGGCAGCGTGGTGAGGGTCTCCGGCAGCGTACCGGAGGCGGTGATCTGTAGCGGCTGAATGCGCAGGACCGGATGCGGCTTATCAAACGGCGCAACGGCCATCCCCATCTGGCTGACCGGCAGGGTCACCAGGTCAAACGCTTTGCCATCGCTGATATCCACCAGCACCTCGAAGCGCTCCCCCATCAGCATCGGCAGCTCGCTCACCTTCACCGGCTCCGGCAGCAGGCCGCCGTCGCTTGCCACCACGTAAAGCGGGCGTTTATCGCTGGTGGCGAAGTTCAGCGAGCGGGCGTTACAGCCGTTAAGCAGACGTAAGCGCAGCCAGCCTTTTGGCGCGGCATGCTGCGGGTAGATCGCGCCGTTGGTCAGGAGTGTATCGCCAAACCAGCCTACCGCCGCGCTCATTACGTCCAGCTGATAGTCAATTTGCCCGTCAGCGTTGAATTTTTTGTCCTGCACAATCACCGGGACATCGTCGATTCCCCACTGTTTCGGCAGGCGCAGCAGGCGGCTTTCATCGTCTTCAATCAGCACCAGGCCGGCCAGCCCCATCGCCACCTGATGGCCCGTTTTGCCATGCTGATGCGGGTGGAACCAGCAGGTCGCCGCGCGTTGTTCCGGAGTAAAGGTTACGCTGCGTTTACCACCAGGCCTGATAATGCCCTGAGGCCCTCCATCCACTTCGCCCGGGACTTCCAGCCCGTGCCAGTGCAGCGTGGTCTCTTCCGCAAGCGTGTTATGAATGTCTACCGTCACCGCCTTCCCTTTGCGTAACTGCAACGCCGGGCCGAGCAGATTGCCGTTATAGCCCCACGTCGTGGCGGCGTGCTGACCGAACGTGGTTTTACCGGCCTGCACCACAAGCTGAATGCGGCTGCGGGCATCTGCGGCGAGTAATTCAGGAATGGGTAAAGCCGGTCTGTCGGCGGCAAAAACGGCGCGGCTCCAGAGAGGTAACGCGCTGGCAACCCCCAGTGCGGCAGAAAATTTTAAAAAATCACGACGTTGCATGTGCATTTCCTTATTTCCAGCAGGCGATCTTTTGAGCATAAACCCTCCCCTTACCGGAAGGTCAAGCACGGCGGCAATAATAAAGATCGTCGGCCTGGCATCAAGTATGCTAACGTTAATTTTCCGTGATGCAGTGGTAAAGGCAATGAAGACGTTTTTCAGAACAATTTTGTTCGCCAGCCTGATGGCGATGTGTGCGAACAGTTACGCGCTAAGTGAAAACGAAGCGGAAGATATGGCCGATCTGACGGCAGTTTTTGTTTTTCTGAAAAACGATTGTGGTTACCAGAATTTACCCAATGGGCAAATTCGTCGCGCACTGGTCTTTTTTGCCCAGCAGAACCAATGGGACCTCAGCAACTACGACAGCTTCGACATGAAGGCGCTCGGTGAAGACAGCTACCGTGATTTAAGCGGTATTGGCATTCCCACTGCTAAAAAATGCAAAGCGCTGGCTCGCGATTCACTCAGCCTGCTCGCCTACGTGAAGTAACCTTCCCGACGCCCCTTGTTGACCCGTTAACCGCCTCACGGCGGTGTTGTGTTGCGCCCATCTGCCGGATGTAATGGATGTTAACGAAGGAGGTGCTCCCCATGACCGAAAAAACGGTATGGCAAGAAACGCTGCATGACCAGTTTGGTCAGTATTTTGCCGTGGATAACGTGCTCTATCATGAGAAAACCGATCATCAGGATTTGATAATCTTCGAAAACGCCGCCTTTGGCCGCGTGATGGCGCTGGACGGCGTGGTGCAAACCACCGAGCGCGACGAGTTTATCTATCACGAAATGATGACCCACGTCCCGCTGCTGGCCCACGGCCACGCGAAGGACGTGCTGATTATCGGCGGCGGCGACGGCGCGATGCTGCGTGAAGTCTCTCGCCATCAGAATGTCGAAACCATCACCATGGTGGAAATCGACGCCGGTGTGGTGTCGTTCTGCCGCCAGTATCTGCCCAACCATAATGCCGGCAGCTATGACGATCCGCGGTTTAATCTGGTTATCGACGATGGCGTCAATTTTGTTAACCAGACCACGCAAACGTTTGATGTCATTATCTCTGACTGTACCGACCCTATCGGTCCGGGCGCGTCGCTGTTTACCTCGTCGTTTTACGAAGGCTGCAAGCGCTGCCTGAAGCCTGGCGGAATTTTTGTGGCGCAAAACGGCGTTTGCTTCCTGCAACAGGATGAAGCGCTTGATAGCCACCGTAAGCTGAGCACCTATTTTGCTGACGTCAGCTTTTACCAGGCGGCGATCCCCACTTACTACGGCGGGATCATGACCTTTGCCTGGGCGACGGATAACGACGTTCTGCGCCATCTCTCTACCGAGATCGTGCAGGCCCGCTTCCACCAGGCCGGACTCCAGTGCCGGTACTACAACCCGGCGATCCACACCGCAGCCTTTGCGTTGCCTCAATATCTGCAAGACGCGCTGTCCTCAAAGGAGGTGAACTAATTGAAAAAGCTTAAACTGCATGGCTTTAACAATCTGACCAAAAGCCTGAGTTTTTGTATTTACGATATCTGCTACGCCAAAACAGCAGAAGAGCGCGATGGTTACATCGCCTATATCGATGAACTCTACAACGCCAACCGTCTGACCGAGATCCTGACAGAGACCTGCTCGATTATCGGCGCGAACATCCTGAATATCGCGCGCCAGGATTATGAGCCTCAGGGTGCGAGCGTCACCATTCTGGTGAGTGAAGAGCCGGTTGACCCGAAGCTTATCGACAAAACCGAGCACCCCGGCCCGCTGCCGGAAGTGGTAGTCGCCCACCTGGATAAAAGCCACATCTGCGTGCACACCTACCCGGAAAGCCACCCGGAAGGCGGGCTGTGTACCTTCCGCGCGGATATTGAAGTGTCGACCTGCGGCGTGATTTCACCGCTGAATGCGTTGAATTATTTAATCCACCAGCTGGAATCCGATATCGTCACTATTGATTATCGCGTGCGCGGTTTTACCCGTGATATCAACGGCATGAAGCACTTCATTGATCATGAGATCAACTCCATTCAGAACTTCATGTCCGAGGACATGAAGTCGCTGTACGACATGATGGATGTGAACGTCTATCAGGAGAATATCTTCCATACCAAGATGATGCTTAAAGAGTTCGATCTTAAGCACTATATGTTCCATACCAGGCCGGAAGATTTAAGTGAAGAAGAGCGTAAGGTCATTACCGACCTGCTCTGGAAAGAGATGCGCGAAATTTACTACGGCCGTAACATTCCGACCGTGTAAGCGTGATCCGGAGCAGGGACGCTTCGGGGAATTACTTCTGTTGCATAAAATCGCGGTAGGCGTTCAACACGCTCAGGAAGTCTTCCACGCCGCAAAGCGACAGGCTCTCTTCGTCGTAGTAGCTCATCCCCTCTTCCATCTCATCACCCGAGAACTCAAGTTGGTTGGCGCGCACCATCACCTCTTCGCCATCCATCCACAGCGTGTATTCGTGCCCGGCGCGTTGCCAGGAGCGTTCACTGCCTTTCACCGTTTCCGCCGCCTGTTCGACTTCATCCAGCAGCGCAAGGTTCTCTTTCACCTCTTCGTTAAACCAGTGTCCAACGGCTTCGTGCCCCATCGACATTCGCACTTTCACCACGCCGGTGATGTCGCGCAAAAATTCGTAATCCATAGCGTTTTCCTCTGCAAAGCCATTAGGGTAATTATCGCAGCAGCGAGGAAGAAAAAAAAAGCGGGAGAGGCGGGAGGAATGAAAATAAAAAACCCACCGACGTTGCGATGGGTTTTGTAGGCCCGGTAAGCGTAGCGCCACCGGGCAATGGGTCAGGTGCGGAGCGGTCTGGTGCCCTCACCCCCAGCCCCTCTCCCACGGGAGAGGGTAGCATTTATACTGCGGTCTGGAAGATCACCCCGTCAGCCTTCTCGGTGTACTGAGAGAGCTGGTCGAAGTTCAGATAACGATAAGTATCCACCGCCGTCTTATCTACCTGAGCCACAAAGGTCTGGTACTCTTCCGGCGTTGGCAGTTTGCCAATCAGCGCCGCAACCGCCGCCAGCTCCGCAGAGGCCAGGTAAACGTTCGCCCCGGTTCCTAAACGGTTAGGGAAGTTACGGGTTGAGGTGGAAACCACCGTCGCACCGTCGGCCACGCGCGCCTGGTTGCCCATACACAGGGAACAGCCAGGGGATTTCGATACGCGCCCCGCTCTTACCAAACACGCTGTAGTAGCCCTCTTCGGTCAGCTGCGCCGCATCCATACGGGTTGGCGGCGCCACCCACAGACGGGTCGGCAGCTGGCCTTTGTGGGTATCCAGCAGCTTACCGGCAGCACGGAAGTGGCCGATGTTGGTCATACAGGAGCCGATGAACACTTCGTCGATCTTATCGCCCTGCACGTCAGAGAGCAGACGCGCATCGTCCGGATCGTTAGGCGCACACAGGATTGGCTCTTTGATATCCGCCAGATCGATCTCAATCACCGCCGCGTACTCTGCGTCAGCGTCGGCTTCCAGCAGCTGCGGATCCGCCAGCCATTTTTCCATGCCCTGAATACGACGCTCCAGCGTACGACGGTCGCCGTAGCCTTCCGCTATCATCCACTTCAGCAGCACGATGTTGGAGGTCAGATACTCAATAATCGGCTCTTTGTTCAGCTTGATGGTACAGCCCGCCGCAGAACGCTCGGCAGAGGCATCGGTCAGCTCGAACGCCTGCTCCACTTTCAGATCCGGCAGACCTTCAATTTCCAGAATGCGGCCAGAGAAGATGTTTTTCTTGCCTTTCTTCTCAACGGTCAGCAGACCCTGTTTAATGGCATACAGCGGGATCGCGTGCACCAGATCGCGCAGGGTAATGCCCGGCTGCATTTTACCTTTGAAGCGCACCAGCACCGATTCCGGCATATCCAGCGGCATCACGCCGGTCGCTGCGGCAAACGCCACCAGACCGGAACCCGCCGGGAAGGAGATCCCGATTGGGAAACGGGTATGGGAGTCACCGCCGGTACCGACGGTATCCGGCAGCAGCATGCGGTTCAGCCAGGAGTGGATAACGCCGTCGCCCGGACGCAGGGAGACACCGCCACGGTTCATAATGAAGTCAGGCAGCGTGTGGTGCGTGGTTACGTCAACCGGCTTCGGATACGCCGCGGTGTGGCAGAAGGATTGCATCACCAGATCGGAAGAGAAGCCCAGGCACGCCAGGTCTTTCAGTTCATCACGGGTCATTGGGCCAGTGGTGTCCTGAGACCCCACGGAGGTCATTTTCGGTTCGCAGTACGCGCCAGGACGGATACCAGTGACGCCGCAGGCGCGACCCACCATTTTCTGCGCCAGAGAGTAACCGCGGTTGCTCTCGGCCACGTCTTTCGCCTGACGGAATACGTCACTGTGCGGCAGACCCAGCGCTTCACGCGCTTTGGTGGTCAGGCCACGGCCGATGATCAGCGGAATACGGCCACCGGCACGCACTTCGTCGATCAGCACGTCGGTTTTCAGCTCAAAGCTGGCCAGCAGTTCGTTGGTTTCGTGGTTGCGCACTTCGCCTTTATACGGGTAAACGTCAATCACGTCGCCCATGTTCAGGTTGCTCACGTCCACTTCAATTGGCAGCGCGCCCGCATCTTCCATGGTGTTGAAGAAGATTGGCGCAATTTTGCCGCCGAGGCACAGGCCGCCGCCGCGCTTGTTCGGCACGTGCGGAATGTCGTCGCCCATGAACCACAGCACGGAGTTGGTGGCGGATTTACGGGAAGAACCGGTACCAACCACGTCACCGACGTAAGCCAGCGGGAAACCTTTTTGTTGCAGGGCTTCGATCTGTTTGATCGGGCCAACCACGCCTGGCTGATCCGGCTCAATGCCTTCACGGGCGTTTTTCAGCATCGCCAGGGCGTGCAGTGGGATATCCGGGCGAGACCATGCATCCGGCGCCGGAGAAAGGTCATCGGTGTTGGTTTCACCGGTCACTTTAAAGACGGTAACGGTAATTTTTTCAGCAAGCTGAGGGCGGTTCAGGAACCATTCGGCATCGGCCCAGGACTGCATCACCTGCTTCGCGTAAACGTTGCCTGCTTTGGCTTTTTCTTCCACATCGTAGAAGTTATCGAACATCAATAGCGTTGAAGAGAGCGCTTTGGCAGCAATTGGCGCCAGCTTGTCGTTATCCAGCGCGTCAATCAGCGGATGAATGTTATAGCCGCCCTGCATGGTGCCGAGCAGTTCAATCGCTTTTTCAGGAGTAACCAGTGGGGAGGTGGCTTCGCCTTTGGCAACGGCGGCAAGGAATCCGGCTTTTACGTAGGCAGCTTCATCTACGCCAGGCGGTACACGGTTGATCAGCAGATCTAACAGGAATTCTTCTTCGCCCTCAGGCGGGTTCTTCAGCAGCTCGACGAGCGCGGCCATTTGGGTTGCATCTAACGGTTTGGGTACAATTCCCTCGGCGGCACGTTCTGCTACGTGCTTACGGTATTCTTCTAGCACGACGGTTCTCCTCGCTCTCATTGTCATATGCGGCGGGCGTTCTCTTCACGCTCCTGTGAGACAGCAGTTTGTAGGGTAAATGCCCGATACCGCGTCGGGCAGCATAGCAGGATTTCTGCACAGTGTTAATCTGTTTACAAAAAAGCAACATTAAAAAATTTGCTGAATCGTTAAGCATGATGTAACGGGGAGACGAGACGAATTTCAGACACAAAAAAACCGCCTGATAGCGGTTTATTTGTTGCCTTGCGGTGGTAGCACACCGTGCTGGCAGATTTGCGGCAACCCCAACGCAATGAATTTTGCATCACGCCCCACTGGCTTGCAAGCCATTATGTCAATTTTGCGTGGCGCCTTCCTGTTTCGAATGAAAAAACGGTTAACTTCATTTATCGCCTTCTGAATTCCCACTGAGTCGATTACTCTTCTTCTCGGCCTGCTTCGCTGGTGTAGCAACCAGTCACCGGGCCCGGGAGCAGTTCCGTAACCTACGCGGCAACACCAACTTGCCTGGTTCTGCCTTTCCCGGTGAAGAATGAACCCGCGTAGCCTGTACAGGAACGCACGCAATGGAGATGCGAATCACTGCGCTGATCGTTGTGACCGGTTTACTGCTAACCGCACTGCACGGTGGCTGGAATATATCCGACATCATGGTGCTGTTTGTCGTCAACCTCGGCAACTAGCTGCTGGCCGCTCGCAAGAGCGGCCTTCTGAATGTCCGTCGCCTGCTCAGCCATCCGATATAATTGTGTAATAAATACTCACACTCTTTATCCGGACGCTTCGGAGGGTTTCCCAACAAAAGTCAAAACTGTAAAACACGGGTGAATGATACTCGCGGCAACAGCAACGCCTCACGGCACTGCACTCGTCTCGTTGGAGTCAATCTATGAAGTTGCCTTTTAAACCACATCTTCTTGTTCTGCTTTGCAGTGCGGGGCTGTTTGCCGCCTCGGGCGTCATGTTCGTTAAAAGCCGCGCAACGGAACCCGCTCCCGCACTTGCGCCGGTAGCCCCGCAGCTCCCCGCCCCGACAGCACAACCTGCCCCGGTGGCGACTCCGGCCTATACCGCCGCGCAGATCGATCAGTGGACAGCGCCCATTGCGCTCTATCCCGACGCGCTGCTGTCGCAAATTCTGATGGCCTCAACCTATCCGGCGAGCGTGATTCAGGCCGCCCAGTGGTCAAAGGACAACCCTAAAATGCAGGGCGATACCGCCATTCAGGCGGTCAGCGGGCAGCCATGGGATGCCAGCGTGAAATCGCTGGTCGCCTTTCCGCAGTTAATGTCGCTGATGGGGGAAAACCCGTCGTGGGTACAGAGCCTTGGCGACGCCTTTCTGGCCCAGCCAAAGGATGTGATGGATTCCGTGCAGCGTCTGCGCCTGCTGGCGCAGCAGACAGGCACGTTGCAATCCACCCCGCAGCAGACCGTCACCACCGTGAAAAAATCTGCGCCAGCCTCCGCCAGTACAGCCGCGACGTCAACGCCGGCTAGTCCGACGGTGATTAAAATTGAGCCAGCCGATCCACAGGTGGTTTATGTCCCTACCTACAACCCTTCCACCGTTTACGGCACGTGGCCAAACGCCAGCTATCC
Source organism: Enterobacter cloacae complex sp. ECL72 (assembly GCF_019056635.1). Taxonomy (NCBI): domain Bacteria; kingdom Pseudomonadati; phylum Pseudomonadota; class Gammaproteobacteria; order Enterobacterales; family Enterobacteriaceae; genus Enterobacter; species Enterobacter cloacae complex sp. ECL72. The sequence goes on along the minus strand of NZ_CP077659.1, from coordinate 310,462 downwards.
GCCTGTGTATCTGCCCCCGTCTCCCGGCCAGCAGTTTACCAATAGTTTCGTCAGAGGCTTTGGCTATAGCCTCGGCGTAGCCACTACCTATGCGCTGTTCAGTAACATAGACTGGGACGATGACGACGAACATCATCACGATCATGATGACGATCACCACGGCGGTTATTCGCATAACGGCGATAACATTAATATTAATGTTAATAACTTCAATAAGATCACCGGCGAGCACCGTACCGATAATCATCAGGTCTGGCAGCATAATCCGGCCTACCGCAACGGCGTGCCCTACGCCAATAGCCAGCTTGCCAGCCGCTATCATCAGACTTCAGTGCCGGGAGGGCTGAGCGCTACCCGGCAGCAGACGGTCAACCGCGATAGCCAGCGGCAGGCTGCGATGGCGCAGATACAGCAGTCGACGGGCAAAACCCTCACACAGCTACAGCATGGCGACGCGCATTTCCCGCAACATTCAGCGTCCGCGCAGCAGCTGAAGCAGCTCTCTCAGCGCAGCAACTATCGCGGCTACGACAGCGCGCGGCCCCACGCACAACAGATGAATAATACTCTTGCGCAAACCAGACGCCCGACGCAGGTTCAGCATCAGCCGCTGCGGGCAAACGCCCTGAGCGGCAACGACAGCCGCTCGGCCAACTGGCAGGCCCAGCACCAGCGCGGGCTGGAAAGCCGCCAGCAGCTGTCCGAACATCATACCGAACACCGTGAATTCCATCGTCGTTAAGGAAGCCGCTATGAACATGAAACCGATCGGTGGAATGCTGTTGTTGATGGTATCCACCTTCGCCTGCGCCCAGCAATCTTTCTCCACGCCTGAGCAGGCGGCCAATGCCCTGACGAAGGCCATCAGCGAGCAGAATGAGAGCGCGATGGCCGACCTGCTGGGGGATAACTGGCGCGACTATCTGCCACCTGAAGGGGTTGATCCGGAGGCGGTAGCTCGATTCCTGCGTGACTGGAAGATTAACCATCGTACCGAAATCAGCGGCGATATCGCCCATCTGTCAGTTGGCGATAACGGCTGGCAACTCCCCATACCGGTAGTGAAGAAAAAAGAGGGCTGGCAATTTGATATGCAGAAAGCGGCTAATGAGATCCTGACCCGCGAAATCGGCCGCAACGAACTCGCGGCTATCGGAGCGCTGCACGCCTACGTCGACGCACAGCAGAGCTACTACGCCATGAACCATCGCTATGCGCACAAGATTGTCAGCACACCAGGGCTAAAAGACGGCCTGTACTGGCCCATCTCGCCGGGCGAAGCGCCAAGCCCGCTGGGTCCCGCCTTCAGCCCGCCGGAGCCTGGTATGGGCTATCACGGTTATCGGTTCCGCATTCTGCCGGATAAAAATGGCTTTGCGATGGTTGCATGGCCCGTGAGCTATGGTCAGACGGGGGTAATGAGCTTTGTCGTTAACCAGGATGACAAGGTGCATCAGGCAGACCTCGGCAACGATTCGGCACAAAAAGCGCAGGCGCTCGCTGCATACCACCCGGATAAAACCTGGCAGCCTGTCCCCCCCTGAACGCGGCGCATAAAAAAAGCGGCCTGAGGCCGCTTTTTTCATCTGAAGAAACTTATTTCTTCTTCGCTTTCGCGTTTGGCAGGTCGGTGATGCTACCTTCAAACACTTCTGCCGCCAGGCCCACGGACTCGTGCAGAGTCGGGTGAGCGTGGATGGTCAGCGCGATGTCTTCCGCGTCACAGCCCATTTCGATAGCCAGACCGATTTCACCCAGCAGCTCGCCGCCGTTGGTACCGACAATCGCACCACCGATCACGCGGTGAGTCTCTTTGTCGAAGATCAGTTTGGTCATACCGTCTGCGCAGTCGGACGCGATAGCACGGCCAGAAGCAGCCCACGGGAAGGTGGCGGTTTCGTAGCTGATGCCTTTCTCTTTCGCTTCTTTCTCAGTCAGACCGACCCATGCAACTTCTGGCTCGGTGTAGGCGATAGATGGGATCACTTTCGGATCGAAGTAGTGCTTCATGCCGGCGATAACTTCAGCGGCAACGTGACCTTCGTGAACACCTTTGTGCGCCAGCATTGGCTGACCGACGATATCGCCGATAGCAAAGATGTGCGGCACGTTGGTGCGCAGCTGTTTGTCAACGCGGATGAAGCCACGGTCGTCCACTTCCACGCCAGCTTTGCCCGCGTCGAGGTTTTTACCGTTCGGCACACGACCGATAGCCACCAGCACGGCGTCGTAACGCTGTGGTTCGGAAGGGCCTTTTTTGCCTTCCATGGAAACGTAAATACCGTCTTCTTTCGCTTCAACGGCAGTCACTTTGGTTTCCAGCATCAGGTTGAATTTCTTGCTGATGCGTTTGGTGAAGACTTTAACGATGTCTTTGTCGGCAGCCGGGATAACCTGGTCGAACATTTCAACCACGTCGATCTCTGAACCCAGCGCATGGTACACGGTACCCATTTCCAGACCGATGATACCGCCGCCCATAACCAGCAGGCGCTTAGGAACGGTTTTCAGCTCCAGCGCATCGGTGGAATCCCACACGCGTGGATCTTCATGTGGAATGAATGGCAGTTCGATTGGGCGAGAGCCTGCCGCGATGATCGCGTTGTCGAAGTTAATCACGGTTTTGCCGTTTTCGCCTTCCACTTCCAGGGTGTTCGCACCGGTGAATTTACCCAGACCGTTTACCACTTTCACTTTACGGCCTTTGGCCATACCCGCCAGACCGCCGGTCAGCTGAGTGATAACTTTCTCTTTCCAGGTACGAATTTTGTCGATGTCGGTTTTCGGCTCGCCGAAGACGATACCGTGTTCAGCCAGCGCTTTGGCTTCTTCGATAACTTTCGCTACGTGCAGCAGCGCTTTAGAAGGGATACAGCCGACGTTCAGACAAACACCGCCGAGGGTGCTGTAACGTTCTACGATGACGGTTTCCAGACCTAAATCCGCGGCGCGAAATGCTGCGGAGTAACCTGCCGGGCCTGCCCCAAGTACTACGACCTGAGTTTTGATTTCTGTGCTCATCATGACCTCTTAATGTATACCCGTCGTCCACCGGGTCGTTCTATCCGCCCGTATTTTACAAAATTGTTAACAATTTTGAAACAACAAACGGCTCACGAATTATCGCTTTCACCAATAACCTCAAAAACCCCATGAGATTATCAGAAAAAAGCCGGCCGACTGGCCGGCTTTTCGATTACATCACCAAGCGGCGAATGTCGCTCAGCATGTTGTTGATGATGGTGATGAAACGCGCACCATCAGCCCCGTCGATCACGCGGTGGTCGAAGGACAGAGAGATTGGCATCATCAGACGCGGCACGAACTCTTTGCCATTCCACACCGGCTCCATCGCGGACTTGGACACACCGAGGATAGCCACTTCCGGCGCGTTCACAATCGGTGCGAAGTGGGTGGTACCCAGGCCGCCGATGCTGGAGATAGTGAAGCAGCCGCCCTGCATTTCGCCGGCAGTCAGCTTACCATCACGCGCTTTTTTGGAGATGGTGGTCAGTTCACGGGACAGCTCAGTGACGCTCTTCTTGTTCACGTCTTTGAAGACCGGAACAACCAGACCATTTGGCGTATCAACCGCAACACCGATGTTGATGTACTTCTTCAGCGTCAGCTTCTGGCCGTCTTCGGACAGGGAGCTGTTGAAGCGAGGCATCTGCTCAAGGGCAGCGGCAACCGCTTTCATGATGAAGACCACTGGAGTGAACTTCACGTCCAGCTTACGCTTCTCAGCTTCGGCGTTCTGCTGTTTACGGAACGCTTCCAGATCGGTGATATCGGTCTTATCGAAGTGGGTAACGTGCGGGATCATTACCCAGTTACGGCTCAGGTTAGCACCCGAGATTTTCTGGATACGGCCCAGTTCCACTTCTTCGATTTCACCGAACTTGCTGAAGTCCACTTTCGGCCATGGCAGCATGCCCGGGATACCGCCACCGGCAGCAGCAGGTGCAGCTTCGGCGCGTTTCACCGCATCTTTCACGTAAGCCTGAACGTCTTCGCGCAGGATACGGCCTTTACGACCAGTGCCCTTCACTTTCGCCAGGTTCACACCGAATTCGCGCGCCAGGCGACGAATCAGCGGAGTCGCGTGGACGTAAGCGTCGTTTTCAGCGAACTCAGATTTTTCTGCTTTAGCAGCAGGGGCAGCAGCCGGTTTAGCAGCCTGAGCCGGTGCAGCAGCCGGTGCCGGAGCAGCCGCGGCAGCTGGAGCGGCGGCAGGTGCTGCGCCTTCCACTTCGAAGACCATGATCAGAGAGCCGGTAGATACTTTGTCGCCGGTGTTGATTTTGATCTCTTTAACGGTACCGGCGAACGGCGCAGGCACTTCCATAGAAGCTTTGTCGCCTTCAACGGTGATCAGTGACTGTTCAGCGGCAACTTTGTCGCCCACTTTTACCATCACTTCGGTCACTTCAACTTCGTCACCGCCGATGTCCGGTACGTTAACGTCTTTCACGCCGCCAGCAGCCGCTGGTGCAGCAGCCGGAGCCGGAGCAGCTTCCGCTTTCGCTGGAGCCGCAGCGCCTTCAGCGCCCGCCACTTCGAAAATCATGATCAGGGAACCTGTAGACACTTTGTCGCCGGTGTTGATCTTGATCTCTTTAACGGTACCCGCGAACGGTGCCGGCACTTCCATAGAGGCTTTGTCGCCTTCTACGGTGATCAGTGACTGCTCGGCCGCAACGGTATCGCCCACTTTCACCAGGATTTCAGTGACTTCAACTTCGTCACCGCCGATGTCAGGCACGTTCACTTCTTTCGCTGCCGCGGCCGCTGCTGGAGCAGCAGCAGGTGCTGCTTCTTTCTTCTCTTCCTGCGCAGGTGCAGCAGCTGCTGCACCGTCGGCGGAATCGAAAATCATGATCAGTTTACCGGTCTCGGTTTTATCGCCAACAGAGACTTTGATCTCTTTAACGATGCCAGCCTGAGGAGACGGGACTTCCATAGAAGCTTTGTCGCCTTCTACGGTGATCAGCGACTGTTCAGCTTCAACTTTGTCGCCCACTTTGACCAGGATCTCGGTGATTTCAACTTCATCAGCCCCGATGTCCGGTACATTGATTTCGATAGCCATTATTCTTTTACCTCTTACGCCAGACGCGGGTTAACTTTATCTGCATCGATGTTGAATTTGGTGATTGCGTCTGCAACCACTTTCTTATCGATTTCGCCACGTTTAGCCAGTTCGCCCAGTGCTGCTACTACCACGTAGGAAGCATCAACTTCGAAGTGGTGACGCAGGTTTTCGCGGCTGTCAGAACGACCGAAGCCGTCAGTACCCAGTACGCGATAATCATCAGCTGGAACGTAAGTACGAACCTGCTCAGCGAACAGTTTCATATAGTCAGTAGACGCCACCGCTGGCGCGTCGTTCATCACCTGAGCGATGTACGGAACGCGTGGGGTTTCCATTGGGTGCAGCATGTTCCAGCGCTCACAATCCTGGCCATCACGCGCCAGTTCAGTGAAGGAGGTAACAGAGTACACATCGGAACCCACACCGTAGTCTTTCGCCAGGATCTGCGCTGCTTCACGAACGTGACGCAGGATAGAACCGGAGCCCAGCAGCTGAACTTTACCTTTGCTACCTTCGATGGTTTCGAGTTTGTAGATACCTTTACGGATACCTTCCTCGGCACCTGCTGGCATTGCCGGCATGTGGTAGTTTTCGTTCAGGGTGGTGATGTAGTAGTAAATATTCTCTTGCGCTTCACCGTACATGCGCTGCAAGCCGTCATGCATGATGACTGCCACTTCGTACGCGTAAGACGGGTCGTAAGAGATACAGTTAGGGATAGTCAGAGACTGAATGTGGCTGTGACCATCTTCGTGCTGTAGACCTTCACCGTTCAGGGTCGTACGACCAGAAGTACCACCGATCAGGAAGCCGCGAGCCTGCTGGTCGCCTGCCTGCCAGCACAGGTCACCGATACGCTGGAACCCGAACATGGAGTAGTAGATGTAGAACGGGATCATCGGCAGGTTGTTGGTGCTGTAAGAAGTCGCAGCAGCCAGCCAGGATGCGCCTGCACCCAGTTCGTTGATACCTTCCTGAAGGATCTGACCTTTCTCGTCTTCTTTGTAGTATGCAACCTGCTCACGGTCCTGCGGGGTGTACTGCTGACCGTTCGGGCTGTAGATACCGATCTGACGGAACAGACCTTCCATACCGAAAGTACGCGCTTCGTCGGCGATGATTGGAACCAGACGATCTTTGATCGACTTGTTCTTCAGCATCACGTTCAGGGCACGAACGAAAGCGATAGTGGTAGAGATCTCTTTGTTCTGCTCTTCCAGCAGCTGAGAGAAATCTTCCAGCGCTGGCAGTTCCAGCTTCTCGGTGAAGTTAGGCTGACGAGCAGGCAGGTAGCCTTTCAGCGCCTGACGACGTTCGTGCAGGTACTTGTGCTCTTCAGAACCTTCCGGGAAGGTGATGTAAGACAGTTTTTCTACCTGCTCATCGGTCACTGGAACGTTGAAACGGTCGCGGATATAACGCACGCCGTCCATGTTCATTTTCTTAACCTGGTGAGCGATGTTTTTACCTTCTGCGGTATCACCCATGCCGTAACCTTTGATGGTGTGGGCCAGGATCACAGTCGCTTTACCTTTGGTTTCACGCGCTTTTTTCAGTGCAGCGTAAACTTTCTTCGGATCGTGACCACCGCGGTTCAGCGCCCAGATCTGCTCGTCAGTCCAGTCTGCAACCAGGGCTGCGGTTTCAGGATATTTGCCGAAGAAGTGCTCACGAACGTAGGCACCGTCTTTGGATTTGAAGGTCTGGTAGTCGCCGTCAACGGTTTCGTTCATCAGCTGGATCAGTTTACCGCTGGTGTCTTTACGCAGCAGCTCATCCCAACGACCGCCCCACATCACTTTGATCACGTTCCAGCCAGCACCTGCGAAGATGCCTTCCAGTTCGTTGATGATCTTGCCGTTACCGGTTACCGGACCATCCAGACGTTGCAGGTTACAGTTGATGATGAAGCACAGGTTGTCCAGCTTCTCACGGGTCGCGATGGTGATCGCGCCTTTAGATTCTGGCTCATCCATTTCACCGTCGCCCAGGAAGGCGTAAACGGTCTGCTCAGAGGTGTCTTTCAGACCACGGTGTTCCAGGTACTTCAGGAATTTAGCCTGATAGATCGCACCGATTGGACCCAGACCCATAGATACGGTCGGGAACTGCCAGAACTCAGGCATCAGTTTAGGGTGCGGGTAAGAAGACAGACCCTTACCGTGAACTTCCTGACGGAAGTTGTTCATCTGCTCTTCAGTCAGACGACCTTCCAGGAAGGCACGTGCATAGATGCCCGGAGAGATGTGGCCCTGGAAGTACACCAGATCGCCGCCATCTTTCTCGTTAGCTGCACGGAAGAAGTGGTTGAAGCACACTTCGTAAATGGTCGCAGAAGACTGGAAGGACGCCATGTGGCCACCCAGTTCCAGGTCCTTCTTGGATGCGCGCAGAACGGTCATGATGGCGTTCCAGCGGATAGCAGAACGGATACGGCGTTCCAGATCCAGATTGCCCGGGTATTCCGGTTCGTCTTCGACGGCAATCGTGTTTACGTAGTTGCTAGCCCCTGCACCTGAAGCCACTTTCACGCCGCCTTTGCGTGCTTCTGAAAGCAGCTGATCAATCAGATACTGAGCGCGCTCAACACCTTCTTCACGGATGACCGATTCGATCGCCTGTAGCCAGTCGCGAGTTTCGATCGGATCCACGTCATTTTGGAGACGTTCTGACATGGGGGTATTCCTTATCTATCTAATACGTTGATTTGTCTGGAACCTGTCCCATTGTATTTTCGCCAGAAAACACAATAAGACAGGTTCTGCGTTTAGTTGCCGCGCTCTAAAAGTACCTGGCGCTTAATCCTTTCGTTGCTGTATGCGGCGTAATGAACGTTCGCGACGCGATTGTTCACGGCTGCGGTCCAGCAAGATTTCCTCAATGAAAGCCAGATGGCGGTGCGACGCTTCGCGCGCCTGCTCCGGTTCCCCGGCCATTATCGCCTCGAATACTCGGGTGCGATGGTTGCTTACCAGCGGGAGCATCTCCCGACGGGCATACAACAATTCAAAATTCTGACGAACGTTCTGGGCCAGCATCGGCTCCATGCAGCGTAGCAGATGGAGGAGCACCACGTTGTGCGCCGCTTCGGTGACGGCAATTTGATACTGGACGACGGCATTGGACTCGGCGTCTAAATCGCCGGACTGCTGTGCCCGTTCAATGGCCTGATGCAGCTCGCGAATACGTACGCGGTCTTCATCAGTGCTGCGAAGGGCGGCGTAATAAGCCGCGATACCTTCCAGCGCGTGACGGGTCTCAAGCAGATCAAACTGGGATTCTGGGTGGTCAGAGAGAAGTTCTACCAGCGGGTCGCTGAAGCTCTGCCACAGGCTGTTTTGCACAAAGGTTCCGCCACCCTGGCGACGGAGCAACAGGCCCTTTGCTTCGAGACGTTGAATCGCCTCACGCAGAGAGGGGCGTGAAACGTCGAACTGTTTTGCCAGCTCGCGTTCTGGCGGGAGCTTCTCGCCCGGGCGCAGTGTCCCTTCGAGAATCAAAAACTCCAGCTGCTGCTCAATCACATCAGAAAGTTTTGGTTGGCGAATTTTGCTGTAGGCCATATTCCCTGTCTTACGCCTTTTTGCCCGGAGTCAATTGGTCTTACCAATTTCATGTTCGTATCGCTAAAGTAACAAAGTATTCACCTTCTGTCCATATTGGTTTTGATTGAAATCAGTAAACCCGGCACATTTTAACAACCTTACAGAACTAACGTTTCAGGAATGTAACTTTGCACAAATGAAATGGTTACTACCAAAGAGGCAGTTTTAACCATAATGAAACGAGGGCTTTTGCAATCTGAAGCGATTCAACAAGGCAAAAAATGAAAATTCGCCCTCTTCTGACGCATTTCTATTCTATAGGTTGGGGTATGAGGGGTTAACGTACCGATTTACAATTGGTTTCTTTTTATTCAAGTCGTCTTCATCCCTTCATAAAGCAGGTGCATTCGCTGGCGCTTACCACTATTCTTGCGCTAACGGAAGCCATCTCCGCTTTTTTCGGTATCGTTAACCGTAAAGAAATAAATACAGAATATGGACTTTCATAATTACACACGCACAGCGTGAACATAACAACCACACACGAGGTTTCAAATGGAAGCTCAACAGCATGGCGATCAGCTAAAGCGCGGCCTTAAAAACCGCCATATTCAGCTCATCGCCCTGGGCGGTGCTATTGGTACTGGCCTGTTTCTGGGCAGTGCATCGGTTATCCAGTCGGCCGGTCCGGGCATTATTCTGGGGTACGCGATTGCGGGTTTTATTGCATTTCTGATTATGCGCCAGTTAGGTGAAATGGTTGTTGAGGAGCCGGTCGCAGGCTCATTCAGCCACTTCGCCTATAAATACTGGGGCAGCTTCGCAGGTTTCGCCTCGGGGTGGAACTACTGGGTTCTGTACGTTCTGGTTGCCATGGCCGAGCTGACCGCCGTTGGGAAATACATTCAGTTCTGGTACCCGGAGATCCCCACCTGGGCGTCTGCGGCGGCCTTCTTCGTCATTATCAATGCCATTAACCTGACCAACGTAAAAGTGTTTGGTGAGATGGAGTTCTGGTTTGCCATCATCAAAGTGATTGCCGTTGTAGCGATGATCATCTTCGGCGGCTGGCTGCTGTTCAGCGGCAACGGCGGTCCGCAGGCCACCGTGCGCAACCTTTGGGAGCAAGGCGGGTTCCTGCCGCACGGCATGACCGGTCTGGTGATGATGATGGCAATTATCATGTTCTCCTTCGGCGGTCTGGAGCTGGTGGGCATCACCGCCGCGGAAGCCGACAACCCGGAGCAGAGCATCCCGAAAGCCACTAACCAGGTTATCTACCGTATTCTGATCTTCTATGTGGGCTCCCTGGCGGTCCTGCTCTCCCTGCTGCCATGGACGCGCGTGACGGCGGATACCAGCCCGTTTGTGCTCATCTTCCACGAGCTGGGCGACACCTTCGTGGCGAACGCGCTCAACGTCGTGGTGCTGACCGCCGCGCTCTCCGTTTATAACAGCTGCGTTTACTGCAACAGCCGTATGCTGTTCGGCCTGGCGCAACAGGGCAACGCACCGAAAGCGCTGCTTACCGTTGATAAGCGTGGCGTACCGGTTAATACCATCATCGTGTCGGCGGTCGTGACGGCGCTGTGCGTTCTGATTAACTACCTGGCACCGGAATCTGCCTTCGGTCTGCTGATGGCGCTGGTGGTTTCCGCGCTGGTGATTAACTGGGCGATGATTAGCCTCGCGCACATCAAGTTCCGCCGCGCCAAGCACCAGCAGGGCGTAACCACGCGCTTCCCTGCCCTGCTCTATCCGCTGGGGAACTGGGTTTGCCTGCTGTTCATGGCTGCTGTGCTGGTCATCATGCTCATCACCCCAGGCATGGCGATTTCCGTCTACCTGATCCCGGTCTGGATTGCGATCCTCGGCGTGGGTTATATGGTGAAACAGAAAAATGCCAAAACGGTGAAAGCGCACTAAGTGTTTTCTCGCTGTACTCGCGGTTGCGGGTACAGCGTCTTGTTACCTTCCTCACAAATTCGCGCCTACAGCAAAATCCTCCATATCACCGCCTTTATATTGCAACGCATATATTCGTTTGCCAGCGAATAATTCTCTCCATACCGAAACCCGGAGAGCTGTCGATGAATAACAACAAACTGTCAGTAAAAGAAAAGATCGGCTATGGCATGGGTGACGCCGGATGCAACATTATCTTTGGCGCCATCATGTTATTTGTTAACTACTTTTATACGGATATTTTTGGTCTTGCTCCTGCACTGGTTGGCGTTTTACTCCTGTCCGTACGCGTCATTGATGCCATCACGGACCCAATTATGGGCGCGATTGCCGACCGTACCCGCAGCAAATATGGCCGGTTTCGTCCATGGCTGCTGTGGATTGCCTTCCCCTATGCGCTGTTCAGCATTCTGATGTTCACCACGCCGGAGTGGAGCTATAACAGCAAAGTTATCTATGCCTTTGTCACCTACTTCCTGCTGTCGCTGACCTATACGGCTATCAACATTCCCTACTGCTCGCTGGGCGGAGTGATCACCAACGACCCGAAAGAGCGCGTTGCCTGCCAGTCCTACCGTTTTGTTATGGTTGGTATCGCCACTCTGCTGCTGTCGCTAACGCTCCTGCCGATGGCCGACTGGTTCGGTGGGGATAACAAAGCCAAAGGCTACCAGATGGCGATGACCGTGCTGGCGCTGATTGGTACCTGCATGTTCCTGTTCTGCTTCGCCACGGTGCGCGAGCGCGTGCGTCCGGCGGTGCAAACCCATGACGAACTGAAAAACGACCTGAAAGACGTGTGGAAGAACGACCAGTGGGTGCGGATCCTGCTGTTAACCCTGTGCAACGTCTGCCCTGGCTTTATCCGCATGGCGGCCACCATGTATTACGTCACCTGGGTCATGGGGCAAAGCACCCATTTCGCCACGCTGTTTATCAGCCTGGGCGTGGTCGGCATGATGTTCGGCAGTATGCTGGCGAAAGTGCTGACCGACCGCTGGTGTAAGCTGAAGGTCTTCTTCTGGACCAACATCGTGCTGGCGATTTTCTCCTGCGCCTTTTACTTCTTCGACCCGAAAGCGACGACAACTATTGTCGTGCTCTACGTCCTGCTGAACATCCTGCACCAGATCCCGTCACCGCTGCACTGGTCCCTGATGGCCGACGTGGATGACTACGGCGAGTGGAAAACCGGGAAACGCATCACCGGGATCAGCTTCTCCGGCAACATCTTCTTCCTGAAGCTGGGTCTGGCGATTGCCGGGGCAATGGTCGGCTTCCTGCTCTCCTGGTACGGCTACGACGCGGGCGCAAAAGCGCAGAGCGCGGACGCCATCAACGGGATCGTGCTGCTGTTTACCGTCATTCCCGGCATTGGATACTTAATTACCGCGGGCGTAGTACGTCTGCTGAAAGTGGACCGTGAGACCATGAAGCAGATCCAGTCCGATCTGGAAAAGCGTCGCACCAACTATCGCGAGCTGAACAATTATCAGGAACTCAAAGCCGCTGAGACTAAATAAGGAAAGCCGAATGCAAACCTGGCCAAACCCGTTTATTGAACAACGCGCCGACCCGTATATCCTGCGTCACGATGGGCAATATTACTTTATCGCCTCCGTACCGGAGTACGATCGGCTGGCGATCCGCTGCGCGGACTCGCTGGAAGGTTTACGCGATGCCGAAGAGGTGGTTGTCTGGCGCAAGCCCGACACCGGCCCGATGAGCCAGCTGATCTGGGCACCGGAGCTGCATCATATCGACGGCAGGTGGTACATCTATTTTGCCGCCACGCATACCCAGGCGCTTGATCAGCTCGGGATGTTCCAGCATCGCATGTTTGCCATTGAATGCGCAGACGGCGATCCGCTCACCGGTACGTGGGTGGAAAAAGGGCAAATCAAAACCCCGTTTGACACCTTCGCGCTGGATGCCACCACCTTTGTTCATCAGGGTAAACGCTGGTATCTGTGGGCGCAAAAAGCCCCGGATATTTCCGGTAACTCCAATCTTTACCTGTGTGAAATGGAAAATCCGTGGACGCTGAAAGGCGAGCCGGTGATGCTCAGTAAACCGGAATATGACTGGGAGTGCCGTGGGTTCTGGGTCAACGAAGGCCCGGCGGTGCTGTTCCATGGCGATAAGCTGTTTATCAGCTATTCCGCCAGCGCCACCGACGAGAACTACTGCATGGGATTACTGTGGGCAGACCTGAATGCCGATCCGCAAAACCCGGCTAACTGGCATAAATCCCCGCGCCCGGTGTTTGTCACCAGCTACGAAAACCGTCAGTATGGGCCAGGCCATAACAGCTTTACGCAGACGCCGGAAGGCGAAGATGTGCTGGTCTACCACGCGCGAAACTACACTGAAATTGAAGGCGCTCCGCTTTACGATCCCAATCGCCATACTCGCCTGAAACTCATCCGCTGGAACGAAAACGGGATGCCTGATTTCGGCATCCCGCCCGCAGATACGCTGTAACGGCTTCGGCGCGCTGGCTTAAACCAGCGTGCCGTAAATCGTCAGCAGCGCCACAATCACCACCACCACAAACGACGTTTTCTTTGCCATCGAGACGGCAGCCTTTGGCGTTGCGACTTTATCCGTGTGCGGCTCACGCGCCAGCGAGAACTGTGCCAGTCGGGTTAAAACCTGATACTGCGAGGTATGGCGGTCTGCAAGGGAGACAAACCACGCGGGCAGCGCCTTTTCACCGTGACCGATGAGGGCATAGACCACGCCTACCAGACGCACCGGAAGCCAGTCGAGCACGTGCAGGATGGCATCAATGCCGGACTGTAGACGTTCATGCGGCGTAAGATAGCGGGCAAGCCAGGTCTGCCAGGCGCGCAGGAACGCATAACCCATCAGCAGTACCGGCCCCCAGGGTCCGCCCACCACGAACCAGAACAGCGGCGCCAGGTAGTAACGGAAGTTGATCCACAGCAGCGCGTTTTGCAGCTCCCGCAGAAACTCGCGTTCATCGCAGTCCGGCGGTACGCCGTGGATCATCGTCAGCTCGCTCGCCATCGCGCCGCGCGCGTGGGCATCATCCCGGGAAGCGGCTTTCAGATACGCGTGATAGTGCAAACGCACCTTGCCCGCGCCAATACACAGCACGCCGAGCAGGATCCACACCACCAGCAGCGGCACGTTGAAAAAGAGGCCGTAAAGCGAGCGCAGCAACAGGAACGTAATCGCCATCACGCCTGCCGCCATCAGCAACGTGCGCAGCATGGAAAAATGCCTGATGCGGCGGAATAACACCTCCAGCCGATGATCCAGATGCCAGTGCTCGCCGAGCTTAAACAGGCGTTCAGCGATCATAACCAGCAGCATGGTAAACAACGTCATGTTATCTCCTTATCTGACGACGTGGTAAGCATGGCGTGAAACCGGGACCAGTCAAACGCCGGGCCGGGGTCGGTTTTTCTTTCGGGGACGATGTCGCTGTGCCCTGTAATATTGTCTGCAATGGCGGGATAGCGCCCGATTAACGTTTGCGTTACAGCAACCAGTTTCTCATATTGCGCATCGGTGTAAGGCGTGGTGTCCGTTCCTTCCAGTTCAATTCCAATAGAGAAATCATTGCACCGCTCGCGCCCCTGATACATCGACACGCCAGCATGCCAGGCTCGCTTATCAAAAGGAACATACTGAACCACTTCGCCATCACGACGGATCAGACAGTGCGCCGATACGCGCAGATGCGCAATCTCAGCAAAGAAGGGGTGGGCATCGGGATCTATCGTTCCAGTGAATAACGCATCGATCCACGGACCGCCAAACTCACCCGGCGGGAGACTAATATTGTGAACCACCAGCAGTGTGGGCTTTTCATCCTCCGGGCGGCAGTCGTGGTGCGGCGACGGTACATGCCGCGCGTCCACCAGCCATCCGTTTTCTAACAACATGCTGGAACTCCTTATCTATGGTGCTGTTACTCGGTTCAGAGTAGCATGTTTCAATATTATGATTCGTTACCAATTTGGAGTTTTATCATGCCGCCTCGCCGCTATAACCCCGACCACCGACGTGACGCGCTTCTGGAACGTATTAATAGTGATATCCCGGCAAGCGTTGCCCATGCCCTGAAAGAAGATCTCGGCGGCGACGTCAGCGCCGATAACGATATTACCGCCCAATTGTTGCCAAAAGAGACACGCTCGCATGCGGTGATCATCACCCGCGAAGCGGGGGTTTTCTGCGGCAAACGCTGGGTTGAGGAGGTCTTTACCCAGCTGGCAGGCGACGAGGTGCAGGTAACATGGCACGTTGAAGACGGTGATGCGGTCACGGCGAATCAGCCACTGTTCGAGCTGGACGGCCCGTCCCGCGTCTTGCTGACCGGTGAACGCACCGCGCTCAATTTTGTGCAAACGCTCTCTGGCGTTGCCAGTGAAGTACGCCGCTACGTTGACCTGCTGGCAGGCACCCGCACGCAGCTGCTGGATACCCGTAAAACCCTGCCGGGCCTGCGGACCGCGCTGAAATACGCGGTACTCTGCGGTGGCGGCGCCAACCATCGTCTGGGGCTATCCGATGCCTTCCTGATCAAAGAGAACCACATTATTGCCTCTGGCTCGGTGCGTCAGGCCGTGGAAAAAGCCTTCTGGCTGCATCCGGATGTGCCGGTCGAAGTGGAAGTGGAAACGCTGGAGGAGCTGGACGAGGCCATTAAAGCGGGGGCTGACATCATCATGCTCGATAACTTCGACACGGAGCAGATGCGTGAAGCGGTCAAACGCACAAACGGCCAGGCGCAGCTTGAGGTGTCCGGCAACGTGACGTTCGACACCATCCGCGAATTTGCTGAAACCGGCGTCGATTACATCTCCGTTGGCGCCCTGACCAAGCACGTCCGCGCCCTCGACCTCTCGATGCGCTTCAAATAAATTATCCTCCCCTCTCCGCCCGGAGAGGGGAAATACGAAACCGCTCGCAATTACGCTGTCCTTCTCTGCAACACTGAATCATTTCCCTGAAAGCCCCTTCACGTTCACGCTTTTGTCCCTCGTTTCTGCATGCTGGCACTGCCACAGTAGCGCCACTTAACGTAAGGAGCAGACATGAACAGACAACAAGGATTTACCCTGATTGAGCTAATGGTGGTCATTGGCATTATTGCCATCCTGAGCGCCATTGGCGTCCCGGCCTATCAGAACTACCTGCGAAAAGCGGCGCTCACCGATTTGCTGCAAACGTTCATCCCCTACCGCACCGCCATTGAGCTTTGCGCCCTGGATCGTGGTGGTGTGGATAGCTGCGACGCAGGCACCAATGGCATCCCCTCCCCGACAACCACACGTTACGTTTCAGCGATGAGCGTGGCAAAGGGGGCCGTATCGTTAACAGGGCAGGAAAGCCTTAACGGACTTGAAGTGCTCATGACACCGATCTGGAGCGACGGTAACGGTATGACGGGCTGGACGCGTGACTGCAAAATTGCGTCCGACACGGCGCTCAGACAAGCTTGTGAAGATGTTTTCCGCTTCGACAACAACTGACAGGAGTGGACAATGAATACCGAACAGCTAATGACGCTCTGTCAGCGCCATCACGCACTGCTACTCGCAAGCGACGCCGATATGATCAGCATTGCGGTGGTGGGTAATCCTGCCTCTGAGCTGATGGAAGCGTTACGCTTCGCCACGCAGAAGCGTATTGATATTGAGTGCTGGACGGCAGAACGGATGGAAAAACGGCTTCAGTCCGTCTCATCATCACACCTGCCGGGCATAGCGCCAAACTCAGCCGCTGACGTGCTCAGTACAACGTTGCAGCAGGCAGTAAACCAGCGGGCTTCTGACATCCATATTGAACCGACGGAGCACGGCTACCAGATCCGTTTGCGAATCGACGGTGTTCTCTACCCGCAACCGCCGATCTCTGCCGCCCTCGGGACGACGCTTGCCGCACGCCTGAAGGTGCTGGGTCAACTGGATATTGCGGAGCGCCGCCTGCCGCAGGACGGCCAGTTTACGGTGGAGCTGGCAAGCATCCCCGTATCTTTTCGTATCGCAACCCTTCCCTGTAGCGGCGGAGAAAAAATCGTGCTTCGTCTGCTTCACCAGGTACAGCAGGCACTGGAGCTTGAACAGCTGGGGATGAGCGCAGACCAGCAGGCCCGTTTTGCCGGGGCGCTTAACAGCCCTCAGGGGTTGATTCTGGTCACCGGCCCGACCGGTAGCGGGAAAACGGTGACGCTGTACAGCGCGTTACAGGCGCGAAATACCCCTGACGTCAATATTTGCAGCGTGGAAGATCCCGTTGAAATCCCGCTTGCAGGCTTAAACCAGACACAGATTAATCCGCGCGCGGGGCTGACCTTTCAGAGCGTGCTGCGTGCCCTGCTCAGGCAGGATCCTGACATCATTATGGTGGGTGAAATTCGTGACGGCGAAACGGCAGAAATTGCCATTAAGGCGGCGCAAACCGGGCATCTGGTGCTGTCCACCCTCCATACTAATTCGACGACTGAAACGCTGGTACGGCTGCAACAGATGGGCGTCGCGCGCTGGATGATATCTTCGGCGCTCTCGATGGTGATTGCCCAGCGACTGGTGCGCCGTTTATGTCCGTACTGCCGACAGGAAGCCAGCCGCCACACCGAATTACCCCGCACGCTGTGGCCCCGGCCGCTTCCTCGCTGGCAACCCACCGGCTGCGATCGCTGCTACCACGGTTTTTATGGTCGCGTAGCCATTTTTGAAGTGCTCGTCATCGACGACACGCTGCGGCAGGCCATCGCCAGCGGAGCAAGCACGGAGGTGATTGGGTCCAGCGCTCGTCAGGCGGGAATGACCTCTTTGTTTGAGCATGGCTGCATGGCCGTAGAACAAGGGCTGACCTCGCTCGAAGAGCTGTTGCGCGTCCTGGGAATGCCCGATGGCTGCTAATTCGCTCTGGCGCTGGCGTGCCCTGAACACCGAGGGGGAGGTGCAAACCGGCACCCTCTGGGCCATCGACCGTGACGCAGCTTACACGGCTCTGGTGCTTAAACAACTGCACCCGCTGGCGCTAAAACGCTGTCAGCAGCGCCACCGATGGCAGGTGCAGCACTGCTACGATATTTTTCGCCAGCTCGCCACGCTGCTACAGGCTGGACTCACGCTATCCCAAAGCCTGCACATGCTGGCGGAACAGCATCCTTTGCAGCACTGGCAGGCGCTGCTGCACAGTCTTGCTGATGACCTGAGCGAAGGTTGCGCCCTGTCAGAGGCCATGAAGAAATGGCCAGAGGTGTTTAGCCCTCTTTATGTCTCAATGGTGAAGACGGGTGAGCTGACGGGTAAGCTCGAAGCCTGCTGCCGTCAGCTTGCGCAGCAACAAAAATCCCAGCAGCAGCTTAGTGCGAAGGTGAAGAAAGCGCTGCGCTATCCGCTGATCATCCTGACGCTGGCCGTTTTCGTGGTGCTGGCGATGGTCACGCTGGTTTTGCCTGAGTTTGCTGCAATCTACAAAACGTTCAACACCCCGCTCCCTTTGCTCACGCAGGCAGTCATGGGGCTGGCGGCCTTGGTTCAGGCGCATATCCTCACCCTTTTGACCCTGCTCGTGGCAATGGTTGTCATCGCCTGTAAGCTGCGGCGGCATCCACGCTGGCAGTATGTCTTGTTACACGTACCGGTGATGGGCACGCTGACGCGCGGGCAAAAACTGGGGCAGATTTTTACCGTGCTGTCATTAACCCAGCAGGCCGGAATTGCCTTTTTACAAGGACTGGAGAGTGTGGAGGAGACCGTTGAGAGGGGCTACTGGCAGGAGAAACTCCGTGAGATACGCAGCGATATCGAACAGGGGATGCCCGTGTGGTCCTCCTTCCAGAAGGCCTCTGTTTTTACGCCACTGTGTATTCAGCTCATTCGCACCGGAGAAGTGTCGGGTTCACTGGATGTGATGCTGATGAATCTGGCCCGCCACCATACGGAACAGACATTTCAGCAGGCAGACAATCTGGCGGCGCTTCTTGAGCCTTTGCTACTGGTCGTGACGGGTCTGATTATCGGCACGCTGGTGGTGGCAATGTATCTGCCGATTTTCCATCTGGGGGATGCAATGAGCGCGGGGTAACGCTGGCGCACGGACGCGCGCCAGCCGTAGCCGTCAGAGGCTATTAAATACGCGGTTTTCCTGCTCCTGAACGCGGATAAACGTCGTGCGTTTCGTCAGCTCTTTCAGGCGGGAAGCACCAACGTAGGTGCAGGCAGAACGCAGACCGCCGAGGATATCGCGCGCCGTGTTTTCGACCGGGCCGCGCAGTGGCAGCTTAACGGTTTTGCCTTCCGCCGCACGGTATTTCGCGACACCGCCCACGTGACGGGTCATCGCGGATTCAGAGCTCATTCCGTAGAACAGCATGAATTTCTCGCCGTTCTCTTCCACCACGGTACCGCCGCTCTCTTCGTGGCCTGCCAGCATGCCGCCGAGCATCACGAAATCCGCGCCGCCGCCGAAGGCTTTCGCGACATCGCCTGGCATGGTGCAGCCACCGTCGCTGATGATCTGGCCGCCCAGACCGTGCGCAGCGTCAGCGCATTCAATTACCGCAGACAGCTGCGGATAACCCACACCGGTTTTCACGCGCGTGGTGCAAACGGACCCCGGGCCAATGCCAACTTTTACAATGTCGGCCCCGGAGAGGATCAGCTCTTCACACATTTCACCGGTCACCACGTTGCCCGCGATGATGGTTTTGGTTGGCCAGGCCTCACGTGCCTTGCTGACGAACTGAACGAAATGCTCGGAATAACCATTTGCCACGTCAATGCAGACAAAATTCAGCGCTGGATTGGCGTTCAGGATCTGTTTGGTTTTCTCGAAATCTGCATCAGAGGTACCGGTCGAGACCATCACATGCTTCACCACGTCAGCCGAGGCGGAGGCGACAAACGCATCCCACTCTTCAGCGCTGTAGTGTTTGTGTACCGCAGTAAGGATGTCGAATTGCGCCAGTGCGGTCGCCATCTCGAAGGTTCCGACGGTGTCCATGTTGGCCGCGATAATCGGCACGCCAGACCACGTCTGACCGGAATGCTTAAAGGTGAATTGACGTTCGAGTTCAACGTCTGAGCGACTTTTCAGTGTAGAGCGTTTAGGGCGGATAAGAACGTCTTTGAAACCTAACTTCAGATCTTCTTCGATACGCATGTGCGGATTCCTGGGGTTAGAGGCAAATATATTAAAAGCACAACTCCAGTGACGCTATCATACGCACTAATACCTGCTCCGCAAGACTGCGAAATTCTCTTTTTTTACGCTACAATCCTAGAAATTTACCTGGTAAAAAGCGGGTAAAGAGAGCTAAACATTGGCTGTTGTAAGTTTGAATTTTAAGCAACTGATTTTAAAACTGAATAATTCCCAGGATCTGATTTAATGGGGTATATCGTCGCATTAACCGGCGGCATCGGTAGTGGTAAAAGCACCGTTGCGCACGCGTTTGCTCGTCTCGGCATCACGATTATCGACGCCGATATCATTGCCCGTCAGGTGGTAGAACCCAATACACCCGCCTTAAACGCCATCGAAGCGCATTTTGGTCGCCGTGTGATACAGGCTGACGGCACCCTGAATCGTCGGCAGCTGCGTGAGTGCATATTTTCCGATCCAGCGGAAAAAGCCTGGCTTAATGCCCTGCTCCACCCCATTATCCACCAGGAAACTCAGCGTCAGATTGCCGCAGCCCTTTCGCCCTATGTGTTGTGGGTGGTCCCGTTACTGGTGGAAAATCAGCTTCAAAATAAAGCAGACAGAACGCTGGTGATTGACGTTTCCCGCGAAACGCAAATCCAGAGAACCATGGCGCGTGACAATGTTTCTCGCGAGCATGCTGAACAAATTCTTGCCGCACAGGCCACGCGCGAAGCGCGCCTCGCCATTGCGGATGATGTTATTGATAATAACGGCGCACCAGATGCCATTGCATCGGATGTTGCTCGTCTGCACGCGCAGTATCTGACCTTCGCCGCGCAGGCCGTTGCACAGGAAAAACCATAATGTCGACTCATATCCTTTTTGAGCACCCGCTTAACGAAAAAATGCGTACCTGGCTACGCATAGAATTTCTTATTCAACAGCTTTCACAACATCTGCCTGTCAACGATCACGCCACGGCGCTGCATTTTTTCCGCAACGTGGGCGATCTGCTGGATGTGATTGAACGCGGCGACGTCCGCACTGAGCTGTTGAAAGAGCTGGAGCGCCAGCAGCGTAAATTACAGGCCTGGGCCGAAGTACCGGGCGTGGATCAAAGTCGAATTGACGCTTTACGCAAGCAGCTGAAAAACAGCAGCACGACCCTGATGGCCGCGCCGCGCGTTGGCCAGTTTTTACGAGAGGATCGTCTGATTGCGCTGGTGCGCCAGCGCCTGAGCATACCGGGCGGATGCTGTAGCTTTGACCTGCCAACGCTGCATATGTGGCTGCACATGCCGCAGGAACAGCGCGATCGCCAGGTGAACAGCTGGCTGGGCAGCCTGGAGCCGATGAATCAGACGTTATCCCTGATCCTCGATCTTGTGCGTAACTCTGCCCCGTTCCGCAAACAAACCAGTCTCAACGGTTTCTATCAGGATAACGGCGACGACGCCGATCTTCTGCGCCTGAACCTGTCTCTTGGCGAGCAGCTTTACCCGCAAATTTCCGGACATAAAAGCCGTTTCGCGATCCGCTTTATGCCGCTGGACAGTGAACATGGCACCGTGCCGGAACGCCTCGATTTTGAACTGGCCTGTTGTTAAGGAGTGCCAATGTCTGACGTAACCACCGTAAACTGCCCAACCTGTGGGAAAACTGTCGTCTGGGGAGACGTAAGTCCATTTCGCCCATTCTGCTGTAAGCGCTGTCAGCTTATAGACCTGGGCGAATGGGCGGCGGAAGAGAAACGCATTCCGAGCGAAGGCGATCTCTCGGATAGCGATGACTGGAGCGAAAACCAGCAGTAACGTTCAAAGCCTGCTGGCGCGTCGCTTAGCAGGCCTACGGTTGTGCGGCCAGCCGGAGGATCACAGGCTCATTGGCAGGCGGGAATTTTTCCGCATCGCTGGCCTGAAGCTCAATCCAGTTACCCGGCTGCCCCTCTTTTCCCCACGGCTCACCTTCCCAGTTTTCAACCAGCCAGAACCACAGCGTGATGTGACGATCCGGAAACTGGTACTCCAGCTTATCGAACAGCGTTGCGCCAAGCGGGGTGATCCCCACCTCTTCCTGAAGCTCACGCACCAGCGCCTGCTCCGGCGTTTCACCTGATTCGATTTTTCCGCCGGGGAATTCCCATTTGTTGGCCATGTGCGCATCGGCGGCACGTTGGGTAATGAAGATCTGATTTTGCGGGTTGCGAATGATCCCGACAGCAATTTGCAGTGTTTTCATCATGTCACTTCCATAAAAAAGGCGCAGATATCTGCGCCTTTTCAGTTTGTTATGTTCTTAACTCAGACGGCCGTGGCACGCCTTGTATTTTTTGCCGGAACCGCATGGGCACGGATCGTTACGACCGACTTTACGATCGCCCGTCTGCGCTGCGATTGCCGCTGCGGCTTCGCTTTCATCGGTCTGATGGCTCAGCTGCTGCATCTGTGCCAGACGCTCAGCTTCTTCACGACGCTGCTGCTCCATCGCTTCCACTTCTTCCGGCATACGCACCTGAACTTTGCTCAGGGTGCTGATGACTTCATACTTCAGCGACTCCAGCATGGCAGCAAACATGGAGAAGGATTCACGCTTGTACTCCTGCTTCGGATCTTTCTGCGCATAACCACGCAGATGGATACCCTGACGCAGGTAGTCCATTGCCGCCAGGTGCTCTTTCCACAGGGAGTCCAGGGTCTGCAACATTACGCCTTTCTCAAAGTGACGCATCATCTCTGCGCCAACCACTTCTTCCTTACGCTTGTAGACGTCCAGCGCGGTTTCGTAGATACGCTCGCGAAGGGTCTCTTCGTGCAGCTCAGGCTCTTTGTCCAGCCACTCTTTGATTGGCAGTTCGAGATCGAAGTCGTTTTTCAGACGTTCCTGCAAACCTTCGATATCCCACATCTCTTCCAGAGACTGTGGCGGAATGTGCGCGTCGATAGTGGCTTTGAACACATCTTCGCGAATGCTGTTGATGGTTTCGCTCACGTCGGACACGTCCAGCAGTTCGTTACGCTGGGTGTAGATCGCACGACGCTGGTCGTTGGCAACGTCATCATATTCCAGCAGCTGCTTACGAATATCGAAGTTGCGGCTTTCTACTTTACGCTGGGCGTTGGCAATCGCTTTGGTAACCCACGGGTGCTCGATCGCTTCGCCAGGTTTCATGCCCAGTTTACGCATCATGCCGGACACACGGTCAGAGGCGAAAATACGCATCAGCGCATCTTCCATAGACAGATAGAAGCGGGAAGAACCGGCATCACCCTGACGACCTGCACGACCGCGCAGCTGGTTATCGATACGACGAGATTCATGACGCTCGGTACCAATGATGTGCAGACCACCGGATGCCAGCACCGCGTCATGACGCACCTGCCAGTCGGCTTTGATCTGCGCGATTTGCTCTGGGGTTGGGTTTTCCAGCTCCGCCACTTCGGCCTGCCAGCTACCGCCGAGCATAATATCGGTACCACGACCCGCCATGTTGGTGGCGATGGTTACGGCAGCCGGGTAACCGGCCTGCGCAACGATATCTGCTTCTTTAGCGTGGAACTTGGCGTTCAGAACGTTGTGTTTGATGCCTGCTTTGGTCAGCTCGTTGGATACCACTTCGGATTTCTCGATGGAGATGGTCCCCACCAGTACCGGCTGGCCCTTCGCGGTACGTTCGCGAATATCTTCAATGATCGCCTGAATTTTTTCCGCTTCAGTCATGTATACCAGGTCCGGCATATCCTTACGGATCATCGGACGGTTGGTAGGTACTACCACGGTATCCAGCTTATAGATGGAGCTGAACTCAAACGCTTCGGTATCTGCGGTACCGGTCATCCCCGCCAGCTTCTCGTACAGACGGAAGTAGTTCTGGAAGGTGATGGATGCCAGCGTCTGGTTTTCGTTTTGAATATCCACGCCTTCTTTCGCTTCCACGGCCTGGTGCAGGCCATCGGACCAGCGACGTCCCTGCATAGTACGGCCGGTGTGTTCATCGACGATGATGACTTCGCCGTCTTTAACAATGTAGTCAACGTCGCGGGTGAAAAGGGCGTGCGCGCGCAGTGCGGCCGTTACGTGGTGCATCAGCATGATGTTGCTCGGGGAGTACAGAGACTCGCCCTCTTCCATAATGCCTTCAGCCACCAGCAACTCTTCGATTTTCACCAGGCCGCGTTCGGTCAGGTTGACCTGACGCGCTTTTTCATCCACGGAGAAGTGACCTTCCCCCTGGAAAGTATCGGAGTCTTCTTTCTCCTGACGCAGCAGGTGAGGAATGATTTTGTCGACTTTACGGTACATCTCGGAGCTGTCTTCGGCCGGGCCGGAGATGATCAGCGGGGTACGCGCTTCATCGATCAGAATGGAGTCAACCTCATCCACCAGCGCATAGTGCAGTTTACGCTGGACGCGCTCTTCCGGGCTGAACGCCATGTTGTCGCGCAGGTAGTCGAAGCCGTATTCGTTGTTGGTGCCGTAGGTGATATCTGCGTTATAGGCTTCACGCTTGGCAGGTGCCGGCAGGCCGGACATGTTAATGCCCACGGTCATGCCGAGGAATTCGAACAGTGGACGGTTGTTTTCTGCGTCGCGCTGCGCCAGATAGTCGTTGACGGTAACAACGTGAACGCCCTTACCCGTCAGCGCATTCAGGTAAGCCGGCAGCGTTGCCGTCAGGGTTTTACCTTCACCGGTACGCATTTCCGCGATGCAGCGCTCGTTGAGCACCATCCCGCCCAGCAGCTGCACGTCGAAGTGACGCATGCCGAACACGCGTTTACTGGCCTCACGTACAACGGCGAAGGCTTCCGGGATCAGGCTTTCTAAGGTTTCACCTTTCTCCAGACGCGCACGGAACTCCGCGGTTTTCGCTTTCAGCTCATCATCAGTGAGCTTCTCCATCGCCGGTTCCATACCGTTGATGACGTTCACAGCTTTGCGCATGCGGCGCAGGGTACGATCGTTACGACTACCAAAAACTTTGGTTAACAATTTGATTAGCATAATAAATTCTCAAACGCCCCAGTCGGGCAGATAAATTAAGGTATTGAAAAAGGTTAATTTAGCTGAGGCGTTGAGGCCCGGCACGGATGCCGTGAACCTGGCTAATCCATGTCGAAACAGAGAAGGATGCAGGGGAAACAAAATCCGTTTGCGCCGTCTGATTTACGGTCACTGGCGGCTGGTTGTCCTGCGTCAGAAGCGCATTAAGCGTATCGAGCAGGGCAAGATGCTGAGCCTGAACCGGCAGCGTTTCTTCCGCAACAGGCATCGTCTGTGGCGCCATCGCGAACGACAGATGGCGGATAACCGTGCGAATCGCGTGCTGCTGCCAGTAATCAACGGAGAAATTAGGACGGCGGCTAGCTTCAAGCCATGCGAGATTAGTGAAGTTAACCCGTGTGGTGAGATCGTGTTTGGTCGTCGTGGAACGTGCTGGCGTGGCCGCGTCTGCGCTGTTGCTGAGCACAGGCAAGCCGAAACTCGCCGCGACCATCCCCAATAAGAGATGCGGCCAGAAGTAACGTCTGCCAAATTGTCGCCAGCGCGTCAGTATTCCGCTCACTTGCTCCACCACGTTCGCCCGCCAGTGCAGGCTGAGTTCAGTTATTCTTTTTTTAGCGCCCAGATATTACCACTAAAGCCAATACACGGCAGCAGGAATGACACCTTGCAGCAGGTAAAAACGGTCAATAATGCAGCGAACACACCGTTATTCGGCACCCGACACAGGCCAGGGGTGAGGGGGACAAATTAAAGAAGGGCAGAAATAAAAACGACTGGCTTCCCCTGGTCGGAGAGAGTACCAGGTGAACCAGTCGCTTTTCTTACGAAACGGCTTTAACCGTTACGCCAGGACCATAGTCGGGGCTTTGAACGCCAGCGGCAGTTCAGCTTCGTCTTCGAAGGTCACATATTCCCAGGCTTCTTGTTTTGCCAGGACGGCCTGCAACAGTTTGTTGTTCAGTGCATGACCGGATTTAAACGCGGTAAATGCACCAATGATGTTGTGACCACACATGAAGAGGTCGCCGATCGCGTCCAGCATTTTGTGACGAACAAATTCATCTTCAAAACGCAGGCCGTCTTCGTTCAGTACGCGATAATCGTCAACAACGATGGCACAATCGAAGCTGCCGCCCAGGCACAGGCCGCGGGATTGCAGATATTCGATATCACGCATAAAGCCGAAGGTACGTGCTCGGCTGATCTGACGCATGAACGCATCCGCAGAGAAGTTCATCGCATAGCGCTGGGTGCTGGAGTCAATAGCCGGATGGTTAAAATCGATGGTGAAGTCCAACGAGAAACCATTGTACGGTTTGAATTCAGCCCATTTGTCGCCATCTTCGACGCGAACGGTCTCTTTAATGCGAACAAATTTCTTCGCGCAGTTCAGTTCTTCGATGCCGGCATCCAGCAACAAATAAACGAACGGAGCAGCACTCCCGTCCATGATCGGGATTTCTGGCGCATCGACTTCAACCATAATGTTGTCGATACCCAGACCCGCCAGGGCGGCGTTCAGGTGCTCTACGGTAGAAATCCGCACGTCATGCTCGTTCACCAGACAAGTACAGAGCATAGTATCACGCACAGATTTGGCATCGGCCGGAAAATCTACCGGTGGATTCAAGTCGGTGCGACGATAGATGACCCCGGTATTGGCCGGCGCAGGGCGTAACGTCAGTGTGACTTTCTTGCCGGTATGTAAACCGACACCCGTCGCCTGAACGATACGTTTAAGTGTCCTTTGTTTGATCATCGTATAATCTCGCCAAATTAACTATCCAACCGAGAGTGTATATCACTAACGGTGGGCCAGTTTAGCACAAAGAGCGCAAATCCCCAAATTCCAGCCAATTCTTAGTCAGCTTGCTTACGCAGGAACGCCGGGATATCCAGATAATCTGGCTCTTTTGCCGTTTGTGGAGTTGGGTCGTTCACCACTTTCGCAGCGGGTTTTTGCTCCTGAGTCAGAGGCGCCATACCGTGCTGCTGGTAACGATCCATAACCGGCTGCTGAGTCTGTTTGTTGGTCACCAGGGTGATCTCAGGACGCTTGTCCATACCGATACCGGTGGCCACAACGGTCACACGCAGTTCGTCGTTCATTTCCGGATCAAGGGACGTACCGATAACAACGGTCGCGTTGTCAGAGGCGAACGCACGGATGGTGTTACCCACGGTTTCGAACTCATCCAGACGCAGGTCAAAGCCAGCGGTAATGTTGACCAGCACGCCGCGCGCACCAGACAGATCGATATCTTCCAGCAGTGGAGAAGAGATCGCCATTTCAGCGGCTTCTTCCGCACGGTCTTCGCCGCTCGCCACGCCAGAGCCCATCATCGCGTAGCCCATCTCGGACATCACGGTGCGAACGTCTGCAAAGTCAACGTTCATCAGACCTGGACGGGTAATCAGTTCAGCAATACCCTGAACCGCGCCTTTCAGCACGTCGTTTGCCGCGCCAAAGGCGTCCAGCAGAGAGATACCGCGACCCAGCACTTTCAGCAGCTTGTCGTTCGGGATGGTAATCAGAGAGTCCACGTGCTTGGACAGCTCGGTGATACCCTGCTCCGCGAAAGCCATACGCTTCTTACCTTCAAAGTTGAAAGGCTTGGTCACGACAGCAACGGTCAGAATACCTAAATCTTTAGCGACTTCCGCCACAACGGGTGCTGCACCGGTACCTGTACCGCCGCCCATACCCGCTGCGATGAAGACCATGTCTGCACCGTCCAGTGCAGCGCGCAGCGCTTCACGATCTTCTTCAGCCGCGTTGCGGCCCACTTCCGGGTTAGCCCCTGCTCCCAGACCTTTGGTGATGCCACCACCGATCTGAATCGTCTGGCCAACAGCCGTTTTACGCAGCGCCTGCGCATCGGTGTTCACCGCGAAGAATTCAACACCTTCGATGCGCTCGCGCACCATGTGCTCTACGGCGTTACCGCCGCCGCCACCGACGCCGATGACTTTAATCACCGCGTCGTTGGTTAATTCCATAGGTTCAAACATAATCTCTCTCTCCGTTGTGCCTGTCGCCCGAGACCGCTAATTCTCTCCGGTCTCTTAAAAAAATTAAAACTCTTTTCGCAACCAGGTGTTAAGTCGTTTGACCCAAGACCCCACCGAGACGCGTTTTTCCACTTCTGCTTCACCACTCAAATGGGATTCTTTCCCGTAGTGCAGCAGGCCCACGGCCGTTGAGTAATACGGCTCCTGAGCGTAATCCGTTAAACCGGTAATATTCAGCGGCGCACCAATACGCACCTGCGTATGGAACACGCGCTGAGCGCAGGCCGCAAGACCTTCAATTTGCGCTGCCCCGCCGGTTAATACAATCCCCGCCGCGAGATGATGTTTCACACCCTGCTGGCGAAGCTGTTCCTGTAACTGCAAAATCTCTTCGTTGACCAGGTTGAGCAGCTCGGTATAACGCGGCTCAATCACCTCTGCCAGCGTCTGGCGTTGCAGGCTGCGCGGCGGTCGCCCGCCTACGCTCGGCACTTCAACGCTCTCGTCTTTGCCGACGATAGAGCCCAGCGCGCAACCATGGCGCACTTTAATCGCCTCTGCATCACTCGGTGGCGTACCAAAGGCGTAAGCGATATCGCTGGTCACCACATTCCCGGCGTACGGGATCACTTTGGTGTGGCGTAACGCACCGCCGGTATAGACGGCCATGTCCATTGTACCACCACCAATATCGACCACACAGACGCCCAGTTCACGTTCGTCTTCGGTCAGCACGGAATAGCTCGCGGCAAGACCGGCGAAAATGAGTTGGTCAACTTTCAGGCCACAACGTTCAACGGCTTTTACAATGTTCTTCGCCATATCGTTGTGACATGTGATCAGGTGCACTTTTGCCTGCATACGCACGCCCGAGAGACCGACCGGATTCTTGATGCCTTCCTGGTAGTCGATCGCGTATTCCTGCGGGATCACATGCAGCACACGGTGCTCGTCGCGAACACGCACGGATTTCGCCGTGTGGACAACGTTCTCAACGTCTTCCTGCGTCACCTCTTCTTCAGAAATCGGCACCATACCGATTTCATTCTGGCAGCTGATGTGCTTACCAGACAGGGCCAGATAGACAGAGGAAATCTGGCAATCTGCCATCAATTCAGCCTGGTCGATGGCGCGCTGAACGCATTTCACCACCGACTCAAGGTCGTTTACCCCACCTTTATCCATACCACGGGAGGGGCAGCTGCCCACGCCAATGATATTGACCATACCGTCGGGCAGAACTTCCCCTACCAAAGCGGCAACCTTCGCGGTGCCAATCTCCAGTCCTACTACCAATTTTCTGTCCGTCGACTTGATCATTGTTGTTCTGCCTGTACCTGTGCCTGATTTTGTTGCTGATTAGGTTCCTCGACCGGAGCCGGCTCCCAACCGACTGCTGCGCCTGAGTCATAGCGCAAATCAACGTAGCTTATCCGTTTGCCATCCGTCTGCGCCTGCTGCTGTAAAACCGGGTAAAGTTCTACAAAACGCGCCAGACGTTTCATTGTGTCGCCGCGGCCAAGATTGAGCTTAATGCCATTCGTTAGGGTCAACTGCCAGGAACGGCGCGCCGTCATCGCAGCATCTTTTAACGTAAAGCGATCCTTAGCCAGCACCTGCCCCATCTCACGAAAACCCTGCAATACTTCGTTTTCGCTGCCTTCCGGGCCATACAACATCGGTAAATTCTGCTTGTTGACACGATCGCTCGGGACGCTGAACGAATTTCCGTCTACGTCAACCATATGCTGATCATTCCAACGCGCAATCGGCACATATTCAACCAGATGAATCTTCAATTCATCTGGCCATTGTTTTCTGACACTCGCCTGTTTTATCCACGGCAGACGTTCAATCTGACTCTGGATAATGTTGACGTCCTGCGTCATAAAGGTGCCAGGCGACCCAAGCGCCAGAATCGACTGGCGAATGTCATCGTTACGCGTGTAGTGTCGCTCCCCGGTCACCACCAGCTTCGACAGCGGCAACCGCTGCGCGTCTTCCATCCAGCCCAGCACCATCCAGCCGCTGATAAACACGGTGCACAGCACCCCGAGCAGGAAGATGATCCCTGCAAGACGCGTTCCATTACTCCGGCGCGAAGAGGAATATTCTTCTTCGTCATCGCGGTTGCGCGTGTTCAATGCAGCCTGAGACATATCAGCCCGCCTGGTCCAGAATACGTACGACTAACTGCGAGAAGCTCATTCCCGCCTGACGCGCCGCCATCGGCACAAGGCTATGGCTGGTCATACCCGGAGACGTGTTTGCTTCCAGCAGATAAAATTGCCCGTCACCGTCAAGCATCACGTCAATGCGTCCCCAGCCACGACATCCCAGCACATTCCAGGCTTTAAGCACCAGAGACTGTAATTCGGCCTCACGCTCTGCTTCAAGACCCGCTGGGCAGAAATATTGCGTCTCATCAGAGAGATACTTCGCCTCATAATCATAGAAGACTCCGGCGGGTTGGATGCGAATTGACGGTAAAATTTCTTCGCCAAGCATCGCGACGGTAAATTCCGGCCCGCTAAGCCATTTTTCAATCAGAACTTCTTCATCATGTTGAAATGCCAGTGCTAAAGCGTCAGCCAAATCTACAGCTTTATCGACTTTGGACATTCCCACGCTCGACCCTTCACGGCTCGGCTTCACAATAACCGGTAAGCCCAGTGCCGCAATGCGTGTATTAACGCTGTCCGACAGACCCAATTCATATTCACGACGCGTCAGTGCAACCCATGGCGCAACGGGCAGGTCCGCCCCCTGCCACAGCAGTTTGCTGCGCAGTTTATCCATGGAGATGGCGGATGCCATCACGCCGCTGCCGGTGTACGGCATGCCGATCAGCTCCAGCAGCCCCTGCAACGTGCCGTCTTCACCGCCGCGACCGTGCAACGCGATAAAGGCTTTATCGAAGCCCATCGCTTTCAGCTGCGTGACGTCCACCTCTTTCGGATCAACCGGATGCGCGTCCACACCACCTTCACGCAGGCCCGCCAGCACGGCAGCGCCCGAATTCAGAGAAACCTCGCGTTCGGCGGAAGTGCCGCCAAACAGGACAGCAATCTTATCAGCCATGACGCTCGTCCTCCTGAGTTTGCGGCTTCAGTTTGATTTCAGCTAAGGTACGGGCGATTTTGCCGATATTTCCCGCGCCCTGAATCAGGATCAGATCGTTACCCGTCAGGACCGGGGCAAGCATTTCAGCCACCTGCGCCGGGTCGGGAACCAGAATAGGATCCACTTTACCGCGTCCACGGATGGTACGACATAAAGAACGACTGTCCGCACCCGGAATCGGAGTTTCACCCGCTGCATAAACATCCAGCATCAGCAGGGTATCGACCTGCGAAAGGACGTTGGCAAAATCGTCATACAGATCGCGAGTACGCGTGTAACGGTGCGGCTGGAAGATCATGACCAGATTCTTTTCCGGCCAACCCGCGCGTGCCGCTTTGATGGTTGCGTCCACTTCCGTCGGATGGTGACCGTAGTCGTCTACCAGCATCGCAGAACCTGGCTTACCGTTTACCGGCTCCAGCGGGAATTCACCGAGGAAGTCGAAGCGACGGCCCGTCCCCTGGAAGCTCTCCAGTGCGCGCAGGATCGCTTCATCGTCAATGCCTTCTTCTGTCGCAACAGCCACCGCCGCTGCCGCATTCAGGGCGTTGTGACGTCCCGGAGCGTTCAGGGTGACATGCAGCAGGTCTTTATCCTGACGCGCGAGGGTGAAATGCCCCTGCGCACCGATCTGCTTGTAATCTTCTACGCGTACATCCGCGTCTTCGCTGAAGCCGTAGGTCGTAATTTGACGCCCGACGCGCGGCAGCAGCTCGCGAATAACCGGATCGTCCACGCACATCACCGCACGGCCATAGAACGGCAGGTTGTGCAGGAAGTTAATAAAGGTCTGCTTTAAGTTCTCGAAGTCGCCCTGGTAAGTGTCCATATGGTCAGCTTCGATGTTGGTGACGATCGCCACCATCGGCTGTAGATGCAGGAACGACGCATCGCTCTCATCCGCTTCCGCAATCAGATAACGGCTGTGGCCCAGACGCGCATGCACGCCAGCGGCTTTCACCAGACCACCGTTAACGAACGTCGGGTCGAGACCCGCTTCCGCATAAATGCTGGAGACCATCGCTGTTGTGGTGGTTTTACCGTGCGTACCGGCCACCGCAATGCCGTGACGGAAACGCATCAGTTCCGCCAGCATTTCCGCGCGACGGATCACCGGGATGCGCGCCTCATGCGCCGCAACGATTTCCGGGTTATCCGCGGAGATAGCGCTGGACACCACAACCACGCTCGCATCGCTCACGTTTTCCGGGCGATGATTGAAATAGATAGTCGCCCCCAGCGACGCCAGCTGCTGCGTAACAGGGTTTGGCGCCAGGTCAGACCCGCTGATCTGATAGCCTTCGTTAGCTAACACTTCGGCAATACCGCCCATGCCAGCACCACCGATGCCGACAAAGTGAATGTGCCGGACGCGACGCATCTCGGGCACGATAGAACGCAGTTTTGCCAGTTGTTGTGTATTCATTCTCTAAACGCCATCGACTACTTCAAAAAAATCGTGCAGCGCAACACGCACTGCGAGAATTATGCCTGGGCTGCCAGGCTCACTTCTTTTGCCACCCGTTCCGTTGCATCCGGGATAGCGGTCGCGCGTGCGCGTTGCGCCATCTCCAGTAATACATCCCGGTTCCAGCCCGCCAGGGTAGTGGCGACCGCATCAGCGGTAAATTGTGGCTGCTCAAAAATCTTCGCTGCGCCCGCTTTCTCAAGCGGCAGCGCATTCCAGTACTGCTGTCGGTCTTTGTGCTGGAACGGCACAAACAGCGCCGGTAAACCGGCGGCGGCGATTTCGCTCACCGTCAGCGCGCCCGAGCGACAGACCACAACATCGGCCCAGGCATAGGCTGCGGCCATATCATCAATAAATTCAGTCACTTTATGCTGCGGCTGACCTTCCTGCACGTAGGCCTGCTCAACGGTCTGCTGAGCGCCCTTCCCGCTCTGGTGCCAGATGGTCACCGCATCACCCAGTTTTGCCGCAACCTGCGGCATCGTCTGGTTTAAAATACGTGCGCCCTGGGAACCGCCGACGACCAGCACGCGCACCGGCCCTTCGCGACCCGCCAGACGCGTATCTGGCAGCGGCAGCGCCAGCACGTCCACACGTACCGGATTCCCTACGACATCCGCTTTCGGGAATGCCCCGGGGAAGGCCTGCATAACTTTGGTGGCGATTTTTGCCAGCCATTTGTTGGTCAACCCGGCAATACCGTTCTGCTCATGCAGAACAACGGGGATGCCCAGTGACCACGCCGCCAGTCCGCCCGGACCGGAAACGTAACCGCCCATGCCCAGAACGACGTCAGGCTTAAAACGCTTCATAATGGCGCGCGCCTGACGCCAGGCATTGAAAATGCGCACCGGCGCCAGCAGCTGCGCCTTGATCCCTTTGCCACGAAGGCCAGAAATACGAATAAAGTCGATCTCGATACCGTGTTTAGGTACCAGATCGGCTTCCATGCGGTCTGCGGTTCCCAGCCAGCGTACCTGCCAGCCCTGTTCCATTAAATGGTGCGCAACCGCCAGTCCCGGGAACACGTGTCCACCGGTACCGCCTGCCATCACCATTAACCGCTTCGGTTGATTCATCGTGAACCTCGTGTAAACGCCTGAGCTTTCTCCAGACGCGTTTCATAATCTATGCGTAACAAAAACATGATGGCCGTCGACATGATCAGCAGACTCGAACCACCATAACTGATCAACGGCAACGTCAGACCTTTGGTCGGCAGCATACCCGCTGCCGCCCCAACGTTTACCAGCGCCTGGAAGCTAAACCAGATACCAATTGAGCAGGCCAGGAAACCGGAGAAGCGGTGATCGATCTCCAGCGCTTTCCGGCCAATCGACATGGCGCGGAAAGCGACGAAGAATACCATTAATAGCGCCAATACCACACCGATATAACCCAGTTCTTCCCCAATAATGGAGAAGATGAAGTCGGTGTGCGCCTCCGGTAAATACTCCAGTTTTTGTACCGAGTTGCCCAGGCCTTGACCCCAGACTTCGCCGCGGCCAAACGCCATCAGCGACTGCGTCAGCTGGTAACCGCTGCCGAACGGATCTTCCCATGGGTTCCAGAACGAGGTCACACGGCGGATACGGTAGGGCTCGGCGAGGATCAGCAGCACCACCGCCGAAATCCCCATCCCGATGATGGCAATGAACTGCCACAGTTTTGCGCCCGCCAGGAACAGCATCGCCAGCGTAGTGACAAACAGTACGACTACCGTACCGAGGTCGGGCTGCGCCAGCAGCAGGATCGCGAGGACCAGAATCACGCCCATCGGTTTTAAGAAGCCACGAAGGTTGTTACGAACTTCGTCAACTTTACGCACCAGGTAGTTAGCCAGGTAGCAGAACAACGACAGTTTGGTGAACTCCGCGGGCTGGATACGCAGTGGCCCAAAGGCAATCCAGCGTGATGCCCCGTTAACGGAGCTCCCGACAACCAGAACGATCAACAGCATGATGATTGAGGCGATGAGCATGGCTGTACTGTGCCGCTGCCAGAACGACATCGGCAGGCGTAAGGTGATCATTGCCAGGCAGAACGCGAGAATGATGTACAGCCCGTCACGCTTGGCAAACAGGAACGGGTCGTTTGCCAGACGCTGTCCGACAGGCATTGACGCCGAGGTGACCATAATAAAGCCGATCGCTGCCAGCCCCAGCGTGAGCCAGAACAGCGTGCGGTCGTACATAATCAGGCTATCGGAATCTTTATCCCGGGAAGCCATCACCCAGCCTTTCAGCGCCGTAAACAGCCATACCAGGATACCAAATCCTGGCAGGCGCGGCATTTTCAGGCGAGGGAGAGATAAACGCATCAGCCTAACTCCTTCGCCAGGCGGGTAAAGACATCACCCCGCTGTTCGAAACTCTTGAATTGATCGAGGCTGGCACAGGCTGGCGAGAGCAGTACCATATCGCCGGGCTTCACGCGTGGGGCGATGAGGCGCATCGCCTGCTCCATGGTCTCGGTTTGCTCGGCGACTTCAGGACGCAACGCCGCCAGCTCGCTGCCATCGCGGCCAAAGCAATACAGGCGCACGTTATCACCGTTGAGGTACTGCTTCAGCGAGGAGAAGTCAGCCGATTTACCGTCGCCGCCCAGCAGCAGGTATAGCGTGCCATCAACGTGCAAACCGTTCAGTGCCGCCTCGGTGCTACCCACGTTGGTCGCTTTGGAATCATTAATCCAGCGTACGCCGTTGTGCTCCAGCGCCAGCTGGAAGCGGTGCGCCAGGCCGGTAAAGGTGGTGAGCGCCTTCAGGCTTGAAGATCGCGGCAGGCCAACAGCATCCGCCAGCGCCAGCGCCGCCAGGGCATTAGTGTAGTTATGCTGGCCGGAGAGCATCATTTCTTTCACGTTCAGCACTTTCTCACCTTTCACACGTAGCCAGGTTTCGCCCTGCTGACGATTAAGGTGATAGTCACCCATGTTAATACCGAAGCTAATGCAGCGTTCGTCTGCGCCGCGCACCGGCATGGTGAGTGCATCATCGGCATTCACTACGCAAACTTTGGCATTTTCATAAACGCGCAGTTTGGCCGCACGGTACTGCTGCAAGCCGAACGGGTATCTGTCCATATGATCTTCGGTGACGTTTAGGATCGTCGCCGCCGCCGCATGCAGGCTTGAAGTGGTTTCCAGCTGGAAGCTGGAAAGCTCAAGGACGAACAGCTCACACCCTTTATCAAGCAGCATCAGAGCGGGCAGACCAATGTTACCGCCCACGCCGACATTTTTGCCCGCCGCCTTCGCCATTTCCCCCACCAGCGTGGTGACGGTGCTTTTACCGTTTGAACCGGTAATGGCGACGATCGGGGCCTGCGCCTCCCGGCAGAACAGTTCGATATCGCCGACAATCTCAACGCCCGCATCCGCGGCGGCGTTCAGGGAAGGATGCGCCAGCGCCATACCGGGGCTGGCAACTATCAGATTGGCGGCCAGCAGCCACTCATCATTCAGACCACCCAGGTGGCGTTCAACCTGCTCCGGCAGCTTGTCCAGACCCGATGGAGAGACGCGCGTATCCATCACGCGCGGCGTCACGCCACGCGCAAGGAAAAAGTCCACGCAGGAGAGGCCGGTGAGGCCCAACCCGATGATTACGACTTTTTTGCCCTGGTAATCTGCCATGATTAACGTACCTTCAGCGTTGCCAGGCCAATCAGCACCAGCATCAGCGAAATAATCCAGAAGCGCACAATGACGCGCGGCTCCGGCCAGCCTTTCAGTTCATAGTGGTGGTGAATCGGTGCCATACGGAAAATGCGCTGACCGCGCAGCTTGAAGGAACCGACCTGCAAAATCACCGATAGCGTCTCAACCACAAACACACCGCCCATGATCACCAGCAGGAACTCCTGACGCAGCAGCACGGCGATAATGCCCAGCGCACCGCCCAGCGCCAGTGAACCGACGTCGCCCATAAAGACCTGCGCCGGATAGGTGTTAAACCACAGGAAGCCCAGCCCCGCCCCGACAATCGCCGTACAGACGATCACCAGCTCACCCGCATGTCGCAGGTACGGGATGTGCAGGTAGTTTGCAAAGTTCATGTTACCGGTCGCCCACGCCACCAGCGCGAAACCGCCCGCGACAAACACGGTTGGCATGATGGCCAGGCCGTCCAGACCATCGGTCAGGTTGACGGCATTGCCGGTGCCGACGATCACAAAGTAAGCCAGCAGAATGTAGAACAGCCCCAGCTGCGGCATCACGTCTTTGAAGAACGGCACCACCAGCTCGGTGGCCGGGGTGTCTTTTCCTGCCAGATAAAGCGCGAAGGCCACGCCCAGCGCAATCACCGACATCCAGAAATACTTCCAGCGGGCGATCAAACCTTTGGTGTCTTTGCGCACGACTTTACGATAGTCGTCAACAAAACCGATGATCCCGTAGCCAACCAGGACGGTCAGCACGCACCAGACGTAGGGGTTAGACGGATAGGCCCACAGCAGAACGGACACCACAATCGCGGTCAGGATCATGATCCCGCCCATGGTCGGCGTACCGCGCTTGCTGAAGTGCGATTCCGGACCATCGTTGCGTACAACCTGGCCGAAAGAGAGTTTTTGCAGACGGGCAATCATGCGCGGGCCCATCCACAGCGAGATGAACAGCGCAGTCAGCAGGCTGACGATGGCGCGAAACGTCAGATAGGAAAAGACGTTAAAGCCTGAGTAATATTTGACCAAATGTTCGGCCAGCCAAACTAACATGTCCCGTTCTCCTGTAATGCGTGCACAACCTCTTCCATGGCGGCACTACGTGAACCTTTAACTAAAACAGTCACAATCTGTTTTTCTGTAATCAATGCCTTCAGGCGTTCGATCAGTGCAGATTTATCGGCAAAATGTTCGCCAACTTCACTGGCATCGGAAATGGCCTTGCTCAGCGTGCCTGCGCTCAATACGCGGTCAAGCCCGGCGGCTTTCGCCGCTTCACCCACCTGAACATGGCAGGCTTCGCTTTCATCACCCAGCTCGGCCATATCGCCCACAACCATCACGCGATAGCCCGGCATCTCAGACAAGACCTGCACGGCCGCCGTCATGGAGCCGACGTTAGCGTTGTAGGAGTCATCCAGCAGAAGTTTGTTTTCAGCCAGCTGGATCGGGAAAAGACGCCCCGGCACGGCTTTTAAATTTGCCAGACCTGCTTTGATCGCCGCGTGTGAGGCACCTACCGCCATTGAGAGCGCTGCCGCAGCAAGCGCATTGGCGATGTTATGACGACCGGGCAGGGGCAGCAGCACCTCGATGTCGCCCGTTGGGGTCGTGAGGGTGAACTCGGTGCCGTGTGACGTCACATGAATGTTGGTCGCCGAAAAATCACTGTTTGCCGCATTCGGTGAGAAGCGCCAGGTTTTGCGTGAACCAATGATGCTCTGCCAGTTCAGCCAGTCGTTGTTATCGGCGTTCATAATGGCGATGCCGTCATCCGGCAGGCCGGTATAAATTTCACCTTTCGCTTTCGCCACACCGGCCAGCGAACCAAAACCTTCAAGATGTGCCGCCGCCAGGTTATTCACCAGCGCCGCTTCCGGACGCGTCAGGCTCACGGTCCAGGCGATTTCGCCCTGATGGTTAGCCCCTAACTCAATCACCGCATATTCATGCTCGTGGGTCAGGCGCAGCAGCGTCATCGGTACACCGATGTCATTATTAAGGTTGCCCGCCGTATAAAGCGTGTTACCGCACTGGCTAAGGATCGCCGCCGTCATCTCTTTAACGGAGGTTTTGCCCGACGAGCCCGTCAGCGCCACGACGCGTGTTGGCACCTGCTGGCGAACCCATGCCGCCAGCTCGCCAAACGCCAGGCGCGTATCTTTCACCACAATCTGCGGCAAATCGATATCGAGCTTACGGCTGACCAGCAGCGCGCCCGCGCCGTTATCTTTAGCCTGTTGCGCAAAATCGTGGGCGTCAAAACGCTCGCCCTTCAGCGCCACAAACAGGCAGCCCGCCGTCACCTTACGGGTGTCGGTGGTCACAGCCTCAATGGTTAGATCCTGACCATGCAGCATCCCCTGCAATACCGCAGCGGCCTGGCTTAACGTAATGCTAATCATGCCACCACTCCCAGCAGACGCGCTGCCGTCACGCGGTCGGAGTAATCCAGACGACGATTGCCGACGATCTGATAATCTTCATGACCTTTACCGGCCAGCAGAACCACATCGTTCTCCTGCGCCTGCATAATGGCGTTAGTCACGGCCTCCGCACGGCCTTCGACCACGCGCGCACGACCCGCGTCCAGCATGCCCGCCAGAATGTCATTGATAATGGCCCGCGGCTCTTCGGTACGCGGGTTGTCATCGGTTACCACGGGAATATCTGCGAACTGCTCAGCTATGGCGCCCATCAGCGGACGTTTGCCCTTGTCGCGATCGCCACCGCAGCCAAACACGCACCAGAGCTTGCCTGCGCAGTGCAGACGCGCCGCTTCCAGCGCTTTTTCCAGCGCATCCGGCGTGTGTGCGTAATCCACGACCACCGTCGGCTTGCCCGGCGCGCTGAACACTTCCATGCGGCCACAGACCGGTTGCAAACGCTCAGACGTTTTCAGCAGATCCGCCATCGGGTAGCCCAGCGCCAGCAGCGTCGCCAGCGCCAGCAGCAGGTTACTGACGTTAAAGGCCCCCATCAGGCGGCTTTCAATTTCACCTTCGCCCCAGGTGGAAGCGAAGCGGATCGTCGCCCCACTATCGTGGTAGTTCACCTCGACCGCCTTCAGCCAGCGGCTGCGGCAGTTCGGATTAATGCGATCTTCCATCGACACCGCCACCGCATCCGGCAGTTTTTCCAGCCAGCGGCGACCGACTTCGTCGTCGGCGTTAATGATCGCCTGCCCGTGGTGGTGAGTGGAATAAAGCAGCCATTTCGCCGCTTCGTAGTGCTCCATATCACCATGATAATCAAGGTGATCGCGGCTCAGGTTAGTAAAGACAGAGGCAGCAAATTTCAGGGCCGCCACGCGATGTTGTACCAGACCATGGGAAGAGACTTCCATCGCAGCGAAGGTCGCCCCCTGCTCAGCGAGGCCCGCCAGCACACGCTGCACGTCAACCGCCGAGCCTGTAGTGTTTTCCGTCGGGCTTACTTTGCCCAGAAGACCGTTCCCCACCGTGCCCATGACGGCACCGGTTTCGCCCAGCAGCTGCGCCCACTGCGCCATCAGCTGAGTGGTGGTGGTTTTTCCGTTGGTTCCTGTCACGCCAACCAGCTTTAACTGGTCGGAAGGTTCGTTGTAAAAACGTCCTGCCAGCGCGGAGAGACGCTCATTCAGCTGGCTGAGATAGATGACCGGCACGCCGTGCATTTCACGGATCTCACCGTCTGTTGCCTCATCTTTGGCCTCAGCAATAATGGCAGCAACACCTTGCGCAATCGCCTGCGGGATATAACGACGCCCGTCCGCCTGATGACCCACCACTGCCACAAAAAGATCGCCAGAAGCCGCTACGCGGCTGTCCAGTACCATCTCTCGCAGTGCTCGCGCAGGTAGCATAGGCACCCACGGAGCAAGAAGGTCGCGCAAATTACGATCTGCCACCTGTTCCCTCGCCTTGATTAATTACAAATTCACTTTTTTCGCCCGTCGCCAGCGCATCCGGTTCAATGTTCATGGTGCGCAACACGCCGCCCATAATAGCCCCGAACACAGGCGCGGAGACGGCGCCGCCGTAGTATTTACCCGCCTGCGGATCGTTGATGACGACCACCAGCGCAAAACGCGGATTGCTTGCAGGCGCTACGCCTGCGGTATAGGCAATGTATTTGTTGATATAGCGGCCGTCCGGCCCCACTTTTTTCGCTGTACCGGTTTTAATGGCGATACGATAGCCCTTAATTGCGGCCTTCACGCCGCCACCGCCAGGTAACGCGACGCTTTCCATCATATGCACGACGGTACGAACGATAGATTCCGGGAAAACACGTTCCCCCGGAACCGGTGGATCAACTTTGGTGATCGACAGCGGACGATAAATGCCATAGCTGCCAATCGTTGCGTAGACTCGCGCTAACTGTAAGGGAGTTACCATTAGCCCGTAGCCGAAAGAGAAGGTGGCCCTCTCTATGTCAGACCACCGTTGTTTTTGAGGATATAAGCCACTGCGTTCTCCGACCAACCCCAAATTGGTCGCCTTTCCCAGCCCAAAACGTGAGTAAGTATCTACTAACGCTGAGGACGGCATCGCTAACGCCAGTTTTGACACACCGACGTTACTCGACTTCTGTAAGACCCCGGTGAGGGTCAGTTCGCTGTAACGTGCCACGTCTTTGATTTCGTGACCGTTAATTCGATAAGGAATCGTATTCAGAACGGTATTTTCGTTGACGATGCCTCGCTGTAGAGCCGTCATCACCACCATAGGTTTTACGGTTGAGCCGGGTTCAAACACATCGGTGATGGAGCGGTTACGCATTGCATCTTTTGCTGTACCGGCAAAATTATTCGGGTTGTATGAGGGGCTACTGGCCATCGCCAGCACTTCACCTGTCGCCACATCCACCAGCACGGCGCTGCCCGATTCCGCCTTGTTAAACGCGACGGCGTTGTTCAGCTCACGATAGACCAGCGCCTGCAAGCGTTCATCAATACTCAGGGCCAGGTTGTGCGCGGCCTGGCTGTCTGTCGAGGAAATGTCTTCAATGACGCGACCATAGCGGTCTTTACGCACGATTCGCTCGCCAGGCTGGCCGGTAAGCCACTTGTCGAAGCTTTTTTCAACGCCCTCAATCCCCTGGCTATCCACGTTGGTAAAACCAATCAGGTGCGCGGTGACTTCGCCCGAAGGATAGTAACGGCGGGATTCTTCCCGCAGATGAATGCCGGGCAGCTTCAGTTTCTTAATGTAGTCAGCCATGTCAGGGTTCACCTGACGGGCAAGATAGATAAAGCGCCCTTTCGGGTTGGCGTTAACGCGCGACGCTAGCTGATCCAGCGGCATTTTCAACGCGTCTGACAGCGCCTTCCAGCGGTTATCAAGGGTGATCCCGCCTGCATCGTGTAACTCTTTCGGATCGGCCCAGATCGCCTTCACCGGCACGCTCACCGCCAGCGGACGCCCGGAGCGGTCGGTGATCATCCCACGAGAGGTGGAAACTTCCTGCACGCGCAGAGAACGCATATCCCCCTGACGCACCAGCATGTCAGGCGCGATGATTTGCAGCCACGCCACGCGTCCAAGCAGGAAACCCAGCGCCAGTAAAATACAGCCGCAAAGCAACGCAAAACGCCAACTGACAAAGTTGGCCTGTTCTTCCTGGCGTTTTGGTTTTAGCGTTTTTGCCGCTGCTTTCATGCGTCGCGTTTTCCCTTATTTTTGTACTACGATATTTTCCTGCGAAGGATCAACATGCTGTAATTGCAGTTTTTCCGTTGCGATCCGTTCAACCCGGCTGTGATCGCCGAGCGCGTTTTCTTCAAGGATCAGATTTCGCCATTCAATATCCAGCGCATCGCGTTCCAGTACCATCTGTTCGCGCTGCGCAGTCAATAAACGGGTATGGTGAGCGGTGGTGACCACCATGACTGCCGTCACAATGATGCAAATGAACAAGCAGAGTGGCAGCTTCCCAAACCGCAAAAGATCGTCGCCGATCACGCCAGGCAAGGCATGGCGCTCGTTGCTTCCTAACGATCCCTTAACTTTGCTTAGGGTC
The DNA here is from genome assembly GCF_019056635.1 of Enterobacter cloacae complex sp. ECL72. Classification (NCBI taxonomy): domain Bacteria; kingdom Pseudomonadati; phylum Pseudomonadota; class Gammaproteobacteria; order Enterobacterales; family Enterobacteriaceae; genus Enterobacter; species Enterobacter cloacae complex sp. ECL72. The sequence continues at coordinate 268,438 of NZ_CP077659.1, read as the reverse complement.
TCTGTCACTCTGCTGATCATGCGTTCGTCCTCTCTGCAATACGCAGCACTGAACTACGGGCACGTGGATTCTCTGCCACCTCTTCTTCGCCCGGCATCAACTTGCCTAATGCTCGCAACTGTCGGCCTCCCAGCTTTCTGAGTTGTTCTTCCGTCATCGGCAGCCCAGCTGGAACCTGCGGACCGCGGCTTTGTTCACGCATAAAGCGTTTTACGATGCGATCTTCCAGCGAATGGAAGCTGATGATGGATAACCGCCCACCCGGGGCCAGCACGTCGAGCGAGCTTTTTAGCGCCAGCTCTATTTCCTCCAGTTCACTGTTTACCCAAATACGAACCGCCTGGAAGGTACGGGTCGCAGGATGTTTGTGCTTATCCTTCACCGGCGTTGCCGCCGCGATGACTTCTGCTAGCTCTTTGGTGCGGGTCATTGGCTCAACGCGGTTGCGCTCCACGATGGCGCGGGCAATACGTTTGCCAAAGCGTTCTTCACCGAAGGTTTTGATTACCCAGGCGATATCCGCTTCGTCAGCAGTTTGTAGCCACTCGGCGGCGGATTGTCCGCGCGTCGGGTCCATCCGCATATCCAGCGGCCCATCACGCATAAAGGAGAAGCCGCGTTCTGCATCATCAAGCTGTGGTGAAGAGACGCCAAGATCGAGAAGAATCCCGTCGATCTTGCCGGTCAGGCCGCGCTCAGCGACATAATCCGCAAGCGCAGAGAAAGGTCCATGCACGATGGAAAAGCGAGGATCATCGATGGTTTGCGCAACGGCAATCGCCTGCGGATCGCGGTCAATTGCCAGCAGGCGTCCTTCCGCTCCAAGCTGAGAGAGGATCAAACGCGAGTGACCACCGCGACCAAAAGTGCCATCAATATAGATGCCGTCTGGACGAATATTCAGGCCGTTAACGGCCTCATCCAGCAGCACCGTTGTATGTTTATAATTTTCCATCATATTTATAGAGACAAGTCCCGCAGCCGTTCCGATAATGTTGCGGAATCAGACTGCTCAGCGTCGATATCTTCCTTGACCTGTTGATACCAGGTCGTTTCGTCCCACAGTTCAAACTTGTTGAACTGCCCGACCAGCATCACTTCTTTAGTCAGACCGGCATGTTGCCGCAACACAGGCGCAATCAATAATCGCCCGGCGCTATCCATCTGACATTCACTGGCATGTCCCAATAACAGCCGCTGTACGCGGCGTTCCTGCGGGTTCATGCTCGACAGTCGCGACAGCTTTTGCTCAATGATTTCCCATTCAGGCAAAGGGTAAAGCAGCAGGCAGGGGGAGTTGATGTCAATGGTGCAAACCAGTTGACCCGAAGCGTTCTCAATCAGCTGGTCGCGATATCGGGTTGGTACCGATAAACGCCCTTTGCTGTCGAGATTGACTAACGTTGCTCCACGGAACATGCCAGCCTCACCCCTCCTCACCACTTTAACCCACAAATTCCCACCTGAAGGAGTTTACGGAGCGAGGGAAAAGCTTGTCAAGCCAGGACTCTCTCTATACCGGCGTGCAAGCACCGTATTTACAGAGCAAGAGTGACCTGGCTAATAACTACACAACTGGCGAGGCAAAATTAACGTTATGAATATTTGTAAGAAAAAAACGAATATGCACACGAGCGTTAAGACTCACTCAATATCATCGCAGGGAAATATAAAGTGTCAGTTTGCGACGCGGGCAGCATTTTAAGGCATATCGCCGGGGGATAACAGCACCAGATTAAGCGCAAGGCAATATGGATTCGTTCGTGTACATTGAGGGCTGAAGGGGACAGTAAAAAATGGCTGAATATTCATCGGCTGGCGGCTGTTTGTAACAAAACAATACAAAAGAATGCCCGTTAAAAATTATAATTGCGCTTTTTAACGCCAAAACGGATTCAGAAAAATAGCCGGCTACGAATCTTAGAGATAAATCCTAATTTTTATCCGGGAATTATTTCCCGCAATAAATGCGCCGCAAAAGGGGCAGTTTTACCGCCCCTGTGGAAATATTAATGGCGGCTCAAAATCCCGCGCCGATAGAGATTACGTTTGATACGCGTAAGCCCGGGTTTCGGTTTGCGAGGTTCATCCAGGCTTGCCAGAACAATCTCAAGCACGCGCTCGGCGACGTCGCGGTGACGCTGAGCCACGGCCAGCACCGGACATTGCAGGAAGTCGAGCAGTTCGTTATCGCCGAAGGTCGCAATCGCCAGATCGGATGGCAGCTTGCCATCGCGACGTAACGTCACGTCCATCACCCCCTGCAACAGGGCAAACGAGGTGGTAAACAACGCCTGCGGCATCGGGTGCGTTTCCAGCCATTTCTCGAACAGCTGAGCAGCCGCTTCGCGCTCATAGCTGTTGGCATACAGATAATGAACGTCACGCGGATCGTCTTTCCACGCCGTACGGAACCCTTGTTCACGCAGGAAGCTCACGGATAGTTCAGGCAAAGCGCCAAGATAGAGCACCGTTTCCGCCGGGAAGGTACGCAGCTCGGCAGCCAGCATTTCTGCATCGTCCTGATCGGCGCCTACGACGCTGGTGAAATGTTCACGATCCAAAGCACGATCCAGCGCCACAATCGGGAATGGATCGTTCGCCCAGCGCTGATAGAAAGGATGCTCGGGTGGTAAAGAGGTCGACACGATGATGGCGTCAACCTGACGTTGCAGCAGATGCTCAATGCAGCGCATCTCGTTGTCGGGCTGATCCTCGGAGCAGGCAATCAACAGCTGATAGCCCCGCTGACGAGCCTGACGTTCAAGATAGTTGGCGATGCGGGTATAGCTGGTGTTTTCCAGATCCGGGATCACCAGGCCAATCGAGCGGGTGCGTCCGGCACGTAAACCTGCGGCGACAGCATTCGGATGGTAATTATGCTCACGAACGACTGCCATCACTTTCTCAACGGTCTTATCGCTGACACGATACTGCTTTGCTTTACCGTTAATCACATAGCTGGCCGTGGTTCTCGACACGCCGGCGAGCCGGGCGATTTCATCCAGTTTCACAATTGCCCCTCAAAAAAAGAAAAAAGTCCATGGCCCTGTCAAGGTTATGGTTAAATATTTTAACATCTAAACGCAGAATAGCTTTCACGGCAACCGCTTTTGTCCGCGTTGTCGGCGGATTACGCAAAAAAAAGCCCGGCTTTGGCTACCGGGCTGAAAGAGGCGAACCTTTTGCGCAACTAACGCATGATTTTATCGCCGCGCGAGAGGCCAACAACGCCAGAGCGCGCAACTTCAACAATTTTTGCCACATCCCTGACGGAGGCCAGGAACGCATCCAGCTTATCGCTCGTTCCGGCAAGCTGCACAGTATATATAGAAGGCGTGACGTCAATGATCTGCCCACGGAAAATATCCGTGTTACGCTTGACCTCTTCACGGCCATAACCGCTGGCCTGAATTTTCACCAGCATCACTTCACGTTCGACGTAAGCCCCCTGCCCCAGCTCGCTGACGCGCAACACGTCCACCAGCTTGTGCAATTGCTTTTCGATCTGCTCAAGCACTTTCGCATCGCCGACAGTCTGGATCGTCATGCGGGAGAGCGTTGGATCATCGGTCGGCGCAACGGTCAGGCTTTCAATGTTGTATCCGCGCTGCGCAAAAAGCCCAATGACGCGTGACAGTGCGCCCGACTCATTTTCCAGTAATACAGATAATATCCGGCGCATATCAGGTTCTCTCCGTTTTGCTTAACCACATTTCATCCATACCACCGCCACGGATATGCATCGGATAAACGTGCTCTGTGCCGTCGACGATGACGTCCATGAAGACGAGGCGATTGTTTTTAACGTGCTCAAGCGCTTCGCCGAGCTTCGCTTCCAGCTCTGACGGATCGGTTACCCGCATGCCAATATGACCATAGGCTTCAGCCAGACGGACAAAGTCCGGAAGTGACTTCATATAAGACTGAGAGTGACGGCCGGAATAAATCATATCCTGCCACTGCTTCACCATACCGAGGTAACCGTTATTCAGGTTAAGCACCAGCACTGGCAACTCATATTGCAGCGCAGTAGAAAGCTCCTGAATATTCATCTGTATACTGCCATCACCCGTTACGCAGATAACCGTTTCGTTCGGCAACGCCAGCTTCACCCCCAGCGCGGCGGGCAGACCAAAGCCCATCGTGCCAAGCCCGCCTGAGTTGATCCAGCGACGCGGTTTATCAAACGGGTAATACAACGCAGCGAACATCTGATGCTGGCCTACGTCAGAAGTGACATACGCCTCGCCTTTGGTCAGATGCCAGATCGTCTCGATCACCGCCTGCGGCTTGATGTTTTCACTCTGCGTGTCGTATTTAAGGCACTGACGGCCGCGCCATTGTTCGATTTGCTGCCACCAGTCACGGATCTCATCCAGCGGTTGAGAGGCGGTCTCCTGCGCCAGCAGTTCCAACATTTGATCCAGCATCTGTCGTGCGTCCCCCACGATGGGCACATCCGCCGGCACCGTTTTAGAGATAGAAGTAGGATCGATATCAATGTGTAGCACCGTCGCATTCGGACAGTATTTCGCCAGGTTATTGGTGGTGCGATCGTCAAAACGTACGCCGACGGCAAAAATCACATCAGAATGGTGCATCGTCATATTGGCTTCATAGGTGCCATGCATACCCAGCATGCCCAGCGCCTGACGGTGGGTAGCCGGGAATGCCCCCAGCCCCATCAGCGATGACGCGACAGGAAGATTCAGCTTCTCAATCAGTTCGCGTAGTTGCGTTTCACAGGCTGCATTGACGGCGCCGCCCCCCACATAGACTACGGGCTTTTTCGCAGCCAGCAGCGTTTGCAGCGCACGCTTAATCTGGCCTTTGTGCCCTTGCGTCGTCGGATTATACGAACGCATGCTCACCGACTCAGGCCACAGGTAAGGCAGTTTATTCGCGGGATTGAGAATATCTTTTGGCAGATCGACAACCACTGGCCCAGGACGACCGCTGGCGGCCAGCCAGAAGGCTTTTTTCAGCACGCCCGGGATATCTTCCGTTTGCTTAACCAGAAAGCTGTGCTTCACCACGGGGCGTGAGATCCCCACCATGTCGCATTCCTGAAACGCATCATAGCCAATCAGTGACGTCGCCACCTGTCCGGAGAGAATGACCAGTGGAATAGAGTCCATATACGCAGTCGCAATGCCGGTGATGGCATTGGTCGCTCCCGGCCCCGAAGTGACCAGCACTACACCCACTTCGCCCGTGGCGCGGGCCAGGCCGTCAGCCATATGCACAGCAGCCTGTTCATGACGAACCAGAACATGATCAATACCGCCTACCGTGTGCAGCGCGTCATAAATATCGAGAACCGCGCCTCCGGGATAGCCGAACACTTGTTTCACGCCCTGATCGATAAGCGATCGGACGACCATTTCCGCGCCAGACAACATCTCCATGCTTTGCCTCCAGGCTTTTGTTATAGACGGTCAACAGAATTCATTTCCGCGCCGTCTTCTGACAGGGTGAACCCATCTTATAATGTGCAGAGTGATGGATACCTTAACCGCTCGTTATGAGGCAGGCAATTAGCAAACGGAATGCGGGAATGGGCAATAAAAGCAGAAAAAATAGCTGTCAGACACGAATATGGTGAATTCGTCTGGTATGAGGGGAGACGCTAATAATTCATCTCTTAAAAAGTGGATGGATCAGGAAATCATCTATTTTTAAGCCGCCCTGAGCGTCTGAAAAAATGCGCACAGAACAAAATATTGCCTGAATAAAAAATCACAGAATAAACCGCATGGCACCATGCGGTTTATTCACCCTGACTTATCGACGACAAATATTGATCAGCAACTCTTCCATCCACTGATGCCCTTTATCCCGCCCCGCCGCTTCATGCCAGGAAAGATAACAGGTACGGCTATTCAGCTTGAGCGGCAGAGGTAAAATTTGCAGGCTCAGCGAATCGGAGAACTCTTCAGCAAGCCAGCGCGGTGCAATAGCGACTAGCTGCGTCTGAGAAACGACATTTAAAACGCTGACCATCGCCATCCCCTGATAGGCCACGCTGGCTTGTTTATCGGCAGTGTCATACCACGGCTGACTGAACGAAGCATATCTGTCCAGAGCAACAACGGCATGCTGCTCGCTGTAAACATCGCTTTCACGCAGCGGCGAATTCATGCGTGGATGTTTTTTGCTGGCGACTAACACCATTTCATCTTTAAACAACGGAACACAGGCAAACTCTGGACGGCGAAACTCTTCGTAGCCCAGAACGAACTCCGTTTCCTGATAACGAAGCTGGTGCTCAGTGTTTTGATTTAAAGATGATTTAAAAACGAGATGAATATTAGGAGCAATCTGTTCAACTTTATTATATATAACAGACGTCAAATAATTGTCTAACGGACTGCAAACACAGAGATGGAAAACCCGCTCACTGCTTAAAGGTTCAAACCCTGAGCCGGGAAGCTCATTTTGAACCAGCTGTAGCGCCTGACGAATCGAACCGAATAGCTGGAATGCACGCGCCGTGGGCTGGATACCTCTTCCATACCGGACGAATAACTCGTCGTTAAACATCACCTTAAGTCTGGCTACGGCATTACTCACGGCAGGTTGAGACATTCCCAGAGATTGCGCTGCTCGCGTAATATTCTGCTCCTGCATAACTGCATCAAATACAGTTAACAGGTTGAGATCCACTGTGCGTAACTGAGGCTTAACCCCATCATAAGGCTGTGGTTGGTTAATATTATTTTCTGGCATTTCTGACTCCACTGTCACGCTAAATTCCCTTTGCCAAAGTACAGTAATAACTTCGAAAAATATGATTTACCATGCATATACAACAAGCGAAAGGAAATTATTTAAAATTCAGAATATATAAAGAACCCTCATTCAAGAGATGCCATTAAGCATCCCCTGAATGAAGAGCTAAAAATCGTTCAAATGATATCTAAAACTTTAATGCAGGCATGAAACCATAAAGCTGGCAAATACACAATCACCGCCTTAGTTAATAATAACTTAAGTATTATTAAACTATGAAGGGCATACACCACGATTTCATTAACAAAATGATATCAATATTGATAACTTTCCCGCCCATGATTCATTCATAGAACTTATAACTCAATGAAATAAAACACATTCCATTTCACAGCACATCGGTAAAAATACTGTGTTCAATTGCTACCAATTATATTCAAATTATTCCAGAGATGAATCTCAAGTCCAATAATAGACAATTAAATCGGTTAACAGCGTAAAAACCAGCACAATTAGCTAATGTGTTTATCCTGCGCTGAGTGGCCATTTTGCCTGAGAGGGGTTGACATGAGTCAGCGTATCCAGTACCACTAAAAGCATATCGCATTCATCTGGAGCACGATTCATGATTCGCACCCTTCGTTTCACCGGTCTACTACTACTAAACGCATCCACTGTGCGCGGTAGACTGGCGGGCGAAATTCAGCGTTGAATCGTCTTCAGTAAAACTAAAAACCCGCGCCACTGCGCGGGTTTTTTTATGCTCGTAGCAAGGCGCCCTAAGACTGACAAGGACCTAACCCATGAGCCAGCAAGTCGTTATTTTCGATACTACTTTACGTGACGGTGAACAGGCATTACAGGCGAGCCTGAGTGTTAAAGAAAAACTGCAAATTGCGCTGGCCCTCGAACGCATGGGTGTAGACGTAATGGAAGTCGGCTTTCCCGTCTCCTCGCCGGGTGATTTCGAGTCAGTACAGACCATCGCCCGCACCATCAAAAACAGCCGCGTATGCGGTCTGGCTCGCTGCGTTGAGAAAGATATTGATGTGGCCGCGGAATCCCTGAAAGTTGCAGAAGCCTTCCGTATCCATACATTCATTGCCACCTCCCCCATGCACATTGCAACCAAGCTGCGCAGCACGCTGGATGAAGTGATCGAACGTGCGGTGTATATGGTTAAACGCGCGCGTAACTATACTGATGACGTCGAATTCTCCTGTGAAGATGCAGGCCGCACGCCGATTGACGATTTGGCCCGTGTAGTGGAAGCCGCGATTAATGCCGGAGCCAGAACCATCAACATCCCGGATACCGTCGGCTACACCATGCCGTTTGAGTTCTCTAACATCATCACCGGCCTGTACGATCGCGTGCCAAATATTGATAAAGCCATCATCTCTGTTCACACCCACGATGATTTGGGTCTGGCTGTGGGCAATGCCATCGCCGCCGTCCACGCCGGCGCGCGTCAGGTAGAAGGGGCAATGAACGGCATTGGTGAACGCGCCGGCAACTGCTCGCTGGAAGAAGTGATCATGGCGATCAAGGTGCGCAAAGACATTATGAACGTACACACTCGCATCAATCACAACGAAATCTGGCGCACCAGCCAGACCGTGAGCCAGATTTGCAATATGCCGATCCCGGCGAACAAGGCGATTGTTGGTACTGGCGCGTTCGCTCACTCCTCCGGTATTCACCAGGATGGCGTGCTGAAGAACCGTGAAAACTACGAAATCATGACTCCGGAATCCATCGGTCTGAACCAGGTTCAGCTGAACCTGACCTCACGCTCTGGCCGCGCGGCGGTGAAACACCGTATGGAAGAGATGGGGTATCAGGACAGCGATTACAACATGGATCAGCTGTACGACGCATTCCTGAAGCTGGCTGACAAGAAAGGCCAGGTCTTCGATTACGACCTGGAAGCGCTGGCATTTATCAACAAACAGCAGGAAGAGCCAGAACACTTCCGTCTGGACTACTTCACCGTTCAGTCAGGCTCAAGTGATATCGCTACCGCCTCCGTCAAGCTGGCCTGCGGCGATGAAATTAAAGCGGAAGCCGCCAACGGTAACGGCCCTGTGGATGCCATTTACCAGGCGATTAACCGCGTCACTGAGTACGACGTAGAGCTGGTGAAATACGACCTGACGGCAAAAGGGCACGGTAAAGACGCCCTGGGCCAGGTTGATATCGTCGTCAACTATAACGGTCGCCGCTTCCACGGTGTGGGTCTGGCGACAGATATCGTCGAATCCTCCGCGAAAGCGATGGTGCATGTCCTGAACAACATCTGGCGCGCAGCCGAAGTCGAAAAAGAGTTGCAACGCAAAGCTCAGAATAAAGAGAACAACAAGGAAACCGTGTGATGTCGAAGAATTACCATATTGCTGTGTTGCCGGGTGACGGTATTGGCCCGGAAGTGATGACACAGGCGCTGAAAGTACTGGAAGCCGTTCGTTCGCGTTTTGCGATGAAAATTACCACCAGCCACTACGACGTGGGCGGTATTGCCATTGATAACCACGGTACTCCCCTGCCGAAAGGGACTGTAGAAGGCTGCGAGAATGCCGATGCCGTTCTGTTTGGCTCAGTGGGTGGCCCTAAGTGGGAACACCTGCCTCCAGCAGAGCAGCCAGAGCGCGGCGCGCTGCTGCCGCTGCGTAAACACTTCAAACTGTTCAGCAACCTGCGTCCCGCGAAGCTGTACCCGGGGCTGGAAGAGTTCTGCCCGCTGCGCGCCGATATCGCCGCCAACGGTTTCGACATTCTCTGCGTGCGTGAGCTGACCGGCGGGATCTACTTCGGGCAGCCAAAAGGCCGCGAAGGCAGCGGTCAGCATGAGAAAGCGTTTGATACCGAGGTGTATCACCGTTTTGAAATTGAACGTATCGCTCATATCGCGTTTGAGTCAGCGCGCAAACGCCGCCGTAAAGTGACCTCTATTGATAAAGCGAACGTGCTCCAGTCGTCTATTTTGTGGCGCGAAATCGTCAGTGAAGTTGCCAGGCAGTACCCGGACGTTGAGCTGTCACATATGTATATCGACAACGCAACGATGCAGCTGATTAAAGATCCGTCCCAGTTTGACGTGCTGCTGTGCTCCAACCTGTTCGGCGATATTCTCTCGGATGAATGCGCGATGATCACCGGCTCCATGGGCATGCTGCCCTCGGCCAGCCTGAACGAAGAAGGCTTTGGCCTGTACGAACCGGCGGGCGGCTCCGCGCCGGATATCGCAGGTAAAAACATCGCCAACCCGATTGCGCAGATCCTCTCCCTGGCTCTGCTGCTGCGCTACAGCCTGGATGCAGGCGATGCAGCAACCGCAATTGAAAACGCCATTAACCGGGCATTAGAAGAAGGCGTCCGTACCGGTGATTTAGCACGCGGCACGGCGGCAGTCAGTACCGATGAAATGGGCGACATCATTGCCCGCTATGTCGCTGAAGGGGTGTAATCATGGCTAAGACGTTATATGAGAAGTTGTTTGATGCGCACGTTGTTTACGAAGCACCAAACGAAACCCCACTGTTGTACATCGACCGTCATCTGGTACACGAAGTGACCTCTCCTCAGGCATTTGACGGCCTGCGCGCGCATAAGCGCCCGGTGCGTCAGCCGGGTAAAACCTTTGCCACGATGGATCACAACGTTTCCACCCAGACCAAAGACATCAATGCATCTGGCGAGATGGCGCGTATCCAGATGCAGGAGCTGATTAAGAACTGTAACGAGTTTGGCGTGGAGCTGTACGATCTGAACCACCCCTATCAGGGCATCGTCCACGTAATGGGGCCTGAGCAGGGGATTACTCTGCCGGGCATGACCATCGTCTGCGGTGACTCCCACACCGCGACGCACGGCGCATTTGGCGCCCTGGCGTTCGGGATTGGGACCTCTGAAGTTGAACACGTTCTGGCGACGCAGACCCTGAAGCAGGGCCGCGCCAAAACCATGAAGATTGAAGTGAAGGGTAAAGCTGCGCCGGGTATCACCGCGAAAGATATCGTGCTGGCGATTATCGGCAAAACCGGCAGCGCAGGCGGCACCGGTCACGTCGTGGAATTCTGCGGCGACGCTATCCAGGCGCTGAGCATTGAAGGTCGTATGACCCTGTGCAACATGGCCATTGAGATGGGCGCCAAAGCAGGCCTGGTGGCCCCAGACGAAACCACCTTCAACTATGTGAAGGGGCGTCTGCATGCGCCGAAAGGTCAGAATTTTGACGACGCGGTAGCGTACTGGAAAACCCTGAAAACGGACGAGGGGGCAATTTTTGATACCGTTGTGACGTTACAGGCGGAAGAAATCGCCCCGCAGGTCACCTGGGGCACCAACCCGGGCCAGGTGATTTCCGTCAACGACAGTATTCCTGACCCGGCCTCCTTTGCCGATCCGGTCGAACGTGCCAGTGCGGAAAAAGCGCTGGCTTACATGGGGCTGAAACCCGGCGTACCGCTGACCGACGTGAGCATTGATAAAGTATTCATTGGCTCCTGTACCAACTCCCGTATTGAAGATTTACGCGCTGCGGCAGAAATCGCTAAAGGCCGCAAAGTGGCGCCGGGCGTGCAGGCGCTGGTTGTGCCAGGCTCCGGTCCGGTGAAAGCCCAGGCGGAAGCGGAGGGTCTGGATAAGATCTTTATCGAAGCAGGCTTCGAGTGGCGCCTGCCGGGTTGCTCCATGTGTCTGGCGATGAACAACGACCGCCTGAATCCGGGCGAGCGCTGTGCTTCCACCAGCAACCGTAACTTTGAAGGCCGTCAGGGCCGCGGTGGGCGCACCCACCTGGTCAGCCCGGCAATGGCCGCCGCTGCGGCAGTCACCGGTCATTTCGCCGATATTCGCAGCCTGAAATAAGGAGACAATCATGGCAGAGAAATTTACCCAACATACGGGCCGGGTTGTCCCTCTGGACGCCGCTAACGTCGATACTGACGCGATCATTCCTAAGCAGTTTTTGCAGAAAGTGACGCGCACGGGTTTTGGTGCGCATCTGTTCAACGACTGGCGTTTCCTCGACGATAAAGGCGAAGTGCCGAACCCGGAATTCGTCCTGAACTTTCCGGAATACAAAGGGGCTTCCATTCTGCTGGCGCGGGAAAACTTTGGCTGCGGATCGTCGCGTGAACATGCGCCCTGGGCATTAACCGACTACGGCTTTAAGGTGGTTATCGCCCCGAGCTTCGCGGATATCTTCTACGGCAACAGCTTCAACAACCAGCTGCTGCCGGTGACGCTGAGTGACGAACAGGTCGATGAACTGTTTGCGCTGGTGCAGGCGAATCCGGGGATTTCGTTTGAGGTGGATCTGGAAGCGGAAGTGGTGAAAGCCGGGGATAAGATCTACAGCTTCAGCATTGATGCGTTCCGCCGCCACTGCATGCTGAACGGTCTGGATAGCATTGGCCTGACGCTGCAACACGAAGAGGCTATCTCCGCTTACGAGAAAAAACAGCCTGCGTTTATGGGTTAAAGGCAATGGCCCGCAGGGCGCGGGCCATTGATAAGGGTGCGTTGAGGCTCAACCACTCTGGAGTGGCGGGGAAAACTCCCCGCCAATACTGCTAACGTTTTGCTTCGTAAGCCAACACTGCCGCCAGCTCTGTTTTCTCCTGTCTGAAGTGCAGCTCACACAGCGAGTCGCGCACCATCCAGGTGAAGATCAACAGCGTCGTACAGATCAGAAACAAACCTAACAGCAGAGTACGTTTTGGCATTCCAGCCTCCTTATTGCTTTTCGGCAATGAAGAGACTAACCTCGCAATGTTGGTTGTGAAGTTGGTCTCCCCATCAGTTTTTTGATGTGGGACTCTCCACTGTTTGCCTCTTGCGAAAGCCTGAGGCAAACAGCCTCAAGCACCCGTCACGCACTCTATGCGCCTTCTCTGCGCCTGTCAGAAAATCGTTTCATTTCGTGAAGCCGCCTTCCAGAATCAAACGTCTTTTACCCGGCACGTCAGCATCAGCGTGACGAGCGAAATCGCTGCGATCACCCAGTACACGGATGCATGCCCATAGCTTTGCGACAGCGCCCCCTGAATCACCCCTGCCAGAATCACGCCGGTAGAGATACTGTTGGTAAACAGCGTGGTCGCGGAGCCTGCGCGCCCCGGCATTAAATCCTGGAACCAGAGCATGCCTATCCCGGCAACGATTCCGATAAACACCGCGTTAAACAGCTGTAACGCCAGCAAGGCTTCACGCGAATGGAACAGGATCAGCCCCGCGTAGAACAGTACCCCGGCCGCCACGGCGACGACCATCATCCGACGCTTTCCGAAACGTTTGACGTAGTAACCCGCCAGAATCATCGCCGGGATCTCCAGCCCGGCAGCGGTGCCCATCAGAATACCCGCGAGCTTGTCGGGCAGTCCCAGATCGCTGCTGATCCACAGCGGCATATCAATAATGTACATGGTGTTGCAGGTCCACATCAGCGTGGAGGCGATAAACAACATGCGGACGTTTTTATCCTGCCAGCCGCTCACCTGCGTGATGGGCTTGTCCGTCACCTGCTCTACGCGCGCCACCGATGGCAGCGCAAAGGCTATCAGCGCCAGGCTGATGACAAAAATCCCCGCCGCGATGGAAAACATGGTGGTGAAGCCGTAGTTCAGCGCCAGCATAAACGCCAGCGGCGGACCGATGACCCACGCGAGAGAGAGCTGCGCACGCATCACCGAGCTGAACATCACCACTTCCCTCGCCGAGCTGTCGGCGTACTCCCGGGCCAGGGCGAACAGTTGCGGCATGGCGGTGTTCGCCAGAGAGGCCAGCAGCACGCCGCAGGTAATGAGCGTCAGGTAATGGCGGTTGAAGGCAAACAGCAGCGCGTTGCCCACGGCCATGGCGCAACAAAAGAGGATCAGCTTGCGGCGATCGCCCTGGCTGTCGGATCGTTTCGCCAGCCACAGGCTGACGAGGATCCCGGCAATGGCGTTGACGGTGTAGAACAGGCCCACCCAAAACGGCTGCGCCCCCACCTCGCGGCTGAGAAACAGGCTCAGCGTCGGCGCCTGAAGCGCGCCGGCCACGCCCATCATGAAGGCCACCAGCATAAAAGCGGCGTACACGCCATTCAGGCGTCGCCCCATCGTCATCAACCAGAGCATGCGCAAGTCCTTATGAAAGCGAATCGAAATTGGGTGGAATAGTAAACGAAAAAAGCCAGCAAAAAACATTTTGCTGGCGGGTGATTAGCACCAATACTCAGTCACACATGATCGAGGCGAGTTAGCGAGAAGAGGTCGATTTCGTAACGTCCCACTGCATCAGATCTTCCAGTATTCTCAGCCGCTGCTCTGCGCACTGGCGGGCCAGCCAGGACACTCCCTTTGTCGCTGAAAAATAGTGCTGATAAAACTGACGTGCGGTAGACCTCTTCATAATTTACCTCCTCGCTTCATCGATAAGGATTATTGGCTTAATATAGGGATTAATAAATTGCTGATTTTTTGTCAGGAGTTCCCCTTTTATGCCTTCCGGTCGTCTGCAACAACAATTTATCCGCCTCTGGCAGTGCTGCGAGGGGCAATCGCAGGAGACCACGCTGAACGAGCTGGCCGAGCTCCTCAACTGCTCCCGGCGTCATATGCGCACGCTCCTTAATACCATGCAGCAGCAGGGCTGGCTAAACTGGGAGGCCGAAGCCGGACGCGGCAAGCGTTCGCGCCTGACTTTCCTTTATACCGGCCTGGCGTTACAGCAACAGCGAGCGGAGGATCTGCTGGAGCAGGACCGCATCGATCAGCTGGTCCAGCTGGTGGGCGACAAAGCCGCCGTGCGCCAGATGCTGGTCTCGCATCTGGGACGCAGCTTTCGTCAGGGACGCCACATTCTGCGGGTACTTTACTACCGCCCAATGAAAAATCTGTTGCCCGGTACGGCGTTACGTCGCTCTGAAACCCACATGGCCCGGCAGATATTCAGCGGTCTGACGCGGATAAATGAGGAAAACGGGGAACTGGAAGCGGATATTGCCCATCACTGGCAACAGGTGTCTCCGCTGCACTGGCGCTTCTTTCTACGCCCCGGCATTCATTTCCACCATGGACGCGAGCTGGAGATGCGCGACGTTATCGCCTCTTTAGAGCGCGCCCGCACGCTGCCGCTCTATTCGCATATCGCACGGATCCACTCTCCAACGGCCTGGACGCTGGATATTGAGCTTTCGCAGCCGGACAAATGGCTTCCGTGGCTTCTGGGCTACGTGCCATCAATGATCCTGCCTGCCGAGTGGCGATCCCTGAACAATTTTTCCAGCCAGCCGATTGGTACGGGCCCCTACTCCGTTTCACGGAACAACAGTAATCAACTGAAGATCCGCGCCTTTGATGATTACTTTGGCTATAGGGCGTTGATCGACGAAGTGAACGTCTGGGTGTTACCGGATCTCAACGAAGAACTGAGCGCAGGCCTGACCCTGGAAGGGCCAACAGCCGGTGAAAAGGCGTTCGAAAGCCGCCTGGAGGAGGGCTGCTACTATCTGCTCTTTGATAGCCGCAGCCATCGCGGGGCAAACCACGACGTCCGCAGGTGGATAAGCCATATTCTGGCGCCCGCTAACCTGATTTATCACGCAGAGGAGCAATACCAGACCTGGTGGTTCCCGGCCTATGGCCTGCTCCCACGCTGGCACCATGCGCAGCCCGTCCGCAGCGAAAAGCCTGCCGGACTGGAGACCATCACCCTCAGCTACTATCGCGACCACATTGAGCACCGTTTTCTGGCGAGGATCATGAGCACGCTGCTGGCAGCCGAAGGCGTGACGCTGGCGATACAGGAAGTCGATTATGATGAATGGCATCGCGGAGACGTCATCAGCGATATCTGGCTCAACAGCGCGAATTTTACGCTGCCGCTGGATTTCTCGCTCTTTTCTCACCTGTACGAGGTGCCCCTGATTCAGCACTGTATCAACCGGGACTGGCAGCAGGACGCCGCGCGGTGGCGGGCGGGAGAAATGGATCTGGCCGCCTGGTGTCAGGAATTACTGACCGGGCAGACGATCGTACCGCTGATTCACCACTGGCTGCTGATCCAGGGGCAGCGCAGCATGCGCGGTCTGCGGATGAATACCCTCGGCTGGTTTGATTTTAAATCCGCCTGGTTTGCGCCGCCGGAGCCATAACGCTTTCGTAATATTCACCAAATCATTACAATAGCGCCGTTCTCAACGGGGTGCTGCATCACTGATGTGCGCTGAGATAATACCCGTCGAACCTGATCCGGATAACGCCGGCGAAGGGATTTGAGGCTGTCTCTCAAAATCCTTTGCCACTCAACCCTGAGGTGCAAAGTGTTAAAAAACGTTCTTCCTCTGCTGGCGCTGGTTGCGCTGCCTGTTTTTGCTAAGCCTGTTCTGACGGTCTACACCTACGACTCCTTCTCCGCCGACTGGGGCCCCGGCCCGGTGGTAAAAAAAGCCTTTGAAGCCGACTGCAACTGCGAGCTGAAATTCGTGGCGCTGGAAGATGGCGTCTCGCTGCTCAACCGTCTGCGCATGGAAGGCAAAAACAGCAAAGCCGACGTGGTGCTCGGGCTGGATAACAACCTGCTGGAAGCCGCCACCCAAACCAGACTGTTCGCCAAAAGCGGCGTGGCGGCAGATGCCGTCAACGTACCGGGCGGCTGGAAAAACGACACCTTCGTTCCCTTTGATTACGGCTACTTTGCGTTTGTCTACGATAAAAACAAGCTGAAGAATCCGCCCAAAAGCCTGAAAGAGCTGGTCGAAAGTGACCAGAAATGGCGCGTAATTTATGAAGATCCGCGTACCAGCACGCCGGGTCTGGGGCTGCTATTGTGGATGCAGAAAGTCTACGGGGATAAAACGCCGGAAGCGTGGCAGAAGCTGGCCGCGAAAACCGTTACCGTCACCAAAGGCTGGAGCGAAGCCTACGGCCTGTTCCTGAAAGGCGAAAGCGATCTGGTGCTGAGCTACACTACCTCTCCGGCCTACCACATTATCGCCGAGAAGAAGGATAACTACGCCGCCGCGAACTTTGCTGAAGGGCATTATTTGCAGGTGGAAGTAGCCGCCCGCACCGCCGCGAGCAAACAGCCGGAGCTTGCCGAAAAATTCCTGAAATTTATGGTCTCCCCGGCATTCCAGAATGCTATTCCGACAGGAAACTGGATGTACCCGGTCACTGACGTTGCGCTGCCGGCAGGCTTTGAGCAGCTAAACAAGCCGCAAACCTCACTGGAATTTACGCCGCAGCAGGTTGCCGCCCAGCGCGCCGCATGGATTAGTGAATGGCAACGCGCCGTCAGCCGCTGATCCCCGGCTGGTTAGTTCCCGGGCTGCTCGCCGCCATACTGATGGTGGTCGTCAGCCTGGGTGCATTCCTTGCGCTGTGGTTTAACGCGCCAGAGAGCGATCTGCTCGCCCTCTGGCACGACAGCTATCTCTGGCACGTCATCCGTTTCTCCTTCTGGCAGGCGTTTCTCTCCGCGCTGCTGTCGACGATCCCGGCCATTTTCCTTGCACGCGCCCTCTATCGCAGACGTTTCCCCGGCAGGCTTGCCCTGCTGCGGCTGTGCGCGATGACGCTGATCCTGCCCGTGCTGGTGGCGGTGTTCGGCATTCTGAGCGTCTACGGTCGACAGGGCTGGCTGGCATCCCTCTTCAACCTGCTTGGTCTGGAATGGACCTTCTCCCCTTACGGCCTGAAAGGCATTCTGCTGGCGCATATTTTTTTCAATATGCCGATGGCGACGCGCCTCTTTTTACAGGCGCTGGAAAACATTCCCGGTGAGCAGCGTCAGATTGCCGCCCAGCTTGGCATGCGCGGCTGGTCGTTCTTCCGCTTTGTCGAATGGCCGTGGCTGCGACGCCAGATTGCCCCGGTGGCCGCGCTAATCTTTATGCTCTGCTTCGCCAGCTTCGCGACCGTGCTTTCTCTCGGCGGCGGGCCGCAGGCCACCACCATTGAGCTGGCGATCTATCAGGCCTTAAGTTACGACTACGATCCGGGCCGCGCCGCGCTGCTGGCGATGGTGCAGATGGTCTGCTGCCTGGCGCTGGTGTTACTCAGCCAGCGGCTGAGTAAAGCGATCCCCACAGGCAGCAATCACTTGACAGGCTGGCGCGATCCGCAGGACAGCCTGCACAGCCGCGTCGCGGATTTTATGCTGATCGCGCTGGCCCTCCTGCTTCTGCTGCCCCCGCTGCTGGCCGTTATCGTTGATGGCCTGAATCGCAATGTGTTGTCGGTACTGCAACAGCCTGTCCTGTGGCAGGCGACGTGGACCTCATTGCGCATCGCGCTGGCAGCCGGGCTGCTGTGCGTGATCCTGACCATGATGCTGCTCTGGAGCAGCCGCGAGCTGTACGCGCGTCATGCCTGTAAAGCCGGACACGCGCTGGAACTGACGGGTATGCTGATCCTGGCGATGCCGGGTATTGTGCTGGCGACCGGATTCTTTTTACTGTTCAACAGCACCATCGGCCTGCCGGAAAGCGCCGACGGCATCGTCATTTTTACCAACGCGCTGATGGCTATCCCTTACGCGCTCAAGGTGCTGGAAAACCCGATGCGCGACGTCAACAGCCGCTACAGTTTGCTGTGTCAGTCGCTGGGCATGCAGGGCTGGAAGCGTCTGAAGGTGGTCGAACTGCGCGCGCTAAAGCGTCCGCTGGCTCAGGCGCTGGCGTTTGCCTGCGTGCTGTCGATTGGCGATTTTGGCGTTGTGGCCCTCTTTGGCAACGAGGATTTCCGCACGCTGCCGTTCTGGCTTTATCAGCAAATTGGCTCCTATCGTAGCCAGGACGGCGCCGTCACGGCACTTTTACTGCTGGTGCTGTGCTTTGCGTTATTTACCGTTATCGAAAAACTTCCGGGGCGTGATGTTAAAACTGACTGATGTAACCTGGCTTTATGAGCACCTGCCAATGCGTTTTACCCTCTCCGTTCGTCAGGGAGAGCGAATCGCAGTGCTTGGCCCCAGCGGGGCCGGAAAAAGTACCCTGCTCAATCTGATTGCCGGTTTTTTGCAGCCTGCCAGCGGGTCGATCGTCATTGATAATGGCGAATATACCTACGCTCCGCCGGCTAAGCGCCCGGTGTCGATGCTGTTTCAGGAAAACAATCTGTTCAATCATCTTACGGTGTGGCAGAACATCGCGCTGGGTATGGATCCGGGGTTAAAACTCAGTGTTGCGCAGCGTCAGACGCTGGAGGCGATCGCCGAACAAATGGGCCTGGCTGCGTTTATCAACAGACTACCGGGTGAGCTTTCCGGCGGCCAGCGCCAGCGCGTGGCGCTGGCACGCTGTCTGGTGCGCAAGCAGCCGCTGCTGCTGCTCGACGAACCCTTTTCGGCGCTCGACCCGGCCCTGCGTCAGGAGATGCTCTCACTGGTTGAGGAGGTTTGCGAGCGCGAGCAACTGACGATGCTGATGGTTTCGCATAGCATCGAAGATGCCGCACGCATCGCGCCGCGATCGGTAGTGATCGCGGAGGGACGTATTTTGTGGGATGGAACAACCGACGCCTTAATGAGCGGGAAAGAAAGCGCGTCAGGATTACTGGGTATAAGACCGTAGGCCGGGCAAACGCAGTGCCGCCCGGCGTTTAACGGCTCACCACCTTCAACAGGATCTCACCGTACACCGGCATCAGCGGGTGGCGAATCAGCGCCACCAGCGCCACGACAGCCACCCCCAGCGTCAGCGGGGCCAGCCAGAGCAGGCGAGAGCGCGGAAGATAGCGCGTCAGGCGATCAACACTGGCTTTCGCGCTGCGCCACAGGCGCCAGCAGAGCCAGACCGCCAGCCACAGCAGGACCGCCGTTCCCAGCAGCAGCCACTTGAACTCACCGCTTTGCATACCGTCAGGAATATCGATGGCCGCGCCCGCCAGGATCCCCGGCAGGAAGTAGAACGGCGGCCAGAAGACGCAGCCGATGATGTTCGGCACCACAAACTTCGCGACGGGCAGATCCAGCATCCCGGCCACCATCGGCACCAGCGGGCGCGTTGGGCCAACGAAGCGCCCCACGAGGATGGTGAACATGCTGTGCTGGTGCAGCGCGTGCTCGGTTTTATCCAGCAGCGCTTTATTTTTTTTCATGAACGACCAGCGGTGCAGCGGCTTCTTAAAGCGCCAGCCCAGCCAGAAGGAGATCCAGTCCCCCAGCAAACAGCCAATAATACCGGCCATCCACGCCTGCCAGAAATTGACCTCGCCGCTGCCGATCAGCGCCCCAAGCCCCGCCATCATCACGGTGCCGGGCAGGATCAGCCCGACCAGCGCCAGCGACTCCAGAAACGCCACCAGCGCCACGGCGATGAGCGAATACATAACGGACTGGGTAATAAAATGTTCCAGCAATGCCTGCATAACTATTCCGGTCAGAAAACGAATCAGCGATTCTGCTTAGCGCCCTGCACCGCGTCAAGGCATCAATTGTCTGAATAGTTTACAAGATGCGCCTGAAGTTCACCTGAATGTTTACCGATTATTCACATCCCGCACGGAATTCGCTCGGGCTGGCACCGGTGCACTTCTTAAACACGCGAGAGAAATAGAGCTGATCTTCAAAGCCGACGTTACGCCCGACGGTGGCGATAGGCATTCGGGTGGTGCTGAGCAGCAGTTTCGCCTGGCTGATGCGCTGATCCTCACGCCAGCTGAGTACACTCACGCCAAGCTGCTGGCGGAACAGATGAGAGAGCCGTGACGGCGACAGACACACATGCTGGGCGACGCTGGCAATATCAAACTGGCTGTCGGCAAGGTGGTCGCTGATGTACTGGCAGGCGTCGCGGACGCGGTTGTCCAGCGGCGGATTAAGCGACTCGTTGATGGCCTCCATGCGGCGCAGCAGCACCTGTTCAAGCAGGTTGATGGCCAGCAGTTCGGCGTAGCGCCCGCCCGCCTGCCCTGCCTCAATAATCTGTGCGAACAGCTCACGGAACTGCGCCAGATGCGCCTCATCCGGGCGATATAAACCGGTATGGGCGAAAATGGCCGGCCACGAGAGCCACTCCTGCCAGTAGGCGCGCGGACGGAAATAGACCCACTGGTGATACCACTCTTTGGCATCCGGATGGCGCCCGTAGTGGTGGATCTCCCCCGGCGGGAACAGCAGCATATCACCGGGGCGGCAGATAAACTGCTGAGCCCCGTTTTTGACGACCCCTTCTCCGCGTACGGTCAGGTTGAGGATATATCCCTTCATGCCAAGAGGGCGATCGACGTAAAAATCGAGATATCCCTCGGCCTCAATTGGCGTCAGCCCCGCCACCAGATGGGCGTTAAATGAGTAGCCCGGCAGTAAGGGATCGTTTTGCGGTTCGGCCATAGATTCAGTTCTCCCAAGGGTCCTGAAGGAAACCAATTGTCCATATCGATAAAAGCAGTATAAAAATGGCCCGCGAAAAGATCCAAAAAGCATCACGCCTCTTTTACGTCCGCCATATTTCAGCCTTTCCCCCTGATTTCTCCGCCAGTACGGGCAGATAAGCAGTAACAAAAGTGTCTATAAGTGCGGCAGAAATGTCCACATAGAATATTTGCACGGCGTCACACTTTGCGTGGCTACAGCAATTTAGTCCATAAGATTAGCGGATCCTGCCTGACGATTTTTGTCCCTAGTCTCTAATGTTCTTCCATACCTGTTTTTTGGATGGAGCAACACCATGGCAATTGCAATTGGCCTCGATTTTGGCAGCGACTCAGTTCGCGCGCTGGCAGTGGACTGTACGACTGGCCAGGAGATAGCAACCAGCGTTGAGTGGTATCCGCGCTGGCAAGAGGGGCGCTACTGCGATGCGCCGAACAACCAGTTCCGCCACCACCCGCGTGATTACATTGAATCAATGGAAGCGGCGATCAAAACCGTGCTGGCAGAGTTGACGGACGCCCAGCGGGCCGATGTCGTGGGGATTGGCGTCGACAGCACCGGCTCAACGCCTGCCCCTGTCGATGCCGAAGGCCGCGTACTGGCGCTGCGACCGGAGTTTGCCGACAACCCGAACGCCATGTTTGTGCTGTGGAAAGACCATACCGCCGTGGAAGAGGCGGAAGCCATCACCCGCTTATGCCATCAGCCGGGCAAAACTGACTACTCACGGTATATCGGCGGAATTTACTCCAGCGAGTGGTTCTGGGCCAAGATCCTGCACGTTACCCGCGCGGACGCGTCGGTCGCACAGGCAGCCGCGTCATGGATTGAGCTATGCGACTGGGTTCCCGCCCTGCTCTCCGGCACCACTCGCCCGCAGGATATCCGCCGCGGCCGTTGCAGCGCCGGGCATAAATCGCTGTGGCATGAAAGCTGGGGGGGGCTGCCTCCGGCAACGTTCTTCGATGAACTCGACCCGATCATCAACAAAAACCTGACATACCCGCTGTTTACCGACACCTTCACCGCCGATATTCCGGTCGGCACGCTCTGCGAAGAGTGGGCGAAACGCCTCGGTCTGCCGCAAAACGTGACCATTTCCGGCGGCGCGTTCGACTGCCATATGGGTGCGGTGGGCGCGGGTGCGCAGCCCAACACGCTGGTGAAAGTTATCGGCACCTCCACCTGTGACATTCTGACGGCAGATAAAGCCAGCGTCGGCGACCGCGCGGTGAAAGGCATTTGCGGTCAGGTTGACGGCAGCGTGGTACCCGATTTTATCGGCCTCGAAGCGGGTCAGTCCGCCTTCGGCGATATCTACGCCTGGTTTGGCCGCGTGCTCGGCTGGCCGCTGGATCAGCTGGCTGCCGCGCATCCTGAACTGAAAACGCAGATTACGGCGAGCAAAAAACAGCTCCTGCCGCAGCTCACCGAAGCCTGGGCAAAAAATCCGTCTCTCGACCACCTGCCGGTGGTGCTGGACTGGTTCAATGGGCGTCGTACGCCGTTTGCCAACCAGCGTCTGAAAGGGGTGATTACCGATCTCAACCTCGCGACCGACGCGCCCGCGCTGTTTGGCGGCCTGATCGCCGCCACCGCATTCGGCGCGCGCGCCATTATGGAGTGCTTCACCGGGCAGGGCATTGACGTGAACAACGTGATGGCGCTGGGCGGCATCGCCCGTAAAAACCCGGTGATTATGCAGGCCTGCTGCGACGTGCTGAACCGGCCGCTGCAAATTGTGGCCTCCGATCAGTGCTGTGCGCTGGGCGCCGCGATTTTCGCTGCCGTGGCCGCAGGCGTACATGCGGATATCCCGACCGCGCAACAGCACATGGCGAGCGCCGTCGAAAGTACGCTCCAGCCTCAGACTCAGCAGGCACAACGCTTTGAACAGCTTTATCAGCGCTACCAGCAATGGGCAAAAAGCGCCGAACTTCACTATCTCCCTGTCGCCGCCCCGGCCAAAAGCACCGCGGACACTACGGCAACCCTGACACATTAAGGACACGATAATGACCATTTTTAATAATTATGAAGTGTGGTTTGTGATTGGCAGCCAGCATTTGTACGGACCGGAAGCGTTGCAGCAGGTGACGAAACACGCGGAGCACGTTGTGAATGCGCTGAACGCGGAAGCCAAACTGCCGTGCAAACTGATGCTGAAGCCGCTGGGTACCACCCCGGACGAAATCACCAACATTTGCCGCGATGCCAATTACGATGACAAATGCGCTGGCCTGGTGGTGTGGCTGCACACCTTCTCGCCAGCCAAAATGTGGATCAACGGCCTGGCTATCCTCAACAAACCGCTGCTGCAATTCCACACGCAGTTCAACGCCTCCCTGCCGTGGGACAGCATCGACATGGACTTCATGAACCTGAACCAGACCGCGCACGGCGGCCGCGAGTTCGGCTTCATCGGCGCGCGCATGCGTCAACAGCATGCCGTGGTGACCGGGCACTGGCAGGACGGTCAGGCACAAAAACGTATTGGCTCCTGGATGCGTCAGGCGGTATCTAAGCAGGATACCCGCCACCTGAAAGTGGTGCGTTTCGGCGACAACATGCGCGAAGTGGCGGTCACCGACGGTGATAAAGTGGCCGCGCAGATTAAATTTGGCTTCTCCGTCAACACCTGGGCGGTGGGCGACCTGGTGCAGGTGGTGAATGACATCAGCGATGGCGACGTTAACGCGCTGGTGGACGAGTACGAAAGCAGCTATCGCCTGACGCCTGCGGCACAGGTCAACGGTGACAAGCGCCAGAACGTGCTGGATGCCGCACGTATTGAGCTGGGCATGAAGCGTTTTCTGGAACAGGGCGGCTTCCATGCCTTCACCACCACCTTTGAAGATCTCCACGGCCTGAAACAGCTCCCGGGTCTGGCGGTACAACGTCTGATGCAGCAGGGCTACGGCTTTGCGGGCGAAGGCGACTGGAAAACTGCCGCTCTGCTTCGCATCATGAAGGTGATGTCGACCGGTCTACAGGGCGGCACCTCTTTTATGGAGGACTACACCTACCACTTCGAGAACGGCAACGATCTGGTGCTCGGCTCGCACATGCTGGAAGTGTGTCCATCCATCGCGGTTGAAGAGAAACCGATCCTCGACGTGCAGTACCTCGGCATTGGCGGCAAAGCGGATCCGGCCCGTCTGATCTTCAACACCCGTACCGGCCCGGCCATTAACGCCAGCCTGATTGACCTCGGCGATCGTTTCCGCCTGCTGGTGAACTGCGTCGATGCGGTTGAAACCCCGCATTCTCTGCCGAAGCTGCCGGTCGCCAACGCTTTGTGGAAAGCGCAGCCTGACCTGCCAACCGCCTCGGAAGCCTGGATCCTGGCCGGCGGCGCGCACCACACCGTATTCAGCCACGCGCTTGACCTGAACGATATGCGTCAGTTTGCCGAGCTGCACGACATCGAACTGACCGTGATTGATAACGACACCCGTCTGCCAGCCTTTAAAGACGCGCTGCGCTGGAACGAAGTCTATTACGGTTCAAAACGCTAAGTACGGAGTGCCCGGTGGCACTTCGTTTACCGGGCCTACGGTTCTGTAGGCCGGATAAGCGCAGCGCCATCCGGCAGGAGACGACAATGTTAGAAGATCTCAAACGTCAGGTACTCGAAGCCAACCTGGCGCTGCCAAAACATAACCTCGTAACCCTGACATGGGGCAACGTCAGCGCCGTTGACCGGGAAAAAGGGGTGTTCGTGATCAAGCCTTCCGGCGTGGATTACACGGTAATGACCGCAGAAGACATGGTGGTGGTCAGCATCGAAACGGGTGAAGTGGTTGAAGGCAATAAAAAGCCCTCCTCCGATACGCCCACTCATCGCCTGCTGTATCAGGCCTTCCCGACCATCGGCGGGATTGTGCATACCCATTCGCGTCACGCGACCATCTGGGCGCAGGCGGGCCAGCCTATTCCGGCCACCGGCACCACCCACGCGGACTACTTCTACGGCACCATTCCCTGCACGCGTCTGATGACCGATGCGGAGATCAACGGTGAGTACGAATGGGAAACGGGGAACGTGATTGTCGAAACCTTCGAAAAACAGGGAATCGACGCGGCGCAAATGCCCGGCGTGCTGGTGCACTCCCACGGCCCGTTTGCCTGGGGTAAAAACGCGGAGGACGCGGTGCACAACGCGATCGTGCTGGAGGAAGTCGCCTATATGGGGATCTTCTGCCGCCAGTTGGCACCGCAGCTGCCGGATATGCAGCAAACCCTGCTGGATAAGCATTACCTGCGTAAGCACGGTGCGAAAGCCTACTACGGGCAGTAAACCCTTGCCCGGTGACGCTGCGCTTACCGGGCCTGCGGAACCTGTAGGCCGGATAAGCGCAGCGCCATCCGGCGGAACGGGCACTGTATAAAACCCCAGCAAACACCCCTCAACCAGGCTATAATCAGGCCTGGTTTTGTTTTATGGGATATCGGCGTGACGCAGGCGCAAGAAGGCTTTTTACTGACCAGACACTGGCGGGATACCCCTCAGGGTACTGAGGTTGAATTCTGGCTGGCAACGGACAACGGCCCACTAAACGTTACGCTCCCGCCGCAGGAGTCCGTGGCCTTTATTCCTGAAGCTCACGTCGAGAAAGTGAAACAACTGCTACGCGGCGAAAACAACTGGCGCCTTACGCCGCTCCAACTGAAAGATTTCCACCGCCAGCCGGTTTACGGCCTCTACTGCCGCGCCCATCGCCAGTTGATGCGCTATGAAAAGCTGCTTCGTGAAGCAGGCGTGACGCTTTACGAGGCCGACATTCGCCCGCCTGAACGCTTTCTGATGGAGCGGTTTATCACCGCCCCCGTCTGGGTAGATGGCACCGCGCAAAACGGCAGGATCGTTAACGCGCGCCTGAAGCCTAATCCGCACTATCGCCCGCCGCTAAAGTGGGTGTCGCTGGATATTGAAACCACCCGCCACGGCGAACTGTACTGCATTGGTCTGGAAGGCTGTGGGCAGCGGGTTGTCTATATGCTCGGGCCGCCGAACGGCGATGCGTCCGCGCTGGATTTTAATCTGGAGTACGTCAACAGCCGCCCGCAACTGCTGGAGAAGCTTAACCAGTGGTTTGCCGAGCACGACCCGGACGTGCTGATCGGCTGGAACGTGGTGCAGTTTGACCTGCGCGTGCTGCAAAAACATGCCGAGCGTTACCGTATCCCGCTGATTCTGGGGCGCGGCAACAGCGAGCTGGAGTGGCGTGAGCACGGTTTTAAGAACGGCGTATTCTTTGCACAGGCCAATGGTCGCCTGATTATCGACGGCATCGAGGCACTGAAATCCGCCTTCTGGAACTTCTCTTCCTTCTCGCTGGAAGCGGTCGCCCAGGAACTGCTCGGCGAAGGTAAATCCATCGACAATCCCTGGGACCGAATGGACGAGATCGACCGGCGCTTTAACGAGGATAAACCGGCGCTCGCTACCTATAACCTGAAAGATTGCGAGCTGGTGACGCAGATCTTCCACAAAACCGAGATCATGCCGTTCCTGCTGGAACGCGCAACGGTGAACGGTCTCGCGGTCGACAGGCACGGCGGCTCGGTAGCGGCCTTCAGCCACCTCTATTTCCCGCGGATGCACCGGGCGGGCTATGTCGCCCCTAATCTCGGCGACGTGCCGCCGCAGGCCAGCCCCGGCGGTTACGTGATGGATTCACGGCCCGGACTGTATGACTCGGTACTGGTGCTGGATTATAAAAGCCTGTACCCGTCAATTATCCGCACGTTTCTGATTGATCCGGTGGGGCTGGTGGAGGGGATGGCCCAGCCAGACGATGCGCACAGCACCGAAGGGTTTCTTGGAGCTCGCTTCTCGCGGAAAAAACACTGCCTGCCCGAAATTGTGGGAAACATCTGGCACGGCCGCGACGAGGCGAAACGCCACGGCAACAAGCCGCTCTCACAGGCGCTGAAAATCATTATGAACGCCTTTTACGGCGTGCTGGGTACCAGCGCCTGCCGCTTCTTTGATCCCCGGCTGGCGTCTTCCATCACCATGCGCGGGCACGACATTATGCGCCAGACCAAAGCGCTGATTGAATCCCGGGGCTATGACGTTATTTATGGCGATACCGACTCCACCTTTGTCTGGCTGAAAGCGGCCCATTCAGAAGACGACGCCGCGCGAATCGGCAAAGAACTGGTCGCCTACGTGAACGACTGGTGGCGCGAAAATTTGCAAAAAGAGCGGTTAACCAGCGCGTTAGAGCTGGAGTTTGAAACCCATTTTGCCCGCTTTTTAATGCCGACCATTCGCGGAACCGACCAGGGCAGCAAGAAGCGCTACGCCGGGCTGATTCAGGAAGGTGACACGCAGCGGATGGTCTTTAAAGGGCTGGAGACGGTGCGCACCGACTGGACGCCACTGGCGCAGCAGTTCCAGCAGACGCTCTACCTGCGGGTGTTTCGCAACGAGCCGTATCAGGACTACGTGCGCGACACCATCGCCAGCCTGATGGCGGGTGAACTGGATGACCAGCTGGTGTATCGCAAGCGCCTGCGCCGCCCGCTGGCCGAATATCAACGTAACGTTCCTCCCCACGTACGCGCCGCGCGGCTGGCGGATGAAGAGAATGTTCGCCGGGGCCGTGCGCCGCAGTATCAGAACCGGGGTACGATCAAATACGTCTGGACAACTAACGGCCCGGAACCCGTTGATTACCAGCAGTCTCCGCTCGATTACGATCACTACCTGACCCGCCAGCTTCAGCCGGTTGCGGAGGGAATTTTACCGTTCATCAATGACGACTTTGCTACACTAGTGACAGGACAACTTGGGCTATTTTGACGCGTGACGAAACCGTTGCCATCCAGTACCATAGCGCCCTTTCCATTCCCGGACCCATTTTTCGATGACCGTCTTTTTGGACGGGGTCGAACTATTGCCTGCAATTAAAGATTAGAGCCGAACAACTATGCCTTTTACACTTGGTCAACGCTGGATCAGCGATACAGAAAGCGAACTTGGATTAGGAACCGTCGTTGCCGTCGATGCGCGCATGGTTACCCTCCTTTTCCCTGCTACCGGTGAAAACCGCCTGTACGCTCGCAATGACTCCCCTGTTACCCGCGTAATGTTCAATCCGGGCGACACCGTGACCAGCCACGAAGGCTGGCAGCTGAAGGTTGAAGACGTAAAAGAAGAGAATGGACTGCTCGCCTACATTGGAACGCGTCTTGATACCGACGAGACGAATGTTATCCTGCGTGAAGTGCTGCTCGACAGCAAACTGGTTTTCAGCAAGCCGCAGGACCGTCTGTTTGCCGGGCAAATCGACCGAATGGATCGCTTCTCCCTGCGCTACCGCGCGCGTAAGTTCCAGAGTGAACAGTACCGCATGCCGTGGAGCGGCCTGCGCGGCCAGCGTACCAGCCTTATTCCCCATCAGCTGAATATCGCCCATGACGTGGGCCGTCGCCATGCGCCTCGCGTGCTGCTGGCTGACGAAGTGGGCCTGGGTAAAACCATCGAAGCAGGCATGATCCTGCACCAGCAGCTGCTCTCTGGCGCTGCCGAGCGCGTGCTGATTGTGGTGCCGGAAACGCTGCAACACCAGTGGCTGGTCGAGATGCTGCGCCGCTTTAACCTGCGCTTCTCCCTGTTCGACGACGAGCGCTATGCCGAAGCCCAGCACGACGCGGACAACCCGTTTGAAACCGAACAGCTGGTGATCTGCTCCCTGGACTTCGTACGCCGCAGCAAGCAGCGCCTGGAGCACCTGTGCGACGCAGAATGGGATCTGATGGTCGTCGACGAAGCGCACCACCTCGTCTGGAGCGAAGATGCGCCAAGCCGTGAATACATGGCGATTGAGCAGCTTGCCGAGCGCGTACCGGGCGTTCTGCTTCTGACCGCCACCCCGGAGCAGCTGGGTCTTGAGAGCCACTTCGCCCGTCTGCGCCTGCTCGATCCGAACCGATTCCACGATTTTGAGCAGTTTGTTGAAGAGCAGAAAAACTACCGTCCGGTGGCGGACGCCGTTGCGCTGCTGCTGGCCGGTAATCGTCTCTCTAATGATGAACTTAACACCCTCAGCGATCTGATCGGCGAGCAGGATATTGAGCCGCTGCTTCAGGCCGCGAACAGCGACAGCGATAATGCGGGATCTGCGCGTAAAGAGCTGATCGACATGCTGATGGACCGTCACGGCACCAGCCGCGTGCTGTTCCGCAACACCCGTAACGGCGTGAAAGGCTTCCCGAAACGCGAGCTGCACACCATCAAACTGCCGCTGCCGACCCAGTACCAGACGGCGATTAAAGTCTCCGGCATTATGGGCACCCGTAAATCAGCGGAAGATCGCGCGCGCGATATGCTCTACCCGGAGCAAATTTATCAGGAATTTGAAGGCGACACTGGCACCTGGTGGAACTTCGATCCGCGCGTGGAGTGGTTAATGGGTTATCTGACCGCGCACCGTTCCCGGAAGGTGCTGGTGATCTGCGCCAAGGCAGCCACCGCCCTGCAACTTGAACAAGTGCTGCGCGAGCGCGAAGGTATTCGCGCCGCCGTGTTCCATGAAGGCATGTCTATTATCGAGCGCGACCGCGCTGCGGCGTGGTTTAGTGAAGAGGACAGCGGCGCGCAGGTTCTGCTGTGCTCCGAAATCGGTTCTGAAGGCCGTAACTTCCAGTTCGCCAGCAATCTTGTGATGTTCGATCTGCCGTTTAACCCGGATCTGCTGGAGCAGCGTATCGGCCGTCTGGATCGTATCGGTCAGGCGCACGATATTCAGATCCACGTTCCGTATCTGGAGAAAACCGCCCAGTCCGTTCTGGTTCGCTGGTACCACGAAGGCCTGGATGCGTTTGAACATACCTGCCCGACGGGCCGCACCATTTATGACCAGGTGCATAGCGATCTGATCGGTTACCTTGCGGCGCCGGAAAACACCGAGGGCTTTGATGAGCTGATCAAATCCTGTCGAGAGAAGCACGACGCGCTGAAAGCTCAGCTGGAGCAGGGTCGCGATCGCCTGCTGGAGATCCACTCCAACGGCGGTGAAAAAGCGCAGCAGCTGGCCGAAAGTATCGAAGAACAGGACGATGACACCAGCCTGATCAGCTTCTCCATGAACCTGTTCGACATCGTCGGCATTAACCAGGACGATCGCGGCGAGAACATGATCGTGCTGACCCCGTCCGATCATATGCTGGTGCCGGATTTCCCGGGCCTGCCGGAAGACGGCTGCACCATCACCTTTGAGCGTGATGTGGCGCTTTCCCGCGAAGATGCACAGTTCATCACCTGGGAGCACCCGCTGATCCGCAACGGTCTGGATCTGATCCTCTCCGGCGATACCGGCAGCAGCACCATCTCCCTGTTGAAGAACAAAGCCTTGCCTGTGGGCACGCTGCTGGTGGAGCTGATCTACGTTGTGGAAGCGCAGGCGCCGAAACAGCTTCAGCTTAACCGCTTCCTGCCGCCAACTCCGGTGCGTCTGCTGCTGGATAAAAACGGTACGAACCTGGCCGGCCAGGTGGAGTTTGAAAGCTTCAACCGTCAGCTGAGCGCGGTGAACCGCCATACCGGCAGTAAGCTGGTGAATGCGGTGCAGCAGGACGTGCATGCCATTCTGCAACTGGGTGAAGCCCAGGCCGAAAAAGCGGCCAGAGTGCTGATCGATGCGGCGCGTAGCGAAGCCGATGAGAAGCTTTCTGCCGAGCTGTCGCGTCTGGAAGCGTTGAAAGCAGTGAACCCTAACATTCGTGACGATGAGCTGGCCGCCATTGAGAGCAACCGCCAGCAGGTGCTGGAAAGCCTGAATCAGGCGGGATGGCGTCTCGACGCCCTGCGTCTTATCGTTGTGACGCATCAGTAAGCGGAGCGCAAGATGGTAATGGAGCCCTACAATCCCCCGATGGATCCGTGGCTGGTCATTCTGTATCAGGACGAGCACATTATGGTGGTTAACAAGCCGAGCGGCTTGTTATCCGTGCCGGGGCGTCTGGAAGAGCATAAAGACAGCGTGATGACGCGTATCCAGCGTGATTATCCCCAGGCCGAGTCTGTCCATCGTCTGGATATGGCGACCAGCGGCGTGATTGTGGTGGCTCTGAATAAAGCGGCAGAACGCGAGCTGAAGCGTCAGTTCCGCGAGCGCGAGCCGAAGAAACAGTATGTCGCGCGCGTCTGGGGCCATCCGGCGCAGGCGGAAGGGCTGGTGGATTTACCGCTGATTTGCGACTGGCCGAACCGGCCAAAGCAGAAGGTGTGTTACGAAACCGGCAAGGCCGCGCAAACCGAGTATGAAGTGCTGGAGAACGCGCCGGATAACACCGCGCGCGTCCTGCTGAAGCCGATTACCGGGCGCTCCCACCAGCTGCGTGTGCATATGCTTGCGATGGGTCACCCCATTCTGGGGGACAGGTTCTATGCGCCGCCGGAAGCGCTGGCGTTAGCGCCGCGCCTGCAACTGCATGCGCAGACGCTCACCATCACCCACCCTGCTTTCGGCAACGCCATGACGTTCAAAGCCCCGGTGGACTTCTGAAAAAATGGCCCGACACTGTCGGGCCATTTTTTTATTTAAAACCTTTCTGCTCTTTAATTAGCTCGTAGGCTTTCTGGATTTCCTGCGCTTTCTGTTTCGCCATCTCCATCATCTCTGGCGGCAGGCCTTTCGCCACCAGCTTATCCGGATGGTGCTCGCTCATCAGCTTACGATAGGCGCGTTTGATGGTCGTAACATCGTCAGACGGCTTCACGCCGAGGACGTTACAGGCATCTTCAAGCGTAGGGCCACGCTGCGCCTGCTGCCAGCCGCCGCCGGACGATTGCTGCTGATAACCGCCGCCAAAGTGCGCGCCGCCCTGCATCATGCGCAGGAACTGATCGAACTGCATGCGGGAAATGCCCAACTCTTCAGCAATCACATACAGGACGTCCCGTTCATTCGGATGCAGAGAGCCATCCGCGAAGGCGGCCTGGATTTGAATTTCCAGAAACATCCGAATTAAATCAAAACGCCCGAAACAGATGCTACGGAACTGCCGCATTTTTTCACGCAGCGGGTAGTGATCTGATTTACCAATCCGAAACGCATTCTGCGCCGCGATGCGGGATTCGCCGTGCAGATTCATGCGATCCATAAAGACGCTGGCCACCTGAATATCGGCTTCCGTTACGCGTCCTTTTGATTTGGTTAAGTGCCCCATCACCTCGAAGGTGGTGGAGAAAAAGAGTGACTGGCGCTCGCGCTGGTTAGCAAACCAGGCCATTTTGCGGCTGCGTGCTTTATCAAACATATGGCCGATAATGAGGCCAAGAACGACACCCCAGAATCCGGCACCCATAATAATTGCGAACGCAACGCCGATTATTTTACCCCAATACTGCATATACTCCCCGAATGGTCATGTTCCTGGCCGACGCAACGCCATCATTACAGTGGTCGCGCCACGGTCAATTGAGGGACATCGCCTATAATTTGCATTATCATACTCGTCATTCGATAGCGAGCCTAACACTCTGGCGCGCAAACGGGCAGGATTAACGCTGGTACTGCGCTGATGAGTAAGATAGTCTCTGAGCGTTTGTAAGCCGTAGCCACTGATGACGGAACAATAAAATACAACGTATGAAAAAACGTATCCCCACCCTTCTGGCCACAATGATTGGCACCGCCCTGTATAGCCAACAGGGGCTCGCAGCCGATCTCGCCTCGCAGTGTATGCTTGGCGTCCCAAGTTACAATCGCCCACTGGTGAAAGGCGATACGAATGACTTACCCGTCACCATTAATGCCGACAGTGCAAAAGGTAATTATCCTGACAATGCGACCTTTACGGGCAATGTCGATATTAACCAGGGAAACAGTCGCCTGCTTGCTGACGAAGTGCAATTGCACCAGAAGCAACCGGAAGGTGCTCAGGCGCCTGTCCGTACGGTGGATGCGCTGGGTAATGTGCACTATGACGACAATCAGGTCATCCTGAAAGGTCCGAAAGCCTGGTCGAATCTGAATACCAAAGACACCAACGTCTGGGAAGGTGATTACCAGATGGTCGGTCGTCAGGGGCGCGGTACCGCGGACCTGATGAAGCAGCGCGGCGAAAACCGCTACACCATTCTCGAAAACGGCACGTTTACCTCCTGTTTGCCAGGGTCAAATACCTGGAGCGTTGTGGGCAGTGAAGTGATCCACGACCGTGAAGAACAGGTTGCAGAGATCTGGAACGCCCGTTTTAAACTCGGCCCGGTGCCCATTTTCTATAGCCCTTACCTGCAACTGCCTGTGGGTGACAAACGTCGTTCAGGTTTCCTGATCCCGAACGCCAAGTACAGCACGTCGAACTACTTTGAGTTCTACCTGCCGTACTACTGGAACATTGCGCCCAACATGGACGCCACGATCACGCCGCACTATATCCATAAGCGCGGTAACATCATGTGGGAGAACGAATTCCGCTATCTGACCAAGGCGGGCGCGGGTCTGATGGAATTTGATTATCTGCCATCAGATAAGGTGTTCCAGGACGAGCATCCGAGCGAAGGTGATAAGCACCGCTGGATGTACTACTGGAAGCACGCCGGGGTATTGGATCAGGTGTGGCGTTTCAACATCGACTACACCAAAGTCAGCGATCCGTATTACTTCAACGACTTTGATTCTAAATACGGCTCCAGTACCGACGGTTACGCCACGCAGAAATTCAGCGTGGGCTACGCCATTGAGAACTTTGACGCGACGGTGTCGACCAAACAGTTCCAGGTATTTGATACACAATCGCGTAGTACCTATGGTGCCGAGCCGCAGCTGGACGTGAACTGGTACCAGAACGATGTGGGTCCTTTCGACACGCGCGTTTATGCTCAGGCGGTCCATTTCGTCAACACCAACTCGGATATGCCGGAATCAACGCGTCTGCATATCGAGCCGACGATCAATCTGCCGTGGTCAAACGACTGGGCGAGCCTGAATACCGAAGCTAAGCTGATGGCCACCCACTACCAGCAGAAAAATCTGGACTGGTATAACAAACGCTATGGCACCGATCTTGAAGAGTCGGTAAACCGTACGCTTCCGCAATTCAAAATGGACGGGAAGCTGATCTTCGAACGTGATATGGGCCTTCTCGCCGATGGATACACCCAGACGCTTGAGCCGCGTATGCAGTATCTGTATGTGCCTTATCGCGATCAGAGCAAAATTCAAAACTACGACTCTTCCTTCCTGCAATCAGACTACAGCGGCCTGTTCCGTGACCGTACCTACGGCGGGCTTGACCGTATTGCGTCTGCTAACCAGTTAACGACTGGCGTCACAACGCGCGTATATGATGATGCTGCCGTTGAACGTTTTAACGTTTCTGTTGGTCAAATCTACTATTTCACCGAGTCTCGTACCGGTGATGACGACATTAACTGGGAGAAAGACAACAAAACGGGCTCACTGGTATGGGCGGGCGACACCTACTGGCGCATGACGGATCGTTGGGGTCTGCGCGGTGGTGTTCAGTACGATACACGACTGGACAATATCGCGACGGGCAGCGCAGCCATCGAATACCGTCGTGATGAAGACCGCATGTTGCAGTTGACGTACCGTTACGCCAGCCCGGAGTATATCCAGGCGACGCTGCCAAACTATGCGAATACAGACCAATACAAAGACGGTATTTCACAGGTGGGTACCGCCGCGAGCTGGCCGATCGCCGATCGTTGGTCAGTCGTCGGGGCCTACTACTATGACACGAATGCCCAAAAACCTGCTGACCAGATGCTGGGTCTGCAATACAACTCCTGCTGTTACGCAATACGTGTCGGTTACGAACGCAAACTTAACGGCTGGGATACGCAAAACAGTCAGGGCAAATATGATAACGTGATCGGCTTTAATATCGAGTTGCGCGGCCTGAGTTCTAACTACGGTCTGGGCACGCAGCAGATGCTGCGCTCGAACATTCTGCCGTATCGTAGTTCATTGTAATGTGCTTGATTTACAACGTAATCCGCTTTGCGGTTAATTGAAATGGAAAAAGTATGAAGAACTGGAAAACGCTGCTACTCGGTGTCGCTATGGTTGCGAATACCAGCTTCGCGGCCCCACAGGTTGTCGATAAAGTCGCGGCTGTGGTTAACAACGGCGTCGTGCTTGAAAGTGACGTTGACGGTTTGATGAAATCTGTAAAGCTCAACTCGGGCGAAGCAGGTCAACAGCTTCCGGATGACGCTACGCTGCGCCACCAGATCCTGGAGCGTCTGATCATGGATCAGATTGTTCTTCAGATGGGCCAGAAAATGGGCGTGACGATCTCTGACGAGCAGCTCGATCAGGCGATCGCCAACATTGCAAAGCAGAACAACATTACCCCGGATCAGATGCGTAGCCGCCTGGCCTACGACGGCATCAGCTATGCCACCTACCGTAATCAGATCCGTAAAGAGATGCTGATTTCAGAAGTGCGTAACAATGAAGTCCGTCGCCGCGTCACCATCCTGCCTCAGGAAGTGGATGCCCTGGCAAAACAGGTAGGGAATCAGAATGATGCCAGCACTGAGCTTAACCTGAGCCACATCCTGATCCCACTGCCGGAAAACCCAACCTCCGATCAGGCGGCTGAGGCGGAAAGCCAGGCGCGCGCTATCGTTGAGCAGGCGCGTAATGGCGATGACTTCGGCAAGCTGGCGATCACCTATTCCGCTGACCAGCAGGCGCTGAAAGGCGGCCAGATGGGCTGGGGGCGTATTCAGGAGCTGCCATCCCTGTTTGCCCAGGCGCTGAGCACGGCGAAGAAAGGCGACATCGTCGGTCCAATCCGTTCCGGTGTGGGCTTCCACATTCTGAAAGTGAACGACCTGCGCGGCCAGAGCCAGAACATTTCGGTTACCGAAGTGCATGCGCGTCATATCCTGCTTAAGCCGTCTCCGATCATGACTGACGATCAGGCTCGTGCGAAGCTGGAACAGATCGCGGCAGACATCAAGAGCGGTAAAACCACCTTCGATAAAGCGGCAAAAGAGTTCTCTCAGGATCCTGGCTCTGCAAACCAGGGCGGTGACCTGGGTTGGGCGGCAGCGGATATTTACGATCCGGCTTTCCGCGATGCGTTAATGAAGCTGAATAAAGGCCAGATGAGCGCGCCGGTACACTCCTCCTTCGGCTGGCATCTGATCCAGCTGATGGACACGCGCAACGTGGATAAAACCGACGCGGCGCAGAAAGACCGTGCGTATCGCATGCTGTTTAACCGTAAGTTCTCTGAAGAAGCCGCAACCTGGATGCAGGAACAACGCGCCAGCGCTTACGTGAAAGTGTTGAGCAACTGATGAAACCGCATCGTGTTGTGATCACCCCCGGCGAACCCGCCGGGATTGGGCCTGACCTTGTGGTTCAGCTCGCCCAGCGCAGCTGGCCGGTAGAGTTGGTTGTCTGCGCAGATGCAACACTGTTACAAGACCGGGCAGCTTTGCTCGGTCTGCCTTTAACGCTCCTCCCTTACGTTGAAGGCCAACAGCCCGCACCGCAGCAGGCGGGTACTCTCACCCTGCTTTCTGTTCCGCTCCGTGCGCCTGTTGTCCCCGGTGAGTTACACACCGAAAACGGCCACTACGTTGTCGAGACGCTGGCGCGCGCCTGTGACGGTTGCCTTCAGGGCGAATTTGCCGCCCTGATCACCGGTCCGGTGCATAAAGGCGTGATCAATGACGCGGGCATTCCGTTTACCGGGCATACCGAATTTTTCGAAGAGCGTTCGCACAGCCCGAAAGTGGTGATGATGCTGGCAACCGAAGCAATGCGCGTTGCGCTGGTAACAACGCACCTGCCGATCAAAGCCATTCCGGATGCCATTACGCCTGAACTCCTGCGTGAGATCATTGGCATTTTGCATCACGATCTGCAAACCAAATTCGGCATTCCGCAGCCGCATGTGCTGGTTTGCGGCCTGAATCCGCACGCGGGTGAGGGCGGACATATGGGCACCGAAGAGATCGACATCATCATTCCGGTGCTTGAGGAGATGCGGGCGAAGGGGATGAACCTCAGCGGGCCTCTGCCTGCCGACACCCTTTTCCAGCCCAAATACCTGGATAATGCCGACGCCGTACTCGCGATGTACCACGATCAGGGTCTGCCCGTGCTAAAATACCAGGGCTTTGGCCGCGGGGTGAATATCACCCTCGGTTTACCCTTTATTCGAACGTCCGTTGACCACGGTACTGCGCTGGATCTGGCAGGCCAGGGAAAAGCGGATGTCGGCAGTTTTATTACGGCGCTTAATCTCGCCATCAAAATGATTGTTAATACTCAATGACTAATCGAGTCCATCAGGGCCACTTAGCCCGTAAACGCTTCGGGCAAAACTTCCTCAACGATCAGTTTGTGATCGACAGTATCGTTTCTGCCATTAATCCGCAGAAAGGTCAGGCCATGGTCGAAATCGGCCCGGGTCTTGCCGCGCTGACCGAGCCGGTAGGCGAACGCCTCGACGAACTGACCGTTATCGAACTCGACCGCGATCTGGCCGCACGTCTGCAAACGCACCCGTTCCTCGGGCCGAAGCTGACGATTTATCAACAGGATGCGATGACCATGAACTTCGGCGAACTGTCAGAAAAAATGGGACAGCCGCTGCGCGTGTTCGGTAACCTGCCGTACAACATCTCCACCCCGCTGATGTTCCATCTGTTTAGCTATACTGATGCCATTGCCGACATGCACTTCATGTTGCAAAAAGAGGTCGTTAACCGTCTGGTTGCAGGGCCGAACAGTAAAGCGTATGGTCGTTTAAGCGTGATGGCGCAATATTACTGCAACGTGATCCCGGTATTAGAAGTACCGCCTTCCGCGTTCACGCCGCCGCCAAAAGTAGATTCTGCGGTTGTGCGCCTGGTGCCACATAAAACGATGCCGTACCCGGTCAAAGACCTGCGTATACTGAGCCGTATCACGACAGAAGCCTTTAACCAGCGCCGTAAAACGATTCGTAACAGCCTTGGCAATCTGTTTACCGTTGACGTATTAGCTGAGTTGGGCATCGACCCGGCAATGCGTGCGGAAAATATTTCCGTAGAGCAGTACTGCAAGCTGGCTAATTACATCAGCGACAATGCGCCGCCGAAGGAGAGCTAAGCCATGATTGATTCGCCCCGCGTCTGTGTTCAGGTTCAAAGCGTCTACATTGAGTCCCAATCCACACCGGATGAAGAACGTTTTGTCTTTGCTTATACCGTAACCATTCGCAATCTGGGGCGGATGCCTGTGCAACTGCTCGGGCGCTACTGGCTTATCACCAACGGCAATGGCCGTGAAATTGAAGTCCAGGGCGAAGGCGTGGTCGGTGAACAACCCCATATCGCCCCTGGCGAAGAGTATCAGTACACCAGCGGCGCGGTAATTGAAACGCCGCTGGGTACCATGCAGGGCCATTATGAAATGGTCGATGCCGACGGCAATGCTTTCCGCATTGCTATTCCCGTATTCCGTCTCGCCGTACCTACACTTATTCATTAATCTAATGTCTACATATCTGATTGGCGACGTTCACGGTTGCTACGATGAACTGATCGCATTATTAAAACAGGTCGACTTCACCCCCGGGCAGGACACGCTCTGGCTGACGGGCGACTTAGTGGCGCGCGGTCCCGGTTCCCTGGACGTCCTCCGCTATGTCAAATCGCTGGGTGACAGCGTGCGCATGGTGCTGGGCAACCACGATCTGCATCTGCTGGCCGTATACGCCGGGATCAGCCGTAATAAGCCGAAAGATCGCATTACCCCCCTGCTGGAAGCACCGGATGCCGATGAGTTGCTCAACTGGCTGCGTCGCCAGCCGCTGCTACAGATTGACGAAGAGAAAAAGCTGGTGATGGCGCATGCCGGCATCACGCCTCAGTGGGATCTTGAGACGGCAAAAACCTGCGCGCGCGACGCCGAAGCGGTGCTGGCGAGCGACTCCTATCCGTTCTTCCTGGATGCGATGTATGGCGACATGCCGAATAACTGGAGTGATGACCTCAGCGGCCTGGCGCGACTGCGTTTTATCACCAATGCTTTTACGCGGATGCGCTACTGCTTCCCGAACGGGCAACTGGATATGTATTGCAAAGATACGCCTGAAAATGCCCCTGCGCCGCTTAAGCCATGGTTTGCGATTCCGGGCCCCGTGACAAACGAATACAGTGTGGTATTTGGACACTGGGCATCGCTGGAAGGAAAAGGCACCCCGGAAAATATCTATGCGCTGGATACCGGATGCTGCTGGGGCGGGGATTTAACCTGCTTACGCTGGGAAGATAAAACTTACTTTGTGCAGCCATCCAACCGACAGCTGGACTTAGGCGAGGGTGAGGCAGTCGCCTCCTGAAGATATTTATCCTCTCCCTTCGGGGAGAGGATAAAACCGTTAACGACGTTCCAGAATTTCGAAGCAGTAGCTGTGTGAGTTCTGCGCATCCGCATCGTGAAACTCACTGAATACGGACTCCCACTCGTCCGGATCGTAATCCGGGAAATGGGTATCCCCTTCCACTTCCGCATCAATGTGCGTCAGATACAGTTTCTGCGCTTTTGGCAGGAACTGCTCATACACACGCCCCCCGCCGATCACCATGATCTCTTCGGCATCGCCGCAGGCGGCAATGGCTTCATCTACGGACTTAACCCACTGAACGCGATCGTCAGTGCCCGGCTGGCTACTGATCACAATATTCTTACGACCCGGCAGCGGACGACCAATCGACTCCCAGGTCAGGCGGCCCATCACTACCGGCTTGTTTAACGTAGTACGTTTAAACCATGCGAGATCGGCAGGCAGGTTCCACGGCATGGCGTTTTCCATGCCGATAACGCGGTCTACCGCCAGCGCTGCAATCAGACTGATCATTGAAAATTTCCCGGATGCAAAAAATTGCCGCCACTATACGGAAAGCTTAATCTTTCGTCGACTGGCGGCAGGGTAAAGAATTAGAAATTTTTTAATATTGCTGGCAACTCCACTTCACGCAGAGGGTTTACTCTCCGGTTCATCCGCAGGATCACCAGTATGCTTGCCCTCTTCCGTTCCTTGCCAGCCGTGGCGCTGAACCAGCGACAGATGATTACGATCCTCGTTGATGATCTCCGTCAGCATGGTGCTGGTGCGTTTAAACACCGCAGCGCGTTCGGTTGCCGTACTGCTCGCCATCGCCACCATCTCTTCCACCATCTCATGATTAAAACGGCGGAACAGATCGGCACGCTCACGTGCCTCATACGCGCCAAGCCCCAGGCTTTCCAGCGCCATGCGGCCAGATTTGAGCGCCCCTTCGAAGGTTTCACGTTCAGGGGCTGCCACACCCGCCTGACGCAGCTGGATGTAGTGATCCACATCGCGCGCACGGGAGATAATGGTCAGATGCGGAAAATGCTCTTTGACCAGCTCAACCATCTGCATACTGGTCTCTGGATCGTCAATGGCATTAATCAACACCTCGGCTTTCGCCGCCCCGGCGGATTCCAGCAGATCGACGCGGGTCGCATCACCGTAAAACACTTTCATATCGAATTTACGCAGCGTATCGACATGGTCAGGATCGTGATCGAGAATGACCATTTTGACACCGCTGGAGAGCAGTAAACGGCCAGTAATCTGCCCGAAGCGGCCAAATCCGGCGATGATCACCCGCGGCTGCTCCTCGTCGATCTCATCGGCTTCTCGCTCCTGTTCGCTTCCCGTTTTCTCCAGACGCGTCAGCAGCACCAGCAGGATCGGCGTTGCGGCCATCGACAGCGCAACCGCCAGCGTCAGCGCTTTTGCCCATTCCGGATCAAGTACATTTGCCATCTGCGCTGCGCCAAAGACAACGAAAGCAAACTCACTCCCCTGCCCCAGCAGCACGGCAAACCAGCG
Organism: Enterobacter cloacae complex sp. ECL72; assembly: GCF_019056635.1. Lineage (NCBI taxonomy): Bacteria > Pseudomonadati > Pseudomonadota > Gammaproteobacteria > Enterobacterales > Enterobacteriaceae > Enterobacter > Enterobacter cloacae complex sp. ECL72. The sequence goes on along the minus strand of NZ_CP077659.1, from coordinate 227,479 downwards.
GCGTTGCGGTTTTGGCACATTTAACGGGCGGGCAATCAGCCACAGCATCGCCATTTTAATGACCAGGAAACCCACCAGCAGAATGATGATGCGCAGCGGATGGGTTACCAGCGTCCCGAAGTCGATAGACATCCCGACGCCGATGAAAAACAGCCCCAGCAGCAATCCTTTAAACGGCTCGATATCGCTTTCCAGCGCGTGACGGTATTCGGAGCTTGCCAGTAAGACCCCCGCGAGGAAGGCGCCCATTGCCATCGACAGCCCGGCCTCTTCCAGCAGCAATCCAAAACCAAACACCAGGAATAACGCAACGGCGCTGAATACTTCGCGCAGGCCAGAGCGAGCAACAAAGCGCAGCAGCGGACGCGTTACGTAGCGACCAAGCAGAACAACCAGCGCCAGCGCACCGGCAACCTTCAGCGCTGATAAGGCAAATGCTCCCAGCGTCGTTGATGCGCCGCTGGCTGCCAGCAGCGGGATCATCGCCACCAGCGGGATGGCGGCAATATCCTGGAACAACAGTACGGAGAAGGTGCTGCGCCCCATTTGCGACACCGTCAGATTACGCTCGTTCATTGCCTGCATGGCAATCGCCGTCGAGGAGAGCGCCAGCGTCATGCCGATCAGCTCTGCGACTTTCCACTCCATCCCCAGCAGAATGCAGAACCCGCCCAACAGCAGACCGCAGGCCAGCATTTGCAGGGCGCCTCCGCCAAACACCGAGGCGCGCAGTTTCCACAGCCGCTGCGGATCCAGCTCCAGACCAATCACAAACAGCATCAGCACCACGCCGATCTCCGCAAAATGCAGGATCGACTCGGCATCCGTCACCAGCCGAAAGCCCCAGGGGCCAATCACACACCCGGCAATCAGATAGCCGAGCACCGAGCCCAGCCCCAGACGAACCGCCACGGGCACAATTAATGCCGCCGCGCCGAGGTAAATCAGCGCCTGTATCAGCGTATGGCTATCCATTGTGCGTCTCCTGCCACTCAAGTAAACGTTGTTTGTAGTGACGAGCCTGCGCCTGCAAGGTTTCATCGTCGCAGACAAAGGTACAGTGCATCGCAAAAGGCGGAAGCCAGTTCAGACCGCAGTAAAAGGCAGTAGCCTGGAGCGGCTGCGCCAGCACGTCAAATCCGGGGAAGGCGCCAATCTCAAAGTGGCTTTCCCCCCCGCCGGTGGTAACAGCCCACATCAGGCTTTTGCCCTGAAGCGCGTTGCCGTTGTGTCCATATGCCCAACCGTGGGAGAAAACTTTGTCGATCCACAATTTCAGCAGCGGAGGCGTGCTGTACCACTGCATCGGATGCTGCCAGACGATCAGATCGGCACGGGAGAGCGCCTCCTGTTCGGCGGCGACATCGATATTGAAATCAGGATAGAGTTGATAGAGGGAACGTATCTCTACGTTTTCAAGCGTCCTTGCCTGCTCAAGCATCCGCTTATTCGCATGCGAGTGCTGCGGATAGGGGTGCGCATAAATTATCAGAATCATGTATATGCCCGTCTTTTACTTTTCTTGTAGCAATGAGTGTAGACAGTTACCACCCCGACTTAAAGGGGTCATCTTACGCTTCAAAGTAAATCGCAAGTATTGGCAATCATCACCACCTTAACAGCGATTACGGCGCTAAAGAAAGAAAACGACGCGTACGACAAATTCATGCCGCAAAATAATAGTAACAACTCATATTGCCAACAGATATTTTTAGAGGACCTTAAGTCATTCTTTAATAAAACAGTCTGTACATAACCCATTGAAAAAATAATAATTTTACGCTCTTTGTTTTGAGCTCATTATTTAGGCGATCGATATACGTTTCACACACGTGTCGAATATTCCTTCTCACTCAAATGGATGTGTACATGAGCAACAAACCCTCCCAATTAAATAATACAACCAAAACTCTGGGAAAGATATTTCCTGCCTTGTTGATATGCACCCCTGCGGTTGCGTTTTCTGCAACGATTGACCAATCAACTTCTGTTCCTCAAGATTTCTCAGCCGATGCTGAATATGTTATTAATAAAGACGTGACGATATCTTCCGCAGATAGTGAAGCGGCGGTATCTGTCACTGGGTTTACTATCAATAATATCACTAACGAAGGGAATATTTCCGGTAGGGAAACTGGCCTGGATATAAATACTGCCGCGCAACGTGTTGTGGTGAATAACGAGGAAGGTGCCGCCATCACATCGAAATCGGCTACAGCTATTAGTATTGAATCAATGCAAGGTGAAATTAGCAACCGTGGGAATATAACCGCTTTTGAGGATGGTATATTCGTTAGTGAAAACTCATCGGCTGTAAGTATTTCAAATAGCACAACCGGAGTTATTAAAGGTAAAACTGGCCTGAACGCACTTGCAGGCGTTGCCATTAATAATGCGGGTACGATCACTGGCACAGCGAATGATGGAATCGCTCTGAGCGAGGGTAACACTAAGGTCATAAATACTGGTAACGTGCAGGGTGCGCAATACGGTTTTAATGTAACGAATAATGCAAAAGTAGATATCACGAATAGCGGAACGATTAGTGGTGATACAGCCGCTGTTATGTTTGCCAGCAATAAAAATAACACCCTGGTGCTTGATACGGGTTCCACTCTTATCGGTGACGTTATTTCCACCAATTCCACGGGAAACACTCTCACCCTGATCGGCACCGGTACGGAAGACAGTAACTTTGTGGGTCTGAACGAAGGCGACGGTTTTGCCAGTATAAAAATGATGGGCGAAAATTGGGCGCTGTCGGGCGATCTCGATATTATTGGCTCTGGCGATTCCTTGCTGATAGACACGGGCGCGTTAACCCTGTCAGGCGCGGTATCGAATACCGGTAATACACGGGTGGCCAAAGATGCTTCGTTGCAACTGGGCGATGGCGAAAAAACCGCGACCCTCAGCGGTGGGCTCACCAACAACGGTACCGTCATTTTTAACCAGGGAAGCGATTTCACTTTCGCCACCGACATGACCGGTAGCGGTAACGTCGAAAAAGTTGATTCCAACACCCTGACCCTGACGGGCAAAAATAGCTATACAGGGGATACGGTTCTGCACGGCGGCACCACGCTGGTCTCCACCGGCGCAACGCTCGGCGTCAAGGGCAGTAACGCCACCGTTACCGTTGAAAATGGCGCGACCTTTGCCACCGCAGGCGAAGTGAACAACAACATCGCGGTTCTTAGCGGCGGTACGCTGGCGGCATGGAATGCAGTCCAGGGTAACTCCACGCTCAGCGCTTCCGGCGTCGATACCATCAACGGCAACGTGACTAATGGCGGCACGCTGTTACTCAGTGCGGCTAATAAGAGCGTTGGCAATAATTTTACGATTAATGGCGACTACACCGGCTCTGACGGTAGCCAGATCGTGATGATCAGCACCCTGGGTGAAGATAATTCACCAACTGATCACCTCACTATTACGGGTAGCAGCTTCGGTCAGTCTGGCATCAGCATCACCAACATTGGCGGCGCAGGCGCGCAAACCATTAACGGTATGGAAATTGTCAGCATCGGCGGCAGTTCCGAAGCCCAACTGACGCTGGCAAAACCGGTCGTTGCAGGCGCCTGGGAATATAGCCTCTACCAGCACAGTGACGGCAACTGGTATCTGGAATCAAAGGCGACGCCTTCTGATGAGCCTTCCGACGACACCGATGACGGTGGCAATACTGATGATGGCGATAACACCGACAACGGCGGCAACACCGATGATGGTGGCAACACCGACAATGGCGGTAACACCGATAACGGTGGCAACACCGATGATGGTGGCAACACCGACAACGGCGGCAACACCGATAACGGCGGCAGCACCGATAACGGCGGCAGCACCGATAACGGCGGCAGCACCGATAACGGCGGCAACACTGACAACGGCGGTAACAATGCTCCGGAAGTCATGGCACCTGAAGTGGGTGCTTACTTAGGTAACTACCTTGCCGCACAGGGCATGTTCCTGCATAAGCGTGACGATCGCGACCAGATCACCTTCCGCAATGAAGACGACCTGAACACCTGGATGTACGTTAAGGGTCGCTATCACGAGAACGATGCGGGTGGCGATAAAGTCAGCTACGACACCACCACCACCGTACTGCAAGTCGGCAGCGATTTCATGAGCAAGCCAATGGATAACGGTATCCTGCGTGCTGGCGGGATGTTCGGTGCAGGCCAGGCGAAGACCCACTCTGATGCGAAGCACAACGTACGTGACGCACAGGGTAAGGTTGATGGCTTCAATGTTGGGCTGTACGCCACCTGGCAGGAAGATCAGAAATTACGTCTGGGCAGCTACGTTGATACCTGGGCCGCTTACAGCTGGTACAACAACAACGTCACCAGCAATCGCAACGATGAAGACTACGATAGTGAAGGTTTCGCCGCGTCTGTTGAAGTCGGCCACGCGTGGATAATCCAGTCTGAAAATGAACGCACCTGGAAGATCGAGCCGCAGGCGCAGGTGATTTACAGCTATCTCGATCAGGAAAATCATACCGATCGCGACGGCGTACGCGTCACTACCCTGGACAATGACAGCGTCTTTGGTCGTCTCGGCGTTAAAGCAAGCTACTTCCAGCAGAAGGACGTCAAGGCCTGGCAGCCGTACGTTGCGGTTAACTGGTTGAAAGGTGCTGGTCAAAACGATCTGGCATTCAACGACGAGACCGTCAGCAACGATACGCCGGAAGATCGTGGTCAGTTAGAGTTGGGCTTAACCGGCAACCTGAACGAAACCACGACGATCTCCCTTCGTGCCAGCGGCGAGTGGGGTGAAAACAGCTATGCCGCCTACGGCGGTCATATTTTGTTAAACCATCGCTGGTAATCGATCATCCTGAAGCAAAAAAGCAGTGGCATGTGCCACTGCTTTTTTTTAGTTATCCAGCTCGCCCATTGATTTAACCTGGTCACGGTTAATCTGTTCAGTTTGACCGGTTTCGGCGTTTTTGTACGATACCAGACCGGTATCGTCATCCACCTGCGGTTTCCCGTCAGTAACAATCGTTTTGCCATCGGTGGTTTTTACGGCCTGATTGGACGAACAGCCCGCCACGGTGAACATTGCGGTGGCAGCCAGAACGGAAGCGATCAGTAGTTTATTTTGCATGGTGTATTCCCCTGCTCTCAGTTGAATTTTCGTTATCGACCTAACTATTTTAGGCTAACTGACTGAAAGCGGATGAAAAACCAGAAGGTTCTTAAGATGGGAAAATTGCCCGGTAACCGGATGGCACCGGGCAATGTGTGTTACTTGCTAATCTGAGCGTGCATTTCCTGCACCGAAATCACCTTCTCGGTGGCATCCGCATTCAGCGCCATGGCCGTCGCGAAACCGCCGTTCAGGGTGGTGTCGTAATGCACTTTGTACTGGAGCGCGCTGCGGCGAATCAGTTTGGAGTCTTCAATCGCCTGGCGACCTGCGGTGGTGTTAATGATGTAGGTGTACTCGCCATTCTTAATGCGGTCCTGAATGTGCGGACGACCTTCATGCACTTTGTTCACCAGACGCGGGTTGATACCCGCTTCACCCAACACAATCGCCGTACCGTGAGTGGCGTCCAGCTCGAAGCCCTGTTTCAGCAGCTTGGCAGCCAGGTCAACCACGCGCTCTTTATCGCCTTCGCGAACGGAGAGCAGCGCACGGCCAGATTTTCTCATGGTGGAGCTACTGCCCAGCTGCGCTTTCGCAAACGCTTCTGCGAAGGTACGGCCAACGCCCATCACTTCCCCGGTAGAGCGCATCTCTGGCCCTAACAGCGGGTCAACGCCCGGGAATTTATTGAACGGCAGTACCACCTCTTTCACCGAGTAGTAAGGCGGGATAATTTCTTTCGTGACGCCCTGCTGAGCCAGCGTCTGGCCAGCCATCACGCGCGCCGCCACTTTCGCCAGCGGAATACCGGTCGCTTTGGAGACGAACGGTACGGTACGCGCCGCACGCGGGTTGACTTCAATCAGATAGACTTCGTTGTCTTTTACCGCGAACTGAACGTTCATCAGGCCGCGAACCTGAAGCTCGAAGGCCAGCTTCTGCACCTGCTGGCGCATTACGTCCTGAATCTCCTGGCTCAGGGTGTACGCTGGCAGAGAACAGGCGGAGTCACCGGAGTGCACGCCCGCCTGCTCGATGTGCTCCATGATGCCGCCAATCAGCACCCTTTCGCCGTCGCAGATGGCATCCACGTCGACTTCAACCGCGTCGTCGAGGAAGCGGTCGAGCAGCACTGGCGCATCGTTGGAAACGCTCACCGCCGTCTGGAAGTAGCGACGCAGGTCCGCTTCGTCGTAGACGATTTCCATCGCGCGGCCGCCCAGTACGTAGGATGGACGCACCACCAGCGGGTAGCCGATCTCTTTCGCTTTCTCAACGGCCATTTCAATTGCGGTCACGGTGGCGTTCGCCGGCTGTTTCAGTTTGAGACGGTCAACCGCCTGCTGGAAACGCTCGCGGTCTTCCGCACGGTCAATCGCATCCGGGCTGGTGCCGATAACCGGCACACCTGCTGCTTCCAGCGCGCGCGCCAGCTTCAGCGGAGTCTGGCCGCCGTACTGCACGATCACGCCTTTTGGCTTCTCGATGCGCACGATTTCCAGCACGTCTTCCAGGGTGACCGGCTCGAAGTAGAGGCGGTCGGAAGTGTCGTAGTCGGTCGAGACGGTTTCCGGGTTACAGTTGACCATAATGGTCTCGTAACCGTCTTCGCGCAGCGCCAGTGAGGCGTGTACGCAGCAGTAGTCAAACTCGATGCCCTGGCCGATACGGTTTGGACCGCCGCCCAGCACCATAATCTTGTCGCGGTCGACGGACGGGTTCGCTTCGCACTCCTCTTCATAGGTGGAGTACATGTATGCGGTATCGGTCGAGAATTCAGCCGCACAGGTGTCCACGCGCTTGTAGACCGGGTGCAGGTCGTACTGGTCGCGCAGCTTGCGGATTTCCGCTTCACGCACGCCCGCCAGCTTAGCCAGACGCGCATCGGCGAAGCCTTTACGCTTCAGCATGCGCAGGAAGTCTGCGTCCAGGCCGTTGATGCCCAGCTCCGCCACTTTCTCTTCCAGGCGCACCAGCTCTTCAATCTGCACTAGGAACCAGCGGTCAATGTTAGTCAGGTTAAATACGCCGTCGACGGACAGGCCCGCGCGGAAGGCATCGGCGATGTACCAGATACGCTCTGCGCCCGCGTCTTTCAGCTCGCGGCGGATTTTGGTCAGCGCTTCCGGGTCGTCCAGGCTGACTTTCGGGTCAAAGCCGGTCGCGCCCACTTCCAGGCCGCGCAGTGCTTTTTGCAGGGATTCCTGCTGCGTGCGGCCAATCGCCATGACTTCACCAACGGATTTCATCTGGGTAGTCAGACGGTCGTTGGCACCGACGAATTTCTCGAAGTTAAAGCGTGGAATTTTGGTCACAACGTAGTCGATGGACGGTTCGAAGGACGCTGGCGTGCGGCCGCCGGTGATATCGTTCATCAGCTCGTCAAGGGTGTAACCCACCGCCAGTTTCGCCGCCACTTTCGCAATCGGGAAGCCGGTGGCTTTGGAGGCCAGTGCGGAGGAACGGGACACGCGCGGGTTCATTTCGATAACAATCAGACGGCCGGTTTTCGGGTTCACCGAGAACTGCACGTTAGAGCCGCCGGTTTCCACGCCGATTTCACGCAGTACCGCCATCGAGGCGTTACGCATGATTTGGTACTCTTTGTCGGTCAGCGTCTGAGCTGGCGCAACGGTGATGGAGTCGCCGGTGTGGATCCCCATCGCGTCGAAGTTTTCGATGGAGCAGACGATGATGCAGTTGTCGTTTTTATCACGCACCACTTCCATCTCGTACTCTTTCCAGCCAATCAGCGATTCATCAATCAGCAGCTCTTTGGTTGGGGAGAGATCCAGGCCGCGCTCGCAAATTTCTTCAAACTCTTCGCGGTTGTAGGCAATACCGCCGCCGGTGCCGCCCATGGTGAAGGAAGGACGGATGATGCACGGATAACCCACTTCAGCCGCAACGGCCAGCGCTTCTTCCATATTGTGCGCGATACCGGAACGTGCGGTATCAAGGCCAATTTTTTTCATTGCCACGTCGAAGCGGCGACGGTCTTCTGCTTTATCAATCGCGTCGGCGGTCGCACCGATCATGGTCACGCCGAACTCTTCCAGCACGCCCTGACGCTCCAGCTCCAGCGCACAGTTCAGCGCCGTCTGGCCGCCCATGGTCGGCAGCACCGCGTCCGGACGCTCTTTCTCGATAATTTTGCGTACCACTTCCCAGTGAATCGGCTCGATGTAGGTCGCATCCGCCATTTCCGGGTCGGTCATGATGGTGGCCGGGTTAGAGTTTACCAGGATGACACGGTAACCCTCTTCACGCAGGGCTTTACACGCCTGCGCGCCGGAGTAGTCGAATTCGCAGGCCTGGCCGATGACAATCGGGCCAGCGCCAAGGATCAGGATGCTTTTTATGTCTGTACGTTTTGGCATGGTCTTCTCAGCTCCTGATTATTTAGCGGTCTTACGGTATTGCTCGATAAGTTCGATGAAGTGATCGAACAGCGGCGCGGCATCGTGTGGGCCCGGGCTGGCTTCAGGGTGGCCCTGGAAGCTGAACGCAGGCTTATCGGTGCGATGGATACCCTGCAAGGTACCATCGAACAGTGACTTATGCGTCACGCGCAGGTTAGCTGGCATCGTCGCTTCATCCACAGCGAAGCCGTGGTTCTGCGCGGTGATCATCACCGTGTTGTTGTCGATATCTTTCACCGGGTGGTTACCACCGTGGTGGCCAAACTTCATCTTGACGGTGTTCGCTCCGCTCGCCAGCGCCAGCAGCTGATGGCCGAGACAGATGCCGAATACTGGGATGTCGGTTTCAAGGAAGGACTTGATGGCGTCGATAGCGTAGTCGCACGGCGCCGGGTCGCCAGGACCGTTAGAGAGGAAGATGCCGTCCGGGTTCATCTTCAGAACATCTTCAGCAGAGGTTTTCGCCGGAACCACCGTCAGGCGGCAGCCACGGTCAACCAGCATACGCAGGATGTTGCGCTTGGCGCCAAAATCGTAGGCCACCACGTGGAACGGCAGCTCGCTTTCCGGTTTCGCTTCCGGCAGGTCGCCTTCCAGCGTCCAGCTTCCCTGCGTCCAGCTGTAGGCTTCAGCGGTGGTCACTTCTTTCGCCAGGTCCATACCGTTCAGTCCCGGGAAGGCTTTCGCTTTTTCCAGCGCCAGCGTCGCATCGAGGTTATCCCCTGCGATGATACAACCGTTTTGTGCACCCTTCTCGCGCAGCAGACGCGTCAGCTTACGGGTATCGATATCGGCAATCGCCACAATGTTGTGGCGCTTCAGGTAAGAAGAGAGGTCTTCGGTGTTGCGGAAGTTGCTGGCAATCAGCGGCAGGTCGCGAATGACCAGGCCTTGCGCATGTACCTGAGAGGATTCTTCGTCAGCCGCATTGGTGCCGACATTGCCGATATGAGGATAAGTAAGAGTAACGATTTGGCGAGAATAGGAAGGATCAGTGAGGATTTCTTGATAACCGGTCATTGAAGTATTGAAAACGACTTCCCCAACCGCCGAACCCGTTGCCCCTATGGCCCGACCGATAAACTGGGTTCCGTCTTCCAGAACCAATAGCGCTGACTTAATCAAAACACCCTCCAGAGAATATTCACTCACTTTATTTGCATATTAATTCATAACCATGTCATGGATCAATGCAAATGTGTTGCCAGCGGATTTTTGGCAAACGGCGGCATTCTGGGGATTTGCCATGTAAAAGTCAACTTAAAACGGGAGTTTTGTATATTCTTTTGCAAGCCTGGCGGTCTGAAATCAGATTAAGCGGCAAAAAGATCAACTAAATCACTGTGGAAACCGCTTGCGCATGCAGTTTAATAGAAAGGAACGTCTTGCAGGAATAAAAAGTGGACCAAATGGTCAAAATTTACAGTTCAGCAACAGAAATTATTGATAAAACACTTACTTTAAATAAGTTAGACACAATAAATACCCCAAATAGACAAAATAAAAGGGCAATAAAATATTGCCCTATGCAATCAAGTAATTACGACTGCAATAACCACATCACGAAGGGTAATAATGCTTACAAATTGTTGAGTTCGAGGACATCTCGCATATCAAAAAGACCATTACGCTTACCTTTCAGCCACAATCCCGAACGTACCGCCCCGTTTGCAAATGTCATGCGGCTGGATGCTTTATGAGTGATTTCGATCCTTTCGCCAATATCGGCGAACATAGCGGTATGTTCACCGACGATATCACCCGCGCGAACGGTGGCAAACCCAATGGTGCCAGGCACGCGCTCGCCAGTGTGGCCTTCGCGAGAATAGACCGCGATGTCTTTCAAATCTTTATCCATTGCACACGCAATCGCTTCGCCCATTGCCAGCGCCGTGCCTGACGGAGCATCGACTTTGTGGCGATGGTGCGCTTCGACGATTTCAATGTCGGTGTAGTCGCCCATCACCTTCGCCGCCTTCTCCAGCAGTTTCAGCATGACGTTTACCCCCACGCTAAAGTTTGCCGCAAAGACAATCGCAATCTCAGTGGACGCATCCTGAATGGCTTGCTTACCGACCTCGTCAAAACCGGTGGTGCCAATCACCATCCCTTTACCGTGCTGACGGCAAAACGCCAGGTGAGCCAACGTGCCTTCAGGGCGGGTAAAATCGATAAACACGTCAAAGTCTTCTTTCACCGCCTCAAGGCTGCTCTGCACGGTAACGCCCGTTTGACCTGCGCCTGCCAGCTCGCCTGCATCGGCTCCCAAAAGCGATGAACCTTCACGCTCCAGCGCCGCGCCAAGCGCCACGCCATCCATCTGTAGTGCCGCCTGAATCAGCTGACGGCCCATACGTCCACCCGCGCCCGCAATGGCGACGCGGATCTGTGCATCATGCATAGTTATTCTCTTACGTTAAAATGATGTAAATCGTTTTCAGATTAACCAGCCTTTGCACAGGCTGCCACAGAAAACGCCGATAATTAGAATTTAATGATAAACAGGGTGAGATATCAGTGAAAGACATGATCGTCAGCGAAAACCGCATGATTCCCGCACCACCAGCGCAGGCGGCAGAATGATTCGTTTGGCGGGTTCGTCGTTGCCCTGTATGCGGCTGTAAAGTAACTCCCCTGCCTTACGACCAATCTCTTTCGCCGCCACCGATACGGTGGTCAATGCGGGCTGCACCAGAGCCGCTTCGGTAATATCATCGAAACCGACCAGCGCAAAATCACGTCCCGGCTCACGGCCCATCTTGCGTAAGCTTTGCATCACCCCCAGCGCCACAACATCCTGATAGCAAATCGCCGCACTGATGTGTGGATGCTCGAGAAGTAACGCCTCTGCCACGCGCGCGCCGTCGCTTTGGCTGGCGTGAGAGGTTCTGATCCAGGCAGGATTCGGCGTCACGCCGTACTCCAGCAGCTTGCTGGTAAAGCCCCCGATACGCTGCGCCCGAGAGCCCGAATTCTGGCTCCCTCCAATGAACGCAATATGCCGATGGCCCATTCTGAGCAGATGCTCCGTCGCCATCTGCGTGCCTAAGAAGTTATCCGTTCCGACAAAATCAAAATCCGGATCGTTCAGCGGGCGCACAACCATGATTGCCGGAATATTGCGCCGCTTCAGACCCTCAAAAAAGGCCTGGGGCGTTTCCCGAGCCGCACACAGCACCATACCGCCGACGTTATTACGCATCAGTGAATCAACAAATTTTTGCTGTCGCTCTGCCGATTCCTCGCTATTCGCCAGAAAAAGCATCAGCTCGTGGCGCTCCATTTCATGACTTAGCCCTGCCGTCATCTCGCTGTAAAAAGGGTTGGTGATATCGTGCAAGAGCAGCCCGACCTGGTTACTGCTGCGGTTACGTAAATTGGCTGCCGTCTGGTTATAGACATAGCCGGATTCATCCAGCGCCTTAAGCACACGTTCGCGCGTGCTTTGCGAAATGCGGCCTTTGTTGCAGAGCACCATCGAGACCGTCGCCGTTGACACGCCGGCGCGTTTCGCGACATCGGCCAGTGTAATTCCCGTCATGTTGTCTCCTTCATCATCACTACAGGTTAATCGAATAACCTGTTTTTTTGCATTTTTCCCTGTGAGACTCTTCACATTACCGCTGTTGTTCTGGATTCGATTCGCATTTATGGCGGGTTAATCGCGTTAACCACTCTTCTCAAATACGGTTAATCGAATAACCTTAAATAACGATTACGGAGGATACAATGACAACCTACGACAAATTCCCCACGGTGGCGATACAGGGTTTTGATGACAGCGCCTGGCAAGGCTGGGAAGCAATAACCCGCGTTCTTGAGTCACAAACCCAACAGCGCAGCCGCACGGTGCTGGTGATTGACTGCTATCCGGGCGTGCGCATGACCGAGCTTGAAGAGAACGTGCTGCCGCGTCTACGCCCGACGCTGGCGATCAATGCTGAACAGGCGCGACGGGATGAGTGTGCCATTCATGAGATGCTGGCGCGCAACCTCACAGACGATCGCGTCTTTGGCGTTCTCTCCTGCCACCAGCTTGGAGAGTTTTTCGATCCCGCGCGTCTGGAGGCGTTGCAGGTTCAGGTGAACCAGTGTTCCGGGGGGCTGATTGTGATCTACGGACCCGGTGCGACGCTTGTCCATCCGGGTGATGTGCTGGTGTATGCCGATCTGCCGCGCTGGGAGATCCAGCAGCGTATGCGCCGGGGTGAGACTGGGAACTGGGGCGCAGATAATCAGCAGGAAGATATGCTTCGTCGCTACAAGCGCGCCTTTTTTGTCGAATGGCGCGTCTTCGATCGCCACAAAACACCGCTGCTCAGGCGCACCGATTTTTTACTGGATACAACCCAGACGAACCAGCCCGCGATGGTCAGCGGCGAGGCCCTGCGAGCCGGGCTGAAGCAAACTACCACCCAGCCTTTCCGCGTGGCGCCCTTTTTCGATCCTGGCGTCTGGGGCGGCCAGTGGATGAAACAGCAATTCGATCTCGATCCCTCTGCACCCAATTACGCGTGGTGTTTTGACTGCGTGCCCGAGGAGAACAGCCTGTTACTGCGTTTTGGCGCAGTGCGGATCGAGATCCCCTCTCAGGATCTGGTTTTGCTTGAGCCCCGTGCTCTGCTGGGCGAGAAAGTTCACGCACGTTTCGGCGCGGAATTCCCGATCCGTTTTGACTTCCTCGACACCATGGGTGGCCAGAATCTGAGCTTCCAGGTCCACCCCATTACCGAGTACATCCAGCAACAGTTTGGGATGCACTATACCCAGGATGAGAGTTATTACATTCTGGAAGCGGAGCCGGGTGCCGTCGTCTATCTGGGGACCAAAACCGGCACAGACCCTGAGGCCATGATGGACGATCTCAGGCGCGCGGGTCGCGGTGAAAAACCGTTTGATGACGACCGCTTCGTTAATCAGATCCCGGCAAAAAAGCACGATCATTTCCTGATCCCGGCTGGGACGGTGCACTGCTCCGGCGCGGGAACCATGGTGCTGGAGATCAGCGCTACGCCGTATATTTTCACCTTCAAACTGTGGGACTGGGGCCGCCTGGGCCTGGACGGGCTGCCGCGCCCGGTACACCTGGAGCACGGTGAAAAGGTGATCGACTGGCAGCGCGACGCGCAGTGGGTTCATCAGCATCTGGTGAATCAGTTCGAACCTGTCGCGGAAGGAAACGGCTGGCGTGAAGAGCGTACTGGCCTGCACGAGCGTGAATTTATCGAAACCCGCCGCCACTGGTTTAGCGAACCCGTTTTGCACCACACCGGCGGCGGCGTGAACGTGCTGAATCTGGTAGAGGGCGACGAAGCAATTGTCGACAGCCCAACCGGTGCATTTGAGCCGTTTACCGTCCATTACGCCGAAACCTTCATCATTCCGGCAAGCGTAGGTGACTATCGCATTTCACCTTCAGCCCGTGCTTCCGGACACCCCCTCGCGACTATCAAAGCCTGGGTAAGGAGCTAACGATGATTCATTTTATTGTCGCCACTCATGGGCCGTTAGCCGCCGCGCTGCTGGAGAGCGGCCGGATGGTATACGGCGAGCTCCCCGGCGTACACGCCATTTGTCTGACCGAACAGGCGGGAATAGAGGGCTTCCGGCAGGATTTCATCTCCACACTGGAAGCGGCAAGCGTCAACGCTGACGGCGTGCTGGTGCTGTGCGACATGCAAAGCGGCACGCCGTGGAACGTGGCCTGTGAGGCCGCGTTTAACCCACATACGCAGCCGCCGGTCGCCGTGGTGGCTGGAGTCAACTTCCCGATGCTGCTGCAAACCGATGAGGTGATGATGGCTCGCGATGTTCATCAGGCTGCCGGGCAGCTTATCGAACTTACTCTGCCGACGCTGGTACAGGCGAAACCGGCAGATACTGCACAGACAGACGATTTTTAAGGAGCCGCATATGAGTATTTCTTTTGTACGCATTGACGATCGCGTGATCCACGGGCAGCTCATTACACGCTGGGCCAGGGAGCTGCCCTGCGACGGCATCGTTGCCATTGACGATGCCGTTGCGGCCGATCCGCTGTTATCGTCGGTCATGAAAGGAGCCGTATCAGATACTAAAGTGTGGCTGTTCGATACGGCAACCGCGATCGAAAAACTGCCAAAAGTGATTGCCAGCGAAAAGCGCTATTTCGTGATTGGCAAATCTCCACTCACGCTACAGCGCATTGAGCAGGCGGGCATTAGCCTGAAAAACAGCAATGGAAAAATTAACGTGGGCCCGATGAGCGCCCGGGCTAACACGATCACCATCGGCCCGAATCAATCGGTAACCCAGGATGAAGCGGCGGCGTTCGAGTGGCTGACCGGGCAGGGACACGCGATTGAATTCCGCCTGGTTCCTGATGCCAGTTTTTATACCTGGCAGGATGCCAGACAAAAGCTGAAATAAGGAGCAGATCATGATTATCGAAGCGGCTTTAATTGGCCTGCTGTGTTATCTGGGCGCACTCAGTAGTCCGTGGCTTTTAGGGCTGACGGGCGGCTGGTATCTCATCTCCCGACCGCTCATTTCCGGGATGCTGGTTGGCCTGATCCTGGGCGATATCAAAACCGGGATTATGATTGGCGTAGCGGTGCAGGCGGTGTATATCGCAATGGTGACACCCGGCGGCTCGATGCCAGCAGATTTAAACTTTGTGGCTTATCCGGCCATTGCGCTGGGAATACTTTCCGGCAAAGGACCTGAGGTTGCCGTCGCGCTGGCGGCGACTATTGGGATCGCCGGAACCATTCTCTTCAATGCGATGATGGTGCTGAACTCCTTCTGGAACCATCGTGCGGATGTGGCGCTGGAGAACGGCGACGAGCACGGGATCTACCTCAACAGCGCCATCTGGCCGCAGGCGATGAATTTTGTGCTGCGCTTTGTGCCTACCTTTATCGCCGTCTTTTTTGGCGCACAGTACATTAGCGGGTTTATGGACAGCCTGCCGCACATCGTCCTCTCCACCATGAATGTGCTGGGCGGCATCTTGCCCGCCGTCGGTATTGCCATCCTGCTTAAGCAGATCATCAAAAGCTATACCATGCTTATCTACTTTCTGGTGGGCTTCGTCTGCATCGTTTTCCTGAAACTCAATATGGTCGCGCTGGTGATCGTGGGCGCCCTGCTGGCACTGATTCATTACAACTATAAACCCGAGGCACCGCAGGCCGTGGCTTCAGCACCTGTCCCTGACGACGAGGATGAATTCTGATGGAAGAACGTAAACTCACCCGCAAGGATCTGCGCCGCTGCTGGCGAGCGTGGATGATGCACAACCTCTCCTCAATGAGCTTTGAACGCCTTGAATCCTTCGGCTTTTGCCTGAGCATGCTGCCGGTCGCAAAAAAGCTCTATCCCGACCCGGTACAACGTACCGAGATGCTGCGCCGTCACGCGTCGTTCTACAACACGGAGCCACAGATTGGCGCGATCGTTAACGGTATGGCGCTGGGGCTGGAGGAGAAAAAAGCCAACGGCGAGCCGATTGACGGTGAAACCATAAATACCCTGAAGGTAGGCTTGATGGGGCCAATTGCCGGGATCGGCGATTCGATGATCCCCGGCATGCTGATCCCGATCCTGCTTAGCATTGGGATGGCGCTGGCGGCAGGCGGAAATATCCTCGGTCCACTGTTTTATACCGTTGCCTGGCTGGCCATCATTATCCCTGGCTCCTGGTTCCTGTTTCTCAAAGGCTACCAGATGGGATCAGGCTCCGTGGAGATGCTGGTCAGCAGCAAATCTACCCGGCTACGGGAAGCGCTCTCGCTACTGGGCGTATTTGTCATGGGCGGCGTGGCGGCCAGCTACGTGAAGCTCGGCACCGGGCTGGAGTTCATCACCCGGGACGGGGTTAACATTCACGTTCAGCAGATGCTGGACGGTATTTTCCCGCAGCTGCTTCCGCTGGCGGTGGTGCTGGGGACCTGGTATCTGATGGCAAAACGCGGCGTGTCGCCGGTAAAAGCCATGATATTGCTGCTTATACTGGCAGCGCTTGGCGTGGCGTCCGGTTTGTTTGCAGGATAAGAAAACCGGGGCAATGCCCCGGCTTCTTTATGGATGGAAGTTATTCCACAGTTCTGCGACTTTATCCGGACGCGAAATAAACTGGAACCGTGCGGGGTCATCAATAAACTGCTGATAAACAGGCGCATCAGTAATGCCAAATTCCGGATAACTTCTCGGCGTAATCATCTGCAAGCGCCCTGGTCTGTAGTGACTGTTATGCTGCCAGACAATATGATTACCCTGAACTAAGGGATACCAGGCCAGACCTTTTCGCGCACGAACGGCCTCATACTCAAAGCCATATTCCCGATCGCACCACGCACCAAACGTCAGCGGCTCATTGGGCGAGGCCGAAATCGTCGCATGGCCCCATCCGGGAGGGACCAGTACCTTTTCACCCGGCCCCGCGAGTACCGCAAAACAACGTCCCGGATCGTCGTCCACATACTCCTGCATGTAGATAATCGCTTTACCCTGCCAGATTTCGTACAGCTCAGGGGGCGACCATCCGCTGTGCTGGCTAATACGGTGAACATGTCCCTGGCTGCGGACCGGCTCATCGCCAAGCGTGCCTGCCGCGTAGGTGACCACACCAAAAAGCAGCATGCGTTTTTCGAGCTCCGGCCTGTCCGCCAGACGCGCCACGTCCATCGCGATGGCATATACCTGTTCAGGCCCTTCGCAGTCCGGATTGCGCAGCGACGGGCGGATCTGATCCAGCGTTCTGATCTCCGGCATCGGCCCGGTAACATCCTCTCCGTAGCAAAAACCGAGCGGCTGACGGGTGATGGTCATATCAAGGCCATAGTTAGCCATGGCGCACCTCGTAACCTTCCCCAGAGGCAAAGATCCGCAGGGTGAAGCCCTCTGCCAGCGCCGCATAGTCGTGTCCCGCAATGCTCGGCCAGACGGCAAGGGAGGATAGCGTCTCGTTGCCAGTGTTAATCAAACGATGCGCTGTAAAAGGAGGAATAATATGCACGGAGCCAGCCGTCACCTGCTCAAGCCGCGCGTCGCCCGCCTCCGTTTGCAGCAGCAACAAGCCACATCCGCGCAGGCCAAAATAGACCTCGCCCTGTTCGCGGCGCTGATGAAAATGACCGCGAGTCATAAAGAACTCATCGCCCACGTTACCCGCACGCAGGTGAGTTACCCCAACGAAGAGTGCCCCTTCCCCTACGGGCGAGCCCAGTACGTCTACGTCATACACACTTTTTTGAGGATTGCCGCACTTCCACGCCTCGCCGTCTGCGAAGATCCCAGGAAGATCCGCAAGACGAGTCGTTTTGCGGATAAGCGGCCCGCCGGCTAGCGCGCCGGTAGCCCACGTCAACTGAGGTGGCAAAAAGATGTCTGAATTCATATCGCTCTCCGGCCCGAGGAGAACAGCAATATCATGATGGCAGATTAAACGATTAACCTAGTGATAAAAGCGTCAATATTGATGGTGAATCACAGTTAACCAGAAACAAAAATGCCGGAGGCTTTCGCCACCGGCATTTTGAAGATTGAGAGGACATTATTCCACTTCGCGGGCGTCGATTCGCAGCTCTTTCGGCACTTCGAAGACAATGTTCTCTTCACGGCCTTCCAGCGGCACCGCTTCGCCACCGCCCAGCTCTTGCAGGCGGGCAATGACGTTTTGCACCAGGATATCCGGCGCTGAAGCGCCTGCGGTAACACCGACGCAGGCCGCGTTTTTCACCCACGCTTCCTGAATGTCCGTTGCGTCGTCGATCAGAAAAGCTGCTTTCCCCATACGCTGCGCCAGTTCGGCCAGTCGGTTGGAGTTAGAGGAGTTTTTCGAGCCGACCACCAGCACCACATCCGCCTGTTCAGCCAGGGCGCGTACGGCTTCCTGACGGTTGGTGGTTGCATAGCAGATATCATCTTTGCGCGGCCCGACGATTTTCGGGAAGCGCTGGCGCAGGGCGTCAATCACGTCTGAGGTGTCGTCTACGGAAAGCGTCGTCTGGGTCATAAATGACAGACGGGCTTCGTTTTTCACGTCCAGCGTAAAGACATCTTCCGGTGACTCAACCAGATACATGCCCCCTTCCGGGTTGCTGTACTGGCCCATGGTGCCTTCAACTTCCGGGTGACCAGCGTGACCAATCAGAATTGACTCTTCACCACGACGGCTGGCGCGCGCCACTTCCATATGCACTTTTGTCACTAACGGACAGGTGGCATCGAATACGGTCAGATCGCGGCTTTTCGCCTCGTTGCGTACCGCCTGAGAGACGCCGTGCGCGGAGAAGATGAGGATTGCGCCGTCCGGCACTTCGCTGATCTGCTCGATAAAAATCGCACCGCGCTCGCGCAGGCTGTCGACCACGTAACGGTTGTGCACCACTTCGTGACGCACGTAAATCGGCGCGCCGTAAATCTCCAGCGCGTTTTCAACAATGCTGATAGCGCGGTCTACACCGGCGCAAAAGCCGCGCGGGTTAGCCAACAGGATCTGCATTTTACTCCTCCAGTGCCGGATCGATCTCCAGCACTTCGACATCAAAATGAACGGTACGCCCGGCAAGCGGATGGTTGAAATCGACGGTGATAGAATCGCCGTTGATTTCTCGGATCACGCCAGGCATTTCGCTGCCGTCCATAGCGGTAAAGAGCATAATCGCCCCGATTTCTGGTTCACCCGCATCCATAAACTCACGACGCGAGAAATACTGGATCAGGTCCGGGCTTGGCACGCCAAATGCCGCATCCGGCTCCAGCGAAAACGCTTTTTTCTCGCCCTCTTTCAGACCCAGAAGCTGCTGCTCAAGGCCTTCAGACAGGGAGGTGTCACCCAGACGAAACAGCGCCGGTTTGCCATTGTTGCGGGTGGATTCGGCCGTGGAGCCGTCATCCAGCTTCAGCGTGAAATGAACGAGAACCGCGCTGTTGCTCTGTACGGATTTAGACATGCAAATTGCTCGCTTGTTTTGGGTCACCTGTTGCCCGGTGGCGCTACGCTTACCGGGCCTACGGGGGCCACAAATTCTGTAGGCCGGGATCGCTACGCGTCACCCGGCTGGTTTTGTTACGCCTGCTCTTTCGCGGCCGGTTTAGGCAAGAAGCCTTCCAGCACGATTAACGCCGCACCAACGCATATTGCGCTATCGGCGAGGTTAAAGGTCGCGAAGTGCCAGTCGCCGACGTAGAAATCGATCATATCGACCACAAAGCCGTGCCACAGGCGGTCAAACAGGTTACCCAGCGCGCCGCCAATGATCAGCGCGTAGGCGATGTTATTCAGCTTTTGCGTGGCCTTTGAGCGGTACATCAGCACCGCCAGCACGACGCAGATACCGATAGCGATACCCGCGAAGAACCAGCGCTGCCAGCCACCGCTGTCGGCAAGGAAACTAAACGCCGCACCATAGTTGCGGGCATAGTGCAGGTTAAGCGACGGAAACAGCGGGACCGTATCCCCCAGAGCGAAATTCTGGAGGATCAGGAACTTGCTGCCCAAATCAATAATCAGCACCACCACCACCAGCCACAGCCAGCGCAGTCCTGTTGAACAGAGAGTTTTACTCATCAGGCAAACTTACGTTTTTCGCCGTCACCGGCGACGTTGCTTACACAGCGTCCGCAGATGTCTGCGTGTTCCGCCACCTGGCCAACATCGGTGGTGTAATGCCAGCAACGCGGGCATTTCTCACCGTCGGCTTTGCTCAGTGCGACCTTCAGGCCTTTGAGCAGCTCGCTCTGCTGAGCATCAGCAGTAGCTTCGGCATAATCCGCAACTTTCGCACCGGAGGTCAACAGGACAAATCGTAATTCATCGCCCAGCGCGGTCAGTTTGGCCGCCAGCTCCGGTTCGGCGTACAGGGTCACCGTCGCTTCCAGAGAGCCACCGACTTTCTTGTCCGCACGCGCCTGCTCGATAACCTTGTTCACTTCGCCGCGCACTTTCAGCAGCTCGTCCCAGAAGGCATCGTTCATTGCTTCAGTGCTGGAGAGGTCGAACAGACCTTCGTACCACTCGCCGGTGAAGACATACTTCTCACGGTCGCCCGGCAGGTAGCCCCAGATTTCATCCGCGGTGAAGGACATGATCGGTGCCATCCAGCGCACCAGCGCTTCTGCGATGTGGAACAGCGCGGTCTGGCAGCTACGACGCGCCACGCTGTCCGCTTTCGCGGTGTACTGGCGGTCTTTGATGATGTCGAGGTAGAACGAGCCCATCTCGATGGAGCAGAAGCGCATCAGGCGCTGCACCACTTCGTGGAAGTCGTAAGACTCATAGGCTTTAAGAATATCTTCCTGCGCCGCTTTCGCGCAGCCTACCGCCCAGCGATCGAGCACAACCATCTCTTCCGGCTTCACCATGTCTTTTACCGGATCGAACCCGTTCAGGTTCGCCAGCAGGAAGCGCGCGGTGTTACGAATACGACGATAGCTGTCAGCAGCACGTTTCAGGATCTCATCAGAGACCGCCATTTCGCCGGTGTAGTCGGTAGAGGCCACCCACAGACGCAGAATGTCCGCGCCCAGTTTGTTCATCACGTCCTGCGGAGAAACGGTGTTACCGATAGATTTGGACATCTTACGGCCCTGACCATCCACGGTGAAGCCGTGGGTCAATACCTGGCGGTAAGGTGCTTTACCCTTCATGGCGGTGGAGATCATCAGCGATGACATGAACCAGCCGCGGTGTTGGTCAGACCCTTCCAGATACATATCGGCAGCGTGACCAGCAAACTCCGGACGCACATCAACCACGGAGGAGTGGGTAGACCCGGAATCGAACCACACGTCCAGGGTATCCGGCACTTTCTCGTAGCTGTCTGCGTCAGCGCCCAGGATGTCGCGGGCGTCGAGATCCCACCACGCCTGAATGCCGTCAACTTCGACGCGCTTCGCCACTTCTTCCATCAGTTCCAGAGTGTTCGGGTGCAGCTCCTGCGTCTCTTTATGTACGAACAGAGACATCGGCACGCCCCAGGTGCGCTGACGGGAGATACACCAGTCAGGACGGTTAGCCACCATGGATTCGATACGCGCCTGGCCCCAGTCAGGGATCCACTGCACGCCTTTGATCTCTTTCAGAGACTGCGCGCGCAGGCCTTTCTGGTCCATGCTGATAAACCACTGCGGGGTTGCACGGAAGATGATCGGGGTCTTGTGACGCCAGCAGCACGGATAGCTGTGCTGCATTTTCTCAACGTGCAGCAGCGCGCCGCTGGTGCGCAGCATATCAACGATGATGTCGTTAGCTTTAAAGACGTTGATACCGTCCAGCGCCGGGTAGGTGCCAGGCAGGTAAGAGCCGTCCGGGCCAACCGGATTAGCGATTTCCAGGCCGTACTTCAGGCTGATGTTGTAGTCGTCAGGACCGTGGCCACCGGCGGTATGTACCGCACCGGTACCCGCTTCCAGCGTGACGTGGTCGCCCAGAATCGCCGGAACGTCGAAGTCCAGGAACGGGTGTTTGAAGCGCATCAGTTCCAGCGCGTCACCTTTTACGGTGCCCAGCACGGTGTAATCGGTGATGTTCGCGCGTTTCAGCACGCTTTCGACCAGGTCTTTCGCCAGGATAACCGCACGGCCATCAATCTGCACCAGCGCATACTCAAACTCGCCAGAGAGGGAGATCGCGCGGTTAGCAGGCAGCGTCCACGGGGTGGTGGTCCAGATCACCAGAGAGATCGGGCCGCTTACACCAGGCAGACCAAATTTAGCTTTGATCGCATCCTGATCGACCGCTTCGAAGGCCACGTCGATAGAAGGCGAGGTTTTGTCGTAATACTCCACTTCCGCTTCTGCCAGCGCAGAGCGGCAGTCGACGCACCAGTGCACCGGCTTCGCGCCTTTGTGCAGGTGACCGTTGCCGATGATTTTACCCAGCGCTCGGATGATGTTGGCTTCGGTTTTGAAGTCCATGGTCAGGTACGGATGCGACCAGTCACCCAGCACGCCCAGACGGATGAAGTCAGCGCGCTGACCGTCAACCTGGGTGGCAGCGTATTCGCGGCATTTCGCACGGAATTCTGCGGCGGTGAACTTCTCACCCGGCTTACCGTACTCTTGCTCAACTTTCAGCTCGATCGGCAGACCATGGCAGTCCCAGCCCGGAACGTAAGGCGAGTCATATCCCGCGAGTCCTTTGGACTTCACGATAATGTCTTTCAGAATCTTGTTTACAGAGTGACCAATATGAATGCTGCCATTCGCATATGGAGGGCCATCATGCAGAATGAAGGTTTTTTTGCCTTTTTTGGCTGCACGAATGATGCCGTACAGGTCATCATCGGTCCAACGCGCCAGCATTCCCGGTTCACGCTTGGCGAGATCGCCGCGCATCGGGAACCCTGTTTCCGGCAAATTCAGGGTTGATTTATAATCACTCATCAGATTCTCGGTTCCGTATTTATCACGTAGGCAGTTAAGCCGGTTCTAAAGCCCAAAAAACTCGCGGGCCGTTAATTCATCTCGCGCGATTTGCGCCTTAAGTTCGTCCAGCGAAGCGAATCGCTGTTCATTGCGTATTTTTTTACGCAGTATCACATCTATATGGCGACCATACAGGTCCATTACAACGTCCAGCAGGTGTACTTCTAACTGTTGACGCACACCGGCAACCGTTGGACGTGTGCCAATGTTGGCGACGCCGTAGAAAGGCTTCTCGCCCAGTCCTGCCACTTCCACCGCATAGACCCCTTTAACCGGGGAGACCTGACGACGCAGCGGTATATTCGCCGTCGGGAAACCTATCGTGCGGCCCAGCGCATCGCCATGGACCACGCGACCTGAAATTGTGAACGGGTGACCCAGCAGCGTTTCTGCCGTGTCCAGTTCATCATTCGCCAGCGCCTGACGTACCGCCGTGCTGCTTACGCGCACGCCGCCCTCACAGAAGGTCATCGTGCTGGTGACGTCAAACCCGTACTCCAGGCCAGCCTTCTGTAATAACAAGAAATCGCCCTGACGACCAGCGCCAAAGCGGAAATCATCGCCCACGGCGAGAAACTGCACGCCAAGCTGCCTGACCAACAGGTCGCTGACAAAATTTTGTGCGGTCAGCGCGGCAAAACGACGGTCGAACCTTACGCACAGGACGTAGTCCACCCCTGACTCCGCCAGGTAGCGTAACTTCTCACGCAGACGCGTCAGCCGCGCGGGGGATTTCTCGCCTGCAAACAGCTCCAGCGGCTGAGGCTCGAAAATCATCACCACGACGGGCAAGCCTCGCGCCTCGCCTTCTTTACGCAATCCCTGCAACAGCGCCTGATGCCCACGATGCACGCCGTCAAAATTACCAATGGTCAGCACGCACCCGTGCGGGGCTTGACTGAGATTATGTATGCCGCGTATCAGCTTCATGACTGGCTCAAAACAGTGAAAATCGCCAAAGTATACCTTGTACAGCGGTTAAGGTTAACCGGCGATTGTTCACGCTAAACAGAAAGCCGTATGATTTCATCACGCTGACCTTTCACAGCAAAAAAATCTGTCCGCGAACTGCGATTTTTACGCCGAAAAGCTGTATTCACGAACGACAAGCTGGTAGAATCCTGCGCCATCACTACGTAACGTAGCGTCGCCACATTAACGGCGCTTATTTGCACAAATCCATTGACAAAAGAAGGTATAGAGGGCATATTCCTCGGCCTTTGAATTGTCCACATAGATCATATTTGGGAGTTGGACCTTGGCTAATATCAAATCAGCTAAGAAACGTGCCGTTCAGTCTGAAAAGGCTCGTAAGCACAATGCAAGCCGTCGCTCTATGATGCGTACTTTCATCAAGAAAGTATACGCAGCTATCGAAGCTGGCGACAAAGCTGCAGCGCAGAACGCATTTAACGAAATGCAACCAATCGTGGATCGTCAGGCTGCTAAAGGTCTGATCCACAAAAACAAAGCAGCGCGTCATAAAGCAAACCTGACCGCGCAGATCAACAAACTGGCTTAATCGCCACTTGTTGTTGCTTGTTTGAAAGAACCCGCTTAACGCGGGTTTTTTTATGTCTTCAGATTGCCGGCGGCGTAAAAAGCGCCGAATAGTCGCGATTGCAGATTCGCTGCACAGCCGGATGCTGAATCATCCTTTCGGCGAATATGGCGTGATACTCTTCCATCACGTTATCCACCCTGCCGATCTCGGTTATTTTGTCGTCTGAATAGAGATCGTGCGCGTACAGCGTTGGAGCAACGAAGATAGCGTTATGCGCTTCGCCAAAGGCTTTCATCAGCGCCGCATCGTCGAACTCACCGAGAATTTCTACGTTCAGCCCCTGCGAGTTAAACCAGTTCAGCAGCTTCCGTCCGAGCATGGACCTCCGACCCGGCACCAGCAAGCGGCGCTCTTCCAGGCAGGCAGGAAACGGTTTTTCCGGTGGCGGATTGATGCACCAGAAACTGACGCCGCATTCGCCAATTTTCACCGAGAACAAGCCTTCCTGCTGCGTGGAATCGATAGGGCAATCCGAAATAATCATATCCAGCTTATGCTGGCTCAGCTGTTCCAGCAGCATCTCGTGAGTGGACTCAAAGCAGCGTAAATGGATCTGTTCATCTTCCACCACCGCCGCATCCAGCACGCCACTCACCAGCCGTTTGGACAGCGCATCCGCCACCCCCACGTCAAAAAGCAGGTTAGACTCTTTGCGGTAGTTGACGATATCCAGCATCTCCTGGCTCAGGGTGAACATTTTATCCGCATAGCGGAACACCAGCTCGCCCAACTCACTGGGCTCAATCCCACGGCCCTTGCGCTTGAACAACTTGCCCTGTAACCGCTCTTCCAGGGCTTTGATTTGCCCGGTAATGGTTTGTGGCGTCAGGTAAAGCGCTTCTGCCGCCCCCACGACCGAGCCCTGTTTATAAACGTGCCAGAAGTAATAAAGATGGTTGTAATTCAAATGAGACATCGCGTGTTCTCTCCCTGAGTGTGTATCGGGAGAAGGAGCCCCCTCCTCCCGGTTTTCCGTTATGCCTGGACAGCCTGTCCGGACAATTTCACCTTCAACAAGGTATAACCAATGACTGCGGCCAGTAATGACCCGATGAGAATGCCGAGTTTTGCCCAGACGATAAGCTCAGGCGCGTTTGCGCCAAACGCCAGCGTCGAGATAAAGATCGACATGGTGAATCCAATACCGCACAGCACGCCGACGGCCATAATCTGGCTAAAGGTGGTCCCGTTTGGCAATGACGCCAGCTTCAGCTTCAGCGCCAGCCAGCAGAACAGGCTGATACCCAGCGGCTTACCGATAAACAGACCGGCGATGATACCCAGCGGCAGCACGGAGGTGAGTCCGTCCAGAGTAACCCCGGCCAGGGAAACTCCCGCGTTGGCAAACGCAAACAGCGGCAGGATCATAAAGCCCACCCACGGATGAAGCACATGCTCCAGCTGTCTGGCTGGCGATTTGCCGTCCTGCTCCTTCAGCGGAATAAAGAAGCCAACGATGACGCCCGCCAGCGTGGCATGCACGCCAGACTTCAGCACCGCCGTCCACAGCACCATGCCCACCAGAATATAAATACCCGTACGTCGGACGTTGAAGACGTTCAGCAAGGCCAGCACCACAATAGCCACGGCCGCCACGCTCAGCGACAGAACCGACAGATCGCTGGTGTAGAACAGCGCGATAATCACGATAGCGCCCAGATCATCGATAATCGCCAGCGCCATCAGGAAAATTTTCAGTGCTACCGGGACGCGGCTACCGAGCAAGGCTAAGACCCCGAGCGCAAACGCGATATCCGTTGCAGCCGGGATCGCCCAGCCGTCACGCGCAACCGGATCCTGCCACGCAAACGCGAGAAAGAGCAACGCCGGAACGATCATCCCGCCAATCGCCGCGATCACCGGAAACGCCGCGCGCTGACGGCTGGCAAGCGAACCGATCACCAGCTCACGTTTAACCTCCAGACCCACCAGCAGGAAGAACACCGCCATCAGCGCATCGTTGATCCACAGCAGCATGTTCTTGTTAATTTCCAGCGCCCCGACTTTCAGCTCGACGGGCGTTTCCAGAAATGCTTGATAGAGATCGCGCGTCATGCCCATATTGGCGAGCAGCATAGCGGCCGCAGCAGCAATAATCAGGATGACGCCGCCGGATGCCTCACTGCTAAAGAAACGGTGTAGTAATTTCACGTTTAAACTCTCTTTTACAACAATACCTCGGTAAAACCATAATATCAGCGCAAACAGATCGGTAAAAACAGATTAATATTGGGTATATATTCAGTTTAACCGAGGAATAACGCTATAAACAAAAAGCCCGGAATTGCTTCCGGGCTTTAAAGGATAGTAACCAGCTAGCGGGTTAGCGGGTTAAATCGTCGAAGAATTTTTTGACGCCATCGAAGAAGCTTTTGGAGCGCGGACTGTTTTTCTCACCCGTCGGGCCACCAAAACTCTCCTGAAGCTCTTTCAGCAGCTGTTTCTGCTTATCGTTCAGGCCGACCGGCGTTTCCACGACCACGCGGCATAACAGGTCACCCTGCGCGCCACCGCGAACGGATTTAACGCCTTTGCCGCGCATGCGGAACAGCTTCCCGGTCTGGGTTTCGCCGGGGATTTTCAGGTTAACGCGACCGTCCAGCGTCGGCACTTCGATTTCGCCACCCAGCGCCGCCATCGCAAAGTTGATCGGCACTTCACAGTACAGGTTGTTACCTTCACGCTCGAAGATGGCGTGCTGCTTCACCTGAACCTGAACGTACAGATCGCCTGCCGGTGCGCCGTGCTCGCCGGCTTCACCCTCACCTGCCAGACGGATGCGGTCGCCCGTATCCACGCCTGCCGGGATCTTAACGGACAGCGTTTTGGTTTTCTCCACGCGACCGTGACCGTGGCATTTGGTGCACGGATCTTTAATCAGCGTACCGCGACCATGACAGTGCGGACAGGCCTGCTGCACCGCGAAGAAGCCCTGGCGCATCTGCACCTGACCGGAACCGTGACAGGTTGGGCAGGTCTGTGGCTGAGTCCCCGCTTTCGCGCCGCTGCCGTGGCAAACGTCACACTCTTCCAGCGTCGGAATACGGATCTCTTTGGTGACGCCGCGAACCGCTTCTTCAAGCGTCAGCTCCATGTTGTAGCGCAGGTCTGCGCCGCGCGCCGCGCGCTGACGACCACGTCCGCCGCCGAAGATATCGCCAAATACATCACCAAAGATATCGCTGAAATCAGCGCCGCCGCCGAAGCCGCCGCCACCAAATCCACCGCCGCCCATGCCGCCCTGTTCAAAGGCCGCGTGACCGTACTGATCATAGGCCGCACGTTTTTGTGCATCGGTCAGGACTTCGTAGGCTTCTTTAATCTCTTTAAATTTGGCTTCAGCCTCTTTGTCACCCTGATTACGGTCAGGGTGGAATTTCATGGCCAGGCGCTTATACGCCTTTTTGATTTCACGCTCTTCCGCAGTTTTCGGAACGCCTAAAATCTCGTAATAGTCTTGCTTTGCCATTGGTTTTTTTAAGCCCCTTAACATGCGAGCACGGGCGTGGAGAATTCTCCTACGCCCGTGCCGATTACTTACCCTGCATCAGGGCGATTATTTTTTGTCTTTCACTTCTTCGAACTCAGCGTCGACAACATCGTCGTCTTTCGCGTTGTTCTGGGAAGCATCAGCGCCCGCCTGCTGCTGTGCGTGCTGCTGCTGAGCGATTTCCATCAGCTTCTGAGAAACCTGTGCCAGCTCCTGCATCTTCGCTTCGATGTCCGCTTTGTCTTCGCCTTTCAGAGACGTTTCCAGCGCGCTCAGTGCAGTTTCGATCGCAGTTTTGTCTTCCGCTGGCAGTTTATCGCCCGCTTCTTCAACCTGCTTACGGGTGCTGTGCAGCAGATGGTCACCCTGGTTACGGGTCTGAACCAGCTCTTCGAACTTACGGTCGGATTCCGCGTTAGCTTCGGCATCACGAACCATTTTTTCGATTTCCGCTTCGTTCAGGCCAGAAGATGCCTTGATGGTAATCTTCTGCTCTTTACCGCTATTTTTGTCTTTCGCAGACACATGCAGGATACCGTCAGCATCGATGTCGAAGGTGACTTCGATCTGTGGCATGCCGCGTGGTGCCGGGTTAATACCGTCCAGGTTGAACTGACCCAGAGATTTGTTATCCGCCGCGCGCTTACGCTCACCCTGAATCACATGGATGGTTACCGCAGACTGGTTGTCTTCAGCGGTAGAGAACACCTGGCTGTGTTTCGTCGGGATAGTGGTGTTTTTGTTGATGAGCGGAGTCATCACGCCACCCATGGTTTCGATACCCAGAGACAGCGGGGTAACGTCCAGCAGCAGTACGTCTTTTACTTCACCCGTCAGAACACCACCCTGAACCGCAGCACCGATAGCAACCGCTTCGTCCGGGTTCACGTCTTTACGTGGCTCTTTACCAAAGAATTCAGCCACTTTCTTCTGAACCATTGGCATACGAGTCTGACCACCTACCAGGATAACGTCCTGAATGTCAGACACGGACAGGCCAGCGTCCTGCAATGCAACTTTCAGTGGCTCGATAGAACGGTTCACCAGGTCTTCTACCAGGCTTTCCAGTTTCGCACGGGTCACTTTGATGTTCATGTGTTTTGGACCGGTCGCGTCTGCGGTGATGTACGGCAGGTTCACGTCGGTCTGCTGAGCGGAAGACAGCTCGATCTTCGCTTTCTCAGCGGCTTCTTTCAGTCGCTGCATGGCCAGCGGGTCGTTACGCAGGTCAATGCCCTGATCTTTCTTGAACTCGTCAACGAGGTAGTTGATCAGACGGGTATCGAAGTCTTCACCACCCAGGTGGGTATCACCATTGGTTGCCAGAACTTCGAAGGTTTTTTCGCCGTCAACGTCGTCGATTTCGATAATAGAGATATCGAAGGTACCACCACCCAGGTCGTAAACCGCGATAGTACGGTTGCCAACTTCTTTATCCAGACCGTAAGCCAGTGCTGCTGCGGTTGGTTCGTTGATGATACGTTTTACTTCCAGACCTGCGATACGGCCAGCATCTTTGGTTGCCTGACGCTGAGCATCGTTGAAGTAAGCAGGTACGGTGATAACAGCTTCAGTTACCGGCTCACCCAGGTAATCTTCCGCGGTTTTCTTCATTTTCTTCAGCACTTCAGCAGAGATCTGCGGAGGTGCCGTTTTGGTGCCTTTCACATCAAGCCATGCATCGCCGTTATCGGCTGCGATGATTTTGTAAGGCATGATGGAAACGTCACGCTGAACTTCTTCGTCCTGGAAGCGGCGGCCAATCAGGCGTTTGATCGCAAACAGGGTGTTTTGCGGGTTTGTCACGGCCTGACGTTTAGCCGGCTGACCAACCAGAGTTTCACCATCCTGGGTATAAGCAATGATAGAAGGCGTGGTGCGATCGCCCTCGGCGTTCTCCAGCACACGTGCAGTAGTGCCATCCATAATCGCTACACAAGAGTTGGTAGTACCCAGGTCGATACCAATAATTTTACCCATCTAAACGTCTCCACTAAAAATTCAGTCAACATGTGGTTGTGTACCTGTAATAAGGGCAGAACGTGCTTTTTCAACTGCCCAGATTTGATTTTTTTCAGGTCCACACACTGCGGTTGCTTACAAGATGGGGTCACAACAGCATCCATCAAGGGGGAAGGATAAAAAATTTTTTAATTTCACCCCGGTGAGATCATAGACGGCGTCGATGCCGCCCATTATGATGCCGCGCCCCGTCAGGTAGAACTGGCGCGGGTTTAACCATTTCACCATATTAATGATGATTTTTTTGAGGACTTATGGGCAACACTAAGTTGGCTAATCCGGCTCCGCTGGGCCTGATGGGTTTTGGCATGACCACCATTCTGCTGAACCTGCACAATATCGGGATGTTCCCGATGGACGGCATTATCCTGGCGATGGGCATTTTTTACGGCGGTATCGCACAGATCTTTGCGGGCCTGCTGGAATATAAGAAAGGCAACACCTTCGGCTTAACCGCCTTTACCTCTTACGGTTCCTTCTGGCTGACTCTGGTCGCAATTTTGTTGATGCCTAAAATGGGCCTGGCAGAGGCGGCAAACGCCCATTTCCTGGGCGTGTACCTGGGACTGTGGGGCGTGTTCACCCTGTTCATGTTCTTCGGTACCCTTAAGGCGAACCGCGCACTGCAATTCGTCTTCCTGAGCCTGACCGTACTGTTCGCTCTGCTGGCCATCGGTCACCTGGCGGATAACGAAGGCATCGTTCACGTTGCCGGCTGGGTAGGTCTGGTTTGCGGCGCAAGCGCAATCTACCTGGCCATGGGTGAAGTGCTGAACGAGCAGTTCGACCGCACCATTCTACCTATTGGTGAAAAACACTGATCCCTCTGTCGTGCCCGCGTCGCGGGCACGACGTCCTCTGACTGGCGAAGCCACACCCCCAAAACCAGTCCCATCAGCGATAACGCCAGCACGTACCACGCAGGTGCAAGGGGTGACACCCCCATCAACACCGTCACCACAATCGGGGTCAGCCCACCGAAAATGGCATACGAGACATTATAAGAGAAAGAGATCCCAGTGAAGCGTACCTCCGGCGGGAAGGCGCGGACCATTACGTACGGTACGGCGCCAACGACGCCCACGCACAGCCCGACGACACCGTACAGCAGGAACAGCTGTTCAGGATGGGTGCCCGCAAGATGATAAAATGCCCAGCTCGACGCGGCCAGAAGCAAACTGCCGACAATAAAGGTCGCGCTTGCGCCGAAACGATCCGCCGCCAGCCCGGCGGCCAGACAACCAAAGCAGAGCATAATTGTCGCGATACTGTTCGCCTGTAACGTCACGGCAGGCGCAAAACCGTACTGTTTTTGCAGCCAGACCGGCGACATCAAAATGACCACCACGATCCCCGCAGACAGCAGCCAGGTCAGAAGCATCGACACCACTACCGCTTTTTTATGCCGCACTACTACGGTTTTCACCGGCAGTTCTTGCGCCAGCGCCTTCCGCTGCTGCATTTCCAGAAATATTGGCGTCTCCTGCAACCAGCGTCGCAGGTACATTGCCACCAGCCCAAACGCCCCGCCCAGCAGGAACGGTATACGCCAGCCCCAGTCGTGAACGGCCTGTTGCGTCATGCTGGTATTGATGATGGTTGCAACCACGGAGCCAAGCAGGATCCCGATCGTCAGCCCTGCGGTCAGCGTTCCGCACGCAATGCCGATGCGGCGCACCGGGACGTGCTCAGCGACAAACACCCAGGCGCCCGGCACTTCCCCGCCGATGGCCGCGCCCTGGAGAATACGCATCAGCAGCAGCAATAACGGGGCGATAATGCCCATCGACTCATAGGTAGGCAAAAGCCCAATCGCCAGCGTCGGCACGGCCATAAGCAGGATGCTGAGGGTAAACATCTTCTTGCGCCCGACCAGATCGCCAAAGTGCGCCATGACAATGCCGCCCAGCGGACGCGCCAGATAGCCGGCAGCGAAAATGCCGAAGGTTTGTACCTGACGCAGCCATTCCGGAATATCCGCCGGGAAAAACAGCGCCCCCACAACGGCGGCGAAGAAGACAAAGATGATGAAGTCGTAAAACTCCAGCGCGCCGCCCAGGGCAGCGAGCGTGAGGGTTTTGCAGTCCTGTCGATTCAGAGGTCGGGTGTTATGTGACATAGCGAACCATTGTGCATGTGTTGTGGATTATTTTTTACAGCAATCGTAAAGAAAAAATTACTATATCGTATATCCATTTACACGCTACCGCGGCTGGCGCTAATGTCACATTTTAAAGAATTTCAGGAGATTGTTTCGCGGCGAGCGCTTTTAGGGCGAAATGCTGCTACCACGTTGCCGTCAGTTTCCACATACGGACCGTCAAGCAGTTGTATACAATACGGTACACTTGCAAAGATACCGTGGACGATAACGCTGCCGTCCTCGGCTTTTACCCCTTCCAACGTCTCTTTTATCGACTTCGGCTGCCCCGGCAGGTTCAGGATCAGCGCCTGTTTGCGGATCACCCCGACCTGACGGGAAAGAATGGCCGTCGGGACAAAGTGTAGACTGATCTGGCGCATCTGCTCACCGAAGCCCGGCATTTCACGATCGGCGATAGCCAGCGTCGCGTCCGGCGTTACATCGCGGCGCGCGGGGCCGGTTCCGCCCGTCGTCAGCACCAGGTGGCAGCTCATCTCATCCACCAGTTCACACAGGGTTTGCTCGATGATCGGCTGCTCGTCCGGGATCAGGCGAGTCTGGATCTCAAACGGGGTAGTGAGCGCGCTGCCCAGCCACGCTTCCAGAGCAGGGATGCCTTTATCCTGATAAACACCGCTGGAGGCGCGGTCAGAAATCGACACTAAGCCGATGCGTAAGGTATTCATATCCATTCCATTCAAAAAGTACTGATTAAAGGGAATGATACACGCAGAGAGAAAATTCAGACAGAGGCGGGGGAAAGAGGCGTGACCGGGAACCCGGTCACGCAGAATGATTACAGCAGGTCGCCGATCATTTTTTCCAGTTTTTCCTGGTCGATAGCAAACTTACGGATACCGTCCGCCAGCTTGTCTACCGCCATTGGATCCTGGTTGTGCTGCCACAGGAACTCGGACTCGGTGATGCGCTCAGGGCGTGCTTTCACTTCGCCGGTGTAAGACAGTTTACGCTCGATAGCACCTTCGCTTTCTGCCAGCTCTTTCAGCAGCGCAGGAGCGATGGTCAGGCGGTCACAGCCAGCCAGCTCGATGATTTCGCCGACGTTACGGAAGCTTGCGCCCATAACAACGGTCTCATAGCCGTGCTGTTTGTAGTATTCGTAGATTTCAGTCACTGAAATCACGCCTGGGTCTTCAGACGCCGCGTACTCTTTCTTGTCGGTGTTGGCTTTGTACCAGTCCAGAATACGGCCCACGAACGGAGAAATCAGGTATACGCCAGCTTCGGCACATGCACGCGCCTGCGCGAAGGAGAACAGCAGAGTCAGGTTACAGTTGATGCCTTCTTTTTCCAGCTGCTCAGCAGCGCGGATGCCCTGCCAGGTAGACGCCAGTTTGATCAGGATACGGTCATTGCTGATGCCCGCATCGTTGTACAGTTTGATCAGGCGTTTTGCTTTTGCGATAGACGCTTCGGTGTCGTAGGACAGGCGAGCATCAACTTCGGTAGAGATACGGCCAGGAACGAGCTTCAGGATTTCCAGACCGATGTTCACTGCCAGTTTGTCAGTAGCATCCACAACCTGCTGCGCGCGGTCATTGCTCTGTGCTTTTGCCCAGGTCACCGCCTCGTCGATCAGTTTGCGATACTCAGGGATCTGCGCGGCGTTAAGGATCAGAGAAGGGTTGGTTGTGGCATCCTGCGGCTGGTACAGCTTCATTGCCGCGATATCTCCGGTGTCAGCGACGACAGTGGTGAACTGACGAAGGGAGGTCAATTTATCCGTCATGATAGTGTTTCTCTTTTAACGTGCCCTGGATAATTCACACTACCGACAGCTTGCCAGCAGCGGAAAAATGACAGGTTTACTTGTTAGGGGGATGTAACCGGTCTGCCCTGATGATAACACGAGTGAGAGGCAGCGCAACCGCAGACAGTGCGCTTAGGCAGAGTATGATAAACTCAGAATATTAACAGGCTGCTAAGTAACAGCATGCACAATCAGTGGTAGCGCTTACATATTCACTTTGGCATCAACAAGAGGGACGTTAGTGCCTGATTTCTTTTTCTTTATCAACGAAGTCCTCTGGGGTTCGATCATGATATACCTGCTTTCAGGAGCAGGTATCTGGTTTACCTGGCGCAGCGGTCTGATTCAGTTTCGCTATATCCGCAAATTTGGCAGAAGTCTGAAAAACAGCGTCACCCCACAGCCGGGCGGCCTGACCTCGTTTCAGGCGCTCTGTACCAGCCTGGCCGCGCGCGTCGGCAGCGGTAACCTGGCCGGTGTCGCGCTGGCGATCGGCGCGGGCGGTCCGGGCGCGGTATTCTGGATGTGGGTGACGGCGATTATCGATATGGCCACCTCCTTTGCTGAATGCTCGCTTGCGCAACTCTACAAAGAAAAAGACGGCAAAGGTCAGTTTCGCGGCGGTCCCGCCTGGTATATGGCTCGCGGGCTGGGAATGCGCTGGATGGGCGTTCTGTTCTCGATCTTTTTGCTGATTGCCTATGGCCTTATTTTCAATACCGTTCAGGCAAATTCCGTCGCCCACGCGCTGCGCTTTGCCTTCAATTGTCCGGAGTGGCTGACGGGCGGCGCGCTTGCCCTTCTCACCCTGCTGACCATTGTGACCGGGCTCAAAGGGGTTGCCCGCCTGATGCAGTGGTTGGTTCCGCTGATGGCGCTGCTGTGGGTGTCCACCAGCCTGATGGTATGCGCGATACATATCGACGAGGTGCCGAACGTCATCGTCACCATTTTCCAAAGCGCGTTCGGCTGGCGCGAAGCGGCTTCCGGCGCGCTGGGTTACACCCTTAGCCAGGCACTCACTGCGGGTTTTCAGCGGGGTATGTTCTCCAACGAAGCGGGAATGGGCTCCACGCCGAATGCCGCCGCAGCGGCCGCATCCTGGCCCCCACATCCCGCCGCGCAGGGCATTGTACAGATGATTGGCGTCTTCACAGACACCATTGTTATCTGCTCCGCCAGCGCGATGATAATGCTGCTGGCCGGTGCCGCTGAACAACCGTCCGGTAGTACGGCAGGCATTCATTGGGTACAACAGGCGCTGGTCTCCCTCGTCGGCAGCTGGGGCGCGGGCCTTGTCGCACTTGTCGTGGGACTTTTTGCCTTTAGTTCCATTGCGGTGAACTATATCTATGCCGAAAACAACCTTATCTTCCTGAAAGTTGACTCGCGTCTGGCCCGCAACATCCTTCGCGCGGGCGTGCTGGCGATGGTGTTTGTAGGTTGCCTGCTCAGCATGCCGATGATCTGGCAAATAGCGGACGTCATTATGGCGCTGATGGCCATCACGAACCTGACGGCCATTTTGCTGCTTTCACCGGTTGTGGCGCTGATCGCGCGCGATTATCTGCGTCAGCGCAAGCTCGGCGTACAGCCCGTCTTTGACGCCTCACGCTATCCCGAAATCGAGTCACAAATTGCCCCTGGCACCTGGGATAATTTGCCGCGGCAATAACAGCTATCGATCAATTCAGGGCGATTTTTTGTTAAAGTCGCTCTAAATTTCCTGCAAGGACTGGATATGCTGATTCTGATTTCACCTGCCAAAACGCTCGACTACCAGAGCCCGCTCGCCACTGAGCGTTATACCCAGCCGGAATTGCTGGACTACTCGCAACAGCTGATCCACGAGGCGCGTAAGCTTTCGGCTCCGCAAATCGCTTCGCTGATGAGCATCAGCGATAAACTCGCCGACCTGAATGCCACCCGTTTTC
Source organism: Enterobacter cloacae complex sp. ECL72 (assembly GCF_019056635.1). Classification (NCBI taxonomy): domain Bacteria; kingdom Pseudomonadati; phylum Pseudomonadota; class Gammaproteobacteria; order Enterobacterales; family Enterobacteriaceae; genus Enterobacter; species Enterobacter cloacae complex sp. ECL72. The sequence goes on along the minus strand of NZ_CP077659.1, from coordinate 191,609 downwards.
ATGAGTGGCAGCCTGACTTCACGCCCGCCAACGCCCGCCAGGCGCTGTTGGCCTTCAAAGGTGACGTCTACACTGGCCTGCAAGCAGAAACGTTTAGCGAAGCCGATTTCGATTTTGCCCAGCTGCATCTGCGCATGTTATCCGGCCTGTACGGGGTGCTGCGACCGCTGGATCTGATGCAACCGTATCGTCTGGAGATGGGTATCCGCCTGGAAAACGCTAAAGGTAAAGATCTGTACCAGTTCTGGGGCGATGTCATTACCGACAAGCTTAACGCGGCGCTGCAAGCCCAGGGGGACAACGTGGTGATCAACCTGGCCTCCGATGAGTACTTCAAATCGGTGAAGCCGAAGAAGCTGGATGCGGACATTATCAAGCCGGTATTCCTCGACGAGAAAAACGGCAAATTTAAAGTGATCAGCTTCTACGCCAAAAAAGCGCGCGGTCTGATGAGCCGCTTCATCATTCAAAACCGTCTGACGAAGCCAGAGCAGCTCACCGGCTTTAACAGTGAAGGGTATTTCTTCGACGAGGCATCGTCAGGAAAAAACGAGCTGGTGTTTAAGCGTCACGAGCAATAAAAAGACAACCCCGCCAGCTGGCGGGGTTTGTGTTAATGGTGCTTCCGGTCCGGGCCCGGGCGACGATCGTCATGACGGTGGTGATCGTCACGATCGCGATGTTCATCGTGCGGACGCCAGTGGTTATCGCGCCAGTCATAGTGCGCTTTCCACCAGTCATGGTCGCGCCAGCGGCCGCCATCCCAGTAGTGCCCGTTATTATCCCGATCGCCAATTTGCAGTTTTACCGCTGGCACGAGGGTGATCTCAGCTGCCTGCACCGCCATGGGAGCGACCAGCATCAGTGAAAGCGCGATAAGTGCAGGTTTCAGTGTAGACATAGGTGACTCCTTATTCTTCTTGCCCAACGTGGGCCGATGTAAGGAGAGTACGTGATGGGGACGGGGGATGTTATTCTCTGCAATCCTAAACGCTAAGTGACCGCATTTATTGGGAATTTCTGCTTTTTTCCTGCTGTTTTTCTCCTTAATTTCTTCACAAAAAAGCCGGGTGGCGCTGCGCTTACCCGGCCTACGATGAGTTCGCCGTTGTAGGCCCGGTAAGGCGAAGCCGCCACCGGGCAGCACAATCACGCTCGGGTCATCATCAGCTTACGCAGCGCGGCAAAGTCTGCGGGCAGCTCATGAGACAGCAGCGGCAGGTCGGCGCGATCGGCCAGCTCTTTTGGCAGCGGCAGCGTTTCCCCCAGGATCGCTTCCACGCTCTCTTTGAACTTGGCCGGATGGGCGGTGCCGAGGAACAGGCCATACTCACCCGGTTGAAGCTGATCGCGCAGGGCACGATAGGCAATCGCCGCGTGCGGCTCAGAGGTATAGCCCACCGCTTTCAGCTCGCGCATGGTGGCTTTAGTGGTTTCGTCCGTCACCGCTGCGTAACCCAGATCGCCCAGACGCCAGACCTTACGGCGGAACAGCTCTTCCACACGCGGCCAGTTGTTAGGCTGTGACACATCCATCGCATTGGAGAGCGTGGCCTGAGTCGCGTTCGGCGCCCATTTTCCGTCCTTCAGGAAACGCGGCACGGTGTCGTTGGCGTTGGTGGCGGCGATAAAGCGCTTCACCGGCAGGCCGAGTGATTTCGCCAGCAGGCCTGCCGTCAGGTCGCCGAAGTTCCCACTTGGCACGGAAACCACCAGCTGATTGCGCGCGTCCTGCGGCAGCTGCGCCACCGCTTCGAAGTAGTAGCAGATCTGCGCCAGCAGACGGCTGATGTTGATGGAGTTGGCAGAGTTCAGCCCCAGCGCCGCCTTCAGCTCTTCGTCATCGAAGGCCTGCTTCACTAGCGCCTGACAGGCATCGAAATCGCCGTCGATCGCCACGGTTTCAATGTTGCCCCCAAGGGTGCAGAACAGTTTTTCCTGAAGCGGGCTGATTTTGCCTTTCGGATAGAGGATCACCACGCGGACGTTTTTCAGGCCGTAGAACGCATGGGCCACCGCCGCTCCGGTATCGCCTGAAGTCGCGGTAAGAATGGTCACCGGTTTGTCGCCGCTGATGTGGGTCAGCATCTGCGCCATAAAGCGACCGCCGAAATCTTTGAACGCCAGCGTCGGACCGTGGAACAGCTCCAGACAACCAACGTCAGGCTCCACCTGCTTCACCGGCGCCGGGAAAGCAAACGCCGCACGCACGCGCTCTTCGAGCAGCTCCTGCGGGATTTCGTCGCCGATAAAGGCAGACAGAATTTTGGTGCTGCGGGTGACAAAGTCCTGCTTCAGCAGCTCATCGATTTCGGTCAGCTGAAATTCCGGCAGGTCGTGGGGGAAGAAAAGCCCCTGATTTTTGCCAAGCCCCTGCGTTACCGCCTGCGCGAAGCTGACCTGCTCGTTATGATCTTTAAGGTTGTAGAGTTTCATTCGTTATCCCAGTACTCGTGCGCCAGCCGTGTCCAGACGGCAAATATGAACAAAGCCTTCCTGATTTTGCAGGTAGTGTTTAGAGAGCCAGTCCGCCACGCGCTGCGCGGTGTCTGGCTTGTCGCATAAGGCGAACAGCGTCGGGCCGGAGCCGGAGATGCCGCACGCCTGTGCGCCGATATCCATGGATGCCTGTCGCGCTTCGTTAAAGCCCGGCAGCAGCTTCGTGCGATACGGCTCGGCAATGACGTCTTTCATCAGTTTCGCCGCCAGCTGCGGCTGACGGGTGTAGCAGGCGTGAATAAAGCCCGCCAGATGACGCCCGTGGGCGATACAGTCCTGACGACGATACTGCGCCGGCAGGATCGCACGCGCTTCGGCGGTAGACACTTTAATGCCCGGATAGGCCAGCACCCACAGCCACTCATCAAACCCTGGCACCTGCTGGCTGATGATGCCATTTTCTTCAATCATCAGCTGCATGCCGCCAAGGAAGCACGGCGCCACGTTATCATAATGAATGCTGCCGGAGATGCGCCCTTCCAGCTCGCCCATCAGCGCCAGCAGACGGTTGTTGTTCAGCGGCTTGCCGCAATGCTCATTCATCGCCACCAGCGCGGCGACCACCGAGCAGGCGCTCGAGCCCAGCCCCGAACCAATCGGCATGCTCTTTTCCAGCGTCATGGCGACCGGCACGTTTTTGCCGATCTCCTGACAGAAGCGTTCCCAGCACTGATAAACGATATTCTCGCGCGGTTCAGACGGCAGCTTACTGGCGAAGCGGCCGATGTTATTCAGGCTGAAGCGCTCTGCCGCCTCAACCGTAACCGTATCGCCCAGCAGCGAACCGTCCACCGGTGTGACCGCCGCGCCCAGCACGTCAAATCCGACGCTCATATTGGCGCTGGAAGCCGGGGCATATACTTTAACCATCTTAAACTCCTAACTTCCATGACAGGGTACGCAGCAGATCGGCAAACACGCCTGCCGCCGTCACATCATTCCCTGCGCCATAGCCGCGAAGCACCAGCGGCAGTGGCTGATAATAATGGCTGTAGAACGCCAGGGCGTTCTCGCCGTTTTTCACCTTGTACAGCGGATCGTTGCCATCCACTTCGGCAATCTTCACCCGGCAGACGCCGTCTTCTTCAATGTTGCCAACATAGCGCAATACCTTACCTTCATCACGGGCTTTCGCAACGCGTGCGGCAAAGGCGTCGTCAAGCTGCGGCAACCTGGCCATAAAGGCGCTGACGTCACCGCTGTCATCAAATTCTGCTGGCAGCACCGGCTCAATCACGATATCCGAAAGCTCCAGCTCGCGGCCAGTTTCGCGCGCCAGGATCAGCAGCTTACGCGCCACGTCCATGCCGGAGAGGTCGTCGCGCGGATCCGGCTCGGTGTAGCCCAGCTCGCGCGCGGCGCGGGTGGCTTCCGACAAGCTCATCCCTTCGTCCAGCTTGCCGAAGATAAACGACAGGGAGCCGGAGAGGATGCCGGAGAAACGCTGTAGTTCGTCGCCCGCGTTCAGCAGGTTTTGCAGGTTCTCGATGACCGGCAGGCCCGCGCCCACGTTGGTGTCATACAGAAACTTACGGCGCGACTTACTCGCCGCCAGCCGCAGCTGGTGATAGTAATCCATCGACGAGGTGTTGGCCTTTTTGTTTGGCGTCACCACGTGGAACCCTTCGCGCAGGAAGTCGGCGTACTGATCGGCCACCGCCTGGCTGGAGGTACAGTCAACAATCACCGGGTTAAGCAGGTGATATTCTTTCACCAGGCGGATCAGGCGGCCCAGGTTAAATGGCTCTTTCGCCTCTTCCAGCTCCGCCTGCCAGTTTTCCAGATTCAGACCGTGGACGTTAGTCAGCAACGCTTTCGAGTTCGCAATGCCGCAAACGCGCAAATCGATATGTTTCTTCTTAAGCCACTCCTGCTGGCGCTTCACCTGCTCCAGCAGCGCGCCACCGACACCACCGACGCCCACCAGGAACAGCTCAATCACCTGGTCGGTGTTGAACAGCATCTGATGCACCACGCGCACGCCGGTAGTGGCGTCATCGTTATCCACGACAACGGAAATGGAACGCTCTGATGAGCCCTGGGCAATCGCCACGATATTGATATTGGCCCGCGCCAGCGCGGCAAAGAATTTGGCGGAGATACCGCGCAGGGTGCGCATGCCGTCGCCGACCACAGAGATAATCGCCAGACGTTCCTGAATCGAGAGCGGCTCCAGCAGCTCTTCTTTCAGCTCCAGATAGAACTCTTCTTCCAGCGCGCGGCGGGCACGCAGGCAATCACCCTGCGGAACGCAGAAGCTGATGCTGTATTCGGAAGAAGACTGCGTGATCAGCACCACAGAGATCCCGTTGCGGGACATAGCGGCAAAGACGCGTGCCGCCATGCCGACCATGCCCTTCATCCCCGGGCCGGAGACGCTGAACATCGCCATGTTATTGAGGTTAGAAATGCCTTTCACCGGCAGGTCATCTTCATCCGCGCTGGCGCCAATCAGCGTGCCCGGCGCCTGAGGGTTACCGGTATTCTTAATCAGGCAAGGGATTTGGAACTGGGCAATCGGGGAGATGGTACGCGGGTGAAGAACTTTAGCGCCGAAGTAGGAAAGCTCCATCGCTTCCTGGTACGACATCGACTTCAGCAGCCTGGCGTCCGGCACCTGGCGCGGATCGCAGGTATAAACGCCGTCGACGTCAGTCCAGATCTCACAACAGTCTGCGCGTAAACAGGCCGCCAGCACGGCAGCGGAGTAGTCAGAGCCGTTACGCCCCAGCACCACCAGTTCGCCCTTCTCGTTACCGGCGGTAAAGCCTGCCATCAGGATCATATGGTCAGACGGGATTTTGCTCGCCGCAATACGGCGTGTCGACTCGGCAATGTCGACGGTGGATTCAAGGTAGTGGCCCACAGCCAGCAGTTTTTCAACCGGATCGATGACCGTCACGTGGTGACCGCGCGCTTCCAGCACGCCAGCCATGATGGCGATAGAGAGTTTTTCACCCCGGCAAATCAGCGCCGCGTTGATGCTGTCCGGGCACTGACCAAGCAGGCTGATACCGTGAAGAACGTGTTTAATCTGGGCAAATTCAAGTTCAACGGTGCTTTTCAGCTGCGCCAGCGGGAAACCAGGCTGGGCGTCGGCCAGCCCCTGAAGCAGATCGGCAAAGATACGCTCGGCGTCGCTGATGTTCGGTAGTGCATCCTGACCACCGATGGTTTTTTCAATCATCGCCACCAGGTGGTTCGTGATTTTGGCCGGGGCAGAGAGCACGGTGGCCACCTGCCCCTGCCTGGCGTTGCTTTCCAGGATATCGGCAACACGCAGAAAACGTTCTGCATTTGCCACTGACGTACCGCCGAACTTCAACACTCGCATGGTTCTACCTCATTTCCTTTAGCCGAAAAAAAAGCCCGCACTGTTCAGGTGCGGGCTTTTTTCTGTTTTTCCTGTACGCGTCAGCCCGCATCGTTACCTGTGGTAATGATGATGGTTGTAGTAATGGTGGTGATGCTGATGCGTTTCATGGATGTTGTGTACTCTGTCATTATTATCTGTCTGTGCTCTATTCTTTTAGGGTTAAAGGATCGAGCCCCTTAAGTCAATGAATTTTTAATTCGATCACAATTCGAGATATTCTCACGTCCCGCTGCGGGCAGATTTATTTTCATCGGAATACCCCAGATGCAACCCCAGACATCAGCAGGATCGGCCATAATAAAAACCTATGACACTATTTTACTCGGCTAATTTTTTTTTCAATATCATGAAGCAATCGGTGCAGCATTGCCGTGTCGCGCTGCTCAAGACGCCCCAGGCGCTGCTGTAACCAGTCCACCATTTTTTGATCGTCAGCGACGCCCAACTGCTCAAGAAGCTTATCTGCACGAACACGCAGTGCCGCCAGCTGGTTTTCATCCGAAACTGTCACCGGTGGCTGAGAAATTTGTATTAAGGATGCTAATTGATAGCAATAGACCATCACCGCCTGCCCCAGATTGAGTGACGGATAATCCGCCACCATCGGCGCGCCCGTCAGCACGTCAGCCAGCTCCAGCTCTTCGTTAGTCAGCCCGGAATCTTCTCGCCCAAACACCAGCGCGGCTTTCTCCAGCCACAGGCTTTTCTCTTCCAGCATCGGCACCAGTTCAGCAGGCGTGGCGTAATAGTGAAACTTCGCCCGGCTGCGCGCGGTCGTCGCGACGGTAAACGAAATATCGTGGAGTGCGTCGGCGAGCGTAGCGTAAGTGGTTATATTATCGAGAATATCACCCGAACCGTGCGCCACCCAGCGCGCAGCAGGCTCCAGATGCGCCGTGCTGTCCACAATACGCAAATCGGTAAACCCCATAGTCTTCATGGCACGCGCCGCAGCGCCAATATTTTCAGCTCTTGCTGGTGCCACCAGCACAATCGACAGATGCATTTACGCTCTCTTTTTAATCAGTTAGCAGGTAAAAATGTGATTCAGTTCATCATATTACGCAGCACGAATTTACAATTTTGCAACACAAATCACCGAAATAGCGTTTCATAACAATTAAAAAAAGCTAAACTATTTTGTGGCTGAACAATCAGTTAGAATGTTAACAGAAGTCCATTATCCTTATGTTTTGTAATGATAATGACCATATGAATACTCTTTTCTGATTGGATTCGTACCGTTTATCAATCAATGTCCGCAACTAGTTGGTTTATTGAAAAATTGTGACAAAGGCTAGCATTCAGCTACGATGATTTCATCAAACTGTTAACGTGCTACAATTGAACTTGATATATGTCAACGAAGCGTAGTTTTATTGGGTGTCCGGTGTCACTTAGCCTGTTATGTTGCTGTTAAAATGGTTAGGATGACAGCCGTTTTTGACACTGTCGGGTCCAAAGGGAAAGTACCCACGACCAAGCTAATGATGTTGTTGACGTTGATGGAAAGTGCATCAAGAACGCAATTACGTACTTTAGTCACGTTAAGCCGATCATGTTAATTTGCGACATGCATCAGGCAGGTCAGGGACTTTTGTACTTCCTGTTTCGATTTAGTTGGCAATTTAGGTAGCAAACATGCAGACCCCGCACATTCTTATCGTTGAAGACGAGTTGGTAACACGCAACACGTTAAAGAGCATTTTCGAAGCAGAAGGCTACGATGTCTTTGAAGCGACCGATGGCGCAGAGATGCATCAGATCCTTTCTGAAAATGATATCAACCTGGTGATTATGGATATCAACCTGCCGGGCAAAAACGGGCTTCTTCTGGCGCGCGAACTGCGTGAACAGGCGAACGTCGCGTTGATGTTCCTGACGGGCCGTGACAACGAGGTTGATAAAATTCTTGGTCTGGAAATCGGCGCGGATGACTACATCACCAAGCCGTTCAACCCTCGCGAGTTAACCATTCGTGCACGCAACCTGCTGTCCCGCACCATGAATCTGGGTACGGTAAGTGAAGAGCGTCGTAGCGTCGACAGCTACAAATTCAACGGCTGGGAACTTGATATCAATAGCCGTTCGCTGATTAGCCCGAACGGTGAGCAGTACAAACTGCCGCGCAGTGAATTCCGCGCGATGCTGCACTTCTGCGAGAACCCGGGCAAGATTCAGTCCCGTGCAGAACTGCTGAAGAAAATGACCGGTCGTGAGTTGAAGCCACACGATCGTACCGTTGACGTAACCATCCGTCGTATTCGTAAGCACTTCGAATCTACGCCGGATACGCCGGAAATCATCGCCACGATCCATGGTGAAGGCTATCGTTTCTGCGGTGACCTCCAGGAGTAATTCTCCCGTCACGCAGTAAAAAACGGCGCATTTGCGCCGTTTTTTTTATCAATGCCACGGCATAATCGGTACCGCGCTTATCGCGTTTTTCGGTGAGCCGTCCACGACTTTGTCGGAATAAGCCAGATAAGCCAGGGTGTTACGCTTCGCGTCATAAAAACGGACCACCTGTAGCTTTTTGAACACCAGCGAGGTCCGTTTCTGGAATACGACGTCGCCCTGCGCTTTGCCGTTTTTGATTTTGTCACTCAATTCCACCGGGCCAACCTGCTGGCAGGAGATGGCCGCGTCAGACGTGTCTTCAGCCAGCCCCAGGCCGCCTTTAATCCCGCCGGTCTTTGCCCGGCTGACATAGCAGGTGACGTTTTTAACGTCCGGATCGTCAAAGGCTTCCACCACAATTTTGTGGTCCGGCCCAAACATTTTAAACACAGTATCCACGGAGCCAATTTGCTCCGCCTGTGCCACGCGCCCTGCCATCAGCGCCAGTGCTGTAAAGACTAAAACCTTGTATTTCATATTGTTACCATTCATAAAAATTACGCTGAGCGATTATTCAACAGGTTAGATAAAAATGTAGCAAGATCACAGGATTAGAATATATCCGCACATAAATCACTACAAAAAGCATTTATGCGCAAAAAAAACACTGAATGCTAAAACGTCAAAAAATGCTATTATCCGCTAACCTGTAAACAGGCACCTGCGGCAGTTTTAAGGATGAGGATAGTATATGGATCAGGCTGGAATTATTCGCGACCTGCTCACCTGGCTGGAAGGTCATCTCGACCAGCCTTTGTCACTGGATAATGTGGCGGCAAAAGCAGGCTATTCCAAGTGGCATCTGCAAAGGATGTTCAAGGATGTCACCGGTCATGCTATCGGTGCCTATATTCGCGCACGTCGTTTATCAAAGTCTGCTGTCGCGTTGCGCCTGACCGCGCGACCAATCCTGGATATTGCCCTGCAATATCGCTTCGATTCACAGCAAACCTTCACCCGCGCCTTTAAAAAACAGTTCTCGTTAACGCCAGCGCTTTATCGCCGCTCGCCGGACTGGAGCTCCTTTGGTATGCGTCCGCCGCTGCGTCTGGGCGAGTTTGCGATGCCAAAATATGAAATCATCACCCTGCCGGAAACGCACCTGGTCGGCACCACGCAGAGCTACTCCTGTTCCCTGGAGCAGATCTCCGAGTTCCGCCATCAGATGCGCGTTCAGTTCTGGCGCGAATTTTTAAGCCATGCTCCGGCGCTCCCGCCGATTCTGTATGGCCTGAACGAAACGCATCCCAGCCAGGAAAAAGACGACGAGCAGGAGGTGTTCTATACCACGGCGCTGACGCCTGACATGGCGAACGGTTACATTCATGGCTCGAAGCCTGTCGTGCTGGAAGGCGGCGAGTATGTGATGTTCTCATACGAAGGTTTAGGAACGGGCGTTCAGGAGTTCATCCTGACCGTTTACGGGACCTGCATGCCGATGCTGAATCTGAATCGCCGTAAAGGTCAGGACATTGAGCGCTACTATCCGGCGCAAGATGCTAAACCGGAAGAAGGCCCTATCAATCTGCGTATGGAATTCCTGATTCCGGTACGTCGTTAACGCTGCAATTCGTCCAGAGCAGGGGCATCAAGATGCGAAATGTCCCCTGCCATCTCAACTACCCACCCCGATGCCAGCCAGGCACTTTCCTGATAGTCGATACGGGAAATGGAACAGTTGCGCAGACGCAAACGGCGTTCGGCGTAAGCCGGCAGTCCCAGAATGGTGCTCACCAGGCAACCCAGCGCGATACCGTGGCTAACCAGCAGCGGTCGGCTACCTGCCGGGAGTTTCAGGCACTCGGCCAGCGCGGCATGCATGCGCACGCTCAGCTCCTGCATGGATTCCCCTTCAGGGATGCGACCATCTTCAGTGCCGTTCACCAGCGTGCGGCGCCAGCCTTCTTCGGTTTCCGTCAGCGTATCGATAGGACGTTTTTCCAGCACGCCCATATCCAGCTCGCGCAGACGCGGTTCGAGGGTCACGTCGCAGCCACAGGCATCGGCGATGATGCGTGCCGTCTGCTGCGTGCGGCCTAAATCACTGGAGATGACGTGAGTGATACCCAGCGTTCTGGCGCGCTCCGCCACCTGCCACGCTTGCTGCACGCCTTTGTCGGTGAGAGGACTATCTGACTGGCCTTGAATACGTCGCTCGGCGTTCCACTGCGTTTCACCGTGGCGAACAAGGTATACCTGTAACATACTTTTTTTCCGTTATACTGCGATGAATTTTTTAAATCGAGCTTAATTATGCACCATGTTGTCTCTGCTACCACCAATCCTGCCAAAATTCAGGCAATTCTAAGGGCATTTGAAGAGATCTTCGGCGAAGGATCCTGCCATATTGACGCCGTCGGCGTCGAGAGCGGTGTGCCGGAACAGCCGTTTGGCAGCGAGGAAACACGCGCTGGCGCACGAAATCGCGTGGCGAATGCAAAAGCCGCCGCGCCAGACGCTGACTTCTGGGTCGCGATTGAAGCAGGCATCGACGAAGGGGCGACCTTCAGCTGGGTTGTCATCGAAAGCCGTGAGCAGCGCGGCGAAGCGCGTTCTGCCACGCTGCCGCTGCCGGAAGTCATACTGGAGAAAGTCCGCGCGGGTGAGGCGCTGGGGCCGGTAATGTCGCACTACACCGGCATTGATGAAATTGGTCGTAAAGAGGGGGCGATTGGCGTCTTTACGGGTGGCAAGCTTACGCGTTCAGGCGTTTACCACCAGGCCGTTATTCTGGCGTTAAGTCCGTTCCATAACGCGATTTATCGTTAAGTTTGCAGGCCGGATAAGGCGAAGCCGTCATCCGGCGTTTTTCAGCAATACCGCTTCCAGCCACTGACGCAGTTCAACCGGCGCCGACTTCAGGCTGTTTGAACCACGGGTGATGGTCGCAATACCCGCGCCCAGCTCGTTTTTCAGCTCGCGCTGGCTCATTTCGCCGCGCAGCAGTTCCTCAATAATGCGTACCCGCGTGCCCAGCGCTTCGCGTTCATCGGGCGTCAGCATCAGCTGTAGTAACGGTAAATGCAGATCTTTGTCGTAAGACTGGCGGAGCAACTCCACAAAACGAAGCCACTCCTGATGACGCTGTTCGGCCATGGCCGAGGAATACGGGGAATGCTGGGTCATGTTATGCTGCCTCTTGTACTCATTAGCGAGTACAGCATAACACAACCCGCGCCGATCAGTAACGTCTCTGCCACTCGGCATCGCTCATCAGGGTATCTTTCTGCCCCATGAAGTAGCGATAGTAGGCGTCATAAGCCAGCACATTCTTCACATAGCCGCGCGTTTCCGAGAACGGAATGCTCTCGACAAACGCCACGGCGTCGATGCGCCCTGCGCTGTTGCCAAGCCATGTCCGCACGCGGCCAGGCCCGGCGTTGTACGCCGCTGACGCGAAGATACGGTTATTACCGAACTGCTGATAGACGTACTGCAAGTAGCTGGTACCGATGTTGATGTTAGTCTCCGGATCCAGCAGCTGGGACGGGCTGCTGTAGCCTGGAATATTAAACATCTTCACCGTGTGCGTCGCGGTACCCGGCATAATCTGCATCAGGCCGCTGGCACCCACCGGAGAACGCACTTTCGGGTTCCAGGCGCTCTCCTGACGGGCAATGGCCATCGCGTAGCTTTGCGGAATATCTTTGCCGCTGGTGTAGCGATCGAACAGATCCTTATAAGCCAGCGGGAAACGCTCTTCGAGATGATCCCACAGTTTGCCGGCGATCGTCGCCTGCACGCTCAGATCCCACCAGCGATTATCAAATGCATAGCGGGCAAGCTGCGCTTTCTCATCGGTGGTACGGCTGGTGACCAGATTCGCCCATTCGCTGCGCGCGGTATTATCCAGATTCCAGTACATCAGCTCGCGCACGCGCGCCATTTCCGGCCCCTGCGTCAGCGCCGGGTTCGCGTTGGCTGGCGCTTTGTCGATCTTCAGGGTGTACTCCTCGCCCAGACGCTGCGCCGCCGCCATCGGGTAGAATCCACGCTGCTGCATCAGGGAGTGGAGGATCTCTTTGGCTTCATCTTCACGACCACGTTCCAGCAGCATGTCCGCCTGCCAGTAACGCCATTCATCTTTCTCTTTGGCATCCATCGGCAGACGCGCCAGCCAGGTATTGAGGCCACGACGATCGCCCGTTCCCAGCGCCATGCGCACGCGACGCTCCACCAGCGAGACAGAGTTCGAACGCATCACCGCATCGTCACGCCAGCGCGCCTGTTCGTCGGTGACATCTGTCCCCATCAGTCGCCATGCAACGATATCGCGCAGCTCCTGAGTTTGATCGTCATTAAGCTGCTGGGCCTGCACCAGCTGCGGGATCATCAGCCGGGCGTTTTCCACATCATCACGCGCCACGCTGGCAAAGGCCACCGCCGCCATCTGGCGGGTAAAATCGGTCGCGCCGGTAGTACGCGCAAACGTCAGCACGGTATTGGGATCGTTTGCCAGACTGATAACGGCAGACGCAATAGTCTGATAATCTGCGGGCATCTGGCCCGCCAGCACTGTGACCAGCCGGGTGTTTCCGGCCTTCATCGCCAGGCGAATACGTTCCAGGTAAGAGAGCGGATCCTGCTTGCCCGAGGCGCGCCAGGCGCTGAACAGCGGGTCACAGGCGTTTGGCTGGCTTTTGCCCGTCAGCCACAGCTCTTTCGCGCCGGTCCAGGCTTCCTCCTGCTGACCGGTCGCCCATTTCGCATAATAGTAATTACACTGCGCTTCCGTCGCGCCCGGTTTATCCGGGCTGAAGGCCAGCAGGCCGCGCCAGTCTTCGCGACGGGCCAGCTCGTTCACAAACCGGGACTTCAGGGTGCGCGCAGGCGGCAGGGTCGGGTTCGCCTGAATGAAGTTATTCACGGTGACGGTCGGTTGATTCATGAGATCGTCCGTGATCTGACGATACTCAAGATACGGATACAGCGGATAATCCTTCAGCGTCGGCATCAGCGCCTGCACGGTATCCATCTGCTTGTTGTCCCATGCCTGTTTAATCTGGGCATAGCGGTTACGTTGTTCATCCAGTGAATCGGCATGCACCGCCTGGCTTACCGCCATTACGCATACGCTGGCAGCCAGCAGACGCCAGACCACCCGTTTGGCTTTTTCCACAAGCTCTTCCTCATTGTTTTTCGTCAGTTGCAGCGTCTTGCCACGTCAAAGTTACATCAACTTATGCTAACCAGGCATCCCACAACGCGCCACGTCATGGACACTTTTTTACCTTTCTTGCGCGTTTTAACACTCCCGACGTTCCTGGCTGGGATTAGGGCGTGAAAAAGGCTACACTTCGAGGCTGAAATTCATTCTCATCACGATAAAAGAGGCGAAGTCCAACGTGGCTCAATTCGTTTATACCATGCATCGTGTCGGCAAAGTTGTCCCGCCGAAACGTCATATTCTTAAAAATATCTCGCTGAGCTTCTTCCCGGGCGCAAAAATCGGTGTTCTGGGTCTCAACGGTGCCGGTAAGTCCACCCTGCTGCGCATCATGGCCGGCATCGATACAGACATCGAAGGTGAAGCCCGTCCGCAGCCTGGCATTAAGATCGGCTACCTGCCGCAGGAACCCCAGCTGAACCCGGAACACACCGTGCGTGAATCCGTTGAAGAAGCGGTATCCGAGGTGGTTAACGCCCTGAAGGGTCTGGATGAAGTGTATGCCAAATACGCCGAGCCGGATGCGGACTTCGACAAACTGGCCGCTCAGCAGGGCAAATATGAAGAGATTATCCAGGCGCACGACGGTCACAACCTGAACGTGCAGCTGGAGCGCGCGGCCGATGCCCTGCGTCTGCCAGACTGGGATGCGAAAATCGCTAACCTGTCCGGTGGTGAACGCCGCCGCGTGGCGCTGTGCCGCCTGCTGCTGGAAAAACCAGACATGCTGCTGCTCGACGAACCTACCAACCACCTGGATGCGGAATCCGTGGCGTGGCTGGAGCGCTTCCTGCACGACTTCGAAGGCACCGTGGTGGCGATTACCCACGACCGTTACTTCCTCGACAACGTTGCGGGCTGGATCCTGGAGCTGGACCGCGGCGAAGGTATTCCGTGGGAAGGCAACTACTCCTCCTGGCTGGAGCAGAAAGATCAGCGTCTGGCGCAGGAAGCATCTCAGGAAGCGGCGCGTCGTAAGTCTATCGAGAAAGAGCTGGAGTGGGTGCGTCAGGGCGCGAAAGGCCGTCAGTCCAAGGGCAAAGCCCGTCTGGCACGCTTCGAAGAGCTGAACAACACTGAATACCAGAAACGTAACGAAACCAACGAACTGTTTATTCCACCTGGAGCTCGTCTGGGGGATAAAGTGGTTGAAGTGACCAACCTGCGTAAGTCCTACGGCGACCGTCTGCTGATCGACGACCTGACCTTCTCCGTGCCGAAAGGCGCTATCGTTGGCATCATCGGTCCGAACGGCGCAGGTAAATCAACCCTGTTCCGCATGATGTCCGGTCAGGAACAGCCTGACAGCGGCTCTATCACCTTGGGTGAAACCGTGAAGCTGGCTTCCGTGGACCAGTTCCGCGACGCAATGGATAACAGCAAAACCGTGTGGGAAGAGGTTTCCGGCGGTCTGGATATCATGCGTATCGGCAACACCGAGATGCCAAGCCGCGCTTACGTTGGCCGCTTTAACTTTAAGGGCACTGACCAGGGCAAACGCGTGGGCGAGCTGTCCGGCGGTGAGCGCGGTCGTCTGCACCTGGCGAAGCTGCTCCAGGTTGGCGGCAACGTTCTGCTGCTTGATGAACCTACCAACGACCTGGACATCGAAACCCTGCGCGCGCTGGAAAACGCCCTGCTGGAGTTCCCGGGCTGCGCGATGGTTATCTCGCACGACCGCTGGTTCCTGGACCGCATCGCAACCCACATCCTGGACTACCAGGACGAAGGTAAGGTGGAGTTCTTCGAAGGTAACTTCACCGAATACGAAGAGTACAAGAAACGCACGCTGGGCGCAGACGCGCTGGAGCCGAAGCGTATTAAGTACAAGCGTATTGCGAAATAAAAGCAAAACGGCAACTTCGGTTGCCGTTTTTTATGTTTGTACCCTCTCCCCGTGGGAGAGGGCCAGGGTGAGGGCATCAGGCCGCACAGTGTGTAGGCCGGGTAAGGCGAAGCCGCCACCCGGCTTTTTTATTTGCCCACGTAATACCGCTTCACCTCATCAAACTGCATCGCAAAGTCGATATAGCTCATCAGCGCAGGCGAATTGAGCTTACGGCTCGGGTAGGCCAGCCAGAGATCGTTTCCCTCAACGCTCCACGCCGGCAGCACCTTCACCAGCGCGCCCTTTTCGATCTTATCTTCCAGCAGGAATGCGGGTAACAGCGTGATCCCCGCCCCGGCAATGGCGCATTCCCGGGCGTACACCAGGTTATCGGTCATATGGGCGTTATCCGGCAGATACCGATAATCCTCACTCTCGCTTCGCAGAAGCCACTCCGACCATGCCCGGTGCGTAATGCAGCGGTGCTCCACCAGCTGTCGGGGATGGATTAACGGCGCCCGACGCGCCAGGTAGTGGGGCGAGGCCAGCATGTAGCGCGGACAGTGCCCAATCATGCGGCCAATCAGGGAAGAATCCTGCGGTTTGCCGGTGCGCAGCGCCACGTCAAAGCCAGACTCGACCAGATCCACCACGTCGTCTGAGATCGACACATCCAGCGACACGTCCGGATAGCGAAGCTGGAACTCGGCATTCATATGCGCCAGCAGCGTCGCGCCAATTCCCGCCGGACAGGTGATCCGCAGCCGCCCGCTGGGGTTTTCGCGCAGCCGCTGAATGGCATACTCCGCGCGCTCGCTGGCCGCCAGCATTTCACGACAGTGCACCAGATAGTGCTCGCCTGCAAACGTCAGGCTGATCCTGCGCGTGGTGCGATTCAACAGACGGATCCCCACCTGCTGCTCCAGCTGGCTAATCCGCTGGCTGACGCTGGATTTCGGCAGTTCCGCCTTCTGCGCCGCCGCGGTAAAGCTGCCCATCTCGGCCACCAGCGCAAACAGCGCCATATCCTGAAGCTGTTTAAACATGATTGTTCACCTGTACGAACGCTGAGTTCTGGATTGTCCATCTTATCATGCAGCTGACCACTTAATAGACTAGCCTCAACAAAACGCATGCCATTGAGGAGCACACCATGTCAGTGAAAGCCATTGCCGTTAACCCGGAAAATCCGTCCACCTTCGTTGAAATCACTCCGCCGATGCCGCAGCCCGGTGAACACGATCTGCTGGTGGAGGTAAAAGCCGTCTCCGTAAACCCGGTGGACACCAAGGTACATGCAGGCATTGCCAAAAGCGGACTGAAGGAGCCGCGCATTCTCGGGTGGGATGCCAGCGGTATCGTACAAGCCGTTGGGGCTGGCGTCACCGGATTCAAACCGGGTGACGAAGTGTGGTACGCGGGGGATATCACCCGTCCGGGCAGTAATACCACGCACCAGCTGATCGATGCGCGTATTGTCGGGCACAAGCCTGCAAGCCTTGACTGGGCCGCCGCGGCTGCATTGCCGCTGACGGCGCTCACCGCGTGGGAAGGCCTGTTTGAACGGCTGAAGATTCAGGATGCCGACGCAGATAAAACGCTGCTGATAATTGGCGGCGCGGGTGGAGTCGGATCGCTGGCGATCCCGTTTGCGAAGCACAACAGCAAGGTGAAGATCGTCGCAACCGCTTCACGAGAAGATTCCGCCCGGTGGTGTCGCGATCGCGGGGCTGACATTGTTGTAAATTACCGCGACCTGAAGGGAGAACTGGCGAAACAGGGGCTCACCTTTGTGGATTACATTTTTATCCTCAACGATACCGACGGGCACTGGGATGCGGTCAGCGATCTGATTGCCCCTCAGGGAGACATTTGTTCCATCGTTGAAAACGCGCATCCGCTGAACCAGGACAAGCTGAAGTCCAAATCTGCCGCCCTGCACTGGGAGTTTATGTACACCCGTAGCATGTACCAGACTGCGGATATGGCGCGTCAGGGTGAGATTTTAGATGAGGTGGCGAAGCTGGTGGATAACGGCGTGGTGGAAAGCTCGCTCAGCGAAACGCTGCACGGGCTAAGCGTGGAAAGCATTACCGAAGCGCACCGCAGGGTACTGGAGGGGCATATGCGTGGGAAGGTGGTGGTTGAGTATTGAGTGGACTGATTCCCTCACCCCGGCCCTCTCCCTTTGGGAGAGGGAGATTAAAGTCCCCTCTCCTGGTGGGAGAGGGGAAGTTATTAACCCTGCTCCCCCATCATCTCATTCACCAGCTCGACGCAGCGCAGGAAGCGGGAATCGTAGTCCGACTCTTCCACATGCACAAACTCAACGTTGTTCTCGTTAAGCATCTCTACCAGCATGGTCTGGAACTCCCGCCTGTCCACCGAGCTGCCCAGGCTGCGCATGCCGTCGGCAACCCATGGGGTGTTGTTTTCCAGCAGGATCACCAGATCAAAGCGGTATTCGTCAATCAGCGCCTGCACAAACGGGTGCTCGCGCCCTTCGTACTTTTTGCAGAACGCCTGCGTGGTGACGAAATCGGTATCAATAAAGGCGACTTTATTGGCGTATTTCACCGCAAAATCAATGTACTGGGCATGACCGAGCGCGATTTTATCGTAGTCGGAATACTGCAACGCCATCTCGTCGCCGCCAAGGTGTGAGAAGACGTAATCGCGGCCATACTCCCACGCACTGGTGGTATTGAAGATGTTAGCCAGCTTATTTACCAGCGTCGATTTCCCGCTCGACTCGCCGCCGAGGATCGCCACCGTACGCACGAAGAACGGCTTCACCTCGGTCGGGATGTAGTCCCAGTAACGGAACGGGTTCTCGCGGATCTGCGCCCCGCTGATGTTCATGAAGGTGCGTTTAGGATCGATCAGCACCGTCTCAATGCCCAGATGCTCACGGAACTGCGGCGCGTCGGACTCTTCAGAGGTGTAGATCCAGTTAGGCGCAATGCCCTTCTCTTCCATAAACGCTTTGATGCCGTTGCTCCACACGTCCCAGCCGTGCGGGTACGGTTCCATGCCCTCTTCGTTAAAAGCATGAATGCGTATATTTTTCTGGTACTTAAAGGTCTGAAGCAGCCAGCGCAGGCGGTCCGGCACGGTGGGCTGCTGCGACATGGCGCTGTCTTCAAACAGCTGGCGATCGCGGGTTTCATCATAACCCATGATGATATGCAGTTCGTCGACCTGGCTACAGGCGCGCTGGATCAGATAGATATGCCCGGTATGCAGCGGGTAGAACTTACCGAACACCACGCCAATGTTCTTTTGCATCCGCGGAAATTCAAGCCCCAGAAAACGGTGCAGCGCTTCCAGCTTCTGCGCGCTGGGGCTTTTGATTTTGGCGTTCAGCAGTTGGCTCAGATAGCCCTTGGTCATGCCGCTGGCGTCCGCCACCTGCTGCAACGTGCAGCCCTTCTGGCGGATAGCGGTCTTGATGTAGTCAAATGATGACATAAATTACGGTGCCTCCTGCAAAATCGAATACGTAATTATAAGTCGTCAAAGACATTTAACGCATCTGCGAGTTTTTTAACGCCAAAAACCTGCATCCCTTCCGGGATTTTTTTCGGCACGTTGGCGGCCGGAACAATCGCGCGGCGGAAGCCATGTTTTGCCGCTTCGGAGATACGCTCCTGACCGCTCGGCACCGGGCGGATCTCGCCGGCCAGCCCCACCTCGCCAAACACCACCAGATCCTGCGGCAACGGCCTGTCGCGCAGGCTGGAGACCATCGCCAGCAGCAGCGCCAGGTCCGCGCTGGTTTCCGTAACCTTCACCCCACCAACCACGTTGACGAACACATCCTGATCCGCCATTTGCAGACCGCCGTGACGGTGCAGCACCGCCAGCAGGATCGCCAGGCGGTTCTGTTCCAGACCGACCGCCACGCGCCGCGGGTTGCCCATCATCGATTGATCCACCAGCGCCTGAATTTCAACCAGCAGCGGACGCGTCCCCTCCCACAGCACCATCACCGAACTACCGGACGTGATCTCGTCGCCACGGCTCAGGAAGATGGCCGACGGGTTGCTGACTTCGCGAAGCCCCTGCTCGGTCATGGCAAACACGCCCAGCTCATTCACCGCGCCAAAGCGGTTTTTATGGCTGCGCAGGGTACGAAAACGGGAATCCGCATCGCCATCGAGCATCACCGAGCAGTCGATACAGTGTTCAAGCACTTTCGGTCCCGCCAGCGAGCCGTCTTTGGTCACATGACCAACCATCACAATCGCCACGCCGCGCGTTTTGGCAAAGCGCGTCAGGTAGGCCGCGGTTTCACGCACCTGCGCCACGCTTCCCGGTGACGACTGAATGTCAGCCATATGCATCACCTGAATGGAGTCAATCACCATCAGCTTCGGCTGCTCTTCTTCGGCGATCATGCAGATCTGCTCGATGCTGGTTTCCGAAAGCATATTCAGATTGCCGGTCGGCAGGCCGAGGCGGTGCGCGCGCATCGCCACCTGCTGAAGTGATTCTTCCCCCGTGACGTACAGGGTTTTCATCTGTTCGGCGAGCTTGCAGAGCGTTTGCAGCAGCAGGGTCGATTTACCCGCGCCCGGGTTACCGCCGATCAGAATGGCGCTGCCCGGCACTACGCCACCGCCGAGCACGCGGTCAAATTCTTTGAATCCGGTGGAAAAGCGCGGCAGCGCTTCCAGGCTGATATCCGAAAGTTTTTGTACCTTCGACACGCCTGCATTGCCCGCATAGCCGCTCAGCCGTTCATTGCGGGCCACGCTCGGCGAAGCCGCCACACCACGCACTTCGGTGATGGTGTTCCAGGCATGGCAGGCGCTGCATTGCCCCTGCCAGCGCGGATAATCCGCACCACATTCATTACAGACAAATGCGCGTTTTGGAGCTTTCGCCACGGTTTACCTCGTTATTTCTGTGCGGTCTGCGCGCCGGGTGGCGCTGACGCTTACCCGGCCTACAAAAGCAGGCCGCTATTTTTGATTAATGCTGCCGGAGAGAATGCAGAACACCCCCATCAGATCAGCATGACGGATAGTGACTTCCGTCTTTTCATTCACTTTCGGCTTGGCATGGTAGGCAATACCCAGCCCGGCAACTTTGATCATCGGCAGATCGTTCGCGCCATCGCCGATGGCGACGGTCTGCTCGACCGGAATGGCATATTTCTCCGCCAGACGCGTCAGCGTATTGGCTTTGTACTGCGCATCCACGATGTCGCCGATGACCTGTCCGGTGAGTTTGCCGTCCATGATCTCCAGCTCGTTTGCCACCACGGTGGTCAGACGCAGCTTGTCACGCAGGTAGTCGGCAAAGAAGGTGAACCCGCCGGAGGCAATCGCCACTTTCCAGCCGAGCGTCTCCAGCTTGAGCACCAGCTGCGTCAGCCCAGGCATCAGGGGCAGTTCATCGCGCACCTGACGCAAAATGTTAGCATCGGCCCCCTTCAGGGTCGCCACGCGCTGTCTCAGGCTGGCGGTAAAATCCAGCTCGCCGCGCATCGCGCGCTCGGTGACTTCCGCCACCAGCTCGCCGCTGCCCGCCAGTTTAGCAATCTCGTCAATACATTCGATCTGAATGGCGGTGGAGTCCATGTCCATTACCAGCAGGCCGGGCGTTTTCAGGTGCGGAATTTTGCCGAGGGGGGCAACGTCCAGCCCGGCGTCGTGCGCCAGACGCGTGGCGCGCTGCGTCAGGGAACCCGCCAGGCGAATAACCTGATAATCTTCCACGCACCAGGCCGCAACGATGACCATCGCTGCGCCCAGTTTGGTTTGATACTGGGTGAGGCGTTGCTTATCCAGGCCGCGTCCGTACAGCAGCCAGCCGCTACGGCCAGCGTGGTAATCGAGAGGCATCACCTCATCGCCACTTAAAGAGAGCGGCAATCCTGGCCATAAAGAGACATCCGTTGGCAGGTCGCACCAGGTAATGTTCGGCATTGAAGCTCCTGTAATTTCGTTCGCGCCGGAAGGTTCCAGAGGGAAAATAACGCATGAGGCTACCCTGTAACCATCACTTCTGGCAACATTAAGCCGTAAATTTTAAGCAGGTGGAATATGGCTCGCGCAAAACTGAAATTCCGGCTTCATCGCGCCGTGATTGTCCTGATCTGTCTCGCACTATTAGTGGCGCTGATGCAGGGGGCATCCTGGTTTAGCCAGAATCACCAACGACAGCGTAACCCGCAGTTTGAGGAACTGGCCCGGACGCTGGCGCGCCAGGTGACGCTCAACGTTGCGCCGTCTATGCGCACCGAAACGCCGGATGATAAGCGAATAGCCCAGGTATTGCGCCAGCTTACGGAAAACAGCCGCATTCTGGATGCGGGCGTGTACGATGAACAGGGCGACCTGATTGCCCGCGCGGGTGAGCATGTCGACGTGCGCGACAGGCTGGCGCTGGATGGCAAAAAAGCCGGGGGTTATTTCAACCAACAAATCGTCGAACCCATTCAGGGCAAGAATGGTCCGCTCGGCTATTTACGTCTGACACTCGACACCCACACCCTGCCAACCGAAGCCAAACAGGTGGATAACACCACCAATATTTTGCGCCTGATGCTGCTGCTCTCGCTGGCGATTGGCGTGGTACTGGCGCGCACGCTGCTCCAGGGCAAACGCACCCGCTGGCAGCAGTCGCCGTTCCTGTTAACCGCCAGCAAGTCGGTTCCCGAAGAGGAAGAGAGCGAGAAGAAAGAATAATGATAAAGTAGGCGGATGATTCGGAAAAGGAAATCTGCCATGTCGACGTTACGCCTGCTAATCTCTGACTCTTACGATCCCTGGTTTAACCTGGCGGTGGAAGAGTGCATCTTCCGCCAGATGCCTGCCACCCAGCGCGTCCTGTTTCTCTGGCGCAACGCCGATACGGTCGTTATTGGTCGCGCGCAAAATCCGTGGAAAGAGTGTAACACCCGCCGTATGGAAGAGGACAACGTCCGCCTGGCGCGCCGCAGCAGCGGCGGCGGTGCGGTGTTTCACGATCTGGGCAACACCTGCTTTACCTTTATGGCGGGCAAGCCGGAATACGACAAAACCATCTCGACCTCCATTGTGCTTAACGCGCTCAATTCACTCGGCGTGACGGCTGAAGCCTCGGGACGTAACGATCTGGTCGTGAAAACGCCTGAAGGCGACCGGAAAGTGTCAGGCTCAGCCTACCGCGAAACGATGGATCGCGGATTCCACCACGGCACATTATTGCTGAATGCCGATCTGAGCCGTCTGGCAAACTATCTGAATCCGGACAAGAAAAAGCTCCAGGCTAAGGGAATTACCTCCGTGCGCGGTCGCGTGGCGAATCTGGTGGAGCTCCTGCCGGGGATTACCCATGAACGCATTTGCGATGCGATCCGCGAGGCCTTTTTCAGGCATTACGGTGAACGCGTAGAAGCCGAGGTGATTTCTCCGGATAAAACCCCGGATCTGCCAAACTTCGCGGAAACCTTCGCCCGCCAGAGCAGCTGGGAGTGGAATTTCGGTCAGGCACCGGCGTTTTCACACCTGCTGGATGAGCGATTTACCTGGGGCGGCGTTGAGCTGCACTTTGACGTCGAGAAAGGCCATATCTCTCGTACTCAGGTATTTACGGATAGTCTTAATCCGGCACCGTTAGAAGCGCTGGCTGCACGTTTGCAGGGCTGTCTCTATCGGGCAGATATGCTGCAACAGGAGTGTGACGCGTTACGTGTTGATTTTCCGGAACAGGAACAAGAGTTGCGGGAGTTATCGGCGTGGATTGCGCAGGCAGTACGCTAATAAAAAAGCCCGCTGGCGCTCTGCTTAGCGGGCCTGTAAAACCGCTGGCCGGGTCAGGCGAAGCCGCCACCCGGCACAACAGGTATTACTCTTTATCGCCGAGCAGAACGGATTCCAGCGCGATTTTGATCATGTCGTTGAAGGTGGTCTGACGCTCGGCAGCGGTAGTCTGCTCGTGGGTACGGATGTGGTCAGACACGGTGCAGATGGTCAGCGCTTTCGCACCGAATTCAGCCGCCACGCCGTAGATACCGGCCGCTTCCATTTCCACGCCCAGAATGCCGTATTTTTCCATCACGTCGAACATGTCGCCTTCTGGCGAGTAGAACAGATCGGCAGAGAACAGGTTGCCCACGCGCGCGTCAACGCCCAGCGCTTTTGCCGCGTCAACCGCGTTACGCACCATGTCAAAGTCAGCGATGGCTGCAAAATCATGATCTTTAAAGCGAATGCGGTTGACTTTAGAGTCGGTGCACGCGCCCAT
The DNA here is from genome assembly GCF_019056635.1 of Enterobacter cloacae complex sp. ECL72. Lineage (NCBI taxonomy): Bacteria > Pseudomonadati > Pseudomonadota > Gammaproteobacteria > Enterobacterales > Enterobacteriaceae > Enterobacter > Enterobacter cloacae complex sp. ECL72. The sequence continues at coordinate 168,101 of NZ_CP077659.1, read as the reverse complement.
GCCGATCACCACGTCACGCAGCTTAACGTCCATGCGCACTGCGCCGCAGGAGCCGACACGGATGATTTTCTTCACGCCGAAATCGGTGATCAGCTCTTTGGTGTAGATGGAGCAGGATGGGATACCCATGCCGTGACCCATCACGGAGATTTTGCGGCCTTTATAGGTGCCGGTGAAGCCCAGCATGCCGCGCACGTTGTTCACTTCACGCACGTCTTCGAGGAAGGTTTCTGCAATGTGCTTCGCGCGCAGCGGGTCGCCCGGCATCAATACGACGTCAGCGAAATCACCCATTTCTGCATTAATGTGAGGAGTTGCCATCTTCAGTTCCTTTTACATTGTTGTTTTTGCCGGGTGGCGGCTACGCCTTACCCGGCCTACATTCTGTTTCTCCCTCTCCCGGTGGGAGAGGGCCGGGGTGAGGGCATCAGGCCGCACCCAATCCGTTTAGAACATAGCCTTGCCATATTCCATGTCAGACGTACCAAAGTATTTCGCAATCGTCTGGCCGATGTCCGCGAAGGTCTCACGGTGACCCAGCGAGCCCGGTTTGACTTTCGGGCCGTACACCAGCACCGGAATGTGCTCACGGGTGTGGTCGGTACCGGTCCAGGTCGGGTCACAGCCATGGTCAGCGGTCAGGATCAGAATGTCATCTTCCCCCACCAGCTCCATCAGCTCTGGCAGACGGCGGTCAAACAGCTCCAGACCCGCAGCATACCCGGCGACGTCGCGACGGTGGCCCCAGGAGGAGTCGAAGTCCACGAAGTTGGTGAAGACAATGGTCTTATCGCCCGCTTCTTTCATCTCTTTGATGGTGGCGTCGAACAGCGCATCCAGACCGGTCGCTTTGACCTTTTTGGTAATGCCGCAGTTGGCGTAAATGTCCGCGATTTTACCCACGGAAACCACGTGGCCGTCTTTCTCGTCGACGAGTTTTTGCAGCACGGTCGGCGCCGGTGGCTCCACGGCCAGATCGTGACGGTTGCCGGTACGCTGGAAGTTACCCGCTTTGTCGCCGATAAACGGACGCGCGATAACGCGGCCAATGTTGTAGCCGCCTTCGGTCAGCTCTTCACGGGCGATCTCGCACAGCTCGTACAGTTTATCCAGGCCAAACGTCTCTTCATGGCAGGCGATCTGGAACACGGAGTCAGCAGAGGTATAGAAAATCGGCTTGCCGGTTTTCATATGCTCTTCGCCGAGCTGATCCAGAATCACGGTACCGGAAGAGTGGCAGTTGCCGAGGTAGCCCGGCAGGTTGGCGCGCTTCACCAGCTTATCGAGCAGCTCCTGCGGGAAGCTGTTCTCGTGATCGGAAAAGTAACCCCAGTCAAACAGCACCGGCACGCCGGCAATTTCCCAGTGACCGGACGGAGTATCTTTCCCGGAAGAGAGCTCGTGCGCCCACGCGTAGGCGCCCACCACTTCCGCGTTACCGTCCATACCGGCTGCGATCTTACCGGTAGAGCCTTCATGCGCTTTTACCAGCCCCAGACGGGTCAGGTTTGGCAGGTTCAGAGGGCCTTTACGACCGTTGTCCGCTTCGCCTTTTGCACAGGCTTCCGCGATGTGACCAAGGGTATCGGAACCCACGTCACCAAATCGTTCTGCATCTTCGGTTGCGCCGATGCCGAATGAGTCCAGCACCATAATAAATGCACGTTTCATAATTGTTCTCCGTACTTAGTGCTTCATAAAAATGCGATCAGATCAGTATACCGCTATTCAGTGATACGACGATAGACCGTCGGTGTGGTTTCCGGTGCTTTATCGTCAAGAGATATTGCCGCCTTCACCGCTTTCGCCGCGTCCTGCCAGCTGGCTTCATCTTTAGCGTGGATCACCGCCAGCGGACGTTGGCCGTCAACGCTGTCGCCCAGACGGGCCATATCGGTAAAGCCGACGCTGTAATCAATGGTGTCCGATGCCTGACGACGACCGCCGCCCATAGACACAACAGCCATGCCGAGCGCGCGGGTATCCATAGCCGAGACAAAGCCTTCGCTGTCCGCATAGACCGCTTTGCTGAGCATCGCGGTGGGCAGGTATTTCGCGTAGTTTTCCACGAAGTCGGTCGGGCCTTTCTGCGCCGCCACCATCCGACCAAAGATCTCCGCCGCTTTGCCGTTGTCCAGCACCGCCTGAAGCTTCGCGCGGGCTTCCGCGTCGTCTTTGGCCAGCTTGCCGGAGATTAACATCTCAACGCACAGCGCCATGGTGACATCGAACAGGCGCGGGTTACGGTATTCGCCTGTGAGGAACTGCACGGCCTCACGGACTTCAACCGCGTTACCGGCGCTGGAGGCCAGCACCTGGTTCATGTCCGTCAGCAGTGCAGTGGTGCGCACGCCCGCGCCGTTGGAGACGCCAACGATCGCTTCGGCCAGCGCCTCAGAGAGTTCATAGGTTGGCATAAACGCGCCGCTGCCCACTTTCACATCCATCACCAGCGCATCCAGACCTTCCGCCAGTTTTTTGGCAAGGATAGAGGCGGTGATCAGCGGGATGGAGTCTACGGTCGCGGTAATGTCACGCGTCGCGTAGAAACGCTTGTCAGCCGGAGCAAGAGAGCTGGTCTGGCCGATAATCGCCACGCCAACGTCTTTAATAATGTCGCGGAAGCGGTTGTCATCCGGGAAGATATCGAAGCCCGGAATGGCTTCCAGTTTGTCGAGCGTACCGCCGGTATGACCCAGGCCGCGCCCGGAAATCATCGGGATGTAACCGCCACAGGCCGCCACCATTGGGCCGAGCATCAGAGACGTCACGTCGCCCACGCCGCCGGTGGAGTGTTTGTCCACAATTGGGCCGTTAAGGTTGAGGCTTTTCCAGTCCAGAACGGTTCCTGAATCTCGCATCGCCATGGTCAGCGACACGCGCTCAGGCATCGACATATCGTGGAAGAAAATGGTCATCGCCAGAGCCGCAATCTGCCCTTCAGAGATGGTGTTATCACGAATGCCATTGATAAAAAAGCGGATTTCTTCGTCGCTTAATGCATGACCATCACGTTTTTTACGAATAATTTCTTGTGCGAGAAACACGGTAACCTCCATGCGGAATCGGGTGAATGGCGGCGGATATGTTGACCCGCCCTACGATCCTGTAGGCCGGGTTAGCGTAGCGCCACCCGGCAATTCAACTTAGTAGCTGCTTGCGCTCTTACCGTCACCGTGACCCAGCGCTTTCAGCAAGCTGGCCAGCAGGCTGGACGCGCCGAAGCGGTAGTGGCGGGAATCAGCCCAGTCGGCGCCGAACAGCTCGTCGGCAATCGCCAGGAACTGCTGCGCGTCTTCCGCGGTACGCACGCCGCCCGCCGGTTTGAAGCCAACGGTTTTGGACACGCCCATATCACGGATGACTTCCATCATGATGCGTGCGCTTTCCGGGGTAGCGTTGACCGGCACTTTACCGGTAGAGGTTTTAATGAAATCCGCGCCCGCTTTGATAGAGATTTCAGACGCTTTACGAATCAGCGCCTCTTCTTTCAGCTCGCCGGTTTCGATGATCACTTTAAGCAGCACGTTTGCCGCCGCACACGCGTCTTTACAGGCTTTCACCAGGTCAAAACCGACCTGCTCGTTGCCGGCGATCAGCGCGCGGTACGGGAATACCACGTCAACTTCGTCTGCGCCGTACGCAATCGCCGCGCGGGTTTCTGCCAGCGCGATGTCGATATCGTCATTGCCGTGCGGGAAGTTGGTTACGGTGGCAATGCGCACGTCCGGCGTGCCCTGCTCTTTCAGCGTTTTGCGGGCAATCGGGATGAAGCGCGGATAGATACAGACGGCGGCGGTGTTACCCACTGGCGTTTTCGCCTGATGGCACAGGGCGATGACTTTTTCATTGGTGTCGTCATCGTTCAGGGTGGTCAGGTCCATCAGTTTCAACGCGCGCAGGCTGCTTGCAGTTAAATCGGTCATAACATTCTCCAACGGCAGTGCCGTATAAATTTTACCTTGCGGGTCTGTGAGTATTCTAACATTCACCCGCATCCACACTTCGACATTCATCACAGTTAATGAAAACTGTGTGCAAATTTGCATTACTGTAATGAGATCTTCTTCAAATTTTAGTGCGTTAATTGCTGACTAAATCGGCGATATCCCCTGTCTGATCAAAAGCGCCACCAGGCTGGCTTCCTACAATTCGTTCACTATCCGCAGAACAACCAAGGAAGTGAACATGCCCGACGCCCTGCAACAACGTTGCCAGCACATTGTGACCAGCCCGGTGTTAACCCCGGAACAAAAACGTCATTTTCTGGCGCTGGAAGCAGAGAACAATCTGCCCTATCCCGCTCTGCCAGAGGCGGCCCGGGCCGCGCTGGACGAGGGATTCATCTGCGACATGTTCGAAGGCCATGCGCCTTACAAACCGCGCTACGTGCTGCCGGACTACGCTAAATTTCTGGCTAACGGCTCAGAATGGCTGGAGCTGGAAGGGGCGAAAGATCTGGATGATGCCCTCTCGCTGCTCACTATCCTTTATCACCATGTTCCGTCCGTCACATCGATGCCGGTCTATCTGGGCCAGCTCGATGAGATACTCAGCCCCTATGTTAAAATTCTAACACAGGATGAAATCGATAGCCGAATAAAACGTTTCTGGCGTTACCTGGACAGAACCCTGCCCGATGCGTTTATGCATGCCAATATCGGCCCGGCGGATACGCCTGTCACCCGAGCCATCCTTCGCGCGGATGCCGAACTGAAGCAGGTTGTGCCGAACCTGACCTTTATCTACGACCCGGATGTAACCCCCAGCGATCTGCTGCTGAGCGTGGCGGAAAACATTTGTGAATGTAGTAAACCGCATATTTCTAATGGCCCGGTGAATGATAAAATTTTCACAAAAGGTCGCTATGGCGTGGTGAGCTGTTACAACTCCCTGCCGCTGGCGGGCGGCGGCAGCACGCTGGTGCGCCTTAACCTGAAAGCGATTGCGGAACACAGCCGCTCACCGGAAGACTTTTTCACCCGTACCCTTCCCCACTACTGCCAGCAACAAATCGCGATCATCAATGCGCGCTGCGATTTTCTATATGAACAATCCGGCTTCTTTGAGAATAGCTTCCTGGTGAAAGAGGGGCTGATTGATGCCGATCGCTTTGTGCCGATGTTTGGCATGTACGGTCTGGCCGAAGCGGTGAATGTGCTGTGCGAGAAAGCAGGCATTACGGGACGTTACGGTAAGAACGAACAGGCCAATGCGCTGGGCTACCGCATCAGTGAACAGCTTGCGGCGTTTGTTGAAAACACGCCGGTGAAACACGGCTGGCAGCACCGCGCGATGCTGCATGCCCAGTCTGGGATCAGTTCCGATTCTGGCACCACGCCGGGCGCACGTCTGCCGTACGGCGACGAACCGGACCCTGTCAGCCACCTGCTGGCCGTGGCGCCGCATCATAAACACTATCATTCGGGGATCAGCGATATTCTCACCCTGGAGGAAACGGTTAAACGCAATCCTCAGGCTGTGGTGCAGCTGTGCCTGGGGGCGTTCAACGCCGGTATGCGTGAGTTCACCGCGAATGTAGCCGGAAACGACCTGGTGCGCGTCACCGGGTATATGGTGCGGCTCTCCGATCTGGAGAAATACCGGGAGGCCGGCTCGCGCACCAACACCACCTGGCTCGGCGAGGAGGCCGCGCGCAATACCCGTATTCTGGAACGTCAGCCGCGCGTGATAAGCCATGAACAGCAGATGCGCTTTAGTTAGTCAGGTCATATCCTTCTCCTGCGTTGACGGGCCGGGCAGCCGCCTGGCGTTGTTCCTCCAGGGCTGTAACCTGCGCTGCAAAACCTGCCACAACCCGTGGACGATAGGGCGCTGCAACGACTGCGGCGACTGTGTTCCCCACTGTCCTCATGATGCGCTGGCAATTCAGGCCGGGCGCGTCTGGTGGCAGGAGAGTCACTGTCAGCAGTGCGACACCTGTCTGCACCTGTGTCAGCAGCAGGCGACGCCGATGGCGCAGCGCTATAGCGTCGAGGAGATCCTCTCCCGGGTTCGCACGTCCGCGCCGTTTATTGAGGGCGTGACCGTCAGCGGGGGTGAGGCCACCACGCAGCTGCCGTTTTTGGTTGCGCTGTTCACCGCGATCAAAGCCGATCCGTCCCTGCGCCATCTGACGTGCCTGGTGGACAGCAACGGCCTGTTAAGCGAAACCGGCTGGCAAAAGCTGTTACCGGTGTTTGACGGCGCGATGGTGGATCTGAAAGCCTGGGGCAATGAACATCACCGTTTTCTGACCGGGCGCGAAAACACGCAGATCAAGCAGAGCATCCGCTGGCTGGCCGATCGTCATCGCCTGACGGAGCTGCGCCTGCTGGTGATCCCCGCTCGGTGTGATTATCTGCACCATCTGCCATCGCTGACCGCTTTTATCCACGCGTTGGGGAACGTTCCTGTGCGGATCAACGCGTTTCATGCTCATGGGGTTTACGGGGAGGCGGCGCGATGGCGGAGCGCCACGCCGGAGGACATCGAGCCGCTGGCGCAGGCCCTGGAACGGCAGCAGATCACGGTGATCCGCCCGGCCCTTTATTTATAGCGTGATGCCGAAGACCGCGCGGGTGTTTTCCAGCAGCGCGCTGGCAATCACATCTTCAGGCTCCTGACGCAGCTCACACAGCACATCAAAAACGCGCGCCGCCTGCTCCGGGCGGTTGGGCTGGCCCTGAAAACCATTCAGCGGCATGTCAGGCGCATCCGTTTCCAGCAGGAGCGAGGTCAGCGGGAGCTGCGCCATCACATCACGGGTTTTGCTGGCACGCGGATAGGTCATGGTGCCACCGACGCCAATCTTATAGCCCAGCTCAATAAAACGCTGCGCCTGCTGAAGGCTTCCAGCGAAACCATGGACCACGCCCCTGCGCGGCACGTCGATACGCTTCAGGTGCATCGCCAGTTTGTCATGGGTACGTCTGGAGTGGAGGATCACCGGCAGATCGTGGCGCTTTGCCAGCCGGAGCTGCGCATCCAGGATCGTCTGCTGGCGCTCAAACTGCGGATCTTCACGATAGAGATCGAGGCCGATCTCACCGATGGCAACCAGCTTCGTATCCGCATTTTGCAGCGTGGCATCCAGCCTGTCGAGATGGTCATCAAGATGGTGCTCAATAACGATCGGATGCAGACCCAGCGCGGCATACAGCGCATCGTGCTCCCGGGCAAGCGCCAGAACTTTGTCGAATCTCGCCGCTTCAATAGCGGGCACAATAATGGCTCTCACACCGGCCTGAGCCGCGCGCGCAATACTTGATGTTTCCTCCCCGCTAAACGGCGGGAAATCAAAGTGGCAATGGGTATCGATAAAGCAGTGCGTCACGCCAGATCCTCGTTATCGAGTAAGCCATCGTTGGCCTGCGGCGCGTCCACCAGCGGCATCGCCACCGCGTCATTGGCCACAACGGCAGGCGGCAAAATGATGCTTTTATGCCGATGAAGAGGCGGTTGCTCCGCCAGCATTTTCCCGACGGTCGCCAGGAAGTAACGCCCGCACAGCCGCCCCGTTTTGTAATCCATACGCAACGCAGGCAGCCGACTGCCCAGCGCCATGCTCAACAGCGGTTTAGGCGGATAAATTTCAAAGATGCGCAGCTTGCCCGGTGGTTTTTCAATAAAACGCTGCATCGCGCCGTAGGTGGTTTCATGCTGCTTCGCGATATTCACCAGCGGTTGCAGGCTGCTGTCGCCCAGCCAGCGTTCCATCCGCTTAAACCACTGTGGGGTGTAATACATCTGCGAAGGCACCGTGCGGATCACCACAATGGTTTTTGCCCCGCGCCGCGCCGCCTCCTGTACCGGCACCGCGTCGCTGATACCGCCGTCAAGATAGCTTATCCCCTCCAGCAGGGCGCCGGTGCGGTAGAATCCCGGGATCGCGCTGGACGCGCGGATGATATCCAGCCAGTTCTCTTTCTGCGGCGAAAAGTAACCCGGCGAATAGTCATCGCCACGGCTGGCGCACATCCAGAACTCTTTGCCGGTATCGAACAGACGTGACGCGGTATCCATGGCCAGCGGCATCTGGCTGGAGGTGGCATCCAGTAACCAGTCGAGATCGATCAGGTTCCCGCCGCGTACGAAGCGTACCGGATTGAAGAATTCTTTGGAGGTGGTGTAGCGCATAATCACTTTGCGCGCATAGCCGGGCTGGTTGCAGACATAGGCGGAGAGGTTCTGCGCCCCGGCAGAGGTGCCGAAATAGAGATCGAACGGGTTGAATTGTGCGCGCATAAATTCGTCAAGCACGCCGGCGGTAAAGATACCGCGCTGCCCTCCCCCTTCACAGACCAGCGCAAGCTGGCCTGCATGAAACGGTTTTAACGTCAGCGGCGCAATATTGCCGAGCGTAACGGGAATTCGTTGCCCCACCTCTGCCTTCCTGTTTTCATTATTTTGATGAGACACAGTAACGCACTTCCCCGGTGGTTCTCAAACGAGAAAAAGCCAGTCACGAGGACTGGCTTGAGTTTGTTTAGTAAATATTGCGTTTGCTACGGGCGACGTCGACCCGTAAACAGGCTGACCAGGAACAGAATAATACCGACGACGAAGACAATTTTCGCTGCCCATGCCGCGGTACCCGCCAGTCCACCAAAGCCCAATGCGGCGGCAATTAACGCGATAACCAGAAATATAATGCCCCAACGAAACATAAGCCTCTCCTTTACCATAGTTAATGTCGGCCGCTAAACGTGAGCGCTCAGGTCACTCACCGGCTTTTCCAGAATCGTTTTTATTTCGCCCGCGGTTTTCAGCCTGACGGGCGAATGGTACTGCTTTACTTCGTTTTCAGATCGTTTTTGACGCTTTTCACACCATCAATAGCTTTCGCAATTGACTCGGCACGATCGCTTTGTGCCTGATTCTCAACCGTACCGGACAGCTGGACCACACCATCGGTGGTTTCAACTTTCACCATACGGGATGGCACGATGTCGTCAGCTAACAGTTTAGCTTTGATTTCGCTGGTAGTTGCTGCATCTCCGGCATAGCCCTTCACCGACGATTCTTTGCTGTCACGTACGTGCAGTTTGTCGCTGACGGAGCTTACGCCCTCAACGCCTTTCGCCACTTTAACGGCTTCTTCGGCCTGGGTCTGGCTTTCAACGAAACCGCTCAGGGTGACAACCTTGTTGTCGGTTTTAACAGAAATATCGGTGCTCTTGATGGATTCGTGATCCACCAGTGCGGCTTTCACTTTTGCTGTGATTGAGCTGTCATCCATGAAATTACCGACTTTATTCATAGAGCTATCGATTTTTTCCCCTGCGGTATTGGCGGAATTTTGCGCTTTATCCATGGTGCTGGTTTCCGCCAGAGCAGAACCGCTTACCAGGACACTACCCAATGTTACAGCCAGCAGAGTTTTAGAAATCTTCAGTCTTGTCATATTCATCGATTTATTCCTGTGTTTTGCCCATTATTTGGGCGACATACTTCCCTAATCTTGGTTTTATATATTGCGAATTAACACCGGGGCAAAATGGAGAACCAATGGACATGCATTGAACAGTTAATTCATCCACGCCCGGTGCTAAACACTGAGTTAAATATAGATCACAATCAGAGGGGTGCATTCAGAATTGGGGAAAAAACGAACGAATAGCGAAAAATTGCGGTGAATTAAGAACATTCCGCAAGGGTTTAATATCACAGGAATTAAAGAAGAGCACGGCGGCTGCCGTGCTCTGAAAGGAAATTAATGCTCGCGCGTTTTGCGGAACTGAACATCAGGATAACGTTCCTGCGTCAGGTTCAGGTTTACCATGGTTGGGGCGATATAGGTCAGGTTATCGCCACCGTCCAGCGCCAGCTGAACTTCGTTCTTACGTTTAAATTCTTCGAATTTCTTCACGTCTGAACATTCAACCCAGCGGGCGGTCGCCACGTTCACCGATTCGTAAATCGCTTCCACGTTGTACTCGCTCTTAAGACGGGCAACCACCACGTCGAACTGGAGCACACCCACCGCGCCCACGATCAGATCGTTGTTGGCGATTGGGCGGAACACCTGTACCGCGCCCTCTTCGGAAAGCTGGACCAGGCCTTTCAGCAGCTGCTTCTGCTTCAGCGGATCGCGCAGGCGAATGCGGCGGAACAGTTCTGGCGCGAAGTTCGGGATACCGGTGAACTTCATCATTTCGCCCTGCGTGAAGGTATCACCAATCTGAATGGTACCGTGGTTGTGTAAACCAATGATGTCACCCGGATAGGCTTCTTCTACATGCGAACGGTCGCCCGCCATGAAGGTCAGCGCGTCGGAGATCACCACGTCTTTACCGATACGGACCTGACGCAGCTTCATGCCCTTTTCGTACTTACCGGAAACCACGCGCATAAAGGCGACGCGGTCACGGTGTTTCGGATCCATGTTGGCCTGAATTTTAAAGACGAAGCCGGAGAACTTCTCTTCCTTCGCTTCTACTTCGCGGGTGTCGGTTTTACGCGGCATCGGCTGCGGGGCCCACTCCACCAGACCGTCGAGCATATGGTCAACGCCGAAGTTGCCGAGTGCGGTACCGAAGAAGACCGGGGTAATTTCACCGCTCAGGAACAGCTCTCTGTCGAACTCGTGCGACGCGCCTTTAACCAGCTCCAGCTCATCGCGCAGCTGGGCGGCCAGCTCTTCACCGACAGCGGCGTCCAGCTCGGGATTGTCCAGACCTTTCACAATGCGGACTTCCTGAATGGTGTGGCCCTTACCGGTCTGGTACAGGTAGGTTTCGTCTTTATAGAGGTGGTAAACCCCTTTGAACAGCTTGCCGCAGCCAATCGGCCAGGTGATTGGCGCGCAGGCAATCTTCAGCTCGTTTTCCACTTCATCCATCAGCTCCATCGGATCACGGATGTCACGGTCGAGTTTGTTCATAAAGGTGAGGATCGGCGTATCGCGCAGACGGGTGACTTCCATCAGCTTGCGGGTACGATCTTCAACACCTTTCGCGGCGTCGATCACCATCAGGCAGCAGTCCACCGCCGTCAGCGTACGGTAGGTATCTTCGGAGAAGTCTTCGTGCCCCGGGGTGTCCAGCAGGTTCACCAGGCAGTCGTGATACGGGAACTGCATCACGGAGGTGGTAATCGAAATACCACGCTGCTTTTCCATCTCCATCCAGTCGGATTTAGCATGCTGGCTGGAGCCACGGCCTTTAACGGTACCCGCGGTCTGGATCGCCTGTCCGAACAGCAACACCTTCTCGGTGATGGTCGTTTTACCGGCATCCGGGTGCGAGATAATGGCAAAAGTGCGGCGTTTGGCCACCTCTTGCAGATAAGGAGACAACGTCATAATCAATTCTTCTTAGGTAAGCGCGGCAGCAGGCCGCGCATCATGGAATACGAAAAATGCGGCTATTTTACCCATCAACAGGGGGCAGGCAATCATTGTTTACACAGGAGCTGCTCCAGTTCGTTCAATGACGTAACGGTCCAGGTCGGCTCGATGCCTTCCGGCAGCGTGCGACCATGCGCATTCAGCCAGACGGTCGACAGGCCCGATCTCATACCTCCCAGAATATCAGATTCTGCCGTATCCCCCACCATCAGCACGCGATCGCGGTCAGGATTGCCCGCTTGCGCCAGCGCATAATCGAAAATACGCGGATCCGGCTTCGGTACGCCCACCTCTTCGGAGATCACCAGCGCGTCGAAATGATCGCGCAGGCCGGTGCGTTCAAGGCGGATCTGCTGAAGCGCGGTAAAGCCGTTGGTAATGATCCCAAGCTTCACCTTCCCTTTCAGCGAATCCAGCAGAGAAACGGCGCCGGGCAGCGGCGCGCAGATATCCGCCATCGCATTCAGGAAGGCCTCGTTCAGCGCCCCAGGACTGACGTTTAACCGTTCAGCCCACACGTCAAAACGCTGATGCTGAAGCTGTAACGCGGTGATGGCTCCGTTCTGGTAATCCACCCACAGCGGTTTGTTCACCGCCTGATAGTCCTGAAAATCTTCCGCGGTGAACGTCACGCTATAGTCGAGAAACATCCGCTGTAGGCCGCCGAACGAGTCAAACGTAAACAGCGTTTCGTCGGCATCAAAGAAAATCCAGTCCCATTTCATCGTTACAACCTTATTTTCGTTATCCAATCGGCAGAGCCATGATAATGGCGTCTTCACGTCCCTCTGCGGTGGGGTAGTAGTTACGGCGGATAGTCGCCTCGTTGAAGCCTAAGCTTTCATAGAGCGCGATGGCGGCGACATTGGACGCGCGCACCTCCAGCCACAGGGTGAAAACGTCACGGGTTTCCAGCTCACGAATGAGGTGCTCAAGCAGTTCCCTGCCCAGCCCGCGGCGCTGGTAAGCGGGATCGACCGCAATATTAAACAGCGTCGCCTCGTCCAGAACGACCTGCGTGATGGCGAACGCAGCCATCGCACCGTCAACGTCCAGGCGGAGATTTAAATAGCGTTCGCCCTGATTGCTGGCAAACGTCTTTTCGCTCCACGGAAAGGCATGGGCGCGGGTTTCAATCGCGAACGCGGTGGTCAGGTCAGCCGTCGTGAGGGAAGAAATCGTGTTCATATTCGCAAATTTGTTGCCATAGCGCGCTACGCGCTTTTGGGTTGGCTTTCAGTTCGTCCAGCGCTGGCGAACTGATCTGGCTTCCTTCAAGAGGTAGCTCGTCCACCGCCCCGATTCGCCAGCTGTTACAGCGGCTGTCAGGGGGAAGCATCGCGACGCTTTCAGGCGCCAGCTGTAATACCTGATCGCGGGTCACCTTCAGGGTGCGAAGGACATCCTCAATCAGGGGCTCGTTCAGGGCAGGCGGCGCTTCTGCCACCATCACCAGGCGGACATGCGCAGGTATGGAGATGGCTATTTCGCCCCGCAACGCCGTCGGGCGACGCAAAGCCCACTGGGTAATGCCCAGCTGCTGCAACTGCCAGTCTCGTCGGGATATCATAGCGAAAACTCCTGTCTCTCAGGCGCGCAAATATAGCAAATGTGTCGAAACTGCGCCATCTACCTACTATAATCCCCGCCTGAGTTTATTGAGGAACAATTCATGTCTGCATTTACCCCGGCAAGTGAAGTCTTGCTGCGTCACAGTGATGATTTCGAAGAAAGCCGTATTCTGTTTGCCGGAGATATGCAGGATGACCTGCCCGCGCGTTTCGACTGTGCTGAAAGCCGTGCCCACACCCAGTACTATCACCACTGGCAGGTGCTGAGCCGCCAGATGGGCGAGCGCGCGCGCTTTAGCCTGGCGGCGGAGCAGAGCGATATTGCTGACTGCGATACGCTCATTTACTACTGGCCGAAAAACAAGCCGGAAGCCCAGTTCCAGCTGATGAACCTGCTTTCTCTGCTGCCGGTCGGCTGCGATATTTTTGTTGTCGGTGAGAACCGCAGCGGGGTGCGTAGCGCAGAGCAGATGCTCGAAGCCTGGGCGCCGCTGACGAAAATCGACAGCGCCCGTCGCTGCGGACTGTACCATGGTCGTCTGGAAAAACAGACCACCTTCGATGCCGACGCCTTCTGGGACGAGTACCAGCTTGACGGCCTGACCATTAAAACCCTGCCGGGCGTGTTCAGTCGTGATGCGCTCGATACGGGCAGCAAGCTGCTGCTGTCCACCCTGACGCCTCACACCAAGGGCAAGGTGCTGGACGTCGGCTGTGGCGCGGGCGTGCTGTCAACGGTTCTCGCCAGCCACTCACCAAAAGTGCGTTTAACCCTGTGTGACGTGAGCGCCCCGGCAGTAGAAGCCAGCCGCGCCACGCTTGCTGCGAATGGCATAGAAGGTGACGTGTTTGCCAGCAACGTTTTCTCCGACGTGACCGGTCGCTTTGACATGATCATCTCTAACCCGCCGTTCCACGACGGAATGGAGACCAGCCTTGAAGCGGCGCAAACGCTGATCCGTGGCGCAACCCGTCACCTCAACAGCGGCGGTGAGCTGCGTATCGTAGCGAACGCCTTCCTCGCGTACCCGAAAGTGCTGGATGAAACCTTTGGCTTCCACGAAGTGATCGCCCAGACGGGCCGCTTTAAGGTCTATCGCACCGTGATGACGCGCCAGGCGAAAAAGTAAACCCCCGGTCCGGCGATGGCCGACGCTGCCATCGCCCATTTTTGCAGCAATCAAAACAACGTGCGCAATTTTCTGTTGACGTAAAGCTGAAAACATCTAGAATGCGCCTCCGTGGTTACGATACTTTTACAGTGTCGATGGTATGCGAAGGTGGCGGAATTGGTAGACGCGCTAGCTTCAGGTGTTAGTGTCCTTACGGACGTGGGGGTTCAAGTCCCCCCCCTCGCACCATAAATCACGTTGATATTGCTCGCACTGGGCGAAGGTGGCGGAATTGGTAGACGCGCTAGCTTCAGGTGTTAGTGTCCTTAGGATGTGGGGGTTCGAGTCCCCCCCCTCGCACCAACGAGGCGATATCAAACCAGTAAGATGACTGTGCGAAGGTGGCGGAATTGGTAGACGCGCTAGCTTCAGGTGTTAGTGTCCTTACGGACGTGGGGGTTCAAGTCCCCCCCCTCGCACCAATTATCTTACATCCCCTCAGCAGTGCCTCCTGTTTTTCCCTTTTATTTCAAACTCATCAGAATCACCAGCAGTCCACTGATTAGCGCAACGCATGATGGCAGCAGCACGTAATGCCGTAACTGTTTGTGCCAGATCATCGCGGATGTCACCAGCAAGCCTGAAACAATCATTGCTTTCCAGACATCAATGGGGAGATCGGCAAACATTAGCCCACCGATAATGGAACCAGGCAGTAATATTCCCCACCCACTTCCCAGCGCTTTGCTCAACATGGTTTCACCTCTCGCACTGATAATGATAACCAGTATCATATGATAGTAATTATCACTTGTCAGCATGCGACGTAGAAATTGCGCCAGCAATTGCTTTCCCATAATGACAGAGAATGTGTAAGGTGATAAATTGCCCACCTGTTAACTTCCGATAAAGTTTTTCTGATAATAAAAATTCATTTTTGTAGCGCCCAATATTACACAACAACACCTTGCTCATTGTTTTAATTGAGTTTTGATAAAAACGCACGCATATGACATCACAATCCTGGCTGTCTTTAGTCAACAAGAAATATCAGCTATCTTTACGTTTGTTTTTATTTCTGAACGCCGCATCAGCATTGTTCTCGGTAACAAACCCTCTCTATTCCGTGCGTGTGTTATCAGTCCCGCTCTTTGCCGTAATGACTATCAGCACAGGCTTACTTATCTGGCACTGGAAAAACAGCACGCGAAAAATAAATATCCCTGTTGTTTCAGCTATTTTTGGTCTTTTATGGGCCTGGCAGATCGTCTCTAAATTTCTGTTAATCACGCACGATCACGCGACCTATTTAATGATGGCGCTATTGACAGTGCTTTTTATAGGGTCTCTGGCGTTCGCGAGTAATATTAAAGCCTTTACGTTACATTCATTTCCCGCTTTTATATCCTGCCTGTGGCTTAGTCCGTCCGAAAACTGGCTGAGAATGGCCTATTTTTTCGCGCTGCCGGTGGTCGCTATTGGTATCCATCATGTTCTTCAGCGGCGCAATGACCGTTTCGCCCAGGAGCTGCTTTCCGAACTGCTGGAGGAGCGCGAAACCCTGACCGATCTCAGCATGATGGACCCGCTCACCGGCCTATATAACCGTCGCGGGCTGCAAAGCCGGCTGGAGAATCTTCCCAAGCCTGACGCTGGCGAGCACTTCGTGCTGCTAATGGATATCGACCACTTCAAAGCCTACAACGACCATTATGGCCATATGATGGGCGATCAGGCCTTGATCAGGGTCTCGGCTGCGATACGCGACGCCGTGCGCTCACGCGATGTTGTCGCCCGGTTTGGCGGGGAAGAATTTATGGTGCTGTTGAGTAACATCCCGCTGGAGCAAGCGCGACAGACGGCTGAACGCATACGTCAGAAGGTTTACGATCTTAAAATCCCCCATATGTTTAACGAAAGCGTCGCCACTAACGTGACCATCAGCATCGGCATCGCCATGTTCGAAGGTGACGACGTTGAGGGCGCGCTGGCGAAAGCCGATAAAGCCCTCTATGAAGCCAAGCATATGGGACGTAACAGCATTCTGCTGAGCGAAGAGCTTCATACCGCCTGAAACCGTCTTCACAGCGCCAGGATAAAACGCTTGCGCTCGGTTTTATCTATAGTTAGGATTGGCAATCATTATCATTTAGATTTGTAATCCACACTATGGCGACTCGTACCGCACACATCGTTGAGCCCCTGCTCTGGCGAGCTCCACTCTCCGCCGGGGAAACGACGCTTGCGGATGCCATTCGGGAAAAAATTGCCGTAACGCGCGCCCATCTGCTGGATTTCATCAAACTGGATGAAGCACCGCCGCATCATGCTCTGACGCTGACTGAGTGGCAACGCCCTGCGGAGCTGCGGTCACTGCTGGCAACCTATTCCGACCATATTTATCGTAACCAACCTACCCTGACGCGGGAAAACAAACCGCTGTTATCCCTCTGGGCACAGTGGTATATCGGGCTGATGGTGCCGCCTGTCATGCTGGCCCTGTTGACCCAGGAAACGATGCTCGATCTCTCGTCGGAACATTTCCATGTTGAGTTTCATGAAACCGGGCGCGCTGCCTGTTTCTGGATTGATGTACACGAAGATCCGAGCGCGAGACACCTGTCAGCGCAGGCGCGTATGGAACGGCTGATTACAAGAGCGCTGGTTCCGGTCATTGATGCGCTGGAAGCGACGGGAGAGATTAACGGCAAACTGATCTGGAGTAATACCGGGTATCTTATCCACTGGTATTTAACGGAGATGAAGCCGCTGCTCGGCGACGAGAAAGTGGATGCACTGCGTCAGAGCTGTTTCTTTGCCAGACAGCTGTCGGATGGACGGGACAACCCTCTTTACCGCACCGTGGTTCCGCGTGAGGGACTTCTGGTACGTCGTACCTGCTGTCAGCGCTACCGTCTGCCGGACGTGCAGCAGTGTGGCGATTGCACGCTTAAGTAGTCTGGCCCGGCCTGAAACCCGCAGAGAGAGGGAACAAACATTAAAAACGGCAACCTACGTTGCCGTTTTGCTTTTACCTAAGCGACCTGCTGATTTTCCTCTTCTCCATTACGCTGTGCTTCTTCCGCTTCCTGCTGAAGCAACTGTTTCTCGTACACCTTGAAGAACGGGAAATAGATAATGGCGGAAACGCAGGCCAAAACCAGCACCAGAATGGCTGCACGGAAATCCCAGCCCAGCGCCCAGGCGGCACCAACCGGAGCCGGTGCCGTCCACGGCACAACGGAAATCACGCGGCCAATCAGATCAAACTTCATCGCTGCCCATGCCAGCACGGCATTAACCATCGGCGCCAGCAGGAAAGGAATAAAGAACACCGGGTTCATCACAATCGGCGTACCGAAAATCACCGGTTCATTGATATTGAAAATGCTTGGTACCACGCTCAGACGTCCAATGGAGCGCAGGTGCGCGGAGCGGCTACGCAGATAGCAGAACACCAGCCCCATCGTCGCCCCCGATCCGCCGATAACGATAAAGAACGTCCAGAAGGCTTCCATAAAGATGTGTGGCAAAGGCTGGCTCGCCGCCAGCGCGGTCTGGTTCGCCCCCAGGTTTGTCAGCCAGAACATTTGCAGCATCCCGGAGACAATCGCCGCGCCGTGGATCCCGGCAAACCACAGCAGGTGGCCAATCAGCACCGCCAGCAGGATCGCAGGCAGCGAGTCAGCCGCAGAGACCAGCGGTTTGAATATCGACATGATGGCCTGTGGGATTAGCATACCGAACTGCGACTGGATCAGCAGGCTCAGCGGGTATAGCGTGAGCACCACCACCAGCACCGGGATCAGCAGGTCAAACGAGTTTTTGATCATCGGTGGAACCTGGTCTGGCAGGCGGATCCCGATATTGTGTGCTTTCAGGAAACGCATCATCTCAACGCAATAGATCGCCACCAGAATCGCGGTGAAAATACCGGTCCCTCCCAGGCTATCCACCGGTAAAGCGCCTTTGGTTTTAGGGGCGGCGACCAGCAGGAACGCCATCAGCGACAGCATCGCGCACATGAACGGATCCAGCTGATGGGTTTTAACGTAATGTTTGCCCAGGTTGTAGGCAATAGCCGCACAGATATAAAGGGACATCACCCCCATTGTCATATCAAACGGCGTCAGAATTTGACCTTCAAACTGCTTCGCCATATCCAGCCAGGCGCGAGCAAAACCCCAGGTGGTATCAGGCGAAAAAGGCGGGTAAGCGAACACTAATAAAAACGAGCCTACAATCATAAACGGCATCGCTGAGATAAACCCGTCACGAATAGCCATAACGTGACGCTGGGAAGAGATGCGCCCGGCAATAGGGCTGACATAATTTTCAACGAAGCGGAAAATCAGATTAAATGCAGCGTGGTTGGCAGACATAGCAGATCTCCTATCAGACGTTCGTTTTGGACGCTCTCACGTCACACGTTGTTCCATACATCAGCGTCACAACCTTGCCGGATCGTGTACCTGCGGTACTGCTCAAACGGAATGGTTTCATAATTAGCTCTTATTATTAGATACAGGGGAAGTTACACACTTAGTATTAATCTCTGCATCACGCTCTGCAACCGGTTACTGTAACCGGTTTCTGTGAATGTGAAGGCGATCCAGAAATCGCCCCTGACGGATATTTGTTACTTAAGGGATATTTACAGCGACTAAATTCTTATGACAGATTACGCAGGATATTTGTCAGGAGGAATCAATGAGTTTGCAGTCTGTACAACAGTTTTTTGCCGAACACGCTCCGGATATAGAGATCATTGAGCTTAACCAAAGCACAGCGACTGTTGCCCTTGCTGCTGCCGCGCACAACGTTGAACCCGGCCAAATTGCCAAAACGCTGTCACTGAAAATTAAAAATGACGTGATTCTGGTGGTTGCAAAAGGCGATGCGCGTCTGGATAACAAAAAGCTTAAAGAGACATTCGGCGCAAAAGCCCGCATGCTCAGCAGCGATGAGGTAGTCACCCTGACGGGTCATCCTGTTGGCGGCGTCTGCCCTTTCGGACTGGAAAATCCGCTCTCTGTTTACTGTGACATCACATTAAAACAGTACGCGGAAGTGTTACCCGCAGCGGGTGCCATCCACAGTGCGGTGCGTATATCGCCCGACAGAATGGCGGAGCTGACCGCAGCAAAATGGGTCGATGTCTGCATTTAAACGTTGCGCCAGAAGAACTCTGGCGCACCACTTAACGCTGAGAGAATGAAGGAACGGTGAGAGCTGAACGACGCACTTCCCGGGCAGGGAGATGCGCCAGGATATCCGCCGCATCCAGTAATCCCACGTCAGAATTGACGCCCAGCTTTACCATTGCGTTAAACTTATGCGCCCGGATGGTTTTAATATTGCGTTCAAGCTGCGCCGCAATTTCAGGGATTGAAAAACCCGATGACATATAACGCAGTATTGCCCTTTCGGTTGGGCTTAACATACGATTCTGGCTCACACACCAGTGATTGTACATGTTGTCATTCACCTGATGCGTTTCGCTGAGTAATGTCTCCAGCCCCTCCATTAGCTGTTTTAGCGGAACCGATTTACTGATTATCCCATGCAAGCGAGAAGGCGAAAGATGGCTGACCAGCCTCGCCTCCATTTCGTCAGAGGCCAGCACGATACGCTGGACGTCGCTGTGGGTGAAGGTGAGATCCCGTAAACAGGCCAGACAGTTTCTCCGCTCTTCACGCTCATCAGACAGTGAATAGATAACCGCATAGAATGAGATATCCGAGAGCGCCGCTTTAAAGCTGGCGAATCTGCTAAACAGGTGCACCTGGTAATGGCTCAGGGCGGGCATCGCAAAGAGATGCTTCAGCCCTACAGCGCTCATTGAGCAGCTTTCGATGACGGCGATATGTCTTGTTGCAGTGGTCTTTTCCATTCCTCAAACTCTCCATAAGCCGACATTAAACTGAGTTCTCGCATTCCCTGGGTACTGCTTATCCACGCGTACATATCGGCATTACTGCGAAGTGATAAGCGGCGCATTGCACTGTTTTTCTGTGCACTGATCGTTTTATTACTTTTATTCAGCAGCGTGGCTATTTGGTTGATTCCCCAACCTTTACCTAATAAACGCAACACCTTGCGTTCAGAGTGGGTGAGCGCAATCATTTGCTCACTCTCTTCTTCAATATCGGACGTTTCCGGTATTAATAACGTCTGGCTTATTCGCTCGGCACGTTCACTGCCCGCGCGAATAGCGTTAATAACGCCTTCGATCGGTTCCATATCCGAAAGCAGCGTGCTTTCCGGACGCATAAGAAGCTCTACTGCAAGTGGATAAAGGGGACGCGAGACAAGGAATATCCAGTGAATGTCCCGATACTGATTCATTAATCCATAATACTGCTCAAGCGTGCCGCGAGGATTACGATACTCACCTGAAATATCGGCAATAACGACCCCAGCGCGACGCAATTGTAGTAGCGTCAACTCCTGCATCGAACGGCAGTACGTTATTTCAAAATCAGGAAAATGACGCGTCATGACGCCACCTAGCCCATTTTGCATAACCGGCACTCTACTAATCACCACTCCGTGTTTACCATTCAATGGCAACATAGACCCTCCCTGTCATGAATTCATTATTTAAGAACGAACTAACCCTACGAGTTTAAACACGCTTGCATCCCTCAGTACAAAACGGCTTAATACTCGCAAATCAGAAGAAATGTCACATGGGTTAAGAAACGCCCAATACTGGCTTAATATCGCATAAAGACCACAAAACTTTAATTAAGATTGCGTGAAAAGATTGAAAATATGAAATTAGAAATACTTAATATATTGTCTTTATAAATCTATATTTTTATATTCATTAAATAAATAGAAAGTGCGGTTTTCTCCCCCTGCTCACGCGACTGATTGCACAAATGTTGATCTGGCCCAGCGCAAAGGGCCCTGCCCTTTGTGTTAAAAGTAAGCAATCTCTCTTCTCTTCAGGGCGTTTCATGCAGGCAGATCGGTCTACGCAACGTGCTACCACGCGGCTATGTATTCAGTGCGGGCTTTTTCTCTTACAACACGGGGCAGAAAGCGCCCTCGTGGAAGAACTTTCCACACGCCTTGGGCTGGCGCTGGGGATGGACAGCGTTGAGAGCTCCATCTCGTCAAATGCCATTGTGCTGACCACCATTAAAGACGGACAGTGCCTGACCTCCACCCGTAAAAATCATGACCGCGGCATTAACATGCACGTCGTGACGGAAGTGCAGCACATCGTGATCCTTGCTGAACACAAGCTGCTCGATCTGAGGGAGATAGAGAAACGCTTCAACCAGATCAAACCTCTCCGGTATCCACGCTGGCTGGTTGTGCTGATGGTGGGACCCTCCTGCGCCTGCTTCTGCAAACTCAACGCGGGCGGCTGGGACGGCGCTGTCGTGACCTTCTTTGCCAGCAGCATCGCGATGTATGTCCGCCAGCTGTTGACGCACAGGCAACTGCATCCGCAAATTAACTTCTGCATCACGGCGTTCGTGGCGACAACCGTATCCGGCCTTCTTTTGCGCCAGCCTTACTTCGCCAGCACGCCTACTGTTGCGATGGCCGCCAGCGTATTGCTGCTGGTGCCGGGTTTTCCCTTAATCAATGCCGTCGCTGATATGTTCAAAGGCCACATCAACACCGGTCTGGCGCGCTGGGCGATAGCCAGCCTGCTGACGCTGGCGACCTGTATCGGAGTGGTAATGGCCATGACACTCTGGGGGTTACGCGGATGGGCGTGATGGATTTTCTTCTCGCACTGGCGCAGGACATGCTCCTGGCAGCCCTTCCCGCCGTTGGCTTTGCAATGGTGTTTAACGTCCCACAGCGTGCATTACCCTGGTGTGCGCTGCTGGGTGCCATTGGCCACGGCTCACGTATGATCATGATGACCGCAGGCTTTAATATCGAATGGTCGACGTTTATCGCCTCCATGCTGGTCGGCAGCATCGGTATTCAGTGGTCCCGCTGGTATCTGGCGCACCCGAAAGTGTTCACCGTGGCGGCAGTCATTCCTATGTTCCCGGGCATTTCAGCCTATACGGCGATGATCTCCGCCGTCAAAATCAGCCACTTTGGCTACAGCGAACCGCAGATGATCCTGCTTCTGAGCAACTTCCTTAAAGCCTCGTCGATTGTAGGCGCGCTCTCCATCGGCCTGTCGATCCCCGGATTATGGCTTTACCGCAAACGTCCACGCGTATAATAAAATCGCTTGCAATTGTATCGTGCACTATCTATATTCATTTCATGGACGCAAAAACGAACGACACCACCAACGCGCTTCTGCTGGATAACCAGCTCTGTTTTGCCCTCTATTCGGCAAATCTGGCGCTTAACAAGCTGTACCGGCAACTGCTGGCGCCGCTTAACCTGACCTACCCGCAATACCTGGTGATGCTGGTGCTGTGGGAGCAGGATGATATTACGGTGTCAGACATTGGCGAGCGGCTGTTCCTGGATTCCGCCACGCTGACTCCCCTGCTGAAACGCCTGGAAAGCGCAGGATTAATCTTCCGCCAGCGTTCCCGTCAGGATGAGCGTCAGGTCGCCGTCACCCTGAGCGACGCGGGCCGGGCGCTGCAACAGCAGGCCGTGACGATACCCCACGCCGTGGGCTGTGCAGCGCAGTGTGATACCGACACCATGCTGGCGCTCAAGCACCAGCTCGAACTTTTGCGCCAACAGCTTCATCGCGCGTAAGGCTATACTTTACGCGTCTGATTTTAACTTAATACATCGCGCGCTATTTAATAGTGCATATAAACGTAAGATGAGGAACCTGCCATGTCTTTAGAAAAAGTTGTCTACACTGCCAAAGCCAAAGCAACCGGAGGCCGTGATGGCCGCGCAACGTCTTCCGATGGCGTTCTGGATGTCAAACTGGGTGTGCCAAAAGAGATGGGCGGCATGGGGGGTGAAGTAACCAACCCTGAACAGCTGTTCGCTGCGGGCTACTCCGCCTGCTTCCTGGGCGCAATGAAGTTCGTTGCGGCACGCGACAAATTCGCTCTGCCAAAAGACGCCTTTATTGAAGGCGAAGTGGGGATTGGCCCGCTGCCAACCGGTTTTGGTATCGAAGCGAAGCTGAACATCCACGTTGAAGGGATGGACGCAGCGGAAGCCAAAAAACTGGTGGATGCAGCGCATATCGTCTGTCCGTACTCTAACGCGACGCGCGGCAATATCGACGTGACGCTGAACATCATCGCGTAAACTGCCGCCTGTGATTTTAGCCCCGGTAAGCGTAACGCCGCCGGGGAAATCCTCTCCTTTCCTCCCCCTCTCTCTGTGCTACCATAACCCTCAATCACGTCCGTAGTAATCAGTTGAGAAAGTGTTATGTCCTCCAGAATCCTGACTACCAGCATTGCTGGCATTGATGCCTTTATGCGCGATCCTCGCGGTGTGTTGACGCACGCCGAAGGCGGCACGCTCGCGGTATTTGCCGACAACGCCCCGGCGTTTTATGCGGTCACGCCGGAACGTCTGGCGCAGCTTCTGGAAATTGAAGCGAAGCTGTCGCGTCCGGCGAGCGATGTCATGCTGGATAATCAGTTTTTTGACGAACCCGCCAGCGCCCCGGTGGCCGTTCCAATGGGGAAATTTCCCATGTACGCCGGTTGGCAGCCGGACGCCGATTTTCAGCGGCAGGCGGCCTTATGGGGAATAGCCCTCGCGCAGCCCGCGACGCCAGAAGAGCTGGCGGCCTTTACCGCTTACTGGCAGGCTGAAGGAAAAGTCTTCCACCATGTTCAGTGGCAGCAAAAGTTCGCGCGCAGTCTGCAAATCAACCGCGCCAGCAACAATGGCCAGCCAAAACGTGATATCAATGCCTTTTCAGAACCGGACAAAAATATCCCTGATGGATTCCGAGGTGCGAAATGAAAAACGTCGGCGACCTGATGAAACGTTTGCAGAAGATGATGCCCGCCAACGTGAAGCCCGCCTTCACCACCGGTGAAGAGCTGCTGGCATGGCAAAAAGAGCAGGGTAAAATTCGCGCGGCTGCCCTCGCCCGCGAAAACCGCGCGATGAAAATGCAGCGCACCTTTAACCGCTCGGGCATTCGCCCTCTGCACCAGAACTGCTCCTTCGAGAATTATAAGGTCGAGTCACAGGGGCAGATGAACGCCCTCAACCAGGCGCGCCAGTACGTGGATGAATTTGACGGCAACATTGCCAGCTTCATCTTTAGCGGAAAACCCGGCACGGGGAAAAATCACCTTGCGGCCGCAATCTGCAACGAGCTGCTGCTGCGCGGGAAGTCAGTGCTGATTATCACCGTGGCCGATATTATGTCCGCCATGAAGGACACCTTCAGTAACCGCGAAACCAGCGAAGAACAGCTGCTGAATGATTTGAGTAACGTGGATTTGCTGGTCATCGACGAGATCGGCGTCCAGACGGAGTCCCGCTACGAAAAAGTGATCATCAATCAGATTGTCGATCGCCGTTCGTCGTCAAAACGCCCAACCGGTATGCTGACGAACCACAATATCGACGAGATGACCCGACTTCTTGGCGAGCGGGTGATGGATCGCATGAAGCTGGGTAACAGCCTGTACGTCATCTTCGACTGGGACAGCTATCGCAGCCGCGTCACCGGCAAAGAGTATTAAGATATTTCCAGGGAGCACCGGAAGAGCAGAGGTATATACTGAACCCACTTTTGGCCCAAAACGGACCTTGTTGAGTAAATCATTATGAAAAAACAGTTTCTTATCAGCATCCTTACTGGCGCCCTGCTGGTGACTGGCGCAGCGCAGGCCGCATCATGGCAGGAGTCGCTCTCCAGCGCAGCAAGTGAGTTAACCAAAGAGAGCGGCACTTCCCAGGGCGGGCTGTCAGCCTCGTCCCTCACCGGCCTGCTGAGTAACAGCTCCCAAAGCCTGAGCGCCGGAACGATGAACAACGCGGCGGGCATTCTGGAATACTGCGCGAAGCAGAAACTGGCTTCCGTTACCGATACCGAAAACATCAAAAACCAGGTACTGGGTAAACTGGGTCTGGACACCCAGGAGCAGAAAGCGGACACCAACTATATGGACGGTATTCAGGGTCTGCTGAACGCGCAAAATGGCCAGCAGCTGAACCTCAGCACCCTTGGAAATTCATCTCTGGCGAAACAGGTAAAAACGAAAGCCTGCGATCTGGTGCTGAAACAAGGCGTTAATTTCCTCTCCTGATCGCCTCCCATTTTCTGCCACAACACGCCGGGTTTATTACGTTAGTCTTACACCGCGGCGTGAAGTGCGTTTTATTACCCCCTGCCACCACCTCAGCCTCCGTGTGCCACGATGCGACTGTATTCAAAAATCCGATTTTATAAACCAAATCCTAACAACAGCACACTTTCGTGACACTAAAATTGCAGCTAAGCGACATCGCAATTACATTGTATTACCCAAAAAATAAGCAATTAGCCGGCTAAGCGTCCGGCATGATGAGGATCTGCTGTTGTCAGAGTTAATGTCCCTTGTCCTTTTCCTGGCTTCCATCGGCGTTTATGCCTGGAAAGCCGGTCGTCACACCTGGTGGTTTGTGGCCACCCTGGTGGTGCTCGGCATTTTTATTGTTTTAAACATTACGTTATATGCCAGCGATTACTTTACCGGCGACGGTATTAACGACGCGGTGCTCTACACGTTGACCAACAGCCTGACCGGCGCTGGTGTGGGTAAGTACATCCTTCCGGGTCTGGGGCTGGTGGTCGCCCTGGTGGGCATCTTCGCCGCGCTGGCCTGGGTTCTGCGCCGTCGCCGTCACCGTCCGCATCATCATGGCTACAGCCTGCTGGCGCTGTGCCTGGCGCTGGCCTCCGTGGATGCCAGCCCGGCATTCCATCAAATTACCGAGCTGGTAAAATCCCAGTCGCGCGATGGCGATCCGGACTTTGCGGCCTATTACAAAGAACCCTCGAAGAAGATCGACAATCCCAGACTCAACCTGGTCTATATCTACGGCGAAAGTCTGGAACGCACCTATTTTGATAACGATGCTTTCCCGAACCTGACGCCAGAGCTTGGCGCGCTGAAAGACCAGGGCCTCGACTTTAGCCACACCATGCAGCTGCCCGGTACGGATTACACCATCGCCGGGATGGTGGCCTCCCAGTGCGGCATTCCGCTGTTCGCTCCGTTTGAAGGCAACGCCTCCGCCTCGATGTCGAGCTTCTTCCCGCAGAATATTTGCCTCGGCGATATCCTGAAAAACTCGGGCTATGAAAACTACTTTATGCAGGGCGCTAACCTGCGCTTTGCCGGGAAAGATGTGTTCCTGAAATCCCACGGTTTCGATCACCTGTATGGTTCCGAAGAGCTGAAAACCACGGTGGCCGATCCGGCCTACCGCAACGACTGGGGCTTTTACGACGATACCGTTCTTGATGAAACCTGGAAGAAATTCGAGGAGCTTTCCCGCGCCGGTAAACGCTTCTCGCTGTTTGCGTTGACCGTTGACACGCATCATCCGGATGGTTTCGTCTCACGCACCTGTAAACGTCAGGGCTATGACATTGACGGTAAAAACAACAAGTCGTTCAGCGCCGTGACCTGTAGCCAGGAGCATATCGCGGCGTTAATCGAGAAAATCAAAGCGTCGCCGTATTTCAAAAATACGGTCATCGTCGTCTCATCTGACCATCTGGCGATGAAAAACAGCGCCTGGGATGAGCTGAATAAGCTGGATCGCAGCAACCTGTTCTTTGTGCTGCGCGGCGATAAACCGCAGCAGGAGATCATTGCCGCTAAACGTAACTCGATGGATAACGGCGCTACCGTGCTGGATATTCTGGGTGGCGATAACTTCATTGGCCTGGGTCGCAGTACGCTGTCGGGCCAGTCCCTGTCGGAAATCTTCCTCAACATGAAGGAAAAAATCCTCGCCTGGAAGCCGGATATCATTCGTCTGTGGAACTTCCCGAAAGAGATAAAAGACTTCACCATCGATCAGGATAAAAAAATGATCGCGTTCTCCGGCAGCCATTTCCGCCTGCCGCTGCTGCTGCGCGTGTCGGATAACCGCGTCGAGCCGCTGCCGGAAAGCGAATACTCCGCGCCACTGCGCTTCCAGCTGGCGGAATTTGCCCCGCGCGATAATTTCGTCTGGGTCGACAAATGCTACAAAATGGGCCAGCTCTGGTCGCAACAGCTCTCGCTGTCCACCGACTGGTGCGTCTCTCAGGGGCAACTCGGCGGCGAGCAGACCGTGCAACACGTTGACAAACCGCAGTGGCAGGGAAAAACCGCGTTTAAAGATACGATTATTGATACCGCACGCTATCAGCGCAACGTAGACCTGCTGAAAATCGTCGACAACGACATTCGTTATAAAGCAGACAGCTTCATCTTTAATGTTGCCGGCGCGCCGGAAGAGGTGAAGCAGTTCAGCGGTATTTCACGGCCGGAATCCTGGGGGCGCTGGTCTAACGCGCAGTTGGGCGATGAGGTGAAAATTGAATATACCCATCCGCTGCCGGAGAAATTCGATCTGGTGATCACCGCCAGGGCATTTGGTCCCAACGCAAACCGTCCTATACCGGTGCGCGTCGGTGATAAAGAACAGACGCTGACGCTGAGCAACGATGTCACCACCAGCACGCTGCATTTCGATAACCCAACGCGCAGCAATACGCTGGTCATTGTGCCACCCGATCCGCAGTCCACTAACGAAGGGAATATTCTCGGTCACGCTCCGCGCAAGCTGGGGATCGGCATGGTGGAGATTAAAATTGTGAGCAGCGCTGGCTGATGACGGCGTTCACTCTTCGCCCGACGCGCATCGACGACGTCGCTGCCCTGCCCGCCATTGAACGCGCGGCGGGGCAGCGGTTTCGCGACGTTCCTGAGCTGGCCTGGCTGGCAGACAATGAGGTTATTTCTGTTGAAGATCACCTCGGTTACGCCGGACGCGGATTAAGCTGGCTGGCGCTGGCTGACGACAGGCCCGTGGGCTTTATTCTCGCCGAAGCTCATCCATCGACGCTGTTTATTGTGGAACTGTCGGTTCACCTGGACTGGCAGGGACGAGGTCTTGGACGCCAGTTAATCGCCCGTGCCGCCGCGCATGCCCGCAGTCTGGGGCTGAACTCGCTGACGTTAACGACGTTTCGTGATGTCCCGTGGAATGCGCCCTTCTACAGGCGATTAGGGTTTGAAATGATGACGACGCTGACGCCAGAACTGCGCCAGAAACGCGAGGAAGAGACGGCGCACGGTTTAGCGTATGGTTCCCGCTGCGCCATGCGCCTGCCTCTGTAAGATCGCCCGGTGGCGCTGCGCTTACCGGGCCTACAAAACCCAATTCCGCCGTCCGGGTAAGGCGAAGCCGCCCCCGCCAAAACCCACACCCTGTAGGCCGGGTAAGGCGTAGCCGCCACCCGGCGAAACGCACAACCCGTAGGCCGGGTCAGGCGCAGCCGCCACCCGGCAAAACGCACATCCCGCAGGCCGGGTCAGACGCAGCCGCCACCCGGCAAAACGCACATCCCGCAGGCCGGGTCAGACGCAGCCGCCACCCGGCGAAACGCACAACCCGTAGGCCGGGTCAGGCGCAGTCGCCACCCGGCAAAACGCACAGCGTCAGAACGTTTCCCAGTTATCGCCCGCGTCTGCGGTCGCCGGTTTACGCGCCACTACCGGTGCGGCAACGCTTTTCGCCGAGGCGAACTCGCGCGCCTTCATCTGTTCCTGCTGAATACGGAACACCGCAACGGCCTGCGTCAGACGGCTCGCCTGCTCTTCCAGTGCCGCGGCCGCCGCCGCAGACTCTTCCACCAGCGAGGCGTTCTGCTGCGTCACGCGATCCATCTCAGCCACCGCCAGCCCAACCTGGTCGATACCGCGGCTCTGCTCGTCAGACGCAGACGCGATTTCGCCCATGATATCCGTCACGCGCGTTACCGCATTCACGATCTCACCCATGGTTTCACCCGCGCTTTCAACAAGCGTTGAACCAATTTCCACGCGCCCCACGGAGTCTTCAATCAGGCTCTTGATCTCGCGAGCCGCCTGCGCGCTGCGCTGCGCCAGGTTTCGGACTTCACCTGCAACCACCGCAAAACCACGCCCCTGCTCGCCCGCACGCGCCGCTTCTACCGCCGCGTTCAGCGCCAGAATATTGGTCTGGAAGGCAATCCCGTCGATCACGCTGATGATATCGGCGATTTTCTGCGAACTGCCGGCGATGTCACGCATGGTCTGCACCACGTTATCCACCACCTTGCCGCCTTTCTGCGCGGTTTCAGACGCGCTCAGCGCCAGGTTGCTCGCCTGACGGGCGTTCTCGGCGTTCTGCTTCACGGTGGCAGTCAGCTGTTCCATGCTGGCGGCGGTCTCTTCCAGAGAGGCAGCCTGCTGTTCGGTACGGGATGAGAGATCGTTATTGCCCATCGAGATTTCGCTCGCACCACTGTAAATGGCGTTGGCGCCGTTACGCACGTCACCCACGGTACGCACCAGCTCGCCCTGCATATGGCGCAGGGAGTCAGCCAGTACACCCATCTCGTTGGAGCCTTCCACGTCGATGCGCTTCACCAGGTCGCCGCTGGCGATATGACGAATGCTGTCAATCAGACGGTTCAGCGGCGAAATCAGCGCCTGACGAATACCCAGCCAGACGGCAACAATCACCACCAGCACCGCAGCCAGCACGCTAATCAGCACCCAGATAGCCTGGCGGTAAGAGCTGTTGCTGTCTTCAACCGCGGTCTGATACAGCGCGTCGTTCTGTTGCAGGTAGTTGACGTACTGCTTCTCAAAGCCATCCTGATAGCTCTGGGTCGGCTGGTCGAAGAACTCATTGATTTTGCCCGCCCCCAGCAGCTGGATCAGCTCAGCCAGCGCGCCATGGTAAATATCGTAATTACGTTTGATTTCCAGTGCCGCAGCGTCGCTCTGACGCGGGTCGCGCGGCAGCGCTTCGTAATCCGCCCAGTTTTTTTCCGCCTGTTTCAGAGACGCAGAGGCAATCTGCATCAGCTCGGCGACGGTTGAGCCGCTGCCGATATTGTTCTGATCCATCATATAGCGGATACCCGCGCGGTTCAGGGTGTTACGGGTTTGCAGCAGCGCCACCCAGCTACCGTTCAGGGTGGATTGTTGCTGGCGAATGGTTTGCAGGATGGTGAAATTCTCTTTGTCATGCTTCAGGGCATTGAAGAAAAGACCACCAGACGTGAGTTGTAAAAGGCCAAATATCGCTAAAACCAGCAGTAAGCTGGTGACAATCTTGATTCGGTTTAACATGTTTTCTCTTTCCTCAGGCAGATACAGAATATTCGGCCTGGCATGAGAAAACTTTACGAAAATCATCCTGGAATTTAGGGTTTTTACGCTTCGTCCCTCGCGGCGATATGTCGGTTTCCAAGTTCAATAAACTCTTCCAGCAGCGCCGTGAGCTGCTTCATCTTCTCAGGCGTATATTCCGCCTCTATCTGCTGGTACGCCTCTTCCACCTGAGCCTGAGCACGCTGGTACAGCGCGTTGCCTTCTTTCGTCAGCGACACGTACAGCTTGCGCTGGTCAGTCACCGGTTTTAAGCGCAGCACCAGACCGTCGCGCTCCATCCGCGTCAGAATGCCGGTCAGGCTTGGGCGCAAAATACAGGTGCGGAACGCCAGATCGTGAAAATCCATGGAGGGATGCTCGGCCAGCACGCGGACGATACGCCACTGCTGCTCGGTCAGATTATGCCGCTTCACTATCGGGCGGAAGTAGCCCATAGCCGCTTCACGCGCCTGCAACAGCGCGATGGTTAATGAGTCATGCATCATCTACCCCTTACATCATTAACAAATAAACAATTAAAAACAGATGCTTTTATAGACAACACGTTTTAACCCAAAAAGTCTAACAGAAACAAAGCTATTTTTTTAACTTATTGATTTAAATATCAATCCACCCTTTTATGTAAATTTATTGTTATTTGCATCACAAATTATTCACTTCTGATTGCGAAACGAACAGCAAAAGCATAAAACCAGATCATTAATATATTAATGAAATCAAAACCGGACAGCCGGTTTGAGGAGTATGGGAATGAAAGGTACTGTTTTTGCCGTAGCGCTAAACCACCAAAGCCAGCGTGTGGCCTGGGCTGAGGCGTTTGAAAAAGCCCCCTATAACGCGCCGCCAAAAACGGCGGTGTGGTTTATCAAGCCACATAACACTGTTATCCGCGCAGGCGAACCGATTCCCTTCCCGCAGGGAGAAACCGTGTTAAGCGGCGCGACGGTGGCGCTGGTGGTGGGCAAAACCGCCAGCAAAGTACGCGTTGAAGAGGCGGCGGCGTACATCGCCGGCTACGCGCTGGCTAACGAAATCAGCCTGCCGGAAGAGAGCTTCTACCGTCCGGCGATCAAGGCCAAATGCCGGGATGGATTTTGCCCGCTCGGCGAACCTGTCGCCGTTAATAACGTTGATAATCTGACCATCATCATCGAGATCAACGGCCGCGAAGCGGACCACTGGAACACGGCCGATCTGCACCGCAACGCCGCCGAACTGCTGAGCGCCCTGAGCGAATTTGCCACCCTGAACCCCGGCGATGCGATATTGCTCGGCACTCCGCAAAGCCGCGTCGAAGTTCGCCCGGGCGATCGGGTACGTATTCTGGCAGAAGGATTTCCGCCGCTGGAAAACCCGGTGGTGGAGGAACGCGACGTTGCCATCGCTTCGCGCACGCCGCCGCACGCCACGCTGTTTGCCCTCGGTCTGAACTATGCCGACCACGCCAGCGAGCTGGACTTCAAGCCACCCACCGAGCCGCTGGTGTTTATCAAAGCGCCGAATACCTTCAACGGCGACAACCAGACGTCGGTGCGCCCGAACAATATCGAGTACATGCATTACGAAGCGGAGCTGGTGGTGGTCATCGGCAAAACCGCGCGCAAGGTCAGCGAAGCCGAGGCGATGGACTACGTGGCGGGCTATACGGTGTGCAACGATTACGCCATCCGCGATTATCTCGAAAACTACTATCGCCCGAACCTGCGGGTGAAAAGCCGCGACGGGCTGACCCCAATCAGCCCGAACGTAGTGCCAAAAGAAGCCATTCCTGACCCGCACAACCTTCGTCTTCGCACCTACGTCAACGGTGAACTGCGTCAAGAAGGCACCACAGCAGACCTGATCTTCAGCATCCCCTACTTGATTGCGTATCTGAGTGATTTCATGACCCTGCAACCGGGCGACATGATTGCCACCGGCACGCCGAAGGGGCTGTCCGACGTGGTGCCGGGCGATGAGGTGGTGGTGGAAGTGGAAGGCGTAGGCCGTCTGGTAAACCGAATTGTCAGTGAGGAGACTGCAAAATGAAAAAGATTAACCACTGGATCAACGGTAAAAACGTCGCCGGAAGTGAGTACTTCCAAACCACTAACCCGGCCTCCGGCGAGGTGCTGGCAGAAGTGGCCTCAGGCGGCGAAGCCGAAATCCATCAGGCCGTTGCCGCCGCCAAAGAGGCGTTTCCGAAATGGGCCAACCTGCCGATGAAGGAGCGCGCGCGCCTGATGCGTCGCCTGGGGGATCTGATTGACCAGAACGTGCCGGACATTGCCGCGATGGAAACCGCCGACACCGGCCTGCCGATCCACCAGACCAAAAACGTGCTCATTCCGCGCGCCTCGCACAACTTCGAGTTCTTCGCCGAGGTGTGCCAGCAGATGAACGGCAAAACCTACCCGGTCGACGACAAGATGCTCAACTACACCCTGGTGCAGCCGGTGGGGGTTTGCGCGCTGGTGTCGCCG
Source organism: Enterobacter cloacae complex sp. ECL72 (assembly GCF_019056635.1). Classification (NCBI taxonomy): domain Bacteria; kingdom Pseudomonadati; phylum Pseudomonadota; class Gammaproteobacteria; order Enterobacterales; family Enterobacteriaceae; genus Enterobacter; species Enterobacter cloacae complex sp. ECL72. The sequence continues at coordinate 135,317 of NZ_CP077659.1, read as the reverse complement.
TGGAACGTGCCGTTTATGACCGCCACCTGGAAGGTCGCGCCGTGCCTGGCCTTAGGGAATACCGCGGTGCTGAAGATGTCTGAACTCTCCCCGCTGACCGCCGACCGTCTGGGCGAGCTGGCCCTCGAAGCGGGCATTCCGGCGGGCGTGCTCAACGTGGTGCAGGGCTATGGCGCCACGGCGGGCGACGCGCTGGTGCGTCATCATGACGTGCGCGCCGTCTCCTTCACCGGCGGTACCGCCACCGGGCGCAACATCATGAAAAACGCCGGGCTGAAGAAGTATTCCATGGAACTTGGCGGCAAATCTCCGGTGCTGATTTTTGAAGACGCAGACATCGAGCGCGCGCTGGACGCCGCCCTGTTCACCATTTTCTCCATCAACGGCGAACGCTGCACCGCCGGCTCGCGCATCTTCATCCAGCAGAGCATCTACCCGGAGTTCGTCAAACGCTTTGCCGAGCGCGCCAACCGCCTGCGCGTGGGCGACCCGACCGATCCGAACACCCAGATTGGCGCGCTCATCAGCCAGCAGCACTGGGAAAAAGTCTCCGGCTATATCCGCCTCGGCATTGAAGAGGGGGCAACCCTGCTGGCGGGCGGCCCGGACAAACCGACCGATCTGCCTGCGCACCTGAAAGGCGGCAACTTCCTGCGCCCGACCGTGCTGGCGGATGTCGATAACCGCATGCGCGTGGCGCAGGAAGAGATCTTCGGGCCGGTGGCCTGCCTGCTGCCGTTTAAGGACGAAGCGGAAGGCCTGCGCCTGGCCAACGACGTGGAGTACGGCCTGGCATCTTACATCTGGACCCAGGACGTCAGCAAAGTGCTGCGTCTGGCGCGCAGCATCGAAGCGGGCATGGTGTTCGTCAACACCCAGAACGTGCGCGACCTGCGCCAGCCGTTTGGCGGCGTGAAGGCCTCCGGCACCGGGCGTGAGGGCGGCGAGTACAGCTTCGAGGTCTTCGCGGAGATGAAGAACGTCTGTATCTCCATGGGTGACCATCCGATTCCAAAGTGGGGGATCTGACCATGGGTAAATTAGCGTTAGCGGCAAAAATCACACACGTTCCGTCAATGTATCTCTCCGAACTGCCGGGCAAAAACCACGGCTGCCGCCAGTCGGCCATCGACGGGCATAAAGAGATCAGCAAGCGCTGCCGCGAGCTGGGCGTGGACACCATCATCGTGTTCGACACCCACTGGCTGGTGAACAGCGCCTACCACATCAACTGTGCGGACCATTTTGCGGGCGTCTACACCAGCAACGAGCTACCGCACTTTATCCGCGACATGACCTACGACTACGACGGCAACCCGGAACTCGGCCAGCTGATTGCCGACGAAGCGGTGAAGCTTGGCGTTCGCGCCAAGGCGCACAACATCCCGAGCCTGAAGCTGGAGTACGGCACGCTGGTGCCGATGCGCTACATGAACGCGGATAAGCACTTCAAAGTGGTCTCCATCTCGGCGTTCTGCACGGTTCACGACTTCGCCGACAGCCGCAGGCTGGGCGAGGCCATCGTCAGCGCCATCGAAAAATATGACGGCACCGTGGCAGTGCTTGCCAGCGGCTCGCTCTCGCACCGCTTTATCGACGACCAGCGCGCGGAGGAAGGGATGAACAGCTACACCCGCGAGTTTGACCGCCAGATGGACGAGCGCGTGGTGAAGCTGTGGCGCGAGGGTCAGTTCAAGGAGTTTTGCAGCATGCTGCCGGAGTACGCCGACTACTGCTACGGCGAGGGCAATATGCACGACACGGTGATGCTGCTGGGGATGCTCGGCTGGGACAAATACAACGGTAAGGTGGAGTTTCTCACCGAGCTGTTCGCCAGCTCCGGCACCGGCCAGGTCAACGCCGTTTTCCCGCTGCCCGCGTAAGGAGCCGCCATGCCGCACTTTATTGCTGAATGTACCGACAACATCCGCGAGCAAGCCGACCTGCCAGGGCTGTTCGCCAAAGTGAACGAGGCGCTCGCTGCCACGGGCATCTTCCCCATCGGCGGCATCCGCAGCCGCGCCCACTGGCTGGACACCTGGCAGATGGCAGACGGTAAGCACGATTACGCCTTTGTGCATATGACGCTGAAGATTGGCGCGGGGCGCAGCCTGGAAAGCCGGGAAGCCGTGGGGGGAGATGCTGTTTGCGCTGATCAAAACGCATTTTGCAGAGCTGATGGCCGCCCGCTATCTGGCGCTGTCGTTCGAGCTCGACGAGCTGCACCCGACGCTTAATTACAAGCAGAACAACGTGCACGCGTTGTTTAAGTAGCCGTTTGCTCGCCCGGTGGCGCTGCGCTTACCGGGCCTACAACGGCCCCAAACCGTAGGCCGGGTAAGCGCAGCGCCACCCGGCAACAGCAGCACCGAACCGTAGGCCGGGTAAGCGAAGCGCCACCCGGCAACAGCCGCACAAAGGATACGCCATGCTCGACAAACACACCCATACCCTGATCGCCCACCGCCTGCATCAGGCGGAACAATCCCGGGGAGCAGATCCGCGCGATCTCGCTGGAGTACCCGGAGATCACCATTGAAGACGCCTACGCCGTCCAGCGCGAATGGGTGAGCCTGAAAATTGCCGAAGGCCGCGTGCTGAAAGGCCACAAGATCGGCCTCACCTCCAAAGCGATGCAGGCCAGCTCGCAGATCAGCGAGCCGGACTACGGCGCGCTGCTGGACGATATGTTCTTCCACGACGGCAGCGACATCCCCGTGGATCGCTTTATCGTCCCGCGCATCGAAGTGGAGCTGGCCTTCGTGCTGGCAAAACCGCTGCGCGGCCCGAACTGTACGATCTTCGACGTCTACAACGCCACGGATTACGTCATCCCCGCCCTGGAGCTGATCGACGCCCGCTGCCATAACGTTGACCCGGAAACCCAGCGCCCGCGCAAGGTGTTCGACACCATCTCCGATAACGCCGCCAACGCGGGCGTGATCCTCGGCGGCCGCCCGATTAAACCCGACGAGCTGGATCTGCGCTGGATCTCCGCCCTGCTCTACCGCAACGGTGTGATCGAAGAGACCGGGGTCGCCGCAGGCGTGCTTAACCACCCGGCAAACGGCGTGGCGTGGCTGGCGAACAAACTCGCGCCATACGACGTGCAGCTTGAGCCAGGCCAGATCATCCTCGGCGGCTCGTTTACCCGCCCGGTTGCCGCCAGCAGAGGCGACACCTTCCACGTCGACTACGGCAACATGGGCTCCATCAGTTGCCGCTTTGTGTAGGAGTGCACCATGGAAAATGCATTTAAGACCGCGCTGAAAGCCGGAAAGCCGCAAATCGGCCTGTGGCTGGGGCTGACCAGCAGCTACAGCGCTGAGCTACTGGCCGGGGCCGGTTTTGACTGGCTGCTGATCGACGGGGAGCACGCGCCGAACAGCGTGCAGACCGTCCTGACTCAGCTCCAGGCCATCGCCCCTTATCCCAGCCAGCCGGTGGTGCGCCCATCGTGGAACGATCCGGTGCAGATCAAGCAGCTGCTGGACGTGGGGGCGCAAACCCTGCTGGTGCCGATGGTGCAAAACGCCGACGAAGCCCGTCTGGCGGTCAGCGCCACCCGCTATCCGCCTGCCGGCATTCGCGGCGTCGGCAGCGCGCTGGCGCGGGCGTCGCGCTGGAACCGCATCCCGGAGTATCTGCATCAGGCTAACGACGCCATGTGCGTGCTGGTGCAAATCGAAACTCGCGAGGCGCTGAAAAACCTGCCGCAGATCCTGGACGTGGAAGGGGTGGACGGCGTGTTTATCGGCCCGGCGGATCTGAGCGCCGACATGGGCTTCGCCGGTAATCCGCAGCACCCGGAGGTGCAGGCCGCCATTGAACAGGCGATCGCGCAGATCCTCAGCGCGGGCAAAGCGCCCGGCATCCTGATGGCGAATGAACAGCTGGCAAAACGCTATCTCAGCCTCGGCGCGTTGTTTGTCGCGGTCGGCGTGGATACCACCCTGCTCGCCCGCAGCGCCGAAGCGCTGGCGGCCCGCTTTACCGACGTCACCACAGCAGTTGATAACAATAAATCCGTCTACTAAACGTACGATGTGGAGCGCAACATGACGACCTCAACCCTGCATAATAAAGCTGTTGAACATCGCGTTATTAATAAGCTGTTCCGTCGTTTGATCGTGTTTCTTTTTATCCTGTTTGTTTTCTCGTTTCTCGATCGCATCAACATCGGCTTTGCCGGGCTGACGATGGGCAAAGATCTGGGCCTCACGTCAACCATGTTTGGCCTGGCCGCGACGCTGTTTTACGTGACCTACGTGCTGTGCGGTATCCCCAGCAACATCATGCTGGCGAAGGTCGGCGCCCGCCGCTGGATCGCCGGGATCATGGTGGTGTGGGGCATCGCCTCTACCTGCACCATGTTCGCCACCAGCCCCGAAACGCTTTATGTCCTGCGCATGCTGGTGGGCATTGCCGAAGCCGGTTTCCTGCCAGGCATTCTGGTCTATCTCACCTGGTGGTTCCCGGCGTATCACCGCGCCCGCGCCAACGCGCTGTTTATGATCGCCATGCCGGTGACCATGATGCTCGGCTCGATCCTCTCCGGGTACATTCTGGCGATGGACGGGCTGTGGAACCTGAAGGGCTGGCAGTGGCTGTTCCTGCTGGAGGGGCTGCCATCGGTGGTGCTCGGCGTGGTGACCTGGTTCTACCTTAACGACACCCCGGATCAGGCCACCTGGCTGGATGATGACGAAAAGCAGGCACTCAAAACGATGATCGCCCGCGAACAGGAGCTGGCCATTGCGCACGCCGCCACGCCGCGCTCGACGCTGCGCGAGGTGCTGACGCCCGCCGTGCTGCTCTACACGCTGGCCTACTTCTGCCTGACGAATACGCTGAGCGCGATCAACATCTGGACGCCGCAGATCCTGCAAAGCTTCAACACCGGCAGCAGCAATATCGTGATTGGCCTGCTGGCGGCGATTCCGCAGTTTTGCACCATCCTCGGGATGATCTGGTGGAGCCGCCGCTCCGACAGGCTGAAAGAGCGAAAAAAGCACACCATCCTGCCGTATCTGTTTGCAGCGGCGGGATGGATGCTGGCCTCAGCGACCGATCACAGCCTGATCCAGCTGCTTGGCATCATCATGGCCTCAACCGGATCGTTTACCGCCATGGCGATATTCTGGACCACGCCGGATCAGGTTATTAGCCTGCAATCCCGCGCGGTGGCGCTGGCGGTGATCAACGCCATCGGCAACGTCGGGTCTGCCGTCAGCCCATTGCTGATAGGTATTCTGCGCGACGCGACCGGCAGCTTCAGCTCGGGACTGTGGTTCGTGGCGGGTCTGCTGGTGGTGGGCGCGCTGGTGCTGACGCGCATTCCGATGACGCAGCGGGATCAACAGAGGAACGATCATGTGCCAGAGCCCCATCGCCAACATTGATATCAGCAAGGATTACGACGAAAGTCTGGGCACCGACGATGTGCACTACCAGTCGTTTGCCCGCATGGCGGCCTTTTTTGGCCGCGACATGCAGGCGCACCGCCACGACCAGTATTTTCAGATGCATTTTCTCGACACCGGGCAGATTGAGCTCCAGCTCGACGACCACCGTTACTCGGTGCAGGCGCCGCTGTTCGTGCTAACACCACCGTCGGTGCCGCACGCGTTTATTACCGAATCCGACAGCGACGGCCACGTGCTGACGGTGCGCGAGGATCTCATCTGGCCACTGTTAGAAGTGCTCTACCCCGGTACGCGGGAAGCGTTCGGCCTGCCGGGGATCTGCCTGTCGCTTGCCGACAGGCCTGACGAGCTGGCGGCGCTGAAGCACTACTGGCAGCTGATTGCCCGGGAATCCACGGAACAACTGCCCGGTCGCGAGCATACGCTGGTCCTGCTGGCCCAGGCCGTTTTTACCCTGCTGCTGCGCAACGCGAAGCTCGACGACCACGCGTCAGGCGGCATGCGCGGTGAGCTGAAGCTTTTTCAGCGCTTTAACCAGCTGACAGATGCTCATTACCACGAGCACTGGACGGTGCCGGAGTATGCAAGCGAATTGCATCTCACCGAATCTCGCCTGACCGATATCTGTCGCCGCTTCGCCAACCGCTCGCCGAAACGGCTGATCTTCGACCGCCAGCTGCGGGAAGCCAGGCGTTTGCTGCTGTTTTCCGACAGCACAGTGAGCGAAATTGCCTGGCAGCTGGGGTTTAAAGATCCGGCCTATTTCGCCCGTTTTTTTAACCGACTGACGGGGTGCTCACCCAGCGCATACCGGGCGCAGAAAGTACCGGTTTCCTGAACGCATAACGGTTCGTAGGGCGGGTAAGCGCAGCGCCACCCGCCGAAAAGCCGCACAGATCACAAAACCACCTCTCACCCGAAAAGTACCTGCCGTTGTCCCAATCGTCCCTTCACGTTCCGCCCGTCTCAAGCTTCAATTAAACAACAAAAACAAAACATAAATTTAACAACCATCTTCCGATACGAGGTCCCTATGAAGCCTGAAGATTTCCGCGCTGATGCCAAACGTCCGTTAACCGGTGAAGAGTATTTAAAAAGCCTGCAAGATGGCCGTGAGATTTATATCTACGGCGAGCGCGTTAAGGACGTCACTACCCACCCGGCATTTCGCAATGCGGCGGCGTCCATCGCCCAGATGTACGATGCCCTGCACAAGCCAGACATGCAGGATACCCTCTGCTGGGGTACCGATACCGGCAGCGGCGGCTACACCCATAAATTCTTCCGCGTGGCGAAAAGTGCCGACGATCTGCGCCAGCAGCGTGACGCCATCGCCGAGTGGTCGCGCCTGAGCTACGGCTGGATGGGGCGTACGCCGGACTACAAAGCCGCGTTCGGCTGCGCGCTCGGCGCTAACCCTGCCTTCTACGGTCAGTTCGAGCAGAATGCCCGCAACTGGTACACCCGTATTCAGGAAACCGGCCTGTACTTTAACCACGCCATCGTCAACCCGCCGATCGATCGCCATAAACCGGCGGACGAGGTGAAAGACGTTTACATCAAGCTGGAGAAAGAGACCGACGCCGGGATCATCGTCAGCGGCGCGAAAGTGGTGGCCACCAACTCGGCATTGACCCACTACAACATGATCGGCTTCGGCTCTGCGCAGGTGATGGGCGAAAACCCGGACTTCGCGCTGATGTTCGTCGCGCCGATGGATGCCGAAGGGGTGAAGCTGATCTCCCGCGCCTCTTACGAGATGGTGGCAGGGGCGACAGGCTCTCCGTACGACTACCCGCTCTCCAGCCGCTTTGATGAGAACGACGCCATTCTGGTAATGGATCATGTGCTGATCCCGTGGGAAAACGTGCTGATCTACCGCGATTTCGACCGCTGCCGTCGCTGGACGATGGAAGGTGGCTTCGCCCGCATGTACCCGCTTCAGGCCTGCGTGCGTCTGGCAGTGAAGCTCGACTTCATCACCGCTCTGCTGAAGAAGTCGCTGGAGTGTACCGGCACCCTCGAGTTCCGCGGCGTGCAGGCGGATCTCGGCGAAGTGGTGGCGTGGCGCAACATGTTCTGGGCGCTGAGCGACTCCATGTGCTCCGAAGCCACGCCGTGGGTAAACGGCGCGTATCTGCCTGACCACGCGGCGTTACAGACTTACCGCGTGATGGCACCAATGGCCTATGCGAAGATCAAGAACATCATCGAACGTAACGTGACCTCGGGGCTGATCTACCTGCCGTCCAGCGCGCGGGACCTGAACAACCCGCAGATCGACCAGTACCTGGCGAAGTACGTGCGCGGCTCCAACGGGATGGATCATGTCGAACGCATCAAGATTCTGAAACTGATGTGGGATGCCATCGGCAGCGAGTTTGGCGGACGTCACGAGCTGTACGAAATCAACTACTCCGGTAGCCAGGATGAGGTCCGCCTGCAATGCCTGCGTCAGGCGCAAAGCTCCGGCAACATGGACAAGATGATGGCGATGGTTGACCGCTGCATGTCCGAGTACGACCAGCACGGCTGGACCGTACCGCACCTGCACAACAACACTGATATCAACATGCTGGATAAGCTGCTGAAATAACGCAGCGGGAGGTTTCAATGCAATCTGAAGAACGCCTGCGTTTTCGCGACGCGATGGCCAGCCTGTCGGCGGCGGTGAATGTGATCACTACCGAGGGCGATGCGGGTCGCTGCGGCATTACCGCCACCGCCGTCTGCTCGGTCACGGACACCCCGCCTTCGGTCATGGTCTGCATTAACGCCAGCAGCGCCATGAACCCGGTCTTCCAGGGCAACGGCAAACTGTGCGTCAACGTGCTGAACCACGAGCAGGAGATCATGGCCCGCCACTTTGCCGGGATGACCGGCATGGCAATGGAGGAGCGCTTTGCTCTCTCCTGCTGGCAGAAAGGACCGCTGGCGCAGCCGGTGCTGAAAGGCGCTCTGGCAAGCCTGGAAGGTGAGATAACCAAGGTGCAAACCATCGGCACCCATCTGGTCTACCTTGTGGAGATTAAGAACATCATCCTCAGCAGCGAGGGGCACGGCCTGATCTACTTCAAACGCCGTTTCCACCCGGTGATGATGGAGATGGAAGCCGCGATTTGATCCCGTTGCACAAAAAAACGCTAAGGTTTCCGCAAAGGTGCGCCGTTAACTATCCATAAGATAAATTTTCCGGGGCGGCTGGCAACGTCGTCAGCCGCCCCCTTAACGCTGGAAAGTCTTATGGCCCCTTCACCCCGAAGCCGCTCGGCTGAACGTCTGGTTGAAATCATTATTGCCCTGCACCGCAACGGAAGCGTTAATCGCCGCGATCTGATGCAAAAATTTGGCATTACCGAACGCACGGTGTACCGCGATTTACAGGCGCTTTCCCCGATTATTGAACACGACGGCAAAGGGCGCTATCAGCTGCTGCCGACGTATCAGCCCTGCCGCTGCGTGCACTGCCCTGAAGCGAACGACAAAAGCTCACAGGGCTAGATTATTCTCAGTGATCTCAATCACATATTTTCTCCCACCGGGGGTGAGCCTTAACCACTCACCCTCGCTTTTGACCGCTCACGCATCGCTTTCAACCACTCACCCATTTACCGTGCTTTACACGCGCGAGGATCTGGCACGATCGCTCCAGCATTAATCAATACCTCCTCACAACGAACCCTGACCCTTTTTTCTTTACATAAAAAACCAGGTCTTATTATGGATACTAAAAAACTACTTAAGCACGTGCCCTGGGCCATCCTCGGGATCATCGGTGCTTTCTGTCTGGCGGTTGTCGCATTACGCCGGGGCGAGCACGTCAGCGCCCTGTGGATCGTGGTCGCGTCGGTTTCCGTCTACCTTGTGGCTTATCGCTACTACAGCTTGTACATCGCGCAGAAGGTTATGAAGCTCGACCCGACGCGCGCCACCCCGGCGGTTATTAACAACGACGGCCTGAACTACGTGCCAACCAACCGTTACGTGCTGTTTGGTCACCACTTTGCCGCTATCGCCGGTGCAGGCCCGCTGGTCGGCCCGGTGCTGGCCGCGCAGATGGGCTACCTGCCGGGTACGCTCTGGCTGCTGGCGGGCGTGGTGCTGGCAGGGGCGGTGCAGGACTTTATGGTGCTGTTTATCTCCTCGCGCCGTAACGGTTCGTCGCTGGGCGAGATGATCAAAGAGGAGATGGGCCGCGTGCCAGGCACGATCGCCCTGTTCGGCTGCTTCCTGATCATGATCATCATCCTGGCGGTGCTGGCCCTGATCGTGGTGAAAGCGCTGGCCGAAAGTCCGTGGGGCGTCTTCACCGTCTGCTCTACCGTACCGATTGCGCTGTTCATGGGCATCTACATGCGCTTCCTGCGCCCTGGCCGCGTTGGCGAGGTGTCGGTCATCGGTATCGTGCTGCTGGTCGCCTCCATCTACTTCGGCGGCGTGATTGCGCACGACCCGTACTGGGGTCCGGCGCTGACCTTTAAAGACACCACCATCACCTTCGCGCTGATCGGCTACGCATTCATCTCAGCGCTGCTGCCGGTGTGGCTGATTCTGGCTCCGCGTGACTACCTGGCAACCTTCCTGAAAATCGGCGTTATCGTCGGGCTGGCCATTGGTATTGTGATCATCAACCCGGAGCTGAAAATGCCGGCGGTGACGCAGTACATTGACGGTACCGGTCCGCTGTGGAAAGGCGCCCTGTTCCCGTTCCTGTTTATCACCATTGCCTGCGGTGCCGTGTCTGGCTTCCACGCGCTGATCGCCTCCGGCACCACGCCGAAGCTGATGGCCAACGAAACCGACGCGCGCTTCATCGGTTACGGCGCGATGCTGATGGAATCCTTCGTGGCGATCATGGCGCTGGTTGCGGCGTCGATTATCGAGCCTGGCCTGTACTTTGCGATGAACACCCCGCCGGCGGGTCTCGGCATTACCATGCCAAACCTGCATGAGATGGGCGGCGAAAATACCGCGCTGATCCTGGCACAGCTGAAAGACGCCAGCGCACACGCGGCGGCGACCGTCAGCTCCTGGGGCTTCGTGATTTCGCCTGAGCAGATCATGCAGACCGCGAAAGACATCGGCGAACCGTCCGTGCTGAACCGCGCAGGTGGCGCGCCAACGCTGGCGGTGGGTATCGCACACGTGTTCCACAAAGTGCTGCCGTGGGCGGACATGGGCTTCTGGTACCACTTCGGTATTCTGTTTGAAGCGCTGTTCATCCTCACCGCGCTGGATGCCGGTACGCGTGCAGGCCGCTTCATGTTGCAGGATCTGCTGGGTAACTTCGTGCCATTCCTGAAGAAAACCGACTCGCTGGTGGCCGGCGTTCTGGGCACTGCGGGCTGCGTAGGCCTGTGGGGTTATCTGCTGTATCAGGGCGTTGTTGACCCGCTGGGCGGCGTGAAGAGCCTGTGGCCGCTGTTCGGTATCTCTAACCAGATGCTGGCGGCTGTGGCCCTGGTGCTGGGTACCGTTGTCCTCGTGAAGATGAAACGCACCAAATACATCTGGGTCACCGTGGTGCCTGCGCTGTGGCTGCTGCTCTGCACTACCTGGGCGCTGGGTCTGAAACTGTTCAGCACCAACCCGCAGCTGGAAGGCTTCTTCTTCATGGCTAACCAGTTCAAAGAGAAGATTGCCGCAGGCGGCGCGGATCTGACCGCGCAGCAGATTGCCAACATGAACCATATCGTGGTGAACAACTACACCAACGCGGGTCTGAGCATTCTGTTCCTGGTGGTGGTGTACAGCATTATCTTCTACGGCATCAAAACCTGGATGAAAGTGCGTAACGTTGAGGGCCGTACGGACAAAGAGACCCCGTACGTACCGGTGCCGGAAGGCGGCGTGAAGACCTCCTCACACCATTAATTAAGCATGTTACTGTAGGCCCGGTAAGCGTAGAGCCACCGGGCTTCTTCTATCTGGAACCCTCAATGTTTGGTAACTTAGGCGAAGCAAAAAAATACCTCGGTCAGGCGGCGAAAATGCTGATTGGCATTCCGGACTATGACAACTACGTTGAGCATATGAAGACCAACCATCCGGATAAGCCGTACATGACCTACACTGAATTCTTCCGCGAGCGCCAGGAAGCGCGCTACGGCGGAAGTGGAGAAGGCGGCGTCCGCTGCTGCTAAAGGAGAAACCATGACCCCGATTGCCGTTACCCTGCTGACCGGTTTCCTCGGCGCCGGTAAAACCACCCTGCTGCGCCACATTCTGAACGAGCAGCACGGCTTCAAAATCGCCGTCATCGAAAACGAATTTGGCGAAGTCTCCGTTGACGATCAGCTGATTGGCGACCGCGCCACCCAGATCAAAACCCTGACCAACGGCTGCATCTGCTGCACCCGCTCTAACGAATTAGAAGACGCCCTGCTGGACCTGCTCGACAGCCGCGATCGCGGTGACATCGACTTCGACCGTCTGGTGATCGAGTGCACCGGCATGGCCGACCCCGGCCCGATTATTCAGACTTTTTTCTCTCATGAGATCATTTGCCAGCGCTACCTGCTGGACGGCGTCATCGCTCTGGTGGATGCGGTACACGCCGACGAGCAGATGAACCAGTTCACCATCGCCCAGTCCCAGGTTGGCTACGCCGACCGCATCCTGCTGACCAAAACCGACGTGGCGGGTGAAAGTGAAAAACTGCGCGAGCGCCTGACGCGCATCAACTCGCGTGCGCCCATTTACACGGTGACGCATGGCGATATCGCTCTCGCTCAGCTGTTCAACACCAACGGCTTTATGCTGGAAGAGAACGTCACCGCGAAACCGCGCTTCCACTTTATGTCCGACAAGCAAAACGACGTGACGTCGATTGTGGTTGAGCTGGACTACCCGGTTGACATCAGCGAGGTCTCCCGCGTGATGGAGAACCTGCTGCTGTCATTTGCCGACAAGCTGCTGCGCTATAAAGGGATGCTGTGGATCGACGGCGAGCCGAACCGCCTGCTGTTCCAGGGCGTGCAGCGCCTGTACAGCGCCGACTGGGATCGCCCGTGGGGCGATGAAGCGCCGCACAGCGTGATGGTGTTTATTGGAATACAGCTGCCGGAAGAGGAAATTCGGGCAGCGTTTGCGGGGCTGAAAAAATAAGATACATCAGGGCCAATTTTTAATGGCCCTGATTTAATTACTGTCTCACATTTTCGATTTTTTTATTCTCATCTCTCTGGCAGAGAAGTAAGATTACAGCACAAGCACCAATTACCATTGCTGTATTTCGTTGGATAAAGAGGACATCTGTCAATCCCATAAGAAATAGCGCTGACATATAAAGCAGCAACCCAACATTAAACTTATTCTTTTTTTCGCAGGAAGCTAAAAAACCAGTGACATAAAACAATATAATAGCAATGACGCCTAAAAGGCCCTGTAAGCTAAAGCTTTCAATTATATCATTATGGAAATGATATTTTATAGCCCTGACTGCTTCCGCGCTTTTATAGTTTTGTTCAATATATTCTCTTGCATTATTATAACGCTTTTCTGCATCCTGACCAAAAAGTGATAAACTCGCTACGTGCTGTCCTGCGTCAAGCATAACAAAACGTGCTCCTAAAGATGTGTTAGCATTATTTTTTTGTAATTGTTGGATGTTATCATAAGCCTCAACAATTCTCTTTTGCATCTTATAAGCTATCCCTCCGCCAATGATGGATATTGCCAGTAATGCTAAAAACCAATAACGAGGCTTTACATTTCTCAATTCAAAACATGCCAGGACGAAGCAGACAATGAAAAAAGTGCCTATAGCGCCTCTGGTTTCTGTCATCAGTAATAAATAAGAGAATATGAAAAATGTAGCAATGTTAAATACAGTACGGTAAAGCTGATTTGAAACTGCTTTTTTAATAAGAGAAAAACACAGAACTGACTGAACAACCATTATATAAGCAGTAGTCGTAGCAGCATCGGCTAGTAATTTAATTCTGGTTATACCAGTCGCTTGCTCCTGGTAACCAAACCAAACGGTGAGTAAACCTAGAACAACGCTAGTGCAAGCAGCGAATTTCCAGCTTTGGATTGAAATTACATTTACGGATTTAAGCAAATAAAATGCCATTACTCCTGACAGGATGAGCAACTTTCCACCGGCATAATAATTATCTTTAATATCCTGTAAATGTGTCGATGGAAATATCATCGACCAAATTAGCTTACTGGCACCGAGAAGCACAATGCTCAACAAAAATGCTATTGCGATTTTATTACTCAATAGCCATTGACGAAAACCCTTCCAACTTTCCAAAAAAAGAAGGCCAAAAATAGAAAGATAACAACCCATGTAAAATAGCTTTCTTGGATAAGCCTCTATAAAAAGATCGCTTCCAACTGTAAACACAACAAGAATGAAAATAATGTTAACATTTAACCTTTTAATGTATTCACGACTTAACATGTTTAGTTTGCCTTTTTTCCAAGAAACGAGCCAAATGATAACGAACAAACATACAGAAAGCTTCAATAAACTGTTTCTTATTATTAAGCGTTTTATAGCATTTCTTTAGTTCTTTCGCACAACGTGGACTAACATCTTCAACATCACACCAGGGTGACATTTTTTTATATTTACGATAGTAGGTGCTTATTTGCTGTTGATTCCATAACTGCCATGGTTTATCGCTACCAACATAATGTAACAAAACTGTTTCATTGGGTGGTTCACGCATGAAATCTCCCTTTTTGTGTCCTGCCTTTATTTGGCAATTATACTTGCCATCTATAAACATTATTTTTTCGTTCAGGACAACATTCAGAGCATCTTGATCAAAATACTTAAAGTCAGCCCCACGCTCCAGTAAGCATTCAAAAACTTTTTGCGATATTTTATTTTCATTCCACGTTCTGGCATCAACATAAAGAACGCCAGAATTAAAATAATCGCAACCAGACATATTAATAGATTCTGAAAGAGCAGTCTGATGCTCCGGCTCCCTGACAGCACAACAAATATTATTTATCGGCTTATGGTTTTCTAATAGATCATAAATACTATCCAGCGCTATAATATCGGCGTCAACATATAAAAAATAACGATATTCTTTAATTACATACGGAGCCAGGAGACGGAAATATATTGAGACCGGGAAAATTGAATTCTTAGGAAAAACATCCAGAGCGTCAGCAGATACAATAATAATTGTCAGTGCATGTTGAGTATTCTTGATAATAGACTGCAATCTGGAAAAGTCAACTTCATTGCTTTTATCTGTAATAATGAAAAAATGCAATGGAACTTCCGAAGTTTTTTCCACAATTGATAACATCGAGATCCCACAATGCTTTAGAAAATTTTCATCGACACCATAAACAACTGCTGAATATTGAACTTCAACATCGAGATTAAAATTCGTTACTTGCACGCCCAATATATTTTCGTTTAAATTAAGAATGGTTGGGTTCATCATTATTTATCGAGCTCAAAAATACTTATAATACATAAGATAACAAATAATAGCTGCCTTCCCCAGTACTTTCTCTAATTTGTTTAGCAATCATACAAAACATGATAACCTTGGAAAAAATGACAGGTTAACCTTTTGAATAACATATAAAAAAGCACTATACCCATAGACGCATGGGTATAGTGCTGCGTTACTTTAGAAATGGTCGATTAACCAACCGCTCTCATTTCAACGCCTCCGGCAGCGTCACAATCCACAGCTCGCTGTCGGACTCCGGTTTCTTCAACGGCTTCACGCTGAGGGTGGTTTCAACCGGTTTGTCATCCAGCATCAGCGCCCCCTGCGCGTTCACCCGATAATCCTTGAGCTTCTTGCCCTCGACTGGCTTCTGCATCGCCACCTTCACGCCAAAGTCATTATCGTTCGCTACCGCCAGCGTTTTGCTGTCAATCAGCGCCAGCCCTTCGGCCTTTTCCTGCTGCCAGCCCAGCGCACGCAGATCGACCACCTGCGTTTTTTCCGCAAGCGTGATGCCGCGCTGCGCCAGCGTTTTCTCATCATCAAACTCCGGGTATTCGCCCGGCTTGTCGAAGGCCGCCAGATCGCTCGCCTTGCTCAGATCAACCCTGTAGATGAGATTACGCATTGCGTCATTTTTATCCTCGCCCTGTTCAATCAGCAGGATGGTGTGGTTATCCAGCGCCACTATGTCGCCGATTTTGGCGTCGCTGTTTTTGCTGTAGGCCGCGCTGTCGACAGGGTAGCCGTACATCGCGGTTTTCCCGGTCGCCGGATCGAAGCTCACCAGACGCGTAAACAGCGCCTGTTTTTTGCTCTTCCCGTCGATATCCAGCGTGCTTTGCACGGCGGCGATAATGCGTCCGTCCGGCATGCGGGTCAGCCCTTCAAAGCCCCGGTTTGCCTGACGCCATTTGATAACGTTTGGCAGACCGCCCGCGATGGATTTCTCCCCTTCCGTCGCCTGCGGACCGTGGATCGCGAGGATTTTCCCTTTACTGTCGACGTTAATCAGGAACGGGCCATACTCATCGCACAGCCAGTAACCGCCCTTCCCGTCCGGCGTGATGCCTTCCGTATCCAGCCCGCGGTTATCGCCTTTCAGCACTTTTAAGGTGTCGCTTAGCGCGACTTCATTGGTAGATCCAATCACGCCGCTTTGCAGCGGCAGGCCGTTGATCTCGCCTTTATCATCATGCAGCGGTCGCGCGTCCACGGCCTCCGCTTTGCCGTTTAGCACACGGATCGTCATCAGCAGCGGGGCGAAATCCGGGGTAGCAAAGATTTTGGCATCGCTTTTCCCCATTTTTGGCGAATCCGCGTTAGGACCGCGATCGGTCACGGTCGCAAACGTCAGCGCATCGCCCTGCTTGCCCGTGAATAACAAACCCGAACCAATCCCCACCGGGAGCCCGTTCGGGAATGCGCTGGCAAACGCACCGCTGTATTTGACATGCGCGCCTTCGGGAAAGCTGACGACGTAGCGCTCCGCGGTTGGCTGTGCCGCCAGGCCAGAGAAAGAGAGCGCACAACCGATTAGCACAGGAATAATTTTTCTTTTCATATTGTTAGCATCCAGTAAGTGAAGCCAACAACGTAATGAAGAAACGTGTCAGAAAAATGACATGTAATGGCAACGAAGCGGCGCGTACGGACGTATATCAATCACCAGAAATGTAAACCTCTGTCTTTATCTGTGTCAGCTGAAATACTTTTGGAAATTATTAGAAACCCAATTAATTCATGGCGAAGGACTATTTTCGCCTCGTTCATTTTACGTTTAGCCAGGAATGTAAACTGTCCCTAAACGCGAATGTATTGGACATTGACGATTTGCCATATAAACAATTCATCAACATTTACCATTCAAAAACCCAACACAAACAGCATATAAATGCGAGACCTATCACATTTGCAGTCATAAACATCGCTTGTTAAGGTGCCCTCAGATTAATTTAATGACGAGGAAACACTCATGAAAAAACTTAACATCCTGATCCTTTCTGCTCTGACCGCCGTATCGGGCTCCGCACTGGCCATGGGTGGCAGCATTGAGCAGGGTAAAAACTTTACTAACCTCAATCTGGAAATGGGGAAATCCTCATCCGGCCTGTATGCGGAGAGCAACTGGCTGAAAAACACCGATGACGGCACCCAGACCGGCGGCGTTGGGGCAGGCTACAACCTGGAAGTGGGTCCGGTGATGCTGAATGCTGGCGCGAAAGCCATCTACATCGGCCCGAAAAAAGGCGATAACGGCGTGGCATTCCCGATTGGCGGCGGCGTTAACGTTGCGCTTACGGACAGCATTCACGTGTTTGGTGAAGGTTATGTGGCGCCAGACGGCCTGAACAACAGCGTGAAGAACTATGTTGAAGCTAACGGCGGCGTAAGCTGGACGCCAGTCAAACCTGTCACGCTGAAAGTGGGCTATCGCCACGTGAGCGTAGACGGTAAAGACGGTCGTCCAAACCACACGCTGATCGATGGTGCATATGTAGGCGGTGGAGTGTCCTTCTAAGCCTGTTTGCGCGTTTCGCCCGGCGGCGCTACGCTTGCACGGGCCTACAATGAAGGGTGCAATGTATTAAAATTATTGCACATTGATTGTAGGCCGGGTAAGCGCAGCGCCACCCGGCAAGAAAGGCGATGCGACCGTTAATAAAAAACCTGCCGGATGGCAGGTTTTTTTATTAACGCATTACTTGCGAACGACCACCAGCTTCTGGTTCACAAACTCTTTGATCCCCAGGTCCGACAGCTCGCGTCCGTAACCCGAACGTTTTACGCCGCCGAACGGCAGCTCTGCCGCAGTGTCGGTGAGCCAGTTGATGTATACCATCCCGGTCTCAATGCGCGACGCCATTTTCTTCGCGCGCTCGATGTTCTGGCTGAACACCGCGCCGCCCAGACCGTAGTGGGAATCGTTAGCCAGTGCGACCGCTTCGTCGTCGCTTTTCACCACGTAAACCTGCGCTACCGGACCGAAGAACTCCTCGAAGTACGCCGGGTTATCGCGCGAGATATGTGTCAGGATCGTCGGCTCAAAGAAGCTTCCGTCACGCTGAACCGGCTTGCCGCCATGGTGCAGCTTCGCGCCATTTTTCACCGCCTCGTTAACCTGTTTAGTTAGCGTCTCCAGCGCGTCTTTGGATGACAAAGGCCCCAGCGTGGTGCTTTCGTCCAGCGGATCGCCAATTTTCACCTGCTTAAACGCCTCGGTGAATTTGCTCAGGAAGGCGTCTGCAATCTTTTCATGCAGGATAAAGCGCTTCGCCGCGGTACAGACCTGCCCGGCATTGTTCAGCCGCGCGTTAACGCCGATCTTCACGGCTTTATCCAGGTCGGCATCGTCCAGCACCACGAACACATCGTTCCCGCCCAGTTCCAGGGTCGATTTTTTGATGTGCTTCGCAGCCTGTGCCGCAACCACGCTACCCGCTTTTTCTGAACCGGTCAGCGCCGCCCCCTGTACGCGATTGTCGGCGATAATGTTCGCCACCTGTTCGGACGAGATAAACAGGTTGGTCCACGCCCCTTCCGGCGCGCCCGCTTCACGTACCAGCTGTGCAAAGGTCTCTGCACAGTGCGGCACGATGCTGGCGTGCTTGGCGATCACCGGGTTGCCCGCTGCCAGGTTTGGCGCCAGAACGCGCATCAGCTGATAGTACGGGAAGTTCCATGGCTCGACGGCCATCAGCACGCCGATGGGGTGATGTTCAACCCATGCTTCCCCGAGTTCAGAGTCATACTTCACCGGGGCCAGGAACTGCTTCGCGTTGTCCGCATAGTAGCGGGCGATTTGCGCGCACAGCTTCACTTCGCCGCGGCTTTGTTCGATGAGCTTACCCATCTCCTGACTGGCGATTTTCGCCAGATCCTCCACGCGTTCGTCGATCAGGTCCGCCAGCTTATGCAGCACCGGCAGGCGCTGGCTTATGTCGCCTTTCGCCCAGTCGGAGTGATAGAGCGCATCGGCTGCCTTCAGCGCCGCTTCAACGTCTGCGTCAGTGTGAGAGGGATATTCTTTGATGAGCTGGTTCGTGGCAGGATTTACTGTCTGGTAAGCCATATCGAATCTCCTTGTTTTACCGCTTAGGGTATTAAGGGTAGTCAATCTGACTGGCTTTGAAGGTAAAGTTGGGTATATACGGAGGGTTCTTAACAAGACGCTGCCAGGCGATGCGCAGACATGGTATAAAAAATGCTCATCAATGGAGTTCCTATGACCGATACCCGCCACATCCGCCAGACCTTTAACCGCGCAGCAGGCCTTGAGCTGCGCAGTACGTGGCAAAGCACCCGGGCATATAAACGTCATTGCCATCCACAGCTCTCCATCGGCGCGATTGTGGAAGGCCAGACCTGCTGCGTAAGTCATGGCAATGCGTACGTTCTTGATCCCGGTGATCTTATCATGATCCCGGCTTATGCCCCGCACAGCTGCAACCCCGTTGTCGGGAAGCCGCGCAGTTACCATATGCTCTATATCGACACCGATCTTCCCCTGGCGCTACAGGTTATTCGCGATCCCACGCTCTTTAAGCACTTTCTTGCCGTTGTCGGGACGATGTCCTCCGCATCCGTGGAGACCCTGCTTTCTGCCCTTCCCCGTTGCGCGGGTGAGATGAATGCACCTCGCTCAACCAGCCAGCAGGTTCAGCAGGCGTTACTCTCCGACCTTGCCGCACCGCCTTCCCTTGACGAACTCGCCCAACGATTCTCACTGCGCAAGGAGACGCTGATCCGCACTTTCAGGCAGGATACCGGCCTGACGCCGGGCAGTTTCCTCAACATTTCGCGCGTGGAGTACGCCAAAGCGCGGCTGCGCGCGGGGGATGATATCGCCGACGTGGGCTACCAGAGCGGGTTTGCCGACCAGAGTCATTTTCATAAGACCTTCGTGAATTATACCGCTGCCACGCCGCGCCAATACGCCACGGGCCGATCAATATCAGACAATAATCAGGATACGTAACGTCGTAAGGTGACCTCAGATTTGTTACTGAGGTCGCTATGGAACTGTTATTTCCCTCCGCCTTTCTTGCCCTGGCGCTGGCGCATTTTGTTGCCCTGTTAAGCCCGGGCCCGGATTTCTTCCTGCTGGTAGGCTACGCCGCCCGCTACCGGCTGCGCGGCAGCGCCGGATTGTGTCTCGGCATCGCAGCAGGTAACGGGTTGTATATCTTACTGGTGATTATCGGCTGGAGCGCGCTGCGCCAGTTTGGGTGGCTGTTTACGCTTATCGAACTGTCCGGCGCGCTGTACCTGCTGTGGATTGGCTCGCATCTTGTGCGCAGCCGCCCGCAGCCGCTGGCGCTGGAAGAAACCCGCCAGCGCTGCCCTTCTCTGCGGAAGCAAATCCTGCTGGGGCTGGGTTCGGCGCTGTTAAATCCCAAAAACGCGTTATTCTACCTGGCGCTAATGACAGCGTTACTCGGGCCGGACGTCACGCTGCTTCAGCAGGCGACCTGCGGCGTCTGGATGGTGATGGTGGTGCTGGTATGGGATCTGGCGCTGGTATCGCTGATGGGGTTACCGGCGGTTCAGCGAAAGCTCAGCCGTTCGCTCTGGCTGATAGAGCGCACGGCGGGGGTGGTGTTGATGGGGTTTGGTGGGTGGGTGCTGTGGCGGTTTTTGCACTTTTCCCCCGTATCCCTCTATCCTTAACCCATGGAAAAACATACCGAACTCAAACGCGCCAAGCTTCTCGCGCTGTCGCTGCTGCTGATTGCCGTCGCAGCGTTTATCACCACCCTGTTCCTGCCGCAAACCTTCTGGGTGCGCGGCGTAAAGGCCATTGCCGAAGCGGCGATGGTCGGCGCGCTGGCGGACTGGTTTGCCGTTGTCGCGCTGTTCCGCCGGGTGCCAATTCCCTTTATCTCGCGCCATACGGCGATTATCCCGCGCAATAAAGACCGCATCGGCGACAATCTCGGCCAGTTCGTGCAGGAAAAGTTTCTCGATACGCAATCCCTTGTCGATCTTATCCGTCGCTACGAGCCCGCACAGATGATTGGGACCTGGTTCAGCCAGCCCGATAACGCCCGGCGCGTGGGGCAGCATCTGGTGCAGGTGATGAGCGGTTTTCTGGAACTTACCGACGATGGACGCATTCAGCGCCTGCTCAAACGCGCCGTCCACAAGGCTATCGACAAAGTCGATCTAACCGAGACCAGCGCCGTCATGCTGGAAAGCATGACCAAAAACAACCGTCACCAGGTGCTGCTGGACGCCATCATCAACCGCCTGATTACCCTGATTCAGCGGGAAAGCACGCGGGAATTTATTGCCGACCAGATCGTCCACTGGCTTAAGACCGAGCATCCGCGCAAGGCGATGGTGCTGCCCACCGAGTGGCTGGGCGATCAAAGCGCGGAGATGGTGTCGAACGCGGTGAACACGCTGCTGGACGATATCAGCCACGACCGCACGCACCAGATCCGTCAGGCGTTTGACCGCGCCACGATCAAGTTCATCGACAATCTGAAAAACGATCCGGAGATGACGGCGAAAGCCGAGAATATCAAACACTACCTGAAGAATGACGAAGCCTTTAACCGCTATCTGGGGGAAATGTGGGCTGACCTGCGCCAGTGGCTGAAAAATGACATGCAGAGCGATGATTCCCGCGTGAAGCAGCGTATCGCCAACGCCGGGCTGTGGTTTGGCGAAACGCTGACCAACGACGCCAGCCTGCGGGCGTCGCTGAATGAGCATCTGGAGCAGGCCGCGCACCGCGTGGCGCCGGATTTCGCCGCGTTCCTGACGCGCCATATCAGCGACACGGTGAAAAGCTGGGATGCCAAAGACATGTCACGCCAGATAGAACTCAATATCGGTAAAGATCTTCAGTTCATTCGCGTTAACGGTACCCTGGTGGGCGGAACAATTGGCCTGATCCTGTTTCTGCTCTCGCAGTTGCCCGCCGTGCTGGGGCATTAATCTGCTTTTGGCGGCGCGATAACGTAGCGCGTCGCCTCGAAGCGGTTCAGGATCAGGTGCACCAGAAAGACCATCGTCAGCGTGACCACCAGCGCGAAGGTGACGGAGGTGATGCGGTACAGATCGCTGAACACCAGGTCGCTGTCCGGATGCATGTTCTGCCCGAACATAATGCCGATGGTGGTGATACTGGCGAAGCCTACCCCGGCGCCGACCTTCTCCATTACGTGCAGACGCGCGCCAAACGCCAGTCCAAGGCCAATCAGCGGCATCATCAGCAGCATATGGCTGCTGTGATCGTAGAGGATAAGCTGGACGACAAGGATATAGAGACACCCCAGCACCACGCCGACTACGCGCCAGATGGAGCTGATAACCGAGCCGCGATAGTGCATCGGGAACAGGATCAGAATGCCCGCCATCAGCGCCGAAAGCGAATCGCTTAAGTCGCTCATCTGGAACACCACGAAAATCAGCGTCGCCACGGTGCCCGAGAGCAGAGACTCGTGGCGCACGCGGGCGTCATCTTTCTCGATCAGCGGCGGCGGCTTACGCGGCTCCACGTCCGGCAGCAGGTAGTTCATCAGCGCGCTCAGGCACACCGCCATTACGCTCGCTTCGATGTTAGAGAATAAAAGCGTGTGCCAGTTGGTGGTGGGGTAGCTCATAAAGTTGAGCATCACGCTCTGGCAAACCACGCCCATCGAGCCGAACAGGAACAGCGGCCCCTTACTCATAAAGCGAAAACGCATCACGTACAGGGCAAACACCACCAGCGTCATAATGACCGGCCACTGGGACAGATAGCCGATGATAAACACCATTTCGATGCAGTTCAGCGAGGCGCTGAAGATAAACTGCTTCGCCACGTGGCGGTTAAACACCGGCACCAGCGAGAGCAGCATGATCGGATAGACCACAAAAAACACGCCGTAGCTGGTGTTGTAGAAACTCGAAATACTGAGCGCAATCATCCCGGCAAAGACGATACGCAGGGTCTGGCGAAAGTCGTTTGCCGTATAGACGATGTTGCCGTGCGGGGTAAATACCCGCGCCAGGGTGCTAATAGACATAGTGAAGCAGGCTAACCAGATGGATTTGCATCCCGGAGAAGAATCGCGCAAACGGCCCTTCGCTATTGTAGAGCTGCACGGTGGCGCGCGCGCCGGTCGGCAGCGACTTCGGTAAGGCTTCGTCCAGCGCCACGTGAATGCGCATACGCTGGGCATCACGCACCCAGCGGTTGGAGGTTTCCGGTTCAGAAAGTTGACCGTTTACGGCCTCCTGTCCGGCGAGGATCCCCGCGTCGCTGCTGGTGACGTGGGCACGGAAAACTTGCCCCGGGAAGGCGTCGAACACCACGGCGGCGTCGGTCCCCTGGTGGGTATGCCGCAGGCTCTTCTCGCGGAAATCCGCCACGATATCGATCCGGGTGTTCACCAGCGCCAGCGCAGCCGAACCGGACGAGGCGTAAAAACCGGGGCTTAATTGCAGGTTACTGACCGTGCCGTCCGCCTCGGCGTAGACCTTCGTCCAGCCAAGATTCAGCTCCGCTTCATCCAGCGCGTTACGGTATTTTTGCAGCGTCACGTTGCGGTGCTCATCCCGCTCGCCGCGCTGAATGCGCAGGTTATGAATATTCGCCTGAATCGAGCTGACGGACTGCTCGCTGCTCTGCCAGGTGGTACGGACCTTATCCAGATCCGCCTGCGACACGCTCTGCAAGGTACTCAGTTTCTGGTAGCGGTCGAAGGTAACTTTGTCATTACGCGCCGTCAGCACCGCGGTTTTCAGGCTGGCCTGCGCCGCGGCAATCTGCGCGTCCAGCTGATCGTTAGACAGACGCGCCTGTTCCAGCGCAATCTGCGCCGCTTCGACCTTATTGCGAAACGGCGTGGCGTCGAGCTCAAACAGCAGATCGCCTCTCTTAACCTGGCTATTGTTGTGGACATGTACCGCCGCCACATACCCGGAGACGCGGGCAGACACCGGGGTCACCACGCGCATCACGGTGGAGTCCGGCGTCAGCGGGATCCAGATATCCGCGACGATAAAGTAGACAAACATCAGCAGGAAAGAGGCAATACTCACCCTTACCCAGCGGGCAAACTTTTGTTCAGGAGTCATTATTTTTCGGTCTTATTATCTTCTTCGCGGATTGTCCGCAAATTGCAGGCGATTTGATTGAGTGTGGCGCTGAAAATATTGATATGTTCCGGCGCGATGTTTTGCGATACGCGCGCCTGATACGTCTCAATCACCTGAGAGAGCCTTTCAAGAATGGCTTTTCCCTCAGGCGTCAGCGTCAGCAGCCGGATACGCTTGTCATACGGCGAGACGGTGCGCAGCAGGTAGCCCTGCTTTTCCAGCTGTGTCAGCGTACGCATTAGCGGAGGCAGTTCAATCCCCTGCACTTCCGCCAGCTCGCTGACCGAGACGTTATCCCCGAGTTGATGAAGCTGCATCATCACCGTCCAGCTCGACTGGGTTAACCCGGTGTCGAGAATGGCGTCGTCGATGACTGCGCGCCACTGACGCACGATCATCGCCATCCGCATGCCCATCGGCCTGCGGCTAAACAGATCTTCTTCACTCATGGGGAATCCTCTCGTAGTACGCCATTACGATAATAGTTATCATGGTAAGTATCAAGAAACGAGAAGTTAAAGCGCAGGAATTGCGAAACGATGTTCTCCCTCTCCCCTGTGGGAGAGGGTCGGGGTGAGGGCATCAGCCCGCAACGGCGTTTAGCGGCTAAAATGCTTCCTGACGGCACTTTTCCCCGAAGCCGTCACCACCACCTCCCTGTACCCCGCCACCCGCTGGATCCAACCTTTGCTTTCCATGTGGATGAGCAGCGCCGCGCCGGCCTCTCCCCCCCCAGATGAAACCGCCTCTCGCTCCAGTCCAGGCAGGCGCAGCACGCCTTGCGACGGGTATTGGGATTTAACGGAATACCAAGCTTCAGAAACTGCTCGCGGCCATGTAGCGTGAGCGCTGAACCGTCTGCCTCAAGCCAGCCTTCCGCCTGCATGAATTCATAGATATGCACCGCCACCGTTCCGGCAAGATGGTCGTAGCAGGTTCGTGCTTCGCGCAGGGCTTTTGGCGCGGAGGTTTCCGGCGACGTGATGCGGCTCCAGGAGAGCCCCATCATCTGCTCGACAAGCGCCGCCACGTCGTGTCCCGCCAGGCGATAGTAGCGATGCCGCCCCTGAGACAGGCAGGTAATCAGCTTTCCCTCCACCAGCCGCGCGAGATGCCCACTGGCGGTCGACGGCGCAACGTCTGCCGCCACGCTCAGCTCTGTAGCCGTCCACGCCCGCCCGTCCATCAGAGCACAGAGCATCTTCACGCGCGACGGATCGGCCATTGTAGCCGCTACAGCGGCAATGGCCTGTTCCAGCGCCGCCGCAATTTCACCCTGCTCGCCGGGCCTGTTGTCGAAAATCACATGAACGTCATACATGCGCGTGCCCTCCCGTTTCGGAGCTGTACTCCCGCATCAGCTGCGCCACGCGAATACGGTAGAAAGAAAAAATCGACGCCCGGCCTTCGGCCTGCGCGGCCTGATGGAAGACATTCTGCTTCCAGCGGCGGACGGCCTCTTCATACCGCCACCAGGAAAGGGACAGGATTTTGCCGTCGGTCGTCAGGCTCTGGAACCGTTCGATATCAATAAAGCCGTCGATATCGGCCAGCAAAGGCTTAAGCTCTGCGGCAAGTTGAAGATAGCGCGCCTGATGCGCCGGTGCAGCTTTAGCTTCGAAAAGGACTGCAATCATGAAGGTCTCTCCGTTGTGATGATATGGAGAGAATGCGGGACTAATGGTGTGGATGCTTCGGTATGGAGCGAAGTGTTTGCCGGATGGCGCTGCGCTTATCCGGCCTACGGTGTTTTGTAGGCCCGGTAAGCGTAGCGCCACCGGGCAGGGTTTAACCCACAATCGACCTCGGCTCCATAAACGCCCGAATCCCCCACTCGCCATCGTCACGTCCCGCCAGGCTTACGGGCGCTGGTGGCGATAATCCGCGAGCGCGGGATTACTCCAGGTTAGCCTTGTTCAGCCCATATGCCGCATCCAGCGAGCCCGGCTCCATGCGGGAGGTAATGCCCAGGCGGTTCCAGGCGTTGATCGCTACGATGGCGAAGTTCAGCTCTGAAATCTCCACGTCCGAGAAGTGCTCCGCCACGCTGCGGTACAGCGCGTCGCTCACGCCGTGAACGCCAATCTGGGTCAGCGCTTCGGTGAAGGCCAGCGCGGCTTTCTCGCGGGCGCTGAACAGCGGCGACTCGCGCCATGCCGCCAGATGGTACAGGCGCAGCTCGCGCTCGCCGGCAATTTTGGCCTCTTTCGAATGCATATCCAGGCAGAAGGTACAGCCGTTCAGCTGCGAGACGCGAATGTCGATCAGGTGCTTCAGCGCCGGATCAATGGAGGTTTTCGCCACTTCCATGCTCAGGGCGGAAAGCGCGTTGGCGAGTGCAGGTGTGGCTTTGTGGTGGTTTACGCGGGTGCTCATTGTCTTTCCTCTTTTTTGTGCGGTTTTTATCATGCGATGAGGCAAATCTACGCCGTTAATGACATAGTAAAAAGACACAAAAAACCTGAAATGAGGTAGGACATGAAGCCAGGCTATCACGACATTTATACCCGCTATCGCGATAACATCACGCGCGGCGTACTGAAGCCCGGCGACAAAGTGCCTGCCATCCGCGTGCTGGCTGAAGAGCTTAAGGTCGCGCGAAAAACCGTTGAAACAGCCTATGCCATTCTGACGGGGGAAGGATATCTGGTAAGCCAGGGCGCGCGCGGCACGCGGGTGAATCCGGATCTTCTGCTGCCCGCGCAAAACGCTCCGGCAGAACAAGCGACCGGCACGCTGCCGGCGTCGTTGATTAGCCAGCGCGAACGGGCCGGTTTTCTGCGCCCCGGCATTCCCGCGCTCGACAGCTTCCCCTATAAAAAATGGCTGCTGCTGGCAGGCCAGGCGACGCGCGCCATGCGTCAGGATGAAATGCTCAACCCGCCGGTGCTGGGCTGGTATCCGCTGCGCGAGGCAATTGCCCGCTATCTCAATATCTCGCGCGGGTTGTCCTGCACCGCAGAACAGGTGCTGATCACCAGCGGCTACAGCGGCAGCCTGCGCCTGATCCTCGACACGCTCGCCAGCCGCAGCGATAAGGTGGTATTTGAGGATCCGGGCTACTTTATGGGCCAGCAGTTGCTCAAGCGCATTGTGCCCCGCCTGCACACCGTGCCGGTCGATCGCGCAGGGATGGATACGGACTACCTGCTGCGTAATCACCACGATGCCCGCTTCGCCATCGTTACCCCGTCGCACCAGAGTCCGCTGGCGGTGACGCTCTCCCTGCCGCGCAAGCAGCAGCTGCTCGACTGGGCGTCACAAAACGAGGCATGGATTATCGAAGATGACTATGACGGCGAATTTCACTACACCCGCAAAGTGCTGCCGTCGCTGAAAAGCCTCGACCAGCATGACAGGGTGATCTTTATGGGCACCTTCAGCAAAACCATCATGCCTTCACTGCGCATGGGCTACGTGGTGATGCCCGCCAGCACCGTCGGCGCGTTTACCGACAGCGCGGACATCCTCACCAGCGGCCAGCCGGTGCTGACGCAAAAGATCCTCACAGCCTTTCTCAACGAGGGGCATTTTTTCCGTCATCTGAAAAAGATGCGCGCGCTCTATCAAACCCGCAGCGACTGGATGATTGCCGCCCTGCGTGAGGTCTATGGTGATCTGTTCTTCACCGAGCAAAACGACGGTGGAATGCATATTGTCGCGTTCCTCGCAAAGGGAAGCGCTGACCGGGAGATCGCCCGCTGCTGGCAGGAACAGCAATTGCAGGTCAATGCGCTTTCGGCGTGGTATCGCGGGTCGGGCAAACGCTACGGGCTGGTGATGGGCTATAACAACGTGCGGTCATATCAGGAGGCGGTTGAGCTGCTGGAAAGGCCGAAACGGCAGACGCTTACGCTGTTGAGCTGAAAACCGCCGGGTGGCGGCTGCGCCTTACCCGGCCTACGGTCTCCTGTAGGCCCGGTAAGCGTAGCGCCACCGGGCAACCCTATGCTCACACATCATATCGCGATAACCCGACGTCCTTGAGCTGCTCGTCGCTCATCTGGCTCAGAATACGGCGGGTACGGTTGATGCGATACCAGTTACGCAGCGTTTTCGCTATCCAGACAAACGCGATAAACGGACGTTTTGAACGATTCTCGTAGAATTCCATGATGCTCTCCTCGCTGTGCCAGTGGAGTTATCATCATGGAAAACGGCCAGTACAATACAGATTCAAAAACCGCTTTTGTTTACCATACAGATCCGCTAAAACGGTATCTGCATGGTGGTTTACCCATCAATCTGTACTGGTTTAATGCTCTGTATGGTGAAAAAAAAGGATACAGCATGACGCGCTATCAACATCTGGCCAACCTCCTGGCGGAACGTATCGAACAAGGGCTGTATCGCAGCGGTGAACGTCTGCCGTCGGTACGCACGCTGAGCCAGGAGCACGGCGTGAGCATCAGCACCATACAGCAGGCCTACCAGATCCTCGAAAACCGCCAGCTGATTACGCCTCAGCCGCGCTCCGGCTATTTTGTCTCGAAACGCAAAGCCCAGCCGCCCGTCCCGGCGATGACGCGCCCGGTACAGCGCCCCGTGGACGTCACCCAGTGGGACGAAGTGATGATGCTGCTGGACGCCCGCGCCGACAAAGAGATGATCTCCTTTGGCGGCGGCTCACCGGACATTAACCAACCGAGCCTGAAGCCGCTGTGGCGTGAGATGAGCCGCATTGCGCAGCATAATCCGGGCGAAATGCTGAGCTATGACGTGCTCGACGGGCGCCTGGAGCTACGCGAGCAAATCGCCCGTCTGATGCTGGATGGCGGCTCCACCGTGGCGGCAAACGAGATTGTCATCACCAACGGCTGCCACGGCGCGCTGTCGATCGCTCTGCTCTCGGTGTGCAAGCCGGGTGACATCGTGGCAGTCGAGTCACCATCGTTTCACGGCACCATGCAGATGCTGCGCGGCTTTAACATCAAGGCCATTGAAATTCCCACCGATCCCGAGACCGGGATCAGCATCGAGGCGTTAGAGCTGGCGCTGGAGCAATGGCCGATCAAGGCGGTGATCCTGGTGCCGAACTGCAATAACCCGCTCGGGTTTATCATGCCGGAGTCTCGCAAGAAGCAGGTCTTAGCCCTGGCACAGCGGCACGATATCGTGATTGTTGAGGATGACATTTACGGCGAGCTGGCGGCGGAGTACCCGCGTCCGCGCACCATTCATTCTATGGACATAGATGGCCGCGTGCTCTTATGCAGCTCGTTTACCAAAACCGTGGCGCCGGGCCTGCGCGTCGGCTGGATCGTGCCGGGGCGCTATTACGACCGGGTGATGCACATGAAGTACGCCGCGGGCGGGTTTAACGTGCCGGGCACGCAGATGGCGGTGGCGGCGTTTATTCGCGACGGCCATTACCATCGCCACGTGCGCCGTATGCGTCAGATTTATCAGCAGAATATGGAAACCTATACCTGCTGGGTGCGGCAGTATTTTCCGGCAGAGATATGCGTCACCCGCCCGCAAGGAAGCTTCCTGCTGTGGGTTGAGCTGCCGGAGACGGTCGATATGGTGTGCGTCAGCAAGCAGCTGTGCCGTCTGAAGATCCAGGCTGCGGCCGGGTCGCTGTTTTCTGCCTCCGGGAAGTACCGCAACTGCATGCGGATCAACGTGGCGTTGCCGCCGACGGAGAAGAACCGCGAAGCGCTGAGGAAGATGGGCGAGGCAATTGTGATTGCGATGGAGGAGTAGTGCGGCCTGTTGCCCTCACCCCAACCCTCTCCCAAAGGGAGAGGGTGGAAACCGCCACCGGGCAATGGTCAACGACTCAGAACTTCCACGAAACGCTGCCCACAATGCTGCGTTCTGCACCGAAGTAGCAGTAAGAGAGCGAGTTACACGCCGCGACGTAGCTTCTGTCCGTCAGGTTATTGACGTTCAACTGCGCGCTCACGCCCGTGAGCCCCACTTTCGACAGGTCATACCCCACGGTCATATCCACCAGCGTGTACGACGGAAGCGTATGGGTGTTCTGGCGATCGCTGGCGATCCCGTTGACATAGCGCACGCCGGAGCCGACGGTCAGGCCATCCAGAGGGCCGGTTTTGACGTCGTAACTCAGCCAGGCGCTGGCCATGTTACGCGGGGCATAAACGGCGCGCTTGCCCTCCTCTTCCGGGCTGCTCTTCTTGTAGCGAATATCCGTGTAGGTGTACGCGGCCTGCATACGCAGGCTGTCGGTCAGCTGACCAATCGCCTCCAGTTCAACGCCTTCGGATTCGATTTCACCGATGGAACGGTACGGATCGGTCGGCTCCTCTTTAGTGGCAATGTTCTTCTGGTTAATGCGGAACACCGAGGCGCTGAACTGGCTGTTCATCCCCTCCGGCTCATACTTCACACCCGCTTCCCACTGCTTGCCCTTCATCGGATCCAAAATGTTGCCCTGCTCGTCGGCAAAGCTGGTCGGCGTAAAGGCGGTAGAGTAGCTGACGTACGGCGCGACGCCGTTATCAAACAGATACAGCAGCGCCGCGCGGCTGCTGAAGTTATTTTTATCCAGATCGCTGCGGGTGTGGTTGAAGTTGTCGACGTTCGACACGCTCACCTGGTCGTAACGCCCGCCCAGCGTGAGGCGCCAGCGGTCAATGGACATCTGATCCTGTAGGTAGTAGCCGGTCTGGCGCAGCTTGTGTTTTTCCCTGCTGTACTGGGTGATGTAGTCCGGCTTCGCGCCGTAAACAGGATGGAAAGCGTCAATCGGCGGGAAGCCGCCGTAGTAGCCAGTGACGTTGTTGGTGCGGCCCTGGTAGTCCATGCCGATCAGCACGCGGTGGTTTACCGCCCCGGTATCGAAGCTGCCGTCGACCTGGTTATCCAGGGTGATGGCGTTCATCTTCTCGTCGGAGCCGGAATAGCCGCGGTTCAGCTCGGTGTCATTCAGCCAGCCTGCGGCATACACCTGGTTCAGCTCGACTTTGGTGTGCAGGTAGCGCAGCTTCTGGCGCACGGACCAGCCGCTGTCAAACAGGTGCTCGATGTTATAGCCGACCATGTTTTCCCGACGATCGTACTTGTCGTAATCGTCCTCGCCCTCGAAGAAGGTGTTGGAGATTTTCTTACCGCTGTGCGGTACAACGGTGCCCTCATATGGCAGGCCGGAGTGGCTGCCGCCTTCCGGATCGCGGTGCAGGTAGGCCATCAGATCCAGACGGGTGTTGTCGGTGATACGCCAGGTCAGGCTCGGCATCAGGGCGTAACGCTCTTCCTTCAGCGGATCGAACTGGGAATCGGCATAGCGGGTCATCCCGCTGAGGCGCACCGCCACGCGGTCGTTATCATCAACCGGGCCAGTGACGTCGAACATCGCCCCACGCTGGTTATTGTTACCGGCGAAGAGCTTGATCTCCCCGCCAGGATCGAACGATGGCTTACGGGAGGTGAGCGCCACAATCCCGCCCGGCGATGAGCGACCATAGAGCACGGAGGCCGGACCGCGCACGACTTCGATACTGTCCAGGAACCACGGGTCAACCACCAGCGAGCTGTGGGAGTTGGTGTCGCCCATCATCTTCAGGCCGTCAAGGTAGACGTTATCCAGGCTGCCGTCCGAGAAGCCGCGCAGCACCATGTAGTCAAAGCGGTTTGACGCCCCGATCTGGTTGCTGTAGACCCCCGGCGTGTAGCTCACGGCCTGACGCACGCTGGTTGCGCCCTGCTCTTCGAACTGCTCGCGAGTGACGATAGAGACCGACTGCGGGGTTTCAATATCCGGTGTTTCAAGCTTGGTGGCCGCAGACTGCATCTGCGAGGTCACCACCACGGTGTCAGTTTTTTGGGCATCCTGCGCCAGTAAAGGAAAAGCAACGCTACCGGTAACCCATCCCACCAGCAGTGCCAGACGCGATTTAACAAACATAACCCTCTCCAGAGATATTTCTTATTGTTAATAAGAATTATTACCTTTTTGAGAGTGCAAACGGCTATGCGTGCCGCCAGGTTACGTATGCGCGATGCTAAACCACACGAAATGCATTCGCGCGACAGGAGAAATTACGTTAGCGGAGTTTGCGCACGTCCCCCGGTGAAATCCCGTAATGACGACGAAACGCGGTGGCAAAGTTGGTGGCATGCTGATACCCGCACATCCAAGCCGCCTGCTGCACGCTGTGGCCTTCCAGCAGATAGCGGCGCGCCAGCGCAAGGCGACAGTCGCGAAGGTAATCGAAGAGCGTGCAGCCGTAGCGCTGACGGAACTTGCTGCGCAGGCTGCTTGGGCTCATTGCGGCAAGGGCTGCCAGCTGCGCGAGAGTATGATCCCGTTCAGGAGACTGTTCCAGCAGGCTCCGCACGCGTTCAAGACGCGCATGCTCAGGCCGGCGCGGGCAAGGCTGCTGGCGCTGGTTGAGGCCATGGCCGAGCAGCTGATACATCAGCCCCTCCAGCAACAGCTTGCGTGAGAGCACGCTTCCCCCCTGCCGCTGCGCATGCAGAATACCTGACATCACAAACTCGGGAACCTGCCAGACAAACGCGGGTGCATTCAGGCTTTGCCATTCCAGAAGCAATGACTCAAGCAGGGCTTCACGTCCGGCATCGTGCGGGTAGACGCCAAACGAGAGCGTTTTCAGCGTGCTGTCGGCATCGTGACGCGCGCTCATCACCTGATCTTCACTCAGACGTGAGCTGAACGCCATGCCCGGGCGGACGGGATAATTGATACCATTGAGCGTGAGCGTGACGCACCCTTCCAGCACCACCAGCATATAGAGCGGGCTGCTGTGGCGAGAGGTGGTTTCATAGGGCTGTAATACACGTACGTCGGAGTGGGTCAGCGAAATGCCGGACGAGAGCATCATCTCTTCAACATTCCCCTGCAACACGGGGCTACCGCTGACCTGCGCCTCTTTTAACTGGGGGAAACGGTAGTCGATGCCGTAGCGCTCGCCGAATACCTGAAAATCTTCAACAAAAAATATGCGTTTCGCTGATCTATTTTCACTCTGGAGCATCATTCGGGGCCTGCATTAGGGAAAGGACAGGCAAAACAGTACCATCCATTTGTAATGGCAGCAATCACCGGGCGCAGACACTATTACGCTCCGGACGAAGCCGGAGCGAAGGCATATATTTCCTTGCGAGAAATATATTTATGCTTCCTGCCACTCAGCAAAAACCTCTTTATGGTTTTTGGTCAGGACAACTTTATTATCTTCGACCTTATCAACCCAGCCGAGAGGAATAAAGTGGTGCTTGCCGCCCGATTCCGGATCGCTCTTCGCAAGCTTGATACGCTCACCATCAAGATGGTCCACAACCCCGACGTGCGTTCCGCAGCTGGCGACAACCTGAGTGTGATCCTTAATTGCGCTTTTATCTACCATAATTATTCTCCTGTTTCGGTTATTTGCCTGTTGCACGAAATTAACTGTAGCGCATAAATTCAGGCTTAAACGTCTTATTAGCATTTTGAAACATCATTGACAGAACCGAATATTAAGTCTACTTAACGCCGAAATGAAAAAATAAGAATGAGATGAATTATTACCGACTGATTATTTCCCGTTCATAATTAAATTATCGCAACCAACGAGGAGGTATTTATGACGATTCGCAATAATCGGGCAGAAATTTCACTGGCTCTTGGTGAAGCGGTTTTAGACATCGTGCAAAAAGGCCATGAAGTATCGCGAGAAAATCTTGCCCGGGCGATGAAAATCAAAGCGGAGAAAGAGCGCGACGATGAGCGGCTTCTTAACTACTGGAAGGCCTGTAATATGCTGGTCTGAACCTGGCGGCGTTTAGCCTGACTAAACGCCGCCTGCTGTTACTCGTCGAAGAACCAGTAGCCCTGGTTAATCAAACCGGTCAGCTCTTCCACAAACGCCGGATTATTCAGCGCATCGCCCAGCTCAGCCTGGCCGAGCTCGGTGAAGCGGCACAGCGCATCCGCACCGTTCACATCCGCCGTTTCCAGCTGTTCGCTGTTGATAAAGACGCTGCCGTTGATGTTCAGCACGCGCAGCCCGCTCAGGCGGGAGAGCGTTTCGCCCCCTTGCAGCGCGTCGAGCACCTCTTCTACGGAATACGGCGGCTCGGCGGCGGCAATATCCAGCTCGTGACGCGGCGTGGAGACGAAGCTGCCAAACCATTTCGTAAAATCATCTGGCTTGCTAATCATGTCGATCATCATCTGGCGAATGCGATCGAGCTCGTACTGCTCCACGCGGCCAGGGTGTTCGCGGCAGGTCAGATCCGGATCGCTGTAATGTTCGCCGCCCAGATCGTTCTCCAGCGCGTAGTCGGCAAAGCTGCTGATCAGATCGCGACCGTTCGGCCCGCGGAAACCGACAGAGTAGTTGAGCGCGGTTTCATGGGTGAAGCCGTCATGCGGGAATCCAGGCGGAATGTAGAGGATATCGCCCGGGGCCAGATCTTCGTCGATGATCGGCTCAAACGGATCGACATGCAGCAGGGCCGGATGCGGACAGAACTGACGCATCGGCAGCTTGTCCC
The DNA here is from genome assembly GCF_019056635.1 of Enterobacter cloacae complex sp. ECL72. Classification (NCBI taxonomy): domain Bacteria; kingdom Pseudomonadati; phylum Pseudomonadota; class Gammaproteobacteria; order Enterobacterales; family Enterobacteriaceae; genus Enterobacter; species Enterobacter cloacae complex sp. ECL72. The sequence goes on along the minus strand of NZ_CP077659.1, from coordinate 100,891 downwards.
CCACGCGCCAGCGGCGGCTGCCCATCCCCTGGATAATAAACACATCGTACTGATCGATATGCGGCCCAACGCCGCCACCCGGGACGGAGAAGGAGATCATCAGGTCATCAAGACGCCAGTCCGGCAGGACGCGGAACGGACGCACCAGCTCTGCTGCGGGCATATGCCAGTGGTTCACCGCCTGCGCCAGCAGGGACCAGCCGGTTTCACCGAGGTTATCGAAATGCTCAAACGGGCCATTGCTCGCCTGCCACTTGCCGTTAGCATGGCTTACCAGGCGGCTATCAACTTCCGGCTCCATCGCCAGACCCGCCAGTTCATCAGGGGTAATGGGGTCGACAAAATTCGGGAAGGCATTTTTCAGCACAACGGGTTGTTTTTGCCAGTATTTTTCAAGAAATTCCGGCCAGTTCAGGTTCAGTTGATACGCCATGGGTAGCACCAGTGAGAGGGGAGACAGGCGCGATTATAGAAGAGACAGCGAGGGGGGAACTTGTCATGGGTCAATCGAGCGCGCGTAGGTCGGGTAAGGCGAAGCCGTCACCCGACGCACACGCGGGCTTAAACTTAATCCAGGTTCAGCTCGTCATAATGGGTAATCAGTTTACCCACGATGCCGTAGTCCAGCGCTTCCGCCGGTGACATCCAGAAGTTACGGTCGGTGTCTTTCTTCACTTTCTCCAGCGGCTGGCCGGTGGCGTCAGCAATCAGCTTGTTCACGCGCTCCAGCATGCGGATGATCTCGCGCGCTTCGATTTCGATATCCGTTGCCTGACCGCGCACGCCGCCCAGCGGCTGGTGGATCATAAAGCGGGTATTCGGCAGAGCGTAGCGGTGCTCTTTTTTCGCCGCCAGGAAGATGGTAATCCCGGCGCTCGCCACCCAGCCGGTGCCGATCACATGCACTTCCGGACGGATAAACTTAATGAAGTCGTGGATGGTGTCGCCCGCTTCTACATGGCCGCCCTGACTGTTGATGTACAGCTTGATCGGATCGTTGCTGACGCTTTGCAGCAGGATCATCTGAGTGATGACCTTCTGGGCCAGCTCCTGGTTAATCTCTCCGGAGATGACAATCGAACGGGATTCCAGCAGTTTTTGCTGTAGAGCGCCCGCGCCGTTTGTTCCTTCCGCTTTTTCCTTGTCGCTTTCTTTCAGTGTGTAGTGCATTGTTGTTTCCTCAGCTTGTCGCGCTCAAAACCAGAGTGTAGCCTGTTTTACCGGTGAAAGTCCTCACAGACAAATAACGAGGGATCTTATGAATATTGCACATGTCGCACTCTGGACCCGCAGCCTGGACGCGCAGGTTCAGTTCTGGGAAACGGTGTTTGGCGGCCGCAGTAATGACCGCTACGTCAGCAAAAATCGTCCGGGGTTTAAATCTCACTTTATTACCCTGGATGACGGGCCGACCATCGAGCTGATGACGCTGCCGGGCCTGCCCAGTGCACCTTCGCACCCGGAATTTGTCGGCTGGGCGCATATCGCCATCAACGTCGGCAGCAAAGCGCAGGTGGACAGTATGGCAGCGCAGGCGCAGGCAAGCGGCTCCCTGCTCAGCGCCCCGCGTATGACCGGGGACGGTTTCTATGAAGCGGTGATTGCGGACCCGGACGGCAACCGTATTGAGCTTGTCGGTGCATAAAAACAGCGTTTCGTTCCTTCATCGCCTCCGCTCCAGCTCGCTATACTTCATATGGTTATCATATTGCTAAATGATAATGATATTTAATATGTTAAGATGAAAGTCAGCATAAACAGTCTCTTACGTAGCCATAGTGACTGTTTACATCCTCGACATTTAAATCAACACCGGGGCGGTGAATGGAACACATTGTTTATGTGGTTGATGACGATGACACAGTCAGGCAGTCCGTTGTCAGGCTGTTGGAATCTGCGGATATACATGCCCTTGGCTTTTCCTCAGCAGAGGCCTTTCTCAGCCATCCCTTTGAGGATCTGCCCTCCTGCGTGATCCTCGATATGCAAATGCCCACGATAACCGGGTTTGATGTCGCAGATGCGCTGAAAGACAGCGGGCGGGAAATACCGATCATCTTTCTCACCGGCCACGGCACCATCCCTATGTCCGTCCGGGCGATCAAAGGCGGGGCCTACGAATTTCTCACTAAGCCCGTTGAATCCAGCGCGCTCATCGGCTCCATCGAATCCGCGCTCAGGCTGGCACAGCACAACGCCGCCCGCGTCAAAGAGCACTACGCCCTGAAACAGCGCCATCTGTCCCTCACGCCGCGCGAGCATGAGGTGCTTGAGCTGGCCGTCAGCGGCAAGCTCAACAAGCAGATCGCCGCCGAGCTGGGCGTCAGTGAGATTACGGTGAAAGTGCACCGCCGCCGGGTGATGGAGAAAATGCAGGTCCGCTCCGTGGCTGAACTGGTCAGGGCCGTCGAGCGCCTGACCAAACATCAGCCAGCGGAATAAACGTTACATCTCCTGTCCGGCAAGCGGCAACGCGAAGGTAAACACCGTGCCGTACGGCTCTCTGCGGCGCGCGCTCAGTTTCCCCCGGTGCCGTTCAATGATGCTGGCGCTGATGGTCAGCCCCATGCCCATTCCCTGCGCTTTGGTCGAATAGAACGAGTCAAAGATCCGCTCGGTGAGCTCCGGCTCAATGCCGCTGCCGGTATCGGCGATCTCGAAGATCACCTTCCCCTCAGCGCAGTTCGCGGTGGCGATCGTGATGCTGCACGGGCGATCCGTCACTTCCGCCATCGCTTCCATCGCATTCATCACCAGGTTAAGCAACACCTGCTGGATCTGCACGCTGTCGCCGATGATAAAGCTGTCGTCAGCGTTCAGAAGATAATCAACGCTTATGTGTCGCAGCTCAAGTTCGCTGCGGGAAAGCATAATGATGTGGTGGATCAGGAAGTGCAGATCGATTCGCGTAAACGTGGGGTCCTGTTTGCGCGTCAGAGACTGAATGCTGCGGATGATCTCCCCTGCCCGCTCGCCCTCGGCGGCGATCTCCTCCAGCCCCTCGCGCACTTTTTCCAGCCGCGCCGGATCGCGGTTGAGCCAGCGCAGGCTCGCGCCGGCGTTCGAGACAATCGACATCAGCGGCTGGTTGATCTCGTGCGCGATCGAGGAGGTCAGTTGCCCGACGGTAGTGGCTCGTGAGACCCGCGCCAGATCCGCCTGCGCCACCCGCATCGCATCCTCCGCCGCCCGCTGGCTGGTGATGTCGGTAATGATGCCGTAATACTCATTCACCTCACTGCCCACCCCCACCGGATCGCCAATCCCGAGGATGTAACGAACGGAGCCGTCGGTGCGGATGATGCGAAACTCCGCGCGCATCGACAGCCCGTCACGCACGCTCTGATTAACGAGGGTGCTGATCCGGCCATAATCATCCTCATGCACGAAGGTCAAAAACTCCGCCATTGAGATCATCTTTTGCTGCTCCGGCAGGCCAAGGATACGGGCGTACTCTTCGGACATAAACATCAGATCCTGCACCAGCTCCCAGCGCCAGCTGCCGGTATGGCTGATCTGCTCGCCCAGCATCAGCGAGGTCTGGCTGGCGCGCAGCTCTTTCTCCACCCGTCGGCGCTGGATGTTTTCCGCCAGCAGCTCGGCGTAGAGCCGCGCCGTCTTCAGCGAAACCGCCGCCTGCGCACCCAGCAGGCTGACCACGCGCGAATGTTCGGCGGTAAACACCTCCGGCATCAGGCGGTTTTCCAGATACAGCATCCCCACCAGCCGCGCCTGTTTGAACATCGGCACGCACATCACGGCGGCGCCGGACGTCACCAGATACGGATCCTGGCTGAACGGGTGGAACTCCTCCGGTTTGCCGGTGCGGATCTCCTGCCCGGTGCGGATCACCGCGGCCAGCACCGACAGCGGCATGTCCGTCGCCATCGGTGACGCTTTCAGGATGCGCACCCGCACGCCGTCGGTACTGGTCCAGGCGCTGGCTTCAATCTCCGGGATGTGATTATCGCTGACACGCAGCAGCAGGCCACGCTGCGCCCCGGCCCGTTCAAGCAGCAGCGTCATCAGGTTTTCGATTAAACGTTCAAGGTTGATCTCTTCGGATAAGGCGCGTGAGGCTTTGATGACGCTCTGTAAATCGCGGATCACCTCGTTCTGGGCAAACGCCGCCGTGTCATACGCGCGGCTCTGCCCGGAGGCCAGCAGATGGGGGAAATCCTGCTCCAGCTGGCGCACCTTGGCCTGCGCCCCGACGCGCCCCCAGGCGGCAATCGCGCCGCGGAAATGGGCGTCGGAGGCGGTCGGGTAGCCGCAGGCCAGCGAGAAACGCCCGGCCAGCTCGTGCGCCAGGGCATTGATCGGGTTAAACCCGCCCTCCCGCGAGAGTCGCACCGCTTTTTCATACTGCTCCAGCGCGATGCTGTTCATGCCGTCCAGACGGACGATTTCGGCATAAATCAGCGCCTCTTTATCGGCAAATGTGCCCGGATTGATCCGCGCCCAGAGGGCAATTTTGTCGTAATGGTGATGAATACTGCGGCGATAATCCGCCGAAAAGGTTTCCGGCGTGAGCTGGCGGGAGAGCGCCAGCGCGCTGTAAAAATGGTAATCCAGCAGATGAATATGACCCGGCGCGGACCACGCATACCAGCCCGCCATTTCTAAATCCGCCTGTGCGTCGGCGTATTCGCCGCAGGAAAAGTGCGCCATCCCGCGATAGAGCCAGTACCAGAAGAGCATGGTCGAGGTCTGCTCGGGCGCCTGCTCCGGCGGCGCGGGCAGCAGATCGTCAGGCAGCGCCTGGGCGGCGCTCCATGGGCCCGTCACCGGCGTGCGTAAAAACTCCACGTAGCGGCGCTGAATGTGCAGAACGGTTTCAATGTCCTGGTAATCCGTTTTGCGCACAAAGGCCAGACCGCGATCGATGCTGGTCAGCACGCCATCCAGATGATCGCCCCGGGAGAGGAAGTTAATGATCTGATGACAGGCCGCGAAGCAGGCCATCGTCATGTCGCCGTGGGTCACCGCTGAGGTAAAGCAGGCCTTGGCGCACTCGATAGTGTACGACAGCGGCTGGGTCCAGACGCTGAGCTGGTCGAGCGGCAGCAGAGTTTTGGCTTCATAGGCATCATAGCCGTGGCGGTTCACCAGCTCACGAGCCAGCGTGCCGTACTCAAACCCGAGACGGTATTCGGCGTAGCGGTGGCCAATCAGCACGCCAAACCAGGCCATCGCCGTGGTGGAAGCACCGGTTATGCCGTGATCGAGCGTGAGGTGCATCATCCGGCACAGGAGTAAAAAGTGCAGGCGCGGGCAGGTAAAGCTGGCGAAAATACTGGCGCTGTAAAGCAGGTTCATCACCGCTTCGGTCTCTGCGTTCTCCATCAGCTTAAGCTGAGAAAACGGGTTCTGCGGCGCGTCGGCGGTGCGTTGACAGAACTGCTGCCAGGCCTCGTCACATTCGGCATTTTCCGGGTAGCGGCTGATCTGGATCCCAAACACGCCCAGCCAGCATAACGACGCCTCCAGCGCCAGGCGGATCTCCGACTGGCGCATATAAACTTCCGCCAGCAGGTTGGCGGCCAGCGCTTTCTCCGTCAGCCCGCCCGGTGAACCGAGGATCGCATCGCACAGCGCACGCGTGCGCTCCAGGTGTCCGAGCGCAAACTCACAGCCCGCCTCTTCGATATCCAGCATAAAGTCCGAGACCGGGCCCGCATTCCCCAGCGCTCTGGCGGTCTGGATATAGCTTAAGGCGGAAAGGTAATCGCCGGTACGCTTCGCACGCCGCGCGGCCTGAAGGCTCAGCTCCCGGAATCGCTGCCGCTGGGGTGCAGGCTGGATGCAGTCCAGCGCGGCGCTGACGTGGTGAACCGCGCGGAACAGCAGTTCGTTGCCCGCCGTCTGCCGCGCGGCATCCGCCAGCAGGCTGGCGGTGGTCAGGTGCAGATGGCTTTTCTCGCCCTCATCCAGCAGGGCAAAGGCGGCTTCCTGCACCCGATCGTGGGTAAAAGCGTACTCTTTCTCCGTCAGCACAATCAGCTGAGCGGTCACCGCCGGATGAAGCGCGTAGCGGATTTCCGCCGCCGACCGCCCCACCACGCGGCACAGCATCTCCAGCTCGCCCGTGCAGCCGAGGCAGGCGATGCTGCCCAGCAGGCGGCGCGTCTCGTCGGGCATCTCCTTGAGCTGTTCAAGCACCAGCGTCACCACGTTCTCGGTGTAGTGCCGGGCGCGGATGGCCTGGAGATCGTAATGCCATTTCCCCTGATATTTGTTGTGCACCACCAGTCCGTCATCGACGATGCGGCGTAAAAATTCCTGCACGAACAGCGGGTTGCCGCCGGTTTTTTCATGGATCAGCGTGGCAAGATCGGTGGTACCGGTACTGCGGGCATGAAAAATCCCCCCGAGCCAGCGCGCCACGGCCTTCACCGACAGCGGCTGCGGCACGATCGTCGTGGCGTGTTGCGCCGCCTCTGGCAGGCTCGCCAGCGCGGTCTGCAAGGTGGGCTCAGAAAGCGAACTGAGATCGCGGTGCGCCACCACCACCAGCAGCGGGATGGCGCCGCAGGCGCGCAGCAGGTGATCGAGCGTTTGCAGGCTGGCGGCGTCGATCCACTGCACATTATCCAGCAGCAGCACCAGCGGCGCGCCCTGGGTGGCGAAGGTTTTCACCAGCGCCAGCACCATATGGCTGAAGCGCGCCCGCGCGTCGATGGAAAAGGTATCCGCAGAGAAACGCGGTTTGTTCTCTAGGAGTAAATTCAGCTCCGGCACCAGGCTGACGGCCAGCTCCTCGAAGCCTTCCAGCGCGCGCGACAGACGGATTTTCCACGTCGCTACCTCCCCGGCTGGCAGCCCGAGCAGGTGCAGCGTGAGCGTCCGAAACGCCGAACTCAGCACGCCGTAGGGCAGCGTGGGAGAATATTGATCGACCTTGCCCACCGCCAGCAGCACCTTGCGCTGTTGCAGCGATTTCAGCGTGGTGGCGATCACGGAAGATTTGCCGATCCCCGAAGGCCCCCCAATCGTCACCAGTTCCGGCGCACCGCTCTGGCTGACCCGCTCAAACGCGGCGATGACGTCGCTGGCCTGCGGATGCGCAGAGAAAAGCGAATCGGCAAGATGGATCGCCGGAGAGCGATCCTGCTGGCCGGGAATAAAGTCGACGATCTCACCTTCGGCGGTCAGCGTCGCCTGGCAGCGCCTGAGGTCGGCAATCAGCCCGTCGACGGTCTGATAGCGATTCTCCGGATTCTTCTCCAGCAGCTTAAGGATAATGGTCGACAGCATGCCGGGTACGTCCGGGCGCACCCGCCCCGGCGCAAGCGGCTCAGAGGCAATGTGGTAATGCGCCCAGTTGGTCTGGTCATCAGCGCTCAGTTCAAACGGCAATCGCCCGGTCAGAAGTTCATAAAGCACGATACCCAGACTGTAGAGATCGCTCCGGCTGTCGACGGCGCGCCGGGTACGCGTGGTGTGTTCCGGTGACATGTAGGCGGGCGTGCCGCCAGACGCGGCAAGCCGGGACTGGGAGAACGCGTCGGAGGTGCCGCAGGAAAGACCGAAGCTGCAAAGACGGCAGGTGGCGTCGTGATGAACGAAGAACGCCCCGGGTTTGATATCGCCGTGGATCAGGTTGTGCAGATGCATCTGGCGCAGGGGACCGCAGATGCGGATCGCCATTTCGATAAAGCGGGCGATCCCGGAAATCGCCTTACCTGCCCGGCACGCCAGCAGTTCAAAGCAGAACGGCGCGTAGACCAGCGCAAAACGTCCGCGGTACTGGGTTGAAGCGACGGGCCGGATAGCCCAGCCGTCATGAAGCCGGTCGCGCAGGGCAAACTCGTTTTTCAGCAGCCGCGTTGCCCGCTCCTCTTCTTCATCGCTGACCGCGGTGGCAATAATAAACGAACCGCCGGACTGGGGATGCCGCCCGTTCATCCAGGAGATGCCGCCCTCCTGCGCCAGCACGGTAAAAATGACATCCTCTTTCAGAACAAAAGCCCGCCCTTCATGGAGACTTCCCCGGGCGGGCCAAAATGCAGGCGACGTATGTTCGTTCATCCGCGATCCTTATTGTCGGCGGGTCAGCTCCCGCTGAATATGATCCAGCAGAATATCGATGTTAATCGGCTTACGCAAAAATGCAGCGGCGCCCAGACTGAGTGCATACCGCTGCATATTTTCATCAGCATGGCCGGAGATAAACAGTATTGGCGGTGGCGGCATGGCCAGCAACCGCAGCTTCTCAAACAGCTCGATGCCGTTCATGCCGCGTAGCTTGATGTCGGTGATCACCAGCGACGCGCCGGACAGGGCGAGAGGGTGGCTCAAAAACACCTCTGCCGAATCGAAGGTATCGGTAGCATACCCTTCCGATTGCAGCAGGTTACTGAGCCCGCTGCGAACAGAGCGTTCGTCATCAATGATGGCAATGCGCCACGGCAGCGTCATGCTGTCTTTCCTCAAACAAATCGTTACGCGTCGCGGCTTTCCTTCGCGGGCGCTGGGGGCGCGGTACCGCTGATCTTCGGTACGCATTCATGACGAAACCAGGCCAGGGTCAACGGTTCGCGGCTCACCAGACGCCGTCCGATGGGGATCAGCTGTTCACCCACCAGCATGCCGAACAGGCCAAGCAGCGCGACGACCGGCGGCGCCGGGGAATGCACGTCGAGCAGGGCGTAAAGTACCCCAGCCGCGACCCCGCACACCAGCGAAATAATCCAGGCCTTCATGATGACGCTCCGGACAGGTGCTGAACGTGGGGAACCGTCACCTGCACGCCCGCGGGATTGTCGCGGGATAAAAGATGACGCATCGCCTGTTCCCCCGCCAGCATCCCCAGCAGGCCAATCAGCGCCAGCGCGGGCGGCGCGGGGGAACGCACCTTCAGCACGGCATACATCAGGCCAATCAACACGCCTGCCGCGAGGGATATCAACCCTGTACTCATTGTGAACTCCAGAGAAAAAGGCAGCGGCGAGCCGGATGAGGGACCAGCCCGCCAGCGGGACTTAGCGTGCCGGAACCGGCGCTAAGGTGCGGTGCTCGCTCTTCTGACGAGACGGCGCTTTGTGCACCATGGTGTAGGCGTAATCCACACCCATTCCGTAGGCGCCGGAGTGCTCGCGCACGATATCCATCACCGCGGTGTAGGTCTCTTTGCGCGCCCAGTCACGCTGCCACTCCAGCATCACCTGCTGCCAGGTCACCGGGATCACGCCCGCCTGGATCATGCGCTGCATCGCGAAGTCGTGGGCTTCTTTGGAGGTGCCGCCGGAGGCGTCTGCCACCATATAAATTTCGTAGTCGCCTTCCAGCATCGCGCACAGGGCAAAGCTGTTATTGCACACTTCGGTCCACAGGCCCGCGACAACCACCTTCTTCTTGCCGTTGGTCTTCAGCGCGTCGCGCACCTTCTGGTCGTCCCAGGAGTTCATGGAGGTACGCTCCAGAATGTCCTGGCCCGGGAACACGTCCAGCAGCTCCGGATAGGTATTGCCGGAGAAGCTTTCGGTCTCAACGGTGGTGATGATGGTTGGGATGTTGAACACCTTAGCCGCTTTCGCCAGCGCCACGGTGTTGTTTTTCAGCACCTGGCGGTCAATAGACTGCACGCCGAACGCCATCTGTGGCTGGTGATCGATGAAGATGATCTGACAGTTGGCAGGGGTTAAGACTTCGAGCTTAGAAGTGGTCATAAGATTATCCAGTGAGGTTAAAGGTTAAAATCGCCGCGAACAGCACGCCGATAAAATCGCGTTCATCCTATGACCCACAGCGCTGTGGTGTAATTATCTCTTCGTATAGTTAACCTTAGGTATAGTTATACTTTGGTATACCTATCCTATTGTATAACTGGATCTTTGCCGAAACCGGTTCCCATAATCCTGACCATTCCCCTCTTAGTCTGGAGCTATTATGGTTACCCTCGGTAAAGCCGATCTCATTCTGGTTAACGGCCAGTTTCACACCGTCGATCGCGAGAATCCTGTCGCGGAAGCCGTTGCCGTGCGCGACGGAAAATTTCTGGAAGTGGGTACCGTCGCCGAGGTGATGCAACACCACTGCGACGGCACTAAGGTGGTCGACTTAAAAGGCCACACCGCCATCCCCGGCCTGAACGACTCGCACCTGCACCTGATCCGCGGCGGCCTGAACTACAACCTCGAGCTGCGCTGGGAAGGCGTGCCGTCCCTGGCCGACGCCCTGCGGATGCTAAAAGGGCAGGCCCTGCGCACGCCGTCGCCCCAGTGGGTGCGCGTGGTGGGCGGCTGGAGCGAGTTCCAGTTCGCCGAGCGCCGCATGCCGACCCTCGACGAAATTAACGACGCCGCGCCTGACACCCCGGTGTTTATCCTCCACCTGTACGACCGCGCCCTGCTCAACCGCGCCGCGCTGAAGGTGGTCGGCTACACCAAAGACACGCCAAACCCGCCGGGCGGGGAGATCCAGCGCGACGCCAACGGCAACCCGACCGGAATGCTTATTGCCCGTCCGAACGCCATGATTTTGTACGCCACGCTGGCGAAAGGGCCGAAGCTGCCGCTGGAGCAGCAGGTCAACTCCACGCGCCAGTTCATGCGCGAGCTGAACCGTCTGGGGCTGACCAGCGCCATCGACGCGGGCGGCGGCTTCCAGAACTACCCGGAAGATTACGAGGTGATTGCCGAGCTGCACGAGAAAAAGCAGATGACCATCCGCATCGCCTACAACCTGTTTACCCAGCGTCCGGGCCACGAGCTGGAAGACTTTGAAAAATGGACCGATATGCTTACGCCGGGCCAGGGCAGCGATTTCTTCCGCCACAACGGCGCGGGCGAGATGCTGGTCTTCTCCGCCGCCGATTTTGAAGACTTCCTCGAGCCGCGCCCGGATCTCGCGCCGGGCATGGAGGACGAGCTGGAGCGCGTAGTGCGCCATCTGGTGGAGCACCGCTGGCCGTTCCGCCTGCACGCCACTTACAACGAATCCATCAGCCGCATGCTGGACGTGTTCGAGAAGGTGAACCGTGACATTCCGTTCAACGGGCTGCACTGGTTCTTCGACCACGCCGAAACCGTGTCGCAGGCCAACATTGACCGCATCAAAGCACTCGGCGGCGGTATTGCCGTGCAGCACCGCATGGCCTTCCAGGGGGAATACTTTGCCGAGCGCTACGGCATCGAAGCCACCCGCCACACGCCGCCGGTGGCAAAAATGCTCGAGACCGGCGTGCCGGTGGGCCTGGGAACGGACGCCACCCGCGTGGCGAGCTATAACCCATGGACCGCGCTCTACTGGCTGGTCTCCGGCCGCACCGTTGGCGGGATGCAGATGTACGATCACAGCGCCCGTCTGGATCGCGATACCGCCCTGATGCTCTGGACCCAGGGCAGCGCGTGGTTCTCCAGCGAGCAGAACCAGAAGGGGCAGATCAAAGCGGGCCAGCTCGCGGATCTGGCGGTGCTCAGCAAAGATTACTTCCGCGTGCCGGAGGAGGAGATCAAGGGCATCGAGTCCGTCCTCACCGTGGTGAACGGCGATATCGTCTATGCCGCAGGCGCTTTTGGCCCACTCGCGCCGCCCGCCATTCCGGTCCTGCCCGAGTGGTCCCCGGTGGTGAAGGTGCCGGGCCACTACCGCAGCGCGCCGCCGCAGGCCGCACGCGTGGGTATGAGTATGGCTCACCACTGTAGCGGCCCGTGCGGGGTTCACAACCACCAGCATGACTTTGCCCGCACGTCAGAGATGCCGGTATCCGACGATAACGCTTTCTGGGGTGCGCTGGGTTGCAGCTGCTTTGCATTCTGATGAAACAAAATGACGCTTCGCCCCGGATCGATCCGGGGCTGTTCTTTCTGCGCCTGACCGGCAGTCTGCTGCTGCTTTACGTGCACGGTCTGCCGAAGGTGCTGCACTTCAGCGAAGAGCTGACGCGCATCGAAGATCCGTTTGGTTTTGGGCCGTATGCCAGTCTGATCCCGGCGATCGTCGCCGAGGTGATCTGCCCGCTGTTTATCATTGCGGGGATTTACACCCGCCTGGCGTGCCTGCCGATTATCGCCGTGCTGCTGGTGGCGATGCTGGCGGTCCACCCGAACTGGTCGATTGCCGAGGGGCAGTTTGGCTGGCTGCTGCTGATTATCTTCACCACCCTCGCCCTTACCGGGCCGGGCCAGTGGCGAGTGCAGCGTAAAACAACGGAGAGGTTCGCATGACCCAGGTAAACGACGTTCGCGACGCACACGTCGAGACGACGCCCGCCCCCGCGGTTTCACCCTGGCAGCCGCTGAGCCAGCCGGTGTTCCGCATGCTGTGGATCGCCACGGTGGTCTCTAACGTCGGCTCATGGATGAGCGACGTCGGTATCAACTGGAGCATGCTGACGCTCAGCGCCGATCCTTTAGATATCGCGCTGGTGCAGGCGGCGAGCAGCCTGCCGATGTTCCTTTTCGCCCTGCCGTCCGGGGTGATGGCGGACATCGTTGATCGACGTAAATACCTGCTCTTCTCCCAGCTGTGGGTGTTCATTGCCGCCGCCGGGCTGACGCTGCTCTCTTTTACCGGACACGTCACCCCCACCGTTCTGCTGGCGGCGACATTTCTGCTGAGCGTGGGTGCGGCCATGAGTTCGCCGCCGTTTCAGGCGATTGTCCCTGACCTGGTGAGCAAGCCCGAGCTGGGTTCCGCCGTGGCGCTTAACTCGCTCGGGGTCAATATCAGCCGGGCAATTGGCCCTGCGCTGGGCGGTTTTCTGCTGTCGCTTGCCGGGCCGTGGATGGTGTTTGCCCTGAACGCGCTGTCCGTGATGGGCGTGGCGTGGGTGCTGTGGCGCTGGCGTCCGGCACCGTCCGTGCAGCGTTTGCCACCGGAGCACTTCTTCTCTGCGGTGCGCTCCGGGATTCGCTACGTGCACGCCGCGCCGGTGCTGCGCAACGTGCTGGTGCGCACCGTGGCCTTTTTTGTTTTCGGCAGCGCGGGCTGGGCATTGCTGCCGCTGGTGGCGCGCCGCGAGCTGGGCTTAGGCCCGGCGGGCTACGGCGTGATGCTGGCGTGTATCGGCCTTGGCGCCATTGCCGGGGCCATCCTGCTGCCGCGTCTGCGCCAGCGGCTGAACGCCGATCGGCTGATGGTGGCCGCCAGCCTGACGTTTGCGATCACCATGCTGGCGCTGGCATTTGTACGTCACTTTTGGCTGCTAAACTTGTTTGAGTTCTTTACCGGCTTCGCGTGGATTGCGGTGCTCTCCACCCTCAACCTTGGCGCGCAGCGCAGCGCCGCACGCTGGGTAAAAGCCCGGGCGCTGGCGGTGTATCTGACGGTCTTTTTCGGTTCGATGACCGCAGGCAGCCCCGTCTGGGGCCAGATCGCCTCGCAGTTCGGCACTCCGGCTTCGCTGGTTGTCGCCACGCTGGGGATGGTGCTGGCGAGCATGACGGTGTTCCGCTGGAAGCTGGAGAAAGATCCGGATTTAAATCTCGACCTGAGCGGGCAGCCGCTGGACGGGGTGGAGATTGAACTCCCGAACGAGCGTGGCCCGGTGCTGGTCTCGCATGAGTACATCATCGACCCGCAGAACGCGAAAGCGTTTTTGCAGGCCGTGCACGAGCTACGCCGGGTGCGCCGCCGCGCCGGGGCGATGAGCTGGGCGGTGTACGAAGATATTGAACGTCCGGGTCTGTTTATCGAAACCTTCCTGATGGGTTCCTGGATCGAGCATCTGCGCCAGCAGGAGCGCCACACCATGAATGACCTCCTGTTGCAGAGCCGCGTTCTGGCTTTTCATCAGGGCACAACATCACCGGCAATTCGTTATCTGGTCGCGCCGGTCTGAACATAACAATCACCTGTAGAGGAACACACTATGGCAACGTTTAAGGCAAAAGATGGTACGCAGATTTATTACAAAGACTGCGGCGCGGGCAAACCGGTTCTTTTCAGCCACGGCTGGCCGCTGGATGGGGATATGTGGGACAGCCAGCTGAACCACCTGGCCGAGCGCGGCTACCGCACCATCGCCTTTGACCGTCGCGGGTTTGGACGTTCAGATCAGCCGTGGAACGGCTATGACTACGATACCTTTGCATCCGACATTAACGACCTGATCACCACGCTGGATCTGCGCGACGTGACGCTGGTGGGCTTCTCCATGGGCGGCGGCGACGTAACGCGTTACATCAACAACTACGGCAGCGAACGCGTGGCCGGTCTTGCCCTGCTGGGCGCGGTAACGCCCATTTTCGGCAAATCCGAAAGCTACCCGGAAGGGGTCGATCAGAGCGTGTTCAGCGGGATTCGCGACGGACTGCGTAAAGATCGCGCTCAGTTCATCAGCGATTTCGCCACCCCATTCTACGGCACCAACGCCGGGCAGACCGTTTCTGCCGGTGCCCTGACGCAGACGCTGAACATCGCCCTGCTGGCGTCCCTGAAGGGCACCATCGACTGCGTAACCGCCTTCGCCGAAACCGACTTCCGCCCGGATATGGCGAAAATCGACGTGCCGACGCTGGTGATCCACGGCAGCAACGACCAGATCGTGCCGTTTGAAACGACCGGCAAGCTGGCGGCAGAGATGATCAAAAACGCCACGCTGAAAGTGTACGACAACGCGCCGCACGGCTTCGCGCTGACCCACCAGGACCAGCTCAACGAAGATCTGCTGGCGTTTGTGAAGTCGCTGTAAGTCATTACGCGAAGCCTGATGGCGCTTCGCTTATCAGGCCTACAAGGGCTGGTCCTGTAGGCCGGGTAAGGCGCAGCCGCCACCCGGCGCTTTCGCAGACGCATTCCGCTCCGCCAGCAGCCGACAAATCTCCGCATGCTTCTCCTCGGTAAAGTTAAAGCGCGACATAAAGCCCATTCGGATCAGCGAGCCTATCGCCGGTAACAAACAAATGCCGAAGAACAGCCCCGCCAGCACGCTGTCGCTCTGTGACTGCGCCTGCGGCACATAGTCGATCATCGTCAGAAACACGCCGATGAGCCCGCCGCCCACCGCCACCGACATCTTGCCGGTAAAGGTCTGCCCGGAGAAGGTGATCGCCGCGCAGCGCTTGTGGGTGTGATACTCCGCATACTCGATGGTGTCGGCAATCATCGACGAGGTGAGGATGTTGGTCATCATCACGAACAGCGTGCTCAGGCCGAGCAGGATAAACAGCAACGCCGTGTGCTGATAGCCCGTGAACCACATCACCACGCGCACCGCCACGTCCAGCCCGCAGAGGATCATAAACAGATTCCGCTTCTGCATCCGGCGCGTCAGCAGCGGGGCGACCAGGCACAGCACCGCCGCCACTATCCCCATCACGCCAATTGCCATTTGCAGGCTGCCGTCGCCCATATTGTTGATAAAGAAGTAGATATAGAGACCGCCCGCCACGTTATGGAACACGCAGAAAAAAAACGACAGCAGGACGATAAACAGCGGCTTGTTCTGGCGCAGGTTGTGGAAGGTGTCGCGCATCGTCACCTTTTCCGGGCTCGGCGGCACGCGCTCTTTGATCTGCATAAAGCCGTTGAGCATCAGCGGCAGGCCCACCAGCATCATCACCAGCGCCGCCATAAAGTAGCCTTTATCGTTGCTGTACTGGGCAAAGAACGCCGCCAGCTTCGGGAAGAAGATGTTGGCGCAGGCGATCCCGGCGTTCACTCCAAGCATCGCCGCCGTCACCGCGCGGGTGCGCTGGCCGGAGTCGTTGGTCATCACCGATGACATCGACCAAAACGGGATAT
This sequence comes from Enterobacter cloacae complex sp. ECL72, assembly GCF_019056635.1. Taxonomy (NCBI): domain Bacteria; kingdom Pseudomonadati; phylum Pseudomonadota; class Gammaproteobacteria; order Enterobacterales; family Enterobacteriaceae; genus Enterobacter; species Enterobacter cloacae complex sp. ECL72. Next base: position 85,201 of record NZ_CP077659.1, on the reverse strand, counting down.
CGGAGATGGCGTACAGCGTCCCCCACAGGATATACGTCACCCCGGCGTAGAGGATTTTGGTGGTCATGTCCGCTTCGATTTTATAGAACGCCAGCAGGGTGACCCCGGTGATCAGCAGCGGGGCGATCAGTAAAAAGTGGCGAAACTTGCCGAACCGGCTGTTAATGGTGTCCATAATGCTGGCAAACAGCGGATCGTGAACCGCATCCCACGCACGGGCAATCAGGAAGATGGTGCTTGCCGCCAGCGCCGAGATCCCCAGCACGTCGGTGTAAAAATAGTTAATAAACGAACCCACTAAACCAAAGCTAAAACACTGACCTAAACCATAGCCAAAGTAAGACCACAACTCGCGAGACGGTATTTTCATTGTCATTGCCATAGTGCGTACCTGGTTGCCCGGCGACAGCGCGCCGGGTCATTATTATTAGCCCTGCGGATTCGGGGCGATTTTGCGCAGCTTCTTCATCAGCGCGATTTCAGCGCGTGAGAACGGGATACCGTTCTCCTCAAACACGTCGTGGAACCACAGGCGGCAGTAGTCCGTGGACTCCTTCATCACTACCGGCCACGGCAGCCAGGTCTGGGTTTTACCGCGCACCAGCCCCCACTGATACGGCGCGACCTTCGCCATGTACATCAGCGGGAGCTGCTCTTCGATGGTGCCGCCCACGTGACGCGCCAGCCATTCGGTGCAGAAGATTGGGCGGCCCAGCGCCTGAAGCTGCTGGATAATCGCCGTCATGCGCCCGGTATTGGTATAGGCGTGGTAGCTCACCACATCTGACAGCGCCAGCGCGGTCTGGTCCAGCGGGTGCTGGTAAAACGTCTCGCCCTCTTCTTCCGCCGGCAGACGCCACGCGCAGATGGTGAGCGGCTGGGTCGGGTCTTCCTCACGCACCCAGCGGAACGCCTGCTTCATCAACTCGTGCGCGCAGGTTTCCAGCTTCTCGTCGTACAACACCTCCTCCGTGCCGGTCGCGAAAATGCCGCGGTTGCCCGGCTCGTTATACAGATCCCAGAGCAATACGCGCTTATCCTCGCGAAACTGGCGCACAACGTCGCGGATATAGCGCTCAATCTGTGGCCAGCAGTCGCGATCGCACACCTTATCGCGTCCCGGGCTCGCTGCCGCCTGGCTGTTGTGCTTGCCCGGTACGGGCGGCTTTTGCGGGCCGAGGTACGGCTCGTCGCCGGAGAAGCCGCAGTCATCCATCAGGGTCAGCATGGTGCTGAACCCGTGACCGTCGGCAATCGTCAAAAAGCGGTCGATGCGCGCCATCAGCCCGTCGCGGTCGTGCTCCCAGACGATGAACGGCAGGTTGATGCGCAGGGTGTTATAGCCCGCGTCCGCCGCCCAGCCCAGCTCGCGGTCGATGGTTTCGGCATCGAAGGTCTCTTCCTGCCAGATATCGGTCCAGTTCACCGCCGTCGACGGCAGATAGTTAAACCCGCACAGCCAGCCTTTCTGCTGATACCACGCCTGTGCCTGCTCCCTGCTCCATTGCTCTTTCATTACGCATCCTCTTACTGATAATATTTAGCTAATAAATATTAGTTGCAGAATAAATGCGCAAATCGTGGCGCTCAGAAAAGCGACGCCTCTCACAAAGTTCACGCTTCGATGGATGAGAAACGTGATCGACGGCGCGGAAGCGCGCGGTTAGGGTATGATGCAAATTCGCGAAAGGGAGAGGACGGATGAAGCGAAAAACAAAAGTGACGATGAACGATATTGCGCGGGCGGCAGGGGTGTCGCAGGCGACGGTATCGCTGGTGCTTAACCAGTCCCGCAACATCAAGCTCAGCGACGATACCCGCCAGCGGGTGATTAATGTGGCTACCGAGCTCGGCTACGACCGCCTCCCCGCCGTTCACGCCCCGCGCAACCAGGAGGAGATCGCCCTGCTGGTCAGCTCCATGCAGAGCTTCGACCCGTTTATCGACGCCATCAGCCAGGCGCGGGAAGCGGCGTGGCGCAACGAGACCCTGCTCACCGTCTACGACTACGGCGACGACGTGGAGCTGGCCCTGAACATCATCCGCCAGCTGGACAAGCGCAACTGCATCGGGATTATCCTTGCCTCTCCGGTCACGAACGTCGTCGATATGACGGCATTCCAGGACTGCACCCGCATCCCGCTGGTGCTGCTCAACCAGCGCGACCCCGGCTCGCCGCTGCTGCCGTCGTTTATTCCGGACGACTACGCCAACGCTTTCCAGGTTACCAGACACCTCATCGCCTGCGGCGCCACGCGCATCGCCCACATCACCGGCGAGAGCTGGATGGAGGCCTCGCGCCAGCGTCTGGCGGGCTACCAGGCGGCATTACAGCAGGCCGGACTGGCGTGCGACGACGGTCTGGTGCGCCAGACCAACTGGCAGTTCAGCGAGTCCTTTACCGCGACAGCTTCGCTGCTGGAACTGGCCGAGCGCCCGGACGCCATCTTCTGCGCCAGCGACTGGCTGGCGATCGGCTGCTACCAGGCGCTGGCGGTGAACAGCGTGCGCATTCCGCAGGATATGCTGCTGGCGGGCTACGACGACCAGAAGATTTCCGAGCAGCTCACCCCGCCGCTGACCAGCATCCAGTTGCCTTACAGCGAGCTGGGACGGCTGGCGGTGGAGTACCTGTGCAATCAGGAAGATGCCGCCACGCACGTGACGCTGGCGGGCAGGCTGAAGGTGCGCGCCTCAAGCCTCGTCTGAGGTAAACACCATGCCCGCGTAGGGCTTCTCGCGACACGCCGCCAGCCGCGCGGCGAGGCTGCCCACGTGCAGCTCCAGCTTGTGCCCGTCCGGGTCGAGAAAATAGAACGACGCCCCCTCGCTTTTGTTCTGCTTCCAGACGGTGACGCCCGCCTGCTCAAGCCTTTGCGAGAACGGTTCAAAATCCTCTTCCGCCACGGTAAACGCGTAGTGGGTGTAGTCGCTCTCCTGCGGCGGCACATACTGGCGCGCCTCGTCGTACGACAGGCAGACCCACAGATCGCCGCAGGTAAGATAGGCCCCGGTATTCCAGCGGGCGTGCAGCGCCAGCCCCAGCAGCTCGTGCCAGAAGGTGACGCTTTTTTGCAGGTCGCTGACCGCGAGGGTCAGGTGGTTGAGTGATTGCAGCATGACGTGCCCCGCATGACTGAAATTTAGTTAATTGATCTTACCTCTACAGAGCCTTTTCAAAAGCATTTCGGAGTAATTTGCATTAAGTGAACTCCATATTTAGCCCCCCCCATAATTGACAGCAGTAGATGCAGAGGATCTTGTTATATGATACTCGCTATCATATACCTCGGACATATAACCAAATGAAAAAAATCATAAAATACCGTTTAAGTAATCTTCAGACATTCATAATTTCTTTTTTCTTAATAATTATCGGTTGTAGTATAACGCGGTATACCAGCCTTGAAACCGCATGGCTTTTTTTGTTGGGTGGGCTTTTTTTAGCATTTATATCACTTCTGGAAAGCAAGCGTCTTTCGCGCGTTGAAAAAGGGGTTTCTCTTATTTTCTTTGGGATATTCATGGGATTAGGAATTCCAGAACTGTTCCAAAAAAACTATAAAGACTTAATGACCCCTGATTTCAACGAGAACCTTGCTATATTTACTCAAATGGCTTTTTTTGTTTGTGCCGGAGCCGGAGGAGGTGTACTCGCCAACCATGCTGAGAATATTAAGACGGTCGACGTCACACCAAATACGCAAAATGGAAATGTTGATACAGCATTGAACTATATAAAAACATTGCAAGTAGAAGCCATATCACAGCGTAAAAAGATAGAGCAGTTAAGGTTAGTTATAATCGTAGCTGTAGGCTTGGGTTTGGCAAACCTTATCGTAACCATTTTAAAGTAGAGAAGGATGCAATTGAATTGTTCAATAATTATGATACTGTAGTTCTATGAACATAAACCACGCCGTGCTCACCGTAAACCGCTGGTGGCTGCCTTCTTAAAGGCGGCACGGAGTTGTTTTCCTCATTTTCAGATAGCCGCCGAAAGGCGGCTTTCTCACATCTTAGACCCCTTTCGGCATTACAACGTTAAGGAGTCTTTATGAACGCACCAACCATTCTCACCGGCGATCGCCCAACCGGCCCGCTGCACCTCGGTCATTTCGTCGGATCGCTGCGCCAGCGCGTGGCGCTTCAGCAGACGCACAACCAGTTTGTGCTGATTGCTGACCTTCAGGGGCTAACCGACAACGGCAGCAACCCGCAAAAAATTCGCGACAACATCCCCGAAGTGCTGGCCGACTACCTCGCCGCGGGCATTGACCCGAACCAGACCACGATCTGCCTGCAATCCGCCCTGCCCGCCCTTGCAGAGCTGACGATGCTGTATATGAACATCGTCACCGTCGCCCGCGTGGAGCGTAACCCGACGGTGAAAAACGAGATTGTGCAGAAAGGCTTTGCCCGCTCGCTGCCGGTCGGGTTTATGGCCTACCCCATCAGCCAGGCGGCGGACATCACCGCGTTTAAGGCCGAGTGCGTGCCCGTCGGCGACGACCAGCTGCCGATGATTGAGCAGACCAACGAGATTGTGCACAAGATGAACAGCCTGCTGCCCGCCCCGGTGCTGCGCCACTGCAAGGCGATGCTGAGCGACACCAGCCGCCTGCCCGGCATCGACGGCGGTGCCAAGATGTCGAAATCGCTGGGCAACACGCTGCACCTTTCGGCCAGCGAAGAGACCATTCACCGTGCGGTCAGCGCCATGTACACCGACCCGAACCATCTGAAGGTGAGCGACCCGGGGCAGATTGAGGGGAATGTGGTGTTTACGTACCTCGACGCGTTTCATCCGGACAAGGAGAAAGTGGCGGCGATGAAGGCGCATTATCAGGCGGGCGGGCTGGGCGACAGGGTGTGTAAGAACGAGCTGGAGGCGTGTTTGCAGGAACTGATTGCGCCAATGCGGGAGCGGAGGGCGATGTACATGCAGGATAAAGGGGAGCTGATGGCGATGCTGAAGCGCGGGACCGAATGGGCGCAGGGGGTGACGCAGGAGACGTTGAGGGAGGTGAAGGTTGGGCTGGGGGTGCCGGTGTTTTGATGAGGTGAGTTGATTGAGGTTGGGCGGTGGAGTGCGTGCTGTTAGCACAAAGCCGCTTATTATCTCATTTAATATAATATTAATTCCGCCAATAATTCTTAATTCGTCGTTTAGATATAATTAATTGCTTTATCTACATTAATATCACATTGATATTACCCTTTATAATACATTTGAAGGGATACTATGGCTGATGTAGAAGATATAGCCCGGAGATTATGCAACATAATCGCTTCTCCTGATACAGTTACTGGGCTTATAAATGGAGGGCTATCTGTACCGTTAGATTATGGATATCTGGTTTACGGAATCTTTGACACAGATACCAGGTATGCTCGTGAAACTCAACGTATAAGAATGATGACTGCCATAAAAAACGACATTTTGAATTACGAGAACATAGTTAACGCAGTTAACGTTATATTTAAAGCATTCAATAGATATTTAACCGAGGAGGAGCAGGATAAAATATACAGATCTGTAACGACTTCAATGGCAGGTAGAATATCAACCAATATTATCACATCAACAATCGCAAAGCATGTTATTGAAAGGACGTCCTTCACGTTTGTTGTTTTCAAAGGGAAAAGTAACCCAATCACGGCACTGAGCACACTCCTTTTGTTTGGGGGAATGGCTGAGCGATCAATTAGAACATCTGACAGACTCGAAGCAGAAGCCCCAGAAGTATATCAACTTCTGAGACCAAGAGACTATGACTTACTTTATTTTCTGTTCGCTGATGCCGTCCAGCCTTTCGTAGATGCTATCCATGCAGGTTATTCAGAAGGAAAACCTGTATTTAATCAAATCATAAAGAAAGTTAATGAAAAACTAACTGCACACACTACGGCAGGCGCGTATGAGTAAGTTTATCACCCCAATTATAAACCTGCTTCTTTGCTCATATTTAGTTTTAGCCTATATCCTTAGCTGGGTTGAATTCGAAACATGGCATGATAAAACAATCGCCTTTTGCATCATTACCCTAAGTGCCTACCTTATTTCATTAGTAATGAATAAATTCCTGCCAGGAAAGATACATATTTTTGGCGGGCTCCTGGATGTGTTATCAGGTCCCTTACTTATCATCGGTGCATTTGCTTGTATAGCTGTCCTTGAACCATGGCCTCTGAAAGTTATTGCCTTATTCATATGGGTCGTTGCGATGTTGCGCCTACCTTCTTTTGTAAATATAGATGAGGAATAATCATGTCAAATCCAGCATATCTTTGGTTAACCGATGCTAATGGCTCACCAATCGTAGGAGGTTCCATGGTATCCGGTCGGCTAGGCGCTAATGAAATAAAAGCAGTTGCTCATCACCTCACCATTCCTGTGAGTGGAAATACAGGCCGATTAACAGGTACTCGTGTACATACCCCAATTGCCGTTCAGAAGGAGTTTGATAAAACAACACCCGTTCTCTTCAGGGCACTGTGTGAAAATCAAACACTAAAATCGGCTACGATAAAAATGTATCAAATTGATGATGCAGGAATCGAGAGAGAATATTTCAACATTATCCTGGAGAATGTAAAAATCACGGGTATCACGCCAAATCTGTTCCCGGGTTCTGGAACAGGAACGCATACAGAGACGATCGAGCTAAGGAAGGTGCGAACAAGTCCCTGATATGAGATCATGTTTGTCATCTGGAGCCATGGAACAGGGTTCATCATGAGTCATCAACTTACCTTCGCCGACAGTGAATTCAGCAGTAAGCGCCGTCAGACCAGAAAAGAGATTTTCTTGTCCCGCATGGAGCAGATTCTGCCATGGCAAAACATGGTGGAAGTCATCGAGCCGTTTTACCCCAAGGCTGGTAATGGCCGGCGACCTTATCCGCTGGAAACCATGCTACGCATTCACTGCATGCAGCATTGGTACAACCTGAGCGATGGCGCGATGGAAGATGCTCTGTACGAAATCGCCTCCATGCGTCTGTTTGCCCGGTTATCCCTGGATAGCGCCTTGCCTGACCGCACCACCATCATGAATTTCCGCCACCTGCTGGAGCAGCATCAACTGGCCCGCCAATTGTTCAAGACCATCAATCGCTGGCTGGCCGAAGCAGGCGTCATGATGACTCAAGGCACCTTGGTCGATGCCACCATCATTGAGGCACCCAGCTCGACCAAGAACAAAGAGCAGCAACGCGATCCGGAGATGCATCAGACCAAGAAAGGCAATCAATGGCACTTTGGCATGAAGGCCCACATTGGTGTCGATGCCAAGAGTGGCCTGACCCACAGCCTAGTCACCACCGCGGCCAACGAGCATGACCTCAATCAGCTGGGTAATCTGCTGCATGGAGAGGAGCAATTTGTCTCAGCCGATGCCGGCTACCAAGGGGCGCCACAGCGCGAGGAGCTGGCCGAGGTGGATGTGGACTGGCTGATCGCCGAGCGCCCCGGCAAGGTAAGAACCTTGAAACAGCATCCACGCAAGAACAAAACGGCCATCAACATCGAATACATGAAAGCCAGCATCCGGGCCAAGGTGGAGCACCCATTTCGCATCATCAAGCGACAGTTCGGCTTCGTGAAAGCCAGATACAAGGGGTTGCTGAAAAACGATAACCAACTGGCGATGTTATTCACGCTGGCCAACCTGTTTCGGGCGGACCAAATGATACGTCAGTGGGAGAGATCTCACTAAAAACTGGGGATAACGCCTTAAATGGCGAAGAAACGGTCTAAATAGGCTGATTCAAGGCATTTACGAGAGAAAAAATCGGCTCAAACATGAAGAAATGAAATGACTGAGTCAGCCGAGAAGAATTTCCCCGCTTATTCGCACCTTCCCTAAGATATGAGGCAATCACCTGGAAACACTGTGACGGGAATATCGTTTACAGAGATGCCTGGAATCATATGGCGATCGCCTGAACTGACTTCAAAATTTCTCGGGCCGAGGTAACGTTGTGCTTGTCGGTCTGACCAAGCGGAACGCCGCCGGAAAGCGCTGGCGATGATTTCCACCGCTTTAAAGGAGAGCATCATGATGGAACCCACTCTCTCACAAGTTATTGAGGTTGTTCGAAACTCCTCAGGGGAGCAGCGTAAACCTATCGATAGCAATACGTTGATTGAGGCCGATTTGCATATTTGCGGTATGGACGGCGAAGACCTACTGGAAGACTGCGAAGAAGCGTTTGGCGTTCAGCTTGCCACGGAAGAAGATGGCTATATGAAAACGTTCTCTCTCGCAGAAAATGAGTATCTGTTTACGGGTGAAGGTATAGACTTTTTTGGCATCTGTCGGTTTATCCGCTGGGTACGTGGCATACCCGAACCTGTTATACGTGATTTAACCGTCGGCGAACTTCATGCTGTGCTGGTTAAAGCTGTAAAAGAGCAGGTAAAGCACGAGTGACTGTTGCTTAATACGGGCATAGGATGACATGCCCGTATCGTTTTATTGCTTCAAGGATTACATGAGGTGGGATCAAGAGATTCATATGTCGCATCTACCGTTAACTGTTTGATTATCCATATTAAAACACCATATTTACAAGTCAGAGCATGGCCAGGCCAGGGAGCCCTAAGGGTTTTGTCGCAATCAAAAGGTTAGGACAAATGTTATTCCTTTTTGATTTTATATTACTGGAATGACACAGGATTTCTAACACTCCCATTTTAAAACACTTACGCTGCATAATATTATTTATCGGCAATTCAGCGAATATTACATTTATAATTAACAGGAACCATTACTATCCCTTCTTTAAAAGATGACCAATATCAATCTGGATATTAATTTCGGATTTTAGCCCGACTTATTAACCACTTTATGTATATTCGCCATACAGTCTAAAACCTAGCATTGCTGCATTTACTCTTCTGCCCCTACAAGGAATTGTCATGCAGCTTTACACCAATGAATTCACCGCTGAGTTGAAAGCGGAAATAGATCGTTCCCCTTTTACCTATGAAGAACTGGCCGCCATGCCCGAGGACGCACGCGCCATCATTGCCGAACAGGAAGCCTTTCATCGACAACATCCCGTCACCGCCATCTGGCGGATCGCCACGGCTGGCAGCCAGACCCGACTGGGCGGCGTTGTTCTTCCCGTCGATCGTGAAGCCACAATGCTCATGGACGATGGGAGTTACACCAGCGTGATTGTCGAAGGGGATTGTGTGGCCTATCCGGATGGAACGCTCGCCACGATTATGACCTCAGCAGGAGAAGCGTTTTCCTGGAGGCATCAGGGCGTTGCGCTGGTCGGCAGCCTGCTTGATAACGATGACGAGATTATCAGCACACCGCTCGGCAGTACTTATCTGGTCACCCGCGAAGGGATTCCACCTCAAGAGGATTTCTTAACCTGGCCCGGAGAATAGGCCATGGGCTACCGTTCCACGAACTACGGCCGCGGTCAGGCGCTGCACGGCGACAGAACGACCACCGGCGCAATATGTTGTAGCACCCTGCCCAACTGCACCGAGCACGGGCGCGGCGTTATCCGCGTTGGCGATAAAACTACGGCATGCCCTAAATGCGGCAAACAGGGCGTTGTTGCAGACGGCGAACCTCGCGTTAACTGGATGGGACAAACCTCAGCCGTCGATGGTTCTGTCGTCATTTGTGGCTGCCCGCACGGAACCAACCGCGTGATCGCCCCATCGGGAGAGTGGCTCGGCTCCGGTCCCTCTCCTGAACAGATCGCACAGGAAAAGCATCAGGCCATGCTCGCAGCACGCCTAAAAGAGCAAGAGGCCGAAGCGCAGCGACAAGCAGAAGAACGCGATCGCAACCGGGTATTTGCGAAATCCTGCCTGCGCGGTGAAGGCTGTAACGATGCAGGCACCGGAAGAGAGCCCCACACCAATTTCGGCGAAATGGCATTTTACCAGGCCATGCCCAACGACGCCCCGCAGCACGCCCAGGCGGCAAAGCGTAAGGCGATTCCAAAGCCGAAGCAACGCAGCGCGCTTTATCTCTGGTGGAACGGGCATCACGAGGAGATGGACTACCAGGCTGCCGTTGCGGCCGAAGAAAGGGCCTGGACCGCGCGGACCGCGATCGCCGATGCCAGCGAACTCGCACTCGTTGGCGGGCGCACCATCACTTCCGGCACATGGGCCGTGCGCGGCGCTGCACTTGGCGAGATAGCTACGGGAGGCCTTGGTGCACCTGTCGCAGGGCTGCTGATAGGGATGTATCCCGGCAAGCTGAACGACGGCGAACAGGATTTCATCGACAGGATGCGCGCCGAACAGATGCGGGAAGCCCCTACTCGCATTGCCTTTTCACTGGTGCTCATGGCGGTAAATTCCGCTTCGCTCATGGTAGTGAAAGGACTGTCAGCCGGTGGCCGGATGGCGTCATAAATCGCTTTCCGCGTTGCCTCTTCGCCGTGCTGCATAAACGCATCATTCCAGTCACCGAATACCGGCGACAGGGCGACAATGCCCTCGCAGGCTCCTGCGGCCACAGCGGCTTTGTTCTGGCCGTCACCGTTAAGGTCACGGTCGGCGGCGAGGACAATCTGACAGGCCGGGTGTTTCTGGCGGACAAGGCTCGCCAGAGAAAGGAGGTTCACGGACGACAACGCCACCATAACGGTTTCACCTGTCAGGTGATGCACGGTGAGCGCGGTCGCATAGCCCTCCGCTATCCACAGGCGTTTTCCGGCCTGTTTTTTTCCTTCGATGGTGTGGCACGCTCCTTTTACCGCCCCGCCTTTCAGGGTGCGTTTGAGACCGTCAGAACTGATAAGCTGAAGGTTAACCAGTGCGCCGGTATCGTCATACAGCGGGACAACCACATCACCGGCGCGAAACGTCACTCCGCCGGTTTTGTGTGTGGCCGACAGTACCGGACATTCCCGGTCGGGGAAGCCCTTGCGGGTCAGGTAGGCGTTGCCGCTGGCCGGTCGGGTTTTCTCCATGAGCCTGACGGCCAGTGCGGCCGCCGCTTTGCGGTCGGTATCGGTTTCAGCCTCTGCGGCCGCAATCACTTCCGGGGCAACCGGCGGCAGGTTGCCGGTCACGGCGTTCACCTTCCCGGCAGCCTCTGATGCGTTCATGCCGAACACTTTCTCTACCAGTTTAAGTCCGTCACCCGCACCGCACTGGTTGCAGTACCACGTCCCGCGCCCCTCTCTATCGTCAAAGCGAAAACGGTCAGAGCCGCCGCACACCGGACAGGCCTGATGCCGGTTTTTTATGACCTTCACACCCAGCGCCGGGAGAATGTGCGGCCAGTGGCCGCACGCCTGTTTTACCGTCTCTGTTACGTTCATTTTCATCGTTATTTTCTCCCTCAGTGCATAACAGGCGATTGCATGTGACGGGCACAGAGTTCATCCATCACTGCGAGCCCGAGAAAGGACAGCGACGGCGCGGCTTTGAGTGGTCCGGCTTCCATTAAGTCTTCCAGTAGTGCACAGGCAATCTGGCGACCTTTCTCCTCGCCATGCTGGCGCAGGTAGAAGCCCTCCAGCTCGTCGGCAATGGCACTTTCCAGCGCGTCGAGAGTGAGGTGCGGGTAGCGGTGCTGACGTTCGCATACTGTCAGCCACGCACAGGCGACAGCGCGGCGATACAGCGCGGCGCGTAATATGGGCGGTAGTGGCTTTTTCATACGTTACCCTCCCCGGTCAGCCAGCGCTGATTGCAGTGTTCGACCACGCCGTCGAGCTGGGCGGTCATGAGGTAAATCACGGAGGTGAGCTGTAACTGCTGCGCAGGGTCACGACGAATGGCCGTGCAGTCCTGCACCTGCATCAGATCGCCGACGAGCTGGCCGACGTTGCGAAGGTGTTCAAGGCATTCAAGGTCTGCCCGGCTGATGGTGGGCTGATTTATATTTTGCGGCCGTTCTGCACTGTTAACAGGCATAATTTCGTCTCCTGAGGTCGTGCGTATCCCTGCGCAGATACGCACATTTAATATTCGTTATCGTTTTGTAATTACAGATAATGGCGGTAGCTGTTATCCGGTTTTATTTCCGTTTCCGGCCTGAAATTATTTCGCCATTTATACGCCACCGGTGCCGGGCGTTTAACCGGGGGAATATCGTCAGGATATTTATCGATATTCCGCATCCGGTATTTCTGTAATTCCGGGTCTGCGGCAAGCTCACTCAGAACAGCATGGCGGTTTTCAGGACTGCGTTTAAATACGTCGGGAGACTCGCAGGTAAATTCACGCAAAAAACGACCGAGTGGAATTTCTGCCATATCACCAGTAGCGATAATACGAATGAGGATGGTGTAGGTGCGCCGGTAGGGATTCCAGACTTGCCCCGGGCAGCGGTACGGCATATCCCATGGAATACCGTCGGCCAGAATGCCTGACACCACCACGTCAGGAAAGCCTGAACAACGGTATGTTTCACCCGGCTGAGGGAAATCAAACATGGTGCTCCCCTCCGTTCCCCGATGTCGTGGCGAGAAAGTCACGGCACAGGCCTTTGGCTTTCAGCTCTTCCAGTACGTAGCTAACGTCCTCATGGATATAACTAAAAATCTGCGGCAGGTATAGCTGGTGTAGACCGTTCAGTTCACGGTGCAGCAAATCTCCACCAATGAACTGTGAGACGGCGCTTGCGCGATTGAGTTTATGATACGCCTCTATGCTGAGGTGTTCCTGCATGGGGTTAAGGTCATCACGACGCGCTGAGACGGTCTGAAGTGTGTTTTTATTAGGCATGTGACACCTCCACAACCGGCAGACGGGCGGCAAGGGAAAGCACGTATTCGCGGACAAGGGTGCGACGGGCGGCCAGCTCGTCACCGGCAATGGTGCGGAGCATACAGATACGGGGCTTACGGTCTGCGCGACGGACGGCGGCAAACACAAAGACAAACTGCGGGTGTGACGGGTTGAGGGTCGTAGCCATAGGGGCAACCTCCTTGAAGTAGCGGTTATTGCTACCACCAGAGTTCCTACACTCATGGGTGGTAGCCCGGACGGGGGTAGGAATACCGGCCTTCAAGGAAACCGGCCAGCCCGAGGGCTGCCCCGCCCGGACCACCATTATCTGATACAGGCTGGTGTGAAACCACCATAGCCCAAAAATAAGGTGTACCTGAGCAACGACGTAAAAAAAGACGCATGGCGCGTCTGGTGTCGCCTTGAAGTAACACGGGTTCCTACGCCCGGCTGTCGATTTTGCGACAGCGACAAAACTGTACCAGGAAACACACAACAGATGCAAGCCAGAAAAAGGGGCTTTGTGAAAACGGTTCTGATTCATGCGTTGTATTTCCGGTTACGGTGGGCGATACGTTCTTCCATCCACGCCGTGATTTCAGATTGTAGCCAAGCGACATTCTTACCCCCGAGGGAAACCTGAGCCGGGAAAGCATCACGGGCAATTAAATCGTAGAGCGTGGAGCGGGACAGGCCGCACTGATGAATTACTTCCGGAAGACGTAAAAAACGTTCCTGAGCCGGGGATGAAACCGGCATCGGGTGCGTGCCAGTGTGGGTCGATAGTGCTGATGAAACTGTATGCATAACGCTACCTCGTTAATATCCGCAGAGATCCGGACGTTTCCGTCCGGTATCAGGTAGCGCTCTATTTTGTGAATATTTTGGTCTGATGCAACAAGTGAATTTTGTATGAGGCATGGCACAGGCTGTCTGAATTTTGAGCAGCAAAATTTCAAATTGCTTTAAATGACTTTAAATGGCTTCAGGCGGAAATAAGAATTTATCTTCGATTAATTACACCTATGGTTATATGTTAATTAATAGAAATTAACGTAATTATGAGGCAATGCTAAATTTCTATAGCGTGAACAGTTGGTGAACAGTTGGTGAACAGTCACAACCTCAACTGTACACCCCTTATCTTACTGTATTAATTGTCTTTTTCTTTTCAGTGAACAGTGGTGAATAGTTATAAGTAAAAAAACAAACGATGAGTAAGGTTTTGCTGAGACCTTTCTCTGGCCAGCCGGGTTTTGAGTGCTGTTTGTGCCAGAACTGCCACAACTGCAATGAATCGAGATGTTGTGTGATGAAGGGCAGAATCATTACAGGTTGAATAAACGGAGAGCCTGAACATGAAACCCGAAACACTCATCACCGCCCTGCAAGATGTAGCCGCTCAGCAGTACGCAGAGAACAGTCCGCACATCACCGACAAGCTGAGCGCATTCACTGCTGCCAGAGACACCCACGCGGCCAGCATGCAGGCGCTGAAAGAGATTGATACGTCCATTGAACGCTGTAAGCAGGAGCGGCAGACAGCCCTCGATGAGAGCGCTGAGGCGGAGCAGGACTGGCGCAGCCGCTTTCGCACCCTGCGCGGCAGTCTTACGCCTGAAATGAAAGCTGAGCACAGCAGGCGTATCGCCAGTCGCGAGCTGGCCGACGAGTTTACCGGCCTGATTGCGGAGCTGGAGACTGACCGGACACGCGCCATGCTGAATGCCTGCTCCACCGGCAATAAATACCTTTCAGCGCATGAAGATGCCTTTACCGCTTACGCCGGTGCGGAATGGGCTCAGGCTGTCAATGCGGTTCCTGTCACCCTCATCCGCGCTTTCCTGCTGCGCATTCGTGCCCTCGAAATGAAGGGAGAAAGCGCCCCGCAGTCCGTGGCCACTGGCGAGCTGCGCGATGCGCTGAGCCGTCAGGGCAGCCTGTATCACTTCGATATGACGCAGGAGCCGGTGTTGTCCGTGACGGGCATGCACCGGCCGCAGATTACTGACGTTGATACGGAGCTGTTACGCAGCCCTGCGAAGAGAATGATGCTTGCCAGAAAGCTGGCTGAAAATGGCGAGACAGAAGCGGAGGGGTAAGCATGTTTCACTGCCCGTTCTGCAAAACCAGCGCGCATTCCCGCACCAGTCGCTATCTGTCCGATAACGTCAAACAGCGCTATCACCAGTGCATGAACATCGAGTGCTCGGCCACGTTCCGCACGCTTGAATCCATCGACGGGGTTATTCGTTCACCGGTGACAGAGCCGGTTATCCCGCTACCCGCACCGGCGGCCACCGTTAACCGTGCCGGTGCGTAAGCACGGCCAGTCATCAGGAGAAACATACGTGACCACACTGACGCTACAGAAAGCCTTTGAGGCCTGTCAGGCAAATAAATCCGCCTGGCTGCAACGCAGGGAAGAACTGACGCAGGCCGAACAGGCATACCGCGAACAGCTTGCCGGCAGCGGCCACAGCGGCCGGAGCCTGCAAACCCTGCGCGAGATTATCGACGTGAAAAAATGGGAAATTAATCAGGCTGCCGGTCGCTATATCCGCTCGCATGAGGAGGTGCAGCGCATCAGTATCCGCGACCGTTTAAATGATTTTATGCAGGTGCACGGCGCGGAGCTGGCCGCCGCCCTTGCCCCTGAACTGATGAATTATCCCGGGCAACACCCCGCCGTTCAGCGCTGCGCCATGCAGCACTCACTCGACTATCTGCGCGAGGCGCTACAGCTCTGGCTGGTCGCCGGTGAAAAAATTAATTATTCGGCGCAGGATAATGACATTTTAACGGCCATCGGATTCAGACCTGACGCGGCTTCGTGCGATGATAGTCGTGAAAAATTCACGCCTGCACAGAACCTGAATTACACCCGCCGCCGTGCAGAACTGGCCGTGCAGTAGTCCGCTTAAAAATCCCCGAAAATCCCGCCATTTTTACGTATAAAAGCCATGCATGCATAGGTGCATGGTTTTGCATGCGTTTTAACGACACTGAATTCCCCGCCAGCGCCAGCACTGGCGCACCCTGAGGCCGATCATGCATCTGCATTAAAAGCGCCCCCTTAAGCGGGCAGGCGGGGCGGGGAGAGCATTGCGCGTAAGAAGTAGTGATTTTGATTGGATTGCAATTTATACTAGTAAAGTTTGAATAAAGTAATTATCTGTGAAAAATTTATGAGGGACTAACATGCAATCAAAATCAATAAATCCCACATCGTTCTTGAACACCAGGAGTTAAAATGTCAAAAATATCAAAAATTGACACTTACAACATTATTAACAAGGGAACTGTAAGTGAACTTGATTTAAACAAACGCATAACTATATTAACCGGGTATAATGGGTCTGGGAAAACTACACTTTTAAAAGCTATTCACGAAACCATAGCCATTTATAACGACACCATATACCCACACAAAAGAAAAGGCCTTGCTGTCGATATATATTTTGAAAACTCTTACAAAATTAGAAACTTTACTCTTCCGGAAGATGCAAGGCAGCTTGACCTAAATGATCAATCATTTGTTGCTAAACATGTAAAAATTACTGATAAACTTGATTTGGCTTATAAAAAACTATTAAATTCCTTAACCAGAAATAATTCTGCCGAAAAAATCAAATCAAAAGACAACATTAAAATAGGCGAGGATAGTAAAAAAAACAGCAGTTACAATGGATTGGTAATTTTTCCAAAAGATAACAGCAAAAAATTATCATCCATATTATATTGCGATGAACTATTTTTCTTCAGCGACGATGAGGACTCTACAAGTAAAGAAAAACTTGAAGAACTCGATGTCTATTCAAGAAGTAATAACCTAGCTAAAACATTGTATATTTTGCTTCAGGAATTCTCTAAAGAATCAATTTTAAACGAGAAGGAAAGAGAAAAAATTGATGCAATGAATGAAATTAAATCCATGTTGGATTATGTTCCAGAGGATAGAAAACTCTCCTTGGAGAAAACTATTCGGGAGCTTGAAGAGAAATCCGATTATAAAAGAGAGTTGAATGATTTTATTGCAATCGTTAATTCTTTTTTTGAGTTAACAAATAGAAAAATATTTATTGATAATGAAGGACTCATATCTCTTGAGTACAAAGAAAATTATTACAAATGGTTTGATTTTTCAAAAGGAGAAATGACATTATTATCCTTACTCTTAGTCGTATACTTACACAGAAATGAAAATGTTATATTTTTATTTGATGAGCCTGATTTATCATTGCACATAAAATGGCAAAAGAATCTAATTTCTAAGCTCGCTGCTATAGCACCTTCTTCACAATTTATCATCAGCACTCATTCCCCAGCCTTGATTGGAAATTATAACGATCAAAGTATTATCAACATAAGTAGCTTATCTAGGGGGGAATGATGAGTAATTTAGGTTTTGGATTTGACAATGACTACTATCAAAATATGAAATATTTTGATGAGGACGAAATAGAAACTGTTTTAGTTTTTTTAGAAGACATGGCAGACTTGCTTGTTTGGGGAGTTTGCTTCCCAAACAATAAACCTATTAACTTCGAATTCAGAAGCACTGAACAATTCGTATTTACAGATAAAATAGTGTCCAGTGGATGTGATCGAATACTCAGCCTTGTAAAAAAAGGAGATATTGTACTTGGTCATAATGTTATTGCCTGCCTTGACAGTGATCATCACGAAATGACTAATTTCCGCAATACTCCTTATGGGGAGTACTATAAAAACCCTAATATTTATTTAACAAGACTGCATTCATTAGAAAACATACAATATCACTTCAATAATATTGATGAACTTCTTGCTGATTCGGTTTGCAAACATGTTTCAGCACTAACACTGAAACCTTCAGATATAGCTAAAGAACTGTCCAATCAAATATACCCTGCCTTTTCAAAATACCTTTTTTTATTATCTTTTGAAAACAATAAAAAAGCATTAGCAATATCTGGGTACGGAAAACTAAAAAAAACAATTAAGTACATGTCATCCGTTGAAAAAACATCATGTACTAATAACTCATCACTTTTGAATTCTAGTCACTGGCGACAAGGAGTATCAAGGTTATCTGATATTAACACTAGCTTGACACAAGCGATATCTGATTTAAATAAAAGCAATGAATATACTGCATATTGTAGTAATTGGAATCATAAAGGCTTTACAATGGATAACGCCTACCTCTTCATGAGAGGACATAATATTAATGATTTCTTTGTTTCTATTCTTGATAAGACATATGATTTATATACGCAACAAGAATGTCAAAGGTTAGTACAAATATGCACTCAAAACAATAAATCGCCTGAAGTTATTCAGCAAAAAGTAGAGCATTATAAGCAAACTACACAACTTTTTAGTTCATTAAAAAAGAAATTACTTGTCCCAGTTAATTCTATACATTTATTCTCCCAAACAGCACAAAGAATCGCACAAGTATATTAAAAAAGTAATGAGGGCTATGCAGCTCTCATTACTCCTCAAGAACATCTATTTTTTGCAAATTCATATGGTGATAAATATTGCACACGACTTTCATCAATATAATCAGCCCACCATTGAACCATTTTCTTCCTTTCCTCTAAATACTCTGATGTATGAACATAAGCAGCCCGGACACTATTACGTTCTGAATGGCTCAACTGCCGCTCTATAGCGTCATCACTCCACAACCCTGACTCACCCAAAGCACCGCGCGCCATTGTTCTAAATCCATGCCCGCAGACCTCAGTTTTCGTGTCATATCCCATCGCACGCAATGCGCTGTTTACCGTGTTTTCACTCATAACCTTAGTTGCGTCATGATCACCCGGAAAAAGCAGCTCTTTATCACCACTAATCTGCTTTAACTGGTCTAACAAAATCATCGCCTGTCGACTAAGCGGAACGATATGCTCCTCTTTCATCTTCATGCCACGGTACGAGTAACGCACGCCTTTAATTTCTTCTCGTTTTGCAGGTACTCGCCAGAGAGATTTATCGAAGTCGAACTCATCCCAACGCGCGAAACGTAACTCACTTGAACGCACAAAAGTTAGTAAGGAAAGCTCGACCGCGATCCGTGTCATTACACGGCCACGATAAGCAGCAAGACGAGCAAGAAACTCAGGGAACCGGTTTGAGGGCAAAGCGGGGTAATGTCGCGCTTTAGTTGTCGATAGCGCACCGGCCATATCACTGGCTGGATTTGAGTCGATGTAATCGTTCTGTACGGCATAACGCATAATGGCAGTAACGCGCTGTTGCAGGCGCTGAGCAACGTCATGCTTACCACTGGCATCAACTTTTTTAATCGGGGCTAACAGGTGACTGGTTTTGAGCAGGCGAATGTCGGACGAACCGATATGAGGAAAAATATAAAGCTCAAGATAGCGAAGAACGCGCGATCGATGGTCTTCACTCCATCGCTTGTTACTGGCATGCCATTCACGAGCAATGGTTTCGAAAGTATATGCCCCCGAATTCTCGGCCTGAGCTTCTTTCTGTTCAGCTTTTGGATCGATGCCCTGTACTAACAGCTTTTTAGCTTCGTCGCGCTTTGCTCTTGCCTGAGCAAGCGTCACAGTAGGCCACACACCAAAAGCGAGGCGATCCTCTTTTTTGTCAGAGGGGCGTCTGTATTTCATGCGCCAGTATTTAGAACCCTTGGCCGAAACCTCGAGATACAAACCGCCGCCATCGGCCATTTTGTAGGTTTTGTCTTTTGGCTTTGCGGTCTCGACCTGTCTGGCGTTGAGCTTCATTTGGGGGCACATTTCTAATCGAAGTTAAGATGCCCCCAATTATGCCCCCAATGACATCCGGATTTCAACGGACAACCTCGGACGACTCAGGACGTAAAAATCGCTGCAAGCATTGATTTTTAAGGGATAATTGGACTTTCTCGGATGGTCTTGGAAGTACTAATGGTGCCGAAGGCCGGACTCGAACCGGCACGTATTTCTACGGTTGATTTTGAATCAACTGCGTCTACCGATTTCGCCACTTCGGCACTGAAGGGGATGCGGAAACGTTGTGGATTATACCTGTCGCGCGCCGCCATGCAAGCGACGACGCGCTAAACCCGCGCTAAGTGCCCAAAAAACCAGCGCCCTGGTTACTCCAGCTCAGACACCGCCAGCCGAATCACCCCCGCCGCCTTCTGCTCCGGCAACGCCAGCACCTTCGCCCACATCTCCTGCACCATATCGCAGGAGAGCTTCTCTTTGCCCGCCGCCTTCTCCGGCATCTGCAACAACTGGATGTCCTCGCCGTACTTATCGGCTAGTTGTTTCATAATCGGCCGGACATCCTCGACAGCCGCCTCGCGTTCGGCCGGGGTCACGGTGTGGCGGTTTTTGCCGTAGGCCGCGCGCATCATGTCCGCATCGGCCTGCATGCGCCGCGCCATCAGGTCTTTATCCAGCATGCGCATCGGGTTCACGCCGCCCTTCACCATCGGGTAGAGGAAGCGGAAGCAGGCGTCGTCGCTCACCTTCTGGATGGCGGCGGTCTGCTCCATATTAATGGTCATGTAGTTCACCACGTTGGCGTCCGGGGCGTTTTGCAGGCGCGACATCTGCAGATGCAGGATCTGCGGCTGGATGGTGTCGATAATCTGCTGCTCCGGCTCGCCCGCTTTTTGCAGGGCGGCCATCTGGTAGAGGATGCGCTGATGCAGCGCGGGCTCCTGCTCCTTAATCACCTGCCAGGCGGGCATCGCGTTGAGGGCGTTATCCATCTGCCGTTCCGGGGCGCGCTGCCTGTCGAAAAACACCCAGAACGCCACGGCGGCAGCCGCAATGACGACAATCATAATACGGGTCCACGTTTTATTCATCTCGCATCCTTATCCTTGAGTTATGCCGGTTTACACCGGCACGCCGCTGTGGAAGCGAAACTCGTTGTCCGGTGTCGAGATAAGTGTGGCTTCAATTTCGCCAAAAAGCTTTATGCGCGGTGAGATATCGTCGTCGCTCACCCGCCGGGCCAGCGTCAGGTAGTCCTGATAATGGCGCGCTTCCGAGCGCAGCAGCGAGAGATAGAACTTCTGTAAGTCATCGTCGAGGAACGGGGCCAGCGTGGCGAAGCGTTCGCAGGAGCGGGCTTCGATGTAGGCGCCGCAGATGAGCTTGTCGAGCAGCGTCAGCGGCTCGTGGGTGCGCACGTCCTTCAGCATCCCTTTGGCGTAGCGGCTGGCGGTGATTTTGACGTACGGAATGTCGCGGGCCAGCATCGCCTCACGCACCTGCCAGAAATGGTGCAGCTCCTCTTTAATCAGCAGCACCATGCTGTCGATGAGCGCCTGGCCCCACGGGTCGTCGGTTTTGGGCATCACGCTTTTGCCAATCTGCCTGTGCAGGGCGATAAAGTCCGGCTCCGGGCCGTCGCGGAAGGTGAACTGTTCGTAGGGCTTGAGCCAGTCGAGCAGCGCGTCGGCACCGCTTTCGTCGGCGACGTATTTACGCACCAGCAGCAGCGCGGTCTGGGCGGCCTTGAGCTCGCACACCATGTGGTCGGTGAGCAGCAGCGGCAGGTTCGCCGGGTCGCGGGCTTTATCAATCCATGCTTGCGGGGTCGGGCACTGGAGGAAGTTGAGTACGGGGGCGAGTATCTGCGGGTAATCCATGGTTCTGCCTTGAAAAAAGCGGTGGCGCGCGCCACCGCCTGAAACGCTTAGTGACGCACGCCGTCGTCGTCTTCGTCGACGTAATCTTCGTCGTCGCCTTCTTCGCCGTCTTCACCGTTCGGATCTTCGAAGTAGGTTCCCCAGCCGTCGTATTCCACCTCAAACTTCTCGGCCAGGTTCATCAGCTGTTCTACCTGCGCGTCGATCAGCTCCGCCTTCAGCGCGCCTTCGCTCAGGATGTCGCAGCAGATGACGGTGTCGCCCTCTTCCACTTCCAGCTCTTCCGGCTCGGTCACTTCGTAACCCAGCTTGAAGGCTTCCACGGCCATTTTTTCCAGCGCTTCAAAGTCGTCCGCAGAGAAATGGTGCTCGATGGTGTACAGCGCGTCCGGATCGCTACCGTCTTCCAGCAGTTCTTCAATAATCAGACGCGTCTCTTCGCGTTGCTCTTCCAGTAATTCCGGGTTTGCCATGGGTCAATCCTCTTTAAAGTGCGGCAGATACTTCTATTTTCACACACGGACGGGTTTGCCTCCACCTTTGTTAGAAAGATTTGTGAAACGGGGTTGCAAATGAATAATTACACATATAAAGTGAATTTTAATTCAATAAGTGGCATTCGCCATGCGAGGATAAAATGTCTGATCTGTACAAGAAACACTTTCTGAAATTGCTCGATTTTACCCCTGCACAGTTCACCTCTCTGCTGACCCTTGCCGCACAGCTCAAAGCCGATAAAAAAAATGGCAAGGAAGTACAGAAGCTTACCGGTAAAAACATCGCGCTCATCTTCGAAAAAGACTCGACCCGTACCCGTTGCTCTTTCGAAGTTGCCGCATTTGACCAGGGCGCTCGCGTTACCTATTTAGGGCCGAGCGGCAGCCAGATTGGGCATAAAGAGTCAATTAAGGACACCGCGCGCGTGCTCGGGCGGATGTACGACGGCATTCAGTATCGCGGGCACGGCCAGGAAGTCGTCGAAACGCTGGCGCAGTATGCGGGCGTGCCGGTATGGAACGGGCTGACCAACGAGTTCCACCCGACGCAGCTGCTGGCGGACCTGCTGACCATGCAGGAGCACCTGCCGGGCAAGGCGTTTAACGAGATGACGCTGGTCTACGCGGGCGACGCGCGCAACAACATGGGCAACTCGATGCTGGAAGCGGCGGCGCTGACGGGGCTGGATCTGCGCCTGGTGGCCCCGAAAGCCTGTTGGCCGGAAGAGAGCCTGGTGGCAGAGTGCAGCGCGCTGGCGGAGAAGCACGGCGGGAAAATCACCCTGACGGAAGACGTGGCGGCGGGCGTGAAGGGCGCGGACTTTATCTATACCGACGTGTGGGTGTCGATGGGCGAAGCCAAAGAGAAGTGGGCGGAGCGTATCGCGCTGCTGCGCGGGTATCAGGTGAACGCGCAGATGATGGCGCTCACCGGCAACCCGGACGTGAAGTTCCTGCACTGTCTGCCGGCGTTCCATAACGACCAGACCACGCTCGGCAAGCAGATGGCGAAAGAGTTCGATCTGCACGGCGGGATGGAAGTGACGGACGAGGTGTTTGAGTCGCCGGCGAGCATCGTGTTCGACCAGGCGGAAAACCGGATGCATACGATTAAGGCGGTGATGGTGGCGACGCTTGGGGAGTGATTGGGTCCTCTGAGGGCTGGTGCCCCTCACCCCGGCCCTCTCCCACAGGAAGAGGGAGAAAAACCTAAAAACGACAACAGCGTTATCGTCAGGCAGAAAAATTCATTTTACTGACGCTTTCTCAGATACGCATTAACCATAATAGGTATTTATGTTTTTATTAACCATTATTTACTGAGTAGATAATGGTTAATATCAGGTCATTATCAATTACAAAACACCGTATATTATCGGCGTAATATTTCCTTATTGCTGCATTTCATTAATAAGGATTTTTTTATGTCATGGAATAAACATGAAGCTGTGTCATACGCCCGTAGCCACGCACTAACCCATACTGGACACTATTGCGCTCGAGCAATCGCCGCCGCCATTCGAGCCGGAGGGCTTAAAATCGAAGGGGCAAACGCTAAGGATTTCTGGCGTTCTCTTGAAAAAGCAGGATTCTCAAAAGTCTATGGCACTCCCATAGAGGGGGATATCGCGGTGATTGATGCCTTGCCCGGCCCGAATCAGTACGGGCATGTCTGTATTTACGATGGCGCTGGAACCTGGTATTCAGATTTTAAACAGAGAACACTGTACCCGGGGCCAACCTATCGCCAACTTCAGCCAGCAATAACCTTATACAGGCATTATTAATATGAATAAGCTCATCTTAATTGTGTTATTCAGCACAGCAGCATTGGGGGCCGAAGATTTTCAGATACCGATGCAGCGCGCTCTTGAATTCAATCGCTGGTACATGAAACAAGTGAACAACGATCGTTATCCCATCCAACAGGGAAATGAAATCGATAAGTTCGTTACGGCCAGCACCATGAAAAAATTACGTCATGCAGACGATCCCCGTTATGCCGACGCTGAATTTTACGAGGCTGATTTTTTTTTATGAAATCGCAATATATCGGCGAGGACTGGGCTGAGAATGTGGCTATTGATTCGTATGATTCAGACCCGGTCTGTGTAAACGTGAATATCACGTTTGGCAAAAAGACCCAGCACACAGTCATTGATTGCATGGTTAAAGAAGATGGGATCTGGAAAATTCAGTCTGTCGCCGCTCGGGATAATAATTGATTCCCCCGCTAACAATAATGTAGCCGGGTGGCGCTGCGCTTACCCGGCCTACAAAACCCGTAGGCCCGTGCAAGCGCAGCGCCGCCGGGCAAATCAGGCGACGATGCGGCTGATGCCCTTTCTCCCACAACCCGCTCTACTCAATTGATTTTTCACCCCGAAAAAAGGTACGTTTTCGCCTTAATTCCAGCGTGGACATACCAGCATTATGCCGATTATTCAGTCTGTTGAACGTGCGTTGCAGATCCTCGACCTGTTCAACGAGCAGGCCACCGAGCTTAAGATCACCGACATCAGCAAACTGATGGGGCTGAGCAAGAGTACCCTCCACTCGCTGCTGAAAACCCTGCAACTTCACGGCTATATCGATCAGAACCCCGAGAACGGCAAGTATCGCCTCGGCATGAAGCTGGTCGAGCGCGGTCATTTTGTCGTGGGCTCCATCGATATTCGGCAGAAGGCGAAAGGCTGGCTGACGGAGCTGTCCCAGCGGACCGGGCAGACCACCCATCTGGGGATCCTGGACGGGCGTGAAGGGGTTTATATCGAGAAGATTGAAGGCAAGCTGGCCGCCATCGCCTATTCGCGCATTGGCCGCCGCCTGCCGGTTCACGCCACCGCCATCGGCAAAGTGTTGATTGCCTGGCTGGGCGAGGCCGAGCTGAATGCCCTGCTGGAGGGCTATCAGTACACCACCTTTACGCCCGCTACCCTCGCCTCCCGCGAAGCGTTAATGGCAGCCCTGACGCGGACCCGCGAACAAGGCTACGCCCTGGACAGCGAAGAGAACGAGCAGGGCGTGCGCTGCGTGGCGGTGCCGGTGTGGAACCACGAGTCCCGCGTCATCGCCGCCCTGAGCCTGTCGACGCTGACCTCCCGCGTGGACGACGCAGAGCTGGCTGATTTCCGCGAGCAGCTTCAGCAGGCCGGGCTCCAGCTCTCACGCGCGCTGGGCTACCCGGCCTGAGCCGTCAGACCTGCTCGTAGGTGAAGTAGTCGAAGTCAGCGTGGCAGCCGTCGCCGCTGATGTCCTCGCAGTGCAGTCCCACAAACGCGCCGGTGAAGAAGCCGCGCCCGCCAATATAGTCATCCGACAGCTTCCACGCCTCATACGTCACCGGCACGGCATGCCACGTCTCGCCGTCGAACGAGTAGCTGTAGCGGTAGACCAGCCTATCCACATCCACCCGGAGCCAGACGCTCTCAGCCTGTTCCGGCACCGGAATCGGCTGCTCGTGCAGCGGCCATGACGGCACGTTGTGGTCAAGCTGGATCACCTTAATCGTTCTGCCCTGCCCCCCCTCGTAGTCCACAAAGCAGTAGCTCCAGTTTTTGCTGTTGTAGTAGCAGGTCAGCCCCGCGCTCTGCTGGAAGTGCACCGGCGAGAACTGCATCCGCGTCTCGGCCCGGAAGGTGAAGTGCTGCCAGCGGCGCGCCACGGTCGACTGGGTAAAGGTCGAGTTGAGCGAGTCGTTGCCGTACAACCGTAAATAGCCGGGGCGCGCGGTGAGCGAGCCGAGGGTGTCGTCGAACGGAATGCGCAGAGTCTGCAATTCAGGGTCAAGCGTGCTGCCGTCGAAATCATCCCGCCAGCTACCCTGAGCGGCGCCAGGCTGCTCCGCCACCTGCGGGCCTTTCACGGTCAGCTGCGCGTGCTTGCCGCCTTCCACGTACGGCCAGCCATCGCGCCATTCAATGCGGGCAATGCCGGTCTCGCGCCCCAGCGGACAGTAGCCGCGTCCGCCGGAGGCCAGCAGCGGCACGCCGGGCAGGCGCAGCGGGCGGCTGGTAAGGTAGGCCATATACCACTCCCCGGTGTGGGTTTGCAGCAGCGAGCCGTGGCCGCTCTTTTGCAGCGGGTTCTCCGGCAGGTGCCAGCTGGTCATCATCGTCACGTCCGGGTGAAGCTCGTACGGCCCGTCGATGGTTTTTGCACGCAGCACCACGACGGCGTGCTCGTAGCTGGTGCCGCCTTCGGCAACCATCAGGTAGTACCATCCCGCGTGGCGATAAAGATGCGCCCCTTCGGTGTAGCAGAGCGGCGTGCCGGTAAACAGCGTTTTGCGCTCGGGCGAGAGGGTGCCGGTCTGCGGGTCAAACTCCTGCATCACGATGGTGTTGTGCGGGTTGCTGTGATGGCGCGGCCCCCACGGGCGGTAGAGGTAGTATTTGCGGCCATCGTCGTCGTGGAACAGGGACGGATCGAACCCGCCGTTGCCCATCGGGACCGGCTCGCTCCATGGCCCCTCAATGGACGGCGCGGTGACGAGGAAGTTGCGGCCATTTTTCCACGGCGAATCGACAATCTTCACGTCGGTGTAGAGCAGCCAGAATTTGCCGTCGGCGTAGCTCAGGCACGGTGCCCAGATACCGCCGGAGTCCGGGTTGCCCTTCATGTCCAGCATCGACACACGGTCCAGCGGGGTGCTGACCAGCGACCAGTTTTTCAGGTCGCGGGAGTGATAGATGCGCACGCCCGGGAACCACTCGAAGGTCGAGGTGGCGATGTAGTAGTCCTCGCCCTGGCGGCACAGGGACGGGTCCGGGTTGAAGCCGGTGAGTATCGGGTTAGTGATTTCCATGTTGCCTCCGGTTAATGGGATGCGGCTGTCGCGGCGTCGGGAATGGCCTCGCCCTGCGCCGCGCGGTGCTTGATCAGCTGCTGGCTGATGGCCTCCACGCGGGCGTCGGTGAGCTTATAAAACGACAGCATGATGAACATGCCCGCATAGAGCACCACGGGCACCACGCAGAACAGAATTTTGATGGTGGTCAGCACCTCGACCGGCTGCACGCTGCTGCTGGCGGAGTAGTTCACGTACGCCAGGATCCAGCCCACTACTGCCCCGCCAATTGCCAGGCCAATCTTCAGGCTGAACAGGTAGGTGGAGAACACCAGCCCGTCCAGGCGTCGCCCGCTGCGGCTTTCTTCGTAATCCACCACGTCAGAGGCCATCAGCCACTGTAGCGGCGTGGTGGTGTTAAAGACGAACAGGAACAGGATGTTGAGGGCGAAAATCAGGGCAATATGCTCCGCCGGCGTGAAGAAGATCAGCAGGCTAATCAGAGAGTAAGCGACGATGATCCACTTAAAGGCGGTGACGCGGTCGAAGCGGCCCAGCAGACGAGACGAGCAGAGCGAGCCGAACATGGTGGCGAGGCTGCCGTAGAGTAAAAACTGGGTCGCCATCTCCGGGTGATCCATCACGTATTTCACGAAGTAGAGCGTCGCCCCGCCGCGCACCACGTTGGAGCAGGTCGCCATCATCTTGAAGGCGCACATGATCCGCCACTGGCCGTTGCCCAGCAGCAGCTTAAGATCTTTCGCCACCGACGAGCCAGGCTGCACTTCAAAGGTGTAGCGCTCTTTGGTGGTGAAGAAGCAGACATAAAGCAGGACCACGCCGCTCAGACCCAGCACGCACATGGCGCCGAAATAGCCCACCTGCTCGTTCCCTTTGCCGATGATGCTGACCAGCGGCAGCGCGATGCCGCTGATGGCGAGCGACCCAGCGGCGGCGAGGAAGAAACGCCAGGACTGAAGGGCATGACGCTCTTTCGGGTCGGCGGTGATCACCCCCGGCATGGCACAGTACGGGACGTTAACGAAGGTGTAGACCAGAGTCAGCAGAATGTAGGTCACGCAGGCGTAGATGATTTTGCCCTGCGCGGAGAAGTCCGGCGTGTAGAAGGTCAGCATGCAGACGATGCCAAACGGGATGGCGCCCCACAGCAGGAACGGGCGGAACTGGCCGTAGCGGGTGCGGGTGCGGTCTACCAGCAGCCCCATCAGCGGATCGGTCACGGCGTCGAGCACGCGGGAAACTAAAAACAGCGTCCCCATTATGCCCGCGGAGAGACCGAACACGTCGGTGTAGAAATAGGCCAGCAGGAACATCGTGGCCTGCCAGACGAAGCCGCAGGCGGTATCACCCAGCCCGTAGCCAATTTTGTCTTTCATGGTTAATTGCGTCATCAGAATTACACCCTTATGTAGTGTGCTGAATTACAACATCGTGTTAATGGAGTGTAATGAGATGCTCAATTAACCAGCAATGGTCATATCTTATTTCTGAATTACGTTATTTCGCTTTTGTGACGCCAACGATATATCATAAGTCATTGTTTAAATTATAAAATTAAAGACAAGCAAAAACCGCCCGCGGAATATTTTCCGCAGACGACTTTCTCTCAGAAAATAATTAAATGCCGAGTGCTTTTTTACCGGCGTTAATTACCTCAATGATTTTATCGGTGTCATAAATACAGCCTTTCCAGGTGCCGCCACTCACGGACTGTAATGCCGCCCACAGCCGGGTATCGTCCGGCAAAAAGTCGTGAGCGTGCAGGTCCGGGTGCGTCTGCCGCCGCGCCAGCTCGCGCGCGCCCTCTTCCGGCGTCAGCGGGTTGTCCGCGGTACCGATGAAGTTCACGCTACCGGTCAGAGTCAGGCGGTCCACGGCAATCTCAATGATGTCGTTATCGCGCAGCTTACCAATCGGCCCTCCCGCCAGCGCCTCCGGCGATACGTGGCCGAAGCAGGCCCCCGTCGACACGCCCGAGAAGCGCGCATCGGTGATTAACGACACCGTCTTGCCCCACGAGATATGCTTCAGCGCGGAGGTAAGCTGGTAGGTCTCTTCCATGCCGGTGCCGGACGGGCCACCGCCGATCACCACCATGATATCGCCCTGCTTAATCTCTTCCCGCTTGATGGCCCTGATCGCCTGCGCCTCCGAGACAAACACCCGCACCCGGCCAGTGTGGCGGTAAACGCCATCTTCACCCACCACCGACGGGTCGATCGCCGTGGCCTTGATCACCGATCCTTCCGGCGCGATGTTGCCCGTCGGGAAGCAGACCGTCGAGGTCAGCCCTTTCGCTTTTGCCTTCTCCGGCGGCAGGATCACGTCATCCGGCTCCACGCCGTCCTGCTCGCGCAGGCACTGGCGGAAGCGCTTACGGCGCTCCGAGCTCTGCCACCAGTCGAGGTTCTCGCCCACTGTCTGGCCAGTGACGGTCATGGCGTCCAGATTCAACAGGCCGAGATCGCGCAGGTGGAGCATCACCTCCGGCACGCCGCCCGCGAGGAAGGCGCGCACGGTCGGGTGATAGTCCGGGCCGTTGGGCAGCACGCTTACCAGGCGAGGCACCCTGCGGTTGACGCGCGTCCAGTGCTCAACGTCCGGAATAGTGCAGCCCGCTGCGTGGGCGATGGCCGGAATATGCAGCAGTAAATTGGTGGAGCCGCCGAACGCCGCGTGGATCACCATCGCGTTTTCGATGGCTTTGTCGGTGAGGATATCGCGCGTGGTGATGCCACGGTTATCCAGTTCACTGACCGCGCGTGCCGACTGGCGGGCGATCTCCAGCCACACCGCCTGCCCGGACGGCGCCAGTGCAGAGTGCGGCAGCGCCAGACCCAGCGCCTCCGCCACTACCTGCGAGGTGCCCGCCGTACCGAGGAACTGACACCCGCCGCCCGGCGACGCGCAGGCGCGACAGCCCAGCTCGGCGGCCTCCTGCAAGGAGAGCTCATGGTTGGCGAAGCGCGCGCCGATGGTCTGCACTTTGCCCGCATCTTCCCCCACGGTGGGCGGCAGCGTCGCCCCGCCCGGCACCAGAATGGTCGGCAGATCGTGCATGGAAGCCAGCGCAATCATGGTGGCGGGCAGCCCTTTATCGCAGGTTGCCACGCCGATCACCGCCCGGCGCGTCGGCAGGGAGCGGATCAGGCGGCGAAACACGATCGCCGCGTCGTTGCGGTACGGCAGGGAGTCGAACATGCCGTGCGTGCCCTGCGAGCGACCGTCGCACGGATCGCTGACGAAGGCGGCGAACGGGATCCCGCCGTTGCGGGTGATCTCCTTCGCCGCCGCCTGCATCTGCATGCCGATCTCCCAGTGTCCGGTGTGGTAGCCCAGCGCGACCGGGCGTCCGTCTCCGGCGCGGATGCCGCCCTGGGTGCCGATGATCAGCACCTCTTTGCCGGTGAGCTTGTTGGCATCCCAGCCCATCCCGGCGTTCTGCGTCATACCGAACAGGTTGCCGCTGGGGGATTCCATCAGCATCTGCGGGGTCAGCGGCAGCGTGCCCTGCGGCCCCGCCGCGTGGGTGTTCACCGCATAAAACGCATCGTCCTGTGGGGTGAAAATTTTCTCAATGGTCATCGTTATCGTCCGGCTCAGCAGAGTTTGAGCTGTTGTAACAGGGTTTTCAGCTGCGCCTTGCGCGGCTCGTCCAGCGGCGAGGCTGGCGGCAGGACGTGCGTAGAAATCGGACGACCGCAGAGCACGATCGCCTCTTTAATGACGTTCACAAACGGCGTATCCAGCTGATACATCTGCGGGATTTGCAGCAGGGTCTGATGATACTCAGCCGCTTTCGCCACGTCGTTATCCCGCCAGGCTTTCAGAAGATTTACCGACACCTGTGGGGCAAAGTTGCCGCTGGCCGAGATCGCCCCGTCGCCGCCTAGCAGCAGGGTATTAAACAGATGATCGTCGTAGCCGCACAGCACCGTGAAATGAGGATGGGCGCCTTTAACGGTGTGGATCATGCTGCGCAGGTGGGCGACGGAATCGATGGTGTCTTTGATGCCGACGATGTTACTGCGCGAGTCGGCCAGGGTTTTCACCAGCGCCGGGGGCAGATCCTGCCCGGTCAGCGCCGGGAAGTTATAGAGCATCACCGGCAGCGTGACGCTGTCGGCCACCTGCTCGAAATAGCGGATCAGGTTCGCTTCCGACACTTTCCAGTAGTAAGGGTTGATCACCACGATGCCGTCCGCGCCCGCCTGCTGCGCGTGCTGGCTCAGCTCAATGGTTTCCCGGGCGTTGGTGCCGCCGGTGCCGATCAGAACCGGCACGCGACGATCGACATGATCGATCGCAAACCGAGCAATGGTTTTACGCTCTTCGGCGCTGAGCTGGGAGAACTCGCCGCCGCTGCCCAAGGAAGAACAGGCCGTCGACGCCCGCAGCAATCAGATCGTCGATCAGCGCGGCGGTACCCGGTTTATCGAGCTGGCCATCGGCGGTAAAAATGGTGGAGACAGGGGGAATGATACCCGTGAACAACGCGGACTGCGGCATGAGATCTCCTTGTTGAAACATTTTGTTCTACATTATAGAACGGAGTTCATTAATTTAACGATCATACTATGACGCAGAAAAAGCGCAGGTAAATGGGAAGGGATGAGGGAGTGCGGGAAGTTTAAGCTGGATCACATTATGCGTGGGTGCGGTCTGGTGCCCTCACCCTAACCCTCTCCCAAGGGGAGAGGGAACTTTTACACCCTCTCCCCTTGGGAGAGGGCCGGGGTGAGGGGGTTACTCTACCAGCATCTTCACCACAACCTTACGCACCTGCGCCGGCGCTCCCGCCGCGCACAGCGGCTTATGCACTTCGCCCGGCCAGAACACTACAAAATCCCCTTCGCTCAGCACCACGGTTTTCTCCTGCTCGCCTTCCGGCAGGAACGCGATGTCTTTGTCCGCCAGCCAGTCGGTGTCCGGCGTACCGTGCGGCAGGGTACTGAAGGTCATCCCTTCCTGACCTCTTAGCACAATCTGAATATCCAGATAGCGTGCATGGTATTCAGCGCGACGCTCGGCGAACGGCTGGGTCATGTCCTCCGAAACCAGATAAAACAGGCTGTTGCCATTGATGTCGTGCTTACCGGTCGGCGTTGCGTCGGTGACGTGGGCCTTAACGTGCTCAATGGCCTGGCGCAGCTCTTCTGGCAACCAGGACTGGAGATGATGAATATTGCCAATAATCATGATACAACCCTCAGATTAAAACATTGTTTCATTTTTATGTTTTATACGAGAATTGCCTCTTCCATACCAGCCCTTTTTTGACAAGATTTGCGTCAGCGCATGTTTATCGGGAAATGTGTTAATCCACTGTTAATTGCACACAGGCATTTATGCAGTGGTTATGCATAACCTCATTTCATGCACTTTGCACATAGGATCTAACTCACTGAATTTAAAACATAACCCACAAAACCTGTTGGTGTATCACACTTTACCACTTTGGTTATTTCCTTTAAAAATCCATAATTATTTATTGATTTCTCTTAAATGAAAAATAGTTAACTGTCATTATTGCATAGCTATTCCCGTGACAACATTTTATCCATTAAAATCAACAACATAACTAAATATTTCAAAGCGTGTGATTCTACAAAATAATAACAACTTCAAATATTGCCACCCGTTCCTGCTTAGCTATTCATCCCTTAATAATATGAAATTAATCATTATCTGATACGAATCATGCAATTGAAAATAAACTGCTCAATATCGGTTTTCGCGTGAGCAATGTCACAATAACCATTATTTAAGCGCCTACTATAAATCACGAAATCAATTGAGCTTAGCCGCCATGAAATTAAACACATCACATGGCGCATGCCCTTTTTATTCTGAAAAAAAGTTAAAGGAATAATTATGGAAAAGCATTACGTCGGTTCTGAAATTGGTCAATTGCGTAGCGTTATGCTGCACCGTCCTAATTTAAGTCTGAAACGGTTAACCCCCTCAAACTGTCAGGAGCTGCTATTTGATGACGTGCTCTCGGTTGAACGGGCGGGTGAAGAGCATGACATCTTCGCAAACACGCTGCGCAAGCAGGGTGTGGAAGTCCTGCTGTTGACCGACCTTCTTACGCAAACGCTTGATATTGCGGAAGCAAAAGACTGGCTTCTTGAAACACAAATCTCCGACTATCGCCTGGGGCCAACCTTTGCCGCCGACGTGCGCGGCTGGCTGGCGGATATGCCGCATCGCGAACTGGCGCGCAGATTGAGCGGTGGATTAACCTACGGTGAAATTCCTGCGGCTATTAAAAATATGGTGGTCGATACCCACACGGCGAATGATTTTATTATGAAGCCGCTGCCGAACCACTTATTTACCCGCGATACCTCCTGCTGGATATATAACGGCGTCTCCATTAATCCGATGGCGAAACCCGCCCGCCAGCGTGAAACCAATAACCTGCGGGCAATATATCGCTGGCACCCCGCATTTGCCGACGGCGAGTTTATTAAGTATTTCGGCGACGAGAATATTAATTACGACCACGCCACATTAGAAGGCGGCGACGTATTAGTGATTGGCCGCGGAGCGGTATTGATCGGCATGTCCGAGCGCACGACGCCGCAGGGCGTGGAGTTCCTCGCCAACAGCCTGTTTAAACACCGCCAGGCCGAGCGCGTGATTGCCGTTGAGCTGCCAAAACACCGCTCCTGCATGCACCTCGACACAGTCATGACCCACATCGACGTTGACACCTTCTCCGTTTACCCGGAAGTGGTGCGCAAGGACGCCCAGTGCTGGACGCTCACCCCGGACGGACGCGGCGGCCTGCTGCGCACCCAGGAAACCGACCTGCTGCACGCCATCGAGAAAGCCCTCGGCATTAACCACGTCCGCCTGATCACCACCGGCGGCGACGCCTTTGAAGCCGAACGCGAGCAGTGGAACGACGCTAACAACGTCCTGACCCTCCGCCCGGGCGTGGTGATCGGCTACGAGCGCAACGTCTGGACCAACGAGAAGTACGACAAAGCGGGCATCACCGTGCTGCCGATCCCGGGCGACGAGCTGGGACGCGGTCGCGGCGGCGCGCGCTGCATGAGCTGCCCACTGGAACGCGACGGAATTTAAAGGAGCCATCATGGAACGAAAACCCACTCTGGTTGTGGCCCTTGGCGGCAACGCGCTGCTCAAGCGCGGCGAGCCGCTTGAAGCGGACATCCAGCGCCAGAACATTGAGCAGGCCGCCCGCACCATCGCCGGCTTAACGGAACAGTGGCGCGTGGTGCTGGTGCACGGCAACGGCCCGCAGGTCGGACTGCTGGCGCTGCAAAACAGCGCCTACGACAAAGTCACTCCCTACCCGCTGGACGTTCTTGGCGCCGAAAGCCAGGGAATGATCGGCTACATGCTCCAGCAGGCGCTGAAAAACAATCTGCCCCAGCGCGAGGTCAGCGTCCTGCTCACGCAGGTGGAAGTGGACGCCGCCGACCCGGCGTTCAGCAACCCGACCAAG
The DNA here is from genome assembly GCF_019056635.1 of Enterobacter cloacae complex sp. ECL72. NCBI lineage: Bacteria > Pseudomonadati > Pseudomonadota > Gammaproteobacteria > Enterobacterales > Enterobacteriaceae > Enterobacter > Enterobacter cloacae complex sp. ECL72. The sequence goes on along the minus strand of NZ_CP077659.1, from coordinate 51,074 downwards.
TACATCGGCCCGGTCTACAGCGAAGCCCAGGCTAAAGCGCTGGCCGCGGAAAAAGGCTGGGTGTTTAAGGCCGACGGCAGCTACTTCCGCCGCGTGGTGCCGTCGCCGCAGCCGAAGCGCATCGTCGAGAGCGACGCCATCACGGCGCTGATTCAGCGCGACCACCTGGTGATCTGCAACGGCGGCGGTGGCGTGCCGGTAGTGGAAAACGCCAACGGCTATCGCGGGATCGAGGCGGTGATCGACAAAGACCTCTCCGCCGCCCTGCTGGCGCGCCAGATCGAGGCCGATGCCCTGCTGATCCTCACCGATGCCGACGCGGTGTACCTCGACTGGGGCAAGCCAACCCAACGTCCGCTGGCGCAGGTGACGCCGGAGCTGCTCAGAGGCATGCAGTTCGACTCCGGATCGATGGGGCCGAAAGTGGCCGCCTGCCGCGAGTTTGTTGAGGCCTGCAACGGCATTGCCGGGATCGGCGCGCTGGCCGACGGCGCGGAGATCCTGGCGGGCGAGAAAGGCACATTGATTCGTAACTGAGTCGTTTTCCCCCTCACCCTAACCCTCTCCCAAAGGGAGAGGGAATGCACGCCCCCTCTCCCTGCGGGAGAGGGCCGGGGTGAGGGCATCAGACAGCACAAATTTTAAAAAGGATTTCCCCATGACCATTAACCTGAAAAACCGCAACTTCCTGAAACTGCTGGACTACACCCCGGCGGAGATCCAGTACCTGATCGATCTCGCCATCGAGCTGAAGGCCGCCAAAAAAGCCGGACGCGAAAAACAAACCCTGGTCGGGAAAAACATCGCCCTGATCTTTGAAAAAAACCTCCACCCGCACCCGCTGCGCCTTCGAAGTGGGTGCGTTCGACCAGGGCGCGCAGGTCACCTACCTCGGCCCAAGCGGTTCGCAGATTGGCCACAAAGAGTCGATGAAGGACACCGCGCGCGTGCTGGGCCGCATGTATGACGGCATCGAGTATCGCGGCTACGGCCAGGCCATCGTTGAAGAGCTGGGCGAGTACGCGGGCGTGCCGGTGTGGAACGGCCTGACCGACGAGTTCCACCCCACCCAAATTCTCGCCGACCTGATGACCATGCTGGAGCACTCTCCGGGCAAAACCCTGCCGGAGCTGAGCTTTGCTTACCTGGGCGATGCGCGGAACAACATGGGTAATTCGCTAATGGTCGGCGCGGCCAAAATGGGGATGGATATCCGCCTGGTTGCACCGAAATCTTTCTGGCCGGAGGCGGGCCTGGTTGAGCAGTGCCGCGCCATCGCCAAAGAGACCGGCGCGCGCATCACCCTCACCGACGACGTGGAGGAAGGCGTGCAGGGCACCGATTTCCTCTACACCGACGTGTGGGTTTCCATGGGTGAGCCGAAGGAGGCCTGGGCCGAGCGCGTCAGCCTGATGAAGCCATATCAGATTAACGCGGACGTGATGAAGGCCACCGGTAACCCGAACGTCAAGTTCATGCACTGCCTGCCGGCGTTCCACAACGAGCACACCAAAGTGGGCCGCGAAATCGAAATGGCGTACGGCCTGAAGGGGCTGGAAGTGACGGAAGAGGTCTTCGAATCACCGAACTCCATCGTCTTCGACGAAGCAGAGAACCGCATGCACACCATTAAAGCGGTCATGGTGGCGACACTCGGCGACTAATCACCGCCCGGCGCGCCGCGGGGTGCGCCGGGTTCAGGAGAACATCATGGGCAAGTTCAAGTTTCCCTCCGCTTACACCATTCTCTTTTTTCTGATTGCCGTGGTTGCCGTGCTGACGTGGATTGTTCCGGCCGGGCAGTACCATATGGCAATGAACGAGGCGCTCGGTAAAGAAGTGCCGGTTGCTGGCACCTACGCGCACGTGGCAGCGCACCCGCAGGGGCTGGTTTCGGTGCTGATGGCGCCGATTGCCGGGCTGTACGATCCGGAGTCCGGCCAGGCCGGGGCCATCGACGTGGCGCTGTTTATTCTGATCATCGGGGGATTCCTCGGGATCGTCACTAAAACCGGGGCGATAGACGCCGGGATCGAGCGCGTCACCACCCGGCTGCGCGGACGCGAAGAGTGGATGATCCCGATCCTGATGGCGCTGTTTGCCGCAGGCGGCACGATTTACGGCATGGCAGAAGAGTCGCTGCCCTTCTATACCTTACTGGTGCCGGTGATGCTGGCGGCGCGGTTCGATCCGGTGGTTGCTGCGTCCACCGTGCTGCTCGGCGCGGGGATCGGCACCCTCGGCTCCACCATCAACCCGTTCGCCACGGTGATCGCCGCCAACGCCGCCGGGATCCCCTTCACCAACGGCATCATGTTGCGCATCGCGCTGCTGGTGATCGGCTGGATCATCTGCGTGGCGTGGGTAATGCGCTATGCCCGCAAGGTGCGCAAGGATCCGTCGCTGTCGATCGTGGCGGATAAGCAGGAAGAGAACCGCGCCCACTTCCTCGGCAACAAGGGCGAGCAGTCGCTGGAGTTTACCCCGGTGCGCAAACTCATCCTGGTGATCTTCGCCCTCGCCTTCGCGGTGATGATCTACGGCGTGGCGGTGCTGGGCTGGTGGATGGCGGAGATCTCGGCGGTGTTCCTCGCCAGCGCGATTATCGTCGGGCTGATCGCCCGCATGAGCGAAGAGGAGCTGACCTCAACCTTTATCAACGGCGCGCGAGATTTGCTGGGCGTCGCGCTGATTATCGGCATCGCGCGCGGTATCGTAGTGATCATGGATAAGGGCATGATTACCCACACCATTTTGCACAGCGCCGAGGGAATGGTCACCGGATTGTCGACGGTGGCGTTCATCAACGTGATGTACTGGCTGGAAGTGGTGCTGTCGTTTCTTGTGCCTTCTTCGTCCGGCCTGGCCGTTCTGACGATGCCGATCATGGCGCCCCTTGCCGATTTCGCTAACGTCAACCGCGACCTGGTGGTTACGGCTTACCAGTCGGCGTCCGGCATCGTTAACCTGATCACTCCCACCTCTGCCGTCGTGATGGGCGGGCTGGCTATCGCCCGCGTGCCCTACGTGCGCTATCTGAAATGGGTCGCGCCGCTGCTGGGGATTTTAACGGTGGTGATTATGGTGGCGTTAAGCCTGGGCGCCCTGTTGTAATTTGCCGGATGGCGCTGCGCTTATCCGGCCTACGGATCGGTGCAGTGCCACCGGTTATTTCGGGAACTGATATGGGAACTATGATGGATTACGAAGAGTACTCTCCCAAAGAGCAACTACAGCTAACGGTCTGCCAGCGTCTGATCGCGGAAAAGAGCTATCTCTCCCAGGAGGAGATCCGCCGCGACTTACAGGAGCGGGGTTTTGAGACCATCAGCCAGTCCACCGTTTCACGTCTGCTCAAGTTGCTCGGTGTCATAAAAATTCGCAATGCCAAAGGGCTAAAGATTTATTCGCTGAATCCCCAGCTGCGCCCGGCCCCCGACGCGGCGCGTACCGTCTCTGAAATGGTGGTGAGCGTGGAGCACAACAGCGAATTTATCCTTATCCATACCGTCGCCGGATATGGCCGCGCGGTGGCGCGTATTCTGGATTATCACCAGTTACCGGAAATTTTAGGCGTGGTGGCCGGAAGCAGTATCGTCTGGGTCGCCCCCCGCGTGGTGAAGCGCACCGCACTGGTGCATAAGCAAATTAATTATTTACTCAGAACGCATTAATATTCATAAAGAACCGTTTGCATTGAGTAAAGCGTGCATTAAATCGCTTGATCCCAAAAGCGAGCTGCGTATAATGCCCGACAATTTGCCGGGAGGAAGCATGGTCAAGCGTGTACGACATATCGTCTTACCGCGTCTGAAATCAGACGCTGGCCTGCCGTTTTTCTTCCCGTTGCTAAACCTATTCCCAGAGCCCCTCATTTGAGGGCCTTTTTTTTGCCCGGCGTCAGGAGATAAACATGAATCCGCTTTATCAAAAACACATCATTTCCATAAACGACCTCAGCCGCGAAGAGCTGGAACTGGTTCTGGAAACCGCGGCAAAACTGAAGGCCAATCCGCAACCGGAGCTGCTGAAGCACAAGGTGATTGCGAGCTGCTTCTTCGAGGCCTCCACCCGCACCCGCCTCTCCTTCGAAACCTCCATGCACCGCCTGGGCGCGAGCGTGGTGGGCTTCTCGGACAGCAGCAACACGTCGCTGGGCAAAAAAGGCGAGACCCTGGCGGATACCATTTCAGTCATCAGCACCTACGTGGACGCGATTGTGATGCGCCACCCGCAGGAGGGCGCGGCGCGTCTGGCGACCGAGTTTTCCGGCGGGATTCCGGTGCTGAACGCCGGTGACGGTGCCAACCAGCACCCGACGCAGACCCTGCTGGATCTGTTCACCATTCAGGAGACGCAGGGCACGCTTGAGAACCTGAACATCGCCATGGTCGGCGACCTGAAATATGGCCGCACCGTCCATTCCCTGACCCAGGCGCTGGCGAAATTTAACGGCAACCGCTTCTTCTTCATCGCGCCGGACGCGCTGGCGATGCCGCAGTACATTCTCGATATGCTGGACGAAAAAGGCATCGCGTGGAGCCTGCACGCCAGCATAGAAGAAGTGATGGGCAACGTGGATATTCTCTACATGACCCGCGTGCAGAAAGAGCGTCTTGACCCATCCGAGTACGCCAACGTGAAGGCGCAGTTCGTCCTGCGCGCCAGCGACCTCGAGGGCGCGCGCGACAACATGAAGGTGCTGCACCCGCTGCCGCGCATCGATGAGATCACCACAGACGTGGATAAAACGCCGCACGCCTGGTACTTCCAGCAGGCCGGAAACGGCATCTTCGCCCGCCAGGCGTTACTGGCACTGGTTCTGAATCGCGAATTAGCTCTGTAAGGGGAGACGACCATGACACACGATAACAAACTCCAGGTTGAAGCCATCAAGCGTGGCACCGTGATTGACCACATCCCTGCGCAGGTGGGCTTTAAGCTGCTGACGCTGTTCAAACTGACTGAAACCGACCAGCGCATCACCATCGGCCTGAACCTGCCGTCGGGCGAAATGGGCCGTAAAGACCTGATCAAAATCGAGAATACCTTCCTGACCGACGAGCAGGTCAACCAGCTGTCTCTGTACGCGCCGGACGCCACGGTTAACCGCATCGACGATTACGACGTGGTGGGCAAATCCCGCCCAAGCCTGCCGGATCGCATCGAAAGCGTGCTGGTCTGCCCGAACAGCAACTGCATCAGTCATGCTGAGCCGGTTTCCTCCAGTTTCGCAGTGAAAAAACGCGCCAATGACATTGCACTCAAATGCAAATACTGCGAAAAAGAGTTTTCTCATTATGTGGTGCTGGCCAACTAATTGAGGTTGGTAATGAAATCCCGGCTGTTATAATGGCCGGGAACATTCTTAACGCTGTAATTCTGGAGAAAAAATGAGCAAAGTACTCGCGACGGAAAATGCACCAGCGGCTATCGGCCCATACGTTCAGGGCGTTGATCTGGGCAGCATGATCATCACTTCTGGTCAGATCCCAGTGAACCCAAAAACCGGTGAAGTGCCAGCCGACGTAGCGGCGCAGGCGCGTCAGTCGCTGGAAAACGTGCAGGCGATCGTCGAATCTGCCGGCCTGAAAGTGGGCGATATCGTCAAAACCACCGTGTTCGTGAAAGATCTGAACGATTTCGCCACCGTCAACGCCACTTATGAAGCGTTCTTCACCGAGCACAACGCCACCTTCCCGGCGCGCTCCTGTGTGGAAGTGGCGCGTCTGCCAAAAGACGTAAAAATTGAAATTGAAGCGATTGCCGTACGTCGCTAATTTATTTCAATAAAGAGAAGGCAGCTCAGGCTGCCTTTTTTATTGCGACCATTTTTACTCTCTCCAGGCAATGACGCATCCCCCACTCCATTAATAGACTGACGCTGCCTTGTTATATTCTAATTAATGGATGAAGAATGAAACTCTCTAAGATCGCGCTGGCCGTTGCCACATTAGCGGTTGCGTCTTCCGCACTTGCACACGGATATATAGAATCCCCCGCCAGCCGCGCTTATATGTGTAAGCTCGGCCAGAATATTGACTGTGGCTCTGTACAATATGAACCGCAGAGCGTAGAAAAGACCTCCGGCTTCCCGACGGGCGCAATGCCGCCTGACGGCCAGCTTGCCAGCGCCGGTATTGCCAGCTACTCCCAGCTTGATAAGCAGAGCCTGAACGCCTGGACTAAAAGCCCCATGACGGCAGGCCCGCATGAATTTGTCTGGCACCATACCGCGCCGCATAAAACCACCAACTGGCGTTATTACATTACCAAACAAAACTGGGACCCCAATAAACCGCTGACCCGTGACCAGTTCGAATTAACGCCGTTCTGTACTATTAACGGGAATGGTCAGGCACCGTCCATGACAAAATCCAAGACCTGTAATGTCCCGGAACGTACGGGCTACCAGGTTATTTATGGCGTGTGGGAAATTGCGGATACCACAAACAGTTTCTATCAGGCCATTGACGTTGATTTCGGTAACGGCGGCAACGTCACGCCGGACGATACCCCAGCGGTAATATCCCAGTGGAGTAAAACCCTGAGCGGACAGATTGCCGGGAATAACCTGAACGTGGGCGATAAAGTGATTGCACGCTTCTTCGACGCCAACGGGGAAGTTGCCGCCCTGCGTACTGAAATGACCATCGGCTCTTCAGAACAAGGCGACGCTAACCAGTGGTCCTACGATCTGGCGCAGAAGATCAACACCGCTCATAGCGATGTCCGCGTCGGTGTGAAAGATGAAGCCGGTGAAATTAGTCCGGTTCACGGCGCCAACAGCGTATTCGTGAAAGACGGCAGCACGCTGAAATCCGTTGCCATCTCTTATGAAGAGCAAAAAGCGCAGGTGAGCGAGACCATCGCCGTTTCCGATCTGCAATACAGCAAAATCGAACATGGCAATGTGATTGTAACCTTCCATGTGAACACGCAGGGTGACGTTAATTTTGAAGCGCACGTGATGAACCACCACGGTGCCGAAAAAGGTTACCTGAAGCAGGATATGAATAACGTCAATCAAAACGTGACCATGACGCTGACTGACGTCACGGCGGGCCACCATATGCTGAAATACTACGCCACCAACAAAGACGGCACCCTGTTCGCGCAGGACGTGCTAAACCTGATGCTGGAAAGCGACGCGGCGGACAGCAGCGGCCCGCATGACTTTATCTTCCCGGACAGCATTGCCTCTTACAAAGCGGGCACCGTGGTGTTACAGCCTAAAAACGGTAAGACCTACGAGTGTAAACCGTTCCCGTATAGCGGCTACTGCGTGCAGTACAGCCCAACCGCAAACCAGTTTGAGCCAGGCGTGGGCGCGCACTGGAGAGAGGCGTGGGTGCTGAAGAACTGAGTTGCCTTCACGCCCGGCGGCACTTCGTTTGCCGGGCCTACACGTCACGTAGGCCCGGTAAGCGTAGCGCCACCGGGCGCATTTGTTACTGATTCCGCGTCGCACGCAGCAGCGTTTCCAGCGGGTAAACCGCCGCAATCACCACCTCGTCCTGGATCTTCGCCGCATTATCCAGTTCGCTCTGGATCGACGCGATCTCGTTGTCGTCCAGCGTGCCCTGGCGCGCCACCAGATCCGTCAGCCTCAGGCCAATCGACGAAAGCTTGTCCACCTCCTGAATCACCGGCTTGATCGCCTTCAGCTGATAGCTGTTTTCGCTCAAGGCCAGCGCATCGCTGGTGTTGTTCTGCCAGCGGTTAAAGACGTGGCGCAGCGCGTCGGCGCTTTCCGTGTCTTCCGCGTCGCTCACCAGACGGTCCGCCCATTTATTCATCTGACGCACGATCGCACTTTCCGCGTTTAGCGCGTCAGCGAGCCGGTTGAGCGGCTCAAACTGATGATAGTTTCCGGCCTGGAACTTAAGATGCTGGCGGGTGTAATACTGCGCCGGTTCAAGCGCCTGGGCGAGAATTTGCAGCGGCAGGGTATCCGCATTGTTGGCGAGGCGCGTGAACTGCACCTGCTGCTGGGTATGCTGCTGTAGTCCAGCCGACACCGTCGACCAGCTGTCCATCGCCTGGAGCCGGGTATACATGTTGTCGATGTCGTTGACGTCCTTCGCCGACCATAGCCGCTCCGCCACCGCAAAGGCGCGCGGCCACAGACGGATATCAAGCACCGGCGCGACCACGTTTTCCGCCCACAGCGCGGCTTCGCCGCCGAGCAGATTGGCCTCGTTCGCCGGGTCCGGCACCACCGGCGGTATGCCTTTTGGCACCGCGTCCAGACGCGTGCCGTCGATCGGGTAGCGGGCGTTACCCACCAGGAAATAGCCGCTGAGCTTATCGTTCTCAACGGAAACGACCGGACGCGTTTCACCCATCCAGGTATCAACGGTAAACGTTACCTGGTTGTCGTCCCGCCACTGAATGTTCTCCACCGCCCGACGCGATTTCCCGGCAAAATCAATAAATCCGCGCCACCCGGCATCGCCTTTCACCAGCGTAAAGCTGCCTTCCACCGGCTTGCCTTTCAGACGCGGCATGGAGAAAGCCCAGCTCTGGACGCTGTCGGTGTCCGCTATCACATCCACGCCGTTCAGCCCCTGCGGCACAATTTCATTGCGGTAGTGGTAGGCGGTGGATTGCGGCTGATCGAGGTAGAAACCGGTTGAGAGAATGCCCTTATAGCCGTTCTGCGCCACCTGCCCCAGCGCGTCCTGTCCCTGCCAGGACTGGATCAGAATGCTTTTCGGCAGATCGGGATGGTAGATCTCATCCCAGCCAACCATCTGCCGGTGGTGCTTCTCAAGGATCGTCTCCAGCTTGCGGTTGAAATACGCCTGCAACGCGTGGCTGTCCGCCAGTTTGTTGTCGCGCATAAACGTCTGGATCGCAGCGTTCGCTTTCCACTGGCTGTCGTCAACCTCATCGCCGCCAATATGCAGATACGGATCCGGGAAGATCGCCGCCAGTTCGCTGACCATCGCGTCGGCAAAGGTATAAGTTGCCTCTTTGGTTGGATCCAGCACCGGCTTTAGCACGCCCCAGTGGCGCTCCATGGCGTACGGCCCCGGCGCGCTCATCAGCTCCGGGTAGGCGACGGCAATCGCCGAGGCGTGGCCCGGCATATCAATTTCCGGCACCACGCGTATGCCCCGCTCGGCAGCGTAACGCACAATCTCGCGCATCTGCTCCGGGGTGTAGAACAGCCCATCGCTGGCAAGCTGGGTCAGCTTAGGGTAGCGCTTTGAGCTGAAGCGCCAGCCCTGATCGTCCGTCAAATGCCAGTGCAGGACGTTGAGTTTGGCCGCGGCCATGCCGTCGATCTGGCGTTTAATATCCGGAATCGGGAGGAAGTGGCGCGCCGAATCGAGCAGCAGCCCGCGCCACGGGAAGCGCGGCGAATCTTCAATGGTCACCCACGGGATCGAGGTGTTTTCGGCGCCGTTCTGCATCAGCTGAAGCAAGGTTTCCATGGCGCGCAGCGCGCCGAAGCGGGTGTTGGCAGAGATATTTACGCCGTTGGCGTCCACCGTGAGTTTATAGCTCTCATCGCTGTCAGGCAGCGGCTGCGGCTTCACCTTTTTGGCGATGGCGATGCGGATGGTCGGCTTGTCAGGTTTTTCGGCCTGCGGCTGTAGCGTCCAGCCGGTTTGCAGCGCAATGCGCTGGCGCAGGCGGTTGACCGCATCCCCCAGATCGTCGCCGCTGACGCTCACAGAGAGTTGATTGTTAAGCACCAGCGCGCCCTGAGTGGTCGGGCGTTCAACCTTCGCAGGCCAGGGCATTAAGGGAAGGTCGCCTGCCGGGGCGGCAAAGGCGGAGGCGCCGAGCATGAGCCCGGCGGTTAAGAGGCTGTACCGTAACATGAATGTTCCTTATCTGACGGGCCAAATACAGGCAAAACATTCTGTTAACATGCGCTCAAATTGTCGTCAAGCGAATGCGCCGACGGAGATCACAGGTTGTTGAATTTGGGAGGAAAGCTATTGCCCGGTGGCGCTGCGCTTACCGGGCCTACGTTTCGGGAGTAGGCCGGGTAAGGCGAAGCCGCCACCCGGCAAACATAATTTACTGCCACCCATACCGACGGCTATAGAACCCTTTCACCATCTGCGTCAGCACCATGTAGCCCGCGAGGATCGCCACCAGCCACGGGAAGTAGCTCAGCGGCAGCGCCTGAAGTTGCAGGTAGCTTGCCAGCGGCGAGAACGGCAGCGCGATCCCGAGCGCCATTACAATGCCCGTCATCACAATCAGCGGCCACGCGGCACGGCTCTGGATAAACGGAATGCGACGGGTGCGGATCATGTGCACAATCAGCGTCTGAGACAGCAGTCCCACCACGAACCAGCCGGACTGGAACAGCGTCTGGTGTTCTGGCGTATTCGCATGGAACACAAACCACATCAGGCAGAAGGTCAGAATGTCGAAGATAGAGCTGATCGGCCCAAAGAACAGCATAAAGCGCCCCAGATCGGCGGGGTTCCAGCGCTGCGGCTTCTGGATCTGCTCGTCGTCCACGTTATCAAACGGGATCGCCACCTGAGAGACATCGTACATCAGGTTCTGGATCAGCAGGTGCAGCGGCAGCATCGGCAGAAACGGCAGAAACGCGCTCGCTACCAGCACGCTGAAGACGTTGCCGAAGTTGGAGCTGGCGGTCATTTTGATGTATTTGAGCATATTGGCGAAGGTGCGACGCCCTTCGATGACGCCCTCTTCCAGCACCATCAGGCTCTTTTCCAGCAGAATGATATCCGCCGCTTCGCGGGCAATATCCACCGCGCCGTCCACGGAGATACCGATATCCGCCGCACGCAGGGCTGGCGCATCGTTGATGCCGTCGCCCATAAAGCCCACTACGTGCCCTTCGCGACGCAGCAGAGTGACGATGCGCTCTTTATGCATCGGCGTCAGGCGGGCAAACAGCGTGGTGCGTTGGGCAAGCTCGGCCAGCTCATCGTCGGACAGGTGCTCAATGTCGCTCCCCACGACGACGTCGCCCGCGTCCAGGCCGACTTCGTGGCACACTTTGGCCGCCACCAGCTCGCTGTCGCCGGTGAGGATTTTGACGGTGATACCGCTCGCTTTCAGCGCTTTTAGCGCCGGCGCGGTGGTCTCTTTCGGCGGATCGAGGAATGCGATGTAACCTTCGAGGATCAAATCGGATTCATCGATACGCTGGTAGTCACCTTCCCGCGCAGGCAGGAACTTGCTGGCTACTGCCACCACGCGCAGCCCCTGACGGTTCAGGTTATCGGTGACGCGTTTGATGCGGCGCAGCATGGTCTCATCCAGCGGCACGATCTCGCCGTTATGGCGCACCTGCGTGGAAACATTCAGGATCTCCTGCAATGCCCCTTTGCAGATCAGCTGATGTACGTCCGCCTGCTCGCTGACCACCACCGACATGCGGCGGCGCTCGAAGTCGAACGGGATTTCATCCACCTTCTGCCAGCGACCGGAGAGCGTGCGGGCAGACTCCTCGTCCACCCCTTCCAGCACCGCCACGTCGAGCAGGTTTTTCAGCCCGGTCTGATAGTGGCTGTTCAGCCACGCGCTGTACAGCACCCGTTCGCTGGTCTTTCCGGCGATATCGGTGTGGTTCTCCAGCACGATTTTGTCCTGCGTCAGGGTGCCGGTTTTATCGGTGCAAAGGATGTCCATCGCGCCAAAGTTCTGGATGGCGTCGAGGTGTTTAACAATCACCTTTTGTTTAGAGAGTTTGACCGCCCCGCGCGCCAGCGTGGAGGTGACAATCATCGGCAGCATTTCCGGCGTTAAGCCAACGGCCACGGAGAGCGCGAACAGCGCCGCCTCCCACCAGTCGCCTTTGGTGTAGCCGTTGATCAGCAGGACAATCGGCGTCATGACCATCATAAAGCGGATCAGCAGCATGCTGACGCGGCCAATGCCTTTCTGGAACGCATTCGGCTCGCTCTCCTGCTCGCTGACGCGTCCGGCAAGCTGTCCAAACCAGGTATTGCCGCCGGTGGCGGTGACAATCGCCTGCGCGGTGCCGCTGACCACCGTGGTGCCCATAAAGCACAGGGTGTCGCACTCCAGCGGGTTCATCTGCTGCGGATCGCGGGTCCGCGCTACCTTCTCTACGGGCAGGGATTCACCGGTGAGTGACGCCTGCGCGACGAACAGATCCCGCGCCTGGATGACGCGTAAATCCGCTGGGATCATGTCCCCCGCCGCCAGCTTCACCAGATCGCCCGGCACCAGCTGGTCAATGGGAAGCTCAATCCAGGCGTTCTCGCCGAGGTCGTTAATCACGCGCGACACGGTGGCGGTGTTGCTGACCATTGCTTTCAGGGCGTCCGCCGCTTTGGTGGAGCGCGCTTCCTGAATAAAGTTCAGCAGCGTGGAGATCCCCACCATCAGGGCAATCACGCCTGCGGCAAACAGATCTTCAGTGGCGTAAGAGATAATCCCGAGCACCGTCAGCAGCAGGTTGAACGGATTGCGGTAGCAGAGCCACAGGTGGACCCACCAGGGAGAGGGTTTCTGCGCCGGGATCTGGTTATCGCCATGTTCCGCGCGGATTTTTAACACTTCTTGCGCGTTCAGCCCTTCCGGGTGGCCGCCAAAGGCGCGCCAGACTTCGTTTTCATCCATCGCCGCCACGTTCAGGCAGCGCTCGGTCAGGGAAGCGGGGATTGCCGCTCCCGCCATGGTGTTGGCATTTGGCAGCGGATCGCGCGCAATCAGGCGATGTGGCAGGTGACGGCTCAGCAGCGCTTGCAGCTGCCGGGTGATATTTTTCAGCATAGTCATTCCCCCGCATCCGCAAAGGCGGACGCAGTTTTCCCGCAGGCGTGGCAAAGCCGTACCTGTCAGGCACTTAATTTATCAAGCAGGAACGTATGAACGTTGCTGCCTCACGCCGGTGAGACAGCAAAAGGCTGGCTTACCGGAAAGAAGGTTTTCTCCTGGTCAGGAGAGGTGTGGGATCGGGATCCATGTGGCCTCCGGTAAGTAAAAAGTTGGGTATCGGCACGCAGTATAGTGATTTATCCATACCGTTTGTGACTAATCGGGCGGTATTATAACGCCCTGCAAATAAACCGAACGTAAACCAGACTTTGCCCATAGCGAATTCGCAGGATAGCATTAGGCTCAATTGATTATTTTATCGTTGTTACAGGGAATACAGCATGCAGAACCGCCTTACGATTAAAGATATCGCGCGTTTAAGCGGCGTGGGGAAATCGACTGTCTCACGCGTGCTGAACAACGAAAGCGGTGTCAGCGAGCGCACACGCGAGCGCGTCGAGGCGGTGATGAATCAGCACGGTTTTTCCCCTTCCCGCTCCGCGCGCGCCATGCGCGGGCAGAGCGATAAAGTGGTCGCCATTATTGTCTCGCGTCTGGATTCCCTCTCCGAAAACCTCGCCGTACAGACGATGCTGCCCGCGTTCTACGAGCAGGGCTACGATCCGATCATGATGGAGAGCAAGTTCTCCGCGCAAATGGTGGAGGAGCATCTCGGCATGCTTCAGCGCCGTAATATTGATGGGGTGGTGCTGTTCGGATTTACCGGCCTAAAAGAGGACGTGCTTAAACCCTGGCAGCCGTCACTGGTGCTGCTGGCGCGCGACGCCAGCGGGTTTGCCTCTGTCTGTTACGATGACGAAGGGGCGATCGTGATCCTGATGCAGCGCCTGTATGAACAGGGCCATCGGCATATTAGCTATCTCGGCGTGCCGCATGCCGACATCACCACCGGCAAGCGTCGCCACGAAGCGTACCTGGCGTTTTGTAAAAAACACAATCTTCCCGCCGTGGCCGCGCTGCCCGGTCTGGGTATGAAACAGGGATATGAACAGGTCGCCAGCGTGCTGACGTCACAAACCACCGCCCTGGTATGCGCCACGGATACCCTTGCATTGGGTGCGAGCAAATATTTGCAGGAGCAGCGCATCGGGGAACTGCAATTAGCGAGCGTGGGAAGCACGCCGCTGATGAAGTTCTTACACCCGGAGATTATCAGCGTTGATCCGGGTTACGCCGAGTCTGGCCGGCAGGCTGCCGCGCAGCTGATCGAGCAGATTACCGGGCGTACCGAGCCCCGTCAGATCGTTATTCCAGCCCATCTCTCATAATTCTTTTGAATAGATTATTGTGATCTTCGCCCGATTTCGGGAACGTTCCCATTTTCGCCGTCACGTTGAAGGAGTAGGCTTGCGCACAGGTCATAACCCCTATCACCATCTGTCATGAGGTTTCATGATGAGTAAAGTCAAACAAACAGATATCGATCAGCTGATCGTCCTGGTCGGCGGACGCGATAACATCGCCACCGTCAGCCATTGCATTACCCGCCTGCGCTTCGTGCTGAACGATCCGGCCAAAGCCAACCCGAAGGCCATTGAAGAGCTTTCTATGGTTAAAGGCTGCTTCACCAACGCCGGGCAGTTTCAGGTGGTGATTGGTACCGAAGTGGGCGATTACTATCAGGCTCTGCTGGCGACTACCGGGCACTCTTCCGCCGATAAAGAGCAGGCGAAGAAGGCCGCGCGCCAGAATATGAAATGGCATGAGCAGCTGATTTCCCATTTTGCGGAGATCTTCTTCCCGCTGCTGCCAGCGCTGATCAGCGGGGGCTTAATTCTGGGCTTCCGTAACGTCATCGGCGATGTGCCAATGAGCGACGGCAAAACCCTGGCGCAGATGTACCCGGCGCTGCAAAGCATCTATGACTTCCTGTGGCTGATTGGCGAAGCGATCTTCTTCTATCTGCCAGTCGGGATCTGCTGGTCCGCGGTGCGCAAGATGGGCGGAACGCCAATTCTCGGTATCGTGCTCGGCGTGACGCTGGTCTCTCCGCAGTTAATGAACGCTTACTTACTTGGTCAGCAAACGCCAGAGGTGTGGAACTTCGGCCTGTTTACCATCGCCAAAGTCGGCTATCAGGCGCAGGTGATCCCGGCATTGCTGGCGGGCCTGGCGCTGGGCTTTATTGAGACGCGCCTGAAGCGCATCGTGCCGGATTACCTCTATCTAGTGGTGGTCCCGGTCTGCTCGCTGATCCTGGCGGTGTTCCTGGCGCACGCCTTTATCGGTCCGTTTGGCCGCATGATTGGCGACGGCGTGGCCTTCGCGGTCCGTCACCTGATGACCGGCAGCTTCGCGCCAATCGGTGCCGCGCTGTTTGGCTTCCTCTACGCTCCGCTGGTGATCACCGGCGTGCACCAGACCACGCTGGCGATTGATATGCAGATGATCCAGAGCCTCGGCGGTACGCCTGTCTGGCCGATCATCGCCCTGTCTAACATTGCGCAGGCCTCGGCGGTAACCGGCATCATCATCGTCAGCCGTAAGCACAACGAGCGAGATCTCCGTTCCGGCTGCCATCTCCGCTTACCTCGGCGTCACTGAACCGGCGATGTACGGTATCAACCTGAAATACCGCTTCCCGATGCTCTGCGCGATGATCGGCTCCGGTCTGGCGGGCTTGCTGTGCGGCCTGAACAGCGTGATGGCGAACGGGATTGGCGTCGGCGGCCTGCCGGGTATCCTCTCCATTCAGCCCGCGTTCTGGCAGGTATTTGCGCTGGCGATGGCGGTGGCGATTATCATCCCAATGGCGCTGACTACTGTGGTTTACCAGCGTAAGTTCCGTCAGGGCACGTTGCAGATTGTTTAATTCTCTCTTTCGGGGCGCAGTTGCGCCCCTTCGCATTTGCAGGAACGTACTATGAATACCCTTCCTCACTGGTGGCAGAACGGCGTCATCTATCAGATTTACCCAAAGAGTTTCCAGGACACCACCGGCAGCGGCACGGGCGATCTGCGCGGCGTGACGCAGCGCCTGGACTACCTGAAAACCCTCGGCATTGACGCCATCTGGCTGACGCCGTTTTATATCTCCCCGCAGGTGGATAACGGTTACGACGTGGCGAACTACACTGCCATCGATCCGACCTACGGCACGCTGGACGACTTTGACGAGCTGGTTGCCCGGGCGCATGAACGCGGCATCCGCATCGTGCTGGATATGGTCTTTAACCACACGTCCACGCAGCACGCCTGGTTCCGTGAGTCGCTGGATAAAGCGAGTCCGTACCGCCAGTTCTATATCTGGCGCGACGGTACGCCGGATACGCTTCCCAACAACTGGCGCTCCAAATTTGGCGGCAACGCCTGGCGCTGGCACGCCGAAAGCGAGCAGTATTATCTGCACCTGTTCGCACCGGAGCAGGCGGATCTCAACTGGGAAAACCCGGCGGTGCGCGCCGAGCTGAAAAAAGTGTGCGAGTTCTGGGCCGATCGCGGCGTGGACGGCTTGCGTCTGGACGTGATTAACCTGATTTCAAAAGATCAGGATTTCCCGGACGATACCCTCGGCGACGGTCGCCGCTTCTACACTGACGGGCCGCGCATCCACGAATATCTTCAGGAGATGAGCCGCGACGTCTTTACGCCGCGTAATCTGATGACGGTGGGCGAGATGTCCTCCACCTCGCTGGAGAACTGCCAACAGTACGCGTCTCTTGACGGCCGCGAGCTGTCGATGACCTTTAACTTCCACCACCTCAAGGTAGACTACCCCGGCGGCGAAAAATGGACGAAGGCGAAGCCGGACTTCGTGGCGCTAAAAACCCTTTTCCGCCACTGGCAGCAGGGGATGCACAACAAAGCCTGGAACGCGCTGTTCTGGTGTAACCATGACCAGCCGCGCATCGTGTCGCGCTTTGGTGACGAAGGGGAACACCGCGTGGCGGCGGCGAAAATGCTCGGCATGGTGCTGCACGGGATGCAGGGCACGCCGTATATCTACCAGGGTGAAGAACTGGGTATGACCAACCCGCATTTCAGCCGTATCACCGACTACCGCGACGTGGAAAGCCTGAACATGTTCGCCGAACAGCGGGCTAACGGTCGCGATACGGATGAACTACTGGCGATTCTGGCGAGTAAGTCACGCGATAATGGCCGCACGCCGATGCAGTGGGACGCCTCGCATAATGCGGGCTTTACCGAGGCCGAGCCGTGGATTGGCGTCTGCGACAACTACGAAACCGTGAACGCCCGCGCGGCGCTGGACGACCCCAATTCGGTGTTTTACACCTATCAGTCGCTGATTCGCCTGCGCAAAACCTTGTCGGTACTGACGTGGGGGGATTATGAGGATCTCCTGCCTGACCACCCTTCCCTGTGGTGCTACCGCCGCCAGTGGCAGGGACAAACGCTGATGGTGGTGGCGAACCTGAGCCACGCGCGCCAGCAGTGGCAGCCCGTCCCCGTAGAGGGAGCATGGCGGGTGGCACTCAGCAACTATGAAGAGGTTCCCTTCCGACCCGATACGTTGCTATTGCGCCCGTTTGAAGCTATCTGGTGGGTGCAGGAATAAACCTCAGGAGATACAGCATGCTGTATCTCTTTTTTTATGTTTAGCGATACGCTAAATGTACGACGATAACTTTTACAATATGGCGCACTCAAAATAAAAATAGCCTGCCAATTAAATAACCTCGGCAGGATATTATGAAAAAGATAATTATTAAAGCAACGTGTATTAGCGCATTATTATTGAGCACGCAGGGATGGTGCGGAAATACGTCCGTCGATCTTCGCTTTGGTCATAATACACGCTCAGACGTAAATGATTCACGCATTAAGGTCATGCATCAGGCGAATAACGGTTTTTACTTCTCCGTTGAAGCCGCTCAAAACCATAACGATACGTTTTTTGGTGATACCGACAGATATAACCCAGACGACAAAGGGTTAACGGAAGCGGCACAGGAAATCGAAACGCGCTGGCGTTTCGATCTGGGAAATGGTTTCGCCGTTGCGCCTGGCATGGTGACGGTTTTCACCGCCAGCAATACGCATTACCGCCCCTTCATTCAGGGCTGGAAAGCCTTCGATAACGGTCTGAATCTCTCCGCCCGTTACCGCTATAACACCGTCAATGACGCGCACAGCGATAAAGAACTCGACGGCAGCGGTTATACTCGCCGCCAGTGTCGACCCCTGACGGGTAATCGCAATAATCTTCAACCCTTTGCGCAGCGCGTTACGCGCCATTTCAATCAGCGACTGCGTCTCCCCGGATTTACTGATCAACACCAGCGTCCCCTTCGATACGCGTGTCAACTGGTGCATGTCATTCAAAATAAGGTGCGGCAGGCTCGCCAGCGACAAAAAGCGCGACAGGTAGTTGAGGCTGGTGAGCGAGGCTCCCCGTGCGTAAAGATAGATATGGCTGGAATGCGTAAGCAACCTGGACACGTCTGTCACAATATCATCCGGCTGCGGCCCCACGTCGGGTGTAGCAGGTGCAGGTGTAAAATGGTCGCGTAAAAAACGGTACCGAAGCTCGGTATAGCTTTTATAGCCCATTTTTTTACATACACGATTAACGGATGTTGTCGTGGTAAAGGTATCACGGGCAATCTCTTTTGCCGATATATTAGAAATATTACACGCATGATGCTGAATGTATTCAAATATCAAACGTTCACTTCCCTGGAATGAATTCATCTATTACGCCCCGTTTAATCCCGAGATGATATTAACACAACAGAGAAATAGTCTCTGGAAGGCGCTTCACACATTGAATTTACGCGTATCACGATACGTAATTAGTATTAGCAAACATTAAAAACTGTTTTAGGTTCTCTTTATACTTCCCCTGTTTTCACATCCAGGGAATTATGACAATGACGAAACAAAAAGTTGTCGCGGTAACGGCCTGCCCGACAGGTATCGCACACACCTTTATGGCGGCGAATAAAATTATTGCATGGGCTAACGAGCACAATATCGAGGTAAAGGTCGAAACGCAGGGCAGCGACGGCGTTAAAAACCGCTTAACAAAACAGGATATCGCCTCCGCCACGGCCATTATTCTGGCAACCGACGTTCCCATTCAGGATGCCGAGCGTTTTGAAAACATTCCTCACCTTCAAACCCGCACACAAGAGCTGATCAAACATACCGATCGCTATCTGCGTCAGGCGCTGGCAAAGGAAAAAAACGTCACCACTGTCGCACAAGAAGACGATCTTCAGCGTTCGGCTTACCAGATTTTTATTGGCCATATTATGGCGGCCATCAGCTATATGCTGCCGGTGGTGGTGATGGGTGGGCTGATGATGGCGACGGCCAAAATAACCGGGCAGTTTATTAACATCGAACATTCGCCGTTCAGCGTGCTGGATAAAGTGGGCTTTATGACCATTAAGTTCATGTATCCCGTTTTTGCAATGTATCTGGCGTTTTCCATTGCCGGTAAACCGGCACTCATCCCCGGTCTTATTGGCGGCATCATGTCAGACGAAGTCTATAAGCGCTTCTTTGATATCGAAGGCTTTATGCCATCCGGCTTTTTCGGCGCCATTGGTATCGGCTTTTTTGTGGGCTATCTGGTGCGCTGGCTCAATGATTCGATTCACGTCCGCCAGCAGCTCACCACCATTAAAACCATGCTGCTCGTCCCGCTGATCACCGGCATTACGCTGGTGATGGTCATGGAATATTTGATTAACCCGATTTTTGGCTCGCTTAACCAGCTGATGGTGGTCTTTTTTACCTCGGCAGGTGACACCGGGCGCGGGTTCTATTCCGCGATGATCGCCGCGGGCACCGCGTTCGACCTGGGCGGTCCGGTCAACAAGGCGGCAGGCTCGGTCGCGCTCGGCCTGAACGGCATGAGCGAGACGTTTGATTTAACCGCCCGCGAACTCTCCATCGTGATCCCCTCCATTGGCGTCGGCTTTGCTGCGTTCCTCAACGGCCGCTTTGGATTACCGGATGTCTTTAGCCAGGAAGAGAAAACCGTCGGTAGCACCTCGTTGTTGCTGGGCGTGATTGGGATCTCCGAAGGCGCGATCCCGTTCATCCTGAAAAACCCACGTCTGATCCCGGTGTTCATGACCGGTGCCGTCGCCGGCGCGCTGGTCGCCATTACCCTTGGCGTGAAGCAGACGCTGCCTCTGCCAGCCGTCTGGGGCTGGCCGCTGGCAACCAACGTGGCGGGCTACCTGGCGAGCGTCTTTATTGGCGCACTGATTTGCGCCCTGGGCGTGCTCTATGTCAGCCCAAAGAACGCCAGATAAGGGGAACGTCATGAATCAGATCCACGTCATTGCCCATACGCACTGGGATCAGGAGTGGTATTTCACCCGTCAGGACAGCATGGTGCTGGCGTCATATAATTTTGCGGACGTCATCAACACGCTGGAGCAGGACTCCGCTTACACCTGCTATCACCTTGACGGACAGATGGCGGTAGTGGAGGACTTTCTCGCCATCAATCCTGATTATCGCGCCAGGCTGGAAAAGCTGGTCAGAGAAAAAAGGATCTTCGTAGGGCCATGGTATACCCAGACGGACACCTATAACGTGCATGGCGAATCGATTATCCGCAACCTGAAGTACGGCATTTTTTCTGCCCGGACGCTGGGGCATGCGATGCAGGTTGGGTATCTTCCGGATACCTTTGGCCACAATGCGCAAATGCCCACGATCTTGCAGGGCTGCAATATCGACAATATCGTCTTCTGGCGCGGTATCGATCACGACAGGCACGCCAAAAGCAGCCAGTTCCTCTGGCGCGCACCCTCAGGTGCGACCGTCATCGCCTGTGCGATGGCGCTCGGTTATGGCGCGGCTAAAAACATGCGTTCGGAAGCCTCCCATCTCCGGGGAAAAATCTACCCGATGACCACACTTTTGCGTTCACGGGCCGGTCTAAACGACCTGCTCCTGCCCTGCGGCGGCGATCAGGTCAGCATCGACCCGGCGCTGCCGAAAATTCTGGAGGTCGCCAGCGCACAGTCCCCGGATCAGGACCGTTACTTCATCAGCTCTCTGGAGCGTTATGTAGAAACCCTTCGCGCGCAGCGTGAACAGTTTGAGCTCTGGAAGGAGAGCTGAAATCGCCGCGCTACACCCGCATCCATAAAACGATCGGCTCCGTGCGCTACGACATCAAAAAGAAAAACGATGAGGTTGAACAATTCATCCTGCGACAGCTGGAGCCGACAATCGCAATGGCGCGTCACCAGGGGATTCCGGTCAACCTCGCGGTAGTCGACACCCTCTGGAAAAAGCTGTTGCGAAACCATGCCCACGATTCCATTGGCGGCTGTAATAGCGATGCCACCAACCGCGACATTCTGCATCGTATGGAACAAACCGAACAGCTGTGCCATAGCCTGTGGAATCTGGTGGTGAAAACCCTGGCCGCCGCCTGCGTTCAGGATGGCGACCTGCTGATTTTTAACTCGCTGGCTACCCCAACGCAGCGCGTGGTGATAGCCACACTGTATAGCCGGGCGGATAATATCGCCCTGACGCATCAGGGGCAGCCCATCCCTTTCGACGTCCTGGAAAGAGACATTCTGCCCGGCGGAACGGCGATCTCCCTTACCGCCGAGGGCGAGTGCGAGACGCCCCTTCTCCCTTATTACCGCTGGCACGTTGCGGTAAAGACACCGGTTCTGCCGCCGATCGGCTATCTCACCGTTAACGTTGAAGAAGACCCTGCGCCTTTCCTGGCGTCTGAAAAGATAAAGGGCAGCGAGATTGAGAATGCGCATTATCGACTGTCGCTGGATGCCGGAACGCTTACCCTGCATGACAAACGCAGCGGCAGACGTATCCCCTCTTTCTTTACCTTTGAAGACTGCGCGGACGCGGGCGACAGCTACGATTTCTCACCGCTTGCGGGCGACGCGCCGACGCGCTGTTCGCATTTTACGCTCGTCGACGGCGTAAAAACGCCGCTTGTCGAAAAGCTGACCGTCGAGGCCACAATGCGTCTTCCGCAGGATCTCGCCAGCCGTCAGGATACGGCCCGAACGCCGTTATCCATTCGTCTGGTCTGCGAATTACGCCACGACGATCCGAATCTGTATGTCGAGGCTTCGCTGGAAAACAGCCACTGCGATCACCGGCTACGTTTACTGATCGGCAGCGATGTTCACACCCGTCACGCTATCGCCTCACAGCCCTTCGCAATCATCCAGCGCGAAACGGGATATGACGGTGAACACTGGCAAGAACGCTATCGCGAGAAGCCCGTGGATATCGAAACCAGCGAGGGCATTATCGCTGTCACGGAACCGGGTAAAGCGCTGGTTGTGACTAGCCGTGGCATGAAAGAATTTCAGATTATCGGCAGCGAACCCGCTGCTATTGCCCTGACGATGTTTAAATCGACGGGCGTGCTCGGACGCAGCGATCTCGAATGGCGACCGGGTCGGGCCTCCGGCATCAATAATACGGTGGTTGAGACTCCTGATGCCCAGTTGCTGAAACCGTTGCGCTTTTCATTCACCGTCGCGCTGGCCGACAACGCCGACCACCTCACGCTGCGCCAGCTGGAAAATCAGGCGGCTGGACAGCCCTTCACCTACCAACGGCAAACGCTACACACGCTCGATCACCGTCTTGAGCGCTTTTCGTTGCGTCTGCCCGAGCGCAGGCTTCCGGCAGAGTTCTCGCTACTGACCGTGCCGGAGCCGCTCATCCTTTCCGCTCTGCCCCATGCGCAGCTGCTGCATGGCACCGTCTTACGCGTATTTAACGCCGGGACACAACCGGCTCCCGTCCCGGAAAGTCTGGCAGTGTTACGGCAGATCAACTATCTGGAAGAGCCGATGCAACCGGTAACGGCGATCCTCCCCTCCGCAACCTGCGATTTTTTGATTGAGGCTTAATATGAACTTGCTGGCATTGACGCATCCCGATCTGGTGTTTATCAACCCGCCCCAACGTACGCCGGAAGCAGTGATCCGTTGGCTCACCGAGCCGCTCGCCAGGCGGAAGGTCATCAACGATCGAGAGGCATTTATCGAAAGCGTTTTACAACGTGAAAGTGAAGGCCCTACCGCGCTGGGTGAAGCGCTCGCCGTCCCGCACGGTAAAACCGAGGCGGTGCAACAGGCGGCATTTTGTCTGGCGCTCTTTGACGATCCGATATGCTGGCCGGGGCTGGAGGGTGATGAAGAGGTGAGGATGGTTTTCCTGCTCGCCATTCCGCCAGCGGAAGCAGGCAGTACGCATATGCACCTGCTGACGACGCTGACCAGCAGACTCACGGATGAGCGGGTGCGTGAGCAATTGCTGGCGGCGCGTACGCGGGAAGAGGCGATGTCTGCGCTGAGTAATGAAGGTTCTCAAAAACAGGACGATGCCCCCGAAAGCTCTCTTCTCATCCCGTTGGTACTGGGCTGCATCGTTACCGTAGCCTTTTTGCAGGCAGGGTTGAGCTGGGCCTGCGGGGTGAGTTAATCGAGCAGCGCTCAGCACAGGCTCTGCTGAGCGCTTGTTTTTGTTGAATAATTAATCAGATTTTTCCTTCGAGTCTTTACAATTGCCCCAGCGCCCGCCGTATGTACTCTCGTCTTTTTACTTTGTTCTGCATCAAAAAAATCGCAAACTTGTTTGATGCAAATCACTATATGTAGCACTTAAAATGCACGCCGACCCAACATCTTGTATTTATCGTCTACTATTCCAACAACAAGACGGCGCGAACGCTGGCCGGAATTGTGGATAACACGAGCTGGGCACGCGGGAAGTCTTTGCCGCGGCGAGGAATACGTCCGGTGAATACTTCTCCACCTTTGTGGATAACCTGTTTTTAAAATGGAGTGATCATGACACCGCATGTGATGAAACGTGATGGCTGTAAAGTGCCGTTTAAATCAGAGCGCATCAAAGAAGCCATTCTGCGTGCAGCTAAAGCAGCGGGAGTCGATGACGCAGATTACTGCGCCACCGTCGCAGAAGTCGTTAGCAGCCAGATGCATGAACGCAGCCAGGTGGATATCAACGAGATCCAGACCGCGGTTGAAAACCAGCTGATGTCTGGTCCGTACAAGCAGCTGGCGCGCGCCTACATTGAGTATCGTCACGACCGTGACGTCCAGCGTGAGAAACGCGGTCGCCTGAACCAGGAGATCCGCGGCCTGGTAGAGCAAACCAACTCGTCGCTGCTCAATGAAAATGCCAACAAAGACAGCAAAGTGATCCCAACCCAGCGCGACCTGCTGGCCGGTATCGTCGCCAAGCACTATGCCCGCCAGCACCTGCTGCCGCGCGACGTGGTGTCTGCGCACGAGCGCGGTGAGATCCACTATCACGATCTCGACTACTCGCCGTTCTTCCCGATGTTTAACTGCATGCTGATCGACCTGAAAGGCATGCTGACCCACGGTTTTAAAATGGGTAACGCCGAGATTGAGCCGCCGAAATCCATCTCCACCGCGACGGCGGTCACGGCGCAGATCATCGCCCAGGTGGCAAGCCACATCTATGGCGGCACCACCATTAACCGCATCGATGAAGTGCTGGCCCCGTTCGTGGCCGAGAGCTTCAACAAACACCGTAAAACGGCGGAAGAGTGGCAGATCCCGGATGCCGACGGTTACGCCCGTTCCCGCACCGAGAAAGAGTGCTACGACGCGTTCCAGTCGCTGGAATATGAGGTAAACACGCTGCACACCGCCAACGGCCAGACGCCGTTTGTGACCTTCGGGTTTGGCCTCGGCACCAGCTGGGAATCACGCCTGCTCCAGCAGTCTATTCTGCGCAACCGCATCTCCGGCCTCGGTAAAAACCGTAAAACGGCGGTGTTCCCGAAACTGGTGTTCGCCATTCGTGACGGCCTGAACCACAAGTTTGGCGATCCGAACTATGACATCAAGCAGCTGGCGCTGGAGTGCGCGAGCAAGCGTATGTACCCGGACATCCTCAACTACGACCAGGTGGTGAAAGTCACCGGTTCGTTTAAAACGCCAATGGGCTGCCGCAGCTTCCTCGGCGTGTACGAAGATGAGAACGGCGAGCAGATCCACGACGGGCGCAACAACCTGGGCGTCATCAGCCTGAACCTGCCGCGCATCGCGCTGGAAGCTAAAGGGAATGAAGCGGCCTTCTGGACGCTGCTGGATGAACGTTTACAGCTGGCACGTAAGGCGCTTATGACCCGCATCGCCCGTCTTGAAGGGGTGAAAGCCCGCGTCGCGCCAATTCTCTATATGGAAGGAGCCTGCGGCGTGCGCCTGAAGGCGGACGATGATGTGTCGGAGATCTTCAAAAACGGTCGCGCATCGATCTCTCTTGGCTATATCGGCATTCACGAAACGATTAACGCGCTGTTTGGCGACAAGCACATCTATGACAACGACGCCCTGCGTGAGAAAGGTATCGCGATTGTGCAGCGCCTGCGCGATGCGGTAGACCAGTGGAAAGAGGAAACTGGCTACGGTTTCAGCCTGTACAGCACGCCGAGCGAAAACCTCTGCGATCGCTTCTGCCGTCTGGACACCGCCGAGTTCGGCATCGTGGAAGGCGTGACCGACAAAGGTTACTACACCAACAGCTTCCACCTCGATGTGGAGAAGAAGGTGAACCCGTACGACAAGATCGACTTTGAAGCGGCCTATCCGCCCATTGCGAACGGCGGTTTTATCTGCTACGGCGAGTACCCGAACATTCAGCACAACCTGAAGGCGCTGGAAGACGTGTGGGATTACAGCTATCAGCACGTGCCGTACTACGGAACCAACACGCCAATTGACGAGTGCTACGAGTGCGGCTTTACCGGTGAGTTCGAATGCACCAGCAAAGGCTTCACCTGCCCGAAATGCGGTAACCACGACGCAGCCCGCGTCTCCGTGACCCGCCGCGTGTGCGGCTACCTCGGCAGCCCGGATGCCCGTCCGTTTAACGCCGGTAAGCAGGAAGAGGTGAAGCGCAGGGTGAAACATCTGGGGAATGGGCAGATCGGGTAATCCGCTGCCACGTTAATGCCCGGTGGCGCTGCGCTTACCGGGCCTACGGACCGCTCTCTTTTGTAGGCCGGGTAAGCGCAGCGCCACCCGGCGTGGTTATTCGCGATGAACTATCACCAGTACTACCCCGTCGACATCGTCAACGGCCCCGGCACCCGCTGTACCCTGTTTGTATCAGGCTGCGTTCACGAGTGCCCCGGCTGCTACAACAAAAGCACCTGGCGCCTGAACTCGGGTATGCCGTTTACCGCTGAGATGGAAGACCGCATCATCAACGACCTGAACGACACGCGCATCAAACGCCAGGGGATCTCGCTCTCCGGCGGCGACCCGCTCCATCCGCAAAACGTGCCGGCGATCCTGAAGCTGGTAAAACGCATCCGCCGCGAGTGCGCAGGAAAAGACATCTGGGTCTGGACGGGCTATAAGCTGGATGAACTGAATGCGCAGCAGATGGAAGTGGTGGATCTGATTAACGTCCTGGTCGACGGCAAGTTCGTGCAGGATCTAAAAGATCCTATGCTTATCTGGCGCGGCAGCAGCAACCAGGTTGTGCATCATCTGCGTTGAATGAAGGCGGATATCCTCTGTCCGCCTGAACGTCAAAACCGACTCAAACTCTCCATCGCCTCAGCCTTAAACGCCGCAAAATTCTCGCACTGGCACAGGCGCGCCATCGCGCGTTCACGCAGGAAGGTGACAAAGATGTCGTAAATCGCCATTGCCTCTTCGTACTCGCTTTTGCTGATGGCGAGCAGGAAGATGACATGAGCGGTTTCATCTCCCCACTGAATGCCCTGCGGCGCCAGCACGGTGTAGACCACCGTTTTTTGCGCCAGCAGCCCGAGGGAGTGCGGCAGCGCGATGCCGTCGCCGAGCATGGTGCTGACGATGGCTTCACGCTCGATAACCGATTCCAGAAACTCCGCGCCGACAAAACCTTCCCCTTCAAGCTGCCCGCACAGTTCGCGGAACAGCGTTTGCTGGTCGACAGGCTTGTCGAGAATGCGGAAATGGGCCGCGTCGAAGTATTTTTCCAGCATCCACGTGCGGGTGCGATCCACCAGCACCAGCTTGCCGATCTGCTCTAACTGATAATCGGTCGGGAACGGGGCGATCATCACCACCGGTTTGGATTTTTCGCTCACGCGGGCGGTGGAGATCACGAAGTCTTCGCCAATGGCATCGGCAAGCTCGTACTCACGAAGGGTGAGCGTGCGCGTCACCTCAATCTGCGGATATTTACGCTGAAGTACCGCCTCGATCATGCGCACCATCGCGTTACCGGCGTCGCACACCAGCAGCACCCGCGGCTGGCGCTGGTAGCCGATATTGTAATGGCGCTCCAGCCCGACGCCGATATGCAGCACCAGAAAACCAATTTCGTTTTCGCTGATCACATACGGGGTGTATTTGCCCCAGCTCGACACCGCCGCGAGGGTCATATCCCACGCCATCGGGTAGTGCTGCTTGATGTTATCCAGCAGCGGATTGGGGATCATGATTTGATACCGCACGCGGGTAATCATGGTTTTGATGTGCGTGAGCAGATCTGCATGCAGTTGCTCATCGCTCAGCAGGTTGTAGTTATAGTGGGTGTTGATGTAGCGCAGAATGTAGTTGACCAGGGCTTCGTCGTCGTCGGCGTTAATCGCGCTGGGGGCGATCTCCTGGATCTGCCGCGCCGCAATGTGCACACACAGCCAGCTCTCTTCTGACGGCGAAAGCGCTTTGCCCGCCAGCTCCTGGATAGCCACCGCGATATCTTTCGCCGCCTCACGCACGTTCTCTTCCACGTCCTCCGCGTGGAATTCCGGCAGCGGATACCCCTCGCTGATGCGCCGCACCGACACCGCGCAGTACAGGCGCAGGAACAGCTCGCCTTCATCGGTCAGGCGAATGTGATGGCGCGTCAGCGCATCGTGCAGCACCGGCACCATCTTTTCCGCCACCCCCGCATTCAGCGCCACGTCGGTCACCAGCGGGTTCAGGCTGTCCTGCTGCGCCAGCTCCCACAGGAGGTCGGTCAGGCAGGCGCGGATCGCCATCTCGCTGCCAAACAGCTTCATCCCGTGGCGCGGGCGGGTTTCCAGCGTCAGGTTATAACGGTGAAACCACTCGCGCACTTCCACCATGTCGCTCTGCAACGTAGCCCGGCTGACGAACCACTCATCGGCCAGATCCTCCAGCTTGAGGGAAAAGGCTGACGTCAGAAAACGCACCACCAGATAGTGCACGCGCTCCGGTCCGGTTCGCGGAATACGCAGCGCGCGCGGGTGGGACGCCTGCAATTGTTGATAGCGCACCACATCATTAATTTTGAGCTGATAGCCGTTGCCCCGGCTCAAAATGAACTGCGCGCCGTGGCTGGCCAGCAGCGCGTTCAGGGCGGTGATATCCGCCCGGACGGTTCGCGTGGAGACCGACAGCCGCTGCGCCAGCTCGTCCTGTGGCAGCGTCTCGTTTTGCAACAGATCGAAAAGTTGCGCTAAACGTTGGTTCGGAAATCGCACGTCGTTGTCCTCTTACTGCTCAGGGTGAAATGACCATCTGGGATGGGCTGCCGACCGGGGTATAGTCTGGCTCGGCGCTCAGCTTGCCGTCCGGCGCCACGCGGAAACGGGTAATGTTGTCGCTGCGCTGGTTCATGACGTACAGCCAGCGACCCTGCTTATCGAGCGTCAGGGTGCGCGGATAGTCGCCGCGCGTCCAGACATCATCCTGATGCGTCAGCGTACCCTCCGCCGTTACGGTAAAGTGCCCGATGCTGTTATGCAAACGGTTAGCGACATACAGCTGTTTCCCGTCGGCGCTTAGCGCCAGCCCGGCAGCAAAACTGGTGCCTTTATAACCGTCCGGCAGGGCTGAAACCGTTTTACCCTCTTTCAGCCTGCCATTACTGTCCAGCGCATAATGGGTGAGCGTAGACGCCTCTTCGTTAATCAGCCACAGGGCATCGCCTTTCGGCGTAAAGACGAAGTGGCGCGGCCCGGCCCCTTTTGAGGAGGCGCTGATAAATGGCGGATCGTTAGGAGTCAGCTTCCCGGTTTGATCGTCAAAACGGTACTGATAGATGCGATCCAGCCCCAGATCGGTGGAAAAAACGTATTTCCCGTCCGGATCGGCGGCGATCATGTGCGCATGTGGGCCGTTATGATCGCTGATGGCGAAACTGCCCTCGACGGCAGCTTCCGGCTTCGCCGCGCCCGGTTCGCCTTTGTCCTGATGGGTGTCCGTAGCATCGCCCAGGCTGCCGTCTGCGTTAACGGGCAGCACCGCGACAGTTCCGCTGACGTAGTTTGCCACCAGCAGATGTTTGCCGTTCGGCGTCAGGGAAAGATACACCGGCCCCGCGCCGCCGGAGGACACCTGATTCAGCTCGCTCAGCGCGCCGTTATCACCGATGCGCAGCGCCTGCACCACGCCCTGCTCCACTTCGCTTGCCAGATACAGCGTTTTGCCGTCGTGTGAGACGGTTAACTGCGCGGCGTTCGGCAGTTTGCTCACCAGTGTTTTATCGTTCAGCGCACCGGTTTGCGGATCGACGGTAAAGCGGTACAGCCCTTCACCGTTCGGATTATAGGTACCCACCCAGGCGTACTGGGTTTGAGCGATTGCAGAGGTAGCAAGTAAAGAGAGTGAAGCGACAAGCAGGGTACGGGTGTGCATGGTGGCTCCTTCGGGTGTGTGCGGTTTGTTTCCCCTCACCCCAGCCCTCTCCCAAAGGGAGAGGGGTTAAAGGTTCCCTCTCCCGGTGGGAGAGGGTTAGGGTGAGGGGCAGGTTCTACTTAACCAGCTTCTTCGTCATCGCCAGCAGCGTACGCACATCTTCCGGACGCGTATCACCGCTGGCTTTATCGATAATCGAGCTGTAGATATGCGGGATGATTTTGCTCACGCCCGCATCCAGGGCGATCTGCAAGATCGCCTCGAAGTTCTCCAGATCGATTCCCCCGGTCGGCTCCAGCCAGAAGTCGTGACGGGCGCAGGCTTCCGCCACCGCCTGGTATTCGTCACGGCATTTCAGGCCGCCCATCGGGAAGTACTTGATGGAGCTGCCGCCGAAATCTTTCAGCAGGGCGATAGCGGTTTCAACCGGCACTATGCCGTCCGGCGCTTTGCTGCTCAGCGGGCCGGTGGAGATTTTCACCATGCCGACGGTGCCGGTCGGGGAGACCAGACCGTTGACCACGGACTCATTCTGCCCCAGCAGCGCGCGGCTGGTGGCCACGCCGGTAAAGACCTGGTTAACGTGCTGCGGCTGCACCTGGCGGGAGATTTCACTCACCATCGCTGACTGGTTCGGGTCGCCCGCGCCCAGCCCCACGGAGAGCGCATTATCAATCAGGGCTGCGTATTCGCGCATGTCCGCAACCGCGCTCGCCACGTCCGGGTAATTTTTGGAGAGCACGCCCACCAGCACATGACCTTCCGCCGCCTCGTAAATGGCGCTGGCGTTGGCCTTTGAGCCTGCCAGCACGTTCAGGCAGACGCGGTCACGGTAAAAGTTGGGGGTCAGTTTCATGCTTTTTTCTCCTGTCCTAATACTTCGCTAATGCGGCGGTACACGATGTTCAGCTGGTCAGCATTCACGCTGCGCACGTCCGCCTCGATAATCCCTTCGTTGGCCTTATAGCCACGGAAGTAAATGGCGTATTCGCCCTGTTTCAGCGCGTTCACCAGTTCACCGGTGCCGACGCCGGTGGTGGCTTCGTCAAACTTAATCTCGGTGCGGGCGATGTCACGCCCGGCGCTGTCCCAGACCACGCGCGCGGTCACGCCGTTCAGGGTGTTCAACGCGTCGATAAACGGCGTCATCTTCGCCACCATCTCGGCCCCGCTCTCTTTGGTCGCCGTCAGGTAGTGTTCGATGGCGCAGGTCAGGCCCAGGATACCCTCTTTGCCCACTTTCATCGCGCGACCAATGCCCGCCGTCTGGCGCTTCACCCACTCAACGTACTGGGTTTTGCCGATCACCAGCCCGCTGGTTGGCCCTTCGATCGCCTTCGCGCCGCTGTAGATCACCAGATCGGCACCGGAGCGGTAGTAGGCGTGCAGATCTTCTTCCGCCGCCGCATCGACGATCAGCGGGAGATCGTGCTTGCGCGCCACGACCGCCGCCTGCTCGACGCTGAGCATGCTTTTCTGCACGCAGTGGTGCGATTTGATGTAGAGGATCGCCGCCGTGCGCGGAGTGATCGCCGCCGCCAGCTGATCGGCAGAGCATTCGTTGGCGTAGCCCGCCTCCACCAGCTTGCCGCCGCCCAGCGCCACCATGGTGCCCACCGGCGCGCCAAAGTTCACGTTGTGGCCTTTCGGCAGGACGATTTCGTTGTTTTCAATCGGTGTGACGTGCAGGTTTTCCAGCAGCCAGTCGCTGTCTTTCACCAGCACCGCCGCCACGGACTGGGCAATGCCCGCCGACGCGCAGGAGACCACCGTCGCCCCTTCCACCTCCAGCAGCTTCGCGATGTATTCCCCGGTTTTATTGACCAGATCCTTCATCTCGAAATAGTGATTCATGCCGTCCATCGCCGCCTGCACCACTTCCGGGCGCGGCGTGGAGACACCCAGCGCCGTCATGCGGCCAGAGGTGTTGATAACCTGCTTTAAGTTGTACTTCTCATAAATCGAAGGCATGTTCCGTGCTCCCTTGTTCGGTCATGTAGCCCTTGCCCGCGCGGATCGCGGCAAGCGGCATCAGAATGTGTTCAGCCTGTAGGCTGTCGTTTTCGGCATCCGTCAGCACCGTCGGCTGGCGCTTGAGCGTAAACAGCGTCAGATCGGCGTCGAGGCCAGGCTGAATGCGGCCTTTGCGCGTCAGGCGCAGGCCGTCGGCGGCGTTGGCCGTGACACAGTCAATCACCTGCGGCAATGACATGCCGATGGCGAGGAATTTCGACATCACGCTCGCCAGCGAGCCGACCGGGCCGTTGATGCGGTTGCGGCAGTAAATATCCGAGCTGATGGTATGCGGCAGAATGCCCATCGCAATGGCGCGCTTCGCCACTTCAAAGCTGAAGCTCGCCGTGCCGTGGCCGACGTCCAGGCGCACGCCGCGCTTCAGCGCAGACGTAATGGAGGCGCGCAGCTCGCCGGAGGGCGTCAGAATGCGGTTAGGCTTGCCGTTGTAGCAGTGGGTGATGATGTCGCCGGAGCTCAGCAGTTCGGCAATCTCATCGAGGTTCGGCGGGTTGTTGCCGATGTGCACCATCAGCGGCAGGTCGCCGTTCTCTTTCTGAATCGCTTTCGCGCGCTCCAGCGGGGTGATGCCGTTTTCACCGACCACGCTGCTGCTCATGCGCGCCTTCAGGCCAACGATAAAATCCGGGTGGCGCGTCACCGCCTGCTTCACCGCATCGGCGTCAATATTCGCCATGTTGGCCAGCTCGTTCTGGGCGATCAGCCCCACGCGGGAGATGTTCAGCAGGGCAAACACCTCGGTGGAGGCTTTGCGGGTGATGGCGTAAAAATCGTCCACGTCGTCGGCTCCGGTACTGCCCGCGTCCACCACGGTGGTGACGCCGGTGGCAATGCCCACGCTGTCCGGCTCGTCGTGGTAAATCGGGGAGTTCGGGTAGCAGTGGACGTGGGAGTCAATCCAGCCCGCGCTGACGAACACGTCGCCGTTCAGCTCAACCGTTTTGCGGGCGGGAGCGTCAATGTCGCCTGTCGCGGCAATCTTCCCGTCCTGGATGGCGATATCGGTCAGGGTATCGTCGGCGAGGCGCGCACGGCGCAGGAGTAAATCAAACATGAGGATCTCCTGATAAAGCGGGCACCGAAGCGCCCGCGGGTATTAAAGGGCGACCGGGAACAGCCAGCCCAAAATCATTGCGCCGAGGATGGCGCCACCGGTAATCGGCTTCTGCCAGATGTAGAACAGCAGCGCGCCTACCAGGGAACCGACGCCGATTGGAATGGAGGCGGTCATGGCGCTGAGGATAATCAACGGCCCGAGGAAGCGGCCGGAGGCGTTACCCGCGCCCATCATCACGTCTGCGCCGTAGGTGGAGTTGCTCTGATTGATGGTGAACTTACGCGCCAGGATGATGACGTAGCCAATCGCCAGGCCAATCACCAGGCCGGTAATCAGCGCGGCAATGAAGTTGGTCACCGGGAACATGATCCCCGCGCCCAGCAGCAGCGCCGGAACGCCGAGGCCCACGCCGGTCTGGATCGCACCGCCGATATCGAGAATACCCACTAGCGAGCCTTCGATAATACGGGCGAACAGGAAGCTAGCACCGAACGCCGCCACCGCGCCGTAGACGCCGGTATCGATTCCCGCTTTCAGCATCGCCACGAAGGCCACTTCGTTAAACGCGCCGATGCCGTAGAGGTAGTACATGTGCGTCCCGGCGAAGACGCCGGAGGAGAGCAGGCCAACGAAGATCGGGAACGACCAGTCGGCATACCAAAAACCTTTATTCTGTTCCATTTAGAGGCTCCTGTTATTTACCGCTGAGCGAGTTGTGGATCATGTCGAGCCAGTTCGGCACGGTCAGATGGAAGGATTCGATCATCTTCATGTCGAAGCCGCGGAAGAAGCCGCTCAGCACGAAGAGCAGAACGATCGCCGCCATCATCACTTTGGTGACGTGGTTCCAGCCACTCTCTTCAACACCTTTACCAATCAGAATACCCAGTACCAGACCCGGTACGGCGTTACCCATGATCAGCTGTGCCGCGCCGCCAAAGATGGTGGCCCAGAAGCCCGATTTTTTACCCGCGTCGATGGCCGCCAGCCAGAAGATCACCGGCATCACGGTGTTGACCAGCAGGTTCGCCGCCGGTACCAGCACCTTCACGGCGGTCACCTGAAGCGCTGCCGGAACGGAGGAGGCGGTCAGGTTAAGGAAGGTCACAACAATCATGCCGATGATGCCGCAGGCAATCGCCATTTTGCGCGGGTCATGCAGCGTTTCACCGACGTTACGGTTTTTAATCATCAGTGCAGCAGCACCCCAGTTCGGGATGATGCGGTGGTCAACGTCCTGTGTGAAGGCACCTGCGGCCACGGAAGAGGCCAGGCGTTAAAGAAGAAACCTAACCCAAAGGAGAAGTGGGACGCCGGATCCCCTTCGCAGGAGTTCAGTTCCCCCAACGTACGAAACGCGCCCATACCCTGAGTGGTAGGCGCATGAAACATGCGTGCAGCCCCGGCGCCAACACCGACGCCAACCAGGCCGCCAATGATGAGCGATTTTATTAATATAATTAAGAACATCAGTCTGCCCTTTTATGAATAATCAGCGTTGCGTGACGAACTCCACCTGGTCGAGATTGATGGCGGTCACGTTGACGGTCACATCCAGCTCCACGCTGTAGGTGCGTCTTTCCCGGCGCAAAAAGAAGAACAGAAACGCTTCTTTTCGCACCGCTTCTTGCGCCTGAACAACCTGCACATCCTGTGGCTCAATACGCAGTAAGATATGCGGTGAGGCTTTCATCACCGCAGCCTGAACGTGGTTGAGGGCGTCGGCAAAGGCGCGCGCTTTGGCGTCGCCCTTCCCCTTCACTCTCACCGTGGTTGTGAACTGTTCTTTCATGCTTACGCGCCGTATTTCTTCTGCCACGCCTGTACCAGACGCTCGCCCAGCTCTTCTTTATCCATAAAGCCAAAGCCCAGCACGTTGCAGCCTTCGTTGATGGCGGTCACCCTCATCCACGGAGCGCATGCCGTATTTGGCCTTGTAGCCATATTTGGTCTGAGCGGTGATGGCGCCCGCGCCGCCGCTGCCGCAGAAGGAGATCCCGAAGGTGGCGTTTTCTGCTTTCATCACGTCACCGAGCTTCATATCCGCTGCCATGCCCGGTACGACAACCGCGCGTCCGCCGGCTTTTTCCACACCCGCAGCCACTTTCTGACCTTTACCAGGCGATCGCCAATCACGACTGTAATCTGTTCCATGTGTTGCTCCTTAAAGGTTGTCTTTCGCGACTTCGAAGTGAACGGAGAGCAGCCAGGCCTCTTCATCAGGAAGGTTGCCGAACTGCGCTACCACTTCACGGGCGAGTTGCATTGAATCTGGTGAAATTTCGTCGAACAGCTCTGCTTCAACCTCCGGCAGCGGCTCGCCGGTCACGGACCGGTGCGCCATTGCGCGAACGTGGGAGGTCAGCATCTGCTCCTGTACCGCGTTGGGAATGATGTTGTGCCGGGCCAGCAGGGCGTAGACCTGCTGAAGCATGGTGTTCGCGAGCTGTTCTGTTTGCACCGCCTGTTCCCCAACGTCGTTCATTACCGCTCCGTTAATCACTCGTCTTACCCCGTTAATGGCTCTGGAATAAAACTAACGTCGAGGGGGAATTGTTTGTAGCGAGTTGTTTTCCACTTCGAAGTGGAAAGGCGAGCAGCGGCAGTGATCTGTGCCACATAAATGCGGTGAATCTGTATAAATCGCTGGATTTACGTGATGAATATCACGCTATTACGCGGCATTAGACTGGTAAGCGGAGTGGAAAAGATTACGAGCAGGCTCGTAGAAATGTGACGTGGATAAGGTTTTCTTATGGGGATCCGCTAGAGTGGCGGCGGGTGCTTGAGACTGACCGTCTCAGGCATGGGACGGAAAGTGGGAAGCCCCGCCTGATAAAAAATCAGGGCGGGGGCTCGAAACGACACGTCACACCGTGGAGTTCGCTACCTCGCCCGCTTTAAAGCAAGGAGGCATCCATGAAACGCAGAAACCCAAGTATCGGGGTTTTGATGATTATTTCTTTGACAATAATCATCTTAACGCTGGTGACGAGGAAAACACTGTGCGAGATCCGTTTTCGTAACGGCTCGCTTGAAGTGACAGCGCGGATGGATTGTCGCTCCGGCAAGTAGGGAGCAACGATGCGGGGGCGCATAATGCGCCTCCGCATACGGGGAGAGGACGTACAGCTCAGGCACCCAATTAACGATACTTTTTGTGGTACGTGTTGCGGGTCGCGACAAACTGATCGGCTGCCGCCTGGGCTTCTTTCACTTTGCCTTCGTTCGCCAGCTTCAGCGCGCCGTCAATCTGGCCGACCAGCACGTCAAAACCGTGGCGGTAGTCTTTCATCTCGGCGCTGTCTGCCGCTTTGCTTTCCAGCTTCGGCGGCGTCGCTTTTTGCGCATCCAGCGCGGCTTCACGCATTTTAGTCAATGCGTCTTTCATGTCCGCCGCATTGTCCGTTTTCTGCACCACCTTCAGGTTTTCACTGAGGATGTCCATGTTGTCTTCGAGATCGGCAGCAAACGCAGACGGGCCAAGAACCAGCGTTGAAGCCGCGACGATCGCTAACAGGTGTTTACGCATTGCTCACTTCCTTTTTTTATTATTAATCAATCTTTTACGGGGATTATTGCCCGGCGATTTTCATCTCCGGCAGTAATACAGAACCACACTGAATATTGCTGCGTGTTTCAATATCGTTACCGACCGTAACAATATTGCGCCACATGTCCTTCAGGTTGCCGGCGATGGTGATTTCGCTCACCGGATACTGAATTTCACCGTTTTCGACCCAGAAGCCCGCTGCACCGCGAGAGTCGTCGCCGGTAATACCGCTCACGCCCTGCCCCATCAGCTCGGTGACCACCAGGCCGGTGCCCATCTCTTTCAGCATCTGTTCAAAATTCAGGCCCTGTCCGGCAATGCGCCAGTTATGAATGCCGCCCGCGTGCCCGGTGCTTTTCAGCCCCAGCTTACGCGCGGAGTAGTTGGTCAGCAGCCACTGGGTCAGAATGCCGTCTTTCACGATATCACGACGTTCCGTGCGCACGCCTTCGCTGTCGAACGGCGTAGAGGCCAGCCCTTTCAGCAGGTGTGGGTGCTCTTCGATGGTCAGCCATTCCGGCAGGATCTGCTTGCCCAGCGAGTCGAGCAGGAAGGTCGATTTACGGTACACCGAACCGCCCGCAATCGCTCCCACCAGATGACCAAACAGGCCGGTTGCCACTTCGTTGGCAAAAATGACCGGCGCTTTCATGGTGGAGAGTTTACGCGGCGAAAGGCGTGACAGCGTGCGTTCGGCGCACGCTTTTCCCACCCACTCCGGAGACTGCAAATCTCCCAGCGCGCGGCCAATGGTATACGCGTAATCACGCTCCATATCGCCGTTTTCTTCGGCGATGACGCAGCTGGAAAGCGAGTGGCGGGTTGAGCAGTACCCCTGCAACATGCCATGGGAGTTACCAAACACTTTAATGCCGTAGTGGCTGTTAAAGCTGCCGCCTTCGGTATTGGTGATGCGTTTGTCAGCCTGCAAAGAGGCCTGCTCGGCTCGCGCGGCCAGCTCAATGGCTTCATCCGGCGTCACTTCCGCGGGATGGAACAGATCGAGATCCGGCGCGTCAAACGCCAGCAGCTCTTTATCGGCCACGCCAGCGTAAGGGTCCGGGGAGGTGTAACGCGCGATATCCAGCGCCGCCTGCACCGTACGGGCGATGGCATCCGGGCTCAGATCGGTAGACGACGCGCTGCCTTTACGATTCTGGTGATACACCGTGATCCCCAGCGCGCCATCGCTGTTAAATTCTACATTCTCCACTTCGCCATAGCGGGTGCTCACGCTAATGCCGGTGGTTTTGCTGACCGCCACTTCGGCGCCATCTGATTTACCTGAAGCGAGCGTCAGCGCGGTGGAGACGGCTTCTTCCAGGATCTTACGCTGCGCTTCAACTTGTGAGGTTACTTTCATCGCAAATGCCATACTGTAAGAGAGAGTTAAGTGAAGTCTAACAGAGAACCGTTTTTCAGTGCGCGTCTTAACTGGTAACATTAGCCTCTTTTTTTAAGGAGCCTGACATGACTAAGCAGCCCGAAGACTGGCTCGACGACGTTCCCGGTGATGACATCGAAGACGAAGATGATGAGATCATCTGGGTCAGTAAAAGTGAAATTAAACGTGACGCCGAAGAGTTAAAACAGCTTGGCGCAGAAATGGTAGAACTGGGTAAAAACGCGCTGGATAAGATCCCGCTCGACCAGGATCTGCGTGATGCCATTGAACTGGCACAGAAAATCAAGAAAGAAGGGCGTCGCCGCCAGCTTCAGCTTATCGGTAAACTGCTGCGTCAGCGCGACGTGGAGCCGATCCGTCAGGCGCTGGACAAACTGAAAAACCGCCACAACCAGCAGGTTGCGCTGTTCCATAAGCTGGAGCAGATCCGCGATCGTTTGATCGAGCAGGGTGATGACGCGGTACCTGAAGTGCTGAACCTGTGGCCGAATGCCGACCGCCAGCAGCTGCGATCGCTGATCCGCAACGCGAAGAAAGAGAAAGAAGGGAATAAGCCCCCGAAGTCTGCGCGCCTGATTTTCCAGTATCTGCGCGAGCTGTCTGAGAACGAAGAGTAATCTGTGCGGGTTTGCGCCGGATGGCGGCGTAAACGCCTTATCCGGCCTACAAGGTCGTGCGAAAAAATGTAGGCCCGGTAAGCGCTAGCGCCACCGGGCTTTTTTTACTCTGCGGCCGCGGCTTTCTTCGCCAGACCGTCCAGCAGCTTCTGATGGATCCCACCAAACCCACCGTTGCTCATCACCAGAATGTGATCGCCAGGCTGTGCGGCTTTCACCACCATATCCGCTAAGACATCCACGTCCGCACTCCAGTGCGCCGGCTGAATGCAGGCGTCTGCCACTTCGGCCACCTGCCACGGAATATGCTGCGGTTGCAGCAGGAAGACCTCGTCGGCACGCCCTAAGGACGGTGCGAGATCGTCTTTGCAAATACCCATTTTCATGGTGTTCGAACGCGGTTCCAGCACGGCCAGAATGCGCGCGGTGCCGCCAACTTTGCCACGCAATGCGGCAAGCGTCGCCAGAATGGCCGTTGGGTGGTGCGCGAAATCGTCATAAACGGTAACGCCGTGGGCTTCACCGCGCAGCTCCAGACGGCGACGGGCGTTGATAAACGAGCCCAGCGCATTGGCGGCATCCGCAGGCAGTACGCCCACGTGACGCGCCGCGGCGATCGCCATCAGGCCGTTGTGCATGTTGTGCTCGCCCACCAGGCCCCACTTCACCTCGCCCACTTTCTCACCGTCGAGCAGCACTTCCCATTCGGAGGCATCCGCGTTGAGCTTTTTCGCCTGCCAGTGCCCCTGCTCGCCAACCAGCTCCTGCTCGCTCCAGCACCCCATCGCCATAGTCTGCTTCAGGTTGATGTCGTTCTCCGGCAGGATAATGCGGCCCTGACCCGGAACAATGCGCACCAGATGGTGGAACTGTTTCTGAATCGCTTTCAGGTCGTCAAAGATATCCGCGTGATCGAACTCAAGGTTGTTGAGGATCAGCGTGCGTGGGCAGTAATGCACGAACTTGGAGCGCTTGTCGAAGAACGCGCAGTCGTATTCATCCGCTTCAATCACAAAGAACGGGCTGTCGCCCAGACGCGCGGAGACGTCGAAATTCCCCGGTACGCCGCCGATCACGAAGCCCGGCTTGTAGCCGCAGGCTTCGAGGATCCAGGTCGCCATACCGGCGGTGGTGGTTTTGCCGTGCGTCCCGGCAACGGCGACAACCCAGCGGTCGCGCAGGACAAAATCATGCAGCCACTGCGGGCCAGACATGTACGGGATATTGCGTTCCAGCACCGCTTCAACGCATGGATTCCCACGGGTCATGGCGTTACCCACGATCACCAGATCCGGCTGCGGCTCCAGCTGGCTGGCGTCATATCCCTGAATCAGAGAAATTCCCTGCTTCTCGAGCAGCGTGCTCATCGGCGGATACACATTGGCGTCCGAACCTGTCACTTCATGGCCCAGCGAGCGCGCCAGCATTGCCAGTCCGCCCATGAAAGTGCCACAAATCCCCAATATATGAATGCGCATACGTCACTATCCTTCTTCAATGTGGCGCACATTTTACTCACATGTCAGCGGCTGTGAAACGCATTTCAGGTAAATCCGTATTTTGCTGGCGCGATTCACCTCTGCGCTAATATTTGAATGTTTGTTAAGATTGTTGGACATCAACCGCTTTACTCAACATAAGATGCAGGGAAAGTGTTATGAAAACGTTAGGTGAATTTATTGTCGAGAAGCAGCACGAGTTCTCTCATGCTACGGGTGAGCTCACTGCTTTGCTGTCGGCAATAAAGCTGGGCGCTAAGATCATCCACCGCGATATCAACAAGGCCGGTCTGGTCGATATCCTGGGTGCCAGCGGTGCCGAGAACGTTCAGGGTGAGGTTCAGCAGAAACTCGACCTGTTCGCCAATGAAAAACTGAAAGCTGCACTGCGCGCGCGCGACATCGTTGCGGGTATCGCCTCTGAAGAAGAAGATGAGATCGTCGTATTCGAAGGGTGTGAACACGCGAAATACGTTGTTCTGATGGATCCGCTGGACGGCTCCTCCAACATCGACGTTAACGTTTCTGTCGGTACCATTTTCTCCATCTACCGTCGCGTCACGCCGGTTGGCACACCGGTGACGGAAGAAGACTTCCTGCAACCGGGCAGTAAACAGGTTGCTGCCGGTTATGTGGTGTATGGCTCGTCCACCATGCTGGTGTACACCACCGGCTGCGGCGTACACGCCTTTACCTACGATCCGTCCCTGGGCGTGTTCTGCCTGTGCCAGGAGCGTATGCGCTTCCCGGAGAAGGGCAACACCTACTCCATCAACGAAGGCCTACATCAAATTCCCGAACGGCGTGAAGAAGTACATCAAATTCTGCCAGGAAGAGGATAAAGCCACCCAGCGCCCATACACCTCGCGTTACATCGGCTCGCTGGTGGCGGATTTCCACCGTAACCTGCTGAAGGGCGGTATTTACCTCTACCCAAGCACCGCCAGCCACCCGGACGGAAAACTGCGTCTGCTGTACGAGTGCAACCCGATGGCGTTCCTGGCCGAACAGGCAGGCGGCAAGGCGAGCGACGGTAAAGAGCGTATTCTGGATATCGTGCCGGAAAGCCTGCACCAGCGCCGTTCATTCTTCGTCGGCAACCGCCATATGGTGGATGACGTTGAACGCATGATCCGCGAATTCCCGGACGCGTAACGCACGAAAAGGAGCCAGGCAGGCTCCCTTTTCAGGCCGTTTGCATCGTCAGCTTGAAGGAGGCCATCGCTTCCATCAGCTCGCGCGACTGTTCCTCCAGGGAACGAGTTGCCGCAGATGATTGCTGGACCAGCGCCGCATTTTGCTGCGCCGTTTCATCCATCTGATTGACGGCGATATTCACCTGCTCAATACCGCGGCTCTGCTCCTGGGACGCCGTCGCAATTTCACGCATCAGTTTGGTCATACGCAGCACTTCGGTAGCGATCTCGTCCATCGTCTCACCGGCCTGCTGCGCCAGCTCGCTGCCCTCGTTCACGTGGGTTTGCGAATCGCTGATAAGCGAGCGGATCTCTTTCGCCGCATCAGCACTGCGGCTGGCGAGATTACGCACCTCACCCGCCACGACCGCAAAACCTCGCCCCTGCTCACCCGCACGCGCGCTTCAACGGAGGCGTTCAGCGCCAGAATATTGGTCTGGAAGGCAATGCCGTCGATGACGCTCAGGATATCGGCGATGCGCGCCGAGCTGCCGGAGATGTCGCGCATCTTCTCAATGACATAACAGACCATTTCACTGCCGTGATCGGCGGTATCGGAGACCGACTTCGCCAGCTGGTGCGCCTGCTCGGCGTTATCGGCGTTAAGTTTCACCGTGGCGGTGATCTCTTCCATGCTGGCGGCCGTCTGCTCCAGCGAGGTGGCGGTGGATTCCGTGCGCTGGGCCAGGTTCATATTCCCGGCCGTCAGCTCGCGGCTGCCGGTATCAATCTGCGAGCTGGCGTCACGCACCCGCAGAACCGAGTCCATCAGCGACTGGCGCATCCCTTCGATCGCCGCGTTAAGGCGATTAAATTCCTGGCTCGCCGGCGCGTTCAGGGTATGGGTTAAATCCCCGGCCGCCACATGTTCCAGCTGGGCAATCGAGGCTGAAAGCGGCGAGCAGCATATGGCGCAGCACCAGCCAGGCCAGCACGATAATGCCAGCCGTCAGCAGCGCCGCGACGATAATCAGGATCAGCACGCGGGTTTTACTCGCCTGCACGGCGCTCACCTCCGCTTTACCGCGCGCCTCGCTCCATGCCTGAACGCCTGCATATCGTTATCAAACTGCTTCGCCACCGGGACCAGCTTGTTTTCCAGCAGATCGTAATAGCTGTCCGCGCTTTGCTCGTTCAGGGCTTTCAGCATCGGGCTGATGCCCTGCTGGTTGTACACCGCCAGGCTCGCGGCGACGTTATCCAGAAGCATTTGCCCCTGCTCATCCGCCACGCCGCTGCCGATCACGTCCTTCAGCGTTTTCTGTGCCAGCGCCACTTCTGGTTAATGGTTTTGACCGCCCTGACCGCATCGTCCAGCAGGCCGACCTCCATCATGCGGACGGCCTGCCCCTTCGTTACGCGCGCGCAGGATCAGCGTATAGCCGGCATTCAGCTGCACCATCTGTTCACCCTGAAGATGATTGATGCGCTGGAGAGAAGCGGAACTTTGTGTAAGGGCATAAATGCCGATGCCGCTGACAATCAGCAGCAGAAGGGTCATAACGGCCAGTAAAGAGAGCAAGCCGGTACGAATCGATAGCGTTTTAAGCATGATGTTATTTCCGGTAGCGAGATATTTCTGGGCATAAAAAAAGAGTATCGGCCGCTACCGGAAAATGTTTAGAGTTTAAGCAATTTCAGCATGTTATCGCCCTGTTACAGAGGTATTCACCCGGGTAACAGGCGAGCTCTGGCGGTTCTCCCACAGCACCGTCAGGCCGCGCTGAAGCGCGATGAAAATAAACAGCAGAATGCCGATGGCGATTTTGGTCCACCAGGAGCTGAGCGTGCCGTCGAAGTTGATATAGGTCTGAATCAGCCCCTGGATCGCCACGCCAAATAGCGTGCCGAGCACCGTCCCCACTCCGCCACTGAGCAGCGTACCGCCAATCACCACCGAGGCAATGGCATCCAGCTCAACGCCCACCCCCGCCAGGGCATAGCCTGCCTGGGTATAAACCGAGAAGACAATCCCCGCGAGCGTGGCCAGCCCGGTCGAAAGCATGTAGATGCGGATAGTGGTGCTGCGCGTGGAAATTCCCATCAGGTTCGCGGACGTGGCGCTGCCGCCAATGGCATAAACCTGGTTACCAAACCGGGTACGGTGGGCGAGGAAGATCCCGATCACCACCACGCCCAGCATCAGCAGCCCCATTGCGCTCAGGCGTCCCCCGCCGGGGATTTTCCACGCCAGGCTGGAGAGCGTGTCGTAGATCGGGTGGTTAATTGGAATTGACTCCTCCGACACCAGATAGCTCACGCCGCGCAGGAAGAACATCCCGGCGAGGGTGATGATAAACGCCGGGATTTTCAGCGCATCGATCAAAAGCCCCATAAAGGCGCCGAACGCGCAGCCCATAACCAGCACCAGCGGAAAAGCCAGCAGCGGCGAAATCCCCCAAAAGCCAATCGCCTTGGCAAGGAACACGCCGGTAAAGGCGATCACCGACCCAACGGAGAGATCGATCCCGCCGGAGAGGATCACAAACGTCATACCGACGGCGATAATGCCTAAAAGGCGTTGTCGGTCAGAATGTTGCAAATCACCCGCGTGGAGGCGAAGCCCGGGAACTGGGTCAGGCAGTAAAGGTATCCCAGCACGAACACACCCAGCGTGATCATTAACGGCAAATTACGTTTTATCATGACCGCGGTTCCCCTTAATGAGAGTGATAAAGCGCGGCGACTGCACGATAAGTACGATAAGCACCACGACCGCTTTGACGACCTGATTCAGCTCCGGCTGGAACCCGGAGAGCAAAATACCGGTATTCATACCCTGAATAATCAACGCCCCACCACCGAGAGCAGCAGATTAAAACGTCCGCCCATCAGCGATCCACCGCCGATAACCACCGCGAGGATCGCATCCAGCTCGAGCCAGAGTCCGGCGTTATTGGCATCCGCTCCGCGAATATCGGCGGCCACGATCACCCCGGCAATCGCAGCACAGACGCCGCTCAGCACGTAAGTCAGCATCACCATCAGCCGCGTATTTACCCCGGCGTTTTTCGCGGCCCGAATGTTAATCCCCACCGCTTCGATGAACATCCCGAGCGCCGTTTTGCGGGTGAAAAGCCAGAACACCACCAGCGTCACCAGCGCGACGATCACCGGCGTCGGGAAGAACAGAAAATTACCGCTGCCGATCCACGCCAGGCTCGGGAGTTAAAGGTGACGATTTGACCGGAGGTGATAAGCTGCGCCACACCGCGCCCGGCCACCATCAAAATCAACGTCGCGACAAACGGCTGGATCTTGAGCACTGCGACCAGAATGCCGTTCCATAGCCCGGCTAATACACCGGAGCCCAGCGCGGCCAGCAGAACCACCGGCAGGCTGTGCCCGGCGACGGTCATCGAGGCGGCGGTGGCGCCCGCAATCGCCATTACCGCACCGACGGAGAGGTCGATCCCGCCGGTGGCAATGACCAGCGTCATACCAATCGCCAGCAGCGCCACTGGCGCGGCACGGTTTAAGATGTCGATCGGGCTACCAAACAGGCGGCCATCCTGCACGACGATCTGGAAAAATGCGGAGCCACCAGGCTATCCACCAGCAGCACCAGCAGCAGCCGCGATTTGCGGCGTGCCGGTCGGCCAGGTGAAGCGGCGCTTCGCTTCGCCAGTTTGCGAAAGAGAACGGGACATCACATTTGACTCCTTACGCCGCGATGGCATTCGCGATCGCCGGTACCGACAGTTTATCCAGCGGGATCTCTGCCACCTGCC
Organism: Enterobacter cloacae complex sp. ECL72; assembly: GCF_019056635.1. Lineage (NCBI taxonomy): Bacteria > Pseudomonadati > Pseudomonadota > Gammaproteobacteria > Enterobacterales > Enterobacteriaceae > Enterobacter > Enterobacter cloacae complex sp. ECL72. Next base: position 6,580 of record NZ_CP077659.1, on the reverse strand, counting down.
TGCGATCGCGCATGATGATGACGCGATCGGCATAGCCGACCAGCTCCTCCAGCTCGGACGAGATCACCAGCAGCGCCAGACCGTCGGCGCAGAGCGTTTCGATAAGCCGGATGATTTCGGCGTGCGCGCCCGTCGATACCGCGCGTGGGCTCGTCGAGGATCAGGAATTGCGGTTTGGTGAGCAGCCAGCGCGAGAGGAGAACCTTCTGCTGGTTACCGCCCGAGAGGAACTCGATGGGCTGTTCCGCGCTCGGGGTACGTATACCGAGCTGGCGGATGAAGCGCTCGGCAATCGCGTTCTGCTCGCGCTTAGGATCGGACGCAGCCAGCCGCGCTGGGCCTGTAGCGCCAGAATGATGTTTTCCCGCACCGAGGCGGCGGCAATAATCCCGTCCGTTTTCCTGTCCTCCGGGCAGAAGCCCACGCCGAGGCTGATGCGGTGAACGTAGCGTTTGTGGTTTGCCTTTGATCAGCGCCGTTCCGCTGTCGGCAGTTTGATCCCGAAGATGACTTCGGCGGTTTCGGTGCGCCCGGAGCCTAACAGCCCCGCCAGACCCACAATTTCACCGGGGCGTACCTCGAGGTTAAACGGCGCGATGGTCCCTTTGCCGTAATCGTGAAACGCGGCGATCGGTTTTTCGCTCAGCAGCGTACGGCCCGCGCGCTGAAGCGCGTTGGTCTCGAGCTCGCGGCCCAGCATCATTTTGACCAGCTCTATCTGCGGCAGCTCGCGGGTTTCCCGGCAGCCGACAAAGCTGCCGTTGCGCAGCACCGTTATACGGTCGCTCACCTCGTAAACCTGATCGAGGAAATGCGTCACGAAAATCAGGCTGACGCCCTGATTACGCAGCTGGCGCATCAGGGTAAAAAGCATCTCCACTTCCTGGGTATCGAGGCTGGCGGTGGGTTCATCGAGGATCAGCACTTTCGCCGAGAGATCGATAGCGCGACAGATCGCGACGATTTGCTGCATCGCTACGGAAAACGGTTCAGCGGTTCGCGCACGTCGAGAGAAGCCATACGATTCCATCAGCTTCGCGGCGCGCGCTTCCATCTCTTTGCGGCGCAGCAGGCCAAAACGTCTGGGTTCGCGGCCAATAAACAGGTTATCCGCTACCGACATGTTTGGCAGCAGGTTCACTTCCTGGTAGACCGTGCCGATCCCCAGTTGCTGGGCATGCGCGGTGTTTTTGGGCGAAATGGCGTTACCTTCCAGCCAGATAGCGCCGCGATCGGCGTGATAGACCCCGGTCAGGGTTTAATCAGCGTCGACTTCCCCCCCGTTTTCGCCGAGCAACGCCATGATCTCCCACGCCGCAGGCTGAAATCAACGTTATCCAGCGCCTTAACGCCAGGGAAAAATTTACTCAGGCCCTCTGTGCGGAGGATTTCCTGGTGTTGTTCGGTGGTCATGGTTTCCCCCTGCATCAGGCCGGATGACGCTACGCTTATCCGGCCTACAAAAGAGCGTATCGTAGGCCGGGTAAGCGCAGCGCCACCCGGCAATTTCACTGGATCAGTAGCCCATATTTTTCTTCTTCTCTAACTCTTCTTTCGCCGTGTCCGGCAGGTAGAGCGTGGATTTGGTGATGGTCAACTTCTCAGGCTGGGTGCCGTCTTTCTTGAATTTCTCCAGCGCATCGAATGCCGGGCCCGCCATATTTGGCGTCAGCTCCACGCTGGCGTTCGCTTCGCCGTCAATCATCGCTTTGTAGATGTCCGGTACGCCGTCGATCGAGCCGGTGAGGATATCTTTGCCCGGCTTCAGGCCCGCTTCTTTGATGGCCTGGATGGCGCCGATCACCATGTCGTCGTTGTGGGCGTAAACCATGCAGATATTTTTGCCGTTATTTTCTGCCTTGATGAAGCTTTCCATGACCTCTTTACCCTTGCTGCGGGTGAAGTCGCCGGACTGAGAACGGATGATTTTGATGTTTGATGCTTTAGCGATGGCCTCCGCGAAACCTTTCTTACGGTCGATAGCCACGCTCGCCCCGACGGTGCCCTGCAACTCAACCACGTTACACGGCTTGCCATCCACCTGCTTCACCAGCCAGTCACCAATCAGTTTGCCTTCCAGCACGTTATCGGCGGTGACGGTGGTCATATAGAGATTTGTCTTTACGTCGATGGAACGGTCGAGCAGGAAGACCGGAATTTCAGCATCTTTGGCTTCCTTCAGTACCGGCTCCCAGCCCGTGGCGACAACCGGGGCAATAAAGATGGCATCCACGCCCTGAGCGATAAACGAGCGCACCGCTTTAATCTGGTTCTCTTGCTTTTGCTGACCATCGGCGATTTTCAGCGTAATACCGCGCTTTTCGGCCTCACTTTTCGCCACATTCGTTTCAGCGGCGCGCCAGCCAGATTCAGATCCGACCTGCGAAAATCCAACGGTTAAGGGTGCGGCCATCGCCATAGACGACATGGCTGCCGAAACTGCTGTAACAAGAAGTAAGCGCTTCCACATATGAACGTCCTCGTAGGGTAGGTTATTGTTGGTTAAAAGATGTTCCGCGGATGAACTATAGCCAATGGAATATGTTACGGATTGCGTTACATCACACTTCAGAAAAGTGAATAAAACGTTAATCACAAGTTTGTAATCGCTTTCATTTCAACATTTAAAATGCGGCTGAGTTTATGGATTATCCTGTCATGGAAACGGTCTGAAAAGTGAAGGCGCGAGGAGAGACGAAAACAGGCGGAGACTTTCAGCGCCAGTTGGCTATAATACCTGCCACTTGTTTACCATCCATTTTAAAGGACACCGACATGAGCTTACTCAACGTCCCTGCGGGTAAAGAACTGCCAGAAGACATCTACGTTGTGATCGAAATCCCGGCCAACGCAGATCCAATCAAATACGAAATCGACAAAGACACCGGTGCGCTGTTCGTTGACCGTTTCATGTCTACCGCCATGTTCTATCCGTGCAACTACGGCTACATCAACCACACTCTGTCTCTGGACGGTGACCCGGTTGACGTACTGGTCCCAACGCCATATCCATTGCAGCCAGGCTCCGTCATTCGCTGCCGTCCTGTTGGCGTGCTGAAAATGACTGACGAAGCGGGTGAAGATGCGAAACTGGTTGCCGTACCGCACACCAAGCTGAGCAAAGAGTACGATCACATTAAAGATGTGAACGACCTGCCAGAGCTGCTGAAAGCGCAGATCGCCCACTTCTTCGAGCACTACAAAGATCTCGAAAAAGGCAAATGGGTTAAAGTTGAAGGCTGGGATAACGCAGAAGCGGCGAAAGCAGAAATCATCGCCTCTTTCGAACGTGCTGCTAGAAGTAATTCTTACTGTTGAGACTAAGCCCCGCGCGTCGGGGCTTTTGTGCCTGTCGCTCCAGGTAACCCGTGCGATTGAGGTATCGCCCGGCGGCGCTACGCTTGCACGGGCCTACGGCGCAAAACGACAACGCCACCTTACGGTGGCGTTGTCGTTTTCAGAACTGGTCTCTGTCTAACCAGTTACCGCTTTCAATCAACGTTAACCCGTCGACCGAACGTTGGTACACGTACATCCATGCACTGCCGTAAGGCGTCTGGATCAACTGGCGAGCGTATTCACCGCCCTGGTGCGCAAGGCATCAAGTTCGGCCAGCGTGGCATTATCAATACGATAAACCTCACCCTGTACCGTTCCGTTCCCCGGAACCGCGCCTGGATAGTGGCCCAGACTGTACAACTGGTAGTTTTCGATTGTGTAATTTCCCAGCAACTGGGCGTTGGTCATCCAGTGGCTGTTGCCTTGCCTGGTTCGTAAACTGCCGTAAACAAATATTCGCATTGCTAAAACTCAAACTGATAGAGCAGATCAAGTGCCTGGTCTACGCCGGACACTGCTTCCAGATATAGCTTAGGCATCAGGCGATAACGTAACGTGAGTGTAGCCAGTGAGTCAAAGATCCCCGCCATATTTTACCTGTAGACCCGGCAGTACATAGCCGCTGACCACTACCTGCGAAGAGTCACCCACGCCCTGAGTGTCCAGCGCCAGATTGCTTACGCCAAACGTCTCGCCGATTTTACCCACAACCTGACCACTTTGTGCAACCCCCAGACCAACTAACATTGATGTCATTGCCGCACCATCGCCCTGTTGGCTATCCAGACCTGGCCGCGCAGCAGGTAAGAGAGCGCTTCCTGTTGCGACATGGCCGGGTCAGAGAAGATCTCGCCTTAGGTTCATCGGCGGAGCCCGTCACGCGCACGCCTGCAATCACATCATCTTCGGTGGCTTCCGGGTTACGGATCGCTTCGATATTGAGTACCGGCTGATCCGGTGGACCGGAGAACAGCAGCTCGCCTTTACGCACAATCAAATCCTGCCCGTAGGCATGGAAGCGCCCTTCAGGAATATTGATTTGTCCATTGAGGCCAAGTCCCTGTTGATCCTGCGCCACTTTCAGGTCACCCGTGAGTCTCGCCTTTAGCCCAAACGCGTCCAAACGCACGTTATTCCCCACGTGCACGATAAGATTACTATTGATCGGTATGCCAGCGCTCTTCTGTTCAACAGGTTTCAGATTTTCATTGAGCATAACTTCGTCACTGGAGACGCCAACCGCGCTTTCCGGCACCTCGTGAACCACGATGCGCGCCCACGGTACGTCAACACGGCCGTCCAGGGTGAAGAGACTCGGCGTTGCCTCAAAGACCACGTCTGGCGACACGTCCAGGCGCACCATCGGCGGTACCGTGATACGCACCCTGCTGCCCTTGGCCGCAATACGGGCGCGCCAGTTGTCGAGCTGGCTCCAGTCTGCGTCACCGCTCAGGTTGATTTGTCCCTGCTGCGTCAACACTGAGCCACTGAGGGTTGAGCTTTGGCCGTTAAAGTTCATCGTCAGCTGGCTTGGCTGCATATCGAACGGCATAAAGTTACCGTCAATGTCCACACCGTTTAACCGCATCTGGCCAAACAGCTGTGGGCTTTGCGCATCCCCGCCAGACGCAGGTTGGCGCTGAGCATCCCGCCGCCTTTTCTCCCCGCGAGAAGATCGGATTCACCATCGCCAGGTTGAAGTTACGAATATTGACGTTGCCGCCGAGATTGCGCCGCCCTTGCGGATCGGTAATTTGCACCTGTCCGTCAAACTGACCGTTGTTGGTCAGGCGGATCAGCCATCCCAGTTCCGCACGATTGTTACGCAGGTTAGCGTTCACATTCAGGGTGTCGAACGCCACCGGCAGTGGCGCGTCATTGACCTCCTGCGTCACCTTCACGTTACGCCCGGAGAGGGTAACGCTGCCCTGCGGCAGTCCCTCTTTGGTGGTGTCCCACGCGACGTCCGCTTTACCGCTGAAGACCCCGCTGGCCTGGGTGGTTTCCGGCATAAACGGTTTCAGCATCGCCAGGTCGAAACGGTTGAGGTTGATCTGCGCGCGTCCTTCCGCGCCTGCATCAATGGTCTGCGGCACGCACAGCTCAGCATTCGGGTTGGTCCAGCAGTGTGGCCCAATGCTGATCTTTTGCTCCGCGTTGCGGTAATCCAGCGCGACAGACCGCGACAGCACCAGCGGGCCGACCGGCGTGCTGAAGCGGGTGTTATCCAGCACGCCTTTCCAGCGCGTCGCCTGGCGGTCAAAACTGCCCGTCAGGTGCAGCTGCCCGGAGACCGGCTCGCCCTGCACGCGTAGCTGGAGATCGTGCTGCTTTTCGTTACCTTTTGCCGCCAGCGTGACCAGACTGATGTTCACGTCCGGCTGAGAGATACGCTCCACGCGCAGATTCAGGTTTCCGCCGATCTGATCGGTGGATTTCACGTCTCCCTCGACACGTACGCGGGCAATAGAAAGTTCCTGCCAGCGCAGGTTATTGGCGGTGATGTCCGCCAGCAGCTGCGGCGCCTCCACCGTACCGCGAACCTTCACTAACCCCTTCGCCGTGCCGCCAAGACCCGGCAGGGCGTTATCGAGATTTGGCGCGTCGATGGTGGCATCCAGATTGAGGTCTTTCACGCCCAGCTCGCCTTTGATATCCGCCGTGTTGCGACCCAGCGCCACGTGCAGGCCCGGGATCACCCACTGGAGATAGCTGTTGCCCTTAAGCGAGCCCTCTACGTTGACTTTGTTCTGCTTCACGTTGCCGGTGAGCTTGAGTTCCGGCACGTCCATCTGCCAGGTGCCACCGTACAGGCTACCGCGGGTTTTGATCAGGCCATCCAGTTTTGACGGCCAGTCCGGGACCTCTTTAGCGGTGTTGATCCCGGTCAGCTTCAGCTCGCCGCGCCAGCTGATCGCCTGCTGCCAGTCGAGCAGCGCGGTCAGCTCGGTTTTTCCTTCCAGCGCCGCCACGGTCAGCTTGTCGAGGTTAACCTGCAACTCGTTACCCTTCGCATCCAGGGTAATATCGGCGGGCGGTACCCCCTGCCCCTTCACTGCCGTGCGGAACGACAGCGTGTAGTCGGTCATTTTGCCACTCAGCTTCAGCTTCAGATCGTCAGCCTGGAACTGTTTTTCGCCGGTGAACGGCCAGTAAAGCTGCTTGCTGACAACCTCAAGGTTGAGCGGTAAACCGGCCTCTGCCAGCTGGGTTTGCCCGCGCAGCACCATATCCACCGGTC